>NZ_CP135079.1:0-4800000 GCF_032121415.1 Streptomyces parvus | reverse complement strand
CGCGACCCGCTCGTCGAACGGGGACGGGATCACGTAGTCCGCCGCCAGTTCATCGCCGACCACGTCGGCCAGCGCGTTCGCCGCGGCGATCTTCATGCCCTCCGTGATCCGGGAGGCCCGCACCTGGAGCGCACCCGCGAAGATCCCCGGGAACGCCAGCACGTTGTTGATCTGGTTCGGGAAGTCGGACCGCCCGGTCGCCACGACGGCCGCGTACTTGTGCGCGACCTCCGGGTGGACCTCCGGATTCGGGTTGGCCATCGCGAAGACGTACGCGCCGGGCGCCATCGAGGCCACCGCCGCCTCCGGGACCGTACCGCCGGAGACGCCGATGAAGACGTCCGCACCGGCGAGCGCCTGCTCCAGCGAACCGGTCAGGCCCGCCCGGTTCGTCAGCTCCGCCAGCTCGCGCTTGACCTCGGTCAGGTCGTCGCGGTCGCGGCTGACGATGCCCTTGCGGTCGGCCACCGCGATGTCGCCGATCCCCGCCTCCAGCAGGAACTTGGCGATGGCCACGCCCGCCGCGCCCGCGCCGGAGATGACACCGCGCAGATCGCCGAGCGTCCGCCCGGAGAGCTTCGCGGCGTTGCGCAGGGCGGCGAGGGTGACGACCGCGGTGCCGTGCTGGTCGTCGTGGAAGACCGGGATGTCCAGCCGCTCCTGGAGCTTGCGCTCGATCTCGAAGCAGCGGGGCGCCGAGATGTCCTCCAGGTTGACCCCGCCGAAGGAGGGGGCGAGCCGGACGACGGTGTCGACGATCTCGTCGGCGTCGGTGGTCGCGAGCGCGATCGGCACCGCGTCGACGCCGCCGAACTGCTTGAAGAGGATGGCCTTGCCCTCCATCACGGGGAGGGACGCCTCGGGCCCGATGTCGCCGAGGCCGAGCACGGCGGTGCCGTCCGTCACGACGGCCACGACCTGCGACTTCCAGGTGTAGTCGTGGACGAGCTCGGGGTTGTCGGCGATGGCGCTGCACACTTTCGCCACTCCGGGCGTGTACGCCAGGGAGAGGTCGTCCTTGTCCCGGATCGGGACGGTGGCCTGCACGGCCATCTTCCCGCCCCGGTGGAGGGCGAAGGCCGGATCGAAGGGCTCGTCGGCCCCGGTGTCCGCCGCGCTCGTGCGCTCGATGCCACGGTCGGTGGCGCTGTCGATGGTGCTGTCGCTGCGAGGATTGACGATCTCCGCTGCCATGGTGTTGACCCCTTAAGTCTTCATCGTTTGAGGGTGGCCACTCCTGGTTGAGGAGGGGTGGGCGGGCACCGCGTACGCGCCCCGCGCCGGGCGGTTGGCCCGCCCGAGCAGGGAGAGGTACGTACGCGCGGGCGCGCCGCACACGCGCCCTGGGCCCCGGATGAGGGGTGTAAACGTCTTTCTTACCGGACGAACGGTGTTACGGACGAGTCCATATCGACGCGGTGACGTGACTCATAGTCGAATATCTGGACAAGTCGGCAAACCGGTATAAATGCCGCCCACCAGTCGAGACGTGCCGAAGATTCTCCGGCGTGAGGAATGAATCCCTACAGAAGGTCCGGCCCCGAGGTACCGGCCGTTGATGTTCGGGGGTCGCCCGTTATCCGATTTTGACATGGCGGGACCCCTGAATGGGCCAGTCCGAATGGCAGGATGCCGTCATCACACAAGGTGGCGACACTCGAAGGTGCGTGCCAAGCCGCCCACCAGCACCTCACCCTCACCTGCCGGAGGATCCCGACATGACCGCAAGCATCACGCGTCGTACGACCGCGAAGTCCCGGATTGCGGCGATCGGCGCCATCGCGGTCGCCGCCTCCCTGCTGCTCACCGCCTGTGGCGACCAGACCGACAGCGCGTCCCAGGAGAGCGGCAGCGGCAAGGAGACCAAGAGCGGCGCTCCGCTCTTCTCGAAGCTGCCGGAGAAGTACCAGAAGTCCGGTGTGATCAAGGTCGGCACGAATGCCGAATACGCCCCGATGGAGTCCGTGGAGAACGGGAAGATCGTGGGTGTCGACCCCGATCTGGCCGAGGCGCTCGGCAAGCAGCTCGGCGTGAAGTTCGAGTTCACCTCGGGTTCTTTCGACGGCCTCATCACCGCCCTGAACTCCGGCCGCCACGACATCGCGATGTCGTCGATCACGGACAACAAGCAGCGCCAGGAGGGCCTGGACGACTCCGGCAAGAAGCTGGGCGAGGGCGTCGACTTCGTCGACTACTTCCTCGCCGGTACGGCCGTGTACACCAAGAAGGGCAACCCGCAGAACATCAAGTCCATCGAGGACCTGTGCGGCAAGCCCGCGGCGGTGCAGCGCGGCACCACGTACGAGGAGGCCCTCAAGAAGCAGTCGAAGGCCTGTACGGACGGCGGCGAGAAGGCCATCAAGATCGAGTCCTTCGAGAACGACACCGAGGCCCAGACCCGCGTGAAGTCCGGCGGTGCGGTCGCCGGTGTCAACGACTACCCGGTCGCGGTCGACCTGGCCCGCAAGGCCGACGGCGGCAACGCGTTCGAGGTCGTGGGCGAGCAGGTCGACGCCGGCCCGTTCGGTATCGCCGTCAAGAAGACCAACACCGGCCTGCGCGACGCCCTGAAGGAGGCCGTCGACGCGATCATCGCCGACGGTTCGTACCAGAAGGTGCTCGACAAGTGGGGCGCCGGTACGGGAGCGATCGACAAGGCCGCCATCAACGGCGGCAAGTGACCGGACGCTTCACCGAAGGGCAGTCACGATGACTGACAAGTTCGACAAGACACCCGCCGCCTCACCGGCCGGCCAGGTGTCCGTCTCCAAGGCCGCCACCACGGCCCCGGAGAACATCAAGGCCATTCCCGTCCGCCATGTCGGCCGTTGGATCAGCGGCGTCGTGGTGATCGGCCTCCTCGTCGCCCTCGGATACGCCTTCTCGCAGGGCAACATCCAGTGGCACGCCGTCGGCGACAAGCTGTTCGACAGCAGCGTCATCGCCGGAGCGGGCCGCACCCTGCTGATCAGCGTCCTCGCGATGGTGCTCGGCGTGATCCTCGGCGTCGTGCTCGCCGTGATGCGGCTGTCGAAGAACCCGGTCACCAGCTGGGTGGCCTGGCTGTACATCTGGTTCTTCCGGGGCACCCCGGTCTACGTACAGCTGCTGCTCTGGTTCAACCTGGCGCTGATCTTCCCCGTCCTGAACATCCCGTTCATCTACAAGGACGAGATGACGGACGTCATGACCCCGTTCATGTGCGCTCTCTTGGGGCTCGCGCTGAACGAGGCCGCCTACATGGCGGAGATCTGCCGCGCCGGCATCCAGTCGGTCGACGAGGGCCAGACCGAGGCCTCGCACGCGCTGGGCATGACCCAGGCGAAGACCATGCGCCGCGTGGTCCTCCCGCAGGCGCTGCGGGTGATCATCCCGCCGACCGGCAACGAGTTCATCAACATGCTGAAGACCTCCTCGCTCGTCTACGCGGTCACGTACAACGAACTGCTCCGCTCCACCTCGCAAATCGGCTCCACGTCGTACGCGGTGATGGAGATGCTGTTCGTCGCGTCCATCTGGTACATCGTGATGACCAGCGTGTTCAGCGTCGGCCAGTACTACCTGGAGCGCCGCTTCGCCCGCGGCTCGCTGCGTTCGCTGCCGCTCACCCCGTGGCAGCGCGTCAAGGTCAACCTCGCCGCGTTCGGCAACCGGCCCTCCGGAGGTGTCTCCGCATGACCACCCCCATGGTGAAGGCCGAGGGCGTCCACAAGTCCTTCGGCGCCGCCCACATCCTCAAGGGCATCGACCTGGAGGTCGCCCCGCGTGAGGTGTTCTGCCTGATCGGCCCGTCCGGCTCCGGCAAGTCGACCTTCCTGCGGTGCATCAACCACCTGGAGAAGATCAACGCCGGCCGGCTCTCGGTCGACGGCGAGCTGGTCGGCTACCGGCAGAAGGGCGACAAGCTCTACGAGCTGAAGGACAGCGAGGTCGCCCTCCAGCGCCGTGACATCGGCATGGTCTTCCAGCGCTTCAACCTGTTTCCGCACATGACGGCGCTGGAGAACGTCATGGAGGCGCCGATCCAGGTCAAGGGCGAGGCCAAGGCCGTGGCCCGGGCCCGCGCCGAGAAGCTGCTGGACCGGGTGGGCCTCGGCGACAAGGCGAAGAACTACCCCTCGCAGCTCTCCGGCGGCCAGCAGCAGCGCGTGGCCATCGCCCGCGCGCTGGCGATGGAGCCGAAGCTGATGCTCTTCGACGAGCCGACCTCCGCGCTCGACCCCGAGCTGGTCGGCGATGTCCTGGACGTCATGCGGGGCCTCGCCGAGGACGGCATGACGATGATCGTCGTCACCCACGAGATGGGCTTCGCCCGCGAGGTGGGCGACGCGCTGGTCTTCATGGACGACGGCGTGGTGGTCGAATCGGGCCACCCGCGCGAGGTGCTGACCAACCCGCAGCACGACCGGACGAAGTCGTTCCTGTCCAAGGTGCTGTAGCGGCAGGCTGACAGCCGGCACGGACGGAAGGGGGCGGTACGGACAGCGGTCCGTACCGCCCTCTCCTTTCCCCGCCGCGCGCCCTACTTCACCGCGAGGACGAGGCTGTCCGAGGGGGACGCCCAGACCGCGCGGGCCTCACCGAAACCGGAGGCGAGGAGCGTGCGGGCGTGCCAGTCGGCGGAGGGCATGTCGCCGTCCGCGTGCTCGCCGTAGATCGCGAAGCGCTCGGCGGTGGGTGCGGCGAGGACGGGGTCCTTGGCGGCGACGGCCCACCACTCGGCCCAGTCGAGCGCTCCGGCGGCCTTGGCGCGGTCCATCGCGGCGTGCCGGTGGGCGCGCTCGGCGGCGTTGATGCGCGGGGTGGCCGGGTCGATGGTGCGGTCGGCGTTCATGAAGACCCCGCCGTCCCGGACGAGCCCGCCGAGCTGCCCGTACAGGACGGCCAGCGGCTCGCTGTGCAGCCAGTGCAGGGCGGTGGCGGTGAGGACGGCGTCGTACGAGGTGTGGGGCAGCCGGGTGGTCCAGTCCGGGTCCTTGAGGTCGGCGGTGACGAAGGTGACCCGGTCGTCGCCCTCGAAGGTGCCGCGGGCGATGGTCAGGAGCGCGGGGTCGAGATCGACGCCGGTACTCGTGGCGTTCGGGAACCGCTTGAGGAGCCGGTCCGTAATACTTCCCGTACCGCACGCGAGGTCGAGGACCCGCGGTTCCGGTCCGACGACCGCCTCGACCATGTCCAGCATCACCCGGAACCGCTCCTCGCGGTCGGGCATGTACCACTCCTGCTGCCGGTCCCAGCTCTCCTGCCAGGACTGCCAGTCGGTGCCCGCAGCCGTCTCCGTCACGCCAACCTCCACATCAAGCCCGGTGTAATACCCATCTACGCGAATCGACCATTACACTGGTCGATACCCCGACTTTAGACCGACGCCGTAAGGACTACAAGTGGAACTGGCCTCTTACTCGGACTATGCCGTGCGCCTGGTCAACACCGAGGAACCGGCCCGCAACAAGGACACGCTCACCTCCGTCGAGGCGGTCCGGGAGCTGTTCGGCGCCAGCCGGCAGGCGGCGCGGCGGGCGACGGAGGCGGACGTGACCCGGTTCCGTTCCGTACGGGCGCGGCTGCGCGGGGTCTTCGAGGCGGCGGACGACGGCGACGAGACGCTCGCGGTCGACCTGCTGAACTCGCTACTGCTGGAGTTCCCGGTGAGCCCGCAGATCTCGGGGCACGACTTCCGGGACGAGGACGGCAGGCCGGACTGGCACATGCACCTGGCCGACCACCCGTCGAACGCGACCGCGGGCTACGCGGCCATCGCGGCGATGGGCCTGGCCTTCCATCTCACCGGGCACGGCGTGGACCGGCTCGGCCTGTGCGAGGCGGCCCCCTGCCGCAACGCGTACCTGGACACCTCCACCAACCGGTCCCGGCGCTACTGCTCGGACCGCTGCGCGACACGCGCCAACGTGGCCGCCTACCGGGCCCGCAAGCGCGAGGAGGCCGAACGCACCGGGCGCAGCGCGGAGACCGCCCAGCCCAGCACTCCCGTCACCGACCGCTGACCCTTCGCCAGGGGCCGGTAGCGGGCCCGCACCCGGGCCAGCACGAGCTCCTCGGGCACGACCCCGTAATCCGTGCTGTCCCCGCCCGCGAAGGTGTTGTCGCCGCGCACCCACCAGCCGCCGGGCCGCCGCTCGACGGCCCGTTTGACCACCAGCAGGTCCTGCTGGAAGGGGTGCCGCAGAATGACCACGTCACCGGGGCGCACGGGCACGCCGTACTGCACGAGCAGCAGATCGCCGTGGTAGAGCGTGGGCACCATCGAAGGGCCCGTCACCTCCACCACCCGCAACGGACGCCGCGTCAAACGCCCGCCCTCGGACACCTGCCGCCGCTCCGGCATCTGCGCCACCGCCCGCTCCTCCTCCGTACACCGTCCCGCAGGACACTGTTGTGCGGACCGCTCCGTACATTCGGCCGACGGCACGATTCTCACACCGGACTTTTGACCTAAGCCCCTGGGGCAGCCACGGAAAGCGGCGCTCCACGGAGTAATGTCCCACCTGAGAAGACGATCACGAGGAGGACAGCTCCATGCTTTCCCGCCTGTTTGCCCCCAAGGTGAAGGTCAGCGCCCACTGCGACCTGCCCTGCGGCGTGTACGACCCGGCCCAGGCCCGCATCGAGGCCGAGTCGGTCAAGGCCGTCCAGGAGAAGTACCAGGCCAACGAGGACGCGGACTTCCGCACCCGCGCCATCCTGATCAAGGAGCAGCGCGCCGAGCTCGCCAAGCACCACATCTCGGTGCTCTGGAGCGACTACTTCAAGCCCCCGCACTTCGAGAAGTACCCGGAGCTGCACCAGCTGGTCAACGACACCCTGAAGGCGCTCTCCGCGGCCAAGGGCTCGAACGACCCGAAGACGGGCCAGAAGGCGCTGGACCTGATCGCCGAGGTCGACCGGATCTTCTGGGAGACCAAGAAGGCCTGATCTTCCTCCCGGCGGCCTGACCCGCCATCCCGCGGGTCAGGCCGCCGACTCGGATCGCTTGATTCCCGGCCGCGACCGACGAGGCACTCACCCGAGCGTGAGGCGCTCGAACCGCGGAGAACCCCGGTGCCTGCGCCGGGGTTCTGTCGTGCGGGTCGTGCGGATGGTCAGTGGCCGGCGGCCAGTTCGCCGCTGAGCCTGCCGTGCAGGTGGGCGCTCGGGGGGTTGAGCCCGGTGATCTCCACGGTCTTGCCACGCCGGGCGTACTTGGTCTCGATCGCGTCGAGGGCCGCGACGGAAGAGGCGTCCCAGATGTGCGCCGAACTCAAGTCGATGATCACCTTGTCCGGGTCGGTGGCGTAGTCGAACCGGCCCACCAGGTCGTTGGAGGAGGCGAAGAACAGCTCGCCGGTCACCCGGTAGACCACTGTCCGGCCGTCGGGATCGACGACGGCGGTGACCTCGGCGAGGCGGGCGACCCGCCTGGCGAAGACGACCATGGCCGTGACGGAGCCCAGGACGACACCGACGGCGAGGTTGTGGGTGGCGACGACCGCGGCGACGGTGAGGACCATGACGGCGATCTCGCCGGCGGGCATCCGCTTGAGGGTCCTCGGGGCGACGGAATGCCAGTCGAAGGTCGCGAGCGACACCATGATCATGACTGCGACCAGGGCGGCCATGGGGATGTCGGAGACGACCGGGCCGAAGGCGATGCACAGCACCATCAGGAACGCCCCGGCGAGGAAGGTCGAGACCCGGGTGCGGGCTCCGGACACCTTCACGTTGATCATCGTCTGGCCGATCATGGCGCAGCCGCCCATGCCGCCGAAGAAGCCGGTGACGATGTTGGCGATGCCCTGACCGATGGACTCACGCGTCTTGTTCGAGCGGGTGTCGGTGATGTCGTCGACCAGCTTGGCCGTCATCAGCGACTCCATCAGGCCGACCAGCGCCATCGCGAACGCGTACGGGGCGATCGTCGCCAGCGTGGCCGGTGTGAACGGAACGTCCGGCAGACCCGGCACGGGCAGGGAGTCCGGCAGTTCACCCTTGTCCCCCACGGTCGGCACCGCGATGGCGGCGCCGACGGTGATCACGGTGAGGATGACGATGGAGACCAGCGGCGCCGGAATCACCGTGGTGAGCTTCGGGAAGAGGACCATGAGTGCCAGACCGGCGGCGATCAGCGGGTAGACGGCCCACGGGACGTCGCGCATCTCCGGGATCTGGGCCATGAAGATCAGGATGGCAAGGGAGTTGACGAACCCGACCATCACCGAGCGCGGGATGAACCGCATCAGTTTCGCCACGCCCAGCGCGCCCAGAACGACCTGGAAGACACCGGCGAGG
Organism: Streptomyces parvus; assembly: GCF_032121415.1. Lineage (NCBI taxonomy): Bacteria > Bacillati > Actinomycetota > Actinomycetes > Kitasatosporales > Streptomycetaceae > Streptomyces > Streptomyces parvus. The sequence continues at coordinate 4,791,714 of NZ_CP135079.1, read as the reverse complement.
ACAACGGCGGCGACGAGGTAGCCGAAGCCGTGCTCCCGGTTCAGCGGCGCGATCACCAGGGCGACGGCGCCGGTGGCGGCGGAGATCATCGCCCGACGGCCTCCGACGATCGAGATGACGACAGCCATGGTGAAGGAGGCGAACAGACCGATCGCCGGATCCACGCCCGCGATGATCGAGAACGAGATGGCCTCGGGAATCAGCGCGAGGGCGACGACCAGGCCGGCCAGGACCTCCGTCCGCCAGACCTTCGGGTCGGAGATCCAGTCGGGCTTCAGGCCACGCAGGCGCGCGGCCGGTGGGAGGGCAGGGGCGGCAGAAGACAAGGGAGCGGAACCTGTCGTGCTCGGGCACGCCCCGTTCGGCAGGCCGGGACATGCGGAAGGGCGCGGAGACCTGGTCGGCACCCCGCGGGCGGCGCCGCGGCGTACGGAGCCGGAAGTCGAAAGAGGACGACGGTGGGAACAGCCGCCGACGCGGCCGGACTCACGTCCGAAGGCGAAACATCACGGCGGGCAGGCGGCGGCACCAGGCGTCATGGGCTCGCGCACGCTTCTCTCCTGCAAGAATCGGTACTTCGCCGGGGGCGCCATCGGCCCCGGCACGGCAACAGCAGGGCTGCGGAACGCCGCCCTCACCACCCGAAACTCTACCCTAACGTTAGGGTAGAGATCGGCGGCACCCGCCAGGACCGAGGCCGCTGACGAAGGAGAAGGGCCAGGGGATCACGGACGTGGACGGCAAGCACATGCAGATCGGCGAGGTCGCCGCACGGACCGAACTCTCCCTGCGCACCATCCGCCACTACGAAGAGACCGGCCTCGTCGTCCCCTCCGCACGCTCCCGGGGCGGCTTCCGCCTCTACACCGAGAACGACGTCGCCCGCCTCATGGTCATCCGCCGCATGAAGCCGCTCGGCTTCACCCTGGACCAGATGCGCGACCTGCTCGACGCCACCGACCGCCTCGACACCGACGCCGCCCTCGGCGCCGACGAGAGCGAGGCCCTCCTGGAACGCGTCCGCACCTACCAGCAGGAAGCCGCCGAGCAGGTCGAGAAGCTCCGCGTCCAGCTCTCCCGCGCCGAAGACTTCGAAGGCACCCTGCGCGCCCGCCTGGAACGGAACGCGCCGACCTCCCGAGCCTGACGGCGACTGCCGGACGGCGGGTGGCCCGGCGACGGCCGAACGTCCCTCGACGCCCCGGATCAGGGCGGCCGGTTCATCGCCGCGCCGGCATCCCGGCCGGCCCTGCGTTACTGTCGGAGCAGTGCGAGACGATACGTCTCGTCTAATATCCGGTGCCGGAACAGTGAGGTCCACCATGGAACGCTTCGTCGATGCCGCCCCCGGCGTCCGCCTCTGGGCCGAGGAGCACGGTGCTCCGGACGCGCCCGTCCTGCTCCTGGTCATGGGTGCGCAGGCGTCCGGGCTCGGCTGGCCCGACGAGCTGGTCGAGCTGCTGGCCGTACGGCACCGGGTGATCCGGTACGACCATCGGGACACCGGCCGCTCCACCGCCTCCTTCGACGAACAGCCCTATCCACTCACCGCGTTGGCCGGGGACGCCGTCGCCGTGCTGGACGCGTTCGGCGTGGAGCGCGCGCATGTGGTGGGGATGTCGATGGGCGGCATGCTCACGCAGTTGCTCCTCGCCGACCACTCCGAGCGGCTGCTCAGCGCCACGGTCATCGGGACGAACGCGCTCAGCTCCGCGCCCTACGTCGCGCCGGACGGCCGCCGCATCCCGCCGGAGGAGCTGCCCGGCGTCTCCTCTGAGCTGATGGAGCTGTGGTCGCGGCCCATCGAGGACCGGGGCCCGGAGGCGGAGCTGGAGCGGCGCGTCGAGCACTGGCGGGTGCTCGGCGGCGACCTGATCCCGTTCGACGCCGCGTACGCCCGCGAACTGGAGCGCCGGATCATCGCGCACACCGGCCACCACCACGCCGGAACCGCCCACGCCCGCGCCGACTACTCCGGCATGGAGCGCACCGAGCGGCTCGCCGCCACCGAGGTGCCCACGCTGATCACCTCGGCCCCCGCCGAACCGGTCGCCCCCGCCCCGCACGCCGAGCACCTCGCCCAGGTCATCCGCGGCGCCCGGCTCGTCGAGATCCCCGGCATGGGGCACGCCCTGCCCCGCGAGGTCCACGCCCCGCTCTCCGCCGCGATCCTGGACCACACGGGCCGGAGCTGAGCCACCGGGCCGCGTCGTCCACCCCGTACGCGTCGCACCGGCCGGGGCTGGTGCGCCCGGGCGGCCTCCGACCACCCGGGACGGGCGCGGGGCCTCTTTCGTAGGATCAGCTCCGTGACGACGGGGAACGGGGCGGGAACAGAGAGCGGCGGAGCGGTGGCGCCCACGGCGATCGAGCGCGCGCTGTCCGCGGCGGTCGCGGACGGGAGCGCCGACGCGGTGGTGGAGCTGCTCGCGCGGACCCGGCTGTACGTGCTCGTCGCCCGGCTGCACGCGGACATCCCCGGCTGGACGGCGCCGCTGCCCACCGTCCGCGACGAGGCCACCCGGCGGATCTGCGTCCCGGTCCTGACCCAGGGAATGCTGCCGCCCTGGCACCCCGAGTGGGTCTTCCGCGAGGTGGGCCTCGGCGAGCTGGCCCGGACCTGGCCGTACGACGTGCGGCGGCTGGCGGTGAACCACGGCACCCCGTACGCGGCGATGGCCGACGCCCGGCCGGGCCGCCTCAAGGGCTGGCTGAAGGCCGCCGAACGCCTCGGCGGGCCCGAGCGGGGGATGCTGCTCACCGACAGCGGCGGGCCCCTGCACGGTCCGCTCGCCCACGGACTGGCGCTCGGCGCGCACCTGGCCGTCACCAACGGCCTGATCTGGAACCGGCTCGGCGCCGCCTACGAGAACTACGCGATGGACCGCGCGCGGCTGCGCAGTCCGTGGGGCATCCAGCACCGCGCCGAGTACCGCGACCGCCTCGCGTCTCTGATGAGGAACCAGCTGGTCGGGCGCGTCCAGGAAGCCGTCCTGCGCACCCGGCACACCCTGGCCGCCCGGACGGGGCGGACACCGGCGCGCGAGGAGTGGGCCGAGGCGGTGGGCCGCGCGTTCACCGCGCGGGAGGCCGACGACCGGGCGCTGGCGGAACGGTCGTTGCGCCACATCACCCTGTTCGAGGACCGGCTCCGGGCCGACGGCGCGCTCGCCCCGGGCGGTCGCGTCGACACCCTGGCCGCCTTCGACCTCGGCCGGGCGGTCAACGTCGTACGGCTCGCGCTCGGCGCCCGGTACACCGATCCGCACGAGGCCGAGCAGGACATCCTGCGCCTCGGCGAACTCGCCCGAAGCGCCTACTCCTCCTGGCCGGACTTCTCCCTCGGCTACCTCATGGCCCGGTTGGTCCACCGTGCGGAGGACGACGGGCCAAAGGCGGCGGAGGCCACGTACCGACAGTCGCTCGCCGAGCACCACGCCCTCACCCAGGACCCTGCCGGCCCCTACCGGAACCTCCCCTGGTCATGAACCGCATGAACCCGGACCCGGGCCCTTACGGCGCTCCCCCGGCCCCCGGCGCGCCCGCCTCCGCACCCTGGCCCCCCGCCCCCTGGGTCCCGCCGTCCGAGACCGAGCAGCTCCTCCACGAGGCCGCCCTGCGCGGCGACGTGCGGGGCCAACTGGCCGCGCTGGCCGGGACCGAGCTGTACATCCCGGCCCCGCGCGCCGAGGTGGACGCCGATCCGGACACCGTGATCTGGCGGCGGCACGTCGACCCGGCGGGCTTCGTCTGCCGGCCGCTCCTGACCCGTGGCATGCTGCCCGCCTGGCACCCGGACTGGGTCTTCCGCGGGGTCTCGCTGCGGTGGGTCGCCGAGTTCGGCTGGACCGATCCCCGGGTGTGGCTGGGCGTGAACGTGGGGACGCCCGGCCAGTTGCTGCTGCCCGCCGCCCCGCCCGACCTGGCGCTGTGGCAGCGGGCGTACGCGGAGAACGACCGGGCCTCCGCCAACCGCCTCGTCGCCCTGCGGCACGGCGCGCTGCACGGCCCACTCGCGTACGGGCTGGCCTGCGGGGCGCATCTGGCGATCAGGAACGCCGTGCCGTGGAACGAGGTCGGCACCGTCTACCGCGAGTACGTCGACGAGCGCGAGCAGCTCCGTGACTCCTGGGGCATCGCCGGCCACGAGGAATGGCGCCGGCAGCTGGACTTCCTGCTGGACGCGGCGAACAGCCCGCCGGAACCGGACTTCGCGCTGCGCGCCCGCGAGCAGCTGGCAGCGGCGATCGGCGAGCTGCCCTCGGCCGATCTGTGGCGGGAGACCGCCGCCGGGCACGCCCAGGACCTCGGGGCCGACGCGAGCACGGTCAAGGGCATCGAGGATCTGGTGCGCCGGATCATGCGCTACGAGGCCCGGTTCCGAGCGGACGGTCTGCTGCCGCCGGACGGCCGGGTGCGCACGACGGTCGCGTACGACTACGGGCGGGCGGTGAACCTGGCGCGCTGGGGCCTGTCGGCGCGTTTCTGCGGCCCGGCCGACGCGGAGGCGGCGATCGTGTACGCCGGGGCGCTGAGCAAGTCGGCCCACCGCTCGTGGGAGGAGTTCTCCGCGGGGTACGCGCTGGGGCGGGTGCTGCGGTTCGACGAGGAGGAGTACGGGCCGTTCTACGAACAGAACCTCCTCGCCCACCGTCTGCTGACGGAGAGCGAGGGCAGTCCGTGGAAGCACATCCCGTGGCGGTGAGCCCCGGCGAACCCGCCGGTCAGCCGCCGGGGAGCAGATGGCGGTAGCTGTCCGGGTTCTCCACCAGGAACTGGGCGAAGCTCTGCGCCGGACGCCCGGTGAGCGTGGGCACCGCGTCGGAGACGGCGGCCAGTTCGCCGTTGGCGATGGCCTCGTACGAGGTGACCCAGCCGGCCACCTCCCACTCCTCGGCCCCGTAGCCGGCCCGGGAGGCGTAGGCCTCCTCCCGGGTCTCGGGGACGTAGACGACGGGCCGCCCGGTGACCCGGGTCAGCTCCTCGGCCGCCTCGGCGAGGGTGAACGCCTCCGGTCCGGTGAGGTCGTAGACCCGGTCGTCGTGGTCCGTGCCCTCGTCCAGCAGCACGGCCGCCGCCGCGTCGGCGATGTCCTCGTGGGCGACGGCCGCCACCCGCCCGTCGCCGCCGGGTCCGCGCAGGACGCCGTCGGTCCCGGTCATCGCGGGCAGCCCCGCGAGGTACCAGTTGTCCCGCAGGAAGGTGTGGCGGATCCCGGCCGTACGGATGTGGGCCTCGGTGTCCCAGTGGTCGTGGGCGAAGGTGAACGTGGCGTCGGGCGCGGCCCCTTGGAAGGAGACGTACACGATCCGCTCCACCCCCACCGCCACGGCGGCGTCGATCGCGGTGGTGTGCTCGCGGACCCGGTTGGGGCTTTCGTGGGCGGAGACCAGGAAGAGGGTGTGGGCGCCGTCGAGGGCCCGGCGCACGGCCTCCCCGTCGCCGTAGGGGGCGGGGGGCGCATGGTCGGCGCCGGGCACGTCGGGCAGCCGGGCGGGGTCGCGGCCGAGGAGCCGTACCGGAACGCCGGTCCGGGCCAGCCGTCGGGCGACCCGGCCACCGACCGCTCCGCTCGCTCCGGTCACCGCGGTGAGGGGGCCGATCACTGGGGTTCGTCTTCCTCTCGTCGGTCGTGGTACCAGTCGTCAAAGGGCCGCACCTCGACGACCGCGCTCACGGGGAGCGGTCCGTACAGGTGCGGGAACTTCTCGCCGCCGGGCTTCATCGCCTCGAACCGGACGGGGCCGGCCAGGCGGTCGGGATCGACGACCAGGACCACCAGGCCCTGGCCGCCGTCGCCGTTGCCGTCCCCCGCCCCGTCCCCGTACAGCATCCGGGCCACGCCGGGGAGTTGACGGGGCAGCGAGAGGTGGATGAAGCCCTCCTCCTGGAGGGTGCGGCCGCGGGTGGACATCTCGTACGTCCCTGTCCCCCGGGCCGCCTCCCACAGAGGTGCTTCGGCGAGGTGCAGCAGCGGTTCGGTCATCGAACCACGCTAGCGGGCACTGCTCCGTCCCGGTCGGTAGGTGCGGCGGCGCGCCCTGCGCGTGGCCACGAGGACCGTACCGCCGGCGGCCACGAGCGCTGCCGCGACGGACCCGAGGATCCATTCGCCGCCCCGGGAGCCGGTGTCGGGCAGCTCACCCGGGTGGCTCGGCGAGTGCGTGGGCTGCGGCGAGTGGTGGGTGGGGGTAGGCGTCGGCTCGGTGGGGGTCGCGGTCGGGCCGGTCGGGGACGGGGCGGGGTCGGTGGGGGTCGGCGTCGGGTCCGTCGGCGTCGGGGGGGGATCCGTGGGGGTCGGGGCGGGATCCGTGGGGGTCGGCGTGGGATCCGTGGGGGTCGGCGTGGGGTCCGTCGGCGTGGGCGCGGGGTCCGTGGGGGTCGGCGTCGGGTCGGGGGCGCACGACGGCAGGTCCCCGTCGAAGGGGTACGCGTGGATCTCCTGGCCGCCCGACCGGCCCTGCGAGGTGTGGGTGAGCGAACCCGCCGTGTAGAAGCGGCCGTTGGTGCCGCTCATGCTGAGCACGGTGGAGCTGGCCGGCCGGCCGACCAGGATGCTGCCCTCGAACTGGGCCGGGCCGGTCAGCGACAGAGCGGTGGCGTCCGGGAAGTTCCACAGCAGGTTCTCGCGGAGGCCCTCGTTGGGGAACGAGCCCATGAACGTGGCGACGCTGCGGGTGCTGCCGTACACGTTGACCAGGACGGTCGCGCCCTCGGGGATCCCGTTGAACACGAACCCCGTGTTGCCGCCCGTCTCCGACTCCAGGTCCGCGTCCACGTCGAAGATCTGGATCGCGGACGTGCCGTCGCCGGTGAACGTCATGAGGTCGCCGACCTGCTGCCATGCGCCCGTCGCCTCGCGGTGTTCGTCGCCGTCGTAGGCGTAGCACCGGCTGGCCTCGGTGAGCCGGGGGCGCAGCCGGGTGTACGGGGCGGCCGCGTCCTCGTCGGAGCGCGGGGCGGTGGTCGGGTTCACCGTGCCCGTGAGGTCCCCCGCGTACGCGACGCGGCCGGAGTGCTCCCCCTCCTCGGCGAGGAGGCGCTGGCCGTCGGCGATGGTGATGTCCCCGCCCGTCGTCAGATAGTCGGAGCCGTCCGGCGGAGGCACCCGCGAACCGACGCCCGCGATACCGACGTTGTAGATCCGCGAGACCCCCTCCCGCTTGTTCATGTCGAACTCGCCGAGGGTGACGACCTTGCCCTCCGCCTCGGCCGCCGCCTCGCGGACCAGGAAGTCCCCGCCGACGAAGACGTTGATGTTGCTGTCGAAGCCGACGACCGGGCCGTTGTTGGGGTCGTTCCAACCGGGTGGGCAGGAGCTGCCGAGGCAGGGCCCCAGTCCGCCCGGCAGCGGATCGGCACCTGCGGCCGGGGCCAACACGCCCACCATCGCCGCGGCCGTCACCACTGTGACTGCTGCCCGGATTGCGTTGCCGTGCCTGCGCACCTTCTGTTCCATGCCGCGCAATATGCATGGTCATCACTTTGTCGTTTTGTATGACACGCCGCTTTTTCCCCGTTACGTAGGCCTATGGGTGGTTTCTTCGAGCGACACGCACACAGGAGCGGCGTGCCGGAACGGCGGAGTGGCAGGGCGTCAGCAGCCTTCAGAGCGCCAGCAGCTTCGCCTCCAGCTCGGGGTCGAGGCCGACGGGCGGGCGGTCGGGGCGGTGGGGCGCTGTGCCGCCGAGCGCGCGCAGCCAGGCCCAGGTGTCCGCGACGGTCTCCTCCACCGGGCGGCAGCGCAGCCCCGCCGCGTGCGCCTTGGTGTGGTCGCCGCGGTGCATCGTGTCGTACAGCTCGCCCGGCGGGAGCCAGATCGGCAGGTCGCTCCAGGGCTCGGCCCCGGCGGCCAGCAGGACCTCCGGATCCGTCCAGCGCAGTTCGGCGTCGGAGCCCGTGGCCCGCACGCAGGCTTCCAGCAGCCCGCCCATGGTCGCGTGGCCGGGGCGGCTGACGGTGTTGTACGGGCCGTGCAGCCCGGCCGCCGCCGCGTCCAGGATCCACGCCGCCAGGTCCCGGACGTCGATGTACTGGAGCTCCGCGTCGGGCCGGCCGGGGGCGATCACCGGTCCGCCGCGGGCGGTCCGCGACAGCCACCAGGGAAGCCGGCCGATGTTCTCCCCGGGACCGATGATCAGCCCGGCCCGGGCCAGCAGGGCCCGGTCCCCGAAGGTGTCGAGGGCGGCCAGCTCGCCGCCGCGCTTGGCCCGGTCGTACGGCACGTCCCCGCCGCCGTCGGGCGAGGCGCCGGTCACCAGGGGGCCGTCCTCGCCGAGTCCGGGAGCGGCCGGGTAGGCGTAGACGGAGCGACTGGAGACGTAACTGAAGTGGCCGGCCCGGCCGGACAGCAGGCGGGCGGCGTCCCGGACCGCCGCCGGGGCGCCGCTCCAGGTGTCGACGACCAGGTCCCAGCCCTGCCCGCTCTCCGCCAGCGCCGCGAGCCCCCGCTCTCCGGTCGTCCGGTCCCCCGTCAGCGCGCTCACGCCGGGCGGGGGCGCGTGGCGTCCGCGGTGGAACACCGTGACATCCCAGCCCCGCTCCAGCGCCGCGTCGGTGACGGCCCGCCCGACGAACTCCGTACCGCCCAGCATCAGAAGCCTCATGGGACGACTCTGCCCACCGGCGGGCGGGGGCGGAACCCGTGCACGCTGTCAGCAGAGCGGGGAACTCTCCGCAGCCGACGGACGGACAGATCGACGGACCGGCGTGCCGGCTCACGGACCGGCGGGACCGTGCCGGGTCAGGGCGTGCGGGCCAGCGGCGAGCGGTGGCGCAGCAGCCACTCGTGGTAGCCGCTCGCCCGTCGCGCCGCGTCCCGGTAGGCGTCCTCCAACTGTGCGTACACCACCTCGATGTCGGTCCCGGGCCGGGAGACCAGGAGGAGGCGTACCGCGAGCGGGTCGCCCTGCAACGGGCGGATCACCATGTCGTCGCGCGGTCCCGACGTCGGCTGGCAGGGCGCGACGGCCTCGCCGAGCACGACGAGGGAGGCTGCGGTGAGGTAGTCGCCGTGCAGGACCGGCGGGTTCAGTCCGGCGGCGCCGAGCACCCGGCGTACCCCGTCCCACTCGCCGTCCACCGTCGGATCGACCATCCACGGGTCGCCCGCGAGGTCGCCCAGCTCGACCACTCGGCGGCGAGCGGCCGGGTGGTCGCGGGAGAGGGAGATGAACTGCGGTTCCCGGTCGACGAGTACGCGCTGCTCCAGACCTTCCGGCAGCGTCAGCGGACAGCCCTCCACCTCGTGCACGAAGGCGACGTCCAGGCGGCCCGCCTCGACCGAGCGCAGCAGCGCGTGGGCGGAGACGTCGACCCGCAGGGAGATGTCCGTACCGGGCAGGGCGGCCCGCAGCCGGCGCAGCCAGCCGCCGATGACGCGGCTCGCGGTCGAGCCGATGCGCAGCCGGGAGCCGCGGGGCCGGGCGGCCTCGGCCTCCGCCAGCGCCGCGGCGACCAGGTCGCTCATGCCGTCGACGAGCGGCCGGGCCCGGCTCAGAACGGCCCGGCCCAGGGGAGTCGGGCGACAGCCGGTCCGTTCGCGGAGGAACAGCTCGGCGCCGAGCACGTTCTCGATCCGCCGCAGCTGGGTCGTCAGGGAGGGCTGGCTCACGCCGAGGCGACGGGCCGCCTGGTGCAGACTGCCCGCGTCGGCGATGGCGCACAGCGCCTTGAGGTGTCTCACCTCCAGCTCCATGCAGCGGAGACTATGACCGCCGTCCGCCGCGCACCAGACGTCGCAACCCCACCAAACAGCCTCAATTCAGGGAGTGTTGGGCCCGGAGGTCTGTGGCGATGCCGTGCTGATGACGTGAGCATGGCATGACGATGAGCGGCTGACGTGCGCAGAGAGAAGGACGGGGCGGCGATAGGGCGGTGCTATCGCCGTTCGGCATCATCCCCGGCGACTGTGCGCTGCACCACACTCTTCCCCGTACCGCCCCACGCCTTGTCCGTTCGACGGACACCCCCACGGCGCGGGTTCGTTCGGACAGGTAGGAGAAATCCCCCCATGAGACACCTCAGGACCGCCGTCGCCGCCGCCGGCTTCGGCCTCGTCGCCGCGCTGGGCACCGCCCCCGTCGTCGCCGCTCCCACCCCTGCCGCCTCTTCCGCCCCCTCCGCCATCGCCGCGTACAACGGCTCCGGCGAGAACGCCGCCGCCAACCGCGCCTTCCTCGACGCGGTCATGAAGTCCGTCGCCGAGAAGCGCGCGGCCAACCCGGGCATCAAGGCCGTCACGGTCACCTACAACGCGTCGGGCGCGCCGTCCTTCCGCGGCCAGATAGCCAACAGCACGCGGATCTGGAACAGCTCGGTCTCCAACGTCCAGTTGCAGGAGGGCTCCAACGCGGACTTCACGTACCGCGAGGGCAACGACCCGCGCGGCTCCTACGCGAGCACCGACGGCCACGGTCGCGGGTACATCTTCCTGGACTACGCCCAGAACCAGCAGTACGACTCGACCCGCGTCACCACGCACGAGACCGGGCACGTGCTGGGCCTGCCGGACAACTACTCCGGTCCGTGCAGCGAGTTGATGTCCGGCGGCGGCCCCGGCCCGTCCTGCACCAACGCACAGCCGGACGCCGACGAGCGGGCCCGGGTCAACCAGCTGTGGCAGAACGGCCTGGCCTCGCTCGCCCTTTCCGCCTCCTGACGCCGTCGCACCCCCGACGCCGTCACGCCCCTGGCGTCGTGGCGTTCACGACGCCGTCGCACTCGTCCGGCCGGTCCCGTGTCCCGGGACCGGCCGGCGCCCCCACACGTCAGAGGACCGTTCCGCTTCCGGAACGGTCCTCTGCGTGGTCCCCGACGCCCCCTGTCAGGCGTCGAGTTCGCTACGGACGAGGGTCAGCAGTTCGTCCTCGGTCATCCCCAGCTCCCGGGCGTCCGCGACCGCTTCGCGCACCCTCTCCAGCAGTCGGGCGCGCTGCGGCGACGCGCCCGCGGTGATCGCCGCACCCCGGCCGCGGCGCAGTTCGATGAGTCCTTCCTCGCGCAGCCGTTGGTAGCCGCGCAGGACGGTGTGGACGTTCACGCCGAGGGATTCGGCGAGCACCCGGGCGGCGGGCAGCCGCTCGCCCGGATCCACGGCGCCCTCGGCGACCGCGCGCCGGACCGAGGCGGCGATCTGGTCACCGAGCGGCACGGTGGAATGCGGATCCACCCGGAAGAGCATGGTCAGCCCCCCGCCCGCTGCCGGTCGAGCAGCGTGTTGAGCAGAGCGGCGCCGGTGGCCGAGTCCCCGACGGTGACGGCGAACTCCCGGCCGCTCGTCAGGCTGACGACGATGGCCTCACCCGAGCGGGTGATCACGCCGCTGCGTTCGGGGCGGATGCGATAGCCCCAGCCGCCGTACTCCGCGAGGGCGTCGACCGGGCGGCTGCCCGCGGCCTCCATCCGTTCCAGCGGCACCCGCACCCGGGGCCGGGGCAGCAGACCGGAGACGGTGAGACCGCGCCGGTCCACGGTGACGTGGGGGCGGCAGAAGGTGCCCATCGCCAGGGCGAGCAGGATCAGCGGCACTCCGATGAACCAGCTCTGCGCCCCCCCGACGGTGACACCGGCCGCCAGCAGCACCAGCACGGCGACGGGTGCCCACCAGGCGCCGATACCGCGCCCCCAGGCGGCCACCTCGCCGTCGGCGAGCACGATCCTGTCCCGGGTCGCCGGGCCCGGGTCGCGGGGGTCCTCGGGCGCGGGGACCAGCCGGGACAGCAGCAGGCCGAGGGCTCCGGCGAGGGCGGCCGCCCCGAGGGCCACCGCGATGTGCCGGAGCGGGAACCCGTCGGCCGAACCGCCTTCGGGGGCGTCCACGTTGACGAACAGGACGGCGATCAGGAGATAGCCGAGGAACGCGGCCACGGCGAAGCCCCCGCCGATGAACCACCGGTGGGCCCGGCCGTGGAGCCTGCCCCTGACCGCGATGAAGACCCACAGCGCGCCGAGCACCAGCAGCGAGGGGAGTGTGTAGAGCAGATAGGCGGTGAAGCTCGTATGTCCGTTGGCGGATCCGCCGGCGTCGAAGTGGACGGCCAGCCGGTCGGGCAGGCGGTCCGCGACGACGGCGCAGAGCGTGAGGTCGATAAGGAGTGCGAGTACAAAGGGCAGGGCGGCGAGAGTGACGCGGCCAAGGTTCTTGCTTTTCATGGAAAACCTCCGTTGTTCGCATGCTAGTAGAACAATGCGGCGGAGGCAACGGGTGAAGGCAGCGGGGTGACGCGCGTCCGCCCCGTACCGGATGCGGTACGGGGCGGACGCGCACGGTTCGTCGGTGACGGCAGGCAGGTTGGCGGTGGCGGCAGGACGACTTCGGGTCAGGCTGCTCCGGACCGGGCGAGACGGGCCTGGAGGACGACGTCGTCCGGAAGGGTCCGCTGGACGGCGGCCAGGGCCGCGGTGAAGTCGCGCTCGGCGCGGGCCGATTCGTACACCGCGCCGCCCAGATGGAGGGCGAGGTGGAAATCCGGTTCGGCCCGGCGCAGGGAGAGCAGGCACGTCAGTGTGGCGTGGCGGAGCGTGCCCGCGACGAGGACGGGCAGGGGCCGGTCCCACTCCAGGACGCAGTCGGCGAGCGCGCCGTCCCTGAGGCCGAACGTCCCGTTCTCCGGCGGGGCGCCCGCGACGGGCCTCAGGCCGTCGAAGCTCTCGCCCTCGAAGTCGGCCCCTCTGATCCGGAGCCGGATCCGCTGTCCGTCCGTGGTGAGGACGGCGGCGTCGGAACCCTTGTTGTCCCGGTACCAGCCGGCCCACGACTCATCTGTCATGAGCAGGGACTGTAGCCTCCGCCTCGGACAGCTTCCGTACCGCCCTCCGCAGGGGAAGGACGGGACGTCAACCGTCTTGGGGATCACGCCACATGGGGTACATCGGCGGGCCGTCCGGCAGGTCCACCGCGCGGCCGAGGAAGCGGAATCCGAGCCGCTCGTACAGCAGCCGGCTCCGGGCGCTGCTCGCCTCCAGATAGGCCGGCAGGCCCTCCCGGTCGCAGCGCTCCAGCTCCGCTCCGATCAGCTCCGCCCCGATGCCCTCTCCCTGGCGGCCGGGACGGACGCCGATCATCAGCAGATAGGCGTGCGCCCGGTCGTGCGGGTGTACCTCCCCGGTGAGCCTGCCCACCAGTTCGCAGCGCTCGTTGTCCGGATCCGCGGTCTGTCGCATCAGTGCGGGCGTGGGGTCCTCCTTCTCGGGGGCCCCGGCGGGCACCGTCAGCCACAGGGCCACCGCCGCCCCGTCCTCGGCGATGTCGATACGGCCCTCGGCGAGGGCGACGTCGACGAAGACGCCGAGGAACCTGCCGTGCACCGCGCGCCGGCGCGCCTCGTCGGGGAACACCCAACTGCTGACCGGGTCGTCGTGGAAGGCCTCCTCCATGACCGAGACGACGAGCTCCCGGTCGCGCTGCTCCGCCTGCTGGATCCGTATACCCATGACGGGCTGCCGCCTCTCTGCTGCTCTCCACCAACCAACCGTCGGAATACTAGAGTTGACAGGGAGTCGCCGTGGTCACCCGAGGTGGGTCAGCTGGTCCGGCGGGTGACGAATTCGGCCAGCGCCAGCAGGTCGCCCGCCGCGCTCGGATCGGGGACCGCCCGGGAGAGGTGGTGGACCGCGCGGGCCATCCGGTCGGCCGCGCAGACCTGGGCCCAGTCCCGCCCGCCGGCCCGGTCCACCGCGTCGGCCGCCCTGCTCACCTCGGCGGCGGTGTTCATGGGCCCCCGGTAGAGCGCGGCGAGCTCGGCGGCGGCCGGGGTGCCGGAGGTGAGGGCGGCGACCACGGGCAGGGACTTCTTGTGGGCGGCCAGGTCGGCCCCGACGGGCTTGCCGGTGCGGTCGGGGTCGCCCCAGATGCCGATCAGGTCGTCGATGAGCTGGAACGAGAGCCCGGCCTCCCGCCCGAACCCGTCCATCGCGCGGACCGCCCGGTCCTCCGCCCCGGCGTAGAGGGCGCCGAGCGCGCAGGCGCAGCCGAGCAGGGCGCCGGTCTTGGCGGTCGCCATGGCGAGGCATTCGTCGAGGGTGACCTCGTCGGGGCCGCGCTCCTCGAAGGCGCAGTCCGCCTGCTGGCCCGCGCACAGCTCGATGACGCAGGTGGAGAGCCGGGCGGCGGCGGGCGCCGCGGCCGGATACGGGTCCTCGGCCAGCAGCCGCTGGGCGAGGGCGAGCATGGCATCGCCGGTGATGATGGCGTCCGGGACGCCGAAGACCGCCCACGCGGTGGGCCGGTGCCTGCGGGTGGTGTCCTCGTCGATGACGTCGTCGTGGAGCAGGGTGAAGTTGTGGGCGAGTTCGACGGCGACGGCGGCCCGGACGGCGCGTTCCGGATCGCCGCCCAGCGCGCGGGCGGCGGCCAGCACGAGCGCCGGCCTGATGGCCTTTCCGGCCTGGCCGGCGGCCGGGGTTCCGTCGGCGTTCTGCCAGCCGAAGTGGTACATCGCGATCCGGCGTATACCGCCGGGCAACGACTCCACGGCCGATCGCAGATGCGGGTCGACGACAGCGCGGGTGCGCTCCAGGAGCGCCGCGGCCTCGTGCCCTTCCGTCGCGGCGTCCGTACTGGTCATGGTCACGGTCAACTCCCTGGGGCGAGGCGGTGGGTGCGGACCCGGGGGCCCGGGCGGCGGCGGCCGCCCGGGCCCCCGGGGTGACTCGGGGTCAGCGCCAGCGGCTGACCTCGACGTTCTCCAGCACTCCGAGGGCGTCCGGTACCAGAATGGCGGCGGAGTAGTACGCCGTCACGAGGTAGGAGATGATCGCCTGCTCGTCGATCCCCATGAAGCGGACCGAGAGGCTCGGTTCGATCTCGTCGGGGATGCCGGTCTGCTGGAGGCCGATGACGCCCTGCTCGGCCTCGCCGGTCCTCATGCAGATGATGGAGGTGGTGCGGGCGTCGGTGACGGGGATCTTGTTGGACGGGAAGATCGGCACCCCGCGCCAGGCGGGCACGTGGTGGCCGCCGATGTCGACGCTCTCCGGGACCAGCCCGCGCCGGTTGCACTCGCGGCCGAAGGCGGCAATGGCCTTCGGGTGGGCGAGGAAGAGCTTCGATCCGCGGCGGCGCGAGAGCAGCTCGTCCATGTCGTCCGGGCCGGGCACCCCGTCGTGCGGCTGGATCCGCTGCCCGTAGTCGCAGTTGTTGAGAAGGCCGAACTCCCTGTTGTTGATCAGTTCGTGTTCCTGGCGCTCGCGCAGCGCCTCGACCGTGAGCCGCAACTGCTGCTCGGTCTGGTTCATCGGCTGGTTGTAGAGGTCGGCCACCCTGCTGTGGACCTTCAGCACGGTCTGGGCGACGCTCAGTTCGTACTCGCGCGGCGCCGCGTCGTAGTCGACGAAGGTGTGCGGGACGACTGCCTCGCCGACATGGCCGGCGGAGAGGTCGATCGCCGCCTCTCCGTAGTGGTTGGTCCGCTGGTGCGGGATGGAGAGCAGTCCGGCGAGGTGGCCGCGGAGGGATTCGGCGCGCTCCGCGAGGTTGAACACGTCGGCCCGGCTCAGGGTGAGGAGCGTGCACGGGGTGACCGCGCGGGCGGTGTACTCCCAGACGGCGTCGCCGTCGACCAGGCTCTGGTCGCCGAAGTACGCGCCGTCGGCGAGGACCCCGAGCTCCGTCTCGTCCCCGTAGAGGCCGGTGCCGATCTTCTCGACCTTGCCGTGCGCCAGCAGATATACCCGGTCCGCCGCGTCCCCCGAGGCGGCGAGCACCTCCCCCGCGGCCACGTCCCGCTGCTCGCACCTGCGGGCGAGCTCGGCGAGGACCTCCTCGTCCCCGAAGTTGCGCAGAGCGGGCAGCTCCCCCAGCTCGGCGGGGATCACGGCCACCCGGTCCCCGGTCTGGACGAAGGTCACCCGGCCGTCGCCGACCGAATAGCTGAGCCGACGGTTCACCCGGTACGTACCGCCCTGTACCTGCACCCACGGCAGCATCTTCAGCAGCCACCGTGAGGTGATCTCCTGCATCTGCGGCGCGGATTTGGTGGTCGTCGCGAGGTTCCGCGCAGCTGCCGTCCCCAGACTCTGCTGCGACGGCGCCTGCGTGTCGCGAACCTCTTCACCAACGGACATCTGACGTCCTCTCGATCATGGGCTGACCTGCGAGGAAGAGACTTTCAGCAGGAGGGGGAGGCCCGCCATTACACAAAAGAGTGTGACTAATCCACCTTCAGGTGGGGCACGTTGATCCCGTCACCGGACCACTCCTTTAATTCGCATTCTCCGTGCAACTTATCTACGCTGAGCCCATGCGGCTGACGAGATTCACCGACGTGGCACTCCGCGTCCTCATGCGGCTCGCCGTCGCCGAGGGCACAGAAGCGCCGACCACCCGCGAGGTGGCGGCCGCCATGCGGGTCCCGTACACCCATGCCGCGAAGGTCGTCGCCCGGCTCCAGCGTCTCGGCCTCCTCGACGCCCGGCGCGGCCGGGGCGGCGGGCTCACCCTGACCTCCGCCGGCCGCGACGCGTCGATCGGCTCGCTGGTGCGGGAGCTGGAGGGGCCGGAGGAGGTCGTCGAGTGCGAGGGCGACACCCCTTGCCCGCTCCGCTCCGCCTGCCGGCTGCGCGGGGCCCTGCGCGCAGCCCAGGAGGCCTTCTACGCCGCCCTGGACCCGATCACCGTCACCGACCTCGTCGCCTCCCCCACCGGCCCGCTCCTGCTCGGCATCGGCAGCGGCCCACCACCCGACTGACCCCGCCCGGCCCCGCACGCTCGCGCACCCCCGCACGCGGGGCGAGTTCCCCCCCGCCCTTAAATGCGCATCCGCTATTCCAATAATAAGGAGCCTCATGCTCTCCGACCGGTCCACCGCCACCGTCCGCGCCACCCTTCCCGTCGTCGGCGCGGCCATCGGGGACATCGCCGACCTCTTCTACGAGAAGCTCTTCGCCGCCCACCCCGAGCTGCTGCGGGACCTGTTCAACCGGGGCAACCAGGCCTCCGGCGATCAGCGCAGGGCCCTGGCCGGGTCCATCGCCGCGTTCGCGACCGCGCTGGTCGAGCAGCCCGGGACCCGGCCCGACGTGATGCTGGACCGGATCGCCCACAAGCACGCCTCGCTCGGGGTGGCCCCGGAGCAGTACGAGGTGGTGCACACCCATCTGTTCGCGGCCGTCGCCGATGTCCTGGGCGACGCGGCCACCCCGGAGGTCGCCGCCGCCTGGGACGAGGTCTACTGGCTGATGGCGGGCTCCCTGATCGCCGTCGAGGAACGCCTCTACGCCCAGCAGGGCGTCCTGGCGGGCGATGTCTGGCACGCGTGGGAGGTGACCGCCCGGATCGAGGAGACCGAGGACGTCGCCACGTTCCTGCTGCGCCCCGCCGAGGACGCGCGCACGCCCGCCTTCCGGCCCGGCCAGTACGTCTCCGTACAGGTCGAACTCCCGGACGGGGCACGCCAGATACGCCAGTACAGCCTCTCCTGCGCCCCCGGCTCCCGACTCCGGTCGATCACCGTGAAGCGCGTGCGCGGCCAGGGCTCGCCCGACGGCGAGGTCTCCGGCCAGCTGCACGAGCGCACCCGCGTGGGCGACCTGCTGCGCGTCTCCCTCCCCTACGGGGACCTGGTGCTGGACCACCTGGACGCGCCCCTGCTGCTGGCATCGGCGGGTATCGGCTGCACCCCCATGCTGTCGATGCTGGAGTACCTCGCCCAGGAGGGTCACCGGGGCCCGGTCACCGTCGTGCACGGCGACCGCTCACCGGCCGACCACGCCCTGCGCACCGACCACGTACGGCTGACGGAGAAGCTCCCGGACGCCGAGGCGCACTTCTGGTACGAGGCCCCGGAGGCCGGACAGCCGGCTGACCGCACCGGCCTCGTGGACCTGGGCGGCATCACCGTACGGCCGGGAACGCACGCCTATCTGTGCGGCCCGCTCCCCTTCATGCGGGCCGTCAGGGGCCAACTGCTGGAGGCGGGGGTCCGGCCGGCCGACGTCCACTACGAGGTGTTCGGCCCGGACCTCTGGCTGGCCGCTTCCTGAAACGCCGCCGCCCCGGCGGGCGGGCGACAATGAACGGGTGACCAGCCCGACCCCCGGCCCGCCCCGCCTCGCCGCCCTCCTCCGGCCCCGGATCCCCTCCCCCTTGGGGGAGGTCCGGGACGGGCGCTTCGCCCGTCGCGGAGTGCGGCTGTTCCTCAAGCGGGACGATCTGATCCACCCCGACCTGCCGGGCAACAAGTGGCGCAAACTCGCCCTCAATCTGGAGGCCGCCGCCGGGCGCACCGTGCTCACGTTCGGCGGTGCGTACTCCAATCACCTCCGGGCCACCGCCGCGGCCGGGCGGCTGCTCGGCTTCCGGACCGTCGGCGTCGTCCGCGGCGACGAGTTGGCGCACCGGCCGCTCAACCCCTCGCTGGCCCGGTGCGCGGCCGACGGGATGCGGCTGCACTTCGTGGACCGTACGACGTACCGGGCGAAGGCGTCCCCCGAGGTCCTGGAGGGGCTGCTGAGCCGGTTCGGGGACGTGGAGGTCGTCCCGGAGGGCGGTAGCAACGCCCTGGCCGCACAGGGCTGTACGGCGCTGGGGCGCGAGCTGGCCGGAGAGGTCGATGTGGCGGCCGTGGCCTGCGGGACCGGCGGCACCCTGGCCGGACTCGCGGCCGGGCTGGACCCCGGCCAGCGGGCGCTGGGCGTGCCGGTGGTCGGCGGCGGGTTCCTGGCCGGGGAGGTGGCGCGGCTCCAGTGCGAGGCGTTCGGCGGCCCGGCCGGGGCCTGGGCACTGGAGGAGCGCTTCACCTTCGGCGGCTACGCCCGTACGGCCCCGGAGCTGGACGCCTTCGCCGACGGCTTCGAGGACCGGCACGGGCTGCCCGTGGAGCGCGTGTACGTCGCCAAGCTGCTGTTCGCGCTGACCGCGCTGGCCGACGAGGGGGCGTTCGCGCCGGGCACGCGGGTTGCCGCCGTGATCACCGGCGCCCCGGACGCGTCGCTTCAGGAGTCGTCCGTCTCCCGGTAGGCGGCTGCCTCCTCCAGGTCCAGCCGGCGCAGCAGCGTACGCATCATCTCGTCGTCGATCCGCCGCTCGTCCCGGAGCCGGACGAAGACCTCGCGCTCGGCCTCGATCATCTCCCGCGAGAGCCGCCGGTAGGTGTCGTCCGCCGACTCCCCGGTGACCGGGTCGGCGGCGCCCAGCCGCTCCCAGACGGCGTTGCGGCGCCGTTCCAGCACCGTGCGCAGCCGGTCGGCCAGCGGCGGCGGGAGGCTGTTGTGCGGGTCGTCGAGCAGTTCCCGCAGCCGGACCTCCGCCGCCTCGGACGCCTCGCTCTGGGCCTGCGCCTCGATGAGCGTGACCGTCTGCGGGTCGGGGTGCGGCAGCTTCAGTACGCGGACGAGGACGGGCAGGGTCAGGCCCTGGATCACCAGCGTCCCGATGACGGTGGTGAAGGTCAGGAAAAGCACCAGGCTGCGGGCCGGGAACGGTTCGCCGTCCTGCGTGACCAGCGGGATGGAGAACGCGACGGCGAGCGAGACGACCCCGCGCATCCCGGCCCAGCCCACGATGAGCGGCGCCGTCCAGTCCGTGCCGGGCTCGCGCTCCCGGACCCGCCGCGAGAGCAACCGGGGCAGATAGGTGGCCGGGTAGACCCAGACGAAGCGGACCACGACGACGGCCAGGAAGACCACGGCCGCGTAACCGATGGCCTCCTCGACACCGAACGGGCCGAGTTCCTTCAGGACGAACGGCAGCTGGAGGCCGATCAGCGCGAACACCGCGGACTCCAGGATGAACGCCACCATCTTCCAGACGGCCGCTTCCTGGAGCCGGGTGGCGAAGTCGACCTGCCAGGAGCGGTGACCCAGATAGAGGGCGACGACGACCACGGCGAGGACGCCGGAGGCGTGCACCCGTTCGGCCGCCGCGTACGCCACGAAGGGGATCAGGAGGGACAGCGTGTTCTGGAGGAGCGCTTCCTTGAGGTGGGTGCGCAGCCAGTGCAACGGGACCATCAGCAGGAGCCCGACAACGACCCCGCCGATCGCGGCGAGCAGGAACTCGCCGATTCCGGCGCCCCAGCTCATCCCCTCCCCCACCGCCGCGGCCAGCGCCACCCTGAAGGCGGTGATCGCCGTGGCGTCGTTCACCAGGGACTCGCCCTGGAGGATCGTGGTCACCCGGGCGGGCAGCCCGACCCGGCGGGCGATCGCGGCGGCCGTCACGGCGTCCGGCGGGGCGACGACCGCCCCGAGGACCAGCGCGGCGGTCAGCGGCAGGTCCGGGATGATCCGGTACGCCAGCCAGCCCACCGCCACGGTCGCGAAGAGGGTGTAGCCCACGGAGAGCAGGGCGACCGGCCGGATGTTGGCCCGCAGATCCAGGTAGGAGCTGTCCAGGGCCGCCGTGTGGAGCAACGGCGGAAGCAGCAGCGGCAGGACGACATGGGCGTCCAGGTGGTACGTCGGAACGCCCGGCAGATAGCCGGCCACGAGCCCCACCGCGACGAGCACGAGCGGGGCGGGCACCGGGGTGCGGCGGGCCGCACCGGCCACCGCCGCGCTCACGGCGACCAGGGCGATCAGCGGCAGCGCGTCCATCCCACCGTCCTCGATCCGTCGTAACCTGCCCATCATGAGCGAGTGTGCGCATGTAGCTGATCTGCCACGCCCCGAGCCCGTGCCGCTCGGCGAGACGTGTCCCGAGTGCCTGGAGGCGGGGACCCACCCCGTGCAGCTGCGTCTCTGTCTGACCTGCGGGCACGTCGGCTGCTGCGATTCGTCGCCGCTGAGGCACGCTACCGGACACTTCCGGGCGACCGGTCACCCCGTCATGCGGAGCTTCGAGCCGGGCGAGAGCTGGCGCTGGTGCTTCGAGGACGGTTCGATCGTCTGACGCCTGGGTACGTCAATGCGGCGCCGGTTCTTCGTAATTGGACGCCGCAGACCCCTAGCCACTGTCCGTACTCATGGCTTTACCATGAGTGACGGTGGGGGTGTGGGGTCCGTACGACACGGCATCATGGATCCGATAACGTCGCCGAGCCGAAGAACCGTCGACGGACCGCATGGCTCCGGGCCACCCTTCCCGGAACCTCGAAAGAGTTTGTGCCACCTTGGAGGTGAGGGTGTCCCAGATCGCAGGCGAGCCCGGGAATCAGGACTTCGTAGAAGTCCGGCTGCCCGCTGCGGGTGCCTACCTGTCGGTGCTGCGAACGGCCACGGCCGGTCTCGCAGCGCGTTTGGACTTCACTCTCGACGAGATCGAGGATCTTCGCATCGCGGTCGACGAGGCCTGCGCGATCCTGCTCCAGCAGGCCGTGCCGGGCTCCGTCCTCAGCTGCGTCTTCCGTCTCGTCGACGACTCCCTCGAAGTGACGGTGTCGGCACCCACCACCGACGGCCGGGCGCCCGAGCGCGACACCTTCGCCTGGACGGTGCTCTCCGCACTGGCAGGCAAGGTCGACTCCACGGTCGCGGACGACCGTACGGTCAGCATCAGCCTCTACAAACAGCGCGGCGCGGGCCCTGGGCCGGCGTGAGCGACGGGAACGGGGACGGTCCTGTGCGGGACGAGACGATCCGATCCGGGGTGGTGCGCCCAGCAGGCATCCCGGAGCAGCAGGCCCGGCCGCATCCGGAGGACGGAGCGGACGGGCCCGAGGGCTTCGACGTCGCGGTGGAGCAGCAGTCGCAGGCAGAGCGGGCGGGCCAGATGAGCGAGCACGGGCACCACGATCCACACGACCGCAGCGGGGCCCGGGCCCTCTTCTTCGAGCTGCGGGAGCTGCCCGACGGGTCCGCCGAGAAGGCCGAGCTGCGCAACCGGCTGGTGCGCATGCATCTGCCGCTGGTGGAGCACCTGGCCCGCCGGTTCCGCAATCGCGGCGAGCCGCTGGACGACCTGACCCAGGTCGCCACGATCGGCCTGATCAAGTCCGTGGACCGGTTCGACCCGGACCGGGGGGTGGAGTTCTCGACCTACGCCACTCCCACGGTGGTCGGCGAGATCAAGCGCCACTTCCGGGACAAGGGCTGGGCGGTGCGGGTGCCGCGCCGCCTCCAGGAGCTGCGGCTTTCGCTGACCACGGCCACGGCGGAGCTCTCCCAGCAGCACGGCCGTTCGCCGACCGTGCACGAGTTGGCGGAGCGGCTCGGCATCTCCGAGGAGGAGGTGCTGGAGGGCCTGGAGTCGGCCAACGCGTACAGCACGCTCTCGCTGGACGTACCGGACACCGACGACGAGTCGCCGGCCGTGGCGGACACGCTGGGCTCGGAGGACGAGGCGCTGGAGGGCGTGGAGTACCGGGAGTCGCTCAAGCCGCTCCTGGAGGACCTGCCGCCGCGCGAGAAGCGGATCCTGCTGCTGCGTTTCTTCGGGAACATGACCCAGTCGCAGATCGCCCAGGAGGTCGGCATCTCGCAGATGCACGTCTCGCGGCTGCTGGCCCGCACCCTGGCACAGCTCCGCGAGCGCCTGCTCGTCGAGGAGTGAGAGAGCCGAGGAGCCGGGCGGAGAGGCTCAGGCGTCGGGGGTCGTCCTCGGCCCCCGGCGGATGCCCAGGTCCTGGGTGGTCGCCGGGTTCAGGACGAGCACGAGGCCGGTGACGGCGACCGCCGCGAGCACGATCCCGGTGGGGATCAGCGCACCCTGCGAGCGCAGCAGCGTCCAGGCCACCGGCAGCGCCATGATCTGGGTGATCAGCGCCGGCCCCCGGCTCCAGCTGCGCAGCAGCAGCAGTCCGCGCGCGGCGATCAGCGGGATGGCGCCGAGCGCTACCAGGGTGATCCCGACCGTCTCCGCCTGCTGCGTGCTTTCCGGCTTCCCGAGCAGTCCCATGATCAGCAGGTAGATCCCGCCGACGGCGAGAGCCACGCCTTCCAGGGCGTTGACGCCGGCGAGGACGGTGATCCTGGTCGGGCGCTCCGCGGTGGGTGGCGACGGCGTGGACGGTGTCTGCTGAGTGCTCACGCCTTTCAGGTTGGCATCCCCGGGGCGCGGAAGTGAAGCCGGGGTGCCCGGGCGCCGCACCCGTCCGGCGGTGCACCGGCGCGGGCGTCACGTTCCGTCACCACCCTGGAGCGCAGCGAACCGGGGCTTCAGGGCCGAACCGCCCGGTAGGTAGGCTGGCCGTCATGCGCGCACTCCTCGTGGTCAATCCAGCTGCTACCACCACCAGTGCCCGCACCCGTGACGTGCTCATCCACGCGCTGGCCAGCGAGATGAAGCTGGAGGCGGTGACCACGGAGTACCGGGGGCACGCGCGGGACCTGGGGCGGCGGGCCGCGGACAGCGACGACATCGATCTGGTGGTCGCCCTCGGCGGCGACGGCACGGTGAACGAGGTCGTGAACGGGCTGCTGCACCGGGGCCCGGATCCGGAGGGCCTTCCGAAGCTCGCCGTGGTCCCCGGCGGGTCCACCAATGTCTTCGCCCGCGCCCTCGGGCTGCCGAACGACGCGGTGGAGGCGACCGGCGCCATCCTGGACGCTTTGGAGAACCGGACCGAACGCACGGTTGGTCTGGGCCTGGCCGCCGGCACCCCGGGCACCGAGGACGAGTCCGTCCCCGAACGCTGGTTCACTTTCTGTGCCGGACTCGGGTTCGATGCCGGGGTCGTCGGCCGGGTCGAACAGAAACGCGAGGGCGGCAAGCGTTCGACGCACGCGCTGTACGTACGCCAGGTGGTGCGGCAGTTCCTGAACGAGGCCCACCGCCGACACGGGACGATCACGCTCGACGTGCCGGGCCAGGACCCGGTGACCGACCTCGCGCTCTCCATAATCTGCAACACCGCCCCCTGGACCTACCTGGGCAATCGCCCTGTCTACGCCTCGCCGAAGGCCTCCTTCGACACCGCACTGGACGTGCTCGGACTGAAGCGCCTGTCCGCTCCGGCAGTGGCCCTGTACGGCACCCAGCTGCTCACTTCGAGCCCCGAGAAGGGGCCGCGCGGCAAGCATGCCGTTTCACGGCATGACCTCACGGACTTCACCTTGCATTCAAAGGTCCCACTACCCTTCCAGATGGACGGCGACCACCTGGGACTGCGTACGAGCGTGACGTTCACAGGCGTACGCCGTGCACTGCGTGTGATTGTGTGAGTGGAAGGGCCGAAAGTCCTTTAACTCGAACGTTTGGACTGGGTCCCACCCCCAAGAAGTGCGCCTGTGACCTAGTCGACACCGAGGAATCAAAAAAAACTTTCCAGAAGGGGTTGTATCCGTCGCCGAGGTTTGGGAATCTCTTCATGGCGATCGGGACGGCCCGCAACACCGGCCTCCACTGAAAGCCAGAACCCCTCCTCACCATCACAGACCACACCCAGTCCATCTGGGGGTCGGCCCGTCATCTGCGGGGGGATTCGTGAAAGCGTTCACATTCACAAGCAACAAGCGTGTAATACCAAGGAGAGGTAGCAGCCATGGACTGGCGTCACAACGCCGTTTGTCGTGAGGAAGACCCCGAGCTGTTCTTCCCCATCGGCAACACCGGTCCTGCGCTGCTGCAGATCGAGGAAGCCAAGGCTGTCTGCCGCCGCTGCCCCGTCATGGAGCAGTGCCTGCAGTGGGCGCTCGAGTCCGGCCAGGACTCCGGCGTCTGGGGTGGCCTCAGCGAGGACGAGCGCCGCGCGATGAAGCGCCGCGCCGCTCGCAACCGGGCGCGTAACGCCAGCGCCTGAGCGACCCCCGCACCAAGCCTCAGCCCGGCGGCGCGTACAGAGCGTACGCACAGCCCCGCCTTCGAGTCGCAGCGCGCAGTACCCCGAAGCGCATCGCAACGTGAGCATCACGGAGCGGGCCCGGACCGTCACCACGGTCCGGGCCCGCTCTGCTGTGTGCGCTCGGCGGTGCGAGCGCCCGGCCCGGCTACTTGAGACCCTGCACCGGGAGGTCCAGCACCACCTGGGTGCCGCGCCCTGGGGCCGGGACCATGCCGAACGTGCCGCCCAACTCCCCCTCCACCAGCGTCCGTACGATCTGGAGCCCGAGGTTGCCGGCCTGCTTCGGGTCGAACCCCTCGGGCAGGCCGCGCCCGTCGTCGGTGACGGTGATCAGCAATCTCCCCTCGGCGGGCGACCCGCCGCGCACGGCGGAGACCTCGACCGTGCCGTGGTCAGCCAGGGTGAAGGCGTGCTCCAGGGCGTTCTGCAGCACCTCGGTCAGCACCATGGAGAGCGGGGTGGCGACCTCGGCGTCGAGGATGCCGAAGCGTCCGGTGCGCCGGCAGCTCACCTTGCCCGGGGAGATCTCCGACACCATCGCGATGACCCGGTCGGCGATCTCGTCGAACTCGACCCGCTCGTCCAGATTCTGGGAAAGCGTCTCATGGACGATGGCGATCGAACCGACGCGCCGGACCGCCTCGTTGAGCGCCTCGCGCCCCTGCTCGGAGTCCATCCGGCGGGACTGGAGGCGCAACAGGGCGGCCACCGTCTGGAGGTTGTTCTTCACCCGGTGGTGGATCTCCCGGATGGTCGCGTCCTTGGTGATCAACTCGCGCTCGCGGCGGCGCAGTTCGGTGACGTCCCGGAGGAGGACCAGGGAGCCGATCCGGACGCCCTTGGGCTTGAGCGGGATGGCGCGCAGCTGGATCACCCCGCCCGCGCACTCCACCTCGAACTCGCGGGGCGCGTAACCGCTGGCCACCTTGACCAGGGCCTCGTCCACCGGCCCCCGGGACGGGGCCAGTTCGGCGGTGACGGTACCGAGGTGCTGGCCGACCAGGTCGGAGGCGAGGCCGAGACGGTGGTAGGCGGAGAGGCCGTTGGGGCTGGCGTACTGGACGATCCCGTCGGCGTCGAGCCGGATCAGCCCGTCGCCCACGCGCGGGGAGGCGTCCATGTCGACCTGCTGGCCGGGGAACGGGAAGGCCCCGGCGGCGATCATCTGGGCCAGGTCGGAGGCGGACTGGAGGTAGGTGAGCTCCAGCCGGGAAGGGGTGCGCACGGTGAGCAGGTTGGTGTTGCGGGCGATGACGCCGAGCACCCGGCCGTCCCGGCGTACGGGGATGGACTCGACCCGTACGGGCACCTCCTCACGCCATTCCGGGTCGCCCTCGCGCACGATCCGGCCCTCGTCCAGGGCCGCGTCGAGCAGCGGGCGGCGGCCACGCGGCACCAGATGGCCGACCATGTCGTCCTGGTAGGAGGTGGGCCCGGTGTTGGGGCGCATCTGGGCGACGGAGACGTACCGAGTGCCGTCGCGGGTGGGCACCCACAGCACGAGGTCGGCGAAGGAAAGGTCGGAGAGCAGCTGCCACTCCGAGACCAGCAGATGGAGCCACTCGAGGTCGGTGTCGCTCAGGGCGGTGTGCTGGCGGACGAGGTCGTTCATGGAGGGCACCTGTGGAGCGTACCTGGGGTTGCCGAGGGCGTTCGAACCGCTGGGCCCGATGAGCCGTGCAGGTGTACGGAGGCGGGACGATGGACAGGGGCGGCGGCCCGCCGGAGAATGTCGTGCACACGGATGGACACGCGTATTGGTCTAGTCCACAATGTCATCAAGACCTCCGCTCTCCCCGCACAGGAGAGCGGACCGAGGCACCCGGCGCTCTCTGCCCTGACCGCGCCGGTGCCTCCAGTGGCCGGGGGCACCGCACACCGCCGGCCAGGTAGCTCCGGGCTGCGGTGCCGGATGGGCTGAGGGTCCCATCCCGGCGCCGCGGCCCGCGGGTGTTCTCGGGGCACCTCCGCCCTCAGCGGGTCTCGGTGACCTTCGCCAGGGCGCGGGGCGCGTCCGGGTCCTGGCCCCGCGCGATCGTCACCTCGTACGCCAGCATCTGCAGCGGCAGGATCTCCAGGATCGGCTGCAACTCCTCGGGGACGCCCGCCGTGGGCAGCGAGAAGCCGGCCGACGCCGCCTCCACCTGGGCCTTGGGGCCGACCACGAAGAGATCCGCGCCGCGGCCGCGCAGCCGGTCCAGCACCGGCTGGAGGGCCTCGCCGCCCCGGCCGTCGGTGACCACGGCGATCACCGGGGAGATGTTGTCGACCATCGCCAGCGGACCGTGCAGCAGATCGGCTCCGGAGTAGGAGAGAGCGGGGATGTAGCTGGTCTCCATGAGCTTCAGGGCCGCTTCCTTGGCCGTCGGATAGCCGTAGCCGCGCGAGGTGATCACCATGCGTTCGGCGAACCGGTAGCGGGAGGCCAGCGCCCTGACCTCGGCCCGGCGGCCCAGGATCGCGCCCGCGAGGTCGGGCAGGCCCCCGGCGGCGTCGGTGCCGTCATGGCCGCCCAGGCCCTCCACGAAGAGGTACAGGGAGAGCAGGGACGCGGTGTACGTCTTGGTGGCCGGGAGCGCCTTCTCCGGGCCCGCCAGGATGTCGATGTGGTACTCGGACACGGCGGCGAGCGCGGAGTCCGGGTTGTTGGTGACGGCGAGGGTGACGGCCCCGGCTTCCCGGGCGGCCCTCGTGGAGGCCACCAGGTCCGGTGAGCCGCCCGACTGGCTGACGGTGATTACGAGGACGTCCCGCAGATCCGGTTTGGCCCCGTACGCCGTCGTGGTGGACATCGAGGCGAGGCCGCAGGGCAGGCCGAGGCGGATCTCCAGCAGGTACTTGGCGTAGAGCGCCGCGTTGTCGGAGGTGCCGCGCGCGGTGAGCAGGACGAAGCGGGGTTTCCGGGCGGCGATCTCGGCGGCGACCTCGCGGATGCGGGGCGCGCCCCGGTCGAGGATGCGGCGCAGCATCGCGGGCTGCTCGGCCATCTCGCCGGACATGATGCGGCCGGGCTCGTCGCCCCGGCCGCCCGGGTCGACCGGAAAGGTGGCGGACATGTGGGGGCCTCCCTGCGCTGTCGGCTGCGGTGTCGCCGTACCGGACAAGTCGACCAGGCAATTCCGTGGGCCGCCAGCGGGCCGGGGCGGGATGGGGGCCGCCGGTGCGTGGACTCTTCTCCGTACGGTTGCCCGATTCTGCTAAATTGGAGTTTGATTGGTCTATACCACCTCCTCCTCTAGTCAGATCGGCAGGCACAGCGTGGAAGTTGTCATCGTCCCGGACGCCACGGCAGGCGGCGAACTGATCGCGGAGGCCATCGCCGCGCTGCTCCGCCGCAAGCCCGACGCCCTGCTCGGCGTTGCCACCGGCTCGACCCCGCTGCCCATCTACCGCGCGCTCGCGTCGAAGGTCGCCTCCGGCGCGGTCGACGCCTCGCGCGCCCGGATCTGCCAGCTCGACGAGTACGTCGGGCTGCCCGCGGGCCACCCGGAGTCGTACCGCTCCGTGGTGCTGCGCGAGGTCGTCGAGCCGCTCGGGCTCTCCGAGTCCTCCTTCATGGGCCCCGACGGCTCGGCCGAGGACGTCCAGGCGGCCTGCGAGGCGTACGACCGGGCGCTGGCGGAGGCCGGCGGCGTCGACCTCCAGCTGCTGGGCATCGGCACGGACGGGCACATCGGCTTCAACGAGCCGTGCTCCTCGCTCGCCTCGCGCACCCGGATCAAGACGCTGACCGAGCAGACCCGGGTGGACAACGCGCGCTTCTTCGACGACGACATCGAGCAGGTTCCGCACCATGTGATCACGCAGGGCATCGGGACGATCCTGGACGCCCGGCATCCGATCCTGCTGGCCACCGGCGAGGGCAAGGCGGAGGCCGTCGCCCAGACGGTGGAGGGGCCGGTCGCCTCGATCGTGCCCGCCTCGGCGCTCCAGCTGCACCCGCACGCGACGGTGGTGGTGGACGAGGCCGCGGCGTCGAAGCTGAAGCTGGCGGACTACTTCCGGGCCACGTATGCGGCGAAGCCGGGGTGGCAGGGGCTGTAGGGCTTCGCCCCTTGGTCCTGTACGGCGAAGGGCCGGGACGCCGTTGTGGCGTCCCGGCCCTTCGCCGTGTGGTGCAGCCCGTCCGGCGGGAGGCTCTGTCCTCGATCGCCGGACGGGCTTGACTGCGGCCGGCCGGCGCTTTGACGTGCGGCGCCGGACGGGCTTGCTTTCCGGCCGGGCCAGGAGCTTTGGCCGCCGGCCCGGATCAGGTCAGGACTCCGTGCCGGTCAGCGCTTCCGCCGCTGCTGTTCCGCAGACCCTTGCCGCGCCGTGGGTCGCTATGTGCAGGGCGCCCCGGGGGTCCGACTGGGGCAGGCCCATCTCGACCACGATCGTGTCGGGGCGGGCGGCCAGCAGGGCGTCGAGCGCCGCGCCCATCCAGGCGTGGCGGTGCTCGTCGCGGACCACGGCGACGATGCGCCGCTCCCCCGCCGCTGCCAGGACCGCGTCCGCCACGGCGGTGGTCCCGGCGGTGTAGGTGTCCGTGCCGGTGCCGGGCAGGATCCGCTCCAGTTCGGCCGCGATGCCCCACGGGGTCTCGTCGCCGACCGCGATGTTCGCCTCCGCGCCGAACGAGGCCACGTACGCCGCCTCGGTCAGCCGGTCGCCGGAGCCGGTCACCCGGACCGCGCGGCGGGCGGCGATCAGACCGATGTCGGAGCTGACTCCGGTGCCGGGCGCGGTCCCCTCCTGCACTGCCGCGCCCGACTCCCGGATGTCCCCCCGAACCCTCTGCGTCCAGGACGCCAGGGCTCGTACACGGGCGGCCGCGTCGGCGAGCCGCTCCTCGGTCAGTTCCCCGCTGCGCACGGCCGCGACGAGGGCGTCGCGCAGCCGCAGCACCGTCTCCTCGTCGGCCAGGCCGCCGCCCACACAGATGGCGTCGGCACCCGCCGCGAGGGCGAGGACGGACCCGCGCTCGATTCCGTACGCACCGGCGATGGCGTCCATCTCCACGGCGTCCGTGACGATCAGGCCGTCGTAACCCAGCTCCTGGCGCAGCAGACCGGTGAGGATCTGCGGGCTCAGGGTCGCCGGGCGGTCCGGATCGAGTGCGGGAAGCAGGATATGCGCGCTCATCACCGATTTGGAACCCGCGGCGATGGCCGCCCGGAAGGGGACCAGCTCACGGGCGTGCAAGGTGTCGAGGTCCACATCGATGCGGGGCATCGCGAGGTGCGAGTCGACCGCGGTGTCGCCGTGTCCGGGGAAGTGCTTGGTGCAGGCGGCGACGCCGGCGGCCTGGAGCCCCTCGATGTACGCGGCGGTGTGCCGGGCGGCCAGCCGGGTGTCGGCGCCGAAGGAGCGTACGCCGATGACCGGGTTGCCCGGGTTGGAGTTGACGTCGGCGGACGGCGCCCAGTTGAGGTTGACGCCGCACTCGGCGAGCCGGCGGCCGAGCTCCTGGGCGACGGCCCGGGTCAGGTGGACGTCGTCCACCGAGCCGAGCGCGAAGTTGCCGGGGAACGAGGAGCCGTGCGTGACCTCCAGGCGGGTCACGTCCCCGCCCTCCTCGTCGATGGCGACGAGGACGTCGTCCCGCTCGGCGCGCAGCCGCGCGGTGAGCGCGGTGAGCTGATCGGGCGAGGTGATGTTGCGGCCGAACAGGCCCACGGAGGCGAGGCCCTCACCGACGCGGCGCAGCAGCCAGTCCGGTGCGGTGGTTCCGGTGAACCCGGGCTGGAGCACGGCGAGCGCGTCGCGCGTCACCGTGTCCGTGGTGGAGACGAGGGTGGTCATGAGCCCGCACTATCCCTTCACGGCGCCGGAAGTGAGGCCTGCGGCCATCTTCTTCTGGATGATCATGAAGAACACGACGACGGGGAGGGCGATCATGGTCGATGCGGCCATGAGGGCGCCGTAGTCCGTTCCGCGCTCGGTCGTGAACGTCATCAGCCAGACGTTCAGCGTGTACTTGGAGTTGTCGTTGATCAGGATGTACGCGAAGAGGTACTCGTTCCACGCGTTCACCAGGGCGAAGATCGACGCGGCGGCGAGCCCGGGGGCGAGCAGCGGGAAGATCACCCGGCGGAAGGCCTGGAACCGGGTGCAGCCGTCCACCATCGCGGACTCCTCCAGCTCCACCGGGATGTTCACGACGAAGCCGCGGATCATGATGGTGGCGAAGGGCAGCGTGGAGACGAGGTAGACGACGATCAGGCCCCAGTACTCGTCGATCCCGCCCATCGCGTTGAGCTGGGCGTAGATGGGGATGAGCATCGCCGTCGGCGGCAGCATCTGGACCAGGATCATGATCAGGACCAGGGCCTTGCGGCCGAAGAACCGGAACCGGCCGATCGCCAGGGCCGCCAGCGTCGCGATGATCATGCCGCCGACCACCGCGGTGACCGCGACGATCAGGCTGGACTGGATGGCGGTGGCGAAGTTCGGCTGCTCGGTGGCCCGGACGAAGTTGTCGAAGGTGATCGACGTGGGCCAGAGCGTCTGGTCGTAGCTGCGGATCTCCCGGTTGGGCCGCAGGGCGCTGATGACCAGCCAGTAGACCGGGAAGACCATGACCAGGGCGATGCCGAGGCCGAGCAGGTCGAAGTGGAGCCGGCTCTTCTTGCGGTCGGGCCGCAGCGCCTGTGTCGTCTGGGTCGAGCTGCTCATTCGACCTCTCCCGTCTTCATGAGCTGGCGCAGGTAGTACACGGCCACGCCGGACAGCAGCAGCACCGTGATCAGAGCGATGGCGGTGCCCTGGCTGAAGGAAGTGGACTCGAACGCCTTGGAGTAGGAGTAGAGGCCGAGGGTCTCGTACTCCGGCTCGGGCTTGTTGCCGCGCAGCAGCCAGATCTGGCCGAAGACGTTGAAGTCCCAGATCACCGAGAGGGTGGCGACCATGGTGAAGACCGGCTTGATGACCGGCCAGGTGACGAACTTGTAGATGCCGTAGGCGCTGGCGCCGTCGAGCGCGGCGGCCTCCTCCAGTTCCTGGGGGACCTGGGTGAGGGCGGCGTACAGGGTGACGACGACGAACGGGATGGCGCCCCAGACGACCAGCAGCGTGATGATGCCGAAGCCCTGGACGGGGTTGAGGTACCAGTTGTGTCCGAGCCAGTCCTCGCCGACGACCTTGGCGATCAGGGTGTTGATCAGGCCGTAGTCGGAGTCGGCCATGAAGCGGAAGATCGAGGCGGCGACCATCAGCGGCATCGACCAGGCGGCGATGAGGCAGGCGGTGAGCACCAGCCGGACCCAGGTGGAGAGCTTGCGCATGAGCAGGGCGACCAGCAGGCCGATGCCCATGGTCAGGGTCACGCAGATGGCCATGAAGACGACCGTGCGGAAGGTGACCCACCAGAACTCGGAGTCACCCAGGATGTTGGTGAACTGCTCGAAGCCGACCCAGGGGGCGGGGTCGCCGGTCCACAGCTCGCGGCGGCCCATGTCCTGGAAGGACATGATGACCGTCTTGCCGAGGGGGTAGAGGTAGACGGCGGCGATCGCCACGATCGCCGGGAGGATCAGGAAGTAGGGGAGGAGTTCACCCTTCTTCCGCTTCCTCTTCTGCACCCGGGGCGCATCGTCGTCGGGGGACGACTTGCGGATCGCCTGCGGGTCGGGTGGTACGGGGACCGGCGGCCCGGCGGCCTTGGTATCAGCGGCAGACACGTGGCTGACCTTCCATCGCGGGTCCGGGGCGGGCCCCGGAATTCACGGCGTTCTCTTGCGGGAAAGGCGCGGGGGCCCGGCACTGGTGCCGGGCCCCCGCCTGGCGATCGGAAGGTCAGGATTCCTTGTTGATCAGCGCGTTGATCTTCTCGTCGGCCTTCTTGCTGGCGTCGGCGACGGAGGCACCCTTGACGATCTCCAGGAGCATGTTCTGGAGGATCTCCTCCTTCTCGACGGAGGCCCAGCCCGGCGCGATCGGCGTGAACCAGGCGTCCGGCACCGCGTTGGCGATGGCGGCGGTCTCCGGCTTCTGCTTCAGCGGTTCGAGCTGCTTCTCGTTGTTGGGAAGGATGTTCTTCGACGCGAGGACCTCCATGGACTTCGCGTTGGTGAAGAGGGAGATCCACTCCTCGCCGAGGTCTTGGACCTTGGACTTGGAGATGGTCGCGAGGTCCGAGCCGCCGATGAAGGACGGGAGGGCCTTGCCCTCGGGGCCGGGCATACCGGCCGTGGCGATCTTGCCCTCGAGCTTCGGGTTGCCGTTCTCGCCCGTGGTGACGCTGCCGGCCTCCCAGGCCTGGCCGTAGATCACGGCGGCCTTCTCGTTGGCCATGACGTTGGCGTGGTCCTGCTCGTCCTTCGTCACGTCGGCCTTGTTGTACTTCTTGACCAGGTCGACGAAGTGCTGCAGGCCCTTCTGCGCCTCGGGGGTGGAGAGCGCGGCCTTCCACTCCTTGCTGCCCTCGTCGTAGGTGGCTATCTGGCCACCGTAGGCGGCGACGTACGACATCGCGGCGTACCAGTAACGGCCCGGGAAGTAGAGGGAGGAGGCGCGCTTGTCCTTCTTGCCCAGCTCGGCGCCGACCTTGTCCATCGCGGCGAGGAACTCGTCCTCGGTCTGCGGGAGGACGTCGCTGCCGGTGCCCGCCTTCAGCATGTCCTTGTTGTACACGGCGAGACGGGCGCTCGCGTAGTAAGGAACGCAGTAGGTCTTGCCCTCGAAGGAACACGTGTCCTTCAGACCCTTGATCCAGGTGTCCGAGTTCTCGTACTTCTTGGGGTCGATTTCTCCGAGCGCACCATTGAGGATGTACTGCATGGTCTCGGTGTTGCCGAGTTCGACAACGTCCGGGAATTTGTCGCCACCGAGGGAGGTGTCCAGCTTCTTGACCTTGTCGGCCCACTGCTGGTACTGAACCTTGACCGTGACGCCCGGGTACTTCTTGTTGAACTCGGCGTTGACGTCCTTGACCAGCTCCGGCCAGGTGGACTGGGCCTCGCCCATGAGCCAGACGGTCAGGGTTTCCTTGCGGTCCTTGGGGTCGGCGGACGAATTCTTGTCATCCGAACCACACGCCGCGACCGAAACCAACATGCCCGCGACACCGATCGCCGCGATGAGCTTGCGCTTCACGTCAAACCCTCCTCAGGGATGCTGCAACCCCACCCACCGCGAAGACATTCGACGAGTTCTGCTGGGGCTGGACCTGGTCTTTAATGGTTTAGACCAGTACCGGGAGCTTGGCCTAGACCTTTAGGGGTGTCAAGGGTGTATAAGAAGTGCACTCGCGTCCGTTATAGGACCGACACCTAAGGGAGGGCGACGACCCGTGACCGGACCGTGCCACCATGTGAGCCGCGACAGACGGAGGAGCCGGTGACGGCAGCAACGCAAGCGTCGGGAAGGCGGGCCATGAGTGCCGACGGGGGCAGTACGGGGAGCGAGACCGGTACCGGTACGCGCACGGCGCGCGTACCGAAGTACTACCGGCTCAAGCGGCATCTCCTCGACATGACGGACACCCTGCCGCCGGGCACCCCGGTGCCGCCCGAACGCACCCTGGCCGCCGAGTTCGACACCTCGCGCACCACCGTGCGCCAGGCGCTCCAGGAACTGGTCGTCGAGGGACGGCTGGAGCGCATCCAGGGCAAGGGCACCTTCGTCGCCAAGCCGAAGGTCTCCCAGGCCCTCCAGCTCACCTCGTACACCGAGGACATGCGTGCCCAGGGACTGGAGCCGACGTCCCAACTGCTGGATATCGGCTATGTCACGGCGGACGACACGCTCGCCGGTCTGCTGGACATCTCGACGGGCGGCCGGGTGCTGCGCATCGAGCGGCTGCGGCTCGCCAGCGGCGAGCCGATGGCGATCGAGACCACGCATCTTTCGGCCAAACGCTTCCCGGCGCTGCGCCGTTCGCTGGTGAAGTACACCTCGCTCTACACCGCGCTCGCCGAGGTGTACGACGTCCGCCTCGCCGAGGCGGAGGAGACCATCGAGACCTCGCTCGCCACGCCCCGGGAAGCGGGTCTGCTGGGCACCGACGTGGGTCTTCCGATGCTGATGCTGTCCCGCCACTCCGTGGACGGCCAGGGCGAACCGGTGGAGTGGGTGCGCTCGGTGTACCGGGGCGACCGCTACAAGTTCGTGGCGCGCCTCAAGCGTCCGACGGACTGAGAGCCGCAGGCACAGGCGCGATGGACACAGGGCGGTGGCCCGGGGACCGACTCCCCGGGCCACCGCCCGTTTTCGGTCACGCGAGGCGCGTCAGCGCAGCTCGGGGTCCGTCTCGATCACGCTGTACGGGTACGGGAGCACCTGGTCGCTCGCCGCGGTCAGCAGGGCCGCGTCGGCCGGGTCGAGGTCCAGGTCGGCGGCGCCCAGGTTGGTCTCCAGCTGCTCCAGGGTGCGCGCGCCCACGATGGGGGCGGTGACCCCGGGGCGGCCGAGCAGCCAGGCGAGGGCCACCACCGGCACCGCGAGGCACGTGCGGTCGGCGACCTCGTGCAGGGCGTCCAGCACCCGCCAGGTGCGCTCGTCGCCCTCGTACGCGCTCCAGGACTCGCCCCAGCCGAGCCGCTCGGCCGTCTCCACCCGGGTGCCCGTGGGAGGCCGTTCCGTGCCGCGCCGGATCGCGCCGCTCAGCCAACCGCCGCGCAGCGGGCTCCACGGGATGACACCGAGGCCCTCGTTGCGGCTGACCTCCAGCAGCTCCCACTCGGCGGAGCGGTCCAGCAGGTTGTAGAGCGGCTGAAGGGCGGTGAAAGGCTCCCAGCCGTGTTCCCGGCTGAGGTCGACGGCCTTCTGGAGCTGCCAGCCGGAGAAGTTGCTGGCCCCGATGTAGCGCACCTTGCCCGAGGTGACGAGGGTGTCCAGGGTTGCGAGGGTCTCCTCCAGCGGGGTGCCGGGGTCCCAGGCGTGCACCTGGTAGAGGTCGATGTGGTCGGTGCCCAGCCGGCGCAGGCTCGACTCGACCCCGGCGATCAGGTGGTTGCGGCCCAGGCCGCGGTCGTTGGGGCCCTCCCCCGTGCCGTACCGCACCTTGGTGGCGATCACCACGTCGTCGCGGCGCTGTCTCTTCAGCCAGCGGCCGAGGATCTCCTCGGAGGCACCGGCGGAGTAGATGTCGGCGGTGTCCACGAAGGTGCCGCCCGCCTCGGTGAAGCGGTCCAGCAGGGCATGGCTGGTGGTCTCGTCGGCCTCCCGGCCGAACGTCATGGCGCCCAGGCAGAGTTCACTGACCCGCAGGCCGGTCTTGCCGAGGTAGCGGTAACGCATGGTGGGTTCCTTCGTCGTGGTGGTTGGCATGGAGGCCGGGCGGTGGCCGGTGGCCCGGTTCGGCAAGCGACACGGACACCTCCTGGACGCAGTGGTCGGACAGTCCGCGCGGATCGCGGAAGCGGTAGCTGTGGACGCGCGCACCCGGTGTACTGAGCACCCAGTCCAGCCGCCACCAGCGCAGGCCCGGGCGAGCCTGCCAGGAGACGGGGCACAGCTTTCCGGCCAGGGCGACGGCATCGGCGCCCAGGCGGGCGATGCGGCGGGCGTCCCCGATCGCGGCGGTGGTGTTGAAGTCCCCGGCGATCAGAGCCGGATGGGGGCAGCCGGCGACGTCCGCGAGGAGTCCCCGGAACTCCTGCTCCCGGTCGGCGGCCCGGGAGCGGACCGCGCGGTAGAAGTCTGCGCGCAACGGGCTGATCAGCCGCAGCTGTACCGGGATGTGGACATTGAACGTGGCGAGAATCCGACCGTCGCCGGGCATCTCCAGATCCACCCGCAGGGTCCGGCGGGCGGCCGTCTCGACGGTCGCGGCGACCGGCAGCCGGGTCAGGGTGATCAGCCCCCGGGCGATGACGGCCTCGTGGCGGGGGAAGGCCGCGCGCAGCCGCCGCTCGTCGTCGATCAGCCGGTAGGTGCCGTTGAACCGGTCGTGGTGGTACTCCTGGAGGAGGTAGACGTCGGCGTCGAGTCCGCGCAGAAAGGCGTAGAACGGCTCGGGGTCGGTGCTCTGGCACCAGTGCTGGGTGTTCCAGGAGACGATCCGCACCGCCCCGTCCGGCGGTGGGCGGCGCGCTCCCCGTACCAGCGCGCCGGGCACCAGACCGGACTGCCGGGCCCCGATCAGCAGGGCCGCGCCCGCCACCGCCCCGGCCACGAGGTCCCCCGTCGCCCCGGCGAGCGCCATGAGCAGGGCGGGCACCGCGACGAACAGGGGCGGGGGCAGCAACGAGGGCAGCAGCCAGAACCACCAGCGGCCGTTGAGGGCGAGGTGGGCGGCGAGAAACCCGGCCCAGGTCAGCGCCGCCCAGAGCGGCCGGCCCGCCTCCCCCAAAGCCGCGTTCGCCAGGGCCCCGCCGGCGGCGACGGTCCTCACGCGGGGGCTCCCTGGACCCCCCGCAGTGCCGCGGCATCCCGGAACAGGGCGTCGTAGGCGTCCAGGCAGTGGTCCGTCCCGTACCGGGCGCGGGCGTCGCGGCCGCCCTCGGCGCGGCGCTCCGAGGGGTACGCGGCCACCTCGCGCAGGGCCGCGGCCAGGGCGTGGGCGTCGCCGGGCGGGAAGAGTCGGCCGAAACCCGTCTCCGTCACCGGGACGCGCATCCCCGGGGCGTCGCTCGCGACCGAGGGGACGCCGAGCATCATCGCCTCGGCCTGGGAGATGCCGAAGGACTCCTCCGCGACGGACGGCAGGGCGAAGGCGTCCAACGAGGCGTAGAAGCCCGCCACTTGGTCGTCGCGGAGAAAGCCGGTGAAGCGGATGCGGGAGTCGGTTCCGGCGCGGGTGCGCAGCGCCCCGACGACGCTGCCGCCGGCGACCTTGGAGTAGTCGCCCGCGATCAGCAGCCGGGCGTCGGGGTCCGGGAGGGTCCGGAAGGCGTCGACCAGGTGGTGCAGGCCCTTCTCCGGAGCGATCCGGCCGAGGAAGCCGATGTGCGGGCCCGTCGTCTCGCGGAAGGCGGCCGGCGCGGGCTCACGCTCCCGGCAGGGCGGGGCGATGGCCAGCAGCCGGCGCTCGCGCATCAGGGGCCAGTGGCGCGAATGCTCCGCGTGGTCCACGTTGTTGACGACGACGACGGCCGATCGGCGCAGCGCCCCGGCCACCGATGCGTCGACCACCTTCACCTGGAGCGGGGCGAGCGCCCCGCCGGCCAGCCAGACGTCGTCGTGGTGGGTGGCGACGACCGGGGTGTCCCCGGCGAGCCGGGCGACGAGCCCGGCCTCCAGCATCGGCAGATGGAGGTTGACGGCCCGGGAGGCGCGCGCGATCCGTCCGGCGAGCGGGGCGAACCCGGGGCTGATCACGCCCCGCCCGAGCCGGGCGACGACCGGGGCGCGGAAGACCTCGACGCCGTTCACCGTTTCCCGCGCGGGGTGTCCGGGTTCGTGGCGGCAGGCGACGACGGCGACCCGGCGGCCCCGGGCAGCCAGCCCCTCGGCGACCGTGCGGGCCACTTCGGTGAGGCCGCTGGTGTACGGGAGGTAGTAGGTGAGCACGATCGTCACGTCGAAGCGGGGAGAGCGCGCGGAGCGCCGGGTCATGACCGGTCCTTCTCGGTGGCCGGGGCGGCGGTGGCCCCGGAGGCGGGCAGGGAGAGGTCCAGCTCGATTAGCCGGTGGGTGGAGAGCGCGGCGGGCGGGTCCTGGACGGACTGCCGGTGCAGGTCGATGCGGGGTGAGACGAACGCCCAGTCGAGCCGCCAGAGGGCCGGGCCGCGCACCGGGAACGTCGCCGGGTACACCGAGTCCCCGGCGTCGGCGGCGTCCCGCAGCCCGTCGAACCAGCGCAGATCCCCGGTGCCCGGCAGCACGTTGAGGTCCCCGGCGAGGACCACCGGGTTCTCGTTGGCGTCGAGGTCGTCGCGCAGGGCCCGGAAGTGGCGGTCGCGGCGGTCGGCGAGCTGCCGTACGGAGCGGTGGTAGGCGGCGGTCAGGGGGTTGCGGT
Organism: Streptomyces parvus; assembly: GCF_032121415.1. Taxonomy (NCBI): domain Bacteria; kingdom Bacillati; phylum Actinomycetota; class Actinomycetes; order Kitasatosporales; family Streptomycetaceae; genus Streptomyces; species Streptomyces parvus. Next base: position 4,753,173 of record NZ_CP135079.1, on the reverse strand, counting down.
CGACGTTCAGCAGGTCGGGCAGGTGCGTGTTGTAGAGGGACAGGGTCTCGCCGTCCACGTCGATGTCGGTGCGCAGGACGCGGATGTTCCAGTAGTCGGCCCAGGAGGTGTCGGGCGGGGCGAGACCGTCGGGGCGCAGCGCCCGCATCGAGGTGACCGGGAAGCGGGACAGGGTGAGGAACTCCCCCTCGGTGGCGATGTGGAAGCCGGGGAACTCCCTGCGGAGCCGGGCCAGATCGTCGACCGGGGCCGGTTCGTCGCCCTGGGCGTTCTGGTACTCCTGGAGGAGGTAGACGTCGGCGGAGTGGGACTTCAGGTAGGCGTAGAAGGCGTCGCTGTCGCTGTCCTGGTCCCAGAAGAAGGTGTTCCAGTTGACCACCTTCAGGGCGTTCGGGGGCACGGCGGGCTGTCCGCGCAGCAGCGCCCCGGGGTGCAGCCCGGTCTGCCAGGAGCCCAGAAGCAGCGAGACCAGGACGGCGCTTACGGCCGCCCGCCGCCGGTACCGGATCAGCGCGGCAGGGATCAGCAGGACGAGCGGGAAGAGCAGATGGAGGACGGGCGGGGCGAGACCGAACCCGTTCCACACCCACCACCGGCCGCTGAGGAGCGCGCGGGCGGCGACGAACACGGCCCACAGGACGGCGACGGCGAGCAGCAGCCGACCGGGCCACCGGCGCTCCGTCCTTCCCCGCCCGGCCGGTGGATACGCGTCCGGGTCCGCAGGGGCTCCGCTCTCCGCCGCCAGGGTCCCCGTCACGGCGTGACCCGTACCGGCGCGAGGTGAGTGCCCGGCTCGTACAGGCGGCGGAAGCGGCGGGAGGCCAGCCACTGGAGGGCGCCGACGCCCGCGCCCACCGCGATGGCCGCGTTGACCACGGTGTGCGCGAAGGCGAAGTAGGCGGCGAACAGGGGGCCCCGACGGCGCAGGACGAAGCGGTACAGGGCGGTGTCCGCGACCAGGGCGAGGGCGAGGAGGGCGGCCGGGACGAGCAGCCACGGCGCGGCGATCAGGCCGAGCGGCAGGGTGACCAGGGCGAGAAGGGCCGCGATGCTGGCCCCGGCCCGGGGGCCGGTGGCGATGCCGCCGGGGAGGTCGCCCCGGCGCACGTACAGCGGGATGTGCAGCCGGGTGCGGTGGAAGACCTTGCGCAGCACGACCCGCCAGGTGTCGTCGTGGTCGTGCCGGCCCCTGACGGTGGTGGAGCTGTGGACCTCGTAACTCCGGCAGATGCGGGCGGCGTAGTCGCCGTCCTCGGTGTGGCGCAGCCGGGGGTTGAAGGGGCCGATCTCGGCGAAGACCCGGGCGGGCATGGCGCAGATCGCGGTGTGCAGGGTGCCGATGCGGCCCTCGGTCTCTGCCAGCCAGTAGAACTGGTGCAGGCAGCGGTACTCCTCGATCAGGCTGTCGCGGATGAGGGGTTCGGCGTCGTAGGTGCCGCAGACCGCGCCGATGCGCGGGTCGGAGTCGAGCAGGGCGACCGCGCCTGCGACCGCGTCCGGTTCCATCGCCACGTCGGAGTCGACGAACACGATGATCTCGCCCCTGGCGTGGGCGGCCCCGGTGTTGCGGGTGGTCGCGACCCCGCTGTTGACGCCGGTACTGATCACCCGGACACCGCAGGCCTCGGCGACGGCGACGGAGTCGTCGGTGGAGCAGTCGTCGACGAGGAGCACCTCCAGGGGCTCGTAGGTCTGGGCCAGGGCGGCGCGCAGGCAGAGTTCCAGGGCGCGGCCGTAGTTGTAGTTGGGGATGACGACGGAGACGAGGGGGTGCTTCCGGTTCATGGGACGCCTTCGGGCGGTCGGAGGGCGGATGCGGGCGGGGCCGGCGGACGGGAGCGAGGGGCCGGGCGGACGGAACGGGAAGGTCAGCCGGACGGGTGCGGGAGGAGGAGGGCGAAGCTGACGAGGAGCGCCCAGAGTCCTGCGTTGACGAGGGTCGCGCGGTCCCGGAACAGGGCGTGGACGGGGTTGCCGCCGCCCTCCTCGACCAGGAGGAGCTGGAGGTAGCGGGCGAGGCCGAAGACGGCGCAGGGGGCGGAGAGCAGGGTGACGAAGGAGGCCCCGGCGGCGAGGGACGCGTCGTCGCGGAGGTAGAGCACGTAACTGACGGCCGTCAGCACGGCGACCAGGACGACCAGGTGGTCGAGGAAGGCGAGCGTGTAGCCGCGCAGGGCGGGGCGGTGGGCACGGCCCGCCGCCGTCATCTCGTGGCGGCGTTTGCCGAGCGCCAGCATCAGGCAGAGCGAGAAGACGCAGAGGGCCAGCCATTCGGAGGGCCGGGCGCCGACGAGCAGCGCCCCTTGGAGGAACCGGAGGACGAAGCCGGCCGCCACGATGAACGCGTCCACCAGCGGTACGTGTTTGAGCCCCTGGGAGTACGCGAGGCTGAGCGCCAGGTAGAGGGCGGTGGGCCACCACAGCCAGGCGGGTCCGGCCACCGCCCAGCCGGTCAGCGTGAGGGCGAGGAGCCCGGTCAGGGCGGTGGCGGCGGCCGGGGAGACCCGGCCGGAGGCGAGCGGGCGGTGGCGTTTGACCGGGTGCAGCCGGTCCCGCTCCCGGTCGGCGACGTCGTTGACGACGTAGACGATGGCGGAGGCGAGGACGAAGCCGAGGATCGCCCAGCCGGTGCGCAGGAGGGCTGCGGGCCCCCAGGGGTGGATGTCGAGGAGGGCGAGCGGGACGACGGCCAGATTCTTGACCCACTGGCCGGGGCGCAGGAGCGCGAGGAGATCGCGCGGCCGGTTCCGGTAGCGCTGCCGTGCGCCGCCCGGGGACGGGGTCTTGAGCGGCTCGGCACAGGCGGGTTCGGGCAGGGCGGAGGGCTCGGTCCTGACGGCCGGTTCCGGCGGGGTGAGGCCGGTGAAGCCGGCCGCCTCGGGCAGAGTGGTGAGGTCGGCGGGTTCGGGTGGGACTGCCGCCACGCGCACGGGCGCGGGGGACGACCGGGTGATGTCCACGGCAGGGCTCCAGGGGATCAGAAGAAGACCTTGGCCAGGCCGAGCGCCCCTTGGCGCCACGGGTCCCGGCTGGTCCGGCCGGCTCCGGGAGCGGGGGCGCCGGCCCGCCGCTGGGTGCGCCACCACGCGTACGTGCCGAGGATGGCGTCCCGGTTGGAGAGCGCGGGACGGAAGCCGAGCCGTTCGGTGGCCCGGGCGATGTCCACGTAACTGTCGTCGAGGAGCTTGAACAGCAGCCGCCCGTAGACCGGGGAGAGCCTGGTGCGCTCCAGCGTGCGCAGGACCGCGAGTGCCGGTGCTGCCGGCAGCGGGACCACGCGTCTGCCGTGTCCGGCCGCGTCCAGCACGGCCTGGAAGTCCTCGCGCAGGGTGCCGAATTCGGCGGCGCCCAGGTTGTAGACGTCGTTCGCGACCTCGGGCGGGGCGTGCAGGGCGAGCACCACGGCCTCGACCAGGTCGGCCATGCCGAACATCTGGATGCGGACGTCGCCCCGGCCCAGGACGGGGAAGTTGCGCCGCTCCTCGGCCCATTCGAAGAGCATCGAGAAGAGGCCCATCCGGCCGGGTCCCAGGAAGGTCTTGGGCCGCAGCACCGGCAGGCACATCCCCCGCCCCCGGAACTCCTCGCAGACCTCCTCGGCCCCGGCCTTGGCCCTGCTGTACGGGTCGACGGGCTCGCGGGGGTGCTCCTCCGGGGTGGGGACCCGCTTCGGCAGCCCGTAGACGGCGGTGGAGGAGATGTGCACGACCCGTTCGACGCGGGCCCGTTGTGCGGCCGTCAGGACGGCGCGGGTGCCGTCGACGGTGATGGAGCGGATCTGGTCGACGGGGTAGCTGGGCAGGGCGGCGGCGCAGTGCACCAGCGCGTGGGCCCCGTCGAAGGCACGGGCGAGCGCGGCCCCGTCCCGGATGTCCGCGACGACGTGCCGGGCTCCGGCGGGCGGCCGGGGGTCGTCGCGCAGGTCGATCCCGACGACGTCGTGGCCGTCGGCGGCGAGCCGGGCGACGAGGTGGGAGCCGAGCATGCCGGCGGCGCCGGTCACGGCGATGGTCAGGCCGCCCATCGGGACACCGCCTTGTCCTTGAAGAAGGCGGTGAGGAGCCGGTTCATGCCCTTGGCCAGGGTCCGGTCGAAGGCGTCGAGGAAGATCTCCACCTCGTCCGGTCCGGCGACCAGGGAGGGGGCGGCCACCAGGGGGCTGCGGCCGTTGAGCGTGTAGTACATGTACACGTCGTGGTCGTGGTACATGGCGTTGACGACCGCGCAGGTGATGACCTTGGTCCGAAGCAGCGGGTCGCGGGCGAGGCCGCCGGGGGCGATCTTGGCGGCGAGGTCCAGGAGGCGGGGCCCGCCGTCGAGGAAGATCCCGTACAGCGCGCCGGCGCCCCGGACGTCGGCGACGAGGTCGGGGTACTGCTTGCGCAGCCTCTCCAGACCCGGTTTCAGGACGCGTTCGATGGCGCGGGCGCGGGCCGGGTAGTCGTCCTCGACCGCGATGTTGACGGCCTCCAGCGCGGTGGCGGTCTCCTCGCCGAAACCGTAGTAGGTGGTGCTGGTGGACTGGAGCATGGCGTCGCCGAGGCTGTCGTACGCCGCGCGGAAGACGGGCTCGCGGGCCACGAAGGCGGAGATGGAGGACTTGCCGCCGCCGAAGGACTTCGATGTGGTCACCACGTCCGGGACCAGGTCCGGGTAGCGCATGAAGTGGAAGAGGCTGCCGGTCTTGCCCCAGCCGGTGTAGATCTCGTCGAAGATCAGCACGATCTTCTCCCGGGTGCACAGCTCTCGCAGCCCGCGCAGGAACTCCTCGGAGCACTCGGTCATGGTGGACGCGGAGAAGGGTTCGATGAGGATCGCGTAGACGTCGCAGCGGCCCTTGGCGTCGCGGGCCCCCGCGACCGCCTGCCGTACGGAGTCGAGGTCGCCGTACCGGAAGGCGGAGACGCCGGGGATGCCGGGGAAGGCGAAGGCGTTCTGGGCGCTGCCGGTGAGGCTGCCCGAGCCGAGCAGTTTGCCGTGGAAGCTGATGTCGGCGTGCAGGATCTGCTTGCGGCGGCCGCCGTGGTATTTGTACGCGAGTTTCACCGCACCCTCGACGGCCTCCGCCCCGGAGTTGGGAAAGAAGGAGAGGTTCAGGTCGCCGGGGAGCAGCCGGGCGAGGTTGTGGCCGAGGGCGGCGATGTAGGGCGAGAAGTAGGTCTTGTGGACCTCCATCCGGCGCTGTTCCTGGAAGCGGCGGCGGGCGGCGAGGATGCGCGGGTGGTTGTGGCCGTGGTTGAGGACGCCGACGCCGCCGGTGAAGTCGAGGATCCGGCGTCCGTCGCGGGTGTGGATCCAGGATCCCTCGGCGTGGTCGACGAGTTCGCGGCCGAAGCCGAAGGAGGTCATCAGGGAGACCTGGCTCTTGTTGACGTGGGACCGGTACAGCTCGTGCACCTGGCGCGTCGACAGTCGTTCGCAGTCGTCCACGGTGAGCAGGGGAGGTGCGTCGGGGGTCATGCGGCTCCTTCCCGGAGCGCGGGTCGGGGGGCGGGCAGGGGTCCGGCGGCGCGGGCCCAGGCGAGGGCGGCGCCGGTGGCGGCGACCTCGCTGAGCACGCAGACGAGCCGGCTGGCGATGACGGCGGCGGTGGCGGCGGAGAGCGGCATGACCGCGCCGAGGGGGGCGAGGAGGACGAGCTCGCGCGCTCCCCAGCCGTCGGGCAGGACGAAGGCGAGGCTTCCGGCGACGGTGGCGAGGGCGAAGCCGCCGACGCAGACGGGCAGGGAGAGCAGCGGCGGGGCGCCGAGCAGGACGGCGATGACCCACAGGTGGAGCCCGGAGACCGCCCAGGAGGCGCAGGCCCAGCCGATGGACAGCCGCAGGGCGCGGGGCGAGCTGTCGGCGGCCCCGGCGGGGCGGCGGGCCAGCCGCATCGTCCACGCGACGAGCCGGCCCACCCAGCCGGGCCGGGCCACGGCGGCCGCCGCGAGCAGTACGAGCGGGGCGAAGGCCCAGGCGCCCGAACCGAACACGGCCGGGGCGACGAGGAGTCCGGCGGCGGCCCCGGTGGTCATCCCGATGACGAGGCCGAGTCCGAAGGCGGCGATCATCCGCTCGGGGGCGATGCCGACGGCCTTGCCGAGCTGGATGTGGGCGAGGACGCCCCAGATACGGCCGGGGACGAACTTGCTGATGACGCCGATGAAGAAGATGCGGGCGGTGTCGCTGGTACGGGCCGGGGAGCCGCCGTCCACCACCAGGACGCGCCAGGAGAGCATCGACAGGACGAGTCCGGCGGCGTTGGCGACCAGGGCCGCGCCCAGCAGGAGCACTCCCCCTGGCCGGCCGGCGGCATCGGCCAGCTCCGTACCGGCCGCGCGCAGCGAACCGCCGACGGCGAAGCAGGTGGCCGCGACGAGGACGAGTGCGGCGGCGGGACGCAGCGCCCGGGCCCACCGGGAGGGGCCTGGCGCGGCCTCGGGAGGACCGGCGTCCGGCGGCGCGGCATCCGACGGGCCGGCGTCCGGGGGTACGGCGTCCGACGGGCCGGCCTCCGGCAGCCCGCCCCCGGACCGTACGGCCCCCGGCCCCGGCGACGCCGCTTCGGACCGTGCGGGCTCCCGAAGCGCGCCCCCGGGCGTTGGGGCTTCCGGCTCCCGGTCCGCCCCGGCGCTCACGGTGCCGCCGCCGGGGCCGGATCGTCGCGGACGGCGCGGCGGCCCCGGGCCGAGGGGCCGAAGCGCGGGTCCACCAGCCAGCGCGCGCCGCCGACCACCGCGCCGAGCACCAGGGCGAGATGCACCGCGAAGTGCAGCGCGGTGAAGCGGATGAGGAAGAGCCACCCCTTGCGGCGCGCCACGAAGCGGGACAGGCCCACGTCCGCCAGGGCGAAGGCCGCGGCGCAGGCGAGCGGCACCGCGAGCAGCCAGGGGGTGAGCAGGGCGAACGGAAGCGTGAGGGGGACCAGCCCGGCGGCGAGGACGCCCCCCGTACGGTTGGCGCGCAGTCCGCCGCCGCGCCGGCGTTCCACGGCGGCGACGGGGACGAGGAGTTGGGAGCGGCGGTACTGCTCGGCGAGCATCGGCAGCAGCCGGTCCACGTCGTCGTGGCGGCCGGTCACCCGCTCGCTGAGCCGGATGCGGTGGGTGGCGGCGAGGCGGTCGCTGTACTCGACGTCCTCGGAGTCGCGGAGGTTCTCGTCGAAGGGCCCGGTCGCGTCGAAGACGGAGCGCTCGATCGCGGCCAGCGCGAAGAAGGCGGTGCCGACGACTCCGGCGCTGCGGTGGCGCCAGAAGTGCGCGTGCAGGCAGTGGTAGACCTCGACCGGGCCGTCGTCGAAGAGCGGTTCGGGGTCGAGGACGCCGTGGACGCAGCCGGTCTCCGGATCATCCATGAGCAGGTCGACGGCGTTCTCGATCGCGTCGGGCGCCAGGGCGATGTCGGAGTCGAGGAAGAAGAGCACCTGGCCGGCGGAGGCGGCGACGCCCAGGTTGCGGGCGGCGGAGACCCCGCCGTTCTCCGGGCGGGCCACCAGGACGCAGGGGAACGCGCGGGCGATGTCGCGGGAACCGTCGGTGCTGGCGTCGTCCACGACGACGACGTCCAGCGGGCGCAGGGTCTGGGCGTAGACGGATTCCAGGCAGGCCCGCAGGGTCTTCTCGTAGTTGTGGTTGGGGATGATCACTGACACGGAGGGGCGCTCCCGTGGCATGGCGGGTCCGGTCCTTTCGGTTCGGGGAGGCGGTGCGGGCCCGGGCGGGCCGAGACGCCGCCGAGTGCGGCGGGCCGCCAGTCCAGCGAGGAGGGCCGGGCGGCGCTCAGGGCCGCCAGGAGGTGTTCCAGCGCGGCCAGTTCGGCGTGGACGGGGTCGGGGCTCTCCATGTACAGCGCGGCGCGGACCGTGCCGTCCGGGCCCTCGACGACGTACATGTGGACCGGTCCGGGTGTGTGCGGTCCGGCCCGGAGGTGGCGGGAGCGCAGCCAGCGGGCCAGGTCCCGGGCCGTCCACCGGTCGGGGCGCGGGGGCCCGGCGCGCACGAGGAGCGCCGTCACCAGGAACACGGAGGCGTCCCGTTCTCCGGGGTCACCCCCAGGAGAAGCCGTCCCGGGCCGCCGCGGCGCACAGGGCCGCCGCCGGAAGGGCGCGGGCGGCGGCGGCCGACGTGTGGTGAAGGGCAGGGAGGGGGAACGCCCGCATGGGGAAACTCCTCGGAACGTAGCGGTGTGTGAATGGCTTGTGACGGCCAGATCCTGTCGCCATCGCCGTGCGGGGGGCCACGGTTACCGGGTGGCCGAAAGCTGCGGGGCAGCAGAGTGCCAGCCGGGGGAACGCGCTTTCGGGGCCCGCGGCCTGGGACGATGCGATGGTGGCAGGTGACTGCCTGACACCTTGCGGCCATCCGCCCCCGCCGTCGCGGTGCCTTCCGGCCGCCGGCGGGCCTCGGCGTTTCCGGCCACGCGCGCGCTCCTGGGCCCATCCACCCCGTGGACCTGGTCTATACCTTCACAACGCCCCACCCCTACACTCGCGCCGGTGCTGAAGGGACGCCCCGCACCGGCGTGCGGGGACGGCGTGACATCGGCGGGGGAGCCAGGGATGTTAGAGGTGCTGGGGCTGGACGCGCGGACGGAGCTGGTCTACCGGCTCGTCCTGGAGGAACCGGAGCTGCGGTTCGACGAGATCGTGGCGCGGCTGGGGCGGAGCGAGGAGGATGTGCGCCGGGCCCTGGACCAGTTGGCCGAGCTGTGTCTGCTGGACGACGGCCCCAGCGGTACGGAGCAGGGCCCGCCGGTCTTCCGGGCCCTGGATCCGGCGGCCAGCCTGCCGTTCCTCCTCTCCCGCCGGGAGGCGGAACTGGCCCGGCAGCAGCGCGGACTTGAAGTGGCCAGGGACGCGATGTCGGCCCTCACCACGGACCGGGGACGGCGGGCGGGCGGCTTCGACGTCGTCAAACGGCTGGAGGGGCTCGACGCGGTCCGCGAGCGGCTGACCGAACTGGCCGAGCTGGCCAGGGCGGAGTGCCTCTCGCTGCTGCCCGGCGGCGCGCAGTCCCCGGACACGCTGGAGGCGAGTTGGCCGCTGGACCGGCGGGCGCTGGAGCGCGGGGTGCGGCTGCGCAGCATCTACCAGGACAGCTTCCGCAACGACCCGCCCACCCTGCGCTATGTGAACCGGCTGGGGTCGCTCGGCGCGGAGAGCCGGACGCTGCCGACGCTACCGCTGGTGATGGTGGTGGTCGACGGTGAGGTCGCGCTGGTACCGCTCGACCCCGACGACGGGCGGGCGGGCGCCCTGGAGTTGCGCAGCAAGGGGGCCGTCGCGGTGGCCCGGATGCTGTTCGAGCAGCTGTGGGCGGACGCCACCCCGCTCGGCTCCGCTCCCGCCCGCGACGGCAACGGGCTGACCCCGCAGGAGGACGAGTTGCTGTCGCTGCTGGCGAAGGGGCACACGGACGCGACCGCCGCCCGCCGCCTGGGGGTGTCCCTGCGCACCGTGCGCCGGATGAACGCGGAGCTGACGGCCCGGATGCAGGCCCGCAGCAGATTCCAGGCGGGCGCCGAGGCGGCCCGGCGGGGCTGGGTCTGACCGGGCCGCACCGGGTGAACCGGGTCAACGCGCTGCCCGTGTCCTGTTGCGACACATCACCGTTGCCGGACCGCAATGCGGACAGGGGGTGACGCTGGCCGGACGCGTCCCATAGATTTCCTGCCCATCGCACCGGTGATCAGCGAGGGGACGGAGCACCACATGGCGGAATCGCCCACACCAGCACCACCTGTCTCACCAGCTACGGGGCAGCGCGGACCGACCCCGAAGTCCATAGCCGTCTGGAGCCTGGTGGCCCTGGCCGGCGCCATCGGCTGGGCCACCCTCGCGCTCTCGCGGGGTGAGGAGGTATCCGCCGCCTGGATGCTGGCGGCGGCCCTCGGTTCGTATGCCATCGCGTACCGCTTCTACTCCCGGTTCATCGCCAACCGGGTGCTGAAGACCGACAAGAACCGCGCGACCCCGGCCGAACGGCTGGACAACGGTGTCGACTTCCATCCCACCGACCGACGGGTGCTGTTCGGCCACCACTTCGCCGCCATCGCCGGAGCGGGTCCGCTGGTCGGGCCCGTGCTCGCCGCCCAGATGGGGTATCTGCCCGGCACGATCTGGCTCGTCGTCGGCGTCATCTTCGCCGGCGCCGTCCAGGACATGGTGACGCTCTTCTTCTCGACCCGCCGCAACGGCCGTTCGCTCGGTCAGATGGCGCGCGACGAGATCGGCCCGGTCGGCGGGATCGCCGCCCTGGTCGCGGTCTTCATCATCATGATCATCCTGCTCGCGGTCCTCGCGCTGGTCATCGTGAACGCGCTCGCGCACTCGCCGTGGGGCGTCTTCTCCATCGGCATGACGATCCCGATCGCCCTCTTCATGGGCGTCTATCTGCGTATCCTGCGGCCCGGCAAGGTCAGCGAGGTCTCCCTCATAGGCGTCGCGCTGCTGCTGCTCGCGATCGTCTCGGGCGGCTGGGTCGCCGAGTCGTCCTGGGCGGACTTCTTCACGCTGGAGCCGGGCACGCTGGTCATCTGGATGATCGCGTACGGGTTCCTGGCCTCCGTGCTCCCCGTGTGGCTGCTGCTGGCCCCGCGCGACTACCTCTCCACCTTCATGAAGGTGGGCACGATCGGGCTGCTGGCGGTGGGCGTGGTCGTCGCGCTGCCGACCCTGAAGATGCCCGCGGTCACCGACTTCGCCTCCAGCGGCTCGGGCCCGGTCTTCGCCGGCTCGATGTTCCCGTTCGTCTTCATCACCATCGCCTGCGGCGCGCTCTCCGGCTTCCACTCCCTGGTCTCCTCGGGCACCACGCCGAAGATGGTCCAGAAGGAGACGCAGATCCGGATGATCGGCTACGGCGCCATGCTGGTCGAGTCGTTCGTCGCGATCATGGCGATGATCGCCGCCTGCATCATCGACCCCGGCCTCTACTTCGCCATCAACGCGCCCGTCGGCGTGATCGGCGACAGCGTCCAGTCCGCCTCGCAGGCCGTGGCCGACTTCGGCTTCACCATCACCCCGGACGCCCTGGCCCAGGCCGCGAAGGACGTCGAGGAGGCGAGCCTGCTCTCCCGGACCGGCGGTGCGCCCACGTTCGCGCTGGGTATGGCGGAGATCTTCTCCGCGGTGGTCGGCGGAACCGCCATGAAGGCGTTCTGGTACCACTTCGCCATCATGTTCGAGGCGCTCTTCATCCTCACGACGGTGGACGCGGGCACCCGGGTCGGGCGCTTCATGCTCCAGGACATGCTGGGCAACGCCTACAAGCCGTTCCGCGAGGTCAGCTGGAAGCCGGGCGTCTGGTTCGCCAGTGCCGTCGTGGTCGGCGGCTGGGGCTACTTCCTCTGGGTCGGCGTGCACGACCCGCTGGGCGGCATCAACCAGCTCTTCCCGCTCTTCGGCATCGCCAACCAGCTGCTGGCCGCCGTCGCGCTGGCCGTCTGCACCACCCTGCTCGTCAAGTCCGGCCGCCTGAAGTGGGCGTGGGTCACCGCGGTCCCGCTCGCCTGGGACGTGGCGGTCACGCTCACAGCGAGCTGGCAGAAGATCTTCTCCGACGACGTGAAGGTCGGCTTCTTCGCCCAGCGCGACAAGTACCAGGCGGGCATCGACGCGGGCGAGGTGCTGGCGCCGGCCAAGTCCATGGACGACATGCGGACCGTCGTCACCAACTCCACGGTCGACGGGGTGCTCAGCGCGCTGTTCGCGCTCCTCATCATCGTGGTGCTCGTGGACGCCGGCCGGGTCTGCTACAAGGCCATCCGCGACCCGGAGAGCGTCAAGCTCCACGAGACGCCGTACGTCGGGTCCAGGCTCGTCGCGCCGGCCTCGCTCTTCGCCACCAAGGAGGAGAAGGCCGAACTGGCCGCCGCCGGCGTCGGACCCGAGGGCGGCATCCGCAAGGAGCCGGCGGAGACGGGGAGCCGGACATGACGCTCGCGGACGTACGACGGGTGGCCGGACGGATCCGCTGGTACGTCCGTGAGCTGACCGGTGAGTCCGCGTACGACCGCTATGTGGCGCACGCCAGGACGCACGATCCGGACGCGCCGGTGATGACCCGTCGCGCCTTCGAACGCAGCCGCACGGACGCCCGCGAGGCGGATCCCCGCGAGGGCTTCCGCTGCTGCTGAGCCCGTCGGCCGAACCGGGGCCGCCGCATCCCGTCCAGGGGCGCGGCGGCCCCCTTCCGTGGACCCGCCCCGGGCGTGGCCGTGCGGGACGCCGAGCCCCTCACCGTACGAAAGGATGTGCCCATGACACCGCGCTCCCGGTCGCCCCGGCTCCGGCCCCTCCTTCTGACCACGGCGCTGGCCCTGGCCCTGGCGGCGACAGGCTGCGGCACCGAGCCGGCGCCCGGCTCGCAGACGGCGGCGGACAGGAGTTCCTCGGCCGGTGCGGCGCCCGGCCGGGCGGAGCTGGAGGCGCGGGCGCGGGCCGTGCAGACCGTCGCGGAGCATGTGTGGGTGACCGAGGCCGCGGGTTACGCCCTGGCCCGCCAGTCGGTCGGGGTGCTCGGCGAGGACGGGTTCGGCAGCGTCTACACCGACCCGGACGGCGGGCAGATCCGGCTGTCGGTGGAACGCCTCCCGCACGCCGGCGCCGACTGCACGGAGGGGCCCGCGTCGGGCAGCGGCCGGGAGCCCCTGGTGACCTGCGAGCGGGACGGCGAACAGTGGTACCGGGCCACGGAGTCGGGCCACGCGTACGCCCGGGAACAGGGCGACCTGGTCGTGACGTTGAGCGGAACACGCCAGGACGTGGACCGGGCGACGCTGCGGGCGGCAGCCCTGGCCGCCCACCGCGCCGACGACCACGAGCTGGACCAGGTACTGCCGCCGCCCGGCGAGGCCGCCGGTCAGCAGCCGGTCGAGCGGGGGGACCTGCCGCCGGTGGGCGACGGCGCCCCGAACAACGATGTGGGAGCGAGTGGCTGACATGGGAACCGACGCGGGAGCGAGCGGCTGATGGATCTGACGATCAGGGCGGCGGAGCCCGGCGAGTACGCCGTCCTCGGCGAGATCATCGCCGAGGCGTATCTCGGCGAGAGTCTGCTGGACGGCCCGCAGGACCCGTATCTGCTCAAGCTGCGGGCGGTCGGACAGCGCGCGGCCGAGGCCGAGGTCCTCGTCGCGCTCGACGCGGACGGGGCGGTGCTCGGCGGTGTGACGTATGCCGCACCGGGCACCCCGTGGCGCGACATCGCCGGTCCGGACGAGGCCGAATTCCGGATGCTGGCCGTGGCCCGCGAGGGGCGCGGACGGGGGGTGGGAGAGGCCCTCGTGCGGGCGTGCGTCGAGCGCGCACGGGCCACCGACGGCGTGCGGGCTCTGGTGCTGTCGACACAGCCGGCCATGCTCGCAGCCCAGAGGATCTACCGTCGGCTCGGCTTCGTACGGACCCCCGAACGGGACTGGGAACCGGTGCCGGGACTAGGGCTCATGACCTTCCGGCTGGAGCTGGAGGCTCCCTCCTGAGGGGCGCGCCGAATCGTCGCGACACAACATGTGGGGGCCGCTTCATCCGGCGGCCCCCACATGTATGCTCGACTTCGCTGTCGCCGCAGGGGAATCCGGTGCGAATCCGGAACTGTCCCGCAACGGTGTGATCAGTGCGCTTTTGCGCACCTTCAAGTCCGAAGACCTGCCGACAGCGCGTCCGGCTCGACCGAACCGGACGCCAGACGTCCGGGCCTCGCGGACAGGCCGGTGGACGCCGTCAGCAGTGCTGCCCCGCCCCGGGTTTCGCGCTGCCCGGCTCCCCCTCCTTCCGCCGGCCCCAGCCGAGCGAGGGAAAGCCCAGTGACCATCGCGCCCGCCGATCCGGTTTCAGCCACCGAATCCGCCGTGTCCGCAGCGTCCACCACGGCCGGGAAAGCCTCCGACGACGGACCCGGGACCGCCCTGCTGCGGACCCTGACCGACCTCACCGTCGATCTTCCCGACACCGACCCCGGCCGGGTCGCCGCCGCAGCCCTGCGCGGGCGCAACGCCCGCTCCGACGAGGCCGAGCTGCGCTCGCTGGCCACCGAGGCCGCCGCGGGGCTGATCTCCGAGGACCCGGCGTACTCCCGGCTGGCCGCCCGGCTGCTGACCCGCACGATCGCGGACGAGGCGGCGGGCCAGGGCGCCACGCACTTCTCCGCCTCGGTCGCCGTGGGCCACCGCGAGGGCCTGATCGCCGACCGCACCGCCGCCTTCGTCGAGCTGCACGCGAAGGCGCTGGACGAGCTGGTGGAGCGGACGCTGGCCGAGGGCGCGGACGACCGCTTCGGCTACTTCGGTCTCCGTACGCTGCACAGCCGCTACCTGCTGCGCCACCCGATCACCCGCCAGGTCATCGAGACCCCGCAGCACTTCATGCTGCGGGTGGCCGCGGGCCTCGCCGAGGACGAGTCGGCTCGGGCGCTGGACGAGGTCGCCGCGCTCTACGGGCTGATGAGCAAGCTGGACTACCTCCCCTCCTCACCCACCCTCTTCAACTCCGGTACGCGGCACCCGCAGATGTCCTCCTGCTATCTGCTGGACTCGCCGAAGGACGAGCTGGACTCGATCTACGACCGCTACCACCAGGTGGCGCGGCTCTCGAAGCACGCGGGCGGCATCGGCCTGTCGTACTCCCGCATCCGCGCCCGGGGTTCGCTGATCCGGGGCACCAACGGGCACTCCAACGGCATCGTGCCGTTCCTCAAGACGCTGGACGCCTCCGTGGCTGCGGTGAACCAGGGCGGCCGGCGCAAGGGCGCCGCGGCGGTCTACCTGGAGACCTGGCACGCGGACATCGAGGAGTTCCTGGAGCTCCGCGACAACACCGGTGAGGACCAGCGGCGTACGCACAACCTGAACCTGGCCCACTGGATCCCGGACGAGTTCATGCGCCGGGTCGACGCGGACACCGAGTGGTCGCTGTTCTCCCCGGCGGACGTGCCCGAGCTGGTCGACCTGTGGGGCGACGCGTTCGACGCCGCCTACCGCGCCGCCGAGGCCGAGGGCCTGGCCCGCAAGACGATGCCGGCGCGCGAGCTGTACGGCCGGATGATGCGGACCCTCGCGCAGACCGGCCAGGGCTGGATGACGTTCAAGGACGCCTCCAACCGGACCGCCAACCAGACCGCCGAGCCGGGCCGGGTCGTGCACTCGTCGAACCTGTGCACGGAGATCCTGGAGGTCACCGACGACGGCGAGACGGCCGTCTGCAACCTGGGCTCGGTCAACCTGGGCGCGTTCGTCGCGAACGGCTCGATCGACTGGGAGCGCCTGGACTCCACCGTCCGTACGGCGGTGACCTTCCTGGACCGGGTCGTCGACATCAACTTCTACCCGACCGAGCAGGCCGGGCGCTCCAACTCCCGCTGGCGGCCGGTGGGGCTGGGCGCGATGGGCCTCCAGGACGTCTTCTTCCAGCTGCGCCTGCCCTTCGACTCCCCCGAGGCCCGCGCGCTCTCCACGAAGATCTCCGAGCGGATCATGCTGGCCGCGTACGAGGCGTCCTGCGACCTCGCCGAGCGCTCGGGCCCGCTGCCGGCGTGGTCGCAGACGCGTGCCGCGCGCGGAGCGCTGCACCCCGACCACTACGCCACCGAGCTGAACTGGCCGGAGCGCTGGGACGCCCTGCGCGCCCGGATCGCGAAGACCGGCATGCGCAACTCCCTGCTGCTCGCCATCGCGCCGACCGCGACGATCGCCTCGATCGCGGGCGTGTACGAGTGCATCGAGCCGCAGGTCTCCAACCTGTTCAAGCGCGAGACGCTCAGCGGTGAGTTCCTCCAGGTCAACGCCTACCTGGTGGACGAGCTGAAGAAGCTCGGCGTGTGGGACGCCCGCACCCGTGAGGCGCTGCGCGAGGCCAGTGGCTCCGTGCAGGGCTTCGCCTGGATCCCCGAGGACGTGCGGGCGCTGTACCGCACGGCGTGGGAGATCCCGCAGCGCGGGCTGATCGACATGGCGGCGGCCCGTACGCCGTTCCTGGACCAGAGCCAGTCGCTCAACCTGTTCCTGGAGACGCCGACGATCGGCAAGCTCTCCTCGATGTACGCGTACGCCTGGAAGCAGGGGCTGAAGACGACGTACTACCTGCGTTCGCGCCCGGCGACCAGGATCGCCCGTGCCGCGTCCGGCCAGGCGTCCGCCGCCCCCATTCCCGTACAGCAGGCGCAGGCGCCCGACGCGGACGCCATCGCCTGCTCCCTGGAAAACCCCGAGTCCTGCGAGGCCTGCCAGTAATGAGCTCCACCCGAGACAAGAACCTGCTCGACCCGGGATTCGAGCTGACCCTGCGTCCCATGCGCTACCCGGACTTCTACGAGCGCTACCGGGACGCGATCAAGAACACCTGGACCGTGGAGGAGGTCGACCTCCACTCGGACGTCGCCGACCTCGCGAAGCTGTCGCCGGGTGAGCAGCACATGATCGGCCGGCTGGTGGCGTTCTTCGCGACCGGTGACTCGATCGTCTCCAACAACCTCGTGCTGACGCTGTACAAGCACATCAACTCCCCCGAGGCGCGGCTGTACCTGTCGCGGCAGCTCTTCGAGGAGGCCGTGCACGTCCAGTTCTATCTGACGCTGCTGGACACCTACCTGCCCGATCCGGACGACCGGGCGGCGGCGTTCGACGCGGTCGAGGAGATCCCGTCGATCCGCGAGAAGGCGCAGTTCTGCTTCAAGTGGATGGACTCGGTCGAGAAGATCGAGCGGCTGGAGACGAAGGCCGACCGCCGTCGCTTCCTGCTGAACCTGATCTGCTTCGCGGCCTGCATCGAGGGGCTGTTCTTCTACGGCGCGTTCGCCTACGTGTACTGGTTCCGCTCGCGCGGCCTGCTGCACGGTCTCGCCACGGGCACCAACTGGGTGTTCCGTGACGAGACGATGCACATGAACTTCGCGTTCGAGGTCGTGGACACCGTCCGCAAGGAGGAGCCGGACCTCTTCGACGACGAGCTCCAGCAGCAGGTCACCGACATGTTGAAGGAGGCCGTCGACGCGGAGCTGCAGTTCGGCCGCGACCTGTGCGGCGACGGGCTGCCGGGGATGAACACCGAGTCGATGCGCGAGTACCTGCAGTGCGTCGCCGACCAGCGGCTCGCCCGCCTCGGCTTCCCGACGGTGTACGGCTCGGAGAACCCGTTCTCCTTCATGGAGCTGCAGGGCGTCCAGGAGCTGACGAACTTCTTCGAGCGCCGCCCGTCCGCCTACCAGGTGGCCGTCGAGGGCTCGGTCGGGTTCGACGACGACTTCTAGACCCGAGGGGTCCTCAGACCCTGGCCCAACTCCTGAGGTGAGGGCGCCGCGTGGCCGTGACAGGCCGCGCGGCGCTTTCCGTTTCCGTGGGTTCCGCCTCCCTGCGCGCGGCGTCGCGCAGCTGGCGGTCGATGCGGCGCTCACGCGCGAGGCCGAGGCCCGCGGGGAGGAGGACGAGGGCGAGGAGGGCGGTCACGACGAGGTAGTCCAGGAAGAGGTTCATGGCTCCACCTTCGTCCCCCCGGGGGATTGTGGTCAGTGGCAGCACTGCCACACAGCATCAAATTACTGCCACAATGACTCCATGCTGCAAAATGTCGCCGTCCTGCTGCTGGACGAGGTCCACCCCTTCGAACTCGGCGTGCTGTGCGAGGTGTTCGGCCTCGACCGCAGCGAAGAGGGGCTGCCGGTGCACGATTTCGCGGTGGTCTCCGCCGAGGGGCCCCGGCTGAGCACCCACGCGGGCTTCACCATCAGCACGCCCTACGGCCTGGACCGGCTGGAGGAGGCCGACCTCGTCGCCGTCCCCGCGAGCGGCAACGTCATGGCCCGGACGTATCCGGAAGAGGCCCTCTCGGCGCTCCGCCGGGCCGTGGAGCGCGGTGCGCGGGTGCTGAGCGTCTGTTCGGGGGCGTACGTCCTCGGCGCGGCCGGGCTGCTGGACGGCCGCCGCTGCACGACGCACTGGCGGCACGCGGCGGATCTGGCCCGCCGCTACCCGAGGGCGATCGTGGAGCCGGACGTGCTCTACGTCGACGAGGGCCCGGTCATCACCTCGGCCGGGACCGCCGCCGGGATCGACGCCTGCCTGCATCTGGTCCGCCAGGAGTACGGGCAGGACGCGGCCAACACCATCGCCCGGCGGATGGTGGTCCCGCCGCACCGGGACGGCGGCCAGGCGCAGTACATCGACCGGCCGCTGCCCAGGAACGCCTGCGACACCGTCGGCGCCACCCTGGCGTGGATGGAGCAGCACCTCGACCGGGAGATGACGGTGGAGCAGCTGGCCGCGCAGGCGCACATGTCACCGCGCACCTTCGCCCGGCGGTTCCAGCAGGAGACCGGGACCACGCCGTACCGCTGGCTGCTGCGGCAGCGGGTGCTGCTGGCCCAGCACCTGCTGGAGACCTCCGACCGGACGATCGACACGATCGCGGGCCAGACGGGCTTCGGCACGGCGGCGACGCTGCGGCACCAGTTCGTGCGCACGCTCGGTACGACGCCGAACGCCTACCGCCGGACCTTCCGGGGCCCGGCGGCCACGGCCGACGCCGCCTGAGGGGTCCTCAGTCGTTGGGGACGGTCTCGTAGCGCGGCGTGCCCTCTTCCATCTGCCGCAGCGCGTCCTTGCGCTCCCGCTTGGAGAGCCGGTCGATGTACAGGTAGCCGTACAGGTGGTCCGTCTCGTGCTGGAGGCAGCGCGCGAAGTAGCCGGTGCCCTTGACCCGGATCGGGTTGCCCTTGGCGTCCTGGCCGCGCACCACCGCGTAGTCGGGGCGGGCGAGGGAGGCGTACGCGGTCGGGACCGAGAGGCAGCCCTCGTTGGAGTCGTCGAGCACCCGCGTCTCGGGTGGCAGCTCCTCCAGGACCGGGTTGCAGACGACGCCCGTGTGACGCTTGCCGTCGTCGTCCGGGCAGTCGTAGACGAAGACCTTCAGGTCCACGCCGATCTGGTTGGCCGCGAGGCCGACGCCCTCGGCGGTCTTCTGGCTGGCGAACATGTCGTCGATCAGCTGGGCCAGCTCGTCGTCGAACGCGGTGACGTCCTTGCACTCCTTGTGCAGCACCGGGTTGCCCACGACCGTGATCGGACGCGAGGTGCCGCGCGCACGGTAGGCCGCCTCGCGCTCCTCGCAGTCCTCGGTGTCGACGACGAACCCCTCGTCGTCCACGTCGATCCGCCCGTCCGTCTCCTGCTGCGACATGTCCGCCGTACGCCTTCCTGCAAAACCTGGGGGTACCGCACCGCGATCGGTGCGCCTACAGCCTACGGGCAGCGGTCAGCAGACTTCTTCGAGATCCCGCCACTCGCGGCTGTCCGGGCTGTCGGCGACCCAGCCGTCCAGCAGCCCGCGCACCAGTCCGGCGGGGGCGGCGAGACCGCACTCGCGCTCGGGCACCCAGAGGTCGCCGGCCCCGGCGGTGCGGTGGCCGAGGGGTCCCGGGTGGCCCGGCTCGCTGTGGTCGTGCGGGTCCAGGTGCTCCCCGTCGCCCTCGTCGCTCTCCATCCGGCTCTCGGAGCACGCCCGGCACAGCAGGCGCACGGACGAGGACCAGTCCTCCGCGGCGAACCCGGCGTCCGATGCCAGCTTCTCCAGCGCGTCCCGGTCCTCCTCGGTGGCCGCCTCCAGCAGCACCACCCAGGTCGGCACCGGGGACGGCGCCCACAGCTCGATCTCGTCGAACACCGGGTACGCGGGCCCGGCCGCGGTGACCCGCTCGCCGTTGGGCACCCCGTCGTGCAGGACGACCTCGCCCCAGCGCCGCCCCGAGGACGGCAGCGGGATCGACAGCACCTCGATCCGGGCCGGGTCGAGCCGGCGGCCCCAGACCACCTCGGCCTCGCCCTCCGGCGAGAGCCGCACGGCGGCGCTGCCCAGCTCCATGCCGGTCGGCTCGGTGGTGGCCGCGCTGTGCTGGCCGCCGCCGGGGACCTTCAGTCCGTACGCCTGCCAGGCCCGCCGCGCCAGCGGCCAGTCCTGGAGCGCGGTGGCCGCGATCCCCACGTTCCACCAGTCCGGGGCGCCGGACTCGCGGTCCAGCAACGCGACCGCCCGCAGGCCCGCCGCGCGGGCCTGCTCCCAGTCGTGCCGGAACTTGTGCAGCAGGGCCAGATTGAACCAGGACTCCGAGAGCCAGGGCTCCAGATCCGCCGCACGCGTCAGCAGCGCCCCCGCGTCCTCGTACCGGCCGTCGCCGATCAGCGTGAACGCGCGGTCCGTGGCCTGCCGCCAAGAGGCGGACGGCCGATGCCGTACCTTCCCGAAGATCCTCACGATTCCCGCCTGTCCCGACTGGACACCCTCGTCATCCACTCTGCTTTCGCATCCAACCATGCCCGGCCGGACGCCCGCTCATTACCCATGGGTTACCCAGCTCCGGCCCGGGTCAGACCGCCCCGCGCCAGGACGCGTCCCAGCGCCTCGACCACCTGCGGCTGGTGGTCGTGCCCGGTGCCGAGCCTGAGCTGCTCCAGCGCCCCGAGCGGCCCGCCCACGCCTTCCCCGCACAGGTCGTCGTATGCGTTGACCGTCCTGACGATCCTGGCGGCGAGCGGTTGTTCCCGGTAGGGATCGGCCTGCTGCTCCACCACCGCCGCGGCCTCCGGATCGGCCCCGGTACGGCGGACCACCGCCCCGCCGAGCAGGGCGATCCGGCGCTGCTCGGCGGCGGGCAGCCGGGCGGTCGCCCCACCGGCGACCGGGTCGACGAGGGAGAGCTGGCCGATGTCGTGCATCAGGGCGGCGTGTTCGAGGACGGTCAGCCGGGGCCCGGTCAGCCCAGCTCCCGGCCCACCGCGATGGCGAGTGCGGCGACCCGGCGGGCGTGGCCGGGCGGCGTGGTCGCCCCGATGGCGGTCCCGATCCCGGCGAGCGCGCGCACCTCGTCGACCAGGAGCGATCCGTACGGGGGCAGGGCGCCGGGCCCCTCGGCGCGGGCCGCCGAACGCACCAGGAGGGCGGCGAGCACAGCGTCGCAGAGGGCGGTCAGCGCCAGGACCGCGAGCGGGAACAGCGGGAAGTACGGTCCGTCGCCGAACCAGCGCTCGGCCTGCCCGGAGGCGTACGGCGGCTGGAAGCAGAGCGCCGCGAAGCCCACGGTCAGGGTCCGGCGCGCGGCCCGGTCGGCGTCCGTGCGACGGCCGCGCGCCCTCGGCGGTACGGCGGCGAGCGCCTGCGCGGCGGCCACCACGGCGACCACCTGGAGCGCCCCGTGCGCGGTCGGCCGCCCGGCGCTCCGTGACGGCGGCGTCGGCGGCGCTCCAGCCGTGTCGGCGCAGGGCGCGGTCCAGCGCCCCCACCATCCGGGGGTCGAACTGGCTGCCCGCACACCGCTCCAGCTCGGCGAGCGCGGCGGAGACCGGGCGGGCGCGGCGGTAGGAGCGGGTGGAGGTCATCGCGTCGAAGGCGTCGGCGACGGCCACGACCCGGGCGGACTCGGGGATGCGCGAGCCGCTGAACCCGTACGGATAGCCGCTGCCGTCGAGCCGTTCGTGGTGGTGCAGGATCGCGTCGCGGGCCTCGTCCAGGAAGCCGATGCCCCGGACGATCTCGTGCCCGTACTCCGGGTGCAGCTCCATGACGCGCCGCTCCTCGGGCGTGAGCGGCCCGTCCTTGCGCAGCACCCGGGTGGGGACGCCGAGTTTGCCGATGTCGTGCAGGATCCCGGCGAACCGGAGCCCCTCCACCCGGCGCTCGTCCATGCCGAGTTCACGGGCGATCAGAACGGAGGCCCGGCCGACGCGTTGCTGTGGCCCCGGGTGTAGGTGTCCTTGATGTCGACGGCGTGCACCAGGGCGCGGACGGTGGCGCGGCGGGCGGTCTGTTCGCGGTGGTACTGCGCGAACGCCCAGCAGGAGAGGTGCGTCGGGAGCAGCACGAGGAGCGCGGAGAGCGGGCCGTACGGGCTCCGCCACAGGACAGCCGTCATCAGCCCGGCGAGCGCGTGCACCAGATGCGGACCGAGCGCGAGGGGCAGGAGTCCGTACACGCTGCGGTGCACGGGCCTGCGTTCCGCCGCCGCGAGGACGAGGGAGTCGAGCGCGGTCAGCACCAGGCTGAAGGCGACCGCCGCGGCGCAGGCGGGCAGCAGGGCGCGGGGGAAGTCCGGGGCCGCCGGACGGCGAGCGGCGCCCGGCCGCCGCGCAGCCGAGCCCGAGTGCGGCCAACAGCACAACCGTGCCCCAGGGAACCGGGGCGTCGGGGGCGTACGCGGGAAGCGTGCAGCAGACCGCGCAGAGGACGGCGGCCAGGATGCAGGCACGCGCCGCCGCCGGTGTGCCGCTCACGCCCGCGCTCGCCCCCCAGCATGGTCGATGGACGCGCCACGCTAGCGAGGTGTGCGGCTCACCGAGCCGCTACGGATCCGATGAGCACATTCGGGTGACTATTCGGCGGCGGTCGCCGACCGGTCCGTGTCCTGCACGGTCACGTCCTGATCGGGCACGGCCTCGCCGGCCCGGATCAGGTCGATCCGGCCCATCACCTTGGAGCGCAGGTCGGTCGGGACGTCGTCCTGTCCGCAGCAGCGCTTGACCAGCTTCTTCACGGCCTGTTCCAGGCCGTACTTCTCCAGGCACGGGGAGCACTCCTCGAAGTGCACCTCGAACTTGGTGCAGTCGCCCTCGGGCATCTCCCGGTCGAGAAACTCGTAGAGATGGTCGAGGACCTCCGAGCAATCCGTCTCGTGCGGCTCTCCGCAGCTCATGAGGCCGAGCCCTTCCGATCGTCCGAGTCACCGGCACCGGCCGCGACGAGCCCGCGCTCACGGGCGTAGTCCTCCAGCATGCCGCGCAGCTGGCGACGGCCGCGGTGCAGCCGGGACATCACCGTACCGATGGGAGTCCCCATGATGTCCGCGATCTCCTTGTAGGCAAAGCCCTCGACATCGGCGAGATAGACGGCGATGCGGAACTCCTCGGGAATCGCCTGGAGCGCCGACTTCACGTCGGAGTCCGGGAGATGGTCGAGGGCCTGGGACTCCGCCGAGCGCAGACCGGTCGACATGTGCGACTCGGCCCGGGCCAGCTGCCAGTCCTCGATCTCCTCGGCGGCGCTGCGCTGGGGCTCCCGCTGCTTCTTGCGGTACGAGTTGATGAAGGTGTTGGTGAGGATGCGGTACATCCACGCCTTGAGGTTGGTGCCCTCACGGAACTGGTGGAAGGAGCCGTACGCCTTGGCGTAGGTCTCCTGTACCAGGTCCTCGGCATCGGCGGGGTTGCGCGTCATGCGCAGCGCGGCCGAGTACATCTGGTCGAGAAAGCCGAGCGCGTCCCGCTCGAAGCGCGCGTTGCGCTCGGCGGGCGTCTCGGGTGCGCGGCCGTCGTCGGTCCCTGTGTCGGTCCCAGTGACCGGACCCACCTCCTCCAACGATGTGGCGGAGCCGAAACCGGACCCGCTCGCCTCGGAGAATAGTCGACCTTGCCTGGTGGCGGCCTGTCGATTACCCGCGCCCAGGGTCCGCTCGGAGGTGGTCTTCGCCGCGGGCAGCACGGTCCACTCCAGGTCAGCGGCGTTCGAGCGGCTGGGGCAGATGGTCGAACCCATGCGACGGACTCCCTCTCCACGTACGACGTTGTTGTACCGACGTCCCGAACAACAGCGCCCCGGCGCGGAGCATTCCCGGGGCCGCTGACACGCGTGCGACGGCCGTGCCGGCCGGTGGGCACTGGGTCATCCGAGTGACGTGAGCCACCCGGTTACCGCTCGGGTGAGGATGCCCATCGCCTGTTCCTCGGTCAGGCCGGACCTCTTCGGCACCGCGAACCCGTGGTCGCCGTGGGGCACTTCGGCCAGCGTGTACGAGCCGGGCGGGAATTCGCCGGGCTTGCCGAACGGGTCGTTGCCGCCCTGCACGACCAGCGTGGGCACGCCGGTGCCGAGGAGTTCGTCGGCGCGGGACTTCTCCGGCTTGCCCGGGGGGTGCAGCGGGAAGCTGAGCGCGAGGACGGCCGCCGCGCCCAGTTCGGTGGCGGTCCGGCAGGCGACGCGGGCCCCGGCGCTGCGGCCTCCGGCGATGACGGGGAGCCCGGGGGCGGCAAGGGCGGGCCACAGTCCGCGCCACCCGGTGTCCAGGGTCTTCGGGGCGGGTGCGACCTTCTTGCCCGCCACCCGCCAGGGCTGCTCCACCAGGGCGACGGTGACGCCCTGTCCGGGCAGGGCGGCGGCCAGCGCCTTCAGGTCGCGGGCCTCGATCCCGCCGCCCGCCCCGTGGCTCACGGCGAGCACGCGGCGGGGTGCGGAGGCGGGGACCCAGGTGATCCGGGCCTCACCGGCGTCGGTGGTGACGTTCTGCGTACGTGGTTGACGGCTCACCGCGCCATCCTCCCCCGCGCACGCCCCCGAACAGCGTGGACTCCCCCGCGCACCTCAGAACAGCGTGGACTCCTCCGGCGCCGCCAGCTCCTCCAGCAGTTCGGGCCCGTTGTTGCGGACGTTGCTGACGGCGGTGGCCACCGGGTAGGCGCGCATCAGCCCGCCGGGCGGCGGCTCCAGCAGGGCCCGGAGCTCGTCCTCACCGGTGCGCGAGGGGTCCAGCCAGGCGTCCCAGCGGTCCGGGGTGAGCATCAGCGGCATCCGGGGGTGGATGTCGGCGAGCGCGCCGGGCCCCTCGGCGGGGGCGACGGCGAGCGGCGTGGTCTCCGCCTCGGTGGTGATCACCGAGCACGTCACCCACCAGGCGTTCTCGTGGTCGCCGGGCAGGGTCGTGTCGCGCCAGAACTCGTACAGCCCGGCCATCGCGAAGACGGAGCCGTCGGCGGGTGTGACGAAGTACGGCTGCTTGCGGGGCCGCTTCTTGCCCTTCTTCTCCTCCTGCTGCCGCTCCTCCGCGCCGGTGACCCACTCGTAGTAGCCGTCGGCGGGCAGGATGCAGCGGCGCTGGGCGAAGGCACGGCGGAAGGAGGGCTTCTCGTGCACGGTCTCCGCGCGGGCGTTGATCATCCGGGCGGCACCGTCGGGGGTCTTGGACCAGGACGGTACGAGTCCCCATTTCAGGGCGCGCAGCTGGCGAACCGGACGCTGGTCGTCCGCGTCTTTGACGGGACGCTCCAGAACCGCGTAGACCTCTTTGGTCGGCGCCACGTTCCAGTCCGGCTCCAGGGTCTCGGTGGGCTCCCACTTCTCGACGCCGAAGAGTCCGGTCAGGTCCTCGGGCTTCCGACTCGCTGCATACCGTCCGCACATGAGTGCCAGACTGCCACGACCGCCCCCACCGACCGCAAGGAGTCGCCCGGCCAATGAACAGCACCGAATTGGGCGATCTGTGGGATCGCGTGACCGGCACCCAGCCCGCTCCCGAGCAGTGGCTGGTGGTGGTGACGGCCACGCTCGGGCTCATCGCGGTCGTACCGAACCCGATATGGCGCCTCGCCCGCAACACGATCACCATCGCGCACGAGGGCGGCCACGGTCTGGTGGCCCTGCTCACCGGGCGGCAGCTCTCCGGCATCCGGCTGCACTCGGACACCAGCGGGCTGACCGTGAGCCGCGGCAAGCCGACGGGGATCGGCATGATCCTCACGGCGGCGGCGGGCTACACGGCCCCGTCCCTGCTGGGCCTGGGCGGCGCCTGGCTGCTGACGAACGGCAGGATCACTCTCCTGCTGTGGGTGGCGACGGCCCTGCTCGCGGTGATGCTGGTGATGATCCGCAATGTGTACGGGGCCCTCACCGTCATCCTGACCGGCACCACGTTCCTCCTGGTGTCCTGGCTGGCCTCGTCGGACGTGCAGTCGGCGTTCGCGTACGTGGTGGTGTGGTTCCTGCTGCTGGGCGGGGTGCGGCCGCCGTTCGAGCTCCAGTCCAAGCGGCGGCACGGCGGCGCCCCGGACTCCGACGCGGACCAGCTGGCCCGGCTCACGCACGCCCCGGCGGTGCTGTGGCTGTTCCTCTTCCACGCGGTGTCGCTGTGCTCGCTGATCGGCGGCGGGCGGTGGCTGCTGGGCTGGTGAGGCCGGGGTGGCCCCTCCGGTGCGGACCACTCTCGGATCACGGGACGGTTTACGCCCTTTTGGCCAGGATCCAGGTCGGCGTAAAGCCACTAAAGTGATGGCCATGACCGAGAGTTCCGTGCAGCCCGCCCTCTGGCCCGCCCCTCATGCGAGCGGGGCCGTCGACGCGACCGTCACCGTGCCCGGATCGAAATCGGTCACCAACCGCGCGCTCGTGCTGGCCTCGCTGGCCGCCGAGCCGGGCTGGCTGCGCCGCCCGCTGCGCTCCCGCGACACCCTGCTCATGGCCGACGCGCTGCGCGCCATGGGCGTCGGCATCGAGGAGACCGTCTCCTCCTCGTCCGCGAGCAGCCCGTCCGCCGCGGCCTCCCCGGACAGCTCGGGCGAGGCCTGGCGGGTCATCCCGGCGGGACTGCACGGCCCGGCCACGGTCGACGTCGGCAACGCGGGCACGGTCATGCGCTTCCTGCCGCCCGTCGCCACGCTCGCCGACGGCCCGATCCGCTTCGACGGCGACCCCCGCTCCTACGAGCGCCCGCTGACCGGGGTGATCGAGGGCCTGCGGGCGCTCGGCGCGCGGATCGACGACGACGGGCGCGGCGCGCTGCCGCTGACCGTGCACGGCGGCGGGGCGCTGGTGGGCGGCCCGGTCTCGATCGACGCCTCGTCGTCCTCGCAGTTCGTCTCGGCACTGCTGCTGTCGGCGCCGCGGTTCAACCAGGGCGTGGAGGTCCGGCACACCGGCGCCGTGCTCCCCTCGATGCCGCACATCCGGATGACCGTCGACATGCTGCGGGCCGTCGGCGCCCAGGTGGACGAGCCGGAGACGGGCGGTGAGCCCAACGTCTGGCGGGTCTCCCCCTCCGCCCTGCTCGGCCGGGACCTGACGATCGAACCGGACCTCTCCAACGCCCAGCCGTTCCTGGCCGCGGCCCTGGTGACCGGCGGCCGGGTCACGATCCCGGACTGGCCCGAGCGCACCACCCAGCCGGGCGACGCGCTGCGCGAGATCTTCACCGCGATGGGCGGCTCCTGCGAGCTGACCGAACGCGGACTGGCCTTCACCGGTACGGGCCGGATCCACGGCATCGACGTGGACCTCGGCGAGGTCGGCGAGCTGACCCCGGGCATCGCGGCGGTCGCCGCCCTGGCCGACTCCCCCTCCACGCTGAGCGGCGTCGCCCATCTGCGGCTGCACGAGACGGACCGGCTGGCGGCGCTGACCAAGGAGATCAACGAGCTGGGCGGCGATGTCACCGAGACCGCCGACGGGCTGCACATCCGCCCGCGCCCGCTGCACGGCGGCGTATTCCACACCTACGACGACCACCGCATGGCCACCGCCGGGGCGATCATCGGCCTGGCGGTGAAGGGCGTGGAGATCGAGAACGTGGGCACGACCGCCAAGACCCTGCCGGACTTCCCGGACATGTGGACCGGGATGCTCGGGATCTAGATCATGCGCCGCTACGGGAAGAACCCCGACGAGGACGACATCCGCGTCCGCCCCAACCGCAAGGGCAACCGGCCGCGCACGCACATCCGGCCCAAGCACGAGGACGCCGAGGACGGGATGGTCCTCACCGTCGACCGGGGCCGGCTCACCTGCCTCGTCGACGGCCGGACCGTGGTCGCGATGAAAGCCCGCGAGCTGGGGCGCAAGGCCGCCGTGGTGGGCGACACCGTCTCCATCGTCGGTGACCTCTCCGGCGAGAAGGACACCCTGGCCCGGATCGTGCGCATCGCCCCGCGCCGTACGGTGCTGCGCCGCACCGCCGACGACGACGATCCGTACGAGCGCGTGGTCGTCGCCAACGCCGACCAGCTGGCGATCGTCACCGCGCTGGCCGACCCGGAGCCCCGCCCGCGCATGATCGACCGCTGTCTGGTGGCGGCGTACGACGGCGGGCTCACCCCGCTGCTCGTGCTGACCAAGTCCGACCTGGCGTCGCCGGACAAGCTGCTGGAGGCGTACACCCCGCTCGGCGTCCCGTACATCGTGACCAGCCGCGAGGAGCTGGAGGACGGCGACGCGGCGGAGCGGGTGCGCGAGCTGCTGGAGGGCAAGGTCACCGCCTTCGTCGGGCACTCCGGGGTCGGCAAGACGACGCTGGTCAACGCCCTGGTTCCGAAGGACCGGCGGCGGACCACGGGCAACGTCAACGCCGTCACCGGCCGGGGCCGGCACACGACCACCTCGGCCCTCGCGCTGCCGCTGCCCGGCGACCGGGGCTGGGTGGTCGACACCCCGGGCGTGCGCTCCTTCGGGCTGCACCACGTCGACCCGTCGCGCGTCATCAACGCCTTCCCGGACCTGGTGCCGGGCACCGAGGAGTGCCCGCGTGGCTGCACCCACGACGCGGACCAGCCCGAATGCGCACTGGACGCCTGGGTGGCCGAGGGGCACGCCGACCCGGCGCGGCTGGACTCCCTGCGCCGGCTCCTCGCCACCCGCGAGAGGCGCGAGGGCGACTGACGGAGCCAGAGCCTCCCGCACGGACCGTACCGAGCGGAATCGGCCACGGCGCCCGGGCATGTTTGCCGACTTCAACGACCGGTGAAGGCATAATCGCACCGAGTGGGACGAAGCCGTCACCTATGCGGGAGGCAACTGACGATGGCGTGGCTGCTGGTCGTGGTCGCAGGACTGCTGGAGACCGGCTTCGCCGTGTGTCTGAAGCTCTCGCACGGATTCACCCGGCTCTGGCCGACGATCGCGTTCGCCGTCTTCGCGCTCGGCAGCTTCGGGCTCCTGACCCTGGCGCTGCGGAAACTGGACGTCGGCCCGGCGTACGCGGTGTGGACCGGGATCGGCGCGGCCGGGACCGCGATCTACGGCATGATCTTCCTCGGCGACGTGGTCTCCACCCTGAAGCTGGTGTCGATCTCCCTCGTGATCATCGGTGTGATCGGCCTCCAGCTCTCCGGGTCGGCCCACTGAGCCCCGCCCGCTCCCGAACCGCGGGCCCCTCCCGGACCGCCGGCCGCGCCGCCTCCCGGACGAGTCGGAGCGCGCGGCTGTCCGCGGCGTCGTCGCCCGGCACCGGAACGGTCACGCAGGACAGCGCGAGGCGCAGGACGATCTCGCAGCGGTCGGCGGCGACCCCGGGCGACGCCGCCGCCATCCGGTCCCGTACCAGCGCGAGCAGTTCGTCGGGCTCCGGCGGCGGCTTCCCGCCCGTACGCCCCCGGGATCCCGGCCGCCGGTCCGGGTGGGGCAGCCCCTCCGCCCAGTGCCCCGTGAGCAGCGCCCTGACCAGCGCGTCCTGGCGGGCGGCCCGCAGGGTCCAGAGCGCGACGGCGGCCGGACGATCGGGCGCGGGGGCGGTCAGGGCGCGGTCGACCCCGGCGAGATAGCCCTCGGCGGCCCCTCGCAGAAGGGCCCCGGCCAGTCCGCCCTTGGTGCCGAACTCGTTGTAGAGGGTCTGGCGCGAGACATCGGCCAGGGTGGCGACGTCGGCCATGCGCACGGCGCGCCAGGGCCGGTCGGCCAGGGCCCGGAGGGCGGCGTCCAGCAGGGCCTGCCGCGCTGTCGGCATCGTCGCCTCCCCCGCCCCGGGATCCTGCCGTTCAGGGTTGACGCGCCCCCGGGGGCTGTCAAGGGTTCCGGGCAACAGGGGCGCTGTGGCCCGCGTCCGGCGGCGCTGGATACTGTGGCGGCATGCCCGACTACCACGATGATCTGCGCCTCGCCCACGTACTGGCGGACGCCGCCGACGCCGCGACGATGGACCGGTTCAAGGCTCTCGACCTGAAGGTGGAGACCAAGCCGGACATGACTCCGGTGAGCGAGGCCGACAAGGCCGCCGAGGAGCTGATCCGGGGCCATCTGCATCGGGCCCGCCCGAGGGACGCGATCCTGGGCGAGGAGTACGGGGTCGAGGGCTCCGGTCCGCGGCGCTGGGTGATCGACCCGATCGACGGCACCAAGAACTACGTGCGCGGGGTGCCGGTGTGGGCGACGCTGATCTCGCTGATGGAGGCGGGTGACGAGGGCTTCCGGCCGGTGGTCGGCGTGGTCTCCGCGCCCGCGCTGAACCGGCGCTGGTGGGCGGCGAAGGGCGCGGGCGCGTACACCGGCCGCAGCCTCACCTCCGCGACCCGGATGCACGTGTCGAAGGTGGGGCGGATCGCGGACGCCTCGTTCGCGTTCTCCTCGCTGTCGGGCTGGGAGGAGCAGGGCCGCCTCGACGGCCTCCTGGACCTCACCCGGGCCTGCTGGCGGACGCGGGGTTACGGGGACTTCTGGCCGTACATGATGGTCGCCGAGGGTTCCGTGGACATCTGCGCGGAGCCGGAACTCTCGCTGTGGGACATGGCGGCGCCCGCGGTCGTCGTCCAGGAGGCCGGCGGCAGGTACACCTCGCTGGACGGGGAGGACGGTCCGGGCGGCGGAAACGCGGCGGCCTCGAACGGCCTCCTCCACGACGAGCTGCTGGGCTACCTCAACCAGCGCTACTGAGCTGCGTACACGCCCCCGGCGCGCGCCCGCCCACCCCCTTGTCGACCCGCCCCAAGGGTGCAACTCTGAGAGTCCCCCCACTTGTGAACTTGTGAATCGACTCACAGAGTCGGCTCACCGAGGAGGTGGCTCGATTCATGCTCGTCCGTGACGCCATGACCACGGTGGTCCTCACCATCGGCCCCACTCACACGCTCCGCCAGGCGGCCCGGCTGATGTCGGCCCGGCGCATCGGGGCAGCTGTCGTCCACGACCCGGACACCTGCGGGCTCGGCATCATCACCGAGCGCGACATCCTCGACGCGATCGGATCGGGGATGGATCCCGACCGGGAGACCGCGTCCGCCCACACCACCACCGACGTGGTGTTCGCCGCCCCGGCCTGGACCCTGGAGGAGGCCGCGGAAGCCATGACGCACGGAGGGTTCCGGCACTTGATCGTGCTGGACGGCGCCGGCCCGGTGGGCATCGTGTCGGTGCGCGACATCATCCGCTGCTGGGCGCCCGCCCGTCGCCGTACGCCCGCCGCGGCGGCAGGCTGACGTCTGCCGGGGGCCGAAACGACCGCTGGGCCGGACCCCCGCGAGGGGGTCCGGCCCACCGTCGACGACAAGCGTCCGGTCAGCCGCGAAGGGCCTGGACCGCGGCTTCCAGCCGCTTGCCGAAGTCGCCGTCCGCCTGGCGGAAGTTGTCGATCGCGCGCTCGGCGATGCCGTCGCGCGAGACCTTGGCGATGAACCCGGCGAGGTTCTCGACCAGCCGGACCTTCTCGTCCTCGGAGAAGAGCCGGTAGAGGTCGCCCGCCTGCACGAAGTCGTTGTCCTCGGCATGGCTGGGAGCCTCGGTGCTGCCGGTGGCCCCGGTGACCGGGACCGGCTGCCACAGCGGCCGGTCGGTCTGGGTGGGGCCGCCGAAGCTGTTGGGCTCGTAGTTCTTGGCGCCCCTGTGCCGGCCGTCGTAGAGGAAGCCGTCCCGGCTGTTGGTCCGCGCCTCGGTGGCGTGCGGACGGTTCACCGGCAGGTGGTCGGCGTTGATGCCGACGCGGTAGCGGTGGGCGTCGCCGTACGCGAAGAGGCGGCCCTGGAGCATCTTGTCCGGGGACGGGCCGATGCCCGGCACGAAGTGAGCGGGGCTGAAGATCGACTGCTCGACCTCGGCGAAGACGTTCTCGGGGTTGCGGTTGAGCTCCAGCTTGCCGATCTCGATCGGCGGGTAGTCCGCGTGCGGCCACACCTTGGTGAGGTCGAACGGGTTGAAGCGGTACGTCGCCGCCTCCGCCGCGGGCATGATCTGGACCTGCACCGTCCAGGATGGGAAGTCACCGCGCTCGATCGCCTCGCGCAGATCCCGCTGGTGGCTGTCGGGGTCCTCACCGGCGAGCTTGTTGGCCTCGGCCTGGGTGAGGTTCTTGATGCCCTGGTCGGTCTTGAAGTGGTACTTGACCCAGAAGACCTCGCCGGCCTCGTTGTTCCACTGGTAGGTGTGCGAGCCGTACCCGTTCATGTGGCGCAGCGTGGCCGGGATGCCGCGGTCGCCGAAGAGCCAGGTCACCTGGTGCGTCGACTCGGGCGACAGCCCCCAGAAGTCCCAGACGTTGTCCGCCTCCTGCGAACCGGTGTACGGGTCGCGCTTCTGGGTGTGGATGAAGTCGGGGAACTTGATGGCGTCCTTGATGAAGAACACCGGGGTGTTGTTGCCGACGAGGTCGTAGTTGCCCTCCTCGGTGTAGAACTTCAGCGCGAAGCCGCGGGGGTCGCGCACGGCGTCGGCGGAGCCGAGGTTGCCCGCCACGGTCGAGAAGCGCAGGAAGGTCTCGGTCTGCTTGCCGACCTCGGAGAGGAACTTCGCCCGGGTCCACCGCGAGACGTCGCGGGTCAGCGTGAAGGTGCCGTACGCGCCGGCGCCGCGGGCGTGCACGACGCGCTCCGGGATGCGCTCGCGGTTGAAGTGCGCGAGCTTCTCCAGCAGCGCCTGGTCCTGGACGAGAACAGGACCGCCGGGGCCCGCTGTCTCACTGTTCTGGTTGTCGGCGACCGGCGCGCCGGCCTCCGTCGTCAGCGGTCCCTGCGTCACGTGCGCCTCCTGCGTCGTATCCCTGCACAGCGGTCGATCCTGTACAGCCCTGTCCCTTGGCCAATGCCATTCTCGATCCTACAATGGACATTGTCCAAGTCAAGTGAACATCCAAAGTCACACCCGATCGGGACTCGATCCCCCCACTGTTAGGCTGGGCTCCATGAGTGACCTGCTGGAACGACTTCGCGGACGCGGCTGGCGCATGACGGCCCAGCGGCGTGTCGTGGCCGAGGTCCTCGACGGGGACCACGTGCACCTGACGGCGGACGAGGTCCACGCGAGGGCCGTGTCCCGGCTGCCCGAGATCTCGCGCGCCACCGTCTACAACACCCTCGGCGAGATGGTGTCCCTCGGTGAGGTGCTGGAGGTCTCCACCGACCGCCGGGCCAAGCGCTACGACCCGAACGCGCACCGCCCCCACCACCACCTGGTGTGCGCGCGGTGCGGCGCTATCCGGGACGTGCACCCGGCGGGCAACCCGCTGGCGGACCTGCCGGCGGACGAGCGCTACGGCTTCATGGTCTCCGGCGTCGAAGTGACGTACCGCGGCCTCTGCCCGAACTGCACCGCCACCGAGTGAGCCGACCGCTTGCCGATTGATTCCGGGCCCGCCTGTTCGCCAGGCGGGCCCGGCTTTCGTGGCCGACGGACACGCTTCATGGGCGCCGGACATGTTTCGCCCGGCCGCCGGACATGACGAAGGCCCGGATCTCGATGAGATCCGGGCCTTCGTCTTCAGTAGCGGGGACAGGATTTGAACCTGCGACCTCTGGGTTATGAGCCCAGCGAGCTACCGAGCTGCTCCACCCCGCGTCGTTGAATGCAACATTACGTCAGCGGGTCGGGCAGCGCAAATTCATTCACGCGCCCCGGGGAGGCCGGGGTCCCGGCGCCGGGCGGTCAGGGCGTCACGCGGTCAGCTCCTGGTGCAGCGCCTCGCGCAGCCGCGCAGCCCGCTCGGCCACCTCGGCCGGGCCCAGCTCCACGGCCCGCGCGCACCAGCGCTGCCCCTCGGTGAGCTCGCCCCGGCGGGCGGCGAGGAGCGCCAGACGCAGCGCGGCCCGACCGTGTCCGGCGCCGGCCGCACGGGTCCACCACAGGGCGGCCTCGCGCTCGCTGCCCTCGCGGGCCAGGAGCAGCCCGAGGTTGAAGGCCCCGTTGCGGCTGCCCGCCTCGGCGGCCTCCCGGTACCAGTGGGCGGCGCTCTCCACGTCCCCGCGGGCGGCGGCGAGCATGCCGACCCGGACCTGGGCGCGGCGGTGGCCCTGCTGGGCGGCCCGCTCGTACCACTCCTCGCACTCCGTCTTCTCCGGCATCGGCTCGCCCAGCGCGGGCGGGCCCGGCGGCGGCTGGCGCGCGTCCAGCACCCCGGCCAGCCGGAACGCGGCCTCGGCGCTGCCGCCGCCCGCGGCGCAGCGCAGGTGCCGCTCGGCCTCCTGGTCGTCGCCGTCGCGCAGCAGCGCCATGGCGACCTGGAGGGCGGCGTCGGTGTGCCCGGCCGCCGCGGCGCGCTCGTACCAGCCCAACGCCGTACGGTCCTCGTCGCGCCCGGCGTGCAGGATGCCGAGGTTGAAGGCCGCGTCGACGCTGCCCGCCTCGGCCGCCTTGGAGAACCAGGGCTCGGCGCCCGCGTGGTCGCCCGCCTGGAGGAGGAGCACGGCGAGCGCGTTGGCGGCCTCCCGGTGTCCGGCGTACGCGGCGCGGCGGTACCACTGCTCGGCCTGCGAGGTGCGGTCCTGGGCGGCGCAGAGCAGCCCGAGGTTGTACGCCCCGTTGACGTCACCGGCGTCCATGGCGGCCCGGTACCAGCGCTCGGCGGTCTGCTGCTCTCCGCGTGCGGCGTGCAGCGCGCCGAGCGCGTTGGCGGCGTTGCCGTCGCCGTCCTGGGCGGCGCGCAGCCACCACACGGCGGCGCTCTCCTCGTCGCCCGCGTCGCGCAGCAGGAAGCCCAGGGCGCAGGCGGCGCGGGGCTCACCGTCCTTGGCGGAGGTGAGGTACCAGCGGCCGGCCTCCTTGAGCTCGCCACGCTGCTCCAGGATCGCGCCCAGGTGCAGGGCGGCGCGGCGGTGGCCCCGGGCGGCGGCCTGGCGGTACCACTGCTCGGCCTCGCCGACCCGGCCTGCGGCGGGGCCCGCCACGGGGCTGTCGCCGTCGGGCCCGCCCTTGTCCCCTGCGGGGCCCTTCGCCCGGGCGTTCCGTGCGGACGCGGGCGTGGCGCCGGGGAGGCCGAGACCCGTGCCGGTCCCGCCGGAAGCGGCGCTCCGGCCCAGGCCGAAGGCGTCGTGCGGGTCCTCGACGGCCTTCCGCTCCAGGGTGCGGGCAAGCCGGTAGGCGGCCTCGCGGTGGCCCTGTTCGGCAGCGACGCGCAGCCAGCGCTCGGCGCCGACGTCGCTGCGGTGCTCCAGGAGGTCCGCCAGCGCGTACGCGCCCAGCGCGTGGCCCTGCTCGGCGGACTGGCGCAGCCAGTACTCCGCGCCGGGCTCGTCGCCACGCTCGCGGAAGTGCCGGCCGAGCGCGTGGGCGGCGGCGGCGGAACCGGCCACGGCGGCAATGCGCCACCAGCCGGCGGCCTCGTCCGGGTAGCCGCGCTGGTGCAGCAGGACGCCCAGGTTGTTCGCGGCGGCGCGGTCCCCGTCGGCGGTGGCGGCGCGCAGGTACCGCTCGGCACCGTCCAGCTCCCCGCGGCGCAGCAGCAGCGCGCCCAGGATGCTCATGGACGCGGTGTCCCCCGCGTCTGCGGCACGGCGGTGGCGCGCCTCGCTCTCGGCACTGTCCGCGGCGTCGACCGCGTCCGTGGTGTCCTCGTCGGGCGGGGCTGCGACGGCAGCGCTCGCGTCGGTGGCACCGGTCCGCTGGACCGGTGCGCCCGCCCCGGCGATGGCAGCGGCGAAAGCCGCGTCTACCGCGCTTTCAGCATCTTGGCCGCGCTGCTGCACAAACCGCCCTGTCTCCAACAGAGTTGCCCTGTCCCCCATAAATACCATCGTCGCACCACCTGTAATCCGCGCACACCTGGTATACGCGGCCAGCGAGGTCACTACAGCGTTTTGTCGACATGCCCACAGGGAGACAAGTCAAACACGCCTGGAGGCAACTGCTGCCCAGCGAACCGCACTTCACGCCCCCAGCCTGGGACCGACACGGCTCGCACACACAACGAACACGACGAAGGCCCGGATCCCAAGGGAATCCGGGCCTTCGTCTTTCAGTAGCGGGGACAGGATTTGAACCTGCGACCTCTGGGTTATGAGCCCAGCGAGCTACCGAGCTGCTCCACCCCGCGTCGTTGTGGTGAAACCGTACCACGACGCGGGGCGGGCTCTGCTCAGCTGCCCTGGTCGGAGGCCTGCTCGGCCGAACTGTCCGGCTTCGCGTCGGCCTCCGGCTTGGCGTCGCCTTCAGGCTTGGCGCCGCCCTCCGGCTTCTCGGCGCTGTCGGCCTTGTCCCCCTCGCTGCCCGCCTTGGGCTGCGCGGCGGCGGCTCGTTCCAGGGCGTCCTGGAGAGCCTCCTGGGCCTTGCCGTACGCCGGCCAGTCCTGCTCCTGCAGCGCCTTCTCGCCGTCGGAGTACGCCTTCTGGGCGTCCGCGATGGCCTTCTTGAGGGCGGCGCTGCCGGTGGCCGGAGGATCGTCGGTCTCACCCGGCGGATCCTGGGCGTCCGGTGGCGTCGTGGACCCGTCGTCCTCGACCCCGAAGACCGCGTTGAGCGCCTCACCGAGGCTGTTCTCGAAGACGATCTTCGAACCGTACGAGGCGGCCACCTTGCGCAGCAGCGGGTAGTTCTGGTTGCCACCGCGCGTGTAGACCGGCTCGATGTACAGGAAGCCGCCCTCCAGCGGGACCGTCAGCAGGTTTCCGTACTCGATGTCCGAGTCGGTGCCCTTGAGGTTCCTCACGAACTCGGCGACGTCGTCGTTGCCGTTGAGCTCACTCTGTACCTGGCCCGGGCCCTTCACCGTTGAGGTGACCCGCAGCAGCCGCATGGTGCCGTAGTCCTTGCTGGCCGCGTCCGCGTTCACCGCCATGAAGGCCCCCAGGTTGGGGCGCCCTCTCGGCGTGAACGTGGTCGTCAGCGAGAACTGCTGCTCGTCCTGGCCCGGCATCTTCATGCTCAGGTAGTACGGCGGAACGGAGCCCGGTTCCTTGTTCGTCGGGTCGTCCGGCACCTGCCACGCGTCGGAGCCGCTGTAGAACTGCGCGGGGTCCTCAACGTGGTAGCGGGTCAGCAGCTCGCGCTGGACCTTGAAGAGGTCCTGCGGATACCGCAGGTGGTCCATGAGCTCCTGCGGGATGTCACCGCGCGGCTCGACCGTGCCCGGGAACGCCTTGCGCCAGGTCTTGAGGACGGGGTCCTCGGTGTCCCACTCGTAGAGCTTGACCTTGCCGTCGTACGCGTCGACGGTGGCCTTCACCGAGTTGCGGATGTAGTTGACCTGGTTCTGCTGGGCGACGACCGCGCGCTGGTTGGTGGTCAGCGAGTCGGCCGTGGTGTCGCCGAGCGTCGTCCGGGACGCGTACGGATAGCCGTTGGTCGTGGTGTACGCGTCGACGATCCACTTGATCCGGCCGTCGACGACCGCCGGGTAGGCGTCGCCGTCGATGGTCAGCCACGGGGCGACCGCCTCGACGCGCTCCTTGGGCGTGCGGTTGTACAGGATCCGCGAGCCGTCACCGATGGCTCCCGAATACATGATCTGCGGCTCGCTGAAGGCGACCGCGTACGCGGCACGGTTGAAGGAGTTGGAGAGACTGACCCCGCTGTCGCCCTCGTAGCTGGTGGTCTTCTCGCCGTCCTCCTCGTAGTCGAGCTCCTTCTGGGGCCCGCCGACGATGGAGTACTGCTCGGTCTTCTCGCCGTAGTAGATCCGCTGCTCGTACTTCCCGAACTCACCGGTGGAGGGCAGACCCGACTCCGTGAAGTCCGGGGACCCCGTCGGGTTGGTGCCGGTGGTGGTGCCGCGGGCGGCAATGGCGCCGTAGCCGTGGGTGTACGTGAAGTGGTCGTTGATCCAGTTCCGCTTGGGCAGGCCCTGGATGTTCAGCTCACGCAGACCGATGACCGTGTCCTGCTCCTTGCCGTCCTTGTCCTTGTAGCGGTCGACGTCGAGCGTCCTCGGGAACTGGTAGTAGTTCCTCCGCTGCTGGAGCTGCTGGAAGGCCGGGGAGACGACGTTGGGGTCCATCACGCGGTAGCTGGCGGCGGTGTTGGCCGCGGCCCGCAGCTTGGTGTCGTCCTCCGTGGTCGCCTGACCGTCGTAGTCGTCCACCTTGGCGTCATCGATGTCGTACGCGTCGCGTGTGGCATTGATGTTCTTCTGGATGAACTCGGCTTCCTTGGCCTGCTCGTTCGGCTGGACCTGGAACTTCTGCACGATCGCCGGGTAGAGCCCGCCGATCAGGATCGCCGAGAGCACCATCAGACCGAAGCCGATGACCGGGAGCTGCCAGGTGCGGCGCCACAGCGTCGCGAAGAACAGCACCGCGCAGATCGCGGCGATGCAGAACAGGATGGTCTTCGCCGGGAGGTAGGCGTTGGCGTCGACGTACCGCAGGCCCGTCCAGTTGTCGGTGGCCTTGAAGTCACTGGACTTCACCGCCAGCCCGTACCGGTCGAGCCAGTACGCCACGGCCTTCAGGGAGACGAAGATGCCGAGGATGACCGAGAGGTGGCCGGTGGCCGCCCCGGTGGCCCGGGCGCCGGGGCTGGTGACGCGCAGCCCGCCGTACAGATAGTGGGTCAGCGCGGCGGCGATCAGCGAGAGCACGGTCGCCGCGAAGCCGAAGCCCAGCATGAAGCGGTACCACGGCAGGTCGAAGGCGAAGAAGGCGACGTCCAGCTGGAACTGGGGGTCCTTCTGCCCGAACGGCACGCCGTTGACATACATCAGCCACGTGCGCCACTGGCCGGAGGCGGAGGCGCCGGCGATCAGTCCGACGAGCGCCGTGACGGCGAGCAGCACCCACTTCTTGTAGGGGGCGATGCTCATGCGGTAGCGGTCCAGGCTCTGCTGCTCCAACGACATCGCGCTCAGCGGCGGCCGGAGCCGGTGCGCGAGCCAGATGTTCACGCCGATGGCGAGCGCCATCAGCAGTCCGAAGACGAGGAACAGCCCGATCTTGGTCCACAGGGTGGTGGTGAAGACGGATGAATACGCGACCGACCTGTACCAGAGCCAGTCCGTCCAGAACCCCGCGAACATGACGAAGGCCATGGCGAGAACCGCCAGGACACCCAAAGTCATGAGCAGGGTACGGGCGCGCCGTGACGGGCGGCCGACTCTGATCCGTGGCCCGGTCGGGCCTCCGCCGCGGTCCGGCATCTGGAAAGCCAACGTGCGCACCTCGAAGTTCGCGGTCGTGTGAACAGGCCCAGCGATCCTAGAGCCCACCTATGCAACTTACTGAGGCTTTACCTAGTTCCCGTTCCCGGGGCGGAAGGAGGCAGGATATTGCCCATGCCCAACGTTTCCCCCGCAGGACCCCCGATGGCCGCGAGTCCGCTGACCGTCGCCGTCCTCGAAATCGACGCCTATGCCTCCAACCTCGGCTGGGACCAGCCCGCCCGGCTGTTCGCCCTGGTCGACACCGACCGGCTGCGGACCCAGGAGCCCGGCCTCGCCGCTCAGCTGGGCCTGGAGAACCCCAGTTCCTCCGTCGCCGCGCTCACCCCGATCGAGCAGGACGAGCTGCCGCCGGGCACCGCGCTCGACGAGTTCCTCGCCACGATCGCCTGGCCCGACGCCGTGGTCGGCTGCGCCATGACGGTGGAGCGGCTGATGCTGCCGCCGTCCGCCGAGGCGTCCGTACCGGAGAAGCTCAGCGACAAGCAGCTGACCGCGTGGGTGGCCAAGCACCCCGACCGCCAGGAGGTGCGGATGACCGTGGCCGTCCTGCGGGACGGGGCGCGCGAGTCCGCCGTACGGCTGCGGGAGAAGGACTCTCCGACCGAGGTGCTGACCGGCGCGGGCCTGGTGCCCGGCCTCGCCGAGGCGCTCGCGGCGACGTTCGAGTCCTGATCCGGCCGCTGCCCGGGGCCGTCGTACGGTCCCGGGCGGCGCGGTCGTCGGCCGGACCCGTACACCGGCCGGGCCGTGCGTCCGTCAGCCGGTCGAGCAGCTCGGCAGGCCCGCCGTCTTCCCCGCCTTGATCTGCTCCAGCGACTTCGTGGCGTCCTCGATGGTCTTGACCCGTACGAGGGTGAGCCCGTCCGGTGTGTCGGCGGCGGCCGAGGCGCAGTTGTCGTCGGGCGTGAGGAAGTAGCGTGCGCCGGCTTCGCGGGCGCCGACCAGCTTCATGGTGATGCCGCCGATCGGCCCGACGGTCCCCGCCTGGTCGATGGTGCCGGTGCCCGCGACGAACTTGCCGCCGGTCAGATCGCCCGGGGTGAGCTTGTCGATGATGCCGAGGGAGAACATCAGCCCGGCGCTCGGTCCACCGACGTCCGCGAGCTTGATGTCGATCTCGAACGGGAACGTGTGGTCCGTCCCGGCCCTGATCCCGACGATCGCCCGGTCCTTGCCGCCCTCCTCGCCGCCGCCCTCGGCGGGGGGAGCCTTCACGGTCCGGATCGTGATCTTCTCGCCGCCCTCGGGCTCACGGCCCGCCTTCTCGGCCGCGGCGGCGTCCTGCGCGGGGACGATGGTGAAGGTGACGTTCTCACCGGGGCGGTGTTCGGTGACGAGCTTCGCCACGTCGTCGGGCTCCTCGACCTCCGTGCCGTCGACGGCCTTGATCACATCGCCCGCGTGCAGCTTGCCCTCGGAGGGGCTGCCCTTGACCACCGTGGAGACCACGACCTGCGTGGAGACCGGGATGTCCAGTTCCTTCAGAGCGGCCACCTTGGCGCTCTCCTGGGACTGGCTGAACTCCTCGGCGTTCTCCTGGGTGGACTCCTCCTCGGTCTTGCCGTCCGGGTAGAGCGTGTCGTGCGGCACCACGACACTGTCGTGGGCCAGCCAGCCGTAGACGGCCTCGAAGATGTTCATCCGGTAGTCCGCCCCGGTGACGCGGACGGTCGTCATGTTGAGGTGCCCGGATGCCGGGTACGTCTTGCGACCGGAGATCTGCAGGACGGGCTCGCCACGCGCCTCGCCGAGCGTGTTGACCGTCGGTCCGGGGGACATCTCCGAATACGGGACTTTGATCAGCACGCCTGCGCAGAGCAGCGCGATGAGGACGAGGGTGGAGGCGAGCATCGTCGCGGTGCGGCGTGGCATGGAACGACAGTACGGGAAGGGCCTGTCAGTGCACCGCCGGGGCCGGTCCGTACGGGGAGACCGGAAACGCGGCGGAAGGCGGTCACGCGGCGTGCGTCGGTCTCAGAGGGCCTCGGAACCGGAGTGCGACTTCTCCATCGCGTCACGGAACCTGGCGTAGCCGGCAAGCTCGGTGACGTCGCCGGTCGTGCGATTGCGGGCTGCCCAACTCGCCCATATCGCACCACCGACAGCAGCGATGAGTGGAATCAACAGCCAAGCCAGTGCCGCCATCACGACCTCCCTACCCCATGAGTGACCGGATGCCCGATCAGCAGATTAACGATCCGGAAGACCAACGCTCATGGCGGGGGTGCGGTTACGCAAATCGGGGCTGATGCGCCCCGGTACGGTTTGCGCTCAGCAGGCTCCGACCCACTCCTCCGTGCCGTCCGAGAAACGCTGGTGCTTCCAGATCGGAACCTCGTGCTTGAGGTCGTCGATGAGCTTGCGGCAGGCCTCGAACGCCTCGGCGCGGTGCGGGCACGCGACCGCGACGACGACGGCGAGGTCACCCACCTCCAGTTCACCCACTCGGTGGACGGCCGCCAGGGCACGGACCGGGAAGTCGGCGACGACCTTCTCCGCCACTCGGCGCAGCTCGTCCTCGGCCGAGGGGTGGCAGGAATAGCCGAGCGCGCCGACGTCCTGTCCCGCGTCGTGGTTGCGCACGGTGCCGACGAAGAGCGCGATGCCGCCCGCCGCGTCGTCGCCGACGGCGCGGAAGACCTCGTCGACGGAGAGCGGGGTGTCCCTGATCGCCAGCAGCCGGACGGGGTCGGTTGCCGCGTACTCGCCGGGGTGGTCGTGGGTGGGTGCCATGCTCCCATCGTGCCGTACGGCTCCGACATCCCGGAATTGCCCGTTCTACCGGCGGCCGCCCGGCCGGTTTGGAGCCTCCTACAGGGGCCTGCGGTCGCGCGGTGGGCGGTCAGATGCGGCGGCGGGCCTTGCGGGCGCGGCGGACCACGGCGGCGGCGCCGAGCAGGGCGACCGTGGCTCCGGCGGCTCCGGCGGCGGTGGCGTCCTTGCGGCCGAGGCGGCGTCCGGCGAGCGTGTGGCGTCCCTCGACCTCTTCGAGGAGGGCGCCGAGCACCTCCTCGTTCGTCCACTTCGGCCGCCATCCCGCGTCGTGCAGCCGGCTGACGCTGACCACCCAGGGGTGCATCGTGTACGCCAGGTCGCCCGCCGGGGACGGGGTGAGGCCGATCCGGTGCAGCCGGGCGGCGGCCCCCAGCGCTACGGCGGAGGGCAGCTCCATCCGGCGTACGCCGCTGAGCTCCTCGACCTCCTCCTGCTCCAGCCAGCCGTCGCAGCCGACCGCGAACTCGCCGTCGATCTTCTCCAGGGCGGCGTACTCCAGCGCCGTCACCAGGTCCTCGACGTGGCAGAACTGC
Organism: Streptomyces parvus; assembly: GCF_032121415.1. NCBI lineage: Bacteria > Bacillati > Actinomycetota > Actinomycetes > Kitasatosporales > Streptomycetaceae > Streptomyces > Streptomyces parvus. Next base: position 4,711,091 of record NZ_CP135079.1, on the reverse strand, counting down.
CAGGTGGGGCGGGATCCGGCGACGACCAGGAGACGCGGGGACTCGAAGTAGCGGGTCAGGGCGGTGTCGGTGCCGCCGACCAGGACGGTGGGGCGGACGACGGTGACGTTGAGCCCGGGGTGGGCGCGCGGGGCCCGGCGGCCGAGCCGTTCGATCTCCAGGAGGTCGCCGACGCCGGTGGCCTCGGCGGTGGCGCGCAGCTCCGCGTCCTCGGAGAGCGGAACGTCGTTGTCGGCAAGGGCCCCATAGACCATCGCCGAGGTGCAGAGCACGACCCGGTGGACCCCGACAGCGGCTGCGGCGGTGAGCACCGTCTGGGTTCCGCGTACGTTGTACGCGGTGCGGGCGGCGGGGTCGGTCTCCAGGTCGAGGTCGAGGGCCAGGTGCACGACGACGTCCGCGCCGCGCAGCTTCTCGGCGATCGCCGGATCGCGTACGTCCAGGATGTGCCAGGTCGCCTCGGAGACCTCACCGCGCCGCTCGTCGATCGCGATGACCTGCTTGATAGCGTCGGATGCGGCGAGGTGGGCGGTCAGCAGTTCGCCGATGCCGGTGGCGGCGCCGGTCACCGCGACGACGGGACCCCGGCTTCCGGGGGACCTGGGGCGTTTCTCTTCGGGTGTGCTCTCGGGCGAGGGGTCGGTCAGGTTTCGCGCTGCGCGAACCTGCGGATCTGGGGAACTCACCGGGCGTCTCCAGCGGTTGTCTTCAGTACGTACCCGAATGACGCGTACGTACCAGGTGGCGTCCATCCTGCCGCAGGCCGGGAGTCGGCGGAGCACTGAGGCCCGAAGCGGGCGTGGTGTCTACGCTGGATGGTGATGTCGGGCAGTCGCCGTCGGTTCGAGCCGGCGGCCCTACGAGCCGAGGAAACCCGTGAGTGACACCCCATTCGGATTCGGCCTTCCGCCGGAGGAGCCGGAGAACGGCGACGAGGGCAAGAAGAAGGACCCCACCGAGGGTGGGCAGAGCGCGGGCGGGATGGGAAACCCGTTCGGTTTCGGGCCGGGGGCGGGCGGGGACAACCCGTTCGCCGCAATGTTCGGCTCGATGAATCCGAACGATCTCGGTGCGGCCTTCCAGCAGCTCGGCCAGATGCTGAGCTACGAGGGCGGTCCCGTGAACTGGGACATGGCCAAGCAGATCGCCCGGCAGACGGTGTCGCAGGGCACCCCGGACGGCACGAAGGACGCCAGCGTCGGCCCGTCGGAACGCACGTCGGTCGACGAGGCGCTGCGCCTGGCGGACCTCTGGCTGGACGGCGTGACGTCGATGCCCTCCGGTTCGGTCTCCACCGTGGCGTGGAGCCGCGCGGAGTGGGTCGAGGCGACGCTGCCGGCCTGGCAGCAGCTGGTCGACCCGGTGGCCGAGCGGGTGGGCCTGGCCATGGGCGACGTGCTGCCCGAGGAGATGCAGGCCATGGCGGGCCCGCTGATCGGCATGATGCGGTCGATGGGCGGCGCCATGTTCGGCCAGCAGATCGGGCAGGCCGTGGGCACGCTGGCCGGTGAGGTGGTCGGTTCCACCGACATCGGGCTGCCGCTCGGTCCTGCGGGCAAGGCCGCGCTCCTCCCGCTGAACGTGGAGCGGTTCGGCAAGGACCTCAGCGTCCCGCAGGACGAGGTCCGGCTGTATCTGGCCCTGCGCGAGGCCGCTCACCAGCGGCTCTTCGCCCATGTGCCGTGGCTGCGGTCGCATCTGTTCGGTGCCGTCGAGGCGTATGCGCGCGGCATCAAGGTCGACACCAGCAAGTTGGAGGACGTCGTCGGCCAGTTCGACCCCTCGCAGCCGGAGCAGCTGCAGGACGCCCTTCAGCAGGGCATGTTCCAGCCGGAGGACACGCCCGGGCAGAAGGCGTCCCTGGCCCGTCTGGAGACGGCTCTGGCCCTGGTGGAGGGCTGGGTGGACGCGGTGGTCCACGAGGCCGCGAAGTCCCGGCTGACCTCGTCCGACGCGCTGCGCGAGACGATGCGCAGGCGTCGCGCCTCCGGTGGACCGGCCGAGCAGACGTTCGCCACGCTCATCGGTCTCCAGCTGCGCCCGCGCCGGCTGCGGGACGCCTCGCGCCTGTGGGCCTCGCTCACGGACGCCCGGGGTCTGGAGGGCCGGGACGCGCTCTGGGCCCACCCTGACATGCTGCCGACCGCCCACGACCTGGACGACCCGGACGGCTTCGTCCACCACGAGCAGGCCGACTTCTCCGAGCTGGACAAGATGCTCGGCGAGGCGGCGAAGGGCTCCGGCAAACCGAAGGCCCCCGAGTCCGACGCCGAGGACCAGGGCGACGACAAGGGCGAGGACGGCAAGGACGGCCGCGACCAGTGACCCTGCGCGACGACGCCGCCCTCGTACTGAAGGGATACGCCCCCGAGGGCCCCGAGGACGCACGCGGTGAACAGGCGGAGCTGCGTCAGGCCTACCTGGACCATCTCGCACGCCACGACGACGGCATGTGGAAGGCGTGCGGGGCCGGGCATCTGACGGCCAGCGCCCTGGTGATCGATCCGGAGCGGGGCAAGGTTCTGCTGACCCTGCACCGGAAGCTCGGGATGTGGCTCCAGATGGGCGGCCACTGCGAACCGCAGGACGCCACCCTGGAGGCAGCGGCGCGCCGGGAGGCGACGGAGGAGTCCGGCATCGCGGGGCTCACCCTGCTGCCCGGCGGACCGGTCCGGCTGGACCGGCACCCGATTCCGTCCCCCTGCAACCGGCACCTCGACGTGCAGTACGCCGCGCTGGCCCCCGCCGGGGCGGCGGAGCGGATCAGCGAGGAGTCCCTGGAGCTGCGCTGGTTCGACTACGCGGACGTGCCCGGGGTGGCCGACGCCTCGGTCGTCCGGTTGCTGGAGGCGACGCGGGCCCGGCTGTAGCGGCGGACCGCAGGCGATATGCGTAAGGGGCGGCCTCCCGAAGGCCGCCCCTTACCGCTGTCTTCCGCCGGACCGGCCCCGGTGCCGGTCAGTTCCAGGCGTTGTTCTGGTTCTGGCCGTGGGAGCCCTGCTGGCCCATGCCGAACTGGGCACGGGCGCCCTGGCCGATCTGGGCGTTCTGCGGGGGCATGACCTCGCTCGGCTGGACCAGGGCGAAGCCCTGGCCGAGAAAGCTCAGCTCCCAGCCCTCCCCCGTGGTGCCACGACGCCTGAAGACGCCGGAGGAGTGCGTCTGGGCCTGCATCTGCACGCGCAGCGAACTGGACCAGGCGACGATCGCGTCCGCGTCTACGTTGACGTACTTCTCGGGCGTGACCTGCATCATCAGCGGCTGGCCCGAGGTCATGAGGGCGACCTTGCCCGAGCCGGAGATGTTGAGCTGGTACTTGCCGCTGCCGGAGATGCCGTACTGGCTGTCGACCGCGATGACCTCGGTGTGGAGCGAGGAGTCGAGCGCGAGGACGTAGGAGCTGTCCACGGTCATCCCCTCGCGGTCGACGTCCACGACGTGGATGTACTGCGCGAGGTTGGCGAGGTAGACGGTGCCCTGGCCGGACACGCGCATCAGGTCGAGGCCCTCGCCGGTGCGTGCGCGGGCGTTGCGCTGGCTCCGCGACTGGTATTCCCCGTCGAAGTCCATCAGTCCCTGGTAGGCGACCATCGCGCCCTTGCGGGCGAGGATGTCGTCGTGGCCGGTCAGCGAGACCCGCAGGAGCTGCGGGTTCTGGATCGCGTACCGGTCCTGGGTCTGCTGCTCGGTGTAGCTGAAAAGCGGACTCTGCATGATGTGTTCTCCCTCCCCGTCAGTTCCGGATCCGCAGGCGGTCCGTGCTGTCCTCGCTCGGCTGGACGACGACGATGCCCTGGCCGGAGAAGGCCATCTGGTACGCCTCGCCGCTGCCCCGCCCGATCAGCGAGCCCGCCTTGAAGCTGCGCTTGCCCTTCACCTTGAGGTTCGGGGACCAGGCGACGAGTGCGTCCGGGTCGACATACGTCTCGTCCTCTCCGCGTCCGCAGTCGACGACGATCGGGGTGCCCCGGGAGGTGATGGCGACCCATCCGGTGCCCTGGACGACGACGTTCCACAGGCCCTGACCGGCGAACTTGGCGAGTCCCTTGACCTTCTCGACGCCCCAGGTGAGATGGGCGTCGAAGGCGAGGAGGTTGGTGCCGTTGACGGAGATGGAGTCGTTGTCGAGGTTGATGACGACCACGTCGGCGCCGTAGTCGGCGAGGTAGAGCAGCCCGTCGCCGGAGCACTTCATGATGGGTGCGCCCTCGCCGGTGATCCACTGGGAGGCGATCTGCCGCGCGGCGGGCGGGTTGGGCTCGTACTGGATGAAGCCCTCGTACGCGACCATCGAACCGGTGCGTGCGAAGAGGTCCTGCCCGGAGGCCATGGCGACCTTGAGCATGGTCCTGCCGTGGTTCTCCATCCGGGCCGTGACGGGGGTCGGGGCGAAGCCCGCGAGTTGCTGGTTCATGACGGGCTCCCTCAGACCTCGTAGGGCTGGACGACGATGAAGTTGCCGGGAGCTCCCCGGAACTGGAGGTTCACGGTCTCGCCGCTGTGTCCCGGGTACGCGTTGCGCCGCAGCCGGACCTGGCTGGAGACGATCACCTGGGAGGCGGCCGACCAGGCGACGACCGCGTTGCAGTCGGCGAACGTGGTGGGCGTGACCGGCAGGACGACCGGGGTGCCGTGGGTCTTCACGATCACGGTGCCGGCGCCCTGGAACAGCATGGTGAACAGCGCGCCGCCCGGGATGCCGTGGCCCTCGACCCTGCGCACCTCGTACTGGAGGGACTCGTCGAAGGCGAGGACGTTCTCGGCGGAGACGCAGATGCCGTCGCCCTGCAGCTCGATCGGGTGCAGGTGCGAGCCCTCCTCGGCGAGGAAGACCTGGCCGCGGCCGGTACAGCGCATCAGCTGCATCTCCTGGCCGGTGGCGTTGCCCACGGCCCGGCCGACGAATCCGGCGCTCTTGTAGCCGAAGTCCACCTTGCCCTGATACATCACCATGCTGCCCTGGCGGGCCAGGACCCCGGCTCCGCCCATGGTCAGGTCCACCCGCATGAGCTGCTGGTTCTGCGGGGTCCAGCGCTGCCCGGTCGCGGTCTCCTTGTACGGCTGGAGGGCCGCCTGAAGACCCGCGCCCGTGGCCGGCACACCCTGGGGCACGCCCTGCGGGGCGACCGGGGGCAGGGAGCCGGGGAGCTGCTGACCGTACGGGGCCGGCGCGGGCTGACCATAGGGAGCGGGGGCCTGCTGGCCGAAGGGAGCGGCGGGCGGGGCGGCCTGGCCCGGGACCTGGCCGAACTGCGGCTGCTGGGGTTGGCCGTACGGGGACGGGGCCTGGGGCGCCTGCGGAGCCACGGGGGCCTGAGGTGCCAGCGGGGCGGCGATCGTCGGTGCCGTGTGCACCGGCTGCTGCGGCGCGGGCGGTGGCGTGGGCGCGGACGGGGCGGCAGGCGCGCCGAAGGCCGGGGGCGCGGACGGGGCGGCAGGCGCGCCGAAGGCCGGGGGCGCGGCGGCCTGGGCCGGCGGGGCGAAGCCCGGGGCGGCTGCCGCCGGGGCGGGCGGCGCCTCTTCCTCGGCGACCTCGCCGCCGAAGTTCTTCAGGAGCGCTTCCAGACCGCCGTCGAAGCCCTGCCCGACGGCGGCGAAACGCCAGACGTCCTTCAGATAGAAGTCGCCGAGCATCACCGCGCGCTCGGTGGTGAACTCCGATCCGGTGAAGGAGTACCGCACCACTTCCTCGCCGCCCGCGACGATCCGGATGTACCCCGGGCCGATCTGGGACATCTGCCCGGCGCCGTCGAGCGTCGCGGTGAAGGAGAGCTTCTGGATGGCTGCCGGGATGCGGTCGAGCGTGACGCGGAAGGACTCGGTGTCACCGGACTGCGCGCCCAGGAGCTGGATGGACTCCTCGGGCGACTTCGGCTGGTTGAAGAAGATGAAGTACCGGTCGTCGGAGAGCTGCTCGTTGGCGTCGAGGCCGAAGCAGCTGATGTCGAAGGTCAGCCCCGGCGCTGCGATCTGCACGCCCACGTACAGATCCGTCCCTGCCGTGAGATCACTGATCTTGGCCTTGTGGCCGCGTTGGAATTCCCTGGCCATGCGTAACGACCGTCCCCCATCCCGAAGGTAAATGCGTCGCGTCAGGCTAACCGCAAACAACGACATCGGACCAAGCCGGTACACACCCGGTACAGAATCGACGAACGCGAATGACCCCGGATCACTCGTCGTCGGCGGGCAGCCGCTCGGCCGCCACCACGCCCTCCAGGAACCCCCGGGCTCGCTCGGTGCGCGGATACGCCTCCAGCAGCCGCCAGAACCCCGGACCGTGTCCGGGGACGAGCAGGTGCGCCAGCTCGTGGAGGAGTACGTAGTCGACGACGTACTCCGGCATGCCCTGCAGCCGGTGCGAGAGTCTGATGCTGCCCTCGGCGGGGGTGCACGAGCCCCAGCGGGTGTTCTGGTTGGTCACCCAGCGCACCGACGCGGGCCTGGCGCGACCGTCGAAATACTGGGCGGACAGCCGGGCGGCACGCTCCGCGAGCTCGGTGTCGCCCAGGTGCCGCTTGCTCTCCTGGGCGGCGAGCTTGTCCAGCATCACGCCCACCCAGCGCCGCTCCTCCGCCTTCGACATCCGGGCGGGGATGAGCACGATCGTACGGTCGCCCTCGCGGTAGGCGGAGACCGACTTCCTGCGTCGCGTGCTCCGGCGCACCTCGACCGCGCTCGTCGCCGAAGCGCGGGCCGGATGGGCTGCCGCGCTGCGCTGATGGCTTTCGGCGCTGCGCGCGGGGGTCTCCCCGGCGGAGCCGTACGAGGGGTCGGCGGGCACGCCACGACGTTACCCGCTGTCCGGGAGAGAAGTCCCGCCCCGGGAACAGTTCGACCGCAATCCCCGGATTATCCGATGAACAGCCCGGGCCTGTGGACAACTCCGCGCACGGGTCGCGGCGGACCCGCATTCTGGCGGTGGTCCTGCGGAAAGAACGGAAAGATCCGAAGCTCTGCGGATCAGCAGGTCGGCGGGCGCACCCGTGCCCGCGGCATTTCTCGGGGGGAAGTCATGTATCCGATGCTGAAGCCCGCACTGCGTCGCGCCTGGCGCGGACGGAACACCGTGCAGTTCGGCGTGACACCCGCGCATGCCGTGACGCTCGGGCCGGTGGACATCGCCACGGGGAGCTTCCTGGAACTGCTCGACGGCACGCGTGGACTGCCGCTGCTCTACGAAGAGGCGCGCGCACTGGAGCTGTCGGAACATCATGTGGACGTCCTCCTGGCCCGGTTGACGGAGGCCGGGCTCCTCGACGACCCGAGGTCGGCGGGTCCGCAAGCCGATGTGCTGCGCCGACGTGCCGAGGTGATGGACCGCCAGCGCCCCGACGTGGCCTCGCTGTCGGTCGTTCGTCCCGAGCCGGGCGGCGGGCTGCGGCGGATGGAGGCCCGGCGGGCGATGCGGGTCCAGGTGCGGGGTGCGGGCCGGGTCGGGGCGTCCATCGCCTCCGTGCTCTCCGGTGCGGGGGTGGGGCATGTGGAGGTGCTCGACGGGGGCCGGGCCGAGCCCTGGGACGTGGCGCCCGGGGGCCTCCCTCCGGCGTCCGTGGGGGAACGGCGCGATGTCGCGGCCCGCCGGCTCGTCCGCCGTTCGGCACCCGGGACCGGCCCGGCGGAGAGCACCGAGGAGCCCGGCCTGTCCCTGATCGTGGTCGCTCCCCGGGACGGCCTCGCGGTGTACGCACCGGTCGCGGACACCGCGGGTCCCTGGATCGCGTCGGGCACTCCTCATCTCTATGCGGGAGTGATCGAGGCCACCGGGGTGGTCGGGCCGCTCGTCCTGCCCGGGGGCACCGGCTGCGCGGGGTGCCTGGAGCTGCACCGTGCGGACCGGGATCCGCAGTGGCCCCGGATGCTGGCACAGTGGCGTTCCGGGCGGCGGGGAGCGGTGCCCGCCTGCGATCTGGGGCTCGCTACGGCGGTCGCCGGTCTGGCAGCGGCGCACGCCCTGGCGTTCCTGGACGGAGATCTTCCCGCCTGCACCGGAACCCGCTGGGAGGCCGCTCTACCACTGCTGGACTGGCGTTCCGAGCAGATCGGCCCACATGCGGACTGCTCCTGCGGGGCCGCCGGGGGCGCTGGAGGGGCACGGGTCTTCGGTGGCGTTCCGGCGCAGGACACAATGGCGGGGTGACCGTCGGCGCCGGAGTGACACCGGAGGCCCGAGCGGCACGGCAGTCTGGGAACTGGAGGGGCACATGTCTGATCTTCCCCGGAAGGCGGTTACGCGTACGGCCAAGCTGGCCGCGCTTCCGCTCGGCTTCGCCGGTCGTGCCACCTGGGGTCTGGGCAAGCGGATCGGCGGAAAGTCGGCCGAGCTGGTCGCCCGCGAGGTGCAGCAGCGCACGGCGGATCAGCTGTTCAAGACCCTGGGTGAGCTGAAGGGCGGGGCCATGAAGCTGGGCCAGGCCCTCTCGGTCTTCGAATCGGCGCTTCCCGAAGAGATCGCCGGCCCCTACCGGGCCGCGCTGACCAAGCTCCAGGAGGCCGCGCCGCCGCTGCCCGCGCGCACGGTCCACGGGGTGCTCGCGGAGCGGATGGGGGAGGACTGGCGGGAGTATTTCCTGGAGTTCGAGGACACGCCGGCGGCTGCCGCCTCGATCGGCCAGGTGCACCGTGCGGTGTGGCACGACGGCCGCGTCGTCGCGGTGAAGGTGCAGTATCCCGGGGCGGGCGAGGCGTTGCTCTCCGACCTCGCCCAGCTCAGCCGCTTCGCCCGGCTGCTCGGTCCGCTGGTCCCGGGGGTGGACATCAAGCCGTTGATCAAGGAACTGCGCGACCGGGTGTCGGAGGAGCTGGACTACGAGCTGGAGGCGCAGGCGCAGCGGGAGCACGCGGCGGAGTTCGCGGACGATCCGGATGTGGTGATCCCTCAGGTGGTGCACCAGGCCGACCAGGTGCTGGTGACGGAGTGGATCGACGGGATCCCGCTGTCCGAGGTCATCGCGGAGGGTACGGCGCAGCAGCGGGACCGCGCGGGGCAGCTGCTGGCCCGCTTCCTCTTCTCCGGTCCGGCACGCACCGGCCTGCTGCACGCCGACCCGCATCCGGGGAACTTCCGGCTGCTGCCCCCGGCCCAGGACCCGGAGCATCCGGAGGAGGACACCCCGGCCGGTTCGTGGCGGCTGGGCGTGCTGGACTTCGGCACGGTCGACCGGCTTCCGGGCGGGCTGCCGCAGACCGTCGGCGACTCCTTGAGGATGGCGACGGAGGGCGACGCGGCCGGGGTGTACGAGCTGCTGTGCGAAGAGAACTTCGTGAAGGAGTCGATCGACCTGGACCCGGACGAGGTCCTCGACTACCTGCTTCCGATGATCGAGCCCACGCAGGTGGAGGAGTTCGTCTTCACCCGGGGCTGGATCCGTGACCAGGCGGCCCGGGTGGCGGACCCGCGCTCCCCCGCCCATCAGCTCGGCAGGCAGCTGAACCTCCCCCCGTCCTATGTCCTCATACACCGGGTGACGCTCAGCACGATCGGGGTGCTGTGCCAGCTCGGCGCGACGGTCAGGATGCGCGAAGAGCTGGAGGAGTGGCTGCCGGGGTTCCTCGCCGAGGCGGCCGAGGCACCGGAGGAGGGCGAGCCGGAGGGGGAGTCGGTCCAGGTGTAGGCGGGCCGGGGACCTCTGTGGTCACCACCAGAGTGAGTCGAGGCGGCTCTCGATCGCGCGGATGTGGAGCCGGGCGCAGCTCTCGCAGAAGTGGAGGCGGCGTCCGTCCTCCACGGAGCTGAGCCAGGTCACGGGGACGGTGTCGCCTTCGGCGGTGGCGTAGCACCGGGCGCACACCAGGCTTCCCGTGGCGGTCTGTTCGGGGGGCTCGGTCTTCTCGTCCACCTCCTGACGATATCCCCGGGGCCGGACGGCCGACAGCGCAAACGCCCCGGGGGGCCGTCCGTGTCCGGACGGCCCCCCGGGGCGTGATGGGGCTACGCAGGTCAGTGCATGACCGCCATGGCCAGCGCGCGGCGGGCGCGCAGCGAGGCACGCTCCGCCCGGCGCTGCATCCGGCGGGCGGCGAGCAGGCGGGCCGACTGGCGGTCCTCCTGGGCCTCCCGCAGGCGGTCGTGCATATGCGCACGTGCCAGGGCTTCTGGGATGAGTTGCATTTCGCGGGTCCTGTTCTGACGCGAGTCGTTCGCGCCGCTGATGGTGACGTCGGGGGTGGCGGAGCCGACGGGCTCCTTCGTGGGGGTGATCATCGGTGCCTGGTTCCGGGGGTCATGTGTGTAGGGGCGGTCGATCGTTCCGAGGCGCAGACTGCGGGTGGGGGCGGGGACCCCACAGGTCGCGGTCACGCTGCGACCGGGTTCTTGCGCGGACGGCCACGCGGACGCTTGCGGGCCACGACGACGCCCTGGACGAAGAGCTCGCCGCCCCAGACACCCCACGGCTCGCGGCGGTCCTTCGCACCGGCGAGGCAGGCCTCGACGAGCGGACAGGTGCGGCAGAGGGACTTGGCGTACTCGACGTCGGCGGGCGACTCGGCGAAGAAGACCTCCGGGTCGTAGGAGCGGCACGGGACGGGCACACCGAGGTTCTCGATGGCGTCGTCGAGCGCGGTGAGCGTGGTGAGCGGGGTCAAGGTGGAGTCCTCCGTGGAGCCGGGCGGCGAGATCGGGGTGGAGAGCGGTACTGACGGGGCGTGCGTTTCGATGTGCACGGTGGGTGGTGTCCTCGTCTGGTCGTGCCGGCCTGTTGGCCGGTTGGCGGCTTCTGGTACCAGGTCCTGCTTGTCCCGAGGCTCCTTCGTTCCGTTCCGTCCGTTCGGACAAAACAAAAGGGCCGCGGATCCCGAGTGGGGTTCCGCGGCCCTGAAGGCGCCGGCCTGATGCTGGATCAGGCTGGATCGCTCCAGGGTTCAGGCCCACGGAAGGCCCACATCGTGTGGTGCTTCATCTGCGTCTGCGTCTTGACTCCGGCACCGGCCGCCGCAAAGGCATAGGCCTGGGCCTGCGCTGCCTTCACTACTGCTGCCGCCGGTGCCTCGATCGGTCGCTCATTGCGCTCCCGCGTCACGGGGAGGCTCGCCGGGGACAGCGGACGGGCGGCAGAAATGCCGGACAGACCGGTGGCGTGGAGCGAGGCAGCCGCGGAGCGGGTGAGGCCGAGCGAGCAGGCGGAGACGACCGAAAGATCGGTCATTTTCTGGGTTTCGATGATGCTGATCACTTCAATCGCCTCCTCTCGGCGTCTCATGGGACCGGCCGGGGCCGATCCTGCGTATTCGGATAAGTACAGCTAAGTACAGCACGGAGCCAGGGCTTCAGAGAAGTCGCTGTTCCCGTGGTTAAGAACCTATGGTGACGACTGGTGCGGGCGCAAACCATTTTCTGGACGAGTTTTCCTCAGGTCTCACCGGCACCCTCCTCGGGCCCGTCACCAACCGTCTCACCTGCGCAGATGGCCAGAACATCGGTGCCGAAGCGGCTCAACTTCCGGTTGCCGACACCGGCGATGACGACCAGCTCGCCCTCGGTGGACGGCACCGCCTCGGCGATCGCCATGAGGGTCTTCTCGGTGAAGACGCAGTAGTCGGGCTGGCCGAGCAGGGCCGCCTGGCCGGCGCGCCAGGCGTGGAGCCGCTCGTACAGCGCCTCGTCCATGTCCGAGGGACACTCCTCGCAGCGCATCAGCTTCATCTCGCCCGCGTCGGTGAGCGTCCGGCCGCAGACCCGGCAGCGCACCGGGCTCCTGGGCTTGCGTTCGACGGCCGGGGCACGCCCGGCGGTCGCGGCCCGGCCGGTACCCCGGTCGATCCCGCCGCCCCCGCCGACGCCTCCCCGCGCACCGGACCCCGTCGAGCCCGGCCGCAGCCCGTTCAGGAAGCGGGTCGGCTTGCGGCCTCCCCGGCCGCCCGGCGACCGGGCCAGCGCCCAGGAGAGCGAGAGGTGGACCCGGGCGCGGGTGATCCCGACGTACAGCAGGCGGCGCTCCTCCTCGACCTGCTCGTCGGTCTTGGCGTACGCGATCGGCATCATGCCCTCGGTCAGGCCGACCAGGAAGACGGCGTCCCATTCGAGGCCCTTCGCGGCGTGCAGCGATGCCAGGGTCACCCCCTGGACCGCCGGGGCGTGCTGGGCGGCCGCCCGTTCGTCGAGCTCGCGGACCAGGTCGGTCAGGGTCGCCCCCGGTTTCGCCGTCTCGAAGTCCTCGGCGAGGCGCACCAGCGCGGCCAGCGACTCCCAGCGGTCGCGCGCGGAGCCCGATCCGGCGGGCGGGCGGGTGGTCCAGCCCTTGGTGGAGAGCACCGCCCGCACCTGGGAGGCCAGGTCCTCCGCCCCGTCGAGGAGGGAGTCGTTGCGCCCGGCGCGGGCCGCGCCCCGCAGGGCGACGCCCGCCTCCCGGACCTCGGCCCGCTCGAAGAACCGCTCGGCGCCGCGCAGCTGGTAGGGCACCCCGGCGTCCGCGAGGGCCTGCTCGTAGATTTCGGACTGGGAGTTGACCCGGTAGAGCACGGCGATCTCGCCGGCCGGCACGCCCCCGGCGATGAGGTCGCGGATACGCCGGGCGGTGGACTCGGCCTCGCTGGGCTCGTCCCCGTACTCCGTGTAGACCGGCTCGGGGCCCTTGTCGCGCTGGGAGACCAGCTCCAGGCGGTGGTCGGCGGCCTTGCCGTGGGCCTGGCTCAGCAGGCCGTTGGCGAGGCGGACGACCTGGGGGGTGGAGCGGTAGTCCCGGACCAGCTTGACGACGGTCGCCCCGGGGTGTCGGGTGCGGAAGTTCAGCAGGTGGTCGGGGGTGGCCCCGGTGAAGGAGTAGATCGTCTGGCTGGCGTCGCCGACGACGCAGAGATTGTCCCGGTCGCCGACCCAGAGGTCGAGCAGCCGCTGCTGGAGCGGGCTCACGTCCTGGTACTCGTCGACGACGAAGTGCTGGTACTGGCCGCGCACGTGGTCGGCGATGTCTCCCCGGTCCTGGAGGATGCCGACCATCAGCAGCAGCACGTCCTCGAAGTCGATCACCGAGCGGTCGCGCTTGAGCTGTTCGTACGTGGAGTAGATCTGGGAGAGGACCGCCGGGTCCCGGGGGGCGTCCCGCTGGGCCTTGGCGACGGCCGCCGCGTAGTCGGCGGGGACGGTCTGCGTGACCTTGGCCCACTCGATCTCGCCGGTGACGTCCCGCAGCTCGGTGCGGTCGAGCCGGAGCTCGCAGCGGGCGGCGGCCTCGGCGACGAGCTGCACCTTCCGCTCCAGCAGCCGGGGCAGCTCGCCACCGACTGCTTTCGGCCAGAAATACTGGAGCTGCCGAAGCGCGGCGGAGTGGAAGGTCCGCGCCTGGACGCCGGTCGCGCCGAGCTGGCGGAGGCGGCCGCGCATCTCTCCGGCGGCCCGGTTGGTGAACGTGACGGCGAGGACCGTGGCGGGCTGGAGGATGCCCGCCCGCACGCCGTACGCGATGCGGTGGGTGATCGCGCGGGTCTTGCCCGTCCCGGCTCCGGCCAGCACGCACACCGGTCCGTGCAGGGCGAGCGCCACCTCGCGCTGCTCGGGGTCGAGCCCGTCGAGCACGGCGTCCGGGGTCTCGGGTACCTGCGGGAAGAGGGTGGAGTGCGTTGCTGCTGTCACCCCGCCATGCTGCCAGGTCCCCGGGGGCGGAGGCGGCGGTCGTCCACAGGTGTGGGCTGTTCGTCATACCGGGGCGGGCGGTGCGAAGCCCGCCGCGAAACCGGTCCCGGAGCAGTCCACGAGCGGTCCCGAAGCGGTCCCGGAGCCGGTCCGGGCAGGCGAAAAGCGGCCGGTCGCGGGGCTCGTGCCGGCGTCGCGGGAATGGTGGCCGCCTCCCGTACGTTCCCTTGTTCTGCGGGAGCGCTGCGATGAGCGGCCGGTCCGCAGGTGACGCTGCCGGCCGCGCAGCGGTACGGACGAGACGAAGGAGCGCCAGCGACATGGCGGGCACTGTGACGATGTACAGCACCACCTGGTGCGGCTACTGCCGTCGGCTGAAGAGCCAGATGGACCGCGAGGGCATCGCGTACAACGAGGTCAACATCGAGCACGACCCGGAGTCGGCCGCGTTCGTCGAGAAGGCGAATGGCGGAAACCAGACGGTCCCCACCCTGCTGATCGTGGCCCCCTCGGGCACCGAGTCGGTCATGACGAACCCCTCGCTCGCCCAGGTGAAGCAGGCCCTCGCCGCCTGATCCGCCGCCTGTCGCGCGTACCACTGCCCCCGGCACCGCCGGGGGCAGTCGTGTGTCCGGGCGGGGCGCGGACCTCAGGTGGTCCGCTTCACGGCCCCGGGCTTCGGGAGCGGCTTGCCGTACCAGAGCTCGATCAGGCGGGACGCGATGGAGATGCCGAACGGGGGCATGATCTCGCCGGATTCGAAGGCGGCGGTGAGGTCCTCGCGGGAGAACCAGCGGGCCTCCTCGATCTCCTCACCGTCGACGGTGATGTCGAAGGAGGTGGCCCGCGCCATGAAGCCGAGCATCAGGCTGGAGGGGAACGGCCACGGCTGGCTGGCGATGTACTCGACCTCGCCGACCGTGATCCCGGCCTCCTCGAACACCTCCCGGGCCACGGAGTGCTCGATCGACTCCCCCGGCTCGACGAACCCGGCGAGCGTGGAGAAACGGCCCTCGGGCCAGTGCACCTGGCGGCCCAGCAGCGCCCGGTCCTGGTCGTCGGTGACCAGCATGATGACCGCCGGGTCGGTGCGCGGGTAGTGCTCGGCCCCGCAGGCCTGGCAGCGGCGGATGTGGCCGGCCGCCGCGATGACGGTGCGCTCGCCGCAGCGGGAACAGAAGCGGTGGAGCCGCTGCCAGTTCTCCAGGGCGACGGCGTGCACCATCAGCCCCGCGTCCCGGGGGCCGAGGAGCAGGCCCGCCTCGCGGAGTCCGGCCGGGCGGGCCGACTGGTCCATGCGGCCGGGCAGCGAGTCCTTCTGGAGCGCAAAGTAGCTGACGCCGTCCTCGTCGGTGCCGAGGAAGTACCGGTGGGTCTCGGTGACCGGGGCCTCGAAGGCCGGGGTCATGACGATCTCGGTGCCCCCGTCGGGGGTGTCGTCGATCAGCACCTGCCCGCCGGAGACGACGAAGACGCGGGTCGTCGGGTGGCTCCACGCCACGGCCAGCCATGCCTCGTCGAGACGGTGGTGTGCCGCGCGGTCGATGCCGCTCGGTGCGGTGAGGCCGATCGGGCGGTCTGCGGTGGCGTTGTCGAAGGTGCTCACAGGTGCTTCCTACTCCCCCTGGGTGGATCGGATGTACGGAGGTGGGGCGGGGTTCATCGGCCGAGCGCCGTGGCCAGTTCGCCCCACAGGTGGGCGGTCGTCTCCACGCCCTTGAGCAGCAGGTCCAGCTCGACCTTCTCGTCGGGGGCGTGCCAGCCGTCGGAGGGTACGGAGATGCCGAGGAAGAGGACGGGGGCGCCGAGGACGTCCCTGAGATCGGCGGCCGGGCCCGAGCCTCCTTCCCGGGTGAAGAGGATCCTGCTTCCGAAGGCCCGGCCCATCGCGCGGGCCACGGCCTGGAGGGCGGGGTGGTCCAGCGGGGTCAGACAGGGGCGGGTGGCGGGCTGGAAGGCGATCCGGTGGCGGATGCCCGTTGGGATGCGGGACTCCACCCAGGCGCGGACGGTCTTCTGTACGTCGTCGGGGTCCTGGCCGTCGACCAGCCGGAAGCTGATCTTCACCAGGGCGGAGGAGGGGATGATCGTCTTGCTTCCGGCGCCCTGGTAGCCGCCGCCGATGCCGTTGACCTCGGCGGTGGGGCGGGCCCAGACGCGCTCCAGCGTGGAGTACCCGGCCTCGCCAGCCGCGACGCCCGACTTCGCGGTGCGCAGCCAGGTGGCCTCGTCGAAGGGCAGCTCGGCGAAGAGGGCCCGCTCGGTGTCGGTGAGGTCGGTGACCCCGTCGTAGAAGCCCGGGATCGCGACCTTCCCGTCCTCGTCGTGGAGGGCGGCGACCAGCCGGGCGATCTCGGTGGCCGGGTTGGGGACGGCCCCGCCGAACGATCCGGAGTGGATGTCCTGGGCGGGCCCGTACAGCTGGATCTCGCACTCGGCGAGGCCGCGCATGCCGGTGCAGACGGTCGGGGTGTCCTCGTCCCACATGCCGGTGTCCGAGACGATCACCGCGTCGGCGGCGAGCCGGTCGGCGTGCTGCTCGGTCAGGGCGCGGAAGTTCGGGGAGCCGGACTCCTCCTCGCCCTCGATCAGCAGCTTGAGGTTGACGGCGGGGGTGGTGCGGCCGGTCGCGGCGAGGTGGGCGCGGACGCCCAGGGTGTGGAAGAACACCTGCCCCTTGTCGTCGGCGGCGCCGCGCCCGTACATCCGGCCGTCCCGGATCACCGGCTCGAAGGGGTCGGTCGCCCAGCCGTCCTCGCGGGCGGCGGGCTGTACGTCGTGGTGGCCGTAGACCAGGACGGTCGGGGCCCCGGGGTCCTCGCTGGGCCACTCGGCGAAGACCGCCGGGGCGCCGGGGGTCTCCCAGATCTCGGCGACCGGGAAACCGGTCTCCTTGAGCTTGGCGCTCAGCCACTCGGCGCTGCGCCGTACGTCGCCGTCGTGCTCCGGCTGCGCGGACACGGAGGGGATGCGCAGCCACTCGGCGAGGTCGTCGAGGAAGGCGGCGCGGTGCTGTTCGGTGTACGTACGGACGGCGCTGTCCGGGGTCTCGCTCATGCTCCTGAGCCTATCCGTCCCCGGGGTCCGGCTCGTCCAGCAGGATCCGCTCCAGCTCGGCCCGGCCGGGCAGTCCCCGCGGACGGACGGTCTCGCCCGTGCGTACGTAGAGGAAGGTGGCGGTGACCGCGTCGAGCGGCAGATCGTGCAGCTCGGCCCAGGCCAGCCGGTAGACGGCGAGCTGGAGCGGGTCGGCGGTGCGGTGGCGGGTGGTCTTCCAGTCGACGATCTCGTAGGTGTCGCCCGTGCGGTAGACGGCGTCGATCCGGCCCCGGACCACCCGGCCCGCCAGGGTGATCTGGAAGGGGGTCTCCACCCGGTAGGGCGTGCGCCGGGCGTACGCGGTGCGCTCGAACGCCTCCTTCAGCTCGGCGAGGTCCCGCTCGTCGGCGATCTCGGCGTCGCTCTCGTCGCCGCCGGGCAGCTCGTCGGGGCCGAGCATGGGCAGTGGCAGCTCCTCGTACCGGGACTCGACCCAGGCGTGGAACCGGGTGCCCCGGCGGGCGGCAGGCTGCGGCGGGCGGGGCATGGGGCGGGCCAGCTCCTGGGCGAAGGCGTCGGGGTCCTCGGCGAGGCGGAGCAGCTGGGTGGCGGAGAGGGCGGCGGGGATGACCACCTCGCGCACGGTGGCGCGGGCGCGGCGCAGCTCTCCGGCGAGGGAGTCCAGGTCCCGGTCCCAGGAGGCGAGGGTGCGGGCCTCCTCGGGGGTGAGCCGGTCGGCCGGGTCTTCCGGGGCCGGCCGCTCCTTGGGGTCCTCCCGCGGGTGGCGGGCGGCCGGGATGTGCGGGGCGGGCTCGGTGTGCGGGGTCGTGTCCGCCGTGTCCGGGGCGGTCTCCGGGGGGCGTTCGGCGGGAAGCGCGTCCCAGTCCCAGTCCTCGTCGGGCGGTACGTCGTCGAACGCGCCCTCGTGAAGCGGTACGTCGTCCTCGAACGCCGGTACGTCACGGGGGTCGGGCCCGTACGCCGTCGCCCGCTTCTCCCCCTGGACGGCCATGCGCTCCAGGTGGGCCAGCACCGTGTCGCGGGCGGCGCGGCGGCGGGCCAGGGCGTCGGCGTCGAGCGGGAGCGGCCAGGCCAGGTCGGCGTCGCGCTCCGCGAGGGCCGGGTTCTCCTCGTCCTCGGCGGGCTCGTCCACCCACGCCTCGATCTCGCCGTGGCCCGCGGCGCAGTGCTCGTACAGCGCCTCCAGGAAGGCGGACGGGCCGCGTGTCCGCTTCTGGGACGGGCCCCACCAGTGGCCGGAGCCGAGGAGGAGGGAGCGGGGGCGGGTGAAGGTGACGTAGCCGAGGCGCAGTTCCTCCGTGTGCTGGTGCTCCTTCATCTCCTCCTTGAACGCCTTGATCCCCTTGGCGTCGTACGTTTCCAGAGCCGGGAGCGTCGCGGCGTCGCCGCGCAGGGCGTGCGGGAGCACCTTGGCCTGGGCGGTCCAGGCGTCCCGGGACTGGCCGCTGGGGAACTGGCCGGTGACCAGCCCGGGGACGGCGACGACGTCCCACTCCAGGCCCTTGGACTTGTGGGCGGTCAGCACCTTGACGGTGTTCTCGCCGCCGGGCAGCGCGTTGTCGAGCCCCTTCTCGTACTGCGCGGCGGTCCGCAGGAAGCCGAGGAAGGCGAGCAGCGACGCCTCGCCGTCCAGCGAGGCGAACCGGACGGCTGTGTCCAGGAAGTTGGCGAGGGTCTCGCGGCGGCGGGCGGCCAGCGCCCGCGGGGACGCGGACAGCTCGACCTCCAGACCGGTGGCGGCCAGGACCCGGTGGAGCACATCCATCAGTGGGTCCGCGAGCGAGCGGCGCAGGTCGCGCAGCTCCCGGGCGAGACGGGCGAAGCGGACGCGGGCCTCGGCGGAGAAGGGCAGCCCGTCGTCGGCCGCGTCCCCCGCGATCAGGAAGGTGTCCAGCGCGTCCGCGAGCGATATCACCTCGGCCGGGTCCGTGCCCTCGACGGCCTCCGCGAGCCGCTGGTCCGCGTCGGCGTCGCCCGCGTGGCCGGCCCGGTGCACCAGGAGGCGGGCGCGGCGGCCGAGGAGCGCGAGGTCGCGGGGGCCGATGCGCCAGCGCGGTCCGGTCAGGAGGCGGACCAGCGAGGCGTTGGCCCCCGGGTCCTGGAGGACCTCGCAGACGGCGACCAGGTCCGCGACCTCGGGCAGGTGGAGCAGTCCGGCGAGGCCGACGACCTCGACCGGGATGTCCCGGGCGACCAGGGCCGCCTGGATCTCGGGGAAGTCCCCGGCGGTACGGCACAGGACGGCGATCTCGCCGGGCGGGGTGCCGGTGCGCACGAGGTGGGCGAGGGAGTCTGCGAGCCAGTCGATCTCCTCGGTGTGCGTACGGAGGAGGGCGCAGCGGACCACGCCGTCGCGCTCGGCGCCCGGCGCGGGGCGCAGCGCCTCGACCCCCTCGTGCATCGCGCGCAGCGGGGCGGCGAGGCCGTTGGCGAGCTGGAGGAGACGGCCGCCGCTGCGCCGGTTCTCGCTGAGGCTGTAGCGGGTGGCGGGGGTGCCGTCGGCGTGCGGGAAGTGCTCGGGGAAGTCGTCGAGGTTGGCGACGGACGCGCCGCGCCAGCCGTAGATCGCCTGGCAGGGGTCGCCCACGGCGGTCACCGCGTGGCCGCCCGCTCCGGACTCCGTACCACTGCCGAACAGCGCCGAGAGCAGCAGCCGCTGGGCCACCGACGTGTCCTGGTACTCGTCGAGGAGGACGACCCGGAACTCCTCCCGCAGGATCCTGCCGACCTCCGGCCGGGTCAGGGCCAGCTCGGCGGACAGCGCGATCTGGTCGCCGAAGTCCAGCAGGTCCCGGCTGCGCTTGGCGGCCCGGTAGCGCTCGGTGAGGCCGAGGAGCGAGCGGCGGGCCTCGGCGGCCTCGGGGATCTTGCGCAGGTCGGCGTTGCTGAGCTTGGCGGTGGCCAGCTCCCGCAGCAGTTCGGTGTCGTACGTCTCCAGCGTCCCCGGCCGTACGAGGTGTTCGGACAGCTCCCCGTCGAGCGCGAGCAGATCGCTGACCAGGGTGGAGAAGGACCGGGTGAGCGTCGGATACGGGCCCGGGGCCTCGCGCAGCACCTTCGCCGCCAGCTGGTAGCGGGTGGCGTCGGCGAGGAGGCGGGTGGAGGGCTCCAGGCCGATGCGCAGGCCGTGCTCGGTGAGGAGGCGGCCGGCGAACGCGTGGTAGGTGGAGATGGTGGGCTCGCCCGGGGGGTTGTCCGGGTCGATGACGTCGGGGTCGGTGACCCCGGCGGCGATCAGCGCCTTGCGGACGCGCTCGGCCAGCTCGCCCGCCGCCTTGTTGGTGAAGGTGAGGCCGAGGACCTGCTCGGGCGCGACCTGTCCGGTGCCCACCAGCCAGACCACGCGGGCGGCCATCACCGTGGTCTTGCCCGACCCGGCTCCGGCCACGATCACCTGCGGGGCGGGCGGCGCGATGATGCAGGCCGTCTGCTCCGGGGTGAACGGAATCCCGAGGAGCTCCTTGAGCTGCTCGGGATCGGTGATGCGTGGGGACACCCGGACAACGGTAACCGGGACCGCCGACAACCCGGCCCGCACCGGACGCGGGCGGCTACTCCACCACCTGGCGTCCCTCCGGCTGTGCGCTGCACGAGGACCGGAAGGTGCAGTGGGAGCAGTGGGTTCCGGTGGTGGGCGTGAACCGTTCGTCCAGGACCTTCCCGGCGGCGGTGGCGAGCAGATCGGAGACCCACTCCCCCGCAGGCGGTTCCTGGGCCTGGACCTTGGGGAAGGCGTCGCCGCCCTCCTTCTTGGGGGCGGGCTGACGGAGCTGGACCAGTTCGGCGCCGCCCGGCTCCGGGCGGGTGCCGTCGAAGACCTCGTCGACCGCGCCCTCGCGGACGGCGAGCTGGTAGACGGCGAGCTGGGGGTGGGCGGCGACCTCGTCCTTGGTGGGGGTGCCCTTGCCGGTCTTGAAGTCGACGACGTACGCCCGGCCCTCGGCGTCCCGCTCGACCCGGTCCATGGAGCCCCGGATGCGGACGGCGTACTCCCCCGCCTCCAGCGTCACGTCGAAGTCGTGCTCGCTCGCGGTGGGGGTCCGGCCGCCCCGGTCCAGGACGTGCCAGTTGAGGAAGCGTTCCAGGGCGGCGCGGGCGTGCTCCTTCTCCTGCTCGGACTTCCAGGGGGCGTCGAAAGCGAGGCCGTTCCAGACGGAGTCCAGGCGCTCCATCAGGACGTCCAGGTCGGCGGGGGTCCGGCCGGAGGCGACCTCGTCGGCGAGGACGTGGACGACGTTGCCGAACCCCTGGGCGGCGGTCGCCGGGGCGTCGGCCTTCACCTCGCGGCCCAGGAACCACTGGAGGGCGCAGGTGTTGGCGAGCTGGTCCAGGGCGGAGCCGGAGAGGGTGACGGGTTGGTCGCGGTCGCGCAGCGGGACGGCGGAGCGGGTCGGCTCCTCCAGCCCCCACCAGCGGTACGGGTGGGCCGCGGGCACCAGCGGCTGCCCCTCGTCGTCGGCGAGCGCGGCGAGCCGGGCGAGGCGGTGGGCGGCGGCCTCGCGCAGCGCCTCGGACGCGGCCGGGTCGACGGTGGTGGCGCGCAGCTCGGCGACGAGCGCGGCGACGGCGAGGGGGCGGCGCGGGCGGCCGGTGACGTCGCGGGGTTCGACGCCCAGTTCGGTGAGGAAGCGGGAGGGCTGGTCGCCGTCGTCGGCGGGGGCCTTCACGGCGGTGACGATCAGGCGCTCGCGGGCGCGGGTGGCGGCGACGTAGAAGAGGCGGCGCTCCTCGGCGAGGAGGGCGCCGGGCGTGAGGGGTTCGGCGAGCCCGTCGCGGCCGATCCGGTCCGCCTCCAGGAGGGAGCCCCGGCGGCGGAGGTCGGGCCAGAGCCCTTCCTGGACCCCGGCGACGACGACGAGCCGCCACTCCAGGCCCTTGGAGCGGTGGGCGGTCATCAGTCGTACGGCGTCGGGGCGGGCGGTCCGCCGGGAGAGGGTGTCGGCGGCGATGTCCTGGGCGTCGACCTCTTCCAGGAAGTTGAGGGCCCCGCGCCCGCCGGTGCGCTCCTCGGCGCGGGCGGCCGTGTCGAACAGGGCGCACACCGCGTCGAGGTCGC
Source organism: Streptomyces parvus (assembly GCF_032121415.1). Classification (NCBI taxonomy): domain Bacteria; kingdom Bacillati; phylum Actinomycetota; class Actinomycetes; order Kitasatosporales; family Streptomycetaceae; genus Streptomyces; species Streptomyces parvus. The sequence goes on along the minus strand of NZ_CP135079.1, from coordinate 4,689,405 downwards.
GGTCGGCGTTGCGGCCGCCCGCCCCGCCGCGCAGCGCGGCCCGCTCCAGCCTGCCGGGCCAGGGGGTGCCGTTCCACAGGGTCCACAGGGCCTCCTCGGCGGTGCCGCCGCCCTCCAGGAGCTCGCGGGAGTGGCGCAGGAGCGCGCCGAGGCGCTGCGCGCCGTGGGCGTACGCCGGGTCGTGGGTGACGAGGCGTTCGGGCTCGGCGAGGGCGCGGGCCAGCAGCTCGTCGGAGGGGGCGGGGACCCGGATCCCGGCGGCGCGCTCCTCGTCGCGCAGGGCGCGGCCGAGGCGGCGCAGGTCGGCGGCGTCCATGGAGCCGAGCGGGGAGGTGAGGAGAGAGAGGGCGGTCTCGGTGTCGAGCCAGGAGGGTGCCGCGCTCCCGCCCTGATCCGCCTCCGGCTCCGGGGAAGGTGGGGGCAGCGCTGCCGTCGCCACCGCCCGCAGGGCCGTCAGCAGCGGGGCGACGGCCGGTTCGTGGCGCAGCGGGAGGTCGTCGCCGTCGACCTCCAGGGGAACGCCGGCGGAGGTGAGGGCGCGGCGGACGGCGGGCAGCGAGCGGCCTCCGGCCCGTACCAGCACGGCCATCTCCTGCCACGGAACCCCCTCCTCCAGGTGGGCGCGGCGCAGCAGGTCCGCGATGTTCTCCAGCTCCGTGGACGCGGTCGGGTAGGTGTACGTCTCGACGCGGCCGCCGTCCCGGACGGCGTGCAGCTCGCGGTGGGCGCGGACCGTGTCGGCGGGCAGCCGGTTCAACGGCATCCGGCGGGTGAGCAGCCGGGTCGCCGCCAGCAGTCCGGCCCCGGAGCGGCGCGAGGTGGTGAGCACGCCCACGGGCGCGGGGGTCCCGTCCGCCCGGCGGAAGGTGTCCGGGAAGTCGAGGATGCCGTTCACATCGGCACCCCGGAACGTGTAGATCGACTGGTCGGGGTCGCCGAAGGCGATCAACGTCCGCCCGGCGCGCGCGCCCTCCCGGTTCCCACCCTCACCCTCGCCGTGCCCACGGGCGTGCTTTGGAGCGCGCCCCCGGTTCCCGGCCAGCGCGTGCAGCAGGCGCACCTGGGCGGGGTCGGTGTCCTGGTACTCGTCGACGTACACCGCGTCGTACCGGCCGGCCAGCTCCGCGGCCACCTCGGGGCGCTCGGCGAGCAGGACCGCGCGGTGCACCAGCTCGGCGTAGTCCAGGACGCCCTGGGCGTCGAGGATGTCGAGGTACTCGGCGAGGAACTGGGCCGCCGCACTCCAGTCGGGGCGGCCGGTGCGGCGGGCGAAGTCGGCCAGCGCGTCCGGGCCGAGGCCCAGCTCACGGCTGCGGGCCAGCACGGCGCGCACCTCGTCGGCGAAACCGCGCGTGGTCAGGCAGGCGCGCAGCTCGTCCGGCCAGCGGACCTGGGCCAGGCCCTCCTTCTCCAGGTCGAGCTGGCCCGCGAGCAGTTCGCGGACGGTGACGTCCTGCTCGGGCCCGGAGAGCAGGCGCAGCGGATCGGCGAACAGGTCGGCGTCCTGGTGGGCCCGGACCAGGGCGTAGCAGTACGAGTGGAACGTGGTGGCCTGCGGACCCCGGGCCGCCCCGAGGCGGGCCGCCATCCGGTCGCGCAGTTCGACGGCGGCCTTGCGGCTGAAGGTGAGGACGAGGATGCGGGCGGGGTCGCCGCCCCGGTTCACCCGGGCCGCGACGGATTCGACGAGGGTGGTGGTCTTGCCGGTGCCGGGTCCGGCGAGGACCAGCAGCGGGCCGCCGGGGTGATCAACCACCGCGCGCTGGCCTGCGTCCAGGAGGGGGGGCACCACGGATCCCGGCGGAGTACGCACCAGTCGGTACGCACCCGTGGTCCGCGGCCGTGACTCACGGCGCGGACTGTGCCGGGTGGAGGAGGAACTCACGTGGATCGCCGGTCCTGGTGGGTGTACAGGTGATGAGGAACAGGTTCGGGGCAGTCGGGACGGCCCGAGGAGAGGGGCGGAGCGTGCCGCGCGATGACGACGCTACGCCAGCGGTGGCGCGGGAGGCGGCGGCTGCGCTGCGTCCCTCGTCACGTACGTGGCCGCGTCGGGCCGCTGCTGCCGGGGGCGCATGGCGGAAGCTGTCAGGTGTGAGCTTTCTCGCCCGGCCCGCCGTCGCCCGGACCGCCCTTCTCCTTCGCGTCGCCGCCGGCACCGCCCGCGCCGTCGTCGCCCGTGCCGCCCGGGTGCCCGCCGCCGTCCCAGCGGGCGCGCCGCATGTCGACGCGCGGGATGTGTCCCTCCGCGTGGCGGGACGCCTCGCGGAGCGGGGTGGACTCCGCACGGTAGTGGTCCAGCGCCCGCAGCTCGTGGGCGGGGAGCAGCGTCCCGTCGGCGCGGACGACGCGCCACCACGGCACGGCCGACCCGTACAGCGCCATGACCCGGCCGACCTGGCGGGGGCCGCCCTCGCCCAGCCACTCCGCGATGTCGCCGTACGTCATCACCCGGCCGGGCGGGATCAGCTCGGCCACGTCGAGGACGCGCTCCGCGTACTCCGGCAGCTCCGGGTACTCCGGCGGTCCGGCTCCGGGCGGAGCGGTGCCGGAGCCGCCCCCGTCCGTCTGGTCCTGGCTCATCCGCCCCATCCTGCCGTACGCCACCGACAGCCCGGCCGAAACGGTGCCCGTCCGGGTACACAGCGTGCACGCGGGGGCAAAGGAGCGTATGTTGCGCTTCCCGCGCCCGTGCGATGCACCCTGATGCCCCCCTCTGTCTACGGGCCGTGCCACCATCATGCGGGCGGTGACCGGTGATACCAGAACACGAAGACGAACCAGAGGCGACGAAGGAGCAGGGCGTGCAGCCACCGAAGGCGGCGGACGCCTCCGATGCCGGGGAGCGCCCGCAGAGTGCTCCCGACTCCTCCGCGTCGCCCGGCGCCACCGCCGGGCCGTCCCGTGCCGACGGCCCCACGGCGTCCACCACCGGACATCTGGCCGGCTCGACGCTCGCCTCCGCCGAGGCCGCGCTGACCGACCGCGTCTCGGGGGACGAGCCGCTGCTCCCCGCCCGGGTGCACCGCCCCTCCGACCTGATGCGGCTGCTCATCGGGGTGCTCGCGATCGCGGTGCTGTTCTCGATCGCCGCTTTCGCCCAGGGCACCACCACCGGCCTCGAGGACGACATCTCCAAGGGCACCGAGCAGGCGCCCGATCTCCTGATCAAGATCGCCGGTCTGGTGTCCAGCATCGCCGTGCTGCTGGTCCCGGTCGCCTTCGCCATCGAACGCCTCATCAAACGTGACGGGCTGCGCATCGCGGACGGGGTGCTCGCCGCCGTCCTCGCCCACGGGGTGACGCTCGCGACCGACCTCTGGGTCTCGCGGACCGCCCCCGGCACCATCCAGGACGCGCTGACCCAGCCGCAGACGGCCGGCGGCCTGACCGACCCGGTGCACGGCTATCTCGCGCCCGTCATCGCGTACATGACGGCGGTCGGGATGGCCCGGCGGCCGCGCTGGCGCGTGGTGCTGTGGGTGGTGCTGCTGCTCGACGCGTTCGCGATGCTGGTCGGCGGGTACACCACCCCGTTCTCGATCATCCTCACCGTGCTGATCGGCTGGACGGTGGCGTACGGGACGCTGTACGCGGTCGGCTCGCCGAACGTCCGCCCCACCGGCCAGCACCTGATGGCGGGTCTGCGGCACGTGGGCTTCCGTCCGGTCGCGGCGATGCGCACCGAGGACACCCCGGACAAGGACAACGCCGACCAGGGCGACCGGGGGCGGCGCTATCTGGTCACGCTGGAGGACGGGCCGCCGCTGGACGTCACCGTCGTCGACCGGGAACAGCAGGCCCAGGGGTTCTTCTACCGGACCTGGCGGCGGATCACGCTGCGTACGCTCACCCAGCGGCGCTCGATCCAGTCGTTGCGCCAGGCGCTGGAGCAGGAGGCGCTGCTCGCGTACGCGGCGATCGCCGCCGGGGCGAACGCGCCCAAGCTGATCGCCACATCCGAGCTGGGTCCCGACGCGGTGATGCTGGTCTACGAGCACATCGGCGGCCGGTCGCTGGACCAGATGGAGGACGAGGAGATCACCGACGATCTGGTGCGCAGCGCCTGGCGTCAGGTGAAGGCCCTCCAGTCGCGGCGGATCGCGCACCGCAGGCTGACCGGCGACGCGCTCCTGGTGGATCGTTCCGGCAGGGCGTTCGTGACGGATCTGCGCGGCGGCGAGATCGCCGCGGGCGATCTGGTGCTGCGGATGGACGTGGCCCAGCTGCTGACCACGCTGGGGCTGCGGGTGGGGGCCGAGCGGTCGGTCGCCGGGGCGCTGGCCGTGCTCGGCCCGGACGCGGTGGCGGACTGCCTGCCGCTGCTCCAGCCGATCGCGCTGAGCCGCTCCACGCGGGCGACGCTGCGCCGGATCGCCCGCGAGCGTTCGCAGCGCGAGCGGGAGGCGGTGGTGGAGGCCTCGCAGGCGGCCAAGCAGGCGCGGGCGGAGCAGGCGAAGGCCGAGCAGACGGCGGGCAGCCCCGCGGCCGGGTCCAAGGCCGAGTCCAAGGCCGAGCGGAAGTCGCTGCGCACCGAGAAGCAGGCCGAGAAGCGCGCCATCGACGATGCGCTGGAGGAGGCCCGCGAGGAGGATCTGCTCGCCCAGATCCGCCGTCAGGTGCTGCTGATCCGCCCACAGGCCCCGGTCGAACCGGTCCGTCTGGAGCGGATCAAGCCGCGCACCCTGTTCAGCTTCATCGCCGGGGCCATCGCCGCGTACTTCCTGATCTCGCAGGTCACCCAGGCCGACTTCGGGACGGTCGTGGAGCAGGCGGAGTGGGGCTGGGTGGCGGCCGCCCTCGGTTTCTCGGCGCTGAGCTATGTGGCGGCGGCGATGAGCCTGCTGGGCTTCGTGCCCGAGCGGGTGCCGTTCCTGAAGACCGTGCAGGCGCAGGTGGCCGGCTCGTTCGTGAAGATCGTGGCGCCCGCCGCGGTCGGGGGCGTGGCGCTGAACACCCGCTTCCTCCAGCGGGCCGGGGTGCGCCCCGGTCTCGCGGTGGCGAGCGTCGGCGCGTCGCAGCTCTTCGGGCTCGGCGCCCACATCATGCTGCTGGCGCTGTTCGGCTATCTCACGGGTACGGAGAAGACACCGGACTCGCTGACCCCGTCCCGGACCGTGATCGCGGGTCTGCTGACGGTCGCGGTGCTGGTGCTGGTGGTGACGGCGATCCCGTTCCTGCGGAAGTTCGTGGTGACCCGGGTGCGCTCGCTGTTCGCCGGGGTCGTGCCCCGCATGCTGGACGTGGTGCAGCGGCCGCAGAAGCTGCTCACCGGCATCGGCGGCATGCTGCTGCTGACCGGCCTGTTCGTGCTCTGCCTGGACGCCTCGATCCGGGCGTTCAGCGGGCCGGACGTCCCCCAGCTGAGCTACGCGAGCATCGCGGTGGTCTTCCTCGCCGGGAACGCCCTCGGCTCGGCCGCCCCGACGCCGGGCGGTATGGGTGCGGTCGAGGGGGCCCTGACGCTGGGCCTGATCGCGGTCGGGCTGCCGAAGGAGGTCGCGGCGCCCGCGGTGCTGCTGTACCGCGTGATGACGCTGTGGCTGCCGGTGCTGCCGGGGTGGCTCGCCTTCAACCAGCTGACCCGCAAGGGCGAGCTGTAACCGGAGGGCCGAGCCGGCCCGCGAGGTCGCGCGGTGATCCGGCCCGGGCCGACGGGAGCGATGGTGCCCGCTCGGCGGCTGAGCCGCTCACCCCCGCGCGGACCGCGCCCGCCCGGCTGCCGGTGCGGCACCGGCCCCGCCGCCACCCGCATGGACCGCGCCCGGCCGCGCTCCCCGGCGGCCCGCCGCACGATGGGGACATGAGGACTTCCCCCGCTCTGCGTGCCGCCGCCCTCGCCGCCACCGCCACCGTGCTGCTCCCGCTGGCGGCCTGTTCGGACGACGGCGACGGGGAGGGGGCCTCGACGCCCACCGGGGCATCGACCGCCTCACCGACGGCCACCGCCGACGACCTGTCCTCGCAGAAGCTGGAGTGGTCCCCCTGCCCTCCCCCGAACACGGCGCAGGGCGGCGGCGAGTCACCGTCCCCGCTGCCCGGCGGTGTGGTGTGGGAGTGCTCCTTCATGGACGTACCCCTCGACTACGCGAAGCCGGACGGCCGCACGATCGAACTGGCTCTGGTCCGGGCCGAGGCGAAGGACCAGCAGCGGCGGATCGGCTCGCTGGTGTTCAACTTCGGCGGCCCCGGCGCGTCCGGCGTCGCGACGCTGCCCGCGTTCGGCACCGAGTACGACAGACTCCGCACCCGCTACGACCTGGTGAGCTTCGACCCGCGCGGGGTCGGCCGCAGCGAGGGCGTCCAGTGCGCGGACGACGCCCAGTTGGACGCCTTCTACCAGGAGGACTCCACCCCGGACGACGCGGCCGAGGAGAAGCAGTTCGTCCAGGGGCAGAGAGACTTCATCGCGGACTGCGAGGAGAACTCCGGCCCCGAACTCCCCTTCGTGGGCACGACGAACGCCGCCCGCGACATGGACCTGCTGCGTACGGTGCTGGGCGACGACAAGCTGCACTACTTCGGCATCTCGTACGGCACCGAACTGGGCGGCGTGTACGCCCACCTCTTCCCGGACAAGGTCGGCCGGGCGGTCTTCGACGCGGTGGTCGACCCCACGAAGAACGCCGAGCAGTCCTCCCTCGGCCAGGCCGAGGGGTTCCAGCTCGCCCTGGACAACTTCACGAAGGACTGCGCGGAGCGCGACGACTGCGCCCTGCCCGGGGCCACCCCGCAGGAGGTCGAGCAGGGCATCGCCGATCTTCTGGGCGAGCTGGAGGAGGAGCCCGTCGACGGGCTCGGCGACCGGGCCCTGACGCAGACGCTGGCCACCACCGGTATCGCGTCCGCGCTCTACTCCCAGGAGACCTGGCCGCTGCTGGAACAGGGCCTGGACGAGGCGGGCGGCGGGAACGGCGGGCTGCTGCTCGCCCTGGCCGACTCCCTCAACGGCCGCTCGGAGGACGGGCGGTACGACAACTCCAACGCCGCCAACATCGCCATCAACTGCGCCGACTCCAAGCAGCGGTTCACCCTGGAGCAGACGAAGGCGGCACTGCCCGAGTTCCGCAAGGCGTCCCCGCTGTTCGGCGAGTACCTGGGCTGGGGGCTGATGAGCTGCACCGGCTGGCCGGTGGCGGGCGCCTGGGAGACCCCGGACGTCAGCGCCACCGGGTCCGCGCCGATCCTGGTCATCGGCAACACCGGTGACCCGGCGACCCCGTACGCCGGCGCGAAGGCGATGGTGCAGCAGCTCGGCAAGGGCGTCGGCGTGGAGCTGACGTACAAGGGCGAGGGCCACGGGGCCTACAACAGCAAGGACGCGTGCGTGCAACGGGCCGTCGACGGCTACCTGTTGAACGGCCGCGTCCCGAAGTCCGGCACGGTCTGCGGCTGAGCCGCCCGCCGACGACCAGTGCGCCGGGCGCGGGCTCCTGGTCACCGCCAAGGACGAGGGAAGACCCGCGGACGGCCTCCGGCACGGCGAAGGGGCCGGTCCGCGGTGTGTGGACCGGCCCCTTCGAACGTCGTGCGGGTACTAGTAGACAGGCTTCTCGGGCTCGATCTGGTTGACCCAGCCGATCACGCCGCCGCCGACGTGCACCGCGTCGGCGAAGCCCGCGGACTTGAGAACCGCGAGGACCTCGGCGCTGCGGACACCGGTCTTGCAGTGCAGGACGATGCGCTTGTCCTGCGGGAGGTCCTGGAGGGCGTTGCCCATGAGGAACTCGTTCTTCGGGATCAGCTTCGCGCCGGGGATCGAGACGATCTCGTACTCGTTCGGCTCGCGGACGTCGATGATCTCGATCTTCTCGTCGCCGTCGATCCACTCCTTGAGCTGCTTGGGAGTGATCGTCGCGCCGAGCGCCGCCTCCTGCGCCTCCTCGGACACGACGCCGCAGAAGGCCTCGTAGTCGATGAGTTCGGTGACGGTGGGGTTCTCGCCGCAGACCGCGCAGTCGGGGTCCTTGCGTACCTTGACCTGGCGGTACTGCATCTCCAGGGCGTCGTAGATCATCAGCCGGCCGACCAGCGGGTCGCCGACCCCGGCGAGCAGCTTGATGGCCTCGGTGACCTGGATGGAGCCGACGGACGCGCAGAGCACGCCCAGCACGCCGCCCTCGGCGCAGGAGGGGACCATGCCCGGCGGCGGGGGCTCCGGGTAGAGGCAGCGGTAGCAGGGGCCGTGCTCGGACCAGAACACGGAGGCCTGGCCGTCGAAGCGGTAGATCGAGCCCCACACGTACGGCTTGTTCAGCAGCACCGCCGCGTCGTTGACGAGATAGCGGGTGGCGAAGTTGTCCGTGCCGTCCACGATCAGGTCGTACTGCGCGAAGATCTCCATCACGTTCTCGGCTTCGAGCCGCTCTTCGTGAAGGACCACGTTGACGTACGGGTTGATGCCCAGCACCGAGTCCTTGGCGGACTCCGCCTTGGAGCGGCCGATGTCGGACTGGCTGTGGATGATCTGGCGCTGCAGGTTCGACTCGTCGACCTCGTCGAACTCCACGATGCCGAGCGTGCCGACACCGGCCGCGGCCAGGTACATCAGGGCCGGCGAGCCGAGGCCGCCGGCGCCGACACACAGCACCTTGGCGTTCTTCAGGCGCTTCTGTCCGTCCATCCCGACATCCGGGATGATCAGGTGGCGGGAGTACCTGCGGACCTCGTCGACGGTGAGCTCGGCAGCGGGCTCGACCAGGGGTGGCAGCGACACAGGAACCTCAACAATGCAGGTGGTCGGATTCTACGCAGACCGACTTCTTACGGTCGACTACGTACGGTTGTTCTCCTCGTAACACTGCCACGCCCCTCCTCATTCCGAGATACCGGGTCCGATCCGCGAGACGATTTCGTCCCAGTACCTGGGCAGTGTCGCGAATGGATCGGTTTGCCCGTCCCGGTCGTCCCGGTCGGTGAAGAAGATCGTCCCGGCGCCCTGCCAGCGGGCGACCCGCATGGCCTCCTCCAGGTGGGTGCGCGGGACCCCGTGGACGAAGTGGGCGAACCGCTCCGGCGGGTAGTCGGCCGTCCACTCGGCCACCTGGGACCAGCGGTAGTCGGTCCACGGCCCCTGGAAGGTGACCAGTTGATCGGCCGCCTCCGCGTACCCGGGGTGCGGGTGGGTGCCGTGCCCCAGCACGAGGCGCCCCCCGCCGTCCTCGCTGTCGCTCTCCGCCAGCAGGGCGTGCAGGGTGCCGGTGAGCCGCCGTACGGCGGCCAGACGGGCGCGGTCGGCGGGGCAGCGGGCGAGGTAGAAGCCGCCGATGCGGTACCAGTCGATGAAGGACCGGGCGTCCGCGATCAGCTCCTCGAAGGGCCGCTCGCCGTGGGCCAGGTCGAGGTGGCCGAGCAGCCGGCCGCCGGAGGCACGGACGGCGTCGTCCGGGGCTTCGCCGTGCAGGGCGCGCTCGCGGGCGTTGTGCAGCCGGCCCGCCGCCTCCAGGCAGTGCGGGTCGGGCCGGGAGCCGGGGCCGTCGGCGATGTTGAGGACGGCCCAGTGCAGCGGGGTGCCGGGGCGGGCCAACTCGGCCCACTCGGCGGGGGCGAGCAGCGGGTGGGCGTAGCCCGGGACACCGAAGCCGAGCTGTTCGCCGCCCGCGGTCCTGCGGGCGTCGGCGGGGGCGGTCAGATACGGCACGCCGCCTCCATCCAGATGTCCGCGAGGGACTCCTCCAGGTTGATCCGGGGCCGCCAGCCGAGCCGGTCGCGCGCGGTGCGGACATCGGCCTGCTGCCACGCGCCGCAGCCGTCCGGATACGGGGACGGGGTGGCGGAGAGGTGTTCCATGACGGACTCGGCGGAGGTGCGGGGGGCCCCGATGGGCAGCCGCGGAGGGGGTGAGTCCAGTTCGTGGAGCGCGCCCGCGTAGCCGGCGACGCGGGCGAGCACGGCAGCGGCGTCACGGAGGCGGACGGCACGCCCGGTGCCGATGTTGACGACGCCCTGGGCGGCGGAGAGCGAGGCGGCATGGACGGCCCGTGCCACGTCCCGTACGTCGACGAAGTCCCGCTGCACGCCGAGCCCGCTGAGCTTGAGCTCGCCGTCGCCCGCCTGCATGGCCCGGCGCATGGCCTCGGCGAGCCGGCCGAGCGGGGAGCCGGCCGGGGTGCCGGGGCCGACCGGCGAGAAGACCCGCAGGACGACGGCGTCGAGGCCGGAGCCGAGGACGAGTTCGGTGGCGGCGAGCTTGCTGACGCCGTACGGGCCGCCGGGGCGCGGGACCGCGTCCTCGGCGGTGGAGGACCCGGGCTGCGAGGGCCCGTACTCGGAGGCGCAGCCGACCTGGACGAGCCGGGCCCCGCAGCCGCTGCGGCGCAGGGCCTCGCAGACCGTGGCGACGGCGACCGTGTTGTGCCGGGTGAGGTCCCGGGCGCCGCCGCGGGTGGCGCCCGCGCAGTTGACGACGACCCCGGGGTGGACGGCGTCCAGGAAGCGGGTGAGGGCCCCGGGGCTGCCGCCCGCGAGGTCGAACCGGACGTCTGCGTCGTCACCGCGCCCGAGGGCCGTGAGGTGAACGGCGGGGTCGGCGAGGAGACGGTCGGCGACGAAGCGGCCGAGGAATCCGTTGGCTCCGAGCAGCAGCACCCTCATCGCGCACCGCCTCGGTGCCGACGGCTCACTGCCGGTGCGGGGGATTGGGGGGTCATGGCGGGTTTCTCCTAGGTCAGTCAGTCGGTCGTACGGTGCCGGGCGGGGCCCGCGGCGTCGGCTCCGCGGGAGTGGTGCGGGGTGGTACGTGAGGGGGGCGGTGGTGCGGCTCGGGCTCCGGGTCCCTCAGGCCCGGGTGTGGGCGGAGGCCCGGGAGAGCGCGAGGGCGGCGTACAGCAGCAGCCCGAGCGCGCCCCCGCCGCAGGCGAGGGCGGACACGACCCCTGTCCCACCTGCCGAGACGAGGACGTCCACAGGCTGGGCAAGGGGATCGAGACCGGGGAGTCGGGCGGCGAGGACGAGGGCCGGAGCGGCGGCCTCGACGGCACAGGCGGCGGCAAGCGCGACGGTGCCCGGCTCGGGCAGCCCGTGTACGGCGAGCAGCCGGGCCAGGAAGAACAGCACCCCGAGGGCGACGGCCGCTACCGGCACGCCGCCCCCGCCGAGGCCGAGGTCGGCCAGGTACAGCAGGGGCAGCAGCGCAGTGAGGAAGAGGGAGACGGCCGCCAGGAGCAGGGGGCGCACGCCCGCGCCGAACTCCTCCAGGGCGCGGCTGCCGGACAGTTTGCGGTGGGCGCGGACGGTGAAGAGGTGGGCGCACCAGGCGGCCGGGGCGATGGCGGCGGCGAGGCCGAGCAGCGGGGCTGGGCTGCCGCCCCACGGGCCGTCCGGGCCGCCGGTCATGACCTGGGCGAGCAGCTCCTCGCCGTACACCGAGTAGCTGAGCAGCCAGCAGGCGTACATCCCGGCGCGGCCCGCCCCTTCGGGGGCTCTCAGTGGGCCGCGGCCCAGGCACGCCCGGAGCGCCAGGCAGGCGAGCAGCGCCCCGGCCACGGTGACGAGGGCCCGCGCCCCGTCGCCGAGGACGCCCTCGGTGACCCGGAGCGCCCCGGCGGTCGCGAGGCAGGCGGCCCCGGGGAGCAGGGCGAGGAGCGTCCAGGCGGCCCGCGCGTCGGTGTCGGGGCCGGGGCCCACCGTCCCTCCGGCGGTGGGATCGTGGGCCCGGGGCGGCATACGGGCGTACAGCTCCTCGGCGAGGGCGAAGACGTCCCGGTGGCGGTAGCGGGCGGCGGTGCGGTCGGTGAGTCCGCGGGCCTCCAGGCCGGCGGCGATCTCCAGCGGGTCCACGGCCCGTTCGCACAGGTCGCGGTGGTCGTGCAGCAGGGATTTCACCGGGTCGGCCGGGCCCCGCCGGGCGGCGGCGGCCGACGCACGGCGGGCCGAGGCGCGGGGCGGAATCGCCGCCGGGCGCTCCGGGGCGGCAGCGGGGGTCGTCGCCGGGTCGTCCGGACGGGTCATCGGGAGGTCTCCGTGGTCGTGAAGCGTCGGGCCGTGGGGGGCCGGGTCGTGGGGGGCCGGGTCACCGAGGGGCGGGTGGTCACGCATCGCCGTCCCCCGGCAGTCCTGCCGCGACCGCGCAGACGCCCTCGGGCTCCGGCTGCCGCGTGTGCTCCGGCTCGGGCTCGCCGGGCCGGTCCGGCAGGCGGGCTCCGGGCGGGGCGGCCCAGCCGGGTACGGCGGCCGCGGGGTCCTCCTCCGGCGGCCGGAGGTGGGCCCCGGGCTGGGTCCAGTGGCCGAGGAGGTGGGCCTCCGGCGGGGTGGCGAACGGCAGCGGGTCGCCGTGGGCGTCCACCGCGTCGGCCTCCCGGCGCACCGGGGTGTGCGCCATCAGCTCCAGGTAAATGCCGCGAAATGCCGCGAGATTCTGTTCGACGGTGAAGAGTTCGAGCGCGCGAGCCCGGGCGGCGGCGCCCAGCCGGGCCCGGCGCTCGGGGTCGCGCAGCAGCGCGACACAGGCGTCCGCGAGCGCCCTGGGGTTGCGCGGGGGGACCACCAGTCCGGTGCCGCCGATGACTTCGACGACCGCGCCCACGTCGGTGGAGACGGTGGCCCGGCCGCAGAACATGGCTTCGACGAGGCTGGCCGGGAAGCCCTCGACGGTGCTGGAGAGGACGATCACGCCGCCCGCCGCGTACGCCTCGGCGAGATCGGGGATCTCGGGGCCGCCGATCTCCTCGAAGGTGACCGGACTGCTGCCCTCGGTATGGGCGCCGGTGGCCTCGTCGGGGAAGAGCTGGGCGGCGAGGGCCGTGCAGTGCGCGAGGTAGGTGGCGGCCTCGTCGCCCTCCGCCGGGGCACCGAAGATCCGCAGCCGGGCGTCGGGCCGGGCGCGGCGGACCTCGGCGAAGGCGTGGAGGAGGGCGATCAGGTCCTTGGCGGGCTCGATCCGGCCGACCCAGACCAGCGTGTCGGAACCGTCCGCCTCGGTGTCCTCGCCCGCCGCGCCGAACCGCTCGGCGTCCTCGCCGACCGGGCCGAAGCGCTCCGCGGCCATGCCCGGGTAGACGGTGCGCTGCTTGGCGGGGTCGGCTCCGCAGCGCTGCTGCCAGCGGCGGACGTGGGTGTTTCCGGGGGTGACGAGCGCGGCCTGCCGGTAGATCTCGGTGGCGAGGCGGCCGTGGAACGCGGCGAGGAGGGCGCGGACGGGGGCTCCGTACGGGGTGCCGGACGCGGCGGCCAGGTAGTGCGCGCGCAGCGGGACGCCGTGCTCGGTGACCAGCAGCGGCACCCCGAAGAAGCGTTTGGCCAGGAGCCCCGGGAGGGCGGCCGCCCCGCCGGAGGCCGCATGGCAGAGATCGACCGCGCCGAGGCTCTCCTGGTCGTACCAGTCGAGCGAGAGCGGGCGCAGCGCGCGTTCCAGCTCGGCGGCGAAGGCGAGGTGGTCGGGGACGGTGGCGCTCCGCACGGTCCGGCCGGCGCCGTGGGCGTGGGTGGCCGCCTCCAGGATCCTCACCGTGGTCTCGGAGCGCAGGGCGAGATGGAGTCCGCCGCGCTCGCGGGCCAGCTCGGCCAGCCCGTAGAGCCCTGCGGTGAAGAGCTCGGCGCCGGGGCCCTCGCCCGCTTCCGCCCCCGGCCGGCCGGGAGTGCAGACGGCGGTGGCGAGCGCGGTGAGGTGCTCGGTGAAGCGCTTGCGGTCGCGCCGCCCGTAGGACTGCTCGCCGCCGGTCACCAGCCGGGCCAGCAGGCCGCGTTCCCCGCTGCCGCGCAGGGTGCCGTCCTCGGGGGTCCACAGCGGTGCGGTGCGCACCCGGCTGACCTGGTACGGCAGTTGGACCCAGCCCTGGGCCTCCTGATGGGCGGAGCGGCTCAGCGCGAACAGGTCGAACTCGTGCTGCGGCAGCCCGCGCACCAGTCGGTCGCACCAGAGTCTGGACTCACCGTTCGCATACGGATAACCACCGTCGGTGAGCAGTCCGATCCGCACGAGTACACCCCCGATCTCCCTTGTGGGCGGCCGCCGTTGAACCGGCGACTCACAGCGGGACGACCGTATGCGGATACGCCGGTGGCGCGACGGACGGTTGTCCGTCGCGCCACCGAAAGGGGTGAACCGTCGTAACTTTCCCGCACCGGTCGCGTTCCGTCGCGATACAGCGGTCGGTTGTCACGGAGGGTCAGGCCCGGGCCAACCCTGCTGGGCCGGCCGGCGGGCCCACGCGTGCTCGGGGATCAACCCTTGGGATGCACCCAGGGGTTGGGCTTGCACTTGATGCCTTCGAGTTCGAGGGTCTTGGTCTGCTGCTGCATGACCGGGGCGAGGGCGCCGGGCGTACGGCAGCTCACGTGGTTGTATCCGAGCCGGTGGCCGACCTCGTGGTTGATGAGCATCTGACGGTAGGGCAGCAGCTTGTCCGGGCCGAAGGTGGCGGCGCCCTGCGCCCAGCGATAGGCGTTGATCATGACGCGGTCTGTCGATGCGGAATCGCAGGAGACGTTGTCGATCGTGGTGTCCAGACCGGACTTGGCACACCAGTCGCCGGTGGTCCCGGGGCTGGCGAGCGTGATCACGAAGTCCGGCTGCCCCGACGAGATGCGCTCGAAGGTCATCGCGCCGTTGTGCGCCCAGCTCCGGTCGTCGTTGAGCGTCTTCTGCACGGCTTCGGCGAACAGACCGGCGTCGAGGCCGAGCCCCTTCTCCACGTCGATCCGGTAGCGGTGCTTCTGCCCCTTGCCGGGTGCCTTCGCCAGACCGGGCACCGCCTCGAACTCACCGGTCGCCTTCAGGTCGGCGGCGAGCGGATACGGCTGCGCCATCCTGGCCGCGTACGAGAGGGGCTTGACCTCGGGCTTGGGCGCGGGCTGCTCCGGGGTCGGGCGGGCGTCGGAGCGGGAGGCCTCGTCGCCGAGACCCTGCCGCTCCACCTCGGCGGCGCGCGCCGCCGCGGCACGGCCGCCGGAGTCCTCGGCGACCTGTCCGGCCACCACGACCGCGAGCACGGTGGTCACCGCGGCGGCGGCGATCCCGGTGAACGTCCGCCCCTTGCCGCCCCGGGACGCGGCCCGTTCGTCGGGCTCCGCCGCCTCCGTGTCGTCCGGGCCGTCCGGGCCCCCGGCCGACGGCGCGGACCCGGTCCCGGGGGCCTCGGCCTCGAAGGCGTCGACGAACTCCTGGCGCGGGCCCGGCACCGGCGGCCCGGCGGGCTGCTGATGCGCGGCCCGGCCGTCCGCGGCGCGCTGGGCCGCCCGCTGGGCGGAGACCTGGCGGGCCACGGCCTGCTGCCGGGCGGCGGTGTCCTGGGCCCCGAAGGTCCCGGCGGATCCGCCCGGCCCGTCGGCACACGGCCGGGCGTCGCCCGGGCGGCTGTCCGGGCCGGGGTACTGATGGGGCGCCTGCGGGCGGGGGGCGCCGTGCGGTGCGGGTGCGCCGGGCCCCTGCCCGTAGCGGGGCTGCGGCCCGGTGCTCCAGGTGCCGCCCCAGCCGCCGCCCTTCTCCTGCTGTTCGGGGTGGCCGCCGCGCACCTGCGGGGCGTCGGGCGAGAACGGGCCCTGCCCGTCACCGGTCAGCGGGGAGAACAGGTTCCGCCCGTCCGGCGTCGGTGCGGACGCGATCCGCCTGCGGCGGCCGGTGCCGGACGCGGGATGCGCCGCGGCGCGCTCGCCGCCCGGCTCCGCCGCTGTCGCGTCCGGGCGGATCGCCCCGGAGCCCTTTCGACTGTGTCGTCCCACGCCCCGGATCAGCTCCCGCCGCTATCGTCCAGCAGTTCCCGGAACGCCTGGGCGACCGCCTCCGGGTACTCCATCATCGCCACGTGCCCCGCGTCGGGCAGGGTCAGCAGCCGGGCGCCGCGGAAGGCCGCGGACGCCTTGCGTGCCATCCGGTACGAGACGAGCTGGTCCCGTCCGCCGTACACGAGCTGGGTCGGTGCGAGCACCCGCTCGGCCTGGCGCCACAGTCCGTGCTGGCCGCCCAGGGTGTACGCATCGACGATGCCCCGGGCCGAACGCGTCATCGCGTCCCAGAAGTACGGCAGCTCCAGCCGGCGCTCCATCTCGGCCACCGCATGACGGAAGGCTTCCTCGGAGACCCGTGCCGGATCGCCGTAACAGAGTGCCATGACTCCGCGCGTCCGCTGCTCCGCCGTCCAGTCCTTCGTGAGCCGGGCGAACAGGGAAGCGACCCCCGGCACCGCCAGCAGACCGGTCGGGACGGCCGGCCGCTGCACCCGCCACTCCGGCAGGGCGGGCGAGATCAGGGTGAGGGTGCGCACGAGATCGGGGCGGACGGCGGCGACCCGGGTGGCGACGGCGCCGCCCAGCGAATTGCCGAACAGATGGACGGGCCCCCGCCGCTCCGCGTCCAGCAGCCGGATCACCGCACGCGCGTGTCCGGTCACCGAGTAGTTGCCGTCGTCGGGCGGCGGCGAATCCCCGAATCCGGGCAGGTCGACCGCTGCTCCGTCGACCAGGTCGGACAGCAGCGGCATCAGCGCGGACCAGTTCTGCGACGAGCCGCCGAGCCCGTGCACGTACAGCGCGGGGGGCAGTCCGGTCCGGTCCCCCGGCCGGCAGCGGATGTTCAGACCGATCCCCGGCAGGGACACGGAGCGCAGCCGTTCGCCGTCGGCGACCCGGACAGCACTGACCGTGGGGGCCACCGCGGCGGCGGCGGCCTGGACACCCGGCAGCTCGGTCGAAGACATGCGCCAATGTTACGAGACGATCACGCACTGATTCATGTGTTCGCCGTCACAAGGCCGCATCGCGGGGTAGACGGGTAGCTCCTAGGCTTCAGAGAAAGAAAAGGGAAGGGAACTGCACATGCCGATCGACCCGAGCGACCCGGACACCTTCGAGAGCGCGGAGCCGGACGAGCCGGGGCCGGAAGCCCCGGAGGCCGACGCCGCCGAGCAGCGCACGGACGTCCGGCCGGAGCACGACGAGCGGGCGGAGGACATCGACCCGGCCACCGCCAACGAGGCCGACGCCGCCGAACAGCGCAGGGTGATTCCCCTCGACGAGGACGATTACCGCTGAAACGCCCCGGTTTACTCACGACCGCAAAGAACTGTGGCTTCCACAGCCGTCCGGTCCATGAAATTCTGCGTCCGCGCCGCGCATACCCGGGTTACCCAAAAGTACGATGGCTGTACGGCGCAGCGTGCACGGACCGGCTGTGCTGGAACACATATTTGGGAGGCGGCGTGACAGCCATCGAGCAGACAGAGGCGGCGCGCCCGCGGGGCACCCGCCTGCCCCGCCGCGCCCGACGCAACCAGCTGCTGGGCGCCGCACAGGAGGTCTTCGTCGCGCAGGGCTACCACTCCGCGGCGATGGACGACATCGCCGAGCGGGCCGGGGTCAGCAAGCCGGTGCTCTACCAGCACTTCCCCGGGAAACTGGAGCTCTACCTGGCCCTGCTCGACCAGCACTGCGAGTCGCTGCTCCAGGCGGTCCGCACGGCGCTGGCCTCGACGACGGACAACAAGCTGCGCGTCGAGGCGACGATGGACGCCTACTTCGCGTACGTGGAGGACGAGGGCGGCGCGTTCCGGCTGGTCTTCGAGTCCGACCTGACCAACGAGCCCGCCGTGCGCGAGCGGGTGGACCGGGTGTCCCTCCAGTGCGCCGAGGCCATCTCGGACGTGATCGCCGGAGACACGGGCCTGTCCAAGGACGAGTCCATGCTGCTGGCGGTCGGACTCGGCGGCGTCTCCCAGGTGGTGGCCCGCTACTGGCTCTCCAGCCAGTCCTCCATCCCCCGCGACACCGCCGTGCAGCTCCTCACCTCGCTGGCCTGGCGGGGCATCGCGGGCTTCCCGCTGCACGGCGTCGAGCAGCACTGACCCCTCCGGGCCGGGACCGCTGACCCCGTGTTCGCTGCGGGCGTTGCCGGTCGGGCCCTGAGCGCCGCTTCCGCCGGGCTAATGTGGCTGCGTACGGCGCGGTTCGCCGCGCAGGGACTGACCGTCGGAGGGACATAGCCGTGGAGGTCAAGATCGGGGTGCAGCACACGCCCCGCGAGATCGTTCTGGAGAGCGGGCTTTCCGCCGAGGACGTCGAGAGCGCGGTCGCCGCGGCACTGGGCGGCAAGGCGGAGCTGCTGAGCCTCACGGACGACAAGGGCCGCAAGGTCCTCGTGCCGGCCGACCGGATCGCTTATGTGGAGATCGGTGAGCCGACCACCCGGCGGGTGGGCTTCGGGGCGCTGTAGTCCACGGAGGCGTTGATCACAGGAGCGGCCCGGCGGGATCTTCCCGCCGGGCCGCTCCTGTGTCGTGTGCGGGAGGCTGCCCCTCCCGTTCCCGTACGGGTCGGAAGGGCCGTCGGAGGGTTGCCCGCCGCGGCCGGGGGGTAGTACCGCCTACGACCGATTTGCCCGCCCCGCACACCCCCCGCGAGGTGATCCTCTGTGATCTGGGAATCCTTCGGCGCCGCCGTGCTCGGACTGGCCCTGTCCTGGGTGGCGCTCCGATCACTGGCCGACCGTCTGCCGGCCGGCCGTGCGGTTTATCTCACCGGCACGCTGGGCGCCCTGTTCGGCGCGTATCTGACGCATGCCGCGCTGGGTCCCGGCCATGTCCTGGCGACCCTGATCGGAGCCGTGTCGGTCGGAGCGGTGACGCTCTCGCTCCTGATCCGACCACGCGGCCGCCGCCTCACCCGGTCGGCGGCGGCCCAGTAGCCCCGCCCGCAGCCCTACGCGGCCAGGCCGAGAGCGGCCATCCGCTTGGTGTGGGCCTCCGTGATCCGGGAGAACATCCGGCCCACCTCGGCCAGGTCGAAGCCGTCCGCGACGCCGCCCACCAGCATCGTCGAGAGGGCGTCGCGGTCGGCGACCACCCGCTGGGCCTGCGAGAGGGCCTCGCCCATCAGCCGGCGGGCCCACAGCGCGAGCCGCCCGCCGACCCGCGGGTCGGCCTCGATGGCGGCGCGCACCTTCTCCACCGCGAAGTTCCCGTGGCCGGTGTCGTCGAGCACGGACAGCACGAGGGACCGGGTGTCGGTGTCGAGCCGGGCCGCGACCTCGCGGTAGAAGTCGCTCGCGATCGAGTCGCCGACGTACGCCTTGACCAGGCCCTCCAGCCAGTCGGACGGGGCGGTCTGGCGGTGGAAGTCGTCGAGCGCCTTGGCGAACGGCTCCATCGCGGCGGTCGGCTCCTCGTCGACCGCGGTGAGCCGGTCGGTCAGCTGCTCGAAGTGGTGGAACTCGGCGGTGGCCATCTTCGCCAGCTCCGCCTTGTCCCCGAGGGTCGGCGCGAGCTTCGCGTCCTCGGCCAGCCGCTCGAAGGCCGCCAGCTCTCCGTAGGCGAGGGCGCCGAGCAGGTCCACGACCGCGGCGCGGTACTGCGGGTCGGCGGCCGCGGTGGCCCAGTCCTGGGTGGCGATCCCGGTGGCTCCGGAAGAGTCGGCGGGGGTGTCGGTGGCGTGGTCTGGCGTCTCCATGAAACGGAACGATAGCCCTCCCCGCGCAGGGCGGAAGGGCCTGGTCAGCCGGGGCCGCCCTACCGTTCCGACGAATTCGTCCAACACACATGCGCGAATCCGGGGTACAGTGGTATTGCGCTTACTGAGCACTGTGCTGTGCCAGAGGCGCGCCCTTGAATGAGGATGCCCGGTCGGAGGCCCGATCGGCTCCGACCCGACAGCCCTCCACGCGGTGCGTACGACACGTACGACTGCAGATGAGGGGCCCCCTCAGCGGCACGAGCGCTCGAGCGACGGCAGTGGTCCCGCGCCACCCGGCCCCACCACGGCCGGATGACCAACCCCGGCACGGTACGACCCCCAGCGTTCGCCTCGGACCGCGTCTCACAGAAGAGGCAGCACCCTGACTACGTTCCGCGACCTCGGCATTCTTTCCGAGACGGCCGAAGCCCTTGAGGCAGTCGGCATCACGTCCCCCTTCCCCATCCAGGAGCTGACGCTCCCCGTAGCCCTCTCCGGCTCCGACGTCATCGGCCAGGCCAAGACCGGCACCGGAAAGACGCTCGGCTTCGGTCTCCCGCTCCTGGAGCGCGTGACCGTCCCCGCCGACGTCGAGGCGGGCCGCGCCAAGCCCGAGCAGCTGACCGACGCGCCGCAGGCGCTCGTCGTCGTCCCCACCCGCGAGCTGTGCCAGCAGGTCACCAACGACCTGCTCACGGCCGGCAAGGTCCGTAACGTCCGCGTTCTCGCGATCTACGGCGGCCGGGCGTACGAGCCCCAGGTCGAGGCCCTCAAGAAGGGCGTCGACGTGATCGTCGGCACCCCGGGCCGTCTGCTGGACCTGGCGGGCCAGCGCAAGCTCGACCTCTCCCACATCCGCGGGCTCGTCCTCGACGAGGCCGACGAGATGCTGGACCTGGGCTTCCTGCCCGACGTCGAGCGCATCATCACGATGCTGCCGCCCAAGCGTCAGACGATGCTGTTCTCGGCCACCATGCCGGGTGCCGTCATCAGCCTCGCGCGCCGCTACATGTCGCAGCCGACGCACATCAACGCCACGTCGCCCGACGACGAGGGCACGACCGTGAAGAACACGGTCCAGCACGTCTACCGCGCCCACAACATGGACAAGCCGGAGATGCTCGCCCGCATCCTCCAGGCCGAGGGCCGCGGGCTGGCGATGATCTTCTGCCGGACGAAGCGCACGGCCGCCGACATCGCCGAGCAGCTGGAAAAGCGCGGCTTCGCCTCCGGCGCGGTCCACGGCGACCTCGGCCAGGGCGCCCGCGAGCAGGCGCTGCGCGCCTTCCGCAACGGCAAGGTCGACGTCCTGGTCTGCACCGATGTCGCCGCGCGCGGTATCGACGTCGAGGGTGTGACCCACGTCGTCAACTACCAGTCGCCGGAGGACGAGAAGACCTACCTCCACCGCATCGGCCGGACCGGCCGCGCGGGCGCCAAGGGCATCGCGATCACGCTGGTCGACTGGGACGACATCCCGCGCTGGCAGCTGATCAACAAGGCCCTGGACCTGAAGTTCCCGGACCCGCCGGAGACCTACTCCACCTCTCCGCACCTGTTCGAGGAGCTGGGCATCCCGGCGGGCACCAAGGGTGTGCTGCCGCGTGCCGAGCGGACCCGTGCGGGTCTGCGCGCCGAAGAGGTCGAGGACCTCGGCGAGACCGGCGGCCGCGGCCGCAAGGCCGCCGCTCCGGCCCCCGTCCGTGAGGAGCGCGAGCCGCGCACCCGTACGCCGCGCCAGCGCCGCCGCACCCGTGGTGGAGAAGCCGCGGCGGAGGCAGGCGCCGCGACGGTGCCCGCACCCGCCAAGGAGGCCACCCCGGTCTCCCCGGCCGGAGACGAGGCGGCCGAAGCCCCGCGTACGCCGCGCCGTCGCCGCCGTACCCGCCTCGGCGCCCCCGAAGCCGTCGCCGAGGCGGCCGTGGCGGTCACCGAGGCCCCGGCGGTTCCCGCTCCGGTGGCCGAGGCCGCACCCGTGATCGAGGCCGCACCCGTGGCCGAGCCGGTCGCGGAGCCGGTGGCGGAGACCAAGCCGCGTCGTCGTCGCAGCCGCGCCGCGGCGAAGCCGGTGGCCGAGGAGACGGCCGCGCCTGTCGCGGCGGCTCCGGCCGCCCCGGCCCCGGCCGAGTTCCAGACCGTGGCCGTCGCTGCGGGTGTGATCGAGCCGGCCACCGAGCCGAAGGCCGTCCGGCCGCGCCGTCGCACCCGGGTCGTGAAGCCGGCCGACGAGGTCGACTTCCAGATCGCCCCGGCCGCCGAGCCGGAGCCCGACGTCAAGACGCGTCGCCGCCCGGCCCGCGCCACGAAGCCGAAGACGGAGTCGAAGGCGAAGGCCGAGACCAAGGCGAAGGCTGAGCCGAAGGCCGAGACCAAGGCCACCGAGACCGCGCCGGCCGCCGAGCCGAAGGCCCGGGCGACCAAGGCGACGAGGTCCCGCGCGAAGGCGGAGACGGCGGAGCCCGCGGCGAAGAAGGCCACGACGAAGGCGGCCAAGGCCGCGTCGGAGCCCGTCGCCACCGAGCAGCCCGCCGTCGAGGCTCCGGCCGCCGAGGCGGAGGCCAAACCGCGCCGCCGCCGCGCCACCCGCAGCGTCACCTCGGCCACGACGCAGGAGGCCGCCGTGGTCTCCGCGGCCGAGGCCGTGGCGAGCGAGGCCGCCGCCGAGCCCAAGCCCCGTCGCCGCCGGGCCACCCGCCCCGCGGGTGCCGCATCGGTCACGACGACCGAGGGCTGACGCTTCCGGCGACACCGCACGACAGGCACGACAACGGCCCCGGCCCCCGCACCGCGCGGGGGCCGGGGCCGTTTCCGGTGCCCGGACGGGCGGCCGGTGGGGTGGGACAGGTGCCCCGTTGACGTCGTGCGGGGGGAGGCGGGGATAGCCTCGCCGTATGAGCCGCCCGCCCACCTTCACTCCGCCGCCCTGTGCCCGCGCCCGAGTCCTGGCCACCGAGCGCGGCGACTTCGCCGTCCTGGACGCCGTGCCGCGTACCCCGGCCCGGGCCACCGCCCTGCTGCTGCCCGGGTACACGGGCAGCAAGGAGGACTTCATCGCGCTCCTGGAACCGCTGACCGGGGCGGGCTACCGGGTGGTCGCCGTGGACGGCCGCGGACAGTTCGAGTCGAAGGGGACGGACCGTCAGGAGACTTATGTACAGGGCGAGTTGGCCCGGGACGTGCTGGCCCAGGCGGCGGCTCTGGGCGAGGGGCCCGGGGAGCTGCATCTGCTCGGGCACTCGCTCGGCGGCCAGATCGCCCGTGCCGCCGTCCTGCTGGACGCCTCCCCGTTCCGCTCGCTGACGCTGATGTCCTCGGGCCCCGCCGAGGTCGTCGCGGCCCAGCGGGACAAGGTGAAGATGCTGAGCGACGCGCTGTCCGTGCTGTCCATGGACGAGGTGTGGCAGGCGATGCGGGCGATGGACCCCCCGCAGGACGCGGACACCGGCGACGGCGCGGACATGCGCCGCCGCTGGCTGGCCCACAACCCGGCCCAGTTGATCGCCACCGGGGCCCAGTTGGCGGCCGAACCCGACCGGGTGGACGAGCTGGCCGCCGTCGGACTGCCCGTCCATGTGCTCTCCGGGGAACGCGACGACGTGTGGCCGGTGGAGCTGTTCGACGCCATGGCGCGGCGTCTCGGCGCCCGCCGCACCACGGTCGCCGGGGCCGAGCACTCCCCCAACACCGCGCGCCCGCAGGAGACCGCGAAGGCGCTGGCCGCGTTCTGGGACAGCCTGCCGGACGCCTGACGGGCCCCCGGGTCCGTACCCGCGAGAAAGGCAGCTGGGTCAGTACTGCGCCTGCAGGTGCTGCCAGAAGCCGTCGCGGAGCGCCCGCCGCAGATGCGCGTGGCCGCGCAGCGAGTGCTGGAGCAGCCGTTCGGCCTCCACCAGGAGGTCCTGGTCGACGGAGCCCGGCAGGTAGGGGTGGCCGGGCAGCAGGTCGGCGAGGGATTCCCGGCCCCGGGCGGCGAGCCAGGCGGCCGCGATCTGCGCGCCGACGAAGCGTACGTCCTCCCGCGAGGGGGCCGGGGTGTCGTCCTCGTACGTCGTGACGGGGCGCCGGGTGACGTACGGGCGGCAGAAGTCCAGGTCGAAGGTGCGCTGGCTGTCGACCTCCCACAGGAGCGGTTCGGCCTGGTTGCGCCCCTCGGCGGCCTCGATGCCCCAGAGGTGGACGCGGGCCCCGTACCCCTGGGCGGCCTCGACCGCCGAGACCAGGTCCTCGTCGCCGCCGACGAGCGCCGCGTCGCTGATGGCGCGGTGCCGGGCGAGGGATTCGAGGTCCGTGCGGATGAGCGAGTCGACACCCTTCTGCTGGTTGTTGGCGTTGAGGTTGCCGAGCCGCACCTTGACGTCGGGGAGTTCGGCGATGGCCTGCTGCTCGGTGGTGTGGATACGGCGCCGGGCCCCGTCGTACCAGTAGACGCGCAGCAGCCTGCTGTCCGCGAAGATCGTGCGGGCCTTGTCGATGAAGGCCTCGATCAGCCCTTCGGCGTCGAGGTCGAAGGAGCGCCGGTCCTCGGTACCGGTGACGAGCAGGCCGGCCGCGGCGTAGACATAGCCGGCGTCCACGAAGATGGCGTGCGTCGAGGGGGTCTTCGCCACCTCGACCAGCATGCGCTGGAGCAGTTCGTTGGTGCGGTCCAGGCGGGCGACGAGGCCCGGCCCTGCGGTGACCCCTATGAGCTGCGGGTCCGCCTCGTTCATGCGAACCTCGTCGTCTGTGGCGGTGTGGCTGCCAACGGGTATTTAGACATCCAAAAAATTTCCTTAGCGTAGGGAATGTTTGCCAGGGGCAACTCGTTGTCACCCGTGTGGAACGCGAGGGAAACCTCGCGTTCCTAGTCTTGCCGGTGGGACGCCCCACCGGCGCCAGCAGTTCTCCAGCAGGAGGATCAGACGAAGGGAAGCCCTATGCGCTTCGAGATCATGCGACTCGACGACGTCGACGGTACCGCCGTGGACAGCACCGTCGTGGACGCCGCCTCCGTCAACCGGATCGTGCAGCAGGCCGCGGCAACGGGCCAGCGCATCTACATCCGGCCGGCCGACAGTTCGGCCTCGTAACACCTGACGTTGTGAAGACGAGGCACCCCCGCACGGAACGTCCGTGCGGGGGTGCTGTGGTGTGCGGAGCGTGCCCGGGCCTCAGGAGCCCTGGATGACCTGGGTGACGCCGTTGATGATCTGCTGGACGGCGATGGCGGAGAGCATCATGCCCGCGAGCCGGGTCACCAGCACCACGCCGCCGTCCTTGATCACACGGATGATGACCAGCGAGTAGCGCATGGTCAGCCAGAGCACGACGTGCATGGCGACGATGGCGGACCACACCGAGAGCCGGCCGCCCACGCCGTCGGCGTGCTGCACCGCGAGGATGACCGAGACGATGGCGCCGGGCCCGGCGAGCAGCGGCATGCCCAGCGGTACGAGCGCCACGTTGACGTCCTTGGTCTGCGTCGGTTCGTCGGTCTTGCCGGTCAGCAGGTCGAGCGCGATGAGCAGCAGCAGGAGTCCGCCCGCGATCATCAGCGCGGGCACGGAGACATGCAGGTAGTCGAGGATCTGCTGACCGAGCAGACCGAAGACGGCGATCACGCCGAACGCGACCGTGACCGCCTGGAGCGCCATCTTGCGCTGCGCCTTGGCGGGTCGGCCCGCGGTGAGGGCGAGGAAGATCGGTGTGATCCCGGGCGGGTCCATGATCACAAATAGGGTGAGAAAAAGGGATCCGAAGACAGCGACGTCGAACACAGTGAGCCTTGCGAGAGATGAGCGGGCGGTACGGAGGGGCGCGGGTCCGGGCAGCGGGCGTCACGGTGCGTCGGGCACGCGACGGTACGCACGGGGGCGCGGGGGGAGGAGAACGTGGTGCGGCGGGGAAGAGACAGGCGCCTCAGCGGCGGACGGCTCCACCGGCCCCCGGCACCGGGAAGGCTCCGGTCGCCCGCCGGGTGATCTCGCCGTAGATCTCGGGGTCGGTGGTGCACGCGCCGAGCTCGACGGTCTTCCGGCTGCCGTGGTAGTCGCTGGAGCCGGTCGTGAGCAGCCCCAGTTCGCGGGCGAGGCCGCGCAGCCGGGCCCGGGTGGGCTCGTCGTGGTCCATGTGGTCGACCTCGATGCCGTCGAGCCCCGCCTCGGCGAGGGCGACGATCGTGGAGTCGGGGACGACCGCGCCGCGTTTCACCGCGCCCGGGTGGGCGAAGACGGTGACCCCGCCCGCCGCCTTCACCAGGCGGACGGCTTCGAAGGGGTCGAACTCGTGCTTCTCGGCGTACGCCCGGCCGCCGTTGCCCAGCCAGTCGGACGTGAAGGCGTCGGAGACGGTGGGCACGACGCCGAGTTCGACGAGGGCGGCTGCGACGTGCGGGCGGCCGACGGAGCCGTCCCCGGCGATGCGGGCGACCTGCTCCCAGGTGATGGGGACGTGGAGGGCGCGCAGCTTGCGGACCATCTCCTGGGCGCGCGGCACCCGGTCGTCGCGGACGAGCTCCCGGGCGCGCTCCAGCTCGGCGTCGGCCGGGTCGAAGAGGTAGGCCAGCAGGTGCATGCCCACGCCGTCGACGCGGCAGGAGAGTTCGGCGCCGGTGACGAGGGTGAGCCCCTCGGGCAGCGCGTCGATGGCCTGTTTGTGGCCGCCCACGGTGTCGTGGTCGGTGAGCGCGACGACGTCCAGGCCCGCGGCGGCGGCGTTCGCGACCAGCTCGGCGGGGGTGTCCGTGCCGTCCGACGCGGTGGAGTGGGTGTGCAGGTCGATGCGCACGACGGCTGACTCCGGGGCTCGCGGACGGACGGGGGACCGCTCAAGGATAACCGCCGCACACCAGGCATCAGGCCGCGAAAGCCCCCCGCCCCACGTGATCTACCGCTCGCCCTTCGCCTGCCGGGGCGGCGTCTCCGGGGCGGCGAGCAGGCGGGGGGTGAGCGCGCCGCAGGGGACGAGGTCCACCTCTCCCCCGGCGTCCCGCAGATCGGTCAGGACCAGTTCGTCGTACATCAGGAGCCCCGACTGCTCGGGCCACAGGATCGCCCAGAGCCACAGCCCCCGCGCCTCGCCCGCGAAGACGGCGCGGTCCTCCGGGGCGTTTCTGACGTGCCAGAGCGGGGTGGGGCGGCCGGCGGCGTGGACCTTGGCGTCGGGGGCGGAGTCGACGTTCAGGTGGTGGCCGGGGTCGGGGCCCTCGATGCCGGCGTACCGCGCGCCGAGTCCGACGCCGAGTTCCTCGGCGACGAGGAGCAGTTCGCCCATCCCGCCCAGCGGACCGGGTCCGGAGCAGGCCACGGCGCTCGCGCGTCCGCCGCTGCGGTCGTCGCCCGCGCTGGCGACGCCGGTGAACAGCCAGC
Source organism: Streptomyces parvus (assembly GCF_032121415.1). Lineage (NCBI taxonomy): Bacteria > Bacillati > Actinomycetota > Actinomycetes > Kitasatosporales > Streptomycetaceae > Streptomyces > Streptomyces parvus. The sequence goes on along the minus strand of NZ_CP135079.1, from coordinate 4,662,682 downwards.
CGACGGGGAGGGGCCAGGGCATCCAGACGGGGACCTGGGTGCGGTGCACCACGACGCCGAGCGCCTCGACGCTGGGCGGGACGACCGGCTGCATCGGGTGGACCTGGCCGTGCACGGAGCACTGCCAGGCGTCGGCGAAGAGACCGGGCACCCTGACCCGGCCACCGCACTTCGGGCAACTGGGTTCGCCCCTCATAAGGACCAACCGTCCTCCCCGCCGGACCTCCCGTCAAGGACGATCACCCGTCCGCAGCGTGGCCCTGACCCGGGAAACTAGATGTAGCTTGCATTTATTAGATTGTCTAACTTATTCTGTGTATGACGCATCGACCTTCCGAGGCCGGAGAAGTGAGGAGAGAGCCCATGCGGGAAGAGGATCCGCTCGACGAAGGAGCGGCGGGAGGCGGCATCCTGCGCCAGCCGAAGGCCGTCTGGGCCACGGCGGGCGCCTCCGTCGTGGCCTTCATGGGGATCGGCCTGGTGGACCCGATCCTGCCGTCCATCGCCCAGGGGCTCAACGCCTCGGCGAGTCAGGTGTCCCTGCTGTTCACCTCGTACTTCCTGATCACCGCCTTCGCGATGCTGGTCACCGGCTTCGTCTCCAGCCGCATCGGCGGCCGCAAGACCCTGCTGGCCGGTCTCGCGCTCGTGATCGTCTTCGCCGCGCTCTCCGGCACCTCGTCCTCCGTCGCCGAACTGGTCGGCTTCCGGGCCGGCTGGGGCCTGGGCAACGCCCTGTTCGTCTCGACCGCCCTCGCGGTGATCGTCGGAGCGGCGGCGGGCGGCAGCGCGGCGGCGATCCTGCTGTACGAGTCGGCGCTCGGCCTCGGCATGGCGTGCGGTCCGCTGCTCGGCGCGCTGCTCGGGGACGCCAGCTGGCGCTATCCGTTCTTCGGTACGGCGGCGCTGATGGCGATCGGCTTCCTCTGCATCGCCGCGTTCCTCAAGGAGCAGCCGAGGCCCGCCGTCAAGACCTCACTGCTCGATCCCGTGAAGGCGCTGGGCCACGGCGGCCTGGCCTCGGTGGCGGCTTCGGCGTTCTTCTACAACTACGCCTTCTTCACGATCCTGGCCTTCACACCGTTCGTGCTGGACATGACCCCGTACAAGTCGGGCGCGGTCTTCTTCGCCTGGGGTCTGCTGCTCGCCGTCTTCTCCGTGCTGGTCGCCCCGCGCCTCCAGCGCCGCTTCGGCTCGCTCAAGGTGCTCGGGTCCTCGCTGGTGCTGCTCGCCGCCGACCTGCTGGTCCTCGGCTACGGCAGCCACACCACGGCGGTCGTCGCCACGGTCGTCTCCGGCGCGTTCATCGGCATGAACAACACCGTCTACACCGAACTGGCCCTCGGGGTCTCCGACGCGCCGCGCCCGGTGGCCAGCGCCGGCTACAACTTCGTCCGCTGGTTCGCCGCCGCGGCCGCCCCCTTCCTCGCCCCCAAGATCGAGGAGTGGACCGACATCCACATCCCGTTCGCGGTGGCCGCGCTCGCCGCCCTCGTCGGAGCGGCCGTCGTGGGGGTACGGCGTACGGCACTGGCCCACGAGGCAGAGGAGCTGGAGCCGGTCCACGCGATGGAGGACAGCGTGACGGTGTTCGCCGACTGACCGCCCCTCAGAAGGACCGGTCAGTCCAGCGGTACGGACGTGCGCAGCGGGTCGCGCAGGTCCGTACCGTGCGTCAGCCACCGCTCCTGGAGCTCCTGCGCACCGCGGACCCGCTTCCAGGCGGCCTCGTTGTGCGTCATCGGCAGCAGCGGCAGGAAGCGCACCGGCTCCATCGGCTCGTCCAGCTCCAGGTCCTCCACCAGACCACCCGACTCCGCGACCAGCACCGAGGTGAACGGCGCCCCGGTCCACAGCGGCTCGCCCAGGTCCAGCGACGCGCCCGGGGCCACGATCAACCCCTCGACCTGCGGGGAGGCGGCCAGCACGGCGAGCGGGCGCAACACCTGGTCGGTGTCGGCGAGTCCGCCCCGTACGGAGAGGATCAGCTCGGCGCGGGGACCCTTCACCGGGTCGGCGAGCGGGGAGGTGGGATCGGCCATCGGCGCGCCCGACATGCCGAGCGTCGCATAGCGCACGATGTCGCCGTCGAGGAAGCGCAGCACCTGGATGCGGTCCGTGCCGAGGAACGTCACATCGGCGCGGGCGTCCGGCTCCCCGAGGGCGGAACGGAGCCGGGCCTCGACCAGCGGAAGAATTTCTGCCATGCCGCGAGCATAGATCGCGTAGTGAATGGGCAAAGTACGGGATTGGGCCCTGAGCGGCTGATAGCCTGGCCGCCGGTCGGGACAGCACGCAGAAGCGTCGCTCTTCTTCGTCCCGACGACACGTCGTCCCCCACGGGGGACCGGCCGGAGGAGGTGGGGACTGCCATGGATCCAAGTCGACCGTGCAGTACCGACCGCTCTTCCGCGCTTCGCCTTTCCCGTTGATCCGACGCCTCCCGTCGGTCGCCCGGGGCCGACATCGCCGTCGTGTCCGGACGACATCCCGACAGCGGTTCGCGTGACGGAAGAGCCCTTCGTTTCTGCCTGCCTGTAGCGAATTTTGCCTGTCTGTAGCGAACGCCGTCATCGCGCCCGCGCGGTGGAGCCCGCTTTGCGGACGTGAGCACACGTCCCCATTCCGGGCTGTTCCACGCCCTCGCCGACGGCCCTCCGTGAAGGAGCCAGCCATGTCGATGATCCGTGACCTGCGCGCCGCCGTGCGCCCGTCCCTGCGCCCGTCCCTCCGTAAGAACAGCGCCCCCTACAGCGCGTACGACACCACCCGCGACCCGTCCGCCTCCAGCGCCGTCGTGGACTGCGCGGTCTACCGCGACGGCCGCCGGCTGGTGACGCCCGCCGCCCCGACCCCGCACGAGGCGATGCTCCAGGTGCGGGAGGAGGGCGGTTTCGCCTGGATCGGTCTGCACGAACCGACGGAGGCCGAATTCGCGGGCATCGCCCGGGAGTTCGGCCTGCACCCGCTGGCGGTGGAGGATGCCGTCCACGCCCACCAGCGGCCCAAGCTGGAGCGGTACGACGACACGCTGTTCACCGTCTTCAAGACGATCCACTACGTGGAGCACGCCGAACTGACCGCGACCAGCGAGGTCGTGGAGACCGGTGAGGTGATGTGCTTCACCGGCCGGGACTTCGTCATCACCGTCCGGCACGGCGGCCAGGGCTCCCTGCGGGCTCTGCGCCACCGCCTCCAGGACGATCCGGAGCTGCTCGCCAAGGGCCCGTCCGCCGTGCTGCACGCCATCGCCGACCATGTGGTCGACGGGTACATCGCGGTGGCCGAGGCCGTGCAGGACGACATCGACGAGGTGGAGATCGATGTCTTCTCCACCCCGGCGAAGGGCTCCGCACGCGGCTCGGACGCGGGCAGGATCTACCAGCTCAAGCGCGAGGTGCTGGAGTTCAAGCGGGCCGTGTCCCCGCTGCTGCGGCCCATGCAGCTGCTGAGCGAGCGTCCGATGCGGCTGATCGACCCCGATATCCAGAAGTACTTCCGCGATGTCGCCGACCACCTCGCCCGGGTCCAGGAAGAGGTCCTCGGCTTCGACGAGCTGCTGAACTCGATCCTCCAGGCCAATCTGGCGCAGGCGACCGTCACGCAGAACGAGGACATGCGCAAGATCACCTCGTGGGCGGCGATCATCGCCGTGCCGACGATGATCTGCGGGGTCTACGGCATGAACTTCGACTACATGCCGGAGCTGGAGTGGAGGTACGGCTATCCGCTGGTGCTCGGCGTCATCGGGGTGGTCTGTTTCTCGATCTACCGCATCCTCAAGCGCAACGGCTGGCTGTGAGCACGGCCTGATCCGGATGGGAGGCCCTGAGGCCGTCTAAGCTCGCCCCATGACTGACGCCGCCGCGACCGACGCCGCCGGCCTGCTGGAGCGGGCCCTCGCCGAGGAGGCCACCAAGAAGTCGGGCCTGGTCTGGGTCCGGGGCTCCGGGCCCGCCCGTGCCGTCTGGCACGTCTGGCACGAGGGCGCGGCGCTCCTGGTCGGCGGCGGTCCCGGCGAGCAGCCGCTGCCCGATGGCCTGGCCGACGGCGGCCGCGCCGAGGTGACCGTACGCAGCAAGGACAAGGGCGGCCGGATCGTCGCCTGGAGTGCGGCGGTACGTTTTCTGGCGCCGCGCTCCGAGGAGTGGGAGGCGGCGGTCGCCGAGCTGAAGGGCAAGCGGCTGAACGCGCCGGACGCCGAGGCGATGCCCGAGCGGTGGGCGCGCGCGTGCACGGTGGTGCGGCTGACGCCCGAGACCGTGAGCACCGCGCTGCCGGACGCCTCGCTGGCGGCCGCTCCGCTGCCGACCGCGGCCACCACCCGGGAGCCCGTCCCGGCGGCGGTCCCCCGGCTGCTGTTGAAGCGCCGCCGGAAGAGCTGAGCGGGCCCCGCGAGGGGCCGCCGGGTCAGCCGGAGGACTTGGGGAGCTGGCCGCCGTAGTCGACGGTGTCGTCCTCCTCGGGGGCCTCCAGCGGGAAGGCCTGCCCCCAGTCGGCCAGCGAGACCGTACCCCCGCCGCCGCCCCGGGCCACCCGTACCGGATACGGCTGGTCCTCCAGCGAGACGTCGAAGGCCCCGCCCTCCCCCTTGCCGCCGAGGATCTGGATGGTGCGCTGCCCGGCGACGGTGTCCCGGCCGCCCTTGTTGAGCATGCCGTGGAGTGCGAGGAGCCCGTCCAGCAGGACCTTCTTGTCGGTGAAGCCGCGCAGCTGGCGGTAGCTGGGGTCGTCCTCGGGGACCTTCACGTACTTTCCGCCCAGCTTGTCGGCGGCCGCCACGTCGGCGGTCTCGCTCTCGCCCCCGCTGCCCTCGTGGGTCCAGAACTCGGCGGGCGCCTTGAGGAAGAGCTCGTCCTCGACCCGCAGCAGGGCGAAACTCTGCTTCTTCGAGGTCACCGAGCCCATGCCGCCCTTCGCGGTGAGCTTCATGTCCAGCCGGTAGGTGCCGCCCTTGCTGACGAGCGTGCCCGACAGGCGTACGGCGCTCGCCGCGTCCGCCGCCGCTCTGGCCTTCTTGTCGATCTGGGCGGCGGAGAGTCTGGCGACGCCGTTGGTCCCCTTGTCCGGGTCCTCCTCCGTGCCGCAGGCGGCCAGGACCACGGTGAGCCCTCCGCACAGCACGAGAGCGAGGGCGGTCCGGCGATGATTCCGCACGGCCGGGGCAAAAGAGGTCACGGGCGCACTGCCTCTCCACTGCGATCGGGGGTAGCAGACGGCAGCGTACCCGGGGAGCGCGCGCCGTCCGGCAGCCAGCCGTACGGACGGGTCCGCCGGGGCGCGGCGCGACGGTACGGGCTAGCCTGATCCCGGCGTACCGGCTAAATCCGCTGGTCGGCGACGGCGGGCCGGGACGGTCGGGTACGCACGGCCACGGACCGGACGAAACGGTTCCGGGCCGGATACGGGACCACACGGACACGGACGGACGAAGGAGGCGGCGGATGGCTGCGGTCACCCCCAGGGTCTTCGTCTCCCACCTGTCCGGGGTGCCCGTCTTCGACCCCAACGGGGACCAGGTCGGCCGGGTCCGCGACCTGGTGGCGATGTTGCGGGTCGGTGGGCGTCCGCCGCGCATCCTGGGCCTGGTGGTCGAGGTGATCAGCCGCCGGCGGATCTTCCTGCCGATGACCCGGGTGACGGGCGTCGAGTCCGGCCAGGTCATCACCACCGGCGTCGTCAACATGCGGCGCTTCGAGCAGCGGCCCACCGAGCGGCTCGTCCTCGGCGAGTTCCTGGACCGGCGGGTCCGGCTGGTGGAGGACGACGAGGAGGTCACCGTCCTGGACGTGGCCATCCAGCAGCTGCCGGCCCGCCGCGACTGGGAGATCGACAAGTACTTCGTCCGCAAGGGGCGCGGCGGGGCGCTGCGCCGCAAGGGCGAGACGCTGACGGTGGAGTGGTCGGCGGTCAGCGGCTTCTCGCTGGAGGAGCACGGGCAGGGCGCGGAGAACCTGGTCGCCACGTTCGAGCGGCTGCGGCCCACCGATGTGGCCAACGCCCTGCACCACCTCTCGCCCAAGCGCCGGGTGGAGGTGGCCGCGGCCCTGGACGACGACCGGCTCGCCGACGTCCTGGAGGAGCTGCCCGAGGACGACCAGGTGGAGATCATCGGCAAGCTCGCCGAGGAGCGGGCCGCCGACGTCCTGGAGGCGATGGACCCCGACGACGCGGCGGACCTGCTCTCGGAGCTGCCGGAGGAGGACAAGGAACGGCTGCTGGCGCTGATGCGGCCGGACGACGCCGCCGACGTACGCCGCCTGATGGCGTACGAGGAGCGGACGGCGGGCGGTCTGATGACGACCGAGCCGATCGTGCTGCGCCCGGACGCCACGGTGGCGGACGCGCTGGCCCGGGTGCGGCAGGCGGACCTGTCGCCCGCGCTGGCGGCGCAGGTCTACGTGTGCCGCTCGCCGGACGAGACCCCGACGGGCAAGTACCTGGGCACGGTGCACTTCCAGCGGCTGCTGCGCGACCCGCCGTTCACCCTGGTCAGCTCGATCGTCGACAGCGACCTGGTGCCGCTGCCGCCGGACACCCCGCTGCCGCTGGTCACCAGCTATCTGGCCGCGTACAACATGGTGTCGGCCCCGGTCGTGGACGAGAGCGGTTCGCTGCTGGGCGCGGTGACCGTGGACGACGTCCTGGACCATCTGCTGCCGGACGACTGGCGTGAGACGGACCTGACGGATCTGCACGGGGAGGAGGGGGTCGGCCGTGGCGGGCGATGAGCGGGCGAAGGCCTCCTCGACCGGTTCCTCCGGTCTGGTGCGGCCCCCGCGCACCCGGCTGGACCAGCCGAAGGCACCGCGCCGACGGCTGCTGCCGGAGTACGACCCGGAGGCGTTCGGCCGGTTCTCGGAGCGGATCGCGCGGTTCCTGGGGACCGGGCGGTTCATCGTCTGGATGACGCTGATCATCATCGTCTGGGTGCTGTGGAACATCTTCGCGCCGAAGGACCTGCGGTTCGACCAGTACCCGTTCATCTTCCTGACGCTGATGCTCTCGCTCCAGGCCTCGTACGCCGCGCCGCTGATCCTCCTCGCGCAGAACCGCCAGGACGACCGCGACCGGGTCACGCACGAGCAGGACCGCAAGCAGAACGAGCGCTCCATCGCCGACACCGAGTACCTGACACGGGAGATCGCGGCCCTGCGGATGGGCCTCGGCGAGGTCGCCACCCGGGACTGGATCCGCTCGGAGCTCCAGGACATGGTGAAGGACATGGAGGAGCGGCAGGTGCTGTTTTCGGCCGAGAGTGACGAAGGCGACCGCTGACGGGCTACCCGTCCGTAGGCCCGCGCGCCGTAACATCGTCCGTATGGCTACGGAAGACGCGGTGCTTGAGGCACTGTCGACAGTGAACGACCCGGAGATCCACCGCCCGATCACCGAGCTGGGCATGGTGAAATCGGTCGAGATCGATCCTGACGGTGTAGTCGCTGTCACCGTGTACCTCACGGTCTCCGGCTGCCCGATGCGCGACACGATCACCCGGAACGTGACCGAGGCGGTCGCCCGGGTCGAGGGCGTCTCGCGCGTCGAGGTGACCCTCGACGTCATGAGCGACGAACAGCGCAAGGAGCTGGCGAGCGCGCTGCGCGGCGGCACCGCCGAGCGCGAGGTGCCCTTCGCCCAGCCCGGCTCGCTGACCCGGGTGTACGCGGTCGCCTCGGGCAAGGGCGGCGTCGGCAAGTCCTCGGTGACGGTGAACCTCGCCGCTGCGATGGCGGCCGACGGGCTGAAGGTCGGCGTCGTGGACGCCGACATCTACGGGCACAGCGTGCCCCGGATGCTGGGCGCGGACGGCAAGCCCACCCAGGTCGAGAACATGATCATGCCGCCGTCCTCGCACGGCGTGAAGGTCATCTCCATCGGCATGTTCACCCCGGGCAACGCGCCCGTGGTCTGGCGCGGCCCGATGCTGCACCGGGCGCTCCAGCAGTTCCTCGCCGATGTGTACTGGGGCGACCTGGACGTCCTGCTGCTGGACCTGCCGCCGGGCACCGGCGACATCGCGATCTCGGTGGCGCAGCTCGTGCCGAACGCGGAGATCCTGGTCGTCACGACCCCGCAGCAGGCGGCGGCCGAGGTGGCCGAGCGGGCCGGTTCGATCGCCGTGCAGACCCACCAGAAGATCGTCGGTGTGGTGGAGAACATGTCGGGCATGCCGTGCCCGCACTGCGACGAGATGGTCGACGTGTTCGGCTCGGGCGGCGGCGCAAGGGTCGCCGAGGGGCTGACGCGGACGGTCGGTGCCGAGGTTCCGGTGCTGGGCTCGATCCCGATCGACGTACGGCTGCGCGAGGGCGGGGACGAGGGCAAGCCGGTCGTCCTGTCCGACCCCGACTCTCCGGCCGGCAGCGCGCTGCGGGCGATCGCACAGAAGCTGGGCGGCCGTCAGCGCGGTCTGTCGGGCATGTCGCTGGGGATCACCCCGCGCAACAAGTTCTGACACGTCCGCGCGTGCGCACGGACGACAGGGCGGGCCGGTGGTCATCCGGCCCGCCCTGTCGCGTGCGTGTCGTGCTTCTCGACGTCGCCGTCGTTACGCGTACGTCTCGATGTCCTTGATGACCGCGAAGCCGAGGCCGTACGCGCTCATCCCCCGGCCGTAGGCCCCGATGTGCACGCCCTCGTGGGCGGATCCGGCGAGGACCCAGCCGAACTCGGACTCGCGGTAGTGGAACTCCACCGGAACCCCGTCCACCGGCAGGGAGAGCGTCGTCCAGGGCGCGCTGCCGAGGTCGTCGGCGAGGGTGAAGGCCGTCTCGGTCTGCTGGTCCAGCCAGTCGTCGCGCAGGGTGTGGTCCATCTGCGGCGGCCAGGTGTACGCCAGCAGGCCGGAGCCCGCGAGCCAGGCCGCCGAGGACACCGTGGTGGCGTCCAGCACGCCCGTACCGTCGCCGCTGCGCCGCACGGGGCTCGCGGCCACCGTGATGACCGCGGCGAACCGCTCCTTGTCGGCGGAGCCGTCCGACTTCACCGACGGCTCGTCACCGTGCCCCGTCGCCCCGTGCTGCACGGTGCCGTCGGCCGCGGTGCCGACCTGCATCAGCCAGCGCGGGCCCGTGAAGGCCTCGTCCAGCCCGTACCAGGGGAAGGTCGCCGCCAGGTAGCCGTCGGCGGCCCGGCGGGCCGCCGGGGCCTCCTGCGGCTCCTCCCCCGCCGTGGCCGTGCCCGGGACACCGCCCGTATCACTCCGACTCGTCGTCTCCATCTGCGCGGCCGCCTCCTCGATCGGTCAAGATCCGGAGCTGCCCGCCCCCCGCGGGCTTGGGCGTCCTCGCAACCGGACAGATGGAGAATAGCGATACCGTCCGGACGAGTCGGGATTGACCGGGGCTCAGGTGGCGTCGGAGTCGAACGGCGGGCGCTCGGGCTGAGCCGGCGCGGGAGCCTTCTTCAGCAGGTCAGGAGCGGTGTCGCCGGTCTTGGTGAGGCTGGTGGAGGGGGCGCCGGACGACGCGCCCGCAGAGCCGTTCGCCGCACTGTTGGCGGTATCGGACGCCGCCGGGGTGCGGCCGTTGACCGCGTCGGTGACGTCGGCCAGGTCCTTGCGGAGGTCGAAGCTCTCGCGGATCTCCTTCAGCCCCAGGTCGTCGTTGCCGTCCATCAGCTGCTTGCGGACGAACGTCTTGGGGTTGAGGTCCTCGAACTCGAAGTCCTTGAACTGCGGGCCCAGCTCGGACCGGATGTCTTCCTTGGCGCTGTCCGAGAACTCGCGGATCTTGCGGATGGTACGCGTGACGTCCTGGATGAGCTTGGGCAGCTTGTCGGGGCCGAAGACCAGCACGGCCAGCACCCCGAGCGTCAGCAGCTCCAGTGCGCCTATGTCATTGAACACCTTGTTGCTCCTCGTGTTCTCCGCGTGGTCTCCGTGCGATGGCGGCCCGGGTCCGCCTGCTGCCCGGACCGGTCAAAGGTACCTGTCGAAGGTGTCCGGGCGGTACCTCGCGGTGGCGCGCACGTGCCGGATCACGCGCCGCTCGCCGAGCCGAGCTTCAGGGTCACGGTCCGTTCCTCGCCGTCGCGGGTCAGCTTGAGGTCGAGGTCGTCGCCGGGGCGGTGGGCCCGGATCTTCACGATCAGCTCCTCGCCGCTGTGCACGCGCTGGCCCTCGACCTGCGTGATGACGTCGCCGGACTTGATGCCCGCCTTGTCCGCGGGGCCGTCCTCGGCGACGGCGGGCCCGCCGTCGGCGCCCTTGGCGCCGACCTTGGCCCCGTCGCCGGTGTACTTCATGTCCAGCGTGACGCCGATCACCGGGTGGGTGGCCTTGCCGGTGCTGATCAGCTCCTCGGCGACGCGCTTGCCCTGGTTGATGGGTATCGCGAAGCCGAGGCCGATGGAGCCGGACTGGCCGCCGGACTCGGGGCCTCCGCCGCTGTCGGCCGCGCGGATGGCGCTGTTGATGCCGATGACGTGGGCCCGGGAGTCGACGAGGGGGCCGCCGGAGTTGCCCGGGTTGATCGGGGCGTCGGTCTGGAGGGCGTCGACGTAGCTGATGTCGCTGCCGTCGCCCTTCTCGCCGCCTGCGGTGATCGGCCGCTGCTTGGCGCTGATGATGCCCGAGGTCACCGTGTTGGACAGGTCGAAGGGGGCGCCGATGGCCACCACGGGGTCACCGACCCGGACGTTGTCGGAGTTGCCCAGGGGCAGGGGCTTGAGGCCGGAGACCCCGCGGACCCGGACGACCGCGAGGTCGTAGCCGCTGTCCTTGCCGACGAGTTCGGCGGAGGCCGTCTCGCCGGTGCTGAACGTGACGGTGATGTCGCCGCTGGACCCGGCCGGGGCGACGACGTGGTTGTTGGTGAGGATGTGGCCTTGGCCGTCGAGGACGAAGCCGGTGCCGGTGCCGGACTCGGCGGTGCCGCTGACGTGCAGGGTGACCACGCTGGGCAGGGCGCTGGCGGCGATGCCCGCGACGCTGTCGGGGGCCCGGTCGCCGTTGTCGCGGCCGGCCTGGGGCAGTTCGACGGTGGTCAGCCCGCCGTTGCGCTCGATGTACGCGCCGACTCCGCCGCCGATGCCGCTGGCGACCAGGGCCAGCAGGAGCACCCCGACGAACGCCCCGCCGCGTCGCTTCTTCTTCCGCCCGGCCCCGGCGCCCTCGGGCGGGCCGGGCCGGGTGAGCGGCTGCCCCGGAGCGCCCCAGGGGTCGTACTGGAGCCACTGCGTCTGCTGGTGCCGCCCACCGGGGGCCGGGTGAGCGGGCTGCTGCCCGTGCGCGGCCGTGTGCGGGGCGTTCGCGTGGGGCTGGGAGTGCGGTGGCGTGAAGGCGTCGGCGTGCGCGGGCTGCGGGGCCGCGAAGCCTCCGGTGGGCTGGGCGTGCGGGGGCGTGTGGCCGTCGGCGGGCGCGGGGTGCGGTGCGGGGGGCGACGCCGGGGCCGGGATTCCGGCACCGTTCGTCCCGGCGTACTGGGGGGAGGGCCGGCCGGCACCCGGCGGTACGACGGTGCCGTGGGCCGGGGTAGGCCGCTGCACCGGCGGGGCCGGCGCCCAGGGACCGGGGCCGCCGTAGGGCGGGGTGCCGTACTCATCGGGCTCGTGCAGCGGCTGCCCGGACGGCCGAGGTCCCGGGGCGGCCGGCACCGCGTCCTGGGCAGCCGAAGCCGGGACGGGCGCCTGGTCCTGGGCCGCACGAACCGGAGCGGGCGGCGCCTGGTCCGGGGCGGCCGGAGCCGATGCGGAAGCCGAGTCAGCCGCGGCCGGAGCCGGGACTGCCGATGCCGGAACGGCCCGGGCGGGCTCCTCCGGATGCGGAGCGTCCGCGGGGGCCGGGCCGCTGTCCGGCCCCGGGTGGGCGGCGCGCCTCGCCGTGGGGCGGCTCCACCACTTCGCCTGCGGCCCGGTGGGCTTCCCGTCGTCCATGTTCTCCCCGCAACTGGCCTCTGTCGTACGCCCCCCAGAGGCGTCCCTCACCGGAATTCAACCAGGTTTGCGAAACCCTGCGCAGGGTCCCGTCAGGGGCGGGGGGAAAGCGGGCTCGTCAGATCGTTGGCGGGCGGGCCCGGGGGCGGCCCCGAGGACAGCGAGGAGGGAACCGTCTTCGGCACCGCCCCGCTGCCGAGCGCCGCCGCGAGCAGCGGGGTGCCGGAGGTCGCCGGGCGTATCAGCGGCGGCACGGACACGTTCAGCACGGGGAGCATGAACGGATGTCCGCCCGAGGCCGAAGCGCCGAACAGCGGCGGTGCGGTCGGCGGCCCCTGCCGGTTCACCGGCGAGGTGACGGCCAGAACCCCCGGGTTCGTCCCGGAGAGCGACGGGGGCACGGCGTTCGTCCCGCTCTTCGGGCTGCTGGAGCCCGGCTGCTCGGCCACCCGGACGTCGCCGGTCACCGCGAGGGCTCCGCCGCCCCGGCGGCTGACCGCCCGGGCGCCGTTCTCGGCGCGGGTCTCGGCGTCGAGCGGGGTGACGTTGTTCCCGGCGCCCTCGGCGCGCAGGGAGGATTCGGGGCCTGAGTCCAGCGGCAGGGTGCCGCCCAGCGCGATGGCCGCGAGGGAGACGGCGCTGGCCGCGGCGAACGCGAAGCGCCGCCCGCGCCAGGGCGAGCGGTCCGCGTCACGGCTCACCTCGTGTATGCGGAAGACCGAACCGGAGGCGGCCCCGCCGCGCAGCACGGCGGTGGAGCCGTGGGTGGCGGGAAGGTACCCGAAACCGTCCAGCGGAGAGGGCGCGGTGCCGCCGCGGGTGCCGGTGCCGGAGGGCCGCAGCCCGGGGAAGAACTCGTCGGCGAAGGGCCCCCGGCCGCCGAACGGCCGGCCGGAGCCGGTGTCGTCGCCGCCGGGGCCCCCGGGAAGGCCCTGCAGGCGGGCCAGGAACCCCTCGGAGGGCGAGGGCGAGGCGGACATGGCGAAAGCGCTCTTGAGGCGGCGCTGGGCGTCGGCCTCGGCCTTGCACTTGGCGCAGGTCGCCAGGTGGGCCAGGACCCGCTCACGGGCGTCGTGTTTCAGTTCGCCGTCGACCAGCGCGGCGAGCCGGTCCCCCAGGTGCGCTTCGGCAGGGGTGGGACCGGTCGGGCCTGTGCCGCTCACGCCGTTCCGCCCTCCCCCGCCAGGACCGCGTCCGCCAGGGAGCGCTGCTCGGCGCGGGCCTCGGGCGAACGGTGCTTGAGCGCCTTGCGCAGATGCGAGCGGCCGCGGTGGATCCGGCTGCGGACGGTCCCGAGCTTCACCCCGAGGGTCGCGGCGATCTCCTCGTAACTGAGGCCTTCGATGTCGCAGAGGACCACGGCCGCACGGAATTCGGGCGCGAGGGTGTCCAGCGCCTGCTGCACGTCGGCGTCGAAGTGGGTGTCGTTGAAGATCTGCTGCGGGGACGGCTCACGGCTGGGCAGCCGCTCGGCCGCGTCGTCGCCGAGCGAGTCGAAGCGGATGCGCTGCTTGCGCCGGACCATGTCCAGGAAGAGGTTGGTCGTGATGCGGTGCAGCCAGCCCTCGAAGGTGCCGGGCGTGTACGTCGACAGCGAGCGGAACACCCGGACGAAGACCTCCTGGGTCAGGTCCTCGGCGTCGTGCTGGTTTCCCGTCAGGCGGTAGGCAAGGCGGTACACGCGACCGCTGTGCGTGCTGACGATCTCTTCCCATGAGGGCGGGGTCCACGCCTGAGAGTCCGCATCAGAGGCGAAGGTCGCGGTCGGTGCGGAGACTTCGGAAGAACGGTCAGCAATGTCGGTCACGGATTTCGGCTCACCGGCCGACCTGAGCAGGCGCCGCAGCACCCCTCCCCGGTCCACAGGCGCAGCCGCACCTCCCCTATCGGCTCTGGTGGTGTCCAGTGGAGCCCCTACCATAGCCACCTCGCCCGTTAGCTCCGGATAAGCCTTTTCCCTGTTGGGGCCGGGCGTCGCCCGGGACTTTCACCCAGCTCACGAGTCCGATCGGCGGGCCCGGTCGCTGCGCTTTCCCCACTCCTTGCACAACGCCCGGTCCCATCTGCGGGTTCCCGGGTCCAGCGGATACAGTCACCGTTGCGCCAACTACGGGGACAGGAGAGGGTCATTACCGCCAACCGGCAGACGAGCTGGGCGTTCGCCGACGCCTTTGTCGCCGAGGACGAAGCACTGCACGTGGCCCGGGACCGGGCTCACGAGCTGGGGCTTCGCCCGGTGTCACCGGGCACCGGCGCCGCGCTGCGCCTGCTGGCCGCCGCCGCGGACGCCAAAGCGGTGGCGGAAATCGGCACGGGCACGGGCGTGTCCGGCATCTATCTCCTGCACGGCATGCGGCCGGACGGGGTCCTGACGACGGTGGACCCCGAGCCCGAGCGTCAGCAGTTCGCCCGGGAGGCGTTCCGCGCGGCGGGCTTCGCCACCAACCGGGCCCGGTTCATCCCCGGCCGCGCCCTGGACGTCCTGCCCCGGCTCGCGGACGGGGGTTACGACCTCGTCTTCTGCGACGGGGACCGGCTGGAGAGCCTCGATGTGCTCGCTGAATCGTTGCGCCTGCTGCGTCCGGGCGGTCTGGTCTGCTTCGAGGGCGTCTTCGCGGACGGCCGTACGGTCGACTCGGCCGCCCAGCCGGCCGAGGTGCTGCGGCTGCGGGAGCTGCTGCGCGCGGTGCGCGAGAGCCAGGAGCTGATGTCGACCCTGTTGCCGGTCGGCGACGGACTGCTCTGCGCGGTCCGGCGCGGCTGAGCGGCGCGGCGCGGGAACCACGGACGGAAGAACGCACGACTGCCCGGCACGGAGACCGTGCCGGGCAGTCGTGAAGGTGATGGGCGTTCCGCGTCAGCCGACGACCTTCGTCAGCGCGTCGCCGAGGGCATCGGCCTCGTCCGGAGTCAGCTCGACAACAAGCCGACCGCCGCCTTCGAGCGGAACGCGCATGACGATGCCCCGCCCCTCCTTTGTCACCTCGAGCGGGCCGTCGCCCGTCCGCGGCTTCATGGCCGCCATGCTCGTTCCCCTTCCTGAAACCAGCTCATCGCAACCGGCGGCCCCATGACAGGCGCTGCCTCACCGGCATCGAACACATTGCTTCTTCGCCATTATCCCGCATCAACGACCCCAATGACCAACATCGGTCTGCATCGCTTGCGCAACGCGCTTTCCCAAAACCACCCAATTCGGCGATCCGGCTGCGATACTGCGCCGCCCCGGACCCCCAGGTGAGAGCCAATTGTTAGACGCAGGTCACATCCCTGCCCCGGTCGGCGTCGGCCATGCTTGCCTGCAAGGAGCAACGATGCCCGAGCAGCGAGGGGAAACCGGAATGGCCGACGAGCAGGCGAACACCGTTCTGTACGACGTGAGCGAGGGGCTCGCGACGATCACGCTCAACCGACCCGACGCGATGAACGCGCTGAGCACGGCGGCGAAGGTCGCACTGCGGGACGCGCTGCTGGAGGCGTCGGCGGACCCGGGGGTCCGGGCGGTTCTGCTCACGGCCACCGGGCGCGCCTTCTGCGTCGGCCAGGATCTCAAGGAGCACGTCGCCACGCTCGCGGCGACCCGGGATGCGGGCGGCGGCAACGCGCTGAGCACGGTGCGGGAGCACTACAACCCGATCGTGCGGGCGATCACGGAGATGGCGAAGCCGGTCGTGGCCGGGGTGAACGGCGTCGCGGCCGGGGCCGGGTTCGGCTTCGCGCTCGCGGCCGACTACCGGGTGGTCGCGGACACCGCCTCCTTCAACACCTCGTTCGCGGGCGTCGCACTCACCGCCGACTCTGGCGTGTCCTGGACCCTGCCCCGGCTGATCGGGCAGAGCCGCGCCGCCGACCTGCTGTTCTTCCCGCGGTCGATCTCCGCGCAGGACGCGCTGGAGCTGGGGATCGTCAACCGGGTCGTCCCGGCGGCCGAGCTGGCCGAGCAGGCGGCGGCGGTGGCCCGCGCCCTGGCCGCCGGGCCCACGGTGGCGTACGCGGCGCTGAAGGAGTCGATGGCGTACGGCGCCGGGCACACGTTCGCCGAGACGCTGGAGAAGGAGGACGAGCTCCAGACCCGGGCGGGCGCGTCGCAGGACCACACCATCGCGGTGGAGGCGTTCCTCGCCAAGGAGAAGCCGGTCTACCTGGGGAAGTAGCCGCAAGGAACCGCCGTTCAGCGGGGCGCACCGCCGCCGCGCGCCACGCAGTCCGCGAGATGGTCGTCGACCAGTCCGCAGGCCTGCATCAGCGCGTAGGCGGTGGTGGGGCCGACGAAGCGGATCGAGCGCTTCTTCAGCGCCTCGGCGAGGGCGGTGGACTCCGGTGTGACGGCCGGGACGTCCGACAGCGTGCGCGGGGCGGGCCGGCCGGCCGGGTCGGGGGCGTAGGACCAGATCAGCTCGTCCAGCTCCCCGGCCGGCCAGTCGGCGAGGACCTTCGCGTTGGCGAGGGTCGCGTCGACCTTGGCCTTGTTGCGGATGATCCCCGGGTCGGCCAGGAGCCGTTCCCGGTCGGTCTCGGTGAACTTCGCGACGGCCTCGATCCGGAACCCCTCGAAGGCGGTACGGAAGGTCGTGCGGCGGCGCAGGATCGTGAGCCAGGAGAGCCCGGACTGGAAGGCCTCCAGGCAGAGCCGTTCGAACAGGGCGTCGTCCCCGTGGACCGCCCGGCCCCACTCGGTGTCGTGGTAGGCGAGGTAGTCCTCGGTGGACAGGCCCCAGGGGCAGCGCAGCCCGCCGTCGGGGGCGGCCACGGCTCCGCCGCTCATCGGCCGTCCTCCTCGCGGTCCGGGCCGTCCGCGCGGTCGGCCGGCTCCGCCGCGGGCCCGTCGCCGGGCTGCTTGAACAGGTCGGTGCCCGTCGTCACGGCGGCCGCCCGGTCCCCGGCCAGGGTGGATTCCAGCTCCGCGATCCGGGCGTCGCGCTCGGCCAGCTCGGCGCCGAGCCGGGACAGCGCCTCGTCGACGTCCGCCATCCGGTAGCCGCGCAGGGCCATGGGCAGGCGCATCGCCTCGATGTCCGCCCGGCCGACGGGGCGGGCGGCGGGCAGCGGGTCGGTGAACCGCTCGGGCGGTACGTCCTGGAGCACCGCGCTCCCACCGCCTCCGACCACCGCGAGGGTGACCGCGGTGACGACCACGACCATCGTGAGCAGCAAGAACCAGAACACGCGCATCTCCCGGGGGGCGGAAACCTCGTCCGGCTCCGATCGTGCCATGCGGTACCGACAAGTCGGGGCCGGCCACGAAAGGCCGTAGGGTCGGCAGGCGGGTCGTAGGCGGCTATCTGAGGAGGAGAGACGGGATGCGCAGCGGGGCACTCAGGCTGGGGCGGCGGGAATTCGGTCCGCACGAGCCGGTGATCATGGCGATCGTGAACCGGACCCCGGACTCCTTCTACGACCGGGGTGCCACGTTCCGGGACGAGCCGGCGCTCGCCCGGGTCGAGCAGGCGGTGGCCGAGGGCGCGGCGATCATCGACATCGGCGGGGTGAAGGCGGGCCCCGGCGAGGAGGTGACCGCCGAGGAGGAGGCGCGCCGCACGGTCGGGTTCGTCGCCGCGGTCCGCCGCCGCCACCCGGACGTGGTGATCAGCGTGGACACCTGGCGGCACGACGTGGGCGAGGCGGTCTGCGAGGCCGGGGCGGACGTGCTGAACGACGCGTGGGGCGGGGTGGACCCGCGGCTGGCGGAGGTCGCCGCACGGCACGGGGCGGGACTCGTGTGCACGCACGCCGGCGGCGCGGAGCCGCGGACGCGGCCGCACCGGATCGCGTACGACGACGTCATGGCGGACATCCTGCGTGTGACGGTGGGGCTTGCGGAGCGGGCGGTCGGGCTCGGGGTGCGGGCGGACGGGATCATGATCGACCCGGGGCACGACTTCGGGAAGAACACGCGGCATTCGCTGGAAGCGACGCGGCGTCTTGAGGAGATGGCCGAGACGGGGTGGCCGGTACTGGTGTCCCTGTCCAACAAGGACTTCGTGGGCGAGACGCTGGACCGGCCCGTGAAGGAGCGCCTCATCGGGACGCTGGCGACGACGGCGGTGTCGGCGTGGCTGGGGGCGCGGGTGTACCGGGTGCATGAGGTGGCGGAGACGCGGCAGGTCCTGGACATGGTGGCGTCCATCGCCGGGCATCGGGCGCCGGCCGTGGCCCGGCGGGGGCTGGCGTAGGCCCTGCCGCCTGCCCGGCGGGCGGGGCCCGGGGGCGCTGCCCCCGGGCCCCGCTCCTCAGGCGCCGGAGGTGCTGGGACCGACGGCCTCGATCGCCGGACGGGCCCGAAGTGGCCGGAGAGGGCCGGACGAGCCGAAATCGGTCACCGCCCGACCTCCTTCGTGACCAGCGTCACCGCTTCCTCCACGTCGTCCGTCACGTGGAAGAGCA
The DNA here is from genome assembly GCF_032121415.1 of Streptomyces parvus. Lineage (NCBI taxonomy): Bacteria > Bacillati > Actinomycetota > Actinomycetes > Kitasatosporales > Streptomycetaceae > Streptomyces > Streptomyces parvus. The sequence continues at coordinate 4,644,424 of NZ_CP135079.1, read as the reverse complement.
GCAGGTCCTTCTCCGATGCCTTGCCCTGGGCCACCACCGTGTCGCGGAGCCAGTCGACCAGGCCGCCCCAGTACGCCGTGCCGAACAGGACGATCGGGAAGCGGGTGACCTTGCCGGTCTGGACGAGGGTCAGCGCCTCGAAGAGTTCGTCGAGGGTGCCGAGGCCGCCGGGCAGGACCACGAAGCCCTGGGCGTACTTCACGAACATCGTCTTGCGGACGAAGAAGTAGCGGAAGTTGACGCCGATGTCGACGTGCGGGTTGAGGCCCGACTCGAAGGGCAGCTCGATGCCGAGGCCGACCGAGACGCCCTTGGCCTCCCGGGCGCCCTTGTTGGCCGCCTCCATCGCGCCCGGGCCGCCGCCGGTGATCACCGCGAAGCCCGCGTCGACCAGGGCCTTGCCGATCGCCACCCCGGCCTCGTACTCCGGAGATCCGGCGGGGGTGCGGGCCGAGCCGAAGACGCTGATCGCGCTCGGCAGTTCGGCGAGCGCGCCGAAGCCCTCCACGAACTCCGACTGGATGCGCATCACCCGCCAGGGGTCGGTGTGCACCCACTCGGAGTCGCCCTCGGAGTCCAGCAGCCGCTGATCGGTCGTACCGGGCTGGACCTGCTCCCTGCGGCGCAGGACCGGGCCCAGCCACTGCTCCTCGGGGCTGACCGCGCCCTCGGGAACCTCCGCACCCTCGGGGATCCGTGCGTCTTCGGCGTTGCCCATGTTCCGCTCCCTCCACCGACCTGCTCCGTGCCGGGTCGTACGTGTCGTGCTGCGTGCGGCCAGCGTAGATCGGCGGAGGTTACGGAGGGGGGAATGCCGTGCGTCGACCGGTCAGCGGGTCAGTCGGTCAGCCAGGAGCGGAGGCGCTCCTCGCAGTGGGTGATCTTGTCGACCGCCACGTGCTCGTCGCGCTTGTGGGCGTACATGGGGTCGCCGGGTCCGTAGTTCACCGCGGGGACGCCGAGCGCGCCGAAGCGGGAGACGTCGGTCCAGCCGAACTTGGGCCGGGCCGTGCCGCCGACAGCGGTCATGAAGGCCTGGGCGGCGGGGTGGGAGAGGCCGGGCATGGCGGCGCCGGAGTGGTCGTCGATGACGATCTCGGCCACGCCGCAGTCGGCGAAGACCTCGCGGACGTGGGCGATGGCCTCCTCCTCGGTGCGGTCGGGGGCGTAGCGGTAGTTGACGACGACGGTGCAGGCGTCCGGGATGACGTTGGTGGCGACGCCGCCCTCGATGCCGACCGCGTTGAGGCCCTCGTGGTATTCGAGGCCGTCGATGACGGGGCGGCGGGGCTCGTACGCGGCGAGGGCGGCCAGGATCGGGGCGGCGGCGTGGATCGCGTTGGACCCCATCCAGCTGCGCGCCGAGTGGGCCCGCTCCCCCGTCGTGCGCAGGTGGACCCGCAGGGTGCCCTGGCAGCCGCCCTCGACCTCGCCGTCGGAGGGCTCCAGCAGGACGGCGAAGTCTCCGGCGAGCCACTCGGGGTGCGCGTCGGCGATGTGGCCGAGGCCGTTGAGGTGGGCGGCGACCTCTTCGTTGTCGTAGAAGATGAAGGTCAGATCGCGGTTGGGCTCGGGGACCGTCGCGGCGATCCGGAGCTGGAGGGCGACGCCGGACTTCATGTCGGAGGTCCCGCAGCCCCATAGGATGCCGTTCCCGTCGAGACGGGAGGGGACGTTGTCGGCGATCGGCACGGTGTCGATGTGCCCGGCGAGGACGACGCGCTCGGCGCGGCCCAGGTGCGTGCGGGCGACGACGTTGTTGCCGTACCGGTCGACGGTGAGGTGCGGCAGCGCGCGCAGGGCCGATTCGATCGCGTCGGCGAGGGCCTTCTCCTCCCCGCTGACCGAGGGGAAGTCGACGAGCCGGGCGGTGAGCGCCGGTCCGTCCAGGGTGAGGTCGAGGGCGGGGTCAAGGGTGCTGTCGGCCATGGACCCGACCCTAAGCGACAGGGGTACCCGCCCCGCCCGGGGCCTCCAGTACGGTGGGCCCGTGTCCAGGACTGCCAGCCCTCGCCGACGACGCCTCTTCCGCTACGGGGCCGCCTTCGCCGTGCTCGCGGCGCTCGGCGGTTATCTGGCCGTGCAGTACGACTCCTCCGGTTCGAAGAACCCGCCGCGCTGTGTCGTGGAGGCGTCCGACGGGGACGAGGGGGAGACACAGCGCTACGAGATGAGCCTGGCCCAGGCCGTCAACGCGGCGACGATCTCCGCGGTGGGCACCACCCGGGGGATGCCCGAGCGGGCGGTGACGATCGCCCTGGCGACCGCGCTCCAGGAGTCCACGCTCCGCAACATCGACTACGGGGACCGGGACTCGCTGGGGCTGTTCCAGCAGCGGCCCTCGCAGGGCTGGGGCACGCCCGCGCAGATCATGGACCCGGTCTACTCGTCCGGGGAGTTCTACGACCATCTCGCCGAGGTCCCGGGCTACTCACGGCTGCCGTTGACCGTGGCCGCGCAGCGCGTGCAGCGCAGCGGGTTCCCGCAGGCGTACGCGAAGCACGAGCCGGACGCCGCGCTGCTCGCGGCCGCGCTGACCGGGCGCCGGCCCGCCTCGCTGAACTGCACCCCGTCGACCGCCACGGCCGAGGGCCCGGGGGACGCCGGGCAGGTGCGGGCCGAGCTGGTGCGGGCCTTCGGCAAGGACGTGCTGCCCGCCGCGAAGGCCGCGGGTGCGTCCGCCTCCTCGACCGTCTCGGTGCCCGTCCCGGCGGCCTCGGCGCGGGCCGAGGACAAGGCCTCGCCCCGGCGCGGCTGGGAGCTGGCGCACTGGGCCGTGGCGCAGTCCGAGGCGCTGCGGATCGAGCGCGTGAGCTATGCGGACCGGGTCTGGGACGCCGGTACGGGCTGGCGGACGGAGAGCGCGAAGGACAAGGAAACGGGCACGGCCGCGGTCAGGATCCGGGTCGTTCAGTAGTACGCCCCGTCACTCGTACGGGTCATGGGGGCCGGGCCCCCGGACACCTTCCGCACGGCTTGTCGCAGCCGTGCCGCCCCCCTCCGATTCCCTTGTCCGCCAAGAGAAGTGACGGTTCATCGGGCCCCGGCGGTATGGATTGTTTGCCCGGGTTCTTCCGCTGCGGATAATCGGACGCATTGCTCAGTCTTTACCTTCGCCCGCCGCAACCTTCCCCTCCCCCGAAGCGGTTGTCAGTGCGTCCGGTCACCGGACAGACAGATTCGTGCGCAACCCGCTGAAGGAGCATCATGTCCCTCCCCCTGACCCGTCGGATCGCTCGTGCCGCGCTGCTGATCGCCGCTGGCGCGACCCCCGTGGTCGGTGCGGCCGGTGCCGCGAGCGCCGCAGGTCTCCCGGCGGCCCCTGACCTGGGCGGCCTGACCGCACTGGACGGCGCGAACGTCGGCAACACCCTGGACAGCACCGCGCGGCAGGGCACCCAGGCCGCCGGTGAGACCGGTGGCCGGCTCGTCGGCACCGCCCTCCCGGCGGCGGGCGAGACCGTCGGCAAGTCCGCCAAGGTCGCCGTCCCGGCCGCCCAGGAGACCGTCGGCCAGGCCGCGGGCAACGCGGGCGAGGCGGTGGGCGGGGTGGCCGAGGCCGCCGGTGGCGGTCTGCCGACCGAGGGCCTCGGCGGCGGGCTGCCCACCGACGCCGTCACCCAGGGCGGCCTGCCGCTGAACGGCCTGCCGATCGGCTGACCTGGCTCACGCACCTGCCGAAGGGCCCGAGGAGTGCGCACTCCTCGGGCCCTTCGGCGTATCCGGGTCACGACAGGCGCTTGACCGCCGCCGCCACCCGCTCGTCCGTCGCGGTGAACGCCACCCGCACGAAGCTCGCGCCCGCCGGGCCGTAGAAGTCGCCGGGCGCGACCAGGATGCCCCGCTCCGCGAGGTACGCCACGGTGTCCCAGCACGGTTCGTCGCGGGTCGCCCACAGGTAGAGGCTCGCCTCGCTGTGCTCGATCCGGAAGCCGTGCGTTTCCAGGGCCGTACGGAGGGCGAGGCGCCGGTCGGCGTACCGGGCGCGCTGCGCGGAGACGTGCACGTCGTCGCCGAGGGCGGCGACGGTGGCGGCCTGGACGGGGGCGGCCGTCATCATCCCGCCGTGCTTGCGGATCAGCAGCAGTTCACCGAGGACGGCCGCGTCGCCCGCGATGAACGCGGCCCGGTATCCGGCCAGGTTGGAGCGCTTGGAGAGGGAGTGGACCGCCACGATGCCGTCGTAGTGGCCGCCGCAGACGTCCGGGTGGAGCACCGAGACCGGTTCGGCGTCCCAGCCCAGCTCCAGGTAGCACTCGTCGCTGAGGACGAGGACGCCGTGCTCGCGCGCCCAGGCGACGATCCGGATCAGCTCGTCCTTGGGCAGCACCTTGCCGGTGGGGTTGGACGGCGAGTTGAGCCAGAGCAGCTTCAGCCCCGCCGGGTCCAGCTCGGTCGGGTCGTCGTAGACGACGGGCTCCGCGCCGCAGAGCCGGGCGCCGACCTCGTACGTCGGGTAGGCGAGCCGGGGGTAGGCCACCTTGTCGCCCGCACCGAGCCCGAGCTGCGTCGGCAGCCAGGCCACCAGCTCCTTGGAACCGACGACCGGCAGCACGTTGGCGTGGGTGACGCCGACCGCGCCGAGGCGGCGCTCCACCCAGCCGGTGAGCGCGTCCCGCAGGGCCTCGGTGCCCCACACCGTCGGATAGCCGGGGCTGTCCGCGGCGGCGACCAGCGCCCGCTGGATCAGCTCGGGGACCGGGTCGACCGGGGTGCCGACCGACAGGTCCACGATGCCGTCCGGGTGGGCCTGGGCCGTCGACTTGTAGGGCGCGAGCCTGTCCCAGGGGAAGACGGGGAGGCGGGAGGAGACTGCGGACACGGAGCTCTGCTTTCTCGGGGCTTTCTCGGGGTGTTCGGGTACCGGCGCGATGGAGGTGGCCACCGGCGGCGGCACGGCGAAACGGCTCGGTCCCGCACGGGGACGAGCCGTACGGGACCGGGCTGCGCGCGTGGTGCCGCCGCTCCTTACTGGTTCTGCGGCGGCAGACCGGCGATGAACGCGTGGTCGCGCTCGATGAGACCGAGCTTCGAAGCACCGCCCGGCGAGCCGAGGTCGTCGAAGAACTCGACGTTCGCCTTGTAGTAGTCCTTCCACTCCTCCGGGGTGTCGTCCTCGTAGAAGATGGCCTCGACCGGGCACACCGGCTCACAGGCTCCACAGTCGACGCACTCGTCCGGGTGGATGTACAAGGATCGCTGGCCCTCGTAGATGCAGTCGACGGGGCACTCTTCGATGCAGGCCTTGTCCTTCACGTCGACACAAGGCTGCGCGATGACGTAGGTCACGCTGTCGTTCCTCCTCGGTAGGGCGTTGGCTCTCGCGCGGGAGCGCGGCGTCGTCGATGCCCGCCCCTAGTATCTCCGTTCTGGGCCACGATCCGAACAGGAGGGGCGGACAGAGCTGTGGAATTCACTATCGGCGGACGGCTGGAAGTCCGCATCACACCCGCTGACGTGGGCAAACGCGTTTCCGTACGGCGCCGGACGGAAAGCGACGGCACGGGCGTGGAGTTCACCGATGTGGTCGGCGTGCTCACATCATGGAACGACGGCGTGGTGTCGGTCACACGGAAGAGCGGCGAATCTGTCCACTTCGTGGAATCCTCACTGGTCGCGGGCAAGGTCGTGCCCGCCGCCCCGGCCCGGCGCCGGGGCCCCGCCGCCTCCTTCGAGGAGCTGGCGGCCGTCACCGCGCGCGCCTGGCGGCCGGTGGAGAGCGAGGCGCTGGGCGACTGGCGGCTGCGCGCGGCCGGGGGCTTCACCCGGCGCGCCAACTCCGTTCTGCCGCTCGGCGATCCGGGTCTGCCGCTCGGCGAGGCGCTCGGGCACGTTTGCCGCTGGTACGAGGAGCGGGGCCTGCCCGCGTACGTCCAGACGGCGACCGGGGCCGAGGGCACGCAGGAGCTCCTGTGCGCGGAGCTGGAGCGGCACGGCTGGCGGCGCGAGGTCTCCGCGGAGGTCCGGATCGCCGCGCTGGCGCCGGTCGGGGACCGGGGGGCGGAGGTGTCCGCGGTCCGTCTGACCCGGGAGCCGGACGCGGCCTGGCTCGCCCGCTACCAGCGCTTCTCCACGTCCGGCCCGCATGTGCTGCGGGTGCTGGGCAGCGGCCCTTCGGTCTGGTTCGCCACGGTGCCGGGCAGCGGCGACGCGCCGGATGCGATCGGGCGGTGCGTCGTGGACGGCCGGTGGGCCGGGTTCATGGCCGTCGAGGTCGCCCCCGAGCGGCGGCGGCGCGGACTGGCCACGACGGTGATGACCGCGCTGGCCCGCCGCGCGCTGGACGAGGGCGCTTCGGCGGCCTGGCTCCAGGTCGAGGAGGACAATGAGGGGGCGCGGGCGCTGTACGACGGCATGGGCTTCTCAGGCCACCACCGGTACCACCACTACCGCTCGGCGTGAGGGGCCGCACGGCGGGCCGCAGGGGCCGGGACCGGGGCGTGAACAGGACGGGTTGGGGCGTGGGTCGGATATGAGCGGGCTGGATTCCGGGGCGGCCGAGCGGCGGCGGCAGTTCGCCGAGGAGGCCCGGTCCGAGCGGCCGGACCTCGCCTTCCTGTGCCTGCTGCTGGGCGCGGAGGCGGGACCGGTGGGGCCGGCCGAGGTCCGGCCGGTGACTCCGGGGGAACCCGTTTCCGACCCGTACGGCATCGACGCCGCGCAGATCGAGCTGGACCGGCTGGCCGGGCTGCTGCCCCACGGCTCCCGCTCCCCCGCCGGCTGGGCCTCGGCCCTGGCCGGACTGCTGGGCGAGCGCTGCGGATTCGGCGGCTCGTCGGTCGACTACCAGCGGCTGGACTCCTCGCTCCTCCAGCAGGTGCTGCGACGCCGCCGGGGCCTGCCGATCCTGCTCTCGGTCGTCTGGATCGAGGTCGCGAGGAGGGCGGGCGCGCCGGTGTACGGGGTGGCGCTGCCGGGGCACTTCGTGGTCGGCTTCGGCGACCGGGAACGCCCGGTGCTGGCCGACCCGTTCGCCGGGGGCGCGCCGCTGACCGGTCAGGACGCGGAGCTGCTTGTCGCGGGGGCGACCGGGGCGGCACTGGAGCCGTCCATGATGGTGCCCGCCCGCCCGCTGGAGATCGTGCTGCGGATCCTGAACAACATCCGGGCGTGGGCGGCGGCCCGGCCCGAGCGCACGGACGTGGCCCTGTGGGCGGTGGAGCTGTCGCTGCTCCTGCCCTCGCATCCGGCCAGGCTCCGCTACGAGCATGCCCAGCTCCTCGTCCAGCGCGGTGAATTCCTGCGGGGGGCGGCGGAGATGGAGGAATATGCGGAGATCCTCGCCGAGATCGAGCCGACGACGGCCGAGAACATCCGGCGCAAGGCCCACGCGGCGCGCGCCCTGCTGAACTGAACCCGGCCCTCCGGTAAGGAGAATCCACAGATCGGCGGATCCGGGGATCTGCCGGTCCGCGGAAATCCGCCTGGCGTCACTCGTGCAAGCGCCCGGCCGTGGCGAGACGGATGGGTCCGTGAGCGATGTGCGCTCCCGGTTTACATCCGAACGCCCCCTTTCACGCCCAACGGTCGCGTTATTCGGCCGGTTCGTCGGCGTACACGAATGCCCATGCGCTCAACTGGAAACCCGTCACGGGGCGCGCACGGCCCATCGCATTCCGCGTTGGGCGGCCGGGAGAGAAGAGCTGAGGGCAGATTGATGACAATCGTGCTGCTGGTCCACACCGTGCCGTTGTGGCGCGCATCGCTGGCATCGCTCCTCGGCACGGGGCAGGGCATAGAGGTCCGCACCGCCGAGCGCGGCGCGATACGCGCCGCGCTCGGCGGTGCGGGCCCCGACGTTCTGCTCACCGACCTCGACTGTCCGGGCGCACGGGACGTACTCGACGAGGTGAAGGAGGCCACCGCACCGCATGGAGGAACGTATCCCCTCGCCGTGCTCACCCGCAGCGACCAGCCGCGCGGCCTGCGGCGGGCGTACGAAGCGGGAGCGCTCGGCTACATCGACAAGTACCGCCCCGTGGACGACCTGTCCGAGGTGATGCACAAACTGGCGGACGGCGGACGGCATATCGACGAATCGCTGGCCTTCAGCCTCCTGCAGGTGGCCGACATGCCGTTATCGCCAAGGGAATTGAGCGTGCTCTCGATGGCCGAGGAGGGTGACAACGTGGCGGGGATAGCCGCCCGACTGCACCTGACCCCGGGGACCGTGCGCAATTATCTGGCCGCCGCCATCCGGAAGTCCGGGGCGCGGAATCGGCTGGACGCGATCAGACGGGCGAAGGAGGCGGGGTGGATCTGACGGCGTGCTCCTCGCCCCGCTCCCAGAGGCCGGACAGGTCGCGGTAGAGGGCGCTGGAGCGTAGGAGTTCCGAGGGGGTGCCGCACTGGGTGCGCGGGCCGTCCATCACCAGGGTCCGGTCGGCGCGGCGGGCCGAGCTGAGCCGGTGGGCGATGACGACCAGCGCGCCCGGCAGGGCGGCGAACGCCAGCTCGGCGCGGGTCTCGGCGGCCGGGTCGAGCCGGCTGGTGGCCTCGTCGAGGATCAGCAGCGGCGGGGCGGCGAGGTAGGCCCGGCCGAGCGCGACGAGCTGCCGTTCCCCCTGGGAGAGCCGGCCCGGTTCGACGGCCGCGTCGAGGGAGCCGAGCCGGGCGAGCAGCGCGTCCAGGCCGACCGCGTCCGCCATGGCCCCGATCTCCCGGTCGCGGGCGTCGGGCCGGAGGTAGCGGAGGTTGTCCCGCAGCGAGCCGCTGAACACATAGGCGTGCTGGGGCAGCAGGACGCGTACGGAGGTGGCGTCGGCCGGCCGCGCCGGGTGCCCCCGCCACCGCACCGCTCCCCCGGTGGGCCGCTCGGTCCCGGCGAGTACGGCGGCCAGGGTCGACTTGCCGCTGCCGCTCGGGCCGACGACCGCGAGGTGCTCGCCCGCTCCGACCCTCAGGGAGAGCCGGTCCAGGACGGGGTGGGCGCGGGGCCCGTACGCGAAGGTGACCTCGTGGAGTTCGGCGACCGGGGTGTCGCGGGCGGGGCCCGGAGAGGGTGGCGGCGCGTCGCCGGCGGCGGGTGGGGCCGGTTCGTCGGCGGGCGGGGGCGGGGCCTGGGTGAAGCGGTCCAGGACCACGACGAGGCGTCCGCCGGCCGTGCCCAGCATGGTCATCAGCGCCTGGACGGCGGGGGCGAGCGCCTGGGTGAGGTAGGTCAGCGCGCCGACGAGCCCTCCCGGCGTGAGCCCGTTCCGCAGCAGCCAGGGCGCCCCCAGGAGCAGCAGGAGCGGCGGGAACCGGCCGCAGACCGCGAGGGCCACCACCCGCACGGCCGACCAGCGGGCCAGCGAGCGGGAGGCGGCGAGCTGCGCATCGGCGAGGGCCCGGGACTCGGCCACCGTCCGCTCGGCGGTCCCGGCGGCGGCGATGTCGCGTACGGAGGCGGCGAGTTCGCCCGCGTGTGCGGCGTACGCCTCGTCGGCGGCGAGGTAGGCGCGCTGGCGGGCGGCCATCGGCGGCAGGGTGCCGAGGAACAGGGCGGACCCGAGGACCAGCGGCGGCAGCACGATGAGGAGGAGGGCGGGCGAGAGGGCCAGCAGGCCGGTGACGGCACCGGCGGCCGTGAACACGAACGACCGCAGGGTCAGGACGAGTCCGGCCCAGCCGTCCCGGGCGATCTCACTCTGATGAGTGACCTGGGAGAGGGACCGGGTACTGACGTCGCCGGAACGGCCGAGCGCACCCGACAGCGCCCGGGCCACCGCGCGCCGCACCAGCCCGTCCCGCAGCGGCTCCACCAGGTCGGCGAGCCGGCCGAACACCCCGCGGGCCGCGAGCACGGAGGGCAGTACGGCGACGGCGGCGACGGCCAGCCAGAGGAGGCCGGTGGCCGGACGTCCGGCGAGGAAGCCGTCGTCGAGGGCGCGGGCGACCCCGTACCCGCTGAGGAAGGTCTGCGCGAACTCCAGCAGGGACCACCCGGACAGCCGCAGGATCGCCCCGGTCCGCGCCCGCAGGAAGGGCCGGGCCTCGCGGCCGACCCGGCGCAGCGCGGTGTCGCGCGCGGGGCGTGTCCGGTCGTCGGTGCGCTTCATCGCGTCTCCGCTGCGGCGAGGGAGGGCACGGTGCCGTCCGTGCCGGCCCCCGTGCCGCCGGCTGTGGTGTCCGTGCCGCTGCCTCCGCCGGCCGTGGTGTCCCCCGTACCGCTGCGGTCCCTACCGCTGCTGTCCGTGCCGCCGCCGTCCGTGCTGAAGACCGCCCGGTAGTCCGGGTCCTCCCACAGCTCGTCGTGGCGGCCCGTCGCGCGGAGCCGGCCGCCCTCCAGCCAGGCGACCCGGTCCGCCCGCGCGGCCGAGGACAGCCGGTGGGCGACGATGATCCGGGTGCAGCGCCCGGCCCGCGCGTCGAGGGCGCGGCGGACATGGTGCTCGGTCACGGTGTCGAGGCTGGACAGCGCGTCGTCGAGGATCAGCAGCCGGCCCGGGTGGGCGAACGCACGGGCCAGTCCCAGACGTTGGCGTTCGCCGCCGGAGAGCGGGGCGTCGGCGACCGGGGTGGCGTAGCCGTACGGGAGCAGCGCGAGGAACCCGTCGGCGCGGGCCGCGCGGGCCGCATCGCGTACGGCGTCGGGCGAGGCGGTCCAGGGGCCGTGGGCGATCGTGTCCTCGACGGTGGTGCCGAGGAGGGCGGGGCGGGCGAAGGCGTACGCCACCTCGCGGCGGAGTCGGGCCGGTTCCATACCGTCCAGCGGGACGCCGTCCAGCAGCACGCTGCCGGTGTCCGGGTCGAGCAGCCGCCCGGCGACCGCGGCCAGCTGGGACTTGCCGGAGCCGGAGCGTCCGACGACGGCCAGGGACGTGCCGCCGGGGACGGTCAGGTGGACGCCGGTCAGCAGGGGTCGGCCGTCCTGTTCGACGCCGACGTCCCGGAGTTCGAGATGCCCGGGGGCGTCGGGGACCGGCCCCAGGCCCCGGTGGGGCAGCGGGGCGAGGGTGAGGAGGGGATCGAGGCTTCGGGCGGCGGCGCGGCTGCGGGCCAGGGAGCCGAGGGCGCCGGTGAGGGAGCCGATGCCGACGGCGAGGCTCGCGTAGCGGGAGGCGGCGACGAGTTCGCCGACGCCGATCGCGCCCGCGCCGAGCCGGAGTCCGGCGACCGCGAGGACCAGCAGCATGAGCAGGGGCAGCAGGAGGCCGCTGCGGCCGACGGCCCGCCCGTACACGGTCCAGGTGCGGCGGCCGTGTTCGGCGAGGGCGGCCAGGGGTTCCAGGACGCGGCGGTGTTCACGGGCGCCGGTGCGGGCGGCGCGGATGGTGTCGGCGCCCTCCAGGACCTCGGTGAGCCGGTGGGCGATGAGCGACTGGGCGCGCTGGTAGTCGGCCCCGGCATCCGCGGTGCCCCGGGTGAAGGTGCGCAGCAGGGCGACGAGGAGGGGGGCGCCCAGGAGGAGGGCGGCGGCCGTCATGACGTCGATGAGGAGGAGCCCGACGAGCGCGCCGAGCGGGAGCAGGACGCCCGCGACGGCTCCGGCGGCGGTGACGGGCGCGGACGCGGCGTCGGCGGTGCGGGCGGTGAGCCGGGCGGTGAGGTCTCCGGTGGGCAGGGCGAGGGCCCGGCGGGGTTCGGCGGCCAGGATCCGGGCGGCGGTGCGGGCGCGCAGGGACGCGGTGAGCCGGGCGCTGGTGGTCGTGCCGGTCACGGCGGCCGCCGCGTCGAACCCGGTCTCGGCGAGGGTCAGGGCGGCGCAGAGCAGCAGCCCGGCCCAGGGCACGGGCCCGCCGGAGACGAGCCGGTCGACGGTGTGGCCCAGGGCGGCCGGCAGGGCGAGGGCGGCGAGCGCCCCGCCGGTGGAGCAGAGGAACAGCCAGGTGAGGGCGGCCGGGTGCTGCCGGGCGAGCCGTCGGGCGCCGGACGCCGCACCGGGGCTCGGGTCCGGGTGCGGCAGCGGCACGGGGTCGCCTTTCGGGTCGGTAGGACGGCCCCTGCGGGCACGTGGCCGGCCGGCCCGTCGGTGGTGCTCACCGACGGGCCGGCCGGTGCGGGTCACGGGGTGCAGAGGACCACGCTGAGGGAGCTGAACTCACAGACCAGCAGCGAGACCTGGCTGCCCGTGGCGAGCTCGCCGAAGGAGTCCTCGGCCGGGGTGTCCATCGCCTGAAGGTCGAGAAGCGCCATGATGTGTCCTTTCGGGGACGGTTGGTGGTGCTTTGGGCGGTGGTGCTAGAACGACCCCGGGTGGGGCCGGTCCGACGACCCCTGGCGGGGCCGGTTCGTGGGGCCGCTCGCGCGGCCGGGGGATGCCGCCGCCGGAGCGGCGGGCAGGAAGGGAAGTCCGGTGGGGCGGCCGGCAGCGGCGCCCAGGGCGAGGAGAGCGCCGGCGGTCCCGGTGGCCAGGTCCATCGACAGGCGCATCAACTGCTCGCCGGGAAAGGCGAGTCCGCCGCCGTACGCCAGGGCGTGGCTGCCCAGCAGACCGGTGTGGCGGTCGATCGCGCGCCGCCGGTCGGCCGGTTCGCACAGCGGGGTGGCCGCGAGGTGCAGCAGGAGTCCCGCTGAGCCCCTGAGCAGTCCCGGCTGGACGTAGAAGGCGGAGAGCGCCGCCGGGAGCAGGGCCCGGCCCGCCGCTTCCAGCTCCGGGTCGGGGCGGTGGGCGAGGTAGGCGTCGATGACGGCCGCGATGCCGGCGCTGCCCGAACCGACGTACGGCATCAGCCGCTTGCCCTCGACGACCAGGAGTGACCCGTCGTCCCCGGCCCGGCAGCGTTCCAGGTCGCGGCGGAGCGCGGCGGCGGCCAGGTCGAGCAGGGCGGTGTCCCCGGTGGTCGCGTACCGGCGGATCAGCAGCAGGGCGATGCCGCTCGCCCCGTGCAGCAGTCCGGTACGGGGCGAGGGCGGACCGTCGACGAGCGCCCGGACGGCGAGGGCGGTGCAGCGGGCCGCGGCGGCGGACAGGGCCGGGGCGTCGGTGGCCGATGCGGTGCGGGCCAGGTCGTCGAAGGCGAGGCCGATGCCCGCGTACCCGTTGTGCAGCCCGGGTGTCAGGCCCTCCAGGGGCTGGTCGAGGATGATCCCGAGGAGGTCGGCGGCCTCGGCGGTGCGGCCGACCCGGTGCAGGGTCCAGGCGATGCCGGTGAGCCCGTCGTAGAAGCCGAGGGGGCTGCCGGAGGCCGGGTCCTTGGCGTGCCGCAGGAGCCAGTCCTCGGCCGGTGCGCACGGCGGGGCCCCGGTCTCGTGGAGGGCGTAGAGCACCCCGGCCGCGCCGTACGCGAAGGACTGGCCGCCGGTGGCCGTGGCGAACTGGGCGATGTCCCCGGGGAAGCAGCGGTCGTCGCGCTCCGGTGTGCAGGAGGCGGTGATGGCCCGGACCATCGCGTCGCGGCCGCGCGGCCAGTCGTGGAGACCGGATTCCGCAGCGGTCGCGTGGCCGGGGGCGGAAGCGGACGTCGTGCCGGAAGCCGCCGCGGGAGCGGGCCGGGACGCGTCGGCCTCCCCCGCGTCCCGCAGGATCTCCTCGACCGCCGGTCGCAGCGCCTCCTCCGTGACCGGGAATGCGCGGGCGATGTCCCGGGCGAGCCCGGCGGCCTTCGTCCGGTCGATGCCGAACAGCGTGGTGAGCGGCAGGTACAGGGCGAGCCGCAGACAGGCGAGCGCGTAGCGGTCGATGTCGGTGCCGCGCCGGTCGGCGGGGGCGACGAACGCCGGGTTGGCGACGATCTGACGGCGGCGTTCGGCGGCCGGGGAGGCCGCCTCGAAGTCGAGCAGGACGATCCGCCCGGCCTCCTCGTCGACCATCACATTGCTCATGTGCAGATCGCTGATGACGATGCCTCGGTCGTGCACCGCCTCGACCGCCTGCTCGACCTGCCCGTACAGCTCCTCGGCCCACGCGGCGTGTTCGGCGAGGAGTTCGGGCGACGGGTGCTGCCGGGCGAGCGGGAAGCGGCGCGCGAACACCGTGTTGAGGGTGGTGCCGGGGATGTACTGGAGGACCAGGAAGTGGTGGTCGCCGACCTCGAACACGTCCCGGACGTCCGGTACGCAGTCCAGCCCGGCCAGTTGCTCCAGGGCGGCCCTCTCCCGCTCCAGACGGGCCACGGCGTCCGCCCCGTCGGCGGCCAGACCGGCGTGCGGCCGGGCCTCCTTGAGGACGACCTGCTCGCCGGTACGGGTGTCGCGGCCGAGGTAGACCCCGCCGCCGTTGGAGAAGTGCAGCGCCTTCTCCACGGTGTACGGGAGGTCGGCGAGGCCCACGGCGGCCCGGGCTTCGAGGTGCGGCATCAGAAAGCCGGGCGGGGTCACCCAGGAGGGGACGCGGAAGGCGGGGCCCCGGTCGTCGGGGACGAGCCGGCCCTGCGGATCGGCGACGGCGGGCACGGGCCGCCCGTCCGGACCGGAGCAGAAGCGGGCGGCGAACGCGCCGTACCGGGTGTGCACGGGCCCCTTCCCGCACCGCAGATCGCTCAGGATGTACGGGCCGTGCTCACCCTCCAGGAGCTGCACCAGGGCGGTGCACACCTCGGGGAACGCTTCCTCGGACGGCGGGTAGACGGTGATGAACTTCCCGCTGCCCGCCCGGTCGGCGTACTTGGCGTTCCGCAGGGCCAACAGCCCCGCGTTCGGTATGCACTTGAAGGCGAGGCGGTGCTCCAGGCAGTGGGCGGTGACCCGGGCGAGCACGGAGGGCGCGTTGTCGAGGGCGGCCGAGACGTGGATCTTCCAGCCCTGGGCCGGCAGCCGCAGCCCGTCGGGGCTGTAGGAGAGCCAGTCACCGCGCCGGGAACGGGTCCACCCCTCGGGAGCGGAGCCACGGACGGCCGTGTAGAACGAGCTCTCCTCCTCGACGGCTCCGCCCGGTCCGGGGGAACGGTGGGGTGCGTCGTAGAAGCGGCGGTCCGCCTGGCAGTACGCGGCGTACTCCGGATTCACGCACGGCCCCCCTCGCTCGGTTCATCCGCGTCGTTCGCGGCGAGAGAGAAGTTGTCACAACGACGAGCGGTGCCCATAGTCACCGTTGTCACGACTCGTACATGCGCGCCACCCATGCGGAGCGCACCCCGTACTGATGCGTATCCGCTCGTCGCCCCGCCGCGAACGGGCGACGGTCGGGGGCGCGCGGGGGCGTGCACCGGGCGCTTTCACCTCTCCTCAGCCCGCGCCGCGCACCAGGATGTCGCCCGCCTCGGTACGGGAATAGAGCACGGAGCGGCCCGCCCGGCGGCGGCGGACCAGTCCGGCGTCCAGCAGGATCCGCAGATGGCGGCCGACCGACCCCAGCCCCTGGCCGGTCAGCGCGACGAGCTGCGTCGTGCTGAGCGGGGAGGCCAGCAGCGACAGGACCGCCGCCCTCGCCGGGCCGATCAGCGCGCCCAGAGCGGCGGGTACGGGCATGCGTCCGGCCTCGGCGAGCGCGCCGGAACACGGGTACACCAGCCCGTACCGGTGCGGGATGTCCCAGCAGACCCAGGACCGGTCCGGAGTGACGGGAATGAACAACAGCTGGGCGCGGTCCAGTTCGCGGGGCGGGTTGTCGTAGGTGTTGATCTGCAGTCGGCTGTCGCCCAGCCAACGGACCCCGGGCCGCATGCCGTTCAAAGCCTCGGCCCAGCCCGCCCGCCCCAACTGGGCCGTGCGGGCGACCACATCGGCCTCCAGGACCCGCTGCCGCCTCGGCCAGTCGGGCCGCACGGTGTGCGTCCAGACCCACTCCACGGCGTCGGCGGCGCGCTCGGCGAGATCGTCCCGGTCCAGCGCGGCGGGCAGCGGCCCGCGCAGTGCCTCCTCCAGATCGGCGCGCGCCCGGCCGGGCGGGGTGGCCCGGACCCGCGCCAGCTCCTCGGCGAAGGAGGGCGGGGCCTGGCCCGGCGGCGCGGGGACCGGTACGGGGGTGAGGAAGTCGGCGGTCCAGCGGGGGGCGAGGGCGGAGCGGATCACCAGCGCGGAGACCGGGTCGCCGGCGGCCCGCCGCCGGTACGCGGGCAGATGGGTCTCCAGCCAGGCCCGCTCCCCCGGGTGCGCGGCGGTGGCCCGCTCCAGGAGCAGCAGGCTCGCGACGGTCTCCGCGAGCGGCGAGACGACGAACCGGCTGCCGGCGAGCGTGTCCGCACTGACCTGCCACCAGCCCACGCCCACCACCGCCCGTTCTCTGTCGGCCCTGCCGCTCCGCAGGCCCTGTTCGCGCCGTCCACCCTGTCCGCTCCGGGCCGCCCCGGCCTTTCGCGTCCGCGCGAAACAGTAACGGCACCGGAGGCGCCGTCCGGAGACTCCGTCCATGCGCACCTACCGCGAACTGTTCCGGACCCCGGAGTTCACCCCCCTCTTCGCGGCCGTCTCCGTGCAGACGGCCGCCCAGACCGCGACCGGTCTGGCCCTGGGCACCCTCGTGTACGCCCGGACGGGCTCTCCCCTGCTGTCGGCGCTGGCGATGTTCGGCCCGTCGCTGGCCCAGGTGGCCGGGGCGCTCACCCTGCTGTCGGCGGCCGACCGGCTGCCGCCCCGCGCCGCGCTGACCGCTCTCGCCCTGCTGTCGGCGGGGGCGGTCAGCGTGCAGGCCGTCCCCGGGCTGCCGTTGTGGGCCGCGTTCGCCGTTCTGCTGGTGACGGGGGTGGCCGCGTCGCCGGGTGGGGGTGTGCGGTACGGGCTGCTCAACGAGATCGTGCCGCGCGAGGGGTTCCTGCTCGGCCGCTCCGTGCTGAACATGACGGGCGGCGCGATGCAGATCTGCGGATTCGCGATGGGCGGGATGCTGGTGGCGGTGTTCTCGGCGCGCGGGACGCTGCTGGTCGGGGCGGCCCTGTACCTCGTCGCGGCGGCCGTGACCCGGCTCGGGCTGACCGCCAGGCCCCCCAGGGCGACCGGCCGCCCCTCGGTCCGGGAGACCTGGCGGACCAACGCGTCGCTCTGGTCGTCCACGCCGCGCCGGTATGTGTTCCTGGCGCTGTGGGTGCCCAACGGGCTCGTCGTCGGCTGCGAGTCCCTGTACGTGGCGTACGCGCCCGGGCACGCCGGGCTCCTCTTCGCCTGCGGGGCCCTCGGGATGCTGGCCGGGGACACGCTGGTCGGGCGGTTCGTCCCGACCCGCCGGCGGGCGCGGCTCGGGGCTCCGCTGCGGCTGCTGCTGGCCGCGCCCTACCTGCTCTTCGCCCTGCGCCCCGGGCTGCCCCTCGCCCTGGCGCTGGTCGTCGTGGCAAGTGTCGGCTTCGCCGCGAGCCTGCTGCTCCAGGAACGGCTGCTGGCCCTCACCCCGCAGGAGCTGAGCGGCCAGGCGCTCGGGCTCAGCTCCTCGGGGATGCTCGCGATGCAGGGGGTGGGGGCGGCCGTGGCGGGCGGTATCGCCCAGCTGACCTCGCCTGCGACGGGCATGGCGGCGGTCGCGGGGCTCTCGGTGGCGGTGACGCTGGCGCTGGCCCCGGGGCTGCGTACGCCGGTCGGCGCCGACGGGGGCAGACTGCTGGAAGCGAACGGATCACCGCGAGCGTCCCGCACACCCGGCACCCCCCGCACGGAAGAGACCCCATGAGCGACCACGCCAGGCCCGGCCAGAAGCAAGCCATGCTCTCCGGCGAGCCGTATCTCGCCGACGACCCCGAACTGGCGGCGGAGGCCCTGCACGCGGCCGTGCTGAGCGAGCGCTACAACGCCACATCGGCAGCCGACCCCGAGACCCGGCGCGCCGTCCTGGCCGAGCTGCTCGGCGAGGTGGGCGAGGGCGTGGAGGTACGGCCGCCGCTGCGGGTCGACTACGGCTACCAGACCACCATCGGCCCGCGCACGTTCATCAACTTCGGCGCGGTCCTCCTGGACGTCGGCCGCATCACCATCGGCGCGGACGTCCAGATGGGCCCGAACGTCCAGCTGCTCACCCCGACCCACCCCGTCGACCCCGAGCCGCGCCGCGCCAAGTGGGAGGCTGCCGAGCCGATCACCATCGGCGACAACGTGTGGCTGGGCGGCGGGGTGATCGTCTGCCCCGGGGTGGCCATCGGCGAGAACACGGTGGTCGGCGCGGGGGCGGTCGTCACGAAGGACCTGCCCGCCAACGTGGTGGCGGTCGGCAACCCGGCCCGGGTGATCCGGACGATCGGCGGTCCTGAGGCGTAACCCACCGGCGCTCCCCCGCCCGTGGACGCGCCCCGCACCCGCGTGCTACGCCGCCCGCCAGGCATCCGTGACGCACGAGACCTCGAAGTGCCACCAGCCCTCGTCCCGGCCCCGGGCGAGCAGCGCCTTCACCCCGTGCAGGTCCGCGCCGCCGGGGACGGTCAGGGCGACCAGCGGGAAATCGGCGCTGAAGACCTCGCCCGTGAGCCCGAACCCGGCGAGCCGCTCGTGCACGGCCCGTACGTCCTGTCCGAGCGGACCGTCCGGCACGGGCAGCACCCGGACCGTGCAGTTGCCCGAGTCCGCCACCCGGCCGACGGCCCAGTGCACGCCGTCGTCGTCCGTCCGGAACCGTACGGTCTCGCCCTCGGCGACCCCGTCCCGGAGGAAGGGCACGTTGTCCACCCGCGCGGTGTCCGGGCCGAGCCGTGTCGCCCACAGCCCCTCCGTCCCGTACGGCGGCGGCCCGTCCTCGCGCGGCGCCACGCGGAACCAGACCTTGATCTGATCGGCTTCGCGGGGCGGGCGTTCCGGACCGGCGGGGGAACCCATGGCTCCATGGTCCCCCGCGCGCGGTACGTCCGCCTGTCCACCACCACGACCAGGCACCGCCGAACGCCAGAAGTTCTGCGTCGCGTTGCCGTCGAACGACTCGGTCCGGCAGCTTGGTCCTCTCCGGCCGAGGGAGGGTACGGAAGCGGGGCCCGGCTGCTGGTGAGCGCCGGGCCCCGTTTCGCTGTGCTCGCCCCGCCGAAGCGGCCGGTGCCGGGGCTCAGCCCTCGCCGGTCAGGTTGATGGTGACCGTGCGCTCGGCCGGGGTCTTCCCGGTCAGGGCGGTCTTCATCGCCTGGGCCACGTCGTCCGGGCCGACCTGGTGCTTCTTCCCGTCGGCCTTGACGGCCGTGATGCCGTCGAAGACGCCGTCCAGGAGCGTGTCGATCGCCTTCTTGTCGTAGACGTCGACCAGTCGGCCGTCGACCGGCTTCATGGACAGGATCTGCGGCAGCGACCGGGCCGGGCCGAACTGGATCTGCTTGGGACCGGCCTTGATGGTGATCAGACCGGACATCGCGGGCTCGGCGAACTCCTTCATCGCCCGGTCCAGTTCGGCCTGGGTGATGGTGGGTTCGCTGGTGGTGACCGGGAGTTCGACCACCTTGGCCTGCCCGGTCTGGACCTGGGCGCGGTAGGCGTCCCGGACCGAGATCAGGGACTGGCCGGCGTCCAGCCTCTTGCCCGGCTTGCCCGGCACGGCCACGGCCTTGTTCGGCTCGAAGCGGATGGTGCCGTCGTTGGCCGAGCCGGAAGCGCCCGCCAGGTCGGTCAGCGCCACGCCGAGCTTCTCCTCGTCGACCGGGATCACCGGGTCGGCGGGGCGCTCCCCGCCGAACAGCGAACCGATCACCGAGACGGGGTTGTAGTCGCTGCCCGCCGCGCCGCGCACGGTCTCCTGGCTGTCCAGGGTGAGACCGGCCTTCTCGGGGTCGAGCTTCTCCGCCTTGCCGTCCACGGACAGCGTCAGAGGCTTCTTGGCCCGCTCACCGAGGGCGGCTTCGAGCTTGGTGACCGCCTCTTCCTTCGTGCCGCCGCCGATGTCGACACCGAGCACCGTGGTGCCCTTGGGGACCTCGGCGTGGTTCAGCAGGAGCCCCGCCCCGTACGCGATGCCGAGCAGCACGACCGCGGCCACCCCGAGCAGGACCAGCTTGGAGCGGCCCTTCTTCGCGGGGGCGGCGGTGGGGGCCGCGGCCTTCGGTGCGGGACGCGGAGCCGCGGGCCCCGGCGTGGGAACACCCGGTCCGCCCGGCCCGCCGTGACCGGTCACCGGGGCGCCCGGCCCGCCCGGGAACGTGGCGCGGGGCTCGCTGGGCACCACGGGGATGCCGCTCGTCAGCGTGTCGCCCGAGACATGGCCGCCGGGTTCGGGCGCGGGGGCCTGCGGCGTGAGGATCGCGGTGTCGTCGGACATCCGGGGCGGGGCCCCGCCGGGGGTGCCCGGGACCATGGGGCCGGGGCCGGCGAGGCCCGGGACGCCGTCGAGGTTCGGGGTCAGCGAGGAGGCGCCGGTGACCGGTCCCGTGGTGGGGCCGGACGGGCCGGGCGTACGCGCTCCGGTGCCGGGGGTGGCACGCGGGCCGCCGCCGGGGGGCTCGGTGCCGTAGCTGTCGAGCGCGCTGCGGGCCGAGCCGGGCGCGCCCGGGCCGCCGCCGGACTCCGGGGCGTCCGAGAAGTACGGCAGATCGGGGCGCGAGGGACCCGCGCCGCCGTCGGACGCACCACCGGGACCGCCGGGGCCACCGGAGGCCGGACCGCCCTGGCTGCCCGCGCCGCCGGGCGCACCGGTGCCCTGGGCGGCTGCGGCCGGTCCGGCCCCCGGGGCCTTGCGCGGGGCGAACCAGTCGCTGCCGCTCTTCTCCCGGGCCGGCTTCTCGGCGGGCGTCGGGCCGGCGGCCGGGCCGCCGTCCCGGGACCGGTCCGCGGGCGCGCCGCCGTTCGAGCCGGTGGTCGGGCCGCCGGAACGGTCCGAGGACGCGGCGCCGGCGCTCGCGCTCGCACCTCGCCCCGGTGCGGTCGGCGGCGTGCCGGGGCGCGGGGTCGCGCCGGTGCGCTCCGCGTCGGAACGGCCGCCGCCGGAGATGTCGCTCTCCGCCATCGGCGTACGCATGACGACCGGCGGGATGGGACGCGAGCCGGGGATGTTGATCCGGATGCGCGTCGTCAGCGTCGTCTCGGTCTTCGGTTCCTCGGGCCGGGGCGGATCCACGGATTCCGGGTTCTCGTCAGAGCCGTCCTGCGACGGGTGGAGCGACGGATACTGGCGGGATCCGTACGGCGGCGTACCCGAGGGGTACGCGGCTCCGCCGCGGCCCTGGGGCCCGGAGGACGAACTGTCAGTTTCACGACTCAAGGCAGGTTCTCCCGATTGGCTCCGCCGCCCGTACTTCCCCCATGCCGCAGGCCAGGGGACGGCTCGGCGCGCGCACCACCATACTGGCCGCCGCCGTCGGACACTCCGCGACCGGGTGAAACCTCCACCCGTGCCTCACACCTGTGGGGGTCGTTCGGGACCCGGACTTGGCACTTCACGTACCGGACCGGCCGCTGTGGATGGCTGATTGCGGCACTTTCGAGGTGGTGGCGCACATCACAGCGACGGCCGTCCCGCCGAGCATGAAGAGCACCAGGCCGAGTTCGTCGCCGAAGACGTAGTCGCCCTCCGGCCGGCCGCTCAGCAGAAGGAACACCGTGATGAACCAGCCGGCCGCCGGGGCGAGCGCGCCGATCTGGGTGCGGGTCAGGATCCGGCCGCCGTAGAAGAGGCCCGCCGAGCCCACCAGGGCGACGATCAACCCACCCGGGAACCAGGCCGCTTGGACGAGGGTTCCGGCGAGGGCGACGAGCGCGCCGAGGACCGCGAGGCCCAAGTAGGCGGCGATCCGGGCCGGGTTCGGCCGGGCTGCGAATCCGATGGGCTCGGGCTGCCGGGGCGGGGCGTTCCGCCGCGGCGCGTGCGAGGAGTCCGCGCGGCCGCGGGCCTTCTTGGGAGTGCCGCTCATGCCGTGCCTCCCTCGGTGTCCGGTACGCCCGCGAACAGGTCGCTCTCGCGCTCCGGTCCGGCCACGCCGCGGACGCCGCGCACCAGTTGGTAGCACTCGGTCGTCAGCATGGGCTGGCCGAGGTCGTTGGAGAGGGCGAAGAAGGGGCCGTCGACCGCGATCTGGGTGGCGTGGGCGCGCATCGCCGCCGACTTCGCCCCGGCGTACGCCGATCCGTCGATCTCCGCGGTGATCTGCTCCGCTTCGGTCACGCCCGGGACGTCGGCCACGGCGGCGATGCCGGGGAAGGCGTCGGGCGCGGTGGTGCGCAACCGGTCGAAGGCGGCTTCCAGCACCTCGCGCTCCACCCGGTTCCAGTAGATCTTGGCGATGGTGTGCGGTGTGCCGGAGCCGTGCGCCGGGTCGGCGGCCAGGTCGGCGGCGCGCATCGCGACGCGGTGGGCCTGGATGTGGTCGGGGTGGCCGTAGCCGCCGTCCGGGTCGTAGGTGATCAGGACCTGCGGGCGGACCTCGCGGATCACCTCGACGAGATGGGCGGCCGCCTCGTCCACCGGGGTGGACCAGAAGGAGCCGGGGCGGCCGTTCTGTTCGGCGCCCATCATGCCGGAGTCCCGGTAGCGCCCCGCGCCGCCGAGGAAGCGGTGGTCGGTGATGCCGAGCTCCTGCATCGCCGCGGCCAGCTCACCGACGCGGTGGGGGCCCAGCGCGTCGTCCCGGTCGGCGGTGAGGCGGGCGAGCGCGGGCGGGATGACCTCGCCCTCCTCGCCGAGCGTGCACGTCACCAGGGTGACGTGGGCGCCCTCGGCCGCGTACCTGGCCATGGTGGCGCCGTTGTTGATCGACTCGTCGTCGGGGTGCGCGTGCACGAGCAGCAGACGGCGGGCGGGGAGGTCCTTCATGGGGACCACCCTACGAGCCCGGAGGCCCCCCGTGCCCCCGCGCCCCCGCGCCCGCCCGCCGCCGGTCGCCGGCCGCCGCCCGCGTCAGAACTTGATGCTGCTGATCATTCCCGCCACGTTGGTCGTCAGGTCGGAGATGGTCGGTGCGATGGACGAGCTCGCGATGTAGAACCCGAGCAGCATGCAGACCACCGCGTGCCCTCCCTTCAGTCCGGATTTCCGGATCAGCAGGAAGACGATGATCGCCAGCAGCACTACCGCCGAAATCGAGAGCGCCACGGCGGTTCACCTCCATCGGTACGTTCGGACGGTCGGAATGGGGGTACGCGGAGTCAGCAGGTTCCTACCCACCGAGCGCTACGGATCATAACTTTCCGTGCCAACGCATTGATCGGGGCACAGCAGCACGAGGGGCGCACGAACCGTGCCGCGCGGCCGAGTTCGGGGCTAGGTTCAGAGCCATGACCTCGCAGAAGCTGTCCTTTCCCCGCCAGCACGCCCGGACCCAGCGCTTCACTCTCGGCGCACCTCGCGCCTTCACCGTCTCACCGGATGAGACACGTGTGATCTTCCTCAGGTCCACCTCCGGAACGGACCGGACCACCCGGCTCTGGGTGCTCGACCCGGCGACCGGCGAGGAGCGGATCGCCGCCGATCCCGAGGTCCTGCTGGGCGGTTCGGCGGAGAAGCTGTCGGCGCAGGAGCGGGCCCGGCGGGAGCGGACCCGGGAGGGCTCGTCGGGGATCGTCTCCTACGCGGTGGACGCGGCGGCGGAGTTGGCCGCGTTCGCGCTGTCCGGAAAGGTGTACGTGGCCGAGCTGCGGGCCGGGACCGCGCGGGCGCTGCCGGTGCCGGGCCCGGTGATCGACCCCCGCCCGTCCCCCGACGGCCGGCGCATCGCGTACGTGGCCAAGGGCGCGCTGCGGGTGGTGGACGCGTCGGGCGAGGGCGACCGGGCGCTGGCCGAGCCGGAGGACTCCCAGGTCACCTATGGTCTGGCCGAGTTCATCGCGGCCGAGGAGATGCACCGCTACCGGGGTTTCTGGTGGTCGCCCGAGTCGGACCGGCTGCTGGTCGCGCGGGCCGACGAGAGCCCCGTTCAGCGGTGGTACATCGCCGATCCTGCGCACCCCGAGCGCAAGCCGGCCGAGGTGGCCTACCCGGCGGCGGGGACGCCCAACGCCGAGGTGCGGCTCTTCGTCATGGACCTGGAGGGGGACCGTACCGAAGTGCTCTGGGACCGGGAGGCGTTCCCCTACCTGGCCCAGGTGCACTGGTCGTCCGCGGGCGCTCCGCTGCTCCTGGTGCAGGCCCGTGACCAGCGCAGTCAGCGGTATCTGGCGGTGGATCCGGAGACCGGTGCGACCCGGATCGTCCATGTCGACGAGGACCCGGTCTGGCTGGATCTCTTCCCCGGCGTGCCGGCGTGGGCGCCGGACGGGCGGCTGGTGCGGATCGCCGACGAGGGCGGGGCGCGGGTGCTGGCGGTCGGGGACCGGCCGCTCACCGGGTCGCAGCTGCACGTCCAGGCGGTGCTGGACATCGGGGAGTCGGACATCCTGGTCTCGGCGGTGGCCGGTGAGGACGCGGTCGAACCGGAGATCGGACAGATCCATGTGTACCGGGTCAATGAGCTGGGAATCGAGCGGATTTCCGAAGGGGTGGGTGTGCACTCCGCGGTCCGCTCGGGCGCTCTGTCGGTGGTGGTCTCGGCCGTGCCCGAGGAGCCCGGAACCGCCGCGTGGGTCGTGCGGGACGGCAAGCGGCTGGTCCGCATCGCGAGCCACGCCCAGGAGCCGGTGCTCTCCGCCCGCGTGACGCTCACCGAGGGGGGCGCACGACGCATTCCGTGCGCCGTTCTGCTTCCGTCGGACTACCAGGAGTCGGACGGTCCCCTTCCGGTCCTGATGGATCCGTACGGCGGGCCGCACGGCCGCCGCGTGGTCGCCGCCCACAACCCGCACCTGACCTCGCAGTGGTTCGCGGACCAGGGCTTCGCGGTGGTCGTGGCGGACGGGCGGGGCGCGCCGGGCCGCTCGCCGGCCTGGGAGAAGGCGGTACGGGACAACCTCGTGCGGACCATGGAGGACCAGGTGGAGGCGTTGCACGGGCTGGCGGACCGGTTCCCGCTCGATCTGTCCCGGGTGGCGATCCGGGGCTGGTCCTTCGGCGGTTACCTGGCGGGGCTCGCCGTGCTGCGGCGGCCCGACGTCTTCCACGCGGCGGTCGTGGGCGCCCCGGTGACGGACCAGCGGCTGTACGACACCCACTACACCGAGCGCTATCTCGGTGACCCGGCCACGCAGCCGGAGGTGTACGCGTACAACTCGCTGCTCACCGACGACGGTCTCTCCGAGGCCGCCGACGAGGCCCGGCCGATGATGATCGTGCACGGTCTGGCCGACGACAACGTCGTGGTCGCGCACGCGCTGCGGCTGTCCTCGGCGCTGCTGGCGGCCGGGCGGCCGCACGAGGTGCTGCCGCTGAGCGGGGTGACGCACATGACGCCGCAGGAGCAGGTCGCGGAGAACCTGCTCCTGCTCCAGGTGGACTTCCTCAAGCGGTCGCTGGGGCTGACCGGCGCCTGAGCCGCCCGTCCCTCCCCGTCCGCCCCCGGTTCACCAGCGGGGCGGCGGGGACGAGGGCGGGGGCCCGAAGCCGCCGCCCGGCGGAGGCCCGAAACCGGGGGCCTGCGGCGGCTGGTAGCCCTGCGGTCCGGGCTGACCGGGTGCCGGGGTGCCCCAGCCGCCGCCCCAGGAGTTCGGGCCGCCCCAGGGGCCCGCGGTGCCGCCGGGGGCCCGCTCGGCGCCCTTGCGGGCGAGCAGGAGGATCACGACGGGCCCGACGAGGAGCGAGCAGACCTGGCTCAGCAGGGTGAGCTGCCCCTCGATGTCGAGGTCGGTGAACCGCTCGTACAGCTCGAAGTGGATGATGCGCGCCAGGCCCAGCGCGCCGGAGGCGAGGACGAACCCGCCCGCGATCAGGCCGAGCGGTCGCGCGAGGGCCGCCCCGCCGACCGCGCCGAGGGCCGCCACCAGGGACATCAGGATGATCGTCGCGGTGACCCAGCCGGGCGGCCCCTCGATGAGCGGGGTGTTCAGGGGCGCCCCGCCGATGAACCACTCGGGATAGAACCCGGGCGGGAAGACGAACGGCTGCCGGATCTCCCAGGCGGTGAAGACCACCGCCTGGAGACCGAGGAGCAGGAAGACGGCCACCCCCGCGCCCCGCCCCGGACCCGCCGGGCGCTCCTCGCCCTGGGGCACGGGACGGCGGCCTGCCACCCCCGCGACGACCAGGGCGAGCCCGGCCGCCAGCGCGGCGTACGTGGTGAGCAGCGCCCGGTCGCGGAGCTCTTCCGGGGCCGGGGCGTCGGAGACGAGCCAGACACCGGGCAGCCGCAGGACGAAGGTGATGACGCCGGTGACGATCAGGACCGAAGCGGCGGAGGCGGAGCGGAGTGCCGCCACAGCGGCGGCGGCGTAGGCCAGCAGCAGGACGAGGCTGGTGGAGGTGGTGGTGGGCCGCACCACGTCCCGGAGGCTCGCGGTGCCCGACCAGTACTCCCAGACCGGCCCCGGTCCGCCGGCGGCCCGGAGGTCCCGCCCGATCCAGGCCACGGCCATCAGTGCCAGCACCGCGCATAGAACGGCGCCGGTGATTCTCGCTCCCCGGGTAAGTGTCACCCGCTGATACTCCATTGCCCCGAACGGATGAACAAGGGCGGGTGCGGGGCGGGACGGTGTCGGCGGGCGACCGGCCGGAGCGCCAGGACGACGCTCCGGCCGGACCACGGCACCCGCACGGCCGTACGCTGTTCAGCATGGGGCGTTCGTATATCGGAGCGGCGACGGCGGAGTTGCCTGCTTGTTAACGGTGCTGACGCCGGTTCATGACGTTTCGTCCTTCCCGGACTCGGAGATCTCCCCGTCCCCCGGGGCCTCCGCGGGCCCCGGGACCTCCCGCTCGGCCTCCGGAGGCACCACGCGCTTCTCCTCCGCGAAGTGGCACGCCGAGTCGTGCCGGGCCGGGGTGTCGACGAGCCGGAACTCCGCGGGGACCGCCAGCAGCGGGACCTCCAGTTCGCACCGCTCCTGCGCCTTCCAGCAGCGGGTGCGGAAGCGGCAGCCGGAGGGGATGTTGGCGGGCGAGGGGACGTCGCCGTGCAGGATGATCCTCTCCCGGTGCTCGCGGGCGGTCGGGTCCGGGACGGGGACGGCGGACAGCAGCGCCTGGGTGTACGGGTGGGTGGGGTGGTCGTAGATCTCCGCGTCGGAGCCGATCTCCACGATCCGGCCCAGGTACATCACGCCGACCCGGTCGGAGATGTGCCGGACGATGGACAGGTCGTGCGCGATGAAGACGAAGCTGAGGTTGAACTCCGCCTGGAGCCGGTCCAGCAGGTTGACCACCTGGGCCTGGACGGAGACGTCGAGCGCGGAGACCGGTTCGTCGGCGACGATGATCTCCGGGTTGAGCGCGAGACCGCGCGCGATGCCGATGCGCTGGCGCTGGCCGCCGGAGAACTGGTGCGGATAGCGGTTGATGTACTCCGGGTTGAGCCCGACGACGTCCAGCAGGTCCTGCACCTTCTGGCGGCGGCTGCCCTTCGGGGCGACCTCGGGGTGGATCTCGTAGGGCTCCCCGATGATGTCGCCGACCGTCATCCGGGGGTTCAGCGAGGTGTACGGGTCCTGGAACACCATCTGGATGTTGCGGCGCACCGCCTTCAGCGCCCGCCCGGACAGCTTGGAGATGTCCTCGCCCTTGTAGCGGATCGCCCCGGCGGTGGGGCGTTCCAGGTGGACGAGCATCTTGGCGACGGTGGACTTGCCGCAGCCCGACTCCCCCACGATGCCCAGCGTCTCGCCCGCGTACAGGTCGAAGTCGACGCCGTCGACAGCCCTGACGGCGCCGATCTGCCGCTTGAAGAGGATGCCCTGGGTGAGCGGGTAGTGCTTGGCGAGGCCGCGCACCTGGAGGATCGGGTCTCCCTCGGCGTAGGGGGCGGCCGCGTCCTCGCGCGCCTTGGCGAGGAGGGTGGAGCCGGCCGCGCCCTCGCCGGTCCCCGCGTTCCTGTCGCGGTCAGCGTGCATCGAGCGTCTCCTTCCAGAAGTGGCAGGCGCTCCTGCGCTCTTCGTCCACCTCGTAGAGCGGCGGCACGTCGCTGCGGCACACGTCCTGGGCCATCGGGCAGCGGGGGTTGAAGGCGCAGCCGGGCGGGATGCGGGTGAGGTTGGGCGGCAGCCCCTTGATCGCGTACAGCTCCCGGCCCTTCTGGTCCAGGCGCGGGATCGACTGGAGGAGGCCCTTGGTGTACGGGTGGGCGGGGGCCTTGTAGATCTCGTGGACGGGCGCGGTCTCGACGATCCGGCCCGCGTACATCACGGCGATCTTGTCCGCGACGTCGGCGACGACGCCGAGGTCGTGGGTGATCAGGATGAGGCCCATGTTCAGCTCGCGCTGGAGTTCCGCGAGGAGGTCCATGACCTGGGCCTGGACGGTGACGTCGAGGGCGGTGGTGGGCTCGTCGGCGATGATCAGGGACGGTTCCAGGGCCATCGCCATGGCGATCATGATGCGCTGGCGCATACCGCCGGAGAACTGGTGCGGATACTGGCCGACGCGTTCCTTGGCGGCCGGGATGCGGACCCGGTCCATCAGCTCGATCGCCTTGGCCTTGGCGTCCTTGCGGGACATGCCGCGGTGCACGACGAACATCTCGCCGAGCTGCTGGCCGACGGTGAGGACCGGGTTCAGCGAGGACAGGGCGTCCTGGAAGATCATGGCCATCTCCTGGCCGCGGATCCTGCGCCGCTCCTCCGGCTTGAGCTTCAGCAGGTTCTGGTCCTTGAAGAGGATCTCCCCGCCGGCGATCTTCCCGGGCGGCACGTCGAGGATGCCCATGACGGCCTGGGCGGTGACGGACTTGCCGGAGCCGGACTCGCCGAGGACGGCGAGCGTCTCGCCTTCGGCCACCGAGTAGTTGACCCCGTTGACGGCTTTGGCGACGCCTTCGCGGGTGTGGAACTCCACGTACAGATCGCGCACTTCGAGCAACATGGCAACCGGCTCCTCAGCGCAGCTTGGGGTCGAGGGCGTCGCGCACCGCGTCGCCGAGCATGATGAACGCGAGCACGGTGATCGCCAGCGCTCCGGCGGGCCAGAGCAGCATGTGCGGGGCGTTGCGGATGTAGTTGGCGGCGGCGGAGATGTCGATGCCCCAGGAGACGGCCGGGTCCTTCAGACCGACGCCGAGGAAGGAGAGGGTCGCCTCCAGAGAGATGTACGTACCGAGCGCGATGGTCGCCACGACGATGACGGGCGCGATGGCGTTCGGTGTGATGTGGCGCAGCATCATGCGGGAGTTGGAGGCGCCGAGCGCGCGTGCCGCCTGGACGTAGTCGTTCTGTTTGGCGGTGATGACCGAGCCGCGGGCGATGCGGGCGATCTGGGGCCAGCCGAGCAGGACGATGAACCCGACGACGGGCCAGACGGTGGAGCTGGTGACGACGGAGAGGAAGACCAGGCCGCCGAGGACGACGGGGATGCCGAAGAAGACGTCGGTGAGGCGGGAGAGGATCGAGTCCCACCAGCCGCCGAAGAATCCCGCGAGTCCGCCGAGGACGCTGCCGAGGATCGCGACGCCGAGGGTGGCGCAGACGCCGACGGTCACCGAGGTGCGGGTGCCGTAGACGACCCGGGTGTAGACGTCGCGGCCCTGCGGGTCGAAGCCGAAGGGGTGGCCGGGCTCGGAGCCCATCTGGGCGTCGTCCAGGTTGGCCTGGAGCGGGTCGCCGCTCGCGATGAGCGAGGGCCAGATCGAGATGATCACCAGGAAGAGGATGACCAGCGAGGAGATGATGAAGACCGGGTTGCGCCGCAGGTCGCGCCAGGCGTCCGACCAGAGGCTGCGCGGTTTTCCGGTGGGCCCGGCACCGTCGGGGCCGGCCGGGTTCTTCTCCAGGCTGGTGCCCTCCTCCATGGCGAGGTCCGTCGCGCCGCCGGCGCCGGCCTGGGAGATCGCTTCGTCCGGGGTCTGCGGCTCAGGCATAGCGGATCCTCGGGTCGAGTACGGCGTACAGGAGGTCGACGATCAGGTTGGCGGCCAGGAAGACCAGGACGAGGATCGTGACGAAGCCGACGACGGTCTGGGAGTTCTGCCGCAGGATGCCCTGGTAGAGCTGGTAGCCGACGCCGTGGATGTTGAAGATCCGCTCGGTGACGATGGCCCCGCCCATCAGCGCGCCCACGTCGGTGCCGATGAAGGTGACGACGGGGATGAGGGAGTTGCGCAGCAGGTGCCGTACGACGACCCGGCGGCGGGGCAGGCCCTTGGCGACGGCGGTGCGTACGTAGTCGGCGCGGGCGTTCTCGGCGATCGAGGTCCGGGTGAGCCGGGTGACGTAGGCCAGGGAGACCGAGGCGAGGACCAGACCGGGGACGAGGAGTTCGTCGAAGGTGGGGTCGGCGGAGACCGAGGGCTTGATGATGCCCCACTCGACGCCCAGGAGGAGCTGGAGCAGCAGGCCGGTGACGAAGGTGGGGATGGCGATGACGATCAGCGTCAGGATGAGGACGGTGGTGTCGACGGGGCGGCCGCGCCGCAGACCGGTGACGACGCCGAGGCTGATGCCGATGACGACCTCGAAGACGATCGCGACGATGGTGAGCCGGATCGTGATGGGGAAGGCGGTGGCCATCAGCTCGGTGACCTTCTGCCCGTTGAACGCGGTGCCGAAGTCGCCGGTGAACACGTTGCCCATGTAGGTGAGGTATTGCTGCCAGACCGGCTTGTCGAGGCCGAACTCGGAGCGCAGCCGGGCGGCGGTGGCCGGGTCGCACTGGCGGTCGCCGCAGAGGCCCGCGATGGGGTCGCCCATCACGTTCACCATGAGGAAGATCAACAGCGTGGTGCCGAAGAAGACGGGGATCATCTGCAGCAGCCGCCGGATCACATAACGTCCCATGAGGGGCTCCGGGGGTCGGGGGGTGCGGGCACCCCCTGGGTTCGAGCAGTACCGGGCACAGGGTGCGCGGACGGCCGGGGCGCTGGTGGTTCGGGCGTCCCGGCCGTCCGCGGCTCAGCGCGTCACTTGACGGTGATCTCTTCGTAGACCGGGACGCTGAACGGGTTCAGCGCGACGTTGTCCACCCGGTCCGAGTAGCCGGCGCTGCCGTTCTGGTACCAGAGCGGGATGACCGGCATCTCCGTGACGAGGATCTTCTCCGCGTCCTGGAAGGTGGTGACCGCCTTGGCCTTGTCGCTCTCGGCGTTGGCCTTGTCGACCAGGTCGTCGAACTGCTGGTTGCTCCACTTGCCGTCGTTGGACGGGGCGTTGGTGTAGTAGAGCGGCTGGAGGAAGTTCTGGATCAGCGGGTAGTCCATCTGCCAGCCCGCACGCCAGGCGCCGGTGAGCTTCTGGGTGGAGACCTGGGCGCGGAAGTCGGCGAACGTTCCGACGGGGCCGCCGACGCAGGCCTTGTTGTTGCCCATGACGTTGTTGATGCTGTTGCAGACGGCGTCGACCCATTCCTTGTGGGAGCCGGTGTCCGCGTTGTACGAGATCTTCAGCTGGCCGCCGGGGATGCCGCCGCCCTCGTCGATGAGCTTCTTGGCCTCGGCCTTGTTGTACGTGCACTCCTTGCCGCAGAGCCCCTTCTTGAAGCCGCCGTCCTCGCCGAGGACCGGGGAGGTCCAGTCGGAGGCGGGGGTGCGGGTCTTCTGGAAGATCTGGTCGGTGATCTGCGGGCGGTTGATCGCCATCGACAGGCCCTGGCGGACCTTGCGCGCGTCGTCGGTGTCCCATTCCTTCTCGTAGAAGGGGAAGGCCAGGGTCTGGATGATGCCGGCGGGGGTGTTGATGTACCGGTCGCCGAGGTCGGCCTCGACGTTGCGGAGCTGCGAGGCGGGCACGTCGTCGACGAGGTCGAGGTTGCCCGCGGTCAGGTCGGTGTAGGCGGTGTTGTTGTCGGTGAAGACCTTGAGGTCGACGCCGCCGTTCTTCGCCTTGTCCTCGCCGGGGTAGTCGTCCCACTTGCGGAGGTTCATCGAGGAGCCCTTGGCGTACGACTCGATGGTGTACGGCCCGTTGCCGATGGGCTTGGAGAGCCAGGCGTCGTGGTCGTCGTAGAACGCCTTGGGCAGCGGGACGAAGGCGGAGTAACCGAGGGTGTCGGGCCACAGGGAGAACTTCTGGGTGAGCTTGGCGGTGAAGGTCAGGTCGTCGACGACCTTCAGGCCGGACAGCGTCTCGGCGGAGGCGGATCCGGACTCCGGGTGGACCTTGTCGTAACCCTCGATGTACTGGAAGAAGTAGGCGTTCTTCTGGTTGTTCTTCAGGGCCGCGCCGTAGTTCCAGGCGTCGACGAAGGACTTGGCGGTGACCTTCTCGCCGTTGGAGAACGTCCAGCCGTCCTTGAGCTTGATCGTGAAGTTCTGGGAGTCCTTCGAGTCGATGGACTCGGCGATCATGTTCTTGGCCTCGCCGGTCTTCGGGTCGTAGCGGATCAGGCCGCGGAAGACCATGTCGAGGACCTTGCCGCCCTGCACCTCGTTGGTGTTGGCCGGCTCCAGCGGGTTCTGCGGGTCTCCCCAGGAGGAGCTGACGATGCCGTCGGCGCCGCCGCTGCCGCCGCCACCGTCGCCGTCACCGCCGCCGCAGGCCGTCGCTGCCAGGGCGACGGCCACCGCACATGCGGCCCACCTGACCTGTGTGGCTCCGCGCATGAAGTGCCTCCTAGAGTCATCGAGTAGCTCAATGCCTCATATCACCGCATAACGTCATGTACCGCATGCGGGATTGCCCCGTACGGGCAGGAGGGCGGCGGACACGACGGAGGCCCGGCCCCTCGGAAGGGGCCGGGCCTGGGTCGTTCGACCTGCGGGAGCGGTTACGCCGCGTGCACGACGTCCTTCTCCTCGGCGAAGTGGCACGCCGACTCGTGCGCGGCCGGGGTTGCCGCCGAGACGAAGCGCTCGGGGATCGCCAGCAGGGGCTCCTCCGTCGCGCAGCGCTCCTGAGCCTTCCAGCAGCGGGTGCGGAAGCGGCAGCCCGAGGGCGGGTTCGCCGGCGACGGAACGTCACCGGTGAGGATGATCCGCTCGCGTCCCTCGCGGGCCGCCGGGTCGGGGACCGGGACCGCCGAGAGCAGCGCCTGGGTGTAGGGGTGCGTCGGGTGGTCGTAGATCTGCGTGTCCGTGCCGATCTCGGCCATCTTGCCCAGGTACATCACGCCGACCCGGTCGGAGATGTGCCGGACGATGGACAGGTCGTGCGCGATGAAGACGTAGGACAGGTTGAACTCGTCCTGGAGCTTCTCCATCAGGTTGATGACCTGGGCCTGCACCGACACGTCGAGCGCGGAGACCGGCTCGTCGCAGATGATGATCTCCGGGTTGAGCGCGAGGCCGCGGGCGATCCCGATGCGCTGGCGCTGGCCGCCGGAGAACTGGTGCGGGTACCGGTTGATGTACTCCGGGTTCAGACCCACGACGTCCAGGAGCTCCTGGACGCGGCGGCGCCGGTCGCCCTTCGGGGCCACCTCGGGGTGGATCTCGAAGGTCTCCCCGATGATGTCGCCGACCGTCATGCGCGGGTTCAGCGAGGTGTACGGGTCCTGGAACACCATCTGGATGTTGCGGCGCACCGCCTTCAGCGCGCGCCCGGACAGCTTGGTGATGTCCTGGCCCTTGTAGAAGACCTCGCCTGCGGTGGCCCGCTCCAGGGTCATCAGGAGCTTGGCGACCGTGGACTTGCCACAGCCGGACTCGCCCACGATGCCCAGGGTCTCCCCGGCGTACAGGTCGAAGGAGATGCCGTCGACGGCCTTGACCGCCCCGATCTGCTTCTTGAAGAGGACGCCCTGGGTCAGCGGGAAGTGCTTGACCAGGTTCCGCACCTGGAGGATCGGCTCGCCCTGGCTGACGGGCGCGTCGATGGCGGCTACGGCCTCCGCCTCGGTCGCGGCGTCCACCGTCTCCACTTCGGAGACGTTCGGGGTGGCGTCCACGGGCTCCTGCTCCTTCTTGAGCTCAGCCATGGATCGTCTCCTTCCAGAAGTGGCACGCGCTGCCGCGGCCGACCAGCTCGAGGCCGTCCCGCTCGGTCACCGGGGCGAGCGGCGGGATCTCGGTACGGCAGATGTCCTGTGCCTTGGGGCAGCGCGGGCTGAAGGCACAGCCCGCGGGGATGCGCGTGAGGTTGGGCGGCAGCCCCTTGATCGCGTAGAGCTCCTGGCCCTTCTGGTCCAGGCGCGGGATCGAGTCGAGCAGACCCTTGGTGTACGGGTGGGCCGGGCGGCTGTACAGCTCGTCGACCGGGGCCGTCTCCACGATCCGGCCCGCGTACATCACGGCGATCTTGTCCGCGACGTCGGCGACGACGCCGAGGTCGTGGGTGATCAGGATCAGACCCATGTTGTACTCGCGCTGCAGCTCGGCCAGCAGGTCCATGACCTGGGCCTGCACCGTCACGTCGAGCGCGGTGGTCGGCTCGTCGGCGATGATCAGGTCCGGCTCCAGGGCCAGCGCCATGGCGATCATGATGCGCTGGCGCATACCGCCGGAGAACTGGTGCGGGTAGTCCGAGATACGGGCCGCCGCCGCCGGGATCTTGACCTGGTCCATCAGCTCGATGGACTTGGCCTTGGCCGCCTTCTTGGACAGGCCCTGGTGGACACGGAACATCTCGCCGAGCTGGTAGCCGACGGAGAGGACCGGGTTCAGCGAGGACAGCGCGTCCTGGAAGATCATCGCGATCTTGCTGCCGCGGATCTTCCGGCGCTCCTCGTTGGACATCTTCAGCATGTCCTGGCCGCGGAAGAGGATCTCGCCCTGCGTGATCTTCCCGGGCGGCATGTCGAGGATGCCCATGATGGTCTGCGCGGTCACGGACTTGCCGGAGCCGGACTCGCCGAGCACGGCGAGCGTCTCGCCGGCGCTGACGGTGTAGTTCACACCGTTGACCGCCTTGGCGACACCGTCGCGGGTGTGGAACTCCACGTGCAGGTCGCGGACGTCGAGCAGTGGACCGTCGCCACTCACGGACTCCCGCGGTGCGGGGACGTGAGCCGTCTTGTCGATGGTGGTCACGAACGCCTCCCTCAGCGCATCTTGGGGTCGAGGGCGTTGCGGACCGCATCGCCGAACATCAGGAAGGACAGCACCGTGATCGAGACCATCACCGAGGGGATGACCAGGACGTACGGCGCGTTGCGGAGCTGGTCCTTCGCAGCGGAGACATCGATACCCCACGAGACCGTCGGCTCGGCGAGGCCGATGCCGAGGAACGACAGGGTGGCCTCGGCGGCGATGTAGCCGCCGAGCGCGATGGTGGCGACCACGATCACCGGAGCGATGGCGTTCGGCAGGATGTGCCGCGTCAGGATCCGGAAGGTGGAAGCGCCGAGCGCCTTGGCGGCGACCACATAGTCGGCCTGCTTGATCGTGATGACCGAGCCACGGGCGACACGGGCGATCGAGGTCCAGCCGAGGAAGGCCATCGACAGGATGACGACCCAGACGGAGCGCTCCTCGAAGGTGGTCAGGATGACCATGGCGCCGACGATGAAGGGGACGCCGAAGAAGACGTCGGTGATCCGGGAGAGGATCGTGTCGAGCCAGCCGCCGAAGTAGCCGGCGAGCATGCCGATCACCAGCCCGGTGATGGTGACCGCGACGGTCACGACCACACCGACGGTGATCGAGGCGCGGGCCCCGTAGATCAGACGCGCGTAGATGGAGCGGCCCTGGACGTCGTACCCGAGCCAGTCGGGGGCGAAGAAGTGGCCCCAGTTCGGGTGCTGGAGGTAGTGCTCGGCCAGGTTGGCGTCCCGCGGCGAGGCGCTGGTGAACAGGCTCGGGAAGATCGCCATGACCGCGAGCAGCAGGATCAGCACGACGGAGACGAGGAAGAGCGGGTTGCGGCGCAGGTCGTGCCAGGCGTCCGACCAGAGGCTGCGCGGCTTGCCGGGCGCGGGGCCGGCGTCCGTCGCGGCCGGCGCGTCGGTGGCGGCGGCCGGAGCGTCGGTGCTCTTGGTGAGTGCGGTGGTGTCAGGCATACCGGATCCTCGGGTCCAGGACCGCGTACAGCAGGTCGACGAGCAGGCTGCAGACGAGGTAGACGATGACGAGCAGCGTCACGACGCCGACGACGGTGGCGCCTTCGCGCTTGGACAGCGCTTCGAAGACGAGCGATCCGACGCCCTTGATGTTGAAGATGCCCTCGGTCACGATCGCCCCGCCCATCAGGGCGCCGATGTCGGTGCCGAGGAAGGTGACGACCGGGATGAGCGAGTTGCGCATCAGGTGCACGCCGATGACGCGGCGGCGGGGCAGACCCTTGGCGATCGCCGTACGCATGTAGTCGGCGCGGATGTTCTCGGCGACCGAGGTGCGGGTGAGTCGGGCGACGTACGCGAGTGACAGCGACGCCAGCACGATGGCCGGCATGATCAGCTCGGTGTTGGTCGGTTCCAGGCTCACGTTGGGCTTGGCGATGCCGAGCTGGAACGCGAAGAAGTACTGGACGAGGAAGCCCAGCACGAAGGAGGGCATGGAGATCAGCACCAGCGTCAGGCCGAGCAGACCGCGGTCCCGGAGGGAGTCGGCCTTCAGACCCGCGACGATGCCGAGCGAGATCCCGGCGACGACCGTGAAGACGAACGCGAAGATCGCGAGTCTGACGGTGATCGGATAAGCCTCGGCGATGACCTCGGCGACCGGACGCTGCGTTCCGATCTGCGTGCCGAAGTCGCCCTGGAACAGATTGCCCAGGTAGTTCAGGTACTGCTGCCAGATCGGCTGGTCGAGACCGAGGTCCGCCTTGATCTGCGCGATCTGCGTCGCGTCTACGTGCTGTTCACCGGCAAGAGCTCTGACGGGGTCGCCGGGCAGTGCGTACATCATCAGGAAGACCAGAAGGGTCGACCCGATGAAGACCGGGATCATCTGGAGCAGTCGTCGTGCGACATAGCGCCCCATGGGTGCCTCCGTGTGGGGATAACTGCGGCGCGGGGGCCGCCTCTTGGCAGAGACGACCCCCGCGCCTCCGGCCGCGCTGAGAAGCAGCACGGGCGGATGACGGCCAGTTGGGGAATGACCCGCAGGCGTTACTTGGTGGTGACGCCGGTCAGTTCGAGGTCACCGTGGAAGTCGACCTTGACGTTGTCGACGTTCTTGCCGTGGCCGCCGTTGATGGCGTAGTACCAGAGCGGGATGGCGGGCATCTTGTCCACCAGGGCCTTCTCGACCTCCTGGTAGGCGGCGACGGACTCCTCCAGGGAGTCGGCCTTGTCACCCTTCGCCATCAGCTCGTCGATCTCCTTGTCGGAGAAGCGTCCGTTGTTGGACTCGGCCTTGGAGTGGTAGAGCTCCTTGAGGAAGTTCACGTTGACGGGGTAGTCGGCCACCCAGCCACCGCGGTAGAAGCCCTTGACCTCGTTGTTGTCACGCGCTTCGAGGTCGGTCGGGAAGTCCGGCTTGGCGTCGCCCACGCAGTCGACCCCGGTGGCGTTGCGGATGGACTCGCAGACAGCGGTCACCCACTCCTTGTGCCCACCGTCGGCGTTGTACTGGATGGAGAACTTGTTGCCCGGAACGCCGCCGCCGGCCTTGATGAGCTCCTTGGCCTTGGCGGGGTTGTACTTCAGGATGTCCGAGTCGAGGGTCTGGTTGCCCTTGACCTGCGGCGGAGTGAAGCTCGTCGCCGGGATGCGCGTGCCGTTCAGGACGGTCTTCGTGATGGTGTCACGGTCGATCGCCATGGACAGACCCTGGAGGACCTTGGGGTCGATGTCCTTGAACGTCTTGGAGTAGAACGCCGGGTTCAGCGACTGGATCGCCGCGTACGGCTGGTCGATCGCGCCGTCACCGAGGTCCGTCTTGTACTTCGGGAGGTCACGCGGGCCGACCTGGCGGATCATGTCCAGGTTGCCGGAGATGACGTCCGAGTACGCGGCCTCGACGGTCGAGTAGTTCTTGAACTGGATGCCCTTGTTGGCAGCCTTGTTCGGACCCTGGTACTCGGGCCAGGCCTTGACCTGGATGAGCTTCTTGTGGGTCCACTTCTCGAACGTGTACGGGCCGTTGCCGATCGGCTTCTGGCCGAACGCCTTCGGGTCGTCGTAGAAGACCTTGGGCAGCGGCGCGAACGTCGCGTAACCGAGCTTGTAGTTGAAGTACGGGACCTTGTTGCTCAGCTCGATCGTGAACGTGGTGTCGTCCACGGCCTTCAGACCCGACATCTTGTCGGACTTCGGCGCACCCTTCTCGGGGTGGACGTCCTCGTAGCCCTTGATGTCGGAGAACCAGAAAGCGTTCTGCTGCTTGTTCTCGACGTTGGCGTACCAGTTCCACGCGTCGATGTACGACTGCGCGGTCACGGCCTCACCGTTGTGGAACTTCCAGCCGGACTTGAGCTTGACGGTCCACGTCTGGGAGTCCTCGGTCTCGACGGACTCGGCGTTCGTGAGGACGATCTCGCCCTTGTCGTCGAAGTCCAGCAGCTGGGTGAACAGCGACTGGATGACGTAGGAGCCGTTGCTCTCGTTCGTGTCGGCCGGCATCAGAGGCTTCTGGGGCTCACCGACGTCGATCGAGACGTATCCGGCGGGCTGCCCCGACGTGTTCTTCTTGCCTTCGTCGCTGCTGTCGCCGCCGCCACAGGCAGTCGCGGCCAGGGCGATGACGGCCGCTCCCGCGACCCACTTGGCGCTCTTGGCACCGCGCATGGGTTTCCTCCTCATGAGTCCACTTTTGACTACAAGAAGGGCACTGGAGAGATTCACCGACACCCCTGACGGTGATCGTTCAGTGCCCCGAGTGTGCTCGTGAGTCGGCACTCCCCACAGTGCGTGACCCATTGACCCGAGCTCAATGGAGCCAACTATTGAGTACGGCCGGGCTGTAAACCACACTTAAAGGGTCTCGGTTTGACAACATCAGACCCGCCCGTGTGCCCGAAATCCGGACAAAGCGATCCCAGACAGACACGCCCGAAACGGACTGTTAACACATGTTCCGGAGAGCGACCCCCGATATCCGGACACCACGGTCAGGAAAAGCGATTGACGAAGGCCCGGCCCACCACAGTGTCCGTGGCGGGCCGGGCCTTCTGTCAATGCCTGTGCTGACGGCCCGTCCGACGGGGTGATCCACCCCGCGGCGGGCCTTCGCATACGGAGCGTACGCCTCCGGCCGCCCCCGAGCTCCCGGAAGGGCTCAGGGGAGGCTCAGGAGCGTCTGCCGGCTCCGTGTCAGCTGTTCTTGGCGCGCGAGGCGGCGCGGCTGCGCTCGCGCTGGTCCAGGACGACCTTGCGGATACGCACGGTCTCCGGGGTCACCTCGATGCACTCGTCCTCGCGGCAGAACTCCAGGGACTGCTCCAGCGACAGCTTGCGGGCCGGGACCACGTTCTCCGTGGTGTCCGCGGAGGCCGCACGCATGTTGGTGAGCTTCTTCTCCTTGGTGATGTTGACGTCCATGTCGTCGGCGCGGGAGTTCTCGCCGACGATCATGCCCTCGTACACCTCGGTGCCGGCCTCGGTGAAGATGACGCCGCGCTCCTGGAGGTTGACCATCGCGAACGGCGTGACCGAGCCCGCGCGGTCGGCGACCAGCGAACCGTTGTGACGGGTGCGCAGCTCGCCGAACCACGGCTCGTGGCCCTCGAAGATGGAGTGCGCGATGCCGGTGCCGCGGGTCTGCGTCAGGAACTCCGTACGGAAGCCGATGAGGCCGCGGGACGGGACGATCCACTCCATGCGGACCCAGCCGGAGCCGTGGTTCGTCATGGTCTCCATACGGCCCTTGCGGGTCGCCATGAGCTGGGTGATGGCGCCGAGGTGCTCCTCGGGGGAGTCGATCGTCATGCGCTCGATCGGCTCGTGCGTCTTGCCGTCGATCTGCTTGGTGACGACCTCGGGCTTGCCGACGGTCAGCTCGAAGCCCTCGCGGCGCATCTGCTCGACCAGGATGGCGAGCGCGAGCTCACCACGGCCCTGGACCTCCCAGGCGTCGGGGCGCTCGGTGTCCAGGACGCGGAGCGAGACGTTACCGATGAGCTCGCGGTCGAGGCGGTCCTTCACCTGGCGGGCGGTGACCTTGTGGCCCTTTCCGCCCTTGCCGACGAGCGGCGAGGTGTTGGTGCCGATGGTCATCGAGATGGCCGGCTCGTCCACCGTGATCAGCGGCAGCGCGATCGGGTTCTCGGGGTCGGCCAGGGTCTCGCCGATCATGATGTCCGGGAATCCGGCGACCGCGCAGATGTCACCCGGGCCCGCCACCTCGGCCGGCTTGCGGGTGAGCGCCTCGGTCATCATCAGCTCGGTGATGCGGACGTTGGACATGGTGCCGTCACGCTTGATCCAGGTGACGGTCTGGCCCTTGCGCAGCTCGCCCTGCTCGACGCGGCAGAGCGCGATACGGCCGAGGAAGTTGTCGGCGTCCAGGTTGGTGACGTGGGCCTGGAGCGGCGCGTCCTCGTCGAACTCCGGGGCGGGGACGTGCGAGAGGATCGTGTTGAAGAACGGCTCCAGGTTCTCGCTGTCCTGCGGGACGGTGCCGTCCTCGGGCTTGGTCAGCGAGGCGACGCCGTCACGGGCGCAGGCGTAGACGATCGGGAACTCGATCTGGTCCTCGTCCGCGTCCAGGTCCAGGAACAGGTCGTACGTCTCGTCGACGACCTCGGCGATCCGGGAGTCGGGGCGGTCCGTCTTGTTGATGCAGAGGATGACCGGCATCCGCGCGGCCAGCGCCTTGCGCAGCACGAAGCGGGTCTGGGGCAGCGGGCCCTCGGAGGCGTCGACGAGCAGCACGACGGCGTCCACCATCGACAGACCACGCTCGACCTCGCCACCGAAGTCGGCGTGACCGGGGGTGTCGATGATGTTGATCGTGATCGGGTCCCCGCCGTCCTTGGGGTGATACTTCACCGCCGTGTTCTTGGCGAGGATCGTGATGCCCTTCTCACGCTCCAGGTCGTTCGAGTCCATCATGCGGTCGTCGAGCGACTCGGCAGCGTGGGCGGCGAAGGAGCCGGCCTGCTTGAGCATGGCGTCGACCAGCGTGGTCTTGCCGTGGTCGACGTGGGCGACGATGGCTACGTTACGGATGTCGTGGCGCGTGGGCATGGGTGGCTTGCGCTTCTCTCGGATCGTGGGATCAGGCGTCTCAGTCGGTCTTCGAGTCCTCGTACGCCCGCCGGGCGGCACGCCACGGCTCGTCCCATCGTACGGGCCTCGGGCACGCCGGGCTTCCCGGACCGATCCGCGGAGGCGGTCTTCCCGTGTGATTCGGGCGATATTCAGCCGGTGTCAAGGACCTGGCTCCGCGCCGGGCCAGTGGATGGCCGGAATGCGGGCGGAGCTGCGGTGGGACCGCGGTGGAGCTATGTGGGGGGTGAGGAGAGGTGAAGCGACGAACGGCCCGGGTCAGGGCAGAAACCACACTGCCCGCCGGGCGAACCGGCGGGCAAGGGTTTTGAGGTGCATCTGAGCTTGGCGGCGAGAGGGTGTGGTATTTAGCGGCTACTTCTTGCGGTCTGCGGGGGAACCTGCTGCTTGCCGGTTCTTGAACCCGATGTCCTGGTACCGGGGGGCGGCGAAGCCGAAGGCGCCGACGTTCGCGAGCTTCTTGTCGACCGCGACCAGCTGCGGGCGCTGGAAGAGCGGAATCGATCCGGCGGCGGCCCAGATCCGGGCGTCCGCCTGCTTCATCAGCTCCCGGGCGGCCTTCTCGTCCAGCTCGGCGGCGGCCTTGTCGAAGAGCTGGTCGATGTGGTCGGTGCCGACCCGGGTGTAGTTCTGCTCCACGAGGAGCGATCCGTCGGTGGCGGGCTCCGGCTTGGCGTAGATCGGGCGTCCGTCGGTGGCGGGGTAGGCGGTGGCCGGCCACGAGTAGAGCGCCAGGTCGTACGCGCCGGAGGCGATGTGGTCCTTGAAGTAGCTCTCGTCGGGGACCTTGGTGATCTCCGTGCCGACGCCGATCTTCTCCAGCATCGCGGCGATCTTGTCGCCGACGCTGCGCAGCGACTGGGAGCCGGGTCCGGAGGGGAGCACGAACCGCAGGGTCAGCGTCTTGCCGTCCTTGCCGAGCTGCCCCTTGGCCGCGGCGGGCGCCGGGGCGGCGGTGCCGACGGGGGCGTACGCCCCGGCGGCTCCCCCGGGCTGCTTGTCCGTGGCGGCGACGGCGCCGTCCTCACCGTGGACACCCGCCTGGCGGAGCAGAACGGTGCCCTGGGCGGCGGCGGTCCGGGCGGGGGCCAGGACGTGGACGGCGGAGGCGCTGCCCACGGTGGCCGGAGCGGGGGCGCCGGGCTTGTTGTCGTCGCCGACGATGTAGAGGCCCTCGTCGCGGGAGGCGGCGCTGTCCTCGGAGCCCCGGTCGGCCTTCTCGCGCTCGGCGGCGGAGTCCTCGGTGCGGTCCTCCTGCGCCTTCTTCCCGTCCTTCTCGCTCTTGGCGTCCTTGTCCTCCTCGGCGTCCCCGGCGGTCTTCTTCTCCGCATCGGCCTCGTCGTCCTTGCCGCCCTTCTTCTCCGCCTCGCTGCCCGCCTTGGTGTCCTTGGGCGGCTCGGCCGCGCCGCCCCGGGTCCAGCCGGCGTCCGCCAGCAGGGCCTGGGCCTCCTTGGTGTTCTGCTCGCCGAGCGCCCCGCTGCCGTCCTTGTAGCCGGGCTGCCCCGCGAGGGCGAGGTGGCTGCCGAGCGGCTTCGCCGGAAGGCCCAGCGGCCCCAGCACGGTCTGGGCCAGTTCCTCGCGGTCCAGGGCGCGGGCGACGGCACGGCGGACCCGGTCGTCGGCGAGCGGGCCGGACTCGCCGTTCAGCGCGAGCTGGGTGTAGGCGGGCTCCAGGGACTTGCGGACGGCGAAGTCGCGCAGGGCCTTCTGTTCCGTGGCGTACGCGACGACGGCCTTGCGGTTCTTCTCCCGGGCGGCCTGCGCGATCTCCGCCGCATCCTCGTCGGAGCCGTGCGCCTGGGCCCAGGAGCGCAGGGCCTGGGCCGGCGTGGTCTCGGAGCCCGGACCGTGGTTGAGGGGCCGGCCGTTGCCGCCCCGGTCGCGGCGGGCGAGCGTGATGCGGTCGGCGGTGGCGGCGTCGATGTCGGCGATGTCCACCGTGCCGTCGGCGAGGGCCTGGGTACGGTCCTTCGCGGCGACCGCCCGGAAGACGAGGGTGTCCAGTTTGGCCTTGTCGCCCCACCAGCGCGGGTTGCGGGCCAGCGTGACGGTGCCCTTGGACTTGCTCACGCCGCGCAGGACGAAGGGCCCGGCGGTGTTCTTCAGGGTGGTGCGCGCGCCGTCGTTGAAGGCGTCCGGCGAGCCGGTGATCTCCTTCGGGTAGAGCGGCGAGAACAGCGAGCGCCAGTCGGCGTACGGCTTGGAGAACGTGACCCGCACCTGGAGGTCGTCCGCGCCCCGCTCGATCTTCTCGATGCGCTCGTAGCCGGAGTTGCGGGCGGTCCAGAACGCGGAGTC
Source organism: Streptomyces parvus (assembly GCF_032121415.1). Classification (NCBI taxonomy): domain Bacteria; kingdom Bacillati; phylum Actinomycetota; class Actinomycetes; order Kitasatosporales; family Streptomycetaceae; genus Streptomyces; species Streptomyces parvus. The sequence continues at coordinate 4,601,457 of NZ_CP135079.1, read as the reverse complement.
CTTGCCCCGGAGCGCCCGCCACTGGGCGACGAAGTCGGGGGCCCCGATCTCCCGGCCGTCGCTCCACACCGCCTGCTGGTTGAGCTTGTAGAGCACGACCTGACGGGGCTCGCGCTCGATGACCTTCGCGGACTCCAGGTAGTCCGGGTTGAGCTTCGGCTGCCCGGTCCTGTCCATCGGGAAGAGGGTCGGGAGCAGTGCTCCGGTGATCCGGGTGGTGGCGCTGTCCGCGTCCGCCTGGAAGGCGTTGAAGGTGGCGGGCAGCGCGTCGACCGCCCAGTTCGCCGTCGAGCCGTCGGCGACCGCCTCGCGGGCGGCGGGCGCGATGTCCTGGGGCACGCCCCGGGAGGTCTCCTCACCGCCGGAGCTGCACCCCGCCAGCACGGGGATCGTGAGCACCCCCGTCGTGAGGAGCGCGAGCGATCGGCGCTTTCGAACCGTCCCGCGCGGGACGCCGACGTGGGACATGGCTGATACCTCCGGGGCCGGCCCGGACCACCCCGTACCGGAATGGACCGGATAGTGCGTATGTGGTGGCATTTGCAGTTGATCACACTGATTCCTTCCGCTTACTGAAAGCGCCCCCTCGCGCGAGGGGGCGCCGACACGACGGCCGGGAGCCGCAAGCTCACCCGCCCGGAGGAACGTTCCGCCCGACACGGCCGACGGCCCCCTCACGCGGCACGCACGTCACCCGAGGGGCAGTCGGCACGTCACCGGAGGGGCAGCCCGCACGACCCGGGCGACCTTGCTCCTCGCGCGGCCCAGGACCTAGGGTGAATGCGCTTTCACGAGCCTCGTGATCGCCTCGCCCGGCACGCGGACCGCCGGGCCGGTACCAGCACCCGCACCGCCGGACGCGGGGCTGCGGAAGAAGAAGCGGACGGACGGTGGGTCCAGTGAGCGCCCCCACGGTGTACGACGTCGCCGAGCGGTCGGGCGTCTCCATTGCCACGGTCTCCCGGGTCTACCGGAACCCCGATTCCGTACGCGCCCAGACCCGCGAGAAGGTCATGGAGGCGGCCCGCGAGCTGGGGTACGTACCGAGCGGCAGCGCCCGGGGCCTGGCCAGCCGGACGACGGGCGTGCTCGGGCTGTGCTTCCCGGACTACGCGGACCCGGACGCCGAGTCCGCGGCGGCGGCGAGCGACGCGGACGACGACCAGGCCGTCATGCTCTACTCCGACCAGATCATCCGGGGCATGGAACGGGCCTCCCGGCGGCACGGCTACGCCCTGCTGATCGCGGCCTCGCTGGACGGCGGGCCGGAGAGCCTGGTGGCGAAGGTCGCCGGGCGGGTCGACGGCTTCGCCGTGCTGGCGCGGACCGTGCCGACCGCGGACCTGGAAGTGATATCGCGCCGACTGCCCGTGGTGATGCTCGCCGGACCCCGGGAGATCGACCACCTGGACCACATCGTGGTGGCCAACACCGAGGGCGAGCGCGAGCTGACCCGCCATCTGATCGAGGACCACGGGCTGCGCCGGCTGGCCTTCATCGGGGGCGAGGAGCAGGCGCCGGACGCCGAGGCCCGGTTCCGGGGCTTCCAGGAGGCGTGCCGGGACGCGGGCCTTCCGGTGCCCTCCCGGCCGGAGGTGCGCGCCGGGATGATGACGCAGGCCGAGGGCGCGCTGGCGGCGGACGCCCTGCTGGACCGTTCGGAGGGCACGGGCCTGGAGCGGCCGGAGGCGATGCTGTTCGCCAACGACCAGATGGCGGTCGGGGCCCTCCAGGCGCTGGAGCGGCGCGGGGTGCGGGTGCCCGAGGACGTCGCGGTGACCGGGTTCGACGGGATCCCGCTGAGCCGCCTGGTCCGCCCGCCCCTGACGACCGTCCGGCAGCCGATCCGGCAGCTGGGCGAGGAGGCGGTGGAGCTCCTGGTCCAGCGCCTGGCCGACCCGGGCCGCGCCCCGGTCTCGCTGGAGCTGCCGGTCTCGGTGACCCGCCGGGCGAGCTGCGGCTGCGGCTGAGGGAGGGCCCGGGGCGCGCTCCTGTGGGGCGCGCGCGGGGTGTCCGCGCCCCACAAGCGGCTACCCCATCGGGCGCTTTGGGCGTATTTGTCAGGATGTGTAAGCCGCGTTTTTCACAGAGGGCGCTGAGTCGGGGCTGGGAGGGCACAAGCACTGCCTACCCGAGGAGGCTGTGGTGAGCGAGAGAACGGGACTGGCCGCAGTGCTGACGGCCGCGAGGGACGCCGCACCGGTGCATTCCCTCGATGTCGTGGCGCGCGACCTGCGCACCCGGTTCGGCGCGCGATACGTTTCATTCCTTTTCGTGGACCTGGTCGGCAATCGCCTGCTGCGGGTCAACGACATGTCGGGCACCTCCCGCGGGGGCCGGACCGAGAGGGTTCCCCTGGCGGGCAGCGGCATCTACGACAAGGTGCTGCGTTCCCAGAAGCTGGTGCAGGTGGAGCAGCAGGGGCAGGGCCAGCGCGTCCTCGCCCCCGTGACCAACCGCGGTGACGCCATCGGCGTGCTGGAACTCTTCCTCGACGGCGTCACCGAGGACGTACTGGCCCACATCGAGGACGCCGCGCACGCGCTGGCGTACATCATCGTCACGGACCGCCGCTTCACCGACCTCTACCACTGGGGCAACCGCACCACGCCGGTCAGCCTGGCGGCGGAGATCCAGCGCCAGCTGCTTCCCTCCGCCCCTTCCTGCGACGCGGCGGAGTTCGCGCTGGCCGGGGCACTGGTCCCGGCCGCCGACATCGCCGGGGACACCTTCGACTACAGCCTCGACGGCAGCGACCTCCACCTGTCCGTCACCGACGCCATGGGCCACGACGTCAACGCCTCGCTCATCGCCACCCTCGTCGTGAACGCCTCGCGCGGCGCCCGCCGTGCCGGAGCGGATCTCGCCGAGCAGGCGCGCCAGATGCATCAGGCCCTCCTCGACCACGGAGGCAGCACCTTCGCCACCGGCCAGCTGCTCCGCATCGCCCTGGACGGCAGCGGTGCCCAGCTCGTCAACGCCGGCCACCCCGGGCCGCTCCGGCTGCGCGACGGCTCGGTCGAGGTGATCGCCCCGCGGGTCGACATGCCCTTCGGCTTTCCTCCGCAGGGTCCGTACGAGATCCAGAACCTGGACCTGCGCCCGGGCGACCGTCTCGTGCTGTTCACCGACGGCGTGCAGGAGCGCGAAGCGGCGGCGGTCGACCTGCCCGGACTCCTGCTCCGGACCGCCGCCGAGCACCCGCGCGAGGTCGTCCGCACGATGGTCACCGCGGTCGCCGACGCCTACGGCGGCCGTCCGCCCAAGGACGACGCCACCGTCCTGTGCCTGGACTGGCACGGCCCCCGGAGCGAGCCTCGCGAACCGGGCGCCTGAGCCGGGGCCCGGTACGGCCGGGCCTCAGCCCACGGCCGCCAACCGCTCCCCGAAGAACCGGGTCCGCCGCGCGTCCAGCTCCGCCGCCTCGGCCACCATCCCCCGGTACGCGAAGTGCCCCGCCGTCAGCACCTGGAGCTCACGCTCCCCGGCCAGCGCGTTGTGTACGGCGAACTGCCCCGGCGGCGGCACCGACGGGTCGAACAGCGCGGCCGCGACCAGCGTGGGCAGCGCCAGCCGGGTCGCCGCCGTCGCCGCGTCGAAGTAGCGCAGGACCTCCGTGACCCCGGGGTGTGCGCGGTGGTGCGCCCGGACCGCCTCGCCGCTGCCCGCGCAGGGCAGGGTCAGGCGCAGCGGGTGGTTGCCGAAGGTCGGGACGGTGAGCTGGACCGCGCCGAAGCGGTCGTCCCAGGGCAGCGCGAGGGCCCCCAGCCCGCCGCCGAAGCTCTCGCCGAGGTAGCCGAGGCGGGGCCCGCCCGGCCGCCCGGCCGCCGCCAGTTCGGGCACCAGCGCCGCGAGCGCGGAGGCGGCGCACCACAGGTCGGCCGCGCAGTCCCCGATGACGTACGACGCGCGGGAGCCGATGCCGTGCAGGACGTGCGCGTCGGCCGCGTCCGGGATGCCGTCCACCCGCCCCCGCTCCCCCATGCCCCGTACGCACGGCAGGATCACGGCGGCCCCCGGCAGGGGCGCCGGCAGGTCCCGGCCGGGGTCCTGGCGGCCGCCGTAGCCGTGCCCGACGACGAATCCGTACCGCACCGGGCCCTCGGCGGGCAGCGCGAGCCAGCCGCCGAGCCGGACGCCGCCCACGGAGGTGAAGGCGACCCCGTGGACGCGGACGCCGTCGCGCTCCTCCTCCACCGGGCCGAGGACCGGCCCGGGGTCCACCGCACGGGCTCGCGCGTACCGGTCGCGCCAGAACGCGTCGAAGTCGTCGGGGGCGGGCGGGGCGGGGATCTCCAGCAGCGCGTCCGGCGCGTCGTACCCGTAGGCCGGGTCGAACGGGAAGTCGTGGGAGAGCGCGACGGATGAGGCCATGCGGCGAGGGTAGACGGCGACTCACCGCCGGGACGTCCGCACTCCGGGGCGACGAATCGGTCACATCGCCTGTTGTTTCCCAAACGCCGCGTTTACGGTTCAACGACAAGACGCCGAGATGTCGAGCGCGTTGCACGAGTGTGACCCACCACCCTCTTGCGGATTCCCGAACGTCTGGCGCAGAGTGATGTATGCGCTTACAGACAGCGCATACATAGCGCACCGCGCAGCATCCGGAATGCTCAAGGAGGAGCCCTCCCATGTCCCGCATCGCCAGAACCGCTCCCGCCGGCATAGCGCTCGCCCTCGCCGTGACCCTCTCCGCCTGCGGCTCCTCCGGCGGCGACGTCGCGGCGGACGAGAAGCAGACGCTCACCGTGTGGGCCATGGGGGCCGAGGGCGAGAAGCTCGCGGACGTGGCCGAGGTCTACGAGAAGGCCAACCCGAACATCACCGTGAAGGTGACCCCGATCGGCTGGGACGTCGCCCACCAGAAGCTCGTCTCGGCAGCGGCGGCGGGCACCCTGCCCGACGTGGCCCAGATGGGCGGCAGCTACCTGGGCGAGTTCGCCGAACTGGGCGTGCTGGAGCCGGTGGACACCAAGGTCTTCGACAAGAAGGACTTCTTCCCGGCGGGCTGGGAGCAGGGCGAGGTGGACGGCACCGCGTACGGCGTGCCGTGGTACGTCGACACCCGCGTCCTGTACTACCGCACGGACCTGGCCGAGAAGGCGGGCGTGAGCAAGGCCCCGGCGAACTGGAAGGAGCTCCAGGACCTGGCCACCGCGTACCAGAAGAAGGCCGGTACGAAGTGGGGGCTGTCCATCCAGCCCAGCGGCCTGGACACCGTGCAGAACTTCTACTCCTTCCTGTACTCGGCGGGCGGTGAGATCGTCAACGACAAGGGCGAGGCGGTCATCGACAGCCCTGAGGCGGTCAAGGCGCTCAAGGAGTACGGCAGTTACTTCGACAAGGGCCTCTCCAACAAGTCCGTCCAGCCCGGCTACGACGTGGTGAAGGACTTCGGCAACGGCCGGGTCCCGATGTTCTTCGGCGGCCCCTGGCACGTGACGCTGCTCGACGAGGGCCAGCCGCAGATCAAGGGCAAGTGGGCCATCGCGCCCGTTCCGGCGGACGCCTCCTCCACCTCCATGGCCGGCGGCTCCTCGCTCGTCGTCTCCAAGGACAGCGAGCACAAGGCGGCGGCCACCGAGTTCATCCAGTACCTGACCGACACGAAGGGCCAGTCCGACTGGTACGAGCGGACGAAGGACCTGCCCGCCAACACCTCCGCGTGGGAGTCCGGCGTCCTCGCCGACGACGCCGACCTGCAGACCTTCAAGCAGCAGATGGACACCGCCAAGTCCTCGCCCTCCCTGGCCAACTGGACCGAGATCACCGACAAGGTGGACCAGGCCATCGCCAAGGTGACGCAGGGCAAGGCTTCCGCCGAGGACGCGCTGAAGACGGCGCAGTCCGAGATCGAAGGCCTCGTGAAGCAGTAGCCATGAGCACCTCGACCACCACGACCGAGAAGGCCGCGCGGCCCGCGAAGGCGGGGGGCGCACCGCCCCCCGCCCCCGCGGGCGGCAGCCGCCGCAAGCGGACGCCGGGCGTGCAGAACGCGGCGGGCTGGCTGTTCTCCACGCCGTTCCTCGTCCTGTTCGCCGTCTTCATGGCGTTCCCGATCCTCGCCACACTGGCGATGAGCTTCACCGACTTCGGGCTGCGCAACGTGACGCGCCCTTGGGAGGCGGAGTTCATCGGATTCGAGAACTACGTCGAGCTGTTCGGCGACGAGAAGTTCCTCAAGTCCCTCCTCAACACGGGGTACTTCGTGGTCGTCGGCGTACCGCTGACGGTCGGGATCGGGCTGGTCGTCGCCGTCCTGCTGAACAACGGCATCGACCGCGCGCGGACCTTCTTCCGGGTCGGCTTCTACGCCCCGGTGGTCACCACCATCGTCGCGGTGGCGGTCGTCTGGCGGTTCGTGCTCGACCCGAGCGACGGGCTGATCGCCGGCCTCTTCTCCGAAGTGGGCTGGACGGCACCGGACTTCCTCGGTTCCGAGACGCTGGCGATGCCGTCGCTGATCGTCATGGCCGTCTGGCGGAACGTCGGCACCGTGATGGTGCTGTTCATCGCGGGCCTCCAGGCGATCCCCACCGAGGTGCGGGAGGCGGCGAAGCTGGACGGTGCGAGCGTCTGGCACGAGTTCCGGTCCATCACGATCCCGCTGCTGCGCCCGACGGTCCTCTACGCGACGGTGATCACGACGATCGGCTACCTCAACGTGTTCGAGGAGCCGTTCGTGATGACCCAGGGCGGCCCGTCCGACTCGACCCTCACGGTCTCGCTGAACATGTACCGCGAAGGGTTCAACTTCTTCCACATGGGCTACGCGAGCGCCATGGCATACGTCCTGTTCGTGGTGATCATGGGCATCACGGTGCTCCAGCTCCGACTGCTGAAGGACAACACGAAATGAGCGCCACCAGCAACGTCCCGGTCAAGGGCCTGGGCAAGGGGCCTCTCGGCAGGCGGAGCATCACCCGCCCCCTGGTCTACGTCCTGCTCTCGCTCGGCCTGCTGGCCATGTCGGCGCCCTTCCTCTGGATGGGGATCTCCGCCTTCAAGACCCAGAGCGAGCTGTCGGCCAGCCCGCCGGTGTGGATCCCCACCGAGTGGACGCTGACCAACTTCCGGCAGCTGCTCGACAAGCTGGACCTGCCGCTGTACTTCATGAACTCGGTGATCGTGGCGGCCTTGGTGACCGTCTCGAACCTGGTCTTCTGCTCGATGCTCGGCTACGCCCTGGCGAAGCTGAACTTCGTCGGCCGCAACAAGGTCTTCGGCCTGGTGCTCGGTGCGCTGATGGTGCCCGGCAACCTGATGCTGCTGCCGCTGTTCGTGCTGATGAGCAAGTTGCAACTGATCGACAGTTACGCCGGCCTCGTGCTGCCGTTCGCCGCCGGGGCCTTCGGCGTCTTCCTGATGCGCCAGTTCATGCAGTCGATCCCGGACGAGCTGCTGGAGGCGGCCCGGATGGACGGCGCGAGCGAGTGGTACATCTTCTGGCGGATCGTGATGCCGCTGGTGAAGCCCGCCCTCGCGACGCTGTCGATCTTCACGTTCCTGGGCTCCTGGAACAACTTCGTCTGGCCGCTGATCGCGACCAACGACCCCGACAAGTACACGCTTCCCGTGGCCCTGGCGACCTTCGCCACCGACCCCAACAAGGCGGGCGGCTCCAACGGGATGCTGATGGCCGGGGCCTTCCTGATCGTGCTGCCGGTGCTGGTCGTCTTCATCGCGCTGCAACGGCACTTCACCCAGGGCATCGCCACGGCGGGGATGAAGTAGCGCTCCCGCCGAGGCACTCCACGTAACCGGGACCGCGCCCCACCCCGCAACACCCCGGCGCGGCCACACCCCACACCACCACCAGAAAGACATGTCGCGATGACGAACACCCCTGCCCCGAACCCGGCCCGGCCCACGACGTCCGTCCCGTTCCCCGAGGGCTTCCTCTGGGGCGCGTCCACGGCCGCCCACCAGATCGAGGGCAACAACACCGACTGCGACTGGTGGGTCAAGGAGCACGCCGCCGGCACCCACATCGCGGAGCCGAGCCTGGACGCCTGCGACAGCTACCACCGCTGGCCCGAGGACATGGACCTGCTCGCCTCGCTCGGCTTCACCGACTACCGGTTCTCCATCGAGTGGGCCCGCATCGAGCCGGTCGAGGGCCACTTCTCGCGCGCCCAGCTCGCGCACTACCGGCGGATGGTGGAGGGCGCGATCGAGCGCGGCCTGCGCCCGATGGTGACGCTGCACCACTTCACCGTGCCGCAGTGGTTCGAGGCGCGCGGCGGCTGGACGGCCGAGGGGGCGGTGGAGCTGTTCGCCCGGTACGTGGCGGCCTGCGCCCCGGTGATCTCCGAGGGCGTCCTGCACGTCTGCACGATCAACGAGCCGAACATGATCGCCGTGATGGCGGGCCAGGCCAAGCGCGGCGACAACAGCTTCCCGCCCGCCGGCCTGCCCACCCCCGACGACGAGACGACCGAGGCCGTCATCGCCGCCCACCACGCGGCGGTGAAGGAGGTCCGTGCCCTGGACGCGGGCATCCAGGTCGGCTGGACCATCGCCAACCAGGTCTACCAGGCCCTGCCCGGCGCGGAGGACGTCACCGCCGCCTACCGCCACCCGCGCGAGGACGTCTTCATCGAGGCGGCGCGCGGCGACGACTGGATCGGTGTGCAGTCCTACACCCGTACGCGGATCGGCCCCGACGGACCGATCCCGGCGGCCGACGACGTCGAGCGGACGCTGACCACGTGGGAGTACTACCCGGGCGCGGTCGGCGAGGCGCTGCGCCACACGGCCGAGGTGGTCGGGGACGTACCGCTGATCGTCACGGAGAACGGCATCGCGACCGCCGACGACAGCCGCCGCGTCGACTACTACACGGGCGCGCTCAACGAGGTGGCCTCGGCGCTGGAGGACGGCCTCGACATCCGGGGATACCTGGCGTGGAGCGCGCTGGACAACTACGAGTGGGGTACGTACAAGGCCACGTTCGGCCTGATCGCGATCGACTGGGAGACCTTCGAGCGCACCCCGCGCGACTCGGCGAAATGGCTGGGCTCCCTGGGCCGCACGCGTGAACTCCCGCGCACGGCAGCGTGATTCCGGCGTCTCCCGACACCCGGGGGGCGCCCATCGACGGGGAGCCGCCTGACGGCTCCCTCCGGCCCGGGAGCCGGCGGAACCTGACGACCGCCGGCTCCCGCGCCGCCCGCACGAGCACTGTTCCCCTCTCCCCCTTCTGCCACCAGGAGTTGGACCGATGGACCGTCGCACGTTTCTCACCGCCGCGGGGACCGGGGCCGCGGCCCTGTCACTCGGAGCGGTGACAGCCCCCGCACCAGCAGCAGCCTCCCCCGCCGACCCGCGTCTCCTTCGGACCTGGTTCCGCGACACGTACCGCTCCATCGAGGCCATGACGACCGACTTCGGCCTGGTCACCGACAAGATCGACCTCAGGGGCGCGGGAGCCCCCGTCCAGTCCCGCCAGACCTCACCGACCAACATCGGCTGCGGCCTGTGGTCGACGGTGGCCGCCGCGGGCCTCGGGATGATCCGCGAGAGCACGATGGTCCGCGCCCTGACCCGTGCGGTCACGGCGGTGGAGAATCTGGAACGCCACCACGGCTTCTGGCTCAACTGGTATGACGCACACGACGGTTCGGTACTCACCCAATGGCCCGGAACGGGCGACCCGGTACGCCCGTTCCTCTCCTCGGTGGACAACGCGTGGCTGGTGACGGGCCTGCGGATCGCCGCCGATGCGGCCCCGACGCTGCGCCCGCGCATCGACCGCGTCCTGGCCGCGGCGGACTGGTCGTACTTCTACACGCCGTACGACCCGGCCGACCCGGTGGCCGGCCCCGGCCAGCTCCGGGGCGGGGTCTGGACGGACACGGACGAGCCGACCCCGCACCACTACGGCGCGCTCAACACCGAGCCGCGCATGGCGAGTTACCTGGGTATAGCCGACGGCTCGCTCCCCGGCGACCACTACTGGCACCTGCTGCGCACGATGCTGCCGGAGCACGAGCAGGAGCAGAGGCCCGGCGGCGGCCACGTCACGGTCGACGGCGTACGCGTATGGAACGGCCACTACACCCACCGCGGCCGGAAGGTGGTCCCCACCTGGGGCGGCTCCATGTTCGAGGCGCTGATGGTGCCGCTCTTCGTGCCGGAGCCGGAGTGGTCGCCGCGCGCCTGGGGCGTGACCCACCAGCGTTACGTACGCGGTCAGATCGACCACGGCCTGCGGGAGGCCCGGTACGGCTACTGGGGCTTCTCCCCCGCCAACGTCCCCGAGGACGGCTACCAGGAGTACGGGGTCGACGCGCTGGGCATGCAGGTGGACGGCTACGCCTCCAACACGGACCGCACCCACACCACGGACGGCGAACCGCTCCCGCCCCCCTCGGCGTTCACCAACGGAGTCGTCACCCCGCACGCCTCCTTCCTGGCCCTGCCGTACGCCCACCGGGAAGCGGTGGCCAACCTCCGTTGCCTGGAGCGCGACTTCGGCGCGTACGAGGACGGCCTCGGCTTCCGCGACTCGGTGAACGTGTCCACGGGCCGGGTCAGCGACTTCATGCTCGCGCTCGACCAGGGCATGATCGTCGCAGCACTGGCCCAGGAGCTGCGTCCGGGCCTGCTGCAACGCCCGTTCCGCACGGGGGGCTTCCGGAGCCGGGTGCGGCCGCTGCTGGAGCGGGAGCGGTTCTCGATCTGAGGCCGACGGCACTCGGAGGGGACCGGTCCCGCCTACCGCACCGCTCCCTCCTCCAGCATGCGCCGCTGGTGCTCGCGCCCGACCGTCTCGTAACCGATCACGGTCACGAAGGGCGCGAGCATCACCACGATCAGGCACACAGCCAAGGGCGCGCCCGTCACGGCCAGCAGGCAGGCTGCCAGCAGGACCGCCAGGGTCAGGCCGATCAGGAGCAGGTGGAAGTGGTCCGCCGCCGAGAGCAGCAGCGTGTGCAGCAGGTAGACGACCACGAGGTAGAGGACGACCGGGAGGGCCAGGGCGAGGACGGCGGTCGTCTCGGAGATCTCCGCGTGGTGTTCCAGGTAGAGCCCCGCCACGTGCAGACCGGCCCCGGCTCCGGCGACGCCGATGAAGAGGGGGATGTGGCCGTAGCCGAAGAGGTAGCCGCGGTTGCGGCGGCGCTCCAGGAGCTCACCGAAGGGGGTCGTGAAGTAGACCCACCACATGCCGAAGGTCAGGCCGACCCCCGCGACCACGACGGCGATCGCGTTCCCGGTCCAGGCCGTGCCGTCGGCCCCGCCGAGCAGTTCGCCGGATGAGGCGACCGTGCCGACCACGCTCTCCCCGAGCACGATGATCGCGAACAGGCTGTACCGCTCGGCCATGTGGTGAGGGTGCCAGGGTGTTCCGCCCGCCGCGCCCTGGGCGAAGACCGGCAGGGCCAGTTCCAGCGCGCCGAGAACGACGAACGCGGCGAACACGACGTAGACCGGCAGGCCGACGAAGGCCAGGACGACCCACCCGACCTGGGCGATCACCGTCCAGCGGATGTTGGCCAGGCACACGCCCCGGAATTCGGGGGCCTCCCGAGCGGCACGGGCCCACTGGAACACCATCGCGATCCGCATCACGACGTACCCCGCGACCATGGCGCGCAGTTCGAGGTGGCCGCCCTCGTCGACCGAGTGGAACATCGCCGGGAGGCCGAGCGAGAAGACGACCACCCCGACCATCTGGACCATCGTCAGGACCCGGTAGAGCCAGTCGTCGGTGGCGAAGGCCGAGGCGAACCAGCTGAAGCTGATCCAGGCGACGCTGATCGCGAACATCGCCATGACGAACGCGGTGACCGCGTGCGCCATGTGTCCCTCGGCCAGCATCTCGGCGAACTGCGACGACGCCGTTCCCACCGCGACGACGAAGGTCAGGTCGAACAGCAGCTCCAGCGGTGAGGAGGCCCGCCCCTCCTCCTCGGGGTCACGGCCGGTCATCGGGACGAGCCGACGCCGCGGCGGTCCGGATCCACCGGGCCTGCCGCTCGTGCCGCTCATATCGCTTTCGGGGTGTTCTGACATGCGTGCCATCATTCCGACGCGGCGCCGCCGCGACGGGGAATCACACGCCGTCGCGTGGCGTGAGGTGGGGGTACTCCCCCGCGAGCACGGCGTCCACCGCCGCGAGCGTCGGATCGGCGATGTCCCAGTCGTGGGCCGAGGGGTGGCCGGCGTACAACCCGCACGCGTCCTCGCCCCGAGGGTGGGTCGCGCCGCACCAGTCCAGCTCGGCCAGGGTCGCCCGCGCGCCCCTCCAGCGGGCCCCAGACGGCGGTGCGGTTCGCGTCGTCGTCCCACAACGCCATCGCGTGGTCGCCGCCGTGGCCGGCGGCCAGCTCGCAGAGGAGGTGTCCGGCTTCCGGGCGGCTGCCGCCGGGAGCGGCGAGGCGGAGCACGAATTCCGGGGGCGGCAGCAGGGTCACGGCGGTGCACTGGTTCATGGGGGCGGGAATCCTCCGGTCGCCGTCAGGGCGTGTCGGTGTCGGGTACGTCGGGGGTTTCGGGTCGGCCCGGGGCGCCGGAGGTGTCGGGTGTGCCGGGGGCGTCGTCCTCGGAGACGAGTCGCCGGACCTCGCGGTGGACGTGCGCGGCGATGAGGTCGCCGAGCGGGTCGGTCACGGAGAACGCGTGCGGCCCGGGGTGGTGGTCGAAGTACGCGCACGTGGTCACCGTGCGGGTCGCGAACTCGCGGAGCACTGCGGGGCACAGGCGCAACGTGTCGAGCCGGTGGACGCGGTGGGCGCCGGTCCCGGACCAGAGGAGCCACAGGTCCTGGTCGTCCGGGGTGTCCGCCGTCCACAGGTGCGCGGCGTGTTCGGCCGTTTCGCCGTGGTCGCCCAGCTCGCACAGGACGAAGTCCTCCGGCTCCACGGCATCGGGCGGATGCGCGGGACCGCCCTCCATGGTGGCGAGCGCCAGAAGCGTTTCGGTGTAGGGGACCTGGGTCACGGCGGTGCATTGCAGCACGAGGTCAGGCTCCTTCCGCACGGGGCGGGTGCGGGTGGTCCGCCGAGGCCTGCGCCGCCCACCCCCACAGATCCACGGGCCACGCGCCGAGGGTGACGCGCAGCCCCACGAAGGGGTCGACCACGGTGAGCAGGGCGGGGAGCCCGGATTCCAGGGTGCTCAGGGCGTGGTCCTGGCTGCTGTCGTCGCCCGCCCACGTCCGGAGCGCCTCGGGGGCGTCGGAGCCGTGGAAGGTGACCGGCCGGACGTCCCCGGCCCCGGGCCACGGGGCGGGCGAGGGCAGATTCCACCCGTGCCCGTCCGCCAGCCGCAGTGCCTGCCGCCGGAGCCAGCGAAGGACGAGCCGGCGGTTCGGCAGGGCGGCCCCGCCGAGCCGGAGTGCCTGGCCGCCGGCTTTCGCCGTGACGGCCGCGACGTAGTCCGCGCTCCTCACGCGGCCCGCGCCCGGCCCGGCCGCCCTCACAGCACTTCTCCCCGGCTGCGGGCGTTGAGCCGCGCGGTACGGGCCCGAAGCTGCTCCATGAGCAACGCCGGCCGCACGTGACGCGGTTCGGCCTCCCACTCGCGTCCTCCGCCGACCGGCCGGAGGGACCAGTACGGCCCGGCGACGCCCTGGAACTCCCCCACGCGGTCACCACGACTGGTGTCCGCGAGGAGGGTCCCGGGGGCTGGGACGCGTGGGGGTGGCTCCGTATTCGTGCTGACGTTCTCGCCGTACACCGATCGCTCCTCTCCGTAGTCGTACGACTACCGGGGCGACTCAGAGTGGCCTAGCGTGGATACGTCTTCAACGTTTCGGAACTGGGGGATACGTTGGTCAACCGCAAGGAAGTGAACCCGGACGGGGGCCCGGAGGCGGCCTACGGAGCACGTCTGCGTAGGGAGCGAGAGGCTCGGGGCTGGAAACAGGACGACCTCGGCGGGCGCATCGGCTACACGGGACGGCACGTCTCCGGTGTGGAACTGTGTCACAAGTCCCCAACTCGCAAGTTCTCGATCGCCGTTGATGTGGCGATGAATTTCACGGGAACCGCTGACTCGTTCGAGCGCGAGTGGCGCAAGATCAAGCACGGGGTGCTGTTGCAGGGCTTCCCGGAGTACGTGGCGCTGGAGGGCCGGGCGGCGGAGATCCGGCTGTTCGAGGTCGGCGTCATCCCGGGACTGCTGCAGACCCGGGAGTACGCGGAGGCGCTGGCGCGCGGGGCGGTCGACCGGGGCGTCATGGCCCCCGAACAGGCCGATCAGCGCGTCTCGTTACTCATGGAGCGCCAGGGCGCGCTGTTACGCACCGTCCCGCCGATGCTGATCGCGGTGCTGGACGAGAGCTGTATCCGCCGCCTGATCGGCAGTCCTGCCGTGATGGCCGCCCAGTTGCGGTATCTGGTCGACTTCGCCGCGCAGTCCCACACCATGCTCCAGATCGCCCCGTTCGGCGTCGGCGAGCAGCGGCCCTTCGATCGACTGGTGAATCTGCTGACGCTCCAGGACCGGTCCGTGGTCTCCTACGTCGAGTCCGAGACGCAGGGCCATCTGGACCGTGAACTCAGCTCTGTCATCCCGATGGTGAGGGCCTACCATCAGTTGCAGGCCGTTTCTCTGTCGCAGACAGATACCGTGGACATGATCCACCAGCATCGAAAGGGCACCCCGTGACGACCGAATCCACGACCCCGAAGTGGGTCAAGTCCTCCTACAGCAACAGCGGTTCGTGCGTCGAGTGGGCCCCGCGTACCGCGTCCGCCACCGGCATCGTGCCCGTACGCGACTCGAAGAACCCGGGCGGCCCGGCCCTGGCCCTCACCGCTGACGCGTTCACCTCCTTCGTGGCGGGACTCAAGGCAGGCGGCTTCGACACCACCGCCTGACCCGCCGCCGCTGCCACAGCTCCGGCTACGCCCCACCGTGCCCCGCGCGGTGGGGCGTTCCGCTGTCCGGGTCGGGCCCGCGGCCCGCCGCGGCAACGCCGCCGACAGCGGGCGGGAGGGTGACGGCCGGGATGCCGCGGACGCGCACCACATCCCCTGACCAGCCCAGCACGGCCTACACTCCCGATGTGACAGCCATGGAGCCGGTGATCCGCCCGGCGGCCCCTGCCGACCTGGGCGCCGTGGCCGAGATCTACACGCACTACGTCCACCACACCGTGGTCACCTTCGAGGAGAACCCTCCACCGGTGGCCGCCTGGCGTCGGCGCCTCGACGATCTCGCAGCCCAGAACCTGCCCTTCCTGGTCGCCGAAGTGGCCGGTGAGGTCGTCGGCTACGCGTACGCGGCCCCTTGGCGCCCCAAGCCCGCCTATCGGAACACCGTGGAGAACTCGATCTACCTCGCCCCCGGCCGGACGGGCCGAGGTCTCGGCGGGGCGCTGCTGAAAGCCCTGCTGACCGCCTGCGCCGGGACGCACGTGCGCCAGATGATCGCCGTCATCGCCGACGCGGGCACCGACACCTCCGCCGCGCTGCACCGCCGTCTCGGCTTCACCGACGCGGGCCGGCTGGCCGCCGTCGGCCACAAGCACGGCCGATGGATCGACACCCTGCTGATGCAACGGGCAGTGGGCGACCCGACGACGGATGCCGCAGACCTGAATCGGTGACCCCGCGAAGGGCGGGGACTGTACGTGGCCCCCTAGGCAGCCCAGCACGCCTGCCCGCCCCGGCCTTCAGCGGGCCCGACGCCCGACCCGGGCACGGCCCACCGCACGGGTCCGCCCCCTTGGCAGCATGTTGACATGACCTTGACACCCATCGCCCCGGGCCCGAGGCTCGGAAGCCCCCTGCGGACCGTTGACGACAATGAGGTGTCACCCCCATGCGATCACGCCCCATCGGACTTTTCCTCTCCGCCCTCGCCGGCGCGGCCCTGGCGTTCGGCGGCACCACCGCCTCGGCGAGCCCGTCCGCCGCCCCGGCCCCCGGTGCCGCGTCGGCCGGCGACGTCGGTACGGCCGACGCCTGTTACACCTGGAGCGGAACCCTCCGGGAAGGCTCCAGCGGTGAAGCGGTACGCCAGCTCCAGATCCGGGTCGCGGGCTACCCCGGCACCGGCAACCAGATCGCCATCGACGGAGCCTTCGGCCCGGCCACGAAGGCGGCCGTCACGCGCTTCCAGGCCGCGTACGGGCTCGCCGCCGACGGCATCGCGGGCCCCGCGACCTTCAGCAAGATCTACCAGCTTCAGGACGACGACTGCACCCCGGTCAACTTCACCTACGCCGAGCTGAACCGCTGCAACTCCGACTGGTCCGGGGGCAAGGTCAGCGCCGCCACCGCCCGCGCCAACGCCCTGGTCACCATGTGGAAGCTCCAGGCCATGCGGCACGCCATGGGGGACCGGCCCATCACCGTCAACGGCGGTTTCCGCAGCGTGTCCTGCAACAGCGCCGTCGGCGGCGCCGCCAACAGCCGCCACATGTACGGCCACGCGGCGGACCTCGGCGCGGGCTCCCAGGGCTTCTGCGCCCTCGCCCAGGCGGCCCGCAACCACGGCTTCACCGAGATCCTCGGCCCGGGCTACCCGGGCCACAACGACCACACCCACGTCGCCGGGGGCAGCGGCCGCTTCTGGTCCGCGCCCAGCTGCGGCATCTGACGCCGCGGCGCTCTCCTGACGTGCGGGTGCCTCCGGTCGGCGGACCGGAGGCACCCGTGCTCGTACCGGAGGCACCAGCCGTACGCGCGGGGCGAGGCGGCGCAGAACGCCGGACCGGACGTCAGCGCACCAGCCGGACCAGCTTGTGGTTGGCGAACTCCTCCATGCCGAACCGGCCCAGCTCCCGGCCGAAACCCGATCGCTTGACCCCGCCGAACGGCAGCTCCGGCGCGGTGCCGGACGGGGCGCCGACGAACACCATGCCGGTCTGAAGGCGCTGGGCCACCCGCTCGGCCTGGGCGTCGTCGTCGGTCTGGACCGAGGCGCTGAGACCGTAGGGCGAGTTGTTGGCGAAGTCGACGGCCTCCTCCTCGGAGCCCACCTTGAACAGCAGGGCCACCGGTCCGAACAGCTCTTCCTTGTAGGCCCGCATGTCGGGGGTGATGCCCGCGAGCACGGTGGGCTCGTACCAGGCGCCGGGGCGGTCGATGCGCTTGCCGCCGGCCAGCACCGTGGCCCCCTTGGAGATCGCGTCCTGGACCTGCTCGTCCAGGGTTTCGAGCGCCTTCTCCGACGAGAGGGGCCCCATGAAGGTGCCGGGGTCGGTGGGGTCGCCGACGGTGATGGACCGGACCGCCTCGGTGAAGGCGGTCGAGAAGCCGTCGTAGTGCTCGTCCAGGGCGATGATGCGCTTGGCGGCGTTGCAGGCCTGGCCCGCGTTGCCCATCCGGCCGATCAGCGCGTTCTTCACCACCTTCTCCATGTTCGACGCGCCGAGGATCAGATACGGGTCGGAGCCGCCCAGCTCCAGCACGACCTTCTTCAGGTTGCGGCCCGCGATCTCCGCGACGGCCGCGCCCGCCCGCTCCGAGCCCGTCAGCGAGACGCCGTGGATCCGGTCGTCACCGATCAGCGTCTCGATCTGCTCGTTGGTGGCGAAGATGTTGACGTACGCCCCCTTCGGCAGGCCCGCGTCCAGGAACAGCCGCTCCATCGCCAGCGCCGACTCCGGGCACTGCGGGGCGTGCTTGAGCAGGACCGCGTTGCCCAGCATCAGGTTCGGCGCGGCGAACCGGGCCACCTGGTAGTACGGGAAGTTCCACGGCATGATCCCCAACAGGGTGCCGACCGCCTCCTTCCGGACGACGGCCCGGCCGCCGGAGGCGACGTCCAGCTCCTCCGACTCCAGGAAGCCCTCGCCCCGATCGGCGTAGTAGCGGTAGATGGACACGACGGTGCGGAGCTCCCCGAGGGCCTGCTTGACCGGCTTGCCCATCTCGCGGGTGATGATGGCGGCGAGCTGGTCCTTGCGCTCCTCGTAGAGGTCCGCGACCCGCCGCAGCACTTCGGCCCGCTCCGCCGCCGGGCGGGCGGCCCAGGCGCGCTGCGCGTCGTCGGCCAGGGCGAGCGCGTCGCGCAGCTCGCCGTCGGTGGCGGTGGGGTACTCCTGTTCCGTCTCACCGGTGGCGGGGTTGACGACTCGGTACGTACTCATGACTTCCTTCCGTGGAGAGCTCCCGGACGAGGTCCGGCGGGACGGAAACGGCCGCAGGACAGCCGGGCGGGGATTCACGTACCCGTCCGGCGGATGCGAACACCTCGACCCTCCCACCGCGCTCGCGACTCCGCCCGGCCGAAGCGGCCTGCCGAGGGCGGTGGGGCGCATCATGAGGGCATGCCACCGGAGAGCGGCGGCCCGGACCGTACGGACGACGGGCGATACGTGATCATCAAGGGGCGGCGCTGGCGGGCGACCGACCCGGCCGTCCCCGAGGACGCCGCCGCTGCCCTGCGCTCCCACCTGATGGCGGCGCGGCGGGCGGTACGGGAGGCGGCACGCGCGGGGGACGACGCGATGCTGCGCCGGGCGCGCGAACGAGTTCAGCGAGCGAAGGTCGCGCTCGGCGAACGGGGCGACCCGTGGTGGGAGCAGTCGGGGCGGGAGCGCGTCCGGCGGTGGCGCGACGGACTCGCGTGGTTCGACGATCACGGCGAGCACTGAACCGGGACGAGCCTCGCCGCCCGGGAGCGGTGACGTCGGCATCGGCCCGTGTCGTACCGGACCGCTACTGTCCGGCGCATGGAGAACATGATCCCTCGCGGCAACTGGCTCGACGACGACATATTCCGTACGTTCGTGAGGGAGATCGCCCCGCTGCGCCTCGGCTCCTGGAGCCTGTCCGAGTTCGAGGGCGCGACGTCCGCGCTGGGCTGGGAACTTCGGGACCCGAAGGAGGTCGCGGGCCAGGTCTGGCGCAGATTCTCCCCCCGGAAGGGGCCCTCGGCCGGATACGGCACCCTGATCGCCGACGCCTCGGAGCCCGAGCAGGTGCGCAAGCTGAACGTCCGCGTCGTCGACCTGCCCCCCGAGGACCTGGCCACGGCCGCGGGCTTCGTCCGTGCCGCCTGGTGGGTCATGGAGGAGGAGCTGGGCCCGCCCACGCTGTGGGGAGGCGACTCGGGGCCGTGGATGCTGTGGCGGCGCCCCGGCACCAGCATCCTCGTGCACTCGCACGACGGGGGCGAGGTGAGTCTCGAACTCCTGCCGTCCGCGACGGACAGCGAATCGGCCGGAAGGGGCTACTCCCGTGGTCGCTGGCGCGCCGCCGCGCCGGCCGAGCTGCCGCCCGCCCCGGCCCCCGGCTCACCGGACCTGTCCGGCACCACCTGGGAACAGGTCGAGAAGCGCCTGTCCGAAACCCTCCGGTCCCTCGACCACGACACCCCGTTCTTCCCCGGCAGGTTCATCCTGCACCTGGGAGCCGCCCGCGACCCGGAGCACTTCGTCCAGTGCTGGAGCCAGGACCTGAGCCTCGTCGTCGAAGCCACCGGCCATCTGCACCGGGCGGACGCGGCCGACCCCGCCCGCATGGCGCGGAACGGCTGGGAGTTCTCCCGCTCCGTCTGGCAGCGCCGGTTCCCCGACGCCATGGGCGACCCCGCGCACGCAGCCACCGCGGCCCGCATGCTCGTCGAGGAGCTGCGGCAACTGGGCGTCGAGCCGGCCGACCTCTCCTACGACGGCACCATGAGCGGTCGCGGACGCGGCTTCCACCTCGACCTGCCGGACCTGGGAATCCCGCGCGTCCACCACCCCGCCGCCTGAACTCCCCGCGCGGGGCAGTCGTTGCCGACACGGCGGGGTTCGACCGTGTCACGGAGGCGGCGCTCCCGGCCGGGTTCTCGCCCGCGTCGCGGAGAAGGCGCGGGTCGTCCCCGACGACTTCGGCTGACCCCGGTCACCGGCCGTGGCGGCAGTGGGCGGGAGGGTTCCGCGTGTTGGCGATCACGTCGTCGAGCCGGTCGCGCGCGGCGACCAGGTCGGTGATCCGGTGGGTGATCCTGGCCCGCTCGGCCTCCAAGTGCTCCAGGAGCCCCGGGTCCGCCGTGCCGGAATCCACGCACGGCAGCACCTGCCGGACGGACCTGCTCGGCAGGCCCGCGGCGAAGAGCTGCTGGATCAGCCTGACCCGGCCGACCGCGGCGTCGGGGTACTGACGCTGACCCCCGGCGCTGCGGTCGGAGTGCAGCAGCCCCTGCTGTTCGTAGTACCGCAGGGACCGGACACTGACCCCGGCCCGCTCCGCGACCTCTCCGATCCGCACCGGTCCTCCGTTCCCGGGCAGCCGCCCGACTTGCATCTGACATTGACGTCAGGTTTTAGCGTAGCCGGGTCGAGGCTCACCGAGCCCACCGAGCAGGTTAGGCAGGACATCATGCGCGCAGCCCGGTATCACGAGTACGGCGGTGTCGAGACCCTGGTGATCGAGGAGGTGCCGGAGCCTCGCCCCGGCCCCGCCGAGATCCGCGTCCGGGCGTCGGCGGCCGGCGTCAACCCCGTCGACTGGAAGGTGCGCAGCGGCGCGGTGCGGGACTTCCTCCCCGTGGAGCTGCCCGCGATCCCCGGACGCGACGCCGTCGGCGTGGTGGACGAGATCGGTGACGAGGTGCGGGATGTACGGGTCGGGGACCGGGTCTTCGGTCTCGGCGGTGTCACCGGTGCGACGGCGGAGCTGGTCGTGCTCTCCGCCTGGGCACCGGCGCCGGACGCGTGGAGCGACGAGGAGGCCGCCGGAGCCGGTCTGGCGTCCGTGACGGCGTTGGCCGGCCTTGAGGTGTTCGGCCCGCTCAAGGGGCGCACGCTGCTCGTGGAGGGCGCGGCCGGCGGCGTGGGGAGCGCCGCCGTGGCGATTGCCGTCGCGCAGGGCGCCACGGTCATCGGCACCGCCGGGGAGCGCAACCACGCGTTCCTGAGGGCTCTCGGAGCCGTGGCCACGACCTACGGCACCGGGCTGGCGGACCGGGTCGCCGCCCTCACCCCGGAAGGCGTCGACTTCGTGCTGGACGCCGCGGCCTCCGGCTCCCTGGCCGACCTCGTCGCGCTCGTGGGCGATCCGGCCCGGGTGTCCACCGTCGCCGACCACGCCGGCGGGTCCCGCCTGGGAACGCACGTGGCCAATGCCCGCAACGACTCCGCCCTTCTGGCGGCGGCCGGGGAACTGGGCCGGCGGGGTGGCTACACCCCGCGGATCGAGGCGTCCTACCCCCTCGACCGGATCGCGGAGGCCCACGCCCACTCCGAGCGCGGGCACGTGCGGGGAAAGATCGTCGTCACCCTCTGAGACCCCGCGCTCCTCACCACCCCCTGGCCCCGTCCGTGACCCGGTCGAGGTGGTACAGGTCGGCGACGCAGCCGCCGGGCCAGTACTGGCGGCCTCCCTGGCTGAACGGCTCCAGCATCTGGCTGATCACCAGGCGCTCGTACGGCAGGACCCGCTCCCCGGCCGCCGCCCCCTCCCGCAGGCGGCGGTCCTGGGCGTCCCACTTCTCGGCCCGGGCCCGCATCGCGGTGTCCAAGCCGGTCAGGGCGATGGCCGGGCCGACGCAGACCAGGACGCAGAGCGCGGCGCACACCGCCTTCGCCGGGGCGGTGCGGCGGATGTGGCGGCGGGCGGCCAGGCCGAGCAGGGCACCCGCGCCGACGAGCAGGACCACGTACAGCAGGAGGTAGTCGTTCCACAGCCGGTTGGCGCTCGGGTCGCTCACCCGGTCCTGGAACACCGGGTAGGCGATGACCGTGCACAGGTAGCCGGAGACCAGCAGCGTGACCAGCCCGGCGGCGGCGAGCAGCGGCCGGTGCGCGGGCGGGCGGGGCGGCGTGCCGTCCGCCCGCCGGCACAGCAGCCCCAGCAGGACGCCCGCCGCGACCGCGCCCACGTACTGCCAGGTCGTGACCACGGTGACGGTGATCTCGGCGAACGCGCGCAGCGAAGCGGCGAGGGAGTCGAGGGCGAGCAGGGACGTGGTCTCCGCCCCGAAGCGCTCCCTGCGGGTCATGGAGCCGGGTGAGGTGATGAGGACGAGGGCCCCGGCCGCCGTCCCGGCGATGCCTCCGGCGCACCACAGGCGGACGAACCCCCGGTCGGCGGCGGGGACGGCCCGGCCGGACAGGAGGAGCGCGGCCAGCAGCACCATCACCACGACGATCGCCGTCTCCTCGGACAGCGTGGCGAGGAAGGCCGCCATCAGCACCGCGACGGCGATCGCGAGGGCCCGCCCCCGCCGGGTCCGGGCGAGCAGCAGCGGAATCAGCGCGGCGCAGGCCAGGACGGGCGGCAGCGTGTGCGAGACGGACGCGGCGGGCCAGTAGAACGTCTTGTACGTGTTCGGCGTGACGAACAGGAACAGCGCGGTGGTCATGGCGGCGAGCAGGAGCGGCGTCCCGCGCGGGGTGCGCAGCCCGGCCCGGCGCAGCGCCAGGACGGCCACCGCCCACAGGACCGCGAGCACCAGGACCCCGCTGACCAGGGGGTACCACTGGTGTCCCGCGACCTGGAACTTCGCGTACGCGCCGACCAGGAGCGCGTTGGCGACCCGCCCGTTGTCGTCGAAGTAGAACTTCCCGACGAGGCCGCTGATGCCGTCGTCCCGTACGCGCGGCAGGAAGCACCAGTCGTCCGCGCCGGGTCTCACCCACCGCCCGAACCAGGACGCGGCGGCGAGCAGGGCGAGCGGCGGGAGCGCGAGGGCGCTCACCCAGAGCGCCGTCCAGGGGCGGTCCGCCTTGGGCCCGGACCGCTCCCGCCCTGCCCGGCTCGTCACGGTCGCGTTCTGCGCGCCGCCGGTCGGGGCCGCGGTTACGGGAACGTCGTCGGACATCGCGTCCTTCACCGGTCCTGGGGCGAGCGGGTGGGCAGAGTGGCGGGCGCGGGGCGGCCGGCCGGCGGTTCGGCGGGGACTCCCGCTGCCTCCGCCACGGTGCGGGCGGCCTTGGCCTGGCCCGAGGTGATCGCCCACCGCGCCAGCAGGAAGGAGATCGGCGTGACGATCACTCCGGCCGCCAGCGCGGCGAGGTTCTTGTCCATCCCGAGGCCGCTGACCGCTCCGTAGAGCAGCGCCCCGGACGCCACCAGGTTGACCAGGCTGGAGAGGGGATAGCGGACGAACGCGTGCCAGGTCGGCCGCGTCCGGCAGGTGACGTAGGAGTTGAGCAGGAACGAGCACACGATGCTGACCGCATAGCCGATGACGTGGGCGGTCAGGTAGGGGATCCAGCGGTTCAGAGAGGCGTAGACGCCGAGGTAGACGGCGGTGTTCACACAGCCGATGAGGACGAAGCTGCCGAACTGGCGGACGGTGCGGGACAGCCTCGGGGAAGCGGCGGGGCGCGGGGCGGCGGAGTTGGCGGCCGCGTCGGTGGCGGGGTTCTCGGCCCGGCCCTGGCCTTCGGTGAGCGCCGGGCCTCCGCCGAGTTGCGCGCCCCTGCCGAGTTGCGCGCCGCCGGGCGGCTGCCTGTCCCTGGTGAGCTGGGCGCGCGGCGCCGGGCGGTCCGCCGGCGCCGCCCGGCAGGTGGCGTCGGTCTCCCGTACGACGTACGGCGGGCGGTGTTTCGCCTCGTGGTAGATCCGGCCGACGTACTCCCCGATGACCCCGAGCGTCACCAGCTGGATGCCGCTGAGGGCCACGACGGCGGTGAGCAGGGTGGCGTAACCGGGGGTGTCCACGCCGTGCAGGACCACGCGCACGACGGT
Source organism: Streptomyces parvus (assembly GCF_032121415.1). Lineage (NCBI taxonomy): Bacteria > Bacillati > Actinomycetota > Actinomycetes > Kitasatosporales > Streptomycetaceae > Streptomyces > Streptomyces parvus. The sequence goes on along the minus strand of NZ_CP135079.1, from coordinate 4,577,866 downwards.
CCACAGGGCGTAGGCCAGCGCCGAGACGAAGACCCAGAAACCGGTGTAGATCGCCAGGCGCAGCGGTCGGTTGTTGAAGGAGAGCAGCCCGTCGATGCCGTAGTTCAGCAGCCGCCTGCTGCCCCACTTCGACCGGCCCGCCACCCGCTCGCTGTTGCGGTAGCGGAAGGTGACCGTGTCGAAACCGATCCAGGAGAAGATCCCCTTGGAGAAGCGGTTGCTCTCGGGGAGGGACAGGACGCTCTCCACCGCCCGCCTCGACAGCAGCCGGAAGTCCCCCGAGCCGTCGATCAGCTCGACGTCCATGCAGCGGCGCACGAGCGCGTAGTAGGTGTGGCTGAGGGTGCTGCGGATCATGCCCTCGCCCGTGCGGTCGCGGCGCGGGATGACCTGGTCGTAGCCGTGCCGGTGCAGTTCCAGCATGCGGGGGATCAGCTCGGGCGGGTGCTGGAGGTCGGCGTCCATGATGACCACGGCCGCCCCGCGTGACATGCGCAGGCCCGCGAGCATGGCGGCCTCCTTGCCGAAGTTGCGGCTGAAGGCGGTGTAGTGGACGCGCGGGTCACGGGCGGCGAGGGCGTTGAGCAGCGGGCGGGTGCGGTCCCGGCTGCCGTCGTCGACGTAGCAGATCTCGAAGCTGTCCCCGAGGGGGCCCAGGACGCCGAGCAGGGCGGCGTGGAAGGACTCGATGACCTCGGCCTCGTCGAAACACGGCACGACGACCGACAGCTGAAGGCCAGTCACTCGCCACCTCCGGACTTCGGGCCTCTCTCGGGGCCGGGCCCCTGACCGGCGCCCGCGCCGTCCGTCTCCGACGCCGGGGCCCGGATCGCGCCACGTCCGCCCCATCTGACGACGGGCTGCGGCCTCCGTCTCTCCGTACACGCGCGGGCGGACCCCTTTCCCGCGCCCTTTCATGCGAACAGCGGAGCCGGACCGGCACATCCGCTCGGGCGGACGGCGGACGCGGTGCGGTGGAACGCCGGGTCGCGGGGGTGAAAAGGCGGACATAGCCTCGCAAACGTGACGTCTCTTCGACTGCCACGGATGACCGGCCCGCTCGCCGCCCTGTCCGCCGCGCCGCTCGCCGCCCTGGCCTCAGCACTGCTCGCCGTGTGCTGGCTGGTGCTCCCCGCCGCCGTGCCCGCGCGCGCCGAGGACCCCGTCGAGCTGTCCCGGGACGGGCAGATCACCGACCGGGTCGGGGCCCTGGGCGACCGGACGGGCCAGGTGGAGGACGCCCTCGACCGGTTGTACGACGAGCAGCGCATCCAGCTCTTCGTGGTGTACGTACGCGATTTCTCCGGCCGGTCCGGACCGGCCTGGAGCGACGAGACCGCCGACCGCAACGGCCTGGGCCAGGACGACGTGCTGCTCTCCGTCGCCACCCACGGCCGGCAGTACGCCTACTCCGTCGACACGGACTCCCGGCTCACCGACGCCCAGTTGCGGGACGTGGCGGGTACCGCGATCGAGCCCGCGCTGCGGGAGAACGACTGGGCGGGGGCGGCGGTCGGCGCGGCCGACGGCTACACCTCCGTCCTGGCCGGACGCCCGGTGACCGCCCCCGAAATCACCCCGGGACCCGCCGACCCCGGATCCGACGGCTCCGGCCCCACGGGCGCGCGCGACTTCGTCCTTCCGGTGGCCGTCGTCGCGGGCGTGGGCGCGGTCGGCGTCTACGCGTACGCCCGGCGCAGACGGCGCGCGACGACGCGCACCACTCCGGCGGCCACCGGCTGGGGCCGGGGCGCGGGGGCGGACGGTGCGCCGGAGCCTTTGACGCCGCTGCCGGAGCTGGACGCGCAGGCCAAGCAGGTGCTGGTGGACACCGACGACGCGGTGCGCACGAGCGAGGAGGAACTCGGGTTCGCCACCGCCCAGTTCGGCGAGGAGGCGGCGAAGCCGTTCACGGAGGCGGTCGCGCGGGCCAAGGACGAGCTGACGCAGTCGTTCCGGTTGCGCCAGCAGCTCGACGACGCCTTCCCCGAGGACGACGCGACCCGCCGCCGGATGCTGGAGGAGATCCTGCGGAGGTGCACGGCGGCGAACGAGGGGCTCGACACCGTCTCCGAGGACTTCGACCGCCTGCGCGCCCTGGAGCGTACCGCTCCGCAGGCCCTGGCCACCGTGGACGCGACCCACCGCGGCCTCGCCGGGCGGGTCGCGGCGGCCGAATCGGGCGTCGCCGGGCTGCGCGAGCGGTACGGGGAGGGCACCGCCGCCCCCGTGGCGGCCGACGTCGAGCAGGCGAAGGACCGGCTCGTCTTCGCGGGCTCGGCCGTGGAGGAGGGCCGTACGGCGGTCGAGGGCGGCGAGAACTCCCGGGCCGCGGTGTACATCCGGGCGGCCGAGGGCGCGGTGGGCCAGGCCGGCACGCTGCTGGACTCGGTGGACCGGCGGGCGGCGGAGCTGGGCGAGGCCGCGCGGAAGCTGCCCGCCGCGCTGACCGAGACGGGGACCGACCTCGCGGACGCGGGCGGGCTGCTCGAAGGGACCGCCGAGGGGGTGTCGACCGCCGATCTGCGCGGCCGGATCGCCCGCGCCGAGACCGTACTCGCCGATGTGCGGGGCGCGATGGCGGCGGGACCGTACGACCCGATCGACGCGCTGCGCCGGGTGGAGGAGGCGGACGCGGCCCTGGACGAGGCGCTGGCGGGGGCCCGGGACCAGGAGCGCGGCGAGGCGAAGGCCCGGTCCCTCCTCGATCAGGCGATGCTCACCGCCCGGTCCGCGATCGGGGCGGCGGCCGACTTCATCACGACCAACCGGGGTGCGGTCGGCAGCCAGGCCCGTACCCGGCTGGCCGAGGCGCAGCGGCGGTGGGAGCGGGCCCGGGAGCTGTCGGCCGCGGACGCGCAGGGGGCGCTGGCCGAGGCGCGGCAGGCGGACGCGCTGGCCGGGCAGGCGACGGCCCTGGCCGAGCAGGACGTCCGCGGCTTCGGCTCGGTGCAGGGCCCCGGCGGGACGCGGGGCGGGGGCGGCGGCATGGGCGGGGCGGTGCTCGGCGGCATCATCCTCGGCGGGCTGTTCGGGGGTGGAGGCGGCCGGGGCGGGGGCATGGGCGGCGGCTTCGGCGGAGGGTTCGGCGGCGGCCGGTCCGGGGGCTTCGGCGGCGGGCCGGGCAGTTTCGGCGGTGGCGGAACACGGGGGCGCCGGGGCGGTGGCGGCCGCTTCTGAACAACCGCTCCCCACTCCTCACCCGTACCAGCGATCACGACTTCCAAGGAGCCCTCCCATGACCAAGCAGACCGTCCTCGGCCGCGTCACCCAGCTCGCGAAGGCCAACATCAACGCCCTCCTCGACCAGGCCGAGGACCCGCAGAAGATGCTGGACCAGCTGATCCGGGACTACACCAACAACATCGCGGAGGCCGAGCAGGCGGTTGCCGCCACCATCGGCAATCTCCGCCTGATGGAGCAGGACCACCAGGAGGACGTGCAGGCGGCGGCCGAGTGGGGCGGCAAGGCTCTGGCGGCCAGCCGGAAGGCCGACGAGCTGCGCGGGGCCGGGTCGGTGGCGGAGGCGGACACGTTCGACAACCTGGCGAAGGTGGCGCTGGGCCGTCAGCTCCGGTCCGAGCAGGAGGCGAGGGGGGCGGAGCCCACCATCGCCTCGCAGACGGAGGTCGTGGACAAGCTGAAGACGGGGCTCGGCCAGATGAAGGCCAAGCTCTCCGAACTCCAGGCCAAGCGCGACGAGCTGGTGGCGCGTTCGAAGTCCGCCCAGGCGCAGAACCAGATGATGGACGCCGTGAAGAACATCGACGTCCTCGACCCGACGAGCGAGCTGAGCCGCTTCGAGGACAAGGTGCGGCGCGAGGAGGCGAAGGCCCTGGGCAAGCAGGAGCTGGCCGCCTCCTCGCTGGACGCCCAGTTCGAGCAACTGGACGGCCTGGGCGACAGCGCGGAGATCGAAGCCCGGCTGGCGGCCCTGAAGACGGGCGCGTAACAGCTCCCGCCTCGGGGTCAGTACATGCTCAGCAACTGCTCCACGGAGAGTTCGGCGGCCGGCTCCCCGTCCGGCAGGGCCAGTTCGAACCAGACGGTCTTGCCGCGCGGGGTCCGGCGCGAGCCCCAGGCCGCGCTGAGCAGGCCGACCAGCTGGAGCCCGCGGCCGCCCTCGTCGGTGTCGCGGGCGCGGCGGCGGCGCGGCTGGACGAGACCGGCGTCCCAGACCTCGCAGACCAGGGTGCGGTCGCGCAGCAGCCGGAGCCGGATCTCGCCCTCGCCGTAGCGCAGGGCGTTGGTGACCAGCTCGCTGACGAGGAGTTCGGTGGTGTCGACCAGGCCGTCGAGGTCCCAGGAGAGCAGTTGGCTGCGGGCCAGCTCGCGGGCCCGGCCGACCGAGCGGGGTTCGCGCGGCAGCGTCCAGTCCCCCACCGCCTCCGCGGGCAGCCCCTGGATGCGGGCCATCAGCAGGGCGATGTCGTCCTCGCCGTGCTGGGTGTCGAGGGTGGAGAGGACGAAGTCGCAGGCGTCCTCCAGCTCCATCTGCGGGCCGGTGAGGACGGCCCGCAACGCCGCCAGCCCCTCGTCCAGCGGCTGGTCCCGGGACTCGACCAGGCCGTCGGTGTAGAGGGTGAGCAGGGCGTTCTCGGCGAGCTCGACCTCCACCTCCTCGAACGGCTCGCCGCCGACGCCCAGCGGCATGCCCGGCGGTACGTCGATGAGACGGGCGGGCCGGCCGGGCTCGACGACGGCCGGGGGCATGTGCCCGGCGTTGGCGAACGTGCATCGCCGGGTGACCGGGTCGTAGACCGCGTACACGCAGGTCGCGAGATACACCTCGGAGAGGTCCGCCTCGCGCGACTTCTGCGCGGCGCGGGAGGGCCACTGCGCTCCCCCGCTGCCGCCGAGCCCCTCGCTGCGCTCGCCGCCGCCCGGGGAGCCGAGGCCCCGGGCGACCTCGTCGAGTGCGGAGAGCACCTCGGCCGGTTCCAGGTCGAGGAGGGCCAGGGTCCGTACGGCGGTGCGCAGTTCGCCCATGGCGACGGCGGCGCGCAGGCCGCGCCCCATGACGTCGCCGACGACGAGGGCGGTGCGGTGGCCGGGCAGCTCGATCACGTCGAACCAGTCGCCGCCGACCTCGGTGGCGGTGTTGCCGGGCAGATAGCGGCAGGCGATGTCGAGTCCGGCGGCCTCGGGGTCGCCGGGCGGCAGCAGGCTGCGCTGGAGGATCAGGGCGCGTTCGTGCTCGCGGCGGTAGAGGCGGGCGTTGTCGATGCAGACGGCGGCGCGGGCGGCCAGCTCGGTGGCCAGGGCCCGGTCGCGTTCGCCGAACGGCTCGCTCCCCTTGGTCCGGGAGAACTGGACGAGGCCGACGACGGTGTCGTGGGCGACCATCGGCACGGCGAGCGTCGACTGTACGAAGCCCATCTCGTCGCCGGGGACGTCCTCGACCCGGCCGGAGCGCAGCGCGACGGCGCGGGGCGAGCCGAACGGGAAGCGGTGGACGGAGCCGAGGGCGGGCGGCAGATCGTCGGGGCCCGGGGGTCCGCTGCCCGCCACGGCGGTGGGCAGGGCGTCGGCGACCGCGCTGGCGTGGGCCACCCGGCGCAGCTCCGCCGAGCCTCCGGCGGACTCGCGGTGGGCGGGCGCCCAACTGCCGGGCGCTGCCTCCTCGCCGGTGAGGAGGCCCTGGTAGAGGTCGACGGCGGCGAGGTCGCAGAAGCCGGGCACGGCCACGTCGAGAAGCTCGCGGGCGGTGGTCTCCAGGTCGAGGGAATTGCCGATGCGGGCGCTGGCCTCGTTGAGCAGGGCGAGGTTGCGGCGGGCGCTGGCGGCCTCGCGGGCGGCGATGTGCCGGCGGGTGACGTCGGTGGCGAGGCCGGCGATACCGACGGGGCGGCCGGCCCCGCTGTGCACCCGGTAGAGGTTCATGGACCAGTGGCGGCGCTCGGTGGTGCCGGGGGCGGTGCCGACGAGCTGGAGGTCGGTGACCGACTCCCCGGTCTCCAGGACCCGCTTCAGGGTGGCGGACAGCCGGTCGGCCTCGGCCTGCGGCAGATAGTCCTCCACCGTGCGGCCCCGGTGGTCCTCGGCCGCACCGCCGAAGACCGTGGCGAAGCGCTGGTTGGCCCGGACGACCGCGAAGTCCGTACCGAACAGCACGAAGCCGAAGGGAGATTGGCCGAATATGGCTTGGGACGCGGCGAGGTCGGTCTCGATGCGCCGCAGGGCCCGGACATCGACGACGATGCAGAGCGCGGCGCGCTCGCCCTGGCCCGTCAGACTCGGCATGACATAGACCTCGGCGACGCCGTGCGCCCCGCCCTCGCCCGGCATCCGGAACGGGACGAGGCCCGTCCACTCCTTGCCGTCGAGGATCTCGCCGACCCGCCGATGGCCGTCCGAGCGCAGCTCGGCGGGCATGAAGGCCTCCACCGGGTCGCGGCCTATCGCCTCGGTCGAGGTCATGCCGAACAGCGCGGCGGCCCGGCTGCTCCACTGCTCGATCAGACCGTCGGGGCCGATCGAGAAGGAGGCCACCTTGATGTAGTCGTAGATCGAGCCGGGCGGGCTGTTCTGCCACACGACGTCACCGGCCGTCCCGACGGCGTCGCCCGTCGTCCCAGGTATTTCGCTCACGCGACCGTCCCCTCCAGCTCACGCACCGGACCGGTCCTGCCCGCAGTATTCAGCACTACGGCCCCGACCGACACGGCGTTCACGATCACAGCAAGGTCTCAGTCCCTTTCAGCCAGGTTCTGCCCGACCTCTGATGATCGCTGTGCTTCCCTCCACTCTCCTAACCAGGGAGAGCCAGCTCGAACCACACGGTCTTGCCGCTCTTTCCGCGGCGGGTCCCCCAGCGACGTGCGGAACAGGCCACGAGCTGGAGTCCGCGGCCGCCTTCGTCATCGGGTCCCGCACTGCGTTCGGTGGGTGGATCCGGAAGCGGATCGGAGACTTCCACCAGCAGTCCCGGGGTGGCGGGCGAGTGGTCGGCGGAGGGAGGGTCCCCGTCGGGGTGCGTACGGGCCAGGCGTACGCCGATGGGGCCGGAGGCGTACCGGAGGGAGTTGGTCACCAGCTCGCTGACGAGGAGGACCGCCAGGTCGCCCACCGCCGCGTCGAGCCCCCAGGAACCCAGCGCACCCCGGACGGCGTGCCGGGCGCTGCGCACCGAGCCGGGCTCGGCCGCGAAGGTCCACTCGGCGCAGTCGCCTTCGGTATCGATCACGCCGATCACTTCCCAGGGACGACCGCGGGCGCACCCCCTGTACAAATGGGGACTAAACAGCCCATACCCACCATCGATTACTCGCTACCGCGCAACCGGGTGTTTGGTGCAGACGGCCGCATGCCCACCGCAGCCGAGCGGTCAGCGGTCAGCGCAACGCGCCCGTCGCCCTGAGGTCGTCGAAGAGCAACTGGTCCACGGGCGGCACGAGGGCCCGGTCGGCGAAGGAGAACCACGCCATCTCCTCGATCTCGCTGCTCGCCGCGAGCGTGCCGCGGTAGTCGCCGTAATAGCAGCTCATCCGTACGACGGCGGCGCCGGGCCGGTCGTCGACTGGGGCCTCGTACGTCCCGGCATGGACGACGGTCTCCCGGATCAGGCCGACCGTCAGCTCTTCCTCGATCTCCCGCAGGAGGGTCTGCAGATCGGTCTCCGTGCCCTCGCGCTTGCCGCCCGGGATGTAGAAGACGTCCTTGCCCCGGGGCCGGGCGCACAGGATTCTGCCGCCCTCGATCCGCACCCACGCCACCGTGTCGATCAGCACCGACGTCACCTGGTCACCACTCCGTCATCACTCCGCCCCGCTCCCGGCGCCGTTCCGCCGGAGGCTGACGCACCCCGGTCGGGCCGGACCCTACCGCCCGGGGCGGCGACGCACGGAATGCGGGCGATGCGAGACGGGGGCGTACGCGGGCGCCGAGGACCCCCGGAAAGACCGAGGGCCCCGAGGACGGCCACAACGGCCTGCCCGGGGCCCCTCGGGGCCGTCCGTCCGTCAGGGACCGGTTCCCTGGCCCACGCGCTCCACCCGGTAGACCTGGTGGTGATGGCGGTCGTCGAGGCCGTCGGCGACCTTCTGGGCCTCGGCCTGCGTGGCATACCGGCCCACGCGGTAGCGGTTGCCGCCGTCGTCCTGCCGTATCACCTGCCAGGGGAGCACGGCGCCGCTCTCGCTCATCGTGTCGCTCCCCCGCATATCGCCCCTCTTCCCACCGGCGTGCTCGTCTCTAAGGCTCCCCAGGAAACCGCAGTACGCATATGCCCGAGCGTACGCCTGACCTTCACTCAGTGCAGGCGGCTTTACACAAAGAGATACACATCCGGCCATCACGAAGGGGGCGCATCCACAGAATGCACCCCCTCGTGACCCGTCCCACGCCCGGCTCACGGCCTCCTCATGGCCCGTCAGCCCCGCCCGGCACCCCTCGCCCGGCCCGATTCCCGTCCCGGCGCCGGGCCCGACGCGGCGTCACCTCGTCTCATCGCACCGGCAGGTGGTAGGCGACCCGGTACCGGTCCGCCGGAACGACCACGTCGGCCGTCTCCACGGCCCGGCCGGACGCGTAGTACGTACGCCCGATGACGATGACCACATGGCCGGGCACACCGCCGAGCGCCAGGAGCTCCTCCGCCAGCCCCGGGCGCGCACCGACCTCCTCGGCGACGTTGTCCACGACGACGTCGATCGCGGCCATCCGGTCGACCACCCCGCAGCCGCCCAACGGGCCCTCCTCCGGCAGCATCACGGGCGTGCGGCCCGTGATGGCGAGCGGCTCCCAGGAGGTGGAGAGCATGATCGGCTCACCCGCTTCCCGGAAGACGTAGTGCGTGCGCATCACGCGGTCGCCCGGCTCGATGCCCAGCCGCTCGGCGACCTCGGGGCTCGCCCCCTCCTGCTCGCTGCTGGACTCCCAGGTCCCGCGCGCCCCCTCGGCCGTCTGCTCCTGCCGGAACGGACTGGCCCCCTTGTCCGGCCGGTAGCCGGAGCGGGCGATCATGCGGGGTACCGGGCGTTCGCGCACATAGGTGCCGGAGCCGGAGCGCCCCTCGACCAGCCCCTCCGCCATCAGGACCTTCCGCGCCTCCAGGGCGACGGTGTCCGAGACCCCGTACTCCTCGCGGATGCGGGCCTGCGACGGCAGGCGGGTATGGGGCGGCAGCGCGCCGTTGACGATCTTCTCCCTGAGATCGCTCGCCACGCGCAGATAGGCGGGCTGCTCACCGAAAGTCACAGGCCACTCCCAACAGGTTGACAGTCTGCGACAGCCTGACAACCGTGGGTTGTATACCGCAAGCATGGGCCAGAGTTTCACCCAATGTGATGATCTTGTGGCGGTCCACGCATGCCCCCGACCCCGGATTCCTGCCCCTCGCCCTCCCGGTCCACGCGTCCGCGGCGTCGGGCGACTCCGGGGCCCTTGACCATTTTTGGTCCAGACCAATACCTTCCCTGTGCACAGCACGGCTCTCCCCCGCCCCTTCCGCACAGGAACGAGCCCCATGCGTCGAAGAAACCTGTCCCGAATGACCATCGCCGGCGTCGCCCTGGCCCTGCTGGCAGGCGCCGCGCCCGCGGCCACGGCCGGTACCGGCCACGACCGGAACGACGGCGGCGACCGCGGCAAGGGCCACCACCGCCCCGCGTACAAGAACATCGGCTACTTCACCCAATGGGGCGTCTACGGACGCGACTTCCAGGTCAAGGACCTGGACACCAGCGGGGCCGCGGCCAGACTGACCCACATCAACTACGCCTTCGGCAACGTCAGCGCCGAGGGCACGTGCTTCACCGGCAATATCCCCGGCCAGGCCGACGCCTGGGCGGACTACGTCCGTCCGCTCGACGCGGCGGGATCGGTGGACGGCGTCGCCGACACCGACGCCCAGCCGCTCGCGGGCAACTTCAACCAGCTGCGCGAGCTGAAGGCCAAGCACCCCGGCCTCAAGGTCATGATCTCGCTGGGCGGCTGGAGCTGGTCCACCCACTTCTCCGACGCGGTCCGCACCGCGGCCTCCCGCAAGGCGCTCGTCGCCTCCTGCGTCGACCTGTACATCAAGGGCAACCTCCCCCAGGACGGCGCACGCGGCGGCGACGGCGCGGCGGCCGGACTCTTCGACGGCATCGACGTCGACTGGGAGTGGCCCGGCTCACCGGCCAACGAGGGCACCGTCTTCCGCCCGGAGGACAAGAAGAACTTCACCGCCCTGATCCACGAGTTCCGCACCCAGCTCGACGCCCACGCGAAGAGCGAGGCCAAGGCGGCGGAGAAGGCGGGCAAGGGCGAGGGGCGCGGGCACGGGCACCGCAAGCCCAAGCACTACGACCTGTCGGCGTACGTCCCGGCCAACCCGAAGGCCATCGACGCGGGCTTCGACGTGAAGCGCCTCATGAAGGACTTCGATTTCGTCAACATCCAGGGCTACGACTACCACGTCTCGGGCGAGAAGAAGACGGCCCAGCAGTCGGCCCTGTACGCGCGGAACGACTTCAGCGTCGACCGGACCGTGCGGGACTGGGTGCGCCGCGGCGCGCCCAAGCACAAGATCGTGGTGGGCATGCCGACGTACGGCCAGGGCTGGACCGGCGTGACCGGCGGCGGTACGGGCCTGGGGCAGCCGGCGACGGGTCCGGCTCCGGCCACCTGGGCGGCGGGCTACGAGGACTACAAGGTCCTCAAGAAGCTGGCCGCTTCGGGGACGTACAAGGTCCACCGTGATGTGAGGAACGGCCATGCGTGGCTGTTCGACGGCACGACGCTGTGGACGTACGACGACCCGCAGGTGCTGCGCGCCAAGGCCTCGTACGTCCGGGACAAGGGGCTCGGCGGGGCGATGTTCTGGTCGCTGGACGGCGACACGGAGGACGCCGAGCTGGTCACCGCGGTCGACCGCGCGCTCAACCGCCGCTGACCCCGAGGGCACGGCCGCCCGCCCGGACGACCGAAAGGGGCCGGGACGGTCGCACGACGCGACCGTCCCGGCCCTTCTCACGCTGTCTCACGCTGTTCGGTGGTTCACCGCGGGGGCGGGATCAGAACTGGAGCGCCCAGCTGTTGATCCGGCCGGTGTCGGCGTTCGCGTTGTCGCTGACCCGGAGCTTCCAGGTGCCGTTGGCGACCTCGGAGGAGGCGTTGACCGTGTACGTGGTGACCACGTTGTCGGCGCTGCCGCCCGAGCCGTACGCCTTCAGGTTGTAGACCGAGCCGTCGGGCGCGACCAGGTCGATCTTCAGGTCACCGATGTAGGTGTGGGAGATGTTGACCGGAACCTGGAGCGCGGCCGGGGCGTTGCCGGTGATCCCGGTGACCGTGACCGGGGCCTCGACGGTGGCGTTGTCGTTGATCGCGTAGCCGGTGGTGTTCTCGAACTTCTTGCCGGGCGGCGGGGTGGTGCCGCCCGGGCCCACGTACAGCAGGCGGTTCGGCGAGCCGGTGCCCGGGCTGCCGACGACCCCGGTGGTGGCGGCGGCGACGAGTCCGGCGGAGACCTGGGCGGGGGTCGAGCCCGGGTTGTCGGCGAGGAAGACGGCGGCGGCGCCGGCGACGTGCGGGCTGGCCATCGACGTGCCGGAGATGGTGTTCGTGGCGGAGTCGCTGGTGCTCCACGTCGAGGTGATCGAGGAGCCGGGCGCGAAGATGTCCACGACCGCGCCGTAGTTGGAGAAGCTGGAGCGGGCGTCGGTGCTGGTCGTCGAGCCGACCGTGATGGCCTCGGCGACGCGCGCCGGGGACTTGGTGCTGGCGTTGGTCGACTCGTTGCCCGCGGCGACGGCGTAGGTGATGCCGGCGGCGATGGACCGCTGGACGGCCGCGTCGAGGACCGCGTCCGCGCCTCCGCCGAGGCTCATGTTGGCGACGGCGGGCTTGACGGCGTTGGCCGTCACCCAGTCGATGCCCGCGACGACCTGCGCGGTGGTTCCGGAGCCCTGGTTGTTGAGCACCCGGACGCCGACGATCTTCGCCTTCTTGGCCACGCCGTGGGCGGTGCCCGCGACGGTGCCCGCCACGTGCGTGCCGTGGCCGTGGCCGTCCTGGGCGACGTTGTCGTTGTCGATGGCGTCGTAGCCGTTGAAGGCCCGGCCGCCGAAGTCGCTGTGGCTGATGCGTACCCCGGTGTCGATGACGTAGGCGGTGACGCCCTCGCCGGCCTTGTCGGGGTAGGTGTAGCGCTGGTCCAGCGGGAGGTTCCGCTGGTCGATCCGGTCCAGTCCCCAGGAGGGCGGGTTGGTCTGGGTGGCGGAGACCGTGAAGGTGCGGTTCTGGGAGACGGACGCGACGGCCGGGTCGGCGGCGAACTTCTTCGCCTCCGCGGCGGTGGCCTCGACCGCGTAGCCGTTGAGGGCCGAGCGGTAGGTGCGTTCGATGCTCGCGCCGTACTTCTTCGCGAGGGCCTTGCCCTTGGCGGAGTCCGACTTCGCGGCCGAGTCCTTCAGCGTCACGATGTAGCTGTCGCTGATGGTGCCCGGAGCGTCCGCGTTCAGGATCACGCCTTCGGGTGCGCGCTCGGCCGCGGTCGCCGGCAGGGCGGCGGTGGCGAGGGCGACGGCGGCTGCGGTGGCTATGACGGTCGCCGCGGCGAGTCTTCGACGGGCCTGGGGGGTCTGACGCGTCACTGACATGTGAGGGGTCCTCCTCATAGGCGGTGCTCTGGTGGGGGGTGGTGCCGGAGCCGCACGACCGACTCCCGACAGGGGCATGACAAATCAGCCGTCGGAACGCCCCGCGTTCTGCGTCGTCCGGTGAGCGGCACGCCCTGCTGCCAGCGAAAGATTGACCGATCCATGGCGAACTCACAAGGGTGCCTTGGGGTGTTCCATACGCCCGCCATTCACCTGCCATATGCCTGACATGCTGGCGGACATGACGATCTATTACTGTCCAGTGGATGGGACGCGATCCGCGATCACCGCTCTGACCTGGTGCTGTCCGGTCTGCCGGGGGCCCTGGGATCTCGACTTCGCCCCCGCGCGGGGCGTCGGGGCGAACGCTCTTTCCGGCCGGATCGATTCATTGTGGCGTTACAAGGATTTCCTCCCGCTCGCCTCCTCGGCGATCTCCCTGGGCGAGGGGCGCACCCCTCTCGTGCCGCTCACGGACACTGTTTCGGCGAAGCTCGACTATCTGATGCCGACGCTCTCCTTCAAGGACCGGGGCGCGGTGATGCTCGCGGAGCTGGCCCGGCGGCTGGGCCCGGACCGGGTGGTGGCGGACAGCTCGGGCAACGCGGGCACGTCGGTCGCGGCGTACTGCGCGCGCGCCGGACTGCCGTGCACGGTGTACGTCCCCGAGGGCACGTCGCCGAAGAAGACCGAGCAGATCCGGGCCCACGGCGCGCGCCTGGTGACCGTCCCGGGCGGCCGGGAGGCGACCGCGCTGGCGGCCGGCGCGGCGGCGGACGAACCGGGGGTCTTCTACGCCTCGCACGTCTTCAACCCGTATTTCCTGCACGGGACGAAGACGTACGTGTACGAGCTCTGGGAAGACCTCGGCGGCCGGCTGCCGGATGCGCTGGCGGTCCCGGTCGGCAACGGCACCCTGCTGCTGGGCGCGGCGCTGGCGGTGGCCGAACTGCACGCGCTGGGCCTGATCGGGACGCGCCCCCGCCTGGTCGCGGTCCAGGCGGAGGCGGTTTCCCCGCTGGCCGCCGCCTTCCACGCGGGCGCGGACGACCTCCTCCCGCCCGACGCGGCCGGGGCGCCCGCCCCCACCCTCGCGGAGGGCATCGCCATCCCCCGCCCGCCACGCGCCCGCCAGATCCTGGCGGCGGTACGAGAATCCGGTGGCACGTTCCTGACGGTCCCCGAGGACCACCTCCGCGAGGCCCAACGAGACCTGGCGGCGCGCGGCTTCTACGTCGAGACGACGGGCGTGGCCTGCTGGGCGGCGGTACGGGAGGGGGGCGACGCGGTACGGGGCGGCGTGGTGGTGCCGCTGTGCGGGGCGGGACTGAAGACGGGGATGGCGGGGTAGACGGCTCCCCCGGTGGCCGGATCTGCTCCATCCGGCGGGCAGGCGGGCGCCCCGTGCGGGGGCTGTGCGCGCCGTGGACGCCGCCCGCACCGCCGCCTCCCTACCTTCGTACCGTGAGCCTCCCCCGCGTCTCAGCCCTCGCCCTCGCTCCCCTGGTCGTCGCCGCCCTGCTCGCCCCGCTGCCGCCGGCCGCCGTGGCCGCCGGGCCCGACCCCGTACCGACGTCCGGCCGGGGCCGTCCGTCCGATCCCCCCGGGCCCGGCTCCGGCGGCCCTCCCCCCGCCTGCGGGAACGCCTCCGATCCGGCCTGGGCGCCCTCCTCCACCCGCTTCGGGGAGGCCGACGGCTACGACCCGTACATCGGCAACGGCTATCTCGGCCACCGAGTCCCGGCCACCGGCGCCGGGTACGCCTCCACCGGGGAGAAGACCGGCTGGCCGCTCTACACCCCCCGCTACGACGGCGCCTTCGTCTCCGGGCTGTACGCGGCGGACCGGGCCGTCGCCGAGGGGCGGGAGGCGGTCGCCGCGCTGCCCAGCTGGACCGGCGTCGACGTGGGCGTCGGCAAGGAGACGCTCGGCCCGAAGACCCCGGCGGGCCGGATCTCGCACTACCGCCAGACCGTCTTCCTCTCCTGCGGCCTCGTGCGCACCTCGCTGCGGTGGACGACGGCGGACGGCCGTGCGACCGACCTCACCTACGAGGTCCTGGCCGACCGCTCCGACGTCCACACCGGTGCCGTACGCCTGCGGATGACCCCGCGCTGGAGCGGCGCCGCGACCGTCTCCGGCCGGCTCGACCAACGGGGCGCGCGCCGGATCACGCTCCGCGAGAACGGCACCTTCCGCACGCTCGGCACGAACGTCGAGGGGGCGGTCGCGCAGGCGATGCGGCGCGGCTCCGGTGTGGTCGAGACCCTGCGCCCCGGCGCTGCCCCCCGCGCGACCCCGGTCCGGGCGGGCCGGACGTACACCTTCGAGAAGTACGTCGGCGTCGACACCGCGCTCACCTCCGCCACCCCCGCCGAGGACGCCCGCGAGGCGGCGCACCGGGCGGCGCGGCGCGGCTGGGACCGGGTGTTCGCGGCGAACGAGGCCGCCTGGCGCGAGGCCTGGTCCGCCGACGTCCTGGTGCCGGGCGACCGTGAGCTGCAGGGCTGGCTGCGCTCCGCCCAGTACGGGCTGCTGGCGAGCACCCGGCGCGGCTCCTCGGACAGCATCGCCCCGGCCGGCCTGACCAGCGACAACTACGCGGGCCTGGTGTTCTGGGACGCCGAGACGTGGATGTTCCCGGGGCTTCTCGCCACCCGCCCGGAGCTGGCGCGTTCGGTCGTCGAGTACCGCTACCGCACCCGTGGCGCGGCCCGGGCGAACGCCGAGAAGCTGGGCCACGACGGCCTGTTCTACCCCTGGACGAGCGCGAGCCGGGGCCGGCTGGACTCCGAGTGCCACAGCGTGGACCCACCGCACTGCCTGACCCAGAATCACCTCCAGGGCGATGTGTCGCTGGCCGTCTGGCAGTACTACCTCGCCACCGGCGACCGCGACTGGCTGGCAACGCGCGGCTGGCCGCTCCTGAAGGGCATCGCCGACTTCTGGCAGTCGCGCGCCACGGCGAACCCGGACGGCAGCTACTCCGTCAACGACGTGGCGGGGCCCGACGAATACAGCAACGGCGTCGACGACGGGGTGTTCACCAACGCGGTCGCCGCCACCGCCCTGCGCAACGCGACCCGCGCGGCCCGCCTCCTCGGCCAGAACCCGCCCGCCGGCTGGAACCGGGTCGCGGGCCGTCTCCGTATCCCGTACGACGCGGAGAAGAAGGTCTTCCTCCAGTACGCGGGCTACAACGGCTCCACGATCAAGCAGGCGGACACGGTCCTGCTGACCTACCCCCTGGAGTGGCCGATGGAGCCGGGCGCGGCGGCGGCCACCCTGGACTACTACGCGGCCCGTACCGACCCGGACGGCCCGGCGATGACCGACTCGGTGCACGCGATCGACGCGGCGGCGATCGGGGAGCCGGGCTGCTCGGCGTACACGTATCTCCAGCGCTCGGTCCGGCCGTATCTGCGCGGCCCGTACGACCTCTTCTCCGAGGCGCGCGGTGACAAGGCGGGCTCGGAGGACCCGCTGTCCGGCTTCCCCGCCGACGACTTCCTGACCGGCAAGGGCGGCTTCCTCCAAGTGTTCACGCACGGCCTGACGGGACTCCGGCTCCGCGAGGACGGCGTACGGCTGGACCCGACGCTGCCGCCCCAGCTGCGCGAGGGCGTCACGTTGAAGGGCCTGCGGTTCCGGGACGCGGCGTACGAGGTCGAGATCGGGCCCCGGACGACCACCGTCCGGCTGAACTCGGGCTCGCCGTTCACGGTCCACACGGCGCAGGGGCCGCGCCGCCTCGCCGCCACGCTGACCCTGCCCACCCGCCGCCCGGACCTGGTCCCGACGGCCGACGCTGCGCGCTGCCGCCCGGTGACGGCGACCTCCCAGGCCCCGGGCCTGTACGCGGAGGCGGCGGTGGACGGGAGCCCGGCGACGTCCTGGTCCCCCGACGGCGCGACGGGCTCCCTGACGGTGGACCTGGGCCCGCGCCCGCTGCGGATCACGGCGGTGACCCCGCGCTGGAGCGACGTACCGCCCGCTTCCCACACGCTGGAGACCTCCCTCGACGGCCGCTTCTGGCGTCCCTTCCTGGCGGGCGACACGGCCAGGAAGGTCCGGGTCACGGTCCGCTCGCAGGACCCGGAGAAGCCGGCGGGGGTGGCGGAGCTGCGGGTGGCGGCGGAGGGCCGGTAGGGGGCCGCCCCGCCTCTTGCGGGCAAGGGGCCGCCCCCGCCTGGTCCCGGCAGCGGGCCGCCTCAGCTCTCGGGGCAGGGCGGCACCTTGCCGCTGCGCCGGTCGCGGGCGTACTCCGCACCGGTCTGCTCGTACCACCTGCGCGGCGGAGGCGGGCCAGAGGACCGGCAGTCGAAGGACGGGAAGTAGACCCTCCGGTAGCCGGAGGCGTCGGTCAGGCGGGCGGTCAGCTCGAACGGCTCGCCCCCGGGGCCGCTGATCGTCATCTCCGCGGTGCTGCCGCCGACTTCGTAGTGCACCCGGTACCGCCAGCGGCAGTAGCCCGTCGAGGCCGTCGCCTGGACGATGAACGCCTCGGTCTCGTTCTGGTTCAACGTGATGTGCTTGGCCTCGGGTCCCGTGAAGAACGGCTTGGCGTCCTTGGCGTCCTTGCCGGAGATCTTGAGGCGCGGGCGCGGGGCGTCCACCTCCAGCTCCAGCGGGATGACGTCCATGACCCCCTGGGAGGGGAAGTGCGCCAGGCTGCCGCCGAGCGGCTTCGCACACCTTCCTCCCTCCAGTACGGGCACGATGTCGGTGATACGGACCTGCTGGGCGGCCCTGCCCTGCACGGTGATCATCCACTCCGCGTTCCCGGCGTCGACGGCCTTCCGGCCCTCCCGCCAGGGGCCGCCCGACGAGATCTCTTCGAGGATCTTCCGGTCCGCGGCGCTCCCGGCCCCTTCCTCCTCGCGCACCACGTAGTACCCGATGTCCTTGACGTCCTTGACCTCGACCACGTCGATGGCGTTCTGCGGTGAGAGCCGGTCCGGCACCCGGTCCAGCGGCAGGATCGTCTTCACCGACGCGGTCAGGACGTCCTGGAACGTCACGGTCACCACGGCCAGCAGGATGCCCAGCAGCCAGGTGGTCGGGCTCTGCACGAACCGCAGCCGGCCCGTCGCCCCCTCGGCCTCCTCCTCGGGGCGCGGCGGGCGCGCCCCGCTCCCCCGCCGTACGCTCGCCCGGGTGAGCGCGCCCGTCCTGCGGGTCCCCCGCCGGTTAGTCGCCATGGGTCGACCGCTCCTCGCGCTCAGGGACCGGCTGGTCCTCGTACTCGTCGGCGCGGGGGGCCGCGGAGACCGCCGCACGCCGCGTCATCAGCAGAACCACGGCCAGGAGCGCGAGCCCCGTGGCCCACCCCCAGGCCGCCCCGAACCGGACGGCGTCGCCGAGGGCCACCCCCAGGTGTTCGACGTTCGCCCCGCTTTCGCCGCGCGGGGCGAACCATCGCATCAGCCGGCCGTCCACGACCGCGGCGACGACGGCCGCCAGGACCGTGGCGTACCAGCCCTTCACGGCCAGGTCGGCGAGGGCAGCCGGGCGCCACCGCCCCACCTCCGCCGCACGCCGCGCCAGGGAGCGGAGCGCCACGGCCAGCACCAGGAGGAAGACGGCGCAGACCACCAGGGTCGCGATCCAGCCCCCGAGCAGCTCGGTCCTGAGCGGGCGCAGGCGCAGCGCCGGGTAGAGGACCCCGCTCCACTCCTCGACCGCGGCCGGCGGCCGGTAGTCCTCCCACAGGTCCGGATCGAAGGTGACCGAGGCGTCCGGAGACCCCGGGACTCCCTGGTAGAGGTGCCTGACCCGGACGTGACGAAGGACCGGGCCCCCCGCCACGGCCAGCAGCACGGCCGGGATCAGCCCGGCGCTGAGGAGTTGGCGCCGGGCACGGGCGGAGAACCGCGACGGACCGGACTTCTCACGCCCCTCGCGGTCCTCGTAGCCCTCACTGCCCTCGTCGCTCTCGGTGCCCTCCGCGGTCCTGAGGTGGGTCCGCACGGGCTGCCAGTCCCGGTACCGCCACACCAGGATCCAGAGGACGACCGGCAGCCACAGCGTGAGCAGCGCGAACTGGGCTGCCGCGCCCGGCACTTCACCCGTCTGGGCCCGCACCACCCAGGCGCGGTAGGCGGGCATCGCGGTGGAGGCGTCCGGGTCCAGGGCGGGGCCGATCAGCGTCGCCGCCCCCGCGGCGAGCAGCGCGGCGCCGCCCAGGGCGAGGACGGTCCTGAGCCTCGGCCTGATGCCGACGCTTCTGCGGAGCACGCCGTAGGTGAGCAGACCGCTCAGCAGCAGGAAGACGACCTGCGGCAGCCAGCCCTGCACCTGGTGCAGGTCGCGCACCGCGAAGCCTTCGAGGGAGAGGCCCAGCAGTTGGACCTCACCCACGGTCGCCTCGGGCTCCACGAGTTCGGAGACCTGCCGCTTCATCGGGTCGAGGAAGAACAGGACGGTCGCCTGGCTCCACACCCCGTAGGCGGCCAGCACCATGGACAGGCGGCGATTCACCGTCGTATTCCCCCGAGTCGCCTGTGCCGTACAAGAGTTGCGCGGCAAGTCTGCCGTACGGGCGCGGCCGTACCAAGACGTTTACGCCGAGCGGCTGAGCAACTCAGCCGCCCCGGCCGCTCGACCGCCAGCCGCTCATCGGCTCACGGCTCACGGCTCATGGCTCACGGCTCACGGCTCACGGCTCACGGCTCAGCCTTTCCGCCGCCGGTGGCCTGCCCCCGCCCCGGCCGGGTCTCGCCCGCGGCCTCCGCCTCGGCCTTCGCGTCGCTCACCGCGGCGGCGGCCTGTTTCGCGGCCTCGTCGGCGGCGGCGACGGCGTCCAGCGCGAGGGTCGAGTTCGGCTCGATCTCCGGCCCCCCGACGCCGTCCTTGTCGCTGTCGGCGACATCGGCGGCCGCGCTCTCGCGCTCCGCGGACGCCGACAGCCCCGCCCCGGCCGACTGGTCGCCGAACGCGGTGGTGACGGTGCGGATCGCCTCGGTCAGCTCGCCCGGGATCACCCAGAAGGTGTTGTTGTCGCTCTGCGCCAGATCGGGGAGCGTCTCCAGGTACTTGTACGCCAGGACCTTCGCGTCGGCGTTGTTGCGGTGGACGGCCTGGAAGACGAGCTCCACGGCCTTCGACTCGCCGTCGGCCCGCAGGATCATGGCCTGCTGCGTGCCCTGGGCCTCCAGGATGTCCTTCTGCTTCGTGCCCTCCGCGGTGAGGATCTTGGCCTGCCGCTCACCTTCGGCGTGCAGGATGGCGGCGCGCTTGTCACGCTCGGCCCGCATCTGCTTCTCCATCGCCTCTTTGATGGTGTTCGGCGGATCGATGGCCTTGATCTCGACCCGGTTGACCCGGATGCCCCACTTCCCGGTCGCGTCGTCGAGGACGGCCCGGAGCCGGGCGTTGATCTCCTCGCGCGAGGTGAGCGTCGCCTCCAGGTCCATGGAGCCGATGACGTTCCGCAGGGTGGTCACGGTGAGCTGGTCGATGGCGTGCAGATAGTCGGCGACCTCGTAGGCCGCGGCCCGCGGGTCGGTGATCTGGTAGTAGAGCACGGTGTCGATGTTGACCACGAGGTTGTCCTCGGTGATCACCGGTTTGGGGTCGGACGAATACACCTGCTCACGCACGTCGAGCTTGGTGTTGACCCGGTCCGCCACCGGCAGGACGAAGTTCAGACCGGGCTGGAGGGTTCTGCGGTACCGGCCGAACCGCTCGATGTTGTAGCGGCGCGCCTGCGGAACGATCCGCACGGTGGCCGCCACGAGGAAGACCACGACGAGCGCCGCCACGAGAATCGGTATGACCACCGGATCCATGCTTCTTCCTCCATCGCTGCTCGCTACGGGCGCGGCGCCAGGGGGCGGCGCTACGCGTTCGGCCGGTCACGGAAGGAGCTCGCGGGGATAGACGACGGCGGTGGCGCCCTCGATCTCCATGACGTCCACCAGCGCTCCCACCGGGATCACATGGCTTTCGTCGAGGGCGCGGGCGGTCCACTCCTCACCGGCGAGCTTGATCAGGCCATGGGTCGCGGTGACCTCCTGCACGACCTCCGCGCGCTTGCCGATCAGCGCGTCGCTGCCCTCATGGGTCAGGGGCGCCTGCGCCATGTGCCGCATCGCGACGGGGCGGACGAGGGCGAGACCGGCCGCCGCCGCCAGTCCGAGCGCCACGAGCTGACCGAACAGGCCGACGCCCACACCGGCCACGAGGGCAGCGACCAGGGCCGCCCCGGCCAGCAGCCCGAAGACCAGCGTCAGGGTGAAGAACTCCGCAGCGCCGAGCGCCGCGGCGGCGAGCAACCATGCGTACCACGGCATCGAATCAGCCTCCCCAAGGGGACCTACTGAGGTAGTACCCCTACGGGCCTCGTCCGGAACCGCCCGATGCGCCCGATCTGCGAACGGGGTCCCGACCCGTTGGAGACCGGGCAGCGGACGGGGCGCGCTGCGGAGCGCCGAGGCCGGGCCCGTACCGGAGGCGAAGGCGGGAGCGGGTCAGCGCCGCCGGTAGGACCCGTCCAGGGTGGGGATCTCGGCGGAGGCATGCAGGGTGACGCCGTCGACCGGCTTGACCTGGGCGGCGACCAGAGCGAGTACGGCGGCCGAGAGGCGGGCCTTGTCCGCGTCGGTGCGACCGTGGCGCAGTCCGATCTCGACGTGCAGAACGGCGTGGCCTTCGGTCTCGGCTCCGGCGACGAAGTCCACAACCCGCCGGAAACGTGTCCTGCAGTCTTCCGGCCGAGCGTCGACGGTGGCGACGACCACCGGGTGCAGGGCGAGCGCGAAGGCCTGACGGTCGAAGGCCGCATCGAGCGTGCCGGAGTAGTCGACGGTGATCTGTGGCAAGGCGGACAACTCCTCGAACGGCAGCCGGTCAGCGGGCGCTGGCAGAGCCCGCCGTACGGAGGGCACGGTAATCGTTCAGTGCCATCCGCGCCCCCGGCCGTTCGCCCCACGCGTTCCTGTGCGTTGCGGTCGGCATGAGGAAGGGGTCGGTCAAGAGAGTCCGACCCCCAGCACACGACCGTGCCGACGTGGGTCGCCCAGCACCAACGACCTGGCCGACCACGCCCAGGTGATCCTCTACTCCCAGTTCTGGCGAGTGGACGCCGGCCGCACATACAGCGTCTCCGGCACTGGCCTGTACTGGGAACTCGAATGGACCGCGCCCTGGGAGCACCTGGTCGAAGAGTCCCGCACCTGGTCCCTCCTGGAAGCCTTCGAAGCCCCCGCTGGCGACAACATCTTCGTCGCCCCCACCTGGATCGACCGTGCCGACGTGCGCCCGGAGGGGTGACCCATGCCGTTCCAGCACCCCGAAGAAATCGGGCTACGGCTACGTAATCGAGCGCTACGTGACAAGGAAGGGCTCTGACCGCCCGCGCTACCGCGAACTGAAAAGCGGTCGCGTCCTGCGTCCCGGGTGGCCCCGTGCCGAACGCTCTGCCCGTCACCTCATCGACGACGCAGCCACGATCAGCGATGCCGAACTGGAGGCCCTTCTCGGCTTCGAGTGGCGTTCACGCTTCACCGCCGCCTGGCTGATCGGCATAGGCCGACGCGCAGCGTTCCGCGAACGCATCGGCGACTTGCTCCTGGCCAGCGAGGTCTGCTTCTCCGGCGGCGCCTACTGTTTCGCCCTGGCCCGCTTCGGCCCACACGCCGACGCCGAGGTCAGTCGGCGGTGCCGGACTCCCCACTCGGCTTGCACCCCGCTCACCGAGGCGATCATGTCGAAGTCGCCGTCGTAGTGCAGGACCGTGGCCCCATGCCGTTCTGCGGTTGCCGCGATGAGGACGTCGGCCGACGACAGCGCCCGGTGAAAGCCAGCGTTCAGCGCCAGCGCCTGGATCGCGAGCGCCTGCTCGAACTCCTCGTCGTTGCAGGGCAAGTAGTCGAAACCACGGAGCAGGGTACGCAGGCGCAGCGCCTCGGGCTGTCCACGCGCCGAGTACAGAACCTCATACTCGGTCGGGGCGCACACAGCCAGGAGTCCATCGCGGTCCAGTGCATCCAGCCGCGCCCGCACTGCCGGTTTGCCCCGGCGGGCCAGCGCGGACTTGTCGATGAGGTAGCGCCCATTCACGCCGCCGAAGCCCCGTCCTCGCGCTTGAGCGAGCCGTCCGGATTCCGCGGCCCCGTCTGCGACCGGATCTCCGCGAACACGTCATCAAACTCACCATCGTCAATGGCATCGAACAGCTCCCGGCGCAGCCGCAGCCTCACCCCCTCCTCCATGGCCGCCCGCACTGCGGCGGCCTTCGCCCTCGCCCCATACACCCACATCGCCTGCTCGACGATCTCCTCGTCCAGATCGATCACAATCCTGGCCATCAGTTGTCTCCTTCACAGCTCGACGCTCCAACAACGATGTCAATTGAGAGTAAGAAATGGCATCAAAATGCTGGAGCGCGTCGAGGGTGCCTCGATCAGAGCCGGGAGCACGACCTGGACTGGTTGATCAGCTTTCCGATCGGCGAGCAACCCTGGAGGGAGACCCTGTACGAACTCCCTGACCTGGGCCTCGGCGAACGAATCGACGCCATGTTGCCGGACCGGCCACTCCGCAAGTCAGTGGAAGCCGGCAAGAACGAACCCGGGCACGGCAGACTGCGCTCCCCGCGACGATCGGCTCGTAGTCTCGGGAGGGCTCATCAGAGTGGAACCCGGCACCGGCGGCGCATCCGCGCCCCAGCGCAAACCCAGCACGGTACGCATGACAAGGGATGACGGCAGGTGACGAGGGGTCAGGCAACTCGGCACCATCCCAGCACCGGAAAAAGCAAAGGGCCCGACTCCGAAGAGTCGAGCCCTCCTGAACTGCATGTTTGCCAGATCAGCGACGTGGTGACACGTCAGCCGCTACACGTTGAAGCGGAACTCCACCACGTCCCCGTCCTGCATGACGTAGTCCTTGCCCTCCATGCGGGCCTTGCCCTGCGCGCGGGCCTCGGCCACCGAGCCGGTCTCCACCAGGTCGTCGAAGGAGATGATCTCCGCCTTGATGAAGCCCTTCTGGAAGTCGGTGTGGATGACACCGGCCGCCTCCGGGGCCGTGGCGCCCTTCCTGATGGTCCAGGCGCGGGCTTCCTTCGGGCCTGCCGTGAGGTAGGTCTGGAGGCCGAGGGTCTCGAAGCCGACGCGGCCGAGGGTGGCGAGGCCGGGCTCTTCCTGGCCCATGGACTGGAGCAGTTCGAGGGCCTCGTCGTCGTCCAGCTCGATCAGCTCGGACTCGATCTTGGCGTTCAGGAAGATCGCCTCGGCGGGGGCGACCAGGGCGCGCTGCTCGTTCTTGAAGTCCTCGTCGACCAGCTCGTCCTCGTCGACGTTGAAGACGTACAGGAACGGCTTGGTGGTGAGGAGGTGCAGCTCGTGGAGGAGCCTGCCCTTCTCCGTGCCCGCCGTGATGCCCGCGGCGAACAGGGTCTGGCCCGTCTCCAGGATCTGCTTCGCCTCCTCGACCGCGGCGAGGACCGCGACCTTCTCCTTCTGGAGGCGGGACTCCTTCGTCAGGCGCGGGACGGCCTTCTCGACGGACTGGAGGTCGGCGAGGATCAGCTCGGTGTTGATCGTCTCGATGTCGTCCTTCGGCGAGACCTTGCCGTCGACGTGGACGACGTTCTCGTCCTTGAAGGCCCGGATGACCTGGCAGATCGCGTCGGACTCGCGGATGTTCGCCAGGAACTTGTTCCCCAGGCCCTCGCCCTCCGAAGCGCCTCGGACGATGCCGGCGATGTCGACGAAGTCCACCGTCGCCGGGAGGAGCCGCTGGGAGCTGAAGATCTCCGCGAGCTTGTTCAGGCGCGGGTCCGGGACGCCGACCACGCCGACGTTCGGCTCGATCGTGGCGAACGGGTAGTTGGCCGCCAGCACGTCGTTCTTGGTCAGGGCGTTGAACAGGGTCGACTTGCCGACATTCGGCAGACCGACGATTCCGATCGTGAGCGACACGTTGGCGACTTCCTGGAGTGAGGCGGGGAGGGAGCAAGGCGTCCGGTCCGGCTCGGCGTTCCGGGCGGGGTCGGCCCGGGGCCGGAGTGGACCGATTCTCCAGTCTACGGGCCTGCCCCACGGGCCCGAACAGTGACGGCTTTCGGCCGTGCGGCATCGAACGCAACCCCAAGGTCGGCCAAAGCGCGTGTCCAACGCCTGATTCCCCGCCCCCCGCCACCTACGTTGTGGAGGTGGAGCAGCACAGGACACGTCCCCCGCAGCGCCGGCAGCCCCCGCAGGCCGCGCCCGCCCCGCCCGCGCCGGGCGGTTCCGCCGTGTACCGGGTACGGGTGCGGAGCGTGCCGCCCGTGGTCCTCGCGTTGCGGCGGTTCCCCAACCCCCGGCTCACCGGGATCGGGGCCGGGCTGTTCGCCTCGCTCACCATGTTCGTGCTCGCCTGCGTCGACCGGCTGCTGTTCGACGGCTCGGAACTCGTCTACGGGCTGCTCTTCCTGCCCGTCAGCGCGCTCACCGCCCTCTGGGTCCGGCCCGCCGACCTCGTCACCGCGCCGATCAGCGTGCCGATCGCCTTCGCCGTCGGGGTCTTCCCGATCTCCGGGGGGTCCGAGGGCTTCGGCGGGCAGGTCATGGGCCTCGTCACCGCCCTCGCCGTGCACGCCGGCTGGCTGTACGGCGGAACGCTCGTCGCGGGCCTCATCACCACCGTACGCAAGGTGCGTCTGATGCGGGCCCGGCGGCGGTACGTGCTGGCCCAGGGGCGCGGACCCGCCGGTGAGCGCACGCCCCGGGCCGCGGCCGCCGCCTCCGCCTCGCCCTCGGACGCGAAGCCCGTACGGGCCGGGGCCGGCACAGCAGCCGCGGCGCGCCGCCCTCAGCGGCCCTGAGGTCCGGGGGCCCGCCTTCTCGGGCCCGCCCCCCTGCCTGGCCTGCTCCTGCCGCCCTGCTCCGCCCTCGCGGCCCCGCTCTTCGGGTCTGCTCAGTCCTTGACCGGCCCCGAGCCCGCCGCCGCCATGGCCGCCCCCACGATGCCCGCGTTGTTCTGCAGCTGCGCCGGGACCAGCTCGGCGCGGACCTTCTCGATCAGGGGCAGGAACTTCTCCGCCTTGCGGCTCACGCCGCCGCCGATGATGAACAGCTCCGGCGAGAACAGCATCTCCACGTGCAGCAGATACTTCTGGACCCGGTGCGCCCAGTGCTGCCAGCTCAGGTCCTCGTCCTCCTTGGCCTTCGTGGAGGCGTGCTTCTCCGCCTCGTGGCCGTGCAGTTCCAGGTGGCCCAGCTCGGTGTTGGGGACGAGCTTGCCGTCGGTGAAGACCGCGCTGCCGATGCCCGTACCGAACGTCAGCAGGATGACCGTGCCCCTACGGCCCTTGCCCGCGCCGAAGGTCATCTCCGCCACCCCGGCCGCGTCCGCGTCGTTCAGGATGGTGACCGGCCGGCCGATCCGCTCGCCCAGCAGGGTGCGGGCGTCCGTGTCGATCCAGCCCTTGTCGACATTGGCCGCGGTGCGGGTGATGCCGTCCGTGACGACCCCGGGGAAGGTGATGCCGACCGGGCCCGACCAGTCGAAATGGCCGACCACCTCCGCCACGCCGTCGGCCACGCCCTGGGGCGTGGCCGGGTGCGGTGTCAGCACTTTGTGGCGCTCGCGCGCCAGGTCTCCGCGGTCCAGGTCCACGGGAGCGCCCTTGATCCCGGATCCGCCGATGTCCACGCCGAAGATCTCCATGGAATCCACGGTACGGGCAGGCCGGGCCCGTTGCGCGGCTACTCGGCGGAAAGGGCGGCGGCCTCGGCGCGCAGGTCGCGGCGGAGCTCCTTGGGCAGGGAGAAGGTGATCGACTCGTCGGCCGTCTTCACCGTCTCCACGTCCGCGTAACCCCGCTCCGCCAGCCATTCCAGAACGCCGTCGACGAGAACGTCGGGGACCGAGGCCCCGGAGGTCAGACCGACCGTGGTCACGCCCTCCAGCCACGCCTCGTCGATCTCGCTCGCGAAGTCGACCAGATGGGCGGCGGGGGCTCCCGCGTCCAGGGCGACCTCGACCATCCGGATGGAGTTCGAGGAGTTCTTGGAGCCGACCACGATGACCAGCTCGGCGTCCTCGGCGAGCTTCTTCACCGCGATCTGGCGGTTCTGCGTGGCGTAGCAGATGTCGTCGCTGGGCGGCGAGAGGAGGTTCGGGAACTTCGACTTGAGGGCGTCGACCGTCTCCATCGTCTCGTCGACGGACAGGGTGGTCTGGGAGAGCCAGACGACCTTCGACTCGTCGCGGACCTCGACGTTCGCCACGTCCTCGGGGCCGTCGACCAGCTGGATGTGCTCGGGGGCCTCGCCGGAGGTGCCGATGACCTCCTCGTGGCCCTCGTGGCCGATCAGGAGGATGTCGTAGTCCTCCTTGGCGTACCGGACGGCTTCCTTGTGGACCTTGGTGACCAGCGGGCAGGTCGCGTCGATGGTGGCGAGCTTGCGCTCGGCGGCCTCCGCGTGAACGGTGGGCGCGACTCCGTGCGCGGAGAACATCACGATGGAGCCCTCGGGCACCTCCGCGGTGACGTCCACGAAGATCGCGCCCTTCTTCTCCAGGGTCTGCACGACGTACTTGTTGTGCACGATCTCGTGGCGGACGTAGATCGGGGCCCCGTACTGCTCCAGGGCCTTCTCGACGGCGATCACGGCGCGGTCCACGCCCGCGCAGTAGCCACGGGGAGCGGCGAGCAGGACACGGCGGGCAGGCGTTGCAGTCATGCGTCCCATCGTAAGGCCGTGGCGAACAGGCGCGAGGACGGCCCGATCGGGACACTGGTCGCGGTACGTGTGCGAGAAATGGCTGCTGGTGATGGAGGGGCGGTGACCTCGGTGTCGGGGAGCGGAGCGGAGAGCGGTACGGGAAGTGGTACGGGGAGTGGGGCGGGGAGCGGTGCGGCGGGTGGTTCCGGCAGCCGTGCGGAGGACGGCCGGCTGCGGCGGACTCTGGGGTTCCGGGACCTGGTCGTCTACGGGCTCCTCTTCATCGCCCCGATGGCCCCCGTCGGCGTGTTCGGCACTCTGGACGCGAAATCCGACGGCGCGGTCGCCCTCGTCTACATCGTGGCCACCGTGGTCATGGGCTTCACCGCCTTCAGTTACGCCCAGATGGTGCGGGTCGCCCCCTTCGCCGGTTCGGTCTTCACGTATGCCCGCAAGGGGCTCGGGGAAGGGCCGGGGTTCATCGCCGGGTGGATGGCGATGCTCGACTACCTGCTGATCCCCGCCGTCGCCTACCTCTTCTCCGGGATCGCGATGAACGCCCTGGTTCCGGAGGTCTCGCGGTGGGTGTGGACCGCGATCGCGGTCCTCGTGACCACCCTGCTCAACCTGTGGGGCGTACGCGCCGCCGCCCGCGTCGGCTTCGCGGTGCTGGCCATGGAGATCGTGGTGCTGCTGGTCTTCGTGGTCTCGGCCGTGGTCGTCCTCGTACGGGACGGGGCGCAGCGCGGCTGGTTGACGCCGCTGACCGGGGACACCGGGTTCTCCATGGCGGCGGTGCTGGGAGCCGTGTCGATCGCCGTGCTGTCGTATCTGGGCTTCGACGCCATCGCCTCGTTCGCCGAGGAGGTGACGGGCGGCTCGCAGAAGGTGGCGCGGGCGGTGCTGTTCTGTCTGGTGCTCGCCGGTGTCCTGTTCGTGGCCCAGTCGTACCTGGCGGCGCTGCTGGAGCCGGTGAGCTCGGCGGAGCTGGCGGCGGACCCGGCTGCGCAGGGGTCGGCGTTCTACGACGCGGTGGACGCGTCGGTGGGGACCTGGCTGCACGATCTGGTGGCGGTCAGCAAGGCCGTCGGGGCCGCGTTCGCCGCACTGGCGGGGCAGGCCGCCGCCGGCCGGCTCGTCTTCGCGATGGCCCGGGAGCGGCGGCTGCCGCACCTCCTCGCGAAGGTCGACCCGAAGTCGGGCGTGCCGCGGCCGGCGATCCTCGGTGCGGGCATCGTGACGCTGGTGGCCGCCGTGTGGGCGGCCCGGCGCGACGACGGCCTGGACCATCTGGTCTCGGTGGTCGACATCGGCGCGCTGACGGCGTTCGTGCTGCTGCACGCGTCGGTGGTCGGCTGGTTCGTCGTACGCCGGATGGCGGGGCCGCCTGTGTGGTGGCGGCACGTCCTCGTCCCGGTGGTCGGCGCGGGGGTGCTGGTCGCGGTCATCGTGGAGGCGACGACCTCCGCCCAGGTGGTGGGCCTCTGCTGGCTCGGGGTGGGGCTCGTGGTGCTGGCGGTGCAGGGGACGGGGCGCCGGAGCGGGGCCGAGGGGCCCGGCGGGCCCGGCCCCGCTGAGCGCTGAGACCCGACGCGCCGTCCGGGCCGGGCCCCCGCGGGCCTGGTCTCCGCGCCGGGCCGGTGTCCTGTCGGCGGGTGCCGATACGCTCGCCCGTATGGCTCTCAACACGTCCGCGGAAGCGCCGCTGCCCGTCGGCGAGGTGTCCCGGCTCATCGGGGGGTGGATCGACCGGCTCGGCGCCATCTGGGTGGAGGGGCAGATCACCCAGCTGTCGCGGCGGCCGGGGGCCGGGGTCGTCTTCCTGACGTTGCGCGATCCGTCGCACGACATCTCGGTGAGCGTCACCTGTTTCCGGCAGGTCTTCGACCGGATCGCCGATGTGGTGACGGAGGGCGCGCGGGTCGTCGTCCTCGCCAAGCCCGAGTGGTACGCGCCCCGGGGGCAGCTGTCGCTGCGGGCCACCGACATACGGCCGGTCGGCATCGGGGAGCTGCTCGTGCGGCTGGAGCAGCTGAAGAAGTCGCTCGCGGCCGAAGGGCTCTTCGCGCTGGACCGGAAGAAGACGCTCCCCTTCCTCCCCCAGCTCATCGGGCTCGTCTGCGGGCGGGCCTCCGCCGCCGAGCGGGACGTCCTGGAGAACGCCCGCCGCCGCTGGCCCGCCGTGCGCTTCGAGGTCCGCAACACCGCCGTGCAGGGGGTGAACGCGGTCGCCCAGGTGGTGCAGGCGGTCGAGGAACTGGACGCGCTGGACGAGGTCGATGTGATCGTGGTGGCCCGGGGCGGCGGCAGCGTCGAGGATCTGCTGCCGTTCTCCGACGAGCAGTTGGTCCGGGCCGTGGCCGCCTGCCGTACGCCGGTGGTCTCCGCGATCGGCCATGAGCCGGACTCCCCGCTGCTGGACCTGGTCGCCGATCTCCGCGCCTCCACGCCCACGGACGCGGCCAAGAAGGTCGTCCCCGACGTGGGCGAGGAGCTGGAGCGCGTACAGCAGTTGCGGGACCGGGCGCTGCGCACCGTACGGGGGCTGCTGGACCGCGAGGAGCGGGGGCTCGCGCACGCGCTGGGCCGCCCCGCGATGGAGCGGCCCCAGCGGCTGGTGGACGAGCGCGAGGCCGAGGTGGACGCGCTCCTCGGGCGCGGCCGCCGGGTGCTGGGCCATCTGCTGGACCGGGCCGACTCCGAGCTGGCGCACACACTCGCCCGGGTCGTCTCGCTGTCGCCGGCCGCGACCCTGGAGCGGGGGTACGCCGTGCTCCAGCGGCCCGACGGCCATGTGGTGCGCTCCCCCGACGAGGCCGGGGCGCCCGGCGAGCCGCTGCGGGCGCGGGTGTCGGAGGGCGAGTTCACGGTGCGGGTGGACCGGGACGGATGAGCGGCGCCGGCAGCGGCCGGGGCCGTTCCCACGATGACGTAACAGCTCACATCTAGGGTGGATCACATGACGGACGACGGTACGGCGGCGGCTGCCGCCACGGGCACGCTCGGGTACGAGCAGGCGCGCGACGAGCTGATCGAGGTCGTGCGCCGGCTGGAGGCGGGCGGTACGACGCTGGAGGAGTCGCTGGCCCTGTGGGAGCGGGGCGAGGAGCTGGCCAAGGTCTGCCGGCGCTGGCTGGAGGGCGCCCGCGCCCGGCTGGACGCGGCCCTGGCCCGCCCGCAGGAGGGCGGGGACGAGGGCTGAGGCGGGCCCCGCAGCGCGCCGACGACGGCCCGCGAGGGCGCCGGCCGGGGCGGAGCCGAGAGCCTCACCAGGTAGCTGCACCATGCAATGGTGTGCAATGGATCACTCAGTTCCGGCTTTAGTTGAAAGTTAACCTATCTCTGGCGTACCTTCGAGCCCTCCCCACCGCGTTCGTTCGGAAGGTTTGCACCAGATGTCCCTCGTTCTCGACCCCGCCGCTCAGGACCTCCTCTTCCGCGAGGCCCGCACCGCCAACACCTTCACCGACGAGCCCGTGACCGACGAGCAGGTCCAGGCGATCTACGACCTGGTGAAGTTCGGCCCGACCGCCTTCAACCAGTCGCCGCTGCGTGTCGTCCTGGTCCGCTCCGCCGAGGGGCGCGAGCGCCTGGTGCGGCACATGGCCGAGGGCAACCGCCCGAAGACCGCCACGGCCCCGCTGGTCGCGATCCTGGCCGCCGACAACGAGTTCCACGAGGAGCTTCCGGCGCTGCTCCCGCACTTCCCGCAGGCCAAGGACATGTTCTTCTCGGAGCGCCCGGCCCGTGAGTCGGCCGCCGGACTCAACGCCGCGCTCCAGGCCGCCTACTTCATCATCGGCGTCCGCGCCGCCGGTCTGGCCGCCGGCCCGATGACCGGCTACGACGCCGCGGGCATCCAGAAGGAGTTCCTGGACGACGACCACACCCCGCTGATGGTCGTCAACATCGGCAAGCCGGGCGAGGACGCCTGGTTCCCGCGCAGCCCGCGCCTCTCCTTCGACGAGGTCGTCACGACCGTCTGAGCCGCCGCCACACGGTCCCGTCACGCGCGAAGGGCCCCGGAACACCACCATCTGGTGCTCCGGGGCCCTTCGCGTACGGAGCCGGCGCGGGCCGCGCGTCAGCCGGCCGGCGTGGCGGGCGGCGTCGTCTTCAGCGCCTCGGCCATCTCGACCAGGCTCTCCTTCGGCGCCGAGCCGGTGACCACCGTGGTGTGGCCCTTGCCGGGCAGTACGAGGGCGTTGTACTTGTCGCCCTCCCAGACCTGCCACTCCTTGCCCGCCACCGTCTCGGTCCGGCCGGTGTCCTTCGCCTTCTGGCTGACCTCGGGGACGTACGTACGCGCGGCGGCGGTGGACTGCTCGACCGCGACGTACCTGCGGTCGGCGTCGAGGAAGCCCAGGTGCCAGGACTTGCCCTCGGCCTCGTCGTACCGGACGGAGGTCGCCTTCCACTTCTCCGGCAGGCCCTCCGGCGCGGCCACCGGGTAGGGGGCGGCGGTCCGTACCGTCGCCAGCTCCACGGTGAAGTCGACCGCCTTGATCGGGTCGGCGTGCTCGTCCTTCGGGATGAAGAGGTATATGACCCCCGCGCAGGCGGCGATCACCAAAGTCGACAGGAACATGTCCCGGACCGTCTGCTTGCCTCGCTTGCTTGCCACGGGTCCATGGTGGCACGCGGCCTGACACGCCCGGCCGCAGGGTGCCGGTCCGGGGCGGCGACGCCAGGGTGCTCATGCGTGACCCGCCCTGCTCATTTTATCGACCTACCGATAGAGTCGCAGCACCCTCATATCCGGTCGTCGCCGTACAGAAAGGTGCGCTCCGATGTCCGAGCATCATCTGCCGTCCCAACTGGAGGTCTCCCCGGAGGCCCCCGACCGCAACCTGGCCCTGGAGTTGGTCCGGGTCACCGAGGCCGCCGCCATGGCGGCCGGGCGCTGGGTGGGCCGCGGCGACAAGATCGGCGCCGACGGCGCCGCCGTGAAGGCCATGCGGACCCTCGTCTCGACCGTCTCGATGAACGGCGTCGTCGTCATCGGCGAGGGCGAGAAGGACGAAGCCCCCATGCTGTTCAACGGCGAGCGGGTCGGCGACGGCACCGGCGCCGAGGTCGACATCGCGGTCGACCCGATCGACGGCACCACGCTCAACGCCAAGGGCATGCCGAACGCCATCGCCGTGCTGGCGGCGGCCGACCGCGGCGCGATGTTCGACCCGTCGGCGGTCTTCTACATGGACAAGCTGGTCACGGGGCCCGAGGCGGCGGACTTCGTCGACATCAACGCGCCCGTGGCCGTGAACATCCGGCGCGTCGCGCGGGCGAAGAACTCCACGCCCGAGGACGTCACCGTCGTCATCCTCGACCGGCCCCGGCACGAGGGCATCGTCAAGGAGATCCGGGAGACCGGCGCGCGGATCAAGTTCATCTCGGACGGCGATGTCGCGGGCTCGATCATGGCGGCCCGCGAGGGCACCGGCGTCGACCTGCTGATGGGCATCGGCGGAACGCCCGAGGGCATCATCTCGGCGTGCGCCATAAAGTGCCTCGGCGGCGTCATCCAGGGCAAGCTCTGGCCCAAGGACGAGGCGGAGCGGCAGAAGGCGCTGGACGCGGGCCACGACCTGGACCGGGTGCTGTCCACGGACGACCTGGTCAGCGGCGACAACGTGTTCTTCGTGGCGACGGGGATCACCGACGGTGAGCTGATGCGCGGTGTGCGGTACCGCGCGGAGACGGCGACCACCGAGTCGATCGTGATGCGGTCCAAGTCCGGCACGATCCGGTCGATCTCCTCGACCCACCGGCTGTCGAAGCTGCGCGCCTACAGCGCCATCGACTTCGACCGCGCGAAGTAGCCGACGCCCGGGGCGCGGAGGGGGTGCGGGGAGCCGATCGGCTCCCCGCACCCCCTCCGGGCACGTCGGCGTTCAGCCTGCCGCGGCTATGTGCTCGGCCGTCGACGCGGCCTTGAGTTCGATGTCCCGCCGTCGCCGCCGGGCGAGCGCCACCCGGCGCTCGGCAGCGGTGAGCCCGCCCCACACCCCGTACGGCTCGGGCTGCATCAGCGCGTGCTCCCGGCACTCGATCATGACCGGACATCCGCCGCACACCCTCTTGGCGGCCTCCTCGCGGGCCAGCCGGGCGGCGGTCGGTTCCTTGGAGGGGGCGAAGAAGAGACCCGCCTCGTCGCGGCGGCAGGCCGCGTCGGAATGCCAGGGGCCCGCATCGTCCTCCCGGGCGGGGGTCCGCTGGGCCGGAACGGCGGCGACCTGCAGAGGCTGATGCGGCGATTGCAGCACGGGCTACTCCTGACGACGGCTACGGCTTCGGCTTCGCGAGCGGGAGTCGATGCAGCACTCCCTACCCGCTGTACGTACGCCTATGCACTGAGTGGCACCGGCGCGCGACTCACCGCAATGCGCCCCCACGGCATTCTGGCCGATTACCGAAGGTCGCCCGTCGTGCCGTATTCAGTGGCCCAGGTGTTTACGCAGCCGCCTCTGGAGATCCGCGACGAACTTTCCCCGCTTCGGCTTCGCCTCCACACTCCCGAACACGGCATAGCCGTTCACGACGACGACCGGGGCTTCCGGGTCGGCGGATTCGAGCGACTTCACCTCGAAACCGCCGAACACACCGGTGCCGTTGCCGCGCAGGGAGATGTTCTCCGGGACGCGGACCTCGACGCTGCCGAAGATGGACGTCGCGTTGATGACGGTGAAGCGTTGGCCGAAAAGAGCTTCGGTCAGATCGATCTCCACGCTGCCGAAGAGCGCGAAGGCGTTCGTCCGGCCGCCGACCCGCCAACGACCCTTGCGGACGGAGCTGCTGAAGACCGCGACGAGATTGTCCGCGGGGCCTTCCGGGGCCTCCGGGCCGTAGCTGTACGGGCGCGGGCCCGGGCCCCGCGCGGTGGAGCCGGAGGAGGCGGGCAGGTCCCGGACGAGCGGCTGGAGCTCGCCGACGGTCTTGGCCCGGTAGACCAGGTCCACCCGCTCGGCGTGCTCGTCCGCCGTCAGACGGCCCTCGGCCATCGCCTCCCGCAGGATGTCAGCGATCCGGTCGCGGTCGGCGTCGGAGGCGCGGATGTCGTCGCCGTTCAGGACTTCGGCGGGCGGTGGGACGGCCGGCCTGAGGGGCTGCTGGGGCTGCTTCTCTAGGTCCACCGCCCCAGCGTACCCAAACGCGATAGATCGCGACTACCCCTCCAACCGGCGCGCCCCGCCCGGCCCGCGTCCAGGTGAGCCTTACCTCACAGGATCCGCGCGAAGCCGGCGTTCTACCCTGGTGGACGCGCTGCCCGAGGGAGGTCAGCCGCTGTCGCCGAGTGAGGAATGGCCGTCATGGCAGAGTTTGCGTACTCCGATCTGCTCCCCCTGGGGGAGGACACCACGCCGTACCGTCTGGTGACCGCCGAGGGTGTCTCCACCTTCGAGGCCGACGGCCGTACGTTCCTCAAGGTCGAGCCGGAGGCGCTGCGCACCCTGGCCGCCGAGGCCATGCACGACATCTCGCACTACCTGCGCCCCGCCCACCTGGCGCAGTTGCGGCGGATCGTCGACGACCCGGAGGCGTCCTCCAACGACAAGTTCGTGGCGCTGGACCTCCTGAAGAACGCGAACATCGCCGCGGCCGGTGTCCTGCCGATGTGCCAGGACACCGGCACGGCGATCGTCATGGGCAAGCGCGGGCAGAACGTGCTGACCGAGGGCGGTGACGAGGAGGCCCTGTCGCACGGGATCTACGACGCGTACACCAAGCTCAACCTGCGCTACTCGCAGATGGCCCCGCTGACCATGTGGGACGAGAAGAACACCGGCTCCAACCTGCCGGCCCAGATCGAGCTGTACGCCACCGACGGCGGCGCGTACAAGTTCCTCTTCATGGCGAAGGGCGGCGGCTCGGCCAACAAGTCGTTCCTCTACCAGGAGACCAAGGCCGTCCTGAACGAGGCCTCCATGATGAAGTTCCTGGAGGAGAAGATCCGTTCGCTGGGGACCGCGGCCTGCCCGCCGTACCACCTGGCAATCGTGGTCGGGGGTACGTCGGCGGAGTTCGCGCTGAAGACCGCCAAGTACGCCTCCGCGCACTACCTGGACGAGCTGCCCGCCGAGGGCTCCCCCACCGGGCACGGCTTCCGGGACAAGGAACTGGAGGAGAAGGTCTTCGAGCTGACGCAGAAGATCGGGATCGGCGCGCAGTTCGGCGGCAAGTACTTCTGCCACGACGTGCGCGTGGTGCGCCTGCCCCGGCACGGCGCCTCGCTGCCCGTCGCGATCGCCGTGTCCTGCTCGGCGGACCGCCAGGCCACCGCGAAGATCACCGCCGAGGGCGTCTTCCTGGAGCAGTTGGAGAAGGACCCGGCGCGCTTCCTCCCCGACACCACCGACGAGCACCTCGACGAGGCGGGCGGGGACGTCGTGGAGATCGACCTCAACCGGCCGATGGACGAGGTGCTGGCCGAGCTGACGAAGTACCCGGTCAAGACCCGGCTCTCGCTGACCGGCCCGCTGGTCGTGGCCCGTGACATCGCGCACGCCAAGATCAAGGAGCGGCTGGACGCGGGCGAGGAGATGCCGCAGTACCTGAAGGACCACCCGGTCTACTACGCGGGCCCGGCGAAGACGCCCGAGGGGTACGCCTCCGGCTCCTTCGGGCCGACGACGGCCGGCCGGATGGACTCCTACGTGGAGCAGTTCCAGGCGGCGGGCGGCTCGAAGGTGATGCTCGCCAAGGGCAACCGCAGCAAGCAGGTCACCGACGCCTGCGACGCGCACGGCGGCTTCTACCTCGGCTCGATCGGCGGCCCGGCGGCCCGCCTCGCGCAGGACTGCATCAAGAAGGTCGAGGTCGTCGAGTACGAGGAGCTCGGTATGGAGGCGGTCTGGAAGATCGAGGTCGAGGACTTCCCCGCGTTCATCGTCGTCGACGACAAGGGCAACGACTTCTTCACCGAGCCCGCCCCGGCTCCGACGTTCACCAGCATTCCGGTGCGGGGGCCGGGCCTGGCCTGACCCGTACCGTACGCACGTAGAGGAGGGCCCGTCCGCGCGGACGGGCCCTCCTCACGTGGTCAGTCGTCCAGCAGGCCCGACGTCGCGACCAGGTAGCCGAGTTGGGCCCGGCTGTTGCTGCCGAGCTGCTCGGAGACCTTGCGCATGTGCTCGGCGACGCTGCGGCGGCTCATGCCGATGCGGCGGGCGATGGCGGCGTCCGTCTCGCCGTTGACGACGGCCTGGAGAATCGCGCGCTGGAGGCCGGAGGTGACGACGGGGGTACGCAGCGGCGTGCGTTCGGGGCGTACGGGGACGGCGCGGGACCACGCCTCGTCGAAGTGGCGGGCCAGGAAGCGGACCAGCGACGGGTGCCGGACGCGCAGCGCGGTGTGCGGTTCGTCGGAGTACGGGATGAAGGCGAGGTCCCGGTCGAAGACGATGAACCGGTCCATGACCTCGGGCAGGGTCCTGATCTCGGCCCCTTCGGCGGTCACCTGCTCGATGTAGGCGAGCGTGGTGCGGTCCGAGCGGACGGTGTGCTGGTAGAGGGTGCGCTGCCGGACGCCGCGCCGCAGGTTGTTCAGATCGCGCGGGAGGGACTCCGCCAGGACGCGGGCGGGGCGCCCGCCGCCGGGGTGGGCGGTGCGGACCTCGACGCGGCAGCCGCTTACCCCGGCGTCCAGGGCCTTGCTGATGACGGCCTCGCCGGAGAGCCGGGTGAGGGCGGGGCGTTCGGGCCGGTGGACCTCGGCGTAGAGGCACTCGAAGGCGGCGAGGGTGGCCCGGGCGGAGCGCAGGGTGCGGCGCTGCTCGACGATCGCCTTCTCGATCGGGGCGAGCGCGGCGAAGGAGGCGGTCTCCGGCGGTACGGGGATGAGGTGGCCGGGCGAGTCCTGGTCGGCGACCAGCAGATGCAGGGAGAGCAGGCAGGGGGGTGCGGCGGCGGCCGGGAGGCCGCCCTCCGTCAGCGCACGGCGATAGGTCGCGAGCGCCGCCTCGCAGGGGTGTTCCGGTATCGACCGGTCCGAGGGTGATTCACGGCAATCACATACCGGTGAGGGGGAATGATCGTCCTTCACAAGGATGCAGATTACCTTTGTGCAATCGGGAGTCTCCCGCCCGGCTCCCGCGCTCGACGAGTATGAGCGGGTGACATCTGGAATCGGGAGTGCGGACGGGCCGACGGCGGACGAGCCGGACGGCGGGTCTCGAAAGACCCGGGACAACGCGGTCTCCGAGCGCCGTTTTCGATTCCTGGTGGCCGGATACGCGGTGTCTTCCTACGGCACATTCCTGAATATGGTCGCGCTCAATCTCTTCGTCTACGAGACGACGGGCAGGGCGTTGGCCATGGGGCTGTTCATGGCGGTGCGGCTGGCCTCCGGATTCGTCGCCGGACTGGTCGTCGGCGGGCTGCTCGCCCGTTTCAGCGCGAAAAGCATCATGCTGTGGGCGAATGTCGGTCAGGGCGCCGTGATGCTGGTGCTCATCCTGGCCCCTGACTCCCTGGTGACCGGGGCGCTGACGGCCGTCTCGGTGGTGATCGGGGCGTGCGGGACGCTGTTCATGGTCGCCTTGCGCAGCTCCATCCCGGAGATGGTCGGGGAGGACCGCAGGGCCTGGGCCAACTCCCTCTCGATCACCGGCCGTTCGATGGCCATGGTGGCGGGGTTCGCCTCGGCGGGCGTGGTGGTCTCCCTCGTGGGGTACACCGCCGCGTTCCTGCTCGACATGGCGACGTTCGTGGTCTGCGCGGTGACGGTGGCCCTGCTGCCGATCGCGGGCGGCAAGGGGGCGGGGAGCGCCGCCGGGGCCTTTGGCGCCGGGAAGGGCGGGAAGGAAGCGAAGAGCGGGCCGCGGTGGCGGCCGGTGGCCTTCCTGGCGCTCGCCGCCGCTCCCGGTCTGGGCCTGATGGTGGCCCTGCGCGGGGTCGACGCGTTCGGCTCGTCGTCCCACAACGCGGCGCTGCCGGTCTACTCCGCCTCGCTGGACGCATCGAACCCGGCGGTGTTCGTCAGCGCCTTCTGGTGTGTGTGGGCGCTCGGCAACATCGGTGCCCAGCAGGTGATCCAGCGGTACACCCAGCGCACCGGCCGGACCGTGGGAGCGCTCGGGTTCGGCTACGGCACGGTGGTGATGTCGGCGGCGTTCATCGCGGCGTTCGCCGGGTTCCCGCTGGCGGTCACGGCGGTGATCGCGCTGATCGCGGGGGGAGCGGACGGTCTCACCGAGGTCGCGTACACCTCGCACCTCCAGACACTTCCGGCCACGTTGCGCGGTCACGCCTTCGGGCTTTCGGCCACTTTCGAGAACCTCGGTTTCGGGGTCGGCATGATCCTGGTGGCGGCGGCCCTCGACCGGTTCTCCCCGCTGGCCGTGGTGGGCTGGTCCCACGGCGCCGCCATCGTCGTCGCCGTGGTGTTCCTGCTGCGGGTGGCGGCGCTGCGACGGGCCGAGCCCGCGGGCCCGATGGGGTGTGGGGGCGGGGCGGGGCGGGCGGGGCTGCGAAAGGAAGAAGCCGTTGAGAGACGACCGGATCGCGGTGATCGGGACGGCGCTGAGGTTTCCGGGGGCTGACACCCCCGAGGCGTACTGGCGCGACATCCGGGCGGGCACGAGCCGCGTACACCGGTTCACCCGGGCCGAGTTCGCCGCGGCGGGGGTCCCGGCGGCGGAGTACGAGCGGCCGGGGTTCGGCGGGGCGAGCGCGCCTCTGGCGGACGTGGACGGTTTCGACGCCGGGTTCTTCGGGATGAGCGGACGGGAGGCTGAACTCACCGATCCGCAGCAGCGGCTGTTCCTGGAGTGCTGCTTCCACGCGCTGGAGGACGGGGGGTACGCGGGCGGCGAGGACCGTTGCGCGGTCGGCGACGGCGGCTCCGTACGGATCGGGGTGTACGGCAGTTCCGGCTACCGCCTGTACTCGCTGCACAGCTATCTGGCACACCACCTCGCGGCGGAGGCCGACTCGGGCGACTGGATGACCGCCAAGCAGGTCCAGGTCGGCAACTACACCGATTTCACTGCCACCCGGGCCGCCTTCCGGCTCGGTCTGACCGGGCCCGCGCTCACCGTGTCCACGGCCTGCTCCAGCGCCCTGGTCTCGGTGCATCTGGCCTGCCAGGCGCTGCGCGCCGGGGACGCGGAGCTGATGCTGGTGGGCTCGGCCGCCCTGCATCTTCCGCAGGTCAGCGGCCATGTCCCGGTGAAGGGCTCCACGCTCTCGCCCACCGGCACGGTCCGGGCGTTCGACGCGGACGCGGACGGCACGGTCGGCGGGAACGGGGCCGCGGCCGTCCTCCTGAAGCCGCTGGCGCGGGCGCTGGCCGACGGCGACACCGTGCACGCGGTGATCCTGGGCTCGGCGGTCACCAACGACGGCGCGGCCAAACGGGGGTTCGCCGCTCCCGGGGTCGCCGGGCAACGGGACGCGGTGCTCGGGGCGCTGCGGGCGGCGGACGTGGACGCGGCGTCGATCGGCTATGTGGAGGCGCACGGCACGGGCACGCTGAAGGGCGATCCGATCGAATTCGCCGCCCTGACCGAGGCGTTCCGCGCGTACACGGACCGGACCGGGTTCTGTGCGCTCGGCTCGACGAAGCCGGCCATCGGCCATCTGGACAGTGCGGCGGGGCTGGCGGGGCTGATCAAGGCCGTCGAGGTGCTGCGGCACGGGATCGTCCCGCCGCTGGTGAACCTCGCCCGGCCCAACCCGGCGCTGGCGGTGGACGACAGCCCCTTCCTCCTGCCGGTACGGGAGCGGGGCTGGCCGCTGGCGGGGGTGCGGCGAGCCGGTGTGCACTCCATCGGCATGGGCGGTACGAACGCTCACGTGATCCTGGAACAGGCGCCGGAGGCCGTACCCGCCTCCGCCGCACCGACGGCGGCTCCCGTGCCCGCGCTGCTGCCGCTGTCGGCCGCCGACGGGGACGCGCTGCGGGCCTGCGCCACAGCCCTGCGGGACCGTCTGGCGGGCGGGGATCGCCCCGCCCCCGCCGATCTGCTGACCACCACCGCGCTCGGGCGGCGGCTCCTGCCGCACCGGCTGGTGGTCACGGCCGCGGACCCGGTGGCCGGTCTGGAGGCGTTCCTGTCCGGGGCCCCGGCGGGCGAAGCGTACACGAGGGGGGTCGCCGGCGGCGTAGGGGATCCGGCGCCGGTCCTCCTGTTCAGCGGGCAGGGCGGCGGCCACCCGGGCATGGGCGCTGCACTCGCCGCGCGCTTCCCGGTGGTGGCCGAGGTACTGGAGTCCTGCGCCCGGGTGTACGCGGAGGAGACCGGCCGGGACGGCTTCCTGGACCGGATCGTCGGCGGGCAGGGTCCCGCACGGTGGGACACCGGGTTCGCGCAGCCCGCCCTCTTCGCCCTCCAGATCGCCCAGGCCCGGCTGTGGGAGCGGCTCGGGGTCACCCCCGCCCGGGTCGCCGGGCACAGCGTCGGCGCGTACGCGGCGCTCTGCGTGGCCGGGGCGCTGGACACCGAGGACGCGATGCGTCTGGTCTGCGGGCGCGGGCGGCTGATGCAGGAACGGTCCGCCCCGGGCGCGATGGTCTCCGCGTTCGTCCCCCGGGCCCGGGTGCGGGAGCTGCTGGCCGCCGTACCCGGTCTTGAGCTCGCCGTGGTCAACGGGGCCACGCACCATGTGCTGGGCGGCCCCCCGGAGGCGGTGGACGCGGTGCGGGTGCTGCTGGCGGCGCGCGGTGAGGCGTACGAAGTGCTCGCCGTGGAAAGGGCGTTCCACACGGCGCTGCTCGATCCGGCGCTGGAGGAGTTCCGGGTCCTGGCCGACAAGGTGGAACCGCGCCCGCTGCACACGGAGTTCGTCGACGGGATCGACGGCGCGGTCCGCCCCGCCGGGTGGCGGCCGGACGCCGCGTACCTGGTCGCGCAGGCCCGCCGTACAGCCGACTTCGCCGCCGTCCTGGCGGAGTTGGGGCCCTCGCCCCTGCTGCTGGAGCTGGGCCCGTCCGCCGTGCTGACGGGGCTGGTCCGCCGGGCGTTGCCGGACGCGGTCTGCGTACCGACCCGGGACTGGGAGGGGGCGGTGGCCGCGCTGCACTGCGCCGGGGCCGGGGTGGACTGGGCGGCGCTGCTCGACGGCTGCGGCGGCCGGCGCGTCCGGCTGCCCACGTACCCCTTCCAGCGGCGCTCCCACTGGCGGGGCCCCGCACCGTACGTTCACCCATCCCCATGCCCGACGGAGGACCGCATGACCGAACAGGCCGTACTGGACAGGGTGCTGGAGCTGACCGCGCGCCATCTCGGCCACCGGCCGGACGAGGTCTTTGCCGACCGCACGTTCGTCGGGCTCGGCGCCGACTCGCTCCAGCTCATCGGGATGGTGCGGCAGTTGGAGGCCGAGTTCGGCACGGAGATCAGCATGCGGGAGGTCCTGGAGGAGGCTGGCACCCCCCGGCTCACGGCCGCGCTGATAGCCGGGCGGAAGGTTCCCCCGGTGGCGGCGGCCCCGCCCTCGGCTCTCCTCGCTCCCCCGGCCGCCCTCACGGCCCCGGCAGCCCCGGAGGCCGCAGCGGTGGTGGCGCCGTCGGCCGACGAGCCCCGGTACGCCACCCGGGCCGAGGTCGCCGCCCTGTCCGAGCAGATACGTCAACTGGCCGAGACCCAGGCGGCGATGCTCACCCAGCTCTCCGAGGCCGTCGCCCTGCTGACCGCCCGCACCACCGGGACGGACGCGCGATGAGCGCGGGGATGCCCGCGCCCGCCGACGCCGCAGCCGGGGCCGCCGAGGCCGTGGCCCGGGCGGCGGAGCTGTCGCGGGCTCTCACCGTCCAGCTCGCGGCTGCCCGCGCGCAGGCCGGGGGGCAGGTCGCGGAGCAGGTCCCGGCGGAGGGGGATCCGCGGCCCGCCCCGGAGAGGACGCACGGCCCCCGGCTCGTCGTGGACGCGGCGGGCGGGATGGCCGGGGCGGGGGCCGACGAGGTCCAGCGGGCGCACACCGCTTCGCTGATCCGGCGGTTCACGGAGCGCACCCGCACCTCCAAGGAGCTGGCCCAGCGGCACCGTCCGGTGCTGGCCGACAGCCGGGCCGTCGTGGGGTTCCGGGACGCCACCAAGGAGATGCTGTACCCGCTCGCGGCCCGCTCGGCGCACGGCTCCCGGCTGGTCGACGTGGACGGCAACGCGTACACCGACATCACCATGGGATTCGGCGCACTGCTGCTGGGACACGAGGCGGAGCCGGTCACCGAGGCCGTGCGCCGCCACCTGGCCGACGGACTGCGCTTCGGTCCCCGCTCCCCCGACACCGGGGAGGCGGCGGCCCTGCTGGCCTCGCTGACCGGCATGGAGCGGGTCGCGTTCGCCTCGTCCGGTACGGAGGCGAACTCGGCGGCGATCCGGCTGGCCCGGGCCGCGACCGGGCGCGACAAGGTCGTCATGTTCCGGGGCTCGTACCACGGACACATCGACTCCGTCCTCGGCCGCCCGGGCGGCCCGGGGCAGCACACGGTCCCCGTCTCCCGGGGCATCCCGGACAGTGCGGTGGCGGAGCTGATCGTGCTGGAGTACGGGGAGCAGGAGTCCCTGGAGACGATCGACGCCCTCGGGGAGACGGTCGCGGCCGTGCTCGTCGAGCCCGTGCAGTGCCGCAACCCGGGCCTGCGGCCGGTGGAGTTCATAAGGGCGCTGCGCGAACTCACCGCGCGGCGGGGCATCGTGCTGCTCTTCGACGAGATGCTGACCGGGCTGCGGCCCCACCAGCGCGGCGCGCAGGCGCACTTCGGGGTGGTGCCGGACATGGCCACGTACGGCAAGGCGCTCGGCGGCGGCTTCCCGATCGGCGCGGTCGCGGGGCGGGCGGACCTGCTCGACGGGGTGGACGGCGGGTTCTGGCGGTACGGGGAGCCAGGCGGGCCCGCGCGCGAGACCGCGTTCATCGGCGGTACGCACATGCAGCACCCGCTGTCGATGGCGGCG
The DNA here is from genome assembly GCF_032121415.1 of Streptomyces parvus. Classification (NCBI taxonomy): domain Bacteria; kingdom Bacillati; phylum Actinomycetota; class Actinomycetes; order Kitasatosporales; family Streptomycetaceae; genus Streptomyces; species Streptomyces parvus. Next base: position 4,534,723 of record NZ_CP135079.1, on the reverse strand, counting down.
GCCCGTGCGGTGCTCACGCACCTCACCGAGCAGGGACCCGGGCTCCAGAGCGGGCTGAACGCCCGCACGCAGGCGCTCGCGGACCGGCTCAACACCTTCTTCCGCGACGAGGAGTTCCCGCTGGAGCTGGCCCACTTCGGGTCGATGTTCCGGTTCAGGCACCGCGCCGACCTGGAGTTGCTCTACCACCATCTCCAACTGCGCGGTGTGTACGTATGGGAGTGGCGCAGCTTCTACCTCTCCACCGCCCACACGAAGGAGGACGTGAACCGGGTCGCGGAGGCGGTGGAGGGGTCGCTGCGCGAGCTGCGGGACGGCGGGTTCTTTCCCCGGTCCGCTCCCCGCCCGGTGGCCGTGAAGCCGGTCGGCGTCCCGCGTCCCGCGCCCGACTTCGGCGTCTACTTCTTCGGCGACCACCCGGAGGCGGAGGAAGCCGCCGAGGCCGGCGGGACCGATCGCACCGGCCGGGCCCGCGCTCCTGAGGCGTACGACGCGCTCTTCGAGACCGTGCGCTTCGCCGACGAGCACGGCTTCTCCTCCGTCTGGCTGCCCGAGCGGCACTTCGACTCCTTCGGCGGACTCTTCCCGAACCCCGCCGTGCTCGCCTCCGCCGTGGCCCGGGAGACCGAGCGCGTCCGGATCAACGCGGGCTCGGTGGTCCTGCCGCTGCACGATCCGGTGCGGGTCGCCGAGGAGTGGTCGGTGGTCGACAACCTCTCCGGCGGCCGGGTCGGCATCGGCTGCGCCACCGGCTGGCACGCCCGGGACTTCGCCCTGCACCCGGACCGGTTCGCGGACCGGCGGCGGGTCGCCTTCGACCACCTGGACGAGGTGCGGCGGCTGTGGCGCGGGGAGGCGGTGCGGCGGCGCACGGGCGAGGGCGCGGAGGCGGAGATCCGGATCCGGCCGCGTCCGGTGCAGGAGGAGCCGCCGTTCTTCCTGGCGACCTCCGGGCAGCGGGCCTCGTACGAGGAGGCGGCCCGGCGCGGTCTCGGGGTCGTCACCAACCTGATGAGCCAGACCGTGGACGAGCTGGCGGCGAACATCGCGCACTACCGGCGTTCGCGGGCGGCGTGCGGGCTCGCCCCGGACGCCGGGCGGGTGACGGTGCTGGTGCACACGTATCTGGGCGACGACCACGCCACCGCCCGGGCGGACGCGCTGGAGCCGATGGTGCGCTATCTGCGGTCCTCGCTGCTGATGCGCTCGGCGGCGACGGCGGCCGGGCAGCGGCGCGAGGACGTGGCGGCGGCGAGCGAGGAGGACCTGGACTACCTGTTCCGCCGGGCCTACGACCGCTACTGCGACCAGCGGGCCCTGATCGGTACGCCGGACAGCGTCGCCCCGTTCGTGGCCGCCCTGCACGGGGCCGGGGTGGACGAGATCGCCGCGCTGGTCGACTTCGGGATGGACCGGGAGCGACTGCGGTCGGGGCTGGAGCGGCTGGACGTCCTGCGCCGCCGGACGCGGGAGCGGGCCGAGGAGGCGGCGGCGGAGCCCGCGAACCGCCCCGCACGGGAGACCGTCGCGCCCGCCACCTCCGCCCAGCGGCGGCTGTGGCTGGCCGCGCAGTTGCTGGAGAACCCGGCGGCGTACAACGAGACCCAGGCCGTACGGCTGCGCGGCCCGCTGGACGTGCCGGCGCTGCGGGCGGCGGTGGACGGGCTGGTCGAACGGCACCCGGGGCTGCGAACGGTGTTCCGGGGCGAGGACGAGGCGGGCGTCGTCCAGGTCGTCCGCGACGGGCTCCGCATCCCGTTGGCGGTGTCCGACGCGCGGGGGCAGGACCCGGACGAGGCGATCGAGGCGCTGCTCTCCGAGGAGAGCCACCGTGCCTACGACCTGGCCGGGGGGCCGCTGTTCACGCCCCGGCTGCTCCGGCTGGCCGAGGACGACCACGTGCTGGTCCTCGGTATGCACCACATCGTAACCGACGCGCACTCGGCCGCGCTGGTCGCCGGGGACCTCCGGGAGCTGTACACGGCGGCCCGCGCCGGGCGCCCGCCGGTCTTCGCACGGTCCGCCGGAACGACCGTCGGGGCCCCCGAGCCGCCGCACGACCCGGCCGACCTGGCCTGGTGGCGCGGGCTGCTGGGCGAGAAGCCCCCGGTGCTGTCCGTGCCGACGGACCGGCCGCGAGGGCGCCGGGTGGCGGGCCACGGAGGGGCGGTGGCCCGGACCCTGGGCCGGGAGCGGGCGGACCGGCTGCGGGAGTGGAGCGGGCAGCAGGGCGTGACGCTGTTCGCCACGCTGTGCACGGCCTGGCAGCTGGTGCTGCGGCGGCGGTCGGGGCAGGACGCGTTCCTGCTGGGCACGACGTTCGGGCGGCGGCGGCCTTCGATGGCGGACACGGTGGGCTTCCATGTGGCCCTGCTGCCGCTGTCGCTGTCCGCAACCGACTCCACCCCGCTGCCGGAGGCCGTACGGGCCACCGGCCGGGCGCTGTTCGCGGCGGAGGAGCACAGCGGGGTGGACCTGGACGCGCTGGTCGCCGCCGTCCACCCCGACCCGGGGAACCCGCGGCCGCTGGTGACGGTTTCGGTCGATCTGGACCGCGCGGCGCTGGCCGGAATCGACCTGCCCGGGCTGCGGGCGGACGGGGTGGCGGCCGGGACGGAATCGGCGCCGCTGGAGCTGGCGCTGATGGCCACCCGCTGCCCGGACGGGAGCCTGCGGCTGCGGCTGCGCTACGACGCGGACCTGTTCGACGCGGCGACGGCGACGGGGTATCTCGCCGAGCTGGAGGAGCAGTTGGAGGCGGTGACAGCCGCCCCGCGCGAGGAGCCCGCACCCGGCGAGGAGGCCGTCCCCCGCGAGAAGCACTCACCGCACGAGCCGGCCGCCCGGCGCGGGAAGCCCTCCCCGGACGCCGCCCTCCTCCGCGAGATCTGGGACTCCGTCCTCGATGCGCGCGGCTTCCCCGACGACAGCAACTTCTTCGACCTGGGCGGCAATTCGATCGCCGCGATCCGCCTCGTGAACCGGGTCCGGGACACCCTCGGCGTCGACTACCCGCTGGTGGACTTCTTCGCCGAGGCCACGCTGCGGGCCATGACCGCGCAGCTGGTGACCGGCGACGGGCCCACCGCAGCGGCGGAGGACAGCGCCGCCGACGCCGACGCCGCCGAGGACACCGCTGTCGTCGACCGCGCCCCGGTCAGCGACCAGCAGGCCCGCATGATCGCCGGGCACCACGCCATGCCCGACCCCGCCGTGTGGAACATCCCCACGCGGATCACGTTCACCGGGGCGCTGGATCCGGCGGCCCTGCGGTCCGCCGTCTCCGAGGTGATCGCCCGGCACGACGCGCTGCGCACCCGGTTCGTCCAGGAGGACGCGCCGGACGGGCCCTGGTGGCAGGAGGTCGTGGCGGCGGGGCCGGTGGCGTTGCCGGTGGAGGATCTGACGGCGCTGCCCGCCGGCGAGCGGCGGCCCCGGGCGGACGCCCTGTGCCGGGCGGACGCTGCGGCCCCCTTCGAGCCGGGGCGGCCCCTGCTGCCCCGGCTGCGGCTGCTGCGGGTGGAGGAGGACCGCTGGGAGCTGATGTTCGTCCTGCACCACGTGTGCGCCGACGGCTGGTCGCTGTCCCTGCTGCTCGCGGAGATCGCCGCGCTGTACACGGCGGCCGCCGCGGGCGTCCCGCACGGTCTGCCCGATCCGGCGATGCAGGCGCCGGGGTACGCCCGGTGGCAGCGGGAACACCACGATCCCGGGGCCGAGGAGGAGCGGGCCGCGTTCTGCGCCCGCTATCTGGACGGGGTGCCGTCCGCCGTCCCCGTACCGACGGACCGGCCGCGTCCGCAGAAGCTGAGCGGGCACGGGGACACGGTGCGCGGGGTCGCGTCGGGCGGCCTGCGGGCGGCGGTGGAGAGGCTCGCTGCCGACCGGCACACCACCCCCTTCGCCGTCGCCGCGGCCGCCCTCGGGGTGTTCCTGACCCGGCTGTCGGGCGAGGAGGACACCTTGCTGAGCGTGCCGTACGCCAACCGCGAGGGCACCGCGTCGGAGTCGCTCGTGGCGATGACGTCGACAGCGGTGATGGTCCGCGTACGGCTGGATTCAGCCAATCTTGGGGAGACGTGCGCGGAGCTCGCGGTGCGGACGGGGGCGGGGGCGCTCGGCGCCATGGCGCATGTGCTGCCCACGGCCCGCATCATGCAGGCGATGCGGGACGCGGGCGCTGTCAGCGTCCCCGACCGGGTGCCGCACGTCCTGGCCTTCCAGAACTCCGTCGACACGGACATCGAGATCCCCGGGCTGCGGGTCGAGGTGGCCGATCTGGCACCGCCGCTTTCCCGCAGCGAGCTGTGCTTCGGGCTTGCGCCGCGCCGGGACGCCGCGAAGGGTTATCGAACGTTCCTGGAATTCTCCACCGACCTGTGGGACCACACGACCGCCCACGACCTTCTCGCGTCGTACACCGACCTGCTCGCGGAGTTCTGCGCCCGGCCCGACCGGCCGGTGCGCGAACTCCTCGGGGAGCGCCCCTCGCGGGGGCCCTCGGGCCAAGGCTCCGGGGGCTCCGCCCAGGGCGCCAGCGCCGGGCCCGACCAGCCCGGCGGACCGTCACCCTCCCAGTCATTGCCGAACACCGGAAAGGCGGACGCCGTATGACTCCGGCCCCCCACCGCAGCCACACCGACGACCTGCTCTCCTTCATCGCCGCCAGCCCGTCCCCGTACCACGTGGTTGCCAGTGCGGCCCAGCGTCTGGAGAAGGCCGGGTTCCGTGAACTGCGCGGCACCGACGACTGGACCGGGGCGGCCGGCGGCCTGTTCGTCTGCCGCGCCGGTGCGCTGATCGCCTGGTACGTCCCCGAGGACGCGCCCGCCCACACCCCGTTCCGGATCGTCGGCACCCACACCGACTCCCCGAATCTGCGGATCAAACCCGCTCCGGACACCGGGACTTCGGGGTGGCGGCAGATCGGGGTGGAGATCTACGGCGGGGTGCCGCTGAACACCTGGCTCGACCGGGACCTCGGCATCTCCGGCCGGCTCGCGCTGCGCGGCTCCGACGGTGTGCCGCGCAGCCGGCTCGTTCAGATCGACGAACCCCTGCTGCGCGTACCCCAGTTGGCGATCCACCTGGACCGTTCGGTGAACGAGGGCGTGGCGCTGGACCGACAGCGGCACATCGCGCCGATCTGGGCGCTGGGCGACGCGCGGGAGGGCGAACTGCTGCGCCGGGTCGCGGCGGCGGCCGGTGAGGACCCGGCGGACGTCCTGGGCTGGGACCTGATGCTGCACGACATCCAGCCGCCCGGATACCTGGGCGTGGACCGGGAGTTCGTGGTCGCCTCGCGCCTCGACAACCAGATCTCGGTGCACGCCGGGGTCACCGCGCTGGTGGACGCGGCGACGGGGGCGACCCGGCCCGCGTTCGTCCCCGTACTGGCCGCCTTCGACCACGAGGAGGTCGGCAGCGGTTCCGAGACGGGCGCGCAGAGCCCGCTGCTGGAGCGGATCCTGTCGCGTTCCGTCTCGGCGCGCGGCGGCAGCGACGAGGACTGGTCACGGGCGCTGGCGGGCGCGTTCTGCGTCTCCGCCGACATGGCACACGCGGTGCACCCGAACTACTCCGAGCGGCACGACCCCGACCACCGCCCGCTGCCCAACGGCGGCCCCACCGTCAAGGTGAACGTCAACCAGCGCTACGCCACCGACTCCACCGGCATCGCGATGTTCACGGCGGCGGCCGAGCGGGTCGGTGCCCCCTGGCAGCCGTTCGTCTCCAACAACGCGATGCCCTGCGGCACGTCGATCGGCCCGCTCACGGCGGCCCGTCTCGGCGTCACCACGGTGGACGTCGGGGTGCCGGGCCTGTCGATGCACTCGGCGCGGGAGCTGTGCGGGGTCAGCGACCCGGGCTACCTCGCCGCGATCCTCACGACGATCATGGTCGGGGACTGACCGGACCCCGGTGGAAGAGGAAGAGAACAGGAACGATCGTGGCCGCCGAAGACACCGTCCTCATCTGCCTGCCCTTCGCCGGAGCGGGACCCTCCTTCTTCACGCCCTGGCAGAAGGGGGCGCCGGAGGGGCTGCGCATCCTCCCGGTATCCCTGCCGGGCCGCGAGAAGCGGTTCCCGGAGCCCGCGTACGATGCGGCGGCCCCAGCCGTCGACGACGCGTACGCGCAGGTGACGGCGGCGCTCGGCGGGGCGGAGGGGGACGGGGGCGGCAGCCAGGTCGTGCTGTTCGGGCACAGCATGGGCGCGGTGCTCGCGTACGAGCTGGCGCACCGGATCGAGCGGGCGGCAGGGCCCGTCCGCCTGGCCGCGCTCGTCGTCAGCGGCGCGCCCGGCCCCTGGACGCCGCGCACGGACCGGGCGGACGGACTGCCGGACGAGGAGTTCGCCGCCCGGGTCCGGGCGTTCGCCGGGTACGACCACCCGGCGCTCGCGGACCCGGAGATGCGGGAGCTGCTGCTGCCGGCGCTGCGGGCGGACGTCCGGCTTCACGAGACGTATGTCCCGTCCACGGAAAGCCCGTTGAGCGTCCCCGTCCTCGCGGTCCGGGGCCGGGAGGACACCCTCGTGGGGGCGGCGGAGGCGGCCGAATGGGGCCGGGCGACGACGGGAAAGCTGACGGTGGCCGAGCCGGCCGGCGGGCACATGTATCTGGCCGAGCGGCCGGACGAACTGCTGGAGCTGGTGGCAGCCGAGGTCCGAGCGGCGAGGGGCCGGTGACCGGCGACGGTACGGGCACGGGGCCGGTGACCGGCCGTGGCGCGGGGCGGCTGGCCGGGCGGTCTGCGGTGGTCACGGGGGCGGCGCGCGGTCTCGGCCGGGCCTGCGCCCTGGCGTTCGCCCGTGAGGGGGCGGACCTGATGCTGCTGGACGTGGCGGGCGAGCTGCCCGGGGTGCCGTACCCGCTCGGCTCGGCCTCGCAGCTCGCCCACACCGCGGACCTCTGCCGCGAGGCGGGGTCCGCCGTGCTGACCCGGCAGGCCGATGTGCGGGACCTGGCGGCGCTGGAGGCTGCGGCGGAGGCGACGGAGGAGCGGTTCGGGCGCATCGACGTCCTGGTCAACAACGCGGGTATCGCCGCTCCTTCGGGCCGACCGGCGCACGAGATCACCGAGGCCGAATGGCAGCTGATGATCGATGTCGACCTGGGTGGCGCGTGGCGGGCGATCCGTGCGGTGGGGGCCCGGATGGTCGCCCAGGGGTCCGGTTCGATCGTCAACGTCGCCTCGACGGCGGGGCTGGTGGGCTACCGGCACTTCGCGGGGTACGTCGCGGCGAAGCACGGTCTGGTGGGCCTGACGAAAGCGGTGGCCCTGGACTACGCGCCCCGCAAGGTCCGGGTCAACGCGGTCTGTCCGGGCTCGGTGCGCGACGACGAGGCGATGGAGGGCCGGATGCTGGCGGAGATCGCCCGCGCGCTGGAGGTGCCGGTGGCGGAGCACGAGGAGGCCTTCGTGCGGGACCAGCCGATGAACGCGCTCGTGGAGCCGGGCGATGTGGCGGACGCGGTGCTCTGGCTGGCCACGGACGCATCCCGGCAGGTGACCGGCAGCGTGGTCACCGTGGACGGCGGTTTCACCGCCCGCTGACCCCCTGTCTCCCTTTCGCCTCGGAGGAGTTGCGCACGTGCCGCCTGCCCAGCACAGCCTGACGGTCCGCCTGCCCTCGGCCACCACCGACGCCGCGCTTGCCGCCACCCTCACGGCGGCGGCCGAGCTGTGGTGGCCCGGGGACCGCCGCCACCCCCGGCTCTGGACGGAGTCCGTGCCCGCCCCGGCCGCATCCGGCGCGGCGGCCCGACGGCGTGCGGCCGAGGCGAGCCGCCCCGTCGCATCCGGCCACCGGCTGCGCGCGGTGCTGCTGCGGTACGCGGACGAGCGGCGGGAAGGGGCGGCCGCGGGCCCCGATCTCGTCCTGACGGCCGACGCATCCGCTCTGGACGCGCGTTCGCTGCGGGTCGTCGCCCGGGTGCTGCGGGGCGATCAGGCCCCGGATGCGGTGACGCCGCTCGCCGGGCCGCTCCCGCTCGACCTGCGCCTCGACGAGGAGACCCGCCGCCTCGCCTCCGCGCTCGCGCTCACCGTCGGGCGGTACGAGGGGGCGACCGCGGTGCGCGTCACCGTCCCCGCGCCCGCCCGGGACCGGCCGCCGTACGCACTGGGGCCGCTCGACGGGTACGCGGTATTCCCGGCGGACCTGTCCCCCGGCCGTACGGTCGCGGAGCTGCTGGCCACCGAGCCGGCCGCCCCGGCCGACGGGGAGGAGCCGCCCTCGCTGGAGGTGATGGCGGGCGACGGGCCCGCCGCCCTGCCGGCCGGCCGGGACGCCCTTCCCGTACCGGTCCGGCAAGTGGAGCGCATCCGGCACCAGTTGCTGGTCCGCCCGGCCACCACCCCGCTCTCTCGGCTGGATCCGCTGAGCGAGGCGGAGTCGGCCGAACAACTGACCCTCGGAGCCCGCCCCGCGCCCCCGGCCCCCTCCCCCCTCCGCATCGACGAAGCCTTCGCCGCGCGGGCTGCCGCCCGCCCCGACGCCCCCGCGCTCACCGCCGGGTCCACCACGCTCTCCTACGGCGAACTGGACGCCCGTGCCGAGGCGTTGGCCGACGGTCTGTACGCCCACGGGGTCCGCCCCGGTGATCTGGTCGGGCTCTGCCTGCCCCGCTCGACGGACCTGGTGGCGGCGATGCTCGCCGTGCTGAAGGCGGACGCCGTCCACGTACCGCTGGATCCGGAGCATCCGGCGGTCCGGCGGGAGCGCACCGCACGGGACGCCGGGGTGCGGCTGACGGTCGAGGACCCGGCGCCCCTCACCGGCCACCCGCCCCGCCCCGCCGCACCCCGCGGAAGGCCGGGCTCGCCCGCGTACGTCATCCACACCTCGGGCTCGACCGGCCGCCCCAAGGGGGTCCTCGTCCCGCACGCCAACGTCACGGCCCTGGTGGACGCGGTCCGCGAGGACTTCGGGCTCTCCCCCGACGACACCTGGACGTGCTTCCACTCGGCGGCGTTCGACTTCTCGGTGTGGGAGATCTGGGGCGCGCTGCTGACGGGCGGGCGGCTGGTGGTCGTGGACCACTGGACCACCCGCTCCCCGGAGGACTTCCACGCGCTGCTGGTCCGGGAGCGGGTGAGCGTGCTGAGCCAGACCCCCTCGGCGTTCGCCCAGCTCGCGGCGGCCGACCGGGCCGCCGACGGGCAATCCGCCCCGCGCCTCGTGGTGCTGGGCGGCGAACCGCTGGACGCCCGGCCGCTGCTGGACTGGTTCGACCGGCACCCGGAGGACCGCTGCCGGCTGGTCAACATGTACGGGATCACCGAGACCACCGTCCATGTCACGGCCGCCACGGTGACCCGCCGGGAGGCGCTCTCCGGTTCCCGGACCGTGGGGCGGCCGCTGCCCGGCTGGTCGGTCCGGGTCCTGGACGCGCACGGGCGGCCGGTGCCGCCGGGTGCGCCCGGGGAGATCGTGGTGGGCGGGGCGGGCGTGGCGCTCGGCTACCTGAACCGGCCCGCCCTGACCGCCGAACGCTTCGTCCCGGACCCCCTGGACCCGGCCGGGCGGCGGCTCTACCGCAGCGGGGACCTGGGGCGGCTGCTCCCCGACGGAACGTTGGAACACCTGGGCAGGATCGACGACCAGGTGAAGGTGCGGGGCTTCCGGATCGAGCCGGGCGAGATCCGGCACGTGCTGCTGGAGGACCCGGCGGTGTCGGCGGCGGCGGTCTCCGTGACCGGCGGCGACACCGGGGACGCGGCGGCCGTGCGGATCGACGCGTACGTGGTTCCGGCCCCGGGGGCGGGTGAGGACCCCGGTCCCGTACGGGAGCGGGCAGCCCGGCTGCTGCCGCCGCACATGGTGCCCGCGACGGTGACCGTGCTGCCGGCCCTCCCCCTCACCGCGAACGGCAAGCTGGACCCGGCCCGGCTGCCCGCGCCCGGGAGGCGGGGAGATCCGGTGACGGCTCCCGCCCCTGCCTCAGCTCCTGTCCCGGCACCAGCACCGGCCGCAGCGGCCCACGAGGCCGGTCCGGCCGCCGCCCTCGCCGCCATCTGGTGTGACGTGCTCGGCGTCGAGGCGATCGGTCCGGACGACGACTTCTGGGATCTGGGCGGCAATTCGCTGTACGCGATCCGCATCGGCGCGCTCGCCCGGGAGCGCGGGCTGCCCGGTATACCGCTGCGCCAGCTGTATCTGACGCCGACGCTGGGGGCGCTGTCCGAGGCCCTGGCCCTCAAGACATGAGCCCTGAGGACTCGGGTCCCGGAGGCATGAGAAGGGGGCGGCCGCCTCACACGGTCGCCCCCTCGCTCACCGGCCGTGGCTACACGAAGCGCTGCTTCGCGCTGCCGTCGCACGCCTGGAGCTTGAGCGGGTCCTTGGCCCCTGCCAGCGTCAGACACAGGCCCGTCGCGGCGGCCGGGCGGATCGTGCCCGACTGCCGGACGAACTTCTGGTTGGCCGCGCCCGCGCAGTTCCACACGATGAGCGTGGCGCCCGGCTTGTACGCGGCGTCGGACACGTCCAGGCACCGGTCGTGGCTGAGCGCGGTGCGCAGGGTCTGCGTACCGGCGTCGTACCACCAGTTCTGGTTGCGCCCGCCGTGGCAGTCCCAGCCGCCGATGGCCGTGCCGTTGCGGGTGACCGAGCCGGGGACGTCGGCACAGGTGCCGGTGGCCTCGTTCTTCAGCGGGGTGAACAGGTCGTCCCAGGCCTTGCCCGTCAGGACCGGGTTTCCGGTGCTCGCCGGGTCGGCGCAGCTCGCCTCGCGCAACCCGGAGTCGTACAGCTGGGTCAGGCAGGAGGCGAAGGCCCGGTGGCCGGCCGCGTTGGGGTGGAAGGACTGCCGGACCGAGTTCTCGTCGGGCAGGCCGGGCTTGCTCAGGTCGATGTAGAGGCCGCGCGCCCAGGGGGCCTCGCTGCACACCTCGTGGCCGTGGAAGAGCCGGGAGTTGTCGAGGTAGGAGGCCCCGGTGCTGGCGGCGGCCCTGCGCATGCCGGCCTGGAAGGCGGGCACGGCGGTGTTGCGGCCCCAGACGGTGTCGGAGTCGTAGCCGAGGCCCCCGCAGACGAGCTTGCCGGGGAAGCTCGGGTTGTCGCGGAAGTCCGGCCCGATCGGGCTCGGGTAGCCCATCAGGACGAGCTTGTAGTCGTTGTCCGCGTACCCGGCGCCGGTCATCACCGTCCGCAGATCGCGGACCGTCGCCTCGACCTTGGGGACCAGCGCGTCGACGCGGGCCTGCCAGCCGCCCGCGTACTTCGGCTCGCAGGGGCCCTGGAGGCTGATGTAGCGGACCACGCAGTCCGTCATGACCGGTCCGAACTGGAGGTCGTCGTTGGCCCCGGCGACCAGCACGATCATCTTGATCCGCGTGTTGCGGGCCTTGATCGCGAGGCTGTCGCTCTGCACGAGTTCGTCGGCGTACTGCTTGTTTCCGGCGATTTTGATGTTCCCGGTATAGGCGCCGGAGCACGAGACGTTGTACGTGAGGTCCGCCGCGATGCCCGTGCGGTGGATGGCGGCTTCCGGGGAGCGGTGGCACCAGTTGTCCGGCCCGTTGGTTCCGGGGTCGTAGGTGCCGACGCCCTCGCCGGAGATCTCGCTGTCGCCGAGCGAGATCAGCCCGGTCTTGCGTTCGGCGAGCGGCCGCTCGGCGGGGCTGCCGTACAGCTGGGTGGCTTCGGCGGCCCGGACGGCTTCCAGCGCGGGCGGAAGAGGGGTGGATGCGATAGAGCTGGTAGCCGACTCCGTCGCGCCCGCGGGTCCGGCGGCGGCCATACCGCCGACGGCAGCCGCGAGGGCGACGGTGGCGGCGACGGTACAGCGGAGCCGGCGAAGGCTTCGGAGCCCTCGAAGTCTGGTGCTGGTGCGCGTCATTGCGCCTCCCGGTAAGTGGTTACCCCCGGTATTTACTGGCCGGTAGGCGACTTGGGAATACATAGAACAAGACAAGTGCTCATCTTTTTCAGGAGGTTTAAACACATGACTGACGCATCGGGCGACACGGCAGGCGGTACCGGGTTCCGGATCGAGCACGACTCGATGGGCGAGGTGCGGGTCCCCGCGCACGCCAAGTGGCGCGCGCAGACCCAGCGGGCGGTGGAGAACTTCCCCGTCTCCGGGCAGCGTCTGGAGCGGGCCCACATCGAGGCGCTGGCCCGGATCAAGGGCGCGGCCGCCAAGGTCAACGCCGAGCTGGAGGTGGTGGATCCGGACATCGCCGCGGCGATCCAGGAGGCCGCCGCCGAGGTCGCGGCGGGCCGCTGGGACGAGCACTTCCCGGTCGACGTGTTCCAGACGGGTTCGGGCACCTCGTCGAACATGAACACCAACGAGGTGATCGCCACCCTGGCCACCGAGCGCCTCGGCCGCGAGGTCCACCCCAACGACCATGTGAACGCCTCGCAGTCGTCCAACGACGTCTTCCCGTCCTCCATCCACATCGCGGCCACCGCCGCCGTGACGGCCGATCTGATCCCCGCGCTCGATCACCTGGCCGATTCCCTGGGGCGGAAATCAGCCGAATTCGCGGATGTCGTGAAGTCCGGCCGTACGCATCTGATGGACGCCACCCCGGTCACCCTCGGCCAGGAGTTCGGCGGCTACGCCGCGCAGATCCGCTACGGCGTGGAGCGGCTGCGCGCCTCCCTGCCCCGGCTCGCCGAACTGCCGCTGGGCGGTACGGCGGTGGGCACCGGCATCAACACCCCGCCGGGCTTCTCCGCCGCCGTGATCGCGGAGGTCGCCGAGGCCACGGGGCTGCCGCTGACCGAGGCCCGCGACCACTTCGAGGCGCAGGGCGCGCGGGACGGGCTGGTGGAGACCTCGGGCCAGCTGCGGACCATCGCGGTGTCGCTGACGAAGATCTCCAACGATCTGCGGTGGATGGCGTCGGGTCCGCGCACGGGTCTCGCGGAGATCGCGCTGCCCGACCTCCAGCCGGGCTCGTCGATCATGCCGGGCAAGGTCAACCCCGTGATCCCCGAGGCGGTCCTGATGGTCGCCGCCCAGGTCACCGGCAACGACGCGACGGTGGCCACGGCGGGTGCCGCGGGCAACTTCGAGCTGAACGTGATGCTCCCGGTCATCGCGAAGAACCTCCTGGAGTCGGTGCGGCTGCTGGCCAACGCCTCCCGGCTGCTCGCGGACCGTACGGTCGACGGCATCACCGCCGACGTCGAGCGGGCCCGCGCCTACGCGGAGTCGTCCCCGTCGGTGGTGACCCCGCTCAACAAGTACATCGGCTACGAGGAGGCGGCGAAGGTCGCCAAGAGGTCGCTCAAGGACGGGACGACGATCCGCGAGACGGTCCTGGCCTCGGGGTATGTGGACCGCGGCGACCTGACGCTGGAACAGCTCGACGAGGCGCTGGACGTACTGCGGATGACCCGTCCGTGAGCCCCGGGTGACCTGAGTCGCAGCGGGCCGGTGGGAGCGCTCCGTAAGATCTCTCCATGACAGGTACGGGAGAGTGCGCACGCTGGGCGCCGGGGGACCAGATCCTCTGGCGCTACCGCGACAACGGCCGGGCCCACCGGACGGCCGCTGCCCCGCCCGTGCACATCTGCCGTCCGGTGACCGTCGTGCAGGACACCGACGAGCTGCTCGCCGTCTGGATGGCGCCGGGCACCGAGTGCGTGCGGCCGGTCCTGGCGAACGGCACCCAGGTGCACGCCGAACCGCTGGCCACCCGCTACACCGCGCCGCGCACCACGGCCCGCTCGACGTGGTTCGGCTCCGGGGTGCTGAAGCTGGCCCGGCCGGACGACCCGTGGTCGGTGTGGCTGTTCTGGGACCGCGGCTGGATGTTCCGCAACTGGTACGTGAATCTGGAGGAGCCCCGCACCCGGTGGTCCGGAGGGGTGGATTCCGAGGATCACTTTCTCGACATCTCCGTGAACCCCGACCGGAGCTGGAAGTGGCTCGACGAGGACGAGTTCGCGCAGGCTCAGCAGGTCGGCCTGATGGACCGGGGGACGGCCCGGCGGGTCCGGGAGGCGGGCCTGGCGGCGGTCGAGGTGATCACCGCCTGGGGGCCGCCGTTCCGGGACGGCTGGGAGCACTGGCGGCCCGATCCGGGGTGGCAGGTTCCGCCGCTGCCGGATGACTGGGACCGCACCCCGGCCCGTATGCCGTCGTGAGACCCTGGAAGAACCCTTCGGGCGGCCTGGTCGGCAGGTCCGGTCGTACGGAGGGCCGATCGCCGCAACCAGCGGGCACCACACCGGAACTGACCACAAGTCATCACGCCGGTCGTGCGGAGCGACGGGCCACGGACCCGGACGTTCCGCTCGGTCGCGGGAGCCGCCACGAGGGGGTGGAGACATGCACGCCGTCCGCTGCCCGCTCGTCGCGTCCGCAGCCGGAGGGGTCGCCTGTCGGCCATCTCCGAGGCGCTCGGTTTCGGCCCCTTCATCGGGGGCATCCGGTGACAGCCGTTGTTCTTCCCGCGCTTGCCGGGGCACAGTGACGCCCCACGAGGCGACTGCCTCATACAACCGGCCCGGACGGACGGAATCCCACGCGTGACGGAGCACCCCACCTCCCACGAAGGCCGACAGCCGCTGGCTGCCCGGCCGCAGGAGCGCACCCGGCCCCGGCAGCAGGACGCCGCGGCCGCGGCTGCCGCTGCCGCGGTGCCGGCTCCGGCCGCCGCGCCGAACCCGGGTCCCGGAGCGGCCGCCGTCGCCGACGCGCAGGCGGCCACCCGCCGCGAGGGCGACCGGCTGCGGTTCGTCGGCGCGGCGACCCGGCGGATCGCCCGGGGCATAGACCTGGACGAGATCGTCCTCGGGCTGTGCCGGGCCAGTGTGCCGACGTTCTCCGACGCGATCCTGGTCTATCTCCGCGATCCGCTGCCGGTGGGCGACGAGCGCCCGGTGAGCCCGTTCGTCCTGCGGCTGCGGCGCAGCGACCGGCTGCGTGTCAGCGACGAGGAGGGCGCCGAGGCGGCCGGTTCCGAGACGGAGCGGCTGCGGCCGCTGATCCTGGACCCGCAGGCCGACCTGATGCCCGCCGCCGAGCTGTGCGAGGTGCGGGCGGGCGGTGCTCTGGCCGAGGTGCTGCGCGGGGTGCGGCCGGTGTTCGGCGACTCCGCGGCGGCGCGGGCCGCGCTGCCGGAGCTGCTCGGCCCCGGCCGGTCCGTCCCCACCGGGCACCGGGCGATCCTCGCCCCGCTGCGCGGCCGGCGGCGGGTCATCGGGGCGGCGGTCTTCGTGCGGGGCACCGAGCGCACCCCGTTCGAGGCCAGTGATCTGCTGGTCGCGGCGCAGTTGGCGACGCACACCGCGCTCGGTATCGACAAGGCCGTGCTGTACGGGCGCGAGGCCTACATCGCCGACGAGCTGCAGCGCACGATGCTGCCCGATTCGCTCCCCCAGCCCACCGGCGTCCGGCTCGCCTCGCGCTACCTCCCGGCGGCCGAGACCGCCCGGGTCGGCGGCGACTGGTACGACGCGATCCCGCTGCCCGGCAGCCGGGTCGCGCTGGTCGTCGGCGATGTGATGGGCCATTCCATGACCTCGGCGGCGATCATGGGACAGCTGCGGACGACGGCGCAGACCCTGGCGCAGCTCGATCTGCCGCCGCAGGAGGTGCTGCACCACCTGGACGAGCAGGCGCAGCGGCTCGGCAGCGACCGGATGGCGACCTGCCTGTACGCGGTGTACGACCCGGTCGCGCACCGGATCACCATCGCCAACGCCGGGCACCCGCCGCCCGTGCTGCTGCATCTGGGCGGGCGGGCCGAGGTGCTGCGGGTGCCGCCGGGCGCCCCGATCGGGGTGGGCGGTGTCGACTTCGAGGCCGTCGAGCTGGACGCGCCCGCCGGGGCGACGCTCCTGCTGTACACCGACGGTCTGGTGGAGTCGCGGCTGCGGGACGTGTGGACGGGCATCGAGCAGCTGCGGGAGCGCCTCGCGGCGACCGCGCAGCTCACCGGCCCCGACCACTCGCCGCCGCTGGAGGCGCTCTGCGACGACGTGCTGGACATGCTCGGCCCGGGCGACCGGGACGACGACATCGCGCTCCTCGCGGCCCGCTTCGACGGGATCGCGCCGAGCGATGTGGCGTACTGGTATCTGGAACCGGAGGACGCGGCTCCGGGCCGGGCCCGGAGGCTGGCCCGGCGGGCGCTGAGCCGCTGGGGTCTGGACGACCTGGCCGACGAGGTGGAGCTGCTGGTCAGCGAGGTCGTCACCAACGCGGTGCGCTATGCGGAGCGGCCGGTGACGCTGCGGCTGCTGCGGACCGATGTGCTGCGCTGCGAGGTCGGGGACGATTCCCCGCAACTGCCCCGGCAGCGCCGGGCGCGCGAGACGGACGAAGGCGGCCGCGGGCTGTTCCTGGTCAACCGGCTGGCCCGGCGGTGGGGAGCGACCCGGCTCTCGACCGGCAAGGTCGTCTGGTTCGAGATGGCGGCCCGGGCGCAGTAGCGAGCGGCTTGAAGGGCATGAGGGAGGGGGCGGGCCGTCGGCCCGCCCCCTCCCTCATGCCTGTCACTGCGGGGCCGCTCCGTTGCCGCCGGGCCGCTCGCCCGGCTGGCCGTCGTCGTCCCCGGGCAGCGGCGGAATCTCCGGGCTGGTGGGGGGCGCGGTGGCCGGCGGGCTGGTGGTCGGCGGCGCGGGCGTCGTCGGGGTCTCGCTGGGCGTCTCGCTCGGCGTCTCGGAGGGCTTGTCCGACGGGGTCGGCTCCTCCGGCTCGGTGGGCTCTTCGGAGGGCGTGTCCGACGGGGTCGGCGGGGCGGGGACCTCACCGCGCTCCACGTCCTGGAGGTCGAACGTCTTGCCGGACCCGCCGTCGAGGGCGCCGAGGGTGTAGTCGGCCCAGATCCGCGCCGGGAAGCCGCCGCCGTTGGCGCGGCCGGAGTTGGCCGTACCCGTCAGGGAGACCTGCTTGCGGCCGCCGTCGCCCTCGCCGAAGAGGGCGACGACCGTGGTCAGTTCCGGGGTGTACCCGGCGAACCAGGCGGACTTGTTGTCCTCGGAGGTGCCGGTCTTGCCCGCCGCGTCGTAGGCGGGGGTGTTGGCCGCGCTGCCGGATCCGGCGTCGACGACCCCGGTGAGCGCCTTGGTCACCGTGTCGGCGGAGGCGCGGCTGATGGCCTGCTCCCGCTTGGGCTTCTCGGGGGTGACCGTGCGGTCGCGGTGTTCGGCGGACTGGAGGATGTGCGGGGTGACCTTCCGGCCGTGGTTGTCGAGCGTGGCGTACGCCCCGGCCATGTCCCAGGTCGAGGCGTTCATGGTGCCGAGCGAGACCGCGGGGCGTTCGGGGAAGTTCTTGTCCGGTACGCCGAGGTCGAGCGCCGTCTCCTTGGCGGCGGCGGGCGTCACGTCGACGATCATCTGCGCGAAGACGGAGTTGACCGAGCTGTTCATCGCCTTCTGGACGGAGATCGGCCCGTAGCTGCGGTCGTCCTCGTTCTGCGGGTTGAACGGGGTGTCGCTGCCGACGACGGGCCGCTTGCTGGTGCCGTCGTAGATGGTGTTGAGCCCGATCAGACTGCCGTCCTGGGTCGTCGACTCGTTCTCCAGGGCGGAGGCGAGCACCAGGGGCTTGAAGGTGGAGGCGGGCTGGTAGTCCTGGCGGGTGGCGTTGCTGATGTAGTGCTTGATGTAGTCCTCGCCGCCGTACAGCGCGACGACCTTGCCGGTCTTGGGGTCGACGGAGGTGGCGCCGGCCTGGACAGTCGCGTCGACCTTGCTGCCCTCGCGGTCCAGCTTGGACTCCAGTTGGTCGTCGACCGCCTTCTCCAGCGCCTGCTGGCGCTTCTTGTCGACGGTGAGGGTGAAGGTCCAGCCGCCCGCCTCGCGGTCCTCGGCCGAGACGCCCTGCTTCTCCAGCTCCTTGTTGGCCGC
Source organism: Streptomyces parvus (assembly GCF_032121415.1). Lineage (NCBI taxonomy): Bacteria > Bacillati > Actinomycetota > Actinomycetes > Kitasatosporales > Streptomycetaceae > Streptomyces > Streptomyces parvus. Next base: position 4,516,896 of record NZ_CP135079.1, on the reverse strand, counting down.
CTCGACGAGATAGCCGGTCTGGCCCTCCATGCCCGCGGCCGGCTTCGGCTTCTGCGGGACGGCGAACTTCAGCTCCGCCTTCTCGGACTCGGTGAGCCAGCCCATCTCGACCATGTTGCGCAGGGTGTAGGCCCAGCGCTCCTTGACCAGCTTCTTGCCGGTGGGAGTGGCGGTCGCCCAGTCGTACTGGCTGGGGGCCTGGAGGAGGGAGGCGAGGTAGGCGCCCTGGGAGACGTTCAGGTCCTCGGCGTCGACCCCGTAGTAGGCCTGGGCGGCGGCCTGGACACCGCTGGCGCCGCGTCCGTAGTAGGCGGTGTTGATGTACCCGGCGAGGATCTGGTCCTTGGACATCTGCTGGTCGATCTTGAGGGAGATCACCAGTTCCTTGAGCTTGCGGCTCACGGTGGGGTCCTGCGTCAGGTAGTAGTTCTTCACGTACTGCTGGGTGATGGTCGAGCCGCCCTGCTTGCCCTTGCCGCTGACCGTGTTGAAGAGACCTCGGGTGGTGCCCTTCAGGTCGACGCCCTGGTCCTTGTAGAAGGTCTTGTTCTCGGCGGCGACGAAGGCGTGCTGGACCTTCTTCGGCACCTCGTCCAGATCGACGATCTGGCGGTTGACGCCCTTGCCGGTCCGGGCGAGGACCGTGCCGTCGCTGTACTGGTAGACGTTGCTCTGCCGCTCGGCCATGGCGTTGGCGGCGGGGACGTCGACGTACAGGTAGAGCGCGCCGAAGGCGCCCATGCCCAGCAGGACGATCCCGAAGACCGTGCCCAGCAGCTTCTTCCACGTGAAGAGTCTGCGTATGCCGCCGCTCTTCACGGCCCGGCGCGACTCCTGCGCCTGGGCTCGTCGCGCATCCGCTCGACCCATTGGTGTGTTGCTCCCGCTTCTCTGCTCGACCGGTTCGCTCGGTTTCCTCTGCTCGCTCAGACCTTCCAGCTAACACCGACGGCAGGGACAAAAGACAAGCGATCCGGCCTTTTACGGACGTGAGAATCAGCACCCGTTCCCTAGGAACCGACTCCCCAGGGGTGGACAAGGTTGCGAGAACCGATAATGTGTAATCACATTGCTAGCGCGGCGAAGGCCGCTCCGAACGGGGGATCCCATGACCGCACAGCACGACGACCGCCACCCGGACACGCCGGCGGCGGACCTCTCCATCGACACTCCCGACATGCCCGCACCGCAGGTCAGGGAGGTCGTCGCCCACTCCATCCCGGGCGGCCTCGGACTTCTCCTGACCGTGCTCGGGGTGTTCGCCGGCGTCGGCCTCGCCATCGGCGGCGGGGTGATCGGAGCGAACGGCAGCAACGCGGTCGGCGTCCCGCTCCTCATCCTCGGCGTGCTCCTGGTGATCGCCTCGTTCTTCTGCATGAGCGGTGTGAAGATGGTCGCTCCGGGCGAGGCCCGGGTGATCCAGCTCTTCGGCCGGTACGTCGGCACCATCCGCGCCGACGGGCTGCGCTGGATCAACCCGCTGACCTCCAGCCGAAAGATCTCCACCCGCGTCCGCAACCACGAGACCGCCGTCCTCAAGGTCAACGACGCCTACGGCAACCCGATCGAGCTGGCCGCGATCGTCGTCTGGAAGGTCGAGGACACCGCCCAGGCGCTCTTCGAGGTCGACGACTTCCTGGAGTTCGTGGCCACCCAGACCGAGGCGGCCGTCCGGCACATCGCCATCGAGTACCCCTACGACGCCCACGACGAGGACGGCCTCTCGCTGCGCGGCAACGCCGAGGAGATCACCGAGAAGCTGGCCGCCGAGCTGACCGCCCGGGTCCAGGCCGCGGGCGTCCGGATCATCGAGTCGCGCTTCAGCCACCTCGCGTACGCCCCGGAGATCGCCTCCGCCATGCTCCAGCGCCAGCAGGCCGGCGCGGTCGTCGCGGCCCGTCAGCAGATCGTCGAGGGTGCGGTGGGCATGGTCGAGATGGCCCTGCACCGGATCGCCGAGCAGGACATCGTGGAGCTGGACTCCGAGCGGAAGGCGGCCATGGTCAGCAATCTGATGGTGGTGCTGTGCGGCGACCGCAGCGCCCAGCCGGTCCTCAACACGGGCACCCTCTACCAGTGACCGACCAGACGCCTCCCCGGCGGACGCCGGCGTCCCGGCCGCAGCAGCGCAAGCAGATGCTGCTGCGGCTGGACCCCGCGGTGCACGACGCGCTCGCCCGCTGGGCCTCCGACGAACTGCGCAGCGCCAACGCGCAAGTCGAGTTCCTGCTGCGGCGGGCGCTCGCGGAGGCGGGCCGGCTACCGGGGGCGGCGCGGCCGATCCCCCGGCGGGGGCGGCCACCGAAACAGCCGCCGGAGGAGCCGGAGACCCCGCCCGGGACACGCGGCCAGGGCACCCCGTAGCACCGCGCCCCCGGCGCGTACCGACACAGCGACCCCGGTCCCTCTCCTGGGCCGGGGTCGCCTTTCGGACGCGTATACATCGGGGGTATACACGCCGTGTACAGTGCTCCTCATGTCTATCGGTCACACCCTCCTCGGGCTCCTGGAGTCCGGCCCCCGACACGGCTACGACCTGAAGCGGACCTTCGACGAGAAGTTCGGCCAGGACCGCCCGCTCCACTACGGCCAGGTCTACTCGACGATGTCCCGGCTCCTGAGGAACGGACTCGTCGAGGTCGACGGCGTCGAGAGCGAAGGAGGTCCCGAGCGCAAGCGGTACGCCATCACCGACGCCGGGATCACCGATGTCTCGCAGTGGCTGGCCCAGCCCGAGAAGCCCGAGCCCTACCTCCAGTCGACGCTGTACACCAAGGTCGTCCTCGCGCTGCTGACCGACCGCAGCGCGGCCGACCTGCTGGACACCCAGCGCTCGGCACATCTGCGGATGATGCGCGTCCTCACCGACCGCAAGCGCCAGGGCGACCTCGCCGACCAGCTGATCTGTGACCACGCCCTGTTCCACCTGGAAGCCGATCTGCGCTGGCTGGAACTGACCGCCGCCCGTCTCGACCAGCTCGCCAAGGTGGTGGCTCCGTGATTCCCGAAGGCTCCCTGCTCGCCGCGCACGATCTGCGCAAGACCTACGGTTCGACGCCCGCCCTGGACGGCGCGTCGTTCTCCGTGCACCCCGGCGAGGTCGTCGCCGTGATGGGCCCCTCCGGCTCCGGCAAGTCGACCCTGCTGCACTGTCTGGCCGGGATCATCACGCCCGACTCCGGCACCATCACCTACGCGGGCCGCGAGCTGTCCGCGATGTCCGACGCCGAGCGCAGCGCCCTGCGGCGCAGCGACTTCGGCTTCGTCTTCCAGTTCGGCCAGCTCGTTCCCGAGCTGACCTGTGTGGAGAACGTCGCCCTGCCGCTGCGGCTCAACGGCGTGAAGCGCCAGGCCGCCGAGCGCACCGCGCTGGAGTGGATGGAGCGCCTGGAGGTCGACGACCTCAGGTCCCAGCGTCCCGGTGAGGTCTCCGGCGGGCAGGGCCAGCGGGTCGCCGTGGCCCGCGCGTTGGCCGCGGCGCCGAAGGTGATCTTCGCGGACGAGCCGACCGGCGCGCTGGACTCGCTCAACGGCGAGCGGGTGATGGAGCTGCTCACCGAGGCCGCCCGTTCCGCCAACGTCGCCGTGGTCCTGGTGACCCACGAGCCCCGGGTAGCCGCCTACTCCGACCGTGACGTCACCGTGCGCGACGGCCGGGCCCGGGACCTGGAGCACTCCGCATGACCCTGCTCGACGAGAAGCGGGCCGCGGCACCCCCGCGCCCGGCACCGCCGTCCCGGGGCGCGGCGATCCTCCGCGACCTCGGCCTCGGCGTCCGGTTCGCCGCCGCCGGTGGCCGCGAGGGCTGGATCCGTACGCTGCTGACCGCCGTCGGCGTCGGCCTCGGCGTGGCGCTGCTGCTGCTCGCCTCCTCCGTACCGCATCTGCTCGACGAGCGGAACGCGCGCGAACAGGCCCGCAGCGAGCCGCGGACCTCCGATTCGCCCGACGCGCGTGCCGCGAAGTCGGACAGCTCGGTGGTGCGGATCGACGCCACCTCCGAGTACCGGGACCGCACGGTCGCCGGGTATCTGATGCGCCCGGACGGTTCGACGCCGGTCCTCCCGCCGGGGGTCGACCGCTTCCCGGCGGCGGACACCATGGTGGTCTCCCCCGCGCTGAAGGAACTGCTCACCGACCCGGGCAACGCGTTGCTGCGCGAGCGGCTGCCGTACGAGATCACCGGCACGATCGGGGACGCCGGGCTGCGCTCCCCCCATGAACTCCTCTACTACGCGGGCAGCGACACCCTGACCCCCGCGAAGGGCGGACACCGCGTCGACGGGTACGGGGACTCCCGCGAGGGCGCCCCCCTGCCGCCGCTGCTGATCGTGCTCGTCGTCATGGTCTGCGTCGTACTGCTGGTGCCGGTGGCGATCTTCATCGCCACCGCCGTGCGCTTCGGCGGCGACCGCCGCGACCGCCGGCTGGCCGCGCTGCGCCTGGTCGGCGCGGACATCCGGACGACCCGGCGGATCGCCGCCGGGGAGGCGATGTTCGGCGCGCTGCTCGGGCTGCTGATCGGTGTGGCGTTCTTCCTGGGGGGCCGCTTGTTCGTCGGCTCGGTGGAGATCTGGGACGTCAGCGCGTTCCCCGCCGACCTGCTGCCCGACCCCCGGCTCGCCCTCCTCATCGTGGTGGCGGTGCCGCTGACCGCCGTCCTCGTCACCCTGGTCGCGATGCGGTCCGTGGTGGTCGAGCCGCTCGGCGTCGTACGCCGGGGCCGCGAGCGGGGACGCCGGCTCTGGTGGCGGCTGCTGATGCCCGCGGCCGGTCTCGCGGTGCTCGCCGTGACGGGCCGCACCAACGGGTACGAGCCGGTGAACCCCTTCGCCATAGCCTCGGGCGCGGTCCTGGTGCTGGTCGGTCTCGCGCTGCTGCTGCCCTGGCTGGTCGAGGCCTGTGTGAACCGGCTGCGCGGCGGCCCGGTGCCCTGGCAGCTCGCCACCCGCCGGCTCCAGTTGAGCAGTGGGGCCGCGTCCCGCGCGGTCAGCGGGGTGACGGTCGCGGTGGCCGGGGCCATCGCCCTGCAGATGCTCTTCGCCGCGCTGAACGCCGACTTCCACCAGGTGACCGGCCAGGACCCCTCGCGGGCCCAGTTCGCCGCGTACTCCGAGGACGTCACCGGCGAGGCCGCCACCTCCGCCATCGAACAGTTCCGCGCCACCGAGGGCGTGGAGGTGGTGATCGGCTCGGTGGAGGCGTACGCGACCAAGCCCGGGACGTACACGGACGACGAGATACAGCCCACCACCTCGCTGACCCTCGGCACCTGCGCGACCCTGCGCGAACTGGCCCGGATCGACCGGTGCGAGGACGGCGACGCCTTCGTCGTGCACCCCCCGGACGACAAGGACCAGGCGGGCTGGGTGGACCAGACCGCGCGCAAGGGCAGGACCGTCCTGATCGGCGAGGGCATGGGCGCGGAGCCGTTCCGGTGGACGCTGCCCGCCGACACCGAGACCGTCATGGGCCGCAAGGACCCGATGGGCGAGACCCACTTCGGGATCATGGCGACCACCGGAGCGCTGGACGCGGGCAAGCTGCCCGGCGCCACGATCGTCGCGCAGGTCCGGGTCGACGAGAGCGTGCCGGATGTCGCCGAGCACGTACGCAACACGGCGATCAGGATCGACCCCGGGGTGCGCTTCGTCGAGCTGAACTCGGTGGCACGCGACCGTCAGTACGACAGCGTGCAGACCGGACTCCAGGTCGGAGCGACCGTGGTGCTGCTGCTGATCGCCGCCTCGATGCTGGTCTCCCAGCTGGAGCAGTTGCGCGAGCGCAGGCGGCTGCTGTCGGTGCTGGTCGCCTTCGGCACCCGGCGCTCCACGCTCGGCTGGTCGGTGCTGTGGCAGACCGCCGTGCCGGTCGCGCTCGGCCTGGTGGTCGCGGTCGTGGGCGGCCTGGGCCTCGGCGGGACGCTCGCCTGGATGATCAGCAAGTCGGTGACCGACTGGTGGCTGTTCTGGCCGATGGTGGGGGCCGGGGGCGCGCTGATCGCGCTGGTGACGCTGGCGTCGCTGCCGCCGCTGTGGCGCCTGATGCGCCCGGAGGGGCTGCGCACCGAGTGACACCCGGGTGATCGGCGCACGGCCGGGGCTCCTGGGAACGGGAGCCCCGGCCGCGTACGTCTCAGTCCTGGTCGGCGCGGTCCACCGGCCGCACCGGCAGCGGCTTCATCGCCTCGCGCAGGGCGGCCGCGAACTCCTCGAACTCGCCGCCCCGCGCCGACCCGGTCCGCATCGCCAGCGCCACCCTCCGGGTGGGGGCCGGGTCCGCGAAGTACCCCGTGGCCAGCGCGTCGTTGCGGCCGGTCTCCACCGTCACCGCGGTGCGCGGCAGCAGTGTCACCCCGAGGCCGCCGGCGACCAGCTGGACCAGGGTGGAGAGCCCGGCGGCGGTCGTGGTGACCGGCGCGCCCCGGGTGCGGCCGGCCTCGCGGCAGATGTCCAGGGCCTGGTCGCGCAGGCAGTGCCCCTCGTCCAGGAGCAGCAGCGGCAGTTCGCGCAGTGCGTCACGGGGGATGTCCGCGCGGCCGCCGAGCCAGTGGTCCTGCTCCATGACCAGCACGAAGTCCTCGTCGAAGAGCGGGATCTCGGTGACGCCCGGCACCCCGAGCGGCACGGCGAGCAGCAGCAGGTCCAACCGCCCGGCGGAGAGCCCTTCGAGCAGCGAGGAGGTCTGCTCCTCGTGGACCTGGAGGTCGAGGTCCGGGTAGCGCTCGTGGACGAGGCGGAGCACGGTGGGCAGGAGATACGGGGCGACGGTCGGGATCACGCCGAGCCGGAGGACGCCGGTGAACGGGGCGCGGACCGCCTCCGCCTCCTCCATCAGCGCGGCGACCGCCTCCAGCACCGCCCCGGCCCGCACCGCGAGCCGCTCCCCCGCGGGCGAGAGGAGCACCTTGCGCGTCGTACGCTCGATGAGCTGGACACCGAGTGCCTCCTCCAGGGTGGACACCGCTCCGGAGAGTGCCGGCTGACTCATCCCGATCGCTGCCGCCGCGTCCCGGAAGTGCAGATGTTCCGCCACGGCCGTGAAGGCCCGCAGCTGGGACAGGCTGGGCTGCTTGGCGGGCGACTTACCGGACTGCTTGGGGCGTACGCCCTGATTCACCTGGGTCACTGATAGGCACCTCCGATCATACGGACCGAGTGTAGCTATTTCTGTGATCAATGCACTCTGTGCCATGGTGGGAGCCGTCCAACCCTCAGGAAGACCCTCAAAAAGGGAATTCCAGACGTTGCAAGGAGAGCGCGTGCTCACTGTCGGTGACAAGTTCCCCGAGTTCGACCTGACTGCTTGTGTCTCGCTGGAGAGCGGCAAGGAGTTCGAGCAGATCAACCACAAGACCTACGAAGGCAAGTGGAAGATCGTCTTCGCGTGGCCGAAGGACTTCACCTTCGTGTGCCCGACGGAGATCGCCGCCTTCGGCAAGCTGAACGAGGAGTTCGCCGACCGCGACGCCCAGATCCTCGGCTTCTCCGGTGACTCCGAGTTCGTGCACCACGCCTGGCGCAAGGACCACCCGGACCTGACCGACCTGCCCTTCCCCATGCTGGCCGACTCGAAGCACGAGCTCATGCGTGACCTCGGCATCGAGGGCGAGGACGGCTTCGCCCAGCGCGCCGTCTTCATCGTCGACCAGAACAACGAGATCCAGTTCACGATGGTGACCGCCGGTTCCGTGGGCCGTAACCCCAAGGAGGTCCTGCGGGTCCTCGACGCCCTGCAGACCGACGAGCTGTGCCCGTGCAACTGGACCAAGGGCGAGAACACCCTCGACCCGGTCGCGCTCCTCTCGGGCGAGTGAGCTGATACCGACATGGCTCTCGACGAACTGAAGACCGCCATACCGGACTTCGCCAAGGACCTGAAGCTGAACCTCGGTTCGGTCATCGGCAACAGCGACCTCCCGCAGCAGCAGCTGTGGGGCACCGTACTGGCCTGCGCGATCGCCTCGCGCTCGCCGAAGGTGCTGCGCGAGCTGGAGCCCGAGGCGAAGGCCAACCTCTCCACCGAGGCGTACACCGCGGCGAAGTCGGCGGCCGCGATCATGGCGATGAACAACGTGTTCTACCGGACCCGGCACCTGCTGTCGGACCCGGAGTACGGCACGCTCCGCGCGGGCCTGCGGATGAACGTCATCGGCAACCCGGGCGTGGAGAAGGTCGACTTCGAGCTGTGGTCGCTCGCCGTCTCCGCGATCAACGGCTGCGGCCAGTGCCTGGACTCCCACGAGCAGGTGCTCCGCAAGGCCGGCGTGGACCGCGAGACCATCCAGGAAGCCGTCAAGATCGCTTCGGTGATCCAGGCGGTCGGTGTGACCCTCGACGCCGAGGCCGTACTCGCCGAGTAGTGACACCGCACCACCCCCGGCCCACCTGGGTACGGGAAGAGCCCCGGGGACGACCGACCGTCCCCGGGGCTCTTCTTCACGTTCCCGCCCCCCGCTACTCCTGCGGCGGCGGGTTCTCCTGCGGCCGCTCGGCCGGAGCGTCCTGCGGGCCCGGGTGGGGTGGCTCCGGAGCGGGACCGGCGTGCGCCGGGCTCATCGACAGGGCGGTGGCCCCGTGGTGTCCGCCTCGTTCGCCGGGCTCCCCGTACGAGCGCAGATAGCCGACCACGGTGTTGGTCACGGCGACCAGGGGTACGGCGACCACCGCGCCGCCGATGCCCGCGACGAGCCCGCCGGTCGCCACCGCGAGGACCACCGCGAGCGGGTGCACCCGGACGGCGCGGCCGAGGATGAACGGCTGCAGGATGTGGCCCTCGATCTGCTGTACCGCCAGGACCACCACCAGCGCCCACAGCGCCGTCCACACGCCCTCGGTGACCAGCGCGACGACCACCGCGAGCGCCCCGGACACCACGGCGCCGACGAGCGGGATGAAGGCGAACAGGAAGATGAAGACGGCCAGCGGCACCGCGAGCGGCACGTTCAGGACGTAGAGGCCGAAGCCGATGAAGATCGCGTCGATCAGGGCGACGAGCACCGTGCCGCGCACGTACGCGGTCAGGGTGCGCCAAGCGCGCGGTCCGGCACCGGCGACCCCGGGGCGTGCCGCGGCGGGCACCAGTTTGAGCGACCACTCCCAGATGCGCCGGCCGTCGTAGAGCAGGAAGAGCGTGGAGAACATCGCCAGCAGCAGTCCGGTGAGGAACTCCACCATCACGGTGACGCCCTGGAGCCCGGCGGAGGTGATCTCCTCGGTGTTGGTGCTGATGGTGTCGCTGAGGTTCTTGGCGATGTCGTTGATCTGCGACTCGGTGACGTGGAAAGGACTGTCGAGCGCCCAGCGCTTCAGCTCGTCGATACCGTCCCGGACCCGGTCCGAGAGCGTGTCGAGGTTCTCCATCACCTGCCACACCACGAACCAGCCCACCAGGCCGATGATGACGAACCCGAGGACGGCGGTCACGGCGGTGGCGAGCCCGTGGGGCAGCCCGAACCGCTTGAGCCGCACGACCGTGGGCTGGAGCATCGCGGTGATGAGCAGCGCGGCGGAGAAGGCGAGCACCACCAGCTCCACGGCCGTGATCACCCGCATCAGCACCCAGAGCGTCCCGGCGAGGACGAGGAGGCGCCAGCCGGCCTCCGCGGCGACCCGCATGCCCCACGGGATCGCCGCCACCGGATCCGGCTTGGCGGCGACCGACGGGGCGTAACTGGGGGGCGCGGGCACCTGCCCGGGCTCGTCGTCGGTGCCGGGGACGGCCCCCTTCACCGGGAACGGTTCATCGTCGGCCGCAGCCCTCGCTCGACGCTCGTCGAGGCGTGCGCCCAGCTCCGTCAGTTCGGACCCGAAGCGGCCCAGCCAGCCCGGCAGTTTTGACATGCTCTCTTTCCTTCCCCCATCTGGGCTTCCCAGCGCTCCGGGTTCACCAGGAAGTGACCGTACAACGCGCGAGGCCCCCCACCGTCTGGACGGTGGGGGGCCTCGCGGGGTTGAGAGGGCGGCCGGTGTACTTCCGCCCGCTCTCCCCTAATACCAGTTGTTGGCCTGCCAGAAGGACCAGGCGCCGCACGGGGAGCCGTAGCGGCCGTCCATGTAGCTGAGGCCCCACTTGATCTGGGTGGCCGGGTTGGTCTGCCAGTCGGCGCCGGCGGACGACATCTTGGAGCCCGGGAGCGCCTGCATCAGACCGTACGCCCCGGAGGACGGGTTGGTCGCGCGGTAGTTCCAGGTCGACTCGTGGTTCACGATGTTGCTGAAGCACTGGAACTGGTCGGCGGGGACCATCTGACGGGCCATCGCCTGGACCTGGGCCACGGTGTACGAGCCCTGGGCCGCGAACGAGGAGGCGTCGCGGACGGAAGAACGGCTGGCGCGCTCGGCCTCTTCCTTCTTCTTCGCCTCGGCCTCGCGCTCGGCCTTGATCCGGTCCTCGGCCGCCTGCTTCTTGGACTTGGCGTCCTTGGCTGCCTGGAGGCGGGCGGATTCCTCGGCCGACTTCTTCGCGGCGGCGTCGGCGGCGGACGCCTGGGCGTCGGCCTGCTGCGTCAGCGAAGCGGTCTGGACCTGGGCCTGCTGGCCCGCGGGGATGTCTGCGAGCAGCGTGGTGTCGGCTGCGGCCGCCTCGAAGTTGTTGTCGTCGGCGGCAGGTGTGCCGCCCGCAGCAACGCCTACGACGGCGCCTACGGTGGTGACCGCGGTGGCGGATGCCACGGCGAACCCCCGGACCGAGATCCGGCTCACATGGTGTCCTTCCAGCATCGCCCGCTTAGGTGACCTCGCGGGCGCGTTCGTGCCCCCGGCACTGGCCCCCCTACTGCGTGGGTCACGGGAGGCACGGGCCCGATGGGCAACCCCGGTGAGGAGGCTGCCGCGTGGTGCTCGCGGGCGGCATACGGGCGTCTCGTGTTGAGTTGTGTGGTGCGTGGCGCCTCTGGAGGTGCCCAAGTGCCGTATGCGGGGCCTGACGGAAGCAAGACTCTGCCGGACGGGGACGCGTGGAGGCAATTCTGTGTTGCGTGGGAAACGTCACACCCCGTTCGGTCCATCGGTTTTTCGGAAATGACGGCGCAGCACAATGCCGCCCGGCTAAACTCCTTGGCTCGCCGGGCGGCATCAAGGGGACATGCGGGTCAGATGTGACCCTCCTCCAGCATTTCGGTCACCAGCGCGGCGATCTGCGAACGCTCCGACCGGGTGAGCGTGACGTGCGCGAACAGCGGATGGCCCTTCAGCTTCTCGACGACGGCGACGACTCCGTCGTACCGGCCGACCCGGAGGTTGTCCCGCTGGGCCACGTCGTGGGTGAGCACGACACGCGAATTCGCCCCGATTCTGGACAACACGGTCAGCAGGACGTTCCGTTCGAGCGACTGCGCCTCGTCGACGATCACGAACGCGTCGTGCAGCGAGCGGCCGCGGATGTGGGTGAGCGGCAGGACCTCCAGCATCCCGCGGCCGAGCACCTCCTCGATGACCTCGCGCCCGGCGACCGCCGAGAGCGTGTCGAAGACCGCCTGCGCCCAGGGGCTCATCTTCTCGGCCTCGCTGCCGGGGAGATAGCCGAGCTCCTGCCCGCCCACCGCGTACAGCGGGCGGAAGACCATCACCTTCTTGTGCTGCTGCCTCTCCAGCACGGCCTCCAGGCCCGCGCAGAGGGCCAGCGCGGACTTGCCGGTGCCCGCGCGTCCGCCGAGCGACACGATGCCGACGTCGCTGTCGAGGAGGAGGTCGAGCGCGATCCGCTGCTCGGCGCTGCGCCCGTGGATGCCGAATGCCTCCCGGTCGCCCCGCACGAGGCGCACGTTGCCCTCGGCCGTCACCCGGCCCAGCGCCTTGCCGCGCTCGGACTGAAGGACCAGGCCGGTGTGGACCGGCAGCTCGGCGGCCTCCGGGACGTACAGCGTCTCCTCGCCGAACAGCAGGTCGACCTGTTCCCCGGCGAGGGACAGTTCGCTCATACCGGTCCAGCCGGAGTCCGTGATGGCGAGCTCGGCGCGGTACTCCTCGGCGAGGAGGCCGACGGAGGACGCCTTGATGCGGAGGGGCAGGTCCTTGGAGACGACCGTGACGTCGTACCCCTCGGCCTGGAGGTTGCGTGCGACCGCGAGGATCCGTGAGTCGTTGTCCCCCAACCGGTAGCCGGCGGGCAGGACGCCGGGATCGGAGTGGTTCAGTTCGACACGGAGCGACCCGCCCAGGTCCCCGAGCGGGATCGGGGCGTCCAGCCGGCCGTACCGGATCCGGAAGTCGTCCAGCAGGCGCAGGGCCTGGCGGGCGAAGTATCCGAGCTCGGGATGGTGCCGTTTGGCCTCCAGCTCCGTGACCACCACGATCGGCAGCACGACTTCGTGCTCGTCGAAGCGGGCCACGGCGCCAGGGTCGGCCAGCAGGACGCTGGTGTCGAGAACGTATGTGCGCCGGTCGGGCATGCGGCGCTTGCTGCTGTTCACCACGGAAGGACGTACCCCCTCGGACGAGGTCGGGGAGTGCGACGGACGGTCGCGGAGCTTCCCGAAGGGAGAGGACGGACCGGGATCGGGCCCTCGTGCGCGGGCCGGACCACGGCCACCGCGTCGGCCGCACGCTGCGTACGGTCCTTCGTGTGCAAAGGGCCTCCCGGGCGAGCGGACTGGGTGCCGCTCACTTGGTGACGACGTCCGCCTGGTTGATGACCGGATGTCGACCTGTCAGGGGTATTCCCTCATCGGCCCGAAGCCATGCCGCTGCATATGACACGGCGGGGAGAAGTCCCGGTGGACGCGCGATGACGCGCCGGGGCACGCCCTCGCGCGCCCCGGCGGCTCAGCCCCCGAAACGCCGGTGGCGGGCGGAGTAGTCACGCAGCGCCCGGAGGAAGTCGACCTTGCGGAAGGCCGGCCAGAAGACCTCGCAGAAGTAGTACTCCGAATGGGCGCTCTGCCAGAGCATGAAGCCCGAGAGCCGCTGCTCGCCGCTCGTCCGGATCACCAGGTCGGGATCGGGCTGGCCCCGGGTGTAGAGGTGCTCGGAGATCAGGTCCGTGGAGACGACCTCGGCCAGTTCCTCGAAGGTCGTGCCCTTGTCCGCGTGGTCCAGGAGCAGGGAGCGCACCGCGTCCGCGATCTCCTGGCGGCCGCCGTAGCCGACCGCGACGTTGACGATTATCCCGTCGATGCCGGACGTCGCCTCCTCGGCCTCCTTCAGCACCGTCTGCGTCTCCGGCGGGAGCAGGTCGAGCGTGCCGACGTGGTGGACGCGCCAGCGCCCGTCGGCGGCGAGGTTGCGGACGGTGTTCTCGATGATGCCGAGCAGCGGCTTCAGCTCGTGCTCGGGCCGGTCGAAGTTGTCCGTGGAGAGCATCCAGAGGGTGACGACCTCGACATCGGTCTCGTCGCACCAGCCGAGCAGCTCGGAGATCTTGTCCGCACCGGCCTGGTGGCCCTGCACGGCCGATCCGCCGGACGCCTTGGCCCACCGCCGGTTGCCGTCGAGGATGACCCCGATGTGCTTCGGCACCTGGTCGTGGTCCAGGCGGCCTTCCACCCGGCGCGCGTAGAGCCTGTACACCAGGTCGCGGAAGTTCACTGCGTTCACCCTCTCGGTTCCGTACGGGCCGGGGCCCGCCCTCCCCGTCGCCGGGGGCAACAGGGGACGTCCCCCGCAGGGGATCGCCGCACGGCCTGCGCCGCTCGCACGATCCCCGGGCGGTCCGCGCCTCTACCACCGGCACGGGCCACGCGGGCCTTCGCCGCGCCGCACATCGGCATTCCCCGAAGCCGCCACATTACTGCGAGCGGGTCACCTGGACCCAACCCGGCCTGTCACAACTCCGTGATAAGGAGAGAAACGTGACTGATTACCTCTCCCCCGACCTGTACTACCGAGCCGCTCCCTCGCGCTACGACTCCATGGAGTACCGCCGGACCGGGCGCAGCGGCCTCAAGCTGCCCGCCCTCTCGCTGGGCCTGTGGCACAACTTCGGCGACGACCGGACGCTGGAGTCCCAGCGGGCGATCCTGCGCCGCGCCTTCGACCTCGGGGTGACCCACTTCGACCTGGCCAACAACTACGGCCCGCCGCCCGGCTCGGCCGAGCTGAACTTCGGGAAGCTCTTCGCCCAGGACTTCGCGCCGTACCGTGACGAACTGGTCATTTCCACCAAGGCCGGCTATCTGATGCACCCCGGCCCGTACGGCGAGTGGGGCTCCCGGAAATACCTGCTGTCCTCGCTCGACGCGTCTCTGAAGCGGATGGGCCTGGACTACGTCGACATCTTCTACTCGCACCGCTTCGACCCGAACACCCCGCTGGAGGAGACGATGGGCGCCCTGGCGTCCGCCGTCCAGCAGGGCAAGGCGCTGTACGTGGGCGTCTCCTCGTACCCCGCGGAGCAGACCGCCGAGGCGGCCGGGCTGCTCAAGGAGATGGGCGTCCCGGCCCTGATCCACCAGCCGTCCTACTCCATGATCAACCGCTGGATCGAGGACGACGGGCTGCTCGACACCCTGGAAGCGGCCGGAATGGGCTGCATCTCCTTCGTGCCGCTCGCCCAGGGCCTGCTCACGAACAAGTATCTGCAGGGCATCCCGGAGGGCTCGCGCGCCACCCAGGGCAAGTCCCTCGATCCGGGTCTGCTCTCCGACGAGGTGGTCCGCCGGCTCAACGGGCTCAACGACATCGCCCAGGGCCGCGGCCAGTCGCTCGCCCAGCTCGCCATCGCGTGGGTGCTGCGCGACAGCCGGATGACCTCGGCGCTGATCGGCGCGTCGAGCGTGAAGCAGTTGGAGGAGAACGTGGCGGCCCTCGCGGGTCCGGCACTCACCGCCGAGGAGCTCAAGGAGATCGACACCTTCGCCGTGGACACGGCGGGCACCAACATCTGGGCCGACCGCGGCTGACGTCGGCTCAACGGGGCCTGCGCGGAAGGAGGAACGGGAGCGGTCCGGGGGCCGCTCCCGGGCCGCCCGGCAGCGCCGGCGCCGGCCCACGAAAAACGGGCCGGTCCGTGGGGGGGGATACGGACCGGCCCGAGGGGGGGTTTCCACCATAACCCTTCGTAAGTGCCGACGCGCGCCACGCCACCCCACCATTACTCTCCGAATATGCCGGACTCCGTTCCGAGCAGGCCCCATCCCTCGTCGGCGCCCCCTCCGGGGCCCGTTCGCCGCCCGTTATCGACCTCCGTATCGAGGGGTCGCCGGGCGCCGCCGCCTTGACGCGGCCGGTACGCACACGCCGGGGCCGCGGAAGAGGACAGGAGCTGACCCCCAGGGCCTCTAGGTTCGGGGCATGACGACACGATCCCCGGCGACCGTGACCTGGGCCGGGGCGAACGCCCGGCGGCTGGCACGGCAGCGCCTCCACCCGGAGGCCGCCGCCACCGCGTCGCCCTTCACCGAGCCGGGCGACGCGGTGGCCGCGATGCTCGGCGCGCACGCCCAGGTGCTGTCGGCGGCCGAGCTGTCCGTGGGGCTGCGCGGGGACGGGCTGACGCGCACGGACGTCCGTACGGCGCTGTGGACCGACCGGACCCTGGTGAAGACGTTCGGGCCGCGCGGCACGGTCCATCTGCTGCCCGCGGCGGACCTGCCCCTGTGGACCGGCGCTCTGTCCGCCGTACCGACGGGCCCGAACCCCTTCCCCAAGAACGCCCGGATGACCCCGGACCAGGTGGAGGCGGTCGTCGCGGCGGTCGGGGAGGCGCTGACCGGGGCGGAGCTGACCATCGACGAGCTCTCGGACGAGGTCGTCGCGCGGACCGGGCCGTGGGCCGGGGACCTGGTGATGCCCGGGTTCCAGGCGATGTGGCCGCGCTGGCGGCAGGTCCTGCATCGGGCCGGACACCGGGGCGCCCTCGCCTACGCCCCGAACCGGGGCCGGAAGGCGGCGTACACGAACCCCGGGTGCACCCCGCTGCCGGGCGCCGGGGCACTGCGGGCCCTGGTCGAGCGGTACCTGTACGCCTACGGGCCGGCGACCCCCGCGCACGCCGCCCGGTGGCTCGCGGCGCCGAAGCGCTGGGCGGCCGAGCAGTTCGCCGCCCTGGCCGCATCGGGGGCGATCGAGGAGGTGACGTTCGGGGAGGACGGGCCGGCGTGGGTGGTCGCGGGCGACACGGACTTCCCGGACGCGCCGGTGCGGGGGGTGCGCCTGCTCCCCTACTTCGACGCGTTCGCCATCGCCTCGGGCCCCCGTGAGCGGCTGTTCCCGGGGGCGGCGCGGGAGCGGGCCCTCGGGGGCGGGCAGGCGGGGAACTTCCCGGTGCTGCTGGTGGACGGCGTGGTCGCGGGCGTCTGGCACCAGCGCCGCTCGGGCCGCCGGATCGCGGTGACGGTGGAACCGCTGAAGCCGCTGTCCGGGGCGCGGCTGCGGGACCTGGAGGAGCAGGTGGAGCGGGTCGCCGCCATCATGGAGGGGACGGCGGAGCTGACGGTCGGCCCGGTGGCGGTGGGGCCGCACGCGTAGGGCTGGGGCGCGTGTACGTGCGTACGGAGGCGGGGCGCGAGGCGGGGACGCCGTCGGGAGCGCGGGCAGAGGCGCAGCCGGTACGCCTCAGGGGCGCGGGTCGAAGCGGATCGCCATCGTGTCTCCGGCGACCACCACGAAGTCCCCTTCCCGGCACCGGATGACGGCCTGGAGCACCTCGCCGCAACCGTCCCTGACCTCCTGGGTCCCGACGACCGTCCACGCTCCCCCGTACGGCACCGGCGGCAGGAGCGCGGGCGGCGCGTGGTGCCACTGGCTCGCCGGTACGCACCAGTCGGGTAACCGCGGCCAGGCGCCCGGGGTGACGCGCAGCGTCCGGTCGGAGGCGCAGGTCAGCAGGACGGACTGGTCCTCCGCGAGGACGAACTCGACGGCTTCCGGCTCGCCCGCCCGGCCCTCGGGCCGGTAGTAGACGCCGAGGACGGCGGTGATCCTGGCCCCCGTGAGCCAGTCGGCGTTGCCCTGGCGCGCGCGCCCGGCGGGCCCCGCACAGTCTTCCCTCTCCACGGTCATGCCCGCTCCCACTCCTTCACTGTGCGTGCCCCTCGCAGGGTAGGACGGTGGCCCGCACGATCCCGTTGCCTCCGAGACACGGCTGAACTGACGTACGGGGTAAGCGGGTTGACCGGTGGTACGGGATCCGGCCGACGTCACCGGGGCTTGCGGGCCTCGATCAGGAAGCGGGCGGTGCGGGCGAGGAACGGCCCCTCCGTCTCGATCTTCCGGTGCAGAGCGGCCAGTTGGGGACGGTACTCCTCGACGGTGAAGCCGGGCACCATCCAGATCACCTTGCGCAGGAAGTAGACCACCGCGCCGATGTCGCGGAACTCGGTGCGCAGGGTCTCCGAGCGCAGGTCCACCACCTCCAGGCCGGCCGCCGTCGCGGCGGCCCGCGCGTCCTCGGGGTGCCGTCCGCGACGGACCTCGGGCGGCTGCGGGCCGAGGAAGTACTCCACGAGTTCGAAGACGCTGGCCGGGCCGACCTGCTGCGAGAAGTACGTGCCGCCGGGGGCGAGCACGCGCGCGATCTCCTCCCACCACGTGGTGACCGGGTGGCGGCTGACCACGAGGTCGAAGGCGGCGTCGCCGAAGGGCAGCGGCGGCTCGTCCTCGTCGGCGACGACCACCGCCCCGAGCGGGTGCAGCAGGGCGGTGGCGCGGGCGATGTTGGGCGGCCACGCCTCCGTGGCCACGGTGACCGGCGGCAGCTTCGGCGCGGAGGCCAGCACCTCGCCGCCCCCGGTCTGGAGGTCGAGCGCGGCGTGGGCCCGGCCGAGCCGGTCGGCCATCGCGCGGGCGTACCCCCAGGAGGGACGTTCCTCGGTGGCGCGGCCGTCGAGCCAGGAGAAGTCCCACCCGTCCACGGACACGGCGTCGGCCTCGGCCACGAGGGCCTCGAACCGGTCGCGGGAGGCCGCGGAGTCGAAGTCGGGGCCGGAGGGCGGCTCGGCGGGGGCGGGATTCGGGGCGGAGGCGGATGGGTCGGACATGGGGGAATCGTGTCAGGCGGGCCCCGAGCACGCGAACGGATTCTCCCCGGGCCGCCCGGGGAAAGGGCGCGACCCTTCCCACTCTCCTACCCGGCCAGGGCCCCCAGCAGCACTCCGGTCAGCGCCCCGGCGATCATGAACGGGCCGAACGGGATGCCGGTCCTGCGCCCCGCCCGGCGCAGGAGCACGAGGGCGAGTCCGTACCCCGCCCCGAACAGGAACCCGGCGAACCCGCCCAGGAACAGCACGGTCCAGCCGTACCACCCGAGGACGACGCCCAGGGCGAGCGCGAGCTTCACATCGCCGAAGCCCATGCCGTTCGGGTTGATCAGGAAGAGCACCAGGTAGAAGCCGCCGAGGGCCAGCCCGCCCAGCAGCCCGGAGGTCCAGGACCCGGCGTGCCCCGGGAGCAGCGCGGCCCCGCCGAGCAGCAGGACGGCCGCGGCCGCGAGCGGCAGGGTCAGCGGGTCGGGCAGCCGGTGGACCCGCCGGTCGACGACGGCGAGGAGCACGGCGACGGGGGCCAGCGCCAGCCACCCGACGAGCTCGGGCCGGGCCCCGGTGGCGGCGGCGAGCGCGACACAGGCGAGGACGGTGACGAGGGGGGCGAGGGTGTTGGGGGCGTAGGCGGAGGTTGCGGGGACGGGGGTTCCCGGGACCGGGGCGGCGGGGGCTCGCGACTGCGGGGCGGGCGGTTCCGGGGCCGGGGCGGGGGCATGCGGGTCGGGCGTTCTTGGAGCCTGCGATTCGGGGGCGGGCGTGTCGGGGACCCGGGCGGCCGGGGCGGCGCAGGGTGTGCAGCGGGCCGGGCCGAGCCAGCCGCGGGCCGGACCGGTGAGCGGGTGGCCGGCGGGGCACGCCGTGCGCCAGGGCTCCTCCGGCTCGACGGCGAACCGGTAGGCGGCACGCGGGATCAGCAGTCCGGTGACGGCACCCCAGACCGCGGCGAGGGCGAGCAGCACGGCGTCCACGGGGCGACCCTAACGGGGTTCGGGACCTGGGGTCGTGGGCCCGAGGACCCAGAGCGGCCGACCGGGACCCAAGCGTCGCCGTTCGGGGTCCGGGCGCGTCCGCCGGGCGCTACGGTCGGTGCCCATGAGGACATGGCGCGATGGCGACGGGACGCTGACGGTCGACACGGACTCCGGGGCCGGGGCCGGGGCCGGGGCGGGAGCGGGGCCCGGGACGGGGGCCCGGGGGGTGCCGTTGCGGATAGCCGCCTCGTACCGGGCCCGTACCAAGGGGCTGCTCGGGCGGGACGGGATCGAGGGGGCGATGATGCTCACCCCGTGCGGGAGTGTGCACACCTTCCGGATGCGGTTCCCCATCGATGTGGCGTACCTGGACCGGGCGTTCACGGTCCTGGCGGTCACCACGATGAAGCCGGGCCGCCTCGGGCTGCCCCGGCTGCGGGCCCGGCACGTGGTGGAGGCGGAGGCCGGGGCGATGGAGCGGTGGGGGGTGCGGCCGGGCGTGCGGCTGGAGCTGAAGGCGGCGTCGGCCACCGCGCCGGAAACCCGCTAGGAGGGTGCGGGCCTACGGCGGGCCCGCGCCCAGCAGGGTCCAGGCTCCGTAGGCCGCGGACGCGCAGGCGAGGGCGGCGAGTACGGCGGCCGTGCGGCCCGTGGTGCGCAGCCGCAGCAGGGCGACGGCAGGCGGGAGCAGCAGCGGGAAGGCGGGCATCATCAGCCGCGGCCGGGAGCCGAAGTATCCGGCGCCGATCAGCGAGATGACGACGATCGTGATCGCGTAGACGAGCACCGGGAGCGGTTGCCGCTGCCGTACGCAGAGGACCACCAGCCACCCCAGCAGCCCCAGGGCCGCGCACAGGCCGAGGGCGGCGGGCCACGGCAGCCCCGCGATGAAGGCGGCGAGCGCACGGCCGCCGTCGATGTTGTTGCCCCACTGCGCCTGGACGTCGAAGTAGGCGACCGGGCTGCCCTCGCGTACGGCCACGAACACCACGTACGCCAGCCAGCCCAGCGGCGCGAGGGCCACTCCCGCGATCATCCGGGCGTTGCGGCGGAGCACCGGGCCGGCGCGGTGCGTCTCGCGGTACTCCCGTACGAGGGTGACGGCGGCGGTGATCGCCAGGGCCGCGATGAGGGCGGCGGCCGAGGGCCGGGTGAGCCCCGCCAGGACGCACAGCGCGCCCGCGACGATCCAGCGGCCCTTGAGGACGGCGTACAGCGCCCAGGCGGCGAGCGCGGTGAACAGCGTCTCGGTGTACGCCATCGACTGGACGAACGCCGTCGGATAGACGCCCCACAGCGCGGCCAGCACCACCCCCGTACGCCGTCCGCGCAGCTGGGCGCCGACGGCGAAGATGCCCCAGGCGGCGAGCAGCCCGGCGGTCCAGGCGACCAGGAGTCCGGCGCCGCCGAGGGTGAGCGGAGTCACGGCGGACACGGCGCGTTCCAGGGCCGGGAGCAGCGGGAAGAACGCCAGATCGGAGTGGACGGAGCCGTCCGGGAGGGTGACGGTGTAGCGGTAGCCGTTCTCGGCGATGCGCTGGTACCAGACGGAGTCCCAGCGTCCGCTGAGCGGCCCCAGGGGGTCCTTCCCGGCGGCGGAGGCGGCCGCCCAGAAGGCCAGGAGCCCCAGGGCCCGCACGGCGGCGTAGACCGCGAGGGCGGGCGCGGCGGCCCGGAACGCGGCGGCGACCCGGGACCCACCGGGAGTGCGGGGGGCCGGGTCGGCGGGCGCCCGGGTGAGGGGCCGGTGATCGGACATACGGCCGATTATGACGTCGGCGGCGGGTACGCCGTGCCACGGGCAGCGGGGGCCGCCCGGGTCAGACCCCGCCTAGCACCTCGTTCCCGAACACCTTCCACGGCGACATCTCCACCGCGTCCACCACCGCCAGCTGCGGGTGCCGGGCCGCCGTCTCGTCCCGAACGGCGACCGTGTCCGGCCAGGCGTCGAGGTGAGCGGCGCCCTCGATGACGACGCCGTCCCAGTCGGTGGCGGCCGTCGCGCCCGCCCGGTCGACGACGAAGCCGATGCACAGCACCGAGGCCCGTCCGACGGTCCGCCGGATGGCGCCCACCGCGTGCTCCCGCTCCGGCTCGGGCAGCTCCCCCACGGAGAACTCGACGGCGACGACACCGGCCCGGGCCCGCCGGATGCGCACCATGAGGTCGAAGCCCCCGTCCGTCCACAACCGGAACCCGACCTCATGCAGCCGCTGGAGACCGGCGAGGGACAGCAACTGCTCGCGGGTGACGGGCGAACGGGCCCCGAGGGACGCGGAGTCGAGGCTGACGAGCACCGTACGGCCGGTCACCGGGTGTACCGGGCGGAGCCCCGCGGCCTCCAGATCGCCCAGCAGGGTGCGGGCGTCCAGCCGGGTCCAGCCGAGGTGGTACGAGTAGAAGAATCCGGCACCCATCGACGCCCACCCCCATCGCTCTCGTCTTCGCGCGGTGTCGTGGTCGGCGACCCCCGGACCTCCGAGCGTACTGAGCGGCGGCCGGGGCTGCGTGGGCCCACGGACCCACGGACGGCCCCCAGCGGAACGGCCACCACGGCCCCGCGCAAAAGACAGGAGGCCCCCCGGACTTGGGCCCGGCTTTGGGACCGGGGGCCCGGGCCCGGGCAGCTTTTCGGCCGTACGCTCTCGGCCGTCGGCAACACGCGCGGGTCGAGGAGAGGGTGCACCGTGAGCGGTGACGGGGGCGGAGGCCGGGGCGTGGCCCGGGGAGACCGGAGCGCGGGGCACATGCCGCTGGGACGCCACGGCATCGCCGGTTCCGGTGTCCCCTACCAGCGCCGACAGGGCAGCCGCTTCTTCGCGTTGACCCGGAGCTGGGTGATCGGCGGCCTGGTCTACCTCGCCCTCGGGTTCGTCATGAGCCGGGTCCTGGTCGATCTGCTGGCCACCGGGGAGCGGCTGGAGGCGTTCGGCTGGAGGCTGGCCCTGCTGCACCTGCCCGCCCTCGTCGTGACGCTGCTGACGGTGCTGGCGGCGACCCGCATCCTCCCCGAGGAGCACCGCGAGTCCTCCCGCACGGTGTATCTGCTCGCGGCCCTGCCCGTACCCCTGGCCGGGCTGCTGTACGGCTTCGCCGTCGCCGGCGACGTCGTCGGGATCGAGGGCGTGCTCATGCCTGCCGTCTCACTGGCGGCGGGCGCGGCGTCGGGGGTGGCCGTCGACCGGCTGCTGGAGGAGCGCGCCACACGCACCCCGGAGCCGCCCCGGTACTCGTACAACTGGCGGGACGGCGGCGCGACGGCGATGGAGTACCTGGGCCTCGTCGTCCTGGTCACGATGCTGATCGGCGCGATGGCGATGGCCGGGGTCGGCGGCAAGATCGGAGAGCGGCTGCGGTGCGCGATCAGCTCGCTGGCCGGTGGCGGCGGCTCCTGCGCGTCCGGCGGCCAGGACCCAGAGGCGCAGCCGAAGACGGACGCGGACTACGAACCCAAGATGTGCCAGGTGTCCAGCATCTCGGACACGGCGGGCGGGAAGGTCAAGATCGGCTGGTTCGAGTGGGGTGAGGAGTACGGCTTCCAGCAGAAGGTCTCCCAGGCCGCCACCGATGTGAACGGCGACGGCACGGTCGACGGGAAGGACAAGGTCGTCTCGATGACGTTCACCGACGCCGCGTCCGCCGGGGCCACCGCCAGCACGCCGGGCGTCAAGCTCGGCAGCCTGGGCAAGGCGGATGTCGACATCGGCGGCGGCATCAAGATCACCAACGGTGACACCTGGATCTTCGCGAGCGAGGAGGAGGCTCAGCAGATGCGGGACGACATCGAGGAAATGAAGATGTGGGAGACCTCCACCAAGCACAGCGGCGGCTACGGCGGGGGCTGGTACTCCGCGATGAAGTGGGCGGAGAAGAAGGAGGACATCGAGAAGAAGATCGGCGACAAGAAGATCTCCTACTCGACCGTCGGCCTCAACGCCTACGCGGACGGCGGCCTCTCCGTCAAGGGCGGCGACGAGGACGAGCTGGGCGCGAAACTCGGCGGCAAGGCGAAGTTCTCGCCCGAGGTGACGATCACCAAGGACGACGTGAACGGCAACGAGTCGTCCACGTACACCGCCAAGCTCGAACTGGAGGGCAAGGCCGGCGGGAACGTGGGCCCGGTCAAGGGCACCGTGGGCGGCAAGCAGAACCGTACCGGCGCCATCACCGTCACCCGCGACCAGAAGACCGGGAAGATCGTCCGCATCGACATGACGCAGACGGTGGAGAGCGGCTCGACGTCCGGCAAGGTCGAGGTCGGCGGCGACAACGGTGAGAGCGGCCAGGACAAGCGCGGCGGCAAGGGCAGCGCGTCGGACTCCTCGGGCGGGAGTGGCATCGACGTGGTGACGAACTCGATCGTCTTCGGCAAGGACACGGACGCGGCGACCGAGGCCAAGCGGGGCGTCGCCGAACAGTGGCTGGACGGCTCCGGCAACAACACGGCCCCCTTCGAGTACCTCTTCGGCGACCACGGTATGGAGAACCGCCCGGACGGCAACGACCCGTTCCAGCAGCTGATGTTCGAGGACGGGCTGTCCAGCACCATGCGGTACACGGGCGAGAGCGACGCCCAGGAGTTCGGCTTCGAGATCTCCCTCGGGATGAGCCTCGGGTTCTCCCTCTCCACGGAGGAGAAGAAGGAGACGCTCACGGACGCACAGTTCCTCGGGGCCCCGCGGGGCGACGCGCGCACGTATCTTCCGTACAGCTACTGCGCGAACTGAACGGGCGGTGACGGAGTCGATGAGTACGACGATGAGTGCCAGGACGCGGACCGTGCGGAACGCCCTGCGGCGGATGACGGCTGCCACCGGGGCCGTCGCGGGGGCGGCCGTCCTGCTGACCGGATGCGGCGGCGGCGCGGGCAAGGCCTCCGTGCCCGAGGGCTGGGGCACGTTGGAGACCGGCAGCCTGAGCGTCGGCTACCCGAGGAACGAGGGGTACGCGGAGCAGCCCGCGGCCGAGCGGGCCAAGGCCAACGCGGCCGTGGCGCTCAAGGAGGAGGACGGCATCCGGACCGGCATGGTCTCGGTCCAGCTGGACTTCGCCACGGGCGTGCACGACCCGGCCGGGGCGGCGGCAGCGGCGGGCGCGGGCATCGGCCTCAACTCCACCCGCAGGGCGACGGACGACGTACGCCTCGCGGGCCCGGACGACGCGGGCGAGGCCCGCGAAGCACGCCGGATCGACTACGACTTCACGGCGGACGGCCAGGAGGACACCCCGAACAGGGGGACACCGATGACCGGGGTCCTGGTCGCGGGGGTGGACTCGAAGGGCGTTCCGTTCGTGGTGCGCCTGAACGCGGTGAAGGACGCGGTGGACGCGGAGGACCTGGACGCGTTCGTGGGGTCGATCACGGTCAAGTAGGGCATGGAGAACAGCCCTGTCCGCGGAGGACGCCCGTACCTGCAAGCCGGATCCGGCGGTCCACCGGCCGGCCGTCACCGTCGCCGGGCTGCCGCCGGAGCGCAGCTCGGGGTGTCCTGAGGCCCGCGGCCCGGGCCGCCCGGGTCTCCGGGGACGGCTCGCGCTCTGCTGCTCAGGTCAGCGGGCAACCGAGCGGGAGGACGCGTTCGGTCAGCCGGCCGGTCAGGAGGGTGTCGGTGACATCGGACTCCGCCAGCCAGTCCGCAGCGGTCAGCCGGTCCACGAGCTGCGGCAGGTCACCGGGGTCGACGACGCACCAGGAGGCCAGGGCGTCCAGGCCGAGGCCCTCTCCTCCGGGCCCCAGCCGTCCTTCGCCGTCTGCCCCGGTGGCCAGGGCCAGGGCGAGGAGTCGTACGTCGGCCTCGGTCTTGCCCTTGCGGAGCTTCTTCTCCCCGACGACCCGCTGGGCCCATCCGCTGAGTTTGGGGCGCAGCTTCCTGCCGAACGTGAACGGTCCCGGGTCGTCCTCCTCGGGTGTGAGGGACGGCACGCTGATCCGGGTGGGGTTCTCCGGGCGGGAGGCGATCAGTTCCTCGACGGTCCCGGAGATGCCGAGCCAGCCGGACTCCACCAACTGCCCCACCAGGTGCTCGGGATCCCGCAGGGGCAGCCCCTTGATGTCCTGCCCGACCAGGTTGCCGACCCCGGCCTGCGCGGTGCGCAGCGTCACCATCACCACCAGCAGGCGCGCCTCGGCTCCCGGCAGGGGGGCGTTCTGGGCCACGTGTGCCAGGACGGCCCGGGCGTGGTTCCACTGCGCGGGGGCGGTCAGCAGCCGTGCGACAGCGGGCCCTTCGCCGTCCGGGGCCTGGCCGATGCGGTGCAGATGCTGGAGGCGGGCGGTGGCGGCGGCCTGTTCGGCGCGCTGGGCGTCGAGTCGCAGCCCGGTGTCGGCGGTGACTTCGGCCCAGGCGTTGAAGGCCTCCGCCTTACGGGCGTGGAGGTCGGCGAGCATCGCGAGGTCGGGTTCGGTGCGGGCCTGGTAGGCGCGGAAGAGCTCGCCCAGCTCGGTCAGTTCGTCCCGCAGCGCGACGGGCCGCAGGTCGTGCGGGACGAGGCGCTGAGCGATCCTCCCTCGCGGGGGGCGCTTCCGCGGCGGCCTCGCGGACCGGGGGGCGGAGCGGGGCGCGGACGCCTGCTGGGGGACGGCGGTGGGAGCGGCGCTGTGCGAGAAGTGCGGGCCGGCCGCCGAGAAGGTCGGCGCGAGGGCTGCGGGCGCTGCGGCGTCGGCCCGGAACCCGTCGCTCCTCGCCGGTGCCTCGGCGGCAGGCGCGGTGGCGACGACCTTCGCGGCGGGGTGGGCGGCGGCGCAGCGCGAGCAGCACTCCATGACCTGCCACCAGCGCCCTTCCCGGTCCGTGATGACGGCCAGGACGACCGCTCCCCCGCACCGCCAGGGGACGGGGCGCTCACGGGGTCCGGCGGGGCGGATGTGCGTATGGCACTCCTCGGCCCGGCAGGCGCAGTGCGCGGAGGGGCGGGGGGCGGGGCCGGCGCGCAGGTGGGCCTTGAGGTGCGCGACGGCGGCCGTACGGCCGGCGGCGGCGGAGGGCAGCACCTGCGCGGCGCAGGCCGGGCGGCTGCACGAGACGCGTACGTCGGCACGACCACGGCCGACCGGGTCCAGCCGCACCGTCCACCTGCGTCCCGTCACGCGTTCGTTCGTCGCGTGGGCCTCCACACCCATCACACCTTCCTCGACGACTGTTCGTATGCGCGTCGCGGCCCCCGCCTACCTGTGCGGGTGCCGACGGTGCGCGGCGTGTCACAGTCTGCTACGCCGGGCAGTCCGGATTCCGGCCCACACCACCAACGAGGGTCCGCCGTTCGGGTGACGGGTTCGGAGAGCACGCGGCCGGATTCTGCCCTGGCGGTGCGCCCTCGGCGGACGCGCCCGCGCCCGCCGTCGTGGGAGAACGCCGGCGGGCGCGGGTTTCGAGGTGCGGGGTGCGCCGCCCGGCGGTCCGGGCGCCCGGTTGGGGAGGGGTCAGGACCCCTCTCCGCGCGGGAAGGAGACCTCCACGCGGCGGTTCTTCTTCCGGCCCTCTTCGTTGCTGTTGCTGGCGATCGGGTACTGCTCGCCGTAGCCCCGGATCTCGTACGTGACCGTGGGGCCGAGCTGCTTCGACAGGACCCCGTGCACGGCGTCGGCCCGCTGCTTGGACAGGACGTCCCCGTGGGCCGAGGAACCGAGGTTGTCGGTGAAGCCGAAGACGCGGACCTTGGTCGCGTTCTGCTTCTTGATCTCCTCGGCGATGGCGGCGATACGGGCGTTGGCCGCCGAGCCCAGCTTCGCGCTGTCCTTGCCGAAGAGGACTTCCGCCTGGAGTGCGAACTTGATGTCGGCGTTGCTGTCCTCGCGGCGCTCCTCGCCGCCGAGGTCCTCGACGACCTGGACGATGTCGAGGACCCGGCCGGGGGCGAGGGTGCCTCCTTCCGGCATCTTGAGGTCGGGGTCGTTCGGGTCGACGGGGACAGGTGGCTCCGACGTGGCCTCCGTACCGGGCGGGACGCTCGGGCCGTCGTCGGCGTACGAGGGTGACGCGCCGAGCAGCGTCGTGCCGGCGATCAGCACGGCGACCGCGACGGCTTGCCCTACGCTGCGCGCCGCCCGGGGGCGCTGGGTGGTCTTCATGGCCGCCTTCACCCAGAAATCTTCAGGGAGGTGGTGGCGAAGGTCGGCAGGTTGAAGTCGACCTCGGTCGTGCCCTGCGGCGGGGCGGGGAACTGCATGAAGATCGGCGCCGTCTTGCCGGGGGCGAGGGACGTGATCGCCGTGGTGCACAGGCAGCGGGAATCGGTGTCCCGCAGCACGTAGTAACGCTTCTTCCCCGCCTTGTCCACCAGCGTCGCACCGGCGACCGAGTTGGGGTTCTTGTTCACGATGTTCACCTCCGAGCCGGCCCAGCCCGAGGTGGTTCGCGCCTGGTCCCCCTCGTTGGTGATCGCGCCCTGCACGGTGAGGAATCCGCCGGAGTCCCGCTTGACCTCGTTGACGACCAGAACCAGGCCGCCCTGCCCGCGCGTCTCCGCGAGTTTCACATCCGGGTCCACGTTCTCGCCCGCAGCCGTGTCCTCCTGCTGCGCCTCGCCCTTGTCCTCCGCGGAGGGGCTGGCCGGGGCGGACGGCGCGCTGGAGCCCTCGTCGCCGGGCTTCTCGCCTCCGTCGTCGCCGCAGCCGGCGAGAGCAAGGGCCAGAGCAGCCGTCATGCCGACAGCCGCCATAGCCCTTCTGGTCGTCGTGGTCCGCCGCATGCTCATGGTCCGATTCCTCTACTCGTCGTTCGCTTCGCTGTCACTGGTCGACCAACCGCACGTCAAAGAGAGTCCTGCTCACGCTCTCCCACGGTGGGGGGCTGCCGGGCGCGATCTTGAGGATCTTGCCGTTCCGGCACGTGAAGATGAAGAGGTCCTGGACCCCGTCGCTGTTGAAGTCGACAGCCTTGGGGTTGGGGCAGCGGAACTCGATGAGCGCGGTGGCCTCGGCCTTGGCTTTCTTGTTCTCCGAGCCGGGCAGGACCGAAGAGTCGACCGCCTTCAGGCCCTGGACCTCGACCGTGATCCGGTCGCGCAGATATCCAGGAGTCGGATAGCACGATTCCTTTGTGGCGTCGTTGGCCGCCGCCAGACGATCCGCTTCGTAACAGGGCGTAGCAAAGGGCGCGTTGAGGAACACGTCCAGCATGTTGGTGGGGAGCGAGGCGTAGAAGCCCGTCCCGAAGTCGTCGCGCGCCTTCTGGGCGGCGGCGAGCGCGGCGGCGTCCGCCGCACCCTGGGAGCCGTTGCGCAGGGCCGAGGCCTTGCCGACGGCGAAGAAGGCCAACGCAAGGAAGAGCAGGCCCGCCACCATCATCATGTAGATGGGGAAGGCCTGCCCTGCGTCGCCGTGGTGGCGCTTGCGCATCAGCCCGAGACGATGGAGGTCACCAGTCCGTCGATGCGGCTGGAGATGTTCCCGCCGATCCCGGAGGCCGCGATCGCCCCGATGATCGCCACGACCACCAGAATGATCCCCAGGTACTCGAACGCCGTCTGCCCCCGGTCCTTCGCCGCGTAGCGCTTCTGGATGGCGCTGACGGCGGTGTTGGCCCAGCCGTTGACGCGGACGGCGGTCTTCAGGGTGATGTCCGACATGGTGTTCCCCTCCGGGTTCGGCCGACCGGTTGCCGGCCGACTCGCACGTTTCTGCGGTGCCGCCCTCGTTACCGGCTTCCTCCTGGCCGGTGCCGCTGGCGACATGAGAAACATAGGGGGGAACCCGCACTCCCACAGAGGGCCCGTGGGCCCATTCCCGGGCCCAAAGGGCTTTCTGGGTCCCCCCGTTGCCCCACCGCTCGGTCATGGCTGCCGCCCGGGGTTCCGGGGCGCGGTGCCGAGCCAGTGGGCGATCGCCTCGCTGCGGGTCGTGCTGTGGAGCTTCGTGAAGATGCGGTTGATGTGGTTCTTGACCGTCTTCTCACTGATGAAGCAGGTGGCGGCGATCTGCTGATTACTCATTCCGGACGCAATCAGGTCCATGACCTCCACCTCCCTCGAACTCAGCCCGTACTGCTGCCTGTTGGGGGCGGATACCAACCCCCCGGATACAGAAGACTGTCCCACAACTGGTTGCAGTTGCGAAAGGCTTTCCGAAGGTTCGGCAGTGTGCGGGCGCGGTGGCGCCGGTGCCGTCGCCAGCGCCGAGCCCAGGCCCTCGGGGAGCGGGCCCCGCTGGGGCGGCGTGCCGTGGCGCATGTGGGCCAGGAGGGCGTCCGCGGCGGTCACGGTGAAGTTGGCGCGGCCGTCCTTCGTGTCGCGTACCGCCTGGACCAGCTGGTTCGCCGTGAACTCGCCGTGCACCAAGTAGCCGCCCGCGCCCAGTCGCAGCGCCTCGTGGACGATCTCGCTCTCGCGGCTGTACGTCAGCATCAGGACGGGCGCGATGCCGACCAGGTGCGGCAGGGCCGAGATGCCGTCCACACCGGGCATACGGACGTCCAGCAGGACCACGTCGGGGCGGTGTTCGAGCGTCTTCTCGTACGCTTCCCGCCCGTCCGCCGCCTCCGCGACCACCTGGATGTCCGCCCGGCCGGAGAGCAGTACGCCCAGGCCCGCCCGGACCACCGGGTTGTCGTCCGCGACCACCACCCGGAGGCGTTCGGCGGCCGGAGCCGCGGGCCCCGGGAAGAAGGGGGACGGGGACGGGATCGCGGTGTTCCGGGGGTCGGGGGCCGGGGTGAGCGGGATGGGCGACGGGTGCTGGGGGGCGGGGCGGTGAGCCGCCGCCCCGTAGCGGTTCGGCGCAGGGGAGACTTCGTCCGGCATGCTGCGACCTCCTCTCAAGGTCGAGGGTTACGGGTGAGTGGCGTGTCCGTCCTGGGTGCTGGCGCTGGTACTGGTGCCCTTGCGGGCGCTGGTGCGGAAGCAGGTACGGATGCGGGTGCCGCGGCGGGCCGGGGAGCCTGCGGCGGGTTCTCCGCGGACCGGCTCGCCAGCGCCGCCAGCGGGAGCTCCACCCGTACCTCCGTCCCCTTCTCCGCCTTCCCCCGGCCGATCCTGATCCGGGCCCCGATCGACGCGGCCCGCTCCACCATGCCGACCAGGCCGAAGTGGCCCGCCCGGCGCAGCGCTTCCAGCGTCGTTCCGGCGGGCAGGCCGCGGCCGTCGTCGTACACGGTGACGCGGAGCATGCCGCCCTTCACGCCCGCGAGGACGATCAGGTACGTCGGGGAGGCGTGGCGGTGCGCGTTCTCCATGGCCTCCGAGGCGACCGTGAGGAGCTGCCGGGCCACCGCCTGCGGGACCGGCGGGACCGGGGTCTCCTCGGACAGGCGGCGGAACGTGGCCGTGATGGGGTGGCGGGCGGTGAAGTCCTCCGCCTGGGCCGCCAGTTCGGCGACCAGGTCGACGCCGCCCTCCAGACCCTGCTCCCGGCGCAGGTCCGTGAGCAGTTCCCGGGACTCGGCGGCGGCCCGGCGGGCGGCCCGCGCGACCAGCTCCGCCTGGAGTTTCACGGTGGGCGGGTCCATGCGGTCCGCCGAGCCCGCCAGACCGTCGGCGGCCAGCGCCAGGCCGTGCAGGGTCTTGGCGACCGAGTCGTGCATCTCCCGTGCGAGCCGGGTGCGTTCGCCCTCCACCGCCTCGTTCACCGCCAGCCGCGCCCGGGTCTCGGTCAGCGCCTGGGTGGCCGTCCCGAAGCGCAGGAGCAGGTTGCGCAGGGTGACCCCGACCGCGCCCGCGATCACGCAGAAGCCGGGGAGGAGGAGGGCCGTCGCCCCGCTGCTCTCCAGCTTCGGGACGCTGGCGTACACGCCGAAGACGATGACCACCTGGAGCGCCGCGAAGACCGCCGCGCCGCGCCAGCCGTGGATCAGGCCCGCCAGCAGCGGGGTGCAGACGGTGACGTACGCGAGGGTCGACTCGGGGGTCGCCGTGATCAGCAGCAGCGCGCCGAAGAACACGTCGACGGCCAGCAGCCAGGGGTGGCGCAGGAGGACCGGGCCGAAGCGCTCCCAGTCGCGGAACAGCAGGTACGAGCCCATGAAGGTGACCAGGATCGCCGCGCCGATGAACCAGGTGGGCAGGCCGGGGGCGGTGTGGCTGATGGCGTACGGAGTCGCTATCGCGATCATCGCCAGCCGGAAGCCGAAGACCTGGCGGCACATCGCCTGGAGCGCGTTGACCTGGATGGCGAACGCCGGGCGGGCCGGGGTGCCGGTGTGGGCGCGGGTCAGTTCCGCGGTCAGCCCCGGCTGTGCGCTGCCGAGCTCGTATGCCATGCGCCTGTCACCTCCGTCGCGTGTCCCGTACGGCCTCTGGGTCTCCGTCCCCATCCCGCCCGTCGTTCATGTCACCCGCCCGTGAGTGCCCCGAAGTCGACGTCGGCTCCGTACACGAATCCGACCGTGAGCAGCAGGAGCGTGCCGGGCAGCAGGAACGTGGTCACCGCGAACGTCGCCTTCGGGACCGCCTTGGCCGCCTTGCGGCGGGCGTTCTGGGCGTCGGTGCGGCGCATGTCGTTGGCGATCTGGATCAGCGTCTCGACGATCGGGGCGCCCAGCTCCTCGCCCTGCTGGAGCGTCGTGACGAACATGGCGACCTGTTCGGAGTCGTTGCGTCTGCGCAGTTCCTCGAAGGCCTGGCGGCGGCTGACGCCCATGTCCATCTGGCGCAGGGTGATGCGCAGTTCGTCGGACCAGGGGCCCTCGTACTTCTCCGCGACCCGGTCCAGCGCCTGTCGGAAGCCGAGTCCGGCGGAGACGACGACGGCCAGGACGTCGAGGAAGTCCGGCAGGGTGCGTTCGATGTGCTCGCGGCGTACGCGGATCGCCGACCAGATGCCGGCCTCCACCCAGAACAGGCCGAAGGCGACCATCAGGAGGGCCAGGAAGAGCTGGCCGCGCAGGAGCATGGAGAACGCGCCCAGCAGCCCCAGCGCCCCGTACACCGCACGGCGGGCGGCGTAGCGGTCGATGGTGAGGCCGCCGGGGTTGCCCGCCAGGTCGATCTGGCGGCGCTTCTTGTTGACGGCCTTGGGGCCCATCATCCGCAGGACCGCGGGGGCCCACCGGATGCCGAGGCGGTCGATGCCGGAGCCGACCGCGCCGGTGCGGGTGGCCCCGGATTCGAGGGCGACGGCGAGGTCGCCGGGGAGTTCGGCGTCGGCCCGGTACATCCGGATGCCGTGGATGGCCCCGTACACGGCGAGGCCGACGACGAGAGCTAGCAGCAGGTCCATGGCGGTTCTTCCCCTCAGCTCGTCAGACGTCGATGCGGGACAGGCGGCGGATCACGACGAACCCGATCGCGTACAGGACGATGGCCACGACCACCGCCGCCTGGCCGATGAAGGCCCCCGTCATCCGGTCCAGCGCACCGGGCATGACCGCGTTCATCAGGAGCATCGCGCCGATGCCGAAGATGGGGACGGCGTAGGCGGTGACGGTGACCTGGGAGAGCTGGGTCTTGACCTCACGGCGGGTCTCCTTGCGCTCCTCCAAGGTCTCGGTGAGGTTGCGCAGCGAGCTGACGACCGTACCGCCCGCCCGGTTGGAGAGGACCAGCGTCGTCACCAGGACCACGAGTTCGCGGGAGGGGAGGCGGTCGGTCAGCTCGCTCAGCGCGTCCTCCAGCGGCTCGCCGACGGCCAGCCGCCGTGCCACCCGCGCCAGTTCCTCGCCGGCCGGGTTCTCCAGCTCCTCGGCGGCCATGGACAGCGAGGTGCGCAGGGCCAGGCCCGCCTGGGTGGCGTTGGCGAGGATGCGGGAGAGCTCGGGGAGCTGGTTGATGAAGCGCTCGGTGCGCTTGACCCGCTGCCAGTTGAGGAACGCGTTGGTGCCCCAGAGACCGATCAGTGCGGCGACCGGGCCGAAGAACGCGGCGAGCAGGGAGGAGGCGATCATCCAGAGCCCCGCCATCGCGATGACCGCGTAGACGAGGAACTCGCCGGGCGTGATGTCCAGGCCGGTCGCGGCGAGCTTCAGCTCCAGCTTCCGTCCGAGCACGGTGGCGCGCAGCCTGCGGTCGAGCCCCTTGAAGCGGCGGACGCGCCCCGCCTCGGGGATCTGCCCGACGTGCGAGAGCCGTTCGACGAGGGCGTCGCGGTCGGCCTTGCCGCCGGAGTAGGCGTACAGGCCCATCACGCCGAGGACGCAGCACAGCAGCGTGACGCCGACGGTGATCAGGGGGAGGTTGACGTTGTCCATGGCTCGGTACCTAGTTCGCCTCTCGGGTGGCGAGCTGTTCGGCGGACTGGGCGACGCCGAACGCCTGCGGGATGGGCTGGCTGGCCAGGTAGAGGCGCTCGGCGAGCCTCCGGGGCAGCGGGAGGTACTGGAACACGCCGTGGATGCGGCCGTCCGCCGACATCGGCTGAGCGTCGAAGCGGGCGACCGTGACGATGCGGTACGGATCGCGGCCGTGGCTGTCCAGGACCGCGATCTCGGTGATCTTCCTGGCGCCGTCGGCGTGCCGGGTGAGCTGGACGATCACGTCGACGGCGCTGTTGATCTGGTCGTGCAGCGCCTCGAAGGGGATCTCGACCTCCGACATCGAGGCGAGGGTCTGGAGCCTCATCAGCGCGTCCTCGGCGCTGTTGGCGTGGACGGTGGCCAGCGAGCCGTCGTGCCCCGTGGACATCGCCTGGAGCATGTCGAGCGACTCGCCGCCTCGGACCTCACCGACGACGATCCGGTCGGGACGCATACGCAGCGAGTTGCGGACCAGGTCGCGGATGGTGATCTGGCCCTTGCCCTCGACGTTGGCCGGGCGGGACTCCAGCCGGATCACATGGCTCTGCTGGAGCTGCAGTTCGGCGGAGTCCTCGATGGTGACGATGCGCTCGGCGTTCGGGATCAGCCCGGAGAGCGCGTTGAGGAGGGTCGTCTTGCCGGTGCCGGTCGCCCCCGAGACGATGATGTTGAGCTTGGCCTGGACGAGCCCGGCGAGCAGCACCAGCATCTGTTCGTCCAGTGAGCCGAAGCCGATCATCTCCTGGAGCGTGAAGGAGCGCGGGAAGCGGCGGATGGTGAGCGTCGCGCCGGTCAGCGACAGCGGCGGGATGATCACGTTGACGCGTTCGCCGCTGGGGAGGCGGGCGTCGACCATCGGGTTGGACTCGTCGACACGGCGGTTGACGGTCGACACGATCCGCTCGATGGTCTGCATCAGCTGCTCGTGGGAGCCGAAGCGCATCGGGAGCTGTTCGACCTTGCCGTTGCGTTCGACGAAGATCTGGTCGGGGCCGTTGACCATGATCTCGGTGATGGAGGCGTCCTCCAGGAGCGGTTCCAGGATGCCGAGGCCGAGCGCCTCGTCGACGACGCGGCGGATGAGCTGCGAGCGCTCGACGGTGGAGAGGACCGGGCCCTCGCGGCTGATGATGTGGCCGAGGACGCGTTCCAGCCGGGCCCGCCGGTCGGCGGCGGCCAGCGAGGACATCTCCGCGAGGTCGATCTCCTCCAGCAGCTTGGCCCGGTAGGTGGCCACCATGTGGCCGTCCTCCCGTGCCCCGCCCTGCTCCTCCGGAGCGGTCATGCGTGCCCGCAGGCTCATGTGCGTAACTCTCCTCGTCGGGTCGTCGGGGTCGGAATCTCGGGCGGGCGGGGGTCAGAAGCCGAAGGCGACGTGCTCGTTGGGCATCGTCGAGCTCCGCTTGGCCGTCCAGTCGTCCAGTCCCGGCACGATGGAGGGCACCTTCACCTCGACCGTGACCGTGATGTCCCGGCCGCCGGTCCTGCGGTAGTCGAATCCGCCGTCCTCCACCCAGTCGCTCACCGCGTCGCGGGCGTTTCTCTCGCCGCTGCCCCGGGCGTCCACGCTGGCTTCCGTACGGGCTCCGGCCCGGGCGGCCGTGCCCGCCTGGCCGGCGGCGTACGCGGCGAGGCCGAGCTGGATGGCCGCCACCGCGACGAGGAGCAGCAGGGGGAGGAAGCCGAGGTACTCCATGGCGACCTGGCCCCGGTCGGCCTCCGCGCGTGCGGGACGGGTGCGCTTGCCGTGCGGATGTGTCGTCACCATGACTGCTTCTCCATCGGCGATCCGGCCGTGCCCTTGATCTCGGTGTCGAGGTCGAACAGGCCCGGCACCAGCACCGGGACCTTCAGCTTCACCGTGGCCTCGTACAGGCGGCCGCCTCCGCGGCAGGTGACGACGGCGCTCTCCGCCCAGGCGTCGGGCAGGTCCTTCCTCGCGCCCTCCCGGCACGCCGCCCCGGGCGCGAACTCCGCCCCGCTGCCCTTGCGCGCGCCCACGTCCGCCGCGTTGCCCGCGAGGCTGAACGTGTAGCCGATGAGGGCGCACTCCCAGAGCACCAGCATGATCAGGATGATGAAGGGGGTCATGCCCAGGAACTCGACGGCCGTCTGGCCGCGGTCCCGGCCCCGGCGGTCACGTAGAGCGGCGATCCGCCCCCGTATGCCGCTGCGAGCTGTTCTCGTGGTGGTCATCGCTCAACGCGTCCCCTCGGAGTCTCCGGGGCCGCGGCCGGAGCCGTCGCGCCGGCGGCGCGGGCGTCCGATCGAGCCCCGGTCGTTCTTGAAGGCGCCGCTGTTCCGTTTGACCAGGGCACCGCCGCTCTTCTTGCCTGTCGCGCTCTCCTTCACGATGCCCAGTTCTCCGGCCAGGCCCCAGAGCGCCTGTTTGACCGTGCTCTTGGCGTCCAGTTCGTGCAGGCGTCCGGAGTCGATGGACGCCTGGAGCTCCTTGAAGTTCGCGGGGACCGCCGCCGAGGCGACCCGGGTGCCGGTGATCTTCTGGATCAGCGGCGGCTGGATCTCGGTGTTGCGGGTGAAGCGGTTGACGAGGGTGATCGTCTCCTCCGCCTTGCGGATCTGGAGACGTTCCCACATCCGTACGACGCGTTTCGCGCCCCGCACCGCGACCACGTCGGGGGTGGTGACCAGCAGGGCGACGTCCGCCATCTCGACGGCGGCCGCGTTGGCGCCGTTCATCTGGCCCCCGCAGTCGATGACGACGATCTCGTAGCGGGTGCGCAGGGCGCTGACGATCTGGCGGGCCGACCGGTCGCTGACCTCCTCGCCGCGTTCGCCCTCGCCGGGCGCGAGGAGCAGGGCGAGGCCGGTGGAGTGGGAGAACACCGCGTCGGACAGCACCCGGGGCGATATGTCGGTGATCAGGGCGAGGTCGACCAGCGAGCGGCGGAACTGGACGTCGAGGAACGAGGCGATGTCCCCGGTCTGGAGGTCCATGTCCACCAGCGCCACCGTGTTGCCGGAAGCCTGGGCTGCCAGGGCGAGTTGGATGGCGGTGACGGTCGCGCCGACACCGCCCTTGGCGCCGGTGACCGTGACCACCGTGCCGCCGGGGCCGGCGAAGACGTCCTTGCCGGCGGTGAGGTGGCGGCGCACCCCGGCGGACCACTGGGCGGCCGCCTGGACGCGGTTGGCGAGTTCCTCGTAGCTCAGCGGGAGGGTGACCAGGCCGCGGGCGCCGGAGTCCATCGCATTGGCGAAGAGGTTCGGGCTGGCGTCCGCGGTGATCAGGACGACGCCGACGGAGGGGAACCGCAGCGACACCTCCCGGATCAGCTCCAGGGCCGGCACCGGGCCGATCCGCTCGTGGACCAGCACCACCTCGGGCAGTTCGTCGAGCGCCTCGCCCGCCAGGCGGGCCAGGGTGTCGATGAGCTGGGTGGAGTCGCCGACCGGGGTCGCCGGTTCGGCGTCGGGCAGCTGACTGAGCAGAGTGGTGACGGAGCGGGCCGCGTCGATGTCGCCGACGGCCGGGAGGATTCTGGTGGTCATCCCATCCTCACTTGTCCTTGTCGAGCGTGTAGGTGCGGTCCCCCGGGCGGATGGTGCCGTCGCTGCCGGGGGCGACGAGCGCCAGGCGCACGTGCTCCGCGAACGACTCGGCGTAGGCGACACGCTGGGTGTCCAGCGTGTTCAGGGCGAAGGTGATCGGCACGGCCTCGGTGGCCCGGGTGCCCCGGTCGTCCGCGCTCGGGTCGAGGGCGGTGAGCTCGCCGACGTCCAGCACCTTGGCGTTGGAGACGATGACCTTGGACTGGGCCGGGTCGCCCTGCTGCTCACCGGCGAAGGTGGCGTAGATGTTCACCGTGGCGCCCGGTGTGATCTTGCCCGCCACGCCCGTCGAGGCGTCGATCATGATGGCGATCTCCTGCTCACCGGCGCGGAGTTCGGGCTTGCGGACCATCATGTCCGACTGGAGCAGTGAGCCTTGGCGCAGCTCGGTCACCGCGATCTTCGACTCGACCTCCCGCAGGTCGGTCACGGCGTTCTCCGAGAGCCACCGTTTGGGCATCTTGATCTTCTCGAACTGGCCGCTGTTCAGGGCGGTGTACGGCGCCACGTTGGTCTTCAGCTGGTACGCCGTCACCTCGGGTCCGACCTTCGAGTTGACGTCGCTGATCACCGAGAGCACGCCGGCGAAGGCCGCGAAGGCGCACAGGACCGACAGGAGCAGGAGTATCACGCCGCGGCGCTGGCGGGAGTTCATGGTCCGGACAACCTCGTTCGAATCGGATGCGTGGGGCGGACAGCGGACAGAGTGAGCGGTGCTGCGGAACGGGCGTGTGCGGTGGAGCGGTTACGCGCTTACATCTACGGCTGCGTCCACCCCGGCCGGGAGGAGGCGGCGGGGCGGGGACGGTGAGGCGGGGACGGTGGGCGGGGAACGGTCGCGTCAGGGGCCCGGCGATTCGTCGGCCCCATCGTGTTGGACACCGGTGGGCAGCGCGCGGTTCTCCGAAACCGGGAGAGGCGCGGAACAGAATGCGCAGCGGTCCCCGATGAGTTCCATGGCGCACCAGTGACACTTTTCCCGGCGCACGGAGGAAACCAGCTGGTAGAGCACGGAGAGGTCCGGGAGGTGGGCGGCGAACTCCACCAGCTTTCCCGTACCCCACCAGCGCGGCGAGTCGGCCGGGACCGTGGTGTCGTGAATGGCCTGGACCTTCCAGGCGGGCGCAAGGGTCTCCTGTACCCACTCCGACTGCAGATTCCCTTTGGCCACCAGAAGATGCGTACCGAAATCCGGGCCCGCCAGCGGCTCGGCGGTCGGACCCACTTTCACCAGCTGCGGCTCGGGGCCGGCGAGCACGGCGAACTGGGACCCGGGGACCCAGGACTTGGCGTGGCTCTTGAGGCTGACCGGGACCCGGTCGAGGCGGGCGACGGAGTTGAGGAGGGCGCCCGCGTAGATGTAGTGCGACAGCAGCCGGGCGGCGGAGGCGACCACCCCGGGGCTGAAGTCGCAGATGGACAACTGCCTCAGCTGGCGGACCAGTACGGCGACGCCGAGGGGCGGCAGGTCCACCTTGACCAGGGCGATCCGGTCGCTCTCCAGCACCGAGCGGATGGAGTGGAGGCGGCGTTCGTGCTCGGGCCGGATGCCCGAGGGGTAGAGGGCGATCACATACCCGTGCTGTTCCAGCAGCAGGTGCATGTCGCCGATCGCCAGCTCCAGCACCTGGGCCTCGGGGGCCTGGAGCAGAGCGGCGGTCGGTGTCTGCTGGTCGGTGGGCGGCAGCACCAGGTCTGCGCTCGTCACTGCTATCGCGGTCGGCACGCTCTCCCCGTTTCGGCTCCGGTCGACGTGGGGACGCCGACCGCAATCGCTCCTGCTCCGTGCTCCTGACCCAGCACTTTAGCCACGTCTCACCAGGCAGAGAACAGTTATCGGAGACCAGTACGGCACCATGCGAACACCGTTCCAACGGGGGCCGGGTGCTAAACGGGATGAAATCGATTTCGCTCAACTCGACCGCCACTGCGGAGCGTTACCGAAACCCGCATCCGCTTCTCGATCGTGCATCCATTCGCGCACGTCATCCTGGATTGCGGGACGAGGCCCCCCTTTTCGTAAGGGCGCTTCCGTGACCGCCCGGAGATCTCCCGCAAGATCACTCGTGCGGGGGGCGGAGTGCGGTCGCGGTGCCGCTCCCGGACCGGGAATCCACCGCCCGGCACCCCCGTACGGGGGTGGCCGCGCCCCCTCGCGCCCGCCTCCGCGGACGGCCTTTCACTGCCAGAGGTCTTGACAACTTGATTGGTCTGGACCAGTTTATGCGCACTGCACCGCACCGCCCATCCCCGGCACCCCCCAACTCCCCCCGGAGGCACCAGTGGAACGCTCACCAGGCCGCAGTCGCAGAAGACGCCGCCGCTCCCGGCCCGTACTCGGTGGCGCCCTGGCCGTCGCCACGGCCGCCGCCCTGACCGTCACCGGGCTCGTCGGCACCGCCCAGGCCGCCGACGTCAACAACGCCAAGAACGCGGGCTTCGAGTCGGGCCTCGCCAACTGGACCTGTTCCGGGGGCAGTGGCGCCGCCGTCTCCTCCCCCGTGCGCAGCGGGACGTCCGCGCTGAAGGCCACCCCGGCCGGCCAGGACAACGCCAAGTGCTCCCAGTCGGTCAAGGTGAAGCCCAACTCGACGTACGCGCTCGGCTCCTGGGTGCAGGGCGGTTACGCCTACCTCGGCGTGAGCGGCACGGGGACCACGGACGTCTCCACCTGGACGCCGGGCTCCTCCTCCTGGACCAGGCTGTCCACCAGCTTCACCACCGGCGCGAACACCACGTCGGTGACCGTCTACACCCACGGCTGGTACGGGCAGGCCGCCTACTTCGCCGACGACGTCGAGGTGACGGGGCCCGACGGCGGGGGCGGCGAGGAGCCCGGACCGGTCATCCCGGCGGCCCCGGCCGGCCTCACGGCGGGCGCCACGACCACGTCCTCCGTCGCCCTGTCCTGGAACGCGGTCTCCGGCGCCACGGGCTACAAGGTGTACCGGAACGGCGTGCAGGCGACCACCTCCACCGGGACCTCGGCGACCGTCGCGGGCCTGGCCGCGGACACCGCCTACCAGTTCTCGGTGAGCGCCACCAACGCGGCCGGCGAGTCGGTCAAGTCGGCGGCCATCAGCGCCCGTACGGCGAAGGAGGGCACGGGCCCCGGCCCCGGCCCCGCCGTGCCCAAGCACGCGGTCACCGGCTACTGGCAGAACTTCAACAACGGCGCGGCCGTCCAGAGGCTCACCGACGTCCCGGCCGACTACGACATCATCGCGGTCTCCTTCGCGGACGCCACGCCGACCCAGGGCCAGGTCACCTTCAACCTGGACACGGCCGGGCTGAACGGCTACACCGACGCCCAGTTCCGGGCCGACATCAAGACCAAGCAGGCCCAGGGCAAGAACGTCATCATCTCGATCGGCGGCGAGCTGGGCACGGTCCGGGTCGACAACGACGCCTCCGCCACCGCGTTCGCCGACTCGGTGTACGCGCTGATGCAGGACTACGGCTTCAACGGGGTCGACATCGACCTGGAGAACGGCCTCAACGCCACCTACATGACGAAGGCGCTGCGCCAGCTGTCGGCCAAGGCGGGCAGCGGACTGGTCATCACGATGGCTCCGCAGACGATCGACATGCAGTCGACCTCGGGCGAGTACTTCAAGACGGCGCTCAACATCAAGGACATCCTGACCGTCGTCAACATGCAGTACTACAACAGCGGTTCGATGCTCGGCTGTGACGGCAAGGTCTACTCGCAGGGTTCGGTGGACTTCCTCACCGCGCTCGCCTGCATCCAGCTGGAGGGCGGCCTCGCCCCGTCGCAGGTCGGCATCGGCGTCCCCGCCTCCACCCGGGGCGCGGGCAGCGGCTACGTCAGCCCGTCGACCGTCAACGCGGCGCTGGACTGCCTGACCAAGGGCACCAACTGCGGCTCGTTCAAGCCGTCGAAGACCTACCCGTCGCTGCGCGGAGCGATGACCTGGTCGACGAACTGGGACGCGACGGCCGGGTTCGCCTGGTCGAAGGCGGTCGGCCCGCACGTCCGCAGCCTGCCGTAACCCGTAGCGCTCAGCGATCCTCGGAACCCGCAGCGCCGCCGCTCCCCCGGCGGCGCTGCGGCGTTACGCCGGTACGTCGGCCCCCGCCCGTCACCAGGGCAGGTCGCGCACCTGCTGCACGCACAGCACGACGAACAGCAGCCCGGAGAGGGCGAGCATCCCGTTGCTGATCCAGCCGTTGCGCCATTCACCCGGCGTACGGGAGGAGTTGAGCAGCCAGATCAGGGTCAGGGCCAGGAACGGCATGAAGAACGCGCCGAGCACCCCGTACGCGATGACCAGGCCGAAGGGCTCGTCCAGCCAGAGCAGCGTCATCGGCGGGAAGGTCAGCCAGAGGAGGTAGGCGCGGAAGGGCAGCGAGCGCTGCTGGCGGTCGGCGACGGCGGGACCGGCGTTGTCCTCGCCCGCGGCCGCCGACGCGCGGAACCGCTCCACGAAGTCGGCGAACATCAGGCTCACCCCGTGCCAGACGCCGATCAGCGACGAGAACGACGTGGCGAAGAAGCCGACCAGGAAGAGCTTGGCGGTGCCCGCGCCGAAGCGGTCCTCCAGCACCCCGCCCAGGTCGACCAGCCCGCGGTCGCCGGAGGTGAGGGCGGTCTGCGAGGCGTGCAGCAGCTCGGCGCCGACGATGAGCATCGCCACGACGAAGAGCCCGGTGGTGATGTAGGCGACCCGGTTGTCGAGGCGCATCACCTTCATCCAGGAGGAGTCGCTCCAGCCCTTGGCGTTGACCCAGTACCCGTAGGCGGCCATGGTGATCGTGCCGCCGACGCCGCCGATCAGCCCCAGGGTGTAGAGGAGCGAGCCGTCCGGGAGCACGGGCAGCAGTCCGGCGAAGGAGGCCCCGACGTCCGGGACCACCCGGATCGCCACGTACATGACCACCACGAACATGATGCCGATCAGGACCGTCATGACCTTCTCGAAGACGGCGTACCGGTTGAACCAGACGAAGACCAGCCCGATCAGCCCGGTCACGATCGCCCAGAACTTCAGCCCCGGCCCGTCCGGGAACAGCGCCACGATGGGCAGGGCGCTGGAGGACATGGCCGTCGCCCCGTAGATGAAGCCCCAGACCACGACGTAGACCGCGAAGTAGACCGTGGTCCACGGTCCCAGGCTGCGCCAGCCGTCGAAAAGCGTGCGCCCGGTCGCCAGGTGCCACCGGCCGGCGGCCTCGGCGAGCGAGATCTTGACGACGCAGCCGATCACCGCCGCCCACATCAGGGTGTAGCCGAACTTGCTGCCCGCGATCAGCGTCGCGACCAGGTCGCCGGCCCCGACGCCGGTCGCCGCGACGACGATGCCGGGGCCGATGTACTTCCAGCTGGACTTACGTGGTCGGGAGGCCGGCTCCCCTGTCTCTGTGGTTGCGCTTGTCTCCGCCATGCCGATCAAGGAAGCGCAATCGGCTGTACGGCACAAGGGGGCGTGCACGGATTCTGAGCAGAGGCCCCCGCGAGGTGGTCCCGGGCAGCCCCGGTCAGCCCGAGCCACCTCAGGTGCGACATCCCCGTCCTGGCCGCCCGGACGGGGCGGCCGGAGCGCAGGGCATGCCGCGCGGGGCGGCGTAACGTATGAGGCGGCCTCGCGCTGATCGGGCTGGTCGAGGACGAGGTGGTCGCGGCGTTTCGCGACGGAGGCGGGGTGCCGTACTCCTCGTACCCGAAGTTCCAGGAGCTCCAGGCCGAGGAGACGGCCCGGGTGTACGACGCGGCGCTGGTCGACACGATCATCCCGCTGGTGCCCGGCCTGCCGGAGCGGCTGGGCTCGGACGCCGGTCTGGACGTGCTCGATGTCGGTACGGGGCAGGGGCACGCGGTGAACCTGCTGGCGCGGGCGTTCCCGGCCGGCCGGTTCACCGGGGTGGATGTGTCGGAGGGGGGTGTCGCGGCGGCCCGGGAGGAGGCGGCGCGGCTGGGCCTGCGGAACGCGCACTTCGAGCTGGCGGACGCGGCCGCGGTGACCGGCCGGTACGACCTGGTGACCGCCTTCGACGTGATCCACGACCTGGCCCGCCCGGCAGAGGCCCTGGCGGCCGTCGCCGGGGTGCTGCGGGACGGCGGGGTGTTCCTGATGGGGGACATCGCGGCCTCCAGCCGACTGGAGGAGAACCTGGATCTCCCGTTGGGCCCCACGCTCTACGCCTTCTCGGTCTTCTACTGCATGACGACCTCGCTGAGCGAGGGCGGGGCGGGCCTGGGAACCGTATGGGGCAGGCAGACCGCGCTGCGCATGCTGGAGGAGGCCGGCTTCGGGGAGGTGGAGGTGCGCGAGGTGGAGGGCGACATCCTGAACGTCTACTACGTCGCACGTAAGGGGAGTTGAGGGCAGGGTGCCGCGGGGGCGGAGTCCGGTCGGCCCCGCCCCCGTACCCCTAGACGACCAGACTCAGCAGCGCCGCGACCACGAAGCCCGCGACCGAGAGCACCGTCTCCAGGACCGTCCAGGACTTCAGGGTGTCGCGCTCGCTGATGCCGAAGTACTTCGACACCATCCAGAAGCCGCCGTCGTTGACGTGCGAGGCGAAGATCGAGCCCGCCGAGATCGCCATGATGATCAGCGCGAGGTGGGCCTGGGAGAGGTCCTGGCCCTCGACGAGGGGGACCACGATGCCGGCCGTGGTGACGATCGCGACGGTGGCCGAGCCCTGGGCCACGCGCAGGACCACCGAGATCAGCCAGG
This sequence comes from Streptomyces parvus, assembly GCF_032121415.1. Taxonomy (NCBI): domain Bacteria; kingdom Bacillati; phylum Actinomycetota; class Actinomycetes; order Kitasatosporales; family Streptomycetaceae; genus Streptomyces; species Streptomyces parvus. The sequence goes on along the minus strand of NZ_CP135079.1, from coordinate 4,473,569 downwards.
CGAGCAGGATGACGGGCAGGCCGACGTCGTTGAAGGTGTCGGCGAGCGCGTCCGCGATGCCGCTGCCCTTGAGGACCGCGCCGAAGATGCCGCCCGCGCCGACCACCAGCAGGATGTTGCCGACGGGCTTGAGCGAGGACGTGGAGACGGACTCCAGGGACTTGCGGGACCAGCCGCGCCGGATGCCCAGCAGGTAGTAGGCGAGGAACAGGGCGATCGTCAGGGCGACGAACGGGTTGCCGAAGAACTCGATCACCGAGCGCGGCGTGGACGGGTCCAGGGCGATCGAGGAGAACGTCGCGGCGAGGATCAGGATCAGCGGGGTGCCGATGATCGCGAGGACCGTGAGGAGCGGGACCGGCTTCTCGTGCGGGGTGACGCCCGCGGCGCGCTGCTCGGCGACGACGGCTGCCTTGGCCTCCTCGGCGGCCTCCACCATGTCCTGCGGTACGTCGACGAAGACCCGCTTGCCGATCCAGGCGGAGTAGCCCCACGCCGCGATGACGGACGGGATGCCGACGACGACGCCCATCAGGATGACCCAGCCCAGCGACACGTTGAAGAGTCCGGCGGCGGCCACCGGGCCGGGGTGCGGCGGCAGGAACGCGTGGGTCATCGACAGGCCCGCCAGCAGCGGCATGGCATAGAGCAGAATCGATTTGCCGGAGCGCTTGGCGGCGGCGTACACGATCGGCGCGAGGACGAAGATGCCGACGTCGAAGAAGACCGGGACACCGAAGACGAGGCCGGTCATCCCCATGGCGAGCGGGGCGCGCTTCTCCCCGAAGAGGTTCAGCAGCCGGGCGCTCAACACCTCGGCCCCGCCGGAGACTTCGAGGATCGCGCCGAGCATGGTGCCCAGTCCGATGATGATCGCGACGTGGCCGAGGATGCCGCCCATGCCGGATTCGATGACCGAAACCGCGGCGGATTTCTGCACGGTGCCGAAGAGTTCGGTGACCGAGAGCCCGGCGCCGAGGCCGACGGCTATGGAGACCGCGAGCAGGGCGACGAACGGCTGGAGCCTGACCTTGATGATCAGGAAGAGCAGGAGGACGATACCGAGGGCGGCGACGGTCAGCAGACCGGCGGTGCCGTCGATCAGGAGGAGCAGCCCACCGGTGTGCGGTGGGGCCTCGGCCGGCGAGGGGGTTGCGGCGAGCAGCATGGGGACTCCGGTGGTGCTGGAGGGCAGGGGGGAGCGCGGCACGGCGCCCCCGGGGGGCGGGGCACCGTGCCGTACGGCGTACTGCGGGAGTGGTTCGGCGTGGGGGGCAAAGAACTCAGAAGGGAGGGAGCCGGAGGGTCCTGGAGGGCGCGGGAGCCGTCAGCTCAGCACCGCGAGCGCGTCGATCTCGATGAGCAGGCCCTTGGGCAGGCCCACGTAGACGGTCGTCCGCGCCGAGGGCGCCTCCTTCAGGTTCTGCTCGGCGAAGTAGGCGTTGTAGATCTCGTTCATCTCCGCGAAGTGGTCCACGTCGGTGAGGTAGACGCGCATCATCATCACGTCGTCCCAGCTCGCGCCGCCCTCCTCCAGGATCGCCTTGACGTTGGCGAAGGTCTGGAGGGTCTGCTCGCGCAGGGTGGGGCCGGCCGGGGTGGGGGCCTGGCCCTCCACGGCGGGGAGGAAGCCGACCTGGCCGGCGACCTGGAGGATGTTCCCCTTCCTCACGCCGTGCGAGAACTTCGCGGGCGGCGTGGTGTGGGTGGAGGGGGTGAGGGCGGTCTTCTCGGTCATGGCTGATCAGGCTTTCTTGGGTCGGTTGGTGCCGGAGTACTCCCGGCTGATGGTCTCGGCGGTGCGCCGGACCAGCGGGAGCAGGGTGAGGAGTTCCTCGGCCGTGACGACCACGTTGGGTGCGGACACCGACATGGCCGCGACGACCCGCCCGTCCGCGCCGCGGACGGGGGCGCCGATGCAGTTGATGGACTCCTCGTGGCCACCGAGGTCGGTGGCCCAGCCCTGTTCGCGGACGACGGCCAGCTCCTTGAGGAAGGCGGCCGCGTCGGGCGTCGAACGGGACGTGTACATGGGGTAGTCGAGCTTCTCGGCGATCACGCGCCGCTCGGGCTCGGCGAGGTCGGCCAGCAGGAGCTTGGCGACGGCCGCGACGGTGATCGCGACGGGCTTCCCGATCCGGGAGTACATCCGGACCGGGTAGCGGCTCTCGACCTTGTCGATGTAGAGGACTTCCTGCTCCTCGTACACGGCGAGGTGGACGGTGTGCCCGCACCGGTCGTTCAGGGCGACCAGGTGGGGGTGGGCGATCTCGCGTACGTCGAGGTTCTCGACGGCCTCCTGCGCGAGGGCGAAGAGGCGGGCGCCGAGACGGTAGCGCTGGTCCTCCTGGCGGTAGACGAGGCCGTGCTCGTGGAGCGTACGCAGCAGGCGCAGCGCCGTGGACTTGTGGACGCCGAGCCGCTCGGCGACCTGCCCGAGGTCGGCGGGTCCCTGGGCGAGCAGCGGCAGGATGCTCAACGCCCGGTCGACGGTCTGGCTCATGGTGTGCGTACCTCCTCGGGGGCCCGGTCGGCTGCGGTCCAGCCGGGGCCGAGACGAAGTGTCCCCCAGGCGTCGTCGTCGAGGGCGACGAGGCGGTCGGCATGGTCGCGGGCGGGCGGCTCGGTGAGGTCGCCGGGGACGGTGAGGACGGCGGCGGCCATCAGGTGCCCGTGCCGGGCGCGGTCGCGGACGGGCAGCCCGCGCAGGGTGGCGGAGAGGAACCCGGCGGCGAAGGCGTCTCCCGCGCCGACCGCGGCGACGACGTCGACACGGAGGGCGGGGACGTGGGTGACGGTGTCGGCGTTTTCGGCTCCTCCGGCGTCCGAGGAGCGGGGTCCGGGGCCGGGGCCGGGCTGCGAGGCGAACACCGTCGCGCCCGCACTCCCCCGCTTCACGACCACGACGGCCGGCTCCGGCAGCGCCGCCCGGACCGCCTCCGCGCCGACGATCCCCCACGCCTCCTCCGCCTCGTCCTCCCCGACGAACACCAGGTCGGAGCGCCGGGCCAGCTCCAGCAGCACGGAAGCGTCGCCGCCGCGCCACAGATGCGGCCGGTGGTTCACATCGAAGGACACCAGCGGCCGCCCGGCGCGCGGAGCCGTCAGCTCCCGCAGCAGCGCCAGGCAGTCGCCGGACAGCGCCGCGGTGATCCCGGACAGATGCAGGATGCGCCCCGCGAACAGTTCCTCGTACGGCACGTTCGCCGGCGACATCGCGGACGCCGCCGACCCCGCCCGGTAGTACGCGACCTCGTGGGTGTCGGTCCCCCGGTCCGTGGCCGTACGGAAGTAGATGCCGGTCGGCCGGACCGGATCGCGGCGGACCGCCGACGTGTCGACCCCGTACGACGCGATGGCCTCGACGAGGTGGTCGCCGAACCCGTCGGCGCCGACCCGGCCGACCCAGGCCGCCCGGTGCCCGGCGGCGGCGAGCGCGCAGGCCACGTTGGACTCGGCCCCGCCGATCCCGCGCACGAAGGAGGGCACGTCGGCGAGGCGGCCGGGCTGCGAGGGCAGGAACGTCACCATGGACTCACCGAGACAGACGACATCGGGGGTCGTGGCGGCGACGGCCGTCCCTGCTGCGGGTCCGGACACTGAGGGCTCCTCGCTGATCGGCGTGCGGGCCGGTGGTCACCATTGACCGGGCATCGGCTCGGATGTTAGACAGCGTTGAGCGATATACGCAATGGGTGTTGCATATGTTGCAACGAACTTCGAGGAGCTCCCCTTGGCAGCCGAAAGCCCCGCCGACCGCACCGCGTCCCCTGCGGCCTCCCTCACGGCCTCCCTCGCCGACGAGCGCGTCGACCACCGCTTCAAGGCCCTGCCGCCGGACGCGGAGGGGCTGACCGTCGGGGCGCTGGCCGCCGAGCGCCGCAACCTCTTCACCGGCGGTTTCACCACCCCCGTCCTCGCGCTCTCCGCCGAGTCGGTGGCCCACAACCTCGACCTCCTGGAGACGTACGCCGAGCGCCACGGCCTCGCGTTCGCCCCGCACGGCAAGACGTCCATGTCCCCGCAGCTCTTCGTGGACCAGTTGGAGCGCGGCGCGTGGGGCATCACGGCCGCCGTGCCGCACCAGGCGCGGGTCTACCGGGCGTACGGGATCGGCCGGATCTTCCTCGCCAACGAGCTGGTCGACGCGGTCGCCCTGCGCTGGCTGGCCGGCGAGATGACAGCCGACCCGTCGTTCCGCTTCGTCTGCTACGTCGACTCCGTGCGCGGCGTCGAGCTGATGGACGAGGCCCTGAGCGCGGCGGGCGCCACCCGCCCGGTCGACGTGGTCGTCGAGCTGGGCGCGGGCGACGGCGCGCGCACCGGGGCCCGTACGGAGGCCGACTGCGTCGCGGTCGCCGACGCGGTGGCGGCGGCCGGGTCGCTGCGCCTGGTGGGCGTCGCCGGATACGAGGGCGAGGTGCCGGACGCGAACCCCGAGCGGGTACGGGCATGGCTGCGGCGGCTCGTCGCGCTGGCGGCCTCGTTCGACGGCGGGAAGCGGTTCGCCGGCGCCGAGGAGATCGTGATCAGCGCGGGCGGCAGCGCCTGGTTCGACGCGGTCGCCGACGTCTTCGCCGAGATCCCCGGACTGAGCCTGCCGGTGCTGAAGTTGCTGCGCTCCGGTGCGTACGTCTCGCACGACGACGGCCACTACAAGCACCTCACCCCCTTCAACCGCGTCCCCGAGGAGGGGGCTCTTGAGCCCGCCTTCCGCCTCTGGGCGCAGGTCGTCTCCCGCCCGACCGGCGAGCAGGCGTTCCTGAACGCGGGCAAGCGGGACGCGGCGTACGACCTCGACCTGCCCGAGGCGCAGGTGGTCCGCTCCGGCCGGGACGGCTCGGTGCGGCCCGCCACCGGGATCACGGTCACCGGCCTCTCCGACCAGCACACCTGGGTGCGGACGGAGTCAGGGGCCGAGCTGGAGGTGGGCGACTGGGTCGGCATGGGCCTCTCCCACCCCTGCACCAGCTTCGACAAGTGGCAGCTGATCCCGCTGGTCGAGGCGGACGGCACGGTCACCGACTACATCCGCACGTTCTTCTGAGCAGCCGCCCCTCTCTCCCCCGCCCCGAAAGGCCACCCATGGACCTGGTCCTGCGTGACGCGCTCGTCGTCGACGGCACCGGCGAGCCCTCCTACCGCGCCGATGTGGCCCTCGACGGCGGCCGCATAGCCGAGATCCATCCCGAGGGCTCCCCCGGCCCCCGCCCCACCGCCGCCCGGACCGTGGACGCGGACGGCCTCGCGCTCGCCCCCGGCTTCATCGACATGCACGCCCACAGCGACCTGGCGCTGCTGCGCGACCCGGACCACAGCGCGAAGGCGGCGCAGGGCGTCACCCTCGAAGTGCTGGGCCAGGACGGTCTTTCGTACGCCCCCGTCGACGACCGTACGCTCGCCGAGGTCCGCCGCTCCATCACCGGCTGGAACGGCGACGGAAGCGACATCGACTTCGACTGGCGCACGGTCGGCGGCTATCTGGACCGCCTGGACCGGAACTTCGGCGGCCAGGGCATCGCGGTCAACGCCGCCTACCTGATCCCGCAGGGGACGGTCCGGATGTACGCGGTCGGCTGGGACGACCGGCCCGCCACCGACGCCGAACTGGCCCGGATGCGGGAGCTGGTGGACCAGGGCATGCGCGAGGGCGCGGTCGGCATGTCGTCCGGGCTGACCTACACCCCCGGCATGTACGCGGACGACGCCGAACTGACCGGGCTCTGCCGCGTGGTGGCCCGCCACGGCGGCTACTACTGCCCCCACCACCGCAGTTACGGAGCGGGCGCGCTGGAGGCGTACGAGGAGATGGTCCAGCTGACGCGCCACGCCGGCTGCGCCCTCCATCTCGCCCACGCCACCATGAACTTCGGCGTGAACAAGGGCAAGGCGCCCGACCTCCTGGCCCTCCTCGACGGCGCGCTGGCCGCCGGGGCCGACATCTCGCTCGACACCTACCCGTACACGCCCGGCTGCACCACGCTGGTGGCCATGCTGCCGAGCTGGGCGAGCGAGGGGGGTCCGGAGTCGGTCCTGACCCGGCTCGCGGACCCGGTGAGCGCGGAGAGGATCCGGCACCATCTGGAGGTGCTGGGATCGGACGGCTGCCACGGCGTGCCGATCGAGTGGGACACCATCGAGATCTCCGGCGTGAGCGCGCCGCATCTGGCGCAGTACGTGGGCCGCACGGTCGAGGAGTCGGCACGGCTGCGGGGCGAGGAGCCCTGGGTGACCGCGCGGCGGCTGCTCACCGAGGACCGGCTCGGGACGACGATCCTCCAGCATGTGGGCCACGAGGAGAACGTCCGGCAGATCATGCGCCACCCGGTGCACACCGGCGGCAGCGACGGCATCCTCCAGGGCGACAAGCCGCACCCCCGGGCGTACGGCACGTTCCCGCAGTATCTGGGCCGCTACGCCCGGGAGCTGGGGATCCTCTCGCTGGAGGAGTGCGTCGCCCATCTGACCTCGCGCCCGGCCGCCCGGCTGCGGCTCGCGGACCGCGGCCTGGTGCGCGAGGGCTACCGCGCGGACCTGGTGCTGTTCGATCCGGAGACGGTGGCGGCGGGCTCCACGTTCGAGGAGCCCCGCACGCTGCCGGTGGGCATCCCGCACGTGCTGATCGACGGCCGGTTCGTCATCGAGGACGGCAAGCGGACACCGGTCCTGGCGGGCCGCGCGGTCCGGGGCGCGGGGGCCGTCTAGGAGGCTTCCCGCGAGGTGTCCGCGGCCCGTTCCGCCGCCCAGGCGAGGTCCTCCTCCGTGGGGGCGTCGTCCTGGGTGAGCGCGCGCCGCCAGTAGCCGCTGAACTCGACGGCGGTCCTCGGCAGTTCACGGCCTTCGACCAGATGGCGGCGGAGCGCCCGCACGGCGGACGCCTCGCCCGCCACCCAGGCCGCGTCCACCCCGTCGAGGACGGGCCCGGCGTCCCGTACGGCGGCCACCAGCGAGCCGCCCCGGTCGCGGTGCACCCAGCGGACCTCGGCTCCCCCGGCCGCGGGCGGCAACTCCCGCTCCTCCCCCGCGTCCGCGACCTCGGCGTACACCACGGCCCCGGTCCCGGCCGGCAGCGCCTCCAGCACCGTGGCGATGGCCGGGAGCGCGGTCTCGTCCCCGGCGAGGAGCATCCGCCGGGCGGCGGGCAGCGGGCGGGCGTAGAGGGAGGACGGGCCGACCATGCCGAGGACGTCGCCGACCCGGGCCCTCGCACCCCAGCGGGAGGCGGGCCCGTCCTCGCCGTGCAGCACGAAGTCCACGGCCATCACGTTGCGTTCGCGGTCGTACGAGCGGACGGTGAAGCTGCGCATCCAGGGCCGCTCCGCCTCCGGGATCGCGAGGTACGCCTCGTTCCAGCGCATGCCGTACGGATCCTCGGCGTCCCGCTCCGGCAGTCGGGGCACGGTCCCGCCGGTGCGCGGCAGACAGAGCTTCATCTGCTGGTCCGGGCGGTCCTCCATGAGCCCGGGCAGTTCGTCGGCGGTGAAGCCGATCCTCACCGTCCCGGGGGTGACGTGCTCGACGTCCACGACCCGTACGTATGTGACCGGCAGCGCCTGACCCATCGCGACCCGACCCCTTTCCGCTGCTGAGCGCCGACGACGGCCGCCGCCACCGGCGACCGCTGATACCTTACGGCGTAATGAATTACCCGTCGAACGATACTTTACACCGTAAGGAGTCGCACGTGGTGGTCTTCGCCGGGCAGGGCGATCCGCGCCGTTCCCTCTCTCTGCTGTGGCGCGCGGACGCCCCGCCGCCGACGCGCGGCGGCCCGGGGCCCAAGCCCCGGCTGAGCGTGGACGCGATCGTGGCGACGGCCGTGGCGCTCGCGGACGAGGAGGGGATGGGGGCCCTGTCGATGCGCGCGGTCGGCGACCGGCTCGGGCGCACGGCGATGGCGCTCTACACCTACGTCCCCGGCAAGAGCGAGCTGCTGGACCTGATGTACGACGCCGTGCACGCGGAACTCCCCGTCCGCGACCCGGACACGGGCGACTGGCGCGGGGCGCTCACCGCCTGGGCCGGGGAAGTCCTGGAGTTCTACGTACGCCACCCCTGGGTGCTCCAGGTCTCGCAGGCGCGGCCGGTGCTGGGTCCGCACGAGTACGCGGGCCTGGACACGCTGGTCACCCTGCTGCGGGCGACCGGGCTCAAGGCAGCGCTCCTGCGGCGACTGGTGGGAACCCTGTTCCCGTTCGTCAGGGGCTCGGCACAGGCGGTGGCCGACGCGAGGCTCGCCGCGGCGGCGACCGGGAGCTCCGACGAGGAGTGGTGGGCGGCGCGCTCGGCGGCCCTGCTGGAGCTGGTCCCGGACTTCGCGGCGCGCTTCCCGGCGGTGAGCGGCCTGGAGGCGGAGGGGCCGGTGGAACCGTATCCGGGGGCCGTCCCGGAGGGCGCCGAGGCGATGCCGTATCCGGAACGGGAGGCCCGCGAGACGTTCCGGGTGGGGCTCGGGGTGCTGCTGGACGGGATCGAGGCGGCGCGCGCCGGCCGGCCCTGACCGGGGCCGAAACCGGGACCGGCCGGCGCGCCCACGGGGCGGAGGCGGCTACGGCTTGGGCAGCGCGCAGCCCTCACGGTCGAGGTCGATCCTGCTGCCGGCCCCGATGCACGGGACCATGCTGTACGTCTGCTGGGCGTAGTTGATGCCCTCGCGGACGGTGACCTTGCCGTTCTCGTCGACCTCGCACGGGTTGTTGTCCGTGCACTCCTGGCCGCTCTCGTTGCCGGTGTTGTTGACGGCCACCACCTTGCCGGTGGCGTCGTCGATCACCGGCGAGCCGGACGTCCCGCCGATGGTCCGGCACTCCGGGGTGTAGCGGACCGAGTCCTTCCAGGTCCACCGGCCCTCCTTGAGCTGGTGGACGAAGCCGTCGATGTCGCAGCTGTAGGTGCGCTTCCAGTAGCCGGAGGCGACCGTGACGGCGGTGCCCGCCGTCGGGTGGGCGGTCTCCAGCTCCAGCGCCTCGATGCCGTAGCCGTCCTCGATCTGCTGGTAGGTGGAGGTGGTTTCGTAGAGCGAGAGATCGGTGTCGGTCATGGTGCCGTACGCGATCCTGCTCGCCTTCAGCGTGCCGACTCCGTCGCCCGAGGCGTCGAGCAGGGTGAACGTCCGGGAGGACGGCTGGTCGACGACGACCTCGCCGGGGCCCGGGAAGCCGGACTCCAGGCAGTGCCCGTTGGAGAGCACGAGGGCGGAGTCGGGGGTGCGGACCACGGAGCCCGAACAGTTGCTGAGCGCGACGGTCCCGGCGAAGGTCACGGCCTTCGCCGCGGGTTCGGCCTTGGACGCGGCTTCCTGGGCCTGCTGTGCGGGTGCGGCTGCGACGACGGGCGCGGCACCGGCTCCCAGGAGCAGGGCAGCAAGAAACGCACCGACGAGAGGCTTGTTCATGTGGGGGGGGTACCTCCAGTGATGCCAAGGGCCGGAGATCTTCCGGCTTTTGACATGCGCATGCTTGCGCAGATGCCAGGTCATCACAAGGGGCCGATTCCGGCCCCCGGTCACGGCTGCCTCCGACTCAGCCCCGCACGGGGTCGGCAGCGGGCTCCGCGCCGGACCCCTCCGTGTGGGCCCCCTCAGCGCCCCGGTAGATGTGGTCGCGCCCCCACTCCCCCAGCGGTTCCAGCGCCGCGTTCAGCGAGAGGCCCAGCGGGGTGAGCGAATACTCCACGCGCGGCGGCACCTCGGCATACACCTCGCGGTGCACGATGCCGTCGTCCTCCAGCTCCTTGAGATGGGAGCTGAGCACCTTCTCGGTCACCCCGGGCACGGCGCGCCGCAACTCGCCGAAGCGGCAGGTCTTCTCGTTCAGCGCCCACAGGATGAGCACCTTCCACTTGCCGCCGATCACATCCATCGCCGCGTCGATCCCGCAGACGAACGCCCCCGGCCTCCGCACGACCCGTGCCATCGCCCGACCACCCCTCCCCGCCTGGTCCCTGTCCACGAGGTAACCACCCACTCCACAGTGCGTACTTGTTGCCTTCGGAGCCTTCGACCAGCCTAATCGGCATGTCCGACAACACTGTTGCTTCCGCCTCGCCCGCCCCTCTCACCCTGCTCGGCCTCGGTTCGATGGGCTCCGCCCTCGCCCGTACCTGGCTCGCCGCCGGGCACCCCCTGACCGTCTGGAACCGCAGCCCCGGCAGGACCGCCGAACTCACCGCCGCCGGCGCGCGGGTGGCCGCGACGGCGGCCGAGGCGGTGGCCGCGAGCCCGCTCGTCGTGACCTGCCTGCTCGACGACGCGTCGGTCCGCGAGGCGCTGGCGGAGGCCGACCTCACGGGCAAGGACCTGGTCGACCTCACCACCTCCACCCCGGCCGAGTCGCGGACCCGCGCGGCCTGGGCGAACGAGCGCGGCGCCCGTTTCCTGGACGGCGGGATCATGGCCGTACCGCCGATGATCGGTCTGCCGGAGGCCGGCGGCTACGTCTTCTACAGCGGCTCCCGCGAGGTCTTCGACGCCCACCGCGAGGTACTGGCCGTGCCCGTCGCCACCCGGTACGTCGGCGCCGACCCCGGCTTCGCCGCGCTCCACGACGTGGCGCTGCTCAGCGCGATGACCGCCATGTTCGCCGGGGCCCGGCACGCGGCCGCGCTGGTGGCGGACGCGGGAATCGACCGACAGGAGTTCGCCACCCTGCTGGCCGACTGGCTCACGGCGATGGCCCCGGCGACCGCGGCGTACGCGGGCGGGCCCGTGCCCGAGAACCCGACCAGCGCGGCCGTGGCGGAGGCGGGGGACGCGGCACTGCTCCGTACGGCCGAGGAGCGGGGCGTCGGCACGGCGCTGCTCATCGCGTCGGCGGGCGCGGTGAACGGCATGTGACGGTCCGCGCCGCGTGCCGGGCGGACCGGGGCACGCCACGCCTGGCCACGCCCTTCCGCCTCGCGCCCGTCCGGATCAGGCTTCCGCCGCCGCGGTCTCCTTGGCGTACGTCACCGCCTGGAGGAGCGTCAGTCCGGGCTCGGCCCGACGCAGGATCTTGATGGCCTCCACCGAGTCCGCCGGGCCCTCGTGCCCGGCGGCGTCGAGCCGCCGGCGCACCCATCGGCCGCGCAGCTCGGCGTCCGGGCGCCCGGCGGACTCCTCGGCCAGCGCGAGGGCGCGCTCCAGTCCGGGGCGCTCGGCGTCCGGGGCGGTCTCCAGCGCGCCCCGAAGACCGGCGACGACATCGGGGGCGTCGCGGACGACGAGAACGGCGAGGGGCCGGGGCTTGCGGAACAGGCTCATGATCCTCCGCTACCCGGGCGGACCCGGCTCGCACCGGAGTTGAGCAAGATCTGAGCCGCCGGGCCCCCGTGGGCCCGCCCGCCTCGGAAGGGCCTCGGACCGGCGACCGAGGCCCTTGGGTCGCGGACTTCGGTCCGCAGCCGGAGGCGCCCCCGCACCCCGGCTGCGTACGGTCGGCGTATGACACTCGACCTCGACGCGTACTTCGCCCGCATCGGCTGGACCGGGGAGCCCCGCGCCACCCTGGAGGTGCTGCGGTCCCTGCACCGGGCCCACTTGTCCGGCATCCCGTTCGAAAACCTGGACGCCGTTCTCGGCTCCGCCCCGTCTCTGGCGCTCGACGACCTGGAGGCGAAACTCGTGCGCGGCGAGCGCGGCGGGTACTGCTTCGAGCACGGCACCCTCTTCGCCGCCGTCCTGCGGCAGATCGGCTTCTCCGTCACGCCGCTGACGGCCCGCGTGATGCTGGGCGCGGCGCCGGGCGACATCCGGCCGCGCTCGCACATGCTGCTGCGAGTGGACGTGGAGGGTGAGCCGCACCCGTACCTGGCGGACGTCGGCTTCGGGGCGACCGGCGCCCTGCTGGAGCCGATCGAGCTGGTGGAGGGAGCCGAGTTGTTCGACGCCCCGCGCCACCACCGGCTCGTCCACGTCGCGGGCATCGGCCCGCTGCCGACCTGGGAGCTCCAGGCGGAGAAGGGCGGCGCGTGGGAGCCGCAGCACACGTTCACCCTGGAACCGTTCGAGGCTCCGGACTACGAAGTGATGAACTGGTACGTCGCGACGCACCCGCGCTCACCGTTCCGGCAGGCGGTGTACGCGCAGCGCACCCGGACCGGCTCGCACCTCCTGCTGGCGGGGCTGGACCTGGTGGAGACGGCCAGCGACGGCACGGTGAAGGAGCGGGTGCTGAAGGACGGCGACGAGGCGCTGCGGGTCCTGGCGGACGACTTCGGCATCCGGCTCCCGGAGGGCACGCGGCTGCCGCAGTAGCAGCCCGGCCGCCCCTGCGCGGCCGGGCGGCCCCCCGCGTGGCGCATCTCACCCGTCCCGGCCGCCCACGCCTCCTTTCCCAGCCGCGACGCCGCCCCGACCGGGAGATCCCACGGTCCGGGGCGGCGGCGGGCATGGCGATGGAAGACGGGGCGGGCCGGGGGCGCACCCCTCAGGGAGCACGCCCGGAGCAATCCCCGCGCACCCCGCGAAACGCCGCCGTAAGCTCGCGGACATGCAGGTCATCCAGTCCACGAAGCTCGCCAATGTCTGTTACGAGATCCGGGGCCCCGTGCTGGAGGAGGCGATGCGGCTGGAAGCGGCCGGTCAGCGCATCCTCAAGCTGAACACGGGCAACCCGGCCGCCTTCGGGTTCGAGTGCCCGCCGGAGATCCTCGAGGACATCCTGCGCAACGTCGCGGGCGCGCACGGCTACGGCGACGCGAAGGGCCTGCTGTCCGCGCGCCGCGCGGTGATGCAGCACTACCAGACCAAGGGCATCGAGCTCGACGTCGAGGACATCTACCTGGGCAACGGCGTCTCCGAGCTGATCCAGATGTCGATGCAGGCGCTGCTGGACGACGGCGACGAGGTGCTCGTGCCGGCTCCCGACTATCCGCTGTGGACCGCTTCGGTCTCGCTGGCGGGCGGGACGGCCGTGCACTACCGGTGCGACGAGCAGGCCGACTGGATGCCCGACCTCGCGGACATCGAGCGGAAGATCACCGACCGCACCAAGGCCCTGGTGATCATCAACCCGAACAACCCGACCGGTGCGGTGTACGACGACGAGATGCTGCGCGGTCTCACCGAGATCGCCCGGCGGCACAACCTGATCGTCTGCTCCGACGAGATCTACGACCGGATCCTCTACGACGGCGCGACCCACACCCCGACGGCGGCGCTGGCCCCGGACCTCATGGTGCTGACCTTCAACGGGCTCTCCAAGAACTACCGGGTGGCCGGCTACCGCTCCGGCTGGATGGCCGTCTGCGGCCCGAAGGCGCACGCCACCTCGTACATCGAGGGGCTGACGATCCTCGCCAACATGCGGCTCTGCGCCAACATGCCCTCGCAGCACGCGGTGGCCACCGCGCTCGGCGGGCGGCAGTCGATCGAGGACCTGGTGCTGCCGGGCGGCCGGATCCTGGAGCAGCGGAACACGGCGTACGACCTGCTGACCTCGATCCCCGGGGTGACCTGCGTGAAGCCGAAGGGGGCGCTGTATCTCTTCCCCCGGCTCGACCCCGAGGTCTACAAGATCAAGGACGACCGGCAGATGGTGCTGGACCTGCTGCGGGCCGAGAAGATCATGGTCGTGCAGGGCACCGGGTTCAACTGGCCCGAGCCCGACCACTTCCGGATCGTCACGCTGCCGACGGTCGAGGACCTGACCGACGCCGTGACCCGGATCGGCACCTTCCTGGACGGCTACGGACAGCCGTAGCCGGGCCGGCGGGCCGTGGGCGGTTACGGACAGCCGTGGGCCGGTCACACTTCCGGATCATGGACAACTTTAGACTCATTCCAATGTAGGATGGTTCCACGCACCCTCGGGAGGCCATCCATGTACGAGCCGATCCGCAGCCCCTCGGTCCACACCCCGGCCGACGACGCGGACTTTCCGCACCGCAGCCGCGAGGAAGAGCTGGACATCCAGCTCGCCGGGCATCTGGCCGCCCTCCTCGCGGTCACCGACGAGCTGGGCCTGGGCACGGCGGGCGACCGTATCGCCGAGCAGGTGGCCCGGCTGCGCGGCGCCCCGCCCGCCCGGCACGCCGGTCTGACCGACGCCGCCCCCGCGGCCCTCCACCGCCGCGCCCACGCCCTCGCGGGCCGCGCCCTGCTGGTGGCCGCGTCCCGTGCCGACACGACCGCCGCCATCCTCTCCGCCGAGCGGATGGACGCCCACACCGCGGCCCTCGCCGCCCTCGCCGACCCCACCTCCTCCGGGCAGCTGGTCGGCGCCCACTGACGGCCCCGGTCCGCGCGCCTCAAAGGCGTGCGGACCGGGTGCCACGGACCCCGGAAGGCTCCCCGCCCGGGCCGGTCCGTTGCGTTCTGGGATGGCCCCTTCATCTGCCGTCCACCCGACTCGGCCCGGAATGTGGGTTTCCGCGAGCAGGCTGCCCGGGTGAGACGCATCGTGGGAAACGTCCTGGCGGTCCTCCTGATCGCCGGTGTGGCAGCGGCCGTAGCCCTGGGCCGCGACAGTGGGACCGGGGACGGCGGCCCGGCCGCGAAGACCGTGCGCGGGGTGATCGGGTCGGAGAAGGCCGAGTTCTTCGCCGACCCCGACACCGTGAAGGCCCTCGCCGCCAAGGGGTTCACCGTCCGGACGGAGACCTCCGGATCGTGGGCGATGGACCGACTGCCCCTGAAGGGCTACGACTTCGCCTTCCCCGGCTCCAAGGCTCCGGCCGATGAGCTGAGTCGCAGCGCCGGTGCCCGTGGCGGCCCGCTGCGGCCGTTCCACTCCCCGCTCGTCGTGGTGGCCCACCGCAACGCCGCCGAGGTCCTCGCGGCCAACGGTCTGGCTCGGCTGCGGGCGAACAGCGCGGACGGGCCGGACGGAGCAAGCAGGCCGGACGCGTCGGACGGCGCTGACAGCGCGCCCAAGTGGGCCACGCAAGGGACGCTGCTCATGGGCCCCTATCTGGCGGCGGCCGAGGACGACCGCACCTGGCAGCAGCTCAAGGGGGCCTTGGGACATGCCGAGTTGAGCGGCACGGTGTTCATCACGAGCACCGACCCCGTCACGTCCAACTCCGGCGCCCTCTACCTCGCCGCCGCCTCGTACGTCGCCGACGGGGGCCGGGTGGCCACGGACGCGCGGGCCGTGGAGCGCACCGCGCCCCTGATGCGCAAGCTCGTCCAGGTGCAGGGCGCCCAGCAGACCAGCAGCGACGCGCCGTTCCGCGACTTCATCAGCGGGGTCGGCAATCCTCTCGTGCTGGTCTACGAGTCGCAGGTGGCCTCGCTCCTGATGGGCAGTCAGCGGCAGGAGATCGGCGACCTCGTCGTCCTCTACCCGGACACCACGGTCTCCAGCGACCACACCCTCGTACCGCTGACCGACGAAGGCCGCGAGCTCGGCGAGCTGCTGTCCACCGACCCCGGCTTGCGGAAGCTGGCGGTACGGCACGGCTTCCGGCCGCAGGGCGCGGCGGCCGAGTTCACCGCCGCCACGGCCGGCCACACCGCCTACCTCGACCAGCGGCTGACCGGCGTACGCCAGGCGCCCGTGCCCACCGCGGAGGTGTTGCGCTCGATGGCGCGGCAGGCCCGCGGCTGACCACGCCCGGGCCCGCACCCAGCCCCGCTCCCCGCAGTCAGGAGACCTCCACCATGACCCAGAACGCCGGGCCTCAGAACCTCGGCCCCCAGGACCCCCGACGGCCGTACGACCCGCCGACCACCCGTGGCGTCGCTGACCACCGAACTCCGGGACGCCAGGTACCGGTTGGAACGCGTTCGCGCGGCCGGCCCGGCCCTGGGCGGGGGCCGCTCATGAGAGACCGCCGACCGCCGTTCGCCCGTCGTGCGCTCCTCCCGCTGCTGACCGCGGCCCTGCTGCTGCCGCTCGCCGCCTGTACGTCCGACCCGGGCGGCGGGCCCGGTTCCGGGGCGGGCGGCTTTGACGACGGGCGGGCCCGCACGGGGACGCTCCGCGTCCTGGCCTCCAGCGAACTCACCGATATGAAGCCTCTGCTGGAGAACGCCCGTGAGGCGACCGGGATCACCGTGCGGCCCACTTGGACGGGCACGCTGGACGCGGTCCAGCGCCTGGCGTCCGGCCAGGCGGACGGGGCGTTCGACGCGGTGTGGCTGTCGTCCAACGACTATCTGCGCCTCGACCCGGAGGCCGCCCGGCGGATCGCCTCCGAGACCCCGCTGATGGCCTCCCCGGTCGCCCTCGGGGTGCGGCCCGCGACGGTGCGGCGGCTCGGCTGGGACGCCGCTTCGGTCAGCTGGGCGCAGGTCCACCGGGCGGTCGCGGCCGGAGACCTGACGTACGGGATGACCGATCCGAACCGCTCCAACTCCGGTTTCTCCGCGCTGATATCCATCGCCTCCGGGCTCTCCGGCGCCCAGGCGGCGCTCACCGACGCCGACGTCCGCCGGGCCGGGCCGAAGCTGAAGGAGTTCTTCGCCGGGCAGCGGCTGACCTCGGGTTCCTCCGGCTGGCTGGCCTCCGCGTACGCCCGGCGCTCCACCGTGGACGCGCTGATCAACTACGAGTCGGTGCTGCTGTCGCTGAACCGGGACAGCGACGCCGGGCTGACCGTGGTCCGCCCGCGCGACGGGGTGGTGACCGCCGACTACCCGCTGAGCGCGCTCAGCGGTGCCACGCCGGAGGCCCGGGACGCCGTACGGACCCTGACCGAGCACTTCCGGTCCACCGCCGTGCAGCGGGAGATCACCGCGCTGACGCTGCGCCGCCCGGTCGTCGCCGCGGCGCGTCCCGCCGATCCGCTCTCGCCCGAGCAGCGCCGGGAACTGCCCTTCCCCGGTACGCGATCGGTCGCGGACGGGCTGCTGTCCTCGTACGAACACCGGCTGCGCCGCCCCTCGCGGACCGTGTACGTGCTGGACACCTCCGGGTCGATGAAGGGAGGGCGGCTGGCGCAGCTGAAGTCCGCGCTGAACGGGCTGACCGGCGATTTCCGGGAGCGCGAACAGGTCACGCTGCTGCCGTTCGGCTCCACCGTCAAACAGGTCCGTACGCATACCGTCGACCCGGCGGACCCGAAGGCGGGCCCGGCGGCGATCCGGGCGGACACAGCCGCGCTGAGCGCCGAGGGGGACACCGCGATCTACTCCTCGCTCGCCGCCGCCTACGACCATCTGGGCCCTGACACCGGGTCCGCGTTCACCTCCGTCGTGCTGATGACGGACGGCGAGAACACGGCGGGCCGGTCGGCGGCGGAGTTCGGGGAGTTCTACCGGGCACTGCCCGAGGCCCGGCGGGCCACCCCGGTGTTCGGAATCGTGTTCGGGGACTCCGACCGCTCGGAGCTGGAGGCTATCGCCGCGCTGACCGGCGGGCGGCTCTTCGACGGGACGGAGGAGAAGGGCCCGGGCTCGCTGGACGGGGCGTTCGAGGAGATCCGTGGCTACCAGTGACGGGACCCGGGCGAAAGGGAGTTCGGTGGCGGGCCGGGTCCTCGGCTATCTGGAGTCGGGCCGGAATCTGACCGGCAGCACGGCGGCTCTCGGCGGGCTGCTGCTCACCTTCGCCGGGTTCGCGGGCGCGTACTGGCCGGTGGTGGTCGGCGGCCTGTACGGGGCGGGCGCGCTGCTCGCCCCGCCGTGCCGGCCGCCCGCCCCCGCGTTCGAGGAGCCGTCGTCCCGGCTGGACGAGCTGCGGGCCGACCTGGTGCCCCTGCGGGCGTATCTGGAGCGGGTGGAGCTGCCGGCCGCGGCGGGGGAGCGGCTGCGGGCGCTGACCGGCCTGCTGGAAGGGCTGCTGGCGCCCGGCTGGGTCTCGGAGGCGCTGGCGGACGACCCGGAGGGCGTGCACGTCGTGGCGCGGGCGGTGCGCCGGGACGTTCCGGACTCCGTCGACGCGTATCTGCGGACGCGGTGGTGGACGCGGCTCGCCCCGGGCGGGCGGGCCCCGGAGGAGGAGCTGGAGCGGCAGGCCGCGCTGCTGCACGGGGAGGCGCAGGCCCTGGTGGACACGTTGCGCGAGGCGGAGGAGCTGCGCCAGCGCTCCCACACGCGGTACCTGGAGGACCGGGGCTGCGGCGCGGCACGCGCGGAGGAGGACCGGGGCGGTTCGGCGGCGAGGGCGGAGACGGGGCGGCCCCCGGAACCGTGAGGGGGTTCCGGGGGCCGGGAGGGTGTCCTTGGTCGGGGACAGGCCCTCCGGGGCATGTCGTCGCCGACATGCCCCGTACCGCGGCGGGTCGTTCGGCCCCACAGGTCAGGGCGGATGTCCGATGGACCCGGCCGCGGGGTCGTGGGGAGCCGGGATCAGCCCAGGCGCTCGACGAGCGCGTGGTACTCGTCCCACAGCTCCTTGGGCGTGTGGTCGCCGAAGGTGTTGAGGTGCTCGGGGACCAGGGCGGCCTCCTCGCGCCAGACCTTCTTGTCGACGGTGAGGAGGAAGTCGAGGTCGGCCTCGGAGAGGTCCAGGCCCTCGGTGTCCAGCGCACCCTTGGCCGGCAGGATGCCGATGGGGCTCTCGACGCCCTCGGCCGTGCCCTCCAGGCGCTCCACGATCCACTTCAGGACGCGGCTGTTCTCGCCGAAGCCGGGCCACACGAACGTGCCCGCCTCGTTCTTGCGGAACCAGTTCACGTAGTAGATCTTCGGCAGCTTGGTCTGGTCCTTGTCGGCGCCGACCTTGACCCAGTGGTTCATGTAGTCGCCCATGTTGTAGCCGCAGAACGGCAGCATGGCGAACGGGTCGCGGCGCAGCTCGCCGACCTTGCCCTCGGCGGCGGCGGTCTTCTCGGAGGCGACGTTGGCGCCGAGGAAGACGCCGTGCTGCCAGTCGAAGGACTCGGTGACCAGCGGGACGGCGGAGGCGCGGCGGCCGCCGAAGAGGATCGCGGAGATCGGCACGCCCTGGGGGTCCTCCCACTCGGGCGCGATGATCGGGCACTGTCCGGCGGGGACGGTGAAGCGGGCGTTGGGGTGGGCGGCGGGCGTGGTGGACTCGGGGGTCCAGTCGTTGCCCTTCCAGTCGGTGAGGTGGGCGGGCGCCTCCTCGGTCATGCCCTCCCACCACACGTCGCCGTCGTCGGTGAGCGCGACGTTGGTGAAGACGGAGTTGCCCCACATGGTCTTCATGGCGTTGGCGTTGGTGTGCTCACCGGTGCCGGGTGCGACGCCGAAGAAGCCGGCCTCGGGGTTGATGGCGTAGAGGCGGCCGTCCTCGCCGAACCGCATCCAGGCGATGTCGTCGCCGATGGTCTCCACGGTCCAGCCGGGGATCGTGGGCTCCAGCATGGCGAGGTTGGTCTTGCCGCAGGCGGAGGGGAACGCGGCGGCGACGTACCTGCTCTCGCCCTGCGGCGGGGTGAGCTTGAGGATGAGCATGTGCTCGGCGAGCCAGCCCTCGTCGCGGGCCATGACGGAGGCGATGCGCAGGGCGTAGCACTTCTTGCCGAGCAGGGCGTTGCCGCCGTATCCGGAGCCGTACGACCAGATCTCGCGGTCCTCGGGGAAGTGCGAGATGTACTTGGTGGAGTTGCAGGGCCAGGGGACGTCCTGCTCGCCCTCGGCCAGGGGGGCGCCGAGGGTGTGGACGGCCTTCACGAAGAAGCCGTCGGTGCCCAGCTCGTCCAGGACGGCCCGGCCCATGCGGGTCATGGTGCGCATGGCGACGGCGACGTACGCGGAGTCGGTGATCTCGACGCCGATCGCGGAGAGCGGCGAGCCGACGGGCCCCATGCAGAAGGGGACGACGTACATGGTGCGGCCGCGCATGGACCCGCGGAAGACACCGTTCTCACCGGTGAAGATCTCCCGCATCTCGGCGGGGTCCTTCCAGTGGTTGGTCGGCCCCGCGTCCTTCTCCTCCTTGGAGCAGATGAACGTACGGTCCTCGACGCGGGCGACGTCGGTGGGGTCGGAGGCGGCGTAGTACGAGTTGGGCCGCTTGACCTCGTCCAGCTTGGTGAACGTGCCCTTGGCGACGAGCTCCCCGCACAGGCGCTCGTACTCGGCCTCGGAGCCGTCGCACCAGACCACCCGGTCCGGCTGGGTGATGGCTGCGATCTCGTCGACCCAGGAGATCAGCTCCTGGTGGTGGGTGGGGACAGTGAGGGGAGCCGCGATGTCGCGCGCCACGATCGCTCCTACGGTGAGGGTGTCAGTTGTCTGTAGGCCCCGTGGGGGCTGCGACCCGGATGCTTCGTACCCTTCGAAATCCCCTGGCGCTCATCCGGTGCCGACCGCACTCATTTGATCATCCGACCGATCCGCCCATATGTCCAGGGGGCCTCACACGTGAGCATCGCCACTCATTTGCGCCCCATATCCACCACCTACGGTGGCGTAGGTAGCATGCGGATATGACTGACGCCGCCACCGACGCCGCGACCCCGGGCCCTGTCGTACTCGACCCCACCCCCGTGAAACCGCGGATGCGTGGCTGGCTGCACGCCGGAATGTTCCCGGCGGTCGTGGTCGCCGGCATCACCCTGATCGCCCTGACCGACAGCACGACGGGCCGGATCGCCTGCACCGTCTACGTCCTCAGCGCCTGCCTGCTGTTCGGCGTCAGCGCGGTCTACCACCGCGGCACCTGGGGGCCGCGCGGCGAGGCGGTGCTGCGCCGCCTGGACCACGCGAACATCTTCCTGATCATCGCGGGCACCTACACCCCGCTGACGCTGCTCCTGCTCCCCGAGTCGACGGCCCGGCCCCTGCTGTGGGCGATCTGGGCGGCCGCTGCGGCGGGTATCGCCTTCCGGGTGTTCTGGGTCGGCGCGCCACGCTGGCTCTACACCCCGTGCTACATCGCGATGGGCTGGACGGCGGTCTTCTTCCTGCCGGACTTCATGCGGACGGGCGGTGTCGCGGTCCTGGTCCTGGTGATCGTCGGCGGGGTGCTCTACAGCGCGGGCGGCGTGATCTACGGCCTCAAGAAGCCGAACCCGTCGCCGCGCTGGTTCGGCTTCCACGAGGTCTTCCACTCGCTGACGCTGGCGGCGTTCATCGCGCACTACGTGGGCATCTCGCTGGTGGCGTACCAGCACGGGTAGTCGCTGAGGCATGACGCACGAGGGGCCGGCCGCACCAGGCGACCGGCCCCTCACCGCTGTCTACCGCCGGTGGGCCCTCACCCGCCCAGCTTGTCCGCCAGCTCCCCCGCGTCCGTCGTCGGCGCGTCGCAGACGAAGTGACGGCAGACGTACGCGGTCGGCTCGCCGCCCACCGGCGGCCGGTCCACCAGCAGCGGGAACTCGGCCCCCGCCCCCGGCCCCTCCCCGGCCGCGACCACCGCACCCGGCGCCCGCCCCAGCAGCGCCGTACGGTGCAGCTCACCGCCGACGGGCCCGGCCACGGCCACCTCGCGGGGCCCGTCGAGCAGCGCCTCGGCCACGGCGAGGCCCCAGCCGACGAACCGGGGGACGCGGGGCCCGAGGGCCTTCACCACGCCGAGCGCGCCCTCGGCGGCGGTGCGGTGGGGCTCGGACCCGGTGTACGCGGCATACGAGAGCAGCGCCCCCGCGGCGGCCGTCCACCCCGACGGGGTGGCGCTGTCGGTCGGATCCTGGGGCCGCCGGATGAGCTGCTCGGCGTCATGGGCGGTGTCGAACAACTGACCGCCCTCCCCCGTGAACTGCTCCAGCACGATGTCCAGCAGGAACCCGGCGAACTCCAGCCAGGCGCCCTCCCCCGTCACCGCCGCCAGCGCGAGGAACCCCTCGGCGACATCGCCGTAGTCCTCCAGCACCCCGGCGTTGTCCCCGGCGCGCCCGTCCTTGGACGTACGGGTCAGCCGGGCCACTTCGCCCAGATGCACCCGGACCAGCAGATCGGCGGCTTCCGTGGCCCGCTCCACGAGGTCGGGCCGGTCGAAGTAGGCGCCGGTCTCGGCGAGGGCGGCGATGGCGAGCCCGTTCCAGGCGGCGACGACCTTGTCGTCCCGTCCCGGGTGCGGCCGCTCGTCACGGGCGGCCAGCAGCCGGGCCCGTACGCCGGCGACGCGCGCGGCGTCCACGGGTCCGGCGTCCCCCGGCAGCCGCAGCACGGAGGCGCCCTCCTCGAAGGTGCCTTCCTCGGTCACCCCGAAGCAGGCGGCGGCGAAGGCGGCGTCGTCCTCCCCGAGCACGTCACGCAACTGCTCGGGCGTCCACACGTAATAGGCGCCCTCGACATGCCTGCCCTCCGCGTCCTCGCTGTCGGCGTCCAGCGCGGAGGCGAACCCGCCCTCGGCGGTCCGCAGCTCCCGCACCATGAAGTCGGCGGTCTCCAGGGCGATCCGCCGGGCCTCGTCCGACCCGGTGGCCCGCCAGAGATGGGCGTACACCCGGCAGAGCAGGGCGTTGTCGTAGAGCATCTTCTCGAAGTGCGGGACGATCCACTCCCGGTCCACGGAGTACCGCGCGAACCCGCCGCCGAGCTGGTCGTAGATCCCGCCGCGGGCCATCGCCGTACAGGTGTCGGCGGCCATCTGGAGCGCTCCCTCGGCCCCGGTCCGCGCGTGATGGCGCAGCAGGAACTCCACGGCCATGGCCGGCGGAAACTTGGGCGCGCCCCCGAACCCGCCGTGCTGCTCGTCGTACTCCCGGGTCAGCCCGAGCAGGGCCTGCGCCACCTCGGACTCCCCCGGCACCCCGTCCCCACCGTGGACCAGCGACCGCCCCGCCAGATCGGCCACGATCCGCCCGGCCACCTCGGCGACCTCCTCGCGCCGGTCGGTCCAGGCGGTCGTGACCCCTTCCAGAACCTGCTGGAAGGAGGGCGAGCCGTGCCGGGGCTCGGGCGGGAAGTAGGTCCCGAAGTAGAACGGTTCGGCGTCCGGCGTGAGGAAGACGGTCATCGGCCACCCGCCGTGCCCGGTGGCCGCCTGAACGGCCTCCATGTACACGGCGTCGACATCGGGCCGCTCCTCCCGGTCGACCTTCACGGGCACGAAGTGCGCGTTGAGGTAAGCGGCGGTCTCGTCGTCCTCGAAGGACTCGTGCGCCATGACGTGGCACCAGTGGCACGCGGAGTAGCCGACCGACAGCAGAACGGGTACGTCACGCCGCCGCGCCTCCTCGAAGGCCTCCGGCGCCCAGGGCCACCAGTCGACCGGGTTGTCAGCGTGCTGAAGCAAATAAGGCGAGGTCACACCAGCCAACCGGTTCATACACCCCAGCCTCTCACAGCGTCTGTCACGACCGGTGAAGCACTGACGAGCCCGCCTCACTTGGCCGACTTGCACTTATGCGCCATCACGCGGTGGGCGGCTCCTTCTCCTCCGAGTCGGGCAGCCCGGCACCTCGGAACAGTAGGCTTGGCGCAGCAACGCCGGACCTGCCGAGGCCTCTCGAAGGAGGTACACCATGACCGCCGAGATGGTGGCGCCCGCGTGGATGCATACGCAGATCAGCGCGGAGCAGTACGACTCCTGGTCCGAGGAGCAGTGCGCCGGCATCGAGATCGTGGACGGGATGGTCGTCGTGAGCCCGAGCGCCTCCAAGCGCCAAAACCGGCTGGCCCGCATCCTGGCCAACGCCCTGGACGCCGCCGCGGGCGCGGACTGGAACGCCGACACAGACTTCGACGTCCGCCTGCAGGACGTTCCCCTCACCAACCGCCGTCCGGATGTCATCGTCTACCGGTCGGAAACTATCGGCCTCACGCCTACCCGCCCCGAGCACGTACTCCTGGTCGTCGAGGTGGTGTCGCCCGGCTCGGAGACCACCGACCGGATCGTGAAGGTGGACCAGTACGCCAAGGCCGGCATCCCCTTCTACTGGCGGGTCGAGCAGGCCGCCACCGGGGTCCCGATCGTCTATACGTACGTCCTCGATCCCGCCACCAAGGCCTACCGGGACGGCGAGATGTTCACCGGCGCGGTGAAAGCCGCTGCGCCCTTCTCCGTCGCCGTCGACCTCGGAACCATCTGAGAGGCGAAGCACCTCACCCCGGCACTGGCCGAGCACCAGCTCTTTGGGGTCACGGGTTCGCTCGCCGGGACGTCGGCCGAGGTCGGGCTCCTCGCGGCGGCTCCCCGGCGACCGCTCCACGCACCCCCTTGGGCCCGCTCCTTGACCCGCCCTTGCCCTGCGCCCCTCGCGCCGGAGCGCGCCGCGCAGGACACTTGACCCCGACGCTTGATCCGGCGCTCCGGAACCCGAGGTCCGGAACGCAGCTCTCGGAGGGGGACACATATGCGGGACAGCCATCGGGCGGAAGCCGAGAGGCTGTTGGTGCGGGCCGTGGAGGAAGAGGCGCGGCGCAGCGGCGGGCGGATCGATGCCGGGGCGCTGATGTCGCGGGCGCGGGCCGCGCTCGACACCATGGCCGCCAGCGCGGGCGAGGAGTACGCCGCGTACACGCAGGCGCTGGACTCGGCGGCGGTGGGTGACCGGCCGCTGGCGGAGCGCTTCAGCAGAGCGGCGCTCGGAACGCCTCTGCTGGTGACGGGAGTTGCGGCGGCCGCCGCCTTCGGGGCGGATCTGGCGCTCGGCGCGAACACCGGTCTGGCGTTCGGTGCGGGCGCGGCCGTCGCGGTGGCCGGCACGGCGACGACCGTGGCGAAGGCGACCGCCTCGCACTGGCCCGCCGCCCATCGCCGCGCCGCTGCGGCCGGACAGCCGGGCGGGGCCGAGCAGTTGCGGCTCCAGTGGCTGACCGCCCTGGAGGTACGGGGCATCCGCCCGTATCTGGACCAGCAGCGGATGCTGACGCCCGCCAAGCGCACCCCGAAGAAGCAGACCGCCCCGGCGGTCAGGCAGTTGCGCGGCGGCGACCGCAGCGCGGCGGCCCGCACCCGGGTGGTGCTGGAGCAGTCGTTCGGCCATCTCCCGCAGGCTGACGGGCCGTTCAGCGGGCGGCGGACCGAGCTGGCGCAGATCGCCCGGTGGGTGCACGCGGCCCGTGCCTCCACGCAGACCCGGCCGACCGTCGTCGTGCTGCACGGCGCCCCCGGGTCGGGGCGGACCGCGCTCGCGGTGCGGGCGGCCCACACGCTCAAGGACCAGTTCCGGGGCGCGTGCGTGGTCGATCTGCGCGGCCAGGTCGCCGGGGAGAACCCGCTGCCGACCCGGGACGCCCTGCTCCATCTGCTGAACCGGCTGGGCGCGCCGCGCGAGCAACTGCTGTTCCGGGAGGGCTCGTCGGCGGCGCAGCAGGTGCGGCGGCTCGCCGAGCTGTACCACCAGCACCTCACGGGGACGCCCGTCACCATCGTGCTCGACGACGCGACGGACGCCGGTCAGGTGCGCACCCTGGTGCCGGAGCGTTCGGACAGTCTGGTGATCGTCACCGCCCGGGAGCCGCTGGAGCTGCCCGAGGACCTGGCGGCCTGGGTGCACCATCTGCCGGTCGGCGCGCTGGACGCGGCGGGCGCGGAGGAGCTGCTGCGGGAGGTCGCCGAGGAAGAGGAGGCCGGGCCCTACGACTACCCGTCGACGGACGCGATCATGGAACTGTGCGGTGGGCTGCCGCTGGCGCTGCGGGTGGCAGGGTCCGCGCTCGGGGGCCGCAGCCGGCACACACTCGCGGAGGATCTGGCCGCGTACGGGCCGGTGGACCCGGTGGAGCGGGCCCTGTGGCTGCGCTACACCGACCAGGGCGATCAGGCCCGCCGGCTCCTGCGGCGGCTCGCGCTGGCGGGCCGGGCGAGCCTCGGCGCGGCGGCGGCCGCATCGCTCCTGGCGGCGGACGAGCAGGAGGCGGACCGGCTGCTCACCGTGCTGGCGCGGGCCGGGCTGCTCACCCGCGTACGGGGGTCGCGCTACCGGCTGCACGACCTGGTGCGGGCCTTCGCGCTGGCCCGGCTGCTGGACGAGGAGGAGCCGGCCGAGCGGACGGCCGCCCAGGAGCGGCTGCTGACGAACTACGCGGAGCTGGCCGACGCGGTGATCCGGATGGTCGACGGGAAGATGTCGACCCGCGCCGGGCAGTTCGGCCCGCACGGCTTCGGTTCGCTGGACTCGGCGCTGCGCTGGCTGGACGACGAGTCGAGCTTCATCACCTCCGCGCTGCGGCACGCGGAGGGCGTCGACCAGGCCACGGTGCTGCATCTGCTGGGCGCCCTGTGCGACTACTGCCTGCTGCGCGGCGACCTGTACCGGCTGGGTGAGATCAGCGAGCTGACCCAGGCCGTGGACCAGGGGCTGCTGGAGCGCTCGGTGCAGTGGCGTACGGGCATCGCGGCCCGGCAGCTCGGCGAGCTGGACAAGGCCCGCACCACGCTGTCCTCCGTCGTCGGCCTCTACCACGAGGCACAGAACGACGCGGGCGAGGCGCTGGCCCTCTGCTCGCTCGGCATCACCCTGCACCACCAGGGCAATCTGACCGAGGCGGCGGCCCGGCTCGGCGAGGCGCTGGCCCTCCAGTCGTCACAGGCGCAGGCCGAGGACCGGGCCTGGACCCTGCACGCGCTGGCGGCCGTGGAGCGCGACCGGGGCGATCTGCCGAGGGCGCTGGCGCTGCTGGCCGACGCGCTGCGCCTGCACCGGGAGGGCGAGTCGCTGCACGGCGAGGCGTGGACGCAGTTCCAGCTGGGCCAGGTGCGGCTGCGCACCGGCGAGGTGGCGGCGGCCGAGGAGGCCCTGGGCACCGCCCTGGAGCTGTACGGGCGCACCCGCGACGGGCGCGGTGAGGCGTGGGCGATCACGCAGCTGGCCCGGGCCCGGCTGCTGGACGAGGACCCGGCCGCCGCGCTGGAGCAGCTGCGGGACGCCCTGGCCCGGCACCGGGACAACGAGGACGCGCGCGGTGAGGCGTGGACCCTGTACTACCTGGGTCAGGCGCTGGAGGAGGACGGGGACACCGATCAGGCGGTTCGCGAGCTGGAGCGGGCCCGCACGATGTTCTCCCGGATGCGGGACGTGTACGGGCTGGCGTGCGCCCGGCACCACTCGGGCCGGGTGACCCGGGACCAGCGGGCCGCGCAGACGGGCAACCTCCGCAATTCGGGGTTCGCCCGGCAGCTGCTGATGGACGCCCGGGCCGACTTCCGGCGGATCAAGGTGCCGTACGGGGAGGCATGGGCGTGCGTGGAGCTGGCGTTGATCGACGCGGGCAACGGCCGGGCCCCGCAGGCGCTGGAGCTGTGCGGGGAGGCGGCGGAGCTGTTCGCCTCGTACGGGGACGCTCGGGGCGGCGACTGGGCCCGGTTCCTGCGCTGCACGCTGCTGCCGTACGCCTCGCCCGGGGGCAGCGAGGTGGGCACGGTGGTCGCACAGCAGGAGCTGGCCGAGCTGATCGAGGCCCGGCACCCGGCCCGGGACGCCAAGCTGGAGCAGTCGGCGGCGGCGTTCGCGGTGGCGCTGGAGCGGGGTGTCGACCTGGAGGACGGCTGGCAGGCGTGGCGGCTGGGGCTGACCCCGACCCGCGGCGCCGGCCAGATCATGGGCGTGGCGGTGGAGCCGGCGAGGCCGTGAGCGGCGACGGAGCGCGCGCCCGTGACCGTACGGGACGGGGAGCCACGACCGTGCGGACGGGGCCCATGGCCGTGGGGGGGGGCGGCGATCCTGACCGTCCGCGACACGGAGCGCGACCGTAGGGGGCGGAAGAACGGGAACGAGGCGTCCGGCAACCCGGCCGGACGCCGTTCCCGTACGCGCGAAGTCGGCGCGCTACTTGCCGGGCGAGGCCGCCTTGCCCTTGTCCCCGGCGGGCTCGGCCGCCACCGCGTCCGGGTCGGGGGCCTCCTGGAAGTTCACCCGGCCCATGTGGCGGTTCATCGACTTCATCAGGGCCCACACGCCGACGGCGAGCGCGGCGAAGACGAGGAAGCCGAGGACGCCGGGGGTGACCTTGTTCTTGTCGAGCTCTTCGGCGGCGAGCGGGACGAGGTGCGTCAGTGCCTGGGTCGCGTACATATCAGGCATTGTCGCGGATGCCCGCGAAGAGGTCGCTCTCGGGGAGGGAGGTATCGACCAGAGACTTCGCCAGCTCGTACTCCTCGGTGGGCCAGACCTCGCGCTGGATGTCCATCGGGACCCGGAACCAGCCGCCCTCGGGGTCGATCTGCGTGGCGTGCGCGATCAGCGCCTTGTCGCGGATCTCGAAGAACTCGTCGCAGGGGATGTGCGTGGTCAGGGTGCGCTCGACGCGCTCGAACTCCTCCCACCGCTGCAGCCACTCCCCGTACGGGGACTCCAGGCCCCGGGCGAGGAGCGCCTCGTGCAGGGCGACGGTGCGCGGCCGGTTGAAGCCCTGGTTGTAGTAGAGCTTCTGCGGCGTCCAGACCGGGCCGAACTCGTCCTCGGGGAAGCGCTCCGCGTCCGCCGCACCGTCGAACGCGATCATCGAGATCGTATGCGTCATGATGTGGTCGGGGTGCGGGTAGCCGCCGTTCTCGTCGTACGTGGTGATGACCTGCGGCCGGAACGCGCGGATCTTCGCCACCAGGCGCCCCGCGGCCGGCTCCGGGTCCTCCAGGGCGAAGCAGCCCTCGGGCAGCGGCGGCAGCGGGTCGCCCTCGGGCAGCCCCGAGTCGACGAAGCCGAGCCACTCCTGCTGGACGCCCAGGATCTCCCGGGCCTCGTCCATCTCCTTCTTGCGGACCTCGTGGATGTTCTTCTCGATGTACGCGTCGCCCTGGAGCTTCGGGTTGAGGATGGAGCCGCGCTCGCCCCCCGTGCAGGTCACGACCAGCACGTCCACCCCCTCGGACACGTACTTGGCCATGGTGGCCGCGCCCTTGCTCGACTCGTCGTCGGGGTGGGCGTGAACGGCCATCAGTCGCAGCTGCTCAGTCAAAGCTCGGTCCTCAGTCATTGGTCGCTCTGGTCGATCATGGGTCGCTCCGGTCCATCCGGTCGGTGCGGGGCGCGATCGGGTGACGGGCGTGCGGCTTCTATAGTGACTGAACGAGGGGCCGGAAAATTCCTCGATGCCCGGTCCGGAGGGAACGATCATGACGACGGTTCGCGAGGCTGCGCCCGAGGGGCGGTACGGCCGGACCGAGGACCAGCGCGCGGACCGCAAGCTGAAGATCGTCGGATCGGTCCTGGGCGTCGCCCTGCTCGGCGTGATCGGGTGGATCGGCTACGACTACGTGGGCAACCAGGGCATCAGCGGTGAGATGATCAAGTTCAAGGTCGTCTCCGACACCCGGGCCGACGTCCACCTGGAGGTCCGCAAGGACCGCGAGGGCCATGGCTACTGCGTGGTGCGGGCGCTCAGCGAGGACGGCTCCGAGGTGGGCCGCAAGGAGGTCCGGTTCGACCGGCCCGAGGACCGGATCGACGAGGTCGTGACCGTGGTGACCCGGTCCCGGGCGACCGCGGTCGAGCCGATGGGCTGCACGGCCGACGACGGGCCGCGCGGCTGATCCGGGCAAACCGGCTCTGACCTGCGACGATACCGGGCGCGATGGTCGGTCCTGGCGTGTGACGGTTTACCTTCTCCCCCTTTTCCTGCGGAATTGTTAGGCTCGTGGTTTCGCCCACCCGCAGAGGCACATGCTTCTGGGTAGGGCGTTGCTTTGTATTCCCAGCACTTCCCAGTACCGACGAGGAGCACCTGTGACCCAGACCAGCGAAAACGTCACCTGGCTCACGCAGGAGGCGTACAACCAGCTCAAGGCCGAGCTGGAGTACCTGTCTGGTCCCGCGCGCACGGAGATCGCCGTCAAGATCGCGGCGGCCCGTGAGGAGGGTGACCTCCGGGAGAACGGCGGGTACCACGCGGCCAAGGAGGAGCAGGGCAAGATGGAGCTGCGGGTGCGCCAGCTCACCCAGCTCCTGGAGCACGCGAAGGTCGGCGAGGCGCCGGCCGACGACGGCGTGGTCGAGCCCGGCATGGTCGTCACGATCGCCTTCGACGGCGACGAGAACGACACGCTGACCTTCCTGCTCGCCTCCCGTGAATACGCCAGCACGGAGATCGAGACGTACTCCCCGCAGTCCCCGCTCGGCCTCGGTGTGAACGGCAAGCGGACCGGCGACGACGCGGACTACGAGCTGCCGAACGGCAGGACCGCCTCGGTGAAGATCCTGGCGGCGAAGCCCTACACCGGCTGATCCGGCCGGCCACGGCACACGACGACGCGGGAGCCCCGGCCTGAGGAGGCCGGGGCTCCCGCGTCGCTCCGTTTCCGTTCCGTGCCCGTCGGGGCCCGGGCGTCAGGAGGCGGCCGAGCGGTACTTGCGGACCGCGAGGGAGCGGAAGGCCACGATGATCAGCACCGACCAGATGATCGAGGCGATGATCGGATGCTCCATCGGCCAGGCCCCGGTCACGGACTTCGGCACGCCCGGCATCGTGTTGCCGAACAGTTCGCGGGCCCCCGCCACCGTGGCGCTGAACGGATTCCACTCGGCGACGTGCTGAAGGAACGTCGGCATGCCGGTGACCGGCACGAAGGCGTTCGAGATGAACGTCAGCGGGAACAGCCAGATCAGCCCGCCGGAGGTGGCCGCCTCCGGGGTGCGCACGGACAGGCCGATCAGCGCGCCGATCCAGGAGAACGCGTAGCCGAGCAGGAGCAGCAGCAGGAAACCGCAGATCACCTTGCCGATGTTCTCGTGGGTGCGCCAGCCGACGATCAGGGCGACCCCCGCGAGGACGACGAGGGTGAGGGTGGTCTGGACGAGGTCGGCGAGCGTCCGTCCGGTGAGGACCGCGCCCCGGGCCATGGGCAGCGACCGGAAGCGGTCGATGAGCCCCTTGTGCATGTCGTCGGCGATGCCTGCGCCGGCGCCCGCGGTGGCGAAGGTGACGGTCTGGGCGAAGATGCCCGCCATCAGGAACTCCTTGTACAGCTGCGGGTCGGTGGAGCCGCCGATGCTGATCGAGCCGCCGAAGACGTAGGTGAACAGCACCACGAACATGATCGGCTGGATCAGTCCGAAGATCACCATCTCGGGGATCCGGGTCATCCGGATCAGGTTCCGTCTGGCGACGACCAGGGAGTCCTTCACGGACTGCGTGACGCCTCCGGAGGGGCGGGGCGCCAACGTGGGGCCGTCCTTGGCGATCGCGCTCACCGGGCGTCCTCCTTGTCCTCGTTCTGGTTCACCTCGGCCGCGTGGCCGGTGAGGGAGAGGAAGACGTCGTCGAGGGTGGGCCTGCGCAGGCCGATGTCGTCGATCTCCACGCCCTGGGCGTCCAGGGCTCGGATGATCTCGGCCAGCAGCTTGGCCCCGCCGCTGACCGGGACGGTCAGCTTGCGGGAGAGCTGGACGACGGTGACCTCGCCCTTCCCGAGAGAGCTCAGCACGGAACGGGCGCGCTCGATCTCGTCGGGGTGGTGCACGACGACCTCGACGCGCTCGCCGCCGGTGCGGGCCTTGAGCTCGTCGGAGGTGCCGCGAGCGATGACCTTGCCGTGGTCGATGACGCAGATGTCGTTCGCGAGGCGGTCGGCCTCCTCCAGGTACTGCGTGGTCAGCAGCAGGGTCGTACCGCCCGCCACCAGGTCCTCGATCACGTCCCAGAGCTGCTGCCGGTTGCGCGGGTCGAGGCCGGTCGTCGGCTCGTCCATGAACATCACGGGCGGCGACACGACGAGCGCCGCCGCGAGGTCGAGGCGGCGGCGCATACCGCCGGAGTAGGTCCTGGCGGTGCGGTCGGCGGCGTCGCCGAGGTTGAACCGGTCGAGCAGGACGCCCGCGCGGGCCTTCGCGTCCCGGGCGCTCAGCTGGTAGAGCTGCCCGACCATCCGGAGGTTCTCCCGGCCGGTCAGATACTCGTCGACGGCGGCGAACTGCCCGGAGAGCCCGATCGAGCGGCGTACCTCGTTGGGCTTCTTCAGTACGTCGATCCCGGCCACGGTCGCCGTGCCGCTGTCCGGGCGCAGCAGTGTGGTCAGCACCCGTACGGCGGTGGTCTTGCCCGCGCCGTTGGGCCCGAGCAGTCCGAGGACGGTGCCCTCGGGGACGTCGAGATCGACACCGCCCAGGGCCGTTACGTCGCCGAAGGTCTTCACCAGACCCTCGGCGTGGATCGCACCTGGCATGGAGAGGCTCCCCCGTCACTCGTGGACGACTGTGCCCGTACGCGTCTACTCGGCGATCCTAGGATTCGCGGGGCCGCATCGCGCGCTGAACACCGAGATCCGGCCAAACGGAGCGAAGCGGACGGTCAGCCCATGACCCGGTAGCCCTCGGCTCGCAGCGTCTCCTCGACGTCCGCGCAGTGCTGCGGGCCCTTCGTCTCCAGATACAGGTCGACCTCCGCCTCGGCCAGCCCGAGGCGGGGGTCGGTGCGCACATGGCTGATGTCGAGGACGTTGGCGTCGGCCACGGTCAGCGTGGCGAGCAGGGCTGCGAGGGCTCCCGGGCGGTCGGTGAGCCGCAGCCGCAGGCTGAGGTAGCGGCCCGCCGCGGACATCCCGTGCCGCAGGATGCGCTGCATCAGGAGCGGGTCGACGTTGCCGCCGGACAGCACGGCCACGACCGGCCCGCGGAACGCCTTCGGGTCGCTGAGCAGCGCGGCCACCGGGCTGGCACCGGCGGGCTCGACGACCAGCTTGGCCCGCTCCAGGCAGAGCAGCAGCGCGCTGGACAGCTCGTCCTCGGTGACCGTGCGGACCTCGTCGACCAGCTCCTCGACGAGGGCGAACGGTACGTCGCCGGGGCGGCCCACCTTGATGCCGTCGGCCATCGTGGCCGGGGCGTCCAGCGAGACGGGGTACCCGGCGGCGAGGGAGGGCGGGTAGCAGGCGGCGCCCTCGGCCTGGACGCCGACGATCCGGACGTCGGGGCGCAGGGCCTTCACCGCGACGGCGACGCCCGCGGCGAACCCGCCGCCGCCGATGCCGAGGACGATCGTGCGGACCTCCGGGCACTGCTCCAGGATCTCCAGTCCGACGGTGCCCTGGCCCGCGATGATGTCGGGGTGGTCGAAGGGGTGGATGAAGACCGCGCCGGTCTCCTCCGCGTACCGCTGGGCGGCGGCGAGGGTCTCGTCGACGACCTGGCCGTGCAGCCGCACCTCGGCCCCGTACTCCCGGGTCGCGGCGACCTTGGGCAGGGGCGCCCCGACGGGCATGAAGACCGTGGAGCGTACGCCGAGGAGGGACGAGGCGAGCGCGACGCCCTGGGCGTGGTTCCCGGCACTCGCGGCGACCACCCCGGCCGCCCGCTCCACCGGGGTGAGCCCTGAGATCCGGACGTAGGCGCCGCGCAGCTTGAAGGAGCCGGTGCGCTGGAGGTTCTCGCACTTGAGGTGGACGGGGGCGCCGACCAGCTCGGTCAGATGGCGGCTCCCCTCCAGAGCGGTCATCCGGGCCACCCCGTCCAGCATTTTCTGCGCGCCCCGGACGTCGTCGAGGATCAGGGCCGGGTGATGGGCGGTCGCGCGGAAGTTCATGCCCGCAAGTCTTGCAGCTCGGACCGGGCGCGGCAGACTTGCCCATGGCGGCCTGCGGTGGTGTCCGCGGGTTTGTGCGGCACTGGTACGCGTTGCCCCGGGGCCGCGTACTCTGTCCCCCACCCATCCGACACCGCACGAAGAGAGCCCCCGGCCATGCCCCCTCAGGACATGACGACTGCTGCGTCTCCTTCCGGGGGCACCGCCCCCCAACACCCGGGCCCCGACCGCCTGCTGGACGCGCTCCAGCACCAGGTGGCGGTCTTCGCCCGCCGTGCCGAGCAGACCCGCCTCGGCGGTGTCGGCCAGGTCCGCAACTCGATGGACCGGGCGGCGTACCTGCTGCTGAACCGCCTTGACCGGGAAGGGCCGATGGGTGTCAAGGCGCTGGCGGCCGGGATGGGGATCGACTCGTCGACGGTGACGCGGCAGGTCGCCCCGCTCGTCGACACCGGTCTGGTCAAGCGCACGTCGCACCCGGAGGACGGCCGGGCCGTGGTGCTCCAGCTGTCGCCGCGCGGTCAGGCCCGCCTGGAGGAGGTCCGCGCCTCGCGGCGCGAGCTGATGTCGCAGGTGACGGACGGGTGGACGGAGGAGGAGCGGGACACGTTCTGCGCCCTGCTCACCCGTTTCAACGGGTCGCTGGCCGACCGGCAGGCCGCGCACCAGCCGCCGCAGCCCGACTGACGGCCGCCCACGTCCCTCCCCCGCGTCCGGACTCTTGACCGGGGCGGTGCGCGGGGGCTCGTATGTGGTGCATGGCAGAGCGGGCGACCCACCGGGACCGGCTCCGCGCCCTGGAGTTCGAGGCCTTCGTGGCGGGCGCGGGCGGACGCCTGCTGCACACGGCGACCCTGCTCACCGGCGAACCGTCGCGGCCGCCGGGCACGTATGCCCGGGCCGAGGCGCTGCTGCGCGCGGCGCTCGCCCGTACGTACGCCGACTGGGACCGGCTGCACGGCGGCGACCCCTACGACCGGGCCCGCCGGGAGCTGGCTCTCCGCTTCGCCCGGGAGGCCCGGCGCCATCAGCGGCCGCGCGGCGGTCTGCTGGACCGGCTGACCCCGATCGAGCGGCTGGTGCTGGTCCTGCGGATGTACGAGGAGGTCGGCGAGGAGCAGACGGCGGCCCTGCTCGGACTGCCGGCCGACCGGGTCCGCGCGGTGTGCGCCCGGGCGGTGGCGACGCTGCGGGCGGGCGGGGGGCGGCGGGGGTCGACCGGGGCGAAGGGGCGCGGGCAGGCCTCCGCGCCCGGGGACCGGGTGACGCCGTGAGCGCCGGCCTCCAGGATCCGGATCCGCGCGAGGAGCAGGTCCGGCGGATGCTGGACGGCCCGCATCCCGTCCTGCCGCCCGGCCTGGCCGCGCAGGCGGTCCGGCACGGCCGACGCCGTCTGCGGCTGCGCCGGGCGGCGCACCGGACGGCGGGCTGGCTGCTGGCCCTGGTGTTCGTGGCGTTCCTGGTCTGGGTCGGCGTCGAGCAGCCGTGGGTGACCGAGCCGGCCCAGGTCACTCCGCCGTTGGAGGGCTGGTGAGCCGTGGGGCCCCCGGTGGGAGCGGCCTACGCTGGAGGAAGCGGCTGTCGTACGAGCCGAGGAGGCCGTCATGACCAGGAAGACAGCGGACTGCCGCAACTATCCGAGCGAGATGAACTGCACCCTCACTCTCACCGGTGAGGAGGACGAGGTCGTCCGGGCCGCGAGCGAGCACGCGGCGTCGGTCCACGGACACGAGGACGGTCCCGTACTGCGCGAGCAGATCAGGGGGATGCTGGAGGACGCGGACGAGAAGGCGGGCGCCTGAACACCGGAACGCGAGGGGCGCCCGCCGTCACCGGCGGGCGCCCCTCGGGTCACTGTCGTCGCTGCCGCCGGATCAGCCCAGCGCCTGCGTGAGGTCGGCGAGCAGGTCGTCGCCGTTCTCGATGCCGACGGAGATCCGGACCAGGTCGGCCGGGACCTCCAGCAGGGACCCGGCGACGGAGGCGTGCGTCATCCGGCCCGGGTGCTCGATCAGCGACTCCACGCCGCCGAGGGACTCGCCGAGCGTGAAGAGCTTCGCGCGGTTGCAGACCTCGACCGCCGCCTCCTCGCCGGCCGCGACACGGAAGGACACCATGCCGCCGAAGGCCTTCATCTGCTTGGCGGCGACCTCGTGGCCCGGGTGCTCGGGCAGGCCCGGGTAGAGGACCTGGGAGACCTTGGGGTGCCGGGTCAGCAGGTCGGCGACCTTGGTGGCGTTCTCGGTGTGCCGGTCCATGCGGACGGCGAGGGTCTTGATGCCGCGCAGCACGAGCCAGGCGTCGAAGGGACCGGCGACCGCGCCCATGGCGTTCTGGTGGTACGCCAGTTCCTCGGCGAGCTCCGGGTCGCTGACCACGAGGGCGCCGCCGACGACGTCGGAGTGGCCCCCCATGTACTTGGTGGTGGAGTGCACGACGACGTCCGCGCCGAGCGCGAGGGGCTGCTGGAGGTAGGGCGAGGCGAAGGTGTTGTCGACGACGAGGCGGGCCCCGGCTTCGTGTGCGACCTGGGCGACGGCGGCGATGTCGGTGATGCCGAGCAGCGGGTTGGACGGGGTCTCCACCCAGACCGCCTGGGTGCGCGGGGTGATCGCGGCCCGTACGGCGGCCACGTCCGAGGTGTCGGCCACGGAGAACTCCACGCCCCACCGCGAGGCGACCTTCGCGAACAGCCGGAACGTGCCGCCGTAGGCGTCGTTCGGGATGACCACGTGGTCGCCGGGGGTCAGCAGCGTCCGCAGGAGGCAGTCCTCGGCGGCGAGGCCGGAGGCGAAGGCGAGTCCGCGGCGGCCGCCTTCGAGGGCCGCGAGGTTCTCCTCCAGGGCGGTGCGGGTGGGGTTGGCGCTGCGGCTGTACTCGTATCCGCCGCGCAGTCCGCCCACGCCGTCCTGCTTGTACGTGGAGACCTGGTAGATCGGCGGAACCACCGCGCCGGTGAGGGGGTCGGCGGTGTTCCCCGCGTGGATGGCGAGGGTTTCGAAGCTGTGCTGGTCGCTCATGAGGCCCGAGCGTAGTTCCTGGCAAAGGCCCTTACCGGCCACTCGGCGCTCCGGTGACAATGGAGCCATGGAGATTCTGTTGTTCCTGCTCGCGATGTGCATGCTCGCGGCGGTCGTCGGCCCCTGGGTGATGCGCCGCCGGGGCGGTATCCGCCAGGTCGCCCCCGGTTCGCCGGACGCCGCCGACCCGGACACGTACGGCTTCGCCCGCCAGGAGGAGCTGGACGTCCGGATGCCGGGCCCCGACCAGGACCTCCTGGACGTGCTCGACGTGGTCCAGGGCACCCAGGAGTGGCGGGCGGCCTCCCAGCTGCTGGCCGGGACGCCGAAGGAGGGCGAGGTGCGCTGGCAGCGGGTGCAGGCCTTCGCGGGCGCGGCCTCGCTGGAGCTGGCGCAGCAGCCGGGCCGGGGCGGTTCGTGGCTGCGGGCCTGGCGCGCGGAGTCCCCGAAGGACGCGGGCGGTGCGGCGGTGCACGCGGAGTTCCTGGTGCAGCAGGCGTGGCGGTCCTCGGCTGCGGGCAGCGACGACTTCCGGATCATCCTGGAGGAGGCCCGTACGGTCTGCGGCGAGGCGGCCCTGCTCGCGCCGGGCGACCCCGTGCCGTACATCGTGGAGCTGGCGGTGGCCCGGGGCCTGGGCTACACCCCCGAGCAGTTCGACCAGCTGTGGGCGAAGATCATCGACCGGGCTCCGGCGCACATGGGCGCGCACATCGCGGCGCTGCACTTCCACTCCGAGAGGTGGCACGGTTCGCGCAAGGACGCCGAGGCCTTCGCCACGGCCGCCGCCGCCCGCGCCCCGCAGGGTTCGCTGCTGGCGGCGCTGCCGCTGTTCGCGGTGTACGAGCACCTGCCGGAGGTCAACCTGGTGCAGGGCTTCTACCGCAGCCAGGTGGTGACGAAGGCGGTCGAGGGTGCGATGTTCGCGGTGCACGCGGCCCGGCAGGACGACCCGATGCTGGCCCATGTCCGCCACCTCCTGGTGCTGTTCCTGGTGCACATGGAGCGCTGGTCGGAGGCGATGCACCAGCTGGTCCGGATCGACGGCCACGTGGGCGCGCTGCCGTGGACGGCGGAGCCGGACCCGGCCGCTCGGTACACGGTCTACCGGGCGCTGGCCGTCGCGGGGTACGAGGCGAACGGCGGCAGCCCGGCGACGCTGCCGCACTGATCACGGCGTGGCGGGCGGCCCGCGGCGGGTTCGGGGGCCGGCCCGTCGCGGCGGGCCGGCCCTTCTCGGCTGCACGGCGATGGCGGACTGGCCGATCAGCCCGCCCCGGCCGGAATCCCGGAGGCCGCCCCCTGTGTTGTAGGTAGCGAACACCGACCTCGGAGGAGCCCCGCATGTTCCTGAACCACCGCACCCCCGTGCTCCCCACCCCGGAGGAGGCCCTGCGCGGCCGCCCCGTCCCCGAATTCACCGTCCCCTCCCGCCACACGGTCCTCGGCAATCCGCTGGTGGGCCCGTACCCCGAGGGTCTGGAGGTGGCGGACTTCGCGCTGGGCTGTTTCTGGGGCGCGGAGCGGACGTTCTGGCAGGCGGAGGGCGTGTGGACGACGCTGGTCGGCTACCAGGGCGGCTACACGGAGAACCCCACCTACGAGGAGGCCTGCTCGGGTCTGACCGGGCACACGGAGGCGGTACGCGTCGTCTTCGACCCGGCCGTCGTGTCGTACGAGGAGCTGCTGAAGCTGTTCTGGGAGTCGCACAACCCGACCCAGGGCTTCCGCCAGGGCAACGACGTGGGCACCCAGTACCGCTCCGCGGTCTACACCCACTCCCCCGCCCAGGCCGCGGCGGCCGACGCCTCCCGTGAGGCGTACCAGAAGGTCCTGACGGCCTCGGGCCACCGGGAGATCACCACGGAGATCCTCCCGGCCGAGGGCCGCCCGTTCTGGCCGGCGGAGGCGTACCACCAGCAGTACCTGGACAAGAACCCGGGCGGCTACTGCGGCATCGGCGGCACGGGCGTCTCCTGCCCGATCGGCGTGGCCCCGGCCGAGGGCTGATCCCCCCCGGGCGTCCGGGGGCACCGGACGAGGGCGACCGCACGGCTGTGCGGTCGCCCGTCGGCTATGGGGCGAGCATCGCCGGAAGCACTCGCCGCACGAGTCGTACGAACAGGGCGTCCCGGTCGGCCGGCGGCGGGCCGCCGGCCTCGGTGAGGGCGGCGAGGAGATGGGGATGGCGGCCCTCGGCGGCCACCGCCGCCAGACGGGCCGCCCGGGCGGGCGGGTCGCCCGGTCCTTCCGCAAGGGCCTCGCGGCGGGCGAAGAGGGTGGCCAGACCACCGAGGAGGCCGATGGCCTCCAGTTTCTGCCCGGCGGTGCCGGGCGCGGGGGCCAGGATCCCGAGCGCGTGATCGAGGTAGTCGATGGCGTGCGGCCCCAGCACCTCACCGCGCCGGTCGTTCAGATCAGCCAGCCACGGATGCCGGACGTGCGCGGCCTTGGACTGGAGAGCCAGGCCGACGAGGTCG
Organism: Streptomyces parvus; assembly: GCF_032121415.1. NCBI lineage: Bacteria > Bacillati > Actinomycetota > Actinomycetes > Kitasatosporales > Streptomycetaceae > Streptomyces > Streptomyces parvus. The sequence goes on along the minus strand of NZ_CP135079.1, from coordinate 4,434,891 downwards.
TCCAGCCAGTCGCCGCTGGGGGCGGAGAGGTCCAGCTCTCCCGCGACCGCGTCCGCCATCAGGTCCAGCAGCTCGTCCCGGCTCGCCACATAACGGTAGAGCGAGGCCGGCCCCGTACCCAGCCGCTGCGCGAGCGCGCGCATCGACACAGCCGCCAGGCCCTCCTCGTCGGCGAGGGCGAGTGCGGCGGCGGTGATCTGGGGGCGGCTGCGTTCCGGCGCGGGCCCCCGGGCGCCCCGGCCCGGGCGTGACCAGACGGTCGGCGGCCGGGTCTCTCGGTCGGCCACGGTCCGCACCTTCCTGTAGGTCGCCAGGCTTCGGCTGTAGTCTAATACTGCGAACACTGTTCGCAGTATTAGACCGCTCGCCGTCGAAGGAGCCCGCCATGACCTGGACCGAACGCCGCTTCGCCCGCAACGGCGCCGTCGAGCTCGCCCACGACCGGCTCCAGGAGGGCGCGGACGGCGAACCGCTGCTCCTGGTGATGGGGCTCGCGGTCTCCCGGCACTGGTGGCCCGGACAGCTGTGCGCGGCCTTCGCCGACGCCGGGTTCGCCGTCGCCCGCTACGACCAGCGGGATGCCGGCGAGTCCACCCGGCTGCCGAGGAACACCTCACGGGGCAACCCCTTCGCCGCCCTGGCCGCAGGTCGCGGAGGCGCCTACACCGCCGAGGACATGGCCGACGACGCCGTCGCCGTCATGGACGCGCTCGGCTGGGAGTCGGCGCATCTCTTCGGGCACTCGCTGGGCGGGGTGGTCGCCCAGCGCGTCGCCCTGCGCCACCCGGACCGGGTGCGCACGCTCAGCTCGTCCGCGTCGCTGCCCAGCGATGCGACCGGGCTGCGGGCCTTCCGCCATCTGCGGCTCGGCACGCTCGCGAAGTTCGCCCGCATCAAGCCCGCCCGGGACCGGGAGGAGCGGATCGCGGCAGGGCTCGCGGTGGCGCGGCTCTGCGCCTCGCCCGGCTACCCCTTCGACGAGGCGGGGACCCTGGACCGGATCACCGCCGACGCGGACTCCGGCATCGCGGACCCGGACGCCCAGTCCCGCCAGATCGGCGCGGCCTGGCACGGCCCGTCCCTGTCCGAACTGCGCGTCCCCGCGCTGGTGCTGCACGGGACGGACGACCCACTGCTCAAGCCCTCCGCGGGGCGCGCCACCGCCGCTGCGATCCGCGACGCCCGGCTCGTCCTCCAGCCGGGCGTCGGGCACGACATCCCGCGCGAGCGGTACACAGCGGTCGCGGCCGCCGTGCGGACGCTCGCGGACAGCTCCACCCGGGTCGACGAGCGGGCGTGACGCCCGCCCCCGGTCACTCAGGCCGCCAGCAGGACGCCGCCCATCGGACCCGCCGGGGCCGCAGGCCCAACGGGCCGGTGCCCGCCCGCCGCCCCCAGCGACCGGGACCGGGTCCGGGCCGCTGTGAGGCTCACCAGCCGCTCGCCGGCCAGGGCCAGGAGGTCGGCGAGGGTCAGGCCGAGCGCCTGGGCGGCGGCGGCCAGCACCTCCGAGGAGGCTTCCTTGCGGCCGCGCTCCACCTCGGAGAGGTACGCCATGGAGATCCGGGACGCGTCGGACACGTCCTTCAACGTCCGGCCCTGCGCCCGGCGTTCACGGCGCAGCACCTCCCCGACGAGGTCACGCCAGAGCGGCTCCCGGGGCAGCGCCGGGGGTGCCGGGTCCGCCGCCGTGGGGAGCGGGCGCAGGGGGATCACGTCGGCCTGGTTCGTCGCTCGGATGGTCACCGTCCCAGCCTAGAAGCCCGGCGCCCCCTCGGCACGGGGTGGGCGTTGCGCTCCGGGCGGATCTGCTGTCGGCGAAGTTGCGTGAAAGATCTTCGCCGTCATGGCTCCGCTCTCATGGAGCGCATACGACGGCGCATCACCCTGAGGTCCGGACGCCGCTCACCCGTGCGGCCGGGTGCGGTGGGGGCCCGCACCACCGCACCCGGGGTCTGTCGGATCAGCGTCCGTCAGATCAGCCCCTGCGCCAGCATCGCGTCCGCGACCAGCTCGAAGCCCGCGATGTTCGCGCCCACCACGTAGTTGCCGGGGCTGCCGTAGCGCTCCGCTGTCGTGTGGCAGGAGTCGTGGATGTGCCGCATGATCTCGGCGAGGCGCTCCTCGGTGTGGGCGAAGGTCCACGAGTCCCTCGACGCGTTCTGCTGCATCTCCAGCGCGCTCGTCGCGACCCCGCCCGCGTTGGCCGCCTTGCCCGGCGCGAAGGCGACGCCCGCCTCCTGGAGGACCCGGACCGCCTCCGGCGTGGTGGGCATGTTGGCGCCCTCCGCGACCGCCTTGACCCCGTTGCGTACGAGGTTCAGCGCGTCGGCCTCGTGGAGTTCGTTCTGCGTGGCGCAGGGCAGGGCCACATCCGCGGGGACCGACCACACGCCCGTACCGGGCACGAACCGGGCGTGGGAGCCGCGCCGTTCGGCGTACTCCGCGACCCGGCCGCGGCCGGCCTCCTTGATCTCCTTGAGGAGGGCGAGGTCGATGCCCTTCTCGTCGACGACGTAACCGCCGGAGTCCGAGCAGGTGATGACGGTCGCACCGAGTTGCTGGGCCTTCTCGATGGCGTAGATGGCCACGTTGCCCGAGCCGGAGACCGCGACGGTCTGGCCCTCCAGCGACTCGCCGCGGCTGCGCAGCATCTCGGCGGTGAACAGGACCGTGCCGTAGCCGGTGGCCTCCGTACGGGCCTGCGCGCCGCCCCAGCCGAGGCCCTTGCCGGTGAGGACGCCGGACTCGTAACGGTTGGTGATCCGCTTGTACTGGCCGAAGAGGTAGCCGATCTCCCGGCCGCCGACGCCGATGTCACCGGCGGGCACGTCGGTGTACTCGCCCAGGTGGCGGTGGAGTTCGGTCATGAACGACTGGCAGAACCGCATGATCTCGGCGTCTGACCGGCCCTTGGGGTCGAAGTCGGCGCCGCCCTTGCCACCCCCGATGGGCATGCCGGTGAGGGCGTTCTTGAAGATCTGCTCGAAGCCGAGGAACTTCACGATGCCGAGGTTGACCGAGGGGTGGAAGCGCAGCCCGCCCTTGTACGGACCCAGCGAGCTGGAGAACTCCACCCGGAAGCCGCGGTTGACGTGGATGTCGCCGGAGTCGTCCGACCACGGCACCCGGAAGATCAGCTGGCGCTCCGGCTCGCATATGCGCTCGATGATGCGGGCGTCGACGAACTCGGGGCGCTGTGTCAGCACCGGCCCGAGCGTCTCCAGGACCTCACGCACCGCCTGGTGGAACTCCTGCTCACCCTGGTTGCGGCGCAGGATCTCGGCGTAGAGCGGCTCGATGACACGGGCTGCGGCGTCCTGCGTGCGGGCGGAGTCGGGCGAGTCGGGGATGACCGGCATCTGATCAAGACCTTCCGTGGTCGGCTCGTGCGCGTCGGCGCCTCCGTCCCGGAGAGCGCCACCGGTCCGATTGTCCAACGCGGCCCGATGATCTTCGAGGACCATCCACATATTGGCCATGATCAGGCGTTTTGATCAGCACCCGGGCTCCTGGTCAGGCGCTTCCCCGCCCCGGCCGCGCACCGATGCGTGGCGGCTCGACCGTGCGGGTGAGGGGAAACAACCACCGGCGCGGTTGTTACCCGTCAGGAACGGGGACACCCTGCCTGACGATCAGTCATGATGCCCCCATGACGAAGCCACGGGGGCGTCGGAGAGGGCAGCCTCCTGACGAGCTACGTGCGTCGCGGGGGGCGCACCGGGCCGGGGACGGCCCGCCGGTGCCCCGCCCGGCCCCGCCCCCGCCGCCCTCCGTGCAGCCGCCCGCGCGAGCGGCGTATCCGGCGTACGCCCGCCCCTCCGCCTATCCCGCCCCGGGGCCCCGCAGGCAGCCGCGCCTGCCCAGGGGCACGGGGGACATGCGGCGGTATCTGGCGGTCGGGCTCGACGCCTACCTGTGCCTGCTGGCCGTCGGGCTGCTGGTGCGGTCCTGCCTGGACTCCGGCGGGACGGGACGCGCGGTCGCCCTGCTGGTCGTCCAGCTGATCGTGCTCTCCTTCGCCAACCAGGTGCTGCTGACCATGGCCGTCCGGGCGAGCGCCGGAAAGCTGATCATGGGCGTCCGGGTGATCCGGCTGCCCGACGCGGGCCGGCCGGGCTTCCGCAGGCTGGTGCTGCGCTGGCTGTACGGGCTCCTCTGGCTACCGCTCCAGCCCTGGCGCCGGCTCCGCGGCCCGGCGGCGGCCGGCGGCCCCGAGCGCCCCGCGGGACGCCCTGCCGAGCCGTACGAGGACCTCGCGGGGGTACGCCAGGTGCGGCGCAGCGATCTGCGGTCCTACCGGGCGGCCCGGCTCCGCGGCCCGGCGGCGGCCGGCGGCCCCGAGCGCCCCGCGGGACGCCCTGCCGAGCCGTACGAGGACCTCGCGGGGGTACGCCAGGTGCGGCGCAGCGATCTGCGGTCCTACCGGGCGGCGGTCCAGGGGCGTACGGACTGATTCCTCGCGGCTGCTGATCCCCGCTCGGTGGCTGATCCCTCGCGGCGGGTGATCCCTCGCGGCGGGTGATCCCTCGCGGCGGCTCAGCGGTCGGAGCCCTGCCCCGCCACCCGCTCCCGCGCCGCCCGCATCGCCGCCGCCGTGGCCGACGCGTCGTACTCCGGGCCGACGCCGGGAACGATCACCACGTCACCGTCCAGGTGCCGGGTGCGCAGCGGCAGGATCTCCTGGTAGGCCGGGGACGCGTACCAGGCGTGGGCCTCCGCCACGCCGGGAAAGCCGACCATGACCAGCGCGCCCGGCCAGGACCCCTCCACCACCTCCACCTCGGCGCCGTGCACGAGGAAGCGGCCTCCGTAGGGCTCCATGGTGGCCTGGATCCGCTCGATGTAGCTCAGCACCTCGTCCTGGACGGGGCCGTCGGCGGGGCGCAGGTGGGCGATGGCGTACGCGGTCATGGTCCGGTCCTCCGTGCGATCGGGTCGGGGTGCTCTTCGTGACACCCCCGATGCTGCCGGGCGGGGCGGAGAACGTCGATTACCTCAAAGGTCATGCGGAGGCCGTGCGGGACGGGGCCTGCCGTGCCCCGGACACGCCGAAGGCGGCGGTCCCGGGGCTTCCGGGCCGCCGCCTTCGGGCGGGGACGGGGGTGGTGCGGAGGAGGGGGCCGGCGGACCGGGAAGGGGAGCCGGTGGGTGGGTCAGGCCTGGGAGCCGGCCGTCCACTCCGCCCAGCTCATGTTCCAGCCGTTGAGGCCGTTGTCCGGGGTGATCGTCTTGTCCGGGGAGTTCTTGACGATGACCACGTCGCCGATGAGCGAGTTGTCGTAGAACCAGGCACCGGGGGCGCTGGGGTCGTTCGCGCCCTTCACGTCGGCGAGGCCCACACAGCCGTGGCTGGTGTTGGCGTTGCCGAAGATGCCCTTGCCCCAGTAGTTGCCGTGGATGAAGGTGCCCGACGTGGACAGGCGCATGGCGTGCGGCACGTCCTTGATGTCGTACTCGCCCTTGCCGTCGTCATCGGTGAAGCCGACGGTGGCGCCGTTCATCCGGGTCTCCTTGTGCTTCTCGGAGATCACCATCTGACCGTTGTACGTGGGGTTGTCGGGGGAGCCGGCGGAGATCGGGATCGTCTTGATGATCTTGCCGTCGCGGGTGACCGTCATCTGCTTGGTCTTCGCGTCGACGGTGGAGACCTGGTTGCGGCCGATCTTGAAGGTGACGGTCTTCTGCTGGACGCCGAAGACGCCGTCCGCCCCCTCGACGCCGTCGAGCGCCAGCTTCAGGGTGACGCTGGAGCCGCCCTGCCAGTAGTCCTTCGGGCGGAAGTCCAGGCGCTGGCCGTTGAACCAGTGGCCCACGACCTCCTGGCCGCTGCTGGAGGTCACGGTGATGCCGTCCTGGACGGCCTTCTTGTCCGTGATCTCCTTGTTGAAGTTGATCGAGACGGGCATCCCGACGCCGACCGTGGAGCCGTCCTCGGGGGTGAAGTTCCCGATGAAGCTGTTGTCGGGCGAGACGGTGGTGAAGGAGCTGTTCTCGTGGGCCTCGCGGCCCTTCGAGTCGGCCGCCGTGGCGTCGATCTTGTACGTGGTGGAGCGTTCCAGCTGGTTCGTGGGCTTCCAGCTGGAGCCGTCGGCCGCCAGCGTGCCCTCGACCGGGGTGCCGTCCGCCGTCGTCATGACGACCTTGGTCAGCTTGCCCTTGGCGACGGTGACCTGGGCCGCGTTGTTGATGCTGGCGTTGGTCGCGCCGTTCTTCGGCTTGATCGCTATCTGCGCCTCGGAGGCGTCCGCGGCTGCCGCCTTGTCCACCTCCTGCTGCGACGACTCCGAACTCCCGGCGCTCGTTTTGCCGCCCTTGTCGCCGTCGTCGGTACAGGCCGAAAGCACCAGCACGCCGCCGAGCAGTGCGGACACGGCCATGAGGCCCTTGCGCCGCTTGCTGTCCGTCATCACACGCTTCTCCATCGTTGCCGAATTCCCCAAAATCCCCGGACGGGACCGCACAGGCGGCACTCCCCGTCAATGTTCCAAGAACACCCGGAAAGGGCGCTCCGTTCCGCATCCACGACAGATGTGGGGAACACCACTCATCGACGCCGCCCCGGCAGCCGTGGTTCCCGCGGTCGGGCCCCGGTTTCCTTCGCCGCACGGCGCGGCCCCGGTCCGCAGCCGAGCGGGGCCGGGGCCGGTGTCCTCACACGTCACACCCGCTGCGCGGGGTCACCGTCCTAGCCGTCGTTCTTCCCATTGTGCGCGACCGTGTCGCCGTACCCCTCCTCGTCGTCCCCGTCCTCCGGCAGGAAGAGCCCCTCCTCGCCGTCGTCCGCGTCGTCCCAGCCCTCCGCGTCGGGGTCGTACTCGATGGATTCGCTGCTCCAGGAGGCCTGCGCGAGCTCGACCCCGGGCACCTCGCTGACCAGGTCGAAGGGGTCGACCAGGGAGGCGAGGGCCTCTGCACCGTCTGCCCGGACCGTGGCCTCGGCATGCATCCGCTCCTCGGCGGACCCGCTCCCTCCGACGCCGGCGACGGGCTCCCCGTACTCGGCGGCGATCGATTCGAGGGCGGTGCCGGTCAGGGCGTCGAGGTCGGTGACCTCCAGCACCATCTCGACGCGAAGTCGAACAAACCTGGATGTCTCATCTGTGCTCATGGCCGGAGCGTACGGCCCTGCGGGGGCACGACTTTCCACCGACCCGCTGCTTTGCTTAGCATCGGCCCACGGGGCTAACTCATGGTTGTCGCAAGGGGATCGAATCTGTGTCCGTCGCTCGTCGCACACTCCTGACCGCCACCGCCGCAGGCACGCTGCTGGCCGCTCTCTGGTTCGTCCCGTCGGCCAACGCGACCGGTGAGAACGCCGAGCGGCAGGGCGGCCCCGCCGCCACGTCCGGCCGGACCGCCGGCAAGGCCGACGACGCCTCCGAGGTGCGCCTCGCCGACACCGGTCCCGGTCTGGACACCACCCCGTACCTCATCGGCGGCACCGCCCTGTTGGGCATCGGCGCGGGCTTCGTCACCTACTCGGTACGCCACTCCGGGACGCGCTCGGCCTACTGACCCGGCACGGGTGCGCATACGAAGAGGTCCCCGCCCCCCGGCGCGGGGATCCTCCTCCGTACGCGCACGGGACCGGATCAGGCCAGCGGCCCGGTGACCGGCTCCACGGCCGCGACCAGGCGCCCTTCCCGTACGAACGTGTCGGCGGCGGCCAGGTCCGGCGCGAGGAAGCGGTCCGGGCCCGGGCCCTCGGCGCCGGCTGCCCGCAGCGCGGCCACGGCGGCCTGCGAGGCGGGGGCGGGGACGAGACCCTCGGCGGCGCGCAGCTCCACCGCGCGGGTCGCGGCGTACAGCTCGACGGCGACGATCCGGGCCAGGTTGTCCACGGCGGTACGGAGTTTGCGCGCGGCGGACCAGCCCATGGAGACGTGGTCCTCCTGCATCGCGGAGGAGGGGATGGAGTCTGCGGACGCGGGGACGGCGAGCCGCTTCATCTCGCTGACCAGGGCGGCCTGTGTGTACTGGGCGATCATCAGCCCGGAGTCGACCCCCGCGTCGTCCGCGAGGAACGGCGGCAGCCCGTGCGAGCGGTTCTTGTCGAGCAGCCGGTCGGTGCGGCGTTCGCAGATGGAGCCGAGATCGGCGGCGACGATCGCGAGGAAGTCCAGCACGTACGCGACGGGCGCGCCGTGGAAGTTGCCGTTGGACTCGACCCGGCCATCGGGCAGGACCACCGGGTTGTCCACCGCCGAGGCCAGTTCGCGGCCCGCGACGACGGCCGCGTAGTCGAGGGTGTCGCGCCCCGCACCGTTGACCTGGGGGGCGCAGCGCACCGAGTAGGCGTCCTGGACCCGGGGCGCGTCGTCCTGGTGATGGCCCGTCAGCCCTGAACCGGCCAGCACCCGCAGCATGTTGTCCGCGCTGGCGCCCTGACCGGGGTGCGGGCGGATGGCGTGCAGTTCGGGGGCGAGCACCTTGTCCGTGCCGAGCAGCGCCTCCAGGGAGAGGGCGGCGGTGATGTCGGCGGACGTGTAGAGGTTCTTCAGGTCGGCGAGGGCCATGACCAGCATGCCGAGCATGCCGTCGGTGCCGTTGAGGAGGGCCAGGCCCTCCTTCTCGGCCAGCTCCACCGGGGCGATGCCGTGGGCGGCGAGCAGTTCACCGGCCGGGCGGACCGTGCCGTCGGGGCCCTCCGCCTCGCCCTCGCCCATCAGGGTGAGCGCGCAGTGCGAGAGGGGCGCGAGGTCGCCGGAGCAGCCGAGCGAGCCGTATTCGTGGACGACGGGCGTGATGCCCGCGTTCAGCAGGTCCGCCATGGTCTGCGCGACCTCGGGGCGCACGCCGGTGTGGCCGGAGGCGACCGTCTTCAGCCGGAGGAACATCAGCGCGCGGACGACCTCGCGCTCGACGCGCGGGCCCATGCCGGCGGCGTGCGAGCGGACGATGTTGCGCTGGAGCTGGGCCCGCAGCTCGTGGCCGATGTGGCGGCTGGCGAGGGCGCCGAAGCCGGTGGAGACGCCGTAGACCGGCTCGGGCTTGGCGGCGAGCGCGTCCACGATGAGACGGGCGGCGGCGAGCGCGTCCACGGCGGCGGCGGAGAGCTCGACCCGGGCACCGTGGCGGGCCACGGCGACGACGTCCTCGGCGGCGGTTCCGGACGTCCCCACCACGACAGTGTGCATATCCATATTCAGCAGCGTACGGACTGAAACCCTCCATGTCACTACTGCTGCCGCACAGGGCCCCTTACGGCACCCGCCGGGCTCACGGCCGGTTGCCGCGCAGTCTGCGCCGGTCGTGAGCGGACTTCGGCGGGGAGTCCGCGAGCCGGATGACCTCGCCGTCCCGCCCGGCCACCACCGGACCCCGGGAGCCGGCGGCCTTGGCCCGGTACTGGGCGGCGTCCGCGAGCCGGAACAGCCGCCGGGCCGAGCGCACCGGCCCGATCGGGTCGCCGGTCGACGCCACCCCGCAGGCGACGCCGTCGCCCAGCTCGATCACCGCCGCCCGGTCGCAGAGCTCGGTGGCGACCCCGACCACCGCGTCGGCCGGGGGGCCCGCCGCGAGCAGGCAGAACTCATCGCCGCCGAGCCGCGCCGCGAGCGCCTCCGGCAGCATCGCCCCGCACAGGGACAGCACCGAGCCGAAACGTTCCAGCAGGCGGTCGCCGACCGCGTGGCCGTGGGTGTCGTTCACCGCCTTGAGGCCGTTCAGGTCGCAGACGACGAGGCTGACGACCGTGGCGTCGACCCGGTGCCGCTCGACGGCCTCGTCGAGCTGGATGTCGACCGCGCGGCGGTTGGCGAGGCCGGTCAGCGGATCGGTGAAGGCCAGCTTGCGGACCTCCTCCAGGCGTTCGGTCTGGGCGATCCCGGAGGCCACGACGGCGGCGAGCACGGTCGCGAAGTCGGCGTCGGCCCGGTCGAAGACGGGCTGCCCGGCCGGTCGCGCCACATACAGCTCGCCCCACGCCCGGCCGTGCAGCACGATCGGCGCGACCACGCAGCAGCCCCGGCCACGCCGCCGCAGCGCGGCGACCCGCTGGTGGCAGTACCGGCGGGCACCGCGCGCCGGGCCGCCCGCTCCGGCCGGCCCGTCGGCGGTCTCCACCCAGGCGTCGGGCTCGCCGCCGCCGGCCCAGCGCTCGTGCAGGAACTCGGTGATCTCCGGGAACTCGTGGACCGGGTAGGCCTCCTCCTCGGGGAACTCCTCCTCCCCCTCGGCCCGTTGCCCCGCGTTCACCAGCACCCGCAGCCTGCCCCGGTCCCGCTCCCACACGGAGAGCGCGGCGAAGCTGCCGTTCAGCGCATCGCAGGCGCCCAGCGCCGCCGCCCGCCACGATTCGCGCGGCGTATGGGCCGCGGCCATGGTCTGCGCCAGCGAAACCACGGCCCGCAGCCGTTCGTCGTCACCACCCATTTCTACAGCCTATGTAGATTTACCCCCTTTTGATCAGTTTGGTGCGTCACTGATCTCCACTATTTCGCGCGGGAAGATCACCCTGCGTCACGCACGCGGGGCGTCACTCGCCGGGCCAGTTCGGGCGCCGCTTCTCGTTGAACGCGGCCACGCCCTCCGCCCGGTCGCCGGAGAAGGCCACCGACCGCCAGGCCGCGTCCTCGACCTCCAGGCCCGCCCGCAGATCGAGCCCCTGCCCCAGCCGGAGCGCCTTCTTGGCCGCACGCAGCCCGACCGGCGAGTTGGCGGCGATCCGGGCGCCCAGCGCGAGGGCCTCCTCGCGGTCCCGGCCCGCCGCGACCAGCTCGTCCACCAGCCCCAGTTCGCGCGCCTCGGCGGCCTCGACGCGCCGGGCGCTGAACACCAGCTCGGCGGCGCGGGCCGCGCCCACCCGGCGCGGCAGCAACTGCGTACCGCCGCCGCCCGGGATGACGCCCACGGACACCTCGGGCAGCCCGACCACGGCGGTGGCGTCGGCGACGATCACATCGCAGGCGAGGGCGAGTTCGAAGCCGCCGCCGAGGGCGAAGCCGTGCACGGCGGCGATCACCGGCATCGGCAGCTCCAGGACCCCGGTGTAGGCGGCGCGGGCGGTGGGCCGCTGGCGGACGAGGTCGGCGTCGGAGAAGGAGTTGCGCTCCTTGAGGTCCGCACCCACACAGAAGGCCCGCTCATGGCTGGAGGTCAGGACGGTCACCCGGACGTCCCGGTCGGCGCCGAGCGCGTCGCAGGCGGCGGCGATCGAGCGGGCCATGTCGGTGGAGACGGCGTTCATGGCCTTGGGGCGGTCGAGGACCAGCTCGGCGACGTGGTCCTGCCCCTCGTGCCGCCGTACGACGACGAACTCCCCGAACCGCTGCTCGGACGTGACGGTCATGGCTGCACCCCTGTCGGTTGACGGCGCTGTCGGTTGACGACAGCCGTGGGACGACGCCCCTAGCCGTTAACGAGCGTTATCCGGCAGGAATCCTAGACAGGGGGACCGCCGTACCGACAGGGCGAGCCCGAAAGCGCGGGCGTGACGGGCGGGAGAGGTCAGGAGCCCGTCTTGCCCCGGCGGGCCAGCAGCCACGGCTCCACCACACCGAGCCCGCGCACCGGGCGCTGCCACATCGGCTGGAGCCCGAAGCGGTAGGTCGGCAGCGGCGGCTGGTCCTCGGGCTCGCGGCCCTCCTTCTCGGCGAGCCGGGCCCGTTCGGCGACGGCCTCTGCGGCCTGCGCCTCGGACTCGGGGGCGTCGCCGTGACGGACCAGCTCCTTGGCGAACGCCCCGTCGACCAGGACGGCGTCCTTCGGAGCTATCGAGGTGAGCCGGCTGGCGAGGTTCACCGTGGTGCCGAACACATCGCCCATCCGGGTGGTGACCGTGCCGAAGGCGATGCCGACGCGCAGGGCGGGCATCGTCTCGTCCTGGGACATCGCCTCGATCAGCCGGAGCGCTATCTCCGCGGCCGTGCCCGCGTCGTCGGCGGCGAAGAGGACCTCGTCACCGAGGGTCTTGATGAGCCGGCCGCCGTGCGCGGCGACCAGGTCGGCGGCGGTCGTCTCGAAGGACTCGACCAGCTCGCCGAGCTCCTCCTCCTCCAGGCGCCGGGTCAGCCGGGTGAAGCCGACCAGGTCCGCGAAGCCGACCGCGAGCCGCCGGTCGACCATCTCCTCGTCGTCCGCCGCCTGCACGACCCGCCCGGTGGCGGCGGCCAGCTGGCGCCGCCACACGTAGACGAGGAACTCCTGGAGCTCCGGGAGCAACAGCTCGACCAGCGGATACGTGACCTCGGTGCGGGTCATGCCGGGCTCGGGCGGCTCGGTCAGCCCCTCCAGGAAGGAGTCGATCTGCCATTCGGCCAGCCGGGCGGTGGTCTGCCCGGTGGAGCGGGCGACCTGGATCGCCATCGGCTCGCTGAGCAGCCCCGCCTCGACGAGACCCGCGAGCCGCCGCAGGGCGAGGACGTCGGCCTCGGTGAGCGCCTTGGCCTGGCCGATGTCGGCGAAGCCCATGGCCCGCCAGAACCGGGAGGCCAGATCCATCGAGACCCCGGCGGTGCGGGCCGCCTGGAAGGGCGTGTAGCGCCGGTCGGCCCCCAGGATCAGCGCTTCGAGGCGGATGGCGAGGGGGTCGTCGGTCGGCTCCACCGTGTGGTCGACCTCGTGGTGGGGTGTGGCGTGGACCGAGGAGTCCGCCCCGGGCTCCTCACCCGCGCCGGACGACGTGTCGCCGACGGTCACCAGCCGCCTCCTGCCCGTTCCCTGCGCACTGCCTGCCGATCTGTCGCTGATCGCCCCAACAGTGATCTGTCGCTGGATCGCCTCAACAATACGGCAGGTGTGCTCTGGCTCACGTCCTTGGTTGCCCGTTGCGGGTGCGTCGCGCGTGACATCCCGGGCGTAGGCGCTCTCACCTCCGTACGCCATCGGGGGGCGGGGCCCCTCAGGTCAGGCCGCCCGCCGCGCCGCGCAGGTGGACGATGTCCCCGGCCGACACCGGCTGCTGGAGCCCGTCCTCGGCGGAGAGGATCAGCCGGCCGTCCCCGTCGATCGCGACCGCCTCGCCGACCAGGGAAGCACCCCCCGGCAGCTCGGCCCGCACCGTCCGGTCGAGCGTCGCGCAGCCCGCCGCGTAGGCGGCCTGGAGCCCGCTCGCGGCCGCGTCGCCGTCGGCCGCCTTCCACACCCCGTACCAGTGCTCCACCGAGCGCAGGACGGCCCGCAGCAGGGTCTCCCGGTCGGTGGAGACCGCCCCGGCGAGGGCGAGGGAGCCCGCGGTGGGGGCGGGCAGTTCACCGGCGCGCAGGGAGACGTTGACGCCGAGGCCCACGACGATGCCGTCCCCGGCGAACTCGCCGAGGATGCCGCCGGTCTTGCGCTCCTTCCCCTCCACCGTGACCAGCAGGTCGTTGGGCCACTTGAGCGACATGTCGACACCGGCCGACTTGGCGAGCCCGGTCGCCGCGGCGACCCCGGCCAGCAGCGGCACCCACCCCCACCGCTCCACCGGGATGCCGCCCGGCTCCAGGTAGACCGAGAAGAACAGCCCCGAGCGGGGCGGCGCGGTCCAGCTCCGCTCCAGCCGTCCGCGCCCCGCGGTCTGCTCCTCGGCGACCAGCACCGTGCCCTCGGCCACCGCCCCGGCACGGGCCCGCTCGGCGAGGTCGGTGTTGGTGGACCCGGTGGACTCCACGACCTCCAGCGACGCCCACAGCGCGTCGGGCCGCAGCAGGCCGCGGCGCAGCGCGGTCACGTTGAGAGGGGGCCGGTCGAGGTCCGACCAGCGGCTGTGTGACGCATCCGGTGGTGTCATGCAACCCAGCCTAGGTGTGGCAAAGGACGCACTGCCTTTCCGGAGGCGCGCCGATACCCTACGAGGCAGTAACCGCAGAGTTACGAACACAGCGCCAGAGCAGAAACCACCATCCGCGTTACGAGTCAGTAGCCGCACAGCCGGACGGACGACCGCCCGTCCCCCCGTGACCACCATCCGGTCGTCGTCCCCGTGACCAGGCAGGGAGCCTCCCCCGATGTCCGAGCCGCAAAGCGACATCCACACCACCGCCGGCAAGCTCGCGGACCTGACGCGCCGCATCGACGAAGCGACGCACGCCGGTTCGGCCCGCGCGGTCGAGAAGCAGCACGCCAAGGGCAAGCTGACCGCCCGTGAGCGGGTCGAGCTGCTCCTGGACGAGGGCTCCTTCGTGGAGCTCGACGAGTTCGCCCGGCACCGCTCCACCAACTTCGGCATCGAGAAGAACCGCCCGTACGGGGACGGGGTCGTCACCGGTTACGGCACGGTCGACGGCCGCCCGGTCTGCGTGTACTCGCAGGACTTCACGATCTTCGGCGGCTCGCTCGGCGAGGTCTACGGCGAGAAGATCGTCAAGGTCATGGACTTCGCGCTGAAGACCGGCTGCCCGGTCATCGGCATCAACGACGGCGGCGGCGCGCGCATCCAGGAGGGCGTGGTGGCACTCGGCCTCTTCGCCGAGATCTTCCGCCGCAACGTGCACGCCTCCGGCGTGATCCCGCAGATCTCGCTGATCGTCGGCCCGTGCGCGGGCGGTGCGGTCTACTCCCCCGCGATCACCGACTTCACGGTCATGGTCGACCAGACCTCGCACATGTTCATCACCGGACCCGACGTCATCAAGACGGTCACCGGTGAGGACGTCGGCTTCGAGGAGCTGGGCGGCGCCCGTACGCACAACACCACCTCCGGGGTGGCGCACCACATGGCGGGCGACGAGAAGGACGCCATCGAGTACGTCAAGTCCCTGCTCTCGTACCTGCCTTCGAACAACCTCTCCGAGGCCCCGGCCTTCCCGGAGGAGGCGGACCTCACGATCACGGACGAGGACCGCGAGCTGGACACGCTGATCCCGGACTCGGCGAACCAGCCGTACGACATGCACACCGCGATCGAGCACGTCCTGGACGACGCCGAATTCCTGGAGACCCAGGCCCTGTTCGCGCCGAACATCATCACCGGCTTCGGCAGGGTCGAGGGCCACCCGGTCGGGATCGTCGCCAACCAGCCGATGCAGTTCGCCGGTTGCCTGGACATCAACGCGAGCGAGAAGGCGGCCCGCTTCGTCCGCACCTGCGACGCGTTCAACGTCCCCGTCATCACCTTCGTGGACGTGCCGGGCTTCCTGCCGGGCGTGGACCAGGAGTACGGCGGCATCATCCGGCGCGGCGCGAAGCTGATCTACGCCTACGCGGAGGCCACGGTCCCGCTGATCACCGTCATCACCCGCAAGGCCTTCGGCGGCGCGTACGACGTGATGGGCTCCAAGCACCTGGGGGCCGACCTCAACCTCGCCTGGCCGACCGCGCAGGTCGCCGTCATGGGCGCGCAGGGCGCGGTGAACATCCTGCACCGCCGCACCATCGCCGCCGCCGAGGACCCGGAGGCGACCCGCGCCGAGCTGATGGCGGACTACGAGGACACGCTGCTCAACCCGTACGTGGCGGCCGAGCGCGGTTACGTCGACGGGGTGATCATGCCGTCCGACACCCGGGCCCACATCGTCAAGGGCCTGCGTCAACTCCGTACGAAGCGGGAATCCCTTCCCCCGAAGAAGCACGGCAACATCCCGCTGTAGCCGTCGGCCCGCCTGCCCGCCCTGTCGCACAGAGAGGTCTGCCCATGATCAAGGTCGTACGGGGCAACCCCACCCCGGAGGAGCTGGCCGCCGCCGTGGCGGTGGTCCAGGCGCGTGCCGCCGCCGCGTCCGCCGTGACGTCCGGGGCCCCGCTGCCGCCCGAGCAGTGGTCCGACCCGGGCCGTATCGCCCGTACCGGCCGCCCGTGGCCGGGCCCCCGGGCCTGGGCCCGGACGTACTGGCCCGCCTGAGCCGGAACCGGGCGCCGCCGCTCTTGAGTACCCGTACTCAGGCGCGGCGGCGCCCGGCGCAGCAGGATCGGAACCATGCTCTGGTCCGACCCCGAGAACAAGCCGCCGAAGGAACTGCGCGACGCCCAGGCGATGATGCGCAGAGCGGGCGTGCTGCTGGCGCTGGCGATGCTGCTGGCGATGTTCGTGCTCGGCATCCGCTGACCCGGCATCCGCGGCGTGCTCGGCATCCGTGGCGTACTCGGCGTCCGCGGTCCCGGCATCCGCTGCCGTGGGGCCCGGTGGCCCTTCTACGATGGCGTGCATGACTGATCAGCGCCGTCTTGTGCTCGCCTCCGCCTCCCCCGCCCGTCTCGGTCTGCTGCGCCAGGCCGGTTTCGCCCCCGAGGTGATCGTCAGCGGGGTGGACGAGGACGCGCTGAGCGCCCCGACCCCCGCCGAGCTCGCGCTCGTTCTGGCCCGGGCCAAGGCGGCGGCGGTCGCGGAGCGCCCCGAGGCGGCGGGCGCCCTGGTCCTCGGCTGCGACTCGGTGCTGGAACTGGACGGCGAGGCGCTCGGCAAACCCGCCGACGCCGAGGAGGCCACCGCCCGCTGGAAGTCGATGCGCGGCCGGGCGGGGGTGCTGCAGACCGGGCACAGCGTGATCGACACCGCCTCCGGCCGTACGGCGTCGGCGACGGCCTCCACGGTCGTACGGTTCGGCGAGCCGAGCGACGCCGAGGTCGCCGCCTACGTGGCATCGGGTGAACCGCTCCACGTCGCGGGGGCGTTCACGCTGGACGGCAGGTCGGCCCCGTTCGTCGACTCGATCGAGGGCGACCACGGCAATGTCATCGGCCTCTCGCTGCCCCTGCTGCGCCGACTGCTGGGCGAGCTGGACGTGTCGGTCACGGAGCTGTGGGTCTGAGGCAGGACTTTCGGCCATGGGCCCGGGTCTCTGAGTCCGAGCCGGCCTCCCCCGACGGCTCGGGCCGCTCCTTCCGGCGGCTCAGACGGCCGCCGGGGCCGCCTTGTCGCCCCTGTCGCCGCCCACCGCTTCCTCGGCCCGGGCCCCGGGCCCGTACGACAGCAGGGTGAGGACCAGCAGGGCCAGCACCACCATCATGAACGCGAAGGCGGCCCAGCCGACCAGGCCGACGGTGACCGCGCCGAGGACTCCGTGCACGACCGCGCAGCCGATCAGGACGATCCGTCCGACGCGTCCCGGTGCGCGGTCGCGTACCCCGGCGATCAGGGCTGTCAGCCCGCACAGGACCAGCAGCAGCCCGGAGACACCGCCCATCACCCAGGTGCCGGCGGACATGGCGCGCGGGTCCATGCCGGCGAGCGACATGTTCTGGTTCTCGGCGACCGTGGCCAGGACGGCGTTGACGATCACGATGCCCACCGCCTCCCCGAACAGCACGAGCGCCGTCACGATCGCCACCGGTCTGCGCATCTGCGTCCCACCCCTGTTACCTCTGGTACGTGCGTAGCGCGGACGCTACTCGCGGGTATTCCTCCGGACAAGGGGTTGGACGGGCCCGGGCGCCGGGCAAAGAATCCACCGACCGTTCGTAGGGAGTCCACAAAGAAACGCCGTGCGGCATTGACTGCCATGACAGAGACCTGGACCACACCGGCTGGTTACTGTGCGGTTGAGGATCCCGGCGTACCGTGGTGCCACAAGGGATTTCACTACTGGGGCAAGCCTCGGATCACACTCCGTGTGGGCAAGCTCACCATTGGGGACAGGTCGTACGGCCGTGTCGGTAGTCCCTAAACTCAGCTTGTTTCGAGGAGGGAGTCATCGTGCGCAAGGTGCTCATCGCCAACCGTGGCGAAATCGCTGTCCGCGTTGCTCGGGCGTGCCGGGACGCGGGGATCGCGAGTGTCGCGGTCTACGCCGAGCCGGACCGGGACGCGTTGCATGTCCGGGCCGCTGACGAGGCGTTCGCCCTGGGCGGTGACACCCCGGCCGCCAGCTACCTGGACATGGCCAAGGTGCTGCAGGCCGCCGCGGACTCCGGGGCGGACGCGATCCACCCGGGGTACGGATTCCTGTCGGAGAACGCGGAGTTCGCCCAGGCCGTCCTGGACGCCGGGCTGACCTGGATCGGCCCGCCGCCGGCCGCCATCCGCGACCTCGGCGACAAGGTCGCCGCCCGGCACATCGCGCAGCGCGCGGGCGCCCCGCTCGTGGCGGGCACCCCGGACCCGGTCTCCGGCTCCGACGAGGTCGTCGCGTTCGCCGAGCAGAACGGCCTCCCGATCGCGATCAAGGCCGCCTTCGGCGGTGGCGGGCGCGGCCTGAAGGTGGCCCGCACGCTGGAGGAGATCCCGGAGCTGTACGACTCCGCGGTCCGCGAGGCGGTCGCGGCGTTCGGTCGGGGCGAGTGCTTCGTCGAGCGCTACCTCGACAAGCCGCGCCACGTGGAGACCCAGTGCCTGGCCGACCAGCACGGCAACGTGGTCGTCGTCTCCACCCGTGACTGCTCGCTCCAGCGCCGCCACCAGAAGCTGGTGGAGGAGGCCCCGGCCCCCTTCCTGACCCAGGCGCAGAACGACGAGCTGTACGCGGCGTCCAAGGCGATCCTCAAGGAAGCCGGCTACGTCGGCGCGGGCACGGTCGAGTTCCTCGTCGGCCTCGACGGCACGATCTCCTTCCTGGAGGTCAACACCCGCCTCCAGGTCGAGCACCCGGTCACCGAAGAGGTCACCGGCATCGACCTCGTACGCGAGATGTTCCGCATCGCCGACGGCGAGGAGCTCGGCTACGGCGACCCGGCGGTGCGCGGCCACTCCTTCGAGTTCCGGATCAACGGCGAGGACCCGGGCCGCGGCTTCCTGCCCGCCCCCGGCACCGTCACCACCTTCGCCCCGCCGACCGGCCCGGGCGTCCGCCTGGACGCGGGCGTCGAGTCCGGCTCGGTCATCGGCCCGGCGTGGGACTCCCTCCTGGCGAAGTTGGTCATCACCGGCGCCACCCGCGAGCAGGCGCTCCAGCGGGCCGCCCGCGCGCTGGCGGAGTTCCAGGTCGAGGGCATGGCCACCGCGATCCCGTTCCACCGGGCCGTCGTCGCCGACCCCGCCTTCACCGCGGACCCGTTCACCGTGCACACCCGGTGGATCGAGACCGAGTTCGTCAACGACATCAAGCCCTTCGCCGCGCCCGCCGAGGCGGACGCGGAGGACGAAACCGGTCGTGAGACCGTCGTCGTCGAGGTCGGCGGCAAGCGCCTGGAGGTCTCGCTGCCGTCCTCGCTGGGCATGAGCCTGGCGCGTACGGGCCTCGCGGCCGGTGCCAGGCCGAAGCGCCGCGCGGCCAAGAAGGCCGGTTCCGCCGCCTCCGGCGACTCCCTCGCCTCGCCCATGCAGGGCACCATCGTCAAGATCGCGGTGGAGGAGGGCCAGGAGGTCAAGGAGGGCGACCTCGTCGTCGTCCTGGAGGCCATGAAGATGGAGCAGCCGCTCAACGCGCACCGCTCCGGCACCATCAAGGGCCTCACCGCCGAGGTCGGTGCATCCGTCTCCTCCGGCGCGCTGATCTGCGAGATCAAGGACTGACCGCCCGGCACGCTCCGAAGGGGCCCGGCCCACGTCCTCACGACGTGGGCCGGGCCCCTTCGCGGCAGTGGCATCCTGGAACCGACGCAGGGTCCGAGGGGGCCGTGAGGTCAAAGGGGCCCGAGGACCGAGGGAGGGGCGAAAGCCATGGCAGGGGCGATCCCGATGGACGCGAGCACGGCACAGCCGCCGGCCCGGCCGATGCGCGCGGACGCGCGCCGGAACCACGACCGGCTGGTGGGCGAGGCGCGCAGGTCCTTCGCCGAGCACGGTACGGACGCTTCGCTGGAGGACATCGCCCGCCGGGCGGGCGTGGGCATCGGCACCCTCTACCGGCACTTCCCGAACCGGGACGCCCTGATGAACGCGGTCTTCCAGGACGCCCTGTGCTCACTCCTGGACCGCTCCCGGGAACTGGCGGCGGCGGAGGCCCCGTGCCGGGCGCTGGTGGACTGGCTGGGTGCGATCGTCACTCATGCGGGTGAGTACCGCGGCCTGGCCCACTCCCTGATGTCCGCCTCGCGCGACGAGACCTCGGCCCTGGTGCAGTGCCATCTGCCGCTCCGGGAAGCGGGCGCGGGGCTGCTGCGGCGGGCTCAGGAGAGCGGGTCCGTACGGGGCGACGTCTCCATCGACGACCTGCTCCAGCTGACGAACGCGATCGCCCTGGCGGCCGAACAGTCTCCGGACGACCCGGAGTTGGCGGACCGGCTGCTGCGGCTGACGCTGCGGGGGCTGAAGTAGCCGGACCAGCCCCTCCGGCGTTCGAGGAGCGGGGTCCGGGACATCGCCCCCGACGCACGGCCTACCGCCGCCGCAGATCCGCCACCCGTGCTCCCCGCTCGCCCGGCACGTCCGCCAAGGCGGAAGCGCTGCGGAGCTGCGGGCCGAGGCCGCCGTTCTGCGTGCGCCGCTGGCCGGGCAGGGGCATGTCCCGCCGGGGCTGGCGCCCCGGAGGGGGGCCGTCCCCGCCCGGCGCGTCCGTGTCCGGCCCCGCCACCGTGACCTCCACACCCTGGTCGGCCAGGGACTGCAGCTCGGCGGCGGCCCGCTCGTCGTGGAGCGGGGGCTCGTCGGTCACCAGGCGGGTGATCAGTTCGGTGGGCACCGTCTGGAACATGGTGTCCGAGCCGAGCTTGGTGTGGTCCGCCAGGACGACCACCTCCGCGGCGGCGTGCACGAGAGCGCGGTCGACACTGGCCGAGAGCATGTTGGAGGTGGACAGGCCACGCTCCGCCGTGAGGCCGCTCCCGGAGAGGAAGGCCCGGGAGACCCGCAGCCCCTGGAGGGACTGCTCGGCCCCGCTGCCCACCAGCGCGTAGTTGCTCCCGCGCAGGGTGCCGCCGGTCATGACGACTTCGACCCGGTTGGCATGGGCCAACGCCTGTGCCACCAGCAGGGAGTTGGTGACGACGGTCAGACCGGGGACCCGCGCGAGCCGGCGGGCCAGCTCCTGCGTGGTCGTACCGGCGCCGACCACGATGGCCTCGCCCTCGCCGACGAGGCCTGCGGCCAGGTCGGCGATCGCGGTCTTCTCCGCGGTGGAGAGATGGGATTTCTGCGGAAAGCCGGACTCCCGCGTAAGACCGCCCGGCAAGACCGCACCGCCGTGCCGGCGGTCGAGGAGTCCTTCTGCCTCCAGTGCCCGCACGTCCCGCCGTACGGTCACTTCGGAGGTCTGGACGACGCGGGCGAGCTCACGGAGCGATACCGCCCCGTTGGCGCGCACCATTTCGAGGATCAATTGACGACGTTCTGCAGCGAACACGAAACTGACAGTAACCTGGCCGCCGGTGAGTTTTCAGCAGTTTGCGCCGAATAACAGAAGTTGTACTTCAAAGGGGCCCCCAAGTGGTATAGGAGGCCCCTTCGTTGTTCGGGGGTGATCACGAGGCGGTCGCAGCACCGCCCGATCCGCCGGGTTTTGACGTGAGTTGCCCGGCTTCCCGGACGCTCAGCCCTCGTCCGTGAGCTTGCGGGTGTGCAACTGCCGGGCCACTTCGGCGATCGATCCGGACAGGGACGGGTACACGGTGAAGGCGTTTGCGATCTGTTCCACCGTCAGGTTGTTGTCGACCGCGATCGAGATCGGGTGGATCAGCTCGCTGGCGCGCGGCGCGACCACACAGCCGCCGACCACGATCCCCGTACCGGGACGGCAGAAGATCTTGACGAAGCCGTCGCGGATGCCCTGCATCTTCGCGCGCGGGTTGCGCAGCAGCGGCAGCTTGACGGCCCGGGCCTCGATCTTGCCCGCGTCGACGTCGGCCTGGCTGTAGCCGACGGTGGCGATCTCCGGGTCGGTGAAGACGTTGGCGGAGACGGCCTTGAGGTTCAGCGGGGCGACCGCGTCGCCGAGGAAGTGGTACATCGCGATGCGGCCCTGCATGGCGGCGACCGAGGCCAGCGCGAAGATCCCGGTGACGTCACCGGCCGCGTAGACGCCGGGGGCGCTGGTGCGCGAGACCCGGTCGGTGAGGACGTGCCCGGACTCCTTGAGCCGTACGCCGGCCTCCTCCAGGCCCATGCCCGCGGTGTTCGGGATCGCGCCGACCGCCATCAGGCAGTGCGAACCGGTGATGACCCGGCCGTCGGCGAGCGTCACCTCGACCCGGTCGCCGACCCGCTTGGCGGACTGGGCGCGGGAGCGGGCCATGACGTTCATCCCGCGGCGGCGGAAGACGTCCTCCAGGACGGCGGCGGCGTCCGGGTCCTCACCCGGCAGCACCCGGTCACGGGAGGAGACGAGGGTGACCCGCGAGCCGAGCGCCTGGTACGCACCGGCGAACTCGGCGCCGGTGACACCGGATCCGACGACGATGAGCTCCTCGGGCAGCTCGTCGAGGTCGTAGACCTGGGTCCAGTTCAGGATGCGCTCGCCGTCGGGCTGCGCGTCCGGGATCTCCCGGGGGTGACCGCCGGTCGCGATCAGCACCGCGTCGGCGGTCAGCCGCTCCTCGGTGCCGTCGGCGGCAGTGACGACGACCTGGCGGGAGCCGTCGGCGGCCTGGAGCCCGTCGAGCCGGCCCCGGCCGCGCATCACGCGGGCGCCGGCCCGGGTGACGGAGGCGGTGATGTCGTGGGACTGGGCGAGCGCGAGGCGCTTGACCCGGCGGTTGACCTTGCCGAGGTCCACGCCGACGACCCGGGCGGCCTGCTCGCGGTGCGGGGTGTCGTCGGCGACGATGATGCCCAGCTCCTCGTACGAGGAGTCGAAGGTGGTCATCACCTCGGCCGTCGCGATCAGGGTCTTCGAGGGCACGCAGTCGGTGAGGACCGAGGCTCCGCCGAGGCCGTCGCAGTCGACGACGGTCACCTCCGCGCCGAGCTGGGCGCCCACCAGGGCCGCCTCGTAGCCGCCGGGGCCGCCGCCGATGATCACGATCCGGGTCACGAAAAGTCCGCCTCGCGTTGTGTAACCCGCGGCCGCCTGCCGCCCCGGCCGGGGGTCCGGGGGATCGCCCCGGGGGAATGCAGTACGTACTCCATTGTCCCGCACGCGCCAAGGTGCTTCGCCCCGGGGCCCTCCATACGGGAACGTGCCCCCGGAACGGGCGCCGCGCCCGCCCCTCACCCCTCCGCCCCCGCTCCCCCGGCCGGGGCCTTCATCACAGGAACCGCCGCTCCCGCCCCCACCTCCCGTACCCTCGGACCCATGTCGCTCTACGCCGCGTACGCCGGCAACCTCGACGCGCGGCTGATGACCCGCCGCGCCCCGCATTCCCCGATGCGCAGCACCGGCTGGCTCAACGGCTGGCGGCTGACCTTCGGCGGGGAGCAGATGGGCTGGGAGGGGGCGCTGGCCACCGTGGTGGAGGCGCCGCGCTCCCAGGTCTTCGTCGCGCTGTACGACCTGGCGCCGATGGACGAGGACTCCATGGACCGCTGGGAGGGCGTCGGCCTCGACATCTACCGCCGTATGCGCATCCGGGTGCACACCCTGGACGGCGAGGAGCCGGCCTGGATCTATGTGCTCAACGGGTACGAGGGCGGGCTGCCCTCGGCGCGCTATCTGGGCGAGATCGCCGACGCGGCCGAGTCCGCGGGCGCCCCGCACGACTACGTCATGGAACTGCGCAAGCGCCCCTGCTGACCAGGGCGGACACCGACCCGGCCCACCCCTCTTCGTGCAAAAGCACAAACGCCTCGTGCGCGTCTTTGCGTCAGTGCATCTACGCGCGTAGGGATTCAGCGGTTACGCTCATCGGCGTGAACGCATCTGTTATTCCGGACAACATCCAGGGCGACCCGCAGGCGGCCGCCGCCAGGGCCGCCGCCCGCCTGCGCGAGCTGACCGGCGCCGAGACCCATGACGTCGCCCTGGTCATGGGCTCCGGCTGGGCGCCCGCGGGCGAGGCACTCGGCGTCCCGGAGGCCGAGTTCCCCGTGACCGAGCTGCCCGGCTTCCCGGCTCCCGCCGTCGAGGGCCACGGCGGCACGGTCCGCTCGTACAAGATCGGCGAGAAGCGCGCCCTGGTCTTCCTCGGCCGCACGCACTTCTACGAGGGCCGGGGCGTCGCCGCCGTCGCCCACGGGGTCCGTACGGCGGTGGCCGCGGGCTGCGAGACGGTCGTCCTGACGAACGGCTGCGGCGGTCTGCGCGAGGGCATGCGCCCGGGTCAGCCGGTCCTGATCAGCGACCACATCAACCTGACGGCCGCCTCCCCGATCATCGGCGCCAACTTCGTCGACCTGACCGACCTGTACTCCCCGCGGCTGCGCGCCCTGTGCAAGGAGATCGACGACACCCTCGAAGAGGGCGTGTACGTCCAGTTCCCCGGCCCGCACTACGAGACCCCGGCCGAGATCAACATGGTCCGGGTCATGGGCGGCGACCTGGTGGGCATGTCCACGGTCCTGGAGGCCATCGCGGCCCGCGAGGCGGGCGCCGAGGTGCTCGGCCTCTCCCTGGTCACCAACCTGGCGGCGGGCCTGTCCGGAGAACCCCTCAACCACGAGGAGGTCCTCCAGGCGGGCCGCGACTCGGCGACCCGGATGGGCGCGCTGCTGGCGAGGGTGCTGGAGCGCATCTAGGAAACCTGGTTCTCCACCCCCTCCCGCGCCTGAGGACCGGGCCGTTTCAGCCCCTCCGGCGTTTGAGGAGCGGGGTCCGGGGCGGAGCCCCGGCATCCCACCCACCCGCACCGCCCCACCACCCGCACACCCCCGAAAGGCGGCCCCCGTGCAGCACGACCTCATCGCGCAGGCCAGAACCTGGCTGGCCGAGGACCCCGACCCCGAGACGCGCGGCGAGCTGGCCGCGCTGATCGAGGCCGGCGACGCCCAGGAGCTCGCCGCCCGCTTCGCGGGCACGCTCCAGTTCGGCACCGCCGGACTGCGCGGCGAACTCGGGGCCGGCCCCATGCGGATGAACCGGTCCGTGGTGATCCGGGCGGCGGCGGGCCTCGCCGCCTACCTGAAGGCCCGGGGGCAGGAGGGCGGGCTCGTCGTCATCGGCTACGACGCCCGCTACAAGTCGGCGGACTTCGCGCGCGACACCGCCGCCGTGATGACCGGCGCCGGACTCCGCGCCGCCGTGCTGCCCCGCCCGCTCCCCACCCCCGTCCTGGCGTACGCCATAAGGCATCTGGGCGCCGTCGCGGGCGTCGAGGTCACCGCCAGCCACAACCCGCCGCGCGACAACGGCTACAAGGTCTACCTCGGCGACGGCTCGCAGATCGTGCCCCCCGCCGACGGCGAGATCGCCGCCGCCATCGCCGCGGTCGGCCCGCTGGCGGGCGTCGTACGCCCCGAGGACGGCTGGGAGACGCTCGGCGAGGAGGTCCTGGGCGCGTACCTCGCCCGTACGGACGCGGTCCTGGCCGCCGGCAGCCCCCGCACCGCGCGCACGGTCTACACCGCGATGCACGGCGTCGGCACCTCCGTGCTGACCGCCGCGTTCGAGCGGGCCGGTTTCCCGGCCCCGGTGCTGGTGGCCGAACAGGCGGACCCCGACCCGGCGTTCCCCACCGTGGCCTTCCCCAACCCGGAAGAGCCCGGCGCGATGGATCTCGCGTTCGCCACCGCGCGCCGGGCGGCCCCGGACCTGATCATCGCCAACGACCCGGACGCGGACCGCTGCGCCGTCGCCGTGCCCGACACCTCCGTCGAGGGCGGCTGGCGGATGCTGCGCGGTGACGAGGTGGGCGCGCTGCTCGCCGCGCACCTGGTGGAGCGGGGCGCGAGCGGTGTGTTCGCGGAGTCGATCGTGTCGTCCTCGCTGCTCGGCCGGATCGCCGGGAAGGCGGGCCTCGGTTACGAGGAGACGCTGACGGGCTTCAAGTGGATCGCCCGGGTGGACGGCCTGCGGTACGGCTACGAGGAGGCGCTCGGCTACTGCGTCGACCCCGAGGGCGTCCGCGACAAGGACGGCATCACCGCCGCCCTTCTCGTCACCGAGCTGGCCTCCGTACTCAAGGAGCAGGGCCGGACGCTGCTGGACCTGCTGGACGATCTGGCGCTCGCCCACGGCCTGCACGCCACGGACCAGCTCTCGGTGCGGGTGGAGGACCTGTCGGTCATCGCGGACGCCATGGCCCGGCTTCGCGAGCAGCCCCCGACCGCCCTGGCCGGTCTCGCGGTCACCTCGGCCGAGGACCTGTCGCGGGGCACGGACAGGCTGCCGCCCACCGACGGGCTGCGCTACCGGCTGGAGGGGGCCCGGGTGATCGTCCGCCCGAGCGGCACCGAGCCGAAGCTGAAGTGCTACCTGGAGGTCGTCGTCCCGGTGGCGGACGCGGCCGGGCTGCCCGCCGCGCGGGCCCGGGGAACCGAACTGCTCGCCGGGATCAAGCGGGACCTGGCGACGGCCGCGGGTATCTGACGGGCCGGCGGGCTGAGCGCACCGCGACGCAGGAGGGCCGGTACCCCGGGTGGGGTACCGGCCCTCCTGCGTCGGCGGGCCGCCGCCGCAACCCCGCCTCAGCCCACGGCCCCCAGCACCACCAGCAGGACGGCCCCCGCGACGGCCGGGGCGATCACCTCGTACGCCCAGCGCACCGAGCCCCGGTCCGCACCCTCGCGGGGCGTGTCACCGGCCCGCTCGGCGATGTCCCGCAGATCGCGGACGGTCTGGTCGGCCGAGGCCGTACGCCCGGCGGCGTCGCGGACGTCGGCGCTGACCGACGTACGGCCGTAGGGGTCGTCGTGCGCCGCACGGGCCGCACTGCGCGCCGCGCGCTTGCGGGCGCGCAGGGAGACGGGGATCGCCCACAGCTGGTACTTCGTGCCGTCCTGGGCGAGCAGCTCGGAGGAGTACGAGGCCCGTACGTCGGCGACCTCGGTCCAGGGGAGCTGGATCGTCCGGAACGGGTTGCGGACCCGGATGCGCTCGTCGTTCGCGAAGACGGCGGGCCGCAGGGTGAACGCCACGACCAGCGGCACCACGAGGAGCAGCGCGGCCGCCGCGAGCCACGGCGTCCGCCCCTCGCCCCGGACCATGGCGTCCCCGCCCATCCAGGCGATCAGCAGGAG
Source organism: Streptomyces parvus (assembly GCF_032121415.1). Classification (NCBI taxonomy): domain Bacteria; kingdom Bacillati; phylum Actinomycetota; class Actinomycetes; order Kitasatosporales; family Streptomycetaceae; genus Streptomyces; species Streptomyces parvus. Next base: position 4,408,109 of record NZ_CP135079.1, on the reverse strand, counting down.
CAGCAGCGACCCGCAGACCAGCGCGGCCACGGAACGGTAGGCCCGGTCGGCGTGGGGCGGCTCTGCGGGAGGTGTGGGGCTCGTCATGGGGCCGATTCTGCCCGATGGGCGTCCGGCCCGGCGGAGCGCCCGCCCGCGCTCGCGCCCCCGGAGGGGAACGCACGGATCGCCCGGCCCCCTGTACAGGTCGCTACGCGCGTAGATATGCTCCTCTGGTGACCATGCCCACCACTGCTCCCGCATTCTCCGACGCGACGGCGTCCGACAGTGCGCTGCGCCGCTTCCTGTTCGGGCTGCCCGGCGTCGACGCCGTCGGCCTCGAAGCGCGCGCCGCCTCCCTCGGAACCCGTTCGATCAAGACGACGGCCAAGGCGTACGCCATCGATCTCGCCATCTCGATGATCGACCTGACGACGCTGGAAGGCGCGGACACCCCGGGCAAGGTCCGGGCTCTCGCCGCCAAGGCCGTCAACCCCGATCCGACCGACCGCACGACCCCGCGCACCGCGGCCGTCTGCGTCTACCCCGACATGGCGGCCACCGCCGCCGCCGCGCTGGCAGGTTCCGGTGTGAAGGTGGCCTCCGTTGCGACCGCCTTCCCGGCGGGCCGTGCCGCGCTGGACGTCAAGCTCGCGGACGTCCGCGACGCCGTGGCGGCCGGGGCCGACGAGATCGACATGGTGATCGACCGGGGGGCGTTCCTCTCCGGCCGGTTCCTGAAGGTGTACGAGGAGATCCTCGCCGTGAAGGCGGAGTGCGGCCCCGCCCGCCTCAAGGTGATCTTCGAGACCGGCGAGCTGTCCACGTACGACAACATCCGCCGGGCCTCCTGGATCGGGATGCTCGCGGGCGCGGACTTCATCAAGACCTCGACCGGCAAGGTGGCCACCAACGCCACCCCCGCCAACACCCTCCTCATGCTGGAGGCGGTCCGGGACTTCCGGGCGGCCACCGGCGTGCAGATCGGTGTGAAGCCGGCCGGCGGTATCCGCACCACCAAGGACGCGGTGAAGTTCCTGGTCCTGGTGAACGAGACCGCTGGCGAGGACTGGCTGGACCCGCACTGGTTCCGGTTCGGCGCGTCCAGCCTGCTCAACGACCTGCTGATGCAGCGCCAGAAGCTCAGCACCGGCCGTTACTCCGGCCCCGATTACGTGACGGTGGACTGATAGCCATGGCATCCGCATTCGAGTACGCACCGGCGCCGGAGTCCCGTTCCGTCGTCGACATCGCCCCGTCGTACGGGCTGTTCATCGACGGCGAGTTCACCGAGGCCGCCGACGGCAAGGTCTTCAAGACCGTCTCGCCGAGCAGCGAGGAGGTCCTCTCCGAGATCGCGCAGGCGGGCACGGCGGACGTGGACCGGGCCGTGAAGGCGGCACGCAAGGCGTTCGAGAAGTGGTCGGCGCTGCCCGGCTCCGAACGCGCCAAGTACCTGTTCCGGATCGCCCGGATCATCCAGGAGCGCAGCCGCGAGCTGGCCGTCCTCGAAACCCTCGACAACGGCAAGCCGATCAAGGAGACCCGCGACGCGGACCTCCCGCTGGTCGCCGCGCACTTCTTCTACTACGCGGGCTGGGCGGACAAGCTGGACCACGCGGGCTACGGGGCCGACCCCCGACCGCTGGGCGTGGCCGGCCAGGTCATCCCGTGGAACTTCCCGCTGCTGATGCTCGCGTGGAAGATCGCCCCGGCGCTCGCCACGGGCAACACGGTGGTGCTGAAGCCCGCCGAGACGACCCCGCTGAGCGCGCTGTTCTTCGCGGACATCTGCCGCCAGGCGGGGCTGCCCAAGGGCGTCGTCAACATCCTCACCGGCTACGGGGACGCGGGCGAGGCGCTCGTCACGCATCCGGACGTCGACAAGGTCGCCTTCACCGGTTCGACCGCCGTCGGCAAGGCCATCGCGCGCTCCGTCGCGGGCACGGACAAGAAGGTCACCCTGGAGCTGGGCGGCAAGGGCGCGAACATCGTGTTCGACGACGCCCCGATCGACCAGGCCGTCGAGGGCATCGTCACCGGGATCTTCTTCAACCAGGGGCAGGTCTGCTGCGCGGGCTCCCGGCTGCTGGTCCAGGAGTCGGTCCAGGACGAGGTGCTGGACGCCCTGAAGCGCCGGCTCTCCACGCTGCGCCTGGGCGACCCGCTGGACAAGAACACCGACATCGGCGCGATCAACTCCGCCGAGCAGCTCGCCCGGATCACCGCCCTGGTCGAGACCGGCGAGGCGGAGGGCGCGGAGCGCTGGAGCGCCCCCTGCGAACTGCCCTCCTCCGGTTACTGGTTCGCCCCGACGCTCTTCACGAACGTCACCCAGGCGCACACGGTCGCCCGGGACGAGATCTTCGGCCCGGTGCTCTCCGTGCTCTCGTTCCGCACCCCGGACGAGGCGGTCGCCAAGGCCAACAACAGTCAGTACGGCCTCTCGGCCGGCATCTGGACGGAGAAGGGCTCCCGCATCCTCGCGGTCGCCAACAAGCTCCGCGCGGGCGTCGTCTGGGCCAACACGTTCAACAAGTTCGACCCGACGTCGCCGTTCGGCGGCTACAAGGAGTCGGGCTTCGGCCGCGAGGGCGGCCGCCACGGCCTGGAGGCGTACCTCGATGTCTGATCAGAACCGTCTTGGCGTCTTCAAGACCTACAAGCTGTACGTCGGGGGCAAGTTCCCCCGCTCCGAGAGCGGCCGGGTGTACGAGGTGACGGACTCCAAGGGCCAGTGGCTCGCCAACGCGCCGAAGTCCTCCCGCAAGGACGCTCGCGATGCGGTCGTGGCCGCGCGCAAGGCGTTCGGCGGCTGGTCGGGCGCGACCGCGTACAACCGGGGCCAGGTCCTCTACCGCGTCGCGGAGATGCTGGAGGGCCGCAAGGAGCAGTTCGTCCGGGAGGTGGCCGCCTCCGAGGGGCTGTCGAAGTCCAAGGCGGCGGCCTCGGTGGACGCGGCGATCGACCGCTGGGTCTGGTACGCGGGCTGGACCGACAAGATCGGCCAGATCGCGGGTGGGGCCAACCCGGTCGCGGGCCCGTTCTTCAACCTCTCCACCCCCGAGCCGACGGGCGTCGTCGCGGTCCTCGCGCCGCAGGAGTCGTCGTTCCTCGGCCTGGTCTCGGTGATCGCCCCGGTGATCGCGACCGGCAACACGGCGGTCGTCATCGCCTCCGCCGACGCCCCGCTGCCCGCGCTGTCGCTGGGCGAGGTGCTGGCCACCTCGGACGTGCCCGGCGGTGTGGTCAACATCCTTTCGGGCGTCACGGCGGAGATCGCGGCCCCGCTCGCCGCCCACCAGGACGTCAACGCGATCGACCTGACCGGCGCGGACACCGCCCTGGCCAAGGAGCTGGAGATCGCGGCGGCGGACAACCTGAAGCGCGTCCTTCGCCCACAGCCCGTGGACGCCGACGGCGCGTCCGACTCCACGGACTGGTCGGCGTCCCCCGGCACGCACCGCCTGACGGCGTTCCTGGAGACCAAGACGGTCTGGCATCCGACGGGTGCGCTGGGAGCCGCGGGCTCCTCGTACTGAGCACGGACCGCCCGGCAGGTACCCGAACGGGGCCGCCCTCCCACCCCGGGGCGGCCCCGTTCGCCGTGTCCGCGTGTGTCAGCCGGTGACGAGCCCGGTCAGCGAACCCACCACGGGCAGGTCGCTCAGCGCGCCGCCACTGGTGATCGGGTCGGTGACGATCGCGGTCGTCACCGGCTTGAAGTCGGCGATCTGGGTGCCCACGGCGTTGTCCAGCGGGTCCACCCCGGTGCCCGCCAGCGGGTCCAGCTGGAGGTCGGTGATCGGGGCGACGCTGCTGGCCAGCGAGGTCCCGAGCGCGCTCGTCACGGCGGGCCCGGCTGTCTCGCCGACCGCCTGGAGGGCGGAGACCCCCTGCTCGGGCACCTCGGCCGCCGGTGGCAGCGAGACGGCCTGTGCGGAGCCCGCACCGGCCCCCAGCGCCGCCCCCAGCGCGGTGAAGGTCAGACCGGCGCGCAGCAGGACGCGACGTTCGGGCTTACGTGCATGAAGTGCCATGTTTTCCACCTGATCGAGCCTGGTTGGGTAATCGTCCGTACGCGCAGAGTAGTTGAGGTGTGATGCTGGATACCAACAGGAGGCCCGAGGGGTCCCCTGCGCGGGCCAATGCCGCACACTTCTGTTCTGTGAGTTCCCAACCGATCCCGACCCGCGTCGTGCTGCTCGCGGGCCCCTCCGGCTCCGGCAAGTCCGTCCTCGCCGCCCGCACCGGCCTTCCGGTGCTGCGCCTCGACGACTTCTACAAGGAGTACGACGACCCGACGCTGCCCCGGGTCCCCGGCTCCACGGACATCGACTGGGACTCCGCCGGGTCCTGGGACGCGGACGCGGCGGTGGCCGCCATCGCCGGGCTGTGCCGGACCGGTCGTACGGACGTTCCTGTGTACGACATCGCCACCAGCTCGCGTACGGGCCACGAGACCTTCCACATCGAGCGGTCACCGCTGTTCGTGGCGGAGGGCATCTTCGCGGCGGACATCGTGGAGCGGTGCCAGGAGCTGGGCCTGCTCGCGGACGCGCTCTGCCTGCGCGGCCGCCCGTCCACGACGTTCCGCCGCCGGCTGGTACGGGACCTGCGCGAGGGCCGCAAGTCGGTGCCGTTCCTGCTGCGGCGCGGCTGGCGGCTGATGCGGGCCGAGCGGCGCATCGTGGCCCGGCAGACGGCGCTGGGGGCGTATCCGTGCGGCAAGGAGGAGGCGCTGGGGCGGTTCGCCGCGGCGGCGGCGGGGCGGTGCCGACGGGCGAGCGTGGGGGCGCCGGTCCCGGAGTAGGGACGGGCGCCCCGCTCGCGCTCAGCCGGTGGGGGCCGCGCAGCCGAAGGTCTTGGCGGCAGCCTCCATGAAGGGCTCGACGTAGGCGTCCCTGGACGGCAGGTCCGGGTGACGCTTGCCCGCCTCCAGGTACTGCTGCCCCGAAGCCACCGCCAGGTAGAGGGGGCCGCCCTCCGCGCAGGGCAGGATGATTCCAGCGCCCCTGTCGACGTTCTCCGCTTCCCGGCCGTCCGGCGCCGTGCCCTTGGCCGTGCCCGGGAACTTCCGCATGGCGGCGATGAGCAGCGGGTCCCGGGAGGCCGTGTACTTCATGAAGCCGTCCGCACGGACGGGGCCGCGCGTCTCGTCGTCCAGGGTCAGCTTGCAGGTCCACAGGCCGGCGGGGGCCTTCTGCCCCTCGTCGAGGACCTTCGCGCCTGTCGGCACCTGGCCTCGCACGGTCAGGCCGTCCAGGCCGCACACCTGTCCTTCGGTGACCGGGCGGGCGGCATCGGAGCGAGGAGACACGAGCGTTCCGGGCTGCTCGGGAAGGTCACCGCACCCGGTCCTGGCCGCGACGGTCCGTACGGTGTCGGTGGCGAGGGCGGCGAAGGCGGTACGGTCGGCAGCCGGTTCGGTGAGGCTGAACTCGGCGACCACCGGCCGGTCGGTCCAGCACTTCTCGGGAAGCATGGCCCACGCCTTGTACGCGTCGACCCCGCCGGTGACCTTGCCCGTGAAGAACGAGGCGCCCGTCGGATAGGGCTCCCCCTCGAACGTCAGGGGATCGTAGCCCCGTACCCCCCAGAGCCGAACGGTCAGCCCGCTCCCGCCGGAACCGAGGACGACGGAGGACTTCTCGACCCTGCACCTCGTATCCGTCAGGTCGCCGTCGTCCAGACCGTCCCCTTCGGCGTCCAGACGCCCGGACCCCGGCAGAACCGCGTCCGCCTTCTCCGTCGAAACCAGCCCCCCGCAGAGCTGGTCCTCCGTCAGCACGTTGGTGTTGCGCCAGGCGTGCAGCAGCCCCGCGAACGCCACGACCAGCACGGCGACGGCCCCCCAGACCCTCCACGACGGCCTCGTACGGCTCTCTGCTGTACTCACGTGCTCACTTCCTGGTTCGCAGGGCCGAATACGCTTCTTCACGGCCGGTGATGTAACTCTGCTTCGCCTCGCCCTTGGCGTTCTCAGCGGCGTCGGTACCCTTGGCCTCGCGGGTGTCGGCCCAGGAGTCGATGAGGTTGTTCGTCCCGGCTATGCCTCCCGCCGTCTCCTTGCTGACGCCCTCGCGCGCGATGTTCTCCTGTTCGGTGATGACGTCCTTGGACCACTCATACGTGGCGGCGTCCACGGCACGTTGGGCGATGTCGCCGACCTGGGGAATCATGTTGGCCGCGGCCCCGAATCCGTGGTACGCGTAACGGGCCTGGTCGTTGATCTTCCCGACCTCGGCATCCCTGACATCGAGCACCATGTCCGTGCCGATGGCGTTCATGCCGCCGAAGGCCTCACCCACGTGCCGTGCCTTGACATCCCAGTTGGTCACGTTCTCCGACAGGCTGCTCTGGGGCACCTGCCGACCTGTCTCCAGGTACTCCGCGGAGTAGCGGCGCTGGCCCTCGTACAGAGCGTCGTAGACACGTACGGGCTCGCCGTCGGCGTTCTCTCCGATCACCCCGTCGGACACCCCGCGCATCACCCGCAGCAGGCTCTCCTTGCTGTTCGTGATGGAGGCGCTGTCGCCCGATCCGGTGGGGCGGTCCTGACCCACCGGACTGTCCGGCGCATAACCGCCCAGGATGGCGTGGGTGTCCGCCGTGTAGTCGTTCAGCGCACGGCCGAGAGGGACCTTGAGGTTCTCGGGAACAGTGTCGCCCTGGGCCCCGTTGTCCAGCGTCGCAATGACGGCCTGCATGACCCGCGCCTGGCTCTCACTGTGCGGGCCGGGCTTGCCCAGAGGCGTGCCGGGCTCCTGCCCCGTCGTCCCGGCCTCCAGAGCGAGCCCCAGGCCATGGCGGCTGAGCGGGTCGTCGGTGGTGATCACCCTCGGTCCGGCCACGACGTGCTCCTGGGGCCACTCTCGCGCCCTGTCCCCGTTGCCTATCAGGTAGTCGAGGTGCGCCTGTCCCCTGCCCACGTCAGGGTTGAAGAAGGCGGTCGACGCGTCGGGGTTTCTGCTCATCACACCGAGCAGGCTGTCGAGGGCGTCGGCCCGGCCCTCGCGGTGGTTGCCGCCCCACTGCTGGAAGATCGCGGAGTTCTTCTGCTCCGCGGCGATCATGTCGTCGCCGAGCCGGTTGAGGAACTGGTCGTCGAACGGCACGTCGGCATGCGTCATCATCTCGACGAACGGGCGGTAGCCGTAGAGCGGGTTGGTCTTCGAGTCGAGGTTCTTGGCCCCGGACTCCGTAAGACCGTCCGTGAACTTCTTGTAGAACGCGCCGTCGCCGCTGTTGATCCAGGCCTGGTACTTCGCCGAACCGGGCCCGGCGTCCGCCATCGGACCCGGCACCTGAGTGGCCGTCGCCACCGTGTTGGCCAGGCCGCCCATAAGCCTCGTGGACTGGGCCCCGGAGGCTCCGCCCTCCTGCTGCCGATCCGACAGGACATCGCTCAACCTGATGGTGTCCTCGGGGCCCAGCTTCGTCAGCAGGGACTGACTGAACGCCTTGTCACCGGCGTTGTCCCGCATCGAGCGCTCGAACTCGGCGAGGTCCGCGGCAGAGACCTTCTTGCCATCGATCAGGCGCTCGGCGATCTCCTCGGTGTTCCGCGCCTCGTACTCCTCGATGTCGCCGACGGGCTTCCCGTTGAAGCCGTTCGTCGTGCCGTCGGTGACGTCCGAGTCCTGCACGACCGCCTTCAGGGCGATCTCCACACCGGTGTCCGCGTCCGATGTCGCCGCGACCAGCCGGTCGATCTCCTGCTGCCAGGAGGTCACCGCTTCGCGCACCGACTTCTGGTAGTCCGGGTCGTGGTGATAGGCGGACCGGGCGCCCTCGCTCAGGGCCTCCGTGTCAAAGGTGACCCGGCCGGCCTCCGAGACCTTCATGCCGGCTTTCACGGCGCCGCTCCTCGCCGTCTGCAGCTTGCCCTTGAACTCGGTGAACTGCGTGTGCGCGTCGCGGAGCAGCGAGGCGACCGCCTTCGCTTCGGCCTGGGCCGCCTTGTACTCGTTGAGGGTGATGCCGAACGACGCGTTGGCGGCACTCGCGCTCAGCCCGACCCAGGTCTGCCCCAGGGTGATGCCGTGGACGCCCTTCTCGTACTGCTTCTCGCGCTTGTTGAACTCTCCCGCCATCTCCGTCCACTTGTCCGCGGCCTTGGTCAGGCAGGACAGATCCGTGGTCATGATCTCGTGATAGCTGGGCATGCTCTTACCCCCGTTGTCAGCTGTGCCTGTGAGCGCGTCGATCCGGCTTGCCCCGCCCGCAGCGGTCAGTAGCCGTTGAAGGGCGAGGGCGGGAGTGAGGGCCCCAACAGCTGCTGGGTCTGGAGCTCGGTACCACGGAAGATCGTGTTGGCATCGCGCAGGGAACTCTTCTCCCTGCCGAGTCGGTTCATCAGGTTCCGGACCTGCTTGGCCCACGCCGTGTGCGCGTCCTTCAGCGCACGCGAGGTGACCCAGCCCTCGCCGTCCTGCGCTCCGAGCGCCGTCACCGCGGCCGCGTTCTCCTCACTCGCCCAGTCGCCCGACTTCTTGGTGTCCGGTTCGAGATGCTGCTCTATGGCGTTGGCCGCCGCGCGCTTCTGCGCCGGACTGGAGACCAGCCCAGGGGCCTGCCCGGGGGCGAACGGTCCGTAGACGGGGGGCGGGGAAGGATCGGCCGGGCCCTCGTTGAGCCGCATCGATACCGGTGGGGTACCGGTTGCGGCCGTCGCTGTCGGGTCGCCTGCCTGACTGCTCATCCGTCCCCCTGGGATCCTTCGTACCACCCACGCCTGACGTGGCCCGCTCACCCTAACAAGGGCGGTCTTCGGCTTCCGGGGCATGCCAGTGGGGCCGTACGGGACCCCCCGGCCCGTACGACCCCACTGTGTTCCCCCCGTTTTCCCCCGGGTCCCCTCGGTCCCCGTTTTACTGCTCCCCCGTGCTCCCCCGTACTTCCCCCGTGCCCCCCGCCTCCCCCGAAGCGGAGGGCCCTGCCTCAGGCCACCAGCTCGCCGAAGGACTCCTGCTCGTCACGTCCGAAGCTGAGGACCTCGTCCTCGCGCAGCCGGCGCAGGGAGCGCCAGATGCTCGACTTCACCGTGCCGACACTGATGTCGAGGATGGACGCGATCTCCGGGTCGGTGCGGCCCTCGTAGTACCGCAGGACCAGCATCGTGCGCTGGAGTTCGGGCAGCCGCGCGAGCGCCTGCCACAGCACCGCCCGCAGCTCCGTGCCGCGCATCGCGTCCGTGTCGCCCACCGTCTCCGGCAGCTCCTCGGTCGGGTATTCGTTGAGCTTGCGCCTGCGCCAGGCGCTGATGTGCAGGTTGGTCATGGTGCGGCGCAGATAGCCGCCGACGGCCGCCTTGTCGCTGATCCGGTCCCAGGCCCGGTACGTCGAGAAGAGGGCGCTCTGCAGCAGGTCCTCGGCCTCGAACCGGTCGCCGGTCAGGTGGTAGGCGGTCGCGTACAGGGAGGCCCGTCGCTCCTGGACGTAGGCCGTGAACGCCGCTTCGGCGTCCGCGTCCTGCGTCCGCGTGGTGCGATCCCCCGTGGCCTTCCCGTACGCGCTTCCCCCGTTGCCCCCCACATCCCCCGTGGGTGCGTCCACCACCGTCATGTACGTCGAACGCGGCTGCTCCGCGGTCGGCTGCGACGGCAGGTGCTGACGCCCGGTGCTCCGAACACACCCCCGTACGCCCCCAAGCTCTCGGCTTCGGTCGAGTAGGGAGGTACCCCCGGTCGCACCGGACTTCTCGCTGCTCCGGCCGATGTCGTGGAGGCGCGTGACAACTGCGCTTGAGCTGGTGCTGTGCAGTGCGTTCATCTCGCGCCCCCTATCGGTGGAGTCCGTTCGTTCCTTGCTGACCAAGAGCTTGCCGGGGCAGTTTCATGGCGCTGTCCCCCGACTGTCACAGGCCTGTCACAGGGGCGGTTGGGGCCGTGCCCGGACAATCGGAGGGGACCGCAGGTCGAACTGAAGCGCCACCATGGGCCAGAATGACGCTCGTGCCTTTCCTGTTGCTGATCGAGGACGACGACGCCATCCGCACGGCCCTCGAACTCTCGCTGTCACGCCAGGGCCACCGTGTGGCCACCGCGGCGACGGGAGAGGACGGCCTGGAGCTGCTGCGCGAGCAGCGGCCGGACCTGGTCGTGCTGGATGTGATGCTGCCCGGGATCGACGGTTTCGAGGTGTGCCGGCGGATCCGCCGCACCGACCAGCTGCCGATCATTCTGCTGACCGCGCGCAGCGACGACATCGACGTCGTCGTGGGACTGGAGTCCGGCGCGGACGACTATGTGGTGAAACCCGTCCAGGGCCGGGTGCTGGACGCCCGGATCCGGGCGGTGCTGCGCCGCGGGGAGCGCGAGTCGACCGACTCGGCGACCTTCGGCAACGTGGTGATCGACCGCTCCGCCATGACCGTCACCAAGGACGGGGAGGATCTGCAGCTCACGCCGACCGAGCTGCGGCTCCTGCTGGAGCTGAGCCGCCGGCCCGGACAGGCCCTGTCCCGGCAGCAGTTGCTGCGGCTGGTGTGGGAGCACGACTACCTGGGCGACTCCCGTCTGGTGGACGCCTGTGTGCAGCGGCTGCGCGCGAAGGTGGAGGACGTGCCGTCCTCGCCGACCCTGATCCGTACGGTGCGGGGCGTGGGTTACCGGCTGGACTCGCCTCAGTGACCGAGACCGCCAAGCGGTCCCTGCGTGCGGGGCTGCGCTGGACCAGTCTGCGCATGCGGCTCGTCGTGGTGTTCGCGCTGGTGGCGCTGGTGGCAGCGGTGTCCGCCTCGGGGATCGCGTACTGGCTCAACCGCGAGGCCGTGCTGACCCGTACGCAGGACACCGCGCTCGGCGACTTCCGGCGGCAGATGCAGGAGACGGCGGCGGCGCTGCCGGCGCGGCCCACCAAGGACGATCTCCAGCGGGCGGCCGGGGAGATGGCGTCCAGCAGCCCGGGCTACAGCGTGCTGCTGGAGGCCGAGCGGGAGCGCGGCAAGCCGATCGTGGGCTACTCCGACCTGGACACCTTCACCCGCGCCCACGTACCGGAGTCGTTGCAGGAGCAGGTGGCCCGCAAGCAGCCGCTGACGTCGAGCAACGACCACGAGTACCACCTGTTCTGGCAGCGTACGAGCATCGCGGGCACGCCGTATCTCGTGGCCGGTACGCGGATCATCGGCGGCGGCCCGACCGGCTACATGCTCAAGTCCCTCGACCAGGAGCGGCAGGACCTCAACTCGCTGGCCTGGTCGCTGGGGATCGCCACCGCCCTCGCGCTGGTCGGCTCGGCGCTGCTCGCACAGGCCGCCGCGACGACCGTGCTGCGCCCGGTGCAGCGGCTCGGCGACGCGGCCCGCAAGCTGGGCGAGGGCAAGCTCGACACCCGGCTCGTGGTCTCCGGCACGGACGAACTGGCCGATCTCTCCCGCACGTTCAACAGGACGGCGAGCTCGCTGGAGAAGAAGGTCGCGGACATGAGCGCGCGGGAGGAGGCGAGCCGCCGGTTCGTCGCCGACATGTCGCACGAGCTGCGCACGCCGCTGACCGCGATCACCGCGGTGGCCGAGGTCCTGGAGGACGAGGCGGACACCCTCGACCCGATGATCGCGCCCGCCGTGCATCTGGTGGTCAGCGAGACCCGGCGGCTGAACGACCTGGTGGAGAACCTGATGGAGGTGACCCGCTTCGACGCGGGCACGGCCCGGCTCGTCCTGGACGACGTCGACGTGGCCGACCAGGTGACCGCGTGCATCGACGCGCGGGCCTGGCTGGACGCGGTGCACCTGGACGCGGAGCGCGGCATGATGGCCCGGCTCGATCCGCGCCGGCTGGACGTGATCCTGGCCAATCTGATCGGCAACGCCCTCAAGCACGGCGGTTCGCCGGTGGGCGTACGGGTGCGGACCGAGGGCGAGGAGCTGGTCATCGAGGTACGGGACCACGGCCCGGGCATCCCCGAGGACGTGCTGCCGCACGTCTTCGACCGGTTCTACAAGGCGAGCGCCTCCCGCCCGAGGTCGGAGGGCAGCGGGCTCGGCCTCTCCATCGCCATGGAGAACGCGCACATCCACGGCGGTGACATCACGGCGGCGAACTCCCCCGACGGCGGTGCCGTGTTCACGCTGCGGCTGCCGCGCGACGCCGACAAGATCGTACGGAGCGACGAACCGGGCGCGGGCGCCCCGGGCGAGGACGGGGCGACGTGAAGCGCGGCGATGTCACGTACCGGAGGCGGAACCCGATGCGGCCGCGCGGCCGGTCGGCCGGCTTCCTGGCAGGCCTGCTGGCGGTCGCGGCGCTGGTCTCCGGATGCGGGATCCGGACGACCTCGGTCCCGGTGGACGCGGGGGCCGCGCCCTCCCGGGTACCGTGCCGGCTCTCCGCGTCGGACGTCGCCACCCGGTCGCCGGACAGTGTGAGCGCCGAGGTGTATCTGGTGTGCGCCTCGCAGCTGGTCACCGTGGACCGTCCGATGCCGGCGGCCGCAATCGGCGCCGAGCCGGTGGAGGCGGCCCGCGCGCTGCTGAAGGAGGTCCAGCAGGCGCCGTCGGCGGGCGAGCGGCGAGCCGGGTTCACCACCGCGGTTCCGGCGGGGCTGCGGGTGGATCCGCCCCGGAGCGGCGATCCGGCGGGCACCCTGCGGCTGAGCAGCCAGCCGGAGGACCTGTCGGCGGAGGCGCTGGCGCAGCTGGTGTGCACGTACGCGGAGAGCGAGTCGCTGGTCCGGGACGGTTCGGTGGTGCTGGGCGGGCCCGGGGACTACCCGCCGCGCGGCTATCTGTGCACCTCGCAGACGAAGTCCCGGCCGGGTGACCTGGCCACGCCGGACGCGCTCCGGCTGGACTGACGCCGGGCCCGCACGCCGGGCCCGCAGGCCGGGCCCCGGAAGAGCGGGAGGCCGGGCCGGGCCGGCCGTACGCAGCCGGCCTCGACCGTACGGAACCGATCCTGCCGGTCGTGGCGTCTTGGTGGGCGTGCGTCACAGTTCGGACGGCCAGACCGTCATCCACTTCCGCGCGGCGGGCGTCACTCTCCTGATCGCACACCTCCTGTTCGTCGGGTGGCTGACGCTGCGCCCGCTGGACGTCCCCTGGATCACGGCGGCGAATTTCGAGCCGCTCGCCGGGATCAGGGCGGACCTCGCGCTGGGACCGGCCGAGGCGGCCCGCCGGATCGGCGGGGCGCTGCTGCTCCTGGCCCCGCTCGGGGCGCTGCTGCCGATGGCCGGGGGCCGGATCTTCGTCTCCCCCTGGGTCTCGCTGCTGCGTACGGTCGCCGCCGGGGCGCTGATCTCACTGGCCATCGAGCTGGGGCAGACCGGGGTGCCGGGGCAGGTCGTCGACATCGACTCACTGCTGCTGAACACCACCGGGGTGGCCCTGGCCCATCTGCTGGTCGTGCCGGGCTGCCGGGCGCGGCTGCGCCGCCGGGGCCTGCCGGGGGTGCGGGACCTGCCCCACCACCGCCACGAGACCCGACTCAGGGACGAGGCCCCTCAGGGATCGACCCCGACGATTACCGGGGTCGGCGTCGCCCCGTAGAGCGATGCTTTGTCCCCCTTCGCGGCGGCACCATGGATACATCAGGGAGCAGAGAAAGCTGCTCCTCCCGCTACGGTTCGCGAAGGAGCCCACCATGGCCGCACTTGTCCGCCCCCGCGAAGGCCGCATGATCGGCGGAGTGTGCGCGGGCCTCGCCCGGCGCTTCGGTACGTCGGCGAGCACGATGCGCGTGATCTTCGTCGTGTCCTGCCTGCTGCCCGGCCCGCAGTTCCTGCTCTACCTGGCGCTGTGGGCGCTGCTGCCCTCGGAGAAGTCCGCCTCCTCCGCGACGGCCTGGTGACGCGCCGGACCACGGGGACCGAGAAGATTGACGAGAACGCGCCGTGGGGCGCACACCCTGGACCTGGGTGTGCGCCCCACCGGCATGTGCGGGTGCGCGCCGGATCTCCGGGCGCGCGGGTGCGGATCAGCCGCCGAGCGGGATCCCGTTGGCGGTGAGGCCCTGGGTGGGCAGTCCGCCGAGCAGGCCGGTGACCGGGGCGGCCGCGTCGGTGGCCTGGCCGCCGAGGACCTTGTCGACGGTGTCCTGGACCGGCGCGTTCTGGACCGACTGCGCGACGGTGTCCAGCGCCATCGTCGAGACGGGGAGCGCCCCGGCCGCGGCGTCCAGCGGAAGCGCGGGAGCGGCGGAGGCGCTGCCGGCGGCGGCAGCGGCGAAAGCGGCGCCGAGAGCGGCGACACCGAGAGTCTTGGCAGACTTCTTCATGGAGAATTCATCCTTGGGGAAGGGGATGTGAGCGGCTCTGCAAACTAGCCAGCCCGTCGCCCGATCCGCAAACATCCCGACACGCGGAAAAAGGGCCGGGGAACTGCTTACCGACCCTTTCACCCGATGCGGCCCTCAGGTTCCGGAGACTACAGAACTGCTGGTCACAGCGGTCTGACGGAAAAGCCACTCCGACTTCAGCTCGGCATATCCGGGCTTGATGACCTCACTGATCATCGCGAGACGTTCGTCGAAAGGAATGAAAGCTGATTTCATCGCATTGACGGTGAACCACTGCATGTCGTCGAGCGTGTATCCGAAGGTCTCGGTCAGCTGTTCGAATTCCTGGCTCATGCTGGTCCCGCTCATCAACCGGTTGTCCGTGTTCACCGTGACGCGGAAGTGCAGCTTGCGCAGCAGCCCGATCGGGTGCTCGGCGTACGAGTCGGCGGCACCGGTCTGGAGGTTGGAGGTCGGGCACATCTCCAGCGGGATGCGCTTGTCCCGTACGTAGGAGGCGAGGCGGCCGAGGGAGACCGAACCGTCCTCGGCGACCTCGATGTCGTCGATGATCCGCACCCCGTGGCCGAGCCGGTCGGCGCCGCACCACTGAAGGGCCTGCCAGATCGACGGCAGGCCGAAGGCCTCGCCCGCGTGGATCGTGAAGTGGTTGTTCTCGCGCTTGAGGTACTCGAACGCGTCGAGGTGACGGGTGGGCGGGAAGCCGGCCTCGGCGCCCGCGATGTCGAAGCCGACGACGCCCTGGTCGCGGTAGCTGTTGGCCAGTTCGGCGATCTCCAGGGCGCGGGCGGCGTGCCGCATCGCGGTGAGGAGGGCGCCGACGCGGATGCGGTGGCCGTTGGCGCGGGCGATGCGCTCGCCCTCGCGGAAGCCCGCGTTGACGGCCTCGACGACCTCTTCGAGGGTCAGGCCGCCCTCCAGGTGCTGCTCGGGGGCGTAGCGGATCTCGGCGTAGACGACGCCGTCCTCGGCGAGGTCCTCGGCGCACTCGGCGGCCACCCGGAACAGCGCGTCACGGGTCTGCATGACGGCGCAGGTGTGGGCGAAGGTCTCCAGATACCGCGGCAGCGAGCCGGAGTCGGCGGCCTCGAGGAACCAGATGCCGAGCTTGTCGGGCTCGGTCTCGGGGAGGGAGTCGTAACCCTGCGCGCGGGCCAGCTCGACGATGGTGCCCGGCCGCAGGCCGCCGTCGAGGTGGTCGTGGAGCAGCACCTTGGGGGCGCGCCGGATCTGGTCGGAATCAGGGACGTTCGGGGTCTGGCTCGTCATCTTCGCACTCTAGCGCCTACGCGCGTAGAGCGCCGGTTGTCGATGCGCAACAGTGACCGGAAAGTCGGGTGGAGTACACCTGCTCTTCTGAGACTGTTCTGTCATGGGACAGCGCGCACTCCCCCTGCCCGCAGCCAGGCTGGGACGGGCCGTTCGGACGGCCGGAGCAACCGACGAGGTCAGCGGCGTGGTTCTGCTGCTCCCGGACGGCGAGGCCGACTCGCGCCGCCGTCCCTCCCCCCTGTCGTACGCGGTACAGCTGCCGTTCGCCCGCGCCCTGGCCCGGGCCGGGGAGGGCGACGGGCTCGCGGTGCACGTGCTGCGCTACCGCTGGCGGGGCTGGAACGAGGACGACGCGCATCCCGCCGAGGACGCCGCGTGGGCGGCCGACGAGGTCCAGCGGCTCTACGGCGACGTTCCGGTCTGCCTGGTCGGCCACGGGATGGGCGGACGGGCGTCGTTGCGGGCCGCCGGGCACGCTGCGGTCACCTCCGTCCTGGCGATGGCGCCGTGGCTGCCGGAGCGGACGGCGGCCGAACCGGAGCCGGTGAAGCAGTTGATGGGGCGGCGGGTGCTGATCGTGCACGGCACCAACGACGAGCGCACCGACCCGGAGCTGTCCTACCGGCTGGCCGAGCGGGCGAAGAAGGCCAACCGGGACACCTGCCGCTTCGAAGTCCACTCCGACGGACACGCGTTGCGCCAGCACCGGTCCGAAGTGGTGGCGCTGGCCGTCGACTTCGTCCGCGGCTCGCTCTTCGCCCGGTCCTACGCCCGCCCGGTCGCGGACGCGCTCGCCGCACCGCCGCCGCTGGGGCTGCGAATGCCGCTGGCCGCCGGGTTCGGGCGGTCGCTGCGGCACTGAGGCGGGCGCCGCGCCTGGGCCGGTGTCAGGCCGTCCGCCGCCGCGCGAGGCCCCGCAGCAGCAGTGCCGTGGCCGTCCGTACGGCCGCGCATCCGGCGGCGGCGACCAGGAGGACGAGCCAGAGGGCGTCCGTGGCGGTGGCGGCGGTGACGGCGATGCCGGATGCCAGCAGGGTCGCCGCCGTCACCACGAGGACCTGCGCCGTGGGGGTGTCCGTGGCGCGGACGGCGCGGCGGCGGTGCAGCCACCCCGCGCCCCGCAGGAAGACGCTGCCGACGATCAACAGGGCGAGCCCCACCGCGAGCCGGACGGCCGGCTCGCGGTCCGGCGCACCGGTGGTGTCCTGGCGCAGTTCACCGCTGCCCAGCTGCCACACCAGGTCGCGCCAGGCGAAGGCGGTGACCCGGTCGCCGGGCGCGAGTTCCCTCCACACCGGACCGTCGCCCCGCATCCGTATGCGGAACGACGGTTCCTCGGGGCCGAGATCGACCGTGACCCAGTAGGTGACGGCCTTGTTGTTCCGGCCGGTCTCCTTGGAGACGACGGTGCCGGGCCACTCGGAGAGGCAGTCCCCGTTCTCGGGCGCGGAGACCTCGGAGCACGGCCGCGCGGCCCGGAAGTCGCGGGCTTCGGAGAGCGCCCCGGGCAGCAGCGCGAACAGGACGGCGGCGACGAGCACCAGCACCGAGCCGACGACGGACGTGAAGATGACGCCCTTCAGGCTCGGGAGCCCGGACGGCTGCGGATGCGGCCGGGGAGAGGCGGGACGGTTCACCGCGCCATTCTCGCTCGCCTGTTCCCCTCAGTCCGGCAGCAGGTTGCCCCGCCGCGAGAGCAGGAAGCGTTTGAAGGCGGCGACCGGCGGGGTGTCGGGGTGCCCGTCCAGCCACGCGACGCCGATCTCGCGGGCCGCGCGGGGGGCCGTCACCGTCAGCTCCACGACCCCGGGGCGGGCGACGGCGGGCGGCGGCAGCAGCGCCACCCCGAGCCCGGCGGCGACCAGCCCGCGCAGGGTCTCCGCCTCCTCGCCCTCGAAGGCGACGCGCGGGGTGAAGCCCGCCTGGGCGCAGAGGTCGTCGGTGATCCGGCGCAGCCCGTAACCCGGCTCCAGCGTCACGAACGTCTCGTCGGCGGCCTCCGCGAGGCGGATCCGGCGGCGGGAGGCGAGGCGGTGGTCTTCGGGGACCACCAGGCGCAGCCGCTGTTCGTCGAGGCGGCGTGTGACGAGGTCGGGGGCGTCGGGCACGGGTGAGGTCAGGCAGAGGTCGAGGCCGCCCGCGCGGAGTCGTTCGATCATCGCCTCGCCGTAGTTCTGCACGAGTTGGAAGCGGACCCTGGGGTGGTCGACCCGGAAGGCGCGGATCAGGGCCGGCACGGTCTCGGAGCCCATCGTGTGCAGGAATCCGAAGGAGACCCGGCCCGCTGTCGGGTCGGCGTCCGCCCGGACCGAGTCGGCCGCCTTCTCCACCTCGGCCAGCGCGCGTTCGGCCGAGCCGAGGAAGGTGCGGCCCGCCGGGGTGAGGGAGACGGTGCGGCCCTTGCGGGCGAACAGGGCGACGCCCAGGTCCGCTTCGAGCCGGACCATGGCCCGCGAGAGCGTGGACTGCGGGACGCCCAGCTCGTGTGCGGCGCGGGTCACATGCTCGTGCCGGGCGACCGCCTCGAAGTACGCCAGGCGGGGCGCGAGCACGGCCCGGATGTCTTCTTCGTAACTGCTTGGTGACAGCCGAGGCCCTGAGCTGCGTTCATGCACCATGGGATTGATTATGGCAGTTTCGTGCATTGGACGCATGAAACCTGCGGGTCTACTTTCGACGTATGCCTCCCGCCGATACCGGGGCATCCACCGTCGTGGTGGGTGCCTCTGCCCCGTCGTCCCCCGTCACCACCACCGCCGCGCCGGCCTCCACCCGTGAGCGCCTGGAGCCCGGCCGCCCCGGCTACCGCCGGATGAGCTTCGCCCTCTTCGCCGCCGGTGTCGCGGCGTTCGCCCTCCTCTACTCCACCCAGGCCCTGCTGCCCGCCGTCTCCGCGTCGTTCGACGCCACCGCCGGACAGGCGAGCTGGACCGTCTCGGCGGCGACCGGGGCGCTGGCCCTGTTCGTGCTGCCGCTGAGCGCTCTCTCGGAGCGGTTCGGGCGGCGGCAGATGATGACCGCGTCGCTGGCGATCGCGGTGCTGGTCGGGCTGCTGGTGCCGTTCGCCCCGTCGATGGGCGCCCTGATCGCCCTGCGCGCCGTCCAGGGTGCGGCGCTGGCCGGGCTTCCGGCCTCCGCGATGGCGTATCTCGCGGAGGAGGTGCGGCCCAAGGCGCTGATCGCCGCGATCGGGCTGTTCGTGGCGGGCAACAGCATCGGCGGGATGAGCGGCCGCATCCTCACCGGCTGGGTGACCCAGGCCTGGGGCTGGCGTGCCGCGCTCGCGGCGGTCGGGCTGCTCGCGCTGGTGTGCGCCGTCGCCTTCCACTTCCTCATCCCCGAGGCGAAGAACTTCCGCCCCGGTTCGCTGAACCCGAAGGCCCTGGCGAAGACCGTCGCCACCCACCTGGGCAACCCGCTACTGGTCCGGCTGTACGCGATCGGCGCCCTGTTCATGACGGTGTTCGGCGCGGTGTACACGGTGATCGGCTACCGGCTGGTCGAGGAGCCGTTCAGCCTGCCGCAGGGCGTCATCGGCTCGATCTTCCTCGTCTACCTGGTCGGTACGGTCTCCTCGGCCGCCGCCGGACGTCTGGTGGCCCGTCTCGGACGCCGCGGCGCGCTCTACCTGGCAGTCTCCACGACCGCCGCCGGGCTGCTGCTGTCGCTCGCGGACCAGCTGGCCGCCGTGCTGCTGGGCCTGGTGCTGATCACGGCCGGCTTCTTCGCCGGGCACGCGGTCGCCTCGTCCTCGGTGAGCCGGACCGCGACGGAGGGCCGGGCGCAGGCGTCGGCGCTCTACCAGTCGGCGTACTACCTGGGCTCCAGCGCGGGCGGCACGCTGGGCGCGGTCGCCTTCCACGCCGGGGGCTGGACGGCGACGGTGGCGCTGGGCGTGCTGGCGGTCCTCGGCGTCGTCTCGATCACCCTGTACGGGACCCGGGTGGCGCGGGCGGAGCGGCGGGCGCTGGTTCCGGCGACCCGCTGAGCACATGAGCCCGGGCGGCAGGCGCCGCCCGGGCCCGTACCGCTTCGGCCGTCAGCGGGCCATCAGCGCGAAGACTCCCCAGCCGAGGTACTCACGCTGGTACCGCGCGTAGCGGGCGGGACCGGTGGTGAGTTCGGCCCGCACCTCGGCGGCCATCCCGTCACCGGGATGCGCGTCGAGCCAGCGGCGGAGGTTGAGCCACTGCGCCGCCTGGTAACGGTCCCAGCTGTCCTGGTCGGCCAGCACCATCTCCACGACGTCGTACCCGAGATCCCCGAACCGCTCGATCAGCCCCGGCAGGAGCCGGAAGTCGTCCTTGCCGCGGGCGTGGCAGCCTTCGGCGGTCTCCTGGTCCGGTACTTCGCGGAGCCAGTACGGCTCACCGATCAGCATCAGACCGCCCGGGCGAAGGCTCCTGCCCAGCAGTTCGACGGTGCCGGCCACGCCCCCTCCGATCCAGGTGGCGCCGACGCACGCGGCGAGTCCGACCGGCTCGTCCGCGACGAAGCCGGAGGCGTCGCCGTGCACGAAGGAGACCCGGTCCGCGACGCCGAGTTCGGCGGCGCGGGCGCGGGCCCTCCCGGTGAACACGGTGCTGATGTCCACCCCGGTCCCGGTGACGCCGTGGTCCCGGGCCCAGGTGCACAGCATCTCGCCCGACCCGCTCGCGAGGTCGAGCGCACGGGTTCCGGGCGGCAGACGCAGCGCGCGGCCCAGGGCGGCGAGCTTGCCCGGGGTGAAGGGGTTGTGGATGCGGTGGCTACTTTCGCGCAGGGTGAAGATGCGGGGCAGATCCACGAGAGGTGTTCCTTGCGTTCGATGAGGTCACGGCTTCTACGGAGGGCTGCCGGGCGGAGTCGCCCGCCACTGCTCGGACCGTCATCGAAAACACCTCGTCGTGAACGCGCGGATCTTGAACCAGGCGAACCTACGGCCTTCCGGTCGGCCGCTCCACCGGTTTTCGGGACGCAACCGAGACCTGTCGGCGCGCAACCACCGCTCCCCTTCGTACGTCTACCAGGCGTAACCACAAAACCACTGTGGGCGAAGGGGAGTTGCCGCATGGGAGACATGGCGAAGACATCCGGCAGACGGCTGCGACGGGGGGTGGCGTTGTCCGTCGCCGGACTGGTGGCCGCTCCGGCCCTGGTCCTGGGCAGCGGCACCGCCGCCCACGCGGCGTCCTGCACGAAATCGGTGGGGCCCCACCAGAAGCAGGTCGAGAAGTTCCTCAAGCGGCCCGTGGACGGCAAGCAGTCGACGGCCGACTGCAAGGCGATCCAGAAGTTCCAGAAGGCCCACGGGATCACCCCCACCATCGGCTACGCCGGTCCGCTGACCTGGCGCACGATGAACACGATGCTCGCCCAGAAGGCGGCCGGGAAGAACCCCAACAAGGCGGGGAAGTGCCCCACCAACAAGGGGCGCATCGCCTGTGTCGACCTGACCCGGCAGCTGAGCTGGATCCAGGACGGCAAGAAGCTGAAGTACGGTCCGGTGCCGGTGCGGACCGGGCGGGACGGCGCGGAGACCCGGACCGGGGCCAAGAAGATCTACTGGCGCAACATCAAGCACTGGTCGACCATCTACAAGGTCTGGATGCCGTACTCCCAGTTCTTCGACGGCGGCCAGGCGTTCCACTCGGTCACCAAGTCCATGTACAACCCGCCGGGCTCCGGCGGGTGCGTCAACATGCGGCCCGCCGACGCGAAGGCATACTGGAAACTGCTGAAGAACGGCGACGACGTGTACGTGTACGGGCGCAAGCCCGGGACCTGAGCGAGGCGCTGGGCGTGTCCCGAGGGGTGCCGGACGGATCGTGGCCAAAGCCACGGCCTCCGGTACCCCCCTTGTTCGTCCTGCGCCCGGCTGTCAGTGGCCTGCGGTAGCTTCCGACGTACCGGGTGACGGGTGCCACAGCGCGAGGGCGCGCGACAGGGGTGGAGCGATGAGCGATCTGACCACGACGACGGCCATGGGAGCGGCGGCCGATAAGCCGGATGCGGCCGGGATCGACAGCTGCCTGGAAGGGCACCGGGTCGAGCTGACGGGGTACTGCTACCGGATGCTCGGGTCCGCCTTCGAGGCCGAGGACGCGGTGCAGGACACCCTGGTCCGGGCCTGGCGCAACTTCGACAAGTTCGAGGGCCGCTCCTCGCTGCGCTCCTGGCTCTACCGGATCGCCACCAACGTCTGCCTGAATATGCTGAACGCGGGCAACAAGCGGGCCCGCCCGGTCGATCTGACCGGCCCGACCCCACTCGCCCGGGCCACGCTGAGCCCCCGACCGGAGAACGTCTGGCTGGAGCCGATGCCCGACGGCCGGATCCTGCCGTCGGTCCAGGATCCGGCGGAGGCGGCCGTGGCGCGCGAGTCGGTGCGCCTGGCGTTCGTCGCCGCCCTCCAGCACCTGCCGCCGAAGCAGCGGGCCGTGCTGATCCTGCGCGAGGTGCTCGCCTGGAAGGCGGCCGAGGTCGCCGAGCTGCTGGAGACCTCCGTGGCCTCGGTCAACAGCGCCCTCCAGCGGGCCCGCGCCACGCTGACCGAGACGGAGGGCCGGGCGGGCGATGCGGCGGACCCGCTCGACGAGGAGCAGCAGAAGCTCCTGGAGCGCTATGTGAAGGCGTTCGAGGGGTATGACGTGGCCGCCCTGACGGCGCTGCTCCACGAGGACGCCGTGATGACGATGCCGCCGTTCGACCTGTGGCTCCAGGGCACCGGGGACATCACGGGCTTCATGACCTCCATCGGCGCGGCCTGCGCGGGCTCCAAGCTGGTGCCCGTCTCGGCCAACGGGTCCCCCGCCTTCGCGCATTACAAGCCCGCCGAGGACGGGTCCGGGTTCGTGCCGTGGGCGGTCCAGGTCATCGATGTCCAGGACGGGGCGATCAGCGGGATGCACTGCTTCCTGGACGTCCCGCGCTGGTTCCCGCTGTTCGGTCTGCCGGATCGGCTCCCGGCGGACGCGTAGGGGCTAGGTGTATTGACCACGAGCGTTGTTAACGCTGGGCAGGTCTTGATCATGATGAAGACCTCCGGTGTGGTGGGGGTGTCTACGCCGCATCGCACACGGAGGTCTTCGTGTCACACCGTAATGCCCGCCTGACCGTTCACGGCAGGCGGATCCTGGTCGCACGTGTCCTGGCGGGCCGTCCGGTCGCGCATGTGGCTGCCGAGATGGGCATATCGAGGCCCACGGCTCACAAATGGGTCCGCCGCTGGAAGAGCGAGGGCGACGCGGGTCTTGTCGACCGGTCCAGCAGGCCCTGCAGGACACCGCACCGGACACCGGCCGCCGTGGAAGATCGCGTCTGCGATCTGCGGCGAACCCGAAAGCTCGGACCTGCGCGGATCGGCCCGATCCTTGGACTGCCCGCCTCGACCGTGCACCGTGTCCTCACCCGCCACCGGCTCAACCGGCTGGCCTGGCTCGACCGCCCGACCGGCATCGTGATCCGCCGCTACGAACGTGAGCGACCCGGCGAGCTGATCCACGTCGACGTGAAGAAGCTCGGCCGGATCCCCGACGGCGGCGGCCACAGGACCCTGGGCCGCCAGGCCGGCCGCGCCACCCGCAGCAACGTCGGCTTCGACTACATCCACTCCGCCCTCGACGACCACTCCCGCCTCGCCTACAGCGAGATCCACCCCGACGAGAAAGTCGCGACCTGCGCAGCCTTCCTGACCCGGGCCGCCGCGTTCTTCGCCGACCTGGGCATCACCCGGATCGAGCGCGTTCTGACGGACAACGCGTGGGCCTACCGCAAGGGCCTGGTCTGGAAGCAAGCCCTGGCCGACATCGGCGCGACCGGCAAACTCACCCGCCCTTACCGGCCCCAGACCAACGGCAAAGTCGAACGCTTCAACCGCACCCTCGCCGACGAATGGGCCTACCAACGGCCCTACACCACCAACACCGAACGCACCCATGCCCTGGCAGACTTCCTCCACACCTACAACCACCACCGCAGCCACACCGCACTCGGCGGCCACCCACCCATCACCCGTGTCAACAACCCTGCGGGTCAATACAGCTAGGCCGTTCTCGTAGGCGGGTAGGTGCGGCTCGCACCTACCCGCCCGCGTACGCACACCTCAGGACGGCCCCGGCACGCGTTCCTCCGGGCCCTCCTCCAGGGCCACCACATCGGCCAGCCCCACCAGGTCCAGCAGCGCCCGGAGTTCGGGGGGCACGCGGCGCAGCCGCAGGGTGTGCCCGGCCCGGCGGGCGACCAGCCCCAGCCGGGCCACCGCTTCGACGGCGGTCAGATCCGGCCGGATCACCCCGCCCACATCGCAGTCCACCGCCGCACCCGGGGTGAGGGCGGCGCCGCGGGGACCGGCGAGGGCGCGCTCCAGCTCCGCGCAGAGGTCGGGGACGGCGGCACGGCTGACCCGGCCGGTCACGGTCAGGGGGATCGGATTTTCGGCATCCACACCAGGCAGACCGGACCGGCGGGCGAAAATCATCGGCCCCGGAGTGCCTTTGCGCCGCGGAGGAGCCTTTTCGCGTCAACTCACGACCTCTTGTGTCCCTCCTGTGAACCCGTCTCCCCGGTGTCCCCTCTAGCTGGGTGAACCGACGGCCGCAGCCGTCCTTTCTGCGTATCTGCGGGCCGACGGGTTGAGGAACCATCGAGTTCTCCAGGGGGAGAGTTGCGCAGACACGTGAGAAACGCGTGCATATCCGCGGTCGCCACGGCGGCCGCAGTGGCGCTGGCGGCGGGAATGGTCAGCCCCGCCGTCGCCCAGCCGGCCCCGAAGGGGCCGGCCGGCACCCGGGCGCAGGACCAGGACCGGGAGACGCGTCAGCTGACCCTGGTCACCGGCGACCGGGTCACCGTGGACGCCGAGGGCAAGCCGGTCGCCTTCCGGCCCGCGAAGGGCCGGGAGCACATCCCGGTCCAGCGGATGAGCGACAAGGGGCACACCCTCGTCCTTCCGGCCGACGCCCACCGGCTGATCGTCTCCGGCAAGCTCGACCGGCGGCTGTTCGACGTCACCGAGCTGAGCCGTCCGGAGAACCTCCGGGCCCAGCGGGACGGTCTGAAGCTGATCGTCGGCTACCGGGGCAAGCAGGCCGCGGCCGCGAAGGCGCAGGTCCGCGACGCGGGCTCCACCGAGGTCGGCCGGAGCCTGACGTCGCTGAACGCCGAGTCGGTGACGACGCCGACGACCGACGCGCCGGAGATTTGGAAGGCGCTCACCGAGCGTCGCGCCGGGGGCGACCGGGTGACCACCGCCGCCGGCATCGACCGGGTCTGGCTGGACGGCGTGCGGAAGGCGAGCCTCGACAAGAGCGTCCCGCAGATCGGCGTGCCTGCGGCCTGGAAGGCAGGGTTCACCGGCAAGGGCGTCACGATCGCGGTCCTGGACACCGGGACGGACTCCACCCACCCGGACCTCAAGGGCCAGATCCTCGCGGAGAAGAACTTCAGCGCCGCGAAGGACACGAAGGACCGGGTCGGCCACGGGACGCATGTCGCCTCGATCGCCGCGGGCACCGGTGCGAAGTCGGGCGGCACGCTCAAGGGCGTGGCCCCGGACGCCAAGCTGCTCTCGGGCAAGGTGCTGGACGACGAGGGCTACGGCGAGGACTCCGGCATCCTGGCCGGTATGGAGTGGGCGGTCGCCCAGGGCGCCGACATCGTCAACCTGAGCCTCGGCGGGCCCGACAGCCCCGAGGTGGACCCGCTGGAGGCGGCGGTCGACAAGCTGTCGGCCGAGAAGGGCGTCCTGTTCGCCATCGCCGCGGGCAACGAGGGCGACGGCGCGGGCACGGTCGGCTCACCGGGCAGCGCGGACGCCGCGCTGACCGTGGGCGCGGTCGACGACAAGGACCTGCTGGCGGACTTCTCCAGCCGCGGTCCGCGAATCGGCGACGGTGCGATCAAACCGGATGTGACGGCCCCCGGCGTGGACACCACGGCGGCGATCCCGCCCGGTTCGCTGATCGCCCGGGAGGTGGGCGAGAAGCCCGCCGGCTACGCCACCATCTCGGGTACGTCGATGGCCACCCCGCATGTCGCGGGCGCGGCCGCGCTGCTCAAGCAGCAGCACCCCGACTGGAAGTACTCCGAGCTGAAGGGCGCGCTGACCGCGTCCACGAAGCCCGGGGCGTACAACCCGTTCCAGCAGGGCTCCGGCCGGATCCAGGTGGACCGCGCGATCGGCCAGAGCGTCGTCGCGGAGCCGGTCTCGGTGAGCTTCGGCGTGCAGCAGTGGCCGCACACCGATGACGTCCCGGTCGGCAAGAAGGTGACGTACCGCAACCTCGGTACGACCGATGTCACCCTCGATCTGAAGGTGACCGGCACGGGCCCCACGGGCAAGCCGGCCCCGGCGGGCTTCTTCACCCTGGGCGCGGACAAGGTGACCGTCCCCGCGGGCGGCACCGCGGAGGCGACGCTGACCGCCGACACCCGGATCGGCGGCACGGCGGACGGCGCCTACTCCGCGTATGTGGAGGCGACGGGCGGCGGGCAGACCGTGCGCACGGCGGCCGCCGTCGAGCGGGAGGTCGAGAGCTACGACCTGACGGTCAAGCACCTGGACCGGAAGGGCCTGCCGGCGGCCTACGCGGAGAACACGCTCTACGGCTTCGGCGACCAGACCGGCGGTTCGTTCCTGAGCCCGCAGGTCGTGAACGGCACGGCGAAGGTCCGGGTGCCGAAGGGTACGTACTCGGTCAGCTCGTCGGTGTACGGCCACCCGACGGACTTCGCCAAGGGAGTCGACTGGATCTCCCAGCCGAAGCTCGCGATCACCAAGAACACCTCGCTGACGTTCGACGCCCGCAAGGCGAAGCCGTGGAAGGTCACGCTTCCGGCCGCCAAGACGAACGCCGAGCTGTTCTCGCCGGACTACACGGTGAGGACGAAGGCCGACATGGTCACCTTCGGCTGGGTGATGGACTCGACGGCGGGCTTCCGCACGCTGCACGTGGGTCCGCAGATCACCGACGGGTCGCTCTCCCAGCACTGGTCGGGCACCTGGACGGCGGGCGCGTCGACCGAGTACGACATCGCGGTCGGCGGCCCGGTCAAGAAGCTGGCCACCGGCTACGACCGGAAGTTCACCGCCGGCCAGCTGGCCAAGGTGAAGATCGCCATGGGCGCGGCCGCACCGAAGAAGAAGGGTTCGGTCTCCGCCGTGGGCTTCCTGCCCACCTCCGGCGGCGGCTGGTCCACGTCGGTCGAGCAGAAGCTGCCCGGCACCCGAACGCTGTACCTCTCCACCTCCGACAAGGTGAGCTGGGGCCTGGAGTTCAGCCAGCTGGGCCCCGTCGACGAGGACGGCTTCCCGACGTACGAGGCCGGATACCAGATCAGCGACGAAGCCACGTTCAAGGCGGGCAAGTCCTACGGCAGGTCGGTGAACACCGGGGTGTTCGGCCCGCTGGTGAGCAAGGACTTCGGCGTGGCCCGTGAGGGCAACGAGATCTTCGGCATCCTCCCGCTGCTGGCGGACGGCGCGGGCAACGCGGGCGGCATCGAGCACTCTTCGGCCAAGACCGTCCTGTACCGCAACGGCAAGAAGGTCGGCCAGAACAACGACCCGCTGAGCGGCGGCGAGCCCTTCAAGGTCCCGGCCGGTTCCGCGGCCTACAAGCTGTCGACCTCGGTCAAGCACAGCGCGAAGATCAGCCCGCTCTCCACCCGGGTGGACGCGTCCTGGACGTTCAGCTCGAAGAAGACCGAGTTCACGATGGTCCCGGTCTCCACGGTCCGGTTCATCCCGGCCATCGGCGCCGACGGCCGGGCCGAGGCGGGCAAGACCGTCCCGGTGCCGGTGAAGGTGCACGGTTCGGCCGCGGGCAAGAACTTGAAGTCGCTGAAGACGTACGTCAGTTACAACGGCGGCAAGACCTGGAAGAAGGTCACGGTGAAGAAGGGGAAGATCACCGTCAAGAACCCGGCCAAGAACAAGGCGATCTCCTTCGCCGCCAAGGTCGTCGACAAGAAGGGCAACACCTCGTCGGTGAAGATCTACAGCGCGTACCTGGGCAAGTAACGGGCCCTCGCCGGTAGTTCACCCCGCGCACGACGGCGGCCCGCCGCACGGATCCGATCCGTGCGGCGGGCCGTCCGCGTGTCAGGCGGTCGTGGTTGGCCGTGGGCGCGCGAGGTGATCTCGACGACGAGGCGGGCTTCTTCGGCGGGGACGGTGTTGCCCGGCCCGGTGGGGGCGGGGGTGGCGGTGGCGAGTCCAGCATGCCGAACGGGACCGGCGGCAGTCCGCCGGTCCCGTTCACCCTTAGGCGGAAACCGCAGGTCAGGCGATACGTTCCCGCACCACCGGCAGCGGCGAGAACGACGTGCCGGCCGGGGCGATGTCGTACGACTGAGGCAGTGCCTTCAGCGCGTAGTCGAACTTCTCCGGGGTGTCGGTGTGCAGCGTCATCAGGGGCTGGCCCTCGGTGACCGTGTCGCCGGGCTTGGCGTGGAGTTCGACGCCCGCGCCCGCCTGCACCGGGTCCTCCTTGCGGGCGCGGCCCGCGCCGAGGCGCCAGGCGGCGACGCCGACGTCGTAGGCGTCCAGGCGGGTGAGGACGCCGGAGGCGGGGGCGGTGACCACGTGCTGTTCGCGGGCGGTCGGGAGGGTGGCGTCCGGGTCGCCGCCCTGGGCGGAGATCATGCGGCGCCAGACGTCCATCGCGGAGCCGTCGGCGAGGGCCTTCTCGGGGTCGGCGTCCTTGAGGCCCGCCGCGTCCAGCATCTCGCGGGCGAGGGCGAGGGTGAGGTCGACGACGTCCTGCGGGCCGCCGCCGGCGAGGACCTCGACGGACTCGCGGACCTCCAGGGCGTTGCCCGCGGTGAGGCCGAGCGGGGTCGACATGTCGGTGAGCAGGGCGACCGTGCGCACCCCGCTGTCGGTGCCGAGTGCGACCATGGTGGAGGCCAGTTCGCGGGCGTCCTCGATGGTCTTCATGAAGGCGCCGGAGCCGGCCTTGACGTCCAGGACGAGCGCGCCGGTGCCCTCGGCGATCTTCTTCGACATGATCGAGCTGGCGATCAGCGGGATCGCCTCGACGGTGCCGGTGACGTCGCGCAGCGCGTACAGCTTCTTGTCGGCGGGGGCGAGGCCGTCACCGGCGGCGCAGATGACCGCGCCGGTGGTGTCGAGGACGTGTCGCATCTCCTCGTTGGAGAGGTGGGCCCGCCAGCCGGGGATGGACTCCAGCTTGTCCAGGGTGCCGCCGGTGTGCCCGAGGCCCCGGCCGCTGAGCTGCGGAACGGCCGCGCCGCAGGCGGCGACCAGCGGGGCGAGCGGCAGGGTGATCTTGTCGCCGACGCCGCCGGTGGAGTGCTTGTCGGTGGTGGGGCGGGAGAGCGCGTCGAAGCTCATCCGCTCGCCGGACGCGATCATCGCGGCGGTCCAGCGGGCGATCTCGGTGCGGTTCATGCCGTTGAGCAGGATCGCCATGGCGAGGGCGGACATCTGCTCGTCGGCGACCTCGCCGCGGGTGTAGGCGTCGATGACCCAGTCGATCTGCTCGGGGGTCAGCTCGCCTCGGTCCCGCTTGGTGCGGATGACGGAGATGGCGTCCATGGGAATCCTTCCGGCCGGGTGCGCAAGAGTCCCAACTGACTCTACGCGCATAGAGAGGGGAAAGAGCGGTGGCCCTTCCGGGAAGGAAGGGCCACCGCCGGGAGTTGCGGGGTTCAGCCGAGGTGCTGCGGGCCGAACGACTGCGGCAGCATCTCGTCGAGCGTACGGAGGCCGTCCGGGGTCTCCAGGAGGAGCTCCGGGCCGCCGAACTCGTACAGGAGCTGTCGGCACCGGCCGCACGGCACCAGGATCGCCCCGGCGCCGTCCACACAGGTGAAGTGGGTCAGCCGGCCGCCACCGGTGGCCTGGAGCGTGGAGACCAGACCGCACTCGGCGCAGAGCGAGAGGCCGTAGCTGGCGTTCTCGACGTTGCAGCCGGTGATGGTGCGGCCGTCGTCCACCCGGGCGGCGACACCGACCGGGAAGCCCGAGTAGGGGGCGTACGCCCGGGACATGGCGTCCCGGGCGGCCTCCCGCAGGGCGTCCCAGTCGGCCTCGCCGAAGGCCGGGGCGGGCGGGGGTGTCACTTGCCCTCGCCCTTGCGGTACGGCACGCCGTCCGCCTTGGGCATCCGCAGGCGTTGCGCGGAGAGCGCGAGGACCAGCAGCGTGGTGACGTACGGGGCGGCGTCGACGAACTGGCTCGGCACCTGATCGGTCAGGAAGTACCAGGTGAACAGCAGCGCCGAGACGGTCGCCGAAATCGCCGCGGCGACGTACTTCTTCCGGTACAGCTGCCAGAACACCGCGATGACCAGCAGGATCGCCAACAGGAGCAGCATCGCGTGGACGTTCTCGGCGCCGCCACGCAGCTTGAGGCTGTCGGTGAAGCCGAAGAGGCCCGCACCCAGCGCCATACCGCCCGGCATCCAGTTGCCGAAGATCATCGCCGCGAGACCGATGTAGCCGCGGCCGCCGGTCTGGCCCTCCTGGTAGATGCCGGTCGCGACGATCGCGAGGAACGCGCCGCCGAGCCCCGCCAGACCGCCGGAGACCGTGACGGCGATGTACTTGTACTTGTACACGTTGACGCCGAGGGTCTCGGCGGCCACCGGGGACTCGCCGCAGGAGCGCAGCCGCAGCCCGAACGGGGTGCGCCACAGGATCCACCAGGTGGCGGGGATCAGCAGCAGGGCGACGACGGTGAGCAGGGACAGGCCGGTGATCAGACCGCCCACGATGCCCGCGATGTCGGAGATCAGGAACCAGTGGTGCTGCTGGAGGTCCGCGAGCCAGTCCGAGAGCCCCGGAACGGTGATCTTGTCGATCGGGTCGATGCGCGGGGACTGCTTCGAGGAGCCGCCCTGGACGCCGTCGAAGGCGAAGTTGGAGAGGTAGCGGGTGACGCCCACGGCGAGGATGTTGATGGCCACACCGGAGACGATGTGGTTCACGCCGAAGGTGACGGTGATGACCGCGTGCAGCAGACCGCCGAGGCAACCGCCGAGAACGCCGAAGAGGACGCCCGTCCACGGGCCCCACTGGAACCCGGCCCAGGCCCCGAACCAGGTGCCGAGGATCATCATGCCTTCGAGGCCGATGTTGACGACGCCCGCGCGCTCGGCCCACAGACCGCCGAGTCCGGCGAGGCCGATCGGCACGGCGAGTTCCAGCGCACCGGCGACCTGGCCGACCGAGGTGATGTCCTCGGCGCCGCTGATCAGGCGGACCAGCGAGATCAGGGCGAGACCGCCCGCGACGATCAGCAGGACAACGGGCAGGGTGAGCTTGCGGCGGCCGTTGCCCTTCTGGGGGGCGGGGCGTGCGGCGGTGGTTTTGCTGGTGCTCACAGGGCCGCCTCCTTCTCGGTCGTGAGGGCGTGTCCGGCGGCGAGTTCCTCGCCGACCTTCTGCTGCTGGCGGCGAATGCCGTAACGGCGGACCAGCTCGTAGGAGACGACGACCGAGATCACGATCAGGCCCTGCATGATCGTGGCGATCTCCTTCTCGTACCCGTACTGGTCGAGCGAGGCCGAGGACTTGTCCAGGAACGCGATCAACAGGGCGCTGAGGGCGATGCCGAGCGGGTTGTTCCGGCCCAGCAGCGCGATGGTGATGCCGGTGAAGCCGATGCCCGTGGGGAAGTCGAGGCTGTAGGTGTGCGTGTCGCCGAGCAGGGTCGGCATACCGGCGAGGCCCGCGACCGCACCGGAGATCAGCATCGAGGTGAGGACCATCTTCTTGGCGTCCACACCGGAGGCCTGGGCGGCGCTCTCACTGGCGCCGGTGGCGCGCAGGTCGAAGCCGAACCGGGTGCGGTTGAGGGCGAACCAGTAGAGGACGCCGCAACCCGCGGCGACGAAGGTGAAGCCGTAGATCTCCCCGGCCCCGTCCGCCATCGGCAGCCCCGGGAACCAGCCGGACTCCGGGATCTCACCGGTGGTCAGGTTGTTGGAACCGGCGGGCTGCTCACCGAAGTTCTTCGGCAGGATCATCCAGGCGACGAGCGCGGTGGCGATCGAGTTGAGCATGATCGTCGAGACGACCTCGCTCACCCCGCGGGTGGTCTTCAGGAAGCCCGCGATACCGGACCAGAACGCGCCGACGAGCATCGCGACGATCACGATCAGCGCGATGTGCAGCGGCCCCGGCAGGTCGACGCTCGCGCCGACCAGCGCGGCCATCATCGCGGCGAGGCGGTACTGCCCGTCGACCCCGATGTTGAAGAGGTTCATCCGGAAGCCGATGGCCACCGCGAGCGCGGCGAGGTAGTACGTACCGGCCTGGTTGATGATCAGGACCTGGACGTCGGCGTAGGAGGCCGAGTCGAACATGATCCGGTACGGCTCGAAGGGGTTCTGCCCGGAGGCGAGCAGCACCACGGTCGTCAGCGCGAGGGCGACGACCAGGGCGAGCACCGGGCCGGCGAAGCCCAGGATCAGCCGGTCCTTGTCGAATTTCTTCATCGGGCCTCGTCCTCCGAGCCTTCGAGGTGACCGGTGGCGGCGCCGGTCATGGCCGAGCCCAGTTCCTCCGGGGTGATGGTGGCCGGGTCGGCGTCCGCGACCAGCCGGCCGCGGTACATGACGCGCAGGGTGTCGGAGAGCCCGATCAGCTCGTCCAGGTCGGCCGAGATCAGCAGCACGGCGAGCCCTTCGCGGCGGGCCTCGCGGATCTGGTCCCAGATCTGGGCCTGCGCGCCGACGTCCACACCGCGGGTGGGGTGGGCGGCGATCAGGAACTTGGGCGCGTGGCTCATCTCGCGGCCGACGATCAGCTTCTGCTGGTTGCCGCCGGAGAGGGACGCCGCGGTGACGTCGATGCCCGGGGTGCGGACGTCGTACTCGCGCACGATGCGCTCGGTGTCGGTACGGGCCGCCTTGTTGTCCAGCAGCCAGCCGCGGCTGTTGGGCTTCTCGGTGACGTGGCCGAGGATGCGGTTCTCCCACAGCGGGGCGTCCAGCAGGACGCCGTGGCGGTGGCGGTCCTCGGGGATGTAGCCGATGCCGGACTCGCGCCGCTTGCGGGTCGGGGCGTGCGAGATGTCGTCGGAGCCGAGGGTGATGACCCCGGCGTCCGGGTCCCGCATGCCCATGAGGGCCTCGATGAGTTCGGTCTGGCCGTTGCCCTCGACGCCCGCGATCCCCAGGACCTCGCCCTGGTGGATGGTGAAGTCGATGCCGGCGAGCACGTCGCGGACGGTGCCGTCGGGGTCGGTGACGGTGAGCTTGAGGTCCTGGACCCGCAGCATCGGTACGTCGGTGACGGTGGACTCGCGGGTCTCCGGCGAGGGCAGCTCGCTGCCGACCATCAGCTCGGCCAGCTGCTTGGTCGTGGTGGAGGCCGGGTCGGCGGTGCCCACGGTCGTACCGCGGCGGATGACGGTGATGTCGTCGGCGACCGAGAGCACCTCGCCGAGCTTGTGCGAGATGAAGATGACGGTCAGGCCCTCGGCCTTGAGCTCGCGCAGGTTGGCGAAGAGCGCGTCGACCTCCTGCGGCACGAGGACCGCGGTCGGCTCGTCCAGGATGAGGATGCGGGCGCCCCGGTAGAGCACCTTGAGGATCTCCACGCGCTGCCGGTCGGCGACCCCGAGGTCCTCCACGAGCGCGTCGGGCCGGATGCCCAGGCCGTACGCGTCGGAGATCTCCTTGATCTTCTTCCGGGCGCCGGAGCCGATGCCGTACAGCTTCTCGCCGCCGAGGACGACGTTCTCCAGGACGGTGAAGTTGTCGGCGAGCATGAAGTGCTGGTGCACCATGCCGATGCCGCGCTCGATGGCGTCACCCGGGTTGGAGAACGAGACCTGCTCGCCGTCGATCGCGATGGTGCCCTCGTCCGGCTTCTGCATGCCGTAGAGGATCTTCATCAGGGTGGACTTGCCGGCGCCGTTCTCACCGACGAGCGCGTGGACCGTGCCCTTGCCGATGGTGATGTCGATGTCGTGGTTGGCGACGACGCCGGGGAAGCGCTTGGTGATGCCGTGCAGTTCTACGGCAGGGGGGCTGCTGGACGCGTTGATGACGCACTCTCCTTGGCCGGACAGGAGCGGGGGCGGAGGGGCTGGGGGGGCTCGGGGGCCCTGGGGGGCGGGGGTGAAGTTATCGCGCCGGAGGGCTGTCTACACGCGTAGCGCTGCCGAATCGTGAAACACGGGTGCACGTCGCGGCCCGGACGCGGGGTCCGGACCGGGCGGGAGAGCACTGCGAGAGGCGGATCTTCTTCGGTCGTACTGCGGACTGCGGGGGCCGCGGGTCTTCGGGGAAGCCTCTGTACGGTCTTCGCCGAAGCCCTTGTACGGCTCGGGCGGCTGGCCCGCGGCCCTGCCCGTCACCGGCGGCGGGAGCCGCGCGGCGTACGGACAGGGCCGGGGAAGCCAGCCGGGGCCCACGGCCCGGGAGGGGCCGTCGGCATCCGGCCTTACGGAGCGGTCTTGACGGTGATCTTGCCGTCGATGATCTCCTGCTTGGCCTTGTCCACGGCGGCGATGACGTCCTTCATGTCCGTGAAAGCCGGGTTGGACATCGACAGGCCGACGCCGTCCTTGTCCAGGCCGTAGCGGATCTCACCGGTCTCCGGCTTGCCGTCCTGGACCGACTTGATCAGGTTGAACACGGAGTCCTCGACGTCCTTGGTGACCGACGTCAGGATGGACTCCTTGTAGGCCGCGAGGCCCTTCTGCTTGTACTGGTCGGAGTCGACGCCGATGTTCCACTTGCCCGCCTTGGAGACGGCCTCGATGGCACCGGAACCGGCCAGACCGGCGGCCGAGTAGATCACGTCGGCCTTCTTGTCGAGCTGGCCCTGCGCGGCGGCCTTGCCGAGGTCGGGCTTGGAGAAGCCACCGAAGTCCGGCGGCTGCGTCAGGTACTGCGGAAGCACGTTGACCGAGGCGTCGGTGTCCTTCACGCCCTGGACGAAGCCCGCCTCGAACTTCTTGATCAGCGGGGTCTCGACACCGCCGATGAAGCCGACCGTCTTGGACTTGGTCACCTTGGCGGCGGCGACGCCGGCGAGGTAGGAGCCCTGCTCCTCGTTGAAGACGATGTTGGCGATGTTCTCGCCGGTCACCGAGGCGTCGTCGATGATGCCGAAGGTGGTCTTCGGGAACTTCGGCGCGACCTTCTTGATGGCGGGCGCGTAGGCGAAGCCGACGCCGATCACCGGGTTGTTGCCGGAGCGGGCCAGCTCGGTGAGGCGCTGGACCTTGTCCGCGTCTCCCTCACCGTCGGAGGGCTCGGCCTCGCTGCCCTGGACGTCGAGCTCCTTCTCCGCCTTGGAGAGGCCCGCGTAGGCGGCGTCGTTGAACGACTGGTCGCCGCGGCCGCCGATGTCGTACGCGATGGCGGCCTTGTCGCCGTCGGAGCCGGAACCGGCGTCCGACGAGTTTCCGCCACACGCGGTGACGCTGAGAGCGAGCGCCGCGGACGCGACGCCCACGGTGGTGATCCTGGTGATCCGGCGCAAGGGGAGGCTCCTTCAAACCTGACCGAAGCGCCTCTTCCGGCGCTGGTTTCGCCGCGATCGTAACGCGCGTAGATGTCAGATAAGAGCACGTACGGAAGCCGTTATCGGATCGTCGCGAACAGAAGCCACCCACAAGGCGGCACAGGAGTCCACGAACGGCCTACGAAGACCGCGTCAACGCTTCACGAACGGCCGCCGTCGAGCAGGGCGGCGGCCGTGAACAGCTCGACCCCTACGGTGATGGCCTCTTCGTCCACGTCGAAGTTGCCGCGGTGCAGGTCGAGCCCGCGCGTGTCGCCCGGGGTCC
The DNA here is from genome assembly GCF_032121415.1 of Streptomyces parvus. Taxonomy (NCBI): domain Bacteria; kingdom Bacillati; phylum Actinomycetota; class Actinomycetes; order Kitasatosporales; family Streptomycetaceae; genus Streptomyces; species Streptomyces parvus. The sequence goes on along the minus strand of NZ_CP135079.1, from coordinate 4,372,863 downwards.
GGACGCCGAGGCGGGCCATCGCGCCGGGCACCTGCTCCAGATACCAGGAGAAGTCCTCGCCGCCGAGGCTCTGCTCGGTGTCCTCGATCGCATACGATCCGCGGCGCTCGGTCATCGCGGCGTCCAGCAGGCCGATGGACTCGGCGTCGTTCACCACGGGCGGCACGCCGCGCACGTAGTTGATGACGGTCTTGGCCCGATGCATTCCGGCCACCTCGTCGACGGCGGCGTGCACCAGGTCGGGTGCCTCGCGCCAGGCGTCCAGGTTCAGGCAGCGGACCGTGCCGGACAGTTCGGCGTGCTGCGGGATGACGTTGGGGGCGTGCCCGGTCTCCAGGCGGCCCCAGGTCAGCGCGAGCCCGGCGCGGGCGTCGACCCGGCGGCCGAGCAGCGCGGGCACGTCGACGGCGATCCGGGCGGCGGCGGTGACCAGGTCGGTGGTGAGGTGGGGGCGGGCGGTGTGGCCGCCGGGCCCGTCGAGCGTGATCTCCAGCCGGTCGCAGGCCGAGGTGATGGCCCCGATCCGCAGCCCGATCCGCCCGACGTCCACCTTCGGGTCGCAGTGGACGCCGATGATCCGGCCGACGCCCTCCAGCACCCCGGACTCGATCGCGTCGACCGCGCCGCCGGGCAGGACCTCCTCGGCGGGCTGGAAGATCAGCCGCACGGCGTTGGGCAGCAGCCCCTGCCGGTCGAGATCGGCGAGCACGAGGCCGGCGCCGAGGACGGTGGTGGTGTGCACGTCGTGGCCGCAGGCGTGCGCCCGGTCGGGCACGGTGGACCGGTAGGGCACGCCGGCCTTGGTGTCCGGGATCGGCAGCGCGTCGATGTCCGCGCGCAACGCCAGCATGGGCGTGGCCCCGTCCCACTCCCCCACGTCGCACATGAGCCCGGTCCCCACCGCGAGGACCTGCGGCTTCAGCCCGGCCTTCTCCAGCCGGTCCTTGATGGCGGCGGTGGTCCGGAACTCCTGGTTGCCGAGCTCGGGGTGCATGTGCAGATCCCGGCGGAAGGCGATCAGCTCGGCACGGAGTTCGTCACCGAGCCTGCCGGGCAGCGCACCTCCCCCGGGCTGGCCGGCCGGGTTGTGGGGGCGGGAGGCGCGGGACTTCAACTGGTTCACCTTATGAAGCGTAGGCCCCTTGACCCCTCAACTGGCCATGGATCTAGGAAATTTCAGCCGTGCAGGCGAACAAAGTTCGGGTGAGGAGGTGTGACGGAGGGTGGTCGCGGGTATACCGGTTTTCCTTTCGGGGCGGGGCGCGCCGACGGTGCGACGCCTGCCGCCAGGAGCAGATATACCGAGGTCACGCCGGGCGGGCCCCTACGCGTGGGCCGTCGAGGTCAGCCGCTGCACCCCCCGCGCCGTCTCCGTGACCCCGCTCAGGAAGCCCTGGGCGCGCGGGGAGGCCGTGGCGCGGAGCCATTCCGGGGCGATGTCGCAGACCGCGACGTTCACGCCCGTGCCGGCCAGGGCCAGGGGGAGGGTGTGGACGACCGTGGAGGGGAAGCTGACGATCGTGCGGCCGACGGGGCCGCGGCGGGCGATCAGTTCCAGGGGGAGGTCCGGGCGGACTATCTCCAGGCCGGTGGCGGCTTCCAGGGCGTGGAGTTTCTCGGCGGACTCGCGGCGGTGGGCGAAGTAGCGGGTGGCGCCGTGCGTGCGGGCGAGGGAGGCCACCGCCTCCTGGTACGGGACGGGGTCGACGACGCCCGTCTCGACCAGGGAGGTGCCGACGAGGTCGGCGCCCTTGCCGATGCTGGGCGGACCGAAGCGGGCCCGGGTCCAGGCGAAGGTGTTCGGGGTGACCGTGATGCCGGGCGGAGCCTCGACCGGCATGGCGGTGAACACGTCGACCGTGTGGTCGGCCGTCGGGGTGAAGCGGCGGCGGGCGGTGGCGGTGACCGGGGCCAGGACCAGTTCGCGCGGTCCGGTGCGGCCCCGGCGGTGCCACCGGGTCAGGCGCTCGCCCCGGGCCAGCTGGGCGACGAACTCCATCGTGGCCGTGCCGTCGTCGACCACCGTGAGGCGGTCGGCGCGGACCAGGGTCAGCAGGAGCTGGACGTAGCGGGAGAACGGGTCGCCGATCACTATGTGGTCCGCGCGTCTGACCAGACCGGCCAGGGCGCGCAGGGCCTTCAGGGGGGCGCCGGACTCGCCGCGCGCCTCCTGCCAGCGGACCGTGATGCCCTCGTCGCGGGCCAGCTCCGCCATCCGGCGCAGCTGACCGCGCGACATCGGGTCGACCGGGGGGAGGACGACGACCGTGGTGGCGGTCGGGTCGTCTCCCCCCTGGGTGTGAACCCACTCCAGGACGTTCAGGAGCTGGACCGGGCTCTCGACGAAGGCGAGGTTCACCGGTCGGCGCTCAGACCGCGACCGGCTCGGGGGCCGGCGCGTTCTCGGTCTCGGCGACGACGCCCGCGACGCGGCGGAGCTTCTTCATCGGGCCGAGCTCGGACTCGTACACCTTCTTGACGCCGTCGCCGAGCGACTGCTCGATGGTGCGGATGTCGCGGACCAGCCGGGTCAGGCCCTGCGGCTCGACGGAGGCGGCCTGGTCGGAGCCCCACATGGCGCGGTCCAGGGTGATGTGGCGCTCGACGAACGTGGCGCCGAGCGCGACGGCGGCGAGGGTGGTCTGCAGGCCGGTCTCGTGGCCGGAGTAGCCGATCGGGACGTTCGGGTACTCCTGCTGGAGGGTGTTGATGACCCGCAGGTTCAGCTCCTCGGCCTTCGCCGGGTACGTCGAAGTGGCGTGGCAGAGCAGGATGTTGTCCGAACCGAGGACCTCGACCGCGTGGCGGATCTGCTTCGGGGTGGACATGCCGGTGGAGAGGATGACCGTGCGGCCGGTGGCGCGCAGGGCCCGCAGCAGCTCGTCGTCGGTGAGGGAGGCGGAGGCCACCTTGTGGGCGGGAACGTCGAACTTCTCCAGGAAGGCGACGGCCTCGGTGTCCCACGGGGAGGCGAACCAGTCGATGCCGCGCTTGGCGCAGTGCTCGGCGATGGCGGTGTACTCCGCCTCGCCGAACTCGACGCGGTGGCGGTAGTCGATGTACGTCATCCGGCCCCAGGGGGTGTCGCGCTCGATGTCCCACTGGTCGCGCGGGGTGCAGATCTCCGGGGTGCGCTTCTGGAACTTGACGGCGTCGCAGCCGGCTTCGGCGGCCGCGTCGATCAGCGCGATGGCGTTGTCGAGGTCGCCGTTGTGGTTGATGCCGATCTCACCCGTGATGTAGACGGGGTTGCCGGGGCCGGCGGTACGGGTGCCGAAGGTGCGCAGGCGGGAGGTGCTCATGGTGGTGCTTCCTTACGTGGTGGGGACAGCAGGGGTGTGGGTGGTGGTGAGGGTGGGGCCGAGCAGCCAGGCCGCGATCTCGCGGATGGCGCCGTGGCCCCCGGGGGTGGTCGTGACGGCGCGCGCGGCGGCGCGTACCGAGTCGTGGGCGCTGGCGACCGCGACGGGCCAGCCGGCGAGGGAGAAGCAGGGCAGGTCGTTGACGTCGTTGCCGACGTAGAGGACCCGGTCGGGTGCGATGGAGTGCTCGTCGCACCAGCGCTTCAGCGCCTCGTCCTTGCGGTCGATGCCGTGCAGGACGGGGATCTGCAGCTTCCGGGCCCGGGCGGCGACGACCGGGTTCTGCTCGGTGGAGAGGATCAGGAGGGGCACGCCCGCCTTGCGCAGCGCGGCGATCCCGAGGCCGTCGCCCCGGTGGACGGCGACGGTCTCGCGGCCCTCGGAGTCGACCATCACCCGGTCGTCGGTCTGGGTGCCGTCGAAGTCCAGGACGACCGCGTCCACGTCCGCGAGGGAGGGCAGCGGGGAGGGGTCCAGGAGCGGGGCGAGGGCCCGGGCGCGGGCCAGGTCGTGCGGGTCGTCGATCTCCAGCACCCGGGCCGGGTCGGTGGGGACCAGGGCGGTGTGGCCGAAGAAGCGGTGGCGGTGGGTACGGAAGCCCGCCGCGTCCATGGCGTAGGCGGCGCCGGTCTCCAGGTAGTCCTGGGGGCGGTCCTGGCGGCGGGGGCGTACGGACTTGTCGTGGTTGACGCCGTACGTGCTCTCCTCGACCGCGTGCCCGTCGCGCCAGACGAAGCCGTGGAACGGGGCGACCGTGACGGCCGTGTCCGCACCCTCGTGGGCCACCGCCCGCGCCACGCCGTCGATGTCCTCGCGGGAGACGAACGGGCTGGTGCACTGGACGAGGAGGACCACGTCGACGGTGCGGGCCCGCTCGGCCTCGTAGACGTCCAGGGCGTGCAGCACGGCCGCTTCGCTGGTCGCGGTGTCGCCCGCGATGGCGGCGGGGCGCTCAACGCAGTGCAGCCGGTGGGCGGCGCGCAGGTCGGCGGCGGCGGTGCGGGCGGCCTCGGCGATGGCCCCGTCGTCGGTGGTGACGACGACGTCGGTGACCTCGGGGGCGCCGAGCGCGGCGCGAACGGCGCGGGCGACCAGCGGGATTCCGCCGACCTCGGCGAGGTTCTTGGCGGGTACGCCCTTGGATCCGCCGCGGGCGGGGATCACGGCGAGGACGGTCGGGGGCGGGGGCGGCTGCATCGTTGTCCCTGGGGTCATGGAGGTTCCTGAGGTTGTCGAGGCCGCTGGAGTGGTCACAGCTCCCCCATCCGGCGGATCACCGGCGCGACGCGCTGGACGCCGTGGCGGTAGGCGCCGCGGGCCGCGTTGCGGACGGTCTCGCGGACCGCGCCCCGGACCCGGCCGGGCTCCTGCGGCGCGGCCGCGCCGGGCAGGGGCGTGCCGTCGGGGGCCAGGTGGTGGCGGCCGAGGATGCCGGGGAGGTAGCCGGGGGCGCTGGCGGGCGTGTAGTAGGGGGCGAGCGGCGGGAGTCGACCGGCGTCGAGGAGGGCGGTGACCTTGGCGCGGGCGGTGTCGTAGGCGGTGCCGTACGAGCCGTCGGCGGCGACGCCCTGCCCCGCCACCCACTCCGCGTCCGGCCGGGGCCGGGTCCCGCCGTCGAGCCGGTCCCAGGAGGTGAGGAGCCCGGAGCCGACGAAGTGGTGGTTGCCGAGCATCTCGCGGACGCCGAGGTCGGTGAGGATCGCGGTCGGGATACGGCGGTGCAGGGACTCCAGCGCGGCGGTCGAGGAGACGGTGACCAGGAGGTCGGTGCGGTCCAGGACCTCGCCCATGTGCCCGTACACCAGGCGGAAGTTGGGCGGAAGCCCGCCCGGCAGCCTCTGCGCGAGCTTCTGGTAGGGCAGTTCCTCGATGTGCGTGGTGTGCTCGCCGGGCTTGGAGCGCAGCTTCAGCAGCACCTCGCGGCGCGGGTGCAGCCGGGCGTGCTCGACGAGGCGGCGGAGCAGGTACGTACGGTCGGCGCGGGAGGCCGGTACGGAGGGCTGGGCGGCGAACACCACGGTGTCGCGGCCCTCTTCCGGCCGGTACGGGGCCCCGCCCAGGAAGGGCAGGGCGGCCTCGGTGACGGCCGATGCGTCGGCGCCCACCCCCTCGTACACCGCGCGGAAACGTTCCGCGTCGTGGGCCGAGTTGGCGAGGACGACGTCCGCCCCGTGGCGCAGGAGGAGGCCGTCGGCGAGCTTCTCGTAGACGACGCCGACGTATCCGGTGACGACGACGGGCCGGCGGGGCAGGCCGAGGGCTGCGATGCCGTGCAGCATGGCCTGGACGCCGCCGCCGACGAGGGCGAGGACGACGAGGTCGAAGCCCTCGTCGCGCACGGTGTGCAGGAACTCGGCGGCGGTGACCTCGCGGACCCGCTCGGCGTCGATGCCCACCTCGCCGACCTCCGCGAGCTGGCGGGGTGTCGGGGTGGCCCGGCCGCGCAGCAGCAGCCCGCTGACCTCGACGGGGCGCGCGTCCTGTCCGTCCCCGGCGGCCTCGGCGGTCAGGCGGCGCGCGGTGAGCGCGCCCCATTTCCACCGGGTGTCGGAGTCGGCGAGGACGGCGACCCGGAGCGCCGGTCGGGCGGCGGGGGTCTCGGCCGGTTCGGCCTCATGGCTGGTACGTGGGGGCACGTCCAAGAAGTTAGGAAGGCATTTCGATGAGCGGCCCAACGCGATGGCAACAGATGGTTAACAGCGAGCCGACGATTGGGGGACCGCCCCGAATGGGACGCCAATTCCCCTTCCGGAAAAGGCGCTTCACCTGAGCGTCGGTCGTTGTTCACCTGCTGGGCGCATGGCGGAAAAGGAATGGGCCGGAGCCGCACCTAACGTGATGCGCGTGGTTAAGCTCTCCGTCATCGTGCCGTTCTTCAACGTGCAGACCTACGCGCCCGACACCCTGAGAAGTCTGCGGGCCAACGCCCGCGAGGACTTCGAGTTCCTTCTCGTCGACGACTGTTCGACCGACGGGACGCTCCCGCTGCTGCGCCGGGGAGCGGACGAGATCCCCGGGGCCGTCCTGCTGCGGCACGAGGAGAACGGCGGCCTGGCGACCGCGCGCAACACCGGTCTGGACGCCGCCCGCGGCGAGTACATCGCCTTCCTGGACGGCGACGACTGGCTGGCCGCCGGGCACTACGAGCGGCTGGTGGCCGGGGCCGAGGCGCTGGGCTGCGACTTCGTGCGCACCGACCACGTCCAGGCGAACGGCAAGGCACGCACCGTACGCCGGGTTCCGCACGGGCCGCACGGTGTGGTGAGCGATCCCCGGGCCGCGATCCTGCCGGCCCACCGCACCACGTCGGTGGATTACGCGTTCGCCTGGGCGGGCCTCTACCACCGGCGGCTGCTGGACCGGGGGCTGCTGCACTTCACCGACGGGCTGCGCACGGCGGAGGACCGGCCGTGGATCTGGCGACTGCACCGCGAGGCGGAATCCTTCGCCGTCCTGGGTCTGCTCAGCCATTTCTACCGGCGCGGGGTGGCGACTTCCTTGACGCAGATCGGCGATGTGCGTCAGCTCGATTTCCTTCGCGCATTCGACCAGGTGATCGCGGAGACCGCCGCCGACCGCGAGGCGGAGATGTTCCTGCCGAAGGCCGTACGCACGTACTGCGCGATCATCGCCCACCATCTGGGTGACCTGGACAAATTCGAACCGGCCGTGGCCCGTGAACTGAAGTCGCGCGCGGCCGCGGCCCTGGGACGCCTGCCGCAGCGGCTGCTGGACGAGGCGCTCGACGCCATGGACGTGACACGGGCGACCCGGGTGCGCAGGCTGCGCCGCCGTCCGGCCGCCACGAAGGGGGCCTCGGCCGCATGACCATCCGGATCTTCCACGCCTCCTCGCCCGGGGCGGCGGTGCTGCTCGCCGCGGCGATCGACGCGGGCTGCTTCACCGGGCCCGACCGCCGGATCCTGCTGCTGTCCCGGACCGGTCCCGCCCCGGAGACGGTCGCCGATGTCTCGGAAAGCGCCGGGTTCGAGCGGTTGCGCACCCGGTTCGACGCGGTGCTCTCGTGGAACGACGCGATCGCCCCCTTCCACCCGGACGGCTGGAATCCCCGGGCGGACGACGCCCCACTGTGGGAGCGCCACTTCCGGCGGGCCTGGGGGCTCGGCGAGGAGGAGCTGGAGCTCGTCGTGGACTCCCCGCACGCCGGCCCCGCCCGGGCCCTGACCCAGGTGTTCGCCGGCGCCCCCGTCGATGTGTACGCCGAGGGGCCCGGCGCGTACGGCCCGACCGGGGAGAAGATCCCGCCGCTGACCGGGACCCGGGTGCGGCGGCTGCTCCATCCGGACCTGGTCGCCGGGGTGCGCCCGCTGCTGCTCGGCGAGTTCGGGGTGGAGCCGCGCGGCGTTCCGGCCGAGGCGATCACCGAGGTCGTCGCCGAACTCGCGGACGCGGATGTGGTGCTGCCCGCCGTCGAGGAGCCGGCGCTGCTGCTCGGGCAGGATCTGGCGGGGGCCGGGCTGATCCCGGCGGCCGACGAGGCGGGGCTGCGGCGGGAGATGGTGCGCGGGGCGGTGTCGCTCGGTCACACCCGGCTGGTGTACGCACCGGATCCGTACGCCCCGTGGGAAGACCCGGCGGCGCTGCGCGCGGAGGCGGACCGCCACGGCGTCGAACTGACCGTCCTCGCCGGCCTGCCGCCGGTCCCGGCCGAGGTGCTGGCGCACCGGCTGCGGCCCGCTCTGGTCGTGGGCTGCACCTCGGCGGCGCTGTTCGGGGCGGCCCGGTTCCACGGCCTGCCGGTGGCGACCGTCGGCACGGGGCTGCTGCTGGAGCGCCTGACCCCGTACGAGAACCCGGAGCGGACGGCGGCGACACTCGCCGACGCGGTGCTGCCGGGGCTCGGCGGCTCGGAGGAGGCAGCCGCGCGACAGGAGACCGCATCCGGGGCCGAGTTGGACGGCCTGCTGGCCGCCGTCGCCTTCGCGATGCGGCCGAAGGTGCGCCCCGATCTGCGCCCGGCCGCCGAGCGCTACCTCGCCGCGCATCTGGACAGCCGCACCTGGCGCTACTTCAGGCGCCGCCGCCTGGCCTCGCTCGCGCTGCCCGGCGTGGTCCCGGCCCGGCTGGCGTTCCTGCGCTCGAACCCGGCGCTGCGCCGGGTGGTCCGGCGGGCGCGGGCGCTGCGGGGCGGGAGTCGCTGAGCACCAGGGCTCAGCCCAGGATCTTGCTCGCCCCAGCCCGCCCCCACAGCAGGGCCGCGCCGAACGACAGGGCCGTCGTGGCCACCGTGATCCCGGCCGCGAGCGCCACGGCGGCCGTCCCGCCCAGGTCCTCACCGACCAAGGTGTCGGTGAGGACGCCGAGCACGAGGACGTGCACCAGGTAGGCCCCGAACGACGCCTCGGACAGCCGGGCCAGCGTGGGCCGCACCCGCTCCGGGACCCGCACGCCGTGCAGGGACACCAGGACCCCGCAGCTGAACAGGGCCACCAGGACGTGCGCGTACGGGATCGCGTAGTGCACCTCGTGCTGGTACGCGATCACTCCGGCGAGTCCGGCCGCCGCGAGCAGCAGCCAGGGCCACCGCCGCCTGCCGAACGCCCCGGCGGGGGCGGCGAGCAGCAGCGCCCCGAGCACCGCGTAGATCAGCTGGTACGGGGCGAACGCCCAACCGAAACGCGGCAGTTCGCGGCCGGTCGCCTCGGCCAGGTCGCCGAGGAGCGACGGGGCGGACGCCAGGACGAGCAGGACCGCGCCGAGGCCCCACGGCCGTCTGCCCGCCCGGACGAGGACGACCAGCCCCAGGACCATGATCACGGGGAGGTAGGCGTACAGGTACCAGAGGTGGTAGGCGGGGCGGACCGAGGCGAACACGGAGTCCAGGGCGAGGTGGCGGACCGGGTCGTCGTTGGTGTCGCGCAGCTTGCCCCAGGCGATGTAGAGCGCGGTCCAGACGGCGAGCGGCACGGTGATCCGCACGATGCGCCGCCGGAGCCGGGCGCCGTCCTTGGGCGGGGCCCCGACCAGGACCACCCAGCCGGCGATGGCGAAGAAGAGCGGTACGGCGAAGCGCCCGGCGGAGTCGGCGGTCAGCCCGGCCCAGTAGGTGCCGGCCCCCTCCGACGCCGTACGGCCCACGGTGTTCACGAACGCCGAGCCGGTGTGGAGGCCGATGACGCCGATGGAGCAGAGCAGCCGGATGAGGTCGATGTCGTGGCGGTGCCCGGCCCGGTCGGGGCGCGGCGCCTGAGGGGCCGTCGTGGCGGGAGCGGATGCGGAGGCCGAGGCGGGAGGTGTGGTGGACATGTTCCTCAGGGGGTGGGCGGGGCGGTACGGATCACGTGTGGTTCCGGGGCCGTGCGGGGCCGCGGGTCACCCGTGTCCGGGGCCGGCCGACGGGCGGTACGGGGTTCACGCGTGGTTCCGGGGGCGGGTGGGCCGGTCCCGGTCGGCGACGGACCGGGGCGCGGGGACCACGGCGTCCGCACCCCGGTCCGGATCGCCGAACGGGTCGGGCAGACCGGTGAGTTCACGCAGCAGCGCGAGGTTGTCCCGGGTCACGGACCACAGCATCCGCTGCCGGTCGTGGACGTCGGCCACCGCCGCCGGATGGTCGGCCAGCACGGCGAGGGCCCGCTCCGCCAGGCGGGCGCCGAGGGCCCGTTCGTGGACGGAGACGCCCCAGTCGGACCGGTCGATGTCGGCCAGGAAGTAGGCCAGTTTGGGGTGCGAGACCAGGCTGATGACGGGGGTGCCGCAGCCGAAGGGGATCATCCCGGCGTGACCGCGCATGCCGATCACCAGCCGGGTGCGCCGGTAGAGGTCGCGGATGGCGTCGTTGGAGAGCAGGTACAGCGGCTCCACGGGGAGGGCGAGGCCGTGCTCGCGCCGCAGATCGTCGACGAAGCGTTCGTCGGCGGGCATGTGCGCGGCGTAACGGACCTCCGCAGCGGCCGACATGGCCCGGATCGCCGCGGCCATCTCCGCGAGGAAGTGCCCGTAGTCGTGGCCGAAGCGGAGCCCGGCCCGGTCGTAGGCGCAGTTGACGAGGACGGTGTCCTCGCGTACCGCCGTTCCGGCGAGGCGGGCGTCGAGGTGGCGGGCGACCGTGGTGGGGCAGGGCTGGTAGCGCACCTTCTCGCGGAGGGAGGCGGGCAGCAGCTCCCTGACCCGGGCGACGGAGCCGTGGTTGCGCAGCCCGAAGAACGCGGACCGCTCGACCAGGGCTTGCAGGGAGGCCGCGAAGCGCTCGCGCCGGTAGCGCTGGCCGTCGAAGACGTTGTAGCCGACGGCGAAGACCGCCAGGGGGGCGGTGATCCGGGCGAGCACGTCGTCGGGGATGTTCCACTGCCAGCCGCTGTTGCCGTTGGGCGCGGTGTCGGGGAGGAAGAGCCCGCCGCCGCCGACGATCACGGCCCGCCGGGCGTTGAGGCGTTCGAGGCCGGTCTCGTCGACCAGCAGGTGCGCGTGCTGCTGGTGCCAGCGGCCGGGGCCGGTGTCGGCGGTGAAGCAGCTGCGGACCGCCTCGGGCAGCACCTTGTCGCCCGCGTTCTCGTCCCCGTCCGCGAACAGGGCGACATGGGCGAGCTGTTCGCCGGCCGGAGTCTCCGGCGCGGTGGCGTCCGCCGCGACCATCTCGGACGTACGGGCGTACCAGGCGCGGCAGTTGGCATCGGTCGGGTCGGACTCCAGACCGGCGAGCGCGTACCCCCGGGCGTCCTCGCTTCGGCCCAGCAGCCAGGCCAACCGGGCGAGTTGGCCGTACGCGCGGGGGGCGAAATCCGGGGACGCGGTCGCCAGGAGGAGATGCGTCTCGGCCTCCTCGTACCGGGACAGCGCCATCAGGCAGACCCCGAGCGTCTCGTGGCAGCGTGGCAGGTCGGGGCGGTCCGCGACGGCCTCGCCCAGCAGGGCGACGGCCACATCGTGGTGCCCGCGCCCCCGGTGGATCTCGGCGAGCTGCCGGACCAGGTCGATCGGCGGCCGGGACCCGTCGGGGAACGGGAGGGCGAGATGCAGCAGCAGGTCGGGGTGTTTCGCGCCGGGAAGGGCGAGGTAGGCGGCGCGGAACGCCTGGTCGTCCAGGTCGTGGCGCGCCCGGGCCGCGTGGGCGGGGCCGGTGCCGGGCATCGGCACGTCGGCGAAGTTCAGGACGACGACTTCTTCGGGGACCGCCAGGTCGTCGCCGAGCCGCAGAGCCCGGAAGTCGTACCGGGAGTCCAGGGGTACGAGGAGGCCCTCCGGGATGTCCCGCGCGGCGGCGGGCGGTACGGGGTGGGCGAGGTCCTGGCGCTGGATCACCAGGAGGCCGTCGTCGGCGAAGCCGTGGCGCGGGCCGGGGACGCCGTCCGGGGCGGTGCGCGGCACGGCGGCCACGCCCGTACGCAGACGCAGCAGCGGGTCGATCCTGCCGAGGACGACCAGGGCGGGGGTGAGGGCGATGACGGTGTCGTAGCCGTCGAGGCGGAACACGTCGTGGTGTCCGGCGGCCGGGCGCGCGATCAGCCGGGGGTGCAGCCGGTGGACGGCGTCGAAGGCGGCGTCCGGAAGGCCGGGGTGCAGGACGACGACGTCCTCGCAGAGAGCCGGGTTGCTCAGCGCGAGGCTGCGCAGGAGGGCCTGGAGTCCCGGCAGTTCGCCCGCGTCGGCGAGGTACACGGCGAAGGCGATCCGGCGCTTCCCGGTGACGGCGCGACGGTCGTCGGCGGATGCGGACCCGGCCTCGGGGGTGGAGGCGTGCGTCGTCATCTCAGCGTGATCCTCACTGCGGTGTCGTCCGTGGTCCCGGCCCGCGATCCGATCCACTCCCGCTCGCGCGGGGACAGGGCCGCCGGTCCTTCGAACCCGATGAGGTCCACCCGGGCGGGGGTGCCCAGGAAGTCGAGGAGCCGCAGCACGGTGTACGCGGTGCTCGCGGGCCCGTCCGCATCCGCCGCCCCGGCGAGCAGCGCGGGGTCGTGCAACGGGCGGCGCAGCGTCGCGTCGCCGATGCGGTCCTGGGCGCCGGGGACGAGCCGGCTGCGCACGGCGAGCCGCCAGTGCGGGAGCGGGTCGCCGAAGACCAGCCGGGCGGTGGCCCGGCGGCCCCACCGGGGGCCCTTCCACGGGGCGTCGCCGCGCAGGGTGACGGCGTGCAGGTCGGTTCGGGCGGTGGGGGCGGCGTGGCGTACGGCGTCGCAGCGCACGACGAGGTCGTAGCCCTCGATGAGGGCGGCCAGGGAACTGCCGGGCCGCTGTTCCTGCTCGGCGGTGTGCGGTGTGTCGGCGACCAGGCAGACGGCCCGGCCCGCGAGGAACCGGCGCAGACCGGGGACGCCGATGGGTTCGGCCCCGCCGAGCAGCGGGTCGGCCATCGGGTCGCGGTCCGAGAGCCGGCGGTGCTCGGCGTAGAGGGCGGCGAGCCGGCGTACGGCGGGGTCGGCGGCGCCGCGTTCGGTGGTACGGAGCCGGACGAGTTCGGTGAAGGCGGCGCGGGCGTCGGCGGCGGGCAGCCGGCGGGAGAGGCGGACCGCCCCGGCCGCGCCCTCACTCCCGTCACCGTCACCGTCACCGTCACCGGCCAACGCCAGCGCCTCGTCGATGAGGTCGCCCGCCGCGCGGAGGGCGGCGACCCGGCGTTCGACATCACGCGAGGCGGCGGTGTTCTGCTGGAGCGCGAGGTGGCGTTCGTACGCGGTGATCGCCTCCTCGCTCCGGCCGAGCGCGTCCAGGGCGTTGCCGCGCAGCCGCCAGGCGCCCTTGGAGCGGGCGCGCAGGGCGGTCGCCTCGTCGGCGAGGGCCAGGGCGAGGCGGGCCTCGGCGTCGCCGCCGCTGTCCAGCGCCTGCTGCCCGGTCCGCAGCAGCGCGTCGAACGCGTCGGCGTCCGGGGTGGAGCACGCGGTGGTCAGGGCCCCGATCGACGCGATGAGCCGGGTACGGCGGGCGTCGGTGAGGGGGCCGGAGGCGGCGAGGGCGGCGAGGTGGTCGCCGCAGTGCCGCAGGGCGGCCAGGAGCGCCGGGTCCGGTCCGTCGCCGGGGCGTGCCCGGGGCGGCGATCCCGGCCGTCCCGCTATCGCACGTACTGACGTGAGCAGCCCGGTGAGGGTCTGGCCCATGCTCGTTCCGCCGTTCTGTGAGTCGGACGCCGGCACCGGGGTTCGGGCCCCGGTCCCGGCCCCGGGTCAGAGGCCCAGGGTGCTGCGGGTGCGCCGAACGGTGCGGCGCAGCCGGACCGCCGCGCCCCGGGGGCCGCCGCCGGGCAGGGTGAGGCTCTGCAGACGGCGGCGCTTGAAGTAGTGCTGGGTGGTGGGGTCGAGGTGCTCCCGCAGCCAGGCCTCGGCCTCCGGGCGCAGCCCGGGGTTGAGCTTGGCCTGCATGCAGTAGCCGACGGTCCGCACCAGCGGGGCGAGGGTGTCCGGCGCGGTGCGCGGCAGGTGGGGAACGCCCCCGGCGCCCGGCGCTTCCGGGCCGCCCTGCGTGTCCAGGTCGGGCACGAGGTGGTCGGTGATCGTCAGCGGGATGCGGTTGCTGTTCTCGTACGGGGTGATCCGGTCGAGGACCAGCCGGGTGCCGACGCGGGCGACGGGGATGCCGTAGTAGGCGGCGGCGGTGAACATCGCGGTGGAGAAGCAGCCGACGACGAGGGTGGGCGCGCACCGCTCGTACAGCGTCTCGGCGAGCAGCGGGCTGTCCAGCGTGGTGAGCCGTACGCCGAGTTCGGCGGCGGCCTCGTCCAGGGCGCGGGAGTAGCGGGCCGGGGCGGTGGGGTGCGGCTTGAAGAGGATGGAGGTGTGTCCGGCGCGGGCGGCTCCGCGCAGCATCCGGATGTGCAGCTCCTCTTCCTCCTCCGGGGTGAGGATGGTGAGGGCGGCGAGGTACTGGCCGAGGAGCATCGCGGTGGGGGCGGCGGCCTCGGCGGCGGCGAGCCCCTTGTCGCCCGCCGCTGCGGTGGCGATCTCGGAGAGGACCGCGCGGAAGGCGTCGTCGGGGACGAGTTCGGGTTCGACGCCGGCCTCGGCGAGGAGGAGCGGGCGCACCCCGGTGACCAGGTCGAGGTGGAGGACGCGCCGGATGCGGCAGGCGATGGACTGGGGCATCCGGTTGCGGGTGGGGCCGTAGCTCATCAAGCCGTCGGCGTAGACGTGGACGGCGCTCTCGGAGAAGATCGCGGCGAGCGCGCGGGCCGGGTTGACCTGGATGGACTCGACCGCGAGGTCGACGGGGGCGTCGGGGGCGATGTCCCAGGCGAGGCGGAAGGCCCGCTGCCACAGGACGGTCTCCTCGGAGCGGGGGCCCCAGCCGCTGGGGTGGTGCGGGCTGATGGCCTCGTTCCAGTCGACGACGGCGTCGAAGCGGGCGGCGAGGGATCCGTAACCGCGCATCTCCTCCAGGCGCAGGGCGGTCTCGGGGACGGCCGCGTTGTTGGAGACCAGCAGGATGCGGTGGCTGTCGAGGGCCCGGCCGAACTGTCCGGCGTCGAGCGCGGCGGCGAGGGTGGCCGCGCCGTACAGGGTGGAGACCTGGAAGATCTGGGTGCGCGGGGGCGTACGGACGGAAGCGGACACGGTCATCGGTCAGGCGGCCTTCTGCTTGGTGCGCAGACGGCTGAGCAGCGTGCCGCGCTTGTCGTCGATCATCGTCAGGGTGCGGTCGAGCACGTCCTGAGGCATCCGGCCCAGCGCGGCGGTGGACTCGGCGCGCAGTTTCCGGGCGGTGGCGGGCTCGTAGTCGCCGGCCTTCTCGTTGTGGAAGGCGATCATCGCGCAGTAGGTACGGACGGCCTTCGGCAGCAGGACGTCCGCGTCCCGGTCGGCGCGCAGCTGGTCGAGCAGCGTGTCGTAGGAGGCGAAGAAGTCGAGCTGGCGGGCGTCCTTGATCTGGGTCAGGGAGGTGGTGACCCCGCGCCGGTAGAAGATGCCGTACAGCCCGAGGGCCGCGTAGGTGCGGGCGCGCAGATGGAGCTGCCAGATCCACAGCCGGTCCTCGGCGGTGCGCAGTTCGGTGGCGAAGCGCTGGGCGCCGTCCGCGAAGAGCCGCCGGTGGTAGATCCCGGCCCAGACGAACGGGTAGTCGACCATGGTCTCGCGCTCGGGCACCCCGATGCCGTCGCGGGGGTCGAGCGGGGTGTCCCGGAGCGGGGCGGGTGCGCGCCGCACGACCCGGCTGGTGCCGGTGGACTGCACGTGGTCGGTGCGGGCGAAGTCGCAGTCGAGGTCCTGGGCGGCGCGCAGCAGCCGGCCCAGGTGGCCTGGGGCGTACCAGTCGTCGCCGTCGAGGAAGGTGAGGTAGTCGCCCTCGGCGGCGTCGATGCCGCTGTTGCGGGCGGCCGCGATGCCGACGTTCGTACCGTGCCTGATCACGCGGGCGCGCGGCAGCCGCTCGGCCCAGTGGTCGACGATGTCCTGCGTGCCGTCGCCGGACGCGTCATCGACCAGCAGGAACTCGATGTCCGGGTCCGCGTTGCGGGCCAGGCTCCCCAGCGTGGTCGGGGCGTAGGCCGCGACATTGTGGAGCGGTACGACAACGGACAGTTTCGGCACGCGCGCCCTCACCTTCGATCATGGTCCCGACAACGTAGTGAGACCGCGGAAGGATCGGATGACACCCGCCACGACAGCGGGTGAACTCTGCGCGTCCGCCGGATGACCGGGGCCGGGAGGCTCCCCGGCGAGCGGGGCTTGACCTCGACTTCGCTTGAGGTTCTACGTTCTGGGCCATGGACTACTCACACGACGACGCGGGACTCGCCCTCCAGCCGATCGGTTACTGGAGCTGGGCCGCGCACGAGGCGACGGTCACCCACATCAGGTCGGCGCTGGCCGAGAACGGACTCACGCAGCCGCCCTGGTGGGTGCTCAACCAACTGGACGGGGCGGACGAGGAGGGCCGGGACCGGGCCGAGGTGGTCGCCCTGCTCAGCGGCTACCTCGACGCCGGGACCGACGGCATCGAGGAGGCCGTCGACGGCCTCCTCCGGCAGGGCCTGGCCACCGAGGACTCCGGGCGGCTGCGGCTGACGCCCGGGGGGCGGGCGCTGCGCGAGAAGGCGTACGCCCGGGTCGCCCGGGCGAGGGCAAAGATCCACGAGGGCATCGACGACGCGGAGTTCGTCGCCGCGCTCAAGGTGCTGCAGCGGATGATCCACAACGTCGGGGGGAGGGCCTGGCACCACTGAGGCGGGCCGCCCCCGGGCTACACGCTGCTGAGCGAGAGCTTGGCGGCGAACCCGAGGAACAGGACACCGGCCGCCGAAGTGGCCCCCGCCGACAGCCGCTTGCGCCGGCGGAAGACGGCGGCCAGCCGGGTGCCGCCGAAGATCAGCACCGAGAGGTAGGCGAAGCTGGCGAGCTGGAGCAGGGTGCCCAGCACCAGGAACGACAGTGCCGGGTAGGCGTAGCCGGGGTCGACGAACTGGACGAAGAAGGAGATCAGGAACAGGATCGCCTTCGGGTTGATCAGGCTGACCACGAGCGCACGGCGGTAGGGCCGCTCCACGGGCCCCGCCGCCGCCCCGGAGGTTCCGGCGGCACCCTCCGCCCCGACCGTCTCCACGAGTTCGGCGGTACGCCGGTGCCGCTCGCGCCACAGGGCCACGGCGGCCCGCAGCATCCCGATGGCCATCCAGGTCAGATAGGCCGCGCCCGCGTACTTGACGATCGCGAAGAGCAGGGGCGTGGTCGTCAGCAGGGACGCGGCGCCCAGTGCGGCGAGCGTCATCAGGACGGCGTCCCCGGTCCAGACGCCCGCGGCGGCTTTGTACCCGGTGCGTACGCCGCGTCGGGCGGCGACAGAGAGCACGTAGAGCGAGTTCGGACCCGGCAGAAGAACGATCAGCGCCAGGCCGGCGAGATAGGTCGGAAGATCGGTGACACCCAGCATGAACGGAGTGTCGCACGCCGGTACCGGTCGCCGTCCAGGGAGTTCCACCAGGCGGTACGGGCCGTCGGGCGCCGAGCGGGAGGGGGCCGGTCCCGACGGCCCGTACCCGGCCATGATCGGCCGGGCGCGCCCTCGGGGGGCTGGACGCGCGGCCGCCGTCCGGCGGAGGATTCGCTGACCGGGCCGGACGGGAATCCGTACAGGAGGCGCCGGGTCGGCGGGTGAGCGAGGGGGACCCAACATGGTGGGCACGGACAGCGGGTGGGACGGCCGGGGCGGACGAGGCGCGCGCGGGGCGCGTGCGGCCGACGCGGTACCGGGCCGTCGCGTCGCCGCCGTGTCCCTCGTCGCGCTGGCCGCCCTCACGACGGGGTGCGAACCGGGTACGGCCACGGGGGCGCGGGACACGGCACCGCCGGTGCAGGCCACACGGGCCGCCGCCCCCTCCCCCACCGCTCCCGTGTCCGAGGACGCGAAGCCCCGTACCGCACCACCGCCCGGCCCGTCGGCGTCCACCGCCGCACCGGCCCCGGACCCGGCACCGACGACCGCCCGTCCGGCCCCGGAACCGAGCACCGCACCGCCGTCGCGCGTCCTGATGCGGACCGGGGCCGAGAGCGACCGGGTGCGCGAACTCCAGGCCCGGCTCCGCCGGATCGGCCACTTCGGGCGCAACCCCACCGGCTACTACGGCTCCGTCACCGCCGACGCCGTGCGGTCGTTCCAGGCCAAGCGGAGCCTGCCGGTCACGGGCTCCACCGACGAGGTGACCTGGCAGCGGCTGCTGGCGATGACCCGGGTGCCGACGGCCGCCGAACTGCGCCCGCCGACCGAGCGGCCGGTGTCCGCGCCGGACGAACGGTGTCTGAAGGGCCGGGTCCTGTGCATCAGCAAGAACAGCCGGACCCTGGCGTGGATGATCGACGGCCGGGTCGTCTCGGCGATGGACGTGCGCTTCGGCTCGGAGTACACGCCCACCCGCGAGGGCGTGTTCGAGGTGTTCTGGAAGTCCCGGGACCATGTGTCGACGCTGTACGACACCCCGATGCCGTACGCCCTGTTCTTCAGCGGCGGTCAGGCGGTGCACTACTCCGCGGACTTCGCGGCCAACGGCTACGGCGGTGCCTCGCACGGCTGCGTCAACGTACGGGACAAGAAGAAGGTCGCGGCGCTGTTCGACCGGGTGAGGACCGGCGACAAGGTCGTCGTCTACTGGTGACCGGCTGCTCGGCCGGTGCGGACGAAGGAGAGGGCGCGGGCGGGACCGGGGGAACGTGTCCCGCCCGCGCCGATGCGCCGAGCCGAAGGTACGGGGGGAACCCCGGCTCGTCGCGCGGCCGATGACCAGTCGGCTCACTCTGTACTGCGCCCGGCCTCCGAAAAACGTCACACCTGGTCGCGCGGGCCGTCTGCCGGGAACTGAAAGTGCAGGTCAGCGGGTCTGCACGGGGGCCGCACCGGTGCTCTGCCGGAGGGGCGGAACCTCAGCGTCCGACCCTGCGCCGGCACCCTCTTCCGGGGCCGTGGCGGCACGCGGTACGGGGTGGAAGGAGACGGGCGGCAGCGAGCCGCCGCCGCCCGGCCCGGTCTGACCGCCGTCGTCGTCATCGTCGCCGTTCCCGCCGCCGGAGCCGCCGTTCCCACCGCTGCCGCCGCTCCCGCCGTTCCCGTCGAGGAGGCGGTCGCAGAAGCGCTCCAGGTTCTCCTCGTCCTTGGCGAACTCGATCAGCTGGCGTCGGCTGCGGTCGTCCAGCCTGCCCTCGCGGAAGGCCTTGCACGCCTTGACGGACTTCTCGTACCAGTTGCCCGAGTCCGTGTCCCCGCCGGAACCGCCGGGCCGGTCGTCCTGCCCGCCGCCCCCGGTGCTCTCCTCCCGGCCACTGCCGTCGGGACGGGCGGGGGTGTCCGGGCGGCCCGTGCCGGACTCCCGGCCGGTGTCGCCGGTCCGCGCGCCGTCGGACTGCTCGGGCCCGCCGGATTCGCGGGCCGTGGGCGAGGAGGAGGACTCCGCCTCGGCGGGCGCGGAGGGGTCGGCCGGGGCCGACGGGTCGTCGACGGCGCCGCTGGACATCAGCGGGCCCGGAGTCACGGCGGCGGATACGGAGCTGGCCGGCGCGGGCGAGCCCTGCCCGCCGAAGGGTGCGGTGAACACGCCCGTACCGGCGGCGACCGCCACCCCGCCGAGCGCGCAGCCCGCGAGCGAGGCGACCAGACCGAAGCGGACCGGGCGGCTCCAGCGCGGGCGGCCGCCCGGGGTGTCGGGGGCGGAGCCGAGCTGGACGGCGTGCAGCTGACCGGGGCGGCCGGGGACGGCGGCGCCGGCGGCACGGCCGGCGAGCCGGTCCACGCCGCTGCCGTGGCGGGCCTGCCGGAACGCGGCGAGGACGGCTTCCTCGCCGGGGAGTTCGCCCGCCGGGGCCCTCAGCCCCGCGCGCGTCGCGCCGAGCGCTTCGGCGAGGCGGAAGGCGTCGGCACGGGCCTCGTCGCCCACGGGGACGACCGGTTCGCCGCGGAGCAGTCTCTCCGCCGCGTCCTTGTCAAGCCACTCGTAGTGCTCGTCGGCCATCACATGTCCTTCTGCGTCCACGGTCGCGAATGCGTCACACCGGGAGTGACCACGGCGGGTGCCGCCGGACCGCCTCGGCCGGGCCGCTGGGAGGGTACGGCCCCGAGCCCGGCACCGCCGCCCGTGTCGTTCCCGCCGTCCTGTGCCGTGGGCCGGTCCGCGGTGCCGTCCGGGCCGAACGCTCCGTCGCCGCCGGGCCGGGGCGCCGGGAGCTGCCCGTCGGCGCCGAGGAGTTCGGCCAGCCGCTTGAGCCCGCGGTGGGCGGCGGTGCGGACGGCGCCGGGCCGCTTGCCCAGGGTCTGCGCCGCGCTCTTCGCGTCGAGCCCGACGACCACCCGCAGCACGACGGCCTCGGCCTGGTCCCGCGGCAGCTGGGCGATGAGGGACATGGTGCGGTCGGTGTCCAGGGCTTCGATGGCGTCGCCCGCGGTGTCGGACTCGGCGGCGCGTGTGGTCAGCTCGGTCTCGTCGCCGCCGATCGCGGGACGGCGGCTGCGCATCCGCAGATGGTCCAGAGAGCGGTTGCGGGCGATGCGCGCGGCCCAGCCCCGGAACCGGTCGGCGTCACCGCTGAACCGGCCGAGGTCGCGCGCTATCTGCAGCCACGCCTCGGACGCCACATCCTCGGCGTCCGGCTCTCCGACCAGCGTCCGTATGTAGCCCAACAACCGTGGGTGCACCGCGCGGTACACAGCACGGAAGGCGTCCTCGTCCCCGTCCTGTGCCGCGAGCACCGCGGCAGTCAGCTCCGCGTCGTCCCCCAGCACTCCCTCAACCCGCCCTGCCGTCCTGAATCGCAGCTGGTCAACTGCTGCGCAACCCTGCGCGAACCAGCACGCTACGTGCTCGGTGGGGGCCACGTCCATGACTTGTACAACCCGCAACAATTCGACGGCCGCGCTTCCGGTGTGACAGAAAACGCAGTCATGGCGCTGAGATGAGTACGGGGTCGTGCTGCGACCCCGTGGAAGACGGCCGGGGCCTCTCCTGTGGGGGGTGGCGGCCCCGGTCGTCGCTCCTCTTCGCCCTGTGCCCCGACCAGGGCCGCCCCTGTGCGCAGACCTCCCGGCGACCGACGGCGTGACCGACACCGCACGGATTTCGCCGGGCCGGCCGGCCCTCCCTAGACTGCTCCGGGTGAATACCGCGTCGCACCCCGCATCCGTCTTCCGCCTGATCGTCACGGGAGGGGGCACCGGCGGTCACACCTACCCCGCCCTCACCGCGATCCGGACCTTGCGGGCACGCCTGGACGCTTCCGGCCGCACGCTCGATGTCCTGTGGATCGGCACGGCGGAGGGTCTGGAAGCCCGGGTCACCGGCGCGGAGGGCATCCCGTTCACCACCGTCTCCACGGGCAAGATCCGGCGTCACGCGAATCCGCTGAAGATGGTGTCTCCTGCCAACGTCCGGGACATGGCGCGCGTGCCGATCGGGGTCGCCCAGGCGCGCAGCGCGGTCTCCGCCTTCCGGCCGGACGTCGTTCTCGCCACGGGCGGTTACGTCGCCGTCCCGACCGGGCTCGCCGCGCGGATGTGCCGGGTCCCGCTGGTCCTGCACGAGCAGACCGTCCGCCTCGGCCTCGCCAACCGCAAGCTCGCCGGTTCCGCCGCGCGGATCGCCGTGTCCTCGGAGTCGACCCTGCCGCTCCTGCCGGAGAGCGTCCGGTCGGCGGCGGTGGTCACCGGCAACCCCGTACGACCGGAGATCCTGACCGGCCACCCGGACAAGGCAGTGGCTGCCCTCGGCCTCCACACCTTCGACCGGCGGCTCCCGACGGTGTACGTCACCGGGGGCGCGCAGGGCTCGCAGCAGATCAACGACGTGGTCGGCGGCGAACTGCCGTGGCTGCTGGAGCGCGCCAACGTGGTGCACCAGTGCGGCCCGGCCCACCAGGAGACGCTGTCCGCGCGCGCGGCAGGGCTTCCGGCCTCCCTCGCCGCCCGGTACCACCTCACGGCCTTCGTCGGACCGGAACTGCCGGACGTCCTGGCCCTCGCCGATCTCGTGATCTCCCGCAGCGGCGCGGGCACCCTGGCGGAGCTGACCGCGCTGGGCAAGCCCGCCGTCTTCATCCCGCTCGCCACGGCGGCCGGGAACGAACAGGCCCACAACGCCCGCCACCTGGAGGAGTCCGGGGCCGCGGTCGCCCTCCTCGGCGAGGTCACCGGCGGCCGCCTGCGCGAGGCGGTCGGACCACTCCTCGACGATCCGGAGCGCCGGGCCACGATGGCCGCGGCGGCCGGGGCGCACGGCCGCCCGGACGCTGCGGAAAGGCTCGTGGACGTGATCCTGTCCGCAGCATCCCGGTAACAGTCTGGCCCGCAGTGGGCTACGTGATCCGTCCACCGATATGGAGTGCGGCACCGACTTCAATGAGCACAGCGCACTCATGGAAGGCAGCGTCGTCCTGGCCCATCGGGTCGGGCACGTCCAGGTCGCCGAGGTAGAGGCGCAGTCTGTTCTCGTTCTCCGGGCCGCAGACGGCCCGGAGGGTAGCGAGAACGGAGGCGTCCATGGCGAGCACCGTGTCCGCCCGATCCAGCATGTCCAGGCTGATCTGCTGAGCACGGTGGGCGGTGAGGTCGTAGCCCAGCCGCCGGGCAGCGCTGCCAGGCGGCGCCGAGCATGACCTTGCGGATCGCTTTGACCGGACCGCTGTGGCTGTCGGAGATGACCGGGCGGACGCCGCTCAGGCCGCGACGGGGCTCTGGCTGGGCGCCGCGTCGACGAAAGCGCACGTCCGCGACGGTGATGTGGGTCACTCGTGAGGCCGCCCCCGGCTCCGGACCCCCTACCGGGTCAGACCCCTGAGCGCCGTGTTCAGCTCAAGGACGTTCACCCGGGGCTCGCCCATGAAGCCGAGCAGTCGGCCGGTGGTGTGATCGGCGACCAGGCCCTCGACCTTCTGCACGTCGAGGCCGTTCCTCTCGGCGACCCGGTGGACCTGGAGTTCGGCGTACGCCGGTGAGATGTGCGGGTCCAGGCCGGAGCCGGAGGATGTGACGGCGTCGGGCGGGATGTCTGCGGGGTTCACCTTGTGCGTGGGGGTGGAGTTGTCCTTCGCCACGGCCGCCTTGGCGTCCTTCACCCACCGGATCAGTTCCTCGTTGTCGCCGGAGCGGTTGGTGGCGCCGGAGAGGAGCAGGGAGTACTGGGTGTTGACGCTGTTGGTGCCGAGACCGTTGGACGGGCGGGGCTGGAACCACTTCAGGTCGGGGGACGGTGACGTCTCGCCCTTCTTCGGCGGGAGGTCGTACCGCTGGCCGATGAGCGAGGAGCCCACGACCTGCCCGTTCGCGTCCTTGACCTCGGAGCCGTTGGCCTGGTCGTGGAACAGCGCCTGGGCGGCGCCGGTGACGGCGAGGGGGTAGACGACCCCGCACACCAGGGTGAGGACGAGCAGGGCTCGCAGGGCGGCGCCGAGTACGCGCGCGGTGCTGCTGACGGTGTTGTTGGTCATGGCGGATCAGCCGATTCCAGGGATGAGGGTCAGGAGCAGGTCGATGAGCTTGATGCCGATGAACGGGGCGACGAGGCCGCCGAGTCCGTACAGGCCGAGGTTGCGGCGCAGCATCCGGTCGGCGCTCGCGGGGCGGTAGCGCACGCCCTTGAGGGCGAGCGGTACCAGCGCGACGATGATCAGCGCGTTGAAGACGACCGCGGAGAGGATCGCGGACTCGGGCGAGGTCAGGCCCATGATGTTCAGCTTGTCCAGCGACGGGTACGCCACGGCGAACATGGCGGGGATGATCGCGAAGTACTTCGCGACGTCGTTGGCGATGGAGAAGGTGGTGAGGGCTCCTCGGGTGATGAGGAGCTGTTTGCCGATCCCGACGATCTCGATGAGTTTGGTGGGGTCGGAGTCGAGGTCCACCATGTTCCCGGCCTCCTTGGCGGCCGAGGTTCCGGTGTTCATCGCGACGCCGACGTCGGCCTGGGCCAGGGCGGGGGCGTCGTTGGTGCCGTCGCCGGTCATGGCGACGAGCTTGCCGCCGGCCTGTTCCCGCTTGATGAGGGCCATCTTGTCCTCGGGCGTCGCCTCGGCCAGGAAGTCGTCGACCCCCGCCTCCTCGGCGATGGCCTTCGCGGTCAGCGGGTTGTCGCCCGTGATCATGACCGTACGGATGCCCATCCGGCGCAGTTCCTCGAACCGCTCCCGCATGCCCTCCTTCACCACGTCCTTGAGGTGGATGACTCCGAGGACCCGGGCGCCGTCGGCGTCCTCCACGGCCACCAGCAGCGGTGTGCCCCCGGCCCGGGCGATCCCGTCCGTGAGCGCCGCCGCGTCCTCGGGTACCCGGCCGCCCCGCTCCGTCACCCAGGCCAGGACGGAACCGGTCGCGCCCTTGCGGACCTTGCGGCCGTCCAGGTCGACGCCCGACATCCGGGTCTGCGCGGTGAACTCCACCCACGCGGCGCCCGTCAGCTCGCCCTGGTTCCGCTCCCGCAGCCCGTACGTCTCCTTGGCGAGCACCACGATCGACCGGCCCTCCGGGGTCTCGTCGGCGAGCGAGGAGAGCTGGGCGGCGTCGGCGAGGTCCGCTTCCCTCACGCCCTTGACCGGGACGAACGCGGCCGCCTGGCGGTTGCCCAGGGTGATGGTGCCGGTCTTGTCGAGGAGCAGGGTCGATACGTCACCGGCGGCCTCGACCGCGCGGCCCGACATGGCCAGGACGTTGCGCTGGACCAGCCGGTCCATCCCGGCGATCCCGATCGCGGACAGCAGCGCCCCGATCGTGGTGGGGATCAGACACACCAGCAGGGCGGCGAGCACGATCAGCGAGGTCTGGTCGTCGGCGCCCGCGTAGATCGCGAACGGTTTCAGGGTGACCACGGCCAGCAGGAAGACGATCGTGAGGGACGCCAGCAGGATGTTCAGGGCGATCTCGTTGGGCGTCTTCTGCCGGGCGGCGCCCTCGACCAGGCCGATCATCCGGTCGATGAAGGTCTCGCCCGGCTTGGTGGTGATCCTGATGACGACGCGGTCGGACAGCACCTTCGTACCGCCGGTGACGGCCGAGCGGTCACCGCCGGACTCCCGGATGACCGGAGCCGACTCGCCCGTGATCGCGGACTCGTCGACCGAGGCGACGCCTTCGACGACGTCCCCGTCGCCGGGGACGACGTCACCGGCCTCGCAGACCACCAGGTCGCCGATGCGCAGGTCCGTTCCGGCGACCCGCTCCTCCTTCCCGTCGGCGAGGCGGCGGGCGACGGTGTCGGTCTTGGCCCGGCGCAAGGTGTCGGCCTGCGCCTTGCCCCGGCCCTCGGCGACCGCCTCGGCGAGGTTGGCGAAGACCGTGGTCAGCCAGAGCCAGCCGGTGATCGCCCAGCCGAACCAGTCGGTCGGGTCGGTGAGCGCGAGGACCGTGGTGACCACCGAACCGACGAGCACGACGAACATCACCGGTGACGTGACCATCACGCGCGGGTCGAGCTTGCGCAGCGCGTCCGGGAACGACTTCAGGAGTTGCTGCGGGTCGAAGAGTCCGCTGCCGACCCGGTCGGCGGAGCCGTGGCCGCCGGCCGGCGGGAGGTCTCCGTGCGGAGCACGCGTGGGGGTGGGGGTGACGGTGCTCATGAGGCGAGCCCTTCGGCGAGCGGACCCAGCGCCAGGGCCGGGAAGTAGGTGAGTCCGGTGATGATGAGGATCGTGCCGACGAGCAGCCCCGTGTAGAGGGGTTTGTCGGTGCGCAGCGTGCCCGCGGTCTCGGGCACCGGCCGCTGCTCGGCGAGCGAACCGGCCAGGGCGAGGACGAACACCATCGGCAGGAACCGGCCGAGCAGCATCGCGAGGCCGATGGTCGTGTTGAACCACGGGGTGTCGGCGCCCAGCCCGGCGAAGGCGGAGCCGTTGTTGTTGGCGCCGGAGGTGTAGGCGTACAGGATCTCGGAGAAGCCGTGCGCGCCGGAGTTGGTCATCGAGTCGGCGGGGGTCGGCAGGGCCATGGCGACCGCGGTGAAGCCGAGCACGAGCGCCGGGGTGACGAGGATGTAGCAGGCGGCGAGTTTGATCTGGCGGGTGCCGATCTTCTTGCCGAGGTACTCCGGGGTGCGTCCGACCATCAGCCCGGCGATGAACACCGCGATGACCGCCATGATCAGCATGCCGTACAGGCCGGAGCCGACACCGCCGGGAGCGATCTCGCCGAGCTGCATGCCGAGCATGGTGATGCCGCCGCCGAAGCCGGTGTACGAGGAGTGGAAGGAGTTCACCGCGCCGGTCGAGGTCAGCGTCGTGGCGACGGCGAAGATCGACGAGCCCGCGATCCCGAAGCGGGTCTCCTTGCCCTCCATGGCCCCGCCCGCGATCTCGAACGCCGGGCCCCGGTGGGCGAACTCGGTCCACATCATCAGGGCGGTGAAGCCGATCCAGATGACGGCCATCGCGCCGAGGATCGCGTACCCCTGCCGCAGCGATCCGGCCATCCGCCCGAAGGTCCGGGTCAGCGCGAACGGGATCAGCAGGATGAGGAAGACCTCGAAGAGGTTGGAGAGGGGGTTCGGGTTCTCGAAGGGGTGGGCGGAGTTGGCGTTGAAGTAGCCGCCGCCGTTGGTGCCCAGCTCCTTGATGGCCTCCTGGGAGGCGACCGCACCGCCGTTCCACTCCTGCGTGCCGCCCATGAACTGGCCGACCTGGTGGATGCCCGAGAAGTTCTGGATCGCCCCGCAGGCGACCAGGACGAGCGCGCCGATCACCGAGATCGGGACCAGGATGCGGACGGTGCCGCGTACGAGGTCGGCCCAGAAGTTGCCGAGTTCGCCGGTACGGGAGCGGGCGAAGCCCCGTACGAGGGCCACCGCCACGGCCAGGCCGACCGCCGCGGACAGGAAGTTCTGCACCGCGAGGCCGCCGGTCTGTACGACGTGGCCCATGGCCTGTTCGCCGTAGTACGACTGCCAGTTGGTATTGGCGACGAAGGAAGCGGCGGTGTTGAACGCCTGATCCGGGTCGATCGAGGAAAAGCCGAGCGAGCCGGGCAGAGATCCCTGTATCCGTTGCAGCAGATACAGGAAGAGAACGCTCACCGCCGAAAAGGCGAGGACTCCGCGCAGATAGGCGGGCCAGCGCATTTCGGCGGCCGGATTGGCTCCGATGACCTTGTATATCCACTTCTCCGGCTTGTAGTGCTTCTCGGAGGAGTAGACCTTGGCCATGTAGTCGCCCAACGGGCGGTAGGCCAGGGCGAGGGCGGCTATCAGAGCTGTGAGCTGGAGAAGTCCAGCGGCCTGGGGACTCATGTCGGTGCTCAGAACCTCTCCGGATACAGGAGAGCCAGGACGAGATATCCGAGCAGGGACACGGCCACGACGAGCCCGACGATATTCTCGGCGGTCATGGTCTGGTCACCGCCCGGGCGATGAGAGCCACCAGCGCGAATACCGCGATCGTGGTGGCGACGAAGGCCAGGTCGGCCATCGTGAACTCCTGAGGATGCGAGGAAGGGAATCAGCCGTTCGGCCGATACGAGCAAACCTCGGCTTCACCCCGGGGATAAGCCGCCTTGACGGGGTCCATATGAATGCGGAGCCACCCTTGACGACTGCCTGACGCCCGCTTGACGCGCGCCTGACGCCATCCGGCGGGCGGGGCCGTGCTGCGGCCGCGCGCGGCCGTGACGACAGGCCCTACAGCTCGTGGTCCCGGGCCGGCGCGCCCCAGTCGATACCGCGCAGCGCGGGTCGGCGCCCTCGCCCGACGGCACGTCCGCGGTGGCCTGGACCCACGCGACGACGAGGGCGGAGCGGTGCATCACCGGGTCGCGTCCGGGATCGACCACCGTGGAGCGGAAGACGCCGACGCACAGAACGGAAGGCAGCACCTCGACCGGGCCGAAGGCGCCGCCCGTCCGGTCCGGGTACTCGGGCACGGGCGGGACGAGATGGAACGGGAGGGTGGGGAAGGCATGTTCGGTCCGTCGCCGCAGACCCCTGGTCCTCCTGACAGCCCTGCACAGGGCCGCCGCCGAGGCGCGGGAGCGCCACGCGGACCTGCGCGTCGTGCCGGCCTGGCACCTGCCCGGCGGCGGAATGGGCGGCCGGACCACCTACGGCTCGCCGCGCTGCACAGCGCCACCTGGTCCCTGTGACACCTGCCCAAGGCACGCAAGCGGTGACCGGGCGTCTTTCGGACTTTCGCAGGTGATTTCCCGACGGTGCCCGGCGAGCCGTGCCCACCCCCTCCTAAGCTCTACATGTCTGTAGATCTACTGGGAGAAGGGGAACGCGCGTGGCTTCGATCGACCTGGACAAGGTGCTGGACAAGGCGTGGGCGGACAAGAGCGTGCCTGAGGTGCTGGCGGCACCGGTGTCCGCGCTCAAGGGTGTCTCGGACCGTCAGGGCGACCTGCTCAAGGAGGCGTTCGGCGTGGTGACGGTCGCCGATCTCGCCGCCCTGAAGTACGTCGGGTGGGCGCAGGCCCTGGCGGCGCTGGACGCGGCGAAGTAACGCCGGGCCCGATCGGTACGGGTGTCGTGGCCGGGCCCGTCCGCGACACCCGTACCGCTCCCGTGCCGCTCACGCACCGGGTGGCGGGGCCTGCCGCCGCCCCGCCCGGCCCTCAGCTCCGGCCCCTGGCCCGCCGTGACATGACCGCGCGCAGCACCCGGCGGCCCTCCGTGGACAGGTCCAGCGCCTTGCGGAGGCCGGCGCCGCTGCCCGCCGTGCCGGTGGTCTCCGCGAGGATCTCCAGGATCCGGACCTGCCGTTCCAGCTCCCCCGCGACCAGCGGGCCCACGGCGGCGGGCTCACCGCTGCGGGCCGCCTTGAGCAGGTCCTCCTCGTCCGCCGGCGCGTCCCCGTCCGGGGCGTCGAACCGGCCGTGGACCCGGAGCGCGACCAGCGAGCAGGCGTCGGCCCACTCCCGCAGCGGTACGGCGGCGAAGTCGGAGGGGGCCGCGCCGAGCATGGCCCGGACGAGCGCGGCCGGGCCGGCGGGGACGGACGCCTGCTCCATCGCCGTCCGCACCGCCGCGAGCCGGATGGCCCAATCCTGCCCGTTCTCGCAACTCGCCCAGAGCGGGCGCAAGGGCTCCGCCTCCGGCCCCGCGAGCAGCGGCAGACAGCGTTCCAGGCAGGCCACGGCACCGGCGGCCAGCGCGCGCTCGTCGGCCCGTCCGATCAGTTCCAGCAGACTCATCGACGTCTCCCTCGGTCTACCGGATACTGCGCCGAATGGCTGAAAATCGTCACTTCGGAGTGGGCGTCACTCGTGTGCTCCCGGGGCCGGGGCTTGTGCCGGGCCGTCGGGCGCCCGTCCCTGCAGGGCCCGTTCGACCTGCATCCCGGTCACGGCGCGGACGTAGAGGACGGCCAGGACGGCGGCGAGGATGTCCACCGCGTCCGATGCCGCCACCAGGCCCCCGGCCCGCACGATCGCTTCCGCGTCCTCGGCCCGCTCCCACAGGCGCTCGGCGACCCGGGTGAGGAGGAGGCTCGCGACCCACGCGCCCCACCAGAGGTTGAGCGGGGTCCGGGGAACCGTGCGCCGGCCCCCGTCCGGACGGGTCTGCGCACCGGCCTCCCACACACCGCTCGCGACCCGGTAGGGGATCCAGAAGTTGGCGACGGGGACGAACCAGCCGCCCACCGCCCAGCCGGGGCCCATGCGCTGCACGGACGGGTCGAAGACCTCGGCGTTCCGGCGGGTCCGGTGGAACCAGATGATGAAGACGACGGCCGTGGCCGGCAGCGCCACGCCCTGGGAGCGCGCCGCGATGCCGTACAGCGTCTCGGCCATCCGGCCGTCCCCGCCGTAGACGTCCACGGCACCGTCGCTCACCAGCCGCTGCCAGAGGCCGCGCAGATACAGCCCCGTGCCGATGGCGAACAGGTCGGCGGCGATCACCACGCCGAGCAGCGCCGTCACCGCCCGGGCGAGGCCCACGGGCGAACGCGGCCAGGTGCCCACGCCCCGGCCCCCGGGTCCGGAGGCCGGGGCCACCAGGCCGTCGGGCAGCGGGGGCCGGGTGCCCGAGCAGAAGGTGCACAGGCCGTCGTCGGTGACGGCCGTTCGGATACGGCAACGGGTACAGAGCACGGAGAAGCCCCCCGGGACGCGGTGTGGGTGCACGGCCGCGCGTCCCTCCCCGGGAGCGCGCGGCCGACGATACGCAGACCGGCGGCTGCCGGGCCGTCCGTCCCGGATCTTCGCAGGTGGGGGCGGGGAGGGACAGCCGTTTCAGCGGCGGCTCGCGCTCGTCCTCACCCCGCGCTGCCGGTCCGCTTCGCCAGTTCCTGGAACTGCGCCCAGCTGAGCGCGGGCTTCCGCGGGTCCCACAGCTTCTGCGAGGTCGCCACGAGCGGCATCCTGATGCCGTTGGCCACCTGCTCGGTGGTCTGCGCGTTCGGCAGGTCGCCCCAGACGGCGAACCGGCCGCCGAGGATCTGCTTCGAGTAGCGCTCGGCCACGGGTTCGGTGCCGCGCAGGACCAACGGGGTCCACTGCTCGTAGATCCGCTCACCGGTCGGGTAGACGAAGTCGTTGGGCTCGCCGAGCACGTAGTAGAGGAACTCGTCGTTGAGGTTCAGCATCTTGTAGCCCTCGGCGAGGTACTCCTGCGGCGGGCGGGCACCGATCTCCTTGCCGGTCCAGTACTCGATCTCGATGTTCTCGTCGGCCTTGACCTTCGTGCCCCGGAAGAGCCCGTCGTTCCAGGCCTTCGCGGTCCGGCCCTTGGGGACGACGACGTCCGCGCGGTCGTTCAGCCAGCTGGTGGCCAGGTCCTCGATGGTGGCGTCGGCGCCGTGCCTCTCCTCGGCTGCCCGCTGGAGCTGGGGGTAGGAGGCGGCGGGGTTCTGAACGGTCAGCGCCTGGTACTCGTCCGCGCCGAGGTGCCAGAACCGCCCCGGGAACAGCTCGGTGTACTCCTCCAGGAGTTCGTCGATGAGCTTGGCCGCGGCCGGCTTGGAGATGTCGATGGAGCCCTTCGACTCGACGCCCGCGGTGTTGCGCAGCTGGAGGTCGGGGTGGGCGGCCAGCACCGCGCCGAGGTGTCCGGGCGAGTCGATCTCGGGGACGACCTCGATGTGCCGGCTGTTGGCGAGGCCGACGATGCGGCGGACCTCGTCCTGGGTGAGGGCTTCGTCGGAGACCACCTCGGGGTGGGACTTCGACTCGATCCGGAAGGCCTGGTCGTCGGAGAAGTGCAGGCCGAGCTGGTTGAGCTTGAGGTCGCCCATCTCGCGTATGCGGTCCTCAATCCACTCCGCGCTGTAGTGCTTGCGCGCGATGTCGAGGTTGAGCCCGCGCTGCGGCCGGTCCGGCCGGTCGTTGACGACGCCCTCGGGGACCGTGCCGTCCGCCTTGAGCGACTGTTTGAGCGTCCGGGTGCCGTAGAAGACGCCCGACTCGTCGGGGCCGGTGATCTTCACCTTGCGGTCGCGCACGGTGAGCCGGTACGACTCGGTGGGGCCCGCGTCCTTGGCGCCGAGCGCCAGCTCGACGTCCCCCGTCCGGGCCGGCTCGGCGCCCCGGTAGCGGATCTTCAGCTCCTTGGCGAGCAGCTGCGCCTCGTCGGCGAGCACCTGGCTGCCCTTGGCGATGACGACGGTGCTGTCCTTGCCCGGCTGCCAGCCGGGCCCCCGGGCCGCGGTGTGTTCGCGCACCGCGGGGATCGTGCTCGGCGTGCTGGACACCGGGTAGCTGCGGGAGGGCGACGGGGCGGCGGCCTCGGCGGAGGTCCCGGAGGGCGACGCCGTGTCACCGGAGGGTCCGCTGCCGGATCCGTCCGGCCAGACGACGACGGTGAGGACGACGGCGGCTGCGGCCGTGGCAGCCGCGCCGGTGACAAGGGCACCACGCGTGGGCGACATCGGGCGGATTCCTCCGTTGAGGGGTCAAGGACGAGTGAAACGAGTGAATAGGGTGCAAGGCTGGCATTTTTACCGTGGCCTCGCCCATCGAAGACGGCGAGCGACCGGACGGAACCCCGGCCGACGCAGGTCAGACGTCCATCACACGTTCCGAAACTCTCCCGTTCGGGTGATTCTTCCGCGGTCCGTCGGACGGCCGCCGGCCGGTCTCGTTAGCGTTGCGGCACATTCGTCTCCCTCTTCACTCCCACCCCGCGCAACCTCCTTGCGCTCCCGTCTGTCTTTCAGGGACGGAAGACCTTCGTGTACCCCTGCGGGCCCTTCGCGGGATCAGGGCCCACCGGGTCACAGCTGTCATTGATACGAGGAGTCCACGCTGTCCAGGTCCAGCGAGTCCCCCGCCGGCCTGCCGAAGCGATCCGCGCCCCCGGCCGGCCGGTCGGCCGTGCCCGTGCAGCCGCGCCACCCGGTCCCGGCCGATGCCCCGGCGGCGCCCGCCGACGGGGCGCCGGTCGATCATGCCGTCGGCCTGGCCCATTTCAACAGCCTCCCCTTCGCCGCCGCCGAGGCGGCCTTCCTGGAGTGCTGCGGCAGTCTGCGCTGGGCCCACCGGATGGCCGCCCACCGCCCCTACCCCGATCTCGGCGCTCTACTGGCCGCCTCCGACGAGGCGGGCTACGACCTCGCGCCCAGCGACATCGCCGAGGCCCTGGCCGCGGAGCCCGCGCCCTGCCTGCACCACGACGCGCCCCGCGCCGCCCATCTGGCGCTGCGGGCCGCGCACGCGGCGTACGAGAGCAGGTTCGGCCACGCCTTCGTGATCTGCCTGGACGCCTACGCCCCCTCCCTGCACGTGGACCAGGTGCTGGCCGGGATCCGGGTCCGGCTGACGCACGAGGTGGACGAGGAGCGGGCGGTGACCGCCGAGGAGCTGCGCCGACTCGCCCGGAGCCGGATCGTCGAGCTGGTGACCGCGGACCCCGGGCAGTAGCGGACCCCGAGCGGCGAGCGCGCACTCCAGGGCCTGATCGAGGAGCGGTTCCAGGGCACGCGAACCCGGCATGGCCGACAAGAGACTCTCTAGCCCGTACGTGCCTGTTTGATTGCCTCTTTGATCACACCAGAGGCCCCGGCGCGAACGAACCGACAAAGCGTCGCTACGATGGCCGGGGCCGGTGGACCGTACCCGGCCGGGTCAGACCGACAGTCAAGCCGGCCGACCCCAATCCCCGCTCCCGGAGGGTTCTTCCGTGCCGGCTGGAACGCTGTACCGCGGCCGGGAAGGCATGTGGTCGTGGGTGGCTCATCGAGTCACCGGTGTCCTCATTTTCTTCTTCCTGTTCGTACATGTCCTGGACACCGCTCTCGTCCGCGTCTCCCCCGAGGCCTACGACGACGTCGTGGCCACGTACAAGACGCCGATCGTCGCCCTCCTCGAATACGGCCTGGTGGCCGCGATTCTCTTCCACGCGCTGAACGGTCTCCGGATCATCGCCGTGGACTTCTGGGCCAAGGGCCCGCGCTTCCAGAAGCAGATGCTCTGGACCGTGCTGGGCATCTGGATCGTGCTGATGGTCGGGGCCCTGTACCCCGTCCTCGGTCACGCCGTACGCGACGTCTTCGGGAGCTGAGGCCCATGTCCAGCGAGACTTCTTCCGCAGCCGCGATCGGCGATGTCGAGGGCGTCGGGCCTCTGGGCCGATTCGACGCCGACAACCCGGCCCCGGTGATCGAGCCCCCGCGCAAGCGCACGGGCAAGACCCCCAAGGCTTCGCGCGGCAACTTCGAGATGTACGCCTGGCTCTTCATGCGCCTGTCGGGCATCGTGCTGACCGTCCTCGTCATCGGTCACCTGCTGATCCAGCTGGTGCTCGACGGCGGCGTCTCCAAGATCGGCTTCGCCTTCGTGGCGGGCCGCTGGGCCTCGCCGTTCTGGCAGGTCTGGGACCTGCTGATGCTGTGGCTCGCCATGCTGCACGGCGCCAACGGCCTCCGTACGGTCATCAACGACTACGCCGAACGGGACAACACCCGCTTCTGGCTGAAGATGCTCCTGTACACCGCCACGGTGTTCACCGTCCTGCTGGGCACGCTGGTGATCTTCACCTTCGACCCGAACATCCGCTAGGCGCCGGGACAGAGGGACCAGAGGAAAACCATGCAGATCCACAAGTACGACACCGTCATCGTCGGCGCCGGCGGCGCCGGCATGCGCGCGGCCATCGAGGCCACCAAGCGCAGCCGCACCGCCGTGCTCACGAAGCTCTACCCCACCCGCTCCCACACGGGCGCGGCGCAGGGCGGCATGGCCGCCGCGCTCGCCAACGTGGAGGAGGACAACTGGGAGTGGCACACCTTCGACACGGTCAAGGGCGGTGACTACCTGGTCGACCAGGACGCCGCCGAGATCCTGGCGAAGGAGGCCATCGACGCCGTCCTCGACCTGGAGAAGATGGGCCTGCCGTTCAACCGGACGCCCGAGGGCCGCATCGACCAGCGCCGCTTCGGCGGTCACACCCGCAGCCACGGCGAGGCCCCGGTCCGCCGGTCCTGCTACGCCGCGGACCGCACCGGCCACATGATCCTCCAGACGCTGTACCAGAACTGCGTCAAGGAGGGCGTGGAGTTCTTCAACGAGTTCTACGTCCTGGACCAGCTGATCACCGAGGTCGACGGGGTCAAGAAGTCCGCCGGCGTCGTCGCGTACGAGCTGGCGACGGGCGAGATCCACATCTTCCAGGCGAAGTCGGTCATCTACGCCTCCGGCGGCACCGGCAAGTTCTTCAAGGTGACGTCGAACGCCCACACCCTGACCGGTGACGGCCAGGCCGCCTGCTACCGGCGCGGTCTGCCGCTGGAGGACATGGAGTTCTTCCAGTTCCACCCGACGGGCATCTGGCGCATGGGCATCCTGCTGACGGAGGGCGCCCGCGGTGAGGGCGGCATCCTCCGCAACAAGGACGGCGAGCGCTTCATGGAGAAGTACGCGCCGGTCATGAAGGACCTCGCGTCCCGTGACGTCGTCTCGCGCTCCATCTACACCGAGATCCGTGAGGGCCGCGGCTGCGGTCCGGCCGGTGACCACGTGTACCTGGACCTGACGCACCTGCCGCCGGAGCAGCTGGACGCCAAGCTCCCGGACATCACGGAGTTCGCGCGGACGTACCTCGGCATCGAGCCCTACACGGACCCGATCCCGATCCAGCCGACCGCGCACTACGCCATGGGCGGCATCCCGACCAACGTCGAGGGCGAGGTGCTGGCCGACAACACCACCGTCGTCCCGGGCCTGTACGCCGCCGGCGAGGTCGCCTGTGTCTCCGTGCACGGCGCCAACCGCCTGGGCACCAACTCGCTGCTCGACATCAACGTCTTCGGCAAGCGCTCCGGCATCGCGGCCGCCGAGTACGCGGCGAAGCACGACTTCGTCGAACTGCCCGAGAACCCGGGTCAGCTGGTCGCCGACCAGGTGGCGCGGCTGCGCAACTCCACGGGCACCGAGCGGGTCGCGGCGCTGCGCCTGGAGCTCCAGGAGTGCATGGACGCCAACGTGATGGTGTTCCGCACCGAGCAGACGATCAAGACGGCGGTCGACAAGATCGCCGAGCTGCGCGAGCGGTATCTGAACGTGTCCATCCAGGACAAGGGCAAGCGGTTCAACACCGACCTGCTGGAGGCCATCGAGCTGGGCAACCTGCTCGACCTGGCCGAGGTCATGGCGGTCTCCGCGCTCGCCCGCAAGGAGTCCCGCGGCGGTCACTACCGCGAGGACTACCCGAACCGCGACGACGTCAACTTCATGCGCCACACCATGGCGTACCGCGAGGTGGCCGCCGACGGCGCCGAGTCGATCCGGCTCGACTACAAGCCGGTCGTGACGACCCGCTACCAGCCGATGGAGCGTAAGTACTGATGGCTACCCCGACCCTGGACAAGACCGACAAGGCCGAGGCCGGCTTCGCCGACTCGCCGTTCATCATGGCCACGTTCCGGATCCGCCGCTTCAACCCCGAGGTGTCGGACGAGGTCCAGTGGCAGGACTTCCAGATCGAGATCGACCCGAAGGAGCGTGTTCTCGACGCCCTTCACAAGATCAAGTGGGAGCTCGACGGCACCCTGACGTTCCGCCGTTCCTGTGCCCACGGGATCTGCGGTTCCGACGCGATGCGGATCAACGGCAAGAACAGGCTCGCCTGCAAGACGCTGATCAAGGACATCAATCCGGACAAGCCGATCACGGTCGAGGCCATCAAGGGCCTGACGGTCCTCAAGGACCTCGTGGTCGACATGGACCCGTTCTTCCAGGCGTACCGCGACGTCATGCCCTTCCTCGTCACCAAGGGGAACGAGCCGACCCGCGAGCGTCTGCAGTCCGCCGAGGACCGCGAGCGGTTCGACGACACCACCAAGTGCATCCTGTGCGCCGCGTGCACGTCCTCGTGCCCGGTGTTCTGGAACGACGGCCAGTACTTCGGCCCGGCGGCGATCGTCAATGCCCACCGCTTCATCTTCGACTCGCGCGACGAGGCCGGCGAGCAGCGGCTGGAGATCCTCAACGACCGTGACGGCGTGTGGCGTTGCCGCACCACGTTCAACTGCACGGACGCCTGCCCGCGTGGCATCGAGGTCACCAAGGCGATCCAGGAGGTGAAGCGCGCGCTCATCACGCGTCGCTTCTGACCTTCCCGTAACTCCTGTTACGTCGACGGGCCCCGTCCCCGCAGCCTCGCCGCTGCCGGGGGCGGGGCCTGTTGCTGCGCCGGGCCCGCGCGGGCGGTACGGTTCAGCGGAGCTGAAGACCGAGAAGGAACGGGGATCGTCGTGAGCGAGCCGAATCCGTACGCGGACGACGCCTACAAGTGGGGCCCGCCCCAGCAGCCGGGCCACCAGCCCACCGTCGCGGACGGCCAGGCGTACGGCTATCCGAACCCGGGCGGCGCCCCCGCGTACGGCTATCCGCAGCCGCTGCCGGAGTCCGCGACCCAGCCGGGGCCCGGTTACGGGTACCCCCAGCACGGTCAGCCGACGATGCCCGGCCAGTACCTCCCGGTACCGCAGGGCGTGCCGGGCCAGGGCGGGGTGCCGGTGCTGTCGATCGGCGACATCACCGTGATGAACGACGCGATCGTCACCCCGTCCGGGTCGATGCCGCTCAAGGGCGCGGTGTGGACGGCCACGGACATGTCGCGTACGGAGGAGAAGATCCCGGCGCACGCGGTCGTGCTGGCGATCATCTTCGCACTGTTCTGCCTGATCGGGCTGCTGTTCCTGCTGATGAAGGAGAAGCGGACCACCGGCTTCGTCCAGGTCACGGTGACCAGTGGCGGCCGGCACCACTCCACGATGATCCCGGCGATGGGCCCGCACACCTTCCCCGCGATCATGGGCCAGCTCAACCAGGCCCGTTCCATGAGCATCTGAGCCAAGGGCCCGCTGCCCATCCCCTGACGGACCCACCCCCCTGGCCCCCTTCTTGAACATGTTCAAGAAGGGGGCTACAGTCATGCCCAAGAGCAGTTTTGAACGCGTTCAAGGGAGGGTGGGGCATGGACCTCACTGTTGTCGCGTACGTCATCTACCTGCTGATCAGCGTGGCGCTCACCGTCTGGGTCGCCCGCACGCTCAGCCGCAACGGGCGGATCTTCCTCGCCGACGTGCTGCACGGGAACGAGAAGCTGGCCGACGCCGTGAACCACCTGCTCGTGGTCGGCTTCTATCTGGTCAACCTCGGGTTCGTCACGCTGTATCTGAAGAACGCCGACGGGGTGGCCGACGCCCGCGAGTTGTTCGAGGCCCTCTCGGTGAAGGTCGGCGTCGTCCTCCTGGTGCTCGGCGTGATGCACCTGGGCAATGTGTGGGTGCTCAGCCGCATCCGCCGCCGCAGCGCCCTGGAGCGCGAGCAGACCCCGCCGGTCCCGCCGCAGGGCTGGACTCCGCCGGCGGCCCAGGGCCCGTGGACCGCCCCCGCGGCCGGCCGGTGAGCCCGGCCCCCTGGCCCGGTCCCGTACGGCGGCTCACCGTGCTCTACGACGCGCGGTGCCCGCTCTGCGTCCACCTGCGGGGCTGGCTCCAGCGGCAGGCGCAGCTCGTGCCGCTGGATCTCGTCCCGGCCGGATCGGCGGAGGCGCGGCGGCGGTTCCCGGAGCTGGACCACGCGGCGACGCTCCAGGAGATCACCGTGGTCGGCGATCTGGGGCAGGTCTACCGGGAGACGGCCGCCTGGATCGTCTGCCTGTGGGCGCTCGCCAAGTACCGCGCCCGCGCCCACTGGCTGACCACCCCGGCCGGGCGGCCCTTCGCACGGGGCACCGTGCTGGCCGCCGCCCGCTACCGTTCGACGGCCCTCCCGCCCTGCGCCCCCGGGGCGCGTGAGTGCGCCGCCCCGCCCGGCGGCGCGTGGGGTCCCCGATAGCCTTGGGCCCGTGGTGAAGGAAGAGAAGAACGTGCAGGAGAAGAGGCCGGCCAAGGCCGCGAAGAGCGAGCAGACCCGCACGCTGATCCTCGAAACGGCGCTCCGGCTCTTCGCGGAGCGGGGCTACGACCGGACGACCATGCGGGCCATCGCCCAGGAGGCGGGCGTCTCGGTCGGGAACGCCTACTACTACTTCTCCTCGAAGGAGCACCTGGTCCAGGGCTTCTACGACCGGATCGCCGACGAGCACGCGACGGCGGTCCGGCCGGTGCTGGAGGGCGACCGGGATCTGACCGTACGGATCAGGGGCGTACTGCTGGGCTGGCTGGACGTGGCGGAGCCGTACCACCGCTTCGCCGCCCAGTTCTTCAAGAACGCGGCCGACCCGGACAGCCCGCTCTCCCCGTTCTCGGAGGACTCGGCGGCCGCCCGCGACGCGGCGATCTCCATCCACGAGCGCTGCATCGCCGGAGCGGACGTCAAGAGCGACCCGGAACTGGCCCCGCTGCTGCCGCAGTTGATGTGGCTGATGCAGATGGGTCTGGTGCTCTTCTGGGTGTACGACCGCAGCGAGGGGGCCGAGCGCAGCCGCCGGCTCGTCGAGCGCACCGCGCCGATCGCCGCCCGGGCCATCGCGCTCTCCCGGTTCCGGGTGCTGCGCCCGCTGGTGCGGCAGATCCACGGCCTGCTGGTGGAGTTCCTGCCGGGTACGGCGACGGCCGGGGCGGGGCCCCGGCCGTCGGACTGAAACGGTGCCTCCGGCCGTCGGCCGGGGCGGACCCGTCAGATCCAGGCCAGTTCCCACAGCCGCCAGGTGCCGGTGCCGTCGGAGAGGTACTGGGAGCCGGCGACCTCGGACTTGGCGACGACGTAGTCCTTCTTCTGCCACAGCGGCAGCAGCGGGACGTCCTCGCCGACGAGCGCCTGCATCTCCTTGAAGTCGTTCGACGTGCGGCTGCGGTCGCTGAACTGCTGCGTGGCGGCGATCAGCTGGTCCATCTTCTTGCTGGAGTAGCCGCTGTGCAGGACGTTGCCGGTGCCGACGAGCGGCTGGCTGAAGGTGTCGGGGTCCGGGAAGTCGGGGAACCAGCCGACGGTGTACATGTCGTACTTCCCGGCCGCGTACTCCTTCTGGTACTTCGTCCACTCCACGGCCTGCACCGACACCTTGAACAGCCCGTCCTTCTCCAGCTGACGGTGGAGCTCGGCGGTCTCCTTGGTGTACATGTCGCCCTCGCGGTAGGCGAAGTCGATGGCGACGGGCGTCTCCACTCCGGCCTGCTCCAGCAGCTGCTTGGCGCGCGCCGGGTCGGAGGAGGGGTAGGCGTCGAAGAAGGGGGTGCTGTGCCCGATGTAGCCGGTGGGGATCAGCGAGTACAGCGGGTCGACGGTGCCCTGGTAGACCTTCCGGACCAGCGGGCCCCGGTCGAGGAGGGCGGCGACGGCCTGGCGGACCTTCTTCTGCCCGAACGGCGAGCCCTCCCGGGAGTTGAAGATGATGTTGCGGATCTCGGCGCTGGCCGCCTCGGTCACCCGCACGTCCGGGTCGTTGACGTTGAGGTCGGCGAGCGTCTCGGCCGGCAGCTGGCGGTGGGCGATGTCCACCTCGTCGTTGTCCCAGGAGGTCTGGAGTTCCTCGGAGGTCTTGAAGTAGCGGATGTCGACCGCTTCGCCGGTCTTCTTGAGCGCGCCCCGGTACTTCAGGTTCGGCACCAGCTCGGCACTCTTCCCGGGCTCGTACGACTTGAGGACGTACGGGCCGGAACCGTCGACCTGGTTGCCCGGACGGAGCTTGTCCCCGGCGTACTTGGTGGGGTCGACGATCGCACCCGCGCCGGTGGCGATCTTCTGCGGGAAGGTCGCGTCCCTGCCGGACAGGTTGAAGGTGATGGTGCGGCCCTCGGTCGTCACCGTCTTGAGCGTCGGGAAGAGACCCGCGGGGCCGACGTCCGACTTGATCCGGAAGATCCGGTCGAAGGAGTACTTGACGTCCTCGGCGGTGATCTTGCGGCCGTTGGAGAAGGTCAGGTCGTCACGGAGCTTGCACTGGTACGTCTGGAGCTTCTGCCCGACGAACCCGCAGCTCTCGGCGGCGTCCGGTTCCGGTGTGACGGCGTTGGGCTTGAAGGTCATCAGCGACTGGTAGATGTTGCTGTAGATCGCCCAGGAACCCGCGTCGTAGGCGCCGGCCGGGTCGAGCGAGGTGACGACGTCCGACGTCCCGACCGTGATCGCGTCGGTCTTCGCCTCCCCCGACGGGAGCAGTTGCCAGGCACCGACGCCCGCTATGACCAATACCGCGAGAATCGCGAGAATCCGTACCCGGACCGACCGCATTGCCGTGCTCTCCCTTACCAGCCCCACCTCGGCGGTCGCGTTTGTGACGCGCACATCGCCGCATGTTCGCGCTTACCCAATCACACGATTTTCACATCTGGAAGAGTAAATGGGGCACTCACAGCCTTTTATTGGACACGGGCGGGGAGCCCTGTCCGAAAAGGCTGTTTCCTGCCTTCGACCTGCGGGTTTCCGTAGCTGACGGTGACGCACCGGTGTGGATTTCATGATGACGGACCGGAGGGTTCCGGACCGTCGCACCCGCAACGCCTACGCCTGACGGGAGGCCAGCTCCACGACCGTGATGTCGGACGGGGCGCCCACCCGGACGGGCGGGCCCCAGGCGCCCGCGCCGCGCGAGACGAACAGCTGGGTGTCGCCGTAGCGTTCGAGGCCGGCGACGGTGGGATTGGCCAGCTCGGCCAAGTAGTTACCGGGCCAGAGCTGGCCGCCGTGGGTGTGGCCGGAGAGTTGCAGGTCGACGCCGTGCTCGACGGCGTCGTGGATGACGACCGGCTGGTGCGCCATCAGGACCGCGGCGCGACCCCGGTCCCGGTCGCCCAGCGCGCGGCCGAAGTCGGGCCCCTGCCCCTCGGTCTCGCCCGCGATGTCGTTGACGCCGGCGAGGTCGAAGCCCTCGATCTCGACCCGGGCGTTCTCCAGCGGGACCAGACCGAGTTCGCGGACGTGGTCGACCCACTGCTCGGCGCCGGAGAAGTACTCGTGGTTGCCGGTGACGAAGTAACTGCCGTGCCGGGCGCGCAGGGCGGCCAGCGGTTCGGCGGCGGAGCCGAGGTCCGCGACGGACCCGTCGACGAGGTCGCCGACGACGGCGACCAGGTCGGGCGAGGTCGCGTTGATGGTGTCGACGATCCGGCGGGTGTGGGCGCGGCCCAGGATCGGGCCGATGTGGATGTCGCTGACCACGGCGATCCGGAAGCCGTGGGCGGCGCGGGGCAGTTTGGCGAGCGGGACGGTGATCCGCTTGACGCTCGGCCCGCGCAGCACGCCGTAGGCCCCGTACCCGACGGTCGCGAGCCCGGCGGCGGCCGCCGCGCCCCCGACGACCCGGGAGACGAAGAGCCGGCGGGAGGGGTGGGGGACCAGGGCGGGAGCGGGGGTGGTGGCTGCCGGTTCCGTTTCCGGTTCCGCCACGGGGTCGGGAGCCTCGGATGCCGTACGCGCCACCGCTTCCGAGGGGGCGGAGGCTCCGGCGGACCCGGACGTCACCAGGTCCTCGGTACGGGGACGGGCCTCGTCCCGGACCTCCGTGGGGGTGGTGGAAGTCTCCGTGAGGGTTCCCAAAGCCGTTCCGGTTTCCGCCTCCGCCCGCGCCGCGTCCCGCCGGGTGAGGACGCGCAGGAGCACCGGGCGTACGACCTCGCCCACGAGCAGCGCCAGCGTCAGATAGAGCAGGCAGGCCAGCCACAGGAAGCCCGGCCAGGCGAGCGCCTGCTGGAGCCGGAAGGGGGCGCCCACCCGGCCGGACGTCATGGCGCCGACGCTCAGCAGGGGCAGGACGAAGACGGCGACGGTGCCCGCCCGGCGCAGCCGGCTGCCGGGCGCCGTCGTGTCACCGACGAAGCGCCGCCACACGTACCGGTGCACGGCGCCGAGCAGCGCCAGCACGACGAGCCCCACCAGAGCGAAGACCACTGCAGCCATCCGAGCTTCCCCATGTTCCCGTCGTCATGCGCGCGTGTCGCGCAAAGCCCGGACTCCGCGCAACCCGATCACGCCGACCGCCGTCCCCAGAAGAAAGGACGTGACGGCGAGCAGCAGGTGCACCCAGAAGTAGCCGGTCGGATCACCCGCGTCGTCGAAGGCGAGGCCACTGCCGTCCTGCCATAGATTTTTGACGAAAGTGATCCAGATGAACCAGCTCCACACCCCGAACGCGAGCAGGAACCAGGACACGCGGCGGCTGAGCTTCATGGGTCCAGTATCGCCGTCGTCCCCCGGCCCCTTCCTCCGGGGTGGCCTCCGAACGGGGCCGTCCTGGCGTTCCCTGCGGCGGGTCAGCCGGTCCGGGTCCTCATCCCCAACTTCGCCCTGTACGTTTCCGACCGTGCCTGTTCTGAAAAAGATCGCCCTCACGGTCACATCCGCCGCCTTGTTGTCCGGTTTCGTCCTCAGCCCGGCCGTAGCGGCCGACAAGGACAAGGGCGACGACAAACAGCCGAAGCCGCCGAGCACGATGTCCAGCCTCGGCGGGGAGCAGCTCGGCAAGGCCGGCACCCAGGTCAACCTGGGTGCGGGGGCGCCGGTGCTGCCGAAGAAGCTGTCGGGCCGGTCCTGGATCGTCGCGGACGCGGAGAGCGGGGACGTCCTGGCGGCGCACAACGCGCACTGGCGGCTGCCCCCGGCCTCCACCCTGAAGATGCTCTTCGCGGACACGGTGCTGCCCGCCCTCCAGCCCACCCAGACCCACAAGGTGTCGGAGAGCGAGCTGGCGGGGGTCGGCGAGGGCAGCAGCCTGGTCGGGATCAAGGAGGACCACACCTACACGGTCCACGACCTGTGGCTCGGGGTGTTCCTGCGGTCGGGCAACGACGCGGTGCACGTCCTCTCCGAGATGTACGGCGGGGTCCCGCAGACGGTGGCCGCGATGCAGAAGCACGCGGAGGAGCTCCAGGCCCTGGACACCGTGGTGGTCTCGCCGGACGGGTACGACGCGCCGCGCCAGGTCTCCAGCGCGTACGACCTGACGCTGATCGCCCGCAGCGGGATGCAGAAGAAGGACTTCCGCGAGTACGCGGCGACCGCCTCGGCCGACTTCCCCGGCGAGAAGAAGAAGGGCAAGAAGCGCGAGTCCTTCGAGATCCAGAACACCAACCGGCTGATCACCGGGGACATCGGCGTGGATCCGTACCAGGGCATCGCAGGCGTCAAGAACGGCTACACCACCCACGCGGGCAACACCTTCACCGGTGTCGCCGAGCGCAACGGCAAGGTCCTCCTGGTCACGGTGATGAACCCGTCCGCGGAGGAGAGCCACGCCGTCTACAAGGAGGCCGCCCACCTGCTCGACTGGGGCTTCGCCGCCAGCGGCAAGGTGACCCCGGTCGGCCAGCTCGTTCCGCCGAAGTCCGTGGACACCGGCGCCTCGACCGGCGGCAAGGGTGCGGCGCCCGCCGCCGGCGCCGACCAGGGCACGGGGGGCCAGGCGGAGGCCACGCACGCCTCCACGGGGAAGGGTTCCGGCGGGGCCGGGGTCGCCCTGGCGATCATCGGCGGTCTGCTGGTGGCCGTGGCCGCCGCGGTGTACCTGGTCAACCGCCGCTGGCCGCTGCCGGGCCTGGGCGGCCGCACCGCGCCGACGGCGGACGCACCGGAGACGAAGGACGCGGGTGGGACCGCGGAGGCGGCGGAGCCGGCCGGCTCCGCCGGCAAGCCCGCAGACAAGTCTTAGGGCCTCTCGTTTGGATCATGTCGGGCTCGCGGGCCCCGGCACGCGCATCTGCGGCGTTGTCGTCAATCACCAACGCTCCGCGTTGCCTCGATCCTCCGCCTTGCAACTGCACGCACCGGACCCCGCTCTCTGACCCGACCTGATCCAAACGAAAGCCCCTAGGCCCGGGTCGAGCCGCCGGGTGCCTCGGCCCCGGCGGCCTTCTGCTCCGCCCCGGCTTCCTTCTCCGCCCCGGCCCGCTCGTCCGTCTGCCCCACGCCCTCCTCCTCCTTGCTCCCGGTCGCCGTCCACGCGGCGCAGAACAGCAGCAGCTTCGCGGTGAAGTTGATCCACAGGAGCAGGGCGATCGGCACGCCGAACGCGCCGTACATGCTCTTGCCCGCCACGTCCCTCATGTAGCTGCCGAGCAACAGCTTGAGCAGTTCGAAGCCGACCGCCCCGATCAGCGCCGCTACCACCAGCCGCCGCCGGGGCGGCTCCACTCCGGGCAGCAGGGTCAGCAGGTAGAGCAGCAGCAGGAAGTCGGCGACGACCGCGA
This sequence comes from Streptomyces parvus, assembly GCF_032121415.1. Classification (NCBI taxonomy): domain Bacteria; kingdom Bacillati; phylum Actinomycetota; class Actinomycetes; order Kitasatosporales; family Streptomycetaceae; genus Streptomyces; species Streptomyces parvus. The sequence goes on along the minus strand of NZ_CP135079.1, from coordinate 4,328,600 downwards.
CCGCCAGCGCGGCCACCCGCAGGAGAATGCCGCCGGCCCCGTCCTCGGGGATGCCGATCTGGTCGGCGGTCCAGCCGACCGCCGTCGAACCGACGGTGGAGACCGCCAGGGTGACGAGCCCCGCGCCGCCGAGGCCGACCAGCAGCACGGCGTCCTTCACCTTGGCGACGACGGGATTGGCCTCCTGGACGTCGTCCAGTTCCCAGACCGCGCGCAGGCACTCGCGCAGCGAGCCGATCCAGCCGACGCCGGTGAAGAGCAGCAGCGCACCGGCCACCAGGCCGACCGTGCCCGCGTTGGCGACCAGAGCGTCGATGCCGAGCTGGTCGGAGATGCCGGGCACCTGGTCGGCGAGCTTGTCCTTGATGGTGTCGAGCTGCTTGTCGCTCAGCAGCGCCGCGGCGATCGCCGCGCCCACCGCGATCAGCGGGAAGAGGGCGAGAAAGCTGATGAAGGTGATCGCCGCCGCGAGCCTGGCCCAGTGGACCCGGTCCAGCCGCTCGTAGGAACGCCAGGCGTGCGTCTCCATCAGCCGGGCGACCAGGGGCCCGATCACCGGGAGTTTTTTCAGCCAGTCCATGACGTCACGCGTACCCTCCTGAGCCCGGAACACCAGGGGCCCCGCCCCGGACTCTCCCGGACGCGCCCGGCGGAGCTCCGTCACCCTGCGCTGACACTCACTCCATCACCCGTTCCGGTGAGCGAATTCACCAATGCCGCAAACCGGATTTCCAGGACGATACGGTCACCCTCATGTCCGTCGACACGGTGTCCTTGACCGGCTGGGGCCGCACCGCCCCGACGACCGCCGTGCGGTTCCGCCCCCGTGGTGACGAGGAGGCGGCCGCCGTCGTCCGGGGGCGCGGGCCCCGGGGTGTCATCGCGCGCGGGCTCGGGCGGTCGCCCGGGGACGCGGCGCAGAACGCGGGCGGCTCGGTGCTCGATCTGTCGGGCCTGGCCAGGATCGGCGGGGTGGACGCCACCGCCGGCGTGGTGCGCTGCGACGCGGGCGTGAGTCTGGAGCGGCTGCTGCGGGTCCTGCTGCCGCTGGGCTGGCTGCCGCCGGTCCTGCCGGGGACCGGCAGGGTGACGGTCGGCGGGGCGATCGCCTCCGATCTGCCCGGGCTCGACCACCGGCGAGCGGGTTCGTTCACCCGGCACGTGAGCGCCCTGGAGCTGCTCACCGCCGACGGCGAGGTGCGTACGGTGCTGCCGGGCACCACCCTCTTCGACGCGACCGCCGGGGGCCTCGGGCTGACCGGGGTGGTCCTGGGCGCCACGCTCCGCCTCCGGCGCGTCACCACGGGGCTGATGGCGGTCTCCACCGAGCGCGCCGGGGACCTGGACGATCTGCTGGCCCGTCTCACCGCGGGCGGCGACCGGCTGCCGTACGCCTCGGCCTGGGTCGATCTGATGGCCCGGGGCCGGGCGACCGGGCGCGGGGTCCTCACCCGGGGGGAGCACGCGACTCCCGATATGCGCCCGGCGCACGCGGGGCGCACTCGGCTCTCCCGGCGCCCCGGAGCAGCGCCGGGGAGATCCCTCCTCCCCGGCCTCCCGCCGCTGCCGGGCGGGCTCCTCGGCCCAGCGGCCGCCCTGTGCAACGAGGTCCGCTACCGCGGCACGCCCCGCGCGCGGACCGGTGAACTGCGCCCCGTCCCCGCCTTCTTCCACGCGTCGGACGCCCTCCCGGACGTACGCCCGCTCTACGGCCGAGGCGGTCTGGTGCGCTACCGGTTCACCGTCGGGTACGGCCAGGAGGAGACCCTGCACCGGGTGGTGCGCCGGATCGCGGCGCGCCGGAGTCCCGCCGTGCGGGCCGTCCTCCAGCGGTTCGGGGCGGCGGATCCCGGTCTGCTGTCGTTCGCCGCGCCCGGCTGGTCCCTGGAGCTGGATCTGCCCGCGGCCCTGCCCGGCCTGGCCCTCTTCCTCGACGGCGTCGACGAGGAGGTGGCCGCCGCCGGGGGCCGGGTCTGCCTGGCGAAGGACTCCCGGATGCGGCCGGAGACGGCGGCCGCGATGTACCCGCGGCTGGCGGAGTTCCGGGAGCTGCGGGCGCGGCTGGACCCGACGGGGGCGTTCCGCTCGGACCTGTCGCGGCGGCTCGGACTGTGACCGGCGCTCAAAGAATCCCACCCCATCTGACCAGGAGATTTCCGTGAAGGATGCCTTCGGCGCCCCGCAGTCCCTGCTCGTCCTCGGCGGGACCTCCGAGATCGCCCTGGCCACCGCGCGTCGGCTGATCGCCCTGCGCACCCGCCGCGTCTGGCTGGCCGGGCGCCCCTCCCCCGCCCTGGACGCGGCCGCCGCCGAACTGCGCGGGCGCGGGGCCGACGTGCACACCGTCGACTTCGACGCGCTGGACTCCGCCTCCCACGAGGCCACCCTCGGCAAGGTCTTCGCGGAGGGCGACATCGACGTGGTGCTGATGGCGTTCGGGGTCCTCGGCGATCAGGCGCGGGACGAGGAGGAGCCGATGGCCGCGGTCCGGGTCGCCCAGACCAACTACACGGGGGCGGTCTCCGCCGGGCTGGTGTGCGCCGGCGCACTGCAGGCGCAGGGGCACGGTTCGCTGGTGGTGCTGTCCTCGGTGGCCGGGGAGCGCGCCCGGCGCGCGGACTTCATCTACGGCTCCAGCAAGGCGGGGCTCGACGCCTTCGCCCAGGGGCTCGGCGACGCGCTCCAGGGGACCGGGGTGCAGGTGATGGTGGTCCGGCCGGGGTTCGTCCGGACCCGGGCCACGGCGGGGCTGCCGGAGCAGCCGCTCGCGACCGGGCCCGAGGAGGTCGCGGCGGCGATCGTCACGGGGCTGCGGCGGCGTTCGGAGACCGTGTGGGTGCCCGGTTCGCTGCGGGTGGTGATGGCGGCGCTGCGGCACATGCCGCGCCCGCTGTTCCGGCGGCTGCCGCTCTGAGGCTGCCGGTCCGGCCTGTCGGGCCGGGGCAGGGTGCTCTCAGGGCCGCAGCGACGGGGCCGACGACGACGCTTCGATGGTGTAGCCGCCCTGGGCGGGGACGGCGGGCACGCCGCCGCCTCCGCCGAAGGGGAAGTCGCGGAGCTTGCGCCAGACCGCGTCCGGCCCCTGCTCGTACAGGGCGAAGGAACCGCAGGTCCAGGCGGCCTCGTAGTCGGCGAGATCCTCGTAGGCCCGGTCCATGGCCTCCTCGGAGATGCCGTGGGCCACGGTGACGTGCGGGTGGTACGGGAACTGGAGCTCGCGGACCAGGGGCCCGGAGGCGTCCCGGACCCGCTTCTGGAGCCAGGAGCAGGCCGAGGCGCCCGCGACGACCTGGACGAAGACGACCGGCGAGAGCGGGCGGAAGGTGCCGGTGCCCGACAGCCGCATCGGGAACGGCCGGCCGGCCGTGGCGATCGTGTCGAGATGCGCCTCGATCGCGGGCAGGTCCGCCGCGTCCGCCTCCGTCGGCGGGAGCAGGGTGACGTGGGTGGGAATGCCGTAGGCGGCAGGGTCCCCGAAGCTCGCGCGGCGTTCCTGGAGCAGGCTGCCGTAGGGCTCCGGGACCGCGATCGAAACGCCGAGCGTTACGGTCCCCACGTCGTTCTCCTCCGTCGTCGATGGTCGGTTTTCGGTCATGCCGCGCGGGCCGGGTGTCCGGCCCGCGCGTTCCGCCGCAAGTGTGACCCCTGCGGCCATGATCTCGCCAGGGCCCTTGGACTCAGTGCTTCGCGGGCAGGAAGCCCATCCGGTCGTACGTCTGTGCCAGCGTCTCCGCGGCGACCGCCCTGGCCTTCTCCGCTCCCTTGGCCAGGATGGAGTCCAGCGTCTCCGGGTCGTCCAGGTATTCCTGGGTGCGGGCCCGGAAGGGAGTGACGAATTCCACCATGGCTTCGGCCAGGTCGGTCTTCAGCGCGCCGTAGCCCTTGCCCTCGTAACTGCGTTCCAGATCCTCCACGGGGCTGCCGGAGAGGGTGGAGAGGATCGAGAGCAGATTGCTGACGCCCGGCTTCTTCTCGGCGTCGTAGCGGATGACCGTGTCGGTGTCGGTGACGGCGCTCTTCACCTTCTTGGCGGTGGCCTTCGGATCGTCGAGCAGGTTGATGAGGCCCTTCGGCGTGGAGGCCGACTTGCTCATCTTGACCGCCGGGTCCTGGAGGTCGAAGATCTTCGCCGTCTCCTTGAGGATGTACGGCGCGGGGACGGTGAACGTCTGTCCGTACCGGCCGTTGAACCGCTCGGCGAGATCGCGCGTCAGCTCGATGTGCTGGCGCTGGTCCTCGCCCACCGGGACCTGGTTCGCCTGGTAGAGCAGGATGTCGGCGACCTGGAGCACCGGGTAGGTGAAGAGGCCGACGGTGGCCCGGTCGGCGCCCTGCTTGGCGGACTTGTCCTTGAACTGCGTCATCCGGGAGGCCTCGCCGAAGCCGGTGAGGCAGTTCATCACCCAGCCGAGCTGGGCGTGCTCGGGCACATGGCTCTGGACGAAGAGCGTGCACCGCTCCGGGTCCAGACCGGCCGCCAGCAGCTGCGCCACCGCGAGCCGGGTGTTGGCCCGCAGCTCGGCCGGGTCCTGCGGGATCGTGATCGCGTGCAGGTCCACGACCATGTAGAAGGCGTCATGACTCTCCTGCAGCGCCACCCACTGGCGCACCGCGCCCAGGTAGTTGCCTAGGTGGAACGAGCCTGCGGTGGGCTGGATCCCGGAGAGCACGCGCGGACGGGCGGCCGCACCGGTGCGGCCCGTCTGCGGCTGGTCAGTGGGGAGCGAAGGGCGATCAGAGGCCATGGCCCCATTGTCTCAGGTGCCCGGGGCATCTCCGGCAGCCGGTGCGGGGCGGGAAGGGCGCGTCACCGCACGGTCCCGGAGCACGGGAGCGCACGGCTGAGACGAACCCCACATTCCGGCGCGCCCGGCGTGCGACGGCGGGCGCGCCGCCGGATGAAGGTTTCCCGGCGCGGGTCCCGGCCGACGATACAAAGTGGGCACCACCCGCCGCCCAGCCGCACGACGAACGGAGACCCCGTGTCGACCACGGAAACCGCCATCGCCTCCGCCGAGGCGCACAGCGCGCACAACTACCATCCGCTGCCGGTCGTCGTGGCCTCGGCCGAGGGCGCCTGGATGACCGATGTCGAGGGCCGCCGCTACCTCGACATGCTCGCCGGGTATTCGGCGCTCAATTTCGGCCATGGCAACCGCCGGCTCATCGACGCGGCCAAGGCCCAGCTGGAACGCGTCACGCTGACGTCCAGGGCCTTCTACCACGACCGGTTCGCCGACTTCTGTACGGAGCTGGCGGCGCTGTGCGGCATGGAGACGGTGCTGCCGATGAACACCGGGGCGGAGGCCGTGGAGACCGCGGTGAAGACCGCCCGCAAGTGGGGCTACCGGGTCAAGGGCGTGCCGGACGGCATGGCCAAGATCATCGTGGCCTCGGACAACTTCCACGGCCGCACGACGACGATCGTCAGCTTCTCGACCGACCCGGAGGCGCGGGCCGACTTCGGCCCGTACACCCCGGGCTTCGAGATCGTCCCGTACGGGGATCTCACCGCGATGCGGGAGGCGATGACCGAGAACACCGTGGCGGTGCTGATCGAGCCGATCCAGGGCGAGGCGGGGGTGCTGGTGCCGCCGGCCGGCTATCTCCCCGGCGTGCGCGAGCTGACCCGCGAGCGGAACGTGCTGTTCATCGCGGACGAGATCCAGTCGGGCCTGGGCCGGACCGGGAAGACGTTCGCGCTGGACCACGAGGGTGTGGTGCCGGACATGTACGTGCTCGGCAAGGCGCTGGGCGGCGGGGTGGTGCCGGTCTCCGCGGTGGTCTCGTCGGCGGACGTGCTGGGGGTGTTCCGGCCCGGCGAGCACGGTTCCACCTTCGGCGGGAACCCGCTGGCGTGCGCGGTGGCGCTGGAGGTGGTCGCGATGCTGCGGACCGGCGAGTACCAGCAGCGGGCGGCCGAGCTGGGCGACCATCTGCACCGGGAGCTGGGCCTGTTGACGGGCGGCGGCGCGGTGGAGGCGGTGCGCGGCCGGGGGCTGTGGGCGGGGGTGGACATCGCTCCGGCGCTCGGCACCGGCCGGGAGATCTCCGAGAAGCTGATGGAGCAGGGGGTGCTGGTGAAGGACACCCACGGCTCGACGATCCGGATCGCCCCGCCGCTGGTGATCTCCAAGGAGGACCTGGACTGGGGCCTGGACCGGCTCCGTGCGGTGCTGAGCGCCGGGTAGGACGCGGCTCTCAGAGGAGGACGTGGGGCAGGAAGCGGGCGTACTCGTCCGTGACCGGCCCCGCCGACTCCCGGATGCCGAGCCCCGCCGCCTCGTCCTCGACGGTCCACGCGCCGAGCACCACCCGGTTGCCGTCGATCTCGGGCAGCGGGGCCAGCTCCTGGTAGCAGCACGGCTCGTCGCGCGGGACGGGCGGGGAGCCGGGGCCGTGGAGATCGACCCCGGCGCCCTCGCGGCCCAGCAGCGGCTTGGAGACGTACCCCGCCCCGTCGGGCCCGGCCAGCTCGCGCGGGCCGTCGAGGTAGGCGGGCAGCAGGTTCGGGTGGCCGGGATACAGCTCCCAGAGGATCGCCAGCAGCGCCTTGTTGGAGAGCAGCATCTTCCAGGCGGGCTCGATCCAGCAGGTGGTGCCGGAGCCGCCCCCGTTGTCGAGGGTGTCCAGGACCTGCGGGCCGAAGCGGTCCGTGGCCAGCCACTCCCAGGGGTAGAGCTTGAAACAGCTGCGGATGAAGCGCAGCCGGTCGTCGACGAACCGGCCCGACAGCCGGTCCCAGCCGATCTCCTCGACGGACAGCGCGTGCGTCTCCAGGCCGGCCTGGTCGGCGGTCTCGCGCAGATACGCGACCGTCATCAGGTCCTCGCCGATCTCGTCGCCGTCGGAGTGGACGAAGTGCAGCGGGCCCGGCGGCAGCAGGGGTGCCTGCCGCTTCCAGGCGTCGACCAGCCGCTCGTGCAGGGAGTTCCACTGGTCCGCCCCGGGGAACCGGTCCTCCATCCAGAACCACTGCGCGCTCGCCGCCTCCACCAGCGAGGTCGGAGTGTCGGCGTTGTACTCCAGCAGCTTCGCCGGGCCGCTCCCGTCGTAGCGCAGGTCGAACCGCCCGTACACGGAAGGCAGTTCGGCACGGCGGCGCCAGGACTCGGCGACGAGTCCGGCCAGCCGCGGGTCGGTGATGCCGAGTTCGGCGAACCGGTCGTGGTCGACGATGTGCGCGGCGGCGGCCAGGCTCATCGTGTGCAGTTCCTCGACGACCTCCTCCAGCGCCTCGACCTCGGGCAGCGAGAAGACGTAGTAGGCACTCTCGTCCCAGTACGGGCGGAGCGAGTCGTCGGGGTAGCGGGTGAGCGGGTAGACGACGCCCTGCGCCTCGACGGTCTCCTGCCAGCCGGGGCGCGGCTCGATCGTGCGGCGCTCCATCGTCGCTCAGCCCCCGCCGGACTTCGAGCAGCCGAAACCGCCGCGGTCGACGGCGGACTTGTCGAAGCTGCCGCCCTGCACCTTGCCGTCGCTGCCCTTGCCACCGCCGTAGTAGTACGAACCGCTGCCGCCACTGCGGCATTCGGAGCTGGGCAGGGTCTTCTGGGTCGTGCGGTCGGCGCAGCGCTTGTCCGGCTCCGAGCCGCAGGACGTGATCGTCAGGGCGAGCAGCCCCATGCCGCCGAGCACGACCGTGCTCGACCTCAGCCTTCGTCCGGCCATGTTCGGTCTCTCCCCCGTGATACGCGATCGGATCCGGCTTCTCGTTCGCGTCACGCGCAACCGGACCTCTTGTCAGACTAGTTCGACGTACGGCCGGTCCGAAACCTGGGTTCTCGAAGGAAGCGGACAGGAGGCTTACGGCAGCACCCGGCACAGGGCGTCCAGCGCGCCCGCCCAGGCGCTCTCGGAGGGCGAGCCGTAGCCGATCACCAGGGCGTCGCGGGTGGCCGGGGCGTCCGGGTGGCGGTAGCGGGACAGGCCCTCCAGCGCCAGGCCCTGGAAGGCGGCAGCCTGGATCACGGAGCGCTCGGCGCCCGCGGGGAGTTCGAGGACCGCGTGCAGCCCGGCCGCGATCCCGCTGACCTCGATGCCCGGCGCGCGGTCCGCGAGCGCCGCGACGAGCTGGTCGCGGCGGCGGCGGTAGCGCAGCCGCATGGAGCGCACATGCCGGTCGTACGCCCCCGAGGCGATGAACTCCGCGAGGGTCAGCTGGTCGGGCGAGCCGGAGACCCGGTCGGCCATGCCCTTCGCCGCCATCACCTCGCCGACCAGGTGCCGGGGCAGCACCATCCAGCCCAGGCGGAGCCCCGGGGCCAGCGACTTGCTGGCGGTGCCGAGATGGACCACCCGTTCCGGGTCGAGGCCCTGGAGCGCGCCCACCGGCTGCCGGTCGTACCGGAACTCCCCGTCGTAGTCGTCCTCCAGGATCAGCCCGCCGGTGGACCGGGCCCAGTCGACGGCGGCGGCCCGCCGGTCCGGGTGCAGCGGTACGCCGGTGGGGAACTGGTGTGCCGGGGTCAGCAGGACCGCCCCGGCTCCGCGCAGCGCGGCCAGGTCGCCGGTGCGGGAGCCGCGCTCGTCCAGCGGCAGGCACGGGATGCGCAGTCCGGCGTCGGTGAGGAGGTCCGTATGGAGGTCGAGGCCGTACGACTCGACGGCGACCTCCCGGACCCGGCGGCGGCGCAGCACCCGGCCCAGCAGCGCGAGCCCGTGGGCGAAGCCGGCGCAGATGACGATGCGCTCCGGGTCGGCGTACACGCCGCGGGCCCGCGCCAGGTACTCGGCCAGCACGGTGCGCAGTTCGACGCGGCCCTGCGGGTCGCCGTAGCCGAAGACCTCGTCGGGCGCGGCGGTGAGCGCCTTGCGGGCGGCCCTGAGCCAGGCGGTGCGCGGGAAGCCGGACAGATCGGGCGTGCCGGGCTTCAGGTCGTACCCGGCCCCGGACCGGACCGGCCGGGCGGGGGCCGCCGCCGGGTCCGTGCGGCGCGGCGCGGACCGCTGGGCGACCCGGGTCCCGGAGCCCTGGCGGGCGGTGAGCCAGCCCTCGGCGACCAGTTCGGCGTAGGCGTCGGCGACCGTGTTGCGGGCGACGCCCAGATCGGCGGCGAGCGCCCGGGAGGACGGCAGCCGGGTGCCGGGGGCGAGGCGGCCGGTGCGCACCGCCTCGCGCAGCGCCTCCATCAACCCGCTGCGCAGCCCCTGGCCGACCGGCTCCAGATGCAGGTCCGCGCCGAAAGTGGCCCAGGAATCCGTCATGCCAATGGACCATACCGGGGGGCCACCGGGGCCGTAGCGTCGTCTCCATGACCACCTCGCACAGCCACCACCACACCCCCGCCGGCCTCGCCCCCGAGGAGCCGCAGCGGATCTCCGTCTCCCAGCTGCTCCCGGACGTCTACAAGGCGATGGTCCGGCTCGACATCGCCGCCCGCCAGGGCCTGGACCCCGTCCTGGTCGAGCTGGTGAAGATCCGCGCCTCGCAGCTCAACCAGTGCGCGTTCTGCCTGGACATGCACAGCAAGGACGCGCTCGCGGCGGGCGAGTCCGCCGAGCGGATCATCCAGCTCAGCGCCTGGCGGGAGTCGCGGCACTTCTACACCGGGAAGGAGTTGGCGGCGCTCGCGCTGACCGAGGCGGTCACCGTGCTCACCGACGGCTTCGTCCCGGACGAGGTGTACGCGGAGGTGTCCCAGCACTTCGAGGAGACCGAGCTGGCCCAGCTGATCGCGGCGATCACCGTGATCAACGCCTGGAACCGCTTCGGCGTCACCGGCCGGCTGGCCCCCGGCCACTACACGCCGGGCGACTTCAAGAGCTGACCACGCGCGAGCGCCCTCGGCAGCAGCTGCTGCCGAGGGCGCTCGACGTATCCGCGGGTGCGGCTGCGGCTCAGATGAGGCCGAGTTCGCGGACCGCGTCGCGCTCCTCGGTGAGCTCCTTGACCGACGCGTCGATGCGCGCACGGGAGAACTCGTTGATGTCCAGGCCCTGGACGATCTCGTACTTGCCGTCCTTCGTGGTGACCGGGAAGGAGGAGATGATGCCCTCGGGGACGCCGTAGGAGCCGTCCGACGGGATGCCCATCGAGGTCCAGTCGCCCTCGGCGGTGCCGTTGACCCAGGTGTGCACGTGGTCGATGGCCGCGTTGGCGGCCGAGGCGGCGGAGGACGCGCCACGGGCCTCGATGATCGCGGCGCCGCGCTTGGCGACGGTCGGGATGAAGGTGTCGGCCAGCCACACCTCGTCGTTGACGACCTCGGCCGCGTTCTTGCCGGCGATCTCCGCGTGGAAGATGTCCGGGTACTGGGTGGCCGAGTGGTTGCCCCAGATCGTCAGCTTCTTGATGTCGGAGACGGCGGCGCCGGTCTTGGCGGCCAGCTGCGAGATCGCGCGGTTGTGGTCCAGGCGGGTCATCGCGGTGAAGCGCTCGGCCGGTACGTCCGGGGCGGCGGCCTGCGCGATGAGCGCGTTGGTGTTGGCCGGGTTGCCGACGACGAGAACCTTGATGTCGTCCGCGGCGTGGTCGTTGATGGCCTTGCCCTGCGGCTTGAAGATGCCGCCGTTGGCGGCGAGCAGGTCGCCGCGCTCCATGCCCTTGGTGCGCGGGCGGGCGCCGACGAGCAGGGCGACGTTCGCACCGGCGAAGCCGACGTCGGGGTCGTCGGTGATCTCGATACCGCGGAGCAGCGGGAAGGCGCAGTCGTCGAGCTCCATGGCGGTGCCCTCGGCGGCCTTGAGGCCCTGCGGGATCTCCAGGAGGCGCAGGTTGACCGGCACGTCCGGGCCGAGCAGGTGGCCGGAGGCGATGCGGAAGAGCAGCGCGTAGCCGATCTGGCCGGCTGCGCCGGTCACGGTGACATTCACGGGAGTGCGGGTCATGGCGGTCTCCGTTTAGACAGCTGGCGGTGGGGGTCCCGGCCCCTGGTGCCGGACCCTGGTGCTGGACACCTCTTCCGCCCGGCCTGGCCTGACGACCAATCTTGACGTGAAGAGATTTCCAGCGGTCAGGCTATCGGACCCGGCCGGACCGGACCGCCCGCCCCCCGCCGCACCGGTGTCACTCGCCCGGCCCGGTGCAGCCCTTCGTGCCCGAGGTGAGCGTGGCGCAGGCCTCGGCGTCGGACGCCTTCTTCACCGCGACCATCGGGGTGTACGCGTCGGTGTCCCCCATGACCTCGCCGTTCTGGGGGTCGGCACCCCCGGTGATCTGCACGGTGTCGCCGATCGCCGCCTCGGTGAGGCGGGCCCAGGCGGCGGAGCAGACCTTGCTGTAGCGGACCTCGACCTTGCTGCCGCCGACCACGGCGCTGGCCACCGTACGGGCGAACTCGCCGCCGCAGCCCATCGCCTCGGGGTCCTGCCCGGCGCAGTCCGCACCGCTGCACTCGACGCCCAGGGGCAGCTCGGTCGCCCCCGTGGTGGGGGTCGCCGACGGGGGCGGGGTCGCCTTGGCCGCTTCGTCGCCGCCCGGTGCCAGCAGCACCGCGCCGACCACGACGATCAGCGCGCCGACGGCTCCGACGGCGAGCATGAGGCCCTTCCGGCGGCCTCCGGGGGCGTTGCCCGGTCCGGTGCCGCCGGCCTTCCGGCCGGAGCCGGAGGCGCCGTCGGCGTTCCCCGGCGCGTTCCGCTCCGGTCGCCGCGCGCCCTGGTTCGGCACGCCGTCGTACGGCCGGTCCGGGTGGCGGGCGGGGGCCGGTGCGGTGCCGCGCTGGGTGGGGAGGATGAGCCGGCGCGTGTCGTCGTCGCCGGGCTCGTAGGCGCCGCCGCCGTACGGGCCCTTGCCGTGGGCGTCGCGGGGCGGGGCGTCCGTACCGGCCGGGCCCGCGGCGGTGGGAACCCGTGCTCCGGAACCGGACGCGCCGTGCCGGCCGCCGCCGGCGGACCGGCCGGACCGGCCGCCCGCCGGGGCGCCGGGGGCCGCCGTGCCGAGCTCACCGAGCGCGGCGCGGGCCTGCGTGATGCGGATGGCCTCCATCGTCATGTCATGGCGCATCTCGGCCCGGCTCCAGGCCCGCTCCGCCAGCTCCCACATGGTCGTGAGGTGGTGCTGCGGGGTGCCCGTCACCTCGGCGAGCGCCACGACGGCCCCGCGCGGGGCGAGCAGCCGTCCGTTGAGATACCTCTCCCAGGACGTCTTGCTGTAACCCGTGCGGTCGGCCACGGCGTTGATGTTCAGTCCGCTGCGGTCGACGAGCCGGCGCAACTGGCTGGCGAACTCCCTGATCTGCGGGTCGAGCTCTTCGGGCAGTGCCTTCCAACGAGGCATGGCGTTTTCCCTTCCCCCCTCATGTCCCCCGGACGTGCTTGCTGTGCCCCGCTGCGACCGGTCCTCCGGCCCGCGCATCCCCCGGTCCGTCCGCCGTCGGCCCGTTCCGGACCGTCCACCGGACTACCCACGAGGATGCGCGAATCCAGGGTGTCAGTTCCTGACGAGGGGGCGCACGGGAGCATTCGGGACGGGGTACGCATCTTCACGCGCCTCGAACACTGCGCCGGTCCTTGCCCGGCCACTGCTCTGCCTGCTCCGTGCCGCTCGGTGTGCCGTGCCAGTCTGCCATCGTTGCGCGGCGATCACACCGTGCCGGAATGGTCACTTCCGTGCCACAGGCCACAGTGAACGCTTGTTCCCGTCTTTCATGTCCATGACGCTGGAGTCGGGACGGGGCAAGGCAGCCCATCTCGCCGCATACCGGGGCTTCTTACCGGTAGGCCCCGTTCCGCCGTGGTGTCCGTCCCCCCTCGGGGGTGGGGACGGACACCGCGGGCCTGATCCGCCGGGCACGGCCCAGCGCCAGTTCGACGACAGGGCCTAGCGGATCGTGAAGCGGACCGCGTCCTCCAGGATCGGGACGTCGAGCCACGGCTCGGGCTGGGCGACCAGGGCGAGCAGCACGATCAGCGTGCCCATCACCCCGTACGTGACGAGGTCGGTGAAGCGGGACCGTACCGCCAGCATCCCGACCGAGGGCACCACCCAGCGCAGCACGGCACCGGTGATCAGCGCGCCGCCGATCAGGATGGTGCCGATGCGGAACGCCTGGTCGAACGGGTCCAGGACCACGATCAGCAGGCCGAGGCCCGCCGCGCAGAGCACGGTGAGCAGCGGCCACTGCCGGGCCGGGGCGGGTGCGTCACCGGACGCCGCCCGGCCGCCGCCCTCGGGCCGGGCGGTGTCCCGGGTGAACCGGGGGAACCGCCGCGACCGGCGAGGCCGACCGGTCGGCTCGGGCCCGTCGGCCGGCGCGGACTCATCGGCCGACGGGGCGTCGCTCTGCCCGGCGGAGCCGCCGGATGCGCCCGCACCGCCCTGCCCGTCGGCGGCATCGCCAGAGGCACCCTCCTGGCGACCGCGCTGCCCGTCGGCCTCACCGGAAGCGCCCGTGCCGGAAGGCCCGTCGGCTGCCGCGCGGCCCGCGCCCGCGTCGGAAGCGCCCTCGCCGCGACCGCTGCGCCCGTCGGCCTCGGCCCGGTCCGGCTCCTCCGGCTCGTCCGTCACCCGGCCCGCCGGGGCGGGGTCGGCCGGACTCCTACCAGCACCCATGGGGGCTCCCTCCGGATCCGGCCGTCAGCCCGCGGCGGCGGCGTCGGCGGCCTCGGCGGCGGCCCGCTCGGCCGCCTCGACCACGTTGACCAGCAGCTGCGCGCGGGTCATCGGGCCGACGCCCCCGGGGTTCGGGGCGACCCAGGCGGCCACCTCGCGGACCCCCGGGTGCACATCGCCGACGATCTTGCCGTCCGCGTCCCGGCTGACGCCGACGTCGAGCACGGCCGCGCCCGGCTTCACGTCCTCGGGCTTGATGAGGTGCTGCACCCCGGCGGCGGCGACGATGATGTCGGCCTGGCGCAGGTGCGAGGAGAGGTCCCGGGTGCCGGTGTGGCACTGGGTCACCGTGGCGTTCTCCGACTTGCGGGTCAGCAGCAGCGGGATCGACCGGCCGATGGTGACGCCGCGTCCGACGACCACGACGTGCGCCCCGTTGATCTCGACACCGTGTGCGCGGAGCAGCTGGACGACGCCCTGGGGGGTGCAGGGCAGCGGGCCGGTCTCGTTGAGGACGAGGCGGCCGAGGCTCATCGGGTGCAGCCCGTCGGCGTCCTTCGCCGGGTCCATCAGCTCCAGGACCCGGTTGGTGTCGATGCCCTTGGGCAGCGGCAGCTGGACGATGTAGCCGGTGCACTCCGGGTTGGCGTTCAGCTCCCGGACGACGTCCTCGATCTCCTCCTGGGTGGCGGTGTCGGGGAGTTCGCGCTGGATGGAACCGATGCCGACCTGGGCGCAGTCGCGGTGCTTGCCGTTGACGTACCACCGGCTGCCCGGGTCGTCCCCGACGAGCAGGGTTCCGAGGCCGGGAGTGATCCCCTGGGCCTTGAGGGCCGCCACACGGACGGTCAGATCGGATTTGATCGCGGCAGCGGTGGCCTTGCCATCGAGAATCTGGGCAGTCATGGTCCCATCCTCGCGGATGACCCCGCCCGCATACCAATTGCCGGTGCCACGCCCGTGCGGGACATTGCACTTGCACAACGTCCCGGGCCCCGGACTGGACAAACAAGGGTCCCGCTCATAACGATGAAGGCCGCGGTTGTACGGGGGGCGGGCCGCTGATCGATGTCCTTCCTCCGTGTGGCCATCTCGTCCCCACACGTCTGTTGAAGGAACACCCTTATGAGCTTCGGCGACCCGAACAACCCGTACGGGCAGCAGCCCGGCCAGCCTCCCCAGGGCCCGCCGCAGGGACAGCCCGGTTACGGCTATCCGCAGCAGGCTCCGCAGGGCGTCCCGCAGCAGGGCTACGGCTACCCGCAGCAGCAGCCCGGCCAGCCGTACGGGGCCTACCCGCAGCAGCAGGGTTACGGCGGCCAGCAGCCCGGTTACGGCGGCGGCATGCCGGAGCTGGCCCACTGGGGTCTGCGCTTCGGCGGCCTGATCGTCGACGGGCTCGTCATGATGGTCCCGTACATCCTCGTCATCATCGGTGGCGCGGTCGGCGAGTCCTTCGGCGCGATCCTCGCCGTCATCGGCTTCCTCGGCCTCATCGCCGTGGCCATCTGGCAGCTGTACCAGGAGGGCACCACCGGCCAGACGATCGGCAAGAAGGCCGTGGGTATCCGCCTGCTGCGCGAGGCCGACGGCCGTCCGCTCGGCTTCGGCATGGCCTTCGTCCGCCGCCTGGCCCACTTCCTGGACAGCCTCGCCTGCTACATCGGCTGGCTGTGGCCGCTGTGGGACGAGAAGAAGCAGACGTTCGCGGACAAGGTCTGCTCGTCCGTGGTCGTCAAGGCCAACTGACGCTCCTTCCCGGCCCCTTCCGGACATGCCGCGAGGGCCGCACCCCGTGATCGGGTGCGGCCCTCGCGGCATGTCCGGGGGGCTCCGCTCAGCCGTCGCCCACGCCCGGGATCTTTGTCGGCTCCGGTGTCGTGCGCTCCATCACCACGAAGCTGCCGCCCCGGTGCTTGAGCCGGTAGCGCGCCTCCGGGTGCAGCTGCTCGGCGTACGCCACCGGGTCCTGGATCGGGCGGGACCAGCCGAAGTCCAGGTTGATGGCGACGATGTCGGGTGCGGTGCCCGGGGCTCCGCCGACCCAGTAGACAGTGCGGTCGGAGGTGAGGTGGGCCATCAGCGTGATGTCCGTCTCGACCCGCGACCCGGCCGGGATGGCGTCCAGCGCCGCCCGGGCCGCCTGGCTGCGGGCGTCGTCGGTGCGGTAGGTCTCCGGGCGCAGCAGATCGCGCAGCGGCAGGTGCTGGGTCATCGCGACGGCGATCGCGGCGGCGACGGGCACGGCGACCTTCGCGTACGAGGCGAGCCAGGGGCGGTGCGATCCGCGGCTGCGGCGGACGCCGTCGGCCAGCGCGAGGAAGAGCACCGGCATGAGGATCGCGCTGTAGTGCCAGACCATGCCCCAGTGGTTGCTGTCCTGGGAGAGCAGCCGCCAGCCGAGCGTCGGGAGGATCAGCAGCGTCAGCGGTGAACGCAGCGCCATGAACGCGGTGATGCCGATCAGGAAGACCAGCATCTCGATCTTGACGGAGGAGTTGAGGACGCCGAGGACGGAGTCCAGCATCGAGACGTCCTGCTCGCCGTTCTTGTCGATCTTCGTCCAGTAGTCGTAGCGTCCGGCGCTGCTGGCCGCCGGGATGAGGACGACGAGGGTGGCGACGAAGGCGGCGACCCCGAAGGCGGCGAGCAGCGCGCCCTGGAGGCGGCGGCCGTACACGAAGAGCAGGAAGCCGACGACGGCGACGGTCGCGCCGAGGTCCTCCTTGACCAGGACGAGCGGGAGCGACCAGAGCAGGGCGGCCGTGTACCGCTTCAGGAGCAGGGCCCGGCAGACGAGGGCCAGCAGCGGTACGGCGAACGCGATTTCGTGGAAGTCGGCCTTCACCGCTTCCTGGATGCCCCAGGAGAGTCCGTAGGCGACGGTGACGCAGAGCCCGGAGCGCCCGCCGAGGATCTGCTGCGTGGTGCGGCCGACGATGACCGCGCCCAGGGCGAACAGCGCGGCCTGGGCGAACAGCAGGGATGCGGCGGACGGCCAGATCCAGTACAGCGGGGCGAGCAGCGCCACGATCGGGGAGAAGTGGTCGCCGAGGATCAGGTATCCGGGGCCCTTGATGTCGACGATCGGCGCGTCGAACCCGGCGTACGCCCGGACCTCCTGCTCGAAGATCCCCAGGTCCCAGGAGGGCGAGCCGAAGCGGGCGTACTGGAAGTACCCGTAGAGGAAGTAGAGCGCGCACAGGATGGCGCCGGCGATGAGGTACGGGCGCAGGGGTACGCGGTCGGCGGAGGCGACCGGGCCCGTGCTCGGTGAGTCGCCTGCCGGGCGGGTGTCCGGGGCGGCGTCGGGCCCCGGGTCCTGGGCCGGCAGCCGCCCCGGCCCCGACCGGTCCGTTCCACTCTTGTTCAGCTCAAGCACGGTGACTGTCCCTGCTGGGGATTGCTACGGCCGTGTCATTAGAACAGAGCGGCGAGCCGATCCCGTACGACGGACACGGCGGCCGCCGCACCCCCGGGGGAGGGGTGCGGCCGCCGCCGGACGCCGGGGCGATCAGTGGAAGAAGTGGCGCGTGCCCGTGAAGTACATGGTCACGCCGGCCTTCTGCGCGGCCTCGATCACCAGCTCGTCGCGGACGGATCCGCCCGGCTGGACGACGGCCTTGATACCGGCGGCCGTGAGGATCTCCAGGCCGTCGGGGAACGGGAAGAACGCGTCGGAGGCGGCGTACGAACCGGCGGCCCGCTCAGCGCCCGCCCGCTCGACGGCGAGCTTGGCGGAGTCGACCCGGTTGACCTGGCCCATGCCGACGCCGACCGAGGCGCCGTCCTTGGCGAGCAGGATCGCGTTGGACTTGACCGCGCGGCTCGCCTTCCAGGCGAAGGCCAGCTCCTTCAGCTCGGCCTCGGTCAGCGCCTCGCCGGTGGCGAGCGTCCAGCCGGCGGGGTCGTCGCCGTCGGCCTGGAGGCGGTCGGCGACCTGGAGCAGCGCGCCGCCGTCGATCGGCTTGACCTCGAAGGCGGCGGTGGGGGCGTCGGGGGCGCGCAGCACGCGGATGTTCTTCTTGCGGGCCAGCACCTCCACGGCGCCGTCCTCGTAGGCCGGGGCGACGATGACCTCGGTGAAGATCTCCGCGACCTGCTCGGCCAGCTCGACGGTCACCGGGCGGTTGACGGCGATGACACCGCCGAACGCGGAGAGCGGGTCGCAGGCGTGCGCCTTGCGGTGCGCCTCGGCGACGTCGGCGCCGATCGCGATCCCGCACGGGTTGGCGTGCTTGATGATCGCGACGCAGGGCTCGGCGTGGTCGTAGGCGGCGCGACGGGCGGCGTCGGTGTCCGTGTAGTTGTTGTAGGACATCTCCTTGCCGTGCAGCTGCTCGGCCTCGGCGAGACCGCCGTCGCCGGAGGTGTAGAGCGCGGCGGGCTGGTGCGGGTTCTCGCCGTAGCGCAGGACGTTCTTGCGGGCGAAGGTGTCGCCCAGGAACTCCGGGAGGCCCGAGTCGTCGGCGGCCGCGTAGTCGTCCGCGAACCAGGAGGCGACGGCCACGTCGTAGGCGGCGGTGTGCTGGAACGCCTCGGCGGCCAGCCGCTTGCGGGCGGTCAGGTCGAAGCCGCCCGCCTTCACGGCCGCGAGGACGTCCGCGTACCGCTCGGGGCTCGTGACGACGGCCACGGAGGGGTGGTTCTTGGCGGCGGCGCGGACCATCGAGGGGCCGCCGATGTCGATCTGCTCGACGCACTCGTCGTCGGAGGCGCCCGAGGCGACCGTCGCCTTGAACGGGTAGAGGTTCACCACGACCAGGTCGAAGGGCTCGACGCCCAGCTCGGCGAGCTGTTCGCGGTGGGCGTCGAGACGGAGGTCGGCGAGGATGCCGGCGTGGACGCGGGGGTGCAGCGTCTTGACGCGGCCGTCCAGGCACTCGGGGAAGCCGGTGAGCTCCTCGACCTTGGTGACCGGGACTCCGGCGGCGGCGATCTTCCCGGCGGTGGAGCCGGTGGAGACGAGTTCGACGCCCGCCTCGTGCAGACCGCGGGCGAGGTCTTCGAGCCCTGTCTTGTCGTAGACACTGACCAGGGCGCGGCGGATGGGCTTATTCACCGACATGACCGAGATGAACCTTTCGTCCCTCAATGCGATGGCCGTCACGGGCGATCCGCCCCACGGCCTCGACGAGCAGCGAGCGCTCGACTTCCTTGATGCGTTCGTGGAGAGCGGCTTCGCCCTCCGGAGTGTCCTCCTCGGTCACCTCGACCACGCCCTGCGCGATGATCGGACCGGTGTCGACACCGTCGTCGACGAAGTGGACGGTGCAGCCCGTGACCTTGACGCCGTACGCGAGTGCGTCACGCACTCCGTGGGCGCCGGGGAAGCTGGGCAGCAGGGCGGGGTGGGTGTTGACGGTCCGGCCGCCGAAGGCGGCGAGGAACGCCGGGCCGACGATCTTCATGAAACCGGCGGAGACGACGAGGTCGGGACGGTGCGCGGCGACCTCTGCGGCGAGTGCCTCGTCCCACTCGGCGCGGGTCGCGTGGTCCTTGACCCGGCACACGAACGTGGGGATTCCGGCCCGCTCCGCGCGCTCCGCACCACCGGTCCCCCAGCGGTCCGCGCCGACCGCGACGATCCGCGCCCCGTACCCCTCGGGGTCGTCGCCGATGGCGTCGAGGAGCGCCTGGAGATTCGTACCGGATCCGGAGACCAGCACGACCAGCCGGGCAGGAGAGGCGGAGGTGGGCGGGGAGGCCACGTCGGGGCCCTTTCTCACGTGATGACCGCGTGGTGACGCAGGTGCGGCATGCTCTTTGTAGGGTCGTACGAATCAATCGCCTCGCCCGATACGGGGAACCCTACGAACGGGCCGACCGTCAGCAACGATACCGGCACACCCGACGGCCCCCACGGGACGGGGGCGGGACCGGAAGGTAGCGTCAGGGGACAGCGAGCCGTCCACCGGGCGGACGAACCGTCCTTCGGGCGGACATGACGAGATGGGGAAGACGTTCACCACATGCCGGACCGACGCCGCCGCACCGCCTTCCGCTTCCCCCGTCCGGAGCGGTCCGCTCTGCTGATGCGGGAACGCCAGTCCTCCTCGCCGGACTCCGGCTCCGCCGGGAAGCCGCAGGAGGACAACCCCTTCGCCGCGCCGCCCGCGGACCGGCCGGACCAGCCGTGGCAGCCGCGCCGTCCTTCCGGATCCCAGGGCCAGGGCTCTGACGGGCAGGACGACAACGGCTCGGGCTCCGACGGGGACCGCCCGGCCTGGGGCAGCCAGTGGAGCGACCGGCAGCCCGGCCGGGGCAGCGGCGGCTTCGGCGGCCGTCCCGGCGGGAACGGCGCCGGTGGCCCGGGAGGCAAGGGCGGGAACGACCGCGGGGGCCCGGGCGGACTGCGCTGGGACCCCACGGACCCGGCGCAGCGGCGCGCCCGTTACGCGGTGCTCGGCGGCATGTGGGCCTTCTTCTTCGCCCTCTTCGACTTCCCGGAGATCGCCCTGCTGCTGGGCGCGCTCGCGACGTACTGGGCGATCAGCGCGCTGCGCACCCCGCTGAAGAACGCCTCCCCCACGGACCGTACGGCGGTGGACGGGGGCTCGGCGGGTACGCCCGCGAACCCGGCCGCCCCCGGCTCGCCCGCCGCCCCGGCCTCGCCCGCCTCGCCGTCGAACGTCAGCAGCAGGCAGCAGACCACGGCGGCGGTCGGCGGCCTGGTGACCGCGCTGCTGGCGCTGCTCATCGTGGCGACGTCGTACACCGTGCAGCTGGTCTACCGCGACTACTACACCTGCGTGAACGACGCCCTGACCAAGTCCGCCTCGGTGGCCTGCAACGACAAGCTGCCGAAGCCGCTGGAGCCGTTCTTCGGCGTCAAGGAGTAGCTCCCGGCCCGCCCGGATCCGCCGCTCGGCGGTCCGGGACGGGATCGGCGCGATCGGCCTCACCGGCGCGGTCGGCCTCATCGGCGCGATCGGCCTCACCGGCGCGGTCGGCCGTGCGATCGGCGGGGAAGTCGGCCATCAGTCCGCCGGAGCCCTGCTTCAGGGAGGCCCAACGGGCCTCCCTGGCCTCTTTCCCGTGCCAGGGACCGTCCTTGTCGTGCCACGGGTCGGTCGGCAGGAAGTCGTACGGCTCGAAGCCGGAGGCCGCTTCGGGTGCCGGGCCGGGGGGCGGTACGGAGGAGGCGGTCGGTGAAGCGGGACCGCCCGGCCCCGCTTCACCGTCCTCGCCCGCCGCCGCGCGCCGTCCCCGCCAGGGCGCCCACCACCGGCGCGGACGTGCGAGGACACCGCCCTCCTCGACGTCTTCCCCTTCTTCCTCGGCCTCGGCCGTCGCGGGCTCGTCCGCTTCCGGTACGTCCCTGCGCCAGGCCCAGCCCGGGGTGCGCAATCGCCAAAGGCGCAGCAGCAGGGCCGCCGGTACGCCGATGACGGCCGTCCACACCAGCGCCGCCGGGCCGGTCAGCCACCACACCGGGCCGAACACGCTCAGCGCCCCGGTGCCGATCGGCCCCCCGGCCACCGCCGTGAGCAGCGCCGTCCCCACGCCGCACCCGAGAGCGGCGAGCAGGGTCACCAGCGCCGTCTCGCGCGGGCTCCAGGCCCGGGCGCGGGGCGCGTCGAGGGGCGCGGCCCTGCGTACGGCGAACCACGCGACCGCCACCGCCGCCGCCACCGGCACGGCGAGGGCCGCCCAGTTCGGCAGGGCGCCCGAACCCTGGTCCGGGACCGCCGCCAGCAGGGGGAAGCGGGGCAGCGCGGGGGTTCCGTCGAGGCCCAGCGGGGTGGCGGTGGCCCCCGTGCCGAGCGAGAAGCCGGGCCCGAGCCCGTACGCCGCTCCCCACAGCGCGGCGTTCGGCACGAGCGCGGCGGCCAGCAGAAGGACGGCGATCCGCCCCGACCAGTCGCCCGCGAGCCCGAGAAACGCGTCCTGGGTCGCCCCCGCGTTCCGGCCGAGCGCCACCGCGACCAGCAGCGCACCGCCCCCGAGCAGCACCGTCAGGCCCGCCGCCGCCGACCCGAACGCCGCCTCCGCGCGACGGCGGAAGAGCGTCCGCGCGACGGCCTCCTGGACGGCCAGGGGCGACCAGGACGGCGCGGGCCCGAACGGCCGCCCGGCCGCCGTCCACACCCCGGCGGCCGCCGCACCCGCCACCACCAGCGCCACCGGGAACGCCAGCGTGTCCGGGTCCGCGTACAGCGGGCCGCCCCGCGCGTAGGCCGCCGCCCCCGCGACGACCAGCAGATATCCCGCGGTCACCCCGCAGAACGCGCCCGCCCGCGAGGGCCCGGCCGACCCGTCCCGCGCCCCCTCGTGCGACCCCTCCCGCAGCTCTTCCTGCGACTCCACCGCATCGCGGGCCGCGCGGTGCGCCAGCCAGACCGGGCCGATCACCAGCAGCAACGGGACCAGACCGACGGGCGCGGGAACGCCGCTCAGGGTGTCGGGCCGCACGAGACCGGCGCCGTGCGCGAGCAGCCAGACCCCGGCCGCCGCGCGCAGCGCCCCGCCCGGTCCGCTGTCCGGGTACGGAGAGCTGATCCACACCACCATGACCAGCACCGCCAGCGACCCGAGGCCGAGCCCGGCGGCGACGACGCCCTTCACCAGGGCGGAGACCAGGGCGAGGGTGCGGTTCCGTCGCACCGTCACCTTCGGGGTGCGTTGCGTCATTTGGGTCACGCGGCCCATGCTGCCAACGACACGCGCTTATGTCGCGTAACGCGCGAACAGCCGCTGTGTCGCCCAATATACGTTTATGTACTTTTTCACCCAGCGCGGTGCTGCCGGGGGTCATCCATGACCGGGAGCACGACCGACGAGGCCGCCGTACCGCCGCTGCCCTCCCCGAAGGAGCGCCGCAGACTGCGCCAGGCGAAATCGTTGAGCGAGGAGGAGGTTGCGGTGGCGGTCGGCGTCACGCGCGCCACCGTGCGCTCCTGGGAGACGGGGCGCACCAACCCGCGCGGACGCAAGCGCGCGCTGTACGCCAAGCTCATCGCCCCCGAACCGGCGGTGGAGCCCCCGGCGGCGGCCGGCCCGCCCGAGGCCCCGCCCCTGCCCGAGGCCCCGCCGACAGCGCCCACCGCCGACCCGCCCCCGGCTTCGGGCACGCGCACCGGCGCGGAGGAGGCCGAAGAGCGGAGCCGGACGGCGGAGGCTCCCGATCGGCCGAGCGGCACGGCAGAGGCGCCCGGCGAGCGGCGCATCTCCCCCGCCGAGGCGTTCGACGAGCTGTACGCCCGCGCCGCCCCCGCCCTCGTCCGGCAGAGCTATCTGCTCACCGGCCGCCGCGCCCTCGCCCGGGAGTCCGTCGAGCGCGCCTTCGAACTGGCCTGGCAGCGCTGGCCCGAGGTGGCCGTCGACCGGGACCCGGACGGCTGGGTGCGCGCGGCGGCGTACGAGTTCGCGCTCTCGCCCTGGCTCCGGCTGCGCCGCACGCACCGGCACCCCGACGCCCCGCCCACCGAGCCGGACAAGCGGGCGCTGTTCGACGCGCTGCTCGACCTGCCCCCGGCCTACCGGCGCACGCTGCTCCTGTACGACGGGGTCGGCCTGGACCTTCCGGAGACCGCGGCCGAGACGGAGGCCAGCACCCCGGCGGCGGCGGGCCGTCTGATGACCGCCCGCGCCGCCGTGGCCGAGCGGCTCCCCGAGCTGGCGGACGCCGCGCCGGCCGAGCAGTCGGCGCTGCTGCACGACCGGCTCGGCGGCCTGGCGCGCGCCGAGCACGTACCCGTACCGCGGCCGGCCCGGGCCGTGCGCACCGGCAGCGAGAACAAGGCCAGGCTGTGGACCCGGGCCGCCGTCGGGGGCGTCGCGCTGCTCATCGCCGTGACCGGGCTGACCCTGCACACCGCGCCCACCCACTACGAGCCCCCGATCTCGCCCCCCGAACGGGTAGGGGGCGTACCCCCGCGCGGTGGTCCGCAGAAGCTCACCGCCCAGGATCTGGAGCTGCAGAAGTCGCTGAACGAGCAGCCTGCCCACGGCCCGGAACGGCTGGTCCCCCAGCTGAGGTGAGCCGGACGCCGGTGCGTACACGAACGGCGCGGGCCCGCACCCCTGGTCGAAAGGGGTGCGGGCCCGCGCCGTATGCGTGTGTCCCTGCGGCCTGCGTCAGGCGCCGAGGATCTCGCGCGCCAGCTTGGCGGTCTCGGTCGGCGTCTTGCCGACCTTGACGCCGGCGGCCTCCAGGGCCTCCTTCTTCGCCTGGGCGGTGCCCGAGGAGCCGGAGACGATGGCGCCGGCGTGGCCCATGGTCTTGCCCTCCGGGGCGGTGAAGCCCGCGACGTAGCCGACGACCGGCTTGGTGACGTTCGCCTTGATGAAGTCGGCGGCACGCTCCTCGGCGTCGCCGCCGATCTCGCCGATCATCACGATGAGGTCGGTGTCGGGGTCGGCCTCGAACGCCGCGAGGGCGTCGATGTGCGTCGTACCGATGACCGGGTCGCCACCGATGCCGACGGCGGAGGAGAAGCCGATGTCACGGAGCTCGTACATCATCTGGTAGGTCAGCGTGCCGGACTTGGACACGAGACCGATGCGGCCGGGCTTGGTGATGTCGCCCGGGATGATGCCGGCGTTGGACTGGCCCGGCGTGATGAGACCGGGGCAGTTCGGGCCGATGATCCGGGTCTTGTTGCCCTTCTCGTTCGCGTACGCCCAGAACGCGGCGGAGTCGTGAACGGCGATGCCCTCGGTGATGACGACCGCGAGCGGGATCTCGGCGTCGATCGCCTCGACGACGGCGGCCTTGGAGAACGCCGGCGGGACGAAGAGGACGGACACGTTCGCGCCGGTCTTCTCCATCGCCTCCTTGACGGAGCCGAAGACCGGGACCTCGGTGCCGTCGAAGTCGACGGACGTACCGGCCTTGCGCGGGTTGACGCCACCGACGATGTTGGTGCCGTCACCGAGCATGAGCTTGGTGTGCTTCATGCCCGTGGCGCCGGTCATCCCCTGGACGATGACCTTGCTGTCCTTGGTGAGGAAGATAGCCATGGTGTTGGAGTCCCTCGTCCCTTACTTCGCAGCCGCGGCGAGCTCGGCGGCCTTGTCGGCCGCGCCGTCCATGGTGTCCACGCGCTGCACGAGCGGGTGGTTGGCGTCGGAGAGGATCTTGCGACCCAGCTCCGCGTTGTTGCCGTCGAGACGCACGACCAGCGGCTTCTCGACCTTCTCGCCCTTGGACTCGAGCAGCGCGAGCGCCTGCACGATGCCGTTGGCGACCTCGTCGCAGGCGGTGATGCCACCGAAGACGTTGACGAAGACGGACTTGACGTCCGGGTCGCCGAGGATGATCTCCAGGCCGTTCGCCATGACCTCGGCGGAGGCGCCGCCACCGATGTCGAGGAAGTTGGCCGGCTTCACGTTGCCGTGGTTCTCACCGGCGTACGCGACGACGTCCAGGGTCGACATGACCAGGCCGGCGCCGTTGCCGATGATGCCGACCTCGCCGTCGAGCTTGACGTAGTTGAGGTTCTTGGCCTTGGCCGCAGCCTCGAGCGGGTTGGCCGCGTCCTTGTCCTCCAGAGCCTCGTGCTCCGGCTGGCGGAAGTCGGCGTTCTCGTCGAGCGAGACCTTGCCGTCCAGCGCCAGGATGCGGCCGTCCTTGGTCTTCACCAGCGGGTTGACCTCGACGAGGAGCGCGTCCTCGGCGACGAAGGTGTCCCACAGCGTCACCAGGACCTCGGCGACCTTGTCGGCCACCTCGGCCGGGAACTTCGCCTGGGCCACGATCTCGCGGGCCTTGGCGATGTCCACGCCGGAGTTGGAGTCGACCGGGACCTTCGCGAGGGCCTCGGGGGTCTTCTCCGCGACCTCCTCGATGTCCATGCCGCCCTGCACCGAGGCCATGGCCAGGAAGGTGCGGTTGGTGCGGTCGAGGAGGTACGAGACGTAGTACTCCGCCTCGATCTCCGGGGACAGCTCGGCGATCATCACCTTGTGGACCGTGTGGCCCTTGATGTCCATACCGAGAATGTCCGTCGCCCGGGCGACGGCCTCGTCGACGTCGCCGGCCAGCTTGACGCCGCCGGCCTTGCCGCGGCCGCCGACCTTCACCTGCGCCTTGACGACAGACTTGCCGCCCAGCTTCTCGGTCGCCTCGCGGGCTGCCTCAGGCGTGTCGATGACTTCACCGGCCAGCACCGGTACACCGTGCTTGGCGAAGAGGTCCCTCGCCTGGTACTCGAACAGGTCCACGCGCGTCCGTCCCTTTTAGTGGTCTCGCGGTTCGTTCTTCTGCGTGGGCGTGCCGCGAAGGGCAACGTGACTGCGCTGTCACTAGGGAGGCATACACGGTGTCCGCGTACGCGGCATGTCCATCCGGCAGGTTATCCCCGCGCTCCGCGTGACCCTAAATCGCAGATCACACCTGAGCGGTGATAACGGTCACAGAGGGTGGCCCTTCCCGGCCCCCGGACGGGGCCCGCCGGGGATCGGGAAGGGCTGTGGGGGCACCGGAGCACCCGGCCCGGGCCCCCTGGCGCCGGGTGCTCCGGTGCAGTGAATCGCCTACGGCGCGTGCGCCGTGTGCGCCCCCGCTCGTCCGGTTACCGCCCGGGCGCCGCGTCCGCGACGAAGGACGGGGCGACGGAGGTGAGGCCCTGGGCGCCGGTTGCCGCGTTGCCGACGGCGGGACGGGCGTCCTCGCGGACCGTGTCCGCCAGACCGCCCGCGAACGGCCGGGCCTGCGCCCCGACGCCCTCGGCCAGCGGCTGCACCCGGGCGGTGACCCCCTGGGCGAACGGCGCGACCGCGTCCCCGGTCAGCCCCTGCGCGAGCGGCCCCACCTCGGACACGACGCCCTCGGCGAACGGCACGGCCGCACCGGTGACGCCGTACGCCAGCGGCTGGACCTCGGTCGTGACGCCCTGCACGAAGGGGGCGCCGGTGTCGCCGACGACTCCCTGGGCGAACGGCCCGACCTCGCCGACGACGCCCTGCGCGAGCGTGCCGACATCGCCGACCGCCTGCCCGACGACCGGGACGGCCACGCCGACCGCATCCGCGGCGAGCGGCGGCAGCACGGAGTCGGACATCTGCTCGACGACGGGCCCGGCCTCGGCCAGGGCGCCCTGGACGGCGGTCGGCACCTGGCTCTGCGCGTAGCCGGGGATCTGCTCGATCGGCCCGAAGAGGTAGTCGATCTCGTCCACCGGCGCCGCCGGGACCCGCACGTCGGGGAAGTGCGCGTCAGGGATCCGGGTGTCGGGGATACTCGCGTCGGGGATGCCCTCGCCGGGAAACCGGGCGTCGGGGAGGCGGCCCGCCCCGGGCGCCCGCTGTACGCCACCGAGCTCCGGGACCTCGGCGGCCTGCGGGAACTCCGGGTTCTGCGGCGCGCGCACCTGCGGCGGGAGGCCGCCCCGGACATCGGCCGCACCGGCGTCCTCGACCGCCTCGGCGGCCGTGTTCCCGGCCTTCGTCACCGTGTCCTCGGCGTCGCCGGCACGGTCGACGGCCTTGGCGTCGGCGACATCCTCGGCGTCCTTGACCACCTCGGCGCCGGTGACGTCCGGGGCGGCGTCCGTCGCGTCGGAGGTCTCGGCCGCCAGGTCCGGGGTGGACAGCGGCACGGACACGGGCAGCTCGGCCGCGCTCGCCGCGGCGGTGCCGAGCGCCCACATACCGGTGGCGGTGGCGGCGACGGCTATGGATCGGCGCATGTTCTTGTGCATGGGTGTGTCGGATCCTTCGAAGATGTTCGGCTGTCCGGAGGTTGCGTCCGGACGCGGGCAGACCTGTTCCGCCCCCGCGCGGCAGGTCGAGGCGGGGGAACGGCCTGCCCTAGCCGGGGAATTCGAGGATCTCGCCGGATCTGTCGGTGATCGGGGCGGCGGTCGCGGGGAGCCCGGCGCCCCGGACGAGCGCGGCGTACGGGCCGCCCGGGACGGGGGCCGCGTGCAGGTCGCCGCCGCGCGGCCCCTGGGAATCGGCCACCACCGTGCGCACGAGGTCGCCGCAGGGGGCGAACGGCGCACGGTCCCGCGTGGGCGGGAGCGTGGGCGCGGAGAACCGCGCGTGCCCGGCGTCCGCCGTGCCGGACCGGTCCGGCACGGCCCGGGCGAGGCGCTGCGCCCCGATGCTCCGGTCCTGGCCGGCCGCGCGCTCGGCCGAGGCGTCCGCGCCGGTGTGGCCCGGTGCGGCGGGTCCCTCGGCACCACGGCCGACGCCCGGAACGGACGGTGCCGGAGCACCCGGCGCACCCGGTACGTCCGGGCCACCGGCCGGCACGGGGAGCACGGAGAGGAGCGGAGGGAACCCCGGCAGGGGCGCCACCGGCGGCCGCCGCGCCTCGCCGGCGATCCGGTCGACGGCGTCGCCCGCTCCCCCGACCACGGGCGCTGCGGAGTCGACGGGTTCCGCGGCGAGCGCCGCGCTCGCCTTCCCTACCGCCTCGGGCCGGGCGGGGCGGTGCCGCGTCGGCCCGTGCTGCGCGGCCCGGTCCGCGACCGGGTCCACGACCTGGTCGGCGAGCGGCTCGACGGCCGGTGCTTCCACCGGCTCCGCGACCCGGCCGACGGCCGGGCCCACGGCCACGTCGTCGGCGTCCGGGCGAACCGGATGCCCGACTGCCGTGCGGACGCGGTCCTCGGGGACCGCGCCCTCCCGAACCGCACCCTTCGGCACGGCGTCCGCCACGGCGGCGGTGAACCCGCCCGGGTCCGGACGCTCCTGCGCCTCCGCGCGGCCGCCCGTTAGGAGGCCCAGGGCCAGCAGCCCGCCGAGGAACAGCACCACCTGTACCGCGCGACGCCATGCCGTCCCGCGCGCCGGGCGCGGATCGACGGCTGCGCGGGCAGCGGTGGTTGCGGTCACCTCGGTGGGCTCCTGGTGCGCAGGCGGGTGGAGGCGGAGGGCGGAATGCGTCCCTCCGCCAACGACGGTGCCGATGCTTGCACGAGCCCGTGGGGGTCACGCAAGTCCCTCGCTACGGTTGGTACTCCTTGTCCGGTATGGGCAGTGGTCTCTTCTCGATCGCCGCCGCCATGACGTCCGGGAAGAGGTCCGGCGTACAGGCGAACGCGGGTGCGCCCAGCGCTCCGAGCGCCGCCGCGTGCTCGTGGTCGTACGCCGGCGCCCCCTCGTCGGAGAGGGCGAGCAGCGTCACGAACTGCACACCGGACGCCTTCATCGCGGCGACCCGTTTGAGCATCTCGTCGCGTATGCCGCCCTCGTAGAGGTCGCTGATGAGGACGACGACGGTGTCCGCGGGGCGGGTGATCCTCGACTGGCAGTAGGCGAGCGCCCGGTTGATGTCGGTGCCGCCGCCGAGCTGGGTGCCGAAGAGGACGTCGACCGGGTCGTCGAGCTGGTCCGTGAGGTCGACGACCGCCGTGTCGAAGACGACGAGCCGGGTCGAGAGGGTGCGCATGGAGGCGAGCACCGCCGCGAAGACCGAGGCGTAGACGACGGACGCGGCCATCGAGCCCGACTGGTCGATGCACAGGACGATGTCCTTCTCGGCGGACCGGGAGGAGCGGCCGTAGCCGATGAGGCGTTCCGGCACGACCGTGCCCGTCGTCGCCGCTGCCGTGCCGGTCGTCCCTGTCGCCCCCGTCGCCGCCCCGCCGTCCGGTGCCGGGAGCGTCAGGTAGTTCTTGAGGTTGGCCCGGATGGTGCGGTCCCAGTCGATGTCCCGGTGGCGCGGCCGGCTGATCCGCGCCGAACGGTCCAGGGCCCCGCTCAGGGTGGCCCTGGTGCGGCTCTCCAGCCTCCTCTCCAGGTCCTCGACGACCTTGCGGACGACGGCGCGTGCGGTCTCCTTCGTCGTCTCGGGCATCGCCTTGTTGAGCGAGAGCAGGGTGCCGACGAGATGGACGTCCGGCTCGACCGCCTCCAGCATCTCCGGCTCCAGGAGCAGGGCCGACAAGCCGAGCCGGTCGATCGCGTCGCGCTGCATGACCTGGACCACGGAGCTGGGGAAGTAGGTCCTGATGTCGCCGAGCCAGCGGGCGACGGAGGGCGCCGACGCGCCGAGCCCCGCCGAACGGCCTCCGGTGTCCCGGCCGTTGGGCTTCTTCCCGGCGCTCCCGCCGTACAGCGCGTTCAACGCACCGTCCATCGCCGCGTCCTGGCCGGTGAGGGCGCACCCCGTGCTGTCGGCGCTGTCGGCCCCGAGGACCATCCGCCAGCGGCGCAGCCGTTCGGCGTCGGGCGGGGTGTGCGAGGCCGTGGTCGTCCCTTCCGTGGCCTCCTCCGGCGTCTGCCTCATCGGATCCGTCCTCGTGGTCGTCCTGGTCGTCGTCATACGGCCGCCTCCACCGGCCCGGCCGGGCGGCCGAGCAGCAGGCGCAGCACCGGTTCGACCGCGTCGGCCCTGGCCGGGTCGAGACCGGGGCCGAAGCCTCCGGTCGCCGGGGCGGCGCCGTCGCGGCGGGCGCCCTCGGGGACGGGACCGCGCCGGACCAGCTCGCCGAGGGTGCGCCGCACGCCCGGTTCGTACGCGGAGAACGTACGGCGCAGCAGCGGCAGCACATCGGTGAACAGGTCGGCGGGGACACCGGTCAGCCAGGCGTCGACGAGGCCGAGCAGCCGCTCGTCGTGGACCAGCAGCATGCCGCCGCCCGACGCGCCGCCGACGAACCCCTCGATCCAGGCGGCGGCACCGGCGGGCGGGGTTCCGGGCGAGAGGGCCAGGCCCATCAGCCTGGCCGCCTCGCTCTCCGCCAGTCGTCCTTCGTCCAGGAGGAGCCGGGTGGCCCGGCCTCTGATGACTCCGGCGACCGCGTCCCGTGACGCCAGCTTGTGCAGGACGGCGTCCCAGCGCCCCCGTAGCCCCGTGCCCGGCTCCGCCCCGGTGTCCAGCAGGCCGATCGCGCCGTGCACCGCCTCCACCTGACCGCGCAGCGCCTCGGCGCCGTCCGGGTCGAGGCCGGTGCAGGCGGGCGGCAGGCCGACGCAGATCCGCTCGGCGAGTCCGGCGGCGACCTCCGCGAGCGCCGCCGTGTCCGTGGAGCGCACGTCCCCGTACCGCAGGGAGCGGGCCAGGGCGGGCAGCGCGTCCGCTAGGTGGCCGACGTCCGCGTCGAGAGCGGCCCGGTCGGCGAGGGCCTTCATCACGACGGGCAGCGCGTCGGGCAGTCCCGCCAGGAGGCAGTGCTCGGCGAGTGCGGTGACATCGGACAGCGCGGTCGCTGCCACGGCCTGCGACGCGGCCTTCGCGGTGGCGGCGGTGAGCACGGTCGTGCCCCATACGCCCGCCTCCGCGACCCGGACGTGCAGTTCCGGTTCCCAGCCGAGCCGCCAGCTCTCCCGGAAGGTGCCGGTGCCGCCGCGCCCCGCCACCGGGTCGCCCCAGCCGACGTCGAGGAGGCGCAACCGGTGCAGGAGGCGGCTGCGGGCGGCGTCGGTCTCCTTGCGCAGGTCGAGGTCCAGCTCGCGTTCCGAAGCCTCCGGCTTGAGCCGGAGGGTGCGCTGGCTGCGGGTCAGGTCCCGTTGGAGCGGGACGGCGGGGGCGGTGTCCGGCACCTCCCCGAGGCTCTCGCCGACGATCAGCCGGTCCCGGACGAGGGCGAGCGGGACGTCGGACCCCTCGCACATGACGGCCCGTACGGCGTCGGTCGTCTCGCCCAGGCCGGCCAGCGGGCGGCCCCGGAGCGCGGCGAGGGTCTCGGCGAGCCGGACGGCCTCGATGACATGGGCGGTCGAGACGAACCGGTCCTCGTCGCGCAGCAGTCCGGCGACCTTGGTCATCCAGCGTTCGATCGGCCGGTCGGCCGCCTCGAAGAGGTGCCCGTACCAGCCGGGCGAGTCGATCCCGGCCCCGTATCCGCTCTGCCGGGCGAGCCGGCGGTGGGTCCACGGCACCCAGGTCAGATCCGTCCTGACCTTCGGGAGGCCCTTGAGCAGGGCGCGGTCGGCGGCGAGGGTGGTGCGCGCGGCCAGAGCGGGGACGTGCCAGGCGCCGCAGACGACGGCGAAGCCGTCCCCGAACTCCTTGCGTGCGGTACGCAGTTGGATCCGCATGTACGCCTCACGCACCGCGTCACGCGGCTGGCCGCCGTCGCCGTACGCCTCGCGGAGCGCGCCCATGGCCTCCGCCAGCGCGCCGAACGGCGCGAGGGCGTCGCCGGACGGGCCCTCGGGGGGTGTGCCGTCGCCGTCGGTCGCTCCGGTATCACTCCCTCCCGTGGGTGACCGGTGTTCGACGACGTCCTCCCACCAGCGCTCGGGATCGTCGTATCCGGCGGTCTCGGCGAGCACCCGGATCGGGTCGACGACCGGTGTGACCTCCTCCTCTTCGGCTGCGCGTTCCGGTCCCCGCCCAGGCTCGTTGAGCGCGGGTTCCTTGAGCGCGAGGGAGTGGGCGGCGGGCAGGTCGATGAAGCGGACGGGGACGTCGTGGTCGAGGGCCCAGCGGATGGCCACCCACTCGGGCGAGAACGCGGCCATCGGCCAGAAGGAGGCCCGCCCCGGATCGTCCACGGCATGCGCGAGCAGCGCGACGGGCGGACGCATCCGCGGGTCTGCGGCCAGGGGCACCAGCGCGTCGCCCTCGGGCGGCCCCTCGATGAGGACGGCGGCCGGGCGGGCCGCCCGGAGCGCGGCGAGGACCGCGCGGGCCGACCCGGGGCCGTGATGCCGCACCCCCAGGAGCCAGGGCCCGGCGGCCGGCCCGTTCGCGGTACGGCGCGGTGTCACGGCGGCGCCGCTCATGCGGATACCTCGCGGCAGGCGCGGTAGAAGTCCTTCCAGCCGTCCCGCTCGCGGACCACGGTCTCCAGATACTCCTGCCAGACCACCCGGTCCGCCGCGGGGTCCCGGACGACCGCGCCGAGGATGCCGGCCGCGATGTCGCCGGGGCGCAGAACGCCGTCGCCGAAATGGGCGGCGAGCGCGAGGCCGCCTGTGACGACGGAGATCGCCTCGGCGGTGGAGAGCGTGCCGGAGGGGGACTTGAGCTTGGTGCGCCCATCGGTGGTCACCCCGTCGCGCAGTTCGCGGAAGACCGTCACCACCCGCCGGATCTCGGTCAGACCTTCCGGGGAGGCGGGCAGGTCGAGCGAGCGGCCGATCTGGTCGACGCGCCGGGACACGATGTCGACCTCGGCGTCCGGGGTCTCGGGCAGGGGCAGCACCACGGTGTTGAACCGGCGGCGCAGGGCGCTGGACAGCTCGTTGACGCCGCGGTCCCGGTCGTTGGCCGTGGCGATGAGGTTGAACCCGCGGACGGCCTGGACCTCCTGCCCCAGCTCGGGGACGGGGAGCGTCTTCTCGGACAGGATCGTGATGAGCGAGTCCTGCACATCGGCGGGGATGCGGGTCAGCTCCTCGACCCGGGCGGTCATGCCCTCGGACATGGCCCGCATCAGCGGACTGGGCACCAGGGCTTCACGGCTGGGGCCGTGGGCCAGCAGCTGGGCGTAGTTCCACCCGTAGCGGACGGCTTCCTCGGGCGTGCCCGCGGTGCCCTGCACGAGCAGCGTCGAGTCACCGCTGACGGCGGCGGCGAGGTGCTCGGACACCCAGGTCTTGGCCGTGCCGGGGACGCCGAGCAGGAGCAGCGCCCGGTCGGTGGCGAGCGTGGTCACGGCCACCTCGACCAGGCGGCGCGGGCCCACGTACTTCGGGGTGATCACCGTCCCGTCCGGCAGGGTCCCGCCCTGCAGGTAGGTGGCGACGGCCCACGGGGACAGCCGCCAACGGGCGGGCCTGGGGCGGTCGTCGGCGGCCGCGAGCGCCTTCAGCTCGTCGGCGAACGCGTCCTCCGCGTGCGGGCGCAGCGCCTGGGTGCCGGCCTCCGGTTCGACGGCCGCGGTGGTGTTGGACACGGTCATGGCTCCCCCTCCAGATCGGTCGACCCGATGTGGACACCACCGTGCACCATGCCACTGACAACGGGCCCTGACCGCAGGTCAGAGCCCGTTGGCGAGCGCGTGGCCCCTCCCCGGAAGCCCGTCGCCCCGGCCGGCGGGCCGGGGCGGATCGGCGGTCAGCCCACGATCGGCGACACGGCGATGCAGCCGCCCGCCGCGAGCATGCCCTCGCCCTTCGCCTCCTTGATGACCTTGCCCTGGTAGGTGATGGAGCAGGTGACGTCGGCGCCGCCCGCTTCCAGGGCGATCGGCGTGACGGCGGGCGGCATGATGCCGCGCAGCTTGACGGTCTTCTTCCACGGCAGGGGCGGCTCGGCGACGGTCTCCAGCTCGGGCTCCATGGCCTCGCCGCCGCCCCCGTGGTACGTGATCTCGTCGACGCCCGTGCCGGTGACCTCGTACGTGACCTCGTAGGTCTCGTCCACGGTCTTGTCGACCGCCTTGCCGACCGCCTCGTCCACGGACTCGGCCGAGCAGGCCCCGAGTCCGAGCACGAGGACGGCGACCGCGAGGGCGCGGGTGGTGCGGGTGGTGCGGTTCATCTGGGATCCCCCCTGGATCGGCCCGGGCACGGATCCGTTCCGTACGCGGAGACCGCAGAGAAACCCAGAGGCAGGGCAAAGTCAAATCTCCCCCGGATCGCGGCTTCGCAGGTCGGAGCAGGTCCGAGGGGATTGTCAGTGGCGCCCCCTACCGTCGGAGACATGCAGCTATCTCACGGGGGAGAGCCCTCGCCCGCCGGTGCCCCGGTGGCGCGCTGGTCGGTGGAACAGGTGCTGGCACTGGCTCCTGACACGGCGTCACGCAAGGCGGGCACGCGCCTCGGCGCGGCCGGTCCGTGGTCCGGTACGGGGTGCGACGCGACGGGTGCGGTGTGGGGCCTGTGCAAGGGCAGCGGGAGCACGCCGTATCGGACGGTGGTCGACCCCACGGGCCCTGCCTACCAGTGCAGTTGCCCGAGCCGGAAGTTCCCGTGCAAGCACGCGCTGGGGCTGTTGCTGCTGCGGGCGTCCGACGACGCCGCGTTCCGGTCCGCCGAGCCGGCCGACTGGGCCGAGGAGTGGCTCGCGGGCCGGCGCGCACGAGCGGCGCGCACGAGCAGTCCCGCGGCGGGCGGCGGCAGCGTGCGGGGCCCCGCCGACCCGGCCGCCGCCAGAAAGCGGGCGGAGCGCCGCGCGGAGCGGGTCACGGGCGGTGCCCAGGAGCTGGAGCAGCGTCTGGCGGATCTGCTGCGCGGCGGACTGGCCGCGACCGACCGCTCGGGGTACGGCCTGTGGGAGGAGACAGCGGCCCGTATGGTCGACGCCCAGGCCCCCGGTCTTGCCGCCCGCGTGCGGGAGTTGGGCGCGATCACCGGATCCGGGCCGGGCTGGCCGGTCCGGTTGCTGGAGGAGTGCGGCCTGCTCCATCTGCTGGACGCGGCCTGGCTCGGCCGGGACCGGCTGCCGGATCCGCTGGCCGCGACCGTGCGGACGAGAGTGGGGCTGCCCCTGTCCGCCGAAGGCCCCCCGGTCCGCGACCACTGGCTGGTCCTCGCGCAGTACGACATCCCGGACGGCAAGATCGTCGCCCGCCGGATCTGGCTGTACGGGCGGGGATCGGGCCGCACCGCTCTGCTGCTCTCGTTCGGCGCGGCGGGCCGGCCCCCGGCGCAGGCGCTGCCGGTGGGGGCGACGATCGACGCCGAGCTGACGCCGTATCCGGGCGGCGGGCAGCTCCGGGCGGAGTTGGGCGAGCAGTTCGGGGCCACGGCTGCGGCCGGTCCCCCGCCGGGGATCGCCGCAGCGGCCGCGCCGGCCGTCTACGGGAACGCCCTGCGGGACGACCCCTGGCTGGACGCCTGGCCGGTCACCCTGCGCGATGTCATACCCGTGCCGTCCAAGGACGGCTGGCAGGTGGCCGACGCACACGCGGACGCCCACCCCGGCGCCCGCACCGGATCCGCGCTGCCGCTCGCCCCGGCCGCGCTGTCCCGGCCGGGCCTGTGGAAGCTCGTCGCCCTGTCCGGCGGCGGCCCGGTCACGGTGTTCGGCGAGATCGGCCACCGCGGCTTCGACCCGTTCGCGGCCTGGGACCCGGGTGAGGGGGTGGAAGGCGGGGGCGCCACGGGCGGGTCGGTCGTCCGACTGGTCTGACCCGGGCGGGTGGGCCGGCAGACCGGGCCTACGCTCCGCCCCACACCCACCGCCGCCCTGTCCCCTGCTTCCGTCCGCTGCTCCTGTCCGACATCCGCGCATCCCTGCCACGGGAGGGGAAAGAGATGCCTCACACGACCAGCCCCACCGCACCCACCACCGCGTCCGCGTCCGCGTCCGTCGACTCCCTCCCCTGGGAGGAGCTGGTCACCTCCGCTCTCCTGGGGACCGACCGCCGTCCTCCGGCACCACGCGGCGACCCCGGACCGGCCGATGCCCCCGCGGCCCTGCTGGACGCCGCCGCGCTGCACACCGTGCGGCGGCGGGCCGGCCTGCTGCCCGCCGTGCCGGAGGCCCGGCCCGAGCCCGCCGCCCCGGATCCGCGCCCTGCGCTCCCGGAGGCCGCCCGGCACCGGCTCGCCCACCTGCTGGCCGACCGCTCCGCGCCCTCGGGCGCCGGGCGGCGCGGGACCGCGCCCGACCTCACCGAACTCATCCCGCAGTGGCTGGCCATCGCCAACAGGAGGGGATTCCGCGCCCCGGCGGCCCTGCTGCCCCCGCTGCTGGACGCCGCCCGCGCGCGGACGGACCTGCGCCCGCAGGCGCTCGCGTTCGCCGGGCCGCGCGGGATGTGGCTGGCCGGGCTGAACCCCGACTGGAAGTTCGCCCTGCGGGGCGCCGCGAGCGGTGCGCCGCAGACCGACCTCACGGACCCGGATGCGGTGGCCCGGCTGTGGGAGGAGGGGCTGTTCGCGGAGCGGGTCGCGCTGCTCGACGCCGTACGGGCACAGGATCCGCCCGCCGCGCTCGCCCTGCTCGCCACCACCTGGCCGACCGAACGGGCCGAGGACCGGCTGATGTTCCTGGATTCCCTGCGGTCGGGGCTGAGCGGCTTTGACGAGCCGTTCCTGGAGCAGGCCCTCTCCGACCGCAGCCGCAATGTCCGCGCCACCGCCGCCGAACTGCTCTCCGCCCTGCCCGGTTCCGCCCTCGCCGCACGGATGGCGGCCCGCGCGCTGTCCTGCGTGCACCCGGACCGGACGGGGGATGTCGCTTCCATCTCCGTGGAGGCGCCGCACGAATGCGACGCGGACATGCAGCGCGACGGCGTCATGGCGGTCCCGCCGACGGGCCGGGGAGAACGGTCCTGGTGGCTCGGGCAGTTGGTGGAGGCCACCCCGCTCGGCGTCTGGGAGGAGCGGTTCGGCGGGCGTCCGGCCGAAGAGATCGTCGCCCTGCCCGTCGCCGACGACTGGGCCGACGAGTTGCACACCGCCTGGTGCCGGGCGGCGGTCCGGCAGCGGAACCCGCGGTGGTCCCGGGCCTTGCTCGGGCGTCCGTCGGAGCCGGTGGCGAGCGGTCCCGGGACGGCCTCGATCGCCGAGCGCTCGAAGCTCCTGGCCGTTCTGGGCGAGGGGGAACGCGCCTCCTGGGTCGCCGAGTTCATCGCGGAACACGGCCTGTCGGAGGCGTTCCAGCTGCTCGGGGTGTGCACGGTCCCCTGGGCCGGGCCGCTCGGGCGTGCGGTGGTCGACGCGCTCGACATCGCGCGGGACGGCGGGAGTTATCCGTGGAGCTTCAGCGGGGTGATGGGCCTCGCGGAACGCTGTCTGGATCCGGCCGAGGCCGACCGACTGGAGGTCCTCACGGCCGCGCAGGACGAGCAGGAGGGCGCGTCACCGGGGGCCGGCGGCTACTGGTCGGAGGCCTTCCAACGCCTGGTCTCCACCCTGCGGCTGCGCGCCGCGATGGAGGCGGAGCTGATGGCCTGACAGAGACGTGCGCCGATGGCCCGGGACCGGCCCGTGCGCGGCGCGGGCCCGTCCCGTGCGCGGCGCGGGCCCGTCCCGTGCGCGGCGCGGGCCCGTCCCGTGCGCGGCGCGGGCCCGTCCCGGATGCGGCGTTCAGGCCTGAGCTGCCTGGCGGACGTTGGCGTTGACCCACGTGACGATCTCGGTCGTCGTCGCCCCCGGCGTGAAGAGCTCCGCGACGCCCAGCTTCTTCAGCGGGGCGATGTCGTCCTCGGGGATGATCCCGCCGCCGAACACCTTGATGTCCTCCGCCTCGCGGGCCTTCAGCAGCTCGATCACCTTGGCGAAGAGCGTGTTGTGCGCCCCGGAGAGGATCGAGAGGCCGATGGCGTCGGCGTCCTCCTGGATCGCCGTGTCGACGATCTGCTCGGGCGTCTGGTGGAGCCCGGTGTAGATCACCTCCATACCGGCGTCCCGCAACGCCCGCGCGATGACTTTGGCCCCGCGGTCGTGGCCGTCGAGGCCCGGCTTGGCCACCACCACACGGATCGGACCGGTCACACCCATCACTGCCTCCACCTGGTCTCCCGCGTCTGAAGGGACGGGGATGTGAACGAACGTTATCCACAGCATCCCGCAAGCCACAGTTTCGCGGCAGGCGGGGAGGGGGAAATCACACGTGGGACATGTTCGCCAGGCGTCGTCCCCGGCATCACGCGGAGTTCCGGCCGCGCGGGGCCCGGCGCGAGGGGAGCCGCTACGAGGTCGCCGCACCACCGCGCCGCCAGCCGCACGGCACGGTGGTGCGGCCCCTCGACCCCGGCCGCCGCCGGCCGGCCGGCGGCACTCCTCGTCCCGCCACCCACAAGGGCGTACGGGGACGGGGGCCGCCTTCTCCGTACGCCGGTGCAGGAGGCAGGCCGTGAAGTTCCCCCCTCCCCTCTCCCCGCTGACCCACCTCACCCGCGTCGCCCGCCTCCCGGCTCTCCCCCGACTGTCGTCCGCGCTGCTCGGCGCCACCGCGCTGGAGCTGTTCGTCCTCACCGGGCGCCTGATCGCCTACCCCTTCGGGCTCACCCCCGAGCGGCGCGGGACCGCGCCCGCCGAGGCCGGACCTCCGGCCACGACCGGTCTGCCGGCCGCGGCCGCCGCCGCGCCGCCCGTCGTCCTGCTGCACGGCTTCATCGACAACCGCTCCGCGTTCGTCGTCCTGCGCCGCGCGCTGACCCGGCACGGCCGCCGCCTGGCATCCCTCAACTACTCGCCGCTGACCCGCGACGTCCGCACCGCCGCCGAACTGCTCGGCCGGCATGTGGAGGAGATCTGCGCGCGCACCGGACACGGCCGGGTCGACATCGTCGGCCACAGCCTCGGCGGCCTGATCGCCCGCTATTACGTACAGCGGCTCGGCGGTGACCGGCGCGTGCGCACCCTGGTGACGCTCGGGACCCCGCACGGGGGGACCGCCGTCGCCCCCGGGGCGGGCGTTCACCCCATCGTGCGGCAGATGCGCGGCGGCTCCTCGGTGATCGAGGAGCTGCGCGGGCCCGCCCCCGGCTGCCGGACCCGGTTCGTGAGCTTCTGGAGCGAGTTGGACCAGGTGATGGTCCCCGTCGAGACGGCGTGCGTCGACCACCCCGATCTCGACGCGGTGAACGTTCGCGTCACGGGCATCGGTCACCTCGCGCTGCCCGTGCACCCCACGGTGGCCGCCGCGGTCCGTGAGGCTCTTGAGGCGCCGGGGGCCGGAGAGGGCGACGCCACCACCGCCGGGGCGACGCCCGCGGCCTGAAAATAGAACATCACTCGAACGTAGGGCCAAGGCTGCGTCTGCCGTCCACCGAAAGACGTCCGATTGCCCGTTTCCTACGGACCCAAAACCTGTCGAAGATTGTCGTCCTCACATACCGCCGGGTACAGTCGCGGCCACTGCTTCCCCCTGGGACACCCCTCACCGGGACCCAGAACAGTCCTGCTGCCGAGGCGAGAGAGACGTTGGTGAACGACCAGCACCCCCACGCCGGGCATGTCGGGTACGACGACCGATCGACCGGCAGCTTCGACACCGACCCGCTCTTCGGCTCGCTCCCCGGCGGCCACGACACCGGCTACGACGTCGGCCACCCCGCCGCCGGATACGGCGACGCCGGCTACGGCCAGGCCACCTACGGCGACGGCTTCGCCACCGCGTACGCGACCGGACAGCCGGACCACAGCGGCCAGTACGACGCCTCCGCGTGGAGCACCGGCGCCCAGCAGACGCCGGCCCACGACGGCTACGCCCCTCAGGAGCACGTCCAGGAGCACGCCCAGCAGCCCCACGCCGCGCAGCAGTGGGACACCTCCGGGGCCTGGCAGCAGGTCGACGACCAGGACCTGACCGGCCAGTGGGCGACCGCCGACACCGGCGCGTTCCCCACCACCGGCTTCCCCTCCGCCCCGTACGGCACGGACGCCGCGTACGGGGCGGAGGCGTACGCGACCGGGGCATACGGCACCGGGACGTACGAGACGTCCGCCTACGAGACCGGTACGTATCCGGCGGACACCGCGTACGCGACCGGCGGCGTCTACGGGGCGGACGCCTACGAGACCGGGTCCTACGACACCACGGCCTTCACCCCCGGCGCCTACGACACCGGGGCCTACGAGACCGGCGCGTACGGCACGGCCGCGTACGACACCGGCGCCTACGACGCGACCGCCTGGAACTCCGGCGCCACGCCCGGGGACGCCGCGTACGAGCCCGAACAGACGTCGCACTCGCCGTACGAACAGCAGCAGGCCGACGCGACGGCGCCCGAGGGGCCGGCCGAGGCGGACCGCACGGCCGGTGAACCGGCGGCCGACGCGTCCTCCACCGCCCAGTTCGACGCCCTCGCCCACGACATCGCACCGGACACCGCGCCGGAGCCGGAGCAGGACCCCGGGGACGGTTTCCCCGCCCCGCACTC
Source organism: Streptomyces parvus (assembly GCF_032121415.1). NCBI lineage: Bacteria > Bacillati > Actinomycetota > Actinomycetes > Kitasatosporales > Streptomycetaceae > Streptomyces > Streptomyces parvus. The sequence goes on along the minus strand of NZ_CP135079.1, from coordinate 4,288,478 downwards.
CGTGAACCGCACCGCGGCCCGTCCCCCCGCCCCGCGCAACCGGGCCCGCCGCCGCACCCCCGCCAAGCGCTCCGCCCTGCTGACCGTCGCGGTGCCCTCCGCCTGCGTGATGAGCGTCGCGGGCATCGCGGCCGCCTCGGTCGGCGGGATGCCCGGCGGTGAGGAGAAACCGGAGGAGACGACCACCTCGCTGGCGGTCGCCGACCCCAGCACGGTCAAGCCGGTCGCCGCGAACAACCGGCTGGACAGCCAGCTGGCGCAGCTCTCCGAGGGCAGCGACGACTTCCGCGAGCGCGCGAGCCGCACCCAGGAGCGCATCGACCTGCGGGAGCGGCAGGCGGCGGAGAAGAAGAAGCGCGAGGAGGAGGCCGCACGCCGTGAGGCGCTGCGCCCCAAGTTCGTCCTGCCGGTCAAGCAGCACGGGCTCTCCGCCTACTACGGCCAGGCGGGCGTCAACTGGATGTCCGTGCACTCGGGCATCGACTTCCCCGTCTCGTACGGCACTCCGGTGATGGCCGCGACCGACGGCACCGTACGCACCCAGCTGAACAGCGCCTACGGCGTCATGGCGATCGTGACCGCCGCCGACGGCACCGAGACCTGGTACTGCCACCTCAGCAGCACCAGGATCCGCTCGGGCCCGGTGAAGGCCGGTGACGTCATCGCGTACTCCGGGAACTCGGGCAACTCCACCGGCCCGCACCTGCACTTCGAGGTCCGGCCCGGCGGCGGCACGGCGATCGACCCGCTGGTGTGGCTGCGCAGCAAGGGTCTCAACCCGGCCTGAGGGAACGGCGAGAGCGGACACGCGGGAGGGGGAAGGGCTTCGGCCCTTCCCCCTCCCGCGTGTCCTACAGCTTCTCGACCGGCGCGTACCGCAGGAGCAGCTTCTTCGGGCGCTCGTCACCGAAGTCGACCGTCGCCTTGGCCTGGTCGCCGTGGCCCTCGACGGCCGTCACCGTGCCCAGGCCGAACTGGTCGTGCGTGACCCGGTCCCCGACGGCCAGGGCGACCGTCGGCTTGTCCGAGGAGCGCCGGGTCGCGAAGCCCGAGGGGCCGGAGCGGGAGCGGGAGGAGGACAGCGAGGACGTGATGCCGGAGGTGGGCCCGGCGGGGGCGGCCATCGGGCCCTTGCGCTTCCAGTCCAGGTGGGCTTCGGGAATCTCCTCCAGGAACCGCGACGGCGGGTTGTACGAGGGCTGGCCCCAGGCACTGCGCATGGCGGCCCGGGTCAGATAGAGCCGTTCGCGGGCGCGGGTGATGCCGACGTACGCGAGGCGGCGCTCCTCCTCCAGCTCCTTGGTCTGGCCGAGGGCCCGCATGTGCGGGAAGACGCCGTCCTCCAGGCCGGTGAGGAAGACGACCGGGAACTCCAGGCCCTTCGCCGTGTGCAGGGTCATCAGCGTGATGACGCCGGAGCCGTCCTCGTCCTCGTCGGGGATCTGGTCGGAGTCCGCGACGAGCGCGACCTTCTCCAGGAACTCCGCGAGCGTGCCCGCGCCCTCCTCCTCTCCGCGCTCCTGCTCGAATTCGAGGGCGACGGCGGCGAGCTCCTGCAGGTTCTCGATCCGGGTCTCGTCCTGCGGGTCGGTGGAGGCCTGGAGCTCGGCGAGATAGCCCGTGCGCTCCAGGACGGCTTCCAGGACGACGGCGGGTCCGGCGCCGGACTCGACGATCGTGCGCAACTCCTCCATCAGCGTGTTGAACCGCTTGACGGCGTTGGAGGAGCGGGCGGCCATGCCGTACGCCTCGTCGACGCGGCGCAGCGCCTGCGGGAAGGAGATCTTCTCGCGCATCGACAGGGCGTCGATCATGGCTTCGGCGCGGTCGCCGATGCCGCGCTTGGGGACGTTGAGGATGCGCCGCAGCGGGACGGTGTCCTCGGGGTTGGCGAGGACGCGGAGGTAGGCCAGGACGTCCCGGACCTCCTTGCGCTCGTAGAAGCGCACGCCGCCGACGACCTTGTAGGGCAGGCCGACGCGGATGAAGATCTCTTCGAAGACACGGGACTGGGCGTTGGTCCGGTAGAAGACGGCGACGTCGCCCGCCTTGGCGTCGCCGGCGTCGGTGAGCCGGTCGATCTCGTCGGCGACGAACTGCGCCTCGTCGTGCTCGGTGTCGGCGACATAGCCGGTGATGCGGGCGCCGGAGCCGGCGTTGGTCCAGAGGTTCTTCGGGCGGCGGCTCTCGTTGCGCTCGATGACGGCGTTGGCGGCGGAGAGGATCGTCTGCGTGGAGCGGTAGTTCTGCTCCAGCAGGATCGTCGTCGCGCTCGGGTAGTCCTCCTCGAACTGGAGGATGTTGCGGATGGTCGCGCCCCGGAAGGCGTAGATCGACTGGTCCGCGTCACCGACCACGCACAGCTCGGCGGGGGCGTCGTTCTCCCCGGCCGGGCCGACCAGCTCACGGACCAGCGTGTACTGGGCGTGGTTGGTGTCCTGGTACTCGTCGACCAGGACGTGGCGGAAGCGGCGGCGGTAGTGCTCGGCGACGTCCGGGAAGGCCTGGAGGAGGTGGACCGTCGTCATGATGATGTCGTCGAAGTCCAGGGCGTTGGCCTCGCGCAGGCGGGCCTGGTAGAGCGCGTACGCCTGGGCGAGGGTCTTCTCGAAGCCGTCGGCGGCCTGTCCGGCGAAGGTCTCCTCGTCGATGAGCTCGTTCTTGAGGTTGGAGACCTTGGCGGTGAAGGACTTCGGCGGGTAGCGCTTGGGGTCGAGGTCCAGATCGCGGCAGACCAGGGCCATCAGCCGCTTGGAGTCGGCGGCGTCGTAGATCGAGAACGACGAGGTGAAGCCGAGCTTCTTCGACTCGCGGCGCAGGATGCGGACGCACGCGCTGTGGAAGGTCATGACCCACATGGCGTTGGCGCGCGGGCCGACGAGCTGCTCGACGCGCTCCTTCATCTCGCCCGCGGCCTTGTTGGTGAAGGTGATCGCGAGGATCTGCCCGGGGTGCGTGCCCCGCTCGGCCAGCAGGTGGGCGATGCGGTGGGTGAGCACCCGGGTCTTGCCCGAGCCGGCCCCGGCGACGATGAGCAGCGGGGACCCGGCGTGCACGACGGCGGCGCGCTGCTCGGTGTTGAGCCCGTCGAGCAGCGCGGCGGAGTCGATCGCCGGGCGCGGGTGGCCGTCCCGGTAGTACCCGTCCCGGGGCGGCGGGGGCGCGTCGTAGACGCCCTCGAAGAGTCCCTCCGGCACCGCTTCGGGCGCGTGGTCCTCGGGGGGCGGCGGGGGGCCGTCCTCCGCGGGCTGGAGGCCGGTCAGGAAGTTGTCGTCAAAGAGGCTGCTCATCGCCTGTCGAGTCTAGGCGGACGGACTGACAACCTTGTGCCGAAGCCGGGAAGCGGCCGGAAGCGGCCGCCCGCACCGGGGAATCGCCTGCCCCTCGCCCGTACGCACGGAGAGCGGACGTCCACGTTCCGTGAAGGAGCGCCCGGTCGGAGGGGGTGCCGGGCCCTCGATCCGGAAAGGTCACGAAAATGTATCGGGCATATCGCTCATCGTCCTTCCCAGCGGTGGGGCGCTTTGGCTAGCGTGCTCGGTCAGGTGATCCGTACCTCCCAGAGGCGAACCGCGCCTGACGGACACCTCTGCCGAATCCGTCCTGCCGTCATGGCAGTCCGGAACCGGGGACCCACACGCAGAACCGGGGTGAATCGGTCCATGCTCCCGCATGCGGACCGTAGGACAGCCTTCCGTTCCGTCCGAACCCGACAGCTAACCCGGTAGGCGGTCCACGGAAGGAGATGCCGGTCTTGGCATCGCATCGCAAGCCGCGCACGAAGGTGCGCACCACCACCCCCGCCGTCGGGCTGACGACGGCCGCGCTGGCCTCGGTGACCTTGCTCTCCACGCAGAGCGCCACGGCAGCGCCCGCGGAGCCCAAGCCCGCCATCGAGGACGTGCAGAGGAAGGTCGACGCCCTGTACCGGCAGGCGGGCACGGCGACCCAGGAGTACAACCGGGCCAGGGCCGCCTCCTCGTCCCAGCAGAGGAAGGTCGACACGCTGCTCGCGGACGTGGCGAAGCGGACCGAGAAGATCAACGAAGCACGGCGGGCGCTGGGCTCCTACGCGGCGGCCCAGTACCGCAGCGGCGGCATCGCGCCCACGGCGACGTTCTTCTTCGCGGACGACCCGCAGGGGTACTTCGACCAGAGCCGGCTGATGGACCGGGCGACGGAGAAGCAGCAGAAGGCCGTGAGCGACTTCCGTACGCAGCAGGCCTCTGCGGCCAGGAAGCGCGCGGAGGCCGTGAAGAGCCTGGAGACCCTGACCGAGACGCAGGCCACCCTCGCCTCCAGCAAGAAGGACGTCCAGACCAAGCTGACCGAGGCGCGCGGACTGCTGTCCCGGCTGACCGCCGAGGAGAAGGCGCGGCTGGCGGAGCTGGAGCGCAAGAAGGAGGCCGAGGCGAAGGAGAAGGCGGCGAAGCTGGCCGCCCGCCAGGCCGCCGAGGCGAAGGAGAAGGCCGAGGCCGAGGAGAAGACCCGCGAGGAGGCCGCGGAGGGGTCCGGCGGCGGTTCGGGGTCCGGATCGGGCACCGGTACGGGCACGGGTCCGGGGTCCGGCTCCGGGACGGGCAGCGGTTACGCCGCCAAGGCGGAGAAGGTGCTGGCCTTCGCCCGCGCCCAGATCGGGAAGCCGTACGTGTGGGGCGCGACGGGCCCCTCCAGCTACGACTGCTCGGGGCTGACGCAGGCGGCCTGGCGGGAGGCGGGCGTGACCCTGCCCCGGACCACATGGGACCAGGTCGAGGTCGGCACGCGGGTCGCCACGTCCGACCTCCAGCCCGGGGACCTGGTCTTCTTCTACGACGACATCAGCCACGTCGGCATCTACAAGGGCGACGGGATGATGATCCACGCCCCGAAGCCGGGCGCGAACGTGCGCGAGGAGTCGATCTACTACATGCCGATCTACGGGAGCGTACGCCCGGCGTGACACAGGGCGGGGGCGGCCGGTCACCGGCCGCCCCGACAGGTTCGGGTCCGGGCTCAGGTCCAGACGGTGGCGATGAAGATGTTGACGGTCGTCAGGGCGCCGACCGCGATGAACGCGCCCTTGTCGACCTTCTCCTCGTCACGCTTGACGTAGACCAGGGCGAGGATGACGACCAGCAGCGCCAGCTTGATGCCGATCTTGACGTTGTTCACGGTCTGGTCGTCGGCCTGGTTGAGGCCGACCAGGGCCACGCCGGTGACCAGCATGGTCAGCGCGCCGTGCAGCATCGCGGGGGTGAACCGGGCGGTCCCCGACCCCATGGCCTTCATCTGCGTCAGGAAGCCTCCCAGCAGGGAGGCGATGCCGATGATGTGCAGGGCGACGAAGACATTGATGAGTACGTCCATGGCTCGGGAGCCTAGCCATGGCCAGAGTTTTACTCTTCAGTGAGGCAAGCCTTGCTCGGCACTTCGATCATCCGTGGCCGGCGAAACGCCACATCAGGGCAATAGCTGTCATGGCGACTCTTTTCTCCGCGCCGGGATTAGCGTCCATCCCGGACCCGCCGCCGTTGCCGGCGGACAGCCGAGAGGAAGGATGCCGCCCCCGTGGCAGCGCACCGCAGGTCAGCTCATCGAAAACCCAAGCAGCGCCCGCTCACCGGCCCTGCTGCCCGCACCGCCGCCACCCTGGCGCTCGCCGGGGCGGCCACCGCCGGCTCGGTCACCGGGGCGGGCGCGGCCCCCGCCGAACCGGCTCCCACCGCGGCACAGGTCAAGGCGAAGGTCGACCGGCTCTACCACGACGCCGAGGTCGCCACCGAGAAGTACAACGGGGCGAAGGAGAAGGCGGACGCCGCGACCCGCACCGTCGACGCCCTGACCGACGAGGCCGCCCGCCGCACCGGCCGCCTCAACACCGCCCGGCACGCGCTCGGTTCGCTGGCCACCGCGCAGTACCGTTCCGGCACCCTGGACCCGGCCCTGCAACTGGCGCTCTCCTCCGACCCCGACGCCTATCTGGAACGCGCCTCCTACCTCGACCGGGCGGGCGACCGGCAGACCGGGCTGCTGCGGAGCATCAAGCGGCAGGTCTCCCGGATCGCCCAGGTCAAGGCCCGCGCCGACCAGGAGACCGAACGCCTCGCCGCCCGCCGCACCGAACTGCGCGAGCACCGCACCGCGGTCCGGGCCAAGCTGGCCGACGCCCGGCAGTTGCTGGACACCCTCACCGCCGACGAGCGCGCCGACTTCGAGCGCTCCGCCGACGCCCGGCACGGCGGCGGCCCGGGCCACGCCGACCGCTCCACGGCCCGCAGCGGTCCGGCCTCGGCCCCCGACTCCCGTGCCGGGCAGGCCATCGCCTTCGCCCACGGCGCGATCGGCAAGCCGTACGTCTGGGGCGCGACCGGCCCGAACGCCTTCGACTGCTCCGGCCTCACCCAGGCGGCCTGGAAGGCGGCGGGCGTGAGCCTGCCGCGCACCACCTACACCCAGATCAACGCCGGCCGGCGCATCCCGCGCTCCCAACTGGCCCCCGGCGACCTGGTGTTCTTCTACTCCGGGATCAGCCACGTCGGCCTCTACATCGGCGGCGGCCAGATGATCCACGCCCCGCGTCCGGGAGCACCGGTACGCATCGCGCCGATCGACCAGATGCCGTTCGCGGGCGCGACGCGGGTGGCGTAGCAGCCCGCCGCGGCCTCAGACCAGCCGTCGCGCCGTCGCCCAGCGGGTCAGTTCGTGCCGGTTGGAGAGCTGGAGCTTGCGCAGCACCGCCGAGACGTGCGACTCCACCGTCTTCACCGAGATGAACAGTTGCTTGGCGATCTCCTTGTAGGCGTAGCCGCGGGCGATCAGCCGCAGGACCTCGCGCTCGCGCTGGGTGAGGCGGTCCAGGTCCTCGTCGACCGGCGGGGCGTCCGTGGAGGCGAAGGCGTCGAGGACGAAGCCGGCCAGGCGGGGGGAGAAGACGGCGTCGCCCTCCTGGACCCGGAAGACGGAGTCGACGAGGTCGGTGCCGGTGATCGTCTTGGTGACGTAGCCGCGGGCACCGCCCCGGATCACGCCGATGACGTCCTCCGCGGCGTCCGACACGGACAGCGCGAGGAAGCGGACCGGGTTCTCCACCGCGCCCATCAGAGGGGCGCAGCGGCGGAGGACCTCGACGCCGCCGCCGCCCGGGAGGTGGACGTCGAGGAGGACGACCTCGGGGCGCGTCGCGGTGATGACGGTGACGGCCTGGTCGGCGTCGGCGGCCTCGCCGACCACCTCGACGCCGGTCTCCTCGGTGCGGCCGATCTCGGCCTGCACCCCGGTGCGGAACATCCGGTGGTCGTCGACGAGCACGACCCGTACCCGTCGCTCCGGGCCCCCGGTGGCTTCGGTGTTCTCGGTCATTCGCTCGCCCTCTCCATCTCCAGCTCGACCTCGGTGCCCCCGCCGGGCACCGAACGCAGGCGGGCGGTCCCGCCGTTGCGCTGCATCCGGCCGATGATTGATTCTCGTACGCCCATGCGGTCCCCGGGAACCTCGTCCAGGTCGAAACCCGGACCCCGGTCCCGTACGGACACGAAGACCGTACGGCCCTCGACCTCCGCGAAGACCTGGACCGCCCCGCCCTCGCCACCGTACTTGGCGGCGTTGACCATCGCCTCGCGCGCGGCCTGCATCTGTGCGGACAGCTTCTCGTCGAGGGGGCAGTCGCCGACGACGACGACCTCCAGAGGCACGCCGTGCTTGTCCTCCACCTCGGCGGCGGCCCGTTTGACCGCCTCGGCCAGGGTCTCCGGTTCGTCGTCCTCGTCCTTGCCGGTGCCCTCCGGGTTGTAGAGCCAGTTGCGCAGCTCGCGTTCCTGGGCGCGGGCGAGGCGTCTGACCTCGCCCGCCTCGTCCGCGTTGCGCTGGATCAGGGTGAGGGTGTGCAGCACGGAGTCGTGGACGTGGGCGGCGACCTCGGCCCGCTCCTGGGCACGGATGCGCATCAGGCGCTCCTCGGAGAGGTCCTGGGTCATCCGCACGAGGTAGGGGCCGGCGAGCAGGGCGATCCCGGTGAGCACGGCGATGGCGGCCGTGAGGACGTTGCCGAGCTGGGCGGCGGAGCCCCGGACGACGAGGAAGACCGCGAGGCCGAGGCCGACGAGGGCGACCCCGGCGAGGCCGCGGGCCAGGTGCAGCAGCTTGCGGTGGCGGCCGACCTCCATCCAGCGGGCGCGGCGGGCGTTGTCCGCCTGCCGCCAGACCAGGACGGAGCCGGCGCCGATGAGGAGGGTGGGCCAGATGTAGCGGTCGGCCTCGCTGCCCATGTCGACGTTGGCGACGAACACGGCGGCCCCGACGAGCAGCGCGATCAGGGCGACGAACTGGCCCTTGTCCGGCTTGCGGAGCTTGCGGCGGCCGTCCGCCGAGACCTCGAACACCGAGCGGGGGGCGTCGACGCCGCCGACGCCGAGCGGGACGACGATCCAGAACACCGCGTACAGCACGGCGCCGAGGCCGTCGGTGAAGAACAGCCCGAGGAAGAGGAACCGCACCCAGGCGACCGGGAGCCCGAGGTGTCCGGCGAGCCCGCGCGCTACGCCGCCGAGCAGCCGGCCGTCGGCGCTGCGGTAGAGCTTGCGCACCGGCGGCTCCTCCGGGTCGGCGGCGAGGGAGCTGGCGGCTCGGGTGGTGGCGGCTGGCATACCCCGATCGTCACACGCGCGGACGCGGGGCGGCATCAGGGTCAGCCCCCGAACTGACCCTGATGCTGTCCCCCGCGTGCGGCCCGGTGCGGGTGCCCCTCCCCGCTCGGCCCGGCCCTTCAGGGGCGTACGCGGGCAATATCAGGGACCGTCCAGGGTCGGGGCGGGTCCCGGCGGGCGGTCCGGCCCGTCACCATGGAGGCATGACCGCTCCCTCCAACACCGCTCCCGGCGTCGCGCCTCCCGAGGCGCCGAAGCCGACGCTGCGGCGCACCCCGCGGCAGAAGGTCGTCGCCGGGGTGTGCGGCGGACTCGGCCGGTACTGCGACGTGGACCCGGTGATCTTCCGGATCGTGCTCGGTGTGCTGTCGGCGAGCGGGGGCGTCGGTCTGATCTTCTACGGCTTCGCGTGGCTGCTGCTGCCCGCGGACAACGAGGACGAGAACGAGGCGCGCAAGCTGCTGTCGGGGCGGGTCGACGGGGCGTCGCTGGTGGCGCTGCTGCTGGCGCTGATCGGCTGCGGTCTCTTCCTGTCGATGCTGCACAACCGGGGGATGCTGGCGTTCGCCGCGCTGCTGACCGTGGCCGTCGTCGGCTTCTCCGTGTGGACGCAGTCCCGGCGGACGGCGGATCCGGAGGACCCGGCGGCCCCGCCCGGCGCACCTGCCGCCCCTTCGGGGCCCGCGCACACCGGCGGGCTCGGCACGCCGCCGCCGGAGGTGAAGGCCCCGCCGGCGCCGGGCAGCCCCTCGTGGTGGCGGGACCCGATCGTCAAGGACGGCACCACCGGCCCGGTCGGCTCCGGCTATCTCTGGGGGCCGCCGGACACCGACGCGGAGGCGGCGCGGGCCAAGGTGGCGGCCGGGCGGCCCACTCCGGACGCCCCGTTCCGGGCGCCGCAGCCCTCGTCGCCCGTGCCGCGCGGGCCGCGTTCGATCGGCGGCCCGGTCTTCCTGACGGCGCTGGTGGCGGGCGGTCTGGGCACCGGGCTGAGCTGGGAGCACCAGCCGCTGGGCACCGCCCTGCAGATCGGTCTGGTCGCGGCTCTCACCGTCTTCGGACTCGGCCTGCTGATCGCGTCGCTGCTGGGGCGGACCGGCTTCGGCACGGTCTTCATGGCGATGGTCACGGCGGGCCTGCTGGCGGGCGCGGCGGTGCTGCCGAAGGACATCGACACCTCGTGGGCCCGCCAGGAGTGGCGGCCCGCATCGGTGACCGCCGTCCAGGCGCGCTACGAACTGCGCACGGGCGACGCCCGGCTGGACCTGTCCGGCCTGAAGGTCCCCGAGGGCGGGACCGTGCGCACGCAGCTCGACGTGGCGGCCGGGCGGGCGGCCGTCGTCGTCCCGGCGAACGTGACAGTGAAGGTGCGCGCCGAGGCGGGTCTCGGAGAGGTCCGTCTGGAGGAGGCGCAGCGGGTCCAGGTCCGGATCAACAACGGCGGGTCGACCGAGCGCACGCTGCCGCCGCCGAAGGGCACGGCGCCCGCCGGGACGGTCGAACTGGCAGTGGAAGTCGGCATCGGACAGGTGGAGGTCACCCGTGCTGCGTCATGAATTCCGGCCCGGCAGGGCGGTGGCGGGCCTGGTGATGCTGGGCCTGGCCGCCGGGTACGCGGCGGACGCCGCCGGGGCCTGGGAGGTTCCGTGGACGTTCTTCCTGCCGCTGTTCTTCGGCGGGCTGTGGCTGGCCGCGACGGTGACCTGGGCCGCCTACATGCTGCGGCGGCGGCGCGCGGCGAGGAAGGCGTCGGCGGAGAGCAGCGGGGCGCCCGCGAGCACCAGCGGCAGCCACCCCATCAGGTAGGGCAGGTCGTTGCCGTAGTAGTACGGGGTGGCCTGCCAGCTCACGGTCAGCCAGAGGCTCAGCGAGATCAGCGCGCCGCCGAGCGCCGCGAGCCGGGCCCAGAGGCCGACGAGGGTGCCGAGGCCGACGAGGAGTTCGCCGATCGCGATGGCGTGGCCGAAGCCCTCGGGGCTCTTCAGCGCCAGGTCGACGAGGGCGGGGATCGCGGAGGAGTCACGCACTCCGCGCATCATCTCGCCGATGGACCCGTTGCCGGTCGCCGAGAGGAACGCGCTGTCGGTGAGCTTGTCGAGGCCCGCGTAGACGAAGGTGACGCCGAGGAAGATCCGCAGCGGCAGCAGGGCGTAGACGCCTGCCTGTTCCTTCAGCGTCCTGCGCTCGCCCAGTCCGTACGGACCCCGCTCACCGTAGCCGTTCATCACCGCTGCCCCACTTCCCGATGTCCCGTCACTTCGACCATACGTACGCCTTCGGCGCGCCGCTCACCAGGGGTGCGGGCGGATCGGTGAAAGGGGGGCGGTCAGTCGGTGACGTCGATCGATACCCGGTCGGTCTCCACCCCGGCGGCGGTGACGACCTGGACGTCCACGGTCCCCGGCTCGACCTCGACCGGGACGGGCACGGTGAGGACGGTGTCGGTGGGGTTGGCGAAGCCTCCGGCGACCGGGACCAGCGGGACGTGGACGTGGACGGTCCCTATCCGCACGACGAGCCGGGCCAGCCGGTCGGGGGCGCCCGCGCCGGGCGGGACGAAGCCCGCGCCCCGGATCTCGATGTCGTCGCCGGTCCGGATCGGTGCGTCCAGGTCCCCCGCCTCCCGGGCCCGCACGACGGACAGCACGACGGGCCGGCCGCCCTCCGCGTACTTCCCGGCGAAGTAGGTCGCCGCCGAGACGGCCACCAGCAGCGCGAGCCCCCACGGCAGATCGGGCAGCTGCTCGGGGCGGCGGGCGAGGCGGACCGCGGCGAACAGCACGGCAACGGCGCTGACCAGCACGTACTGCACATCGGTGAACGACCCGCGCCCGGAGTCGTCGGTGAGCAGGTCGGCGGCGCGCGGCCGGTCCGCGCGCAGCTTCTGGAGCCGCCGGCCCAGCACCCGTACGGTCACGACGCGGCGCACGACGACGGCGACCGCGCACACCAGCGCCAGCACGGCCACGACCCCGGCGGAGCGCACGAGGTCGAGCCCCTCGATCAGCGCGTCCCGCTCGTCCGGGTCGGAGGCCCCGGCCAGTTGCAGCGCGAGGACGAGGACGGAGAAGACGGCGAGCAGCACCCAGGAGGCGGCGACCGTCCGGGACGTGGAGAGCCGGTTGTCCTCACCGATCAGCGGGGCGAGGAGGCCGCCCCGGGCGCGGTGGAAGCGGGCGGCGGCGGTGAGCAGCCCGGCGGTGGCGAGGGCGGCGAGCAGGGCGGCGGTGCGGGCGGTGGACCAGCCGGCCCCGATCGCGGTGACGCAGACCCCGACGAGGAGCGCCCCGGCCGCACCCCAGACGGCGACGAGGGTGGACCGCCAGACCTGGTGCGGCCAGGCGTCCCCGGCCTCCCGGGCCCGTTCGGCGACGGCGCGGGCGGACCCGGTCAGCTCGTCGGAGACCCACTGCCGGGAGGCGGAGGCGGACTGGGCGACCCCTGCGGGGAGCCCGTTGCCCGCCGCGAGTTCGTCGCGCTTGGCGAGGAACGCGGCGACCGCGTGCCGGTGTCCGCGACGCGCTCCGTGCGGGCAGTCGCCGCAGGTACAGCCGCCGCTGGGCGTGCCGTTCGTCCTGGTTTCGTCCAACGCCACGGAGGATTACGCCCTTTCCCGCCCCGGTACAGCCAACTCACTTGCGATATCAGCGAATTGTGCCGTACGGGGCGGCCGGTCCCCGCATCGGGGCGGGCCGGGGGCCGGTATCGTCAGAACGTTCGACTGATCCGCTGCCACAGGGGTTGGTAGTTGATCCAGGCCACCAGGTCGCTCCCGAGGTGGTCGCGGGTGGTGACGGCGTCCCGGTGCGAGATGAGGACGGGCTTCCCGGCGGCCCGCGCCAGCAGCTGCACCTGGCAGGCGCGCTCCAGCGTGAGGAACCACCAGGCCGCCGCGTCCACCGAGTCCCCCACGGTCAGCAGTCCGTGGTTCCGCAGGATCACCGCCTTGTGCGGCCCGAGCGCGGCGGCGATCCGCCGGCCCTCGTCCTCGTCCACGACGACCCCGGAGTAGTGGTCGTACAGCGCGTGGTCCTCGTAGAAGGCGCAGGACTCCTGGGTGATCGGCTCGATCGGCTCCCCGAGCGCTGCGAGCGCCCGGCCGTGCGTGGAGTGGGTGTGCGCGACGGCCACGGTGTCCGGGCGGGCCCGGTGCACCGCCGCGTGCACGGCGAACGCGGCCTGGTTGACGTGGAAGCGGCCTCGGACGACCTGGCCGTCACCGTTGACGAGGATCAGGTCCCCGGGGGCGATGTCGGCGAAGGGCGCGCCGAACGGGTTGACCCAGAAGCAGTCCGCCAGCTCGGGGTCGCGCACGGTGATGTGCCCGGAGACCCCGTCCTCGTACCCGAGCTGCCCGAACAGCCGCAGCGCGCCCGCCAGCCGTTCCCTGCGGTACGTGCGTTCCTCGGCCGGTGAGGCGTGCACGGGTGGCATCGCGAACTGGAGCTGCTCGACGGGGATCGGGGCGGGGTCGGACACGGCGATCTGTTCGGACATGGCGGCTCCTCACGTTCCCAGAGGCGTACAGGACCGGAAGTTACCGCCGGGTGGGGACGGTGAGAAGGGGTGGGGCCCAGGTCAGGCGCTGAGCACCAGATAGGCGAGGGTGAAGGAGGAGCGGTAGCCGCCGTAGTAGCCGGTGCGGCGGGCGTCGACCTCGGCCGTGACCTCGGCGTGCAGCGGATGGTCCGGGTTCGCCAGGGCCCAGCGCTGTCCGCGCCCGATCGGACCCTCGGACTCGAAGAGGTCCCATTCGCGCTCGTCGGCGACGGTGACCTGGAGGGCGCGCAGTCCGGCGGACTCCGCCAGCCGGATCAGCTCCAGCAGCGAGCCGAAGTCCCCGGGCTCGGCCCCCAGTCCCGCCAGCGCGGCGGGCGTGGGCTCCTCTCGCCAGATCCCTTCGCCGAACAGCACCCGTCCTCCGGGGCGTACGGCGGCGGCGAGGGCGGTGAGGGCGTTTCCGGTCGACTCCCGGGCGGTGGCGCCGGGCCAGGCGTGCGAGGAGCCGATGGAGACGGCGAGGTCGTAGCCGCCCTCGGTCCACTCGGCGGCGGGCGTCGGGTGGAACCGCACCCGGTCCGCGAGCCCCCGCTCCCCGGCGAGCTTCCGCCCGCGCGCCACGGCGTCAGGGTCGGTCTCGACACCGTCCCCGGTGGCCCCGGGAGCGGACTGCACGAGCCGCATCAGCAGTTCGCCCCAGCCGGAGCCGAGGTCGACGATCCGCGATCCGGGGGCGGGGTCGCAGGCGGCGATCAGCCGGGCCGCGTGTTCCTCGGAGAGCGGGGTGTTCCAGGTGAGGCGGTCGTTCCCGGCGGCGGAGATGACGGTGCGGACTTCTTCGGCGGACATGGTGCGGAAGCCTGGCACAGCGGGTGGGGCGGTGCCAGGGGATTACGGCCCTGGCGCGCCGGTGCCGCCGCCCGGAGGATCGGACGACGGCATCGGTGTCGGGCCTGGGGGCTCAGCGGCGCCCGGGAGGGGTCACTCCCACTCGATGGTCCCCGGCGGCTTGCTCGTCACGTCGAGGACGACGCGGTTGACGTCGGCGACCTCGTTGGTGATGCGGGTGGAGATCTTCGCCAGCGTGTCGTAGGGCAGGCGCGACCAGTCGGCCGTCATGGCGTCCTCGGAGGAGACCGGGCGCAGCACGATCGGGTGGCCGTAGGTGCGGCCGTCACCCTGGACGCCGACCGAGCGGACGTCGGCGAGCAGGACCACCGGGCACTGCCAGATGTCGCGGTCCAGGCCGGCCGCCGTCAGCTCCTCACGGGCGATGGCGTCGGCCTCGCGGAGCAGGTCGAGGCGGTCCTTGGTGACCTCGCCGACGATGCGGATGCCGAGGCCGGGGCCCGGGAACGGCTGGCGCTGGACGATCTCCTCGGGGAGGCCCAGCTCCTGGCCGACCATGCGGACCTCGTCCTTGAACAGCTGGCGCAGCGGCTCGACGAGCTGGAACTCGATGTCGTCGGGGAGACCGCCGACGTTGTGGTGGGACTTGATGTTGGCGGTGCCGGTGCCGCCACCGGACTCCACCACGTCCGGGTAGAGCGTGCCCTGGACGAGGAAGGCGACCTCGGGCCCCTCCTCCTGGAGGATCTCCAGCTGGGCCTGCTCGAAGACGCGGATGAACTCGCGGCCGATGATCTTCCGCTTCTCCTCCGGGTCGGAGACCCCGGCGAGCGCGTCGAGGAAGCGCTTCTCCGCGTCGACCACCTTCAGCTTCGCGCCGGTCGCGGCGACGAAGTCCTTCTCGACCTGCTCGGTCTCGCCCTTGCGCATCAGCCCGTGGTCGACGTAGACGCAGGTGAGCTGGGAGCCGATGGCCTTCTGGACGAGCGCGGCCGCGACGGCGGAGTCGACGCCGCCGGAGAGGCCGCAGATGGCGCGCTTGTCACCGACCTGCTCGCGGATGAGGGCGACCTGCTCCTCGACCACGTTGGTGGTGGTCCAGTTGGGCTCGATGCCCGCGCCGCGGTAGAGGAAGTGCTCCAGGACCTGCTGGCCGTGGGTCGAGTGCATGACCTCCGGGTGGTACTGGACGCCGTACAGCTTCTTCTCGTCGTTCTCGAAGGCGGCGACCGGGACCACGTCGGTGGAGGCGGTGACCGTGAAGCCCTCGGGGGCGGCCGAGCAGGCGTCGCCGTGCGACATCCACACCGGCTGCTCGGTGGGCGTGCCCTCGAAGAGCGTCGAGCCCGCCTTGGTGACGTGCAGCGGGGTACGGCCGTACTCACGGGCCCCGTTGTCGTCGACCGTGCCGCCGAGCGCCGTCGCCATCAGCTGGAAGCCGTAGCACATGCCGAAGACCGGGACCCCGGCCTCGAACAGCGAGCGGTCCAGGGACGGCGCGCCCTCCGCGTACACCGACGAAGGACCGCCGGAGAGGATGATCGCGCGGGGGTTCTTGGCCAGCATCTCGGCCACCGGCATGGTGGACGGGACGATCTCGCTGTAGACCCGGGCCTCACGGACGCGGCGGGCGATGAGCTGGGCGTACTGCGCGCCGAAGTCGACGACGAGGACCACGTCGGCCGTGGCGTCGGGGGCGGCGGGGGGTGCTGCTGGCACGGGGCGGCCTTCCGGCGGTGGTGATGAGGGTCGGTTCTTCCGATTCTACCGGCCGTGCGCGGACCCTCCGCCGGGCCGGTGGCGGGGGCGCCCCTGCCCCCCGCGTCTCACGATCCGGGCCCCGTTTTGTCGGGGCGGCGGAGACAGGGCCATACTGTGCGCCATGCGTCAGCACACGACCTTCGTCTTTACCTATGGCATCCGGCCCGCCGGCTGCCATGGTCGTGCTGCTTGAGCTACTGACAAGCAACGTTCCAGGCGCCCCGGGCCAGCTGGCCCGGGGCGTCTGTCGTATCCGGGTCCGTTCGCCCCGGGGGCCGCCGCCCACCGACCCACCGGGAGTCACCACCATGAGCAGCACCACCGACACCACCGCGGCCACCGGCGCCCGCACCGACGAGGCCGCCGCCCTGATCGGCGGCGCCCGGGAGCGTATCGACGCCCTCGACGACCGGATCATCGGTCTCGTCCAGGAACGGATGGCCGTCTCGGCGGTGATCCAGGAGGCCCGGATCACCTCGGGCGGCCGCCGGGTCAACCTCTCCCGCGAGACGGCCGTGCTCGGCCACTACAGGGACGCGCTGGGCAAGCCGGGCACCGCGCTGGCGATGACGCTCCTGGAGCTGTGCCGCGGCCGGGTCTGAGGCCCGGTGGGCGGCGCGCGGACGGAACGGTTCTCCGCCCGCGCCGCCGGGGCCGCATCTGCGTTCGGGGCCCGTCTCACCCGTACGGCGCGTGACCAGGAGCGCGGTGCCTTCGTTGGTCCTGGTGTCCGTGCCAACCAGGGGCGGCATCGGTAGGAAACCACGCGTGGCTCCGCCGGGGAGTGTGACGTACTGCAGGTGCGTCGTGGGACCACGACCCGGCGTATGTGACCGGTCCGCAGGGGACAGCAGCCCGGTCACCCCATATGCGGCCGATCCCGGGGACGCCCGGGTCGGCCGCATCGGAACGCATCCGGGCGGAGGCCCGCTCCCTCCTCCGCCGCCCCTCGCTCGCAGCCCTGTGCCGCCGTGCGCCCGAGGTCAGCTGTGGCGCGCGGCCCGTCGCCGTGCCGCCGTGAATAGCACCAGGCCCGCCGCCAGCGCCGCGGCCGCCGTGCCCGAGGCGATCAGGGCGACCGATCCCGTCGAGGCGAGTCCGCCGCCGGAGCCCCCGGCCGTCCCCGCCGAGGAACCGCCGGACGTGGTGGAGCCCGAGGAGCCGGCGGTGCCCGACGGGCTCTCCTCCGGGTCCGGGGCGGAGGTCGGCGGGGTGGACGGCCCGCCGGAGCCGCCGTCGCCGCCGGCCGTCGCGCCGCCGGAGTCGGAGCCGTCGCCCTCACCGTTCAGGATCAGATACGCCGTGTTGTTGGCCGGCTTCGGGTCGAACGGCAGCTTCGGGTTTTTCAGGAAGGTGTGGCGTACGGTGACCTCGCCGCTCGCGCCGACCATGGCCTTGTCGACCCGCAGCTCGAAGGACAGGTCGAGGCCCGCCCCGTCCCGCACGGTCATCGAGGTGTTGCAGAAGTAGCGCGGCGCGGGGCTGTTCTGGTCCCCGCGGTACTTGCCGTCGGCCGTCACCGCACGGCAGCGCTCCGGCTTCGACGTGACCGAGGCGCCCTGGGGGACGGTGAAGTCGACGGTGGCGACGTCCTCCTTGGAGCGGATGTGGCCGATCCACGCCGGGCCCTCGTTGCGGAAGCCGATGTCGGCCCTGACGAAGGAGCCCTCGGTCCCGGCCACCTCGTCGCCGTACGCCACGAAGTCGGCCGTGTTCTCCGTACGGAAGTCGGCTTCCTGCTGGTTGTCGTACGGGGTGAGGTCGGTGCCCCTCGCCGCGGCGCCCTTCTTCGCCGGGACCGCCTTCAGCACGCCGCCGGTGCCCTGCTCGTAGGGGGCGCCCGCACGCTGGGCGGTGCGCTGGGCGGCGCTGTTCTCGTGGATGCCGTAGAGGAAGGTGTCGTAGTAGGCGCGCTCGGTGGCCTCCAGCGTCAGCGGAGTGGCCAGCGTGTACGTCGCGCCCGCCTCGAAGGCTCCTTCGACGGAGCAGAGCGCGGTCGTCCAGCCGAAGTCGGGCAGGTCCGGGTCGTCCACGGTGTACTCGCAGTTGGAGTAGCGCTGCGGGATGTCCAGGCCGTGCGAGTGGCGCAGGGTGAGCAGGACGCCGTCGGCGTCCCTGGTGCCCCGGTTGGCGAAGGTGATCGGAGCCGGCTGCTTCTCCCCCGGGGTCAGCTCCGTCCTGAGCGGCAGCTGCTCCATCACGAGGTCGGGGCCGCCGACCGTGAGCCGGGTGGTGAACGGGGTGAAGGTGGCCCCGTCCGCCTGGCCGGTCACCGTGATCGTGCCGGTGTCGCCGTTCTCGCTGCCGTCGGCGGCCGTGACGACGAGGTCGGCGGCCGTCTGGGATCCGGGCCAGATGCCCCAGTCCTCGCAGACGGCCTTGGTGCCGGTGATCGTGCAGTCCGGGCCGGACTCGCCGTCGATCTTCACGTCGGCGACGCCCGCGACGCCGCTGAGGTCGAAGGTGAGGGTGTAGTCGCCGCCGAAGCCGCCGTTCTCCTCGTCCTCGGACGGGTTGTAGAGGGTGATCCCGAACTGGGAGGACTCCGGCCGGCCGCTCTCCGGATACGGGTGCAGTGCGGTCTCGGCCGGGCCCCCGAACGTGAACACCGGCGTGTCCGCGGCCTGTGCCGGGGCGGCCGCCCCGGCGAGCGAGACCGCGGCCAGCAGGCCTGCGGCGGCGAACGAGCCGGCTGCGCGGTGCAGCACGGTCCTCGGGGAACAGCGTGTCATCTGGGACCTCTGGTACTCGGCAGGAGCTGTGGGGCTGCTGTGACAGTTGTCGCGGTACGGGTTGGACCGCACAGCTCCCCGAACAGTTGCCCTCCCCAAGATCACGGATTGGGTACGGGGGTGTTCCCGACGCCCTTCACGTCCGCGCCGGCCTCCGCCGTCCCCTTCGGCGGCACCACGGGTATGCCCAGGAACGGCAGCTTCAGCGCGCCGAACGCCTCCTTGGGCACGGCGGGCGTGCGCGGTGCGACCGGGGCGAGCCGCTCGTAGGCCGCGCCCTGCTCCGGGCGTGGGTCCGCCTCGCCCTTGTTGGGCCACAGGGACATCGCGCGCTCGGCCTGGGCGGTTATGGTCAGCGAGGGGTTGACGCCGAGGTTGGCGGAGACGGCGGAGCCGTCGACGACGCTGATGCCGGGGTGGCCGTAGAGGCGGTGGTACGGGTCGATGACGCCTTCCTCGGCGCTCGCGCCGATCGGGCAGCCGCCGAGGAAGTGGGCGGTGAGCGGGGTGCCCATCAGCTCGCCGACGTTGGACCCGGCGAAGCCGTTGATCTCCTCGGCGAGCAGGCTCGCGCCGAGCGTCGCCTCCGGGATCTGTGTCGGGTTGGGAGCGCCGTGGCCCTGGCGGGCGGTGAGCAGGCCCTTCCCGATGCCGCCCGGTTTGCGGTACGTGGTCAGGGAGTTGTCCAGCGACTGCATGACCAGGCCGATGATGGTGCGCTCGGACCAGCGGCGGTTGGAGAGCGAGCGTGCCGCCAGCGTGGGGTGCTTGACCATGTTGGCGATCCAGCCGCGCACCCGGTGGGCCCCGTAGGGGACCTGGAGTATCGTCATCGCGCCCATGGCGTTGGAGCCCTTGCCGTAGCGGACGGGCTCGATGTGGGTGTTGTCGTCGGGGTGGATCGACGAGGTGATCGCGACGCCCCGGGTGAAGTCGGCCTTGGCGGTGCCGTGCTTCCTGCGGTAGCGGCGGTCGCTGGTCTGGGCGCCCACCAGCCCCTCGGAGTTGGTACGGGTCAGCTCGCCGAGCTTCGCGGAGAGCCGGGGCAGCAGCCCCCGGTCCTTCATGGTGTGCAGGAGGGTCTGGGTGCCGTACGTTCCGGCGGCGATGACGACCTTGCGGGCGCGCAGCTTCGTGGGCTTCGCCCTGCGGCGGCGGTCGGTGGGGACGGTGAGGACCCGGTAGCCGCCCTCGGCGTCCTCGGTGACGGCGACGACGGAGGTCATCGGGTGGATGACCGCTCCGGCCTGCTCGGCGAGGTAGAGATAGTTCTCGTTGAGGGTGTTCTTCGCGCCGTGGCGGCAGCCCGTCATGCACTCGCCGCACTCGGTGCAGGCCTTGCGGTCGGGGCCCGCGCCGCCGAAGTACGGGTCGGGGACGGTGCCGCCGGCCTTGGCCTTCGCGGTGCCGTCGGCGTCCTTGCCGTCGCCGAAGAAGACGCCGACGGGGGTCATGTGGAAAGTGTCGCCGACGCCCATGGTCTCGGCGACGGCCTTGAGGTGGATGTCGGACGGGGTCATGGTCGGGTTGAGGCGGACTCCGAGCATCCGGCGCGCCTGGTCGTAGTACGGCTTCAGCTCGTCCTGCCAGTCGGTGATCGCGGACCACTGGCGGTCCTCGAAGAACGGGGCGGGCGGCACGTACAGGGTGTTGGCGTAGTTGAGCGACCCGCCTCCGACTCCGGCCCCGGCGAGCACCATCACGTTGCCGAGGAGGTGGATGCGCTGGAGGCCGAAGAGACCGAGGGCCGGCGCCCAGAGGTAGTTCTTCAGGTCCCAGGAGGTCTTGGGGAGCGTGCCGGGGGTGAAGCGGCGGCCCGCCTCCAGGACGCCGACGCGGTAGCCCTTCTCGGTGAGCCGGAGCGCCGACACCGCGCCCCCGAAGCCCGAGCCGACCACCAGGACGTCGTAGTCGTACGCGGCGTCGTCCTCGGCCGGGACATGGCTCACGGCCTGTTTCTGGGCAGGGCTGTCCTGGGGCATGGCACTCCTCGGAACGGAATCAGTACGAAAGGGGCGTGCTGGGCGTCTCAGCGCAGCCGGAACGCCTTCATCACCTTGAGGCTGCTCGTCATGAACGCGGCGTACTTCTCGTCGTCCATCCCGAAGGCGGGCGCGAGCGGGATCAGCCGCTGCTGGGCGACGGTCTGGGCCTCGGTGTACTTGAGAATGCCCTCGGAGCCGTGCCGCCGGCCGAGGCCGGACTCCTTCATGCCGCCCATCGGGGACTGCACGCTGCCGTAGGCGGGGGCGTACCCCTCGTTGATGTTGACGGTGCCGGTGCGCAGCCGGGCGGCGACCTCGTGGCCCCGCTTGGAGTCGGTGGTCCAGACGCTGGAGTTGAGACCGTACGGGGTGGCGTTGGCCAGCGCGATCACCTCGTCCTCGTCGCTGAAGCGGTAGATCGCGACGACCGGCCCGAAGGTCTCCTCGCCGCAGACGGCCATGGGGGCCTCCACGCCGTCGAGGATGGTCGGCTCGTAGAACAGCGGGCCGATGTCGGGGCGGGCGACGCCGCCGGCGACGAGGGTCGCACCCTTCTCGACGGCCTCGTCGACATGGCGCGCGACGGTCTCCAGCTGGCGTTCGCCGACGAGGGAGCCCATGTCGGCCCCGTACGCGAGGGAGCTGCCGAGCCGCATGGCCTTCGTCCGGGTGGCGAAGCGCTGCACGAAGTCGTCGGCGATCGACTCGTGGACGTACAGCCGCTCGATGGAGATGCAGAGCTGGCCCGCGGAGGAGAAGCAGGCGCGGACGGCGCCCGCGGCGGCCTTCTCGACGTCGGCGTCCTTCAGGACGAGCATCGCGTTCTTGCCGCCGAGCTCCAGGGAGACGCCGACCAGGCGGGAGGCGGCCCCCACGGCGACCTCGCGGCCGGTGCGGGTGGAGCCGGTGAAGGAGACGTAGTCGGCGCGGCTGACGACCTCGGGGCCGACGACCGGGCCCTCGCCGAGGACGATCTGGAAGACCTCGGCGGGCAGTCCGGCCTCGATCAGGAGGTCGCGGGCCCACAGGGCGGTGAGCGCGGTCTCGGTGTCGGGCTTCATCACGACGGCGTTGCCGGAGACGAAGGCGGGCAGAGCGTCGCCCACGGAGAGTTCGAGCGGGTAGTTCCAGGGGGCGATCTGGCCGACGACGCCGCGCGGCTGGCGCAGTTCGGTGACCTTGGTGAGGGTCGGGACGACGCCGGTGTGGCGGCGGGGCTTGAGGTAGGAGGCGGCCTTGCGCCCGTAGTGGCGGGCGGCGACGGCGACGGCCTGCACCTCCTCGTGGGCGTGCAGACGGGCCTTGCCGGTCTCCAGCTGGATGAGGTCGAGGACCTCCGACTGGCGGCTCAGGACGAGGTCGTGGAAGCGCAGCAGGACGGCGGCCCGCTGCCGTACGGGGACGGCGGCCCAGACGGGCTGGGCGGCGCGGGCCCGGCCGAAGGCGGTGGCCACGTCCTCGGGGGTGGACTCGGGCAGGTCGGCCAGCTTCTCCCCGGTGAAGGGGGTGTGGTTGGCCGTTCGGCCCGACCCGACGACCCCGCGGGTCAGCTGGGCGATCACCTCGGGGGTGACCACGTCGGCGGCCGTGCGCACCCCGGCGGGGGCGACCGCCACGGGGTTCGTACCGAGAGGGGCGTCAGGGGCCTGCGAGTCCGTCATGGGGCCGAGAGTATGTCCAGCCGGAGTCTTTGGGTACCCGTCGGTAACAGTTTTTCACAGGACCCGCCACCCCCGTGCGGCACCACCCTTGAACCAGCCAGTGATCGCTGGCGACATAACCGCTGATCAGTGGCGTTGCGGCCGACCGCCCGACGGCGGCCGACCCACGACCCTCAGGGAGCGTGAATGTGTCAGCCCCTCGGCCACCTCGGCGAAGATCGCGTCCCCGTCCTTCGCCGCGGGGCGCGGACCGCTGCGCCCGGGGCCCGGCGGGCCGCCCGCCCTCACTCCTGCGTCTGCGGGGCGCGCCAGCTGCGGAGCATGATGTCGAACTTCTCCCGGCTGGCCTCCCAGCCCTCCTGCGGGGCGGTCAGGTACAGCGCGTACTCCGGGCCGCCGGAGCCGCCGTAGTACATCTGGTCGATCCCGTGCCGGGGTCCCGCGTGGTCCTTGGTCTCGTTCCAGGTGAACTCCCAGAGGGCGCCCGGCCGGTCGCGGAAGGTGTTCTTCTCCATCCCGATCCGCTCGTAGCCCGGAAGCCGCGTGGAGAGCTGCTCCTCCATGTTCTCCATGTGCAGATACGGATGGTCGAAGTCCGGGTCGGGGTCGACGCTGATGCGTATCCGGTGGACCCCGTCGTCCGGGGTGTAGTCGATCTGGCCCTCGTTCACCTGGCGCTCCCAGCCCTGGGGCACGACGAGGCTGAAGCCGGCCGGGTCCTCGACCCGGTGCCAGCCGTCGGGTATCTCCGACGCGCCCTGCGCGGGGCCGGTGGGCTCCGGGGTGGTCCGGGGCGCGGACGACATGCTTCCGGCGGCCGGACCGCCGCTCGCGCCGGCCGAAGTGCCCGAGCGCTCGCCGTACTTCATCGCGATCAGCCCGGCCGCGCCGCCGAGCACGGCCGCCGCGACGACCACGACGAGCACGGTGCGCCACCGGGATCCGGTGCGCCGGACCACCGGGACGGAGGCGGGGCCGGGGGCCGGGGCGGCATGGGCGGTCGGCGCGGTCGAGGCGGTCGGGCCGGTGGTGGCGGCGGGGGTGGTGGCTCCGGGCAGCCGGGCGGTGGCGCCGTCGGAGCCGGGCGGGCCCGACGCGTCGCCGTCCCCGTAGCCGTAGCGGGCCTCCTCGGGGAAGCGCTGGGTCGGCACATGCGCCTGGGCGGCCCGGGGTTCGCGGCCCTCCATGGCGTCCAGCAGCATCTGCTCGGTCTGCGCGGCCGTGGGCCTCTCGGCCGGGTCCTTGCGGAGCAGCGCGGTGATGACGGCCCCGAGCGGGCCGGCGTTGACCGGAGCGGGCGGCTCCTCGGTGACGACGGCCTGCATGGTGGAGATGGGGGACGTACGGCGGAACGGGGAGGTCCCCTCGACCGCCGTGTACAGCGTCGCCCCCAGCGACCAGAGGTCGGAGGCCGGGCCCGGGTCGCCGCCGCGTACCCGCTCCGGGGCCAGGTAGTCGATGGAGCCGACCAGTTCGCCGGTACGGGTGATGGTGGAGTCGCCCTCGATCGCGGCGATCCCGAAGTCGGTCAGGAGCACCTGCCCGTCGCGGGCCAGCAGGACGTTGCCGGGCTTGACGTCCCGGTGCAGCACCCCGGCGCTGTGAGCGGCGCGCAGGGCGCTCAGCACGTGCAGCCCGATGCGGGCCGCCTCGCGCGGGGCGACCTCGCCGCTCTCCTTGGCGGAGTCGGCGAGCGAGGGCCCGTCGACATACTGCATGACGATCCAGGGGCGGTTGTCGTACTCGATCACGTCGTGGACGGTGACGACGCCGGGGTGCGTGATGCGCGCCGCCGCCCGGGCCTCCTTCTGCGTCCGGGCGTGCAGGACGAGCCGGTCGGCCTCGGCGACGTACAGCCCGGCGGTCAGCTCCTTGACGGCGACCGTGCGGTGCAGCACCTCGTCATGGGCGCGCCAGACCTTGCCCATGCCGCCCCGGCCGAGGACGTCGCCCAGCCGGTAGCGCCCCGCCAGCACCGGTCCCGCGTCCGTGCCCTGTGATCGATCCACGTGATGCCCCCGCCCCGTTCCTCGAATTGCCAGATTACGGAGGCGGGGCGCGGCGGGGATACGGGGGATCGCCCACGAGACCGCACTGTGATGGTTGTCGGCACCGCACAACGCCCGCACGGCGCCGGTGGCGATGACGTGGGGTCAGCCGGCGACCCGGTAGGAGGCGATGGCCTGCTCGTAGATCTCGGTGACCTTGTCCCGGTCGCTCTCGGGGCCGATGACCTGGATGACGTGGTACCGACCGTCGACGATCATGGCGAGGTTGCGGACGAACACCTCGCGCCCGCCGCTCTCCTGCCAGGTGAACTGCCCCTCGGCCATGGCCTGCCGGCCTACGTCGACCCGGCGCAGCCCGGACGAGGAGGACCAGCTGGAGTCCCGGAACGGCTGGAGCTCGGGCTCCTTGTCCCGCTGGTAGTCCAGCGGATCGCTGCCGCCCGACTTCACGGTGTCCCGGCCGGGCACCACGAGCAGGGTGAACCCGTCGCTCCCGTAACGGATCTGACGGTCCGCGTTGGCCGGGCTGCGCTGCCAGTCCTTCGGTACGCCGACCTCGAAGCCCTCCGCGTCCTCGCGGAGCGTGTAGCCGGGGGCGAGGGCCGCGGCGGACCGGCTGGTCTGCGGCTTCTGGGAGCCGGGCACGTCGGGTCCGTCCGCCGAACCGGAGGGCTCGGGCTCTCCCGAGGCGGCGGGCGGGGCGGCGGAACCGGTGGGCGCGGGCGCCCCGTTGTCCCGGCCCGGCTCCGTCTTCGGCATGAACATCACGGCGTACGCGACGGCGGCGGCCATCAGCAGCAGGATCAGGACGAGCAGCAGCCGGCCCAGCCTGCGCGGGGACTCCTCACCCCGGCGCGGGGGCTCCCGCAGCACCCGGGGGCCCTTGGGGGCACGCGGCGTGCGGGCCGGGCGCTCGTCCTCCCAGGCCTCCACGGGCCTGCGCACGGAACGGTCCGGCGGCAGCAGCGACTCGTGGCTCTCCCGCTGCGTGCCGCCGCGCCGCTTCGGCGGCTGCTGACGCTTCCCCTGGCGGTGCCGGCCGGCCCCGGCGCCGCCGAACCGGCCCCGGCGCCGCCGTACCAGCTCGCCCCTGCGGCGCACGACGGGGAGCCGGGTGGCGTCGGGCGCGGGCAGCGGGACGACGTCGGCGCCCGCCTCCGGCTCCGGCGCGGAGCGCACCAGCGAGCGCAGCCAGCCGCGCAACTCCTCGAAGTCCGGCCGCTCGGTGGGATCCTGGCGCAGCAGCGACTCGACGACGGGCCGCAGCGGACCGCACTCCTCCGCGAAGGCGGGCGGCTCGCCGCACACCATCTGGACGAGCTCGGCCGCGTTCTCCTCGGGGTAGGGGGCGTGGCCCTGGACGGCGCGGTAGAGCAGCGCGCCGAGCGCCCACAGGTCGGTGGAGGGGCCGATCGGCGGCGCGAGCTGCCAGTTCTCGTGGACCGGGCCCGCCTGCTCGGGGGCCCAGCGCTCGGTGACGGCTCCGACGACGGCGATCCGTGCCTGGCGGGCGCGTTCGGCGGCGAGCGGGGTGGCGGGGCCGCGGTAGACGGCCGGTTCGCCCCCGCCCGCGACGGCGTCCTCCCAGGCCCGGGTGGTGGTACGCGCGGTCGGGAGCGGCGCGGTGCGGGCCGGCTCCTTGGAGCCCGGTACGCCGGATACGCCGGGCCGCCGGGAGTCGGCGCGCAGGGCGTCCGCGCCCGATCCGCCGGCGGGGACGGACCGCCCGGCGCCGGGCCCGTCGTCCCAGGTCCCTGCGAGATGGACACGGCGGCCCGGCGGCCGGGGGCCCTCTTCGTCGTCCTCGTCGTCCTCGTCGTCGTAGGGGTCCTCGCCGGGGCCGCCCCAGGGGGTGGCCGGCCGGGGGGCGACGGGGGTGCCGGGGGCGTCCACGTCCCCGGTGGTACCGGCAGCTTCGGCGGTATCGGCCGCTCCGGCGTCCGGCGCGGCTTCGCGTCCGTCCTGCGGCGGCTTCGTGAGGTCGGCCGGGGAGCGGTCGGCCTGCTGCCGGTCCTCGGTGTCCCGGGCGGCGGCCCGCGCGCCCGCGCGGTAGGCGGCGATCGCCCCGGCGCGGGCGGCCCGCAGCTGCGCGGCGCTCGCGGCGCCCGGCTCGGCGGGGGGCGGTACGGCGGTGTAGGGGACGGCGGGGGCGGCGGGGCGCGGGACGATCTCCTGGCCCTCGGCCCACTGCTCCGGGACGGACTCGGCCCCACGGCCCGGCGGCAGGTCGTACGGGTCGTACCCGTCGTCCTCCCGGCGCGGCGCGTACCCCTGCGGCAGCGGCGGAACGGGCAGTTCCCGGCCCTCGCGGCTGCCGTCGCCCTCCCGACCGCCGTATTCGGCGTACTCCTGAACGTCCGCGTCCGCGTACTCCTCAACGTCCGCGTCGCTCCTGGCCGCCGGGAGCGCGTAGGCGCCGCCGAGCTCCCTGGGCGGGGCGGGGTCGGGGGCCGGGATGCCGTACGTCGTCGGGCCGGCCACCGGATCGGCGTCGGGCAGCGGTTCGGGGGCGTACCCGCAGAGGGCCTCCTCGGCGGCGCCCGCCGCGAGACCGGTGAGCATGACGCGGCCGTCGTCGCAGACCAGGACCGTGCGCACGGTGATGTTGCGGTGGGTCCAGCCGTGGGCGTGCAGCACCCGCAGGGCGGTGAGCACGTCGGAGCCGATCTCGGCGGCCCGGTAGGGGGTGAGGGGGCGCTCGGCGAGGAGCGCGGCGAGCGGCCGGGCCGCGACGAGCTCGCTGACTATCCAGAGCGAATCCGCTTCGGCGAACACGTCGAAGACCTGGTCGAGGCGGGGGTGGTCGGGCACCTGGGCGGCGGCCTGCGCGGCCTCGATCGCCCGCCGGACCGCGGGGTCCGTACTGCGGCGGACCGCCCGCCCGCCGGCCTGCCCGGACATCGGGGGCCGCCCGTCCGCGTCGAGCACCTCGGCGTCGATGATCTCCGGCAACGGAACCTGGCGGACGAGGACTTCCTGGCCGCTGTACGTGTCGAACGCCCGGGTCTCGGCCAGTTCGTACCCGTCGGACGGGGGCAGCGGAAGGCGGTAGCGGTCGGCAAGCACCCGACCCGCGTAATCGTCCACGACGCCTCCCCAGAGCGCGCAGTTCCCCGGCCATCAGAGCTGCACGATTCCGTCAGTTACGTTCATCCGGCGGGCAATTGACCCGCTGTTCCGGCTGCGTACGGTCTCCGGCCTCTTACGATACGTGGCAACGCGGGCCGACGGGCCGGGTCGCCCCAACCCGGCCCGCACAAACGTTTCACACCGGCCAGGATCGGGCGCGTCCGGCGGTCAGTCCGTGGGCGTGAAGGTGGCGAACGCCGTTTCGCGCAGCGTCCGGCACTCATCGCCGTTCCACTCGGCCACCTTGCAGCTGATCATGATGGAGTAGCCGCGCTTGGCGTCCACCTTGAAGCCGCGGTTGAGCACCCGGACCCGGACGCCGCTGTGGCTGCGCTCGAACGTCCAGTCGGCGACGGTCGGATAGCCGTTGTACGCGACCTTCTTTATGCCGCCGTGCTTGTAGCCGTCGCTGAGGACCTTGACGCTGGCCACGGCCCCGCGCCAGGCGGCCGCGGCGTCGTCCTTGGGAGAGCTGTTGAAGTCGACCTGGACCCGGGGGAAGCTGCCCTGCCCGGCGTTGTAGATGCCTCCGGAGTTGGTGCCCGCGATGCCGGTGCGCCGGAAGTCCTCGGGCATCGCCATGGTGAAGTGGAACCGGGCGTCGGCGACCTTCTTGTAGCCGGCGGGCAGGGAGTCGCCCGCCGGTTTGTCGTCCCCGTCGCCCTGGTCGCCCTTCGGACCGTCGGCCTTCGGGTCGTCGGAGCCCTCGCCGGACGGGTCCTCGGAGGCCCTGCCGTCCTCCTTGCCCTGGCCCTCCTTCTGGCCGTCGCCCTTCCCGCCGGACGAACCGCCGCCCGTGTCATCACCCTTGCCGTCGGCGCCGCCTGTCGCGGCTCCGGCCGACGCGGCGGTGTCGCCCTTGCCGCTCTTGTCCGCGTCGTCGCCGCCGAGGGCGAGCGCGAGGACCGTGCCGAGGATGGCCAGCGCGACGACCGCCGCGATGATCGCGAGGGTGCGGCGGGGCACCACGTCGGTGATCGAGGCGCGCGTGGAGGCGGCCGAGGACGGCGGGCGCTGTCCCGGCACGGAAGCGCTCGCCGTCGCCGCCGACTTCGGCGCGGCGGGGGCCGCGACGGATCCCTGCGCGCCCGCCGGGGCGGACCCGGCCGCCGCGGCGGACTTCGCCGACGGGGCGGGAGTCCCGGGCGGGGACGGCGGCTTGGGCGGGGTGACGGGCGAGCCGGTGGCCGCGGCGGCGGGAGAGCCCTTCGACGCGGCCGCGGCGCCCGCGGCGGCCACCGCCGGGGTTTTCGCGTTGCGCACGGACCGCAGGGCTCCGCGCAGCCGGTCGCGGGCGCCTTCGCCGGACTCGCCCGTTCCGGTGGACTGCTTCGGCGGCTTCGGGGCCTTGGGCTGCTTCGGCGTCCGCCTGACGAGCGGGTCGGCGGCGGGGGCCGGCGGGATGGCCATGATCTGGGTGGAGTCCACCGGGGCGGGCGCGGGCACGTCGGGGGCGTTGATGACGTCGTTGAGCAACGCCCGTGCCCCGGCGTCGTCGAGGCGCTGTTCGGGATCCCGGGCGAGCAGCCCGTAGATGACCTCCGTGAGCGGACCGGCGTTCTTCGGCGGGTCGAGCGGTTCGGTCATCACGGCCGTGAGCGTGGCGATGGCCGAGCCCTTGTCGTACGGCGGGCAGCCCTCGACGCTCGCGTACAGCAGTCCGCCGAGCGACCACAGGTCGGCGGGCGGGCCCGGCTTGTGACCGCGGGCCCGCTCCGGCGAGATGTACGAGGGGGCGCCGACGAGCATGCCGGTGGAGGTGACCGACGGGTCGCCCTCGACCTGGGCGATGCCGAAGTCGGTGAGGACGACGCGGCCGTCCTCGGCGATCAGCACGTTGGACGGCTTCACATCGCGGTGCAGGATGCCCTCGCGGTGCGCCGAGCGCAGGACGTCGAGGATGGCGAGCCCGACCTCGGCGGCCCGCTTCGGCGTCAGCGTGCCGTCCTCGCGGATCGCCTCGGCGAGTGACTTGCCCTCGATCAGCTCCATGACGATCCACGGGCGGTCGTCCTCGTCGACCACGTCGTAGACGGTCACCGCGCTGTTGTTGCGGATCCGTGCGATCGCCTTGGCCTCGCGCAGGGTGCGCGTGATCAGCCGACGCTTCTCGTCCTCGTCGATCGCCGAGGGGAACCGCAGTTCCTTCACGGCGACCGTGCGGCCGAGCGTCTCGTCGTCGGCGCGCCAGACCGTGCCCATGCCGCCCCGGCCGAGCACCTCACCGAGCCGGTAGCGCCCCGCGAGGAGACGACCGTTCTTGTCCCGTTGGGGCTCCCGTGCCTGCTCCGCCTCCGACATGCGTCCCCTCTGCGATCAACCCGCCCTGGCAGAGCGTTCATTGTCCCTCACCCCGGGACCGGTCCTGGTGCCGGGTCCGGGTCCGCCGCGCCGCGGCCCGCGGAGGGAATCTCCCACAGCCTCCTACCAACCGGGCCTCCCCGTCCAGGCCGGACCGGCCCGCCGCCCCGCCCCACGGGGCAGGCGGGTCCCAACTGCCCCGGAGGCAACAGGGGGTGGCCGCCCTCCGGGGCTCCGCGGGGCACTGCTCAGGTCGGCACGATGTCCGGCGCGCCCAGCCGGGCCGCGTCCGCCGTGAGGTCGTCGGGCTGCCGCTGCGACTCCCGCTCGGCCTCCACCCGCTTCTCGTAGTGCTCGACCTCCCGGTCGATCCGCCCCTGGTCCCAGCCGAGCACCGGCGCGATCAGATCCGCGCAGAGCCGGGCGCTGCGGGTGCCCCGGTCGAAGGTCTCGATGGAGATCCGGGTGCGCCGGGTCAGCACGTCGTCCAGATGGCGGGCGCCCTCGTGGGAGGCCGCGTAGACGATCTCGGCGCGCAGATAGTCGTCGGCGGCGGGCAGCGGTTCACCCAGTGCGGGGTCGGCGAGGATCAGTTCCAGAATTTCCTCGGTCATTGAGCCGTACCGGTTGAGCAGATGCTCCACCCGGGCGACATGGAGTCCGGTCCGGGCCGCGATCCGGGCGCGCGCGTTCCACAGGGCCTTGTACCCCTCGGCCCCCAGCAGCGGGGTGTCCTCGGTGACGCAGGCGGCGACCCGCTGGTCGAGCCCGTGCACCGCCTCGTCCACCGCGTCCTTGGCCATGACCCGGTACGTCGTGTACTTGCCGCCCGCCACGACGACCAGGCCGGGGGCGGGGTGGGCCACCGTGTGCTCGCGCGACAGCTTGCTGGTGGCGTCCGACTCGCCGGCCAGCAGCGGCCGCAGCCCGGCGTAGACACCCTGGACGTCGTCCCTGGTCAGCGGGGTGTTCAGGACGGAGTTGACGTGCTGGAGGAGATAGTCGATATCGGCGCTGGAGGCGGCCGGATGGGCCTTGTCCAGGTCCCAGTCGGTGTCCGTGGTGCCGATGATCCAGTGCCGGCCCCAGGGGATGACGAAGAGGACGGACTTCTCGGTGCGCAGGATGAGGCCGGTGGAGGAGTGGATGCGGTCCTTGGGGACGACCAGGTGGATGCCCTTGGAGGCCCGGACGTGGAACTGTCCGCGCTCGCCGATGAGCCCCTGGGTGTCGTCGGTCCACACGCCGGTGGCGTTGACCACCTGCTTGGCCCGGACCTCGTACTCCGTGCCGCTCTCGACGTCCCGGACGAGCGCGCCGACGACCCGCTCGCCCTCGCGGAGGAAGCCGACGACCCGGGCCTGGTTGGCCACGTGGGCGCCGTAGGACGCAGCGGTGCGCACCAGCTCGGTGACGAAGCGGGCGTCGTCCATCTGGGCGTCGTAGTACTGGAGGGCGCCGACCAGGGCGTCCTTCTTCAGCGCGGGGGCGACCCGCAGCGCGTGCTTGCGGGAGAGGTGGCGGTGGACGGGGAGGCCGCGTCCGTGGCCGGAGGAGACCGACATCGCGTCGTACAGCGCGACGCCGGAGCCGGCGTAGAGGCGCTCCCAGCCCTTGTGCTGCAAGGGGTAGAGGAAGGGCACGGGCTTCACCAGGTGCGGGGCGAGCCGTTCCAGGAGCAGCCCGCGCTCCTTGAGCGCCTCCCGGACCAGGGCGAAGTCGAGCATCTCCAGATAGCGCAGGCCGCCGTGGATCAGCTTGCTCGACCTGCTCGATGTGCCGGACGCCCAGTCGCGCGCCTCGACCAGTCCGGTCGTCAGGCCTCTGGTGGCGGCGTCCAGCGCCGTGCCCGCGCCTACCACGCCCGCCCCCACGACCAGCACGTCCAGTTCGCGCTCGGCCATGGCGGCGAGCGCGAGGGTGCGCTCGGCGGGTCCCAGTGTCGCTGTCCTCACTGCTGCCTCCCGGTGGATCGGGGTGGTCGGACACGGGAGTGCCACCCGGCCGAGGGGCCGGCCGCCCGTGTCCACCTCTCGATTCTGTCCGCGCTCCCCGAGTTCAGCCACCGCCTGTGGACAACACCCCGGCGACTGGAGCGGCACAATGCGACATATAGGTCATATTTACGCCTAGTCTGACATTGCGCTGTCCCCAGCAGTTGCGATCTTCGCTCTCCGCACTTAGGGGGTCTTCCTGTATGCCCGCAGACCTCGCCGTCATCGGACTCGGTCACCTCGGCCTGCCGCTCGCCCAGGCCGCCGTGACCGCCGGAATCGACACCGTCGGCTACGACCCCGATCCCCGCCCGTACGCGGAGCTCAGAGCGGGCCGGAGCCCCGTCGAGGGCGCTCTCACCGCCTCCGAGGTCCGCCGTATGCTCTCGGGCGGCTTCCGGCCCACCACCGACGCCGCCGAGCTGGGCCGGGTCCGTACCGCCGTGATCTGCTCCCCCGCCCCGCTCGGCCCCGACCGCGCCGTCGACCTCACCGCGCTCGGCGACTCCGCCCGCGCCCTGGCCTCCCGGCTGCGCCCGCACACCACCGTGCTGCTGGAGTCCGCCGTACCTCCGGGCACCACCGAGACCTTCCTGCGCCCCCTGCTCGAAGAGGGCTCCGGGCTCGTCGCCGGACGCGACTTCCACCTCGCCTGCTCCCCCGGCCGGCTCGACCCCGGCAACCGCACCCGCACCCTGGCCAACACTCCGAAGGTCATCGGCGGCCTCACCCCCGCCTGCACCGAGTCGGCCGCCGCCTTCTACGGACGGCTCACCGACAAGGTCGTGAGGGCCCGCGGACCGCGCGAGGCGGAGATGACGAAGGTCCTGGAGACCAACTTCCGGCACGTCAACATCGCGCTGGTCAACGAGATGGCGGTGCTCTGCCACGACCTCGGCGTCGACTTCTGGGACGTCATCCGGTGTGCCGAGACCAAGCCGTTCGGCTTCCAGCCCTTCCGCCCCGGCCCCGGCGTCGGCGGGCACGGCGTCCCGGTCGATCCGGGCTGCCCGCCGTACGGGGGCCGCGCCTCGGGGCATCCGCTGCGGATGGTCTCGCTGGCACAGGAGATCAACGACCGGATGCCCAGCTACGTCATCCAGCGCTGCGCCACCCTCCTGAACGAGCACGGCAAGTCCGTCCGGGGCGCGCGCGTCCTGCTGCTCGGCGTCACCTACAAACCGGACACCGCGGACCAAGAGGCCGCGCCCGCCCGGGAGATCGCCACCCGGCTGATGGACATGGGCGCCCAGATCGGCTACCACGACCCGCACGTCCTGGACTGGCGGGTACGCGAACGCCCCGTCCCGCGCGCCGACTCGCTGTACGAGGCGGCGGCCGCCGCCGACCTGACCGTACTGCTCCAGCAGCACCGCACCTACGACCTCCAGGGCCTCGCGGTGAAGGCCCAACTGCTCCTGGACACCCGGGGAGCCACTCCGGCGGGGGCAGCACACCGGCTCTAGCTGTATTGACCCGCAGGGTTGTTGACACGGGTGATGGGTGGGTGGCCGCCGAGTGCGGTGTGGCTGCGGTGGTGGTTGTAGGTGTGGAGGAAGTCTGCCAGGGCTTCGGCCCGCTCGGTGTTGGCGGTGTAGGGCCGGATGTAGGCCCATTCGTCGAGCAGGGTGCGGTTGAAGCGTTCGACCTTGCCGTTGGTCTGGGGCCGGTAGGCCCGGGTCAGCTTGCCTGTGGCGCCGAGGTCCGCGAGGGCGTTCCTCCAGGCCAGGCCCTTGCGGTAGGCCCAGGCGTTGTCCGTCAGGACCCGCTCGATGCGGGGGATGCCCTGGCGGTGGAAGAAGGCGGCTGCGCGGGTGAGGAAGCCCGCGCAGGTCGCGACCTTCTCGTCGGGGTGGATCTCGCTGTAGGCCAGGCGGGAATGGTCGTCGACGGCAGAGTGGATGTAGTCGAAGCCCATGTTGCTGCGGGTGGCGCGGCCGGCCTGGCGGCCCAGGGTCCTGTGACCGCCGCCGTCGGGGATCCGGCCGAGCTTCTTCACGTCGATGTGGATCAGCTCGCCGGGCCGGTCGCGTTCGTAGCGGCGGATCAGGGTGCCGGTCGGACGGTCGATCCAGGACAGCCGGTTCAGACTGTGGCGGGTCAGGATCCGGTGCACGGTCGAGGCGGGCAGGCCCAGGACCGGGCCGATGCGGGCGGGGCCGAGCTTGCGGGTCCTGCGGAGGTCGCAGACGCGAGCCTCGACGGCCCGTGGGGTGCGGTGCGGTGTGCGATGGGGCCTGCTGGAGCGGTCGGCCAGGCCCGAGTCACCCTCCGCGCGCCAACGGCGGATCCACTTGTGGGCGGTAGGCCTGGATATGCCCATTTCGGCCGCCACATGGGCAACTGGCCGCCCACCGAGGACGCGATCGACCAGGATTCGCCTGCCGTGAACGGTCAGCCGGGCATTACGGTGGGACACGAAGACCTCCGTGTGTGGTGTGGAGCCTAGACACCTCCACCACACCGGAGGTCTTCGCCATGATCAAGCCCGGTCGGCGTTAACAACGCTCGTGATCAATACATCTAGCGCGGAAGCCCACCAGGTGACGGACCGTCGAAAGATAGTCAGTGACCGAAACCAGAGGGTGCTGCTACTCTGCGGCGTCACAGAGCGCACACACACGTGCGTATTCCGCGCAGCAGTGCGCAGCCGCCCCAGGGGGAGCCCCACCGTGAGTCAGCCCGTGCAGCCGCCGAACCAGCCCCAGCAGCCCTTCGGCGGTCAGCCCGTCGACGGCAACCCCTACGCCGGCCAGCCGGGTCAGCCCGCCCCCGCCGCCCCGACCGGCAACCCCTACGGCCAGCAGCCCCCGGCCCCGACCGGTAACCCGTTCGCGGGCCAGCAGCCGGGCCAGGGCGCCCCGTTCGGCGGCGGCGCCCCCTTCACCCCGGCTCCCCCGGCCCGCGACAACGTCCTGCTCGGCGTGGCGGTCGCGCTCGGCGCGGCGATCGTCGCGGGCATCCTGTACGGCGTGATCGCGGGCTCCATCGAACGCGAGGTCGGCTACGCGGCGGTCGGCGTCGGCTTCCTGGTCGGCTTCGCGGCGAGCAAGGTCGGCGGCTCCAACCCGGCGATCATCGCCGCCTCGGCCGTCTTCTCGATCGGCGCGGTCTACCTGGGTCAGCTCGTCGGCATCTCGATGGTGCTGTCCGATCTGGCGCAGATCCCGTTCTCCGAGGTCATCGGCGACCACTTCGACACGGTGACCACGGCGTGGTCGGAAGAGGCCGACTTCATGACGTACCTCTTCCTCGGCCTCGGCGCGGTCGCCGCCGTCGGTGGCGCGAAGAAGGCCGGCTGACACCGCACGGCAGCATGCGGAAGGGCCCGGACCGTTGGACGGTCCGGGCCCTTCGCGTACCTACGCGGGAAGTCAGCGGCTGTGCTGCGAGTCCGCCACCGTCACCTCGACGCGCTGGAACTCCTTGAGGTCGCTGTAGCCGGTGGTGGCCATCGCGCGGCGCAGGGCGCCGAAGATGTTCATCGAGCCGTCCGGGGTGTGGGAGGGGCCGGTGAGGACCTCCTCCGTCGTCCCGACCGGACCGAGGTCGACCAGCTTGCCGCGCGGCACGTCCTCGTGGACGGCCTCCATGCCCCAGTGGCGGCCACGGCCCGGCGCGTCGGTGGCGCGGGCCAGCGGGGAGCCCATCATCACGGCGTCCGCACCGCAGGCGATGGCCTTCGGCAGGTCGCCGGACCAGCCGACGCCGCCGTCGGCGATGACGTGCACGTACCGGCCGCCGGACTCGTCCATGTAGTCGCGGCGGGCGCCGGCGACGTCCGCGACGGCGGTGGCCATCGGGACCTGGATGCCGAAGACGTTGCGCGTGGTGTGCGCGGCGCCGCCGCCGAAGCCGACGAGGACACCGGCCGCGCCGGTCCGCATCAGGTGCAGGGCGGCGGTGTACGTGGCGCAGCCGCCGACGATGACCGGGACGTCCAGCTCGTAGATGAACTGCTTCAGGTTCAGCGGCTCGGCCGCGCCGGAGACGTGCTCGGCGGAGACCGTCGTCCCCCGGATGACGAAGATGTCGACGCCCGCGTCGACGACCGCCTTGGAGAACTGGGCGGTGCGCTGCGGGGAGAGCGCGGCGGCGGTGACGACACCGGAGTCGCGCACCTCCTTGATGCGCTGCCCGATCAGTTCCTCCTGGATGGGGGCGGAGTAGATCTCCTGGAGCCGGCGGGTGGCGGACTCGACCGGCATCTCGGCGATCTCGTCGAGCAGCGGCTGCGGGTCGGCGTGCCGGGTCCACAGGCCTTCCAGGTTCAGCACGCCGAGGCCGCCGAGCTCACCGATCCGGATGGCGTGCTGCGGGGAGACCACGGAGTCCATGGGAGCGGCCAGGAACGGCAGCTCGAAGCGGTAGGCGTCGATCTGCCAGGCGATCGAGACCTCCTTCGGGTCCCGGGTGCGGCGGCTCGGAACGACAGCGATGTCGTCGAATGCGTAAGCCCGGCGGCCGCGCTTGCCGCGCCCGATCTCGATCTCAGTCACGATGTGTGGCCTTTCCCTCTACGTCTGCGCTGACCAGTATCCCCGACACGTGCCTGAGGGGCGGTACCGGGAACTCCGGTCCGCCCCTCACCTGCGGTGATGCGTTACTTCCTGCTGTAGTTCGGTGCTTCCACCGTCATCTGGATGTCGTGCGGGTGGCTCTCCTTGAGCCCCGCCGAGGTGATCCGGACGAAGCGGCCCTTGCTCTCCATCTGGTCGACGGACGCGGCGCCGACGTAGCCCATGGTCTGGCGCAGGCCGCCGACGAGCTGGTGGAGGACGTTGGCCAGCGGACCGCGGTAGGGCACCTGGCCCTCGATGCCCTCGGGGACGAGCTTGTCGTCCGAGGAGACCTCGGCCTGGAAGTAGCGGTCCTTGGAGTAGGACCGGCCCTGGCCGCGGGACTGCATCGCGCCCAGCGAGCCCATGCCGCGGTACGACTTGAACTGCTTGCCGTTGATGAACATCAGCTCGCCCGGGGACTCCTCGCAGCCCGCGAGCAGGCTGCCCAGCATCACGCTGTCCGCGCCCGCGGCCAGCGCCTTGCCGATGTCGCCGCTGTACTGGAGGCCGCCGTCGCCGATCACCGGGACACCCGCCGCGCGGGCGGCGAGCGCCGCCTCGTAGATCGCGGTGACCTGCGGGACGCCGATACCGGCGACCACACGGGTGGTACAGATCGAGCCGGGGCCGACGCCGACCTTGACGCCGTCGACACCGGCGTCGATCAGGGCCTGGGCGCCGTCGCGGGTGGCGACGTTGCCGCCGATGACGTCGACGCCGACGCTCGACTTGATCTTCGCCATCCAGGCGAGGGCGTTGCTGTTGTGGCCGTGCGAGGTGTCGACGATGAGGAAGTCGACCCCGGCGGAGGCGAGGGCCTGCGCGCGCTCCAGCGCCTCGGGGCTGGCGCCGACGGCCGCGCCGACCAGCAGGCGGCCCTCGGCGTCCTTGGCGGCGTTCGGGTACTGCTCGGCCTTCTTGAAGTCCTTGACCGTGATGAGGCCCTTGAGGATGCCCGCCTCGTCGACGAGCGGCAGCTTCTCGATCTTGTGGCGGCGCAGCAGCTCCATGGCTTCGACGCCGGAGATGCCGACCTTGCCGGTGACGAGCGGCATCGGCGTCATGACCTCGCGCACCTGGCGCGTACGGTCCGACTCGAAGGCCATGTCGCGGTTGGTGACGATGCCGAGAAGCTTGCCCGCGGCGTCGGTGACGGGGACACCGCTGATGCGGAACTTCGCGCAGAGCGCGTCCGCCTCGCCGAGCGTGGCGTCGGGGTGCACGGTGATCGGGTCGGTGACCATGCCGGACTCGGACCGCTTGACCAGGTCGACCTGGTTCACCTGGTCCTCGATGGAGAGGTTGCGGTGCAGCACGCCGACACCGCCCTGACGGGCCATGGCGATGGCCATGCGGGCCTCGGTCACCTTGTCCATGGCGGCCGACAGCAGGGGGATGTTCACCCGTACGTTGCGCGAGATGAGGGTCGAGGTGTCGACCGCGTTGGGCAGGACCTCGGACGCGCCGGGCAACAGCAGCACGTCGTCGTAGGTCAACCCGAGCGTCGCGAATTTCTCGGGCACTCCGTCGACGTTTGCAGTCATGACACCTTCCCCAAATGGCCTTGATCGGTGCGGATGTCCATGCTAACGGCCCCGGGAGGTGTCTCATTCCACGATCAAGATCACTTGGTGGTTCTGGAGCTTCGCACGAGGCGGTACGGCGGGCCCCGCCGTACCGCTACTGCTCGGCGAGCGCCCGGAGCCTGCTGAGCGCGCGGTGCTGGGCGACCCGGACCGCGCCCGGCGACATCCCGAGCATCCGTCCGGTCTCCTCGGCGGTCAGCCCCACCGCGACCCGCAGGACCAGCAGCTCGCGCTGGCTCTCCGGGAGGTTGGCGAGGAGCTTCTTGGCCCAGGCGGCATCGCTGCTGAGCAGGGCGCGCTCCTCCGGGCCGAGGGAGTCGTCGGGCCGCTCCGGCATCTCGTCGGAGGGGACGGCGGTCGACCCCGGGTGGCGCATCGCGGCGCGCTGGAGGTCGGCGACCTTGTGTCCGGCGATGGCGAAGACGAAGGCTTCGAAGGGCCTGCCGGTGTCCTTGTAGCGCGGCAGCGCCATCAGCACCGCGACGCAGACCTCCTGCGCGAGGTCCTCCACGAAGTGGCGAGCATCACCGGGGAGGCGGTTCAGCCGGGAGCGGCAGTAGCGCAGGGCGAGGGGGTGGACGTGGGCCAGCAGGTCGTGGGTGGCCTGCGCGTCTCCGTCGACGGCGCGGTGCACCAGGGCACCGATCACCGTGGTCTCGTCATCGCGCATCGGACCATGGTGCCCTGATGCCACTCGGTCCGCTGCACCGCCTCCGGAGTTGTGCACCGAAGCGTTATGAGCGGGTGCGCCGGATGTCATGTCCTGCGCCCTCCCCTTCCGCTCGACCGAATCGTTCCTGAGGAACTCCACGACTCAAGGATGCGTCATCGGCCGGGAAGCGTCACATGGCGCCGCTGGGCGGGCACCCGGTTGCGGGGCGTGGAGCCGGTGGCCCGCTCCGTGCCCCCGTCCGCCGGTCTGCGGACGGGGCGCGGCCCGGGCGTGTCCTCAGCGGACCAGACCCCAGCGGAATCCGAGGGCCACCGCGTGGGCGCGGTCCGAGGCCCCGAGCTTCTTGAACAGGCGGCGGGCGTGGGTCTTGACCGTGTCCTCGGAGAGGAACAGCTCGCGGCCGATCTCCGCGTTGGAGCGGCCGTGACTCATGCCTTCGAGCACCTGGATCTCCCGCGCGGTGAGCGTGGGGGCCGCCC
The DNA here is from genome assembly GCF_032121415.1 of Streptomyces parvus. Taxonomy (NCBI): domain Bacteria; kingdom Bacillati; phylum Actinomycetota; class Actinomycetes; order Kitasatosporales; family Streptomycetaceae; genus Streptomyces; species Streptomyces parvus. The sequence continues at coordinate 4,249,633 of NZ_CP135079.1, read as the reverse complement.
CCATCTCGGCGGACCGCAGCCGACGCGGGGCGAGCCGCCACGTCGGGTCGGCCAGCGCCTGGGTGACGGTGGCCCGCAGCTCGGCGCGCGAGGCGTCCTTGTGCAGATAGCCGCGGGCACCGGCGGCGACCGCGAGCGCGACCCCGTCCAGGTCCTCGGCGACGGTCAGCATGATGATCCGGGCACCGGGGTCGGCGGAGAGCAGTCGACGGACGGTCTCCACACCTCCCAGACCGGGCATGCGTACGTCCATCAGAATCAGATCCGAACGATCGGCACCCCAGCGGCGGAGGACTTCCTCGCCGTTGGCCGCGGTCGTCACGCGCTCGACGCCGGGCACGGTGGCCACCGCGCGACGGAGCGCTTCTCGGGCAAGCGGGGAGTCGTCGCAGACGAGGACGGATGTCATGACCGTCCTCCGCAGCTGATGCGCGTCACCTTGAGCCTCCAGGCTGATACAAGTCGTCACCTGTGCGGTTGACCCCCTCGGACATGTGCCCGAGCCGGATATCCGTCAACCGCATCCGTTCCTTTAACGACGGTCACTCGAAAGAGTTACGGGTCGCGCGACCGGGTTCGGCACTCTACGTGAAGGCTCGAATACGGAGGAGAACGGCGCGGGTGATTCACCCGTCAACCGGATCTTCACCCCATGGCATGCCCTATTTGGCAGCTTTTCTTCCCTTTCGAGGGTGTCTGTGGCTAGATTCGCAATCAGTCATATTTACATCTACTAGCACCGTAGATGTACGGTCGAGACTTCGGTCACACCGATCAGAGACGGTCCGAACACCGCAGGCCGTCGATCACAGACGGTCGAGGATGCCGCTTCCGATGCAGCACAGCTCCGAGGGGACAAGCAATGGCAGATTTCTCCCGCCTTCCCGGACCCAACGCAGACCTGTGGGACTGGCAGCTGCTCGCCGCCTGCCGAGGCGTGGACAGCTCCCTGTTCTTCCACCCGGAGGGTGAGCGCGGCGCGGCGCGGAGCGCCCGCGAGACCTCCGCGAAGGAGGTGTGCATGCGCTGCCCGGTACGGGCCGAGTGCGCGGCCCACGCCCTGGCCGTACGGGAGCCCTACGGCGTGTGGGGCGGCCTGACGGAGGACGAGCGCGAAGAGCTGATGGGCCGGGCCAGAACCCGGCTGATCAGCGCGGCGCCCTCCGGGGGCCCCGCCGGACCGGGCTCCGGCACCACCTGACACCCGTACGCCCCAACGCGACGCAGAAACGTTTCTTCAGTACCTTCAGCCATCCGGCCCGCGACCGGCCGCGGCAGGCGTCCGTGTGCGCGTCGCGCCCCGCGCGGGCTCAGCGGGCGGCGGTCCGCGCCAGCTGGTCCAGGGTGGCCGCCACCGCCGGGACCCGGGCCAGGTCCGGCAGGGTCAGCGCGACGATCTCCCGCTCGATCGCGGGCTCGACCGGTACCGCCCTGGTCCCCTTGGGGCGGACCGACTCGACGGCCAGCTCCGGCAGCACCGCCACACCGAGCCCCGCCCCGACGAGGCCCATCACCGCCGGGTAGTCGTCGGTGGCGAAGTCGATGCGCGGGGCGAAGCCGGACTCCTCGCAGACCTCGACCAGCTGGCGGCGGCAGCGCGGGCAGCCCGCGATCCAGGACTCGTCGGCCAGCTCGCCGATGGACACGCTGGGCGCCTCCGCCAGCCGGTGCCCCTCCGGGAGGAGGCCGATCAGCCGGTCGGTGAGCAGCGGCCGGACCACCAGGTCGTCCCATTCGCCGCCCGTCGCCCCGTAACGGAACGCCAGCGCGATATCGCAGTCGCCCTCGCGCAGCAGGTCCACCGAGCGCGGCGGCTCGGCCTCGACCAGCGAGACGCGGGTGCCGGGGTGGTCGGCTCGCAGGGCCGCCAGCGCGCCCGGAACGAGGGTGGAGCTGCCGCTGGGGAAGGAGACCAGCCGGACCCGGCCGGCCCGCAGTCCGGCGATGGCGGCGACCTCCTCCTCGGCGGCGGTGAGCCCCGCCAGGATGCCGGAGGCGTGCCGCACCAGCGCCTCACCGGCCTGGGTGAGGCGCATCTCGCGCCCGGTGCGGATCAGCAGCGTGGTGCCGGCGGAGGCCTCCAGAGCCTTCATCTGCTGGCTGACGGCGGGCTGCGTGCAGCCCAGCTCGCGGGCGGCGGCGGAGAACGAGCCGGTGGTGGACACGGCGCGCAGGACACGGAGGTGGCGAGCTTCGATCACCGCTCCATCATAAGGAGCTCTTGGAGGAAGGGCGAATTAATGACTCCCTCCTTTGGGCCGGGGGCGGTTAGCGTAACGGCATGAAGCTGCTCACCGTGAACATCGGCCGCCTCCGCCCCAACGCCCGGACCGACGGCCCGAACGGCCTCTCCGGGATCGACAAGCGCCCGGTGGAGGGTCCCGTGGAGGTGCGCGACCCCGGCCCCAAGGGCGTGGGCGGCAGCGGGCTGTCCGGGGACGCGGTGTGCGATCTGCGCCATCACGGCGGCAGCGACCAGGCGGTGTACGCCTTCGCCCGCGAAGAGCTGGACGACTGGGAGCGGAAGCTGGGCGGGCGGAAGCTGGCCAACGGGGTGTTCGGCGAGAACTTCACGACCCGGGGTCTCGACGTCAGCGGCGCGCTGATCGGCGAGCGCTGGCGGGTGGGGGCGGACCTGGTGCTGGAGGTGACCTCGGGGCGGATCCCGTGCCGGACCTTCGCCGAGCATGTCCAGGAGAGGGGGTGGGTCAAGCGGTTCACCGAGCAGGGCGTGACCGGTGCGTATCTGCGGGTGATCGAACCGGGCACGGTCCGCGCCGGGGACCCCATCGAGATCGTGCACCGGCCGGACCACGAGATCACCGCCGCCCTGCAGTTCCGGGCGTCGACGACCGAACGCACCCTGCTGCCCTCGCTGCTGGCCGCCGGGGAGGCACTGCACCCCGAGGCGCTGCGCAAGGCCCGGGAGTACGCGGCACAGCAGAGCTGAGCGCCGGGCGGAACGGTCCCTCACGAGGTCGGCGGTGCCCGGCCGGTGACGCGGCGTCACCCTCGGCCCGCTTCCGGGCCGGTGACGGGGGAACTGGATCGGCCGGGCGCGCGTCCACCACCAGTGACCCGCGCCCGAGCATCAGACGTCGAGCCGAGCGGCACGTCCTGAGGGGAAGACCATGCCCGATCCGCAGCAGCCCTGGTACACCCCGGGCCCGCCGCAGCAGCCCGTTCCCGGTAACCCGTACGCCTCCGGGGGCGGCGCGCAGCGGGAGTCCGGGACGCAGGGATTCGGGCCGCCGCCCCCGCCGCCCCCGCGCCGCCGCTTCGGCCGGGGGCCGGTCGTCGCCGCGGTCGTCGCACTGGCGCTCGTCATCGTGGCGGGCGGGGTGTACGGCCTCACCGACCGGGGACGGGACGAGCCCGCGAAGCCGGTGGCGAAGAAGTCGCCCGGCCCTTCCGGTTCGGCGTCCCCGTCCCGTACGCCCGCGGCCGGCGCCCAGAAGCTGAGCCGCATTCCGACGACGAAGGAGGTCGCGGCCGCGCGGAAGCCGGGCGAGGCGTCGGCGTGGATCGCCGACGACAAGACCGATATACCCAAGCAGATCAACCCGGTCCACGACCTGTGGATCGTCGGCGACACCGCCGTCCAGGCCCTGTACCGGAAGGTGACGGCCTACCGGCTCTCGGACGGTGCCGAGGTCTGGAGCGTGACGCTCCCCTCCGCCGTGTGCGAGACACCGGCCAACCCCACGCCCGACGGCAAGGTCGTGGTCTTCCGTCATGAGAGGCCCGACAACGAGCGGGGCAATCGCTGCGACCAGATGCAGATGATCGATCTGAAGACCGGGAAGCAGGGGTGGCAGAAGAAGCTCGACGAGCCCGGTGACGAGGACAGCACGTTCATCGTCCACAGCGCCATCAGCGGCGACGTCCTCTCCGTCGCCCGGGGCCAACGGGCCGTCACCTACCGGGTGGACGACGGGAGCACGCTCCATGAGATTCCCTCGGAGAAGAAGGGGGCGTGCTTTCCCACCGGTGTGGCGGGCGGCGCCGCCCGGCTGCTGGTGAGTTCCGACTGCACGGTCTCCATGGACCGGAGCAAGAACTACGGCCAGCTGCGCGAGTTCGACCCCCGGACCGGCAAGCTCCTGTGGCGCTACCGGACGAAGACCGGCTGGAGCTTCGGCGCCCTGATCTCCATGGACCCGGTCGTCTTCACCGTCTACAACAACGAGGACACCGCCAGCGACTGGCGGATCACGGTCCTGGATCCGGGAGGCAGGCACCGGGTCACCTTCGACGCCCGGGACAAGGGGTTCGAGCACTGTGCCGGAAGCGGGGGCGGCGATGACATCCAGCCCTGCCGGGGCGCCGCGGTCGACAAGGGCCTCATCATGCTGGGCGGCCAGAACCAGGTCGGCGCGTACGACGTGAAGACCGGGAAGTTCCTGTGGGGCATCAAGTCCGACGAGATGCGCATCCTGTACGCGCTGCGCGCGGAGGGCGGCAGGTCGATGCGCGTCTACGAGGCGGCCGGCGCGAGGACCCCCGGCCGGACCTTCCTCATGGGCCCGCGCGGCGCCGGTACGGAGACCGAGATCGTGAAGCACCCGGCGGCGACCGCAGCGTGGGAGTACGAGATGTTCACGGGGCACACGGCCTACGTCGACGGACGGCTGGTCCTGACGTCGACGCACATGAGCGGGGACGAGAACCACAAGCCCGTGCGTGAGGCCCGCATGCTGTCCTTCGCCGCCTCACCCTGACCCGTACCGAGGGATCTCCCCGGTCGGGCGGCAGGGGCCTGGTCGGGGACGGTTCAGGGCTCCGCCCCATGCCCGGGGGCCGGTCGGCTCGGAATGCTGATGAGCATGGAGAGGACCAGGGCCTGTCGTCACATCCCGGACCGCCGCCCGCGCCCCCGACGGTGGACAAGGACGGCACGCGCGTCTTCGGTCTGCGGATGCGGGCGGGTAGCGCTCCGACCCGGATGCCCCGTACATGTACCACTGTCATCTGGTGTCCCGCGAGGACGACGGGATGAGGGGCCCGTCCGTGGTGGTGGAGGGGGCAGCGGGCGGGTGAGGTCCCGGACCGTGCGGGGCACTAACGTGCCGCGTATGACGACTGCACTGATCACAGGCGCGACGGCGGGTATCGGGGCCGCGTTCGCGCGGCGGCTCGCGGCCCAGGGGCACAACCTCGTGCTGGTGGCGCGGGACACCGCACGGCTGCGCGAACACGCCACGGAACTGCACGACCGGCACGGCATCGAGGCCGAGGTGCTCAGCGCCGACCTGTCCACGGACGGCGGTATCGAGGCGGTCGAGAAGCGGCTCGCGGACCGCAGGCACTCCATCGATCTGCTGGTCAACAACGCCGGGTTCGGCAACAAGGGGCGCTTTCTGGAGGTGTCCATGGCCGATGAGCTGACGATGCTGAAGGTGCACTGCGAGGCGGTCCTGCGGCTGACCTCGGCGGCGGTCGCCGGGATGCGGGAGCGGGGCCGGGGCGGAGTCGTCAACGTGGCGTCCGTCGCGGCGTTCGTGCCGCGCGGTACGTACGGGGCGTCGAAGTCCTGGGTCGTGCAGTTCACCCAGGGCGCGGCACGGGACCTGGCCGGGTCGGGGGTGCGGCTGATGGCGCTGTGCCCCGGGTTCGTGCGGACGGAGTTCCACGAGCGGGCCGGGATGGGCACGGACAACATCCCGAACTGGATGTGGCTCGACGCGGACAAGCTGGTGGCCTCCGCGCTGGCGGATCTGTCCCGGGGGAAGACGGTGTCGGTCCCGGACCCGCGCTACAAGGCGCTGATGGGGCTGGTCAAGGTCGCCCCGCGGGGGCTGCTCGGCGGGGTCACCTCGCGGACGGGGCGCACGTACGGTCCGCAGTAGGCGGCCTGGCCGCAGGAAGCGTCACACGACCGCGGAGGAACGTCACATGACCACCGGCGAACGCCACTCGGCGACCGGGGGCACCCACGCCACCGCCCCCACCGCTCTCCTGGCCATGGGCCCCGGCATCGCCGAGCAGCTCTTCGGCGCGCGGCAGCGGGCACGCCTCACCGCGCTCGTGGACACCGACCCCGCCCTGGTCGCCCACCGGCTGACCGACCCGACGCCCGAGGTGGCCCGGGCGCTCGCCGGGGCGGAGCTGCTCATCACCTGCTGGGGCGCTCCCCCGCTCACCGCCGACGTCCTCGCCGCCGCGCCCCGGCTGCGGGCCGTGGTCCACGCGGCCGGGAGCGTCAAGCACCACATCACCCCGGCCTGTTGGGAGCGCGGCATCCAGGTCACGTCGGCGGCCGGGGCGAACGCGGTGCCGGTCGCCGAGTACACGCTGGCCGCGATCCTCCTCGCGGGCAAGAACGTACTGCCCGCCGCCCACCGCTACCGGGAGCTGCGCGCCCCGCACGACTGGCGCGCCGAGCTGACGGGGCACGGGAACTACCGGCACGCCGTGGGCATCGTGGGCGCTTCGCGGATCGGCCGCCGGGTGATCGAGCTGCTGCGCCCGTTCGATCTGGACGTGCTGCTCTTCGACCCGTACGTGGACGGGGAGGCGGCTGCCCGGCTGGGCGCGGAGAAGGCGGGTCTTGCGGAGCTGTGCGCCCGCAGCCGGATCGTCTCCGTCCACGCGCCCGAACTGCCCGCGACCCGGCATCTGATCGGCGCCGCGCAGCTCGCGGCGATGGCGGACGGGGCGACGCTGATCAACACCTCGCGGGGTTCGCTGATCGACGGCGACGCGCTGCTGCCGGAGCTGGTGTCGGGGCGGCTGAACGCGGTTCTGGACGTGACGGAGCCGGAGGTGCCGCCGGCGGGTTCGCCGCTGTACGACCTGCCGAACGTGCTGCTCACCCCGCATGTGGCGGGTTCGCTGGGCGAGGAGATCCACCGGCTGGCGGACTTCGCGCTGGACGAGGTGGCGCGGTACGCGAGCGGGCTGCCGTTCGCGGACCCGGTGACACCGCAGGACCTGGCCCGCTCGGCGTAGAAGCGGCGCCCGGAACGCACCGAGGCCCGGTGCCCCCGCGACGGGGGCACCGGGCCTCAGGCGTACCGGAAGCGGTACGGGCGGTACTAGTGGGAGTGGCCGTGGCCGCCGTGGCCGGCGTCGGCCTCTTCCTCGGCCGGCTTCTCGACGACCAGGGTCTCGGTCGTGAGCAGCAGCGACGCGATGGACGCGGCGTTCTCCAGGGCGGAGCGGGTGACCTTGACCGGGTCGATGACGCCGGCCTTGACCAGGTCGCCGTACTCGCCGGTGGCGGCGTTGAAGCCCTGGCCCTTGTCGAGGTCGGCGACCTTGGAGGTGATGACGTAACCCTCCAGGCCGGCGTTCTCGGCGATCCAGCGCAGCGGCTCGACGGCGGCGCGGCGGACGACCGCGACACCGGTGGCCTCGTCGCCGGTCTTGCCGAGGTTGCCCTCCAGGACCTTCACGGCGTGGACGAGGGAGGAGCCACCGCCGGAGACGATGCCCTCCTCGACCGCGGCGCGGGTGGCGGAGATGGCGTCCTCGAGACGGTGCTTCTTCTCCTTCAGCTCCACCTCGGTGGCGGCGCCGACACGGATGACGCACACGCCGCCGGCCAGCTTCGCGAGGCGCTCCTGGAGCTTCTCGCGGTCCCAGTCGGAGTCCGTGGACTCGATCTCGGCCTTGATCTGGTTGACGCGGCCCTTGACGTCCTCGGTGTTGCCACCGCCGTCGACGATGGTCGTGTCGTCCTTGGAGACGGTGACGCGGCGGGCGGTGCCGAGCACGTCCAGACCGGCCTGGTCGAGCTTGAGGCCGACCTCCTCGGCGATGACGGTCGCACCGGTGAGGGTGGCGATGTCGCCGAGCATGGCCTTGCGGCGGTCGCCGAAGCCCGGGGCCTTCACCGCGACGGCGTTGAAGGTGCCGCGGATCTTGTTGACGACGAGGGTGGAGAGCGCCTCGCCCTCGACGTCCTCGGCGATGATCAGGAGCGGCTTGGAGCCACCGGCCTGGATGACCTTCTCCAGGAGCGGCAGCAGCTCCTGGATGGAGCCGATCTTGCCCTGGTGGATCAGGATGTACGGGTCGTCGAGGACGGCCTCCATACGCTCCTGGTCGGTCACCATGTACGGGGACAGGTAGCCCTTGTCGAAGGCCATGCCCTCGGTGAACTCCAGGTCCAGACCGAAGGTGTTGGACTCCTCGACGGTGATGACACCGTCCTTGCCGACCTTGTCCATCGCGTCCGCGATGAGCTCGCCGACCTGCGGGTCCTGCGCGGAGAGCGCGGCGACGGCGGCGATGTCGGCCTTGTCGTCGATCGGGCGGGCGGTCGCGAGGAGCTCCTCGGAGACGGCCTTGACGGCGGCGTCGATGCCCTTCTTCAGGGCGGCCGGGGAGGCGCCGGCGGCGACGTTGCGCAGACCCTCGCGGACGAGCGCCTGGGCCAGGACGGTCGCGGTGGTGGTGCCGTCACCCGCTACGTCGTTGGTCTTGGTCGCCACCTCCTTGACGAGCTGGGCACCGAGGTTCTCGTACGGGTCGTCGAGCTCGACCTCGCGCGCGATGGTGACACCGTCGTTGGTGATGGTGGGGGCACCGAACTTCTTGTCGATGACGACGTTGCGGCCCTTGGGGCCGATCGTCACCTTGACCGTGTCGGCAAGCTTGTTGACGCCGCGCTCAAGGGCGCGACGGGCGTCCTCGTCGAACTTCAGAATCTTCGCCATGGGCTGTATCCCTCTCAAAATGAACTGCGCCCCTCGCCGCCCGGCTATTTGTTACGCAGGGGGCCAGGGGCGCAGAACACAAGCAAACGTGGGTGAATTACTTCTCGACGATCGCGAGGACGTCGCGGGCCGAGAGGACGAGGTACTCCTCGCCGTTGTACTTCACCTCGGTGCCGCCGTACTTGCTGTACAGGACGACGTCGCCGGTCTTGACGTCGAGCGGAAGCCGCTCGCCGTTCTCGAAGCGGCCCGGGCCCACGGCGAGGACGACGCCCTCCTGGGGCTTCTCCTTCGCGGTGTCCGGAATGACCAGGCCGGAAGCCGTGGTCTGCTCGGCGTCGAGCGGCTGGACCACAATGCGGTCTTCGAGCGGCTTGATCGCAACCTTGGAGCTGGTGGTCGACACGATCCGGTCTCCCCCTTCGGAGATCTCACGGGGTTTAACAGTCTGTGGGTGGCGATCGGACCGATCCGTCGTCGCGGGTGCCGGACCTGCCCTGTCGCGCAGAGTGCTGCTGGCACTCTCCAGGGGGGAGTGCCAGACCTGAGACTATGGCCGCGATTAGCACTCGGTCAAGCGGAGTGCCAATTCACCACCCGCGCGCCGTCTCGATCGGGGCTCCGTCCGATCACCGTCCGGACAACGTGGGAACGGAGTTTCACGTTCCGTACGACGGTACGGAGATGACGCACTCGGGGAGCCGCCTGCCGGGACGACCGGACGAGAGAACCGCATCGCGGCAGCCGTCACCGGCCCCCGGCGGCTGCGCGGACCCGCTGGCGGCCGTGGTGCTGGTGGTCGCGGAGGCCGCGGCCGGGGCGCTGCCGGCGCTGTGGCTGGTGGTGCGGGGCCTGACGCGGTCGCGTGAGGCGACCGAGGGCAAGGCGTCCGCGCCTCTGCCCGCGGACCCGGGCACGGACTGGGCGCCGGTCACCGTTCTCGCCGTCCTGGCTCTCCTGGTCGCCTGCGTCGCCGTGGGGTTGCTGCGCAGCGGCTGGTACTGGTCCGGCGGGACGCAGGTGGTCGTCGCGGTGGCGCTGGGCGTCACGGTCCTGGCGTCCGCCGTGCAGGGAAGCGGCCGGGAGGCCCCGGGACCTGCCCCCACCTGGAACTCCCCGCCCTGCCGCAGCGGGGGCGACAGCGACGAGTGCGCGCGCAGCGGGGGCTGAGCGCGCACTCGTCGCGTGCACGGGGCAGGCGGGGGTCAGCGGGTCAGACGTAGTCCTCCAGCTTCGCCACCGCGTACCCCTTGTCCGTGATGGTCTTCATGACGCGGCGGACCATGTCGGGCATCGAGCCCTTCCAGTCCTCCTCGCCCCGGAAGTGGGTGAGGACGATGTCGCCGGGGTGCAGGTCCCGGTCCCACTCGCGCCATTCCATGCGGTCGGGGAAGGCCTCGGAGGACCACAGGGGCACAGCGGTGATCCCGCAGGACTTGGCGACGACGAGGGTGTCGCGGTTGTAGTTGCCGTAGGGCGGGCGGAAGAGGGTGGGGCGCTTGCCGTAGTGCTTGAGGATCTTCTCCTGCTGACCGCAGATCTCGCGCTTCTGCTCGGCGTAGGAGAGGCCGGGCAGATAACGGTGGTTGAGGGTGTGGTTGCTGATGGTCACCCCTCGCCGCTGCATCTTCTTGAAGTAGCCGTAGTCGTCGTTGATGACGTAGTCGCTGACGAACGCGCTGTACGGAATGGACAGTTCGGTCATCATCCGCAGCAGCTCGGGGTCCTTCTCAGCACCGTCGTCCATCGTCAGGAAGACGATCTTCTCCTTGGTCGGGACGGTGGTGAAGACCGGCGGCAGCCCCTCGTCGTTCCGGACCTCGAAGCCCTTGCGGGTGGTGAGGGGCGGCTTGGCCTTCGGCGGCTCGGGGGCCGCGAGCGGGACCTTGGCGAGCCCCCACTTCTTCGCGGCGACGGCCCGCGCGGCCTGCTTCTTCCTGACCGTCTCGGCGTACGTGTCCGGGGCCCGGGCCGGCCCGGGCTGCGGGGCCGCGTCGCCCGACCGGCCGCCGGTGGGCTTCGCGGACCCGCCGGGCACCCCCGCGCCGCTGCCGCCCGTCTCCGCCGCGCATCCGGAGGCGACGGCGGCGGCCAGCAGGGCCGCCAGCACGACGACGCCCGACCTGTGCTGCTTTCCGGCTGACTTTTCTTTTTGTCGTACTAGCTGCATGGCGCCGCATCCTGCCAGCCGTCACCCCGTGCGCCCTTTCGACACCGCGAGCTGACCGGCGCCGTCCCCCGGGCGGCCCACACGGACCCGGCGCGCCCTGCCTGGCCCACAATGGACCGGGTGAACGCAACGACCCCCTCCGCCTCCTCGGCCGACGACCCCGCACGCGCCGCCTTCGCCGCGCTGCGCACCCCCGAGGGTGCGCAGCTGCTGGCCGAGCTGCGCGACCACGATCCCGCCGACGAGCTGGCCACCGCGACCCGGCTGCGCCGCACGCACCCGGCGGAGCTGGTGTCGGCGGCCCTGGGCCAGGCGCGGTTGCGGCAGCGGGCGGTCGCCAAGTTCGGGGCCGAGGACGCGTACCGGATGTACTTCACGCCCAACGGGGTCGAGCAGGCCACCCGCACCTCGGTCGCCGCCCACCGCGCCGCCCGGTTCGCCGGGCTCGGGGTGCGGAGCGTCGCCGACCTGTGCTGCGGCATCGGCGGTGACGCGATCGCCCTGGCCCGCGCCGGGATCTCCGTGCTCGCCGTGGACCGCGACCCGCTGACGGCCGAGGTGGCCCGCGCCAACGCCCAGGCGCTGGGGCTCGGGGACCTGATCGAGGTGCGGTGCGCCGACGTCACGGAGATCGACGCCGCCCCGTACGACGCGGTCTTCGTGGACCCGGCGCGGCGTGGCGCGCGAGGAGGGGCCGCGCGCGGCGCGTCGGGCAGGGGCGGTGGCCGGGCGGCGGGCGGGCGGATCTTCGACCCGGAGGCCTACTCACCGCCGCTCTCCTGGGCCACGGCCGCCGCGCTGAAGGCCCCCAGGGCGGCGCTGAAGATCGCCCCGGGCATCCCGCACGAGGCGATCGGCCCGGAGGCGGAGGCCGAGTGGATCTCGGACGGCGGGGACGTCAAGGAGGCGGTGCTCTGGTACGGGGAGGGCTTCGCGCCCGGCACGTTCCGGGCCACGCTGCTGCCGTCCGGGGCGGCCCTGAGCGCCCCGGCCCCGCTGCCGGCCCCGCCGGTGGGCCCGGTCGGGCGCTATCTGTACGAGCCGGACGGCGCGGTGATCCGGGCCCATCTGGTCGCGGACCTCGTGGAGCGGTGCGGCGGTCGGCTGGTGGACGAGACGATCGCGTACATCACGAGCGATGAGCCGTACTCCTCGCCGTACGTCGCCGGGTACGAGATCACCGACGAGCTGCCGTTCAGCATGAAGAGGCTGAAGGCGCTGCTGCGGGAGCGTCAGGTCGGCGTGCTGACCGTCAAGAAGCGGGGCTCGGCGGTCGAACCGGAGGAGCTGCGGCGCCGGATGAAGCTGAGCGGTCCGGGCTCGGCGACGGTGTTCCTGACCCGGGTCGCGGGGGCGCCGACGATGCTGATCGGTCACCCGCTGGGCTGACCGGGGCGGCCCCGGCGGCGGTGCCCCCACCGCCGCTGCCCCTCAGCACGCGCACCACCCAGCGGCGGTGGGCCAGGGCCGTGGCCCCGCCGACCAGCGCGGTCAGCCAGGCGACCATGCCGACGCCCATCACCAGGGCGACCAGCCCGTACGTCTCGCGGCCGGGTCGTGCGCTCGCGGGTCCGATGACGCAGAGGGCGAGTCCCACGGCGCCCAGGACGAACGACAGCAGCAGCCAGGTGAGGCTCATCCCGGGCATCCGCAGCCGCCGGTCGCGCTCCGGATCGCGGTCCAGCGCACCCCAGTCGGCGAGCAGCGAACGAACCTCGCGGTCCCGGGAGATGCCCAGGCAGACGAAGACGACGGCCGGAACCAGGGCCGCCGCGCCGACGACCAGACTGACGGCTCCGGCGATGCCGCTGAAGAAGTCGGCCCCCTGCTCGATGAAGACGAGCCCCGAACCCACCACGCTCCACCCGGTCGCGGCGAGCGCCGCCCACATCCACAGCAGCCCGAGCCGCCCCGGCCCCACGTGCGTCTTCACCAGCTCGCCCAGGACCACGGCCCGGTCGGCGAGCATCGCCTCGCGGTCGGGCCAGGACCGGATCTCGACGGGCGGAGGGGGAGGCGGGAGCGGGGCACGGCGTGGCATGCGCAGAACACTACCGATCCGGTCCCGGGGGCCGTGGTCAGGCGTCGCGCAGCGCCTGGAGGTCCAGCTTGCCCATGCCGAGCATCGCCTTCATGGTCCGGTCCGCCTTCGCCTGGTCCGGGTCGGCCAGCAGGCGCGGCAGCTCGTTCGGAACGATCTGCCAGGACACCCCGAACCTGTCCTTGAGCCAGCCGCACCGGCCCTCCTCGCCGCCCTCGCAGAGCGCGTCCCAGAACCGGTCCACCTCGGCCTGGTCGGCGCAGTCGACGGAGAGCGAGATCGCCTCGGTGAACGGGAACTGCGGGCCTCCGTTGAGCCCCATGTAGTCCTGCCCGGCGAGCCGGAAGCCGACGGTGAGCACCGAGCCCTTACGGCCGGGGGCCTCGTCGCCGTAGTAGGTGATGTCCCCAATCCGGGAATCGCCTCCGAAGATCGCGACGTAGTGCTCGGCCGCCTCCTCGGCCTGACCGTCGAACCAGAGACACGGGGTGATCTTCTGCATGTCCTTCACCTCTTCGGGCCGTCCACACGTCCGGGCCGGGCGGTCCGTACGTCGTGGAAGGTAGACCGGGGCATCCGCCGAAACTCATCGGACACGCGACGGGACCCCGCGCCTCACCCCACCGCTTCGAACCGCCACCGGTGCACGGCCCGGGTGATCAGGGCGGCGTCGGGCTCGGGCAGTTCGGGGAGGTCGTCGCCGAACGAGGCCTCCGGCCACCAGGTCATCACGAGCACCCGGTCCTGCTGGGCGCGCAGGAGTTCGCTGCGGGCGGGCTCGCGGGACAGCTCGGCGGACCGGGCGCGGGCCCACTCCAGCAGCTCGCCGCCCCGGCCCTCGACGGCGCGGGCCTCCCACATCAGGACGATGGTCGCGCCGCTCATGAGTACAGGTTGTCCTTGCTGATCTCGTGCACGTGATCGTGGGAGTGGGCGTGCGCGGCCCCCGGCACGTGCGGCTCCGTGACCGGCAGCGAGGAGTCGGCCGACAGCTCCAGGTCGGAGGGGAGCCGGTTGCGGGCGACCATCTCCGCGCCGAGCGCCGCGACCATCGCGCCGTTGTCGGTGCAGAGCTTCGGGCGGGGCACCCGCAGCCGGATACCGGCCCGCTCGCACCGCTCCTCGGCCAGGGCGCGCAACCGGGAGTTGGCCGCGACGCCGCCGCCGATCATCAGATGGTCGACGCCCTCGTCCTGGCAGGCCCGGACGGCCTTGCGGGTGAGCACGTCCACCACGGCCTCCTGGAAGGACGCCGCCACATCCCGTACGGGCACCTCCTCGCCCGCCGCGCGCTTCGCCTCGATCCAGCGCGCCACGGACGTCTTCAGCCCGGAGAAGGAGAAGTCGTACGGGGCGTCGCGCGGACCGGTCAGACCGCGCGGGAACGCGATGGCCTTCGGGTCGCCCTCCCGCGCCAGCCGGTCGATGACGGGGCCGCCGGGGAAGCCGAGGTCCAGGACCCGGGCGATCTTGTCGAAGGCCTCGCCCGCCGCGTCGTCGATCGTCGCGCCGAGCGGGCGGACGTCGGCGGTGATGTCGGGGGCCAGGAGCAGGGACGAGTGGCCGCCGCTGACCAGCAGGGCCATCGTCGGCTCGGGCAGCGGGCCGTGCTCCAGCTGGTCGACGCAGATGTGCGAGGCGAGGTGGTTGACGCCGTACAGCGGCTTGCCGAGGGCGTACGCGTACGCCTTCGCGGCCGAGACGCCGACGAGCAGGGCGCCGGCGAGCCCGGGGCCGGAGGTGACGGCGATCCCGTCGAGGTCGCGGGCGCTGACGCCCGCCTCCTTCAGTGCGCGCTCGATGGTGGGGACCATCGCCTCCAGATGGGCGCGGGAGGCGATCTCCGGGACGACGCCGCCGAAGCGGGCGTGGGTGTCGACGCTGGAGGCGACGGCGTCGGCGAGCAGGGTCGTGCCGCGCACGATGCCGACGCCGGTCTCGTCGCAGGAGGTCTCGATGCCGAGTACGAGGGGTTCGTCGGCAGCCATCATTCCGTCCCGGTTTCTTGTTCCGTGTGCTCGTGCATGGTGAGGCGCATGACCAGGGCGTCGATGTTCCCCGGCTGGTAGTAGCCGCGCCGGAAGCCGATGGGCTCGAAGCCGAAGCGCTCGTACAGCTTCTGCGCGCGGGTGTTGTCGACCCGGACCTCCAGCAGCACGGTGGCGCACTCGAAGGCGGTCGCGGCCTTCAGCAGGTCGGTGAGGAGTTCGGAGCCGAGGCCGGTGCCCCAGGCCTCGCGGCTGACCGCGATGGTCTGGACGTCGGAGAGGTCGCCGAGGGCGGCGAGCCCCGCGTACCCGACGATACGCCCGGTGGCGGGCTCCTCGGCGACGACGTAGTGGCGGGTGGCGCCGGGGCCGCGGGCGTGGGCCAGCTCGGACCAGAACATGCCGGGCGACCAGGCGTCGTCCGGGAACAGCGCGTGTTCGAGCTCCAGCACCGGTTCGATGTCCCACCAGCGCATCTCGCGCAGCACGGCGGTGGTGGCGGCGCTCACTGGGGGGTGACCACCTTGTAGTTCTTCGGGACCTGGGCGTCGGGCCGGCGCAGATAGAGCGGTTGCGGCTCCAGCAGTTCCTGCCCGGCGGCAAGGCGCTCGGCGGCGAGCGCGGCGAGCGCCCCGGCGGAGACGTGCTCGGGGCCGCGCGCGTCCGGGAAGGACTCCGGGTAGAGCACCGCGCCCGCGCCGACGACCGGGAGCCCGGCGACGGCTTCGGCGATGTCGGCGGCCCGGTCGACGGCAGGTTCGCCCGTACGGGTGCGGGCGTTCTCGTACCGCGCCCAGTACACCTCCTTGCGGCGGGCGTCCGTCGCCACGGCGAAGGGCCCCTCCAGCCCGGCCTGCCCCGCGGCGTACGCGATCCCGTCCAGGGTGCACAGGCCGTGGACCGGTACGGAGAGGGCGGAGCCGAAGGCGGCGGCGGTGACCAGGCCGACGCGCAGGCCGGTGTACGGGCCGGGGCCGACGCCGACGACCACGCCCGTCACGGCGTCGAGCTCCGTCCCGGCCTCGGCGAGGACCCGGTCGACGGCGGGGAGCAGCAGCTCCCCGTGCCTGCGGGCGTCGACCTGTCCGGAGGAGGCGATGACGGACGTACCGTCGTGCAGGGCGACGGTGACGGCGGGTGTGGCGGTATCCATGGCGAGCAAGAGCACGCAAACAGCCTACGGCTCCGCCGACGGCGTTACGGCGTCCGTACGGCGTCCCGGCCCGCACCCGCGCTGCTGCTACCGTCACCGGGTATTCGCGGGTATGACGTAAACGCTTGTACGACATGCGGCAGACGGCCGCCGAAAGGGGAGTTCAGGTGGCAAGGAGCAGCTCGGGAATCGTGGCCGGGCTCACCGCGGCGGCGATCGCCGCGGTCGCCTTCCTCGCTTACCAGGCCTCGGCGAACGCCCCCGACTCGGTGGCCTCCACGCCCGGCCCGAAGTCCTCCGCCACGGCCCCGGCCAAGCCCACCGCCGAGCCGAAGCCGGCCGACCCGCTGGCGGTTCCGGCGGCGTCCGGCACGGGCGAGCGCGTCGTGTACGCGCTGAAGGACCGCCGGGTGTGGCTGGTCAACGAGGACGAGAAGTCGATCCGGACCTTCACGGTCATGCCGAGCCCCGTCAGCCCGCCGCCCGGGGTCCACCGGGTCACCTCGCGCTCGGGCACGGTCCAGGGCTCGGACGGTGTCCCGATCGAGCACGTGGTCCGCTTCGCGAACGTGGACGAGGTGGCGATCGGCTTCAGCGCCGCGCAGGACGGCTCGATGGCCAGCCCGGACCCGATGTCGAAGACCGGCGGCGTACGGATGAAGCGCGCGGACGGCAACGCGATGTGGACCTTCGCGACGGTCGGTTCGAAGGTCGTCGTCGTCCCGTAGCCGTCGAGCGGGGCGTCGTCCCGTAGCCGCCCGGGCCGGGCCCGGGCACCGGGAACGACGGCCCCTAGGCCGCGTGGCGCCGGACGGCGTCCGCGTGGCTCCTGCCCCCGTTGCCGGCCGCGGCGTCGGACGCCTCGGGGGCGTCCGCGGTGTCGCTCGGCGGGGTGGAGACCGCGGTGGCCGCGGCGCACGAGGCCAGCAGGTCTTTCATCGACAGGTCGGACGGAGTCGGTCGCGCTGCGCGCTCGGGCGTCGGCATGGATGCCTCCTGGGGGCTCCGGTGGAGGGCGCGGTTAGGCAAGCCTAACCACACCTCGTACCCATGTGACCATGGCCACGGTCTCCCGCGCAACAATTTACCGACGCGCTGTCGGGAAGGCCACCCCGGGGCGCTACGCCAGCTGCTCCCGCAGCCCCGCCCAGCGCGCCCCGATGCCCACCAGGGTCACTTCGCGCCGCTCGTCGTCGGTGTCGCCGGTCGCACGGTCGATGAGGATCCGCAGCCGGTCCTCCGCGAGCTCCTCGACCTTGCCGTCGCCCCACTCCACGACCACCACCGACTCGGGCAGCGACACATCCAGGTCCAGGTCCTCCATCTCGTCGAGCCCGCCGCCCAGGCGGTACGCGTCGACGTGGACCAGGGCCGGGCCCTGGACCAGCGAGGGGTGGACGCGTGCGATGACGAAGGTGGGCGAGGTGACCGCGCCGCGCACGCCGAGGCCCTCGCCGAGGCCCCGGGTCAGGGTCGTCTTTCCGGCGCCCAGCTCGCCCGTGAGCATCACGAGGTCGCCGGGGGCCAGGACCCGGGCCAGGCGGCGGCCCAGGTCCTGCATCTGTTCGGGGGAGGTGACGGTGAGCGTCATGGTGACGGCCTCGGGCACGGCCCCGACGGCGTCGGGAGCGGTCGCCCCGGTGGGCTCGGAGACGGTCTCAGCGGCCGGGCTGTTGTGCGGTGCTTCCATGTCCGCCAACGTTAGCGGCCGGCACCGTGCCGCTGCGGACGAGCAGGTCGGCCAGCCGGTCCGTGACCGTCTCCGGGTGCTCCAGCATCACCAGGTGCCCGGCGTCCGGCACGATCACCAGCTCGGCGTCGGGCAGGACGTCCGCGATGGCCTCGCTGTGCGAGCTGGGCGTCACCAGGTCCTTGTCCCCGGCCAGGATCAGCACGGGCACGTCCCGGAACCCGGGCAGCGCACCGCTCTTGTCGTGCTCGGTGAACGCCGGGTAGAACTCGGCGACCACATCGATCGGGGTCGCCTCGATCAGCCGCTCGGCGAACCGGGCGACCGCCGGGTCCACGTCCTTCGAGCCGAACGAATACCGCTTGATCAGCCCGGCGAAGAGGTCCGCGGTGGCCCGCCGCCCCTTCTCCACCAGCTCCGCCTGCGAGCCGAGCGCCTTCAGCACACCCGGCAGCACCCGGCGCACCGCGTTCACGCCCGCCACCGGCAGCCCGAAGTTGACCTCGCCGAGTTTGCCGCTGGAGGTGCCGATCAGGGCGACGGCGGCGACCCGGTCCCGGATGAGCGCCGGGTACTGCTCGGCCAGCGCCATCATCGTCATGCCGCCCATGGAGTGCCCGGCCAGCACCACCGGGCCCTCGGGGGCCGCCGCGTCGATGACCGCCTTCAGATCGCGGCCGAGCTGGTCGATGCCGACGGGCACCCCGTCCGCCTGGGACCGGCCCCGCTCGGAGCGGCCGTGGCTGCGCTGGTCCCAGTAGACGGCGCGGACGAGGCCCCGCAGGGCGGCCCGCTGGAAGTGCCAGGAGTCCTGGCCCAGGCAGTAGCCGTGGCTGAAGACGACAGTGACCGGGGCGGGGGCCTTGCGCCCGAAGAGCCGGCGGCGACGGGTGCCGGAGGACGTGCCCTCGTCGCCCGCCGTCGGTGCGGCCTCCACCTCGTCGATCTCGTAGTACAGCTCGGTGCCGTCGTCGGCGACGGCCCGGCCCGGGGTGCCGCGCAGCGAGCCGTAGGGCCCGGTCGCGTCCAGCGCGAGGCGGGCCTTCTTGCGCATGCCGCGCCCGACGGTGAGCCGCTCGACGGCGACCCCGGCCGCCGCTCCGGCGGCGAGCACCCCTATCGCGGCCCCGGCGACCCCGGCCCGCCGCCAGCCCGCCGCACCGGCCGCGCCTGCCACGTCCGCGGTCGCGGCCACCACGGCCTCCGCGCTGCTCTCGCTCACCGCGGCACTCCTCCGGTCACCTCGTCGGCCGTCTCGTTCACGTACAGCCGGGGCACGCGGGCGCCGATGCGGGTGACGATCTCGTACGCGATGGTGCCGGCCGCCTCCGCCCAGTCCTGCGCGGTCGGCTCGCCCCGGTCGCCCGGCCCGAACAGCACCGCTTCCGCGCCCGCCTCGGGCCGGTCGCCTCCGAGGTCGACGACGAACTGGTCCATGGCGACCCGGCCCGCGACCGTGCGCACCTTCCCGCCGACCAGGACGGGCCCGCTGCCCGAGGCGTGGCGCGGGACGCCGTCCGCGTAGCCGACGGGGATCAGGCCGAGGGTCGTGTCGGCGGGGGTCGTGTAGTGGTGGCCGTAGCTGACGCCGTGTCCGGCGGGGGCGTCCTTGACCAGGGCGACGGCCGCGGCGAGCGTCATCACCGGGCGCAGCCCGAGGCCGGCGGACGTGCCCAGCTCGGGGGCGGGCGAGATGCCGTACATCGCGATGCCGGTCCGGACGAGGTCGAAGTGCGCCTCGGGGATCGTGAGCGTGGCCGGGGAGTTGGCCAGGTGCCGCACCTCGGGCTCGACGCCCTCCTTCTCGGCGTACGCCACCATGTCGCGGTAGACGGCGAGCTGGGCGGCGATCGAGGGGTGGCCGGGCTCGTCGGCGCAGGCGAAGTGGGACCAGAGCCCGGTGATCCGGAGGTGTCCGGCCCGTTCGGCGTCGCGGGCCGCGCCGACCAGTTCGGGCCAGTCGGCGGGCTGGCAGCCGCCCCGGCCGAGGCCGGTGTCGGCCTTGAGCTGGAGGCGGGCCGGGCGGCCCGCGGCCTCGGCGGCGGCGACGGCCTCGCGCAGCGCCCACATGCCGCCGGCCGATACGTCGATGTCGGCCTCGATCGCCTCGCGCCAGGGCCCGCCGGGCGTCCACAGCCAGCACATGATCCGGCCGTCGAGTCCGGCCGCCCGCAGCGCGAGCGCCTCGTGGGGGGTCGCGGTGCCGAGCCAGGTCGCCCCGGCCGCCCGCGCGGCCCGCGCGCAGGGCACCGCGCCGTGCCCGTACCCGTCGGACTTCACGACGGCCATGAGCTGCGCACCGGCCGCCCGCTCGCGCAGGACGCGCACATTGGCGCGCAGCGCGGCGAGGTCGATCTCGGCACGGGCTCTCAGGGACGCTGTCTCGTTCATCGCGCCCAGTCTCTCAGAGGCGTCGGCCGCCTCCCCGGCAGCGCACGCCGGTATCCGGACTTATGTACGTTTCATCACATGCTTGAGGTGGTCCACCAGCACCGGGACATGGCTGTCGGCGACGTCCTTGGCGGCGGTGATCAGGGTGACCGGGCCGCCCTTGCGCACGAGAGCGGCCAGTTGCCCGACCGCTTCTCCACGGGCCGGTTCGTCCAGCTCGGTGCGGTAGCGCTCGACGAACTCCTCGTGCCGGTCCGCGCGGTCGTGGTGGTACCAGGAGCGCAGCTCGTCCGAGGGCGTGACGTCCTTGAGCCACACGTCGATGCCGGCCCGCTCCTTGGAGACGCCCCGGGGCCAGAGCCGGTCGACCAGCACCCGGGTGCCGTCGTCGTCCTCGACCGGGTCGTAGGCCCTGCGTACGCGTACGGGTTCACTCACGTTCTCCACCATCTCCCCGCCTCACCCCGCCCGCACGTCGCGCCAGGCCGCCGGGATGCCGTCGGCGACGTCCTGCGCGGAGACCGGGGCCCCGTCGGAGCCGTGCCGGGCGGCGAGCCCGTGCAGATAGGCGCCGACGGACGCGGCGTCGCGCGGGGCGAGCCCGGCCGCGAGCAGCGAGCCGGTGAGCCCGGAGAGCACATCGCCGCTGCCCGCCGTGGCGAGCCAGGACGTGCCGGTCGGGTTGACCCGTACGGGGGTGTCGCGGGCCTCGGCGACCAGGGTGGTGGAGCCCTTGAGGAGCACGGTGGCGCGGTAGCGGGCGGCCAGTTCGCGCACGGCGGTGAGCCGCCCGGACTCGACCTCCTCGCGGGCCGTGCCGAGGAGCGCGGCGGCCTCCCCGGCGTGCGGGGTGAGGACGGTCGGAGCGGTCCGGGTCCGTACGGTCCCGGCGTCCAGCAGCCGCAGCCCGTCCGCGTCGACGAGCACGGGCACGTCGGAGGCCAGCACATCGGCGACGGCGGCCTCCGCGGCCCGCCCGCCCCCGATCCCCGGCCCGACCACCCAGGCCTGTACCCGCCCGGCCTTCGACGGCGGCCCGGCGTGCACCAGCGCCTCGGGGAACCGCGCGATCACCGCGTCCGCGCCCGGTCCGACGTACCGCACGGCCCCGGCCCCGCCGCGCAGCGCGCCCGCGACGGCGAGGACGGCGGCGCCCGGGTAGCGCTCGGACCCGGCGACGACGCCGACGACGCCGCGCCGGTACTTGTCGCTCTCCGCGCCCGGCACCGGCAGCAGCGCGGCCACGTCCGCGTACTGGAGCGCCTCCAGGTCCGGCGGCTCGGGCAGCTCCGGGCCGAGCCCGATGTCCACCAGCCGCAGAGCGCCCGCGTGTTCGGCGGCCGGGTCGATCAGGAGACCCGGCTTGTACGTCCCGAAGGTGACGGTGGCGTCCGCCCGGACGGCCTCGCCGTGCACCTCCCCGGTGTCGGCCTCCACGCCGCTCGGCAGGTCGACGGAGATCACCGGGGTACGGTCCCGGGTCACCGTGTGCACCAGCTCGGTGGCGTCCTCGCGCAGCCCGCCGCGCCCGCCGATCCCTGTGATTCCGTCCACGACGAGATCGAGCACGCCGAGCCCGTCCGGCCCGTCGACGACCTGTCCCCCGGCGGCGCGGAACGCGGCGAGCCCGCCGGGGTGGGCCCGGTCGGGGGCGAGCAGCAGGGCCCGCACGCCCGCGCCCCGGCGGGCGAGGCGGGCGCCCGCGTAGAGCGCGTCACCGCCGTTGTCGCCGCTGCCGACGAGGAGCAGGACCCGGGACCCGTACACCCGCCCGCCGCGCCGCAGCAGATCGCCGCAGGCGGCGGCGAGCCCGGCGGCGGCGCGCTGCATCAGGGCGCCCTCGGGCAGGCGTTGCACGAGGGCGGCCTCGGCGGCCCGTACGGTCTCCACGCTGTAGGCACGTCGCATGGGTCCAACCCTCCGCGATCACGGGCCCGGACGCCAGCGTCGTGGCGCGTGGCGAGCCGGGCGGGCCGCTCACCCCTCCGCGATCACCACCGCCGAGGCCACCCCCGCGTCATGGCTGAGCGAGACGTGCCAGCCGCGTACGCCCAGTTCGGCGGCGCGGGCGGCGACCGTGCCGCTGACGCGCAGCCGGGGCTGCCCGCTCTCCTCGACCCAGACCTCCGCGTCGCTCCAGAGCAGCCCGCCCGGTGCGCCGAGCGCCTTGGCCAGGGCCTCCTTCGCTGCGAACCGGGCGGCGAGCGAGGCGATCCCGCGCCGCTCGCCGCTCGGCAGCTTCAGCTCGCTGCCGACGAAGAGCCGGTCGGCCAGCTGGGGCGTACGCTCCAGCGCGGCGCCGAACCGCTCGATCTCGGCCACGTCGATGCCGACCCCAATGATCACGGCCCCCACCCTCACTCACTCACTCGCTCACTCCACGGTCACGGACTTCGCCAGATTGCGCGGCTGGTCCACTTCGTTGCCGCGGGCCGTCGCGAGCTCGCAGGCGAAGACCTGGAGCGGCACGGTGGCGACCAGCGGCTGAAGCAGCGTAGGCGTTGCGGGGACGGTGACGAGGTGGTCGGCGTACGGGAGGACGGCGTCGTCACCCTCCTCGGCGACGACGATCGTGACCGCGCCCCGGGCCCGGATCTCCTGGATGTTGGAGACGATCTTGTCGTGGAGGACGGAACGTCCGCGCGGCGAGGGGACGATGACGACGACCGGAAGGCCCTTCTCGATGAGCGCGATGGGCCCGTGCTTGAGCTCGCCCGCCGCGAACCCCTCCGCGTGCATGTAGGCGAGTTCCTTGAGCTTGAGCGCGCCTTCGAGGGCGACCGGGTAGCCGACGTGCCGGCCGACGAAGAGGACGGTGTCGTGGTGGGCGAGGGAGCGGGCCAGTTCGCGGACGGGCTCCATGGTGGTGAGGACGCGTCCCACCTGGGCGGAGATCGCGGAGAGCTGGCGGACGACCGTGCGGATCTCGTCGCCCCACTTGGTGCCGCGCACCTGGCCGAGGTAGAGGGCGACGAGGTAGCAGGCGACGAGCTGGGTGAGGAAGGCCTTGGTGGAGGCGACGGCGACTTCGGGCCCGGCGTGCGTGTAGAGCACGGCATCCGATTCGCGCGGGATCGTCGAGCCGTTGGTGTTGCAGATGGCCAGCACCTTCGCGCCCTGTTCGCGGGCGTGCCGGAGGGCCATCAGGGTGTCCATGGTCTCGCCGGACTGGGAGATGGCGACGACGAGGGTGCGCTGGTCGAGGATCGGGTCCCGGTAGCGGAACTCGCTGGCCAGCTCGGTCTCGCAGGGCAGCCGGGTCCAGTGTTCGATGGCGTACTTGGCGATCATCCCGGCGTGGAACGCGGTGCCGCAGGCGACGATGACGACCTTGTCGATCTCGCGCAGTTCGGCGGCGGGGATGCGGACCTCGTCGAGGTGGAGCGCGCCTTCGCCGTCGACCCGGCCGAGGAGGGTGTCGGCGACGGCCTGGGGCTGGTCGGCGATCTCCTTGAGCATGAAGGAGGCGTAGCCGCCCTTCTCGGCGGCGGAGGCGTCCCAGTCGACGTGGTACTCCCGCACGTCGGCGGGCTCGCCGTCGAACCCGGTGACGGTGACGCCCTCGGGGCTCAGCTCGACCACCTGGTCCTGGCCCAGTTCGATGGCGGAGCGGGTGTGCGCGATGAAGGCGGCGACGTCGGAGGCGAGGAACCACTCGTCCTGCCCGACGCCCACGACGAGCGGCGAGTTGCGCCGCGCACCGACGACGACGTCCGGCTGGTCCGCGTGGACGGCGACGAGGGTGAAGGCCCCCTCCAGCCGCCGGCACACCTGCCGCATGGCGTCCGCGAGATCCCCGCCCGCCGAGAACGCCTCGGCCAGCAGATGCCCGACGACCTCGGTGTCCGTCTCCGACTCCAGGGCGTGCCCGCGCCCGGTCAGCTCCCGCCGCAGGGCCGCGAAGTTCTCGATGATCCCGTTGTGCACGACGGCGACCCGGCCCGCGTTGTCCAGATGCGGATGGGCGTTGACGTCGGTCGGCGCCCCGTGCGTCGCCCACCGGGTGTGCCCGATCCCGGTCCGCCCCGTCGGCAGCGGCCGGTCGCCCAGCTCCTTCTCCAGATTGACGAGCTTGCCCGCCTTCTTCGCGGCGGCGAGCCCGCCGTCCGCGAGAACGGCGACACCCGCCGAGTCGTAGCCCCGGTATTCGAGGCGTTTGAGTCCCGCGACGACGACGTCCTGCGCCGACTGCATACCGACATAACCCACGATTCCGCACATAGCGGCACCATAAGGCCGGAAGTGGCTTCACGGCAGGGCGGGCCGCGCCCGGCGGCATGTCACACCGTCCGTCGCGGCCCGCCGTTCCGCTCCTCGGCCCCTCACGGGTCTAGGAGCAGTACTGCGCCTCCTTGCCGATCGACCGGTACATGCAGTCCGCGTTCTCGATCAGTTGCAGGACCGCGTCCCGGTTGCGGGAGGTCTCGCGCTCGATGACCTCGTCGGGCGGGTAGAAGCCGCCGCCCGAGGCCGAGCGCGGGTACATCTCGAAGGTGTAGCCGAAGATCTTCTGCGAGCCCCACAGCCAGTCGTCGATCGACCCGTCGGTGATGTACAGGTCGCTGGACTGCTCGGCGGTGTAGCCGTTGCTCGCCGCCATCTTCTGGCCGACGGCCGCGAACGCGTTGCGGTCGTCGGCGGTCATGCCGGGGGCGGTGTCGTTGTACGTGTAGCCGAAGGGCCATAGCACCAGTTCGCTGTACGTGTGGAAGTCGATGGCCGCCGTGATCTGCTGCTTCCCGCCGACCACCCGGCTGCGCACGAAGTCCGCCACGACCTTCGTCTCGGGCGCGGACTCGGCCGCCCGGCCGCGGTAGGTGTCCGATGACGGGCTGGAGGAGGAACCGCCGCAGCAGCCCCACTTGTAGGCCCAGTTGCGGTTGAGGTCGGTGCCGATCGCGCTGGAGCCGGAGTTGGGCTGCCGGTTCTTGCGCCAGCTGCGGTACGAGCCGGAGGCGATGTCGTACTCCCCGCCGTCCGGGTTCATGTCCGGCACGATCCACAGCTCACGGCCGTTGACCGCCTGCGTGATCCGGGAGTCGGTGCCGTAGCCGGCGGCGAACTCGCGGAGCAGGTAGAGCGACATCTCGACGGTCAGGTGCTCACGGGCGTGCTGGTGGGCGGTGAACAGGACCTCGGGTTCGGCCTCGTCGGCGCCGACGTTGTCGCTGACCTTGACCGCGATGACGTCCCGGCCCTGGTACGTCTTGCCGATGACCCGCTTGCTCATGATCGACGGGTTCGCGGCGATACGGGCGTCGATCGCCGCCGTCATCTCGGCGTAGTTGTGGTAGCGGGAGTCGGCGGGCGGGAAGTCCTGGACCCCGACGCCGTCCGCCGCGTGCGCGTGGGCGCCGGGCGCGGGCAGGGCCTCCAGGGTGTGGCCGCGCGCCCGGAGCTTCCTGGCCTGGGCGGCGTCCGCGGTGATCACGATGCCGTGGTCGTGCACCTCGTCGATCGAGACGCCCGCGCGGGCGATGTCGGTACGGGCGGCGGGGGTGGTGCGCCCGGCGATCTCGTACTGGAGCACCCGCTCGTCGGCGGCGACGGCCGCGTTCGGGGCGGAGGGTTCGGCGGTGGCCACGGCGGTCGCGGGGGCCGCGAGGCCGAGGGCGAGCAGAACGGCTAGGGCGGCGTTGCGGCGGGTCCTCGTCGGCCGGGTTCTCGGCCGGGAGGTCCCTGGGGTGACAAGTCGCATGCTGTCATCTCCTGGGTCCGTCGGGGTGGGGGGGTGGAGCTGTGCGACGGGCACAGGATGGAGCCATGTCATGAGCGGGTCAAGAATGGGATTCCGGCCATCGCGCCCGTTTCGACCGAACGGACACGACGGGAGAACGGCGCGGGGAGACGGGGAGGCCCGGGGCGCGCCCCTCCTACTCCCCCAGCCTCCGCCGCAGCGCCGCCCGCTCCGGCTCGGTGCCCGCCGCCTCCAGCGCCTCCCGGTACGCCGCCGCCGCCTCCCCCTCCCGCCCCAGCCGGGTCAGCAGATCCCCCCGGGCCACCGCGTACGGCGGGTACCCGCGCAGCCTCGGCTCCCCCGCCAACGCGTCCAGGAGCGCGAGCCCGGCCCCCGGCCCGTCCCGCATCGCCACCGCCACGGCGCGGTTCACCGCCACCACGGGGGACGGCGTGAGGGCGAGCAGCACGTCGTACAGGGCCACGATCTGGGCCCAGTCCGTGGACTCCACGTCCGCCGCCTCGTCGTGCAGGGCGGCGATGGCCGCCTGCACCCCGTAGGGCCCGGCCGGTCCGCCGGTCAGCGCCTGGACCACCAGGTCACGGCCCTCCTCGATCATCGGCCGGTCCCAGCGCCCCCGGTCCTGCTCCTCCAGGAGCACCGGCTCGCCCTCCGGGCCCGTCCGCGCGTCGCGCCGGGCGTGGACGAGGAGCAGCAGCGCGAGGAGCCCGGCGGCCTCCCGCTCGGCGGGCAGCAGCCGGTGCAGTATCCGGGCGAGGCGGACCGCCTCCTCCGCCAGGTCGAGCCGCTGGAGACGGGGGCCGGAGCTGGCCGCGTACCCCTCCGTGAACACCGAGTAGACGACCTGGAGCACCCCCGGCAGCCGCTCCGGCAGTTCGTCGGGGCCGGGCACCCGGAACGGGATCCGGGCCTCGCGGATCTTCTTCTTCGCGCGCACGATGCGCTGGGCCATGGTCGCCGTCGGTACGAGGAAGGCGCGGGCCACCTCCGGTGTGGTGAGGCCGGCGAGGCAGCGCAGGGTGAGGGCGGCGCGGTCCTCGGCGGCGAGGGCCGGGTGGGTGCAGGTGAAGAACAGCTGGAGCCGGTCGTCCGGCAGTTCACCGAGCCCGGCGCCCGAGGCGGATCCCGCGTCCGCGGCGGGGGCCGGCTCCGCCCGTTCCGCGTCGGCCCGGAGGACGGCGAGCCGGGCCGCGTACGCCTGGTCGCGCCGCAGCCGGTCCACGGCCCTGCGCCGCGCGGTCGTCAGCAGCCAGGCCCCGGGGCGGGCGGGAACGCCCTCGACGGGCCAGTGCCGCAGGGCCGCCTCGACCGCCTCGGACGTCACCTCCTCGGCCAGGTCGAGGTCCCCGAACCGGCGGACGAGGGAGGCGAGCAGCAGCCCGCGCTCCTCCCGGAACACCGCTTCGACGGCGACCCTGGCCTCACCCGCCGAGGCGTCCTCGCCCGCCACCGCTCTCAGGCCCCGAAGTCCGCGACCGGCCGGACGACGACCGCGCCGCCGTCGCGCGAGCCGGGACAGCGCGCGGCCCAGTCGAGGGCGGCGTCGAGGTCGGGCACGTCGATCACGAGGAACCCGCCCAGCAGCTCCCTGGTCTCGGCGAACGGCCCGTCCGTCACGGTCCGCTCCCCCGTCCGCGAGACCCGCACGGTGGTCGCGGTCACCAGGTCGGCCAGCGACTCCCCGGAGACGTGGATGCCGGCGTCGCGTACGGCCTTGTCGTAGGCCATCCAGTCCTCGACGGTGCACTCGGGCGCACCGCCCTGCTCGTCTACGGCCCCGCTGTGGATCAGCAGCATGTACTTCATGATCGGCTCCTGTCGCCTGTGTGGTCCCAGCCCTCGGGGCTGGCTTACACCATGACGACGAACGGGACCCGGCCCGATCGACACACACGACGGAAAAAGATCCTGTGGTCGATCCGGCCTGGCCCCACTCGCTCCCTCTTTCCTGGATTCACGCGCCCAGTCCCAGCCACTCCGCACCGCCCGCACCCGAACGGGCCTCTCCACACGACCCCCGCTCCCGCCTCGCCGGATCGCGATCACGATCCGGTGAGCGCGACCTCGGCCCGGACCGTCTTGCGGGGCGCCCCGGGCGGGCCCGGGCGGCTCGCACCGCATCCTTGAGCCCAAGGACGGAAAGACCGTCGAGAGACTGCTGGGAGAGACATGAGCGCCACAGACCTGACCATGTCCGTACCGCCTGTCGTCCGCATCAAGGACTTCGACCACCTCGTCCTCAACGTCGGCGACGTCGAGCGGGCCCTTGAGTTCTACTGCGGACCGCTCGGCCTGGAGCCGGTCCGCGTGGAGGAGTGGCGGGCGGGGAAGGTGCCGTTCCCTTCGGTACGGGTCAGCCCGACGACGATCATCGACCTGCTCGACCGTCCGCGCGGCGAGTCGAACGTCGACCACATCTGCCTCGTCGTCGAGCCGCTCGACTGGCAGAAGGTCATCGACTCGGGAGTCTTCACGGTGAAGGAGGGCCCGGTCCCCCGCTTCGGCGCCCGGGGCTCGGCCACCTCGGTCTACGTACTCGACCCGGACGGCAACACGGTCGAGCTGCGCTGGTACCCCCAGGACGCGTGAGAACGGGGCCGGGCCCGCACGGGCCCGGGCCCGGTCCCCGCTCCCCACGCCCACGGCCGCCGCCGGGCGCCCCCGCCCCACCACCCACGTGACCGACCCCACCCCCCACTCCGTTGAAACTCCCGCAACAATGAAGGGTGATCACTTCGCCCGCACGGAGCCCTCAGCGTCGAACCGAGCATGCGCCGACCCCGTACGTCGACCTCTCGCGCGACGAGTGGAGCGCGCTGCGGGACAAGACGCCGCTGCCGCTGACCGCCGACGAGGTGGAGCGGCTGCGGGGGCTCGGGGACGTCATCGACCTGGACGAGGTGCGGGACGTCTATCTGCCGCTCTCCCGGCTGCTCAACCTGTACGTCCAGGCCACGTCCGGGCTGCGCGGCGCGCTGAACACCTTCCTCGGGGACGCCGGGAACGGGCACGGGGCGCAACGCGGGACCCCGTTCGTCATAGGGGTCGCGGGCAGTGTCGCCGTCGGCAAGTCCACCAGCGCCCGTATCCTCCAGGCGCTCCTGGCCCGCTGGCCCGAGCACCCGAGGGTCGAGCTGGTCACCACGGACGGGTTCCTGCTGCCGATGAAGGAGCTCCAGGCACGCGGGCTGACCTCGCGCAAAGGGTTCCCGGAGTCCTACGACCGGCGGGCGCTGACCCGGTTCGTCGCGGACATCAAGGCCGGCAAGGACGAGGTGACCGCACCCGTCTACTCGCACCTGATCTACGACATCGTCCCCGGCGAGCGGCTCACCGTGCGCCGCCCCGACATCCTCATCGTCGAGGGCCTCAACGTCCTCCAGCCCGCCCTGCCCGGCAGCGACGGCCGGACCAGGGTCGGGCTCGCCGACTACTTCGACTTCAGCGTGTACGTGGACGCGCGCGCCGAGGACATCGAGACCTGGTACCTGAACCGCTTCCGCAAGCTGCGCGCCACGGCGTTCCAGGACCCGTCCTCGTACTTCCGCAAGTACACCCAGGTCTCCGAGGAGGAGGCGCTGGACTACGCGCGCACCATGTGGCGGACCATCAACAAGCCGAATCTCCTGGAGAACGTCGCTCCGACACGCGGCCGTGCCACCCTGGTGCTCCGCAAGGGTCCGGACCACAAGGTCCAGAAGCTGTCCCTGCGCAAGCTCTGACTCTTCAGCCCGGGAGGGGCGTGCCGCGTGCTGCACCTGCGTCTGATCGTGCCCGCCGACACCACGGACGAGGTCGTCGCCCTGCTGGGCTCCACCGTCGGCACCGCCCACCTCGTGGTCCTGCCGAGCGCCGCCCGCTCCCCCGCCGGTGACGTGGTGATGTGCGACGTGGCGCGCGAGGCCGGCGACGAGCTGATCGGAGCGCTCCGCCGGCTCGGCATCGACAGGACCGGGGCGATCAGCCTCGAAAACCTCGACCTCACCCTCTCCGAGCACGCCGACAAGGCCGAGCACGAGGCCCCGGGCGACAGCGCCGACGCGGTGCTGTGGGAGGAGTTGACGGAGGCGACGCACGAGGAGTCGACCTTCTCCGTCACCTACGTCTCCTTTCTCGCCCTCGCCACCATGCTCGCCGCCTGCGGCGTGATGCTCGACAACGCGGTGCTGATCGTGGGCGCGATGGCGGTCGGCCCGGAGTTCGGGCCGCTGGCCGGGATCTCCACGGCCATCGTGCAGCGCGCCCCGCGCCTGGTCGCGCGCTCGCTGGTGGCGCTGATCGGCGGCTTCGCGCTGGCGGTGATCGTCACGGCCGGTTTCGCCTGGCTGATGGACGCGTTCGGTCTGTTCACCCACGACATGATCGACAAGCCCCGGCCGAACACCGGCTTCATCTGGCACCCGGACTGGATGTCGTTCGTCGTGGCGTTCCTGGCGGGCATCGCCGGGACCCTCTCCCTCACCTCGGCGAAGTCCGGAGCCCTGATCGGCGTGGCGATCTCCGTGACGACGGTCCCGGCCGCCGCCAACGCGGCCGTCGCGTTCAGCTACTCCGACTACCAGCAGACGGTCGGCTCGGGCCAGCAGCTCCTCGCCAACCTCGGCGGAATCGTCCTGGCCGGCACGCTGACGCTGCTGCTCCAGAAGGGCCTGTGGAAGATCCGGCGGATGCGCAAGCCTTCGGCGAGCGTTCCCGGCGCTTCCGTACGTTCCTGAGCGCCGCCCCCGCCGGGCGCGAGGAAGCCCCCCGGCGCGGGCCGCACCGGGGGGCTTCACATCGCGTACGCGCGTGGCTCACCCAAGCGCGGACTTCACCACATCCGCCAGCCGGCCGGCGACGGCGCGCGCCTGCTCGATGTCGGCGGCCTCGACCATGACCCGCACCAGCGGCTCCGTACCCGACTGGCGCAGCAGCACGCGCCCGCTCTCGCCGAGCTCGGCCTCCGCCTCGGCGATCGCCGCCGCCAGCTCGGGCGAGGTGTTCACCCGGGTCTTGTCGACGTCGGGGACGTTGATGAGGACCTGGGGCAGACGCTGCATGACCCCGGCCAGCTCGGCGAGGCTCCGGCCGGTGGCGGCGACGCGGGCGGCCAGCATCAGGCCGGTCAGTGTGCCGTCGCCGGTCGTGGCGTGGTCCAGGGCGATGACGTGCCCGGACTGCTCGCCGCCCAGAGCGAAGCCCTCGGCCTTCATCGACTCCAGGACGTACCGGTCGCCGACCGCCGTCTGGACGAGCCGGATGCCCTCGCGCTCCATGGCCAGTTTGAAGCCGAGGTTCGACATGACCGTGCCGACCACGGTGTCCTTGCGCAGCTGCCCGGCCTCCCGCATGGCGAGGGCCAGCACGGCGAGGATCTGGTCGCCGTCGACCTCCTCGCCCGCCGCGTCCACGGCCAGGCAGCGGTCGGCGTCGCCGTCGTGCGCGATGCCGAGGTCGGCCCCGTGCTCGACGACGGCGGCACGCAGCAGCTCCAGATGGGTGGAGCCGCAGCCGTCGTTGATGTTGAGGCCGTCCGGGTCGGCCCCGATGGTGACGACCTCGGCTCCGGCCCGTGCGAACGCGGCGGGGGAGACCCGGGCGGCGGCGCCGTGCGCCTCGTCCAGGACGACCTTCAGGCCGTCGAGCCGGTTGGGGAGGACACCGACGAGGTGGGCGACGTACCGGTCGAAGCCCTCCGCGTAATCGCTGACCCGGCCGACGCCTGCGCCGGTCGGGCGGTCCCACGGCTCACCGGTGCGGTGCTGCTCGTAGACCTTCTCGATCCGGTCCTCCAGCTCGTCGGCGAGCTTGTGGCCGCCGCGGGCGAAGAACTTGATGCCGTTGTCGGGCATCGCGTTGTGGCTGGCGGAGAGCATCACTCCGAGGTCGGCGTCGAGCACGCCGGTGAGGTGGGCGACCGCGGGCGTCGGCAGCACGCCGACACGCAGCACGTCCACCCCGGCGCTGGCCAGGCCCGCCACGACGGCGGCCTCCAGGAACTCTCCGGATGCCCGCGGGTCACGTCCCACCACGGCGGTCGGGCGATGGCCCGCGAAGGTGCCTGCCTCGGCGAGTACGTGCGCCGCCGCGACCGAGAGACCGAGCGCCAGCTCGGCCGTCAGGTCGGCATTGGCGACACCTCGTACTCCGTCCGTACCGAAGAGTCGTCCCACTGGTGTCCTCCGAAGTGCTCCGAAATCACAAACCACTACTGCACAGCAAACGAAAACTGAGAAAACAAGCGACTAAAGCGACGAAAAGCCACAAAAGGGCACGTCGGGTGGCATCGCTCAGGCCTGGTGCGTCCGGGCCGATGAACGTCTCATGCCGTTATACGCCCGCGAGCGTCGATAAACGAACGCCCCGGCAAGCACGGAGTGTGCCGCCGGGGCGAACGTGACAGTCGAGCAGGCGATGTTTAGCGCTTGCTGTACTGCGGGGCCTTACGGGCCTTCTTGAGACCGGCCTTCTTGCGCTCGACCGCACGGTCGTCGCGGGAGAGGAAGCCGGCCTTCTTCAGCGTGGCGCGGTTGTTGTCCACGTCCGCCTCGTTCAGCGCGCGGGCCACGCCGAGGCGCAGGGCGCCGGCCTGACCGGAGACGCCGCCACCCGAGATGCGGGCGATGACGTCGTAGCGGCCGTCGAGCTCGAGCACCTTGAAGGGCTCGTTGACTTCCTGCTGGTGCACCTTGTTGGGGAAGTAGTCCTCAAGGGTGCGACCGTTGATCTTCCACTTGCCGGTGCCCGGAACGATCCGGACGCGGGCGATGGCGTTCTTACGACGGCCCAGGCCGGCGGCGGGCTGCGGGTCACCGAAGCGGCCCGCGAGGGACTCGCTGGTGTACTCGCCCTCGACGGGAACCTCGGACTCGAAGGTGGTCACCTCGGCGAAGGTCTCCTCGCCCTCGGTGCCCTCGACGGGGTTCTCAACAGTGGTCTCGGCCACGATTCTCCTCAGATCTTTCTGTACGTCTTAGGGGGTGGCCGGAACTACTGCGCGACCTGGGTGATCTCGAACGGGACCGGCTGCTGAGCAGCGTGCGGGTGCTGGTCGCCCGCGTAGACCTTCAGCTTCGAGAGCACCTGACGGCCCAGGGTGTTCTTGGGGATCATGCCCTTGATGGCCTTCTCGACGGCCTTCTCCGGGCTCTTCGCCAGCAGCTCGTCGTAGCGCACCGAACGGAGACCGCCCGGGAAGCCCGAGTGGCGGTACGCCATCTTCTGGGTCTTCTTGTTGCCGGACAGGTGCACCTTGTCGGCGTTGATGATGATGACGAAGTCGCCCATGTCCATGTGGGGGGCGTAGATCGCCTTGTGCTTGCCGCGGAGGAGGTTGGCAGCCGTGGTGGCCAGACGGCCCAGGACGACGTCCTGAGCGTCAATGATGTGCCACTGGCGAGTGACATCGCCGGGCTTGGGGCTGTACGTACGCACTTCGTAGCCTTCGCTTCTTCAGTGGATGAGGTCCAGACACATGGCACCCCTGAAGCGATCATGCAGCTGGGGCTCACAATGCCGGGACGATGCGCCCGTATGCGAGCCACTGGTAACTGCTCCAGAGAACCTACGTAAGGGCCCTGAGCGCCACGGGGGCGCGGCCGATACGCATAACAAAGGGGAAGCCTACCGTCGACCCCCCACAGGGGTCAAAACGCCCCCGGTGCGCGAAGGCGCGGGGCCTCCGGGGGCAGCGCCCCCGGAGGCCGCTCACCGCTTCCGCTCGACCCTCCGCTCGTCCCACACCGGCTCCGCCGTCTCCCGGACGACCCCGTCCGACCCGAACACCAGATACCGGTCGAACGACTTCGCGAACCACCGGTCGTGCGTCACGGCCATCACCGTCCCGTCGTACACCTCCAGCCCGTCCTGCAGCGCCTCCGCCGACTCCAGGTCCAGGTTGTCCGTCGGCTCGTCCAGCAGCAGCGCCGTCGTGCCCGCCAGCTCCAGCAGCAGGATCTGGAACCGCGCCTGCTGCCCGCCGGACAGCTTCTCGAACGCCTGGTCCCCCTGCCGCTCCAGCTCGTACCGCCGCAGCACCCCCATCGCCCCGCCCCGGTCCTTGGCGTGCTCGGACCAGAGGATCTCGACCAGCGTCTTCC
This sequence comes from Streptomyces parvus, assembly GCF_032121415.1. NCBI lineage: Bacteria > Bacillati > Actinomycetota > Actinomycetes > Kitasatosporales > Streptomycetaceae > Streptomyces > Streptomyces parvus. Next base: position 4,215,761 of record NZ_CP135079.1, on the reverse strand, counting down.
CCAGCAGCTCCGGATGCGCGTGCGTCTGCGCGAAGTGCCCGGGTACGACCCGCGCCCCCAGCTTCCACTCCCCCGTGTGCGCCACCGGCTCCCCCGCCAGCAGCCGCAGGAAGTGCGACTTGCCGGACCCGTTGGAGCCGAGGACCGCCACACGCTCCCCGTAGAAGATCTCCAGGTCGAACGGCTTCATCAGCCCGGTCAGCTCCAGGCCCTTGCAGGTCACCGCCCGCACCCCGGTCCGGCCGCCGCGCAGCCGCATCTTGATGTCCTGCTCGCGCGGCGGCTCCGGCGGCGGCCCGGCCTCCTCGAACTTCTTGAAGCGGGTCTGCATCGCGTGGTAGCGGTTCGCCATGTCGGGGCTGTTCGCCGCCTGCTGCCGCATCCGCAGGACGAGCGCCTTCAGCCGGGCGTGCTCCTCCTGCCAGCGCCGCAGCAGCTCCTCGAAGCGCGCGAACCGCTCCTTGCGCGCGTCGTGGTAGGTGGCGAACCCCCCGCCGTGCACCCACACGTCGCTGCCCGCCGGACTCGGCTCGACGCTGACGATCTTCTCGGCGGCCCGGGACAGCAACTCCCGGTCGTGGGAGACGAAGAGGACCGTCTTACGGGTCTCCTTCAGCTTCTCCTCCAGCCACCGCTTCCCCGGCACGTCCAGGTAGTTGTCCGGCTCGTCCAGCAGCAGGACCTCGTCGGGCCCGCGCAACAGCGCCTCCAGGACCAGGCGCTTCTGCTCGCCGCCGCTGAGCGTGCGCACCTCGCGCCACTGCGCCTTCTCGTACGGGACGCCCAGCGCGGCCATCGTGCACATGTCCCAGACCGTCTCGGCCTCGTACCCGCGCGCCTCCGCCCAGTCGCTCAGCGCCTGCGCGTACGCCATCTGCGCGGCCTCGTCGTCGACGGTGAGGATGCGTTCCTCGGCCGCGTCGACGGCCTTCGCGGCCTCCCTGATCCGGGGCTGGGCCACGGACACCAGCAGGTCCCGTACGGTCCGCTCGTCCCGCACCGACCCCACGAACTGCGGCATCACCCCGAGCCCGCCGCTCACCGACACCGTGCCGCCGTGCGGCTGGAGCTCACCGGCGAGCAGCCGCAGCAAGGTCGTCTTGCCCGCCCCGTTCGCCCCGACGAGCGCGACGACGGCTCCGTCGGCCACCCGAAACGAGGCGTCGCCGAGCAGCACCCGCCCGTCCGGAAGGTAGTACTCAAGGTGGCCCGCTTCGAGATGTCCCATACCGAGCATTGTCACGGTCCGCGAACTCCTGGCCCAACCGGTTTACCTCACCCCCTAAACTGCGCGCATGAGCTTTGGGCAAGGGGGGGCCTCCTGGGGGCCCGGGGGTGACGGGACACCGGACTGGGCGGCGCTGGCGGATCAGTCCGCCGCGCGGGCCCGCCGCAAGAGGCTGCTGATGATCGGCGGCGGGGCGCTGGCCACCGTCGCGGTCGGCGCGATCGTGACCACCGCCGTGGTCACATCGAACGGCGGCAACGCCGGCAAGGGCGACAAGAACGCCGGCCGGCTCCCCGCCCCCGCCGACCTCCCCGAGGACACCTCCGCGCCCGCGCCCTCCTTCTCCTCGGTCGCACCGCCGCCCCCGCCGGACCCCAAGGACTACATATCCAGCGCCGACAAGGACAAGGCCCCGGTCACCGTCGAGGGGTTCTTCCCCGGCAAGAGGCTCACCATGGGCGACCGCGTCCACCTCAAGGGCGCGACGAGCAGCTCCGCGAAGTGCGCGACGGGCACGCAGGGCGCCCTCGGCTCCGTCCTCACGAACAACGGCTGCAAGCAGCTCATCCGGGCCACCTACCGCAAGGACGGGGTGGCCGTCACGGTCGGCGTCGCCGTCTTCGACACGGAGGCCCGCGCGAAGAAGGCCGTGGACCAGGCGTCGGGCGGTCTCGCCTCGCTCAGCGGCGGAGGCGTCAACACCTTCTGCCGGGGCGGCACGGTCTGCCTGCGCACCTCCAACTCCTACGGCCGCTACGCCTACTTCACCATCGGCGGCTTCCTTGACGGCAGGCGGGTCACCACCGCCGACGAGAACGTCTACGCGGTCAACAAGGACCTGACGAACTTCACCTTCCGTCAGATCCACCGCCGAGGCCAGATCCAGGCCTCGCAGGCCGCCGCCGCCCCCAACGGCTGACCCGAAACCGGCCGCTCCCCCGAACGGACGCCCGGGGATCCGGGATCAACAGCAGCCCGCCCCCGGCAACGTCCGTACGTTCCGGGCCTCTTCGGCCCGCGCCGCCAGCAAGTCGTCCGCCGGGTAGGCCACTTCCTCCAGCGTCAGCCCGTGCGGGCGCACCACGTGCACCCCGGGGTCGCGCACCTTCGCGGCCAGCACCTCGGCGGGCCAGGAGGCGGGCCGCCGCCCGTCGCCGACGAACAGCGCCGCCCCGATCAGCGCCCGCACCATGTTGTGGCAGAACGCGTCCGCCTGCACGGTCGCGGTGAGGACCCCGGACTCCGGATCCCGTAGCCAACTCAGCTTCTGGAGCGTACGGATGGTCGTCGCACCCTCGCGCTTCTTGCAGTACGCGGCGAAGTCGTGCTCCCCCACCATCAGCGTGGCCGCCTCGTTCATCGCGTCCACGTCCAACGGCCGGTCGTGCCACAGCACATGACCGCGCGTCAGCGGATCGACCCCGCCGGGCCGGTCGCCGACGCGGTAGGCGTACCGCCGCCACAGCGCGGAGAAGCGGGCGTTGAACCCTGCCGGGGCAGGGGCCGCGCGCCAGATCCGTACGTCCAGCGGCAGCCGGCCCGCCAGCCGCCTCAGCAGCTTCTCCTCGTGCTCCGCCCAGACCGCCTCCGGCAGGTCCACATGGGCCACCTGGCCGCGCGCGTGCACCCCGGCGTCCGTGCGGCCCGCCACCGTCAGGTCGTACGTCACCGCCGAGCGGGTCACGGTCCGCAGCGCGTCCTCGATCTCGCCCTGCACCGTGCGCCGGCTGGTCTGCTTCGCCCAGCCGGAGAAGTCCCTGCCGTCATAGGACAGGTCCAGTCGTACCCGTACGAAACCGGGCTCGGCCTCGTCACTCACCGCGTCTCCCTCTCCACACCCTGGTCAGCGAAACGGGCCCGCACCGCCCCGAAGGGTGATGCGGGCCCGTCCCGTGGTCGCCAGAACGCTCAGGCGTCCTTGGACTCCGCGTCGTCGGCCGGCTTGGCGTCCTCGACGGACTCGGCCGCGGGGGCCTCGTCCTTCTTGAGGGCGTCTTCCTTGACCGCACGCTTCGTGGCGGCCTCGGCCTCACCGGTGGCCTGCTGGGCCACGGTCAGCGCCTCGACCAGCTCGATGACCGCCATCGGGGCGTTGTCGCCGCGACGGTTGCCGATCTTGGTGATACGGGTGTAACCACCGGGGCGGTTCTCGTACCGGGGAGCGATCTCGGTGAAGAGCGTGTGGACGACGCTCTTGTCCGTGATCGTCTGGAGCACCAGGCGACGGTTGTGGATGTCGCCCTTCTTCGCCTTGGTGACGAGGCGCTCGGCGACGGGGCGCAGGCGGCGGGCCTTGGCCTCGGTCGTCGTGATGCGGCCGTGCTCGAACAGCGACTTCGCCAGGTTGGCGAGGAGCAGACGCTCGTGCGCGGCGCTGCCGCCCAGACGGGCACCCTTGGCGGGACGCGGCATGGTGATTCTCCTTGTGTGCTGCACCGGCCGTATCAGGTACCGGTGTCAGTTCCCGCGAGGCGGTCGCCTCACGGAAGTCTTCGGCGCGAGCCAGAATCAGCCCGCCCGACGTTCGCCGGACATCAGCCGAAATCAAGCCCGTCCGGCGATCGAGGACAGAGCCTCAGCCCGGCACGGGCGCCCAGAACACCGGGCGCCCCCGCCGGGGTGATCAGTACTGCTCGGTCTCCACGAAACCGGCGTCCGCGTCGTCGTCGGCGCCGAAGGCGTCGGCGGCGGCGGTCGGGTCGAAGCCGGGAGGCGAGTCCTTCAGCGCGAGGCCCATACCGGCCAGCTTCGCCTTGACCTCGTCGATCGACTTCGCACCGAAGTTGCGGATGTCGAGCAGGTCCGCCTCGGAACGGGCCACGAGCTCACCCACGGAGTGGATGCCCTCGCGCTTGAGGCAGTTGTACGAACGGACCGTGAGCTCCAGCTCCTCGATCGGCAGAGCCAGATCGGCGGCGAGAGCGGCGTCCGTCGGGGACGGGCCCATGTCGATGCCCTCGGCGTCGATGTTGAGCTCGCGCGCCAGACCGAACAGCTCGACCAGGGTCTTGCCGGCCGACGCCATGGCGTCACGGGGACGCATGGCCTGCTTGGTCTCGACGTCGACGATCAGCTTGTCGAAGTCGGTGCGCTGCTCGACACGGGTCGCCTCGACCTTGTACGTGACCTTGAGCACCGGCGAGTAGATGGAGTCGACCGGGATACGGCCGATCTCCTGGCCGACCTGCTTGTTCTGGACGGCGGAGACGTAGCCGCGACCGCGCTCGACGGTCAGCTCCATCTCCAGCTTGCCCTTGCCGTTGAGCGTGGCGAGAACGAGGTCGGGGTTGTGCACCTCGACACCGGCCGGGGGCGCGATGTCGGCGGCGGTGACCAGACCCGGGCCCTGCTTGCGCAGGTACATCACGACCGGCTCGTCGTGCTCCGAGGAGACGACCAGCTGCTTGATGTTGAGGATGAGGTCGGTGACGTCCTCCTTGACGCCCGGCACGGTGGTGAACTCGTGCAGGACACCGTCGATCCGGATGCTGGTGACAGCGGCACCGGGGATCGAGGAGAGGAGCGTGCGGCGGAGGGAGTTGCCGAGGGTGTAACCGAAGCCCGGCTCCAGCGGCTCGATCACGAACCTGGAGCGGAACTCGTCGACGACCTCTTCGGTCAGCGACGGACGCTGAGCGATAAGCATGCGGTGGTCCTTCGGTCGTGGGCACCCACTATTTGATGCCCGACAGATGTAACAAGGGTACGGGCGGTACGCCCCGTAAGAGGCGTACCGCCCGGACCCGGCGCTACTGACGCACGGCCGTCACCGGCCGTAGCGGGTCAGACGCGACGACGCTTCGGCGGACGGCAGCCGTTGTGCGGCGTCGGGGTGACGTCCTGGATCGAACCGACCTCCAGGCCGGTGGCCTGGAGCGAGCGGATCGCGGTCTCACGGCCGGAGCCGGGACCCTTGACGAAGACGTCGACCTTGCGCATGCCGTGCTCCTGCGCGCGGCGGGCGGCCGACTCGGCGGCCATCTGCGCGGCGAAGGGGGTGGACTTGCGCGAGCCCTTGAAGCCGACGTGGCCGGCGGAGGCCCAGGAGATCACGTTGCCCGAAGGGTCCGTGATCGAGACGATGGTGTTGTTGAACGTGCTCTTGATGTGCGCGTGGCCGTGAGCGACGTTCTTCTTTTCCTTGCGACGCACCTTCTTGGCTGCGCCCTGACGACCCTTGGGGGGCATGTCTTGACTCCAGATGGAGAGGGGAGGTGATCGGTCCTACAGCGAAGACCGCTGGTTGCTGCGGGTTCCGGGGATACCGGAGGTCCGCAGTGCGTCCGCTGAGGACTACTTCTTGCCCGGCTTCTTCTTACCGGCGATGGCGCGACGCGGGCCCTTGCGGGTACGCGCGTTCGTGCTGGTGCGCTGACCGTGGACGGGCAGGCCACGACGGTGGCGGATGCCCTGGTAGCAGCCGATCTCGACCTTGCGGCGGATGTTCGCCTGGACCTCGCGGCGGAGGTCACCCTCGGTGCGGAGGTTGGCGTCCACGTGCTCGCGGATCTTGACGAGGTCTTCCTCGGCCAGGTCGCGAACGCGGGTGTTCGGGTTCACGCCGGTCGCGGCGAGGATCTCCTTGGACCGGGTGCGCCCGATACCGAAGACGTAGGTGAGGGCAACCTCCACGCGCTTTTCGCGCGGGATGTCAACACCTGAAACGCGTGCCATTCAATGGCTCCAGTTGTTAGATCGGGGGTCTTCCGCAGTTCCACTCCCGACCGCCGACCGCTCACGAGGAGCAGTGGTACGTCCGGGTCCCCGGCCCCCGCCGGAGGTGTCGTCAGCCGTGGCTTGGACGGGTACTGCGTATGTACGTATTACGTGCGTCGCGCGAAGAACTGCGAGATGCAGGCGGTCGTGCGTCAGCCCTGGCGCTGCTTGTGGCGCAGGTTGTCGCAGATGACCATGACCCGACCGTGACGGCGGATCACCTTGCACTTGTCGCAGATCTTCTTGACGCTCGGCTTGACCTTCATGGGATGTCAGGTTCTCCGGGTCAGTGCCATCACCCGCCGAAACGGGGTGCGGGCAAGATCTACTTGTAGCGGTAGACGATCCGGCCACGCGTCAGGTCGTACGGAGAGAGCTCCACCACAACCCGGTCATCGGGGAGGATACGGATGTAGTGCATCCGCATCTTGCCGCTGATGTGCGCCAGGACCTTGTGACCGTTCTGGAGCTCCACCTTGAACATTGCGTTCGGGAGGGACTCGATCACGGTGCCCTCAATCTCGATGGCACCTTGCTTCTTGGCCACGCTTCGCCTTTCGAATCGGCTACCTTGATCGGCTCCCGCCATCCCGTGTTCGCCATGCGATTGCATGTGGACACACGGATGCACCAGAGCCGACGAGTCAGTCTACGTCAGCGGACCCCAAAAGACGAATCCGTCAAGTTTGCCCAGCCGGGGTGATCCTTAGACCTCCCGGAGGAATCGCATCACCCGAGCGGGTCGGGAGCGGCCTCGATGCCGTACTGCGCGAGCTTCGCCCTGCCGCAGTCCGGGGCGGTCAGGACCAGCGGGCCCTGCTCGGTCAGCGCGATGGAGTGCTCCCAGTGCGAGGACCAGGTGCCGTCCGTCGTGATGACCGTCCAGTCGTCGGCGAGGGTCTCCGTCCGCGCCGTGCCCAGCGAGACCATGGGCTCGATCGCCAGGCAGACGCCGGGGACCAGCTTGATGCCCTTGCCGCGCTTGCGGGAGACGTAGTTCAGCAGATGGGGGTCCATGTGCATCTCGGTGCCGATGCCGTGGCCGCCGAAGTCCTCGATGATCCCGTACTTCCCCGTCGCCGGGCGGGGCTGGCGGCGGATGTAGGTCTCGATGGCCCGGGAGATGTCGACGAGCCGGTTGTTCACCTTCATCGCGGCGATCCCGGCCCACATCGACTCCTCGGTCACCCGGGAAAGCTCGACCAGCTCCGGAGCGTGACCGGTTCCCACGAAGGCGGTGTACGCCGCGTCACCGTGCCAGCCGTCCACGATCGCGCCGGCGTCGATCGAGATGATGTCGCCGTCCTTCAGGACCGTCTTCTCGTCCGGGATGCCGTGGACGACGACCTCGTTGACCGAGGTGCAGATGGTCGCGGGGAACCCGCCGTACCCGAGGAAGTTCGACTTCGCGCCGTGGTCGGCGATCACCTTGCGGGCGACCTGGTCCAGGTCGTGCGTGGTGGCCCCGGGGACGGCCGCCTCACGGGTGGCGGCGTGAATGGCAGCGACCACCAGGCCCGCCTCGCGCATCTTCGCGATCTGCTCGGGGGTCTTGATCTGCACCATTGCTCGGCGCCTCTCTGCATCGACGGTGACGGGTACGGCTCGGCGTGTTCAACGATACGGGGGCAAGCAGTCGGCCGCGGCGCCCAGAGGCGCCGCGGCCGGCTTGCACAGCGGGTGGTACGGGGTGACGCTCAGCGCTCGTCGGAGGGCTTCAGCGCGTCCATGGCGCGGGCGGTCACGTCCGCGACCTTGCCGAGCGCGGAGATGGTCACCACGAGGCCCTGGGCCCGGTAGTAGTCGATGATCGGCTCGGTCTGCGTGTGGTAGACCTCCAGCCGGGTGCGGACCGTCTCCTCGGTGTCGTCGTCCCGCTGGTACAGCTCGCCCCCGCAGACGTCGCAGACGCCCTCGGTCTTCGGCGGGTTGTACGTCAGGTGGAAGACGTGCGCACTGTCCTTGCGGCAGACACGGCGGCCCGCGATCCGCTTCACGACCTCGTCCTCGGGGACCTCCAGGTCGAGGACCGCGTCGAGCTTCACGCCCTCGTCCTTGAGCATCACGTCAAGGGCTTCGGCCTGGCCCACGTTCCGCGGGAAGCCGTCCAGCAGGAAGCCGTTCACGGCGTCCGGCTGGGACATGCGGTCCTTGGCCATCCCGATGGTGACCTCGTCCGGCACCAGCTGCCCTGCTTCCATGTAGGCGCGGGCCTGCTTGCCGAGGTCGGTCCCCTGACTGATGTTGGCGCGGAAGAGGTCGCCCGTGGCGATGTGCGGAATCGAGAGGTTGTGGGCAAGGTACGCAGCCTGCGTTCCCTTGCCGGCACCCGGAGGCCCGACGAGGACGATGCGCATCAGCGGAGGAACCCTTCGTAATTGCGCTGCTGGAGCTGACTCTCGATCTGCTTCACGGTTTCCAGACCCACACCCACGATGATGAGGATGCTCGTCCCGCCGAACGGGAAGTTCGCGTTCGCACCGCCGAAGCCCGCCAACGCCATCGTTGGCACAAGAGCGATCAGGGCCAGGTACAGCGAGCCTGGCCAAGTGATCCTGTTGAGCACGTAGCTCAGGTATTCGGCGGTCGGACGACCTGCGCGGATACCCGGGATGAAGCCACCATACTTCTTCATGTTGTCGGCGACCTCGTCGGGGTTGAACGAGATGGCCACGTAGAAGAACGCGAAGAAGACGATCAGCAGGAAGTACGCCACCATGTAGTACGGCTCGTTCTGCTCCACGAAGTTGTCCGTGATCCAGGTCGCCCAGCCCGCCTTGGAGTTGGAGAACTGGACGATCAAGGCCGGAATGTAGAGCAGCGACGACGCGAAGATGACGGGAATCACACCGGCCTGGTTCACCTTCAGCGGGATGTACGTGGACGTACCGCCGTAGGAACGCCGTCCGATCATGCGCTTCGCGTACTGCACCGGGATGCGGCGCTGGGCCTGCTCGACGAAGACGACGAGGCCGACCATCACGAAGCCGATGAGGATGACGGTGCCGAACTCGATCCAGCCCTCGGCCAGCTTGCCGCTCTCCTTGATGGCCCACAGGGCGCCGGGGAACGTGGCGGCGATCGAGATGAACATGAGGATCGACATCCCGTTGCCGATGCCGCGGTCGGTGATCAGCTCACCGAGCCACATGACGGCGGCCGTACCGGCGGTCATCGTGATGACCATGATGACCGTCGTGAAGACCGACTTGTCCGCGACGATCTGGTCGCCCACGGTGCAGTTCTGGAAGAGCGCGCCGCTACGGGCGGTGGCGACGAGGCCGGTGCCCTGGAGGACGGCCAGCGCGACCGTCAGATAACGCGTGTACTGCGTGATCTTCGCCGTGCCGGACTGCCCCTCCTTCTTCAGGGCTTCCAGGCGCGGGATCACGACGGTCAGCAGCTGCAGAATGATGCTGGCCGTGATGTACGGCATGATGCCGAGCGCGAAGATGGTGATCTGCAGCAGGGCGCCACCGCTGAACATCTGCATCAGACCGAGGAGACCACCCGAGTCGGCCTGGTCGATGCACTGCTGCACCTTCGTGTAGTCGACGCCGGGGGCCGGGATGTGCGCCCCGAGCCGGTAGATCACGATGATGCCGAGCGTGAAGAGCAGCTTCTTGCGCAGGTCGGGCGTCTTGAACGCTCGGGCGAACGCGGTGAACACGGTGCCTCCTGCGACCCCCGCGCTATGCGTCAGAGGCGACGGGTCTGGATGGGACTGGATGGGATCGGATACAAGGCAGCCCTACATCGTAAGGAGGCCACAAAAGATTAACGGCGCTACCCTACCCGGCCCGGGACTGAGCAGGAAACACGCACCGCACACCGGTGCGCGGCCCGTCTCCCCGGCCCGCGCCGCGAAAGACCGGCCAAGCCACACCATTTGGGACGTGAACGCCCCTCCGCTCCACCACCGCCGGTGCGGTGGACACCCGTTCAACCTTTCCCGAGCCTTTACGGTTCCCGTATACCGTACCGAAACGGTTCCGGGCACGAAAAAAGCCCGGCCGGCCACCTCCGAGGAGGCAGCCGGCCGGGCTCAGTTCTGTCCCGCGGCTCAGACGAGCTCGGTGACCGTACCGCCGGCGGCGGTGATCTTCTCCTTGGCGGAGCCGGAGACGGCGTCAACCGAAACCTGCAGCGCCACGGAGATCTCGCCCTGTCCGAGGACCTTGACGAGGTGGTTGTTGCGCACGGCACCCTTGGCGACCAGGTCGGCCACCGTGACCTCTCCACCCTCGGGGTAGAGCGTCGCGAGCTTGTCCAGGTTCACGACCTGGTACTCCGTGCGGAACGGGTTCTTGAAGCCCTTGAGCTTCGGGAGACGCATGTGGAGGGGCATCTGGCCACCCTCGAAGCGCTCCGGAACCTGGTAACGGGCCTTCGTACCCTTGGTACCACGGCCTGCGGTCTTACCCTTGGACGCCTCACCACGACCCACACGGGTCTTGGCGGTCTTGGCGCCCGGGGCAGGCCGGAGGTTGTGGGCCTTCAGCGGGCTGTTCTCCGCCATGTCAGTCAACCTCCTCAACCGTCACGAGGTGGCGGACGGTCTGCACCATTCCGCGGAACTCGGGGCGGTCCTCCTTGACAACCGAGTCGTTCAGACGCTTGAGCCCGAGCGAACGCAGGGTGTCGCGGTGGTTCTGCTTGCTGCCGATGTACGACTTCGTCTGCGTGATCTTGAGGCGAGCCATTACGCACCCGCTCCCGCACGCGCACGAAGCAGAGCCGCGGGGGCGACGTCCTCGAGGGGCAGACCGCGGCGGGCCGCGATCTCCTCGGGACGCTGCAGGCCCTTCAGGGCCTCCACGGTCGCGTGCACAATGTTGATCGCGTTGGACGAGCCAAGCGACTTCGACAGGATGTCGTGAACGCCGGCGCACTCGAGCACGGCACGCACCGGGCCACCGGCGATAACACCGGTACCGGGGGAAGCCGGCTTGAGCAGGACGACGCCCGCTGCCTTCTCGCCCGTGATCGGGTGAGGGATGGTGCCCTGGATGCGGGGGACCTTGAAGAAGTTCTTCTTGGCCTCTTCGACACCCTTGGCGATGGCCGCGGGAACTTCCTTGGCCTTGCCGTATCCGACACCGACCGTGCCGTCACCGTCGCCCACCACGACCAGCGCGGTAAAGCTGAAGCGACGACCACCCTTCACAACCTTGGCGACGCGGTTGATCGCGACGACGCGCTCGACGTACGCGGTCTTCTCGGCGGCGCTGGCGCCACCGTCACGGCCCTTCCGGTCCCGCCGCTCGCCGCCACCGGCACCGCTGCCGCGGCGCTGGGGTCCAGCCATGGGAATTACCTCTCTCTGTTACGTCCGCTGTGCGTAGGAACCGGGGCTTAGAACTTCAGCCCGGCTTCACGGGCGGCGTCAGCCAGAGCGGCAATCCGCCCGGCGTACTGGTTACCACCGCGGTCAAACACGACGGCCTCGACGCCTGCAGCCTTGGCACGCTCGGCGACCAGGGCGCCGACCTGCTTGGCCTGGGCGCTCTTGTCGCCCTCGCCACCACGGATCGAGGTGTCCAGGGTCGACGCCGACGCGAGCGTGTGGCCCGCGATGTCGTCGATGACCTGGGCCACGATGTGGCGGTTGGAACGCGTCACTACCAGACGGGGCCGCTCCGCGGAACCCGACAGGTGCTTGCGGACGCGGATGTGGCGCCGCTTGCGAGCAGCGCGCTTGTACGCGTCGCCCTTGGCGATCTTCACACCGTATGCCATGGCTACTTACCAGCCTTTCCGACCTTGCGGCGGATGACCTCGCCCGCGTACTTGACGCCCTTGGCCTTGTACGGGTCGGGCTTCCGCAGCTTGCGGATGTTGGCGGCCACTTCGCCGACCTTCTGCTTGTCGATGCCCTCGACGCTGAGCTTCGTGGGCGACTCGACCTTGAAGGTGATGCCTTCCGGTGCCTCGATGAGGATCGGGTGGCTGTAGCCCAGGGCGAACTCCAGGTTGGAGCCCTTCGCCTGGACGCGGTAACCGACACCGCTGATCTCGAGCGCCTTGGAGTAACCCGCGGTCACGCCGGTGATCATGTTCGCCACCAGCGTGCGGGACAGGCCGTGGAGGGCCTTGTTCTGACGCTCGTCGTTCGGGCGGGTGACGTTCAGAACGCCGTCCTCACCCTTGGAGACCTCGATCGGCGCGGCGACGGTGTGCGTGAGGGAGCCCTTGGGGCCCTTCACCGCGACCGTACGGCCATCGATGGTGACGTCCACACCGGCGGGAACCTGGATGGGGAGCTTGCCGATTCGCGACATGAGCTTTCCTTCCTTTCCCGACTACCAGACGTAGGCGAGGACTTCCCCACCTACGCCCTTCTTGCCTGCCTGCTGGCCGGTCAGGAGACCGTGGGACGTGGAGATGATCGCCACGCCCAGGCCACCGAGGACCTTCGGCAGGTTGGTGGACTTTGCGTAAACACGCAGACCCGGCTTCGAGATGCGCTTGATGCCGGCGATCGAACGCTCGCGGTTCGGGCCGAACTTCAGCTCCAGGACGAGGTTCTTGCCGACCTCGGCGTCCTCGACCTTCCAGCCGGTGATGAAGCCCTCCTGCTGGAGGATCTCCGCGATGTGCGACTTGATCTTGCTGTGCGGCATCACGACGGAGTCGTGGTACGCCGAGTTCGCGTTACGCAGACGCGTGAGCATGTCTGCGATGGGATCAGTCATGGTCATGAATTGGCCTTCGGCCTCTCTCGCCGGGGTTTCCTGTATGCGCCATCCCTCTCCCCACTCACTGGCGGGACGGGTGCGGTGCGGGGACCTACGGCGTAGTAAGTCGGTCTTGGGCGGCAGGCGCCCAACCCTTCAAGCCTACGGCATGAAAGGTGGGGCTCCTGCCGACCAGATGCTTACCGAGAGTCTCCGGGAACTTCCAACGCCCAGGGGGCGAAGGAGAGTTACCAGGAGCTCTTGGTCACGCCCGGCAGCTCGCCACGGTGAGCCATCTCACGAAGGCACACGCGGCACAGGCCGAACTTGCGGTAGACGGAGTGGGGCCGGCCGCAGCGCTGGCAGCGGGTGTACCCGCGGACGCCGAACTTCGGCTTACGGGCGGCCTTAGCGATCAGAGCCTTCTTCGCCACGGTCAGTTCTCCTTGAACGGGAAGCCGAGGTGACGAAGGAGGGCACGACCCTCGTCGTCGTTGGTCGCCGTGGTGACCACGGTGATGTCCATGCCCCGGACCCGGTCGATCTTGTCCTGGTCGATCTCGTGGAACATGACCTGCTCCGTGAGACCGAAGGTGTAGTTGCCACGGCCGTCGAACTGCTTCGGCGACAGGCCACGGAAGTCACGGATACGCGGAAGCGCGAGCGACAGCGTACGGTCCAGGAACTCCCACATCCGGTCACCACGGAGGGTGACGTGGCAGCCGATCGGCTGGCCCTCGCGCAGCTTGAACTGCGCGATGGACTTGCGGGCCTTCGTGACGGCCGGCTTCTGGCCGGTGATCGTGGTGAGGTCGCGAACGGCCCCGTCGATCAGCTTGGAGTCGCGGGCGGCGTCGCCCACACCCATGTTGACCACGATCTTGACCAGACCGGGAACCTGCATGACGTTCTCGTACGAGAACTCCTCACGCAGCTTGCCGGCGATTTCCTCGCGGTAGCGCGTCTTGAGACGCGGCGCAGTGGTGGCAGTCATCAGATGTCCTCACCGGTCCGCTTGGCAACGCGGATCTTGTTGCCCTCGTCGTCAAAGCGGTAGCCGACGCGGGTGACAACCTTGTTGCCGTCCTTCTCCACGACCAGCTGTACGTTGCTGACGTGGATCGGAGCCTCGGTGGTCACAATGCCACCCGTCTGCGAACCGCGAGCCGTCTGACCGGCCTTGGTGTGCTTCTTGACCCGGTTGACACCCTCGACGAGGACGCGGTCCTGAGCGGGGTAGGCCACGATGACCTTGCCCTGCTTGCCCTTGTCCTTACCGGTGATGACCTGGACCAGGTCGCCCTTCTTGATCTTCATGCTTACAGCACCTCCGGCGCGAGCGAGATGATCTTCATGAACTTCTTCTCGCGCAGCTCCCGGCCCACGGGGCCGAAGATGCGGGTGCCGCGGGGGTCGCCGTCGTTCTTCAGAATGACGGCGGCGTTCTCGTCGAAGCGGATGTACGAGCCATCCTGACGACGACGCTCCTTGACGGTGCGAACGATGACGGCCTTGACGACGTCACCCTTCTTCACGTTGCCACCGGGGATCGCGTCCTTGACGGTGGCGACGATGACGTCACCGATACCCGCGTAGCGGCGACCCGAGCCACCGAGAACACGAATGGTGAGAATTTCCTTCGCACCCGTGTTGTCGGCGACGCGCAGTCGCGACTCCTGCTGGATCACGTCTATCTCCTGATCGTCTGCCGGTTCCCGGCGGGGAGCCACGTAAGCGACTTACGCGGCTCCCTCACCGAGCCTGGCGGAACTGACCTGAGGGAAACCCCTCAGGAATTACTTGGCCTTCTCGAGGATCTCGACGATGCGCCAGCGCTTCGAGGCGGACAGCGGACGCGTCTCCATGATGAGGACGCGGTCGCCGACGCCGGCGGAGTTCTGCTCGTCGTGGGCCTTGAGCTTGTTCGTACGGCGGATGACCTTGCCGTACAGCGCGTGCTTGACGCGGTCCTCGACAGCGACGACGACGGTCTTGTCCATCTTGTCGCTGACGACCAGACCCTCACGGGTCTTGCGGAAACCGCGGTCGGTGTTCGTCTCAGTCACAGTCTTCTCGCTCATCAGGCGCTCTCCACCGTCTCGATGCCCAGCTCGCGCTCACGCATCAGGGTGTAGATCCGGGCGATGTCCTTACGGACGGACTTGAGCCGGCCGTGGTTCTCGAGCTGGCCCGTCGCCGCCTGGAAGCGGAGGTTGAACAGCTCTTCCTTGGCTTCGCGGAGCTTGTTGAGGAGCTCCTCGTCGCCCAGCTCGCGCAGCTCGGACGCCTTGGTACCGGCCGACATCACGACTCACCTGCCTCGCGCCGAACGATCCGGCACTTCATCGGAAGCTTGTGAGCAGCGCGGGTGAGCGCCTCACGAGCAATCTTCTCGTTCGGGTAGGACAGCTCGAACATCACCCGACCGGGCTTGACGTTCGCGATCCACCACTCGGGAGAACCCTTACCGGAACCCATGCGGGTCTCGGCAGGCTTCTTCGTCAGGGGACGGTCCGGGTAGATGTTGATCCAGACCTTGCCGCCACGCTTGATGTGACGGGTCATCGCGATACGAGCGGACTCGATCTGACGGTTCGTCACGTACGCCGGGGTCAGCGCCTGGATGCCGTACTCGCCGAACGCAACCTGCGTGCCACCCTTGGACATACCGCTGCGCTTCGGGTGGTGCTGCTTGCGGTGCTTGACCCTACGGGGGATCAGCATTTCGGTCAGGCCTCCGTTCCGGTGCTCTCAGCAGCCGGAGCAGCGGCGGCCTCGGCCTTGGGGGCCTCGGCTGCCGGCGACTGCTGCGGCTTACGGCCGCGACCGCCACGCTCGCCACCACGGCCACCGCGGCCGGCCGGGCGGTCAGCGCCGCCACGAGCCGGACGGTTACCGGCGCGGGCCGCGGCGTTCTCGGCGCGAACCTCGGCGATGTTCTTGACGTCGCCCTTGTAGATCCAGACCTTCACGCCGATGCGGCCGAAGGTCGTCTTGGCCTCGAAGAAGCCGTAGTCGACGTTCGCACGGAGCGTGTGCAGGGGCACACGGCCCTCGCGGTAGAACTCCGAGCGGGACATCTCGGCGCCGCCGAGGCGACCGCCGCACTGGATCTTGATGCCCTTGGCGCCGGCCTTCATCGAGGACTGCATGCTCTTGCGCATGGCCCGACGGAAGGAGACGCGGGAGGAGAGCTGCTCGGCGACGGCCTGGGCCACCAGCTGAGCGTCCACCTCGGGGTTCTTGACCTCGAGGATGTTCAGCTGGACCTGCTTGCCGGTCAGCTTCTCCAGCTCGCCGCGGATGCGATCGGCCTCGGCGCCACGGCGACCGATGACGATGCCCGGACGGGCGGTGTGGATGTCAACGCGGACGCGGTCGCGGGTGCGCTCGATCTCGACCTTCGAGATGCCGGCCCGCTCCATGCCCTTCGTCATCATGCGACGAATGGCGACGTCTTCCTTGACGTAGTCCTTGTACAGCTTGTCGGCGTACCAGCGGGACTTGAAGTCCGTGGTGATGCCGAGCCGGAACCCGTGCGGGTTTACCTTCTGGCCCATTACCGGGTTCCTTCCTTGCTGCTGACGACCACGGTGATGTGGCTGGTCCGCTTACGGATCCGGTAGGCACGGCCCTGAGCACGCGGACGGAACCGCTTCAGGGTCGGGCCCTCGTCCACGTACGCCTCGCTGATGACCAGCGAAGAGGCGTCGGTGTGGTCGTAGTTGTGTGCAGCGTTGGCGATGGCGCTGTCCAGCACCTTGCCAACCGGCACGCTCGCGGCCTGCGGGGCGAAACGCAGGACCGCCTGAGCCTCCGTGGCATCCATGCCACGGATGAGGTCCACCACTCGGCGGGCCTTCATGGGCGTGACGCGGATGTACCGCGCCTGGGCCCTGGCTTCCATGGTTGTCCCTTCGGTGTAAGTCATAGTCGTTTCCACCCCGCGCTTAGCGGCGCTTCGACTTCCGGTCGTCCTTGACGTGGCCGCGGAAGGTGCGAGTCGGCGAGAACTCGCCGAGCTTGTGGCCGACCATCGACTCGGTGACGAACACCGGGACGTGGATCTTGCCGTTGTGCACCGCGATGGTGTGACCCAGCATGGCCGGGACGATCATCGAGCGACGGGACCAGGTCTTGATGACGTTCTTGGTGCCTGCCTCGTTCTGTACGTCCACCTTCTTGATGAGGTGTCCGTCGACGAAGGGCCCCTTCTTGAGACTGCGCGGCATCTAAACCCGCTCCTAGCGCTTCTTGTTCGTCTTGCGGCGGCGGACGATGTACTTGTTGCTCGCCTTCTTGGGAGAACGAGTACGACCCTCCTTCTGACCCCACGGCGAGACCGGGTGACGACCACCTGAGGTCTTGCCTTCACCACCACCGTGCGGGTGGTCAACCGGGTTCATCGCGACACCGCGGACGGTCGGGCGGACGCCCTTCCAGCGCATGCGGCCGGCCTTGCCCCAGTTGATGTTCGACTGCTCGGCGTTGCCGACCTCACCGATCGTCGCGCGGCAGCGCGCGTCGACCAGGCGGATCTCACCCGACGGCATACGAAGGTGGGCCATGGTGCCCTCCTTCGCCAGCAGCTGCACGGAGGCACCCGCGGAACGGGCGAACTTCGCGCCGCCGCCGGGCCGCAGCTCGATGGCGTGGATGGTCGTACCGACCGGGATGTTGCGCAGCGCCAGGTTGTTGCCGGGCTTGATGTCGGCGGTCGGACCGTTCTCGACACGGTCACCCTGCGACAGGCCACGGGGAGCGACGATGTAACGCTTCTCGCCGTCCGCGTAGTGCAGCAGCGCGATGCGCGCGGTGCGGTTCGGGTCGTACTCGATGTGCGCGACCTTGGCCGGCACGCCGTCCTTGTCGTGACGACGGAAGTCGATCACGCGGTAGGCGCGCTTGTGGCCACCACCCTGGTGGCGAACGGTCACACGACCGGCGTTGTTACGGCCGCCCTTGCTGTGCAGGGGGCGGACCAGCGACTTCTCCGGCGTGGACCGCGTGATCTCGACAAAGTCGGCGACGCTGGAGCCACGACGGCCCGGGGTCGTCGGCTTGTACTTGCGGATACCCATTTCTCAGTCCTCGTCCGATTCCGGACGACTCGACCTCACTTAAGAGGTCGGGCCGCCGAAGATGTCGATACGGTCGCCCTCGGCGAGGGTCACGATGGCGCGCTTCGTGTCGGCGCGCTTGCCGAAACCGGTGCGGGTGCGCTTGCGCTTGCCCTGCCGGTTGATCGTGTTGACCCCGGTGACCTTGACCGAGAAGACCGCCTCGACGGCCTGCTTGATCTGGGTCTTGTTGGAGCCGGGCGCGACGATGAACGTGTACTTGTTCTCGTCGAGCAGCGCGTAGCTCTTCTCGGAGACCACGGGCTTGACGAGAACGTCACGCGGGTCCGAGTACGTCTTGCTGGTAACGGTCGCCTCGCTCATCAGGCGTCGCTCCCTTCGGTCTCAGCGGTCTGGGGGCCAGACACGAAGGACTCGAAAGCGGCCTGGGTGAAGACCACGTCGTCAGAGACGATCACGTCGTACGTGTTGAGCTGGCCCGGCTCCAGGATGTGCACCTGGGGCAGGTTGCGCGCGGACAGCCACGCGGCCTCGTCGGCGCGGTCGACGACCAGGAGCAGGTTCTGGCGCTCCGAGATCTTGCCGAGCAGCGTCTTGGCGGCCTTCGTGGAGGCGGCACCCTCGACCACGCCGGTGACGACGTGGATACGGGAGTGACGGGCCCGGTCCGAGAGGGCACCGCGCAGGGCGGCGGCCTTCATCTTCTTCGGGGTCCGCTGCGAGTAGTCACGCGGCTGCGGGCCGTGGACGACGCCACCACCGGCGAACTGCGGGGCGCGGGTCGAACCCTGACGGGCGCGGCCGGTGCCCTTCTGGCGGTAAGGCTTCTTACCACCACCGCGGACTTCACCGCGGCGCTTGGTCTTGTGCGTGCCCTGACGGGCAGCCGCCAGCTGAGCGACAACGACCTGGTGGATCAGCGGAACGCTGGTCTTCGCGTCGAAGATCTCCGCGGGGAGCTCGACGGTACCGGCCTTGTCGCCTGCCGGCGAAAGGATGTCAATGGTGCTCATTACCTCAAGCCCCCTTGGCCGCGGTACGGACCAGGACGAGGCCGCCGTTCGGACCGGGGACCGCGCCCTTGATGAGGAGCAGACCCTTCTCCGCGTCAACCGCGTGGATGGTCAGGTTCTGGGTGGTGACGCGCTCGTTACCCATGCGGCCCGCCATGCGCATGCCCTTGAAGACACGCCCAGGGGTGGCGCAGCCACCGATGGAACCGGGGGAACGGTGCTTGCGCTGGGTGCCGTGCCCGGCGCCGAGGCCCTTGAAGTTGTGACGCTTCATGACACCGGCGAAGCCCTTGCCCTTGCTCTTGCCCGTGACGTCAACCTTGACGCCGGACTCGAACACGGCGGCGGTGACCTCCTGGCCCAGCGTGTACTCGCTGGCGTCAGGGGTGCGGAGCTCGACCAGGTGGCGGCGCGGGGTGACGTCGGCCTTGGCGAAGTGACCCTTGAGGGGCTTGTTCACCTTGCGCGGGTCGATCTCGCCGAAGGCGATCTGGACCGCTTCGTAGCCGTCGCTGTCGTTGGTGCGAACCTGCGTCACGACGCACGGACCGGCCTTGACGACGGTCACCGGGACAACCCGGTTGTTCTCGTCCCAGACCTGGGTCATGCCGAGCTTCTCGCCCAGGACGCCCTTGATGTTCTTGCTCATCTCGGCCCGTCCCCTCAGAGCTTGATCTCGATGTCGACGCCGGCCGGCAGGTCGAGACGCATCAGCGAGTCAACCGTCTTCGGCGTGGGGTCGAGGATGTCGATGAGGCGCTTGTGGGTGCGCATCTCGAAGTGCTCGCGAGAGTCCTTGTACTTGTGCGGCGACTTGATGACGCAGTACACGTTCTTCTCAGTGGGCAGCGGCACCGGGCCCGCGACCGACGCACCAGTGCGGGTCACCGTCTCGACGATCTTCTTCGCCGAGGAGTCGATGACCTCGTGGTCGTAGGCCTTGAGCCGGATGCGGATCTTCTGTCCCGCCATGGCTACTAGTAGTCCTGTCTCTCTGTTTAACGCTCTGGAACCCGGGGGTTCTCTGGACTCCTCCTCCGACCCACGCGGTCGGGCGTGTCGCATCCCCTCTACGAAAATCTCCCGAAGGAAATCCCAACCAAGGGGGTGCGGGCCCGAGGACCGCGGAACCGGGGGCGGAACACCCACCGGGTGCCTGGTCGGCGCCCTGCGTTGCTTCCCGGAAGATTCCCGTACGTCCGGCCCCACGGGGCCGACGAGTACTGTGGGACTCGCTTCCGGTCCTCCCGGCGGGAGGCGCGCAGCATTGACACTCAACCGAGCAACCTGGTCAGTGTGCCATACGGGGCGCGGCCCTGGCCAATCGAGTCGGGAATCCTACCCCGCGCGGGCGCGGACTCAAACGCGGGCGCGCATCCGGCGGCACCGGAACCATCGCGGACCCCCGCGGGGGCCTGCAGGAGAAGCTCCCGCCATGCCGACGAGCAGCGGGACGACGCCGTCGACGGCTTCCTGGTGCGCAACCCCACACCCGCAGCGGGCAACCCGCCCGCCCCTCCGTCCGTCTACACCCCCGCAGGCGCGGCTCGACCGCCGCCGACCTGCGCGGAGAGCCAGGAGTGACGCAGGACAGGGCGGCCGTTCGCCCGCTGCGGGGGAAGCGGGAGCGGACGGAGTGCGCGGCGTGGTGGATCGGTCTGTCCTGGCCCGGATGCGGATGCCCCGGCGCACCCTTCTCCTCGCGGCCGGCGCGACCGCCGCCGCCGCCGGATGCGCCGTGCCGGCTCCCCGGCGGCGCGGGCCGGAGGCGGACCCGGCGCCCGGTCTGGCCATAGCGAGCACCCGGCGGGCCCTGGTCCTGCAGCTGCTGGCCCACCCGGACGACGACCTGTACTTCATGAACCCGGACACCCGTGAGGCCCTGGACGCCGGGACCCCGCTGGTCTGCGTGTACCTCACCGCGGGCGAGGCGGACGGCGTCAACAAGACCCCCGGCGCGCCCCGCCCGGCCCCCGACCGTGCCGCGTACTCCTCCTCCCGCCACCAGGGCCTGCGCCAGGCGTACGCCGAGCTGCTCGGGCTCGACCGGTTCACGCCCTGGCGGAAGTCGGTCGCGGCCCTGCACGGCGGCCACCGGGCCGAGGTGAACGTCCTGTCCGACGGCGTCCGCCGGGTCGAGCTGGTCTTCCTCAACACCGCGATGCACACCGGGCGGGGCCGCCCCGGGCTGCCCAGCCTCTGGCGGGACCGCCGGCTCGTGCTGCGTACCGTCGTCGCCGACGACTCCCCGCTGGAGCGGGCCGGCTCGTATACGTACGAGTCGCTGACCGACGTCCTCACCGGGCTGCTGGAGCAGTACCGGCCGACCGTCGTGCACACCCTCGACCCGGACCCGGACCTCCAGTTCAGCAGCGAGTACGAACGCCGCCTGGACAGCGAGCAGCGCGGGTACTCCGACCACGCCGACCACACCGCGGCCGGGTGCTTCGCCTGGGCCGCCCTGATCCGCTGGGTGGCGCGGGCGACGGGACGCGGGGAGCCGGTGCCCGGATTCGTCGTCGCCTCGTTCCGGGGCTACTACAACCGGCACTGGCCCAAGAACCTGCCGCCCGCCGTGCTGGAGCGGAAGGCCGCCCACCTCGTCCCGTACGGCGGCGCTCCCGGCTGGGAGTGCGGCAACCCCTCCGGCTGCGGGGACTACAACGTCGGCGGCGACCGGCCGCTCACCAACCGGAAGGGCTGGGTGCGCTCCACCCACCACCGCTACCCGGGACCCCGGGCCCAGGTCGCCGCCGGAGCGGACGGCCGGCTCACCGCCTACGGGGTGCTCGGGCTGCGCGCCGTCCGGTGGCGCGAGAGCGCGCCCGGCAGCGGCGTCTGGGACGCGCCGGACGACCTCGGCGGCGGCCCGCTCGCCCCGGTGCTGGGCGCCGCGGCGACGGCGGACGGGCGGCAGCTGCTGTTCGGGCTGCGGTTCGCGGCGCTCGGCGGGCACGGCGCGGACAACGAGCGCGAGATCGTGCTCCTGGAGCAGCGCTCCCCCGGCGGCCCCTTCCTCGCCTGGCGAGGCCTCGGCAACCCCGCGGCGCGCCCCGACCACGGCCGCCGCGTCGGAACACCGACCGCCGTCGCCGCCCCGGACGGCCGCGTCCACCTCTTCGTGCGCAACGCGGAGAAGGGTCTCAGCACCCGGGTGCGGGACGCGGCCACCGGACGCTGGAGCGGCTGGCGGGACATGGGCGGCGGCGAGATCCAGGACGGGGTGACGACGGTCGTGGACACGGCGGGGCGCGTCCATGTGTACGCGGCCGGGCACCATGCCGTGCACCACTGGACCCAGGACGCCCCGGACACCGACGTCACCGCCCGGACCCAGCTCACCGGCTCCCCCGTCCCCGCGCACGCGCCCGGCGCGCTCCCCGCGCCCGACGGGTCCGTGGAGCTGTACTACCGGCCCGCCGCGCGCGAGCGGCTCGTCGCCGTACGCGCCGGCGCCGCCCCCGCGCCGCGGTTCGGGGGGTACGGTCCGGTGACCGCCGTCGCGTCGGCGGCCGGCCCGGTCCTGCTCGGCCGGTCCGCGGACGGGCGGATCCAGGTGCGCACCGCCGAGGGAGCCGCCGTGCGGTCCCGGGGCCCCGTCGCCCTGGACGGCGCCGCCCTCCACCTCGGCGCGGCGGACGGGCGGCCCGTCGTCGTGGGCCTCGGTCCGGACGCAGCCCCCTGGGCCTGGCGCCCGTAGCAGCGACCGCGTTCCCCAACTCCCGCCCCATAACGCCGCGTTATGGCCAAACGTTAGTACCCCGCCCTGGTCGCGCTCCGGCACCCTGTTGCCCACCATCCCCCACGGACACGCCTACCCAGCGTGTCGCGCGAAACGAGGCATCATGCGCATATCCCGGCTCATGCCCGCTGTCGCCGCAGCAGCGGCCTGCGTCCTCTCGCTCTTCGCACCGTCCGCGACGGCCGCACCCGCGCCGCCGCTCCAGGACGCCCCGCCGCCCACCACCCAGATCATCGGCGGCGGTTACGCCCAGAACGCCCCCTGGGCCGCCCGGCTCTTCTCGAACGGCAGAGAGACCTGTTCGGCGACGATCATCGCGCCGACCTGGATCCTCACCGCCAAGCACTGCGTCACCGGCGGCGGCCTGTCGTTCCGCATCGGCAGCCTGGACCAGCACAGCGGCGGTGTCGTCGCGAACGGCGCCCAGACCTACACCCACAGCTCGGACCTGGCGCTCGTGCGGCTGGACCGTTCCGTGCAGGCGACCTATTCCCGCCTCGGCTCGCCGGGCTCGGTGAGCGTCGGGCAGAGCGTCCAGGTCTGGGGCTGGGGCGCGACCTCGCAGTGCGGCTCGGAGGCGAACTGCCAGTCGCGCTACCTGAAGGTCGCCAACGTGACGGTCACCGGCGGCTGCGGTGACGCGTACGGCGGCTCGGCGATCTGCGCCCGCCGCGGCAACGGCATCACCGCCGGCGGCGACTCCGGCGGTCCGATGACGGCGAACGGCATCCAGGTCGGCGTCGCGTCCACCAGCGACCGCCAGACCACGACCGCGTACACGAACGTCACCGCGTACCGGTCCTGGATCCAGTCGGTCGCGGGCGTCTGACCCCGGACACGCCTGAACGCCCCGCCCGGGACGGCGGGCACCTGACCGGTCCGCCGTCCCCCGATCCGTAGGGCCCCCGTACCTCACCGCCCGAGGTATCGGGGCCCTACCTCCATTTCGGGGTGGGGCAGGCGGAAGACGGGCACCGCGACGGCCGTGATCCGGCCGACCGGGGCTACCGGCCGAGATTGCGGCGGGCGCGGGCGTTCAGGGCGATCCCGGCCGAGACCGAGACGTTGAGCGACTCCGCCGCGGGGTTCATCGGGATGGAGACCGACGTGGCGGCCGTGTGCGCGAACTCGCCCGACGGGCCGGTCCTCTCACTGCCGAACATCAGGACGAGGCGCTCGTCCATGCCGTCCAGATCGCCGACCGTGAGCTCCCCGCCGGCTTCGAAGACCACCGGGCGCACGCCGTTGTCCTGGACGTACTTGAGCGCCTCGTCCCGGGACGCGAGGACGATGGGAAGGGAGAACACATAGCCCCGGCTCGCCCTGATCAGCCGTCGGTCGGCGATGGTTCCGAGATCGCTGTCCACGAGGACGATGCCCGAGGCGCCGAGGGCGAACGAGGTGCGCACGATGGCGCCGATATTGCCGACGATCTTCACGCCGTCGAGGAGAATGAGGTCACCGGTCGTGGCGGACAGGTCCGCGAGGCGGGTCGGCTTGGGGACCCGGGCCAGGCCGAAGACCTTCGGCTTCTTCTCCGTCTTGAAGACCTGGTTGGCGACGGGGGCGGCGAGCAGCCGGACCGGGATGTCGCGCCGGGCGCACAGGTCGAGCAGTTCGTCCGGCAGGGTCACGGTGTCGAGCCCGTAGATCTCGATGAACCCGACTCCGGCCCGGATGCTCTGCAGCAGTGGCTCGATGTCCTCGATCAGTACCGTCTTGACGACGGCCCGCGAGTGCTTCGTGACATCGATGATGCGCTGCACAGCGGGATCGGAGCGTTCCGTGATGAGGTCAAGGCTGGACATCGGCCGAACATAGCACGCGGTCCGGCACCCGCTCTTCGGTGCGGGACGGGGCCCGCACCGAACGCCTGGGCGTCAGAACACCAGCGGCAGTTCCTCGGGGCCGGTCATGCTGAGGCTCGGCAGGAACCGGGGCGGCCGGTCCGGGTCGCTGCGCAGGTTCGGGAAGCGGTCCAGCAGGATGTTCAGCGCCACCCTGCCCTCCAGGCGGGCGAGCGGCGCGCCGATGCAGAAGTGCGCCCCCCGGCCGAACGCCATGTGGGGGTTCGGGTCGCGCAGCGGGTCGAAGGTGTCGGGGTCGGTGAACACCTTCGGGTCGCGGTTCGCCACGCCGAGGAAGGTCACCACCAGGGAATCGGCGGGAATGCGCTCACCGCCGAGTTCCACGTCGACGGTCGTGGCACGCGCCGTTCCCGCGAAGGGGCTGTAGTACCGCAGCGACTCCTCGATCGCGGCCGGCACCAGCGCGCGGTCCGCGCGCACCCGGGCGAGCCACTCCGGGTGGCTGTCCAGACACAGGATCGAGTTGCCCAACAGCATCGTGGTCGTGATGTGCCCGGCGATCAGCAGCACGTTGGAGAAGTTGACGACCTCGTTGTCGGTGAGGCGTTCACCGTCCACCTCGGCCTGAACCAGCTTGGTGATGAGGTCGTCGCGGGGGTTCTTCCGGCGGTCGAGAACGTGTTCGCGCAGGTAGTCGGAGAGTTTCCCGACCTGCTGCATGGCCTCCTGAAGGCGTCGGCTCTGCTCTTCGGTCCGGTCGACGAAGGAGAACTCCTGAGTGCTCTCCATGAGCGCGGTTCCCCAGTCCCGGAACTTGTCCCGGTCCGAGGCCGGCACTCCGAGCAGCTCGGCGATGACGATGACGGGAAGCGGGTAGGCCAGGTCGTTGACCAATTCCATACGGCCGCCGTCGGCCACGGCGTCGAGCAGTTCGTGGGTGAGGGCGGCGATGCGTGGTTCCATATCGGCCACCACCTTCGGAGTGAAGGCGTGGCTGATCAGTCCACGGAGCTTCTTGTGCTCCATCGCGTCCATCTGAATGAGGTTGCCCTCACTGAACCGGTCGGCGCCCTCCCGCATTTCCGGAGGCACAAGGCGCTGGGTGTTCGAGGAGAACGTCGCAGGATCGGAGAAAACCTGCTGTACCTCCCGATAGCCGAAGATGCACCAGAGTCCGGCCTGCGGATCGAAGCGCACCGGGGCTTCCGGCGCCTGGCCGCGCAGCCAGAACTGCGCCTCGTGAATTCCCCAGGTATCCGCCACGGATGTCATGTCGTGTCATCCTTCGCTAGAGCGTAGGTTTGAGGTCCGCGCACGGAAAGCGGAATCGCGGGAACGCGGAACCATGGAAACGCGGAAACGATCTTCTTGCCGGTGCACGACGCGGCGGTATGCCGCATTCCGCGGGGAAGCGGGAAAGGGTGCCGCCCGGCACAGGGAGGCAGCGCCGCGGGCGTTACGCCACGGGTTTGCGCGCGGCGACCCGCTCGACGCACCCCAGCTTGCGGCGGTCCCGGTGCTCGACGAGGAATCCGGCCTCCTTGACCAACGGGTACGGCCGACGGGTCTGGTGGTCCCCGCACTGGCGGAGCATGGCCTTCTCCAGGGCGCGCTGCCACCAGCGGATCAGCCGGATGTGGCTGCCGACATGGTCGAGCAGCACCAGCCTCCCGCCGGGGCGCAGCACCCGGTACATCTCGTCGATCACCTTCCGGTGATCGGGCACGCTGCAGAGCCCGAGGGTGCAGACGACCGTGTCGAACGTGTCGTCCTCGAAGGGCATCGCGTGGGCGTCGGCCTCCTGGAGGGTGACCTCGCGACCCAGTTCACTGGCCCGGCTCCGGGCCAGATCGAGCATCTCGGGACTCAGATCGATGCCGGTCACCGCGATGCCGTCCGGGTAGAACTCCATGTTCCGGCCGCTGCCGATGGCGACTTCGAGGACGTCCCCCTTGGCCTGGCCGCATGCCCACGCCCGCCCGTCGTCGAGCAGCATGCGTTCCAGGCGCACCATGTCGTTGTCGTAGCGGGGCGCGTATTCCTTCCACAGGCGGCGAAGCCGCTCGTTCTCCCTGGCCACGTCGGTCACGTCGTACTCCCCCTGCCCCATTCACCTCGCGCCCGACCTGGCCGAACGATTTCCATCGTGGCCGGTTTCCCTGCATCGACATGCGGCGCGAGGTGCCCGCGGATAAGTCGGATTCTGCTCGTGCCAGGAGACTGTGCCAGAAAGAACCGTGATCGGCTAGGGACCGTCCGCCCCCTCTCCGAGACGTCCGCGCGACCCCGCTTCGCGGATCCGCCACGGTGGGTTCGGGCGTTGCGACGGGCCTGTCGGCCGTGGCCGAAATCAGTGGCCAGAGCTTTCGTCCGGCGGTCGAACGGCATCTCAAGCAGCCGAGAGAACCCCCGCTGAGCTGCGGTAATTACCCCCGGTCACCGAATTGCCCCGGCAGTCGATCACCCCTTGACAGGCTAGATTCCTTCAGCAACGATCGACGTCGGCGGCCAGCGATGAGCCCGGGATTACCACAACTTTGGGGGAAGAGTCTGTGGATACCGTGAAGACCGAATTGCAGCGGATAGCGTCCTTGGTGTCCCCATACGGCCTCGTATCCCGTACGACCGCATTACCTGTGGCCGATGGCGATCCACGCTTCGCCGTCCGCGTTTCCCGAATCGGTGATCTCTCAAAAGTTCTGCAGGGGATGCGGAGCTGGAGCGGCAGCGGCGACACCGGCAATCTCGACGGCGCCGGCAGCGATCTGACAGGGGAGCGGGCCCGGCTCATCTCGATCGCCGAGGCCCTGGAGCGGTACTCGATCTGCTCCTGGCACGACACCGACCTCCTCACCGCCGCCGAGAACGACCTCGACCAGGACTGCGTGTCG
The DNA here is from genome assembly GCF_032121415.1 of Streptomyces parvus. Taxonomy (NCBI): domain Bacteria; kingdom Bacillati; phylum Actinomycetota; class Actinomycetes; order Kitasatosporales; family Streptomycetaceae; genus Streptomyces; species Streptomyces parvus. The sequence goes on along the minus strand of NZ_CP135079.1, from coordinate 4,188,605 downwards.
CCCACGAGGTGGCCCGTGTGCTCGGCGAACGAGTTCGCCCAGGACGACTGCGGCCTCGTACCGTACGACCCGGCCGTCCCGATCAGATGGGTACGGGCCTGGTCGCTGACCCGGCGCCGCGCCGTCCTCGTACCGGCCATCGCGGTCTACCTGCACATGACACCGCAGTCGCCGTCGGAACGCTTCACCCGAGGCATCACCACCGGCGCGGCCGTCCACTCCGACCTCCGCAGCGCGGTGCTCGGCGGGCTGCTGGAGGTCGTGGAGAGGGACGCGCTGACCCTCGCCTGGCTCCAACGCCTGCGGCTGCCGCAGATCGAGGTCGACCCGGAGCTGCTGGAGCCCTCCGCACGCGCCTGCCACACGGCGGGCGCCCGACGCCACCTGGAAGTCCGGCTCTTCGACGCGACGACGGACTTCGGTATCCCCGTGGTGTACGCCGTCCAGCTGTCGCCCCACGAGGAACAGCTCGCGCAGATCGTCGGCGCGACGTGCGACATCGATCCGGAGCGCGCCGTGGGCAAGCTCCACCGCGAGCTGGCCTCGGTACGGGTGGCGCTGCGCGCCGGTCTGGCCACCGGTCCGGCGCAGCGGCCCGAGGACGGGAAGGTCAGCGTCGTCGGCTCGGCGGCGTACAACGCGTCGGCGGAGCGGCGGCACGTCTTCGCGCATCTGCTGGAGGGCGAGCGCGAGCGGCGGTCCCTCGGCGAACTGCCCGATCTGTCGGCCGAGACCGACCCGCTGGCGACCGCCGTGTCCCGACTGGCCGCGCGCGGCGCGGAAACACTCGTCGTGGACATCACCACGGACGAGGCACGCCAGGTGGGGATGCACGCCGTCAAGGTGCTGGTGCCCGAAGCCATGCCGCTGTCGTTCATCCACAGCGAGCGCTACCTCGGCACCCCCCGGCTCTACGACGCGCCGACGGCGATGGGGTACGAGAGCAGCTCGGAACAGTCACTGAATCCGGAACCGCAGCCGGCCGCGTAGCCGGCGTACAGGAGGAGCAGGTGTCCCAAACTCTCGCGGACTGTCTGTACCTGGTAAGGGACACCTTCGGCGAACAGTACGCGCGGGCCTACCGGCCCGCGTCCTGGAGCCGGGTGACCGGCAGCCGGCTCCCGGACGACGCCCGGCTGTCGAGCGCCTCGATGATCGTCGCCGTGCACTCCGGCAAGGACGAGAAGCTGCGTGACGAGCTCGACCGGCTCGGGTTCGAGCGGTCCATCCCGACCGTCGGCGTCGAACTGCTCCCGACCAGGATCGTCTGCGGTCCGGCCGTGATCCCCGGGGCCACGGCCTGCTACTCCTGCCATCTGCGCCGCGCCGAACAGCACCAGGACCCCGCGCGCACCGGTGACCTGGGCGCGGCGACCCGGGGCCTGCCCGAAGGTTTCGGCCCGATGCACCTCGCCATCGCGCACGGCCTGCTGAACCTCGCCACGGCCGAGCTGCGTACGGGCCCCGCCGGACTCGGGGCGACGGTCCGGACCTTCGACCTGGTCGCGGGGACGGTGGCGACCGCGGTGACCGTGGCCGTGGACCGATGTACCCGGTGCGGCGCCCGATGGGGCGGCCGACGGGAGGGGGCCGACGCACTGGCACGCCTCGTCTGAGCCGTTTCATCACGTCATCACCATGGGGGAAGGGACACGATCGATGGGTGTGGAGCTGAAGGCAGAGGCCCTGGGACGGGCCGCAGGCCGGGACAAACAGATCGCGGTCCCACAACGGCCCGTTCTGCGCAGAGGTGTCCGGCTGCGCAGTGCCGGAGAGTCCTTGATGCTCGACGGGGCCGACAAGCGGCAGGCCTTCACCGGCAGGTTCGCGCGCGAGGACCTCGGCCGGCTGGTCGAAGCCTGCGACGGCGCCACCACCCTGCCCGGTATCGCCGCCAGGACGGGGCTCTCCGAGGGGACCGTCCTCAAGTCGCTCGCCCTGCTCTGGGCGTCGGGCGCCCTGGAGGAAGGCGGCGGGAACGAGACGGCCGCGGCGGTCACGCCCGAGCTGGCCTGCCTTCTGTCCCGGCTCGGCAACTCCACCGGGGTGAACCCGTCCTGGACCGACGCCGCGGCCCGTCTGGGCCGTACGACTGTGCACCTGGCGGGCGACAAAACCCTGGCGAAGGCCACGGCGGACTGCCTGGACGGCGTCTGCGAGGTGGCCGGCGACCTCGACGAGCTGCCGGTCGACGGCAACTGCCTCGTCCTCTTCTTCGAGACCCGCGACTCCCTCCCCGAACGCACCGCTCTGTGGCGCCGATGTTGGCTGGAACGAAGGCCCCTGCTGCGCATACGCGTCGACGACACGTCGATGACCCTGGGCCCGTACGTGGACCCGGCGTTCACCCCCTGCCTGGAGTGCGGCGTCGCGGACGAGGGGGACGCGCCGCCGGACGGCCCGCCCGACCAGGCGCACGACCTGGTCGCGGGCATGGCCGCCCACCATGTGCTCGCCCTCTCCTCCCGTTCGATCCGGACCTGTCTGCCGCTCGACGCCGGCATCGTCGATCTGACCACCCTGGCGACCCGCTACCGCCCCAGCACCACCCGCCCCGGGTGCCCCACCTGCTCGTTCAGCAAGGGCCCCACGGCGACCACGCCGCCCGCCTCCGCGGTCTACGAGGCGTCGATCGCCCTTCCGGTGCGCACCTTCCTCGACACCAACGGGCACCTGGCCCACTTCCACTCGAAGAACATGAACCTCCAGTGGCAGTTCCGCGACTGGCCCAGCTGCCCGCGGGTGCCGCTGCCCGCCGCCGACGTGTCGCGGCTGGCGGGGACACCGTCGCCGACTGCGGATCCGGCCGAGTGCGGGCGCGCCGACCTCGCCCTGATGCTCGCGGTCGCCTTCGGTATCCGCCGGCGGTCCGACGGCTGGGTGCAGCGGTGGACGGCGGCCGGCGGCAACATCGGTTCGGCCACGGCCTATGTGGTGAGCCGCGACGAGTCCGTACTGCCCGTGGGCGGGTACGCGTACCGCGAGGGGGACCACGACCTCGCCCGGCTGACCGACGAGGCGCTGCCGGGTGATGAGCCGCTGCTGCTGGTCGTCACCGCCAACCTGCCGAAGATGGGCTCCAAGTACGGCACGTTCGGGCTCCGCATCTCCTTCTGTGACGGCGGCGTCGCCCTGGCGGCCGCCCGGAAGGTCGCCGACCGGCTGAACCTGCCCCGCTCCCTCGTCACGGACTGGGACGACCGGGCCCTGAGCGAGTACCTGGGCCTCTCCCCCACCGAAGAACCGATCACCGCCGTCATGGAGGTGGGCTGAACCGTGCGCACCGACCCTTCCATGATGGAGCCCCTGCTGGAGACCTTCGCCGACCGGGCCCGCTGCGGCGACGGCCTGGCGGCGGAGCGGTCGCTGCTGCCGTTCGCGGACGCCGTGCCCGTCGATGCGGAGGCGGGGACGACGGAGTCCGGCCGCACCCTGGACCTGCACGACACCCTCCAGGCGCGTCGGTCCTCCCTTCAGTACGGAGAGGCGCCCGTACGCACGGACCTGATCCTGCGGTGGACGCGCGAGGCGCTGGAGCGCGACGCCGGTGACTGGGGGCTCGACGACGCCTGCGGCCCGCTGGAGGCGTTCGTCTTCGCGCTGCGCAGCGAGGGCCGCCCGGCCGGGGTCTACCGCGTCACCGCGCGGGACATCTCGTTCATCGCCCCGGCCTCTGACGTCGGCGACCCTCAACTCCTGGGCATTCAAAGGGAGTTCGCGGACGGGGCCGGGATCGTCACCGTCTGCGCCAACCTCGACTCCGCCGACGCGTGGGCGGGGTCGCACGGCTTCCGCCTCAGCGCGGTGCGTGCCTCGATGGCCCTCTACGACTTCCATCTGCGCTGCCAGTCCGACGGGCTCGCCGGCACCGTCTTCGGCGGCTTCATCGGCGCGGCCGTCCGGAACCTGATCCAGAGCGACGGTGTGACGAGACAGCCCCTGCTGTCCGCGACCTACGCCCACCCCGCTTCCTGAGCGCCGGGTTTCGAAAGTGAGTGAATCGATGTCCTCTGGGGGTCTCACGCCGGCCGGGCGGATCCTTCTCACCCGGCCCGACGTCTCGACGCTGCGGACCAAGCACGGCGCGTGGGTCGGCGTCGCCACGTCCTCGTTCACCGTGAAGGGCGGGTCCGCCCACCAGGTCGTCTCGGCGCTGCTGAGCCGGTCGGACGGCAGCCGTACCGACCACGAACTGCTGGAGGAGTTCCCGGCCCGGTCACGGCCGGCGGTCGCGCGCATCCTGGACGCCCTCGTGGCGCGCCGGTGCGTGACCGTGCTGGACGCACCGCTGTCACAGCAGACCGACGCCAGGGGAGCCGCGTCGCAGTGGCTGATCCCGTACCTCTCGCAGTTGACGGACCAACCGGTGCGCGCGCTGGACCGCCTCCGTGCCACCTCCCTGCACCTCCACGGCCGCCCCGCGTGGCTCGACCGGCTGCGCCGCCTGCTGGAGGAGGTGCCGCTCTGCGGCCTGGAGACCGAGTTCCACCCGGTCTCGGCCGAGGGGACAGGGGCGGCGCCCCGGTGGGAGAACGCCGGACTGGTGGTCATCGACGCGGACGGGCTCCCGTACGAGCACACTCTGCGCCTGCAGGACGCACTGCTCGAACGCGGGGTTCCGCACGGCATCGTGGGCGAAGTGCACGGACGCCGCTGGATCCTGTGGTCCGACGCGAGCACGACGGGCTGCTGGGAGTGCCTGTGCGGGTACGGCCGTACGCAGGCGCCGTCCCCCGGCCCGTCGTCCCCGGCCGCTGCCGCGCCCGCCGGCCCCGCCTCCCTCGCGGTGGACGACGCCGCCGCCGCTGCGCTGATCCACGCGGTCCACCTGCGCGGCGCCGGACTCGGCGGACGCCCGGAGGCGGCCGCCGCCGTGTCCATGCCGCTGACCACGGACGTACCGACGGTACAGACGCATCCGGCATGGGCCGCCGCGGGATGCCGCTGCCGACGCGCGGTGCCGCCGCCGGACACCGACGCCGTCGGCGACGACCCGGGCGAGGTACTGGTCCGCAGGAACATCGTCAGCCCCGAGGACGACAGCCGCCTGGACGACGTGCATGAGCGGATCATCGACACGCTGCGCGGGTGGACCGACGAGTTCATCGGCCCCTTCCGGTATCTGGACGGTGGCGACCTCCCCCAGGTCCCCTTCGGGCGGGCCCGGAGCACCTCCCTCGTCGGGCTCGCCGGTGCCTGCCGGGTCCACGAACTGACCACCGCCACGCTGTCGTCCCGCGAGGCGATCTACCAGGCGGCGCTGAACACGCTGGAGGGGTACGCGCCCCCCGGGGCAGCCGCCGGCTGGTCGCTGAACGAAGCGCTCTACCGCGCCCTGCTGAAGCGTTCGCTGGCCCGGCCCGCGGACACGATCACGTGGACGCCCCTGACCGAGGACGACCTCGGCCACGACGAGTGCGCCGGATACGGCCGGTACATCCGGCGGGCCGTCACCCTCGGCACAGAGGTGTGGGAGTGGACCGGCGCCCGGCTGGAGGACGGCGTCCACCGGGTCACCGGCCGTACCGGCGGCCGCCCGGAGGTGCGGGGCGCGGGAGCCTGCTACGCCGAAGCGGTCTCCATGGCGCTGCTCGGGCTGGTCAACGACGAGGACGCCGCGGTTTTGCTCAACCCGCACTTCCGCACCTGGCCGCAGGTGTGGCAGCACCTCGACCGGCCCACGTACACCGAGGTCACGGCGCACACCGTTCCGTTCGCACAAGGCAAGGCCCGACTGGTGGAGGTCCGATGAGCGCCCGACCGCAGACCGCCCCGCCGGCCACCGGGCTGATGGGCCCCCGTGCGGCCGACTTCGTCTCCGCCCTCTCCGCCGCCCCCGGCACCCCGCCGCCGGCGGAAGTGCTCCTCGGCCCGCTGACGGCCCCCGTCCGGGTGCACACGGCAGGGAACGGTTCGGGACGCGGCCTGGCCGTACTGCAGTGGTGCGGAAGCGTGCACGTCCTGGTCCACGACCTGGCACACGCGGGCGACGGCGGCTGCCCGCAGTGCCTGGCGTGGTTCCTCAGCAGGAGCGTGGACTCCGCCCAGCTGCCGTACGAGGCGATGTCCGCGGCCGGCGGGGGACCCGGAGCCGCACACGGCGACGCGTTCTGGCAACAGCTCGGCCCGGCGCTGCGCGCCGCCGTCACCCGGCTCGCCGTACTGCTCCTGCGGGCGCCCTCCCCCGGTGGCGCGCTCGCCACGATCGACCGGGCGAGCGGCGCGGTGCGGCGGGGAAACGTACCCCCGCGGACGGGCTGCCCGGTGCGCACCGCCACGGCGACGACGACGATCGACTTCGGGGCCGTGCCCGAGCTGCTGGAGAAGTCCGAAGGGTCGCTGCGGGCCCGGCGTCCGCTGCCGACGACCCTCACGGCCGACTACCTGGGACCGCACTCCATGTTCCGGGAGCCGCTCTTCGACCTGGACGGCCCACTGCCCCAGGCCCAGGTGGGCCTCCCGCTGGGCAACGGCATGCTGGAACCCGGCATCGGACGCAGCCTGAGCTTCAACAAGAGCCGGACGACCGCGGTGCTCGAAGGGCTGGAGCGGCACGCCGGGTTCTGTCACCAGCGGGTCCAGGGCACCGTGGAGGCCACGCTCGCGGAACTGGGCGAACAGGGCCTCGATCCGCGCACCCTGGGACAGCACTCGCCCGAGCAGTACGCGCGCGAGGGCTTCCTCTGGGCCCCCCTGGAACCGGACGAGAGGGTGGAGTGGGTCCCGCTCACGCCGCTCGGCGACGGGCCCGCCCGGTACCTCCCCGAGGTCGCGCTGTCGTGGGTGCGCCGCATCGGGGCCCGACAGCCGTTCTTCTACGACACGTCGAACGGTTTCGCGCTGGGCCAGAGCCACGAGGAAGCCACGCTGCACGGGCTGTTCGAGATCGTGGAGCGGGACGCGTTCCTGCTCACCTGGTACCGCAAGCTGCTGCTGCCCGAGCTGGTCCTGGGGCCGGGCGACAGCCACCTGAAGAGCCTGATGGACCGCGTCGAGGTGGTGACGGGGTTCAGGGTGCGTCTCTTCTGGGCCACCCAGGACATCGACGTGCCCGTGGTGCTGGCGCTCGCCCAGCGCGACGCGGAGACGGGCCCCTGCACCCTCGTGTCGACCGCGACCAGCCTGTACCCGCGGGCCGCGGCCGAGTCGGCGATCTTCGAAGTGTCCGCCCGCGTGGCGTCCCTGCGGCATGTGTTCGACAAGGACCCGGCGCACCGGGAGCGGCTCGCGGAGGACTTCGACACGCTGGTCGAGATGGACGACCACAGCCTGCTGGGCGCGCTGCCCTCGTCACGGGAGTGGTACGCGTTCCTGGACACGCCCGACAGGCCCGAGCTCTCCCTGACGGAACTGGCCGCCTCGGCACCGGCGTTCGGCACCCTCGACAAGGACCTCGACCATGTGCGGGCGCGGATCGAGGCCACCGGCGCGCATGCGTACGCGGCCGACGTCACCACGCCCGAGCTGCGCTGGCGCGGTCTGGTCTGCACGCGGAGCTTCGTGCCCGGCTGCGTACCCATGACGTTCGGGCACGGCACCCGTCGGCTCGAAGGGCTGCCGCGGCTCCACGACGGGTCGCTGCCCTGTGCCTCTCTCCTGCCCGACGACATGACTCCGGCGAGCGTTCCGCCCCACCCCTTTGCCTAGCCCGCTGGTGAGACGAGGAGTACCTTTCGTGCGATCGGATGAGTCTGCACTGAACCCCACCGCGCGGGTCAGTCCCTATGTGGTGTTCCGGCGAAGCCGGTTGCCCGTGGCCGAGCTGGAGGACCTGCGATTCGACGGGCCCTGGGCCCGTATCGAGGAGAGCCGCCTGCTGGAGGAGGAGTGCGCGCGGCGGGCGGGCGAGGTATCCGAGCTGCTGGCCGCACTCGTCCCGCGGGTGGACGCGTCCGCGCGGGCCGAGCTGGTGCGGCTGCGCCGTGACGTCTTCAACCGGCGCGCGGAGCCGGCGGCCCGGCGGCTCGACCTCGCCAAGCCGCACCTCGACGCGGACACGCTCGCCGCGGTACAGGAGTGGCTCGACCTCGTAGGGCGGGTGCGGCGGAGCGAGGAAGAGGCGCAGGCCGCGTTCGAGGACAGGATGCGCGTCGCCCGCGACGGTTTCGCCCGGGTCCTCGACCACGACTCGATGGCCCGGAGCATCCAGCTCTCCGGTGACCAGCTGTACGAGAGCCTGCGCCGGTACACCTCCGGCGAGATGGGCCAGGTCAAGCCGAGCCGGGCCCGGGTCCTCGAATCGTCGCTGGTCAACTTCGCCTACCGCGCCGCGCTGAAACCGTCTCCGTTCGGCCGGTTCACCGAGGTGGGGGCCTTCCCGCCCGACCTGCCGCAGGCCGCGGGCGCCGTGGCCGAGTCCCGTACGCACTCGACCGCAACGCTGAACCGGGTGCTGGTGAACTGGCTGGCCGCCGGGGTGCGGCGGGTCGAGGGCGGCATCGACCTGTGCAAGGTGCTGCTGAACTCGTCGCTGCGCGTGGACGAGAACAGGATCGAGTTCATCGGCCTCATCCCCGATTCCTCCGAGCACGGCCTCTCGGAGTCGATCGTGCGGCTCAAGCGCGACAAGGTCGTCGACTGCCTGCTGAACGTGCTGTCCTCGGGCACGGCGACGGTGCCGGAGGTGCTGGCCGCGCTGACCCGGCTGACCGGCAGCGACGCGACCAGCCGGAAGGCCCTGCGGGCCATGATGCGGATCGAGCTGCTGTACGTCAGCCCGGGCTTCGACGAGCAGGCGCCGGACTACTCCGAGCGGTTCGCCGAGGTCCTGCGGGCCGGGACGACCGAGCCCGTGTCCGTCCTGAGCGGTCATCTCGACACCCTCAGGAAGCTGGAGACGCAGCTGTCCGACGCCCCCGTGCAGCAGCGCGGACTGCTGCTGAGCGCCGCGGGGGAGGCCCTCACCGACATCTCGGAGGTCTGCGAGATGGACCCGCCGCCCGCGGACATCTCCCGGGCGCCGGTGTACGAGGACCTGTGGACCCCGGACCGGCCCGCCACCTGGAGCCGGCCGGCCGTGACGGACGCCGTCCCGGCGCTGGAGAGCCTGTGGAAGCTGTCGTCGCTGCTCGACTACGGCCACACCAAGCGCCTGGGGGTGTACCACTTCGCGTCCACCGTGTTCGGTGAGCGCGAGACGGTTCCCTTCGTCGCCTTCTGCGAACAGCTGGTGAAGCTGTCGGAACCCGAGCAGGACGCGGTGTTCTGGGGGCACGGCTCCCCCGAGGCGACGAACTTCGTGGCACAGCGCACCCGCGCCCTGACCGAGCTGGGCCGGCAGTGCGTCGCCGAGGACGGCGTGGTCCGGCTGTCTCCGGAGGCGGTAGCGGCGGCGTGTGCGGGTGTGGAGGACTGCCTCGACCCGGACTCGATCACCTTCCGCGTGCAGTTCGCCGGGGGCGGCCCGTCACCCGAGGTCGTGGTGAACGGCGTCCTGACCGGATTCGGCGTGTACTTCTCCCGCTTCGCGTCGTTCGTCGAGGGCTCCCCCGCCGAGGACTGGACGCTGCGGAACGCCGTACGGGATCACCTGCGCAAGGCCTTCCCCGGCCAGGTGGACCTCAACATGGTCGCCGGGCTCAACTTCAATCTGCACCCGCCCCTCACCGACCGGGTGCTGAACTACCCCGGCACCTGGCCCACGGCGCCGGAGCAGAAGGCCTACAGCCTCGACACGCTCGCGATCCGGATCGACCACGCGAACCGCAATCTGCTCCTGTGGGACCCCGAGCGGGACGAGCGCGTCCACCTGGCGCCGATGAACTTCCTGCTCCCCGTGGTGGTTCCGGTCCTCTACAACCTGGTCGAGGTGCTGAGCCCGACGATCCGGTACAACTACGCGCCGATGGACGACATCGGCCGGGCGATGGGACACCAGGGCTATCCGGGCTCGTCGCCGCGGCTGATGGTCGGCGACGTGGTCGCGAGCCGGCGCACCTGGACGGTGCCCGCCCGCGACATACCGGAGCTGTCCGAGCTGAGCAAGGACTCCTACCCGGCACTGCTCCGCTTCGACCGGTGGCGCCGCGCGCAGGGCCTGCCCCGGCACGTTTTCGTGCTGACACAGCGCCTGGACGAGTACAACCTGCTGTCCGGACTGGTCGAGGAGATCCCGCGCGACTGGGCCGACTTCAGCCACCTGCACCGGGCGAGTGTCCACAAGCCCATGTACGTCGACTTCCGCAACCCGTACCTGGTGCGCAGCTTCGCCAAGTCCGCGCTGACCCGGGACGACGTCTACGTGTCCATCCGGGAGTGCATCCCGGCACCCGACGAGTACGGCGGTCCCGGACCGGCGGCAGCAGAGGAGTTTTTCGTTGAGCTCTACAGGGACTGAACGCACCCGAGCCGGTGAGTGGTCGCCGCTCCACATCTACCTGCCGATGTCGCTGCAGCCCGGCTTCCTGCGGGACGTGATCCGTCCGGTCGTCCACGAGGCCGGGGTGCAGGACCACTTCTGGTACCTGCGGTACTGGCAGGGCGGCCCGCACATCAGGTTCCGGCTCCATGACGCGTCGGAGCAGATGGTGGAGTCGGTACGCGACAGGCTGGCGGCGGCGATGCCGGCCTTCGACGCCGAGCAGCGCGCCGAGTACGCGCAGCAGTCCTCGCACCAGCCCGGTCTGGCCGAACTCGAAGGGGCAGAACCCGAGGAGGTCCGGGCGGCGGGCACCGTCGAACCGGCCGTCTACACACCCGAGTCGGCGAAGTACGGCGGGGAGACGGGACTGCGCATCGCCGAGGAGCTCTTCCGCTCGACGTCGAACGCGGTCCTCGACCTCCTCGCCGGCCTGTCGGACCGCCAGCTCGCGTCCTCGCCGACGGGGCAGGCCCTGCGCGTCATGGCCATGTCCCTCAAGGGGTCCGGGCTGGACGTGGTGCAGAGCCAGGACTTCCTCGGTCATTACGAAGAGGACTGGCGCAGATGGGTACCGCCCGGGTACGACGAGAACTGGCCGAAGATTTACGGCAGGACGCGCATGAAAGTGGTGGAGTTGTGCCGGGCCGTGTGGATCGACGGCTCCACCGACGTTTTTTACGACATCTATACACAGGCGTGGAGATCCGCCAGGAAGGCACAATCCGGAGCCGCGGACGGCGATGTCGCGGAGCTTGTGCTGGAAGGAACTCCGTACGCCCACTGCCTGGCCAACTACATACACACCACCAACAACCGCCTGGGGATTCTGCCGGTCGCGGAGGCGTTCCTGGCGTATGTCATCCGTCGCGCGCTCTCCGAACTCCAGTCCGGCGACCCGTCGAACACGAACGGAGCGTAGGGCTCCACTCGTAAATTTTCGATCCGTTTGCTTTTTCCCCCTACCCAGCTCGATTTTCCTCGGTACGATACTCGGGTACCTGAAACAGAAACCACAAAGGAGGTGTTTCAAGTGGACGCAGTGGAATCGCTCGACCTGAACGCGCTGGAGATCTCGGACCTCATCGAGGACTCGAACTACAGCGACGAAACGCTGTCTCAGGCCATGGCGGCGTCGACCACGACCACGGGTTGTACGACCAGCTCGTGCTCGTCCTCGTCGTCCTGACCGGACAACGGCTGCATCGCGGCCGACGGGTTTCATTCATTGAATGCACCCGTCGGCCGTGAAAATCCGAGAGCTGGAAAACCGAAGGAAGTGTCTCCTATGAATTCTTCAGAAGAGCTCGACCTGAACGCTCTGGAAATCTCGGATCTGATCGACGAGCTGGGCCGCGACAACGAAACGCTGTCGCAGGTCATGGCGGCATCGTGCGTGGGCACCGCCTGCGCGTGCAGCTCGACGTCCTCGTCCTCCTGACCCGGAGACGAGACCGCTGCCGGCGGGGGCCGCGCAGTACGCCCCCGCCGGCAGCGACACACCCAGTGGTCCCTGCCCCCGGACAGGTGCGTCGTGATCCATGGAGGTACGCATGCATGTCTTCGTGACGATCCCCCTCGACAGAGGTGACGCGGCGCTGTCACGGAACATCCGCGGCCTCCTCACCGACCTCTTCGGACCGCGGCGACCGCCCTGGCCCGGCGACCACTACGCCGTGCGCACCTGGGACCGCGCCGGCGGCGCCGACTGCCTCCAGGTCAGCCTGCAGTCCGACACGGCCGGCGCCGACGCGGCACGGGACCGTGTCCGGCGCGTCACGGACGCCCGCGGCCTGCCGTCCACCGTGACGGAGGTCCCCTTCGAGGCGATCCCTTCACCGCTGTGGAACTCCGGTATCGGCGGGGACGGGTTCGACGCCGCCGCCAAGGCCCTGTACCGCTCGGTGACGCCCGTTCTCGTCCGGAGCGTGTCGGCGATCGGCGACGACACCGCCAGGGCGTACACGCTGGCACTGGAGCTGATGGTGGCGAACGCGGCGGCCACCGTGCGGGAGTCCGAACAGCGGCAGGTGTCCTCCCTCGGCTTCGGCGAACTGCTCAGCCTGCGGATGCTCAGCTATCGCTCGCACTACGAGGGTGCGAAGAACGCGATGGCCAAGGACCCCGACGCCTTCGAACGCCGCTGCGCCGCCTACTACGACAAGCTCGGACCGCACGCCCGGGACCTCATCAGCGGCTGCGCCGCGTCCCCGGACGCCGCGACCGGCGGGGAGCCGGCACAGTCCTGGTCGGCTGTCGTGCACAAACATTTCGCCGCGTTGCGCGAGGAGAGCCGGGCGGGCCGCATCACCCACTCGGGCCCCACTCTCGACGACTTCAACGAGAACCACGACGACGGCATGTCGCCCAGCAGCTTCCACGCGCAGAAACTGTCCGCGGAGATGTCGGACCTGCTGCACCGGAGCCCGGACTTCCTGGCGTACCGAATCCAGGCGAGTCTTCTGTACAGCTGCCTCCACACGATGGGATTCGGGCTGGCCGAACGATACCTCTTCTGCTACATCCTCGCGCGCGCCAACGAGGAGGTAGCAGGAAGAACTACCGAAGAGCTGGCGCAGGGACTCGACGCCGTCGCCCAGGAAATGGCAGCCCAGCAGGGTGCCACCACCCATCGCCTCATGCAGGCACCATAAATCCGTTGAAGCAACCGTCAAGCAGAGACAGAAATTGCGGGGGCGAATCATGCGCATCACGCTCGTCAACGTTCCGTGGAGCCCGATCGGGTTTCCTTCAGTCGCTCTCGGACTCCTCAAGAGCCTCACTCTCAAAGAGTTTCCCGAAGCCGATGTCGATGTTGTCTACGGAAACCTCGACTTCGTGGACTGGATCACCAAACGCGTCCCTGAATTCAATTACGAGGACTACCGCTACTACGACCTCGAAAGCTGCTACATCGGAACCGGGGACTGGGTGTTCTCCTCGGCCCTTTATCACGACCCGCAGTGGAAGGTCCCGGAGTTCCTGAAGGAGTTCGGCCCCCAGTCGGATGCCGACGGGCAGAATCTGGCGCACGGCACGAACGAGGAACGCCGGATGCAGACGACGCTCTGGCTGCACGAGCACGTCGAGGAATTCACCGACGAATTGGCCCGCCGGATCGTCGCGGGCAACCCCGAGGTCGTCGGCTTCACGACCACCTTCCAGACGCTGACCGCGTCGATGGCGGTGGCCCGGCGCGTCAAGGAGCTCGCACCGCAGACGCTGACCGTGTTCGGCGGCGCCAACTGCGAAGGGTCGATGGGCGAGGCGCTGCACCGCAACTTCGACTTCGTCGACTACGTGGTCCGCGGCGAGGGCGAGCTGGCCTGGCCCGGCCTGCTGCGCGCGCTCTACGAGGACGAGGCGTCCTTCACGACCGTACCCGGGCTGTGCTGGCGGGACGAGAGCGCCACCTCGCAGTACAACCCCGTGAGCAAGAAGCCGCTGCCGCCGGCCGCGATGGTCATGCCCCACTACGACGAGTACGTCGCGCAGTTCGCGAAGTCGCACGCCCGGTTCTGGCTGGAGCCGCGCCTGGTCCTGGAGAGCTCCCGCGGCTGTTGGTGGGGCGAGAAGCACCACTGCACCTTCTGCGGTCTCAACGGCGCCAGCATGATGTTCCGCAGCAAGCGGCCCGAGCAGTTCTTCAACGACCTGGTGACGCTCACCGAACGCCACAAGATCCTCGACGTGATGATCGTCGACAACATCCTGGACATGTCCTACCTGGACTCGCTCCTCCCCCGGCTCGCCGAGGCGGACCTCGACCTTCGCCTGATGTACGAGATGAAGGCGAACATGAAGTACGAGCAGCTGGAGATCATCGCGAACGGCGGGGTGGTCTGCGTCCAGCCCGGCATCGAGAGCCTCAGCAGCAAGGTGCTGAAGCTCATGGACAAGGGCGTCTCCGGCTGCCTGAACGTACGCGTGCTCCGGGACGCCGAGTCGCTGGGCCTGACCGTCGCCTGGGCGTACCTCTACGGCTTCCCCGGCGAGACCGACGAGGACTACACGAAGATCATCGAGCAGTTCCCCGTACTGCACCACCTGGAGCCCGCCGGCGGCGACGACCGGCTCGCCGTCCAGCGCTTCGCCCCGTACTTCGAGAACCCCTCGCTCGGCTTCCACGAGCGGTGGGCGGCTCCGCAGTACGGACTCACGTACGACCTTCCCGAGAAGGAACTGTTCGACCTCGCCTACATCTTCAAGGCGACGCACAAGGGCATCGGGAACGACCTGGCGTGGACGCTGCGCAGCCGCATGAACGAGTGGCGCGACGCGCACTGGTACAGCCAGCTGTCGTACTTCGAGACCGATGAGGGCATCACGCTCACCAACACCCGGCCGGGCTTCGACTGGGACGTGGTCCAGCTCACCACCGAGGTCGAGATCGCGCTCTTCCAGATGCTCGACCAGCCGAGGAAGCTCGACTACCTCCAGCGCGAGTGCGCGAAGCGGTTCGGGACCACCGACATCAGCTCCGTGATCGACCGGTGGATGGAGCTGGGCCTGCTCTTCACGGACGACGGCCGCCTGATCCACGTCGTCACCCGGGACCGCAACCAGAGGTTCATGCAGATCCGCGTGGGCCAGTCCCTGGCGGCGCGGCCGGAGGCCGAAGCGCCCGCCCTGCAGCCCGCCGCGTCCGCCCAGTCCGCAGCAGTGTGAGAGGTGAAGCTGTCATGACGACGATGAACGAGACAGCGCCCCCGGGGAACGCGTCCGACGTGCGGTTCAGCATGTGGCGCCACGGGGCCCGTTCGGTACGCGTCCTGCCGGGGATGCACCTCGGCGACGGCGTGCTCGGCCCGGACATCGCGGACGAGGCCCGCCGGATCTACCAGTCGGGCGTACGGTTCGTGTCGATCGAGCCCACCGTCGACCTCGGGGGACGCGTGGGGACCGAGCATGTCATCCCCATGCTCTCCTTCATCCGCGACCTCACCAGCTACGGCGTGGAAGTGGACTGGAGGGCGCAGCTCACCACGCCGGACGGCCCCGAGTGGTGGGTGTACAGCCACCTCTTCCCCCCGTCGGCCGTGGAGGGCCCGCGCGGCTCCGAGGCGCTGCGCATCTGGCGGGCGCGCTACCACATCGGCCGGTGCTTCTACCGTCGCGGCCCCGGATACCTGCAGATCCGCGACCGCCGCAACGCCGGTCTGCGCAGGCTCACCGTCTCCGACGAAGCCTATGTCTCCGCGGTCGAGGCACTGGCGGCCGACCGGGGAGGCGACTTGGTGCCGGCCACGGCGATGAAGGTCTTCGAGAAGCACCACCTGGTCGTCCGGATCGGCGACGGCGTCTGGTGGGCGCCCTACCGTCTGCGGCGCTGGGCCTCGCCCTCCTGGGAGGTGTGAGCGTTGTACGTCAGTATCGTCCTGTGGAACCTGAAGGACTCCAAGGCCACGGTGGAAGAGCTCCGCGAGTACCTGCGTGACTACGCGGTGGACGCGTTCTCCACGCTCAGGGGGATGCGGATGAAGACCTGGTTCGCGGACGCCGAGAAGGGCTACTGGGGGGCGGTGTACCTCTGGGACGGCGTCGACATGCAGAACCCGCTGTCGGTCAGCCGGGCCATCGACATCATCGGCTACCCGCCGACGTCCACCAGCGTCTTCGCGGTCGAGGCCATCGCGGAGGGCGTCAGCGTGATCGACTCGTTCGCCGGCGTCGGCCGCGCCTTCGAAGAGGCGCCGTAACGACTCACGCACCACAGCACAGGGCCCGTACGGCACGATGCCGTACGGGCCCTGCTTGGTGCTGTGCGCTCAGTTCAGCGCGACCGGGGCAACCCGATCCTCAAGCAGCCGGAACTACTTGATGATCTTGGTGACCTGGCCGGCGCCCACGGTCCGGCCACCCTCACGGATGGCGAACTTCAGGCCCTCTTCCATGGCGACCGGCTGGATCAGCTGGACGCTCATGAGGGTGTTGTCGCCCGGCATGACCATCTCGGTGCCCTCGGGGAGGGTCACAACGCCGGTCACGTCCGTGGTACGGAAGTAGAACTGCGGGCGGTAGTTGTTGAAGAACGGGGTGTGACGGCCACCCTCGTCCTTCGACAGGATGTAGGACTGCGCCTCGAACTCCGTGTGCGGGGTGACCGAGCCGGGCTTGATGATGACCTGGCCGCGCTCGACGTCCTCGCGCTTGATGCCACGGAGGAGCAGACCGACGTTCTCACCGGCCTGGCCCTCGTCGAGCAGCTTGCGGAACATCTCGATGCCGGTGACCGTGGTGGTGGTCTTCTCGGTCTTGATACCGACGATGTCGACGGTCTCGTTGACCTTCAGGACACCACGCTCGATGCGGCCGGTGACGACCGTACCGCGACCGGTGATCGTGAAGACGTCCTCGATCGGCATGAGGAACGGCTTCTCGACGTCACGCTCGGGCTGCGGGATGGCCTCGTCGACAGCCTTCATCAGGTTGAGGACGGACTCGCCCCACTCCTTGTCGCCCTCGAGCGCCTTGAGCGCCGAGACCTTGACGACCGGAACGTCGTCGCCCGGGAACTCGTACTCGGAGAGGAGCTCACGGACCTCGAGCTCGACGAGCTCCAGGATCTCCTCGTCGTCCACCATGTCGGCCTTGTTCAGGGCGACGACGATGTAGGGAACGCCGACCTGGCGGGCCAGGAGCACGTGCTCCTTGGTCTGCGGCATCGGGCCGTCGGTGGCGGCGACCACGAGGATGGCGCCGTCCATCTGCGCGGCACCCGTGATCATGTTCTTGATGTAGTCCGCGTGACCCGGGCAGTCGACGTGCGCGTAGTGACGCGACTCCGTCTGGTACTCGACGTGCGCGATGGAGATGGTGATACCGCGCTGGCGCTCTTCGGGAGCCTTGTCGATCTGGTCGAAGGCCGAGGCCTCGTTCAGGTCCGGGTACGCGTCGTGCAGCACCTTGGTAATGGCGGCCGTGAGGGTCGTCTTACCGTGGTCGATGTGACCGATGGTGCCGATGTTGACGTGGGGCTTAGTCCGCTCGAACTTTGCCTTCGCCACTGGGGTCCTCCTGAGTGGTTCTGTACGCCTTGCTTCATCGGCGCCAGGTGATCTTTGCTGGGGTGCCGGGGCCAGGGGCATACGGCACAGTGCTGATGCGCTGTGCCGCATGCCCACCGGGCTCCGGTGACAAGCCTAAAGCGTGAGCTCGGGAGAGTTACTCGCCCTTGGCCTTCGCGATGATCTCCTCGGCGACGTTCCGCGGAACCTCGGCGTAGGAGTCGAACTGCATCGAGTAGCTTGCGCGACCCGAGGTCTTGCTGCGGAGGTCTCCGACATAGCCGAACATCTCCGAGAGGGGCACGAGGCCCTTCACGACGCGAGCGCCGCTGCGCTCCTCCATGGCCTGGATCTGGCCACGGCGGGAGTTGAGGTCGCCGACCAC
This sequence comes from Streptomyces parvus, assembly GCF_032121415.1. Taxonomy (NCBI): domain Bacteria; kingdom Bacillati; phylum Actinomycetota; class Actinomycetes; order Kitasatosporales; family Streptomycetaceae; genus Streptomyces; species Streptomyces parvus. The sequence continues at coordinate 4,170,856 of NZ_CP135079.1, read as the reverse complement.
TTCGCCCATGTAGTCCTCGGGCGTGGTGACCTCGACGGCCATCATCGGCTCGAGGAGCACGGGAGAGGCCTTGCGGGCACCCTCCTTGAACGCCTGCGAACCGGCGATCTTGAAGGCGAGCTCCGAGGAGTCGACCTCGTGGTAACCACCGTCGATCAGGGTGACGCGGACGCCGACCATCTCGTAACCGGCCAGGATGCCGAACTGCATGGCTTCCTGGGCACCCGCGTCCACCGAGGGGATGTACTCCCGGGGGATGCGGCCACCGGTGACCTTGTTGACGAACTCATACGAGGCGTCGCCGCCCTCGATGGGCTCGATGGCGATCTGCACCTTCGCGAACTGGCCGGTACCACCAGTCTGCTTCTTGTGCGTGTAGTCGATGCGCTCGACGGTCTTGCGGATCGTCTCGCGGTACGCCACCTGGGGCTTGCCGACGTTCGCCTCGACGCGGAACTCGCGCTTCATGCGGTCGACGAGCACCTCGAGGTGGAGCTCGCCCATACCACCGATGATGGTCTGGCCGGTCTCCTCGTCGGAGTGCACCTGGAAGGAGGGGTCCTCCTCCGAGAGGCGCTGGATGGCGACACCCAGCTTCTCCTGGTCACCCTTGGACTTGGGCTCGATGGCGACCTGGATGACCGGCGCCGGGAAGTCCATGGACTCCAGGATGACCGGGTTCTTGTCGTCACACAGCGTCTCACCGGTGGTGGTCTGCTTGAGACCCATGACGGCGATGATGTCGCCGGCGCCCACCGACGCGATCTCCTCACGCTTGTTCGCGTGCATGCGGTAGATCTTGCCGATGCGCTCCTTCTTGCCCTTGACGGAGTTCAGCACCGCGGTGCCGGCCTCCAGGCGACCGGAGTAGATCCGGACGAAGGTGAGCTTGCCGAGGTGCGGGTCGCTCGCGATCTTGAACGCCAGGCCGGAGAACGGCTCGTCGTCCGAGGGCTTGCGCGCGATGACCTTCTCCGGGTCCTTCACGTCGTGGCCCTCGATGGCCTCGACGTCCAGGGGGGAAGGCAGGTAGCGCACGACCGCGTCGAGCAGGGGCTGGACGCCCTTGTTCTTGAACGCGGTACCACAGAACACCGGGGTGACGGTGACGGAGTCGGCACTGCCCTTCGACGCCAGGGTGATGCGGCGGATCGCCTCGTGCAGCTGCTCCTGGCTGGGCTCGTTGCCCTCCAGGTACAGCTCCATCATGGCGTCGTCGTTCTCGGCCACGGCCTCGATGAGCTTGCCGCGCCACTCGGCGGCCGACTCCTTGAGGTTGTCCGGGATCTCGACGATGTTGTACATCTCGCCCTTGGCGGCCTCTTCGGGGTACACGAAGGCCTTCATCGACACGAGGTCGACAACGCCCGTGAAGTCCGCTTCGGCGCCGATGGGAAGCTGCATGACGATCGGGGTCGCGCCGAGGCGGTCCACGATCATGTCGACGCAGCGGAAGAAGTCCGCACCGGTGCGGTCGAGCTTGTTGACGAAGCAGATACGCGGCACGCCGTAGCGGTCCGCCTGACGCCAAACGGTCTCGGACTGCGGCTCGACGCCCGCGACACCGTCGAACACGGTGACGGCGCCGTCGAGGACGCGGAGCGAACGCTCCACCTCGACGGTGAAGTCGACGTGACCCGGGGTGTCGATGATGTTGATGGTGTGGTCAACATTGTTGAGCGGCCAGTGGCAGGTCGTCGCGGCGGACGTGATCGTGATGCCGCGCTCCTGCTCCTGCTCCATCCAGTCCATCGTGGCAGCGCCGTCGTGGACTTCACCGATCTTGTAGCTCACACCGGTGTAGAAGAGGATCCGCTCAGTGGTGGTCGTCTTGCCCGCGTCGATGTGGGCCATGATCCCAATGTTGCGGACCTTGGCCAGGTCAAGCGAAGTGGTGGCCATAAGGCTCAGTCTTCTCTCGGTCTCGATGGGGGTAGCGACTACCAGCGGTAGTGCGCGAAGGCCTTGTTGGACTCGGCCATCTTGTGGGTGTCCTCACGCTTCTTGACCGAAGCGCCGAGGCCGTTGGAGGCGTCGAGCAGTTCGTTCATGAGGCGCTCGGTCATGGTCTTCTCGCGGCGGGCGCGGGAGTAGCCGACGAGCCAGCGCAGAGCGAGGGTGGAGGCGCGACCGGGCTTGACCTCGATCGGCACCTGGTAGGTGGCGCCACCGACACGGCGGGACTTGACCTCGAGCGAGGGCTTGACGTTCTCAAGCGCGCGCTTCAGCGTGATGACCGGGTCGTTGCCGGTCTTCTCGCGGAGGCCTTCCATGGCGCCGTACACGATCCGCTCGGCGGTGGAACGCTTGCCGTCGAGCAGGATCTTGTTGATCAGCGAGGTGACAAGAGGAGAGCTGTAGACCGGGTCGATGATGACCGGGCGCTTCGGGGCGGGGCCCTTACGAGGCATTCTTACTTCTCCTTCTTGGCGCCGTAGCGGCTGCGGGCCTGCTTGCGGTTCTTGACACCCTGGGTGTCAAGCGAGCCGCGGATGATCTTGTAACGAACACCCGGCAGGTCCTTCACACGGCCACCACGCACGAGCACGATGGAGTGCTCCTGCAGGTTGTGTCCCTCACCCGGGATGTAGGCCGTGACCTCGATGCCGGAGGTCAGACGCACACGCGCGACCTTACGGAGGGCCGAGTTCGGCTTCTTCGGGGTGGTCGTGAACACACGCGTGCAGACACCGCGACGCTGGGGCGAACCCTCGAGCGCGGGCGTCTTGTTCTTCTCGACCTTGTCCTGCCGGCCCTTCCGGACCAGCTGCTGGATCGTAGGCACTACTTCTCCGGTTTCTGTGTGCCGTTCGTGAAACTAACCTGGAACATCGCCGACCCACGCGGTCGGGTGTGTCGAATACTGCGGACTCCCGCCCTGGGGGCAGGAGGGGCGCAGATTGCGGTGGCCACTGACGGACTCGCGCTGCGGTTGAGGACACGCACACGAGCCCAGGCACACCCCAGGCACAAGGCTTGAGCGTACCTACCTCACGGAGCTGGGTCAAAACAAATGCTGTCCACGCCCGCGGAGCGGGTGCCGCGCCCCCTGCCCCCGATGACGACGACACCGCCGTAGGCCCTTTCCGTGCAGCTCAGCGCCCTGGGAGGCGCACCGCCCCCCGCCCGGCCGTCAGCCGGGCTCCCAGGCCCCCGGAAGACCCCTCCCAGCACACGCCGGAGGGCGGCCACCCCCTGGCGTACAGGGGTGACCGCCCTCAGGCGTTCAAGCGACTCGCTTACTGGTTGTACGGACCGTAGTCGTAGTCCTCCAGCGGAACGGCCTGGCCGGAGCCCGTGCCGAACGGCGAGTAGTCGATGTCGTCGTAGCCGACGGCCGAGTACATCGCGGCCTTGGCCTCCTCGGTCGGCTCGACCCGGATGTTGCGGTAGCGGGACAGGCCCGTACCGGCCGGGATGAGCTTACCGATGATGACGTTCTCCTTGAGGCCGATCAGGGAGTCCGACTTGGCGTTGATCGCCGCGTCGGTGAGGACCCTGGTCGTCTCCTGGAAGGACGCCGCCGACAGCCACGACTCGGTGGCGAGCGAGGCCTTGGTGATACCCATCAGCTGCGGACGGCCGGAGGCGGGGTGACCGCCCTCGGTGACCACACGACGGTTCTCGGTCTCGAACTTCGACCGCTCGACCAGCTCGCCCGGAAGCAGCTCCGCGTCGCCGGACTCGATGATCGTCACGCGGCGGAGCATCTGCCGGATGATGATCTCGATGTGCTTGTCGTGGATCGACACGCCCTGCGAGTTGTAGACCTTCTGGACTTCGCCGACCAGGTGGACCTGGACCGCACGCTGGCCGAGGATGCGCAGCACGTCGTGCGGGTTGGTCGCACCGACGGTGAGCTTCTGGCCCACCTCGACCGCGTCGCCCTCGCCCACCAGGAGACGGGCACGCTTCGAGATCGGGAACGCCGTCTCGTCGCTGCCGTCGTCCGGGGTGACGACGAGCTTCTTGGTCTTCTCGGTCTCCTCGATCCGCACGCGGCCCTTGGCCTCGGAGATCGGGGCGACGCCCTTCGGCGTACGGGCCTCGAAGAGCTCGACGACACGGGGCAGACCCTGGGTGATGTCGTCACCGGCCACACCACCGGTGTGGAAGGTACGCATCGTCAGCTGGGTACCGGGCTCACCGATGGACTGGGCGGCGATGATGCCGACCGCCTCACCGATGTCGACCAGCTTGCCGGTGGCGAGCGAGCGTCCGTAGCAGAAGGCACAGGTGCCGACCGCGGACTCACAGGTCAGGACCGAGCGGGTCTTGACCTCCTCGACGCCGGCGCCCACCAGGGCGTCGATCAGGACGTCACCGAGGTCGACGTTGGCAGGCGCGATGACCTTGCCGTCCACCACGACGTCCTCGGCGAGCATGCGGGCGTAGACCGAGGTCTCGACGTCGTCCGTCTTGCGGAGCACGCCGTCGGCGCCCTTGACCGCGATCTTCAGCTTGAGGCCGCGGTCGGTGCCGCAGTCCTCCTCGCGAATGATCACGTCCTGCGAGACGTCCACCAGACGACGGGTCAGGTAACCCGAGTCGGCGGTACGCAGGGCGGTGTCCGCCAGACCCTTACGGGCACCGTGCGTGGAGATGAAGTACTCCAGAACGGTGAGGCCCTCGCGGAAGGACGCCTTGATGGGACGGGGAATCGTCTCGTTCTTGGCGTTCGACACCAGACCACGCATACCCGCGATCTGACGCATCTGCATCATGTTTCCTCGGGCACCCGAGTCGACCATCATGAAGATGGGGTTCGTCTTCGGGAAGTTCGCGTTCATCGCCTCGGCAACCTCGTTGGTCGCCTTGGTCCAGATCGCGATGAGCTCCTGCGTGCGCTCGTCCTTGGTGATCAGACCGCGCTCGTACTGCTTCTGGACCTTCTCGTCCTGCTCCTCGTAGCCCTTGACGATGGCCTTCTTGGCCTCGGGCACGACGACGTCGGAGATGGCCACGGTGACGCCCGAACGGGTCGCCCAGTGGAAGCCCGCCGCCTTCAGGTTGTCGAGCGTCGCCGCCACGATGACCTTGGGGTAGCGCTCGGCCAGGTCGTTGACGATCTCGGAGAGCTGCTTCTTGCCCACCGAGTAGTCGACGAACGGGTAGTCCTCGGGCAGCAGCTCGTTGAAGAGCGCACGGCCCAGGGTGGTCCGCAGCCGGAAGGTGTCGCCGGGCTGGTACTCCGGCTCACCCTCCTCGGCGACCGGCGGCACCCAGCCACGCGGCGGCATGGTGCCGACCGGGAAGCGGATGTCGACCTTCGCCTGGAGCGACAGCTCGCGGGCGTCGAAGGCCATGGTGGCCTCGGCCGTGGAGCCGAACGCGCGGTCCGTGCCCTTGACGTCGCGGCCCTCGTCGTCCGTGGTGAGGAAGAAGAGGCCCAGCACCATGTCCTGGGTCGGCATGGTGACGGGACGGCCGTCGGCCGGCTTCAGGATGTTGTTCGAGGACAGCATCAGGATGCGGGCCTCGGCCTGCGCCTCCGCGGAGAGCGGCAGGTGCACGGCCATCTGGTCACCGTCGAAGTCCGCGTTGAACGCGGTGCAGACGAGCGGGTGGATCTGGATGGCCTTGCCCTCGACCAGCTGGGGCTCGAAGGCCTGGATGCCGAGGCGGTGCAGGGTGGGCGCACGGTTCAGCAGCACCGGGTGCTCGGCGATGACCTCTTCGAGGACGTCGTACACGACGGTGCGGCCACGCTCGACCATGCGCTTGGCCGACTTGATGTTCTGCGCGTGGTTCAGGTCCACCAGGCGCTTCATCACGAACGGCTTGAAGAGCTCCAGCGCCATCGCCTTCGGCAGACCGCACTGGTGCAGTTTGAGCTGCGGACCGACGACGATCACGGAACGCGCGGAGTAGTCCACACGCTTGCCGAGGAGGTTCTGACGGAAACGGCCCTGCTTGCCCTTGAGCATGTCGCTCAGGGACTTCAGCGGGCGGTTGCCGGGACCGGTGACCGGGCGACCGCGGCGGCCGTTGTCGAACAGCGCGTCGACGGCCTCCTGCAGCATCCGCTTCTCGTTGTTCACGATGATCTCGGGGGCGCCGAGGTCGAGGAGACGCTTGAGGCGGTTGTTGCGGTTGATCACACGGCGGTACAGGTCGTTCAGGTCGGAGGTCGCGAAGCGGCCACCGTCCAGCTGCACCATCGGACGCAGGTCCGGCGGGATGACCGGCACGCAGTCGAGCACCATGCCCTTGGGCTTGTTGCTGGTCTGCAGGAACGCGGAGACGACCTTGAGGCGCTTGAGCGCACGGGTCTTCTTCTGGCCCTTGCCGGTACGGATGATCTCGCGGAGGCGCTCGGCCTCCTCCTCCAGGTCGAAGGACTCCAGACGCTTCTGCAGCGCGGCGGCGCCCATGCAGCCGTCGAAGTACGTGCCGAAGCGGTCACGCAGCTCGCGGTAGAGCAGCTCGTCGCCCTCCAGGTCCTGGACCTTGAGGTTCTTGAAGCGGCTCCACACCTCGTCGAGGCGGTCGATCTCGCGCTGCGCACGGTCGCGCAGCTGCTTCATCTCACGCTCGGCGCCCTCGCGCACCTTCCGGCGCACGTCGGCCTTGGCGCCCTCGGCCTCCAGCTCGGCCAGGTCGGTCTCGAGCTTCTTGGCCCGGGCCTCGAGGTCGGCGTCGCGGCGGTTCTCGGTCTGCTGACGCTCGACGGAGACGTGGGCCTCCAGCGACGGCAGGTCGCGGGTACGACGCTCCTCGTCCACGAACGTGATCATGTACGCGGCGAAGTAGATGACCTTTTCCAGGTCCTTCGGCGCGAGGTCCAGCAGGTACCCGAGGCGCGAGGGAACGCCCTTGAAGTACCAGATGTGGGTGACGGGAGCGGCAAGCTCGATGTGGCCCATCCGCTCACGACGCACCTTGGCGCGAGTGACCTCGACGCCGCAGCGCTCGCAGATGATGCCCTTGAAGCGGACACGCTTGTACTTGCCGCAGTAGCACTCCCAGTCCCGGGTCGGACCGAAGATCTTCTCGCAGAAGAGTCCGTCCTTTTCGGGCTTGAGCGTGCGGTAGTTGATGGTCTCCGGCTTCTTGACTTCGCCGTGCGACCAGGTCCGGATGTCGTCCGCGGTGGCAAGGCCGATCCGCAGCTCGTCGAAGAAGTTGACGTCGAGCACTTGTCGTCAATCCCTCTTTCGGGGTCTCGTCTCAATCAATGGTCTGAACGGGTCCGGGGAGGGCCGGCCGCCTCGGGACGAGGCGGCCGGCCGGCCCGTCAGACCTCTTCGACGCTGCTCGGCTCGCGCCGGGACAGGTCGATACCGAGTTCCTCGGCCGCGCGGAAGACGTCCTCGTCCGTATCGCGCATCTCGATGGACATGCCGTCCGAGGACAGCACCTCCACGTTGAGGCAGAGCGACTGCATTTCCTTGATGAGCACCTTGAAGGACTCGGGAATGCCGGGCTCGGGGATGTTCTCGCCCTTGACGATGGCCTCGTAGACCTTCACGCGGCCGGTCACGTCGTCGGACTTGATCGTCAGGAGCTCCTGGAGGGCGTACGCGGCGCCGTAAGCCTCAAGGGCCCACACCTCCATCTCACCGAAGCGCTGACCACCGAACTGTGCCTTACCACCCAGCGGCTGCTGCGTGATCATGGAGTACGGACCGGTCGAACGCGCGTGGAGCTTGTCGTCGACCAGGTGGTGCAGCTTGAGGATGTACATGAACCCGACCGAGACCGGGTCCGGGAACGGCTCGCCGGAGCGGCCGTCGAACAGCTGGGCCTTGCCGGAGGGCTGGACCAGGCGGTCGCCGTCGCGGTTGGGGATCGTGGCCTCGAAGAGACCGGAGATCTCGTCCTCGCGCGCACCGTCGAAGACGGGCGTGGCGACGTTGGTGCCGGGGGCGACCTGGTCGGCGCCGATGGCCTGCAGGCGCTTGGCCCACTCGTCACCGAGGCCGGAGACGTCCCAGCCGCGGCTGGCGAGCCAGCCGAGGTGGATCTCCAGGACCTGTCCCGGGTTCATTCGGGACGGGACACCCAGCGGGTTGAGGATGATGTCGACCGGGGTGCCGTCCTCCAGGAACGGCATGTCCTCGATCGGCAGGATCTTGGAGATGACGCCCTTGTTGCCGTGACGGCCGGCGAGCTTGTCACCATCGGTGATCTTGCGCTTCTGCGCGACGTAGACGCGGACCAGCTGGTTCACGCCCGGCGGCAGCTCGTCGCCCTCTTCGCGGTCGAAGACGCGGACGCCGATGACCTTGCCGATCTCACCGTGCGGCACCTTCAGCGAGGTGTCGCGCACCTCGCGCGCCTTCTCACCGAAGATCGCGCGGAGCAGGCGCTCCTCGGGGGTCAGCTCGGTCTCACCCTTGGGCGTGACCTTGCCGACGAGGATGTCGCCGGCGACGACCTCGGCACCGATCCGGATGATGCCGCGCTCGTCGAGGTCGGCGAGGACCTCTTCGGAGACGTTCGGGATGTCCCGGGTGATCTCCTCCGGGCCGAGCTTGGTGTCACGGGCGTCGACCTCGTGCTCCTCGATGTGGATCGAGGAGAGGACGTCGTCCTGCACGAGGCGCTGCGACAGGATGATCGCGTCCTCGTAGTTGTGACCCTCCCACGGCATGAACGCCACGAGCAGGTTCTTGCCGAGGGCCATCTCACCGTTCTCGGTGGCCGGTCCGTCGGCGAGCACCTGGTCGGCCACGATCCGGTCGCCTTCGGAGACGACGACCTTCTGGTTGACCGAGGTGCCCTGGTTGGAGCGCATGAACTTGGCGATGCGGTACGTGGTGTACGTGCCGTCGTCATTCGTGACGGTGATGTAGTCCGCGGAGACCTCCTGGACCACACCGTCCTTCTCGGCCTTGAGGACGTCGCCGGCGTCGGTGGCGCAGCGGTACTCCATGCCGGTGCCGACCAGCGGGGCCTCCGACTTAATCAGCGGCACCGCCTGACGCATCATGTTCGCGCCCATGAGGGCACGGTTGGCGTCGTCGTGCTCCAGGAAGGGGATCATCGCGGTGGCGACGGACACCATCTGGCGCGGCGAGACGTCCATGTAGTCGACGTCCGTGCCGGGCACGTAGTCGACCTCTCCGCCACGACGGCGGACCAGGACGCGCGGCTCGGTGAAGCGCAGCTCGTCGTTGAGGGTCGCGTTCGCCTGGGCGATGACGAAGCGGTCCTCTTCGTCAGCGGTGATGTAGTCGACGTCGTCGGTGACCTGGCCGTCGACGACCTTGCGGTACGGCGTCTCGATGAAGCCGAACGCGTTGACCCGGCCGTACGAGGCGAGCGAACCGATCAGACCGATGTTCGGGCCTTCGGGGGTCTCGATCGGGCACATGCGTCCGTAGTGGGACGGGTGCACGTCTCGGACCTCGAAGCCGGCCCGCTCACGGGAGAGGCCACCCGGGCCAAGAGCCGACAGACGGCGCTTGTGGGTGAGACCCGACAGCGGGTTGTTCTGGTCCATGAACTGCGACAGCTGGCTGGTGCCGAAGAACTCCTTGATGGAGGCGACGACCGGCCGGATGTTGATCAGGGTCTGCGGCGTGATCGCCTCGACGTCCTGGGTGGTCATGCGCTCGCGCACGACGCGTTCCATCCGCGCCAGGCCCGTACGGACCTGGTTCTGGATGAGCTCGCCGACGTTGCGCAGACGACGGTTGCCGAAGTGGTCGATGTCGTCGGTCTCGACGACGATCTCCCGGCCGGACTCGCCGATCGTCTCGGTCTCACCGGCGTGCAGCTTGACCAGGTACTTGATGGTCGCGATGACGTCGTCGGTGGTGAGCACCCCGGCGTCCAGCGGCTCATCGGCGCCGAGCTTCTTGTTCACCTTGTAGCGGCCGACCTTCGCGAGGTCGTAGCGCTTCGGGTTGAAGTAGAGGTTCTCGAGCAGCGTCTGAGCGGCCTCGCGGGTCGGCGGCTCGCCCGGACGCAGCTTGCGGTAGATGTCGAGCAGTGCGTCGTCCTGGCCCTGGGTGTGGTCCTTCTCCAGGGTGGCGCGCATGGACTCGTACTCGCCGAACTCCTCGAGGATCTGCTCGGTGGTCCAGCCGAGAGCCTTCAGGAGGACGGTGACGGACTGCTTGCGCTTGCGGTCGATGCGGACACCGACCATGTCGCGCTTGTCGATCTCCATCTCCAGCCAGGCACCCCGGGAGGGGATGATCTTGGCGGAGAAGATGTCCTTGTCGGACGTCTTGTCGATGGAGGAGTCGAAGTAGACACCCGGCGAGCGGACCAGCTGCGACACGACGACACGCTCGGTGCCGTTGATGACGAAGGTGCCCTTGTTGGTCATGAGCGGGAAGTCGCCCATGAAGACCGTCTGGGACTTGATCTCGCCGGTCTCGTTGTTGGTGAACTCGGCCGTGACGAAGAGCGGCGCGGCGAACGTGAAGTCGCGCTCCTTGCACTCGTCGATCGAGTTCTTCGGGGGCTCGAATCGGTGGTCGCGGAACGTAAGCGACATCGACCCGGAGAAGTCCTCGATCGGAGAGATCTCCTCGAAGATCTCCTCGAGGCCGGACTTGGTGGGGACGTCTTGTCCACTGTCCAGAGCAGCCTCGACGCGAGCCTTCCAGGCGGCGTTGCCGAGGAGCCAGTCAAAGCTCTCGGTCTGCAGCGCGAGGAGGTTCGGAACCTCGAGGGGCTCCTTGATCTTTGCAAAAGAGATGCGCAGCGGGGCGGTGCTGGCACCGTTGTTCGTATTCGCGGTCGAGGCGTTGCGCGAGGCGGCCAAGAGGGGGTCCTTCCGAGGGCTCGGACTCACTACGCGCGTACCGGTCCCACCCTGGACACAAAGACAGGCCGTTCCGAATCGGTCGCAAGCGACCAGGTCGGAGGGGGTCGGTCATCGGTGCTTCAGCGTGGGCATGCCCCTGGTGACGGGCAGGAGGCAGCTAACAGGCAGCGCAAAGGGTCAGTGTAGCCAAGCGGCACACTGATGTCCAGTCGGGGTTCTCAGAGACCCACGTTGCTCTCAACAGCTGTTCTCAACACCTATGTCTAGCCCTCGCGCGGGGTGCGCGCTTCTTTACTTCCCTCTTCACTCTCGATCCATGCCTCGGATACGGATCGAAGTGAGGACGCGTCCTGAGAATTGCGCGCCGCGTCCGGTTCGTCAAGGCCCGCCGGTCCGATCGGACCGGCCAGGAGCCTTCACCGGCCGCCCCCGGGAACCCGCGGGACGCCCTGGAGGGGCCTGCGGGAGGCGCACGGCGAAGATCACCCTACTCGTCGTCGGCGGAAGAGCAAGGCACCCGCCCCGGGCACGCCGAAGGGCGACCACCCGGATGGGTGATCGCCCTTGGCGCGGGCACCTGACGTGCCCAGGGAGTCCCGAGGACTCCCGAGGTGTTACTTGACCTCGACGGAAGCGCCGGCGGCCTTGAGGGACTCGGCAGCCTTGTCGGCGGCCTCCTTGGCGACCTTCTCGAGGACCGGCTTCGGGGTGCCGTCGACGAGGTCCTTGGCCTCCTTCAGACCCAGCGAGGTCAGCTCACGCACGACCTTGATGACCTGGATCTTCTTCTCGCCGGCGCCGGTGAGGATGACGTCGAACTCGTCCTGCTCGACAGCGGCCTCGGCCGGGGCGCCGCCCGCGGCGGGGCCGGCGACGGCGACGGCCGCGGCGGCGGTGACGTCGAACTTCTCCTCGAAGGCCTTCACGAACTCGGAGAGCTCGATGAGGGTCATCTCTTCGAACTGCGCGAGCAGGTCGTCCTGGGACAGCTTCGCCATGACAGGCGTCCTTCCACTATTCGGCAGGTGCCGGATGAATATGTCGGCGGGCGTACGTGGAGCCCGCTGGACCGCTGAGCGTGATTACTCGGCGGCCTCGGCGGGAGCCGGAGTACCGGCACCGCCCTGCTCTTCCTTCTTGGCGCGAAGAGCTTCCGCGGTGCGGACGAACTTGGAGGGCAGGGCCTGGAAGACCTGCGCCGCCTGCGTCTGCTTGCCCTTGAAAGCACCGGCCAGCTTGGAGAGCAGAACCTCGCGGGACTCGAGGTCCGCAAGCTTCTTGATCTCATCGGCGGACAGCGCCTTACCGTCAAGGACACCGCCCTTGATGATGAGGTTCGGGTTGTCCTTGGCGAAGTCACGAAGACCCTTCGCCGACTCCACCGGGTCACCGGTGATGAAGGCAACCGCCGTCGGACCCGAGAACAGGTCGTCCAGCGCGTCGATCCCGGCCTCGTTGGCCGCAATCTTGGTCAGCGTGTTCTTCACCACGGCGTACTGGGCGTTCTCACCGAGCGAACGGCGCAGCTGCTTGAGCTGAGCCACGGTGAGACCCCGGTACTCGGTCAGCATGGCGGCGTTCGAGTTACGGAACTGGTCCGTGAGCTCGGCTACCGCGCCAGCTTTGTCGGGCCTGGGCATGAGCGTCGGCCTCCTTCCGGGTGATGAGGACCGCTCGCAAGGGGCCGGGAAAGACGAAACGCCCCAGCACAAGTGCCAGGGCGCAGCTCGACCGAACAGAGTCCGGGAGCGTTCCACAGTCACCTGCGCGGGTCGTCCGATCTAGCGGAACCTTCGGTCGCCGTCCCCCTTTCGAGGCACAGCGACGACCAGCGGTCTTTGGCTTCCTGGTGAGAGTACGCGACCGGACGGGCGACGGGCAAATCCGTCCCTGTTCGTCCCGGGGAAAGGGTGTCAGGAGGCGCCGCTCGGGGTAGCGCCCTGCTTCAGCAGCTCCTTGAAGTCCACGGTGTCCGAGGCCTCCGGCCTGTTGGCGGGGACCTCGGTGCCGTAGTCGCTGTAGAAGAGCGTCGAGTTGAACGTGCCGGTCTTCATCTCGCCGCGCTCGGTCTTCTTCACCAGCAGGTCGTTCTCGTCGACCCAGATGTCGACGGTCTGGGTGGTCACCCCGGCCAGCGCCAGCTGCTCCTTGAACGCGGTCAGCTGCCTCGCGTCCAGGTCGCTGTTCTCGGCGGTCAGCCCGGCCACGTCGATCGTGCCGGAGTAGTGCGTCGCGGGGACACCGCGGACGTCCTCCTGGCCGACCTTCTTCACATCGCCGGAGGCCAGGAGCGCCTTCACACCCTGCTCGGGCGTGCTGTTCTGGATCTGGTCCTTCATGACGTCGCCGGCGGCCCCGCCCAGCTCCGCGAGGTCCTTGTAGGAGTACCGGATCCAGTTCTTGCCGCCGGCGTTGGCCGCCATACCGGCGCCCATGTTGGCGTAGTACTCGTCCTTGAAGTAGCGCGCCTCGACCGATCCGTCGCCACCGGCCTTCTTCAGGGCTTCGCCCATGGTGCCGCCGGTGTACGTGATGGTGAGCGCGCCCGAGAGTCCGTCGGCCCAGCCGATGGTCCCGGACTGCTTCATGGACATCGTGCCGCCCATCTCGGTGGAGCCCTCGACCTTCGCGGACCGGGAGCCGCCGGTCTTCTGCTGCACCTGCTTCAGCGCGGCCACGGGCCTCGCCTTGGCGACGGCGTCCGCCTTGCCCTCCCCGGAGCCGCCGGCGCTGTCGGAGCCACTGCAGGCCGCCATCGACGTCAGTGCCGCCGCGGCGGCGAGAGCCGTACCCATGCGTCGTGCCGTGCTCGTCCTCATGGTGTCGGTCCACCCCTCGTGTCGTCCGTCGTCCCCAGCAGCCCACAGTGGCACAGGGCACCGACAGGCGTGGGGGCTTACGGAAACGAGGACGGGCCCCGCACCTCTAAAGGTTGCGGGGCCCGTTCACACAGTGCACGCGTACGACGCGGCTACCGGGTGAGCACGAGGGCTCAGACGGCGGCCGGGTCCTCCTCGACGAGGAGGTTGCGGGTGCGGTTGGAGTCCAGCGGGATGCCGGGGCCCATCGTGGTCGTCAGGGCGGCCTTCTTGATGTAGCGGCCCTTGGCGGCGGACGGCTTCAGACGGAGGACTTCCTCCAGCGCCGCTGCGTAGTTCTCCACCAGCTTGGTCTCGTCGAACGAGACCTTGCCGATGATGAAGTGCAGGTTGGAGTGCTTGTCGACGCGGAACTCGATCTTTCCGCCCTTGATGTCGTTGACAGCCTTGACGACATCGGGGGTGACGGTGCCGGTCTTCGGGTTCGGCATCAGACCACGCGGACCGAGCACGCGGCCCAGGCGGCCGACCTTGCCCATGAGGTCCGGGGTGGCGACGACGGCGTCGAAGTCCAGACGGCCCTTCGCCACCTCGTCGATCAGCTCGTCGGCGCCGACGATGTCGGCTCCGGCGGCTTCCGCGGCCGCAGCACGGTCACCGGTCGCGAAGACCAGGACCCGGGCGGTCTTGCCGGTGCCGTGCGGGAGGTTCACGGTGCCGCGGACCATCTGGTCGGCCTTGCGCGGGTCGACACCCAGGCGGAAGGCGACCTCGACGGTGCCGTCGAACTTCGTGGTGGCGGTGTCCTTGGCGAGACGGACGGCCTCGAGCGGGGCGTACACGCGCTCCCGGTCGATCTTGGCGTCCGCAGCGCGGAGGTTCTTGCTGCGCTTCACTTCTACTCCTGTGGATTCAGAGTGTGGAGTCGTGGTGCGGACCAGCGCTTGGTCCTACCACTGAGGGCTACGGGGCTGAATCAGCCTTCGACCGTGATGCCCATGGAACGGGCGGTGCCGGCGACGATCTTCGACGCGGAGTCGAGGTCGTCGGCGTTCAGGTCGGGAAGCTTCGTCGTGGCGATCTCGCGGACCTGGGCGGCGGTGAGCTTGCCGACCTTGGTCTTGTGCGGCTCGCTGGAGCCCTTGCTCACACCCGCGGCCTTGAGGATCAGCTTGGCGGCCGGCGGAGTCTTGGTGATGAAGGTGAACGAGCGGTCCTCGTAGACCGTGATCTCCACCGGCACGACCATGCCACGCTGCGACTCGGTCGCGGCGTTGTAGGCCTTGCAGAACTCCATGATGTTGACGCCGTGCTGACCGAGCGCGGGGCCGACCGGCGGGGCCGGGTTCGCCGCACCGGCGTTGATCTGGAGCTTGATAAGCCCCGTGACCTTCTTCTTCTTGGGAGGCATTGCTCTCTCCGGGTCCTAGTGAGAGTGTTTCGCCGCCATTCCGGTCATCCGGATGGAGGCATACCGCACAACGATAACGGGTATAGCTGTGCGACCAAAAACCCAGCAGGTCAGAGCGGCTGTGAAGCCCCTCTGACCTGCTGGGTAGGCATGTGTCCAGAAAGCGGCGGGAAGCGCCTAGTTCTTCTGGATCTGGTCGAAGCTGAGCTCGACCGGGGTCTCGCGGCCGAAGATCTCGACGAGGCCCTTGACCTTCTTCGAGTCGGCGTTGATCTCGTTGATCGTGGCCTGCAGCGTGGCGAACGGGCCGTCGGTGACGGTGACCGAGTCGCCGACCTCGAAGTCCAGCACCTGGACCTCGACCTTGCGGGCCGGAGCCGGCTTGCCCTCGGCCTCGGCGGCCTCACGGGCGGCCTTCTCCTCGGCCTCCGGGGCCAGCATCTTGACGATCTCGTCCAGGGTCAGCGGGTACGGGTCGTAGGCGTTGCCCACGAAGCCGGTGACGCCCGGCGTGTTCCGCACGACGCCCCAGGACTCGTTCGTCAGGTCCATGCGCACCAGCACGTAGCCGGGGAGCTTGTTCTGCCGGACGTTCTTGCGCTCGCCGTTCTTGATCTGGACGATTTCCTCTTCAGGCACCTCGGCCTGATAGATGAACTCCTCCACGTTCAGCGAGACGGCGCGCTGCTCCAGGTTGGCCTTCACGCGCTTCTCGTAACCGGCGTACGTGTGGATGACGTACCACTCGCCGGGGAGGGTGCGGAGCTCGTCACGCAGGGCGGCGACGGGGTCGACGGGGGCGGCCGGCTCGGCCTCCTCCTCGTCGGCGGCCTCGGCGGCCTCTTCCTCGACGGTCTCGGCGGCCTCGGCGACCTCATCGGCTGCCGCGTCGTCCTCGCCCTCGGCGGCTTCGGCCTGGTCCGGGTCCACGGAGTCAGCAGCCTCAACGATGTCGAGCTCGTCCTCGGCGGACTCGAAGGCGCCAGCCTCGGGCTCGACGGCGTCGTTCAGGTTCGGGTCAGACACGATGGCTGCTTCTTCCTGGATACAAAGGGTGGAACGTGCGAAAGGGACGCCGGGTCCGACGCCTTCCGCGTGATCAGCCGAAGACGTACTTGACGACCCGGGCGAAGCCCATGTCGAGAACGGTAACAAGACCGATCATGACGACGACGAACACGATCACCACGGAGGTGTACGTCGTGAGCTGGCTACGCGTCGGCCAGACAACCTTACGGAGTTCAGCGACGATCTGGCGGTAGAACAGCGCGAGCCGACCCAGAGGGCCCTTCTTGCCGCGCTTGCCGCCCTTCCGAGTCTTCTTCTTCGACTCGGGAGCTTCATCATCGGCATCAGGCATGTCGATGGAGCCCACGGCGTCCGTCACGCTACTCACCTGATTCCGGGTCGTGGCCGTGCCGCGCCCGGTGGAGCCGCACGGCTGTGCAATGAAGTACGTACATGCGCACACATCCTGGCGAAGGAGTGTGTAGCAGGGCCGGAGGGACTTGAACCCCCAACCGCTGGTTTTGGAGACCAGTGCTCTACCAATTGAGCTACGACCCTTGGTGGTTTCCACCAACCTACCGCATCTTCCCCGGTGACCGGGTGCAGGAACGGTGCGGCTGGTGAAGGCCAACGACAGGTGAGTGTACGTGCTCAGGGCCGCCGCGTCGAACAGACAACTACCGACCGGTCGTGTCCGGATGCTGTCCAGGTCCTGTCCGGTCCCTGAAACCCCTGCGCCGACGGCTTTCGCCGTCTGCGAGCATGGGGCCATGAGCGCTGCAACTTCACCGTCCGAGCGCCGGGTTTCCGCCCGCATCGGTGCGATCTCCGAGTCCGCGACCCTCGCCGTCGACGCCAAGGCCAAGGCCCTCAAGGCCGCCGGGCGTCCGGTGATCGGCTTCGGGGCCGGCGAACCCGACTTCCCGACGCCCGACTACATCGTCGACGCCGCGGTCGAGGCCTGCCGCAACCCGAAGTACCACCGCTACACCCCCGCAGGCGGGCTCCCCGAGCTCAAGGCCGCCATCGCCGAGAAGACGCTGCGCGACTCCGGCTACGAGGTCGACCCCGGCCAGATCCTGGTGACCAACGGCGGCAAGCAGGCCATCTACGAGGCCTTCGCCGCGATCCTCGACCCGGGCGACGAGGTCATCGTCCCCGCCCCGTACTGGACCACCTACCCCGAGTCGATCCGGCTCGCCGGCGGTGTCCCGGTCGAGGTCGTCGCCGACGAGACCACCGGCTACCGGGTCTCCGTCGAGCAGTTGGAGGCCGCGCGCACCGAGAAGACCAAGGTCGTCCTGTTCGTCTCGCCCTCCAACCCGACCGGCGCGGTCTACAGCGAGGCCGACGCCGAGGCGATCGGCCGCTGGGCCGTCGAGCACGGCCTGTGGGTCCTGACCGACGAGATCTACGAGCACCTCGTCTACGGCGACGCGACCTTCACCTCGCTCCCGGCGATCGTCCCGGAGCTGCGCGACAAGTGCATCGTCGTCAACGGCGTAGCCAAGACGTACGCCATGACCGGCTGGCGGGTGGGCTGGATCATCGGCCCCAAGGACGTCGTCAAGGCCGCGACCAACCTCCAGTCGCACGCCACCTCCAACGTCTCCAACGTCGCCCAGGTCGCCGCGCTCGCGGCCGTCTCCGGCTCGCTGGACGCGGTCGCCGAGATGCGTACCGCCTTCGACCGCCGCCGCAACCTCATCGTGCGGATGCTCAACGAGATCGACGGCGTGTTCTGCCCGGAGCCCGAGGGCGCGTTCTACGCCTACCCGGCGGTGAAGGACCTCCTCGGCAAGGAGATCCGCGGCAAGCGCCCGGCCACCACGGTCGAGCTGGCCGCCCTGATCCTGGACGAGGCGGAGGTCGCCGTCGTGCCCGGAGAGGCCTTCGGCACCCCCGGCTACCTGCGCCTTTCCTACGCGCTGGGCGACAACGACCTGGTCGAGGGCGTCTCGCGGATCCAGAAGCTGCTGGGCGAGGCCAAGGCCTGAGAAGCCCGCGCGTCAGTGCCCCCGGCCGCCGGAATTCCCTCCGGCCGGGGGCACTTTTTTGTTCGAGCAGCCCCCGGAAGGGGAAAGCGGCTACCGCTCCGGCCCGCCCGTGCGGCAGGATCTTCCGATGGAGCGTGATGTACGTCTGTTGCCCAAGGCCCACCTGCACCTGCACTTCACCGGGTCGATGCGGCCCACCACCCTGCTGGAACTCGCCGACAAGTACGGGGTCCATCTCCCCGACGCCCTGACCGGCGGCGAGCCGCCGAAACTGCGGGCGACCGACGAGCGCGGCTGGTTCCGTTTCCAGCGGCTCTACGACATCGCCCGGTCCTGCCTGCGGTCCCCCGAGGACATCCAGCGCCTGGTGCGCGAGAGCGCCCAGGAGGATGTCGCGGACGGCTCCGGCTGGCTGGAGATCCAGGTCGACCCCACCTCGTACGCCCCGCTGCTCGGCGGGCTGATCCCGGCCATCGAGATCATCCTGGACGCCGTGGACAGCGCCTCCCGGGACACCGGCCTGGACATGCGCGTGGTGATCGCCGCCAACCGGATGAAGCACCCGCTGGACGCCCGCACGCTGGCCCGGCTCGCCGTGCGGTACGCCGACCGGGGCGTCGTCGGCTTCGGGCTCTCCAACGACGAGCGGCGCGGGATGGCCCGTGACTTCGACCGGGCCTTCGCCATCGCCCGGGACGGCGGGCTGCTGGCGGCTCCGCACGGCGGGGAGCTTTCGGGGCCCTCCAGCGTGCGCGACTGCCTCGACGACCTGGACGCCTCGCGGATCGGCCACGGTGTGCGGGCCGCCGAGGACCCCCGGCTGCTGCGCAGGCTCGCCGAGCGGCAGATCACCTGCGAGGTGTGCCCGTCGTCCAATGTGGCCCTCGGTGTCTACGAGAAGCCCGCCGATGTCCCCTTGCGCACGCTGTTCGACGCGGGCGTGCCGATGGCGCTGGGAGCGGACGATCCCCTGCTGTTCGGTTCGCGGCTGGCCGCCCAGTACGAGCTGGTGCGCCGCCACCACGGCTTCACCGACGAGGAGCTGGCCGAGCTGGCCCGCCAGTCGGTGCGCGGATCGGCGGCCCCCGTGGGGGTACAGGCGAAGCTGCTGTCCGGTATCGACGACTGGCTGGCTAACTGATCCCGGCCAGGAGCGTACGGGCGAGGGAGGCGGCGAAGTCGTCCAGGGGCGGCGGGGGTTCGCCGCCGGGGAGCGTGGAGTAGGCGAAGGCCCGCTGGGCGCAGGCGCCCAGCAGCAGGGAGGCGGCGGCGTAGGTGTCCGCGCCGGCCCGGACGCGGCCCGCGCCCTGCTCGGCGCGCAGATAGGCGTCGAGCTGCTGGATCGGCAGGTGGGGCCCGGCCTCCAACCCTCCCACGCCCTGCTCGTGGCGGCGCTTGAGCTGGGGTTCGGCGTACAGGGACGCGGCCATGGGGAAGGTCTGCTCGTAGAACAGGGCGGCCTGCCGGGCGATGTCGGTGAGGTTGTCCTCGACGCTGCCCTCACCGGCGGTGAGTTCGGTGAGCAGGCCCCCGAGCCGGGGCAGCCGCTCCGCGAGGACGGTGACGAACAGCTCTTCCTTCCCGGAGAAGTACTTGTAGAGCGCCGCCTCCGAGCAGCCGGCCGCCTTGGCGATCTCCTTGGTGGTGGTCCGGGCGAGGCCGATGGACAGCATCAGCTCGTACGCCGCGTCGACGATCCGGACGCGGGCGGGCTTCTGGTCCATACGAGCTCCAACAGGCCGTGACCCGGCATTCTTGACGACCGGGTGGGAGGTCACCCACTCTAGAGGTTAGTAAACACTCACCCACTCCTGAGGGGCGCGCCATGAAGATCACCGTGTTCGGGGCGACCGGCGGTGTCGGCCAGAAGATCACGGGCCAGGCGCTCGAAGCGGGCCACGAGGTGACCGTCGTGGTCCGGGACCCGGACCGGCTCCCGGAAGCGCTGGACCGCGCGGCGCTGCACGGTGCCGTCCGGCTGGACGACGAGGCGGCGGTGCGGGCGGCGGTGGCGGGGCGCGACGCGGTGCTCTCGGGGCTGGGTTCGCGCGACCGGAAGGCGAACGGCGTCGCCGAGCGGCTCACCGGGCGGATCGTGTCGGCGATGGAGGCCGAGGGCACCCGGCGGCTGCTGGCGGTGAGCGCGGTGCCGGTCGGGCCGAAGGCGGCGGGCGACCCGCTGGTCGACCGGCTGTCGCTCAAGCTGGTCGGGGCGGTGTTCGCGGATCTGTACGCCGATCTCGCCCGGATGGAGGCGGTGCTGGCCGCCAGCGCCACGGACTGGACCGCGGTGCGCCCGCCGAGGCTGACGGACGGGCCGCGCACGGGTGTCTACCGGAAGGTCGTGGGCGGCACGCCGCGCAGCAGCCGGACCATCTCCCGCGGCGACGTGGCGCACGCGATGCTCGCGCTGATCGACGACCCGGCGGCCGTCAAGCAGGGTGTGGGCATCGCGTACTGACCGCGTACGCCCCCGCGCGTCCGCGGCACTACAGGCTGACGCCGACCGTCACCGGCTCGTTGACCAGGGTGACGCCGAAGGCCGCGTGCACCCCGGCGACGACCTCGCGGGCCAGGGCGAGCAGATCCTCGGTGGTGGCCGCGCCCCGGTTGGTGAGGGCGAGGGTGTGCTTGGTGGAGATCCGGGCGGGGCCGCTGCCGTACCCCTTGGTGAAGCCGGCCCGGTCGATCAGCCAGGCCGCCGAGGTCTTGGTACGGCCGTCCTCGGCGGGGAACGCCGGGGGCGTCACGTCCGGCCCGAGGCGTTCGAGGACCCGGCCGAGGAACTCCTGGAAGGCGGCCGGTTCGAGGATCGGGTTGGTGAAGAAGGACCCCGCGGACCAGGTGTCGTGGTCCTCCGGGTCCAGCACCATGCCCTTGCCCGCGCGCAGCCGCAGGACGGTCTCGCGGGCGGCCGGCAGCGGCACGCGGTCGCCCTGCTCGACGCCCATGGCCCTGGCCGTTTCGGGGTACTTGAGGGGCGCGGAAAACCCGTCGGCCTCTTCCAGCTCGAATCGGACACGCAGCACCACGAACCGGTCGGGTTCGGCCTTGAAGCGGCTGTGACGGTACGAGAAGGCGCACTCCGCGTTCGGAATCGTCACGGTCTCCTGGGTGCGCCGGTCGTAGGCGACGACCTCCGTGATGGTGGAGGACACCTCCTGTCCGTACGCGCCGACGTTCTGAATGGGGGTCGCGCCCGCGGACCCGGGGATGCCCGCCAGGCACTCGACGCCCGCGAGGCCCGCCTCTACGGTCCGGGCGACCGCGTCGGTCCACACCTCTCCGGCCGCCAGCTCCAGTGACGTACCGGAGAGCTCGAAGCCCTTCGTGGCGATGCGCAGCGCGGTGCCCTCGAAGCCCTTGTCCCCGATGACCAGGTTGGAGCCGCCGCCGATGACCAGCAGCGGGGTGCCGCTCGCGTCGGCCTCCCGGACGGCGGCGATCACCTCGGCGTCCGTCGTGGCGGTCAGCAGCCGGGCGGCGGGGCCGCCGAGCCGGAAGGTGGTCAGGGGGGCGAGGGGGGCGTCGTGGAGTTCCTGCACGGGGACAAGAGTACGGTCCGCGCCCCCGCCGCTCGTGCGGGGCCACGGACCGTACGCCGGGATCCGGCGACTCGGACGGCCGCGTCTCAGACGAGCCGGACCACGGCCCGGGACATCCCCAGCACCTTCTTGCCGTCGCACATGGCGACCAGGTCCACCCGGACCAGGTTGTCGTCCAGCTTCGCCGCCACCTTGCCGCTGACCTCGATCAGCGCGCCCTTGTCGTCGTTGGGCACGACGACCGGCTTGGTGAACCGCACCCCGTAGTCGACGACCGCACCCGGGTCACCGGCCCAGTCCGTGACGACCCGGACCGCCTCGGCCATCGTGAACATGCCGTGCGCGATCACGTCCGGCAGTCCGACCTCGCGCGCGAACTTCTCGTTCCAGTGGATCGGGTTGAAGTCGCCCGAGGCCCCCGCGTACTGCACGAGCGCGGCCCGCGTCACCGGGAACGACTGCGCCGGCAGCTCCGTACCGACCTCGACCGACCCGTAAGAGACCTTCGCCGTCATCACGCCTCCTCGGCGGCGCGCGCCACCAGCTTCGTGACCGCCGTGACCACCAGCTCGCCGGCCTCGTCGTGCACATCCCCGCGAATGTCGAGAACGTCGTTGCCCGCCAGGGACTTGATGCTCTCGATCGTCGACGTGACCGTCAGCCGGTCCCCCGCCCGCACCGGACGCACGTAACGGAACTTCTGGTCCCCGTGGACCACGCGGCTGTAGTCCAGGCCCAGCTGCGGATCCTGCACCACCACTCCGGCGGCCCGGTAGGTGATCGAGAAGACGAACGTGGGCGGCGCGATCACATCGGCGTGACCGAGCGCACGGGCGGCTTCCCGGTCGACGTACGCCGGGTGGGTGTCGCCCACCGCCTCGGCGAACTCGCGGATCTTCTCCCGGCCGACCTCGTACGCCGGAGTGGGCGGATAGGTCCGCCCCACGAAGGACTGGTCGAGCGCCATCAGCTCGCTACCTCCTGAGAAACCTGATGAAAGACGGACAAGGGCACGCCCCCGTGCGGGGAGCGACCTCATACAACGACACGAGGCCGCCCCCAAAGGGGACGGCCTCGTGTACGAGCCTGATTCAGCGCGTTTCGCGGTGCGCGGTGTGCGAGTTGCAGCGCGGGCAGTGCTTCTTCATCTCAAGACGGTCCGGGTTGTTACGCCGGTTCTTCTTGGTGATGTAGTTCCGCTCCTTGCACTCCACGCAGGCCAGCGTGATCTTCGGGCGGACGTCGGTGGCAGCCACGTGAGTGCTCCTTGGACGGACGTTGGACGGATGAACGCATAAAAGGGTAGCCGATCGAAGGACCGACCCAACAATCGGCTACCGTTAGTAGCGGTGACCGGACTTGAACCGGTGACACAGCGATTATGAGCCGCTTGCTCTACCGACTGAGCTACACCGCTTTGATGATGAGTCCCCCCGCCGAAACGGGGATTCCCGATCACCAGAGCCCCAATGCGGAATCGAACCGCAGACCTTCTCCTTACCATGGAGACGCTCTACCGACTGAGCTATTGGGGCGAGCGATGAAGACATTACACGGTCCTCGGCCGGTTGCCCAAATCCGTTTGTGCCGCACCCTCCGGCCCCCAGCCCGGGGCCTCGCACACCCCCTGATCAGGTCTTGATCCAGGACGGCTCCGCATCCGGACCGGGCCCGGTCCGCGGCCGACGCAGGCGCACCGGTACGACTATTCCGCTCCTCCCGGAAGCCGCCCCCGCACGCCCCTAGGGTGTGGTCACTCCGTGCGATCTTGCACCCCTCCCAGGAGCGCGATGCCTGACAGCCAGCCACGGCGGCCCGACGACAACGCGCCCGAGAGCGCCGACGCGGCCACCACCGCCGACACCCCCGCCCTCGTCCTCGGCGGCGCCCGTCTCGCCGACGGCCGGGCCGTGGACGTACGCCTGAGCGGCAGCCGGATCGAGGCCGTCGGCACGGCGGGCAGCCTCACCGCCCGCGGGCCCCGGATCGACCTCCGCGGCTATCTGCTGCTCCCCGCCCCGGCCGAGCCCCATGCCCACAGCGACACCGCCCTCACCGCGGACAGCCTGGGCCCCGAGAGCCCGGGCCCCGCGTCCCACCGCGCCGAGGACATCCAGCGCCGCGCCACGGAGGCGGCCCTCCTCCAGCTCGGCCACGGCGCCACCGCCCTGCGCACCCACGTCCGCGTCGGAGACGTCCAGGGCCTCGCCCCGCTCGAAGCCGTCCTGCAGACCCGGCGCGCCCTGCGCGGCCTCGCCGACGTCATGCCCGTCGCGGTCCCCCGGCTCCTCACCGGCGTCGCCGGAGCGGACAGCCTCGCGATGCTCAGGGACGCGGTGAAGATGGGCGCGGCCGTCGTCGGCGGCTGCCCCGACCTCGACCCCGACCCCACGGGCTACACCGAAGCCGTCCTGGAGATCGCCGCCGAGCACGGGTGCCCCGTCGACCTGCACACCGACGCCGACGACCCAGCCCGCCTGGCCCGGCTCGCGGCGATGGCCGCCGGACTGCGCCCGGGTGTCGCCCTCGGCCCCTGCGCCGGCCTGGCCCACCTGCCCCTGGACGCCGCGGCCCGCGCCGCCGACCGGCTCGCCGCCGCCGGGATCACCGTGGTCTGCCTGCCCCAGGGCGGATGCACCGGTTCCGAGCGCCGGACGACCGCCCCCGTACGCCTTCTGCGCTCCGCCGGCGTGCACGTCACGGCGGGCGGCGGCGCGCTGCGGGACACGGCCAATCCGGTCGGCCGCGGCGATCCGCTCGAAGCGGCCTACCTCCTCGCCTCGCAGGCGGGGCTGCGCGCCGAACAGGCGTACGCCCTGGTCTCCACGAGCGCCCGCGCGGCACTCGGCCTGCCCGACGTACGCGTCGAGGCGGGCTTCCCGGCCGAACTCCTCGCCGTACGCGGCGAACGGCTCTCCGCGGCGCTCTCCCTCGGGTACAGCCGCATCGTCATCCACCGCGGCCGGATCGTGGCCCGTACCAGCGCCGTACGCGAGTACTGCGACTCCGGAGCCGAGGCCGCCGCGGGCCCCGGCGGACTTCCGCGCCAGGGGCGGCCCGACCCCGGCGCCGGGCCGAGGAACTGAGCGCGAGCCCGCCCCCGGGCGTACGGTCGGGGGTATGCGCATTGTCATCGCAGGTGGACACGGACAGATCGCACTGCGGCTGGAGCGGCTGCTCGCCGCACGCGGGGATGAAGCCGTAGGGATCATCCGCAACCCCCAACAGAGTCAGGACCTGACCGACGCCGGCGCCGAACCCGTCGTGCTGGACCTCGAATCGGCCACCGTGGAGCAGACCGCGGAGGTGCTGCGCGGCGCGGACGCGGCCGTCTTCGCGGCGGGCGCCGGGCCGAACAGCGGCACCGCCCGCAAGGACACCGTCGACCGCGACGCGGCCGTGCTGTTCGCCGACGCGGCCGAGGCGGCGGGCGTCCGCCGCTACCTCGTCGTCTCCTCGATGGGCGCCGACCCCGACCACCCCGGCGACGAGGTCTTCGACGTGTACCTGCGGGCCAAGGGCGCCGCGGACGCGGCCGTACGCTCCCGCACCGCGCTGGACTGGACGATCCTGCGCCCCGGGATGCTGACCAACGACGCGGGCACCGGCCAGGTCCTCCTGGCCGCCTCCACGGGCCGTGGCCCGATCCCCCGCGACGACGTGGCGGCCACGCTGGTGGAACTGCTGGACAACCCGGCGACGGCGGGCCTCACCCTGGAGGCGATCTCCGGGAACGTGCCGGTGACGGTGGCCGTGAAGGACGTCGCGGGCAACTGAGACCTCCCGGGCGACGGAACCGGGCCCGGGCAGCGGCTCCGGTGCGACTGCTTCGGACAACGAGGAAGCCCCCGACCGGATAACCGGTCGGGGGCTTCGTTCGCGTGGCGGCGCCAGGGTTCGAACCTGGGTAGGCTGAGCCGGCAGATTTACAGTCTGCTCCCTTTGGCCACTCGGGCACACCGCCTCGAACGACGCGTTGGATCTCGTGGTGAGCTCCTTGGCGACGACGTAAACAATACCCGATGGCCAGGGGTGCTCCGCCACCTGATTGATCAGCGCCCGGCGGGTGCGGCGGTGGCTAGGCTTCGGCCTGTATCCCCACGCACATTCGACGCAAGGAGCCACACGTCATGGCCGACTCCAGTTTCGACATCGTCTCGAAGGTCGAGCGGCAGGAGGTCGACAACGCCCTCAACCAGGCCGCCAAGGAGATCTCCCAGCGATACGACTTCAAGGGCACGGGCGCCTCGATCTCGTGGTCGGGCGAGAAGATCCTGATGGAGGCGAACGGCGAGGAGCGCGTCAAGGCCATCCTCGACATCTTCCAGTCCAAGCTGATCAAGCGCGGCATCTCGCTGAAGTCGCTGGACGCCGGCGAGCCGCAGCTCTCCGGCAAGGAGTACAAGATCTTCGCCACGATCGAGGAAGGCATCTCCCAGGAGAACGCCAAGAAGGTGGCGAAGGCGATCCGCGACGAGGGCCCGAAGGGCGTCAAGGCGCAGGTCCAGGGCGACGAGCTGCGCGTCAGCTCGAAGAGCCGCGACGACCTCCAGGCCGTTCAGGCGCTGTTGAAGGGCAAGGACTTCGAGTTCGCGATCCAGTTCGTGAACTACCGGTAGTCGCGGCAGTCGACTGCCGCACACAGCGGGGGCACACCGCCGGGGCCGGCCTCGACGGCGTGCCTCTCCGCGTTTGCGGCCCGTGCGGAGCGCGCGGATGCGATGTCCGAATACCGCCGGTGACGGTGGGCGGACGGGCGCAGACTGGCCGTACGGACCGGGGAAGTGAGAAGCCATGACGACGACGGTGTACGCGCGGGTGGAGAGCCCGCTGGGCGAGTTGCTGCTGGTCGGCGAGGCGGCGGCGGACGAACCGGATACGGCCGGTGGCGTCCGGCTGCGTTCGTTGTCCGTGCCCGGCCAGAAAGGCGGCGCGGTCGTCCAGGACGGCTGGCGGCACGCCCCCGAGGCGTTCACGGACGTCGCCCGGCAGTTGGAGGCGTACTTCGCGGGGCGTTCGACGCGGTTCGAGGTGCCGTTGGCCGAGGGCCTGGGCACGGAGTTCCAGCGGCGGGTCTGGGCGGTGCTGGAGTCGATCCCGTACGGAAGCACGGTGTCGTACGGGGACGTCGCCGCACAGGTCGGCGCCTCGGGCGCGGGGGTACGGGCCGTGGGCACGGCGATCGGGCGCAATCCGCTGCTGGTGGTGCGGCCGTGCCACCGGGTGATCGGGGCGGACGGGGCGCTGCGGGGGTACGCGGGCGGGCTGGAGCAAAAGAGGCTGCTGCTGGGGATCGAAGGCGGGGCGGGGCGGTCCGAGCCGTGACGCCCACGCCCCCGCCGCCCTCCGACGGCCTCTCTTCCGACGGTCTCTCCTCGGACGGTCTGTTCCGGCGGCCGCGTACGGTCGTGGCGCCGGGGGCCGTCCATGTGCCGGAGTGGCTTTCGGTGGAGCAGCGGGCGGAGTTGGTGGTGGCGTGCCGTCAGTGGGCGCGGGGGCCGGTCCCGTTCCGGCACACCCTGCTGCCGGGTGGCGGGGTGATGTCGGTGCGGACGGTGTGCCTGGGGTGGCACTGGCAGCCGTACCGGTACGCGCGTACGGCCGACGATGTGAACGGCGCCCGGGTGGCCGCGTTCCCGGACTGGCTGGGCGACCTGGGGCGGGCGGCGGTGGCCGAGGCGTACGGGGACGAGGGCGCGGCCCAGGCGTTCGCACCGGACACCGCGCTGATCAACTTCTATGACGACGCCGCGCGGATGGGGATGCACCAGGACAGGGAGGAGTGGTCGAGCGCTCCTGTGGTGTCGTTGAGCATCGGGGCGAGGTGCGTGTTCCGCTTCGGGAACACCGAGGGACGCGGGCAGCCGTACACGGATGTGGAGTTGGCGTCCGGGGATCTGTTCGTGTTCGGCGGGCCGTCGCGGTTCGCTTTCCACGGAGTGCCGAAGGTGTACACGGGAACGGCCGACCCGGCAGCGGGGCTGCGGGCCGGCCGGTTGAACCTGACGCTGCGGGAGACCGGGATGGCGTCGGGGGACGCGTAGGGAGCGGGGCTCGACCCGGCCGGCGGCGGTCAGCGGCGGTCGCGGGAGTGGCCGAACAGCAGCCGATAGGCGATCAGCAGGACCAGGGAGCCGGCGATGGCGGCGATCCAGGTCGCGGTGTCGTAGAAGTCGTTGCTGATGGGGCGGTCGAGGAACTGGCTGGAGAGCCAGCCGCCGACGAAGGCCCCGGCGATGCCGATGAGAGTGGTGCCGATGATGCCGCCCGGGTCACGTCCCGGGAGAAGGATCTTGGCTATGAGTCCGGCGAGCAGGCCGAGAATGATCCAACTGATGATGCCCATGTCGCTGCACCTACCCCTTGCTTCGTCTTGAAGTCCAAGACGCGGTGGGCAGGTGTTCGGTTGCTCGGGGGTCGCCGGGCTCGACCGGTCAGCGGGTGGCGAAGGGCTGGTCCGTGGGGACGATCTCCTTGCCGAAGGGCATGAGGGAGACGGGGATCAGCTTGAAGTTGGCGATGCCCAGGGGGATCCCGATGATGGTGATGCACAGCGCGATGCCGGTGGTGATGTGGCCGAGGGCGAGCCACCAGCCGGCGAGGATCAGCCAGAGGACGTTGCCCACGCAGGAGGGCGAACCCGCGTCCCGGCGGTCGACGACGGTGTGGCCGAACGGCCAGAGGGCGTAGACGCCGATCCGGAAGGCGGCCACGCCGAAGGGGATGCCGATGATGGTGATGCAGAGCAGGACGCCGGCGAGCAGGTAGCCGAGGAACATCCAGAATCCGCAGAGGACCAGCCAGATGACGTTCAGGATGGTTTTCACGGGCGGTGACCTGCCATCTGTTCGAGTCGGGTGATGCGCTCCGCCATCGGCGGGTGCGTCGAGAACATTTTCGCCATCCCCTGACCAGGGCGGAAGGGGTTCGCGATCATCATGTGGCTCGCGGTCTCGATCCTGGGCTCGGGCGGCAGCGGGAGCTGTTTCGTCCCGGCGTCGAGCTTGCGCAGGGCGCTGGCGAGCGCCAGCGGGTCGCCGGTGAGCTGGGCCCCGGAGGCGTCGGCCTCGTACTCCCGGGAGCGGCTGACGGCGAGCTGGATGACGGAGGCGGCGAGCGGCCCCAGGATCATGATCAGGAGCATGCCGAGGAGGCCCGGCCCCTCCTCGTCGTTGGAGCGGCCCACCGGGATGAGCCAGGCGAAGTTGACCAGGAACATCACGACGGAGGCGAGGGCTCCGGCGACGGACGAGATGAGGATGTCCCGGTTGTAGACATGGCTGAGCTCATGGCCGAGGACGCCGCGCAGCTCGCGTTCGTCGAGGATCTGGAGGATGCCCTCGGTGCAGCAGACGGCGGCGTTGCGCGGATTGCGCCCGGTGGCGAAGGCGTTGGGCGCCTGGGTCGGGGAGATGTAGAGGCGCGGCATGGGCTGACGGGCGGCCGTGGAGAGCTCGCGCACGATGCGGTAGAGCTGCGGCGCCTCGAATTCGCTGACGGGGCGGGCGCGCATGGCCCGCAGGGCCAGTTTGTCGCTGTTCCAGTACGCGTACGCGTTGGTGCCCACGGCGACCAGGAGCGCGACGATCAGTCCCGTACGTCCGAAGAAACTGCCGATGACGATGATGAGTGCGGACAGTCCCCCGAGGAGTACGGCGGTCTTGAGCCCGTTGTGCCGGCGGTGCACGGTACGCCCTCCAAGTGGTGCAGCAGGGGAACCCTTTGCATGGTGGTGCTCCACTCCCCAGTGGAGCCTCCTGTACTGGTCAACGCCAGGCGAGAGGAGCTAGTTCCCTTGTGCGTGCGGCCGGAGGGCGGGGGCTGTGCCGCGTGTTCGCGCCGGTCGGGCCCCCGGCCCCGTACGGAGTGACGCTGGGCCGTACGGGTGGCGGCGGGCCGTCCTGATGGTGCGGGGTGACTCGGTGGGGCGGTACCGCCCTCTGCGGGGTCGGTGCTGCCGGGGGGTCGGTGGCTGCTGTGCTGTCAGTGCTGCTGTGCGGGGAGCTTGGCGAGGGAGACTGCCTCGGGGTCGGGCTCGACCTCGCTGGTGCAGTGGCCGCAGCGGGAGGCGACCGCGGGGATCTCGCTGAAGCAGCGCGGGCAGTCGCGGAGGGCGGCCTTGATGTCGACGGCCTCTTCCTTCGCGAAGCGGTTCTGGACCTTGGCCATGGGGACCACGACGCAGAAGTAGAGGACCGCGGCGGTGATCAGGAAGGCGATGGCGGCGCTGATGAAGAGGCCGTAGGGGAAGACGACTCCGTCGACCTTGTAGGAGGCCTTGCTGAAGTCGCCGGTGCCGCGGGTGGCGAGACCGATGAGCGGGGTGATGAAGGCGTTGCTGAAGCCGGTGACGACGGCGGTGAAGGCGGCACCGACGGCGAGACCGATCGCCATCGAGATGACATTCCCGCGCAGGATGAAGTCCTTGAACCCGTTCAGCACTGCTCTCGCTCCTCGTTTTCCCCAACGCGTCCACGCCGAGTACGTGTCGTATGCAGCCAAGACCATGCCCTGCGGCGGGCACCGCGGGCAAACCGATCTTGCGGGGTCGAGCGCCCTCAGAAGAGGCTGACGGCGGCGAAGCGCAGGACGGCCTGCGGGGCCCCCGACAGCAGGATTCCGGCGGTGGATGTGAGGACGATCGCCGTGGTGAGCGGGGTGGGTGCGCGGAATCGGCGGGGCGGCGCGGAGGCCGGGGATCCGGTGTCCTGCCCGGCCGTTTCCGGGTCCCCGTCCGGCGTGCGGAAGAGGATCGCGGTCCACTGAAGGTAGTAGTAGAGAGCGATCACCACGTTGACGGCCATGACGACGGCGAGCCAGCCGAGGCCCGCGTCGACCGCCGCCGAGAAGACGGTGACCTTTGCGAAGAGCCCGATGATGCCGGGCGGCAGTCCGGCCAGGCAGAGCAGGAAGAACCCGAGGGCCAGGGCGGCGAGGGGCCGGGTGGCGTACAGGCCCCGGTAGTCGGAGAGCCGGTTGCCGGGGCGCGTACGGGCGACGAGGGCGGCGACCGCGAACGCGCCCAGGTTCACCACCGCGTACATGAGGGCGTACGCCACGGTGGAGCCGATCTGTTCGTCGCTGGAGTACGCGGCGGCGGCGATCGGGACCAGGAGGTAGCCGGCCTGGGCGACGGAGGACCAGGCGAGGAGGCGGACGGCGCTGCGGGCGCGGGTGGCGTTCTGGCGGAGGGCCGCGACGTTGCCGACGGTCATGGTGAGCGCGGCGAGGACGGCGAGGGCGGGCCCCCAGACGTCCGCATAGGAGGGGAACGCGATGACGGTCACCAGAATGAGGCCCGAAAACCCTACGGCCTTCCCCACCACGGAGAGATAAGCGGCGATCGGGAGGGGCGCGCCGACGTAGGTGTCGGGGACCCAGGAGTGGAAGGGCGCGGCGGCCGTCTTGAAGGCGAAGCCGACGAGCGTGAGGGCCACCCCCGTCTTGGCGAGGGTGTCGAGGACCGGGGCGACGTCGTCGAGACGGTCGGCGATCTCGGTGAGGTGCAGGGTGCCGGTGGCCGCGTACACGAAGCTGACGCCGAGGAGCATGACGGCGGTGGCGACGACGGAGGAGAGGAAGAACTTCAGCGCGGCCTCGGAGGAGCGCCGGTCGCCGCGTTTGATGCCGACGAGGGCGAACGCGGGGAGGGAGGCGACTTCGAGGGCGACGACGAGCGTGGCGAGGTCACGGGAGGCGGGCAGCAGGGCCGCTCCCGAGGCGGAGGCCAGGAGCAGGAACCAGTACTCCCCCGCCGGCAGCTCGCGGGTGTCGTCGAGTGAGAGCAGGACGGTGAGGAACGCGCCGCCGAGGACCAGGGCCTGGATGACGACGGTGAAGTGGTCGGCGGCGTAGCTGCAGGCCTGGGCGCCGGTGGTGACGCAGAAGGTGGTCCGGTCTCCGGA
This sequence comes from Streptomyces parvus, assembly GCF_032121415.1. Taxonomy (NCBI): domain Bacteria; kingdom Bacillati; phylum Actinomycetota; class Actinomycetes; order Kitasatosporales; family Streptomycetaceae; genus Streptomyces; species Streptomyces parvus. The sequence continues at coordinate 4,139,445 of NZ_CP135079.1, read as the reverse complement.
GCGCAGAGGGATGAGGAACGCCAGGGCGGCGGCGAGCGCGATGAGGGTGGCGTACCCGAGGAGCCGTTTGCGGTGGGCCGGCAGGAACAGGTCGGCGACGAGGACGGCCAGGGCGGCCAGCGCGGTGAGGGTGGGGGGCGCGATGGCGAGCCAGTCGATGGACTGGACGACGCTGGGGACGTCGGCCGCGACGAGGCTTCCGGCGGCGTCGTCGGTGCCGGGGGCCGTCGTGGCCGGGGCCTGTGCGACGAGGCTTCCGGCGGTGGTGCTGAGGTCCGCGGTCACGACTTGCCTCCTGCGAGAAGCTGCTGCACGGCGGGGTCGGTGAGACCGAGGAGGACGGCGGGCCAGAGGCCGGCGACGACGGTGAGCGCGGCCAGCGGGGTCCAGGCGGCGGCTTCGTACGGGTGGATGTCGGCGAGCTGCGGGGTGGTGGCCGTTCGGGGGCCGGCGCCTCCGGACGACGGGGAGCCGGCGGCTCCGGACTGCTGGGGGCCGTCCGCCGCTTGAGGGGTCTGCTCGTCGGGCGACAGTCGGGAGTGGGGCGCGTGCTCGCCCATGCAGACGCGGCGGACGACGATGAGCATGTACGCGGCGGTGAGCAGGGTGCCGAACGCCCCGATGGCCATGAAGGTGCGGAACGCGGGGCGGCTGAGGCCTTCGGCGGGGCTGTACGCGCCGAACAGGGTGAGCATCTCGCCCCAGAACCCGGCGAGTCCGGGCAGGCCGAGCGAGGCGACGGCGGCGAAGGCGAGCAGCGCGCCGAGGCGGGGGGCCCGGCCGTAGAGGGCGGCTCCCCTCGCTCCGGCGAGGGTGTCGAGGTCGGCGGTGCCGTAGCGGTCCTTGACGGCGCCGACCAGGAAGAACAGCAGGCCGGTGATGAGGCCGTGGGCGATGTTGGCGAAGAGCGCGCCGTTGACTCCGGTGGGGGTCATGGTGGCGATGCCCAGCAGGACGAAGCCCATGTGGCCGACGGAGGAGTACGCGATGAGCCGCTTGAGGTCACCCTTGGCGCCGGTACGGGCCAGGGCCAGGCAGGCGAGGGATCCGTAGACGATGCCGACGACGGCGAACGCGGCGAGGTAGGGCGCGAAGGTGCGCATGCCGTCCGGCGCGACGGGGAGCAGGATCCGGACGAACCCGTACGTTCCCATCTTCAGCAGGACCCCGGCGAGGAGGACGGATCCGACGGTCGGGGCGGCGGTGTGGGCGTCGGGAAGCCAGCTGTGCAGGGGCCACATCGGGGTCTTCACGGCGAGCCCGAGGCCGATCGCGAGTACGGCGATGACCTGCACGGATGTGGTGAGGCCGCGGCCGTTGTCAGTGGCGAGTGCCACCATGTCGAAAGTGCCGCTCTTCAACCCGATGAGGAGGAGGCCGAGCAGCATGACGACCGAGCCGAGCAGCGTGTAGAGGATGAACTTCCATGCGGCCGCCTGCCGTTGGTCGCCGCCCCAGCGGGCGATGAGGAAGTACATCGGGATGAGGACCATCTCGAAGGCGAGGAAGAAGAGCAGCAGGTCGAGGACGGCGAAGGTGGCGAGGGTGCCGGACTCCAGGACGAGGACGAGGGCGACGAACGCCTTCGGTGAGGGGCCCGCGGGCAGCTTGAAGTAGCTGTACAGCGCGCAGAGGAAGGTCAGCAGCGCGGTCAGGACCAGGAGGGGGAGCGAGATGCCGTCGATGCCGAGGTGGATGCGGACGTCGAGCGCCGGGATCCAGCTGATGTCGGTGGTCGCCTGCATCGTGGCGGGGTGGTCGTGGTCGAAGCCCGCGGCCAGGACGATCGCGGCGACGAGGACGGCCCCGGTGACGGTCACGCCGTGGCGGAGCACGGCCTGGTCGGGGTTCTTCCCCTTGAGCCCGGGCGGGGCGGGCAGCAGGGCCGCGAGGGCGCCGAGGAGCGGGGCGACGACGATGAACGCCAGGAGGAACTGCATCACGGACGGGCTGATATCGATCACGGTCACGACCCCGCGTTGACGTTGGCGAAGACGACGGCGGCGATCGCCAGGGCGAGGGACCCGGCGAGCAGGGCGCTGACGTAGGTCTGCACGTTGCCGGTCTGGGCCCGGCGGACCGCGGTGCCGAGGAGGCGGGTGACGGCGCCCGTCCCGTTGACGTAGGTGTCGACGACCTCGCGGTCCAGGAAGCGGACGAGGTGGGCGGCTGCCCGGACCGGCCGGACGAACAGCGCCGTGTACAGGGCGTCGAGGTGGAAGCCGGTGACCGCGTGGCGGTGCAGCGGGCCCAGGAGGAGCCTGCCGGGGTCGGCCGGGTCGGGGGCGTCCGCGATGGTGCCGTAGACGGCGGTGTGGGACGTCATGGCCTCGGCTTCGACGAGAGCGGGTTCGGCGCCCGGGTGGGCGGCCACGGCCCCGATGGGGGTTCGGGCGGCAAGGGCGGTGGTGTGCCGCCAGGCGCCGTAGGTGACGAGGCCGCCGACGAGCGTGACGCCGGTCGAGAGGACGGCGGTGGTGAGGGACGGCGTGAGGCCGTGCCCGTCGAACCAGTCGCCGAGCAGGCCGGCGGTGAGGCCGAAGCCGATGGTGGGGACGGCCAGGATCCACAGGACGGAGGTCATGGCGAGGGGCTGCTTGCCGTGGTCGGGGATTTCGGCCCCGCGGCCGCGGAAGGCGAGGAGCCAGAGGCGTACGGCGTAGGAGGCGGTCAGGACGGCGGCGAGGAGCCCGGCGATCAGGATCGTCCAGCCCGCGGCGGCCGGGGCGACGGTCCGGTCCCCCAGCGCGGTGTGCTCGGCGGCGACGAGGACGGCTTCCTTGGAGAAGAAGCCGGCGAACGGCGGGATGGCGGCCAGCGCGAGGAGCGCGACGGTCATCGTCCAGTAGGCGTCGGGGATACGGCGGGCGAGGCCGCTCATCCGGGACATGGCGGCGAGCGAGTTGGTGCCCGCGGCGTGGATGACGACGCCCGCGGCGAGGAAGAGGACGGCTTTGAACGCACCGTGCGAGATGAGGTGGAAGACGGCCGCGCCCCGGTCGCCGACGGCGAGGGCGCCCGACATGTAGCCGAGCTGACCGATCGTCGAGTAGGCGAGGACGCGTTTGATGTCGTCCTGGGCGAGGGCGGCGAGTCCGGACCCGATCATCGTGACGGCGGCCATCACGGCGAGGACGACGAGCGCCGCGCCGGAGGCCGCGAAGACGGGCAGCAGGCGGGCCACGAAGTAGATGCCGGCGGCGACCATCGTCGCGGCGTGGATGAGCGCGGAGACGGGGGTGGGGCCGGCCATCGCGTCGGGCAGCCAGGTGTGCAGGGGGAACTGCGCCGACTTGCCCGCGACGCCCGCGAGGAGCAGCAGGGCGATGAGCGTGGGGTGCTCCAGCCCGCCGTGGGCGACGGCGGCGAGGATCTTGGTGATCCGGAAGCTGCCGGTGTCGGCGGCGAGCGCGAACAGGCCGATCAGGAAGGGGACGTCGCCGAGTTTGGTGACCAGGAAGGCCTTGAGGGAGGCGGCCCGGGCTTCGGGCGTCTCCCAGTAGTGGCCGACGAGGAAGTACGAGCAAATGCCCATGATCTCCCAGCCGACCAGGAGCACCATCAGGTCGCCGGAGTAGACGACCAGGAGCATCGCGGAGGTGAAGAGGGAGACGAGGGCCGCGTAGGAGGGGTAGCGGGCGTCGTCGCGGAGGTAGGCCGTGGAGTAGAGCTGTACGCACGTGGCGACGACGGTGACGAGGACGGCGACCAGCACGGCGAAGCCGTCGAGGTGCAGCGCCAGGTCGATCGGGACCGAGCCGGTGGGCGTGAGCTGGGTCGCGGCGTCGAGGGCTCGGCCGCCGCCCTGGCGGACGGCGACGAGCACGGCGAGGACGGCCGCGGTGAGGGTGGGGAGGATCGCCAGCGGGCGGACGAAGCCGGGGGCGGTGCGCCCGACGGCGAGCCCGCCGAGGGCGCCGAGGAACGGGAGGAGGGGGACGAGGGCGGCGAGGGTCGTGGTGGTCACCTGGTGGCCTCTGCCTTCTTCGTCTTCCCCGGGGACTCGTTCGCTTCGGCGGAGGTCGTCCCGGCGGCGCCGGTCACGGCGGTGGCGGTCACGGCGGTGGCGGTCTCTGCGGTCTCGGGGAGTGTTTCCGCCTCGTCCGTCTCGGCGGTGTCGCGGAGCCGGTCGATGTCGGAGGTGCCCCGGTTGCGGTAGACGGCCAGGACGATCGCGAGACCGATGCCGATCTCCGCGGCGGCGATGGCGATGGTGAAGAGCGTGAGGGCCTGGCCGGAGTGGAGGGTGTCGCGGAGCCAGACGTCGAAGGCCACGAGGTTGAGGTTGACGGCGTTGAGCATCAGCTCGACGGACATCAGGACCAGGATCGCGTTGCGGCGGGCGAGGACACCGTAGAGGCCGACGCAGAAGAGGAGGGCGGCGAGAACGGCGGGATAGGCGAGGTGCATCAGCGCTGCTGCTCCTTGCCGGGTGTGCCGGGTGTGCCGGGTGTGCCGGGCGTGCTGGTCGGGCCGCGGCGGCCCGTGGAGTCCGTGCCCGTGCCCGTGTCGCGTTTGCGGGACAGGACGATCGCGCCGACGAGAGCGGCGAGCAGGAGGACGGAGAGCGCCTCGAAGGGGAGGACCCAGTTCCGGAAGAGGAAGGCTCCGGTGACGGCGGTGGAGCCCTGGACCGGCCCGTCGAGGTCGATCCACGTCGTGCGGAAGGCGTCCACGACGACCCAGACGAGGGCGGCGGCCGAGGCGAGGGCCACACCGAAGGCCACCGACCGGTTGCCCGAGTCGGCGTCCGGGGAGCGTCCGATGGGGGCCCGGGTGAGCATCAGGCCGAAGAGGAGGAGGACGACGATGGAGCCGACGTAGATCAGTACCTGGACCCAGGCGATGAACTCCGCGGTGAGCAGGAGGTACTCGACGGCCAGTCCGCCGAGCGCGACGACGAGCCAGAGCGCGGCGTGCACCAGTTGCCTGGTGGTGACGGTGATGACGGCGGCGCCGAGGGTGGCGAGGCCGACGAGGAGGAACGCGATCTCGACGCCGGACGGGGAGAGGAAGCCGGGGTGGTCGCCCGCGGCGGAGGTGAGCAGCGGAGGAGCGGTGTGCAGCATCACGCGGTTCCTCCCTCTTCGTCCGGCTGTTGGCGGTGTTCCTGCTGTTCCTGTGCGCGTTGGGCGGCGATCTTGTCCGCGGCCTTGCGGGCGGCGGCGATCTCCTTGGGCTCCTCGGCGCCGGGGTCGAGGGCGGGCGGCTCCGGCACGGTCCACATCCACGCGCGGAGCTTGTCCCGCTCGTGGGTGAGTTCGTGGATGTCCGTCTCCGCGTACTCGAACTCGGGTGACCAGAACAGCGCGTCGAAGGGGCAGACCTCGATGCAGATACCGCAGTACATGCAGAGGGAGAAGTCGATGGCGAAGCGGTCGAGGACGTTCCGGCTGCGCTCACGGCCGCCGGGGGCGGCGGGCGGCGACGTCTCCTTGTGGGAGTCGATGTAGATGCACCAGTCGGGGCACTCACGGGCGCAGAGCATGCAGACCGTGCAGTTCTCCTCGAACAGCCCGATGACGCCCCGGGAGCGGGGCGGGAGTTCGGGCTGGGTGTCCGGGTACTGCGCGGTGACGGTCTTCTTCGTCATCGTGCGCAGGGTGACGGCAAGACCTTTGGCCAGGCCGGATCCGGGGATCGGGGGCATCAGTTGATCGCCACCTTCACGATGCCGGTGAGCGCGATCTGCGCGAGGGCGAGCGGGACGAGGGTGGTCCAGGCGAGCTTCTGCAACTGGTCCTCACGCAGGCGCGGGTAGCTGACGCGCAGCCAGATGACGACGAACGCGAGGAGGGCGGTCTTGAGGAGGGTCCAGAGCCACCCGAGTCCGTCGGCGCCGAACGGGCCGTGCCAGCCGCCGAGGAAGAGGACGGTGGTCAGGGCGCACAGGATGACGATGCCCGCGTACTCGGCGAGGAGGAACAGGGCGAAGCGCAGACCGGTGTACTCGGTGTACGCGCCGAAGATGATCTCGGAGTCGGCCACCGGCATGTCGAACGGCGGCCGCTGGAGTTCGGCGAGTCCGGCCACGAAGAAGACCAGGGCGCCGACGATCTGCCAGGGCAGCCACCACCACGCGAAGGCGTCGAGGATGCCGGTGAGGGAGACCGTGCCGGCCGCCATGGCCACGGAGGCGGCGGCCAGGAGCATCGGCAGCTCGTAGGAGAGGAGTTGCGCGGCGGTACGGAGACCGCCGAGCAGGGAGAACTTGTTGGCGGATGCCCAGCCGGCCATGAGCGAGCCGAGGACGCCGATGCCCATGACGGCGAGTACGAAGAAGATGCCCGCGTCGACGACCTGGCCGACCGCGCCGTCGCCGGGGCCGAGGGGGATGACGGCGAGGACGAGGAGGTACGGGAGGAGGGCGACGGCGGGGGCGAGCTGGAAGACACGGCGGTCGGCGGCGGCCGGGACCACGTCCTCCTTCTGCGCGAACTTCACGCCGTCCGCGACGAGCTGGGCCCAGCCGTGGAAGCCGCCTGCGTACATGGGGCCCAGGCGGCCCTGCATGTGGGCCATCACCTTGTGTTCCGTCTGGCCCACGAGGAGGGGGGCGACCAGGAACACGACGAAGACGACGGCCAGACGGAGGGCGACGTCGGACACGTCGTTCACTCGGGATCGCCTCCGGCGGGGTGGTCTGGAGCGGGGCTGTCTGGGGTGGGGGGTTGTTCGTCGGGGGTGGGCTTGTCGCTGGGGTCCGAGGTGTCGCTCGGGTCTGAGGCGTTGCCGGAGTCCGGGGCGTCGCTCGGTTCCGGGTTGTCGCTGGGCGTGGGGGTGGGGGTGGGGGTGGGGCCGCTGCGCGGGGCTTCTCCCCTGCCCGCCCCTTCCCGAACCGGGGGCTCCGCCCCCGTGTCCCCGCTCAGCGAACGCCGGAAGGGCTGGGAAGGCGCGTCCGGAGACTCGGCCTCCGGCCCCTCCGGTTCGTCGAAGGCCGGCTGCGCGTCGTGCCACGGGGCGTCCGTGCTGCGCACCCGGGGCGGACGCGACGGCGTGCCCTCGGTCGCGCCCGACGCCGAACGCCGGCTGGCCGAGCCTCCGGAGGCGGAGCGGGAACGGCGCGGGCCGGCCGTCGGCGGCGCGGGTGATTCGCCCGGCTCGGGACGCCGGCCGGCCGAGCCGTCCGACGCCGAGCGGGAACGGCCTGCCGGGGTGGTCCCTTCCCCGTCCGGCTCCGGGCGTTGGCTCGCCGAACCATCCGACGCCGAGCGGGAACGGCGTGCCGGGGCGGGCGGGGCCTCCGCGGGACCATCGGCGGGCGGCTGCTGGCCGGCCGAGCCCTCTGAAGCCGACCGGGACCGGCGGGGACGGGTCGCGGCGGGAGTCCCCGGGGCCTCGGGCCCATCGGGTGCCCCCGCAGACGCGGGCACGTCCGGGGACGCAGGGGTCGCCGGTGTCGTGGGGGCGGGTGTCCGCGCACCGGCCGCCGTGGGGGCCTCCCGGGCAGCGGCACCGGCCACGTCGGGCGCCTGCGTGCCGGAGGTCATGGGGGCAGCCGTACCAGGCGGCGCGGTGGCCTTCGGGCCGGGTGTCGTGGCGCGTTGTGCCGCCGAGCCCTCGCCCGCCGTGCGGGTGCGGCGGGGCGGGCGGTCGGCCGCGGGGCGGGCGGCCCGGGTCGGGCGGGCGGCGGCCGGGGGGAGTTGTCCCTTCAGAGGGCCCCATTCGTTGGGGTCGGGGACGCCGGGCGGGAGCATCGCGCGTCGCTTGGGACCGGTGTGGCCCTCTGCCGGCTCCCCGGGCTCCTTCGCCCCGGGCCAGGCCTTCGCGACGCGCGCGGCCAGGACGAAGTCCTTGCGCAGCGGGTGGCCTTCGAAGCCTTCCGGCAGCAGCAGCGGTACGAGATGGGGGTGGCCGTCGAACGCGACGCCGAACATCTCGTGCGTCTCGCGCTCGTGCCAGGCCGCGCCCGCGTACACGTCGATGGCGCTGGGCAGCACCGCCGCGTCGTGCGGCACGGTCGTGCGGACCATCAGCCGCCGCACCGTACCCGTGCCGAGGGCCGCTACATGGGCGCAGACGCGGAAGCCGACGCCCGGTTCGTCCACGGCGCTGAGCCAGTCGAAATAGGTGCACCCGAGTTCGTCGCGGGCGGTCTGCAGCGCGGTGAGCCAGTCGGCGGCGGGGACGTCGACGGTCAGCAGGTCGTACGACGACTCCGCCGTGGCCTCGTCGCCGAACACGTCGGTGACCGCGTCCGGCAGCCGGTCGTATGCCTCGGCCCCGGCAGCGGACTCCGCGTGCTGGTCGCGATCGCTCATCGCCGCCCCTCCTCGTCCGGTCGGGAAGCGGCCGCCGGCGCGGCGACGAGACCGCTGCGCAGGGCCTCGGTGGACGGCCCGCCACCTGTCCCACCGGAGGCGTACCGCTCGGCGAGGGATTCCCGCGCGATCTTCTCCTGGAGCTTGAGGATGCCCTGGAGCAGCGCTTCGGGCCTGGGCGGGCAGCCGGGTACGTACACATCGACGGGGATGATCTGGTCGACACCCTTGGTCACGGAGTACGAGTCCCAGTAGGGGCCGCCGCAGTTGGAGCAGGCGCCGAAGGAGATGACGTACTTCGGTTCGGGCATCTGCTCGTACAGCCGCTTCACGGCCGGGGCCATCTTGTCCGTCACCGTGCCGGACACGATCATGAGGTCGGCCTGACGGGGTCCGGGGGCGAACGGGATCACCCCGAGCCGGATGAAATCGTGGCGGGCCATGGACGCGGCGATGAACTCGATGGCACAGCAGGCGAGTCCGAAGTTGAAGACCCAGAGGCTGTAACGGCGGCCCCAGTTGAGGACGACCTTCATCGGCTCCGGTGCGAGCCGCGAGAGCACGCCGAGGCGCTTGGGCTCGGGGAGGAGGACCGGGTCGGCGGGAGGCGGGGACGCGGGCTGCTGCGACGCGGGGTTCGGCCGGCTCGTCAGGCCCATGCGAGGACGCCCTTCTTCCATGCGTAGAGCAGTCCCACGGCCAGGAAGCCGAGGAAGATGAACATTTCGACCAGGGTCGTCGCGCCGTACCCCGGCGCCGCGAACACCGTGGCCCACGGGAAAAGGAAGATGGAGTCGACCGCGAAGATCACGTACAGGAACGCGTAGACGTAGTAGCGCACCTGGGTGTGCGCCCAGCCCTCGCCGACCGGGTCGACGCCGCATTCGTAGGTGAGCAGCTTCTCCGGGGTGGGCACGATGGGGCGCAGCAGTCGCCCGGCCCCGAAGGCCACGGCGACGAACAGGACGCCGACCAGGGCGAGCAGGCCGATGACCGAATAGCTCTGGAAGTACTCGGAGGCGAGTGCGGTGGGTCCGTCCCCCGGAACGCCGGACACCGGAACGCCGGACACCCCGGTCATGCCCGCCGCGTCCGCCACGCCGGTCACGTCCGTAACGTCGGCCACGTCCGCCCCTCGCTCCCTCGTCGTCCGCGTCTGTCCGCGTGCCCGTTGCGTGCACACGGGTTCTGTACGCACGGGAGTCTAGGGCCTGCTAAACGGAGCGTAAGCAGCCGCGTCGGACATCGGGTGGGGTTATCCCTACTTCACCCCCACCCACGAGCCCCATGGTGTGCGTGGGTGGGGCCCGGCAGGCTGGGGGTATGACCATGAGCCCCTCCCTGCCGGACCCCGACCGGCTGCCGCCTGCCCGCTTCGCCCTCGACCGGTGGACCTGGCGGGAGATCGCGTATCTGCTCGCCAATCTGCCGGTGGCCGTCGTCGGGTTCGTCTACAGCGTTGTTGTGATCAGCGTGGGCGCCGGACTGTCCCTCACCGTGATCGGTCTGCCGCTGCTGGTCGGCGGGCTCCAGGGCTCTCGGCTGCTGGGCGGGCTGGAGCGGCGGCGGGCGCGGTGGATGCTCGGCGTGCGGGTGGAGGAGCCGAGTCCGCTGGGGCGCGGCCACCGGGACCAGGGGTTCTTCGTCCGGCTCTGGGCGGGGCTGAAGGACCCGGTGGGCTGGCGGGCGTTGTTGTACGGGTTCGTCCGACTGCCGTGGGGGGTGCTGACGTTCGCGGTGACGGTGGTGAGCCTGTTCGTCCTGTGGCCGGTGCTGCCGTTCATCGCGCGGGGGCTGACGACGGTGGACCGGTCGATGGTGCGCGGGCTGCTGTCCCCGTCGGACGAGTTGGAGCGGCGTATCGCCGAGCTGGAGTCGGACCGGGGCGTGGTGGTGGACACCGCCGCCGCCGACCTGCGCCGGATCGAACGCGACCTGCACGACGGCGCCCAGGCCCGCCTGGTCGCCCTCGCCATGGGGCTCGGCCTGGCGAAGGAGAAGCTCACCGACGACCCCGAGGCCGCGGCCCGCATGGTCGACGAGGCCCACGGCGAGATCAAGGTGGCCCTGCAGGAGCTGCGCGACCTGGCCCGCGGCATCCACCCCGCCGTCCTCACCGACCGGGGCCTGGACGCCGCACTCTCCGCCATCGCCTCCCGCTGCACGGTCCCGGTCAAGGTGTCGGTGGGGCTTCGGGGACGTCCGGCCGAGGCGATCGAGGGGATCGCGTATTTCACCGTCTCGGAGCTCCTTCAGAACATCAGCAAGCACAGCGGTGCGCGGTCGGCCTCCGTCGACGTGTGGCGGTCGGGGGACCGGCTGATGCTCCAGGTCACGGACGACGGCGGGGGCGGGGCCCGGTTGGACGGCGGTTCGGGGCTGGCCGGGCTCGCCGAGCGGCTCGACGCGGTCGACGGGGTGTTCGTCGTGGACTCGCCGGAGGGCGGGCCGACGACCGTCACCGCCGAGCTGCCCTGGCGCGACCGGACCGTCGCGGCCGCATGAAACGGCATGACCGCACGGACGCGTGACCGCACGGACGGCATGACCTCCGTATCCGACCGGGGGTAGGGAAAACCCCCGGTCGGATACGGAGAGGGACCTCATGGTGCGGAAGGCCGCCGGCCAGCACCCTGGAGGGAGAACGGGGGAAGAGCGGTCCGTGGTCACGGGCCGCCTCCGGCGCCACGGCGGCGCACACCCCACGGACAGCCCACTGAGAGACTGAGACAGAGACGGAACGGACGGGACTCATGGCCACGGCATACGGACCGGACACGCGGGACCGGAAGCACGAGGGTTCCGCCCCCGGCTTCGGGGTGAAGACCCGGACGAGGCATTTCCTCCCCGCGCCGCTGCGTGCGCCGCTGGAGGCCCGTGCCTGGAGCGAGCTCCTCTACGCGCTGCTGAGCTTCCCGCTCAGCACGGTGATGTTCGTCTTCGCGGTCACCATGACGTCGTTGAGCGCGGGCCTGATGGTCACCTTCGTCGGGATACCGGTCCTCGCCGTCGGCCTCGCCGTGTGCCGGGGCTTCGGGACGCTGGAGCGGCACCGGGCGCGGGCGCTGCTGCGGGTGGAGGTGGCAGATCCGGAGCGGGTACGGGGGAAGACCGGCGGCCCGATGTCCTGGATGGGGGCGGTGCTCAAGAGCGGGGCGTCCTGGCGGCACCTGCTGTACACGCTGCTGCACTTCCCGTGGGCCACGTTCACATTCGTCGTCGCGATCTCGTTCTGGACGTACGGTCTGGCGGCGCTGACCTACCCGCTGTGGTTCTGGTTCTTCCCGATGTTCGCCGGGCAGGACGGCATCCAGTTGTACGGGGACCGCACCCACGAGGAGTATCTGAACACGCCCGCCGAGCTGGCGGTGACCGGGGCGGTGGGACTGGTGCTGGTGATGGCGGCGCCCTGGGTCGTGCGGGGTCTGCTGACGGTGGACCGCCTGATGGTCACCGGACTGCTGGGGCCCTCCCGGCTGGCCACCCGGGTCTCCGAGCTGGAGTCGGACCGGGGCGTGGTGGTGGACACCGCCGCCGCCGACCTGCGCCGGATCGAACGCGACCTGCACGACGGCGCCCAGGCCCGTCTGGTCGCCCTCGCGATGGATCTGGGCCTGGCGAAGGAGAAGCTCGCCGACGATCCCGAGGCCGCGGCCCGCATGGTCGACGAGGCGCATGGCGAGGTGAAGGTGGCCCTGCAGGAGCTGCGCGACCTGGCCCGCGGCATCCACCCCGCCGTCCTCACCGACCGGGGCCTGGACGCCGCGCTCTCGGCGATAGCCTCCCGCTGCACCGTGCCTGTGACCGTCGAGGTGGACCTGGACGCGCGTCCGGCGCAGGCGATCGAGGGGATCGCGTATTTCACCGTCTCGGAGCTGCTCCAGAACATCAGCAAGCACGCCCGGGCGACCCGGGCCACGGTCGATGTGTGGCGGGCGGGCGACCGGCTGATGCTCCAGGTCACGGACAACGGCCGGGGTGGGGCGTCGCCGGCCTCGGGCGGCGGTCTGGCCGGACTGGCGGAGCGGCTGGACGCCGTGGACGGGGTGCTGGTGGTCGACTCCCCGACCGGCGGCCCGACGACGGTCACAGCCGAGCTGCCCTGGCGCGGCTGACCCGGACGAGCGACCTCGTCCCTCCCTCGCTCCTTGCCGGGGCCGGCCCCCTCTTCCCACCGGGCCGGCCCCTTTCCCGCTGCGCCCCTGCCTCTCCTTCTCCCCTCTTCTTCTTGTCGTTGCACTTGCCCTTGCCATCCCCTTCCCCGGCCCTCTCCCCCTCACCGGTCCGCGTGGGTTATCCACAGGTCCCCCATCCGAGTCCGGGTCCTGGGATGCTGGGACGGTCGAGGCCCGGCGCACGGTGGGTCGGGCGTCGGCGTGCGAGGCCGCGGGCAACGCGGCATATTCGAAAAGTGGGGGACTCGCAGTCGTGGAGAACGTGGAGAACAGGGTGCGCGTGGTCATCGCCGAGGATTCGGTCCTGCTCCGGGAGGGGCTCACCCGGCTGCTCACCGATCTCGGGCACGACGTGGTCGCGGGGGTCAGGGACGCGGAGGCGCTGCTCAAGACCGTGGCGGAGCTCGACGCCGAGCAGGCGCTTCCCGATGTGGTGGTCGCCGACGTGCGGATGCCACCGACGCACACCGACGAGGGAGTGCGCGCGGCAGTGCGGCTGCGGAAGGACTACCCGGGCATCGGGGTGCTGGTCCTCTCCCAGTACGTGGAGGAGCAGTACGCCACGGAGCTGCTGGCAGGCAGCAGCCGCGGGGTGGGGTATCTGCTGAAGGACCGGGTGGCCGAGGTCCGCGAGTTCGTGGACGCGGTCGTCCGGGTGGCGCAGGGCGGGACGGCGCTGGACCCGGAAGTGGTGGCGCAGCTGCTGGGCCGCAGCCGCAAGCAGGATGTGCTGGCCGGGCTGACGCCGCGCGAGCGGGAGGTCCTCGGTCTGATGGCCGAGGGCCGGACGAACTCCGCCATCGCCCGGCAGCTCGTGGTGAGCGACGGGGCGGTCGAGAAGCACGTCAGCAACATCTTTCTGAAGCTGGGGCTCTCACCCAGCGACGGCGACCACCGGCGCGTCCTCGCCGTGCTGACCTACCTGAACTCCTAGAGACCTGACACTCTGCCAGATATTGAGCAGTCGAAGAAGTGCCCGAAGGCGCCCCGGGTGGGGGCGGAGAAGGTGAGGGACCTAGGGCCAAAGGCCCAGAGGGCAGGCATCTCCATCCCACGATCGAGGGTCGGCATAGCATGACAAGCCTTACTAAAAGGGTGTCTCAAAACAGCGTCCACCATATGATCGGTTTCTGGAGGGCAACCTACGCAGACGTAGGGTGGCCTCCGGGATCCGCCGGCCGCCGGACGGTTCCGAACCGCCGCCCCAAGGGAGGTCCAGTTCAGTGACGAGCCAGGTCAGTAGTGCGGCAGAGAAGGCCGATGAGGCCAACGACGCCGTCCTCGGGGGCCAGCGAGCGCCCCTGTCAGGTACGACGGGAACCACGGGCGGCGACGGGAAGGAAGTCCGCCGCCTGGACCGGGTGATCATCCGATTCGCGGGCGACTCGGGTGACGGTATGCAACTCACGGGTGACCGGTTCACCTCGGAGACCGCTTCCTTCGGCAACGATCTCTCCACCCTGCCGAACTTCCCGGCAGAGATCCGCGCCCCCGCAGGCACGCTGCCGGGGGTCTCCTCCTTTCAGCTCCACTTTGCCGATCATGACATTCTTACTCCGGGCGACGCCCCCAACGTCCTGGTCGCGATGAATCCCGCCGCGCTGAAGGCGAACATCGACGACGTACCGCGCGGCGCGGAAATCATCGTGAACACCGACGAGTTCACGAAGCGGCCGATGGCGAAGGTGGGGTATGCGACCAGTCCGCTGGAGGACGGTTCGCTGGAGGCCTACAACGTCCACCCGGTGCCGCTGACGACGTTGACGCTGGAAGCGCTGAAGGAGTTCGGGCTCCCCCGCAAGGAGGCCGAGCGGTCCAAGAACATGTTCGCGCTCGGGCTGCTGTCGTGGATGTACCACCGGCCGACCGAGGGGACCGAGGCGTTCCTGCGGGCCAAGTTCGCGAAGAAGCCGGAGATCGCCGAGGCGAATGTCGCGGCCTTCCGGGCCGGGTGGAATTTCGGCGAGACGACGGAGGACTTCGCGGTCTCCTACGAGGTCGCCCCGGCATCACAGGCCTTCCCCACCGGCACCTACCGCAACATCTCGGGGAACCTCGCCCTGTCCTACGGCCTGATCGCCGCCGGGCAGCTGGCGGACCTGCCGCTCTACCTGGGCTCGTATCCGATCACCCCGGCCTCGGACATCCTGCACGAGCTGTCCCGGCACAAGAACTTCGGTGTGCGGACCTTCCAGGCCGAGGACGAGATCGCCGGGATCGGGGCGGCGCTGGGAGCCGCGTTCGGCGGGGCGCTGGGCGTCACGACGACGTCCGGCCCCGGTGTGGCGCTGAAGTCGGAGACGATCGGGCTCGCGGTCTCCCTGGAGCTGCCGCTGCTGATCATCGACATCCAGCGCGGCGGTCCGTCGACCGGGCTGCCGACCAAGACCGAGCAGGCCGACCTGCTCCAGGCGATGTACGGCAGGAACGGTGAGGCCCCGGTTCCGATCGTGGCCCCGCAGACCCCGGCGGACTGCTTCGACGCCGCGATCGACGCGGCCCGGATCGCCCTGACGTACCGGACGCCGGTCTTCCTGCTCTCCGACGGCTATCTGGCCAACGGCTCCGAGCCCTGGCGCATCCCGGAGACGGACTCGCTGCCCGACCTCAAGACGCCGTTCGCCACCGGGCCGAACCACGCCCTGGCCGACGGCACCGAGGTCTTCTGGCCCTACAAGCGCGACCCGCAGACCCTGGCCCGCCCCTGGGCGGTCCCCGGGACGGCCGGCCTGGAGCACCGCATCGGCGGGATCGAGAAGCAGGACGGCACCGGCAACATCTCCTACGACCCGGCCAACCACGACTTCATGGTCCGCACGCGCCAGGCCAAGGTCGACGGCATCGAGGTTCCCGACCTCGAGGTCGACGACCCGGCCGGGGCGGCGACGCTGGTGCTCGGCTGGGGGTCGACGTACGGGCCGATCACCGCCGCCGTACGCCGCCTGCGCGCCGCGGGGGCGCCCATCGCCCAGGCCCACCTGCGCCATCTCAACCCCTTCCCGAAGAATCTCGGCGAGGTACTGAAGCGCTACGACAAGGTCGTCGTGCCGGAGATGAACCTCGGCCAGCTCGCGATGCTGCTGCGGGCGAAGTATCTGGTCGACGCCCACAGCTACAACCAGGTCAACGGAATGCCGTTCAAGGCCGAGCAGCTCGCCACGGCCCTCAAGGAGGCCATCGATGCCTGACACCGACGAACTGCGGCACAACGAACTGCTGCAGCTGGTGCCGAAGGCCGAGGCGAAGCAGTCCATGAAGGACTTCAAGTCGGACCAGGAAGTGCGCTGGTGCCCCGGCTGCGGCGACTACGCGGTCCTCGCCGCCGTCCAGGGCTTCATGCCGGAGCTGGGGCTGGCGAAGGAGAACATCACCTTCGTCTCCGGCATCGGCTGCTCCTCCCGCTTCCCGTACTACATGAACACGTACGGGATGCACTCCATCCACGGCCGGGCCCCGTCCATCGCGACCGGGCTCGCCACCTCCCGCCGGGATCTGTCGGTGTGGGTGGTCACCGGTGACGGCGACGCGCTCTCCATCGGCGGCAACCACCTCATCCACGCCCTGCGCCGCAACGTCAACCTCAAGATCCTGCTGTTCAACAACCGGATCTACGGGCTGACGAAGGGCCAGTACAGCCCGACCTCCGAGCTGGGCAAGATCACCAAGTCGACGCCGATGGGGTCGCTCGACGCTCCCTTCAACCCGGTGTCGCTGGCCATCGGCGCGGAGGCGACGTTCGTGGCGCGGACGGTCGACTCCGACCGCAAGCACCTCACGAGCGTGCTGCGCGCGGCCGCCGAGCACTCCGGCACGGCGCTGGTGGAGATCTACCAGAACTGCAACATCTTCAACGACGGCGCTTTCGAGGTCCTGAAGGACAAGGAACAGGCCGCCGAGGCCGTGATCCGCCTCGAACACGGGCAGCCGATCCTCTTCGGCTCCCAGGAGCCCAAGGGCGTCGTCCGCGATCCGGCCACCGGCGACCTCCAGGTCGTGGCCGTCACTGAGGAGAACCGCTCACAGGTCCTCGTCCACGACGCCCACGCGCAATCGCCCACGACGGCGTTCGCGCTGTCCCGGCTCGCCGACGCGGACACGCTGCACCACACCCCGATCGGGGTGCTGCGCAGTGTCGAGCGGCCCGTCTACGACACTCTGATGTCGGACCAGCTGGACGCCGCCGTCGATCGCGACGGCAAGGGCGACCTCGGCTCGCTCCTCGCGGGCAACGACACCTGGACGGTCATCGGCTGAGCCGGCGCCGTCAGCCCATCGGCACACCGCCCGGGGCCCGGGCCCGATCCCCGCAGGATCGGGCCCGGGCCCCGTCGTATGCCTCGCGTGCCGCCCGCACCGCGTCCACCTGGCGTTCGGTCCAGCGGGCGAGGGCCCGCACCTGTTCGGCGGCCTCGTTACCGAGCGGCGTGAGCGTGTAGTCCACCCGCGGCGGGATCACCGGCTTCGCGTCCCGGTGGACGAAACCGTCGCGCTCAAGCGTCTGAAGGGTCTGGGCCAGCATCTTCTCGCTGACGCCGCCCACCTCGCGGCGCAGTTCGCTGAAGCGGTACGAGCGCTCCAGCAGCGCCACCAGAACGAGCACGCCCCAGCGGCTCGTCACATGCTCCAGGATCAGCCGGGACGGGCACATGGGCTGCTTGCCGCCCCCGACCCTGCTCACCGCCCCCACCGCGCTCACCCCACCCGCTGCACGCACGTCACTCACTGCCATGCCAGTACCTTACTTCAAAGTGGGTACTTTCTCAGAGTTAGCGCTTCCCCTAGGATGGTGTCAGAAGCGCGGAAACGCACCAGCTGATCGAAATCGGAGCCCCCCATGAGCATCGTTGTCACCGGAGCCACTGGCGCACTCGGCCGCCTCGTCGTCGACGCCCTGCTGGCCACGGTCCCGGCCGGCGAGGTCGTCGCGGTCGTGCGCGACAAGGAGAAGGCCGCCGCACTGGCCGCCCGGGGCGTGGAGCTGCGCATCGCGGACTACAGCGCCCCCGAGACCCTCGCCGGAGCCTTCCGGTCCGGCGACCGGGTGCTGCTGATCTCCGGCAGCGAGGTGGGCCGGCGGGTGGCGCAGCACGCCGCGGTCATCGACGCGGCCAGGGCGGCGGGCGTCGCCCAGCTCGCGTACACCGGCATCCTCGGCGGACCGGACGCGGACTTCGCCCTGGCCGACGAGCACAAAGCCACCGAGCAGCTGATCCTCGACTCCGGGCTGCCGTACACCTTCCTGCGCAACGGCTGGTACACGGAGAACTACACCGCCAACCTGGCCCCGGTCCTGGAGCACCGCGCGGTCGTGGCCAACGCGGGCGAGGGCCGCGTCGCCTCCGCCACCCGGGCCGACTACGCCGCCGCCGCGGCCGCCGTCCTGACCGGCGACGGCCACCTGAACACGGCCTACGAGCTGAGCGGCGACACCGCCTGGTCGCTCGCCGAGTACGCTGCGGTGATCTCCGAGCTGACCGGCGAGACGATCGCGTACAACAACGTCCCGGCCGCCGCGCACCAGGAGATCCTGGTCGGCGCGGGGCTGCCCGAGGGCTTCGCCGCGATCCTCGTCGACGTCGACGAGGCGATCGAGCGCGGGCGCCTCGCGGGGACGAGCGGCGACCTCGCCCGGCTCATCGGCCGTCCGACCACACCCCTCGCCGAGACCGTGCGCGCCGCCCTCTCCGCCGCCTGAGCCGCGACGCGCCCCCTCAGACCTCACACGCGGCACTGTCATGAGCGTTTCCGTGAGACGGCTATGACACGAAGCCCTTCCGGCGCTACCGTCGTGCCGTCGGCCGGATACGGCCGGCGCGCGCGGGCAGGCCGGGAGGGCACACGTGGAGGGCAAGAACGAGCAGCGGGCGGGCCTGCTGTACGGAATCGGCGCGTACGGGATGTGGGGCCTGGTCCCGCTGTTCTGGCCGCTGCTCGAACCCTCCGGGGCGATCGAGATCCTCGCCCACCGGATGGTCTGGTCGCTGGGCGTCGTCGCCGTCGCCCTGCTGGCCGTCCGCCGCTGGGCCTGGATCGGCGAGCTGGTCCGCGACCGGCGCAAGCTGGGCCTGATATCGGTGGCGGCGGCGACGATCTCCGTCAACTGGGGCCTGTACATCTGGGCCGTGAACAACGGGCACGTCGTCGAGGCCTCGCTCGGCTACTTCATCAATCCGCTGGTCACCATCGCCCTGGGCGTCCTGCTGCTGGGCGAGCGGCTGCGGCCCGCCCAGTGGGTCGCGGTGGCCACCAGTGCGGCCGCCGTCCTCGTCCTGGCGATCGGGTACGGCAAGCCGCCCTGGGTCTCGCTGGTGCTGGCGTTCTCCTTCGCCACGTACGGCCTGGTGAAGAAGAAGGTGAACATGGGCGGTCTGGAGTCCCTGGCCGCCGAGACCGCCGTGCTCTTCGTGCCCGCGCTCGGCTTCCTGCTCTGGCTGGCCGCGACCGGCGGGTCGACGTTCACGGCCGGGGGCGCGGGGCACGGGTTCCTGCTCGCCGCGACGGGCATCGTCACCGCGCTCCCGCTGATCTGCTTCGGCGCGGCGGCGATCCGTGTGCCGCTGTCCACGCTGGGGCTCCTCCAGTACCTGGCTCCGGTCTTCCAGTTCGGTCTGGGCGTCCTGTACTTCCACGAGGCGATGCCGCCCGAGCGGTGGGCCGGGTTCGCCCTCGTCTGGCTCGCCCTGGCGCTGCTGACCTGGGACGCGCTGCGCACCGCACGGCGCAACCGGGCGCTGGCGGCGGAGCTGCTGGCGACGGCGGCCGCAGCCCCGGCGACCGCGACCCCGAACCCCGCTCAACAAAAGATTACCTAGTTGCTTTTCTTACTTGGTTACGTTTCTCTGGTCACGGGCGACCGGAAGCGTGACCGAAGGAGAGGCATGGGCATGACCGACGTACTCATCGTGGGAGCGGGACCCACCGGGCTGGTACTGGCCTGCGATCTGGCCCGGCGCGGGGCCGCCGTACGGATCGTGGACCGGTCCCCCGTGCCTCCTCGCACCTCGCGCGCCAAGGGACCCAACGCCCGGTCCCTGGAGATCCTGGACGGCCTCGGGGTGGCCGAGGAGGTGCTCGCCGCCGGTTCGGCCCCGCTGCCGATGCTGAAGTACCGCGACCGCCTCCCGGTCGCGGAGACCGATCCGTGGGCGCACTGCGCACCGTCCCCGGACGCCCCCTACGGCCGGGGCCGGCTGATCGCCCAGTGGCGGCTGGAGGAGATCCTCCGCGACCGGCTGGCCGGGTACGGCGTCCGCGTCGAGCTGGGCCGCGAGGCCACGGGACTGACGGAGGGGCCCGGCGGGCGGCACGTGGACGTGACGTTCGCGGAGGGCCGGACGGAACGCGCGCGGTACGTCGTCGGGTGCGACGGCGCCCACAGCGCCGTACGGAAGCTGCTCGGGATCGGGTTCGAGGGGACCACCGCCGAGGACCAGGTGATGGTCTGCGGCGATGTCGACCTGGCCGACGGCGCCCTGGACCGTACCCGCTGGCACCAGTGGTTCGACGAGGACGGCGCTGTCATGCTCTGTCCGATCCCCGGTACGCGGACGGGCTGGTGGTTCCAGGCCGGGCCGGAGCGGGACGGGCGGGGCCGGCCGCTCGCGCCCAGCGCCGACGGGTTCCGGCGGCTGCTCGCCCGCCACACCGCGCTGCCCGGCCGGGCCCTGACGCGGGCCGAGCTGCTGTCGACGTACCGGGTCAACGTGCGCATGGCGGACCGTTTCCGTGCCGGGCGGGTCTTCCTCGCGGGCGACGCGGCGCACGTCCACGCCGTCGCGGGCGGCCTCGGCATGAACACCGGCATTCAGGACGCGTTCAACCTGGGCTGGAAGCTGGGTCTGGTGCTCGCCGGTCACGCGGGCGCGGAGCTGCTGGACACGTACGAGGAGGAGCGGCTTCCCGTGGCCGCCCGGACCCTGGACCTCACCTCGGAGCGGCTGAGGGCCACGCTGGAGGCGATCCGCCGGCCCGGCGGCGGCCTGGACGCGGCGATCACCCCGGACATGACGGGCCTGGGCGTCGGCTACCGCTGGAGCTCCCTGGCCCGGGGCCACGCCGACGCCCCGCAGGCCGCCGACGACGTCGCGCCGGACGCCCCGCAGCCCGGCGACCGGGCCCCCGACGCCCCGTGCGTGGACGCCGGCACCGGGGCCCGCACCCGCCTCCACCGCGTCTTCGCCGGCACCCGCACCACCGTCCTCGGTTTCGGCCCGGGCAGCGCGGCGGTCCTGGACGAGGTGGCGGCCTCGTACGGCGAGTCCGGGGTGCGGACCTGCCGCGTGTACGCGGCGCACGAGGACCGCGCGACCTCGGGCTCGGGAGCGGCGGTCGTCGACGACGAGGGCCACGCCGCCGCCGCGTACGGCAGGGGAGCCTCCGAGGGTACGGACACGAGCACCGTCGTGGTCGTCCGACCCGACCACCATCTGGGGCTGTCCGCCCCGGCGGACGACGCCCGCTCCGTACACGCGTATCTGCGCCGGCTCCACGGAGCGGGCCGGGCCGCGGAAGGGTCCGGGGGCCGGTCCGCGGAACGGTTCTCCGGCATCGGTGGACGCCGCCGGTAAAGGCTGATTGAGTGCCCGGATGGGGACTGTCCTGGGAGCCATGAGGAACGTGCGGTGGCACGAGCTGCAGCATGCGTACGGCTCCGCGTCCCAGGTTCCCGGGGTGCTGTCGCGGATCGCCTGGGGCGATAGGCCGTCCTCGGACGAGGCGCTGAACGACCTGGAGCGGTGGATCGGAACCCCGCCCGTCTTCGACTCGACGGCGGCGACGGTGCCGTTCCTCTGGGAGCTGGCGGCGACGGACACGGTCCGGGACCGGGCGGGCGTTCTGGACCTGCTCGCCACGATCCTGGCCGCCGGAAACCCCGAGCACCCGGCGTGGACCCGCGGCGCGCACGAGGCGGTGGCCGAGGGGCGCGGCACGGCCGTCCGGCTGGCCGCCGCGGTGGTGGATACGCGCGAGGCACGCCGCACAGCCGGCCCGCCCGACACACCCGGGCCCGGGGTTCCCTCCCCCGCGCAGGCCCTGCGCGCGGCGGCGACGCGTCTGCTGGCCGCGATCGACGGGCACACATGCCCCGCCTGCCCCGCCCCTCCCCCGGACGCGGGCGCGGCATAGCCAAAATGCCTCAGGTCAGCGCGGCCTCGATCCGGTCCAGCACCCTCTTCCAGTGCGTAAGCCGCTCCCCGGCGCTCGCCAGGCGTTCCTGGGGGAAGGGCAGCACGCTCCGGTCATCGGAGCTGTCGGGGCCTGTGTGAGTCCGGCCGGCACGGCGGACACCCCTCGCCTGCCGGTGCGTCTGTCGGTGCGGGTCAGTCGACGGCTTCCCCGTCGGAGACGGTGAGCCGGGCACGGTGGGCGCGGACCTTGTGCCGGTTGCCGCAGCGCTCCATCGAGCACCAGCGGCGCTTGCCGGGGCGGGAGGTGTCCACGAACAGCAGAGCGCAGTCGTGCGCGCCGCAGGCGCGGATCCGGTGGGCGTACGCCCCGGTGAACAGGTCGACCGCATCGCGGGCGACGGTGGACAGCAGCTCGGTACCGGTGCCGCCCGGCGTCCACGACCGCTCACCGCCCACGGTCAGCCGGGACGTCAGCGACGGCCGGGCCGCCGCGTCGTTGAGGGTGGCGAGGTCGTCCGGGGCCGGAGGCGCTTCCCGCACCCAGCTCTCCGTGATCCGCCAGAGCGCATCACGCAGCGCCCGCGCGTCCGCCACCTCCGCCGCGCTCACGACGAGCCCCTCACCTTCACCGGATCCGCCGCCGAGCCCGCCCGGCAGCCGGCTCTCCTCCGCCCAGCGCACCAGGTCGGCCGGCTCGTGCAGCACCTCGAAGTACGACAGCGGGCCGGGCCCACCGGTCGGCAGCAGCTCCAGACAGAGCGCGCCCGGATCGAACCGGAACGAACTGCCGTCCGGGTGCCGCAGCAACAGCCCCGGCGTGTTGGTTGCCCTTCCGCCCATGTAACCACTATAAACGGTTTCCATGACGCAGACACGGCCACTGCCCTGGAAGCTCGTGATCGACAGCGCCGACCCGCACGCCCAGGCCGGATTCTGGGCGGAGGCCCTGGGCTACGCCGTCGAGGACAACAGCCCGCTGGTCGAGCAGCTGCTCGCGGCCGGAGCCGTACCCGAGGCCATCACGACCCATGCCCACGGCCGCCGCGCCTGGCTCGACCTGGCGGCGGCCCGGCACCCGGACGACCCGTACGACGAGGTCAGCGGTACGGGGCAGGGGCGGCGGCTGCTGTTCCAGCGGGTACCGGAGCCGAAGACGGTGAAGAACCGCATCCACATCGACGTGCACTCCGCCCCGGGGCAGCGCGACGCGGAGGCGCAACGGCTGACGGCGCTGGGCGCGCGGGCGCTGCGCACGGTCGACGAACAGGGCGGAAGCTGGATCGTCATGACGGACCCCGAGGGCAACGAGTTCTGCCTGAACTGAGCGCCGGCCCGGCCCGGATCGAACACCCGGGCCGCCCACCTGCCGGACCCGGCCGCCCTCACCTCAGGACGACCGCACCTCCCGCAGACCGCGCAGCAGCAGGTCCACCAGCCGCCGCGGATCGTAACGCGGGTCGCCGTCCCGCCCCACGCACAGATTCCCGACCCCGCGCATCAGCTCATAGGGCTCGATGCCGGGCCGGGCCTCTCCGGCGCCGACCGCCGCGTCGAGCAGCTGCCCGCAGACGGGCACCAGGCGGTCGAGGAAGTAGGCGTGCAGCACCTCGAAGCCGCCGCTGTCCGAGCGCAGCGCGTCGGCGAGCCCATGCTTCGTGACCAGGAAGTCGACGAAGAGGTCCACCCACCGCTCCAGCGCGGCGAACGGGGACTCCTCCTCGGCCAGCAGAACAGGCCCGGCCTCGGCGCAGGCCTCGACCTGGTGGCGGTAGACGGCTACCACCAGGTCCGCCCGGGTCGGGAAGTGCCGGTAGATCGTTCCCATACCGACCCCGGCCCGCTTGGCGATCTCGCGGATCGGCGCGTCGACCCCCGAGGCCACGAAGACCTCCGCGGCGGCGGCGAGCAGCGTCTGCTGATTGCGCACCGCGTCGGCCCGCTTCGGCCGGGCGGACGCCCCTCCGGCTTCATCGGCGGCAGCCACCGCGCACCCCTCTCCTCACCTGGTCCGCCACCCCGGGAAACCACCGCGGGAATCCGTCGCCGGACATCGCCGTTGACAAAGCGGAACAGCGCTCCGTATCGTAAATGGAACAACGCTCCGCTTCACTTTAGCCGAAGCCGGACGTTTCCACTCCCCTGCCCTGCCACCCTTCGGATCCGCGGCAGGGGCCTCCCGGAAGGGCTTCCCCATGCGTACCTCCCGTACCTCCGCACCTCGCACGACCGACACCTTCGGGCGCCCCGCCTCCCCCGTCCTGTCCGTCGCCCCGCTGGCGCTGCCCACCCCCGACCGCGCCGTGGACCTGGAGTTCCGCGTTTCCCTGCCGCTGCCCGCGGCCGGCACCGAGGCGCCCGGGGACGGGAACCGGCTGCCGGTCATCCTGCTCTCGCACGGCCAGGGCTTCTCGAACAACCTCTCCTCGCTCAACGGATACGCTCCCCTCGTCGCCTTCTGGGCAGCGCACGGGTTCGCCGTGATCCAGCCGACCCATCTCAGCTCGACGACGCTCGACCTGCCGCCCGAGACCCCCGGCGCGCCCATGCACTGGCGCTCCCGCGCCGAGGACGTGTCCCGCCTCATCGACCGGTTCGACGAGATCGAGGCGGGAGTCCCCGGACTCGCCGGCCGCCTGGACCCGGACCGGATCGCCGTCGCCGGTCACTCGATGGGCGCCCACACGGCGAGCCTCCTGCTGGGCGCGCGCCTCACCGATCCGGCCGACGGTACGGAGGTGGACCTGGCCGATCCCCGGATCAAGGCGGGGGTGGTGCTGGCCGGGCCCGGCCGGGGCGGCGACGCGATCACCCCGTCCATGGCGGAGGCGCTGCCGTTCCTCACCACCACGGACTTCTCCCGGATGGCGACGCCCGCACTCGTGGTCGCGGGCGAGAAGGACCAGTCCGGCCATCTGACGGTCATGGGCCCGGAGTGGCACGCCGACCCGTACGTCCTCGCCCCCGGCCCGAAGACCCTGCTCACCCTCTTCGAAGCGGAACACGGCCTCGGCGGGATCTCCGGATACGACGTCGCCGAGACGACCGACGAGAACCCCGCACGCGTCGCCGCCCTCGCCCACCTCGCCTCGGCCTACCTGCGCAGCGTGCTGTACGCCGACGACGCCGCGTGGCGGACGGCCGTCGAGGCGCACGCGACGGGCCCGGAGGCGTTCGGACGGGTCGAGTCGAAGCACCGCCGCTAACCGCCCCGGCCCGGCAACCCCGACCGTGGCAGAGGCGTCGTCCGCGAAGACGCGCACGACCGAGGGGGACGGGGGCACGATGGACGAGCGCCTGGCGAGGGCGTTCAGGCGGGCTGCTCGCGGCGTGGGCAGCACCCTCGACTCATCGGCCTGCGCACCGGCGTCGGCACGCTCACCGGCGGCCTGCGCAACGCCGTCGGCCGCAAGCGGCGTTAGGCGCCGCCCCGGGCACCCTCCCCGCCGGCCCCGCCGCCCTCGCGCTCCCGCCGCACCTCCTCCCGGATCCGGTCCGCCATCAGATCGGCGAGGGGATCCGTCACGTCCCAGGAGTGCGCGGCCGGATGCCGGTCGTACAGCACGCAGGCGTCGCCGTCCCTGACGGACGCTGCCTGCGCCGACCGGTCGGCGGGCCGGAGGTCATGAAGGCGCAGACGGACCGGCTCATCGACTTCGCCGAGCAGCCCAACACCATGATCCAGGTCGTGCCGTTCACCATGGGAGAGCACCGCCCCTTCAGTCTGCCGCTCTACATCCTGACCATGCCCGACCGCTCGCTCATGTCGTACGCGGAGTCGGCGCAGCAGGGCTATCTGGAGCGTGAAAGTGGCTCGGTGGTGCAGCATCTGACGGCCTACCATCAGATGCAGGCGCTCGCTCCCTCCCAGGCCGCGTCCGTTGACATGTTCAGGCAGTTGCGAAAGGGCACCCCGTGACAACCGAGACCCCCCGTTGGTTCACGTCCTCCTACAGCGAAAACGGCGGCCAGTGCGTCGAGGTCGCCACCAACCTCGCCGCCCCGCACGGCATCGTCCCCGTCCGCGACTCCAAGAACGTGAGCGGCCCGGCCCTCACCGTCCCCGCCGCCGCGTTCAGCGCCTTCGTCGCGGGTGTCCGGGGCGGAGGCTTCGGCAGCGTCTGAGCCGCGCGAGCCGGCAGAGCAACAGCCCCACCGTGCAGGCACGGTGGGGCTTCGCCATCCCGTTCTCGATGTCCAGCAACCGAAACTCGATGCCCTTGATCCTCCTGGCACCGACCGCCGCCGTCGGAGCAGGCCACCGGACACCGGATCACCAGGGGGCAGACCGTGAAGCCGACGCCGAGTTCGCACCCCTGTTCGCCGCCGAGCAGGACCAGGAGACGACCAGGCTGGCATCCCGCGTCAGGGCGGCGGTCGACCTGCTCGCGCGGGGCGGGGGCCTGTCCCTCGGCGCGCACGGTCTTCCCCTCCCTCGCCCTGGTGACCTGCTTCCCGAACCGCAGCGCACCGGACCTGCCCAGCCCGGAGCGGCGGACCGGATCATGACCGCACCGCACACGCCGCCGCGTTCACCGCCCTTGACAGCCCACCCCTGCGCGGCATGCAATATATTGCATGCCAGTTCCGCAGAGCCGAGGCCTCGTCTCCCGGTCGCTCCTCCGCGAGAGCGCCTACCGGGCCATCCGTGACGCCATCGTCGACGGCACGCTCGCGCCCGGCGAGCGTCTCAACGACGGTGACCTGGCCGACTGGCTCGGGGTCAGCCGCACGCCGGTGCGTGAGGCGCTGGGCCGGCTGGAGCAGGCGGGGCTCGTGCAGACGAAGCCCGGCCGCCACACCCTCGTGAGCCCGCTCGACGTCCGCGCCGTCCGGGCCGCGCAGTCGGTCACCTCCGCCATGCACGAACTCGCCGTGCGGGAGGCGGTCCCGCAGCTGGGGGCGGTCGAGCTCGACGCGATGCGCGAGGCGAACGCGCGCTTCGCCGACGCCCTGCGGCGCAACGACGCGGACGGGGCGCTGGAGGCCGACGACGCGTTCCACCGCGTCGCCGTGACCGCGGGCGCCAACGAGGCCGTCGCCACCGTTCTCGACCAGTTCACGCCCGTACTGCGACGCCTGGAGCGGCTGCGCTTCTCCTCGCTGAGCGGGCGCGGGTCGGTCGCCCAGCACGACCGGATCATCGCGCTGTGCGCGGCCGGGGACGTCGAGGGTGCGGTGGCCGCGACCCGGGCGAACTGGCAGACGCTGCTGCCGCTGCTCGACGCATGGCCGGAGGCAGGAGCGGGGGCCGCCACCGAGAAACGGCCCGGCACGCCACGGCCCGGCGGTGGGCCGAGCAGCACGTTTGGAGTTTCCTGAACGCCCGTGCCACGCGGCTCGTCGCCGGGCCGCGCCGGACCCGTCCACACCCACGCCCACGAGGAGCCCGCGATGTCCCTGGACGACTTCGAGCGTTACCCCCTGCTGTTCGGCCCCAGCCCGGTGCATCCGCTGGACCGGCTCAGCGAGCATCTCGGCGGTGCGCGCATCTGGGCCAAGCGGGAGGACTGCAACGCCGGCCTCGCCTACGGCGGCAACAAGACCCGCAAACTGGAGTACCTGCTCCCCGACGCCCTCCGGCAGGGCGCGGACACGCTCGTCAGCATCGGCGGCGTGCAGTCCAACCACACACGGCAGGTGGCGGCCGTGGCCGCCCGCGCCGGCCTGAAGGCGGTCCTGATCCAGGAGAGCTGGGTGGACTGGCCCGACGCGGTCAACGACAAGGTCGGCAACATCCTGTTGTCCCGCATCATGGGCGCGGACGTGCGCCTGGTGCAGGCGGGCTTCGGCATCGGCGTCAAGGACAGCTGGCGTCAGGCCCTGCACGACGTACGGGCCGCGGGCGGCACCCCGTACGCCATTCCGGCCGGCGGATCCGACCATCCCCTCGGCGGTCTCGGCTTCGCGAACTGGGCGCGCGAAGTACAGCGGCAGGAGGAGGAGTTGGGCGTCTTCTTCGACACCGTCGTGGTGTGCAGCGTCACCGGCAGCACCCAGGCAGGCATGATCGCCGGGTTCGCGGGCCAGGACCGGCCGCGGCGGGTCCTGGGCATCGATGCGTCCGCGAAGCTCGCCGAGACCCGTGACCAGGTGGCGAGGATCGCCCGTGCCACCGCCGGACTCATCGGTCTCGGGCGGGATCTGGAGGACGACGAGATCACCGTCCTGGAAGGCTGGGCGGGCGAGCTCTACGGTGTGCCCGTGGCGTCCACGGTGGACGCCATCAAGCTCACCGGCCGGCTCGAAGGGATGATCATCGACCCGGTCTACGAGGGCAAGTCCATGGCCGGACTCATCGACCTGGTCCGCGGTGGCGAGATCCCCGAGGACTCCAACGTCCTGTACGCCCACCTCGGCGGCCAGCCGGCCCTCAACGCCTACAGCGGAATCTTCGCCTGACGTCCGCGCCGGCCCGGGCGCGTGCTGGGCCCGGGGGCGGGCCCGGTCCCCGCCGGCCAGGCAGGACGATCCCCTTGCCCTCAACCATGCTTGAGGTTCTACGGTTGCCGCGAGGCCCCACGGGGCCCCCACAGCACCGAGGGAGGGGATGTCATGACCGATCACCAGCCGTCCGACGCCGAACTCGCCGCCCAGCCCGCCGCCTACTGGGCCGGAGTCGCCTACGAGGCGCTGATCGCGTACACCCGGAAGCGGCAGGCGGAGAAGGGGTACACCCAGCCCCAGTTCTGGCTGCTGCGCAATCTGTCGGCCGCCGACATCTCACCCGACGGCGCGGGAATGACCCTCCCCGAGCTTCAGCGGGCGATGGCCTCGTACATCCGGCCCGAGGACGACCTCGCGGTCGAGGCCGAGGCGCTCGTACGGCGGGGCCGGCTGCGGCGGGACGCGGACGACCGGCTGTGGATCACAGAGGAGGGGGAGCAGGCGCGCCTCGACCTCAAGCGCAACGCCCCCGCGATCCGCGCCGCGCTCCACGAAGGGATCCCCGACGCGGACTACGTCACCACCGTGAAGGTGCTGCGGCGGCTGGTGCGCAACGCCGGCGGGACAGCCGCCTGACAGCGGCGGCACCGCAGCAGCGGCCCGGCAGTGGCGAACCGGCAGCGCGCCCCTATATCCGGCCTGCCCCTCGCGGGCAAGCAGCCGTTCGGGGCCTTCTAGGGTGGGGCCATGCCCACGCCTCCCGCATATGCCCTCGTCGCCACGGACCTGGACGGCACCCTGCTGCGCCCCGACGACACCGTCAGCGCCCGGTCCCGTGCCGCGCTCGGCCTCGCCGCCGCTTCCGGCGCCCGGCATCTGATCGTGACCGGGCGGCCCGTCCCCGGCATACGGGCGCTGCTCGCGGACCTCGCGTACACCGGGCTCGTCGTCTGCGGGCAGGGCACCCAGCTCTACGACGCGGACGCCGGGCGGCTGCTGCGGTCCGTCGCCCTGGACCGGGAGGCCGCCGACACCGCGCTCGGCAAGATCGAGGCGGAGGTCGGGGCCGTGTTCGCCGCCGTGGACCAGGACGGCGTGGACGGGGCGACCCTGATCGAGGCCGGCTACCGGATGCCGAATCCGACGCTGCCCGCCCACCACGTCGGCTCTCGCGAGGCGTTGTGGGAGCGGCCCGTCATCAAGGTGCTGGTGCGCCACCCGGAGCTGGGCGACGACGCGCTGGCCGCCGCCGCACGCGGGGCCGTGGGCGAGCTGGCGACGGTGACCATGGCGGGGCCCGGCACGGTGGAGCTGGCTCCGCGCGGGGTGGACAAGGGCACGGGTCTCGCGGCCGCCGCCGAGCTGCTGGGCATCGGGGCCGAGCGGACCGTCGCGTTCGGCGACATGCCCAACGACCTCCCGTTGTTCGCCGGTTCGGGGCTCCGGGTGGCCATGGGCAACGCCCACCCGGAGCTGCGCGCGGCGGCCGACGAGGTGACCCTGTCGAATACGGAGGACGGGGTCGCGGTGGTCCTGGAGCGGCTGTTCGGCACCCGCGGCGCACAGTCTCCCACCCCGGACCCTGGTTTGGTCTAGACCAAGACGGGTAGGCTGCGGTCGCCCGCGTGGCGACCCCACCGCCACGCGCGGCGCTTGACGTGCACCTGCCCTCCCCCTGCTCCGTGAAGGCAGGGGGGCGGACCCCCACGGACCCACCGAGGAGTTGTCGTGAAGCGCAAGAGGATGTCGGCCGTCGTGACCCTGCTCGCCACCGGCCTCGCCGTGTCCCCGGCCGTCGCCGCTCCCACCACCGCCGGGGCCAAGGCCCGGGTCGGCGCCGACCGGGCGAAGCAGTCGGTCACCTTCACCGCCGCCCCGGGGCAGGTCAACGACCTCCATGTGGTCCCGATGGACCAGGGCGACGGGGTCCGGCGGATCGGCTTCCGGGATTCCGTTCCGCTCCTGCCCGGCGACCACTGCACGTACCTGGAGCCGGGTGTCGAGACGTACGTCGTCTGCGAACTGCCCACCGACAGCGCCCGGCCGGACCGGATCGACGTGTTCCTCGGCGACGGCGACGACGAGATCGCCACCAGCGACCCCGGGGTCGCCACCGTCAGCGGCGGCCCCGGTGACGACATGCTGCACGCGCACACGGCGCACACCGTACGGGGCGACGCGGGCGACGACATGGTCATGGGGCGCGTCGTCCTCGACGGCGGCGACGGCAGGGACCACCTGATGGCCGTCGACGGCGACCAGTTGCTGTGGGGCGGCCGGGGCGACGACATGATCGAGGCGTACGACGGCAGGGACGTCGTGTACGCGGGCCCGGGCGACGATCACGTCATGGGCGGGGAGGGCGACGACGTCCTCCTCGGCGGCTCCGGCGACGACATGCTGCACGGCGAGGCGGGCGACGATGTGATCGTCGGCGGCTCCGGGAAGGACACGGTCGCCGGCGGCCCGGGCCGGAACATCACGCTCCCCTGAACCGCTGTCACACGGTCCCCGAACCGCCTCATCCCTGCGGCGGGTTGAGCTTGCGGAAGTAGGTCCAGCTCGTCTCGTTCGGCTCGCTCCACCGCTTGGGGGCGTGTGCGAACTCCGGGTGGCGGTCGGCGATGTAGGCCCGGGTGCGCTCGGGGACCTCGGTGTACGCGCCGAGCTTGCGGCCCCGGCAGTGGAAGGTGAGACCGCCGGGCCGCTGCCCCCGGGCCATCCACGGCAGCCACGGGGACATCCGGCTCCACGACATCGTGGCCGGGACGCCGGGGGCCGGGCCCGCCAGATCGGCGCGGTCCGCGAAGAACTGGAAGAGTTCCAGGGCCCTGTAGGTGTCCCCCGCCGAGTGCACCGGGTACTGGGCCACCGGCAGCGGCGACGGGTAGGCGAGCGGGATCTCCAGACTGAAGCAGACCTGGTCCCCGAGGTCGGTCGCCGGGACCGGGAAGGGGCGCCACTTCTGGTTGGCCGGATCGTTCCAGACGTGCACCACCGGCAGGTCCTGCCAGGTCTCCAGGATCTCGCGGCTGGCCGGATCCAGGTAGAACGCGGCTTCACGGGTGAGCAGTTGGTACGCGTCCGGCCCGGCCTCCACGTCCTCCACCAGGCGGGAGACGTTGAGGCCCTCGAAGCCGAAGACCCGCCGGTAGGGCTCGTCGGGGGCCCAGGAGTAGACGTCTCCGGACCACCAGTACGTGACCTCCTCGCCGTCGAGGGAGGCGCGGGTGCGAGCGAAGGAGCGGAGCAGTTCCGCGGGGGTCGTCATGGGGACCACTCTGCGCGATACGGGCAGCCCTGCGCGATCCGGAGGCCCCGGTGGGCGCGACTCACCCCACCGGCGCCTCCGGACCGTCCGGCAGCTCCTGCTCGGTCCACAGCACCTTGCCGTCCGGACCGTGGCGCGCTCCCCAGTGGGAGGCGAGGCGGGAGACGATGAACAGGCCCCGGCCGCCCTCGTCGACGGTCCGGGCGTGCCGCAGGTGCGGGGCGGCCGTGGAGCCGTCGTGGACCTCGCAGGTGAGCGTGGAGTCCAGCAGGAGGCGCAGGCGCAGCGGCGGGGTGCCGTAGCGGACCGCGTTGGTGACGAGCTCGCTGACGATCAGCTCGGTCGCGTCCACGGTGTCCTCGTCCAGGCCCCAGCCCTGGAGCCGGTCGCGGACGAGCACCCGGGCGGTGGCGGGCGTCGTGTCCTCGTCGGCGAGGTCCCAGGTGGCGACCCGGTGGTCGCAGACCGTACCCGTACGGGCCAGGAGCAGGGCCGCACCGGCGGCGCGGGTGTCGTCCGGCAGCGCGTACACGATGTCGTCGCCGAGCTGCTGGAGGCTGCGGCCCGGCCGGGCGAGGGTCTGGGTGATGCGTTCGGCGGCGCGGTCGCCGGAGAGCAGGTCGGCGGTGAAGAACGCGAGGAGGCTGCCCTCCTCCAGGGTGACGGAGGCGGGGGCGAAGAGGGCGCTGTCGGCGGAGAAGAGGCCGGGCCCCTCCGGTACGTCGAGGGGGACCGCCCGTCCGTCGGGGCCGACGATCAGCGGCGCGGGGTGCCCGGCGCGGGCGACGGTGCAGGTGCGGGTGAACGGGTCGTACACGCCGTAGACGCAGCCCGCGCTCAGGGGTTCCTCGTGGAGGCCGTCGGCGGGGGGCAGGGAGACACGTTCGTGGGCGAGGCGGTCGGCGGTGTCCTTGAGCCGGGCGAGGACTTCCTCCGGCTCCAGGTCGAGGCCCGCCAGCGCCTGGATGACCGTACGCAACTGGCCCATGGCGATGGCCGACTGGAGGCCCTCGCCCGCGACGCCGCCGACGACGAGCGCGGTACGGGCGCCGGACAGGGCGATGGCGTCGAACCAGCAGCCGCTGTCCCGGCCGGGCAGCAGGACGTGCGCGGTGTCGACGGCCGCCTGCTGCCGTTCGGCCTGCGGGAGCAGCCTCCGCTGGACCGTCGACGCGATCACGTGCTCGCGCTCGTACCGGCGGGCGTTGTCGATGCCGAGGGCCGCCCGGGAGGCCGCCGCGACCGCCAGGGAGACGTCGTCCTCGTCGAAGGGCTCGGCCGCCCCGCAGCGGTAGAGGCTGACCATTCCGAGGACCCCGCCCCGCAGGGTGAGGGGCACGACGATCAAGGAGTGCGCGCCGGTCTCCGCGACGGCGCGCGCCCCGTCCGGGTCGGTGCCGAGCCACGGGGTGTCGGGGCCGAGCCGGACGAGCCGGGCCCGCAGGTCCGCGGCGGCGAGCGCGTACGGCGTACGGACGGGAAGGTGGCGGGTCGTTCCGTCAGACCGCCGCCGGGAGCCGCGCCCGCCCTCCCCCGTGTCCCGGACGGCGTCGCACCGGCCGCTGGCGGCGCGGCGCAGGGGGGTTCCGGGCCGCATCGGTCCCACCGGTGGCTCGGAGCCGCGCAGGACGTCGTCCACCACCTCCACGACGGCGAGGTCGGCGAAGCCCGGCGTCAGGGCGTCGGCGAAGGCACGGCAGGTGGCGGCGACGTCGAGCGACCCGCCGACCGCGTCCCGCACAGCAGCCAGCGCGGCTTCCCTGGCCCGGGCCCGTTCCCGCTCGGTGACGTCGAAGAACGCGACCACCAGGCCGAGGGCGGGGGTGTCGGGGCCGCCGGGGCCGCCCAGGCGGTAGAAGGAGGTCAGGAACTGCCGGTCGCCGGGGATCCGGCGCAGCCGGCCCCGCACGAGGTACTCGCGCACCGGGCCCTCACCGGCCAGTACCCGCTTCATGAGCTGCTCGGCTCCGACCGGGTCGTCGAGCCGGACAGCCTCGGTGAAGCGTCTTCCCATGTACTCCCGGGTCTCCGCGCCTTCGACGAGCGAGTTGGCGTGTACCAGGCGGAGCTGCGGGTCGAGCACGACGAGACCGACGGCGGACTGGGTGAACAGCGTCGTGAGAAGCGCCTTGTCGAGGCCGTCTCCCGCCGTCGCGGGCGTCTCGGGTCCGGCCGGGGTCTCGCTGTCCGACACGGGTCCACCCACCCTCCGGTTCCGGCGCGCCGACTACCGGTTCCGGCACGCCCCGGTCCAGCATCACCCGCCGCACCGGACCCGGCCACCGGTGGGCGCCAGGGGTGTGACGGCAAGGGTGCCGGGGGCAGCTGGGCCTAGGTGTATTGACCCGCAGGGTTGTTGACACGGGTGATGGGTGGGTGGCCGCCGAGTGCGGTGTGGCTGCGGTGGTGGTTGTAGGTGTGGAGGAAGTCTGCCAGGGCTTCGGCCCGCTCGGTGTTGGCGGTGTAGGGCCGGATGTAGGCCCATTCGTCGAGCAGGGTGCGGTTGAAGCGTTCGACCTTGCCGTTGGTCTGGGGCCGGTAGGCCCGGGTCAGCTTGCCTGTGGCGCCGAGGTCCGCGAGGGCGTTCCTCCAGGCCAGGCCCTTGCGGTAGGCCCAGGCGTTGTCCGTCAGGACCCGCTCGATGCGGGGGATGCCCTGGCGGTGGAAGAAGGCGGCTGCGCGGGTGAGGAAGCCCGCGCAGGTCGCGACCTTCTCGTCGGGGTGGATCTCGCTGTAGGCCAGGCGGGAATGGTCGTCGACGGCAGAGTGGATGTAGTCGAAGCCCATGTTGCTGCGGGTGGCGCGGCCGGCCTGGCGGCCCAGGGTCCTGTGACCGCCGCCGTCGGGGATCCGGCCGAGCTTCTTCACGTCGATGTGGATCAGCTCGCCGGGCCGGTCGCGTTCGTAGCGGCGGATCAGGGTGCCGGTCGGACGGTCGATCCAGGACAGCCGGTTCAGACTGTGGCGGGTCAGGATCCGGTGCACGGTCGAGGCGGGCAGGCCCAGGACCGGGCCGATGCGGGCGGGGCCGAGCTTGCGGGTCCTGCGGAGGTCGCAGACGCGAGCCTCGACGGCCCGTGGGGTGCGGTGCGGTGTGCGATGGGGCCTGCTGGAGCGGTCGGCCAGGCCCGAGTCACCCTCCGCGCGCCAACGGCGGATCCACTTGTGGGCGGTAGGCCTGGATATGCCCATTTCGGCCGCCACATGGGCAACTGGCCGCCCACCGAGGACGCGATCGACCAGGATTCGCCTGCCGTGAACGGTCAGCCGGGCATTACGGTGGGACACGAAGACCTCCGTGTGTGGTGTGGAGCCTAGACACCTCCACCACACCGGAGGTCTTCGCCATGATCAAGCCCGGTCGGCGTTAACAACGCTCGTGATCAATACACCTAGGGCGTGTCTGACGTATGACCTGTCTTGCAGCATCGGTGTCCGCAGCATCGGCCGGTGAACCCTGGTGAGATCCCGTTCACCGGCGAGAGCACCATGTCCTGGCGCGACCCGCAAAGACACGCCAACCGCTGGTCCGGGGCGGAACAACGGGTTACTCCGAGCCGGCACGCGTCAGTGGACAGGGGGCCGGGTGGACGTGCGGGGATGGCCGGTTGTTCTCGGCGGAGGCGATGGGGGCGGGAACGGCGCCGTGGCGGCGTTGGCGTCGGCTGTACTCGGCGATGGCCTGCCACAGGTCACGCCGGTCCATGTCGGGCCAGTAGCCGGGGGTGAAGTACAGCTCCGCGTACGCGGCGTGCCAGGGCAGGAAGTTGGAGGTGCGCTGCTCGTTGCCGGTGCGCCACAGCAGGTCGGCCTCCGGCATGTCGGGGTGGGGCAGATGGCGGGCGAAGTCGTCCTCGTTGAGGTGGTCGGGGTCCACTTCGCCTTCTCGGGCTGCCCGGGCGAGTGCTGCGGCGGCCTGGGTGATCTCGTCGCGGCCGCCGTAGTTGATGCACACGGTGAGTGTCAGTCCGGTGCGGGCGCGGGTGCGGGCTTCTTCGCGCCTGAGCGAGTCGACGAGGTCTTCGGGCAGTTTGTTGGGACGGCCGGACCAGCGCTGGCGCACGTCCAGGTCACGGAAAGGGGCTTCGTCGAGTTCGCTCTGGAGCGTAGCCAGGATCGCCGTGACTTCCTCTGCGTCGCGTTTCCAGTTCTCGGTGGAGAAGGCGTAGAGAGTCAGATGGCGCAGACCGATCTCCAAGGCGCCGTAAACGATCTCGCGGACAGCGGCGGTGCCGGCACGGTGACCGTCGGAGCGTCGCAGACCGTGCTCCTCGGCCCAGCGGCCGTTGCCGTCCATGATGACCGCCACGTGGGCGGGCATCCGGCCGGCGGGAATCGCCGGAGGCCGGGCACCACTCGGGTGGGAGGGCGGTGGCAGCAGGCCGGCGTTCTCGGCTGCCGGACCCGCGCTTGTCACTGCGCCTTTGGGGCGTCGCGGGCCCGGCACGGTCGGTGCGGTCAGGGGAGTCAGGCTCCAGGCCAGGGTTGAGCGCAGGCGGGCGGGGACCAGCACGCGCGCGCGGGCCACGACGGAAGGACGCGGGGCACGTTGCAGCAGGGCCGGACCGGCCGCTTCGACGGCGTCGAGCTGGGCCCGCAAGAGGCCGGCCGCCGTTTCGAGCACGATGGCGGCACCGGGATGCATTCCTGTGGTCATGGCGGGCCTGGTCACCCGCCGGCGCGCCAGGGCTGCCAGCTGGGTGATCAGGGCCGCGACGGCAGGACTCCACCGGCCCCGGAGCAGATCCTCCTCGGCGCCGGGGAAGGGCTCCAGAGCTTCCTGCGGCAGGAGCAGCAGGCCCTGGGCAAGGTCGGTGCTCAGGTCGGTCAGGACGTCAGTGAGCTGGGCACCGTCGACGAAACGCTCATAATCTGCTTGCCGGTCCAGCCGTAACCTCATCGGCGCACCGGCCTGCTCGAACAGGTGCCGCACCTGCTCGACCCAGGGCACGACCTCCTTGTTGCACCAGACCCGCCACGCGTCCCAGTCGGCAAAGCGCAGACCGTGGGTGTCGTCCCGCGTCTGGACCATGGCGCCCTGTAGACCGGTCAGGTCCATACGCCACCGTCCCGCCGCGTCCACCAGCGCGTAGCGGACCGGATCGGTGCTCGTCCCCGCCGCCAGGTCGTGCTGCAGCGCCCCGGTCCACGCCTCGACGCGGGCCGCGCGCTCGGCCGGCTCTGCTTCCGGTTCGTCTGCCAGGTCGTCCAGGACGGTGGCGGCCGCCCACAACGCCCAGCACGCCGGACGCAGTACGGTCGGCATCAGTTGGACGAGGGCGTAAATCGCGGGATCGTGCGCTCGTGTGACGTGGCGGCACACCCGATAGGCCACCCGCAAAGGCGGGGTCTGGCCGCTCGGCGAAGGGGCGAAAGGCTGCTCCGGCCGCGTGGGCGAGGCCGGAGCAGGGTGTGCGGGGGCGGGCTGCCGGTGCGTGCGCATGTCGGGAAGGGGACCTCAGTGTGTTTCCGGGCCGGACGCCGTGACGGGTGGTGCGGTTGTTCCTCGCGGCACGGAGGGACTGGGTGCGCCGCTTCCCGGGGCAGGCTCAGGGGCCTGTGCTCGGGCGGGGAGGGTGCTGCGGGTGCTGCGGCCAAAGCCCACCAGAGCGATCAAGGCCGCTCCCGCGAACCAGAGCAGCTGGAGGGCCAGGTGGCGCGGCACCGGGTTGGTGGAGAATCCCGCCGCCGTACTGGCCTGCATGGCTCCGTAAGAGGGCAGGTAGCGCATGAGCGGGGTGTCGGCTCCCGAGCTCGTGATCGGGTTTTGCAGGGCGAGGTCGATGATGCTGGTCATGACGATGGCGAACATGCCCTCGACCTCCCGGCGCAGCACCGAGCCGAAGCCGACGCCGAGGGCACCGTAGGTGAGGCCGGCGGTGAACAGGGCGGCGGCGAGCAGCAGGGGCTGGCGGGGTGTCCAGGCCAGGCAGGTGACTGCGGTGGCGTAGGCGGCGACCGCAGCCGAGATCAGCGCCAGTGCGGTGACCTTGGCCAGGACGAGGTGGGCCCGGGGATAGCCGGCCATCGCCAGCCGGCGGTCGAAGCGGTTACCGGAGAAAGTGGCGGCGAACATCATGAAACCCGTGATCAGGGTGACCGCGTTGAGTGCACCGCTGATCTCCGTCAGTTCGTTGCCGTGCGGCGCCAGCGTCTCCCCGGTGGCGTGCAGCCGCATGCGCGCCGGGGTGTCGGGCATCGCCAGATAGGCCAGAGTCGTCCACAGGGGGACGAAGAGGATCACGAGGACCATGGCGAACCGGTTCCGGCCGTGCTCGGTCAGCGCGAAGCCGGTAGCGAGAGCGAACCGGGACAGGTGAAACCTCACGCGGCCACCGCCTGGTCCGAGCGCAGAACCCCGCCCTCCAGACGCCACAGCTCGTCCAGGCGCTCGGTGTCGTACGCCAGGTGGGAGACGACCAGGACGGAGCGGCCCGCATCCCGCAGTCGTGCGGCCAGGTCCCAGAACCGCTGGTAGGTGTCCCAGTCGAACCCCTGGTACGGCTCATCCAGCAGCAGCACCTGGGGATCGTGCATCAGCGCCAGCGTCACGTTCAGCTTCTGCCGCGTCCCGCCGCTGAGGATCCCGACCCGCTCATCGGCGTAACCGGCGAACCCCAGCACGTCCATGACCTGCTCGGCATAGCGCAGGTCTGCCAGGCGATAGGCCCTCTGGAAGAACGTCAGGTGCTGCCGGACGGTGAGCGCGTCGTTGAGGACCACGTGCTGCGGGCAGTAACCGAACCGACCACCATGACGGACCGTGCCGCGTGAGGGCCGCAACTCACCGGAGAGGATCTTCAGCAGAGTTGATTTACCGGCGCCGTTCTCCCCGACGATCCCGCACAACGTCCCTGCCCGAAGCCGTACGTCAATGCCCCGCAGGACCACACGCTGACGGTAGGCATGATGCACATCGCTTACCTCCACACCCGCCTCCCCCCATGACAACCGGACTGACCACGACCCGGTTTCCCAACGACCACGGCGCGGAGAAGATACGGGCCGCATGTCGACGGTCCGACGCCGGAGTACCGGCCGGCGTGTGGAGGGGGGCCCGGGCGCGGCGGCGCCCTGGCTGGCCACCAGGTCGTCGTCCCCCCGCACCACGGCACGGCCCCGCCCGTGCGTCATCGCCGCCCGCAGGAAGTCCCGCCTCCAGGAGTGGCCGCAGGACCTGCCGCTGATCCTGGAGTGCTTCCTGCAACGGGGCGCGGTCGGGCGGGACGCGTCCGGAGCCGGTACGAGCGGGCCGCGACGACCAGGGCGGCAGCGGCCTCAGTACCCCGGCGCGCGCAGCGACCGCAGGACATGGTCCACCAGCGCGGCGATCGTCTCCTCGTCCTGGACGGGCTTGCGCAGCACATGGCGGTAGTAGACGGGGCCGTACAGCATCTCCACCGCCAGCGGGAGGTCCGCGCCGGGCGGGATCTGGCCCTGCTCCTGGGCGCCGCGGAGCCGGCCGATCGCCTCCTCGACGCGCGGGTCGACCAGCTGTTCCCGCAACTGCTGGGCCAGGAGGTCGTCGTGGTGCAGCTCGGAGAGGATGCCCGCGTAGGCGGGGCCGAAGGGCGGGACCGAGAGCAGTTTCACCGCGCCGGCGACGTGGAAGCGCAGGTCGGCGCCGATGTCGCCGGTGTCCACGAACGGGGTGGCGTCGATCAGGGCGTCCGTGAACGCCTCCAGCAGGACCGCGCCCTTCGACGGCCACCAGCGGTAGATCGTCTTCTTGCTGACCCCGGCGTCGGCCGCGATGGCCTCTATCGTGACGTGCCCGTACCCCCGCTCCGTACAGAGGTCGAGGGCGGACCGCAGGATCGCGCGGCGTGATCGTTCGCTGCGTCGCACACTGCTCGGCGATGTGATCATTCGGTGAGCATAGGGGGGTTCAAGCCAATCTCTTGTTGACATCTCGTCGTCAAAGACCGCACCATACCCAGGCGGAAACGGAACGTACCGTGTCGTGTCGTGACGTTGTCCGCACCGTTCGTGCCGTTCGTGCCGCGACGAGCCGATCGGGGGACGGCTCGCCCGGCCGACGGCGCGGGCGGACCCCGGCGATCCGATCCGGCCAGGCGCTCTTGCGCTCCCTCGGGGCGTCCCTCACGCCGTGATGTCCTTCGCCGTGAAGCGGGCCCAGGCCGCCGAGCCGAACACCGCGACGTACAGCCCCTGCAGCTGGAAGTTCTTGCTCAGGTCGTCCCAGTAGACCGGTTCGCGCAGGACGTCAGCGAACGACATCCAGTAGTGCCCGAACAGATACGGGTGCACCCCGCTCAGCTGCGGAATGCTGTCCAGGATCTGCACCGTGATCAGCAGTCCGACCGTGGCCGCCATCGCCCCGATCCCACTGCCGGTCAGCGTCGAGACGAACAGCCCGATCGCGGCGAACCCGGTCAGCGACACCGCGACGACCAGCGCGGTCAGCGCCGCACGCACCAGCCCCTCACCGAAGCCGATCCGGGTCCCCGAGATCGTGGTGACGTCCCCCACCGGGAACAGCAGCGCGCCCACCGCCAGCGCCGACACCGCCACGACCAGAGTCGCGGCCAGGCAGAAGACGAGGACGGAGGCGTACTTCACGAGCAGCAGCCGGGTCCGGCCCGCCGGGGCGACCAGCAGATAGCGCAGGGTGCCGTTGTTCGCCTCGCCCGCGATCGCGTCGCCCGCGACGACGCCGACCGCCATCGGCAGGAAGACCGGGAGCGTCGCGGCGAGGGCCGCGAAGACCAGGAAGAAGCCGTTGTTGGTGACCTGGGCGAGGAAGGCCGGGCCCGCCCCGCCGTCCGGACCGCCCTCCCCGCCACCACCGCCGCCGCCCGTCTCGATCCGGACCGCGACGCCGATCAGTACGGGTACGGCGGCGAGGACGGCGAGCAGGGCGTAGGTCCGGTGGCGGCGCAGCAGCGTGGTGATCTCGGAGCGGAGGAGACCCAGCGTCCACAGCGGACTGCGGGAGCCCTGCGGATGGCCCGGGCCCCCGGAATGACGGAGCCGCGCCCGTTCAGCCTGCGACATCGAATCCCTCTCCCGTGAGTGCGACGAAGGCGTCCTCCAGCGAACCCCGCTCGACGCCGAAGAACCGCACCCGCACCCCGCCGCCCACCAGCGCCGCGTTGAGGTCGGCGAGGTCCACGGCGGCGGGCGGGGCGTCGGCGGTCAGCCGGTCGCCGTCGGTGCTCAGGCCGGTGACCCCGTGCTCCTTGAGGATGCGAACCGCGTCCCCGGGGTCGGGGGTGGTGACGGTGAGCCGGCCCCGGGCGCTCGCGGCGAGGTCGGCG
The DNA here is from genome assembly GCF_032121415.1 of Streptomyces parvus. Lineage (NCBI taxonomy): Bacteria > Bacillati > Actinomycetota > Actinomycetes > Kitasatosporales > Streptomycetaceae > Streptomyces > Streptomyces parvus. Next base: position 4,098,945 of record NZ_CP135079.1, on the reverse strand, counting down.
ACCGGTCCCTGGACGATCAGCCGGCCCCGGGCCATCACCGCAGCGTGCGTGCAGACCTGCTCGATCTCGTCCAGGAGGTGGGAGGAGAGGAACACGGTGGTGCCCTCGGACGCCAGCTCCCGGACCAGGAGACGGATCTCGCGCATGCCCTGCGGGTCGAGGCCGTTGGTCGGCTCGTCCAGGACCAGCAGCCGGCGTGGCCGGAGCAGGGCGGCGGCGAGCCCGAGGCGCTGTTTCATGCCGAGCGAGTACGCCTTGGCCTTCTTCCCGGAGGCGGCGGCGAGGCCGACCCGTGCCAGGGCCGTCCCGACGCGGGCCCGGCGGGTGCGCGGGTCGGCGGTCGGGTCGGCCCGGTCGTACCGCAGGAGGTTGTCCCGGCCGTTCAGGAAGCCGTACAGCGCGGGCCCCTCGATCAGCGCGCCGACCTCCGGCAGCACCGTACGGGCGGCCTCCGGCATCGGGCGGCCGAGCACCTCGGCGGTGCCGGACGTCGGGTCGATGAGGCCCATCAGCATCCGGATCGTGGTGGTCTTCCCGGAGCCGTTGGGGCCGAGGAAACCGAAGACGCTGCCGGCCGGCACGGTCAGGTCGAGGCCGTCCACGGCGAGCTGACCGCCCCGGTAGCGCTTGGTCAGGCCGCGGGTGCGGATGACGGGGGCGTCGGCGGCGTCCGGCGCGGGGTGCCCGGACGCCGCACCCGTGACGACCGCACGCCCCTCCGCCGCGTCCCCGGCCCCGGCCGCTGTGTCCGTCATGGCGGTCGCACCTCCCAGTGAGCGCGGGGCCGCCGCGGCCTCCACGCGGGTGCGTGGAGGCCGCGGCGGCCGGGTGTCCAGGGTGCCCCTGGAAAGGTTCTACTTCGCGGCGGCGTCGGCCGCACGCACCAGCGCGTCCTTCGTCACCGCTCCGACGTACACCGAGCCGTCATCCGTCATCAGGGCGTTGACCAGGCGCGTCTTGAAGACCGTGCCCGAGCCGAACTTCCCGGTGACCTTGTCGCCGAGCGCGTCGAGGAAGCCCTGCGCCTCGGCCGGCATGTCGCCCGAGCCCGCCTCGGGGAGGCCCTTGCCGTCGGGCGACTTGATCTCGGCGATCGAGGTCCAGCCCTTCCCGATGACGTTGAAGCCCCCCTCGCCCGCGAAGCCGTCCAGCTCGGCCAGCTGTCCGGGCAGCGCCTTCTGCGCCGCTCCGCGCTCGTCCTTGCCGGTCGCCGGCTCGTCGGCCTCGGTCACCTCGGCGCCCTTGGGCGGCGTGAAGGCGAACGTGGACGCCGCAGGCTTGGAGAAGTCGACCTTGGTGAACCCGGCGTCGACCACGGCCTTGCCGCCGCTCGCCGCGGACAGGGTGAACTTCAGCGGTACGCCGTTCTCGGCGTCCACGGCGATCCGGACCGAGCCGATCGTCGAACCGGACTGCTTCGGCTTGATCAGCAGCTGGTACGCGTCCCGCCCGGCGACCTGCGCCGTACCGTCCACGGTCACCGATGTGGTGTCCCCGGCCGCCGCGAGCGCCTGCTCGGCGAAGTCCTTCGGGGTGGCCGGAGCACCCTCGGGCGCCTTCGGAGCCTTCTCCGCGTGGCCGCCCTCCCGGCCCTCGGGGGCCTCGGCGTGGTAGACCTCGTCGGACTTGCTGTCGTACGCCCAGACCTCGCCCCGGTTGTGGATGACGCTGTACTCGGACGCGTCCCCGAGGATGGAGAGCTTCTGCCGCTCCGGGCCGTCGGCGGCCACCCGCAGCGTGTGCGTGCCGGACGTCAGCTCCATGAGCTTGTCCTGCGGGGCCGCCGCGCCGCCGTCCTTGTCGCCGCCGCCCTCGCCGCCCGGTACGAGCGAGCCCGCGAGGCCGTCCAAGGGCAGGCCGAGATCGGTGCTGATCTTGAACGTGCCGGAGAGCTGCTCCTCGTCGGAAGCGGCGATCTTCTCGATGAGTTCCTGTGCGCTGATCTTCGGCAGGTCCGGGTCGCCCGAGCTCGCGAGCGCCGGGACGAGACCGATGGTCGCGGCCGCCACCCCCGCGACTGCGACGGGGACGATGTAGCGCGCCGCCTTCCGGCGGCCCACGACAGTGCTCGTGGCCTCGCCGGTGGTCTCTGCGCTGTCGTTCGGTGCCATGGTGTGCCCTACCTCCGTGGTCGGCGGCTTCCGTTGATAACCATCTGACCAAATCGGACGGTTCGAAGCGTCAGCCCGGGGAATCAACTCCGCCTACTGCTCCGGTATGACAACCGAAGGGGGCGTGTACGCCATCCCGTAGGGGTGGGCCACCCGGTGACACCGCCTCAGCCGGCGGCGGGCAGGGTCGGGCGCGGCCTCAGCCCGCGCGATGCACCACGGCGTCGCACAGCTCCTCCAGCGCGGCCTTCGCGTACCCCTCGGGCAGCGGGGCGAGCGTGGCGCGCGCCTCCTGGGCGTAGCGCACGGTGTCCTGGCGGGCCTGCTCCAGCGCCGGGTGGGCGCGCAGCCGGCGCAGCACCTCGGCCAGGGCGTCGTCGCTGCTCAGGTCACCGTCGAGCAGTTCCACGAGCTCCAGGTCGTCGGGCTTGCCCTCGGCCGCCGCCTGGGCGCGCAGCCGCAGGACCGGGAGCGTCGGGATGCCCTCGCGCAGGTCGGTGCCGGGGGTCTTGCCGGACTCGTGGGAGTCGGAGGCGATGTCGAGGACGTCGTCGGCGAGCTGGAAGGCGATGCCGAGCCGTTCCCCGTACTGGGTGAGGACGTCCACGGTCCGCTCGTCGGCGCCGGACATCAGCGCCCCGAACCGGCCGGAGACGGCGACCAGCGAGCCGGTCTTGCCGCTGAGCACGTCCAGGTAGTGGTCGACCGGGTCGCGGCCGTCGCGCGGGCCCGCGGTCTCCAGGATCTGGCCGGTGACGAGCCGCTCGAAGGCCTCCGCCTGGATGCGGACGGCATCGGGGCCGAGGTCGGCCAGGATGTGGGAGGCGCGGGCGAAGAGGAAGTCGCCGGTGAGGACGGCGACCGAGTTGCCCCAGCGGGTGTTGGCGCTGGGCACCCCGCGCCGCACGTCGGCCTCGTCCATCACGTCGTCGTGGTAGAGCGTGGCCAGATGGGTGAGCTCGACGACGACGGCCGAGGGGACGACTCCCGGCGCGTCGGGATCCCCGAACTGTGACGCGAGCATGACCAGCAAGGGACGGAACCTCTTGCCCCCGGCACGCACCAGGTGCTGGGCGGCGTCCGTGATGAACGGGACATCGCTCTTGGTGGCTTCGAGCAGCCCTGCCTCGACAGCGGCCAGGCCCGACTGGACATCGGCCTCAAGAGCCTGGTCCCGCACGTGCAGTCCGAACGGCCCGACGACGGTCACGGGGGCATCTCCTGTCTGCTGACGATCACACGCAATGTCGATGTGTCGCTGTCTCTCGAATCGACTTCAGCGTATCCGGTCCTCTATGGATCACCGTGGGCGGCTTCCCATGACCGCCGGTATGTTCGGGATCAGCTCATACGATCAGGAGTCACTGTTTTGTCCCACAGCACCGCCGCCACCGAGCCGACCCAGCCGCCGCCCGAGGACGACCACGCCTTCTTCGGGCAGCCGCGGGGCCTGATGACCCTGTCCGGCCTGGAGGTCTGGGAACGGTTCTCGTTCCTGGGCATGCAGGCCATTCTGGTGCTGTTCTTCGCCGACACCGTCAGAGACGGCGGCATGGGCATGGACCCCGGCACCGCCGCGTCCGTCTCCGCCGCCTACGGGACGCTGGTCTATCTGGTCTCCGTGGCGGGTGGCTGGCTGGCCGACCGGATCCTCGGCTCGTACCGGGCCGTGCTCTACGGCGGCGTCCTCATCGCCTGCGGCCACTACTCCATGGCCGTCCCCACCGACGCCATGACCTGGGTGGGTCTCGGCCTGATCAGCGCCGGAACGGGCCTGCTCAAGCCCAATGTGGCCTCCATGGTCGGCAAGCTCTACCGCACCGACGACGAACGGCGCGACGCCGGCTTCGCCCTCTACTACATGGGCATCAACATCGGCGCGTTCGCCGGACCGCTGATCACCGGCTGGCTCGGCGAGCACTGGAGCTGGCACTGGGGCTTCTCGGCCGCCGCGATCGGCATGACCTTCGGTCTGATCCAGTACGTCGCGGGCCGCCGTCACCTGGCCGGGCGCAAGCACGCGGCCGAGTTCGCGCTGGCCCCCGAGGCGATGCGCCGCGCGGTCCTGCTGATCGTCGGCGGGGCGGTCGTGGTCGCCCTCGCCGCCACCGCGCTGGCCCTGGCGGGCTGGCTGACGATGGACCGCTTCGTCGACGTGCTCACCGTCGTCTCGGTGATCGCCCCGGTCGTCTACTTCGCGGTGATGTTCCGCTCCCCCCGGGTCACCGCCGAGGAGCGCGGCAGGCTCCGCCCGTACGTCGTCCTCTTCCTCGGGTCCGTCGTCTTCAACTTCATCCTCTTCCAGGCGTACTCGACGATGATGCTGCTCGCGTCGACCAACGCCCGGACCGAGATCCTCGGCTTCACCTTCCCGGCCAGCTGGTACGCCTCCGCGCTCGGCGCCTTCGAGGTCGCGCTCGCCCCGGTCGTCGCCGCCGTCTGGGCCCGGATGGGCACCCGCCAGCCGCACGCCTCCAACAAGATCGCGTTCGGTGTGATCCTCGGCGGGCTCTCCTTCCTCCTGATGGTCCTGCCGACCTCCGGGCACGCCGACGACACGTACCGCATGGCGGCCTGGTGGATCGTCGGCTCGTACCTGCTGCTCGGGCTCGGCGACATCCTGCTGGAGACCTCCGGGATGTCCGCCACCACCAAGCTCGCCCCGAAGGCGTTCGCCAGCCAGACGATGGCCCTGTGGTTCCTCTCCCTCGCCCTGGCCAACGGCATCCAGGCCCAGATCGTGAAGCTGTACGGCGAGGTCTCCAACCCCGCGTACTTCGGCGTCAACGGGGCGATCGCGGTCGCGGCCGGCGTGGCGATGATCCTGGCCGCGCCCTGGCTGAAGCGCACGATGCACCCCGTCCACTGACCCTGTACGCCTCTCCAGCACCCCGCCCCCCACCGAGGTGACCCATGAACATCACGACCGACTTCCCGTACGAGACCACCCACGAGGACGTCCGCATCCCGCTGCCCGACGGCACCCGGCTCTACGCCCGGATCTGGCGGCCGCTGACCGACGAACCGGTCCCCGCCCTCCTGGAGTACCTGCCCTACCGGCTCAGCGACTGGACCGCGCCCCGCGACTGGCAGCGCCACCCCTGGTACGCGGGCCACGGCTACGCCTCCGTACGGGTCGACGTCCGGGGGCACGGCAACAGCGAGGGGCTGCCGGGCGACGAGTACGACGCGCAGGAGCTGGCCGACGGGGTCGCCGTCATCCACTGGCTGGCCCAGCAGGAGTGGTGCTCGGGCCGGGTCGGGATGTTCGGGATCTCCTGGGGCGGCTTCAACTCGCTCCAGATCGCCGCGCTCGCCCCCGAGCCGCTGAAGGCGATCGTCACCGTCTGCTCGGCCGACGACCGCTACGACAACGACGTCCACTACATGGGCGGCTCGGTCCTCGCCGTGGACATGCACGCCTGGGCGGCCACCATGCTCGCCTTCGTCTGCCGCCCGCCGGACCCGGCGCAGGTCGGCGACGAGTGGAAGGAGATGTGGCTGAAGCGACTGGAGGCGGTCGAGCCCTTCAGCCACACCTGGCTCGCCCACCAGAGCCGCGACGCCTACTGGAAGCACGGCAGCGTCTGCGAGGACTACGGCGCGATCAAGGCGAGCGTCCTGGCGGTCGGAGGCTGGCACGACCCGTACCGCGACACCGTCCTGCGGCTCGTCGAGCACCTCGACCCCGGTCAGGTGCGGGGGATCATCGGGCCGTGGTCGCACCAGTACCCTGACCGCGGCCTGCCGCCGGGGCCCGCGATCGGCTTCCTCCAGGAGACGCTGCGCTGGTGGGACCAGCACCTCAAGGGAAAGGAGACGGGCGTGATGCGGGAGCCGCTGCTGCGGTCCTGGATCAGCGGCTCGCACCCGCCCGCCACGGTGTACGAGACGCTGCCCGGCCGCTGGGTCGGGGACGCCTCCTGGCCCTCGGAGAACGTGAACCCGGTGGCGTACGCCCTCCAGGGCGGCGAGCGGATCGTCGCCTCGCCGCAGCAGACCGGCCTGGACGCGGGCCGCTTCTTCCCGTTCGGCAACGAGGCGGACCTGCCCCCGGACCAGCGGGACGAGGACGCCAAATCGGTGTCGTTCGAATTCCCCGTCACGGACGCGCCGATCGAGATCCTCGGCCGCCCCCGGGTGAGGCTCCGCATCCGGATGGACGCAACCCGCGGCCAGGCCATCGCCCGGCTCTGCGACGTCGCCCCCGACGGCGCCTCGACGCTCGTCACCCGGGGCGTCCTCAACCTCGCCGCCCGGCACGGCCGCGACCGCACCGACGACTGGACGCCCGGCGAGAGTGAGGACGTGGTCTTCGACCTCAACGGCATCGGGCACACCTTCCCGCCCGGCCACCGCATCCGGATCGCGATCTCGTCCGCGTACTGGCCCTGGATCTGGCCCCAGGCCGGTTCGGCGGGCTTCACCCTGGACGCCGACGGGAGCTTCGTCGAGCTGCCGGTGCGCCGCCACACCGAGGACCCGGCGATCACCTTCGGCGAACCGGAACAGTCCGAACCGCTCGGCGTGGTCCACCCGGTCACCCTGGAGGAGCCGCGCCCCGAACGCCTCGTCGTCCGGGATGTCGCCAAGGGCGAATGGCGCCTGGAGGTCGATCCCCGCTACGGCGGCACGCGCGTCTACCCCGACGGCCTCGAATTCACCGAGGACGCCCTGGAGACGTACACGATCCAGCAGGACGACCCGCTCTCCGCACGGACCCGCAGCGACTGGACGATCCGGCTGCACCGTCCCGAGGCGGCCTGGGACGCACGGATCGAGACCCGCTCCGAGATCGCGGCCGACGAGCACGATTTCATCACCTCCGACGAGGTGATCTGCAAGGACGGCGAGGAGGTCGTCTTCCACCGCACCTGGGAGAAGCGCATTCCGCGCACGGCGGGCTGAGCGGCGTACGTGTTTCCCACCCGGTCCCCCCGGATCTCCCGGAGGGACCGGCGGGAAGCGATGAACTTTCCGGGCAATACGCACAGTTGGGGATGGTCAGGGCACTGCCGCTGGGTAGGAGCCCCGACGTAACGTGTCCCCCAACGCGACCTGGAAAGCGAGGCAGCACCACATGCCCGAGCAGAGCAGTCCGCTCGATCTGGCCGAGGGCGACCCCTTCGGCCCGCACAACCTTCCGTACGGTGTGTTCTCCACCCCCGACCACCCCGACGTCCGCCGGGTCGGCGTCCGTATCGGAAACCACGTCCTGGACGCCGGGGCCGCCGCCCACGCGCTGGGCTCCCCCTACGCGGGACTGCTGGCCCAGCCGAGCCTGATGCCGCTGCTCGCGGCGGGCCGCACCGCCTGGAGCGATGTGCGCCGCGCGCTCACCGCCTGGCTGACCGTCCCCGCCCACCGCGCGGACATCGAGCCGCTGCTGCACCCGGTGGACGCGGTCACCCTGCACCTGCCGTACGAGGTGGCGGACTACGTCGACTTCTACGCCAGCGAGCACCACGCCACCAACGTCGGCAGGATCTTCCGGCCGGACGGCGACGCGCTGACCCCCAACTGGAAGCACCTGCCGATCGGTTACCACGGCCGCTCCGGCACCGTCGTGGTCTCCGGCACCGACGTCGTACGCCCCAGCGGCCAGCGCAAGACCCCCACCGACCCGGCCCCCGTCTTCGGGCCCTCGGTGAAGCTCGACATCGAGGCCGAGGTCGGCTTCGTCGTCGGCGTCCCCTCCGCGCACGGCACCCCGGTCCCGCTGGCCGACTTCCGCGAGCACGTCTTCGGGCTCTCGCTCCTCAACGACTGGTCCGCGCGCGACCTCCAGGCCTGGGAGTACGTGCCGCTCGGCCCGTTCCTCGGCAAGTCCTTCGCCACCTCCGTCTCCGCCTGGGTCACCCCGCTGGAGGCCCTGGACGCGGCCCGCACCGCCCCGCCCGCCCGGGACGTCCCGCTCCTTCCCTACCTCGACGACGCCGAGGACGAGGAGCCGGGCGGCTTCGACATCCGGATCACCGTCGAGATCAACGGCCGGGCCGTCGCCGAGCCGCCGTTCGCCTCGATGTACTGGACGGCGGCCCAGCAGCTCGCGCACATGACGGTCAACGGCGCGTCGCTGCGCACCGGCGACCTGTACGGCTCCGGCACGGTCAGCGGCCCCGAGCCGGCCCAGCGCGGCTCGCTCCTGGAGCTGACCTGGAACGGCCGCGACGCGCTCGAACTGACCGAGGGCAAGCGGACGTTCCTGGAGGACGGCGACACGGTCACGCTGACCGCCTGGGCCCCCGGCCCGCACGGCACCCGCGTGGGCCTCGGTGACGTCACCGGAAGGATCGTCACCGCGCCATGACGCAGGACACCTCCGCCCTGACCCTGCCCGAGGAACTGCTCCTGCTGACGCTGGACCCCGAGCGCGGCAAACCGCTCTGCGACCGCGCGTATCTGCGGTACGGCACGGCGGGCGCGGTCCTCGCCGAGCTGGAGCTCCAGGGCCGGATACGCGAGGAGCGCGGCCGGGTCCAGGTGGTCGACCCCCTGGACCCGGCCCACCCGCTGCTCGCCTCGCTGCTGCGCACGCTCGACCCGCCGCCCGACAAGAAGAAGCGCTTCCGCCCGGGGACCAGCGCCAAGAGCTGGATCCGGCTGCACGGCCGCAACGCCGAGGAACGCCACCTGGACCACCTGGTGGAACGCGGCCTCCTGCGCCGCGAGACCCGCCGCTTCCTGGGCCTCTTCCCCTACCAGCGCCACTTCCCGGGCGACCCCGACCTGACCGGCGCGACCCGCTGGCGCTTCGGCCAGGCGGAGGCCCGGGGCTTCCCGGACCAGCGCAGCCGCGCCCTGGCCGGGCTCGTCTCGGCGGCCGGCCTCGCCGGCACCCTCACCACCGCCGGCCGCGAAGGCCGCTCCGCGATGAAGACCGTACGCCGCGCCCTGTGGTTCGCCTCGGCGGTCCACCACAACGTCCGCCAGAACCAGTCCAGCGGCGGGAGCGGCGACGGCGGAGGCTGGAGCGACGGAGGCGGGGGCGGCTGCGGAGGCGGCGGGGACTGATGGGCCCACCCGAGGCCGGCGCCGACAGGGAACCGGCCGGGGAGTGTTTCCGGTGTCTCGCCGCGGGATGAGTGCGAACGCGGTCGGAGGGTACCCGGGCGACAGCAGCACACATCCGGATGCGGAGGTTCCATCGCGGCGCTCCGCTTTCGCGTGCCGATTCCGACCGGGAAGGGCCAAGTGACCTCATGAGCACAGCAGGACGGCAGACCCCCACCACCGGCGATGAGCCGGTGGGCGTTCTCGTCTCACGTGCCTCGCAGCAGATATCGGAACTGGTCCGCGAGGAAATGCGGCTGGCACGTTCGGAGATGGCGGAGAAGGGCAGGCGCTTCGGTAAGGGCGGCGGCCTGTTCGGCGCCGCGGGAATCGTCGGCGTCCTGGCGGCCCAGGCCCTCGTGGCGACCTGCATCGCCGCGCTCGCGCTGGCCCTTCCCCTGTGGGCGGCGGCGCTCGTCGTCACGGCGGTGCTGGCCGCGGTGGCCGGAGCGGCCGCCCTTGCGGGGAAGAAGCAGGTCGCCCGGGCCGGAACCCCCGCCCCTGAGCAGACCATCGACAGCGTCAAGGCCGATCTGGCCGAGGTCAAGGAGAGGGCTCACCGATGAACGACGAGTCGCAGAACACGATGGGTTCGCCCACCCCCGAGGAACTGCGCCAGCAGGTCGAGAGCACGCGCGACGAACTCGGCCGGACCGTCGAGGCATTGGCGGGCAAGGCCGACGTCAAGGCGCAGGCGAAGGAGAAGGCCGCGACGGCGAAGAAGCAGGCCGCCGAGAAGACGGCCGAGCTGAAGGAGCAGGCCGCGGAGAAGTCTGCCGAACTGAGGGAGCTGGCCGCCGAGAAGACCGCGGCGGTCAAGGAACACGCCGCGTCGGCCACCGCCCAGATCCGGGAGAAGACAGCGCAGGCCGCACAGGCGGTGAAGGACAGGACTCCGGACCCCGTGCAGGAGAAGACCGCACAGGCCGCCACGCAGGTGCGTGAAAGCGCGGCCCGGGCCGGGCAGTTCGCGGTGGACCGGACCCCCGACCCGCTGCTGGAGAAGGCGGACCGCGCCGCGAAGGGCGCCCGCGCCAACCGGGCCCCGCTCCTCGCCGGAGGCGCACTGCTGGTCGCCTTCCTGCTGATACGCCGCGGCCGGGGAGGTAAGAAGTGAAGGCGTCCAAGCTCGCCTACAAGCCGATGGGGTTCGCTCTCGGCGCGGTCAGCGGCATGATCGCGAGCGCCGTGTTCAAACAGACGTGGAAGGTCATCGAAGGCGAGGGCGACGCCCCCGACGCCCTCGACGAGGACCGTCCGTGGCGCCAGATCCTTCTCGCCGCCGCCGTACAGGGCGCGATCTTCGCCGTGGTCAAGGCCACCGTCGAACGCTCGGGCGCCCAGGCGGCCCGGCGCGTCACAGGCACCTGGCCGGCGTGACCCGCGGCGGTGCCCGCCTGACCCGTCCCGGCCGCCCCCGGTAGGCCGGGCGGGACGGGAGCGGGTCCCCGGCTCAGCGCCCGGGCCCCGGGTGTTCGGCGTCCCGGACGAGCAGGGCGATCTCACCATGGACCTGGATCTGACGGCGATCACGGCCCGCCGCAGCCGGGCGGCGGACCCGGAGCAGGTCCCGCCGCCCTGTCGGCACCGCCGCCCGGTACGCGCCTCACTCGTACTCGGGCGGTTCCTCGTCCCAGGTGAACTCGGGGTCGCCGTGCTGCGGGGCGGCCGGGGTCGCGGTGCGGGCCGGGGACGCCGTGCCGGTTGCGGGGGCCGGGGCCGCAGGGGTCTGCGGGGCCGCTGCGGGGGACGTCTGGGCCAGGACCTCCAGCACGCCCTCCCCGTACGTCGCGAGCTTCTTCTCGCCCAGGCCGCTGATGCCTCCCAGCTCCCCGACCGTCGTCGGGTGGAGGGTCGCGATCTCCCGCAGCGTCGCGTCGTGGAAGATCACATACGCCGGGACGCCCTGTTCCTTCGCCGTCGCCCCGCGCCAGGCGCGAAGTGCCTCGAAGACCGGGACGGCGGACTCGGGGAGGTCGGCGGCGGCCGCCTTGCCCTTGGCGCCCCTGCCGCCGCCAGCCGAGGACGACGAGCGGGACGTCGGCTTCTTCGGCTCCTTGCGGAGCAGCACCTCCCGCTCCCGGCCCAGCACCGTCGCGCTCTCCTCGGTCAGGACCAGCGTGCCGTACTCGCCCTCGACCGCCAGCAGTCCCTGGGCCAGCAGTTGGCGGACCACTCCGCGCCACTCCGCCTCGGCCAGCTCCTCGCCGATGCCGAAGACGGAGAGCTGGTCGTGGTCGAACTGGATGACCTTCGCGGTCTTGCGGCCCAGCAGGATGTCGATGATCTGGCCCGCGCCGAACTTCTGGTTCCGCTCGCGCTTCAGCCGCACCACCGTGGAGAGCAGCTTCTGGGAGACGATCGTGCCGTCCCACGTCTCCGGCGGGGTGAGACAGGTGTCGCAGTTGCCGCAGGCGGAGGCCGTGGGCTCCTGGCCGAAGTAGGTCAGCAGCTGGGCCCTGCGGCACTGGACCGTCTCGCACAGGGCCAGCATCGAGTCGAGATGGGAGGCGGCCCGGCGGCGGAAGGCCTCGTCGCCCTCGCCGCCCTGGATGAGCTTGCGCTGCTGGACGACGTCCTGGAGTCCGTACGCCATCCAGGCCGTCGACGGCTCCCCGTCACGGCCCGCGCGGCCGGTCTCCTGGTAATACCCCTCGACGGACTTGGGCAGGTCGATGTGGGCGACGAAACGCACGTCAGGCTTGTCGATGCCCATGCCGAACGCGATCGTCGCGACGACGACGAGCCCCTCCTCCCGGAGGAACCGCGCCTGGTGCGCGGCGCGGGTGGAGGCGTCCAGGCCCGCGTGGTACGGCACGGCGTCGATGCCGTTGCGGGTCAGATACTCCGCGGTCTTCTCGGTGGAGTTGCGCGAGAGGCAGTAGACGATGCCCGCGTCCCCGTCGTGCTCCTCCTTGAGGAAGGAGAGCAGCTGCTTCTTGGGGTCGGCCTTCGGCACGATCCGGTACTGGATGTTCGGCCGGTCGAAGCTGGCGACGAAGTGCTTCGCGTCCGGCATGCCGAGCCGGCGGGTGATCTCCTCGTGCGTGGCGTTCGTCGCGGTCGCCGTCAGGGCGATGCGCGGGACGTCCGGCCAGCGCTCGCCGAGCACGGAGAGCGCCAGATAGTCCGGGCGGAAGTCGTGGCCCCACTGGGCGACGCAGTGCGCCTCGTCGATCGCGAAGACGGAGACCTCGCCCCGGGCCAGCAGGGAGAGCGTGGAGTCCAGGCGCAGCCGCTCGGGCGCCAGGTAGAGGATGTCCAGCTCGCCCGCGAGGAACTGCGCCTCCATCGAGCGGCGCTCGTCGAAGTCCTGCGTGGAGTTCATGAAGCCGGCCCGGACGCCGAGCGCCCGCAGGGCGTCGACCTGGTCCTGCATGAGGGCGATCAGCGGGGAGACGACGATGCCGGTGCCCCGCCGGACCAGGGACGGGATCTGGTAGCAGAGGGACTTTCCACCGCCGGTGGGCATGAGCACGACCGCGTCGCCGCCCGCCACCACATGCTCGATGATCGCGCCCTGCTCGCCGCGGAACGACTCGTACCCGAAGACGCGGTGCAGCGTCCGCCGCGCCTCGCTCTCGCCGCCCGCGCCGGTGTCGGTCACCGTGCCGGTGGTCTGGTCCATGCTCACGCCCAATGCTCTGTCCCCCGAGGGTCCGCACGCCCGGCCCTGTCCGTCCTGCTCCCGTCCCCGTCCACGATAGGCGGAGCCGACGACAACGCCGGACGGTCTGTGGACAACCGACCGTCCGGCGCTGCCGTCGCTCATACTGCGGAGCTTCCCGCGCGGGCTACCGCACGAAGACCCCCGCCTGGCCGGCCAGGTCCAGGAAGTACTGCGGGGCCAGGCCCAGCACCAGGGTGACGACGACGCCGACCGCGATCGTCGTCATGGTCAGCGGGGACGGGACGGCGACCGTGGGGCCGTCCGCCTTCGGCTCGCTGAAGAACATGAGGACGATCACACGGATGTAGAAGAACGCCGCGACGGCCGACGAGATCACACCGACGACGACCAGCGCCCCGGCCCCGCCCTCGGCTGCCGCCTTGAACACCGCGAACTTGCCGGAGAACCCGGAGGTCAGCGGGATGCCCGCGAAGGCCAGCAGGAACACCGCGAAGACCGCCGCCACCAGCGGCGAGCGGCGGCCGAGGCCGGCCCACTTCGACAGGTGGGTGGCCTCCCCGCCCGCGTCCCGCACCAGCGTGACCACGGCGAACGCGCCGACCGTCACGAAGGAGTAGGCGAGCAGGTAGAAGAGGACCGAGGAGATGCCCTCCGGGTTGGCCGCGATGACGCCCGCGAGGATGAAGCCCGCGTGCGCGATCGAGGAGTAGGCCAGCAGCCGCTTGATGTCGGTCTGGGTGATCGCGACGATCGCGCCGCCCAGCATCGTGACGATCGCCACCGCCCACATGACCGGCCGCAGGTCCCAGGTGAGGCCCGGCAGCGCCACGTACAGCAGGCGCAGCAGCGCACCGAACGCGGCGACCTTCGTCGCGGCGGCCATGAAGCCGGTGACCGGGGTCGGGGCGCCCTGGTAGACGTCCGGGGTCCACATGTGGAACGGGACCGCGCCGACCTTGAAGAGCAGGCCGGTCAGGATCATCGCGCCGCCGATGAGCAGCAGCGCGTCGTTGCCCATGGTGTCGGCCAGGGCCGGGTCGATCTCCAGGACCGAGCCGTCGACCACGTTGGCGATCTCGGCGTACGAGAGGGAGCCCGCGTAGCCGTAGATGAGGGCGATCCCGAAGAGGAGGAACGCCGAGGAGAACGCGCCGAGCAGGAAGTACTTCACGGCCGCCTCCTGCGACATCAGCCGCTTGCGGCGGGCGACGGCGCACAGGAGGTAGAGCGGGAGCGAGAAGACTTCCAGGGCGATGAAGAGGGTCAGCAGGTCGTTGGCGGCCGGGAAGACCAGCAGCCCCGCCACCGAGAACAGGAGCAGCGGGAAGACCTCGGTGGTGGTGAACCCGGCCCGGACCGCGGCCTTCTCGCCTTCGCCGCCCGGTACGGCCCCGGGCTGGGCGGCGAACGAGTCGACGCGGTTGCCGTGACTGCTGGGGTCGAGCCGGCGTTCGGCGAAGGTGAACACCGCCACCATGGCGACCAGGAGAATGGTGCCTTGCAGGAACAGGGTGGGGCCGTCGATCGCGATGGCGCCCATGGCCGCGATCCGGGCCTTCGTGGTGCCGTATCCCCCGGCGGCCAGGCCGACGATCGCGGCGAACGACGCGGCGACCGCCACCACGGTCAGGAAGAGCTGGGTGTGGTAGCGGGCCCGGCGCGGCACGAAGGCCTCGACCAGGATGCCCAGGACGGCGGCGACCACGATGATCAGGACCGGCATCAGCTGGGTGTACTCGATCTTCGGCGCCGTGAACGAGTCGCCCGGCGCCGCCGCTGTCACCCCGCTCGCCGTCGTCCACAGACTGTGGACAGCTGTTGCGCTCACTTGGCGGCCTCCACCTCGGGCTGGGGGTCCTTCTTCTGTACGTCGGACATGGTGTGCTCCACGGCCGGGTTGACGACCTCGGTGAGCGGCTTCGGGAAGACGCCCAGGAAGATCAGCACGGCGATCAGCGGGACCGCGACCGCCAGCTCCCGAGCCCGGAGGTCCGGCATGGAGCGGACCGATTCCTGCACCGGGCCGGTCATCGTGCGCTGGTAGAGGACCAGGACGTAGAGGGCTGCGAGCACGATGCCGGAGGTGGCGATGATGCCGGCCACCGGATACGCGCTGAACGTGCCGACCAGGACCAGGAACTCACTGACGAACGGGGCGAGTCCGGGCAGCGACAGGGTGGCGAGCCCGCCGATGAGGAACGTCCCGGCCAGCACGGGGGCGACCTTCTGCACCCCGCCGTAGTCCGCGATGAGCCGCGAGCCGCGCCGGGTGATCAGGAAGCCGGCGACCAGCAGCAGCGCGGCCGTGGAGATGCCGTGGTTGACCATGTAGAGCGTGGCGCCCGACTGGCCCTGGCTGGTCATCGCGAAGATGCCCAGGATGATGAAGCCGAAGTGCGAGATCGAGGCGTAGGCGATGAGCCGCTTGATGTCGCGCTGGCCTACCGCGAGGAGCGCCCCGTAGACGATGGAGATCAGCGCCAGGGTGATGACCACCGGCGTCGCCCACTTGCTGGCCTCCGGGAAGAGCCCGAGGCAGAAGCGGAGCATCGCGAAGGTGCCGACCTTGTCGACGATCGCGGTGATCAGCACGGCGACCGGGGCGGTCGCCTCGCCCATCGCGTTGGGCAGCCAGGTGTGCAGCGGCCACAGCGGGGCCTTCACCGCGAAGGCGAAGAAGAACCCGAGGAACAGCCACCGCTCGGTGCTGGTCGCCATCTCCAGGGAGCCGTTGGCGCGGGCCTCGGCGATCTCGGAGAGCGAGAAGCTGCCCGCGACCACGTAGAGGCCGATGACCGCGGCCAGCATGATCAGACCGCCGGCCAGGTTGTAGAGGAGGAACTTGACCGCCGCGTACGACCGCTGGGTCGCCGCGCTCTCGTCGCTGCCCGCGTGGGCCCGGTCGCCGAAGCCGCCGATGAGGAAGTACATCGGGATGAGCATGGCTTCGAACAGGATGTAGAAGAGGAAGACGTCCGTCGCGACGAACGACAGGATCACCATGGCCTCGACCATGAGGATCAGGGCGAAGAAGCCCTGCGTCGGACGCCAGCGGGTGGACTTCGTCTCCAGGGGGTCGGCGTCGTGCCAGGCGGCGACGATGACGAACGGGATCAGCAGCGCGGTGAGGCCGAGGAGCGCCACCCCGATGCCGTCGACGCCCAGTTCGTACCGGACGCCGAAGTCGGCGATCCAGGCCCGCGACTCGGTGAGCTGGTAGCGGTCGCCGCCCGGCTCGAAGCGGAGGAAGACGACCGCCGCCAGGACGAGCGTGCCGAGCGAGAAGAGCAGCGCGAGCCATTTGGCCGCGGTGCTCCGTGCGGCGGGGACGGCGGCGGTGGCGATCGCACCGATCGCCGGGAGCGCCGCCGTCGCGGTCAGGAGGGGAAAGGACATGTGATCAGACCGCCCTCATCAGCAGGGTCGCGGCGATGACGACCGCCGTACCGCCGAACATCGAGACCGCGTAGGTGCGGGCGTAGCCGTTCTGGAGCTTGCGCATCCGGCCGGAGAGCCCGCCGACGGACGCGGCCGTACCGTTGACGACGCCGTCGACCAGGGAGTGGTCCACGTAGACCAGCGAGCGGGTGAGGTGCTCACCGCCGCGGACCAGGACCACGTGGTTGAAGTCGTCCTGGAGGAGATCGCGGCGGGCGGCCCGGGTGAGGACCGAGCCGCGCGGGGCGAGCACCGGGACGGGCTTGCGGCCGTACATCGCCCAGGCGATGCCGACGCCGACGACCAGGGCCACCACGGTGGCTCCGGTGACCGTGGCCGCGCTCAGCGGGGAGTGCCCGTGGTCGTAACCGGTTACCGGCTCCAGCCAGTTGACGAACCGGTCGCCGATGGCGAAGAAGCCGCCCGCGAAGACCGACCCGAAGGCCAGCACGATCATCGGGATGGTCATCGACTTCGGGGACTCGTGCGGGTGCGGCTCGTGGCCGTCCGCGTCCGGCTGCCAGCGCTTCTCGCCGAAGAAGGTCATCAGCATCACGCGCGTCATGTAGAACGCGGTGATCGCGGCGCCCAGGAGGGCGACCGAGCCGAGGATCCAGCCCTCGGTGCCGCCCTTGGCGAAGGCC
Source organism: Streptomyces parvus (assembly GCF_032121415.1). Lineage (NCBI taxonomy): Bacteria > Bacillati > Actinomycetota > Actinomycetes > Kitasatosporales > Streptomycetaceae > Streptomyces > Streptomyces parvus. Next base: position 4,082,068 of record NZ_CP135079.1, on the reverse strand, counting down.
GCCTCGATGATCTTGTCCTTGGAGAAGAAGCCGGACAGGCCGGGGAAGCCGATGATGGCCAGATAGCCGAGCCCGAAGGTGACGAAGGTGACCGGCATGTACGTCCGCAGGCCGCCGTACTTGCGCATGTCGACCTCGTCGTTCATGCCGTGCATGACGGAGCCCGCGCCGAGGAAGAGCCCGGCCTTGAAGAAGCCGTGCGTCACCAGGTGCATGATCGCGAAGATGTAGCCGATGGGGCCGAGGCCCGCGGCGAGGATCATGTACCCGATCTGCGACATCGTGGAGCCGGCCAGCGCCTTCTTGATGTCGTCCTTCGCGCAACCGACGATCGCACCGAAGATCAGCGTGACCGCACCGACGATGACGACGACCAGCTGGGCGTCCGGGGCGGCGTTGAAGATCGCGCCGGAGCGGACGATCAGATAGACACCGGCGGTGACCATGGTCGCGGCGTGGATGAGGGCGGAGACCGGGGTCGGGCCCTCCATCGCGTCACCGAGCCAGGACTGCAGCGGCACCTGGGCCGACTTGCCGCAGGCGGCCAGCAGCAGCATCAGGCCGATGGCCGTCAGCTTGCCCTGGCTCGTCTCGCCCGCCGACTCCAGCACCGGCCCGAAGGCGAAGGTGCCGAAGGTGGTGAACATCAGCATGATGGCGATCGACAGGCCCATGTCGCCGACCCGGTTGACCAGGAAGGCCTTCTTCGCGGCGGTGGCCGCGGTGGGCTTGTGCTGCCAGAAGCCGATGAGCAGGAACGACGCCAGACCGACGCCCTCCCACCCGACGTACAGCAGCAGGTAGTTGTCGGCGATGACCAGGATGAGCATCGCCGCGAGGAACAGGTTGAGATAGCCGAAGAAGCGGCGCCTGCGCTCGTCGTGCTCCATGTAACCGATGGAGTAGATGTGGATCAGCGTGCCCACACCGGTGATGAGCAGGACGAACGTCATCGACAACTGGTCGAGCTGGAAGGCGATGTCGGCCTGGAAGCCCTCGACCGGAATCCAGCTGAACAGGTGCTGGTGCAGGGCCCGGTCCTCGGCGCCCTTCCCCAGCATGTCGGTGAAGAGGATCAGTCCGACGACGAACGAGGCGGCGGCGAGCGCGGTGCCGAGCCAGTGGCCGGTCTTGTCGAGCCGGCGGCCGCCGCAGAGCAGGACCGCCGCTCCGAGCAGGGGCGCCGCGACGAGCAGCGCAATCAGGTTCTCCACGTTTTCCGACCCCTTACAGCTTCATCAGGCTGGCGTCGTCGACCGAGGCCGAGTGGCGGGAGCGGAACAACGACACGATGATCGCGAGTCCGACGACGACTTCCGCGGCGGCGACGACCATCGTGAAGAACGCGACGATCTGCCCGTCGAGGTTGCCGTGCATCCGGGAGAACGTGACGAGCGCCAGATTGCAGGCGTTGAGCATCAGCTCGACGCACATGAACACCACGATCGCGTTCCGCCGGATCAGCACCCCGGAGGCGCCGATCGCGAAGAGCAGGGCCGCGAGGTAGAGGTAGTTGACCGGGTTCACTGGGCGGCCTCCGAATTCTCCGCCGCGGACGCGGGAGCTGCCCCGCGTGTCACGGCGTCCGCGTCCTCACGTCCGAGCCGCTCCCCGGAGCGCTGCTCCAGGGCCTTGAGGTCGGCGAGGGACTTCTGCGAGACGTCCCGGATCTGACCGCGCTCCCGCAGCGTCTGCATGACGGTGAGGTCGGACGGCGTGCCGTCGGGCAGCAGACCGGGGATGTCCACCGCGTTGTGCCGGGCGTAGACGCCGGGGGCGGGGAGCGGCGGGAGGTGCTTGCCCTCGCGGACGCGCTGCTCGGCCAGCTCCCGCTGGGTCTTGGCCCGTTCGGTGCGCTCGCGGTGGGTGAGCACCATCGCGCCGACCGTCGCCGTGATCAGCAGGGCGCCGGTGATCTCGAAGGCGAAGACGTACTTGGTGAAGATGAGGTTGGCCAGTCCCTCGACGTTGCCGCCGTGCCGGGCGTTGGCCGCGCCGAGCCCGTTGAACGTGGAGAGCGAGGCGTTGCCGATGCCGGCGATCAGCAGGATGCCGAAGCCGAGGGAGCATCCGGCGGCCAGCCAGCGCTGCCCCTTGAGGGTCTCCTTGAGGGAGTCCGCCGCGGTGACGCCGACGAGCATGACGACGAAGAGGAACAGCATCATGATCGCGCCGGTGTAGACGACGATCTGGACGATGCCGAGGAAATAGGCCCCGTTGGCGAGGTAGAACACCGCGAGGACGATCATGGTGCCGGCGAGCGAGAGCGCGCTGTGCACCGCCCTCTTCAGCAGGACCGTGGAGAGCGCGCCGATCACGGCGACAGTGCCCAGGATCCAGAACTGGACGGCCTCGCCGGTGGAGGTGGTGGTGGCTGCGGCCAGCGCGTTCACGCGCCCACCCCCTTGTCGTGCCGGGTGGCGTCGGCGGCCCGGGTGGACTCGATGGGGTCCTCGTCGGGCTTGTCGCCCTCGCCCTTGGACACGGCCGTCTGCCGGACCGTACCGGGGGCGGCCTCGGTGACCACGCCCCGGTAGTAGTCCTGTTCGTCCATGCCGGGGTAGATCGCGTGCGGGCTGTCGACCATGCCCTCCTGCAACCCCGCGAGCAGCTCGTCCTTGGTGTAGATGAGGCTCTCGCGGGTGGTGTTGGCCAGCTCGAACTCGTTCGTCATCGTCAGCGCCCGGGTGGGGCATGCCTCGATGCACAGTCCGCACAGGATGCAGCGCGCGTAGTTGATCTGGTAGACGCGGCCGTAGCGCTCGCCCGGGGAGTAGCGCTCCTCCTCGGTGTTGTCCGCGCCCTCCACGTAGATCGCGTCGGCGGGACACGCCCAGGCGCACAGCTCGCAGCCGACGCACTTCTCCAGGCCGTCCGGGTGACGGTTGAGCTGGTGGCGGCCGTGGAAGCGGGGCGCCGTCACCTTCGGCGTCTCCGGATACTGCTCGGTGAGCCGCTTCTTGAACATGGCCTTGAAGGTCACGCCGAAGCCGGCCACCGGGTTCTGGAACTTCTCCCCCGACTCCTCCGCCCGGCCCGAGGACCCAGCGGATCCCGATGAGCCCGTGAGCTCTGGTTTCTCAGACACCGCCGGCCTCCTTTCCGTCACTCGCGTTTCCGTCACTCTGAGTATCCGGTCCACCACTGACAACGAGCTCCCGCTCACGTCGTGGAGTGCGCCTGGGCACCGGCGGCAGGCTCTGTCCGGGCAGCGGCGGCACCGGGAACCCGCCCGCCATCGGGTCGAAGGCGGGCTCGGGCCCGGCCGCTTCCACCTCGGTCCGCCTCTTGCGGTCGCGGAACATGTCGACGACGAAGGAGATCAGCAGGATCGCGATCACGGCCGCGCCGACGTACAGCACGATCCGGGAGAAGTCGTAGCCCTCGTTGCGCAGGGCGCGGACGGTGGCGACGAGCATCAGCCAGACCACGGAGACCGGGATGAGGACCTTCCAGCCGAGCTTCATCAGCTGGTCGTAGCGGACCCGGGGCAGGGTGCCGCGCAGCCAGATGAAGAAGAACAGCAGCAGCTGGACCTTGAGGACGAACCAGAGCATCGGCCACCAGCCCTGGTTCGCGCCCTCCCAGAAGGTGCTGACCGGGTACGGAGCCCGCCAGCCGCCGAGGAAGAGGGTCACGGAGACCGCGGAGACGGTGACCATGTTGACGTACTCGGCGAGCATGAACATCGCGAACTTGATCGAGGAGTACTCGGTGTTGAACCCGCCGACGAGGTCGCCCTCGGACTCCGGCATGTCGAACGGGGCCCGGTTCGTCTCCCCGACCATCGTGATGATGTAGATGATGAAGGAGACCGGCAGCAGGATGACGAACCACCGGTCCGCCTGCGCCTCCACGATCGCCGAGGTCGACATCGACCCGGAGTAGAGGAACACCGAGGCGAACGCGGCGCCCATCGCGATCTCGTAGCTGATCATCTGGGCGCAGGAGCGCAGACCGCCGAGGAGCGGGTACGTCGATCCGGAGGACCAGCCCGCGAGCACGAGGCCGTAGATGCCGACCGAGGCGACCGCGAGGATGTAGAGCATCGCGATCGGGAGGTCGGTGAGCTGCATCGTCGTACGGTGGCCGAAGATCGACACCTGGTTGTCGGCGGGACCGAACGGGATGACCGCGATGGCCATGAACGCCGGGATCGCCGCGACGATGGGCGCCAGGATGTAGACGGCCTTGTCGGCCCGCTTGACGATGACGTCTTCCTTCAGCATCAGCTTGATGCCGTCGGCGAGCGACTGGAGCATGCCCCAGGGGCCGTTGCGGTTGGGGCCGACGCGCAACTGCATCCAGGCGACGACCTTGCGCTCCCACACGATGGAGAACAGCACGGTCACCATCAGGAACGCGAAGCAGAAGACCGCCTTGATGACGACGAGCCACCAGGGGTCGGTGCCGAACATCGAGAGATCCTCGGCGGCGAGGACGACGCCCTCGGGCGCCGTCGTGAGTGCGGCGAGGCCAGTCACGCTCGTACCTCCGATGGTTCGACGGGAGCGCCCGGTGCGGCGCCGGGGCCGATCCGCACCAGGCCGCCCGGGTTCACGCCGGTGTCGGCGGGGATGCCGCGTCCCACCGAGTTCAGCGGCACCCAGACCACCCGGTCCGGCATGTCGGTGACGGCGAGCGGCAGTTCGACGGTGCCGGCGGGTCCGGTGACGGCGAGCAGGTCGCCGTCCTTGACGCCGGTCTCGGCGGCGGTGGCCGCCGAGAGCCGGGCGACGGCCGCGTGCCGGGTTCCGGCGAGTGCGGTGTCGCCCTCCTGGAGCCGGCCGAGGTCGAGCAGCATGCGGTGGCCCGCGAGGACCGCCTCGCCGTCGCCGGGCCGGGGCAGCGGCTGCGCGCCCTCGCGCGGGTCGTCCGCGTGGCCGCCCTCCCAGCCGCCGAGCCGGTCCAGCTCGCGGCGGGCCGCGGTCAGGTCCGGGAGCGCGAAGTGCACGTCCATGGCGTCGGCCAGCATGTGCAGCACCCGGGAGTCGGTCGGCGCGAGCGTCCTGGGCATCTGCTCGGGCTTCAGCGCCGCCTGGAACATCCGGACCCGGCCCTCCCAGTTGAGGAAGGTGCCGGACTTCTCCGCGACGGCGGCGACCGGGAAGACCACGTCCGCGCGGGCGGTGACCGCGCTCGGCCGCAGCTCGAGGGAGACCAGGAAACCGACCTCGTCCAGCGCCTGGAGGGCGCGGTTCGGGTCGGGCAGGTCCTCGACGCCGACCCCGGCGACGAGCAGCGCGCCCAGTTCGCCGGTGGCCGCGGCCTCGACGATCTGGCCGGTGTCGCGGCCGTGCCGGGAGGGCAGTTCGGGCAGCCGCCACAGCTCCGCTACCTCGGCGCGGGCGCGCGGGTCGGTGGCCGGGCGGCCACCGGGCAGCAGCGAGGGGAGCGCACCGGCCTCGATCGCGCCCCGGTCGCCCGCCCGGCGCGGAATCCACACCAGGCGTGCACCGGTGGCGGTGGCGGTGCGGATCGCGGCGGACAGTGCGCCGGGCACGCCCGCGAGCCGCTCGCCGACGATGATCAGCGCGTGCTCACCGCGCAACGCCTCGGCGGCCGCGGCCCCTTCGGCCTCCAGGCCGACGCCGCCCGCGAGCGCGTCCAGCCACTCGGTCTCGGTGCCGGGGGCGGCGGGGAGCAGGGTGCCGCCCGCCTTCTCCAGGCCCCGGGTGGCGTGCGAGGCGAGCGCGAAGGTCCTCTGGCCGCTCTTGCGGTGGGCCTTGCGCAGCCTGAGGAAGACGCCGGGGGCCTCCTCCTCGGACTCGAACCCGACGAGGAGGACCGCGGGGGCCTTCTCCAGCGCGGTGTACGTGACGCCTGCGCCGTCGAGGTCCCGGCCGCGTCCGGCGACGCGGGCGGCCAGGAAGTCGGCCTCCTCGGCGCTGTGGACGCGGGAGCGGAAGTCGATGTCGTTGGTGTCGAGGGCGACCCGGGCGAACTTGCTGTACGCGTAGGAGTCCTCGACGGTCAGCCGGCCACCGGTCAGGACGCCGGTGCGGCCGCGGGCGGCGAGGAGTCCGGCCGCCGCGGCTTCCAGCGCCTCGGGCCAGCTCGCCGGTTCCAGCTCGCCGTCGGCGTTGCGGACGAGCGGGGTGGTGAGGCGGTCGCGCTGCTGGGCGTAGCGGAAGCCGAACCTCCCCTTGTCGCAGATCCACTCCTCGTTGACCTCGGGCTCGTTGGCCGCGAGGCGGCGCATGACCTTGCCGCGCCGGTGGTCGGTGCGCATCCCGCAGCCGCCCGAGCACTGCTCGCACACCGACGGTGTGGAGACCAGGTCGAAGGGGCGGGAGCGGAACCGGTACGCCGCCGAGGTCAGCGCGCCGACCGGGCAGATCTGGATGGTGTTGCCGGAGAAGTACGACTCGAAGGGGTCGCCCTCGCCGGTGCCGACCTGCTGGAGCGCGCCGCGCTCGATCAGCTCGATCATCGGGTCGCCCGCCACCTGGTTGGAGAACCGGGTGCAGCGCGCGCAGAGCACGCACCGCTCACGGTCCAGCAGCACCTGGGTGGAGATCGGGACGGGCTTCTCGAAGGTCCGCTTCCGGCCCTCGAAGCGGGAGTCGGCGCCGCCGTGCGACATCGCCTGGTTCTGGAGCGGGCACTCGCCGCCCTTGTCGCAGACGGGGCAGTCCAGCGGGTGGTTGATCAGCAGCAGCTCCATCACGCCCTTCTGCGCCTTCTCGGCGACAGGAGAGGTGATCTGCGACTTGACGACCATGCCGTCGGTGCAGGTGATGGTGCAGGAGGCCATCGGCTTGCGCTGGCCCTCGACCTCGACGATGCACTGGCGGCAGGCGCCGGCCGGGTCGAGGAGCGGGTGGTCGCAGAAGCGCGGGATCTCGATGCCGAGGAGTTCGGCGGCCCGGATGACCAGGGTTCCCTTGGGGACGCTGATCTCGATGCCGTCGATGGTCAGCGTGACCAGGTCCTCGGGCGGAACCGCCGCCTCGCCGCCCCCGGAGGGCGCACTCGTGGTGACTGTCATGCGTTCACCCCCCGGTGAGCGTTCTTGCCGTCGGTGTTCTTGTCGTCGGCCCAGGCCGTGGACCGGGCGGGGTCGAAGGGGCAGCCCTTGCCGGTGATGTGCTGCTCGTACTCCTCGCGGAAGTACTTGAGCGAGGAGAAGATCGGCGAGGCCGCGCCGTCGCCGAGCGCGCAGAACGACTTGCCGTTGATGTTGTCGGCGATGTCGTTGAGCTTGTCGAGGTCGGCCATCTCGCCCTTGCCGGCCTCGATGTCGCGGAGCAACTGAACCAGCCAGTACGTCCCTTCGCGGCAGGGAGTGCACTTGCCGCAGGACTCGTGGGCGTAGAACTCGGTCCAGCGGGTGACGGCCCGCACGACGCAGGTCGTCTCGTCGAAGCACTGGAGCGCCTTGGTGCCGAGCATGGACCCGGCGGCGCCGACGCCCTCGTAGTCGAGGGGGACGTCGAGGTGCTCCTCGGTGAACATCGGGGTGGAGGAGCCGCCCGGCGTCCAGAACTTCAGCCGGTGCCCGGCCCGCATGCCGCCGCTCATGTCGAGGAGCTGGCGGAGCGTGATGCCGAGCGGGGCCTCGTACTGGCCGGGGCTGGTGACATGGCCGCTGAGCGAGTAGAGCGTGAAGCCCGGGGACTTCTCGCTGCCCATCGACTTGAACCAGTCCTTGCCCCTGTTCAGGATCGCGGGAACCGACGCGATGGACTCGACGTTGTTCACCACAGTGGGGCAGGCGTACAGACCGGCGACCGCGGGGAAGGGGGGCCGCAGCCGGGGCTGGCCACGCCGTCCTTCGAGAGAGTCGAGCAGCGCGGTTTCCTCACCACAGATGTACGCACCCGCGCCCGCGTGCACCGTGAGTTCCAGATCGAGTCCTGAACCCAGGATGTCCGTCCCCAGATAACCCGCCTCGTACGCCTCTCGTACCGCCTCGTGCAGTCGTCGCAGCACGGGGACGACCTCACCGCGCAAGTAGATGAACGCGTGGGACGAACGGATCGCGTAACAGGCGATCACGATGCCCTCGATGAGGCTGTGCGGGTTGGCGAAGAGGAGCGGGATGTCCTTGCAGGTCCCCGGCTCCGACTCGTCGGCGTTGACCACCAGATAGTGCGGTTTGCCGTCGCCCTGCGGGATGAACTGCCACTTCATCCCGGTGGGGAAGCCCGCGCCACCGCGGCCGCGCAGACCGGAGTCCTTGACGTACGCGATGAGATCGTCGGGCGCCATGGCCAGCGCTTTGCGCAGCCCTTCGTAGCCCTCGTGGCGGCGGTAGGTGTCCAGCGTCCAGGATTCGGGCTGGTCCCAGAAGGAGGAGAGGACGGGGGCGAGCAGCTTCTCGGGGCTCGTCCCGTTGTGGTCGATCTCGGCGGCCAAGGTCATCACTCCCCCTCCTCGGCTGCGGGCCCGGCCGGGTGCTCCGGGTCGGAGGCCGAGGTCTGCAGCGGTGCGTCGTGCGAACTGAGGTGCTCGGACGGCGAAGGGTCGTGCGGCTGCCCGTCCTGGGGCTGTCCGGCGCGCGGGGAGACCACGCGCGCCTTGGGGGGCGCCTCGCCCTTGGCGAGCTTCAGCCCGATCAGGGAGGCGGGGCCCGCGCCGCCGGTGGCCTCGACGGCGCCGGGGCGCTCGTCGGGGAAGCCGGCGAGGATGCGGGCGGTCTCCTTGTACGAGCAGAGGGGGGCGCCCCGGGTCGGCTCGACGGTCCGGCCGGCGATCAGGTCGTCGACGAGCTGCGTGGCGCTCTCGGGCGTCTGGTTGTCGAAGAACTCCCAGTTGACCATCACGACGGGTGCGAAGTCGCAGGCGGCGTTGCACTCGATGTGTTCGAGGGTGACCTTGCCGTCCTCGGTGGTCTCGTTGTTGCCGACCCCGAGGTGCTCCTTGAGCGTGTCGAAGATGGCGTCGCCGCCCATGACCGCGCACAGGGTGTTGGTGCACACGCCGACCTGGTAGTCGCCGCTCGGCCTGCGCCGGTACATGGAGTAGAAGGTGGAGACGGCGGTGACCTCGGCGGTGGTGAGGCCGAGCGTCTCGGCGCAGAAGGCGATGCCCGTACGGGAGACGTACCCCTCCTCGGACTGCACGAGGTGCAGCAGCGGCAGCAGGGCGGAGCGGCTGCCGGGGTAGCGGGCGAGCACCTCCTCGGCATCGGCGTCGAGCCGGGCGCGTACCTCGGCCGGGTAGGGCGTGGCGGGGAGCTGCGGCATCCCCAGACTGACGTCTTGGCGTGAGGTGGTCACCGGTCGACGCCTCCCATCACGGGGTCGATGGACGCGACGGCGACGATGACGTCGGCGACCTGGCCGCCTTCGCACATCGCCGCCATGGCCTGCAGGTTGGTGAAGGACGGGTCGCGGAAGTGGACCCGGTAGGGGCGGGTGCCGCCGTCGGAGACGACGTGCACGCCGAGTTCGCCCTTGGGGGACTCGACGGCGGTGTACGTCTGTCCGGCGGGGACCCGGAATCCCTCGGTCACCAGCTTGAAGTGGTGGATCAGGGCTTCCATGGAGGTGCCCATGATGTTCCGGATGTGGTCGAGCGAGTTGCCGAGACCGTCGGGGCCGAGCGCGAGCTGGGCGGGCCAGGCGATCTTCTTGTCGGCGACCATGACCGGCCCCGGCTCCAGGCGCTCGACGCACTGCTCGATGATCCGCAGCGACTGGCGCATCTCCTCCAGCCGGATGAGGAAGCGTCCGTAGGAGTCGCAGGTGTCGGCGGTGGGGACCTCGAAGTCGTAGGTCTCGTAGCCGCAGTACGGGTCGGTCTTGCGCAGGTCGTGCGGGAGGCCGGCGGAGCGCAGCACCGGGCCGGTGGCGCCGAGCGCCATGCAGCCGGTGAGGTCGAGGTAGCCGACGTCCTGCATACGGGCCTTGAAGATGGGGTTGCCGGTGGCGAGCTTGTCGTACTCCGGCAGGTTCTTCTTCATGGTCCTGATGAACTCGCGCAGCTGGTCGACCGCGCCCGGGGGGAGGTCCTGGGCGAGGCCGCCGGGGCGGACGAACGCGTGGTTCATGCGCAGTCCGGTGAAGAGCTCGAAGAGGTCGAGAACCAGTTCACGATCGCGGAAGCCGTAGATCATGATCGTGGTCGCGCCGAGCTCCATGCCGCCGGTGGCGATGCAGACCAGGTGCGAGGAGAGCCGGTTGAGCTCCATCAGCAGGACGCGCAGGACGGTGGCCCGGTCGGGGATCTGGTCCTCGATGCCGAGGAGCTTCTCGACGCCCAGGCAGTACGCCGTCTCGTTGAAGAACGGCGTCAGGTAGTCCATGCGCGTGACGAAGGTGGTGCCCTGTGTCCAGTTGCGGAATTCGAGGTTCTTCTCGATGCCGGTGTGGAGGTAGCCGATGCCGCAGCGGGCCTCGGTGACGGTCTCGCCGTCGATCTCCAGGATGAGGCGGAGCACGCCGTGCGTGGACGGGTGCTGGGGTCCCATGTTGACGATGATGCGTTCGTCGTCGGACTTCACGGCGGATTCGACGACCTCGTCCCAGTCGCCGCCGGTGACCGTATATACGGTCCCCTCGGTCGTGGCGCGAGGTGTTGCGTGGGGAGTGGTCATCAGGAGTACGACCTCCGCTGGTCCGGAGCCGGGATCTGGGCGCCCTTGTACTCGACGGCGATGCCGCCGAGCGGGTAGTCCTTGCGCTGCGGGAAGCCCTGCCAGTCGTCCGGCATCATGATCCGGGTCAGGGCGGGGTGCCCGTCGAAGATGAGGCCGAAGAAGTCGTACGCCTCGCGCTCGTGCCAGTCGTTGGTCGGGTAGACCGCGACGAGCGACGGGATGTGCGGGTCGCTGTCCGGGGCGGACACCTCCAGCCGGATGATCCGGCCGTGGGTGAGCGAGCGCAGGTGGTAGACGGCGTGCAGTTCGCGGCCCTTGTCGCCCGGGAAGTGGACGCCGCTGACGCCCGTGCAGAGCTCGAAGCGCAGGGCGGGGTCGTCGCGCAGGGTGCGGGCGACCTGGACCAGGTGTTCGCGCGCGATGTGGAAGGTCAGCTCGTCGCGGTCGACGACGGTCTTCTCGATGGCGTTGGCGGGGAGCAGGTCCTGTTCCTCCAGGGCCCCTTCGAGCTCGTCGGCCACCTCGTCGAACCAGCCGCCGTAGGGCCGGGAGGCGGCTCCCGGCAGAGTGACGGTGCGGATGAGGCCGCCGTAGCCGGAGGTGTCGCCGCCGTTGTTCGCGCCGAACATGCCCTTGCGGACGCGGATGACCTCGCCGCCGGTGTCGCGCGGCGCGGGTACGGCGTTGCCGTTTCGCTCGTCGCCGTTGGCGTTGGGGTTCTCGGTCACCGCAGCAGCCCCTTCATCTCGATCAGGGGCAGCGCCTTGAGGGCCGCTTCCTCCGCCTCGCGGGCGGCCTCCTCCGCGTTGACCCCGAGCTTGGAGCCCTGGATCTTCTGGTGGAGCTTGAGGATGGCGTCCAGCAGCATCTCGGGACGGGGCGGACAACCCGGCAAATAGATATCCACCGGCACAATGTGATCAACACCCTGCACAATGGCGTAATTGTTGAACATACCGCCAGATGATGCGCAAACCCCCATGGAGATGACCCACTTGGGATTCGGCATCTGGTCGTAGACCTGTCGCAGGACGGGCGCCATCTTCTGGCTCACCCGGCCCGCGACGATCATCAGGTCCGCCTGGCGCGGTGATCCGCGGAAGACCTCCATCCCGAACCGGGCCAGGTCGTAGCGGCCCGCGCCGGTCGTCATCATCTCGATGGCGCAGCAGGCCAGTCCGAACGTGGCCGGGAAGACGGAGGCTTTCCGCACCCAGCCCGCGGCCTGCTCGACCGTGGTCAGAACGAAGCCGCTCGGCAGTTTCTCTTCGAGTCCCATGGTGTGCCCCTCAGCCCCTCAGTCCCATTCCAGGCCGCCGCGACGCCACACATACGCGTAGGCGACGAAGACGGTGAGCACGAAGAGCAGCATCTCCACGAGCCCGAAGATCCCCAGGGCGTCGAAGGAGACCGCCCAGGGATAGAGGAAGACGATCTCGATGTCGAAGACGATGAAAAGCATCGCCGTCAGGTAGTACTTGATGGGAAAGCGGCCGCCTCCGGCCGGAGTCGGGGTGGGTTCGATACCGCACTCGTACGCTTCGAGCTTTGCCCGGTTGTAGCGCTTGGGGCCGATAAGCGTGGCCATGACCACGGAGAAGATCGCAAACCCTGCCCCGAGGGCGCCGAGCACGAGGATGGGCGCGTAGGCATTCACGCTCCTCGCTCCTTCCAGTCGTCCTTGACCTTTGGACCGCATCGGGCGACCGGCTCGCCACCTCACCAAGATCGTGCACATGTGAGGCAGTTCACAAGCCCGACTGCCCCGCATCCTATGCCCGGTCCCCTGTGATCTGCGACACGGGGTACGACAACGACTTTGTGATCTCCACCACCTGACGAAGGATCATGAAGTCGTATGAGCGGTGATCTTCGTACGCGAAGCGGCCGAGTGATCACGAGACGTGACATTCGACGGCGTTACCGCTGGTCAAAGGCGTGCCGCGCTATCAATGGACGGCCTGTACAAGCAAATTGGCGGTGGACGGGCCGATAGTGATAAGGGAACCGGTCGACTTCGATGCTCACCCGGACGAGGGGCGGCCGGGACCGAAGGGGACATGTGCGCGCATTCACGAACTTCCGGAACGGAGAGGGAGCGGACGCCGGGCGACCCTCCGGAGCGCCTGCCCGGCATCTCCTCGCCGCCCGCGCGAAGGCGGCCGCCCCTGGGACCCGCCCACGCGCGTCACGGGCGCGAGGGTTGCCTCCCTCGGCACCCGCACACTGTGACCTGCGCCACCTACCCCCTCCCGCAAGGAAACCGGGCTTGGCCATCGGTGTGAACGGATGGTAAGTGGCGGGCAATTCGGGCGTATTGCCGAAAGGCAGTGATCACGGGCCTGATCGCCACTGCCCGTTTTGCCCGTTACGGCGTCAATAAAGGTGCTCAGAAAGCGGATTCACAGATTCCGAACGTAACTGTGTCGCAACACACGTTTCTTGATGGGACCCCTACAGCCCTGATAGCGCTAGTACCCATGTCCCACACCGCTCACATACCCAGCCACCGGAAGCCCCGTCAGCGCGCCTCGAAGTCGGCACTGCGGGCCGGAGTTGCCGGTGGCTTCCTCAGCACCATCGCGGTCGCGGGTGCCGCCGGTCCGGCCCAGGCCGAGCCGGTGACCCGGACGATCGAGATGCCCACGATCACGGACGGCCTCTCCACCGCTGTCGCCGCCTCCGCCCAGGCCACGCAGCAGGTCGCCCTCGACCTGGAGAAGCAGGCCAGCGAGGACGCCGCCGCCGAGAAGGCCGCGAAGGCGGCCAAGAAGGCCCACGCCGAGGCCGTTCGCAAGGCCGAGGCCGAGAAGAAGGCCGAAGCCGCCGCGAAGGCCGAGGCAGAGGCGCAGGAGCGTGCCGAGCGCGCCTCCCGGACCTCCGAGCGCACGACGCTCAGCGCCTCCGCCGGCTCCTCGGACTCCGGCAGCTCCGCCTCCGCCTCCGCCCCGTCCTCCTCCTCCTCCTCCTCCTCGAACGTGAGCGGTTCGGCCGCCTCCATCGTGGCGTTCGCCAAGGCCCAGGTCGGCGACGCGTACGTCTCCGGCGGCACCGGCCCCAACGCGTGGGACTGCTCGGGCCTCGTCCAGGCCGCCTACCGCACGGCGGGCATCGACCTGCCGCGTGTCTCCCAGTCCCAGTCGACCGCCGGGACCCAGGTCTCCCTGGACAACCTCCAGCCCGGCGACATCCTGTACTGGGGCGGCGCGGGCAGCGCGTACCACGTGGCGATCTACGTCGGTGGCGGCGAGTTCGTCGGTGCGCAGAACTCCAGCACCGGCACGGTGCAGCGCTCCATGGACTACGACCGGCCGACCGGCGCGGTCCGCGTTCTCTGATTCACAAGCGGGTCCCCGGGTGTTCTCCCGGCGATCCGCGGCGCCCCCGGGCGCTCCGGTTCACCGCTGAGAGCCGCCGCTCCCCCGCTCGGGGGCGGCGGCTCTTCGCCGTGGCCGCCGCGACGAGCAGCGCGACCACCATCAGCAGGGCGCTCACCCCGACCGGCGCCCGGTGGCCGAACCCCGCGTCCAAGGCCAGACCGCCGGCCCACGGGCCCACCGTCGCCCCCAGGTTGAACGCGGTCGTCGAGAAGGCACCGGCCAGCGTCGGGGCGTCGGGGGCGAGGCCCAGGACCCGCGTGATGAGGGCGGTGCCCGTACCGAAGGCGAGCAGGCCGAGCAGCGGGACCAGGGCCAGGGCGAGCACCGGGCTGCCCGCCGTAAGCGCCAGCGCCGACCAGCCGACGGTAAGAGCGGCCATGCCCGTGGCGACGACGGCGACCGGGTGGGCGTCCGCGTACCGGCCGGCCGCCGTGACCCCGGCGAACGCCCCCGCCCCGAAGAGCGCCAGGGCCACCGGCACCCACCCCGCACCCAGGCCCGTCTCCCGGGTGAGGAGCGGCTCCAGATAGGAGAACGTGCAGAAGGTCGCCCCCTGCACCAGGGCCATCGTGAGCAGGACCGGCCGCAGCCGGGGGCCGAACAGGACGCGCAGTTCGTCGCGTACGGAGACGAGAGCGGGCCCGGGCACGGGAGCAGGCGCGGCTACGGAAGCGGCGCCACCGGCCGTAGCCCCCCTACCGCCCCCGCCCGGGACGGAACGCCAGACCGCGAGGAAGGCAGGCAGCGAGACGATCGCGACCGCCCAGAAGGCCGACCGCCAGCCCCACCGCTCCCCCAGCACCGCGCCGGCCGGTACGCCCACCACGCAGGCGACCGTCACCCCGCCGACCACCACGGCGGCGGCCCGGCCCTTCAGCCGGTCGGGGACCATCGCGACGGCGGTGCTCAGCGCGACCGCCCAGAACCCCGCGTTGGCGAGGGCCCCGACGAAACGGGTCGCGAGGAGCACCCCGTAACCGGGGGTGAGAGCACCGGCGGCGTGGACGGCGACGAACACCGCGAGGAAGAGGAGCAGCGCGCGGCGGCGCGGCCAGGTGCGGCTGGACAGCGCCATGACGGGTGCGCCGACGACCATGCCGACGGCGAACGCGGAGGTGAGGAGGCCGGCGGCGGAGAGGGAGACGTCGAGGTCGGCGGCGATGCCGGAGAGGAGCCCGGACAGCATGAACTCGGAGGTGCCCTGGGCGAAGACCGCGAGCCCGAGGACGTAGACGGCGATTGGCATGGGTGAGTAGCCCCTTGGACGGAACCGTCGGATGGACAGACAGACCGGGTGCGGGGATACGGGCCGCGCGGACGGCCGCGCCGGAGGTCCGGCGGGGCTGCGCGAAGAAGTGCCCGGCGGTGATCGGCCGGTGGCACGAACTCGTACGGCGGTGCTTCAGCACGTACGCGAGAGGAAACGGCCCGCACCCGCGGTGATCCGGCGAGCGTGGAACCGTGGCGGAGGGACCGGTGACCCGGGAGGGGTCAGCCGGCGGAGCTCAGCACGGACACGGCCACCGGCGCACCGGTGGCCGGAGTCTGTCCGACTCGGGGCTGGCCATGGGACGAAATCCTACCGTCGGCGGGGGCGGCGGTTCGACCGGTCCTGCTCCCGGGCCGAGGTGGTGGGCGCGGGGAGCGCGTCGTACGCGGCGTCGAAGTCCTCGTCGTCGTCCGGCGCGGTCGGGTCCACGGCGAAGCGGGGCTCCAGGAAGAGGTCCTGGTGCTGGGGCAGGGAAGCGGTGGTCATGACTGTCTGTCCTTGGGGTCGAGCAGCGCTGTAGCGGCTTGTTCCGTGCCCCGCCGGCCTGCGTTCGATAAGAGGATGCGATATGAGGGTGCGTCAAAGAGAGTGGCACGCACCGCGTGCCGCCACGGGTGGCGGGGGCGGACGTCGGCCGGCCCGGGCCACCGACGGGGCCCGGCAGGCGCGCAAATCATCGCACACGATCACCCGCGGGGCCGAGGATTAACCCCCGGCGTGATGCGGGGGGCCGGGTTCGGGCGTCGTCCGGTGGGTCGGAGGACGACACGGAAGTGGGGGCGGTTCCGGCGATGGGGTGAACCCGGTCCCCCGGTTAACGCTTATTTTCTTTCTTGCATTAGGACTTTAAAGTGGGAGGCACGGACGTTCGAGGGACGGGAACGTCCGAGAGGCGGAGGAGGGAACGAGCAGTGGCACAGCGGCCCGTCATGGAACTGGTGGGCACCATCCGCCACGACGGGGACGGTGGGGTCCTCGACGACCTGGACTCGGCCCGGGGCGCGCATCGCTGGCTCCAGCAGCAGCCCGGCCTCCTGGCCACCGCCGGCGCCACCGGGGACCCGGTCGTCGACGAGGCGTTGAGAGAGGCGGTCGTCGACGTACGGCGGGCCGTCCGGGCCCTGTTCGCGCGGGTGGTCAGCCCGGCCCCGCCGAGCCCGGCCGACGCCCACCGCCTGCTGCCCGTCGACGAGGCGCTGACCCTGCTCAACGCGGCGGCCGCCCGGGAGCCCGTGGCTCCCCAACTGCTCTGGCCCGCCGGCGAGGCCCCCGCATCAGGGCTGCTGTCGGCCGAGGACGCCCCGGGCGTACGGCTGGTGGCCGGGCTGGCGCGCGACGCCGTCGACTTCCTGAGCGGGCCGCAGCGCGAGCACCTGCGCGCCTGCCGCGCGCCGCGCTGCGTCCGGTATTTCGTCAAGAGCCACGGCCGCCAGGAGTGGTGCACGCCGTCCTGCGGCAACCGGGCCCGGGTGGCCCGCCACTACGAACGCGCGCGTGCGGCGGGCGACGGCCCTGTCGACCGCGTGTAGGACCACAACCGGTCCACCTCCTCGAACCCTGCGAAGGAGACGGTACGGGTCCCACCCCGGTCCGTAGCCCCTCAGGCCTTCGGCGCCACCTTCGACAGGCCGTTGATGATGCGGTCCATCGCGTCGCCGCCCTGCGGGTCGGTCAGGTTGGCGAGCATCTTGAGCGTGAACTTCATCAGCAGCGGGTGGGTCAGGCCGCGCTGGGTGGCGACCTTCATGACCTTCGGGTTGCCGATCAGCTTCACGAAGGCGCGGCCCATCGTGTAGTAGCCCCCGTAGGTCTCCTTGAGGACCTTCGGGTAGTTGTTCAGGGCCAGTTCGCGCTGGGCGGGCGTGGCGCGGGCATGGGCCTGGACGATGACGTCGGCCGCGATCTGGCCGGACTCCATGGCGTACGCGATGCCCTCGCCGTTGAACGGGTTGACCATGCCGCCCGCGTCGCCGACGAGGAGGAGGCCCTTGGTGTAGTGCGGCTGGCGGTTGAAGGCCATGGGGAGGGCCGCGCCCCGGATGGGCATCGTCATGTTCTCCGGGGTGTAGCCCCAGTCCTCCGGCATCGAGGCGCACCAGGCCTTGAGGACCTCGCGCCAGTCCAGCTCCTTGAAGGCGGAGGAGGAGTTGAGGATGCCGAGGCCGACGTTGGAGGTGCCGTCGCCCATGCCGAAGATCCAGCCGTAGCCGGGCAGCAGCCGGTCCTCGGCGCCGCGCCGGTCCCACAGCTCCAGCCAGGACTCCAGGTAGTCGTCGTCGTGGCGGGGCGAGGTGAAGTACGTACGGACGGCGACGCCCATCGGGCGGTCGTCGCGGCGGTGCAGGCCCATCGCGAGGGAGAGGCGGGTGGAGTTGCCGTCGGCGGCGACGACGAGCGGGGCGTGGAAGGTGACCGGCGTCTTCTCCTCGCCGATCTTCGCCTCGACGCCGGTGATGCGGCCCGTGCGCTCGTCGCGGATGGGCGCGCCGACGTTGCAGCGCTCGTGAAGGCGGGCGCCCGCCTTCTGCGCCTGGCGGGCCAGCTGCTCGTCGAAGTCGTCGCGCTTACGGACCAGGCCGTAGTCCGGGTAGGAGGCGAGGTCCGGCCAGTCGAGCTGGAGGCGGACGCCGCCGCCGATGATGCGCAGGCCCTTGTTGCGCAGCCAGCCCGCCTCCTCGGAAATGTCGATCCCCATGGCGACGAGCTGTTTCGTGGCGCGGGGCGTGAGCCCGTCGCCGCAGACCTTCTCCCGGGGGAAGGCCGTCTTTTCCAGCAGCAGGACGTCGAGTCCGGCCTTGGCGAGGTAGTACGCGGTCGTGGACCCGGCAGGGCCCGCTCCGACGACGATGACATCCGCGCTGTGCTCGGAGAGGGGCTCGGTCACGGTCGGATCTCCCGAAGACTCGAATTCGCGTGCCGCGCGGCACATGTCCCGTGCAGTCTATGGGGGCCTGCGAACCAACCCTCCGAAGGGCTCCCTCATGTCGATCGCGCCTGCCACGCCCCACGCTTCGGCCCCCGCCGTACGCCTCCGTGTTCCGACCGACGAAGACGCCCTGACCTGGTACCGGGTCTTCGACGACCCCGAGGTGATGGAGTTCTTCGGCGGCCGGCGGGCGGACTTCTCCGTGTACGAGGAGCTCACCGCCCGCCAGCGCCGCCACGACGCGGAGCTCGGCTACTGCCTGTGGACGCTCACGGACGAGGCCGGCACCGTGCTGGGCTTCACCGGGGCGCAGCCGTGGCCGCACGCCCACTACGGTCCGGTCGGGGCGATCGAGATCGGGTGGCGGCTGGGGCGCGAGGCGTGGGGGCGCGGGTACGCCACCGCCGCCGCCCGCGCCGCGCTGGAGCGGGTGCGGGCGGTCGGGGTGAGCGAGGTGGTCGCGATGATCCACTCCCGTAACGCCCGGTCGATGGCGGTCGCGGCGCGGCTCGGGATGCGGCGGGCCGAGTCGTACGACACCCCGCGCGGCCAGGAAGCCGTCTGCTTCCGGCTGGAATTGTGAGAGCCCGCGAGTGACTCAGGCCGGTTCTGGGCCATGTCTGATATCTCCACGGTCGGGGAACGGTGGCCCATTGCACAGCACCGCACACGGGGTGGCTTCTTCCGAAGTGCTCTCCTTTCGAGAACCTGTTCCCGGTCGCCCCCGGGCCGGCGCACGGCCCCGTGAACGCTCCCGGCGTGCGCGGCGCCGACCTCCCCGGGGCGTGTGGAGCAGATGCCGCTGCTCAGCGACATGATCGAGGAAGGGCCGGTCGGCACGCGCTGACGGCCGGTCGGAGGCTCGGCCGTGACAGCGGGAACTTCTTCGCCTCAGCGCACGGTTGCCACCGACCGGAGGGTTCACTAGCGTCCTCGCATCGCGAAGGCCCCTTTGTTCAGCGGCCCCGCGATGGTCACCGCACATCTGTCTCCCCCTTCTCCAAAGGACGAGCCGTGCCCCACATCGCGCTGAACAGCGATCTCCCCGGAATCATCGGTTTGATGGTCCACCGGCCCGACACCGGCGGACCGCTGGGTGACCTGGCGAACGCTCTGCTCAGGGCACCGTCCTCGCTCGAACCGGGCGAACGCGAGCTGATCGCGGCGTACGTCTCGCGGCTCAACGGCACCGAGTTCTGCGCCTCCTCGCACGCGGCCTTCGCGGCCGCGCAACTGGCGGGAGGCCGGGAACTGGTCCAGGACGTGCTGGCCGACCCCGGTACCGCGCCGATCAGCGGGCGGCTGCGCGCGCTGCTGGACGTGGCCGCAGAGGTCCAGAGCGCCGCGCGTCCGGTATCCGACCGAGCGATCGCGGCGGCCCGCGGCGAGGGCGCTGACGACACGGACCTGCACGACACCGTTCTGATCGCCGCGGCGTTCTGCATGTACAACCGTTACGTCAGCGGCCTCGCGACCGAGCTGCCCAAGGATGACGAGTACTACGCGCAGGCAACTCGGCGGATCGTGACGGACGGCTACCGGGCCGGAACCCCTACCGGCATACAGGAGACTGCCGCATGACCGACACGGCCCGCAGTCCGGTACCGGACCTGGCGCATCACCTGGCCTACCGTGCCTGCCGGGAGAACATCACGCGGCTCGTCACCTCGGATCTGTCGGTCGCGGAGCTCCCCGTGCCGGCCTGTCCCGGCTGGAGCGTGCGTGATCTTGTCAGCCACCTCGTCCTGGTCTGTCGGATGGCCGTCGACGAGTATCCGGGCGAGCTCAGTGACCCGCCACCCCCGCCTCCAGGGATTCCTGTCCACGAACTCGTCGACACCTGGGCTGCGCTGGAGGAGCATCTGCCGGGAGTTCTGGCGCGCGCGGATTGGCTGCGTCGCCGCATCCTTCCGCTGGACGTGCTCTCGCATGAGCTCGATCTCCGTACGGCACTCGGGCTGCCCCCGCCCGATGGTTCCCCCGCCCTCGCCGACGCGCTGGATCTCGCTGTGGGGGGCTTCACCATGTCGCTGCACGAACGCGGCCTGCCGACGTTGCGCGTCCGGACACCCGACCGGGAGTGGACGGCTGGGAAGGGTGAACCGGCCGCCACGCTCTTCGGCGGCAGTCTGGACGTCTTCCGCTCTCTGACGGGACGACGCACGGTCCGTCAGATCGCTGAGCTGTCCTGGAGTACCTCGCCGGCATCGTGGCTGCCCGCGTTCACGTGGGGCCCCTTCACACCGCCGACGCGCGCGGTCGAAGAGGCGGCGCCCACCCCCATGGAGCCGGACCGGCATTCCGGCACCTGACGGTCGTCGCCACCCGGCGTTCCGGGTGGTGCCGAACAGTGCGGTGGAGAAGGCGATCAGGTCGAAGTCGCGGGCGGTGGTGCCGCCGTACCGGTCGACGAGGCGGGTCGTGTCCTCGGTGAAGGCGGCGGTGTCGCTGCGCCGGTCGACCTGTCCGGTCCTGGCCAGGACCGCTTCGGCGCACCGGGGACCGTTACGGACCCCGAGGTTGAGGAAGAACAGGGCCAGATTCTCCCGTACGGGTTAGGACGTGTCCGGGCGATCCGCCAGTCCCTGCGGCACAGGGGCATCCGGGCAGTGATTCCGGAGCGGGCGGACCAGAAGGCAAACCGTGTGCGGCGCGGTCGGGCCGGCGGCAGACCGCCGGCCTCCGACCGAGAGCTTGACCAGGCCTGCAACGTGGTCGAACGCTGCTTCAACCGCCTCAAGCAGTTCCGCGCGATCGGCACCCGCTTCGACAAACTCGCCACCCGCTACAAGGCCGGACTCCACCTCGCCGCACTCATCCTCCGGCTCCGCGAGCCCACCCAAGATCGTTTGTCGGACAGTGCCTAGGCGCGGGTGGCCCGGTGCAGGGCCACCACGCCGCCGGTCAGGTTGCGCCACGCGACCTTCGACCAGCCCGCCTTATGGAGCAGTGCGGCGAGGGCGGGCTGGTCGGGCCAGTCGCGGATGGACTCGGCGAGGTAGACGTACGCGTCCGGGTTGGACGACACCGCGCGGGCGGCCGGCGGGATCGCCCGCATCAGGTACTCCGTGTAGACCGTGCGGAACGGGGTCCAGGTCGGCTGGGAGAACTCGCAGATCACGACCCGGCCGCCGGGCTTCGTCACCCGGTACAGCTCGCGCAGCGCCACGTCGGTGTCCTGGATGTTGCGCAGCCCGAAGGAGATCGTGACGGCGTCGAACGTCTCGTCCCTGAACGGCAGCTTCATCCCGTCGCCCGCCGTGAACGGCATCCACGGGTGGCGTTCCTTGCCGACCTTGAGCATGCCGAGCGAGAAGTCGCACGGCACGACGTAGGCGCCCGCCTTCACGAAGGGCTGCGAGGAGGTCGCGGTGCCCGCCGCCAGGTCGAGGATCTTCTGCGCGGGGCGGGCGTCGACCGCCGCCGCGACCGCCTTGCGCCACAGCCGGGCCTGGCCCAGCGAGATCACGTCGTTGGTCAGGTCGTAGTTGGCCGCCACGCCGTCGAACATCGAGGCGACTTCGTGCGGCTGCTTTTCCAGGGAGGCTCGGGTCACCCTTCCATTCAAGCAGCCGCGCCGCCGGGATCAGTGAGGGCGGTCGCCCGCGATGGCCACACGCTCCGCGACCCGGCGGTGCGGGGCGTAGTCGTTGACCGCGTAGTGCTGGGTGGCCCGGTTGTCCCAGAACGCGACGTCACCCGCCCGCCAGGAGAACCGCACCTGGAACTCCGGGGCGTGCGCCTGCTGGAACAGCAGGCGCAGCAGCCGGTCGCTCTCCTCCTGCGCGAAGCCCACGATCCGCGTGGTGAACGACGCGTTGACGAAGATCGTCCGGCGGCCGGTGACCGGATGCCGGCGCACCACCGGGTGCTCGACCGGCGGGAACTCCTCCTGGTGCGCCGCCAGCCGCTCCGGCGGGTAGAAGCGGGCGAACCCGGGGATGAAGTCGTGCACCGCCCGCGCCCCCTCGATGCGCTCCTTCACCTCCTCGGGCAGGTTGTCGTAGGCCGCCGCCATGTCGGCCCACAGCGTGTCCCCGCCCACCGGAGGCACCTGGCGCAGCTGGAGGACCGCGCCGAGGGCGGGGCGCTCGCGGAAGGTGACGTCCGTGTGCCAGACGTTCTCGAAGGTGGGGGCGGCGGTGCGGTCGAGCCGGGCCACCTCCGGGTCGTCGCCGGTCGCGAGCAGCGGGTTGGTCTCCAGCTCGCCCCAGAGCCCGGCGAACGCCCGCTGCTGTCGCGAGGTGAGGTGCTGGTCGCGGAAGAACAGCACCTTCCACTCCAGCAACGCCCGGTCCAGCTCGGCGCGCACGGCCGCCTCCGGCGGGCGGGTGAGGTCGACGCCGTGGATCTCCGCGCCGATGACCCGGCCGAGCGGGACCAGGCGGAAGCGCTCGTACGGGCGGTCGGCCCAGCCCTCCGGGACCCGGCGCAGCGTGCGCGGG
Source organism: Streptomyces parvus (assembly GCF_032121415.1). Taxonomy (NCBI): domain Bacteria; kingdom Bacillati; phylum Actinomycetota; class Actinomycetes; order Kitasatosporales; family Streptomycetaceae; genus Streptomyces; species Streptomyces parvus. The sequence continues at coordinate 4,059,501 of NZ_CP135079.1, read as the reverse complement.
CCCTCGTAGAGGCCGTCGGCGGGGATGCGGTGGTCGCGCAGGACGGGGGTCGTCGCGGTGGTCATGGTCCTTCTCCTCTCGTTGTACGACGGGGTGTCAGCTCGCCGCTTCGCGTACCGCTGTGCCGATCTCGGCGCGCAGCGCGGCGTACGCGGGCAGCCCGCGCAGTTCGTCGGGGTCGGTGCCGGTACGGGGCAGGTCGATCGGGATGTCCAGGGCGACGGTCCCCGGACGGTTGGTGAGGACGATCGCGCGGGTGCCGAGGAAGACCGCCTCGTCGACGCTGTGGGTGACGAAGACGGACGTGGTCCCGGTCTCGGCGCTCACCGTGCGCAGGTCCTCCTGGAGCCGCTCCCGGGTCAGGGCGTCCAGCGCGGCGAACGGCTCGTCGAGCAGCAGGAGCCGCTTGCCGCCCGCCAGGGCGCGGGCGATGGCGACGCGCTGCTGCTGGCCGCCGGAGATCTGCCAGACGCGGCGGCCCGCCGTGTCCGCGAGCCCGACCCGTGCCAGCAACCCCGCGATCCGCTCCGGCCGTTCGGCCCGGGGCACGCCCGCGTACTTCAGGGCGAGGCCGATGTTGTCGCCGACCGTCCGCCAGGGGAAGAGGCGCGGCTGCTGGAACACGATGCCCGCCTGGTCGCCGGGTTCCGGGCGCTCCCCGAACACCTCGACCGCGCCTTCGGCGGCCTGCTCGAAGCCCGCGATCAGCCGCAGCAGGGTGCTCTTGCCGCAGCCGGAGGGGCCGACGAGGACCAGGAACTCCCCGGCCGGGATCTCCAGGGAGAGCGGACCGAGGGCGGTGACCGCGTCCGCGCCCCGGCCGTAGGAGTGCCGGACGTCCCGTACGGAGACGACCCGGCCGGTGCTCCCCTCCGTACCGGACACCGCCTCGGGGGCCTTGCTCAGGTCAGGGGCTGACGGCATCGCTGAGCCCTTCCCCGTGGATGGCCTTGCGCAGGGCCCCGATCTCCGGCGCGGAGTCGATCTGCTTCTGGTCGACGAGGAACTGCGCGGCGCTGTGCAGGTTGTCCGCCAGGCCGCCGGCCTTGCCGGGGGTGCCGAGCCACTTGGCGTCCGCCTGCTGGGCGGGCTTGAGGAAGATGCCCTGCGCGAGCTGGGAGCCCGCCTCGGCCGGGCTGATGCCGAGCTGCTTGCCGACGGCGGCCGATGCGTCGTCGGGGTCGTCGTGGATCAGGTCGAGCGCTCGCGCCTGGGCCTTGCGCCAGGCGGGCAGCACGTCGGGGTGGGCCTTGAGGAAGCGGGTGGCGGCGACCCCGAGGTCGAGGGTGGGCTTGCCGTCCGCGGCGAGTTCGCGGCTGGAGACGACGACCTTGCCGGTCTTCTTCAGCTCCTCCAGCGTCGGCAGCCAGACGTAGGTGGCGTCGATGTCGCCGCGTGTCCAGGCGGCCAGGATGTCCTGCGGTTCGAGGTCGAGGAGCTGGACCTTCGAGGCGTCCACCCCGGCCCGGTCGAGCGCGGCGAGCAGGCTGTAGTGGGAGGTGGAGCTGAACGGGGTGGCGACCTTCCTGCCCTCCAGGTCCTTCACGGAGGAGATCTTCGACCCGTCGCGGGCGACCAGCGCCTCGTTGTCCCCGGCGACGTCGAGCACCCAGGTGACCTCGTACGGGATGTTCAGCGGCGCGGAGAGCCCCGGGCCACCGGGCTGGAGCCGATGGCCGCGAGGTCCACGGAACCGGCGACGAAGGCGGTGTTGATGCTGGCCCCGGAGTCGAACTTGGTCCACTTGATGTCGTAGCCGGGCAGCGCCTTCTCCAGCCAGCCCTTCTCCTTGACGATCAGATCGCCGCTGGGGAACGCCTGGTAGGCGATGCGTATCGTCTTGCCGCCGTCGCCCCCGTCGCCGGAGCCGCCGCCCCGGCCGCACGCGGTCACCGCCAGCAGGGCGCCGAGGGTCACGGCGAGGAAGGTGAGGCGGAGCGGGCCGCGTGTTCGGGGCATGTGCGTGTCCTTCGTACGTCAGTGGGTGGAAGACCGGGTGGTAGAGGGGACGGTTACGCGCGGCCGCGCCACGGGGCGAGGCGGTCGGACAGCAGGCGCAGGGCCGCGTCGATGAGCAGGCCGGAGATGCCGATGGCGAAGAGGCCGAGGACGACCGTGTCGGACTGGTTGTAGCGCTGGGCGTCCCGGATCAGGCCGCCGATCCCCGGCAGTCCGTTGACGGTCTCGGCGGCGACGACGGAGGAGTACGCGATGCCGAAGGCGAGCCGGACGCCGACGAGGATCTCGGGCAGTGCGGACGGCAGCACGACGGAGGTGACGACCTGTCCGCGCCGGGCCCCGATCGCCCGGGCCGCCTCGACCAGGGCCGTCGGCGCGGACGCCACGGCGGACGCGGTGGCGACGGCCACCGGCGGCATGGCGGCGATCGCCAGCAGCCACAGCTTGGGCGCCTCGTCGATGCCGAACCAGATGATCAGCAGGCTGAAGTAGGCGAGCGGGGGCAGGGTCCGCAGGAACGCCACGGCGGGCTCCAGCACCACCCGTACCCACGGCAGCGTCCCCATGAGGACGCCGAGCACGAGTCCGGCCGCCACGCCCGCACCGGCCCCGATGAAGATCCGGCGCAGGCTGATCCCGAGGTGCTCGATCAGGGTGTGCCCCTGGTAGCCCCGGACGCCGTCGTGCGTCCCGGAGGTCTCCAGCAGGGCCCGCCACACGGCGGCGGGCGAGGGCACCAGCACCGGCGACCACAGCTGGAGCGCGGTCGCCAGCTGCCAGCCGCCGAGCAGGACGGCGAGCGCGAGGACGCGCAGCCCGATCCGGCGCAGCAGGGCGGTGCGGTCGGGACGGGGACGGCGGCGGCCGCCGACCGGGTTCGGCGGGCCCGGGGGCAGGGGAGCGGCGGCGTCGGCGGTCCGTTCCCGCAGGGACGGGGAGGTCGGCATGGAGGGGTCTCCGGGGTCATGGAGCCTTGCCGGACCCGCGGGAGGCGGCAGGCCGGGAGGGCACACAAGGGGGTGGCGCCGAGCACGCGGGGTGCGAGGACGCGGGGACGCGGGATGCGAGGGACGACGGGACCCGGAGAGGGATCAGGCGCGAAGGACGCGGATACCGGGGACGCGCGCAGGCATCACGTGGGCATCGCGAAGGATGCCGCGGCCGGCATCAACAGGATGCGCTGGAGACGCGGCAGAGATCGATGTGGAGGCACTCCACCAGAAAACGATCGACTGTCACGGGCGCTGTTCTAGCACAGCGCTTCGCGCCCGCACCAGGATCCGCCAGGGAGTGAGACGCCCCCGGACCGGTACGTGGACGGGCCCAGGGACGCGTGGGCGGACGGGCGCACTCACCGTCTCGAACTGATCTTCACTCCTCTTCAACCTTTTCGGCACACGGGTGCTCTGTAACGGGTGGGGGTCGAGGAGAGCGAGAGAGGAGGGCGGATGCCGGCAGGGGCTCAGCCCGCCATGGCGGACGGCGAGCGCGCCGCGTTCGAGGCGTACGCCAGGACCGGGCAGCGCCGGCTGTACCGGACGGCCTACCTGCTGTGCGGAGACACCGAGGGTGCGCAGGACCTGACACAGACGACGCTCGCCAAGCTGTTCCAGCACTGGCGCAGGGCGAGCCGGGCGGACAACCTCGACGCCTACGCCAAGACCGTGCTGGTGCGCACCTTCGTGGCCGAACGCCGCCGCTCCGTACGGGACCTGCTCGCCCACAACCGCAACGCGCCCCGCCCGCAGCCCAATCCCGCGCCGGGCGCCGACCTCCGGGTCACCCTGCTCGCCCTCCTCGCCGAACTCCCGCCTCGGGCACGGGCGATGGTCGTCCTGCGCTACTGGGACGACCTGAGCGTGGAGACCGTGGCGTCGCTGCTGCGGTGCAGCGAGTCCACGGTGAAGAGCCAGTGCTCGCGTTCGCTCGTCCGCCTGCGCGCCCGGATGGGCGACGTCCAGCTCTACTCCACCGGAAGCTGAGGGCCGGTCATGACCCCTGAACCGCACGAGCACCTGCCGCCCCCCGGGCGCGCGGAAGACGCCCCCGGCGGGGCAACGCCCGACGAGGAGCTGTTCCGGGACGCCCTGCACCGGACCGCCGGCGCCCTGTCCCTCCAGTCCGACCTGGTGTCCGACGCCGTCCGGGAGGGCCGCCGGCGGCGGGTCAGGAGCCGGGGGTACGCGGTCGCGGGCGCGTTCGTCGCGGTGACCGCGCTGACCCTGGGCCTCTCCGTGCTCGGCCCCTGGCTGTTGTCGGGCCCGGATCCGGAACCCGTTTCGCCTGCCGGACCGTCCCTCTCCCTGCCCGCCTCCCCATCCGCCCCGCCCCCCCGACGTACGGAGCGACCCCCCGACATGCCGAGTCCCACCGCCACCCCCGTGCCGACGGAGTCCGCGGCCGTGCCGCCCGCTCCCCCCGGGCCACCCGCGCCCACTCTGTCGGTCCCGCCCGGGCTCGGCCCCGAGGAGGCCCGGCGCCTGGACGAATTCCGGCAGTGGGCGGCCCGGACCCTGGACGCGCTGCTGCCCGCGCCGGTCGGGGACGTCCGGCCGGTCGGCGACGACCCGGGCAGCTATGCGGGGCGGCGCGGCGACGTCGTGCACGCCGTCCGGCTGTCGGTGCACCCGGATCCCGGGAGCCCCGAACCCGCCTGCCGCGACCTCCCGGAGCAGGGGCTGACCTGCGAGGCGTTCACCCTGGATGACGGCACCCCCGCCCGGGCCTACCGGCAGGCCGTGGCGGACCGGACGGTCACGGAGGTCTCCCTCCACTACCGGTCCGGCCGCAGCGCGGTGGCGCTGGCGGTGTCGCCCGCGCGGTCCGGGACGGGCGGCACTCCCGTCACCGCCGGGGACCTCGTCCGGGTCGCCGAGAGCCCGCGGTTCCGGGGGCTGATCGCGTACGCCGACGAGAACCCGGTGGCGTGGGGCGGGGCCGCCTCGTGACGCGCCGCCGCACGACCGGCACGCTGCCGCCCGCGTACGGGGAACCGGTCCGCGACGAGGACACGTTCCGGCTGCGTGTGCCGCCGCCCCGGACCCCGGGGGCCACCGGCAACGGCTCTTTGCCCGCTGCGCCTTCGGCCCGCCGTGCCGGGTCACGCTCCGGATCCGCTTCCGGCTCCCGGTCCCGGTCGGCCTCCGCTCCCCGGTCCCGGTCGGCGGTGCGGTCGCGGGTGCGGCAGCGGCAGCGGAACCGGCAGCGGGTTCTGTCACTGGCCGTGCTGGTGCTCGCGGTGGTGGCGGGCGCGGTGCTCCTCGTCGGCCGCCCCTGGCAGCACGGGGGCGGCCCCGCCGACGCGGCCCCGGCTCCGGCGGGCGGACCGGACAACGCCTCCGAGCCGCTGGAGAACGCCCCCGAACCCACTCCCCCACCGACCCCGACCCCCTCCGCCGGCGCGGACGCGCCCCGGAAGGGTGATGCCCTCGGCCCCGAGGACATCCCCGCCTCGGGGCCCGGCACGTTCACGGTGGCCCGGGCGGGCGTCACGTCGAAGGGCAAGGGCAGCGCCTACCGGGTCGAGGTGGAGAACGGCATTGGCGTCGACCCCGACCGCGCCGCCGCCGACATCGCCGCCGTCCTCGCCGACCCGCGCGGCTGGAGCCACGGCGGTGAGCGCTCGTTCCGCCAGGTCGCCGACGGATCGGCCGGGCTGGTGATCCGGATCGCCACCCCTGCGACCACGGACCGGATGTGCGGCGAGTACGGCCTGAACACGCGCGGCGAGGTCAACTGCCGGGGCGGCGAGAAGGTGATGGTCAACCTGAAGCGCTGGCAGCTCGGTTCACCGCAGTTCGACGGGCCCGTCTCCGAGTACCGGGCGCTGATCGTGAACCACGAGATCGGCCACTGGCTGGGGCGCGGCCATGAGACCTGCCCCGGGAAGGGGCGTCCGGCGCCCGCGATGATGCAGCAGATCGACGGGCTGAAGGGCTGCGTCGCCAACGCCTGGCCGTACGACGCGGAGGGACGCTACCTGGGCGGCCCGAAGGTGCCGTGACGAGGGCCGGGGCACCGGCCTCAGCGGGCGCGGTGCACCAGCCGCCCCGCGAGCACGGTCGCCACGCAGGGCCGGGGCCCGCCCCCGTACAGGGCCGCCTCCTCGGGCACGTCGAAGACCGCGAGGTCGGCCCGGCCGCCCACGGTCAGCGGTCCGTGTGCCGTACGGGCCAGATCGCCGCCCCCCGCGAAGGGATCCAGGTCCGGCACGCCTTCGCGTACCGGCGGGGGCTTTCCGGACTTCTCGCGTACCGGCACGGGCGGAGGCGCGACCTGGACCAGACCCGACCGGGCGACGGCCGTGCGCAGCGCCGGACCGTCCGCGCCGAAAGGGCCCGCCACATGCGTGGTGCCGTGGCGCAGCATCCGCTGGAGCCCGCGCCGCACACTGCCCGCCCGCCGGGCCGCGTCCATCGTTGCCGCCAGCCGCTCGAACTCCTCGCCCCACAGCGGGAGTCCACCCAGCTCGTCGGCCTCGCGCGGGTCCGGGTGGTAGCAGCGGGTGAGCAGCTCCCGGGCCCGGTCCTGGCGCAGTCCGGGGGTGAGGAGACCGGGCCAGCGGCGGACCCGGGCGGCCGGGTGCGCGGCAGCGACCTCCTCGTACGGACCGAGGGCGGCGATCCGGTCGCCGTCCACCGCGACCGCCCCGTCCGCGACCGCCGCCGCGCCCACCGGGAGGACCAGGGGCGCGGCATGAATCGTCAGCACGGATACGTCAGTTGGCGTTGAGGAGCTTCAGCTCCGGGTGGGCCGTGCCGCCCTCGATCGCGGTGGACGAGATGTGCGAGACGACGCGCTCGTCGACCGGGTCCATCGCCGGGTCGTCGTGCACCACGAGGTGCTCGTACGTCGTGGCGCGCTGGGCGGGGACCCGGTCCGCCTTGCGGATCAGGTCGATGATCTCCAGCCGGTTGGAGCGGTGCTTGGCGCCGGCCGAGGAGACGACGTTCTCCTCCAGCATGATCGAGCCGAGGTCGTCGGCGCCGTAGTGCAGCGACAGCTGGCCGACCTCCTTGCCGGTGGTGAGCCAGGAGCCCTGGATGTGGGCGACGTTGTCGAGGAAGAGCCGGGCGATGGCGATCATCCGCAGGTACTCGAAGAGCGTGGCCTGCGTGCGGCCCTTCAGCTTGTTGTTCTCCGGCTGGTAGGTGTACGGGATGAAGGCGCGGAAGCCGCCCGTACGGTCCTGCACGTCCCGGATCATCCTCAGGTGCTCGATCCGCTCGGCGTTGGTCTCGCCGGTGCCCATCAGCATGGTGGAGGTCGACTCGACACCGAGGCCGTGCGCGATCTCCATGATCTCCAGCCACCGCTCGCCGGACTCCTTGAGCGGGGCGATGGCGGTGCGCGGCCGGGCGGGCAGCAGTTCGGCGCCCGCACCGGCGAAGGAGTCGAGCCCGGCGGCGTGGATGCGGCTGATGGCCTCCTCGGCGGAGACCTTCGAGATCCGGGCCATGTGCTCGATCTCGGAGGCGCCGAGCGAGTGGATGACCAGCTGCGGGTACGCCTTCTTGATCGCGGAGAAGTGCTCCTCGTAGTACTCCACGCCGAAGTCCGGGTGGTGGCCGCCCTGGAACATGATCTGGGTGCCGCCCAGCTCCACGGTCTCCGCGCAGCGGCGCAGGATGTCGTCGAGGTCGCGGGTCCAGCCCTTGGCCGTGTCCTTGGGCGGGGCGTAGAAGGCGCAGAACTTGCAGGCCGTGACGCACACGTTGGTGTAGTTGATGTTGCGCTCGATGATGTACGTCGCGATGTGTTCCGTACCGGCGTAGCGGCGGCGGCGTACGGCGTCGGCGGCGGCGCCCAGTGCGTGCAGCGGCGCGGACCGGTAGAGGTCGAGCGCCTCCTCCGGGGTGATCCGACCGCCTTCGGCGGCTCGGTCGAGGACGGGCTGAAGGTCGGCCTTCTCGGTCACCGGGCTGTCACCTTTCGGCGGTTTTTTGAGGATCCACGGACCGATCCAGCGTACGCCAGCCCCTTGCGCGATCAGTCGCCGGACCGGGTGAGCTTCCCGTACGGGAGCCCTGCGGCGCGTTCCTTCGAGCGGTAGTCCAGGGTGCCGTCCCCGGCGAGGCGGAAGACGAGGTCTGCCTCGGTGGTGGTGCACAGGCCGGGGGTGCTGGGGCGGTCCGGGTCGGTGGCCTCGCGGATGGTCAGCTCCTTCGCGGTGCCGGAGGTGAGGGTGCCGACGCTGTTGCAGGTGACGGTGGTGCCGAGCTGGGAGATGGCCGTGCTCATCCGGACGACCTGCTCCCCGCGCTTCCCCTCGGTGAAGACGGCGGTGAGCGTGCCGTGGGGCAGACCGGTCGTCCTCTCGGTGACCGGGCCCTTCCAGGTGCCGACGTACGCCTTCGGCAGGGCGGCGGCCGGGGTCTCGCCCGCGTCGCCGGACCCGGAGGGCGTCGGCTTCTCCCCCGCCGGCGGGGCGGCGGACCTCGACGGGGTCGCTGCGGCGTCGCTGCCCCGGTCCCGGTCGGCGTCCCCGCCCGGGAAGAGGCCGTCGAGCAGACCGGTGCCGAGGGTGACGGCGGCGAGCGCGCCCGCCACGGCCAGGGCGACGGTGCAGCTGACCCGGCGGCCGCGGCGCTCGCCGGGGGTCTGCCGGGTCTCACCGCTGACGGTGAGGGAGAGGCGGGGGTCGCCGCCGCGCGGCCCCGGCAGGCCGCTGGTGCCGTGCGTGCCGTCGCCTCCCTGCCGGTAGGTCCCGGCATGCGCCGGGGGCGGGGGCCCGGTGGGAGCGGCGGACTTGGCACGCGGAGGCACCGGTGGCGGAGGAGGGGGCGGCGGCCCGTAGTCGTCCTGCGGATGCGGCGTCCCGTACGCGTCGTCCTGCGGATGCGGTGTCCGGTAGGGCACGTCGTCCTGCGGCGCTCGGCGCGGCGCCTCCGGTGCCGCCTCGCCCGGCGCTTCCTGCGGACGCGGTGTCCCGTACGGCGTTTCCCGCGCGTTGGGGGCGGGCGGGCCGGATGCGCCGGTCCGGCTCTGTGCGGCCTCCCCGGGCCAGGGGCGGTGCCCGGGCCCCGCTCCCAGCGACGCGCTGCTGAACGGCACAGGCCCCGACTGCACCGGCGCGTCCTGCGGTTCCAGGTCCAGCAGCGCCACCGCCGACCGGCTCACCTCGCGCACCAGCCGGCCCGGCAGCCAGCCGCCCGCCACCATCGCCGCCGCCCCGCCGGGAGCCAGCGCCCGGGCGAGATCGGCCGGGGCGGGCCGGTCCGCCGGGTCCTTGGCGAGGCAGCCCGCGACCACCTCGCGCAGCTCGCCCTCCAGATCGCCCAGTTCGGGTTCCTCGTGGACCACCTTGTAGAGGAGTACGGCGGAGGAGTCGCCGGGGAAGGGGGCGGCGCCCGTCGCCGCGTACGCGAGGACCGCGCCCAGCGAGAAGACGTCGGCCGCGCCCGAGACGTCCCCGCCCCGGATCTGCTCCGGCGCCATGTAGCCGGGCGAGCCGACGGAGACGCCGGTGGAGGTGAGCGAGACGGTCGCGCCGAGGGCCCGCGCGATACCGAAGTCGATGAGGCGGGGGCCGTCGAGGGCGAGCAGAACGTTGGAGGGCTTCACATCGCGGTGGACGATGCCCTGCCCGTGGACGACGGCGAGCGCCTCGGCCAGTCCCGCGCCCAGGGTGCGGACCGCGTGTTCGGGCAGCGGTCCGTGCTCGGTGATCGCCTGGGAGAGCGGCGGCCCGGCGACGTAACCGGTGGCGACCCACGGCACCGGGGCGTCCGGGTCGGCGTCCAGGACCGGGGCCGTCCACTGGGCGCCGATCCGCCGGGCGGACTCCACCTCGCGGCGGAACCGGGCGCGGAACTGCTCGTCGAGGGCGAAGTGGGGGTGGACCACCTTGACCGCGACCGTACGTCCGCCAGCGCTGCGGCCGAGATAGACCCGGCCCATACCGCCCGCACCGAGCCTGCCGAGCAGCCGGTAGGCACCGATGGTGTGCGGTTCGCCCGCTTCCAGCGGCTGCATATGGACTCCCCCTGTGAACCCTGCGGACGGTGAAACCGTGGACGGTAATCCCTGTGGCCGGTCCGGACCCGGACCGAAGCCTAGGGGGGCGCCACCGGCGCGGTCACCGGGAAACGGCCGGACCATTCCCCCTTCTCCGGTCAGGAGGGGATCTTTTCGCCCCGGGAAAAGGCGTGAATGTGTTGTTCCGCCGCCCACCATTCACTGCCCGGTACGCCTATCCGGCAGACCTCTGCGGGAAGGGAAAGGGAATTCCCCCTTTCCCGGCTCCCCGCTTCAGCCGCCGAGCAGCTCCACCCGGACGTCCGCCGGGTAGCCGGTGTCCTCGCCCGTACGGCGGGCGAACTCGCGGACGCCGGCCAGCTGGTCCGGGCCGAAGCGGAAGTCGAGCGTCGTGAAGTACTGCTCCAGCACCTTCGCGTCGAAGGCCTCCCAGCGGGCCGCCTGCTCCGCGACCTTGGTGACCTCCTCCAGGGAGAGGTCCCGGGAGGCGAGGAACGCCTCGTGGACCTGGGCCGCCCGGTCGGGGTGCGCGGCGAGGAAGTCCTTGCGGGCCGCCCAGACGGCGAAGACGAACGGCAGCCCCGTCCACTCCTTCCACATCTGGCCCAGGTCGTGGACCTGGAGCCCGAGCCGGGGGGCGTCGTGCAGATTGGCGCGCAGCGCGGCGTCGCCGATCAGCACGGCCGCGTCCGCCTCCTGCATCATCAGGCCCAGGTCCGGCGGGCAGGTGTAGTAGTCGGGCCGGACGCCGTAGCGCTCGGCCAGCAGCAGCTGGGCCAGCCGCACCGAGGTGCGGGAGGTCGAGCCGAGCGCGACCCGGGCCCGGTCGAGCTGCTCCAGCGGGAGCTGGGAGACGATGACGCAGGACATGACGGGCCCGTCGCAGCCGACCGCGATGTCGGGGAAGGCCACCAGGTCGTCGGCGTTGCGCAGGTACTCCACGAGGGTGACCGGGCCGATGTCCAGGTCTCCCCTGATCAGCTGCTCGCTGAGCCGCTCCGGGGTGTCCTTGGACAGCTCCAGGTCGAGCAGGGTTCCCGTCCGCGCCAGGCCCCAGTAGAGCGGGAGGCAGTTCAGGAACTGGATGTGGCCGACGCGGGGCCGGCTGCGACGGTCGTCGTCGCCTTCGCGGGGGGAGACGGTTGAATTGTCCACATCGCGAGGCTAGACCCGCATCCGGCCACGAGCACCACCGGGGCCCGCGCACCCCTTTTCGCGCCCCGCTCCGGGGCTCTTCCCGGCCCCTTCCGTGCTGCTTCCCGGGGGTGCTTCCGGGGGCCTCTCGCCGGACCCCCTGCGGGCCGATCAAACCTTCGGGTGAAGTGATCTTTCCCTCTACCGCTCTCCGGAGACTGCGTGCTAGGCTCGCCCGCAAGTTGCAGTTTGGTTTCCCTTGCAGTACAGAGCCTGCGGAGCATGTAACCCGCAGGCTTTTGTAGTTTTCAGACTTGTTTGCAGGTTCTGGAGCAGGGCAACCCTTTGGCCCAAGGAGGGCTTATGGCTACCGGAACCGTCAAGTGGTTCAACGCTGAAAAGGGCTTCGGCTTCATCGCCCAGGACGGCGGCGGCCCGGATGTCTTCGTTCACTACTCCGCGATCAACGCGTCCGGGTTCCGCTCCCTTGAGGAGAACCAGGTCGTGAACTTCGACGTCACTCAGGGACCCAAGGGTCCGCAGGCTGAGAACGTCACCCCGGCCTAGTTGCCCGGGTCGGTCGATCGCGGCCGCACAGAGCAGTACCCAAGGAGCCCCGCTCCCCCGCTTCGGCGGAGGAGCGGGGCTCCTGCCTGTATACGGTCCGGTCCCGCGCGTGGGTGACCTTGACCCCGTGTGAAGGGGTGCAGTGGAGCCATCATGTTCACCATCGGAGACTTCGCCAGGTACGGCCGGGTGACGCCCCGGATGCTGCGTCATTACGACGCCATCGGGCTGCTGCGCCCGGACCGCACCGACCCCGCCACCGGCTACCGCCTCTACGGCGCGGCCCAGCTCACGCGGCTCAACCGGATCATCGCGCTCAAGGACCTCGGCTTCACGCTCCAGCAGGTGGGGGCGGTCCTGGACGAGCAGGTGGGCCCCGAGGAGCTGCGCGGCATGCTGCGGCTGCGCCGGGCGGAGCTGGCGGAGGCGGCGGCAGCGGCGACGGCGCGGCTGGCCCGGGTCGAGGCGAGGCTCCGGTCGATCGAGAGCGAGGGGCACATGCCTGCCGACGACGTCGTGATCAAGACCGTTCCGGCGGTCCGGGTGGCCGAGCTGGCCGCACCGGCCGCGAGCTACCAGCCCGAGGACATCGGGCCGGTGATCGGTCCGCTGTACGAACGGCTCTTCCCGCTCCTGGAGGGCGCGGGCGTCCGGCCCACCGGCCCCGGGATCGCGCGGTACGAGGACGAGCCCGGGGGCGGCGGGATCGTCGTGCACGCCGGGGTGACCGTGTCGGCCCCGGTGGGCGCGGTCGGGGACACGGGGGTGCGGGTGGTGGAGCTGCCGGCGTTCGAGGCGGCGGCGATCGTGCACCGGGGCGCGATGGACGACGTGCTGCCGGCCGCCCACACCCTGGCCCGCTGGCTGGAGGCCAACGGCTACCGCTCCACGGGGTACGCCCGCGAGATCAGCCTGGAGTGCCCGCCGGACCGGGGGCAGTGGGTGACGGAACTGCAGGAGCCGGTGGCGAAGGCCTGACGCGCGGTGGGCGCGGGGAGGGATCCAGCCGATCTGCCCCTCCGCGTACATGATCCGCAGGTTGGGGAAGCGTTCGAACTTGCCGCTCGTCAGCCAGTCGACCATCGAGAAGGAGCAGTTGGCGAAGGTGATGGTGGAACCGACGGCGGGCGGGGCGTCGGCGGAGGTGGACGGCATCCTCGACGAGGAGCCGATGTGCATGGCGACGACGGTGCCCGTCTCGTCGCAGGCCGCGAGGAGCGGATCCCAGTCGTCCGCATGTATGGACGGAAGCCCGAGATGGGGAGGTATCTCGGAGAACGCGACGGCGCGCACGCCCCGCGCGGCATTGCGCCGTACCTCGGCGGGGGCGAGTTCCGCGTCCCACAGCGGAATGAGGGTGAGAGGGATGAGGCGCCCGCGCGCCTCGGGGCCGCACCACTCCTCCACCATCCAGTCGTTGTACGCGCGCACCCCGAGGAGTCCCGGCTCCCGGTCCTTCGCCTCGGTGAACGTCTGCCCGCAGAACCGCGGGAAGGTCGGGAAACAGAGCGCGGACAGGACGTGGTGGACGTCCGTGTCGGCGAGCCGGTCCGGGACCGAGAAGGAACCGGGACGCATCTGCTCGTAGGTGATGATCTCCAGCCTGATCTCGTCCCTGTCGTAGCCGACGGCGGTGTCCAGGCGGGTGAGCGGGCGGTGCAGGTCCTCGTACACCCACCAGTCCCCGACCGGCCCGTCGTCGCCCTTCACCCCCATCACGGGCGCCAACTTTCCGCGCAGGAAGGTCATTTCCTTCAGGGGCGCGCGGACGATGCGCGGGCCGGAGTCCGCGTACCCGGACGGGAGCCGGTCCCGCCAGACATGAGCGGGCTCCACCGTGCGGTCGTCCACCGAGATGATCTTCGGGAAGGCCTCCATGCGTTCCACGGCAGCGCCGATCCGACGAGCCGTCAGTTCACGTGCCGGCATTCGCGCCGAGTCCGGAACGGGGCATGGTTCCCGAATCGTTGTCGAGGGCTTGTGCAGAGCGTCACCCATTGCTGACGAGCCCGCCCGAGACAAGGCAGACTGTTGAGCGCGATACCAGCGGTACCGCGCCATCCGGATGCACACCGCACTTCGGCGCACGGCGGACATTCGGGCGCGGGCACCACCGGCAGGATCCGCAGACGAGCGGGACCGGCAGGCGAGCAGGACAGGGGGCATCAATGGACCGTGACAGCGGGCCACGCGTGCGCGTACCGGAGCAGCGTGCTCCGGAGAAACCGGGTACGGCGGACGCCCTCAGGTTCACCGTGCTCGGCCCCGTACGGGCCTGGCGGGGCTCGGAGCTGCTCTCCTCCGGCTCGCCCCAGCAGCGCGCCCTGCTGACCGCGCTGCTGCTGCGCGAGGGGCGGACGGCCACCGCGGGCGAGCTGATCGACGCGTTCTGGGGCGAGGCCCCGCCCTCACAGGCGCTGGCCACGATCCGGACGTACGCCTCCCGGCTGCGCAAGATCCTGGGCCAGGACACGCTGGTGAGCGAGTCGGGCGGGTACGCGATCCGGATCGGCCGGGGCGCGCTGGATCTCACCCTGGCCCAGGACCTGGCGGCCGAGGCGGAGAAGGCGCGGGCGTCCGGGGACCGGTGCCAGGCGCGCACCCTGATCAACAAGGTGCTGGGCCTGTGGGACGGCGAGGCGCTGGCCTCCGTTCCCGGCCCGTACGCGGACAACCAGCGGACCCGGCTGGAGGAGTGGCGGCTCCAGCTCACCGAGACGCGGCTCGACCTGGACCTGGAGGTCGGCTGCCACGCGGAGGCGGTCTCCGAACTGACCGCGCTCACCGCGGCGCACCCGCTGCGGGAGCGGCTGCGCGAGCTGCTGATGGTGGCGCTGTACCGCAGCGGCCGGCAGGCCGAGGCGCTCGCGGTGTACGCGGACACGCGGCGGCTCCTCGCGGAGGAGCTGGGGGTGGATCCGCGACCCGAACTGGCCCAGCTCCAGCAGCGGATCCTGCGCGCCGACGAGGAGCTGGCCCGCCCGGCGGACGAACCGGCTCCCGCGCCCGCGCCGTTGAGGCCGGCGCAGCTCCCCGCCACCGTGCCCGACTTCACCGGCCGGTCCGCGTTCGTGGCGGAGCTGGGCAGCCGGCTGGCCACGGCCGAAGGCTCGGTCATGGCGGTCTCCGCGGTGGCGGGGATCGGGGGCGTGGGCAAGACCACCCTCGCCGTGCACGTCGCCCACCAGGCCCGCAGACACTTCCCGGACGGACAGCTGTACGTCGACCTCCAGGGCGCGGGGGCGCGGGCGGCCGAGCCGGAGACGGTCCTCGGCTCGTTCCTGCGCGCCCTCGGTACGGCGGAATCGGCGATCCCGGACACGCTGCACGAGCGGGCCGCGCTGTACCGGTCGACACTGGACGGCCGCCGCATCCTGATCCTCCTGGACAACGCCCACGACGCGGCCCAGATCCGCCCGTTGCTGCCCGGTACGCCGGGGTGCGCGGCGCTCGTGACGAGCCGGGTGCGGATGGTGGACCTGGCCGGGGCGCATCTGGTGGACCTGGACGTGATGTCGCCGGAGGAGGCGCTCCAGCTCTTCACCCGGATCGTGGGCGCGGAGCGGGTGGGCGCGGAGCGGGAGGCGGCCCTGGACGTGGTGGCCGCGTGCGGCTTCCTGCCCCTGGCCATCCGCATCGCCGCCTCCCGCCTGGCGGCGCGCCGCACCTGGACGGTGTCGGTCCTCGCCGCGAAGCTCGCGGACGAGCGGCGCCGCCTGGACGAGCTCCAGGCGGGGGACCTCGCGGTGAAGGCCACGTTCGAACTCGGCTACGGCCAACTGGAACCGGCCCAGGCCCGCGCCTTCCGCCTCCTGGGCCTCGCGGACGGCCCGGACATCTCCCTCGCCGCGGCCGCGGCCCTGCTGAACCTGGACCCGCACGCGGCGGAGGACCTCCTGGAGGCCCTGGTCGACACGAGCCTGGTGGAATCCGCCGCCCCGGGCCGCTACCGCTACCACGACCTGGTGCGCCTCTACGCGCGTGCATGCGCGGAGCGGGACGAGCGGGCGGTGGAGCGGGAGTCGGCGTTGTCGCGGCTGCTGGACTTCTATCTGGCCACGGCGGCGGGGGTCTATGCGCTGGAGCGGCCGGGGGACCGGACCGTGGACCACCTGGAAGTGACGGAGTACGAGGGACTCTTGTTCACCGACCGCAGAAGGGCCCTGGACTGGCTGTACACGGAGGCGGGGTGCCTGCTCGCCTGCGTGCAGCAGAGTCGCGGCGCCGCGTCGGTCCGGCGGGCGGTGGGTCTGCTGCTGGCTTCGAAGGATCTCGCCGAGTCCGGTGCGAACGCCCGTCAGTTCGAGTCCGCGGCCACGGTGGTGAGGGACGCGGCCGTGGCCGTCGGCGACCCGTACGCCGAGGCCCGGGCGCGGACGACGCTCGCGCAGGTGCACAGCATGGCTGGTCGTTTCGACCAGGCGGAGGACGAGGCTCGCAGGGCCATATCGCTCGCCCCGTTGGTGGACGATGTGTGGACGCACTGCAATGCGCCGAACGAGCTGGGAATCATCGCCGGTTACCGCAACCAGCAGGGCGAGGCCGAGACTCTGCTGAGGCAGGCTTGCACGGCGTTTCGCGCAGACGGGAACCAAGCAGGGGAGGCCAGTGCTCTGTGCAACCTCTCCCGCGTGCATCTCGCCATGGGCCGGACCGACAGTGCGGTGAAGCTGGCAGAGGAGGGCGTGGCTCTCTACAACCGCATGGGCCTCACTCTGCGGCTGGCGAACGGCCGCTACGCCTTGGGGCTGGCTCTGGCACGTGCGAACCGGCCGGAAGAGGCGGTGGGGCGGCTCACCGAAGCCCTGGCCGTGTTCCGGGAAAGCCGCCAGCGTCTCTGGGAGGGGATGACGCTGTTCCGTCTGGCCGAGGTCCAACTCACCGCAGAGCAACCGGCACAGGCGGCCGCCCTGGCGGAGCAGGCTCTCACCGTCCTGCTCCACATAGGGGGAGAGTGGCGCCGCGCCAATGTGCTCACCGTGCTGGGCCAGGCGCTGCACGGCATAGGGCAGGCCGACCGGGCACAGGTCTGCTGGCGGGAGGCGTTCTCCGTCTTCGAGCAACTGAAGGCTCCTGAGAGCGAGTCCGTCTCGCGTCTGCTCTCGTCGACGAGGTCCCCCAGCGAGGGCTGACAGCACGTTCATCGTTCGTTTATCGACGGCGTGCAGTCTTGCTCCCGTCGACACGTCGCGTCGGGGGGCAGGCGTTTCTGCAGTGGAACCGAGCACTAAGGTGAACGGCTCTGAATAGCCCGTCCGGCAGCCCACGGGGGAGCAGCCGGACGGGCTTCGCCAACCATCCATGCACCGAGTAACGGAGTCCGCCCATGAGCGAAGCGAAGAACATCAAGCCGCCCCAGGCTCAGCCCGGGACGGCGGGCGACATCAAGCCCGAGGACAGCCACATGACGGGCGAGCCCACGGTCAAGCCCTTGGACAGCCACATGACGGGCGAGCCCACGGTCAAGCCCTTGGACAGCCACATGACGGGGCCGGACCCGCGCTGAGCGGGGGCCCAAGGGGGAGCGATCACGGCGACGCCGAGGGGGAGCCGCCGCGGTCGCGGTACGGGGGAATGTGTGAGGGGCCCGAGACGGGGGAAACGCTCGGGCCCCTCACCCGTGTCCCGGGGGGGGTCTCCAGGCCGCGCACCCTGCCCTGCCCCGCCCCCGCAGCTCCCCCTTCACCACCTAGCCGCACGGTGAAGCCGCCGGAGCCGGAACGCGCGCCTTCTGCACCGGGATCGACCGGGGGGCCGAGGTACCGCAGCCTCCCTCCCCGTACGCCGTCGACGACCCGCTCCTGCGCATCGGGCCCAAGGCGAACGACCTGTGGAAGCCGGGGGAGGTCGCCCGGATGTCCCTGATGGGCACCGCGGAACGGGTGAGCGCCGCGCGGGCGTACGCGGTCGGGCTGGTCAGCGAGGTGACGGAGCCGGGCGGAGCGGTGGCGGCGGCGCTGCGGTCGGCGGCCGTGATCGCCGGCCACCCCACGGACGCGGTGCAGGGCACGGTCCGGGCGGTGTGGTCCGCGAAGGAGGCGGCCAGGACCCAGGCGATGGCCCAGGCACCGGGGCTGTTCGCCCTCGGCAACCTGCCCCCGGACCGGCAGGCGGAGCTGTTCGAGGCGCGGGGCGCGGGGCGGGGCGGCGGCGGGGTGCCCCGGGTGCGGTGATCCCCGCCCGTCGCCCCGGCGTGGTCGGGCCGCGTCGGCTCAGAGCGCCACCGCGGTCACTTCGCAGCGCTTGACCCGGGACACCTTGCCGGGGCTCTCCATCCGCACGGTGAGGGTGCGCACCTCGCCGCCGTCGAGGTTCGCCGTGGTCTCGGCGGTGTCCACCGTCTGGCCCAGGGCGTCGACGAACCGCACGTCGATCTCGTACGCCTGCGAGCCCGGCTCGTTCGCCCGCAGCTCGACCAGCGACGAGGTGACCGCCTTGCGCTTGCCCTTGCGCGGCGTGGCACAGCGGATCACCCGGACGGCGGGGGCGTCGGAGGCGGTGGGCGTCGGGGTTCCGTAGGAGCCGGACGAACCGGAGGACGAGGAGTCGTCGTAGTCGTCGTCGTAGTCCGTGTCGCGGTAGCCGTTGTTGCTCTTCTTCGAGCTGGAGCAGCCACCGCCGCCCGAGCTGCTGCTCTTGCCGCTCCTGCCCTTGCCGCCGCTGCTGGCGGTCGAGAATCCGGTGAGCGCGAGCACCACCACGACCAGGACCGCCGCGAGCTTCATCTGTCGCCGCATCATGGATGCAGCCCCCCTTGGGTGTCGATGCCTACGTCGCACCGTCGGCGTGCGTCGTGACCCTCAGCATGCCGTGCGCGACCCCATGTTCACGTCATGACCCTGTCACGGTCCGGTCATGGTCTGCGTGGCGGGGGTGATCGTCCCGGCGTAGCGTCGGTGCCGGGGCCCGTTCACGTACGCCCCTGGAGGCCTGACGATGATCCGCAACGTCCTCGGCTCCCTCGTCGCCCTGGCCGGCGCCGCCTCCGCCGTGCTGAGCCCGTTCCGCGACTGGTACGGCGGCCGGGCCGGGCGCGACTACCGGGCGCGGGACCTCTTCGAGGGGATCACCCCCGTGGAGTCGGGGGTGCTGGTCTCGATCCTGCTGCCGTTCCTGGGGGCGGCGCTGCTGGTGATCGCGGGCGTGGTGCTCCGGTCGCGGCTCATGGTCGCCCTCGCGGGCCTGGTGGTGCTGGGCTTCACGATCCTGTGGATGATCCGGCAGGGGCAGGCGGCGGGGTCGCTGGTGGTGGGCGGGGACGGGGCGGGGGTGCGGGTGGGGGTGGCCAATGCGCTGGCGGGCGGGGTGCTGATGCTGATCGGGGCGTTGCTGATGAGCGGCCGACGGGGGCGGCGGCAGCGGAGGGCGGTGCGGGAGCGGGAGCCGGTGGAGCCGTTCGCCGTGCCGGCGGCGGATCAGGTGGACACGTGGCCGCCGACGCAGGAGCCGGGGATGTCCGTGCAGACGTCGCCGTGGCCGGAGCCGGAGGTGGACCCGTACACGGGGCCGGACCCCCGTGACCCGGTGCACCCGCCCTACCGGCCGCCGCCTCCGCAGGGTTGACGCCCGCCCCCGCCAAGGGTTCCGTCCTCAAACGCCGGACGGGCTGGAATCACGCAGGCTCACCGCCCTCCCCAGCAAGGGTTCCGTCCTCAAACGGCGGACAGGCTGGGGGTGCGCCGGGCGGGCGGGACCATCAGGCCCGTCCGGCGATCGAGGGCAGAAAGAGGCCGCTCAGGTCCGCGCCCGGTTCCCCGTGCCCGTGCCCTTCAGCGCGTCCAGCGCGTACACGCAGCGGTCCTTGCTGCAGGCGTACACCACGCCCCCCTGGGCCACGGGCGAGCCCGTGATCTCGCCGCCCGTCGCCAGCTTCCAGCGGAGCTGGCCGCCCGCCGCGTCCAGGGTGTACAGCACGTGGTCCGCCGAGCCGAAGTGGACCCGGCCGTCCGCCACCACCGGCGCGCCCACCACGTCGCCGCCCGCCGCGAAGCGCCACTTCGGGGTGCCGGTGACCGCGTCCAGGGTGTACAGCGCGCTGCCGCTGCCGACATGCACGTTGCCCACCGCGACCAGCACCGGTTCGATCGAGGAGCGGGACTCCGTGGCGATCCGCCAGCGGTCCTTGCCGGTCGTCGCGTCGAGCGCGTACACCGTGCCGAGGTAGTCCGCGAGGTACACCCCGCCGCCGGTCACCGCCGGACCCGGCGCGAACGCGGGCGGGGAGAGGAAGACCGCCGGGGCCTCGAAGTGCCAGCGCACCCGGCCGGAGCCGGTCTCCACCGCCAGCACCCGGGCGCCCGCCGCGATGTAGACGTAGCCGTCGCCGGCCGGGGTGACCCGGACCGGGACACCGCCGCAGGAGGCCGCGTCGCCGATCGGGTACGACCAGCGCTCCCGGCCCGTACGGGCGTCCAGCGCGCGGAGCCGGGCGTCCTGCCAGACGTACACCGTGCCGTCGTGGATGACCGGCCCGGCCTCCGCCGTCTCGAAGTCGGTCTGCGCGCCGGTGACTTCCCACAGCTTCTCGCCGCTGGACGCCTCCCAGCCCTGCACACCGCCGCCCCGGGTCGCGGTCAGGACCGTGCCCCGGTCGGACTTGAGGGCGTACACCCAGGCGTCGGTCGACAGGCGCCACTGCTCCGCGCCGGTCATGGCGTCCAGCGCGTAGAGCGAGGGGCCGTCCGACGCGTGGATCCTGCCGCCCTCGACGGCCATCGCCCAGGCCACGTCCCGGGTCTTGAACTGGCGTCGGCCGTTGCCCACGTCCAACGCGTGGACCTCGAAGGACGTCACGTACAGCAGATCGCCTGAGACGACGGGAGTGCCCCACACGTCGTTGGACATGCGGAACCGCCAGGGCCGCCAGCGGTCGGGGGCGGCGGCGTCCGGGGCGGGGCCCGGGGCCGGGACGGGGGAGGCCGGCGCCGTGGCCCCGGCGGACGAGCCGTTGGCCCCGGCGGGCGGGCGGACCCAGCCGGTCGCGGGGGCCGGGTGCGCGGCGGCCGCCCCGCGCCCGTCCCCGGCACGCGGTCCGGGGCCGATCGGCACCTTCGCGCCGGGCAGCTGGACGGGCCCGCTGTCGGCAGCCGCGGACGGTCCCGCCGAGGGGGCCGGGGCGGTCCCGCCGGACATCGGCGAGGGCGAGGCCAGCGGGGAGGGCGAGCGCAGATCGGCCCCGCTGCGCCAGGCGGTGTCCCGCTCCGGGGCCCTGGGGGGCGGCGGGGGTGAGACGGGGGCCGCCGGCGGCGCGGTCCGCCCGCCGCCCCGGCGCGCATCGATCATCGCGGTGGCCCTGGACGGCAGCCAGGCCGACGCCGTACCGCTGTCGTCGCTGCCGGAGGCGAAGAGGTGCGGGGCGAGCTGGGCCTGGAGGTCGGCGGGGCTGGGCCGCTGGGTGGCGTCCATCTGCATGCAGGACTCGATCAGCGGCCGCAGGTCGTCGGGCAGCCCTTCCAGGTCGGGGCCCTCGCGCAGCAGCATGAACACCGTCTCGACCGGGTTGGCCCCGTGGAAGGGCGCGTGTCCGGTGGCGGCGAAGACCAGGGTGGAGCCGAGCGAGAAGATGTCGCTGGCCCCGGTGACGCTGCGGGAGTCCCGGGCCTGTTCGGGCGACATGTACGCGGGTGTGCCGACGGCGACGTTCGTCATCGTCAGGCGGGTGTTGGAGACGCCGGAGGCGATACCGAAGTCGATCACCCGGGGGCCGTCCTCGACGACGAGGACGTTGGACGGCTTCAGGTCGCGGTGGACGAGGCCCGCGCCGTGGATGGACTGGAGAGCTTCGGCGATACCGGCGGCCAGCCAGCGCACGGCCTGCGTCGGCATGGGACCGCACTCGTTCACTATCTCCTCGAGCGAGGGCGCGGGCACGTAGGCGGTGGCGAGCCAGGGCACGGCGGCGCGCGGGTCGGCGTCGACCACGGCGGCGGTGTAGAACCCGCTGACGGCGCGGGCGGCCTCGACCTCGCGCGTGAAGCGGACCCGGAAGAGCTGGTCCTCGGCGAGCTCGGTCCGCACCGTCTTGATCGCCACCCGCCGGCCGGACGCCGAGCGGGCGAGATAGACCAGCCCCATGCCGCCGGCGCCGAGTCGTCCCAGCACCTCGAACGGGCCGATCCGTCTCGGGTCGTGCTGCGTCAGCTGCTCCACCACTTGCCTGCCACCTCCCCGTACGGACCTCGGCGACGAAGTCCGCGAATTACCGCCCGGTCGAATCCCGCCCTGCGCGCACCCCGATTCTTCCTGGCTCGGGCCCCGGTTGCGAACCCGGGGGCGGATCGGGGTGTCCCATGTCACTTCATCCCGTATCCGTCCACACCGGGTTCACCCGCACCGGTCAGGGAAGCAGCTCGCTGGGCTGCAGTACGGCGAAGGCGGCCCCCTGGTCGTCGTGGAGCACGGCCATCCGCCCGTAGGGGATGTCGAAGGGCGGCTGGGCGACCCGGCCGCCGAGCTGTACGGCGAGTTCGGCGGCGGCGTCGCAGTCGGCGACGGCGAAGTAGATGAGGAAGTAGCTCGGCATCTCGGCCGGGAACGCGTCCGTGATGACGCTGCGGCCGCCGACGGCGGTGTCCGGGCCCGGTTCGGCGCCCTCGGGGGACCACATCCGGAAGTCGACGAGGGCTTCGGTGTCGTCGGAGACATCGCGGCCCGCCTCGTCCAGGTCGGTGCCGTGGAAACCGAAGACCTTCTCGTAGAAGGGGTCCACCCGGTCCGGCTGCCGGGTGTAGACCTCGGTCCAGCAGAAGGAGCCGGGGTCGTTCTGCTTCTCGAAGCCCGCGCGCTCCTCCGGCTGCCAGAGCCCGAAGACCGCGCCCCCGGGGTCGGCCGCCTCCGCCACGATCCCGGCGCGCCCCGCCCTTACGGGGTCGGTGATGATCTGGCCGCCGTGCTCGCGGATCGAGGCGACGATGGCCCGGATGTCGTCGGTGGAGAAGTAGACGCCCCAGGCCGTGGGCATCCGGCCGTCCTTCTTGGCGGCGAGCGCGGCGACCAGGCGGCCGTCGCTGAGCGCGTCGGCGAAGGGCATGCCGTCGCCCGCCCGGAAGGTCCAGCCGAAGAGCCCGCCGTAGAAGCGCTTGCCCGCTTCGAGGTCGGAGAGCTGCACGTCCGCCCAGCACGGCGCGGAATGCGCGAATGCGGCCATGGGACCGGGTCCTTCCTTAGCAGTGACGCCGACAGTGACACCGTGACGTCGTGACGCCCGTCACAGTCAACGTAACCTCGCCCCTGCACCCGCGCGCTCCGACGCCTGGCAGATGCACCTATGGGGAACATCTGCCCGATTGATGAAGAGGTCGCCCAGCACGTGGACGAAAGTTGTCCACCGAAGTTATCCACAGGCTGTTGATAACATTTACCGTCCGTAGCATCCCCAGCGCCACCGCCCTCGCTTGCGGCTTCATCACCCTCGCGCGCCGCGGCCGAAAACTGCCCCTCCGCGCCCCCGCGCGCCCCGCCGATCCTGCGCCGTTCCCCATTTGCAGTCGGCCGAATCGCGCTCCCATCACCCCTCGGTAAGCTGACGGCATGACAGGACAAGTACGCACCGTCGACGGCCGCGTGGCTGGTCGACGCGGTCAGGCGACGCGGCAGAAGCTGCTCGACTGCCTCAGCGAGATGCTCAGCTCCTCGCCGTACCGGGACGTCAAAGTCATCGACGTCGCCCGGAAGGCCGGGACTTCACCCGCGACTTTCTACCAGTACTTCCCCGACGTTGAGGGCGCCGTCCTCGAAATCGCCGAGGAAGTCGCCAAGGAGGGTGCCGGACTCACCGAACTGGTCGCCGGACGCTCCTGGGTCGGCAAGGCCGGCTGGACCACCTCCGAGCAACTCGTCGAAGGATTCCTCGACTTCTGGCGGCACAACGACGCCATCCTCCGGGTGATCGACCTCGGCGCGGCCGAGGGGGACAAACGGTTCTACAAGATCCGGATGAAGATCCTGAACTCGGTCACCAACTCCCTCACGGATTCGGTGAAGGAGCTCCAGAGCAAGGGCAAGGTCGACAAGGACGTCAGCCCGGCGGCGATGGCCGGCTCCCTGGTGGCGATGCTGGCGGCGGTCGCCTCACACCAGAAGGGCTTCACCACCTGGGGTGTGAAGCAGGCCGAACTGCGCCCTAACCTGGCGCTGTTGGTCCACCTCGGCATCACCGGCAAGAAGCCGACGAAGTAGCCCCCCCCCCGCCACGTCCTGTCTCACCGACGGCGGACCACCCACGCACCCCTGCGGGTGGTCCGCCGTCGGCGTCCCCGGACGCTCCCGGCCACCACCCCGGGCCGCCGCTCCTCCTGCTACCGCCTCTCCAGCCGGAACAGCCGGATCTGCCGCCCCACCCGTCGCTCGTACGCCGCGTACGGCGGCCAGAACGCGAGCGCGGCCTCCCACACCCGGGCCCGCTCCTCCCCCTCCAGCAGGGTCGCGCGTACGGGGATGTCCCGGCCGCGCCAGTTGACGACGGCCTCGCCGCCGCGGGCCAGCAGGTTCGCGGTCCAGGCCGGGTGACCCGTACGGCCGAAGTTGCTGCCGACCACGATCCAGGCGCCCTCCACCTCCCCCTCGGGCATGCAGGCCAGCGGGGCGGTCCTCGGCCGGCCCGTGCGCGCCCCCGGCACCGTGAGGACGAGCCCCGGCAGCATCCGGGCTGAGCAGCACCCTGCCCGGGTGAGCCGGTGCACGGTTTGGTCCAGCAGGGGAACCACATGCGGGGCGATCAGCGCGAAGGCCCGGGTCGCGGAGACCTGCTGGACCAGCCGCGCACCCCGGGCGCGGGTCACCGGACGCCCGCCCCGCGCGGGACCCCCGAGGCGGCGGTGGCGGGCCCGAACAGCCCGGCCCGCCCGGCCGCGTGGTCGCGCAGCCGGTGGACCGGGCCGAAGAGCAGTTCGCCGCCCGCTTGAGGTAGCGGTGCGCCTCGTGCTCCCAGGTGAAGCCGATGCCGCCGTGCGACTCGACGGCCTCACCGGTGGTGGTCCTGCACCGATACCAGGCGCACGGCCACCGCGATCCTCGCCGCCGAGGCGGTCGGAACGGCGGCGAGCGCTTTGGAGCGCACCGTGGAGTACGTGAAGGCCCGCGAACAGTTCGGCAGGACCGTCGGATCCTTCCAGGCGGTCAAGCACCGCCTCGCCGACCTGTACGTACGGGTCGAGGCGGCCCGCTCCGCCGCCTACCACGCCGCCCGGGACCCGGTGGCCGGGCCGCTCGCGCTCGCCCAGGCCCTGGAGGCGGCCGGACGGCGGCGGCCTGTCCGCCTGCCATCCCGGGATGCGCGGGCTGTTTCTGCTGGTGGAGGCGGTACGGCAGTTGCGCGGCGAGGCGGGACCGCGGCAGGTGCACAGGGCCGGAGGCGGGTTGCCGGAGCTGGCGGTGGCGTCGGGGACGGGCGGCTGGTTCTGCTCGTCGGGGACGGTGGTGCTGGGACGGACGTGAGGGCCCGGCCCTCAGAGTCCGACGACGGTGACCACGCCCTCCAGGCCCCGTGGGGTCCAATGGCCCCATGACCGACGACACCTCCCAGCGCCCCTTCCGCGACCTTCTGCACGCCCAGCGTGTCTGGGACACCGAGCTGCCCGCCTTCGATCCGGATTCCGCCCCGCCCGCGCCCCTCGCTCTCTTCCACTCCTGGTTCGCCGAGGCCGTGGCGGCGGGGCAGCCCGAGCCGCACGCGATGGCGCTGGCCACGGCCGACGCCGAGGGCCTCCCCGACGTCCGCACGCTGCTCCTGCACGACGCCGACGAGCGGGGCTGGCACTTCGCCTCGCACGCCACCAGCGCCAAGGGCCACCAGCTCGCCGCCCGCCCGTACGCCGCGCTCGGCTTCTACTGGCCCGCGCAAGGTCGGCAGGTACGGGTCCGGGGCCCCGTCGTCCGCTGCACCCCGGCCGAGAGCCACGCCGACCTGCACGCCCGGTCCACCGGGGCGCTCGCCGCCGCGCTGACCGGGGCGCAGAGCGAGGTCGTCGGCTCGGTGGCGGAGCTGCACCGGACGGCGGACGCGGCCCGGGACCGGGCGGTGGAGGAGCCGGACACGGAGGCCCCGACCTGGACCCGGTACGTGGTCGAGCCGGCCGAGGTCGAGTTCTTCCAGGGCGACGCCCGGCGACGCCACATCCGGCTGCGCTACCGCCGTACCGAGGGGGCCACGGGCGGCAACTGGACGCGTGCGTTGCTCTGGCCCTGACCGGTGCAGACAGCACGTTTATCCGGTTCTCACCCTAAAAGGGCACTATGGGAGACAGCTGAGCTGTAGGGAGGCATCGATGCCACGGGCCCGTTCGCGCTACGCCCCCGACCGGGGCCTGACCGGTCGCATGGTCACCACCATGTTCCTGATCGGTCTGCTCTACGTCGTCTTCGTGGGCGTGCTCCTCGCCGCCCTGCGGGGCTCCTGGCCGATCATCCTGATCATCACGGGCGGCATGTTCATAGCCCAGTTCTGGTTCAGCGACCGCATCGCCGCGTACGGCATGGGCGCCCGCGAGGTCACCCCCGAACAGGCCCCCGAGCTGCACGGCACCATCGACCGCATCTGCGCGCTGGCGGACATGCCGAAGCCCAGGGTGGCCATCGCCGACAGCGACGTACCCAATGCGTTCGCCACCGGCCGCAGCGAGAAGACGGCCCTGGTCTGCGCGACGACGGGCCTGCTGCGCAGGCTGGAGCCGGAGGAGCTGGAGGGGGTCCTCGCCCACGAGATGTCGCATGTCGCGCACCGGGACGTGGCCGTCATGACCATCGCCTCGTTCCTGGGCGTCCTGGCGGGCGTCATCACCCGGATCGCCCTGTGGGGCGGCTTCGCGCGCAGCCGCCCCGGCAACGACCCGGCGGGCATCCTGCTTCTGCTGATCCCGCTGATCAGCGCCGTCGTGTACGCGATCAGCTTCCTGCTGACCCGGCTGCTCTCCCGCTACCGCGAACTCTCCGCCGACCGGGCCGCCGCCCTGCTCACCGGCCGCCCCTCCGCGCTCGCCTCCGCCCTGACGAAGGTCAGCGGGCAGATGGCCCGCATTCCGACGGAGGACCTGCGGAAGGCGGAGCCGTACAACGCGTTCTACTTCATGCCCGCGTTCTCCGCGAAGGAGAGCATGGGCCGGCTGTTCTCCTCGCACCCGACGCTGGAACAGCGCCTGGACCAGCTGTCCCGGATCTCCACCGACCTGTCCCGCTGAACCATCGAGCGTGGAAGGAGTTGTGCCCGTGGGCCTGCTCGACGCGATCCTCGGCCGGAGCAAACCGGTCCGTCCCGACCTCGACCGGCTCTTCGCCGTCCCCTCCGCCGCCCTCACCCTCCAGGCCGCCACCGGCTTCACCCCGACCGGCCGGGGCTCGGTCTGCTTCGCCGGGGTGGAGGGCGGCGGCTTCGCCCGGCTCCAGGAGGACGTACGCGAACTGCTGGACGCGGACACGGAACGCGGAGGCGTCCCGGTGGAGTTCAGCCGGGACGCGTACGGCTACACCTGGCTGCTGGCCACCCACCCGGCCGACGACACGGCGGGCCTGGTCAACGACCTGCACGCGGTCAACACGATGCTCCAGGACGGCGGCTTCGGCCCGCATCTGCTGTGTTCCCTGATCGGATTCCGGAACACGGAGGGGCGTGCGCTGGCTCTCGTCTACCTCTACAAGCGCGGCACGTTCTACCCGTTCGCCCCGCTGCCCGGCACCGCCGAGAAGCGGGACAACCAACTGGAGCTCCAGGTGCGGGGCGCCCTCGGCGACGACCTCCGGGTGGAGAAGGACCTGTCCCGGTGGTTCCCGGTGTGGGGCGCGCCGGGGCTGTGACCAGCCTTCCACAGAAGCGCGCCGCTCAGCCGCGGGGCCGGAACACCGGTACGGCATCTTCCCCCGCCGTGCGGAACGCGACGGCCAGCCGCATCCCGATCCGCAGGGCCTCGTGCGCGCACTCCACGATCTCCGTCATCATCCGGGGCCCCTCGGCGAGGTCGACGACGGCCGCCGCGTACGGGACGCGGGAGCCGAAGGGCGGCAGGTCGTTGCGGTGGACGACGGACCAGGTGCAGAGCGTCGCCTCCCCGCTCGCCGGCTCCCGCCCCGCGTCCTGGCTCCAGCAGTACGGGCAGAACTCGCGCGGGTAGTGATGCGCCCGGCCGCATCCGGCGCAGCGGCGGATGAGCAGCCGCCCCTCCGCCGCCGCGTCCCAGTACGGGCGGGTGAAGGCGTCCGGCTCCGGCAGGTCGAAGCGCGGGGCCGCGGCCGCACGTTCGGCGCTCACAGGAACAGCCCCAGGGCCAGTTCGGCATGGACGACGACGTACGCGATCAGCCTCGGGCGGGGCTCGACGACCCGGCGGCGGATGCGGGCCGCGCCGCGCAAGGGGCGCGCACCCGCCCCCGTACGGGCCGGAGGGGGCGGCCCTCTCCGGCCGACGGGACCCAGACCCCCTGGGCAGCCACCGCATCCGAACACCCGTGATCAATTCGCAATCGATTTCCCTCTTGACCGAGACCCATCAACAGAGCGGACGATTACGCTCCGAACCATGCCCAACAGCCCGTCCTCCGCAGTCAGTCCCGACGCCGCCGCCCTCACCGACCGTACGGAGGACCGGCCCGTCTACGTCATCGGCGGCGGCCCCGGAGGCCTCGCCGCCGCGGCCGCGCTGCGTGCCCGGGGCGTACGGGCGGTCGTCCTGGAGAAGTCGGACCGGGTCGGGGCGTCCTGGCGCGGCCACTACGACCGGCTGCACCTGCACACCACCCGCCGCTGGTCGGCCCTGCCGGGGCTGAAGATGCCGCGGAGGTTCGGGCGGTGGGTGGGCCGGGACGACGTGGTGCGGTACCTGGAGAAGTACACCGAGCACCATGAGCTGGAGGTGGTGACGGGCGTCGAGGTGACCAGGGTCGACCCCGCCCCCGACGGCTCCGGCGACTGGCAGCTCACCGCGACGGGCGGGCGGGTCCTGCGGGGCCGCGCGGTCGTCGTCGCCACCGGCTTCAACCACACCCCGCGCATACCGGAGTGGCCGGGCCGCGACACGTTCACGGGCGAGCTGCTGCACGCGGCGGCGTACCGGAACCCGGCCCCGTACGCCGACAAGGACGTCCTGGTCGTCGGCATCGGCAACACGGGCGCGGAGATCGCGGCGGACCTGGCCGCTGGCGGCGCGTCCGCCGTGCGCATCGCGGTCCGTACGGCCCCGCACATCGTCCGCCGCTCCACCGCCGGCTGGCCGGCCCAGGCCACGGCCATCCTGGTCCGCCGCCTGCCGGTGCGCCTCGTCGACCGCGCCGGGAGCGTGCTGGCGAAGATCGCCGTGCCCGACCTGACCGCCCAGGGCCTCCCGCGCCCCACCACCGGCCTCTACTCCCGGGTCCGCGAAGGAGCCATTCCGGTCCAGGACGTCGGCCTGATCGACGCGGTGAAGACCGGCCGGGTGATCCCCGTGGCGACGGTCGCCTCCTTCGACAGGGACACGGTGGTCCTGGCCGACGGCACCCGGATCACCCCGGACGCCGTCATCGCCGCCACCGGCTACCACCGCGCCCTGGAGCCGCTGCTGGGCCACCTGGACGTGCTGGACGGACGGGGGCGCCCGGTGACCCACGGCGGCCGGTCCCCGAAGGGCGCCCCCGGGCTCTACTTCACCGGCTTCACCAACCCGATCAGCGGGATGCTGCGCGAAATGGCCCTGGACGCGGAGAAGATCGCCAAGAGGGTGGCCCGGCCGCCGCGCCGATGACGGACGATCGGACGGACCGGACGGCCGGGCCGGACGGACGGGGCCCGACCGGACCGGACCGCACGGGACTGTCAGTGCCGGTGGTCAGGGTCCGGAACCATGAGCGACATCCATGAGCTGACCGTGACGGTCGACCTGCGCGACGGGCTGTCGGAGCAGCAACTGGCCGAGCTGCGCTGGCACCTGGGGCTCGGCCCCTGGCCCGGGCGCCTCACCGTCGTGACCGACTTCCCGTGCGTGGTGGTCGACGACGACGGGGTCCCGCGGATCGAGAACGAGCCCCGCCCGCTGCTGGCCGGCGGCGGACCGGCACGGCGTACGACGGGCGCGCTCTGCTCGGCCCTGGTCGCCCGCGACGGGCTCCCCGGCGGCGGCTGGGCGCTGACCTCCCGCACCGAGATCCACCCGGACGAGGCGGAGGAGATCGGGGCGCTGCTCCGCTGGCTCGCCGAGCACGTGCACGACACCCGGCGGCAGGCGGACGGCACGGTCCGGCTGGGGCACTACCGTGCCTGCGAGGACCCGGCGCCGAGCCCCCTCGAAGTCCGCGACGGCCGGGTCGGCCTGGCGGAAACCCTTCTTCCGAGGAGTCGATGATGACCGTTCGCCGTGTCGTGCCCAACCTCCGGACGCAGGCGGTCGAGGAGAACCGGGACTTCTACGGTCTGCTCGGCTTCGAGGAGGTCATGAACCTCGGCTGGATCACGACCCTCGCCTCGCCGTCCCGCCCGCGGGAGCAGGTCAGCTTCATGGCCCACGACCTGACCGGCCCGGTCGTCCCCGACCTGAGCGTCGAGGTGGACGACGTGGACGCGGTGTACGCCGCCGTACGGGCCCGGGGCGCGGAGATCGTCCACCCGCTCCAGGCCGAGGAGTGGGGCGTGCGGAGGTTCTTCGTCCGGGACCCCGACGGCCGGGTGGTCAAGGTGCTCAGCCACCGCTGAGGGCCTGGCCCGGCTGACCACCGCCCGGCTGACGGAGACCCCCGCCCGGAACGGGGCCGCCTCTGCCTAGGCTGGGCGTCATGGACGTGTTCGACGAGCTGTTGCGGGGCGTGCGGGGCCGGGGTGCGGTGTTCGGCCGTTCGGTGCTGTGCGCACCCTGGTCGCTGCGGTTCACCGACGGGGCGTATCTGACGCTGTGCCTGCCGCTGCGGGGTGCGGGGTGGATCGTGCCGGAGGACGGTGAGCCGCTGCGGGTGGAGGTCGGCGAGGCCGCGATCGTGCGGGGGCCGGCCCCGTTCGTCTTCACCGACGATCCGGCGGACGGTACGGGGCCGGGGCGGGCCGGCGGCGTACGGGAGGTGCGCTGGGACCAGGTGCGGGACAGCGGCGCCGTATCGGCTGGTGCACCCGAATTCGACTGCGCCACCGTGCTGCTGGCCGCCGCCTACGACGTACAGGAGCAGCTTCCCCAGCGGCTCCTGCGGGCGCTGCCCCCGGCCCTCGTGGTGCCCGACGAGGAGGACTGCGCCCCGCTGCGCGACTACCTGGAGGTGCAGCTCGGCCGGGGCCGGCCGGGCGACCAGATCGTGCTCGACCGGCTGCTCGACTGGATGCTGGTGTGCACGCTGCGGGACTGGTTCGACCGGCCCGAGGCGAACCCGCCGGGGTGGTACGGGGCGCTCGGCGACGAGGTCGCGGGCCCGGCCCTGCGGGCGATGCACGAGGACCCGGCGCACCCCTGGACCACGGCGGAGCTGGCGAGCCGGGCGGGGGTGTCGCGGACGACCCTGGCGAAGCGGTTCACCGAACTCGTCGGGGACGGCCCGGTGGCGTATCTGACCGAGTGGCGGATGACGCTCGCCGCCGACCTGCTCGCCCACCCCGAGCTGACCGTGGCGGCCGTGGCCCGCCGGGTCGGCTACGCGGACGCGTTCGGGTTCAGCGCGGCGTTCAAGCGGGTGCGCGGCGAGAGCCCGACCGCGTTCCGGCGGGAGGCCCTGGCGTCCGGGCCGGTGGACGCGGCGGCGCCGGCGGGCTGAGCCGCGGCTGAGCGCGGGGGCGGGTCGGAGCCCTGCCCGGGGGCCCGGCCCCCGGGCGGTGCCGGGCCCCTCCGGAGTGAGCCCGGCCCCGGGCGTCAGCCCCAGACCCCGCGCGCCGCCGCGTCCCGGACGAAGTCGGCGAAGTCGCGCGGCTCCCGGCCGAGTGCCCGGCGTACGCCGTCCAGGACGGGTGCCTCGCGGCTCGTGGTGATCGGGACCAGCGCGTCGGTCCAGAGATCGGCCTCCCCGTCCGCGAAGCCCTGGGCGATGAGCCCGGCCCGGAAGGTGGAGGCGTCGACGGGGACGTACGCGGCGCGCTTCCCGGTCTCCTTGGCGATCTCGTCCAGGACGTCGGCGATGCCGAGCGCGCGGGGGCCGGAGAGTCCGTACTCCTCGCCCGCGTGGCCGTCCTCGGTGAGCGCGGCGACGGCCACGTCCGCGATGTCGTCGACGTCGATGAACGCGGCCCTCCCGTCCCCGGTGGGCAGGGCCAGTTCCCCGTCCCGTACGCCGTCGAGGAAGACGCCCTCGCTGAAGTTCTGGGCGAACCAGCCGGGCCGCAGGATCGTCCAGGCCACCCCGGAGGCGCGGACGGCCCGCTCCCCCTCGGCGTGCGGTCCGCCGTCCTCGTAGGCGGGGCCGAAGTAGCCGGGCACGTCCGTGCCCCGGGCCGAGAGCAGCACCAGCCGCCGCACCCCGCTCGCGACGGCCTGTTCGACGAAGGCGGGGGTCGGGGAGGGCGAGGCGTCGAGCGGGGTGATGTAGACGGCGGTGACGCCGTCCAGGGCGGCCTGCCAGGTGGCGGGGTCCGCCCAGTCGAACGGGGTCTCCCCGGACCGCGAGGCCGCCCGGGTCTCCACGCCCAGCTCACGGAGGCGGGCCACCACCCGGCGGCCGGTCTTGCCGGTGCCGCCGGTCACGAGTACGGGTCCCTGCACGGAGGTCGCTGCTGTGGTCGCGTCTGTCTGAGTCATGGCACCAGCCTCACGCGGCGGGGCGGTCCCCGCCCATGGCTCAGCGTCCGGGAGGGATGTCCGAGCGTCCGGCCGGCACCGGCACCGGGCACCAGGCCTCGGGCCGGGCCGTCGCCCTGGCCAAGCAGCGGGTGAACGCCTCGCTGGACGGCGACCGGACCACGGCGTTCGCGGCCGAGGCGGCGGTCACCGCTGCCGGACTCCGTGCCCGCCTGGATCGACTGCCGCATCCACACCGTCCACACCGGCGGCGACCACCTCATCGTGGTGGGCCGGGTGGAGGCCCTGGGCGCGCAGGAGGAGGGCGAGCCGCTGCTGTTCCACCGGGGCGCGTTCGGCCGCCTCAGCCGCTGACGACGGGTTCCTTCGGCGCCGGGACGCGGCGGATCACCAGCGACATCAGCGCCGCCATCGCGCACAGCGCCCCGGCCGCGTACCAGACCACGTCGTAGCTGCCGAACACGTCCCGCGCGACTCCGCCGAGGAACGCGACCACGGCAGCGCCCACCTGGTGCGAGGCCAGCACCCAGCCGAAGACGATCGCGCTGTCGTCGCCGTACTGCTCACGGCAGAGCGCCAGCGTCGGCGGGACGGTGGCGACCCAGTCGAGACCGTAGAACACGATGAAGAAGACCATCGGCGGCCGGACGTCGGGGGCCATGAGCATCGGCAGGAACAGGAGCGAGATCCCGCGCAGCGCGTAGTAGACGGCGAGCAGCCTGCGGGCGTCGAAGCGGTCGGTGAGCCAGCCGGAGAAGATCGTGCCGATGACGTCGAAGACCCCGATCACGGCGAGCAGCGAGGCCGCCACGGTGATGGGCATGTGGTGGTCGTGGGCGGAGGGCACGAAGTGGGTGCGGATCAGGCCGTTGGTGGAGGCCCCGCAGATCGCGAAGGCGCCCGCGAGCAGCCAGAACGGGCCGGTGCGGGCCGCGTCGACGAGCACACGCACCGCTCGGCGCGCGGCGCCCCGGGCGGGGGCGGGCTTCTCCACGTACGTACCGCCGTACGGGGCGAGGCCCACATCGGCCGGGTGGTCGCGCATCAGGAGCCAGACGAACGGGACGACGACGAGGGACGCCAGGCCCACGGTGACCGAGGCGGGCCGCCAGCCGTGTTCGTCGACGATCCAGGCACAGAGCGGGAGGAAGACGAGCTGCCCGGAGGCGCCCGCCGCGGTGAGGATGCCGGTGACCAGGCCCCGGCGGGCGACGAACCAGCGGTTGGTGACGGTCGCGGCGAACGCCATCGCCATGGACCCGGTGCCGAGGCCGACCAACAGGCCCCAGTAGATCATCAGTTGCCAGGACGCCGTCATCCAGACGCTGGCGATCGCCCCGGCCGCCACCATCGTGAGCGCGCTCGCCACGACCCGCCGGATGCCGAACCGGTCCATGAGCGCGGCGGCGAACGGTGCGGTCAGCCCGTACAGCGCCATGTCGATGGAGACCGCGAGCCCGATCTCCCCGCGCGACCAGCCGAATTCGCCGTGGAGCGGGCCGATGAGCAGGCCGGGCAGGGAGTTGAAGGCAGCGCCGCCGATGATCGTCACGAAGGTGACGGCGGCGACGAGCCACGCCCGGTGGACGCGGGGACGGCGGCGCGCCTCGCTGGGCGGACGCCGGTCGTCCGGGGTCGCGCTTTCGATGGTCTCGGTCACGTGGACCAGCTTCTTGGCCTGGGGATTTCCCCACGAGTGGCCTGAAGGAAATGGTTCGCAGGAATCGGGCCACGACGGCGTGGTCCGGGGTGGGCGGGCGCGGGCTCGGGCACTGCGTACGATCGCCGTCCGAGGGAGAGAGGCTGCCCGCCGGAAGCCTGCACGACACGAGGAGCGCCATGCACTGGGCCGTCCGCCAGGAGTTCGACCGCCGAGCCGGGGCCCGCGTGGCCTGGGGAGTGGGCCTGTCCGCCGTGGCAGCCGGGCTGCTGCTCTGGCTCGGCTACCTGCTGCTGGCTCCGTACACCGTCGCGTCCTCCCCCAGCCGCGACCTGGAGTGCGAGTCCCCGCTGGCGTACGGCGGTTCGCACACCAGCCCTTCCTTGTGCGCCGGGGAGCGCGACTGGCCCGAACTGGTCGGCATCCTGGCCCTGTCCGTCCCCACGGCCGTGGCGGGCGCGGCCCTCGTCGTCAGCGGAACCTCCCGGCGGCGCACCAGCGCCCACGTCTTCGCGATACTGGAGATGCGGGCGAGCGAGGAACGGGCCCGCGGCAAGAAGTGAGGGGCCGGGCCCGGGCCGGGCCGCCGTACTGCGCGCCGCCGGCTCCGCCGGGGCCGGGTCGAGGGCGGGTCCGGGGACGGGGACCTACGGCTGTCACGATCCGCGCCGGGAATGGACGCGGGCCCTGTCGGCTTCTCCATCACATCGCTAACCTGTCGCCTCTTGGTCTATACCAGCTACAGGCTCCGCCCGTGGTCTTCGAGGAGGCCGTCATGCCGCACCGCGTCGTCGTTCTGGCCCTCGACGGACTGCTCCCCTTCGAACTGGGCATCCCCCAGCGGATCTTCGGCCGCTCCCTCGGCACCGGGCCGGGCGGCACGGGCGGGAAGCTGTACGACGTGGTGACCTGCTCGGTCCGCCCGCCCGGCCCGGTCCGGACCGACGCGGACTTCGCCGTCCTCGTGGAGCACGGCCCGGAGGCGCTCGCCACCGCCGACACCGTGGTCGTCCCCGCCTCCTACGAGCTGGGCCCGGTCTTCGAGGAGGGCAGGCTCACCGATGAGCTGGCCGCCGCGCTCGCCCTGGTCCGGCCCGGCACCCGGATGGTCTCCATCTGCACCGGCAGCTACGTCCTGGCGGCGGCCGGATACCTCGACGGCCGGCCCGCCACCACGCACTGGTCGTCCGCCGATCACTTCCAGCGGACCTTCCCGCAGGTCCGTGTCGACCCGGACGTCCTGTTCATCGACGACGGCGACGTCCTCACCTCCGCCGGGGTCGCCGCCGGGATCGACCTCTGCCTGCACCTGGTGCGGCGCGACCACGGGGCCGCCGTCGCCAACGAGATCGCCCGCCGCACGGTGGTGCCCCCGCACCGGGACGGCGGGCAGGCCCAGTACATCCACCGCCCCCTCCCCGAACCGCAGTTCGCGACCACGACGGCCGCCCGGACCTGGGCGCTGGCCCGGCTGGAGCGGCCGATCCTGCTGCGGGACATGGCGGAGCAGGAGGCCATGAGCGTACGGACGTTCACGCGCCGCTTCCGCGAGGAGGTCGGGATCAGCCCCGGCCAGTGGCTCACCCAGCAACGGGTGGAGCGGGCCCGCCATCTGCTGGAGTCGACGGACCTGTCCATCGACCAGGTGGCCCGGGACGCGGGGTTCGGCACGGCGACCTCACTGCGCCAGCACCTCCAGGCGGCGCTGGGCGTGCCGCCGACGGTCTACCGGCGTACGTTCCGCTCCTCGGCGGGCGCCTCGCGCTGAGCCGGGCCCGGGGGTCAGCCCTTGCGCCCCGCCAGGCCGTCCAGCAGCAGACGGCCCTCCCGGTACAGGTCCGCGTACCGGGCGGTGTCGCGCTGCGGCCGTGAGGAGCCGTAGCGGCAGCCCAGGATCGACCTGTCCAGGTACATCGACGAGACCAGGAACGACGCCTCGGCGGTCGCCGCCGCCACGCCCAGCAGCACGGCCTGGCCATGGCGGTCCAGGAGGTCGATCGCCTGGCGGATCAGCTCGGTGCGGCCGACGCATTCGAAGGCGTGGTCGGCGCCGTCGGGCAGGACGGCGCGTACGCCGTCGGCCGAGGTGAGGAAGTGCGTGGCGCCGAACCGCCGGGCCACCGCCTCCTTCGCCGGGTTGCTGTCGACGGCGACGACGGTGCGCACACCGGCCGGCCGGGCCCCCTGGAGCACGTTGAGGCCGATGCCGCCGGTACCGATGACCACGACGCTGTCGCCGAGGCCGACCTTCGCCCGGTTCAGGACGGCCCCGACCCCGGTGAGCACCCCGCAGCCGATCAGGGCGGCCGAGGTGAGGGGCAGATCGGCCGGGATCTTCACGGCCTGGACGGCGCGGACCACCGTACGTTCCGCGAAGGCGGAGTTGGAGGCGAACCGGAACACCGGCTTCCCGCCCCGCGGGAACGGCCGCCCGGGCCATCGTGCTCGTACGGACCGGGCAGGTGCGCCTCGCGCCGGCCGGGCGCAGGGACGCGTACGGCCACCCGTCGCCGGGCCGGAGATCGCGGACCCGCGGCTGCCCGTGCACGCGCTGCACCTGGTCGAGATGGGGCTGCTCCAGGGCCAGAACTGGAACCTGGAGGCGCTGTCCACGGCCTGTGCGGAGGAGGGCCGGTACGCCTTCCTGCTCACCGCCGCGCCGGAGCCGTTCACCGGGGCCACCGGGGCGCCGGTCGCCCCGGTCGCGGTCCTGTAGCAGCGCGGGGCGACGAGCGGTTCAGGTCAGGCGGATCTCAGGCCAGGTTGTCCGTGAAGACGCACGAGGGCGGTTCGCACACCTCGCCACCGCCCTGCACGACCACCGTGGGCAGCTCCGCGGCCCGCCCCGGCCCGCTCCGGTCGACCTCGCACCAGATCTGCTTGCCCGCGCCCTCCGGCAGCCAGCCCCAGCGGTCGGCGAGCCCGTCCACCAGCTCCAGGCCCCGGCCGTTGGTGTCCTCGCCCGCAGCGTGCCGCTGGAGCGGCGGGCAGTCACTGGCGTCCGCGACCTCGACCCGGACCGTCCCGGCCGCGCCGGAGGCCCCGCCGAAGAGCATCCGCAGCACGGCGGGACACCCCGTGTGGACGACGGCGTTGGTGACCAGCTCCGAGATCAGCAGGATGAGCGTCTCGGCGAGCGGCTCGTCATCCCCTATCCCGGAACCGACCAGGCGCGACCGCGCCCACCTACGGGCCCGCCCCACCTCTGCGGGATCCGGACCGACCTCCAGCTGAACCTGAAGCACCTGCACCGCTCACACCATCCGAACCGGCGGACACATCGCCTCGCGCCTCCTCAGGGTCACGGAACGTGATTCCCTTGCGCGACAGCATGGTTGACGTACAGTCACCGCAACAAGCGCTTCGGGCATATTCCAGCGCGAAGGAGTACGCGTGGTGCATACTGTGCGACGCACGCTGCGGGGAGTCGAACAGGAGCGCGCAGAGACTGCGAGAAACGCTCTTCGGGCAGGCCCGGCACATCTCCGGCGAGAGTCCTCGCTCCGGACCGGAGCCGCCGCACAGGCCGCCCCCGGATCGCCCGGTTCCAGAACCACTCGCATCCCACGGAGCGTACCCGAGCGGCGCCCCGACTCCACCCGGTGACGAATCACGCAAAGGACACAACCCGGTATCGGCACCGGGCGGATGCGCTGCGTCACCCTCCGCCCCCTGCTTCCGGGACCGGTCGTCCGTACGCCGCCGAGCTGCGCGGAAGCCGCCCCGCCGTCCCCAGATCGGCGGCGAGCAGTTCCTCGGCCCCGGCCCCGGTGAGCCAGGAGGCGGCCCGGAGCCAGGCCCGTTTCAGGTGGAGGTGAACATCTGCCTCCCAGGTGAAGCCCATCCCGCCGTGGATCTGGAGGCAGTCACGGGCGTCGCGTACGGCCGCCTCGTCGGCGAGGAGTTTCGCCGCCGCGGTCTCCACCGGGTCGCCGGTCACGGCGGCCGCGCACACGGCGGCGCGGGCCGGTTCGGTACGGGCGAACATGTCGGCGCAGAGATGTTTGACCGCCTGGAACGATCCGATGGGCGATCCGAACTGCTCGCGGCTCCCGGCGTGTTGGACGGCCGCCTCGGTGGTCCGGGCGGCGCTGCCGAGTTGCTCGGCGGCGGTGAGCAGCCGCGGCCTCGAAGCGAAACCGCCCGGCGTGCGCCGGGGTGCGCTCCGTCGCAGCCGGAGCACGTCCGTATCCGCCCGCGTGCGCTCCGATGCCGCACGAGAGGTTTCCGTCGCCGACACGCGCCCCGCCGCCGCCACTGCCGCGTCCGCCGGCGCGCGGTGCAGCGGGGTGAGCGGGTCCATCGACCGTACGGGCCGGGCGGCGGCCACGAAGGCACGCAGTGGCGACCAGCGGTCCAGGCAGCAGCCCCGGCCCGCCTCCTCGAAGAGCAGCACCGCCTCCGGCAGCCCGAGGCCCCCCGCCCGCCTCCTCCGGCAGCCGCAGCGCGAAGAACCCGGCCGCGAGGTGCCGGAGCGCTGGGAAGTGCTCGACGCGCTGCCTCGCAACGAGACCCTGCGCAAGGTGCCCACGTACCGCCTGCGGGAACGGTTCGGCGGGTGAGGGAGGCGTTACGGGGGCGGGTGCGCCGTCCCCGTAACGCCGGGAACACCTAAGCGTCGGGCTCGATCACCGTGAAGTACACGGCGAGCGCCGACACCACATCGCTCTCCGCGACCTTCCCGTCCCGGTCGGTGTCCAGGCTCTGGGCGGCGACGCCCGCGATCTCGGCGCTGGCCCCGAGAACCCGGAGCGCCCGCTCCACGTCCGCGACCGACGCTCTGCCGTCGTCGCCGCCGTCCGCGACCGCGATGACCGCCCGCAGGAACGGCCGGGCGATCTCGGCGAACCGCTCGGGATTGTCCCGGAGCCGCTTCACCGCCCCGCCCGCGAACTCCTCACGGGTGACCCGCTGGTCCCCGTCCACATCGGCGATCCCCGCCATGCCCTGCCAGAAGGCCTCGGCCCCGGTGTAGAGGGCCTGCCCCTTGTCGCAGCGGGCCGTCGTACCGAACTCGGTGAGCAGACGGGCGGCTGCGGCGTTGAAATCGGCGCGATCGATGTAGCCGTTGCCGTCCTGGTCGAAGGCGGCGAAGCGGTGCGCGATCTTTCGCTCGTACTCTGCGCTGTCCATGCGGGGAGCGTACGTCGCCGGGAGCCCTCACGTGTCACCGAGAAGCTGTTCCTGTGTGACAACCTCGCACCGGCGGGCGCCGCTTCAGGCGCTCAGCGGCCTGCACTTCTCGTCGGCGGCCGACAGCGCGTCGGGGTAGACGTCGAAGAGCCGGCGCACGCCGAGCGCGCCGAGCACCTTGTTGACGTGCGAGCCGTCCTCCGCGCCCCGGGCCGGGAGGATCAGCCGCAGCCTGCCGCCGCAGGACTTCATCAGCCGGCGGGAGGCGATCAGCACACCGACGCCGCTGGAGTCGCAGAAGAACACCTCCGACAGGTCGAGCACCACATCGTGCTGCCCCTCCGCGACCGCTTCGTGGACGGACTGGCGTACGACGGGCGAGGTCACCAGATCGAGTTCACCGCTTATGCGCAGCACGGTCCAGGAGCCCTGCTCTGCCTCGTCCACCTTGAGCGTCACGACTGGACCTCTCGTTCCGGGGCTCCCGGCAATCCGGAAGTTTCCGTTCCTCATCGCGGCTGCCCAACCGCACCCCCATGAAACACCGAAGCACCCATCAAGGCCCAGGAGGTTTCCGGTGGAAAGGCGCGGTTCGGCCCGTTTCCGCTGATCAGAGCGGCAGGGGAGGCATCCGGGCCGGAAATGGACTACCGTCGTCGGCCACGCGCAGCGGGAAGAGAGTTGCCTCAAAGGCGCGTGCACCGGACACCCGGCGGACTACATTCGGTCCTCACGGGCACAGGGTGCAACACGGAGCTGGGCAGGACAGGCCGGGGGCTGGGGGGTTCATGGCGAAGGACACGGCGCCCCGCTGGGACCGCAGGATGCAGCAGAGGCTGGCCCGCGGTGAGGCGGCGGCGCTCGGCGAGCTCTACGACCGGTTCGCGGCCCTCGTCCACAGCCAGGCGCACCGGATGCTCGACGACGAGGACGCCGCCGACCTGGTGACCCGCGAGGTCTTCGCCCAGGTCTGGGAGAACCCCGAGGCGTACGACCCGAAGCAGGGCTCGATGCGCTCCTGGGTGGCCCGCCTCACCCACAGCCGGTCCGTCCAGTGCCTGCGCCGCGCGGCGGCCTCCCGGTACGAGGCGGAGCACGGCGAGGGCGCGGTGCCCGATCCGGAGGAACTGGAGCGGCGGGTCCGCAGCGCCACGGCCGCCGCCCGCGCCGACTACATCGTCTCCTCGATGCCCGTACCGCTGCGGGAGGCCCTGGAGCTGGCCTACACATACCGGCGGGACTACCGGCAGACCGCAGCCGATCTCGGGGTCACCGAGGACGAGGCGCGCCGCCGGCTCCGGCTGGGGCTCCAACTGCTCTCCACGGCGAACGCCCGCCCGCTCGAAGGGTCCGCGCCACCCGGTTACGGACGGGTCCGGTGAACGGCGACGGACGCGAGAGCGAGGGCGGCGAGGAGGAGGTGCGCGGCGCCCGGCGGATACCGGGCCCGCGCGGGGCGGCGGACGACCTCGACCTGGCGTCCGTCCCGCTGCCTCCCCTGCCGCCGCCCGGCGGTACGGCCCCGGACGACGCCGTACCGGAACAGGCGGCCCCGAGGACGGAACCGGAGCGCGGGCCTGAGCCGGAACCCGAGCCCGGCCCTGAGCCGGAACCCGCCGTCGCGGAGGCGGATCCCGAGCCCGGTCCGGCGGCGGTTGCCTGGCCCGAGCCAGGTCCCGAGCCCGACTCCGAACCGGCAGACGGCGCGCCGGAGCCGCCCGACGAGCCGGACCCCCTCGTGAGCTCCGCCCCGGTCGTCCTCCCCCACCAGGTCCTCAAGGCCCTCCTCGGCGCCTGGGCGCTGTCCGCCTGCTCGGCGGAGGAGACCGCTGCCGTGGAGGACCACCTCACCGGGTGCGCCCCGTGCGCGGACGAGGCGCTGCGGTTGCGGGACGCGGTGGGACTGCTGCACACCGACGGCTCCCTGGACCTCGACCCGACGCTCCGCACCCGGGTGCTGGACGGCTGCTTCGGCCGCCGCCCGGCCCGGATCCCGGTGCCGGAGTGGGCCGCCCCGTACGACGCCGAGACCGCCCGGCTCGACGCGCTCCTCCGCGACATCGGGGACTCCGAATGGCACGCCCCGGTGCGCCTGCGGTGGTTCGAGGAGGAGCGCCAGGTCAGCCGCCGGACCACGGTCGCCGGGGTGATCGGGCATCTGATGGCCGTCGACGGGCTGCTGTCCGCCGCGCTCGGGCTCGACGACCCGCTCGACGGCGGCCGGGTGCCGCTGGACCCCACCGAGCGGACCGAGACGTACTGGTCGGCAACGTGCCGGCCGCCCACCCGGGCCGTCCGTGAGCCCTGGCGGGCGCAGAGCCACGAGCTGATCCGTACGGCGTCCTTCGCCGGGCGGAACGCCGCCGAGACCTCCGTCTCGTACGGTGCCTTCGCCCTGCCGTTCCAGGACGCCGCTCTGGACCGGGCGTTCGAGTGCTGGGTGCACGGCGGGGACATAGCCGACGCCGTCGACTACCCGTACCCGGCCCCGTCCGCCGCCCATCTGCACCGGATGATCGACCTGGCGGCCCGGATGCTTCCGGCCGCCCTCGCGGGCCGCCGCAGCGCCGGACTGGCCCCACCGGCGAAGGACCTCGTCACGGCCGGTGCGCCGGGCCGCTCGCTCCACCTGGAGATCGAGGGCCACGGCGGAGGCGACTGGTACATCGCACTGGACTCCCCGGCCGCCCTCGGCGCGCCCGAGCGCGCCGTGGCACAGGTCGCGCTGGACGGGGTCGAGTTCTGCCGGCTCGTCGCGGGCCACATCTCGCCGGTCGAAGCGGCGGCGGGCCAGGAGGGCGACCGCGAGGCCATCCGCGACGTGCTGTGCGCGGCGGCTTCGCTCAGCCGCCTCTGACACCGGCCGCGCCGCCTCGGCCGGCCCCGGAGGACCTGGCCGGGCCGACCCGCTACGCGAAGACCACCGTACGGCGGCCGTTGAGCAGGACGCGCCGCTCCGCGTGCCACTTCACCGCACGCGCCAGCGCCTGGCACTCCACGTCCCGGCCGATGGCGACCAGCTGGTCGGGGGTGACGTCGTGGCCGACGCGCTCGACCTCCTGCTCGATGATCGGGCCCTCGTCGAGGTCGGCGGTGACGTAGTGCGCGGTCGCGCCGATCAGCTTCACGCCCCGGGCGTGCGCCTGGTGGTAGGGCTTGGCGCCCTTGAAGCTCGGCAGGAAGGAGTGGTGGATGTTGATGATCCGGCCGCTGAGCTGCTTGCACAGGTCGTCGGAGAGGACCTGCATGTAGCGGGCCAGGACGACCAGCTCGACGTCCTCCTCGCGGACCAGCTCCAGCAGCCGCGCCTCGGCCTCCGGCTTGCTGTCCTTCGTCACCGGCAGGTGCCGGAAGGGGATGCCGTACGAGGCGGTGAGCTCGGCGAAGTCCGTGTGGTTGGAGACGACGGCCGCGATCTCGACCGGCAGCGCGCCCGTACGGGAGCGGAACAGCAGGTCGTTGAGGCAGTGGCCGAACTTGCTGACCATCAGCACGATCCGCATCTTCTCGTCCGACCGGTGGATCTGCCACTCCATCCGGAAGGCCTCGCCGATCGCGGCGAAGCTGGCGCGCAGCTTGTCCACGGTCACGGTGGCGTCCGCCGAGAAGTGGACGCGCATGAAGAACAGACCCGTGTCGTGGTCCCCGAACTGCTGGCTGTCCTCGATGTTGCAGCCGGTCATGAAGAGATAGCTCGACACGGCGTGCACGATGCCCTGTTTGTCGGGGCAGGAGAGCGTGAGGACGTACTGCTCGGTCGCGGCGGCGTCCGAGATGGCGGCGGAGGCGGGCTGTGGCGCGGTCATCCTTGTAGCGTGCCACACCCGCCGCCCGCTAGGCGGCCCTGGTCATGATGCGGATGACATCCAGCGAGCGGGGCGGTATGTCCGGATCCTCCGCATCGTTGGTGGCGAGCATCACATGGGCCTCGCGGGCCGCGTGGACGGCATCGGGCCAGCCGTGGTGCTCCAGGTAGGCGGAGACGGGGGCGTCCGCGCCGACCTGGTGCATGATCCGCAGCACCCGCAGGGCGGCGGCGTCCACGGCGGCGGCCTCGGCGGAGTCCCTGAATATGGTGCCGACGTATTTCTCTGCGGACCAGTTGTCGAGCCAGGTGTCCTCGACCAGGCGGTACACGGCGTCGGTGACGTCCCCGTACCCCTCCCGGCCGGCGAGCCAGCACTCGTGATGGAAGACGGGGTCGGAGAGCATGTGCAGCGCCGAGCGCACGTTGGTGCGCCAGCGCCACCACGGCATGTCAGTGAGCGGCATGCCGCCCATGGTGGAGGAGCGACGGCCGCGACGGGAAGAGTTCTCCGAACCTTGCTGCACGGTGGTCGATCGTACGTTCCTTCACCGCACCTCCGCACGGACCCCCGCAATTCACCTGGACGTCACCGAGCGTTGAGGGGGGCACACCGCGCCGTTACCCCGAGCCCGGAAGGGTCCCTTTCCATGACCGGACGGCGACGGCCCACCTTTCCCCGCCCCTTCCCTGGCGTCATCAGCGCGGCGGCGGCGGGGGCGGTCCTGCTGTCCGGTTGCGGCGGGCTCCCTGGGGCCACGGGGGGATCCAGGGAGCCCGTCACCGTGATGACCTGGGCCCCCGACCGGTCCGAGGACATCAACGCGGTGAAGATGGCCGGAGTGCCCGCGATGGCGCAGGCGTACGCCCGCTGGGTCAACGACACCGGCGGCATCGACGGGCGCGAGCTGCGGGTGATCGTCTGCGACGAG
The DNA here is from genome assembly GCF_032121415.1 of Streptomyces parvus. Classification (NCBI taxonomy): domain Bacteria; kingdom Bacillati; phylum Actinomycetota; class Actinomycetes; order Kitasatosporales; family Streptomycetaceae; genus Streptomyces; species Streptomyces parvus. The sequence goes on along the minus strand of NZ_CP135079.1, from coordinate 4,015,672 downwards.
GGCGACACCTCGATCGGCGCAGAGCGGTGCGCGCGGGAGGCCGTCGACAAGAAGGTGGCCGCCGTCGTCGGTTCGTACAGCAGCCACGGGCAGAGCTTCATGCCCGCGCTGGAGGCGGGCGGCGTCCCGTACATCGGCGGTTACGGCGCCTCCACCGAGGAGTTCAGCAGCTACCTCTCCTACCCGGTCAACGGCGGCCAGTCGGCCCTGCTGGCGGGCCACGGACGGCAGTTGGGCGGCAGCTGCACCCGGGTCTCGCTGGTGCGGCCCGACTCGATCGGCGGCGACGGCATGCCGCCGCTCCTCAACAACGGGCTGATGGCCGCCGACCGGCCCGCCTCCACCGACATCCTGGCCCCACTGGACGCCACGTCCTACGACGAGCAGGCCGCGCAGGCGCTGGAGCGGTCCGGCGGCGGCTGTGTGACGGCGGTGCTCGGCGCCCGCACGGAGACGTTCTTCGACTCCTTCCGCCGGCTGGAGCCGGACGGACAGCAGGTCAGGATCTCCTCGGTGCTGGGCAGCGTCAGCCAGCCGCTCATCAACCGCACGGGCGGCCGGAACAGCCCCTTCGAGGGCGCCTACGTCACCGGCTGGTACCCGGACGCGAAGAACGCGCGGTGGCAGCAGATGCGCGACGTGATCGAGAAGTACGCCTTCGGAGACAACCGGATCGACCCGGACGACACCGCCGTACAGACGACGTGGATCGCGTACACCTCACTGCGGGCGGCCGTCCGGGCGATCGGCGGCGAGGACGTCACCCCGGGCCGGGTCGTGGCCGCGCTCAACGGGGGCGTCGAGGTCGACACCGGGGGCCTGACCCCGACGCTCCGCTGGCGCTTCAAGGACCTCGTCGGCACGTTGGGCTACCCGCGCATCGTCAACACGAAGGTGACGTTCCAGGTGGTCCGCGAGGGCCGCCTCACGGCCCAGAAGAAGGGCTTCGTGGACGTCGCGGACGCCCTGACGGACGCCCCGCGCAGCTAGGGCCTCTCAGAGCTCGGTGGGCGTGTGCTCGGTCAGGCCGTACTCGCCCGCGATCGCGTTCCAGAGGGTGGACGCCTCGCGCTTGGCCTGGGTGGCCACCCCGCTCTGGTTGTTCGCTTTGGCCGTCTCGTTCGTCGACCGGGCCTGGCCGCCCTTGCAGACGGACTTGTTCTTCTTGGCCTGCCGCGCCCAGGCGGCGTAGTGGTCGTCGGCCGCCGCCGAGGCCTTCCACGCCCGGTTCAGCGCGGCCGTCAGCTTCGCGTTCTGCGGGAGCTTGTCGACGGTCAGGCCGTCGAGGCGGGTCACCAGGTCGCGGCGCTGCTGGGCGGCGCCCCTGAGGTCGGCGTCCGCCCGGTCCAGGTCCTTGCAGGACTTGATCTTCTCGACCGCGCCGATCACCGTGGCCCGGCTGTTGTTGCTGTCGGCCAGCAGCTTGTCCAACGCCTCGGCCTGCGGCTTCGCCGGGTCGACCGCCGCCTTGGCCGTGGGCTCCGCCCCGGCCGGTGAACTCTGCGCGGCGACCGGCTGCTTGTCGTCCTTGCCGGAGTCGTCGCCGCCGCTCATCAACGCGCCCGCGCCGAGGCCGATGACCGCGCACCCGACGACGACCGCGGCGATCAGCGGAACGTGCGCGGACCGCCGGCGCGGCACCTCGCCGCTCTGCTGCGGAACCGCCCCGTCCTCCGCCGCGCGGCCCTGGAGGCCCGACGGGTAGCCGCCGGACGCCTGCGGCGGCAACGCGCCGCCCTGGGACGGGTGCTGGGGCTGGTGGCCCTGCTGCTGGTACGGGGGCGGGGGCTGCTGCCCCGCGTCGAACTGCGGCATCTGCTGCGTGGCACCCGCCGGTTCCTCGCTGCGGAACAGGTTGTCGAACTCCGCGGGGGGCTGCCGGTCCCCCGGCGCGCCCGGCCTGATCCCGTACGGGGCTCCGCCCGGCACCGGGGGTATGTACTGGGTCGCGTCGGCGTCCCCGCCGCCCGGCTGCGGCCCCACGGGCCCGGGACCGCCCGGGACGGGCGCGATGTACTGCGTGGCGTCCGCGTCCCCGCCCGGCCCGGCCTCCGGCGGCAGCGGCTGCGCGTACGGGAGCGGCTGGGAGGGGGGCTGGTGCTGCTGGTACGGCGACTGGTACGGCCCGGGCTGCTGCGGCTGCTGATAGGAGCCGGGCTGCTGGTACGCCCCGGGCTGCTGGTACGACTCCGGGCCCGGCTGCTGCTGCCCGGGCGGCAGGGGCTGCGCCTGCGGGTAGCCGTAGCCGCCCTGCGCCCGCTGGTCCGGCTGCGGCCCGGCGGACTGGGGTCCCCAGGTCTGACCCCACGGCTCACCGCCCGCGGGAGCGCCCTGCCCGCCCTGTCCGTCCGGGGGCGCCCCCGGGGTCCAGGGGGCTCCGCCGTCGGCGGGCAGCACGACACCCTCGTGCGCGGGTCGTGCGGCGGGGAGCTGATGCTCGCCGCCCTGTCCGCTCTGCGTCACCGGGACTCCTACGTGTGAACCTACGGAATCGTCGACTCACGCTATCGGGTGGTCGCCCGCCTCCGCCAAGCGCGTGGTGCCCCTCACCACCCCTTCACAGGGGGGGTAACACCGCGCGGCCCGACGACGCTGTTATAGGCCGGACCGCCGCGCGAGGTCCCGGGCGGCCCGGCCCGCCCCGGACGACCGCCTCTTCCTCACGCAGCCTGGAGCTCCAGCCGCTCGCCGAACTCCCGCACCGCGGGCTCCTCGCCGAAGGGTGTCAGCCGCTGCTGGAGGTCGTCGAGATACTCGGCGCCCCGGCTGGAGCGCACCGTCGACAGCAGTTCCATCGCCCGGGTCCCCGTGTGGCAGGCCCGCTCCACCTCCCGCTGCTGCACCTGAGCCGAGGCCAGCAGCACCAGCGCGATGCCCCGGCGCCGGGCCCGGGTCTCCGGCAGCGCGGCCAGGGCCTCCTTGGCCCGCCGGGCCGCCTCGTGCGGCTGCCCCAGATCCCGGTGGCAGTGGGCCAGTTCGTCCGCGAGATAGCCGGTGTCGAAGTGCCGGATCCAGACCGGGTCGTCACCGGCGTCCGGATCGGCCTGCTCCAGCGCGGCGACGGCCCGCCCCGCCACCGCGTGGCAGGTCCGGGCGTCCCCGAGGAGCGCGTGGCCCCGGGCCTCCGCCGCGTAGAACATGGCCTGGGCGCGGGGGGTGACCCGGCCCCGGGCGCCTTCCTGGGCGGCACGGGCGAGTTGGGCGATCTCGCGGGGGTTGCCGAGCTGGGCGGCGAGGTGGCTCATCGAGGCGGCGAGCACATAGCCGCCGTACGCCCGGTCGCCTGCCGCCTGGGCGAGCCGCAGCGCCTGGATGTAGTAGCGCTGGGCCAGTCCGGGCTGGCCGGTGTCGACCGCCATGTAGCCGCCGAGCTCGGTGAGCCGGGCCACCGCCGCGAACAGCTCACGTCCCACCTGTTCGCGGTACGCCCCCGAAAGCAGCCCGGAGACCACGCTGTTGAGGTAGTGCACGAGCACCGGCCGGACATGGCCGCTGCCGAAACGGTGGTCGAGGTCGGTGAGCGCGGTGGTCATCGCCCGCACCGCCTCCACGTCGGACATCCCGACCCGGGCCCCCGCCGTCCGCTCGACCTGGGCGTCCGGGCCCGAGATCAGCCAGTCCCGGCTGGGCTCCACGAGCGCGGAGGCGGCGACCGCCGACCCGGTGAGCAGATCCCGGCGGCCCACGTCGCCGCGCCACAGCTCGCAGACCTGCTCGACGGCCCCGGCGACGGTCGGCGCGTACTGGAGGCCGACCCCCGAGGACAGGTTCTTGCCGTTGGCCATGCCGATCTCGTCGATCGTGACCGTACGGCCCAGCTTGCGGCCCAGCGCCTCGGCGATGATCCCCGGAGCGCGGCCCCGGGGCTGCTGTCCCCGCAGCCAACGGGCCACGGAGGTCTTGTCGTAGCGCAGATCGAGCCCCCGCTCGGCCCCGACCATGTTCACCCGGCGCGCGAGGCCCGCGTTGGAACAGGCGGCCTCCTGGATGAGCGTCTGGAGCCGTTCGTTGGGCTGGCGGGCTACGAGAGGCCTTGCAGCCATATGTCCCCCTGAAACATCGGTTATGTGCAGTGATCGGTGAAAGGGATCACTGCCCGGCACATACACAAGAAATGCGCATATTCCATCGGCATTCGGTACGGACATGGCGCGTCGCACCGGCGCGGAGAGCCGGGTGCGGCCCTGGGCGGCGGTCCTGGAGGTGGTTACCCGCCCTTCGGTGCGACGCCTCACGCGCGCCCCCGCCCGTGCACCGATGCGCCCCGCGTGCAGGATCGATGCGCCGGGCCCGGTTCAGGGGAGGCCGTAACCCCAGGTGACGGCGGAAGTTGTGCTGGGCGTGGAAGAGCCCATCGGAGTCACGGAAGCCGCACAGGTCCCTCAGCAGCGGAGCGAGCGGCTGCTCGACGCCGCGGTGCGGTATGCGGAAGAGCGTCACTGGGACGTGTTCCCCGGCACCTGGCTGGAGGCGGTGGGCGGCGGGGAGCGGTGCTCCTGCGGCGACGCCGGCTGCGCCCTGCCCGGGGCCCACGCGGACCGGCCGGACTGGGCGGGCCAGGCGACCGGGAGCGGTGCCGCGGCCCGGCGCATGTGGTCCCGGCAGCCCCGCGCCTCGGTGCTGCTGCCGACCGGCCGCGCCTTCGACGCGCTGGAGGTCCCCGAGGCGGCGGGCTTCCTGGCGCTGGCCCGGATGGAGCGGATGGACCTGACGCTCGGCCCGGTCACCTGCACGCCCGACCGCCGGATGATGTTCTTCGTGCTGCCGGGCGGCGGCGCCAAGGCCGCCGAACTGGTGCGCGCGCTCGGCTGGAACGCCGAGGCGATCGACCTGACCGGCCGCGGCGAGGGCCACTACATCGCCGCCCCGCCCACCCGGGTCGGCGGCCGGGGCGGGGTGCAGTGGGCCTGCGGGCCCACCAACGCCAACCGCTGGCTGCCCGATGTGGACGAGCTGATCAGCCCGCTGGCGTACGCCTGCGCCCGGGAGGCGGCCGCCGCCCGCGCCCGGACCTCGTAGGGACCGGGGGCCTTTCGTAGGGTGTCCTCACCACGTGGGGATATCGAGAGGTTGTGCCATGCCGGACCGGGCGGATGCGCGTACGACGACGGAAGCGGCGACAGGCGGGGCGCACGAGGTGCGGCCCGCCGTCCGTGTGCAGGGGCTGTGGAAGCGGTTCGGGGAACAGGTCGCCGTCGCGGGGATCGATCTGGAGCTGCCCGCGGGCAAGTTCATCGGCCTGGTGGGGCCCAACGGGGCCGGCAAGACGACGACGCTCTCGATGGTCACCGGGCTGCTGCGGCCCGACCTGGGGAAGATCGAGGTCGCGGGCCACGACGTGTGGACGGACCCGGTCGAGGTGAAGTCCCGGATCGGGGTGCTGCCGGAGGGGCTGCGGCTGTTCGAGCGGCTCTCGGGCCGTGAACTGCTGGCGTACAACGGCCGGTTGCGCGGGCTGCCGGGCGACGAGGTGGACAAGCGGGCCACGCAGTTGCTGGACGTGCTGGATCTCGCGGGCTCGCAGCACAAGCTGGTCGTCGACTACTCCACCGGCATGCGGAAGAAGATCGGGCTGGCGGCGGCCCTGCTCCACAACCCCGAAGTGCTGTTCCTGGACGAGCCGTTCGAGGGCGTCGACCCGGTGTCGGCGCAGACCATCCGGGGGGTGCTGGAGCGCTACACCCGGTCCGGGGCGACCGTGGTCTTCTCCAGCCATGTGATGGAGCTGGTCGAGTCGCTGTGCGACTGGGTCGCCGTGATGGCGGCGGGCCGGATCAAGGCGCAGGGCACGCTGGCCGAGGTGCGTGGCGACGCACCCTCGCTGCAGAACGCGTTCCTCGAACTGGTCGGCGCGGGCGGCCGGGACAACGGCGACTCCCTCGACTGGCTGGGCGGCTCCCGATGAGCGTGCTGGACGCCCCGGTCTCCGCGGCCGCCCCCGTCGCGCCGACGACGGGCCTGACCCCGGTCTTCGTCCGCCTCAAGCTGGCGCTGCTGCGCAACGGGCTGCGGCAATCGACGGGGCGCAGGGCGGCGTTCATCGCCTCCCTCGTCGTCAGCCTGCTGCTCGCCGCAGGCCAGGTGCTCGGCCTGGTCCTGCTGCGCGGCAACGACCACGCGGGCACCGTCGTGGTGCTGCTCACGGGAGTGGTGGCGCTCGGCTGGGCGGTGCTGCCGCTGTTCTTCCCGAGCGGCGACGACACGCTCGACCCGACCCGGCTGGTGATGCTGCCGCTGCGGCCCGAGCCGCTGATCCGGGCCCTGCTGGTGTCCTCGATGATCGGCATCGGCCCGCTCTTCACCCTGTGCCTGGTGGTCGGCTCGGCGATCGCCCTGGCGCACGGGGCGGCGGGCGCGGTGTTCGGGGTGCTCGCGGTCCCGCTGACGATGCTGCTGTGCGTGGCGCTGTCGAGGGCGGTGGCCACCGCCAACGTACGGCTGCTGAACTCCCGCAAGGGCCGCGACCTCGCGGTGCTCAGCGGGCTGGTGATCGCGGTGGGCATCCAGTTCGTCAACTTCGGCGCGCAGCGGCTCGGGCAGGCGGGCGGGCTCTCCACGCTGGACCCGGCGGCGAGCGTGGTGCGCTGGCTGCCCGGCGCCTCCGCCGTGGCGTCGGTGGAGGCGGCCTCGGACGGGGCGTACGGGGTCGCCGTCGCCCAGCTCCTGATCACGGTCGGCACCCTGGTGGCGCTGATGTGGATGTGGCAGCGGAGTCTGGTGAAGCTGATGACCGCGCCGGACGGTTCGACGCTGGCGGCGGCGGAGCCGACCCGTGAGAAGGCGTCCGGCCGGGGCGGCCTTTCGGCGCTGCTGCCGGAGGGCCGTACGGCGACGGTGATGCAGCGCAGCCTGCGGTATGTGGCCCGGGACCCGAAGACCAAGGCGGCCTGGGTGACGGCGCTGGCGGTCGGCGCGATCGTGCCGCTGCTCAACGCCCTCCAGGGCACCGGCTCGGTCTACTTCGCGTGCTTCGCCGCCGGGATGCTCGGCATGCAGATGTACAACCAGTTCGGCCAGGACACCTCGGCCTTCTGGATGGTGGCGCTGACGATCTCCTCGCCCCGGGACGCGTACGTCGAACTGCGGGCGCGGGCGCTGGTCCTGCTGCTGCTCACCCTGCCGTTCACGCTGCTCGTGTGCGGGGTGACGGCGGCGATGCTCGGCGACTGGCGGTCGCTGCCGGGGGCGCTGGGCCTGTCCTTCGCGCTGCTGGGCTCGATGCTGGCGACGGGCGCGGTGGCCTCGGCGCTGTTCCCGTACTCGATTCCGCAGGAGGGCGCGTTCAAGAACGTGGTGCCCGGGCAGGGCGGTCTGGCCTGGATCTCGATCCTCGGCGGCATGCTGGCCGCCGCGCTGCTGTCCGCGCCGGTGATCGTGCCGACGGTCTGGATGCATGTCACGGACCACCACGACGCGCTGTGGCTGATGGTGCCGGGCGGGCTCGTGTACGGGGCGTTGACCGGGTGGGCGGGGCTGCGGATCGCGGCCGGGCGCACGGCGAACCGGCTGCCGGAGATCCTGGCGGCGGTCAGCAAGGGCTGAGCCGCCGCCCTCGGCAGTGGGCGAGGGCTACGGCGAGACCGGTTCGCAGTCGCCGCGGTTGTCCTCGGCCAGTTGCTCCAGGAACGGCTCCACCGCGGCCCGCCAGCCCTCCGGCTGGTCGTAGTGGACGAGGTGGCCGGCGTCCGCCACCTCCGCGTACTGGCCGCGGGGCAGGACCCGGACCATCTCCTGGGCCTCGGCACGGCCCAGCTCCCCGTCGAGGCCGCGCAGCACCAGCGCGGGGCACCGGACCTGCGCCAGCTCCTCCCAGTGGGCGTCGAAGACCCAGGTGGCGCGGGAACGGAGCATCTGACGGCGGGAGAAGACGGGGCGCCAGCCGTCCTCGCCCTCGGCCATCACCTCGGCGTAGAACTCGCCACGGGCGGGGTTCGGGCGCTCCACCCAGGGGTCGTCCTCGCCGAACCACTTCCGTACGTCGGCGAGGGTGGCGAAGGGCAGCGGCCAGGAGTCGAACCAGTCGCTCCACTCGCGCTGGGAGGCGGCTCCGAGGGCGGAGGCCCGCATGTCGCAGATGACGACGGCGCGGACGAGGTCGGGGCGCTTGGCGGCGAGCTGCCAGCCGGTGAGCGCTCCCATGGCGTGGCCGACGACGGTGACCGGGCCGAGGTCGAGCTGTTCGATCGCGGCCTCGGCGTCGGAGACGTAGGCGTCGCGGGTGTACGGCCCGTCGGCGGGCTTGTCGCTGCGGCCGTGGCCGCGCTGGTCGAGGCCGACCGCGCGGTGCCGTTCGGCGAGCCAGCGGGCGGTCGGGGCCCAGTGCGAGGCCCGGCCCATCAGTCCGTGCAGCAGTAAGACCCCGGGAGCGCCGCCCGCTTCCGCGCGCTCCTTGGGCGGGTCGGCGAACTCCCATGCCGCGAGGCGTACGCCGTCGGTTCCGGTTACGTCGATGCGCCGCACCATAGTCCTGGCACCCCCTTCTGGTCCTCGATCACCGTGTGGTCGCGCCGCCAGGCTATCGAACTCATATTCGAAAATGGGGTTCCGCCACCCAACACCCCACGTTCGAGTGACACCGGTCAAGGATTGATGCCGCCCGGCCTGGGGAGATCATCAGCGGGAGGCGGGCCGCTCGGGGACAGGGGCCCGCGGGAGTTGACCTTGAGAGCTCGGGGCTCCGGGTCAGCACAGGGGAGGAACGGCCCCGGCGTCTTCGGACGCCGGGGCCGCCCCCTGCCCGGGGGCGGCCGCCGGCGGTCTCGACAACGATGGCAACCGCGCGGTGCGCGTGATGGTGCGACGGGCGCATTCCCTGCTCCCTCCCCGACCGTGCCGACCTGAGCCGGCCGACACCCTCAGGTCCTCTGCCTGGCATCAGCCTGGCATGTGACGCGTCCGGGCGCTGCCGTTCCGGACGGGAAATCGGCGAGCGCACATCACGGTTGTGTTGCCGCGCGGCAACAGGGCCGCCGGGCGGCGGCGCGGTCAGCGCTTGGCGACGAACACGTGCGAGGCGACCTCGGTGTCCAGCTCGGCCGCCTCCCCGCTGGAGCCGACCAGCACCCCGCCGGGCGACTCGGTGACGCTCACGACGGACCCGGGCTGCACCCCGGCCCTGCGCAGCGTGTACATCAGCTGGGCGTCGGTCTGGATCGGCTCCCCGATCCGCCGCACCACCACGGTCTTGCCCTCGGCGCCCGGGTCCAGCTCGGCCAGGCTCACCATGGAGGCGTCCAGGAACGACTCGGCCTCGGCCTTCTCGCCCAGCTCCTCCAGGCCCGGGATGGGATTCCCGTACGGCGACTCCGTCGGGTGGCGCAGCAGCTCCAGCACCCGCCGCTCCACCGCCTCGCTCATCACGTGCTCCCAGCGGCAGGCCTCGGCGTGGACCTGCTCCCACTCCAGGCCGATCACGTCCACGAGCAGGCACTCGGCGAGCCGGTGCTTGCGCATGACGCGGGTGGCGAGGCGGCGGCCCTCCTCGGTCAGCTCCAGATGGCGGTCCCCCGCGACCCGGACCAGACCGTCGCGCTCCATGCGGGCCACCGTCTGGCTGACGGTCGGACCGCTCTGGTCCAACCTTTCAGCGATCCGGGCGCGCATGGGGACGACGCCTTCCTCTTCCAGTTCGAGGATGGTGCGGAGATACATCTCCGTGGTGTCGATCAGTCCGGACATACGTGCCCCTCGATGGAGTGACTAGAGAACGTCGTGCGATGGCCCTGCACCAATTCTGACGCATAGCGCCGACAACCGTGGCGTCCCGGTGGAAGGGGGTGCGGGCGGGGACGCGGGGCGGTATTGACAGCCCACTGGTCCAGACCGCAACGTGATCGGCGGCACAGGCATTCCCGGGCCGCCGAACACCTGCCCCACACCCCGTCGAAAGGGCTCTCCCCCATGAGCGACAGCAAGCTGGCCGGTCAGTTCTTCGATGCGGCGATCGGCCTGCTGACGCGGGTACGGGACGAGGAGGCGGAGAACATCGCCGCCGCGGGCGCGGCCGTCGCGGACACCGTCGAATCCGGCGGGCGGCTCTTCGCGTTCGGCGCGGGCCACTCCTCGCTGGCCGCCCAGGACGTCGTCTACCGCGCGGGCGGCCTCGCCCTGATGAACCTGCTCACCGTGCCCGGCGTGGTCGGCGTGGACGTCATGCCCGCGCCGCTCGGCTCGGCGCTGGAGCGGGTCGACGGGCTCGCCTCGGCCGTCCTGGACTCCAGCCCCGCCACCGCCGGGGACCTCCTGGTGGTCGTCTCACTGTCCGGGCGCAACGCCCTGCCGGTCGAAATGGCGCAGAACGCCCGCGCCCTCGGGCTGAAGGTCATCGGCGTCACCTCGGTCGCTTACGCGGAGAACACCCGGTCCCGGCACGCCTCGGGCGGCTTCCTGCGGGACCACTGCGACATCGTCCTGGACAGCAAGATCGCGATCGGCGACGCGGAGCTGACGGCCCCCGGCGTCGATGCCCCCTTCGCCCCCGCCTCGACCGTGGTGACCAGCGCGATCATGCAGTCGATGCTGGCCGCCGCCGTGGAGCGGCTGGTGGCCAGGGGCGTCGAGCCGCCGATGCTGCGCTCGGGGAACGTGGACGGCGGCCATGAGTGGAACGGCCGGGTCATGACGGAGAACCGGGACCGGATCTTCTACCGTCACTGAGCCCGCGTCACCTGCGCCAGGTCGACCGCTCCCGCGACCCGGGCCGCGACCGTCTCCGCGTACGCCGCGTCGGTACGTTCGAAGGCGGCCCGGTTCGCGGCGCGGAGGAACGTCAGCACGCCCAGCGTCCGGCCCCGGCTCCGGAGCACCGCGCAGAGCGCGTGCGCCGCGTCCCGGGGCCAGCGGCGCTCCGCGGCCCAGGCCGGTGACGCGGCGGCCCCGGCCCCCGCGCTCGTACGCACGGTGCCGGTGCGCTCGACGGACTGGAGGGCCGGGTGGCCGGGGGAGTACCGGGCCGGGATGGAGCCCCCGGCGACCAACAGGCACGGGCCGGGCGCGTCGAACGGCGTGGCGGCCGTCCGTACCAGGCGCTCGCCCGCCACCAGATCGACCAGGACGTGATCGGCGAACCCGGCGAGCGCGAAGTCCAGCAGGGAGGTCGCCGCCTCCATCGGGTCCTCGCACTCGCAGGCCGTCCGGGCGGCCCGGTGCAGCTGGCTCGTGCGGAACCGCAGCCGGTCGGCCTCCTGCTCCGCGAGCTTGGCGGCGGTGATGTCCTGGAACAGCCACCCCACCCCGAGCGGAACCGGTTCCTCCGTCAGCGGCGAGGCGAGCCGCAGGAATCCGCTGCGCCAGCACCGCCGGCGCTCGCCCTCGGCTGTCCGCAGCGTCACCCAAAGGTCGGCCGGGGCGCTCGGGGCCCCTTCGGCGAGCACATGGTGCAGGGCGGCCTCCAGCTCCTCGACGCCCTGGACCACCAACTCACCGAGCGGGCGGCCGAGGAGGGAGGTGCGGCTTCCGCCGAGCGCGCGGGAGGCGTGCGCGTTGACGACGGTGGGGCGCAGGTCGACGTCGACGAGGACCACGCCCCAGGACGCGTCCTCCAGCAGCACCTCGCTCAGGGCGATGGCCCGCTCCAGGTCGATCTGGGCGTGCACCTCGCTGAACGCGCAGTAGACCCCGGCCGGCTTCCCGTCGGCGCCGCGCACCCCGGCGGACTGGGTCCGCACCAGCACCCGGCCGCCGTCCTTGCGCAGCAGCGCGAACTCGTGCACCTGCCGCCCCGGCGCCTCCATGGCCGACATCAGCCTGGCCCGCACCTCGTCCGCGTCGGCCCGCCGCACCGCCCAGCCCGCGAAGCCGCTGCGGCCGACGGCCTCGTCCGCCGACCAGCCGAGGACGCGTTCGGCCTCACGGTTCCAGTGGGTGACCGTGCCGGCCGCGTCGAACGCGCAGAGCGCCGCGTCCATGCCGTCGAGCAGCGCCGCCAGCAGCTCGGAGCCGTCGGGCGCACCGGGGATCGCGTCCTCGCCGGCCCGGCTCCGGGAATCCGGGGAGCACCCCGGTGGCCCGCCGCCGGAGTCCTCGTCCGGTCCGAGCTCGTCGGTGGTCCCACTGCTCCTGGAAGCACCCACTCCGCACCTCCCGCAGAACGTGTCGGCCGTTGTCCCACGCGTCACCGCGTGTATCGCTGCACGTCAGACCATTCAACTCGAACGTGACCCAGCACACATCCACTTCACCCAAATCTTCTGGCCCGGTCCGGCGAAACAAATCGGTTGTACGCCGGTGCGGGGCGCTCCTAGGCTGTGGAGCACACAGGAAAGGAGGTGTTCCGGAAGTGATTTCTCTTCGGACTCGTGAGGTGGCCGCGGGCTGACGCCCGTCGTCGCACTCTTTTGCAGTGCAAGGCCGGACGTCGGCCAATCCCAGCAGTCACCGACCCGCAGGCTCGCCGGTAAGTCCGGCCGGCTCCTCTGTGCACGGAGGAACCAGAGCCTGCGGGTTTCTGCGTTTTCGGGGTGTCTTCGCAGCTCATGGGGTTACGGGCAGAGCCGCTCCACCCGCCACACGCCCCCGGACGCCCCTTCGCCCTCCCTGACGTACCGCAGCCGGTCGTGCAGCCGGTTCTCGTGGCCCTGCCAGAACTCGATCGTCTCGGGCACCACCCGGAAGCCGCCCCAGTGCGGTGGGGCCGGGACCTTCTCGCCCTCGGGGTAGCGGGCGGCCAGCTCCTCGTACCGGGCGATCAGCTCCTCGCGGGAGCCCACGACGGTGGACTGGGCGCTGGCCCACGCGCCGAGTTGGGAGCCGTGCGGGCGGGTGCGGAAGTAGCCGACGGTCTCCTCGCGGGAGGTGCGGGAGGCGGTACCGGCGACGATCACCTGGCGGGCCATCGGATGCCAGGGGAAGAGCAGGGAGACGTGGGGGTTCGCGGTCAGCTCGCGGCCCTTGCGGGAGTCGTAGTTGGTGAAGAAGACGAAGCCCCGGTCGTCGTACTGCTTGAGCAGCACCGTGCGCGAGGACGGGCGGCCGTCCGGGCCGGCGGTGGAGACGATCATCGCGTTGGGCTCGTGCAGCACCCCGCCGACGGCGACCTGCCGGAACCAGCGGGCGAACTGCTCCATCGGATCGGCGGCGAGGTCGCCCTCGACGAAGTCCTCCGAGCGGTACTGCTCGCGCATGGCCGCGGGATCGGTGGTGGAATCGTCCGGGAGGGGTCCCGTGGAACCTTCTGGTGTGGGCACGGGCCCATCCTGCCGCAGGGGCCGAGTCTGCCCGGCGCCGAGGGGCCGTAACCACGCCCCGTCGAAAGGGGGCCCTGTGCCGGATGTCACGCTTCCCCGCATCGGAGGAACCCGCCAATATCTTGGGGCAGGCCGCTGTGGCTTCCGCACAGCCCAGCACGCCGCGCACCGCCCGTCGCCCGCCGAACTGAGGGAGCCGCCTGATGTCCGACTTCGTACCCGGTCTTGAGGGAGTCGTCGCGTTCGAAACGGAGATCGCCGAACCGGACAAGGAAGGCGGTTCGCTCCGTTATCGCGGGGTCGACATCGAGGATCTGGTCGGTCACGTCTCCTTCGGCAATGTGTGGGGCCTGTTGGTGGACGGGGCGTTCAACCCCGGCCTGCCGCCCGCCGAGCCCTTCCCGATCCCCGTGCATTCAGGTGACATCCGGGTCGACGTCCAGTCCGCGCTGGCGATGCTCGCCCCGGTCTGGGGCCTGAAGCCGCTGCTGGACATCGATGAGGCGACCGCCCGGGACGACCTGGCGCGGGCCGCGGTGATGGCCCTGTCGTACGTCGCCCAGTCGGCGCGCGGCCAGGGGCTGCCGATGGTGCCGCAGAGCGAGATCGACAAGGCGCACTCGGTGGTCGAGCGCTTCATGATCCGCTGGCGCGGGGAGCCGGACCCGAAGCACGTGAAGGCGGTCGACGCGTACTGGACGTCGGCGGCGGAGCACGGCATGAACGCGTCGACGTTCACGGCCCGGGTCATCGCCTCGACGGGCGCGGACGTCGCGGCCGCCCTGTCCGGAGCGGTGGGCGCGATGTCGGGCCCGCTGCACGGCGGGGCCCCGTCCCGGGTCCTCGGCATGATCGAGGAGATCGAGCGCACGGGCGACGCGACCGCGTACGTGAAGCAGGCCCTGGACCGGGGCGAGCGCCTGATGGGCTTCGGCCACCGCGTCTACCGCGCCGAGGACCCCCGCGCCCGCGTCCTGCGCCGCACGGCCCGCGAGCTGGCGGCCCCGCGGTTCGAGGTGGCGGAGGCGCTGGAGAAGGCGGCCCTGGAGGAGCTGCACAACCGCCGCCCGGACCGGGTCCTGGCGACGAACGTGGAGTTCTGGGCGGCGATCGTGCTGGACTTCGCGGAGGTCCCGGCGCACATGTTCACGTCGATGTTCACCTGTGCCCGCACGGCGGGCTGGTCGGCGCACATCCTGGAGCAGAAGCGCACGGGCCGCCTGGTGCGCCCGTCGGCGACGTACGTGGGTCCGGGCACGCGGAACCCGCGCGAGATCAGCGGGTACGAGGACATCGTCGCGGGCTGAGCCGGCTCGGGGCCGGCCGGACGTCGTCCCGGGGACGGGCGGGCAGGCCGCCCGTCCCCGGCGCCTCAGATCTTCCCGCTCACGACGGCCGTACGGTGGCCGTCCAGCCGGCGGTCGAACTCCGCGAGGAAGGACCGAGTGAGGTCGGGCCACCCCCAGAAGGTGAAGCCGAGAGCGCCGAAGGCGAAGCAGTGCCCCATTCCGGTCCAGTCGACGAGGGGGGGACGACGCATCGCAGTGCGCGCACCGCACGAGGGCGTCGACGCCCGCCTCCCAGTCCTCGATCGCCTCGGAGAAGGGGTCCCAGGCCCCCGGTATCCCCTGCAGGGCCCTGTCGTGGAACGCGATGTCCCGCTCGCAGCGCGGGCATCGGGCCGAGGAGGGGTCGGCATACTGCCCGGCGTCGAACACGGTGCGGGTGACGTCGACGTGGAGCGGCCCGCCCTGCCAGGGCTCACCCCAGCCGCTGCTGTCGACGGCCTCCCGGACACGCGGTCCCGGCGGATACCCCGGGCCTCTGCCGAGCGCGGGCTCGGTGCGGTCGGGCCCGATGACGCCCTCGGCCACGAGCCAGGCGACCACGCGCGCGGCCAGCGGGGCGGCCTCCGCCTCGGTGGCATCGCGGTCGACGACGGTCTGGAAGTAATCCCCCACGGCTCCCCCTCCGGCCCTTCCGGCGCCCCGGCCCTTCCGGTGCTCCGGTTGCGATGGCCTCCACTCTGCCACCCGCCTCTGACAGTTCAGGCGGGACGGCCCCGCCGGACGGCGATGACGTTGTCGGTCACGGTCGCCGTCTCGCCGCCGGGCCCGGTGGCGGTGCGCCGGGGTGCGTGGCAGCGCTCGGTGTGCCATCCGTCGTCGAGCCGCAGGGACGCGAGGACGTCGTCGGGGCTGGGGAACCGTACGTCCTCGTGGCCGCCCCGCCAGGACCAGGGGGCGAGCGAGGCGTGCTCGACCAGGACGAGGAGGCCGCCTGGGCCGACGGCTTCGGCGGCGCGCCGGAGGACCTGCTCGCGGGGGATCTCCACCGGGGTGTGGAAGTAGGAGGCGGTGACGAGGTCGAAGGCCCCGTCGGGGAAGGAGCGGGCGAGGTCGTGCCGGCTCGGGTGGACGCGGTCGGTCAGCCCGGCCGCGGCGGCTCCGGCGGCGACGCGGTCCAGGGCGGTCGCCGAGACGTCGACAGCGGTGACGTCCCAGCCGAGCGAGGCGAGCCAGAGGGCGTCGCCGCCGTGCCCGCAGCCGAGGTCGAGCGCACGACCGCCTCCACCGCCCGGTTCGGGGGCCAGGGCGGTGACGACCTCGGCGAGGACGGCGTTGGGCCGGGTGCCCCACCGCGGGTCGACGCCGGCGTAGTGGTCCTCCCAGAACGCGGCGGAGTCGGTGGTGCCGGTGGTGTCGCTGCTCATGGCTGATTCCTCTCGTTAGCCTGTTCCCTGGGGAGGAAGGTGCGCCGCGGCCTGCCCCCCTTGCAAGTTTCCATGCCGTTTCGGCAACCTGGGGGCATGGGAGACACGGCAGAACAGCCACCATCGGTGTCGGGCGTCAGGGACCGGGACGGCGTCCTGGCGGCGGTGGGCCCCCGCCTGCGCGAACTGCGGCGCCGGCACGGCATGACGCTGGCCGAGCTGGCGGAGCGGACCGGCATCAACGAGAGCACCCTGTCCCGCCTGGAGGGCGGCACGCGCAAGCCGACACTGGAAATGCTGCTGCCGCTGGCGGAGGTCCACGCGGTCCCGCTGGACGAACTGGTGGGCGCGCCCCGCACCGGAGATCCGCGCATCCACCTCCGCCCGGTGACGAGGGACGGCCTCACGTACGTACCGCTGAGCCGCCCGGGAGGGGTCCAGGCCCACAAACTGCTGATCCGCCCGAGCCCGGCGGGCACGGAACCGACCCTGCGGACCCACGAGGGCTTCGAGTGGCTGTACGTGCTGGCCGGCCGGCTCCGCCTGATCCTGGGCGAGCGGACGCTCGTCCTGAAGCCCGGCGAGGCGGCCGAGTTCGACACGCATGTCCCGCACTGGCTCGGCCCCGACGACGACCGCACCGTCGAACTGCTCGTCCTCTTCGGCCACCAGGGCGAACGGGCCCACCTGAGGGCCCGCCAGGAGCCTTTGCGAGGATCGGCGGATGGGACACCGTGAGGCAGCATCCGTGAGCCACTCCCCCTCGACCTGGCGACAGCCGTGCCCCGCACCGGCTTCGGCCGAACGCAGCTCCCTGACGAAGGCGGTGGCGGACCGCATACGGAGCCGGGGGCCGGGCCGGCTTCTCGTCGGCATCGACGGCTTCACGGCAGCGGGGAAGACGAGCTTCGGCCACGAACTGGCGGCGCGGATAGCCGAGTCGGGCCGCCCGGTGCTCCGGGCCACGCTGGACGACTTCAAGAACCCGTGGAAGGACCGGCACCTGTACGACCGGGAGTCGGGCGAGGGCTACTACCGCAACGCGTACGACTACGCCTCGGCCAAGCGCCTCCTGCTGGACCCCGCACGCTCGCCGGAGGCGACGGCCTGCGCGCTGTGCTCCCTGGACCCGCTGACGCAGGAGAGCCACGCGGCCGACACGACCCCGCTCGCCCCCGACTCGGTCCTCATCGTGGACGGCGTCTTCGCGTTCCGGCCCGAGATCGACGCGTACTGGGACTTCCGGATCTGGCTGGACGTGGACGCCGAACTCTCCGTACGCCGCGGCGCGGAACGCGACCAGGACTGGGCGGGCTCGGACGCGGAGGCGATCCACCGCGACCGGTACCTGGTGGCGGAGCGCCTCTATCTCGACGAGGTGGACCCCCTGCCGAGGATGGACGCGGTGGTGGACAACACGGACTTCGCGCGGCCACGCCTGGTGTCCGCGAAAGGGCAGGCGGCGTCGTGACGTACGCGGCACAGGTGTCCCACGTCACGCACGACAGCGTGGTCGCCTTCTCCGTCGCGTCGAATCGCCGCTTCACCCGCAGGATCGTCCTGGGCCCTCTCCGGCAGGCGAAGGAGAACGCAGGGCGCGCGGCTCATCCTGGCCGACGATGAACAGAGGAGCGAGTTCTACCGGCTGCGGCGTCGCGAGAACCCGGATTTCTCCAGTCCCCCGCTGACGTACACCATCAGCGAGAGCGACCTGATGCCGCCGGCCCGACCCGGCCGGTGCGACGCCGACGTAAATCCTCGTGCTCCGCCGAGGCACCCGCGCTAGGGTCGCCGTATGAACGTCACCGGCCGAAGCACCACCGCGACCGCGCGAGCGACCAGCTCGCCGGTTGCCGCCGCCTGACGTCCTCTCCCCCGGCGACCGGAAACGGTCCGTCGGTAGTGCCGCGGAGCCTCTGGCCCCGGCCGGGTGACTGAACGGTCCCGTTCTCCGGTGCCTCCCCCCGCTGCCACGCGAAGGAGCCACCCCCATGCGTACGGACCACCTCATCAGGACGTTCGTCGAGTACTACGAAGAACGCGGCCACCGCCGGATCACGGGCTCGACGCTGCTGCCGCCCCCCGGCGACCCCGTCCTCTTCACGACCTCCGGCATGCACCCGCTCACCCCGTACCTGGAGGGCCGCCCCCATCCCCTGGGGAAGCGCCTGGTCAACGTGCAGCGCTGTCTGCGCACCACGGACCTGGACGAGGTCGGGGACGCCACGCACCTGACGGTCTTCGAGATGCTGGGCACCTGGTCGCTCGGCGACTACGGGGGCCCACTCAGCCTCGACTGGGGGTACGGGCTGCTCACCGAGGGCCTGGGCATCGACCCGGGCCTGCTGCACGCCACCGCCTTCGCCGGTGACGGCCGGACGGGTCCGGACACCGCTTCGGTCGAGCTGTGGCAGGGCCTCGGCGTCCCCGTGGAACTCACGGTGGAGGACAACTGGTGGCCGAAGAGCCCGGACGACCCCGGCAGTGGCGGCACCGACGGCCTCGTCGGCCCGTGCGGACCCGACTCGGAGATCTTCTTCTGGAGCGGCGACGGCCCGCCGCGGTCGACGCCCACCCGCGACGACCGCTGGGTGGAGGTGTGGAACCACGTGACGATGACCCATCGCCGACGTGGAGACGGCTCCCTGGTGCCTCTCCCCCGGCGCAACGTCGACACCGGCCTCGGCCTGGAGCGCCTGGCCGCCCTGCTCCAGGGCGAGCAGTCCGTCTTCGCCTGCGACGTCTTCGACCCCTGGCGCCGCCTCGTCCCGCCCCTGTGGCCCCTGGAGGAGCCCGATCTGCGGCTGGTCAGCGACCATCTGCGCTCGGCCGTCGTGGTGCTCGGCGACGGCGTCCGCCCGTCCAGCACCGGCCGGGGCTACGTGCTGCGCCGCCTGGTACGACGGGTGCTCACCGTGCTGTGGCGGCAGGACGCCTCCCGCAGCCTCGGGGACCTGTCGAAGGACCTGGTCCGGCACACCCTGGACCACTTCCGCCAGGACGTCAGCCCGGATGACGTGCTCAGGACCCTGCTCGACGAGGAGCGCCGCTTCGGCCACCTCCTGGAACGCGGCCGCCGCGTCCTTGCCCGCCCCCGCTTCCAGGGCCCGCTGACCGAGGAGGACTTCCACTACCTCCACGACACGCACGGGCTGCCGCGCGACCTGGTGAGGAGCCTGCGCCGGGAGTGAGGACGCACAGCGGACCGTCCCGGCCTGCGGCTCCGAACGAGTGGTCTTGGCGGGACGCGGCGGGGACGCGGCGCGTGTTCCGGTGGCCGGATGGTGTCGTTGCCGTCCGCTCCCCGCCCCGCCCCTCCCCCGCCCCCGCCTGGAAAGGCCCTCCGCCATGCGACGCCGCTCCCCCACCCGACGCCTCCTCGCCGCGACGCTGCTCGCGGCCTCCGTCCTGGCCCCGATGGCCGTGGCACCCGCCCCGGCGGTGCACGCCGCGGGCTTCGACCAGCACGGACAGCACGGCGAGGAGGACTGTCCGCCGGGCGGCCTCGATCCCGCGCTGACCGCCGAGCTGGACCGGACCATCGACGACGTCCGCGAGCAGGCCGGTATCCCCGGTGCCGTCGTCGGGCTGTGGATGCCGGGGAAGGGGAGCTACGTCCACACGAGCGGCGTCGCCAACACGGTCACCCGTGAGCCGATGTCGGCCGACACCCGGATCCGGATCGGCAGCGAGACCAAGACGTTCACGGTCACCGCGCTGCTCCAACTCGTCGACGACAAGCTCGTCAAGCTGGACGACCCGATCTCCCGCTACGTCTCCGGCGTGCGCAACGGAGACCGCATCACCCTGCGCCAGCTCGCCGGGATGCGCAGCGGTCTGTTCCCGTACACCGCCGACGCGGACTTCGTGCACGACCTGCTGAGCGACCCCTACCGCTCGTTCACCCCCCGGGGCGTCCTCGCGTACGGCATGAAGCACGAGAACACCTTCAAGCCGGGCGCGCGGTTCCAGTACTCCAACTCCAACCTCGTCCTGCTCGGGCTGGTGATCGAGAAGGTCACCGGTCAGCGCCTCGACCGTGTCATCCACGAACGGGTGCTGCGTCCCGCCGGGCTGCACAACACGCTCTTCCCGACCGGGGCCGAGTTCCCCGAGCCGCACGCGCACGGCTACACCGACCAGACGCTCAGCGGCGAGACCGAGGACTCCACGGACTGGAACCCCAGCTGGGCCTGGGCCGCCGGTGCGATGATCTCCGACCTGCACGACCTGCGCCGCTGGGCCGAGGTCGTCGCCACCGGGGAGCTGCTGAGCCCCCGGACCCAGGCGCAGCGGCTCAAGACCCTGCCGACCGGGTTCCCCGGGCTCAGCTACGGTCTGGGCATCTTCGACGCCGACGGGTGGATCGGCCACAACGGGTCCCTGCCGGGGTACGAGACGGTCACCGTCTACCTGCCCGCGCAGAAGGCCACGATGGTCATCATGATCAACACGGACTCCCTCAGCGGGGGCCAGGAGCCGTCCACGCTGCTCGCCCGTGCGGTCACCCAGCTCGCCACGCCGGACAACGTCTACGACGGCAGCGCCTCCCAGGGGCGCAACACCCCCTGAGTTCGGGGCGGCGGCCGTGGCCGCCCGCCCGCACACGACAGCGGCCCCGGCGGAGCAGACGCTCCGCCGGGGCCGTTCCCAGCTCACCCGCCCCAGGACGTGGCTGCGGCAGCGTGCGCAAGTCCCCTAGGGACGATCGCGTACGCGCGACACCGGGCTGCCCTGTTTCGGCACCGTGCCGCGCGGGGCCCTCGTCTCATCCGGCGCCCCGGAGGTCTCCGGTACGTCCGCCGGTTCGGGCCGCGCCTCCTCCGTACGTCCGAGCCCACGCCGGGCCAGCCTTCCGGCCGCGGCCCAGAAGCGGTCGGGCAGGAACACCGCGTCGGCGATGATCATCGCGCCGGAGAACAGCGGCAGACCCATGAGTACCGCGATGCCGATATGCATCCCTAGCAGCATCGTCAGGACCGGGTACTTGAGCCTGCCGAACAGCACGAACGGGAAAGCGACCTGGAGGAGCACGGTCAGGTAGCCGATGACCGCGATGGCGAGCACCTGACCGTCCGCCCAGTGCGAGAGCGCGGGCCACGGCTGGAAGAGGTCGAGGTTGAGGACGTAATGCAGCGCGGTCCCGGCCCCCCAGGTGCCGCCCTGGACCTTGTAGAGGCCGGCGGCGCCGTAGAGGAAGCACACCTGGACGGCGATCACGAGGAGCCCGCAGTTGTGCACGGCCGTGACCAGGGTCCGCCCGGCCGCCGCGAGTTGGGGCGGGAGCGGGAGCAGGCGTCGGCCGGAGGGGGCCCGACGGGCCCTCAGGGCGTCCAGGGACCAGCGGCGGCCGGACGCGGTGAGGGTGAGGTAGAGCGCCATCAGGAGGACCAGGTTGTCGCCGCCGTCCGTCATGAAGATCGACCTCGCGTGGAACGAGGCCACGACGACGGCGAAGAGCACGGAGACCGCGCGGGTCCGCCAGCCCAGGAGGAAGAGGATGCTGACGACGAGCGCGGCCGCGTAGCAGAGCTCGAAGTAGAGGCGGCTGTCGGAGAGGGTCAGCACGCTGACCCAGCCGGTCTGGTCGAAGAGCTGACGGGCCAGGTCCGGCGTCCACGGGGAGCCGGGTCCCCAGATCGCGTCCCGGTGGGGGAACTCGCGCACCAGGAAGACCAGGTAGAGCAGCCCGTACCCGATACGCAGGACCGATACGGCGTAGAGGGAGAGGGGGCGTTCGGTCAGCAGCGCCCACGCGCGGCGTGCCGCGCCCGTCACCCGTGCCGCCGGATACGCCGGGCCGTCGGCCGGCTCGCGAGGGCGGGACGGAGTGTTGGCCGTCTCAGGCATCCGATGCCACCTTCCACCAGGGCAGGAGCCGGGTCTCGGCGTCCTTCGCGGCGGCACGGCGGTCACGGTCCGGGCTGCCCGGAGCGGCCACGGGCAGGGTGACGACCCGGAGTTGGATGTTCTCGAACGGCTTGCCGTCGCGTTCGGCCATGCGGTCGGCGGCGATGTTGCGCAGGTACCGCTGCATCATCACGGCCCGGTCCGAGCGCGGGACGTCGTCGCCGCCGTGGAGTTCGACGTAGGACGTCCAGGAGCGACGCAGCATGTTCTGCGAGGTGTGGCTCGGGAAGGCGTTGTGCTCGATGGCGGAGGTGTCCACGGCGGTCAGGTCGGTCCAGTCGCTGACCTGGACCGATCCGTCCGGGGCCGTGTGCGCCGTGCGCGCGGAGATCCGCCGGTTGACGGAGTCCGGGTCGGGGGCGAACAGCCGCCAGTTCTGCTCGAAGAGTGGGTAGATCCAGGCGTCCACCTGGGCGTTGAAGCGCTGCGACACCGTGTTCGACGGTGCCACGTGCAGGAAGACCAGACCGATGTGGACCAGGGCGGTGGCCAGACAGAGCGCCACGGCGCTGGTGAGGACTCCTCTGCGTAACCGGTTTCTCACCTGACTGCCCACCCGACTGCGTACCTGCGTGCGTTCATGTTCCGTCGCGGCTCCACCCAGCACGTGCCCCGCCCTGTTCTGTTCGTCGTCCGTCTTGTGGAAGCGTGCGGCGGGGCAGGAGGACATGCCCCGCCGCACGCCGGTCATCCGGCGGCTCGCGTTCCGCGCCTCCGGTCAGCCCTCGTGGTGTCCGGGACCCTCAGGCTTCTCGCCGTAGCCGCCGTGCTCCTCGCCGGGGCCGTGGTCGCCGGGCCGCCCGTCGCCGTAGCCGTAGCCGCCGCTGTCGTGGCCGCCCGAGTGGCCGCCGGTGCCGCCGCCCTTGCCACCGCCCGAGTGACCGCCGGTGTGACCGCCCGAGTGGCCGCCGGTGCCGCCGCCCTTGCCGCCGCCCGTGGTGTTGCCGGCGATGTTCCCGGAGGTGTTGCCGACGGTGTTCCCCGTGGTGGTCCCTGTGGTGGTCGAACCACCCGGAGTGCCACCGGTGGTGCCGCCGGTCACGACGCCGCCGAGTACTCCGCCGAGCACCCCGCCGGTACCGCCCGTGGTGCCGCCGGTCAGGACGCCGCCGAGCACCCCGCCCAGCACGCCTCCCGTGGTGCCGGTGGTGGTCCCGGTCGTCGTGCCCGTCGTGGTCCCGGTCGTGGTCCCGGTCGTCGTGCCCGTCGTGGTGCCGGACGTGGTGCCGCCGGAGCAGGTGGACCGGGTGATGCGGTTGTTGTCCAGGGTGACCGAGCCGTTACGGGCCAGCGCCCGGCCCTCGATGGTCGCGCCGGTGGTCACGCTGATCGAGGTCAGGGCCAGGATGTTGCCGATGAAGGTCGAATCCGTACCGAGCGTGGCCGAACTTCCGATCTGCCAGAAGACGTTGCAGGGCTGCGCGCCGTTGATGAGGTTGACGCGGCTGGCGGACGCCGTCGTCAGACCGGAGCCGACCTGGAAGACCCACACGGCGTTGGGGTCGCCCTCGGCGTCGAGGGTGAGCGTGCCGGTGAGCCCCAGCGTCGAGGAGGCCGTGTAGACGCCGGGCACCAGAGTCAGGCCCCCGGCGGCAGCGCGGCGTCCGTGGCCTGGCCCGCCGCGTTGTTGTACGCCACCACCAGGTCGGACTTGGCCTGGAGAGCGACGGCGTCCGCCGAGTGCTGGACTCCGTTCACGAGCCCCGGCGGAAATCCGCTGATGGCCGTTCCCGGGCTGACGCCGACGTCCCCGGTGATCACGGTGGGTCCGGTGTTGGTGACCGACTCCCCTGCCAGCACCGCGAAGCTGTCCGCGGTTCCCAGCGGCACGGGCGTGGCGATGGCTACCGCCGGGGACGTCGTCGCGGCCACCATGACTGCGGCGACCGTAGTGGTGAGAGCTGCGGTGAGCCAGGACGAGACAATGCGCCGTACTCCAAGATCAGGAGTTCTGAGCTTCATCAGAAACCGATTTTTCTGTGCGAGGCGGCGACTTCCGAGTCGTTCACGGTTTCCCGGAAGCCCTCGTGTTGTCGGCAGCACATTACGCACAGCGGCAGCTCTTAAACCTGGATAAACAGTGTCGAGCCGGACTTTTTTTCGAGTATTCATTCACGATTATAGGAAATGCCGAGGAGACCGCTTCGGTCTTTTATCGACCATACACGGCGTGAAACGTTTCTCTGCGCTGCAGAAATGTTTACTCGGAAATGCATTCCCAGCCGCCCAATAACCGATCAGGAAATATTCCGTCACATGTTCCCGCCAGAATGAACGAAGTCCCGGCCGTCGGCCGACCTGAAGGGGCCCTCGAAGGCTCAGCCCAAGCCCTCCTCCACCAGCGCCGCCCACTGCGCCACCACCCGCTCCCGGCGGGCCGTGTCGTCGGTGAGGAGGTTGGCGAGGCCGAGGCCGCGGGCCATGTCCAGGAGGCCCTGGACCGTTTCGCGGGTGCCCGGGCGGGACTCGTCCGCGCCGAGGAGTTCGACCGCGATGCGGTGGGTCTCGCGGCCCACCCGCGCCTCCAGTTCCGTCACGCGCGGGCGGAGCTGGGCCTCGTTGGAGGCGGCCACCCAGAGCTGGAGCGCCGCTCGGAACAGCGGACCCGTGTAGAGGTCGACCAGGGCCGCGACCACCTCGGCGCGGCCCTGGACGGGGAGCGCGCGCAGGGCGGCGGAGCGCTCCTCGGCGACGTACTCCACCGCCCCGGTGAACAGGTCTTCGCGGGTCGGGAAGTGGTGCTGCGCCGCGCCGCGCGAGACGCCGGCCCGTTCGGCGACGACGGAGACGGTGGAGCCCGCCCAGCCGTGTTCGGCCAGGCAGGCCACCGCCGCCTCCAGGAGTCGCTGCCGCGTCGCCCGGCTGCGGTCCTGCTTGGGCGCGTGAGCGGACTTCGCCGCGCTGGAAGAGGTCACCGCACCCATGCCGGGTCCCGTCGTTCGAGGAAGGCCGTCATCCCCTCCCTCGCCTCGTCGGAGGCGAACAACGCGGCGGATCGGGCGATGAGGTCTTCGGCGTACTGGTCGAAGTTCCTCAGCACCGTAGCCGTGACCAGCTCCTTCGATGCGGCCAGCCCCTGGGGCGAGGCCCGGCGCAGACCGTCCAGGACCGGTACGAGCGCTTTGTCCACGTCCTCGGCGGCCAGCGTGACCAGCGAGATCCTCGCCGCCTCCGCCGCGTCGAACCGCTCCCCGGTGAGGTAGTAGCGGTTCGCCGCCGTGCGGTCCACGCGCGGGAGCAGGGTGAGGGAGATGACCGCCGGGGCCAGGCCCAGGCGGGACTCGGTGAGGGCGAAGGACGACGTCCCGCCCGCCACCGCGATGTCGCACGCCGCCAGCAGCCCCAGGCCGCCCGCCCGGACATGGCCGGTCACCCGGGCCACCACCGGCTTCGGCAGCGCCACGATCTCCCGCATCAGCCCCACGAACGCCTCCGGGTCCGGCGGAGCGGTCAGGTCCGCCCCGGCGCAGAACGTCGACCCCGTATGGGCCAGCACCACCGCCCGTACGGTGTCGTCTCGGGCGCAGGCCACGAGGGCATCCCGCAACTCCGACACCAGCCGCGCCGACAACGCGTTGCGGTTGGCCGGGGAGTCCAGCGCCAGGGTGGCGATGCCCCGCTCCCCCGTCCGTACGATCAGGGTCACTGTTCCTCCGATGTTCCCGAATGATCCGTCTTCTCACGGTCGCGGAGCTCGCGCCGGAGGATCTTGCCGGAGGCCGCCCGGGGCACCGCCTCGATGAACTCGGCCCGCCGCACCTTCTTGTACGGGGAGACGCGTTCGGCGACGTACGCCATGACGTCCTCCGCCGTCAGGCCCTCCGCCCCCGGCCCCCGGACCAGGAACGCCTTCGGGACCTCGTTGCCCTCCGCGTCGTACACCCCGATCACCGCCGCGTCCGCGACCTCCTCGTGGGTGAGGAGCAGGGCCTCCAGCTCGGCGGGGGCCACCTGGTAACCCTTGTACTTGATCAGCTCCTTCACCCGGTCGACGACGTACAACCAGCCGTCCTCGTCCACCCGGCCGACATCGCCGGTGTGGACCCCGCCGTCCTCGTCGATCATCGCCGCCGTGGCGTCCGCACGGCCCAGGTAGCCCTTCATCACCTGCGGGCCCCGGATCAGGATCTCGCCGTCGGCCCCCGGCTCCGCGTCCTTCGCCGGGTCCTCCAGCGACACGATCCGCATCTCGGTGCCCGGCAGCAGCTTGCCGACCGTGCCCGGCGGCGGCTGCTCGACGGAGAGCGGCACCACGTGCGTACCGGGCGACAGCTCCGTCATCCCGTACGCCTGCCGCACCGGCGGCACCCCCAGCCGGGCCGAACACGCTTCCGCCAACTCGGCGTCGAGCGGGGCGGCGGCACTGACGATGTACTGGAGCGACGACAGGTCGTACTCCCCCACCAGCGGGTGCTTCGCCAGTGCCAGCACGATCGGTGGAGCCACGTACAGACCGGAGATGCGGTGCGTCTGGATGGCCTCCAGGAACTGCGCCAGGTCGAAGCGGGGCAGCACGACGACCGTCGAGCCGCAGCGCAGGGGTACGTTCATCAGCGCTGTGAGCCCGTAGATGTGGAAGAAGGGGAGGACGGCAAGGATGCGGTCGCCCTCGCCCATGGGAATGAACGGTCTCAGTTGCTCCAGGTTGGTCGCGATCGACCGGTGCGTCAGCATCACGCCCTTGGGCGTGCCCGTCGTGCCGGAGCTGTACGGGAGGGCCGCGACGTCCTCGCCGGGGTCGATCGCGATCTTTGGCTCGGGGGCGGTGGAGGACAGCATGTCCAGGATGGAGGTGTGGCCCTCCGCCCGGTCGCACACGTAGATCTCCCTTACCCCGCCCGTGAGTTCGGCCGCACGGCGAGCGGTCGCCAGGAGCGGGGAGACCGTGATGATCCACTCCGCCCCGCTGTCCGCGAGCTGCTTGGCGAACTCCTCGGGCGTGGCCAGCGGGTGGACCGTGGTGACCGAGGCCCCGGCCCGGGTCGCACCGTAGAAGACGGCGGGGTAGGCGATGGTGTTCGGGCTGTGCAGGGCGAGGACGTCGCCCTTCCTGAGCCCCGCCTCGGCGAGCGCGGCGGCGATGCGCCGGTGGAAACCGTCGAGTTGGGCGTACGTGAGGGACATGCCGTTCGTCCCGTCGATCAGGGCGACGGTGTCACCGAACCCGGCGGCCCCGCCGAGAACCGCGTCGTGGATGGGCGTGTCGAGGGCCGTTACGTCTGCGTACTCGCTGCGGAACACCATGGCGGTCCCCTGTCGTCGCGGTCGCCCGCGCCGCCCGGGTGGCGGCGCGGGACGCCGTGCGGGTGTGGAGTGTGGGGGTCAGAATCACCCTTGTGGGGGAGGGATGGGGAGGGGTCGGACAGGATCGGTTCGAGGAGGACGGCCAGGACTCCGCGAGCCCGGCACGATCCGAACGAATGGCGCTAGTACGACTTCGGCAGGCCCAGCGACTGGTGCGAGACGTAGTTCAGGATCATCTCGCGGCTGACCGGGGCTATCCGGGCCACCCGTGACGCGGTGATCAGGGACGCGAGGCCGTACTCCCGGGTCAGGCCGTTGCCGCCGAGCGTGTGCACCGCCTGGTCGACGGCCTTCACGCACGCCTCCCCGGCCGCGTACTTCGCCATGTTGGCCGCCTCGCCCGCCCCGACGTCGTCGCCCTCGTCGTACAGCAGCGCCGCCTTCTGCATCATCAGGCGCGACAGCTCCAGGTCGATGTGGGCGGTGGCGAGCGGGTGCGCGATGGCCTGGTGGGAGCCGATGGGGGCCTTCCAGACCTGGCGGGTACGGGCGTACTCCACGGCCCTGGAGAGTGCGAAACGGCCCATGCCGATGCCGAACGCCGCCGTCATGATCCGTTCCGGGTTGAGCCCGGCGAAGAGCTGGAGCAGACCCGCGTCCTCGTCGCCGACCAGGGCGTCGGCCGGCAGCCGTACGTCGTCCAGGACCAGCTCGAACTGCTTCTCGGGAGCGTGGAGTTCCATGTCGATCCGGTTCCGGCCGAACCCGGGGGCATCGCGCTCCACGACGAACAGGCAGGGCTTCAGCTTCCCGGAGCGGGCGTCCTCCGTGCGCCCGACGATCAGCGTGGCGTCGGCTATGTCGACGCCGGAGACGAAGACCTTGCGGCCCGTGAGGACCCAGTCGTCGCCGTCGCGGCGAGCGGTGGTGGTGATGCGGTGGGAGTTCGATCCGGCGTCGGGCTCGGTGATGCCGAAGGCCATGGTGAGACTGCCGTCGGCGAGGCCCGGCAGCCATCTCCGCTTCTGCTCCTCCGTACCGAAGCGGGCGATGACCGTGCCGCAGATCGCGGGGGACACGATCATCATCAGAAGCGGCGAGCCGGCAGCACCCAACTCCTCCAGCACGATGGAGAGTTCGGCCATTCCGCCGCCTCCGCCGCCGTACTCCTCGGGGAGGTTCACCCCGAGGTAGCCGAGTTTGGCGGCCTCCGCCCACAGCTCGTCGGTGTGGTTGCCCTCGCGGATGACGGTGGTCATGTAGTCGCGTCCGTACCGCTTTCCGAGGGCGGCGACGGCTGCGCGCAGGGCCTGGTGCTCTTCGGCTTCGAGGACGGTGCGTGCGGTGCTCATGCGGTCTCCTCCGGTACGGGAACGGGTACGGGGGTGGCGGCCGGGTCCTCCTGGACCACGGCGAGCAGTGCGCCGACCTCGACCTGGTGGCCAGGCGCGGCGTGCAGGGCGGTGAGGGTGCCGGAGGCGGGCGCGAGGATGCGGTGCTCCATCTTCATCGCCTCCAGCCAGATCAGCGGCTGCCCGGCCTCGACGGGAACCCCGGCGGCCAGGCCCTCCGCGAGGCGGACGACGGTCCCGGGCATCGGGGCGAGCAGGGAGCCGGGGGCGGTGTGCGTGGCGGGGTCGGTGAAGCGGGGCAGGGCGGTGAAGGTGTACGAGGCGTCGGCGGCGTCCACGTGGACCCGCTCGGCGTGGGTGCTGACGGTGAAGTGCCGGGTCACACCGTTCACTTCGAGAGTGACGCGGTCGGGGGCGGCGGTCAGGACCCGGGTGCCGGGGGCCTCGTGCGGTTCCGGGACTCCGGTGCGCGAGGTGCGGTAGGCGACCTCGTGCTCCGTGCCGTCGGGCTCGCTGCGGTAGCGCTTGCGCTGAGGCTGCGAGGTCACGTTGCGCCAGGCCCCGAACCGGGCCGGGGCGGGGCCGCCGGCCGACGCGCCCCGTACGGCCTGCGCCAGGGTGGCGGCGAGGGCGGCGGAGGCGGGGTCACCGGTTCCGGCCCCCGGGGCGGTGAGGTCCGCCAGGTGCCGGTCGTAGAACCCGGTGTCCAGACGGGCCGCCGCGAAGTCCGGGTGGCGCAGCGACCGTACGAGCAGGTCGCGGTTGGTGACCGGGCCGTGGATGCGGGCACTCTCCAGCGCGCGGGCCAGCAGCCGGACGGCCTCGGCACGGGTCGGGGCGCGGGCGATCACCTTGGCGATCATCGGGTCGTAGTGCACGCCGATGGGGTCGCCGCCGGTGTACCCGGTGTCCAGGCGAAGGCCGGGCCCCTCCGGCACCTCCAGAGTGAGCAGCGTGCCCGTCTGCGGCTGCCAGTCGCGGGCCGGGTCCTCGGCGTAGAGCCGGGCCTCCACCGCGTGGCCGGACGGCTGCGGGGGCTCGGGGGCCGGCAGCGGCTCGCCCTCCGCCACCCGTAGTTGCAGGGCGACGAGGTCGAGCCCGAACACCGCTTCCGTGACCGGGTGTTCGACCTGGAGGCGGGTATTCATCTCCAGGAAGTACGGGCGGCCCTCGGCGGAGACCAGGAACTCCACGGTGCCCGCGCCCCGGTAGCCCACCGCCCGGGCGGCTGCCAGGGCCGCCTCGTGCAGCCGGTCGCGCAGGGCGTCGTCGAGACCGGGCGCGGGGGCCTCCTCGATGACCTTCTGGTGGCGGCGCTGGAGCGAGCAGTCCCGGGTGCCGAGCGCCCACACGGTGTCGTGGGCGTCCGCCATCACCTGGACCTCGACGTGCCGGCCGCGCTCCACGTACGGCTCGGCGAAGACCTCCCCGTCCCCGAAGGCCGAGGCGGCCTCGGCCGCGGCGGCGAGCAACTCTCCCGACAGCGCGTCGAGTTCCCGGACGACCCGCATGCCGCGACCGCCGCCTCCGGCCGCCGCCTTCAGCAGCAGCGGCAGGTCGCCGGGGCCCGCAGCCGCCGGGTCCACCGGGGCCAGCAGCGGCACCCCGGCCCCGGCCATCAGCTCCTTGGCCCGGGTCTTGGAGGCCATCAGCTCGATCGCCTTCACCGGCGGGCCCACCCACACGAGCCCCGCGTCCTGCACGGCGGCGGCGAACGCGGCGTTCTCGGAGAGAAAGCCGTAGCCGGGGTGCACGGCGTCCGCCCCGGCGGCCCGCGCGGCGGCCACGACGAGGTCGCCGCGCAGATACGTGTCGGCGGGGGCCGCGCCCGGCAGGCGTACGGCGAGGTCCGCCTCCCGTACGTGCAGGGCGTCGGCGTCCGCGTCGGAGTACACGGCGACCGTGGTGATGCCCAGGTCGCGGCAGGTGCGGAAGATCCGGCAGGCGATCTCGCCCCGGTTGGCGACGAGCAACGTGGTGATGGTCATCCGGGCCCCATCGGTAGCGGTGGTCATCTGGGCCTCACATCCGGAAGACGCCGAAGCCGCCACGGGCGCCCTCGACCGGTGCGGTGTGGATCGCGGACAGGCACATCCCGAGGACGGTCCGGGTGTCGCGCGGGTCGATGACCCCGTCGTCGTACAGCCGCCCCGACAGGAACACCGGCAGCGACTCCGCCTCGATCTGCTGCTCCACCATGGCGCGCAGCCCGGCGTCCGCCCCGTCGTCGTACGGCTGCCCCTTCGAGGCGGCCGATGCGCGGGCGACGATGGAGAGGACGCCCGCGAGCTGCTGCGGGCCCATGACGGCGGACTTGCTGCTGGGCCAGGCGAAGAGGAAGCGCGGATCGTAGGCGCGGCCGCACATGCCGTAGTGCCCGGCCCCGTAGGACGCGCCCATCAGGACCGACAGATGCGGGACCTTCGAGTTCGCCACCGCGTTGATCATCATCGCGCCGTGCTTGATGATCCCGCCCTGCTCGTACTCCTTGCCGACCATGTAGCCGGTGGTGTTGTGGAGGAAGAGCAGCGGGATGTCGCGCTGGTTGGCGAGTTGGATGAACTGCGCGGCCTTCTGCGACTCCTCGCTGAACAGCACCCCCTGCGCGTTGGCGAGGATGCCGACCGGGTAGCCGTGGAGCCGTGCCCAGCCGGTGACCAGGCTCGTCCCGTACAGCGGCTTGAACGTGTCGAAGTCCGAGCCGTCGACCAGGCGGGCGATGACCTCGCGCGGGTCGAACGGGGCCTTCAGATCGCCGGGGACGATGCCGAGCAGTTCGTCCTCGTGGTACTTCGGCGGCTCGGCGGGTCCGGGATCGACGTGCGCCTTGCGCCAGTTGAGCCGGGCGACGATCCGGCGGGCCTGACGGACCGCGTCGTGCTCGTCCACGGCGAAGTGGTCGGCCAGCCCCGACGTACGGGCGTGCATCTCGGCCCCGCCGAGGGACTCGTCGTCGCTCTCCTCGCCGGTGGCCATCTTCACCAGGGGCGGTCCGCCGAGGAAGACCTTGGACTGCTCCTTGATCATCACGGTGTGATCGGACATGCCGGGGACGTACGCGCCTCCGGCGGTGGAGTTGCCGAACACGACGGCCACGGTGGGGATTCCGGCGGCGGAGAGCCGGGTGATGTCCCGGAAGAGCGCCCCGCCGGGGATGAAGATCTCCTTCTGGGAGGGCAGGTCCGCCCCGCCCGACTCCACCAGGCTGATGGCGGGGAGCCGGTTGGCGAAGGCGATCTCGTTGGCGCGCAGGGCCTTCTTCAGTGTCCAGGGGTTCGACGCTCCGCCGCGTACGGTCGGGTCGTTGGCGGTGATCAGGCACTCGACGCCCTCGACCACCCCGATCCCGGTGACGAGGGAGGCCCCCACGGCGTAGTCACTGCCCCAGGCGGCCAGCGGCGACAGCTCCAGGAACGGGGTGTCGGGGTCGAGGAGCAGCTCGATCCGTTCCCGGGCCGGAAGCTTGCCGCGCTTCCGGTGCCGGGTCACGTACTTCTCGCCGCCGCCCGCGAGCGCCTTGGCGTGCTCGGCCTCCAGCTCGGCGAGCTTCTCCACCATGCCGGCCCGATTCGCCGCGTATTCGGAGCTGTTGGTGTCGAGTGCGGTGGGCAGGACGGTCATGCGGTCACCTCCGGGATGGGGCCGTCTGCCAGCAGGGAGACGGGGATGGGAAGCCACCGGGACCGCAGCCACTCCCCCAGCGCCTTGGCCTGCGGGTCGAACCGGGCCTGGGCGGCGACGCCTTCGCCCAGGAGGCCGTGGACGGTGAAGTTCAGGGCGCGCAGGTTGGGCAGGACATGACGGATGACGGTGAGGTCGGCTGTCTCCGGCAGCAGGTGCTTGAACCGCTCGACGCTCAGCTCGTGCGCGAGCCATCGCCACGTGTCGTCGTCGCGCACCCAGACGCCCACGTTGGCGTCGCCGCCCTTGTCGCCGCTGCGAGCGCCCGCGATCAGACCGAGGGGGGCGCGGCGGGTTGGGCCGGAGGGGTACGGGGCGGGGAGCGGCGGGTCCTCGACCTCGGCCAACTCCTGCGTACGGGGCGGCGGTCTCATCTCCTGCCGGGTTCCGTCCGGCAGCACGGCGATGTGCTCGACCTCCGCCGCCGGTACGGGCCGGGCCTCGAACACCCCGTAGGGCGCGCCCTTTCCGGGCGGGGCGGTGACGTGGAACCCCGGGTAGCTGCCGAGGGCCAGTTCGATGGCGGCCCCGGAGACGGTGCGGCCGACCGCCTCGGCGTCCTGGTCGCGGACGACGAGCCGGAGCAGGGCGCTGGCCCGCTCCTCGGTGTCGGCGTCGGCGTGGTCGGTACGGGCCAGCTCCCAGCGCACCTCGGCGGGCGGACGGGCGCCGCCCCGCTCCAGGGCGTCGGCGAACTGGTCGCGCACGAGGCGGGCCTTGGCCTCGACGTCGAGGCCGGTGAGGACGAAGACGACCTCGTTGCGCCAGCCGCCGAGCCGGGTCAGCCCGGCCTTGAGGGTCGGCGGCGGGGCCTCACCGCGTACGCCGTCGATCCGGACCCGGTCGGGGCCGTCGGTGGCGAGGCGCACGGTGTCGAGCCGGGCGGTGACGTCGGGGCCCGCGTACCGGGCTCCGCCGGTCTCGTACAGGAGTTGGGCGGTGACGGTGGAGAGGTCGACGACCCCGCCCGTACCGTCGTGCTTGGTGATGACGGACGAGCCGTCGGCGCGGATCTCGGCGAGCGGGAAGCCGGGGCGGCGGAGGCGGGCGGGGTCGTGCTCGCCGAAGAAGGCGTGGTTCCCGCCGGTCGCCTGCGTACCGCACTCCAGGACGTGCCCGGCGACCACGGCCCCCGCCAGCGCGTCCAGGTCTCCCGGGCCCCAGCCGAAGTGGGCGGCGGCGGGCCCGGTGACCAGTGCCGCGTCGGTGACCCGGCCCGTGACGACGACATCGGCCCCGGCCCGCAGACAGGCGGCGATCCCGGAGCCGCCGAGGTAGGCGTTGGCGGTGAGGAACCCGTCCGGGACGGGCAGGCTGTCGCCCTCGACGTACGCCACGGTGACGGGCACGCCGACCTTGCCCGCCAACTTCCTCACCGCGGCCGCGAGTCCGGCCGGGTTGAGGCCGCCCGCGTTGGCGACGATCTTCACCCCGCGCTCGTGGGCGAGGCCGAGCCCTTCCTCCAACTGGCGCAGGAAGGTGGTGGCGTAGCCCTTCTGCGGGTCCTTGAGGCGGCTGCGGCCGAGGATGAGCATGGTCAGCTCGGCGAGGTAGTCACCGGTGAGGACGTCGAGGGGCCCGCCGGTGAGCATCTCGCGCAGGGCGTCGAAGCGGTCGCCGTAGAAGCCGGAGGCGTTGCCGATGCGGAGGACGGGACTGGGGGCGGGTACGGGGGCGGGAGCGGAGACGGGGTCGGCCTCGGGGGCGCGGGCGGCTTCGGGGACGGGCCCGGCGGCGGCGCTCACCGGTGGCCGTCCCGCTCCGTGCGATCCGGTTGTCCCGGTTGTTCCGCGCGCGGCAGCCGGCCCGGTCCCGGCGGGCCGGCGAAGGCCTGCGCGATGCCGAGCCACTGGTCGGCCTCGCGGCCCTCGGCGGTGACCGCGAGGTCGCAGCGGTGGGCGCGCTGGGTGACCAGGAGGCAGAAGTCGAGGAGCGGGCCGGTGATCCGCTGGGCGGCGCCCTCGGGCCCGTACGCGATCATCTCGCCGTCCGCCGTGTGGAGTTCGACGCGGAACTCCTCCTCGGGTGCGGTGATCCCGCGTACCGCGTAGGCGTAGTTCCGAGCCCGTACGCCGATCCGCGCCACATGCCGGAGCCGGGCGGTCGGGGTCCGGGTCACGCCGAGGGCGTCCGCGATGTCCTGGCCGTGGGCCCAGGTCTCCATGAGCCGGGCGGTCGCCATGGACGCGACGCTCATCGGCGGCCCGTACCAGGGGATCCGGGTGCCGGCCGGGGCGTCGCGGAGGACCTTGTCGAGCCGCGCCCGGCCCTCGCGCCAGCGGGCGAGCAGGGCGTCCGGGGCGTGGGCGGCGACGAGGGCGTCGGCCGCCTCGTCGACGAAGGACTCGGGGGCGGCCAGGGCCTTGGCGACCTCGTCGCCGAACCGGTCCGGCTCGGTGGCGGCCAGCAGGGCGACCTCGTCGGTCCAGCTGAGATGGGCGATCTGGTGGGCGACGGTCCACCGGTCGGCGGGTGTCGGTCCACGCCAGCCCGGCCCGTCCAACACCCCCACGAGTTGGTCGAGTTCGTCGCTCTCTTCGCGCAGATCGTCGATCACGGCTACGACAGCGGACACGTGCGCTCCCCTCGGGACCGGGTGTGGTGCCCAGGAGCATGGCAGCGCCCCGGGAAACAATCAAGCGCGCTTGCATGATTTGCTGCCGCAGAACGCAGGGCGGCACCCACCCCGCCACTCCGCCCCGTCGGCCCCTCGCTGTCCATGGCCGACGTCCCCACCCGCTCCGTCGCGCGGCCTCGCCCGGATCCTGCCCGCCGACCGCTGAGGCTCCTGCGGGGTGGCGGGCGAGCCCCGGCTCACGCCTCGCGTCGCGGAGCCCGCCCGGACCGGCTGCGTACGGCTCCGATGCTCGCCCCGATGACCAGGGCGATGGCGAGGGCGTCCGTCGTGGAGAGGGCCTGGTCCAGGATCAGGAAGCCCGCACCGGCGGCGATGGCCGGCTCCAGGCTCATCATCACGGCGAACGTGGGCGCGGGCAGACGGCGCAGGGCCATCAGCTCCAGGGTGTACGGGAGCACCGAGCTGAGGACGGCCACCGCTGCCCCGAGCGCCACGGTGGACGGAACCGTCAGCTTCGCCCCGGACTCGATGACGCCGAGCGGCAGCGAGAGGACCGCGGCGACCACCATCGCCAGCGCGAGCCCGTCCGCCTGCGGGAAGCGGCGGCCGGTGCGGGCGCTGAATACGATGTACGCCGCCCACATCGCCCCGGCCGCCAGGGCGAAGGCCGCGCCGACCGGGTCGAGGCGGTCGAAACCGCCGCCGCCCAGCAGGACGACACCGACGAGGGCGAGCCCGGCCCACAGGACGTTGATCAGGCGGCGGGAGGCGAACACCGAGAGGGCGAGCGGGCCGAGCACCTCCAGGGTGACGGCGATACCGAGCGGGATCCGGTCCAGCGCCAGGTAGAAGAGCGTGTTCATGCCGCCCATGGCGACACCGAAGGCCAGCACCGTGCCCCAGTCGGCACGCGAGTGGCCGCGCAGCTTCGGGCGGCAGATCACCAGCAGGATCAGAGCGGCGGCCACCAGCCGCAGGGTGACGACGCCCAGCGCGCCCGCCTTCGGCATCAGCAGCGCCGCGACCGCCGAGCCGAACTGGACGGAGAGGCCGCCGGCGACCACCAGCGCGATCGGCGCCAGCGCCGCCCGGCGGTCCGCCCAGGACCGTCCGGCGCCTTCGAGTGCCGTCACCGCTTCGGAGACGGCGACGGCTGCGGCGGCCGGTTCGGCGGCGCTGCGCTGGTCGTTCACGGGAGGGCCTTCCAGGGGCGAGCGAGTGAGTCAGTGCACTGCAATGGACTGGACGGTACAGGATGAGAAACCGTGCCCGCCATGGTTCCCCCTTCACCGTAAGGACGTCCGCGCGTTCCGTGAAATGCCGATCACGCTCCCGTTATGCTCCCGACGCATGAGCGAGGAACGCGCCACCGGCCGCCCCGTGGAACTCCGGCATCTGCGGGCCTTCCTCGCGGTCGCCGACGAGCTCAACATCACGCGGGCCGCGGCCCGCCTCCGGCTGACCCAGCCCGCCGTGTCCCGCACCCTCGCCGCGCTGGAGCGGCACCTCGGGGTCCGGCTCGTCGACCGTTCCACCCACCATCTCGTCCTCACCCCCGACGGCGACGCCTTCCGCGACAAGGCCGCCGCCGCGGTCGCCGCCTTCGACGACGCGCTCGACTCCGGGCGGCTGCGCACCTGGCCGCTGCGGCTCGGGCACGCCTGGTCCGCGTTCGGGCCCTACACCACACCGCTGCTGCGGACCTGGCAGGAACGCTTCCCGGGCACCCCGCTGGAACTGCTCAGGATCGACGACCGCACCGCCGGTCTGACCCGGGGCGAGGTCGACGCGGCGCTGCTGCGCGGCCCGGTGGACGCGCCGGGGCTGGTCGCCGAGGTGCTGTTCACCGAGGTACGGGTGGCGGCGGTGGCCGCGGACGGGCCGCTCGCGGCACGCGCCGCGCTCGAACTCGCCGATCTCGCGGACGGCCCGGTCGTCCTGAACACCGTCTCCGGCACCACCACCGTGGACCTGTGGCCGCCGCACGCCCGCCCGGCCGCCACCCTCACCGTCGGCAACACCGACGACTGGCTCACCGCCATCGCCGCCGGCCGCGGCAGCGGGGTGTCCACCACGTCGACCGCCGACCAGCACCCGCACACGGGGGTCGCCTACCTTCCGCTCGTCGACGCCCCGGCCGTCCCGGTCCTCCTCGCCCGCCGCGACGCCCCGGGCCACCCCGCCCTGCCGGAACTGGCGGCACTGGCCCGGGAGATCGTCGCGCGGGGGTGAGGGGCCCGGGCGCTCAGGGGGCCACGCAGCTCGCGGGCGGCGGCGGGTTGAACCGCGACCTGGCCATCAGCGCCCACCGGTGGGGGACGGCCCGGCGGATCGTGACCACTCGTTCGACGTCGAACTCGATCCTCCTCAGGGCGCCCGGCAGCGCGGCACGGTGGTCCGGATCCCAGTCGATGCGGGCACGGCCGGTCAGCTGGAGCGTGCC
The DNA here is from genome assembly GCF_032121415.1 of Streptomyces parvus. Lineage (NCBI taxonomy): Bacteria > Bacillati > Actinomycetota > Actinomycetes > Kitasatosporales > Streptomycetaceae > Streptomyces > Streptomyces parvus. The sequence goes on along the minus strand of NZ_CP135079.1, from coordinate 3,978,567 downwards.
GCCCCGTTCCCAGTCGAGGAAGAGCAGCCCGCACGCCGCGTCCAGCGAGAGGTTTCCCAGGGTCATGTAGAAGGAGTTCCCCGGGTAGTCCGGCCAGGAGAGCCTGCGGGGGCCTTCGACCGTCACGAAGCCCGGTTCACCTCCGCGGTGCGAGGCGTCGGCCCCGTGGCCGGGCGCGCGGCTGGCGATGAAGAAGGTGTCCGCCTCCGCGATCCACCGGCGCTCCCGCGGGCCCAGCTCGTGGCGCACGACCGCGGGGGTGTCTCCGGCGGGTGCGTCGGACTCCACGAGATCCCGCTGCTGGAGGTACTTGGGGCAGTTTCCCAGAACCTGTTCCGTGGCGATGTGGAGGCGGCCGCCCTGCCGCCGCGCCACCCCGCTCAGCCTGATCCGCCGGATCGTGCGGGGGTCGAGCGCGAGGACGCCCAGATCGCGCGGGGCGCTGAAGGCGTCGGCCAGGGGGTCGCCGGGAACCGGTGCGGCGTCGACCACGACCTGGTGCGGACCGACCGTGTCGACGAAGCCGGCGGCACCGGTGAGGACGGAGGCCCAGACCGCGCCGTCGGCGTCGGCCGCCCCGAGGAACAGCATGCGCTGCTCCCGCAGGAACACGGCGAACCCCGGCTGGACGGTGTTGTCGAACATGGGCGACCCCCAGCCCGGGTGCCCTTCTCCCGCCCGTCGCTGAACGGCCTGCTCGCCCTCGTGGTGAGGCGATCTGATCATTTCGGTCTCCTCGTGCGGGAGGGAGCGGCCGTCGCAGGCGGGGCCGGGCGGGCGTGAGCGACGCTAACGGCGACACCTCCCCCACTGTTGACCAATCGCGCATGCTTCCTGCCCGAGTTGCGCCCTTTCGGGGTCCGGTGGAAGTGGCCCATCAAAGGTTTCGATGGGCCGTAGAAAACCAGCATGCAGGTATGTTCCCATGCTGACGGATCCACGGAAGGCACGGAAAGAGAGCCACCGCTCAGGCGGCGTCCGGCCGCAACGGAGCGGCCGACATACGCCCGGGCACCGCACTTCGGGCAGGTAACGGGGGAACTCATGCTCTGCACCAGTGAACCGAGCAGACAGCTGGCGGCAACCGGCCGCACGAGACGGAACATACGCATGGACACCGGTCCGGGCGCCGTCGCCGAGCACGGCGATGAACTCGCCGGGACGACGGTCAGCCGGCGTTTCGGCGACGCGTGGGTCTGTGTGGTGGAGGGGGGCCCGGGCGAGGTGAGCAGACCGGGGCGGGCGGGACCGGCGGCCGAGACCTACCTGCGGGTGTTACGTCCGCTCGCGGGAGAGGTCCATGTGGAACAGGACGGCCGCCGGGCGGTCGCCTGCAGCTCCCAGCTCGTCTGCTACGACAGTTCCCGTCCGCACCGGATCTCCATGCCGGAGGACCTCCGCATGGTGACGCTCGCCCTGCCGCACCGCTCGATCGGCCTCACGCCCAAGGAGTCGGACCTGCTCACCGCGAGGGTGTGGCACGGTTCCCAGGGGCTCGGCGCCCTGATGTCGGAGCTGCTCGCCGGACTGGAGCGGTACGGCGAGGAGGTCGACACCGCGATCGACCTGCTCGGCGGCAGCGTCGCGGGGCTGGCGGGCGCTCTGTTCGCCGAGCGCATCCGCAGTGCGGCGGCCGCGACGGGCGTCGGCCGCCAGACCCTGATGGTGCATGTGCAGGCCTTCATCCGTGACAACATCGCGGTCCCGGAGCTGAGCCCGGTGACCGTGGCCCAGCAGCACAACGTCTCGCTGCGCTATCTGCAGAAGATCTTCAACGAGCACAACACCAGCCCCGCGCGGTGGATCAGGGACGAGCGGCTCGCCCGCTGCCGTTCCGAACTGGCCGATCCCGGCCTCGCCCACCTCTCCATCGCGGCGATCGGCGAGCGCTCGGGTTTCTACGGGGCCTCGCACTTCAGCCGGCTGTTCCGGGACCGCTACGGCGTCACACCCCGGGAGTACCGCAAGACCATGCGGCCGTCTGCTCTCACCGCCTGACGCCCTCCGCCGCTCCCCCCCTCCCTCACGCCGTACCGGTCACGCGGTCCGGCGTGCCATCACCGCTGCGAAAGGTGAAACGTTGACCAGCTTCGAATTCCCCGGTGAGTACTACGAGATCATGCGTCGGGACTTCCGGAACCTCGACGCCGAGACGGAGTTCCTGGCCTCCTGCGCTCCCCCCGGCAGCCGGGTCCTCGACCTCGGCTCCGGAACCGGCACCAACCTGCGCCGACTGGGCGAACTCGGTTACTCCTGCGTGGGGGTGGACCAGAGCGCGAGCTTCGTGGAGTACGCCCGGCGAGCGGGCGGCGCGGGCGTGGAGTACGTGCACGGCCGGGCCGAGAAGTTCGAGGCGGACCGCCGTTTCGACCTGGTCTACAGCCTCTTCATGACCCTCAACTACCTGCCGCACGACAAGCTGCGGTCCTTGCTGGAGACGACGCGGCGCCACCTGGCGCCCGAGGGACGGCTCGTCCTGGAATTCGGCCACCTGCTGAACTTCGTCGAGAGCTACCAGCAGCACACCGTCGCCCACCACCGCGGCGATGACGTCCTCATCACGCGGCTCGCCCGCCAGTCGGTCAACCCGCACGCGGCGACCTGGCGCAACGAGGAGACGCTGCTGGTGCGCGACGCAGACGGCCGGGTGTCCATGTACGACAACTTCTTCGACCAGTCCGTCCTCACCGGGCCCGAGGTGCGCGGCCTGCTCACCGAGGCGGGGTTCACCGTCACCGCCGAGTACGGCGGGTTCCGCAAGGAGCCCGCCCCCGGCCACGGCCGCGGGCCGCTGGTGCTCATCGCCGCCCCCACTCCGAAGGAAGCGATATGACGACCACCGACGTCTCTTTCCTCGACGGCGGGCCCGCCGTCCCCACGGAGGTCCGCGACCTCGGCGAGACCCTGGTCCGGGCGGCGGAGACCGCCGCCTCGGCCGGCATCTGCTTCGTGGGCGACGACGGCTCCGAGACGGCTCTGACCTACCCGGAACTGCTGGACGGCGCGGCCCGGCTCCTCGGCGGTCTGCGTGCGGCGGGTCTCGTGCCCGGCGAGACGGTCGTCCTCCAGGTCGCCGAACCGCCGGCGCTGCTGACCGCCTTCTGGGCCTGTGTGCTGGGCGGCTTCGTCCCCATGCCGGTCAACGCCGGAGCCACGGCGGACCAGCGGGCCACCGCACCCGAGCTGCTCCAGCGGGTGTGGCAGGGGTACGGGAGGCCGAAGGTCCTCACCGGTCCCGGCCAGGAGATCGCCGAGGCCGTCGCCGCCGACCCGCGGTGGCCGCAGGCCCTGCTCGGCGACACGGACCGGCTCGGTTCCGGCGCACCCGAGAGCGTCTGGCACCGGGCGGCGCCGGACGATCCGGCCGTCCTGCTGCTCACCTCGGGCAGCACCGGGGTGCCCAAGGCCGTCACCCTCACCCATCGCAACGTGCTGAGCCGCACATCCGCCACGGTGCGGCTGAACCGGCTGGGGGCCACGACCCGCAGCTTCAACTGGATGCCCCTCGACCATGTCGGCGGGCTGGTCATGTTCCACGTACGCGATGTCTACCTCGGCTGCTACCAGGTGCACGCCGGGATCGAGTGGGTGCTCGGGGACCCGCTGCGCTGGCTGGAGGGCATCGACCGGCACCGCGCCGACACCACCTGGGCCCCCAACTTCGCCTTCGGCCTGATCAACGACCTGGCGGACCGGCTGGAGGGGCGTTCGTGGGACCTGAGCTGTCTGCGGTACATCATGAACGGCGGCGAGGCCGTCCGCAGCGGCGTGGTGCGCCGCTTCCTGGAACTGCTGGCCCCCCTCGGGCTGCCCCGGGACGCGATGTGGCCGGGCTGGGGCATGTCCGAGACGTCCGCGGGGGTGGCCGACTGCGAGTTCTGGGCCGTCAACGCGGGTGACGACCGGTACGTGCCGGTGGGGCGGCCGCAGCCGGGCACGTCCCTGCGCGTGGTCGACGAGCGCAACCGGATCGTTCCCGTGGGCACGACGGGCCTGTTGCAGGTCAGCGGGGCGAGTGTGACCTCGGGGTACTACCGCAACCCGGGGCAGAACCGGCAGTCCTTCACGGACAGCTGGTTCCGGACCGGGGATCTCGCCTATGTGCGGGACGGCATTCTCACGGTGACCGGCCGTGCGGACGACGTGATCCAGCTCGGTGGCGTCACCTACCACGGGCACGAGATCGAGGCCCGGGTGGAGGAGCTGGACGTGGTCGTGCCGTCCTACACCGTCGCCTGCCCGGTGACCGGGCCGGAGTCGGGCACCGAGGAACTCGCGGTCTTCTTCCACCCGCGCGGCGGGACGGAGCCGGCCGCGGCCGCCCGGATGGTCCGTGACCAACTGGCCCGGACGCTGGGCGTGACCGTGGCCCACACGGTGCCGGTGGGCATGGAGGACGTGCCCAAGACGGGCATCGGCAAGCTCCGACGGGCCCAGTTGCGGGAGCAGTTCGAGGCGGCGGGCGCGGCCGGCTTCTCGGCGGAGCCCGCTCCGGTGGGCTGATCCGGCGGCGGAGCCCGGGTGGGGCCCACGACTCAGGTCGCGGGCCCCACCCGGCGTTTCGGTGCGGGCGCCCCGGGCGCCCCACGAGCACCCCTCAAGGCGTGTCGTCCATGCCCCAGGCGTGCCAGGTCTCGATCTCGATCCAGGCGCTGACGCGCGGCCGCTCCCGGTCCGGGTACCGCTCGCCGATGTAGTGCTGCGCGATCCGGTCGATGTCCCGCAGCCCCTCGTCGTCCTCCAGTGTCACGACGCGACCCTGCAGGCTGATGTGGCGGTACCAGCTGTCGGCGTCCAGGACGGTGAGCGAGACGCGGGGGTCGGCGCGCAGATGGGCCAGGCGCTTGCGTCCGGCGTCCAGGTTCACCAGGACCCGCCCCTCCTCCCACAGGTACCAGGTCGCCACCGAGACGGGTGCGCCGTCCTGGCGCAGGGTGGACATGACGGCGGGGTTGGCCCGGCCGAGGGTGGAGACGAGCCGGTCGGGGAGGGCTCGGGTGGGGCTCATGTACGGGTGGGGCCTTCCGTGTTCGGTGGGGTGGGGGCGGGCGCCCGTCATGCGTCGGCGGCCCCGGCCCGGGTCTCGCGGTTGCGGACGTAGTGGCGGGCCACCTTGGCGCGGTTTCCGCACAGCGCCATGGAGCACCAGCGGCGCGTGCCGTTGCGGGACGTGTCGACGAAGTGCCGTATGCAGTCCGGCTGGGCGCACCGGCGGATCCGGTCCGGGGCGGTGTCGAGGAGCCGCAGGTAGTCGCGGGCGGCCAGCCAGGCCGCGCCCCAGGAAGGATCGGCGAACTCGGCCTCTTCGCCGGGCCCTTCCGGGGTCAGGACCAGCCGGACCCGGCCGTGCTCCAGCACCTCGTCGAGGCTCTTGGCGGCGGCGGGCGAGCGCGGGTCGGCGAAGACCGCGGCGATCGCCGACCGGGTCCGTACCAGCGCTTCGGCGGCCTGGGCGTCGGCGGGGAAGCGGTCGCCCAGGCCGTGGCCGTCGAGCCAGGTCCGCAGGCCCGGCAGGGAGTCCAGCAGGTCGTGCCGGCGCCCGTCGGCCTTCCAGAGCGTGTTCAACAGGTCGACGGCGACAGGTTCGCCGACGAACGGGCGGGGGTCGGTCAGGGCCATCGCGCATCCCTCCAGGCCGTACCGAGGAGCACTAACCCTTCAAGTGTACTTGAGCGGTTGCAAACCCTCTCCCTAACTCCTAAAGTCACGTTTGACAGTTAGCCAAGGGGGAGTGCCTGGAGCTCACGGAGACCGCACGCAGACGTGTCAGATCACGTGCGCGTTCACGCGACAGCCACGGACCGACCGTCCCTAACGTGAGGGAGCGCGGACGCCGGACCACCCGCGACGACATGCGCGGCACGGCACCGGAGCCGTTCGCCGAGAACCGGCAGCAGGCACGCATAGGAGGCTTTCCATGACCATCTCTCAGACCCCGCCCACCGTCGCGGCGACCGAGCGGGAAACCCTGACCGCCGAGACGATCCTGGCCCGCGCCGAAGCCGCGGCACCGCGGCTGCGGGAACTCTCCGAGGAGATCGAACGCGGCCGGCGCCTCCCGGAGGAGGCCGTCCGGCTGGTGCGCGGGACCGGCGTGTTCCAGATCGGCATGCGCAAGGAGTGGGGCGGGCCCGAGCTGACCTTCTCGGAGCAGACCCGGGTGATCGAGGCACTCTCCTACGGTGACTCGGCGGCGGGCTGGTGCGCCATGATCGGTATGGACACCTGGATCTACGCCGGCTACCTCGACGAGACCGTGGTCAAGGAGATGCTGGCCGACGCCGACGCGATAACCGCCGGGCTCATCTTCCCGGTCGGCCGGGCCGACCGGGTCCCGGGCGGCTACCGGGTGACGGGCCGCTGGCCCTTCGGCAGCGGCATCACGCACGCCGACTGGGTCGTCGGCGGCTGCGTCGTCCACAGCGACGGCGTCCCGGAGCCGGGCAAGGACGGCGCCCCGGTGAACTGGCGGCTGATGCTCGTGCGCCGCGAGGAGGTCGAGACCGTCGACACCTGGCACACCCACGGCCTGGCCGGCAGCGGCAGCACGGACTACCGGGTGACGGACCACTTCGTCCCCGAGGACCGCACGTTCGACTTCACCACCCCCCGCGACTCCAGCCCGTTCTCCGCACCCGACGCCTTCCTCGGCAACGTGCCGGGCGTGCCGCTCGGCGTGGCCCGTGCCGCGCTCGACCACGTGCGGGAACTCGCCGCGCACCGCGTGGAGCGGGCCACCGACACCCCCTGGTCCGACAGCTACCGCGTGCAGACCGCCATCGGCGAGGCCGAGATGCAGCTCTCCGCGGCCCGCTACGCCGTCTACGGCTCGCTCGACGAGCTGTGGGACCGGCTGCGGGACGGCGTCGAGGCGACCCCCGACCAGCAGGTCGCCGCCGCTCTCGCCCGGCTCAACGCCTTCCGTACGGCACGGTCGATCGTGCAGCGCCTCTCCGACCTCGTCGGCACGGCGTCCATCTACCGGACCTCGCCGCTGGACCGCTGGCTGCGCGACCTGCACACCATGTGCCAGCACATCCTGGCGCAGGAGCAGATCGCCCAGTCCGCCGGCGCCCACCTCATCGGCGGCACCCCCCAGGCGCCCTTCCCTCTCGGGCTCAAGGGCTGACCCCACCGCGACGAGCGCGGCCGGGGACGAAGGAACGACCAGCACCCCTTGCCGGACCAGCCGGCACCTCACTCAAGGAATCAGGAAAGCTGATGGCAACTTCCGGCGAAGTACAAGTCGAGCCCGCGGGCGACAAGAAGGTCGGTGCCGACGGCACCCAGAAATCCTGGGGGCTCCGCGAGTGGGGCCTGCTGGTCAGCGTCTGTGCGGCGTTCTTCCTGGACGCCCTCGACAACATCATGGTCGGGATCGCCGTACCGCCGATCCAGGCCGATCTCGGGATGAGCACCGCGGCCGTGCAGTGGGTCGTGAGCTCCTACGTCCTCGGCTTCGGCGGCTTCCTGCTGCTGGGCGGCCGCATGGCGGACCTCATCGGCCGCCGGCGCGTGTTCCTCGTCGGCGTGGCCGTCTTCGCCCTGGGGTCGCTGGTCGGCGGGGTGACCGACGAGGGCCTGGTGGTCATCGCCGCCCGGTTCGTCATGGGCATCGGCGCCGCGTTCACCGCACCGGCCGCGCTGTCGATCATCATCACCAACTTCCCCGCGGGGCCGCAGCGCAACCGGGCGGTCGGCATCTACACCGCCTGCGGCGCGGTCGGCTACTCCACCGGCGTCATCGTCGGAGGAGCGCTGACCGAGATCAACTGGCGCTGGACCTTCCTGCTGCCGGTCGTCGTGGCGATCGCCGCCCTGGTCGGCGGGCTGACCCTGGTCCCGCGCGACACCGTCGCGGACCGCGCACGGGGCTCGTTCGACGTGGCGGGGGCCGTCACCGTGACCGCCGGCATGCTGCTCCTCGTGTACGCCATCGTCGAGGCGCCCAACGCCGGCTGGCTGTCCGCTCGCACCCTGCTGGTGTTCGCGGCGGCGGTGGCGCTCCTGGCGGCCTTCGCCGTCATCGAGTCCCGTACCGCCCAGCCGCTGCTGCGCCTCGGACTGCTGCGCAACCGGTCCCTGGTCGGGGCCAGCCTGGTGGCCGCGGCGATCCTCGGCACCTACATGAGCTTCCAGTTCATCGGCGGTCTGTACCTCCAGACGCTGCGCGGCTGGTCCCCGATGGAGATGGCCCTGGCCTTCCTCCCGATCGGGCTGCTCATCGCGACGATCGCGCCCCGGTCCGGCAAGCTCATCTCCCGGTTCGGCGTGCAGTGGATGATCGTCGCGGGATTCGTCGCGTACACCGCTTCCTACCTGCTCTTCCTCCGCATCGACGAGAGCTCCGGCTACCTCTGGGTGATCCTGCCGAGCATCCTCCTCATCGGCATCGCCTTCCCGTTCTCCTTCCCCGCCGCCAACGTCCAGGCCACCGCGAACGTGGCCGACGAGGAACAGGGCCTGGCGGCCGGCGTCCTGCAGACCGGCTACCAGGTCGGCGCCGCGGTGGTGCTCGCCGTGGTGACCGCCACCATGGCGGTCGACCACACCGGGGGCGGCGAAGGGGCCAAGACGCTGGACGGCTATCACAGCGGCCTCTGGGTCCTCGTGGCCATCTCGGCCGTGACGGTCGCCCTCACCACCGTCGCCGCGGTCCGGGCCTCCGCGCGGCGCCGGGCCTCGGCGGACATCACCGTCTAGATCATTCCGTCCCGGCGGCGGACACTCGGGGTGTCACCCGGTTCCTCACGGAACCCGGTGACACCCCGCTGCCGCGTGCGGGCGGCCCACCACCTCTCAGCGACCCGCGCCGCCGTCACGAACAGGAGCCGAGCATGCCCCGTACCGCCACCTGCCCCTTCGCCCTCGATCCGCAAGGACGCGACATCCAGGGCGAGATCGCCCGTATTCGCGCCCGCGGGCCGGTGGTCCGCGTGGAACTGCCCGGCGGCGTCCACGCCTGGTCGGTCACCCACCACGCGACCATCAAGCGCCTGCTGCTGGACCCGCGGGTCTCCAAGGACGCCTACCGGCACTGGCCGGCCTGGACCCGCGGCGAGATCCCCCCGGACTGGCCGCTGGCGATCTGGGTGTCCGTGCAGAACATGGTCACCGCCTACGGCGAGGAGCACACCCGGCTCCGCAGACCCGTGGCGGCCGCCTTCACCGGCCGCCGCGTCGCCGCCCTCCGCCCCCGGGTCGAGGAGACGACCCGCGAGGTCCTGGACGAGCTGGCCGCCCTGCCCCCGGACGCACCCGTCGATCTGCGGCGCCACTTCGCGCACCCCGTGCCGAACCGGGTCATGTGCGAACTCTTCGGTGTCCCCGAGCAGTCGCGGGACGTCATCGGCACGATCATCCAGGGGTTCTTCCGGACCTCGGCGACCCCCGAGGAGGCGCGCGCCAACGGATTCGCCCTGTACTCCACCATGGCCGAAGTCCTCGCCCACAAACGGGAGCATCCCGGCGACGACCTCACCAGCGACCTCATCGCGGTCCGGGACGAGGACGGCGGGCGGCTCAGCGAGAAGGAGCTGGCGGACAACCTGATCCTCCTGTTCACCGCAGGCTACGAGACCACGGTCAACCTCCTCGACCAGGCGGTCGACGCCCTGCTGCGCAACCCCGGCCAACTCGCCCTGGTCCGCGGCGGACAGGCCGGCTGGGAGGACGTCATCGACGAGACCCTGCGGTACGAGGCGCCCGGCGCGCACGCGATCCTGCGGTACGCGGTCGAGGACATCGACCTGGACACGGTGACGATCCGCGGGGGCGACGCCATCGTCATCTCGTACGCGGCGGCGGGCCGGGACCCCGAGCTGCACGGCGCGGACGCCGATGTGTTCGACGTGACCCGGCCCACCCGCAAGGAGCACCTCTCCTTCGGCCACGGGGTCCATTACTGCCTCGGCGCCCCGCTGGCCCGCCTGGAGGCGACGGTGGCCCTCGACGCGCTCTTCTCCCGTTTCCCGGAGATGGCCCTGGCCGACCCGGAGCGGCCGGCCGAACCGCTGGCGTCGTTCATCTCCAACGGCCACCGTGAACTGCTCGTCAGACTGCGGCCCTGAGCTCGTACCGGACGGAGGGGGCGGGTTCCGGCGTACGCACGCCGGCCTGCTGCCGCCGGGGCACCGGCGCCCGGCGGCAGCGGGCGGGGCGTACGGTCAGAACGCGCGGGCGTCCCCGACGGCCGCCTCGAAGACCCTCAGCCCCTCCTGGCGGCCGGTCACCACCACCGTCGTCGCTCCGGGCGTGTCCGCCGGCACGGTGTGGGCCTCTATCCAGCAGGGCGGCGCGAAGTCCGCGTACCGGAAGAAGTCGATGGAGAAGGAGGCCGGACGGAAGTCCTGCCGGCCGGGCCCGGCCAGCACCGCCTGGTACACGGCCTCCATGAGGATCAGGCCCGAGTAGTGATCGCGCGAGCGCCCCGTCAGCGTCGCGTTGAGCGGGTCCACCCGTAACTGCCAGCGCTCGGCCTGCGGCGTCGGCGCCAGCACGACATGGCGCGGGTCCATCCGGCCGACCCGCTCGGGCGCCACCGGCACGGCGAGGGCCGCCAGTTCGGCCGGTGGACGGGTCCGGCGCAGCCGCCGGTAGACCGCCGCGGTCGTGACGCTGACGTTCCCCGCGGCGACGGCCACCACCTCCTGGCCCCGGCGCGCCGTCATCCGGCAGTGCATGGCCACCAGACGGCCCCGCCGGCGGCGGACGGCGGAGCAGACGATCTCGGCCTCGATCCGGGCGGGCTCCTCGTCCACCTCCAGCCGGTCGGGCCGCAGCCGGTAGTCGAGGTCCCGGATCAGGAACTGGTCCTCCAGCGGCACCCCGTACTCCGCGTGCGAGAGCAGCATGGCGGCCTGGCGCACGGTCTCCCCCACCAGCTGCGGCGGGTGCTGACGGTGGCGCGGGGTGAAGTAGTCGTGCCGGTCGGGCCAGCGGACCGACACCCGGAACCGGTCGTCGTCGACACGCTCCCAGCCGGTCAGCAGCACATCGTCCGCGCGGAGCCGGTGCACCAGCTCCCGGGGGACGGTTTCCCACCCCTCGGCCCCGGTCGGCGGGCCCTGCGGAGGATCGTCCCCCGGGGCGGGTGGTGAAAGGTGCTCACGGAAGGCCGAACTGTGCATGGTTCCCCCTCGTGGATCACGCAGGCAGAGGCTCCGAGGTCCCCCGCCCAGGATACTAAAGATACGTGCATGGCGGTATGGTCTTCATGACACAAGGCACCAAGGAGCGGCAAACCGGGGGCGTTGTTGCCGGACGAAAGGACAGCGGCATGGCACAACAGGAACGGGCGAGGAAGACCAAGGACGCGATCCTCGAAGCGGCAGGCGCGGTCTTCGCCGAACGGGGTTACGACGGGGCCACCGTGTCCGACGTCTACTCCCGGGCCGGGCTGACCAAAGGGGCCTTCTACTTCCACTTCTCCTCGAAGAAGGACCTGGCGGAGGAGGTCCTCTCCATACAGGTCGACCGTCAGGGGTACCCGATCCTGCCGCGTCAGGTGAAGCTCCAGGAGCTGGTCGACGCGGGGTTCGTCTTCGCCCACCGGCTCATGCACGACAGCATGCTCCAGGGCAGCGTCAACCTCTCCCTGGAGTCCGGCGCCCACCAACTGGACCGCAAAAGGCCGTTCGTCGCCTGGATCGACCACAACCAGCGGGCGCTGACCGAGGCGAACGACCACGGCGAGCTGTACTCGCACGTCGATACGGCAGAGGTCGCCGAGCTGATGGTCTCGTCCTTCTCGGGCGCCCAGATCCTCTCGCACATCCTCACCGGCCGCCGGGATCTGACCGTCCGCGTCGCCGCCCTCCTCGCGCATCTGCTGCCTACCATCGCCGTGCCCGCCGTGCTGGCCAGGCTGGACATCGCCACGGACCGCGGAGAGCGGGTCCTGGCCGAGGCCGGCGTCGGCACCAAGGCCCTGCGCCCCGCGCCCCCGGGGCTCACGGAGACGCTCTGATCCATGGCGGTCCGACACGTGGTCAGGACTGTCCACGGACAGAAAGCCCGCTTGGCCTATGCCCAAAAAACGTGCATGCTGGTTTTCTTGGCACCAGGGATCTCGGACGGGAGACGGTCGTCGTGAACCTGCACCAGTTACGTACGTTCTGCGAGGTCGCGGGCGTGCACAGCTTCACCAAAGCAGCCAGGAACCTGCACTACGCGCAGTCCACCGTGACGTCGCAGATCCAGAACCTGGAGGACTTCCTGGGGGCACCCCTCTTCGAGCGCGGGAGCCGGGGCATCGTCCTGACCGACGCGGGTGTCAGGCTGCTGCCCTACGCGAACGCGATGCTCAGTCTCGCCGAGTCGGCACACCGGCACGTCGCCCGTTCCCCCGTGTAGGGGCCCGCCGGCACCGATCCGCCGGCCTCCGGGCCGGCTCGGCGCCTCTCCGGCCGCCTCCACGCCATCATCCCGCACAGCCGTCCGCCCGCCCCGCTCACCGGGGCGGGCGGACGGCTGTCCGCGCTCCACCGGCCGCGCGCGCAAGCGCAATTGACGGTGCGTTCTCCAGCAATTGATGCGGGCCGGAACTCGGTAGTGTCATCGACATCGCACCGGCCCTCCCTTTCGGACGGGCGGCGTATCGCCGATTTCCTGGAGAGGACACATCATGGGCGAGGTATCCGCCACCAGCCGGCCAGTCATCACCATTCAAAACGAACTCCGTTCGGTCATGCGTAATTTTGCCACCGGAGTCTGCGTGGTGAGCACATTCACCGACGCACCGTCCGGCCGTATACACAACGCACTCACGGTCAATTCCCTCACCTCTCTCTCGCTGAGCCCACCCCTCATTTCCATCAGCATCCGACTGGAATCCACATTCCTCGACGAACTGATGGAGTCAGGTGTGTGGGCCGTGTCCGTCCTCGACGACGGCGGTGAGGACCTCGCCAGGATCTTCGCCCGCCCCGAGGACGAGCGCCGGAGGTCACTGCGGAGCCTGCCCACCGAGCCGGGGTCCGCGACCGGGGCGGTCGTCCTGGACGGCGCGGCCTGGCTGGAATGCCGATACCACCAGCACGTCGTCACCGGCGACCATGTCCTGGTCATCGGTGAGGTCGTGGGCCTGGGCGCCGACAGCACCCGCTCGCCCCTGGTATTCCTGCACGGCGGATTTCACCGCTTCGAACGCGAACAGGTCTGACCGGGTCGACTTCTTCGCACAGGGTCCGGCAGCAATCCAGAAAAGGGTGCTGCGAGGGCCGACGGAGTCACATGACCCGCCCTCCCCCGCCACCCCGCATCGATAGGTGACTGACATATGTCCGCAATCTCGATAGGTGTTGTCGGAGGCGGCGCATCCGCTGTCTGCCTCATCGACGCCCTGGTCATGGCCAAAGGCGGCCCAGGCAGCCTGACGGTTTTCGAGCCGTCGCCGAACCTCTGGCGGGGGCGCGCCTACCAGGTCGACAGCGAGACCATCAAGGTCAACGCCACTCCCGACGACATGTCCGTACGGGCAGGCGATCCGCACCACTTCATCCGCTGGCTGGGCGCCCGTGAGCGCATGCTCGGCGAGAGTTACGGCCTGGACCCCTTCTCCGGAGCGCGGTTCGCCCCGCGCACGGTCTACGGCGAGTACCTGGAACAGACGGCGTACGCCGGTCTGGCCGAACTCCGCAGGCAGGGCTGGCGCGTCGACCTCGTCGGCGACTCCGTCACGTCGGCGCGGCGCACCGAGGACCAGGTCGTGGTGAGCACCGGGCGGGGCATGACGAGCTCCTTCGACTACGTCGTCCTGTGCGTCGGCGGTGACGGGCCCAAGGACGTGTACGGCCTGGCGGGCTCCCCGGGCTTCATCGCGGACCCGTATCCCGTCTCGCAGAACCTGCGCACGATCGGCGCCGCGGAGCGGGTCGCGGTGATCGGCAGCGGTCTCACCGCCGTCGACATCGTCCTCTCCCTGGCGGCCCAGGGGCACCGGGGACCGATCAGCCTGGTGTCCCGGCGCGGGGTGCTCCCCGGTGTCCGGCAGCGCGAGGCCCACTTCGAGCTGCGCCATCTGACGCAGGAACGCATGCGCGCCCTGGCCCGGAGCCGACGGGAGATCTCCGTTCAGGAGTTCACCGCGGTCGTCCAGCGGGAACTGCACGAGGCCGGGGTGGACATGCCGGCGCTCCACGCCGAGCTGGCCTCCCTCGACGGGGAGCCGCCGGCCGACCGTCTGAGGCGGCAGTTCGCCGCCGTGAACGCCTCCGACCTGGGCCTGCGCATTCTCCAGCGGGCGGTCCCCGAGATCGGGCCCGACGTCTGGCCGGTGCTCGGGGAACAGGACCGGGCCGAGGTGCTGCGCCTGCACTACCGGACCGTCATGAGCCTGTGCTGCCCGATGCCGCCGAGCAGCGCCGCGGTGCTGCTCGGTCTGATCGACGAGGGCCGTCTGGACATCCGGTCCGGTCTCGACTCCGCCGCCGCGGGACGCGGCGGCGGCCTCACCCTGAGCCTGCTGGACGGAACGGTCCTGCGGACGGACCGCGTGATCAACGCGGTCAGCGCCTCCGAGGGCCGCATACCGCAGGGCGCCGCACCGCTCGTGAACACCCTGATCGGCGACCGTGCCGCGAGCCTCCACCCGCACGGCGGGCTGCATGTCCTTCGCGCCACGAGCCAGTTGACGACGGACGGCGCCTCGGACCCGCGGCTCTACGGACTGGGCACCATCGCGGCGGGCTCGCTCTTCTTCACCTTCGGTGTCCAGTCGCTGGTCGACCGCGGTGTGGACATCGTGGACGCCATCCTGGAGCACGCCTCCGCGCGGACGGCGAGCCACACCGCCGAGTCGCTGCTGCCGGCCTGAGCCGGGCCCGTCCGCGCCCTCCGCGCTCCTCCTGCTCCTGCCTTCCTCCCGCTCCCCCTTCCCTTCCTGCCCTCCTTTGATAACGGAGTCGCCATGATCACGGTTTCGCCCCTCACCCACCCGCACGGGACCACTTCCGCCGCGACGGGTCCCGCCGACTACCTCGCCGACACGGCGACCGGCCTGCCGATCCCGGGAGAGCCCGACTTCGCCACCTTCGAGGAGGCCCGGCGCCACCGCAAGCAGCGCCTGGCCGCCGCCCTGCGGCTGTTCGGCAAATACGGCTTCGGCGAGGGCATATCGGGCCACATATCGGTGCGTGACCCGGAGTACCCGGACCAGTTCTGGGTGAACCCGTTCGGCGTCTCGTTCAAGCACGTCCGGGTGGCCGACCTCATCTGCGTCGACTCCCAGGGCCGCGTCGTCCACGGCAAGCACCGGGTCAACCCGAGCGCCTTCGTGATCCACTCCCAGATCCACGAACTGCACCCGGGCGCCACGGCCGCGGCCCACGGTCACACGGCGCACTCCCGCGCCTTGGGCGCGATCGGCCGTCTCCTCGACCCCATCGACCAGGAATCGGCCGCCTTCTACGGACGCCAGACGCTGTACGACGCGTACGAGGGGCCGTCCGTCTCCCTGGAGCAGGGCCGCGACATCGCCGAGAAGCTGGGCGACAACCGTGCCATCCTGCTGCGCCACCACGGGCTGATCACGGTGGGCGGCTCGCTGGACGAGGCGGTGCACTGGTTCTTCACCTACGACAGCTGCGCCCAGGTCCAGTTGCTGGCCCGCGCCGCCGGTACCCCGGAGATGTTCACCCACGAGCAGGCGACCGCCGCCGGTGCGGGTTTCGGCGACGAGCAGCTGGGCTGGTTCAGCTTCCAGCTGCTCTGGGACGAGATCGTCGCCGAGCAGCCCGACCTGCTGGAGGAGTAGACGGGGCCCGGCAGGCACCACCACCCGGTTCGACAGCGACTCCCGACAGGGGAAAGGCACATGACTCACCGACCGGAACTTCCGACCTCCCCCGCCACCTGGCGGGGCCTGCCCGCCGCGCAGCAGCCGCCGTGGCCGGACCAGCAGGCGCTGGACCGGGTGCTGGCGGACCTCGCCGGCCTCCCTCCGCTCGTCTTCGCGGGCGAGTGCGACCGGTTACGCGCCCAGCTCGGCGCCGTCGCCCGCGGTGAGGCGTTCCTCCTCCAGGGCGGCGACTGCGCCGAAACCTTCGACGGGGTGACGGCCGACCGGATACGCGACAAGGTGAAGACGCTGCTCCAGATGGCGGCCGTCCTCACGTACGCGACCTCCGTCCCGGTGGTCAAGGTGGGGCGCATGGCGGGGCAGTACTCCAAGCCCCGTTCCCAGCCCACCGAACGGCGCGGAGAGGTCGAGCTGCCCGTCTACCGGGGCGACGCGGTCAACGGCCTGGAGTTCACCGCCGAGGCCCGCACCCCCGATCCGGACCGGCTGCGGCGCATGTACCAGGCGTCCGCCGCCACGCTGAACCTCGTCCGCGCCTTCACCAAGGGCGGTTACGCCGGGCTGCACCAGGTGCACACCTGGAACCAGGACTTCGTCTCCGCGTCACCGGCCGGTGAGCGCTATGAACGGCTGGCCGGCGAGATCGACCGGGCCATGGCGTTCCTGCGGGCCTGCGGCGTGAGGCCGGACGAGTTCGGCGATGTGGACTTCTTCACCAGCCACGAGGCCCTGATCCTCGACTACGAGGAGGCGCTCACCCGGCGCGACTCGCTCAGCGGCCATGACTACGACGTCTCCAGCCATCTGATCTGGATCGGCGAGCGCACACGCCAACTCGACGGGGCACACGTGGAGTTCGCGGCGCGGGTACGCAACCCGATCGCGGTCAAACTGGGGCCCGCCGCAACGGCCGACGAGGCCCTGGCGCTGATCGAGAAGCTCGATCCCCGCCGTGAGCCGGGCCGTCTCTCCTTCATCACGCGCATGGGCGCGGACCGGGTACGCGACCTGCTGCCGCCGCTGGTGGAGAAGGTCACCGCCTCGGGCGCCCAGGTCGCCTGGGTCTGCGACCCGATGCACGGCAACACCTTCACCGCGCCCAGCGGCCTCAAGACCCGCAGGTTCGACGACATCCTGGCCGAGGTCCGGGGGTTCTTCGACGTGCACCACGCGCTGGGCACCCATCCCGGGGGCATTCACATCGAGCTGACCGGCGAGGACGTCACCGAGTGCGTGGGCGGCGGCGCGGCCGTCGACGTGGACGACCTGGCCCGTCGCTACGAGTCGGCGTGCGACCCGCGTCTGAACCGGCACCAGGCGCTGGACCTCGCCTTCGAGACGGCGGAGCTGCTCCGCGACCGCGGCCACGGGGCGGGGTGACGGCATGGCGGTACGCGGTCTGCGCGGCGCGGTCCAGCTGCGCGAAGACTCCGAGAACGCCGTCGTCGACGGCACCAAGCGGCTCCTGAAGGAGATGCTGGACGCCAACGGGGTGCGGCACGACGACCTCATCAGCGTCCTCTTCACGGCGACCCCGGATCTGCGCTCGGCGTTCCCGGCGGCCGCCGCCCGCGAGGCGGGCATGGCAGACACCCCGCTCATGTGCGCCCAGGAACTGGATGTGCCCGGTGCGCTGCCGCGCGTCGTCCGCATCCTGGCGCACGCCGAGACGGACCTGCCCAAGCGTGACATCCACCATGTGTATCTCGACGGCGCGGCCGTTCTGCGCCCCGACCAGGCAGCACGCCCCGGAGGCAGCGAATGATCAGCACGGCAGCGGTGGTGGGAACGGGTCTCATCGGTACCTCGGTGGCCCTGGCCCTCGCGGCGAAGGGGGTGCGGGTGCATCTGCTCGACCTGGACGAGTCGGCGGCGCGGACGGCGGCCTCACTGGGCGCCGGAACGGTGGGCCGTCCCGCCGCCCCCGTGGACATCGCCCTGCTGGCGGTGCCGCCGGGGAGTGTGGGGGAGGTGCTGGCCGTTCAGCAGTCGAAGGGGCTCGCGCACTC
This sequence comes from Streptomyces parvus, assembly GCF_032121415.1. Classification (NCBI taxonomy): domain Bacteria; kingdom Bacillati; phylum Actinomycetota; class Actinomycetes; order Kitasatosporales; family Streptomycetaceae; genus Streptomyces; species Streptomyces parvus. The sequence continues at coordinate 3,960,759 of NZ_CP135079.1, read as the reverse complement.
CTACATGGACGTGGCCAGCGTCAAGTCGGGGCCGGTGGGGGACGTGGCCGCGCTGGGCGATCCGTCCTCCTACATCGGCGGCCACCCGATGGCGGGACGGGAACTGTCGGGACCGCTCGCCGCGACGGCCGCCCTGTTCGAGGGGCGGTCCTGGGTGCTCACCCCGACCCCGGACACGACGACCCAGACCCTGAACCGGGCCCTGGAGGTGATCGCCCTGTGCGGGGCCGTCCCCGTGGTCATGGACGGTGAGGCCCACGACCGGGCCGTGGCCCTCGTCTCCCACACCCCGCATGTCGTCGCGGCACTGATGGCCGCACGGCTCCAGCACATGCCCGACGACGCGACCCGGCTGGCCGGGCAGGGGCTGCGGGACGTGATCCGCATCGCCGGCGGCGACCCCAACCTGTGGGGCGACATCCTGGACGCCAACGCCGCGGCGGTGGCCGATGTGCTGGCGGAGCTGGCGGACGACCTGAGCGTGGCGGTGACGGCCCTGCGCGGGCTGGCCACCGACAGTACGGACGTCCGGGCCGAGGGAATGATGCATGTCGCCGATCTGCTGAGCCGGGGCTGCGAGGGGCGCAAGCGGGTACCGGCGAAGCACGGCGCACCGCTCCGGGGCGGGGCGCTGGTCCGCGTCCTCATCGGCGACCAACCGGGTGAGCTGGCCTCCCTGTTGGCCACCGTCGCGGACCTGGGCATCAACGTCGAGGAGGTGACGATCGACCACTCGCCCGAGGACCGCAGCGGCCTGGTCGAGCTGCTGGTCGACACCGGTTCGACGGTCCGCATGGAGCAGCGGCTCATCGAGTACGGCTGGCGGGTCCAGCAGGGGTCGGCGCCGGCCACGCAGGGGCGCCCCGCGCCTTTGGGGCGGCTCCTGGCCGAAGCGGCTCCGGCCGCCACCGTCTGAGGAAGGGCGCCCGGTCCCCGTCACGAAGGGGGCCGGGCGCCTTCCAGCTCTTCCGCGATCACCTCCGCGAGGTGCCGGGCCCTGCGTCCGGCCAGCTGGTCGAGCTGCGTCCGGCAGGAGAAGCCGTCCGCGAGGAGTTCCGTCCCCGGTGCCATCTCCCGCACGGCGGGGAGCAGCCGCTCCTCCGCGCAGGCGGCGGACACCTCCCCGTGCCCCTTCTCGAAGCCGAAGTTCCCGGCGAGCCCGCAGCAGCCGCCGCTCAGTTCACCGGTCAGGCCCAGCCGTTCGCGCAGCCGCCGTTCCGCCGCGTCGCCGAGGACCGCGTGCTGGTGGCAGTGGGTCTGGCCGGCGGCCGGGCGGTCCAGGCGGGGCGGTGTCCAGTCGGGGGCGTACTCCTCCAGGTACTGGGCGAACGTGCGAACGGCCGCGGCCACTTCGGCGGCGCGCGGGTCGTCGGCGAGGAGTTCGGGCAGGTCGGTGCGGAGGGTCGCGGCGCAGCTCGGCTCCAGGACGACGAGCGGTTGGCCGGGGAGGAGGCCCAGCCGGTCCAGGGTGCGGCGCATCACCCTGCGGGCCGCGTCGAGCTGCCCGGTCGACACGTACGTGAGGCCGCAGCACACCCCGCGCGGCGGCGGCAGCACCGTACGCCCCGTCGCCTCCTCCAGCACCCGCACCGCCGCCCGGCCGACCTGCGGGGACAGATGCTCGGTAAAGGTGTCCGCCCACAGGCGCACCACCCGGTCCGTGGACAGGACGCGTGTCCCCGTGCCCTGCCGGGCGCGCAGCCACCGGCTGTACGTCCGGGTCGCCAGCACCGGGATCGTGCGCTCGGGCGCGATCCCCGCCAGCCGCTTCGCGAGCGCGGCGAGCGGGCGCAGCCGGGCCAGGGCGTTGATCGGACGGGCGAAGGGGCGCGCGAGACGCAGCCACTGCGGCAGGCGGCCCATCGCGTAGTGGGCGGCGGGCCGGAGGCGCCCCCGGTAGTGGTGGTGCAGGAACTCCGCCTTGTACGTCGCCATGTCGACGCCCACCGGGCAGTCGCTGCGGCAGCCCTTGCAGGAGAGGCAGAGATCGAGCGCGTCCCGGACCTCCGTGCTGCGCCAGCCGTCCGTGATGACCTCGCCCGCCAGCATCTCGTGGAGGAGCCGGGCCCGGCCCCGGGTCGAGTGGGCCTCCTCTCCGGTCGCGCGGAAGGACGGGCACATGACGCCCGCGCCACTCGCCTCGGTCGTACGGCACTTGGCGACACCGACACAGCGGCGGACCGCGCCCGCGAAGTCCCCGCCGTCCTGCGGATAGCCGAACTCCACGTCCACCGGGCGCCTCGGGAGGACGGAGAAGCGGAGGTTCTCGTCGAGGCGGTCCGGGCGGGCCAGCATCCCCGGGTTCAGGCCGCCGTCCGGGTCCCACAGGTCCTTGAACCGGCCGAAGAGGGCGACGAGGTCGTCCCCGTACATCCGGGGCAGCAGCTCCGCGCGCGCCTGCCCGTCGCCGTGCTCACCGCTGAGGGAGCCGCCGTGGGCGACGACCAGGTCGGCGGTCTCCTCGGAGAACCGGCGGAAGCGGGCCACCCCGGCGTCGGTCATCAGGTCGAAGTCGATGCGGACGTGGATGCAGCCGTCGCCGAAGTGGCCGTACGGGGTGCCGCGCAGGCCGTGTTCGGCGAGGAGGGCGCGGAAGTCGCGGAGGTAGGCCCCGAGCCGGGCGGGCGGGACCGCGCAGTCCTCCCAGCCCGGCCAGGCCTCACTCCCGTCGGGCATCCGGGTCGCGGTCCCGGCGGCGTCCTCGCGGATCCGCCACAGGGCCCGCTGCCCTGCCGGATCGGTGACGACGGCCCCGTCCACCGCGTCGGCCGCCCGCAGGACGCGTTCGGCGTGGGCGCGGGCCTCGGCCGGGGTCGCACCGCCGGTCTCGACGAAGAGCCAGGCGGCCCCGCGCGGCAGCAGTCCCGACGGTTCGGCGACGAGATCGGCGGCCATGCCCTCGACGGTGAGCGGGCCGTACGGGAGGAGGCCCGGGGCGGCCTCGGCCGCGGCGGACTCGTCGGCGTACCCGAGGACGGCCAGGGCGCGGGCGCGCGGCGCTTCGACCAGGCGCACGGTGGCCTCGGTGACGACGCCGAGGGTGCCTTCGCTGCCGCAGAACGCCCGGACCGGGTCCGGGCCTCCGGGGTGTTCGGGGAGCAGGGCGTCGAGCGCGTACCCGGAGATGCGGCGCGGGAGGTCGGGGTAGCCGGTGCGCAGGAGGGCGAGGTGGGAGGCGACGAGGGCGTCGACGCCCGCCGGGCCCGCGCCGCTCCCCTGTTCCAGGCGCAGCGCCTGCCCCCCGTACCGGACGACCGACAGCCCCCGCACGTTGTCCGCCGTCGTGCCCCAGGCAACCGAGTGCGCGCCGCAGGAGTTGTTGCCGATCATCCCGCCGAGGGTGCAGCGGCCGTGGGTGGACGGGTCGGGGCCGAAGGTCAGACCGTGCGGTGCGGCGGCGGCCCGCAGGTCGTCCAGGATCACCCCGGGCTGGACGACGGCGGTGCGGGCGGCGGGGTCCAGGTCGAGGATCGCCCGCAGATGGCGGGTGAGGTCGAGGACGAGGCCGGTGCCGGTGGCCTGTCCGGCGATGGACGTGCCGCCGCCGCGCGGGACGACCGGCACCCGGTGCTCCTGGCAGACCGTCAGCGCGGCGGCGATGTCCTCCGCGTCGCGCGGGGCGAGCACGCCGAGGGGGACGCGGCGGTAGTTGGACGCGTCCATCGTCGTCAACGCCCGTGCCGTGGGGCCGAAGTCGCTCGCGCCGCGCACGGCGGAGCGGAGCGCGGCGACGAAAACCGGAGAGGCCGCGGAAGACGGTCCGGTATGCGGTCGATGTTGTTCGGCCATTCCCTCAGCATGCCGCCGGTACGGATGAACTCTTGGGATGCGCACGGATGAAAGTACACAAGCCTCACAAAAAAGCCCACAAGATCTTCCCAAACAGACCGTCAAGTCTCCTATAGTGACCAAGACTTGCGCAGGAACTGTCAGTTCCAGTTGCGCGGGATCGCCCACACCTGTGACGAAGTGTCCTAAATTCGCCCCGCCGCCCCGCACCGTCCGCCACCGAGGACTCCGATTGCGCCCCTCACACCGGCCCACCGCACTCGCCCTGCTGATCTCGGCAGCCGCAACCGGCACGCTGACCCTGTGGGCCGTCGCCGCGGCCCCTGACACGGTACGGACCCCGCTGGCCTGGGGCGCGGGCGCAGCCGCCGTGCTGCTGAGCGTCTGCGTGGCCGTCACCGTCCACACCCTGGGGACCGCGCGGGCGCTGCGCGCCCAGGGGGCCGCCGACGCCCAGCGGTTCACCTCCGAGACCGCGCGCCTGGTCTCCGCCTCCGCCGTCGAGGCCCAGCGCTTCACGGCGGAGACCGCCCGGATCAAGGGCGCCGCCGCCGCCGAGACCGCCCGGCTCGTCGCCGAGGCCCGCGCCGAGAACGAGCGGATCGTCGCGGCCGCCGCCGCCGAACAAGCCCGCCTCCAGGTCAGCGTCGACCGGCTGGCGGCCCGTGCCACGCGCGCCGAGACCGAGCGCTCCGCGGCCGTCGCCGCCTGCGCCAACGCGGCGGGCCGGATGCAGGCCCTGTCCACCAGCATGCTGGCCGACCTCCGCGAGATGGAGCACCGGCACACCGACGAGTCCGTGCTCGGGGACCTGCTCCACCTGGACCACCGCACCGCCCAGGCGGGCCGCCTCGCCGACTCCATCGCCGTGCTGACCGGGGCCCGTTCCGGCCGGCGCTGGGCGAAGCCGATCGTCATGGAGTCCATCCTGCGCGGTGCGATGGGCCGGATCGGCAGCTACCAGCGGGTCCGCCTCCACTCCACCAGCGATGTCGCCATCGCCGGCCACGCGGCCGAGGGCGTCATGCACGCGCTCGCCGAACTCCTCGACAACGCGGCCAACTTCTCGCCGCCCACCGCCGAGGTGCATGTGTACGTGGAGGAGGTCCCGGCGGGCATCGTCATCACCGTCGAGGACAGCGGGCTCGTCATGAGCGAGGTGCAGCTGCGCCGCGCGGAGCGGGCGGTCTCCGCCGACCACCAGGACCTCACGAACCTCTCCGGCACCCGCCTCGGCCTCGCGGTCGTCGGCCGGCTGGCCCGTAAGCACGGCCTGACCGTCTCCTTCCGCCCGTCCGCCCGCGGCGGCACGGGCGCGCTGATGATGCTCCCTCAGGAGCTGATCTCCCGCGCGGCCGCACCGACGGCGACCGCACCGACGCCCCCGGCGGCCGCCGCGGACACCGCCCCGGCCGTTCGGCTCCCCGCCGAGCCCGAGCCCTCGCACGCCTCGGCCGCCGGAGCGGACGCCCCCGACGCCGCCGGCGCGGCCCGGACGCCCGCCGGGAACGACGCCTCCACGCCCCCGACCCCGGCGGCGGAAGCGGAGCCCCCGGTCTCCTCGGTGGACCCGGTCTCCGAGTCCACCGGCAGCGTGCCCGAGTTCGGCGACAGCGGCCTGCCCAAGCGCCGCCGCGGCCGGACGCTGGCCGCCGCCGAAGCCCGTACCGGCAACGCCGCCCCCGGCGGAGCCGACGCCCCCCGGGCCCGTACCACCGACCCGAAGGTCCAGGCAACGCGCTTCAGCACCTTCAGCAAGGCGGTACGAGCCAACTCCCCGCACCCGGAAGGCAACACCCGATGACCGCGACCACCGACGAGAAGCTCAACTGGCTGCTGGAGGGGCTGCTCGACCGCACCCCCGGTACCCGCCACGCCCTCGTCCTGTCCCGCGACGGCCTCAAGCTGTGCCGCACCCCCGAGCTCTCCGTCGACCAGGCCGACCAGCTGGCCGCGATCTCCGCCGGGATCCAGAGCCTCTCGCACGGCGCGTCCATCGAGTTCGGCGACGGCACCGGCGGCGTACGGTCCGCGATGGCCGAGTTCTACGGCGGCGTGCTGTTCATCGTCGAGGCGGGGGCCGGGGCCCACCTGGCGGTCGTCGCCGACGAGGACTCCGACGTGGGCCTCGTCGGCCACAACATGAGCGAGCTCGTCGAGCAGCTCGGCGAGCACCTCGTCGCGCCGCCGCGCGAACCCGCCCAGGCCCCGGCCGTATGACGACGGCGCCCCGCCCCCGACCGGGCCGCGACGACGATCCGGACCGGCTGTACACCCTCACCGGGGGACGCAGCCGTTCCGACTCCGCCGCCTTCGACCTGGTGACGCTCGTCGTCGCCGAGTGCGACCCGTCCCCGGGGATGCAGTCCGAGCACGTCGCGATCCTGCGGATGTGCCAGGGCCCCGCCGCCGTCGTCGAGATCGCCGCGAGCCTGAAACTGCCGGTCAGCATCGTCCGCATCCTGCTCTGCGACCTGCTCGACACCGGCCGGATCAGCGCCCGCCACCCCCGTACAGCCCGTGTCGCGGACCGGCTCCCCGACCCCGACATCCTGGAACAGGTGCTCGTTGGACTCCGCAACCTCTGACCGCGCCACCCTGAGCTCCACCGCCGACAACGGACTCAAGATCGTTGTCGTGGGCGGCTTCGGCGTCGGCAAGACCACCATGGTCCGATCCGTGAGCGAGATCCGCCCGCTCAACACGGAGGAGACCATGACCCGCGCGGGTGAGGCCGTCGACGACCTCGCCGGCGTCCACGCCAAGACGTCCACCACGGTGGCGTTCGACTTCGGCCGCATCACGCTCGACGAACGCTCCGTGCTGTACCTCTTCGGCGCGCCCGGCCAGGAGCGCTTCTGGTTCCTGTGGGACCGGCTGTTCGCCGGCACGCTGGGCGCGGTCGTCCTCGTCGACACCCGCCGCCTCGCCGACTCCTGGTACGCCATCGACCGCCTGGAGCACCACGGCACGCCGTTCATCGTGGCGTGCAACGACTTCGGCGGACCGCTCCACAGCGAGCAGCAGATCCGGGAGGCCCTGGACCTCTCGGAGGACGTACCGCTGGTGGAGTGCGACGCGCGTGACCGGTCCTCCAGCAAGTACGTGCTGATCACGCTCGTCGAGCACCTCGCCGCGCTCTCCGCCGCCCGCCTCCACGCCCCCGCAACGGCCGCCGAAGCGGTCGCCCCCGCGGCGGCCCTGGCGGCGGCCGGCCCGACCCCGGAGCCCGCCCCGTGACCACTGCCTCCGGCTGCCCCGTCACCCACACCTCCGTCCCGCTGTCCGGGCCCCGCTTCCAGAGCGACCCCGTCCAGCTCTACCGGGACCTGCGGCGCGACCACGGGGCGATCGCCCCGGTCGTCCTCGACGGCGACGTCCCCGCCTGGCTCGTCCTCGGCTACCGCGAACTGCACCAGGTCACCGGCGACCCGGTCCTCTTCAGCCGGGACTCCGAGCTGTGGAACCAATGGGACAACATCCCCGACGGCTGGCCGCTGCTGCCGATGATCGGGCGCAGGCAGCCCTCGATCCTCTACACGGTCGGCGAGCGCCACAGCGTCCGGGCGATGATGATCAGCAACGCGCTGGAGGGCGTCGACCCGTTCTCGCTGAAGCGGTACGCGGAGGAGTTCGCCGACGAGTTGATCGACCGGTTCTGCACCAAGGGCTCGGTCGACATCATCGCGGAGTACGCCAAGCTGCTGCCCGCCCTGGTCCTGGCCAGGATCTACGGCTTCTCCGACGAGGAGGCCCACCCGCTGGTCGGCGCGCTCAACGACATGATCGACGGCCGGGAGCGGGCGCTCGCCGGACAGCAGCACCTGGGCGCGTCGATGTTCCAGCTCCTGGCGGACAAGCACGCCGAGCCCGGCGACGACGTGGCCACCCGGATGCTCGCCGACCCCGGCGGCTTCACCGACGAGGAGGTCGCCCAGGACCTCATGGTGATGATGGCCGCCGGCCACCAGCCGACCGCCGACTGGATGGGCAACTCGCTGCGCCTGATGCTCACCGACGACCGGTTCGCCGCCTCGCTCTCGGGCGGCCGGCACAGCGTCGCGGAGGCCATGAACGAGGTCCTCTGGGAGGACACCCCGACGCAGAACGTGGCGGGCCGCTGGGCCGCCCGCGACACCCACCTCGGCGGCCGCCACATCCGCGCCGGCGACCTGCTGCTCCTCGGCCTCGCCGCCGCCAACGGCGACCCGCAGGTACGTACCGACGGATCGGCGCTGACCGGCGGCAACAACGCCTTCCTCTCCTTCGGCCACGGCGAGCACCGCTGCCCGTTCCCGGCCCAGGAGACCGCCGAGGTCATCGCCCGCACCGGTATCGAGGTCCTGCTCGACCGGCTGCCGGACGTGGACCTCGCCGTCCCCGCCGAGCAGCTCACCCGCCGCCCGTCGCCGTGGCTGCGCGGTCTGACGGACCTGCCGGTGCTCTTCACTCCCACACCTGCCCTCGGCAGACCCGGAAGCCACGGAGGCCCCGCATGACCCGCATCGCTCTCGACCCCTTCGTCAGAGACCTCGACGGCGAGAGCGCCGCGCTGCGGGCCGCCGGCCCGCTGGCCGAGGTGGAGCTGCCGGGCGGTGTACACGTGTACGCGGTCACCCGCCACGCGGAGGCCCGCGCGCTGCTCACCGACAGCCGGGTGGTCAAGGACATCAACGTCTGGAACGCCTGGCGGCGCGGCGAGATACCGATGGACTGGCCGCTGATCGGCCTGGCCAACCCGGGCCGCTCGATGCTGACGGTCGACGGGGCCGACCACCGCCGTCTCCGTACGCTGGTGGCGCAGGCGCTCACGGTGAAAAGGGTGGAGCGGCTGCGGGCGGGCATCGAAGCCCTGACCGACGCGAGCCTGGAGAAGCTGGCCGCGCTGCCCGCCGGGGAGCCGGTGGACCTGAAGGCGGAGTTCGCCTACCCGCTGCCGATGAACGTGATCAGCGAGCTGATGGGCGTGGACGCGGCGGACCACCCGCGGCTGAAGGAGCTGTTCGAGAAGTTCTTCTCGACGCAGACCCCGCCGGATGAGGTCCCGCAGATGATGGCGGACCTCGGGGCCCTCTTCACGAAGATCGTCGACGACAAGCGGGCGAACCCGGGCGACGACCTGACCAGCGCCCTGATCGCGGCCTCGGAGAACGGTGACCACCTCACCGACGAGGAGATCGTCAACACACTGCAACTGATCATCGCCGCCGGACACGAGACCACGATCAGCCTGATCGTCAACGTGGTCGAGGCGCTCCAGACCCACCCCGAGCAGCGCGGGAAGGTGCTGAACGGGGAGATCGGGTGGGAGGGCGTGATCGAGGAGACGCTGCGCTGGAACACCCCGACCTCGCACGTCCTGATCCGCTTCGCGACGGAGGACATCGAGGTCGGCGACAAGATCCTCCCGAAGGGCGAGGGCTTGATCATCTCGTTCGGCGCGCTGGGCCGGGACGAGGAGCAGTACGGCCCGACGGCGGGCGACTTCGACGCCGCCCGCACCCCGAACCGCCACATCGCCTTCGGCCACGGCCCGCACGTCTGCCCCGGCGCGGCCCTCTCCCGCCTGGAGGCGGGCATCGCGCTCCCGGCCCTCTACGAGCGCTTCCCGGAACTGGACCTGGCGGTCCCGGCGTCCGAACTGCGCAACAGGCCGATCGTGACGCAGAACGACCTGTACGAGCTGCCGGTGAAGCTGGGCTGCCCGTTCGGCGGCGACGCCTGACCGCTCGCCGCGGGTGACGTCCACGGGCCGGAGCGCACGTCTCATCGGACGGACACGGTTACGAAGCCGTGCCACCGAGGGACTACGCTCCGTCCCGTGGCCGACATCCAGATTCCCGCTGACATCAAGCCCGCCGACGGACGCTTCGGCGCCGGTCCTTCCAAGGTGCGGACGGAGGCGCTCGACGCGCTGGCCGCCACCGGCACCTCCCTGCTCGGTACGTCCCACCGCCAGGCCCCGGTCAAGAACCTGGTCGGCGAGGTACGGGACGGTGTGCGCGCGCTCTTCTCCCTGCCCGAGGGCTACGAGGTCATCCTCGGCAACGGCGGCTCCACCGCCTTCTGGGACGTGGCGACGCACGGTCTGATCGACTCGAAGTCCCAGCACCTGAACTTCGGCGAGTTCTCGTCGAAGTTCGCCAAGGCCGCGAAGCTCGCGCCCTGGCTGTCCGACCCCACCGTCATCGCCTCCGACCCGGGCACCCACCCGGACCCGCGGGCCGAGGCGGGCGTGGACGTCTACGCCTTCACCCACAACGAGACCTCGACGGGTGTCGCGGCGCCGGTCAAGCGCGTCGCGGGCGCCGACGAGGGTGCGCTCGTCCTGGTGGACGCCACGTCGGGCGCGGGCGGCCTGCCGGTCGACATCACCGAGTCCGACGTCTACTACTTCGCCCCGCAGAAGTCCTTCGCCTCCGACGGCGGCCTGTGGATCGGCGTCTTCTCCCCGGCGGCGCTGGAGCGCGCGGCCCGGATCCACGCCTCGGGCCGGCACGTCCCGGAGTTCTTCTCGCTGCCGACGGCGATCGACAACTCGCTGAAGAACCAGACGTACAACACCCCGGCGCTGTCCACCCTCTTCCTGCTGAACGAGCAGCTGAAGTGGATGAACACCCAGGGCGGCCTGGACTTCACGACGGGCCGCACGGCCGCGTCCTCGGGCCACCTCTACGGCTGGGCCGACGAGTCGAAGTACGCCACCCCGTTCGTCACGGACCCGGCGAAGCGCTCGCAGGTCATCGGCACGATCGACTTCGCGGACGAGATCGACGCGGCGGCCGTCGCCAAGGTGCTGCGCGCCAACGGCATCGTGGACACCGAGCCGTACCGCAAGCTGGGCCGCAACCAGCTGCGCGTGGCGATGTTCCCGGCGATCGACCCGGCGGACGTGCAGGCCCTGACGGCGTGCGTCGACTACGTCATCGAGAAGCTGTAGCGCTTCGGCTCACCGCTGTACGGAGACGGCCCGGCACCCGCGTGGGTGCCGGGCCGCCACGAGGTCTACGCCCCCGGCCGGCAGGCCCCGCTGCCCGTATCCATCGGCGCCGAAGTCTCCCTGGACGTCGACGGGATCGTGCGCGCGGGCAGCCCGAAACGCTGAGGTCTACGCGAGGTCACTCGCCCGGAGCCGCCGCCAGCACCGCGCGCAGCGCGGCTATCCCCGCCAGCCACTCCTGCTCCGCCCCGGCGTCCGCCCACAGGTCCAGCGGCTCCGCGTTCTCCGCGGTGAGGCGGTCCAGGGCGCGGACGGCCAGCGGGCGCAGATCGGCGGGGAGGGGCGGCAGGGGGTTCTTCGGGCCGTACGACGTGGTGACGGGGTCCCCGCCGGGGCACTGGGCCGCGACCAGCGCGGCGGCGGCCACCGCCTCCTCCCCGCCGTCCACGTAGTCCTCGGGGCCCGCGTCCGCGACGGCGGTCAGGACGTCCCGGAGCACGTCCGCCTTCTTTCCCGGCTCCGCGTCGTCGACCCGGCCGCCGAAGTCGGCCGCGGTGTCGTTGTCGAAGTGGCCGATGTCCCAGGCGCCCATGGGGTCCCCCTCAATCCGTGTGCCGGTCAGTCCGTTGCGCTGATGTCCCCATCCTCACAGCCGCCACTGACAAGGGGCCTGCGAGCGAGGACGAACCCCTGCGGCGCCCGCTCCGGGAACGGCCCGTCCGTCTCCCGCTCCCGCCACACCCGGGACACCACCTCCAGGCCCGCCTCCCGCAGCAGTCCGGCGATCCTCTCCGGCTGCCGCCGGTGGAAGACGAGCGAGACCTCCAGGCCCCACGCCTCCGTCAGCCGCAGCGGCTCGTCCCCGACCTGGAAGCCCAGCTGCACGTAGCCCCCCGGGGCCAGTACGCGGTGGAACTCCGCGAAGGCGCGCGGCAGTTCCCCGTCCGGGACGTGGATCGTCGAGTACCAGGCGAGCAGCCCGCCCAGCGCCGCGTCCGGCAGGTCGAGGGCGAGCATGGAGCCCTCCTCGAACCGCAGCCCAGGATGCTCCTGCCGCGCCACCGCGACCATCTGCGGGGAGAGGTCGATCCCGAACACGTCCAGTCCCCGGCCGAGTCCGTGGAGATGGTCGGTCACCCGGCCCGTTCCGCAGCCCACATCGGCCACCGGGAGGCCGCCGCCGCCCGCCGCCACCAGTTCCGCGAACGTACTCAGCAGCGCACGTTCCAAGGGCTTGGCAGCCAGCTCGCCGCGGGCGAAGTCGACGTAGGCGGGGGCCATGGCGTCGTACGAGGTCCGGGTGGCGAGCAGGAAGTCGGGCGACAGGTCAGGGGTGGTCATGGCGCATCACCCTAGGGCCTCGTCAGGCATCCTGTCCCGGCGTCAGGCGGCGCTGCGGTCGCGGCCGGCCAGGAGCTGCGTCTCCCAGGCGAAGGCCACACCCGAAGCGCCGCCGTGCTGGGCCTGCACCTCGGCGGCGGCCGGAATCGTCTCCTCGCGGGCCCAGTCGCGCTGCCACTCGCCCATCACGGCCAGCCAGGTGATCGGCACGACGCCCGCCTGGACCATGCGGCGCACCGCCATGTCGTGGGCTTCGGCCGACACGCCCCCGGACGCGTCGGTGACGGCGTAGACCTCGAACCCCTCACCCACCGCCTGGATGGCCGGCATCGCCAGGCATATCTCCGTCCACAGCCCGGCGAGGATCAGCTTCTTGCGACCGGTCGCCTTCACGGCGTCGACGACGCGCTCGTCCTGCCAGGTGTTGATGAGAGTGCGGTCGATCGGCTTCTGCTCCGGGAACACGTCCTGGATGCCCTGGATCAGCAGGCCGCCGCGCTCCTCCAGCACCGTCGTCAGGATGGTCGGGACACCGTACGCCTTGGCGGCCTTGGCGAGGCCGACGACGTTGTTCACGACCATCGTCGGCTCATGGCTGTTCAGGTTGGCGAACTGGAACGGCTGATGGTCGATCAGCACCACGACGCTCTCCTCGGGCGTCAGCAGCGCGTCGAGTCCGGCCTTGTTCTGGGCGCTCATGGTATTCCCCTCCACCAGATGGTTGACGTGTCATCCACCCTAGGCGTGGACGGTTGATGCGTCAACCAATGCCGTGGGCGGGGGACTTGCCGCGAACGCCGGGCCTCCGATGGAGACGTGCGGGACGGCCTCGCTACGCTCCTCGCATGAACGCGACGCCTCGCTGGCTGAACCCGGAGCAGCAGGCCGCCTGGGACGGCTTCATCCGCATGCAGGAGAAGCTCATCGGACGGCTCTCACGCCGGGTCCAGGCAGACTCCCGCATGTCCCCCGCCGACTACATCGTGCTGGCCAAACTCACCGAGGCAGGCGGGCGCATGCGCTTCATGGACCTCACCAAGCTGGTGGAGTGGGAGAAGAGCCGCATGTCCCACCAGGTGGCAAGGATGGCCAAGCGCGGCCTCGTGGCCAAGGAGGAGTGCCCCGACGACGGACGCGGCGCGTTCATCGTCGCCACACCGGCCGGCCGCGAGGCGATCGAGGAGGCCGCGCCCGTGCATGTCGAGCATGTCCGACGACTGTTCATCGACGCCCTCACCCCGGAGGAGCTGGACACCCTGGCCCGGATCTCGAACCGCGTCCTCGCCCACCTGGAGAAGCAGCCCGACTGACGGGACCCAAGGTGACGGCGGCCCGTCCCGTTCCCCGTCCGCGACCCCCACGCCTACGGCATCGGGGGCAGCGTCACGCTGGCGGCCCACCGCCGCTCGCCGTCCTCCCACTCCTCGGTCGGGCCGAGGCCCGCCGCCACCGCCACCGCGGCGGACGCGGCGTGGTCGGGGTGGATGTGGGCGACGAGCTCCCGCACGCCCCCGGCCGCGACCAGGTGCGCCGCCAGGCCCCGCGCGGCCTCGCTCGCGTAACCCCGGCCCTGCCACGGCGTTCCGACGACCCAGGCGATCTCCGCGCGCGATCCCCGTACGGTCGCCTGGACGTATCCGGCGAGTTCCCCGGCCGCTTCTTCCCCGGCCGCGCGGACCCGGAGCACCCAGTTCCACCACCGCTCCCCCGGGTCCGGCGACCCGGCGCACTGGCGCTCGTACCGGGCCCGCAGCGCAGCCGGGGCCGGCGGCTCGCCCCCGGTGAACGCGTACAGCGCCGGGTCAGCCAGGACGGCCTCCATCTCCTCGGCGTACGCCGGTTCGAGGGGGAGCGCGTCGAGGCGGGCGGTGGTGAAGGGCGGCGGGGTGATGGGCAGCGGAGCGGTGGTCGTCGGCACGAGGCCCGACCCTACGCGCCCCGCGCCCGCCCCGACCTCGCTCTTCCGCGTCTCACCGGCGCCACCGCCCGGCCCCTTTCAGCACCTCACCGGCTCAGGCGCTGGAAGCGGCGGACCGCCAGCGGCAGGAACACCAGCGTGATCACGAACGGCCACACCACCGCCATCAGCAGCGCGTGCTCCTCGACCCAGGTCCCGCCGCCCGCCACCGGGTTGCCGAACAGTTCGCGCGTCGCCGTCGCGGTCGAGGAGACCGGGTTCCAGGCCGCGACGAAGCCGAGCCAGTCCGGCATCAGGGACGGTGAGACGAAGGTGCTGGAGATCATGGTGAGGGGGAAGGCGACCGCGTACAGCCCGCCCGCCGCCTCCGGGGTGGGGACCAGCATGCCGAGCCAGACGCCGACCCAGATCAGGCTGAACCGCAGCAGCAGGAGCAGTCCGAACGCCCCGAGCGCGCCCGGCACCCCGCCGTCCGCGCGCCAGCCGATCAGCAGGGCCGTGACGGCCAGGATGGCCAGTTCGGCGGCGGCCACCACCAGGTCGCCCGCCCCGCGTCCGGAGGCGAACGCGGACGGGGCCATCGGCATGGACCGGAAGCGGTCGACGACCCCCTTCGAGGCATCGGTGACGACGGCCACGGCGGTGTTCATGAAGCCCATGGCCATGGTCATGGCGAACATGCCGGGCATCAGGAACTCCCGGTAGCCCCCGCCCCCGGGCACCTTCATCGCACTGCCGAAGACGTAGCCGTACAGCAGGAGGGAGAGGATCGGGAAGCCGAGCTGCCAGACGATCGCGACGGGCTGGCGCTGGTAGTGGGTGAGGGTGCGGCGGGTGATGTTCCAGCAGTCGGAGACGGCCCAGTAGGCGAGGCCGTGGCCGCGGTCGGAGCCGTCTTTGGGGCGGCGTACGCCGGTCGTCCCGGGATCTTGGAGCCGTGTCGTCATGCCGCCGCCACCTCCGGGGCGTCGTGGTTCTCGGTGCCGTGGCCCGTCAGCCGCAGGAACACGTCGTCCAGGCTCGGCCGGCGCAGCCCGATGTCCTCCACCGCGATGCCGTCGTCCTGGAGGGCGCGGGCCACCTCGGTGAGCGCGGCCACCCGGTCGGCGACCTGGGCGTGCACCCGGCGGGCGGGGGTGTCGGTGACGACGAGCCCGCCTCCGGCCACCCGGCCGACGGTCTTGGCCACCGCGTCCAGATCCCCCGGGTCGGCGGAGACGACCTCGATCCGGTCGCCGCCGACCCGGTTCTTCAGCGCGTCCGGGGTGTCGTCGGCGATGGCCCGCCCCCGGTCGATGACGGTGATGTGCGAGGCGAGCCGGTCCGCCTCTTCTAGGTACTGCGTGGTCAGCAGCACCGTCGTACCGTCCGCCACCAGCGCCCGGACCGCCTCCCAGACCTCGCCCCGGCCGCGCGGGTCGAGCCCGGTCGTCGGCTCGTCCAGGAAGAGCACGTCGGGCTGGAGGATCATCGAGGAGGCGAGGTCGAGCCGGCGCCGCATGCCGCCGCTGTACTCCTTGGCGGCCTTGTCGGCCGCCCCGGTCAGGCCGAACCGGTCCAGCAACTCCCCGGCGCGCTGCCGGGCCGGGCGGTTGCCCAGGTGGAAGAGGCGCCCGAACATCTCCAGGTTCTGCCGCCCGGTGAGACCTTCGTCGACGGCCGCGTACTGGCCGGTGAGGCCGATGCGGCTCCGTACGCGGCGGGGTTCGCGCGCCACGTCGAGCCCGGCGACCTCGGCCCGGCCCGCGTCGTACCGCAGGAGGGTGGAGAGGACCCGCACGGCGGTGGTCTTGCCGGCCCCGTTCGGGCCGAGGAGGCCGTGGACGGTGCCCGGGCGGACGGCGAGGTCGAACCCGTCGAGCGCCCGCTGTCCGCCGCCCCCGCCCCGCTCCCCCTGCCCCTTGTGCCGCTTCTCCTTGTAGCGCTTCACGACGCCCTCGGCGAGCACCGCGTATCCGGACGCGGATACGGACATGACACACCCCCTGATTCCGCACGGGTCCCGGCAGATCGGCCACAGACCGGCCGCATGAATTGAGTACACCGTACCCGATTGCGAGTACGGTGTACCCAGTTTTTCTCCGGCCCTTACGCTGAGGCCATGACGAACGAGGCAACGACAGCCGGGGCAGCGTCGAGGGCGGACGGGTCGGCCACCGGGAGCGGCGACATCGCGCGCAGTCTGGAGCTGCTGTGGGGCACCGGCGAGCGCCCCAGCCGCGGCCCGAAACCGGGGCTGACCCTGGACCGGATCGTCACCGCCGCCGTCGCCGTCGCCGACGCGGAGGGGCTGGCCGCCGTCTCGATGCGCCGCCTCTCCACCGAGCTGGGCGCGGGCACGATGTCGCTCTACCGGTACGTCCCCGGCAAATCCGAGCTGCTGGACCTGATGTTCGACCGCGTCCTCGGCGAACCCTTCGCCGACCACCCCGGCGAACCCCCCGCCGACTGGCGCGAGGCGGTCGACCGGATGGCCCGGGGCCACCTGGACACCCTGCGCCGCCACCCCTGGCTGCTGAAGATCAACCAGGCCCGTACCGTCCTCGGCCCCAGCGCCCTGCGCGGACTGGAGCTCGCGCTCACGGGGCTGCGGGGGATGGGGCTGCGGGACCCCGAGCTGATCGGCGTGATCATCACGGTGAACAGCTTCGTGGAGGGCCTCGCCCGCACCCAGGCCGACGCGGCGGAGGCGGTGGCGCAGACCGGGCTGAGCGACGAGGCGTTCTGGGACAACCAGCGGCCCTACCTGGAGCGGGCCATGCTCAGCGGTGCGTACCCGATGATGGCGGGCATGGCGGAGGACACCTTCAGCTCCGAGTTCGACCAGTTCGAGTTCGGGCTGCAACGGCTGATCGCCGGTTTCGACGCGCTGGTGCGGGAGCGGGCGGCGTCCCGCACATGACAGCGCGGCCGGCCCGTGCCCCAATGGATATATGGACGCCAGCCCGGAGCTCGCTCCTTTCGTCAAGCAGTACACCGTCCTGCTGAGCAGCCACCGGCAGGACGGGACCTCCGTCGGCACACCGGTCAACATCGCCGTCGAGGGCGATCACGCGTTCATCCGCACGTTCTCGTCCGCCTGGAAGGTCGAGCGGATGCGCAACCACCCGCGGGTGGAGCTCGCCCCCTGCACAGTGCGGGGTGTCCCGACCGGACCGCAGATCAGGGCGCACGCACGGCTGCTGCGGCCGGGCACGAAGGAGAACACGCACGCGGCGCGGATGCTGTCGCGCAAGTACCCGGTGGTGCAGGGCGTGCTGGTCCCGCTCGCGCACCGCCTGAAGCGGGACCGGACACTGCACTACGAGGTGTGGCCGGTGACGGACGAGGACTGAGGGCAACCGGGGCTGGGGCAGCCAGGGCTGGGGGGACTACCCCTGCCCCCGCTTCCGCCGCAGGGCGAACCACAGGACGCCCGCCCCGACGACGATCGCCGCACCGAGCCCGGCGCCGCCCTTGCCGTCGCCCTCCTCGCCACCGCCCCGGTCGCCGGCTTCGCCACCGGCGCCACCGCTCCCCGAGGGCTCCCCCCGCTCCTGGCCGCCCCCGCGGCCGCCGCCCTCCGCCTCCACCCGGACGACCTCGCTGCCCGCCCCCTCCGAGCCGAACATCAGGGCCGAGCCGTCCGCCGTGTACGTCACGGACTCCGCCTGCCGCTGGAACGGGGCGGCGACCGAACGGTCCTCGCCCAGGCGGCCGTTCTCGAAGGCGTACTCGCGGGCGCTGAAGTACGAGCGCAGCACCAGGCGCGTCCCGTCGGGCGAGAAGGCCCCGTCCGTCACCCACGGCACCTCGTCGACCCGCCGGAAGGTGTTCACGGCCCCGGCGGTCAGCTTCGCGGGCCCCTCGTAGAGGCCGCCGCCGTCCTCGTTCTTGGAAGCGATGTAGACGCGGCCGGTCTTCGGGTGGACCATCAGCGCTTCGGCGTTGCGGGCCCCGTCCGCGTACTTCACGTCGTACTGGACGGCGTCGACGGTGGCGTCGCGCAATTCCTTCGGCTCGGGGAAGCGGTAGATCCAGACATGGCTCCACGAGCCGTCCAGGTTGTCCCCGATGTCGCCGACGTAGAGGTCACCGTCGGGCCCGATGGAGATGCCCTCGACATCGCGCGGCTCCCCGACACCGCGCAGGGTGATGGTCGCGAGGGTCTTCCCGGTGCGGGAGTCGACGGCGAAGACGTAGGGGCCGTCGTCGCTGTCGTTGTGCGTCCAGTAGACGCCGGCGTGGGCGCGGCTGGCGGCGAGGCCGCTGGACTCGGTGATACGGGGGTCCTCGATCGTGAAGTCGCGGTCGGGCCGCCCGTCGTCGGCCACGGCGGGACCGGCCCCGGCGGACAGCGGGACGAGCACCGCGAGGGAGGTGGCGAGAGCGGCGGCGGCGCGGCCGGCCGGCCCGGTCGGATACAGGCGCATGGCCCAAGTGTCCATCGTCACGTCGCAGCCCGGAGCCGTGATCGGCCATGATGACGCCATGCGTTTCCTCTTCGTCGGCGATTCCATGACCATCGGGCACGCCGGCGACTTCACCTGGCGTTACCGGATGTGGCAGCACCTGGAGGCGTTCCCCGCCCTCCCGTACGAGATCGTCGGCCCGCGCTCGACGCTGTACGACGCCGAGGCGGGCGCCCCGCTCTCCCACGCGTACGCCGACCCGTCCTTCCCGCCCGCCGCCCGCCGCCATCTGTCCGGCTGGGGCGAGGGCTGGCTGCACATGGCGCCGGTGATCGCCGACGCGGTGCGCGAGGCGGAGGCGGACGTCCTGCTGGCCTCGCTGGGCCTGATAGACCTCGGCTTCTACACGGACGCCGAGCAGACCGCGGCCAACGCCCGGGCCTTCATCACGGCGGCCCGCACGGCGAACCCGCGGCTGCGCATGGTCCTGCTGCCGGTGATACCGAACATCCGGGCCGAGACGGACGCCCCGTTCGCCGCCTCCTGCGCCCGCTTCAACGAACTGCTCGCCAAGGCCGTGGCGGATCTGGACACCCCCGCCTCCCCGCTCCTGCTGGCCTCGCGTCCGCCGGGCTACGACATCCACACGGACACGTACGACGGCACGCACCCCGGCCCGAGCGGCGAACACCTGCTGGCGGCGGCCTTCGCGGACGCGATGCACCAGGCGTGGGGGCTGGGCGGCCCGTACGCAGGCGGGTCCACGGCACGGGTACCGGCGCAGGCCCAGGTCTCGGCCCTGGTCTGACCCCCGGCCGCCACGGCTCCCGCGCCGCCCAGCCGTGCGGGCCCACGTCCTCGCGTGCCGCCGCGCTCATCCGCTCCGCTGCGACCCGAGCATCGTCAGGGCCAGCTGGGTCAGTTCGCCCGAGACCTCGTCGGGGCGGGCCCGGCGGCCGCGGCGGGCATGGTGGGCCATCAGCTCGTGGACCGTGCCGACCATCACCATCACGTCGACCCGGTGGTCCCGGTCCTCCGCCTCGCCGCGGTCCACCGCCCGCTCGGCCTCCCCCGTGAGGAACTCCGTCCACAGCGCCCGCCAGAGCTTGCAGTGCTCGTCCACCACGGCGCTCACGCCCAGCACTTCGACGAACGTCACGCGGGCCTCGCGCGGATCGCTGGTGACGGCCTCCACGTACGCGTCGAAGAGCAGCCGGACCCGCTCCTCGATCGAGCACTCCTCGATGCCCTCGGTCAGCAGGGCGCCCTCCGCCGCCCGCAGCCCGGTCGTCGTGACCCGGTTGTGGAGGGCGATGAGCAGTCCCTCCCGTGACCCGTACTCCTGGCGCAGCACCTCGACCGGTACACCGGCCGCCTCGCACACGTCGTGCTCGGCCGTCGCCCGGTATCCGTTGACGCCGTACAGCTCCCTGGCCGCTTCCAGAAGTCGTTCCCGCGCCTGCGTGCGCGCGGCCTCCCCGAGCCCGGTCCGCTGAACCGTCCAGCTGTCCGCCACCGGTCCTCCTTGAGCGCAAGGTGCGGGAGAGGGGCCTGCGCGCCTCTGCACGAACCGCCGCCCCATTGTGCTCACCCCACCGCCGTCCGGACGGCCGCGCCACACCCGTACGGGGTAATACCCGTACGCGGAAACGCTTCTTCTTTGCGCGCCCCGAACGGGCGTGCGCCGGCCGGCTCCTCCGGCCAGGAGGCCGAGGCCCCGGAGCCGGGTGCGGACCTCACGGTGCCGTCGGCGGGCGCCGCCCACCGTCCAGGGCTCAGCCCTTGACCGTGAACTCCCCCCGCAGCAGCGCCTCGTCCCGGGACGACGGGCCCACCAGCAGCTCGAAGCGGCCCGGCTCCACCCTGCGGACGCCCTCCGCGTCCACGAGCGTGCAGTCGGCCACCGGGAGACCGAAGAGGATCTCGCGCGCCTCCCCCGGGGCCAGCGCCACCTGCCGGTAGGCCTTGAGCTCCTTCTCCGCCCAGGTCACCGACGTCACCGTGTCGCTCACGTACACCTGGACCGTCTCCAGCGCGGGCCGCGCCCCCGTGTTGGTCACCGTGACCCGGGCCCGTACGGTCTCCGACTCGTCGACCACCGCCGTCAGCACCTCCAGGTCCGTGTAGGCGACCGTCGAATAGCTCAGCCCCTCGCCGAACGCGAACGCCGGTCGCTGGGTGAGGTCCGCATAGCGCGTACCGTGCTGGCCGCGCACCTGGTTGTAGTACGTCGGCTGCTGGCCCGCGTGCCGGGCGAAGGACAGCGGCAGCCGCCCGGTCGGCTCGATCAGCCCGAGAAGCAGTTCGGCGATCGCCCGGCCGCCGAGCATGCCGGGGTTGGCGGCGTACACGATCGCCGCCGCACCGAGCGCGGACGGCGGCAGCACCAGCGGTTTGGAGCTGATGACGACGACGACCAGCGGCTTCCCCGTCGCCGCCAACGCGTCCAGCAACGCGACCTGGTCGCCGACCAGTTCGAGCGTGGCCGTCGACTTGCCCTCGCCGATCAGCTCGATGCGGTCGCCGACGACGGCCACGACATGGTCGGCGGCCTCGGCGGCGGCGACGGCTTCGGCGATCAACTCCGCGTCGGGAGAGGCCGGGTGGACGACCTCCGGGCGGGGCTGCCCGTCCGGGAAGAACGCACCCTCCGGGTCCGGACCCACGTCGAGGATGCGGGCGCCGGGCGCGTACGCGACGGTCCAGTCGGCGGGCACATGGTCGCGGAAGCCGTCGAGGACCGTACGGATCATGGCGCGCGGCTGGCCGTCCGGCAGCCAGTCGGCCTGTCCGGAGGAGCCCGCCCAGTCGCCCAACTGGGTCTGCGCGTCATCAGCGTTGGGGCCGACGACCGCGACCGTACGGGGGCCGGGCCCCGTGGCCCGGCCCTCCCCTTCGGACTCCAGGCCGCCCGCGAACGGCAGCGTGCCGTCGTTGGCCAGCAGCACCAGAGAGCGGCGGGCCGCCTCCAGGTTCAGCGCCGCGTGCGCCCCGCTGCCGATGACCTCGGCCTGCCGGTCGGCGTCGGGGTGGCGCGGGTTCTCGAAGAGCCCGAGCTCGAACTTGAGCGTCAGGACGCGGCGGACGGCGGCGTCGATCTCCGCCTCCGTCAACGCACCCTGGGCGACGGCCTCCTGTGCTCCCTCGAAGAAGTTCGACGTGGTCATCACCATGTCGTTGCCCGCGCGGACCGCCGCCGCCGACGCCAGCGCGTAGTCGGCGTAGACCTTCTGCTCCCACACCATCCGGCCGACGTTGTCCCAGTCGGTGACCAGGGTGCCGGTATAGCCCCACTCGCCGCGCAACACCTCGTTGAGCAGCCAGTCGTTGACGGTGATCGGCACGCCGTCCATCGACTGGTAGCCGAGCATGAAGGTCCGGCAGCCCTCCTTCGCGACCCGCTCGAACGGCGGCAGGAACCAGGAGCGCAGCTTGCGGCGCGAGATGTCCGCCTCACTGGCGTCCCGGCCGCCCTGGGTCTCGGAGTACCCGGCGAAGTGCTTGGCGCAGGCCAGGATCGCGGTCGGGTCCTCCAGGCCCTCACCCTGGTAGCCGCGCACCATCGCGGAGGCCAGCTCGCCGATCAGGAAGGGATCTTCGCCGAACGTCTCGCTCACCCGGCCCCACCGCAGGTCCCGGGTGATGCACAGCACCGGCGAGAACGTCCAGTGCACCCCGGTCGCCGCGACCTCCACCGCCGTCGCCCGCGCGATCCGTTCCACCAGCTCCGGGTCCCAGGTGGCGGCCATCCCGAGCTGCGTCGGGTAGATCGTGGCCCCCTCCCAGAACGAGTGCCCGTGGATGCAGTCCTCCGCGACGAGCAGCGGGATGCGCAGCCGGGTCCGCTCGGTGAGTTCGGCGGCCTCGCGCATCCGCTCCGGCGAGGCGTGCAGGATCGAGCCCGCGTGCAGGTCCTCGACGAGGTGCCGCACGCCCTCCTTGGCGTTGAGCTGGAGCATCTGGCCCACCTTCTCGGGCAGCGTCATGCGCCCCAGGAGGTCGGCGACCCGCTCCGCGACGGGCAGCGCGGGGTCGAGATACGGCGGCTTGGGACCCACAGGACGTCCTTTCACGACGGCCACGACGGCTATGGCGGCACTCGCAGTACCGTACGCTCAATCCCGACCGCTTGGTAAGTATTCACCCCTGTGAGAATCTGGGGCGGAACGAGAGAGGCGTCCGATGACAGCGGGTGAATACGCGTGACCCCGGGAACCCGGCGCGGCTACGCCAAGGGCCGGGCCAAGCGGACCGAGATCCTCGACCAGGCGATGACCCTGTTCGGCGAGGCCGGCTACCGGGGGGCGTCGCTGCGCGTCATCGCCACCCGCTGCGGCATCTCCCACCCGGGGCTCCTGCACCACTTCCCGACGAAGGAGGCGCTGCTCCTCGCCGTCCTCCAGCGCCGCGACGACGTGGACGACGCGTGGCTGGCCCTCGGTGTCACGCGGGGCGTGGACCATCTGCGCCGACTGGTGGACCTCGCCGAGCTGAACGCCAAGCGGCGCGGGATCGTCGAGCTGTTCTCGGTGGTCGCGGCGGAGGCCACGGCCCCCGACCACCCGGCGCACGCGTATTTCGAGGCCCGCTACCGTACGTCCGTCGCCAACACCGAACGCGCCTACCTCCAGGCCCGGGAGGCGGGCGAACTCCGGGACGACGTCGACCCGTCGGCCGCCGCGCAGCAGCTCATCGCGCTGATGGACGGCCTCCAGATCCAGTGGCTGATCAGCGACTGCGCGACGGACATGGCGGGGGTGCTGCGGGCGCACGTCCGCGCGCAGCTGACCGTGGAGTTCTGAACCGGTCCCCCCGCCGCGCTCCTCGGCCGAAGACGACGCGGGGAGGGAGAAGCGCGCGAGGTCAGGGAGTCAGGGGCTCACCCGCTCGATCCCGCGGCGGTCGGCGATCCGGGCCACGGTGAGGCAGTACAGCGGGGCGAAGACGAGTTCGGCCGCCATGGCCTGCCAGGGGGCGTCGGCGGCGGTCTCCGTGCTGGCCAGCTCGCCGAAACCGGCCGCCAGGCCGAAGGCCAGCAGGTTGTTCGCGACGTGCATGACGATCACGGCTTCGAGCCCACCGGTACGGATCACCAGCCAGCCCCACCACAGCGCCGAGTACAACAGCAGGAGGAACCCCGAGAGTTCACCGAACCCGTGGGCCAGGGCGAACAGCAGGGACGCGACGACGACCGCGGGCCAGGGCGAACGCGCGACCCGGCCGACCACCTGGACCAGCCAGCCCCGGAAGACGTACTCCTCGGCGGCTGCCTGGAACGGCACGAGCGCCAGGATGACGGCCAGGCTCAGCAGGAAGACCGGCCACCCCGGGAAGCCGCTCCCCGACTCACCGACCGGCTCGTCGTCCCAGGTCCACGCGATCAGCAGACCGATCTGCACAGCCATCAGCGGGAATCCCACGGCGGCGCACCGCCCGAGCCAGCCCCAGCGCAGCCGCCCGACGACGGACGACACGGTCCCGGCGGGCCGCCGGCCCAGCACGCGGGCGCCCCACAGGACGATGGGTATGGCGATCGCGATGCCGAGGAGCTGGACGACCAGATCGGCGACGGGGTCCTTGAAGAACAGCTCGCTGTCCGGGTCCGCGGGGGCCGCGTCCAGCAGCTCCGCGAGGACCATGCCGACGATGCCGACGACCACGACGGCCAGCAGGACCAGCCCCACGACGGCCGACAGCTCGCCGATCCAACCGAACCGTCCACCCTGCCCGTTGCGTCCCTGCTCGTCGTAGCGGGACCCGGAGGGCGCGCGCACCGGCCCGGTCGGCGGGCGGCTCCACTCCGGGGGCCTGTCCCAGCCCTGACCGCTCTGCAGGCCCGGCCAGGGCTGCCCGGGCGGGCGCGGCGGCTCGCCCGACGACGACGGCGGGGTCCAGGGCGACGGGGGAGGCGAGGAGGACGAGTGCGGCGGCTGGGGCGCGTCAGGGTTCACACCGCCGATCCTGGGCGTGCGGGGCGTACGAGGTCAAAGCGTTGACCGGCGCGGGTGAGCAGACTCACGGCCATCGCAGCGCCACGGTCACGGGGGATCGGGAAGCGGCGTACGAGTAGACCCCCGGCCGCCCCCTCCCCTCCCGCCCCCGGTTGACGACCGAAGACCCCTGCGTGCCGGCGGTGTTGCCGTGGCAGACTGCGTCGACTGAATGGTCCACACCACGTCTATCTGGAGTTCGGCATGACGGCACAGGCGCCTCACCCCCCGATCGACACCAGCAAGCCGCACTCGGCCCGGGTCTACGACGCCCTGCTCGGCGGCAAGGACAACTACCCGGTGGACCAGCAGGTGGCCGAACTCCTGCCCGTGGAAGCGAAGATCGGCGCCCACCAGCAGCGCGCCTTCATGCACCGCGCGACGGCGTGGCTGGCGGGCCAGGGTGTGACGCAGTTCCTCGACATCGGGACGGGCATCCCCACCGAGCCGAACCTGCATCAGATAGCCCAGGAGATCCGGCCCTCCGCCCGGATCGTCTACTGCGACAACGACCCCATCGTCCTGCGCCACGCGGAAGCGCTGCTGGTCAGCAGGCCGGAGGGGGTGACGGACTACGTCCACGCGGACGTGCGCGAGCCCGCGATCATCCTCGACGCGGCCCGCGAGACCCTGGACTTCGACCGCCCGATCGTCCTCTCCCTGCTCGGCCTCCTCCACTTCCTCCCCGACGCCGAGAAGCCGATCGACACCGTCCGCACGTTCACGGACGCCTTGGCGCCCGGCAGCTACGTCGTGCTGTCCCACGGCGCGTCCGACGTGAACGAGGAGAAGGGGGAGCAGAGCGCGGACGAGTACAACAAGGGCGGCATCCAACTGGCCCTGCGGACGCGGGAGGAGTTCGCGCGGTTCTTCGAGGGCCTGGAGATCGTCACCCCCGGCCTGGTGAAGGCTCCGGAGTGGTTCAACGGAACCCCCGCGCCCGAGCAGGAGCACAGCGGCATGTACGTCGCGGTGGCCCGGGTCCCGTAACCGGAAGCCTCGCGCACTACGAGGGCGAACCGGCGTGAGTGCCGGCCGCACCCGCGGAACCAGGCCGTCCCCACATCACTTCCGCCGGTCGAGGTTGTCGTCGAAGATGTGCGGGTGACCCATCACATCAGCGCTCTGATCTCCGCCTTCGGCGTATTCGCCGCCGGGTTGCTGCTCGCTCTCGCCGTTCGTGAGTACCGTTCCGGGGCCACGGTTCTCTGGCTCGTTTTCGGAGCCGCGGCCTTCCTCGGTGCTGTGTACGCGCTCGTGGTGGACGTACGGCGGCTCCGTATGAGGCCGGCCGACTGACAACGACGCCGTACTCTCGTGCACGTCTCCACGGCGCGTCGGACTCGCGCGGCGTCGGCCCGCCGTCCTGTGTCAGGAGGGCATGTGCGACGTGGTGAAGTCTGGTGGGTGGAGTTCGACGAGCGGCGGCCGGTCGTCCTGCTGTCGGGAGACGACGCCTGCGGGATCCGCGTGATGCAGGTCGTCGCTCCGGCCGGCGTCGACATCAGCGGCCTGGGCATCGAAGTGGCGGTAGGCGCGAGGGAAGGACTGCCCTTCGAAGGCGTGCTGCGGTTCGCGTTGCCGCGTCCGGGCCTCACCCCTTGCACGTGGCTGACCACCGTGTCCCGGGACGACCTGATCGAGCGGGCGGGCGCCCTGTCCTCAGCGAAGCTCGGCGAGATCGAGGATGCCCTCCGGCTCGGCGGGCTCGCGTAAGCCGGGGCAGCGGGTGGGGCTGCCGGGCCACGAGTGACACCCCGGCCTCACTCACCCCCTCACGGTGCACTCCGGCACCCACACGTCCGGCGGGGTGCGCGGGCCGGCGCTGCGCAGATAGGCGCGCAGCGCGGTCAGCACGGGGTGCTGGTCCCCGCTGCGGAAGAGCAGCACGTGCGGGTAGACCGGGGTCGGGTCGCGCAACGGGATGCGCCGGAGGTCGTGGGCCTGGGGCCACAGATAGCGGTCTCCACGCCCGACCAGGGTGGCCAGGGAGTCCGACTCCGCCAGCGCGTCCATCAGTGCCTCGGGACCGAAGTCGGGGCCGAGGGCGTCAATGCTCAGGCCGAAGGCTTCGGACAGCGTCCGGTAGAACGCCGCCCACTCCGTGCCCGGCATGATCCCGGGGATCCAGATGCGGTGACCGGCCAGCTCCGCAGGACTGACCCCGGGCGCGTCGGCCAGCGGGTGGCCGGGGCCGACCAGGAGCTCCAGGGGTGCGTCCATCAGCCGTTCGACACTGATGCCGGCCGGGACCTGGTCCGCCGGCAGGGCACGGAAGGACGCGTCGACCGTCCCTTCGAGCACCGCCTGGGCGGCCTGGGCGGCGTTCTCCGTGCTCAGCGTGACCACGTCCAGCTCCGTCTCCGGGTGGGAGCGGTAGAACCGGTGGACGGCCTGGGCCGGGAGGATGCGCCGGTTGAGGACGTCGACGCGCAGGGGACGGCTTCCGGGGCGCACGGCCTGCTCGGCCTGTTCGACGACCGCCAGGACCCTTTTCGCGTGCGGCAGGAAGACCTGTCCGTCCGGGCTCGGCCGGGAGCCTCGGGAGGTCCGCACCAGGAGCATGACCCCGAGGTGCCGCTCCAGGGCCGCGATCCGCTTGGAGACCGCCTGCTGACTGACCCCCAGCTCGTCGGCCGCAGCCTGGAACTGGCCGGTCTCGGCGACGGTCACGAACGTCCGCAGCGCTTCAGCATCCACACATCCACCCTACTTTCACAACCACTGGTTGTTCCTGGAGGAGTGCGGGGTTGTTTGATCGAGTGACCTGCACGGTGGTGGGATCGGCGCATGTCCACTCGCACAGATCACGTGATGTACGTCCAGACGCCCGAGTTCGCGCGCCATGCCGAACGGATCGCGGAGGTGACCGATGCGACGTCCCGCCTGAACCTGCTTCCGTTCAACGACAGCGAAGGCCGCGCAGAACTACTCTCCGTTGTGTTCGGTGGCCCGCTGCCGGAGTCGGTGACGATCTACCCGCCGTTCTTCACCGAGTACGGCCTGAACACGACCTTCGGGGAGAACGTCTTCGTCAACCAGGGATGCACCTTCATGGACAAGGGAGGCATCCGTATCGGGAACGGCGTCATGATCGCCCCGAAGGCCAGCCTCATCACCGGAGGCCACCCGCTGCCCCGTGCCG
Source organism: Streptomyces parvus (assembly GCF_032121415.1). Taxonomy (NCBI): domain Bacteria; kingdom Bacillati; phylum Actinomycetota; class Actinomycetes; order Kitasatosporales; family Streptomycetaceae; genus Streptomyces; species Streptomyces parvus. The sequence continues at coordinate 3,933,245 of NZ_CP135079.1, read as the reverse complement.
AACGCCGCGCGTTCCTCTCCTTCGCCCCGATCGTCGTCGAGGACGACGTCTGGATCGGGACGGCTGCCGTGATCACGCAGGGGGTGACCATCGGTGCCGGTGCGGTGGTCGCCGCCGGTGCGGTGGTCACGCGTGACGTTCCCGCCGGCACGGTGGTCGCCGGAGTGCCCGCGCGGGTGGTCAGGACGATCGACTGAGTCGGACCGTGCTGCCGCGGCGGATGGTGTCCTGCTCCACGGCCACGCGCGCGCATCCTGACCCGCGAGGAGCTTCCGGCCGTCCTCGGAGATGACCGGCCGTACCCTGATGCGCGACGGGGAGTGGCTGGTCCAGCGGGTCCCGTCCAGGTACATCCGATCGAACATGTCCGCAAGGAGAGAAGGCTTGGACAGCAAGCTCCCGCGCCCTACGGCAGCCACAACCCCGGGCGTACTCCAGCGGCACATCGGCGTACCGGACGCGGTGATGATCGGCCTGGGGTCGATGATCGGCGCCGGGATCTTCGCCTCGCTCGCCCCCGCCGCCCGCGCCGCCGGGTCCGGCCTGCTGCTCGGGCTCGCCCTGGCCGCGGTCGTCGCCTACTGCAACGCCACCTCCTCGGCCCGGCTCGCCGCCCTCTACCCGGCCTCGGGCGGCACCTACGTCTACGGGCGGGAGCGCCTCGGCCCCTTCTGGGGCTACCTGGCCGGCTGGGCGTTCGTCGTCGGCAAGACCGCCTCCTGCGCGGCGATGGCGTTGACCGTCGGCTCCTACGTCTGGCCGGGCCAGGCGCACGCGATCGCGGTGGCCGCCGTGGTGGCCCTGACCGCCGTCAACTACGCGGGCATCCAGAAGTCCGTCCTGCTCACCCGCGTCATCGTGGCGGTCGTCCTGGCGGTGCTCGCCGCCGTCGCGACCGCCTCCCTGACGTCCGACGGGGTGGACGCGGCCCGCCTGGAGATCGGCTCGGACGCCACGGCCGCCGGGGTGCTGCAAGCGGCCGGACTGCTGTTCTTCGCGTTCGCCGGTTACGCCCGCATCGCCACCCTCGGCGAGGAGGCCCGCGACCCGGCCCGCACCATTCCCCGCGCAATCCCGATCGCCCTGGGCATCACCCTCGTCGTCTACGCCCTCGTCGCCGTCTCCGTCCTTCTGGTCCTCGGCCCCGGCGGGCTCGCCTCCGCCGGGGCCCCGCTCACGGAGGCCGCGCGGGCAGCCGGTGCCGCCTGGCTCGTACCCGTCGTACGCGTCGGCGCGGCCGTCGCAGCCCTCGGCTCCCTGCTCGCCCTCATCCTCGGCGTCTCCCGCACCACCCTGGCCATGGCCCGCGACCACCACCTCCCCCACGTTCTGGCCGCCGTACACCCACGCTTCAAGGTCCCCCACCGGGCCGAACTCCTCGTGGGCGCCGTCGTCGCCGTGGCCGCCGCGACCACGGACGTACGCGGAGCGATCGGGTTCTCCTCCTTCGGCGTCCTGGCGTACTACGCCATCGCCAACGCCTCCGCATGGACCCTGACCCCCGCCGAAGGCCGCCCGGCCCGGCTCATCCCCGTGCTCGGCCTGGCCGGCTGCCTCGCCCTGGCCTTCGCCCTGCCGCTGCCCTCCGTGATCACCGGAGCCGCCGTCCTCCTCATCGGCGCCGCCGCGTACGGCGTCCGCCGCGCGGCATCCCGGTAGACGGCTGCTCCCCGGCGCACTGCGGCGGTCGGACCGCCTGGCCGACGGCCGGGGCCTCGTGCCGGCCCCGCGCCTCGCGGTGCGACCGGGGAGATCAGTCCTCTTGGTCCTCCGGCATCGCCGACCGCACCAACGAGACCGGCTCCGTCTGCTGATTGGAGGCGGAGACGCGGGTCGTGTGGCGGGTGAGGCGCAGGCCCATCGCCGTGAGCGCGTCCGTGTCGAAGAGCGCGCACAGCAGCGCGGCCGCGTCCGGGAGCGGCAGCGGTTCCGTGGTGCTGTACCCCAACTGCTCGGCCGTTTCGGGGTCGTCGAGGGCGGCCTGCCGGGCGTGGGCGAGCACCTGGTGGGGGTCGTCGACGACGAGTTCGTCGATCTGGATCCGCTGGGCGCGGACGCGCAGGTCGAGCGGGCGGGGCTGGGCGGGCCGGGGAGCCGTGACGACGGACCACAGTTTCGGGCGGACCAGAGGGGTCACCTCGGCCAGGTGGTTCAGCGGGGTCGGCTCGGTCAGGCCGGTCGGGTGGTTCATGCGGTGGGCTCCAGAGAACGGGCCGCCGGAACGACGGTGCACGGAACGGCAGGGGCGGAGGCGGAGGGGCTGCGGCGGGGCATGGTGCAAGATCGGCCCGGTCTTACCGAGTTGGCGTGCGATGGAGTCGGACATGCTTACCTTGGGAGCGCCGTGCGAGCGTCGCAAGGTGCGCTGTGTGCACTGCGCGCAGACTGCGCGGAATGTCGGACAGATCGAGCCGGAGCGGGAAGGGGGAACCGTGGCGCGCGAACGGTCGGGCCGTACGGCCCGGCACCTGGTCCTGGTGGCCCGCCTGCGGCACCTGCGGGAGGGCGCGGGCCTGTCCGTACCGCAGGCGGCGACGCAGTTGGGCTGGCATCCCTCCACGCTGCGACGGCTGGAACAGGCGCAGACCTCCCTCGACGTGGGGCAGGTGTCCGCCCTGCTCGACCTCTACGGGGCCGGCGCGGCGGAGACCGACGACATCATGGGCCGGCTCAACGCCGCCAACATGCCCGGCTGGTGGCATCCCTGGCGGGACGCCATGGCCCCCTGGCTGATGGACCTGATGAGCGTGGAGTCCGCGGCCGGCGTCGTCCGTACCTGGCATCCGGCGCTGGTCCCGCTGCTGTTGCGCACCCCGGCGTACGCGATGGCCGTGGACGAGGTCATGTTCCCGGAGCGGGACGCGGCCGATCGGCGACGGCGGGCCGATTTCCTGGTGGAGCGTCAGAAACGGCTCCAGGAACAGCAGACCCGCCTCTGGGCCGTCCTGCCCGTCACCGCGCTGCGCTGCCAGGTGGGCGACGACGAGGTGATGCGCGAGCAGTTCCACATGCTCCAACAGACCGCCGGGCGAGGGGATGTGACGATACAGCTGCACCCCGAGTACGCACCGCCGCATCCGCTGACCGGCGTCCCGGCGCTCTCCCTGTACCGGGTGGAGATCCAGGAGATCGCCGACCATGTGGTGCGGGAGGGCGGGCTGCCCGGCACGGCGGAGGTGTGGGACAGCCCCCACCCCGTGCAGACGTATCAGGGAATGCTGGACGTGTCGTGCGTGATGGCGATACGGCCGGCCCGAACCAGAGAGGTGTTGCAGGATGAGTACGACCGGAAATGGGCCTGAACTGCCCGCGCAGATCGACACGAGCGTCGCGCACTCCGCACGTGTCTGGAACTACTGGCTCGGCGGCAAGGACAACTTCCCGGCGGACCGGGCGGCGGGCGACGCCTACCGGGGGAAGTACCCGCTGATCGAGACGTTCGCGAAGGAGTCCCGGGACTTCCTGCGCCGGACCGTCACCTATCTCGCCCGGGAAGCCGGGATCCGGCAGTTCCTCGATGTCGGCGCGGGGCTGCCGACCGCGAACAACACGCACGAGGTCGCCCAGCGCATAGCCCCGGAGTCCAGGATCGTCTACGTCGACCACGACCCCCTGGTGCTCCTGCACGTCCACGCGCTGCTGACCAGCACCCCCGAGGGTGCGACCGCCTACGTCGAGGCGGACATGCGCGACACCGGGACCGTCCTCACCGGGGCCGCCAAGACCCTGGACCTGGAGCAGCCCGTCGCCCTCGTCATCAGTGACGTCCTGGGGCACATCGTGGACTGGGACGACGCGCTGTCCCTGGTGCGCCGGCTGGTGGAGCGCCTGCCCTCCGGCAGCTACCTCTCGCTCAGCCACTCCACCGCCTCCGACGAGGCCCACCGGGCCGTCCAGGACGAGTACAACGCGAGCGGCGCGATCCCGTACATCTTCCGGGAACCGGAGACCACCGTCGCCTTCTTCGACGGGCTGGAGATGGTCGAGCCGGGGATGGTGTCCTGGCCGAACTGGCGGCCCGACGCGAACACCGGAACCACCACGGCCAGGGCCGGATGGGGCGCGGTCGCCCGCATCCCCTGATCCGCGACTCGATCCCACCTCCCCCACTGCCGTGCCGCGTACGGGATGCCGCCGTACGCGGTACGCACGGCCCGCAGAGGCTCTCCCCCATGAGCAGCACAGGTACGACCGGCCACGAGGCCGCCTGCCCGGGCGGCGCCCGGCACGCGCGGGAGACGACGGACCGGCTGCTGCGGGCGGCCACCCGGTCCGGTGCGCATCTGATCGCCGAGGCCGCGTTGCTGGTCAAGGGGTGGGCGGTACTGGCCGACCCGATCGCCGGAGCCGTCTACAGCACCCCCGCCGCCGCGGCCGCCGACGGCGTGCACGCGGCCGCCGACCCGCACGAACACCCGCACTGCCTCCAGCGCCCGGCCGCCGGAGCAGTCCTCGTCCTGGCCCCCGGCCCCACCGTCTCCCCGGAGCGGGCCGCCCGCGTCGCCACCACCACCGCGGCCCTCCTGGAGGTGCGCGGGCAGCGGGCGGCGGAGCTGCGGGGCGAGCAGATGCGGCTGCACACCACCCTCGTCCGGCTGCTGCTGGGCGGCCACACCACCGCCGTCGCCGACACCCTGGGCGGGAACGGGCTCACCCATGTCACGGTCTACCGGCTCACCGGCGCCGACGTCCCCACCGCCCACCAGGTCCTGTGGCGGGCCGTACGCCCCTCACTCGCCCCGCACGCCGACGCCTGCACCCTGCTGGGCCGGCTGGACGGCGAACTCGTCGTCGCCGAACTCCACCGCGGCGGCGACGACGGCCGGGTCCTGCGACTGGTCTCCCGGGTGAGCGAGCGCCACCACCTGCTGGGGGGCATGGCCGGACCCCTGCCACTGGCCGAGACGGCCACCGCCCACAGCGACGCCGCCGCCGCCCGGCACAGCGCCACCCCCGACCGCCGCATCGTCCCCGCCGACGCCGTCGGCACCTCCCGGCTCACGCCCCTGCTGCCCGCCGCCCCGTACGCCCGCTGGGCGGGAGCCGTGCTGCGCCCGCTGACCCCGGCCCACCAGCACCTGCTCCTCGTATGGCTCCGCACCGGCAGCAAGCCCCGGGCCGCCGCCGCGCTCGGTCTGTCCGCCGGTACGGTACGGGCCCGGATACGCGAGCTGTCCCGGCTGCTCCGCGCGGATCTGGAGGACGCCACCGTGCAGGCACATCTGCTGCTCGCCCTCCGCGCGCCCGCCCCCGTCGACGACAGCGGACCGCCCACCGGCCCTGCCCGGCTGGAGACGTTGCCGGCCGGCCTCCTGGACACCGAGGCGGCCCGGTCCTGGGCGCTCGGCCTGGTCGGCGGTCTGGAGCCGCACCTGCGGATCGCGCTGACCTGCTGGCTGGGCCACCACGCCCGGACCGCCCCCGCCGCGGCCGAACTGCACGTCCACCGCACCACCCTGGCCAACTGGCTCACCCAGTGCGCCGAACACCTCGCGCGGAACCTCGGCGACGCCACCGTGCGCGCCGAGGTCCACCTCGCGCTGCGGGCCACCCGGACCGGCCCCGACGACCCCGCGGCCCTCCCCCGGCGCGGCGGGCGCACCTACCGCCGGCTGTGACCGGCGCCGGACGGGTCAGCAGCCCTCAGGCCGGCGCCTGGCCCGTCTCGAAGCGGCTGATCCGGTCGCCGGTGACCGTGAAGACCCAGCGGGTCCGCATCGTGCCCCAGGTGTCGTTCGTGTAGTCGACGACGAGGACGCGGCCGTCGTCGGAGGCCTCCACGACCTGCATACGGCCGTTGGCCTTCGGGGAGAAGATCTCCTTCTCCGTCCAGGCCGCCAGGTCCCGTTCGCTGCCGTCGTCGGACATGGTGGCGTCCTCGGTGAGGACATCGGCGAAGAAGGCGTCCTTGTCGCCCGCGTTCACCGTGGCGATGAACTTCTCCACCACCGGGTCGCTGATCGATGTGGTCATCGTGTTCCTCCTCTTCCTTCCTCCCACCGAGTCTCTGTCGGCGGGTCCACTCCCGCATGCCGTCCCTCACCGGTCCGGCTGCTGTTCGTCGCCCGCGCGGGCGAGGAAGACGTCCCGCCCCGGGCACGTCGTGTGCGCGGGCCACAGCGCGTGGACCGGTACGTGGACGGGCGGGTCCAGGTCGACGACGTGGGCCGCGCCGCCCGCCGCCGGGCCAGCGGGCGTCGTGACGAAGGCGATGCGGCCGGTCGCGGTGACGGCCGTGATCGGCGGGGTGCCCTGGACCGGGTTGCGCCGGGTGTCCGGCTCCACGCCCGCCTGACGGCACAGGCCGATCAGGAGGTCCGTGTACGCGGACGAGCCCGCCTCGCCCCACACCGTGAGCGGCTGGCCGCGCAGGTCGGCCAGGGCCACCGCGGAGCGGGCGGCGAGGGGGTGCCCGGCGGGGACGGCGACCCGCAGGCGGTGTTCGGCGATCCGGGCCCGGGTCAGCCCCGTGTCGGCGGGCATGGCCCGGCTCAGGCCCAGATCGCAGGCGCCTGTGAGGAGTTGTTCGCGCAGTTCGTCGGGGAAGAGCTGGCGGACGTGGGCCTGTACGCCCCGCTCCTCCGTACCGGCCCGGGTCAGCAGCTCCACGACCTCCTCCGCCGTGACCGCCGGGGTGTGGCCGATCCGCAGATGCCCGGCCTGCCCGCGCCCGATGCGGCGGGCCCGGTCCAGGGCGGCGAGCGCCTGGGCGCCGAGGGCCCTGGCGTCGTCGATGAGGGCCTGCCCGGCCGGGGTCGGGGTGACGTGCTGGTGGCCCCGGTCCAGGAGCCGGACGCCGACGTGCCGCTCCAGGGTGCGGATGGAGGTGCTCAGCGCCTGCTGGCTCAGGTGCAGCCGTTCGGCCGCCCGGGTGAACCCGCCCTCCTCGGCGACGGCGACGAGATGCTCCAGCTTGCGCAGGTCCAGACTCACGCGGTCCTCTCCTCACGCCGACGAGAACCGGCGGACAGGGGTCAGCGGACCGTGTAGCCGCCGTTGGCGAAGATCGTCTGACCGGTGATCCAGCCGCCCTCGGTGACGAGGAACGTGACCAGCGGCGCGATGTCCTCGATCTCCGTCAGCCGGCCGCCCATCGCCTGGGACTTGTGGAACTCCACACGCTCCGGCGTCTCCTGCGGGTAGAAGAACGGCGTGTCCATCGGCCCAGGGGCCACATTGTTCACCGAGATCCCGCGCGGCGCGAACTCCTTGGCCGCCGCCCGGGTGAAGTGCTCCAGCGGGGCCTTGGCGCCCGCGTAGGTGGCGTATCCGTCGGTGAAGGCGGCGAGCAGGGAGGTCACCAGGCTGACGATGCGGCCACCGTCGTTGAGCCGCGCACCGGCCTCCTGGAGGAAGAAGTACGCCGCCTTGGAGTTGATCGCGAACATGCGGTCGTACTCCTCCTCGGTCGTCTCGGCGATCGGCTTCCGCAGCACCATGCCCGTGGTGTTCACGGCGACGTCCACCCCGCCGAAGGCGTCCAGCGCCTGGTCGAAGAGGCTCCGCACCCCCTCGACACGGGTCAGGTCCTCGCGGACGACGACGGCCTGGGCGCCCGTGCCCCGTACGGCCTCCGCCGTCTTCTCGGCATCGGCGGCGGTGTTCTCGCCGTGGTAGTGGACGACGACGTTCGCTCCGGCCTCGCCGAGGGAGCGGCTGATCAGGCCCCCCAGGTTCTTCGCGCCGCCGGCGACCACCGCGGTCCTGCCCTTCAACGACTGCTGCTGCTCACTCATGACGGATCCCTCTCTCCGATATGTACCGTTCGTTGCGGTTTCCGTGGACCACGTTAGGAGCGTGGACCGCCGAGGGGAAACAGAAAGATCGCGTCGGCCCACCAGGAAGATGGGTCGCCGCAGGTCAGCACAGGTCGGCGCGGGTCGCCGCGGTGACCGGAAACGTCATTGACGTACGCCTGGGGGCCACGAAGGATCACCGCGTGACGACCACCGCGCAGCCCTCGCCCGCCCCGGCCCGTCCCATCGCCCTGATCACCGGCGTCGGCCGCAGCATCGGCATCGGCGCGGGCATCGCGCGGCGGCTGGCGGCCTCCGGCTGGGACGTCGCCTTCACCTACTGGACGCCGTACGACCGCCGTATGGAGTGGGGCGCCGAACCCGGGGCCGCCGCGTCCATCGCGAAGGAGCTGGCGGAGGCCGGAGCCCGTACGGCGGCGATCGAGGCGGACCTCACCGACCCCGACGCGCCGACCCGCATCTTCGACGAGGCCGAGCAGCGCCTCGGCGGCCCGGTGACCGCGCTCGTCCTCTCGCACGCGGAGTCGGTGGACTCGGGGCTGCTGGACACCACCGTGGAGGCGTTCGACCGGCACTTCGCGGTGAACTCCCGGGCCAGTTGGCTGCTGATCCGGGAGTACGGGCTGCGCTTCCGGAGCGCCACCGGCAGCACCCCGTCCGACACCGCGCCCCGCACCCCGGCCGGCCGGATCGTCGCGCTCACCAGCGACCACACCGTGGGCAACCTCCCCTACGGCGCCAGCAAGGGGGCCCTGGACCGGATCACGCTCGCCGCCGCGCACGAGCTGGCCCACCTCGGGGTGACGGCGAACGTCGTCAACCCCGGCCCGGTGGACACCGGGTGGATGTCCGACGAGCTGCGCGAGGCCCTGGTCCGGGGGACCCCGCTCGGCCGACTCGGCACCCCGCGGGACACCGCCCACCTGGTGGACTTCCTGTGCTCCCCCGAAGGTCAGTGGATCAACGGCCAGTTGCTGAAGAGCAACGGCGGCGCGGCCGCCTAGAAGGTGTCTAGTCTGGCCTGGTCCATGTAGTGCACAGGGGGGGGCGTATGCACAACGAAGACAGCGTCGGCAGAGCGGACGACGGGCAGGACCGGCGCCTTGCCGGCCGCCGGGCGGACGACGCCCCCCGGACCGTGATCGACGGCCGCTACGAGCTGCTGGAGCAGATCGGCAGCGGCGGGATGGGCGAGGTCTGGAAGGCCCACGACCTGCGGCTGCGCCGGTACGTCGCGGTGAAGGGCCTGCTCGACCGGAACGCCATGACTCCGGGCACGCAGGCGACGGCGATGCAGCGCGCCCGGCGCGAGGCGGAGGCCATCGCCAAGATCGAGCATCAGAACGTGGTGACGGTCCACGACCAGGTCGAGACCGACAACCAGGTCTGGATCGTGATGAAGCTGCTCGAAGCACGGTCCCTCGGGGACCTGTTGAGCCGCGACAAAGTCCTCGCCGTACCGCGCGCCGCGAACATCGGCCTCCAGGTCCTCCACGGCCTGCGGGCGGTCCACGCGGCATCGGTCGTCCACCGTGACGTGAAGCCCGGCAACGTCCTCGTCCGGGACGACGGCCTCGCGATCCTGGTCGACTTCGGCATCGCCACCTTCGAGGGCGCGGACCGGGTGACCCGGACCGGCGGCGTGATCGGCACCCCCTCCTACCTGGCCCCCGAACTCTTCGCCCCCGCCTCCCCCGGCCCCACGCCCGCCTCCGACCTGTGGGCGCTCGGCGTCACGCTGTACGAGGCGGTCGAGGGCCGCCTGCCCTTCGCCGGGCACGAGGTGTGGGAGGTCCAGGAGAACATCCGGCAGTCCCCCGACCCCGTCCTGCGGTACGCCGGGCCCCTCGCCCCGGTCATCCAGGGGCTGTTGGTCACCGACCCCCGGGAGCGCCTGGACGCGGCCACGGCGGAGGCGATGCTCCGCGAGGTGCTCGACGACCCCGCCTCGCCGAACGCCGGCGCGGGGGGCGCGGCGACGCATCCGCCCACGGCGGTCTCCACGCCGGACCCCTCGACGCCTCCGACGCCCGCACTACGCCCGGCCGTCGCGCCTGCGGCGGTCAGCGGGCGGCGGCGCTCCCGGTACCGGGGGTGGCAGGTCGCGGCGGCCGTCGTGTGCGTGGCGCTGCTGGCCGGGGCGGGCTGGCTGGCCGCGCGGGGCGGCGACGGCCAGGGCGACCGGGCCGGTTCGGCAAAGGACCGGGGGCAGGCCGGCAGCGGCAGCCAGGAGCGGTGGAAGGACACGCACCCCACCCTGGAGATCGGCGTCAAGGACGACCAGCCCGGGCTGAGCAAGTTCGACAGGAAGACACGTACGTACCAGGGTTACGACATCGACCTGGCCTACGCGATCGCCGAGAGCATGGGGTACGGCAAGGGCGAGGTCGCCTTCACCACGGTCGCCACGGACTACCGGTCCACCGCGCTGAAGACCAAACAGGTGGACCTGGTCATCGCCTCGTACAGCATCACCGACGACCGCAAGACGGCCGCCCCCGACGGCTACAGCGTCGACTTCGCGGGCCCGTACTACGAGGCGAGCCGCGGCTTCCTGGTCCGCGAGAAGTCGGCGAAGTACACGATCAACGACTCCAGCGATCTGCGGGACCTGGGCGTCGAGGTGTGCACGGCACGGCAGTCGACGTACGAGAAGGCGCTTCCGAAGCAGGGCTTCACCATGGCGGAGTCCCAGCCCAACACCTACCAGGACTGCCTGGACAAGCTGCTGGACCCGAAGTCCGACGTGTACGCGGTGGCCTCGGACGACATCATCCTCGCCGGGTACGTCGAGGCCAATCCGGGCAAGGTACGGCGGCTGGAGAACATCCAGGGCGCGGAGGGTTACGGCGTGGCGATGCGTCCGGGGACCCCGACCCTGAAGCGCGAGGTGTGCTCGGCGCTCCGGACGATCCTGGCCGGCCGCGTGTGGGAGGACATGTACAAGGAGAACCTGTCGAGGCTGGTGGGCGACAAGAACCCGCCGGGGCGGCCGGAACTGACGGAGTGCGAGGGCTTCTGAGGGGCGGTACCGGTCGAGCGCTCCGGCCCGCTCCGGCTCACTGCCCGGGGAACCGCTCCCCGCACCGGCTGCAGAACACCGGCGCGGGGTCCTGCGACAGCCGCCCGCACTCCGGGCAGACCCGGTCCAGCATGCAGGGCCCCTCGCCGCCTTCGTACGCCCCGCTCGGCGGCTTGATCGCGAGGCCGGGGCGGCGGCGGTGGACGGTGAGGTACGTGAGCCCGTCCGGCCCCGCCGCGAGCGCCCGCCGGGACGTACGGGGCAGCCAGAGCGCGGTGCCGGGCGCAAGGTCCAGGACCTGGCCGTCGCCCGCCCTGACGCTGCCCGCCCCCGCCAGCACGACGAGGAGCACATCGAGCACGTCCTCCTGGTGCTCACCGACCTCGGCGCCGGGCGGCAGCCGCACCAGATTGGCGTCCAACTCCCGCCCCGGCTCCGCCAGATGCCACAGCGCACCGCGCTCGTCGGGAGCGGCGGCGGCCAGCAGATCGGCGATGCGGGCGAGGACCCGGGGAGCGGCGTTCACGGCGTCCAGGCTACGCCGCTGCCGTAGGCTGTCCGGCTCACGAGGGAGGCTCTGGGATGGACCGGACACCGGACGGCACGCTGTATCCGCCGATCGAACCGTACGACAGCGGCATGCTGGACGTCGGGGACGGCAACCTCGTGCACTGGGAGGTGTGCGGCAACCCGGACGGCAAGCCGGCCCTCGTGGTGCACGGCGGCCCCGGAAGCGGCTGCACACCCCGCTCCCGCCAGTACTTCGACCCGGACCGCTACCGGGTGGTCCTCTTCGACCAGCGGGGCTGCGGCCGCTCGACGCCGCACGCGAGCGATCCGGCGACCGACATGCGGCACAACACGACGGCCCACCTGATCGCGGACATGGAACGCCTGCGGGAGCACCTGAGCATCGACAAGTGGCTGCTGTACGGGGGCTCGTGGGGCTCGACGCTGATCCTGGCGTACGCCGAGGAGCACCCGGAGCGGGTCACGGAGGCGGTCATCCCGGCGGTGACGACGACCCGCCGCAGCGAGATCGACTGGCTCTACCGGGGGGCAGGCCAGCTCTTCCCCGAGGCCTGGGCCGCCTTCCGCGCGGGCGTCCCCGAGACGAGCGACCCGGCCGGCCTGGTCGCGGCGTACGCCTGCCGGATGGAGAGCGAGGACGCCGCCGTACGGGAGAAGGCGACGGCGGACTGGTGCGCCTGGGAGGACGCGGTCCTGTCGATGGAGGCGATCCCGGGCCCGCCCCCGTACGGCAGCCGCCCGGGCCGCGAGCAACTGGCGCTCGTCCGGATCTGCTCCCACTACTTCGCCCACGGAGCCTGGCTGGAGGAGGGCCAACTCCTCTCCCGCGCCCACCGCCTGACCGGCATCCCGGCCGCCCTGATCCACGGCCGCTTCGACCTCGCGGGCCCCCTGATCACCGCCTGGGAACTGGACCGGGCCTGGCCCGACGCCACGTTGACGGTCATCGACAACGCGGGCCACATGGGCGGCACGGAGACCCGGCGGGCGGTGCTGGCGGCGCTGGACGGCTTCGCGCGCCGCGGTTGAGGGCCTCCGCCGGCCGGGAAACCCCCGTACGGGCCTCTTCCCGCGAACGCGGCGGCGGAGTGGAGGCATGGCGGCGGGCCCTCCGGGGCACCAGGTGAGCCACATTGCCTCTGCGACGGCTGGTGAGGACAGGATGCTGACCCCGAGCCCCGATGCCATGCGGACCCTGCTGGCCCGCTACAACGACCTGCAACTGCGTCACTCCCAGGACTCCGACCACGAACTGCAGCGCAGTCTGGAGGACGTGACGTACACGCTGTGTGTGAGCACCGGCACCCGCACCGTCCATGACGCCTTGCTGGCCGCCGACGCGATCCTGCGGAGGGCGGCGGCCGAGGAGGAGGCGGAGTCGGGCGTCCCGATCCAGCGCATGAAGATCCCCGGCGCCTCCGTGCCGAAGCCTCGGACGACCTGACCCGCACGACACGAAGGGAGCCGGCCCGTGGAGAGCGAGGGGGCCGATACGGCGAGGCTGGTGTCCCGGCCGAGGACGGCCGCCGAGGCGCGACAGGAGGTGGAGTTCGCCCTCTACCCGCTGTCCTGCTCGCCCGACGCCCGCTACCGCTCGGCGCATCTGGCCGGCGTGTGGGACGCCACGCTCATCGCCTCCGAACTCGTCGGCCATGTGCTGCACCACCGGGCGGACCTCTCCCGTGACTGCTTCCTGGTCTGCACGCTGAGCCGCGGCGAGATCACCATCAGCGTCACCGACCCCTGCGACGACGTCCTCCCCGCCTCCCCTCTCGCCCCGGTCGCCGACCGCGGCGGGCTGGAGGGAGCGGGCTGGTGGCTGGTCCACCAGCTCGCCGACCAGGTCGACATCACGCGGCTGCCCGGAGGCGGCCGTTCCATCACTGCGGCCGTGCCGCTCTCCGGGCCCTGAGCCGCGAGGAGCGAGAGGCGGGGCCGGAGAGCACGGGCCCGGGAAGTCTGACCCGCTCACGACAGGGCATACGGCGTATCGCCGAGGGAGAAACGGTCTCCCGCGAACCGCCGTGCGGCGGAGCAGACGTGGGGGGACCCGATGAACACGAGCGTTCCGGCGAGAGACGCGAGCGGGAGCGGGGTGACCGGCAGGAGCGGCGGGCCCGGGGAGGCCGACGGGAGCAGCCGGTCCGGGGAAGCCGACGGGAACAGCGGGAGTGGCCGGAGCGGGCGTCGGGGAACGCCCGCTCCCCGCCGGCCCGGCCGCTCCCCCGCTCTCTCCACCGGCATCCCCCGGGAGGCGGCCCGGATCGGCGCCTTCGCGGTCTGCCAGGCGGCCGTCGTCGCCGGATTCGGCCTGCTGATCACCGGGCCGGCCCGGGAACTGTGGCCGATGACCGCGGAGGACGCGGCCGTCCAGGCGCTCGAAGACGCCCGCACCGCCACCCTCGACACGGCCTCCTCGATCGCCTCCGCCCTCGGCGACACCTCCACGGTGGTGGGCCTCACCCTGCTGGCCTGTCTCGCGCTGGTCCTGGTTCCCCGGCTGCCCCGCTGGCGTGAGGCGGCCTTCCTCGCGGTCGCCGTGTCGCTCCAGTCGGCGGTCTTCGTCCTGATCACGGCCTCCGTCGACCGGACCCGCCCGGACGTGGAGCGCATGGACGACTCCCCGCCCACGTCGAGCTACACCTCGGGGCACACCGGAGCGGCCACCGCGCTGTACGCCGGGCTCGCCGTCCTGGTCCTGTCCCGGGTCCGGGCCCCGTGGCGCAAGCCGCTGGCCGCGCTCCTGCTGCTCCTCCCGCTCCTGGTGGGGCTGGCGCGCCTCTACCGGGGCATGCACCACCCCACCGACGTGGCAGGCGGACTGGCGAACGGCGCACTGTCCCTGCTCGTCCTGGGCCGGGCCGTGCTCCCCGAGCACTCCTGGGCGGGCCGGCCTCCGGCCGATGCCCTGGACATCGCCGTGGCCGCCGCCGACCAGCGCACCGCCCCGGCACGGAAGCAGGTCACCGTCATCGTCAACCCGACGGTGACCGATCGGGCCACCCAGGAGCAGCTGCGCCTGGTCCTCGCCCAGCACGGCCACCGCGACACCCCGTTCGTCGACACCACCGCCGAGGACACCGGCGGCGGCCAGACGGCCGAGGCCCTGCGCGCCGGGGCGGAGCTGATCGTGGTCTGCGGCGGCGACGGCACGGTCCGGGCGGTCGCGGACACCCTGGCCGGCACGGGCGTCCCGCTGGTTCTCGTACCGTCCGGCACCGGCAACCTGCTGGCCCGCAACCTGGACCTGCCGCTCCGCCCGGCCGAGGCCCTCGCGGCGGGACTGACCGGCGAGCCCCGCGTCCTGGACCTCGGCCGGATCGAGGGCGACGGATTCCCCTCCGTCCACTTCACCGCGATGGCCGGGGCGGGGTTGGACGCGGCGATGCTGGAGGAGACCTCCGACCGCGCGAAGTCGGTCCTGGGCTGGCCCGCGTACGTTCTCGCCGGGGCCAAGGGGCTGCGCGCTCCCCGGATGCGGCTGACCGTCCGGCTCGACGGCGGGCCGGAGCTGCGCCGCACCGCCCGGATGGTCCTCCTCGCCAACATAGGTACGGTCCAAGCGGGCGCGGCCCCGGTCCCCGCCGCGAAACCCGACGACGGCCTGCTGGACCTCGCGGTCTTCGACCCCAGGGGCGCGGGCGGCTGGCTCCGCGCGGCGGGGGTGCTGCTGCGCGCGAAGGGCCGGGGTGCGGGCGGCGAAGGCGTGACCGGCACGGACGCGGGCGACGGGGTCCCCGTCGAGTTCCACACTTTCCGTCGGGCCGAGCTGACCTTCGCCGGGCCGCAGCCGCGCGAGATCGACGGGGACCCCGTGGGCCCCGGCCTGCGCCTCACGGCGGAGGTCAGGCCCGGCGCCCTGACCGTCATGCTCCCGGCAGGGGAACGCTGATGGGGACGGCGGCCCGGGTCCCGATGACCCGTGACATGAGCGGGGACGAGCTGTCCGGCGACGAGGCGCTCGCGGCCCTGCGCCGGTACGGCCGCTGGCCCCTGATGCGGGACGCCTTCGTGCGCTTCCGCTACGCCGACGGCTTCAGCCACGCCCGCGCGCTGGCCCTCCAGACCATCCTGGCGATCATCCCGCTGGTGATCGCCTTCGTCGGTCTCTCGGCCGAGCTGCACACCGAGAGCGTGGGACGGCTCGCCGAACTCACCATTCGCGGCATCAGCGAGGGCCCCAGCGCCGAGGTGGTGGACGACGCCCTGAACCGCAACCAGCGGCGCGAGGGCGACGGTCCCGAGGTCGCCCTCTGGCTGGGGCTGGCCTTCTCCGTGGCCAACGTCACCACCGCGATGTGCCAGATAGAGCGCGGCGCCAACCGGATCTACGGGGTGGAGCGGGACCGCGTCTTCCACCTGAAGTACCTGCGCGGTCTGGTCATGGCCCTGAGCGCCGGCATCCCGCTCGGCATCGGCTCCGTGATGATGGTGGCCGGCGGGGAGCTCGTCTCGGCGGCGGCCTCCGTGTACGGTCTCGGCGACACCGCCCGGGACACCTGGGACCTGCTGCGCTGGCCGCTGGGCTTCCTGCTCGCCCTCGTCTCGGCGAGCACGATCTTCCGGCGGTCCCCGCGCCGCAAACAGCCCGGTTACACGTGGCTGGCCTTCGGAGCGGCCCTCTACCTCGTCCTGTGGACGGCGCTGACCTGGCTCCTGAGCCTCTACCTCCGGATCAGCGGTTCCTTCGACACCGTCTACGGTCCGCTGAGCGCGTTCATGTCGCTGCTCATGTGGGCCTACCTCACCTCCATCGCCCTCTTCCTCGGACTGGCCTTCGCCGCCCAGCTGGAGGCGGCCCGCGCCCGCAGGCCCGGACCGATCACCGCCGACCCCGGAGCATGACGTGCCACGATCCCTCACCGAACCCCCCGCCCCGGAACCGGACCGTGCCGCACACCAGGCCGGCCAGGCCCGCACCCGCCGCGCCGACCGCCGCCTGGGCGTACGCCTGCTGGTGGCCGTCGGGGCCGGCGCGGCCGCGGCGGTGCCGTTCGGTCTGCTCCTGCTCCTCGTCGAGGGGGCGTGGCCGCCCCTGCTGCGCCTGGACGCGGGGGCCGCCCGGCGGCTGCACGAGGTGGCCCTGGAGCACCCGGGGTGGACGGCGACGCTGCGCTTCCTGTCGGACTGGCTCTGGGACCCGGCGACGCTGCGGATCGCGGTCGCCCTGCTCACCGGCTGGCTGCTGTACCGGCGGGCGTGGCGGCTGGCCGCCTGGGCGGCGACCACCGCGATCGGGGGCGCGCTGATCGGGGTGCTCGTGAAATTCGTGGTGGAGCGGGCCAGGCCCTCGCTCCAGGACCCGGTGGCCGAGGCGCCGGGCTACTCGTTCCCCTCGGGCCACGCGATGACGGCCACCACCTCGTGCGCCGTCCTCCTGCTGGTCCTCCTGCCGCTGGTGCCACGCCGGTGGCGCGGGCTGTGCTGGGCGGCGGCGGGCATCTCCGCCCTGGGCGTCGGGTTCACCCGGATCGCGCTCGGCGTCCACTGGTTCAGCGACGTCATCGGCGGATGGCTGCTGGGCGGGGCGGTCGTCGTCCTGACCGGCTGGGCCTTCGAGGCCTGGCGGAGCGATGCGGGCCTCTCCCGCGCGGACGTGTCGGAGGGCCTGGAGCCCGAGCTGACGGACGACGAGCCGGAGCCGGAGGCGTACGGCACGGGCAGCGGCTCGCCGGGATGACCGGGCCGGCCGGGAACGGGGGCGGTGCCGCCCGGCGGGCCGGGAACGGAGTCAGTACCCCTGCCCGACCAGATAGGAGTCGAAGTCCAGTGCCAGGGACCGGGCCTCGGAGACCCGCGCTTCGCTGTCCCCGTCCACCAGCACGAACGTGCAGACGCCCTGGGCCGCCCGGACGACCCACATCACACGGTCGCCGTCCCGCAGCAGGGCGAGTTCCAGCTCGCTCCCGGTGACGACGTCGGAGACCACCTCGCGGCTCTCCCGCCGCCAGAGCGTGCCCGCGATCCGCAACCCCCGGGGGTGGACGGCCTCCGCGCACACGGTGCGCAGGGCCTCGACATCGTCCGCGCCCTCCGCGTCGGGCGCCGTCGAGCGGAAGTACGGCCACGCGTCCTCGTCACCCCGCCCCGCGACCGCGAAGAACCCCGCCTCGGCGGAGAACGCGGCGGCGGCCCGGACGGGCGAGCCTTCCACGCCGAGCACCAGATGCGTGCGCAGGACCTCGCCCCACTTCTCGGTCACCGGAGACATCGTTGCGTCCCTCCCCTTCTCGTCGTCCTTCGTCGTTCGTCGTTCGCCGGACGGTCCCCCCGGGCCCGGCCCAGCATCTCCTGCCCGGGTATCTCCCGGTCAGACCGGATCCCTCCGCCGCGCGCGGACGACAGCACCACCCGGGGTTCGGGGAGCCGACGACGGGGCACGCGGAGCAGACACCACTCGCCCACCACAGCACCAGGACAAGGAATCTCCATGATGGTCGTCGGAATAGTCGCCGTCTGCGTCGTGCTCGCGGTACTCGCCTTCTTCGTACCGCGCCTCTCCCGCCGCCCGGAGCGCGGCACCCAGCGCTCGCTGGGCCTGGGCTCGCGCGCCGGCGGCAAGGCTCCCGGCATTCTGGGCCGGATCTTCAGCAAGCCGTTCCGCAGCAGCTCCAAGGCCGTCGGCCGCAGCGGCTCGGCCGGTCGCCGTGCCCGCGGCCACATGCCGTTCTGACCGTGGTGCCCCGGCTCCACGACCCCGTCGAAGGGGCCTCCCGCAGAGTGCCGGGAGGCCCCTTCTTCCTGCACCACGTGGTCTACGTACGCCAGGTGGTGACCGTGCCGGGCGCCCGCCGCCCTACCAGGCGAACGCCTCCGGCGACGGACCCGGGCCCGGGAAGATCTCGTCCAGGCCGGTGAGCACCGCCTCCGGGAGCTCCAGCTCAAGCGCCCGGAGCGCGCTGTCCAGCTGCTCGGCGGTGCGCGGGCCGACGATCGGGCCCGTGATGCCGGGGCGGCTGAGCAGCCAGGCGAGGGCCGCTTCGCCGGGCTCCAGGCCGTGCTTGTCGAGCAGGTCCTCGTACGCCTGGAGCTGGGCACGGGTGGCAGGGTCGGCCAGGGCGTCGGCCGCGCGGCCCGAGGCGCGGCGGCCGCCCTCGGTCGTCTTCTTGATCACGCCGCCCAGCAGACCGCCGTGCAGCGGGGACCAGGGGATGACCCCGAGGCCGTACTCCTGCGCGGCCGGGATGACCTCCATCTCGGCGCGGCGCTCGACGAGGTTGTAGATGCACTGTTCGCTGACCAGGCCGAGCGAACCGCGCCGGGCGGCCTGCTCATTGGCCTGGGCGATCTTGTAGCCGGAGAAGTTGGACGAGCCGACGTAGAGGATCTTGCCCTGCTGGACCAGGACGTCGATCGCCTGCCAGATCTCGTCGAAGGGGGTGTTCCGGTCGACGTGGTGGAACTGGTACAGGTCGATGTGGTCGGTCTGGAGGCGCTTGAGGGAGGCGTCGACCGCGCGCCGGATGTTCACGGCGGAGAGCTTGTCGTGGTTGGGCCAGGCCTCGCCGTCGGCGCCCATGTTCCCGTACATCTTGGTGGCCAGGACCACCTTGTCGCGTCGGCCGCCGCCCTGGGCGAACCAGGTGCCGAGGATCTCCTCGGTGCGCCCCTTGTTCTCGCCCCAGCCGTAGACGTTGGCCGTGTCGAAGAAGTTCAGGCCCGCGCCGAGCGCGGAGTCCATGATCGCGTGACTGTCCGACTCGTTGGTCTGCGGGCCGAAGTTCATCGTCCCGAGGACGAGCCTGCTGACCTTGAGTCCTGTGCGTCCGAGCTGTGTGTACTTCATGACGCCCAAGCCAACTCCTTCGAGTCCACTCCAGGCAAGCACGCACCCCGGACGCGCCGGGCCGCCCTGCGGCGTGGGACGCCGCCCGACGGCCCGCCGGGTCTCAGCCGCCCAGGGCTGCCCCCACGGCGACGACGACGAATATCAGCACGAGCACGGCCGCCATGATGCGGTTTCTGGTCTTCGGGTCCACCCTGCGAGCGTAACGGCACCGCTCACCGGGCCGACCGCCAGCCCGCCCGGGCCGTCGTACCGGCACCGCGGCCCGGCCCGGCGCGGCGGCACCGCTCACCCGCCCAGCGGCCAGGCCCGCACCGCCGTGTGGCGCGGTCGCTCCCCCGGCACCCCGGACGCCGGCGGGTGACTGTGTACGAGCGTCAGCTCGGCGGCCTCCCAGCGCTGCCCCTCGAACCCCGCCAGCGCCGCGACGAGGGGCCGCAGGTCCGCCGCGCCCCGGCTGCGGGCCAGGGTGAGGTGCGGGGTGTGGCGGCGGTGCTCCTCCATCGGCAGCCCGGTCCGCCGGGCGGCGGCCTCCGCGCGCTCGGCGAGCAGCCGCAGCGTGTCGAGCCCGCCCGCAGCCCCGGCCCACAGCGCCCGCCCGCCGAAGTGTCCGGCCCCGTGCACGCGGAGCGCGAAGGGCTCGGTGCGACGCGCGGCCCGCTCCAGACGCGCCTCCAGCTCCGGCCGCACGTCCTCGGGCACCTCCCCGTAGAACGCCAGCGTGAAGTGCCAGCCCTCGGGGCTCGTCCAGCGCAGATCCGGCGCACCGGGCAGGGCGTGCAGCGGCGCGAGGGCCGTGCGGAGCTCGGCGACGGCCGCGCCGGGCGGCAGGACGGCGGCGAAGAGCCGCTGGGTGGCGGGACGACCGGGTTCGCTGCTGCTCATGCGCGCGAGTCTGGCAGCTCCGGGGCGCCGGGCCCGGCGCCGTCCCGCGCGACCGGGCGCCCCGGCACGGAAAACGCCCTCCTCCCGGTCCGGAAGGGGGGCGTTTCCCGTCTCTGTCACGCCGCCGTCGCCAGCTGCTCGCGCGGGACGAAGCGGACGTGCGGGCGGCCCGGGCGCAGGTCGACCTTCAGGCGGAGACCGCCGACGCGCGCGAGGGCGAAGCCGACGGCCAGGGCGGCGATCACCGAGATCGCACCGCCGGCCGCGAAGCCGGTGCGGGCGCCGTAGGTGTCGCTGATCCAGCCGACGATCGGGGCCCCCACCGGCGTACCCCCGGCGAAGACCATCATGTACAGGCTCATCACCCGGCCCCGCATCTCCGGATCGGCGGCCATCTGGACGCTCGTGTTCGCGGTGATGTTCGTCGTCAGGCCCAGCATGCCGATCGGGACCAGGAGGATCGAGAACAGCCAGACGGTCGGGGAGAGCGAGGCCGTGATCTCCAGCAGCCCGAACGCCGTGCCCGCCGCCACCAGCATCCGCAGCCGCGAGGAGCGGCGGCGGGCGGAGAGCAGCGCGCCGGCCAGCGAACCGGCCGCCATCAGGATGTTGAAGAAGGAGTACATGCCCGCGCCGCCGTCGAAGATCTCGTCGGCGAAGGCGGTCAGCCAGATCGGGAAGTTGAAGCCGAACGTGCCGACGAAGCCGACCAGGACGATCGGCCAGATCAGCTCGGGGCGGCCCCGGACGTAGCGCAGGCCCTCGCGGAGCTGGCCCTTGGCGCGGGGCACGGTCACCGAGGCGTGCAGCTCGTTCGTCCGCATCATCAGCAGGCCGACGAGCGGGGCCAGGAAGGACAGGCCGTTGAGCAGGAACGCCCAGCCGCTGCCGACCGTGGTGATCAGGACACCCGCGACGGCGGGGCCGATGAGCCGGGCCGACTGGAAGTTCGCCGAGTTCAGGCTGACCGCGTTGCGCAGCTGCGCGGGACCGACCATCTCGGAGACGAACGACTGGCGGGCCGGGTTGTCGACGACGGTCACCATGCCGAGGAGGAAGGCGACCAGATAGACGTGCCAGACCTGGACGACCCCGGAGAGGGTCAGGACGGCCAGCGCGATACCGCACAGGCCGAGCATGGCCTGACTGACGAGCAGGATCTGCCGCTTCGGGAGGCGGTCGGCGATGACGCCGCCGTACAGGCCGAAGAGCAGCATCGGAAGGAACTGCAGGGCCGTGGTGATGCCCACGGCGGTGGCGGAACCCGTCAGGCTCAGCACGAGCCAGTCCTGCGTGATGCGGGACATCCAGGTACCGGTGTTGGAGATCACGGCGCCCGTGGCGAACAGGCGGTAGTTACGGATCTTCAGCGACGAGAAGGTCCCGCCGGTCGTGCTCTCGTGGGTGGAAGTCGGTGCGGGGGCGGAGTCTGCTCCGGGTCCCGTACTCAAAAGGGTTCATCTCCTCGTACGTCTGCGGCGTGCGGTCCGACGAGGACGTGACGACGGGCGCTCCGGCGGTGATCCGGTCCGGCCGTATCCAGGGATACGGCCCGGCGGGTCACCGTCGGCGCGCCCGTGGGGTCACAGGTGGGCGAGCTTCTCCAACACGGGCGCGGCGGCCCGGAGCGTCTCCCACTCGTCCTCGTCCAGGCCCTCGGCGAGGTGGGCCAGCCAGGCGTTCCGCTTGGTGCGGCTCTCCGCGAGCATGGCCTCGGCCTGCTCGGTCTGGCTGACCCTCTTCTGCCGACGGTCATCGGGGTGCGGTTCCAGCCTGACCAGCCCCTTCGCCTCCAGCAGCGCGACGATGCGGGTCATCGACGGCGGCTGCACATGCTCCTTGCGGGCCAGCTCACCGGGGGTGGCCGAGCCGCAGCGGGCCAGGGTGCCGAGCACCGACATCTCGGTGGGGCTCAGCGACTCGTCGACACGCTGGTGCTTCAGGCGACGGCCCAGCAGCATCACGGCGGAGCGGAGGGAGCTCACGGCGGCGGCACTGTCGCCGTCGTGGATCAGGTCAGGCATGTTCGTTAGCGTAACTCATTACCCAATCTAAATACCACCCGGTTACGCCTCCCGTAAATTCCGATCACCCGAACGAGTGAGTTGGAAGCGGAAAGTGACGCAAAGAGCGCTCCGGGGCGGCGACCCTGCTGGACATGGGATCGACAGTGCTCAGCCTGCGGATAGACGGTGAGCTGCTCGACCGGCTCCGGCAGCACGCCGCGAAACGCGGAATGAGCGTCCAGGACTACGTGGTCCGGACGCTCATTCGCGACGACTTCGACGAACGCTTCAAGGTGGCCGTCGAGGAGACGGAGAAGTTCTACGGCGACGCGAGGGGAAGCGTGACGCCTCCGCTCGACTCCAGGAGGAGCGTGACGCCGCCGATCACGTGAGGCCGAGCGCCGGCATCGCGTAGTAGAAGACGAAGACCGCCGACACCACGTACATCGCGATCGGCACCTCACGGCCCCGGCCCGCCGCCAGGCGGAGCACGGAGAAGGCGACGAAGCCGATGCCGATGCCGTTGGTGATCGAGTACGTGAACGGCATCATCACCATCGCGAGGAACGCCGGGACCGCGAGCGTGTAGTCGCTCCAGTCGATGTCCCGCACCGAGCCCGCGATGATCAGGAAGCCGACCGCCAGCAGGGCGGGTGTGGCCGCCTGCGACGGGACCATGGTCGCCAGCGGTGTGAGGAACAGCGCCACCGAGAAGAGCAGGCCGGTCACCACGCTCGCCAGTCCGGTGCGGGCGCCCTCGCCGACACCGGCGGTGGACTCCACGAAGCACGTGGTGGCGGAGGCGGAGGTCGCCCCGCCCGAGGCGACCGCGATGCCGTCCACCAGCAGCACCTTGTTGATGCCGGGGAAGTTGCCGTTCTCGTCCATCAGCTTCGCCTCGTCGCCGACGCCGAGAATGGTGCCCATCGCGTCGAAGAAGCAGGAGAGCAGCACGGTGAAGACGAACAGCACGCCGGTCAGATAGCCGACCTTCTCGAAGCCGCCGAACAGGCTGACCTCGCCGAGCAGCCCGAAGTCCGGCGCGGAGACCGGGTTGCCCGGCCACGAGGGCGTCGTCAGACCCCATGCCCCCTCGGGCAGGCCCGCCACCGCGTCGATGACCACGGCGACGGCCGTCATGGCGATGATCGAGATCAGGATCGCACCGGGCACCTTGCGCACGATCAGCGCGAGGGTCAGCAGCGCGCCGAGGACGAAGACGAGAACCGGCCAGCCGTTGAGGTGGCCGTCGCCGCCGAGCTGGAGCGGCACGGTGGTGTGCGCGGCGTCCGGGATGCGGGAGACGAAGCCGGAGTCGACGAGGCCGATCAGGAGGATGAAGAGACCGATACCGATGGCGATGCCCTTGCGCAGCGACCTCGGCACGGCGTTCATCACGCGTTCCCGCAGCCCGGTGGCGACCAGCAGCATCACCACGACGCCCGCGAGGACGACCATGCCCATCGCGTCCGGCCAGCTCATCCGGGGGGCGAGCTGGAGCGCGACGACGGTGTTGACGCCGAGGCCGGCGGCGAGCGCGATCGGCACATTGCCGATGACGCCCATCAGCAGCGTGGAGAAGGCGGCGGAGAGCACGGTGGCGGTGACCAGCTGACCGTTGTCCAGCTGGTGGCCGTACATGTCCTTCGCGCTGCCCAGGATGATCGGGTTGAGCACGATGATGTACGCCATCGCGAAGAACGTGGCGAACCCGCCGCGGAACTCGCGGGCGACGGTCGACCCCCGCTCGGAGATCTTGAAGAACCGGTCCAGGCTGCCCTGGGGCTGCGGAGCCGCGGGGGGCGGCGAGTCGACCGGAGCGGTGGCCGAGGGGGGCATGGGTGACCTCAGTCGTACGTAGGGGAGGCGGAGCAAAGGACGAGAGGTGATCGAATTTGGATGTTCCGACGAACAATTCGAGCCAGCCCAAAGCAGATTCAGTATGAATACATCAAGCGAAGATCGCTATCTCCGCGCGTAGACCCTGGGGCCGACCGCCCCGTCACCCGCCGATCGGGGGGTCAGGACGGGGCCCCATACACTGAACGCATGGAGAAGTGGACACCGAAGCACGAGGCGCCCGAACCCCTGGAGGGCCCCGTCGTCGCCACCGTCGTCGGCGGCACGATCCTCTGGTTCGTCCTCTTCCTCGCCCAGCTCCCCTTCTACGGCTGGTTCGCCGACCGCGGCCACACCTGGTGGGTGTGGACCCCGCTGGCCGGCGCCGGGCTCGGCCTGATCGGGATCTGGTACGTGCGCGGCCGCGACGCCGCCCTCAAGCGCCACGCGGCCCGGGCCGAGGTCAAGGACGCCGCGGGAGCCGAGGCGGCGGACAAGGCGCTGAGCGGCGACCAGCCGGACGGAACCGGCTGACCCGCTCGCGTCTCCGTACGACCACGGGACCGACTTCGTCCTCCCCTGGTCGGATCTTCGACCCCCTGGCGGGAGATTCACCGCGGGCGCCCGTAACGTCGGACCCATGACGCAGCGGGCACTCGACTCCTCCGGGGAGCAGACCCCCGGACCCTCCCGGCCGGCCATGATCGACGCGGGGGCGGAACTCGACCCCGTGCACCCCATGGAGCCACCGCCGCCGCCCCATCGGCCGGACGGTCTGAGCACCGCCGAGGTGGCCGAACGGGTCGCGCGCGGCGAGGTCAACGACGTACCCGTACGGTCCTCGCGCTCGCTCGCCGAGATCGTCCGCGCCAACGTCCTCACCCGGTTCAACCTGATCATCGGCGTGCTCTGGGTGATCATGCTGTTCGTCGCGCCGATCCAGGACAGCCTCTTCGGCTTCGTGATCGTCGCCAACACCGGCATCGGCATCATCCAGGAGTGGCGGGCCAAGAAGACCCTGGACAGCCTCGCGGTGATCGGCGAGGCGAAGCCGACCGTGCGGCGCGACGGGGCCGCCGCCGAGATCTCCACCTCCGAGATCGTCCTCGGCGACCTGGTCGAGCTGGGCCCCGGGGACAGGGTCGTCGTGGACGGCACGGTCGCCGAGGCCGACAGCCTGGAGATCGACGAATCCCTGCTGACCGGGGAGGCCGACCCGGTGATCAAGCGGCCCGGCGACCCGGTGATGTCGGGCAGCTTCGTCGTCGCGGGCGGCGGGGCGTTCACCGCGACGAAGGTGGGGCGCGAGGCGTACGCCGCGCAGCTCGCCGAGGAGGCGTCGCGCTTCACGCTCGTCCACTCGGAGCTGCGCAGCGGCATCAGCACGATCCTGAAGTACGTCACGTGGATGATGGTGCCGACCGCGATCGGGCTGATCATCAGCCAGCTGGTCGTGAAGGACAACAACTTCAAGGAC
Source organism: Streptomyces parvus (assembly GCF_032121415.1). Classification (NCBI taxonomy): domain Bacteria; kingdom Bacillati; phylum Actinomycetota; class Actinomycetes; order Kitasatosporales; family Streptomycetaceae; genus Streptomyces; species Streptomyces parvus. Next base: position 3,907,942 of record NZ_CP135079.1, on the reverse strand, counting down.
TCCGTCGCCCGGACCGTCGGCGGCATCGTCCCGATGATCCCCGAGGGCCTGGTCCTCCTCACCTCCGTCGCCTTCGCCATCGGTGTCGTCCGCCTGGGCCGCAAGCAGTGCCTGGTGCAGGAGCTGCCGGCCATCGAGGGCCTGGCCCGGGTCGACGTGGTCTGCCTGGACAAGACGGGCACGCTGACCGAGGGCGGCATGGACGTCACGGAGGTCCGGCCGCTCCACGGGAGTGACGAGGCATACGTACGGCAGGTGCTGCGGACGCTGGGGTCCTCCGACCCCCGGCCCAACGCCAGTCTCCAGGCCATCATCGACGCCTACCCGGCGGACGCCGAGGGCGCGGAGAGCTGGACGGTCACCGACGCGATGCCGTTCTCCTCGGCGCGCAAGTACAGCGGCGCGGCGTTCGCCGAGGCCGACGGGACGGCCTCGGCCTGGCTGCTCGGCGCGCCCGACGTCCTGCTGTCCGAGGGCGACGCGGCCCTCGCCGAAATCGAGCAGCTCAACGAGCAGGGGCTGCGGGTGCTGCTGCTGGCCCGTGCGCAGGGCGAGGAGCTGGACGCGCCCGGCGCGGCCTCCGGGGCCGCCCCCACCGCCCTGGTCGTGCTGGAGCAGCGGCTGCGGCCCGACGCGGGCGCCACGCTCGCCTACTTCGCCGACCAGAACGTGGCCGCCAAGGTCATCTCCGGCGACAACGCGGTCTCGGTCGGCGCGGTCGCCGGGAAGCTGGGCCTCGCGGGCGCGGAGAACACGCTGGACGCCCGCCGGCTGCCCACCGACCCGGACGAGATGGCCACGGCCATGGAACAGAACGCGGTCTTCGGCCGGGTCACCCCGCAGCAGAAGCGGGACATGGTGGCCGCCCTCCAGTCGCGCGGCCACACGGTCGCGATGACCGGTGACGGCGTCAACGACGTCCTCGCGCTCAAGGACGCGGACATCGGGGTCTCGATGGGCTCGGGCTCGGAGGCGACGCGGGCGGTGGCGCAGATCGTGCTGCTGAACAACAGCTTCGCGACGCTGCCGTCGGTGGTGGCCGAGGGCCGCCGGGTGATCGGCAACATCACCCGGGTCGCGACGCTCTTCCTGACCAAGACGGTCTACTCGGTGCTGCTGGCGATCCTGGTGGTCTGCACCCAGGTGGAGTACCCGTTCCTGCCGCGGCACCTGACCCTCCTGGCCACGCTGACCATCGGCGTCCCCGCGTTCTTCCTGGCGCTCGCGCCCAACAAGGAACGGGCCCAGCCCCACTTCGTACGCCGGGTCATGCGGTACGCGATCCCCTCGGGCGTCATCGCGGCGGCGGCCACCTTCACCACGTACCTGGTGGCACGGCACCACTACAGCGGCGAGGGCGCACTGGACGCCGAGACGAGCGCGGCGACGCTGACGCTGTTCCTGGTCGCGATGTGGGTCCTGGCGATCATCGCCCGCCCGTACACCTGGTGGCGGATCGGCCTGGTGGCGGCGATGGGGCTCGGCTTCCTGATCGTGCTCGTGGTGCCGTGGCTCCAGGACTTCTTCGCGCTGAAGCTGGTCGGCACGACGATGCCGTGGACGGCGGTCGCCATCGCGGTGGCGGCGGCCGCGCTGCTGGAGTTCGTCTGGCGAGGGGTGGGGCGGCGCTTCGGGGCGTAGGCCGCGGACAGCGGGAAGCCCCCGGGAGGACGGTGATCCTCCCGGGGGCTTCGGTAGGCGATTACTACTTCACGTCGAGGTAGTCGCCCTTGGCCGAGACCGCCGGGGTGCTCGGCGTGCCGGCGAAGCTGTAGCGCCACGTGCCGTCGGCCGAGGCCTTGACGGTGGTCTTCAGAGTGCCGGTCGAGCTGGTCGTGACCGTCTTGACGGTCGTGTAGCTCGTGGCGCCCTTCTTCTTGAACTGGAGCTTCACGGCCTGCTTGCTGTAGCCCTTGTACGTGCCGGTGTCCCAGTTGGCACGGGTCAGCTTGCCGGTGACCGTGATGGTCTTGCCCTTCTTCACGGGCTCCGGGGAGGCGTTCACGGTCAGCTTGGAGAAGCGCTGGACGCGGACCTTGGAGAGAGCGTCATGCTGGAACTCCTCCCCCTCCTCGGTGACGGCCGACGCTCCGACGCGCCACCAGGTCGCATCGGAGTTGATCATCAGGCCCGGGTCGAGGGTGATGGTGCCCTTGCAGGTCGAGGTGGTCGCGCTGACCACCTTGCAGGAGATCGACTTCCCGTTCGGGCCGAAGCCGAAGCTGTCCTCGTCCTCGACGGACGAGCCGATCCAGATGAACGCGGCGACGCCGCCGACACCGGCCTCGGCGGTGGCCGTGGCGGTGAAGGGCACCGTCTGCTTCGACTTGGTCCCGACCGGAATCGGCTTGCCGCCGTTGACGACCGCCGAGGTGATCTTCGGTGCTGCTGCGGCCTTCGCGGCGGCGAACCCGCGCTTCGACTTCTCACCGGCCGAGGGCTGGGCGGCGGTGAAGCCGCTGTCCGGGTTCCAGGACCGACCGTCATCGGCCTGCGCGGCCGGTACTGCGAAAGCGGAAAGGGCCAGGGCGCCGGAAACGGCGGCCACGGTGGCACGAATACGCATGTGTCCCCAAGTGGAGAAGGGGTCCCGGGGCGCGCTTGTGTCGTCAGCCCGGCGGGACCCATCTGGTCCATGAGCCTCTTGGCTCACAGGAACAGACACACGAACCAGGTGAACGGTTGTGCAGGTCTGTGACTTTTCTGTGAACCCGCAGCTCACTCCCGGGACACCGCCGACCCTCAGTCGAACCAGCGGTCCCGCGCCAGCTCCTCCGTACGCGACGGGTCCTCCAGCAGGGCCGCGACCTCGAAGCGGCGGGGCCACTGGCCCGCGGCCCAGGCGAGACCCGCCGCCACGCCCTCCAGGGTGGCGGCGTGGACGACGCCGTCCGGGGTGCGGCGCCAGTCGAGTTCGACGCCGCCCGCGCGGAGTTCGGGGTGTTCGATGTACGCGTCGGGGGTGGCGGGGCCGAGCAGGACGCGTACCGACTCCGGTACGCGGTGCTCCTCGCCCTCGCTGGTGACGTCCGCCTCGACCGTCTCGCCCAGGCGGCCCACCTGGAGCAGCTCGGCCAGCTCGGCGGCCCGGGACGGGGCGACCGGGAGGAGCGGCAGGCCCGCCGTCAGCGGCAGCACGTCCGGGGCGTCCGCGATCACGGCGTCCGCCGCGTCGACCACCGTGACCTGCCCGTCCACCACCGCGCGCAGCTCGTCCGGCAACGTCACCTGGTCCGGGTCCAGTTCGGCGAGGGCCGTGTAGAGCGCGTGCAGTTGCACGGGGGTGACGGGGCGTTCCTCGTCGGCGAGGCGGCCCAGCAGTTCGGCCGCGCCGCCCGGCTCGTCCAGGAGGGCGGCGACCGAGGTCCGTACCCCGAGAGCCCGCAGCACCTGGGCGTCGTCGAAGCCGGTCGCGTCCACCGCGTCGTACAGCCCGGCCAGGAGCGGGTCACCGCCCGCCGAGCGCAGTCCGGCCGGGCGGCGGCCGTCCAGCACGGGGTGATCGCGCAGCCACCACGCGGTGTACGCGCGCACGGACTGCGTCGTGCCGTCCGGGAGCAGCACCCGCACCGGCTGCGTCAGCGCGTCGCGCAGCGGCGGCCGGGCCAGCATCGCGAGCGCCTGCGGCCAGGCATCGTCGTCCACCAGGTCCAGATCCCGTACGGCGACGATCTCGGTGGCGACCGGCGGCACGGGCGTCTCGGGCAGCTGGTCGAGCAGGTCCTCGCACCAGACGTCGACGGCGTCCAGCAGCCCGGCGTCGTCGGGCTCGGCGAAGTCGCTGTCGCGGGGCTCCAGTTCGTCCGGGTCGAGGACCACGTCGGTGGCCCGGACGAGGGCGAAGGTGGCGAGCACCCCGCAGGCGGTGAGCGGCGCCTCGCCCCAGCGATCGGCCAACTCCTGGTCGACGAGGGCGAGTTCCCCCTCCCGCATGATCTGCGCGAACGGACTTGCGGGCAGGACCAGTTCACCGGCGGGGGCAGGCTCGCCCTCCTCGTCGGGCAGGGCCAGCGCGCCGAGCCACGGCTCGTCGCCGGGGGCGAGTTCGGCGTCGCGGACGAGGGTGAGCACGGTCTCGGCCAGCTCGTCGGCGTCGAGCGCGTCCTCGTCCCAGATCTCCCCCGCGTCCAGCGACCCGGCGACGGCGGACCGCACCTGAGGGGTCGTCAGTACGGCCCGGGGTGTGGCGGGCAGGGCGCCCAGCTTCTCCAGCAGGGGATGGGCGGCGTCCGGGTGGGCGACCTTCAGGCCGAGCCGGGAGAGGCGGCCGAGGACGGGGCCGGTCAGCGCGTCCGGAAGGGGCAGCAGGATCTGGCGCGGCCCGATGGTGGTGCGCGGCGGGCGGCCGGCCCGCTCGTCCTCCGGGTCACCGGCGAGCGGGACGGGGAGGCCGGTGAGCCGGTCGGGGTCGGTGCCCGCGAGGCTCTCGTAGAGCCGGTGCCACCAGGCGGGGTCGCGCTCCAGGCCGGCGAGCCGGTCGATCGCCTCGGTCAGCGGGACCCGGGCGACCCCGAGGGTACGCAGCTCGGTGCGCCGCTCAAGACCGGCGGGCAGCAGACAGGGCAGCACCTCGGCGAGGACCGTTACGGTCTCGGCCCCGACGCCCTCGACGACCTCGGCCTCGACGGGCCGCAGGGCGGAGGTGTCGGATGCGGTGTCCTCCGTACGGTCCCGGTCCCAGTCGTCGCCCCAGCCGCTCTCGGCCTCGGGGTCCCGGGGCGCGGCGGGCTCCAGGAACGCGACCCTCGGCAGCCGGGCCAGGATCGCCCCGCGCAGGGCCCCGTCCAGCGCGCCCTTGCCGAGCTGGCCCGGCACCAGGTCGATCGTCCCGGTCGACACGGGCCGCCAGCCGTCCAGCAGCTCCGCGTACGCGTCGGCCGCCCGCTCCACCAGGAAGTCGGTCAGCGGCCCCGGCGCGGGGTGCCTGCGGGCGGTGTCCAGCGGGAGCGAGGCGATGAGCAGGGCGGGGATGCCGAGGGGTTCGTCGGTGGGGGTCGGGGCGTGCACGACCGGTGCCGTACGGGGGTGGAGCGGAGCGCCGGACTCGTCGACCGGGACCGCCCAGGTCACCGACCAGTGCGGACGCAGCCGCTCCTCGACCGGCCGGTCGGCGAGCAGGGCGGGCTCGATGGGTCCGTGGTGGAGGACGGTGCGCCAGCGGTTGAGACCGCGGGCGGAGTCGTCGATGTGGGTGTACGGGCCGTGCTGCGACCGGCTCAGGGTCCGCGTGCCGTCCGGGGTCTCGATGACGATCTCGTCCAGGCCGGACAGCGTGAGCAGCAGCGCGTCGTCCACGGCGGCCAGCAGCCGGGCCACCAGGTCCTCGGCGGTGCCGTCGCGCAGCGGCAGCACGACGACGGTGTCGTACCCCTCGGGCGCGGAGCCCTCGGCGGGCAGTGGCAGGCGCAGCAGCGGTACGTGTCCGTCGCGGCGGCGCAACTCGTCCCCGAGGCCGGGGGAGCCGACGGCCGCCTGGCGGGCCATCTCGCGCGCCTCGGCCAGCGACCAGCGGACGCCGCCGTGGCGGCCGAGCACCGCCGGTTCGTCGCTGACCGCGAGGACGGCGGCGAACCCGACGCCGAAGCGGCCCACCGCGGACTCGTGGCCCTCGCGCTTGGCGGAGGCCCGCAGGGTGCTCAGGGACTCGACGCCGGTCGCGTCCAGGGGCGCGCCGGTGTTGGCGGCGGCCAGCACGCAGCGGGCGTCCGGGTCGCCGGGGGCGGCGGGGTGCAGGGTGAGGCGGAGCCGGCCGGGGGCCCCGGCGCGGGCGGCGGCGTCGGCGGCGTTCTGGGCCAGCTCGACGACGAGGCGGTCGCGGTAGCCGCCGAGCGCGAGGTCCTCCTCGGCGTTGGCGTCCTCCCGGAACCGGGCGGGCCCGGCGCCCCACGCGTCGAGCACGCCGCGCCGCAGCCGTGCCGTCCCGAACGGATCGGCCCCCTCGGTCGCCTTCATGCTCACGCTCTCGACTCCGTCCGCGTTGTGGGTGGCCCGCGTATGCCTGTGCGGCCCAGTGTGCGCCCGAAGGTACCGCGCGCGCCGCCCCTCCCGTACCGGCGTCCCGGGCCAAGCCGGTGTCCGCGACGGCCTGTGCCCCTTCAAGCCCGTCCGGCGTTTGAGGACGGAACCCGTGCGCGGGTGAGCGGTCACTGAGCAGGTTCCAGGAGCCCGGGCCCTCGAAGCCGTGTCCCGGACCACGTCGGTGGTTCCGTCCTCAAACGCCGGACGGGCTGGATAGACCCACCAAAACGGGGCTGGCCGAAAGTGCGCCGCGATGCCCGGGCGCCGCGAGCCCGGACCCCGCAGCGGGCAGGAGCGTCAGGAGTGCCCCAGGTCCTCCGCGTCGCCGTCCGCCTCGGCGGGCACCGAGCCCTCGCCCCGCTCCGGCCGCAACGCGTACGCGTCCACCCGCATCGTGTCCAGCGCGTGATCCGCCGGCCGCACCGGCTTCGGCATCACCGCCGCCTCCGAGTGCCCACCGCACCCGTACGCCAGCGACACCACATGCCCGTCCGCCGGACCGAACTCGTTCGCGCACACCCCGAAGGCCTGCTTCAGCGAGCCCGCCATCGGGATCAGGAACGCACAGCTGACACACGTCGCCGGGGCCGCCTGGGCCATCGGCGTCTGCGGGCCGAACGCCTCGTCCCACCGGTCGGCCGCCTCGTACAGCCCGTACCGCGACAGCACCCGCGCCCGGCGCGTACCCAGTTCCTCGGCCACCGCGGCGATGGAACCCCGGCTGGTCGCGGCCACCGGCCGGTCCGTCAGCTCGGCGTCCTCCGAGTCGACCAGCTCCGCCAGCTCCTCGGAGACCACGGAGTTCGGCGGCGGCTCGTCCTCGCCGGTCCAGCCGGGCTCCAGGCGCAGGTCCTCCGCCTCGGTGGGCAGCAGGTCCCCGGGGCCCATGTCGCCGGGGCGCAGCCGCTCGCTCCACGGCACCCACTCCGGCGCCAGGAGCGCGTCCGCCCCCGGCAGCAGCACCGTTTCGTCCAGGGTGACGTTCTTCGCGCGGGAGGCCCGCGCCACCGTCACCGCCCAGCGCCAGCCGCGGTAGCCGGGCTCCTTGGCCTCGAAGTAGTGCGTGACGACCCGGTCCCCCTCGGAGACCACGCCGACGTGCTCACCGACCACACCGGGCGCGGCGGCCTCCTCGGCGGCCGACCGAGCAAGGTCGACCGCCTCGGCGCACAGGCGGTCGGGAACCGGGGTACGGGTCGCACGGGTCGTACGGCTTCGCGTGGTCGTCGCAGCACTCACAGGTCTTCGCTTCTCTCCATACGCCAGTCTCACGAGCGCGCCAGCTGCTGCACGATTGCCGTTTTCGGCCAGACAAGTGCGGGCGGAGCGGACCTGGGGGCCGCGTCGACGTCCACACCCGTTGTGCCTGCCTCGGGCGCGCCTTCTGCCACCCATTCTGCGGGATCGCCGAGAGGCGCGCGGCCAAGAACAACCGCCGGTGGCGCGTTACGCACGCTACCCTCTCCGCCGCGCTGCGCCCACCTGCCCGTCCCAAACGTGCCGGATCCGTTCCCCCGGCGCCCGTCCGCGTACGGCACCGCCGCGGCTCGCCCGACAGGGCGTCGCCCTCGGCAACCCGCGCGAGTCCGCGGCCGATCACCGTTCATACCGGCCGGGGTTGGGGCACTATGACGAGGTGACTGCCGCCAGGTCGCACGACGGTCCCGGCCCGCTCCGCAGGGCGGGACGGGCGGCGGGCCATGCCCTGCGCGCCCCGTTCACCGGCACGGCGCGCTCCATCCGCAAGGCGACGCACGCCCACGGCGCGGGCGAGTCCGGCCTCGGCAAACTGATCGAACTGCACGCCGTGAACGGCGCGGGCGACGTCATGATCACGGTCGCCCTCGCCTCCACCGTCTTCTTCTCCGTGCCGACCGACGAGGCGCGCGGGCGCGTCGCCCTCTACCTCGCCATCACCATGGCCCCCTTCACCCTGCTCGCCCCGGTGATCGGCCCGCTGCTGGACCGTCTGCCGCACGGCCGCCGCGCCGCGATGGCGGGCGCGATGCTGGCCCGTGCGCTGCTGGCGGTCACCATGTCGGGCGCGGTCGCCACCGGGGGACTCGAGCTGTATCCGGCCGCGCTGGGCGTCCTGGTCTCGTCGAAGGCGTACGGCGTGGTGCGCAGCGCGGTCGTGCCCCGCCTCCTGCCACCGAATTTCTCCCTGGTGAAGGCCAATTCCCGGGTCACCCTGGCCGGGCTGCTGGCCACCGGGGTGGCGGCCCCGATCGGGGCCGGCCTCCAGACCATCGGCTCCGCCTGGCCGCTCTACGGCGCGTGCGCGATCTTCGTCGCGGGGACCTTCCTCGCCTTCACCCTGCCGCACAAGGTCGACTCCGCGAAGGGCGAGCGCCGGGCGCGGCTGATCGTCCCGCACCACGACGGGGCCGCCTCCCGGCCTCCCGCCCCGGGCCGGGAGGCCGGGAGGAAGGGCAGCACCCGGGCCGGGCTGCGCAGGAGCGGTGGCAGGGCCGGCAACGGGGAGAAACCGGCCAAGGAGCGGCCGCCCGGGCTGCGGTCCGTGGGCGGGTCCGTCCTGCACGGCCTCCAGGCCAACGCCGCGCACCGGGCCCTCTCCGGCTTCCTCATCTTCTTCCTGGCGTTCCTGCTGCGCGAGCACCCGCTGGCGGGGCAGAGCGCGGCGGTCTCGCTCGGCATCGTCGGCGTGGCGGCCGGGGTCGGCAACGCCTGCGGTACGGCGGTGGGCTCCTGGCTCCGGGCGCGCGGCCCCGAGGTGATCGTCGCGACGGTGCTGGGGCTCGCGCTGAGCGTGGCGGTCCTCGCCGCGGTGTTCTTCTCCACCGTGCTGGTCGCGGCCCTCGCCGCGGTCGCGGGCTTCACCCAGGCCCTGTCCAAGCTGTCGCTCGACGCGATGATCCAGCGGGACGTGCCCGAGGAGGTCCGCACCTCCGCGTTCGCCCGGTCCGAGACGTTGCTCCAGATGGCCTGGGTGGTCGGCGGCGGTATCGGCATCGCCCTGCCGCTCAACGCGGGGCTCGGCATGTCGGTCGCCGCGGGCATCCTCGCGCTCGGGGCGGCCGCCTCCGTACGGGGCCTCCTGGGGGCGGCGCGGCGCGGCACGCCGCACCCCCGCGTGGCGTGAGCGAGGACGACCGATAGCCTTCGGCCCATGACCGTTGCGTTCTTCTCCGGTAAGGGCCGTCGAATCGGCGTCGCTCTTGGTGCCGTGTCCGCGGGACTCCTTGTCCTTTCCGCCTGCGACAAGCCGACGCCGCTCGCGACCGTGACGGTCGGCAGCGACTCGGTGAACACCGAGGCCGCCTGCTACAACGACGGCGACCCGATCAAGGAATCGCTGATCCAGGGCTGCCTGAACAAGAAGGCGGACAAGGTCGTCAAGATCTCCATGGACGACAAGGTCCGCTTCGGCGTCGACCCCGAGATCGCCGAGAACGGCTGGACGCTCTTCATCAACGGCCAGCAGGCCGAGCAGGAGCCGTACAAGAACACGTACCGGACGATCCCCGGGAACGCGTTCCTCGCCAGCCAGACGGGCCAGACCGCCGAGAAGACGACCGTCTCCATCGTGGAGACCAAGGGCAAGAAGCTCACGGGCGTCTGGCAGTTCGAGTTCAAGAACAAGGACAAGGACTGACCCCGGCGCCTGGGGACCGGCCCCTCCGCCCGCTCGACCCCTCTGCTCCCCGTCCTCGACTCTGAGGCTGACATCCGTGCGTGTGCTCGTCGTGACCGCTGTCCCGGTGGAACGGGACGCGGTCACGCGTGCGTTCGGGGACGCCGAGGAGCGCGTGGCGCTGCCGGGGGCCGAGCTGCACCGCCGCGGCGCGTTCGACGTCCTGGCGGGCGGGGCGGGACCGGCCGCCGCAGCGGCGGCCACCGCGTTCGCCCTGGCGTCCGGGGCACCGGCAGCCGGGGCACCGGCGTCCGCTCCGTACGGGCTCGTCGTCTCGGCCGGGATCGGCGGGGCGTTCACCCCCGTGACCCCGCTCGGCTCGCTGATCGTGGCGGACGGTATCGTCGCCGCCGATCTGGGAGCGGAGACCCCCGACGGCTTCCTGCCGGTCACCGCGCTCGGCTTCGGCCGGGACCGCTTCACCCCGCCGCCCACGCTGGTACGGGAGGTCGCGGCCGCCGCCGGCGCGGCCACCGGCCCCGTACTCACCGTCTCCACCGTGACCGGCTCCGCCGAACGCGCCGGCGCCCTGCTCGCCGCGCACCCGGGGGCGCTGGCCGAGGCCATGGAGGGCTTCGGGGTCGCGGAGGCCGCCGCCCGGGCCGGCGTGCCGGTACTGGAGGTGCGGGCCGTCTCGAACGCCGTCGGCCCCCGCGACCGGGACGCCTGGCGCATCGGCGACGCGCTGGCCGCGCTCACCGACGCGTTCGGAAAGGCGGCATCCGTACTGGAAGGCTGGAACAGCCACGAGGACCTGGAAGGTTGAACCGGCATGACGACCGACACCGCAGCTAGCGACAGCCCGGCCGGGGACGCGATCCGGATCGCCTACTCGCCCTGCCCCAACGACACCTTCGTCTTCGACGCCTGGGCGCACGGCCGGGTCCCCGGCGCGCCCGCGCTGGACGTGACCTTCGCCGACATCGACATCACCAACGGCATGGCCGAACGCGGCGAGCTGGACGTCCTGAAGGTGTCGTACGCCGTCCTGCCCTGGGTCCTGGACGAGTACGCGCTGCTGCCCTGCGGCGGGGCACTGGGCCGGGGGTGCGGTCCGCTGGTCCTCAGCAAGGAGCTGGGCCTCGACCTGACCGGCCGGACCGTCGCCGTGCCGAGCGAGCGCTCGACGGCGTACCTGCTGTTCCGGCTCTGGGCGGCGGAGATGGTCCCGGGCGGCGTCGGCGAGGTCGTCGTGATGCCGTTCGACGAGATCATGCCCGCCGTACGGGACGGCAAGGTGGACGCCGGCCTGGTCATCCACGAGGCCCGCTTCACCTACCGGAACTTCGGGCTCCACAACCTGGCCGACATGGGGCGCCACTGGGAGGACACCACCGGCCTCCCGATCCCGCTCGGCGCGATCATCGCCAGGCGCTCCCTCGGCGAGGAGACCCTGCTCCGCCTGGCCGACGCCGCCCGCAGCTCGGTCCGCCTCGCCTGGGACCACCCGGAGGTCTCCCGGCCGTACGTACTGGAGCACGCCCAGGAGATGGACCCGGCCGTCGCGGACCAGCACATCGGGCTGTATGTGAACGAGTTCACCGCCGACCTCGGCGAGGACGGCTACGCGGCGGTCCGCGGCCTGCTCACCCGCGCGGCGGCCGAAGGGCTGGTCCCCCCGCTGGGCCCGGACGCGCTGGCGTTTCCCTGAGCGACGGGCGGGGGGCGACGGGCGGCGGGCAGTCGGCCCCGGGCCGGTCGACCCGGCTCCTCGCCGAGAGCCGGGCCTGAACCGTATCCGCGCGTCGCGTCCCTACACGTCGAGCTGGTCGGCGACCGCCCTCAGCAGGCCCGCGATCTTCGCGCCTGCGGCCTTGTCGGGGTAGCGGCCCCGCTCCAGCTGCGGCGTGATGTTCTCCAGGACCGTCGTCAGGTCCTGCACGATCGACGCCAGCTCGTCCGGCTTGCGGCGCTGTGCGGCCGCGACGGACGGGGTGGGGTCGAGGACCACCACGGAAAGGGCCTGGTCGCCGCGCTGGCCCGCGACCACGCCGAATTCCACGCGCTGGCCGGGCTTGAGTGCGTCGACTCCGGCAGGGAGTACCGACGAGTGGACGAAGACGTCGCCGCCGTCGTCGCGGGAGAGAAAGCCGAAGCCCTTCTCGCTGTTGAACCACTTGACCTTGCCGGTGGGCACGTCTGTCCTCGTCCTCGTACTCGTCGGTGTGCGGGAGAGCCGGAAAACGGCTCCGAAAAGCACCGGATAGCAATACAGCGGGTCACCGTGACCCGCCCGGTCCCAGGCTAATGGCCCTACGGCCGGTGACAAGACGTCGCCGGAGAGTTCCTCCGGGCTGGGAACTACCCTGGTCGCGTGAGTACTACTCCTTCAGGCGCAGGCGACCGGCTCGTTCAGGTCGGCGCGATCGTCTTTTTCGTCGGCGCACTGGCCACGCTGGTCACCGTCGCCCCTCTGTTCCTCGGTACGGACCCGTTCCCGCCGATCGCGTACGGCGTCTGCATGCTGATGGGCGTCGGGTTCCTGATCGCCGGGGCGGGCGTGGTCCGCTCGGCGTGGGTGAACTCGCCGAAACGGGCCACCAACCCGTAGGGGCCCGGGTTCTCCCCTGCCGCCTACGCCGCCCGTTCCGCGGCGAAGGCGGCCAGCCAGGCCGGGAACTCCGTCAGGTCCGCCAGCACCACGTCAGCGCCGGCCGTCCGCAGCTCCCGCTCGTCGCACGGGCCCGTCGTCACGGCCACCGACAGGGCGCCTGCCGCGCGCGCTCCTCGTACATCTCCCACGTGGTCGCCCACGTACACCCGCGCCGCGTGCTCCCTCAGCGCCTCGCCCTTGGCCTCCGCCCAGAGCGAGCCGATCACCGTGTCCGGCTCGATCCCGAGGTGCGCGAGGTGCAGCTTGGCGTTCGGCTCGTACTTCGCCGTCACGACGATCGCCCGGCCGCCGAGCGCCCGCACCGCGTCCACGGACTCCCGTGCTCCGGGGAGGGCCGTGCTGGGCGCTATCGCGTGGTCGGGGTAGAGCTGCCGGTAGCGGTCACCGACGGCGGCCACCTGTTCGGCCGGGAACCAGTGCGCCAGTTCCGTCTCCAGCGGCGGGCCGAGCCGGCTCACGACCAGTTCCTCGTCGATCGGCACCCCCGTCTCCGCGGACAGGACCCGGAAGGCGGCGGCGATGCCGGGGCGGGAGTCGATGAGCGTCATGTCGAGGTCGAAGCCGACCGTCAGAGGGTGCTGAACCGTGGATGCCATGCCTGCCATTCTGCCGACCGGCCGCTGTCGGGGGCGAAATCGCGCCGCCTAGACTGAAGCGCGTACTTAGCCAAGCCTTACCGGCCCGGCACGTACCGCCGCCTTCCGCGTCCGTCCCGATTGGTTCCCATGTCAGCGTCAGCGCCCGTGCGGGCCGCCGCGCCTTGCGGTGTGCCCCGCGCACCCCGCCTCACCCGACGCGCGACCGCGACGGCCGCGGCCGTCGTCGCCCTGCTGCTGGCCGTCCTGCTGAGCCTCGCCGTGGGCGCGCGGTCCATCCCGCCGGGCGAGGTGGTCGACGCCCTGCTGCACGGCGGGCACTCGGACGCCGCCGAGGTGATCCGCACGATGCGGGTGCCGCGCACGCTCATCGGGCTGATGGTCGGCGCGGCGCTGGCCCTCGCGGGCACGGTGCTCCAGGGCATCACCCGCAACCCCATCGCCGACCCCGGCATCCTCGGCATCAGCCAGGGCGCGTCGGTGGCCGTGGTGATGGCCATCGCGTTCGCCGGGGTCCACACGCTCACCGGCTATGTGTGGTTCGCCTTCGCGGGCGCGGCCGTCGCCTCGGTCGCCGTGTACGCCGTCGCCTCCCGGGGACGCGGCGGCGCGACCCCGGTGAAGCTCGCGCTCGGCGGTGCGGCGATCAACGCGCTGCTGGTGTCGGTGACGATGGGGATCCTCACGACGAAGGCGTCCGCGCTGGACGAGTTCCGCTTCTGGCAGGTCGGTTCGATCGCGGGCCGGGAGGCGGCCGTCGTCCAGCAGGTGTGGCCGTTCCTCCTCGTCGGGACGGTGCTCGTGCTCGCCGTCGCCCGCGGCCTGGACGCGCTCGCGCTCGGCGAGGACGTGGCGAAGGGGCTCGGGCAGAACGTCGCGGCGGTCCGGATCGTCGGCGGTGTCGGCGCGACCGTGCTGACCGGGGTCGGGGTCGCCGCCGCCGGGCCGATCGCGTTCATCGGGCTCGCCGTCCCGCACATCGCCCGCGCGGTCGTCGGCAACGACCACCGCTGGGTGCTGCCCATGGCGGCGCTGACCGGGCCCGTGATGCTGCTCGTCTCGGACGTCGTCGGCCGGATCGTGTTCCCGCCCGGCGAGGTCCCGGCGGGCGTGATGACGGCGCTGATCGGGGTGCCGTTCCTGGTCGCCCTCGTACGCCGGAAGGCGGTGCCGGCATGAGCGGGACCTCCATGAACGCGCCCGTGGCCGTCAGGACCGTGGGGGCCTCGACGTCCGTACGGGTCCGGCCCGCCGGGTACGCCGTCGTGAAGGCCGGGCCGCGCGGCCGGTTCCTGCTGCACCGCAGGGCGTCCGTCGTGGCGGCGGCCCTGCTCGTCCTCCTCGCCGCCGTCTGCGTCGCCTACCTCTGCGTCGGGGAGAGCTTCGTCGCGCCCGGCGAGGTCGTGAGGGTGATCCTCGGGCAGCCGTCGTCGGCCGAGCTGGTCGTGGGCACGCTGCGGCTGCCGCGCATGGTCGTCGGGCTGCTGGTCGGCGCCGCGTTCGGGGTCGCCGGGGCGCTGATCCAGACGGTCGCCCGCAACCCGCTGGCCAGCCCGGACATCATCGGCATCAGCCAGGGCGCGAGCGCGCTCACGGTCGGCGCGATGACCTTCGGCATCACCTCGTACACGGTCCTGCCCTACCTCTCCGTCATCGGCGGAGTGGCCGCGGCGGCGCTCGTCTACGTCTTCGCCTGGCGCGGCGGCCTGCACGCCACCCGCTTCGTCCTCATCGGCATCGGCTTCGCCGTCGCGCTGCGGTCGGTGACCACGCTGTTCCTGACCAAGGGCGACTACCTCGTCGCCCAGCAGGCGCAGATCTGGATGACCGGTTCGCTCAACGGGCGGGGCTGGTCGGAGGCCGCCCCGATCGGCTGGACGCTGCTGGTGCTGCTGCCCGCCATCGCCTGGGCGGCCCGCGCCCAGCGCACCGTCACGATGGACGACGACACCGCGACCGGCCTCGGCGTACGTCTGGGGCGCGTACGGCTCGGACTCGTCGCCCTCGGCGTGGTCCTGGCGTCCGTGGCGACGGGCACGGCGGGCCCGGTGGACTTCGTGGCGCTGCTCGCCCCGCAGATCGCCCGCCGGATGACCCGGACCGCGCAGATCCCGCTGCTGTCCTCGGCGCTGCTGGGCGCGGTGATCGTCGTCCTCGGCGATCTGCTGGCCCGCAGGCTGTTCTCCCCCACCGAACTGCCGGTGGGCGTCCTCACGGCGGCGGTCGGCGCCCCGTATCTGATCTGGCTGATCATCCGCGGTCACCGTAGCCGCAGTGGAGGCACCGCATGAGCCCGACGACCGACGCAGCGCAGCCGGGCTCCCGCCTGGCCGCCCGCTCCCTCACCCTCGCGTACGAGGACCGCACCGTGGTCCACGAGTTGGACCTCACCGTGCCCGATGGGCAGGTCACCGTCATCGTCGGCCCGAACGCCTGCGGCAAGTCCACCACCCTGCGGGCGCTCGGCCGGCTGCTGAGGCCGCGCGGCGGGGCGGTCCTGCTGGACGGTACGGAGCTGGCGCGGATACCGACGAAGCAGATCGCCCGGTCCATCGGACTGCTCCCGCAGACCCCGGTGGCGCCCGAGGCGATCACCGTCTCCGACCTGGTCGCGCGGGGCCGCCAGCCGCACCAGAGCTGGTGGCAGCAGTGGTCGGACGAGGACGAGCGGGCGGTGGCCGACGCCATGTCCCGTACGGATGTGACGGAGCTGGCCGACCGGGCGGTGGACGAGCTGTCGGGCGGTCAGCGTCAGCGGGTGTGGATCGCGATGGCGCTGGCCCAGGACACGGACCTGCTGCTCCTCGACGAGCCGACGACGTATCTGGACATCGCCCACCAGGTGGAAGTCCTCGACCTGGTACGCCAGTTGGCGGCCCCCGCCGCGGACGGCGCCCGGGGCCGCACGGTCGTCACCGTGCTGCACGACCTCAACCAGGCCGCCCGGTACGCGGACCGTCTGGTCGCCATGAAGGAGGGCCGGATCGTGGCGGAGGGCGCACCCGGGGACATCGTCACCGCCGAACTCGTCCGCGAGGTCTTCGGCCTGGAGGCGGTGATCGTCCCGGACCCAGTGACGGGCTCGCCGCTCGTCGTCCCGGGCGCTCCGTGGACCCCTTCGTCGCCCTCCCCCTCCGTCTCCGCACCGACCCCCGGAAAGGTCCTGTGACCATGACCCCGCGCAGCTTCCGCCCCCGTGCCCTGTCCGCCGTGTCCCTGGCGACCGTCGCCGCGCTGACCCTGGCCGCCTGCGGCTCGTCCGACGACTCCGGCTCCGACGCCGCGTCCGGCTCCGATACCACCCGTACGGTGAAGACGGCGATGGGCGACGTGAAGGTCGAGAAGGCCCCGCAGCGGGTGGTCGTCCTGGACACCGCCGAACTGGACTCGGCCCTCACCCTCGGGGTGAAGCCGGTCGGCGCGACCCACGCGGACGTGGCGTCGGGCTTCCTCGGCTACCTGCCGAAGGACCAGGTCGCGGGAATCGAGGACGTCGGCCGGATGATGACCCCGAACCTGGAGGCCATCGCCGCTCTGAAGCCCGACCTCATCCTCACGAGCAAGATCCGGCACGGCGACAAGTACGACGAGCTGTCCAAAATCGCGCCGACGGTGATGACGGAGAACACCGGTTACCCCTGGAAGGAGAACTTCCAGGTCCACGCGGAGGCCCTCGGCAAGGAGGCCGAGGCGAAGATGGTCGCGGACGGGTACGCGGACCACGTGGCGGACGTGACGAAGGCGCTCGGCGGCAAGGAGAGGGTCGCCGCGACCGAGGTCAGCATGGTCCGCTTCGTCGAGGGTGCGGACATCCGTATCTACGGCAGGAAGAACTACATCGCGACGATCCTGGCCGATGTGGGGCTGGGCCGCCCCGCGATCACCGACAAGGCCGAGGACGGCTTCTCCTACGACGTCAGCCCCGAGAGGATCGACCTCGCGGACGCGGACGTGGTCTTCCACTCGACGTACGGCGACCCGAAGAAGGCCAAGGAGACGGAGACCACGGGCAGCGGCCTGTGGAAGAACATGGACGCGGTGAAGAACGGCAAGGTCTTCGCGGTCGACGACCAGCTGTGGATCCAGGGCATCGGCTACACGGCGGCCGACAAGATCCTCGGCGAACTCCACAAGAGCCTGACGAAGTAGCCGTCTTCCCCGGCCGAGAGCCGGGGGCCCGGCTCTCACCCCGTACGCCTCCGCGCCCGCCACACCAGGTAGAGCGCGGAGGCGACGGCGGCGACCCGGACGACCACCGGCCAGGTTTCCAGCAGGACGTCCCGCATCGCGCCCTCGCGGATCGGCTCGCCCCAGCGCCCCTCCATCCGCCCCCACACCCACACCAGGGCCCCGGCCGCCACGACGCCCGGGAGGCCGAGCGCCGCCCACTTCGCCTCCGTACGGGAGAGGGTGCGCGAGCTGTAAGCGATCAGCCAGCCGCCCGCCAGCGGCAGCCAGGAACCGGTGACCACGCCGGCGATGAGCAGGACGGCGGCCAGGAGCAGCAGCGGGTGGGCGAAGCCGCCGCGGGGGCCGGGGGCGGCGACCGCGGGTTCGGCGACGACGGCAGCGGGCTTGCGGCGGCGGAGCTTCACGAGGCGCAGGGCGCGGCGGCGGGCGGCGGTGCCTTCGGCATCCCCGGCCCTGCCGTCGCCCGCGCCCTCCGGGCTGCCTGCCCCGTCCTCCTCCTCGCCCTTCGCCCCCTTCTTGTCCCGGTCGACGGGGACCGGCCGCCTGCCGAGCAGTTCCGGGGCCTCGATGCCACCGAAGAACCCGGGGACGGCGGTCCCCTCGTCGAAGGGCCCCGGCTCCAGGCGCCACCAGTCGGTCGCGTCGTCCGCGCCTCCCTGCTGGTCCTGGCCGAGCATGTGCGGGGCGGAGGGGTCGGGCCAGGCGCGGACGGGGACGTCGTCCGGGGCGTGGACGTCGTCGGGGGCGGGCCCGGGACGAGGCACGGCGGCGGCACCGTCAGCAGGGACGGCTCCCGCCCCACCGGCCTCATCCGCACGCCCCTCCGGCTCGCGGCGCGACGCGCCCCGCCCGAAACCGGCTTTCGGCATCCGTGGAGCCGTGGCCTCCCGCCCCTCGTCCGCGGGGGGACCGGCCTCCCCCGGCTCCTTCCGCAGCAGCCCGCTCCGGGGCCGGGGCAGTCCCCGCCGCCGCGGCTCCCCGCTGCCCGCACCGGCCCCGGCGGACGGCAGCGGGGCCGGGCCGTCGGCGGACCGCGCCGCCGCGGCGACCAGTTCGTCCGGGCTGCCGAGCCTGCCGATGATGCGCCGCACGGCCGCCGGGGAGTCCGCGCCCTCCGTGGTGCGTCGGCGGTCGATCTCACCCCGCAGCGTCGAGACGAGCCGCATCCGGGCCCCCGACGGGAGCTGTTGCTGCTGAGCCAGGTCGCCGACCCGGCTCAGGTAGTCGTACACGAGCTGGTCGCTCTCGATCCCCACGCGGCGCATCCCCTCTACCCGGCCCTGCCCCGACGGTAGCGTTCCAGCGGCTACCGTGGGACGGATGGGGACGACCACACCACCGCGCACGCTCGCCGAAGCCCTGCGCGCCCGGGGCGACGAATCGCTGGCCGGGCTGCTGCGTGCCCGCCCCGACCTCCTCAATCCGGTGCCGAACGACATCACGCAGCTCGCCACCCGGGCCGGTACCCGGGCGTCGGTCGTCCGCGCGCTGGAGCACCTGGACCGGTTCGCGCTGCAGACCGCCGAGGCGCTGGCGGTGGCCCCGGACCCGGCACCGTACGAGACTCTGCTCTCCCTGCTCACCGGCGACGGCCTTGACGACGGCGAGCAGCGCGACGACGTGGGCGCGGCGATCACCGCCGCGCTGCCGGGCGCGCTGGTGACGCTGCGCGAACAGGCCCTGGTCTGGGGCGGGGACGACCGGCTGCGGCTGGTGCGCACCGCCCGCGAACTGCTCGCCCCGTCGCCGCAGCACCCCTCCCCCACGGGCCTGGGCCCCACGGTCGCGGAGGCGACGGCGGGCATGTCGCCGGGCCGCCTCCAGGAGATCCTGGCGGCGGCGGGCCTGCCCGCGACGCACGACCCGGTCTCGGCGGTGGCCGCGCTGTCCGCCCTGTTCACGGATCGGACGCGGATGGCGGAACTGCTGGACACGGCTCCGGTGGAGGCGCTGTCGGTGCTGGACCGGCTGGTGTGGGGCCCGCCCTACGGGGAGGTCACGCCCAACCCCACTCCTCCCGTCAAGTGGCTGCGCGACCGGGGCCTGTTGCTGCCGGTGTCGACGCGCACGGTGGTCCTGCCGCGCGAGGCGGCGCTCCATCTCCGGGCCGGGCGCGCGCACCGCGTGCCGGAACCGGTCCCCCCGGCCGTCGCGGCGGCGGCCGAACGGGATCCACAGGCTGTGGACAGGGCGGCGGCGGGTCAGGCGTTCACGGCGCTGTCCACGGTCGAGGAGCTGCTGAAGCTCTGGGACGGCGGCGGCCCCACGATCCTGCGGGCGGGCGGCCTGAGCGTACGGGAGCTGAAGCGCGCCGCGACCTCGCTGGACGTGACCGAGCCCGTCGCCGCGTTCTGGATCGAACTGGCCTACGGGGCGGGGCTGCTGGCCTCCGACGGGGAGACCGACGAGCGGTACGCGCCGACGCCCGCGTCCGACGAGTGGCGCGACCTGTCCGCCGAGGACCGCTGGACGCATCTGGCCACCGCCTGGCTCGCCGCCACCCGGACCCCGGGCCTGGTCGGCGGCCAGGACGCCAAGGGGCGGGCCCTGTCCGCGCTCGGCCCGGAGCTGGACCGCTCGGCCGCCCCCGACGTGCGCCGCCGGGTACTGGCCCTGTTCGCCGAACTCCCGCCGGGCACCGCGCCGGAGCCCGAGTCGCTGCTGCGACGGCTGCGCTGGGAGCGCCCGTTGCGCGGTTCGGCGCCGACGTCGGAGGGCTCGGACCTCCGCTCCCGCCTGGCCCTGTGGACACTCAACGAGGCGGAGCTGCTGGGCATCACGGGCCGGGGCGCGCTGTCCGCACAGGCCCGCGCCCTCCTGAACGAGGGCGAGGAGACGGCGGCGGCCCTCCTGGCGCCGCTCCTCCCCGAGCCCCTGGACCACGTCCTGCTCCAGGCGGACCTGACGGCGGTGGCCCCGGGCCCCTTGGAACGCCCGCTGGCGGACACGCTCTCCGTCCTGGCCGACGTGGAGTCGAAGGGCGGGGCGACGGTGTACCGCTTCACGCCCGGCTCCGTCCGCCGCGCCCTGGACGCCGGGCAGGCGGCGGCCGACCTGCACGCGTTCCTGGCCGCACACAGCCGTACGCCGGTACCGCAGCCGCTGAGCTACCTCATCGACGACGTGGCCCGCCGCCACGGGCACCTGCGGATCGGGGCGGCGTCCGCGTACGTGCGCTGCGACGACGAGGCGGTCCTCAACGAGATCCTGGCCGACCGCCGCTCCACGGGCCTGCGCCTGCGCCGGCTGGCCCCCACGGTCCTGGCCGCCCAGTCCGATCCCGGCTCCCTCCTCGAAGCCCTGCGCGACATGGGCTACGCACCGGCCGCCGAATCCGCCGAGGGCGACGTCCTGATCACCCGGGCCGGCGCCCGCCGCACCCCGCCCCGCACCCCTCCCGTCCCGGTCCCCGAAGGCCCCCCGGTCCCGGACGACACCCTCCTGGGCGCGGCGGTCCGGGCCATCCGCGCGGGCGACACGGCCGCCACGGTGGCCCGCAAGGAGCCACCGGAGGGCACGCCGTCGACCGGCCCCTCCGGCGCCCTCCCCCGCACCACCCCCGCCGAGACCCTGGCCACGGTCCAGGCGGCCGCGATGACGGGCTCCACGGTCTGGATCGGCTACGTCAACGCGGACGGCGCGGCCAGCCAACGCGTGATCGCCCCGGTCCGCGTGGAGGGCGGCTTCGTCACGGCCTACGACCACACGGCCGACGAGGTCCGCACCTACCCGCTGCACCGGATCACGGGGGTGGCGGAGCTGGCGGAGGAGGGGTAGGGGCGGCCGCTTCTCGTCTGCGGGCGTACCCGTCTGCGATGCTGCGGGCATGTCCACAGCCCGCCCCGCCACCGGCCCGGTGTCACCCGAGCCGGTGTCGCCGCACCCGCCCGCCGCCCCGATGCCGCCCCTGCTCACGCAGTCCTGGCTGGATCTGGCGTTCCTGCACTGGGCGGTCGACCCGGCGGACGTCGCGCCGCTGTTGCCGCCGGGGACGGTGCCGGACACGTTCGACGGGGCGACGACGTACGTGGGGCTCGTGGCGTTCCGGATGTACCGGGTGGGGGTGCTCGGGCTGCCGGGGATTCCGTACCTGGGGACCTTTCCCGAGACCAACGTCCGGCTGTACTCCGTCGACGGACGCGGTCGGCGTGCTGTCGTCTTCCGGTCCCTCGACGCCTCCCGGCTCGTCCCGGTCCTCGTGGCGCGGGCCGCGGTCCGGTTGCCGTACGTGTGGTCCCGGATGGGCATCGAGCGGTCCGGCGGCACCGTCACGTACACGAGCAGGCGCCGGTGGCCCGGTCCGCGCGGGGCGGGGAGCAGGATCGTGCTCCGGCCCGGTGACGCGATCGCCGAACCCACACCGCTGGAGCACTTCCTGACCGCCCGCTGGGCCCTGCACACCGCGTTCTTCGGGCGGACCGCCCACCTCCCCAACGTCCATCCCCGGTGGCCGCTCCACCGGGCGGAGCTGCTGGAGTGCGACGAGGACCTGGTCGCGGCGGGCGGACTGCCCGCACCCGTCGGGGAGCCGATGAGCGTGCTGTATTCCCCGGGGGTGCCGGTGCGGTTCGGGCCGCAGCGGCGGGCCCGTCCCGGCGGGAGCCAGGCGTGATCGCCCGCGCATGATGCACACTGGACGTTTGGCCGCAGCCGTGGCCGTACCCCGCAGAAAGGGCCGAAGCGCGTGACCGGACCCCTCATCGTCCAGAGCGACAAGACGCTGCTCCTCGAAGTCGACCACGACCAGGCGGACGCCTGCCGTCGTGCCATCGCGCCGTTCGCGGAGCTGGAGCGTGCGCCCGAGCACATCCACACGTACCGGGTCACCCCGCTCGGGCTGTGGAACGCCCGCGCCGCCGGGCACGACGCCGAGCAGGTCGTCGACGCGCTCGTCGAGTACTCCCGGTATCCCGTGCCGCACGCGCTCCTGGTCGACATCGCCGAGACGATGGCGCGGTACGGGCGGCTCACCCTCTCCAAGCACCCCGTGCACGGGCTCGTGCTTACCACCACCGACCGGCCCGTGCTGGAGGAGATCCTCCGGTCGAAGAAGGTCCAGCCGCTGGTCGGGGCCCGGATCGACCCGGACACCGTGGCCGTGCACCCCTCCGAGCGCGGGCAGGTCAAGCAGACGCTGCTCAAGCTCGGGTGGCCTGCCGAGGACCTCGCCGGTTACGTCGACGGGGAGGCCCATCCGATCGAGCTGGCCGAGGACGGCTGGGCGCTGCGGCCCTACCAGAAGCAGGCCGTGGAGGGCTTCTGGCACGGTGGGTCGGGGGTTGTGGTGCTCCCCTGCGGGGCCGGGAAGACCCTCGTCGGGGCCGGTGCCATGGCCCAGGCCAAGGCCACCACGCTGATCCTCGTCACCAACACCGTCTCCGCCCGCCAGTGGAAGCACGAACTGGTGAAGCGGACCTCCCTCACCGAGGACGAGATCGGCGAGTACAGCGGGACCCGCAAGGAGATCCGGCCGGTCACCATCGCCACCTACCAGGTGCTGACCACCCGGCGGAAGGGCGTCTACCCGCACCTGGAGCTCTTCGACTCCCGTGACTGGGGGCTCGTCGTCTACGACGAGGTGCACCTGCTGCCCGCCCCCGTCTTCAAGTTCACCGCCGACCTCCAGGCCCGGCGGCGGCTGGGTCTGACCGCGACGCTCGTGCGGGAGGACGGGCGGGAGTCCGACGTGTTCTCTCTCATCGGGCCCAAGCGGTTCGACGCGCCCTGGAAGGAGATCGAGGCGCAGGGCTACATCGCGCCCGCCGACTGCGTCGAGGTCCGCGTCAACCTCACCGACTCCGAGCGGCTCGCCTACGCGACCGCCGAGACGGAGGAGAAGTACCGGTTCTGCGCCACCACCGCCACCAAGCGGAAGGTGACCGAGGCGCTGGTGCGCAAGCACCGCGGCGAGCAGACGCTCGTCATCGGGCAGTACATCGACCAGCTGGATGAGCTGGGCGAACACCTGGACGCGCCCGTCATCAAGGGGGAGACGAGCAACGCCCAGCGCGAGAAGCTCTTCGACGCGTTCCGGAACGGGGAGATCAGCGTCCTCGTCGTCTCCAAGGTCGCCAACTTCTCCATCGACCTGCCCGAGGCCACCGTCGCCATCCAGGTCTCCGGCACCTTCGGTTCACGCCAGGAGGAGGCCCAGCGGCTGGGCCGCGTCCTGCGGCCGAAGGCCGACGGGCACGAGGCCCGGTTCTACTCGGTCGTCGCCCGCGACACCATCGACCAGGACTTCGCGGCGCACCGCCAGCGCTTCCTGGCCGAGCAGGGGTACGCGTACCGCATCGTCGACGCGGACGAGCTCCTCGCCGGGAGCTGAGGGACCGAGAAGGCCGCGGCGGGCCCTCAGCGGGCCCGCCGCACGCCCGCCTCTTCCGCGTACTCCCCCAGGACGGCGACGCCGAACGCCGTCGTCACGAACACCTTCACGGCGCGCAGCGCGTCGCCGACGCGGTGGGGTCGGTGGTCACCGGTCGCCGCGGTCGCGCCGTGCGCGGGGCCGGTCGTGCGTGGGTTCAGGGTGGCTGTGCTCATGTATCCATGGTGCTCCCGTCACCCGTTCGGGCGCGTCGGCCCGCAGACGGAAGCCGGTGAGCGGGCGGGTAGGTCTGCGGTGCCATGCCGGGGCCCGGCATCCCCTACGGGTACCCCTTGGACCCGCTCCCCCGGGCGGAGCCCGTGCGGACGGCGGAGCCCGTCGCCGGCCGGGCCCGTACGCCGGCGGAACCCTGTAATTCGTTTCGACCGTGCGCCGCCCTGTGGCTACAATCGCCGGTCTGCCCGCCTCCCGCACCGTGGTACCGGCCTTTCGCTGCCGGCAGCCGGGGGAGCGCCGTCGGCCGGACGGAAACCGGCCGGCACCCACGCGAACCAACCTTCCGAGCGGACCGCCCTGCTCCGGCCCACGCCGGTCGCGGCGCGCGGCCCGCCGTCCTGCGTTGAAGAGCCGGAGGCAACACCGTGCCCGCGCACGTAGCTGAGAGCGATCCCACCCCCGACCCCACCGGCGGCACCGACCCCCTGGCGCACGAACGTGCCCATCTCGCCGCGTCCCGCGCCGCCCTGCGCGGGATGCGCGAGGACGTCCAGGCCCTCGATATCCGCGATGTCACCGCGAACTGGGTCAACGCCGCCGTGCTCCAGGCCCAGATCGACGACCGCATCAAGGCGCTCGCCGATCTCTCGCACACCCCGCTGTTCTTCGGCCGCCTCGACTATCTGCACGCCGTCGGCGGCGAACTGGCCGAGGGCGCGGACGGCGAACGGTTCTACATCGGCCGCCGCCACGTCCACGACGCCGCCGGTGACCCGATGGTCATCGACTGGCGCGCCCCGGTCTCCCAGCCGTACTACCAGGCGTCCCGCGCCGACCCCCAGGACGTGGGGCTGCGCCGCCGCTTCGGCTACACGGGCGGTGAGCTGACCGCGTACGAGGACGAGCACCTCACCGATCCGGCGGAGGCAGAGCACACCAGCCGGCTCCTCCAGGCCGAGATCGAGCGGCCCCGCGTCGGGCCGATGCGCGACATCGTCGCCACCATCCAGCCCGAGCAGGACGAGATCGTCCGCAGCGGCCTCGGCGGCACCGTCTGCGTGCAGGGCGGGCCCGGCACCGGGAAGACCGCCGTCGGCCTGCACCGGGTGGCGTACCTGCTGTACGCGCACCGCGAGCGGCTCGCCCGTACCGGCACCCTCGTCATCGGGCCGAACCGTTCCTTCCTCCACTACATCGAGCAGGTGCTGCCGGCCCTCGGCGAGCTGGAGGTGAAGCAGGCCACCGTCGACGATCTGGTGCGCACCGGTGTCGAGGTGCGGGGCGAGGACGAGGCGGCCACCGCCGTGGTCAAGGGCGACGCCCGCATGGCCGAGGTGCTGCGGCGGGCCGTCCGCTCGCATGTGACCGCTCCCACCGAGCCCGTCGTCGTGGTGCGCGGCTCCCGGCGCTGGCGGGTGCCCGCGTACGAGATCCAGCAGATGGTCGACGAGCTGCTGGCCCGCGACATGCGGTACGGGGCCGCGCACGAGGCGCTGCCGCAGCGGATCGCGCACGCCGTCCTCGTACGGATGGAGGAGGCCGGGGAGGCCCCCGACGACCGGGTGCAGAACGCCGTGGCCCGGAATCCCGCGGTCAAGGCGGCCGTCAAGGCGGTCTGGCCCGCCGTGGACCCGGCGAAGGTCGTGCTGCGGCTGCTGTCCGACGCGGAGTTCCTGGCCGCGAACGCGGAGGGGGTGCTGAGCGAGGAGGAGCAGAAGCGGCTGCTGTGGGCGAAGCCCGCCCGCAGTGTGAAGTCCGCGAAGTGGTCGGCGGCCGACGCCGTGCTGATCGACGAGGCCGGTGACCTCGTCGCCCGTACGCACTCGCTCGGCCATGTCGTGCTCGACGAGGCGCAGGACCTGTCCCCCATGCAGTACCGGGCGGTGGGGCGGCGCTGCTCGACCGGCTCGGCCACCGTCCTCGGCGACCTCGCGCAGGGGACGACCCCGTGGTCCACGGAGAGCTGGGGCGAGGCGCTGTTCCACCTGGGCAAGGCGGACGCGGTGGTGGAGGAACTGACGGCGGGGTTCCGCGTGCCGCGCGAGGTCATCGCGTACGCCTCCCGGCTGCTGCCCGCGATCTCGCCGGGGCTGGCGGCGGTGGAGTCGGTGCGGGAGTCGCCGGGCTCCTTGGCCGTGCGGGAGGTGGCGTCGGCGGATGAGCTGGACGCGGCCGTCGTCGCCGCCTGCGAGGAGTCGCTGCGCCACGAGGGGTCGATCGGGCTGATCGCGGCCGACGCCCGCGTCCCGGTGCTGGGGGCGGCGCTGGAGGCGGCGGGCCATGCGTATCTCTCGCCCGGTGAGGAGACCACCGCCGCGTCCCGGCTGACGCTGGTGCCCGCGTCGCTGGCGAAGGGCCTGGAGTACGACTACGTGGTGCTGGACGAGCCGGCGGCCGTGGTGGACGGCGAGCCGGACGAGCGGACCGGGCTGCGGCGGCTGTACGTGGCGCTGACCCGTGCGGTGTCGGGGCTGACCGTGCTGCACTCGGCCCCGTTGCCGGAGGTGCTGGTTCAGGATCAGGCGTAGACCCGGGGGGGGCGGGATGCGGAGGGCGGGGCTCTCCGGTCCCTGGGTCCCGCCCCCTCCACTCCCCCGCCGGGCCTCGGGCCTCAGGCGTCCAGCGCCTCGCGCCACTCCCGAACCGCCGCCGCGTCGACCGGGGCCGACCAGCCCGCCGGCCGCGCCGCGCCGCCGATGTGGAACGCGTCGATCCCCGCCGCCAGCAGCTGGGGCAGGTGGTGCAGGTGCAGGCCGCCGCCGACCAGGACCCGCGCCTGGTATCCCGGCTCGCCGCTGCGGGCCGCCTCGGCCAGGAGGGTCGGGATACCGGCGTCCACCCCGGCCGGGGAGCCCGCCGTGAGGAACGTGTCGAGGCCCGGCAGGTCCGCGAGCTGCTTGCGCAGGGCGTCGCGGTCGACGCACCGGTCGATCGCCCGGTGGAACGTCCACCGGCAGCCGTCCAGCTCGGCGGCGAGCCGCTCGACGGCGACGAGGTCGGCGTGGCCCTCCGCGTCGAGGAAGCCGAACACGAACTCCTCGGCCCCCGCCTCCCGCAGCTCGTGGGCCCGGCCGACCAGTACATCGATGTCACCGGCGGCGAAGCCGTCCGCCGTCCTGAGCATCACGCGCAGCGGAATGTCCACGGCGGACCTGATCGCCGCGAAGGTCTGCCGGGACGGTGTGAGACCGTCGGCGGCCATGTCGGTGACCAGTTCGAGGCGGTCTGCACCACCGGCCTGGGCAGCGACCGCGTCCTCCGCGTCGAGAGCGATCACCTCCAGGACTGCACGGTTGCTCATGGGTCCCCATTCCTCCGATACACAACTACAGGCCTACACGGCTATAGGTCTAGTCCAATGGCCAGCCTACGGGTGGCCGACGGGCCGCGCAGCCCTCTATCTGAACGCACAGGCGCGACGGGGCGCGACCCGGCCCCGCAGACGAGTGACGCACCCCTCCCGCCACACCTTGCACTTCATAGGGGAGGGGGGTATACATGAGGAGAGTTAGATATACCCCCTAGGGGTATATGGGACGGCTTCAGGGAGGACCCCCGTGTCCGCGCACTCCGCCACCACCGCAACCACCGCCGCCGAAACCCCCGCCGGGGCCGAGGCCGGTACCACCGCGGTCGAGCTCGCGATCGGCGGGATGACCTGCGCCTCGTGCGCGGCCCGTATCGAGAAGAAGCTCAACCGGATGGACGGCGTCGAAGCCACCGTCAACTACGCCACCGAGAAGGCGAAGGTCACCTACGCGGGCACCGACGTGTCCGTCGAGGATCTGATCGCCACCGTCGAGGCCACCGGCTACACCGCCCGGCCGCCCGCTCCGCCCGCAGCCGAAACCGCTGCCCCGCCCCCGGGGAGCGGTGATCCGGAACGGCACGCGACCGAGGACGACGGGCTCACCACCCTGCGCCAGCGGCTGGTCACCGCCGTCCTCCTCGCCGTACCGGTGATCGCCATGGCGATGGTCCCGGCGCTCCAGTTCGACTCCTGGCAGTGGCTCTCCCTGACGCTGGCCGCACCGGTCGTCACCTACGCGGCCTGGCCGTTCCACCGGGCCGCCTGGACGAACGCGAAGCACGGCGCGGCGACGATGGACACGCTGATCTCCGTCGGTACGTCGGCCGCGTTCCTCTGGTCGGTGTGGGCGCTGTTCTTCGGGACGGCGGGCATGGCCGGCATGACGCACCCCTTCGAGTTCACCATCGCCCGCAGCGACGGCGCCGGGAACATCTACCTGGAGGCCGCGGCCGGGGTGACGGCCTTCATCCTCGCCGGACGCTACTTCGAGGCGCGTTCGAAGCGGAAAGCCGGGGCGGCGCTGAAGGCTCTGATGGAGCTGGGGGCGAAGGAGGTCACGGTCCTGCGCGACGGCGCGGAGACGACGATCCCCACCTCGGCGTTGCAGGTCGGCGACCGTTTCGTCGTCCGTCCCGGGGAGAAGATCGCGACGGACGGGACAGTGGTCGAGGGCTCCTCGGCCGTGGACGCCTCGATGCTCACGGGCGAGTCCGTGCCCGTGGAGGTCACCGCCGGCGACACCGTCACCGGCGCCACCCTCAACGCCGGCGGACGCCTCGTCGTCGAAGCCACCCGCGTCGGCGGCGACACCCAACTCGCCCGCATGGCCGAACTCGTCCAGGACGCCCAGAACGGCAAAGCCTCCGCCCAACGCCTCGCCGACCGCATCTCCGCCGTCTTCGTCCCCATCGTCATCACCCTCGCCCTCGCCACCCTCGGCTACTGGCTCGGCAACGGCGCCGGACTCACCGCCGCCTTCACCGCAGCCGTCGCCGTCCTCATCATCGCCTGCCCCTGCGCCCTCGGCCTCGCCACCCCCACCGCCCTCATGGTCGGCACCGGACGCGGAGCCCAACTCGGCATCCTCATCAAAGGCCCCGAAGTCCTGGAGACCACCCGCCGCGTCGACACCATCGTCCTCGACAAGACCGGCACCGTCACCACCGGACGCATGACCCTCCAGACCACCCACACCACCCACACCACCGACACCACCGAAGCACTCCGGATCGCCGGAGCCCTGGAGAACGCCTCCGAACACCCCATCGCCCAAGCCGTCGCCACCGCCGCCACCACCGCCACCGGCCCCCTCCCCACCCCCGAGGACTTCACCAACATCCCCGGCCTCGGCGTCCAGGGCACCGTCGAGGGCCACACCGTCCTCGTCGGGCGCGAACAGCTCCTGGCCGAGTGGGAGATCCGCCTTCCCGCCCCTCTCGCCGAGGCGAAGAAGGCCGCGGAGGCCGCCGGACGCACCGCGATCACCGTCGCCTGGGACGGCGAGGCGCGGGCGGTACTGGAGGTCGCCGACGCGGTCAAGGACACGAGCGCCGAGGCCGTACGCCGGCTCCGCGCCCTCGGTCTGACCCCGATCCTCCTCACCGGTGACAACCGGGCCGTGGCGGAGGCCGTCGCGGCCGAGGTCGGCATCGACGAGGTGTACGCGGAGGTCATGCCGCAGGACAAGGTCGACGTGGTCAAGCGCCTTCAGGCCGAGGGCCGTTCGGTCGCGATGGTCGGGGACGGGGTCAACGACGCCGCCGCCCTCGCCCAGGCCGACCTGGGGCTCGCGATGGGCACCGGCACCGACGCCGCCATCGAGGCCGGGGACCTGACCCTGGTCCGCGGCGACCTCAACGCCGCCGCCGACGCGATCCGCCTCTCCCGCCGCACGCTGTCCACCATCCGGACCAATTTGTTCTGGGCCTTCGCCTACAACGTCGCCGCGCTCCCGCTGGCCGCCGCCGGGCTCCTCAACCCGATGATCGCCGGGGCCGCGATGGCCTTCTCGTCGGTCTTCGTGGTCGGCAACTCCCTGCGACTGCGCACCTTCAAGGCGGCGTGAGGCCTCCGTCACGGAGCCTGAGCGCGGTGGGACCGGGAGGGTCCCGCCGCGCTCAGGCGCGTACGAATCGCAGCCTGGTTCCCGGCACCGCCTGCGCCGCCGCGGCGAGGGCCCGTTCGGGGACGACCCCGACGACCGGGTAACCGCCGGTCGTCGGATGGTCGTTGAGGAAGACGACGGGCCGGCCGTCGGGCGGCACCTGGATCGCGCCCAGCACCATGCCCTCGCTGGGCAGTTCCTCCGTACGGGACCGCTCCAGCGGCGGGCCCTCCGTGCGCAGGCCGATGCGGTTGCTGTGCGGTGAGACCCGGTAGGCGGCGGTGAGGAGCGTACGGAGCGCGGCCTCGGTGAACCAGTCGTGGCGGGGCCCGGGATGAACCGGGAGCACCAGTTCGGCGGGGGCGCCCGGCCAGGGGACGGGACCGGCGTGCGGCGGCGGGCCGCCCGACGCCGGGTCACCCAGCGGGAGTTCGTCGCCCTCGCTCAGCGGGGCGGGCCCGAGCCCCGAGAGGAGGTCCGCCGAACGGCTGCCCAGCACCGGGTCCGGCACCAGCCCGCCCGCGAACGCCAGGTAGCTCCTCAGTCCGGTCCCGGCGGGCCCCGCGTCCAGCACCGCGCCCGCGGGGACCCGTACCGGCGCCCCCCACGCCACCGGCCGCCCGTCGACCGTCACCCGGCAGCCGGCCCCGCCCACGACGGCCACCACGGGCCGGTCCGGGCGGACCGCGCATCCGGTGAGGGTGGTCTCCAGGACGGCGGCGTCCGGCGGGTTGCCCACCAGCCGGTTGGCCAGCCGGGCGGCGGGCGCGTCCAGCGCCCCGGCCCGCCCGACCCCGAGGTGCGCCCGGCCGGGGCGGCCCGCGTCCTGCACGGTGGTCAGCGCTCCGGGGCGTACGACGTGCAGGTGGTGGCGGGCGGCGGGCGTCATGTGTCCACCCGGTCGCCGTCCGCGCGGGGAGTGGGCAGCGTGGCCGCCTTCCCCGCCCCCACCGGGACGAACCTGACCGGCGTCCCCGGCACCAGCAGCGCCGCCGGTTCCCGGCCCGGGTCCCACAGGGCCCCCGGATCCGGCGTCCGCCCGACGATCTGCCAGCCGCCCGGCGAGGGGCGCGGGTACACCCCCGTGTAGGGGCCGGCGAGGGCCACCGCCCCGGCCGGGACCCGGGTGCGCGGGGTCGTGCGCCGGGGCACGTGCAGCCGCTCGGGCAGCCCGGTGAGATAGCCGAACCCGGGGGCGAACCCACAGAACGCCACCCGGAACGCGGTACGGGAGTGCAGGGCGGCCACCCCGTCGGCCCCGACGCCCCAGAACGCGGCGACCTCGTCGAGATCGGGGCCGTCGTAGACCACGGGGACCTCCACCGGCTCGACGCTCTCGCGGCGCAGCGGCTCCACCCGCCACGAGGCGAGCTCCCGCGCCAACCGGTCCCGGGCCCCGGGTGTGCGCTCCGCGATCCCGTCGAGCAGGACGGTACGGGCGGCGGGGACGATGTCGCGCACGGCGGGGAGTCCGCCGCGCTCGCGACGCCTCAGCAGTTCGGCGTGGAAGGCCTCGGCGTGCTCGCCGTCGGCCAGCTCGACGAGCAGCGCGTGCGGGCCGGCGGGCAGGACGCGCAGCTCCCCCGGGCCGGTCACGCGAACGCCCGTACCGCGACGCCCGCTTCCTCCAGTGCGGCCCGCACCCGGCGGGCGAGAGCCGCCGCGCCCGGGGTGTCCCCGTGGACGCAGAGCGAGCGCGCCGAGACCGGTATCCGGCTGCCGTCCGCCCCGGTCACCACCCGCTCGACGGCCATCCCGACGCTCCGGCGTACGACGTCGTCCGGGTCGTGCACCACCGCGCCCGGCTCACCGCGCGGCACGAGGGTGCCCTGCGGGGTGTACGCGCGGTCGGCGAAGGCCTCCTCCACGGCGGGCAGTCCGGCCTCGGACGCGTGGGCGAGCAGCCGGGATCCGGGCAGCCCGAGCACGGCCGGGTCTCCGCCCGCGAGACGGACGCCCGCGACGACGGCGGCGGCCTGGTCGTCGTCCCAGACGGCCCGGTTGTAGAGGGCGCCGTGCGGTTTGACGTACGAGACGGTGGATCCGGCGGCCTGGGCGAAGACCCGCAACGCGCCTATCTGGTAGGCGATCTCGGCGGTCAGCTCGGCGGACGGCACGTCCATCGACCGGCGCCCGAACCCGGCCAGGTCGCGGTAGGAGACCTGCGCCCCGATCCGTACGCCGCCGGCCGCCGCCGCATCGCAGACCCGCCGCATCACGGAGGCGTCGCCCGCGTGGAAGCCGCAGGCCACGTTGGCGCTCGTGACGCAGGCGAGGAGCGCGTCGTCGTCGGTCAGGGTCCAGGTGCCGAAGCCCTCGCCGAGGTCGGCGTTGAGATCCATCATCACGGGCGCACGGTAGGCCCGTCCGGGCCGGGGCGACAAGGGCGGTCCGGAGGGCGGAATCCCTCCTCGGAACCCGTACGTCCTAGAGTCGCCCCATGACGGACCACAGCCCCCACCCGCCCCAGGGATCCGACGCCGAGGCCGGCCTCCGGGGCCGCTGGCACGACACGCTGGTGGCCGCGCGCGCCGGGGCGGACGGCCCCGATCCGCTGCCGTACGCCGAAAACCTCCTCGCCCGCTGGGCCGAACCGCAGCGCCGCTACCACACGACCGCCCACCTGAGCACGGTCCTGGACCGGGTCGACGCGCTGGCCGGCCACGCCGACGACGTGCACGCGGTACGGCTCGCCGCCTGGTTCCACGACGCGGTGTACCGGCCCGACCGGAGCGAGAACGAGGAGCGCAGCGCCGCCCTCGCCGAGCGCGCACTGCCCGAGGCGGGGGTGCCGGCCGCGGTGTCGGCGGAGGTCGCCCGGCTGGTCCGGCTCACCGTCACGCACGACCCTGCCGACGGCGACCGCAACGGGGAGGTGCTGTGCGACGCCGACCTGGCGATCCTGGCGGGCGGCCCGCAGGAGTACGCGGCGTACGCGGCCCAGGTCCGGGAGGAGTACGGCTTCGTCCCGGACGAGGCGTTCCGGGCGGGCCGGGCGGCGGTCCTGCGCCAACTCCTGCGCCTGCCACGGCTGTTCCGTACCCCCTACGGCGCGGCGGAGTGGGAGGCGCGGGCCCGGCACAACCTGGCGACGGAGCTGGAGCTGCTGACCTCGTCCGGCACAGGCACAGGCACAGGCACAGACACCGGCACCGGCACCGGCTGACCACGCGTCACACCCCCGTGAATGTTCCGGTTCGTTCACGGTGTCGTCCCGGTCATGCCCTCGTCCGACCGGTGGAGCCCCTCGACCGCTAACGTCGGGCATCGCAGATGCACACACCCTGCAAAGGCAGCCTGTTCATCTTTCCGCTCAGACAACTCCACGGGGGTAAGGCGAAATGTCCAAGGGACTCGGCACGACGGTCGGCAGAACCTCCCGGCGGCGAATCCTGCGACTGGCGGGGGGCGGTCTCACGATGGCGGTGCTCGGAGCCGGCCTGACCGGCTGCGAGGACGAGCTCGCGACCGGCGGCGAGGGCAGCACGCCGCCGCCGCGCAGCGCCTCCCCCGAGAACGGCAAGGCGCCCTCGGACGGCGGGGCCCCCGCGCCGCTGTGGACGAAGTCGGTCTCGGCGCAGACGTACGGGGACAACGACGAGCTGGTGACCGTGGACGGCGTGGTCATCGCGAGCGGCGATCCGCTGGCCGCGCTCGACGGCGCGACGGGCAAGGAGCGGTGGTCGTTGCCCGGCGGCGCGGTGCCCGGTGCGCCGCTGCTGCTCGGCAACGACACGCTGTACCTGGCCAGCGGCCGGTACGACGGCAACGTCATCGGTTACGTACCGGGGTCCGGCAAGGAGACCTGGCGCAGCCACCTCGGCAAGGAGTACCGGCAGCCCAGGCCGATCGCGGTGGACGGGGAGCAGGTGTACGTCATCGCCGAGATCCTGGAGGCCGACCACTCGTCCCACACCAACGTGATCGCCGCGCTGAACAGCACCACGGGAAAGGTCGCCTGGAAGGAACAGCGCGACCTCGGCACCGAGCAGAACGGCATCCACGCCGCCGTACAGGGCCGCTATCTCGTCTACACCGACTTCAAGAACAACCTCACGGTCCGCGACACCGCCACCGGCAGGCAGGTGTGGACGCAGAAGACGACGAAGACGAGCTACGGGCCGTTCGTCGTCCACCAGGATCTGGTGATCGTTCCGCAGGGGCAGCGGCTCCAGGCCTTCGCGCTGTCGGACGGGGCCGAGAAGTGGTCGGTCGAGGCCGAGGAGTTCACCACGTTCCGTGAGCCGAGCATCGTGGAGGACGTGCTGTACATCGGGGACAGCGGCCGCACGCTGTGGGCCCTGCGGCCGGGGACCGGAAAGAAGGTCTGGCAGTCCACGGCCCTCAAGGACGCGAGCGCGCAGGTGCCCCGGCAGTTCGTCAAGGCGGGCGGCACCCTCTACGCGGCCACCGACCTGGACCCGCAGGGCGGCGTCCACGCCTTCGACGCGAAGACGGGCGGGCTGCGCTGGACGTTCAACGACAAGTCCGGCGACCACCACGCCTGGCTGGTGGCCACCGACGGGAAGCGCGTCTACGCCCTGCACGGCAAGAAGCTCCACGCCCTGCCCGTGTGACACATGACGGGGGCGTGAACAGGCGGGCCGCCCTCCCGGCGCCGGGGAATGCGGAAGCCTTCTCCGGCGTTGGGACGAGTCATGCCCGACTCTCCCTCCCGCCGCGCACCCATGCCCCTGGCCGTATACATTCTCGGCCTCTCGGTCTTCGCACTCGGCACCAGCGAGTTCATGCTGTCGGGCCTGCTCCCGCCGATCGCCGACGACATGAACGTGTCGATCCCGCAGGCCGGGCTCCTCATATCGGCGTTCGCGATCGGCATGGTGGTCGGCGCCCCGCTGCTGGCCGTCGCCACGCTGCGGCTGCCGCGCCGCACCACGCTCATCGCGCTGATCTCGGTCTTCGGCCTGGGGCAGATCGCCGGTGCGCTGGCCCCGACGTACGAGATCCTCTTCGCCTCCCGCGTCGTGAGCGCGCTCGCCTGTGCGGGTTTCTGGGCGGTCGGCGCGGCCGTGGCCATCGCGATGATCCCGGTGAACCAGCGGGCCCGGGCCATGGCCGTGATGATCGGCGGCCTGTCCGTCGCCAACGTGCTGGGCGTACCGCTGGGGGCCTTCCTCGGCGAGCACCTCGGCTGGCGGTCGGCGTTCTGGGCGGTGGGCGCGGCCTCGGCGGTGGCCCTGGCCGGTGTGGTGACCCGCATCCCGCGCATCCCGCTGCCCGAGAAGAAGCCCGAGCTGAAGCGGGAGCTGGCGATCTACCGGGACCGGCAGGTCTGGCTGGCCATCGTGATCACCGCGCTCGCGGCGGGCGGGGTGTTCTGCGCGTTCAGCTACCTGGCACCGCTGCTGACGGACGTGGCGGGCCTCGACTCGGGCTGGGTGCCGTGGATCCTCGGCCTGTTCGGGGTGGGCGCGCTGATCGGCACGATGGTCGGCGGCCGGGTCGCGGACGCGCATCTCTTCGGGGTGCTGCTGAGCGGGATCACGGCGTCCACGGTGTTCCTGGTGGCGCTGGCCCTGTTCGCCTCCAGCCAGATCGCGGTGATCGCGCTGTCCTTCCTGCTGGGCCTGTCCGCCTTCTTCACGGCCCCCGCGCTCAACGCCCGGATGTTCAACCTTGCCGGGGCCGCCCCGACGCTGGCCGGAGCCACCACGACGGCGGCGTTCAACCTGGGCAACACGAGTGGCCCGTGGCTCGGTGGCACGGTGATCGACCTGGACTTCGGCTTCGCCTCCACGGCCTGGGCGGGCGCGGCGATGACGGCCCTGGCCCTGGCGGCGGTGGGCGTGGCGCTACGCCTCCAGCGCGGCGGCGCGGACGGGACCGGCGGGACGCGGTCCCGGTCCCGGCTGATCGCGAAGAGCACGGCGGCTCGCGCGGAGCGGCCGGCGCGAGCGGACTCGGTCCCCTCGACGGGCGCGTGAGGGGCGGCCCACGACCGGGCAGCCGCACACCGCCGGCACCCCCCGGCGGGCCCGCTACCCGGGCGTCGAGGGCTCCGCCGGCGCACGGCGCGCCGTGGGCGCAGGACTCCCCGTCGGTGCCGGCCGCCCCTTCGGCCTGCGCAGCCCGGCCGCGGTGAGGCGCCGGACCAGCTCCTTCGAGCCGACCTCCCGGGCCCCGGCCCGTACCGCGTCCGCGTAGTGCGCCTCCGGTACGTCGTAGTGGTCGCGCTCGAAGGCGCGCGGCGGGCAGCCGATCGCGGCGGCGAAGGCGTGCAGCTCCTCGAACGAGACATCGCTCACCAGGTGCGACCAGAGGCGGCCGTGTCCGGGCCAGGTGGGCGGGTCGATGTAGAGCGTCACCGCCGCAGCACCTCGCCCAGCGCCCCCACCGGCGCCACCGCCACCGCCGCCTTGGTGCAGACCCAGTGCGGGTCGGGCCCGAGCTCCGGCTCGACGTCCAGGGCGTGCGGCTCGTCCTCCGGCGAACAGGCGGGGCACAGCGGCCACCGCCCGTACCGCTCCAGCAGGGCGTCCTGGACGTCCTGGGCGACCAGGCCGGCGACGAACTCCGCGCCTTCGGGCCACTGCTCCAGCCACCACCGGCGGTGCGTCACCGCGTCCTCGACCAGCGAGACGACGTCCGCCTCGGCGACGTCGGCCGCCGCCACATCGGCCATGACGCGTGCGCGGGCGGCGTGCAGGGCCTGCTCCAGGGGGTTCAACTCCATGCCCCCATTGTGCGCCCGCGCGCGGAAGGCCCCTCCGGAGATCTCGCCGGACCCCCGCCGAAGACCCGGCGAGAGATCCCGCCAGAGGTCCGGACCACAGAGGGTTGACGGACCCCGAGGTTGAAAATATCTTTCAGATGTGACCAGTGATGTGAAGGAAATTTTCAGCAGCGACTCGCCGCCGGCCCCCGCGGCCCTCGCCGCCAAGGTCCGGACCCTCGCCCCCTCCATGACCCGCTCGATGCAGCTGGTCGCCGAAGCCGTGGCGGGCGACCCGGCCGGCTGCGCCGCCCTCACCGTCACCGGTCTCGCCGAGCGCACCGGCACCAGCGAAGCCACCGTCGTCCGCACCGCCCGCCTCCTCGGCTACCCCGGCTACCGGGACCTGCGCCTCGCGCTGGCCGGCCTCGCCGCGCACCAGGAGTCGGGCCGGGCCCCGGCCGTCACCGCCGACATCGCGGTGGACGACCCGATCGCCGACGTGGTCGCCAAGCTCGCCTACGACGAGCAGCAGACCCTCGCCGACACCGCCGCCGGGCTCGACACGGTACAGCTGGGGGCGGCCGTCGCCGCCGCGTCGACCGCCCGCCGCATCGACGTCTACGGTGTCGGGGCGTCCTCCCTCGTCGGCCAGGACCTGGCGCAGAAGCTGCTCCGGATCGGGCTGATCGCCCACGCCCACATGGACCCGCACCTCGCGGTGACCAACGCCGTGCAGCTGCGCAGCGGCGACGTGGCCATCGCGATCACGCACTCCGGCTCCACCGGCGATGTGATCGAGCCGCTGCGGGTCGCCTTCGACCGCGGGGCGACGACGATCGCGATCACCGGGCGGCCCGACGGGCCCGTGTCGCAGTACGCGGACCATGTGCTGACCACGTCGACCGCACGCGAGAGCGAGCTGCGCCCCGCCGCCATGTCGAGCCGGACGAGCCAGCTGCTCGTCGTCGACTGCCTGTTCATAGGCGTCGCGCAGCGGACCTACGAGACCGCCGCGCCCGCCCTGGCCGCCTCCTACGAGGCGCTCGCCCACCGCCACACCCCGCGCACCCGCTGACAGCCACCGCCGCCCCATACCCGTACGCGTACACGTCCGAGCACCCCGAGAAAGCTGAGCCGCACCTCATGACCTCCACCACCGACGCGAACACCGACACCCCCGGGACCTCCGGGACGTACGGCGAGCTCCGTGCCCAGCTGGCCACCCTCACCACCGAGGCGTTCCGCCCCGAGCTGGCCGAGATCGACCGGCTGTCCACCGAGGAGATCGCGCGGATCATGAACGGCGAGGACGCCACGGTCCCGGCCGCCGTCGCCGAGCGGCTGCCGCAGATCGCCGCGGCCATCGACGCCACCGCCGAGCGCATGGCCCGCGGCGGCCGGCTGGTCTACGCGGGCGCGGGCACGGCGGGCCGCCTCGGGGTGCTGGACGCCAGCGAGTGCCCGCCCACCTTCAACACCGACCCGTCCGAGGTCGTCGGCCTGATCGCGGGCGGCCCCTCCGCCATGGTCACCGCCGTCGAGGGCGCGGAGGACAGCAAGGAGCTGGCCGCCGCCGACCTGGACGCGCTGAAGCTGACGGCCGACGACACGGTGGTCGGCATCTCCGCCTCCGGTCGCACCCCGTACGCGATCGGCGCGGTCGAGCACGCCCGCGAGCGGGGGGCCCTGACGATCGGCCTCTCCTGCAACGCGGAGTCGGCGCTCGCCGCGGCGGCGGAACACGGCCTGGAGGTCGTCACAGGACCCGAGCTGCTCACCGGCTCGACCCGGCTGAAGGCGGGCACGGCGCAGAAGCTGGTCCTCAACATGATCTCGACGGTCACGATGATCCGGCTCGGCAAGACGTACGGGAATCTCATGGTCGACGTCCGCGCTTCCAACGAGAAGCTGCGGGCCCGCTCCCGCCACATCGTCTCCCTGGCCACCGGCGCGTCCGACACCGCGATCGAGGCCGCCCTCGCCGCCACCGACGGCGAGGTCAAGAACGCGATCCTGGTCATCCTCGGCCAGGTCGACGGCCCCACCGCCGCCCGGCTCCTCACCGAGTCCGACGGCCACCTGCGCGCCGCTCTCGCGGCCGTACGCACCACCTGACCCACCCGGGCTCCCCACCCCCGCACAGCAAGGCACCCAGCACCATGGCCACTGAAGACAAGAACCGCGCCACCGCGGCCGCGATCCTGCCGCTCGTCGGCGGGGCCGCGAACGTCGCCTCCATCGCCCACTGCATGACCCGGCTCCGTCTCGGGCTGCACGACCGGTCCCTCGTCGACGACGAGGCGCTGAAGGCCCTGCCCGCCGTGATGGGCGTCGTCGAGGACGACACGTACCAGATCGTGCTGGGTCCGGGCACGGTCGCCCGGGTCACCCCGGAGTTCGAGCAGCTGGTCGAGGAGGAGCGCGAGAGCGCCCCGGCACCCGAACCCGGGGGTCCGGCCGCCGTCTCGTCCGACGATCTGGCGGCGCAGGGCGCGGCGATCAAAGCACAGCAGAAGGCGAAGAACGCGACCCCCTTCAAGCTGTTCCTGCGGAAGATCGCCAACATCTTCGTGCCGCTGATCCCGGCGCTGATCGGCTGCGGGATCATCGCGGGCCTCAACGGCCTGCTGGTGAACCTGGAGTGGCTGCCCGCCGTGACGCCCGCGCTGGCGGCGATGGCGTCGGGCTTCATGGCGCTGATCGCGGTGTTCGTGGGCTACAACACGGCGAAGGAGTTCGGCGGGACGCCGATCCTGGGCGGTGCGGTGGCGGCGATCATCGTCTTCCCGGGCGTCGCGAACATCGACGCCTTCGGCCAGACGCTCTCGTCGGGCCAGGGCGGTGTGCTCGGTGCGCTGGGCGCGGCGGTGCTCGCGGTGTACGTGGAGAAGTGGTGCCGCCGGTGGGTGCCGGAGGCGCTGGACGTCCTGGTCACCCCGACCCTGACGGTCCTGATCTCCGGGCTGGCCACGATCTTCGGCCTGATGTACGTGGCCGGGGAGATCTCCTCCGCGATCGGTACGTTCGCCGACTGGCTGCTCTCCAACGGCGGCGCGGGCGCGGGCTTCGTACTCGGCGGCCTGTTCCTGCCCCTGGTCATGCTGGGCCTGCACCAGGCGCTGATCCCGATCCACACGACCCTCATCGAGCAGCAGGGCTACACGGTCCTGCTGCCGATCCTGGCGATGGCCGGGGCGGGCCAGGTCGGCGCGGCGATGGCGGTCTACTTCCGCCTCCCCCGCAACGAGTCGATCCGCCGCACGATCAGGTCGGCGCTCCCGGCGGGCCTGCTGGGCGTCGGCGAACCCCTGATCTACGGCGTCTCGCTCCCGCTGGGCCGCCCGTTCGTCACGGCGTGCGTGGGCGGGGCGTTCGGAGGCGGCTTCGTCGGCCTGTTCAACCAGCTCGGCGACACGGTGGGCTCGACGGCCATCGGCCCGTCCGGCTGGGCCCTGTTCCCGCTCCTGGACGGCAACCACGGCCTGGGCTCGACGATCGCGATCTACGCGGGCGGCCTGCTGGTGGGCTACGTCGCCGGCTTCCTGACGACGTACTTCTTCGGCTTCAGCAAGGACCTGCTGGCCGAGTTCGACGTCTCCCAGGAACCGACCGCGTCCACGATCGCCGCCACGGGCGGCACGCCCCCGGCGACCACGCCCCCCACCCCGGGCGGCCCGGACTCCGGCAACACGGACCCGGGTTCCCCGGCGAAGGCCCCGGCGGGGGTCTGACCTCCGGCTCGCGCGCGGCCGGGGCGCCGACCCACCTCTGTGGGCGGCGCCCCGGCCGCGTCCTGCCGACACGTTCTACGGACCACGTCCCACGGACCGCGCACCGCGTCCTGCGGACTACGCCTCAAGGGCCGCCCCACACCGGTCTCCGGACCGATCCGCCCGCCGCGCCCCGCCGCCTAGCGTCGTCCTCATGCGCATCGGACTGCTCGGCACCGGAAATGTCGCCCGCGCCCTGGCCACCGGCTGGCGCGCCGCGGGGCACGACGTCCTCCTCGGATCGCGTCATCCGAAGGAACGGACCGATCTCGGCCTGCCCGTCGCGGGCCTCGACGAGACGGCAGCACACGCGGAGGTCCTGGTCAACGCGACGCCCGGCGGCGTCTCGGTGGACCTGCTCCGCTCGATCGGGGCCCCGGCGCTGGCCGGCACCCTGCTGATCGACGTCGGGGTCGGCCTCTCCGACGACTTCAGCGCCCTCACCCACCCCAACAGCAGCCTGGGCGAACTGATCCAGGAGGCGTTCCCCCTGACCCCCGTCGTCAAGACGCTCTGCACGATGGACTCGACCACGATGGCCGCCCCGGGCGAGCTCACCGAGCCGGGCACGGTCTTCCTCTCCGGCGACGACCCCGGGGCCAAGGCCACCACGGGCCGGCTGCTCACGGACCTCGGCTGGCCGGCCTCCTCCCAGCTGGACATCGGCGGCATCACGACCGCGCGCGGACAGGAGCACTTCGCGTTCCTGTTCATGGGGATCGCGGGCGGGGTGGACTCCCACACCTTCAACATCAAGGTGGTCACCCGTCCGTAGCCGCTCGACGGATCACGAAGCGCCCGGGAACTCCCCCGTCGGCAGCCGCACGTGGGTTCTGCGTCCGCCCCGCCGCCAGAGGCGGCCGACGGGGCCGGTGGTACCGGTGGTCGCACCGGGTGTAGGCCGCCCCTCCCCGGGCACACGAAGTCCAGCGGAAACAGCGGCCATGCATCGATGATCCGCCGTAAGAACGCCACAAGAACGAGCCAGGCGACCTTCGCGAAAGGAGCCACAATGAGCGACTCCCTCTGGGGCTACCAGCCGTCGAGCGGTCACACCGCGGGCATCGATCTCACCGGCTATTCGGTCGAGGCGACCGACGGCAGTATCGGAAAGGTCGACAAGCATTCCGACGAGGTGGGCTCGGCCTATCTGCTCGTCGACACCGGGGTCTGGATCTTCGGCAAGCACGTCCTGCTGCCCGCGGGCACGGTGAAGCGCATCGACGCGGAGGACCGGAAGGTCTACGTCGACCTCACCAAGGAGCAGGTCAAGGACTCCCCGGAGTTCGACCGTCACCAGCAGACCGAGGACCCGGCCTACCACGAGCAGTTGTCCGCGCACTACATGGCGTACCGCGTCATGTGACGGCGACCGGCGTACGCCCCCGAACGGCGGCGGGCCCGACCCCGAGGAGGGGTCGGCCCCGCCGTCTCACGCGTGAGCCCTCATCCCGCCAGGCCCGACCAGAACGGCACCCGGTCCCCGGCGGCAGGCTCCCGCCACCGCTCCCCCGGGCCCGGGTCCCCGAACTCCCGCTCCACCCACTCCGCGAGGTCCCGCCCGTAGTGGATGGTGTCCGC
This sequence comes from Streptomyces parvus, assembly GCF_032121415.1. Lineage (NCBI taxonomy): Bacteria > Bacillati > Actinomycetota > Actinomycetes > Kitasatosporales > Streptomycetaceae > Streptomyces > Streptomyces parvus. Next base: position 3,866,382 of record NZ_CP135079.1, on the reverse strand, counting down.
ACCGACGACGGAGAGCACCGGCCGCCCATGAGCACCCGTCTCCGCGCCCGCCTCCGACGCCAGATACCGGTGCGAGTAGAGCGGGATCAGTGTCGGCACGGAGGAGAGCGCGGCCCGTGCCGCCGCGACGGCCTCCGCCGGGTCCGCCGGGCGCGGCCCCCACCGTCCGCCGGGCAGCCACCAGCCGTGCTCCACCGAGAACAGAAGCCCCTCCACCGGCCACCCCAGCCGCTCCCGGATCAGCTCGGGGTCGCCGTCCCGCCAGTTCGGCCACGGGTTCCGCGGGGACTCGCCCTCCTCCCGCGGCGCCGCCCGGTCCACCGGCAGCCCGGCCGCCAGGAAACCGCGGTGGTCGGGGGCGAACGCGATGCCGTACTCCGCCTCGATCCGGTCGAACTCCGCATCGCTCAGACCGGGTCGCAGCTCGCACCCGCCCAGCTCCACCAGGCGGCGTGCCGCCCGTGCCCCTGCCCGTACTCCCTCACGTACCGCCTCGTCACCGGTCATCGCAGCAGCCTAACGACAGCCGCTCCTGGGAGCGCTCTCAACGCTGTCGGCGCCCGGCGCTAGGCTGTAGACGATCCGGCGGCGACACCGAGCCCGCGCCACGCACCCGTCCACACGGGCCGCAGACGCACCCGCAGACGCACGCACCAGCCCGCGTGTCGCCGCCCCGTCGACAAGGAGCGACCGCCTTGCCCGAGCAGTCCCCCGGGTCCCGGCCCACCCTGGAAGCCGTCGCGGCACGCGCGGGGGTGTCGCGGGCCACCGCCTCGCGGGTCGTCAACGGGGGCGACGGTGTCCGCAAGCCGCTCGTGGACAAGGTGCTCAAAGCCGTCGAGGAGCTGGGTTACATCCCGAACCACGCGGCGCGGACCCTCGTCACGCGGCGCACCGGAGCGGTGGCCGTGGTCATCGCGGAGCCGGAGACCCGGTTCTTCTCGGACCCCTTCTTCTCCCAGCAGATCCGGGGGATCAGCAAGGAGCTCACCGCCCACGACACCCAGCTCGTCCTGCTGCTGGTGGAGGGGCCCGGGGACTTCGACCGGATCGCCCGGTACCTCTCCGGCGGCCATGTCGACGGGGCGCTCGCCTTCTCGCTGCACACCGACGACCCGGTGCCCGCCATCACCCGGCGGGCGGGCATTCCGGCGGTGTACGGCGGGCGGCCGAGCTGGACCGCCGACCCGGGCGACCAGGCCGTTCCGTACGTCGACGCGGACAACCGGGGCGGGGCGCGGCTGGCCGTGCAGTATCTGCGGGACCTGGGGCGCCGGCGTATCGCGCACATCGCCGGGCCCGCCGACCAGACCTCCGCGATGGACCGGCTGGACGGCTACCGGGACGTGCTGCTGGACGTGGACCCGACGCTCGTCGCGGACGGGGCGTTCACCGTGGAGAGCGGGGCCCGGGCGATGGCGGAACTGCTGGACCGGCGACCCGACCTGGACGCGGTGTTCGTCGCCAACGACCTGATGGCCTCGGGCGCGCTGCGGGTCCTGCGCGAGCGGGGGATCTCCGTGCCGGAGCAGGTGGCGCTGGTGGGCTTCGACGACATGGACTCGGTGGCCTCGGAGACGGATCCGCCGCTGACGACCGTCGGCCAGGAGATCGAGGGGCAGGGGCGGCTGATGGCCCGCCTGCTGCTGCGCGCCCTGGACCGGGAGCGTACGGGCAGCGGCGACGTCCCGGAGTCGGTGATCACGCCGACCACACTGGTACGGCGGGCCTCCGCCTGAAGCCGGGCCGCCCCGGGCATGCGGGCGGCGGGCCTCCGCCCGAGGAGCCGGAGACCCGCCGCGTCCTGTGTCACCCGTACCGGCCGTCCCCCAGGGGCCGGCCGGTACGGATCACCGTCCACCGGCCGTCGGCCGCCCGGTGGCCGGCCGCGGTCACTGGTACGGAATCCGCAGCACCGCCGCGTCCGTACCGGTCTGCACCTGGGACGTGCCGTTGCCGAGCGCGTTCCAGATCTCCAGCCGGACCGTGCCGTTCTTCAGCTCGCCCAGGCTGCCGGTGGCCGCCTGGACGCCCGCCGCCTGCGTGTACTCCTCCCAGCCGCCCACCGGGTCGGTCGCGAAGTAGCGGAAGGTCTCGGCTCGGTCGAAGGTGCCGTCGCCGGTCAGGTCGTAGCTGACCCGGACCTGCGGGGCGAGCCCGACCTTCGTGCCCGCGTCCACCCGGAGGCGGAACGCGGTGGCGGCCCCGGCGGTGACCTTGCCGTTGACCTTCTTCACCTCGTAGACGGTCGGGCGGTACGGGGTGCCGTCCCGGTTGACGCCGTCGGCCGAGGCGATGGTGTCCGCGCCCGCCGGGTCGGTGGTGGCGGTGGTGAGGACGCCGCCGGTCTTGAGGCGGAAGGTGTTGCCGGTGCCGGGCTCCCCGGGCTCCTCCGGGTCGGGGCCGGTGCCACCGGGCCCGGTGCTCGTGGCCGTCGAACGGGCGGGCACGGACAGGGTCTTGCCGTCGGAGAAGGTCACGGTACGGGCGGTGGAGCCGTGGTTGTGCGCGGTGTAGGTGCGGGTCCCGTTCTTCGAGAAGACGGCGGAGGTCGGGATGTCTCCGCTGACCGTCATGTCGGGGGCGCCCACCGCCGCGAGGGTGTTGATCCAGTGGTAGGTGTGTGCCTTGGACTCGCCCTGCTCGGGGGTGTAGTTCCCGTTCACCCCGTCCCACTTCGCCTTCGCGGACGCCGGGTCGGACAGTGACTCGAACTCCCAGAGCAGGTCGCGCCACTCCTGGGCGGGTCCGCCGTTCTCGCGCTCCATCTCGGCGATGTTCCGCTTGATGGCGGCCTTCTCGCGGGCGAGGTGGAGCGAACCGCCGGTCACCGGAAGGACGTTGATGCCGTGGATCTCCTCCGGGTTGGCGGTCCACCAGGTGGAGTACGCGCCGCCGCTGCCCCAGACCATGCCCACCGTGTCGTGGCCGAAGGACGCGGGGAAGACCTGCTGCGAGGCGTCGAACCAGTACTGGGTGATCGCCTCGGACTCCGTCGTCAGCAGGTAGCTGCCGAGGTCGCGGAGGTTGTTGTCGCCGGTGGCCGAGCCCCAGAGCACCAGTCCCGCGCTGAGGTTGATGGACTCCGAGGACGACTCCTGGTTGTTGCCCGCCGCGAAGCCCTGGTGGCCGGAGGCCCAGCTGTGGCCCGCGTACACGTCGAAGCCGCGCAGGAAGGGATAGGCGGAGTCGGTGCGGCTGGGGTTGGCGGTGTCACGGATCAGGTGCTTGATCATCGTGCCCCAGGCCGAGTCGGCCGCCCACGCCTGGTCGTACTGGGCGACGATCGCCGCCGCGTAGACGTAGTAGCTGTAGTGGAAGTGGTGGTCGTTGAGCTCGGTGTCGCTGCCGTACGAGGCCGGGTAGCCGGTGAGGGTCTTCCAGTCCTTGTCGTAGCTGAACTCACTGGCCCCGCCCGCCGTGAACCACTCCTGGAGCCGGCCCTTCATCAGGCCGAGGAGCTTGTCGCGGGTGGCGGTCGCGCCGATCTGGTCGGCGACGGGCACCAGCTGGGCGAGCCGGCCGAGCGCCTTGCCGGTCCAGTAGGTGTCGGTGGCTCCGGAGAACGGGTCGGCGGCGTTCGCGACCTCGTTGAGGTAGCCGGTCAGCCGGGCCTTGTCGACACCGCTGGAGGCGGGCAGAGCCGGCACGACGCCGTTGTTCTTCTGACTGGTGGTGAAGGCGGCGGACTCGCGCACCTTCATCGTGCCGCGCGGCGACACGTACGTGTACGGGGTCAGCGCGTCGGAGGTGTGCAGCCACTGGTGGCGGTAGAGGGCCTGGAGCGTGCCGCGCTCGGTGCCCTCCTTGGCCTCGGTGGTCAGGCTGTAGGTGGCCCGTACGTTGCCGCCGGTGGTCTGCCAGGCCACCTGGGATCCGGTGACGAAACTGAAGGCGTACTTCCGGTAGGTGGCGAGCGCGTCCGTGGAGGGCAGCACGGCGAGCGAGAAGTAGTCCTTGGAACCGAGCCCGGCGGTGATCGTGGAACCGGAGATGTTCCAGTCGCTGCCGGTCGGCGCGAAGAGCGCGTAGTGGTGCCCGGCGACGGTGATGCCGAGGACGTTGCCCTGGTCGGAGAAGACCGTGGGCGCGGAGGCGGTCGTGATGCGGGCGTCGCCGCCGGAGCCCTTGGCGTACACGAAGGGCATCCCGTGGCCGATGGTGGCCCGGAAGGTGCGCGACGCGTCGGCCCAGTAGGGCGTGACGGTCCAGTCGGACCAGGCGTCGGCCTTGGTGTCGGGCGAGTTCAGGCCGGAGAGCCCGACGGTGAGGTCGGCTTTGTGGGCGTACTCGTACTGGCGGCCGTCGCCGACGATCGCGGGCGTGGTCGGATAGCCGACCTCCAGGCCGGAGGCCTTGGCCTGGTACGTGAGCGGGTGACCGTACATGGGGGTGCTGTACGGGTTGTCGCCGTAGCGCTGGAAGGCCAGCGAGGACCACCAGTCGTTGGTCGGGACCGGCTTGTCCCGCACGGCGCTGGTGAGCTTCGGGGTGACGGGCGCGCCGGTGTTGGTGGTCGGCCCCTGGGTGCCGGCCGGGCGCGAGTCGGTGTAGCTGCCGGCGCCGGCGGGGATGGTGGCGGCGGCAGCGGGGGAAGCGGCGGGGCCCAGGCCCACGGCGGCCACGGCGATCGCGAGGAGCGTCGCGGCCGCGGGTCTGGGGGTGACTCGGGAAACGAGTCCGGAGAGGGAGGTCAGCACGAGCAGCACCTCGATCATGGGGGGCGAAGAGCGCGTTCGAGAGCGCTCTCAAGTGCCAAGGAACGTAAAACTCCTGAAACGTGAGTGTCAAGAGAACGCACACGGACGGCAGTTGGACGGACGTCCCATGTAACCCCAAGCCGTTATGCGTTCGAGTCTTGACGGGGCGGGGGTGGTGGGGGACGCTCCAGACGCAGGTTTTGAGAGCGCTCTCAAGGCGCTCGGTTCATCCCGAAGCCAAGGGAGGCTTCCCATGCCCATCGCCCGAGCCGCCAAGAGAGCCACCGCCCGCCTCGGCGCGGTCGTCCTCGCCGGGGCCCTCCTCGCCGCCTGTGGATCCAGCGACTCGTCGGACTCCTCCGACAGCGCGGGCGGGAAGGTCACGCTCAACGTCGACCTCTTCGGGTCCTTCGGCTTCAAGGAGGCCGGCCTGTACGAGGAGTACCAGAAGCTCAACCCGAACATCACGATCAAGCAGAGCGACACCCAGGACGAGGCGGACTACTGGAAGTCGCTCCAGACCCGGCTCGCGGGCGGCGGCGGCCTGGCGGACGTGCAGGGCGTGGAGGTGGGCCGTATCGCGTCGGTCACCCAGCAGCAGTCCGACAAGTTCCAGGACCTGAAGGAGTTCGGGGCCGACAAGCTCAAGGGCGAGTTCGCCGAGGCCAAGTGGTCGGCGGCGACCACCAAGGACGGCAAGATCCTGGGCCTCGGCACGGACGTGGGCCCCGAGGCGATGTGCTACCGCACGGACCTCTTCAAGGAGGCCGGGCTCCCCACGGACCGCGAGGAGCTCGCATCGAGGTGGGCCACGTGGGACGGCTACCTGGAGCTGGGCAAGGAGTACAAGAAGAAGGCCCCCGCCAAGAGCGCCTGGCTGGACAGCGTCGGATCGCTCTACGGGATCATGATCGGCCAGGAGAAGGAGCGCTACTACGACGCCTCCGGCGAGCTGATCTACGACAAGAACCCGGCGGTCAAGGAAGCCTGGGACACCTCCGTCGAGGCGGCCGAGGCGGGCCTGAGCGCCAAGCTCGACCAGTGGTCCCCGCAGTGGAACCAGGCGTTCGCCGCCGGTTCCTTCGCCACCATCCCCTGCCCGGCCTGGATGCTCGGCTACATCAAGGGCCAGGCCGGTGACGGCGGCCAGGGCAAGTGGGACATCGCCAAGCTGCCCGGCGGCGCGGGCAACTGGGGCGGCTCGTACCTCTCCATCCCGCGTGCGGCCGAGCACAAGGAGGAGGCGTACAAGCTGATCGAGTGGCTGACCGCCCCCGAGCAGCAGGCGAAGGTCTTCCAGAAGCAGGGGAACTTCCCGTCCTCGACGGGCGCCATCGAGACGATCGCGGACGCCGAGGACGAGTACTTCTCGGGCGCGCCGATCGGCCAGATCTTCGGTGACGCGGCGAAGGAGTCCCCGGTCCAGGTGCTGGGTGTGCACGACCAGAACGTGATGCAGCAGATCACGAACGCGCTGAGCGAGGTCGAGCGCAAGGGTGTGTCGTCGGACAAGGCGTGGGGGACGGCGAAGAAGGGCGTGGACAACGTGATCGGCTGACGCCGACGCGCGCTGTCCTCTTCCCGGGGGCGAGCTGACCGGCCGGTCCGGGACGCTCCGCCCCCGCTCCCCACCGGGCCGGTCCGCCCCCGCAGCGCGGGCGGACCGGCCCCGCCCCCGTGACTCCCCGCCCCCGATCCCGAAGGGCCGCACCGTGTCCCTCACCGCCACCGCGAAGGCCGGGCCCCGCAGCCCCGCCGGAACCGGGCCCGGCCCCGACGACGGCCGGGCCGCCGCGCTCCGGCGCACCTGGCGCAAGGCCTCCCCTTACGCCTACATCGCCCCGTTCTTCACGCTCTTCCTGGCCTTCGGCCTCTTCCCGCTCCTCTACACCGCGTTCGTCTCGCTCTACCGGGTCGAGCTCCAGACGAGCGGCGAGATGGAGTGGCGGGGCATCGCCAACTACACGGCGCTGTTCACCGACGAGTACTTCTGGACCTCGCTGCGCAACACGTTCACGATCGGCGTGCTGTCCACGGTCCCGCAGCTCGCGATGGCGCTGGGCCTCGCGCACCTGCTCAACTACAAGCTGCGCGGCCGGACCTTCATCCGGACCGCGATCCTGCTCCCGTACGCGACCTCCGTGGCCGCGGCCACGCTCGTCTTCGCGCAGCTCTTCGGCAAGGACTTCGGGCTGATCAACTACGTGATCGGGCTGGTCGGCTTCGACCCGGTGGACTGGCAGACCGGCACGGTGGCGTCGCAGATCGCGGTGTCGTCGATCGTCATCTGGCGGTGGACCGGCTACAACGCGCTGATCTATCTGGCGGGCATGCAGTCGATCCCGCACGAGCTGTACGAGGCGGCGGAGATGGACGGGGCGTCACGCTGGCGCCAGTTCGTCCACGTCACCCTGCCCGGCCTGCGTCCCACGATCGTCTTCACCGTCATCATCTCGACGATCGGCGCGACACAGCTCTTCGGTGAACCGCTGCTGTTCGAGGGGTCGATCTCGGGCGGTATCTCGCACCAGTACCAGACCCTCGGCCTGTACATGTACGAGCAGGGCTGGGGCTTCTTCCACCTGGGCCGGGCCGCGGCCATCGCCTGGGTGATGTTCGTCCTCATCGTGGTGCTCGTCGGGGCCAACGCTCTGATCGCGCGCCGCCGCGCACGCAAGGAGGCCGGCCGATGACCGCGCTCGCCGCACCGCCGACCGCGCCCGAGAAGGGCGGCCCGTCGCAGAACCCGCCGCCGGGCAGGCGCATCGGCCGGGGAGGCGCGGGCCGCACGATGAAGGGCGGCTGGCTCTCCTACCTCATCCTCGGCTTCGCGCTGCTGATCTCGGCGTTCCCGTTCTACTGGACGATCGTCGCGGCCAGCCGGTCCAACGCGGACATGGCGAAAGTCCCGCCGAGCCTGCTGCCGGGCCCGAATCTGATCAAGAACTTCGAGCAGGTCCTCGAAGAGGCGGACATCGGCAAGGCGCTGCTGAACTCGCTGATCGTGTCGGGTTCCATCACCGTCGGCACGGTCCTGTGCTGCACGCTGGCCGGATTCGCCTTCGCCAAGCTGAAGTTCAAGGGCCGGGGCGCCCTGCTGACGCTGACGGTCGGGACGATGATGATCCCGCCGCAGCTCGGCGTGATCCCGCTCTTCATGCTGATCGCCGAACTCCAGTGGGTGAACCAGCTCCAGGCGGTGATCCTGCCGGGCCTGGTCTCGGCCTTCGGCGTCTTCTTCATGCGCCAGTACCTGGTGCAGTCGCTGCCGGACGAGCTGATCGAGGCGGCCCGGGTGGACGGCGCGTCCACCGCGCGCATCTTCTGGTCGATCGTGGTCCCGATCGCGCGGCCGGGGATGGCGGTCCTCGGGATGCTCACCTTCATGACGGCGTGGAACGACTTCTTCTGGCCGATCATCGCGCTGTCCTCGCAGGAGCCGACCGTGCAGGTCGCGCTGCGCCAGCTCGGCGGCGGGTACGTCAACGACCAGTCGGTGATCATGGCCGGCACGCTGCTCGGCACGCTGCCGGTGCTGCTGGTCTTCGGCCTGCTGGGCCGGCAGATCGTCGGCGGCATCATGCAGGGCGCGGTGAAGGGCTGACCCGAGCGCCCTCCCGTTGCCCGCTTTCCTCCCCCCTCCTCCCCTCACTCTGGAGTGTCCGTCTCATGACCGCTGTCGATGAAGCCCGCCCGGCGACCTCCCCCGGCGCCCGACCCGAGACCGGTACGGTGCTCCGCTTCCCGACCGGTTTCCGGTGGGGCACGGCCACCGCCGCCTACCAGATCGAGGGCGGGGCCGCCGAGGACGGCCGTACGCCGTCCATCTGGGACACCTTCAGCCGGACACCCGGCAAGGTGCGCAACGGCGACACCGGCGACATCGCCGCCGACCATCTGCACCGGATGCCGGACGACGTGCGCCTGATGAAGGAACTCGGCGTCACGGACTACCGGTTCTCCGTCTCCTGGCCCCGGGTCCAGCCGACCGGCCGGGGCCCGGCGGTGGAGCGCGGCCTGGACTTCTACCGCCGCCTGGTGGACGAGCTGCTGGCGGCCGGGATCAGACCGGTGGCGACGCTCTACCACTGGGACCTGCCTCAGGAGCTGGAGGACGCGGGCGGCTGGCCGGAGCGGGACACGGCGCACCGGTTCGCGGAGTACGCGGGCCTGGTGGCGGGGGCGCTGGGCGACCGGGTGTCGACGTGGACGACGCTGAACGAGCCCTGGTGCGCGGCGTTCCTCGGGTACGGCAACGGGGTCCACGCCCCGGGCCGGACCAGCGACCTGGCGGCCCTGCGCGCCGCCCACCACCTGAACCTGGCGCACGGCGCGGGCGCGAGGATCCTGCGCGAGCGCCTCCCGGAGAGCGCGGAGGTCTCCCTCACCCTGAACCTCCACGCCCTGCGCCCCCTGTCCGACACCGAGGCGGACCGGGACGCGGTGCGCCGGATCGACGCGGTGGCCAACCGGATCTTCCTGGACCCGGTGTTCCACGGCCGGCTGCCGGAGGACCTGGTGGCGGACACGGCGGCGGTGACGGACTGGTCGTTCGTGAAGGACGGCGACCTGGAGGTCACGTCGACGCCGATCGACTCGCTGGGCATCAACTACTACTCGCCCAGCGTGGTGTCGGCGGGTACGTCCCCGTCTCCGTCCCCGTGGGCGGGCGCGGAGCAGCATGTGGCGTTCACCCCGGCGGCGGGCCCGCGCACGGCGATGGACTGGCCGGTGGACGCGGACGGCCTGTACGAACTGCTGACCCGCCTGCGCGACGAACTCCCCTCCGTGCCGGTGCTGGTGACGGAGAACGGGGCGGCGTACGACGACTACGCGGACCCGGAGGGCGACGTGCACGACCCGGAGCGGGTGGCGTACCTGGACGGTCATCTGGGCGCGGTGCACCGGGCGATCGGGGACGGGGCGGACGTACGCGGCTACTTCCTGTGGTCGCTGCTGGACAACTTCGAGTGGGCGTACGGCTACAGCAAGCGGTTCGGCATCGTGCACGTGGACTTCGCGTCCCAGCGGCGGACGGTGAAGGACAGCGCGCGGTGGTACGCGGAGGTCATCGGGCGGGGCGGGCTGCTGAAGGGCTGAGGGCGCGCGGTCTCCCGGCCCCGGTCCTCCGCACACCATGCGGGGCCCGGGGCCGGGAGACGGCGAGGAGGCCGCGGTCAGATGCCGCGGGCGGTGACGCACAGGGGCTGGGTGCCCTTGATGTAACCGCTCCCGCCCCCCATGTCCTTCCAGAACACCGCGCACCACAGGTCACCGTGCGCACCGTCCTGCCACCCGGACCAGTCGTGGGTGCGGTTCTTCCACTCCCCGTCCAGGCTGTTCTTGACGGTGCCGCGCGGGCCGTACAGCTCCCAGTGGCCCATGCCCGTGCTGGTGGAGGCGCGGACGTCCATCTTCACGACGTCGGCGTTGTACAGGTCGCCCTGGAAGGTCACGCACAGGGTGTGGTTGACGAAGAGCGTGGTCGACTGGCAGCTCTGGCGGTCGGCGGCCGGGGCGGCTGACGCGGGGGCGGCGGCGAGGGACGCCAGGATGATTCCGGTGGCCGCCGCGGCGGCGGTGCGATGCCTCATGGTGGGGCTTCTCCCTTTTCGGGTGCGTACGGGGATGGCGGGTCGAGCCGATGGCCGGCTCAGAAGTAGACCGGGGCGCAGGCGGTGTCGACGAGGCCGCCTCCTTCGTAGAGGCTGGCGCAGACGCGCGAGGCGGACCGGGGCATCAGGACGGTGACGTCGAACCGGGCCTCCTCGTCGTGCCGGTTGCCGCCCCAGGAGCGGTCCCGGCTGAACATCTCCCGGTTCTGCGCGTCCAGGATGCGCACGTGGATGCGCGGGTTGCCGACGCCGAGCGTGGAGTGGAACGACCCCTGGATCGTGTCGAAGTAGGTGGGGGACTGGCCGTCCCACCGGGCACAGAGAAGCCCGAGTCCCTGCTGGATGTTGGTGCAACCGCCGTTGCCGGCGGCGCTCGCAGGAGTGCCGGACACCAGGGTGACCAGAGCGGCCCCCGCACCCGCCAGCGCGAGCCCACACCGGCTGAGCCGTGTGTTCCGGCTCCGCCGCGCCTCCCGCGTCCGGTCTGCGGTCTTCTGCATGAACATGGTGTGCCTTTCGGTAGCCGGGCCCGGCCAGGAGAAGACCTGCCGGGGTTGCGCGGTCGGGGCCGGCCGGCACGGGCAGCGCCGGGTGCGGTCGGAGCCCCGCGGTCCCCCGTATCGACCGCGGGGACGCACAGCAGACTCACAGCCCTGCGTGACCGCGCCATCCGGCACACGTGACCGGACCATGACCGTTGCGCACCAGCGCCCGTCACATGGCCCGCGTGATGAGGCGGGACGTGATCCGGCGACCTTGCGCCCTGCCGGGTGGGCATCCTGGCCTACGAGCACGGACTCGGACGGACTACTTCCAGCCGGATGAAGCTCGCCGACCGGCCGTGCGGTGGAGCGTCCCGCCCCTCCCGTCCACAGGCGCACGCCCACCGGTCGCGAAGCGCGGGAAGGGTGCGCGGCGCAGGACCGCGCCCGGCCGCCTCACCGCCCATCGAGGCGGACGCCGAGGCGGCCGGGCTGCTCAGCAGGGGTGAAGGGCGAGCCGACCCGGCCCGGAGCCCGCGGAGCGAGCTCGGCCGTGCCCTGCGCTCACGGCCGCTGCCGCCGTCCACGGACCACATCCGTGCACCGCTGCCGCGCCCCGGTACGCCACCCGCTGCAAAGTGGCGCGAATGCTCTCTCGTCGGCCGGTGCTCGACACACACCCCTTGACGCGCCACCGACCTCCATCCGATGGTCTAGACCAAGCCGCGAGGGGCGGACGACGCGTCGATCACGCGTAGCACCTCGCGCCCCGCTCCCCCACCGACACGACGTCGGCGCCCGACGCCTGACGCCCGACGCCTGACGCGGACGCCGATCAGACCAGCTTCCCCTCCCCCTACACCCCGTCCCCCCGCACCCCCTGAATGCCCGCCGAGACGCGACGCGGGCCACGCATGCACGTTTCCCCACCCCCACGGACACCTCTCGGGAGAACGCTCATGAGGATTCGCACCGCAGCGACGAGCCCGTCCACCTCCGGCGCAGCAGCTCGGCTCGCCTCTCCGGAGGATGAGATCGCCACAGCACAGCGGCCCCGCCCGACCGCCCCACCCCTCGGTCGCGCCCTGACCCGGCTGGCCGCCCACGTCGACATCCACGCCCTGGCCCTGCTGAGGGCAACGGTCGGCATCGTCTTCGTCGGCTTCGGCGTACTGAAGCTGTTCCCCTCGGCCAGCCCGGCAGAGCAGCTGGCTGTCGACGCGGCCACGAAGATGACCCTGGGCCTTGTCCCGGAGACCGTGCTGCTGCTCTCCCTCGCGGCGCTCGAAACAGCCATCGGCATCGGCCTGATCGTCGGCCGCCGCATGCTGCGCCCCGCGCTCGTCGCGTTCTTCCTGCACATGGGAGGCGTGTTCTCGACCCTCTTCCTCCTCCCGGACGCGATGTGGCAGCCCCACTCCCCCGCCCCGACCATGGAGGGGCAGTACGTCGTCAAGAACGTGGTCCTGGTGGCGGTGTGCCTGGTCGTGGCCGCGCACGAGTGGAGTCACGGGAACGGCCGCCGGAGGCCGGACGGGGCGGGCTGACGCCGCTGGAAGCATCCCCGGGGCCACCACCGACTCCTCCACCCCATTAGCCTGCGTGAAGGATCTGCCGACGGGGGCGTCCTGATGGATGGGAGAGTCCTCGCGCATGACCAAGGAACCGGCCGCCGGAACCGGCGACGAACCACTGCCCTTCGCACCGCTGCCGCCTGGCGCGCGCGGTCCGCTGGACCCGCCGCCGCTCGGAACCCCGCCCCCGGGGTTCGGACCCCGGCTCGCTATCGCGGAGGGGGTCCTCACGAAGGCGGCGGGGGTCGCCGACAAGGTATTCGACGACTTCCGCAAGCCGGCCCGGTCGGTGGACGAGCCGACCGCGAAGGCAGCGCGTGAGCTGGCCGGTTGGGAGAGCGCGGCGGCTTTGCGGACCTCGTTGAAGAACTGGCAGAACCAGTCGAAGGCCGCGGAGACGTGGCTGATCCGGATCGCGGAAAGCCTGCGCGCCTCGTCTCAGGCGTACACCTCGACGAGCCAGGCCGTCGGTCAGCAGTTCAGTGTGCTGAGGACCTACGGCTGATGCCCGCCTTCTACCGAGAACTGCTCGACACCGACCTCTCGGTGCTGGACGCCCTCGCCGATACGTGGCGGGACTCCCATACCGCTACGGAGAAGTTGCCGAAGCGAATGATGGACGAAGTCCTCAGGCCACTCCGCGACAAGGGGTACTGGGAAGGCGCGGCAGCTCCGCACGCTTGGTCGTTGATCGACGACATCGCCCGCCAGCTGACCGCCGCGAACAAGGTGGCGAAGGCGCTGTCGGGCGTTCTCGACCTCGTTCACGACCGGCTGCTCCGACGCCGCGCTCTGCGGACCGCCCCCACTGGACGAGGTCAGCCAGATGGACCTGTACGGGACGTACGCGGGCCCCCACGGATCCCGGCTCACGCTGACGAACATCGGCGGCACCACCGTCACCTTCACCGCGCGCGACTGGCCCACCGAGAACGGCGTGGGCATCCTCGCGGAGGACGCCCCGTCCTTCGACGGGGAGGGAACCTGGTCGCTGGTGAACGACCCCGGCGAGCCCGGGCTGATCCGCCTGAGCTTCGAGAACCGCGCTACCGGGTCGTCGGGTACACCACTCCAACAGCTGGAGGTCGGCAGAGGGGAGGGGGACGCGAAGCCCCTGCTGTTCGCCCAGCTCGGCGACCCGGATGTGTGCCGGGTGTACGAACTGGAGCGGTAGCGGGCACCGGGCCGGAACAACGTTGGAGTTCGTGATGTGCTCGCGTCTCGCCACCCGTCCCGCCTCCGTACGGCGGCACTTCGTCGACCGGCTGACATCCGAGGAACTCGGGGTGCTGGGCCGGATCGCCCAGAAGCTGATCGGTGAGCCCGGGCGCGACTCCCCTCGGCCGGGTGGCGGGCGTCGCCCGGAAGCGCTCCAGGGACAGGGCCATCCCCCCTCACGACGGTCACACCAGCTGGATCACATGCTTGCCCCGCACTCCACCCGCCTCCAGAGCGCGGTGCGCGGCGGCGATGCCGGCCAGCGGGTGGACCGTGTCGACGACGGGCCGCAGGTCACCGCGCTCCACGTACGCGGTCAGCTCGGCGAACAGGTCGTGCTTCGGGTTGCCGCTGAAGAAGCGGACGCGCTGCCGGCCGTGCACGGCCGAGCCCAGCAGGTAGCCGATGCTCCGGACCGGATGGTCGATGTCGAAGGCGATGGAGACCAGACGGCCTCCGGGCGCCAACCGGTTTCGCAGCAGCCGGTGTTCGGTTCCGACCGTGTCCATGATGACGTCGTAGCGATCCAGTTTCGCCAGCGGCGTGGCGCGATGGTCGAGCACCTCGTCCGCGCCCAACTCCCTGACGAAGTCGGCGTTCTTCGCGCTCACCAGGCCGGTGACGTGGGCCCCGAAAGCCTTGCCGAGCTGGACGGCGACACTGCCGACCCCGCCGGAGGCCCCCCGCACGAGGAGACGTTCGCCCGCCCGCAGTCCGGCCTTGTCACGCAGGGCGGTGAGGGACGTGGTGCCGCCGGCGGGCAGCGAGGCCGCCTCGGTCAGGGTGACGTTCCCGGGGGCGTACGCGATCTGGCGGGGCCGGACCGCGACGTACTCCGCCGCGCTGCCGAAGGAGCGTCCCAGAATGCCCCACACCCGGTCGCCGACCCGCAGCCCGGGGACCGAGGCGTCCACCTCGGCGACCTCACCGGTGAAGTCGAGCCCGGTCCGCTGCGGGAAGCGGCGGCCGGTGACCAGCCGGACCTTCCCCGCGCGCCCGTACAGCTCACCGCCGTTGACGCTCGCCGCGTGGACCCGGACGAGCACCTCGCCCGGCTTGCGGACCGGTACGGGGACCCGCCCCTCGTAGAGGACCTCGGGCGGCCCGTAGCTGTCGTGGAGCGCGGCGCGCATGTCGTTCACGGTGGAGGGGCCCTGTCTGTCGCGTCGGTACGGGACGGAGTGCCGCTCCCGCTCCGTCCACGGTAGGCGGATAAACGGATTACCCCCTCCATTTACCCTAAAGTGAGAGGCATGCCTGATCAGCCCTCTCACAACCCACCGTCCGCCACCTTGGTTCCCGGCCCCGGAGCGCTGCGGGCGGACGCCCGGGAGAACCGGGAGAGGATCCTGCGGGCCGCCCGGGAGGCGTACGCGCTGCACGGCATCGACGTACCGATCAGCGCCATCGCACGGCGGGCCGGCGTCGGCGTCGCCACCCTCTACCGCCGCTTCCCCACCCGGACCTCACTGATCACCGAAGCGTTCGTCGAGCAGCTCACCGAGTGCGCGGGCGCGCTGGACGAGGCCCTGGAGGACCCGGACCCGTGGCGCGGCTTCTGCTCGGTGTTCCGGAAGGTGTGCGCGATGCAGGCCGCCGACCGGGGGTTCACGCACGCGTTCCTGGCTCGCTTCCCGGGCGACACGGCGTACGCCGGGGAGCGCGACCGGGCGGAGGAAGGGCTCGCCCTGCTGGTCCGGCGGGCGAAGGAGGCGGGAGCGCTGCGCCCGGACTTCGACGCCTCGGACGTGGTGCTGGCCCTCCTGGCCAACAACGGCGTGGCGAACGGGGCGGGCCCGGAAGCCGCCGCGGCGTCCCGGCGACTGGTGGGCTACCTGCTGGAGTCGTTCCGGGCCGGCCCCGCCACCGGGCCGCTCCCGCCGCCTGTGGGGCTGGAGTTGGACCGGGTGGGCGGGGCCGGGTGAAAGCTCGGGGCTGGGCGGGTTCGGTCCGGTGCGGGCGAGGGCTCCCCGCCCACAGGCCCATCGGCTCGACCCCCGGCTCACGCCAGGGCCGTGACCAGCGATGCGAAGGCGGCGATGAGGACGGCCACGCGGACGTAGTGGCAGCGGTCCCAGCGGTTCATCTGCTCCTTCCAGTCCTCGGGCCGGTTCTCCGGGGCCCACGTCTTGCCCCGGTTGTTGATCGGGACGAGCAGCAGAAGCGACATGACCACGCTGAGGAGCAGGAGCGCGGCCGCGGCGACGACCAGGCCGACGCCTCGTCGCGCCGGCCGGCTATGGCCCAGACCGCGCTGAAGGCCAGCGAGCCGATGTACCAGAACGGCATCAGGGCGCCGAGCATCCGGCCTCCATGACTCCGCCCGAGCTGGGCGCTGTCGCCGGGGGGAGCGTCGAGGATCCGGTTGATGACGAAGGCGACGGAGAACTCCACCCCCACCAGCAGTCCGACGATCACGGTGGTGACCGGCTCGCCGTGCTCTGACAGGTACACCCCGGAGGGGGACCGGCCGGGGAACCGGTCCCGTCTCCTCACCCCGCCCATCTCCCCGTCAGGAACGTCAGCGCGACGAGCGTCGTCACCGGCGCCGCCACGCACAGGCACACCGTCCTGAACCACGGCCGACGCAGAGTCAGCGCCGCCAGGCCGATCCACAGCGGCCACCACAGCAGCGTCGCGCGCGGGACGGAGGTGTACCAGTACGAGGTGCCCAACGCCCACAGGCTGAGGGCCACGTACACCGCTTCCGGCCAGCGGCGTCGGCGTACCAGCAGCGCCACCAGGGCGAGACCCACCAGCATCGCCGCCAACTCCGCCTGGAACATGAACGCGTAGCCGGTCGACTGCGTGCCGCCGAACGCCCCGGTCCAGGTGTTCGCCCACGCCTCCCAGGGCGGGTGGAACGTGCGGTACCAACCGCGTTCCTGCGCGTGCTTCCAGGCCATCCAGTCGCCGGTGCGCGCGTGCAGATACCAGCTGTACGCGGCCGGGGGCAGGGCAGGCAGCAGCGTCCAGCCCGCTGCTCGCCGGCTCCACCGGACCCCGCCCGCACGTACGGACAGCAGGAACAGCAGCCCGATCGCCGCCGCGAGGAACAGGCCGGAGACCCGTACCGCGGTCCCGAGCGTGGTCAGTACGGCGGCGAGCGCCCACCGGTGCCTCATCGCCGCGAGCCAGGCGGGGAGGGCGAACGCCAGGAACAGCGCCTCCGTGTAGCCCGCCGCCAGGAACACCGCGCAGGGCGAGAGCAGGAAGAGAGCCGCCGTACGGTGGCCGGCCCCCTCCTCCGGCAGGTACGCCCGCGCGAGACGGGCCAGGGCCAGTACGGCCACGGCACCCGCGACCAACGAGATCAGCAGCCCCGCCGCCGTCCAGTCCGGCACCACCGTGTGCACGGCGCGCAGCAGGAGGGGGTAGCCGGGGAAGAACGCCTCCCGGTTGTCCCAGCCGCTCGTCCACGGCCCCGCGCCCGCCGGGAAGTAGCCGTCGCGCGCTATGTGGAGGTAGTGGTTCGCGTCCCACTGCTGAAACGGCGCCAGGACCGGGGCCGCCTCCCTCGCGCCGGACTGCGCGGGAAACAACCAGCGGGCCGAGTGGGCTGTGATCCACAGGGATATGCGGGTCAGGAGGTAGAGCCACAGGACGCCGCGATCGGCGGGGCTGAGACGGAACCCCGCCGCCCGGGGCCCGGGGGCAGCGGGTGCCGCAGGACGGACCGGAGACGGCCGCAGCCCGGGGGAGAGCGTGGACAACGCAGACACCTTTCGGGCACGCCTCGCGGGGACGTCGGGGCGCGCCGGATCGCCCGGGAAGCCGCCGGGGGACGGAAGGGAAGGGGAAGGAGGGGGGGGAAGGAAGAGAGGCGGCCGCGCGGGGGCGTCAGGGCGTCGACGCGCCCCTGTCGGTCGTCGCCGATGCCGTCGGTGGCGTCGTGCTCGTACGTGTGCCCGTGGGCGGTCCGCCCGGCTCGGTGGTCCGGCCCGACGTCCCCTCCGTCCCCGGCATCGTGGTGCTCGGCGACGGCGGCGGTGAGGGCGGCTTTGTGGGCAGGCCCTCCGACGGTGCGGGCGACGGGTAACCGGGCGACGGGCTCGTGGCGGGAGACACCGGCTCCGGCCGTACCGGCAGCAGGCCCACCGCGACCGCGCCGCCCCCGCCGACGACCAGGCACACCCCCACCGCGACCGCGGCCATCCGGCGTCGCTGCGCGCGCATGCCGCGCCGGGTGATGCTCGACGCGGTGTCCGGGTCGGTAAGGGCCTGCCCGAACTCCCCTGCCTCCCGGAACAGTGACCGCAACGGATCCTGCGGGTCCCGCGGTTCAGACATCAGGAGCCTCCTCGATGCGGGGGTCCCGCAGACGGTGGGCGAGCGCCGCCCGTCCACGGACCAGATGCGTCTTGATCGTGCTGGTGGAAAGCCCGGTCTCCCCGGCGATCTGCTCGACCGTGAGATCGCACAGGTAGTGCAGGGTCAACGTCCGCCGCTGCTGAGCGGGCAGCTCCCGCAACGCGTCGACCAGGACCACGTGGTCCGGATCCGGCGGCGCGACGTGCTCCGCCCCACCGCTCCCCCGGCCCCAGGCGTCCGCCGACCGCCGCCACAAGCGCCAACGGCTCACCGCCAGCCGCCAGGCGACGGTGCGGATCCACGCCTCGGGCTGCCCGTCCCGCTCCAGCCGCCCCCGCCGGACCCACGCCTTGACGAACGCTTCCTGCACGACGTCCTGCGCCTCCTGGAGGTCGCCGGTCATCACGTACAACTGGCCGGTGAGACGTGCGACCGCCTGGGCGTAGAACTCTTCGAACTCCTCGACGGTCAAAAGTTGCTCCCGGGTCTTTCGCTTCACCGGGTATACGCCCGCCGACGTACATCCGGTCTACATCACCGGAGAAGCGAAAGGGTGACCGTCGTCACAGCCGGTGCTCGCCCCGGCCCGGCCGCCTTCGACCGGTCGACCTCCTCGGCGAACCGGCGCCTGAGCTCCGCGCCCGGCCCCGCCGGCCCCTCTTCTCACCGCCCGTCCGCCGCCAGCTGGGTCGTCGCCAGCTCGCGGTACAGCTCGTCCCCGTCGACCAGCTCCTCGTGCGTGCCCGCCGTGCGGACCCGGCCCTCCTCCAGGACCACGATGCGGTCCGCGTGCCGGACGGTGGACAGGCGGTGCGCGATCACCAGCACCGTGGTCCGCTCGGCCAGTTCGAGGATCACATCGCGCAGCGCCTGCTCGTTGACCGCGTCCAACTGCGAGGTCACCTCGTCGAGGAGGAGCAGCCGGGGGTGGCGCAGCAGGGCCCGGGCGATGGCGATGCGCTGGCGTTCGCCGCCGGAGAGGGTGACGCCCCGGTGGCCGACCGCGGTGTCCAGGCCCTCGGGCAACCGCTCGACCAGGGCGTCCAGCCGGGTACGGGCGACCGCGGCCGCCAGCTCCTTCCCGTCTGCGTCCGGGGCCGCGAACAGGAGGTTCTCCCGCAGCGTCCCGGCCAGCACCGGCGCGTCCTGCTCCACGTACGCCAGCGAGCCGCGCAGCTCGGCCAGCGGCCAGGCGCGGATGTCCCGGCCGCCCACGGTGATCACGCCGGCCTCGTGGTCGTAGAAGCGTTCCAGCAGGCTGAACACCGTCGACTTGCCCGCCCCCGACGGGCCCACCAACGCCACCATCCCGCCGGCCGGCACGTCGAAGGTCACCCCTCGGTGGGCAGGGGCGCGCTCGTCCCCGTACCCGAAGGTCACGTCCTGGAAGGCCACCCCGAGCGGGCCGCCGCCCTTCTTCGCCAACCCGGCGCATTCCTGGGCGGGTTCACCCGGCAGTGACTCCACCTCGTCGATCCGGCGCACCGCCGCGAGCCCGCTCTGCAGGCCGGTCCAGCCCTCGACCAGACCGCCGATCGGGCCCATCAGGTAGAAAAGGTACAGCAGGAACGCGATCAGGGAGGAGATCTCCAGCGAGCCGGAGGCGACTCGCGCGCCGCCGACGCCCAGCACCGCCAGGAACGCCAGCTGGATCGACATCATCATCGTGACGTCGGAGACCGAGGACCACTTCGCCACCGACACGCCCCGGTCGTGCGCATGCCGGGCCGCCGCCGCGACGGCCGCCGTCTCCCGCTCCTCCGCCCCGCTCGCCTTGACCGTACGGAACGCCTGGAGCACCCGGTCCAGCGCCGCGCCCATCGCGCCCACGGACTCCTGCGCCCTGAGCTGCGCCCGCTGGATGCGCGGCATCAGCAGGGACGTCACGGCCCCGATGCCGACGACCACCACCAGCGTCACGCCGAGCAGCGTCAGGTCCATGTACGCCATGAGAGCGATCGTGCCGAGCAGCATCAGCACGCTGTTGAACGATTCGACGAGCCCGCTGGACAGCACCGTACGGAGCAGGGTCGTGTCGCTCGTGACCCGCGACTGGAGGTCGCCGGGCGTCAGCCGGTCCACCGCCGGGACCTTCAACCGCATGATGCGGCCCACCAGTTGGTCACGTGCGCGGAGGACGACTCCCTCCCCCGTACGGGACATGAGGTAGCTCCCGTACGCGGAGAGGCAGGCTCCCGCCAGCACGAGCGCGGTCAGCGCGACGAGCGGGGCCACGGGCGAGCGGCCCCCGGCGAACGTGTCCACCGCGTGCTTCGCCATCAGCGGCATCGCCAGCCCCGCCCCGGACCCGGCGAGCGAGAGCAGGCCCGCCCGGATCAGGACGCCCCGGTGCGGACGGACCCGGGCGAGGAGCAGCCGGAGGGGGGAGGGGCCGGGGTCAGCCGCCGGGGTGGAGCGGGACGGGCCCGGGGGTGCCGCCGAGCCGGGCGGTTCTGTGCTCTCAGGCTGTCTGCCCGGACCCTGACCCGCCTGCCCCGGCCCCGCCACCGGCCCCGCCACCGCGCTCACCCCGAACCCCCTCGCGTACCGTCACCACCATCAAAGGACGCAGATCGGCGGCCTCTGCCTGCTCCCCGACCGTACGTCCTTCCGCCAGCACCCAGGCGTGCGGGGAGAACGGCGGGGACGCCCACACCCCCGCGCACCAGTCGGGCCAGACACCGGAGAGCCGGCACGCCAGGGCGACGGCCACGGACCGGGGCAGGCAGCCGTAACGGCTCGCGCAGCGGGGGCTGCCGGCGACGACCGCCTCCAGCACCTCCAGCGTCTCGGCGTACGAGGCCGGGCGCGCGCCCCGGGAACACCGGGCCAGCACCCGGCGCAGCCGGCCGGGCTTGAGCCGGGCCAGGACGATCGCGGCGGCGATGGCGGTCCGCAGCCGCACCCCGCCCGCTCCGGCGCCACTGCGCGGCATCGTCATCTCGGTGGTCATGGGCGCACGATCTTCGCCTCGACGAGCCGGCGGGTCAGCTCCGCGACGTCCGACTCGGCCTCGGCGCGCTCGACGTCGAACTCGGCGACGATCCGGTCGACGGCGGCCCCGGGGGCGCGGCCGGCCGCGAGGGTCTCGACGACGATGACGCCGGTGTCGTTCAACTGCCAGTAGCTGCCGCTCTTCTCGTCGAGGAGGACGCCGCCGTACTCGGTGGTCGTGACGGCGATGCCTTTTCTGAGCTTCACAGGGTTGCCTCGCTGGGGGTGGTCGTGGGGGTCGGCCGGGGTGTGGGCCAGGCGTTCTCGGCCGTGCGGAGCCAGGTCTCCCCGGCCACGGTGGAGCTGATGGAGTGTTCGACCAGGACCGGTGAGAAGGGTTCGGCCGCCAGTCGGAGCAGGTGGCGGGCGTCGACCAGGCCGTGTTCGGCGAGGCGGGAGCCGGTCCACAACTCGGTCAGTTCCGCCGCGTGTTCGCGCAGGCCCTGGTGTTCGTCGGAGGCCATGTGGTCCTTCGTCGTCCGGGCCGGCAGCGCGTCGGGCACCACCCCGCGCATCGCCTCGACGAGCAGCGGCTTGTAGCGCCAGGGGCTGATGCGCTCAGGGAGGCGTACGGCGAGGGTCGCCTCCAGGACCCGGTCGTCGTAGAAGGGCGCGGCGACCGGCAGCCCGATCGTCATGCCGATGTCCTCCATCGCCTGGAAGTGCCGGGCTCCCATCCGTACGCCGTCGATGTCCGCGTGCCGTCCCCGCCACGGGTCGATCGGTTCGGCGTGCTCGGCGGCGGTCCGGAACTCCCCGGCGATCAGGGTGTTCGCGTGCTCGGTGAGCCAGGGGTGCAGGGACTGCCGTACGCCCCAGGAGAGCAGCGGGGTCCGGGCGACGGGCTGGGGTTCGGCGGTGACCGCCCCGGCGATCCAGCGGGGGAACGCCGAACGGTCCAGCAGGGCCTTCAGGGTCGGCAGGAACGGCCAGCCGAGCTGGTGGCGCAGGCCGCCGAGGTGGCTCCAGGCGGTGAACGGGTTGCCGTGGAAGAGGTCCTGGTAGGCGTGGGGCAGGCCGAGGAAGATCTCGTCGCCGCCGTAGCCGGTGAGGTGGTAGCGGGAGCCGGTGGCACGGGCGCGGCCGAGGAGCAGTTCCGCACGGGCCCGGCCGGGGGCGACGGGGAGCGGTTCGTCGTTCAACTCGGCCGCGGTGGAGGCGAGATCGGCGTAGAAGTAGGGGGCGTCGTCGGCGGGGATGACGTGGTGGTCCAGGGCGGTGTGGCCGTTCACGGCGGTCGCGGCCGTGTTCCGTGCCGCCTCGACCGCCCTGCGCGCCCAGGTCTCGTCCTCGCTGTAGCGGTCCCGGGCGGCCACCGTCAGGAGGGACAGCGACGCGGGGCCGGTCTCCCGGGCGGCGAAGGCGAGGACGGTGGAGTCCAGGCCGCCGGAGAGTTCGCAGCTGATCCGGTCCAGGCCGCCGACATGGGCCCGTACGGAGGCCGCGATGGCGTCCGCGGCCCTGCGGGCCCCCTCCGCCAGGGGCAGTTCCCCGGGCGGCGGCTCCCACCAGCGGTGCTCCGCGGGATGGGGGACGGCGGCCGTGCCCGGTACTGCGACGGGCAGGGCCAGGCCGTACCCGGCGCCGGTCTCGTGGACGCCCCGCCACACGGCGCGGCGGCTCAGGGGGTGCGGCAGGAAGTCCAGCAGCCGGAGCGCCAGCGCGCTCTCGTCCAGGGGGGCGCCGATCAGGCGGGCCAGGACGGCGGGGCGGTCGGAGGCGATGGTTCCGGCCGCGGGGTGCCGGGCGTGGTAGATGCGGCGGAGTCCGGTGGCGGTGCCCCGGATCCAGCTCTCCCCGGACAGCCGGGCGACCACGTGGTAGAGGCCGGGCAGCCGGGCGAGGCGGCGCTCCAGGCCGGTCCGGTCGCGGGCGCCTTCCAGGATCCGGGCGAGCACGGCCTCGGGGACGCGGTCCGGGCCGATGAGGACGAGGGCGTCCTCGCCTCGCGCGAGGTGGCTGACCCTGCGCACCAGCGGACGGGCGACGACCCAGGGCCGGCCCGAGGGATGGGCGACGGTCAGGGTGTCGCCCGCCTCCCGGGCGGGCCCGGTGGCTTCCGGCGCGGAGGACCGCCCGGCGGCCGCTTCCGGCACGGGAAGCTGCCCGGCCGCTGCCGCTCCCGCCGCGCTGTCCGGCAGGACGACGAAGTAGTCACGCAACTGACCGGGCATCTTCACCTTTCGGAAGTTCTCACGCGCTGCGCAGGGATCGGATCGGCGGATCAGATGATGCGCCGGGTCCAGTACTCCTTGTACGAGCCGACGAAGTAGCCGGCGGTCTTCTTCGAGAAGTCGCCCTGCTGGTGCATCGACGGCTTCACGTAAGCCTTCTTCTGCTGCTTCTGCTGCTTCATGACACCTTCCCTTCTGCGCGGTTGACGACCGTTATGCCCAAAGGGCTCTGCATAACTGGAGTTATTGGTGCGACTGGTGTTCACCCTGCGAACACCAGAGCCATCATGTCCGGCTGTTGAACCGGTACGCATGATTCCGACTTACCGTGCGAAGTTGGCCGGATAGCGCGAGCGCCGAGATCGGGGGCGGGCCGATTCGGGATACCGCGGCCCCCGGCCGGGGCAACCCTCCGACCGCCCTGTGCAGTCGCACACGACCCGGGCGGGGGCGCTCGGTGGACTGGACCAATGACTGAAGGCGCCGCCGGGCCGGGCGGTGAGCTGGCACGACGGGGAGCGGCCGTCGGCGGACCCGGCGAACCGGCGGGAACGGGCCTCGGCGCGGGCTCCACGGCCGCTCTACCCCAGGGACCGCGGGCGCGCCACCGCCCTCGGCACAGTCGCGCCGGAAAGTGCTGCCGTACGGGAGCGGCCGCGGCAAGTGGTCATTCGGCCACGCGGTCCCCGCGCGACCGACCGGCCGCACCCCCTCACGCCATCGTCCCCGGGGCCCGGGCACGGCCCCGGGGAACCCGGACACGCCACAGGGGCGGCATCCCCCGTGAAGGAGATGCCGCCCCTGTGGGACGTACGCGGAGCTTCGATCGATCGACCCGGCGTGAACCGGGAGCCGATCAGAAGTCCATGTCACCGCCCGGCATGCCGCCCGGAGCGGCCGCGCCGGCCTTCTCGGGCTTGTCGGCGATGACGGCCTCGGTGGTGAGGAACAGCGCGGCGATGGACGCGGCGTTCTGCAGGGCGGAGCGCGTGACCTTCGCCGGGTCGAGGATGCCCTCGGCGATCATGTCGACGTACTCGCCGGTCGCGGCGTTGAGGCCGTGACCGATCGGCAGGTTGCGGACCTTCTCCACGACGACGCCACCCTCCAGACCACCGTTGACGGCGATCTGCTTGAGCGGGGCCTCCAGCGCGAGCTTCACGGCGTTGGCGCCGGTCGCCTCGTCGCCCGTGAGGTCGAGCTTCTCGAAGACGGCCGAGGCCTGGAGCAGAGCCACGCCACCACCGGCGACGATGCCCTCCTCGACGGCGGCCTTGGCGTTGCGCACCGCGTCCTCGATGCGGTGCTTGCGCTCCTTGAGCTCCACCTCGGTGGCGGCGCCGGCCTTGATGACGGCCACGCCGCCGGCCAGCTTCGCGAGGCGCTCCTGGAGCTTCTCGCGGTCGTAGTCCGAGTCGGAGTTCTCGATCTCGGCTCGGATCTGGTTGACGCGGCCCTGAACCTGGTCGCTGTCACCGGCGCCGTCGACGATCGTCGTCTCGTCCTTGGTGATGACGACCTTGCGGGCGCGGCCGAGCAGGTCCAGGCCGGCGTTCTCCAGCTTGAGACCGACCTCCTCGGAGATCACGGTGCCGCCGGTGAGGATGGCGATGTCCGCGAGCATGGCCTTGCGGCGGTCGCCGAAGCCCGGAGCCTTGACGGCGACGGACTTGAACGTGCCCTTGATCTTGTTGACGACCAGGGTGGAGAGCGCCTCGCCCTCGACGTCCTCGGCGATGATCAGCAGGGGCTTGCCCGACTGCATGACCTTCTCCAGCAGCGGGATCAGGTCCTTGACGCTGCCGATCTTCGAGTTGACGATCAGGATGTACGGGTCGTCGAGCGACGCCTCCATACGCTCCATGTCGGTGGCGAAGTACGCCGAGATGTAGCCCTTGTCGAAGCGCATACCCTCGGTGAGCTCCAGCTCCAGACCGAAGGTCTGGGACTCCTCGACGGTGATGACGCCTTCCTTGCCGACCTTGTCCATCGCCTCGGCGATCTTGGCGCCGATCTCGGTGTCGGCGGCGGAGATGGAGGCGGTCGAAGCGATCTGCTCCTTGGTCTCCACGTCCTTGGCCTGCTCCAGCAGAGCGGCGGAGACGGCCTCGACGGCCTTCTCGATACCGCGCTTGAGGGCCATCGGGTTGGCGCCGGCGGCTACGTTGCGCAGACCCTCGCGGACGAGGGCCTGGGCGAGAACGGTGGCGGTGGTCGTACCGTCGCCGGCGACGTCGTCCGTCTTCTTGGCGACCTCCTTGACCAGCTCCGCACCGATCTTCTCGTACGGGTCCTCGAGCTCGATCTCCTTGGCGATGGAAACACCATCGTTGGTGATCGTGGGCGCGCCCCACTTCTTCTCGAGGACGACGTTGCGGCCCTTGGGGCCGAGGGTGACCTTGACGGCGTCGGCGAGCTGGTTCATCCCGCGCTCGAGACCGCGCCGTGCCTCCTCGTCGAACGCGATGATCTTGGCCATGTGAAGTGGTCCTCCCGGACAGGGGTGGATTTCTCCGGACCGGGAGGCGCCCGCGACGGACGGCCTGCGCGTGCGATGGTTCCTTGCCCCATCGCACCTGCGGGCCTCACCGGCCCGATCCAAGTTCTGTCACTCTCACCTGGAGAGTGCTAACGCCAATGATTAGCACTCGACCCCCGAGAGTGCAAGCGCCTTCGGCCAGTGCCCGCCATGCGGTCGAGGGGCGCGAAGCCCTGCCGGTACCGGGTCGCGGCCGCCGCCCGCACCCGGACGCGCGTAGGGCCCGATCCCCTGATCCCGGGGTCGGGCCCTACGTGCGTGAGTGGTGTCGTCGGACGACCGCGCCGAGCTCAGCCGACGGCGAGCTTGACCATGTCGGCCTGGGGCCCCTTCTGGCCCTGCGAGATCTCGAATTCAACTCGCTGACCCTCTTCGAGGGTGCGGTACCCGTCCATCTGGATCGCGCTGTAGTGGACGAAAACATCCGCACCACCGTCGACCGCGATGAAGCCGTACCCCTTCTCCGCGTTGAACCACTTGACGGTGCCCTGAGCCATGCCTAACTCCCCTATTACTGGCCCTTGCACGGGACCGCACTTCGCGGCCCCGGGTCGGAACTCACCCTCCGACAGGAGAGGGTGCGCGGCGCCGCAGCGCGTCGACCGCGGCCGAATGTATCCGCCCAACTGCCCTCTGCAACAGGTCAATCGGACGAGAATTCTGAGCCCGGAGGAACACGCGAATATGCGGGTTTGCTGAGATTTACGGGCAAGTCGGGCCAGGCAAAGGGCACTTATGCCACAAGAGGTTCACGCACTTTGGCTGCTTCTTATCGGGGCCGGGCGCATTCTCATATGCGGGCGGCACGGGCAGCGGATGGGCCTTCCCCAACTGTACCGCGCTCAACCATGCAGAATTGCCCCCTCCGCTTCTCTCGCGGAGGGGGCAACGGGGGTCACACGCAGGTGCGGTGGGGACTCACCGGGCGGTTCAGCAGCCGCCGGCCACCGCGGGGATGATCGAGACGCCGGCGCCGTCCGGGGTGGCCGCGTCCAGACCCCCCTCGAAGCGCACGTCGTCGTCGTTGACGTACACGTTCACGAAGCGGCGCAGCTTGCCCTGGTCGTCCAGGACGCGGGCGGCGATGCCCGGGTGGTCCTTCTCCAGGGACTCGATGACCTCGGAGAGCTTCGCGCCCTCCGCCGGGACCTCGGCCTGGCCGCCCGTGTACGTACGGAGGATGGTGGGGATGCGGACCTTGACGCTCATGGTGGTGCCCTTCTTCCTTCGTTGCGGGGTGGTCGTCAGGCGGTGCCGAGGCCCGCGGCGCGGAACGCGTCCAGGCTCGGCTTGATCGTGGCCGTGGCCTGGGAGGTGGCCGAGACCGCGTCGAGCGTCTTGAGGCCGTCACCGGTGTTGACGACGACGGTGGTGAGCGTCGGGTCGATGGCACCGGCCTCGATGAGCTTCTTCGTCACGCCGAGCGTCACCCCGCCCGCCGTCTCGCCGAAGATGCCCTCGGTGCGGGCCAGCAGCTTGATCGCGTCGACGACCTGCTCGTCGGTGACGTCCTCCACCGCGCCGCCGGTGCGCCGGGCGATGTCGAGGACGTAGGGGCCGTCGGCCGGGTTGCCGATGGCCAGCGACTTGGCGATGGTGTTCGGCTTCTGGGGCCGGACGACGTCGTGACCGGCCTTGAAGGCCGTGGAGACCGGGGAGCAGCCCTCGGCCTGGGCGCCGAAGATCTTGTACGGCCGGTCCTCGACCAGGCCGAGCCTGATCAGCTCCTGGAGGCCCTTGTCGATCTTCGTGAGCTGCGAGCCGGACGCGATCGGGATGACGATCTGGTCGGGCAGCCGCCAGCCGAGCTGCTCGCAGATCTCGTACGCCAGCGTCTTGGAGCCCTCGCCGTAGTACGGGCGGAGGTTGACGTTGACGAAGCCCCAGCCCTCGCCGAGCGGGTCGCCGATGAGCTCGGAGCAGAAGCGGTTGACGTCGTCGTAGTTGCCCTCGATACCGACCAGTTCACCGCCGTACACCGCGGCCATGACGACCTTGCCCTGCTCCAGGTCGTGCGGGATGAACACGCAGGAGCGCAGTCCGGCGCGGGCGGCGGCGGCGCCGACGGCTCCGGCCAGGTTGCCCGTGGAGGAGCAGGAGAGGGTGGTGAAACCGAAGGCGCGGGCGGCCTCGACGGCGATCGCGACGACGCGGTCCTTGAAGGAGTGCGTCGGGTTGCCGGAGTCGTCCTTCACGTACAGGCCGCCGGTGACGCCCAGCTCACGGGCGAGGTTGTCGGCCTTGACCAGCTTGGTGAAGCCGGGGTTCAGGTTGGGCTTGTCCGCGACGTCGGCGGGGACGGGCAGCAGCGGGGCGTAGCGCCAGATGTTGTCCGGACCGGCCTCGATGCGCTTGCGCAGCTCCTCGGGCGAGCCGGCGGGCAGGTCGTAGGCCACTTCGAGCGGCCCGAAACAGGACGCACAGGCGAAAAGGGGGCCGAGCTCGAAACGCTCGCCGCACTCGCGGCAGGAAAGCGCCGCGGCGGGACCGAGGTCCGGGGAAGCGGTGGTGGCATTACCTGCGACGGTCTGAACAGCCATGATGGCGGAGGCCCTTTCTCCTCATCTTCCTCACGACGCATTTCGCCGCAAGACGGAATTGGCACCTTCCCCACCGTGACCTCGCGGTCGGCAGGAGGGTTGCCGGGACTTCAACGGGCCGTTCCCTCAGTCCCTCTGGATGAGCTCTATGGCGCTGGATCTTCGATCCAGGCGTTTATGTGCGGTCCGACCCCGACATGCGACGGCCCTCCGCGTTGTTCAAGACTGTAACCGAAGCACCGGACCGTTGAGATAGTCGTCCGAACCGCGAGATGGATCACACACAGGGAGTGCCGACCGTGCTCGAAGAGGTGGAACGCTGGCTGACCAGGCGTTCCTGGTCGTCCGGCGACCGCCCGCCGCACCAGCTCACCGACGCCCGGGCCGCCGACCCGCGGGGCACGTCCGTGAGCGTGGTCCTGCCCGCGCTGAACGAGGAGGCCACGGTCGGCGCGATCGTGGCGACGATCCGCCGCGAGCTGATGGAGAAGGTCCGGCTCGTCGACGAACTCGTGGTGATCGACTCCGGCTCCACCGACGCCACCGCGGCCGTGGCCCGGGCGGCGGGCGCGCGCGTGGTCCACCGGGACGCGATCCTGCCCCGGATCCCGGCGCTGCCCGGCAAGGGCGAGGTGCTGTGGCGCTCGCTCCTGGTGACCAGCGGCGAGATCGTGTGCTTCGTGGACGCCGACCTCAAGGACTTCTCGGCGGACTTCGTCTCGGGGACGGTCGGCCCCCTGCTCACCGATCCCGCCGTCCAGTTCGTCAAGGCGATGTACGACCGCCCGCTCGGCGACAGCGCAGGCCAGGGCGGCCGGGTCACTGAACTGGTGGCACGCCCGCTGCTCAATCTGCACTGGCCGCAGCTGGCCGGTTTCGTGCAGCCGCTGGGCGGTGAGTACGCGGTGCGCCGGTCCCTGCTGGAGCGGCTGCCGTTCCCGGTCGGTTACGGAGTGGAGCTGGGGCTGCTCGTGGACGCGCTGCACACCGTGGGCCTGGACGCGCTGGGCCAGGTCGACGTCGGCGTGCGCAGACACCGCCACCAGGACGGGCAGGCGCTGGGCCGGATGGCGGCGGCCATCTACCGCACGGCGCAGCTGCGGCTCTCCCGGGGCCATCTGGTGCGCCCGGCGCTGACCCAGTTCGAGCGCGGCGAGGACGGCTTCGTGCCGCGCACCCATGCGGTGGACACGGAGGAGAGGCCGCCGATGCGGGAGATCGCGGAGTACGCGCGGCGCCACGCGGCGTGAGGCAGTGGGCCGCGTGACCCTCTGAGGCGTTTGGCGGCTTCCCCCACGGGCTAGGTTCCGCTACATGGTCACCGAGCATGCCGAAGCCACCGCCCCGTCCACCGCCCAGGTCCTCGTCGCGTCCAACCGCGGCCCGATCACGTACACGCTCGGCGAGGGCGGGACGCTCGACGCCAAGCGCGGCGGCGGCGGTCTCGTCTCCGGGCTGAGCGCCGTCGACGACAAACTGTGGGTCTGCGCGGCCCTCGGCGACGGGGACCGCGAGGCGGTGCGCCGCGGGGTCGGCGAGCCGGGCGTCCGGATGCTGGACATCGACGCCGAGGTGCACGCCGACGCGTACAACGGCATCGCGAACTCCGTGCTGTGGTTCGTCCACCACCTGCTCTACCAGACCCCCGTCGAGCCGGTCTTCGACACGGAGTTCCGGCGGCAGTGGGCGGCGTACGAGACGTACAACCGGGCCTTCGCGGAGGCGCTGGCGGAGGAGGCGGGGCCGGGGGCGGCGGTCCTCGTCCAGGACTACCACCTGGCCCTGGTCCCCGGCATGCTCCGCGAACTGCGGCCGGACCTGAAGATCGGCCACTTCTCGCACACTCCCTGGGCGCCCGTGGACTACTTCCGGCTGCTGCCCGACGACATCGCGGAGCAGCTGCTGCGCGGCATCCTCGGCGCGGACCGGGCCGCTTTCCTGACCCGGCGCTGGGCGGACGCGTTCATCGGCTGCTGTACGGAGATCCTCGGCGGCACGGGCCGGACCAGGATCGGGGTGCACGGGCTGGGGGCCGACGCGGACTTCCTGCGCCGGCGCTCGCACGAGGCGGACGTGGACGAGCGGATGGCGGCGCTGCGCGAGCAGGTGGGCGAGAACAGGAAGACGATCGTGCGGGTGGACCGCACCGAGCTGTCCAAGAACATCGTGCGCGGGCTGCACGCGTACCGCACGCTGCTGGAGACCCGCCCCGAGTGGCGCGAGCGCGTCGTCCACGTCGCCTTCGCCTACCCCTCCCGCCAGGACCTCGCCGTCTACCGGGACTACACCGCGGCGGTCCAGTCGCTGGCGACGGAGATCAACGGGGCGTACGGCACGGAGGGCTGGACGCCGGTCGTCCTCCACGTCAAGGACGACTTCGCCCGCTCGCTGGCCGCGTACCGGCTGGCGGACGTGGCCCTGGTCAACCCGATCCGCGACGGCATGAACCTGGTCGCCAAGGAGGTCCCCGTCGTCTCGGACCACGGCTGCGCGCTGGTGCTGTCGCGGGAGGCGGGGGCGTACGAGGAGCTGGGCGAGGACGCGATCGTGGTGAACCCGTACGACGTGACGGGCACGGCGGAGGCGCTGCACGAGGCACTGACGATGAGCGGGGACGAGCGGTCGGGACGGACGAAGCGGCTGGCGGAGGCGGCGACCGCGCTCCCGCCGCAGCGGTGGTTCCTGGACCAGTTGGAGGCGCTGCGGCAGGAGTGAGGGGCCGACCGGGGCTTTCGTGGTGTTCCGGCCCCGGGCGGCTGCGCCGGCGGCCGCCGGGGAACGGGCCGCCGGGGCCGTCGGCGGCGCTCCTCCGGTGACCTACAGGCGGTCAGCCAGGGCCGCCAGGAAGTCCACCACCGCGGCCGGGCCCGGCACCGCCAGGTCGGCGCGCTCGGCCAGTTCGGGCACCTCGGCGCTGCCGCTGCACACCAGGAGACCGGGGATGCCGTCCGGGCCCTCGCTGCGCAGCTTCTCCACCGCGGCGAACGCGGCGAGGTCCCCGAGGTCGTCGCCCGCGTAGATCACGGACTCCGCGTCCAGCTCCGCGACGAGCCCGGCGAGCGCGACGCCCTTGTCCATGCCGGGCGGGCGCAACTCCAGCACCAGCCGACCCGGTTCGACGATCAGCCCGTGCCGCACCGCCAGCTCGCCGAGGGGCCCGCGCAGCGACTCGAAGACCGCCTGCGGGTCCTGGGCCCGCCGGGTGTGGACGGCGACGGCCTGTCCCTTCTCCTCGATCCAGGTGTCGTTCCGGACCCCGGACTCGTCCAGCAAGCCGGGGAGTTCGGCACGTACCGCCGTGACGCCCGGATGCGGAGCGGGGGCGTGGACCGTGCCGGTCACGGCGTCCCAGCGCTCGGCCCCGTAATGTCCGAGCACGACGAGGTGCTCCAGCCCGGGGACGCCCGCGAAGCCGCCGTAGCGGACGGCGACGCCCGCCGGACGGCCGGTGATCACGGCGATCGCGGCGACCTTCGGCGCGAGCGCGGCGAGCGCCTCGACGGTGCCGGGGTGGGCGCGGGCCTGTTCGGGGTCCGGGACGATGTCGGCGAGCGTGCCGTCGAAGTCGAGGGCGACGACCGCGCGGTCCGGCCGGGCGAGAACGGCGTCGAGCCCCTCGCGGCCGGCCGGGGTGGTCGGGTTCGGAAGACGTTCCGGGTGACTGCCCATGGGGCGAGCCTAAGCCCTGGACGGATGGAGCACGAGCGTGCTCGCCCCGGCACCGCGGAGGCGCCCGGACGGCTCCGCAGGTGCCCGCCCGGACGGCTGTTCACGGGAGCCACCAGCACTTCGGGCCCCATCACCCCGGCTTGACAGTCATTCCCTCACGACTCCATGATTCCATTAATTGATTCATGGAATCACGGAATCACGGAACCGAGGTGAGGCGCGTGGCAGACACGAGCACCCCGAACGCGACGTCCGGCAACTGGGCACTGGAGGCCCGCTGCCTGGGCAAGCGCTACCGGCGCGGCTGGGCGCTGCGCGACTGCTCCTTCCGGATCCCGGCGGGCCGCATCTGCGGTCTGGTCGGCCCGAACGGAGCCGGCAAGAGCACCCTGCTCGGGCTGGCGACCCGGCAGGTGCAGCCGACCACCGGCGACCTGCGCGTCTTCGGCGTACCGGTCGACGACCCCGCCGTACTGCCGCAGGTCGCGTTCCTCGGCCAGGACAAGCCGCTGTTCAAGCGGTTCACCGTGGCGGAGACGCTGCGGATGGGCGCCGAGCTGAACCCCGGCTGGGACGCGGACGCCGCGCACCGGATCGTCCGCGCGGGCAACGTCCCGCCGGACGCGAAGGTCGGCACGCTCTCCGGCGGCCAGCGCACCCGGGTGGCCTTCGCGCTCGCCTTCGGCAAGCGGCCCGACCTGCTGCTCCTGGACGAGCCGATGTCGGACCTCGACCCGCTGGCCCGGGACGAGATGAGCACCCTGCTGATGGCGGAGGCCGTCGAGCGCGGGACCACGGTGGTGATGTCCTCGCACATGCTGACCGAGCTGGAGGACATGTGCGACTACCTGCTGGTCGTATCCGAGGGCCGTATCCGCATGGCCGGTGACGCCGACGCGCTCGTACCGGCCCACACCCTGGTCACCGGGGTGTCCCGGGACGGCTCGCTGCCGCCCGAGCTCGCCGGCCACACGGTCGTCGAATCCCGCGTCCAGGGGCGGCAGTTCCAGGCGATGGTCCGGCCGGGGGGCCCGCTCCCGGCCGACTGGGAGCGGGCCGAGCCCTCGCTGGAGGAAGTCCTCCTCGCCCATCTCCGCTCCCCGGACGCGCCCCCGCTCTACACCCAGGGCGCCCGCGTCGATGCCGAAGGGACCCAGGCAGCATGAGCAGCACCACCCTCACCGAGAAGCCCGGAAAGGCCCGGAAGCCCTCCGGACCCGGTTCCGGACGCCGCCTGTTGCGCGGCCTTCCCTGGCTCGTCGTCCGCCAGCACCGGGTCGCGTTGGCCTGCGTCCTCGGCCTCACGGTGCTCACCGCGCTCTGGATCGTGTACGAGCGCCACGAACTGGTGCAGCTGCTCGACGCGAAGGGCTGGCCGGAGAAGGATCCCGGCCGGCCGATGGAGAACAACCGCGGCTACGAGTACATCACCAGCATCATCAACGGCCTGCCGCTGATCCTCGCCGTCTTCATCGGCGCCCCGCTGATCGCGGGCGACCAGGAGAACGGCACCGCACAGCTCGTCACCACCCAGTCGGTGACCCGGCGCCAGTGGCTGACCGCCAAGCTGGGCCTGGCCTACACCCTCGCGCTGGTCCCGGGCCTGGTGCTCTCGGCGCTGTTCACCTGGTGGTGGGAACCGCACCGCTCGCTCTTCCTCAGCCAGTGGATCGACGGCGTCATCTTCGACAACACCGGTCCCGTCCTCCCCGCCTTCCTGCTCTTCCTCACCGCCGTCGGCATCACCATCGGCGCCCTGGTCCGCCGGGTGCTCCCGGCCATGGTGGGCGCGTTCCTCTTCACGGCGGTCACCACCATGTTCGTCTGGGACGAGGTACGCGTACGGCTCGGCTCCCCAAAGATGTTCACGTACCCCATGGACACCGAACTCCCCGCCCGCTTCCACGACGTGTACGAGATGGACCGCTGGGTCGGCAGCGCGGACGGCACCCTGTACGGCTGGGGCACCTGCGCCGAGGCGACCGAGAAGGCGCAGAACGCGTGCATCAAGGAGCACGGCATCGTCAACGACGTGATCCAGTACCTCGACTACGGCCAGATGGCGACGATGCAGTGGACAGCGGCGGGCATCCTCCTCGCCGGAACGATCCTGCTCACGGCGTTCACCCTCTGGTGGACCTCGCGCCGCCCGCTGTGATCACCGCCCCCTCCCCTACGTAAAGTGTCGGCAATCGAGCGGAAGGTGAAGTCCGTGGTCGTGTTCCGCATCGACCGGCGCAGTGGAGTGGCGACCTATCTCCAGATCGTCCGGCAGGTCGAACAGGCGTTGCGCATGGGCGCGCTGGAGGAGGGCGACCGGCTGCCCACCGCGGCCCAGGTCGCCGCGACCACGAAGGTCAACCCCAACACGACCCTCAAGGCCTACCGCGAACTGGAGCGCATGGGCCTCGCCGAGGTACGCCAGGGAGCGGGCACGTTCATCACCCGCACCCTCGCCCAGCCCCAGTCCGGCCCCGACTCCCCGCTGCGCACCGCCCTCACCGACTGGCTGGCCCAGGCCCGCGCCGAGGGCCTGACGGGCAGGGACGTCACGGCGCTGTTCCACGCGGCGTTCGGGAACGCGTACCCGGGGGAAGCGCCGGACTGACGGGCTCCGGACGTCGGCCGTACCGTCCTGCCGGTCTCGGAGCGGCCAGTTGCGGAGCGTGCCGGTTCCGGACTGACGGGCCCGCTCAGGCGCGGTTGTAGCGATAGCCGCTGCCGTGGGCGGGCCCGACGTCGTGCAGGATGCCGGAGCCGGCGACGGTGAAGAACGAGGGGTCGGTGTCGCGGCACATCCCGCCGGAACGCGCCGTGTCGACCACGGCGGTACCGATGTTGATCCGGTTCCCGCCGTCCGCCACGGAGCTGAGCTTCGCCGTGTACGCGTTCCCGAACGCCGCGTGGAACAGCCCCGTCGCCGCCCTCGGCGCTCTGCCCGCCGAAGTCGCCGCCGTCCCCTCCGCCCTGCTCCTCTTCCGCGCCTTCCTTGCCCTGCGCGTCCCCCTTGTCCTCGTCCTTCCCGCCGCCCTTCGAGCCGTCCTTGCCGTCGTCCTTTCCGGCAGGGGCAGCCGGGTCGCCGGAGGGGCCGTCACCGGCGGCGGGCGGCGCGGCGGCGTCTCCGCCCCGGGGGTCGGAACCACCGGGGTCGCGGTTGAGGAAGGCGGTGGCGCCGCCGGCGGCCAGCACGGCGGCGACGACGGCCGCGACGGCCCAGGCACGACGCCGTGGCCGGTCTCGGGCAGCCGGGACCTCCTGGACGACAGAGGCGGCGGCACGAGCCGGTTCGGGTGAGGGAGACGGAGACGGGGCCGATGCCGGCGAAGGGGCCGGGTCCGGGGACGGGCCGCCCGCCTCGTCGCTCTTCGCCGGTGCCGGCCGCAGATCGGCCGTACCGAGGTCACGAGGCTCGGGTCCCGAAGGCTCGGGAACCACCGGAGATACAGGCTCGGCGCCGCCTTCCGGCTCCGCGGACTCCGCCCTTTCCGGTACGTCCACGGCTTCCCGTACAACCGCACGCTCCGGCACGACCGCACGCTCCGGCACGTCCAAGGCCTCCGGCACATCCGCGTCGAGCAGCAGCGCCGACTGCTGTGCCAGCCGGGCCAGGAGTACCGGCGGCAGCCAGGCACCCCGCAGGGCATCCGAGGACCGGTCGGGCCCCAGGCCCTCCACCAGCTCGTCCACTCCGGGGCGCTCGGCGGCGCTCTTGGTGAGACAACGTTCGATCAGCTCGCGCAGGGACGCGTCCTCCACCGCGTCGAGGTCCGGCGGGGACTGGACGATCCGGAACATCACCGCGTGCTGGTTGCTCGCCCCGGACCCGAAGGGCAGCCGCCCGGTGGCCGCGTACATCAGCACACAGCCGAGGGAGAAGACGTCCGCCCCCGCCCCGGTCTCCTCGCCGAGGATCTGCTCGGGCGCCATGAACCCGGGTGAGCCGATGACCATGCCCGTACTGGTCAGCAGGGACTCCACGGAGATTTGGAGCGCGCGGGCGATGCCGAAGCCGGGGCGTTGACCGATGCGGCCGGCAGCGGGCCGTGCTCCCGTACGGCCTGTTCGAGGGAGGGGCCGGGCACGTACCCGGTGGCCACCCACGGCCGGTCGGCATCGGCGTCGGCATCGAGCACGGGAGCGGTGTGGCGCCCACCGACGCGGCGGGCCGCCTCGATCTCCCGATGGCCTTATCCCCTGCGGTCGTTGACGCCCGGCCGGAGCCGCGCGCGTGATCAGGACAGGCCGGGGGCGATCACGCCGGCATGAGCGGCAGGGCTTTGCGGCCGGGCCGCGGTGACGAGCGGCGCCGTCCACGCCCATGGTGGCCGAGCGCCTCCGGCGACAGGGTCTCAGCGCCGTCCTGCCCGGAGCGGCGGCGCGGGAATGCCTGCCAATGTTCGACGAATATAATCGGCCCCATGTCGAAGCCTGACGCGCTGCTTGTTGACGTTGTCGCCCTGGTGGAATCCGGGCGCAGCAATCAGATGTCTCTGACCGTGGTCGCCGGTGGAGCTGTCATCACGGGCCGGTTGGCACCGGAAGCCGTCTGGCGGCAGCGGGTGTCGGAGGTCCTCGCGGACTCGGCCAGCCTGGGCGACTTCTCCGCCATGTTCACCGCTGCCGCACCCGCGGAAGGGCCTCCCACGCATCTGCACTTCCACGTGGCCCGGATTCTGCAGGGGCCGGTGGGAATCCCGGAGACCGGCGGGATGTACCGGGTCGCGATCGAGGACGTCAGTGCCTGGACGATGGGCGACTTCAGCTACTCCGACCACTGACCCGCTGCCCCTGTCGGGGCAGCTCGATACGCGGTGAGGGTCCGGCCGGAGTGCTCCGGCCGGACCCTCACCCATGCTCGCGGACAGCTCGCGCCCTGCCCGTTCGGTCAGGCGGCCACGGGGGCGCCGAGCATCGCGGATGCCTGCTGCACCGGGTCGAGGACGCGGGTGGGCGCGGGGGCGGGGGCCAGGTCGCGGCAGGTGAAACCGAGCTGGGTCATGGCCCGCAGGACTTCTCCCGCGCTGAAGTCGCGGCGGTCCTGACGCGTGATGACCTGTCCGACCTGCTTGACGGGGTAGGTGCGTCGGCCGATGATCACCGATTCGCCGGTGACGTGCTCGGGCTTGATGCCCTTCATCGATTCCAGGACGCCGCTCCTGGTCAGGTCGAACGGGAAGCGGGCGATGACACAGCGCATGATGCCTCACAGGGAGAGAAACGCGGAGGGGTGGTTTCGCCGCGGACGGGACGGCTCAGCGGGCGAGGGCGAGTACGCCCAGCGCACTGCCGTGTTCGTCGACCACGGGCAGGGCAACGACGTCGCTGTGGCGCATCATGTGCCCGGCTTCGGCCATTGTGGTCACCGGTGAGGTGAACGGTCCTCGGTCGCCGAGGATGTCCCGCAGCCGGACCCTGTCCGAGTAGCCCGAGCTCTCACGGATTGCCGCGAGCCGGGCGTGGGTGACCAGTCCGCTGCACAGGCCGCTGTCGTCGCAGACCAGCAGATGCCCGGTACGGGCACTGGCCATGACGGACAGGGCCACCTCGACGGTCATGTCGTCGTACACCTGCGGCCCGGCGGTGTCCATGGCGTCGGCCACGGTCCTGCCCACAGCGGTGGCCTCGGTCGAGCGGGGCTGCATCTGGACCAGCGTCAAAAGGTGCCTCCTGCACAGGTGAGTCAGCTTCCGGATCACGAAGTTCTCAGGCCGCCGCGTCGAAGGCGGCCTGATGTGCGCTCACGCGCCGGGCCGCGGAGGCGGGGCTGCGCCGGCCGCGTGAGGAAGCGCTGCGCTGACGCCGCGCGGCCACCGGCGCGGTGATCGTCACGGGAACGCCCGAGGGGGCCTGGGCGCCGGTGATGCGGCCGAGTGCCTCTTCGCCGGAGCGGACCTGGGTGGTCTGGGGCACGATGCGGGCGGCGGTCATGAGGCGGGTCATGTCGCGGCGCTGGTTGGGGGTGACCAGGGTGACGACGCTGCCGGACTCCCCCGCCCGCGCGGTCCGGCCGCCGCGGTGGAGGTAGTCCTTGTGGTCGGTCGGCGGGTCGACGTTGACGACGAGGTCGAGGTTGTCGACGTGGATGCCGCGGGCGGCGACGTTCGTGGCCACGAGCACGGTGACGTGCCCGGTCTTGAACTGGGTCAGGGTCCGGGTGCGCTGGGACTGCGCCTTCCCGCCGTGCAGAGCCGCCGCCCGCACACCGCTCGCCAGCAGGTGGTCGGTGAGCTTGTCCACGGCCCGCTTGGTGTCCAGGAACATGATGACCCGGCCTTCGCGCGCGGCGATCTCGGTCGTCGCCCGGAGCTTGTCGGTGCCGTGGACGTGCAGCACGTGGTGCTCCATCGTCGTCACCGCACCGGCGGAGGGGTCGACGGAGTGGACGACCGGGTCACTGAGGTAGCGGCGGACCAGGCGGTCGACGTTGCGGTCCAGGGTGGCGGAGAACAGCATCCGCTGCCCTCCGGGGCGGACCTGGTCCAGAAGTTCGGTGACCTGGGGCATGAAGCCCATGTCGGCCATCTGATCGGCCTCGTCGAGGACGGTGATCGCGACCTGGTCGAGCCGGCAGTCACCGCGGTCGATGAGGTCCTTGAGCCGGCCCGGCGTCGCCACGACGACCTCGGCGCCCCCGCGCAGCGCGTTGGCCTGCCTGCCGATCGACATTCCGCCGACGACCGTGGCCAGCCGCAGCTTGACCGAGCGGGCGTACGGGGCCAGCGCGTCGGTCACCTGCTGGGCCAGCTCGCGCGTCGGCACGAGCACCAGGGCCAGCGGCTGTCGGGGCTCGGCCCGCTGACCGGCGGTCCGGGCCAGCAGGGCGAGGCCGAAGGCCAGGGTTTTGCCGGAGCCGGTCCGCCCCCGGCCCAGGGCATCACGGCCCGCGAGAGTGTTGGGCAGGGTCGCCCCCTGGATCGGGAAAGGAACGCTCACACCCTGCGCGGTCAGCGCCGCCAGCAGCTGCGCCGGCATGTCGAGGTCGGCGAACGCCTCGACCGCGGGAAGCGCGGGAGCGACCGTGGCCGGCAGAGCGAACTCGCCCTGGACCGCGGCGGGCCGCCGCCCCTGGCCACCCGAGCGACCCGGACCGCCGGAACGGGCGGGCGCGCCCGAACGGGTCGGGGCGGCGGAGGTGAAGCGGCTGCCGCCACGACCGGAGTCGGCCGTACGGCTGCGTGTGCGGGAAGAGCGGTTGTTCGTACGGGTGGGGTTCATTCAGAACCTTCCTTGATACGGCACGTATCAAGGAATTCCCGCAGCGGAAGAACAGCGCAAGGAATCACAAGAACGGGCCGAGCGAAATACAAAAATGGGATGTGGCCGGTGGTTCTTCCCGGATCGGGTTTGCAGGGCCACGCGATGAGTGAGGCCACCTGGGCAAGGAATCCGGCCCACTGGCCAGTGGGACCCCGAAGGAGTGGGCGGTGACTCTGCGGGCGAAGGTCCCGCCGCAGGTGGTACCGATCCGGGAGGACGCCCGGAGCCGGGTCGCCCCCGAAGGATGCGGGACCCGGTTACGAAGTGCGCGTCAGCGTCAGGCGGGAACGATGTTCTCGGCCGTCGGGCCCTTCTGGCTCGGTGCGATGTCGAAGGTGACCCTCTGGCCTTCAAGGAGCTCGCGGAAGCCGTCGGCGGCGATGTTCGAGAAGTGGGCGAACACGTCAGCGCCGTCGCCGTCCTGCTCGATGAAGCCGAAACCCTTGGCCGCGTTGAACCACTTCACAGTGCCGGACGCCATGTCACATCTCCTTCAGGGGGGCAGGTACGCCGAGACCCGTGGGGTACGGATCCCGCGTCGCCGCGATGATGCCCCGACCGGAGAAAACCGGAAATACAATGAAGCTTCCACTGGTCGAAAATTACCCACGCAGAAGCCTGAAGTTCTGGGAACCACAACTGCAACCGAGATCGACAGTAGCATGCCGTAATGATCCGCGTACGCCGAATAACTGCACTGTCTTTGTCGCCGCAATAACACTCCCGGCACGGCGCATTGAACCCTCACGCCGTGGCGACAGATATTGCCCCGCCCCGAGCGCAGCGTTGAAGGGCTACCGGCAGGGCTCTCCTCCCGGGGGGGAGCACGCTCACGAGCAGCTCCCACGCCCGGGCGGGAGCACGCTCACGAAACGGCCACCGCGGCGGGGGCGCCCCTTGAGCGCACTCCCGGCAGGCGGGGGGGCGGCGCCTGCCGGACTTCCATCCGGACCCGCAGGCCTTCAGGCTGCGGGTGGCGCGCTGGGCGGCTCGGCGCCTCGGTGGAGTTCGGCGTTGATGCGCTGGGCCTCTTCGAGCTGGTCCTCCAGGATGACGATGCGGCAGGCCGCCTCGATCGGAGTGCCGGCGTCGACGAGCTCGCGGGCGCGGGCGGCGATGCGGAGCTGGTAGCGGGAGTAGCGGCGGTGGCCACCCGCGGAGCGCAGGGGGGTGATGAGGCGGGCCTCGCCGATGGCGCGAAGGAACCCCTGCGTGGTGTTGAGCATCTCGGCGGCCCGCCCCATGGTGTAGGCGGGGTAATCGTCGTCGTCGAGGCGGTCGAACGAGTCGCCTGCTGTCATCTGTACCTTCCTGTGGAACACGCGTCGGAGGGGCCCGAGTGCCACTTGGCACCCGGGCCCCGAAGGAACTGCTACACCATCAGCCGGCCGAG
Organism: Streptomyces parvus; assembly: GCF_032121415.1. NCBI lineage: Bacteria > Bacillati > Actinomycetota > Actinomycetes > Kitasatosporales > Streptomycetaceae > Streptomyces > Streptomyces parvus. The sequence continues at coordinate 3,825,916 of NZ_CP135079.1, read as the reverse complement.
ATCGGCTACGCCGGCTCTATGTTTCCGCACACCTGCCGGGAAGAGGCCCGGGGGCTGCGGGGATCGCGGTTGCTTGACCGGAGACCACCTCACTATCGATGTCCTGCGGTACCCGGGCCCATGACGTTCGCCCGGGCGATCCTGATGGTGCTCAACTCCTCCGTTCTTCCCTCTGGACAAACTACTTCCCTACTTCTCGTGGCCTCTCCAAGCGCCACTTCGGCAGCCAGCCCCGTCGCCCGTCCTGCATCTGCTCCGGCTTGGAACCCCACTGCCGAACCTCCCGGCACGCGCGCCGCAGCCTGACGCCATTTACCGAGGAACCACTGGTACTGCTGACTGCACCTACCTACTGCGGTACTGCTCACGGCAGCCCCTGAAAACCTCGGGCCACCCGGTCCGGTCGCCAGCCCCGTCGCCATCCTGCAACAACCCCGGCTTCGGGACTCCACCACCGCACCGACCTGCACACTGCAACTGCTGAGTACTGCTGCCTGGCAGTTCATCTCTGCCAGGCCCTGCTGTCCTTCTTGGCTACGAGAGAAACCATAGCCACCCTGCACGCCAATGTCTACCTCAGCCAGAACAGATTTTCAGATGCTCGCCGGGCAGACTCTCTACCCGAGCCGCCGACGGCGCACGAGCAGGCCATCCCGGCCGCCCCTGGCACCCCGACCGGGCACGCCCCGGCCTCGGCTCGACCGACTCCACCGGTCGACAGCCTGCTCCACCAGAGCAGCACGGGCGTCACTGCCGACATGGCCTCCTGGCACGACCCACGCGAAGCTCTTCAAGCAGTCCGGGCAAAAGGGCGTGCCGCCCATGAGGGCCTGACTCCGTCGTGCAAACCCGCCGCGACCACGGCGCCGGTTCGGCCTGCCGGAGCCGAGTAGACGGGCCGGCCGTGGGGAACGATCAGAGCTTCCGAAGCGGCATCTCCGCTCGCCCACCCGCAAGGAGCGCCCATGCTTCCTGAAGTCCACCCCCACCTGTCCGCCCCTCTGGCCGATCAGCTGGAACATCAGCTGGGCCCCGCTTCGGAAGCCGGCCAGGTCGACGTGGAGCGCGTCGCGGGCATCGCAGTCGTCGCAGCTGCCCACACCGGCGGCTTACGCGGCAATCGGCCATCTCCTCGGACTCCTTGCCGCGCTCCCCGCCCCCACCGAGGCGGGAGAACGCTTCTGGTCGGACCTGTGGAGGTCTTCGGGCACCGCCTACCTCCTGCCCGCGACCATCAAGGCCGGGGTCCTCGAATCACTGACCGGCGAGGGAACCACCCTGGCCGGCCAGATCCTCTCCGCCGTCGACGAGATGACCCCGCCCCAACGCCTCGCGGCCGGAGAGGTGATCGGCCGAGCCCTCATCGAGTCCGACCACCTTCCGGAGCTCAAGACCCAGGTCATCGGCGAACTATGGCTCCGTGACCTCGAACTCACCGCCTGGCACGTCCTGCACGCGGACCGCAGGTCTGACGATCGCGCGGGCCGGAAAGCCTTCCTCGAAGCCTGGTCGAACGCCTGAAAGCAGACTGTCGCGCCGGACCGGCAAGGGCGCGTCCGCGGCGCACGGCGGCTCGGGTGCGCACAGCTGGGTCGCGAGCGAGGCGGAGCAAGAGACCACTCGGCCGACGGGCTCCGGTGTATCAGAACCATCTACCGTTACGTCACGGCCCCCACAACAGAAAACCCCAGGTCACGGGTTACGTGACCTGGGGTTCTTCTGAGCCGCCTTCGGGATTCGAACCCGAGACCTACGCATTACGAGTGCGTTGCTCTGGCCAACTGAGCTAAGGCGGCGCGCCCTGTCGCACTATGGTGCGATCAGCAGCGGAGCCAAGTCTACACAGTTTCCGGGGGTGCTCCGCACACGGCATCCCCGGAGGCGTTTGTGCTGGTCAGGTGCACTTCTTGGCGTCGGTGGGCGGGGTGCCCTCCAGGAGGTACGTGTTGATCGCCGTGTCGATGCAGTCGCTGCCCCGGCCGTACGCGGTGTGGCCGTCGCCCTCGTAGGTGAGCAGGGTGCCGGAGGAGAGCTGGTCCGCCAGGGCCTCGGACCACTTGTACGGGGTGGCCGGGTCGCGGGTGGTGCCGACGACGACGATCGGGGCGGCTCCCTTCGCCTCGGTGCGGTGCGGGGTGCCGGTGGCCTTCGTCGGCCAGTACGCGCAGTTCAGGGAGGCCCAGGCGAAGCCGCGCCCGAAGACCGGGGAGGCCTTCTCGAAGTCCGGGACCGCCTTCTCGACCGCGTCGGGGCCTTCGAAGGCGGGCGGCAGGTCGAGGCAGTTCACGGCGGCGTTGGCGAACATCAGGTTCGCGTACTTCCCGTTCGGCTCGCGCTCGTAGTAGCTGTCGGCCAGCGAGAGGAGGCCGGAACCGTCGCTGCGCTGTGCGCCCTCCAGCGCCTCGCGGAGCTGCGGCCAGGCCGCCTCGTCGTACATCGCGGCGATCACCCCGGTGGTCGCCAGCGACTCGGTCAGCTCACGGTCGTCGCCGGTCGGGACGGGGTTCGCGTCCAGGTCCGTGAAAAGCTGCTTGAGGGCGGTTGCCGCATCCGCGGTGTTCGTGGTGCCGAGCGGGCAGTCCGGCTGCTTCACGCAGTCGGCGGCGAAGGACTGGAAAGCCCCCTCGAAGCCCGCCGTCTGGTCCCGGTTCATGTCGATGGCCTTCAGGGACGGGTCCATCGCGCCGTCCAGGACCAGCCGGCCGGCCCGCCGCGGGAAGAGGTCCGCGTACGTGGCGCCCAGGAAGGTGCCGTACGACGCTCCGACGTAGTGCAGCTTCTCGTCGCCGAGCAGGGCGCGCAGCACATCCATGTCACGGGCCGTCTCGACGGTGGAGACGTACGGGAGGATCTCGCCGGACCGCTTCTCACAGCCCGCCGCGAACTTCTCGAAGGCGGCGGTGAGCTGCCGGACCTCCGCGTCGTCGTCCGGTGTCTGGTCGACCTGGGTGAAGGTGTCCATCTCCTTGCCCGTGAGGCACTCGACGGGCTCGCTGCGGGCGACGCCGCGCGGATCGATGGCCACCATGTCGTAGCGGGCCCGCACCGGGGCGGGATAGCCGAGTGCCGCGTACCCCTGGAGATAGCCGATCGCGGAGCCGCCGGGACCGCCCGGGTTCACCAGGAGGGAACCGATCCGCTTGCCGGGGCCGGTGGCCTTCTTACGGGAGACGGCGAGCTCGATGTCCCCGTCGTCCGGCTTGTCGTAGTCCTTCGGCGCCTTCATCGTCGTGCACTCGAACCCCTCCACGCCGCAGTCGCGCCAGCTCAGCTTCTGCGTGTAGTACGACGACAGCCCCTCGGGGGCCGCGGTGCCGGTGGCCGAGGCGTTCGGCGACGAGCCGCTGCTGCTGCAGCCGGAGATGAGCAGGCCGGCAGTGCCGATCCCGATGGCGAAGGTGCGGAGCAGGCGCCTGGTATCCATTCAGGGAGCGTATCCGCCGGGTGACGAGTCGTACGATTCCCTGCTCATTCGGGTGAACAGGGGCCCCGCGACCGCACAAGGCTCCAGGAACCTCAGCCCGCCCGCAGCGCCATCGTCATCGCCTCCACCGCGAGCAGCGGCGCCACGTTCCGGTCCATCGCCTCCCGGCAGGCGATCACCGACTCGATCCTGCGCAGGGTCTGCGCGGGCGTCGAGGACTCCGCGATCCGGTCGAGGGAGTCCTGCACGTCGACATTGGCGATGGCCAGCTTCGAACCCAGCTGGAGCGCCAGCACATCGCGGTAGAACCCGGTCAGCTCGGTCAGCGCCAGGTCCAGGCTGTCGCGCTGTGTACGCGTCTTGCGGCGCTTCTGCTTGTCCTCCAGCTCCTTCATCGCCCCCGCCGTACCGCGCGGCATCCGGCCGCCGGCCACCCCGCCGAGGGCCGCCTTGAGGTCCTCGGTCTCCTTCGCGTCGACCTCCTCCGCCAGCTGCTTGGCGTCGTCGGTCGCCGTGTCGATCAGCTCCTGGGCCGCCTTGAGACAACCGCCCACGTCGGCGACCCGCAGCGGGACCTTCAGCACCGCCGCCCGCCGCGCCCGCGCCCGCTCGTCCGTGGCGAGACGGCGGGCCCGCCCGATGTGCCCCTGAGTGGCGCGCGCCGCGTTGTGCGCCCGCTCGGGGTCGATGCCGTCGCGGCGGATCAGGACGTCGGCCACGGCCTCCACCGGCGGGGTGCTCAGGGTGAGGTGCCGGCAGCGGGAACGGATCGTCGGCAGGACGTCTTCGAGCGAGGGGGCGCACAGCATCCACACCGTGCGCGGCGCGGGCTCCTCGACGGCCTTCAGCAGGACGTTTCCCGCGCCCTCGGTGAGACGGTCGGCGTCCTCCATGACGATGACCTGCCACCGCCCGACCGCCGGGGAGAGCTGGGCGCGCCTGACCAGGTCCCGGGTCTCCTTCACACCGATGGAGAGCAGGTCGGTGCGGATGACCTGGACGTCGGCGTGCGTACCGATCAGGCTCGTGTGGCAGCCGTCGCAGAAGCCGCAACCGGGGGCTCCGCCCAGCGCCCGGTCCGGGCTCGTGCACTGGAGCGCGGCGGCGAACGCCCGCGCCGCCGTGGACCGGCCTGAACCGGGCGGTCCGGTGAACAGCCAGGCGTGCGTCATCTTCGAGCCCTGGTCCAGCGGCTTGCCGTCGGACACGGCGGTGACCAGCGCATCGGCGTCCCTGGCGGCAGCGGCGAGCTGTTCCTGCACTCGGTCCTGTCCGACCAGGTCGTCCCAGACGGTCATGGGTCACCGCCCTTCCGGTGGTGTCGTGCACTGCCCGCGAACCGCGGTGCGTCGTCGCTCTCCATTGTGGGGGACGCCTCTGACAGTCCGGCCCGCCCGCCCCCGGAGGGACGGACGGGCCGGTACGTCACTCCGGCGCCGCGCCGGGCGCCTGGGTTCAGCCGCGCGGGCGGCGTCCCCTGCCGCCGCGGCCCTCGTCGTCCTGGCCGCCGAGCAGCTCGTCCGCCAGGGTCGGCAGATCGTCCAGCGGGGTCTCCTCCGCCCAGTCCGAGCGGGGGCGCTTGCGGGTCCGCTGCTGCCGGTCCGGGGCCGGGGCGTTCGGGTCCTCGACCTGCGGCAGTTCCCGGGTGCGCTCGTTCTCGCTCTCCGCGGGCGAGGGCGCCGGGCTCTCGTCCCGGAAGAAGCCCTGGGGCACCCGGTCGGACGGCTGGTCGTCCCGTACCGGCGGCAGCACGGCCGTCTCGTCGGCGTCCCGGGCCTGCCGAGGACCCGAGGGTCGTGCCGACCCCGTCGGCCGCTGGTCCGTGAAGCGCGGCAGCATCGCCGTCTCCTCGTCCCCGGCGGCCGCACCGGAACCCGAGCCCGAGCCGGAGGAACCCGAACCCGAAGGACCGTCGTCCTCCGGTCGCGCCGTCGGAACCGGCTGCGTGATCTCGTTCGGGTTGACGATCGGCGTGGGGACCGTGATCTCGTTCTCCGGCACCGTCGGCCCCGGCGCGCCCTCGGAGCGCGAGGACGACTCCGTACGGGAACGGGACGCCCGCTCCGCCTCCGCGCGCTCGGCCTCGGCCCGCGCCGCCTCCGTACGGACGGCCGCCTCGGCCTCCGCCCGGCGGCGGGCCTCCTCCGCGCGCAGCAGGGCCTCTTCGGCCTTGCGCTGCTTCTCCAGCCGCTGCGCCTCGGCCTCCTGGCGCTGCCGGGCCTCCTCCTCGGCCCTCAGGCGCAGCCGCTCCTGCTCGGCCGCGCGGACCCGCTCCTCGGCCTCCAGCCGGAGCCGGTCCTCCTCGGCGCGGCGGCGGGCCTCCTCGGCGCGCTGCCGGGCCTCCTCCGCCTGGCGCTCGGCCTCGCGGCGGCGGGCCTCCTCCAGTTCGCGCTGCTTGCGCTCCTCCTCCTCGGCGCGCAGCCGGGCGAGCTGCTCCTGGCGCTCCTTCTCCAGGCGCTCCTCCTCGGCCTTGCGGGCGGCCTCTTCCTCCGCCTTGCGCCGCGCCTCCTCGATGGCCTTGCGCCGTGCCTCCTCGATGGCCTCGATCTCGGCCGCGGAGAGCGGAAGGAGCCGGTCGAGCCGGTGGCGTACGGCCGTGGTGATCGACTCCGGCTCCTGGCCGGCGTCCACCACCAGATAGCGGGTCGGGTCGGCCGCGGCCAGGGTCAGAAACCCGGACCGTACCCGCTCGTGGAACTCCGCCGGCTCCGACTCCAGCCGGTCCGGCGCCTCCGTGAACCGCTCCCGCGCGGTCGCCGGGTCGACGTCCAGCAGCACCGTCAGATGCGGTACGAGGCCGCTCGTCGCCCACCGCGAGATCCGGGCGATCTCGGTCGGAGCCAGGTCCCGGCCCGCGCCCTGGTAGGCCACGGACGAGTCGATGTAGCGGTCGGAGATGACGATCGCGCCGCGCTCCAGCGCCGGGCGGACGACGGAGTCGACGTGCTCGGCGCGGTCGGCGGCGTACAGCAGGGCCTCGGCGCGGTTGGAGAGACCGGCGGAGGACACGTCGAGGAGGATCGAGCGCAGCCGCTTGCCGATGGGGGTGGCCCCGGGCTCGCGGGTGACGACGACCTCGTGGCCCTTGGACCGGATCCAGTCGGCGAGCGCCTCGACCTGGGTGGACTTGCCCGCTCCGTCGCCGCCCTCCAGGACGAGGAAGAAGCCGGTGGCCGCGGGCGCGACGGCCGGTTCGCCGCCGCGCAGCGCCTCGCGCAGGTCCCGGCGCAGCGGCACGCCCGCCCGGTCGTCCGTCTTGGCGAGGACGAAGGCGGCGACGGGCAGCAACAGGGCGCCGAGCAGCATCAGGGTGAAGGCGGCCCCGGCGTGGGCGAAGACGAAGTCGCCGGCGACCAGGCGGTGCCGCCCGATCGCGGCGGCCAGCAACGGGCCGGCGACCGCGCCGAGCGCGACGAGCACCCGGACGACGGCCTGGAGGTGGTCGGTGGTCCGGGCCTGCCGGAACGCCTCGGTCTCCTGGTCGATCAGGGTGTGCCCGGTGTTCGCGGCGACCCCGGCGGCGTAACCGGCGAGCAGGGAGATGGCGATCCCGGTCGCGGTGTCCGGCACCAGGCCGAGCGCGAGGAGCGCGAGGCCGGTCACGGCGGTGGCCAGCGCCAGCAGACGGCGGCGCGACAGGGTCGGCAGTACGTGGCGTGCGGTGCGGATACCGAGGGCGGTGCCGCCGGTCAGTCCGAGGATCAGCAGCGCGAAGGTGGCCGGCCCGCCGCCGAGGTCGTAGGCGTGCAGGACGGATACGGCCGCCGCGGCGGCGACGGCGCCGGCGACGGCAGCGCAGACCGCGACCAGCAGCGGGACGGCACCGGTGCGGCCCTTGTCGGGGCCGGTGCCGGTGGCGGGGCGGCGCAGGCCCTCCAGCGGGGAGCGCGGCCGGGGCGTCCGGTCGGTGGGGAACTCCAGGAAGTACAGGGTGGAGATGGAGGCGGAGAAGAGCCCCGCCGCGACGTAGGACCCCAGGGCCGCCTGGTGGAAGGAGAACCACTCCAGGCCCGAGCCGAGGAGGTTGCCGACCAGTGTGGCGGCCAGCAGGACCACCGCGGCGGCGGGCACGGCGAGGAAGTTCGTCCGCAGCGACAGACGGCGCAGGGCGTCGAGGTGGTCGGGCAGGGGGCGTACGGCCGCGCCTTCGAGGGGCGGGCCGGGCAGCAGTGCCGGGGCGGCGCTGTCCTTGGCCACGGCCCACAGGCGCTCACCGGCACCGGTCACGAAGACGGTGATGAGGATCATCATGAGCGCCTTGTCGGGCGTCCAGTCGATCCACAGCGGGGCGACGACCAGCAGCGCCAGGCGCAGCCCGTCCACCCCGATCATCAGCCATCGCCGGTCCAGCCTTCCGCCGGGCCCCGTGAGGGACGTCAGCGGTCCCAGGAGTACGGCTCCGAAGAACAGGGTGGAAAGGATCCGGGCACCGAAGACGGCGGCGACGGCGAAGGCCGCCCCGCGGTATCCGGTGCCGAATGAGCCCTCAAGGACCGCCGCTTGCAGCGACAGCAGCACCAGCACGAGAAGGGCGAGTGCATCGCCGATACCGCCGACGAGCTGGGCGCTCCACAACCGCTTCAGCGGAGGAATACGCAACAGGGCCCGTACGGCGCGCTCGCGTGAGTCTGCGGCAAGTGTGTCGGAGGTGGGGCTCACGACCGTTGGCTGCTCGGCTCGCGTCATCCGCCCAGCCTATCGGCAGCGGTGCGGTGACTGTCGGCCCGTCCGAACATATGGACGTGGACAACTTCCGGCCAGGCCGATACCGGCCCATGACGCACCGCCGCCCGGCGCCGGGATCACGGAGATCGAAGCGCCGGGCGGCGGTGGGAAGACGTACGACGGACCGGCCCGTACGAAGAGGCGTCAGTCGTCCGACTGGGCGGAGGACGAAGCCGTCTTCTTGGCGGCGGTCTTCGTGGCCGCCGCCTTCTTGGCCGTCGTCGTCTTCTTCGCCGCGGTCTTCTTGGCGGCCGTGGCCTTGGTGGCCGTCGTCTTCTTCGCGGCCGTCTTCTTGGCCGTCGCCTTCTTCGCGGGGGCCTTCTTCGCGGGGGCCTTCTTGGCCGTCTTCTTCTTGGCCGGGCCCTTGGCGCGCTTCTCGGCGAGCAGTTCGTAGCCGCGCTCGGGCGTGATCTCCTCGACGCTGTCCCCGGTCCGCAGCGTCGCGTTGGTCTCGCCGTCGGTGACGTACGCGCCGAAGCGGCCGTCCTTGACCACCACGGGCCGCTCGCTGACCGGGTCGGTGCCCAGCTCCTTCAGCGGGGGCTTGGCCGCGGCCCGCCCGCGCTGCTTGGGCTGGGCGTAGATCGCGAGGGCCTCTTCGAGGGTGATGTCGAAGAGCTGGTCCTCGGAGGTCAGCGACCGGGAGTCGGTGCCCTTCTTCAGATACGGGCCGTACCGGCCGTTCTGCGCGGTGATCTCGACGCCCTCGGCGTCCTCGCCGACGACGCGCGGCAGCGACATCAGCTTGAGGGCGTCGGCGAGGGTGACCGTGTCCAGGGACATGGTCTTGAAGAGGGAGGCGGTCCGCGGCTTCACGGCGTTCTTGCCGGTCTTCGGCGTCCCCTCGGGCAGCACCTCGGTGACGTACGGGCCGTAGCGCCCGTCCTTGGCGATGATCTGGTTGCCGGTCACCGGGTCGGCGCCCAGCTCGAAGTCGCCGCTGGGCTTGGCCAGCAGCTCCTCGGCCAGCTCGACGGTCAGCTCGTCGGGGGCCAGGTCATCGGGCACGTCGGCGCGCTGGTGGCCCTCGGCGTCCTTCTCGCCCCGCTCGATGTACGGGCCGTAGCGGCCGACGCGGAGCTTGATGTCGTTGCCGACGGGGAAGGAGGAGATCTCCCGGGCGTCGATCGCGCCGAGGTCGGTGACCAGTTCCTTCAGACCGCCGAGGTGGTCGCCGTCGCCGTTGCCCGCGTCGGAGGCCGCACCCGCGCCGGAGGCGTCGTCACCGGGCTGCGCGCCGAAGTAGAAGCGCTTCAGCCACGGTACGGACTTGGCCTCGCCCCGCGCGATGCGGTCGAGGTCGTCCTCCATCCGGGCGGTGAAGTCGTAGTCGACGAGCCGGCCGAAGTGCTTCTCCAGCAGGTTGACCACGGCGAAGGACAGGAAGGACGGAACGAGCGCGGTGCCCTTCTTGAAGACGTAACCGCGATCCAGGATGGTCCCGATGATCGAGGCGTACGTGGAGGGGCGGCCGATCTCGCGCTCTTCCAGCTCCTTGACCAGCGAGGCCTCGGTGTAGCGGGCCGGGGGCTTGGTGGCGTGCCCGTCGACCGTGATCTCGTCGGCGGTCAGCGCGTCGCCCTCGGCGACCTGCGGCAGCCGCCGCTCGCGGTCGTCCAGCTCGGCGTTCGGGTCGTCGGCGCCCTCGACGTACGCCTTCATGAAGCCGTGGAAGGTGATCGTCTTGCCGGACGCGGAGAACTCGGCGTCCCGGCCGTCGCTCGCCCGGCCGCCGATCTTGACGGTGACCGAGTTACCGGTCGCGTCCTTCATCTGGGAGGCGACGGTCCGCTTCCAGATCAGCTCGTAGAGCCGGAACTGGTCGCCGGTGAGCCCGGTCTCGGCGGGGGTGCGGAAGCGGTCGCCGGAGGGGCGGATCGCCTCGTGCGCCTCCTGCGCGTTCTTGACCTTGCCCGCGTACGTGCGCGGCTTCTCGGGGAGGTAGTTCGCCCCGTACAACTGCGTGACCTGGGCCCGGGCCGCGGCGACCGCCGTGTCCGAGAGGGTCGTGGAGTCGGTACGCATATAGGTGATGAAGCCGTTCTCGTACAGCTTCTGCGCCACCTGCATGGTCGCCTTCGCACCGAAGCCCAGCTTGCGGCTCGCCTCCTGCTGGAGGGTCGTGGTCCGGAAGGGGGCGTACGGGGAGCGGCGGTACGGCTTCGACTCGACGGACCGGACCGTGAAGGAGGAGTCGGCGAGCGCGGCGGCGAGCGCCCGGGCGTTCGTCTCGTCCAGGTGCAGGGTCTGGGCGGAGCCGGCCTTGAGCTGCCCGTCGGGGCCGAAGTCGCGGCCCTGGGCGATCCGGCGGCCGTCGACCGCGCTGAGGCGGGCGGTGAGGTTCGAGGGGTCGGAGGCGTCACCGGTGCGTCCGGTGGCGAACTTTCCGGTCAGGTCCCAGTACTCGGCGGAGCGGAAGGCGATGCGCTCGCGCTCCCGCTCGACGACGAGGCGGGTGGCGACGGACTGGACGCGGCCCGCCGAGAGCTTCGGCATGACCTTCTTCCACAGGACCGGCGAGACCTCGTAGCCGTAGAGGCGGTCGAGGATACGGCGGGTCTCCTGGGCGTCGACCATGCGCTGGTTGAGCTCGCGCGGGTTGGCGACGGCGGCCCGGATCGCGTCCTTGGTGATCTCGTGGAAGACCATCCGGTGGACCGGGACCTTGGGCCGCAGGACTTCCTGGAGGTGCCACGCGATGGCTTCGCCCTCGCGGTCCTCATCGGTGGCGAGGAAGAGTTCGTCGGACTCGGCCAGCAGCTGCTTGAGCTTTCTGACCTGGGCCTTCTTGTCCGCGTTGACGACGTAGATGGGCTGGAAGTCGTGCTCGACGTCCACGCCGAGGCGGCGCACCTCGCCGGTGTACTCGTCCGGGACCTCGGCCGCGCCGTTCGGGAGGTCGCGGATGTGCCCGACGCTCGCCTCGACGACGTATCCGGGGCCGAGATAGCCCTTGATCGTCTTCGCCTTGGCAGGCGACTCGACGATGACGAGTCGGCGGCCGCCCTGTGCGGTCTCGCTGGTCGGGGACAACTTCGCTCTTCTCTCCGGTCGACACTCGGTGGGCATCCGGGCGGCGTCATGACGCCGCCCGCGGTGCTGTCGCTGCGGAGTGTGACGGTACAACCCGCCCCCGTGTCAAACGGCAAAAGCCCGCAACGGCCACTCGAACGGTAACCCGACTTCCGCCATTCCTGCCGCCCGGACCGCCGGGTCCGCGCCGCGCGGGGCCTCGGCCTGCGGCTTTTCGGAGACGGTCGCGGTGTCCGCCGGAAGACCGGTCGGCCCGGGCACCGCCCGGCCGGGGGCGGGGGTCAGACCTGCGTGAAGGCCCACACACCGAGGCCGAGGAAAACTACGCCGAAGAGCGTCGTGAGTGCGGTGGAGGCGACAGGGCTCACACCGTGCGCCACCGGCGCGCGGTGCAGGGCTCGCGCCCCTGTCCAGATCAGGAGGGCGGCGCCGAACAGTGCCAGGGCCGTACCGGCGAAGACTGCGGTGGCGCTCTCCATGTCGTACCCCTAGACGTCGTATGACCCGTCGGGGGACTCGTACGGGAGCCGCCCGGGGCGGGCCGGGCCGGCCCGTCGGAGCCGGACCTCGGCGGCCCGGCACGGGGAGGTTGTCACCCGGGGGCATCGCCCACGCGAACCCCGGGTGAACAGCGCTCCCCCGCCGACGGGCGGAACTCCATCGGCGGTACGGGCAGGGCCCCGGGCACCCATGAGCGGAATGTGCGGGCCGGGCGCGCCGCGGGAGGATGGGGACACGAACGCGCTGGTTGATATGGACAGCGCGCCCCGGACAACGACCACCACCGGCCCGTACCGGAAGGCGCCGGCCCGCACCGGGGCGGCGGCCGGGCGGGCGGCCATGCGCCCGCGCCTCCGGCGCGGTCGGCCTACTCCCCCCGCGCCACGACGCCGGACGCCGGCTCCAGGAAGCCCTCCTCGACCAGCAGCCGGATCGCCTGCGGTGTCCGGTCGCGCAGGAGCACCGGGTCCTCCGCCATCAGCTGCGCGATCGCGTCCAGGATCCGCCCGGCGGGCAGCGACCCGTCGCACACGCCGGCGAACCCGGCGGCCACCGCATCGACCTTGGTCGCCCGCATCATGCCCCGGTGCTGACGCAGCACCACGTGCTCGGGGTCCTCCGCGCCCGGCAGCCCGACCTGCTCCTGCACGACCTCGGCGGCGAGGGAGAAATGCCCGGCGAGCAGCGCCGCGTCGTCCTGGTCGCGGAGGTAGTCCTGGCGGGCGAAGTGCTCTTGGACGGCCTGTCCGAGCGGCTGCTGCACCGCGTGCGGCCACTCCTCGACGACGATCGAGGGGTTCCCGGCCGCCGCGGCGGATGACTTGCGCAGGGTGATCCAGCCGAAGCCGACGGACGTGGTGCCCCGGGTCTGGAACTCGTCGAGCCACGCCTCGTACAGCTGGTCGTACTCGGCGGGGTCGCTGCGGTGGTCGCCGCTGTCCCGCAGCCACAGCTCGGCGTACTGCGTGACGTCCTGGACCTCGCGCTGGACGATCCAGGCGTCGCAGCCGTACGGCACCCAGGAACGCAGCCGGTCCTGCCACTCCTCGCCCTCCACATGCTGCCAGTTGGCGAGGAACTGGGCGTAGCCCCCTTCGTTCAGATGGTCGCCCGCCTGCTGCACCAGCGTGCGGCACAGGTCGTCGCCGCCCATGCCGCCGTCCCGGTAGGTGAGGCGGGCGCCGGGCGAGATGACGAACGGCGGGTTGGAGATGATCAGGTCGAACGTGTCGGAGCCCACCGGCTCGAAGAGGGACCCCTCACGCAGATCGGCGGGGGCGGCGCCGGACAGGGCGAGGGTGAGCCGGGTGAAGTCCAGGGCACGGGGGTTGAGGTCGGTGGCGGTGACCCGGGTCGCGTGCTGGGCTGCGTGCAGCGCCTGGATACCGGAGCCCGTACCGAGGTCCAGCGCCGAGGCGACCGGCGTACGCACGGTGATCCCGGCGAGGGTGGTGGAGGCCCCGCCGACGCCGAGGACGACGCCCTCCCCGCGCGAGCCGATCCCGCCCGCGCCGCCGACCGCGCATCCGAGGTCGGACACGATGAACCAGTCCTCGCCGTCCGGCCCCCCGTACGGCCGTACGTCGACGCATGCGCGGACCTCCCCGTCCGCACCGCCCTCGCGGGTCACCCAGCCGTCCGCGACGCACTCCTCCAGCGGCATGGCCTCACGGGCCCGCTCCTCGGCGACGGGGCGCTGCAGAAGGAACAGCCGCACCAGCGTGTCGAGCGGGGTGTCGCCCCGGGTCGCCCGCAGGGCGGGGACGGTCTCGCTGCGCGCGAGGGCGGCGTAGGCGGGCGCGCCGAGGCGTTCGAGGAGCCCGTCCGCGGTGAAGTCCGCGGCGAGCAGGGCCTCACGGAGGGCGGCGGCGTGGTCGGGTGCGGGAAGGCTGCTCTTACTCACCCTCCCATTGTGTCCGGTCGCACCGACAACGGCAGCGGCCCGGACACCCACCGGGGGTCCGGGCCGTCACAAGGAGGACAGCGCTCAGGACTTCTTCTCCGGGGAGCCCTTGTCCTCCGACTCCTTCTTGTCGGGGGCCGAGCTCTCCGAGGACGCCCCGGAACCGGAGGGACCGGTCGAGGCAGTCTGCTTCTGGCAGCCCTCCTGCTTCGACATCGCGACACCGACCTCGCCGGACTGGAGCTTCTTCAGCGCCTGGTCACCACCGGTGCTGATCTTGTTCAGCTCGTCGGCGATGGTCTTCAGCCCGTCGGCGAACTTGCTCTGCTCCTTGGTGTCGAGTGCGTCGACCTGGGTCTTGAGGTCGGCGTATGCCTTGGAGGATGCGTTGAGCTCCTTCACCGCCGCCTTCTGGGTGGCGTCGCCGCCGTCGACGGGCGGCGGGCCGGCCGAGTCGACAGCCTTGCCCAGCGCCTTGTACGCCTCGGACATCTCCTGGAAGGCGACCGAGTCGGCCTTCTGGACGTCGGCGGGCTTGTTGTTGTCGCCGGTCTTCTCGAGGATCGAGGCGTTGGCGTTGTTGATCTTCTGGAGTTGCGGCTGAACCTGGTCGCAGACCTTCTTGGCCCAGTCGTTGACCTTGTTGTCGCTGTCGTCGCTGCAGCCCGACAGCGTCAGTACGAGTACCGCGCCGCCGGACAGTGCGGCTGCAAGCTTCTTGTTCACCGGATCGGTCCCTTCCAAGGCTCTCGGCCCGGAACTTACACGGCGAGGGGACGACAGCCGGGTGCCGCTCATCCTTTATGCACCCTTTTGAAGCCATTTGCACCAAGGGAAATGAGGGAGATGCCACTCGCGGAGAGAACCGTACGCATGAGCGGTAACTCATCCGAATGGCGGATTTCGCATCGGCGGCGTCCGGTGCGACCGGTCCGCGCACGCCGAACAGGGACGGACGGGAGCCGCCCCGGAGGGACGCAGGGCGACACAGACCCAGGGCGATACAGAGGAAGAGGCGGGCGAACGGCCCGTCAGCCCGGGCCATCCACCCGCCTCTTGATCACACGTCATCTCACGACAAGGCCGCCACCGGCCCCTCAGCCCTCCCCGGTCCCCTGCCTACGGGTCACGGAGCCGCTGCCGGATCCGGCGCGGGAACCGAGGGACCGGCGTCCCCCGAGGCGTCGTCGTCGCCCACGGCGATGCCCCGCCGCTTGGAGACGTACACCGCGGCGACGATGATCCCAATGGCGACGACGGCCACCAGCGCCCGCACCCAGGGGTTCGCGTCCACGCCATAGCTGAACTGCACGATCGCCGGGGCGATGAGCAGGGCGACCAGGTTCATCACCTTGAGGAGCGGATTGATCGCCGGGCCCGCCGTGTCCTTGAACGGGTCGCCGACCGTGTCGCCGATGACGGTCGCGGCATGGGCCTCGCTGCCCTTGCCGCCGTGGTGGCCGTCCTCGACGAGCTTCTTGGCGTTGTCCCAGGCACCGCCGGAGTTGGCGAGGAACACCGCCATCAGCGTTCCGGTGCCGATCGCGCCGGCGAGGTACGAGCCGAGCGCGCCGACGCCCAGGGTGAAGCCGACCGCGATCGGTGCGAGCACCGCGAGGAGCCCGGGCGTGGCCAGCTCTCGCAGGGCGTCGCGGGTGCAGATGTCGACGACGCGTCCGTACTCCGGCTTCTCCGAGTAGTCCATGATCCCGGGATGCTCGCGGAACTGCCGCCTGACCTCGTAGACCACGGATCCGGCGGACCGGGACACGGCGTTGATGGCGAGCCCCGAGAACAGGAAGACGACTGCCGCGCCCAGGATCAGGCCGACGAGGTTGTTGGGCTGTGAGATGTCCAGGCTCAGCCCGAGCTCGCCCGCTCCGGCCCCGACGTCGTCGACCGCCGTGGCGATGGCGTCGCGGTAGGACCCGAAGAGCGCGGCCGCCGCCAGGACGGCGGTGGCGATGGCGATGCCCTTGGTGATGGCCTTGGTCGTGTTGCCGACCGCGTCCAGGTCGGTGAGCACCTGGGCGCCGGCCCCCGTGACGTCCCCGGACATCTCGGCGATGCCCTGGGCGTTGTCGGACACCGGACCGAAGGTGTCCATGGCGACGATGACGCCGACGGTGGTGAGGAGCCCCGTCCCGGCGAGCGCGACCGCGAAGAGCGCCAGCATGATCGACGTACCGCCCAGCAGGAACGCCCCGTAGACGCCGAGGCCGATCAGCAGCGCGGTGTAGACGGCCGACTCGAGGCCGATGGAGATGCCCGCGAGCACCACGGTGGCCGGGCCGGTGAGCGAGGACTTCCCGATGTCCCGGACGGGGCGGCGGTTGGTCTCGGTGAAGTAGCCGGTGAGCTGCTGGATGAGCGCGGCCAGGACGATCCCGATGGCCACCGCGACCAGGGCGAAGATCCGCGGGTCGCCGCCGTGCGCGGTGATCGCCTCGTCGGTGACCCCGTCCAGCTCGGCGTACGAGGACGGCAGATAGGTGAAGGCGGCCACGGCCACGAGGCCGAGCGAGATCACCGCGGAGATGAAGAAGCCGCGGTTGATCGCCGTCATCCCGCTGCGGTCGGCGCGGCGCGGGGCGACCGCGAAGATCCCGATCATCGCGGTGACGACACCGATCGCCGGGACCATCAGGGGGAAGGCGAGACCGGAGTCGCCGAACGCGGCCGTCCCGAGGATGAGCGCGGCGACGAGCGTCACGGCGTACGACTCGAAGAGGTCGGCGGCCATGCCCGCGCAGTCACCGACGTTGTCCCCCACGTTGTCGGCGATGGTGGCGGCGTTGCGCGGATCGTCCTCCGGGATGCCTTGCTCCACCTTGCCCACCAGGTCGGCGCCCACGTCCGCGGCCTTGGTGAAGATCCCGCCACCGACCCTCATGAACATGGCGATGAGCGCCGCGCCGAGGCCGAACCCCTCCAGTACCTTGGGCGCGTCGGCGGCATAGACGAGCACCACGCAGGAAGCCCCGAGCAGACCGAGTCCCACCGTGATCATTCCGACCACACCACCGGTACGGAAAGCGATCTTCATCGCTTTGTGCGAGACGGCGGTGAGATCCTTTTCCGGTTCGCCTTCCGCCGGAGTCGCCTCCCGCGCGGCTGCGGCCACCCGCACATTGCTCCGAACGGCGAGCCGCATGCCGATGTATCCGGTCGCCGCCGAGAAAAGCGCACCCACCAGGAAGAAGAGGGAACGCCCCGCGCGCTGCGACCAGTCGTCGGCCGGCAACAGGAACAGCAGGAAGAACACGACGACAGAGAAGACACCGACGGTGCGCAGTTGCCGGGCCAGATAGGCGTTCGCACCCTCCTGGACCGCCGCGGCGATCTCTTTCATCCGTTCGGTGCCCTCGCCGGCCGCCAGGACCTGGCGTACGAGCAGCTGGGCGACGATCAGCGCGGCGACGGCGACGACCGCCACGACGATGACGATCAGCCGGTTGCCGTCGGTGAGTGCCGCCGCCGCGAGGGAAGCGGGCCGGTCGGAAAGTGCGGATTCTTGCGTCAGTACTGCCATTGGGGTGGTGAAGAACTCCGCCATACGTCCTCCTTGACGCTCAGCGCTCAAGTCGTGGACGGATTGTAGGGAGCGGAACCTGATCAAAACAGTGGGCGGGAAGAGAATTGATCGCTCTCCCTCCAACGCCGAAAGATCAGCGGAGTGATTCTGCTCGAATGCAGTAACGAGGCAGACGCATTACCCGGAATGCCTCGACGACCCCTCGACGACCTCTCGACAAAAAAAGGCCCTGCTCAGCAGGGCCTGGAAAAACGAAACATCACGTCACCCGAACGCCTGGGGACCCAGGGCCCCAGCCGCCGCCCGCCGCGGTCGCCTCCTGCGCGAGCACAGGAGTGCAGGAAGGAGCACGTGCACGGCATGAACGCAGGCGCCGGAACGGTCACAGACACAGGTACGGGTGCGAGTACACAGGTGAGGCCGCAGGCACGGGCGCGGGCCTCATGGCCGTACGGCGACTCCAGGGCCGGGGTTGCGGCCGCACAGCCGAACCGCGACCTCAGGGCCGTACCGCAGCCTCAGGGCCGTACCGCGGCGACCTCAGGGCCGTACCGCGGCGTCGGCCGTCGGCCAGCTCATGCGGATCACTCCGCCACCCGCACCGGAACGGACCTCCACGTCGTCGACGAGTCCGCTGATGACCGCGAGACCCATCTCGTCCTCGCCCTCACCGTCGGCCTCGGAGCCGGACCGCGTCCGGCCCGCTCCGGAGGCGTCACGCGCCCCGGACTCGGCCGGATCGGCGCCGGGATCGGGAACGCTGTCCCCGACCTCGATGGAGAACGCCTTCTCCTCCTCGGTCAGCGCGACGCTGACCGGCGCGGTGATGCCGTGACTGCGGTGCAGCCCCACCGCGCGGCTGCACGCCTCGCCGACAGCGAGCCTGACCTCGTCGAGCACCGCCTCGTCCACGCCGGCCCGGCGCGCCACGGCGGCCGCCACCAGGCGGGCCGTCCTGACATGTTCAGGCTGGGCGCTGAAGCGGAGTTCAACGGTGGCCATGCGATCCCCCTCCCACGTTTGGGCGTACGCCTCAGGGGCCCCGGGCGTGTCGCCCGGCACCCCTGCTCTTCTCCTCCGGAAGCCGACAAAGCCGACAGCCGACCCGAAGGTCGACCGCCTGCCCGTCGCGGCCCATGCGCTGCCGCTGCCGGCCTGTTCACTGCCTGCCGACCGGCCCGGAGGCCGGTCCGCTCCGACCTCAGTCGGTGGCGGCGACAGCCTCGTCGACCGTGGTGTGAATCGGGAACACCTTGGTCAGACCCGTGATCCGGAAGATCTTGAGAATGCGCTCCTGGTTGCAGACCAGGCGCAGCGAGCCCTCATGGGCCCGGACACGCTTCAAGCCGCCCACGAGCACGCCGAGGCCGGTGGAGTCGAGGAAGTCGACGCCTTCCATGTCGACAACCAGGTGGTAGCTGCCGTCATTCACCAACTCGACCAACTGCTCGCGCAGCTTGGGCGCGGTATACACATCAATCTCGCCACCGACCTCGACGACCGTACGGTCGCCACCAGGGCCGGACACATTGCGAGTCGACAGGGACAGGTCCACGGATCCTCCAGCACCTTGCTATCGAGCGGTCGCCCCTCGGTCTCCCCGACGGAGGCCAGGGGACGGATCGCCAGCCGCGATGGCATTCAATCACTTACCAGCAGCCATGCACGACGCCTTGGGACCATTGTCCGTCACGCCAGTGACACACTCGGTGCCGATGGCCAAGAATCACCGTCCCCGACGACCAGCCGAGAGCAGGGGCTCGCGCCCCTCTCCCGCCATGATCCTCGACCGGCTCGCCACAGGGGCGGGCCGGGCCGCGCGCATCACTCATACGGAGCACTTGCCCCCGAGATCGGGAACCCATGCCATCTGGCCGGATCGCGTGCGGACAGAAGTGATCTCGGCGATCGAGGAAGCCGGGATCGACCATCCGTGGGCGCATCAGGCGGCGGCGGCCGAGCACGCTCTGGACGGCGAATCGGTCGTGATCGCCACCGGCACGGCCTCCGGGAAGTCCCTCGCGTACCTCGCGCCGGTCCTCAGCACCCTCCTGGACGGCTCGGAGGCCCCGAACGGCCGCGGGGCCACCGCCCTGTACCTCGCCCCCACCAAGGCCCTGGCAGCCGACCAGCGGCGCTCGGTGAAAGCGCTCGCGGCCCCGCTCGGCAACGCCGTCAGGCCCGCGGTCTACGACGGCGACACCCCGGTCGAGGAACGCGAATGGGTACGGCAGTACGCCAACTACGTCCTGACCAACCCCGACATGCTGCACCGCGGCATCCTGCCCTCCCATCCCCGCTGGTCCTCGTTCCTGCGCGCCCTGCGGTTCGTCGTGATCGACGAGTGCCACACCTACCGGGGCGTCTTCGGCTCCCATGTCGCCCAGGTGCTGCGCCGTCTGCGCCGCCTGTGTGCCCGTTACGGGGCCGACCCGGTCTTCCTGCTCGCCTCGGCCACAGCGGCCGCCCCGGCGGTCGCAGCCGGGCGTCTGACGGGCCTGCGGGTCGTCGAGGTGTCCGACGACGCCTCCCCGCGCGGCGAGCTGGTCTTCGCCCTGTGGGAGCCCCCGCTGACCGACCTGCACGGCGAGAAGGGCGCCCCCGTACGCCGTACCGCGACGGCCGAGACCGCCGACCTGCTCACCGACCTGACCCTCCAGGGCGTCCGCTCGGTCGCCTTCGTACGCTCCCGGCGTGGCGCGGAACTGATCTCGGTGATCGCCAAGGAGCGCCTCGCGGAGGTCGACCGCTCGCTGGCGAAGCGGGTCGCCGCCTACCGCGGGGGCTACCTCCCCGAGGAGCGCCGGGCCCTGGAGCGGGCGTTGCACTCCGGCGAGCTGCTCGGCCTGGCGGCCACCACCGCTCTGGAGCTCGGCATCGACGTCTCCGGCCTCGACTCGGTGGTCATCTGCGGCTACCCGGGCACGCGGGCCTCCCTCTGGCAGCAGGCTGGCCGCGCCGGCCGCTCGGGCCAGGGCGCCCTGGCCGTCCTCGTGGCCCGCGACGACCCGCTGGACACCTACCTGGTGCACCACCCGGAGGCGCTGTTCCGGCAGCCCGTGGAGTCGACGGTGCTGGATCCGGACAACCCCTACGTCCTGGCCCCCCACCTCTGTGCCGCAGCCGCCGAACTGCCCCTCACCGAAGCCGACATCGCGCTCTTCGGCCCCGCCGTACCCGAACTGCTGCCACAACTGGAAGCGGCGAAACTGCTGCGCAGACGGACATCGGGCTGGCACTGGACCCGCCGCGAACGGGCCGCCGACCTCGCCGACATCCGGGGCGGGGGCGGCCGCCCCGTCCAGATCGTCGAGGAGGGCACCGGCCGCCTGCTGGGCACCGTCGACGCGGCCGCGGCCCACACCGCCGTCCACGAGGGGGCCGTACACCTCCACCAGGGCCGCACCCACCTGGTCCGGAAACTGGACCTGGAGGACTCCGTGGCCCTCGTCGAGCAGGCCGAACCCCCGTATTCGACGGTCGCCCGCGACACCACGGCCATCGCCGTCCTGGAGACCGACACCGAGATCCCCTGGGGCCAGGGCCGGCTCTGCTACGGCTCCGTCGAGGTCACCAATCAGGTCGTCTCCTTCCTCCGCCGCAAACTGATCACCGGGGAGGTCCTGGGCGAGACCAAGCTCGACCTGCCGCCCCGCACCCTGCGCACCCGAGCCGTCTGGTGGACGGTCACCGAGGACCAACTCGACGCCGCCCGCATCAACCCGGAGATCCTCGGCGGCGCGCTCCACGCCGCCGAACACGCCTCGATCGGCCTCCTCCCCCTCTTCGCCACCTGCGACCGCTGGGACATCGGCGGCGTCTCCGTGCCCCTGCACCCGGACACCCTCCTGCCGACGGTCTTCGTGTACGACGGCCATCCCGGAGGAGCCGGATTCGCCGAGCGGGCCTTCCACACCGCCCGTGCCTGGCTGACGGCGACCCGGGAGGCCATCGCGTCCTGCGAGTGCGAGGCGGGCTGCCCCTCCTGCATCCAGTCCCCCAAGTGCGGCAACGGCAACGAACCGCTGCACAAACGCGGAGCCGTACGCCTCCTCACCGAACTCCTCAGGGCCGCCCCCCTGGAACCGGACGAACCGGCCACCCCGAAGGACTGACCCGACGAGGAGGAACCCGACGGACAGCCGCCCCACCGAGGAGACGTCAGGACCCGGCACGCGGCTCACCCGGAGCCCCGGCCGAGGAATGTGCCGGCGACCGGACCGGGGGATCGGTCGGAGCCCCGGCCAGGGGACCTGCCGGAGGCATGCCCAAAGGGTCGGCCGGGCCCCCGCCGGAGGAACCTGCCGGAGGCCGGAGCGGAGGATCGGTCGGAGTTCCGGCCGAAGGAGCCGCCGGAGGCCCGGCCCTGGCCCTGACGGTGGGTTGGTAGGGCCCGAATCCCGCGCGGGCGGTCACATCGGCGACCTCTCCCTGCACCGCGCAGCGAACGACCAGGGCGTCCTGCGCCAGAGCCACTCTCCGGGCCGCCTCACACGCGGCCTCAGCTCCCTCCAACGCCCGGTCCGCAGCGGCGAGGGCCGCCAGATCCGCGACCCCGCCCGCCCGGTGACGAGCAGCCACCACCTGCCCCAGCACGAGCACCACGGCGAACACGGTGCACAGACCGGCTGCGGTGACAGCCACCCACACGGTCGCCACGCCCCGGTCCGCACCACCACCCGAGCCCCGGCCCATGCCGCGGCCCCGGATCGCGCCCCTACCCCGGCCCATGCCCCTGCCAATGCCCATGCCTCGGCCCCGGCCCCGGCCCCGGCCCCGGCCCCGGCCCCGGCCCCGGCCCCGGCCCCGGCCACTGTCCCACCCCCGGAACGTGCCCCACCCCATGCCCAGGCCTAGGCCACTCGGCCCCGGGCCCCCAAGCCACCTCGCCCTCATGGCGCGGCACCCCCCACCGTGTCCTCCGCCAGGGCAGCCGCCTCGGCGGTCAACGTCAGGGCCAGCACACCGGGGCCCCGGGTCGGCGCCTCCACCCGGACGCGCCACAGGTCGCCCGCCCGCTCCATCTCGACCTGGGCACCCTGGGGTGCCGCGTCACGCGCGGCGCCCAGTGCCGCCGCCTCCGGCTCCGAACGGGCCGCGGCCCGAGCCCCCGCCCGCGCCGCGTCCACGCACCGGATCTGGTCCGCGGCGGCCATCAACGCCCAGAGGAGGGCGAGGGAGAACGCCACCAGCACCGGGATCACCACAGCCGCCTCAGCGGTCACCGCCCCCCGATCGCCGACCCCGCCACCGCCCCCCTCGCCGCTCGGGGCCCGGCCCCGGTGCCGCCCGCGAGTGGCACCCCGCGAGAGCCTCCGGCCGGGACACCGGAAGTGGCGCCGGGAGAGGCACCTGCACGCCTGTCCGAACCGGGCCCCCAGGACTGGCCCCGACCGAATCTCAGAACTTCGCATCGAGTGCGTCCTCGACCAGTGACTGCAGCGCCGACAGAACCGGCCCGCTGTTCACCACTTTGTAGAGCACCGCCGCGAAGGCACACGCCGCGATCGTTCCCACCGCGTACTCGGATGTGGTCATCCCCCGATCGGACCGGCCTAGCCGATCCGACCACCGCGCGGACCACTTCCCCCGCCGGTCCGGCCACCCCGTGAACAGCCGTCCGCCGCGCAGAGCGCCGACGGCCCGGTCCCAGAACTTCGATTCCATTTCATCCCCCGATGAGCATCGATGACGAACGGGTGCCCGACCGGAACACCCTTGAGTGACAACGAAATTGAATGGCCGCCAGAACAACGGGTAGGCAGCCGCCGACCGCGAACCCTGCGCGGCCTCACCGGCCCGGACCGCCGGTCGCGAGCAGGTCGCCGGCCAGGCCGATGATCACCGGCGCCACCCCGACCGCCAGGAAGGCGGGGAGGAAACAGAGGCCCACCGGCGCGGTGATGAGCACCCCGGCCCGTTGCGCCCGAGCCACCGCCGCGGCGGCCCGCTCGGCACGTATCGACGCGGCCAGCCTGGCAATGGGCTCCGCCGCCGGGGCCCCCGTCGCACCTGCCCGGTGCAGGCAGCGGGCCAGCGGGCCGGCGCCCGGTATCTCCCCGAACCGGCCCCACGCCTCGGCCGGTTCGCCGCCGAGCCGGATCTCGACGGCGGTCCGGGCGAGCCGGTCTCCGACCGGGCCGCCGATGGATCGGCCCACCTCCTCGGCCGCCTCCCGGGGGCCGGCCCCGACCGCGACACAGGCGGCCAGCAGGTCTGCGGCCAGGGGGAGCTGCCCGGCGATCATGGCGCGCTCCGCGGGGTTGTGACCGGGACGGCCACGGGGCCTGGTCCGCTGGCACCGCCACGTCCCGTACGCCGCGGCCACACCGACCGCGCAGCCGAGCACACCGCCCACCAGAATCCATCCGGTCAGCCAGGCACCGCCCGGAGCCGCCCACCGCCGAGCTGCCCCGGAAGGACTCGAGCCCTCGCTCGACCCGAGCCGCGCGACCAGTCGGCCCCGCCTGCCGGGCCCCGGTGCCGCATCCGTCCCCAACAACTTCGCCCCCCGCCCGCGAACCGCTCGCTTCCGATATCCGGCAGCGATCACGGCTGCCACCTGCGCCGCCGTCCCCAGCGCCGCCGCCGACACCCCCAGGCTGTGGAGAACTTCTCCGCCCACCGCGTTCACGCAGCCTCCCCTCCGCGCACGATTCGGCGGGCCCAATACAGCCCGGCCGCCTCCAGGAACGAGCCCACCGCCAGACAGGCCAGGCCGCCCGGGGTGTGCAGCAGTACGCGCAAGGGCTCGGCGCCGAGGGCCGCGCCCAACCCCAGACCCGCGACGGGAAGCAACGCCAGGACCACAACCGTCGACCACGCTCCCGCCAGCTGGGCACGCAACTCCGCACCTCTGCGCCGGTCCTCCCGCAGCGCGGCCTCCAGACGCTCCAGCCCGGTCGCCAGGCCCGCCCCGCCGTCCACGGCCACCCGCCAGCACGCGGCCATCCCGGACAGGCCGCCCATCCCCGGGCCCTCAGCCGCCTGCCGCAACGCAGCCGGCACATCGCCGCCGAACCGTGCCGCCGCCAGCACCGCGGCCTCCGCCTCCCCCAGCCTGCTGCCGGAAGCGGTCGTCGTGGCGGGCCCGTCCTCCGCGAGGCCCTCTCGCAGCGCGATCAGCAACGCCTGCCCCGGCTCGCGCCCCGCCCGCAGCTCCCCGACCACAGCTCCGCACAACGCCGCGACCGCGGTCGCGCCCTTCTCCGCCTCCCGCGCCCCGGCCCGCCTCCGCAGCCATCGGCGTACCAACGGGATCGCCACGGCTCCCGCGGCCAGCGGCAGCACCGAACTACCCAGCACCGCGAGCACCACCGCGCCCGGAACGCACCACCACTCCCCGCGTTGTCGGGCCGTCTCCGTCACGTGCCCCCAGGCCCTGAGCAGACGTAACCACCAGCCCCACGGCCATCGCGTCTCGGGCGGAGCGTCCACGAACAGTGCCCGCGCCCGCCGCACGCCCGGGTCCCGCATCATCGCGAGCCACACCGCCGAGCCCGCGCAGAGAGCCACAGCGTGAGCCCCGTACGCCGATGTCGCCGCCGCCATCGCCGCCGTCACAGCGCACCGCCGATCAGCGACCGCAGCCGTTCCCATCCCCGCTCCGGAACGAACCCCCCGACACCCCAACTCAGGGCCGGGACCGTGAAGACGAGGCCCGCAGCATCCCGCTCCAGGACGTGCACCTCGGCGACCCGTCGCTGCCCCGCGCGGTCCCGTACGAGATGGACGACCACCGAGAGCGCGGCCGACAACTGGCTGTGCAGGGAGACCCGGTCGAGGCCGGCCGCGGTACCCAGCGCCTCCAACCGGGCGGGGACATGCTCGGCGGCATTCGCGTGAACGGTGCCGCACCCTCCCTCGTGTCCGGTGTTCAAGGCGGCCAACAGTTGGGTGACTTCAGCGCCGCGCACCTCGCCGACCACCAGCCGGTCGGGTCTCATGCGCAGCGCCTGCCGCACCAGATCGCGCAACGTCACACGTCCCGCGCCCTCCTGATTGGCCGGGCGGGACTCCAGGCGGACCACATGCGGATGGTCCGGTCGCAGTTCGGCGGAGTCCTCGGCGAGCACGATCCGCTCGTTCACGCCGACCGCGCCCAGCAGGCTGGAGAGAAGCGTCGTCTTGCCTGCCCCGGTGCCCCCGCTGATCACGTAGGAGATCCGGGCTTCCACGAGGGCCCGCAGGATCCGGTCGCCACCTGGCGGCACCGTGCCCGCGTCCACCAGCTCCGCGAGCGAGAAGGCCCGCGGCCGCACCACACGCAGGGAGAGGCAGGTCGAGCCGACGGCCACCGGGGGCAGCACGGCGTGCATCCGTGTGCCGTCGGGCAGTCGTGCGTCCACCCAGGGCCGTGCGTCGTCCAGCCTCCTGCCGGCCACCGCCGCGAGACGCTGGGCCAGTCTTCGGACCGCCGCCGCGTCCGAGAAGGTGACGCCCGTCAGTTGGAGACCGCCGCCCCGGTCCACCCACACCCGGTCCGGTGCGGACACCAGCACATCGGTCACCTCGGGATCCGCGAGCAACGGCTCCAGCACGCCCGTGCCGACGAGTTCGCCGCGCAGCTCCGCCGCTGCCCCGAGCACCTCGGCATCCCCCAGCAGCCGTCCCTGGGCCCGCAGGGCGGCGGCCACTCCGGCCGGTGTGGGAGCGGCACCACTGCGTGCCAGGCGCTGACGTACGGCGTCGAGCAGTTCGTCCGTCATGCCGTCCCTCCCCCGGGCGGGCCGGTCACGGGGCTCGTGTCTCCGGCCACCGCCACCTGGTCCCAGAAGGCCGCGCAGAACCGGGCCAGCGAGCCCCGGGCGTTACCTCCGGGCGGGGTGCCGTCGTCCTGGGAGTCCAGAAGGTCTGATTCCCAGGGGAGTTCACCGACGAGCGGAAGACCGATGGCCCGGGCGACCCATCGCCCGTCCAGTCCCGACGCATACGGCCCCCGGGGCACCACCCGCAGGTCGTCCAGCACCATGCGGGCCGTGGACGCGACGCGCTTGGCCGCGGCCACCGCGCGCAGTTCGCCCGGCACCACGAGCAGCCCGAGATCGAGTTGGGCCAGGGCTTCGGCGACTCCCTCGTCGACCCGGCGCGGGAGATCGACGACCACCACACCGCCGAGTCGGCGCGCGGCGGCGAGCACCGCCCGCATCGCCTGCGGCGGGATCACCACCTCGTCGTCGCGTCCCCAGCTCAGCACCCGCAGCCCGTGGAGCGCGGGCAGCGAGTCCTCAAGGGCTCCGCCCCCGAGCCGCCCCTTCGACTGCGCGAAATCCGGCCACCGCATGCCTTCGGCCCGTTCGCCGCCGAGCAGGACGTCGATGCCGCCTCCCAGTGGGTCGGCGTCGATCAGCATCGTCCGCCGACCGGACCTCGCCGCACTCACGGCAAGGGCACAGGCCAGCGTCGATGCGCCGGAGCCGCCCCGGCCGCCCATCACGCCGACGGTGAGCGCGGGCCGTCCCACGCCCTCGGCGGCGTTGGCGATCTGATCGACGAGCCAGCCCTCGGAATCGGGGAGCCGCAGCACATACTCGGCCCCGATCTCCACCGCCCGCCGCCATACGTCCGGGTCGTCCTGGTCCCGGCCGACCAGCATCACCCCCTTCCTCCGGCCGGCGCCGCGGCACAGCGCGGCGGCGTCATCGCCCACCAGCACCATCGGAGCCCGCTCCCAGCTGCCACGACGCCCGGGCGGCCCGTGATGGACCTCCGGCTCGGCACCGGCCGCCGCGCACAGCCGCAGCAGGTCGTCGAGCAGCTCCACGTCCTCCGTCACGATCAGCGGGCCGCCGCGCCGCCCGCCGACGGCCGTCGCCTCTTCTCCTGCGAGGGATCCAGCCACGATCTCCGCCCCCTTCTCACTGCCCTTCAGTGCGGTTCGCGGCGTTCTCGGAGCGTTTCCGAGATGCGCGATTCCGACCTCCGCGGACTTCGCGGGTGGAATCAACGTGCAACACCACGGAAAAACATGTGGATCTTGATGGAAAACTGTGGACAACCCCGGGGTTGTGAATAACTTCGTCACCCATACCAGCGACTTCCGGAGTGCAGCCCCGTGGCTACACACTGTGACGAGACGAGTCGCACGAAGGTCGGCTCACACGATCAGGCCGATGACGGCCAGACGGGAGACATAAGGTGGTTCCCGCCCCTAAAACGCGTCCGGACATGCGACGACCCCCGCCGGGGGGGAGAGCGGGGGTCGTCCCCACGGCCGACTCGGGGGGGGGGAGGAGTCGGACCGGGTTAGCACGGTCGCGAACGATCCGTGACTTCCATGGTGTACCCGAGGCCCTTCTCAGGCAAACCCACGCGCCGGAGTTTACGCCGAATGGTGGGCCCCTATGCTCAGCGCTGTGGAAAACTGCTTCTCGCCGCGCACAGCAGCCTTCTTTGACCTGGACAAGACGGTCATTGCGAAGTCTTCGACGCTGACCTTCAGCAAGTCCTTCTACCAAGGCGGACTGATCAACCGCCGCGCTGTACTGCGCACCGCGTACACACAGTTCGTGTTCCTCGCCGGTGGCGCCGATCACGACCAGATGGAGCGGATGCGTGAATACCTCTCCGCCCTCTGCAAGGGGTGGAACGTCCAGCAGGTCAAGGAGATCGTCGCCGAGACCCTGCACGACCTGATCGACCCGATCATCTACGACGAGGCCGCCACCCTCATCGAGGAACACCACACAGCAGGCCGCGACGTGGTCATCGTCTCGACCTCGGGCGCCGAAGTCGTCGAACCCATCGGTGAACTGCTCGGCGCCGACCGCGTCGTCGCCACGCGCATGGTCGTCGGCGACGACGGCTGCTTCACGGGCGAGATCGAGTACTACGCCTACGGACCCACCAAGGCCGAGGCCGTGAGGGCGCTCGCAGCCTCAGAGGGGTACGACCTTTCGCGCTGCTACGCCTACAGCGACTCGGCGACCGACGTACCGATGCTGGAGTCGGTCGGCCACCCGCACGCGGTCAACCCCGACCGCGCGCTGCGCCGCGAAGCGACCCTTCGGGAGTGGCCGATTCTCGTCTTCAACCGCCCGGTCCGGCTCAAGCAGCGCCTGCCCGCCTTCTCGATGCCGCCACGCCCTGCCCTCGTGGCGGCGGCCGCAGTCGGCGCGGCGGCCGTCACCGCCGGACTCGTCTGGTACGCCAGTCGACGCCGTACCGCCGGGGCCGTCCTGCCCGGGTGAAACGGAAACCAGGCGGCGACACCCGTCCGATTCGCCCTTGATTGAACCTAAAAGTAAAGAAGCGGGGCCAGGGGTTTCCGTTCCCCTGGTCCTGGAGTACAAAGGACATAACGGCCCGCGAGACCAAGGACATCCGCGAGGATGACCTGTTGTACGCAGAACGGCCCCACGGACCGCGCACGAAAGCCGAGCACCCACGCGACGTCGACCCGTCGAATACGGGCCAGCCGCACCAGGTAACGGGCAAAGCACCCGACCTGATGGGCAATTTACGAGGACGCTTGGTAACTGGGCCGACGTGCCAGCGGCGGTACCGCACTCCGGTACCGCCGCAACCCTTGCACCGGGCCACCGCCCCGGGCCAAGCCACCACTCGACGCAGGCCATCGCCGCCGGCGTAGGCCATCGCCGGGCTCTCAGGCGGCGCCTCGCTGGAGGGCCTCGCACACCGCGGTCGACTCGCGCACACCCAGCTCGATGGAGTGCCCGCAGTGCGTGATCCAGGCGGCCATGCCCTCGGGGGTTCCGGCCGTGTAGCCCTCGAAAGCCGCGACATAGGCCGCCCGGCCCTGTTCCGCGTGCCCCACCTCGGCCGGGCAGATCGACTTCGGGTCCAGCCCGCTGCCGATCAGGACGATGCGCTCGGCCGTCCGGGCCACCAGACCGTTGTGCGAGCCGAAGGGGCGCAGCGCCAGCAGTTCACCATGCACCACGGCGGCCGTGACCAGGGCGGGGGCGCTGCCGCCCGCGATGATCAGGCGCGAGAGCCCCTCGAGTCGTCCGGCGACTTCCTCGGCTCCGGGAAGCCGCGCCTCGATCAGCGGCTCGTCCACGACCTCACCCGCGAGCCGAGGGCGCCCCACCGTGTCGTCGGGGGTCGCCCCGCCGGCCGCCACCAGATGCAGCCGGGCCAGCACCCGCAGCGGCGACTGCCGCCAGATGGAAAGGAGTTGCCCCGCTTCCGCGGTGAGTCGCAGCGCCGCACCGACGGTGCGCGCCTCGTCCTCCCCGCTGAAGTCGGTACGCCGTCGGACCTCTTCGAGGTTCCAGTCGGCACCGGCCAGTGCGGCCGAACCACGAGAACCCCGCAGTGCGGCTTCGGCCGTGACCTCGTTGCTGCGGCGTCGCATGACGCGGTGGCCGTAGACCCGGTCGACGGCCCTGCGCACGGAGTCCACGGCATCGGGCACGCCGGGCAGGGAACCGAGCGCGGCAAGCGGGTCTGAGGCAGTCGTACTCATAGGTAGCGAGGCTACGCGCCCACCCCGCCCGGACCACCCTCAAGTGGCCTTCTTCACGAACGATGACAGCGCACCGCGATGGAACCACTACCCTAGGTGAACATGAAGATCGCTTTCGTCGGGAAGGGCGGCAGCGGCAAGACCACGCTGTCCTCGCTCTTCATCCGCCACCTCGCTGCCAATGAAGCCCACGTCATCGCTGTAGACGCCGATATCAACCAGCACCTGGGGGCAGCCCTCGGACTGGACGACACGGAGGCCGCCGCGCTGCCCGCCATGGGCGCCCACCTCCCCCTCATCAAGGACTATCTGCGGGGTGCCAACCCCCGTATCGCTTCCGCCGAGACGATGATCAAGACGACTCCGCCCGGCGAGGGTTCCCGCCTGCTGCGGGTCCGCGAGGACAACCCGATCTTCGACGCGTGTGCGCGTACGGTGCGGCTCGACGACGGAGACATCCGGCTGATGGCGACGGGGCCCTTCACGGAGTCCGACCTCGGAGTCGCCTGCTACCACTCCAAGGTCGGGGCCGTGGAGCTCTGCCTCAACCACCTGGTCGACGGCCCCGACGAGTACGTCGTGGTCGACATGACGGCGGGCTCGGACTCGTTCGCCTCGGGCATGTTCACCCGCTTCGACATGACGTTCCTGGTCGCGGAGCCGACCCGTAAGGGGGTGTCGGTGTACCGCCAGTACAAGGAGTACGCACGCGACTTCGGCGTCGCCCTGAAGGTCGTCGGGAACAAGGTGCAGGGCCCGGACGACCTGGAGTTCCTGCGGGCGGAGGTCGGCGACGACCTGCTGATCGGGATCGGCCACTCCGACTGGGTGCGGTCGATGGAGAAGGGGCGGCCGTCCAGGTTCGAGTTGCTGGAGGCCGACAACCGGATGGCCCTGCAGACGCTGCAGGACACCGCCGAGGACTCGTACGAGCTGCGCGACTGGGAGCGCTACACGCGCCAGATGGTCCACTTCCACCTGAAGAACGCCGAGAGCTGGGGCAACGAGAAGACCGGCGCCGACCTGGCGGCCCAGGTCGACCCGGCCTTCGTACTCGACGAACGGCACGCCAGCGCGAGCGTCGCGACACCCGCCTGAATCCGCACGCCGGGACAGGTGTCGCAACACGCCGGGGCAGGCGTTCGCGACACCCGCCTGAATCCGCACGCCCGGTAGCCGTCGCGGAACGCCGGCCCCTGAACGTCGTTCGCCGGCCACCCCGAGGTGGCCGGCGAACGATGCGGTGATGCGGCGACACCCTGGTTGGGCGACCGCGGTGAGGTCAGTCGGGATTCAGCCAGTCGCCCCGGCGGGAGGCGCACCCGCGTCGGCCTCCGCGGGCTTCCCCGCGGGCTTCTCCGCAGGCGCGGCGCCCTGCTGCTTGCCGAGGTAGGACGCCCAGCCCGTCTTGGGGGCCTCGCCGACGCCGAGCGTCGTGAGCTTGGCCAGCGTCTTCGGGTCCTGTGCGTCCAGCCAGTCGACGAGCTGCCGGAAGGACACGCAGCGCACGTCCTCCTTGGTGCACACGTTCGCGATGGTCTCCTCGATGGCGCGCATATAGGTGCCGCCGTTCCAGGACTCGAAGTGGTTGCCGATGATCAGGGGAGCCCGATTGCCCTTGTACGAGCGGTCGAAGGCCTGGAGCAGCCCGTCCCGCATCTGGTTCCCCCAGTACTCGTGCTGGGAGGGGTCGCCCTGGGTGGTCGTGCCGGACTGGTTGACCATGAAGTTGTAGTCCATCGAGAGGGTCTCGAAGGCACGGCCGGGCATCGGGACGAGCTGGAGCGGAATGTCCCAGACCCCGCCCTTCTTCTGCGGCCAGACCTGGTTGCCGACGCCGCTGGAGTCGTAGCGGAAGCCCATGGTCCGGGCGGCGGCGACCATGTTCTCCTTCCCTTCGAGACAGGGGGTGCGGGCGCCGATCAGTTCCTTCTCGTAGTCGAAGGGGAGCGGCGCCTCGCCCTTCAGCTCCGGGGCGTTGGTCTTCCAGCCCTTGACGAAAGCTTTCGCCTGGCTGATTTCGCTCTTCCACTCGTCGACGGACCAGGTCCCGACACCGCCGTCCGCGCCGCAGAAGTGGCCGTTGAAGTGGGTGCCGATCTCGTTGCCCTCCTTCCAGGCGGCTCGGACCTCGGCGAGGGTGTCGCGGATGCCCTCGGTGTCGTTGAAACCGATGTCGGAGCGGCCCGGCGCGTGCTGGGGCGGGTTGTAGAGGTCCTTCTTCTGCTCCGGCAGCAGATACACGCCGCTCAGGAAGTACGTCATCTTGGCGTTGTACTTCTTGGCCACGCCGCGGAAGTGCGAGAAGAGCTTCTGGCTGTCCTCCCCGGCGCCGTCCCAGGAGAACACCACGAACTGGGGAGGCTTCTCGCCGGGGGCGAGGCGCTTGACGGCAGGCATGTTCGGCTGGACGCCGGTGAAGGCGGTGGAGCCGTCCCCGATGAGCTTGACCGCGTTCTTCGGGGCGTTGCCGGGCGGGTTCTCCTTGGCGCCGTGGGCGCCCTTCTCCGCGTCGGTCTCCGCGCCTCCCGACGCCGACCCTCCGGTTCCGTTGCCGGATACAGAGCCGGAACAGCCCGCGAGAACGGCGACCAGGGCCGTGGACATGACGCCCATAGCGATCCTCTTCGTGGCGGCCATCATCCGCCCACCCTCTTCCTTGCAGGTCATTTGCGTTGGAGTGCCGACACGGCGCGGCCAAATTCGCACACAGTCCCGCATAGACAAGGGCGACATACCGAATGAAAAGCTTCTTATTCGCCGATAAGGGTTACCAACTAGCCCGAACGCCTCCTGCCTGAACCGGACGGGGCCCAGACCCGTGCCATCAGACGACCCCGTTCGGATGGCCGGAAATACCACGCGCCACGCGCCGTTCGGCGGCCCCGGAACGCGGAGCGGGATCATGGCCCCATACACGAGAACACAGGTCTAAACCAATTCCCGGCAGACACTTGTCACCCGGCCTCGCGCCTGATGAGCTATGCCCCGGGACACAACGGACACCCTGGGACTGGGAGAAGTCGTGAGCAACGAGAGCCTGGCCAACCTGCTTCGGGAAGAGCGGAAGTTCGCTCCGCCTGCCGAGCTGGCCGCCAACGCCAACGTCACCGCAGAGGCGTACGAGCAGGCCGAGGCGGACCGGCTGGGCTTCTGGGCCGAGCAGGCCCGCCGCCTGACGTGGGCCACCGAGCCGACCGAGACCCTCGACTGGAGCAACCCGCCCTTCGCCAAGTGGTTCGCGGACGGCAAGCTGAACGTCGCGTACAACTGCGTGGACCGCCACGTCGAGGCGGGCAACGGCGACCGGGTCGCCATCCACTTCGAGGGCGAGCCGGGCGACAGCCGGGCCATCACCTACGCGGAGCTGAAGGACGAGGTCTCCCGGGCCGCCAACGCCCTCACCGAGCTGGGCGTCGGCAAGGGCGACCGGGTCGCCGTCTATCTGCCGATGATCCCCGAGGCCGCCGTCGCGATGCTGGCCTGCGCCCGCATCGGCGCCGCGCACTCCGTGGTCTTCGGCGGCTTCTCGGCCGACGCCATCGCCGCCCGTATCAAGGACGCGGACGCCAAGGTCGTCATCACGGCCGACGGCGGCTACCGTCGCGGCAAGCCCTCCGCGCTGAAGCCCGCCGTCGACGACGCCGTCGCCCGGTTCGACAGCGTCGAGCACGTCCTCGTGGTCCGCCGCACCGGCCAGGACACCGCCTGGACCGAGGGCCGCGACGTCTGGTGGCACGAGATCACCGCCCGGCAGTCCGCCGAGCACACCCCCGAGGCCTTCGACGCGGAGCACCCGCTCTTCATCCTCTACACCTCGGGCACCACGGGTAAGCCGAAGGGCATCCTGCACACCTCCGGCGGCTACCTCACCCAGGCGTCGTACACCCACCACGCGGTCTTCGACCTCAAGCCGGAGTCCGACGTCTACTGGTGCACCGCCGACATCGGCTGGGTCACCGGCCACTCGTACATCGTCTACGGGCCTCTGGCCAACGGCGCGACACAGGTCATGTACGAGGGCACCCCGGACACCCCGCACCAGGGGCGGTTCTGGGAGATCGTGCAGAAGTACGGCGTCACGATCCTCTACACCGCCCCGACGGCCATCCGTACGTTCATGAAGTGGGGCGACGACATCCCCGCCAAGTTCGACCTGTCCTCGCTCCGCGTCCTCGGTTCGGTCGGTGAGCCGATCAACCCCGAGGCGTGGATGTGGTACCGGAAGAACATCGGTGCCGACAAGTGCCCCATCGTGGACACCTGGTGGCAGACCGAGACCGGCGCGATGATGATCTCGCCGCTGCCCGGAGTGACGGAGACGAAGCCGGGAAGCGCCCACCGCGCGCTGCCCGGCATCTCCGCCACCGTCGTGGACGACGAGGCCACCGAGGTGCCGAACGGCGGGGGCGGCTACCTCGTCCTCACCGAGCCGTGGCCCTCCATGCTCCGCACCATCTGGGGCGACGACCAGCGCTTCATCGACACCTACTGGTCGCGCTTCGAGGGCAAGTACTTCGCGGGCGACGGGGCGAAGAAGGACGAGGACGGCGACGTCTGGCTGCTCGGCCGGGTCGACGACGTCATGCTCGTCTCCGGGCACAACATCTCGACCACCGAGGTCGAGTCGGCCCTCGTCTCCCACCCGTCGGTCGCCGAGGCCGCCGTGGTCGGCGCCGCCGACGAGACGACCGGTCAGGCCATCGTGGCGTTCGTGATCCTGCGCGGTACGGCGACCGCCTCCGACGAGCTGGTCGCGGACCTGCGCAACCACGTCGGCGCGACGCTCGGCCCGATCGCCAAGCCCAAGCGGGTGCTGCCGGTCGCCGAGCTGCCGAAGACCCGGTCCGGCAAGATCATGCGGCGCCTGCTGCGCGATGTCGCCGAGAACCGCGAGCTGGGCGACGTCACGACGCTGACCGACTCCTCGGTGATGGACCTGATCACCACCCAGCTGCCGTCCTCCTCGTCCGACGAGGACTGACAGCACGGGACACCGCACGCGTACGGCCGCACGGACATCACCGCACGCGAGACACAGCTGCACGAGTAAGGCTCCGATGGGCATCCGGCGACACGCCGGGTGCCCATCGGGCATTCAGGCCGATGATCACCTCGTACGATCCCGCTCCGCACCCCCAGGTAGGGTGGGCGCTTCACCGACCCGTTCGGACAATTTCAGAGAACATCTCCACAGGGGCGCCGGGAAGTCTGGTCGGCACGTCGACCGATCATGCCCGTACGCCGTCCCCAGCTGGAGGTCTCTCCCGTGGCACCGCCCAACCGGCACACCCCGCCGCCCGCCCCCGCGCCGCCCCGCCGCCCGCTGCTCGGCAGGCTCTCGCTCCCCGAGCGGAACTACGTGGCGGAGGCCCTCCGTACCGAGACCGTCGGCGGTGTCCTGCTGTTGGTGGCAGCGGTCGCGGCACTCGTCTGGGCCAACGCCTTCGGCGGCTCGTACGAGGACGTCAGCGACTTCCACTTCGGCCCCGGCGCCCTCGGCCTGGACCTCTCCGTGGCGCACTGGGCGGCGGACGGACTGCTCGCCGTCTTCTTCTTCGTCGCCGGTGTCGAGCTGAAGCGCGAACTGGTCGCGGGCGAACTCCGCGATCCCAAGGCCGCGGCCCTCCCCGTGGTGGCGGCCCTGTGCGGTATGGCCGTGCCCGCCCTCGTCTACTTCCTCACCACCGTCATCGGCGGCGGCTCGACGGACGGCTGGGCGGTCCCCACAGCCACCGACATCGCCTTCGCCCTCGCCGTCCTCGCGGTGATCGGCACCTCGCTGCCGTCCGCGCTGCGCGCCTTCCTGCTGACCCTGGCCGTCGTCGACGACCTCTTCGCGATCCTGATCATCGCGGTGTTCTTCACCTCGGACCTGAACTTCCTGGCCCTCGGCGGGGCTGTCCTCGGCCTGGCCGTCTTCTACCTCCTCCTCCGTTTCGACGTACGCGGCTGGTACGTCTACGTCCCACTCGCCCTGGTCATCTGGGGCCTGATGTACAACAGCGGCGTCCACGCCACCATCGCCGGGGTCGCCATGGGCCTGATGCTGCGCTGCACCCGGCGCGAGGGCGAGCAGCACTCCCCCGGCGAACACATCGAGCACCTCGTCCGCCCGCTGTCGGCCGGGATCGCCGTCCCGCTGTTCGCCCTGTTCTCGGCCGGGGTCGCGCTGAACGGCGAGGCGCTGGCGGGCGTCTTCACCCGGCCCGAGACGCTCGGCGTCGTCCTCGGTCTCGTCGTCGGCAAGACCGTCGGCATCTTCGGCGGCACCTATCTGGCCGCCCGCTTCACCAGGGCGGAGCTGAACAAGGATCTGGCCTGGGCCGATGTCCTGGCGCTCGCCTCTCTCGCCGGCATCGGCTTCACCGTCTCCCTGCTCATCGGCGAACTCGCCTTCGAGGGCGACCCGGAGATGGTCAACGAGATCAAGGCCGCCGTCCTGATCGGGTCGCTGACCGCCGCCCTGATCGCCTGTGTGCTGCTCAAGCTCCGCGTACGCAAGTACCGGGAGCTGTACGAGGCCGAGGAGCTGGACGAGGACGAATCCGGGGTACCGGACGTCTACGAGCAGGATGATCCGGAATATCACCTGCGAATGGCCGCCATCCACGAGCGCAAAGCGGCCGAACACCGCCGTCTCGCCGAAGAGCGGGCGAGGGCAGCGCGCAACAAGCCGAACAGTCCGGCATGATCTGACATCGGATGTGTCGAAGACGGAGAGGGAGTCAGGGATGAGCGACCCCGGCAACTACGCGGGCAGTACGGACCGGAGCATCGGGCAGCTGGTCGCTTCGGCGACGGCCGAGATGTCCGCGCTGGTGCACGACGAGATCGCCCTGGCCAAGGCGGAGGTGCGGCAGGACGTCAAGCGCGGGGCGGTCGGCAGTGCGGCGTTCATCGCCGCGGGCGTGCTGCTGCTGTTCACGATGCCGATGCTGAGCTTCGCGGCCGCGTACGGGATCCACAACCTGGGCCTGGGCCTGGCCTGGTCCTTCCTGATCGTGGCCGGCGCCTTCATCCTGCTGGCCGCGCTGATCGCCTTCATCGGCCTGCGGAAGTTCAAGAAGATCAAGCCGCCGGAGAAGTCCATCGCCTCCGCCAAGCAGACCGCCGCCGTCCTGCAGAAGGCCAAGCCGCATCCGCGCCCGTCGATCGAGGCCGCCGCGATCATCGAGCGCTCCGCCGTCTCCGGCAGTTCGCCGGCGAGGAAGAGCGTCGAAGGCGGCTCCGGTCAGGACAAGGCCGACGCTGTGGCACGCTCGTCCACATGACCGTTCCCGATTCCAGCGCATTCGGCCCGACGGGTCCCGGGGACCCGGAGGGTCCGGCTGCCCCGTCCGACCCGGCCACCGGCCCCTCGGGCCGGACCGCGGCCGGGGGGCCGGTGCGGCTCGACGGCCCCTGGACCCACCGCGACGTGGCCGCCAACGGTGCGCGCTTCCACATCGCCGAGCTGGGCGACGGGCCGCTCGTGCTCCTGCTGCACGGCTTCCCGCAGTTCTGGTGGACCTGGCGCCACCAGATGACCGCGCTCGCCGACGCCGGCTTCCGGGCGGTCGCGATGGATCTGCGCGGGGTGGGCGGCAGCGACCGTACGCCGCGGGGTTACGACCCCGCCAACCTGGCCCTCGATGTCACCGGCGTGATCCGCTCCCTCGGTGAGCCCGACGCGGCCCTGGTCGGCCACGACCTCGGCGGCTACCTCGCCTGGACGGCCGCCGTCATGCGGCCCAAGCTGGTCCGCCGGCTCGTCGTCTCCTCGATGCCGCACCCGCGCCGCTGGCGCTCCTCGATGCTGTCGGACTTCGCCCAGTCGCGGGCCGGTTCGTACGTCTGGGGCTTCCAGCGCCCGTGGCTGCCGGAGCGTCAACTCCTCGCGGACGACGCCGCCCTGGTGGGGAATCTCATCCAGGACTGGGCGGGCCCCCGCACCCCGGAGTTCCCCGACGAGGAGACCCTGGGCGTCTACCGGCGGGCCATGAGCATCCCCTCGACCGCCCACTGCTCGATCGAGCCGTACCGCTGGATGGTGCGGTCGATGGCGCGTCCGGACGGGATCCAGTTCAACCGGCGGATGAAGCGCCCGGTCCGGGTGCCCACGCTGCACCTGCACGGTTCACTCGACCCGGCGGTCCGCACCCGCAGTTCGGCCGGGTC
Organism: Streptomyces parvus; assembly: GCF_032121415.1. NCBI lineage: Bacteria > Bacillati > Actinomycetota > Actinomycetes > Kitasatosporales > Streptomycetaceae > Streptomyces > Streptomyces parvus. Next base: position 3,788,205 of record NZ_CP135079.1, on the reverse strand, counting down.
CGGCGAGTACGTCGAGGCGCCCTACCGGTGGCGACTTTTCGACGGTGTCGGGCACTTCCCGCACGAGGAGGATCCGATCGGCTTCTCCACCGAACTCATCAACTGGCTCAACGACCCCGAGCCGGACCGGTAGCCGCCGGCCCCGCCCTGGCACAGGTGTCCGACGAACAGCCAATTGCCTGCCGCATAGGCCAATTGGCTGACTCGCGCACGATTACCGACCTTGGGTCACGGGCAGACGTCGGGGTATGGGCTGGACGCACGACTTCACTGACGAAGCACGCAACCGCCGCTCCACCGTCTCAGCCGGTGTGAGCACTCATGAGGGGGGCGGCCCTCGCGGCCGGGTGCACCAAGTGCATGACCTTCACCGTTCCCGTCTCGGGATTTCCCGCATCCTCCGCCGTCGGGCCCGCTGGGTCTCGGCACGGCTCCGCCACCCCCGTAACTGACCCCCGCCAGAGGATCCCCGGGGCCTGAAAGGCTCCCCGGGGTCCTGCCCCGGCCGCGGGGTCTGACGACAGGCCCTAGAGGGCGCAGCCCTGGCTGTCGACCTGCTGGTTGGCGGCGCGGCCGATCTCGATGTCCTCACGGATCTCGTCCGCCGTCAGCGCGTAGCCCGTGTCGGGGTCGTCGAGCGACTTGGCGAACACCACTCCGTACACCTTTCCGTCCGGAGTGAGCAGCGGTCCGCCCGAGTTGCCCTGGCGTACCGTCGCGAAGAGCGAGTACACATCGCGGCGCACCGTGCCCCGGTGGTAGATGTCCGGGCCGTCGGCGTTGATCCGGGCGCGGACGCGGGCCGAGCGCACGTCGTACGCGCCGTTCTCGGGGAAGCCCGCGACGATCGCGCTGTCGCCGGTCTCCGCGTCGTCGTCCGGGCCGGTGAACTGCAGGGGCCTGGCCCGCAGGTCGGGGACGTCCAGGACCGCGATGTCGCGCTGCCAGTCGTAGAGGACGACCTTCGCGTCGTACAGCCGGCCCTCGCCGCCGATCTGGACGGTGGGCTCGTCCACGCCGCCGACCACGTGGGCGTTGGTCATCACCCGGCGCTCGGAGAAGACGAAGCCGGTCCCTTCGAGGACCTTGCCGCAGCTCGGTGCCGTACCCACGACCTTGACGATCGACTTCTTGGCGCGGGCGGCCACCGGGCTGCCCACGAGGGCCGGGTCCGGGGCCTTCACCTCGGTGATCGGCTCGTTGGCGAACGGGCTGAAGACCTGCGGGAAGCCGTTCTGCGCGAGGACGGAGGAGAAGTCCTGGAACCAGCTGGGCGCCTGGTTCGGCATCACCCGGTCGACGCCGAGCAGCACCGAGGAGCTGCGGACCTCCTTGCCGAGGGTCGGCAGCGAGGTGCCCGCCAGCAGCAGGCCGATCATCCAGGCCACCAGCAGCATGGCCACCACGTTGACCAGGGCGCCGCCGGTGGCGTCCAGGGCGCGCGCGGGCGACCAGGTGATGTACCGGCGGAGTTTGTTGCCCAGGTGGGTGGTGAAGGCCTGGCCGACCGAGGCACAGATGATCACCACGACGACCGCGCCGATGGCGACCGCCGTGGAGACCTCGGCGTCCTCGGTCACCCGGTCCCAGATGACCGGCAGCAGATAGACGGCGACGAGGCCGCCCCCGAGGAAGCCGATCACCGACAGGATGCCGACGACGAAACCCTGGCGATAGCCGATGACCGCGAACCACACGGCAGCCAGCAGCAGCAGGATGTCCAGCACGTTCACCGTCTGTAGCCTCGCAGTTTCGTCACCTGGCCCGTCGGTGGTGACGGGGTCCGGGCCGGGCCCGGAACAGCGCAGCAGAACAGCCAGCGTGTCATGCGCGCCAGTCGAGCGGCACCTGTCTGGTCCTGTCCCAGGGGCGTTCCCAGCCCGCGTAGTGCACGATCCGGTCGATCACTCCGGCCGTGAAACCCCAGACGAGGGCCGATTCGACCAGGAATGCCGGGCCGCTGTGCCCGCTCGGATGGACGGCCGTCGCCCGATTCTCGGGATCCGTGAGATCCGCCACGGGGACCGTGAAGACCCGGGCCGTCTCGGCCGGATCGACCACCCCGACCGGGCTGGGCGTCCGCCACCAGCCGAGCACGGGCGTCACGACGAAGCTGCTGACCGGGATGTAGAGGCGGGGCAGCACGCCGAAGAGCTGGACGCCCCGGGGGTCGAGCCCGGTCTCCTCCTCGGCCTCGCGCAGCGCGGCGCGCAGGGGCCCGGTGGTGGCCTGGTCGCCGTCCTCGGGATCCAGCGCGCCCCCGGGGAAGGACGGCTGCCCGGCGTGGGAGCGCAGGGTCCCGGCCCGCTCCATGAGCAGCAGTTCGGGTCCGCGCTCCCCCTCGCCGAACAGGACCAGGACGGCGGACTGCCGGCCCGCCCCGCTCTCGGGCGGCAGGAAACGGCTGAGCTGATGCGGCCGGACGCTGCGCGCGGCCGCGGCGACGGGGTCGAGCCAGGCGGGCAGGCCGTCGGTGGTGACGTCGACGGCCATGCCGGTAACACGGCTGACGGGGCCGTGGCCCGGCGGGCTCCCGGCGGGGCCGTTCCCGGCCTGCGCCGTGCTGTGTGCATGCGTGTGCGTCATAGGCACCCCCGTCGATTCACAACGCCTGTCATCGGCCATTTCGTTCCGAGCCGCTCCGTCCTGGGGAAGGAATCCGCCCTGAGAGTGAACCTGAGGAAGGAATCCGTCCCGGGGTTTCATCCGTTCTCGGGGCGATCTGTTCCGGTCACTCCGCGCGGTCCGTTCCGAGGTCCCTCACACGTTGGTCCCTCACCCCTTGGCCGCTCACCCGTTCCCCAGCGCGGGCGCGGGCTTGCCCGGGTAGTCGGCGGGCGGGCTGAGCCGCTGCCCCGGATAACCGCCCATCTCGTACTTCAGGAGCTTCCTGGCCTTCTCCGGATCGGTCTCGCCCTCCCCGTACGACGGGCAGAGCGGGGCGATGGGGCAGGCCCCGCAGGCGGGTTTGCGGGCGTGGCAGATCCGGCGGCCGTGGAACACGACGCGGTGCGACAGCATCGTCCACTCGCTCTTGGGGAAGATCCCGGCGACGACCGCCTCGACCTTCACCGGGTCCTCCTCGTCCGTCCACTTCCAGCGCCGCACCAGGCGCCCGAAGTGCGTGTCGACAGTGATCCCCGGGACGCCGAAAGCATTGCCGAGAACGACATTGGCGGTCTTGCGGCCGACGCCGGGCAGCTTGACGAGATCCTCCAGACGCCCTGGGACCTCACCGCCGAACTCGTCCCGGAGCGCCGCCGAGAGGCCGAGCAGCGACTTCGTCTTGGCCCGGAAGAACCCGGTCGGCCGGATGATCTCCTCCATCTCCTCCGGAACCGCCGCCGCCATGTCCTCGGGCGTGGGGTACGCGGCGAAGAGCGCGGGCGTCGTCTGGTTGACCCTCAGGTCGGTGGTCTGGGCGGAGAGGACCGTGGCCACGAGGAGCTCGAAGGGGTTGCGGAAGTCCAGCTCGGGGTGGGCGTACGGATAGACCTCGGCGAGCTCGCGGTTGATCCGGCGCGCCCGGCGGACCATCGCGAGACGGGACTCGGCCTTCGGCGCCTTGCGCGGGGCCGCCTTCACTTTCTTTCCGGTTGTGCCGGGCGTTGACGATGACACTGCGGACCTCCTGGCCGACTTCCCGAACGTCTTCCCCGGCCCTCCGGGGGAACCGTGCGCGTCTCCGGGGGAGCCATTCGCGGCATTCTTCGGGCGCGGCCGGGGTTGTTCGCCCATGGCGGAATCCTCCCCCTTCACCACCCCGTCAGCCCCCTTGGCCTGCGCTCTCCCCGGTGATCCGGACACCCGGCCAGCCTAGGGCCAGGCACCGACAACCACCCTTGCCACGGCGTATCCGCCCCCGATCGGCCCCCTGCCGTAGGGTCCGGCACGCCCGTGCGTCAAACTGGTTTGTGATTGATCGCACTGTTTTACCGTCCGGCATGATGGGGACCACGGTTCCCTGGACAGGCCGACAAGGAGAGAACTCGTGGACGACGTTCTGCGGCGCGCCCCGCTTTTCGCGGCGCTCGATGACGAGCAGGCCGCGGAGCTCCGCGCCTCGATGAGTGAGGTGACCCTCGCGCGCGGAGACGCGCTGTTCCACGAGGGCGACCAGGGTGACCGCCTGTACGTGGTCACCGAGGGCAAGGTGAAGCTCCACCGCACCTCGCCCGACGGGCGCGAGAACATGCTGGCCGTGCTCGGCCCCGGCGAGCTGATCGGGGAGCTGTCGCTCTTCGACCCGGGCCCCCGTACGGCGACCGCCTCCGCGCTGACCGAGGTCAAGCTCCTCGGCCTCGGCCACGGCGACCTGCAGCCCTGGCTGAACGCCCGGCCCGAGGTGGCCACCGCGCTGCTGCGCGCGGTCGCCCGACGGCTGCGCAAGACCAACGACCAGATGTCCGACCTGGTCTTCTCCGATGTGCCGGGCCGTGTCGCCCGCGCCCTCCTGGACCTGTCGCGCCGCTTCGGCGTCCAGTCCGAGGAAGGCATCCACGTCGTGCACGACCTCACCCAGGAGGAGCTGGCCCAGCTGGTCGGCGCCTCCCGCGAGACGGTCAACAAGGCGCTCGCGGACTTCGCGGGGCGCGGCTGGCTGCGCCTGGAGGCCCGCGCGGTCATCCTGCTGGACGTCGAGCGGCTGGCGAAGCGCTCGCGCTGAGACGCGTCCTCGGGGCGCCCCGAGGGCGCCCCGGCGCTGATCCAGGGCTCAGCCCTGGATCAGCCCGTGCTCGGTCAGGTATTCCAGCTGCGCCCGGACCGACAGCTCGGCGGCCGGCCACAGGGAGCGGTCCACGTCGGCGTAGACCGCCGCCACCACATCCGACGGCGTACGGTGCCCGGCCTCCACCGCCGTCTCCACCTGGGCGAGCCGGCCGGCGCGGTGGGCCAGGTAGAACTCCACCGCCCCCTGCGCGTCATCCAGCACCGGCCCGTGGCCCGGCAGCACCGTGCGGACGCCGTCGTCCACCGTCAGCGACCGCAGCCGCCGCAGCGAGTCCAGGTAGTCGCCGAGCCGCCCGTCCGGGTGCGCGACCACCGTCGTACCGCGGCCGAGGACCGTGTCGCCCGTCAGCACCGCCCGGTCGGCGGGCAGGTGGAACGAGAGCGAGTCCGCGGTGTGCCCCGGCGTCGGCACCACGCGCAGCTCCAGGCCGCCGGTGGTGATCACGTCGCCCGCCGCGAGGCCCTCGTCGCCCAGCCGCAGCGCCGCGTCCAGGGCCCGTACCTTCGTCCCCGTCAGCTCCGCGAAGCGGCCCGCGCCCTCCGCGTGGTCGGGGTGCCCATGGGTGAGCAGCGTGAGGCCCACGCGCCGCCCGGACCGCTCCACCGCCTCGATCACGGCCCGCAGGTGTACGTCGTCGAGCGGCCCGGGATCGATGACGACGGCGAGCTCGGAGTCGGGCTCGGCCACGACCCAGGTGTTCGTCCCGTCGAGCGTCATCGCGGACGGGTTGGGCGCGAGGACGTTGACCGTACGGGCGGTCGCGGGCCCGGAGACCACGGTTCCGCGCGGCTGTCCGGGCAGGGCGGCTGCGTCGGTCATGCGGCACCGCCTCCCCCGCCCGCCGTGGGCACGTGTTTGGTGAACTCGTCGTGTCCCGGCCAGGTCAGCACCAGCTCGTCGCCCTCCAGCCGGGCCTGCGCGAGGACCGGGGCCATGTCCTGCACGTCGGCGGCCTCCAGGGCCTCCTCTGCCGTCCTGTACGGCGCGAGGGCCCGCAGCGTGGTCACGGTGGGCGGCATCATCAGCAGCTCGCCCGCGTCGTAGCGGCGGGCGGCCTCCGCCGGGGCGATCCACACCGTACGGTCGGCCTCGGTGGAGACGTCCCGGGTGCGCTGCCCCTCGGGGAGCGCGGCGACGAAGAACCAGGTGTCGTAGCGGCGCGGTTCGAACTCCGGGGTGATCCACCGCGCCCAGGCGCCCAGCAGGTCCGAGCGCAGCACCAGGCCGCGCCGGTCCAGGAACTCCGCGAAGGACAGGTCCCGGGCGACCAGCGCCTCCCGGTCGGCCTCCCAGTCGTCCCCGGTCGTGTCGCCGACCACGGTCGTCGCGGTCGGCCCGGCGAGCAGGACGCCCGCCTCCTCGAACGTCTCGCGCACCGCCGCGCAGACGACGGCCTGCGCCTCGGTGACCGTCGCCACGCCGAGCCGGTCGGCCCACTGCTCCAACGGGGGCCCGGCCCACCCGATCAGCCGGTCGTCGTCCCGCGGATCGACACCGCCACCCGGATAGGCGTACGCGCCTCCGGCGAACGCCATCGACGTACGGCGGCGCAGCATGTGCACGACGGGGCCGGGCGTCGGCGCCTGCGGCCCACGGTCGCGGAGCAGCATCACCGTGGCCGCCCGCCGGGGCGTCACGGCCGTCAGCTCACCGGCGGCGAGGGCCCTGATCCGGTCGGGCCATTCCGGGGGGTACCACTGACCTTGGGACATGGCCGGAGGCTATCCGGAACCGCGCCGATGTTCGAGAGGCTCCCTGAGCATCACGGCGACCCGACTTGCCCCGTACACGCCCGCCATGCCCCGTACACACGCGATCCGCCCGTCGTGGCCCCCGTACACACGCGATCCCGCCCGGTCGCGGGGACCGGGCGGGATCGGAAACGTACGGGAACGGGTCCTCAGGCCTCGTCGAGCTCCACCTGGACCTCGACCTCGACCGGTGCGTCCAGCGGCAGCACGGCGACGCCCACGGCGCTGCGGGCGTGCACGCCCTTGTCGCCGAGGACCGCGCCCAGCAGCTCGCTGGCGCCGTTGATCACGGCGGGCTGGCCGGTGAAGTCGGAGGCCGAGGCGACGAAGCCCACGACCTTCACGACGCGCTTGATCCGGTCCAGGTCACCGGCGACCGACTTCACGGCGGCGAGCGCGTTGAGCGCGCACGTCTTCGCGAGCTCCTTCGCCTCGTCCGGCGTGACCTCGGCGCCGACCTTGCCGGTGACGGCGAGTTTGCCGTCCACCATCGGCAGCTGGCCCGAGGTGTACACGTACACCCCCGACTGCACGGCCGGCTGGTACGAGGCCAGCGGCGGCACGACGGCGGGCAGGGTCAGACCCAGCTCGGCGAGGCGCGACTCGACGGCGCCCGCCACTACGCCTTCTCCCGCTTCAGGTAGGCCACGAGCTGCTCGGGGTTGTTCGGGCCGGGAACGACCTGGACCAGCTCCCAGCCGTCCTCGCCCCAGGTGTCCAGAATCTGCTTGGTCGCGTGCACGAGAAGGGGCACGGTCGCGTATTCCCACTTGGTCATGGGCCCGACTGTAACGCCTGGCACGTACGGTCCCGTGCGTAGGCCGGGGCAGGACTGGTTAGGCTCGAATACGTGAGCAGGTTCCAGGTCGTCAGCGGCAAGGGCGGTACCGGTAAGACCACGGTGGCCGCCGCCCTCGCGCTCGCCCTCGCGACCGAGGGCAGGCGCACCCTCCTCGTCGAGGTCGAGGGCAGGCAGGGCATCGCCCAGCTCTTCGGTTCCGACGCGCTCCCCTACGAGGAGCGCAGGATCGCCGTCGCGCCGGGCGGCGGCGAGGTGCACGCGCTGGCGATCGACGCCGAACGCGCGCTCCTCGACTACCTCCAGATGTTCTACAAACTCGGCAGCGCCGGCCGTGCCCTGAAGAAGCTCGGCGCGATCGACTTCGCCACCACCATCGCGCCCGGCGTCCGGGACGTCCTGCTGACCGGCAAGGCGTGCGAAGCCGTACGCCGCAAGGACAAGCGGGGCCGGTTCGTCTACGACCACGTGATCATGGACGCCCCGCCGACCGGCCGGATCACCCGCTTCCTCAACGTCAACGACGAGGTGGCCGGACTGGCGAAGATCGGCCCGATACACAACCAGGCCCAGGCCGTGATGCGGGTCCTGAAGTCCCCGCAGACCGCGGTCCACCTGGTGACCCTCCTGGAGGAGATGCCGGTCCAGGAGACCGCGGACGGCATCGCCGAGCTGCGCGCCGCCGAACTGCCCGTGGGCAGCGTCTTCGTGAACATGGTCCGCCCGCATCTGCTGGACGAGGACGCCCTGCGCACCGCGGCGGGCGGGCGCCGCAAGGAGATCGCCAAAGCGCTGACCCGGGCCGGAGTGACCGGTTCCGCCGCCCTCGTACGTCCGCTGGTCGCGCAGGCGGCCGAGCACGCGGAGCGGGTCGGTCTGGAGCGGGAGCAGCGCGCGGTGCTGGCCGGTCTCGGCCTGCCGACGGCGGAGCTGCCGCTGATGGGCGACGGGGTGGACCTCGCCGCGCTGCACGACCTGGCCACGGAGCTCCGTAAGCAGGGCGCGGGGGAAGAGGGGGACGCATGAGCGCGGACACGGACACGGCGGCCGAAGGCGGGCCGGAGACGGACGCTACGGCCGCGGCCGGGCTGGACACCGACGCGCTGCTGGACGACCCGGACATCCGGATCGTCGTCTGCTGCGGCTCCGGCGGCGTCGGCAAGACCACGACCGCCGCGGCCCTCGGCGTACGGGCCGCCGAGCGCGGCCGGAAGGTCGTCGTCCTCACCATCGACCCGGCCCGCCGGCTCGCCCAGTCCATGGGCATCGACCAGCTGGACAACGTGCCCCGCCGGGTCGACGGCATCGAAGGCGACGGCGAACTGCACGCCATGATGCTCGACATGAAGCGCACCTTCGACGAGACCGTCGAGGCGCATGCGGACGCCGAGCGGGCCAGGGCCATCCTGGAGAACCCCTTCTACCAGTCCCTGTCGGCCGGGTTCGCCGGTACGCAGGAGTACATGGCGATGGAGAAGCTCGGGCAGCTGCGGGCACGCGACGAGTGGGACCTGATCATCGTCGACACCCCGCCCTCGCGCTCCGCGCTGGACTTCCTGGACGCGCCGAAGCGGCTGGGGTCCTTCCTCGACGGGAAGTTCATCCGGCTGCTGATGGCGCCCGCGAAGGTGGGCGGCCGGGCCGGGATGAAGTTCCTCAACGTCGGCATGTCGATGATGAGCGGCACGCTGGGCAAGCTGCTCGGGGGCCAGTTCCTGCGGGACGTCCAGACGTTCGTCGCCGCGATGGACACCATGTTCGGCGGTTTCCGCAGCCGGGCGGACGCCACGTACAAGCTGCTCCAGGCGCCCGGCACGGCTTTCCTCGTGGTCGCGACGCCGGAGCAGGACGCGCTGCGCGAGGCCGCCTACTTCGTGGAGCGGCTGGCCGCCGAGGACATGCCGCTGGCCGGTCTGGTCCTCAACCGCGTGCACGGCAGCGAGGCTTCACGGCTCTCCGCGGACCAGGCGCTGGCCGCCGCAGAAAATCTTGACGACGCCCGCATTGTGGATCAGGGGGCCGGGAAAGCTGGCCTTGGTGACCGGGGAACCCCCGACCCGGCGGTCACCGCTTCCGGAACGACCGAGCCGCCCCTCTCCCCCGAGGCCGGGCAGGCGTCCGGTCCGCAGACCTCAGCCGAGCACCAGGACCCGACGGAGAACGAGCCGCCCCACGAGAACATCGCGCACGCCGCGACCGCCCCTGAGGGGGACACCGCCGACGCCGCCCATGTGGTGGACGCGGCCGGCGCGTCGGACACCGACGCGACCGACGTCATCAGCATCGAGGAACTGACGGCGGGTCTCCTGCGCCTGCACGCCGAGCGCATGCAGGTCGTCGCCCGCGAGAACCGCACCCGCGACCGCTTCACCGTGCTCCACCCGGAGGTCCCGGTGACGGCCGTCGAAGCGCTGCCCGGCGACGTACACGACCTGGACGGCCTCCGGGCCATCGGCGACCTGCTGGCGGACGGTTCCGCCCCGGCCCCTGCCGGAGCGGCGTAGAGCCGGCGCGCCGTGCGGCGCGGCCGACGCGCTACCCGACGGCGGCGTACGTCTCGTGCAGTTCCTCGTCCTCCAGCCCGATGACTCCGGGCAGGACGCCGGTGGACCGCTCGTATTCGCTGCGTGCGGTCTCCAGCAGCCGGCGCCAGGACGTGACGGTCGGCCGACGGCGCAGCAGTGCGCGGCGCTCCCGCTCCGTCATTCCGCCCCACACGCCGAATTCGACGCGATTGTCCAGCGCATCGGCCAGGCACTCGGTCCGCACCGGGCATCCGGTGCACACCGCCTTGGCTCTGTTCTGCGCTGCCCCTTGTACGAACAGTTCATCCGGATCGGTAGTGCGGCAGGCTGCCTGCGCACTCCAGTCGGTTACCCAGCCCATGCCGGCGCCGTCCTCTCCCGAATCGAGGCTCCCCCACGGCGGTAGCGGCATATTCACCGCTGCCAGTTGAGGACGTTACGGAAGGTGGGGACAGCACAACACCCCCTTCGGGCCCAATCTTGAATGGTCCGAACGGACTATGCGTATGCGGCAGATCACCCAGGGGAGTGAGCCGAGGACATACGCGACTATCACCATGAAAATGGGATAGTGCACTCAAGTCGCAACGGACTTCTCGTGACATACGAGGCGAATTCGGGAGCGCCTCGCTGGGTGCGTGAAGGGCGGTGCGGTGACACATCGACCGGGCGAAGAATGACCAGAAGATGCGCATGGGGCGGCAGGGGGCTTGATACGGAACCGGACTGCTGTGACAGTTGAGAGCAGCTTAGGCCAACGCCTGCCCGTCTGTCCGGCGAATGGAAACCCGGGCCCTCTGCGCTCACGTCCGTGTTCCGAGCGCGCCCACATCCATGTCCGCGCGCGCCCACGCGAGGACGGTGCGCCGTGCTCCGAGACGGTGTGCCGCGTCTCCGACCCGCCCGGATGTCACGGTCTGGTACGGGAACGCTCCGAGAGGCCCCTGCTCCTGCGACACGTTCATCACTACGGATTAGGCTGCCCCCTATGCCAAAGAAGCGCTCGGGCGGCGGTCTCACCACGACTCAGCAGGCCGCCAAGTTCGTCGGTGTCGCCGCGCTCTCCGGAGCTGTCCTGGCAGGCATCGCGCTGCCCGCAGCCGGAGCGCTGGGGCTCGCCGCCAAGGGGACGGTCGAAGGGTTCGACGAGATCCCCTCCAACCTCAAGACGCCGCCGCTCAGCCAGCGGACCACGATCCAGGACCGCGACGGCGGCACCATCGCCACGGTGTACTCCCGCGACCGCACGGTCGTGCCGCTCAAGGACATCTCGCCGTACATGCAGGACGCGATCATCGCGATCGAGGACTCCCGCTTCTACGAGCACGGCGCGGTCGACCTCAAGGGCATCCTGCGCGCGATGAACCGCAACGTACAGGCGGGCGGGACCGCGCAGGGCGCGTCGACCCTCACCCAGCAGTACGTGAAGAACGTCTTCGTCGAGGAGGCGGGCGACGACCCGGAGAAGGTCGCCGAGGCCACGCAGCAGACGCTCGGCCGCAAGGTCCGCGAGCTGAAGTACGCGATCCAGGTCGAGGAAGAGCTCGGCAAGAAGAAGATCCTGGAGAACTACCTCAACATCACGTTCTTCGGGCAGCAGGCGTACGGCGTCGAGGCCGCGTCCCAGCGCTACTTCTCCAAGCACGCCAAGGACCTCAAGGTGGAGGAGGCCGCGCTGCTCGCCGGCATCGTCCAGTCGCCGAGCCGCTACGACCCGGTCAACGACACGGAGGAAGCGACCAAGCGCCGCAACACCGTGCTGGCGCGGATGGCCGCGGTCAAGAGCATCACGCAGGCCGAGGCCGACAAGGCCATGGAGACGCCCATCAAGCTGAAGGTGTCCCGGCCGAAGAACGGCTGCATCACCGCCGTCAGCGGCTCCGGCTTCTTCTGCGACTACGTACGCAAGACGATCCTCACCGACCCCGCCTTCGGCAAGACCGACGAGGAGCGGGCCAAGCTCTGGAACCTCGGCGGTCTGACCATCCGGACCACGCTGGACCCGCGCGCCCAGAAGGCCGCCAACGAGGCCGCCACCGCGAGGGTCAACAAGGACGACAAGTTCGCGGCGTCCGTGGTGCAGGTCCAGCCGGGCAGCGGCAAGATCCTCTCGATGGGCCAGTCCCGCCCGTACGGCCTGGACCAGAAGCAGAACGAGACCGTCCTGAACCTCGCCGTCAGCAACAGGATGGGCGGCAGCACCTACGGCTTCCAGGTCGGCTCCACGTTCAAGCCGTTCACCGCGGCGGCGGCGCTGGAGAAGGGCATCAGCCCGGCGACGACGTTCTCCTCGGACTGGAAGATGACGCTCCAGGAGCGGGACTTCCGCAACTGCTCGGGCTCCCCGGCCGGTTACGCGCCCTGGGAACTCCAGAACGAGCTGGAGTCCGAGAAGGGCAGCTGGGACATGACGAGCGCGCTCGGCAAGTCCATCAACACCTACTTCGCGATGCTGGAGCAGAAGGCCGGCCTCTGCGAGACCGTCGAGATGGCCAAGAAGGTCGGCTACGAGCGCGGTGACGGCAAGAAGATCGTCGAGAACCCGTCGATCACCCTCGGCAGTGAGGTGAGCACACCGCTCTCCATGGCCGGCGCCTACGCCGCGTTCGCCAACCGCGGCACGTACTGCACACCGATCGCCATCGAGTCCATCAAGGACCCGCAGGGCAAGGCGCTCGACGTGCCGAAGACATCCTGCTCGCGCGCGATGAGCGAGCGGACCGCGGACACGATCAACCAGATGCTCAAGGGCGTCGTCGAGGACGGCACCGGTACGCAGGCCGGACTCAGCGACCGGGACAACGCGGGCAAGACCGGTACGACCAACGACCGCAAGGACGCCTGGTTCGTCGGGTACACGCCGAACCTCTCCACCGCGGTGTGGGTCGGTGACGACATCGGTGAGAAGAGCTCGATGTTCAACGTCACCATCGGCGGCCAGTACTACGACAAGGTCTGCGGTGGCTGTCTGCCCGGCCCGATCTGGCGCATCGCGATGACCGGAGCGCTGGACGCGTCCGAAACTCCCGGGTTCAATACCGTCCCCGTGCCTCGCGGCAAGGAGAAGGAGGACAAGGACGCGGAGAAGGGCGACCGCGACCGGGGCCGTGACCGCGGTGACGACGACGACAAGCCCGGCAACGACGGCAACCGGTTCCCCGGCATCGAGCTGCCGGAGGGCGTGATCGGCGGACCGGGCGGCGGCGGCCGGGGCGGCGGCAACGAGGGCCCCTGACCGTACGGGGCTGTTGGTCGAAAAGGGGTGGGCGCCCGGTCGGGGACCGGGCGCCCACCCCTTTTTCCCTACTCCCTCGGCGTCGCCTCAGCCGGCGAGGAGCTTCTTCACCGCGGCGGCGACCCGGCCGCCCTCGGCGAGCCCGGCAACCTTCGGGTTGACGATCTTCATGACGGTGCCCATCGCGCGCGGCCCCTCGGCCCCGGCGGCCTTGGCCTCCTCGACGGCGGACGCCACGATCGCGTTCAGCTCGTCGTCGGAGAGCTGCTTGGGCAGGTAGCCGTCGAGCAGCTCGCCCTCCGCCCTCTCGCGCTCGGCCTGCTCGGTCCGGCCACCCTGGGCGAAGGCCTCGGCCGCCTCACGGCGCTTCTTCGCTTCCTTGGCGATCACCTTCTGCACCTCGTCGTCGGAGAGCTCGCGCGCCGACGTACCGCTGACCTCTTCCTTCGTGATCGCGGTGAGGGTGAGCCGAAGGGTGGACGAGGTCAGCTCGTCACGCGCCTTCATGGCCGTGTGGAGGTCTTCCTTGAGCTTGGACTTGAGCGTGGTCATGCCGTGATTGTGACAGGTACGGGGCCGGGGCCGCCCCCCGGTTTCCCTCTCGCCTTTTCTCTCGGCGTTCCGCTTCTGCGACGATGGGCGCATGCGCGCACGCTACGGAGTACCCCTGAAAGTCACGGCAGTCGGCGCGGCGGTCGGCGCCGCCGGGCTCGCCTACGCCGCCGGGTTCGAGGCCCGCTCGTTCCGCCTGCGACGGGTCACCGTTCCCGTACTCCCGCACGGGGCGCGTCCGTTGCGGGTGCTCCAGGTCTCCGACATCCACATGGTGTGCGGTCAGCGCAAGAAGCGCGCCTGGCTCCAGTCGCTGGCGGGCCTGCGCCCCGACTTCGTGGTGAACACCGGCGACAACCTCTCCGACCCGGAGGCGGTGCCCGAGGTACTGGACGCGCTGGGCCCGCTGATGGAGTTCCCGGGCGTGTACGTCTTCGGCTCCAACGACTACTACGGCCCCAAGCTCCGCAACCCGGCCCGCTACCTCCTGGAGAAGGTCCAGGGCAAGCACGGCCTCAACGGCAACGCCCCCGCGGTCGGCGTCGTCCACAATCCGTGGGAGCCCATGCGCGACGCCTTCGACGAGGCGGGCTGGCTGGACCTGTCGAACACCCGGGGCCGGCTCAAGCTGGAGGGCATGGAGCTGGCGTTCACCGGCCTGGACGACCCGCACATCAAGCGGGACCGTTACGCCGAGGTCCAGGGCGGCCCGGAAACCGGCGCCGACCTCTCCATCGGCGTGGTCCACGCCCCGTACCTCCGCTCCCTGGACGCGTTCACGGCCGACGGCTACCCCCTGATCCTCGCGGGCCACACGCACGGCGGTCAGCTGTGCATCCCGTTCTACGGAGCGCTGGTCACCAACTGCGACCTGGACACCGACCGGGTCAAGGGCCTGTCGAGCCACACGGTCGGCGACAAGCGCGCCTACCTCCACGTCTCCGCAGGCTGCGGCACCAACCGCTACACCCCGGTCCGCTTCGCCTGCCCGCCCGAGGCGACGCTGCTGACGTTGGTGGCCAAGACCTGAGGGGGCGGGCGGGGCGGGCCGGGGGCGCCGGAGGGGCGACCTACGCGACGGGCCGGGGGCGCCGGATCGGCGGGCGAGACAGGCTGCGGACGCGCCGGAACGGGCGGGCCGGGGGTGCCGGAGGGGCGACCTACGCGACGGGGAGGGGCGGGGCGGCCCGTCGCGGGTAGCGGCGGGCGGCCCACGAATCGCGGGGGTCTTCCCACCCCCTTACCGTACGAATCATGACCGCGCCCCGGGCCGCCCTGCTCCCCCGCCCCCGGGCGGCAGAGGTGCTCCCGGCCCCCACCGGCCCCCGCCGCCCCTGGGCCACGGCTCTGCGCACCCTGGCATGCGGGGCGGCGGCCGCAGGCCCGGCCATCGCCCTGGCGACCGGGACCGCCCCACCGCCCCTGATCCATTTCACGGTCCTGGCGAACCTGCTGGTCGCGGTGGCCTTCGGCTGGTCGGCGGTACGTTCGTGGCGAGGCGCTCCGCCGCTCCCGCCGTACCTGACGGGCGGGGTGCTCCTGCTCGCGGCGATCACCGGCCTGATGCACCACCTGGTGCTGGTGAACTACGCCGAGAGTCCGGCCCCGGCAACGGGCTGGCCTCTCGCGGCGAACCTCCTGCTCCACACGGCGACCCCCTTGACGGTTGCCGCGGACTGGCTCCTGCTGACCGCGCCGCGGACCCTGCGCCTGGCCCACATCCCGCTCTGGCTGACCGCCCCCGCGGCCTACCTGGGCCTCACCCTGATCCGCGGAGCCCTGCTCTCCCCCGGCTCCCCGGCCCGCTACCCGTACCCGTTCCTCGACGTCGACACGTACGGCTACGCCGGCACCCTCACCCAGGCCCTCGCCCTCGGCCTCCTCTTCACCGCCCTGGCTGCCCTGATCACCGCCGTGGACCACATACGGCCGAACGTGGCGGGGTGGATCCAGCACCGAAGAAACCGGATTTCGCCTCCGGCCGCCGGTGGGCTAAAGTAATCGATGTCGCCGGGAGTCCGGTGGACATCGGGGTGTAGCGCAGCTTGGCAGCGCGCTTCGTTCGGGACGAAGAGGTCGTGGGTTCAAATCCCGCCACCCCGACAGCTAAGCAGCAGGTCAGAGGGCCCTTACCGAATCGGTAAGGGCCCTCTGGCGTTGCTGTGTGTCTATCTGCGTGACTATCGCTTCCTGCGTGCCTACGGCTGCCGGGGGTCCGCGCCGAAGATGCCGTCCATGACCACGGCGCCCGTCTGGATCACCGGCCTGATCTGCTTCCGGTAGACCTCCTCGGTCACGGCCGTCCCCGAGTGACCGACGAGCCGGGAAATCTCCTCCAGGGGGACGCCACGGTCGGAGAGCAGTGACACGAAGCTGTGCCGAAGCTCCCGGGGCGTCCACTCGGCAGCCTCGACCCCGTCGACGTCCTTGAGCGCCTGGCGGAAGGCACGGCGGACGTTGGCAGCTTCGAGCGGCTTGCCGACGGCCGAGGAGAAGACGAGCCCGTGTTCCTCCCACTCGTCATCGGCGGCGAGCCGGTCCCAGCCCTGATCCTCGTACTGCCGCCAGAGCGCATCGATACAGCGGGACGGCAGGGCGAGCGTGCGCCGGGACTTTCGGGTCTTGGTGTCGCCGCTCCGCCGGACCGACCGCCACACGGCGGTGCGGGGCGCCGGTCGGCCCAGTTCCCGACTCCCCAGTCCTTGGCGCACCCAGCGACCAACACGAGACCGCGACCGCCCTCCTCCTGCTCGGTCACGTCACACAGACGCGGTTCGCGCTCACCGCCCTGGTCGATCACCTCGATCCGCACGAGATCGTCCCCGAAACCGAGGACCACCAGAAACCACCCGCCGTCCGCCCCGCTCAGGGAGTGCCGGACGGCGTTCGTCGCCAGTTCGCTCACGACCAGAACGGCGTCATCGACAGAGGCATGGCCTTCCGCCAGGGAAGCCACGAAGTGACGGGCCTCGGCCACCTCCCCGGCCAGACCAGGGAAAACACGGCACCACTCGGTACGCATGAACACTCCTCGGCATCGTCCAGGGGACTAGACATCCCGAAGGCAGAGCATTCCTATGCGCTAGCCCAAGCCAGGCGTCTTGAGGAATTGTTCCTCTACGAGTGAGTGGCCGGACCCAAACCTTGGAACTCCTTCATCACACACAACAGGAGTTCTCTCGCTTCACCACCGAAGACCGCCGCACCCTCGAAGCGCCCGACCTCCTCCTCGTACGTGGCTAGTTCGTCCGAGTCGGCGGACACCCGCTCTCGAAGACCGACTCCCGCTGCGGCTCGTACAGCACGCTCTGCCGCTCCACCAGCGCAGCGACCGCACTTCCCACGGCTTCCGGAGTGGCGTTCGGCGCGCTGCTGAACACGTGCCGGGCGTACTCGGCGCTCTGCAACATGGCCGGCAGCACCACGCACTGGAACGAGCGCACCAGTAGAGCCGATCGCAAGGCGTCATCAACGGTCAAGCCGAGAGGCAGGGTGGCCACTGCTGCCCGGTCCGAGGCGCTCTCAACAGCGGTCTGTTCAACGGCCTGGAGCTGTACTCCACCTCAGCAATGTGGTGCCGTAGCAGAGCATCCCAGGTGTCTCAGCGGCCGGTTCCACAGCCGTTCCACAGCCTTGCCATACACGTGCCAGAAGGGAGGGGCAGCGACGGACATCA
This sequence comes from Streptomyces parvus, assembly GCF_032121415.1. NCBI lineage: Bacteria > Bacillati > Actinomycetota > Actinomycetes > Kitasatosporales > Streptomycetaceae > Streptomyces > Streptomyces parvus. Next base: position 3,770,935 of record NZ_CP135079.1, on the reverse strand, counting down.
AGGGGCGCTGTCATCGTCTAAGACTCACCTGGCGGTCTCTACCAGCACTGGTCAGACGCCTGATCACGGAAGAGCGTGCGTTGATCCACAAGCTCCGTAACAGCACGGGTTACAGCCGTGAGTCATAACTGCCGGGCGGCCGACGGGCGAAGGTTCTAGCCTCTCCTGTCATGGAGTGGATACCGCTGGTCAGTACGGCACTTGGTGCGGCAATCGGGGTTGGCTCCACCTTGTTGGCCGATCGGGCCAGATGGCGCAGGGACCGCGCCGGCCAGGACCTCGATGCGCGACGGCAGTTGTACGCCGACTACACCGCTGCGCTCTCACGGATCCGCACAGCGCTCAATGAGTGCGCGCACGAGGACATCCCAGCCGTAGACCGGCCACGGAGAATCCGTGAGGTGTTCCTGACGCCTGGTGCGTACGAGATCCGTCACCAGTTGGCCATCGTCGCACCACCGGAGATCGTGGAAGCCTCACGATCAGCGTTCGTGGTCCTGAGGGACACCCGAGACCTACTCGTGGCAGGTGCCTCGGTCGACGACGCGACCTACGTGGAATTGGAGGAGAGGTTCGATGCTGCCGTGACCGAGCTCCGTACCGTCATGCGCCTTGACCTTGGGGCGGCCAAGTCGATCGCGGCACCGTGACACGCAGCCCGGGAACGGTAGCCCGCAGCCGCAGACGGCTCGCACCAGATGCGCACCAATTGGTACAGCGGACTGCGGTCAACGGCGGCTACCGAAACACTGCCCCTTGCGACCTGACAGACACATAGCTGCTGGTCAGATGGTGTGCTGGCTTGGCATTACCTGCGATTGCCAAGCTCAGGGCTTCGGCCACCGGATATCCGGTGGCCACCGGGCACATCGTTCTGTACCTTGCCGGCATGACCGAGAACCGAAGGGGCAATGCCGCGTAGGCGCCCATCAGCCCTGCGGGGCGACCTCCCTGTCCGTTCCCTGAGGCGGCGACGGTATCCGTTCATTGATCGCCTTTCAGGATCTTGCACGGCTGACCTGCGTCGGCTGGAGCGGACCCGCTTCTGGCCTGAAGCCACAGAAGAAGCGTTCTGGCACTGGCAGGCCTTTGCCCATGGCCCCCTCAGACAACTCGTAGATCCACTCGCAGGACCTGCTTGCGGCATCGTTGAGTGCGGGTGCTACGGCGCCGGCTTCCGCGAGCACCTCGAAGCCGTGCTTCACGCGCTGCCAAGGAAGAGCGCGCGTGAGTTGCGCGCCCTCGTACGGGTCCTCGATCGGAAAATTCTGGCAAGGGCAGTGGTCATCCCGGCTGACAGCCTGGACGTGCCATGGTGGCGAGGCCAGCTCTAGGACCGTGGGCGGCCGTCTCAGTTTCCGTCTCATTCAGACCCATTCGCGGACGTTCAGCCGGGACGCGCCGCGCTTCCAGCACCGGCGACCAGCCGCCCATGAACGCAGGTGAACGCCCCTGTACCCACCCATCACCACAGTTGGACAGCGTGCGTCTGTCCACGCGGGAGGGGTGCACGGTCGGCTCTGGCAGGTCATCCGCTGGCCATCGACGAAGCCCGACCGTCGGTTAGGTCCCGGACGATTCTCCGGGCCGCCCCCAGACAGGCCGGGGATGCAACCATTCCCTTCAGAGCTGGAACCCCCGGAAGCCGACCGCGCGCTTGAGACCATAGACGCCAGCACTGACAACCGACTCGCCAGCGATCGACCGTCGAGCGGTGAGCGTCTAACTGCGTGACAACGCCGACGAACAACGGCGGGCGAGCGCGAACGTCAGCGGACCATCAGCGCAGGTGAGAGCCGCACCAGCCCGAGGCAGCACCGGTGCCCAAGTTGCTTCGGGACGAAGAGGTCGTGGGTTCACATCCCGCCACCCCGACAGCTAAGCAGCAGGTCAGAGGGCCGGTACTGATTCCAGTACCGGCCCTCTGGCGTTGCGCGTGTGCACGGGGCGAGCCGGCCCGAGGGAGAAGTCCGCGTCAGCAGCCGGTCCTGACCGCCGAGGCCGTCCAGGCATCCGACTCCGTGGTCACCATGGGCTGCGGCGACGCGTGCCCGGTCTTCCCCGGCAGGGCGTACCTCGACTGGCAGCTCGGCGATCCGGCAGGCCAGGAGGTCGATGCCGTTCGTCCGATCCGCGACGAGATCAGGCAGCGCGTCGACGCCCTCCTTGCAGAGATTGCTTCTCGGTAGGGCGTCAGCTGCCCCTCCCCTCAGCGGCAGGGCTTGCTCAGGTAGAGGGCGTACTCGCCGGCCGAGGCGGTGAACTCGTAGAGCGAGGTGTCCAGGCCGCAGAGCGAGAAGCCCATCCGGCGGTACGCGTGGATGGCGGGGGCGTTGATGTTGGTGACCTCCAGCCAGATGTGGCCCGCGCCCTGCTCCCGGGCGAACTCCTCCGCCCGGGACATCAGCGCCCTGCCTACGCCCCGGCCCCGGTGGCCCGGAGCGACCTCGATGTCCTCGATGGTGAGGCGGCGGTTCCATCGCGCGTACGTGACGGAGACGAAGCCTGCCAGGGAGCCGTCGGCGGCCAGGGCCAGGAAGGTGGGGTCTCCCTGGGCCGCTCGGTCCCCCTCGTCCCCCTGGGTCCCTGAGGCCTCGCCCCCCCCCAGGGGCCCTGAGGTCTCGTCCCCCTGGGCCCCTGAGCCCTCGTCCCCCTGGGCCCCGGAGCCCTCGTCGTTCTCGTCCTCCGGGAACACCTTGGTCAGAGGCGGGTCCACCGGGGTCTCCCGCAGGGTGAAGCCGTTCTCGGCCATCTCCACGCGGAAGACGGTGGCCGTGGTGAAGGAGCCGTCCAGGGCTTCGACGAGCCCGGTGTCCTCAGGGGTGGCGGTGCGGATTTCATAAGGGGTGTCATCGGCCGGGGGCATGACGCGACCCTACGACGAGATGACTCGTCGTCAGCAGGCCGCCTCTTCAGGAGCCGGACGTCAGGTCGTCCGACCGTCCTGCCTCGATACGGGACCATTGGGGGATGGGGCGGCCGTTGGTGCGCATGGGGTGCTCGGGGGGAGCGTCCATGGTCTGCGGCCAGCCGGCGGGCGAGTCCTCCCAGAGTTCCTGGCGGCCGTACACGGTCAGGTCCATCAGCGCGTAGTCGTAGTCCATCACCTCCACCCCGCGCAGCGTCGTCCAGTACGTCTCGTAGACCCGGTCGCCGTCGCGCAGGTAGCAGACCACGTGCATGCTGCCGACCTGGCGACCGGTCAGCAGCTCGTCGTTCGAGGGGAGCGCCGAGTACCACGGCATCTCCCAGCCCATGAAGTCCCGGTAGCGGCGGCTCTCCTCGTACGGGCCCTGGCAGAGGACGGCATAGGTGATGTCGCGGGAGTGCAGGAAGGCCAGCTCCCGCACCTGGTTGATGACCCAGGTGCAGCCCTCGCACTGGCCTGCCGCGTCGTGGCCGTCGTGCCACATGAAGTAGTACGCGATCAGCTGCCGGCGCCCTTCGAACGCGTCGAGCAGGGAGACCGCGCCGTCCGGGCCGGTCAGTTCGAGGGGGAGCCGGACGGCAGCCGGCCGGTGATGCCCGGGCCCGGTGCGGGGCCCGCCGCGTCAGCTCCATCACCCGGGTCCGGGCCGGGGCCGCCCGTCTCCCCCGTACACCGAAGGCTGAACCTCACCGCCCTTCCGCGCGCCCCGCGTTGGGCCGTCCGGATGAACGCACCGGGCTCGTGGAGGCTCATCCGGGCGCACATAATTTCCCCGAACTTGCCTGTTCCGTCACGGAGTTGAGGTTTATCTACGCGCGGAGCACGACCCGCCGAACGATCCTTCGGGCATATCAGACGACTTCTTGCACGGCCATTACCGGCGGGTACCGAGAGCTGCTAGAAACTGCATTCCCCACATCCCCCCACGCTTCGAAGGGCTGGCAGCCATGTCAGTACGAAGAATTTGGGCATCCCTCTCCACTCTCGCGATCGCCGCCGTGGCGGCCCTCGGTGTCGCCGGGCCGGCTTCCGCCGCCGACTCGGCCGCCGCGGGCGGCTATGTCGCGCTCGGCGACTCCTACTCCTCGGGCGTCGGCGCCGGAAGCTACCTCTCCGACAGCGGCGACTGCCGCCGCAGCACCGCCGCCTACCCCTACCTGTGGCAGGCGGCGAACTCCCCCGCCTCCTTCGACTTCGTCGCCTGCTCGGGGGCGACGACCTCGTCCGTGGCGAGCAGCCAGCTCGGCGTGCTCAGCGCGTCCACCTCGCTGGTCAGCGTCACCGCCGGAGGCAATGACGTCGGGTTCGCCGACGTCATGCAGGACTGCGTGCTCGGCAGCGAGGCAACCTGCCTCAGCAGCGTGGACGCGGCCGTCGGGCAGATGAACAACACCCTGCCCGGCAGCCTGGATTCGCTCTACGACGGCATCCGGACCCGCGCCCCGCAGGCCCAGGTCGTGGTCCTCGGCTACCCCCGCTTCTACCAGCTGTCGGGCAGCTGCGTCGCCGGGCTCAGCGAGGCCGAACGGGCCGCGATCAACAACGCGTCGGACGTGCTGAACGACGTCATCGCCAAGCGGTCCGCCGACGCCGGGTTCACCTTCTCCAGCGTGGTGGACGAGTTCACCGGACACGAGCTGTGCTCGGGCGACGCCTGGCTGCACAGCGTCACCGTCCCGGTCTACAACTCCTACCACCCCAAGGCCGCAGGGCAGTCGGGCGGCTATCTGCCCGCCTTCCGCTCGGCGGTGTAGGGCCTCGGGCATCGGAGAGGAGCGGCGGTTCACCGGACGACCGGTGGGCCGCCGTTCTCCGTAGCGCTCGACCGTTCTCAGGAGCGCTCGACCAGATGCTCCCGGCCGGCAGGGGGCTCGTACGACTCGGGCCAGAAGTCCGTCACCCCGGTGATCAGCCCCTCCTCGTCGAACGTGAAGAAGTGGATGGCGTCCAACTCCTCCGGCGACGCGCCCTCCTGCTCCCCCGTCACCGTGAACCCGGTCCGGGCGGCGGCCTGCCGGCCCTCCGCGTCGGCGACGATCCGCTCGACCCGGACATGCCAGTCGCCCGGATACTCCTGGTTGAACCGGAGATACCGCTCCTTGCCGACGATCCGCTCACGCGTCTGCGGCAGTTCGTACACCACGTCCTCGGCGAGGGTCGCCCCGAACGCACTCCAGTCGCGCGCCTCGGCCGCCGACCAGTACGTCTCCACCGCCCCGCGCAGCGCGGCCGTCGTCGTCCCCGAAGCGCTTCCTGTCATGTCGGTCATGGAAACGAGTGTGGCCCCCACCACTGACAATCGGCCGGATGAGCCCCCAGGGCGGCCCCCACCTGCGGCTATGCCTGACGCTCCGCCGGGCGCGACGCCTTGATCGAGTACATCAGCGGGATCCTCGGGCGGCCCGCCGGGAAGCGGTAGTGGCCGTCCGCGTGGCGCTCCAGCGGGGCGAACCGCGGGACGAGCGAGACATCGTGCTCGTGGAGGAACTCGATCCGCAGCCCCGCCGAGGCGAGCGCCGTCACCACCCGGCCCACCGGGTGCTGCCATTCGACGCTGCGGTTGTGCACGGTCGGCGCGTCGAGGTCGGCGTACGTGCCCGGCGTCTCGTCCACCCAGGCGTCGCGGCTGAAGTAGTCGTCGGTGACCACCGAACCGGTCTCGTCCATCGCGTCGGTCAGCGGGTGGAACTCCGCCAGGTAGAGGAACCCGCCGGGCGCGACCAGCGAAGCGGCGGTCTCGGCCCAGCGGTCGATGTCGGGCAGCCAGCCCAGCGCGCCGATGCCCGTGTAGACGATGTCGTACGCGGAATCGGGGACGGCGGCCGGGGCGTCGTACACGTCGGCCACGACGAACGCCGCCCGGTCCGGGCCCAGCCCGAGCGAACCGGCCAGGCCCCGGGCGGTCTCGACGGCGGGCTCGGAGAAGTCGAGCCCCACGACCTGTGCGGCGCCGTGCCGCGCCCAGGACAGGGTGTCCATGCCGAAATGGCACTGGAGGTGCAGCAGGGTCTTGCCCCTGACGTCCCCGACCTCGGCCAGCTCGAAGGCGCGCAGCACGTCCTTGCCCGCCCGGAACGCGTCCAGTTCGTAGTAGTCGCTCGCCACGTGGATCGGCACGCGTTCGTCCCAGCGCGCGCGGTTGGTCTCGTGCCAGTCGTCCGGAGTCGGGGAGTACATGTCCGGGAAGCTACCGACGGGCCGGGCGGGGGCGCGAGTGGTTATTCGACGCCCTCAAGATCCCCGTGAGTCATCGGGTTGGATGGGGGCATGACGACTGATGCTGCAGCCGCGCCCGACTGGGAGAAGCGGTTCCGTGCGCCCCGTGTCTCGCTGCCCGACTGGGCCGAGGACGCCCCCGACCGTTCGCTGTTCGTTTCCAACGCCACCGGGACCTACGAGCTGTACGCCTGGGACCGGGCGAGCGGGCGGCAGCGCCAGGTGACCGACCGGCCCAACGGGACCACCGACGGGGTGCTCACGCCGGACGGCGAGGCCGTCTGGTGGTTCAGCGACACCGACGGCGACGAGTTCGGGGTGTGGATGCGCCAGCCCTTCGGCGGCGGGGAGGACGAGCCGGCCGCCCCGGGCCTCGCCCCCTCCTACCCGGCGGGCCTGGCCATCGGGCGGGACGGTTCGGCGGTGATCGGCCGCTCGACCGACGAGGACGGCACGACGGTCCACCTGGTGCGGGCGCCGGGCGCCGAGCCCGTGGAGATCTACCGGCACCGGGAGTCCGCGGGCGTCGGGGACCTCTCCCACGACGGGACGCTGATCGCGCTGGAGCACACCGAGCACGGCGACGCGATGCACTCCGCGCTGCGCGTGGTCCGCCCGGACGGCTCGACCGTGGCCGAGCTGGACGACACCGAGGGCGGCACGAAGGAGCTGGGGCTCAGCGTGCTGGGCTTCGCGCCCGTCGCCGGGGACACCCGGCTCCTCGTCGGACATCAGCGGCGGGGCCGCTGGGAGCCGATGATCTGGGACCCGGTCACGGGCACCGAGACCCCGCTGCCGATCGACCTGCCGGGCGATGTGGGGGCCGAGTGGTATCCGGACGGCTCCGCGCTGCTCGTCGAGCACGAATTCGAGGCCCGCAGCGAGCTGTGGCGGTATGAGCCGGGGGCGGACGCGCCGGAACGCGTGGAGACCCCCGCCGGTACGGTCGCGGGCGCCACAGCCCGCCCCGACGGCACCGTGGAGTACCTGTGGTCCTCGGCCGAGCGGCCGCCGGTGGTGCGCTCCACGAGCGGCGCGGTGGTCCTGGACCCGCCGGGCGCGAAGGCCCCGCCGTCGGTGCCCGTCGAGGACGCGTGGGTGGAGGGGCCGGGCGGCCGGATCCACGCCCTCGTGCAGAAGCCCGCGACCGGCGAGGGCCCGTTCCCCACGGTCTTCGAGATCCACGGCGGGCCGACCTGGCACGACAGCGACGCCTTCGCCTCCGGCCCCGCCGCCTGGGTCGACCACGGCTTCGCGGTCGTCCGGGTCAACTACCGGGGCTCCACCGGCTACGGCCGGGCCTGGACGGACGCGCTGAAGCACCGGGTCGGCCTGATCGAGCTGGAGGACATCGCGGCCGTACGGGAGTGGTCCGTCGCCTCCGGGCTCGCGGACCCGGAGCGCCTGGTCCTGGCGGGCGGATCCTGGGGCGGCTATCTGACCCTGCTCGGCCTCGGCACCCAGCCCGACTCCTGGGCGCTGGGTCTGGCCGCCGTCCCCGTCGCGGACTACGTCACGGCCTATCACGACGAGATGGAGGCCCTGAAGGCGATGGACCGCACGCTGCTGGGCGGTACGCCGGAGGAGGTGCCCGAGCGCTTCGAGGCCTCGTCCCCGCTGACGTACGTCGACGCGGTGCGGGCACCCGTCTACATCTCGGCGGGCGTCAACGATCCGCGCTGCCCCATCCGTCAGGTGGAGAACTACGTGGACCGGCTCGCGGCGCGCGGCGCGGTCCACGAGGTCTACCGCTACGACGCCGGGCACGGCTCGCTCGTGGTGGAGGAGCGGATCAAGCAGGTGCGGCTGGAGCTGGAGTTCGCCCTGAAGCACCTGGGCGGGGGCCCGGTGATCGGCGCGGCGGGGTGATCCCGCGCCGTCGGCGGGCGTAAGAGCCGGATAAATCACGGACCCCGCTCCGGATACCCGGGGCGGGGAACCGTACCTTTGAGGGGTGTACCGGTTCCTGCTGACCCCACGGTGGTGGGGGATCAACCTCTTCGTCGTGCTGGCCATCCCGTTCTGCGTGTTCATGGGCACCTGGCAGCTCGGCCGCTTCGAGGACCGCGTCCAGTCGCACGAACAGGCGGAGAAGGCGCCCGATCCGAGCACCCGGGCCGCGAAACCCCTGGACGAGCTGCTGCCCGTCGACAAGGTGACGTCCGGTCGCCCGGCCACCGCCAAGGGGACGTACGCCGACCAGTTCCTGGTGCCCGGCCGTGAGCTGGACGAGCGGCAGGGCTTCTACGTCCTGAACATGCTCCGGACCGACAGCGGCAAGGCCCTGCCGGTGGTACGGGGCTGGCTGCCCGGGTCCGCGACCGGCGCCCGGGTCCCCGCCGCGCCACGGGGCGAAGTCACGGTGACCGGCGACCTCCAGGCCTCCGAGAACACCCACAGCGACGGCGTGAACGTCCGGGGCGGCCTCCCCTCGGGCCAGGTCGGCATGATCAGCGCGGCGACGCTGGTGAACCTCGTCCCCTACGACGTGTACGACGCCTGGGTGACGCTTCCCGAGGCCGAGGCGGGCGGTACGGGCGGCGCGATGAAGCCCGTGCCCGCGGCGGCTCCCGAGGGCAGCGGCCTCGATCTGAAGGCCTTCCAGAACCTCGGCTACACGGGCGAGTGGTTCGTCTTCGCGGCGTTCGTGCTCTTCATGTGGTTCCGGCTGGTGCGGCGCGAGGCCGAGGCGGAGCGGGACATCGCGCTCGGTCTCGTACCGGAGGAATCCGCTGCTCCAGCCCCGAAGCCCTCGGCGGACGCCCCGCGGGACGCCCCCGAGGACCCGTCCTCGCCCGACTACGAGGCGGCGAGCACGCCCGTCCGGTAGATCGTGCCCGAGCAGGCGTTGGGGATCTCCGTCTGCGCGGTGGGCGCTCCCGACTCCGGGGTGTGCGTCACGGCGACGCTGCCCTCGGCCGTGGTCCCGCCGTCCTCGTACAGCGACTGCGGGTCCGTGCCGGACTGGTTCTCGGAGCCCTCGCCGACCGAGCCTCCCGCACCGTCCGCCGAGGGGGTCGGGGTCGGTGAGGGGCCCGTGGTCGGACAGGTGTCGGTCGGCACCCAGGCGAACCGCACCTCGTACGCCATGGCCGGCTTCAGCAGCACCGTGCCGGGTTCCTGGGACGGGTCGGGCAGACCGGGGGCCGCGTCGCCCGCCGCGTGCTGGACCACGACGATCTTCTGCGAGTCGGCGGCGCCGAGGGCGGTGAAGCCCACGGTGCCGTTGCTGCTGACCGTGCAGTCCGTGCCGGACACGTTGGCGATCCTGAAGCTGCCGTAGACCGTGCCGTCGGCCCCCGGCGCGTCGGTGCTCGCGGACGCGACGCCGAGCTGGCCGGGGTCGCAGACGGGCAGGGACGCGTAGTCCACGCTCGGGGAGTCGGGCTTCTCGCCCGCCACCGCCCCGTCCGGGTCGCTTCCCTCGCCCCGGGAGGGGCTGGGGTCCGGAGCGGCCTCGCCCTCGCCGCCCTCGCTCTCGCGCTCCGTGGGCGCCACGGTCCGCCGGCCCGGCTCCTCGGGGCCGGGCTTCTCGCCGTTGCCCCCCTGGGCCTGCTCGCCGTGTCCGGCGATGGCGGGGTTGGCGGTGGACGAGCCGTCCGAGGTCGCGACGTGGACGAAGGCGGGGACGGCGGTGCCGATCAGCAGGGCCGCCGCGGCCGCCCCGACGACGGCCTGCCGCCGCCGGGCACGGCGGGCGGGGACGGCGCGGTGGAGGTGGTCGAGGGTCCCCTCGAAGGGGGTGATGTCGCGGACCGCACCGTGCAGCATGCGGCGCAGGGCCACCTCGTCCAGCTCGCCGGGACGGTCAAGGGCGGGGGCGCGACGGCCTTCGGCGAAGAGGTCGGTCAGCGTGGCGAGGAAGTCGTCGTCGGACGCTGCGGGGGTGTCGGCGGGGGCGTCACCGGGGGTTTTGCCCGCACCGGGACGGGTGGCGGCGGCGGTCTCCGTACGCTCGTCCGCGCCGGCCCCCGTCCCCGCGTCGTCAGCGGTCTCCGTACGCGCATCGGCGCCGGTCTCCGTGCGGGCGTCCGCGTCGCCGTCCGCCGGGGCCTTCGCGGCCGGGTCCGATGGGGTCCCGTCCGCCGGGGCCGGGGTGGCCGCCGCCGGGTCCCGCTCGTCGGGGTCCTCGGTGGACTCGTCGGCCGCGCTCGCGGGCGGCGCGGGTTCGCAGGGCCCGCTCTCTTCGGGGCCCGCGTTCCCACCCTGCGGGCGGTCCGGATCGGTGTGCGGAGTCTTCTCCGGCCCCTGGTTCACAATTCCGTTTCCCGTCGGGTCGTTCTCGTGCCTGTGCTCAGGGATATCGGGGTGCTGATCGGACCCGCTCATGCCTGGGCCTCCATCACCACACGCAGCGCCGCGATGCCCCGCGAACCGTACGCTTTCACCGAGCCCAGCGAGACCCCGAGCGTCTCGGCGACCTGAGCCTCCGTCATGTCCGCGAAGTAGCGCAGCACCAGCACCTCGCGCTGGCGCCGCTGGAGCCCCTTCATGGCCTTGATCAGCGCGTCCCGCTCCAACTGGTCGTACGCGCCCTCCTCCGCACTCGCCATGTCCGGCATCGGCTTGGAGAGCAGCTTCAGCCCGAGGATGCGGCGGCGCAGTGCGGAGCGCGAGAGGTTGACGACCGTCTGCCGGAGGTAGGCGAGGGTCTTCTCGGGCTCACGGACCCGATTGCGCGCGGAGTGCACCCGGATGAACGCCTCCTGCACCACGTCCTCGCAGGACGCGGTGTCGTCCAGCAGCAGGGCCGCGAGGCCGAGAAGGGAGCGGTAGTGGGCCCGGTAGGTCTCGGTGAGGTGGTCGACCGTGGTTCCTGCTGCCACCGTCTCGTCAGCACCTCCGCGCTGCGAGGGCAACGAGGCCGCGCGCGCAGCGGGCATGGGCGCGATCACCGGCATGCCGCCGGGCGCGCGGGGCCGCCGGAGCGGGCGCACCGAAGCGCCTCGCAACGGGCCCACCACTGTGATGTCGAGAACCTCTGCCACGCCTGTTGGACACGCTGCCCCCCGTCAGGGTTGTACGCGGACCGCGCCACGTTCGACGCTGTGCGACATGCCCTCATACGTACCTGCTCTTCCCCAAATGCCCCGTCACGGCGTCCAGCCACGCACAAAGTGACGGCATAGACGCAACCCGGCCGAGGTGCGGTTGCAGATGGCCGGGAGATCATCGTCGGACACGACAACGTCCCAGCTCAAGAGGTTCAGACCAGCGAATTCCTCATAGGGCGTTCACAGATCCTACAAAATAGATTCGAACCTCATCGAGGGAATTCGGCGGCGACCGATTCGGCGATCTGCGCCACGTTCAAAGCCGCACCTTTTCGGAGATTGTCCCCGCAAAGGAACATTTCCAGCGCATGCGGGTCGTCCATCGACCGTCGGACGCGGCCCACCCAGGTGGGGTCGGTGCCGACCACGTCGGAGGGGGTGGGGAAGTCCCCGGAGGCCGGGTTGTCGAACAGGACCACGCCGGGGGCGGTCGCCAGGATCTCGTGCGCCTTGCCGACCGCGACCTCGTTCTCGAAGCGGGCATGGACGGACATCGAGTGGGTGGCGACGACGGGGACGTACACACAGGTCGCGGTGGTCTTCAGATCCGGCAGGCCGAGCACCTTGCGGCACTCCTCGCGCAGCGCGATCTCCTCGGAGGACCAGCCGTCGCCGGCGTCCGTACCGGCCCAGGGCACCACGTTCAGGGCGACGGGCGCGGCGAAGGGGCTGTCCGCCGTGGCGGCCTCGTCGCCCAGGGCCCGGCGTACGTCTCCGGGCTGGGTGCCCAGTTCCGTACCGGCGACCAGGGCGAGCTGTTCGCGGAGGGCGGTGACGCCGTCGCGGCCCACGCCGCTGACGGCCTGGTACGAGGAGACGATGAGCTCGCGGAGCCCGAATTCGGCGTGCAGGGCGCCGACCGCGACGATCAGCGACAGCGTGGTGCAGCTCGGGGACGCGACGATGCCGCGCGGCCGGAGCCGTGCGGCATGGGGGTTGATCTCGGGGACGACGAGCGGGACCTCGTCGGCGAGCCGGAAGGCCGCGGAGTCGTCGATGACGACGACGCCCTTGGCGGCGGCGATGGGGGCCCAGTGGGCGGACACCTCGTCCGGCACCAGGAAGAGGGCCACGTCGATGCCGTCGAACACGTCCTCGGCGAGCGCGAGGACCTCGCTCTCCTCACCGCGCACGGCCAGCTTCCTGCCGGCCGTGCGCGGTGAGGCGACGAGTCTGACCTCGCCCCAGACATCCGCGTGCTGCGAAAGGATCCGGAGCATGACACCGCCGATCGCCCCGGTCGCACCGACGACCGCGAGCGAAGGGCGGTGCTCCGTCATCGGCCGGTGCCTCCGTAGACCACGGCCTCGTCGGAGTCGCTGTCGAGCCCGAAGGCGGTGTGCACGGCGCGCACGGCCTCGTTGACGTCGTCGGCACGGGTGACCACCGAGATGCGGATCTCGGATGTCGAGATCAGCTCGATGTTGACGCCCGCGTCGGACAGCGCCTCGAAGAAGCCGGCGGTGACGCCCGGGTTGGTCTTCATACCGGCGCCGACCAGGGAGATCTTGGCGATCTGGTCGTCGTAGCGCAGCGATTCGAAGCCGATGGTGCCCTTGGCCCGCTCCAGGGCGTCGATGGCCTTGCGGCCCTCGGCCTTGGGCAGGGTGAAGGAGATGTCCGTCAGGCCGGTCGACGCGGCGGAGACGTTCTGCACCACCATGTCGATGTTGACCTCGGCGTTCGCGATGGCGCGGAAGATCGCGGCCGCCTCGCCCGGCTTGTCCGGGACGCCGACGACGGTGACCTTGGCCTCCGAGACGTCGTGGGCGACTCCGGAGATGATCGCGTGCTCCACCTTCTGGTCCCCTTGCGGCTCGTTGCTGACCCAGGTGCCGCGCAGTCCGGAGAAGGACGAGCGGACGTGGATCGGGATGTTGTAACGGCGTGCGTACTCGACGCAGCGGTGCAGCAGCACCTTGGAGCCGGACGCGGCCAGCTCCAGCATGTCCTCGAAGGAGATCCAGTCGATCTTCTTCGCCTTCTTCACGACCCGGGGGTCGGCGGTGAAGACGCCGTCGACGTCGGTGTAGATCTCGCAGACCTCGGCGTCCAGCGCGGCGGCCAGCGCGACGGCGGTCGTGTCCGACCCGCCGCGGCCGAGGGTGGTGATGTTCTTGCCCTCCTGGCTCACGCCCTGGAACCCGGCGACGATGGCGATGTTGCCCTCGTCGATCGAGGTCCGGATACGGCCCGGGGTGACGTCGATGATGCGCGCTTTGTTGTGGACCGAGTCGGTGATGACACCGGCCTGGCTGCCCGTGAACGACTGGGCCTCGTGGCCCAGGTTTTTGATCGCCATCGCCAGCAGGGCCATGGAGATCCGCTCGCCCGCGGTCAGCAGCATGTCGAATTCCCGGCCGGTGGGCATCGGGGACACCTGCTCGGCGAGATCTATCAACTCGTCCGTCGTGTCGCCCATCGCGGACACCACGACAACCACCTGGTTGCCGTTCCTCTTGGCGTCGACGACTCGCTTGGCGACCCGCTTGATGCCCTCGGCATCGGCTACGGAGGAGCCTCCGTACTTCTGCACGACAAGGCCCACGTGCGCTCCTCGCTCAGTCATTACTGCGGTCGGCTCAGTTTAACGAGCAGTCCGGAATCGACCCGTCCATTACCAGATGGTGAGATGTCCCGCTCACCACCCGGTACGGCGTGTCGCTCCGAGCTGCTCGTACGGGGCTGCTGCCCAGCCCGACCGCGCACACTCCCGTTTGTGTCCCAGCCCACACGATCGGACACGGACCGGCGAGCCGGGAGGGGCAGTCGGCGTACTCCTGGGCGCGCGGAACCGCTCAGCCCGCCGTCAACGTCTCCGCGTCGAGGACCTGGGTGTTCTGCGGGGCCGGGACGCCGAGGACGGTGGGCACGGCGGCGGGGGCGTGGCGCTCATCGGGATCTCCTTGCGGAATGCGGCCGCCGGGTCGGCCGTTCACCCCGGAGCCCGTTCCCTCCACCGCGGTCGAGGCCAAGGAGCCTTCCGCGGGCTCTACTTCACCGGCCGCAGCCCCAGCGGGCCCGCGATCTCCTGGAGCATCACGCGGCCCGCCTCCTCGGCGAGGTTCTCCTCGCCCGGGTCCTGGTCGGTGTCCAGGCCGTCCAGCTCCTCCAGGGGCTGGCCGAGGCGGATGTGGGCGACCAGGGACTGGAGGGCGCGGAGGGTGGCGGAGGCGGTGGAGCCCCAGTTGGAGAAGTACGAGAACTGCCACCACCACAGCGCCTCGGTGGTGCGGCCCGCCTCGTAGTGGGCGAGGCCGTGGCCGAGGTCGGTGACCAGGTCGGCCAGGTCGTCGGAGATGCGGTGCGGGACCGGGGCCTTGCGGGGCTCGTACGGGTCGAAGACCTCGGAGTAGACGTCGATCGGCTCCAGCAGCGCCGCGAACCGCTCGCGCAGACCGTCCGCGTCCGGCTCCGCGCCGAGGTCCGGCTCGTACCGCTCGTCGGGCAGGACGTCCTCGTGCGCGCCGAGGCGGCCGCCCGCCAGCAGGAGCTGCGAGACCTGGAGGAGCAGGACCGGGACGGCCTCTTCCGGCTCGTCGACCTTGGACACCTCGGCAACCGCGACGATGAACGTCTTGATCTGGTCCGCGATCTGGACGGCGAAGTCGCCCGGGTCCTGCGTGACGGAGTTCAGCGTGGCGTCAGACATCGAGGGGACCTCCCGTGGGCGCGGTCACAGACGGTGAAGCGGACGGCAGTGCATGCAGGGGCCCGGGCCGGGGGCGTACGGCGGCGGTGTCAGACATCCAGCAACCGCCTTCCCTCGAAGGCGCGGCCCAGGGTGACCTCGTCGGCGTACTCCAGGTCGCCGCCGACCGGCAGACCGCTGGCCAGCCGGGTCACCCTCAGCCCCATCGGCTTGACCATCCGCGCCAGGTACGTCGCGGTGGCCTCGCCCTCCAGGTTGGGGTCGGTCGCGAGGATCAGCTCCGTGATGGAGCCGTCCGCGAGCCGCGCCAGCAGCTCGCGGATCCGCAGGTCGTCCGGGCCGACGCCCTCGATGGGGCTGATCGCCCC
This sequence comes from Streptomyces parvus, assembly GCF_032121415.1. Lineage (NCBI taxonomy): Bacteria > Bacillati > Actinomycetota > Actinomycetes > Kitasatosporales > Streptomycetaceae > Streptomyces > Streptomyces parvus. The sequence goes on along the minus strand of NZ_CP135079.1, from coordinate 3,755,716 downwards.
GCCCAGCACGTGGTACCGGCCCCGGAACTCACGCGTCCGCTCGATCGCCACGACGTCCTTGGGCTCCTCGACCACGCAGATGACGCTCGGATCGCGGCGCGCGTCCCGGCAGATCCCGCACTGCTCCTGCTGCGCGACATTGCCGCACACCTCGCAGAACCGGACCTTGTCCTTGACCTCCAGGAGAGAGTGGGCGAGCCGGCGTACGTCGGTGGGCTCGGCCTGCAGGATGTGGAAGGCGATCCGCTGCGCGCTCTTGGGACCGACGCCGGGCAGCCTGCCCAGTTCGTCGATGAGGTCCTGAACAACGCCTTCGTACAACGGAACGCCTTTCTTCGCTTCCTGCTCCGTACCGTAGTGGGTACGGGTCGGTACCAGTAGGCCCCGGGGGCCTGCGGAACCTATGGCCTGTGGCCGGTCGGGTCAGAACGGCAGACCCGGAATGCCGCCCCCGCCGCCCAGGCCCTGCGCCAGCGGGCCGAGCTTCTCCTGCTGGAGCGTCTGCGCGTTCTCGTTGGCCGCCTGGACGGCCGCGACGACGAGGTCGGCGAGCGTCTCGGTGTCCTCCGGGTCCACCGCCTTCGGGTCGATCACCAGGGCGCGCAGCTCGCCGGAGCCGGTCACCGTGGCCTTGACGAGGCCGCCGCCCGCCTGTCCATCGACCTCGGTCCTGGCCAGTTCCTCCTGGGCCTCGGCGAGATCCTGCTGCATCTTCTGGGCCTGCTGGAGCAACTGCTGCATGTTGGGCTGGCCACCACCGGGAATCACGGTCACTCCTGGCATTTCGACGACAAATGTTTCGGTAAGCCGAGCCTACGTGCTCCCCGGTCACCGCGCTCCACCCACCGGGGACCAACTCTTTCGAGTGAGATCTCGGAACCGGTGTGAGTGCTCCTATACCTGACCAGGGGCCGTGCCCAGGCGGGAATCCCGCGATTTCGACCCCGCGGCCCACCATTCGGCGGTAGGAAGGGCATGCACATCGACACACGAGCGTGCATGTGCGGTGACGCAGAGTTACCCCCTACGCGTCCGTCCCGTCCGTCAGAGTGCAGAGGAGTGCCCCGGTGAGTCAGCCGGAGATGCAGCCCGAGGGGCCGCCCCGCAAGGAGTCCGATGCGGGATCCGGTGAGAACGGAGCCGAGCATTCCGCTACGGGAGTCCCTGCCGAGGGGCGTGCCGGCGGGCGCTCCGGCGTCCGTGCCGGGTGGGGGGCCGGCGGGCGCGACCTGACCGGGCGCCCGTTCCCTCTCGGCGACTGGGGCGAGCCGGCCGAGCGGCTCGACGAGCTCTACCGCTGGGTCGAGACCGGCGCCCTGGACACCGCGGACTGGTATCTGAACGACCGGGTCCGAAAGCGCCGGGCCGCCCGGGCCCTGCGGGTGGGCACGGCCGCCGGGGTGGTCGCCGGGGCCGCCCTGCCGCTGCTGGACCTGACCGGCGCGCTCGGCGGATCGGCGGGCTGGGGCTATCTTTCGCTGCTGCTGGGGGCCGCCTGTATGGCCTGCGACCGGTATTTCGGCCTCACCTCCGGGTGGATAAGGAACCTGGCCACGGCCCAGGCCGTGCAGCGGCGGCTCCAGGTGCTCCAGTTCGACTGGGCCTCGGAGTGCGTACGGGAGACGCTCGGGCCGGCCGAGGGCACGGCCAGCGAGGCGACCGAGCGGTGCCTGGGGGTGCTGCGGAGGTTCTCCGAGGACGTCACGGAGCTCGTGCGGTCGGAGACGGCGGACTGGATGGTGGAGTTCCGGGCGGGGCCCGCGCCGATGGGGATGCAGGCGCTGGCGGCGGGGGGTGCGGGGCGCGGTGAGCCGGGGGTGGTGCCGGGGCGGTTCTCGATGCCGTCGGTTGCGGCGCGGCCGAACATGCCGCGGCAGCGGCCGCCGGAGTCGCCGCCGCGGTGAGTTGTTTCGGGGGCTCCGCCCCCGGACCCCCGGTCCTCAATCGCCGGACGGGCTGAATGTGGGCGCCCCGGGCCGTGAGGCACGGGGGCGCGATTTCGGCCCCCGGGCCGTGAGGGTTCGGTCAGCTGAAGATGATCATTGAGCCCTGGGCCAGGCTGCGGGTCGCTGCGGCGTGCAGGCCCAGCCAGACGTGGCGTTCTCGGGCGAAGGGGCTGTCGTCGTGGGGGATCGGGTGCGCCGGTTCCTCCAGGGCGGTGGGGCCCGCGGGGGGTTGCGGGGCGGCCGGGGGGTTGGCCGGGTCGATGCCGATGGACGGGGCCACGAACTCCAGCTCCCGCAGCAGCCCGTGCGCGGAGCCGAGGGGGCCGCCGCCCGCCAGGAGGTCGTCGTCGGAGAGCGGGGCCGGGAAGTCCACCGGGACGTACGCCCCGGCGTGGTCGTAGTGCCAGACCAGATGCGACTGCTGCGCGCCCTGTTCGAACATCTCCAGGAGCTGCTCGTAGTCGCCGTCGAGACCGGCGACCGGGGTGACGGCCAGCCCGCTCAGCTGGAGCAGATAGGCGCGGCGCAGGAAGTGCAGGGCGTCGTAGTCGAAGCCGGCCACGGGAGCGACGTCCCCGGTGAGGCCCGGCATGTAGGCGTAGACGGGGACGGGCGGCAGCCCGGCGTCGTTCAGCGCCTTGTCGTAGACGGCGATCTCTTCGGCGAAGGGATTGTCGGGGCTGTGGCACAGCACGTCGACGAGGGGGACCAGCCACAGGTCACAGGCCACGAAGTCTCGCTCTCGGAAGGGTTCGGGCGGTCGTCGGGACAGCGTAATGCGGGGCGAACCTCACGCACAGTGCCCCGGGGACTCGGGAGGCATCGGGGCCCCCGGTCCCGGCGGTCCGTCGGCGTCCCCCTCCGCCTCCCGCGCCTCCAGGCGGCCCGCCCAGGCGAGCGCGTGCCCGTAGTAGGAGCGCATCTCGGCGTGGACCTGATCGCGGTCGCCGCGGGCGATGGCCTCGACCAGCTCCTCGTGGCCGAACCACAGCACGTTCTCGTCCATGCCGTCGCGGCGCAGCCGGTGCACGGCGAACACCCAGGCCTGGACGCGGAGCCGGGTGAGGAAATCGGCGATGTAGGGGTTGAGGACGAACTGCCCCAGCTCCCGCCAGAACCGCAGGTCGTACCCGATCAGGACGTCGAGGTCGCCGCCCTTCGCCGCGCGGACCGCCTCCGCGGCCCGGCGGCGGATCGAGGCCAGCCCCTCGGGCCGGACGGCGACCCGTTCGGCCGGGTCGCGGAAGAGGCTTTCGACGACGAGGGCCCGGGCCTCGGCCATCGCGCGGTAGTCGGCGACGGTGAACTCCCGCACCTGGAAGCCCCGGTGCTGGTCGGAGGCGAGGAGTCCCTGCGCGGAGAGGTCGAAGAGCGCCTCGCGGACGGGCGTCGCGGAGACCCCGTACTGCTCGGCGATCTGCTTGACCGTGAACTCCCGGCCCGGCGGCAGACGTCCCGCGAGCACCTCGTCACGCAGTGCGTCGGCGATCTGCTGGCGCAGGGTATTGCGCGTCACACCTGCGCTCGGACTCATGCCGACCCCTTCCGTCCGTCCCCGTACGTACCCGGCGTACCCGTCGCCCGTGCACGACCGCCCCGCTCGCCGACCGTTTCCGGTGGGGGTCATCTCTGGTTCGGGTCACCTTAAGCCAGGGCCGCCGCCGTGCCCGATTCCGGGCACGGCGGGGAGACGTACGGGGTCGATCGCGTACGGAATCGAGTCATCCGGTTACTCCGCGTACGGACCGGAAGCGGACACGGGCCGCTCTACGCGCCCTGCACCGTGTACGAGTCGGCCACGGAGAGCGCCACGTCCAGGGCCGCGAGCCCTTCCTTGGCCTCGGCCTCGGAGACGTTGCAGGCGGGGACGGCGTGGGTCCGGTTCATGTTGATGAACGGCCACAGCCCCTGCTTCTTCGCCGCCGCGCCGAAGGCCGCCATGGGGGCGTTGGCCTCGCCCGAGGCGTTGTACGGGACGAGCGGCTCACGGGTCTCGCGGTCGCGGACCAGGTCCAGCGCCCAGAACGCGCCGAGGCCGCGCACCTCGCCCACCGAGGGGTGGCGTTCGGCGAGTTCGCGCAGGCCGGGGCCGAGGACGGTCTCGCCGATCCGGGCCGCGTGCTCGACGACCTTCTCGTCCTCCATCACGCCGATGGTGGCGACGGCGGCGGCACAGGCCAGCGGGTGCCCGGAGTAGGTGAGGCCGCCGGGGTAGGGGCGGGTCTCGAAGGTCGCGGCGATCTCGGCGCTGATGGCGACGCCGCCGAGCGGTACGTAACCGGAGTTGACGCCCTTGGCGAAGGTCAGCAGGTCCGGCACGACGTCGAAGTGGTCGGCGGCGAACCAGGCGCCGGTGCGGCCGAATCCGGCCATCACCTCGTCGAGCACGAAGACGATCCCGTACCGGTCGCAGATCTCGCGGACGCCCGCCAGATACCCCGGCGGCGGGGTCATGATGCCCGCCGTGCCCGGGATCGTCTCCAGGATGACCGCGGCGACGGTGGAGGGGCCCTCGAAGGCGAGGGTGTCCTCCAGGTGCTGGAGTGCGCGGGCGCACTCCTCGGCCTCGGTCTGCGCGTAGAAGGGCGAGCGGTAGAGGAACGGCGCCCAGAACCGGACGACGCCCGCCGAGCCGTTGTCGGAGGGCCAGCGGCGCGGGTCCCCGGTGAGGTTGATCGCGGTGGAGGTGGCGCCGTGGTACGAGCGGTAGGCGGAGAGCACCTTCGGGCGGCCGGTGTGCAGCCGGGCCATGCGGATGGCGTTCTCGACGGCCTCGGCGCCGCCGTTGGTGAAGAAGATCTTGTCCAGGTCGCCGGGGGTGCGCTCGGCGATGAGGCGTGCGGCCTCGGAGCGCGCCTCGATCGCGAACGCGGGCGCGAAGGCGGCGAGCTTGCCCGCCTGCTCCTGGATCGCGGCGATCACGGTGGGGTGCTGGTAGCCGATGTTGGTGTAGACGAGCCCGCTGGTGAAGTCGAGATAGCGGTTGCCGTCGTAGTCCCAGAAGTAGGATCCCTCGGCGCCGGCGACGGCGAGCGGGTCGATGAGGCCCTGGGCGGACCAGGAGTGGAACACGTGCGCGCGGTCCGCGGCCTTCACGGCCGCACCGGCCGCGGGGTCGGCGTTCGGGGCATGAGGGGCATGAGGGGTCATGCGGCCGAGCGTAAGTGCTGGTGGGGGGTGGCCTCCATGGCCACCTTGTACGGCCTGGGACGGATGGTTCGGCAAGGTGTCGCCTCTCCCCCACCCCTCCCCCCTCCTCCTCATTGACAGTACGCTGTCGATATGACAGCCTTCTGTCATCGAGTCGAGGAGACCATCATGACCAGCAGCAGTGCCGGAACCGTGCATCTCGCCGTTTACGACACCTTCGCCGACTGGGAGACGGGGTACACGACCGCCCATCTCACACAGAACGGCTACACCGTGCGGACCGTGGGGCTCTCCCGGGAGCCGGTGACGACCATGGGCGGCCTGCGTGTCCAGCCCGACCTGGCGCTGGACGAACTGCGGGCGCAGGACAGCGCGTTGCTGATCCTCACCGGTGCGGCCGGTTGGGACACGGGCGAGACGCTGGCCCCGTTCGCGCGGGCGGCCCGGGGCTTCCTCGCCGCGGGGGTGCCGGTCGCGGCGATCTGCGGGGCGACGGCCGGGCTGGCCCGGGAAGGACTGCTGGACGACCGGGCGCACACGAGCGCGGTCTCCTTCTACCTCGCGGCGACGGGGTACGCGGGCGGCGAGCGGTACGTGGAGGCGGACGCGGTCACGGACGCCGGGGCGGACGGGGCCGGGCGCCTGATCACGGCCGGGCCGACGGAGCCGGTGGCGTTCGCGCGGGAGGTGTTCGGGCTGCTCGGGGTGTACGACGCGAAGAGGCTGGACGCGTGGTACCGGCTGTTCCACGACTCGGACGCGAGCGCGTACGAGGTGTTGCAGGGTGAGTAGCGAGGGTGCGGGGCGCGTCCCGTCCGAGCAGGAGTTGCTGAGCCGGGCGGCGCTGACGGTGTTCCGGCTGAACGGGCAGTTCCTGTCGGTGGCCGACGAGTTGGCGCGGCCGGGGGGCCTCACGTCGGCGTGGTGGCAGGTGCTGGGGGCGGTGCTGGTGGAGCCGTTGCCGGTGGCGGGGATCGCCCGGACGATGGGCATCACCCGGCAGAGCGTGCAGCGGATCGCGGACCTGCTGGTCGAGCGGGGGCTAGCGGAGTACGCGGAGAACCCGGCCCACCGCCGCGCGAAGCTGTTGCGGGCGACGGGGGCGGGGCGCGACGCGGTGGCCCGGATCGGGCCGCCCCACGCGGAGTTCGCCGCCCGGCTGGCGGCAGAGATGGGGGTGGAGAACCTGGCGGAGACGCTGGGCGCCCTGGACCGCCTGTCGCAGGCCCTGGACACCCTGACGGCCGCGGACCCGGGCACTTCGAGCCCACCCGGCGCTTGAGGGCGGAACTCCCGACCGCACGAGGGCGGTGCGCATGCCGGAGCGATGCCCCGGGGTGCCCGGGACGTTCAGGCCGAGGCCCGACCCCTCGAAGGTTCCGTCCTCAAACGCCGGACGGGCTGGATACACGCGGCGCTATCCTCGTGCGGGCCGCACGGGGGAGGTAGCGCACCATGGACAAGCTCGGGCCCGACGACCCGCACCGTATCGGCGCGTACCGGCTCCTCGGCCGCCTCGGCGAAGGCGGCATGGGCCAGGTCTTCCTCGCCCGCTCCGACCGCGGCCGCACCGTCGCCCTCAAGCTCGTCCGCCGCGAGCTCGCCGAACGCCCCGAGTTCCGCGCCCGCTTCCGCCAGGAGGTGAACGCCGCGCACCGGGTCGGCGGCGCGTGGACCGCACCGGTGCTGGACTCCGACACCGAGGCCCCCGTCCCCTGGGTCGCCACCGGTTACGTCGCCGGGCCCTCCCTCCAGCGCATCGTCTCGGGCCGCCCCGGCGCCCCGGTCACGGCCTCGGGGGCGTACGGGCCACTGCCGGCCCGCTCCGTACGGTTCCTGGGGTCCGGGCTCGCCCACGCCCTCCAGCACATCCACGGTGCCGGGCTCATCCACCGGGACCTGAAGCCCTCCAACGTCCTGATGACCATCGACGGCCCCCGGGTCATCGACTTCGGCATCGCCCGCGCCCTGGAGTCCGTGGCCGACGGCGATCTGACCCGCACCGGGGTCCTGGTCGGCTCGCCCGGATTCATGGCCCCGGAGCAGGTGCGCGGCGAGCGCGTGACCACCGCGTGCGACGTGTTCTGCCTCGGCTCCGTCCTCGCGTACGCCGCGTCGGGCGGGCTGCCTTTCGGTACGGCGGAGAGCGGCGGGGTCCATGCCCTGATGTTCCGGATCGCCCAGGAGGACCCGGACCTGACCGGGGTCCCGGAGGAGCTGGCCGGCGTCGTCCGGGACTGCCTGGCGAAGGACCCGGCGGCCCGCCCCGGTACCGACGAGATCCTGGCCCGCCTGGGCGAGGCGGACGCGGCCGAGCCCTGGCTGCCCGCCACCCTCCTCGCCGAACTCGGCCGCCAGGCAGTGGGGTTGCTCGACGCGGAAGACCCGGAGGAGCCGCGGGGTCCGCGCAGTCCGGAAGGGCCGCGCAGTCCGGATGGACCGCAGAGGCCGGAGGAGCCGGGCAGGCCGGGAGGGCCGCAGAGGCCGGGAGGGCCCCAGAGGTCAACCGGATCAGCCGTGTCGCCCTCGGGACCACGCACCCTCGCAAGCCCTCCATGGCCCCCACCGCCCGCACAACCCACCCAGCCCGCCTGCCCCGCCACCCCCATACCCCCGGCCCACTTCGCGCCCACGCCTCCCCCGCCCGCCCGGGAACGCCGCGCCACCGGGGCCACCGTCGCGCTCATAGCCGTCGCCGTGGTCGTGGCGACAGGGGCGGGCGGGTCCGTGTACGCGTTCATGAAGGGCGACGGGCCGGGCACGACCGCCTCCCCCGGCCCTTCCGGCTCCGCCGACGCGGGCAGCGTCGGCAAGGGGCAGCAGGGCGGCGGCCAAGGGGCCGTACCCGAAGGGTTCCTCGGCACCTGGTCCGGCTCCATCCCCGGCGAACAGGGCTCCTCCACCCGGACGTTGACCATCCGGCAGGGCGACGTCGGCGACCAGGTCCTCGCCCTCACCGCCGAAGGGCCCCTCGCCTCCGGGTCCACGTACCACTGCGAGTTCAGCGCCCCGCTCGCCGACAGCCCCGCCGGGGACGGCCCGGTCCGCGTCGGCCCCTCCACGGTGTCCTCCGGGAGCCCGGCCGCCTCCTGCACGCCCGGCAAGCCCACCGAGCTGACCCTGCTCCCGGACGGCACTCTGCGCCGCACCACGACCGGCACGGGCGAGAGCCTGATCTACACCAAGTCGGACTGAGCGGGGGACACTTCGGACGCCTGGGTACCCGGTCGCCGCAGCGCCCCCGTGATCAGCGCCGCGCCGCCCAGCAGCACGAGCACCACCACCATCGCGTTCCGCAGCCCCACATGGTCGGCCAGGAAGCCCAGCGACGGCGGTCCGACCAGGAACGCGGCGTAGCCCGCCGTCGACACCGCCGCGACCCGGGCCGAGGCGTCCCCCGGCTTCGCGCCCTCCCCCGCCGCCGAGATCGTGACCGGGAAGCCCAGCGAGGCACCGAGGCCCCACAGCACCACCGCCGCCCCGGCCAGCAGCGCGCTGGAGGAGAAGACCACCACCGCCACGCCGACCGCCGCCACCACCGCGCTGGCCCGGACCACGGCCGCAGGGCCGTACCGCACCAGCAGCGGCCCGCCCGTGAACCGGCCCGTCGTCATCGCCACCGCGAACAGCATGAAGGTCAGCGAACCGGCCGTCGCCCCCGTCCCGTGGCCGTCCACCATCAGCAGCGGCAGCCAGTCGTTGGCGGAGCCCTCCGCGAAGGCCATGGCCAGCACGATCAGGCCGATCAGCACCAGCCGCCGGTCACGCCAGACGGCCAGGTGCCCGCGGACTCCCCCGGTCCGCCCCGCGCCCTCGCCCCCGGCGCCCGGCTCCTCGCGTCCCGTCCCCGCCGGCACCGCCCGCACGGTCCAGAACCCGGCCGCCGCGACCGCGAGCGCGACTGCCGCCAGGTGCCAGCCCACCGGGAAGCGGGCCGCCGTAAGTCCCATCCCGAGCAGCGCGCCGACCACGGTCCCCAGGCTGAAGCAGCCGTGCAGCACCGGCAGGACCGGGCGCCCCACGCTCCGCTCCACGGCGGCGCCCTCGATGTTGAACGCCACCTCCGCGAGCCCCATCCCGGCCCCGAACAGCGCCAGTCCGCCGAAGACCCCGCCGGACCCCTCCAGCGCCGCGCCCCCGGCGATCACCAGCAGCCCGGCGACGAGCAGCGCCGCACCGACCGTGATCACCAGCCGTCCACCGTGCTTGCGCACGAGGCCGCCGGAGACCAGCACGCCCGCCATGGAGCCGATCGAGAGCCCGAACAGCACCAGGCCCATCGACCCCGTGGACACGTCCAACGCGTCCCGTACGGCGGGGGTCCTGGCCACCCAGGAGGCCATGCTCACCCCGGTGGCGAGCATGAAGAGAAAGAGGGCCGCGCGCCATCGGCGCGTGGCGGCGTCCACGACCTGTGCGTTCTTCATGGGGTACGAGCGTACGCCCGTACACTCCCCTCCCCCGTTCTATGCTGCGCGGAGACACGGGCAGACCGGGCCGACCGGGGCCGAGACCAGAACCGACCGACGCCGAGGAGGCACGCGTGGCGACAGGGCGCACCGACCCCGAGCGGCGGGACCGCATCATCGACGCGGCGCTCGACCTCATCGTCGACGAGGGCGTCGCGGGCGTCTCGCACCGCAAGGTCGCCACCCGCGCGGGCGTGCCCCTGGGCTCGATGACGTACCACTTCTCCGGCATGGACGAGTTGCTGCACGAGGCGTTCACCCGGTTCTCCGGGACGATCGTCGCCGTCTTCGAGGAGCGCCTCGGTGCGGCGACCACCCCCGACGAGGCGCGCGAGGCCGTCGCCGACCTCGTCCACCACCTCTCGGGCGGCAACCAGCGCGAGCTGATCCTCACCCACGAGCTGTACACCCTCGCCGCCCGCCGGCCCGCCTACCGCGAACTCACCCGAACCTGGATGGGCCGCAGCCGCCGGGCCCTGGAATGGCACTTCGACCCGGCCACCGCCCGCCAGCTCGACGCGCTCATCGAGGGCCTGTCCATCCACCGCGCCCTGGAGACCGAGCCCCACGAGCGCGCCCTCACGGTCGAGGCGATCGGCCGCATCACCACCCCGCACCCCTAGGCTTGACCCCCCAAATGATTGCATGGACATGTATATTATTGTTCCGCGCCGTCGACACGGGGAGCCCTTCCATGACGATCCCGCAGCCCCGCGCCGCCTCCGATCAGGCCATGTGGGACTCCGTCCTCGGTCTGCACACGTTCGTGGAGCGGCAGCTCGCGCACGCCCTGCAACGCCGCTTCGGCGTCGGCCTGTCCGAGTACCGGGCCCTGGAGGTCCTCACCCGGGCCGAGAAGGGCGAACACCGGATGCAGGAGCTCGCGGACCGCATCGGCCTGGGACAGAGCTCGGTGACCCGGCTGGTCGGGCGGCTGGAGAGCGCCGGATACGCCTACAAGGACACCTGCGCCGACGACAAGCGCGGCGTCTACGCCGTCATCACCGACGAGGGCCGCAAGCACTACCAGGACGCCCGCGCCACCTACGCCGACGTCCTCGGTTCGGCCCTCGACACCGCGAGCGCCGACGACCAGCTCGCCCGAGCGGTGCAGGCGCTGCGCGGCGCCGCCTGACGCGATCAGGCCGTCCGCCCCGACGCCCGAAGCCCGGCGCTCAGGACACGAGCGCCGGAGCGCGGCGTTCACTCGTGCGGGGGTACGTGCGTGGGCTCCGGGCCCGAAGCCCGGGTGCCGGGACCCGGGTGCCGGGATACGAGCCCCGGGACACGAGCGCCTTCCTCAACCGGGAGGAAAAAGAAGGGGGTTGGGAAAGCCACCCTCACCTCCCTACCCCGTCACGGCCAGCCAGTATGACTAATCGTGACAGCTTGCGGCGCAGCGTGACGGCCGCTTACGGTGCGAGAACCAAACGACCCCGACGCGGTGTTACAGCACCAGGCCGGGGTCTCACCACAAGATCGATCACCTAGAAAGCCGATCCCATGGTTACCCAGCACTTTAGCTCCGCCCTGTCCGCCCCCGCAGTCCCGGCCGTGTACCCGATGGCCAAGCCCGGCTACGGCAAACGCTCCGCGCCCGGCCAACAACCCCGCACGCGGGACGACTTCGCCTCGCTGCCGACCCGCGAGCGGTACGTCGCCGGATTCGTCGACCATCTCCCCGACGGGGCTGCGATGAGCATCAAGCAACTGGCCAAGCAACTCCCGCTGTACGGGCAGCAGGCCGTCTCCACGGCCCTCAACGCCCTGTCCGTCGCCGGGCACCTGCGGCGCGTACGGTGTGCTGTCGGCGCGGGCGACGAGACACGCTGGGCCTTCCGCACGTTCTGGTCCCGGACCGCCCGTGACAACGAGTGGTGGAACACCTACCTCGCCACCGAGGACGCCTCCCGGAACGCCCATGCGGCGCCGACCGCCCCGTCCCCGCCCGCCTCAGCGCCGAACGCTCCGGCCCGCGCCGCCGCACCGCAGCAGCGCACCGCGCCCGAGCCCACGAGTCCGGCACCGGCACCGGCGACGACTCCGGCGACCCCCTCAGCCCGGACGGTCCCGCCGACAGCCCCTACGGTGGCCCCCTCCCCCGCCTACCTCGCCCTGGCCGAACTCGGCCGCAGGGACGTCCGGCTGACGCTGTCCGCCGACGACTGCGCCGCCCTGGAGGCGCAGGCCGCGCAGTGGTTCGCCCGTGGCGTGAACGCCGACTACCTGATCGCCGCCCTCACCGCAGGACTGCCCGCCCAGGTCGACTGCCCGCCCCGCTTCGTCCGCCGCCGCCTCACCGACAAGATCCCACCCCAGCTCCCCACCACCCGGGACACCTCAGCCAGCGCCCCGTCCTCAGCCGGCCGCATCCTCGTGGAGTGCACCGGCTGCGGCCGCCCCGGCCTCCCGGAAGCCCTCCCCGACGGCCTCTGCCGCCCCTGCCGCACCGCCCACTCCGCAGACGGCCGACCCTCGCCCGACCCCACCGAAATCGCCGCCGTGAAGGCACACATGGCCAACCTCCGGGACCTCCTCAAAGCACCATAGGAGCCCCCCTCCGGGCCTGGAGGGGGGGGCGGCAGTACCACGCGGGACGAACGGTCAAGCGCGTCAAGCCCGGACCGCGAGACGCTCGGCCGGAGCCGACGTCTCGGCGGGCTTCGTGCGGTCGGCGAGTTTCAGCCAGATGACGCCGACGATGATGACGGCCAGCCAGACCCCCTTGGCCACGGTGAAGGTCTCGTCGAAGAACAGCGGGCCGAGAACAGCGGCGCCGACCGCGCCGATCCCCGCCCAGACCGCGTAGCCGATGCTCACGTCGACCGTGCGGAGGGCGAGGCTCAGCGCGTAGAGCGTCAGCAGGAAGAAGACCACGGCGACGAGGGACCAGGTGAGGACGGTGAAGCCTTCGCTGCCGCCCACGGCGAGGGCGTACCCGATCTCGAAGACTCCGGCGAGCAGGAGCGAGAGCCAGGCGTTGGTGGAGGAGTTATTGGCGGCGGTGGAGTTCTTGCCAGCGTCAGGCATGGGAAAGGAGCCTTTCTCGGGAAGTCGTCAGGTGCTGTGCGCGGGTGCGTTGCGCGATGTGCGGATCAGGCGGAACCGCTCAGTTGCAGCCCGACGACCCCGCCGATGACGAGCACGATGCCGACCGCCTTGTGCCAGTTCAGGCGCTGACCGAAGAACAGCGCACCGAGCACGGTGATGCCGACCCCCGCGACCGACGTCCACAGGGCGTAGCCGACACCGACGTCGAAGGTCAGCAACGCCTTGCTGAGGAAGAAGGTCGCGGCCGCACCGCCGGCCAGGGTGATGGACGTCCACTTGCGGTTCTTGAAGCCCTCGGCCTTTCCGGCGGCGATGGCGACCAGGATTTCGAAGGCGACGGCGACGGCGAGGTAGAGCCAGTGCATGGGAGGTCCTTCCATGGAGTGCGCTTGACTGATGCTTGCACGTACATGCAATTGAGTGCCAGCACCGATCCGCGCCGCCCTCACGTCACAGACTCTTGCATGTGCAAGCAACAAGTGTCAACCATGGCCTTCCACAACCGACCCCGGACGCTCAACTCAGTAACGCATACGCCGCGTTGAACAGAATCAACGTGTGCACGAACCGCCCAGCACGCGTCGGCGGGTACCGCCACATCAGCGGCCACGTGTCACCTCCGAGCGCCGGTACCGGTACGTAACTGATCCGGCCTGTAGCGGAGTTGAGCGTCGTCACCTCACGCGGCCACGGCCGCCCCGCCGTCGACCCGGGCGGCACGAGGAAGTAGACCCCGCGTCGGCCGTTCGACTCGCTGACGACGGGCCCCGGTTCACCCCCGACCAGCTCCTCCATCAGATCGGCCAGCCGCCGCCCGGCGTCACCGTCCACGCGGACCGCGTCGAATTGCACGCCCGCCTTGCGGAGATGAAATCCGTACTCCGGAATCCAGCCCGCCGTCACACCGCCATTAGTTGCGTTCACGGGATGATTGTGACCCTGATCACCTAGCGTTATCCCTGTCTGCTGAGGTGCGTCGCAAAGCCGTTGACCTGCACGAACTTCGCTGGAGCCGCGTTGAGTTCGATGGCATCGAGTAGTGACCGGTTGAGTTCGGTCGAGTCGAAAAGAGATCGCGTAATGGCGAGTGCTGAGAACAAGGAAACCGCGAGCCCGATGGCCCGGATGGTGGCCGAGATGGCCCGGACGCTCCGTATCCAGCGCGGGTGGACCCAGGAGCAGCAAGGCAAGGAGATCGGCTACTCGGCGGCGGCGATCAGTTGCGATGGAGACGTGTGCCCAGCCCGCCAGCGACGCGATGCTCGTCGAGCTGCAACGGGTGCACGGCAACGGCACGCCCGTCTTCGAGACGGCACGGAAGTACATGCGGATGGAGCGGCTGCCCGAGCAGTTCCAGGACTACGCGCTGCTGGAGGAGGCCGCCCTCAGCCTCCAGTTGTTCGCCGCGAACGTCGTCCACGGGCTGTTCCAGACGGAGGCGTACGCGCGGGCGCTCATCGGGGGCTCATTCCCCCCGCTCCCCGACCAGCGTGTGGAAGAGCTGGTTCAGCTCCGGATGGCCCGCACGGCCCTCTTCGATCGCGACCCGCTCCCGATGATCGAGATCATCATCGATGAGGCGGTTCTGCGGCGCGTCATCGGCAGTGAGGAGATCATGCGGGAGCAGTTGCTCCATCTCGTGGAGTGCGCCCGGCGGCGTAATGTCACGCTGCTGGTGCTGCCGCTGGACGTGGGGAAGCACGGGGAGTACGCGGGAGATCGCGGCTCGATGAGCCTGCTGGAGACCCCGGAGCACGAACGCCTCGTCTACCTGGAGCCGCAGGACGAGAGCATCCTGATCAGTGACCCGGCGAAGGTGAGCGTCTACGCTCAGCGCTATGCGAAGATCCGGTCACAGGCCCTGGGTCCTCGTGAATCGCTGGACCTCATCAAGCGGTTGGCAGGAGTGACGGAATGAGCAGCACCCTCCGGTGGTTCAAGTCGAGCTACAGCAGCGGCAGCGGCGGCGAGTGCATCGAGGTCGCCTTCGACTGGCGGAAGTCCTCCCACAGCAGCTCCAGCGGCGGCGACTGCGTCGAGGTCGCCGCCTGCCCCCACTCCGTCCACGTCCGTGACTCCAAGGTCGCCGACGGGCCCGTCTTCGCCGTCGCGCCCGACGCCTGGTCGGCGTTCGTCACCTGGGCGGAGTGAGCCGAGCTCACCCCCGACGGACCGCCGCTTCCCCGCTGACGGGAGCCGGGGGTCCTGCCGTATGCGCTGGTGGCGGGCGTGTTAGCGTCGGCGTCATGGCAGTACAGCGTGCTGGTGACACCGCGCCGGAACCGGCGCACCCGACGCCGCCCGAGGGGCTCAAGAGCCGGGACCGGATCCTGTGGGCCGCCTCGACGATGCTGGGCGAAGGCGCGGGGGCCGCGCTGAGCGTGCGCGCCGTCGCCGAGCGGGCGGGGGTGAGCACTGGATCGCTGCGGCACCACTTCCCCACGCAAGGCGCTCTCATGGACGCCATGTTGAAGGTCGTCTTCGATCTCGTCCTGCCGGAGGAGAGCTTCCGGGACACGTCCATCCCTCCACGTGACCGCCTGCTCGGCTGTGTACAGGGCTTGCTCGTACCGCAGGACAGCGCCCGAGGCGCGCGTGAGGCGTGGCTGACGGTGCACGAGCGGTACATCGCCTCGGAGCCCACCCAGGCGATGCGGTCGGAGTACCAGGCGATGCAGCGCGAGGTGACGCGCCGGGTCGAGGAGTGCCTGAACGCGCTGGTCGAGGAGGGGGCGCTACCCGCCGGGGACACCACGCGGCGGGCTCGGTTCCTGTTGACGCTGGTCAACGGCGTCTCGATCGAGCAGGTGCTGCCGAGCGAGGACGCGCGCATCGCCACCGAGCTGGACATGCTCCGCACGGGTGTCGACCTCGTGCTGGACAACCGGATCTGAGACGGGCGGTCCCGCCCGCACGCTGCGTGCGTCAGGTACCGGCTCCGCTGTCCAGGAGCCAGTGGTAACGCATCCGCATGGCCCGCTCGATCGCACCGAGGGCCGCGCCGAAGCCGAGCGTGACGTTGAGCCACACCGGCAGCCGGAGCGGCGACTCGATGGTGCCCCACGACTCGGCGATGGCCGGGATTTCGGAGATCGGCTGGGCGGCCTGGAGCAGATTGAGGCCGACCCCGATCAGCAGGAGCACCACGGACACGGCCCCGAGGAGAGCGCTGGCCTGAGGATGCTCGCGGGCGAAGTTCATGCGCCGCCCCTCCCCCGAGCGGGGGTCGGGGACGAGCCGCGTCTCCCTGCCGTCGTCCGCGACGAAGTGGCAGCGGCGCATGCCCACTCTGCCCCTGCGGACCTCGATGTGCCCGCCTGGGACCGGGAAGCGCGCCGGGACCTTGGACTCGGCCTCGCAGAGCCCGTCGCGGTACAGCCGCGCCCGGACCACTCCCGTCTCGGCGTCGCCGCCGTGCTTGACCTCCACCGTGTACGTCGCGGAGAGCCCGCCGCCCACCGGCAGCGCGATCGAGAGGAGCGAGCGCTGGGTCATCTGCCACCAGCGGAAGGGCTTCAGCGGCTTCCCGTCGCCCGGCTTCACGCGGCGCTCAAGTCGTTGGTCGTTCCAGCTCAGCCCCATGGTGACGCCCTCCCCGATCGCGACCAATACGGTGTGCTACTTCCATCTCCCAACCAAACTAACACACTGTACTGGTCACGTACGGTGACCGACCCGTCCAGGCCGCCTAGTCCGTCCGGGCCGCCCGGGCCGATGCCGCCAGATCCCGGGACCTCAGCGCCAGCCACAGGTCGTAGCGGGCGCTCGGGGGCCGCAGCAGCGAGCGCTGGAGCGCCGTTTCGAGCCGGGTGAGGCGCTTGCGGGCGCCGGGCACGGAGATGCCCAGCTCGGCTGCGGCCGGGCCGAGGCGGCCCTCGCACCGCAGCCAGGTGCGCAGGGTCTCCTCCGCCCCGAGGACGGGGGCCAGTTGCTGGTCCGCCCACTCGCGCACGGCGGGGCGGACCAGGATCGCGTCAAGGCCGGCCGCCACCTCCGACGTACCGGAAGCCGGTGATCCGGACTGCGCGGGTTCGGGGGCGCACGCCGGGGCGGGGGTGGAACGGACGCGCAGGGCCAGGTCGAGGGCGGCCTGGCCGGCCAGCCGGTGCAGGTCGAGGCCGAGCAGTTCGCCGATGAGCCGCAGCCGGGCGGCGAGGGTGTTGCGGTGGACCTTGAGATGGTCGGTCGCGTGCGACGAGAACGCCAGCCAGGACACGGCCGTGGCCAGCAGCTCCTGGCTCCCGGGGTCCTGCGGGCGGCGCGGAACATGGGTCAGGAGCGGGTTCAGCAGCTCGTCCGCCCACCGGCGGCCGGCCGGTCCGACGACGAGCGCGGGATCCGGCGAGGCCCCGAACCGGGCGTGCCGGGTGGGCAGTTCGCGGGCGACGGCCAGGGCGTGGAAAGCCTGGCGGTAACCGGTCGCGGTGTCGGCCAGCGGCACGGGCTCGCTGACGCCCACCACGCAGTCGCCCACCCGGGCGGCGACGGTCTCGTCGGTCGGGACGGCACCCGGCTCCGACGCCTCCTCCGCGGGCATGACCAGGATGAGGTGGCGGGCGTAGACGGGGCACCGCACGATCCAGGAGCGGCCGCCGTCCGCGTCCACGCAGACCCGGGCCACCTCGTCGCGCCCGCCGCCGGAACACTCCACGACGCACACCCGCACCGGATCGGGGAGCCGGGGGCGCAGCGCACCGGCGACCTGCTGGGCGATGGAGAGCTGGCCCGTCATCAGCAGGTGCAGCACCGCCTCGCGGCCCCGTGATTCGGCGAGGTCCACCCGGCGGCGCTTGCGCTCCAGCGTCTCGGCCTGGAGGCACAGGGACAGCGGCAGGACCACGTCGGCCAGCAGCATGGAGAGCCCGGTGGCCACCGGCCGGGGCGTGACGACGGCGAGCACGTCGGCGGCGGGGTCGCCGACGCCCGCAGGGGAGACGCCCAGGGGGAAGAGCAGGGCGGTGTACGCACCGGTGTCCACGGAATACGCCCGGAGCCCGCGCTCGGTGAGGGCGCTCGCGCCCTCGGCGACCAGTCCCGCCACATCGGGGACCATCGCCCCCGCCGTACGGGCCGCGGCGTGCAGCACCGTCCCGTCCGGCCCGACGAGCCCGGCCCACCCCTCGGCCCGCCCGGCCAGCCAGCGCAGCAGCTCGGCCGTTCCGCCGGTGCGGGCCAGCCGGTGCATCCGCAGAAGATCGTCCGCACGCTCCCGTGCTCGCATCGGTCCCCCGTTCCGCCCAGGACACACACGTGTCGCCGGTGATCCGGCCATTCTGACTGTGCGGACCGATACCCCTGCGGCCGTCCCACTGGGCGTATTGAATCTCCCGTTCCCCCTACCCTCCGATCTATCGTCCGAACGTGTTCCGGAACGTCGGGGGACGACGGGGGAGGCCGGAACACGGGATCGCGGGAACGCGGCGGCAGGGGCTCACGGGGGTGGTCGCTGTCGCCGGTTGCCGCGCTCCTGCGCGGAAGGGCCGCGCACGGGCCGCGCTGTGGCCGCGCCCGATTGTCAGTGGTGCCTCTTAACGTCGTACGCAGGAGTCGGCTGACGGCTTCGACGTCCGAGGAAGGCGCCCCATGGAGTTCCGCATCGAACGCAGTGCCCTGACCGAGGCCGTGTCCTGGGCGGCCCGTGTGCTGCCCGTGCGCTCACCCGTCCCCGTCCTGGGCGGGCTGCTGCTGGACGCGGAAGCCGGATCCGGGGACGGGGCCGGGACCGGGACCGGGCGGCTGCGGATCTCCGGGCTGGACTACGAGGCGTCCGCACGCATCGACGCGGAGGCCGAGGTCCTGCGGCCCGGGAAGGTCCTGGTCATGGGGCGGCGGCTGCTGGACATCTGCAAGGTGCTGCCCGACGGACCCGTGGAGTGCGCGGTGGAGGGCTCCCGGTTCACGGTCGCGGGCGACGGGGCCCGGTTCGGCCTCTCCGTGCTGCCGCTGGACGACTACCCGGCGCTGCCCCCGCTCCCGCAGGTGCGGGGCGCGGTGGACGCGGAGCTGTTCGCGGCGGCGGTGGCCGATGTGGCGGTGGCGGCGGGGCGGGACGACACCCTGCCCGCGCTCACCGGGATCCGGCTGGGGCTCGACGGCGACACGATGACGCTGGCCGCGACCGACCGCTACCGCTTCGCCGTGCGGACCGTCCCGTGGAAGGCGGCCGCGCCCGGCGAGAGCGCCGACGTCATCGTCTCCGCCCGCCGGCTCACCGAGATCGCCCGCTCGCTGGGCCGCCCCGGGCCGGTGAGCGTCGCCCTGGACGCCGGTTCGGCGGGCTTCGAGCATGCGGGCATGCGGACCACCGTACGGCTCCTGGAGGGCCGACTGCCGCGCCACGAGAAGCTGTTCGCGCTGGAGGACCCGGCCGTGGCGGTGGTGGACCGGGCCCCGCTGACGGAGGCGGTCAGGCGGGTCTCCGTCGTCGCCGACGGGGACAGCCCGCTCCAGATGACGTTCTCCCGCGCCGACGCCTCCGTGACGCTCCGGGCGGGCTACGAGGACGACGTGGCCTCCCAGCGTCTCCCGGCCGCCCTGGAGGGGGCCGAGGAGCTGACGGTGGCCTTCAACCCGGCGTATCTGGCGGACGCCCTGGCGTCGTTCGAGGAGCCGTCGCTGCGGCTCCTTCTGCTGGGGGCCGGACAGCGCGCGCTGATCACGGACGGGGCGGGCACGGGCGCCCACCGGCATCTGCTGATGTCGGTGCGGCCGCAGTTGGTGTGACCGCCCCCGGACGCCGAAACGGGGGGGTGCGCTCCGGCTCGCGCCGGACACACCCCCCGCTCGGGTGGGGTCCTTCTGGGGCCCTCGCGGGCCGGGGCCGCGCTCGGGTTCAGCAGCTCAGGTTCGAGCCGGTGGTGGTGCCGAGAACCTGGGCGAACTGCGTGAACTTGTTGATCCGGCTCTGGACCTGGGCCGGGTTGCCGCCGTTGCACTCGATCGCGCCGTTGATGGAGCGGATGGTCTCGCCGAAGCCGGCGCCGTTGACGATGGCGTTGTGGCCGGTCATGGTGCCGGGGCCGGACTGGGTGTTCCAGTACCAGAGGCCGGTCTTCCAGGCGATGGCGGCGTTCTGCTCGACCAGGTAGGGGTTGTTCAGCAGGTCGATGCCGAGCGCGTCACCGGCGGCCTTGTAGTTGAAGTTCCAGCTCAACTGGATGGGGCCCTTGCCGTAGTACGCGGACTGGCCGGCCGGGCAGCCGTAGGGCTGGCTCGCGTCGCAGTAGTGCGGGTAGTTCGCCTCGTTGACTTCCTTGATGTACACCAGCCCGCCGGTCTCGTGGCTGACGTTGGCGAGGAAGGCGGCGGCCTCGCGCTTCTTGATCTCGTCACTGCCGGTGTTGGCGAAGGCCGGGTAGGCGCTGAGGGCGTCGGTCAGCCCCTGGTACGTGTAGAAGGGGTTCCGGTTCGGGAACATCTGGTTGAACTGGGCCTCGCTGACGACGAATCCGTTGCTCTGGCCCGGGTCCTCACCGCCCCCGCCGGTACCGCAGGCGCCCTTGTCGGCCCACACGTCCGACGAACCCGGGCGCTCGTTCTGGGTCCACCACTTGGCCGTGTAGTTACGGCCGTTGTACGAGACCGCGCCGCCGTTCGTGTAGACGGCGGAGGAGCTCCAGGCCGTGGCGCAGGTGGCGGCCTGCGCGGTGGCGGCGGGAAGGACGACGAGCGCCGCGACGACCGCGCCGAGCGCGACCAGCAGGCTCATGACACGTCGGATCACGTGATCACACTCCTAGGACGCGGCGCGACGTCCGGCCGTGCGCCGCTGTGGGGGTGCCCGACACTCAAGCGAGGATGGTCTGGACCTGTCAAGGTCTAGACCATGCACGGAATGAGGGGGGTTCCACCGATGGCGGTCGCGACACCCCGCGACCGGCGCGCCATGAGCGCTCTCAACAGCCGCTATTCCGGAGGGAGTCCATCCGGATCGCCCGCTGACCGGGGTGGCGGCCAGAGTAAAATCTTCCGGCCCGCCCAGCATGCGGACAGCGTGCGCTCCCCCTGCGGACAGCGCACGCTCCCCTCCGGACTGCCGAAAGACAGCCCGGCCCCGGACTCAGCAGGTGAGCCCGGACCCCGGCGCCACCCCGACGATGCCGGTGATGCGCTCGTACCGCTCCACCCGCGCGGCCACCGACGCCGGGTTGCCGCCGTCGCACTCCAGAGCCCCGTTGAGCGAGCGGATCGTCTCGCCGAAGCCCGCGCCGCCGACCATCGCGTCGTGCGAGGTCATGGCGCCGGGACCGTTCTGGGTGTTCCAGTACCAGAGGGCGGTGGCCCAGGCGACGGACGGATCCCGTTCGACCAGCCAGGGATCGTTCAGCAGGTCGAGCCCGAGGGCGTCCCCGGCGGCCTTGTAGTTGAAGTTCCAGCTGAACATGATCGGCCCGCGCCCGTAGTAGGCCTCGCGCCCCGCCGGGCAGCCGAAGGGCTGGGTGTCGTCGCACTTGCGCCAGTAGTTGGCCTCGTTGATCTCCTTGACGTACCTGAGCCCCACCGACTCGAAGTCCGCGTGCGTCAGGAACGCCGCCGCCTCCCGGGCCCGCGTCTGCGGCGTACCGACGTTGGCGAAGCGCGGGTAGGCGTGCAGCGCGTCGATCAGGCCCTGGTAGGTGTAGAAGGGGTCGCGCTCCGGGAAGATCGCGTCGAACTCCTCCTCACCGATGACGAAGTCGGACACCCCTCCCGCACAGGCCCCCCGGTCCGCCCAGGCGGACCCCGCCCCCGGATTCTCGCCCCGGGTCCACCACTTGGCGCTCCAGTTGCGGCCGTGGTGGGAGACGGTGTCCCCGGCGCGGTAGTCGGCCGTGGCGCTGTGGAGCGGCGCGCAGGGCTCGGCGGCGGGGGCCGAGGCGGCGGCGGGGGCCGCCGTGACGAGGGCGGCCAGAGCGGCCGGCGCGGCCAGGAACTTCGTGAAGCGATCGATGCGAGACAGGGCTGCTCACTCCTTCGACGCGGCACACCGAACGCCCGGGCGCTCCGGCGGGCCGACATGGGGGGAGCCCTCAGCCAAACCGCATTGGTCTGGACCTGTCAAGGTGTGGGTCCGTCAGGGAAAGCCGTGGGGCCCGGGATCATGTCGATCCCGGGCCCCACGGACGAAGCACCGCCTACAGGAACGAGTTGATCTCGATCGTCTCGGTCCGGCCGGGGCCGACGCCGATCGCGGAGATCGGGGCGCCCGACATCTCCTCCAGGGCCTTCACGTAACCCTGCGCGTTCTTCGGCAGGTCGGAGAAGGTCTTGGCCTTGGTGATGTCCTCGGACCAGCCCGGCAGGGTCTCGTAGATCGGCTTCGCGTGGTGGAAGTCGGTCTGGTTGTACGGGAGCTCCTCGACGCGCTTGCCGTCGATCTCGTACGCCACGCAGACCGGGATCCGCTCCCAGCCGGTGAGGACGTCGAGCTTGGTGAGGAAGAAGTCGGTGAGGCCGTTGACCCGGGTCGCGTACCGCGCGATCGGGGCGTCGAACCAGCCGCAGCGGCGGTCACGGCCGGTGGTGACACCGCGCTCGCCGCCGATGCGCCGCAGCGCCTCGCCGTCCTCGTCGAACAGCTCGGTCGGGAACGGACCGGCTCCGACACGCGTCGTATAGGCCTTGAGGATGCCGATGACACGGCTGATCTTCGTCGGGCCGACACCGGCGCCGGTGCAGGCTCCGCCCGCCGTCGGGTTCGACGAGGTGACGAAGGGGTACGTGCCGTGGTCGACGTCGAGCAGGGTGCCCTGGCCGCCCTCGAAGAGCACCACCTTGCCGTCGTCGATGGCTTCGTTCAGGATCAGGGTCGTGTCGGCGACGAACGGCTTGATCTGCTCCGCGTACTGGAGCATGTCCTCCACGACCTTGCCGGCCTCGATCGCCCGGCGGTTGAAGACCTTGGCCAGGAGCTGGTTCTTCTGCTCCAGGGCCGCCTCCACCTTCTGCTCCAGGATCGACTCGTCGTAGAGGTCCTGGACGCGGATCCCCACCCGGTTGATCTTGTCGGCGTACGTCGGACCGATGCCCCGGCCCGTCGTGCCGATCTTGCGCTTCCCGAGGAAGCGCTCGGTCACCTTGTCGAGCGTGACGTTGTACGGAGTGATCAAATGAGCGTTGCCGCTGATCAGAAGCTTGGACGTGTCGACGCCTCGCTCGTTCAGACCGCTCAGCTCGGAGAGCAGGACCGCCGGGTCGACCACGACACCGTTCCCGATGACCGGGGTACACCCCGGCGACAGGATTCCGGAGGGGAGGAGATGAAGTGCGTACTTCTGGTCGCCTACGACGACCGTGTGACCGGCGTTGTTACCGCCCTGGTATCGCACGACATAGTCCACGGATCCACCGAGGAGATCGGTGGCCTTCCCCTTGCCCTCGTCACCCCACTGAGCACCGAGCAGCACAAGTGCGGGCACAGGCGTACACCCCTTCCGGGCGGGGCATGTCCAAGGTCAGGGGGCGTACGTCTAGGTCGTACCTGCCGTACGACGATGTACGGCAAAGCCTGAGCCGTCGAACCGGGTGCCCCGGAATAGACGAAGCCCCTGGCGCAATAGCGCAAGGGGCTCTTGCACCAAGATGCTACCCGAGGAAGGACCGAGGTGTCGGCTGCAGAGCCCCCCGGCGACGGCGACGACCAGCTCCTGGTGGTCATCGACCCGGTCGCCCGCCGGACCGACGGCGAGTCCGTCCGTATCGCCAAGGACGTGCTGAGCGCCGGTGCGCACGCCAAGATCTGCCTTCCGGACACCCCCGAGGAGTTCGCCCGGGCCCTGTCCCGGCGGGGTGCGCGCAGGCCCGTCGTCGTCGGTGACGACCATGCGCTGCTGCGCGCCGTCGCCCAGCTGCACCGCGAACGGGAGCTGGCCGCCGGCGTCCTCTCCCTGATCCCGGTCGGCGCGGCGCACGCGCTGGAGGTCGCCCACGCCCTCGGCGTCCCCCGGGGCGCGGTGGCGGCGGCCCGCACCGCGCTGGACGGTGCGGTGCGCCGCCTGGACCTGCTGGTCGACGACAGCGACGGCGTGGTCCTGGGCCGCCTGCGCATCCCGGCCCAGCCACCCCCGCCGCCCGGCTCCGGGACCCCGCACACGGGTGCCACGACCGTCTGGGACACCTGCCGCTCGCTGGTGACCTCCCTGGTCCGCCCGGCCCCGGTCGCCGCCACGACGAACCCGGGCACGCACCGCCTGCGCATCGAGGCGGATGGGGTGCTGCTGAGCGACCTGGACACGCCCGTCCGGGGCCTCTCGGTGACCTCCCAGGGCGGCGGGGGCCTCGCCGACGTCGTCGTCCGCACCCGTTCCGGCGAGGACGTGACGGCGGAGGCCAAGGCCGTCACGGTCTCCGGCGCGGACTTCCGCTACCGGGCGGACATACAGACCGGGGGGCCGGTGCGGACCCGGACCTGGACCGTCCGGGCGGGCGCCTGGGGGCTGATGCTGCCTGGCCCGGCGAGCGCGGACCCGGCGGCGGGCGCACGCTGGTAGGAGACGGCCCGGAGCCGTCCCGTTCCCGCCCGGTCCCGGAGGTGACCGTCATGACCAGGATCGCTGTCGGATGGCACATCGACCTCGAATTCGAGGAGGACGCCCACCGCACGCGCGCGGCGGCGCTCGTCCGCCTCTCCGACGGAACAGAGGTACGCGCCCACGGCTACGCCAGCCGCCACCCCTCGGACGCCGACCAGCAGCGGGTCGGCGAGGAGATCGCGGGGGCCAGGGCGCTCAACGAACTGGCGATGAAACTGCTGACCAAGGCGCACGACGAGATCGACGAGGCGTCGGGGCGGAAGTCGTATCCGCTGACGTAGTTCCGGGGGCGCTGCCGTTCCGGGGGCGCTGCCCCCGCCCCCCCGCTCCTCGATCGCCGGAGGGGCTTGAGACGCGCCCCCCGGAAACAGCGGAACCGCGCCCGCGCGCGGCGCGTCTCCCGGCTCATGGAGCTCCAGGACTCGCGGCGCGAAGCCGTCGTCGGAACCTCCGGCTGCGTGACCGCCTTCGCCGGAGCGCTCGCGGGCATCGTGCTCTGGGCGCCGCACGGCAAGGACGGCCTCCTCGACGGCTTCGAGGGCGCCTCCAACTGGAACGTGCTCTGGGTCGGCCTGCCCCTCATGGTCCTCGGCGGGACGGCGGCGGCCCTGGCGGTGTTCTTCCTGGTCCGGGGCGACGGGAAGCGGGCACTCGTTCGTCGCGGCCATCGCCGTCCTCTTCGCGCTCGGCGTCGCCGCGGACGCGCTGGCCGGGGCTCCGAGTCCGGAGTGCTCCGGCCCCTGCTGAGCCGACGCCCCCGGGCCGGCGGCCTACACCTCCGCCCGCAGCTCCCTCAGCCCCCGGATCACATACCCCGGCTGCCACTCCGGCTCCGCGGTCATCCGCAGCGCGGGCGCCGTCCGCAGCAGCTCCCCGAAGGACGCGGCCAGCTCCAGCCGGGCCAGCGGGGCGCCCAGACAGAAGTGGATGCCCGCGCCGAAGGTGATGTGCGGGTTGTCCGTACGGGACAGATCCAGGACGTCCGGACGCGAAAACCGCTCCGGGTCCCGGTTGGCCGAGCCGAACAGCAGCGCCACCTCCGCGCCCCGCCCGATCACCTGGCCGTCGATCTCGATGTCGTCCAGCACCCAGCGCTCGAACATCTGCAACGGGGTGTCGTAGCGCAGCAGTTCCTCGATCGCGGTGGGCAGCAGCGCGGGGTCGGCGCGCAGGGCGGCCAGCTGCTCCGGGTGGTGGAAGAGGGTCCGCCAGCCGTTGACGGTGGTGTTCACCGTCGCCTCGTGGCCCGCGTTCAGCAACAGCACACAGGTGGAGACCATCTCCTGCTCGGTCAGCCGCTCGCCCTCGTCGTGGGCGGCGATGAGCGCCGAGATCAGGTCGTCGCCGGGGTCGGTGCGCCGCTCGGCGATCAGCCCGCGCAGATACGCGGAGAAGTCCACCGAGGCGCGGACGGCGGCGGCCGCGGTCTCCGGCGACGGGTTCAGCTCGAACATCCCGCAGATCGCCGCCGACCAGGGCCGCAGCAGCCCCCGGTCCGCCTCCGGGACGCCCAGCATCTCGGCGATGACGGCGACCGGCAGCGGCTCCGCGACCTCCGCCAGCAGGTCCCCGCCGCCCTTGGCCACGAACGCGTCGACCAGCTCGGCCGCCAGCCGCCGCACGGTCGGGGCGAGGTCCTCGACCGTACGCGGGGTGAACGCCTTGGAGATCAGCCGCCGGATCCGGGGGTGGTCGGGGGCCTCCAGGTCGAGGATGCCCTGCCCGTTGAGCGTGGTGAACGGCTCGTGCTCGGGCGGCGGCGGGGTCCGGCCGAACTCCTCGTGGCTGAAGCGGTGCAGATACGTACGCCCGAGGCGCCGGTCGCGCAGCAGGGCCGACACGTCGGAGTGGTGCGGGACCAGCCACTGCCCCGTCGGCTCGAACCAGTGCGCCCGGCCGGCGGCGCGCAGCGCGGTGTAGGCGGGGTAGGGATCGGCGACGAACGCGGGCGACCAGGGGTCGAAGGACACGTGCATGGCCCGACGCTACCCGCGCCCACGCCCGCCGCAAGACCCCGGCGCAGGTCCGCTACCCCGGGGTGACCAGCCGCGCCTCGTACGCGAACACCGCCGCCTGGGTCCGGTCGCGCAGCCCCAGCTTCACCAGGATGCGGCTCACATGCGTCTTGATCGTGGACTCGGCGACGATCAGATGCGAGGCGATCTCCGCGTTGGAGAGCCCCTGCGCGATGAGGACGAGCACCTCCGTCTCACGCTCGGTGAGATCCCCGATCCGGGCCAGCGCCGGCGGCCGCGGGGTCTCCGCGAGCTTGGAGAACTCGGTGATCAGCCGCCGGGTGACCGTCGGGGCGAGCAGCGCCTCGCCCGAGGCCACCACCCGCACCCCGTCGGCGAGCTGCCGGGCCGAGGCGTCCTTGAGGAGGAAGCCCGAGGCTCCGGCCCGCAGCGCCTGGTAGACGTACTCGTCGAGGTCGAAGGTCGTCAGCACCAGGACCTTCGCGTCGGCGTCCCGCGCGACGATCTCGCGGGTCGCCTCGATGCCGTTCATCTCCGGCATGCGGATGTCCATCAGGACGACGTCCGGGCGCAGGGCGGCGACCTGGTCGAGCGCCTGCCGGCCGTCCAGGGCCTCGCCCACCACGGTGATCCCGGGCATCGCGTTGAGCAGGACCGAGAAGCCCTCGCGGACCATCATCTGGTCGTCGACGATCAGGACCCGGATGTCGGTGTCGCTCATGCCCGGCCGTCCCGGTCGACGACGACGGTGTCCGCGGTGCCTTCGGCCGCGTCCCGGGACTCCGGCCGCTCCGGCTGCTCGGACAGCGGCACGGGGAGGAACACCGCGACCTCGTACCCGCCGTCGGCCGTCGTCCCGGCCGTCATCTCGCCGTTCAGCATCGCGACCCGCTCCCGCATCCCGGTGATCCCGTGCCCGGCACCGGGTGAGGGCTTGGCCAGGCCCCGCGGCGGGCCGTTGACCACGCGCAGCCCGAGCCCGCCGAGGACATAGCCGAGCTCGACCCTGGCCGAGGCGCCCGGCGCGTGCCGCAGGCTGTTGCTCAGGGCCTCCTGGACGATCCGGTACGCCGACAGCTCGACGCCCTGCGGCAGCTCGCGGACGGCCCCGGTGATCACCTTCTCCGTCTCCAGGCCCGTCTCGCGGACGTTGTCCAGGAGCCCGTCGAGCGCGGCGAGGGTGGGCTGCGGGGCGTCCGGGGCCTCGTAGTCCTCCGCCCGTACGACCCCGAGGACGCGGCGCAGTTCGGTGAGGGCGGCCACGGCGTTCTCCCGGATGGTGACGAAGGCCTGCTCCAGCTCCGGCGGCGGATTCTCCACCCGGTAGGGGGCGGCCTCGGCCTGGATCGCGACGACCGACATGTGGTGGGCCACCACGTCGTGCAGCTCCCGGGCGATGGTGGTGCGCTCCTCCAGCAACGTGCGCCGGTCGCGCTCGACGGCGGTGACGGTGCGCTGGACGGTGACCTCGCGTTCGGCGTCGCGCCGGATCTGGACCACGGCGACGACGAGCAGCGCGAAGGCGGAGAGGGTGGCCACGGGCGCGGTGATCGACGGGTCGCCGCCCTCCAGCAGCATCCCGAAGAACAGGGTCAGCAGCCACATCCAGGCGGCCGCACGGGGGCGGGTCCGGGCGGCCACGACCACCAGGACCACCACCTGGGCCATGAACGCGCTCGGCCCCCACAGCCCCTCGCTGCCGAGGACGGCGCAGAAGACGGTCGCCACCATCGACGCCCAGAACGCGGCGACCGGCCTGATGAGGGTCATCGCCACCGGAATCGCGGGCACCACGCCCATCAGGAAGCGGAACTCCCACTCGGCGAACCCGGCCATCATCACGAGGAAGGCGGCGAACAGCACCAGGGCGTGCGGGGTCCAGACGACGACCCTGCGCAGCCCTTCGGGCAGCCGCCGGACGATCCGTCCGTCGGGGTTGAGCGGCGGCAACGGCCGGTAGGCGAACACGTTGCGCAGGAGGTCGTCCCGCAGGCCGTCTATCGCCCCTGCGGCTGCCCGGAACTCCGGGCTACTGGTCTTCGTCTGGGTCTCGGTCACGTTTCCACGGTAGGCGGCGGCGGACGGCGGGTCGTCAGCATCGCTACGGATTCCGGAGCGTCCGTCTCAGGGACTACCCGCCTCCCCCGTACCGTCCCGGAGGTCCGGTCAGGCCTCCGCGCGGAAGTGGTGCGCGTGCTCCCCGGCCCACTGGGCGAAGGTCCGGGCCGGCCGCCCGGTGACCTTCTCGACCGTGCCGGAGACGGTCCGGCCCTCCAGCGGGGTGTCCCGGTAGACGCCGATCAGGAACGCGATCACGTCCTCCGGCATGCCCTGGCCCCGCCAGGTCTCCAGCGCCTGCTCCTCGGTGAGCTCGACCAGTTCCACCTCCGCGCCCCGCGCCGCGCCGATGGTCGTCGTCCTGTCGCGGACGGTCAGCACCTCCGGTCCGGTGACCAGGTACACCTGGCCGCCGTGACCGTCCTCGGTGAGTGCGACGGCCGCCACCGCGCCGATGTCCGACTCGTGGACCATCGCGCTCAGCCGGTCCACGAACGGCTCGCGGACCACGCCCTCGCTCCGGATGCCGGGGGCCCACTCCAAGGCGTTCGCCATGAACTCCACGGGCATCACGACCGTCCAGGCGAAGTCGCTCGCGCGCACCGCCGTCTCCATCGGGGTGTCCCCGCCGCCGTGCAGCACGGTCACCCGGCGCACGCCCGCCTCCTTCGCCAGGGCGAGGATCTCGTCGGCGGTCTCCAGCGGCGCGAAGAGGGCTCCGCCGAAGGTGATGAGGTGCAGCCCGGTCACGCCGTGCAGCGCGGGAGCCAGCGACGCCGGGTCCGTGAGGTCGCCGCCGGCGACCTCGACCCCGGCCGGGAACTGCGCCCGCTCCGGGTCGCGGGTGAGGGCCCGGACGTGCTCGCCGCGCTCCAGCAGCTGCTCGACCACGCGGCGGCCGACCGTTCCCGTGGCTCCGGTCACCAGGATCGTCATGAGGATCTCCTTCGTCGGTTGCGACTCCGTCCGAGCGGCAACACGACCAAGGTAGAGACCCTGGAGGACAGTTTCCGTCCTCTATTCACGCGTTCCGGGAAGGGTTCACCAGGCGAGCTGGGTGATCTCCTCGGCGACGACGGCGCAGGCGTCGGCGGCCGGGTCGATCAGCGGGAAGTGCCCGACGCCGCCGAGCAGCGTCAGCCCGACCGTCTCGCCGGCGTGGGCCGCCGCGTCGACGTACGCCTCGGAGACGGCCTGCGGGACGACGATGTCATCGACTCCCTGCACGATCGCGGTGGCGATCCCGGTCGGCAGCAGCGCCCCGGGGTCGGCGTGCGCCGCCCGGTCCGCGAGACCGGCCTCCCCGCCCAGCAGCTGTGTGACCGCACCGCCGCACACCCCCAGCCGGACCGCCGTCGCGAAGTCCGCGATCGGGGCCAGGGCGACGACCCCGCGCAGCGGCGGCGGGGCGGGCAGCCGCCACGGCGACCCCTCGGGCAGGACGTGGCGCGCCGCCGCCCACAGGGCGAGGTGCCCGCCAGCCGAGTGCCCGGTGACCACGATCCGCCGCACATCGGCGCCCGGCAGCTCGCGGGCGGCCAGCACGGGCATCGCGTCCAGCGCCGCGGCCACGTCGTCGAAGGTCTCCGGCCAGCGCCCCGCGACCGGGTCCGCACCGGCGGGCGCCGGCCCGCTCCCGCCGCCGCGCTGCTGCGGGATGTCGTCGCCGCCGCGCCGGTACTCCACGTTGGCCACGGCGAAGCCCCGGCGGGCCAGGAAGTCCGCGAGCGGGGAGGCGTGGACCCGGTCGTAGCGGGAGCGCCAGGCGCCGCCGTGCAGGAAGACGACGAGCGGGGCGCCGGTGCGGCCGTCGCGCGGGGCGTAGAAGTCGACGACCTGGTCCGGGTGGTCCCCGTAGGCGGCGGTGGCGTCGGGGGCGACGGAAGGATGGGCGAACGCCGACGCGCTCTCCGCCTCGTCCCGATCACGCGCCGCAGAGTCCGGGAATCCCGGGGAATCCGACATGCTGCTCAACCGTCCTCTGCCCGTGGCCTGCGCCTGTGCCTGCGTTCTGTTCCCGCGTCCGGTGGCCAACTGGGTTGACCTGCGGGGACGGTACCAGCACTCGGCACCGTCCCCGTCCGGTCGAACAGACCTTGACGTCCCGTCAGGCGGCCGGGCCGGACGGCGGGGTTTCCGCCAGCACCTCGGCCAGCACCCGCGCCGCCCGCTCCGCGTCGGCGAATCCGACGTACAGCGGGGTGAAGCCGAACCGCAGCACGTCCGGCGGCCGCAGGTCGCCGACGACGCCCCGCTCGATGAGGCGGCGCATCACGGGCTCGGCCTCGTCGCAGCGCAGGGCGACCTGACTGCCGCGTTCGGCGTGCGCGGCCGGGGTGCCGGAGGTGACCCGGCCCGCCGGAACGTACGCCTCGACGCACTCCAGGAAGAAGTCCGTCAGCGCCAGGGACTTGGCTCGTACGGTGTCCACCGACACCCCGTCCCAGACGTCGAGCGCCGCTTCCAGCGTCAGCATGGAGACGATGTCGGGGGTGCCGACCCGGCCCCGTACGGAACCGTCCGCGGGGGCGTAGCCGGGCGTCATGCCGAACGGGTCGGCGTGCGAGTTCCAGCCCGGCAGCGGCGAGTCGAAGGCGGCCTGGTGGCGCTCGGCCACGTACAGGTACGCGGGCGAACCGGGGCCGCCGTTGAGGTACTTGTACGTACAGCCGACCGCCAGGTCCACCCCGTGCTCGTCGAGCCCGACGGGCAGCGCGCCGGCGCTGTGGCAGAGGTCCCACACCGCGACCGCGCCCGCCGCGTGGACGGCGGCGGTCAGCCCGGGCAGGTCGTGCAGCCGGCCGGAGAGGTAGTCGACGTGGTTGAGCAGGACCACGGCGGTACGAGGACCGAGCGCGGCCGGTACGTCGTCCGGCGCGACGGGCACGAGCCGGTGGCCGGTGAGCCGGGCGGCGGACGCCGCGATGTACCCGTCCGTGGGAAAGGTCGTCGCGTCAACCAGGATCTCGTCGCGTCCCTCGCCCGCGATCCGGGCCGCGGCGACGACGGCCTTGAAGACGTTCACGCTGGTCGAGTCGCCGACGACGATCTGCCCGGCGGCGGCCCCGACGAGCGGGGCGATCCGGTCGCCGATCCGCTCGGGCGCGGTCCACCAGCCGCTCTCGCCCCAGGACCGGATGCGCAGCTGGCCCCACTGGCGGGTGAGGACGTCCTGCACCCGGGCGGGGACGTGGACGGGCAGCGCGCCCAGCGAGTTGCCGTCGAGGTAGACGCCGTCGTCGAGCGCGAAGAGCTCGCGGCGGGCGGCGAGCGGGTCGGTGGCGTCGAGCTTCAGCGCCCGCGCGCGGAGGTCTTCCGTCCTGGTCGCGGTGGTGGTCTCAGACATGGCTACGCGCCGTCCACAGCTCCGGGAACACGTTCTTCGTGGCGCGCTTCTCCAGCCAGGCAACCCCGGCGGAACCGCCGGTGCCGGTCTTGGAACCCATCGCGCGGCGGGTGGCGACGAGGTGGTCGTTGCGCCATCGCCACACCAGCTCGCCGACATCGGTGAGCAGCTCACCGAGGCGGACCAGCTCGTCGTTCTGGTCGTCGGAGGCGTAGATCTCCGCCCACACGGCCTCGACCTCGGGCGACGGCTCGTACCGCTTGGTCAGGTCCCGGTTGGTGACGGCCTCGGGGATGGCGTACCCGCGCCGGGCCAGCAGGGCGAGGGTCTCGTCGTACAGGCTGGGCTCCCCGAGCGCCTTCTCCAGCTCGGCGTGGACGCGGGGCGCGCCCCGGTGCGGCACCAGCATGGAGGCGGACTTGTCGCCGAGCAGGAACTCCATCCGCCGGTACATCGCGGACTGGAACCCGGACCCCTCGCCGAGGGACCCCCGGTAGGAGTTGAACTGGGCGGGGGTGAGTCCGGCCAGCGGCCGCCAGGACTCGTTGAGCGCCTCCAGCTCGCGCAGCGAACGCTTCAGGGCGTCGCGCGCGACGGGTATGCGGTCCTCGCGCAGGGCGCGGGTGGCGGTCTCCCACTCATGGACGATGACCGTGAACCACAGCTCCATGACCTGGGTGGTGACCAGGAAGACCATCTCGCCGGGATCGTCCGAGCGCAGGTGCTGGAGGTGGGTCAGGACATCCGCCTGGACATAGTCCTCGTACGGAGTCGTGCCCGCGAAGTCCAGGTACGGGGTGTCCGCACCGGTGGCTTCGGGGTCGGGGTGGTTGGTCGACATTTCTGTCTCCTCGACACGAGCTTCCGGGTAGCGGTCCGCCCCTTCCGTGAGGTGATGGAGCTCCGGTCCCCTGCTCGCATACTAAGCGGCTCCCCGCCCATCGTGCTCGGGCGGGGAGCGGCTCGGGTCTGCGCGGCGGGGCTCAGCCCAGGATGTCGGCGGCGGTCGGCGAGGAGTCGCGCAGGAACGTCGTGCAGCGCTCGTGCTCCTCCGTCTCGCCGATCGCGCCCGCCGCCCTGGCCAGGGCGTGCAGGGCGCGCAGGAAGCCGCGGTTCGGCTCGTGCTCGAACGGGACGGGCCCGTGGCCCTTCCAGCCGGCCCGGCGCAGGGAGTCGAGTCCGCGGTGGTAGCCGGTACGGGCGTATGCGTACGACTCGACGACCCGGCCGCCCTCGAACGCCTCGTCGGCGAGCTGCGCCCAGGCGAGCGAGGAGGTGGGGTACTTCGCGGCGACCTCGGTGGGCGGGGTGCCGGCGGCGAGCAGCTCGCGCGGCTCGGGGTCGTCGGGGAGGTGGGTCGGGGCGGGGCCCCCGAGCAGGTTCTCGTGGATGGACATGGTCCAAGTGTGCCTGCCGTCACGTCCCGGCGGGACCGCGCCCCGGGCGGGTCTCACCCCTCCCGCCGCTCCGGCTCCAGCGGCGGGGCGGTGACCCCGCAGTGCACCGCGCACTCGGGCCGCTCGCCCCGGACGGCGGCGGTGGCGGCCGGGGCGCGCACCGTCCACCACGCGAGGACCGCACCGGCGACCAGCAGCGCCGCGCACATCGGCATCGCCCGCCGGAAGGTCGTGGCGAACTCGCCCGCGTCCCGGTACGCCTCGGGCCCCATCCCGGCCAGCAGCGGCAGGGCCGCCACCGCGATGAGCCCGGCGGCCCGGGCGGCGGCGTTGTTGATGCCGCTGGCCAGACCGGCCCGTCCGGCGTCCACGGCGGCCAGGACGGTCGCGGTGAGCGGCGCGACGACCACGACGAGCCCGGCGCCGAGCACCAGGACGGCGGGCAGCACCTCGGTGACGTACCCGCCGAAGGAGGCACTGCCCGGCCCCACCCGCAGCATCAGGAGCATCCCGGCGGCGGCCAGGAGCGGCCCCACGGTGAGCGGGACACGGGGCCCGATGCGCCGCCCCAGCTCACCGGCGGAGGCGGAGAAGAGCAGCATCAGCACGGTGGTGGGCAGCAGCGCGGTACCGGCCCCCAGCGCCGAGTACCCGGCGACGACCTGGAGCTGGATCGCGGAGAGGAAGAAGAAGCCGCCGAGGGCCGCGTAGACGCAGAAGGTCACCAGGTTGACCGAGGTGAACAGCCGGGAGCGGAAGATCGACGGCGGCACCATGGGGTCGGCCCGCCGCCGCTCCACCCGCACGAACGCGGCCCCCAGCAGCAGACCGCCGGCGGCCGACCCGACCACGAGCGGGGAGGCGCCCTGTTCCGGGGCCTCGATCAGCGCGTACGTCACCCCGGCGAGGGCCAGGGCCCCGAGGGCGGCCCCGAGCACGTCGAACCGCCCGTGCGCCGCCGGATCCCGCGACTCCGGTACGTGCCGGAGCGCGACGGGTACGCAGATCGCGGCGAGCGGCAGATTCAGCAGGAACACCCACCGCC
Source organism: Streptomyces parvus (assembly GCF_032121415.1). Taxonomy (NCBI): domain Bacteria; kingdom Bacillati; phylum Actinomycetota; class Actinomycetes; order Kitasatosporales; family Streptomycetaceae; genus Streptomyces; species Streptomyces parvus. The sequence goes on along the minus strand of NZ_CP135079.1, from coordinate 3,721,768 downwards.
ATCCGGGCCCGTCCACGAGCCACCCGCCCACGAACGGTCCCACGGCCGCCCCGACCCCGCCGAACCCGGACCAGAGCCCCACGGCCCGCGCCCGGTCGTCCGGATGGAAACTGGCCTGGATGAGCGCGAGGGACCCCGGCGTGAGGAGCGCCCCGCCGACGCCCTGGAGGGCCCGGGCGGCGATGAGCACGCCGGCGTTCGGCGCGATCCCGCAGAGCAGCGAGGCCACGGCGAACCAGACCACCCCGACGACGAACACCCGGCGGCGACCGTACCGGTCCCCGAGCGCCCCGCCGAGGAGGATCAGCCCGGCGAGCGTGAGCATGTAGGCGTTGACGGTCCACTGGAGGGCGGCCAGATCGGTGCCGAGGTCCTCGCCGATACGGGGCAGGGCGACGTTGATGACGGTGGAGTCGAGCATCGCCATGCCGGACCCGAGCACGGTGGTCAGCACGACCCAGCGCCCGACGGGCGAGGCGACCCGGATCTCCCCGGGGGCGGAGGAAGCTGGAACCATGAGGCCAGCGTGCCCCAATCGAGCCCCTTCGGCGATTGAGGAGCACCAAGGGGCCCGCACTTCAAGCCCCTCCGGCGAGTGAGGACCGGGGGCGGGGGCGGAACCCCCGAAATCAGCGACTAGCGCACGGCCTGCACGCCCCGCACCAACGCCTCCACCCCCAACTCCGCCTTCCCCCGGGGACACCCCACGTTCAGCCGGACGAACCCCGGCGCCCCGTAGACCGAACCCCCCATGATCGCCACCCTCTCCCGCTCCACCAGCACCCGCTGCAACGCGGACTCATCCACTCCCAGTGGCCGCAGGTCGATCCAGGCCAGGTATCCGGCCTGCGGCGGCCGCCAGCCCAGTTCGGGGAAGGCGGCCCCCAGCCGCTCCGCGACGTGACCCAGATTCCCCGCCACATACGCCCGTACCGCGTCCAGCCACGCCGCCCCCTCCCGGTACGCCGCGATGTGCGCGGTCAGCGACAGGACGGCCGGCGAGGCCAGCCCCTCCGCCGTCTCCATCCGCCGCAGGAACTCAGCCCGGTCACCGGGGTCCCCGATGAACCCGTAGGAGCCGGTCAGCGCAGGAAAGTTGAACGCCTTCGACCCGGACGTGATCAGCGCCCACCGGCCGTCGCCCGCCACCCGCGTCCACGGCACATGGACGCGCCCCGCACCGTCGTCGTGCACGAAGTCCGCGTGGATCTCGTCGCTGATCACCGCGACCCCGTACCGCTCGGCGAGCGCCGCCGTCCGGGCCAGCTCGTCGGCCGTCCACACCCGGCCGGTCGGGTTGTGGGGCGAGCACAGCACCAGCACCTTCGCATCGCGCCGCGAAAGCTCCCGTTCCAGCGCCTCCTCGTCCCCCACCGGCACCCCGCGCAGCTCCCGCCCGAGCCCGGTGATCGCCTTGCGGAAACCGTCGTACACAGGGGTGTGGACGACGACGCCGTCTCCCTCCTCCGTCCACATCTGGAGCAGCTGGGAGAGCTGGCTGAGCACGGACGGCCCGTAGACGAGCTGCCCGGTGTCGATCTCGGTGCCGTACCGGGTCGCGTACCAGTGGGCTATCGCCGAGCGGAAGTCGTCCTGCTGCCAGGTGGTGTAGCCGAACACCCCGTGGTCCAGGCGGGCCCGGAGCGCGGCCAGGACCTCGGGGGCGGTGGCGAAGTCCATGTCGGAGATGGTGAACGGCAGCAGGCCGTCGACGCCGAAACGGTCGGCGACCCCGTCCCACTGGACGCACCAGGTGCCCCGGCGGTCGACGGCGGTATCGAAATCGTAGGGCGCGCCCACAGCAGATCCTCTTCTCTCCCGGCACGGCGTCGGGCCCGGCCCTCCGAGGAGGACCGGGCCCGGCACCGTACGTCCGTGCGGACGGGTGACTACTTCAGCTTCGTGCCCGTGGAGCGCAGGTTCGCGCAGGCCTCGGTGACGCGCGCGGCCATGCCGGCCTCGGCGAGCTTGCCCCAGGTGCGGGGGTCGTAGGTCTTCTTGTTGCCGACCTCGCCGTCGACCTTCAGGACACCGTCGTAGTTGCGGAACATGTGGTCCGCGACCGGGCGGGTGAAGGCGTACTGGGTGTCGGTGTCGAGGTTCATCTTCACGACGCCGTTCTCCAGCGCGGTGACGATCTCCTCGGCGGTGGAGCCCGAGCCGCCGTGGAAGACGAAGTCGAACGGCTGGCTGCCGGCCGGCTTGCCGTACTTCTCGGAGACGCCCGCCTGGAGGTCCTTCAGCAGCTCGGGGCGGAGCACGACGTTGCCCGGCTTGTAGACACCGTGGACGTTGCCGAAGGAGGCGGCCAGCAGGTAGCGGCCCTTCTCGCCCAGGCCGAGCGCCTCGGCGGTACGCAGCGCGTCGTCGACGGTCGTGTACAGCTCGTCGTTGATCTCGTGCGTGACGCCGTCCTCCTCACCGCCGGTCGGGGTGATCTCGACCTCAAGGATGATCTTGGCGGCGGCGGCCTTGGCCAGCAGCTCCTGGCCGATGGCCAGGTTGTCGGCGAGGGTCTCGGCCGAACCGTCCCACATGTGGGACTGGAACAGCGGGTTCAGACCCTTGGCGACGCGCTCGGCGGAGACGTCGAGCAGCGGACGTACGTACCCGTCCAGCTTGTCCTTGGGGCAGTGGTCGGTGTGCAGCGCGATGGTGACGTCGTACTTCGCGGCAACGATGTGGGCGAACTCGGCCAGGGCGACGGCGCCCGTGACCATGTCCTTGCTGTACTGGCCGCCCAGGAACTCCGCACCACCGGTGGAGATCTGGACGATGCCGTCGCTCTCGGCCTCCGCGAAGCCGCGCAGCGCGGCGTGCAGGGTCTGGGACGAGGTCACGTTGATGGCCGGGTAGGCGAACTTGCCCGCCTTTGCCCGGTCGAGCATCTCGGCGTAGGCCTCGGGGGTTGCGATGGGCATCTGACCGCTCCTTGGGATGTGCGGGTGTGCAGGCTGTGAGTCCCTGACCTGGGGGCGACGTCATCGTCGCCCCCATCTTCCCAGACTTGCCCCCGGGCTCCACCCGGCGGACCCGGTTTCACGTGAAACCGGGTCCGGAGCGGGTTCAGCCCAGGTCGAGATCGGCCACCGAGTACACGTGGACGTACGGCAGACCGGCCTCGGCGATGGCCGGGGCGGCCCCGCGCTCGACGATCACGGCGACGGCGACGACCTCGCCGCCCGCCTCACGGACCGCCTCGACGGCGGTCAGGGGCGAGCCGCCCGTGGTCGAGGTGTCCTCGACGACCAGGCAGCGGCGGCCCTTGACGTCCGTGCCCTCGATCCGGCGCTGCATCCCGTGCGCCTTCTGCGCCTTGCGGACGACGAAGGCGTCCAGGCTCTTACCCCGGGCGGCGGAGGCGTGCAGCATCGAGGTGGCGACCGGGTCGGCCCCGAGCGTCAGCCCGCCGACGCAGTCGTAGTCCAGCTCGGCGGTGGCGTCGAGCATGACCTGCCCGACCAGCGGCGCGGCCTTGCCGTCCAGCGTGATCCGGCGCAGGTCGATGTACCAGTCGGCTTCCAGACCCGAGGAAAGGGTCACCTTGCCGTGCACCACGGCCTTGTCCTTGATCTGCTGGAGCAGGTCAGCGCGTACGTCAGTCATGTCCACGAGGGTAAGCGGTGCCGCACGGGCCCACCGCCGGGCACCGGGTCAGAGCCGCGTCCAGCTCCAGGTCGTGGTCATCTCCAGCGGGTCGATCGGGGTCACCAGGCGGGGCGCGGTGTTCAGCCCGTTCGGCGGACCGGACTGCGGTTCCACGCAGACGGCCTCGTCCTGCTCGTCGTAGACCACCACCCACTCGCCGCGGCTCTTCACCGTCAGCTCCAGCCGCTCCGGCCAGGTGATCTTCACGTCCACGCCGTCGGGCATGCCGAAGCAGTCGTCCCACGGACCGGGTCGCGGGTCGGTGCGCCGCCCGGTCGGCAGATGGTCCCCGCCCCGCTCCTCCTGCCAGGCGGCGTCGAAGGACAGCTCGGCGTCCCGGCCGTCGAGGGTGCGGTGGAACCAGGGGTGCCAGCCGGCCTGGGCCGGGAAGGAGGTGCCGTACGTCTCGACGGCGAGCCCCAGCGTGAGCGTGTCCTCGGTCAGCTCGAAGGTCTGCGTCACCCGGCCCTCGTACGGCCAGGGCTTCGCGAGGTCGTAGTAGAAGGCCGCCCGACCCTCGGCCAGGTCGGCGGCCGTGTGGGCGGGGTGCCAGGAAGTGTCCCGGCCGGTGCCGTGGATGGCGTGCGGCGGGGAGTTCAGCGGCAGCTCGTGGAGCTCGTCGCCGTTGCGGAACTGCCCGTACCCCGTACGTCCGCACCAGGGGACCATCGGGAAGCAGCCGTACCGATCGCCCTGGCGGAGCAGTTCGGTGGGCCCGATCCGCAGGCTGCTGATCCGGCAGCCGTGCACGGGGTCGACGGTCAACTCGGCTGCGCCGACGGTCAGCCTGACGTTCTCTTCGCTGCTGCTCACCCGACGACCCTACTGGCGGCTCACGGCCTCCGGCGCCGCAACGCACGGCCCAGCACCACGGCGGAGGCGAGCGCGAGGGCGGCGGCGGGGGCGACCCACCGCAGGGTGGTGCTCGCACCGCCCGCCTCCGGGGAGGGCACGGGGGCGTAGCGGCCGCGCGGCGGTGCGTGGTCGACCTCCTCGGCGCTGCGTCCGATCATGGTGCGGCGGGCGTGTGCGGCCTCGGCGGGCAGTTCGTCCGGAACGGTGAACTCCACCCCGGCGACGGGGTCGAGCGAGGGCGGCGGCACGGGCGAGTCGAAGACGGACCCGGAGCCGTCGTCGCTCTCGTCGCCCTCAAGCCCCTCCACGGCAACGGCGTCGGCCCCGTCGCTCTCGTCGCCCTCAAGCCCCTCCGCGGCAACGGCGTCGTCCGCGTCGGCGCCCGTGTCGGCGTCGGCGTGCCCGTCATCCCGCGCCGCCAGGGACTCCGTCACCAGCTGCTGGGTGAAGCGGTCCAGGAGCCGGTGGGCGGCCGCGAGCGCCGCGCCCTCCTCCAGCTCGACCAGCCGCCCGTCCCCGTCGGCCGTACCGCTGTATGCGATCGTCGTCCCGCCGTCCGCCGCCGTGAGGCCGATGGTCAGGGCCAGCTCGACCGCACCGGTGCCCCGGGCCTCCACACCCTTCCCGGTGACGGAGAAGCGGTCTCCCTCCGGGCCGGTGAGCCGCAGCTCGCCCCGGTAGGTGATGGTGTGGCCGCCGGCCCGCAGCTTCAGCCGGCCCGCCAGGGGCGACGCCGACGCGTCGGCGTCCTGCTGGAGGCCGGGGACACAGCGGGCGACCCGGGCGGGATCGCCCAGAGTGCGCAGCAGGGTCGGGACGGGAACCGGAACGAACACCTCATGCTCCATGGCAACCGAGCCTAATCGGCCACGGCCCCGAACGTCAGCGCTTCGGCCGCCGAAAGCCGAGGACCGCGCACGGCGGGCTCACGTCTCTTCCCAGTACCTCGGGTGGACCAGCGTCGAGGGGAGCAGCCCCGGCAGCCGGGCCTCGGCCGCGGCCCGCGCTCCCTCGCGCAGCTCCCGGCCCCGCAGCGAGCGCGGCTCGGGCCCTCCGGCGGCCAGCGCGGCCCGGGGGGCCTCGCCCGGGCCGGCGAGGAGGAAGCCCCAGTCCTCCCGCTCCCGGTCCTCCCCGCCGCCCCGGTCCGGGCTCGCGGCGAAACCCGCGTACCGGCCGGTGACGCGGTAGGGGCGGGTCGCGAGGCCGCCCGCGCGCACCGATGCCTCCACCGTCCAGAAGGTCCGCGGCCGGGCCCCCAGCGGTCCGGCGTGCACCACGAGCCGCCCGTCCGGGGCCAGGGCCTCCGCGATCAGCCCGTAGAACTCGGCCGAATACAGCTTCGTACTCGCGGTGATGCCCGGGTCCGGGAGGTCGGAGACCACCACGTCGTACCGGCCGTGGTCGGCCCGGAGCCAGGGGAAGGCGTCCGCCCCGACCACCGTGAGCCGGGGGTCGCGGAAGGCGTGGCCGTTCAACTCGGAGAGGGCGGGGTCGGTACGGGCCAGTCGGGTGACGGCGGGGTCCAGCTCGACGACGGTGACCGCGCGCACGTCCCGGTAGCGCAGCACCTCGCGGGCGGCGAGGCCGTCGCCGCCGCCGAGGATGAGCACCCGGGCGCGGGCCCCGTTCATCGCGGGGTGCACCAGCGCCTCGTGGTAGCGGTACTCGTCGCGGGCGCTGACCCGCAGCCGGCCGTCCAGATAGAGGCCGAGGGAGTCCCGGTCGGCACCGGTCACCACGACCTCCTGCACCCCGGTCTGCACGGCGACCCGCACCTGGTCCCCGTACACCGCCCGCCGCGCCGCCCGCTCGAAGTCGTCGACCAGCACCGTGGCGGTGGCCAGCACCGCGATCACCGAGGCATTGGCCAGGACGAGGAGCCAGCGGGAGCGGGGGCTCAGATCGCGCCGGAACACCCACAGGACGAGCGCCCCGCCCGCCGCCGCGTTGACCGCGCCGGTGAACAGCGCACCGGTCAACTGCCCCAGCATCGGCAGCAGCAGAAAGGGGAACGCGAGCCCGCCGACCAGCGCGCCCACGTAGTCGGCGGCGAAGAGATCGGCGACGGCCCCGCCCGCGTCCTGCCGGTCGACACGCTGGATCAGCGTCATCAGCAGCGGGATCTCCGCACCGATCAGCACCCCGATCGCCAGCGAGAACCCGACCAGGGCGTACTGGGAATCGCCGAGCCAGGCGAACGAAGCGTAGAGGACCAGCGCCGAGGAGCCGCCGACCAGGGCGAGGGCCGCCTCGATCATCCCGAACCCGACGGCGGCACGGCAGCGCAAACGTTTCGCGAGAAGGGATCCGATGCCCATCGCGAACACCATCACGGAGAGCACGACGGACGCCTGGGTGACCGAATCGCCGACGAGATAGGAGGCGAGCGCGACCAGTTCGAGTTCGTAGACGAGACCGCAGGCGGCGCAGACGAAGACCGCGGCCAGCACGAGGAACCGGCCGGTCCTCGGCCGTACGGGAAGCCGCGCCGCGCCCCCTCGCAGCGGCATCTGCTGGTCGATCATGACGCGAACGCTACGTCACGACACCGTCGCACCTTGTCACCCACACGGGTGTAAGTGCCCTGGCCACTCAGGCCGCTGACGCGGGAATCCGCACGCCGACCCGGGTCCGGGTCACCACCAACTGCCCCTCCTGCGGGTACGCGTGCCAGGTGCGCCACCGCACCTGCCCCTCCGTGCGCTGGGCGAGCATCGCGGTGAAGGCGTACGGGCTCCCGGGAAAAGTGCCCACCAGCCCGTGCGGGTGGTCGCTCACCAGGGCGAGCAGCTCCTGAGCGCGCCCGGCGAACTGCCCCTGGGTCAGGGTCTCCACCCGTGCCGCGAATTCGTACTCCCGGTCCCCGAGGCGCTTCGAGACGCCGAGGGGCAGGGGGGTGCTGCTGCCGGGCATACAGGCCACGGTCTCGGAACAGACCCCGTGCTCCTCCTGGAGGAGCACCTGGTGGGAGGCGCCGAGCAGCCTCAACTGGAGTTCGGCGCCGTCGAACCGGAGGTCGAGGACCGCGAGGGCGGGCAGCGGCTCCCGCCCCAGCATCCAGGCCAGGTCGGCGGCGCGGGTATCGGAATAGGCCGTCTGGAGGGTGGTGAGCATGGATGGGCTCCGCAAACACACGTGGACACACATGGACAGCGGAACGCCCTCCGATGACTGCGCGTGGGAGGTGAGGGGCGCCCGATCTGGTCCAACTGGGGTCCGAGGGCTGAATGTTCTCTTCGACGAGGGAATCACGAAGTACGCCGCACTCACAGCGTTTTCGCCCAACTTGCCGTGGTTTCCATCCCCTCGGGGGCCCCACGGTTCAACTGTTCAACCGAAAACGTCCGCGTCGCTCAACAAAAAGGCGCCCGAAGGGAGTTCACCCTCCGGACGCCCGCCACCGAGTCCCTGCCGGTGATCGGTCGTTGGACAGCCCGGTCAGCTGCTGCCCCCGCCGCAGCCGCCCCCGCACGACGAGCCGCCGCCGCAGGAGTGCCCGCCCGAGCCGGAGTCGCTGCCGGACCCGGAGTCGCCCGACGACCACCAGCTGCCGCCGGAGTCACCGGCGCCGAGACTCTCGCCGCCCGCCGACGCCGACGAGGAACGCCGGCCCTTGGTGCGCGCGTGCGCCGTCCTGCTCCCGCCGGTGGCCCGCAGAACGGCCAGCAGTCCTCCGACGACGAGCACCGAGATCAGCACCGCGATGAAGACGCCCATGGCCCCCACCCGCCTTTCCTTCCCCCGAAGCGAGGTCCCCCGTCGCTTCCCCGTTGTTGTGACAGGGGGATTCCCATGGCCCCCGCGCGTCAAAGCGGACTTGAGCAACTCCAGAGCTTCGGCCCAGGATGGCGCCATGACACAGGGACGACCGCTGCTCAACCGCCGCCTCGCCGCGTTCGGCACGACGATCTTCGCCGAGATGTCCGCGCTGGCCGGGCGGACCGGCTCCATCAACCTCGGCCAGGGCTTCCCCGACACCGACGGACCCGAGGAGATCCGGGAGGCGGCGGTCCGGGCGCTGCGCGCCGGCCACGGCAACCAGTACCCGCCCGGCCCCGGGGTCCCGGAGCTCCGGAACGCCGTCGCCGCCCACCAGGAGCGCTTCTACGGCCTGACCTGGTCCCCGGAGACGGAGGTGCTGGTGACGACCGGGGCAACGGAGGCGATCGCCGCCTCGCTGCTCGCCCTCCTCGAACCGGACGACGAGGTCATCGCGTTCGAGCCGTACTACGACTCGTACGCCGCCTGCATCGCCATGGCGGGTGCGAAGCGCGTACCGCTCACCCTGCGCGCCCCGGACTTCCGCCCGGACCTCGGCGAACTGCGCACCCTGATCACCCCGCGCACCCGCCTCCTGCTGCTGAACACCCCGCACAACCCGACCGGCACGGTGCTCACCCCCGACGAACTGTCCGGGATCGCGGCCCTCGCGGTGGAGCTCGACCTCCTGGTGGTGACCGACGAGGTCTACGAGCACCTCGTCTTCACCGGGGCGCACCACCCGATCGCCGCGCTCCCCGGGATGCGCGAGCGGACGGTGTCCGTCTCGTCGTCGGGGAAGACGTTCTCGTACACCGGGTGGAAGATCGGCTGGGTGACCGGTGACGCGCCGCTGGTGGCGGCGGTGCGCGCGGCGAAGCAGTATCTGACCTTCGTCAGCGGGGGCCCGTTCCAGTACGCGATCGCCGAGGCGCTCGCCCTGCCGGACACGTTCTTCACCGCTTTCCGCGCGGACATGCACCGCAAGCGGGACCTGCTGGCGAAGGGCCTGCGCGCCGCGGGCTTCCGGGTGTACGAGCCGGAGGGGACGTACTTCATCACCACCGACATCTCCCCGTTCGGCGACGAGGACGCGTACGCCTTCTGCCGCGCGCTGCCGGAGCGCTGCGGGGTGGCGGCGGTGCCGAACTCGGTCTTCTACGACGACCCGGAGGCGGGCCGCAGCCAGGTCCGCTTCACGTTCTGCAAGAGGGACGACGTGCTGGAGGCGGCGGTGGAGCGGCTGGCCCGGCTGGGCTGAGCCCCCAGGGGTACGGCAACGGCCCGGGCGGCGGTCGCGATGACCGCTGCCCGGGCCGTGGACCCGGTGCTCAGGCGCCCGCGGGCTCCTCGCCGTCCGTCTTGCCCTCGGCGGGCTGGATGCCGAGGCGCTCGGCGAGCCACTTGTCGAACTCGATCGAGGCGCGCACCCAGCTCACCGTCGAGGAGACGAAGTGCTCCAGGCTGACGCCGGTGCCGATGAGCATCTGCGCCTCACCGATCAGCCGGACGGAACCCGTCTCGCCCTCCTCGCCCTCGTGGGCGTGGGTGTAGACCTTGGGCCACAGGGTGCGGCGGTTCCAGTCGTCGATGGCGTCCAGCAGGACAGGACGCTGGTCCAGGTCGTGCGGGCGGTCGTAGAACGTACGGACCGAGAAGACCTGCTGCTCCGCCTCGCCGCGGAACATGAAGTACGTCCGGAACTCCTCCCACGGCGCCGCGAGGTCGCCCTCGTCGTCGACGACGTACTTCAGCTCCATCTGGTCGAGGAGCTGCTTGACGAGGTCCTGGTCAGGGACGACGGGGCCCTCCGGTCCTGCCGCCTGCGGTTCGGGCTGGCCCCCGAAATTAGGAATCGAGGACGGATCGATGCTCACCGTTATTTCCCTTCGTGCGGTTGCGGCCATCCTCTCCCATGGCGGGCGGGGCATGGCAAGCCCCGGCGGCCCCGATCAGCCACAAGCTGACAGACAGCGTGGCGATACGGGGCTCGCCGAGCGTTCGCTCACAGCGTGCGACGGCCCGTGACCGTCGGTTACGAGGCGGGGCCGACGATCAGCCCGTCCTCGGCCCGGTCCACCCGTACGGTGTCACCGTCGCGGACCTCACCGGACAGGATCTCCTTGGCGAGCCGGTCGCCGATCGCCGTCTGGATGAGCCGGCGCAGCGGGCGCGCACCGTAGGCCGGGTCGTTGCCCTCCTGGGCGAGCCAGGCCAGCGCCTCGGGTGTGACGTCGAGGGTGAGCCGCCGGTCGGCCAGCCTGGCCGCAAGGCGGTCGATCTGGAGCCCGGCGATATGGGCCAGTTCGTCACCGGACAGGGCGGAGAAGACCACGAGGTCGTCGAGCCGGTTGATGAACTCCGGCTTGAAGGACGCCCGCACCACCTCAAGCACCTGCTCCTTCTTGACCTCGGGCTTCACCAGGGGGTCCATCAGGAACTGGGAGCCGAGGTTGGAGGTCAGGACGAGGATGGTGTTGCGGAAGTCGACCGTGCGGCCCTGGCCGTCGGTGAGCCGGCCGTCGTCGAGGACCTGGAGCAGGATGTCGAAGACCTCGGGGTGGGCCTTCTCCACCTCGTCCAGGAGCACGACGCTGTACGGGCGGCGGCGGACGGCCTCGGTGAGCTGGCCGCCCTCCTCGTACCCGACGTAACCGGGCGGGGCGCCGACGAGGCGGGCGACGCTGTGCTTCTCGCCGTACTCGCTCATGTCGATGCGGATCATGGCCCGCTCGTCGTCGAACAGGAAGTCCGCGAGGGCCTTGGCCAGCTCGGTCTTGCCGACGCCGGTGGGGCCGAGGAACAGGAAGGACCCGGTGGGCCGGTCGGGGTCGGCGATCCCGGCCCTGGTCCGGCGTACGGCGTCGGAGACGGCCTGCACGGCCTCGGTCTGCCCGATCAGCCGCTTGCCCAGCTCGGACTCCATGCGCAGCAGCTTCTGGGTCTCGCCCTCCAGCAGCCGCCCGGCCGGGATGCCGGTCCAGGCGCCGACGACGTCCGCGATGTCGTCCGGCCCGACCTCCTCCTTGACCATGGTGTCCTTGTCCTTGGACGCCTCCTGCTCGGCCTCGGCGGCCTCCTCCAACTCCCGCTCCAGGCCCGGGATCTCCCCGTACAGCAGCTTGGAGGCGGCGTCGAAGTCGCCGTCACGCTGGGCGCGTTCGGCCTGGCCGCGCAGCTCGTCGAGGCGCTCCTTGAGCTCACCGACCCGGTTGAGGCCCTGCTTCTCCTTCTCCCAGCGGGCGTTGAGGCCGCGCAGCTCCTCCTCCTTGTCGGCGAGGTCGCGGCGCAGCTTCTCCAGACGCTGCTTGGAGGCGGGGTCGGACTCGTTCTTGAGGGCCAGCTCCTCCATGCGCAACCGGTCGACGGAGCGCTGGAGTTCGTCGATCTCCAGGGGCGAGGAATCGATCTCCATCCGCAGCCGGGACGCGGCCTCGTCGACCAGGTCGATGGCCTTGTCGGGGAGGAAGCGGGAGGTGATGTAGCGGTCGGAGAGGGTCGCGGCGGCCACCAGCGCCGAGTCCGCGATCTGCACCTTGTGGTGGGCCTCGTAACGGCCCTTGAGGCCGCGCAGGATCGCGATGGTGTCCTCGACGGACGGCTCGGCGACCAGCACCTGCTGGAAGCGGCGCTCCAGGGCGGGGTCCTTCTCGATGCGCTCGCGGTACTCGTCGAGCGTGGTCGCGCCGACCATGCGCAGCTCGCCGCGGGCCAGCATCGGCTTGAGCATGTTGCCCGCGTCCATGGCGGAGTCGCCGCCCGCGCCGGCGCCGACGACGGTGTGCAGCTCGTCGATGAACGTGATGATCCGGCCGTCGCTCTCCTTGATCTCGGAGAGGACGGTCTTCAGGCGCTCCTCGAACTCGCCGCGGTACTTCGCGCCCGCGACCATCGCGCCGAGGTCGAGCGAGACGAGCCGCTTGTCCTTGAGGCTCTCCGGCACATCGCCCTTGACGATGCGCTGGGCGAGCCCTTCGACGACGGCGGTCTTGCCGACGCCGGGCTCACCGATGAGGACGGGGTTGTTCTTCGTCCGGCGGGACAGCACCTGCACGACGCGGCGGATCTCCTGGTCGCGGCCGATGACCGGATCCAGCTTGCCCTCGCGCGCGGCGGCCGTGAAGTCGGTGCCGAACTTCTCCAGGGCCTTGTACTGGCCCTCCGGGTCGGGAGTGGTCACCCGGCGCCCTCCCCTGCTCGTCTCGAACGCGGCCAGCAGCTTCTTGGCGCCGGCCCCTTGTCCGTCGAGGATCTCACCGGCCCGGCCCCCCTTCGCGGCGACACCGATGAGCAGGTGCTCGGTGGAGATGTAGTCGTCGCCCAGCTCCTTGGCCCGCCGGGCCGCGTCCTGGATGACGGCGAGCATCTCGCGGTTGGGCTGCGGCGGGGCGACGGTGGACCCCGTGACGCTGGGCAGCCCCCCGAGCAGCCGCTCGGTCTCGCCGCGCACGAGCGCCTGGTCGGCCTCGACGGCGGCGAGGAGGTCGGTGACGTTCTCGTTGTCCTGCCCCTCCAGCAGCGCGAGCAGCAGGTGCCCCGGGGTCAGGTCGGGGTGCCCGTCCTTCACGGCCCGGTCGGTGGCCGCGTTGATGGCGTCGCGGCTCTTGTTGGTCAGCTCGGCGTCCACGGGTGGTTACTCCTCCTCGCAGCTGGGGGCGTGCGTACCTGCATCTCACATTGACTTATTCAACGTACACAAAGTTGAGTCTATTCCACTCAAGGCAATGATCGCACGCGCTGCGGGATGCGATCGGGCGGCGTTTGCCGCCCGCACGCGCCGCGAGGTCCCGGCGAGGGCTCTCGTACGCTGCCCCCATGGCAGACGTACGCAATCCCTCCCCCGAATACGTCGCGTTCTGGCGCGAGAGCCACCTGTCCACGCTGACGACCCCCCGCCCGGACGGCACGCCGCACGTGGTGCCGGTCTGTGTGACGTACGACCCGGAGGCCGGGGTGGCGCGCGTGATCACCGACGGGGGCAGCCGCAAGGTCGCCCACATCCGCGCGGCCGGCCCCGACGGGGCACGCGTGGCCGTCTGCCAGATCGACCGGGCCCGCTGGGCGACCCTGGAGGGCCGCGCGGTCGTCCGCACCGAGCCGGAGACCGTCAAGGACGCGGAGGCCCGCCACGAGGAGCGCTACGGCCGTCCGCCGCGGATCAATCCGACCCGGGTCGTCATCGAGATCACCCTCGACCGGGCGCTCGGCAAGGCCTGAGGCCGCCGGGCCGAGACCGGCCGGCCGGAGCCCGGCCCGGCCCGGAACAGCACAACGGCGCCACCGTGTTCAGGTCACGGTGGCGCCGCTGTGTGGGGGAAGCGCCTGGAGCGACAGGTGACGACGGGGGAATCGCTCAGGCACTGCGGGGGGTGGCGGAAAGGGGTTCTGCGTCGAACAGCTCGTGGTCGCGCTGATCGAGATTGACGAAGATCATGCCGTACCTGACGGCACAGCGAACCGGCTGCGGGGCACCGCGGGGCCGACGGAGGCAGCGATAGGCGCGGACGTCCTCGTCCTCTTCCATCACCACGACGATCGGCTCTCCGAACAGGGTGACCATCAACGAGTCGCCACGGCGGGGGAGGGCCGTGAGCAGATCGATGAAATGCCACCCTGAGCGATAGGCGGTTGCCATCTCGCGCCGGAAGGTGCGGTCGTCCGGCGGGGTGCTCATGCGACCGTACGGGCCGGAGCGACCCAACCGATGTCCCCCGGGGCCGCGGCAGGTGCGATCCAACCGATGTCGCTGGGTGCTGCAGCCTGAACAGCCTTCTGCTCGCCGCTGCCGCCCGTGGCGCCGACGCCCGTCAGCCCGAGTCCAAGGGCCGCGACGAACGAGGCGGCAAGCGCCGAGCGAAGCATTCGCTTGTACATAGTCGGCTTCGTCCTCACTTGTGGATTCTTCTCCCCCGCACCTAAGACGATGTCTCACCTGGGCACACGAACACCACCGGGTCGATGCATCATGTTCCTGAATGTTCAGGAACCTGGGGGGTGGAGAAATGACCACAAGCCACATAAAAACGACACATCCTCACGGGATCACCGAACTATGCGAAGCAGGGGGGCGTCTTTACGCCACCGCGCTCCGGTCCGGCCGCATCGCCCGATCCGAACTGGAACCCGCTCCGTGCCTGATGGAATTCGCTTTGCTCCATCCCGACCCTGACGACCCGGGCTGGCTCCGCCCGGTACCACCGTCAGCGGCGCTGGCCCAGCACCTGCACCCCATAGAACGCGAGATCCAGGAACGCCGACGGCATTCGGTGGAACTGACCGAGTGCTTCGAACCTTTTATGGACATCAGCGCCCAGGGTCCGCCCATGACGCATGCCATCACGGTGCTGGAGGGCGTCAACCGGATCAACGCCGCCCTCGACCTCGCGACCACGGAATGCCGGACCGAGGTGCTCACCGTCCAGCCGGGCGGCGGACGGAACGAGGACCAGCTCAGCAAGTCACTGGAGCGCGGGCTTTCCGTCGTCCACCGCGGGGTACGCCTGCGCACCCTCTACCAGCACACGGTGCGCCACAGCCCCAGCACCCTGGCCTACGCCGAGCGCATAGCCAACCACAACGTGGAGATCCGGACGCTCGAAGAGCTCATAGAGCGCCTGATCGTCTTCGACCGCACGGTCGCCTTCATCCCCGCCCAGGACGACCGCCAGGTCGCACTGGAACTGCGCCACCCCGGCCTCGTCGAATATCTCGTGAAGGTCTTCGAACAGCTCTGGACCCGGGCCGCACCACTCCTCGAAGAGATCAAGTACGACCCGATGCCCCAGGGAATCAGCGGTGTTCAGCGTTCCATCGCCCAGCTGCTCGTCGAGGGGCACGTCGACGATTCCATCGCCCGCCGGCTCGGCATGAACGTCCGCACCTGCCGTGCCCACGTGGCCAAACTCTCCGCCGCCCTCGGCAGCAGCAGCCGTGCCCAACTCGGCTACCTCATCGCACGGTCGGGAATACTGGAATCCGGCCCCGACCACGCCATCCCCCACGGCACCGGGGCGTGACCGCACACAGGAGAGCGCGCGGCCACGGCCGGGGGCGGGCCGGGGAAGCTCACCGCTCCCCGGCGGGGGTCGTTCTCAGACGTCGCGGTGGGTGAAGAGGCGGGTGCCCGCGAGGGACATCGCCGCCGTCCAGCCCACGAGCAGCAGCAGGCCGTACGGTGCCGCCAGCGCGTCCGGGAAGCCGGAGGCGTCGCCGAGGAGGGCGAACTGGGCGCCCTCGGGGAGGAAGCGGCCCAGCTCGGGGAGCTGGCCCAGCACCAGCACCTGGCCCAGCGTGCCCCAGACGACCAGGCCGAGAACCGCGGCGAGCCGGTTGCGGACGACGAAGCCGATCGCCGCGCCCCACGGGCCGGCCAGGGTGCAGATCGTCAGGACGGCGGCGGCGGTCGTCCAGGTGGAGCCGTCGACGGTGAGACCGGAATCCTTCGCCGCGAGCGCCGCGTAACCGACGGCGAGGGAGCAGACCACCGCCGCGACACCGAAGCAGAGGCCCGACACCGTCGTGGCCAGCAGCTTGGCGCCCACGACGGCCGAACGGCCGGGGGCGTACAGCACGGTGCGGCCGATCGAGCCGGAGCTGAACTCGCTGGTGACGTGCAGCGCCCCGAGCAGCGTCGCGAAGAGCGCGGCGGACGCGCCGAGCCCGACGATGTTCTCCGTCAGCTCCGCACCGGCGGACGCAGGGTCCGACTCCGCGTACACCAGGCCCAGCTGGCCCAACGCGCAGAAGGCGAGGGCCACCAGGAGAAGCGCCGGAAGGGCCAGACCCGTGCGCAGTTTGAGGAGTTCGGCGGAGAGCTGGTTGCGCAGGACCTCAGGCACGGGTGACCTCCGGACGCGGCGCGGCGTCCGCGCCCTCGACGAGTGCGAAGTAGGCGTCTTCCAAACGGCCGCCGCCGCGCCGCACCAGCTCCCGGAGCGAGCCCGTGAACAGCACCGAGCGGCGCAGCACGACCACGTCGTCCACGCTCTGCTCGACCTCGGAGAGCATGTGGCTGGCGATCAGCACCGTCCGCCCCTCGTCGGCAGAGCGCTCGACCAGACGGCGCATCCAGCGGATCCCGTCCGGATCGAGACCGTTCAACGGTTCGTCCAGAATGAGCAGTTCGGGGTCGGGGAGCAGGGCGACGGCCAGCGCCAGGCGCTGCCGCATACCCGTCGAGCACGCCTTGACCCGCTTGCGTTCCGCACCGTCCAGGCCGACCTGCCCGATCACCTCGGCGATACGCGAGGATGGCAGACCCAGCGACCGGGCGGATATCTCCAGCTGACGGCGGACCGTCACCCGTGGGTGAAAGCCGATCGCGTCCATGACCACGCCGACCCGCTGCGCCCTCTCCGGGGCGGACAGCGGCTCCCCGCCCAGGACCTCGGCGCTCCCCGCGTCGGGGCGGGCCAGCCCGAGCAGGATTCTCAGCAGAGTGCTCTTGCCCGCACCGTTGGGCCCGAGCAGGCCGGTGACCTTGCCCGGCCGCAGCGCGAAGCTCACGTCGTCGAGGGCCTGATGGTCGCCGAACCTCTTGCTCACGCCGTCGAAGACGACGCTTCCCCCTGCCCGGGGCGGATGCTCTGGTCGCACGTGTTCTTCCTGTCCTGCCGTTCGGTCAATCCGGTCCGCACCGACGCCGGTCACGCGTCGGCGGGTGTCCCTCAGCCAACCAGCCGGTCAGGCCGCTCCCCCGGCTCCACGGACGCAGCTTCCTGCCGATCGTCGGGCAGGAAGCTGCGGCAGGCGGCGAGGATCTCCTCGACGTCCTCCACGGCCGCGTTCACCCCCTCACCGAGGAGCACCCCCGTGGGGTTGAGCAGCACCTCGTCCACCCCGCTGCGGCGGTACGCGTCCAGCGCGCCCGCGATCTCCTGCGCGCTGCCCGCCACGACCACCCGGTGGCGCAGCAGGGCGTCCGCGGTGCCCGCCGGGTCGTGCGGGTCGAGGGTGAGACCGGCCGTCCGGAGCATCGCCGCGTAGTGCGGGGCCTCGCGGTGCCCGGCGGTCGCGGAGAGCGCCAGGGCGCGTACGTCACGTCCCGGCCGGTCGAGGACGACGTGGACGGCGGTGGCGATCCGGGGCGCCCGCGACCGGCCGGCCGCTGCCGCCCCCTCCTCCAGCGCGGGCCGCAGCGTCCCCGCCACATACTCCGGCGGCGTCATCCAGGTGATCGCCACGTCCGCGGCCTCCCCTGCCGTCCGCGCCATCCCGGGCCGCAGCACCCCCGCCCCCACGTCGACCCGCGGCGCGTGCGGGAGCACCGGCAGTACGCCGTCCAGGTGGTGGTACGGGCCCCCGGCATCGACCCGCTCCCCGTCCAGCAGGGCGCGCACGGAACGCAGGTAGTCGCGGACCGCCGTACGCGGACTGTCGTACGGGCGCCCCGTCAGGCCCGCCACGAAGTCCGGGTTGCCGATGCCGAAGCCCGCGACGACCGGTTCGTCGGTGAGCAGCGCCAGCGAACGCGCCTGGAGGGCCGCCTCGTACGGGTGCCGCAGCGGGAGCAGGGTCACACTCGTCCCGACCGGCACGGTGTGCCCCGCGCCCGCCAGGTACGCCAGCACCTGGTGCGTCTCGGCCTGGAAGGACTGGCACATCCACAGGCGGCGGGCCCCGGTACGCCGGACCAGCGCCGCGAAGGGGGCGACGAGTTCGGGATGGTCGGGCTGGAGGGGGTAGAGGACGGCCGGGTTCACGGATGAGCACCCTTCTGGTCGTGGGGCACGGCGGGGGCGGAGTCGGGCGCGTGTGGACCGGTGTGCGCCGGGGGCACCGGCTCGTACGTCGCCACCACGGCCCGGTCCGGGGCCAGATGGCGGGCGGCCGCCTCCGCCACCTGCTCGGGGGTGACGGCGGCCAGCCGGTCCCGGTAGCCGTCCAGCCAGTCCGGCTCCAGGCCCGCCGCGGCGAAGCCGGCCAGCGCGCTCGCCTCCTCCGCGCGGGTCGCGAGGGCGAAGCGGGTGAAGCCGGCCGCGTAGGCACGGGCGCGGTCCACCTCCGCCCGGGACGGGCCGTGCTCGGCGAGGTCCCGGAGACACCGGGTGATCTCGGCGGCGATCCGGCCCGCGCCGCCCGGCGCTCCCGCGCACGCGATCTCCAGCCAGCTGCCCGCCCCGTTCTCGCGGAGCCCGGCGGAGACGTCGTACGCCAGCCCGAGCCGGTCGCGCACCTGCCGGGCGAGCCGGGCCGAGGCGTACCCGCCCAGCAGCAACTGCGCCACGTGGAAGGCGGCGTGCAGGGGATCGGCGGTGGGAACGCCCGGCCCGACCGTCAGGACGAGGGACTGCCCCCCGAAGGCGTCGCCCCGGCCGTCCCCGGAGGTGCCCGTCCCCGGCTCCGTGAGCTCCACCGGGCCCGGACGCGGGACGGGGCGTGCGAACGGCGGGAGCGTGAGCCCCGACGGGCCTCCCGACCAGGGCGCGAGCCGTTCGCCGACCAGGCGCAGCACGGAGTCCGGCTCCTCGCCCGCGAGCACGACCAGCGACGACCCGCCGGGGACGACGGCGCGGGCGTGCAGGGCCAGGAGGTCGTCGGGAACCAGGGAGACCACGTCCAGGAGCGGTGCCGTTCCCCCGGACCCGCAGGACAACGGGTGCGGGCCGAACCCGTGCGCGAGCGCCGCGCGGCGCAGCCGTACCCGGGGCGCGGGCGCGCGCGGCGCGGCGGCCGCCCGGCGCTGGGCGATGGCCACCTCGCCCTCCTCGTAACGCGGGCGCAGCAGCAGGTCGGCCAGCAGGTCGAGCGCACCGGGCAGTCCGGGGGCCAGCACGCTGACGGACAGGATCAGGGACTCGGCGGTGACGACGGTGCTGAACTCCGCCCCGAGGTCGGCGGCCCGGTCGGCGACGTCCTGCCGGGTGCGCTCCCGGCTGCCCGTTCCGAGACAGGCGGCGAGCAGCTCCTGGGCGGCGGTGAGCCCCGGTTCGGTGCGCGCGTAAGGGATGACGAGGCGCAGTTCCGCGAGCGGGGCGGCGGGAGCGTGCGCCGCGAGAACGCGCAGCCCGGTGGGGAGAGCGGCGGACAGGGTGGTGCGCGGCCCGGCGGAGGGCGGAGCGGAGGAGGTCCGGCCCGGCGTGGTGGGGGGAACTCCGGCCGGTCGTGCGACGGCAGGGGCCAGGGTCATCCGACGGTGCCTTTCTGCGGGGCGGGTTCGGTGCCTGCCCGCGGGGCGAGTTCGGTCACGGTGACCGGTCCTTCGAGCAGCGCGCGGGCCGCCGCCGCCACCTCGGCGGGTGTGGTGCGGCGCAGCTCGGCGGGGAGCGCGTCGGGGCCCGCCGAGCCCGGCAGGAGCAGGGCGTCGCGGCCGAGGGCGACGGCCCGGGTGGGGAGCGAGTCGGCCTGCCGGTGCCAGGCGACGAGCAGGGAGTTCACCGCACGCCGGTGCTCGGCCTCGGGGAGCGGGCCGTCGGCCACGGCCCGTAGGACCGACCGCCAGATGTCGACGGCCGCACCGACCTCGGTGCCGGGGGCCCGGCCGAGCACCGCGAGGGTCAGGTCGGGCGCGGCGGAGGCGAGCCACTGGCCGTGGTAGCCGCAGGTGACGGTGGCGGAGGTGAGGTGGCGCCCGTCGCGCGCGGACCGGGCCAGCGCGGGCAGCCGGGACCGGCCGAGCACCTGGGCGAGCACGGCCTGGGCGAGGTACGCGGGGCGGTCGGCGACGGGGTCGGGCAGCGGATGCCCGACCGCGACACCGAGCCGTCCCGCGGGCAGGGGCGCGGTGCGGATCTCCCTCGCGGCGCGGACCTCCTTCGCGGCGGCGTGGTCCTCCCTTGCGGCGGGGATCTCCTCCGCAACGCCGGCCTCACCTGCGGCGCGGATCTCCTTCGCGGCGTGGTCCTCCCTTGCGACGCGCGCCTCCCCCGCAACGCCGGCCTCACCTGCGGCGCGGACCTCCCCCACAACGCGGGCCTCCCCCGCAACACGGGCCTCCCCTGCGGCGCGGACCTCCCCCACCCCCGCGAACACCTCACGCACGACCGCCATGACCCGCGCCGGGTCCACGTCCCCCACGACCGAGAGGACCATCCGCGGTGCCGTGTAGTGCGACCGGAAGAACGCCTCCACCTCGCGGGCCGTGATGCCCGCCAGCTCCGCCCGCGTACCGAAGCTGTCCCTGCTGCCCGGGTACAGCGCACCCAGCGCCGACTCCCAGTACCGGCCGGCGTCCCCCGCTCCGCGGATCTCCTCGCCGATGACGTCGGTCTCGGTGCGGATCACGTCATCCGTGGGCGCGAAGTCGAGCAGGCGGCGGGCCTCCCAGGCCAGGGCGTCGGGCAGCGAATCGGCGGGGACAGTGGTGTGGAAGACCGTGTGGTCGCGGTGGGTCTCGGCGTTGCAGACCCCGCCCGCGCCCGCGACCAGCGCCGCGTACCCCTCCCCGGTGGGGTCGGCGGAGCCCTCCCTGCCGGAGCGCGGGAACATCAGGTGTTCGACGAGATGCGCCGTACCGTGGCGCCCGGCCGGGTCGTCGTCGCCACCCGCCGCCACGGTGAGCGCGACGGCGGCGAGGCCCCGCCCGTACTGCGGGACCGCGTCGACGCACACCCGCAGCCCGCCGGGGAGCACGGACACGCTCGGGCTCATCTCAACCGGCCTGGTTCAGCGGGCGGAACACGGACACGCACATCTTGCGGCTGTCGCCCCCGTCGAAGGGCTGCTCGCGCCAGCCCGCGTACCGGCCGACGAGCTCCAGCCCGGCGATCGCGCCGAGCAGGTCCAGCTCGCCCGGCCACACGTACCGCATCACGGTCGTCGCGGACTTCGGGGCGTCGCCGTCCAGGAACAGCGTGCTCTGCAGCATCATGTTCTGCGAGGCGGGCAGCACACCCACCGACTCGATGAGCGCCCCGCGCGCCCCGATCGGATAGGTGTTGACCTCGTTCTTCTTCTGTACGTGGTAGTCGCTCGGGTCGAACGTCTCGATGACCACGTGCCCCTCCGCCGTCACGTGCCGGGCCATGGCGTGCATCAGCGCGATCTGCTCGTCGACCGCCATCGCGCAGCACAGCACGTTGAACGGGGCGAGGACGACGTCGAAGGAGCGGCCGAGGTCGAGCCCGGCGAAGTCGCCGCGCACCGGCGTGATCCGGCCCTCGGGGTCCTTCTCCGCGAGGCGGGCCAGCATCCCTTCGGAGGACTCGACACCGGTGACGTCGAAACCGCGTTCGGCGAGCGGAAGCGCCACCCGGCCGGTGCCGACCCCGAGTTCGAGGACGCTCGCGCCGGGTGCGGCGAGGGTGAGCAGGTACGTGGCGATGTCGTCGAGGTCCGGGGTGCTCGGGTAGATGTCGTCGTAGACACCGGCCAGCGCGTCGCTGTAGGCGACGGTGATCGCCGCGCCGAACCCCCCTGCGGCAGAAGCCTGTTCGCCGGTCCCCGCGGGCTCGGCAGACGCCACTGTCTCCGTGGTCGCCAGCGTCTCGGGGTGCTGTGTCGTCTCGGTCGTGGTCATCGGGCTCACACTCCAGCGGTCGCGGTCGAGGGGGTTCCGGCAAGGTTGTTCTCGGGGTGCTCCGGGTCGATCCCCGCCGCGCGGAAGGCCCGTACGACGTGATCGGCGAGGCCGTCGCCGGGGCCGGCCCCCTGGGCGTGGTCGACCAGCGCGGTGGCCAGCGCGAAGCTGCGGTGCTGCCCGAAGCTCATGCCGTCGCGGCCGGGGCGCGGGTCGCGCGGGTCCCAGGCGGCGGCGACGCCGGGGGCGAGCCGGGCGGTGAACAGCGAGGTGTCGCCGCCGAGCCCCGGCAGGTCCCGGACGGCGTCGGCCACCGCCCGTTCGGCCGGCGCGTGGTCACCGTGCAGATAGACGACGACGCTGTCGCGGCGCGGGTAGTCGTCCTCGTCGGACAGGACCTTGGCGTGGTACAGCGCCCCGGCGCCCTCCAGGGCGGCCAGCGCGGCGGCCCACAGTCCGACGGCCGCGTCCGCGTCGCGGGCGTGCAGGAAGAGGCGGCGGACCGGGCCCGCCGGAACCGGCAGGGGCCGCGAACCCATCACGTAGAAGAAGCCGGGCGAGAGGGCGGGCCGCGCCGCCTCCAGGGCGACCTGGACCAGGTCGCCCGGCGCGGGCGCGGCGGGGCCTATGAGCCGGTCGGCGGCGAGCCGGGCGGTGATCTCCGGCAGCCGTACGACCAGTTCACCGCCCTCCCCGACCTCCAGCAGCCGCCCGGTGACCGGGGTCGTGGGGTGCGGCACGGCCGCGGCGAGACGGCGTTCCAGCGCGGAGTCGCGCAACGTGCGGCGGGGAGCGGCGTCCGCGTCCCGGCGGTGCGCCCCGTTCCCGGCGTGGAACTCCTCGTACAGCGCGTTGGTGAGGCGGCCGCGCAGATCGCGGGGGCTGTCCGCGGTCAACGTCCGCCCGGCGAACCGCGCTTCGAGACCGTCGGCGCGTACGTCCACGAGGTCGAGCGCGGCGGCGAGCCGCGGGGCGAGCCCGGCGGGCCGGACCGGGGCAGGGGTGAGGGTCATCGGGGGCTCCCTGAAGGGGCGGCGGCAGGATGCGGCACGGCGGGACGCGGCACAACGGGGTCGGCCAGGCGCAGGGTGGCCACCGCACCCGCCGGGTTCAGCAGCAGCGTCCGCCCGATCCCGGCGGCGGCGCGCGCCACCGGGTTGAGGACGGCGTGCGCCTGCGCCGTGGCGATGAGCCGGTCGTACAGATGCCATCCCGCGAACCCCACGGCTCGTTCGGCGAGTTCGGGGTCCGGGGTGCGGCACTCGGTGTAGCCCTCCCAGAAGGCCGCGATACGGGGGAGGTGGCGGCGCAGTCCGGCCGCGCCCCGCTCCACGATCTCCTCGTGCGACAGGTCGAAACCGAGCGCGACGGCATCCTGGGCCGAGGCGGGCTCGCCCGTCGGCGCGAAGACGGAGTACGTGGCCTGGAAGAGCCATTCACCGACGAAAGCGCCGACGTCGCGGGCCGGGTCGGCGAGCCGGAACTCCTCCCAGTCGCACAGGTAGAGCTGCCCGTCGTGGACGAGGAACTGGTCGAAGCGCAGATCGCAGTGGGCGGGGGCGCGTGGCGCCGTACGCTCCCGCTCCCGCAGCCGGTGGAGCGCGGCGACGACCTCCGCGTCGTCCTGGACGAGCTTCCAGGCCGCGATCTGCGCCATGCTGCGGTCCTGGACCTCGCTCCACGGGAACGCCCGGAGCCAGCGCATCGGCGGCAGCGGGGCTTCGGCGGTGTCGATGGCGGGGGCCGAAGCCGGGTCCGCGGCGTCGCCGTCCGCCGTCCCCAGCGTGTGCAGCGTGGCAACGGCCCGCCCGGCTTCCCGGCACAGCGCCTCGTCGAAGTCGCCGTCCAACGCGACCTCCGAGCCCGAACGGGACCCGGGCAGCAGGCGGAAGGCGCTGACGGCCGAGTCCCGGTCGGTCCCCAGGTGTTCGGGGGTGCGGAGCGGCGAACCGGCCGGCAGCCGGGCGGCCGACGCCTCGAAGGCGAGGGCGCGGTCGATCTCGGGCCGGCTGCCGTCGGGGGCCCGGGCGACGGTCTTGACGAAGACCTGCCGGCCGCGGGTGGTCGTACCGGCCCAGTTGTCGTTGCGGCCGCCGAAGGCGGTCAGCCCCTCCGGCGCGAAGGGCCCGAGACCCAGCCGCTCCAGCAGCGCGTTCACCTCCGGCGCGGTGTCGAGTCCGGTCGGCCGGAACCTGATCAGCGCGGGCGTGTCCGCCGCGCTCGCCGTGGTCACCGCCTCCGTCGGGGCGGCCGTCGTACTCGTCGTGGTCGTCATGACACTCCTCGGGGGACCGCCCGGCGGCCCTCCTCATCGATCAACTCGGCAGTGAAGGCGAGGTAGTCGAGCAATTCGTCGCTCCACTCGCAGTAGGTGGCGAAGTCCTGCATGTGCGTGACGACGCGGAGCACGGCGCAGCGTCCGACGGCCACCGGGTCGTAG
Organism: Streptomyces parvus; assembly: GCF_032121415.1. NCBI lineage: Bacteria > Bacillati > Actinomycetota > Actinomycetes > Kitasatosporales > Streptomycetaceae > Streptomyces > Streptomyces parvus. The sequence goes on along the minus strand of NZ_CP135079.1, from coordinate 3,697,610 downwards.
AACGGCCCCGCGTGCCCGCGGCCGCCGCCCTCGCTCCCGGCGGCGCCGTACGCGCCGAGGAACACCCGCTGGAGGTCCGTGACGGACAGCAGCCCCGCGCTCTCCCCCGCCGCCCGGTGGAGCGGCGAGGACCAGGCCAGCTCGACGAGGTCGCCCAGCATCCAGCCCAGGTCCAGCTCCCGCCGGCCCGCGCCCAGGTCCTCACCGGTGAGCAGCGCGACCCGGCCCCGGCTCCGGGGCGGTACGAGCGAACCGGTCGACGCCCAGCCGTGCAGCGGCACGACCGAGGCTCCGGGGCCCGAGGGGTGTACGGCGTCGTCCGCCCAGCCCAGCAGCCGCTCGGTGCGGTCGCCGCCCCACACCTCCCGCGCACGCCGGCGCAGCCGTGCGGCCGCCGGGGCGAGCGGCCCGGTCCCGGCCGCCCACTCCCGCAGCCGCCGCATCCCCGGTGGCGGGGACGGCCGCGGGCCCGGGTGCAGGGAGACCCCGTGCAGGGCCCGGAGCGCACGCGCGGCGGCGGCGAGGGAGTGGGCGACGAGCCGCCCGGCCTGCGGGCGGGGGTCCCGCAGCCAGGCGGCGGCCGAGGCGGCCCCGGCGGCCCGGTGGAGCAGCCCGTCTCCGTAGGGCGTGCCGGTGGCCAGCAGCGCGGCCCCCTCGGCGGATCCCAGATCCGGTACGAGGGCGGCCCGCCGGGCGGGCACGCGGAGCGGGCCGACGCGCCGGGGCCCCGGACCGTGCCACCACAGGAAGTCACCGGCGCCGCCGCCGGGCGCTCGGTGAACCCGGGTGACCTGAAGACCGGTCCCGTACTCGGCGACCGGAACCCCCAGATCCATGGTCCGAGTTGCCCCGTTCACGACGAGCCCTCGGCCGCGTCCGCGTCGGCGCCTCCGCCGTTCCTGCGGTGGGCGACGCACAGGTCGTACAACTCGTTCAGCGGTGCCGAGCCCCCGTCCTCCACCTCGCCCGTACGCGCGCTCCGCGCGGGGATCGTCGGGGCGAGGACCACTCCGGGCCGCTCGCGCAGCGCCGCCAGGTGCCCCTGGACGACCGGGCTCCCGAGCGCTCCGGGCGGCAGCGAGGGGGCGACGCCGACCAGGGCGCGGGTGGTCTGCAGGGCGACCATCAGCGGGGTGTCGGCGACCCCGAGGGCGTATCGGCCGACGAAATTCAAGGTGGCGGGATGGACGAGAATCAGATCCGCCCATTCCGCGATGTCCACATGGGGTACATCGACACCGGAGAACGCATTCCAGTCGTCGATGAAGACTTCTTTTCCGGAGAGCACGGCCACCGCGTCCGGTGACACGAACCGGCATGCGGAACGGGTCAGCGCGACCCGCTTCTCCAGGTCGGGAAAGGAATTCCCGAGCCAGTTGATCCAGAACGGCAGGAAGGCGACGCCGAGGGCTCCCGTCCCCACGACGAGGATGCGCTCGAAGTCCCGTTGCTGTTCCTCCACGACGCCTCCTGTGCGCGTTGGGGCCGGGGGCCGACCGGAGCATGCGCACCGCATCTCCGGCCGACCCCCGCGGCTCACAGCGAAGAGTCGCTGGTCAGCACTTGTTCTCGACGGTCTTCGCGGCGAGCGAGCCGAGAGCGGCGGCGCACTGCTGCGAGGAACGCGCGGTGATGATCGTGGCGCGGATGGCCCACGGGATGGTGGGGCTGAACGCCGGCGCGGCCTCCTGGCCGTCGTGCAGGCCGAGCTCCTCGGCGGAGGTGTAGGCGGTGTAGCCGTCGAACAGGTCCTTCTCGGTGACGTTCTGCATGAGTCTTTCCTTCGTTCCATGAAAGGGAATTGACGACCGGCCACTTCGCGCATCTCGCCGATGCCTGGTTTACCGGCGTCCGTTGCGGACAGAAAGAATGTTGACCCACGCCGCCGGCTCCGCACCATTGGCTCTTGCGGCATTGCCGCAAACGACAGTTCCCCGCGCGGGTGGAAGAGGATAGAACTACGGGTGTGAACACACCTGACGCAGAACAGTCTCCGGCGGAGCGGCCCGCACTGCGGGCGCTGCTCTCGTACGCGCGTCCGCACCGCGGCATCCTCCTCACGGTGCTGGCTCTGACGCTGGCGGGCAGCGCCGCCGGTCTGGCCCAGCCGCTGGTCATCCAGTCGGTGCTGGCCAAGCTCATGACGGGTGACGGGCTGCGGGAGGACATCCTGCTGCTGACCGGCCTGTTGCTCGCCTCCATCGGGCTCACCTGGCTGCAGTCCTGGCTCAGCGAGCGGACCGCCGAACGCGTCGTGCTCCAGGTCCGCCGCGGTCTGATCGCGCGGCTCATCCGGCTGCGTACGGCCGAGCTGGACCGCACCGAGCCGGGCGGGCTGACCACGCGCGTCACCTCCGACAGCACGCTGGTGCAGCACGCGGCGACGGGCGGTCTCATCCAGCTCGTCGACGGGTCGATCCATCTGCTGGCCACGATCGTGCTGATGGGCATCGTCAGCCTGCCGCTGCTCGGCATCACCTCCGCCGTGCTGGTGGTCGTCGGCATCGCGATGGGCGTCGTCATGCCCCGGATCAAGCGGGTCACCACGGAGGCGCAGACCTCCGTCGGCGAGATCGGCGCGGCGCTCGACCGCTCGCTCGGCGCGGCCCGCACCGTCAAGGCCAACGGCGGTGAGGCGAAGGAGACGGAGCGGGCCACCGAGGCCGCCGAACGCGCCTACCGGGCGGGGCTCAAGGGCGCCCGCTACCACGCGCTGATCGCGGTGCTGGCCGGGCTGATCGTCCAGGCCTCGTTCCTCGCCGTCATCGGCTTCGGCGGTGCGCTGGTGGCCATGGGCACCCTCGAACTGGCCGCGCTGATCGGCTTCCTGCTCTACCTGTTCAACCTGGGCGGTCCGGTCCTGTCCCTGGTCGGCGGCACCACCGCCCTGCAACAGGGGCTCGGCGCGCTGGCCCGGATCGAGGAGGTGCGGTCCATGGCGGCGGAGGACGACGTGGACGGTACGCCGCGGGCGCCCTCCGGCCCGCCGCCCCGCGTCACGGTCGACGGGCTGACCTTCGGCTACGAGGGGCGCACGGCCGTCCTGGACGGCACGAGCTTCGTCGCACCGGCGGGCAAGGTCACCGCGATCGTCGGCCCGTCAGGCTCCGGCAAGACCACGGTGTTCTCGCTGATCCAGCGGTTCTACGACACCGAGGGCGGCCGCATCCTGCTGGACGACACCGACATCCGCTCCCTGGGCCGGGCCGAACTGCGCCGCCGGATCGCCTATGTCGAGCAGGACTCCCCCATGCTGGCGGGCACGCTGAGGGAGAACCTTCTCTACTCCGCGCCGGACGCCGGCGACGAGGCCGTCGCCGACGTGCTGCGCCGCACCCTGCTCGACGGCTTCGTCGCCTCCCTCCCGGACGGCCTCGACACGGCTGTCGGCGCCCGGGGCCTGGCCCTCTCCGGCGGCGAACGTCAACGCCTCGCCATCGCACGGGCGTTGCTGCGCCGCCCGCAGGTCCTGCTCCTCGACGAGGTCACCGCGCATCTCGACGGGCTCAGCGAAACCGCCCTGCGCCGGACGGTGGAGGAGGCCGCGCGGGACTGCACGGTGCTCCTCATCGCGCACCGGCTCTCGACGGTCACCACGGCGGACCGGCTGGTGCTGTTCGAGAACGGCCGGGTCAGCGACCACGGGCGGCACGAGGAGCTGCTGGAGCGCAGCACCCTCTACCAGGACCTCACCGCGACGCAGTTGACCGCCGGCCCGGCGGTCGCGACCGCCGGGGCCCACTGACCGGCACCGGAGCACGGCACGCTCCTGGGACAATTCCCGTACGCAGGTGCGCTGCGCACCCGTGACTCCGTACGGCAGTGATGCTCCGCGAACACCCCCCAGCACGACCGAAGGGTTCAAGGATCCAGATGACCGACACCACCTCCCTCCCGCTGCCCGCCTCCACCGAGGACGACCACTACGGGGAGATCTCCGTCGAACTCCTCGGCGACAACCGGGAGAAGCTCGTCGTCAGCGGCGGGCGGATCCCGACCGTCACCATCGTCCGCGCCCCCGAGGCGGAGGTCGACGACCACATCGTCATCGGCACCCGCGACCCCCGGTACCTGACGATCACGGTGGCCGGCGAGGACGCGACGATCAAGCCGGGCAAGGGCAAGCTCCGGCGGCAGACCTACCGGGTCGACGTCCACCACGGGGGCATCCACTACCGGCTCGTCCCGAACTCGATCCCGTTCAGCAAGCTGACCCGCGACGGCAAGCACCTCGGGGACTTCTCCTCGGACGGCGACCGCCGGGTGATAGCCGAGTGGCAGGAGGAGGCCGGAACCCCCGAGCCCCTCGACGCGGCCATCGGCTACGCGCTGGCGGCGGCGTTCGGGACGGGCGGTCAGCCGATGTGGATGATGCTGGTGGACGCGGTCAGTGCCGCCCTGCCGTAGGCGGGTGTGCCGGAACAGCCGGAAGTCCCCTGCCGGAAGCGAGACTTCCGGCAGGGGACTTCGACGTGTCAGGGCGCAGGACGCAGAACGCGATCCGGCGTCAGGTCACGGACGCAGCCCCCTGATGTCCTCGGCGTGCAGATACGACACGATCGCCGCCTCGAACCGGGACTTCAGGTTCAGCTTGCGCACGATGCTCGACGTGTGCGCCCGGACGGTCCGTTCCGTGATGCCCAGTCTCCGGGCCAGCCAGCGGTTCTGTTCCCCGCTCGCCAGCAGCACGAGCACTTCCAGCTCACGTTCGGTGAGCGTGGCGAAGTCCATCGCCCGCCGGGCGCCGACTGCGGTCCCCGCCCGTCCGCCGGCCCTCATCTGTTCGTCGGCCATCATCGTCACAGCAGTCTCCTCCATTGATCGTCACCGTCCCCCGTCCCGCGCCCGTCACCCGGACGACCGGGACTACCTGCTGCTTTACCTATCGATTACCCTCTCCCTCATCGGTTCGACGGCTGCGCGGCATTTGACCCATGCCGCAGTGCGCCGTCGGTAGTCGTGCGGCACGCGGGGGGCGGCAGCGGTGAATGGCGGAAGCCTGTCCATACTCGGTCTGGACATCACGGAGGAACGCGCCTACCGGCACTTCCTCCGCAATCCGGGCACCGGCACCGAGGACATCGGGGTGCTCCTCCACAGCCCCCGTGAGGAGGTGGAGAAGGCCCTCGCCCGCCTCGACGAGCTGGGCCTGCTGCGGACCGACGAACACGGCGGCGTCTCGGCGGCGGCCCCGGAGACCGCGGTCGAGCGGCTCACGGAGATACGGCTGCGCGAGCTGCACGAACAGCTCCACCAGGTCACCAGGTCCCGGCACCTGATCGCCGAGCTGACCGCCGAACAGCAGACCCGTCCCCTCGCCACCCAGGGCGTCGAACGGCTGGAGGTGCTCCCGCAGATCCGCGACCGGATCGACGACCTGGCCTTCTTCGCCCGTCAGGAGATCCTCTCCGTCGAGCCGTACACCGCCCTCACCGCCGAGAACATCGCGCACGCACGCCCCCTGGACACCCGGTGTCTGCGCCGGGGCGTGCAGATCCGCAGCGTGGTGCTGCGGGAAGCGCTCGACCACCCGCCGACCGTCGCCTACCTCCGCGAACTCACTGCTCAGGGGGCGTCGATCAGGGCCGCGGACAAGCTGTCCGAGCGGATCCTCGTGTACGACCGCCGTACGGCCCTGGTGCCCGTCGACCCCTCGGACACCTCGCGCGGCGCGCTGGTCACCCAGCAGGCCGGCCTGGTCTCCAACATCCTGGCCCTGTTCGAGAAGATCTGGGCCGAGTCCACGGACCTGTCCACCCTGATCGACACCCACTCCTCGCCCTCCGACGTGCTGTCCGAGATGGAGCAGCGCGTCATGGAGGAGATGTGCCGGGTCGCCAAGGACGAGACGGGCGCACGGAACCTGGACATCTCGGTGCGGACGTACCGCCGCCATGTCGCCGACGTCCTCCGCATCCTGGGCGCGACCAGCCGCCCGCACGCGGCCCTGCTGGCCCGCGAGCGAGGCTGGATCTGAGCCCGGGAGCGGGGCCGGATCTGAGCCCCGGCGGGCGGGGCCGTCCGGATCCCGCTCCCCGGGGGCCCCGGACACGCCCCCGGAAGCGGCGGCGGAGGGCCTAACCGGCCCCTTCCAGGACCCACCCCTCCAGCGTCCGGTCCCGCAGCGCCTCCGCGCACCGTTGCCGTACGCCGGTCACCTCCTCCGCGTCCCGCCCGGAACCGCGCACCAGGACGGTGATCCGGTCCTCCTCGATGCGCTGGCCGCACTCCCACTCCGCGGGCAGCATCCCGATGAGCCGGAGCACCGCGATTCCGGCGGGCGCGGCGTCGCCGGAGACCCGCGCCACCGTGATCTCCACCGGGTCTTCTACTGCCAGCCGTTGACGCACTTCACCTTGCCCATGAACGGCGCGAGCGGCTTCGGCAGCGGCGCCCCGCAGAGAAGCCGGTTCACCGCCTCCTTCACCTCCGACGCGATCTCCTCGCCCCGGCCCCCGATCCCGGCCCCCGGCCCCGCCCCGGCCGTCAGCGGTGCGGCCGCCTCCGCCACGGTGCCGGCCCCCGGGCCGGCGGACGCGTGGGCCGGTGCGACGGCCGCTCCGAGAACCAGTCCCAGGAGCAGTCCCCCCGTACCGACCGTCTTTCCGGTGAACGCGTAGACGCCCATGTCTTCCTCCCCGTACGTCACGTGTCTCGTCGGCTCGTTCCCGCCGACATGCACCACCTTGTCAGCGGAGCGATCCGCTCCGGACGGGGATCGCTGTCAACTTGCTGCACGATTCCGGCCACTTGGTGCCAGCCATCCGCCACCACGAGACGGCACAGACACACCCGGACAGACGGAGACGGCCGGGGGCGGAAGAACACGTGGTGTTCTTCCGCCCCCGGCCGTCTTTCCGTACGGAAGGCCCGTCCTGGAGCTAGGGCTTCGGCTTCGGCCGCCACACCACCAGCGCGCCCGTCTGCTGCACGTCCTGGTACGGCACGAGGTCGCGGCGGTACGAGGCGTGGACCTGGGCCTCGCGCTGCTGCATGGCGACCGCCGCGCCGTCCACCGCCGCCGAGAGCTCGGCGACGCGCTGCTGGAGCGCGGTCACCTGGTTCTCCAGCTCGATGATCCGCTTGATGCCCGCGAGGTTGATGCCCTCGTCCTGCGACAGCTGCTGCACGGTGCGCAGCAGCTCGATGTCGCGGGCCGAGTAGCGCCGGCCGCGCCCGGCCGTACGGTCCGGGGAGACCAGGCCGAGACGGTCGTACTGGCGCAGCGTCTGCGGGTGGAGCCCCGAGAGCTGGGCCGCGATCGAGATCACGTACACCGGTGTCTCATCGGTCAGCTGGTACGGATTGCGTCGACGGCCGTCCATCTCAAGCTCCCTTCGCGGCCTGGAACAGTTCCGCCCGCGGGTCCTCGTCCGCGGTCGCCTTCCGGTAGGCCTCCAGGGCGTCCCTGGCCTCCTGGCCCAGGTCCCTGGGGACCGCGACCTCCACGGTGACCAGCAGGTCGCCGCGGGTGCCGTCCTTGCGCACCGCGCCCTTGCCCCGGGCGCGCATCGTACGCCCGTTGGGGGTGCCGGCGGGAAGCTTCAGCGTGACCGGGGGTCCGCCGAGCGTGGGGACCTTGATCTCGCCGCCGAGCGTCGCCTCCGGATACGTGACGGGCACGGTGACCGTGAGGTTGTCGCCCTTGCGGCCGAAGACCGGGTGGGCGTCGACGTGGACGACGACGTACAGATCGCCTGCCGGTCCGCCGCGCTCGCCCGCACCGCCCTTGCCGCGCAGCCGGATCCGCTGGCCGTCGGAGACGCCCGCCGGGATCCGCACCTGCATGGTGCGCGCCGACTTCGCCCGGCCGCTGCCCTTGCAGACGTCACAGGGGTCCTGGGCGATGAGGCCCCGGCCCTTGCAGTCCACACAGGGGTCGGTGAGCGAGAAGCCGCCGCCGCTGCCGCGCGAGACCTGGCCGGTGCCGACACAGGTCGGGCAGACCCGGGGGGTGCCGTTCTTGTCACCGGTGCCGGAACACGCCTTGCAGGGCGCCTGGCTGGACATCCGCAGCGGGACCGTGGCCCCGTCGACCGCCTCGGTGAAGCTGAGCGTCACCTCGGACTCGATGTCCTGGCCGCGCTTGGGCTGGACCCGGGTGCCCGTGCCGCCGCGGTTGAACAGCCCGCCGAAGACGTCGCCGAGACCGCCGCCGCCGAAGCCGCCGCCCGCGCCGCCCTGTCCGCCGCCCGGGGCGCCCCCGCCGAAGAGGTCGCCCAGGTCGAAGTTGAAGTTGCCGCCCGCACCACCGGGGCCGGCCCGGAAGCCGCCGTTGCCGAAGAGGGCTCGCGCCTCGTCGTACTCCTTGCGCTTCTTGGGGTCACCGAGGACGTCGTTCGCCTCGGAGATCTCCTTGAAGCGCTCCTCCGCCTTGGCGTCGTTCTTGTTGGCGTCCGGGTGGAACTCGCGGGCGAGCTTCCGGTACGCCTTCTTGACCTCGGCGTCGGTGGCGTCCTTGGGGACGCCGAGGACCTTGTAGTAGTCCTTCTCGACGAAGTCCTTCGTGCTCATCGACGTCCCTCCTTCCGGACGATCGGCCGAGCGGCCGGCCCGTGGGCCGGCCGCCGGGCCGGTCGGTGTGCACCGCGGTGATCAGACGTGTCGCCGTCAGACCTCCTCGGTGCCACCGCTCTCCTCGTCGTCTGCCTTCTTCTCTTCCTTCGCCGCGGCGGGCGTGGCGCCCGGCTGCGGCTCGGCGACGGCCACCCGCGCGGGGCGGATGGTGCGCTCGCCGATGCGATACCCCGGCTGAAGGATCGCCACGCAGGTCGTCTCGGTGACGTCCGGCGCGTAGCTGTGCATCAGGGCCTCGTGGATCGTCGGGTCGAAGGGCTCGCCCTCCTTGCCGAACTGCTGGAGGCCCAGCTTCGCGACGACGGTCTCCATCGATTCGGCCACCGACTTGAAGCCGCCGACCAGCTCGCCGTGTTCCCGCGCGCGGCCGACGTCGTCGAGGACGGGCAGGAGCTCGGACAGGAGGTTCGCCACAGCGATCTCCTTGACCGTGACCCGGTCCCGCTCGACGCGGCGGCGGTAGTTCTGGTACTCGGCCTGGAGCCGCTGGAGGTCTGCGGTGCGCTCGTCCAGCGCCGTACGGACCTGGTCCAGCTGCGCCGTCAGACCGACGGTCGCATCGGTGTCCCCGGCCGGGGCCGCCGCCTCCTCCTCGGAGGGAGCGGCAGCCTTCGGCTCGGCGTCATCAGGGGTGGCGCCGGAGGGGACGTCGGGCTTCTCCTCGAAGCCCGGAGTCTCCTCGGTCACGCCGCACCGCCCTTGGTGTCCTTCTCGTCGTCCACGATCTCGGCGTCGACGACGTCGTCATCGGCCTTGGCCTGGCCGTCGCCCGGGGCCTCGGCACCCGGAGCCGCACCCTCGGCCTGGGCGTTGGCGTACATCGCCTGGCCCAGCTTCTGGGAGACGGCGGCGACCTTCTCGGTGGCCGTACGGATCTCGGCGGTGTCCTCGCCCTTGAGCTTCTCCTTCAACTCCTCGACCGCGGTCTCCACCTCCGTCTTGACGTCGCCGGGGACCTTGTCCTCGTTGTCCTTGAGGAACTTCTCCGTCTGGTAGACGAGCTGCTCGCCCTGGTTGCGCGACTCGGCGGCCTCGCGGCGGGCGTGGTCCTCCTCCGCGTACTTCTCGGCCTCTTCGCGCATCCGGTTGACCTCGTCCTTCGGCAGCGAGGAGCCGCCGGTGACGGTCATCTTCTGCTCCTTGCCGGTGCCGAGGTCCTTGGCGGCGACGTGCATGATGCCGTTGGCGTCGATGTCGAAGGCGACCTCGATCTGCGGGACACCGCGCGGGGCCGGCGGCAGACCGGTCAGCTCGAACATCCCGAGCTTCTTGTTGTACGCCGCGATCTCGCGCTCGCCCTGGTAGACCTGGATCTGGACGGACGGCTGGTTGTCCTCGGCCGTCGTGAAGATCTCGGAGCGCTTGGTCGGGATCGTGGTGTTGCGCTCGATGAGCTTGGTCATGATCCCTCCCTTGGTCTCGATACCGAGGGACAGCGGGGTGACGTCGAGGAGCAGGACGTCCTTGACCTCGCCCTTGAGGACACCGGCCTGGAGCGAGGCGCCGATGGCGACGACCTCGTCCGGGTTCACACCCTTGTTGGCCTCCTGGCCGCCGGTCAGCTCCTTGACGAGCTCGGCGACGGCGGGCATACGGGTGGAGCCACCGACGAGAACGACGTGGTCGATCTCGGAGAGCTGGATGCCCGCGTCCTTGATGACGTTGTGGAACGGGGTCTTGCAGCGGTCCAGGAGGTCCGCGGTCAGCTGCTGGAACTGCGAGCGCGTGAGCTTCTCGTCCAGGTGCAGCGGGCCCTCGGCGGACGCCGTGATGTACGGCAGGTTGATCGTGGTCTCGGTCGAGGACGAGAGCTCGATCTTGGCCTTCTCCGCAGCCTCGCGCAGACGCTGGAGAGCCATCTTGTCCTTGGACAGGTCCACGCCGTGCCCGTTGGCGAACTGCTTCACCAGGTAGTCGACGACGCGCTGGTCCCAGTCGTCACCACCGAGGTGGTTGTCACCGTTGGTGGCCTTCACCTCGACGACGCCGTCGCCGATCTCCAGGAGGGACACGTCGAAGGTGCCGCCACCGAGGTCGAAGACGAGGATCGTCTGGTCGTCCTTGTCGAGGCCGTACGCCAGGGCGGCGGCGGTCGGCTCGTTGACGATGCGCAGGACGTTCAGGCCCGCGATCTCGCCGGCCTCCTTCGTCGCCTGACGCTCGGAGTCGTTGAAGTACGCCGGGACGGTGATGACCGCGTCGGTGACCTTCTCGCCCAGGTAGGACTCGGCGTCGCGCTTCAGCTTCTGCAGGATGAAGGCGCTCATCTGCTGCGGGTTGAAGCTCTTGCCGTCCAGGTCGATCTTCCAGTCAGTGCCCATGTGGCGCTTGACGGAGCGGATGGTCCTGTCGACGTTGGTGACCGCCTGGCGCTTGGCGACCTCGCCGACGAGCACCTCGCCGTTCTTGGCGAAGGCGACGACGGACGGCGTGGTCCTGGCGCCTTCGGCGTTGGTGATGACGGTGGGCTCGCCGCCTTCGAGAACGCTGACGACGGAGTTAGTCGTGCCCAGGTCGATGCCGACCGCACGTGCCATTTCAATTCCTCCAACGGATTACTTGAGTGGATCTGACTCAAGAATGCATGACGCCCGCCCGTGAGTCAACAGACCTGAGCCGAGCAGGCTCAACTTAAATGCTTACGTGGAACTTATCTGCGCCGATCCGCCCGCCACACCACCGCACCGGCGCACGCCACGCCCCTCGCGCACCCCCCGACCCACCGTCCCACCATGGGATCGTTCTGTCACAAATTGCCGCGAGACGGCCACAACCGTCCCCGACCGGCAGGTTTCAGCGTGGATCGTCACCCATCAGAACCCCATCGAACCTCGAACCCCGGGCGGGCGCGATGCAGGACGCGAGGAAGCGGCACGTACGGCAGACGCGACCGGAGAACCGGCGGACGGGAAGCCGGACAGGAGGCACAGGGCAGCCGCGCCCACACGCGTACGCGGCCGAGTCCGGCACGGAGAGGGGCCACTTCCCCTCCCGCCCCGCCGCACGCCTCGCGGGCCTCACCGACCGGGTGCGCCGGCTCGCGGACCGCGCCCTCCCCCGCACGACGGCCGAACGCACCCTGGACCTGGTGCTGGGCACCGCACTGCTGGCCCTGACCTGCCCCGCCGTCGCCGTGGCCGCGCTCGTCCTGACCGCGCGGCGCACCCCGGGCGGCGCCTGGGACCACCGGCCCCGGACGGGCCTGGGCGGCCGGGTCTTCGAGCTGCGCACCCTGCGGACCCGGAGACTCCGTCTGGACCTGTTCTCGCGGCTGCCGCACGTCGTGCGCGGCGACCTCGCCCTGGTCGGCCCCGCCCCGCTGGCCCCCGGCGACCCCCGGTCCACCGGGTCCGGCGCCCGGCGGTGGCGGCAGGAACTGCGGCCGGGACTGACCGGTCTGGCGCAGGTGCGCGCCCGCTCGGGCATGCCGTGGGACGACCCCGCCCTGCTGGACCAGCACTACGCAGAGCACCATGGAGTGGTGCTCGACCTGGCGATCCTCGCCGAAGCCGCCCGCAACCCCTTGCGGGACCGGCTCCGGAAGGCCCGCCGAACCAAGGCACACCTGAGCGACGCAGATCACCGCCCGCCCGCCTGCGGGAGGGTGGACTAAGTGGATAGTGTCAGCACAGACTAAATAAGTTACTGCTTAGTAGTAGCGGGCAGTATCACGCAACCAACCGGATCCCGCTCTCGCAGGCCCGAGGAGCCCCACTCATGCAACTCGCCGCGATCATCGTGTCGCTGGTGCTGACGGTCGTCGGCGTTGCGCTCATCTGCCGAGCCGTCGCACAGATCTACCGCTTCGTCCGCCTGGGCCAGCCCGTACCAGCAGGCAGCCGCACCGACCACCCCAAGGCCCGCACGATCACGCTGGTCAAGGAGTTCCTCGGCCACACCCGGATGAACCGGTGGGGCATCGTCGGCTTCGCCCACTGGTTCGTCGCGATCGGCTTCCTGACGCTGCCGCCCACACTGCTCCAGGCGTACGGCCAGCTCTTCCAGGCCGACTGGGTGCTGCCGATCATCGGCACGTTCCTGCCGTTCGAGATGTACATCGAGTTCATCGGCCTGATGACGGTCGTGGGCATCGTGGCGCTGATGGTGATCCGGCTGCTGAACCTGCCCTCCCGGGCCGGCCGCAAGTCCCGGTTCGCGGGTTCGAAGGCCTGGCAGGCGTACTTCGTCGAGTACGTCATCCTGACGATCGGCCTCGCGATCCTGGTGCTCCGCGGCCTTGAGGGCGCGATCCACCACGTCGAGAGCTACGACGCCGCGTACTTCGTGTCGTACCCGCTGGTGCTCGCCTTCAAGGGGCTGAGCATCAGCACGCTCCAGACGCTCATCTACTTCACCGCGATGATCAAGATCGGCACCTCGCTGATCTGGATGATCACGGTCTCGCTCAACACCAACATGGGTGTCGCCTGGCACCGCTTCCTCGGCTTCCCGAACATCTGGTTCAAGCGGAACGCCGACGGAGAGGTCGCGCTCGGCGCGCTCCAGCCGATGACGACGGCCGGCAAGGAGATCGACTGGGACGACCCGGCCGAGGACGCGGTCTTCGGTGTCTCCCAGGTCGAGCAGTTCTCCTGGAAGGGCATCCTCGACTTCTCCACCTGCACCGAGTGCGGCCGCTGCCAGTCGCAGTGCCCCGCCTGGAACACCGGCAAGCCGCTCTCGCCGAAGCTCCTGATCATGTCGCTGCGCGACCACGCGCACGCCAAGGCCCCCTACCTGCTGGCAGGCGGCGGCAAGACCATGGAGGGCGAGGAGAAGGCCTCCGAGGAGCAGCTCAAGGACGTTCCCGCGGCCGCCCTCGCCGAGGCCGAGCGCCCGCTGATCGGCACCGCCGAGGAGAACGGCGTCATCGACCCGGACGTCCTGTGGTCCTGCACCACCTGCGGCGCCTGTGTCGAGCAGTGCCCGGTCGACATCGAGCACATCGACCACATCGTCGACATGCGCCGCTACCAGGTGATGATCGAGTCCGCGTTCCCGTCCGAGGCGGGCACGATGCTCAAGAACCTGGAGAAGAAGGGCAACCCCTGGGGGCTCGCCAAGAAGGCGCGCGTCGAGTGGACCAAGGAGGTCGACTTCGAGGTCCCGATCGTCGGCAAGGACGTCGAGGACCTCACCGAGGTCGACTACCTGTACTGGGTCGGCTGCGCGGGCGCCCTGGAGGACCGGGCCAAGAAGACCACCAAGGCCTTCGCGGAACTGCTGCACATGGCGGGCGTCAAGTTCGCGATCATGGGCGGCGACGAGAAGTGCACCGGTGACTCCGCCCGCCGCCTGGGCAACGAGCCGCTGTTCCAGCAGCTCGGCCAGGAGAACGTGGCCATGCTGAACATGGCGTACGGCGAGGACGAGGACGACCCGGAGACGAAGAAGCCCAAGTCGTCGAAGAAGATCGTCGCGACCTGCCCGCACTGCTTCAACACGATCGCGAACGAGTACCCGCAGCTCGGCGGCGAGTACGAGGTCATCCACCACACCCAACTGCTCCAGCACCTCATCGACGAGGGCAAGCTGATCCCGGTGACCCCGGTCGAGGGCCTGATCACGTACCACGACCCGTGCTACCTGGGCCGGCACAACAAGATCTACACCCCGCCGCGCGAGATCATCGCGAAGGTCCCGGGACTGCGGAACGAGGAGATGCACCGCCACAAGGAGCGCGGCTTCTGCTGCGGCGCCGGCGGCGCCCGGATGTGGATGGAGGAGCGGATCGGCAAGCGCATCAACACCGAGCGCGTCGACGAGGCCCTCGCCCTCAACCCGGACATCGTCTCCACCGCCTGCCCGTTCTGCCTCGTCATGCTGACCGACTCGGTCAACGGCAAGAAGAACGACGGCCAGGCCAAGGAGTCCATCCAGGTCGTGGACGTCTCGCAGCTCCTCCTGGAGTCCGTGAAGACGCCCATGGACCCGACCGGTGAGCCGGAGCAGGTGGACGCACCGGAGCCGGAACCGGCACAGTGACGTAACGCATCGGCGCGACGAAGCGGCCGGACCTGCCTCGGGGGCAGGACCGGCCGCTTCGTCGTGCCCGGGCCCGGGCGGCCGGGGGCCGACGTGACGACCGCCGCAGAGGAACTGTGAACTCGGACATGTACGCGACGACGTATCTGGAGCATCATGTGCCCCGGAGAAGCCCGCCAGGGCGTCCGGGACACCTCCCCGGCGCCGACCGGGGGGCCACAGCTCGACGAACACCGAACGAGGCCCCCGTGCGCCCACACACCCGCACCGAGCACCCGCAGGCAGCGGTCACCAGCAGGGTGGCGGCCTCCCTCGCCGTCGGCTGTACGGCCCTGCTGCTGGCGCTCACGGCCTGTTCGGGCCCGTCCTCCGCGTCCGACGGCAAGAACGGCGACACCCCGCCCCCGGCACAGGCACGGACCCGGGCGGAGACGGTGAGCGCCCCCGTCCCCCGCGGCACCGGCAGCCGCGTCCCGTACGACTTCAACGGCGACGGACACCGTGACCTGGTCGTCGACGACCTGGTGAAGGCGCCCGAGGACAGCCACGGCGACGACGCGGGCATCGGCGTCGTGTACGGCTCCGACGACCGCGACCGCCCCCTCGACCCCTCCACCCGGCAACTGCTGAGCGCCCGGGTGAACGCGGCGAAGTCCGGCGACACCCTGCCCGCCGCCTTCGACGCCGAGTCGGCCTGCGACCTGGACCGGGACGGCTTCACCGACCTGATCGTCTCCACCGACCCCCCGTACAACGGCATCGGCGCCCCGCCCGTACCGCTCCAGATCCTCTTCGGCTCCCCGCAGGGGCTGACGGGCAAGGCGGTCACCGTACGCATCCCGCAGCAGGCCCGGTTCGGCAACGAGTGGCCCGAGCAGCCGGTCTGCGGCGACTTCGACGGCGACGGGAAGGCCGACCTCGCGGTCACCGCCAGCGCCGGCCAGGTCACCTTCCTGCACGGCCCCTTCACCCGCACCGGGGCCCCGCGCAGCGCGGAACTGCTGCCCGACGGCGGCCCGTATCTCTACGCCCCCGAGCCCCGGTCCGACACCGACGGCGACGGTTACGACGACCTCGTCGCGGCGGCCCGCCCGCACGCCCCGGGACGGGCGGGCAAGGGCACCCTCCTCCTCGGCTCCGCGAAGGGCCCGGCGCGCCCGGGCGGCGCGTACGCGTTCGCGGCCAAGGACCTCCCCACCGCACCGCTGAACGCGACGGGCGCCACCCGCACCGCCCTCCTGAACCACGGCGACTACGACGGCGACAAGAAGCCGGACACGGTGGTGCGGACGTACCGGGGCGAGCGGCAGGACCTGATCGCGCTCTACCCGGCGGGTACCACGGACCAGCCCCTCGTCACCTTCTCCACGGCGCTGTTCCTCCCCTGAACTCCCCCTCCGGGGGCCCGGGGCGCGGCCCCTAGGGGATGTCACAGCTCGGCCGCAATGGCGCCCCGGTTCCCCCGGCCCCCACCCCCCGCCCCCGGGGACCAGGTACGTTCGACGGGTGGCTGGATTCAGGATCGGACGCGGCCGGGACAACCGCACCCCGCAACAACCGCAGCAGCAGCGGCAGCAGCCGTACGGAGGGCAGGCACCACAGCCGCCGTACGGTGCTCAGCCGTGGCCGACGCAAGGAGGCCCCGGCAACGGCGCGGCGCCACCGCCGTACGGAGCCCCGCAGGGCGCCCCGTACAACGCGGGCGGCTACCAGGGCCAGGGCGGACACGGACACGGCGGCCAGGGCGGCGGACCCGGGGGCCACGGCGAACCGGAGTACTTCGGCGACCCGTACACGGACCCCGCGCCCCACGACCCGTACGCCAACAATCCGGGCCACACGCAGGCGTTCCGCGTCGACGAGGACCCGTACGGCGACGGCAACACCTACCGCGCCGGTGCCGCCCCCGCCCAGCCGGCGGGCCCGCGGCTGCGCTGGAAGGAACTGCTGAGCGGCATCGTGATGCGCCCGGGACCGACGTTCTGGCAGATGCGGGACTACCCGGTCTGGGGCCCGGCGCTGGTCATCACGTTCCTCTACGGCCTGCTCGCGCTCTTCGGCTTCGACCAGGCGCGCGAAGAAGCGATCAACGCGACGATCTCGACGGCCATCCCGTACGTCCTGTTCACCGGCGTCGGCTTCGTCATCGGCGGCCTGGTCCTCGGCGCGGTGACCCACACCCTGGCCCGCCAGCTCGGCGGCACGGGCTCGTGGCAGCCGACGGTGGGCCTGTCGATGCTGATCATGTCGATGACGGACGCCCCGCGCCTGCTCTTCGCCCTCTTCCTGGGCGGCGAGAACTCCCTGGTCCAGATCGTGGGCTGGCTGACCTGGCTGGCGGCGGGCGCGCTGTTCACGTCGATGGTGAGCAAGTCGCACGACCTGCCGTGGCCGAAGGCGCTGGGAGCGTCGGCGATCCAGCTGATCGCACTGCTGTCGATCATCAAGCTGGGCACGATCTGAGCGAGTGATGCAGAAGGCCCCGGAACGCTTCCGCGTTCCGGGGCCTTCTGCATCACGGGTCCCACGAGTCCTGACGGACGGGCGACGGGACTACGCGTCCAGGACCTGCCCGTCCCGCCGGACGACGGGCTTCTCGACCGACCAGGGGAAGTTGATCCACTGATCGGTCTTCTTCCACACGTACTCGCACTTCACGAGGGAGTGGGACTTCTCGTAGATGACGGCGCTGCGGACCTCGGCGACATGGTCGACGCAGAAGTCGTGGACGAGCTTGAGCGTCTTACCGGTATCAGCGACATCGTCGGCGATCAGGACCTTCTTGTCGGAGAAGTCGATCGCGTTGGGGACGGGCGCCAGCATGACGGGCATTTCCAGGGTGGTCCCGACCCCGGTGTAGAACTCCACGTTCACGAGGTGGATGTTCTTGCAGTCGAGGGCGTAGGCGAGCCCGCCGGCGACGAACACCCCGCCCCGCGCGATACTCAGCACGACATCGGGCTCGTACCCGTCATCGGCGACGGCCTGCGCGAGCTCACGCACGGCGCGCCCGAAGCCCTCGTAGGTAAGGTTTTCCCGCACGTCACTAGCCATGGTCGATCACACCTGGGTCCGATGGAAGTTCTGGAAGGACCGCGAAGCCGTCGGCCCCCGCTGCCCCTGGTACCGCGAACCGTACCGCTCGGACCCGTACGGGAACTCGGCGGACGAGCTCAGCTTGAACAGGCACAGCTGCCCGATCTTCATCCCCGGCCACAGCTTTATCGGCAGCGTGGCGAGGTTCGACAGCTCCAGGGTCACGTGCCCGGAGAACCCGGGGTCGATGAACCCGGCCGTCGAGTGCGTCACCAGCCCGAGCCGCCCGAGCGAACTCTTGCCCTCCAGCCGCGAGGCCAGATCATCCGGGAGCGAGATCACCTCGTACGTGGAAGCCAGCACGAACTCGCCGGGGTGCAGGATGAACGCCTCATCGCCCTCGGGCTCGACGGTCCGCGTCAGATCGGGCTGTTCCACCGCCGGATCGATGTGCGGGTACCGGTGGTTCTCGAACACCCGGAAGTAGCGGTCCAGCCGCACGTCGATGCTCGACGGCTGCACCATCGAAGGGTCGTACGGATCGATACGGACTCGCCCGGCGTCGATCTCGGCCCGGATGTCCTTGTCTGAGAGAAGCACGCCCCGAGGATACGCAGAACGCGCGAGCCCGCCCCAACCGGACCACCCGCGCGCCCCTGCTCCACGTCTCTGCGGCTGCCGCTCCACTACCGCCGGCTGCCGCTTCGCCCGGCCTACCGCTTCTCGAACGCCACCGGAACGGCCTGCCGCAACCGGGCGCACCGGGGACACCGGATCAACCGCCCCGGCCCGATCCTGTCGGCCCCGAGCTGCTGCATCGGAAACGACGAGGTAGTGAAAACGTGCCCTTCGGCACAGCGGACGACGGTGCGCTCCATCGACTCCATCAAGTCCCTTCCCCAACCGCATCTGGACGAGAAAGCCACATTAGGGGATGAACAGGACGCCACTCCACGCGGCACTCCGACCACCCACGCTACGCCCCCAACTCCCGCCCTTCACGCCCCCGTCCACCTTTCCCCTGCCCCGGTCCACACGACAGAGAGGCCCCTCGGCGCATCCGCCGGGGGCCTGACATGGGGTACAGTGTGGAACGATGCAGAGCCGGTGATCGGCATGCTTCGCGGGTGTAGTTTAATGGTAGAACATGAGCTTCCCAAGCTCAGAGCGCGAGTTCGATTCTCGTCACCCGCTCCACATGAAAGCCCCAGGCCAGCGGCCCGGGGTTTTCTGTTGTCCGGACCAGTTCAGGGGTCCGGACAACAGAGGGCCCTGTCTCCGCCCGGCGTCGCCCGGCCGTCGGACGCGCTCGGTGCGCACCAACCGAGGCAAAACGGCCGGCACGCGGCTGAGGGGTCCGGCTCCGCGGCCCCCCACCAACCTCGGCTGTACCGTGTCCGCCATGGCGGAGGAGAACGAATGGGGGCTGCGGCCACTCGGACCAAGCGAGGTCAACCGCCTCCGGGGGCTCGCCGCAGCAGTTGCGGCGGACCTGGCCCGATCCGGGCTCGTCATATCCGGCCAGCAGAATCAGTACCGGGAGAATTCGGCCGGCGGCCTGAGAGTCGAAGTGGATGAATTCGACGACGCCGCAGGCGGCATCTGGCTCCACTGGGAGGTACACCCTTCCCTCCGGAAAGCGACGAGCGAGGCTCTCCGGGGACAACGGTTCGATGACCCGGTGATCGCATCCGCGGGCCGCATTCACGAGCGGATGGCATCGACGATCCTCTGCATGCTGGGGGCACTTGGATACGTCGCGGAGCCAAGCGATGACGACTATCGTCCCTTTGCGATCAAGGTGCTCTCGGCCTCCACCTGAGCAACTGCCGTACCCCTGGGCAACGCACACCCCCTGCCAAATCTCCCCATGCCACCGCGCAGGAAGCCGTGCCAGAACGTGCCAGGAGGAGCGGTAAACAGCGGCCACCAAAGGAACGGACACCAGTCAGTACCTCACCATCGGAGAACATTTCAGCAGGTCGGAGCCCATGCGAATGGTCGAAGGCCGGGTGATTCCCAAGCTGAGAGCGCCATTTCGATTCTCGTCACCCGCTCCACGACGAAAGCGCCCTGGTCAATGACTCGGGCCTTTTGCTTGCCGTCCACCGGCACCGGCTCGTAGCGTCACTCGCCAGGGACAGCCTGTGAGTGATCGCGCCCATGTCACCCGGAACCTGCGACCGCTGGCGTCAAGGCTGGGGACCAGAAACCCGAGCCAGCGTGTGCATACTCAAGTATGCTTGGACTTATGTCCTCAACGACTCGCATCACCGTCACGCTCCCCAGCGACCAGGTGGCGGAGCTCCGCAAGCTCACGGACAACGTCTCCGGATACGTGGCGGAAGCCGTAGCCCGTCAGATCCGGCACCAGCTCCTGGGCGAGGACCTTCGCCGTCACGAGGAGGAGCACGGGCCGTTTAGCGATGAGGAGCTCGCCGAAGCCCGCGCGAAGATCTTCGGCTCCGCTGGCACCTCCACGGGCGCGGATGCCGCGTGAGCGAGCGTGTCGAGACCGTCGTCCTGGACTCGGAAGGACTTTCCGCCTGGATCGCGCAGGACCGCAAGCTCCTCGCGATGCTGCAGGTCTTCCACGACATGGGAGCCGACCTGGTCATCGGGGCCAACACCATCGTGGAAGTGACACACTCCCGCACCAACATGCCTCGCCTGAACTGGGCCCTGTCCCGCGTCAAGGTAGAGCCCGTCACCGAACAAGCGGCGAAAGCAGCAGCGGAACTTCTCAAAGGTGCCGGACTGCACGGACACAAGTACGCCATCGACGCCACAGTCGCCGAGGTCGCCCTCCGTCAGCCGAAACCCGTCGCCCTCCTCACCTCCGACAGCGACGACATGACCAAACTCTGCGGAAACCAAGTCCGCATCATCCCTCTCTGACGCGCCGCCCCACCCCGAGCACGCCCCTTGCCAGGGTCCGCTGCACCGCCGCCCTCGTGCCCCAATCCGTCCCCAGCCGAGCGGACAACAGCGGTCAGGTACAGCCCCCAGAGACCATGGCGACCCCAGCTTCCTCGCAGAAAAGCGCAGTTCAGAGCCCTTCTCGACACTCAAGCACCGCTGATTCCCAAGCTCAGAGCGCGAGTTCGATTCTCGTCACCCGCTCCACGACTAAGGCCCAGGCCATCGACCCGGGCCTTCTTCGTGTTCGGCGGCGGTCCGTGGTGTGGGGCTGTGGGGGACGGCTGGAACCACATGGTTGCGGGTGGGCGTGGTGTCCTAGCGTGTGCGGAAGTGAAGGGCGACGACTCGCGTACGGGGGAGGCTTCCGGTGGGTGACGGGGCAGCGCTGGTGGAGCGGATAGCCGAGCGGCGGGCCGGGGTCGGTGACCCGAGGGCTTTGGTGGGTGAGCTGCGGCGGACGTTGGTGCTGGTGCCCTACGACCGTGGTGGGCTGTGGACCGCCGAGTTCGGCGGGGTGCGATGGGTGTGCGGGTTTACCGATGAGGCGGCGTTGGCCCGGTTCGCGGAGGAGCGGGCTGTGGTGGAGGGGGCCGGGGCCACCTCGCGGAGTTGGGAGTATGCCGTGTTCCGGGGGGCTCGGTTGCTGGATGAGGTCATCCCGGCCATGGGTGTGCCGGCCGGCGTCGCGGTGAACGTGGCCGACCCGGACGGGTCGATGCTGTTTCCGCCGGTGGTGGGGATCGTGCCGGATGCCGTCGCCGTCGACGCGGACGTCCCGGGCGCGGGGCAGCAGCGGTGAGCGGTGCGGGGGCGGAAGACCTCAACGTCGATCCCGTCAGTGTTCAGCAGATCACCAGCGGGCTGCGTGAGGCCGTTGCCGAGTTGAGGGAGATCGGTACCGGTACCGGCGCGGTGCTCGGCAAGGGGCTCTCGGACCTGTCGATGACCGGGATGGAAGCCGGTCACCACGGGTTGTCGGTGGACTTCGAGGACTTCTGCGAGCGGTGGGAGTGGGGCGTCCGCGCGCTGGTCCAGGACGCCAACGCCATCGCGGCGAAGCTGGGGCTCGCGGCGGGGATCGTGTGGGAGGAGGACCGGTACGTCCACGGGACGTTCAAGATCGCCGTGAACGCGGGCGTGGGGAATCCGCATGCCTCAGAAGACGAGATCGTCCAGCAGGACTGGGGCGATGTGTTCACCCCGGACTACCTGAGTCCGGACTACAGCCGCGAGTCGTTCGAGCGGGCATCGGACGAGGCCGGACAGACCTGGAAGGACACCGGGCGGGCGCTCGTCACCGAAGGGAACGGAGGACGCCAGGCGGACCAGCTGAACGAGATGTTCGGCGTGGATCAGGAGGCGTTCGACCGGTCCGTGGACGAGGCTTTCGGGCTGTCGCCTGAGGCGCGGGCCCGAAAGCAGGAGCAGGACGGGGGGAACTAGGTCATGGGGATCGGGGATTTCGTCCGGGACGTCACGCCCGACGTCGTCGAGGACGTGGTCGAGGACGGTGTCGAGTGGGTCGGTGACCGGGTCGAGGATGCCGGGAACTGGACCGGCGACCGGCTGGAGGACGCCGGCTGGGAGTCCGGGGCGGACTGGGTCCGGGAAAAGTCCCGGTCGGTGGCGAACCGGATGGGCGCCGAGGTCGACGAGATGGACCTCGGGCAGACCGAGGACAAGACCAAGCTCATCTACGGCAGCCCGTCCGAGATCCGGTCCACCGCAACCCACCTCCGTAAGCTCCAGGGCGCGTTCGACAAGGTCGGCGGCGGGCTCAAGGGCGTGGACTCGTCCGCGATCAAGGGTCAGGCGGCGGACGCGTTCCGGAACTCCGTGTCGGTCGAGCCGCCCAAGTGGTTCAAGGCCGCCGACGCCTTCGAGAAGGCGGCCGCCGCGCTCGACGCCTTCGCGGGGACCGTGGAGTGGGCCCAGGGTCAGGCGCAGACCGCGATCGACAAGTGGAAGGCCGGGACCAAGGCGTCGGAGGAGGCCCGGGACGCGTACAACGCGATGGCGGATACGTACAACAAGGCCGTCGACGCCTACAACGCCAAGCCCGCCGACGACCGCGACCCCTCCACCCTGCCGCCCAAGCCGGGCACTTTCAGCGATCCGGGCACCGGGCGGATGAACGAAGCCCAGGAGTTGCTCGCCGAGGCGCGCAAACAGCGCAACACCGCCGCCGAGACCGCCCGCAAGGCCGTGACCGCGGCCCGGGACGCCGCCCCTCAGAAGCCGCGCTACGCCGAGCAGGCCGTGGACGGGCTCGCCGAGTACCAGGTGATCAAGACCCATCTCGCGGGCGGCGTCGTCAAGGGCGCGGCAGGCATCCTGACCTTCGCGCGCAGCGTCAATCCCGTGGATCTGTACAACATCACCCACCCCGCCGAGTACGGGCTCGCGCTCAACAACACCGCCGCCGGGCTCGTCCGGGTCGCCAACGACCCCTGGGGCACCGGCAAACAGATGGTCAGCGACTTCATGAAGGACCCGGCCGAAGGATTCGGGCGGCTCCTGCCCGATGCCGCTCTCACCGTTGCCACCGGCGGCGCCGGGGCAGGCGTCAAAGGTGCGCGGGTGGTGAAGGAGGCCGCCGACATCGCCTCCGACGCCCGCAAGCTGGAGAACCGCTCACCCGAAGGAACCCACAACCGACCCGACAGCGAGCGCGCCAGCGGGGACACCGACCCCGTCGACCTCGCCTCCGGTCGCATGTTCCTCCCCCAGACCGATGTGGTGCTCCCCGGTGTACTGCCCCTGACGTTCACGCGCCGCTTCGAGTCCGGGTACACCGTCGGACGCTTCTTCGGCCCCTCCTGGTCCTCCACCGTCGACGAGCGCCTGGAGGTCGATGCCGGCGGCGTCATCCACGTCACCGACGACGGTCTGCTGGTCACCTACCCGCACCCCGTGCCGGGGACGACCACGCTTCCGGAATCCGGGACCTCACGGAGCACCCTGAGCCGCGACGAGGCCGGCGACTACACCCTCACCGACCCCGACAACCGTCTGACCAAGCACTTCGCCGCCCCTAACGGAGCAGAGCCCGGTCAGGACGGAACCGCCTGGCTCATCCAGATCGGCGACCGTAACAGCAACACCATCAGCTTCGATCGGGCCGACGACGGCACACCCCTGGCGCTGGTACATTCCGCCGGCTACCACCTCGCCCTGGCCACCGTCGAAGCGCGGGTCACCGGGGTGTCCCTGCGGGACAAGGACGGGGCGGCGCTCCCCGTCAGGTCCTACGGCTACACAGAGGGCAACCTCACGACCGTCACCAAGCCCTCCGGCGCCACCCTCACGTTCACGTACGACGACCACCGCCGGATCACGGCCTGGATCGACTCCAACCGTCGTCGCTACGACTATGCCTACGACGACCGCGACCGCGTCACCGCTGAAGGCGGCGAGCACGGGCATCTGCAGGTCGTCATCGATTACAGCGAACCGGATCCGGCCACCGGCCACCGCGTGACCACGCTGACCAACGTGCAGGGGCACACCACCCGCTACTTCATCGACGGCCACTGCCGCGTCGTGGCCTCCACGGACCCGCTCGGGCACACCACCCGCTTCGCGTACGACACGCACGGCAACCTGGTGTCCCGTACCGATCCGCTGGGCCGTACCACCTCCTTCGTCCATAACAGTGAAGGGCGACTCACCACCGTCGTCCGCCCCGACGGCAGCGAACATCACAGCGAGCGGGACGCGACGGGTCTTCGGTCCACCTACACCCTTGCGGACGGCACCCGTTGGCAACAGCAGTTCGACGACCGAGGCAACCGCGTCGCGCTCACCGGCCCGTCCGGTCACACCACGCGCTACTCGTACGACAACCACGGCCGGTACGTCTCCGTCACGGACGCGCTGGGGGCCGTGACGGAGGTCCAGTGTGATTCCGCGGGATCCCCCCTCCGTGTGACCGATCCGCTCGGGGCCACGACATGCTTCGAGTTGGATGCGTTCGGCCGTCCCGTACGGATGGAGGATCCGCTGGGAGCCGTCACGGAGTTCGAGTGGACGACCAACGGCGAGTTGGCTCGACGCACGGGCCCCGGCGGTGTGGTGGAGAGCTGGAGCTATGACGGTGAGGGCAACCGGCTCACCCACACCGACCCCGCGGGCGGTACAAGCCGTTTCGAGTACACCCACTTCGACCTGCTTTCCGCCCGCACAGGACCGGACGGCACCCGCCACACGTTCGTCCACGACGCCGATCTGCGTCTGACAACGGTCGTCAACCCGCAGGGCCTGGCCTGGTCGTACACCTACGATCCGGCTGGGCGGCTGATAGCCGAGACGGATTTCGACGGTCGCACCCTTGCGTACGGCGTCGACCCGGCCGGTCAGGTGACCAGCCGGACCGACGTGCTGGGTGACAGGGTGGATTACGAGCACGATCTGCTGGGCCGCGTGATCCGCAAGAACGTGGCGGGAGAGATCACGACGTACGCCTATGACAAGGCCGGGCGCATGATCCGGGCCGCCGCCCCGCAGAGCGAGCTGATCTACCAGTACGACCGATCGGGCCGGGTCAAGACAGAAATGGTCGACGGTCAGGTCATGACGTACGCCTACGACGCCCGGGGCCGCCGCAGCCGCCGCGTCACTCCCACGGGGCGGCTCACGACCTATGGGTACGACGACGCAGACCGTCTCGCCCATCTCACCACAGACGGTCATCGGATCGCCTTCGACTACGACGCGAACGGCCGCGAACGCGAGCGTTCCTTCGGTGACATGGTGACGCTCACGTCGAGCTTCGACGAAGCAGGCCGTCTCTGTGCCGAGCGCTTCGTCAACGCCACCCGAACGCTCATCAGTCGCACCTACAGCTACCGGCCGGACGGACATCTCCTAGGTCTGGACGACACCGCACGTGGCGCGAGGTCGTTCCGGCTGGACGCCGCAGGCCGAGTAACCGCAGTCACCGCGGCGGACTGGAGAGAGACGTACGCGTACGACTCGGCCGGCAACCAGACGGCGGCTTCGTGGCCGCCGTCCCAAGCGGGCGGCGCAGCCAACGGCTCCCGCTCCTACGAGGGCACTGTCGTCACACGCGCGGGAGACACCCGTTACGAACACGACGCGCTCGGCCGCATCACCCTGCGGCAGAGGACCAGGCTGTCCCGGAAACCCGACACATGGCGGTACACCTGGGACGCCGAGGACCGCCTCACGGAGGCCGTCACCCCGGACGGCACTCGCTGGCGCTACGCATACGACGCGCTGGGGCGGCGTACCCGCAAGCAGCGACTGGGCGACGACGGGCAGACCGTGGTCGAGGAGACCAGGTTCACCTGGGACGGCTTCACCCTCTGCGAGCAGACCACCACCTCGGCGGACATGCCCCACACCGTCGCCCTCACGTGGGACCACCAAGGAGTGCGGCCACTGGCACAGAGCGAGCGCATCCTGGCCGGGGACGCCACCCAGTCGACCATCGATCAACGGTACTTCGCCATCGTCACCGATCTGATCGGCGCACCGACGGAGCTGATCGACGAGTCCGGCGATCTCGCCTGGCGCACGCGGAGCTCTCTCTGGGGAACGACCACCTGGGCGAGGGACAGCACCGCTCACACCCCACTGCGCCTTCCCGGCCAGTACCACGATCCGGAAACGGGTCTGCATTACAACGTCAACCGCCACTACGACCCGGAAACCGCCCGCTACCTCACTCCGGACCCGCTCGGTCTCGGCCCCGCTCCCAACCCGGTCGCCTACGTCCACAACCCCTATCGGTGGTGCGACCCGCTCGGCCTCGCCCCGTACGACCCTCTCCGCGAGGGCTACACCTCGTCACCGGGCTTCGAGAGGGATCCCTATCACCCTGACGTCGTCGAGAGGCGAATCGAGGGGAATCGCGAGCTTTACGGCGTCAAGGACCCTGATGCCAAGGGGATGATCGGGGCCAACGGCACGCAGATCACCAGCAAGACGTTGTGGAACCATGGACCGTACCGGATCGACGTGGAAAACCCGGACCCCGGCGGACGACCGGGACAGCTCCACTTCCAGGACCAGAGCAACAAGGGCGCGAAGTACCAGTACGACTTCGAGACCGGAAAATTCGAAGGGCTTCCACGCAGCGTCGAGAAAGCCGTCGGAAACAATCCGGGCTTCATCGCAGGGATCAGAAAGGGGCTCGCCGCACTCGGCGAGGGATAAGCATGCGGAGTAACCCTCGGATGCGGGAGATCCTGCGGACGACAGAGATCACCAACCTGAGCGATCAGGACATCCCCCCCATGTTCCGTGAAGTCGTGGAGCGCGGGTGGTCCGTCACAGCCGCCGGTGGGCGCGTACTGACCGATCTCCGTCCGGAAACATCTGGCACCTACGTCGACCGGCTCGCGGAGGAGACAACGATCAACGGGAGGGGAATGACCGACTACGACCTCCCGGCCGCACCGGGTGAACGCACGCCCCTTCTCGTCCGGAGATGCCTGGCGTATGCGTGCGCCTGCCTCAGGAAGGCACAGGAGGAGTTCCGCGACACTCAGGTCAAGGCGTATGTCTCCCTCTCCTTCGCCGATACCGAGGAGGCCCTGCTCACCTCGAATGTCACCTTCTGCACCCCTCTTCCTGATGTTCGCCCTTACATCCCGAACTTGGAGACTGTGACGGACGCGGCCATCGCGGAGATCTCGCTGGAGGACTGCTCGGCTTGGTCATGAGGACCCCTTGCCCCTCTGCTCGTGCCCCATCCGTGCCCAGCGGAGCGGACAACAGCGGTCGGATATGGCTCCCAGAGACCGAAAGCCATTGATCTGACCACCCCGAAATCGCATGTCAGAGCCTCTGCAGCAACTTAAGGACCGCTGATTCCCAAGCTCAGAGCGCGAGTTCGATTCTCGTCACCCGCTCTTTGAAGAAGGTCCTGGTCGTAGACCAGGGCCCTTCTTGCGTTCGGCCTCGGCTCGGCGTCGTGTGTGGAGGCCGTGCGGACGGTTGGAACCGCGTGGTTGCGGATGGGCGTGGTGTCCTAACGTGTGCGGAAGGGAAGGGTGACGAGCCGCGTACGGGGGAGGCTTCCGGTGGGTGACGAGGCAGCGCTGGTGGATCGAATAGCCGAGCGGCGGGCCGGGGTCGGTGACCCGGAAGCCCTGGTGGGGGAGCTGCGGCGGGCCCCGGTGCTCGTGCCGTACGACCGGGGCGGTTTGTGGACCGCCGAGTTCGGTGGGATCCGGTGGGTGTGCGGGTTCACCGATGAGGCCGCGCTGGCCCGGTTCGCCGAGGAGCGGGCTGTGGTCGAGGGGACGGCCGGGGCCGCTCCAGGAGTTGGGCGTACGCCGCGTTTCGCGGGGCCCGGTTGCTGGACGAGGTCATTCCGGCGATGGGCGTACCGGCCGGGGTCGCGGTGAACGTGGCCGATCCGGACGGGTCGATGCTCTTCCCGCCGGTCGTGGGGATCGTGCCGGACGTCGTCGCCGTCGATGCCGGCGTACCCGGTGCCGTAGCCCCCGGCGGGCGGGACCGGAACGAGGGGCGGGACCTGTGAGCGGTACGGGGGCCGAGGACCTCAACGTCGATCCGGTCAGCGTTCAGAAGATCACCAGCGGGCTGCGCGGGGCCGTGGCCGAGTTGAGGGAGATCGGGGACGGCACAGGGGCCGTGCTGGGCAAGGGGCTGTCCGAGCTGTCGATGACCGGGATGGAGGCCGGGCATCACGGGCTGTCCGTGGACTTCGAGGACTTCTGCGAGCGGTGGGAATGGGGTGTTCGGGCCCTCGTCCAGGACGCCAACGCGATCGCGGCCAAGCTCGGGCTGGCCGCGGGGATCGTGTGGGAGGGGGACCAGTACGTCCAGGGCACTCTGAAGATCGCCGTGAACGCGGGCGTCGGGAATCCTCATGCCTCGGAGGACGAGATCGTCAAGCAGGGGTGGGGCGATGTGCTCACCCCGGACTATCTGAGCCCCGACTACAGCCGCGAGTCCTTCGAGCGGGCATCGGACGAGGCCGGGCAGACCTGGAAGGACACCGGGCGGGCGCTCGTCACGGAAGGGAATGGCGGGCGTCAGGCGGACCAGCTGAACGAATTGTTCGGGGTGGATCAGGAAGCCTTCGACCGGTCCGTTGACGACACGTTCGGGCCCTCAGCCGAGGAGCGCGCCCGGCAGCAGGAGCAGCAGGGCGGCGGGGGGAACTAGGCCATGGGGTTCGGGGATTTCGTCAGCGACATCACGCCCGATGTCGTCGAGGACGCGGTCGAGGACGGTGTCGAGTGGGCCGGTGACCGGGTCGAGGACGCCGGGAACTGGACCGGTGACCGGCTGGAGGACGCCGGCTGGGAGTCGGGGGCGGACTGGGTCCGGGAGAAGTCCCGCTCGGTTGCGAACCGGATGGGCGCCGAGGTCGACGAGATGGACCTCGGGCAGACCGAGGACAAGACCAAGCTCATCTACGGCAGCCCGTCCGAGATCCGGGCGACGGCCACCCATCTGCGTAAGTTGCAGGGGTCGTTCGACCAGGTCGGCGGCGGGCTCAAGGGAGTCGACTCCTCCGCGCTCAAGGGGCAGGCGGCCGACGCCTTCCGGGACTCCGTGTCCATCGAGCCGCCCAAGTGGTTCAAGGCCGCCGACGCCTTCGAGAAGGCCGCCGGTGCCCTCGACTCCTTCGCCGGGACCGTGGAGTGGGCGCAGGGGCAGGCGCAGTCCGCGATCGACAAGTGGAAGGCCGGGACCAAGGCGTCGGAGGAGGCCAAGGACGCGTACAACGCGATGGCGGATACGTACAACAAGGCCGTCGACGCCTACAACGCCAAGCCCGCCGACGACCGCGACCCCTCCACCCTGCCGCCCAAGCCCGGCGCGTTCAAGGATCCGGGCAACGGGCGGATGGAGGAGGCACAGGAGCTGCTGGCCGAGGCGCGCAAGCAGCGCAACACGGCGGCCGAGACCGCGCGCAAGGCCGTCACCGCGGCCCGGGACGCCGCGCCGCCGAAGCCGCGGTACGCCGAGCAGGCCATGGACGGGCTCGCCGAATACGAGGTGATCAGGACCCATATCGCGGGCGGCGTCGTCAAGGGCGCGGCGGGCATCCTGAATTTCGCGCGGAGCGTGAACCCCACGGACCCGTACAACATCACCCACCCCGCGGAGTACGCGCTCGCGCTGAACAACACCGCCGCCGGGCTCGTCCGGGTCGCCAACGACCCCTGGGGCACCGGCAAGCAGATGATCGACGGGTTCATGAAGGACCCCGCCGAGGGGTTCGGGCGGATCCTGCCCGACCTGGCCCTCACCGCCGCGACCGGCGGCGCGGGCGCCGGTGTCAAAGGGGCCCGGGTGGTGAAGGAGGCCGCCGACCTCGCCTCCGACGCGCGCAACCTGGAGCGCGCTGCACCCGACGGCACCCACAACCGGCCCGACGGTGAGCGTACGACCGGGGGCACCGACCCGGTCGACCTCGCCTCCGGCCGCATGTTCCTTCCCCAGACCGACGTGGTCCTCCCCGGCGTGCTGCCCCTCGTCTTCACCCGCCGAGCCGAGTCGGGCTACACCGCGGGCCGGTTCTTCGGCCCCTCTTGGTCCTCAACCGTCGACGAACGCCTGGAGATCGACGCGGTCGGCGTCATCCACGTCACCGACGACGGACTGCTGATCACCTACCCGCACCCCGTGCCGGGGCTGCCCACGCTTCCGGAATCCGGGACCTCACGGAGCGCCCTGAGCCGCGACGCCGCAGGCGATTACACGCTCACCGATCCCGAGACCCGACTGACCAAGCACTTCGCTGGGCCTCCCGGGGCGGCACCCGGCGAAGACGGCACCGCCTGGCTCGTCCAGATCACCGACCGCAACAGCAACACCATTGGCCTGGACCGCGCTGACGACGGCACGCCCCTCGCGCTCGTCCACTCGGCCGGCCACCGCCTCATCCTGACCGTGACCGAAGCTCGAGTCACCGGACTGAGTCTGATGGACGCCACGGGAGCGGTCCACCCCCTCAGGTCCTACGGCTACGCGTCCGGCAACCTCTCCACCATCACCCAACCGTCCGGGTCGGCCCTCACCTTCGAATACGACGACGCCCGCCGGATAACAGCCTGGACCGACTCCAACCGGAGCCGGTACGCGTATGAGTACGACGAGCACGACCGGGTGATCGCGGCAGGAGGCGAAGCCGGGCACGTCGAACTCCAGCTCTCCTACGGTCGCCCCGACTCGGCCACCGGCCACCGCGTGACCACCCTGACCACTGCCGACGGCCACTCCACCCGGTACCTGATCGACGCCGGGTGCCGGGTTCTTGCCACCACCGACCCGCTCGGCCACACCACCCGATCCACGTACGACAGCCACGGCAGACAGCTCACCCGTACTGATCCGCTCGGCCGAGTCACCGACTTCACGTACGACGAACAAGGTCGTCTGCTCACCGTCACCCGCCCCGACGGCAGCCGACTCACGACGAAGCACGACCCGTCGGGAAGCCATAGGGAAACGCGGGGGCCGGACGGCGCGCGCCGTCTTCAGGAGTTCGACGAGCAGGGCAACCTGACAGCGGTCACCGACGCGGCCGGGCACACCACCCGCTGGAACTTCGACGCACAGGGGCGGCCGACCTCGGTCACCGACGCGCTCGGGGCCACCACCACGATCCGCTGTGACTCAGCCGGCATGCCGACGGAGGTGACGGATCCTGCGGGCGGCACCACCCAGGTGAAGCGCGACGCACTGGGGCGCCCTGTGCTCATCACTGATCCCGTCGGCGGCACCACCCGTCTCGAGTGGGACGTGGACGGCAGACTGGCCCGCAGGGTGGCCCCGGGCGGTGCCACCGAATCGTGGACCTACGACGGCGAGGGCAACTGCCTCACCCACACGGATCCGGTCGGTGGCGTCTCGTCCTTCGACTACACCCACTTCGACCTGCCGGCGGCCCGCACTCATCCGGACGGAACCCGCTACTCATTCCGCTACGACACCCATCTTCAGCTCACCGAGGTGACCAACCCCCAAGGTATGACCTGGAGTTACGCGTACGACGCGGCCGGCCGCATGATTTCGGAGACCGACTTCGACGGCCGCACCGTGTCTTACCACTATGACGCCGACGGACAGCTCAGCTCCCGAACCGACGCCCTCGGCCAGACCATCTCGTTCAAGCGCGACCAACTCGGTCGAGTCGTCGAGAAGGACGCCGACGGGTGGGTGACCGTCTATGCCTATGACCAGGCCGGACGCCTTCTGCAGGCGTCGAACCCGGACAGCGAAATCCTCTACCGGTACGACCGCCGAGGCCAGGTCAAGACCGAGCTGGTGGACGGATACGCCATGGCCTACGCGTATGACGCCGTGGGCCGCCGTACCCGCCGCATCACACCCACCGGGCAAGTGACCTCGTACGCCTACGACAGCGGTGGACGACCCGCACACCTGACGGCAGGGGGCTGCCGGGTCGGCTTCACCCACGATGTCGCCGGGCGGGAAACAGCCCGCGTATTCGACGGCTTCCTCACCGTCGCCTCGGCGTGGGACGAGGCCGGACGGCTCTCTGCCGAAGAACTGACCGCCGATGGGCGCGCCCTCAACGGCCGTAGTTACGCCTACCGTTCGGACGGCCACCTCACCGAACTGTCCGACCGGCTGTCGGGCTCACGTACCTTCGACCTCGACTCGGTCGGCCGAGTCACCGCGGTGCACGCGCGAGGCTGGACAGAGCGTTACGCCTACGACGCCGACGGCAACCAGACCGAGGCAGTCTGGCCTGCCACACATCCGGGCAGCGACGGCGCCGGACCTAGGTCCTACGTCGGCACGAAGCTCATTCGGGCCGGCGGCACCCGTTTCGAGTACGACGCCCTCGGGCGCGTCACCCTCCGCCGAAGGGCACGGCTCTCCCGCAAGCCGGAAATCTGGCGCTACACATGGGACGCCGAAAACCGTCTCTCTTCGGTGATCACCCCCGACGGCACTCGCTGGCGCTACCGCTACGACCCCCTGGGACGTCGCACTGCCAAACAGCGCCTGTCCGCCGACGGCGGGACCATCGCCGAGGAGGTCAGGTTCGCCTGGGACGGCATCACCCTCTGCGAACAGACCATGCGAGAGTCCGCTCTCCCGAACACCGTTGTCCTCACATGGGATCACCGCACCGGAGTCCCTCTCGCCCAGACCGAACGCATCCTGACCGCCGACACCCGTCAGGACGAGATCGACCGGCGGTTCTTCGCCATCGCTACCGACCTCGTCGGCGCCCCCACGGAACTCGTCGACGAGTCGGGCGACATAGCCTGGCGCACCCGCACCACCATCTGGGGCACCACCGCCTGGGCCCGGGCGAGTACCGCCTACACCCCTCTGCGCTTTCCGGGCCAGTACTACGACCCGGAGACCGGCCTCCACTACAACCTCTTCCGCCACTACGATCCGGAAGCCGGCCGCTACGTCTCCCCCGACCCTCTCGGTCTGGCGCCCGGGCCCAATCCCGTCGCCTACGTCGACAACCCCTCCACCTGGTGCGACCCTCTGGGCCTCATGCCCAAGTGCCCCAAGGAGAGAGCCCGGAAGGTTTCCGACCAGGTGATCGAACGGGCTCAGGAGGGGAAGATGAGGAAGTCCGGCAACTACCACGCCGACACGCGACACCAATTCAGCGACGACCGGGTTCTGGAGATCCTCAAGAACCCCGACGCGGTCTACCACTCCCAGGGACAGCGGGGGAACCTCACCTTCCGGCAAGGAGAAGACGTCGTGATCACCAAGGGGCCGGGCGCCGGCGCGGGCGATGCCATCACCGCGTACGGGCCTTCGGGGACCCGAGGGGAAAGCGGTGCCAAGGCATTCGGCGGGTCGCCCGACGACCCCGGCCTGCCGGTGACCCATGACGATATTGTGAACGGCAACATTCCGGACAGCCGAGGCGGCACGTTGGCGCCCGCCGATCAGATCCGGTGAGGTGGGACACCTGTGGATATCGCCCTGAACACTCTTCGCGCCGTGGTGACGGACACTCCGCTCACATCCACCCCGCGCCTCGCCCTCGATATCCCTCAATTGGTCGTCGGTGAGTTCACCGACCGGGCGGAATTCGAGCGGCTTCTGCCTGGCACCTTCGGAAGCCAGGAGTGGCTGGGGTCGGAGAACGACGACGTTCTGTTCGACAACGACAGCCGCGAGTTGGTCGGCGTGGGCCTCCACCTGCCCGCCGTATCCGCCCCGCCAGAGGCCGTGGTCCACCTTTCCACCGAGCCCCGGGCCGTCCGGGGCGGGCTCCGCGCGGAGGAGGCACACGACTTCGCCCTCGCGCAGACCACGGTGCTGTGCTGCGACCGCGAAGCGACGGAACTGGCCTGCCTGCGGGATCTTGCCGTCCTCGACACTCCGCCGGACACCCGGATCGGCATCGCCCCCGACCTGGCGCTCCTGGTCCGGGCTGGGGCGGTCGTCGGCTGGAGCCTGGCCGACCCTGCCCGATACCTGACGACCGGGTACGCCGTCGCCGACCCGGTGCCGCCGGCGCCATCCACCAGGCTGCGACTGGCCGAGTGCCTCGCACTGATCACCCGGCCGTTGGTCGACGACGTGATGGACAAGGAACCAGACGCCTGGCACCGACTCCGGACGACCGAGCGGGCCCTGCGCGAACAGCGGGAGGACCTGAACAGGGCAGCAGCGCTCCACCGGCTTGTGGTCCGACTGATCGAGGACTACGAGAGCTGGTGAGTGGGGCAGGACGTGGGTTTGCCTCACTCGCTGTTCGCCCCGACATCTCGACGTACGAGCCGCGGCGAACCGATGGAACCATGCCGAACCCAAGGAGCTCGGACGGTGCCATGCCGGTGACTCCTTCGGCCTGAGCGACTTGTAGGCGCGGCAGGGCGGAGCCGACTGGATCGGCGACACGAGATGCGCCTACGCACTCGACGAGCAGGCAATCACCGGGCCGCGGCAATGGGCACAGGCATGGGTTACGACATCGGCGAACGGCCCCGGGAACGGGAAGTTCCGCACGAAGACTGATGACCGCATGAGGCCGGACGCTCGGCAGCTGTGCATCGGGCTGTTCAGACCTCAACGGCCGTGCCCCATCCGTGCCCAGCGGAGCGGACAACAGCGGTCAGGTACGGCTCCCCGACCGAAGCCCTCCGCCTGTGACCTGCGGAAGTGCAGGTCAGTGCCGCTACGGCACCCAAGAACCGCTGATTCCCAAGCTCAGAGCGCGAGTTCGATTCTCGTCACCCGCTCCACGAAACCCTGCCTGGACCGCGCGCTATGCCGACCGCGGCCGCTTCCCGTTCGTCCCGGTGCGGCGCGATCTGCCCCCACGGGACTGGAGAACGCGGTTCCCCACTGGCCACGGTGGCCCCCGCCCCTCCCGTCACGTGGGCTCAGCGCCCGCGAGTCCGCGGCGCTGACAGCGGCGGGCATTCGCGCAGCTGTCGACGGACCGGCGTCAAAGGGAGGCCGGCGGCGGACGCCAGTCGGCGGGGACCCGTGATCGGTGACACCGACGGCGGGAATGCACCCACGGCCGTCAAGTTGAGCATCCGGCTCATCGGCGTAGCGTGGAAGACGCCCGGATGAGGGCAGCCGGGTCGCTGGATGGCAGGGGAGCCGGGGCGACCGGCGTTGAGGGTTGCGTACCACCGGAACTCGCGGCACCAGCGCGCAAGGAGTGAGGTTGGTGAACATCTCATCGATCAACCAGTTGCGGGAACGTGTACGGGGGCCGGTGATCACGCCTGACAGCGATGGCTACGACGAGGCGCGCACGGTCTACAACGCCATGATCGACCGGCGTCCGGCGGCCGTCGCGCAGTGTGCACACGCGGGCGATGTCATGGCTGCGGTCGACTTCGCACGCGACAACGGGCTGGACCTCGCGGTGCGTGGTGGTGGGCACAGTGTGCCCGGCTTCGGGACCTGCGACGACGGGGTGGTGGCCGATCTGTCCGGCATGCGAGGCGTCCGCGTCGATCCCCGGCGGCGGACAGCGCGTGTGGACGGCGGTGCGACCTGGGGCGACTTCGACGCGGCGACGCACACGTTCGGCCTGGCGACCACGGGCGGGATCGTCTCGACCACCGGTGTCGCGGGGCTCACCCTCGGCGGAGGGATCGGGTACCTCGCCCGCGGTCTGGGGCTGAGCTGCGACAACCTGGTCTCGGCCGATGTCGTGACCGCGGACGGCAGGCTGCTCGTCGCGAGCGAGCACGAACACGAGGACCTGTTCTGGGCCCTCCGCGGCGGCGGCGGCAACTTCGGCGCGGTGACATCGTTCGAGTTCCGGCTCAGTCCGGTCGAGGACATCTACGGCGGGCCCATCCTGTACGAGCTGACGGATGCGGGCACGGTCCTGCGGGCGTTCCGCGAACTCATCGCCGACGCCCCGGAGGAGCTCGGCGGTTTCCCCGCCTTCCAGATCGCTCCGCCACTGCCGTTCATCCCGGAGGACCGGCACGGTGACACCTTCATCCTCATCGTCGCGTGCTGGGCCGGACCCATGAACGAGGGAGAGCGCGCCGTCCAGCGGTTCCGGGACATCGCACCGGTGGTCGCCGAGCACGTCGGCCCCATGCCGTATCCCGCTCTCAACAGCGCGTTCGACGCGCTGGTACCGCCGGGCCTGCAGCACTACTGGAAGGCCAACTTCGTGACCGAGCTCAGTGATGCGGCGATCACCGCACACCTCGATCACGCGCCTCGGCTGCCCGCCATGAATTCGACGGTGCACATCTACCCGGTCAACGGCGCCTGCCACCGCGTGGCACCGGAGGACACGGCCTTCGCCTACCGCAACGCCAACTTCGCCACCGTCATCGCGGGGATGTGGCCCGACCCCGCCGACAACGAGGCCAACACCGCCTGGGTGCGCGACTACTACCAGGCCACCGCTCCGCACTCGGAAGAAGGCGGGTACATCAACTTCATGGCCGAGGACGACCAGGACCGCATCAGGGCCAACTACCGGGGCAACTACGAACGCCTCGTCGAGGTCAAGAGGGCCTACGACCCCGGAAACCTGTTCCATGTGAACCAGAACATCAAACCGTAGGGCGACCGGCGCCTGCGGATCACAGGAGCGAGTGACGTTCCGCTGCTTTTCGTTGCGCCAGGACAGAAGGGGGAGGGGACCGAAGAACTCCTCGGTCCCCCCCCCCCCCCCCCCCCCCCCGCACATGCCCCGGCTCAGAGCCAGGAGTCCCAGATGCCGTGCGCCGACGAACGCGTCGCGGCCTCGGCACCCGAGGCGTCGAGGCGTACGACGCGGTAGTAGTACAGGCCGAGGCGGTCCTCGTGGACCGTCGTGTCCATGTAGGACGACGCGTCGCCCGTCGCGCCCTCCGCCAAGGTGACGTAGGCGGCCGTGAGGGGGTCCCAGCGCTCCACCCGGTAGCTCGCGAAACGGGAGCAGTCCCCGAGGCCGGAGCTTTCGGAGCAGCCGACGTACAGCTGCGGGTACTGGCCCTCGTGGACCTCGGTCCCCGTCCAGCCCGGCGGCCGGGTGTCGGGCAGGGTCACCGCGACCTCGGCGGGGTGCAGGACGTCGAGCGGGTCGTCGTCGTGCAGAAGGCGGTCGTCCGTGGCTGCCACCTTGTAGACGTGGGTGGCGCCGTCGGCGACCGTCGGGCAGAGGATCTCGGTGGCGGCCAGGGAACTGCCGAACCAGCAGTTCTCCTTCCAGACCGTCTCACCGCTGTCCGGGTCGGTGACGCCCTGCCATACGTGGTAGCCGCGGACGTCGGTGTCGGCGGGCGGCGTCCAGGTCAGCCGGACGCCGAGCGGGACGCGTTCCGCGCTGAGGTTCTCGACCGGGGCGGGGCGCTGGGTGTCCGGGGTGGTCGCCGTCGCGGGCGGGCCGGGCTGCGACACGCGGCCGTGGCGGTCGGTCGTCACGACGCGGTATTCGTACGCCGTCTCCGACGCTCCCTGGACGTCCCAGCAGCTGCCGTTGACCTGCTTGCGGGCGGACAGGGGGGCATCGTCGCCCGCCCAGGTCCAGTACGTTTCCGGGTCGGCCAACGGCTGGTCCACCGAGGTGAACGGCTTGCACCCGTCCACGACGGCGGTCTCGCCGGTCGCGGTGTCGGTCCGGAGGATCGTGTACGTGGGAAGGGGCCGTTCGTCGACGGTCCACGGGTCGACGCTGCTCCACGCGACCATCACCCCCTCGTCGAACCTGCTGGCGGTGGTCTTGAACGCGGGGACGGCCTCCGGGCGGTCGGCCATCTTCAGGGTGATCTCCACCGGCGTGGCGGCGTTGCCCTCGGCGTCCACGGAGCGCACCGCGTACCGGTAGCTGTCGGCGACCGCGGCCGACTGGCGCGGCACCACGTCGGTCCGGGCACCGGGGGTCCCCGCAGGGCGGGCGTCGACGTAGCCGCCGGTCGCGGGGTCGTACTGGAGGACCTGGTACGAAGCGGCCCCGGAGACGGGTGACCACACCAGATGCGGTACGCCCGACCGGTACTCGGCGCGGAGCCCCGTGACGGCGGCGGGCGGGGTCAGGTCGGGGGTGGTGAACGTGGTGGCGGCCGAGTACGCCGACCAGTTCCCGGCGGCGTCCCGGGCCCGGCCCCGGTAGGTGACCTTGCTGCCGTCGGCCCGGTAGCCGGTGTCGCAGATCGCGCCCTTGGGGCCGGAGTGGACGGTGCTCCAGCGCTGCGTGGCGGCGTCGAGCCGCTGCATCTCGTACCGGACGATGTCGGCGGCGTTCTTCGCGGTGGTGACCAGCTGCGGCGCCGCGTAGGGCTGGTCGGCCGGGCAGGCGTCCCATTCGACGAACGGGGCGGCGGGCGGCGTCCTGTCGATGGTGGTGACGAGCTTGTCGGAGCTGCCGCCGGAGACGTGGCCGGCCTTGTCGACGGCCCGCACCTCGTAGTAGTAGGCCGCGCCCGTCTTGGGCAGCGTGCTGTCGGTGTACGACGTGGCGGTGGTCGTCGCGAGCTGCTTGCTTCCGTACGGCGTGCCCTGCAGCCGCCGGTAGACCCGGTAGTTCGCCAGGTCCATCTCCTTGTTCCTGGTCCAGGAGACCTTGGCCGCACCGGTGGCGGAGTTGTACGAGACGGCCGCGCCCGTCGGGGCGAGGGGCGTGACCTTGTCGTACGTGGCGGAGGTGCGCGGCGCATAGGCGAACGAGACGTTCGCGGCACCCGTCCAGTTGACGTAGTCGAAGCGGAGCGTGTGCTTGCCCGGGGGGATCGTCACGTTCACCGTCTTCTTGACGGTGGCGGAGCCGTTCTTCCAGACGTCGATCTTGCGGACGCCGTCGAGGTAGACCCGCATGCCGTCCCGGCCGGAGGCCGTGAACGTGAAGGGGCCACCGGAGCCGAAGTCGCGCGTCACCGACCAGCGCACGCCGAAGCTGTTGGACGGCAGGCCGGAGGCGGGTGCGCCCGTGCCCCAGTTCTGGTCGATCACGGAATCGCAGTCCGTCTTCTTCGGCGTGCCTGTGAACGTCGTGTTCGCGAAGAACTGCCGTTGGAAGACGGGAGAGGCGCAGCTCACCGCCGCGGAGGCGGACAGGGCGGTGGCGTGGAGCACTCCGCCTGCCGTGGCCAGGACCAGGGCGGTGGCGGTCATGCGTCTGGCTGGGTTCATCAGTCCTTCAGTCCTGTCCGGCGACGATGTCGATCTTCGAGCGTCGTCGAGCAAGACAGCCCAGAAGATCGATTGGTTGTACGAGCCACAGCCGTGACAGCTCCGGTGCCGGGGGACCGTCTCCGTAGCGGCCTCCCGTGCTCCGTCCGCGCCCGGCGGAGCGGACAACGGCGGTCAGGTGCGGCTCCCTCACCAGCAAGACCCCACTTCCAGGACCGGAGCGACAAGGGCGCGAAGTACCAGTACGACTGCGAGACAGGGAAATCCGAGGGGCTTCCACGGAGCGTCGAGAAAGCCGTCGGAAACGATCCGGGTTTCATCGCAGGGATCGGAAAGGGGCTCGCCGCACTGGGCGAGGGGCAGGCATGCGAAGCAATCCTCGGATGCGGGAGATCCTGCGTACGACAGACCTCACCGGCCTCAGTGACCGGGACATTCCGCCTATGTTCCATGAGGTCATGGAACGTGGGTGGTCCCGCACAGCCGCTGGTGGCCGGGGGCTGACCGACCTCCGTCCGGAAGTGCCCGGCACCTACGCCGACCGGCTCTCGGAGGAGACGACGGTCAGTGGGAGGGGAATGACCGGCTACGACCTCCCGCCCACAGCGGACGAACGTACACCCCTCCTCGTGCGGAGGTGCCTGGCCTACGTGTGCGCCTGCCTCCGGAAGGCTCAGGAGGAGTTCCGTGACACGCGCGTGAAGGCGTACGTGTCGTGACCCCGCAGAGTACGTGGAGCGCCTGCGCTCGGTGCTCGCGCCGGCCGTACGGCGGGGCTGCACGGCGGACTTCGAGCAGGAGAGCCTGCCGGTCGACGAGATCCCGGGCTGGTTCGCCGCAGTGGGTTCCGGGTCCGGGGGCGAGGAGCGGGCACCGCAGTTCGCCCGGGCGGGCCGCGAGGCGTACGCGGAGCACACCGGGGGCGGCCGGCCGTGGGATCTCCAGGACTGGCTGTACCGCTTCGACCCGGACGAGGACTCCCGGGGCTGGGAGTGGTGGGACGCCACCGTGGCCGGACCGTCCCGTGTCCATGGTTGGGTGGACAGTTGGGGGGAGTCCTTCTTCGGATGCCAGGATCTCCTCTGGGCCGCTTTCACGGCGGGCGCGGTCCGCGTCGAGGGGCCCACGGTCCAGAAGGCCGCCGTGTGGTCTGCGGAGCGGGACAGCACGGGCTGACCGCCGCATTCCGCAGACCGCTTCACCTGATTTCCACCTCATTCCGGAGAATCCATGACCGACAGCAAGAACATCAACAACCCCGTGGGCATGGGCGGAGGCCAGCGCAAGCGGCAGTCCCGCGCCGAGCGGCAGAACAACGGGCCGCACCGCAACCTCGACCGCGAGAGCGCTGCCGAGCAGAAGGCGGAGCTGGTGCGCAAGATGCGCGAGAAGACCGGCGCGGCCGAGGGCTCCGGGCAGACTGCCGCGATCGAGGATTCCGGGCAGACGGGCGATGGAAGCGCGCAGGGGTGACGCGTGCGGCAGGGGCCGGGGCCGGAGCGGTGAACGGCTTCCTGCCGGCCAAGCCCTCGCGCCCCTTGCGCGGATCCGCGGATCGCAGCGAATGAAGGAATCGTGATCCACGAATTCGCGTTCCGCTTTCGAGCTCCGGCGGGTGGGCTCGCGGTGAATCTGCGGGCTGAAGTCGCTCCGCTCGAAGGCGGGATCCCGGCCCACAGCGTGCAGATCCACCGGAACATCTGGCTCGGGCTGCCGACAGCCGGCCTGCACTGGAAGGACGCCGCCTGGCTGGCGTTCGGGGTATCCCTCAACGCCCGCGCCCTGAGCGAGCTCGTACCCGACGGCGTTCTCCTTCGCACGTCCTCACTCGACTGTCCGCTGAGTGACTACCGGTCCGAGGCGGCGGCGTTGGCCATGGACGGGTGGCTCCATGAGCGCTTCGATCTGGAGAGCTCGGGTGCCGCGGTCACGTACGACGCTTCACGGGGCGGATTCGCCTTCTCCTGGGGTGAGACCGCCGACCCCTTCTCCGATGCTCCGCCGTGAAGCCTCTGTACGTGAACCCGTTGCGGCCGGAGCGCGGCCCGGCCGTCGCCGTCAGCCGTGCAGCGCCGCGTTGCTGTAGACGTACAGGCCGATCACGCCGACGACGCAGAGGACGATCACCCACGAGCCGAAGCCGGTGTGCCGTCCCCTGCCTCTGCGGCGCGCGGTCTTTCCGGGGCGGCGGGACCGGCCGGAGCCGGACGCCGTCCCGCCCCGCGGGGGCCGCGCCGCATCGGCTGCCGCCTCGGCCAGCAGGCGTCGGCAGGCTGCGGCGAGTACGTCCGTACCGGCGGTGAGGGGCACCACGGCCTCCGAGCGCGCCGGGGCGGTGGTGCCGCCGTCCAGGATGCGGCCGGCGCGTACGAGGATCTCGTCCCGGCCGCCCGCCGGGGCGAGGCTGATCCAGCGCCGTACGTGCTCGCCCCGGATGACCATCCCCCCGGACCGCTCCCGGTACACGGTGTGCTCGCGCCACAGAACGCCCGCCAATTCCGTGGCGGTGTCGCGCAGTTGTGCCCCCACGATCCCTCCCCCCTCCGCCTCCCGGCGAATCGAACAAGCATCGCACTCTACTGGCGTGGGCAGATTGCGCGTCCGTCCGGGGCGACTGAATCGCGGAGCCTGGCTCAGCGCACGGGGAAGCCGAAGGAGTAGCCCTGCTCCTTCAGCCAGGGCAGGACCTCGCGCAGGGCCGCCACGGTCTCGGAGCGTTCGCCGCCCGCGTCGTGGAAGAGGACGGTCGGGCCGC
Organism: Streptomyces parvus; assembly: GCF_032121415.1. Lineage (NCBI taxonomy): Bacteria > Bacillati > Actinomycetota > Actinomycetes > Kitasatosporales > Streptomycetaceae > Streptomyces > Streptomyces parvus. The sequence goes on along the minus strand of NZ_CP135079.1, from coordinate 3,655,774 downwards.
CCGGGATCTCGCGCTTGACGGTGGCGACCATCGTGTCCGCACCGGGGTGTTCGAAGTCCTTGGTGTCGACGTTCCAGCCGAGCGGTCGCATCCCGTGGGACGCGGCGAGCTGCCGGCTGTAGGGGGTGAAGGCACCGCCCGGCGCCCGGTAGTACTGCGACCGGACGCCTCCGGACGCCTTGATGATCATGCGTTCGGCGTCCAGGATCTGCTGGGACTGGTAGGCCTCGGGCTTGGTGTCCATGGCGGTGTCGTGCGAGACGGTGTGGTTGCACAGCCGGTGGCCGTCCGCCACGACCTTCTTGACCAGGTCCGGATAGGCCTTGGCCTGGGTGCCCACCATGCAGAAGGTGGCCTGCACGCCTTCGTCCTTCAGCAGGCGCAGCACCTGCGGCGTCCAGACCGGGTCCGGCCCGTCGTCGATGGTGATGTTGACGCCCCGCGGGCCGGCTTCCGAGGCGTGCGCGATCTCCGCCGCCACCTTCTCGACCCGGTGTGCGTCGGCGGCCGCCGAGGAGTCGCCGCCCTGCGGCTGCCCTCCGGTGGTGTCGGCCTGGGCGGTCCACACCGAGGTGGCGGCGGCCAGCGCGGTCACGCCGAGCGCCGCCGCGAGGAGCCTGCCGTGCCAGGCCCGTCCCTTGTGCTTCGCCATGTCCGCCCGCCCCTTTTGCCGTGTCCACCCGATGCCGTGCACCCATCCAGACATGCGAACGCCCGGGTGGGATGCCTCGGTTACCGAGCGCGGACATATCTGCGGGCAGGCGGCGACAAACGCCGGTCCTCCGTGACGCGGGGGTCAGCCGGCGCTGTCCTCGGCGAGCGTGTGCGCCACCAGGGCGTTGGCGTGCCCGTGGCCCAGGCCGTGTGCGGACTTGAGCCAGCCGACCAACTCCATGTGCCTGGTCAGCGGGGAGGCGCGGATGAGGTCCTTCCACTCGGCGACCGGGCGGCCGTACTTCTTCTCGATCGAGGGGAAGTAACTGGCAGGGCCCTTCACGGCGTTGTCGGTCATGTCTGTCCCGTCTGCGGTTCGGATGCGGTTCAAAGCAATTCGGATGCGGTTCGCATGGTGTCGCGCATATGACCGGCGCCGGGCCGCGAAGTCATCGGCGTCCGGTCGGCGATCGCGTTACGGCTTGATCTCGTCTGGCGACGCCACGTCCGAGTGAGCCGAGCCGGGCAGGTCACCGGAGGGTGGCTCCGTTCTTTGCCGACTCTTTACCCTCATCGCGGCCGAAGCCGGGATGGCCACGCGGCCCGTACGTGTTGGCCCCGGGTGGACACCCCCGGCTACGGACAGGACACCGACGTGACAGAGACGACGACAGCAGGCGCGACGACCGCGAACCCGACGGGCGCGGCGGACGTCGTGAGCGCCGCCGACCGCGCCGCGAACGCCCTCTCCCGGCCGTTCTCGGTGCGCGGGCTCACCGCCCGGAACCGGATCGCGATGGCGCCCATGACCCGGCAGTTCTCCCCGGACGGCGTTCCGGGGCAGGACGTGGCGGACTACTACACGCGCCGCGCCGCCGCCGACGTCGGGCTGATCATCACCGAGGGCACCTACGTCGACCACGAGTCCGCCGGGACCAGCGACCGGGTCCCGCGCTTCCACGGCGAGGCCGCGCTCGCGGGCTGGGCCCACGTGGCGGACTCCGTGCACCGGGCGGGTGGCGCGATCATCCCGCAGCTGTGGCACGTGGGCGTCACCCGCGCCGAGGGCGCCGGGCCCGTCCCGGACGCCGAGCCGGTCGGGCCCTCGGGTCTGTCCCTCAGCGGCGAGCCCAAGGGCCGCGCCATGACGCAGAAGGACCTCGACGACGTCATCGCCGCCTTTGCCGACGCGGCGGCCTCCGCCGAACGCCTCGGCTTCGACGGTGCCGAACTGCACGGTGCCCACGGCTACTTGATCGACCAGTTCCTGTGGTCCGGCAGCAACCGGCGGACCGACGCCTACGGCGGTGACCTGGTCGCCCGCACCCGGTTCGCGGCCGAGATCGTGGCCGCCTGCCGCGCCGCCGTGTCCGACGCCTTTCCCCTCTTCTTCCGGATGTCCCAGTGGAAGTCGGACAACTACGAGGCGAAGCTCGCGGAGACCCCGCAGGAGCTGGACGCCCTGCTCACGCCGCTGGCCGAGGCCGGTGTCGACGTCTTCCACGCGTCCACCCGCCGCTACTGGCTGCCGGAGTTCGAGGACTCCGACCTGAACCTGGCCGGGTGGGTGAAGAAGATCAGCGGTCGGCCGACCCTCACCGTCGGCTCGGTCGGCCTGGACGGCGACTTCTTCAGCGCCTTCCAGGGCAACGACTCCAGCGTCACCGGCATCGAGCAGCTGCTGGACCGGATGGAGCGCGACGAGTTCGACATGGTCGCCGTCGGGCGGGCCCTGATCGCCGACCCCGAGTGGGCGGCGAAGACCCTGCGCGGGCGCACCGCCGACATCACCCCGTTCGCCGCGGAGATGCTGAAGGCGCTGCACTGACGACCCCTGACCGGCGTGTCCCTAGGCCCTGTTCGCCGCTTCCGGAAGCTCGGCGCGGATCGCGGCGATCAGGGCGCGGCTCGCCTCGTGGGCGGCGGCGCTGCCCTCGGCGGGCGACGTACCGGCACGCTGGTGCAGCACGACGCCGATGACCAGACGACCGGCCCCGGCGACCTCCTGCCTCGTGGCCCAGACGAGGTTGCCGCCCGCCGGGGTGGACGAGCCGGTCTTCAGGCCGATGACCCCGTCGTGCCCGAGCAGCTTGTTGGTGTTGCGGAAGGTCACCCCGGCGCCCGGGGCCGTGACGGAGGCGGTCGCCACGATCTGCCGGAAGGCCGGGTCCCGCATCGCGGCGCGGGCCAGGCGCAGTTGGTCCTCCGCCGTGCTCCGCGTACTCGTCTCCATCCCGCTCACCCCGGTGTACGTGGTGGCGCGCATGCCGAGCCCGGCGGCGGCCCGGTTCATCTTCGCGACGAACGCCTTCTCGTCACCCGCGGCCCAACGAGCCAGCAAACGGGCCACGTTGTTGCCCGAAGGCACCATCATCAGTTCCAGCAGACGGCGTTGGGTGTACTTCCGACCGGCGAGCACGGGAGCGGTCGTCTCGACGGAGGAGTACGACTCGTCGGCCGCCCGCCGGTCGGCGACCACGGTCGCACCGGGGGCGCCGGCCCGCATCGGGTGCTCCTTGAGGATCACGTAGGCCGTCATGACCTTGGTGACGCTGGCGATCGGAACCGGCTTCTGCTCGCCCCGGGTGCCGAGGCTGCCGAGCCCCTCCACCGCCACGCTCGCCTGGCCCTCGCGCGGCCACGGCAGATGCAGCGACCGGGCGAGCGGCGCCGTCCCCTCCCCCGGGCCGTCGCCGCCGCCCGGCCCGTTCGCGGACCGGCCGCCGCCCCCGGTCGCGTACCACCCTCCCGTCCCGGCCAGGAGCACCACGGCGGCGGTCAGCGGTACGAGGACCGAGCGACGGAGGGGCAGCAGGAGGCGGAGCCGGAGTCGGAAGCGGACGGCTTTCCCGGCGGAAGGGGGAGCGGGGGTGGCGGCGAGGGCTGCGGGCATGGGTTCCTCCAGATGGCACCGGTGCGGTTTCCCGTACCGGTGCCACCTTCGAGGAGTCGTTCTTCCGGACCCGCACAGCACCGTTTCCACGGCCGCGAGAGTGCGTTGCGGTTCCGTATCAGGTGGACCGCGGAGCCAGGTCGAGGGTCGCGACCGCTCCCCCGTCCGGGGCGTTCGCGAAGGTCAGCCGGGCCCCGAGCACCTCGGACTGGCCCTGGGCGACGGTCAGGCCGAGACCGTGCCCCCGGCCGCGTTCGCCGGCACCGGTGCGGAACCGCTGCGGGCCGCGCTCCAGCAGGTCGGACGGGAAGCCGGGCCCGTGGTCCCGTACGTCGATCCGCGCCCCGGTCACGGTCACGTCGACGGGGGCCGCACCGTGCCGGTGGGCGTTGGTGACGAGGTTGGCCACGATCCGCTCCACCCGGCGCGGGTCGGTCTCCACCACCTCGGTGTCCGCCATGGTGACGCGGGTGTCCGTGCCCGTACGCCGCACCACGTCGGCGACCAGTTCGCCCAGCGGAACCGGGTCGAGACGGGCCCGCTCGGCGCCCGCGTCCAGGCGGGAGATCTCCAGCAGGTCTTCGACCAGCGCGCTCAGGGCCCGCAGCCGGTCCCGTACGAGACCGGCCGCCTCGTCGTCCTCGGGCAGCAGCCCGGCGGCGGTGACCAGGCCCATGAGCGGGGTGCGCAGTTCGTGCGCGACGTCGGCGGTGAACCGGCGCTCGTTCTCCAGCTTGCGCTGGAGGGCGGCGGCCATGTCGTCGACGGCCGCCGCCATCTCGGTGACCTCGTCCCGGGCCCGCCCGGACGGGCCGATCCGGGCGTCCAGGTCGCCGTCGGCGATCCGGCGGGCGGTACGGGCCCCGTGGAGCAGCCGCCGGTTGATCGGTTCCGTGGCGAGGGCGGCGAGCGGGACGACGAACAGGAGGGCGGCGAGGACGGACTTCACGATGCTGCGGTCCAGGAGCTGGAGGCTGCGGACCTCGGTGCTCATGTCGTCCCGGACGACGAGGAAGCGGTCGTCGTCGACCTCCACGGCGCCCCACATCCAGAACCAGTTGGGGGGATCGGCGTCGTACCAGGTGGCGTATCCGCCGACGTCCGGCTGGTCGGTCCGCGGCTGGTCCGCGACGCCGGCGAGGTCGCGCGCCAGCGGTCCGGGCAGTTCGTCGCCGCTCCGTACGTCGATGTCGGCCGGAGCCCTCCCCGTACGGTCGTACTCCCGCTCGGCGGCGATCAGCCGGGTCAGCGTCCGGTCGGTGCCGACGCGCAGACCGCGTTCCCGGGTGGCGTCGTGCACCAGGAAGCCGACCACGGCGGCGACCGCGCAGCACGCGGCGGCGGCCAGGGCCGCGATCTTCCAGCGCAGGGCGCGGGGGTTGAGGAGGTCCACGGCGATCGGCGGCCGCTCAGCCGCGGACGAGCTTGTAGCCGAAGCCGCGGACGGTCTCGATCCGCCCGCTGCCGATCTTCTTGCGCAGCCGCAGCACGCACAGGTCCACGACCCGGGTGTCGCCCTCCCAGCCGTAGTCCCACACGTCGCGCAGCAGCCGGCGGCGGTCGAGGACCGAGCCGGGCGCGGCGGCGAACTCCAGCAGCAGCCGCAGTTCGGTGGGGGTCAGCGACACGGTCGCGCCGGCCCGGCGGACCTCCATGCCGAGGGTGTCGACGGTCAGGTCGCCGAAGGCCAGGATGTGGTCGGGGGCCCGGTCCCGGTCGGACTTCCCCGGTGCGGGGCTCTCCGCGTCCGGGCGGAAGGTGGCACGGCGCAGCAGGGCGCGGATGCGGGCGACCATGACGGCGGTGTCGACCGGCTTGATCACGTAGTCGTCGGCCCCCGCCTCCAGGCCCGCGACCACGTCGAGGGCGTCGCCGCGCGCGGACATCATGAGGACCGGGACGGGGCTCTCCTCGCGGATCCGGTGGCAGAGGCCGATGCCGTCCAGCTCGGGCAGCATCACGTCGAGGATCAGCAGGTCGTACGCGCCCGCGCGGAAGGCCTCCAGACCGCTGAGCCCGTCGGCGGCCACGTCGACCCGGTAGCCGTAGCGTTCCAGGGCCAGCTGGACGGCGCGGCGGATGGTGGCGTCGTCCTCGACCACCAGCACGTGGACGGGGGCGGGGCCGGGGGCCGGGGCCGGCCCTCGTGCTGCGGACACGCTGCCTACCTGGGCGTTCGAGGTCATCGGTCGATGAGGCGATGGGCCGTTCGGTCGCTCGCATCGTAGTCGGGGGAGGGCGGAGGGCCCGGTCACCGGCTCAGCGTGGCCGCGACGGGGAGGTGGTCGCTGCCGGTGGCGGGCAGGGTCCAGGCGGCGCGCGGGGTCATCCCCCGTACCAGCACGTCGTCGATGCGGACCATCGGGAAAGCGGCGGGCCAGGTGAACCCCAGGCCGTCGCCCGCCTCCCGTTGCGCGGAACGCAGCCGCGCGGTCACCGGGGCCAGCGCGTCGTCCTGATACGTACCGTTGAAGTCGCCCAGCACCACCACCCGTGGGGCGGGCTCCGCCCGGAGTGCGGCGGCCAGCTCACGGGCCGCGTCATTGCGCCGGCCGGTCGTGAAACCGGCCGCCGAGACCCGTACCGACGCCAGATGCACCGCGTACACGGCGACGGGCCCGTCCGGGGTCCGGGCGGTGGCGCGCAGCGCGCGGGTCCACGGCATGATCGGCACCGCCTGCACGTCCGCCAGCGGGTGCCTGCTCCAGAGGCCGACCCCGCCGATCACCGCGTGGTGCGGGTAGGCGGCGGCCAGCTCACGGGAGTAGACGGCGGCCGACGCGTCGGACAGTTCCTCCAGCGCCAGGACGTCGGCGCCCGCCCCGGCCAGCGCGCGTGCGGTGCCGGCCGGGTCGGTGTTCCCCTCGTCCACGTTGTGGCTGACCACCGTCAGTCCGCCGTCCCCGACACCGGCGGAGCGTTTGTCCGTGAGGGCCCCGCCGAAGAGCGTCACCCACACGACGGCGGGCGCGAGCACCGCCACGGCGGCGAGCCGGGACCGGAGTACGGCGGCGAGCACGAGCAGGACCGGAACGCCGAGACCCGTCCACGGCAGCAGCGTCTGGAAGAGGCTGCCCGCGTTGACGCCGGTGTTCGGGATCCACGCGTGCAGCGCCATCGCCGCCGCCCAGACGACGGCTGCTGCGGCGGCGAGCCAAGAGGCGGCGGCGGGACGGCGGCGGCCGACGCGTCCGGCGGGCGGGGAAGCGGGATCGGGTGCCGGGGCCGTGGCAGGCGCTGCGGGCTGTGGTGGACTCTGCACGGCACTGGTCTCCTGACGGTCGCGTACCTGGGGGGTCGGGTACGTCGACAGCCTCCGGGAACGCCGCTTCCGGCCGGTCAGGGGCGTACTTCGAACGCCGCACGGCTCTGTTTCAGGTACGTATCGGTGCGTGGGTGTCGCGGCTCCGGGGCCGGCTGTCAGGAGGGCAGGGGCGCGGGCAGGCCCAGCAGCGCCCGGGCGTCGCGCACAGCGCCCTCCGCGCAGCCCGCCGCGCGGGATTTCCGGCCCGGCCGGCGGTTCAGCGGGTCCCGGTGAGCGGGCCGTACGCGTCCGGGCGGCGGGTGGTCAGGAACGGGAACAGCTCCAGCCAGTCGCGCCGGGCGTCCAGGTCGAGGTCGGCGACGAGGACGGCGGGCTCGTCGCGGGGGGCCTGGGCCAGGACGCGGCCGTACGGGTCCACGATGAACGAGCTGCCGTAGAAGGTGAGGCCGTTCTCGGCGCCGATGCGGTTCGGGACGACCATGAAGGTGGCGTTGGCGATGGCGTTGCCGGTGATCACCTTCTGCCAGAGCGGCTGGGAGTCGAAGCCGGGGAAGCCGGGCTCGGAGCCGATGGCGGTCGGGTAGACGAGGATGTCGGCGCCGGCCAGCGAGTAGGCGCGGGCCAGTTCGGGGAACCACTGGTCCCAGCAGGTCGGCAGGCCGAAGCGGGCCTCGTCGACCTCGACCAGCGGGAAGGCGTCGTCGCCCGCGGGGCCTGCCCGGAACCAGTCGTCCTCGTAGTAGCCCTCGGTCACCGGGATGTGGGTCTTGCGGGTGCGCTGGGCGAGGGTGCCGTCGGGGGCGACCAGGATCGCGGTGTTGTAGCCGAGGCCGTCGTCCTCGCCGCCGGGCGCCGGGGCCTTCTCGTACAGCGAGGCGTGGACGTACACCCCGTGCTCACGGGCGGCCTCGGCCGCGAACGTGAAGGTGGGGCCCGTCAGCAGCTCCTCCGGCGCGGCCGGCTCGGGGTGGTCGGCGCGGCGGACCACCGCGAAGTACGGCGAGAGCGTCAGCTCCTGGAGGCAGACCACCCGGGCGCCCTCCGCCGCGGCGAGCCGGATGCCCTCCCGCAGGGCGGCCCGGTGCTCGGCCGGGTCGCGGTGCCAGCGCTGCTGGACGGCCGCGACGCGCAGAGGGGCGCGCTCGGCGGGCCGGGTCCGGGTCGGGGAGGCGGGCGGGTTGTACGCGGTGATCAGACGCATGACCAGTTCCAGGGGCGTGGGGACGAGGGCGCGGAAGCGTGCCGGAACGTTCCGGCAACGGAGTCGAATCTAGTCCTGCCGGAACGTTCCGGCAACCCTTCGGCCTGCTCCTCGGCCGGCGTCTAGACTTCACCCCCGTGACCTCCCGGACCGTGACCCTGCTCGACGTAGCCCGTGCCGCCGGGGTCTCCAAGAGCACCGCCTCGGACGCGCTCCAGGGCTCGGGACGGGTCGCCGAGGCCACCCGGGACCGGGTCCGCGCGGTGGCGGAGGAGCTCGGCTACCGCCCCAACAGCGCCGCCCGACGGCTGCGGCGGGCCAGCACCGGGGCTGTCGGCCTGCATCTTCCGGCCACCGCGACCCGGCTGGACTACTACATGAACCTCGCCTTCGGGGCGGTCGAGCGCGCCCAGGAGGACGGGCTCGACATGGTGCTGCTCGCGCCGTCGGGGGCGGCGGGCGGGCGGATCGCCTCGCGCGTCGACGGGCTGCTGGTCATCGACCCCGAGGCGGGCGACAGCGCGGTGCCCGGGCTGCTCGAGGCGGGCGTCCCGGTGGTGACCGGCGAGCGCTACCTCGGGCCCGCCACCGGCCCCAGCGCCGCGGTGGTCTGCGACAACGCCGCGTCGCTGACCGCCCTCCTCGACCATGTCACCGAGCGCGGCGCCCGCCGCCCCGCCGTCCTCGCGCCGTCCGGCTCCTCCGCCTGGGCGACCGCCCTGCGCGCCACGGCCCGGTCCTGGGGGCTGGCCCACGGAGTGGAGGTGGCGCTGCGCACCGTACCGTTCGCTGCGACCCCGGCGGAGGCCGAGGAGACGACCCGCGCCCTGCTCACCGCCGACGCCGCGGTCGACGCCGTGATCTGCGCCCCCGACGGCTCCGCCCCCGGCGTCCTGCGCGCGGCGACCGCCCTCGGCCGCGAGGTGGGCACCACCGGCGGAGGCGGCGCAGCCACGGGAAGCGGCGGAACGGGCGGAAAGGCCGGGACGGCCGGCGGCAGGTCCGGCGGGACCGGCGAAACGCTCACCGGCCTGCTCATCGCGTCCTGCGTCGACGGCCCCGCCACGCGCACCGCCGAACCAGCCGTCACCGCCGTCGACCTGCGCCCCGCCGCGTACGGCCGCGCCTGCGCCGAGCTGCTCTGCGACATCCTCGCGGACCGGGCCGCCCCCGACACCGTCCGGCGCCACACCTGGTCCCTGGAGGCCCGCGCGTCGACCGGGCCCGCCTGAGCGGCGCGACACCCGGCGACCCGCATCCGACGGACGCTAGGACCGCCGCGAACTCCGGTGCCCGCCAGGCGTATCGGCGGCTCCGGGAGTCCCTCCGCCACATCTCCGCAACGTGAACATTCTGCGTCAAGTGGCAACGGGCGTGGCGGCCTTGACATTTCGTCGGGCGGCCAATGATAAGATCATCTTACTTCCAGTGGGCTGATGGCGTATGGGGGCATTCCGGGAGGAATGGATTCCTCGGCCCCACCTTCGGAGGGGCACCTCCCGAAGCGGCGCACGGTCGCGGCGAAAGAGCCCTGGCTGCGTGCCGCCTGACGGGGTGTCAAGCCGTTTCCGCCATGGCACTTGAAGTGAGTCTCATGACATTTGCACAGGGCCCACTCGTCTGGGCGCTGGTTGTCGTAGCCCTGGTCGCCGTGGGTGCCGTTCTGCGCGCTCGCGCGATCAACGTCAAGCTCCGCAGGAACCACGCCGAGCTGCGCCAGGAGCGCGACGCCCTCCTCCACCAGCGGGACGAACTCCACGTCGTCCACAACACTCTGCTCCAGCGTCAGTCCGCCGAACTCGCGGAGGTCCGCAAGGACGCCGAGGAGGAGACCAAGGCCGTCCTCAAGGCAGCCGTCCGCACCCTCCAGGGCCTCGCCGACGAGCAGCAGGTCGTGATCGAAAAGGCCCAGCGCAAGTACGGGGACGACCCCGGGATCCTCGCCGACCTGATGGCCATGGACCACGCCAACAGCCAGTTCGGCCGGCGTGCCCAGGGCATCGCCGTGCTCTGCGGCGGCTGGCTCGGCCGACGCGAGACCGTGGCCTCCGTCTTCGACGTGGCCCGCAGCGCCCAGGGCCGTATCCGGCACTTCGACCGGGTCCGGGTCAACGGCCAGGTGAACTTCTCCGTCGTCAGCCGCGCGGTCGAACCGGTCGCCGTGGTCCTCGCCGAACTCCTCGCCAACGCCACGAACTACTCCGCCCCCGGCACCCCGGTCGAGATCAACATCCAGGCCGTGCCGACGGGCGTCTGCCTCATCGTCGACGACGCCGGTCTCGGTATGGGCCAGGAGGAGAAGGACCGCGCGGCGGCCCTCCTCTCCCCCCAGGCCGCGATCAGCGTCTCCAGCCTCGGTATTCCGCCGCAGTTCGGGTTCGCCGTCTCCGGGATGCTCGCCGCCCGCTACGGCTTCCGGGTCTCGGTGGACTCCGTTTCCCCCTATGGAGGCGTCCGCGCGGTGGTCCTCATCCCCGACGAACTGCTCACCACCGAGGCGCCGCCCGCCGCGCCGGCCGAGGCGCCCGAAGCGGCGCTCTCCCCGGCGCCGCAGGGGCGGCAGCCGGACCAGTGGCAGGCCCGGGCACAGTCCCAGGCCCAGCCCCAGCACCAGGCGCAGGCCCCGAGCCCGGCCCCCGCGCCGACCCCGCTCTTCCCGCCGGCCCCCCAGCCGGACACCGCCACCCAGCCGCTCGCCCAGATCACCACCACCGCCGGTGGGCTGCCGAAGCGTCGTCGCAAGAGCCCGGTCTCCGCGGTGCCATCGACCGAACCGGCGCCCGTCCGCAGCAACGAGGAGACCGCGTCGCGACTCGGCGCCTTCCAGCGGGGCACCCGGTCCGGACGCGACACGACGACGACGGAAGGAACCGAGTTCCAGTGAACCCCGATCTGTCCTGGGTACTCAACGACCTGCTCCAGGTACCCGGCGCCCGGCACGCGATCCTGGTGTCCGCCGACGGCCTGCTGCTCGCCAACTCCAGCGAGATCGGCCGGGACGACGCGGAGACCGTCGCCGCGGCCATGAGCTCCATGCAGTCCCTCAGCCGGGCCGTCGCCCCCTTCATCGGAACCCGGGATCCCGGCAGGTGGCGGCAGACGCTCCTGGAGTACGAGGACGGCTGGATCTTCCTGATCGCCGCCGGCACCGGCGCCTACCTCGCCGCCACCGCCGCCGCCGACGTGGACATGGAGGCGATGTCCTTCCGGATGCAGCAGCAGGTCACCGCACTGGGCAAGGCGATGACCACGCCGCCCCGCCGAACCGCGGACAGCGAGATATGACGGCGCCGGGCGAGGAGCAGCAGGTCAGCAGCGGGTTCGTCCGGTCCTATGTCATCACCGGCGGGCGGGGGCTGCCCGACGCGGAGGATCTCTCCCTCGTCACGCTGGTCACCCTCGCCCCCGACCGCCAGCCGCCGCCGAACCCGAGCCCCGAGGTCAAGGCGATCTGGGAGCTGTGCTCCGGCGGCTACCTCTCGGTGGCCGAGGTCGCCGGCCACCTCGGCCTGCCGGTCGGGGTGGCCCGTCTGCTGCTCCAGGATTTACACCAGCAGGGACACCTGCTGCGCCGGAAGGCGCCGCCGCCGGCCCAGCTCGTTGACAGGAAGATCCTCGAAGAGGTGTTGCATGGACTCCAAGTCCGGTTCGGCTGAGAGCATCTATGTGCCGGAAGCCGTCCAGCGCGCGGCGAAGATCCTCGTCGTCGGGCACTTCGCGGTGGGCAAGACGACGCTGATCGGAACCCTGTCCGAGATCACGCCGCTGCGCACCGAGGAGCGGATGACCCAGGCCGCCGCGCAGGTCGACGACCTGCGCGGGGCGCCCGACAAGAAGACGACGACGGTCGCCCTGGACTTCGGCCGGCTCACCCTCAGCGACGAGCTGGTGCTCTACCTGTTCGGTACGCCGGGGCAGCAGCGGTTCGTGGAGCTGTGGGAGGACATGGCGCGCGGTTCGCTGGGCGCGCTGCTCCTGGTCGACCCCGCGCGGCTCGCCGACACGTTTCCGGTCATCGACCTCATCGAGACGTACGGGCTGGAGTACGCGGTCGCCGTCAACAGCTTCGACCCGTACTCGCAGCACGCCGAGAACGAACTGCGCGAGGCGCTCGATCTGCTGCCGGACACCCCGGTCGTCTTCTGCGACGCCCGCGACCAGAAGTCCTCCGGGCACGCCCTGATCACCCTGGTCCGCCACCTCCTGACGCACGCGACCTGACGCACGCGACCTGACGCACGCGACCTGACGCGCACACGGCCCGACGCGCACACCACGACGTAGACGTATACGAAGCCGGGGCCCCCGACGGCCCCGCGATCACACCGAGGAAGCCGACATGGATCCGCAGCCGGGAGCCACCCCGTACAACGCCCCCGCCGGGTGCCCCATGCACCAGCAGCAGACGTCGCTGTACGGACCGGAGTTCGCCGCCGATCCGCACCGCTTCTACGACGCGGCACGGACGCACGGCCCCGCCGCCCCCATCGAGCTGGCCCCCGGGGTGGACGCCACACTGATCGTGCAGCACGAGGCGGCGCTGCGGGTGCTGCAGAACCCGGCGCTGTTCGCCCGGGACTCGCGGCGCTGGGCCGCGCTCCGCGAGGGCGCCGTCCCCATGGACAGCCCCGTGCTGCCGATGATGATCTACCGGCCCAACTGCCTGTTCACCGACGGCGCGGAGCACCTGCGGCTGCGCAAGGCGGTCACCGAGTCGCTGGCCCGGCTCAACAGCAGCCGGCTGAGCCGGGACGTCGAGCGGATCGCCGACTACCTGATCGACCAGTTCATCGAGCGCGGCACCGCCGACCTGCTCAACGAGTACGCCAAGCTCCTGCCGCTGCTCCTGTTCAACCAGCTCTTCGGCTGCCCGGGCGACATCGGCGACCGGCTGACCCGCTCGATGTCGGCGATCTTCGACGGCGAGGACGTGCTCCGCGCCAACGCCGAGCTGACCGAGTGCCTGATGGAGCTGGTCTCGATCAAGCGCCGCCAGCCCGGCGACGACATCACCTCCTGGCTCGTCCAGCACCCGGCGGGACTGCGGGACGAGGAGCTGAAGGACCAGCTGGTGATGCTGATGGGCGCAGGGGTGGAGCCGGAGCGCAACCTGATCGGCAACGCGCTGTTGCTCATGCTCGCCGGAGAGCAGCCGGGCGCGCCCGAGCGGCGCGGTTCGGGGATGCTCGTCGAGGACGCGCTGGACGACGTCCTGTGGAACAACCCGCCGATCGCCAACTACGCCACGCACTACCCGGTGCGGGACATCGAGCTGGACGGGGTGGTGCTGAAGGCGGACACGCCCGTGCTGATCAGCTTCGCCGCCGCGAACAGCGACCCGGGGCTCACCGACGCCCGCCAGACCCTCAGCAAGGGTGCCCATCTGGCCTGGGGCGCCGGCCCGCACGTCTGCCCGGCCAAATCGCCCGCGACGCTGATCGCGCTGACCGCGATCGAGAAGATCCTCAACACCGTCCCGGACCTTTCGCTGGCCGTGCCCGCCTCGGGTGTGGCCTGGCGTCCGGGCCCGTTCCACCGGGCACTGGTCGCCCTGCCCGTACGGTTCACGCCGACGGCCGCGCGGCGGGCGGCTGCCGGGGTGCAGCCCCCGGCGCGGACCTCGGCCCAGCTTCCCGACCCGTACGGCAACGCCCCCTCCGGCGCGCCGGTGACTCCCCGTCACGCATCGGCGCCGGCCAAGAAGCAGAAGGGCTGGTGGAGTTCGTTCCTCGACGTGTTCCGCGTATGACTCACAGGCCGACAATTCGCTCGTGAGAACGGGCATTTGTGACGATTGCATGTGACGGGGGCAACAGATATCGATGCTTGCCGCAGATATCCGGAGGGGTAGGTTCAGGTCGGTAACCACGGGCCTAGGTCAAGGAACTCTGCGTGAGCATCACGGGTGGTACAGGCAGGACCCCGGACGGCCGGCGCGCGGTCATCGGTCTGCTCCGCAGACTCAATTCACCCGAGGGCCAGGCCGAACCGTACGGAATACTCGCGGAGCTGCGGACGATGGGTGACGTCGTCCGCGCTCCGTGGAACGGCTATTTCGTCACCGGATTCGACACCTGCAGCCAGGTGCTCCGGGGCCGTGACTGGCTCGCCCCGGACCTCGCCTGGCAGGAGAGACAGGACGACTCCAGACAGTGGGACGCGGTCGCGACCCGGGAGATGACCACCACCCTCGCCCGGCTCAACGCCCCCGAGCACACCTGCCAGCGCCGTTCGCTCGGCAACCTCTTCGACCGTTCCACCATCGAACGCCTCGCCCCCGACGTCGAGCGCGACGCCGACCGGCTGCTGGACGAGCTGGCGGAGAAGCTCCGCTGGGGCGAGGCCGATTTCGTCTCCACGGTCAGCGAGCAGCTGCCGATCAGCACCGTCGGCTCCTGGCTGGGGATACCGCCCGAGGACCACCCGCACATCCTGGAGATCACCCACAACCAGGTGTTCGCCCAGGAGCTGCTGCCCACCAGGTCGCAGCTCGACGTCTCCGCCGAGGCGACCCTGGCGCTGCGCGCCTACTTCACCGAGCTGATCGCCCGCCGCCGGGCCGAGCCCCGCCACGACGTGCTCACCGGCTGGATCCACACCTGGGACGCGATGGAGCCGGACCGGGAGCGGGCGGACGAGATCCTCTACCGGCTCACCATGTTCGTCACCATCGCCTCGCTGGAGACCACCGCGACGCTGCTCACCTCGATGACGCACCTGCTGACCGAGCCCGCCCGGTGGGCCTGGTTGCGGGAGCACCCGGAACACATCGACGCGGCCGTGGACGAGGTGCTGCGCTACGACCCGCCCATCCACATCAACACCCGGATCGCCGCCGAGGACACCGTCCTGGCCGGGGTCCCCATCAAGAAGGACAGCATGATCCACGTCCTGTACGGAGCGGCCAACCACGATCCGCGGCGGAACCCGGACCCGGCCGCCTTCGACATCCTGCGCGGCGGCAGCCACCTCACCTTCGGCGGCGGGGTGCACTACTGCCTGGGCGCCGCGCTGGCCAAGCTGGAGGCCCGGACCCTGCTGGCGCGGATGCTGGACCGTTTCCCCACCCTGCGGACGGTCGCACCGCCGCAATACGCCACCCGGATGGTCTTCCGCCGGATCACCTCGCTGGGCGTGGCGCTGTGAAGCTCTCGCTGCCCGACTTCCTCACCTCGAACGACCGCGCCGGAACCGTACGGACCCGGCGCGAGGGCGCCGTCCTGCACGTGGAGCTGAACGCGCCCGCGAGCGGGAACGCGGTGACCGAGGCGATGCTCGACGAACTGCTGGACGTCGTCGCCGTCCCGGACCCGGAGGTGCGGGTGCTGGTGCTCGGCGCGGCGGGGGACGACTTCTGCCTGGGCGGGGACCGCACCGAGTTCGGGCAGTGGCTGGAGGAGGACCCGACGGGCCGGGGCATCCGGGTCGCCGGGGAGAAGGCCCGCCGGGTCTGCGAGGCGCTCTCCGGCGGCCGGGCCGTGACCATCGCCCGGGTGCAGGGCAAGGCGGTCGGCGCGGGGTTCGCGCTGGCCCTCGCCTGCGATCTGCGGGTGGGCGCCGAGAACGCCTCCTTCCGGCTGCCGGAGCTGGCGCTCGGGCTGCCGACCGCCTGGGGCGGGCTGCTGCCCCGGCTGATCCACGAGGTGGGCGCCGCCCGGGTCCGCGAGCTGATCCTGACCGGCCGGGCCTTCGACGCCGCCGAGGCCCGCGAGCTGTCCGTGCTCCAGCGGGTGGTGCCCGAGGCGGAGCTGGACGACGCGGTCGCCGCCTGGGCGAAGCCGGTGGTCCGCCGCCCGGAGGCCGCGCTGCGGGTCACCAAGGCGCTGCTGAACTCCTACGCCGCCGCCACCCGGCTGGCCGACCCCTCGTTCCTCGACGCGGAGCTGATGGCCTCGGTCGCGGCCGCCACCCGGCGTGCCCCGGCGGGCGGCAACGGGACGGGCGGGTCACACTCGTAAAAAACCGAGTGGGAGGTCTCCGGCGTGGACGTACCGGTGTGGCTGTGGATCGTGTTCGCCGTGACCGTCGTCGTCTCCCTGACCGTCGACCTCCTGGCGCACCGCAAGGCGCATGTCATCGGCTTCAAGGAGGCCGGGCTGTGGAGCGCCCTGTGGGTGGGTCTCGCGCTGGTCTTCGGCGGGGTCGTCTTCCTGACCCTCGGGACGACCGCCGGAACGGAGTACACGACCGCGTGGCTGCTGGAGAAGAGCCTGTCGGTCGACAACCTCTTCGTCTTCGCGCTGATCTTCGCGTATTTCAAGGTGCCCCGGGAGTATCAGCACCGGGTGCTCTTCTTCGGCGTCATCGGCGCCCTGGTGTTCCGAGCGGTTTTCCTGACCCTCGGCGTCGCAGTGGTCAACCGCTTCACCTTCGTCCTGTTCCTCTTCGCCGCGATCCTTTTCTACAGCAGCTACAAAATCCTCAGCGGCCAGGAGGAGAATTTCGACCCGGGCAAGAGCTTCGCCGTGCGGCTGCTGCGGAAGATCATGCCGGTCCAGGACGACTATTCCGGCACGCACTTCGTCGTCCACAAGGAGGGGCGCCGGGTCGCCACGCCGCTGCTCGCGGTGGTCGCCGCGATCGAGGCGGCCGACCTCATCTTCGCGGTCGACAGCGTGCCCGCGGTGCTCGCGGTCAGCGACGACCTGTTCATCGTCTACACCAGCAACGCCTTCGCGATCCTGGGGCTGCGGGCCCTGTACTTCCTGCTGGCGGGGCTGCTGGACCGGTTCCACTACCTGAGCCACGGCCTGGCGGTCATCCTCGCCTTCATCGCGGTCAAGCTCATCCTCCAGGCGTCCCACAAGATGATCAGCACCTCGATCCCGGAGATCCCGTCGCCGGTGAGCCTCGCGGTGATCATCGTCATCCTGGCGGTGTCGGTGACCCTGAGCATGCGCCGCCCACCGCAGAACGAGAGCGGTACGGGCGCCTCCGACACCGATGCGAACACGTAGGCCGGAGGCAAAGCAAAGGGAAAGACTTTCCCAAATCCTCCGCCGGGCCTATCGTGAGTAAATGGACAGCGAAAAGCGTGACCTCCACCAGCGGGCCGCTTTCATGTGCCCCGCCTGCAAACAGTCCGTCCCCTCCGAGATCCACCGCCACAAGTCCCTCGGAATCTTCGTCCCGGTATGGCGCGCGGGCCCCTGCGAGAACCCCGACTGCCCGGAATACGCCCCCCGGGAGCAGCACTCCGGGCACCGCTCACACTCCTGAGGCCCCCCGGCCGGGGGCCGGCCCCCGCCCGACGCGCGGACCGGCCCCCGGCTGACTAGCGTTGGCCGTGACGGGTGGGGGCCGAAGGCAGGACTCGGGGACTCAGGGAAGGACCGGCGCGCCATGGCTGTACAACCCGAGGGCACCCCGTGCTGGGCGGACGCCATGTTCGCCGATGTCGAGGGCGCGAAGAGCTTCTACGCGGACGTGCTCGGCTGGACGTTCGGCGAGAGCCAGGCGGAGTTCGGCTACTACACCACGGCCTACGCGGACGGCAAGGCGGCCGCCGCCGTCTCCCCGCCCATGCCGGGCGAGGAGGGAAACCCCTCGTCCTGGTGTCTCTACCTCGCCTCGCAGGACACCGCGGCGACCGTCGCGAAGGTCCGCGGGAACGGCGGCGAGGTGCTGGTGGAGCCGATGGAGGTCGGCACGTTCGGCACGATGGCGCTGGCCCGGGATCCCGGCGGCGCCGTGTTCGGCATCTGGCAGGCGAACACCCACGAAGGATTCGAGACGGAGATGGGTGCGCCCGGCGGGTACTGCTGGGGTGAGGACTTCACGCGGGACGCGAAGGCGGTGGACGCGTTCTACCCGGGGGTCTTCCCGTACACGGAACAGAAGATGGACGAGGCGACGATGGACTTCGCCGTCTTCGAGGTCCAGGGGCGGCCGGTGCTCGGCCGGATGGTGATGGGCAAGGACTTCCCGCCCGATCTGCCCTCGTTCCTGAACGTGTACTTCTCCGTGCCGGACTGCGACGCGGCGGTGGCCAAGGCGACCGAGCGCGGCGCGGTGCTGCAGTTCGGGCCGATGGACAGCCCGTTCGGCCGGTTCGCGGCGATCACCGACCCGCAGGGCGCCGCGTTCTCCGTGATCGACGTGACCACCACCGAGGGCGAGATGCCGGGGATGACTCCGGTGACCTGAACCGATCCGGGCCGTCAGCCGCCGACGGGCCGCGGCCGGGAAACCGGCGCGGCCCGTTCGCCTGTCCGCCGCGCACCCCTCCGGGGTTTCTGGGCGTCACTCCGGGGCTCCATGGCGTCCGTAGATTCCTCCGACGCCCCCGCATCTGCGATGGAACATCATCCAGAGGTTCGCACCTGCCACCCCAGTGGGCCTAGCCTGTCGCACATGCAGTCCTACACAATCGGCCAGGCAGCACGACTTCTCGGGGTCAGCCCCGACACCGCCCGCCGCTGGGCGGACGCCGGCCGGGTCACGACCCATCGCGACGAGGCCGGCCGCCGTCTCATCGACGGCCGCGCGCTGGCCGCCTTCTCGATCGAGGTCGCCCGGAGCGCGGGCGGCGAGGAGGAGGTCCCCTACACCTCGGCCCGCAACGCGTTCCCGGGCATCGTCACCGCGGTGAAACTCGGCGACGTCGCGGCCCAGGTCGAGATCCAGGCCGGACCGCACCGGCTCGTCTCGCTCCTGACCCGGGAAGCGGTGGAGGAGCTGGGCCTGGAGGTCGGCATGGAGGCGACCGCCCGCGTGAAGTCGACCAGCGTGCACATCGACCGCACCTGAGCTCGGCCCGGGACAGAGCGACGACGGTCCGCCACCACGCGACCGCCGCTGCCCGTCCCGTCCTTCGGTACCGCACCCGCGCGTACGCCCGCGTCCCGCGCCTCACGCCCACGCCTCCAAGGAGCCTCACCCTCATGACTCTCCTGCCCGCCCGCCGCCGCACGGCCGCCGCCGTCCTGTCCGCCGCGCTCCTCGTCCCGCTCGCAGCCTGCGGCAACGACGACTCCGGTGCGAAGGACAAGGCCGGCGGCTCGGGTACCGCGTCGGGCGCCCCACAGGCCGATCTGACCGTGCTGGCCGCGTCCTCCCTCACGGACGCCTTCAAGGAGGCGGGGGCCGCGTACGAGAAGGCGAACCCCGGCACGAGGGTGACGTTCTCCTTCGCGGGCTCCCAGGAACTGGCCGCCCAGGTCAACCAGGGCGCCCCCGCCGACGCCCTGGTCACCGCCGACACCAAGACGATGGACGGCCTCTCCGGCGAGACCGGCAAACCCACCGTCATCGCCAGGAACCGTCTGGTCATCGCCGTCGGCGAGGGCAACCCGGAGAAGGTCGAGAACCTGGGGGACCTCGCCGACCCGAAGCTGAAGGTCGTCGTGGCCGCCCCCGAGGTACCGGTGGGCCGCTACAGCCGGCAGATCCTCGACGCGCAGCAGATCGAGGTGGAGCCGGTCTCCCAGGAGCCCAACGTCCGCGCGGTCCTCAGCAAGGTCGAGCTGGGCGAGGCGGACGCCGGGCTCGTCTACAGGACCGACGCCGCGACCGCCACCGACAAGGTCGACGCGATCGGGATCCCGGACGCGGAGAACGCCATCGCCTCCTACCCGGCCGCCACACTGAAGACGTCGGAGCACAGCGAGGCGGCCGCCGCGTTCGTCGCCTGGCTCTCCACGCCCGAGGCGCAGAAGATCCTCCGGGGTGCGGGCTTCCAGCAGCCGTAACCGCGACCCCGCCCGACCGCTCTGGACGTTCCCGACAACCCCGCTCGTCCCGGCGGGGCCCGTACCGTCTCCTACGGGCCCGCCGGGCACCGTCCGCCCCCCGCCGCCCGACGAGGTCACCATGAGACGACCGGCACTCCGCCGTACGCCCGGGGCCCGCCCGCCCCTGCTGCTGACGGTGCCCGCCCTGCTGGCCGTGGCGTTCCTGATGCTGCCGCTCGCCGGGATCCTGGTCCGCACCTCCTGGGGGGAGCTGGGCGACCACCTCACCGCCGAGGCCACCACCGAGGCGCTGCGGCTCTCGCTGCTGGTCTCCCTGTGGGCGCTCGGGCTCTCCCTGCTGCTCGGGGTGCCGCTGGCCTGGCTGTTGGCCCGGGTGCCGTTCCCCGGCAAGGCGTTCGTCCGCTCGCTGGTGCTGCTGCCGATGGTGCTGCCGCCCACGGTCGGCGGTGTCGCCCTGCTGCTGGCGTTCGGGCGGCGCGGGCTGCTCGGCCCCTGGCTGGAGGAGACCTTCGGCGTCACGCTCCCCTTCCACACCTCGGGAGCGGTGCTCGCGGCGACGTTCGTCGCGATGCCGTTCCTGGTCATCTCGCTGGAGGGCGCGCTCGGCGGGCTCCGCCCCCGGTACGAGGAGACCGCCGCCTCGCTCGGGGCCTCCCCGATCCGGGTGTTCCTCACCGTGACGCTGCCGATGGTCGCCCCCGGGCTGATCGCCGGAGCGGCCCTGACCTGGGCGCGGGCGCTCGGCGAGTTCGGCGCGACCATCACCTTCGCCGGAAACCTCCCCGGTGCCACGCAGACCCTGCCGCTCCAGGTCTATCTGCTGCTCCAGGACTCGCCGGAGGCCGCCACCTCCGTGTCGCTGCTGCTCCTGGCCATCGCGATGGTCGTGCTCATCGCGCTGCGGGGCCGCTGGACCGGCACCCCGGGCGAGCAGCGGGACCCCGCGAGCCGGGCGGCGGCGGCCCGCCCCGACGACCCGGCCGCCCCGGTCCCGGACCCCCTCCCCGCGCCCTCCGCCGACCCGCTCGGCACGGCCCGGCCCGAGCCGTGGCCGCTGCACGCCGACGTCACCGGCTTCACCCGCCTCACCCTGGACGCCGGCCCCGGCACCACCATCGCGGTGGTCGGCCCCAACGGCGCGGGCAAGACGACGCTGCTGCGGGCCCTCCTCGGCCTCACCCCCCGCGCCCACGCGGAACTCCGCCTCGGCGACGACGACGTCACGGGCCTCCCCCCGCACCGCCGGGGCGTGGCCTGGGTCCCCCAGGACGGCGCCCTCTTCCCGCATCTGAGCGCCCTGGCCAACACGGCGTACGGGCTCCGCGCCCACGGCGTGCCGCGCGCCGAGGCCCGCCGCGAGGCCCAGGGCCGGCTGGACCGGCTCGGGGTGGGCCACCTCGCCCACCGCAAGCCCGCCCAGCTCTCCGGCGGCCAGGCCCAGCGGGTCGCCCTGGCCCGCGCGCTGGCGGCCCGCCCGCGCCTCCTGCTGCTGGACGAGCCCCTCGCCGCCCTCGACCAGACCACCCGGGCCCGGGTGCGGCACGCCCTGCGCGGGCACCTCGCGGAGTTCGGCGGGGTCTGTCTGATCGTCACCCACGACCCGGTCGAGGCGGTCTCGCTGGCCGACCGGGTCCTGGTGCTGGAGGACGGCCGGGCCCTTCAGGACGAGCCGCCCGCCGAGGTCGCCCGCCACCCGCGCTCCCCCTGGGTGGCGCGGATGCTGGGCCGCAACGCCTGGCCCGGCACCGCGACCGCCGACGGGCTCGCGCCGGAGGGCGGCGGCCATCTCGTGGTCGCCGAGCCCCTCCCGGCGGGCACGGACGCCCTCGCGGTCATCGCGCCCGAAGCCGTCTCCGTACACCGGGAGAGGCCCACCGGCTCCCCGCGGAACGTCTGGCCGGGCACGGTCCGCGAGATCACCTCGGGCGGCAGCCGGCTACGGCTGCTGATCACCTCGTCCGAGGCCCCGGACCTGGTCGCGGAGATCACCCCGGGGGCCGCGGCAGAGCTGGGCATCGCCGACGGGAGCGCCGTCTGGACCAGCGTGAAGGCGACGGAGGCGACGGTCGTACCGCTGTAGTGGGGATGTGCCGGCCGGGCCCGGGAACCGGAACACCCGCACGGACGTACTTCATACAAGTGCGTACGTACTTCTTACGCCTCCTGACGCACAACGGAGAAACGGGGCCCCATGGCACTGTTCGGCAACGCCCACACGATCAACCCGGCCACCGCCCAGCAGGACTACGCGAAGCTGCTCGGGCAGGGCGAGCAGGTGCACGCCGCGTTCCTGCTGATCCGCGACACGATCCTGTTCACCGACCGGCGGCTGATCCTCGTCGACAAGCAGGGCATCACCGGCAAGAAGACCGAGTACCACTCCGTGCCGTACCGCAGCATCACGCACTTCGCCGTCGAGACGGCCGGGACGTTCGACCTCGACGCCGAGCTGAAGATCTGGATATCGGGCACTCCGACCCCGCTCCAGAAGACGTTCACCAAGGGCGTCGACATCTACGAGGTGCAGGCGATACTCACGCAGTTCGTCGCCCGGTAGCCCCTCGCATCGCCCGGCTCGAAGGCAAGAGGCTCAGAGGGACGGGCGCAGCCGGGCCGCCGCCGAGTGGCCGGGGACGGCGGCGCGCAGCTTCGCGGCGCGCTCCCGCAGTTCGGGCAGCAGCGCGTAGAGCGCGTCGCCGGGGCAGCGGGTCTCGAAGCTGTCGCGGTGGCCGGAGATGACGTGCAGACGGGCCACCTGCCCCTCGTCGAAGCGGCTCTCGTCGTTCGTCGAGACCAGGTCGACGGTGCCCAGCGGGTCCGCCCCGGGCCGCAGCTTCCAGGCGGCGAGCCGCACCAGCGCGTCCGTCATCGGCTTCGGCACCTTCGCCCCCGCGCCGAAGTTCCCGATCGCCGCGATGCCGACCGTGTCGGCGTTGAACCCCTTGGTGTGGGCGCCGAGCACCGAGCGGCCGGCGCCGCCGGCCCGGCCCTCGTAGATGGTGCCGCAGCGGTCGACGAGGAAGTTGTAGCCGATGTCGTCCCAGCCGTCCTGCCGGATGTGGTCGCGCTGGACGGCCCGGATCAGCCGGGGGGCGTCCGCGCAGTCGTAGTCGTTGGGGTTGCCGGTGTGGTGGATGAACACCGCCCGGGCCGCCCCCGTGTAGTGCGGGCCCTCCCGGACCAGCTTCTCGTCCGCGTGCCAGTCCCGGCGGCTGACCATGGCCGGCTGCGGGAGCCCGCGCGGCGGGCGGGGTCCGGTGGCCAGCTCCGCCCCCGGCGCACGGAACGCCGGACCGTCCCCGAACACCAGGAGGGCCAGGGGCAGGACCAGGACGCCCAGGACGAGTCGGCGGGACCACATGGATTCCACCCTGCGCCCTGGCCTCCTGGTTCGCAGAGGAGCGGGCCGATCGGGTGACGTGGCACCGGGCCTCCGCGAGCTCGTCCCGCAGCCCGGGCGTTCCGTCCGGAATGCGGGTTCCGCCAGGTCTTCTTACGATGAGATCCGGATCATCGCCCGCTCCCGGCGGGGGTGCCCGGCGGAGCGAGGAACCATGGCCCACGACCGTGTGCGGGACGAACCGGATGTCGGCCTCAAGCCGAATGCGATCGGGTTCGTCGACGCCCTCGTCATCGGTCTGAACGCGACCTCTCCGGCGTACTCGCTGGCCGCCGTCATCGGCCCGATCGTCGCCCTGGTGGGGATCTACGCCCCGGGCGTCATGTTCGCCTCGTTCGTGCCGATGCTGCTGATCGCCTCGGCGTTCTACTACCTGAACAAGGTCGACCAGGACTGCGGTACGACGTTCTCCTGGGTGACCCGGGCGATGGGCCCGTGGGCGGGTTGGCTCGGCGGCTGGGCGATCACGATGACCGGTGTCCTGGTGGTGGGCTCGCTGGCCGATGTGGCGGTGAGCTTCACGCTGCTGGCGTTGGGTCTGGACGGCTGGGTCGAGAACGACTTCGCGCGCCAGCTGCTCACCGTGCTGCTGATCATCGTGATGACCGGGCTCTGCGTCATCGGCACCGAGCTGTCGGCCAAGGTGCAGAACGTGCTGATCCTCCTCCAGATCGCGTTCCTGCTGGTCTTCGTCGGGGTGACGCTCTACCGGGTGTACGCGGGCACGACCGGCTTCGACTCGATCGAGCCGTCCGTCGGCTGGCTCGACCCCTTCGGCGCGGGCGGCGCCGCGCTGACCGGCGGGCTGCTGCTCGGCGTGTTCATCTACTGGGGCTGGGAGTCCGCGGTCAACCTCACCGAGGAGACCGAGGACTCGGCCAGCGCGCCCGGCAGGGCGGGCCTGTGGTCCACCGTCGTGCTCCTGGTGACCTACCTGTCGGTCGCCATCGCGGTCGTCGCCTTCGCCGGGACGGCGTTCCTGGCGGAGAACGCGGGCGAGGAGGAGTTCATCTTCGCCCAGCTCGCCGGGGACGTCCTGGGCGGGTGGGACTGGATCCTGCTGCTGGCGGTGGCCACCTCCGCGATCGCCTCCACCCAGACGACGATCATCCCGGCCTCCCGGACCGCCCTGTCCATGGCCCGCCGCCAGGCGCTGCCGCGGCACTTCGGCCACATCAGCCCCCGGTTCCGCACCCCGGACGTGAGTACGTGGTGGGTCGCCGGGATCGCCATCGCCTGGTATCTGGTCGTCAACCAGATCTCCGCCAACGCCCTCTTCGACTCCCTCACCGCGCTGTCCCTGCTGATCGCCTTCTACTACGCGCTCACCGGGGTGGCCTGCGCCGTCTACTACCGGCGCCATCTCACCGAGAACCTGCGCAACTTCCTGCTCATCGGGCTCGGACCGGTGGTCGGCGCCGGGCTGCTGACCTGGCTGCTGGTGCGCTCGGTCATCGACATGTCCGACCCGGCCAACTCCTACAGCGGCACCTCCTGGTTCGGGCTCGGCCCGCCGCTCGTCATCGGTATCGCGATCGCCCTGGCCGGCGTGTTCCTCATGGTGGTGTGGCGGCTGCGCGACGCGGTGTTCTGGCAGGAGCGGCCGGGGGTCGCGGACCCGGAGCTGGTGCACGCCCCGAGCCGAAAGGGGCCCTGAGATGTCGGTCGTCCTCGGTTACGACGAATCCCCCGGCGCCGCCCGCGCCCTGCGCATCGCCATCGAGGTGGCGGCCGCGTACGGGGAGGAGCTGGTGATGGTCTACGGGG
The DNA here is from genome assembly GCF_032121415.1 of Streptomyces parvus. Classification (NCBI taxonomy): domain Bacteria; kingdom Bacillati; phylum Actinomycetota; class Actinomycetes; order Kitasatosporales; family Streptomycetaceae; genus Streptomyces; species Streptomyces parvus. Next base: position 3,630,901 of record NZ_CP135079.1, on the reverse strand, counting down.
CCGCCGCCCCGGGGCTGCGGGACGGCGCGGAGTACCGCAGCCACTACGACGCGATCCGGCAGGCCGGGCGCACCGGCCTGGAGCACGCGCTCGCGTCCGCCGAGGAGGCGGGCGTCCCGGCCTCGGTCGAGGTGCTGGACGAGAAGCCCGCACAGGCCCTGCTGGACGCCGCCGAACGGCACGGGGCCCGGGTCATCGTGGTCGGCACCTGGGGCGAGAGCCCGATGCGCGGGGCCCTGCTGGGCTCGACCCCGCACAAGCTGCTGCACATGTCGACGGTCCCGGTGCTGTGCGTACCGACGGAGGAGGACCCCGAGCGGTCGCAGCCGTAGGCGGCCGGTCGGCCGTGCCTCACCGAGCGGTACGGGCTGGTTCGCCACGCCCTCACCGAGCCGTACGGTCCCTGGACGCCGAGGGGGAGCGGAGCCGCCCGCGCGGACCGTCCGGAAGTGATGCACGACACAGCGGCTGGAGGGAGCGCCTCCGCGTTCTAGGGTGTCAGGATGCCTGCCCCTCTCACCTCCGAGCAGCCGCGCCCCACCGCCGCTGCCGCCGCTGCCCCGGAGACCGGAAAGCCGCCGGCCGACGGCCGGGACCACTTCTTCGACAACGCGAAGTACCTGGCGATCGTGCTGGTGGCGATCGGACACGCGTGGGAGCCGCTGCCCTCCGGCCGCCTCGTCGAGGCCGCGTACACCTTCATCTACACGTTCCACATGCCCGTGTTCATCCTCGTGGCGGGCTACTTCTCGCGGAACTTCGAGCTGCGGCCGGACCGGGTGTGGAAGCTGGTCACCAGCCTCCTGGTGCCCTACGTCCTCTTCGAGGTGGTCTACACGCTCTTCGAGCGGGCGACGCACCGGCCGGACTTCGCCCTCTCGCTGCTGTCGCCCTACTGGCTGCTGTGGTTCCTGCCCGCCCTGTTCCTCTGGCGGCTGTCCACCCCGGTCTGGCAGACCGTGCGCTTCCCGGTGCTGGTCTCCCTCGCGATCGCCGCCTTCGCGACGGTGTCACCGGCGGCCGACGGGTCCCTCCAGGTCCAGCGCATCCTGCAGTTCCTGCCGTTCTACGTACTGGGCATGCGGCTGCGCCCCGAACACTTCCAGATGCTGCGCTCCACCTGGGTGCGGATCGTCTCGGTGCCGGTGTTCGCCCTCGGGCTGCTCGCGGCGTACTGGCTGGTGCCCCGGACGTCCACCTCGTGGTTCTACCGCAAGAGCAGCACCGACCAGCTGGACATGGCCGAGTGGACCGGACCGACCGTCACCGTGCTGCTGTTCCTGGCCGCGCTCGTGCTGGGCGCCTGCTTCCTCGCGTGGGTGCCCAAGGGCAGGAGCTGGATGACCGCGCTCGGCACCTGCACGCTGTACGGGTACCTGCTCCACGGCTTCGTCGTCCGGGGCCTGAAGTACGGCGGCTTCTACGACGACCCGTTCTTCGACACCACGCTGGGCACGGTCGCCGTCACCCTGGGCGCGGTCGTCGTCATCACCCTGCTCTGCACGCCTCCGGTCCGGCGGCTGCTGCGCCCGCTGCTGGAGCCGCGCATGGCGTGGGCCCGGCAGAAGCCACCGGCCGCCCGGGCGTCCTGAGACGCCGCCGAACGGCCGGGTCGGAGGCGGGGGTTCAGTGATCCACGACGACGGTCCGGCCGAGCACCGCGACGTGCTCCAGGACGTCCTCCAGCGGATCGTCGATCTGGCCCGTCGTGATCAGGGCCACCTGCGGGCCGTTGTGGGAGCCGGTGTGCGTCTCGTCGGCTCGGGCGACGGTGACGGCGGCGGGCAGCGTGGACGCCACCACCGCCACGCCCAACACGGTCAGCTTCCTCATCATGGCGCCCATCCTGGGGGCGGCAGGGCCCCGGGTCGGGGACCGACGCCGACCCCGGCACGTTGTTACAGACAGTCACCTGACGGTGGCACCGGGGCCGTACGGGTCACGCCGCGCGGTTCTTGCGGCGCTGCACGGCAGCCGCCCGCTCCTCGGGCGTCGGCACTCCGGGGCGGCCGCGCCGGACCGGGGCCGCGCCGCCGCGCCGGGTACCACGGCCCATGAAGGCGCCGCCGCCACCGCGGCCGGAGCGCTCCTTGGGCGGGGCGGTGACGACGACCGGGACACCGGAGGGCGCCTGCGCACCGGTGATCCGGCTCAGCTCGGCCTCGCCGGAATGGACCTGGGCGATCTGCGGCCTGATCCCGGCGTCCGCCATCAGCCGGGTCATCTCCCGGCGCTGGTTCGGCAGCACCAGCGTGACGACGCTGCCGGACTCCCCGGCGCGGGCGGTCCGGCCACCGCGGTGCAGATAGTCCTTGTGGTCGGTCGGCGGGTCCACGTTGACGACCAGGTCGAGGTTGTCGACGTGGATGCCGCGCGCCGCGACGTTGGTGGCGACCAGCACCGTGACGTGCCCGGTCTTGAACCGCTCCAGGGTGCGGGTGCGCTGCGGCTGGGACTTGCCGCCGTGCAGCGCCGCCGCCCGGACCCCGCTCTGCAGCAGATGGTCGGTGAGCCTGTCCACGGCGTGCTTGGTGTCCAGGAACATGATCACGCGGCCGTCGCGGGCGGCGATCTCCGTCGTGGTGGCGTACTTGTCGGCGCCCTGGACGTACAGCACGTGGTGCTCCATCGTCGTGACCGCGCCGGCGGCCGGGTCGACGGAGTGCACGACCGGGTCCTTCAGGTACGTACGCACCAGCAGGTCGACGTTGCGGTCCAGCGTGGCCGAGAAGAGCATCCGCTGCCCGTCCGGGTTCACCTGGTCGAGCAGCTCGGTGACCTGCGGCATGAAGCCCATGTCGGCCATCTGGTCGGCCTCGTCGAGGACCGTGACGGTGACCCGGTCCAGCATGCAGTCGCGGCGCTCGATCAGGTCCTTGAGACGGCCCGGCGTGGCGACGACGACCTCGGCCCCACCGCGCAGCGCGCTCGCCTGCCGGCCGATGGACATGCCGCCGACCACGGTGGCGAGACGGAGCTTCAGCGACCGGGCGTACGGGGTGAGCGCGTCGGTGACCTGCTGGGCCAGTTCCCGGGTGGGGACGAGGACCAGGGCGAGCGGGCGCTTGGCGTCGGCGCGGCGGCCGGCCGTGCGGGCCAGCAGCGCGAGGCCGAAGGCGAGGGTCTTGCCGGAGCCGGTGCGGCCGCGGCCAAGGACGTCCCGGCCGGCCAGCGAGTTCGGCAGGGTCGCGCCCTGGATCGGGAAGGGCACGGTCACGCCCTCGGCGGCGAGCGCCGTCTTCAGCGGTGCGGGCATGTCCAGCTCACCGAAGGTCTCGACGGCGGGGAGCGCCGGGGTGACGGTCACCGGCAGGGCGAACTCGCCCTTGGCGCCGGAGGGGGAACGGCGGCTGTAGCCACCGGACCGCCCCGAGCCGCCGGACCGCTTGGGCCCGCCGCCGAAGCCCGCGGCCCGGCGCTCGCCGCCACCGCCGGAGTAGCGGGGGGCGCCGCCGGAACGGCTCCCGGAAAATCGGTCGTTCGAGCGGGGGGTGCGTTCGCGATTCATGCAGAACCTTTCCTCGATGGGCACGTATCGAGGGATTCTTTTTCGGGAAGCGACCGTGAACGGCACCCGGAATCGCAAGAACGAGCCGATGAAATGACAAAGGAAGACGGAGCCCGGCCGCCGGGAATCAGGTCACCGGGCGCGGCTCCGCCAAGGGCCGCGCGCAGCGGGCCCTGGAAACGACAACGAGCCGGGGCCCGCACCCCAAGGTGCGGGCCCCAGCTGCGCCGTGCTGCCTGACTGATCAGGCGGGGACGATGTTCTCGGCCTGCGGGCCCTTCTGGCCCTGCGTGACGTCGAAGCTCACCTTCTGGCCTTCCTGCAGCTCACGGAAGCCGCTGGAGGCGATGTTGCTGTAGTGGGCGAAGACGTCGGCGCCGCCGCCGTCCTGCTCGATGAAGCCGAAGCCCTTTTCCGAGTTGAACCACTTCACGGTGCCAGTAGCCATGTCATATCTCCTTTAAGGGCGCAGAGCCCGTGGGCCCGCACTGTGCGGACCCCACGTCGCCGCGATGATTACCCCGTCCGGAAGAAACAAGAACACCGGAAAGACAAAAGTGCGCCCGCCGACATCCGGTCGGCAGGAGCACTTGAAGTTTTTTGGGAACCACAACTGCAACTGAGATCAAGACTAGCACGATGCTCGGGAAGAGGCAGTGCTGAAATCGCCGGCAGGACCGGACTGCAAAAAGCTTCATCGCGCATTGCGCGAAATTCTGTGCTGTCGAATGCAGATATTCAACCGGCGCGGCCGCGCAGCTCCTCGTTGAGGCGCAGCGCCTCCTCCAGCTGGTCCTCCAGGATGACGATGCGGCAGGCGGCCTCGACGGGCGTGCCGCCGTCGACCAGCTCGCGGGCGCGGGCGGCGATGCGCAACTGGTAGCGGGAGTAGCGGCGGTGTCCGCCCTCGGACCGCAGCGGGGTGATCAGGCGGGCCTCGCCGATCGCCCGGAGGAACCCCGGCGTCGCACCGATCATCTCCGCGGCTCGCCCCATCGTGTAGGCGGGGTAGTCGTCGTCGTCGAGCCGGCCGGCGGCGTGCGAGGGGGTCTCCGGGGGCATCTGCACCTCTTCCGTCACGCGCGCCCGGAGGAGCCGGGCGCCGTACGCCTGCGGGGTGCACCTCTGCTGCGTACCACTGTTTCCCGTGACTGCACAAGAAACCCTAATCGCCCCGCGAGGGCATGTCTATCGCGACCGGAACAGATTCAGGTGGCCGCGCAGGGCAGCGCAGATCTGCCCTCACGGCCCTTCCGCGGATCACTGACCGACCGGTCAGTTGTCGTCGGGAGTACCGCGGGGCCATAATGCACGCGTAGCCCTTCACGCATCCCCCGTCGTGAAGGGCTACACCCCTGTCCGGAGCCCGGAGCTTGCTCCGGGCGCGGCGGGGCACAGGGTCATTCACGGGCAAGGGACTCCCCTCGTGGCCCCCTGCCCGTGTTTTTTCGAGTTAACAGTGACGTAGAGTGTTTGCGCAAGCTCAGTTCCGACTCCGAGATGATCGTGGAGGCCCGGATGGCCATGGACGACGGCGACGAACGCGGTCCGGAGGCCGTCGACGCCCCCGGCCCGGGTGAGCTGCCCCGCCTCGACTCGCTGCGGGAAAAAGTCGAGTACATGGTCGAGAAGACCTTCCCCGGCCAGAAGATCTCGGGCCGGGTCTTCGCCGAGCTGGTCCGCGACCGCGGCGGCTCGCTGTCGCACAGCTACTTCTCCAACATCCTGGCCGGCAAGGTCACCCAGCCCTCCGAGGACATCCTCAAGGCCCTCGGGCTGGGGTTCGGCGTGGACTGGCGCTTCTTCAAGGAGGAGTCCGAGGTCGTCGACGACGTCGTCGCCGGGCTCCAGTTCCTGGCCAAGCGGCGCACCGGGGAGATCAGCGGCCTGGCCGGCCGGGGTCTGGACGACGACGGGCTCCCGCCGGAACTGCTGCGGTTCGCCCTGTCCCTGCTGGAGGACGCCGCTCGGGAGAAGGACGGCCCCGGGAGCGGGGGAACGGGCGGAGCGGCGGGAGAGATTCCGCGGTGAAGCACCCTCCCCCGGGCCCGGCAGCGTAGCGTCTTCGTCATGTCCCTGCGGAAACTGCGGAAAGAGTGCGAGGCCGGGCTCGCCGACCTGCCCATCCCGGTTCCCTTCACGCTGGACGGACTCGTCGCGAACATGGAGGAGGCCAGCGGGCGCACGATCCGGCTGCACGAGATGCCGGACCGTCTCGCCCGCGTCAACGCCGCCTGCGGGCTGCGCCTGAAGGCGGGCTCCATCAGCCTCGTCCTCTACCGCCGCAGGCCCACCGCGTACCAGACCCAGCACGTGATCCTGCACGAGCTGTGCCACGAGTGGTTCGACCACGGCACGACGCTCGACGCGGAGCAACTGCGCACACTCCTGCCGGTCTTCGACACCTCGCTGATCGCCCGGACGATCTCCCCGGCCGCCGCCGAGTCCTTCGCCTCCGGCGGCGGCACCGTCCAGGCCCGGTCCCAGTACGACACCCATGACGAACGCATGGCCGAATTCGGTGCCTCCCTGATCCCCCGGATGGCGCGGGACCTCACCACCGATGACATGGTGGGGCGGCTGGACAACTCCCTGTCCCGCCCGGTGGCCCACCGGAGGCGCGGCCTCTTCCCCGGAAGACGGTCCGGCGACACCTGACACGTGCCACCGGCCTCCGCCCCCGACCCCGAGGACGAACACCGCCGTGACCCCCCTCGATCTCGCCGGCTACCTCATAGCGGGCCTGATGACGGCCGTTGCCCTGTGGCGTATGCCCGCTGCCCTGTGGGGCGACGAGGAGGACCGCCGACGCCGGGCCCTGTGGGGCTGCTACGCCGGATTCGCCATCGCCCTGTGGACGAAGACCGAGGCGGTCCGCATCGGCCTCAACAACAGCGCCGTCACCGACCTCGCCGTCCTCATCAAGCACTACACCGCCACGGTGGCAATTCTGGCCATCCTCAGCTACATCGTGGCCATCTACGGCAGCTACCCCGAAGAGGGCGCGGTCCCCCGCCACGTACGGTTCGCGCGGCTCGTCCAGAAGCTGGCGGCCAAGGCCTCCGTCGCCACGCTGATCCTGCTGACCGTCCTGTTCTTCACCGTCGTCGACCGCTCCGAGCCCTCGGACCGCTTCGTCTCCGACCACGCCGGGGAGTGGGGCGCCACGCTCTACATGAGCGTCTTCTACCTCTACCTCGGGGCCGCCTCCGCCGTCTGCGCCTTCCAGTGGGCGCTGGCCACCCTCGACGCCCGCCGCCGCCATCTGCGCATCGGGCTCGGCATGATGACGTTCGCGATGTTCATCGGCGTCGGCTACACCGTCAGCCGCACGCTCTTCCTGTGGATCAGCGTGGTCGACGAGCCGACCGAGGCGTTCGCCCTGCGCTTCGACCAGATCACCGAGGCCGCGCAACTGGTGCTGTTCGCCTTCTTCGCCCTCGGCGCGTCCATCCCCGCCTTCGCGGCCGGCGCCCGCCGGGCCAGGCTGTGGCGGGCCCAGGTGAAACTGCACGCCCTCTGGCACGAGTTGATGACCGCGTTCCCGGAGCAGCCGTTCGACCCGCCCGCCTCCCTGCCCCGCGAGCTGACCCGGTTCAACGTCCCGGCCGACCTGCGGGTGGACCGCTGGGCCGCCGACATCGCGGACGCCGCCGAGAAGCTCCGCCATTACGTGCCCGACGGGCTGCTCGACGCCGCCGGACGGGCCGCCGCCCGCGACACGGACGATCCGCGCCGCGCCGCGCCCCTCACCGACGCCTACTGGATCCGGGCCGCCCTGCTCGCGAAGGAGTCCGGCGCGCCCGCCGGGGGCGCCGCGACGGTCGCCTCTCAGCACGCCGCGGACCAGGACGGCGAGGTGGCCCGGCTGGTCCGGGTCGCCGCCGCGTACCGGACGGTCGACGAGGAGCGCGCCCGCGCCGTCCTGGCCGCCGCGTCGGCCGAACCCGCCCGCACGACCACCACCCGCACGACGGAGACGAGCGCATGACCGGCGGCACGGCCACCACGAACGGCGGGAAAACCCCCGCCGCCCCCGCCCGCACGGCCTTTGCGGCGCGCACCGTCACCGACGTCCTCCAGCCGCGCAACGTCCTGCTGGCGGGCATGCTCGGGATCGGCCTCGCGGCGGCGGGCGGCGACTGGACCGGGCTGCTCTGGGGCTTCCTCGGGGCGCTCTGCGCCGGGCTGATCCCGGCCGGGTACATCGAGTGGGAGCGCGGACGCGGCACCTGGGGCGACCGCCACGTGGTGGACCGTACGAAACGGGCGCCGATCTTCTTCGTGATCCTGGGCTCGATCGGTGCCGGCTCGGTGGTGATGGTGCTGGGGAACGCGCCGACCGGGATCCTCGTCGCGATGCTCGCGCTGTGGGTGATGACGATCGGTCTGCTGGCCGTCAACACGGTGTGGAAGATCTCGGTCGACTCGGCGGTGGCCTCGGCGGCCGTCTCGCTCCTCGCCGTCGTGCACTCCCCCTGGTGGATCGCCGCGTACGCGCTGACCGCGGCGGTCTGCTGGTCCCGGGTCGCCCTCGGCTACCACACCGTCGCCCAGACGCTGGCGGGCGCGGGCCTGGGGGCGGCGACGACGGTGGCGTACGCGTTCGTCTGAGAGCGCGGGCGGCCAGGGCCGGGCGGAGGGCTGCCGCTGCTCAGCGTGCGGCGTTGCCCGTGAGCACGACGGGTCCCGCGATGGTGTTCGCGGTGCAGCCCGGGCCCCCGATCCGTACCGGGCCGGAGCTGCGGCTCACCACGACGGGCCCGGCGACGCGCGAACCGCACAGGTGGACCGCGGTCGCCCGGTCGGCCTGGAGCGGGCCTTCCACCGTGGAGCCGGTGACCACGAGGGCCGCCCCCGGGCGGACGACGACGGGGCCGCGCTGAGCGGCCCGCTCCAGGCAGGTGACGCCGCCGGTCACGACCAGGGGCCCGTCGCGGGGCCCGGTGACCGTGGTGGTGCAGGCGGGCAGGGGCAGGACGCGGGCCTTGTACTCCAGGGCCTCGGCGAGCTTGCCCGGCTTGGGGTCGCTCAGCGGTCTGGCCAGCTTGGCGAACTCCCCGCCCGTCTCCTTCTTCCCGCCGTTCCACTCGTCGATCCGGCCGAGTTGGGCGGCGGTCTTCCCGTCGTCGACGACCGCGTCGGGGGCGAGCGCCGCCATCGACTTCGAGGCGCGCTTCACCAGGTCCAGGTAGGGGCCCGGGGCGGTCAGGTCGTACGCGGCCGTGTCGTGCTCGCCGCGCAGCCAGGCCCCCCAGGAGAACTCCAGGAACTCCGTCGCCCCGTCGGGGACTTCGTAACCGATGTCCCGGGTGAAGTAGACGAGGCTGCGGTAGGGGTCGTCGCGGAAGTGCGTGATGCCGAGCCGGTCCGGAAGCTGTTCCACGCCGAGCGGCCGGTTGTTCCCGTCGCGCAGCCACACCTTCTTCTCGGCGGTCATCCGCTGCCAGAAGGCCGCCGGGGACAGCGCGCTGAAGTTGTCGGTGACGCGGAGCCGGACATGCATCCGGGGGGAGCCGTCGGGCCCCTCCAGGAAGGACGTCAGCGTGTGGTGCCCGTCGGTGAGGTACAGCTTGCCGCCGGGCCCGATCACGGCCGTCTTCATCGGCGCGATCGTCTCGGCAGTCTCCTGCCCGACCGGCACGGTGCAGGAGAAGCTCGAAGGGTCGTCCAACCGGGCGCCGGGACCGGCCGAGGCCGCCTCCTCCTGGCCGTTGGTCTCGCACCAGTCGTCGAAGCGCTTGTTGACGTCGCCCGCCGCCTCGTCGCGGCCGCCGCCGTACCGGCCGAGCTTGTAGAAGACCTGGTCGAAGCCGAGTACCGCCTGGGTGGGGTGCAGTTCGCCGAGCGTGACGTCGATCAGGTCCCCCGGCTGCGCGCAGGTCCGCGGCAGCGGCCCGTCCCCGGCGCACGGGTCCGCTGCCGCCGCCCCGGTGCCCGCCCCGGCCACCACCGTGCCCGCAGCCAGCACCCCGGCCACCAGCAGCGCTCCGCGCCTCGGCAGCCGTGCCCTCGATCTGTTCATGGACATCCCCTCCGCGAAATGGTCTTCCCCCCGGGGACCATCGCAAGGCCCGACGACCCCCGCACGGACGTGACGTGAACGAGGGATGGCGCCGGGGTGCCGCGAGGGGCCTCCCGCGTTTGCGGGGGCGGCGGAGACCCGGTTACGTGGACGGGGAGGGCGGGTCCGCGAACGGGCGGGCCCCGCCGACTGGAGGTGTCCCCGATGGCGAAGAAACGGTCCGCGACGCCCGCCCGGGGCCTGCGCGGCAGCAAGACCGGGCTCGTCATGAGCCTGGGCAGCAGCGCGCTCGCGGTCGTCAGGGCGTCCAAGCAGGTCCGCCGGGCCAAGGGCACGCACGACAAGCTGAACACCGCCGACGCGGTGGCGGGGATCCTGCCGCTGATCACGTCGGCCGCCCTCGTCCTGCGGCAGTTGCGCAGCCGGAAGCGGGAGAACCCGCAAGCGGCCTGAGCGCGCCCTCTCCGGCCCCGCCCGAAGGGCCGGAAACCGCCCCGCTTCCGCGCCTGGACCACCGCCCCGGCCGCACGGCCCTCGCGGCGGCCGGGGACGGCGGGCTCCAGGGCCTCGCGGTGCTGCGGGCCTGCCGCGCCGCGTCCCGGGATCGGCCCCCTGTACGCCGACTCGCCCGCCGTGGCGGCGGCCCCGGTCAGCGCGGTCGCGGCCACCCGCACGGGACCGCCCGGTCGCCGTCGACGTACCCGAGGTCAATCCGGTGGCGCGCGGCCGGCCGGAAAACTGGGCCTGGCCCCGTCGTTCGACACGGCGCGGATGTACCGCGGCCCGGAACCGGTGATCGACCGGCCGGACCTGTACGGCATCACGAGCCTAAAACCGGGCTGAGGCAGACCGCGACCACCGCTCCGGAGGCCGGGGACACTCCGCGGTTCCGCAAGGGGCACTCCGCCGGACAGCGAGAAGCACCCCGGGGGGTCACTCCGGCGGGGTCGGCCGGACCACCGGTGGGCCCTCGCGGATCCGGGAGGCGAGCACGGCGATGTCGTCCTCCGCGTCCTCGCCGAACCGGTCCAGCACCCGGTCCAGCAAGTCCTCCAGGTGACCGCCCGGCGGCACGGTCAGCGAGGCCAGCCGCTGCACGGACACATCGATGTCCTCGCCCCGGCGCTCCACGAGACCGTCGGTGTACATGAACAGCACGGTCCCCGGGCGGCAGGGCACGGACGCGGTCCGGTAGCCGCCGAACCCCGTGCCGAGCGGCGGCCCCACCGGCACCGGCACGACCCGGGCCCCGGTGGCGCCCGGGTCGATGAAGACCGGGGGCAGATGGCCCGCGCTGGCCACCTCGCACACCCCGCCGAACCGGTCGACGACGGCGAGCAGACAGGTCGCCGCCCGGTCCAGGCCGGACCGCTCCACCATGGTGTCGAGCTGCTCCAGGATCTGGTGCGGCGGCAGGTCCTCCCCCGCCAGCAGCCGCAGCAGCGAGCGGTACTGGCTCATCGCGACGGCCGCCTCCACCCCGTGGCCCATCACGTCGCCCATCGCCTTGAGGTGCCGGCCGTCCTGGAGCGGTACGACGTCGAACCAGTCCCCGCCGACCAGGACGCCCTCGTCGGCGGGGAGATAGCGGGTGGCGACCTCGACGTGGGAGTGGGGGCCCCACGGCTCGGAGAGCAGGGAGCGCTGAAGCTCGCGGGCGATGCTGTGCTCGTGGTCGTACCGGCGGGCGTGGTCGAGGTCGACGCCCGCCCGGACGGCGAGTTCCCGGGCGACGGCCACGTCCTGGTCGCCGAAGGCGGGGGAGCCCTCGGCCCGGACGAGGCTGAGCGTGCCGAGCGGACGGCTCCGGGCGGTGAGCGGGACGACGAGCACCTGGCGCAGCCCGAACGCCCGGGTGGCGGCGATCCGGTCCGCGGTGGGGCCTCCGCGCTCCTCGCCGCGGTCGTCCCAGTCGTCGATGACCGGTTCGTTCTCCGTCAGGCAGCGGTTCACCGCGGAGTCCGCCGCGAAGTCGACGTACTCGCCGGGGTGGCCGAACCGCTGCACCGGCGCGTCGAGTTCTCCGTGACCTTGCAGGGCGGCCCGCCGCAGCCGTACGACGCCGGGGGCCGGGCGGCGTACGGAGTGCCCCACCTCGGCGGGGAACACGTCGACCACCGCGACGTCGGCGAAGTCGGGCACCACGAAGTCGGCCAGCTCCCGGCAGGTGGTGTCCATGTCGAGGGTGGTGCCGATCCGGACGGCGGCGGTGGAGAGCAGGGCGACATGGCCGCGGGCCTGCTCCAGTTCCTCGCGCTGCCGGGCGATGTCGGTGATCTCGACGACGATCGCCATCAGCCCGCAGCCCTCCCCCTCCGCGTCGAGCCGGTGGTACGTGGCCCGCCAGAGCTGCTGCTCCTCCTCGGTCGGCGCCCAGGTCCGCCCGCTGATCGTCACTTCCCGGGGCTTGCCGTCGGCCAGCACCTCGCGCAGGGCGGCGGCCTGGCCGTGCAGCCCGGGCAGCACCTGGGAGAAGGTCCGCCCGATGTGGGAGCGGGCGGGGAGGCCGTTGAGCCGTTCGAGGGCGGGGTTGACGTAGGTGTAGCGAAGATCGTGGTCGAGCACCGCCACGGCGGCGGGATTGCCGTCGAACAGGGCCGCGACGGTCTTCGGATCGAAGAACGACGGCATGCCGTCGTCGCATGTGTCGGCCTGCAAGAGCATGCCTCCCACCGCTCGTCGGCCCCCGAGCCTCCATCGTCGGCCGCGCCCTCCCGTACCGCATCCGCAGGAGGGCAGGCGGGGCCCGGGACTCTCGCCAGGCCCTAGGCGCGCGTCCGGGCCCGGAACCGCCCGGGATCCGGGCCCGGGCCGGGGTCCAGATCGAGGTCCAGATCGAGGGTGCCTTCGGTGGCCTCGGCGGTGGGCGGCAGGGCGAGGGCGTCGCCGATCGGACCCGGCAGACTGCCGGAACCCAGCAGTCCGGTGACCAGCCCGGTGGTGAGCCGGTGCCAGGCGGAGGCCCGCCGGATCATGGCGTGGTCACCGTCCCGGACGGTGACCATGCACGTACGGGCGCCGGCGCGGCGGGCCCGGGCGGTGAGGGACTGGGTGGCCTGGGGACTGGTGAGCCGGTCCCGGTTGCCGTGGACGAGGACGATGTCACGGCCTGCGAGCTGGGTGACCGGGTCCCCCGGCGGACACCACGGAGCGAGCCCGACGACGCCCCGCACGAGAGGGTGCCCGGCGGCGCGGAGGGCGGCGCGCGCGCCCATGGAGTGGCCCAGGAGCACCACCGGCAGGTCGTCGCCCGCTGCCTCCCGCAGCGCGTCGAGGGCGGCCACGGCGTCGTGGAGGGGGTCCGCGCGGTCGCCGTTCCAGCCCCGGCGGCCGTACCGCACCTGCGTCACGAGAACGTTGCCTCCGGTGGCGCGGGCGGCCCGGTCGACGGCCCGGACGAAGGGGCGCATACGGGTGCCGGGCAGATTGAGGAGACCCGGCGGCGGGGGCTCCGTACCGGTCTCGCGCCCTCCGTGCAGGACGAGAACCGCTGCCGACGGCGGTCGTTGGGCCACGCGTACCTCCAGGTCCGGGTGCGGGGCCCGGGCGCCCCTCTCCCCGTATTCGGCGCCGAGGCCGCCCCGGATGGGCGAACGGCTCGACGGATGCCGATGGAACCCGACGGAACCCGACGGCATCCCGCCGGATCAACGACTCACCGGCCCCGGAAAGTGCCGCCCCCGGTACGGTCACGACCTCGGAGCGTCCGCGTACCAGACACAGAAGGAGCCTTCCCATGGCATCAGGCCCCCAACTCGGCAGCACGGCACCCGACTTCTCCCTCCCGGGCGGAGTCCTGTCGGGCGAGACCTTCGACCGCGCCGACTACCGCCTCTCCGCCGCCCGTGGCCGATCCGTGGTCCTCGCGTTCTACCCGGGGGACAACACCTCGGTCTGCACGAAGCAGCTGTGCTCGTACTCCTCGGGCATGGAAGCCTTCGAGGGCCTCGACGCCGACGTCTGGGGAATCAGTCCACAGGGTGTGGACAGCCATGAGTCGTTCGCCCGCGCCTTCGGCCTGCGCATGCCGCTCCTGGCCGACGAGGGCCGGGAGATCGCCAAGGCGTACGGGGTCTCCGCGCCGGGCATCGGGGTGCGGCGGGCGGTCTTCCTCATCGGCCCGGACGGGGTCCTGCGCTGGAAGCACGTGTCGTTGCTCGGAGCGACCTTCCAGTCACTCGACACCCTCACGAACCGTCTGTCCGGCATCAAAGACGCGTAAAGATTGCCGGATCCCGGCAGTGACCGGAGCGGACCGCGTATGGGACCATCCAGCCAGATCGACGAAAAACACTCGGGGGAAGTCGACAGGCAGGGGAGTGATCGCGTGACCTTCTTTCTCGGTCTCGGCATTGCGGGAATCGTCCTGCTGGCCCTCTCCCTGATCTTCGACGGGGTCCTCGAAGGTCTCTTCGACGGCGTGGTGGACGGTCTCTTCGACGGACTGCTCTCGCTGCCGGTGATCGCCGGCTTCCTCTCGATGCTGGGCTTCGGCGGAGCGATCGTGCTCGGCGCGACCGGTGCGGGGACGCTCGTGGCCACCGTCGTCGGCGGCGCCGCCGGCCTGGTCGCGGGCTGGCTGACCTGGAAACTCAGCAGGGCCCTGATGCGCGACCAGACGCACGCCACCCCGCGCGAATCCGACCTGGTCGGCACCTCGGGTTCCGTGGTGACGGCCATCCCCGCCGGGGGCTACGGCGAGGTGCTGCTGCGCCTGGGCGGCCAGCCGGTGAAGTACGCGGCCAAATCGGCGACGCCCGTCGCGCGCGGGACCGAGATCTGGGTGGAAGAGGCCCTGTCGACCACGTCGGTCGCGGTACGCCCGGTGGAGCGCTGACCACGCATCACCGGCTCCACCCGCCCGCCCCGAGCCCACCGCCCCACCCCGGTCAACTCCACAGCACGGCCCGCTCCACAACGATCTGCCGTCCCCCAAGGGAGGCAGGGGGGACAGACCTCATGAGTCCAGTAGTCATCGCCGTCATCGGCATCGTCGTACTCCTCGTCCTGCTCGGCCTCGTCGTCATCACGCGCTACAAGGTGGCCGGGCCCAGCGAAGCGTTCATCATCACCGGCCGCCGCGGCAAGAAGTCGACGGACCCGGTCACCGGACGCACCAGCATCGACAACAGCGGCCAGAAGGTCGTCGTGGGCGGCGGCGTCTTCGTCGTGCCGTTCGTCCAGCAGAAGTTCACCCTGGACCTCTCCAGCCGCCACATCCCGATCTCGGTGCGCGGCGCGGTGACGCTGCGCGGCGTCAAGTCGAACCTCGAAGGCGTCGCGATCGTCAAGGTCGGCGGCAGCGAGGACGCGATCCGCGCCGCGGCCCAGCGCTTCCTCCAGCAGCAGGACGGGATCGTCGGCTTCACCCAGGAAGTGCTCTCCGGCGCGCTGCGCGCGATCGTCGGCCGCATGTCGGTCGAGGACATCATCCGGGACCGGGCCGCGTTCGCCGGCCAGGTCGCGGAGGAGGCCGAGGCCAGCCTCTCCGGCCAGGGCCTGATCCTGGACGCCTTCCAGATCCAGGACATCACCACCGAGGGCTCCTACCTGGAGGACCTCGGCCGCCCGGAGGCCGCCCGCGCCAAGCAGGAGGCGGACATCGCCGAGGCCATCGCCAAGCGGGCCTCGGAGCAGGCCCGGCTGAAGGCGGCCGAGGAGATCGCCATCGCCGAGCGGACGTACTACCTGAAGCAGGCCGAGATCAAGGCCGAGACGGAAGCCGCGGCCGCCA
This sequence comes from Streptomyces parvus, assembly GCF_032121415.1. Taxonomy (NCBI): domain Bacteria; kingdom Bacillati; phylum Actinomycetota; class Actinomycetes; order Kitasatosporales; family Streptomycetaceae; genus Streptomyces; species Streptomyces parvus. Next base: position 3,615,634 of record NZ_CP135079.1, on the reverse strand, counting down.
AGGCCAACGCCGCGGGCCCGCTCGCCGAGGCGGCCCGCCAGCAGGAAGTCCTCGCCGAGCAGGAGAAGGTCGCCGAGCGCCAGGCCGCCCTGACCGACCGCGAGCTGGACACGAAGGTCCGTAAGCCCGCCGACGCCGCCCGCTACCGGGCCGAGCAGGAGGCGGAAGCCCGCCGCATCGCCCAGGTCAAGGAGGCCGAGGCCGACGCGGAGCGTTCGCGCCTGACCGGTCAGGGCGAGAAGCTGCACCGTTCGGCTCTGGCCGACGCGGTCCGCATCGAGGGCGAGGCGGAGGCCGCGTCCATCGCCGCCAAGGGTGCGGCCGAGGCCGAGGCCATGCAGAAGAAGGCCGACGCGTTCGCCCGGTACGGCGACGCGGCCGTCCTCCAGATGCTCGTCGAGGTCCTCCCGAGTGTTGTCGCGAAGGCCTCGGAGCCGCTGAGCGCCATCGACAAGATGACGGTCATCTCCACGGACGGCGCGAGCCAGCTGGCCCGCACGGTCACCGACAACGTCGCGCAGGGCATGGAACTGCTCAGCTCGACGACGGGCGTCGACCTCGCGTCCCTCCTGGAGAACCTGAAGAACCGCACGACGACGGTCCCGTCCCCGGCCACCACCCCGGACGCACCCGCGGCGAACGGCGAGATCGAGATCAAGGGCTGACGCGAAGCACGCCACGCGCACCGGTGCCCGGCAGCGACCTGTTCGCCGCCGGGCACGCCCCTGTCCCCGTCAGCACACGTGGCGGTCCCGCTCCGGGGAGTACAGGTGGCTGTCCCGGAACTGCTCCGCGCCCAGCGTGCGGCCCACCATGATGACCGCCGTCCGGATCACCCCCGCCGCCTTCACCTGTGCGGCGATGGAGTCCAGGGTGCCGCGCAGGATGATCTCGTCCGGGCGGGACGCCATCGCCACCACCGCCGTCGGGCAGTCCGCCCCGTAGTGCGGGAGCAGTTCGTCGACCACGCGGTCCACGTACCGTGCCGCCAGGTGCAGCACGATCAGCGCGCCGCTGCGGCCCAGGGTCGCCAGGTCCTCGCCCTCCGGCATCGCCGTGGCGCGCTGGGCGATGCGGGTCAGGATCACCGTCTGGCCGACCGTCGGGACCGTCAGCTCGCGCTTGAGCGCGGCGGCGGCAGCGGCGAACGCGGGGACGCCGGGGACGACCTCGTACGGCACGCCCGCCTCGTCCAGGCGCTTCATCTGCTCGTTCACCGCGCTGAACACCGACGGGTCCCCCGAATGCAGCCGCGCCACGTCGTGGCCGTCCGCGTGGGCCCGGACCAGCTCGGCGGTGATCTGGTCGATGTCCAGGTTCGCCGTGTCGATCAGGCGGGCGTCCTTCGGGCACTCGGCCAGCAGTTCCACCGGGACCAGGCTGCCCGCGTACAGGCAGACCGGGCTGGCGGCGAGGATCCGGGCGCCGCGCACCGTGATCAGGTCGGCCGCGCCGGGGCCCGCGCCGATGAAGTACACGGTCATCGTCTGTCTCCTCTGTACGAACGTGTCTCTGAAGCCGAAGGTTTCGTCACCGACCACTGCGTCACCGGCATCGCCTGACGCCACCCCGTGAACCCGCCGACCGGGACGGCGTGCGCGACCGACAGCCGCACCAGCTCTCCCCCGTACGCCTTGTGCCGTTCGGCCAGCAGCGCCTCCGACTCCAGCGTCACCGTGTTCGCGACCAGCCGGCCCCCCGGCCGCAGCGCCTCCCAGCACGCGTCCAGCAGGCCCGGCGCGGTCAGGCCGCCGCCGATGAACACCGCGTCCGGAACGCCGAGTCCGGCCAAGGCCGAAGGCGCCGGGCCCGTGACGACCCGCAGGCCGGGGACGCCCAGGCGTTCCGCGTTGCGGGTGATCCTCTCGGCCCGCACCGGGTCCCGCTCCACGCTCACCGCCCGGCAGGACCGGTGGGCCCGCAGCCACTCGATCGCGATCGAGCCCGAGCCGCCCCCCACGTCCCAGAGCAACTCCCCCGGCGCGGGCGCCAGCGTGGCCAGCGTGGCGGCCCGGATGTGCCGCTTGGTGAGCTGGCCGTCGTGCTCGTACGCCTCGTCCGGCAGACCGGGCACCGTGCCGAGCCGCAGCGCCTCCGCCGACGCCCGGCACTCGATCGCGACGACGTTCAGCCGGTCCCCGGGCTCGTGCGCCCACCGCGACGCGACGCCCTCGACGTGCTCCTCGCCCTCGCCGCCCAGCTGCTCCAGCACCCGCACCCTGCTCGGGCCGAACCCCCGGTCCGTCAGCAGCGCCGCGACCGTCGCCGGCGTGCTCGCGTCCGCGCTCAGGACGAGCAGCCGCCGCCCCTCGTACAGGGAGGCGGCCAGGCGCGCCGCCGGACGGCCCACCAGCGTCACGACCTCCGTGTCCTCCAGCGGCCAGCCCAGCCGCGCGCAGGCGTACGAGACGGAGGAGGGGTGCGGCAGCACGCGCAGCCCCTCGGGCCCCAGCTCCTCCGCGAGCGCCCGGCCGATCCCGTAGAACATCGGGTCCCCGCTCGCCAGCACCGCGATCCGGCGCTCCCCGTGCTCGGCGAGCAGCCTCGGGACGGCCGGCCGCAGCGGGGACGGCCAGGCCACCCGTGCCCCGGCGCACTCCGGCGGCAGCAGGTCCAGCTGGCGCGCTCCGCCGATCAGCACCTCCGCCCCGCGCAGCGCCTCCCGTGCCGTGCCGGAGAGCCCGGACCAGCCGTCCGCGCCGATCCCCACGACGGCGACGGGGTACGGACGCGGGGCTGGGGATGCGGGCACGGGCCGGGACCTCGTCGTTCGGGGCTCAGGAGGATTCGGGGTTCAGGAGGGTGGAAAGCGGGCGCGACGAGCGGAAACGAGGCGCAGCCGCACTTTACTGAACGCCCGTTCCCCCCACCCCGCCGGGTGAATCCGAAGGAATTTCGCGCGTGGTGTCGAGAAGCCCTCATCGGCCCCGACGTCCCCTGTGCAAGAGGAAGAACGACCACGGAACGACACGAGCGACCAGGAGGCGACGGTCATGAAGTATCTGGTGATGGTCCAGGGCACCCAGGCGGACTACGACGCGCAGACCGGCAAGGGCAGCGCCGACAGCCCGGCCTGGGACGAGAAGGCCATGCAGGAGATGTTCGCGTACATGGGCAGCATCAACGACGACCTCGCCGAGTCGGGCGAGCTGGTCACCGGCTACGGGCTGCGCGAGCCCGCGTCGGGCCGGGCCGTCAGCGTCGACGCCGAGGGCCGGCCGGTCGTCTCGGACGGGCCGTACAGCGAGACCAAGGAACTGCTCGCCGGGTTCTGGGTCCTCGACTGCGAGAGCCTGGAGCGGGTGACCGAGATCGCCGCCCGCGTGGCACGCTGTCCGCAGCCGGCCGGGGCGCCCGAGTACCCGGTCCTGATCCGGCCGGTGGACGGCGGGATCGACGACTGACCGAACCGAAAGGTCCAGGTGGGCCGAGCGGCCGACGACATCGAGGACCTGTTGCGCCGTCACGCGCCGCAGGTCCTCGGCGCACTCGTCCGCCGGTACGGGCACTTCGACCCGGCCGAGGACTCCGTCCAGGAGGCCCTGATCGCGGCCGCCGAGCAGTGGCCCGGGGCCGGGATCCCCGACAACCCGCGCGGCTGGCTCATCCGGGTCGCCTCCCGCCGCCTCACCGACCGGCTGCGCAGCGACGAGGCCCGCCGCCGGCGCGAGGAGACGGCGGCAGCCCTCACCCCGGCGGACGCGTTCGTCACCCCGCCGCCCGGGGAGGGGCCCGCCGGGACAGGGCCTTCCGGCCCGGGCCGGGCCCCCTCCGAGGACGACACGCTCACCCTGCTCTTCCTCTGCTGCCACCCCGCGCTCTCCCCCGCCGCCCAGATCGCGCTGACGCTCCGCGCGGTCGGCGGCCTCACCACGGCCGAGATCGCCCGCGCCCATCTGGTGCCGGAGGCGACGATGGCGCAGCGGATCAGCCGGGCCAAGCGGGCGGTGCGCGGTACGCGGTTCCGGCAGCCGGACGCCCGGGACCGCGACCAGCGGCTCGCCGCCGTGCTCCAGGTCCTCTACCTGATCTTCAACGAGGGCTACACCGCCACCGCGGGCCCCGACCTCCACCGCACGGACCTGGCCCGCGAGGCGATCCGCCTGACCCGCGCCGTCCGCCGCCTCCTCCCCCACGAGGGGCGGGTGACCGGGCTGCTCGCGCTGATGGTCCTCACCGAGGCGCGCACCCCGGCGCGCACCGGCCCGGACGGCGGGCTGATCCCCCTCGACGAACAGGACCGCGCCCTCTGGGACCGTACGGCCATCGCCGAAGGCATCGCCCTGGCCGAGGAGGCGCTCGCCCGGGGGCCCGCCGGGGACTACCAGCTCCAGGCCGCGATCGCCGCCCTGCACGACGAGGCGGAGCGCGCCGAGGACACCGACTGGCCGCAGATCCTCGCCCTGTACGACCTCCTCGTGCGGCGCTCCCCCGACCCCGCCGCCGCGCTGGGCCGGGCGGTCGCCGTGGCCATGGTGCGCGGGCCCCGGGCGGGGCTGGCGGAGGTCGGCGCGCTGGCGGAGGCCACGGGGCGGCGGAACCACCGGGTCGACGCCGTACGCGGCCACCTCCTGGAACGCGCGGGGGAGCCCGACGCCGCCCGTACCGCCTACCGCGCGGCCGCCGACGCCACCCTCAGCGAGCCCGAGGCCCGCTACCTGCGCCGGCGCGCGGACCGGCTGGACCGGCCGGACGGATAGGGGGTTACTCCCTTCGGCCGACAGGGAAGAGGCCATCGGCGCAGCCCCGGTCGCCGCCGCCCGCCGCGCTCGCGATGATCGGCAGCATGACCACGAGCGGCAGCGACAGCACCGGCGGCAAGGGCGGAGCCAAGGGGGCGGATACGGGCACGGGCGCGGCCACCACCCTGCGGATCGCCCAGAATCCGGAGGCGGACGGGCTTCTGGGGCGCAGCCCGCTGGCCGCCCTGGTAGGCATGCTGCTGGACCAACAGGTGCCGATGGAGTGGGCGTTCACGGGCCCGTACACCCTCGCGGAACGGATGGGCGCCGACGACCTGGACGCGGGGCGGATCGCCGCCTATGACCCGGACGCCTTCACCGAGCTGTTCACCACCAAACCGGCCCTGCACCGCTACCCCGGTTCCATGGCGAAGCGGGTGCAGCAGCTGTGCCGGTACCTGGTCGCGGAGTACGGCGGCGACGCGAGCGCGGTGTGGCGGGACGCCGCGACCGGCGACGACCTGCTGGAACGCCTCAAGGCCCTGCCCGGCTTCGGCGCCCAGAAGGCCCAGATCTTCCTGGCGCTGCTCGGCAAGCAGTTGGGCGTACGGCCACCGGGGTGGCGGGAGGCGGCGGGCCCGTACGGGGAGGCCGGATCGCACCGGTCGGTGGCCGACATCACGGGCCCGGAGTCGCTGGTCGAGGTACGTGCCTACAAACAGGAGGCCAAAGCGGCGGCCAAGGCGGCCAACACCGCGAGAAAGCCCGGGACGTCACGGAAGAAGTGACGCGGGCACAGATAGGGCACCGCCATGTGCCGGAGCAGGCCGACGCCCCCTTCCCCCCGGACCAGAATCAGCCACACCGGTTCACAGGCGTCACCCCACTCGCTAGCTTTCGCAGCACATTCGTTCAGCCGTTCAGACCGGAAGGACTCCTGTGCACGCAACCCGTCGCAGAGCCATGGCGGTCGTGGCCGCCACCGCCCTGGCCACACCGCTCCTCCTGGCCGCGTCACCGCACCCCGGACGCCCCGCGCCGCACGACCCCGGGAAAGAAGCTGCCAAGCTGTCGCGGGAGTTGGTGAGGAACGCGTCCGCACGCGACGCCCACAAACACCTCCGCCGGTTCCAGGCGATAGCCGACTCCGCCGATGGCCACCGCGCCGCCGGCTCGCTGGGCCACGACGCCTCGGCCGCGTACGTCCACCGGCAGCTCCAGCGCGCCGGGTACCAGGTCTCGTACGAGAGCTTCCGCTTCACCTACACGGAGACCCTGGCCGAAAAGCTCGCCGTGGTGTCGCCGACGCCCCGCGACGTGACGATCAAGGCCATGACGTACACGCCGTCGACGAAGGAAGGCGGCCTGACGGCACGGCTCGTCGCCGTACCCGTCGACGGGACGACCGGCTGCGAGGCCGCCGACTACGCCGCCGCGGACTTCACCGGCGCCATCGCGCTGATCAAGCGCGGCGGCTGCTCCTTCGCCGAGAAGCAGGCGGCGGCGGCCACTGCGGGCGCGGCCGGAGCGGCCATCTACAACAACGTCGAGGGTGCGCTGTCCGGCACGCTCGGCGAGGTCGCCGCCGGGAAGATCCCGACCGGCGGGCTCACCCAGGAGGAGGGCGAGAAGCTCGCCGCCGACCTCGCGGCCGGCGAGGTGACGGTCGGCTTCGAGGTCCGCGAGCTCCAGGAGGACCGTCCCACCCGCAACGTCATCGCCGAGACGCCCGGCGGCAGCGCGGCACGGACCGTGATGCTCGGGGCCCACCTCGACTCGGTGACCGAGGGCCCCGGCATCAACGACAACGGCTCCGGCTCCGCCGGTCTGCTCGACGTCGCCCTGAAGCTGGCGAAGTCGAAGAGCGAGCCGGCCAACAAGGTGCGGTTCGCCTGGTGGTCGGCCGAGGAGAACGGCCTGATCGGCTCGGAGAAGTACGTCGCGGCGCTCTCCGACAAGCAGCGCGAGCAGATCAAGCTCTATCTGAACTTCGACATGATCGCCTCGCCGAACGGTGTCCAGTTCGTCTTCGACGGCGACAACTCCGACCAGGTCGGCGAGGGCCCGGGCCCGGAGGGCTCGGCCCAACTGGAGCGGGACATCAACGCGTTCCTCGACGGCAAGGGCAAGCCGCACGAGGGCACGGACTTCACCGGCCGCTCGGACTACGGGCCGTTCATCGAGGTCGGCATCCCCTCCGGCGGTACGGACACCGGGGCGGAGGGCATCAAGACGGCGGCCCAGGCCGAGGTGTTCGGCGGCGAGGCGGGGATCGCGTACGACCCCTGCTACCACGCGGCCTGCGACGACCTGGACAACATCGACATGGGTCACTTCGACACCAACATCGACGTGATCGCCAACGCCGTCGGGACGTACGCGCACGACCTGCGCTCGCTGACCCGCCCGGCCGACCCTGACACCGGCGCCGGGACGCCCGGCAGCGGCGGCAGCGGAGGCGGCCTGCGCGAGGGCCACGGCCGCGTCACGGAGTAGCGGCCGGCTTACGGGCTCCCGCCACCGGAGCCCGTAAGCACCGGAGGCGGGAGCCGGCGTACGGAACAACGCCGGCGGGCGGGAGCGGCGTCGACGGGAGCAGACGGACGAAACCACCCCTGGGATGCCCCGCTGACCCGGTATCCCGCCCTATCCAGCGCTATACGCCCTTTGCACCGGCATAGCGGTGAGCTTCCGTGGCTGCGCCCGGTGGCTCTTGACCGGTAGGCTTTCCGTGTGATCTTCAAGCGCATCGGAAATGGGAAGCCGTACCCCGACCACGGCCGGGAATCCACCCGCCAGTGGGCGGATGTCGCGCCGCGTCCGGTTCGCCTGGACCAGCTCGTGACCACCAAGGGCCAGCTGGACCTGGAGACCCTCCTCGCCGAGGACTCCACGTTCTACGGGGACCTGTTCGCGCACGTCGTGAAGTGGCAGGGCGACCTCTACCTGGAGGACGGGCTGCACCGGGCGGTCCGCGCCGCGCTGCAGCAGCGCCAGGTCCTGCACGCGCGCGTCCTCGACCTGGGCTGACACCGCTCCCGGCACCGGCGCACCTGCCCCCGCGGCACCCTCACCCACCCCACTGGGGTTTGCGCATCTTGAGGCATCCTCCCGAGACCCGGATTCGGGCTTTCGGGTGCTTTCACGCTCATCCGGGTGCCATACGTTGATCATTTAGTACGCATCATCACCGGGTCGCACTACGCTGCCTCCATGAGCATGCTCACTCCCCCCGGCATGGGCGGAAAGTACCGCATCACGGGCGACACCTACCCCCGTATGCGCCGCCCCCGGCACCGCCGCAGGCTGGTCCTCGCGGGCATCGGAGCCGTCGTCGTCCTCGGTCTCGTCGGCTGGGGCAGTCTGCAGCTCATCGAGGTGTTCACCGGCGGCGACAAGAGCGCGAACGCGGCCGACCACCAGCGGGACTGCCCCACGGCGAAGCCGTCCGTGGCCCCCGTCAAGGCGCTCCCGAAACCGGCCGCGATCAAGGTGAACGTCTACAACGCGACGACGCGGACCGGGCTGGCCAAGGCCGCCGCCGAGGAGCTCAAGAAGCGCGGTTTCGCCATCGGCGACGTGGGCAACGCGCCGAAGGAGTACGACAAGAAGGTACCGGGCACGGGCGTGCTGCTCGCGGCCCCGGCCGCGAAGAACGGCAGCTTCACGGTGCTCGGCACCCAGCTGGCGGGCACGGTGCAGAAGACGGACACCCGGAAGACGGGTGAGGTCGATCTGATTCTCGGTGCGAAGTTCAAGGCGTTCAGCACCCCGAAGGAGGCCACGGCGGCGATGACGGCCCTGACGAGGCCGGCCCCATCCCCCTCCCCCTCCTGCTGACGGGGGCACACCCCGGCGCACACAAAAGCGCCCCGTTCCGGTGCGTACGCGCGGCCTCGTGCGTACGCACCGGAACGGGGCGCGAAGTCGTAAGGAGAGGATCGGGGCTGGGCCCTACTCGGCCGTCCCGTACATCCGGTCGCCCGCGTCGCCGAGGCCCGGCACGATGTAGCCGTGCTCGTTGAGCCGCTCGTCGACGGAGGCCGTGACGACGGTGACCGGGGTCCCGGCCAGCTCGCGTTCCATCACCTCGACGCCCTCGGGCGCCGCGAGGAGGACGACGGCGGTGACATCGTCGGCACCGCGCTTGATCAGCTCCTGGATGGCCGCGACGAGGGTGCCGCCGGTGGCCAGCATCGGGTCGAGGACGTAGACCTGGCGGCCGGAGAGGTCCTCGGGCATCCGGGTCGCATACGTCTCCGCCTGGAGCGTCTCCTCGTTGCGGATCATGCCGAGGAAGCCCACTTCGGCGGTCGGCAGCAGCCGCACCATGCCGTCCAGCATGCCCAGACCGGCCCGCAGGATCGGGACGACCAGGGGCCGGGGGTGCGAGAGCTTCACCCCGGTCGTGGGCGTCACCGGGGTCTCGATGTCGACCTGCTCGGTACGCACATCCCTGGTGGCCTCGTAGGCGAGGAGGGTGACCAGCTCGTCGGCGAGCCGCCGGAAGGTCGGGGAGTCGGTGCGCTTGTCGCGCAGCGTGGTGAGTTTGTGCGCCACCAGCGGGTGGTCGACGACGTGGATCCGCATGCGTCAACAGTAACCGCGCGGCCCGGCACTCTGCGCTGGCATCAACCACCTGTTCGGGGGGAAGGTGGGGGCATACGGACCCGGTACTGGGGTGGTGTGTCGATGGCTGACGGGGACCTGCGGGACAACGCGGCCTCGCGCGGACCGCGCGAGGGGCGCGGCGTCGAGGGCGTGGCGGACGCGGCCGAGGACGCGCGGGAGAGTGACGCGGCCCGCCGCCGACGACGCGCCCAGTTCCTCCGTGAGCTGCACGAGGCCAAGCAGTTGAGGGACCGGGTGCAGCCGCGCCGGGCCCGGGCCGCCCGAATGCGGCAACAGATGCGGATGCGCACGTTCCGCTGGTGAACCGGCGGGTGGCGGTGAACCGACGGACGACGACGGGCGAATCATCTGACGAAACCCCTGGTGAGCACCCGGGTGAGCCCTCCACGTACCACCGGCGCACTCCCCCGCCGATCGGTGCGTCAGGGTGAGGGCCGACCAGGCACTCCTGGAACTGATGGCCGACGCAACGGCCGAAGAGGTCTCGCACGGCGCTTGTTTCTGCCACGATGCCGATTGGGCGGGGCTCAGGACGGACGGACCACCGTTCGCCCTCCCGTCGGACCGATTCGCCTATGACCAGTGGGAGAGTCACGGTGTACTTCGCCGCACTGCTCGCGCGCACCGAAGACGGGTGGGAAGCGAGCGATACAGAGCTCGACGATGTGGAGACCCTGTCCGATCTGACGGACCTGGCCCGGGAGGCCTCGGTGGACGAGGACACGGTCCTGGTCTACATCGAGCAGGAGGACGCCTGGTTCGGCGTCGTCCGGGTGGACGGTGAGGAGGACCCCCGGATCTACGTCTCGGACGCGTCCGCCGCCGCCCGCTCCTCCTACGGGGAGATCCTGCTCACCGACGAACTGCTCGGCCGCGAACCAGGGGCCGAGGACGAGATCGCCGCCCTGGAGGAGCTCGTCGACCTGGACGGCACGGAGGACGGCGAACCGGAACGGACCGCTCCCGTGGCCGACACGGACGACGACGCCCCGGACCCGGACGCCGTCCCGGCGGGCCCGATCGGCGAGCTCGGGGTCCTGGCCGACCTCGGGATGTCCGAGAAGGAGCTGCTCACCCTGCAGACCGACGCACTCTCCGAGATCGCTGAGGCCGTGGGAGCGGCGGAGGTCCTGGAGTCGGTCCGCTGAGGGGCCCGCGACCCGCTGAGGTCCCGCGCACCCGTCCATCCATCTCTCCCACCACCCGCCCACCCCACCCCGTCCGCTAGGGTCCGCGAGTGACCGCACGACCGCCGGACCCCTCACCCGAGCCCGCCCCGGATCCCGTACGCGTACCGGAGCCCGACCCCGTACGCGATCCCTGGCAGGCCCCGATGCGCCGCGCGCTGGCCGAGGCCGCGCGGGCGGCGTCGGCCGGCGACGTGCCGGTCGGCGCCGTCGTGCTCGGCCCCGACGGCACCGAGCTGGCGACCGGACACAACGAGCGCGAGGCCACCGGCGACCCGACCGCGCACGCCGAGATCCTGGCCCTGCGCCGGGCGGCCGAGGCCCTCGGCGCATGGCGCCTGACCGGCTGCACCCTGGTGGTCACACTGGAGCCCTGCACGATGTGCGCGGGCGCCCTGGTCCAGTCCCGCGTCGCCCGCGTCGTCTACGGCGCCCGCGACGAGAAGGCCGGCGCGGCGGGATCCCTCTGGGACGTGATCCGCGACCGCCGCCTGAACCACCGCCCGGAGGTCATCGCGGGCGTCCTGGAGCCGGAGTGCGCGGAGCAGCTGACGGCGTTCTTCCGATCCCTCTGACCAGGCACGACCCAGTCGCCTGGCCGTGGACGACCCCGCCCCCGAGAACCGATTTCTGTCCACGGCCCGGGATGGTCTAAGCTCTCTCTCGGTAGCGTGTCCGAGCGGCCGAAGGAGCTCGCCTCGAAAGCGAGTGTGGCGTAACCCGTCACCGTGGGTTCAAATCCCACCGCTACCGCTTGTGGACGAAAGGCCCGGCTCGATTGAGCCGGGCCTTTCGCTTTGCCCTCCGGCGCGTCCAGGCGGGCCAGCACCTCGGCGGTCTCTGCGCCCCTGCGCGAGTTACGCCCTGGCGGGCCGGATGACCTCGCTCGGGTCCCGCAGCCAGACGGCGTGCCGGCCCCGGCCGGCGACGGTCAGGCCGAACTGCTCGGCGTCGGGCCGGCCCTTCGTCTCGTACTCCCACCAGGTCTGCTCGATCTCCTCCCACAGGAACCCGGGCCCGTACTGCCACACCTCCTATCCGGTGGCGGCCATGGCAGCCCCATCGCAGTGCCGTCGTCCTGAACCCGAAGCCGGACCAGGGCTCCGGACCAGAACTCCCTCGCGAGCGGGGCGACGACGATCCCGCCGGGCCGGACCTGCCGCAGCAGCGCGTGCGGGACGTACCGCACCGCACACGTGGCGATCAGCCGGTCGACCAGCCCCAGGCCGGGCCACGGCTGTTCACCGTCCCCGACCCGCAGATGCGGCCGGTACCCGGCCTGGGCCAAGGCCTCGGCGGCCTGCCGGGCCACGACCGGGTCCAACTCCACGCTGTGGACCAGGTCGTCGCCAAGCCGCTCGCACAACAGCGCGGCGACGTACCCGGTGCCGGTGCCGATCTCCAACACCCGTACGCCGTCCTGGACATCGAGCAGCCCGAGCATCCGGGCCACCATCGAGGGCATCGAGTTCGACGACGTCGCCACACCTGGCCCGCCCTCGGCCCCGTCGTCGAGCTGGGTCACCACCGGTTCGTCACTGTTCACCAGCGCGAGCCACGCGTCAGTCCCCACCACCGGCTCGCACCGGTCGGACAGCTGCCGCCAGACATCGACCGGGACGAAGCGGCTGCGCGGCACCGCCTCGAACACCTGCCGCCATCGACCGGTGAGCAACCCGCGATCGGCGAGATCCCGCACCAGATCCGGGTACGCAGGTGCCTGCGGTACGCCGCTCACGACTGCGGCACGAACTGAGGCCGGCTGCCATCCGGCGACGGCTTCGGCTCCTGCGGCGGAGTCCACGGCTTGTCCGACGGGGCCCCGCCATGCTTCCCGGCCTGAATGTGCACGGGGGTGGTGATCATCGTCCGTCTCCTCTGATCGGTGCATTCGATACCACTGACCGGCTCTCGGTGGGGCGAAGCCGGTAAATCCCGTACGGCGGAAACAGATCGACCCGACGCGGGCAGCCACCCTCAGCACACGCCCGGCACAACAGATCCCGGCCAAGGGCGCTGCGCCGGGCGGCGGTTACCGGGGATAGCCGGCACGCCTCGCAGGTACGGACATCCGTGACCGACAAGTTGAGCGTCATCAGGCGTCCCGGAGAGCGGTGGCCACCGCATGGCACGGGCAGGCGCACGTTGGCAGGCGGCACAGGACGTGCACGTCGGCCAGGTCCGTCACCAGCGCACTTCGGCACACAACGCTGCACGGACCGTCCGCCCCAGGTGACAGCGCGTCCTGGGCAACGACCGGCCCCCCGGCCCCCTCGGCGGCGGTGACCGGATCACCACGCCACAACAACGTCAACCCACGCTCGACGCAGTAAGCCCCCGTCTCGTCCTCGACCGACAGGTCGTGCGCCTCCCCGTCCACGTAACACCTCATCCGCGCCGCGCCTCCCGCCAAGCACGTCCCAAGCTCAAGGCCGTCGGGCAGGTAGCTCCGGCGCGGCAAGCGGCACAGGTTGTGGTGTGGTCAAGAAGGGTGCGACAGGTAGCTTCCGGCCAGCGTGAGGGCATGGTCCGCGCACTCATGGCTCTTCCTTCGGCAGGTGGGGGAATCGTGATCGGCACGCATTCGCGTGGCCACGACCAGCACGTTAGGGAGCCGAGGTGGGGGGGCGTTGGGCGATTGCGCCGGGTTGCGAATACCCGTCACCATGTTGAGCGCAGTTGTTCAATCGAGCTAGCTCCAGCGAAGCTCGCGCGCGGCCGATCAAACGCCGCGCCTGAGGCCCCTGGACTGCGGCTTCGGCCATCAGATCCCACGCCCGCTCATAGAGAACGACGTTCTCCTCGTCGTCGAGCCACATCTCAGTGTTGATCGTCTCCACAATCACGCGACGCCGGTCGTAGATCCAGAACCCGTGGCCAGGTGCGCGCCGCAGCTGAGCGCCGAGGGGGAGGACGCTGATCTCGACGGTGTCCAGGCCGATCAGCCCGGCCAGGCGGTCCAGTTGTGCGGCCATGACCTCACGGGGGCACGTCAGCACGTACAACGCCGCTTCCCACACCACGAACCGGAAGAGTTTGCCCGCCTCGTACAAAGCCTGTTGACGGCGCATACGTGCCCGGACCGCTGCCTCGACGTCCCGAGGGATCCTGCGAAAATCGGCGTTCGCCTCGAACGTGTGCCGGGCGTAGTCCGCAGTCTGCAACAGCCCCGGAATGCGGGACACCTCCACGCCTCGGATGAGCTGCGTAGTCATCGTCTCGGTGACGGCCAGTTCCTGGCGTGCCCGATGGCCACCGGCGAGTTGTCGACGCCACGACCGGTACTGCGATTCCAGACCGACGAGCCGTCCCCGTAACTCGGTTGCCACGTCAGGCCGCCCCACCGCCTGGGACCACTGCGTGAGGTCGCTCGCGGTGGGGGTCTGCTTCCCCGTCTCCAGGCGCGAGACCTTCGAGCGTTGCCAGCCGAGTGTCTCGGCCACTTCCTTGCCGTTGAGACCGGCTCCGCTCCGTAGCTCGCGGAGGCGTGCTCCCAGAGCGACCCGCGCGTTTTGGAAGTCGGTGCTCACCCGGTCGAAGCTACCGCCCTCGCGAAGTCCGCGGTGTGCGTCGCGTGGTGCCAGGCCGCGTCTCGCGCCTGGCATGCGAGCGGGACCTCGGCCGGGTCCTCACTCAGGATGACGCCGAGGGTCGTGTCGTCCTCGTCGAAGACGAAACGGGCGACCAGCCGGGAGTCGAACAGCCAGAAGTCGTGTTCCGGCAGGCCCAGCCGGTCCGCCTCGGGCCGTGGCAGGTTACGGACGTCCTCACCGGCCGCCACGTTGCTATGGCCGCTGTCCAGCAGAAACTGCTGCCCCTCGGTGAGAGGCTGGTCGACGAGCCGAACCCGCTCGAACCGCTTGCCCTCAGCTGTCTGCGCCCGGACGTTCTCGCGCCATGCGTTGTCCGGCTCGGCCGAAATATCGACGCCGCTCTTCCACCGCCCCCCTTTCGGACTGTTGCGGTCGGAGGCGTATCCGCGCCGGGTCTCCAGCCGGAAGGCTGTGTGCTTGAACTCGCGGAACTGCGTGACGATCTCGGAGAAGGGCACCATTTCCGGAGCGATGGTGCGTGGGGCGAAGCGGACCAGGAGATCGCGTGGCACCAGCACGAACGTCTCGCCGTCCTTCACGTCGCGGAGCTGGGCCAGCTGTTCGGGGTCGGTCACGCGATCGCCCTGGACAAGGACGTCAGTAGTGCCCTCGACCTCGTAAAGCGTGGGGCAGTCGCCGTCGTCGCTGGTGGTACCAAGGAACCTGAGGCGCGTCATGGTGCCCTCCGTCTACGCCGGGTGGGAATCCAGGATGCGGTGAATAGCACTCGGCCGCCGACCGATTGCGCAGGATTGCAGATCGTCATCAAGGTAGAGCAGTTGCGCGCAACTGTCGGCCGGGCCGGCCCGGTGGCCTATTGTCACCGCCGTGACCAGAACTAGGCCGCCGCGCCCCATACATATCCAGGGGCTCTTCCCGAAGCTGGGGCGCTCCGGGGCGTGACCACGCACCTGCTTCCGCGGCCGGGGCACCCGGCCGCATCGGACAGTTCGGTCAGCGGTCCTCTGATGTGGTCGGCCGATGAGTCGTGGCCGATCTGCACCGAGCCGCACAAACGCAGCCGCGGGCACCGCATCCCGGACATCCATCGCAAACGACAAGTGCTGGCGGACGCCTGGGCCCGTGACGTACCCCCTGAAGAGGAACGGGCCCTCATCACGGAACTCGGCCGCGGGCACCGCGACCGGGCATCGCCTATACCGGCTGCCCCACCGAGCCCGAACATTCCCACCGGCAGGCCTCCAACAGGCCCAGCAGAGAACGACGTTACTCGTCCCGAAGCTCGGGTCCCGGGCCGCGAGACTCGGGCTTCGAGGTCGGTCGGGTCACTCTTCCGGGGGTACGCGGACGGCGCTCCGGCCCGAAGCTCGGGACCCGGGATTCCGGCGTCGGGATGCGGGACCCGGGGTTCGAGCGCCTTCTTTAACCGGGGGGTGGAAAAGGGGGGGGTTGGGGAAGACCTTCCCCCCTCCCCACCCCGCCACGGCCAGCCAGTATGACTAATCGTGACAGCTTGCGGCGCAGCGTGACGGCCGCTTACGGTGCCAGAACCAAACGACCCCGACGCGGTGTTGTCGCACCAGGCCGGGGTCTCACCGCAAGATCGATACCCTAGAAAGACGATCCCGTGGCTACTCAGCACCTTAGCTCTGCCCTGCACGTCCCCGCAGTCTCGCCCGCCTACCCGATGGCCAAGCCCGGGTACGGCAAACGCTCCGCACCCGGCCAACAAGCGCGTGCTCGTGATGACTTCGCCTTGCTGCCGACGCGCGAGCGATACGTCGCCGGGTTCGTCGACCGCCTTCCCGATGGTGCCTCGATGAGCGTGAAGGAACTGGCCAAGCAGCTCCCGCTGTACGGGCAGCAGGCCATCTCCACCGCCCTGAAGGCCCTGTCCGTCGCCGGGCACCTGCGGCGCGTACGGTGCCCTGTCGGCGCCGGCGACGAAACCCGGTGGGTGTTCCGCACGTTCTGGTCCCGCACCGCCCGCGACAACGAGTGGTGGAACACCTACCTCGCCACCGAGACCGCCGCGCAGACCGCAGCGCCCGCACCCGACACGGCCCCGCCGCCCCCGTGGGTCCCGGCCGGGAAGCCGCCGCCACCCACGCGGCCAGAAAGCCCGGCGGCGGCCGAACAGGTCCCCACACCCACCGCCGTACCGCCCCAACGCACCCCGGCCCAGGCACCCGCCGCCGTGCCCGCGCAGCCGACCGAGCCCTCCCCCGCCTACTTCGCGCTCGTCCGCCTCGGCCGCGACGACCACCGCCTGGGCCTCTCCGCCGACGACTGCGCCACCCTCGAACCCCTCGCGGCGCAATGGCTCGACCGGGGCGTCACCGTCGACTACCTCACCAGCGCCCTGACCGCAGGACTCCCCGCCCAGGTCGACTCACCCGTCGGACTCCTCCGCCGCCGCCTCATCGACAAGCTGCCGCCCCGGCTGCCGGCCGGCGCCAGCTCCGCATCCGACGCGCCCGCTCCCACCCGCCGCATCCTCGTCGAATGCACCGACTGCGGCCGCCCCGGCCTCCCGGAAGCCCTCCCCGACGGCCTATGCCGCCCCTGCCACCGAGCCCAGACCACGGCCGGCGATGCCACACCCGACCCCACCGAGATCGCCGCAGTGAAGGCCCACATGGACAACCTCCGCACCCTGCTCAAGCCCGTCTGAGCCCCATCGCGGCTGATCGGATCGCCGCTGCCCGGACTACGAAATCGCAGCACAGAGCGCACTCAGCAAGACGAACACACGGTCCCTGAAAACCAGATGGACAAGACCCCCTCGCGAGGAGGCCGCGCTGTTCTGCCCGCTGCGGGCAGAATCACCACTGCCGCATGGAAGCCACGGGGCCCCGCGCATGCGGGAGGGTCTCCCCGTGAAAGCCGCCGTCGCTCCGCGCACGCAGGGCCATCAGCTCACGCCCCCCGACCGGGTGAAAGGCAATGGTTCGCGCACCCCGGCGGTCCGTGCCGACGGGGCGGGATGCGTCACACCTCTGTCTCGTACGTGGATGGAAGCAGGATGCAATGACCAGGGCACCGGACTACAGCCAAGGCATCAAC
This sequence comes from Streptomyces parvus, assembly GCF_032121415.1. Classification (NCBI taxonomy): domain Bacteria; kingdom Bacillati; phylum Actinomycetota; class Actinomycetes; order Kitasatosporales; family Streptomycetaceae; genus Streptomyces; species Streptomyces parvus. The sequence goes on along the minus strand of NZ_CP135079.1, from coordinate 3,598,513 downwards.
GCCGAGCGCGCCCTGAAGTTCGCCGTGCAGCGGATCCGCGGGGATCGCGTCCAGATCATCGAGGGCATCATCGAACCGGTGTCACCGACGTGGGACCACGAGCGTGCCGCGAAGCTCGTACGCCGTCAGCTTGAGAAGCGCGTAGACGAACTCGGCTGCGTCGAAGGGGCCGGGAATCCTGGTCTGCCCGGCTCGTCCACCTGGTACATCCCCGATACCGCTGTCGTACCGGAGGAACTCGCGAAGGGGGGCAGCGCGCTTCCCCCGACCAGACACCGCTGAGCGTGGAAGTGACCTCCGAGTCGAAACCCGAAGGTCAGGTCGGGGGAAGCGGCATCGGGGGGACAAGCCGCTTCCCCCGGTGAGAACAGGGCCTGCTGGTCGTCCGCCGCGGTCAGGGGGGAATCGCGCGGCGGGCGGCCCCACAGAGAGGCCCTGTTCCTGCCTTCCGGGTCCTGCCTGGTCCCGTCGGGCTCGTTGTCCATCGTGCCGGGCGGCGAGGCTCGTGGGGTCCGGCGAAAGGCCCTGATGGCTGGGTCGTAGGTCCTTAAAAGGCACATCAGTGATCAAAAACGGCCACCGGATACGGCCATTCGTGCGGATAGAATCGCCCGATCGCACGTGAGGTCGACGGGGAGGCACGGTTGTGGCCAAGGCAAAGACGATCATCATCTACATGCTGGTGGTCTTCGTGCTGTACACGATCATCATGTCTCCCCAGCGGGCCGCCGAACTGGTCCAGGTAGGGTTCGAAGGCATTTCCACCGCCGCCCAGAGCGTCGGTGACTTCATGTCAGAACTGGTGAAGTAGGAGCCGCACGATGATCCGCCACCTGGTGCTCTTCAAGCTGAACGACGGCGTCGAGCGGAACGACCCGCGGGTCGTGGCCGGGGACCGGGCCTTCCGGGAGCTGGCGGGGCAGGTTCCTGAGCTGGAGTTCTGGGAGTGCGCCTGGAACATCACCGACCGGCCGATCGCGTACGACTACGCCATCAACTCCGCCGTCGCCGACGAGGACGCGCTCAAGCGGTACATCGAGCACCCCGCCCACCAGGCCGCCGCCGGACAGTGGCGCGAATTCGCCACTTGGGTGATCGCGGACTACCCCTTCTGACCTCGCTCGTCCCGGTTCCGTCGACCCCTCGCCGTTCAGGCGGGGGGTTTCTCTGTTCCTTTTAAACCCTTATGCCGTCAACACGGCACTATGAGGTGCTTGCACACAGTGGACATGTCTTGTGATGCTATGACCGCTTTTGACGGATGAGTTGACCGTAGTTGACCGCAAAGGGGTGGCGTCACCGTGCCGGCCAGTACAGCGCCTCAAGTGCCTCCCCAGACCGCCCAAGCCGTGCCGACCGTTCCGGCCGAGGACATCCAGACCGAGACCCCGGACCCATCGGCCCCGCCCGCCCGGGCTCGCGGCGCCGACACCAGGGCGCTCACACAGGTCCTCTTCGGTCAGCTCAAGGACCTGGAGCCGGGCACTCCGGAACACCGCCGGGTCCGGGCCGCCCTCATCGAGGCGAACCTCCCCCTCGTCCGGTACGCCGCCGCGCGTTTCCGCAGCCGCAACGAGCCGATGGAGGACGTCGTCCAGGTCGGCACGATCGGCCTGATCAACGCCATCGACCGGTTCGACCCGGAGCGCGGCGTCCAGTTCCCCACGTTCGCGATGCCCACCGTCGTCGGCGAGATCAAACGCTACTTCCGCGACAACGTGCGCACCGTCCACGTCCCCCGCCGACTGCACGAACTCTGGGTCCAGGTCACCGGCGCCACCGAGGACCTGACGACCGCTCACGGCAGGTCCCCGACCACCGCCGAGATCGCCGAGCGGCTGAAGATCTCCGAGGACGAGGTACTGGCCTGCATCGAAGCCGGGCGCTCGTACCACGCGACCTCACTGGAGGCCGCCCAGGAGGGCGACGGACTGCCCGGGCTCCTCGACCGGCTCGGCTACGAGGACCCCGCGCTCGCGGGCGTCGAGCACCGCGACCTCGTCCGGCACCTCCTCGTCCAGCTTCCCGAGCGCGAACAGCGCATCCTTCTGCTGCGCTACTACAGCAACTTGACCCAGTCTCAGATCAGCGCCGAGCTCGGCGTCTCCCAGATGCATGTGTCAAGGCTCCTCGCCAGAAGTTTCGCCCGCTTGAGATCCGCAAACAGGATCGAGGCGTAACCGGAACGGGTAGACCGTCCACAGACCAGTTCTGACGGCATAAAAAGGCCACACCCCCTGTTTCCAGGGCGGATTCGGCGCTGACTTGTCGACATGTCACTACAGCGTGTTGCCGACATGTGACATTCTGCTCGAAGCGCGTTTGCCGCAGCCCCACCTCCGGTATTCAGGTGGAGGCTGCGTTCCTCCGATGGTCGCGGCCGCCGCGACCGTCCGCGACCTCAAGGGGGTGGCATGTCCGAAGAACAGGGCAGCTCGAAGGTGCTCACGCTCACGAAGAGCGTGCCGGCACCCGCCGTGCTCACCAGCTCGCCGGAAGCCATCGACACCCGCACGCTGTCCCGCTCCCTGTTCCTGCGGCTCGCCGCGCTCGGCCCCGCCTCGGGCCCCGAGGGAACGGACAGTCCGGAGCGGACCTATGTGCGGGACACACTGATCGAACTGAACCTCCCGCTGGTGCGGTACGCCGCGGCGCGGTTCCGCAGCCGCAACGAACCGATGGAGGACATCGTCCAGGTCGGCACGATCGGCCTGATCAAGGCGATCGACCGGTTCGACTGCGAACGCGGCGTCGAATTCCCGACGTTCGCCATGCCCACCGTCGTCGGCGAGATCAAACGCTTCTTCCGCGACACGTCCTGGTCCGTGCGGGTCCCCCGCCGCCTCCAGGAGCTGCGGCTCGCTCTGACCAAGACCAGCGACGAGCTCGCGCAGAAGCTCGACCGCTCGCCGACCGTCCCGGAGCTGGCCCGCGCGCTCGGGGTCTCCGAGGAGGACGTGGTCGACGGCCTCGCCGTCGGCAACGCCTACACCGCCTCCTCGCTCGACTCCCCCTCCCCCGAGGACGACGGCGGCGAGGGCTCGCTCGCGGACCGCCTCGGGTACGAGGACACGGCACTGGAGGGCGTCGAGTACCGCGAGTCGCTCAAGCCGCTGCTGGCCAAACTCGCCCCGCGCGAGCGCCAGATCATCATGCTCCGGTTCTTCGCGAACATGACCCAGTCGCAGATCGGCGAGGAGGTCGGCATCTCCCAGATGCACGTCTCCCGGCTGCTGACCCGCACGCTCGCGCAGCTCAGGGAAGGGCTCATCGCCGACTGAGCCGGAAGACGGGGGAACCGGCAAATCGAAGAGCCGGAAAAACGGTTCACGAGGGTTCTTATGTGACGGCCCGTCAGGCACGCGCACGCGATGCGACGTCAGGCATGCGGCTCCACCGGCCGCCGAGGCCCGGCCATCGCCGCCTCGGCGGCCGCGCTGCGCCTGGGCGCCGGCCTCCTGTCCGGCTGCGGCGGCGGGCCGGGCGACGGTTACACGGCCGTGGGCGCGGCCGGAAGCTCGAAGCCTCCCTCGGACTGGGCGCCCTCGGGGGAGGTGACGCTCACCCCCCTCGACGGGAGCGGGAGCGCTGGGGGCAGGGGCGTGGTGGCGGTGGTACGTCATCGAGCGGCGGTACGCCGCCGAGCGCCGGTTCCCCGGGGGACGGCCGGCCCGGCGAAGCCCAGGACGGATCCGGCGGGGCTCGCACGGGGACGCCACGCGGGCGTCAGGCGGCCGGTTCGTCCGACGGGCCGGGGGAAGCCCCCTCGCAGCCCGCAGACCCCACCGCGCCCACGAAGCCGGGCGACAGCGGCGAAACCGGCTCCCCGCCGGGCGGCAGCCCGGAAAACCCGTCGCCTCCGAGCCCCGGCACGCCCAGCGGCCCGAAACCTCCCGCTCCGCCCGCGACCCCGGCCGCGCTGACACTGAGCGCCCCGCAGCGCGCCGGGACGGACAAGCGGTGGTGCGAGAAGGTGACCGTGGAGTTCCGCAACACCGGAGGCTCCCGGCGCGCTCGGGGACCGTCACCTTCGCCACCCACATCATCGGCGCCCTCGGCGTCGACTGGGCGACCATCATCCCGTCCCAGCCGCTGCCCGCCCCGATCGGCGCGGGCTCGACGCGGTCGAAGACGTACACCGTCTGCGTGGAGTCCTGGCGGGTCCCGCTGGGGATGCGCGTCGAGACCCAGGACGTCTCCGCCGTGTGGGAGTGACGTCCACGGCGTGTGTCGTATCAGCGTGCTGCCGTGCGGCAGCACCGCCGTACGGCAGCTCGTCAGCCCAGTGCGAGCCAGGCCACCGCGCCGAGGACGACGACGACCGCGATCACGGCCGCGATCACCCCGGCCTTCGGCCCGGACGAGGTCGCCGCGGGCTGCTGCCGGCGCTGCGGCTCGCCCTCGTCGACGAAGGCGCGGAACATCTGCGTGCTGCCCGCCGGGTCGTGGTTGCCCTCGGGGCCCGGCTGGGGGGCGTGGGGGTTGTGTGCCATGGGGCAGGACCCTAGCGAACTCGGGCCCCCGACCCAACCCCCGGGGCCACCGGGCACCCCGCCCTACCTGCGGCGGGGCATCTGAAGATCGTCCGAAAATCGCACGGACACCGGGCCGGGAGACCGGCAGCGCACGCGCTTGACCTCGACCCTACGGAGGCTTTTGCCTTCCTTTACTTCTGCAAGGCCGTTTTCGTTTGCCTGCAGCAACCAACGGCTTCTATCGTTGCCCTAAGCAACAACATAGTCGTGAGTGTGCTGGGGGTTCCCGTGGCCGCACGGAGTAGTTACGAGGAACTGGCCCGACAGCTCAGCGCCGTCGGGGCCGTCAAGAGGGGGCTCGCCCGAGCGCTGCCCCCCGAGTGCCCCACGGGATCCGCCGCCGTACTGACCCTCCTGGACCGGCACGGCGAGATGCGGATCAGCCGGCTCGCCGAGCTGCTGTCCGTGGACATGTCGGTGACCAGTCGCCACGTGGCGCATGTGGCCGATCGCGGCTGGATCGAACGGTCTCCGGACCCGGCGGACAAGCGGTCCCGCATCCTGCGGCTGACCCCCGGCGGGCACGCGCAGCTCGACGAACTGACCCGGCGGACCACCGAGGTGTTCGCCCACAACCTCCAGGACTGGTCCGACGACGACGTCGGCCGGCTCATCGCGCTGCTGTCCCGGCTGCGTGACAGCTTCGCCTGTCGCGGATCCGGCGGCTGCGTCCCCGGACGTCACACCGGCGAGTGCAGGACCGGCCTCGGCGACGAGGCTCACGCCCGTACACCTGTGTAACAGAAGCAAATACGCACGGATAAGGAACTCAATGGCTACGACCACACCCACCGGTGTGCGGGGCGGCCACGCCAAGCACGGAGGGCACGGCGGCAACGCCTCCGGCACCCCCGACGGCACGCCGATGACACACCGGCAGATCATGGAGGCGTTGACCGGGCTGCTGCTCGGCATGTTCGTCGCGATCCTGTCGTCGACGGTCGTCTCCAACGCCCTGCCCGAGATCATCTCCGACCTCGGCGGCGGCCAGAGCGCCTACACCTGGGTCGTGACGGCCTCGCTGCTGGCCATGACCGCCACCACCCCGCTCTGGGGCAAGCTCTCCGACCTCTTCAGCAAGAAGCTGCTGGTCCAGATAGCCCTGGTCATCTATGTCCTGGGGTCGGTCGTCGCCGGTCTGTCGACCAGCAGCGGCATGCTCATCGCCTGCCGCGTCGTCCAGGGCATCGGCGTCGGCGGTCTCTCCGCCCTCGCGCAGATCGTCATGGCCGCGATGATCGCCCCGCGCGAGCGCGGCCGCTACAGCGGCTACCTGGGCGCGGTCTTCGCCGTCGCCACCGTCGGCGGCCCGCTGCTCGGCGGTGTCATCACCGACACCAGCTGGATGGGCTGGCGCTGGTGCTTCTACGTCGGCGTGCCCTTCGCGGTCATCGCGCTGATCGTGCTCCAGAAGACCCTGAAGCTCCCCGTCGTGAAGCGCGAGGGCGTCAAGGTCGACTGGTCCGGCGCGTTCTTCATCAGCGCCGCCGTCTCCCTGCTGCTGGTCTGGGTGACCTTCGCGGGCGACAAGTACGACTGGCTGTCGTGGCAGACGTACGTGATGGTCGCGGGCTCGGTCCTGCTCGGCCTGATCTTCGTGTTCATCGAGTCGCGGGCCGCCGAGCCGATCATCCCGCTGCGCCTCTTCCGTAACCGCACCATCACGCTGGCCTCGATCGCCTCGCTGTTCGTCGGCATCGCGATGTTCGCGGGCACCGTCTTCTTCAGCCAGTACTTCCAGTTGGCGCGCGGCAAGTCGCCGACGATGTCCGGCGTCATGACCATCCCGATGATCGCGGGGCTCTTCCTCTCCTCGACGATCTCCGGCCAGGTCATCACCAAGACCGGGCGCTGGAAGGCATGGCTGGTCACCGGCGGTTTCCTGGTCACGGCCGGGCTCGGGCTGCTCGGCACGATCCGGTACGACACCCCGTACTGGCACGTCGCGGTCTTCATGTTCGTCATGGGCCTCGGCATCGGCATGATGATGCAGAACCTGGTCCTCGCCACGCAGAACCAGGTCGCTCCCGAGGACCTCGGCTCCGCCAGCTCCGTCGTCACCTTCTTCCGCTCCCTCGGCGGTGCGATCGGCGTCTCGGCGCTCGGCGCGGTCCTCGGCAACCGGGTCACCCACTACGTCAAGGACGGCCTCGCCGCGCTCGGCCCCGAGGGCGCCAAGTTCGGCCACGGCGGCACCGGCGGCGGGGGCATCCCCGACCTGGACAAGCTGCCCGAGCCGTTCCGGCTGGTCATGGAGGCCGCGTACGGGCACGGCGTCGGCGACGTCTTCCTGTACGCCGCTCCGGCCGCGCTCGTCGCCTTCATCGTGACGATCTTCATCAAGGAGGTCGCCCTGAAGACCAGCGCGGCGAACGACGCCCCCACCGAGGCGTCGGACCAGGCTCCGGCCGCCGTCGAGACGGCCGAGGTTCCCGTCCCCGCCGCGGTCGGCGCGGCCGGGCTGGTCTCCGAGGGCGCGGCCGGGGTCACCTCGGTCGACACGGCAGAAGCCCCTCACGACACCGTCCGGGGCACCCCCGTCCACGGAGTGGTGCGCGGCGCGGAGGGCGCTCCGGTCGCCCGCGCGGCCGTCACCCTGATCTCGCTGGGCGGCCGGCAGCTCGGGCGCTCCGTGGCCCGGAGCGACGGCGGCTACACGCTGGACGCCCCCGGCTCCGGCAGTTACGTCCTGATCGCCTCCGCCGACGGCTTCCAGCCGCAGGCGTCCACGGTGGTCGTCGGCGAGGAGCCGCTGGCCTTCGACATCCTGCTGTCCGGTACGAGCGGACTGGCCGGGACCGTCAGGGCCGCCGAGTCCGGCGCCCCCGTCGACGGCGCGATGGTCATCGTGACCGACGTCCGGGGCGACGTGCTGGCCACCGGCGCGTCCGGCCCGACCGGGGAGTTCGCCTTCGGCGAGCTGATCCCGGGCTCCGTGACCGTCGCGGTCAACGCGGCCGGCTTCCGTCCGCTGGCGCTGCCGGTGGAGATCGGCGGCCAGGGCGTCACCCGCGTCGAGGCCGCGCTGCGGTCCGGTGCGCTGGTCCGGGGCACCGTGCGGGCCGGGTCCGCCCGGGGCCCGCTGGCCGACGCCCGGGTGACCCTGATCGACGCGGCGGGCAACGTCGTCGCCACCGCGACGACCGGTGAGGACGGGGCGTACGCCTTCACCGACCTGGACGCGGGCGAGTACTCGGTCATCGCGACCGGCTACCCGCCGGTGGCGGGCTCCCTCACCGTCAGCGGTACGGGGGTCGACGGGCACGACATCGAGCTCGCCCACCCGGGCGAGTGACGGCCCCTCACGTGAGCACGTGAAAAGCACGCGCTCACGTGAAGGGATCGCGAAGACCCCTGGTCGGGCGGCACTTCGAGCGGAGAGGCTGTCGCGACCGGGTGGAAAGGGGCCCCGTGGCGGGTACGGCAGGCAGGGGACGGCCGGCCGTGACCGCCCCGGGGCCCGACTCGTGTGACCCCCGCGTTCCGTCGGGACGTCGGGTCGTCGGGGCGTCGCACGCGGATCGTCGAGTCATCGAGCTAGGGCTTCTGGGAGAGATACGGATGGGACTTCGCGCACAGGTACGGACGCGGGACGGCTGGGCGGTCCAGCACGCCGTCGTGACGGTCACCGACATGACCGGCGCCCAGGTGCTGCGGGCCGCGGCCGACGAGGACGGGGCCGTCCGCACGGACGGCTCCCTGACGGCCGGCGCGTACACGGTGATCGTCACGGCGGTCGGGTACGCCCCCGCCGCCTCCACCGCCCTCGTCACCGCGAGCGGCCGGATCGAGGCCGGGCAGATCGTGCTGGCGCGGCAGGGCGGGGTGGAGCTGCCGCCGCCGGGCGCCTGGTCGCTGGACCCCGCGCACTCCTCGGTGGGCGCGGTCGCCCAGCACCTGGGGATCTCCAGCGTGCACGGCCGGTTCACCGACTTCGGCGGCCGGATCGAGATCGCCGGGGCGACCGGCGCCTCCCGGGTCGACGCGGTGATCAGGGCGGCCAGCATCGACACCGGCAACGGCATGCGGGACAAACACCTGCGCTCGCCGGACTTCCTGGACGTGGACCGGTACCCGGAGATCGCCTACAGCTCCACCGGGCTGGACCCGGCAGGCCCCGACCGCTGGACCGTCCACGGCGAGCTGACCATGCACGGCGTCTCGCGCCCCGTCGACCTGGACCTGACCTACCTCGGCACCGGGCCCGACCCGTGGGGCGGGGTGCGCGCGGCCTTCCACGCCACCGCCGAACTGCGCCGCGACGACTTCGCGATGAACTACAACCAGGTCGTCCAGGCGGGCATCTCCGCGATCGGCACGACCCTGCGTGTGGAGCTGGACATCCAGGCGGTGCAGGGCGAGGCGCTGCCCATGCCGTGACCCCCGGGCCGCCTCGCGCCGGTCGCGCGAGGCGCTGCCCGGCCGACCGTCGGACCCGGTCGTAGGGTGGTGGGCATGGCACCGAACATCGCGACCAACACCGCCGTGGACCTCGATGAGTTGCTGGCGTTCGTACGCCCCCGGCACCGGGCGGTCCTGCTCACCGCCCGGGCAGACGGCCGCCCCCAGGGCTCCCCGCTGACCTGCGGCGTGGACGACTCGGGGCGGATCGTCATGTCGACCTACCCCGAGCGCGCCAAGACCCGCAACGCCCGGCGCGACGAGCGGGTCAGCGTGATCGTGCTGTCGGACGAGTGGGACGGGCCCTGGGTGCAGGTCGACGGTGCAGCGGAGGTCATCGACGCCCCGGACTCGGTCGAGCCCCTGGTGGAGTACTTCCGGAACATCTCGGGGGAGCATCCGGACTGGGACGAGTACCGGGCGGCGATGCTGAAGCAGGGCAAGTCGATCATCCGGGTCACCCCGGAGCGCTGGGGCCCCGTCGCCACCGGCGGCTTCCCGGCCCACCTCGCCCCGGGGAGCTGATCGCGCGATGAGCGCAAGCGCGCTGCCTGTTCCGGAGAAGCCCGCCGCCGGGCAGCCCCACGCGCTCCTCGCGTGCGGGCTGCCCGTCCCGCCCCCGCCGCTGCCCGCGCCCGACGCCCTCGCACGGGCCCTGCTGCTCGTCGCGCCCTCGCTGGACTCCGAGCTGGTACGGGTGTTGGAGCGGATCACCGGGCGCGCCGCGGAGCCCCTGACGGACGTTCCGCCGCCGTCCGGCCCACCCCTCCTCTGCGTGGGCGACGCGCTGCCCGACGCCCTGCGGACGGACCGGCTGCTCTGGTTCCACAGCATCACCGCGGGGACGGACCGGCTGCTCTCCGGGGGCCCTTGGCCCGGACCGGCGCTGCTGACCCGGACCGTGGGCCGGATGGGCGAGCGGATGGCCCAGTACGTCCTGGGCTGGATGCTCGCCGAGTGCCAGTCCGTACCGGAGTTCACCGAGCAGCACGCCCGCGCGCACTGGGAGCGCCTCCCCTCGGAGCTCGTCGCCGGACAGACCGCCCTGATCTACGGCACCGGCCGCATCGGCGCGGCGGTGGGGCGGCTGCTGGCGGCCTGCGGCGTACGCACCGTGGGCGTCGCCCGCACCACGCGGTACGGCCCGGAGCCCGGCACCGACCGCGTGGTGCCGCCGGGATTCGACCGGGTGATCGGGGCCGCCGAGGACACCGGGGTGCTGGGTGAGGCCCGCTGGGTGATCTCCGCCCTGCCGTTGACGCCGGCCACGGAGGGCTTCTTCGGGGCCGACCGGTTCGCGGCGGTGCGCGGGGCGACGTTCGTCAACGTGGGGCGGGGCGCGACCGTGGACCTGGGGGCGCTGGAGACCGCGCTGCGGGACGGCCGGGTGCGGCGGGCGGTGCTGGACGTGCTGCCCGCGGAACCGGCCGCGCCGGAAGACCCCGTGTGGCAGCTGCCCCGTACGGTCATCACGGCGCACTCCGCGGGGATCACCACGGACGAGGACATCACCGTGGACTTCACCGCCTGCTGGCGGGACGTGACGGAGGGCCGGCGCCCCGGGCTGACGGTGGACACGGCACGCGGCTACTGAGCCGGTGAAGCGGCTGCCCGGCCGGGCACGGAGCTACTGGGCCGGGGACCCGGTCCGGTCGCGCACCGCCTCGATACCCGCGATCACCAGGTCCAGCGCGAAGACGAAGTCCCGCTCGCGCATCTCCTCAAGCGTCTCGCCGCCCCGGGCGGACATGATCTCGTCGGAGTAGTCGGAGATCTCCCGCAGGCGCGGCTCCGCCCGGATCGTGCCCATCGCCTGCTGGTGGTACGCGTCCTGGGTGAGCCCGGTCGCGTCGCACCGCGCCTTGAAGTTGCCCTCCACGGTGCCGAATCCGTACACGAACTGGAAGACGGCCGACAGCGCGCCCGTCTGCCGTTCCAGGGGCAGGCCGGTGTCCCGGATCACGTCCTGGACGGCGTACGAGAACAGCATGGAGTTCGGGCCGATGTTGAGGAACGTCCCGGCGAGCGGCGAGATCCAGATGTGGCGGACGAGGAGTTCGCGGTAGCTGCGGGCCAGCTCCCGCAGCCGGTCCCGCCAGTCGGCGTCCTCACGGGGCCGGTCGATCTCGGCGTACACCGAGTCGAGCGCCAGCTCCAGGAGGTCGTCCTTGGTGTCGACGTACCAGTAGAGGGACATCGCGGTGACGTCCAGCTCGGCGGCGAGCCGGCGCATCGAGAACTTGGCGAGCCCGTCGGCGTCCAGCAGCCGCACCGACGCCTCGGTGATCCGGTTACGGTCCAGACCCGCCGGGGACTCCGTCCGGCGCGAGCGCGAGGGGGCCGTTCGGTCCAGCCACACACTGGTCCGCACGGTGGCGTCCTTCGAGCCGCCGGACGGAACGGCAGCGGCAGCTGATTCGGGCGCGGACACAGCCTCTGACGCCGGCGCGGACGCGGAATCGGGTTCGGAACCGGGCCCGGACACCATGGCGCACTCTCCTCGTCGTGCTCGGATCGGCCACCGAGCGGTCCTGCCGAACGCCGGGCCGTGCGGGCCCGCCGGAGAACGGCGTACCGGACGCCGACGGTCCGGTACGCGCGTCGTATCCGATGCTATGCCGCCGGTCCCGTCGCGTCTGCCCGGTCCCCCGCCTGCGAAGCGTCGGCCTCCTGCCGCCGCACCTCCGCCTCCATCCGCTCGGCCCGGTGCAGCAGCAGCGCGGCGAGCAGGCCGCCCGCCAGCACCGCCACCGCGCCGACGAGCTGGCTGGTCTCCAGGCCCGCGGCGAACGCGTCCTTGATCTGCTCCCGGGCGGCGGGCCCGTCGGCGGCGGCCAGGGCCGCGGGCAGGGAGACGGCGCCGACGGCGGCCGGTACGAGCGCGGCGAACCGGGCGTTGAGCACCGCGCCCAGCACCGCGACCCCGAGGCCGTTGCCGAACTCCGCGAGCGTGCCGTTGACCCCCGCGCCGACCCCGGCCTTCTCCGGCGGGATGGCGCTCATGATGGCGTTGGCCATCGCGGGCATGGCGAGGGCGACGCCCGCACCCATCACGATCAGGCCGAACAGCATGCCGCCGTACCCGCCGTCGCCCCCGCCGAGCACCGCGATGGCGGCGAGACCGGCCGCCAGGCAGCTCATCCCGGCCGCGATGACGAGGGGCGTGCCGAACTTCTGGACCATCCGCGCGCCGACGCCCGTGAGGTTGAGGGCGACCACGGTGAGCGCCATCGGGGCCGTCCGCAGACCCGCCTCCAACGGCCCGTACCCGAGAACGAACTGAAGGTGCTGGGTGAGCAGGAAGAGTGAGCCGGTCATCCCGAAGGCGACCAGGATCGCGCCGGCCACCGCGCCGACGAACTTCTGGTTCCGGAAGAAGTGCATGTCCAGCATCGGGTTCGGAATGTGCAGCTCCCACAGCACGAATCCGGCCAGCACGGCGACGCCGACGACCACCGTCAGCAGCACCCGGCCGGACCCCCAGCCGTGCTCGGGCCCCGAGATGATCGCGAAGACGACCGCGGTCATACCGATGGTGGAGAGCAGCGCGCCCAGCAGGTCGGGCCGGTCGCCCTGGGCGACCTTGGACTCCGGTACGAGCCGGGCGACGGCGACCAGGCCGATCAGGGCGACCGGGAGGTTGATGAGGAAGATCGCGCCCCACCAGAAGTGGTCGAGGACGAACCCGCCGAACAGCGGGCCCGCCGCGAAGCCGAGGGAGGCGACGGTCGACCAGATGCCGATCGCCTTGACCCGCTCGGTCTCGTCGAAGATCTGGACCACGACGGCGAGGGTGGTGGTGAGCAGCAGCGCGCCACCGACGCCCATCCCGGCGCGGGCCGCGATGAGCTGGCCGGAGGACTGGGCGAGCCCGGCCACGAGCGAGCCGATGCCGAACAGGGCGAGGCCCACGATCAGCATCTTCTTCCGCCCGTAGCGGTCCGCCGAGCTGCCCGCGGTGAGCAGCAGACCCGCCTGGACGAGTGAGTAGGCGTTGATCATCCACTGCACGTCGGCGGTGGAGGCGTGCAGCTCCGAGGTGAGGGAGGGGATCGCGACGTTGAGGACGGTGTTGTCGAGCAGCACGGTGAGCTGGGCCAGGCAGATGACGCCGAGGATCAGCCAGCGTTGCGGATGTCCCTGGTGGGAGAGGTCGGGTCGCTCTGCGGCGGGCGCCGTCATGCGGGCTCCTTGGGCTCCGTGGATGGGTGGCCCGTGGTGGTGCGGCCGGTGGTTGTACGGTGTACGGGAGTGGGTCCTGTACACCGTAAGGCAGCCCTGTACGACGTACAAGTCGATTTCCTTCGAGCCGGACCGGTCGCGCCGCTGGGACCCGAGGGGTGGCACGGCGGTACGGTTCTCGACGCTGACCTGACAAGTTTTCTGACCAAATGCGCGATTTCCGGCCATTGGGAGAGCCATGTCGCTGCGTCGCCGCTCGTCTCGTGCCCCTCGCCTCCTCCTCGCCGCCTCCCTCCTGGGAGCGCTCCTCGCACCGGCCGCCGCTGCCGCGTCGGTCCACCGCTCCCCCTCGGGTGGAGCCGGCGGAGTCCTGCCGCTGCGGGTCGCCACGTACAACATCCATGCCGGTGCGGGCATGGACGGCGTCTTCGACCTGGAGCGTCAGACGGCCGAACTCCGGGCACTGAAAGCCGATGTGATCGGGCTCCAGGAGGTCGACCGGCACTGGGGCCCCCGCAGCGAGTGGCGGGATCTCGCGGGCGAACTGGCCCGGCGGCTGCGGATGCACGTCTCCTTCGCGCCGATCTACAGCCTCGATCCGGCCGAACCGGGCGGGCCGCGGGCCGAGTACGGGGTGGCCGTGCTGTCGCGGCACCGGATCGTGAGCGCCGAGAACCACGAGATCACCCGTCTCTCGACCCAGGACCCGAACCCGGTGCCCGCGCCCGCCCCGGGTTTCGGCGAGGTCGTCGTACGGGTACGGGGGCTGCCGGTGCACGTGTACGTGACCCACCTCGACTACCGCCCGGACCCCGCCGTCCGCGTCGCCCAGGTCGCCGACACCCGGCGGATCATGGCCGAGGACCGGGGCCCGAAGATCCTGCTCGGCGACTTCAACGCGGAGCCCGACGCCCCCGAACTGGCCCCGCTGTGGCGGGAGCTGGCGGACGCGGACCCGGGCGCGCCCACGTTCCCGGCGCAGGACCCGGTCAAGCGGATCGACTTCGTGACGGTGTCGAAGAACAGGGCCGGTGTGCGGAGGGCGTGGGTGCCGGAGAGCCTCGCCTCCGACCACCGGGCGGTGGTGGCGGACCTGCTGTTGCGGAGGTGACGGCGGGGCGGGGACGGGAGCGGGGACGACAGGGCCGGGGCCGACGAGTCCGGGGCGATGAGTCCGGGGCGATGAGTCCGGGGAGCTTCCGGAGTCTCCTTTTTCGGCGCGAATTGCTTCCTTTTGCGGTGGGAACGCGTCCTCCTTACCGAGGGCCGCCGTGAAAGACCACGCGGTACCGGACGGACGAAGGATGGTCATGACCACCACCAGCCTGCACGAACTGCTGGACACCCACATCGCCAGGGGATCGATGCCGGGCGCGGTGGCGCTGGTCGCCCGGGGCGAGCGGGCCGAGGTCGTGTCGGCCGGTACGGCCGGCCTCGCCGGGTCCGCGCCGATGCGGCGGGACTCGCTGTTCCGCCTCGCCTCGATCACCAAACCGATCGTGGCGGCGGCCGCCATGACGCTCGTCGACGACGGCCTGATCGCCCCCGCCGACCCGGTCGCGGCCTGGCTGCCCGAGCTGGCCTCGCCCCTGGTCGTCCGGACCCCGAAGAGGCCGGTCGACGACGTGGTGTCGGCCGTCCGTCCGATCACCCTCCTGGACCTGCTGACCTTCCGCGCCGGGTACGGCTTCCCGTCCGACTTCTCGCTCCCCGCCCTCGCCCCGCTCTTCACCGAGCTGAAGCAGGGGCCGCCGCAGCCGCAGGCGGTGCCGTCGCCGGACGCCTGGATGGCCGCCCTCTCCCGAATCCCGCTGCTCCACCAGCCGGGCGACGGCTGGCTCTACGAGACGTGCGCCGACATCCTCGGGGTCCTGATCGCCCGGGTGGCCGACCGGCCGCTGCCCGCGTATCTGTCGGAGCGGATCTTCGAGCCCCTCGGCATGAAGGACACCGGCTTCTGGGTGGAGCCCGCCGCGCTGGACCGCTTCACCGGCTACTACCGGGCCGGGGCAGGCGGGGACGGGGGCGAGCCCGAGCTGATCGACGCCCCGGACGGGCAGTGGAGCAGCCCGCCCCCCTTCCCCTCCGGCGCCGGGGGCCTCGTCTCGACCGTCGACGACTGGTACGCCTTCGGCCGGATGCTGCTCACCGAGGGCCTGAACGACGCCGGTGACCGGGTGCTGGCCGGCGAGTCCGTCCGCCAGATGATCACCGACCACCTGACCCCGGAGCAGCGCGCCGCGAGCGGGCTGTTCACGGAGGGCCAGGGCTGGGGGTTCGGCGGCGCGGTGGACGTCGAGATCGCCGCCCCCTGGAACGTGCTCGGCCGGTACGGCTGGGTCGGCGGCACCGGCACCACGGCCCACGTCGTCCCGGCCACGGGCACGGTCGCCGTCCTGCTCACCCAGATGGAGCTGGGCGGGCCGTCCGCCGCCGAGGTGATGCGGGACTTCTGGACGTACGCGGCCGGGTTCTGACCCGCCTCGCGCAGCGTCCCGGGCAACGGGAGGGGACCGGACGGCCGCCCGGCGCGCTCGACGCCGGCGTGCACTGGTCGTCGAGCTTGCCGTACATGAGGCTGTGGAAGGCGGTCGCGGGGGCGGACCCGATGACGGCCGCGACGACGGCGATCAGGGACACGGCGGAGACGACGAGCCGGGTCCGCGGCGTCCAGGGCCTGCGCAACACCTTCATGAGGGGCCCCTACTCACCGGGCTTGATCAGATACCCCGCCCCGCGCCGGGTGTGGATCATCGGCGTGCGCCCTGCGTCGATCTTCTTGCGGAGGTAGGAGATGTAGAGCTCGACGACGTTGGCCTGGCCGCCGAAGTCGTAGTTCCAGACCCGGTCGAGGATCTGGGCCTTGCTGAGCACCCGGCGCGGGTTGCGCATCAGGAAGCGCAGCAGCTCGAACTCGGTGGCGGTGACGTGGATCGCCTCCCCGCCCCGGCTCACCTCGTGGCTGTCCTCGTCGAGCACCAGGTCCCCGACGGTCAGCGTGGACTCGCCGCGCCCGGCGGCGACGGCCGAGCCCGAGCGGCGGATGAGCCCGCGCAGCCTGGCCACGACCTCCTCCAGGCTGAACGGCTTGGTGACGTAGTCGTCGCCGCCCGCGGTGAGCCCGGCGATCCGGTCCTCGACGGCGTCCCGGGCGGTGAGGAAGAGGACGGGCACACCGGCGTACTCGCGGCGCAGCCGGCCCAGCACGGCCGGCCCGTCCATGTCGGGGAGCATCACGTCCAGGACCACCGCGTCCGGCCGGAAGTCGCGTGCCGCCCGGACCGCCGCGGCCCCGTCACCGGCGCTGCGCACCTCCCACCCCTCGTACCGCAGGGCCATCGAGAGCAGCTCGGTGAGCGGAGCCTCGTCGTCCACGACCAGGACCCGGACGGGGGTACGGTCCGGCCTGAGCAGTTCGGTACGCCCCTGGGGCGAGGTCGTCGTCGTCATGGGCCCCACCCTGTGAGACGCCCGTGAGAGAAGCCTGACCCGTTCCTGTGAATTCCCTGAGAAAGCACCACGGCTGAGGCTCTCGAACAGGGCCCCGAGTCGATGAGGATGACGCGGGGCCGGCGGGTTCTAGGCGGCCGGCAGCTCGAACAACGCGGCGGCGTTCCCGTGACAGACCGCCCGCAACCACGCGTGGCCCAGCCCGAGCCGTTCCAGCGCCTCCAGTTGATGGACGTACGGGTACGGAATGTTCGGGAAGTCCGTCCCCAGCAGGATGCGGTCCCCGAGGGCGGCGAGCCGCCCGTGTTCCGCCGCGGGGAAGGGGCTGAGCCGCTCGCTGAAGTCGGTGAACGCCATGGTCGTGTCGAGCCGGACCTCCGGGTACGCCTCCGCCAGCGCCAGGAACTCCGCGTACTCCGGCATCCCCATGTGCGCGACGATCAGCCGCAGCCGGGGGTGCCGGGCCAGCAGCCGCCCGATCGGTTCGGGCCCGGTGAACCTCCCCGGAGCGGGCCCCGAGCCGCAGTGCATGACCACCGGGATCCCGGCCTCCGCGAGCAGCCCCCACACGGCGTCCAGCAACGGGTCGTTGGCGTCGTACGCCCCCACCTGAAGGTGTGACTTGAACACCCGGGCCCCTGCCTCCACGGCCTCCTTCACGTACACCTCCACGCCCTCCTCCGGGAAGAGCGTCGCGGTGTGCAGGCAGTCGGGGGTCCGGCCCGCGAAGTCGGCGGCCCAGCCGTTCAGCCAGCGGGCCATACCGGGCTTGTGCGGGTACAGCATGGCGGTGAACCGGACCACCCCGAACGCCCGGAGCAGGGCGAGCCGCCGCTCCTCCTCGTACCGGTAGGTGATCGGCCACTCCAGCCCGGTGAGCGGCCCGGCCGCGTCGAAGTAGGCCCACACCTTGCGCAGGACCTGCTCGGGCATGAAGTGGGTGTGCACGTCGATGATCCCGGGCAGCCCGAGCCGCTCCCGGAACCGCACCACGCCATCGCTTCCCAGCTCCATGCGCAGGCCCTTTCGCCGGTCGTGCTGAACAACCCACGCGGTCGTTCAGAACAACCCACCCTGCACACCGCCGCCGCCGATGTCGATGAGGGGGACACGGACATCGCTCCCGGCCTCCGCCGTCAGGTCCCACCCGGTGATCAGCCGCGTATCCAGCACGACCACGCCCCCGCCCGCCACCGCGAGATGCAGATCGGGCCCGGCCGCCGCGACGAGCCGCCCCGCGACGACTCCGCCGTCGACCAGCTCCCGCACCGCGCGGACGGGCGCGGGCGCACCCTCCCGTACCGGCCGGGCGGCTGCGGTCGCACGGTCGAGCCCGAAGACGCCGACCTGGTCGACGACTTCAAGAGGCAGCCGCTCCAACGACTCGGGCCAGCCACGCCCTTCGAGCGCCGCCGCCCGCGCGTACAGCTCCGCCACCGCCCCGGCCCGCTCCTCCGGCCCCGGCAACTGCCCCCGTACGGCCCGCTTCCTGGCGTACGGGATCCGGTCGGGCACCCCGAGCGCCGCCCGCAGCACCTCCTCGGTCCGCCGCGCCGCCATGAGGGGCCCGCGCCCCAGCCAGCTGAAGGCCACGGCCCCCTGCTCCCGCAGCCGGGCGGCCCCGCGCTCCTCCCCGGTGATCCCGACCTTGACCATGCCGGGCCCGAACCAGGCGAGGTACACGCGGTACGTCCGGGGGTCGTCCGCCATCGTGTCGGCGGCCACCGAATGCGCCCGGTCCAGCCGCGCACACTCGGCGCACCGCCCCCCGGTCGAGCGCCCCGGCACGACGGCCCCCAGCGGGCAGACGTTCCCCCGGGCGCCCGCACAGTGCCGCTCCCCGACGGCCCGGAACCCGAGGCGGGCCCCGTACGCGAGCACACTCGCCCGCCGGTTACCGCCCCGGCTCCACGCCAGTTCGGGCACCTCCCGGGGCCACCGCATCCCGGCACACCGCCACCCGCCACCGGATTCCCGGACCCCACACGTCATCCGGGGATGCTACGCGCGCCCTCCGACACCCTCGATCCCACCGACGCCGCCGACGCCCCCGACACCTTCGATCCGCTGCCGCATCGCGACCATGCGGCGCACGAAGCGCCGGTTGAACCAGATCATCCAGCTCATGAAGGCCACACCGAAGCCCAGCGCCCACAGCCCCGCGGGCACGTTCCCGGCGGTGAACCAGAGGAGGGGCATCCCGAGGAAGATCAGCCCGAGCGTGGGGAAGGCCCACCACCGGTTGCGCCGCAGCTTCTCCTCCCGCCGCCGGATCAGCCGGATCATGGCCGCCTGCTCGGCCGGGTCGTCGGGCAGCTCGCCGTTCTTCGCGATGCGCCGCTCCAGCTCCGGCACCCTGGCCGGCTCGGTACCCACGGCCTTCGCGTCCCGCCGCCTGCGCCGCATCAGGAACCACGTCAGGAAGACGGCGTAGAAGACGCCCCCTGCCAGCGTCTCCGGCCACGCGGACCAGCCGCGGAACGCCAGCCGGACGGCCACCCAGATCACCAGCACCAGCAGCCCGACGGCCCACCACTGATCGCGCCAACGCCCCTGCTCCGCCTGCCCCTTCGCTCCCATCGCGCCCACCTCCGAACGGAGGGGCGCCCAGCACGCCCCGTAACTCGTCGGCTACCCCGCCCCCGCCACGGCGAACGACCGGCGCCCGCCTTCACTCCCGCCCCCGCTCCCGCCCCCGTTAGGATCCGGACCATGGCGCTGACCGGGAACCAGATGGACCAGTTCGAGGCTGCCATGCCCCGCCTCAAAGCCATCGCCTACCGCCTCCTCGGCTCGGCGAGCGATGCCGAGGACGCCGTGCAGGACACGTTCCTGCGCTGGCAGGCCGCCGACGTCGACCGCATCGAGGTCCCCGAGGCCTGGCTGACGAAGGTCCTCACCAACCTCTGCCTCAACGAGCTCACCTCGGCGCGCGCCCGCCGCGAGACGTACGTGGGCCAGTGGCTGCCGGAGCCGCTGCTCGCGGGCGACCCGATGCTCGGCCCGGCAGACACCGCCGAGCAGCGCGAGTCGGTCTCGTTCGCCGTCCTCGCGCTGATGGAGCGGCTGTCCCCCAACGAGCGGGTGGTGTACGTGCTGCGGGAGGCCTTCGGCTACCCGCACCGGAGGATCGCGGAGATCCTGGACATCACGGAGGCGTCCGCCCAGCAGATCCTCCACCGCGCCAAGAAGCACATCGCGGCGGGCCGGACCCGTACCGAGATCGACGAGGCGGCCGCCCGGCGCATCGTCGAGGAGTTCCTCACGGCGGCCACCAGCGGCCGGACCGAACCGCTGGTCCAGCTGCTCACCGCGGACGCCATCGCGGTCGGCGACGGCGGCGGAAAGGTACCGGCCCGCGCGAAGGCGTTCGAGGGGGCCGCGGCCGTCGCGACGTTCATGCGGAGCCTTTTCACCCCCAACCAGGCCGCCCGCCGGCTCCTCGGCGGCACCGCGGAGATCCACGTCTCGTCCGCCAACGGGCTGCCCGCCCTGGTGGTCCTGGTCGACGGCCGGATCATCGGCGTGATCTGCCTGGAGTTCACGCCGGACGGCATCGCCGCGTTCCGCAGCCAGGTCAACCCCGACAAGCTCGAACGCGCGACGCGCCAGTGGGCGGCCACGGACCACGGGGCCCCGCTCTTCCGTATCCACCAGCACATGTGACCCACGTCACGTCTGCCACCTGTCAGGAAACGACGGCCTGCCCGGTTCAAGGGGCGAAACCGCGCGAGACAGGAGTGCAGGGACATGCAGAACATGCCGCAGACCATCCAGCAGCACCGCGTCATCGTCATCGGAGCCGGATACACCGGGGCGAGCGCCGCCGGACGCCTCGCCAGGCGGCTGCGCGGCGAGGACGTCTCCATCACCCTCGTCAACGCCGAACCGGACTTCGTCGAGCGCGTCCGGATGCACCAGCTGGCGGTGGGCCAGACCCTCCGCCCCCGTCCTTTCGACGAGATGTTCGCCGGTACGGGCGTCACACTGCGCCTCGGGCGGGTGACGGGCATCGACGTCGACCGCAGGACGGTGACCGTCACCGGCGCGGACGACGCCGAGGGGCCTCAGGACCTGGAGTACGACACCCTCGTCTACGCCCTCGGCAGCGCCTGGAACACCCAGGGCGTCCCCGGCACCACGGAGCACGCCCACGAGATCGCCGGCCGCGACGGAGCCCTGCGCCTGCGCGACCGCCTGGCCGCCCTCGCCCCCGGCACCCCCGTGACCGTCGTCGGCGGCGGCCTCACCGGCGTGGAGGCCGCGACGGAGCTGGCCGAGACCCGCCCGGACCTCGACGTCTGCCTGGTCGCCCGGGGCGGACTGGGCGACTGGCTCTCCCCCAAGGGCGCGCGCCATCTGCGGAAGGTCTTCGCCCGTCTGCGGATCACCGCCCACGAACACACCACCGTCACCGCCGTGCAAGCCGACCGCGTCACCACCACCGAGGGCGACATCCCGGCCGCGGTCACCATCTGGACGACGGGCTTCGCGGTCCACCCGATCGCCCGGGCGACGACACTGCGGACCGGCGACACGGGCCAGATCGTGGTCGACGCCACCATGCGCTCGGTCTCCCACCCGGACGTGTACGCCATCGGCGACGCGGCCCTGGTGGCCGGCCCCGGCGACAAGCCGCTGCGCATGTCGTGCGCCTCGGGCGTCCCCACCGCCTGGCAGGCCGCCGACGCCATCGCGGCCCGTCTGACCGACAGCAAGCTCCCGACCATCTCGGCCCGCTACTTCAACCAGTGCATCTCGCTGGGCCGCAAGGAGGGCCTGATCCAGTACGTCACCGCCGACGACCGAGCCGTGAGCGCGGCCCTGACCGGCCGCCCGGCCGCCCTGTACAAGGAGTTGGTCTGCAAGGCCGCGGCCTGGGGCGTGGCGAACCCCACCATGGGCCTGCCGACCCGCCGCCGCCGGGTGACGGCGGAACGGGCGGCGCGGGCGAGCGTGACGGCCGCTTGAGGTCCCGGCCGGTCAGAGCCGATCCGAAGCACGAGGCCCCCGGCTTCCCCTGGGGGCTCGGCGACTCCCACTCCCCAAACGTGACTTTGACGTTTCCCGACGTCATCGCCCGCCCGACACGGGATCATTGCCCGAGACGGAGTGTCAGGCACAGGGAGACTCGGGGGCCACGATGACCACGACCTCGCAGCGGACCTTCATCAGCTACGCGGGTCTGGACCGCCCCTGGGCCGCCGCACCCTCGGCGACGACCACCCCGACACCCTTCACTTCGCCGACGCTCTCGCCATGAGCCTCCACGAGCTCGGCGAGCAGCCTCAGCCCGTCGCCTGCATGTGGACGTCCTCGCCCGTCGACGTCGCACCCTCGGCGACGACCACCGCCGGAACCTTCAGTCCGCCTATGGCGTCGCCACCACGCTGCACGCGCTTCGCGCCTACCCCGAGGCAGCCGAACTCCTCGAAGACCTACGTGCCCGCCTGGGCCGCAAGCGGCGCTAGCCGCCGGGCGCCCGCTTCGCGGGCAACGCGAGAGGCCCCCGGGATTTCTCCTGGGGGCCTCTGGCCTGCTGTGCACTCGGCAGGATTCGAACCTGCAACCTTCTGATCCGTAGGATCGGGCAGCACGCGACGAGGAGTGCCCGCGGCCTCCTGCTGCAATCGCTCAGGATGGCGATCGTGCGCGTCTATGTGCCGTCGTTGCCGTCAGGACTGCCGTCAACTTCGAACGGTGGCGTAGGCGCGATGACGGTGCCTGAGAGGTCGCCTCATCCCAGCACTGTGGCGATGGCGAGGGCGATTCGCTCGATCCAGTCGATCGCGTCCGTCACGTCAGCGTCGGAGATGGGGCGGCGACGCTTAAGGTCGCCGTCCAGAAGGTCCGCGTCGTGGGCGATCCTGTTGCGGCGCTCGGTGATCGAGTTGTACTTCTGCTTCAGTGTCTGGGCGTTCATGGACGTACGGCCGTGGTTCCACTCGTTGAGCTGAACGGCGGCCTTGGCCCAGATGTCCTCTTCCGTCACCAGCTTCAGCGCCTCGCTGATCTTGCGAGGGTTCTGCAGTGCCGCGTTGCCCCACTTCGCCTTGACGTGCTCGGAGACGGCGTCGGCGAGCGTCGTCGTACCGCGCCGGACTTCCTCCACCTTGACCAGGGGCAGCTCGAACTTCGTCAGCTGGTAGGGCATGCCGGGGCTGTCCGCGGCGGCCAGCTCGGCGACGCGTCGGTACAGCTCCTCGTGGAACCAGTGGTCGATGGCGCTGACGGCCTGCACCCAGGCGGCCCGGTAGAAGTCACCGATGTCGATAACCGGGGACTGGAAGGCAGCCAGGCTCTGACCCGCCACGATCATTTTCCGGGCGTACTCGAGGTTGGTCAGGAACGCCCGGAACTCGCGTGTCTGCGGCTGTGCGGCCGGCATGAAACTCCCCCGTCTCGCTGGTCTGGGAACTCAGGATTCCGGCGGGTCGGGGGAGGGGCAACCCAGTTGTGGATCAACCACTCTCAGTTGGCTCAATTGCATCGGTGTCGGCCGAGACCTCACCGCCGAGAGCCTCCGCGATGGCCGCGAACTCGCTCAGCGCAGCCTGCAAGTCCTCGACGATCTCCTGGGCAATCACTTCGGGCGGCAGGAGGCTGTCGGCGTCGTCAAGCGCCGGGTCCTTCATCCACGTGATGTCGAGATTTACCTTGTCACGGGCGATGAGCTCGTCGTAGTCAAAGGGCTTGAAACGCTCCGACTCCACCCGCTCGCTACGCGGCTTGCTGGGCAGGTACGCCTCGACGAACTCGTCCAGAGCCGCGCGCGTCAACGGGCGTTGCTTCAGGGTGAAGTGCTTGGCGGTACGGAAGTCGTAGACCCAGAGCTGCGAGGTGTTGTGGGCGCCCCCACTGCGGGGGGGCTTCTTCTCGAAAAACAGGACGTTGGCCTTGACACCGCCCGCGTAGAAGATGCCTGTCGGCAAGCGGAGGATCGTGTGCAAGTCGAACTCTTCCAGCAGGCGGCGGCGTACCTTCTCGCCCGCCCCGCCTTCGAAGAGCACATTGTCCGGCAGGACGACAGCCGCACGCCCGTTCATCTCCAGCTGCGACATGATGTGCTGGAGGAAGTTGAGCTGCTTGTTAGTGGTGGTGGCGCGGAAGTCGTCCCGCTCGTACGAGATGTCTTCCTTCTCGGCCTTGCCGTCCGTGCCGACGATCGTGATCGCGGACTTCTTGCCAAAGGGCGGATTGGCGAGGATGAGCGACGCGTGGCGCTCGGGCTTGTCGGCAAGCGCGTCACCCACGGTGATGAGCGACTCGCCGTCGGCGTCACCGATGCCGTGCAGCAGCATGTTCATCGCGGCCAGACGGGCCGTGCCGGTGACCAGCTCGTTGCCCCAGATCTTGCCGGACCCGAGCGCGAGACGCTGTTCCCGTGACAGGTGCTGCATGTGGTGCTTACGGATGTAGCTATGCGCAGCGATCAGGAAGCCGCCGGTACCACAGGCCGGGTCAGTGATCGTGTCTTCGGGACCCGGTTGCATCACGTCGACCATGGCGTCGATGAGCGCGCGGGGCGTGAAGTACTGGCCAGCGCCCGTCTTGGTGTCCTCCGCGCCCTTGGCAAGCAGACCCTCGTAGGCATCGCCCTTGAGGTCCGTCCCCTGGACCGTCCAGTCCTCCTTGCCGATCAGCTCGACAACCAGCTTTTCGAGCAGGGCGGGCTCGGTGATCCTGTTCTGGGACTTCGCGAAGATTGTGCCGAGAGTGGTGCCGGGGTTCTTGGCGAGCGCTTCGAGGGTTTTGCGGTAGTGGACTTCGAGGTCGATGCCCTTGAGGCGAGCAAGGGACTGCCAGTCGTACTCGGCGGGGACGACGGTCTTGGCCTCCTCCTCCGTGAAGGGGTCGGAGGCGATCTCGTCAGCCATCTTGAGGAAGAGCAGGTACGAGAGCTGCTCGACGTACTCGATGGTGGACAGTCCGTTGTCCCGCAGGACATTGCAGTAGTTCCAGAGCTTGGCGACCAGGCTGTTGGTCTGCGCGTGCGCCAGGGTGGGAGATGCGGGGGTCACAGCGGAAGCTCCTGCTGAACGGCGGTGTTGGGGGAAGGCGTTGAGGATGCAGGGGGTGGGGGTGGTGCGTCTGCGGTGGCCGTCTTGCGGGAGCGGCGGACGGCCCGCTTGGGCTTGTCGCCCTGAGCCTCGCGCTTGGCGCGGATGCGGTCGAGGAGGACGGAGGCGGGCTCGTCGGTGGGGTCCTGGGGAACGAGGCGGCCGGTGAATGCACGCTGCAGTACCGCGCTCCGGAGGTGCTTTGCGCGTACAACGTTGCGCTTCAAAGCGTGCTCCATCGCATCGGCGTAGCTCATCAATTCGTCACAAGCCTGCACCCGTTGTTTCTGTTCCTCAAGCGGCGGGACAGGGAACTCGATAGGCTTCAGACGCTTGGCCGAAAGGTGGGCAATGTTGGTGGTAATGCGCACTTCGCGCATGAAGCGGCGGGCGTGAAGATGGCGGCGGAACACCATAAGGGCCCACTCTGGAAGCACATCGGGGCGCGCCTGAAACCGTAGGAGGCTGTTAGTGAAAGCGACGTTGGGCGGAGTCCCCCGGTATAGCGCAGGCCTCCCCACAAGGTGAGGACTCTGTCCCTCATTGAGGAGAACGTCGCCAGGTTCCAGTCGAAACCGGTCGAAGACTCCTGAGAAATCCATCTCCATGACGTCCGAGGTGTCGATGCGATCCTCGAAGACGTTGGCCACACGCAAGTACGGGCGCATCTCTGGGCCATGGTGCCAATCGGGGTGGCGCTGCCTCCCGAGCCCAATAGTGCCAGCCTCTCCGACCGTACTCATCTCCCATGAGTCGGGAACGGATTCGGGCACCAGCGACAGGAGGACGGACTTGCGGAACGAGGCGATCTTCTTCTGTGCAGTTTGCAGCTCTCGTCCAGCCGCATCGAGGCGAGAGAGATGATCTTCGATGGCCTCGACGATTCTCTGCTGTTCACGCATCGGCGGAATTGGGATCGTCGTCTCAAATACGTCTGCATCTCGCACTGCCGGGTAGCTTACGCCTCGCTGTTTCGGAAAAAGTTGCTCCTCGAAAAATTTACCCTGTACGGCATGAAAGATGTACCGTGAGTCGATCTCGCGGTGTGGTCGAATGACGGCGAAGCCGGTGGAGGCGATGTGCCCCTCAAGCGTGCCGGGTACTCGGGCAATATTTCGCAGATACGGGCGCACTGTGGAATAGACAGTGTCTCCCTCCTTGACGATTTGCCGAGCCCTTCCCGGGGCATCTGAAGATTCAATCCAGCTAGCGGCAGTGATTTGGCGGTCGGGCCCGCTTACTGAACCAATGTCAATATATTGAAATCGATCTTTGTCAAATCCCTCAGGCCCTACTTTTTTGACAGGGATGCAAATATCTCCGAGGAGGGCTCTAGCCCACCCCGCCGGAAGCTCGACGTCACTCAACCCGCTCAAGCCAACTCTCGATTCAGCTCACTCAACAACGATCGAACATCCCGCCCCGGAAACGCATGGGCGAACCCCCGACCTCCGCCCTTCCCCTTGAAGGGCTCGGCATTGAACTCTGCCGGACTGATGCCGACGTCGCTCGCCACCACGTCCCGTATGGACCGCAGCCACCACAGCTGCTCTTTCGAGAAGTCCGCCCCCGCCTGCTGCTGCTTGAGCAGCCACGCCTCGAAGCGTTCTTCCACCGTCTCACGGTACGGCCGCAGCTCCTCATCCACGCCCAGCTCGTAGCGGATCAGGGAGATCAGATCGGGTACCCCGGCCTCTCGGCCTGGGTCGTAATGGACCGCCGAGCCCAAGTCCTCGTAGTACGTCCACAGCACCTGCGGCGTCCAGGCGAATTGCGGGCGGCGGATCTCCAGGGCCAGTTCCTTCAGCGCAGCGTACGTCTCCGCCGGTGAAACCGACCGGGGGCTCGTCAAGGCGATACTGACTGCCGCAATGCGGTCGCGCTCGTCCTTCAGGAGCTGGCTCCACCGGCCTACCTGCTCCCGGGCCCGCTCCTCACGTGGGATTTCGTCGACGTCCGTCACCTCGACGGCCGTGAACTCATCGAAGAGGTAGTCCTTGTCCCGCCGGATCTCGATGATATGCCGCCGCAGGTCGGGATACTCCGTCAGCGGAGCGATCGCGTCCTCCACGAGCCGTCTAGCCGCCGCCTGGCCACCCTGCTCCAGAGCCCGCTCCTGCCGGTCCGGGTCTACCGCCTTCACAATGGCGCCCGCGATCTCGGACAGGGTCTGCCCGCCTGAGGCGCGCGTCAGCTGCTCGCGCTCCTCCTCCGTCAACTGCTGGTTGAGCCGCGCCAGCCGTCCCGCCAGGATCTCGGCCTCACTCGCGCTGATCGATTTCGTACCGGCCTTGTCCAGCAGCTTGGCAAGCGAGACCTGCCGCTCGCCCGCGGGTACCAGCGGCTTGGCGTCCACCAGCGGGGAGTCCGTCACCCCGACAGCGTCGACGAGTACGAACCGGTCCTTGCGGACCGTCGCGTCCGCATCCGGTGTGACCTCCTGGAGCTCCGTCGCGTCGATGGTGCGAGCGCCGCGACCCTTCATCTGCTCGAAGAGGACGGCGCTGCGCACCTCGCGCAGGAAGATCACGCACTCTAGGGCCTTCACGTCCGTACCAGTCGCGATCATGTCGACGGTGACGGCGACCCGCATCCGGGGCGAGGTCCGCAGCGCTCGGATGAGTTCGTCCGGATCCTCGCCGGCCTGGCGGCTCTTGTACGTGATCTTCTTCGCGAAGTCGTCGCCGCGCCCGAAGACCTCCTTGACCTGGGCGAGGACATCTTCCGCATGGTCCTCGCCGACCGCGAAGATCAACGTCTTCGGAAGCTCAGTCCGGCCGGGGAACCAGCGCCGCCAGTTGTCCCGGTACGCAGTGAGCACCGCTCGGATCTCGTCCACCGTCACTACCGAGCGGCCAATCTGCCCGGTCGTGTAGGTGAAGTCGTCATCCAGTTCCTGGTAGCGCTGCCTTCGCGTTTTACGGTCTTTGACTCGCACCGTCGTGCCCGACTCGATGGTCGCGGCGCCCTTCTCGCGCAGGTCGGTGCGCATCCGTACGACGTCGAAGTCGACGTTCACGCCGTCCGCAACGGCCTGCGGATAGGTGTATTCGGACACCAGGTTGCGGCCGAAGAAGCCGAGGGTCTGGAGTGTAGGGGTGGCGGTCAGGCCGACCAGGTGTGCGTCGAAGTACTCCAGTACCCCCCGCCACAGACCGTAGATAGAGCGGTGGCACTCGTCCACGATGATCAGGTCGAAGGACTCGATCGGGACCTTCGGGTTGTAGGAGACCTCGATGGGCAGGTCCGTCGCGTACGTGTCCTCGTACGCCGTGCTGTCCGAGGTCTCGTCCGCTTGCTCGTCATCGACGAGGGTCTCCCCGCGCAGCAGCGAGTACATCTTCTGAATCGTGCAGATGACTACCGACGAAGTGTCCTGAAGGCCAGCTGCCCCGAGCCGGTCGACGTTATAGATGTCGGACAACTTGCGGCCGTCGTCCGGCGTCGTGAACTTTCGGAACTCGTCGTACGCCTGCCTGCCCAGGTTATTGCGGTCGACGAGGAACAGAACCCGACGCGCTTTGGCGTGCTTGAGCAGCCGGTAGGTCTGCGCCACGGCAGTGAAGGTCTTGCCCGCGCCCGTCGCCATCTGGATCAGGGCCCGCGACCGGTCCTCTGCCAGGGACTTCTCCAGGCCGCTGATGGCGTCGATCTGAGCAAGACGCAACCCGTTCGGTTCCAGCACGGGCAGCCGGCGCATGGCGGCCCGGAACGTCGGGGCAGCCGGTGTCCCGTCGGCGCGACGCATCCAGGCCGCCACCGTCTCGGGGCGGTGAAAGGAAAACACCTCTCGGGAGCGGGCGTCGGGGTCGAGGCGGTTGATGAAATAGGTCTCGGTGCCGGTCGTCGCGTAGCGGAACGCGAACGGCTCCGCCTCCCGCCAGACGGCGAGCCGGTGCTCCTTGAGGACGCCAGCCGCGTACCGGTCGTTCTGCTCCACGGCGCTGGAGAGGTGATCGCCCTCCCGCTTGGCTTCGATCACGCCAACAATCCTGCCGTCGACGTACAAGACGTAGTCCGCGCGGCCAGTGGCCAGCGTGAACTCCCGCACCGCAACGCCCTGGTTCTCTCCCGGGTTGACCTCGTGGCGGTCCTGGACGACCCATCCCGCCGCGTAGAGCATCTCGTCGATGGCTTCACGAGCTTGCACCTCATTGAGCGCGGCCGGCCGCTGCGCACGATGGATGATCGCCTCGCGTCGCTTGGCATCGACCGAGCGCGGCTGCCTTCGAGCGGTCTCGTACTTCGCATGCTGGGCGCTGCGCAGTTCTTCGATCTGGCTGCTCAGCTGCTCCACTCTGGAGAGCAACTCGGTCTTGTTCGCATCGGCGCTAGCGATCAGTCTCTCGGCCTCGGCTCGCGCCTTGCGTTCTGCCTCCAACGCATCGCCTGCCTCGGCGAGCCTCGTGCGGGCCTGCGTGAGCGCCTGCCGGTGGCCGTCGAGGGCATCGCGCAGCTCGGCCAGCTCTGCTGGATCCGTGATCTGAGCACTGTCACCGGGGTCCGTGGGCGGCACGAACTCGGCGACGGTCCGCCGGCCGTCGATGGCATCGTGGAACCAGAGGCCGAGCTTGTAGCAGACCCGTACGGCGGCAAGGGCCCGCGCCGTGTCGAAGAGGTGGCTGTGGGCAGCCTTGTTTCGGTCGCGGCGCAGCCGGTCGAAGTCGTCACGGATCTCCGGAACGAGGACTCCGGCCCTGGTCAGAGCGGTCAGCCGGTCGATCTGTCGATCGCCCTCGATCCGCATCCCTATACGGGCGACCAGTTCCTCAGCGAGAACCTCGCCAAACTGCCCCGCCTGGACCAGTGAGGAATTGGGGTTCGTGAACACGGTCGCTTCGGCAGAAGCTCCGTACAAGGAGAGCAGAGGCTGGTGCTGATACAGCACCCCGAAGTTGGGTGAGCCCTTCGCGAAGTCGCGAAGCCGGTCGTCCATGCTGGTCTATCCCCCACCATCGCGCCCTGCCAATTGCTGACAGTCCAGCTTACGCAGCTGGGCGTGGATGAGTCTGGTGATCGTCGATTCAGTCGCTACCCCGAGCGCCCTGCGGCTGGCATGGTTCGCAGCCACGACGCGCCGAGTACTCAAGCCAGAACTGCACCCGTGAGCTCGTGACAGAGCTCACGGGCGCCTCATCTCGTCAGAATGACGCAAATCCAAGGAACGCGCTTCAGCCTCCTGGCTGCTCTGCGATGCTGGAGGTCGATCGAGAGGGGCCGCAGCGATGCAGTGGAAGATCCACGGGGAACGTCCGATCTACGAGAACAGCTGGGTGAACCTGTGGCTCACCGACGTCGAGACGCCGGACGGGAACCGCTGGGAGCACCACGTCGTCAAGCTCCGGCACCTGGCCGTGGCCGCCGTCGTCAACGAGCGACGCGAGGTGCTGATGATGTGGCGGCACCGCTTCATCACGGACGCCTGGGCGTGGGAGCTGCCCATGGGTCTGGTGGAGGAGGGCGAGACGCCGGCCGATGCGGCGGCCCGTGAGGTGCTGGAGGAGACCGGCTGGCGGCCCGGCCCAATCACACCCCTCATCTACGCCGAGCCTGCCAACGGCATCACCGACTCCCAGCACCACGTCTTCCGGGCCGACGGAGCGACGTACGAGGGCCCGCCGACCGAGAAGAACGAATCGGACCGGATCGAGTGGATCCCGCTGGCCGACGTACGAGGCATGATCGACCGCCGCGAGATCGTCAGCAGTGGCTCTCTGGTCGGGCTGCTCTACGTGCTCATGGACGAGGCGATCCGCTGACCTGACGGGGCAGCACTTCCCGGAGCCGGGACTCGAACGCCACCGCGGCCGGTTCCCGACGGAAGGGCTCCAGCTGCTCGTAGAACTCCCGAAGGTGGCCGGCGACTCGTTGTGAGCTAACGGCCGCCGCCGGGACCAGGGCGTCCATGGCCGTGTGGCACGCCTCGTCGAGTTTGCCGCGCTGGAGCTGGGTGCGGGCGAGCCAGAAGGCGTGGAAGGCGCGGCCTCGGTGGTTCGTCCGGTGTTCTCGGCGGAGGGCGTCCGCGATGAGGGGTTCGGCGAGGGCGGCTTCGCCCAGGCGGCCGTGCGCGATGCCGGTGTCCACGATCAGCTTCGGTTCGTCGAAGTAGGCGACCCATGCCGGGTCCGGATCGCTGGCGCCGATCCGTCCGAACTGGGTGTGGGCTTCCGAAATCGCGGTGTGGGTCGCGCCGTGGTTGCCAAGGGTGGCGTGGGCGAAAGCTTCGCGCATCGCGAGCATGGACAGCACGCGCGGTGTCGTCCCCACGGCCGCTCGGGCCTGGTCCTGGGCGGCCGTGACGAGTGCGAGGGCGTCGCCGGGCTTGTCCTGGTAGGTGGCCTGGAGGCTCATACAGGCGAGGACGTTGGCCATGAACTGGCGGTCGTCGATGGCCTTGGCCAGTCCGAGGGATTCAGTGAAGTAGACGCGTGCCTGGTTGTACTGGCGGGCGTCGAAGTAGGTCCATCCGGTGAGCCGGGCCAGTTCGGCCGCGATGCTGTGCAGGCCGTCCCGTAAAGGAGCCGGACGCTGCTCCTTGAGGAGGTCGACGACGTAGCGGAGCTGGCCGACGACCGCCGGCCGTAAGGTCTCGCCGCCGTGCTCGTCGTCCCGGCGCCAGTAGTCCGCGATCGACGAATGCAGCGCGTCCAGCGTCGAGGCGCTGAGATCCCGCTCGGCCGCCAGGGCGAGGATGCTGTCGACGTCCGCCCCCGGTAGTCCGGCGGCCAGTGGTTCGACGGCTGAGGTCGGCATCTCGGCCGGATCGCGAGGCGTGACCGTCAGGCTGGGCGGCGTCTCCCAGGAGCGTCGAGCAAGGCCGAGCATGTGTCCGGGGATGCGCAGTCCGTCCGAGATCCGTTCGATCACGTCCATGTGCAGCAGCTGCCGCCGTCCGGCGATCACCTCGCCCACGCGGCTCGGGGTCAGGTCGCAGCGACGCGCGACCATCGACGGATAGATGCCAGCTCGTGCCTTGACCAGCTGAAAGATGCGGCTGAAGTCTCTGGCCTGGCATGCCTCGATCATCACTGGGTCCATGAGCAGGCTGACCGGGAGTTCCTTCGAGCGAGATGGCTCGGGCATTGGGCACGCTCCGGCATGAGGACTACGGATCGCTGCACTTGGTCAACCGAGGGTGATGTTACCCAAGTTGGGTAATCCGCTTGGCCTTTCTGGCCGGGACTACGGATCGCGATGCTCCTGGCCATGGCGAACGGACAGGACGACGTACAGATGACGTTGCGGGTCTCCCGCGACTCCGGCCAGACGTGGGGACCTCGCACGGAGGTACGCGTAGGCGAGGACCCGGCGGTCCCGGAGAACCCGGGCCGCTACCCGCCGTGCGTCTGCCCCCGGTGCTCGCAGCAGGAACGGAATGCCGTCGTGTCCTTCCGGATGGTGTCGTGATGCGTTGCGCGCACTGGCGCCGGGTGGCCCTCGACCTGGCAAAGGAAGCACGGGAGAAGTCGACCGCCAAGTACATCGACAGGGCGGTGCAGTGCCAGCTGTCCGCGCACGACGAGGGTGAGCACTTCGGTCTCCTCACCGACGCCGGCGCGTACGGGACCGCGCTGTGGCTCCGCTGGCACGGGACGGACGAGGCGGAACTTGTCGTGTTGCCGGATTGCCCGGTGGCCGCCCCGGTCCCTGACGGTGAGGGCTGTTGTCTGTTTGCCGACCACGCCAAGCAGCACACCTGGGAAGACGCCCTGGAGGAGGTCTCGTGCACCAGCTGATCGCGAGCCCGCACAAGCCCCGGCGCCCTCGCTCGCCTCGCAACGAACGGTGCGGGGACTGCGGTGGCAGCGGCGCCAACTCGTCCGGCAAGACCTGCGGCACCTGTAACGGGCTTGGCGAGATCCACTGCCTCGCCGGCCGCCAGGAGTCCCGTGTGCTGTCCCGCTCCGTGATCCGGAAGGAGGGCCACCGATGGCCCACGCTCTGATCGCCTCCCCATTCCTCGACGGACACCTTCTCCTCAAGCCAGGAGCACGGGCCGGCGCCCGAATCTCCGCCGACCACTACGAGGGCCTGCGCCAGACCGCCACCGACGGTGGGTCGCTTCCCACCTGGGCGGTACAGACCGCCGCCGACATGTGGGGCCTCGACCTGGACGGCCAGACCGCGCAGGGCACCGTGCTGGTACGCGAGCCGTCCCCGTACGGCTACTGCCGGGCCTCCTGGGAGATCAACCTCGGCTGCAACTTCGGCTGCAAGCACTGCTACCTCGGCGAGCGGCCCTTCTCCGGCCTCGCCTGGGAGGAGAAGGTGCGGCTGCTGGACATCATGCGCGATGCCGGTGTCCTCTGGCTCCAGATCACCGGCGGCGAGCCCACCATGGATCCTCACTTTCAGGGCGCGTACCGGTACGCCTGGCAGGCCGGAATGATGCTCACCATCTCCACCAACGGCTCGCTGCTCTGGCGGCCGGACCTCCTCAAGCTCTTCCGCGACTGCCCGCCCTACCGCCTGGTGCTCAGCATGTACGGGGCGAGCGAGGAGTCCTTCGACACGCTCACCCAGCGCCGCGGGGCGTGGAAGGCGTTCCGGCGCGGCATGGACGCCGCCCGTGAGGCGGGGCTTCCGCTGCGGATCAACGTCGTGGTGACCGAGGACAACGCCTCCGAGGCCGACGAGATGGCCGCCCTCGCCGACGAGTGGAACGTCGAGAACCACGCGTACACGAACATGACGCCCACGATCTACGGCGGCGGTGAGCCGCTGCTCGCCCAGTCCGCCGCCCACCTGCGGCAGCGCAAGCCGTTCGCCGGCTGCAACGCGGGACACACCTTCTTCCACGCCGACCCGCACGCCAAGGTGTCGATCTGCAAGGTCAGCCGCGACGACCAGATCGACCTCATGGCCGAAGGCATCGACGGCCTCACCCGGCTCGGCGCGATCGCCGACCGCCTCATGCTTCGCACCGGTGGGTGCGAGGGCTGCGCCCTGTCCGGCACCTGCCGGGTCTGCCGCCCCCTGGCCAAGCACTACCAGGAGGCCAAGGCGCCGCTGCACAGCTACTGCCAGCACGGAGACAAGGAGAACGCCTCATGACCCCGCCCGTACCGGTGACCATCCTCCCCGGCCCGCCGGCCTCGGCCCGCTGCGCCGCCCCGCCTGTCGCGACCGCGTCGATCACCGCCGTCCAGGACCTCGACGTGATCGTGGAGAGCGCGGAGTGCTCCTGCGACGCCGGTGACGACAACCCCCACTGACCGACACGATCCGGTCAACTCCGTTCAGGCCCCGGCGTACTCGCGTCAGGGCCTGAGCCCTGCCCGTCCCACCGCTAGGGTGCCGCTCATGTTCTTCCGCTGGGACTGGCTCCGGCCCCAACTGACCGCGCCGATCGTGCCGACTCTCGGTCCCATCCACCCCGATGCCCTGACCGTCAGCGTGTTCGAGGACATCCTGCGAGCGGCCGACACGGGTGACTTCCTGCCCTACGACAAGGACCGGCGCTGGGGCGGCGAGAAGGACGAGAAAGTCCTCCGCGAGGACGTGGTTCACCAGCCCGAGCACACTCTCATCCCCACCCTGAGTCGGCGTGGACGCGGCACTGTGAAGGTCTTCGCCTACGGGCCCCGCGACACCGTCGTGGATGAGGCCGCCGAGCTGGCCGCGAAGCTCGCCTCCACGCACGACGTGGCGGGCGCCCGGGTCGTACGCCCTCTCGGTCCCGAGACTGCACACCCGCGCGGCACCCGCATCCAGCTGAAGGACTTCACCAACGGCCCCTGCCCCGCCCCGGACGGCCCGGTCCGCCCCATCACCGCCTGGCCGACCGTCGTGCAGAACACCTTCGTCCCGTTCGCCGAGACGATGGCCGCCGACGGCCTGGCCTTCCTCCACACCCAGATGCAGACCGGCCGGTGCGGCCCCGTCCTCGCCACCGCCATCGAAGACCGCATCGTCGGCGCGATCGGCCCCATGGAAGTACGCGTGGATCCGATCGGATGCCCCCAGCTCATGCCCCAGTACTTCGCCGTCCTACCCGAGGCCCGAGGCAAGGGCATCGGACGCATCCTGTGGCGGGCGGCGATGCACTGGGGGCAGTCCCACGGCGCCGCCTACCAACTTCTCCAGACCGAGGTCGGCGGCCCTTCGGATCGACTGTGTCACTCAGAAGGGCTGGCCTCCCTCGGGTTCAGTCGCACGACGCACGTCTAGCCTTTGAAGGGGGAAGACCGCGACGGCCACTACCGTTGCTGTACTTCGCTGCTGTACGGGCAACGCGAGAGGCCCCCAGAATTTCTCCTGGGGGCCTCTGGCCTGCTGTGCACTCGGCAGGATTCGAACCTGCAACCTTCTGATCCGTAGTCAGATGCTCTATCCGTTAAGCTACGAGTGCTTGGCGTTCCGGGCTTTTTCTTCCCGGTCGGCGTTGCGAGAACAACATTACATGACCTGCGCCGTGACGCGAAATCCATTAGCCGCACCACCGCTGAGCTGCGGAAACGACCTCTGAAGCCCACCCCGGGCGCGCCCTCCGCGCGCCCCCTCGTCCCCGGAACGACCGAAGCCCCATGCCAAGGGCACGGGGCTTCGGGATGGAGCGGAGGCGGAGGGATTTGAACCCTCGATGGGCTTTAAGACCCAAACCGCATTAGCAGTGCGGCGCCATAGACCGGACTAGGCGACGCCTCCTCCACACTCCTCGCGCGGACGCGAGTGGTGCGTGCAGATGATGACACAGTCGAGCGTCGTGCCACCAATCGCCGCCAACGTTACTAGGCCTCCGGGGGGCAGGGCAAAGCAGTTCGGCGTGGTGGCGCAACGTCCGGGCGCGGTGCGCGTTAGAGAGGGGTGGGGGCCTCGGGTCTCCGCCAGTCGTCCAGTCGTCGTCGCCCGTTCGTCGTCCGTCAGCGGGGCACCGGGGCGGGTCCGTGATCGCCCGTGACCACCGCCCGCGGTTGACCCCGCTGCAGAGATCCTGGAGCTTTCGCATGCTGCGCCGTCTCGCCCTCACCGCCGTCGTCCCGCTCGCCGTCCTCGCCGCCGCCGTGCCGGCGTCCACCGCCACCGCCTCCGGGGCCGCGTCCTCCGGGCCGGTGCCCTCCGCCGTGCCGACCTCCGGACCGTTCGCCGCCGCCCGGCCCGCCCTCGGCCCGCTGCCCGTGCCCCTCCCGCTGCCCGGGTTCCTGGACGACGGGGAGGGGAACGGGTCCGGTGAGGCCGACGAGGCGCGGACGCGGCTCACCGTGAGCGTGGAGAACACCGGGGTCCCCGGGGCCGACGGCACCTTCGAGCTGGAGTGCGGGCCCACCGGGGGCACCCACCCGGAGGGGCAGGCCGCCTGTGACCGGCTGGCGGAGGCCGGGGCCACCCGGGCCGGGCGGCAGGAGCTGTTCCGGGAGACCCCTGAGGGCACGATGTGCACGATGATCCACGGCGGCGACGCCACCGCGCGCATCGTGGGCACTTGGGAGGGCCGGGCCGTGGACACCACCGCCAGCCGCCGCGACGGATGCGAGATCGCGCGCTGGAACAGCCTCGTACCGGTGCTCCCGGATGTCCGGTAGCCCGATGTCCGGCAGCCCGTCGTCGGCGGCGGGCGGCACCGGCGGCCCGCCGACGGCCGACCCGTCGGCGGCGGCCTCGTCGGCGGCGTGAAGGCGACGGCGTAAAGACGTTCGCACCGGCGAAGGGGCGCAGGGCGCTCCCGGGGCCCGGGAGGAACCGCCGGGCCCCGCGTCCGCGCACGTCACAGGGTGTGCGGACGCTCA
The DNA here is from genome assembly GCF_032121415.1 of Streptomyces parvus. Taxonomy (NCBI): domain Bacteria; kingdom Bacillati; phylum Actinomycetota; class Actinomycetes; order Kitasatosporales; family Streptomycetaceae; genus Streptomyces; species Streptomyces parvus. The sequence continues at coordinate 3,562,159 of NZ_CP135079.1, read as the reverse complement.
CGGCATGGGCCCCTGGCGTACACCGCGCGCACAGAACCTTGGTGAGAGCTCCCCCTCATCCGCCGCCCCCGGGGCCTCCCCTGGCCTTAGACTCCTCCAGTGACAGTCTGCGGCCCGAGGGGCAAGATGGAGCCCGCTGTCGGCAAGGTGCGGTAATCAGGGAGGAAGCGTCGTCGTGAGCAGCAGGCCATCCCGAGGCACTGCTCGCCTCGCAGCCATACTCGATGCCCTTCCTGACGGGCTTCTGCTCGTCAATTGCAATGGCACGGTCGTCAACGCCAACGCCATCGCCCTCGAGATGTTCGAGACCCCGGGCACCGCGCTCGTCGGTCGCGGACTGCTCGATCTGCTGCCGGAGTTCGACTCCAAGCTGATCCCGGGGTCGATGCGACGGCCCGAAGCTGCGGACGAGCAGGGCAGGACCAAGCCCACGCGGATGACCGCGCGGCGCACCGACGGCCACGAGTATCCGGTCGAGGTCACCAGCGCGAGCCTCGACAGCGGACAGGCCGCGTACAACGACATCCACTCCAGCTACACCGGCGACGAGCTCCTCATGATCGTCGTACGGGATCTCTCCGGCACCGTCGACACCGAGGCCGAGCTGGCCCGTTCGCAGCGGCAGACCGAGATGATCCTGCGGGCCGCGTCCGAAGGCGTCGTCGGTACGGACACCGACGGGCGCGTCGTCCTCGTCAACCCCGCCGCCGCGCAGATCCTCGGCTTCCGGGCCAGCGACCTCGGCGGCCAGGAGCTGCACCCGCTGATCCTGCACTCGCGGGCGGAGGGCGAGCCGTTCCCGTACGAGGACTCCCCGCTCGCCGACACCCTCAAGTCCGGGCGCAAGCACCGGGTGCGCGGGCAGGTGCTGTGGTCCAAGAGCGGCGCCCGGGTGCCGGTGGACCTGACGACCGCGCCGGTGCGCGACGGGGACCAGCTCGTCGGCGCGGTGATGACGTTCACCGACCGCCGGCCGTACGAGGAGCTGTCCGCCCAGCACAAGAACGTCGTCGCCGAGCTGACCACGAGCCACTCCGCCGAGGTCACCGCGCTCAAGGAAGCGCACGCGGCCGAACTGGAAGCGCTGAAGGAGGCGCACGCCGCCGAGCTCGCCGACCGCAGCGAGCGGTACGCCGCCGAGATCGAGGGTCAGGCCGAGCAGCTCGCCTCCCTGAGCGCCCAGCACGCCCAGCTCACCGCCGTCCTCGGCGGTTCGCTGCGCGGGCCCTTGGAGGAGCTGCGCGGCGAGCTGTCCACGCTCGCCTCCGACCCGGCCGGCCAGCTGTGGCCCGAGGCCAACCAGATCCTGCACCACCTCGCCGCCGGGTACGCCCGGATGACCACGCTCGTCGACAACGTCCTGGGCTACCAGCGCCTCGACGCGGGGGTGGAGGGGCTGCACAAGGCCCCCGCCCTGATCGAGGGGATCGTGAAGGGCGGGATCGACGGGGCGGTGGAGCTGATCGGCCCCGGGCGCGCCCAGTTCGCCGTGCACGCCCCGCCGATCGAGGCCGAGGTCGACGCGCGTCAGCTCGCGACCGCCATCGCCCATCTCGTCGCGGACGTCTGCGGTGTCGACTCGACCGGCAAGACCCGGGCCGTCCCCGGGGGCGGCTACGTCGACTCCACCGTGGTCGTGGCCGCCGCTCAGCGCGGTGACGTCGTACGCATCGAGGTGCGTGGACCGTTCGCCGGGGGCGACCCGGTGCACGAGCCGATCGTCCGCGGCATCGTCCAGGCCCACGGCGGGGTCCTCCAGACCCACGAGATGCCCGGCATGAGCGGCAGCGCGTACGTCCTCGACGTGCCCATCGGCGCGGCGTCGGGCACCATCGCGCCCCCGGAGCCGGACGCGAACGGCCTGTCGCCGGAGCCCACCGCCCCGATGTCCTCGTCGTCGCCGGAAGGCGTCGGAGCGCCGGGCGTCACCAGCGGCGGCCGGCGCCGGGCGCGCAGGTCCTCCACCGACGCTTTCCTGGACAGCCCGGCCGGTACGCCGGAGAGCGCTGCCGACGGCACGGCCGGGGCCGTGGCTCCCGGTGCACCTTCCGCCTCCGTTCCCGCCGCCGACGACCGGCCCGTTGCCGAGCCGACCGGGCGGCGGCGGGCGCGCCGTGGACCGGCCGCGCCCGAGGAGCAGCAGGCATCCGAGCTGATCCCGGCCCAGCAGGGCGAGGGTTCCGGGCGGCGGCGCGGGCGTCCCAGCCCCGCCGAAGCGGCCCTGACCACCGTTCCCGGGACGGACGCCGGGAACACCGGTAGCGGCGTGCGGGAGCAGCAGCCGCAACCGCAGCGCCAGGCACTGGCCCTGACCTCCGCCCCGTCCGGGGCCCCCACCGCGCCCTCGGAGGGGGCGGTCGTCACCGCGGCCGAGAACGCCCAGGGCGGCGGCCGTCCGCAGCTCGGGCAGACCGTGCCACCCCAGGGCGTCCCGATGGACCCGCAGCAGCCCGTTCCGCCCACCGGACGGCGCGCCCGTCGGGAGGGCGAGCCCGCCGCCCTCCCCGCCCTGGCGTCCGGCAACGGCGGCAACGGCGGCAACAGCGGACCCCCGGACCCGGCCCAGCAGCCGGGTGGCCGACGGGCCCGGCGCGCGCTGGCCGCCGCCCAGGAGCGCACCGCGGCGGACGCCGGTCCGCGTACCGCCTTCGCCCTGCCGCCCGCCGACGCGGACCGGGCGCCGCTGGCCCCCGACGCCCCGGCGGGCCCCGGCGTCGACGCGAGCGCCCATCACGCACGGACCGCACCGGAGGTCGGCCACACCCCTCCGCAGGCGCACCCCGTGGCCCCGGCGCACCACCTCCCGCAGACGGACGCGCACTCCGGGCAGGGCCTGCCCGGGGCGGATACGTCCGGGAACGGCCTGCCCCCGGCGCCGGGGACGGCAGCAGGGCAGGGTCCGGAGACCGGCTCCTGGGGCGACACCGGGCAGACCGCGCACACCACCGGCGTCGCCGCCGTCACCGGCCCCGAGGCGCAGCCGGCCGACGGTGACCCGGGCGTTCCGGCCCCGGACGCTCGGCGGCAGCCGCTGCCCGCCGAGGAGCCGATGCCGGAGGGCACCAGTCCCGACTCGACGCAGGGGAGGGCCTTCAGCGTGCGCACGCTGGGCCAGGGCGTGCCGTTCGCCCAGCACCTCGCGCATCAGCAGAACCAGCCGCACCAGAGTCTCGGTGGGGCCGGCCGGCGTCGCAAGCTCGCCGCCCCGCCGGAGGGCGACCGCACCCCGGCCCGGGCCCCCGGCAACCAGCAGGCCGCACCGCCGACGGCGCCGACGCCCGCTCCCGCGACCACGAACGCGCCCACGCCCCCGCCCGGACCGCAGCAGAACCAGCCCGTGGCCCCGCCTCACGAGCACGCCCAGCCGGGTCAGCTCGGACAACCGGGTCAGCCGGGTCACACGGGCGGCGGGCCCGGCGCCGCCTACGGCGAGGGGCAGCTGCTCGCGCCGCCGGTCGCGGAGGGGCGTGCGTACGCCATAGGGGCGCCCGACGAGGGTGCCGAGGGTCCCGAGCCGCTGGACGGGCCCGGGGGCGCGGTCGAGGTCGCCAACCGGCCGCACCCGCACCCGGTCGACGACGAGCTGCCGCCCGAGCCGCTGGACAACCCGCGCCGACTGCTGGTCTGGCCCGCCCCCGACGTACCGACCCAGCAGGCGCTGAGCGACCGGGGCTACCGTCCCGTGATCGTGAACTCCCGCGAGGAGGTCGACGCCCAGATCGCCGCGTTCCCCGCCGCGCTCTTCGTCGACCCGCTGACCGGTCCCATCACCCGTACCGCGTTGCAGTCGCTGCGCCAGGCCGCCGTCGCGGCCGAGGTCCCGGTGCTGGTGACCGCCGGTCTCGGGCAGGCGACCCGGGAAGCGGCGTACGGGGCGGACCCGGCCGTCCTCCTCAAGGCGCTGGCCCCGCGCGACAGTGAACAGCATCCTTCGCGGGTGCTCCTGATCGAGGAGCACGAGGAGATCGCGGTGGCGCTGACGCAGACCCTGGAGCGGCGCGGGATGCAGGTGGCGCGCGCCGCGACGGACAGCGAGGCCGTCGACCTGGCGGGCCGGATGCGGCCGAACCTCGTGGTGATGGACCTGATGCAGGTTCGCCGTCGGCGTGCCGGGATCGTCGACTGGCTGCGGGCCAACGGGCAGCTGAACCGCACCCCGCTGGTCGTCTACACCTCGGCCGGGATGGACCAGGCGGAGCTGCCGCGGCTCGGATCGGGTGAAACCGTTCTCTTCCTGGCGGAGCGGTCGACCAGCGACGAGGTCCAGTCGCGGATCGTCGACCTGCTGGCGAAGATCGGCACCAACTGAGCGCACGCGAAAGCAGAACAGGCCGGGGGCGGTACGGGATTCCGTACCGCCCCCGCCCTGCTTCACGTGAAACGTGCGGCGCGGAAGCTCAGAGCTGGGTGACGTCCAGCTCGCCTGCCGCGTACTGCTTGCGGATCACCTTCTTGTCGAACTTCCCCACGCTCGTCTTCGGCACGGCGGGGATCACCGACCAGCGCTCCGGCAGCTGCCACCTGGCGATGCCCGACTCGGCGAGGAACGCCTTCAGCGCCTCGTAGTCGACATCGGCGGCGCCTTCCTTGAGGACCACGGTCGCGAGCGGCCGCTCCCCCCACTTCTCGTCCGGTACGGCGACGACCGCCGCCTCCGCGACCTCCGGGTGGGCCATCAGCGCGTTCTCCAGCTCGACGCTGGAGATCCATTCGCCGCCCGACTTGATGACGTCCTTGGCCCGGTCGGTGAGCGTGAGGAAGCCGTCGGTGCTGATCACGCCGACATCACCGGTCTTCAGCCAGCCGTCCTCGCTGAACTTGTCCTCGGGGCGCAGGTGCTCGCCGTCGGAGCCACCGTAGTAGGCCGCGGCGATCCAGGGGCCCCGGACCTCCAGCTCACCGGCCGACTCGCCATCCCACGGGAGGTGTTCGCCGCCGGGGCCGACCAGCCGCGCCTCGACTCCGGCCGGGAAGCGGCCCTGGGTGACCCGGTAGGGCCACTGCTCCTCGTCGCTCAGCCCGGCGGGCGGGTGGGCCATGGTGCCCAGCGGCGAGGTCTCCGTCATGCCCCAGGCGTGGCAGAGCCGGACGCCGAGCTTGTCGTACGCCTCCATCAGCGAGGGCGGGCAGGCCGCGCCGCCGATGGTCACGTTGGCCATGGAGGTGAGGTCGCGCGGGCTGGCGGTGACCTCGGCGAGCAGGCCCTGCCAGATGGTGGGCACGGCGGCCGCGTGCGTGGGGCGCTCGCGCTCGATCATGTCGGCGAGCGGGGCGGGCTGGAGGAAGCGGTCCGGCATGAGCATGTTGACGCCGCTCATGAACGTGGCGTGCGGCAGACCCCAGGCGTTCACATGGAACTGGGGCACGACGACGAGGGTGGTGTCCTTGTCGGTCAGCCCCATCGACTCGGTCATGTTGACCTGCATCGAGTGCAGGTAGATCGACCGGTGCGAGTACACGACGCCCTTCGGGTCGCCCGTGGTGCCGGAGGTGTAACACATGGCGGCGGCCTGGCGTTCGTCCAGCTCGGGCCAGTCGAACGTGGTGGAGCGGCCCGCGATCAGCTCCTCGTACTCGTGCACGCGGGGCGTGATCCCGGCGAGGGCGGAGCGGTCGCCGGGACCGGCCACGACGACGTGCTCGATGCTCGGCAGGTGGGGCAGCAGCGGCACGAGGAGCGGCAGCAGCGAACCGTTGACGATCACGGCCTTGTCGTCCGCGTGGTTGACGATCCAGGCGAGCTGCTCGGGCGGGAGCCGGAGGTTGAGGGTGTGGAGCACGGCGCCCATGGAGGGGATGGCGAGGTAGGCCTCGACATGTTCCGCGTTGTTCCACATGAGCGTGGCGACCCGCTGGTCGCCGTCGATGCCCAGCTCGTCGCGGAGCGCATTGGCCAGCCGGGTGGCGCGGACGCCGATCTCGGCGAACGTACGGCGGTGCGGCTCGGGTTCGCCGGTCCAGGTCGTGACCTGCGACTTCCCGTGAATCGTCATCCCGTGGTGCAGGATGCGGGTGACAGTCAGCGGTACGTCCTGCATGGTGCTCAGCACGGCGTCCTCCCGGTGGGCGCTACGCGGCAGTAGGTTTCCGCTGATTCTGCGCACATACCACGCGGTATGTCACTACTCGCGGGACGGAATTCCTGACCGGGGCCTTGCGGGAGACTCTTCCGGGATCGTGAAACCGGCATGCCGGCGTCGGCGCGGACTCGCTTCGACGGGCCGGAGTCTGCGGGCTCGCGTCAGCGGACCGGTGTCAGCTCCGGGTCCTCGCGGAGCTTGCCGAGGGCGCGGGAGACGGCGCTCTTGACCGTACCGATCGACACGCCGAGGACCTCCGCCGTCTGGGCCTCGCTCAGGTCCTCGTAATAGCGCAGGACGACCATCGCACGCTGGCGGTCCGGGAGCTTGAGCACCGCGCGCCACATCGCGTCGTGCAGCGACTGCTGCTCGGCCGGGTCCGGCGTCGGAAGGCTCTCCCGCTCGGGCAGCTCCTCGCAGGCGAACTCGTCGACCTTGCGCTTGCGCCACTGCGAGGTGCGGGTGTTCAGCAGGGCCCGGCGGACGTAGCCGTCCAGCGCCCGGTGGTCCTCGATCCGCTCCCAGGCCACGTACGTCTTGGCGAGCGCGGTCTGCAGCAGGTCCTCCGCGTCGCACGGGTTCGCGGTGAGCGAGCGCGCGGTACGCAGCAGGACCGGTCCCCGGGCCCGTACGTACGAGGAGAACGACGCGTAGGGCGGGTGGGGGTGGTGTCCGGCGGTGGCGGAGGCCGCCCTGGAGGCGCCCGTGCAGACTGGCGTGGTCATGTACTCAACGCTAGGAGCGGGCGCCGCCGAGGGGATCGGCCCCAGGTCCCGAAGCGCTGTCCGCCTCAGGTTGTAGGGGGCGTCCACCCTGCACCTCCTGAAGGTGGACGGGCCTTCCCCCCTCCGTCAGGGTCCGCCCCCGAGCGCCCCGGGGAGCCGCCCGTACCCGGAAGGTGCCGCTCAGCCGTCCGTACCGAGGGCCAGGCCCGACGCCGGAACGCCCGTACCGGCCGTGACCAGGGACCTTGCCGCGCCCGCCACCTGGTTCACCGAGGTGCCGCGGATCTGCCGGAGGGCCTCCGCGATGCCGTTCATCCCATGGAGGTACGCCTCCCCCAGCTGGCCCCCATGGGTGTTCAGGGGCAGGGCGTCCGCCGCGACGAAGTCGCCCCCCCCGGTCGGCAGAAGCCGAACTTCTCCAACTGCATCAGGACGAACGGGGTGAAATGGTCGTAGAGGATGCCCACATCGATGTCGGCCGGGGACAGCCCGGAGCCGCGCCAGAGCTGCCGGGCGACAACGGCGGTCTCCGGCAGGCCGTTGAGCCCGTCCCGGTAGTAGCTCGTCATCTGCTCCTGCGACCGGCCCGCCCCCTGCGCCGCGGCGACGACGACGGCGGGCGGCCGGGGCAGATCGCGGGCCCGCTCCACGCCGGTGACGACGAGCCCTGGCCGCCGTCGGTCTCCTGGCAGCAGTCCAGCAGCCGCAGCGGCTCCACGATCCAGCGGGACGCGGCGTGGTCGGCGAGCGTGATGGGCTTCCCGTGGAAGCACGCCGCCGGGTTCCGCGCCGCGTGGAGCCGGTCGACCACCGCCACGTGCCCGAAGACCTCCGGCCCCAGGCCGTAGGTGTGCAGGTAGCGCTGGGCCGTCATCGCCACCCAGGAGGCGGGGGTGAGCAGCCCGTACGGGAGGTTCCAGCCGAGCGCCGTGCCCTCGGCCGTGGGCTCGGCCGCTGGACGCCGGAGCCGAAGCGGCGGCCGGAGCGTTCGTTGAAGGCCCGGTAGCAGACGACGACGTCCGCGATGCCGCTGGCCACCGCGAGCGCGGCCTGCTGCACGGTGGCGCAGGCCGCGCCGCCGCCGTAGTGGATCCGGGAGAAGAACGACAGCTCGCCGATCCCGGCCGCCTGGGCGACGGTGATCTCGGGGCTGGTGTCCATGGTGAAGGTGACGAGCCCGTCCACATCGGCGGGGGCGAGGCCGGCATCGTCGAGAGCGGCACGGACCGCCTCGACGGCCAGTCTCAGCTCGCCGCGGCCGGAGTCCTTGGAGAACTCGGTGGCCCCGATACCGACGATCGCGGCCTTCCCGCCGAGCAAGTCGGCTCTTCGGATGCTCATGCTTCCCTTCGCCTTTCCGCGGGAGGGCGATGGTGACCGTGCCGGTGACGTGGCGGCCGATGCCGTTGCCGCCGATGACCTGGACGACCGCTTCGACCGACCCCCCGTCGACCGGCTCGGCCTGTCCCTCGCCGGCCACCTCCGTAATCCGCCCGGTCAACCGCAGCACGTCGCCCGGGTAGTTGGGAGCGCCGACTCGTTGACGGGGTCCTTGCCGCGCCCGGCGGTGGCGGCGGCACGGCCGACGAAGCACAGGAGCACGTCGGACAGCTCATCGCGCCCGGCCTCGCCGGCCGTTGTCGGCCTCCGGCCGTACGGCTTCAGCTCCCGCCCCACCCCCCCTCTCGCCCACGGCCTCCTGACACATCCGGTAGACCTCGACCGCGCCCTCCGTGCCCGCGAACTTCACCCCGCTGGCCTCGCCGGGGCGGGGGCGCCGGCCCGGTACGCCTTGTCAAAGAAGACGAACTGCTCGTGGGGGCCGGGGCCCCGGCCCCCGTACGCCTCGGGCCGGCCAAGCCCGAGCAGCCGGTCGGCGCCGATCCGCCGGAGCAGCCGACACCGCTGCCGCTCGCTCCCCGGCGCGGCCTCGTCGTCCGTCAACGCACGGAAGAACGAACGAAGTTCGACGGGGGTCACTGCTGGCGTTCCGTAGGAGCGAGATGCACGCAGGGGCCTCCAGAGCATCACATCTGGCTGTCCGTCAGATCTCGACTTCCCGTCAAGACGCGGGCAGCCCGCACGGCGGCACCGAAGTGCCGCCGTGCGGGCTGCCGTCCGGTCCGCCGGAACCCACCCCCCGGGAGGTCCCGACGCACACGTCACCCGATGAGGATCACCGGACGGATCACCAGAAGAACGGCGTGAAGTTCACCGCGACGCTGTGGTCCGACTGATCGATCGGCACAAAGGCCGAGTTGCTCACCTGGGCGGACGTGTTCTGGTTCGACGCACCGGCGCCGACGGCCTGCTGCTGGGTCGTGGACGAGTTGCCGGAGTTGTTGCCGCCGACACCGCTGCCGCCGATCGTCGCCACGGCCGCGTTCGATCCGTCGTTCGCGAAGGAGCCGTTGTCCGCCACGGCGACCCCGCCGCAGAGCGCGACGGTCAGGGGCAGAGCAGCGACGGCGGCGAGGACGCGAGCGGTACGGATACTTGCCATGTCATTTCCTCCAGAAAGCGGAACTGCGGCTTCATCTTCGGCCGATTCCGGGGAAGTCGGCCGACCACCCCGGTGCTGTTCACAACGTCGCGAGACCAGAGTTGCCCAGCACATCCCCGGCGAATCCCTCACCACCTCCCGATTCCCTCTCCCGTATGACGAAGAGCGGATAAACCTCCCAAGCCGCAGAGAAGTCCAGGTCAGCGAGGGAATCGCGGCGACCGTTGGGGCGCCGGGGAAGAAGCGTTCCGCCACTCACCCTCATCGGCCGCCCCCGAGCCTGCCCTCGCCCGCCTCCCGACCACCCCCCCCTTCCCTTCTTCGAACGTATGTACGAAACTCGTTCCATGGCCACCACCGACCGGCAGACCCACACCCTGGCCCTGGCCCATGCCCTGGCCGCCGCCGGGCGCGGCCTCCCCGTCTTCCCCCTTTCCGCCACCAAGCTCCCCGCCCTGCGCTCCCCCCACCGCGGCGATCAGCAGCCCCCGACGCACTGCCGGGGCGAGTGCGGGCTGCCGGGACACGGAGTGCACGACGCCACCACCGACCCCGCGGCCGTCCGCGCCCTCTTCGCCGCCGCCCCCCGGGCCACCGGTTACGGCATCGCCTGCGGACGCGCCCCGCACCGCCTCATCGGCATCGACCTGGACGTCGACCCGGCGTACGGCAGCGACGCGGCGGGCGCGCTGCGTCAGCTGGCCCTCCAGCACCTGTTCACGATCCCGCCGACGGTCACGGTGCTCACCCCGAGCGGCGGCCGCCACCTCTGGCTGGCGGGGCCCGCCGACGCGACGGTCCCCAACTCCGCCGGCCGCCTCGCCCCGGGCATCGACATCCGCGGCAGCGGCGGCTACCTGGTCGGCCCCGGCTCGGTCACCGCCCGCGGCCGCTACCGCCTGGCCCCCGGCACCGCCCACCTCGCACCGGCCCCGTGCCCCCGCGCCCTGCTCCGCCTCCTCACCCAGCCCCGCCGCCCGCCCACGGCCACCACGGGTGCGGGCCTCGCCCCCACTCCGGACCGCCGGGGCGAGGGCCTGATCCAGTTCGTGCTGGCCGCCCACGAGGGCCAGCGCAACACCCGACTGTTCTGGGCGGCCTGCCGCGCGTACGAACACGGCTTCGGCGACGCCCTGGCCGACGCGCTCACCGCGGCCGCCGTCCGCACGGGTCTGCCGGAACACGAGGCCCGCGCCGCGATCGCCTCGGCGGCCCGACTGACGACAAGGCGCGGCGAGGAGACGAACGGCATGGCTTGAAGGAGCATTCAAGACAGCGCTTTCTGTCTGCATCCAACAACGTCGTGAGCCCCACTTCCGCAGGAGACGCAAGCGAATAGGAACCGACTCCGATGATCAAACACCCACCCCATGTACAACGATAAAATAGAAAGCGCTTGCCGACCTGTTGCCTTTTCCGCGGGGGCTGCCCTTCACTGATGTGCGGCAGCCCGTCAGCCACCGACCGCCAGCTGCCTCGGCCCCCAAGGAGGCAGGCCCATGCGGCGCTTGACCGTACTCGTCTCAGCCGTGTTCCTCTCCACCCTCGTCCAGGGCCAGGCCGCCGCCCAGCCTCCCGACATACCGCCACAGGAACCGGGCGTGACCATGCGGGTCTTCGACGTACAGATGGCCCTGGAGGACTTCTGCACGCTCAAGCCCGGACAGACGCCCAACGTCGACGAGTTGAAGCCGACGATCGACTGGACCACCGCCGACGACTTCGGGCTGAGCGGCAAGTTCGTCACCGAGGTCACCGCGAACCTGAACGTCGGGTCGGCCGGGACGTACGACTTCCGCATCACCAGCGACGACGGATCCCGGCTGATCATCGACGGCACGGAGATCATCGACAACGGAGGCAAGCACGGCGCCCAGCCCAAGGAAGGCTCGGCCGAGCTGGCCGCGGGCCACCACGCGCTGCGCATCGACCACTGGGACGGCGAGTACGACCAGCGCCTCCTGCTGGAGTGGCGTCCGCCCGGGGCGGGCGCGTACTCCGTCGTCCCCACCTCGGTGCTGAGCACCGACGCCGATGTCACCCGGGTCACCTCCCCGGGCCGCAAGCTGTGCGAGGGCATCGACGAGTCACCGGGCGACGGCCTGCCGCTGGCCGGAGTGCACCCCGACTACACGCTGACCGATCTGCGCCCCGACGGTTTCGAACCGCAGGTCACCGGCATGGACTGGCTGCCGGACGGCCGACTGGCCGTCAGCACCTGGGGCGGCAGCAGGGAGAGTGAGCTCGGGCAGGTGTATCTGCTCGACAACGTCACCGGGAACACCGACCCGTCGAAGGTGACCAAGAAGCTGGTGGCCGAGAACCTGCTGGAGCCGATGGGCCTCAAGTACGTCGACGGCACCCTCTACGTCTCCGAGAAGGACGGCCTGACCGCACTGGTCGACAAGGACGGTGACGAGGTCACCGACGAGTACCGCCAGATCGCGACCTGGCCGTTCGGCGGCAACTACCACGAGTTCGCGTTCGGGCTGCTGTACGAGGAGGGGCACTTCTACGTCAGCACGGGCATCGCCATGGTCCCCGGGGGCGCGACCCAGGACCCGCAGAACGTGCCCGGCCGGGGGTCCACCCTCAAGATCAACAAGAAGACCGGCAAGGTGTCGTACGTGGCCGGGGGGCTGCGCACGCCGAACGGCCTCGGCTGGGGCCCGGAGGGCGAGATCTTCGCCACCGACAACCAGGGCGCGTACGTGCCGACGTCGAAGCTGGTGCGGATCGAGCAGGGCGCCTTCTACAACCACCACACCAACCCGGACGGCGTCTACGACGACCAGCCGGTGACCGAGCCGGTGCTCTGGCTGCCGCACGGGGAGATCTCCAACTCGCCGAGCAACCCCCTCCTCCTGCCCGAAGGCCCCTTCGCCGGACAGATGGTCTTCGGCGACGTGACCTACGGCGGCCTCCAGCGGGCCTACCTGGAGAAGGTCGGCGGCGAGTACCAGGGCGCGGTGTTCCGGATGACGCAGGGCCTGGAGGCCGGGATCAACCGGATCAGCCTCGGCCCGGACGGGGCGATCTACGCCGGCGGTATCGGCGACGCGGGGAACTGGGGCCAGGAGGGCAAGCTCAAGTTCGGCCTGCAGAAGCTCGCGCTCACCGGCGACGGGGCCTTCGACATGCGCGCCATGCGGGCGGTCGACGGCGGCTTCGAGATCGAGTACACGCAGCCGCTCTCCGCGGAGACCGCCGAGGACCTGGCGGCCAAGTACGAAGCTCAGCAGTGGCGTTATGTGGCGACCCCGAGGTACGGCGGCCCGAAGGTCGACGAGGAGACCCTCGACGTCACGTCCGCGACGCTCTCCGAGGACCGCAGGACGGTGACGCTGGCCATGGACGGCCTGCGCCCGGGCAGGGTGGTGCACGTGCAGTCCCCGCGCCCCTTCGCCGCGGAGTCCGGGGCGGAGCTGTGGAGCACCGAGGCCTGGTACAGCCTGAACACGCTGCCCGACGGGTCCAAGCCGCCGCCGGTGTACGAGGCGGAGTCCGCCTCACTGTCCGGCGGCACCAAGTTCAACGACAACCACTCCGGCTACTCCGGTACCGGCTTCATCGACAACAACTGGGAGCCGGGCTCCCGCACCACCTTCGCCGTACGCGCCGACAAGAAGGGGAAGCACGACCTCGCGCTGCGGTACGCCAACGGCCAGAACTCCGACCCGCGACCCGCTCCCCGGTCGATGACCCTGTACGTCAACGGCGAGCGCCACAAACAGATCTGGCTGAACTCCACCGTCGCCTGGAACACGTGGGCGACCCACATCGAATCGGTGCCCCTGCGGCAGGGCGCGAACACGATCACGTACGCCTACGGACCCGAGGACGACGGCCATGTGAACCTCGACAGCCTCACCGTCACCCCGACGAAGCGCACCGCGCTCTTCGACGGCACGGACCTGGACGCCTGGGAATCGAACGACGGCGGCCCGGCGAAGTGGCCGGTGGCGGAGGACGGCTCCGTGGAGTCGTTCGGCGGAGACATCCGGACGAAGGAGACGTTCGGCGACTTCCGGATGCACGCCGAGTGGTACCAGCCCCACTACCCGCCGGACGTCACCGGACAGGCCCGGGGCAACAGCGGGGTCTACATCCAGGAGCGTTACGAGCTCCAGATACTGGAGTCCTTCGGGATCGACGCACCCGCCACGAACGACGCCGGTTCGATCTACCTGCGCAAGGCCCCCGACATCAACGCGGCGAAGCCGCCCGGCACCTGGCAGAGCTACGACATCGAGTTCCGGGCGGCACGCTTCGACAGCGACGGCAAGAAGACCGAGGACGCGCGGGTGACTCTCCGGTGGAACGGCAGGACGGTCCACAAGAACGTCGCCATCGCGGGCCCGACCGGCGCGGGCCGCCCCGAGGGCCCCGCACCGGGCCACATCAAGTTGCAGGACCACGGGGACCCCGGTGAGAACCCGAGGTTCCGCAACATCTGGATCGAACGGCTCTGATAAGCGGGTCCACGACGGGACCGCCAAGCGGTGTGGCCCCCTCCTCCGACGTCGGAGGAGGGGGCCACACCCTTGGGGTTCCCCCGGTCGTCCTGCGGGTTCAGGCACGCAGGGCGACGTAGTACGCCCCGACCTCGGTCAGATACCCGTGGTCGGTCGTCTCGCTGTCCGTGGCGAACCGGGGAGCCGCCTTGATCTCCTCCCGGGACGCCGCGACCTTCACCTTCCGCTCCTCACCGTCCACGACGGTCACCGCACCGGCCGGAATCAGCACGCTCCTGCCGAACTTCCACACCCCGGTGTCGACCACCAGGTGCTGCCGACCGGGCTCGTCCTCCAGGCGCTCCACATGCCCGATGACCCCGTCGGTGGACTCCACGTCGAAGCCCACCAGCGCCTGCCCCGCGACGAAGCCACTGTCCCGCCCGAACGCCCACACATCGCCCACAGGCACGTCTCCTCACTCCCACCCGGCCATGAAGGCCGAACGCCCTACGACGCCTTGCCGATCGCGTCACCGGGCTGATGCCCCGGTACGGCCGCGCCAAGCACGTAAGGCCCGCCTCGAGGGGAGCGCACAAGCGCGGCACGCCCGAAGGCCCTCGGACCGGCCAGCTCTAGGAAGACCCGGGCCGCCCCGGCTCCGCGTCCACGCGAGCCGGCTCGGCGTCGTACTGACCGGCATCGAAGTGGAACTCCGGCGGAGCGGATTCCCCATCCGGAACCTGCCAGTCGGACCACTGCACGATGCCCCCGAACCGCTGGACGATCACGGACAGAAACCCGCAGCAGGCGCCCGAACACTCCGGCTCCCCCCAACTCCACCCGCACCGCCTCCCCGTTGCCTCGCAACGGCCCGAGCTCCGCACCCACCGGCCCGACGGCGAACAGCCCCCGTCCCCCTTCGCCGACCGCCCCGGTGACCACGTCCTCACCATTGACCAGGAACCGCAGATGGGCCCCGAACCGGGGCCCCCGCGACACCACCCTGATCTCCAGCCGATCGACCATGCGGCCACCGTACGTCGGGGCCTCCCACGGGAGCTCCCCGGTTTCCGCGCGGGCACCGGCACCGCGAACGGACGGTCCCGCCCCCGGGGGCGGCCGTCAGCTCAGGGATTCCTCGATCGCCTCGAAGACGTCGGCAACGGTCTCCTGCTGCCACGCTCCCCCGGGCGACCGGGCCCGCATGGTCGACTGGGCCCGGGCAACCCGCGGCGTGCAGCCGACCTCTGAGGCGTGCGCTTGCTCGGCCGGCCACTGAACTACCTGACCGTTCAGGAGAACAGGGAGCCCACCAGTATCGCGCCGTAGTGCGCGCATTGGTGCCGCCGCTTGCAGTAGCGCTTCGCCCGCCACAACGAACGCCGCGTGAACTGCTTCTCGCACCAGACGCACTTGCGAGTCTTCGCATCCCCCATGAGCACGACCCTATGGCAGAGGCCCCGACCCTACGTACTGGTCGGGGGCCTCTCGCCTGCGGTGGGTGTGGGATTTGAACCCACGGTGACATCGCTGCCACGACGGTTTTCAAGACCGGTCAGCCCAGCCAACTGCCATATCGCTGACCTGCACTTATCCCCGATCCGGCTCTCCGGGCTTACGGCCTGGCCCGTACATGGCCCACGCCTGGAGACGCGGCTGGTCCTCGGCACCACATCAGCAACACGCGTTCCAACCCCGCACGGCATCGTTCTCCCTAGTCCGCGCGGGTCCACTCGTCAGGTCTGCCGAGATAATGAACGGCTGCGAACGAGGCGACGGATGAGACTGCGCCGACTCTGAACGTCGCGGTGGCGGCGACTACCGTTTTTTGCGGATCTTGCGCTTCTTCGCCCTGGCTTCTCTCTCCTTGCGCTGAGCGACTCCGTAGGCCGACCAAGGACCTTGGTGCTTCGCGCAACGAGATGTGCCGACTACCGCGAGGTTTCGGCAGGCCGTGCCAGCTTTGGTGCGTGCGCCGCACCTCGACTGAGATCCCACTTCGTCGCCCCCTATGCAGGTCAAGGACTTCTGGCCCCAAGGAGGCTGCTACACAGCGCTCGCGCCGGGGAGGGCGTACACGCGATGCATGGAAGCACAGCTTCGGACGGTCGCCCTAAAGACAAGTCGGAGCCGCAACCTGCCGCCCCCAGGGGAAGAGGTAGCTGAGGCTTCGTCGTTCGATGCTTAGAACGGCGCAAAAACGACCACCTCGGTACCGCAATAGATGTCCAAGGCTACCGAGTTCCTGGCTGCCAAATCTTGGATCCTAGAGGCCAATGCTTGCACGAAAGGGAGATGCTCGGCGCCGCACTTGACCTTGAGTCCGTAATTCGTTCGGCTGATGTCTATGATTTTCTCGGCACCGAGCATTTTCCTAATTGTCGCGGAGGTATTGATGAGCCTTCTATTTGCATCCTTTTCACTCTCCGACTCGGAGGAAATTTTCACCTCGTGTGGTTCATTGATGGTGTAGTGGGATACGGATCCCTGCGTTTCGCGGACCAAACCTTGCAGGGCGCCGATGCGATTACTCTGTTCGCGCACCAGTCCGACAAGTTCATTGAGGATGTCAGGAGTGCCGCGCTCAGGTACGACCCTCTCCTCCGTCCGCTTTGATCGAATACCATGCAAGCTTTGCGCAAGTTCATCCCAAAATGCGTCGAAGATTTTCCGCAGTCGCTCTTGGTCTATTGGATTCTTGCACTTGTCGTTGATCGATTTCACCATCGACCATACGTCGCTATCGCTCAGACTGTCTGTTGCTTGAAACTGTGACAGCGGGCCAGATAGGTCTTTGATTGGCATGTCAAGAAGAAATGGGATGAGTGAGCTTTCACCCAGTTCTCGCGATAGGGCCCCGGCTTCGAAGTTGATCCACGGAGCTGATTGATTGTCGCGAGTAACACATACTATCCCGAAGGAGCACTCCTGGAGACGGCTCGCGATTGCCGAAAGGCCGCGCTCTCCCTTTGATATGTCTTGCGAAGATACGAACGGCGAGATTTCCTGATTCGTTAGCGGAAGCCAACTTCTGAGCGCTTCCGCGCATTGCTTTGAATTCTCCCCTGACCAGCTGATAAAGATCTGCATGCCCTAGCCCCCTTGAATGGTTCCGCTAACCAGATATGATGCCTGGTCACCCCTCCACTGTCAGCTCGTTCTGTGTGTAGACGCTGGACGGGTTCGAAGGGTGACCACATGGCGAGAGCCATCCAGCGATGTTGGCGCGAGAAGCGCCCCCGCTGGTTCTCATGGTTCGTGGCAGGCTGGAGACAACGACGACGAGAGGGCTAGCGCGTGCCGCAGCAGACCAGCCCACGGGGGACCTTCCTGAAGATCGCGGATGCTCTCCGGAGGCAGATCGAAGCCGATGGGAACATGTCCGAACTCCCCTCACTCCGCACTTTGATGCGCGACTACGCAGTATCTCGTGGCGTGGCGCTACGAGCCTTCGCGGTCCTGCACCGGGATGGGCTTGCCGAACCGGTCCCGGGAGGGCGGTGGCGAGTAGTCAGGCCAGGTTCAGGAGAGGATCGTCGGCCGTTGGCTGAACGCTTGGAGGACGTCATCACGGATGACAACCTCGCGGTGGGGGCAAGCTTCCCGAGTACGACAGAGCTCAGCACTCGGTTCGGTGTCTCGCGGCCTACCGTGACCAAGGCTCTTGGCAAGCTGGAATCCGCCGGCCTGCTTTCCGGGGCCCGGCAAGGCAAGCAGCGCACTGTTCGTGCGCTGCCGAAGCGAACGGAGTCTCCGGAACCTTGACGACCACGGGATTGATCGAGTGGGCGTTCCCCCTCGCGGAGAAGCTGCTTGCCGATCCGCTGCCGCGCCGGTGGGCGCACTGCCAGGGCGTGGCCGAGCGGGCCCGAAGCCTGGCCCCGATCCTCGGGAGCGACGCCGAGTTGCTGGAGGCCACCGCCGTACTGCACGACATCGGGTACGCGCCCGACCTGGCCAAGACTGGGTTTCACCCGCTCGACGGCGCTCGATACCTCCGGGATGTCGCGCATGCGGACGAGCGCATCGTGCGCCTGGTCGCGCACCACTCCTGTGCGTGGATGGAAGCCGAAGCGCGTGGAATGCGCGACGAGCTGGAAGCCGAGTTCCCGCGCGAGCACCCTGACCTTGCGGACGCGCTCTGCTACTGCGACATGAACACGACGCCAGACGGCACGTCGACCAACCCGGTGGACCGGGTGGACGAGATCGCCGGTCGGTACGGGCCCGACAGCCTCATCGGTACTTTTATCCGGCGTGCGGAACCGGAGATCCTCGCCTGCACTGCACGGGTCGTGCTGCGGCTGGCAGAGGTCAAGCGTCAGCCGATGTAGGGCGTCGGCCGCGCCTCGTCCATGGCGTGCTCGATTCGGAGCCGCATGGTCGAGTGGATGTCGTACGTGGACAGGTCCGCTGGGGTGACCCAGCGGACCTGAGTTGTTTCGTCGCTCGTTCGGATATCACCACCAACGGGGCGAGCGCGGAAGCAGATGCTGAACTGCTGCCGTGCCTCTCCGTCGTCGTAGAGCATCACGTGCCCGGGGTCGGTGTAGATGCCAGAGATGTCTATGACTTCGGCCTTGATGCCGGTCTCTTCCCAGACCTCGCGCACAACGGTGTCACTGATGGACTCGCCGACGTCATGGCCGCCACCAGGCAGAGCCCAACGGCCGTTATCCGAGCGCTGAATGAGCAGGACGGCACCTTCCTCATTCCGCACGAACGCCACGACGGACGGCACCACCGAGTTGGCCGGCGGGGCGTCCGGGTCGTGAAGGTAGTCGATGCGTCCCATGTTCAGGCTCCCACCATGTCGGCGTCAGTGACCGGGCGTGCGTTGCCCCAAGTCTGTTCGATGCTACGGGCGTAGGTGTCGAAGAGCCCGCCGCCCGGCAGTCGGCGCAGGTGCAGAACAGGGGCCATGTAGGCGCCGATTCCGTAGACGTGCGTGTTCACGAGCATCTCGTCGTCAGATCGAAAGAGCGAGTTGTAGAGCGTGGCGTCATGGAGCCGGAAGCCGATATCTGGGTGGCTCGCGAAGAGCGGATGGTAGTTCACCAAGGCATTGCGGATCTTGCCGTCCATGATGCGGTGCCCCTCGTCTATGCCGCGCTGCCGCACCGCGTCGCAGCCTGGGTCTCCCAGCATGATCCGGACCTGCGCGTTGCCCTCGACCTTGGCCTTCAGGAGGCCGTGGAAGAGAGGGTCCTCCGAGAGCCAGAGTCCGGAGTAGACCAGGACATCGAGGTGGGTGCGGGCCCGTGCGTACAGCTCCCGCCATAGTCCGTTCGGGACCATGTGGCGGTGCGGGTAGACCGTGACGATCTCTGCCTTGCTCAGATCGGTAGCGCTGCCGACAGCCCTGCCGTCGTCCCACAACGTCGTGACGTCCACGGCGAGCACAGAGGCCGTCGCGTACTGGTGCCTCCGGTACGGCACCTTCCCCTGTGTGATCCAGCGCTCCACCGTCTTGGCGTTCACGTCGATGGCTTCGGCCAGGTCGCGGACGGTCATGCCCTGAGCGAGCAGGGCCGAACGTAAGCGCTCGTTGGTCATCTCTACCCCCGGTGGGACGTCTTGGGACTTCTCGACGGTAGCCAGATCGACCCAAGGTGTCCATGGAGGGGGTAACCAACGCCCCTGGCCTGCACCGATGCTGATGGTGCGCCAAAAAGGTCCGGCGCGAAGCCCAGAGGTTCTGCCGATGAGCTTGACGGGCATCCATGCGATACCTGTAATAGAGGTACTGCATCACTCCTTGCACGGGGGACCGCAGTGAACGGTTCTACCTGCGCCCGGAGAGCCCCATGAAACGGGTTTGAAGGAAGCGCTCGTAGCTTGAGAACTGAACAGCGTGCCAAGTACGAACGGCAGGGTGGAACTCCCTGCCCCCGCGGCGGTCCGGGTGATGTCGTCGGCGGCCCCTTTTGGCGTGCTGGCTCTGGAGAACAGTCTGGCGATCATCCCTCCATCCCTGGAGGTCAGCGCCTCGCTGCCACCCGGTACGCGCCGCTCTGCTGGCGTCAGAGCAGTGACGATGACGCACCGATTCGCAGGCTCGGGATCGGTCGGCCGTGGTAGCGGCCGACCGGCGAAGTCCTGCCGGTTGTCTCCCCCGCCCGTACGACCCGAGGGCCGGACGGGCGGGGCTGAGGGGAGCCGGAGAAAGACCTTCCAGCTTCATCCCATCTGAACGGCGTGCGGCCCCGGTGCTGGAACACCGGGGCCGCTGTTCTGGGCCGTTCCACCGACAGGAGAAAACGACCCATGAAGAGCATTGTGGCCGGTCGCATCGCGGCCAGCACCACCGAGTTCATCGAGCTGGCCCTCGGTACCCCGCTGGACCTCTGGCTGGGCGTGGAGGGCGAGAGCGAGATGGAGCGCGCGGCCCGCGAGGACGCGGCACGCGACATCCTCGCCGACAACCCCGACTTCCCCAACCGCGTGAGCCAGGTCGCCGCGCAGGCGATCGAGGCCCACGCCCCGGAGCTGTTCAACGTCACCCTGCTCCCCGCCCGCCGCCCGGCCGGCCGTCGCCCGTACCGGGGCGGTGTGGCGGCATGACCACGACGACGCAGGAAGCCGCGCGGGCGGCGGTTCCGCCGCTAACCCGCCCGGAGATGGGTCTTGCCGGGTTCGGTGCGCTCGCCGCGGCCGGTGTCGGTGCGCTCGGGCTGATCTCTTCCTTCGACGCCGTGTCCGACGCAGCGGCGGGGTGGGGGTTCAGTGAGGCGTGGATGGTGCCGGTCGGGATGGACGTCGCGATCCCGGTGTTCTCGGTGGCCAACCTGCTCCTGATCCGCATGGACATGCCGCTGGCGTGGGTCCGCTTCGTCCCCTGGATCCTGACGCTGGTGACGTGCGGGCTGAACGTCTCGGCCGGGCACGGGCTGTGGGCGAAGGTGGCGCACGGGACGATGCCGCTGCTGTGGGTGGTGTTCTCCGAGATCGGCGCGCACATCTACGCCTCCCGCATCGGCGCGGTGACCGGCCGCAGGATGGACAAGATCCGTGCCTCCCGGTGGCTGCTCGCCTTCCCCTCCACCTTCGCCCTGTGGCGCCGGATGACGTTGTGGGAGGTCACCTCCTACGCCGACGCCCTCACCCGCGAACGCGAACGCCTCCTGGCCCGCGCCGAGCTGCGCGAGCGGCACGGCCGCCGGTGGCGCTCGCAGACCCCCCGCCGCGAACGCGTCCTCCTCAAGCTCGGGGAACTCAACCCCGCCGCCGAGCAGGAACCGCCCGCTCCGGAGCCCGACAAGGTTTCGGACCCGGAACCCTCCGGTGCCCCGGAGACCGAGCCGCAGCCCAAGGCCAAGCGGCCTGCGCGCCGTCCGGTCAAGGCGAAGCAGCCGAAGCGGTCGCCGGAGGAGATTCTTGCCGAGGCGCGGGAGGTCACCACGGCGTGGCCGGACGCGGCGCTGACCGCTGACGGCATCCGTACGGCGGTGCGCGTCTCGCAGGCCACTGCTCGCACTTTGCGCGACACCCTCAAGGCAGAGCGCGCCGCTCAGCCCCTGCACAGCGTCGACACCGAGCAGGACCACGACGTGGCCCCTGACGAGCAGCCCGGGGCGGTGGCGGCATGAGCACCCTCTTAACCGCCCTCGCCACCGCCGGTCCCTTCGCGGCCGGGTGGTCGGTCCACACGGTGTGGCTGCGCCGCTCCCTGAGTAGCGCTCGCCGTGACCCGCTCACCGGGCTACGCACCCGCGACGGCTTCACCCGCCGCGCCAACGTCCTGCTGAAGGACCCGCGCGCGGTGGTGGTCCTCGCGGACGTCGACCACTTCAAGCAGATCAACGACCAGTACGGCCACGCAGCGGGGGATGCCCTGTTGAAGGCGACCGCGGACCGGCTCGCGCACTACGTGGGCCGGGACGGGGTCGCCGGACGACTCGGTGGCGATGAGTTCGCCGCCGTCGTCATCGACACCCACGGCACCATCGCGGACCTCCTCGCCGTGCTTCACGGCGTGCTCGCCCGCCCCGCCGACGGCATGGACCTGGCTGTGCGCACCACGGTGTCGCTCGGTTGGGTGCGCGCCGTCGACCACCCCGGCGAAGACCTCTCCGGCCTGCTGCGGCGGGCGGACGAGGCGATGTACACAGCGAAGCAGGCACGGGCCGGGGTCCGTCGAGCCGGGCTCGGCAGGTTCCTGGCCACATGGTCTGGTCGTCGTGCCGGCCGACGCGGCACGGCCCTCGCCGGCCCCGGGGACGCAGCCTGATGTCCCCGGCATTCGGCAAGTGCTACGACCCGACCGGGGCCGTGCACGGGGTGCCGACGTTCCCGTGGAAGTACGCCCCCAACGGCTACGCCACCCGCCGCCAGCTCCGCGCCCGAGGGCTGCGCCCCGGCGGCCAGCCCGTTGCTGCACAGGTGATGCGCCGCGCCTCCCGCCGCAAGGGCGGGGTGTCGGTCGCTTATCTCTATCGCCTGGACCTCGCCAAGCCCGTCCGCCCGATGACCCCGGGTCGCACGGCCGCGCTCGCCGCCGCGATGACCGCGCGCCGCACGTGCCCGGAGTGCCGGGTGGACGTCGGGTACTGCATCCCGACCTCGCTCGGCATGTGCCCCGGGTGTGCCTACTCCTCCTCTGCCTGACCCGGAAGGGTTGATCGCCATGCTCGGCTCACTGTTCGTCCTCCTCTTCCTCGGTCACTTGCTGGCCGACTACCCGTTCCAGACCGACCACCAGGCCGCCCACAAGGCCGACTGCAACGCGGTCGGGTGGGTCGCAAATCTCACCCACGCCGCAACCCACGTGGTCACCTGCGCCGCCGCCCTGATCGTGGGGGCCCTGCTCCTCGACGACGTGGTGCTGTCCGTGCCGGTCGTCGTCGCCGTGCTGCTGTGGATCGGTGCCACCCACGCCTTCATCGACCGGCGGTGGCCCGTCGCCCGCTGGATGAACTTCGCCAAGCAGGCCGGATGGGCGAAGAACGGCGGGGCTGCCCATGTCGACCAGACCGCGCACGTTCTCGTGCTCGTGGTCGCCGCGTTCGCCCTCGCCGCCTGAAATCGAACCCTTGAACGAGGGGCAGGAATCCTGCCCCTCGTCCCCACTCCGGGGACTGAGTATCAGCGACATGGGCCCGACCGCTCACCTCTCACAGCGTCGGCCGGGCCCGTGCCCACTCCCTTGTCCAGGAAGGACAGTCAGTGAATCACGACGACGAAAGCGAACTCTTCAACCGACTCGAAGCCGACATGAACACCCCCGTCGAACCCGACGCGGTCGGGTCGGTGGTCGACCTCGACAAGGCCCGATCCGCCCGCGCCGAGTCGGCCGACCCGAGCACCGACCGGTCGGCCGACTCCCGGCCCGACGAGTCGGGTGTCGAGTCGGGCGACCCGACCGAGCCCGTGATGGTCGACGGGCCCACAGAAGTCGGCCCCGGTTTCATGGGCCGACTCATGGGGGCGAAGCGGCGGGCGATCGTCCCGGCCTGGCTGCGGTCGGGCAAGGAGTTCCGGACCGCAGCGAAGTGGGCGGCCGGACACTACGGCCATTTGGCCGGGTACCACGCCCTGCGCTCCCCGTACTACGCCGCCCGCCTCACGTTCCAGGCTCCGGCCGGTGCAGCGAAGTTCGTGGGCGGGATGATGCGGTGGGTGGCCGACCGCGAGGGCGAACCCGTCCGCCTCGCGTCCGTCCGGCGCGAGGACGCAGCCGAGTACCTCAAGCTGTCCCGGCAGCGGGACGGCCGGGTGCGGCTGCGCACCGTCGTGGCGACGCTGGCCCTGTTCGTCGGGGTCAGTGCCGCGCTCGCCATCTATGTCCTCGCTCCCGGATGGCTCCAACTCCTCACCGTCGGAGCACTGTTGATGGCTCTCGGGTCGGCCGGCACGCAGGCCGACGCCCCGGTCGTCACCCGCGCAGTCGAGATGACGAAGGCGCCCAAGCTCACCTCAGACATCGTCCTGCGCGCCCTCGGTGCGCTCGGCATTTCGGCTATCAGCCAGGCTCAGGGGAAGGGGCGGGACGGTTTCACGTTCACCGCCCCGATCACCCGGGACGGGCCCGGATGGCGTGCCGAGGGCGACCTCCCCTACGGCGTGACGGTCACTGACGTGATCGAGCGCCGCGACAAGCTCGCCTCCGGCCTGCGCCGCCCGCTCGGCTGCGTCTGGCCTGAAGCCGTCCCGGACGAGCACACCGGCCGCCTCGTGCTCTGGGTCGGGGATCAGGACATGTCGACCGCCGCCAAGCCCGCATGGCCGCTGATCAAGGGCGGCTCCGTCGACCTGTTCAAGCCCGTCTCCTTCGGCACCGACCAGCGGGGACGCTGGGTCGACATCACCCTCATGTACATCGCCGGGGTCATCGGCGCGATCCCCCGCATGGGCAAGACGTTCCTCCTACGTCTGCTCCTGCTCATCGCCGCCCTGGACGCGCGTGCCGAGGTCCACACCTACGACCTCAAGGGCACCGGCGACCTCGACCCCGTCGGCGAGCGAGTCTCGCACCGGCACCGGGCCGGGGACGACGACGAGGACATCGAGTACGCCCTTGAGGACCTGCGGGCCCTGCGCACCGAGCTGCGCCGCCGGGCCAAGATGATCCGGTCGCTTCCCCGGGACATCTGCCCGGAGTCCAAGGTCACCTCCGAACTGGCGAACAAGAAGGAACTCGGGCTCCACCCGATCGTGATCGGGGTGGATGAGTGCCAGGTCTGGTTCGAGCACCCCAAGCACGGCGGGGAGTTCGAAGAGATCTGCACTGACCTGGTCAAGCGCGGCCCCGCGACCGGGATCGTGCTCCTGCTCGCCACCCAGCGCCCGGACGCCAAGGCCCTGCCCACCGGCATTTCGGCGAACGCGTCGGCCCGGTGGTGCCTGAAGGTCATGGGCCAGCTGGAGAACGACATGGTCCTCGGCACGTCCAGCTACAAGCGGGGCATCCGGGCCACGATGTTCAGCTGGAAGGACAAGGGGATCCACTACTTCGTCGGTGAAGGTGCCGACGCGCGGATCGTCTCGTCCGTCTACGTCGACGCCCCCACCGCCGAGGTGATCGGGCTGCGGGCCCGCCGCCTGCGCGAAGCCGCCGGAACCCTCACCGGCCACGCCGCAGGCGAGTCCTTCGAGGACCGGGAGACGAGCGGGTTCGACCTGCTCGCCGACATCCTCGCCATCGTGCCGGCCGAAGAGCCCAAGCTGTGGTCCGAGACCGTCGTCGCCCGCCTCGCCGACCTCCGGCCCGAGGTGTACGGGGGCTGGGAGCCGGAGCAGCTCGCCACCGCGCTCAAGCCGCACGGCGTCCCCACCGGTCAGGTGTGGGGCAAGACCGAGGCCGGGAAGGGCGCGAACCGGCGCGGTATCGAACGCTCCCGCATCCTCGCCGTGATTGCGGAGCGTGACGGAAAGCGGGACGCGAGCTGACCCCGCAACGCCGCTAGATCTAGCAGCCACCCCCGCTAGGTCTAGCGGCACCGCTAGCGACCCATAGGCGGTTTGATCAGCACGCTAGTACCTAGCGCCCCACCTGCGAGAACCCCGGAAACAGGCCTGGGAGGCCCCTGATGACCCCTGCCCTGCTCGCTAGCACCCTTCTCACGTTCATCACTCTCAGTTACGCATCGCTGTGTGCGGCTTCGCCGTTCGGGAACTGCCACAAGTGCCGCGGCTGGGGCTTCGCGATGAAGACCGACCGCAAGGGCCGGGCCAAGCGCGGCAAGGACTGCCGCCGCTGCAAGGCCACCGGCAAGCGCATCCGGATCGGCCGCCACCTCTACAACGTCGCCGCCCGCCTCCACCGCGACGGCACCCGCTGACGCCCCGGGGACCGGCGGTCACCCGCCCTGAGGCGATCCCGACCATGTCAGGCGCTCGCCAGCGTGACCGCCGCTCCGGCCCCGAACTTGCGAGCACCCGGGGCCCACGCAATCTACCCATCACCCCCAACCAGCCTCAAAGGAGTTCCCGCCGTGGCTGTCACCGTCTCCCTCGTCCTGCTCTTCGGACTCGTCCTGTTCTTCCTGCTCCGCTCCAAGTCGCTCGGAGCGGGCTCCGCGTTCATCGCCGTGATGTCCGGGTTCTTCCTCGCCTCCACCGGAGCCTCCACCCCGATCAACGAACTCACCACCGCCGTCATCAACTCCATCCCGGACCTGTGAGGCATGCGATGAACGAACCTCTCGTCCAACGCCACTGGGCCGCGCTCGCGGCCCCGAAGGTGGCCCCGGCCATCGGCACCTCGACGGTGCTGATGCTCGGGCGGATCTGGAACGCCAACGGGGCCGAACACTCCACCGGCAACGCCGTGTTGATGGTCGCCCTCGCGGCCGGAGCCGCAACCGCCGGCGCGTTCGCCGCGGCCGGGCACGGAGGTGGTGACGGGGTCCTCGCCGGGACCGCGTTCGCCACCTCCGGCGCCCTCGCCCTGGCCGGGGTCTCCGGATACGCCGACGGCTGGTCGCTGCCGATCCTGCTGTGGGCGGTGGCCACCGCCGTGGCGTACGGGATCGCCGCCCGCTACTGGCGCACCGACCGCCGCGAACGCACCGCCCACGAACGGCACACCACCGTGCGGCGTGAGGAACACGCACACGTCGAACGCGTCGAAGCCCTGCGCGCCGGAGCGCAGATCGAAGCCGCCCGGACCGGGGCCGCGTACGCCGAGCAGCTCGCCACCGCACTCATCACCCGCGCCACCCTGCCCGGCTACAACCCGCACGCCATCAACCGCGCCGGGCTCCCCAAACTCCCCGCTGTCGACCTCAAGCACGACCAGTAGCTGCGCCAAGGGCGGCCCCCTTCTCGGCAAAAGATCCGGGGCCGCCCTTGTCTCCCAGCCCTCAACAGAACTGGAGACCTCCAGCATGACGCATGACCGCAAGGCCCCGCTGCTGTCCGCAGCCCTCGCCGCCGCAGAGCGCGGCTGGCCCGTCTTCCCCATCCGCCCCGGCGACAAGCGGCCCGCCGGACACCCGGAACGCACCTGCCCCGGCACCGGCCGCTGCACGGACGGCCACCGCACCCCGGAACAGCGCGCCACCCTGAGCGCGGACAGCATCCGCGTCTGCTGGGAGTCGGCCCCGTACAACGTGGGGATCGCCACCGGTCCCGCTGGTCTCGTCGTGGTGGACCTGGACCTGCCCAAGGACGCCGAGGACACCGCACCGTCAGAGTGGGCGGGCATGGCCGATGGTCTGGACGTGTTCGCCGCCCTGTGCGAGCGCGCTGGTGAGCGGCTGCCGACCGAGACGTACACCGTGCGCACCCGCCGTGGCGGACAGCACCTGTACTTCACCGCCCCCGAGGGAAAGACGCTACGCAGCACGGGCGGCACCCTGGGGTGGAAGGTCGACACCCGAGCCTGGGGCGGGTACGTGGTCGGCGCCGGAAGCCTGATCGGCACCGGGGGCTATGAGGTCATTCACGAGGCCCCTGCCGCCCCCCTCCCTGCGTGGCTCGGTGACCTGCTCACCACCCGGCCCGCACCCGCACCGATGCCCCTGTCGGAGCTGTCGGCCCGGATGCGCAACGCCACCGCCTACAGCACCACCGCCTTGCGCGGGGAGCTGGAAAAGGTGCTGTCCGCCCGTGAGGGCGGTCGTAATCGGTCGGTGTACTTCGCCGCCTACGCCCTGGCCCGCCTGATCCGCACTGAGGACCTGACCGAGGCCACCGTCACCGGTGAGCTGATGAGCGCCGGACTGTCGGTCGGCCTGTCCGCATCGGAGTGCCGCACCGCGATCCGCTCCGGCCTCGTCCGTGGCGGCGCTTTGGAGGCGAGTGCGGCATGAGCGCACAGCCTGTGGACAGTGCGGACCTGTGGCCCGGGTTCGCCGCTCTGGACGCACAGCAGGAAGCCGTGTCCGCGTGGGACGACCCGATCCCGCTGACCGCCCGCCGCGAACTGCCGGCGTTTCCCACGGAGGTCTTCCCTCCCTGGCTCGGTGACTTCGTGCGTGGGGTCGCGGAGGAGACGCAAACGGCGGTGGATGCTGCGGGGTCGCTCGCGCTCGCGGTCCTGGCGACCGCTGCCGGAGGCCGCGCCACCGTCCATGTCCGGGGCCGGTGGCGGGAGCCCACGAACCTCTTCGTCGTCATGGCTCTGCCCCCGGGCAGCCGCAAGAGCGCCGTGTTCGGGCTGATGACGGACCCGCTCTACACGTGCGAGAAGCTGATGGCCACCAAGGCGGCCGGGGCCATCATCGAGGCCGAACTGACCGCGAGGCTCGCCAAGGAAGTCGCGGACAACGCAGCCACTAAGGCAGCCCGCGCGGACGCCGACAAGCGCGATCAGCTCATGGCCGAAGCCATCAGCCTCGGACAAGCCGCCGAGGCCGTCACCGTGCCCAACAAGCCCCGGCTGCTGGCCGACGACGCCACCCCGGAGGTCATCTCCTCGCTGCTGGCCGAACAGGGCGGACGGTTGTCGGTGATGTCGGCCGAGGGCGGGATCTTCGACATCATCGCCGGACGCTACTCCGGCACCCCCAACATGGAGCCCTTCCTCAAGGGCCACGCAGGGGACCGCCTGCGGGTGGACCGCCGTGGGCGTGAGGAGTTCATCGACTCCCCCGCCCTCACCATGGGCCAGACCGTTCAGCCCTCCGTCCTGGAAGACATCAGCCGCATCAAGGGAGCGGGCGACAGGGGCCTGTTGGGCAGGTTCCTGTACTCCCTCCCGGAGGACCTAGTGGGCTATCGGGAAGTCACCCCCGAGCCCCTGGCCGAGGACGTGGCCGACCTGTACGAGGAGCGCGTGACCTCCCTGGTGATGTCCCTGGCTGGGTGGACCGACCCGGCTGTACTCCAGCTCACTCCCGAGGCCAATGAGGCGCTGGCCGCTTACGAGCGTCGGCAGGAACCGCGGCTGCGCAAGCGGGGCGGGGACCTGGGGCACATCAGGAACTGGGCCGCGAAGCTGGGCGGCGCGACCGCCCGACTTGCTGGGCTGCTCCACCTGGCCGCGCACACGGACAACGGGCACACCCAGCCCGTCACCGCCGACACCATGCGCGACGCCATCAAGCTCGCGGACTACTTCACCGGCCACGCCCTGGCGGTGTTCGACCTCATGGGCGCCGACCACACCGCCAACCGCGCCCGCACCGTCCTGGACCTGCTCCGGGCCAACCAGTGGGCCGAGGTCAGCAAACGCGAAGTCATGAGCAAGCTCTCCCGGGCCGAGTTCCCCACCGTCGCAGACCTCGACCCCGCGCTGGACCTGTTGGAAGACCACGGGTACGTCCGGGCCCAACCCGTCGCCAAGACCGGAGGACGCGGCCGGCCGCCCTCCCCGCGCTACCTCACCCACCCCCAGCTCAGCGAACCCACCGCCTGAACCCCGCCACAGAAACCACAGAATCACAGAAATAACCCAACACCACCCCTGACCTGCGACAACACCGCCCCACGCGGTCCCGGGGCGGCTGCCACAGAAACCCGCAGAAGAACCACACAAATACGAGCCGCCCACCGGCCCCTTATTTCTGTGGAACTTCCCGCGCTTTCTGTGGCAGCCCACCCCCACCACCAAACCCCCAGGTCAGACCACCCAAACAGGGTTTCTGTGTATTACGTGGTTTCTGTGGCGGCGAGACGTCTCGAAGGAGGCCACACGATGGCCCGCCCCCAGATGCTCAAGCTCCCCGAAGTCCTCGCCGAACTCAACATGTCTCGCACCGCGTTCTACCGCCTTCGCGCGCGGGGCCTCGCACCCAAGCTCATCAAGCTCCCCAACCACCAAGTTCGTGTGCGCCGCGCCGACCTTGATGCCTGGCTGGCCAGGTACGAGGAAGCCGCTTGAGTCCACACCGACCAGACCTGAGAGGGCCCGCCACGGCGGGCCCTCTCTTCATGGAGAGACATGCTCACCTTCGACGTCGTCATCTGGTCCATCCGGCAGCGCAAAGGCCGACCGAAGCCCTGGGAACTCCGCTGGCGCGTCGGAGCCGAGGGGCACTCGAAGAGCTTCACCGTGAAACCGCAGGCCGACGGTCGACGCTCCCAGCTCATGGCTGCTCTACGAGCAGGGCAGCAGTTTGACGAGGAGACCGGGCTCCCCGAGAAGGAGCTTGCCGCCCTGGCGATGCCGACGTGGTTTGAGCACGCGAAGGCGTACGCCCTGATGAAGTGGCCCGGGGCGGCGGCGAAGCATCGAGCGAGCATCGCGGAATCCCTCGCGGTGGTAACACCCGTCTTCACGACTGGCACCGGCACCCGACCTGACGCCCGCGTGCTCCGCGCCGCTCTGTACCAGTGGGCCTTCCGAGCCGTGGACGGGCAGAAGAATCAGCTCGTCTCGCGCGCCGACGCCCAAGAGCCTCCCGACGACGTCCGAAAGGCACTGGAGTGGCTTGGACAGCATTCGATGCGCGTGGACGAAGCCGCGAAGCCGGAGAACGTACGCGCGGCGCTCACAGCGCTTTCCCGGCTCCTTAGCGGCAAGCCTGCGGCGGAGACCACCGCCAACCGGAAGCGCATGGTGCTGAGCAATGCCTTCCGCTATGCGGTTGAGGAACGGGCCCTCCTCACCCGCCACCCGTTCTTGTCGGTGGACTGGGCCGCTCCGCAGACCTCGGACGAGGTCGATTTCCGGTGGGTGCCCGGCCCTCGACTCGCTCGCGCTCTGCTCGCCGCCGTGGCCGCGCAGGGAGAACGGGGTGAGGAACTGGAGGCGTTCTACGGAGCTGTCTACTACGTGGCGACGCGTCCCGGCGAAGCCGCGGCACTCAAGGAGTCGGACTTCATCCTGCCTTCGGAGAGCGAGCCGGAAGCGTGGGGCGAAGTGCTCGTGTCGGAGAGCCACCCGGAGGTCGGGGGAGGCTGGACCGACAGCGGCAAGTCCCACGACGAGCGCGGCCTGAAGCACCGGGCTCGGAAGGCTGTACGGGCCGTTCCCGTCCCGCCGATATACGTGCGCATGGTTCGCACCCACATCGCGCGCTTCGGCGTTGCACCGGACGGCCGGCTGTTTCGGGCGGTGCGTGGCGGTCGTCTGACGTCGAACGAGTACTCCGAGGTCTGGAGCGAAGCGCGGAAGGCGGTGCTCAGCGAGCAGGAGCTTCGGACCGCACTGGCGGAGGTCCCGTACTCCCTACGGCATGCGGCTATCTCCCTGTGGATCAAGTCCGGCATGGATCCGGTGGAGGCTGCCTGCCGCGCTGGCCACAGCCTCGCGGTGCTCTACCGGTTCTACGCCAAGCTCCTCAAGGGTGGATCGGCAGCGGCCAACCGGCTCGTTGAGGCGGGACTTCGCGCCGAGATGTAGAGCCAACCTCCCTCCATGCTTCTGCTACTCAACCTGGTCGGCGCTGGAATCAAGGGCGAAGATCGAGGCAGACGGGCTGAGGGGCAACCGGTGCGAGCAGCCTGCCCCTCAGTTCGCTTTGGCATCGGCGTCAGCAGCCGAAGACCACCTCTGGTACGACGAAACAAGATCGAGCGAACAAGCTGGGCTCAGCCCGGCACTACGAATCGATCGGGCTACCGATAAAACCAGCTCCTCCTGGACGCAGTTATCTGCTGAGATAGCTCTACAGGTGGGCCGCAGAGGCCTTCCATGCACGAGGTCGGGGCATCCTAATGAGCACACATGGGAGCATAAACTTCAGCTCACTCGCTTCGAAGCGTTACGGGATCTCAGCCAGAGGAGAGCTACAAAGCAGCGTACAGAGGACACTAAACGAACTTCCAAAACTACTAAACGCCGTCATTGAGGAACTGGCTACAGTTGTACGTCGATTTTTTACAGAGACGGCCAATCAGGCCGCCTCGATCGTCGGTAATCACGCCTTTAATGATTTCGACGGACTGATCGACGCCCTAATCGTTGGGGACGGTAGAAGTGCAGCAAGAGCCTGCCGCTCCCTCTACGAACACCTCGTCAACTACTGCGAAGTTGTCACCTCAAATGAGGCAGCCGAAAGGTACGTCGCCCATCGAGCAGTGACCGCTGAATCATTGAGTCGACTAGATGGCGGCCTGAAACAGCTCAAGGGAAGGGACTACAAGCGCGAGCGGCAGCGCCTCGCGAAAATAGGGCGCGAGAGCGAGAGCGACTTGAGGGCCGCTGTTGCCAAGTTCGGAAAATCCTTCCGGCGCGACTGGGCGTCTCGCAACCTACGCGACCGTGCCGTGGCGCACGGATACGGCGATGATTACGAGGTCTATCGACTCCTCTCCCAGGTCACACACGGTAGCGGCGGTGGAGTGTTGGGCAGCTACACCCACATCTCAGGCTCCGCAGTTCACCGCACGGGCGGACCATCGCTTGAGTTGGCCGTAATCTCTTACCTCGAAGGAATGACCTTCTTTCGCAATTTCGCACGAGAGATTGAATCTCACCAGGCCATCCCAACACGAGAACTCGTGATAGCGCTGGAAAAGGTAATAGCGTACTGGCCAATTTATCGAGATGCGCTACAAGCGCTCGATAAGGACACATGGCCCATCGAACCCCCGCCGAGCCCCGCCCCAGTTTTGGCCCTGTACCCAGGCGGCGGAACACGCTGGTTTCTCTGGGAGCCAGCCTACATGCTACTGAAGCGCGCTCATCGGCCGGAAGAAGCGGATTGGATTGAAGAGGATTTCAAGAAAAAGGTCGCTTCTGGTGAGCTAATTTTTCCTGACCTTCAAGGAAGGCCAATTACGACTGCAGTACACGACCTTCAAGTCGCTCCTCTAGAGGGGGCCGAATGGTTCCCGGCCGATGCCATATTCCTGCCGCTGGAGCCTCACAACGTCAACTGGTTTAACGCCAAGTAGCCCCGATCCGAGTGGATCGATGGTGGACGGTCGGTCGCTAAGCAGAGAAGGAGGGCCGATCCTGGCCCGCGTATGGCCCACACGCCCTGGCTGGCACCGGGAATCAAGGGCGCGAGGTGAGACAAGGTGACCGCAGAGGGCGGGCCCCCGTTCGGAGACCCGCCCTCTGACCTGCTACTTCTCTCACCTGGCGGTGGGTGTGGGATTTGAACCCACGGTGACATCGCTGCCACGACGGTTTTCAAGACCGTTCCCTTAGGCCGCTCGGGCAACCCACCCCGCGTCGCCCGCCCGGTCGCTGTGCAAGCCGATGGGCCGTCAGGCCCGCGAGGGGCCGGTTCGACGCGTGGGACAGCCTAGCCGGTCAGCTGTCGCCCTCGCGCTGGCCCAGGGTGACTTCGGCCGTGGCCTCCTTGCCGTCGCGCTCGTACGTCAGGGTCACCTTCTCGCCCGGCTTGCGGGTCCAGATCTCGCCGATCAGGGTCGGGCCGCTGTCGATCACGGTGTCGTTGAACTTCGTGATCACGTCGCCCGCCTTCAGGCCCGCCTTGGCCGCCGGGCCGTTCGGGGTGACGGCGGGGGTGCCGCCCGCGCCCTCGGCGGAGATCGCCGCGCCGCCCGTCTTCTCCTCCATCGTCACCGTCGCGCCGATCACCGGGTAGACCGGCTTCCCGGTCTTGATCAGCTGCTCGGCGACGTTCTTGGCCTGGTTGACCGGGATCGCGAAGCCGAGGCCGATCGAGCCGGCCTGGGACTGGCCGAGGCCGCCGCCGGTCGACTGGATCGCCGAGTTGATGCCGATGACCGCGCCCGTCGCATCCAGCAGCGGGCCGCCGGAGTTGCCCGGGTTGATCGAGGCGTCGGTCTGCAGGGCGCTCATGTACGAGTTCTTGTTGCTGGACCCGTCCCCCGACGCCACCGGGCGGTTCTTCGCGCTGATGATGCCCGTGGTGACCGTGTTCGAGAGGCCGAAGGGCGCGCCGATCGCGATCGTCGAGTCGCCCACCGCCACGCTCTCCGAGTTGCCCAGGGGGAGGGGCGCCAAGCCCTGTGGCGGGTTCTTCAGCTTCAGGACCGCCACGTCGTAGCCCTGCGCCCGGCCGACCACCTCGGCGGGGTACTTCTTGCCGTCGGAGAACGTCGCCGACAGTTCGCCGGACTCCGCGGCGGAAGCCACCACGTGGTTGTTCGTGAGGATGTGGCCTTCCTTGTCGTACACGAAGCCGGTGCCCGTGCCGCCCTCGCCGTCGCCGCCCTGTGCGTCGATCGTGACCACGCTGGGCAGTGCCTTCGCCGCGACGCCCGCCACCGTGCCCGCCGGGCGCTTCAGGTCCCTCGGGGTATCCGAAGCCGACACCGTGGTCGAACTGCCGGACGAGCCGTCGTCGTTGCGGTCGGCCGCCCAGAAACCGAGGGCTCCGCCGATGCCGCCCGCGACAAGCGCCGCCACGGCCACCGCCGCCACCAGACCGCCGGCCCGGCCCTTGCCGTTCTTGCCGCCCGCGGGATCCGTGCCGGATGGGACCGGAGCGCCCCAGACCGGGCCGTGGCCGCCGCCGTTGCCGATACCGCCGGACGCGTGACCGGATGCGTGGCCGGGCGCGTGACCGGCGTCCCCGCCGGCGTACGACGGGACGGCGGGCGGCGGCGGCCAGGAAGCGGCGCCCGCGGGGAGGTCGGGCTCCGCTCCGTATGCGGGGGTCGTTCCGTACGGAGAGTGCTGCGGCGGCTGCGGCGGCTGGTTCGGGGTCGGGTGGGCGGCGCCCTGCCCGTACACGGGCGTGCCCGAGGAGCCCTGGGGCGCCGGAGCTCCCTGGTGCGTCGGGTTGTGGCGCGGCGCCTCCGCGTGCGCCGGAGCGGCGGCAGGGGCCCCCGCGCCGGATACGCCGTCAGAGCCCGGAGCGCCGGAGGCGCCCGGAGCGGCGGCGCCCGGCGCGCCCGTGTCGTGCACCGGGAGAAGCGCCGTGTCCTGCGCGGACTCGTGCGCGGGCGCGTCCTGGACCGCGGGCGTCCGCGGCAGAGACGTGGTGTCGTCGGCGGCCGGTTCAGGAGTGTCGGCCGGCACGGGAGGTGCGGACGGAACAGACGGCACGGCCGGTACCGCGCGGTCCTCGTTGCCCTCGTTCTCGGTGCTCACAGCTCTTTACTCCTCGGTTCCACTCGGCATCCAGTCGGCATTCGGCAAGAAATCCGCTGTGCACGTGTCTGCGGTCAGCTTTTCCCACAACACGTCGGGCCACTGTAAGCAGGACCTGTGCATCCGCACACCAATCTTTACATCCGACAAAACAGACCTCCAGGGTGACATGTGCTCAGTCATCCCCGCGGCGGTGACACCATGGCCCGGGTGACCCACGCACGGCAGCGCAGCGCGCACACCTCCATCCAGGTCATCGCCCACCGCGGGGCCTCCGACGACGCTCCCGAGCACACCCTCGCCGCCTACCGCAAGGCGATCGAGGACGGTGCCGACGCCTTGGAATGCGATGTCCGGCTCACCGCCGACGGCCACCTCGTCTGTGTCCACGACCGGCGGGTGAACCGTACGTCCAACGGGCGCGGCGCCGTGTCCGCCCTGGAGCTCGCCGACCTCGCCGCCCTCGACTTCGGTTCCTGGAAGGATCGCGAGGAGTCGCCCGACTGGGATCCGGTGCCGGGCGAGCTCACCTCCGTACTCACCCTGGAACGGCTCCTGGAGCTCTTCACCGAGGTGCGGGCCACCGGGCGGGACCTGCAGCTGGCCATCGAGACGAAGCACCCCACCCGCTGGGCCGGACAGGTCGAGGAGCGGCTCCTGCAACTGCTGAAGCGCTTCGGGCTGGCCGGACCGCCCGCCGACGGACCCTCGCCCATCCGCGTCATGAGCTTCTCCGCCCGTTCGCTCACCCGCGTGCAGGCGGCCGCCCCCACCCTGCCCACGGTCTACCTGATGCAGTTCGTCTCCCCCCGCATGCGCGACGGGCGGCTGCCCGCCGGAGCCCGGATCGCGGGGCCCGGCATGCGGATCGTGCGCAGCCACCCCGGCTACATCGAGCGGCTGCACCGCGCGGGTCACCGGGTGCACGTGTGGACCGTGAACGAACCGGCCGACGTCGAACTGTGCGCCGAACTCGGCGTCGAGGCGATCATCACCAACCGCCCGAAGCAGGTTCTGTCCCAACTGGGCCGCCTTTAGTCGGGAATCGGTACGGAAGAGGACGTGCCGCGCCTCCGACCTCGACCGTTACGGGGTGTGCTCCGGCGCATTCACTGCGCGTCCGATCGTTACGAGTGCGTCACCCGCAGTGCATTGGCCGGTTTCCGGTCCAGCTCAGTGGGGCATCCAACCCGTGGCGTGGGGCAAAGGAGGTCTCGGGGGTGGCGTTGGTGGTGGCACAAGAGGTGCCCGCGTCGTCGAGCATGGCCATTCCTCATGGCCCTGCCGGCGTGGGGCAGGCACGACACCGGATGCGTGAGCAGTTGCGCGGTAACGGGGTGTCGGACGCGGTCGTCGACGACGCTGTTCTGATCCTTTCCGAACTTCTCAGCAACGCCTGCCGGCACGGCAGGCCGCTCGGACGGCACACCGACGTCGGCGACGGGGACATCCGCGCCGCCTGGCGGGTGGACACCGGCGGCGGGCTCACCGTGGAGGTCACGGACGGCGGCGGTCCGACCCGCCCGGTTCCGGCCACCCCTTCGGTGACGGCGCGCGGCGGCCGGGGTCTCAACATCATCAGCGCCCTGGCCCAGGAGTGGGGCGTACGGGACGACGCACCAGGCGAGGTCACCGTCTGGGCCCTGGTCTCCTCGAAGAAGTCGCCGGGCATCGGAGGCAGCGGCTCCGATGCGAACGGATCCGCCGCGAGCGGATCCAGCAGGAACGTCTCCGACAGGAACGGCCGCGGTACGAGCGGTGTCGCCGCGAACGGCGTCGGCGGTCTCACCGGGTTCGAGGGCCTGGACTTCTCCGAGGCCTTCGACGACGTGGGCTGAGAGCCGGAGGACGACCGGAGCGAAGGGGCTTGGCGCGTACGTGGGCGGGGCTCGGCTCCCCGGGCGGCTAGGCTCGCGCCGAGTCCGCACTGTCGCAATCGGGAGAATGCCCACCATGGCCAAGAAGCGCCCTCAGTCCAAGGCCGGGAAGCAGCAGCTCAAGGACGGTGAGATCCCGGTCGTCGGGGCCCGTGAGCCCTGCCCGTGCGGATCTGGCCGCCGTTACAAGGCATGTCACGGACGCGCCGCCGCCCAGGCCGTGACCGAGCTCGTGCATCGCCCCTTCGAGGGACTCGCGGGCGAGTGCGACTGGGTCGCGCTGCGCGAGCTGGTGCCCGCCGCCACGGTCGAGCTGACCCTCAAGGACGGGCTGCCCGACGGGGTTCCGTCGGTGAAGCTCGCGACGGTCCTGCCGATGGCCTGGCCGGCGCTGCGCCGCGACGACGGTTCCGTCCTGCTCGCCCTGCAGAACGACACCTCCTCCGGCGACCTCAGCCGCGACCTCGCGGACACCCTCCAGCGCGCCCTGGAGGCCGAGCCCGGCACCCCGGTCGCCGCCCGCCGTGTACCGGCCGACGGTCCGCGCCTCCAGGACCTCCTCGACCCGGACGCCGCCTTTGAGCCGGAGGTGCACTCCGGGTTCGAGTTCTGGGTGCCGGACGCGGAGAACGCCACCGCCGAGGTGTCCGCATCGCTGGAGCGCGCGAACGCCGCCGCGATCCCGACGACGCTGCTGTCCGGCGTCGACGCCGCGTACTGGTGCGAGACCCCGGAGAAGAACCACCTGCGCTGGGTCATGCCGCACCCCGAGGAACAGCTCCTCGACGCGCTCGCCCGGCTGCACGCCGCGGGCACCTCCTCGCTCGGCGACGACACCCGGCTGGTCGGGTCGTTCCGGGCGCACGGCCTCGTGGTTCCCGTCTGGGACCTGCCGAGCTCGATGGGGGCCGAGGCGTGCGAGAAGCCCGCCGTCGAGTTCGCCGAGCGACTGGCGACGGCGCTCGCGTCCGACGCCCCGCTCACCGCCGAGGAACGCCGCGCCCGGGGCGGTCTCACCAACCGTCAGGTGACCCTCAGCTGAGGGTGGCACCAGGACGCCGCAGACGGTGACCCGCGTCACAACTCACCGTACTCGTAAGTAAATCGGCGTCCCTACAGGCGAGATCGAATTTGCGAACAGCAGATCTCTTGTTACGGTTCTGGAAGCCCGGTCGCTGGTGCATCCCCCGTCGCCAGCGACCGGGCGTTCTCGTCTCCGGCTGCGGCCCGCCCCGTGACACTCCCGGGCGCGGCCCTCAGCCCCGGCGACCGGTGCCCGTTCCTCAGCCCCCGGTGACCGGTGGCCGTTCCGATCCGGCGCGCAGCAGCAGCGGCGCCTCCTCCACCGGCCCCGCGCCCACGAACTCCGTGACCGCCGTGGCGGATCCGGGCGTGCCCGAGGAGGGGACGCCCGGCGTCTGGCAGGTGTCCGGCTCGTCGTGCGCGGCCGGTGCGCAGTGCAGCTCCACGGTCCGCCCGCCCGGCCCCATCAACGTGAGCACGGAACGGAGTTCCTCACCGGTCGCGTTCCGGTAGTAGACGCGCGCCCACACCGTATCCCCCCGGGCCATGACACAGGTCTGCGCTTCGACGCCCTCCGGTGCGACCACCTCGGGCCCGCACCGCGCCGCCGCACCCGAACGATCAAACTCCGCCAGGGAACCGGCTTCCGCGCTCATTCCCGATGGTGATTTCGGCAATGTCGAAGAAAGGGCGGCGGGATCATCTCCGGATGGCCGATCAGAAACCTTTGGCCTAAGACTTTCTGGCGATCCGCCAGATGATTTCTCGGCGACCGGATCAGCCGATACGGCATCCGGAGCAACGGCGGGATCCGCGGACGCAACCAGCGGAACAAGACTTCCGCACGCCACGGCTGCCGTGAGACCGATCATGCGGAGATTCATGGTGGCCCCACCTGGCAACTGCGCGGAATTCCTGACGACGGGCCGACGATATCGACGGAATACGTGCCGTCGGGGCGCCCGGCACCCGATTGCCTCGGATCCCGCCCGGCTCACACCCGTTCGAGTGAGCCGGACGCCGGGCTGCCCCGACCGAAGCCTCAGGAGGTCAGTAGGCGAGCCGGCTGCCCCCGCCCGGCGCACCGGTGCTCGCCTCGACCAAGGCGTCCAGGACCGCTTCGACATCGGGGAGCCAGGGGGACGCGACCGCCGGAGCGCCGTCCTTCGCCCGCCCGCGGGACACCGGGGCGGCAACGGAAGCGGCCGCTCCGATCGGCCCCCCGTGCCGCTCCCAGCGGACCTGGCCCGCGCCGGTCCGGGACGGCGGCAGGACGAGATAGCCGCCCTCGCCGTGGAACCGGAGCGAGCTGGGCACCCAGTCCTTCGCGTACAGCAGCTCGCCGAGCCGCTCCAGGGTGTACGGCGCGACCAGAAGCGACCACCGGGTGGGCGTCGCCACGACGGGGCCGAGCCGCAGGCCCAGCGCGTCGAGGGCGCTCAGCGCTCGGGCGCCGGCCACGGCGGGCAGGCTCACCGCGCAGGGCGCGCGGCCGCCGGTCGCCAGCAGCACGGGGGCGGCGGGGCGGTTGGTCCACCACCAGCGCACCATGCGCTCGTCCGTGGTGGCCGCCAGCAGGCCGGGCTCGAAGGGGTGTGCGCCCGGTACGGCGCAGTCGGGTTCGGGGCAGGCGCAGCCGAGGCCGGCGCTTTCACCGTACGGAGCGGCTGCCTGCGCCGTCCCCACTCCGGGAAGCACGGGCCACTGCCATACGGTGGCGCAGGTCAGGGCCGCGTCGAGCCGGGCGGTCGCCTCCTTGCGCCGGAGCCGGAGCCTGCGTCGCCTTCCGAGGATCTCGCGCATGAGCGCTCGTTCCTTTCCGTTGAACGCCGAGTCCACATGGCACCACGCGTGTGTGACACCACGTGCGTATCTCTTCGCTGTGCGTACATGCTCGTCAGTTCCGCGGTACGGGCGTGCTGTCGATACCGAGCGTGAGCCGAGCCGAGCAGGAATCGATCCGAGACGAACCGATCCGAGGTGGAACAGAGCCGAACCGAGCAGAGTCGAGCGGAGTCGAACCGGACAAGGCCTCACCGACCGAGCGGAGTCGTGCTGCTCCGGCGGAGTCGTGCGGGTCGAACCGAGCGGGTCGAGCCGGGCCGGCGGTCGCCGGGCGAGGGTGGCCCGCGCCTCGCCTGCCGTCCCTGGTGCGAACCCCGCCGTCCGGGGCGGGGGCGTCACGTTCACGGGTTAGGACGCCCGAACCCGCTGGCGGGTTCCTGGGCGATCACAACTGCGCCCGCGCATCACCGTTTACGTACCCAGCATGCCCGGGATGACGCTCCTCCGGCGACTTGACCCCGGAGGTACCCCTGTCGAGCAGCCCCAGTCGATCGTAAATAGCGTCCATAGGGTGCATTTTTTGGCCAAGTTAACCGACACTGGGAGAGCACGAATCGCCCCGTCCTCGAAGGGACAATGCTGGACATCGGGTTACTTGTGCGTGTACATGTGGATGCACTGATAGTGGCGCAGAATCACATGGGGGTTTGCGATGCTATTCGACGAATCGTACCGGTCGGAAAGCTGGCTGCCATGAGCGCCCCACACCTGCCGAAAGTGGCTGGAATCGATCCAGAGGTTCCGGTTTCAACACACACTTCCGCGCCCCTGAGAGAGGTCCCGGGACCGCCCGGAGCCTTCATCCAGGACCGCCTGGCGGGCTGGGTCTCGGACCTCACGACCCTGCACGAACTCACCGAGCGGCTGGCCGGGACGGGCACCCTCGACTCCGCCCTCGACGAGCTGCTGCAGGCCGGAGCCGCCCTCTTGGGGGCCCGCCGCGGACTTCTCGTTCTGGAACAGGCGAACGGCGAAGGCCCCTCCGCCACTCGCGGTCTCGGGCTCACCCGTGCCGAGCTCGGGCATATCGAGACCGTGCCGCGCACGGCCACCGCGCTGGGCCGCGTCCTCGACGGGCTGCCGGACACGGCCGACGGCATCGCCAGCCCCGACCTGCTCGGCGAGCAGGACCTCGACCCCCGGCACCGCGACGTCGCCACCCGGCTCGGCTACGCCGCGAGCTACACCCTCCCCCTCGCCTCGGAGACGGCCGGCCGTCTGGGCGCGGCGCTCTGGCTCTACGACGAACCGGCCGAGCCCGCACAGAAGCAGCGCCACCTCGCCGGCCTCTACGCGCGCTACGCCACCGAGCACCTGGCCCGCCTGGTCGAACTGGAGCGCGCCCGGGCGGACGTCGCGGCCGTCGCCGAGGAGCTGCTGCCCAGCCGGCTCCCCCGGATCCCCGGCGTCCAGCTCGCCGCCCGGCACCGCACCGGCCCCCGCGGCGGCGGCGACTGGTACGACGCGCTGCCGCTGCCCGACCACGCCCTCGGCCTCGCCGTCGGCTCCGTCGGCGGGTCCGGGCCGAGCGCGATGGCCGCGATGGGCCGGCTCCGCGCCAGCCTGCGGGCGTACGCGGTGATGGAGGGCGAGGACCCCGTCGCCGTACTCTCCGACCTGGAGCTGCTGCTGCGGCTCACCGAACCCGCGCGGACCGCCACCGCCCTGTTCGCCTACTGCGAGCCCACCGCCCGCAAGGTCGTGCTGGCCGGGGCCGGGCACACCCCGCCGCTGATCCTCGGCGACCGGCGCTGCGAGTACGTCGAGACGACGCTCTCCGCCCCGCTCGGGATGCTCGCCTGCTGGGAGGCGCCGAGTGTGGAGCTCAGTCCGGCTCCCGGCGAAACGGTGCTTCTCTATACGGACGGGCTGCTGCGCCGCACCGGGGACGCGATGGACCGCGCCTTCGCCCGGCTGCACTCCGCCGCCGCTTCCGTACCGAAGGCGGGCCGGCACGATCCGGCAGCCGTGGCCGACCACGTCCTGCGCACGATGCTCCCCGACGGCCTCGACCGGAGCGACTCCACCGAGGACGTCGTGATCCTCGCCGCCCACTTCGACTGACGCCTCGGCGGCCCCTGCGAAGCCCTCCCCGACGCTCTCCGCGGTAACAGGCCCTTCGGCCCTGAGCCCCCTTCCGTACGCCCGTACGATGGGTGATGGTCCAGTGTCGTATCAAGGAGAGACAAATCGTGTCTGAGGAGATCATTCCGGAGACCCCGGAGCAGGAGACCGAAGAGAACGAAGCAGCGGAGGCGATCAAGCAGCGGAAGAACGGCCTCTACCCGGCCGTCTCCGACGAGCTCGCCGAGAACATGAAGTCGGGCTGGGCCGACACCGAGCTGCGCGATCTCCGGCCGATCCCCCAGGCCGAGCACACGGCGAACCGCCGTGCCGCGCTCTCCGCCCGCTTCCCCGGCGAGCGCCTGGTCATCCCCGCGGGCAACCTGAAGACCCGCTCCAACGACACCGAGTACGCCTTCCGCGCCTCCACCGAGTACGCGTACCTCACCGGTGACCAGACCCAGGACGGCGTCCTCGTCCTGGAGCCGACGGGCGGCTCCGGCCACGAGGCCACCATCTACCTGCTGCCGCGCTCCGACCGCGAGAACGGCGAGTTCTGGCTCGACGGCCAGGGTGAGCTGTGGGTCGGCCGCCGCCACTCCCTCACCGAGGCCGAGCAGCTGCTGGGCATCCCCGCGAAGGACGTCCGCGAGCTGCCCGCCGCGCTGGCCGAGGCCACCGGCCCCGTCCGCAACGTGCGCGGCCACGACGCCGCCATCGAGGCCGCCCTCACCGACAAGGTCACCGCGGAGCGCGACGAGGAGCTGCGCGTCCACCTCTCCGAGGCCCGCCTGGTGAAGGACGCCTTCGAGATCGCCGAGCTGCAGAAGGCGTGCGACGCCACCGCGCGCGGCTTCGAGGACGTCGTGAAGAGCCTCGACAAGGCCGAGGCGACCAGCGAGCGCTTCATCGAGGGCACGTTCTTCCTGCGCGCCCGCATCGAGGGCAACGACATCGGCTACGGCTCGATCTGCGCCGCGGGGCCGCACGCCACCACCCTGCACTGGGTCCGCAACGACGGCGCGGTCCGCGCCGGGGAGCTGCTGCTCCTGGACGCCGGGGTCGAGACCAACGACCTCTACACCGCCGACGTGACGCGCACCCTGCCGATCAACG
Source organism: Streptomyces parvus (assembly GCF_032121415.1). Taxonomy (NCBI): domain Bacteria; kingdom Bacillati; phylum Actinomycetota; class Actinomycetes; order Kitasatosporales; family Streptomycetaceae; genus Streptomyces; species Streptomyces parvus. The sequence continues at coordinate 3,519,606 of NZ_CP135079.1, read as the reverse complement.
GCACGTTCTCGCCGCTCCAGCGCAAGATCTACGACGCGGTGTACGAGGCCCAGGAGGCGGGCATCGCCGCCGTGAAGCCCGGCGCCGACTACCGCGACTTCCACGACGCCGCGCAGCGCGTGCTCGCCGAGAAGCTCGTCGAGTGGGGTCTGCTCGGCGACCTGTCCGTGGACAAGGTCCTGGAGCTGGGCCTCCAGCGCCGCTGGACCCTGCACGGCACCGGCCACATGCTCGGCATGGACGTCCACGACTGCGCCGCCGCGCGCACCGAGACGTACGTCAACGGCACGCTGGAGCCGGGCGTCTGCCTGACCGTCGAGCCCGGTCTGTACTTCCAGGCCGACGACCTGACCGTGCCCGAGGAGTACCGGGGCATCGGCGTCCGGATCGAGGACGACATCCTCGTCACCGAGGACGGCAACCGGAACCTCTCCGACTCGCTGCCGCGTCAGGCGGACGAGGTCGAAGCCTGGATGGCGCGGCTGAAGGGCTGACCCCTCCCGTACGACACGCGCCGGGGCGCGCCGCTCACTACACCGTGAGCAGCGCGCCCTCGCGCCATTTCAGGACCTTGTCGAAGCTCACCACCGCGCCGCGGCCCGGCCGGTTGCCGAACTGGACGTGGTCGGAGAGCTGCTGGATCAGGTCGAGGCCCCGGCCGCTCTCGGCATCGGCCTCGGCCCGGGGGGAATGCGCGGCTGGGCGAAGCGCGCGGCGGGCGGGAAATCCCGGCCCCGAGTCACTGACCTCGATACGGCATTTCTCGCCGTCCAGATAGGCCGTCACCCGGTACTGCCCGGAGTCCGCGCGAGGGCGAGCGGTCCCGGAATCCCCGGGCTCCCCGAGCACCGTCCGGTCGCCGCCGTGCTCGACGGCGTTCGCACAGGCTTCGCTGAGCGCGACCGACAGGTCGAAGGAGATGTCCGGATCCACCCCCGCGGTTTCCATGGTGCCGAGCAGAAAACGACGGGCGAGCGGAACGCTCGCAGCTTCGCGCCGCAAATGGAGAGACCACCAGATGCTCATCTTTCAGCCTCCTGGCTGCGGCTCGACGTATCGATACGTATTGCCGCCCCCGGCACTTCGTAAGCACGGATCGGGTGGGAGAGCCCTCGTTCGGCGGATGTGGATATTCGGCCGCCCGGTGTATGGACCGGCCCGGTCGCGGGCCACCGGGGTCCCGTCCAGGTGACCGGGGTGCGCGCCCCGGCCTGTACATCCCCCGCGAACAGGCGCAACAAGCACGGTTGGGGACGGAGGGTGATCTTCCGGACCTGCCGTACGGCGCACGGGGGTGCAGTGCGATGATGTCCCGGCCATGTCCACGCCTCTCGCACGCGCCGGAGCCGGTCTGCGGCTCATGAGGGCCGCGGTGTTCACCGCGGTCTGCGTCGTGCTGTCCGCGGCCGGACACATGCTCGCCGCCGGTACGGCGGTCCCCGCGTGGACGCTGCTCGCCGGATTCCTCGGCGTCCTCGCTCTCGCCGCCCTCCTCGCCGGACGGGAACGCTCCCTTCCGGGCATCGTGGGCGCGCTGGCCGGCGGGCAGATCCTCCTGCACGTGCTCTTCGCGTACGGCAGCCATGGCAGCGCCCCGGCCGGCGCCGGGGCCACGGGCGGCGACAACCCGCTCATCCGGTTCGCCTCCGGACTCGTGTGCGGCGAGGGAACGGCCCGGCTGAACGCGGCCGAAGCGCACCGCATCGTCTCCTCGGCGGGCATCGACCCCTTGACGCTCCCGGGCGGCCACGGCCATCTCGCGGCGGGCGGGGCGTCCGGAGCGGCCCAGGCCGCCGTGTCGGCGGGACCGGACGGGGCCTCGGGCATCGCACAGGTCTGCGCCGCGGTCTCCGCGATGCTGCCGAGCCTGCCGATGTTCCTGGCGCACGTCCTCGTCGCGCTCGCCACCGGCTGGCTGCTGCGCCGCGGCGAGATCGCCCTCTTCGCGCTGGCCCGGCTCTCCGCCCACAGCGCCCAGGCGCTGGCGGCCGGGGCCCGGCTCCGGTCCCTGCGCGCCGCGCTCGCCCTCGTCCGCTCGCTGCGGGCGGGGGAGCGGGAGCAGCTGGTGGCCGGACCGCGCGCTCCGCGCCACGGCGACGACGTCCCCCTGCCGACCGCCGGGGATCCTCTGCAGCACCTGGTGATCAGGCGCGGGCCGCCGGCCCCGTACGCCCTCGCAGCCTGACGCGACGCCTCCACCGGGCCCCGCGGGCCGCTCGCGCACGCCCCTGTGCACGCGACCGTCCGCACAGAACCGCATCCCGAGGTGTCGTGATGCCGCCGCGCGTCCGCGCGCCGGACCACCGTGTTCCGTTCCCCTGTGGAGATTCCTGCCATGAAGCTTTCCCGTATCGCCCTCGCCGGCGGCGTCGCCGCGTCCACCGTCCTGCTGATCGCCGGCCCGGCCGCCGCCCATGTCAGCGTCCAGCCGGTGGGCGAGGCCGCCAAGGGCGGATACGCCACGCTCAACTTCAAGGTCCCCAACGAGCGCGACCAGGCCTCGACGGTGAAGCTCGAAGTCAACTTCCCGGCCGACCACCCGCTCTCCTCCGTCACCCCGCAGGCCGTCCCCGGCTGGAAGATCAAGATCGACAAGAGCAAGCTCGACAAGCCTCTCGAAGTGCACGGCAAGAAGATCACCGAGGCCGTCTCCAAGGTGACCTGGACCGCGGACGACAGCGAGATCGCCCCCGGCTACTTCCAGCAGTTCCCGGTCTCCGTCGGCGCGCTCCCCGAGGACGCCGACCAGCTCGTCTTCAAGGCGATCCAGACGTACGACAACAAGGAAGTCGTCCGCTGGATCGAGGAGCCCACCGAGGGCGGCGAGGAGCCCGAAAGCCCCGCCCCGGTCCTGAAGCTGTCCGCCGCCGCCGACGACCACCACGGCAGCGGGGCGGCCGCCACCAAGGAAGGCGACGACCACAAGGCCGCCGACACCGCCGCGGCGACCGAGGAGACCCACGCCGCCGCGTCCTCCTCCTCCAGCGACACCACCGCCCGCACCCTGGGCATCATCGGCATCGTCATCGGTGTCGCCGGTGTCGCGTTCGGCGTGCTCGCCGGACGCCGCCGCTCGGCCTGACCGGCCGGTTCCCTCACCCGCACCACGTTCAGGACACCTCTTCATGCGCAACAAAAAAGCAGTGACGGCCGTGGCGTTCGCCGCCGCGGCCGCACTGGCCCTCTCCGCCTGCGGCACCGGTGACGACAAGGCGGGCTCCTCGGCCATCGCCGACGTCAGCGCCGCGCCGAAGGACAAGGCCGCCACCGTCCTCGACCAGCCGTTCACCAAGCCGAACCTCGTCCTCACCGACACCCACGGCAAGGAGTACGACCTCCGCGAGGCGACCAAGGGCAAGCCGACGCTCATCTACTTCGGCTACACCAACTGCCCCGACGTCTGCCCGCTGACCATGAGCAACATCTCCCTCGCCAAACGGGAGCTGCCCAAGGCCGACCAGGACAAGCTCCAGGTCGTCTTCGTCACCACCGACCCCGAGCGCGACACCCCCGCCTCGCTCGGCAAGTGGCTCTCCGCCCAGGACCCCACCTTCACCGGCCTCACCGGCGACTTCCCGACCATCCAGGCCGGGGCGCGGCAGATCGGCATCGGCATCGACGCGCCGAAGAAGGAGAAGGACGGGACCGTCGTCTCGATGCACGGCGCCCAGGTCATCGCCTTCTCCCCGAAGACGGACGAGGGGTATGTGCTCTACGGCGAGGACACCTCCGCCGAGGAGTACACCAAGGACCTCCCCAAGCTGATCAAGGGGGAGACCCCGTGAACCGCCGCCGCACGGCTCTCGCCGGCGCCCTCGCCCTCACCGCGGGGCTGACGCTGGCCGGGTGCTCGTCGGACAGCGGTTCGGGCGGCGAGCCGGAGCTCAAGGTCGTCGGCGCCTACATGCCGCAGCCCGTCAGCGACATGGCCGCCGGCTTCCTCGTCGTGCAGAACAGCGGCGGCACCGCGGACCGGCTCACCTCGGTGACCAGTCCGCTCTCCGACGACGTCACGATCCACGAGACGAAGAACCAGAAGATGCGCGAGGTCTCCTCGTTCGAGGTGCCCGCGAACGGTGAGCTCGATCTCGAACGCGGTGGCAACCACATCATGTTCATGAAGCTCAAGCAGAAGCCCAAGCAGGGCGAGAAGGTCTCCGTCGAGCTGCACTTCGAGAAGGCCGGCCCCATCACGGTCGACCTGCCGGTGAAGGAAACCACCCACAACCCGAAGAAGCAGTGAGGGACTGAATCCAGATGTCTGCCACCGCCCCTTACGCCGGGCCCTCCCCGATACGACGGCCGCTCGCCGCCGCCGCGCTCCTCGCCGCGCTGGTCAGCCTGGTGTTCGGGCTGCTGCTGGCGGGCGCGGGCCCGGCGTCCGCGCACGCCGCCCTCACCGGGAGCGACCCGGGGGACGGGGCGGTGGTGGACACCGCGCCCAAGGAGGTCACCCTCAGCTTCTCCGAGGCGATCGCCGTGGGCGACGACTCCATCCGGGTCCTCGACCCGAGCGGCAAGCGCGCCGACACCGAGGCCGAGCCGAAGGACCTGTCCGAGGGCTCCACCGTCCGCTACGGCGTATCGCTCCACTCCGGACTGCCGGACGGCACCTACACGGTGGCCTGGCAGGCGATCTCCGCCGACAGCCATCCGATCTCCGGCGCGTTCACGTTCTCCATCGGCGCCCCCTCCGACACCACGGTGGCCCTGCCCTCCCAGGAGGCGGGCGGCGGCCCGGTCGGCACCGTCTACGACATCGCGCGCTACGCGGCGTACGCAGGATTCGTCCTGCTCGTCGGCGGCAGCGTGTTCGTCCTGGTCTGCTGGCGGGGCGGGGTGACCGCCCTGCCGATGCAGCGGCTCGTGGTCCGCGGTTGGCTCGCCCTGACCGCGGCGACCCTGGTCATGCTGCTGCTGCGCAACCCGTACACCGGCAGCGGGAAGTTCGCCGACGCCTTCGACCTCGCCGGACTCCAGTCCGTCCTGGACACCAAGCCCGGCGCCGCCCTCGTCTCCCGGCTGCTGCTGCTCGGGGCCGCCGCCCTGTTCATCGCCGTGCTGTTCGGTACGTACGCACGGCGCGAGGACGAACGCGAGAAGAAGGACCTCACCTTCGGACTCGCCGTCGGAGGCGGGGTCGTCGCGACGGGCATCGCCGCCACCTGGGCCATGTCCGAGCACGCCTCGACCGGCATCCAGGCGAACATCGCCATGCCGGTGGACGTCCTCCATCTGCTGGCCGTCGCCGCCTGGCTCGGCGGACTCGCCTCCCTCCTGGTCGCGCTGTACCGGACGCCGGACATCGGGAGCGCCGCGGTCCGTCGGTTCTCCACGGTCGCGTTCGGCAGTGTCGTGGTCCTGGCGGCGACCGGGATCTACCAGTCCTGGCGGCAGGTCGGCTCCTGGTCGGCGCTGACCGGTACGCGCTACGGGCAGCTGCTGATCCTCAAGGTGGCGCTGATCGCCGTCCTGCTCATGGTCGCCTGGTTCTCCCGGCGCTGGACGGGACGGCTGACGGACCCGGCGGTCGCTTCCGAAGAGGCTCCCGGGGACGCGGCCGAGGACGAGGCCGCGGAGGCGGACGACGTGACGGAGGACGCCGACCCCGAGCGCGCCGCGCAACTGGCCCGTCAGCGGGCCGCCCTGACCGCGACGAAGAAGAAGCGGATACGGGACGCCGACCCGCAGCGCTCCGGACTGCGCCGCTCGGTCCTGGCCGAAGCCGCCGTCGCCGTCGTCCTGCTGGCCGTCACCACCATGCTGACGTCCACCGAGCCGGGCCGTACGGAGGAGGAGGCCGCGGGCGGCAACCCGTCCGCGAGCGCTCCCGCCGCCGGCGGCCCGGTCAACCTGAGCATGCCGTTCGACACCGGCGGCCGGAACGGCAAGGGCACCGTCCGCATCGACATCGAACCCGGCCGCACCGGCTCCAACGATCTGCACGTGTGGATCGACGGCAGGGACGGCAAGCCCATGGACGTCCCCGAGCTGAAGCTGGCCCTCACCCTGGAGTCGAAGGACATCGGGCCGCTGCCGGTCGTCCCGGACCGGCTGGCCGAGGGGCACTGGTCGGCGAGTGCTGTACAGATTCCGATGGCCGGGGACTGGAAGATCGACGTGACGGTACGGACGTCGGACATCGACCAGGTCACCATCGACAAGAACGCGAAGATCGGCTGAGCACGTGAGCAAGACCAGGAAGCAGGCTCCCGCCCAGGCCGCCACGACCGTCGCCCCGGGCGACGGCGACGGTGCCGCCACCACCGGCGTCTCGCGGCGGCGGCTGCTGGGCACGACGGGCGCCGCAGGCGCCACGGGGCTGGTGCTGGGCGCCGGGGGCGGGGCCGCCGGATACGCCGCCACCCGCCCCGAGGAGCCGACGGCTCTGACGACGGTCGGCGCGACCACGGCGATGTTTCACGGGAAACATCAACCGGGGATCACCACTCCGCTTCAGGCCCGGGGCCATCTCGTCGCCTTCGATCTGGTGGCGGGCGCGGGGCGCAAGGAGGCGGCGGCGCTGCTGCGGCGCTGGTCCTCGGTGGCGAAGGAGCTGATGGCGGGCCGCCCGGCGGCGGGCGCGCCGGACGGCCCCGGGCACGACACCGGGATCGCCCTGGACGCGGGTCCTTCGTCCCTCACCGTCACGTTCGGCTTCGGCCGTACGTTCTTCGCGCGCACGGGTCTGGCCGCCCGCCTGCCCGCCGCGCTCGACCCGCTGCCGGCGTTCTCCGCCGACGCCCTCGACGCACGGCGTTCCAACGGCGACCTGTGGGTGCAGATCGGAGCGGACGACGCGCTGGTCGCCTTCCACGCACTGCGGGCGCTCCAGAAGGAGGCCGCGGGGACGGCACGGGTGCGATGGCAGATGAACGGCTTCAACCGCACCCCCGGCGCGACCGCCCGGCCGATGACCGCCCGCAACCTGATGGGCCAGATCGACGGGACCGGCAACCCGAAACCGTCCGACGAGGACTTCGACCGGCGGGTCTTCGTCCCCGCGTCCCCCGGGAAGCCGCAGGAGTGGATGGAGGGCGGTTCGTACGCCGTCGTCCGCCGGATCCGGATGCTCCTGGACGACTGGGAGAAGCTTCCGGTGGAGCGCCAGGAGCGGGTCATCGGGCGGCGCAAGGCCGACGGGGCGCCCCTGAGCGGGGGGACCGAGACCACGGAGATGGACCTCGGCAAGGCGGGCCCGGACGGCAGGCTCGTGATCCCCGACAACGCCCACGCCCGGATCTCCTCGCCCGAGGAGAACGGCGGGGCCGCCATGCTGCGCCGCCCGTTCTCGTACCACGACGGCATCACGGAGGACGGCACTCCGGACGCCGGGCTGCTGTTCATCTGCTGGCAGGCGGACCCGTTCCGGGGCTTCGTGCCGGTGCAGCGCAAGCTCGACCGCGGCGACGCGCTGTCGCCGTTCCTGAGGCACGAGGCGAGCGGGGTCTTCGCGGTCCCGGGCGGGGCGGCGGAGGGCGAGTACGTGGGACAGCGGCTCCTGGAGTCGTAGTCGCGCGGACGGCCGGGGAGGGTGCTCGACCGCATCCTGAGACAGCGCGGCGAGCCTCGCGCGGCGCATTAGGGTGACCGTATGTCAGCCACGCGCTACGCCTATCTCGGCCCCGAAGGCACCTTCACCGAGGTCGCCCTCCGTACGCTCCCGGAGGCCGCCACCCGGGAACTCGTCCCGATGCTGTCCGTACCGGCCGCTCTGGACGCCGTACGGAACGGGGAGGCGGCGGCAGCGCTCGTACCGATCGAGAACTCCGTCGAGGGCGGTATCACCGCGACGCTGGACGAGCTGGCCGGCGGGGACCCGCTGATGATCTACCGCGAGGTGCTGCTCTCCATCACCTTCGCGCTGCTGGTACGGCCCGGAACCAAGCTGTCGGACATCAAGACGGTCACCGCGCACCCGGCCGCCCAGCCGCAGGTGCGCAAGTGGATGGCGGATCACCTTCCGGGAGCCCTGTGGGAGTCGGCGGCGTCCAACGCGGACGGGGCCCGGCTGGTCCAGGAGGGGCGGTACGACGCCGCGTTCGCCGGAGAGTTCGCCGCCGCCACCTACGGCCTGGAGCCGCTGGTGACGGAGATCCACGACGCGGCGAACGCCCAGACCCGTTTCGTCCTGGTGGGCCGGCCCGCCCGGCCCTCCGCACCGACCGGCGCGGACAAGACCTCCGTGGTGATCTGGCTGGACGACGACCATCCCGGCGCCCTGCTGGAGCTGCTCCAGGAGTTCGCGGTCCGTGGCGTCAACCTGATGCTGATCCAGTCCCGCCCGACCGGCGAGGGCATCGGCAACTACTGCTTCGCCGTCGACGCGGAGGGGCATATCGCGGACCGGCGGGTCGGGGAGGCCCTGATGGGGCTGAAGCGGATCAGCCCGAAGGTCCGGTTCCTCGGCTCGTACCCGCGGGCGGGTGTCTCGCCGGAGGAGGTGCGGCCGCTGCGGGCGGGCACGTCGGACGCGGCGTTCACCGAAGCCTCCGACTGGCTGGCGCGCAGCCAGGACGGCCGGATCTGACGGAGAGCAGGGAGGCGCCCCGGCGGCAAGGCTCCGGAGGCCTCCTTACGCGCTCCGCAGCGGTCCGATCTACAGATAGTCACGCACTCCGGTGAGTTATCCACAGGAGGGACTCTCGACCTGGGGACAAGTCGACACCCCAATGCGACATCGTCGACAAATCGATCCAGCGACCCCAGAGCCGTCCACAGTCACCTGAGGGCGCATGAGTCGCCGCACGTCCCTTCAATTCCCTTGATCAACTCTTTGGGGCGATGGAATCCCATCCGAATGAGCACGCGGGACAGGTTTGGGCGGAGATTCCATGGCACTTCGTCCACCTTCCGGAACAATGCCCCTCCGGCATCCACAGAACTTCCACACAGCCTGTGGATAACTATTCCGGCGCAGACCCCCCTGTGGACAACAGTGACGGGCGCACCCCCAACTCCCGCCCCGACCAAGGCCGGTACGTCAAGGCGAGCCGCGCCTTCTGCCCTGTTCAGGGGAGTTGACCGCCGTTATCGACCCCCTCCCCCCGCCCGATGCCACCGCCGTCCCTGATTCCTCCCCAGAAATATCAATTCCGGCAATTCGGTCATAGAGACACGCTCGGCAATATCGGTTCGAGTGCCAGAACCGCGCACCGGTAGCCTGGTGGGGTGATTGACCTTCGCCTGCTCCGTGAGGACCCCGACCGTGTTCGCGCCTCCCAGCGCGCCCGTGGAGAGGACGTCGACCTCGTCGACGCCCTGCTCTCCGCCGACGAGCTGCGCAGGTCGTCCGGCGTCCGCTTCGACGAACTCCGCGCCGAACAGAAGTCGCTCGGCAAGCTGATCCCCAAGGCCACCCCCGAGGAGCGCACCGAGCTCCTCAAGAAGGCCGAGCAGCTCAAGGCCGACGTCAAGGCGGCCGACGCCGCCCAGGACGAGGCCGACGCCGACGCCAAGCGGCTGCTGCTCCAGCTCGGCAACATCGTCCACGAGGACGTGCCGGTCGGCGGCGAGGAGGACTTCGTCGTCCTGGAGACGCACGGCACCATCCGCGACTTCGGCGCCGAGGGCTTCGAGCCCAAGGACCACCTGGAGCTCGGCGAGGCGCTCGGCGCCATCGACATGGAGCGCGGGGCGAAGGTCTCCGGCTCGCGGTTCTACTACCTCACGGGCGTCGGCGCGCTCCTGGAGCTCGCACTCGTCAACGCGGCGATCGCGCAGGCCACCGAGTCCGGCTTCACCCCGATGCTGACCCCGGCGCTGGTCCGCCCCCGCGCCATGGAGGGCACCGGCTTCCTCGGCCAGGCCGCGGAGAACGTGTACCACCTGGAGAAGGACGACTACTACCTGGTCGGCACCTCCGAGGTCCCGCTCGCCGCGTACCACATGGACGAGATCATCGACGCCGGCAAGCTGCCCCTGCGGTACGCCGGGTTCTCCCCGTGCTTCCGCCGCGAGGCCGGCACGTACGGCAAGGACACCCGCGGTATCTTCCGCGTCCACCAGTTCGACAAGGTCGAGATGTTCTCGTACGTCGACCCGGCGGACGCCGAGGCCGAGCACCGCAGGCTCCTGGAATGGGAGAAGCAGTGGCTCACCGGTCTCGAACTGCCCTTCCAGGTCATCGACGTCGCCACCGGTGACCTCGGCGCCTCGGCCTCGCGGAAGTTCGACTGCGAGGCGTGGATCCCGACCCAGGGCAAGTACCGCGAGCTGACCTCCGCGTCGAACTGCGACGGCTTCCAGGCCCGCCGCCTGTCCGTCCGGATGCGCGACGGCAAGAAGGTCCAGCCGCTGGCCACGCTCAACGGCACGCTCTGCGCCGTACCGCGCACGATCGTGGCGCTCCTGGAGAACCACCAGCTCCCCGACGGTTCGGTCCGCGTTCCCGAGGTGCTCCGTCCCTACCTGGGCGGGCGCGAGGTCCTGGAACCGGTCGCCAAGTGACCTTCCCCTACAAGCTCGTCGCGACCGACCTCGACGGCACACTGCTGCGCGGGGACGACACGGTCTCCGAGCGCACCCGCAAGGCTCTGGCCGCCGCCACGGCGGCCGGCGCCGCGCACATCATCGTCACCGGACGCGCGGTCCCCTGGACCCGGCACATCCTGGACGACCTCGGCTACGAGGGGCTCGCCGTCTGCGGTCAGGGCGCGCAGGTCTACCACGCGGGCGAGCACAAGCTGCTGACCTCGCTGACCCTGGACCGGCAGCTCGCCGGTCTCGCGCTGTCCAAGATCGAGGCGGAGGTCGGCCCGCTGCATCTGGCGGCCAGCCGCGACGGTCTCGAGGGCGAAGTGCTGGTCGGCCCCGGCTACCAGGTGCAGGAGGGGCCCCTTCCCTATCTCTTCGTGGATGACGCCACCGAGATGTGGACGGCCCCGCTCAACAAGGTCTACATCCAGCACCCGGAGCTGGACGACGACGCGCTGGCCCTCGCCGCGCGGGCGGCCGTCGGCAGCCTGGTCGACGTGGTCATGGCCGGGGCCGGAGTGGTCGAGATCCTGCCACTGGGCCTGAGCAAGGCGACCGGCCTCTCGCTGGCCGCCCGCCGGCTCGGGGTGAAGGCGGCCGACACGATCGCCTTCGGCGACATGCCGAACGACATCCCGATGTTCGGCTGGGCCCACCACGGCGTGGCCATGGCCAACGCCCACGACGACCTGAAGGCCGTCGCCCACGAGATCACGGCGTCCAACGAGGACGACGGCATCGCGGTGGTGCTGGAGGAGCTGCTCCGCTCGGCGGCCGTACAGCCCGTGCGGTAGGACGCACCACCCGCAGCCCGGAAAGCGCGACAGCGGCCCGGCACCGTTTCCCACGGTGCCGGGCCGCCTCACTCAGCGCTGCCCGCGCTGCCCGTTACGGCGACGCAGGTCCTTCAGCTGCCCCGCGAAGGCGTCCATCCGCCCGTCCAGCCGCACGACGTCCTGCTGCACATCCGTCAGCCGCAGACTCATCGCCCCGACCACTTGATGCGTCATCTCCACCTTCCGGTCCAGGCCGTCGAGCCGCTCCGACATCCGCACCAGCACCGGCCCGAGCTCCTGCAGCGCACTGCCGACTCCGGTGAGGCAGCGCTCGATGCCGTGACGCGCTGGTCGAGGGAGGCGTACTGCGTGCGGAGCGACTCCTCGGCGTCGAGGAGGTACGTGCGCACGCAGCGGGCGATGTCGCTGTCGCGAAGAAGCATCGCGATGTCGAGGACGGTCCGACGGGTGTAGAGCCGCACTTGCGTGGCTGCCTGTGGATAACTTTCCACCCCGCCACGGCCCCATAGCGACACCATGTCGCTATGGAAGGATCGCAGCTCAGCGCCGCGCAGCACGCGCAGACCGTTTTCGGCGAGCTCCTCCTGATGCCGGTCGGTCAGCCTCCTGACCGCCCCTGTGGATATTTCGAAGTAACGAACAACCTCCTCTGTGCGAACGGGAAATCCGTCCGGGAGCATGACAAGGGGCGACTTCCGTGGGCATGGGTATGCCTTCGTACGAGGGAATGACGAGGACGGCCCACACCCCGGGCGGCTGAGCCTCACCCGGTGCCGGCATTCCCCGATTTCACGATCGCTACGACGCCACGGATTCCAGTTGCCTCCACGCACCGTGCTCAACGACCCGATAAACAATGGCACGCACACGTCTGTCCGGTCATACGACGACCCCCGCCCTTGCCAGGACAAGGGCGGGGGTCGTCGGGACGCAGCGGTGGGCTCAGGCCGGGAGCCTCACTCCTCGCCCGCCAGCTTCAGCGCCCGCAGCTTCTGGCCCGCGTACCAGGTGGCGGCGGCCGTGACGACGACCAGCAGGACCGTGGCGAGCGGCAGGCCGACCTCCGAGGTCACCGCGCCGTCGCCCGCGACCTTCTGGGCCACCGCCAGGGACCACTGCTGGACGCTGAGCGTCCGCGCACCGGCCACCAGGCTGCCGAAGAGGGCCTCCCAGACCAGCGCGTAGACCAGGCCGAGGACGACCGCGTGCCGGCTGACCGTGCCGAGCAGCAGGAACAGGGCGCTGTAGGCGATCGAGGCGACCAGTGCCGCGATCGTGTAGGCGACCGCGATCTGCTGGCCGTTGCCGTTGAGGATCAGCCCCGCGAGCAGCGTCGGCAGCGCCGAGAACACCATGGTCACCGCGATGGCCACGATCAGCTTGGTGAAGATGATCGTGGGCCGCTTCACCGGCTTGGCGAGCAGGTAGACGATCGAGCCGTCGTCGATCTCGGGGCCGATCGCCCCGGTGCCCGCGATCACGCCGATCAGCGGCACCATCGTGGCGATGGCGAAGCCGCCGAGGACGTTCGAGGCGATCTGGTCGTCGGCCCCGGCGAACATGCGCACGGCCGCGGCGATGAGCAGCAGCAGGGCGGGCAGGACGAACAGGATGGCGGCCCGGCGCCGGCCGAGCAGGGCCCGGTAGGTGAGCCGGGCGACTGTGGGGTCGTACATGACGGTGCACAGCTCCTTTCAGGCCACTACTCAGGCCGCTACGAGATAGGAAAAGACCGATTCGAGGGACTCGTCGGACGGCGAGACGGTGAGCAGCCGGATGCCCTGCTCACGGGCGACCTTCGGCAGCAGTTCGGTGAACCGCCCGAAGTCGACGGCCTGGATGCGCAGCGCCTTCTCGGTCAGGTCGACCTCGATGCCCGCCGTGGAGGGGTCGGCGATGAGCGCGGCCGCGAGGGCCCGGTCGTCGCTGGAGCGCACCAGATAGCGGTGCGGCCGGTCCTTCATCAGCCGGCGGATCTTGCGGAAGTCTCCGGAGGCGGCGTGCCGGCCCGCCACGATCACCTCGATGTGCGAGGCCAGTTGCTCGACCTCTTCGAGGATGTGCGAGGAGAACAGGACCGTGCGGCCTTCGGCACCCATCCGCCGCAGCAGCTCCATCAGCTGCATCCGCTGGCGCGGGTCCATTCCGTTGAACGGTTCGTCCAGGAGCAGCACCGAGGGCTCGTGGACCAGCGCGGAGGCCATCTTCACGCGCTGGCGCATGCCCTTGCTGTACGTGGCGATCTTGCGGTCCTGCGCGTACTCCATCTGGACCGTGGCGAGCGCCCTCTGCGCCTCGGCCCCGCCCAGACCCTGGAGTTCGGCGTTGGCGACGACGAATTCCTTGCCGGTGAGGAAGTCGTACATCCCTTCCCGCTCCGGGACGATGCCGATCTCCTTGTAGACGGCCTCGTTGCGCCAGATCGTCCGGCCGTCGAGCGTGACCTTCCCGGTCGAGGGGGCGAGGAATCCGCCCATCATGTTGATGAGGGTGGACTTTCCGGCGCCGTTCGGGCCGAGGAGTCCGGTGACGCCGGGGCCCACGGTCATGGAGACGTCGTTGACGGCGACCACGTTGCCGAACCAGCGCGAGGTGTGGTCGATCTCGATGGTGGTCACAGCCCGACCCTCCGGTAGCGGCGCATCAGGACGGCGTACGAGCCGGCGACGAGCGCGAGAACAACGATCAGGTAGACCACGCCGACTCCGGCGCCGGGGCCTTCCCCTCCGGGGAAGGCGGAGGTCGCGCCGAGGAACGCGGTCTGGACGCCGTCGATCAGGGTGATCGGCGAGAAGAGGCCGAGCCACTGCACGGCGCCTTCCGACCCGGTCTCCCAGGCGATGGCCTGGACCGTGGAGACGGCGCCGTAGGTGATGGTCAGGAGGGCGATCACCGCGGCGACGCCGAAGCCGCGCCGCGGGGTGAGGGCGGCCATCACCAGGCCGAGCCCGGCGAACAGCACGGACAGCAGCGCCACCGACACCAGCCCCTGGCCGAACCACTTGGTCTGATCGGCGAAGTCGAACTTCGCGAGCAGAGAGCCCACATAGAGGATGAGCAGCGGCGCACCGGTGAGGATGAAGAGCGCGGAGGCGGTGGCGGCGAACTTCGCGATCACGTAGTCGGCGTGTTCGATCGGCCGCGAGAAGTACAGGGGGACGCTCTTGAAGCGGAGGTCCCTGGATACCGCCTGCGGGGCCTGGGCGGCGATGAAGAGGCCGATGACGGCCTGGAGGTAGATCGCGTACGAGGTGTACTTGACCACCAGCTTGCTGGCGTCGGGCGCGGCCATGGAGACCGCCACCAGAATCGCCGCGACCAGCGCCATCACGCCGAACAGCAGCATGGGCAGCACCTTGGACTTGGCGGAACGGCCCAGTCCGAAGGAGCCCCGCAGGGTCTGCGAGAACAGGGAGCGGCGGGCGTACGCCCGGCCGAGCCGCGGTCCGTCGTAGGAGCGGTAGCCGATGTTGTGGATCCGGGAGGCGTCGCCCCCGGCCGCGGCCTTGGTCTCAGTGCTCATCGCGACCGCTTCCCTTCTGCTGGACGGCCGCGGCGGTGGCGGCGGCCGGGACGGCGGCGGCCTGCGCCGCGCCCTGTTCGGTACGGAAGACCTCGGCGATCTGGTGGCGGCGCTGTTCCATGCGGACCAGGCCGAGCCCGAGCCCGGCGACGCTGTCGCGGACCACGTCGTACGTCTCCTCGCCCGTCGCCTCGATCAGCAGGATGTGGCCCGCGCCCGGCAGCCCCTCCGTGTCGATCCCGTCGTGGCCGATGAGCGTGACCCCGGCGTCGGTGAGGACCTTGCGCAGCGCACCGGTGCCGTCGGGGTGGGTGTCGCTGTCGGTCACCTCGACCGCGAGGGTCGCGGTGGTCTGGGTGAAGTCGCTGGTGGAGCTGGAGCGCAGGAGCGTTCCGCCGTCGATGACGACGACGTGGTCGCAGGTGCGTTCCAGCTCGCCGAGGAGGTGCGAGGTCACCAGCACGGAGATGCCGAAGTCGGTGTGGATCCGCCGGATCAGCCCGAGCATCTCGTCCCGGCCGACCGGGTCGAGGCCGTTGGTCGGCTCGTCGAGCAGGACCAGCTGGGGGTCGTGGACCAGCGCCTGGGCCAGCTTCACCCGCTGCTTCATGCCGGTCGAGTAGCCGCCGATGGGGCGGTAGCGCTCCTCGTAGAGGCCGACGTGGCGCAGGGTGTCGGCCGTCCGTTCGCGGGCCGCCGTGGGCGGCAGCCCCGACATGCGCGCCATGTGCACGACGAACTCCGTCGCCGAGACGTCGGGCGGCAGGCAGTCGTGCTCGGGCATGTATCCCACCCGTTCCCGGATGGCGGCGCCGCTGGTCGCGACGTCGAGCCCGAGCACCGCGGCCCGGCCTTCGGTGGCGGGGGAGAGACCCAGCAGGATCTTGATCAGTGTGGACTTGCCGGCTCCGTTGGAACCCACCAGACCGGTCACACCCGGTCCGATGTCCAACGTGAGCCGGTCAAGCGCGGTCACCCGGGGGAACCGCATGCTCAGGGCTTCGGTAGCGATTACGGCTGTCACGGAAATGACGTTAGTGGCGCGGACCACAGGGGTCGTCAGCCCTGACGGTTGGATCCACGTCAGCCTCCAGGTGTACACGCCCGTAGGGGGATGCGTCGTGGATCCGCCGCGGAGCCAGGGTTTTCCACAGGCCGTGCACACCCCTTGACGCAGCCGTCGGACATTGTCACATTCATCAGTGTCACGTTACGGGCGCGTACCGCACACGGCAGGGAACGGACGGTGGCATGACCGGCTTGGCCAAGGCAGTGCAGGCCACAGAGACCCCGGAGCTGGGGGGTTCAGAGAGGTTCAGCGCCTCGCCTACGCCTGCGCGGGGTACGGGCGCGAAGTTCGAGGAGATCCTGGTCGTCACCGACTCCAGGGACCCCGAGCAGAGCGCCTTCTGGCTGGACGACGATCTGCCGCATGTGCGGCGCTGGGCCGAGGAGAAGGTGGCGGCGTGAATCTGTCTCAGGCACGTGAGCGGACCGTGCGTACGGGAGGCGTCGAGCTGTGCGTCGCCGAGCTGGGCGACGCGGGCCGGCCGACCGTGGTGCTGGTCCACGGCTATCCGGACAGCAAGGAGGTCTGGTCGGACGTCGCCGTACGCCTCGCCGAGCACTGGCATGTGGTGCTGTACGACGTGCGGGGCCACGGCAGGTCCACCGCCCCGAAGCCGCTGCGCGGCGGCTTCACCCTGGAGAAGCTGACCGATGACTTCCTCGCCGTGATCGACACGGTCAGCCCGGACCGGCCGGTGCACGTGGTCGGTCACGACTGGGGGTCCGTCCAGTCCTGGGAGTTCGTCACGGTCGGCCGGGCCGAGGGCCGGATCGCCTCCTTCACCTCGATGTCCGGGCCGTCCCTCGACCACTTCGGGCACTGGATCAAGCGCCGCATGGCCCGCCCCACCCCGCGCAAGGTGGGCCAACTGCTCGGCCAGGGAGCGAAATCCTGGTACGTGTACATGCTCCACACGCCCGTCCTGCCGGAGCTCGCCTGGCGCGGGCCGCTCGGCAAGCGCTGGCCGGGGATCCTGGAGCGGCTGGAGAAGGTCCCCGCCGGCGACTACCCCACCGCCTCCCTGCCGAACGACGCGGCGCACGGCGCCTGGCTCTACCGCGACAACATCCGTGCCCGGCTGAGCAGGCCCCGCCCGGACGCCTACGCCCACGCACCGGTCCAGCTGATCACCCCCACCGGGGACTCCTTCCTCTCCGAGCGGCTCTACGACGGACTTGAGGACTGGGTCCCCACGCTGGTACGCCGCTCGCTGCCGGCCAAGCACTGGGTGCCCCGCACCCGGCCGGACCAGCTCGCGTCCTGGATCGACGAGTTCGTCACCGCGAACGAGTCCGCCGCGCGGGACGGCGGGCCCGTGCAGCGGGCGGTGGCGCAGGGGCCCTATGCCGAGCGGTTCGGCGGTCAGCTGGTCCTGGTGACGGGCGCGGCCTCCGGGATCGGGCGGGCCACGGCGTTCGCGTTCGCCGAGGCGGGCGCCCGGATCGTGGCCGTGGACCGCGACGCGGCGGGCGCCGCCCGCACCGCGGAGATGGCGCGCCTGATCGGGTCCCCCGCGGCCTGGGGCGAGGCCGTGGACGTCAGCGACGAGGCCGAGATGGAGAAGCTCGCCACCCGGGTCGCCGCCGAGTACGGAATCGTCGACGTCCTGGTCAACAACGCCGGGATCGGGCTCTCCGGGTCCTTCCTGGAGACCACGAGCGACGAGTGGAAGAAGGTCCTCGACGTCAATCTGTGGGGAGTCATCCACGGCTGCCGGTTCTTCGGCAAGCAGATGGCGGACCGGGGTCAGGGCGGCCACATCGTCAACACCGCTTCGGCCGCGGCCTTCCAGCCCTCCCGGGTGCTGCCCGCGTACAGCACGTCGAAGGCGGCGGTGCTGATGCTCAGCGAGTGCCTGCGGGCCGAGTTGGCGGAGAAGTCGATCGGCGTGAGCGCGATATGCCCCGGCATCGTCAACACCAACATCACCTCCACCGCACGGTTCGCCGGGGTCGACGCGGCGGAGGAGGAGCGGCTGCGGAAGCGGACGAGCCGGCTCTACGGCCGGCGCAACTACCCGCCGGAGAAGGTCGCCGACGCGATCCTGCGGGCGGTCGTGCGCAACCAGGCCGTGGTCCCGGTGACCCCGGAGGCGCGCGGCGCCCGGTTGCTGTCCCGGCTGAGCCCGGGGACGCTGCGCTCCGTCGCCCGGCTGAAGCCGCCGCTGTGACCGGGGCCCGGACGGAAGCGGGGGCCGGAGCCCCCGAGTACCGGATCGAGGACCTCGCGCACGCCAGCGGGGCCACGGTACGCACGATCCGTGCCTATCAGGACCGGGGGCTGCTCCCGACGCCCGAGCGGCGTGGCCGGGCCAATGTGTACCGCAAGGCCCATCTGGCCCGGCTGCGGCAGATCGCGGACCTGCTCGACCGGGGCTACACCCTGGCCAGCATCAAGGAGTTGCTGGAGGCGTGGGACGCCGGGCGAGGGCTCGGCGGGGTGCTCGGGCTCGTCGCGGAGGTGCAGGGGCCGTGGACGGACGAGGAGGCGGACCGGATCACCCGAACGGAGCTGGACGCGAAGTTCGGCGGCGCGCAGGACGACGAGGCGATCGCGGAGGCCGTGGCGCTCGGCGTGCTGGAGCGGATCCCGGACAAGGCCGACGAGTTCCTCGTACCGAGTCCGCAAGAACTTTCGGTCGCGGTCGAGTTGCACGCCGCCGGGGTGCCGCTCACGGCAATCTCCGGCCATCTGCGGGAACTTCGCGGCCAGGTCGAGCACATAGCCTCCCGTTTCCTGGAGTTCACCACCGAGCACGTCTTCGCCCGCTATCTGGGCCACCGGCCGCCCACCGACGCCGACGCGGCAGAGGCGACGTCGATGGTGCGCCGCCTGCGGCCACTCGCGCAGCAGACGGTGGACGCCGAACTAGCCCGTGCTATGCGATTGTTCGCCACGCGGCACCTGCAACACCACCTGAGCGCCCAAGAAAGCCCCATCGAAGGGGGCGAGACCCGCCCGGTGCTCCTGCCGCGCCGGACAACGCAGGCTGTGCAGAAACTTGTTGGCGCCGATCAGGTGGCAGCGTTCATCGCGGCAGCGGCCGAACGCGAGGTTCAGGCACGCACCTTGGACGCACTTGCCTCATCTCACGCAACAGCCAACAAAGTTGGTGAAAAAGGCTGAATTGAACGCCGGTTGTCCACAGAGACGCCAAATAGCCTGTGGATAAGTCAAGTTGGCTGTGGATCAAACATCGGCGCGGAGAAAGACGAAAAGAAGCCTGTAAGAAATCCGGATGCACCGATGAACCGCGCACAGGCACTCTGGCGGGATGGACGAACGTCGCACCGTCAAGGTGTCCAAGTACCTCTCGAAACATCTGCGGCACCAGCCGGAGCGCATCGGCATCACGCTCGACGAGAACGGCTGGGTCGGCGTCGGGACGCTGCTGAGCGCGGCGGCCTCCCACGGCTTCACCATCAGCCGCGCCGAGCTCGACCACGTGGTCGCCGTCAACGACAAGCGCCGCTTCACGGTCGACGGCGACCGCATCCGCGCCCATCAGGGCCACACCGTCTCCGTGGACCTGGACCTGCCGCCGGCCGAACCGCCCGCGTACCTCTACCACGGCACGGTCGCCCGGGTGATGGACGCGATCCGGGCCGAGGGCCTGCGCCCCATGACCCGCCACCACGTGCACCTGTCGCCCGACCGGGAGACGGCCACCCGGGTCGGCGCCCGCCGCGGCCGCCCCCTCGTCCTCACCGTGGACGCGGGCGCGATGCACCGTGCCGGGCACGTCTTCCGGGTCAGCGCCAACGGTGTCTGGCTCGCCGACGCCGTACCGCCGAATTTCCTGCTCCTGCGCGGCTGAAGGGCCCCGGGAGCGGGAACCGCCGGGCCTGCGCCGGCCGGGCCGTTCGGCCTACGCCAGCTGCGCCGGTGCCTCGGTGGCGATGCGCTCGAAGACCTTCGGGTCGACGTCGAAGACCGAGTCCGGGACCGGGGCGTGGAGAACGATCTCGGTGAAGCCCAGCTCCGCGTGGCGTCCCGCGAAGTCGACGAACGCGTCCACGGACTCCAGCGGGGAGGTGCGGTCCGGGGTGAAGCCGGTCAGCAGGATCCGGTCCGGCTCCGAGGCGTCCCGGCCGATCTCCGCGCAGGCCGCCGAGAACTTCTCGCTCTGCGCCCGCAGCGCGGCCCGCGACTCCTCCGGGGTGCCGTTCTCGTACAGCTTCGGGTCGCCGGTGGTGACCCACGCCTGCCCGTGGCGGGCGGCGAGCTTCAGCCCGCGCGGCCCGGTGGCGGCGACCGCGAAGGGCAGCCGGGGCCGCTGGACACAGCCGGGGATGTTCCGGGCCTCGTCCGCGGTGTAGTAGGTCCCGCGCTCGGTCACCGCGTCCTCGGTGAGCAGGCGGTCCAGGAGGGTTACGAACTCGGCGAACCGGTCGGCACGTTCGCGCGGGGTCCAGGCATCCTGGCCCAGCGCGGTGGCGTCGAATCCGCTGCCTCCGGCTCCGATGCCGAGCGTGATCCGGCCGCCCGAGATGTCGTCCAGGGAGATCAGCTCCTTGGCCAGCGTGACGGGGTGGCGGAAGTTCGGCGAGGTCACGAGGGTGCCCAGCCGCAGGCGCTCGGTGGCCGTCGCCGCGGCGGTGAGCGTGGGCAGGGCCCCGAACCACGGGCCGTCCCGGAAGGTCCGCCAGGACAGGTGGTCGTAGGTGTAAGCCGTGTGGAAGCCCAGCTCCTCCGCGCGCCGCCAGCGGTCGCGACCGCCCTCGTTCCAGCGGTGGACGGGAAGAATCACGGTGCTCAGACGGGGGTTCATGCCTCTGAGCCTACGACCGTGCCCTCGCTCCGCGCCCCCTCGATGGCTTTGGCATATGCCAGAGGACTTTTCCGCAGATCAGCGGCTCCACCCACTCAAATGTGCGCCCCTTCGCACGCCCGTGCACTCTCGTGGGCGAGAATGGCCCGGTGACCTCAGTGACCGATACGCCTATTCCCGCCGTGACCCGGCTGATCGCCACCGACCTCGACGGCACCCTGCTGCGCGACGACAAGACGCTGTCCGCGCGCACCGTCGCGGCCCTCACGGCAGCCGAGGAGGCCGGGATCGAGGTCTTCTTCGTCACCGGCAGGCCGGCCCGCTGGATGGACGTCGTACGGAACCACGTCCAGAGCCACGGCACGGCGATCTGCGCCAACGGCGCCGTGGTCACCGATCTGCGGACGGACGGCGACCTCCTGGCCGTACGGGCGCTGGAGCGGGACGCCGCCCTCCACGTCGTGCGCACCCTGCGCGAGGCGGCCCCCGGCGCCTCCTTCGCCGTCGAGATGACCACCGGCATCAACTACGAACCGTCCTACCCGCCGTTCCACCTGGACCCGGGAGCCACGGTGGCCGTCGCCGAGAAGCTGCTGCACGAGGACACCCCGGGCGCCGGCGCGCCCGTGCTCAAGCTGCTGGCCCACCACACCGAGCTGGCGCCCGACGCGTTCCTCGCCCTGGCCCGTGCGACGGCCGGCGACCGGGCGTCCATCACCCGCTCCAGCCCGACCGCGCTGCTGGAGGTCAGCGGGCTCGGCGTCTCCAAGGCCACGACCCTGGCCGCCTGTTGTGCCGAGCGCGGCATCTCTCCCGACGAGGTGGTCGCCTTCGGCGACATGCCCAACGACATCGAGATGCTCAGCTGGGCCGGTGCCTCCTTCGCCATGGGCAATGCCCACCCGGACGTGCTGGCCGCCGCCACGGGCCGGACCGCGGCCAACGAGCAGGACGGGGTGGCCCTCGTCATCGAGCGGATCCTCGCCGCCCGCGCGGAGGGCCGCACCGAGGCCCGCTGAAACCTTTCGGCACAACGGGTAGGCGACCGCTCACAGCGGCGCCTCCCACACCACCGTCGTACCGCCGCCGCCCTCCCCGATGCCCGGCTCGATCCGGCTCGACCCGCCCAGGGACTCGGCCCGGCGGGCCAGGTTGCGCAGACCGCTGCGGCGGCCGCCCTGCGGGATGCCGACCCCGTCGTCGGCGACCGAGAGCCGTACCGCGGCCCGCCCGTCCGGCAGCGTCACCGTCGCGTCCACGACCACATCGATCAGCGACGCCTCCGCGTGCCGGAAGGCGTTGGAGAGGGCCTCGCGCAACGCGGCGACCAGGTTCTTGCCGGTCAGCTCCCCGACGAGCGAGTCCACGGGGCCCAGAAAGCGGTGCGACGGCTTGAAACCGAGCGGGACGGCCGCCATGTTGATCTCCCGCAGGACGCGGGTACGCAGCCCCGAGGGGGCTTCGGCCGGCTCCTGCTGGAGCGCGAAGATCGCCGTACGGATCTCCTGGATCGTCACGTCCAGCTCGTCGACCGCCCGGCCGACACCGGTCCGCACCTCCGGCACCACCGATCTGCGCTGGGCGCTCTCCAGCATCATCCCGGTGGCGAACAGCCGCTGGATGACCAGGTCGTGGAGGTCGCGGGCGATCCGGTCGCGGTCCTCGTACACCGCGAGCCGCTCCCGGTCCCGCTGCGCCTCGGCCATCATCAGCGCCAGCGCCGCCTGGGAGGCGAACTGCGCGGCGAGCGTCCGCTCGGCCGCCGTGAACGGGCGCGCGCCCCGGGAGCGGGGAGTGGCCAGCGCGCCGAGCACCCGGCCGCCGCTCTGGAGCGGCAGCAGCATGCTGGGGCCGAACCGGTCGGCCAGTCGCGTCACCATCCGGCCGTCGGAGGCCGAGTCGTCGATGAACACCGCCTCACCCGCGAGGAGTTTCGCCACCACCGCGCTCCGGCCGGGGATGATCACCCCGAGCGAGGACGAGGGGTCGTCGGACGATACGGCGACGATCTCCAGACCGCCCCCCTCAGCGGGCAGCAGCACGATCCCGGCGGCGGCGTCGGCAAGCCGGCGGGCCTGTTCGGCGACCACGGACAGGGCCTCATCGGCGTCCCCGCCCGACAGGAGCGCCGTCGTGACCGCCACCGAACCGTCGATCCAGTGCTCCCGTTGCCGCGCCGCCTCGTACAGCCGGGCGTTGCCGATGGCGATCCCGGCCTCCGTGGCGAGCACCCGGACCATGTGGAGGTCGTAGTCGCTGAACTCCGCGCCGCCGTGCTTCTCGGTGAGGTAGAGGTTGCCGAAGATCTCCCCCTGGACTCGGATGGGCACCCCGAGAAAGGACCGCATCCGGGGGTGCCCCGGGGGAAACCCGGCGGACCGCGGGTCGGTGGACAGGTCGGCCAGCCGGACCGGGGCGGTGTCGTGGATCAGCGCGCCGAGCAGACCCCGCCGGCCGTCGGGCCGTCGCCCGATCTCCTCGGCCACGTCCTGAGGGACGCCGTAGGTGACGAAGTCCGAAAGACCCTCGCCCCCCTCGTCGACGACGCCGATGGCCGCGTACCGGGCGTGGGCCAGCTCGGCGGCCGTCTCGCAGATCCGGTCCAGAGTGGAGTGCAGTTCCAACCCCGCGCCGACGGACCGCATCGCCTCCAGGAGCTGCGGCACCCGCGCGGTCAGTTCGGTGGACAGCCCCTGGAGGCTGCGGGTGGCCCGGGTGGCGGCGTCGAGGGAGTCCTTCGGGTCGGGCTCTGCCATGGCCCGAGCCTAGTTAGTCCCGATTCAGGGCGAAAGTCGGGAATACACCTGCTGCCCGCCGGGCGCCGGCGTCCGACGCCCCGCCTGCGGCCCCCACCTCCCTACACACCCGCCCCGACCGTCTCCCGTTCGCGCTCCAGCATGCGGCGCAGCGGCCCGTCCTCGGCGGCGAGTTCGGCGTACGGCCCGCGCTCCACGACCCGGCCGGCGTCCAGCACCAGCACCTCGTCGACCGCCTCCAGGCCGGCCAGCCGGTGGGTGATCAGGACCGTCGCGCGCCCCCGGGTCGCGGCCAGCAGGTCGGCGGTGAGGGCGTCGGCGGTCGGCAGGTCGAGGTGTTCGGCGGGCTCGTCCAGGACGAGTACGGGGAAGTCCGCGAGCAGTGCGCGGGCCAGGGCGAGACGTTGGCGCTGGCCGCCGGAGAGCCGGGCGCCGTGCTCGCCGACGGCCGTGTCGAGGCCCTCCGGCAGGGCCCGCACCCAGTCCAGGAGCCGGGCGCGGGAGAGCGCGTCGCGCAGGTCGGCGTCGGTCGCCCCGGGCCGGGCCAGCCGCAGGTTCTCGCGGATCGTGCTGTCGAAGACGTGGGCGTCCTGGGCGCACAGCCCGACCGAGCGCCGGACCGTGTCCGGGTCCAGGGCGCACGCCTCGACGCCGCCGAGCCGGTACGTCCCCGACGAGGCGTCCAGGAAGCGCAGGAGCACCTGGGCGAGCGTCGTCTTGCCCGAGCCGGATGGTCCGACGACCGCGATGCGCCGTCCGGGCGTCAGCGTCAGGTCGAGCGAGGCCAGCGCGTCGTGCCCGGCACCCGGGTAGCGGGCGCTCAGCCCCCGTACCTCCAGCGGGAAGGGCGAGTCGGGTTCCTCGGCCGGGGCCCCGGGCTCCTGCACGGGTACGGGGGCGTCCAGCACCTCGAACACCCGCTCCGCGCTCCGGGCGACGCGCTGGCGGTACTGCACGGCGAGCGGCAGCCCGGCGACGGCCTCGAAGGCGGCGAGCGGGGTCAGCACCACCACCGCGAGCGCGACCCCGGACAGCCGTCCGTCGTTGACGGCGGGGACGCCGACGGCAGCGGCGGCCACCACGGTGAGCCCGCAGACCAGGGCGGAGAGACCGCCGCCCAGCGCCGTCGCGGCGGCCGCGCGGGAGGCGACCCGGGTCAGGAGGGTGTCGGCCGCGCGCAGCTGCTCCTGCCGGGCGGGCAGAGCGCCCGCGACGGTCAGTTCGGCGGTGCCGCCGAGCAGGTCGGCGACCCGGGTGGCCAGGGTGGCGCGGGCGGGCGCGAGCTGGCGCTCCGTACGGCGGGCGCAGGCGCCGCTGACGAGCGGGACGCCGACCCCGGCGAGCAGCAGGCCGACCGCGAGGACCACGCCCGCCTCGGGGAGCAGCCAGCCGGTGAACCCGGCGGCGGCGGTCCCCACCACGACGGCGGTGGACGCGGGAAGCAGCCAGCGCAGCCAGTAGTCCTGGAGCGCGTCCACGTCGGCGACGAGGCGGGACAGCAGATCCCCGCGCCGGGTGGTGCGCAGACCGGCGGGGGCGATGCGTTCGAGGCCCCGGTAGACGGCGACGCGCAGGCTTGCGAGGAGCTTCAGCACGGCGTCGTGCGAGACGAGCCGCTCGGCGTAGCGGAAGACGGCCCGCCCGATACCGAAGGCGCGGGTCGCGGTGACCGCCATCATCAAGTACATGACCGGCGGCTCTTCGGAGGCGCGGGAGATCAGCCAGCCGGAGACCGCCATGAGCCCCACGGCCGATCCGACGGCCAGGCTGCCCAGCAGCAGGGCCAGGGTCAGTCGTCCGCGCTGGGTCCCTGCCGACGCGCGGACCCGGGCGAGCACCCGTCCCGGGCGGGTTCCGACCGGGGCGGGGGAGCCGAGGGACTCCATGGGGCGGGAGGTCGGCAGTTCGCCGCCGGCGAGAGGCTCCGGGACGGCGGGGCCCGGGGCCGCCAGGCCCGCGACAGGCTCCCCGTACGGCTCCGTACGGGCGTCGGTGCGCGGTTCCAGCGCCACCACACGGTCGGCGACCGCAAGCAGCGCCGGGCGGTGCACGACCAGCAGCACGGTCCGCCCGGCGGCCAGCCTCCGTACGGCGTCGACGATGCCCGCCTCGCTCTCGCCGTCCAGGCTCGCGGTCGGCTCGTCCAGCAGCAGGAGCGGCCGGTCGGCGAGGAACGCCCGGGCGAGGGCGATGCGCTGGCGCTGCCCCGCCGAGAGCCCGGCGCCGTCCTCGCCGAGCGCGGTCAGCACCCCGTCCGGCAGGGCGGCGACGAAGTCGTACGCGCCAGCGTCCCGCAACGCCGTGACGACCGCCTCGTCGTCGGCGTCGGGCCGGGCGAGGCGGACGTTCTCGGCGATCGTGCCCGCGAAGAGGTGGGGGCGCTGGGGGACCCAGGCGATACGGCTCCGCCAGCGTTCGAGGTCCAGGTCCGCGAGGTCCCGGCCACCGACCCGTGCATGCCCCTCGTCGGGCCGGGCGAAGCCCAGGATCACGTTCAGCAGGGTGGACTTGCCGACGCCGCTCGGGCCGACCAGGGCGACGGTCTCCCCCGGCTCGACGGTGAGCGACGCGGCATCCAGCGACGGGTCGGCGCGGCCCTCGTGGCGTACGGTCACGTCCGCAAGCTCCAGCCGCAACGTGTCCGGGACGTCCTCGGTGCCCGGGGCCCGGGGTTCGGTCTCCAGGACCGCGAAGATCTCCTCGGCGGCCGAGAGCCCCTCGGCGGCCGCGTGGTACTGCGCCCCCACCTGGCGGATCGGCAGATACGCCTCCGGTGCCAGGATCAGGACCACCAGGCCGGTGTAGAGGTCGAGTTCGCCGTGGACGAGCCGCATGCCGATGGTGACGGCGACGAGGGCCACCGACAGGGTCGCCAGCAGCTCCAGCGCGAAGGAGGAGAGGAAGGCGATCCGCAGGGTGCGCAGGGTGGCCCGGCGGTAGTCGGAGGTGATCGTGCGGATCGACTCGGCCTGGGCCTTGGCCCGTCCGAAGACCTTCAGGGTCGGCAGCCCGGCGACGACGTCAAGGAAGTGGCCGGAGAGACGGGACAGCAGCTGCCACTGACGGTCCATGCGGGACTGGGTGGCCCAGCCGATCAAGATCATGAACAGCGGGATGAGCGGCAGGGTGACGACGATGATCGCCGCCGAAACCCAGTCCTCCGTGACGATCCGGGCCAGCACCGCCACCGGCACGACGACGGCGAGACCGAGCTGTGGGAGGTAGCGGGCGAAGTAGTCGTCGAGCGCGTCGATCCCCCGGGTCGCCAGCGCGACCAGCGAACCGGTGCGCTGACCGCTCAGCCAGTCGGGGCCCAGCCGCGTGGCCCGCTCCAGGAGCCGGCCGCGCAGTTCGGATTTGACGGCCGCGCTGGCGCGATGGGCGGCCAGCTCGGTGAGCCAGGCGACCAGGGCCCGGCCGAGTGCGACCGCCGCGAGCAGAAGAAGAGGGGTCCGCAGCTCGGTGACCGTGAGCCCGTCCTCGAAGCCGCCCACCACGATCTCGGCGATGAGCATCGCCTGGGCGATCACCAGCAGGGCGCCGACCAGGCCGAGAGCCACCACGGCCGCCAGGAAGAGGCGGGTGGCCCGTGCGTGGTGGAGCAGACGCGGATCGATCGGTTTCACGTGAAACATCCCCCCGGCGGGGTCGGTGAGCTCTGCGGGATCGGGAGCTGCTGCGGGCCTTGCCAGGCCCGCAGCAGCTCACCGGAGTCAGTGCGCGTCGGCGATGTGCTGGGTGCCGATGCGCTTGCGGAAGACCCAGTAGGTCCAGCTCTGGTAGAGCAGCACGACGGGCGTGGCGATGCCCGCGCACCAGGTCATGATCTTGAGCGTGTACGGGCTGGACGAGGCGTTGGTGACCGTGAGGTTCCAGGCGTCGTTCAGGGAGGACGGCATGACGTTCGGGAACAGCGTCAGGAAGAGCATCGCGACCGCCGCGGCGATGGTCACGCCCGAGAACGCGAACGACCAGCCCTCACGTCCCTTGGCGACGGCTCCGATCGCGGCCAGCAGCGACACCACCGCCACGATCAGGGCTCCCATGCTCCAGCCGTCCCCGTTCTCGGCCTGGGTCCAGAGCAGGAAGCCCAGCGCGAGGAGCGCGGTGAGGGGTCCCAGCTTCAGCGCCAGGGCGCGGGCCCGGACCCGGATGTCGCCCGCCGTCTTGAGGCCGGCGAACACCGCTCCGTGGAAGGTGAAGAGGGTGAGCGTGACGAGCCCGCCGAGGATCGCGTACGGGTTGAGGAGATCCCAGAAGTTGCCGACGTACTCCATGTCGGCGTCGATCTTCACGCCCCGGACGATGTTCCCGAACGCCACCCCCCACAGCACGGCGGGGATCAGAGAGGTCCAGAAGATCGCGGTCTCCCAGTTGGTCTGCCACCGCTCCTCGGGCCGCTTGGCGCGGTACTCGAAGGCGACACCGCGCACGATCAGGCAGAACAGGATGATCAACAGCGGCAGGTAGAAGCCGGAGAAGAGGGTGGCGTACCACTCGGGGAAGGCGGCGAAGGTCGCGCCGCCCGCGCTGAGCAGCCAGACCTCGTTGCCGTCCCAGACGGGCCCGATCGTGTTGATCAGGACCCGCTTCTCCTTGCGGTCGCGGGCCAGCAGTTTGGTGAGGACCCCGATGCCGAAGTCGAACCCCTCCAGGAAGAAGTAGCCGGTCCAGAGGACGGCGATGAGCACGAACCAGACGTCGTGGAGTTCCATCTCTCAGCTCCTGTGCTCAGTACGAGAAGGCCATCGGCCGGTCGGCGTCGTCTTCGTCGTGGCCGCCGATCTTCGTGGGCGGGTTGAGGTCGTCCTCGGTGAGTTCCGGCGGCCCGGCCTTGATGTACTTCACGAGCAGCTTCACCTCGATCACGGCGAGCACCGCGTAGAGCAGCGTGAAGACGGTCATCGAGGTGATGACCTCGCCCTGCGAGACACCGGGGGAGACCCCGGCACGCGTCTGCAGCACTCCGTAGACCACCCACGGCTGGCGGCCCATCTCGGTGAAGATCCAGCCCCAGGAGTTGGCGATCAGCGGGAAGAGCAGCGTCCAGAGCGCGACGAGCCAGTAGAGCTTGGTGAGCCTCGGGCTCAGCGCCTTGTTCCGGAACAGGACCAGATGCGGCACCTCGTCCTCGCCGGTCCGCAGCGCCGGTGGCAGCAGGAACTTCTTCCGGGTCAGCCAGAGCCCCAGGAGGCCGAGGCCGAAGGAGGCCATCCCGAAGCCGATCATCCACCGGAAGCTCCAGAACGCGACCGGGATGTTGGGCCGGTAGTCGCCGGGCCCGTACTTCTCCTGCGATTCCTTGTTGATGTCGTTGATGCCCGGGACATAGGAGTCCGGGTCGTTGTTGGCGAGGAAGGACAGTATCCCGGGGAGCGAGATCTCCACGGAGTTGTGGCCCTTGCTGACGTCCCCGTACGCGAAGATCGAGAAGGGCGCCCGCTCCTGACCGTCCCACAGGGCCTCGGCGGCGGCCATCTTCATCGGCTGCTGCCGGAACATGACCTTGGCGAGGCTGTCGCCGCTGACGGCGGTGAGCAGTCCGGCGACCACGACGGTGATCAGCCCCAGGCGCAGCGACGTCCGCATCACCGGGATGTGCTTCTTGTGCGCCAGGTGGAACGCGGCGATGCCGACCATGAAGGCCCCGCCGACCAGGAACGCCGCCGTGATGGTGTGGAAGAACTGGGTGACCGCGGTGTCCTGGGTGAGCACCCGCCAGAAGTCGGTGAGCTCGGCGCGGCCGCGCTCCTCGTTGATCCGGTAGCCGACCGGGTGCTGCATCCAGGAGTTGGCGGCCAGGATGAAGTAGGCGGAGAGGACCGTGCCGATCGAGACCATCCACATGCAAGCCAGGTGGATCTTCTTCGGCAGCTTGTCCCAGCCGAAGATCCACAGACCGATGAAGGTGGACTCGAAGAAGAAGGCGATCAGCGCCTCGAAGGCGAGCGGAGCGCCGAAGACGTCGCCGACGAAGCGCGAGTAGTCGGACCAGTTCATACCGAACTGGAACTCCTGGACGATGCCCGTGACGACGCCCATGGCGATGTTGATCAGGAACAGCTTGCCCCAGAACTTGGTCGCCCTGAGGTACTTCTCCTTCTCCGTCCGCACCCACGCGGTCTGCAGGCCGGCGGTGAGCGCGGCGAGCGAGATCGTCAGAGGGACGAAGAGGAAGTGGTAGACGGTGGTGATGCCGAACTGCCATCGCGCCAGGGTCTCCGGCGCCAGAGCTAGGTCCACGTCGTCAGTCTCCTTACATCGCCGTGGTCACACCGGCACTACGCCCCTTTGATCCCCCTGATTACGGGAGAAAGCAGGGCACGCTTGTGAACGCGTTCACATTCACAAGCAATTATGGCGCACACACTTTCGGGGCCTTCGCCGGGGGTACCCCTTTTCGGTTCCCGCACCGCGTCGCCGGGTCTCCGGCCGCACACAAAGGGCCCCGGACCTCGTCGATCGAGGTCCGGGGCCCTTTGTGTGCGGCCGAGCCCTACAGCTCCGCGCGGAACGCCTCCGCCGCCTTGAGGAACAGGTCGTTGCCCTCGGTCTCGCCGATCGTGACCCGTACGCCCTCGCCCGCGAACGGGCGGACGACCACACCGGCCCGCTCACAGGCCCTCGCGAAGTCGAGGGTCCGCTCGCCGAGCCGCAGCCAGACGAAGTTCGCGTGCGACTCCGGCACCGTCCAGCCCTGGCGCGCCAGCTCCGCGCTCACCCGGGCCCGCTCGGCGACCAGCGAACCGACCCGACCCAGCAGCTCGTCCTCCGCCCGGAGCGAGGCCACCGCCGCGTCCTGGGCGAGCTGGCTCACACCGAAGGGGACGGCGGTCTTGCGCAGCGCCGCGGCCACCGGTTCGTGCGCCACGGCGAACCCGACCCGCAGTCCGGCCAGGCCGTACGCCTTGGAGAAGGTCCGCAGCACGGCCACATTGGGCCGGTCACGGTAGATCTCGATGCCGTCGGGCACGGCGGCGTCGCGGATGAACTCCTTGTACGCCTCGTCCAGCACCACCAGCACATCGCTCGGCACGCGGTCGAGGAACCGTTCCAGTTCGGCTCGGCGCACCACCGTGCCGGTGGGGTTGTTGGGGTTGCAGACGAAGATCAACCGGGTCCGGTCGGTGATCGCCTCCGCCATCGCGTCGAGGTCGTGCACATCCCCCTCGGTCAGCGGCACCTTGACCGAGGTCGCACCGCTGACCTGGGTGATGATCGGGTACGCCTCGAAGGACCGCCAGGCGTAGATGACCTCGTCCCCGGGGCCCGAGGTGGCCTGGAGCAACTGCTGGGCCACCCCCACCGACCCCGTTCCGGTGGCGAGGTGCGAGAGAGGCACACCGAAACGCTCGGACAGCTCGTTCATCAGGCCGGTGCACGCCATGTCCGGGTAGCGGTTGAAGTTCCCCGCGGCGGCGAGCGCCGACTCCAGGACGCCCGGCAGCGGCGGATAGGGGTTCTCGTTGGAGGACAGCTTGTACGCGACCGGTCCGCCGGCCGCCGCAGGCTTGCCCGGCACATAGGCGGGAACGCCGTCCAGCTCGGCGCGCAGCTTGGGGCTCGTCTCGCTCACCGCAGGTCCTCCTCGACCGTCCGTTCACAGCAATACTGCACACCCTATGAGGATTGGCCCCCGCTGCGAATGGCCCGAGCGGGAAATCGACCGCAGTGCCCGGGAATGGGACCTCCCCCGGGGCCGGCCCGACGGCTCCACCCGGGGGAGCACTTCCGGTTCCGGCGCGCGCCGGTGGCTCGCGCCGTGGCGCGCGTCCCCCGAAGTGGTGAGTTGAGACCTCTTCGAGACATCGCACATTCAGCAGGCTGCCACCCTTCCCTACCTGACACATACATGCAGTAACCTTCAACTTCCTTGCATTGAAAGGAAGTTGATGGCACGTGACCTTGCAGAAACGTGCCTGTCAACGTGTGCATATGCGACCGGACCGACCGCCCCTCGGAGCCCTACTATCGGCTCGCCATGACAGCAGCAGGGAAGCACCAGGTGAGCCGGACGGAGACCCCCCGGCGCAGCGGCCGGCCGGGCCGGGCGGGGATCCGTGACGTGGCCGCCGCGGCCGGAGTCTCGATCACGACCGTCTCCGACGCGCTCAACGGCAAGGGCAGGCTCCCGGACGCCACCCGCCGCCATGTCCGCGAGGTCGCCGAGCGCCTGGGCTACCGCCCGTCCGCCGCGGCCCGAACCCTCCGTACGGGCAAGTCGGGACTGATCGGCCTGACCGTGACCACGTACGGGAATGAACCTTTCACCTTCACCGAATTCGCGTACTTCGCGGAGATGGCGAGAGCCGCGACCTCCGCGGCGCTGGCCCGCGGCTACGCCCTCGTCATCCTCCCCGCCACCTCCCGGCACGACGTCTGGTCGAACGTCGCGCTGGACGGAACCGTCGTCATCGACCCCTCCGACCAGGACCCGGTCGTCACCGAACTCGTCCGCCAGGGCCTGCCCGTCGTCTCCGACGGCCGCCCGGCCGGGACGCTCCCCGTCACCGCCTGGGTCGACAACGACCACCGGGCCGCCGTGCTCGACCTCCTCGACCATCTCGCCGCCGCCGGAGCCCGCCGCATCGGCCTGCTGACCGGCAACACCACCGACACGTACACCCGCCTCTCCACCACCGCCTACCTCCACTGGTGCGAGCGGGTCGGCCAGGACCCCGTCTACGAGTCCTACCCGGCCCACGACCCCTGCGCGGGGGCGGTCGCCGCCGACCGGTTGCTCGCCCGGCCGGACCGGCCCGACGCGGTCTACGGGCTCTTCGACCCCAACGGGACCGACCTCCTCGCGGCGGCCCGCCGCTACGGACTGCGCGTCCCCGAGGACCTGCTGCTCGTCTGCTGCAGCGAGTCCACCGTGTACGCGGCCACCGAGCCGCCCATCACAACGCTCTCGCTGAAGCCCCGCCGGATCGGCACGGCCGTCGTCCAGCTCCTCATCGACGCCATCGAGGGGGTCGAGCACGACGGGCCGGTGGAGCAGGTCATACCGACGGAGCTCATCGTCCGGACTTCCTCGCAACGCCGCCCACCACGCACCACGGTCAGCGCGCCACGCTCCCCCAGCGGGGATTGATCGTCTCTTTTCGGACTAATCGGCCGGTGAACCGTGCGTGCGCCCGGATTCACCACCCCTGGTGCGTCACACAGATCGATCCGCATTCCTATGATGGGCGCACGACACCGCGGACCACCTCTACCAGGCAGGGCCCGTCAGGTGTACGGCGGCGCGACGGTGGTGGAGGGGTCGATGACTCAGGGGGCCGGTCAGGAACCCGTGGTGCGGACGGCGACGTTGCGTGACTTCCGGGTTCCGCCGTACGCGCAGACACCCGTGCCACCACAGGCTCAGGGGGCGCCCCCTTCCTCGCTCCCGCCGCAGGCGCCGGATCCGCACCCCTCGGCACCGGGCGCGCCCGTCCCGCCGCCCGCGGCGTCCGTCCCGCCGCACACCCCCGCGCCGCCCCGCCCGCCGCACCCCGGGAACGCGGTCGTGGGCGACGAGCAGCCGGAGGGTTACACCCCGACCGAGCGGGACCTCCCGGTCATCCGCCGCGGCGACACGGTCCAGGTGCAGACGGTCGCCGAGCCGCGCCCCGCGTCCGACGACGGACGCGGCCCGCTCTTCGTCGTCGGCGACGTCCACGGCTACCTGGACGAGCTGCTGGCCGCCCTCGGCGAGCAGGGCCTCATCGACGCCGACGGGAACTGGGCCGCGGGCAACGCCCGGCTGTGGTTCCTCGGCGACTTCACCGACCGCGGCCCCGACGGCATCGGCGTGATCGACCTCGTCATGCGGCTCTCCGCCGAGGCGGCGGCGGCCGGCGGCTACTGCAAGGCCCTGATGGGCAACCACGAACTGCTGCTGATCGGCGCCAAGCGGTTCGCCGACACCCCCGTCAACTCCGGGGCGGGCACCGCCACCTTCCAGGCGGCCTGGCTGCTCAACGGCGGCCAGAAGAACGACATGGACCGTCTCCAGGACGTCCACCTCCAGTGGATGTCCCGGCTCGACGCGGTCGTCGAGGAGGACGGGCATCTGCTGATGCACTCCGACACGACGGCCTACCTCGACTACGGGTCCACCATCGAGGACGTCAACGACACGATCACGGCCATTCTCACGCGTAACGACGCCGAGGAGTGCTGGGATCTCTTCCGCAAGCTCACCAAGCGGTTCGCCTTCCGCGACGAGGGCGGCTCCCAGGCGGTGCGCGAGCTGCTGACGACGTACGGCGGACAACGCGTCGTCCATGGTCACAGCCCCATTCCGTACCTCCTGGGCGAGGTCGGGCCGGAGGAGGGCGAGGACAGCTCGGGTCCCGTGATCAACGGCCCGCACGTGTACGCGGACGGCCTCGCCATCGCCATGGACGGCGGAGTGACCATGGCCGGAAAGCTGCTGGTGGTCCAGCTCCCGCTGCATGACTGACCGTCGGCGGGGAAGGCGCTTCAGGTTCAGTCCGCGCCGACCTCGCCGATCGCCGGGCCCGTCACCGGGTCCAATTCTGGAAACCCCCTGTCACCCCTTGCCGTGAGCGCTCTACCATCGGCCTATCAGTGGCAGGCTCTCCTCCGTTTCCGCCCGATCGCCCGGTCCAACGCGGGCAGCCGGGCACCGACGGAGCATCGGGGGATGCAGATGACAAGCGCTCCGCACCTGCTGGCCGAGGACGGACCCGAGTACGAGCGGATCCTGGGCGACGCACTGCGCCACGCTCACGAACGCCCGGACCTGGAGGGCGTCGGGGACCGGCTCAACACCGAACAGCTGCGCACCATGGCGCTCGGCGCCACGGCGCTGATCACGGCGGCCGCGGCGACCGAGTACGAGCACTACATCAAGGCCCGCGGCGAACTGCGCCGCGCGTCGAACGCCGAAGGCGCCGACGGGCTGCCGGGACTGGACGGGCCGCAGAGCACATCGGCCGGACCGGGCGCCGGCATAGGCGCGGTCATCACGGTCCTGACCCCGCTGCTGGCCGGCACCGCGGCGCTCATCTTCCTGCTCGTCGGCTATCTGCTGAAGGCAGTCAGCCCGTCGCTGACGTTCGGCCGCACCCTGGTCACGGCGGGGTGGTTCTTCGCCTGCGTCGCCGCCGCGGCGATCCTCGTCGCCGCCGTCGGACTGCTCGTCACCGCCCTGCGCAACGGCGCGACGGCCGCGGAGGAGGAGGAACAGGAGCTTCCGGAGGAGGTCGCACGGGCCAGGGAGGCGTGGCGCCACGCCCTGCTGGAGCGCGGCATCCTCCCATTCTTCCGGGACGCCCTGGCCGACCCCACCGCCGGGCCCGCCGCGCGGACCCCGCACCGTTCGCCCAACCGCATCCCGAAGGTCGGGTACAGCAGGCCGGACTTCTCGGGCCCGGACGACGGCCCGGCGGCCGGCCCCCGGCCGACCTTCACCAGCCCCGACTTCACGAGCCCGGACTTCGGCGGCCCGGAGCACCAGCCGGACTGAGGGGACGCGCGGTCCCGGACACACCGCGGGCCGGGGCGGCAAGTGCCGCGCCCGGCCCGGGGGACGCTCCGGACGGACCGGAGCGGTGGATCAGACGGCCTGCGGAGACAGCTTCGGGTTGACGCCGTGCTCGTTCGTCTCCGGCTTGCCCTCGGAGGCGAGGAAGACGAGCAGGACGATGGCACCGACGAGCGGGATGAGCGCGATCAGCAGCCACCAGCCCGAACGGCCGGTGTCGTGCAGACGGCGCACGGCGACCGCGAGCGTCGGGACGAGGACAGCGACGGAGTAGATGTAGGAGATGAACTCCGCGCCGATCACGCTGCCGATGATCGTGAGCACCAGGCTGATGACGAAGCTGATGAGCGTGAACATCCAGTACTCCTTGCGGCGCGCGCGTCCGCTGAAGCCTGCGTAGTTCTTGAGTACGGCCAGGTACCAGTTCATGGTGATTCCCCTCCCCGGGCCCTTGATTCAGGGCCGCCAACTTTCAGCCAAGCAAGCCGGAAAGTAAGCCACAGATAAGGAACGGGTCAAGTCAGTTTGACCCCTGGCCTGAACGTACATAGAGCTGCCACACGACCGTGTCCATACTGTCGCTTAACAAGGTGCCCAATCACGCCAAACAACCGCGAACCAGCCGGAGTTACTTGTAAGGCACGGAACGCCCAGACTCTTCCGACCTCGGACCGGGCCTCGGCGGACCGACGGAGGTGGGCCCGACGGACTCGGCCGCCGGGCCCACCTGATCCGCCCGGAGGGGTCAGTCCGCGATCGGCAGGTAGACCCGGTTCCCCGCCGCCGCGAACTCCTTCGACTTCGCGGCCATGCCCTCCTCGATCTCCTCCCGCGAACCACCGTGCTGACGGCGGATGTCCTGGGAGATCTTCATCGAGCAGAACTTCGGCCCGCACATCGAGCAGAAGTGCGCCGTCTTCGCCGGCTCGGCGGGCAGCGTCTCGTCGTGGAACTCCCGGGCCGTGTCCGGGTCGAGGGCCAGATTGAACTGGTCCTCCCAGCGGAACTCGAACCGCGCGTCCGAGAGCGCGTCGTCCCACTCCTGCGCGCCCGGATGCCCCTTGGCCAGGTCGGCCGCGTGGGCGGCGATCTTGTAGGTGATCACGCCCGTCTTCACGTCGTCCCGGTTCGGCAGCCCCAGGTGCTCCTTGGGCGTGACGTAGCAGAGCATCGCCGTGCCCCACCAGGCGATCATCGCGGCGCCGATACCGGAGGTGATGTGGTCGTAGGCGGGCGCGACATCCGTGGTCAGCGGGCCGAGCGTGTAGAACGGCGCCTCCTCGCAGATCTCCTGCTGGAGGTCGATGTTCTCCTTGATCTTGTGCATCGGGACATGCCCGGGGCCCTCGATCATGGTCTGTACGCCGAACCGCTTGGCGATGGTGTTCAGCTCGCCCAGCGTGCGCAGCTCTGCGAACTGCGCCTCGTCGTTGGCGTCCGCGATCGACCCCGGACGCAGCCCGTCGCCCAGCGAGTACGTGACGTCGTACGCCGCGAAGATCTCGCAGAGCTCCTCGAAGTGCTCGTAGAGGAACGACTCCTTGTGGTGCGCCAGGCACCAGGCCGCCATGATCGAGCCGCCGCGCGAGACGATCCCGGTCTTACGACGGGCCGTCAGTGGGACGTACGGCAGGCGCACTCCGGCGTGCACCGTCATGTAGTCCACGCCCTGTTCGGCCTGTTCGATGACGGTGTCCTTGTAGATCTCCCAGGTCAGCTCCTCGGCCCGGCCGTCGACCTTCTCCAGGGCCTGGTAGAGCGGCACGGTGCCGATCGGCACGGGGGAGTTGCGCAGCACCCATTCACGGGTGGTGTGGATGTTGCGGCCGGTGGACAGGTCCATGACCGTGTCGGCGCCCCACTGGGTCGCCCAGGTCATCTTGTCCACCTCCTCCTCGATGGAGGACGTGACGGCCGAGTTGCCGATGTTGGCGTTGACTTTCACGAGGAACCGCTTGCCGATGATCATCGGCTCGATCTCGGGGTGGTTGACGTTGGCCGGCAGCACCGCCCTGCCCGCCGCGATCTCCTCCCGTACGACTTCGGCCCCGACGTTCTCCCGGATCGCCACGTACTCCATCTCCGGGGTGGTCTCCCCCCGTCGGGCGTACGCGAGCTGGGTGACGGGGCGTCCGTCGCGGCTGCGGCGCGGCTGCCGCGGGCGGCCGGGGAAGACCGCGTCGAGGTTGCGCAGTCCACCGCGCGGCGAGGTGTGCTTGACCCCGTCGTCCTCCGGGCGGACGGGGCGTCCCGCGTACTCCTCGGTGTCGCCGCGGGCGATGATCCAGTTCTCCCGCAGCGGCGCGAGGCCCCGGCGGACATCGGTGTCGACGGCGGGATCGGTGTACGGCCCCGACGTGTCGTACAGCGTCACGTCCTTGCCGTTGGTGAGGTGCACCTGTCGGACCGGCACCCGGAGGTCCGGGCGGGAGCCCTGGACGTACCCCTTGTGCCAGCCGATGGACTTCCCGGCCTCGTCGCCCTCGTTCTCGGCGTTCTGTTTCGAGGCAGGCGTGCGTGCGTCCGATGTGGTCATGAGACCTACTCCCTACGCCGGCATTACCCGGTAACAGGTTCGGCGGTCGGCGCAGCGTGTCCCGTACAGATGTACGGCGATCTCAGCGCCCTCTCAGCCCGGTGCTCCGAGCTCCCGCGTGTGCAAAAGTGCCTCCACGCTAGCGTCCTTTCCGGCGAGCTGACCAGAGGGCCCTCCCGTTCTTGCGATGATCGCCCCGTGACCTCCCCTCAAAACGACCCCGCATCCCAGCCGCCCCAGGGCCACACCCATGCCCACACGCACAGCCACGGGCCGGCCGCCCCGGTCTCCCGGCATCTGCGCAAGGTCATCGCCGCCGTGGTGATCCCGTTCGCGACGGCGGTCGTCGTCGGCCTGATCGCCTTCTGGCCCGGCGGCGCGCCCGACCACGAGCGCACCGGTGTCGGATTCGACCGGCAGACCCAGGACGGCAAGGTCGTCCAGGTCGTCAAGGTCGACTGCGCGGACGTCAACGCCGCGCAGGTGCCCCCGACCGGTGACACCTCCACGCCCTCGGGGCGGGAGGCCGTCAACGAGCAGGAGGGGGAATGCGCCAAGGCCACCATCGAGGTGACCAGCGGCGACGACAAGGGCCGCAGGTTCGTCGAGGTGGTCCAACCGGACGCGCCGCGCCAGCTGAAGGAGGGTCAGGGCGTGGTCGTCGCGTACGCCCCCGACGCGCCGCGCGACCTCCAGTACTCCGTGACCGATGTGAACCGGAAGGTCCCGATGGCTGTGCTGGCCGGGATCTTCGCTCTGGCGGTGGTCCTGGTCGGGCGGATGCGCGGGGTGATGGCTCTGGTGGCGCTGGCCGTGTCGTTCGCCGTGCTGACGCTGTTCATCCTGCCGGCGATCCTGCAGGGCTCGAACCCGCTGGTCGTGGCGGTGATCGGGGCCAGCGCGATCATGCTGGCGGCCCTCTACCTGTGCCACGGGGTGACGGCCCGAACGTCGGTCGCGGTCGTCGGCACGCTGATCTCGCTGCTGCTGATCGGCC
The DNA here is from genome assembly GCF_032121415.1 of Streptomyces parvus. Lineage (NCBI taxonomy): Bacteria > Bacillati > Actinomycetota > Actinomycetes > Kitasatosporales > Streptomycetaceae > Streptomyces > Streptomyces parvus. The sequence goes on along the minus strand of NZ_CP135079.1, from coordinate 3,481,184 downwards.
TGCTGGGCTCCCTGTTCATCGGCTGGGCCAGCCTCAGCGGCAACACCGACGACAACACCGGCCTCATCCACGGCCTCTACCCGGACATCGACATGAGCGGGCTGCTGCTGGCGGGCGTCATCATCGGTTCGCTCGGCGTGCTCGACGATGTGACGGTCACCCAGACCTCCGCGGTCTGGGAACTGCACCAGGCCGACCCGGAGATGGGTTGGAAGGGGCTGTACCGGGCAGGTATCCGCATCGGGAGGGACCACATCGCCTCGGTGGTCAACACCCTGGTGCTGGCGTACGCGGGCGCGGCGCTGCCGCTGCTGCTGCTCTTCTCCATCGCCCAGAGCAGTGTGGGGACGGTGGCCAACAGCGAATTGGTCGCCGAGGAGATCGTCCGCACGCTGGTCGGGTCGATCGGGCTGGTCGCCTCGGTGCCGGTGACCACGGTGCTCGCCGCGCTGGTCGTCTCCGCGGACCGCGCGGGGTCGGGCGGCGCACAGGCGGCTACGGCCGCACCCGCGCGGACCGGCCGGGGCCGTCGCCGTAAGACGGGGTGACGGGCCGCCGGGACGCGGGGGCGAGCCGAGGGGACGAGCGGGCGGGAAGGGCGGGGTGCGGCCGGTCAGCCGGCGTTCTGCTCCTCGGCGAGGATGCGGCCGAGCGCGTCCTCCAGGTTCCCGTCGAAGTCACCCAGCGTGTGCTCCTGGCCGAGCGGCACGAGCTTGTCCGTCCGGTCGAGAAACGCCACCAGCGGTGCCGTCCCCGCCCGGAACAGCGCCCGATCCGCGCCGACCTGGAGCCGGATGTGCACATCTCCGAGTCCCTCGGGCTCGGTCGGGCCGATGTGCACATCTCCGTCGCCGCTCGGGCTGTTGAGCCCGTCCAGCAGCAGTTCACGTCCGAACGCCCAGGTCACAGGGGCATCGCCGGGCAGGTGGAACGTCATCCGGATGGCGTACGGATCGCCGACCTCGTACCGGAGCTCCACCGGAATACGGAACGAGAGCTCCTCGGAGACGAGGAAGCTCATCATGACCTCTGCTTGAACCGACTCGCGCATCGTTCAACCCCGCAGTAGATGAAACTGGCCAGGAATGATCCCCCATGGCCCTATTGACGCCATCGTGGTGCACGCGATAGCAGATCACAAGGAGTGATTTTTCAGATACTGATAGAGAACACGAACGAACGCAAGAGGCTGGCGACTTCGCCACGTAGCTGTTCGACTGCGGGGAGCAACCGATCTTCGTGGTCCAGGGGTACGGAAATGGCCATCGCCGCAATGGTGGCACCGGCCGTGACCGGAATCGCGGCGCAGACGGTCCCCAGTGCGTACTCCTGGCGTTCGATGACCGGTTCACCTCGTCGGAGGGTGCGCAACCGTTCCAGAAGTGTGGCGCGATCTCGCACTGAGTAACGGGTGAGGGGCCGAACGGGGTGCCGGTCGAGGTGGTCCTCGCGGGCTCTCTCGTCGAGCTGGGCGAGCAGACACTGGCCGATGGCGTGCGCGTGGCCGGTCTCCCGGAACGAAGCCCACTCCTCCACCGCCGGGGTGTCGGGGGCGTCCGCGACCGCGATGAGGTCGATCTCGCCGTCGCAGTAGACGGCCCAGTACACCGGCGCTCCGATGACGTCCCGCCACCGGTCGAGGGAGTCGGCGACGGAGACGGGGCGGGGCCGGCTCCTGCCCCCGGGAGCCGCGGTCAGGTTCTCGGCGGCGGCGCCGAAGAGGAAGACACCGTTCTCACGGCGGAGATAGCCCTCATGGGTCAGGGTGCGCAGCAAGTGGTACGCGGTCGGAAGCGGAAGCCCCGCCTCCCGCGCCAGTTGCTTGGCAGGCGCCCCGTCCCGATGAGCGCCCACAGCCTCCAGCAGCCTCAACGCCCGCTGAACCGAACCGATCAACGTCGGGACAGCGGTGCTCGATGCCGTGGTCAAAGGCCACCCCCAGGCGTGGTGACGGGCCGTCGGCCCTCCCGTGGGGGCCGCCCCCACGGGCCTGCCGCGATCCCGAGGGCCGGAGGGGACCGGAGATCCGGTGACCATGACCGGCGAGGACCGATCCGGGCGCCGGAGTTCGGAGGCCAACGACCGGACTGTCGTACCCAGGAGCGATCAGGCGATCGACAAGGTGACGGAAGGTCACATTCCGGATGGCGGCAGCGGTTTGCCACTGTATCGGCCGCCTGCGGCAGACGGGTGGTTTCCTCCGGGACTTAGCTCTGCTGGGCTAATCCCACGCGGGCCGGACGGGACAGGCCGGCCCCCGCGCCGGCCTGCGGTCCGTGGCACCCGGTCGTCCTGCGGACTACCAGTCCCCGCGCGAGGACGACGACGACATGAACTTGCGGACGACGAAGATCAGTCCGCCGACCAGCACGACGAAGATCAGCGCCTTGAAGAGCAGGCCGATCACGAAGCCGACCACGCTGGCGATCAGACCGCCGAACACGAAGATCGCAATGACGGGCACCGCGATCCACTTCACCCACCAGGGCATTCCCGCGAATATCTCCCGCACGGCCATCGCCTCTACCTCGTCTCTCTGGGTCCTTGCCTCGATGCTAAAGGCGCGAAGGCCCGCGACGGGCGCGTGCAGCCCTTGAAGACCCCTGATCGAGCCCCTAGGGATCCCTGACGCAAACGCGAGCTCCCGGCATGGTCCGGGGCAGGTGGCTCAGCCCTCCGGGGGCGAGAAGACGACCATCACCCTGAGGTCCTCGGTGATGTGGTGGAACTTGTGGGCCACGCCCGCGGGCACATAGACGACGCTTCCCCTGCCGACCTGGGTCGTCTCCATCCCCACCGTGATCGACGCACGTCCGCTGACGACGAAGTAGACCTCGTCCTGCTGGTGGGGCTGCTGCGGATCGAGCTCTCCCGCGTCCAGGGCGTACAGACCCACCGACATGTTGCGCTCCCGCACGAACTGCAGATAGGCGCCGTCGTTGGCGGCCCGCTCCGCCTCCAGCTCGTCCAGTCTGAATGCCTTCATGGCCCGTCCCGCCCCTTGTGCCCGTGCTGTCGGCTGTACCTGTGCTGTCGGTGTCCGCCACCGATCGTGTCTGCCACGATCAGACACATGAAGAATTTCGTAGTCAAGACGATCGCCAACGCGGGTGCGCTGGCCGTGGCCATCTGGCTGATCGGCAACATCACGCTGGAGGGCGGCAGCACGGGCCGCAAGGCCCTCACCCTGATCCTGGTGGCGCTGATCTTCGGGCTGGTGAACTCTCTGGTGAAGCCGGTGGTCCAGCTCCTGACCTTCCCGTTGTTCATCCTGACGCTGGGATTGATCACCCTGGTCGTCAATGCCCTGATGCTGTTGCTGACCTCCTGGCTGGCCGGCGTGGTCGACCTCAGCTTCCACGTCGAAGGGTTCTGGACGGCGGTGCTCGGCGGACTGATCATCTCGGTCGTGTCCTGGGCACTCAACGTCGTCCTGCCCGACGAGAGCTGACGCGGGGCTTTCGGGGCTCCGGCATCCGCGATTCCAGCATTCGGGATTCCGGGACCCGGCGGAAGGCTGCTCCCGAGCCTCTCTGGAAGAGTGCAGGGGACACCGGTCTCCACCGGGGAGAACAGCGAAGGAGCAGGCATGAGCACCATGGGCGACGGAACACGTGCGGTACGTGCCGGGCTTCCGGAACCGGAGCAGTTCGCACCCACGCTGCCCGGCCCCGTCTTCGCCGCGCACTTCCACCTCTCCGGCGAACCGGTGGGCCCGTACACCTACGGCCGGGAGACCAACCCGACCTGGACCCATCTGGAGCGGGCCATCGGTGAGCTGGAGGCTCCCGGCGAGGACGTGGGCACGACGGTGTTCGCCTCGGGCATGGCGGCGATCACCGCGGTACTGCTCTCCCAGGTCCGCTCGGGCGATGCCGTGGTCCTGCCCGACGACGGCTACCAGGCGCTCCCCCTCGTACGGGAGCAGCTGGCGGCGTACGGGGTCGAGGTCCGGACCGCGCCGACCGGGGGTGACGCCCAGCTGGCCCTGCTGACGGGAGCGAAGCTCCTGTGGATCGAGAGCCCGTCCAACCCGGGCCTGGACGTCTGCGACATCCGGCGGCTGGTGGAGGCCGCGCACGCGGCGGGCGCCCTGGTCGCCGTCGACAACACCCTGGCGACCCCGATCGGCCAGCGCCCGCTGGAGCTGGGCGCCGACTTCTCCGTCGCGAGTGACACCAAGGGCATGACCGGCCACGGCGACATCCTGCTCGGCCATGTGACCTGCCGCGACCCCCGGCTGACGGCGGACGTCCGGCGCTGGCGCAAGGTCGTCGGGGCGATCCCCGGACCGATGGAGGCATGGCTCGCCCACCGTTCGCTGTCCACCCTCCAGCTGCGCATCGACCGGCAGTGCACCACCGCTCTCGCCCTCGCCGAGGCCCTGGCCAAGCGGACGGAGGTGACGGGCCTGCGGTATCCGGGGCTGCCCACCGACCCGTCGTACGCCGTCGCCACACGCCAGATGCGGCGCTTCGGTTCCGTCGTCTCCTTCGAGCTGGCCGACCGGGACACCGCGGAACGGTTCCTGACCGAGCTGCGCCTGGTGGACGACGCGACGAGCTTCGGCGGCGTCCGATCCACCGCGGAGCGCCGGGGCCGCTGGGGCGGCGACGCCGTCGCGGAGGGCTTCATCCGCTTCTCGGTCGGGGCGGAAGACCCCGAGGACCTGCTCGCCGACGTCGAACAGGCGCTGGACGCGGCGGTCCGGTAGGGCCTGTCGTGGGCCGGGGGAGTTTCAGACGGCTCTCCACGGGCCACGCTCTTGCCATGACCGAACGTCCTGTGGTCAAGCGCACCGCACGCGCCGTCCTGCTCGACGGCGACGACCTCATCCTGATCAAGCGCACGAAGCCGGGAGTCGATCCGTACTGGCTCACGCCCGGCGGCGGGGTCGAGCCGGAGGACGCCACCGTCGTCGACGCGCTGCACCGCGAGGTCGACGAGGAGCTCGGCGCCAAGATCGTCGACGTGGTCCCGTGCTTCGTCGACACGGTGGAGCACATCGCGGACGGCGGCGTGACGGGGGTGAAGGTCCAGCACTTCTTCGTCTGCCGGCTGGCGTCGATGGACGTCTCCCTGCGGCACGGCCCGGAGATCGACGAGCCCACCGGGGAGTACGAGATCGTCCGGGTGCCGTTCAGCCGGGTCGGGATCGCGGCCGTGCACCTCGTCCCGCTGTCCCTGCGCCACTACCTGGACGGCAATATCGAAGGCGTACGCGCGATGCACGCCCCCGACCTGGGCTGACGTCCCCGCGCCGGTGCCACGCCCCGGTACCGGCCGAGGCATCTGCTCCCCGGCCGGTACCCGTGGATACTCCCGCTGCGGGACGCCCCGGGAGGCGTCGGGCCCGGCATCGTGTTTCACGTGAAACCACTCAAGCGCCCGTACGCCGAGGGCTCCTCGTCGCCCATGTCGCTGTCTCCGTCAGCTGGCTCGGCCTGACCGCCGGTCTGCTGGCGCTCGGCATCACCGCGTTCGCCACCGGAGATCCGGCCACCGTGGGGGCCGCGACCCGGGCCGTGAAGATCTTCGGGACTGGCTGGTGGTTCCGGTGGCGCTGCTCGCCCTGGTCAGCGGTCTGGTGCTGGCGCTGGACACTCCGTGGGGTCCGGCCCGGCATCGCTGGGTGTGGACCAAGTTCTGGCTGACCCTGATCACGGCGAGTCTGTCGATCTTCTCCCTGCGCCCCGGGATCGACGCGGCGGCTGCCGACGGAGCCGTCGACATCAATCTCGTGATCGCACCGTCGGTGGCCACCGCCACCTATCTCTTCATCACCGCGATCTCGATCCTCAAGCCCTGGGGCTCACCCGGCGCGGCAGGCGGCTGCGGTTCTCGGCCAGTTCCGCGAAACCGGTGGACGCGCGATCATCCCGTCAGACAGCCTGACCCCATGCACAGCCCTTCACCCCGCTCCCTCGTCGACCTGCCGATCCGACGCCTGAACCGGGGAGACCTGGTCCCCTGCGCCGATCTCTGCGAGGACCGCGGCTGGCCGCGCGACGAACACCGGTGGGGGCTGCTCCTCTCGGCCGGCACCGGGTACGGGATCGACGCCCCGGACGGCAAGGGTCTGGCGGCGACCTGCCTGACCATGCCCTACGGATCCGACTTCACCGCGGTCGGCATGATGCTCGTCGCCGGACGCTACGCACGTCAGGGGATCGCCCGCCGGCTCATGCGGCATGTGATGGAGACCGCGCGGGACACCCCGCTCACCCTGTACGCCACGGAGCAGGGTCAGCCGCTCTACGAAGCCCTCGGCTTCTCCCCCGTGGGCCGGGCCGAACGCGTCGGCGGCCGTTTCCAAGCGATCGGCTCCGGCGGCTCCCCCGCAGCCTCTGCCTCTGCCGCCCCCTCCTCGTCGGCTGACCCGGCGTCGGCGCTTTGTTCGTCGGCCTCGTCCGTGACCACCCGGCCGGCCGCGGCAGACGATCTGCAGGCGATGGTCCGGCTCGACCTCCCCGCGTTCGGCACCGACCGGACGCACCTCCTCGCCCGGCTGCCCGCCTTCTCCGACCGGCTCCAGGTCGCCGAGGAGCACGGCGACCTGGTCGGCTACGCGGCGCTCTGGCCGAGCGGACAGGCCGAGGTGGTGGGGCCGCTGATCGCACGGGACACGGCCACCGCGCAGGCACTGATCGCGGCCCTGGCCGCCACGACGGACCGGCCGCTGCGGGCCGATGTCGACGCCCGGCACAAGGAGTTGCTCGGCTGGCTGACGGAGCACGGCCTGGAGCCCCTTTCCCGGACCACCGTGATGACGTACGGCATCCCGGACCTGCCCGGTGACGCCGCCCGCAGGTTCGCCCCGCTCACCGTCGCGACGGGCTGACACGTAAACAGCCGCACCGCCACGAGGACGGTGCGGCTGTATCTCGCTCGGGAGGGAGCGCGGGGCAGCCGATTCGCCGTGCGGCTGAATCGCGGTGCGGCCCGGAGGTGGTGGGGCTCAGTGGCGGGCAGCCGCGACGGGAGTCGGCTCCGAGCTGCTCCCGGTGACGATGCGGCCCTTCCCGGTCTCCCGGCGCTCCAGGATGCTGGAGAGCACCGCCAGGACCAGCGCCGAGGCGGCGAGCGCGGCGCCGACCCAGTTGGGGGCCGTGTAGCCGAGGCCGGCCGCGATGACGAGACCGCCGAGCCAGGCGGACAGGGCGTTGCCGAGGTTGAAGGCCCCGATGTTGACCGCGGAGGCCAGCGTCGGCGCGCCCGCCGCCTGGTCGAGGACGCGCTTCTGCAGCGGCGGCACGGTCGCGAAGCCCAGGGCGCCGATCAGGACGATGGTGACGGCCGCGGCGACCTTGTTGTGCGCGGTCACGGTGAACAGGCCGAGGACCACGGCGAGCGCGCCGAGCGACACGTACAACAGGGGCATCAGACGGCGGTCGGCGAACTTCCCGCCGATCAGGTTGCCGCCCACCATGCCGAGGCCGAAGAGGACCAGCAGCCAGGTGACGGACGAGGCCGAGTAACCGGCGACCTCGGTCATCATCGGGGTGATGTAGGTGATAGCGGCGAAGACCCCGCCGAAGCCCAGGACGGTCATGGCCATCGCCAGCAGGACCTGGACGTTGCGGAACGCGGCCAGTTCGTGGCGGATGCGCACACCTTCCGCCTTGGGCTGCTCCGGGACGAGCTTCGCGACGCCGAGCAGTCCCACGACACCCAGGACGGCGACGACGAGGAACGTGGTCCGCCACCCCGCGGTCTGTCCGATGAACGTGCCGAGGGGAACGCCGACGACGTTGGCGACGGTGAGTCCGGTGAACATCATGGCGATGGCCCCGGCCTTCTTCTGCGGGGCGACCAGATCGGCCGCTACCACCGAGCCGATACCGAAGAAGGCACCGTGCGCCAGAGAGGCGATCACGCGCCCGGCGAGCATGACGCCGAAGACCGGAGCAAGCGCGGACACCACGTTGCCCACGACGAACAGCCCCATGAGCAGCATCAGCATGCGCTTACGGGTGACGCGGGTGCCCAGCAGCGTCATCAGCGGGGCCCCGAGGACCACACCGAGCGCGTAGCCGGTCACCAGGAAGCCCGCAGTCGGGATCGAGACCTGGAAATCACCGGCGACCTCGGGGAGCAACCCCATGATCACGAACTCGGTCGTTCCGATCCCGAATGCCCCGATGGCGAGAGCGAGGAGCGCTAGCGGCATGGGTTTGACCTTCCCTGGAGATTGCGTCTGCGTGTTACGAGCGTCCACAATAATTGCAGACGCTGGTTAATTGCAAGCGCGGGCTATTGCGGATGTCCCCTATCCTGGAGGCACACCGCTCCCGCACGGAGGAGAGAGCCATGACAGCGACCGATCCCGCCCTGACCGCCATTGCCCAGAGCTGGTGCACGCTCTCGCTGCTCCACGGGAAGATCGAGGCCCGTGTCGAGCGGGCTCTCCAGGCCGGTCACGGGCTCAGCGCACGCGAGTACTCCCTGCTAGACGTGTTGAGCCGGCAGCACAACGGGGTCGGCGGGCATCTTCAGATGAAGCAGGTCGCCGACGCCGTCGTCCTCAGCCAGAGCGCCACCACCCGGCTCGTCACGCGGCTGGAGGACCGTGGGCTGCTGACCCGGTATCTCTGCGACACCGACCGTCGGGGCATCTACACCGACGTCACGGAGGCGGGGCTCGCGCTGCTGGAGGCCGCCCGGCCGACGAACGACAGCGCGCTGCGGGCGGCCCTGGACGAGGCGGCGGAGAACCCGGAGCTCGCCCCTCTGGTCAGGGCGGTCGAAGAGCTGAAGGCCCCGGTCTGACCGATCCCGGCGTCCCCGGCACCCGCCTTAAGATGCCGATCATGAGCGATCTCGAAATACGCCCCGCCACCCCGGACGACCTGCCCGCGGTGGTCGCGATGCTCGCCGACGACCCTCTGGGCGCGCAGCGCGAGTCACTGGAGGACCTCACCCCGTACCAGGAGGCGCTCCAGCGGCTGGCCGACGACCCGAACCAGCACGTGGTCGTCGCCGTCCGCCAGAACCGAGTCGTCGGCACCCTGCAGCTGACCATCATCCCGGGGCTGTCCCGCCGGGGCTCGACACGGTCGATCATCGAGGGCGTCCGCATCCACGGCGACGAGCGCGGCAGCGGTCTCGGCACCCGGCTCATCCAGTGGGCGGTGGACCAATCCCGCCGCCAGAACTGCCAGTTGGTGCAGCTGACCTCGGATGTCACCCGCGAGGACGCGCACCGCTTCTATGAGCGGCTCGGCTTCACGGCGAGCCATGTGGGCTTCAAGCTGGCGCTCTGAGAGAAAGAGAGCGGGGGGCGTTTCACGTGAAACACCCCCCGCTTCTGCGTCCTGAGGCCCAGAGCTCAGCCGTCGAACCCGCGCCAGCCCTCCGCGTCCACGCCGCCGGGCACCGCCGCCCCCGCCTCGTACGGCGCACGTGTGAAGACGAACGAACCCAGGTCGAGGTGGTCCACCGAGCCGTCGTCCTTGCGTACGACGCGCAGGACCTCCCCCGCGTAGTAGTCGTTCTGGCCGGTCCAGGTGCCGTCCGGCCGGTACGTGAAGGCCGCGCCGCGCCCCTTGCCGCCGAGCGGCGTGAGCTGGAGACCCCGGTCCCCTGTGAGGCTCAGCGTGAACGCGCTGGTCCCCCAGTGCCAGACGCCGGTCAGCGCGAGCAGTTCGTCGTCCACCTCGGGCAGCGGACGCCAGGGTTCCGGGATCCGTGGCTCGGCCTCGACGACGATGCCCAGGAGTTCGGCCGCCACCGTCGCGGCGGGCAGCCCGGAGGTGGCATTGGCGAGGGCGACCGCAGCCACGTCCTCCTCCTCGCAGACCCAGAGGCCGGCGACGAATCCGGGAAGCGATCCCGAGTGCCCGAAGAGCACGCGCCCTTCGCCCCCGACGACCTGGAGCCCGAGACCGTAGCCGCTGCCGCCTGTCTCGACCGGCGCCGCAGGCGCACGCATCTCCCGTACGGAGGAGGCCGAGAGGACCCGGTCGTCGCCCTCGGTCAGGAAGGCGGCGAACCTCAGCAGATCCTCCGCGGTGGACCAGAGCTGACCGGCGGGCGCCATGATCCCGAGGTCCTCGGCAGGCTCACTCAGCATCACATCGGCCCAGGGGTGGACGGCCCAGCCGCCCGCGTGCGGTGCCACGGGGGCGCTCGTCGTCCGGTGCATGCCCAGGGGCTCCAGGATCTCCCACCGCAGCGCCTCCTCCCAGGAGACGCCGCGAACCGCTTCCACCAGCGAACCGAGCAGGGTGTAACCGGGGTTGGAGTAGTGATGCCGATGCCCGGCCGGATGCATCTGCGGCCGGTCTCCCAGGACATCGGCGATCTCCGGCCGCAGGCTGCCGGGCGTCCGCTCCCACCAAGGGGCCGGCGTCTCGGCTCCCAGCCCCGCGCTGTGGCACAACAGCTGAAAGACGGTCGCCGCGCCCGCTCCCGTACCGGGAAGATGCTTCTCCAGGGGGTCGTCCAGGTCGATCAGGCCCTCGTCCCGCAGCCGCAGCACCAGAACGGCCGTGAAAGTCTTGGTGATCGAGCCGATCCGGTACTGCGTATCGGCATCGGGAGCATGCCCGTCGACACACGTACGCGCCCCGCTCCAGGCCGTACGCCCCTGGCGCCCCACCGCGGCCACCACGGACGGCGCACGCCCGTCCCGCTGCGCGACGGCGATGCGGTGCAGCAGGGCGCGCCGGGTACTGGGAAGCAGGTCTTCACCGAGAGAAGTCATGGTCCAACCCTTATCCGACCGGCCGCTCCTTGACGAACCCATTTTCGGGCAGCGCCGGCATGGTCACAGCGAGTGGAGGAATCCTCTGACAGCATCGGCGAATTCCCCTGGGACGGTGTCGTGCACGGTGTGCCCGACGGGTCCTCGGCGGGGTGCGTGAACGTACGCCCTGCCCCGAAGCGAAATCGCACCCGGCCAAATCGTCTGACACGCATACTCGTTGAACACACCGCCCCGCCCGTCGCTCCGGCGAACGCCGGAGCGCGACGAACTCCCGAGAAGGAAGATCCACCATTCCCACCAAGACCGTGCAGATCCCCACCGCGGACGGCCTGGCCGATGCCTTCGCCGCCTACCCCGACCAAGGCGAGCGGCACCCCGGCGTGCTGATGTACCCGGACGCCTTCGGCATCCGGTCCACCATCCGGGACCTGGCGGACGAACTGGCCGGGCACGGGTACTACGTGCTCGTCCCCAACTTCTTCCACCGGGAAGGGCCCACACCGATCATCGACCTTCCCGAACACATCGGAGAAGCGGACCGGTCCGCGCTCGTCGCCCGACTGATGCCCCTGATCAAGGACCTCACCCCCCAACGCGTCCTGAGCGACGCCGACGCCTACCTCGGCTTTCTCGCGGCGCAGCCCGAGGTCGCCACGGGACCGGTCGCGGTGACCGGCTACTGCATCGGCGGCCTCCTGGCGACCCGCACCGCCGCGGCCCACCCCGACCGGGTGGCCGCCCTCGCCGCGTTCCACGCCCCCGTCGCCGCCGCCGGGCCCGAAAGCCTGGTCCGCCTCACCGCCGACGTCCACTTCGGCCATGCCGCGACGGACATCACCCCCGAGGCACTCGGCGAGCTGAACCAATCCCTGGAGGGCGCGGGGATCGCCTACACCTCGGAGATCTACCCCGGCACCGTCCACGGCTTCACCATGTCCGACACCGACGCCTTCGACCCGCCCGGCCTGCGGCTCCACTGGGACCGCCTGCTCCCGCTCCTCACCCGCGCGCTGGCGAAGAGCTGAGCCCGTCAGGTCTGCGCCATGTCCACGAAGCGGGAGTAGTGGCCCTGGAAGGCCACGGTGATGGTGGCCGTCGGACCGTTACGGTGCTTGCCGACGATGATGTCGGCCTCGCCCGCGCGCGGTGACTCCTTCTCGTACGCGTCCTCACGGTGGAGCAGGATGACCATGTCGGCGTCCTGCTCGATGGAGCCGGACTCACGCAGGTCGGACACCATCGGCTTCTTGTCCGTACGCTGCTCGGGGCCACGGTTCAGCTGCGAGAGCGCAATCACGGGGACCTCCAGCTCCTTGGCCAGCAGCTTCAGGTTTCGGGACATGTCCGAAACCTCCTGCTGACGGCTCTCGGACCGCTTCGACCCGCCCGCCTGCATGAGCTGCAGGTAGTCGATGATCACCAGCTTGATGTCGTTGCGCTGCTTGAGCCGACGGCACTTCGCGCGGATCTCCATCATCGACAGGTTGGGGGAGTCGTCGATGTAGAGCGGAGCGGCCGAGACCTCGGGCATCCGGCGCGCGAGCCGCGTCCAGTCCTCGTCCGTCATCGTGCCGGACCGCATGTGGTGCAGGGCCACCCGCGCCTCGGCCGACAGCAGACGCATCGCGATCTCGTTGCGCCCCATTTCGAGGGAGAAGATGACGCTGGGCAGGTTGTTCTTGATCGACGCGGCACGCGCGAAGTCCAGCGCGAGGGTGGACTTGCCCATCGCGGGGCGGGCCGCGATGACGATCATCTGGCCGGGGTGCATGCCGTTCGTCAGGGCGTCGAGATCCGTGAAGCCCGTCGGCACACCGGTCATCTCGCCGCTGCGCGAGCCGATGGCCTCGATCTCGTCGAGCGCGCCCTCCATGATGTCGCCGAGGGGGAGGTAGTCCTCGCTGGTGCGCTGCTCGGTGACCGCGTAGATCTCGGCCTGCGCGGAGTTGACGATCTCGTCGACGTCCCCGTCCGCCGCGTATCCCATCTGCGTGATCTTCGTGCCCGCCTCGACCAGTCGCCGCAGCACCGCCCGCTCGTGGACGATCTCGGCGTAGTACGAGGCGTTGGCCGCGGTGGGCACGGACTGCACCAGCGTGTGCAGATACGGCGCTCCGCCGACCTTGGTGATCTCTCCGCGCTTCACCAGCTCGGCGGCGACCGTGATCGGGTCGGCCGGCTCGCCCTTGGCGTAGAGGTCCAGGATCGCCGTGAAGACGGTCTCGTGGGCGGGGCGGTAGAAGTCGTGGCCCTTGATGACCTCGACCACCTCGGCGATCGCGTCCTTGGACAGCAGCATGCCGCCCAGGACCGACTGCTCGGCGTCGACATCCTGGGGCGGGACCCGCTCGAAGCTGGGGGCACCACTGTCCCAGGCCTCGTCCGAGCCCCGGTCATGGCGGTCCTCGCGCCCCCCCTTGCGGTCCCCGCGACGCTGACGGGAGACAGGCAGACGGTCCCCGGGACCGGTCTCGGTCCAGGGGTCGTCCAAAGGCTCGGGAATGCTCACCGGGCCGCCTCCTCCCGTCCGCATCGCGGACCTAGCCGTGCCACTCTTTCTTACGGCACGGCACCGACAAACAGGTCGCCCGACTCCACTTCCGGCGCGTCTGGTTCGGTGGATTCCGGTGCCGGAACGGAGTGCGGGCGCCGCACCACGGTAGGCCCCTCGGCACCGTCAGCCAATCTGGTTATCCACAGGCCATGTGGACGACGGACCAGATGCTGTGGAGAACCCTGCCGAACCTGTGCACGGACCGGGGGACAGCACTGTGGACAAACTCATAGGTCCTCCCCCGCGACCGCCCTGACCTGCACCTTCTCCGTCCACTGACTGTGGGGGAGAAAAACTTTCGCCCTCATTTCAAGATCACCGCAAACGGCGTGGGACGCGTGGCTCCGACAGGACGTACGTAAGGACCACTGAAGCATTGCATCTCTTACCTGTGGAAGATTAGATTGACCCCATGACCCAGGCCCCCGCGACCCCGAAGAACGGCCGCCGACGACACGACCGCGAGATCATCGCCCTTGCCGTCCCGGCGTTCGGCGCACTCGTCGCCGAGCCCCTCTTCGTGATGGTCGACAGCGCCGTCATCGGCCACCTCGGCACCCCGCAGCTGGCCGGTCTCGGTATCGCCGCAGCCCTCCTGATGACAGCCGTGAGCATCTTCGTCTTCCTCGCCTACGCGACCACGGCGGCCGTCGCCCGCCGCGTGGGGGCGGGCGATCTGCCCGCCGCCATCCGCCAGGGCATGGACGGCATCTGGCTCGCCCTTCTGCTCGGAGCCGCCACCGTCGCCCTCGCGATCCCGACGGCTCCCTGGCTCGTCGACGTCTTCGGCGCCTCCGACACCGCGGCTCCGTACGCCATCACGTATCTGAGGATCTCCATCCTCGGCATCCCGGCCATGCTCGTCGTGCTCGCCGCCACCGGTGTACTGCGCGGCCTCCAGGACACCCGCACCCCGCTGTACGTCGCCATCGGCGGTTTCACGGCGAACGCCGTCCTCAACGTGACCCTCGTCTACGGCGCCGGGCTCGGCATTGCAGGATCCGCGTGGGGAACGGTGATCGCCCAGGTGGGTATGGCCACCGCCTACCTCGTCGTGGTGATCCGCGGAGCACGAAAGCACGGTGCCTCCCTGCGCCCCGACGCGGCCGGGATCAGGGCCAGCGCGCGGGCCGGCGTACCCCTGCTGATCCGGACCCTGTCCCTGCGCGCCGTCCTGATGATCGCCACCGCCGTCGCCGCCCGGCTCGGGGACGTCGACATCGCCGCGCACCAGATCATCCTCTCCCTCTGGAGCCTGACCGCGTTCGCGCTCGACGCCATCGCCATCGCGGGTCAGGCGATCATCGGCCGGTATCTCGGGGCGGGCGACGAGAAGGGCGCGCGCGAGGCCTGCCGCCGCATGGTCGAGTGGGGTATCGGCTGCGGCATCGTGCTCGGCGTCCTCATCGTGCTCGCCCGGCCGCTGTTCATCCCGCTCTTCACGAGCGACCCCTCGGTGAAGGACGCCCTGCTCCCCGCCCTCCTGGTCGTGGCGGTCTCCCAGCCCATCGCCGGCGTGGTCTTCGTGCTGGACGGGGTCCTGATGGGAGCCGGTGACGGACGCTATCTCGCGTGGGCGATGCTGGTGACGCTCGCCCTCTTCGCTCCCGTCGCGCTCCTGGTTCCCTCACTCGGTGGCGGGCTCACCGCGCTCTGGTGGGCGATGACCCTGATGATGACCGTCCGCCTGATCACGTTGTGGCTGCGTACCCGGTCGGGCCGGTGGATCGTGACCGGGGCCACCCGCTGACCAGTTGGGTCCGCCGCCGGTTTCCAGGGGGGCTGTTTCACGTGAAACAGCCCCCTCGTTTCACGTGAAACAACGCGCCCCCGAACGTGGCGCCTCCGGACACAGCGAAGGGCCGCACCCAGAGGGTGCGGCCCTTCAGTGGCTCTGCTGAGCTCTGCCCTTAGGCAGCAACGACCTCGACGCCGAGCTTCGCTGCGACCTCGGGGTGCAGACGGACGGACACCTGGTGTCCGCCGAGCGTCTTGATCGGCGAGCCGAGCTCGACGCGACGCTTGTCGACGTCGGGACCACCGGCAGCCTTGATCGCCGAGGCGATGTCGGCCGGGGTCACGGAGCCGAAGAGACGGCCGGCGTCGCCGGAGCGAACAGCCAGACGGACCTTCACGCCCTCGAGCTTGGCCTTGATCTCGTTGGCCTGCTCGATCGTCGCGATCTCGTGGATCTTGCGGGCGCGGCGGATCTGCGCCACGTCCTTCTCGCCGCCCTTGGTCCAGCGAATGGCGAAGCCACGCGGAACCAGGTAGTTGCGGGCGTACCCGTCCTTGACGTCGACGACGTCGCCGGCGGCACCGAGGCCGGAGACCTCGTGGGTGAGGATGATCTTCATGCTGTTGTCACCCTTCCCTTATCGCGCGGTGGACGTGTAGGGCAGCAGCGCCATCTCACGGCTGTTCTTGACTGCCGTGGCGACGTCACGCTGGTGCTGCGTGCAGTTGCCGGTGACGCGGCGGGCACGGATCTTGCCGCGGTCGGAAATGAACTTCCGCAGCATGTTCGTGTCCTTGTAGTCCACGTACTGGGTCTTGTCCTTGCAGAACGCGCAGACCTTCTTCTTAGGCTTGCGCACAGGCGGCTTCGCCATGGTGTTTCTCCTGTGTGATCAAGAAGTGGGGGTACGAGCAGCCCTAGAAGGGAGGCTCGTCCGAGTAGCCGCCGCCGCCGGAGGAGCCGCCGGAACCGCCGGAGCTTCCGCCCCAGCCGCCCCCGCCGCCCTGCTGTCCCCCGCCCTGGCCGCCGGCCGGCGAGCCGGTCGCCCACGGGTCGTCGGCGGGTGCACCGCCGCCACCCTGCTGGCCACCGCCACCGGGACCGCCGCCCCAGTTGCCGCCGCCCTGCTGGCCGCCGCCGTATCCACCCTGGCCGCCCTGACCACCGCGACCGGTGGTCTTGGTGACCTTGGCCGTGGCGTTCTTGAGGCTGGGGCCGACTTCCTCGACGTCCAGCTCGTAGACCGTGCGCTTGACGCCCTCACGGTCCTCGTAGGACCGCTGCTTCAGCCGGCCCTGCACGACGACGCGCATGCCTCGCTGGAGCGATTCCGCGACGTTCTCCGCCGCCTGACGCCAGACCGAGCAGGTGAGGAACAGGCCTTCGCCGTCCTTCCACTCATTGGTCTGCCGGTCGAAGATGCGGGGAGTGGACGCGACACGGAACTTCGCGACCGCCGCACCGGACGGGGTGAAGCGCAGCTCGGGGTCGTCGACGAGATTGCCGACGACCGTGATGACGGTCTCGCCTGCCATGGGTGAACCTCTCGGCGGGGATTGCTTCTGGCTGCTTGCTGCTACTCGGACCCGAAAACCGCTGAGCTAGATGCTCAGTGGACTTCGGGACGGAGGACCTTGGTCCGGAGGACCGACTCGTTCAGGTTCATCTGGCGGTCGAGCTCCTTGACGACCGCAGGCTCGGCCTGCAGGTCGATGACCGAGTAGATGCCCTCGGGCTTCTTCTTGATCTCGTAGGCGAGCCGACGACGGCCCCAGGTGTCGACCTTCTCCACCTTTCCGTTGCCCTCACGGACGACGGAGAGGAAGTTCTCGATCAGCGGGGAGACTGCTCGCTCCTCGAGATCGGGGTCGAGGATGACCATCACCTCGTAGTGACGCATGTGGAACCCACCTCCTTTGGACTCAGCGGCCACGGTCGTTCCGTGGCAGGAGGGTCGTGATGCGTGATGCAACGGCGTTCCCGAGGAGAACACCCAGCACTGACAATCCGCTCGCGAACGATCCCGTGGGGGAGGTTCGAGGAGGAGCTCGCCGTGCTGGCCTGGGCAGACACCGGTGCAGACCGTACAGACTACCCGTAGACCGGCTTCCGGTTGAAATCAGGAGCTCAGAGGGCACAATCGAGACAGATGCGGTGTGAGAGGCGCTACACCCGCCGCAGCGGGAGAGGCGTGATCCACCGCCCACCTGTCGGCCAGGAGGTACTCCATGGCACAGACCATCCGCCCCGCCGGCTCCCGGTCCCCGGCCGGCCGCCGCGCCACCGGTTCGCTCTTCGCGACCGACGGCAAGCCGCACCCCGTCCAGGACGTCCTGATGGTGGTGACCGGGGTGCTCGGCATCCTCGCCTTCGTCACGGCGATGTTCCACCATCTGCACCTGATCAGCTCCTGGGCAGGCCTCATCGGGATCCTGACCGGCGCCTACGGCCAGTACATCTCGAAGACCACCTGGGAGAGGTTCGGCCTGATCATGGGTCTTGGGGCCTCCGCTGTCGGCTTCTATCTCGGCATGGCCCACGGCGGCCTCTTCGGCGGCGTGATCACCTGACCGGAGCACCGGCCGGAACGCGGACCGGTGCGGGTGCCCGGGCACCCGCACCGGTCCGCGTCGCATTCCGTCCCCCCGGGGCCAGGCCGGGCACCCCTCGGTCGCAGTAGGCTTCGGCGCGAGAGCCGGAGCCCCTGACCGATGGGGACACACCTGCCGAGGAGCGCCCCGCATGAGCCTGACCCTGAGGACCATCAGCCGAGAGCAGCATCTGGCGTACATCCAGAGCCTGCCTTCGGCCAGTCACTGCCAGGTCCCGGCGTGGGCTGATGTGAAGACCGAATGGCGCTCGGAGAACCTGGGCTGGTTCGACCGGGACGGCCAGATCGTCGGCGCGGGCCTCGTCCTGTACCGCCAGCTGCCCAAGATCAAGCGCTACCTGGCGTACCTCCCCGAGGGCCCGGTCATCAACTGGTACGCGCCGAACCTGGACGACTGGCTCCAGCCGATGCTGGCCCACCTCAAGCAGCAGGGCGCCTTCTCCGTGAAGATGGGCCCGCCGGTGGTCATCCGCCGCTGGGACTCCGCGGCCATCAAGTCCGGCATCCAGGACCCGGACGTGAAGCGCCTGCGGGACGTCGAGGCCACCCACATCGAGCCGCGCGCCTTCGAGGTCGCGGACCGGCTGCGGAAGATGGGCTGGCAGCAGGGCGAGGACGGCGGCGCCGGATTCGGTGACGTACAGCCCCGCTACGTCTTCCAGGTGCCGCTGGCCAACCGCTCCCTGGAAGACGTCCTCAAGGGCTTCAACCAGCTGTGGCGCCGCAACATCAAGAAGGCCGACAAGGCCGGCGTCGAGGTCGTCCAGGGCGGCTACGAGGACCTGGCCGAGTGGCAGCGGCTGTACGAGATCACCGCCGTGCGCGACCACTTCCGGCCGCGCCCGCTCTCGTACTTCCAGCGCATGTGGACCGTCCTCAACTCCGAGGACCCCAACCGGATGCGGCTCTACTTCGCCCGGCACAACGGCGTGAACCTCTCCGCGGCCACGATGCTCGTCGTCGGCGGACACGTCTGGTACTCCTACGGCGCCTCCGACAACATCGGGCGCGAGGTCCGTCCGTCGAACGCGATGCAGTGGCGCATGCTGCGCGACAGCTACGCGATGGGCGCGACCGTCTACGACCTGCGCGGCATCAGCGACTCGCTGGACGAGACCGACCACCTCTTCGGCCTGATCCAGTTCAAGGTCGGCACCGGCGGCGAGGCGGTCGAGTACGTCGGCGAGTGGGACTTCCCGCTCAACAAGCTGCTCCACAAGGCGCTCGACATGTATATGTCGCGCCGCTGACCGGCTTCACCACCCCTCGCGGCACCACCCGTTCGCTCCCCTGATTCACCGCAGCCACCAGAAAGGTTCCGGGCCGGCCATGGCGCTCTCCCTCTACGTCGACACCGCGCGCTGGCGGGCGCACCAGAAGTCCGTGATCGACCAGTTCCCCGGGCTCGTACCCGTCTGCAAGGGCAACGGTTACGGCTTCGGCCATGAGCGCCTCGCCGACGAGACGATCCGCTTCGGGTCCGACACCCTCGCCGTCGGGACGACCTACGAGGCGGCCCGGATCAAGGACTGGTTCAGCGGGGACCTGCTCGTCCTGACCCCGTTCCGGCGGGGTGAGGAGCCCGTACCGCTGCCGGACCGCGTCATCCGGTCCGTCTCCTCCGTCGACGGGGTGCACGCGCTGGTGGGCGCCCGGGTCGTCATCGAGTGCATGAGCTCGATGAAGCGCCACGGCGTCAAGGAGGAGGAGCTGGGGCAGCTGCACGCGGCGATCGAGGACGTACGGCTCGAAGGCTTCGCGCTGCACCTGCCGCTGGACCGCACCGACGGCTCCGACGCCGTCGAGGAGGTCATCGGCTGGATGGACCGGCTGCGCGCGGCCCGGCTGCCGCTGCACACCATGTTCGTCAGCCATCTGCGCGCCGAGGAGCTGGCCCGGCTCCAGCAGCAGTTCCCCCAGACCCGCTTCCGCGCCCGGATCGGCACCCGGCTCTGGCTCGGCGACCACGAGGCCACCGAGTACCGGGGGGCCGTCCTGGACGTCACCCCCGTCGTCAAGGGCGACCGGTTCGGCTACCGCCAGCAGAAGGCCGCCTCCGACGGCTGGCTGGTCGTGGTGGCCGGCGGCACCTCCCACGGAGTCGGCCTGGAGGCGCCCAAGGCGCTGCACGGCGTGATGCCGAGGGCCAAGGGCGTCGCCCGCGCGGGCCTGGCCACGGTCAACCGGAACCTGTCGCCGTTCGTCTGGGCGGGCAAGCAGCGGTGGTTCGCCGAGCCGCCGCACATGCAGGTGTCGATCCTGTTCGTCCCCTCGGACGCCCAGGAGCCGCGGGTCGGCGACGAACTGGTCGCCCATCTGCGCCACACCACCACCCAGTACGACCGGCTCGTCGACCGCTGAGCCGCCCGTGCCGAGAAACCCCCCGGCTCAGCCGTTCCGGGTGGGCGTTGCGCCCCATTCCACCTGAGGCCCGTCCGTCCGAGCCGCGTGCCCGGACGGGCGGGCCTCCGGCGCCAGCACGAACGCCTCCGGAGCCCCGTCGAGCACACCGCCCGACGGGTCGTCCGACCCGTCCGCGCGCACCGGGTCCTTCTCCGGCTGCAGGATGTCCCGGACGATCAGCGCGCACAGGTACAGCGTGCCCAGCAGGTGCAGGGCGACCGCGACCTGGTAGCCCTCCTGCGGCAGTCCCTGGTGCTTGTCCCCGCCGCTGGTGTAGGCGAGGTAGGACCAGATCCCGAGGAAGTACATGACCTCGCAGGCCTGCCAGACGAGGAAGTCGCGCCAGCGCGGCCGGGCCAGGACGGCCAGCGGGATGAGCCAGAGCACGTACTGCGGTGAGTAGACCTTGTTCGTCAGGATGAACGCGGCCACCACCAGGAACGCCAGCTGGGCGAAGCGCGGCCTGCGGGCCGCGGAGAGCGCCAGACCGGCGATGCCCGCGCAGAAGACGACCATGAGGACGACCGAGGCGGTGTTGACCGTCTCCACGTCGATGGGCTTGCCGGTGCGCTGCGTGATGATCAGCCAGAACGAACCGAAGTCGATCGGCCGCTCCTGGCTGAAGGTGTAGAACTTCCGCCACCCCTCGGGGGCGAAGATCATCACCGGCAGGTTCACCACCAGCCAGGCCGCGCCCGCGCCCAGCAGGGCCGTCCCGAACTCGCGCCACCGGCCCGCCCGCCAGCAGAGCACCAGGAGCGGGCCGAGCAGGAGGACGGGGTAGAGCTTGGCGGCCGTGGCGAGGCCGATGAGGATCCCGAAGGCGAGCACCCGGCCCCGGGACCACATGAGCATCGCCGCGGCCGTCAGGGCGACGGCCAGCAGGTCCCAGTTGATGGTCGCGGTGAGAACGAACGCGGGTGCCAGCGCGACCATCAGACCGTCCCAGGGGCGGCGCCGGTGCGTGCGGACGGTGCACACGGCGATGACCACCGCGCAGATCATCAGCATGCCCGCGTTGACCATCCAGTACATCTGCTCGCGCTGCTGGATGGGGTCGCTGTCGGGCGTCAGCGTCAGCCAGGCCGCGACCTGCATGAACACCCCGGTCAGCACGGGGTACTCCAGGTACTGCATATCGCCGCTCAGCCGGTCGAAGTACGGCACGAGGCCGTCGGCGAACCCGCGTCCCAGAAAGAGGTGCGGAATGTCGGAGTAGCAGGCGTGCGTGTACTGCGAGGTGGCGCCGCGGAACCAGGCCCACTCGTAGCAGGGGATCTTCTGCACCATGCCGAGGGCGAACATCCCGATCATGACCAGCGCGACGACGCGCACGGGTGTGAGCGGACCGTCGCCCAGCCGCGCCCAGCGCCCCGCCCGGCCACCGAACAGCTCGCTCCCGGCCGCCGCGACCTCGTCCTGATCGGTGGGCCGCGCGACGGGCGGTTCCTCGTGCACGCTCGTGTCCTCTGCGCTGGGGCTTGGCATGCCGCACATCCTGCCGTACGGGGCTGTGTCCGGGGCAAGGACCGCTCGGGGGACACGGGAGGAGTGCGCGGGATGCCGCACGCCACCGGGAACGCGGCGAGGGCCGCCGCACCCGGGTGGGTGCGGCGGCCCTCGCCGCGTTCCCGAACCGAGCCCTGCGGGGCGCGGCCGGCGGTCCGGCTATCCGGAGTTGCCCCAGATGGAGCCGGTTCCGCCCGGGTTGCCATTGGCGCCCTGGGCTCCGCCGTTGTCCGTGCCGTCGGTCGTTCCGGTGGTGTCGCCCCCACCGTCGGCTCCGGTGGTGTCGCCGCCACCGTCCGCGCCGGTGTTGTCGCCACCACCGTCCGCCCCCGCGTTCGCCCCGCCGTTGGCCTCCTGGCAGTTCGGGTCGAAGATGCCGCAGGTCCTGGTCGGCGTCGGGGTCGGGCTCGGGGTGGTCGGCGTCGGCGTCGGCGTCGGGCTCGGCTCCTCGGAGGGCTTCTCGGAGGGCGTGGGGCTGGGAGTCGGACTGGGGCTGACCGCGCCGCCGCCCCACACGATGTCGCCCGGGTCCTGCGGCTCGGGGAAGGCGATGGCCTTCTTGCCCTTCATCGCCCCGGTCATGTAGTCGTGCCAGATGGAGGCCGGGAACGAGTTTCCGTGGATCTTCTCCTCGCCACCCGTTCCGAACATCTTCTCGAACTCGCGCGTCTTGTTCGTCTCGTCGTCGTCGAGCCGGAACATGCTGATGGCGGTCGAGATCTGCGGCGTGTACCCGACGAACCAGGCGGACCGGTTGCCGTCCGTCGTGCCGGTCTTGCCCGCGGCCTCACGGCCCTCCAGACGGGCGGGCTTGCCCGTCCCGTTCTCCACGACGTTCTTCAGGACGTCCGTGACGTTGTCGGCGATCATCGGGCTGAAGGCGCGCTTCGGCTTCTTCTTGTGCTGGAAGACGACCTGCCCCTCCCGCTTCACCTCAGTGACCGAGTAGGTGTCGTTCTGCTGACCACTCGTGGCGAAGGTGGCGTAGGCCCCGGCCATGCGGATGGCGCTGGGCGACGAGGTACCGATGGAGAACGAGGGAACGGTCGCGTCCGCCATGAAGGTGTCGTCCTTCAGACCTGCGGCGACGGCGACGTCCTTGACCTTGTCCGTACCGACATCCATGCCGAGCTGCACGAACGGGGAGTTGGCGGACTGCTCCATGGCCTTCCGCAGGTCGATCTCACCGTAGTCGTAGTTGCCGTCGTTGGTCTGACGCCATTCCTCGTCGTCCTCGTTGAGCCAGATCTTGCCCGTGTAGTCCCTGATCCGCAGGCCGTCGTCGCCGTTGTAGATGCTCTTCGGGGAGATCTGGGTGCGCTGGGACTCGCTCTGCTCCGGAGGACCGGACGGATCGCGCACGCCGTACTGCATGGCCGCCGCCAGCACGAAGGGCTTCCACGTCGAACCGACCTGGGCGCCGGTGGCGTCGGCGTTGTTCGTGAAGTGCGTCGTGGCGTCCTGACCGCCGTACGTGGCGATGATGGCGCCGGTCTTCGCGTCCACGGACGCCCCGCCGAACTCGACGTGCGTGTCCGTCTTGGGGCGCTCCTTGGGCCGGATCTTGGCCTTGTAGACCTTGTCCACCGCTGCTGCGAGCTCTTCCACCCGCTTCCTCTGGAAGGTGGTGTGGATCTCGAAGCCGCCCAGCTCGAGGTCCTTGGCGGTGATGCCCTTGTCGTTGTTGGCGAGGAAGTACTTCTTGGCGAGATCCACCAGGTAACCGGTCTGGCCGCTCAGCTTGGTGTCCTGCGTCTTCGGCCGCGGCATCGGGAACTTGGTGTACTTGGCGCGCTCAGCCGCCGTCATCCGCCCGTCCTTGACCTGCTCGTCAAGGATCCACTTCCACCGGTCCTTGGCGCGCTCGGTGTTCTTCTCCTTCGTCGCGTTTTCCTTGTCGATGTCGGGGGCCCCGGCGGGGTCGTAGTAGCTCGCGCCCTTGAGCAGGGTGGCGAGGAAGGCGCACTCGCTCGGGTCCAGCTCGCTGGCGTCCTTGTTGTAATAGGTGCGGGCGGCTGCCTGCAGACCGGAGGCCCCACGTCCGTAGTACGAGACGTTGAGGTAGCCGGCCATCACGTCTTCCTTCTTCTCCTCGCCGGCCACCTTGAGCGTGATGAAGAGTTCCTTGAACTTTCGGGTGAACGTCTGGTCCTGGGAGAGCCTGGAGTTCTTGACGTACTGCTGGGTGATGGTCGACCCGCCCTGGGTCTCACCACCCGTGGCCATGTTGAACACCGCGCGCCCGATGCCCATCGGGTCGATGCCGCGGTCCGACTCGAAGCTCTTGTTCTCGGCGGAGATCACGGCGTTGCGCATCGCCTCCGGGATCTGCTCGTACTTGAGGATCTGGCGGTTCACCGCACCACCGGTCGCGACCATCGGCTTGCCGTCGGCCCAGTAGTAGACGTTGTTCTGGGCCCTGGCCGATTCGTTGACTTTCGGCTTGGACACCAAGGCGTACGAGATACCCCCCACACCCATCAACAGTGCGAGAAACCCCAGACAGAGCCCCGAGACCAACTTCCACGAGGGCACCCAGCGCCGGAACCCGTACTTGCCGTGGCGCGGGTAGTCGATCAACCGCTTCTTGCCAGGGCCGCCGTTGCCTCGCCCGCGGCCCCCCGGGCCGTCGGCACCCCCGCCGCCACCACGCCGCCGGCCGCCTCCGCCGCCCGCACCCTGACCGCCGGCGTCGGCGCCCCGGCGTCGGCCGCCGCGCTGCGCCGCGCGGCGGGCCTCGGCGCGACTGCCGTACGGGCGCTCCTCGCCGTACGACTCGGACGGCGATTCGGAAGGTGATACTGAAGTGGCTCTGCGTGACGGAGCCGCTCGGCGTCCGGTCGACTGCTGGGCGGCTCGTCTGGCCGCGGCACGCCCGCCACCCTGTGGCTCCGGCGATTTGCGACGGTGCTCGCTCATGGAACGACTACTCCTCGGGCAGGCGAGAGCGCCTGGAAGCGGCAGTTGAGATCCGGTCCCCCCGAATTACGGACAAGCCGCTGCGGAAGGCTCATCCGCAGTACATCCGGCAGTCCGCGATGACTGACGCGCGTCAGCGCTCCGCGGTTCCCGGTGGTCTGCATGCCGCACAGACTACGCACGGTCAAAACCCGCCTAGGGCCGAACTTCACCCCAAACGACGCAAGTCGAACCCTGGGAATTGTCGATGTGACGCCGCTCACGAAGGTCACCCTTGTCGAACAGGACCGGCCGATCTATCGTGCTGATGTATCGAGTCGATACATCAGCACGGCATAAGTACGCCGGTGATTCCGGTGAAACCGTGCCGACCGAAGCAGCGGGAGAAGGGGGAGGCACCGGTGAGTCGACGCTCCGGCATCCTCGAGTTCGCCGTTCTCGGCCTGCTCCGCGAATCGCCTATGCACGGCTACGAGCTGCGCAAACGCCTCAACACTTCGCTGGGGATCTTCCGTGCGTTCAGTTACGGAACCCTCTACCCCTGCCTCAAGACGCTGGTGGCCAGCGGCTGGTTGATCGAGGAGCCCGCCGGAGACTCCGCGGATGCCGCGCCGGTCACCGGACGCCCGGCCGCTTCCTCCTCCTCGCTGACCGGACGCCGGGCGAAGATCGTCTACCGGCTGACGGCAGAAGGTAAGGAGCACTTCGAGGAGCTGCTGTCGCACACGGGTCCCGACGCCTGGGAGGACGAGCACTTCGCAGCGCGCTTCGCCTTCTTCGGCCAGACCGAACGCGATGTGCGGATGCGGGTGCTCGAAGGCCGGCGCAGTCGGCTGGAGGAGCGCCTGGAGAAGATGAGCGCCTCGCTCGCCCGCACCCGGGAACGACTCGACGACTACACACTTGAGCTGCAGCGGCACGGCATGGAGTCCGTGGAGCGCGAAGTGCGCTGGCTGAACGAGCTCATCGAGAGCGAGCGGTCGGGGCGGGATCGGCGACGATCCTCGCCCGACGGCTCAGCTCAGCAGGACACACCTGGAGAGACGGGCGGCCTGCCCCGGCATCGGGACAACACCCCGCCGGATCCGTCCGACGACACCGCCAAGTGAAGTCACCGCACTCCGCGGCGACTTCATCGGAAACACCGATTACACAGGGAGCAACCGGAATGGGTTCGGTTCGCGTAGCCATCGTAGGCGTGGGCAACTGCGCCGCCTCGCTGGTGCAGGGCGTCGAGTACTACAAGGACGCCGATCCGGCCGGCAAGGTGCCCGGTCTGATGCACGTCCAGTTCGGCGAGTACCACGTCAGCGACGTCGAGTTCGTCGCCGCCTTCGACGTCGACGCGAAGAAGGTCGGCCTCGACCTCGCGGACGCCATCGGCGCCAGCGAGAACAACACCATCAAGATCGCGGACGTGCCGAACACGGGCGTGACCGTCCAGCGCGGCCACACGCACGACGGTCTCGGCAAGTACTACCGCGAGACGATCGAGGAGTCCACGGACGCCCCGGTCGACATCGTCCAGGTCCTCAAGGACAAGCAGGTCGACGTTCTCGTCTGCTACCTGCCCGTCGGTTCCGAGGTCGCCGCGAAGTTCTACGCGCAGTGCGCCATCGACGCCAAGGTCGCGTTCGTCAACGCTCTCCCGGTCTTCATCGCCGGCACCAAGGAGTGGGCGGACAAGTTCACCGAGGCCGGTGTCCCGATCGTCGGCGACGACATCAAGTCCCAGGTGGGCGCCACCATCACGCACCGCGTGATGGCGAAGCTCTTCGAGGACCGCGGTGTCATCCTGGACCGCACCATGCAGCTGAACGTCGGCGGCAACATGGACTTCAAGAACATGCTCGAGCGTGAGCGCCTGGAGTCCAAGAAGATCTCGAAGACGCAGGCCGTCACCTCGCAGATCCGTGACCGCGAGCTCGGTGAGGGCAACGTCCACATCGGTCCCTCCGACTACGTGGCCTGGCTGGACGACCGCAAGTGGGCGTACGTGCGCCTGGAGGGCCGCGCCTTCGGCGACGTTCCGCTGAACCTGGAGTACAAGCTCGAGGTGTGGGACTCCCCGAACTCGGCCGGTGTCATCATCGACGCCGTCCGTGCGGCGAAGATCGCCAAGGACCGCGGCATCGGCGGCCCCATCCTCTCCGCCAGCAGCTACTTCATGAAGTCGCCGCCCGTCCAGTACTTCGACGACGAGGCCCGCGAGAACGTCGAGAAGTTCATCCAGGGCGAGACGGAGCGCTGAACCAGCCCTCTCGACTGACCGCTTCACCGGGAGTACTGAGCGGAGACGCTCATCTCTTCCTGCCGCACGTCGGGGGTCCCCGGGCAATCCGCCCGCGGACCCCCGACGTGTGTGACGCTTGCTCCCATGTCTGTCGCGCGTGATCTGCGCACCCTGCTGCGCCTGCGGAACTTCCGCCGCCTGCTCACCGTGCGGCTCCTGTCCCAGTCCGCCGACGGCGTCTACCAGGTCGCCCTCGCCGCGTACGTCGTCTTCTCCCCGGAGAAGCAGACGTCGGCCGCCGCCATCGCTTCCGCCATGGCCGTGCTCCTCCTGCCCTACTCCCTGATCGGGCCCTACGCAGGGGTCCTGCTGGACCGCTGGCCCCGACGTCAGGTCTTCCTCTACGGGAACCTCCTGCGGGCCGCCCTGGCCTGCTCCACAGCCCTGCTGATTCTCGCCTCGGTGCCCGACTGGCTCTTCTACGCCTCGGCCCTCTGCGTCACCGCCGTCAACCGCTTCGTCCTGGCCGGCCTCTCCGCCGCCCTGCCCCGGGTGGTCGACACCGACCGCCTCGTCGTCGCCAACTCCCTCTCCCCGACCGCGGGCACCCTGGCGGCCACCGCTGGAGGCGGCCTCGCCTTCCTCGTACGGCTGCTCGCCGACGAGTCCGACGCGGCGGTCGTCCTGCTGGGGGCGGCGCTCTACCTGCTCTCCGCGCTGGTCTCTTTGAGCCTCCCCCGCACACTGCTGGGGCCGGACATCGACGAGAGCCCGATGCGGCTGCGGGCAGCACTCGCCGTCACCGCCCGCGGGCTCGCCACCGGGCTGCGCCATCTGGCGCAGCGGACCCACGCGGCCAAGGCCCTGGCCGCCATGACCGTGATCCGCTTCTGTTACGGCGCGCTCACCGTCATGGTGCTCATGCTCTGCCGCTACGCCTGGTCCGACACCGAGTCCGACGGGCTGGCTTTGCTCGGCCTGGCAGTCGCGGTGTCCGGCGCCGGATTCTTCATCGCCGCCGTTCTCACCCCGTGGGCGGTGGGCCGGCTCGGCCGGTACGGGTGGATCGTGGGCTGCGCCGGGGCGGCAGCGGTCCTGGTGCCCGCCCTGGGCCTCTCCTTCGCCCCCGTACCAACGCTGATCGCCGCGTTCGTCCTCGGTGTCGTGACGCAAGGGTCGAAAATCGCGACCGACACCGTCGTCCAGACCTCGGTGGACGATTCCTTCCGCGGCCGGGTCTTCTCGCTCTACGACGTGCTCTTCAACGTCGCGTTCGTGAGCGCCGCAGGGGTGGCGGCGCTCATGCTCCCACCGGACGGCAGATCGGTGACCGTCCTAGCGGTCGTTTCCGCGCTGTACGCGGTGGTGGCGGTGATGATGCTCCGGTGGCGACGTACCGATGCCCACCAGTAGGGGTCATGAAGGGGGCGAGGGGCGTTGTTTCACGTGAAACAACGCCCCTCGCCCCATCCCGTCGACGATGTTTCACGTGAAACATCGCCTGGTCCGACTCAGCCCTGCCGCGCCCACCACTCCTTGAGCGCCGCCACGGCGGCGTCCCGCTCCATGGGCCCGTGCTCCAGGCGCTGCTCCAGAAGGAAGCCGTACGCCTTGCCGATCACCGGCCCCGGCCCGACCCCGAGGATCTCCATGATCTCGTTGCCGTCCAGATCGGGGCGGATCGAATCCAGCTCCTCCTGCTCCTGCAGCAGAGCGATGCGCTCCTCCAGCCCGTCGTAGGTACGGGAGAGCGCGTTGGCCTTCCGCTTGTTCCGGGTCGTGCAGTCCGACCGGGTCAGCTTGTGGAGCCGCTCCAGCAGCGGCCCGGCGTCGCGGACATACCGGCGCACCGCGGAGTCGGTCCACTCGCCGTCGCCGTACCCGTGGAAGCGCAGGTGCAGCTCCACCAGTTTCGACACCTCCTTGACCAGCTCGTTGGAGTACTTGAGCTCGGTCATCCGCTTCTTCGTCATCTTCGCGCCCACCACCTCGTGGTGGTGGAAGGAGACCCGGCCGTCCTTCTCGAAGCGGCGGGTGCGTGGCTTGCCGATGTCATGGAGGAGCGCGGCCAGCCGCAGGACGAGGTCGGGACCGTCCTCCTCCAGATCGATGGCCTGCTCCAGGACGGTCAGCGAGTGCTCGTAGACGTCCTTGTGGCGGTGATGCTCGTCACTCTCCAGACGCAGGGCGGGAAGCTCGGGCAGCACATGGGCGGCCAGCCCGGTGTCGACCAGGAGCCCCAGACCCTTGCGCGGGTGCTGGGAGAGCAGAAGCTTGTTGAGCTCGTCGCGGACCCGCTCGGCGGAGACGATGTCGATCCGCGCGGCCATCTCCGTCATGGCAGTGACGACCTCGGGGGCGACCTCGAAGTCGAGCTGCGCGGCGAACCGGGCCGCGCGCAGCATGCGCAGCGGGTCATCGGAGAAGGACGCCTCGGGTGTGCCCGGAGTGCGCAGCACCCGGTCGGCGAGGTCCTTCAGCCCCCCGTACGGGTCGACGAACTCCTTCTCCGGCAGCGCTACGGCCATCGCGTTGACCGTGAAGTCTCGGCGCACGAGGTCGTCCTCGATGGAGTCGCCGTAGGAGACCTCGGGCTTGCGCGAGGTCCGGTCGTAGGCCTCGGACCGGTAGGTCGTGACCTCGATCTGGTAACCGTCCTTCTGGGAACCGACGGTGCCGAAGGCGATCCCGACCTCCCACACCGAGTCGGCCCAGGGGCGGACGATCTTGAGCACGTCCTCGGGGCGGGCATCGGTGGTGAAGTCCAGGTCGTTCCCGAGCCGGCCCAGCAGAGCGTCGCGGACCGATCCGCCGACCAGCGCGAGACCGAATCCGGCCTCCTGGAATCGGCGGGCGAGGTCGTCGGCGACCGGGGACACCCGCAGCAGCTCACTCACCGCGCGGTGCTGCACCTGGCTCAGTGCACTGGCGTTCTCTTCGTTGGCGTTCGGCACAACAGAAAAGGGTACGTGCACGGGCCGGGCGCGACGTCATCGTTTACGGCGGCCCTGCGGGATACCCGCGATCATGTGCGATGGACCCCAGCACTTCGGCCCGCCGCATCTCGTTACCATGCGGGGACGCAGAACCGAACGACCGACAGCAGCTGACGACGACGAGGGACGGGTAGGCGCGTGGCCGAGGCGGCAGACTTCCAGGGGACTCGTCCCTCTCCTGCCCGCCGGTGGCTCCGGCGCACGGCCTCGGCGGTGCTCGGAGCACCGTTGCTGGCCGGTCTCCTGGCCGTTCCGGCCGCCGGTGCCGCTCCGGCCGCCGCGCCCGCCAAGGCCCCCACAGGCTCCCGCACGGTCGATGTGTCCCTGAACACGCTCGCCCCGAGCGTTCCGTCGGAGGACGACACCCTGACCGTCTCCGGAACGCTCACCAACAGGGGCAAGGAGACGATCAGCAGCGCCGAGGTCGATCTCCGGGTCGGACCACGACTCACCGGGCGCGGAGAGGTCGACGACGCCGCGAAGCGCTCCACGTACGTTCCCGGCGCCGACCCGATCACCGTCGGGGACAAGTACACGGTGAAGTTCCCCAAGCTCGCCCGGGGCATCAGCCAGGACTTCACGCTCACCGTCCCCGTCGACAAGCTGGGCCTGGACGACCCGGGCGTCTACCAGCTCGGCGTCTCGGTCTCCGGCCGGACGACCACGGCCCCCTACCAGCAGGTGCTGGGCATCGAGCGCTCGTTCCTGCCCTGGCAGCCCGAAGCGAGCGACAAGAGGACGAAGCTCACCTTCCTCTGGCCGCTGATCGCGTCTCCCCATGTCACGGCGGAGACCCGCTCGGACGAGCAGCAGACCCCCGTGTTCACCGACGACGACCTGGCCAAGGAGCTGGCGCCCAGCGGCCGGCTGGAGCAGATGGTGGCCCTGGGCAGCCGGCTGCCCGTGACCTGGGTCATCGACCCGGACCTCCTGGCGAGCGTCGCGGCGATGGCCGGGAAGTACGAGGTCGAGTCGGGTGACACGACCGTCCCGGGCAGGAACCAGGCGCTCGCCAAGCAGTGGCTCACCGATCTGGAGAAGGTGGTCGAGGACGGCAAGGTGATCGCGCTGCCGTTCGCCGACCCGGATCTGGCCTCCATCGCCCACCGCGGCAAGGCGGTCTCCGGAACGCTCAGTCATCTGCAGAACGCCTCCGCGGTGGCAGCGACCACGGTGGAGACCATCCTCCATGTGAAGCCGTCCACCGACTTCGCCTGGCCCGTGAACGGCGCCGTGGACTCCTCCATCGTCGATGTGGCGACGTCGGCGGGCGCCCACAACGTGATCGCCCGCAGCGACAGCTTCCGGGAGACCGCTGCGCTTCCGTACACGCCGAGCGCGGCGCGGCCGATCGGCGGGGGAACCACCGCGGTCGTCGCGGACGCCCGGCTGTCGACCCTGTTCGACGGCGATATGTCGAGGGCGGGCGCCTCCACCCTCGCGGTCCAGAAGTTCCTCGCGCAGACCCTCGCGCTGACCGAGCAGGCGCCGGACAACCAGCGCAGCATCGTCGTGGCCCCGCCGCGGATGCCCACCGCCGCTCAGGCCCAGACGATGGCCCGCGCCCTGGAGGGGCTGTCCGGGAACAGGTGGACGCAGCCCCTCGACCTGGTGGCCGCCGCCGAGGTGAAGCCCGACCCGAGGGCCACGACCAAGGTTCCCCGCGCCTCTGCCTACCCGAAGAAGCTCCGCGCCCAGGAACTGCCCACACAGGCGTTCCAGGACATCCGTACGACCCAGGGGTCCCTCGACAGCTTCGAGACGATCCTGACGCAGCCCGAACGCGTGGTGACGCCCTTCGGCAACGCCGTCAACCGCTCGATGTCGACGTCCTGGCGCGGGCGGTCCCTGGAGGCGCAGCAGTACCGGGACGCGGTCCGCGACTACCTGCAGAGCCTCACCTCCGAGGTGCAGCTCATCGAGAAGTCCGACGTCACCCTCTCCGGGCGCAGCGCGACCATTCCGGTCACCGTGCAGAACAAGCTGGTGCAGGGCGTGGACCGGCTGCATCTCCAGCTGACCTCGGACAACATCCGGCTCAAGTTCAACGACGACGGGACCACGGCCAGACTGCCGGTCGCCATCGCGGGCGGGCACAGCCAGTCCGTGAAGTTCGACACGGCGACCAGCGCCAACGGCCGGGCCCAGGTGACCGCCCGGCTGTTCACGGAGGACGGCACGCCGTACGGCAAGGAGATGACCTTCACCGTGAAGGTCTCCGAGGTGACGCCCACCGTGCTGCTCGTGATCGCCGGCGGACTGCTCCTTCTGGTGCTGGCCGGCATCAGGATGTACAGCCACCGCAAGCGCGCCGTGGCAAGCGACACGGCCGACGGCAACGGCGGTGGACCCGAGCAGCCGAGTGACCCGGCTCCGGACACCGGACCGGAAAGCGGGGCCCCGTCGGGAACGGGTGAGAAAGTGGACCGTTGAGCGATGTCTGTCGTGGCCGGTCGGCCGGGGACGATGAGGTAGGGGTTTCGATGAACGCGCCGTACGACGGTGACCGCGGGCAGGGCGCGGGCGGAGCAGCGTCTCCGGGCGGGCCTCCGGTTCCTCCTGGCGTGGGCCAGGACGGCTCCGTGCCGCCGGACCCGTACCTCCAGCACGCCTACGACGACGATCCCTACCGGGCGCAGGACCTGACCGCCCAGGACCCGGTGGACGAGGCGCTCTACGACCGCGCCGCCCACCCGCCGCCGCCTCCCGGCACCTACCAGGAACCGGCGCCGCTCTACCAGCAGCCGCCTCCCGCCCCGTACGCCCCGGACCCGCGCATCTGGGCCCGGACCCCGCCCCCCGAGCCCTCGGGGCCCTCCCGGCACCTGCCGTACGGAGACCGTCCGGCGACCACGCAGTTCGTCGGCGTCGACGACCTCGTGACCCAGGCCTCGGACGACCGGCAGGAGCCGGACGCCTTCGCGCACCTCTTCCGGGATCAGGAGGGGTCGGGGAAGCCTCCGGTACCGCCCCAGCCCGAACCGGCTCCCGCACCCGCACCCGGCAAGGGCGGCGGCAAGGTCTCCGGGCTCCTCAAGTCCAGCGCGGTCATGGCCGCCGGCACCCTCGTCTCCCGGCTCACCGGATTCGTCCGCTCCCTGGTGATCACCGCCGCACTCGGTGCCGCGATGCTCGGCGACAGCTTCACCATCGCGTACACCCTGCCGACGATGATCTACATCCTCACCGTCGGCGGCGGTCTGAACTCGGTCTTCGTCCCCCAGCTCGTCCGCGCCATGAAGGACGACGAGGACGGCGGCGAGGCCTTCGCCAACCGCCTGCTGACCCTGGTGATGGTCGCGCTCGGCCTGATCGTCGTCGTCGCGGTCCTCGTCGCACCGGTGCTGATCCAGCTGATGTCCAGCACGATCGCCGACGACGTGGCCGCCAACAGCGTCGCCGTCACCTTCGCCCGGTACTGCCTGCCCACCATCTTCTTCATGGGTGTGCATGTGGTGATGGGTCAGATCCTGAACGCCCGCGGCAAGTTCGGCGCGATGATGTGGACCCCGGTCCTCAACAACATCGTCATGATCATCACGTTCGGGCTGTTCATCTGGGTCTACGGCACCTCCGCCGAATCGCAGATGGGCGTCGACACCATCCCGCCGGAGGGCGTCCGCCTGCTCGGTATCGGCACCCTGCTCGGACTCGTCGTCCAGTCGCT
Source organism: Streptomyces parvus (assembly GCF_032121415.1). Classification (NCBI taxonomy): domain Bacteria; kingdom Bacillati; phylum Actinomycetota; class Actinomycetes; order Kitasatosporales; family Streptomycetaceae; genus Streptomyces; species Streptomyces parvus. The sequence continues at coordinate 3,447,846 of NZ_CP135079.1, read as the reverse complement.
GGCGATGATCCCCTACCTGCGCGAGACGGGCTTCCGCTTCCGCCCCCGCTTCGACTGGAAGGGCCACGGCCTCGGCAAGACCGTCAAACTGGCCAAGTGGACCGTGCTGTTCGTCCTGGCCAACCAGGCGGGCGTCCTGGTCGTCACCCAGCTCGCCACGGCGGCGGGCAAGCTCTCGGGCAGGGACGGCACCGGTTTCCTGGCCTACTCCAACGCCCAGCTGATCTGGGGCATGCCGCAGGCCATCATCACCGTCTCCGTCATGGCCGCGCTGCTGCCCCGCATCTCGCGGGCCGCCCACGACAACGACCCCGGAGCGGTCCGCGACGACATCTCGCAGGGACTGCGCAACTCCGCCGTCGCGATCGTGCCGGTGGCGTTCACCTTCCTCGCGCTCGGCCTGCCGATGTGCACCCTGCTGTACGCCTCCAGCGGCGCCGAGGCCGCCCGCTCCATGGGCTTCATCCTCATGGCCTTCGCGCTCGGTCTGATCCCGTACTCCGTGCAGTACGTCGTCCTGCGCGGGTTCTACGCCTACGAGGACACCCGCACCCCCTTCTACAACACGGTCATCGTGGCCGCAGTGAACGCCGCGGCCTCCGCTCTCTGTTACGTCGTCCTGCCCGCCCGCTGGGCGGTCGTCGGCATGGCCTTCTCCTACGGCCTGGCCTACGCCGTGGGCGTCGGCGTCGCCTGGCGCCGGCTGCGCAACCGGCTGGGCGGCGACCTGGACGGCGCGCACATCGTGCGGACCTACGCGCGTCTCTGCATGGCCGCGGTGCCTGCCGCACTGGTCGGCGGCGCCGTCGGGTTCGGCATCCTGGAACTGGTCGGCACCGGCGCCCTGGGCTCCCTGGCCGCACTGATCGGCGGCGGCGTCCTCCTGTTGGGCCTCTTCTTCGTCGCGGCGAAGAAGATGCGTATCGAGGAGGTCAACGGCCTGGTCGGCATGGTCCGTGGACGGCTCGGTCGCTGAATGAGCACCCGCCCGCACAACCATCGCCGCACTCCGCGTGTCGTGCATAGCGCCGGAGTGTGGGCACAATTGGCGTGACTGTGCAGAGCTGGCTGGCATCGCGCAACGGATGGGGAGGCAGGAACGACGGTGGCGGAACGTAGCACGGCTGCCGTCGACGTGGCCGACAACAGCGGCGACGAGCCGCTGACCGCCAAGGCGGACGAGGCCACGACCGACGGGACGGCGGAAGCCGAGGAAACCAAGGGCGCGAGCCCCAAGGACGCCGAGAACACGGACGGTGGGCAGAAGCGTTCCCAGGCCGTTCCGGCGTCACCCGATCTGCACAGCGGTCACAAACTCGCCGGGCGCTACCGCCTGGAGGAGTGCGTCACCCGCCTGGACGGCTTCAGCAGCTGGCGCGCGGTCGACGAGAAGCTCCGCCGGGCGGTGGGCGTCCATCTGCTTCCCGCCGACCACCCGCGGGCCCGCTCGGTGCTGGCCGCAGCCCGCTCCTCGGCCCTGCTCGGGGACCCCCGCTTCGTCCAGGTCCTGGACGCCGTAGAGGAGAACGACCTCGTCTACGTGGTCCACGAATGGCTGCCGGATGCCACCGAGCTCACCGCTCTGCTGGCCGCCGGGCCGATGGAGGCCCACGACGCCTACCAGCTCGTCAGCCAGCTCTCCCAGGCGATGGCCGCCGCCCACCGCGAGGGCCTCTCCCATCTGCGCCTGACCCCCGGCGCGGTCCTGCGCAGCTCCACCGGGCAGTACCGCATCCGTGGCCTCGCCGTGAACGCCGCCCTGCGGGGCATCACCGCCGAGCGCCCCCTCCGTACGGACACCGAGGCCATCGGCGCCCTCCTCTACGCCGCCCTGACCCACCGCTGGCCGTACGGCGAGGACGCCCACGGACTCGCCGGTCTGCCCAAGGGCCTGGGCCTCATCGCCCCCGACCAGGTACGGGCCGGCGTCCACCGCGGGCTCTCCGAGCTCGCCATGCGGGCACTCGCCAACGACGGTGCCACCGCCTCCCGCCAGGAACCGCCCTGCACCACCCCGGACGAGCTGGCCAAGGCCGTCGCGGCGATGCCGCGCATCCTTCCGCCGGAGCCCACGTTCACCGCGCCGCCGGCCTACCAGCGCACGACCTATCAGCAGGGCACGTACGGACGCCCGTCCTCCCACCCGTCCGCCGTCGCGCAGCCCGTGATGCCGGCCCCTCCGGCGCCCCTGCAGAGCCGTACCGGCCGCGTCCTCAAGTGGACCGTGTCCGCTCTTCTCATCGCCGCCCTGGGCCTCGGCAGCTGGCAGCTCGCGGAGGCGCTGCTCGACCGCACCAAGGGCTCCGGCGACACCGGCGTCACCGAGCCCAACGAGGACGACAAGAACAAGGACGACAAGCCCGCACCGTCCGCCGAACCCCTGGACATCGCGGGGGCCACGGAGTTCACGCCCGACGGCTCCGGAATCAAGCAGGGGGAGGTGGCGAACACCGTGGACGGCGACCGGGGAACGCACTGGGTCACCCCGCGCTACGAGGGCTTCGCGAACTTCGGCAACCTCCCCCAGCGCAAGCAGGGCAGCGGCGTCATCGTCGACCTCGGCAAGGTGCGGGACGTCTCCGGAGTCGATGTGTCCATGTACCGCAGCGGGCAGACGACAACCGTCTCCGCCGCGTCCCCGGACGCCTCGGCCCCCTCCACGACGGCCGACTTCGACCAGCAGATCGTCAAGCGGACAGTCGCCGGGTCGACGCTCAAGGAGACGCTCGACGAGCCCGTCCGCACGCGCTACGTCCTCATCCACATCACGGAACTCCCGTCGGACGGCACGGGTGGATACCGCGGCGGCATCACCGACATCTCCGTCCTCGGCTGATCACGGGCCGGTGCGGGATCCCCGTACCGGCCCGTGATCACCGCCCCCACCCGACCGCTACTGTGGGGCGGACCGTCCGTCCCGCCGAGCACCCGCGGCGACAAGGGTTGCGGCCGTCACGCCCGTGACGGCAGGCTTCTCCCGTCGCACCGCTCCACCGGGCGCGACCCATATGTGACATCGGATCCGGTTCGGAGGGGGAGCACGGTGGATTCCGTTCCACCAGAGGCACCGAGCGACTCGGACCTGCTGGCCCAGCATGTGGCGGGCGACCCCGACGCGTTCGGTGAACTCGTACGGCGACACCGCGACCGGCTCTGGGCCGTGGCACTGCGGACCCTGGGGGACAGGGAGGAAGCGGCCGACGCCGTCCAGGACGCCCTCGTCAAGGCCTTCCGCGCCGCCCACACCTTCCGCGGCCAGTCCGCCGTCACCACCTGGTTCCACCGGATCACCGTCAACGCCTGCCTCGACCGGGTACGCAAGGCCGCCTCCCGCAAGACGTCCCCCGTGGACGACACCGAACGGCTCGATCAGCTCCTGGAGCCCCACGAATCCGCCGAGGCCCCCGCCGTGCGGCAGGACCTCCACCGTCAGCTCCAGAAAGCCCTGGACACACTGCCCGCCGAACAGCGGGCTGCCCTGGTCCTCGTCGATATGCAGGGCTACCCCGTCGCGGAGGCCGCCAGCATCCTGGAAGTGCCGGCCGGCACCGTGAAGAGCCGGTGCGCCCGGGGCCGGGCGAGACTGGCGCCCCTGGTCCGCCATCTGCGCGCGGAAACCGGGGGACGGACCCCCGGCGAGGCGAACAACGCGGACGGAAGGAACCAGACGCACGAAGCATCCGTCCCACCTGCGTCAGGCCCCAGAGACGCAGGAGCAAGCGATCCTGCCGGTACGAAGGGAGGAGGTGGGCACCCGTGACACCCACGGCCGACACGGCTCAGCACCCGGAGGTCTCCGAGATCTCCGATCTCACCGAGGGACTGCTCGCCCCTTCCCGGACCGCGGAAGTCCAGCAGCACCTCGCGGAGTGCGACCTCTGCGCAGAGGTCCGGGACTCCCTGGAGGAGATCCGCGGACTGCTCGGGACGATGCCCGACGCCGAGCCGATGCCCGAGGACATCGCCGCCCGCATCGACGCGGCCCTGGCGGCGGAAGCCCGCCCCACCCCTTCCACGGAGAACGAGCCGGTCGTTGTTTCACGTGAAACAACGACCGCCGAAGGCGCGACGACCGACAGGACGGCGACCGGGTCCGCTTCCGTGACCGGCAGCGCCCCTGCCCCGGACCGCCCTGCGGGCCGTTCCTCCGCCGCGACCGGACCGGGCCGCCGTCCCACCCGCCGTCGGCGCACCGTGGTCCTCGGCACCGCCTTCGGCGCCGCGGTCATCGGGATGAGCGTCTTCTTCCTCCAGTCCCTCGCCCCGTCCGGCGACGCGTCCACGTCGGATACCGACAGCGGAGTCAGTGCGGCGGACAGCAGCGCGCCCGCTTACGCGGACGGCACACTCGAAGCCCAGGTGCGAGACCTCATCGGCGATGAGGCGAGCCAGAAGAGCCCGGGCGTCAAGAAGGTTCCGCCGGAGGCCGACACCAAGTCGTCGAGCGAAGCCCTCACCCCCGAAGCAGAGCCTTCCAGGAGCCCTATGAAGGCTCCCGTCGTCGCTGTGCCCTCCTGCGTGCAGAAGGCCACGGGCCGCACCACGCCGGCCCTCGCCCTCGACGAGGGGACATACCGGGGAACGGACGCCTATCTCGTCGTCCTTCCGCACACGAGCGACTCCTCGCGCGTCCAGGCCTACGTCGTGGCCTCCTCCTGCGTGGACACCGCTCCGGAGTCCCCCGGTCAGCTGCTGCTCGCACGCTCCTACAACCGCCCCTGAAGGCCGTCCGCGACCGCCGCGGCGTGTTCGGGAATGCATCAGCCGTAGGATCCGTTGGGTGGGGTGTGAGTCGTTGACCGACCCCGTAGGCAGTTAGGCAGTCTGCAGAAACGAGGAAGAAACCCGTGAGCGACGTCCGTAATGTGATCATCATCGGCTCCGGACCGGCCGGGTACACCGCCGCGCTGTACACCGCCCGTGCCTCGCTGAACCCGTTGGTCTTCGAGGGCGCCGTCACGGCCGGTGGTGCATTGATGAACACCACCGACGTGGAGAACTTCCCCGGTTTCCAGGACGGCATCATGGGCCCCGAGCTCATGGACAACATGCGGGCGCAGGCGGAGCGTTTCGGCGCCGAGCTGATCCCCGACGATGTCGTCGCGGTCGACCTCACCGGTGACATCAAGACCGTCACCGACACCGCGGGCACCGTCCACCGTGCCAAGTCGGTCATCGTCACCACCGGTTCCCAGCACCGCAAGCTCGGACTGCCCAACGAGGACGCCCTCTCCGGACGCGGCGTCTCCTGGTGCGCGACCTGCGACGGCTTCTTCTTCAAGGAGCACGACATCGCCGTGATCGGCGGCGGCGACACCGCGATGGAGGAGGCGACCTTCCTCTCCCGCTTCGCCAAGTCCGTCACGATCGTCCACCGCCGTGACACCCTGCGTGCCTCCAAGGCCATGCAGGACCGTGCCTTCGCCGACCCGAAGATCAAGTTCGCCTGGAACAGCGAGGTCGCCGAGATCAAGGGCGACCAGAAGCTCTCCGGTCTGACCCTGCGCAACACCAAGACCGGCGAGACCTCCGACCTCCCCGTGACCGGACTGTTCATCGCCGTCGGCCACGACCCGCGTACCGAGCTCTTCAAGGGCCAGCTGGAGCTCGACGACGAGGGTTACCTGAAGGTCGAGGCACCCTCCACGCGTACCAACCTCACCGGCGTCTTCGGCGCCGGCGACGTGGTCGACCACACCTACCGTCAGGCCATCACGGCAGCGGGCACCGGCTGCTCCGCCGCCCTGGACGCCGAGCGATTCCTCGCGGCCCTGGCTGACGCCGAGCCCGCCGAGCCGGAGAAGACCCCGGCCGTCTGAACGTCCGCACCACACCCCACCACCCCGAGAGACTAAGGAGGCCGCCGTGGCCGGCGACCTGAAGCACGTTACGGATGACACCTTCGACGACGTCGTCCTCAAGAGCGACAAGCCCGTTCTGGTGGACTTCTGGGCCGCCTGGTGCGGCCCGTGCCGCCAGATCGCCCCCTCGCTGGAGGCGATCGCGGCAGAGCACGGCGACCAGATCGAGATCGTCAAGCTCAACATCGACGAGAACCCCGCCACCGCTGCCAAGTACGGCGTGATGTCCATCCCCACCCTGAACGTGTACCAGGGCGGCGAGGTCGCCAAGACCATCGTCGGCGCCAAGCCGAAGGCCGCGATCCTCCGCGACCTCGAAGGCTTCATCAGCGCCTGACCGCACAGCAGCGCCCCGGCGCAATGTTTCACGTGAAACGGGCCCACCCCTTCGAAGGGGTGGGCCCGTTTCGCACGGTAGCCCGCACGCGGACCGGCCTCACAACGGTCGCAACACCGGTTCCTTCTGGACTGCTCCCAGAAGCCGGTCGAGCGCCATCTCCACGTCTTCCTTCCAGGAGAGCGTCGTGCGCAGCTCCAGCCTCAGCCGTGGATGCACGGGATGCGGCCGCACGGTCTTGAAGCCGACAGCCAGCAGATGATCCGCGGGAAGAACGCAGGTAGCCTGCTCGGACCGCGCGTCCCCGAACGCCTCGATCGCCTTGAAGCCCCGGCGCAGAACATCCTTGGCCACCGTCTGCACCATGACACGGCCGAGCCCCTGACCCTGGTACTCGGGAACGATCAGGCCGGTGATGAGCTGAACGGCATCGGGGGAGACCGGACTGGTGGGGAACGCCGTCGAGCGGGGGACGTACGCGGGCGGGGCATAAAGCACGAAGCCGACCGGTACATCGTCCACATAGACCACCCGGCCGCAGGAGCCCCACTCCAGGAGAACCGCGGAGATCCAGGCTTCCTTCTCCAGCTCCGGCTTGCCCGCCTTTACTGCGGCTTCCCCACTGACCGGGTCAAGCTCCCAGAAGACGCACGAGCGGCAACGTTCGGGGAGATCCGGAAGGTTGTCCAGGGTGAGTGGTACGAGCCAACGCCCCATGACGGCGATTCCTCACTTCCTTCGCCCGCCGCACCACGTGCGGCCGCCAGCGCACTCCGTTCGCGGAACAGACTGCCGACGAATCCCCCGACGGCGCCCAGGCCGAGACCGACCGTGACGAGCCGACTGCGGCTCACTCTTCGCAAGGTCTCCGCCCTCCTCCGAGGTCGTTCACCGTGGATGCGCTGTCCCAGAACGCATCGTATCCACCCAGAGGTGATGCGGATACCGAGAGAGGGCAAAGGGCGGGCCGCGTTCCGGTATGCACCGGCGCACTGCCCGCCCTTCGATGAAGCCCTGAGGCTCAGCCCTCGTCGTCCTCCTCGGACGTCTCGGCGAGTCGGCGCTCCAGCACTCGGCCCTCGCCCGGGGCAAGGCTGCCGAGGATGCGGTCCAGGTCCTCCATCGAGGCGAACTCGACGACGATCTTGCCCTTCTTCTGCCCCAGGTCGACCTTCACCCGGGTTTCGAAGCGGTCGGACAGACGCGTCGCCAGGTCGGTCAGGGCGGGGGACAGACGCCCGCCGGCCCTTGGCCCCTTGGACTTCGGAGAGCTCGTGGGGTGCGAGCCCATCAGTGTCACGATCTCCTCGACGGCCCGCACCGACAACCCCTCGGCCACGATCCGGTGGGCCAGCCGGTCCTGCTCCTCGGAGTCGTCCACGGACAGCAGGGCCCGGGCATGACCGGCGGAGAGAACGCCCGCGGCGACCCGGCGCTGCACCGGCGGGGACAGCCGCAGAAGCCTCAGCGTGTTCGACACCTGCGGGCGCGAGCGGCCGATCCGGTCAGCCAGCTGGTCATGGGTGCACTTGAAATCCTTGAGCAGCTGGTCGTAGGCAGCGGCCTCCTCCAGCGGGTTCAGCTGAGCCCGGTGGAGGTTCTCCAGCAATGCGTCCAGCAGCAGCTTCTCGTCGTCCGTGGCGCGGACGATCGTGGGAATCCGCTCCAGGCCCGCTTCACGGCAAGCCCTCCACCGACGCTCACCCATGATGAGCTCGTAGCTGTCCGGGCCCACCTTGCGGACGACGACCGGCTGGAGGAGACCGACCTCCTTGATGGAGACGACCAGCTCGGCCAGCGCATCCTCGTCGAAGACCTCACGGGGCTGACGCGGGTTCGGGGTGATCGCCCCGATCGGCAGCTCGGCGAAGTACGCGCCGGACGTCCCGACGCCCTGCTCGGACCGGTCCTCCGGGGCGGACGCCGGCTCCGGCACCACCGGGGAGGACGGCAGCGCGGTCACCTTCGCGGCGGCCACCCCGCGCTCAGCCGTCAGCACCGGACCCGTGCCGGACACCGCGCCGCTTCCGGGCGTCTGCACCTGCTTCTCCTGAGGAGCGGCGGGGATCAGCGCACCGAGCCCACGCCCCAGTCCTCTACGACGCTCACTCACTGAAGGCCCTCCGAAACGTGTCGCTGGCTGTTCTGGCTGCTCGTGTGGGCGTGCTGAGCCTCGTAGTGCACACCGACGCCCCGCAGGGCGATCTCCCGGGCGGCTTCGAGATACGAGAGCGAGCCGCTGGATCCCGGGTCGTAGGTCAGCACGGTCTGCCCGTAGCTCGGCGCCTCCGAGATACGCACCGACCGCGGGATGCTCGTCCGCAGCACTTCCTTGCCGAAGTGCGTACGGACCTCCTCGGCAACCTGGGAGGCGAGCCTCGTCCGGCCGTCGTACATCGTCAGCAGGATCGTCGAGACATGCAGATCCGGGTTCAGATGACCCCGCACCAGGTCGACGTTCCGCAGGAGCTGCCCCAGGCCTTCCAGCGCGTAGTACTCGCACTGGATGGGAATCAGTACCTCGGCGCCGGCCACCAGGGCATTCACCGTCAGCAGTCCCAGCGAGGGCGGGCAGTCGATGAGGATGTAGTCCAGGGGCTGCTCGTACGCCTGGATCGCCCGCTGAAGCCGGCTCTCCCGCGCCACCAGCGAGACCAGCTCGATCTCCGCACCGGCGAGATCGATGGTCGCGGGGGCACAGAAGAGACCCTCGACGTCCGGTACGGGCTGGACCACCTCGGAGAGGGGGCGGCTGTCCACCAGGACGTCGTAGATCGAGGGGACATCAGCATGGTGATCGATGCCCAGAGCCGTGGAGGCGTTGCCCTGCGGGTCGAGGTCGACCACCAGAACGCGCGCACCGTGCAGGGCCAGGGAAGCGGCAAGGTTGACCGTCGTGGTCGTCTTACCGACCCCGCCCTTCTGGTTGGCCACGACCATGACGCGGGTGCGGTCAGGGCGGGGCAGCCCTTCGCCGGCGCGGCCAAGGGCCTCGACCGCCAGCTGAGCGGCACGGCCGATGGGGGTGTCGTCCATCGGCGGCGGTGTTTCACGTGAAACACCCTCACCCACGGACTCGGTTCGGGGACCGGGGACCGGGTCGGTCATCGGTCCCGCGATGTTGGCGTCGGACCGCAAGGATTCACTCTCCTCGACTTCAGGCTCGCAATGAACAGAGCCTGCCATGCTTTCGGGGTCGTGAACCAGCGAGGCCCGCTGTTCTGTGGATGAATCCGTGGGTGTGGACGACTCGGCCACCCGTCCGGGCTTGCGGTCGCGCGGCGTGGCAGCCGCACGACCGCGGCTGATGATTCCCTGCAGCAGAGAGCGACGTTTCACGTGAAACACGATGCCTCTGCGGAGCAACTAGCAGGCCACGACACTCCGCAGTGGTGAGGTATCGCTACTTTCCGCCTGAAACACTGCTAAGCAACCCGAGGGGTAACAGAGTGCGCATGACGCGCGCCCTCGGGTCCTCCCGGCCGGACGATATCGCCGCCTCAGCGACGCCGACGCGTGCGCCCCGTGCGAGCGGCCTTGGCCTTCTTTGCGGCGAACCTCACACCGCCCGGGCTCTCGCCCACCACGACACGGACCACCGTGGAGAGAGGATCGACGACGCCCTCGCCGACGTGAAGCACCTCGGTCTCCACCACACCGAGCTTGCTGAGCGCGGCCCTGGCGCCGGCGATCTCCTCCTCCGCGGTGTCGCCCTTGAGCGCGAGCATCTCTCCGTACGGCTTCAGCAGGGGAACGCCCCAGCCCGCCAGCCGGTCCAGCGGCGCCACCGCACGGGCGGTCACCACCTGAACGGGCTGCAGCGTCCCGAGGACCTCCTCGGCCCGGCCGCGTACGACCGTCACATGGTCCAGGCCGAGCAGCTCGACGACCTCCTGGAGGAAGTTCGTCCGCCGGAGCAACGGCTCCAGCAGGGTGATCTTGAGGTCGGGGCGCACCAGCGCCAGCGGGATGCCGGGCAGACCCGCGCCCGAGCCCACATCGCAGACGGTGACGCCTTCGGGCACGACCTCGGAGAGCACCGCGCAGTTCAGCAGGTGCCGCTCCCACAGCCGGGGGACCTCACGCGGGCCGATCAGGCCGCGCTTGACCCCGGCATCCGCCAGAAGCTCCGCGTACCGGACAGCCTCCGGGAAGAGCTCTCCGAACACCGCCTGCGCCTCCGCAGGTGCCTGGGGGAGCTCTGCTGCCTCCGTCACGGGGACCGTCCTTCCGTACCGCACTCGCGCACTGTGGGTGGCTGACTATCAGGCTGACAAAGATCGGCCCCGCCTGCGTACAGACGGGGCCGACAGTACAAGGACCCGGTCAGGCCGGGAGAACGACGACGAAGCGCTGAGGCTCCTCGCCCTCCGACTCGCTCCGGAGACCGGCCGCGGCGATCGCGTCGTGCACGACCTTGCGCTCGAACGGCGTCATCGGGTCCAGCTTCACCGGCTCGCCCGTGCTCTTGACCTCGTTCGCGGCCTTGGCACCCAGCTCCGCGAGGACCGCGCGCTTCGTGGCCCGGAAGCCGCCGATGTCCAGCATCAGACGGCTGCGGTCGCCGGTCTCCCGGTGGACGGCCAGCCGGGTCAGCTCCTGGAGCGCCTCCAGGACCTCACCGTCGCGGCCAACGAGCTTCTGGAGGTCGCGTGCCGATTCGCTGATGATGGACACCGCGGCCCGGTCCGCCTCGACGTCCATGTCGATGTCGCCGTCGAGGTCGGCGATGTCGAGCAGTCCCTCGAGGTAGTCGGCCGCGATCTCGCCCTCCTGCTCCAGGCGGGTCAGGGTGTCGCTGCCCGCCTCAGCGGCGGCCGTGGAGGTGGTGCCTTCCGTCACGGATGGACTCCTTCTTACTTCTTGGACGGGTGCTTGGGCCGCTGCGGACCCTTGCGCTGCCCGGACTTGGCTTGGCGTGAGGAGCCGGAGGCGGGCTTGCCCGCCGACTTCGGCTTGCTGTCCTGCGGTGCGTCCTGCTTCTCGAGCGAGGTCTGGGAACCGGCAGCCGCGGACTCCGTGTCCTTGGCCCCCGCCGTCGCGTGCCCGGTCGTCTGGCGCTTCGCCTTGGTCTGGCGCTTGGGCTGCTGGCGCTTGGGCGCCTGGCCGCCCTCGGCGTCGGCCGAGGCGGTCTCGCTCTTCGCCACCGTGCCGTCCTCCTGGGCCACGAGACCCAGCTTGCCGAGACCGGTGATGAACTTGCGCTCGATGTCGTTGCGGTCGGAACCCTTGGCGACGATCGCCTTGATCATCTTGCGCCGGGTACGGCCCCGCACCTCGCCGTGGGAGGTCACGCTCTTGAGCACCCGCTGGAGGTAGGCGTCCTGCGCCTTGCTGCCCGGCGTCGGGTTCTGGTTGATCACGTACATCTGCTGACCCATGGTCCAGACGTTGGTGGTCAGCCAGTAGACGAGGACGCCGACGGGGAAGTTGATGCCCATCACGGCGAAGATGACCGGGAAGATGTACATCAGCATCTTCTGCTGCTGCATGTACGGGGTCTTCACCGTGAGGTCGACGTTCTTCGTCATCAGCTGGCGCTGGGTGAAGAACTGGGACGCGGACATCATCACGATCATGATCGCGGTGACGATCCGGACGTCCGTCAGGTCGGCGTTGAGGGAGGTGACCTTCTCGACGCTGTCCGTGAACTTGGCGGCGAGCGGGGCGCCGAAGATGTGGGCCTCACGGGCGCTGTCCAGCAGGTCCTGGTTGATCGCGCCGATCTTCTTGCCCGAGGCGATGGACGACAGCACGTGGTACAGGGCGAAGAAGAACGGGGACTGCGCCAGGATGGGAAGGCACGAGGAGAGCGGGTTGGTGCCCGTCTCCTTGTACAGCTTCATCATCTCTTCGGACTGACGCTGCTTGTCGTTCTTGTAGCGCTCCTGGATCGCCTTCATCTTCGGCTGGAGCACCTGCATATTGCGGGTCGACTTGATCTGCTTCACGAAGAGCGGGATCAGGCAGATCCGGATCAGCACCACCAGGGACACGATCGACAGGCCCCAGGCCCATCCGGAGTCATCGCCGAAGAGCGCTCCGTAGACCTTGTGGAACTGGACGATGATCCATGAGACAGGTGTGGTGATAAAGCTGAACAGACTGGCAATCGTGTCCACTAATCAGGCTCCTTGAGCATTGGGCGAGGTCTCTGCGGCCGGGCTCGGAGGTTCGGAGACCGACCCCCCGGACGGCACATCAGCGGCGGACTCCCCGCCCTTTTCGCCGCGCAGGGCATTGCGCAGCAGCTCGTGCCACCGCGGACGCTTACGGGGCGGAACATGATCCACACCGCCGGGTGACCACGGATTGCACCGCAGGATGCGCCAAGCGGTCAGCGCTGTCCCCTTGATGGCACCGTGCCTGTCGATCGACGTATATCCATAGTGGGAACACGACGGGTAATAGCGGCAGACAGGCCCGAGGAGTGGACTGATCGTCCACTGGTACAGCTTGATGAGAGCAAGCAGCGGGTACTTCATCGCGCGCCCCCTCCCAGCAGCCGCTGAAGAGCGGCATCCAGGTCTCGGGCCAGCTGTGCATGGTCGGCGTCGCCCGCACCGGGCAGCGCCCGTACGACAACCAGGCTACCGGGGGGCAGCTGAGCCAGCCGGTCGCGGACCAGGTGGCGAAGCTTCCGCTTCACCGCGGTGCGGACGACGGCGCCCCCCACGGCCTTGCTGACAACGAAACCCGCACGCGGCGGGGGAACAGTCTCCCCCGTCACGTGCGGGTCCGTTTCACCGCTGCGTAGATGGACGACGAGCAGCGGACGTCCGGCTCGACGTCCTCGTCGTACCGCGGTCGCGAAGTCCTCGCGCCGCCTCAGCCGATTCTCGGTAGGCAGCACGGCATGGACCTGTGAGCGATCAGGCGGACAGGCTGCTGCGGCCCTTGCCGCGGCGGTTCGCGAGGATCGCACGGCCGGCACGGGTACGCATGCGCAGACGGAAGCCGTGGGTCTTGGCGCGACGGCGGTTGTTCGGCTGGAAGGTGCGCTTGCTCACTCGGGGGCTCCAGAAATAATTCGTGTCTTGGCGGGACATCGCCTGGCTGTCACCGTGCGCCCACGAGGAACTCGCGTAAACGCCTTAGTGCACCGCTTCACAATCACAGATCGTGATCTTTGCCCATCGGAGGCAGGCGGCAGCAGCCATCGACAACTCGACCTGGTCACGGTACGCGCGGCTACGCCATCCGGTCAAACCGGCTCCGTGCGACCCCTCATTGTGCACAGCCTGTGGACAACAACTTGAACCGCGCGGGTCGGCCTGACTACCGTGGCTGAACTCCGGTTCCTTTCCTTCCCGACTGCCGGGCTCACCCGACCCGACCCATCCCGTCCCGAGAACCACACATTCGTGGGACATGCGAGAGAGCGTGCCTTGTGGCTGACGTACCTGCCGATCTTGCCGCAGTGTGGCCGCGAGTGCTGGAACAACTCCTCGGGGAGGGCCAGCAGGGCATCGAGCCGAAGGACAAGCAGTGGATCGAGCGCTGCCAGCCGCTGGCACTCGTCGCCGACACCGCACTGCTGGCCGTCCCCAATGAATGGGGCAAGCGCGTCCTGGAGGGCCGGCTCGCGCCGCTCATCAGTGAGACGCTGACCCGGGAGTGCGGCCGGCCCATCCGGATCGCGATCACCGTCGACGACTCCGCGGGCGAACCCCCCGCCCCGCCGGCGCCCCCGATGCACCAGTCGCATCAGCAGCACCAGCCGCACGGAAGCCAGCAGGACCACCGCTACCCGGCGCAGCCGCGCGACGACGCTCCCCGGGGCGACGCGTACGACGGATACGGTCACCGGCCCTCCGACGACGGTATGCCGACGGCTCGGCCGGCCTACCCCGACTACCAGCAGCAGCGCCCGGAACCCGGAGCCTGGCCGCGTACCCAGGAGGACCTCTCCTGGCAGCAGCCGCGGCACAGCGGCTACCAGGACCGCGAGCAGCCCGCCGGTGAGCCGTACCGCGAGAGCGACGCGTACCGGGAGAACGAGCAGTACCGCGACCAGCCCGCCGAGCAGTGGCGCGAGCCGTACGGCACCGGGCGCCCGCAGCAGCCGAGCCACGACTACCGGTCGCAGCCGCCCGAGCGCCAGGGGTACGAGCAGCAGCGCCCCGACCGGCAGGACCACCAGCAGCCGCAGCACCGCCAGACCGGTCCGGGCCACGGGCCCGGGCGCACCGGCGGTTCGGTTCCCGGTCCGATGGGCGCCCAGCCGGCCCCCGCCCCGGGCCCCGGCGAACCGCACGCCCGGCTGAACCCGAAGTACCTCTTCGACACCTTCGTCATCGGGGCGTCCAACCGGTTCGCGCACGCCGCGGCCGTCGCCGTCGCCGAGGCACCCGCGAAGGCGTACAACCCCCTTTTCATCTACGGGGAGTCGGGGCTCGGCAAGACCCACCTGCTGCACGCCATCGGGCACTACGCGCGGAGCCTCTACCCGGGGACCCGGGTGCGTTACGTGAGCTCGGAGGAGTTCACCAACGAGTTCATCAACTCCATCCGCGACGGGAAGGGCGACACCTTCCGCAAGCGCTACCGCGACGTGGACATCCTGCTGGTCGACGACATCCAGTTCCTGGCGAGCAAGGAGTCGACGCAGGAGGAGTTCTTCCACACCTTCAATACGCTGCACAACGCGAACAAGCAGATCGTGCTCTCCTCGGACCGGCCGCCCAAGCAGCTGGTGACGCTGGAGGACCGGCTGCGCAACCGCTTCGAGTGGGGTCTGACGACCGACGTCCAGCCGCCCGAGCTGGAGACCCGGATCGCGATCCTCCGCAAGAAGGCGGTGCAGGAGCAGCTCAACGCCCCGCCGGAGGTGCTGGAGTTCATCGCCTCGCGGATCTCCCGCAACATCCGTGAGCTGGAGGGCGCCCTGATCCGGGTGACCGCCTTCGCCTCCCTGAACCGGCAGCCGGTCGACCTCGGGCTGACCGAGATCGTCCTCAAGGATCTGATCCCGGGCGGTGAGGAGTCGGCCCCGGAGATCACGGCACCGGCCATCATGGCGGCCACCGCGGACTACTTCGGGCTCACCGTGGACGACCTCTGCGGATCCTCGCGCAGCCGGGTCCTGGTGACGGCACGCCAGATCGCCATGTATCTGTGCCGCGAGCTCACCGACCTCTCGCTGCCGAAGATCGGCGCGCAGTTCGGCGGCCGCGACCATACGACGGTGATGCACGCCGACCGGAAGATCCGGGCGCTGATGGCGGAGCGCCGCTCCATCTACAACCAGGTCACCGAGCTGACCAACCGCATCAAGAACGGCTGATCCCGGCTCCCACCCGGCCGAAAACGCTCCCCGTCTTCTCCTGAACCCTTCCCAGGCTTCTTCTGGAGCGCTTCTCCGAGGCGCCTGCCGCGGACCTCCCACGGTCCGCGGCAGGCGCTTTTCGCGTTTTCGGGGTCCGCGACGGGCTTCCCGAGGCGCTCGGTGAGGCTTCCGGAGCCCGTGACGAGCGCCCCGACCCACCCCTGCTGTTCGAATACGAGCAGCTCAGAGGCTCTTCTCCACAGATGTACGAGAAATCTTCCGTCCACAGCCTGGGGACTGGGAAGTTGTCCATATTGCGTCCACAGGGCGTGCTGCCGATACTCCATCAGGCCAGGTCACCTGGTTGGGGATTTGTGGTCAAGGATGATCCACAGCCTGTGGACAGAATCTTCGTCCACAGGGAGGCGTCGCGGTTGTCCACCGCCGACCCACAGGCTGGGCGGTGTTGTCCCCAGCTTCGCCCCGCTTCTCCACACCCCTGTCCACTGTTCGGCAACGCAACACACGCTCTCACCGCCCGGAGTGAAAGGCGTCACACCAAGGGGCTGGGTTGGGCTGTGGGGAACAGGGGTAAAGCTGGGGACAGGTCTGGGGAGAAGTGGCCCCCTCCTGTGCATCGGGTGTGCAGAACTTTCGTCCGTCCACAGAAGGCGTGGGTTGTCCACGGGCGCCACCCACAGGACCGGTGGACAAAAAACAGTTGCTGACCTGCGCAAACGACGTTATCCACGGTATCCACAAGGCCTACTACTACTACCACCCAGAGTTAGCCAGGAATCCGCTTCGAAGTGGGGCCTGTGTACAACTCGACCGTCGACCGCCGCGAACCTCTCGGCCCGACTTGACCCCGAGCAGCAACGGCTGTCGGTGCCGTACGTCAGACTGGACCCCGGAGCCTCCGCCGCCTCGGCAGCGGACTCCGGTCCAGACGACGAAGGCCAGCAGGGCGAGCGAGCAACAGCAGGAGGCGGTTCCGGTGAAGATCCGGGTGGAGCGCGATGTACTCGCGGAGGCGGTGGCCTGGGTGGCCCGCAGCCTCCCGGCCCGTCCGCCGGCGCCCGTTCTCGCGGGCCTTCTGCTGAAGG
Organism: Streptomyces parvus; assembly: GCF_032121415.1. Lineage (NCBI taxonomy): Bacteria > Bacillati > Actinomycetota > Actinomycetes > Kitasatosporales > Streptomycetaceae > Streptomyces > Streptomyces parvus. Next base: position 3,431,274 of record NZ_CP135079.1, on the reverse strand, counting down.
CCGAGGACGGGGCTCTCAGCTTCTCCAGCTTCGACTACGAGGTCTCCGCACGGGTCTCCGTCGACGCGGAGATCGACGAGGACGGCACGGTGCTCGTCTCCGGCCGGCTGCTCGCCGACATCTGCCGCGCCCTTCCCAACCGCCCGGTGGAGATCTCCACCGACGGTGTGCGGGCCACGGTCGTCTGCGGCTCCTCCCGCTTCACCCTCCACACACTGCCTGTGGAGGAGTACCCCGCGCTGCCGCAGATGCCGACCGCCACGGGCACCGTCCCCGGCGAGGTCTTCGCCTCGGCCGCCGCCCAGGTCGCCATCGCCGCCGGCCGCGACGACACGCTGCCCGTGCTCACCGGTGTGCGGATCGAGATCGAGGGCGACACGGTCACCCTCGCCTCCACCGACCGCTACCGCTTCGCCGTCCGCGAGTTCCTGTGGAAGCCGGAGAACGCGGACGCCTCCGCCGTCGCCCTCGTGCCCGCCAAGACGCTCCTGGACACCGCCAAGGCGCTCACCAGCGGCGACACCGTCACCCTGGCGCTCTCCGGCTCCGGCGCGGGCGAGGGCCTGATCGGTTTCGAGGGCGCCGGGCGCCGCACGACCACGCGGCTGCTCGAAGGCGACCTGCCGAAGTACCGCACGCTGTTCCCGACCGAGTTCAACTCCGTCGCGGTGATCGAGACGGCCCCCTTCGTCGAGGCCGTCAAGCGCGTGGCCCTGGTCGCCGAGCGCAACACCCCCGTACGGCTCAGCTTCGAGCAGGGCGTCCTCATCCTGGAGGCCGGTTCCAGCGACGACGCACAGGCTGTGGAGAGGGTCGACGCGGTGCTGGAGGGTGACGACATCTCGATCGCCTTCAACCCGACGTTCCTGCTGGACGGACTGAGCGCGATCGACTCCCCGGTCGCCCAGCTCTCGTTCACCACGTCCACCAAGCCCGCCCTGCTCAGCGGCCGCCCGGCCGTCGACGCCGAGGCGGACGACGCGTACAAGTACCTGATCATGCCGGTGCGCCTCTCCGGCTGATCCCCCGCCCCCCCCGCCCGATCGGGGGGATGTTCTCCGCGGCAGTTTCCGGCGGGCCCGCTCGGCGCGGAGCGGGCCCGCCGCGCTGTCCCCGGCCGGGCGTAGGCTCGGTCGTGGGTGCAAACGCCCCGACGCTTATCGCCACGACGCTTAAGGAATCTCTGATGGAGCTCGGTCTCGTCGGCCTCGGCAAGATGGGCGGCAACATGCGCGAGCGCATCCGCCGCGCAGGCCACACCGTCATCGGTTACGACCGCAACCCGGATGTCACCGATGTCCACAGTCTCGAAGAGCTTGTGGGCAAGCTGAAGGGCCCGCGGGTCGTCTGGGTGATGGTCCCGGCCGGTGCCGCGACCCAGTCCACGATCGACGAGCTGGCCGAGCTGCTCTCGCCCGGCGACGTCGTCGTCGACGGCGGCAACTCGCGCTGGACCGACGACGAGAAGCACGCCGTCGAGCTGGGCATCAAGGGCATCGGCTTCGTCGACTGCGGCGTCTCCGGCGGTGTCTGGGGCCTGGAGAACGGCTACGCCCTGATGTACGGCGGCGACGCCGAGAACGTGGCGAAGGTCCAGCCGGTCTTCGACGCGCTGAAGCCCGAGGGCGACTTCGGCTCCGTCCACGCGGGCAAGGTCGGCGCCGGCCACTTCGCGAAGATGGTCCACAACGGCATCGAGTACGCCATGATGCAGGCCTACGCCGAGGGCTGGGAGCTGCTGGAGAAGGTGGACTCCGTCACCGATGTGCGCGAGGTCTTCCGCTCCTGGCAGGAGGGCACGGTCATCCGTTCCTGGCTGCTCGACCTCGCGGTCAACGCCCTGGACGACGACGAGCACCTGGACAAGCTCCGGGGCTTCGCCGCCGACTCGGGCGAGGGCCGCTGGACGGTGGAGGCGGCGATCGACAACGCGGTGCCGCTGCCCGCGATCACGGCGTCGCTGTTCGCGCGGTTCGCCTCGCGCCAGGACGACTCGCCGCAGATGAAGATGATCGCCGCGCTGCGCAACCAGTTCGGCGGCCACGCGGTCGAGTCCAAGACCGAGAACTGACCGGGCCCGCCGCCGAAGAACCGGCGGCGCGCACCGCGTAACAACGCACCGGGGCGGAACAGCCTGCGCAGCGGAAGCACCGACAGCAACGGGAGAGGGTGGCCACCATGCACGTCACGCATCTCTCGCTGGCCGACTTCCGCTCGTACGCCCGGGTCGAGGTCCCTCTCGACCCGGGCATCACCGCGTTCGTAGGGCCCAACGGCCAGGGCAAGACCAATCTCGTCGAGGCCGTCGGCTATCTCGCCACCCTCGGCAGCCACCGGGTCTCCTCGGACGCCCCGCTCGTGCGCATGGGCGCGGAGCGGGCGGTGATCCGGGCGGCGGTGACCCAGGGCGAGCGTTCGCAGCTGGTCGAGCTGGAGCTGAACCCGGGCCGGGCGAACCGGGCCCGTATCAACAGGTCCTCGCAGGTCAGACCGCGTGATGTGCTCGGCATCGTGCGGACCGTGCTCTTCGCGCCGGAGGACCTGGCGCTGGTCAAGGGCGATCCCGGTGAGCGGCGGAGGTTCCTGGACGAGCTGGTCACCGCGCGTTCGCCCCGGATGGCCGGGGTCCGCTCCGACTACGAACGCGTGCTCAAGCAGCGCAACACCCTGCTGAAATCCGCGGCGATGGCCCGGCGGCACGGTGGCCGTTCGATGGATCTGTCCACCCTGGACGTCTGGGACCAGCACCTGGGTCAGGTGGGCGCCGAGCTGCTCGCGCAGCGCCTCGATCTGATCGCCGCGCTCCAGCCGCTGGCGGACAAGGCGTACGGGGACGTCGCGCCGGGCGGTGGTCCGGTGTCGCTGGAGTACCGCAGCTCGGTCGGCGAGGACGTGGGTCCCGAGCGCACCCGCGATGAGCTGTACGAACAGCTCATCGCGGCGCTCGCGGGCGTCCGGAAGCAGGAGATCGAGCGGGGCGTGACGCTGGTCGGCCCGCACCGGGACGATCTGCTGCTGGGCCTGCGCGGGATGCCGGCCAAGGGGTACGCGAGTCACGGCGAGTCCTGGAGCTATGCGCTGGCGCTGCGTCTTGCCAGTTTCGAGCTGCTGCGTTCCGAGGGCAACGAGCCGGTGCTGGTGCTGGACGATGTCTTCGCCGAGCTGGACGCCCGCCGCCGGGAGCGGCTGGCGGAGCTGGTGGCCCCCGGGGAGCAGGTGCTGGTGACGGCGGCGGTCGCGGAGGACGTGCCGGGCGTGCTGGCGGGGACGCGGTACGCGGTGACCGCGGGCGAGGTGGAGCGCGTATGAACGGCCGGGACGCGGCACCGGGCGGGGCGGGCCCGGTCGGCGGTATGCCGGAGGCCGGGAGCCCGAAGCCGCCCGAGGTGTCCGGGGTCGATCTGGCCCGGGTCGCGTTGCGGGCCGCGAAGGAGCAGGCCCGGGCGCGGGGTGCGGCGGCGCAGCAGAAGAAGCAGGCACGGCGGGGTGGCGGACTGCGCTCGGGCGCCCGCTCGGACGGCCGGGACCCGCAGGCGCTGGGCTCCGCGATCAACCGGCTGATCACCGAGCGGGGCTGGGAGACGCCCGCGGCGGTCGGCGGGGTGATGGGCCGGTGGCCGCAGATCGTCGGCGACGACCTGGCGAAGCACTGCCTCCCCCTGCGGTACGACGACGATCCGGCCGCCCGGGTGCTGACCGTGAGCTGCGACTCGACGGCGTGGGCGACGCAGCTGCGGCTGCTGGCCCCCCAGCTGGTGGCCCGGTTGAACGCGGATCTGGGGCAGGGCACCGTAAGGATGATCAAGGTGGTCGGGCCGGGGGGCCCGGAGCGCCGGTACGGCCCGTTGCGGGCACCCGGCAGCAAGGGCCCGGGCGACACCTACGGATGAGCCTCGGGGCGCCGGCCGAGGCGGCCGGGCCGCCGTGGGGCCGGACCGGGAAGCAGCCGTGGCCGCGGTCGGGTTCCCGGCCTCCCCTTCTGTTCCGTGCGGATCACCGCTCGATAGCGCTGAGCTGCAATTTTGGCGTAAAATTGTCGTGTACCGGGCGATCTTCTGGGTGGGTTCGTCAGGGTTCGCGCACCAGGAAACCGGACGGTACGGCCGGAGCGTCCCTCACCGTAGCGGTGGGTTGACAGGCCGAAGCGCTCAAAGCCCTTCAGGGCCTCTTGGAGCCCCTTCCCGGATATGGGGAGTCGTCAGTCGCTCATTCAGGGCGGCACATGCGTACTCAGGTACCGGCAAACCCCCATTCATGTCAGCGCTACCGGTAGACTGGTGAGTAATCCCGCCGCTGAGGCGGGAGTCGTCGATACAAGCCGAACGACGCAGCCGCTCCCGCCTGTCCGGAGAACGGCCTGTGCTGTGCCAGAAAGGGCGCTTCGTGGCCGATTCCGGCAACCCCAACGAGAACATTCCGTCCACGGCCGGTGTGCCGGGCGAGGTCCCCGAGACCTCGTACGACGCCAGCGCGATCACCGTGCTGGAAGGGCTGGACGCGGTCCGCAAGCGGCCTGGCATGTACATCGGCTCGACCGGTGAGCGCGGCCTGCACCACCTCGTGCAAGAGGTCGTCGACAACTCCGTCGACGAAGCGATGGCGGGCCACGCGGACACCATCGACGTCACGATCCTCCCCGACGGCGGGGTGCGGGTCATCGACAACGGCCGCGGTATCCCGGTCGGCATCGTGCCGTCCGAAGGGAAGCCGGCCGTCGAGGTCGTGCTGACCGTGCTGCACGCGGGCGGCAAGTTCGGCGGCGGCGGCTACGCCGTCTCCGGCGGTCTGCACGGCGTCGGCGTCTCCGTCGTCAACGCCCTGTCCACCCGGGTCTCCGTCGAGGTCAAGACCGACGGCCACCGCTGGACCCAGGACTACAAGCTCGGCGTCCCCACCGCCCCGCTGGCGCAGCACGAGGCCACCGAGGAGACCGGCACCACGGTCACCTTCTGGGCCGACGGGGACATCTTCGAGACCACCGAGTACAGCTTCGAGACCCTCTCGCGCCGCTTCCAGGAGATGGCGTTCCTCAACAAGGGCCTCACCCTCAAGCTCACCGACGAGCGCGAGTCGGCGAAGGCGACGGCGGGCGCGGACAGCGCGGACGCGGCCGAGCCCGCCGAGGAGGAGGCCGCCCGCTCGGTCACGTACCACTACGAAAACGGCATCGTCGATTTCGTGAAGTACCTCAACTCCCGCAAGGGCGACGTCATCCACCAGTCGGTGATCGACATCGAGGCCGAGGACAAGGACCGTCTCCTCTCGGCCGAGATCGCGATGCAGTGGAACACGCAGTACACCGAAGGCGTCTACTCCTTCGCCAACGCGATCCACACGCACGAGGGCGGTACGCACGAGGAGGGCTTCCGTGCGGCGCTGACCTCGTTGGTCAACCGGTACGCGCGCGACAAGAAGCTGCTGCGCGAGAAGGACGACAACCTCACCGGCGAGGACGTCCGCGAGGGCCTCACCGCGATCATCTCGGTGAAGCTGGGCGAGCCGCAGTTCGAGGGCCAGACGAAGACCAAGCTGGGCAACACGGAGGCCAAGACCTTCGTGCAGAAGGTCGTCCACGAGCAGCTGACGGACTGGTTCGACCGGAATCCCAACGAGGCCGCCGACATCATCCGCAAGGGCATCGCCGCCTCGACCGCCCGTGTGGCGGCCCGCAAGGCGCGCGACCTGACGCGGCGCAAGGGGCTCCTGGAGAGCGCCTCGCTGCCGGGCAAGCTCAGTGACTGCCAGTCGAACGACCCCACCAAGTGCGAGATCTTCATCGTCGAGGGTGACTCCGCCGGCGGTTCGGCGAAGTCCGGCCGCAACCCGATGTACCAGGCGATCCTGCCCATCCGAGGCAAGATCCTGAACGTCGAGAAGGCCCGGATCGACAAGATCCTCCAGAACACCGAGGTCCAGGCGCTGATCTCGGCGTTCGGCACCGGGGTCCACGAGGACTTCGACATCGAGAAGCTCCGCTATCACAAGATCATTCTCATGGCGGACGCCGACGTCGACGGCCAGCACATCAACACCCTGCTGCTGACCTTCCTCTTCCGCTTCATGAAGCCGCTGGTCGAGGCCGGGCACGTCTACCTCTCGCGCCCGCCGCTCTACAAGATCAAGTGGGGTCGGGACGACTTCGAGTACGCGTACTCGGACCGGGAGCGCGACGCCCTGGTGGCGCTCGGCAAGCAGAACGGCAAGCGGATCAAGGAAGACTCGATCCAGCGCTTCAAGGGCCTCGGCGAGATGAACGCCGAGGAGCTGCGTGTCACGACCATGGACGTCGACCACCGGGTCCTCGGCCAGGTCACGCTGGACGACGCCGCCCAGGCCGACGACCTGTTCTCGGTGCTCATGGGTGAGGACGTCGAGGCGCGGCGCTCGTTCATCCAGCGCAACGCCAAGGACGTCCGCTTCCTCGACATCTGAGTCGGCCGCACCAGCCACGCCGCAGCTCGAAAGGACTTTGACCAGCAATGGCCGACGAGAACACCCCTGTGACACCTGAATCCGTGACGCCCGAGGAGGAGGGCACCATCCCCGGTGTGGGGATGCGTGTCGAGCCCGTCCAGCTCGAGACGGAGATGCAGCGCTCCTATCTCGACTACGCGATGTCCGTCATCGTCTCGCGTGCGCTGCCCGACGTACGGGACGGCCTCAAGCCCGTCCACCGCCGGGTGCTGTACGCGATGTACGACGGCGGGTACCGCCCCGAGAAGGGCTTCTACAAGTGCGCCCGCGTCGTCGGTGACGTCATGGGTACGTACCACCCGCACGGCGACTCCTCCATCTACGACGCCCTGGTGCGCCTCGCGCAGCACTGGTCGATGCGCATGCCGCTGGTGGACTCCAACGGCAACTTCGGTTCCCCGGGCAACGACCCGGCCGCCGCCATGCGGTACACCGAGTGCAAGATGATGCCGCTGTCCATGGAGATGGTCCGGGACATCGACGAGGAGACCGTCGACTTCCAGGACAACTACGACGGCCGCAACCAGGAGCCGACGGTCCTGCCGGCACGCTTCCCGAACCTGCTGGTCAATGGCTCCGCGGGGATCGCGGTGGGCATGGCGACCAACATCCCGCCGCACAACCTCCGCGAGGTCGCCGCCGGCGCCCAGTGGTACCTGGAGCACCCCGAGGCCTCGCACGAGGAGCTGCTGGACGCGCTGATCGAGCGCATCAAGGGCCCCGACTTCCCCACCGGCGCGCTGGTCGTGGGCCGCAAGGGCATCGAGGAGGCGTACCGCACCGGCCGGGGCTCGATCACGATGCGCGCGGTCGTCGCGGTCGAGGAGATCCAGGGCCGCCAGTGCCTGGTCGTCACGGAGCTTCCGTACCAGACCAACCCCGACAACCTCGCGCAGAAGATCGCCGACCTGGTCAAGGACGGCAAGGTCGGCGGGATCGCGGACGTCCGCGACGAGACCTCCTCGCGTACGGGGCAGCGCCTGGTCGTCGTCCTCAAGCGGGACGCGGTCGCCAAGGTCGTCCTGAACAACCTGTACAAGCACACCGACCTCCAGACGAACTTCGGCGCGAACATGCTGGCGCTCGTCGACGGGGTGCCGCGCACGCTGTCGATCGACGCGTTCATCCGCCACTGGGTGACGCACCAGATCGAGGTCATCGTCCGGCGGACGAAGTTCCGGCTGCGCAAGGCCGAGGAGCGGGCACACATCCTGCGCGGCCTCCTCAAGGCCCTCAACGCCATCGACGAGGTCATCGCCCTCATCCGCCGCTCGAACACGGTGGAGATCGCGCGCGAGGGCCTCATGGGCCTGCTGGAGATCGACGAGCTCCAGGCGAACGCGATCCTGGAGATGCAGCTGCGCCGGCTGGCCGCGCTGGAGCACCAGAAGATCACCGCCGAGCACGACGAGCTCCAGGCGAAGATCAACGAGTACAACGAGATCCTGGCCTCGCCCGCCAAGCAGCGCACCATCGTCAGTGAGGAGCTGGCGGCGATCGTCGAGAAGTTCGGCGACGACCGGCGCTCCCAGCTGGTGCCCTTCGACGGTGACATGTCCATCGAGGACCTGATCGCCGAGGAGGACATCGTCGTCACGATCTCCCGCAGCGGCTATGTGAAGCGCACGAAGACGGACGACTACCGCTCGCAGAAGCGCGGCGGCAAGGGCGTGCGCGGGACGAAGCTGCGGGAAGACGACATCGTCGACCACTTCTTCGTCTCGACGACCCATCACTGGCTGCTGTTCTTCACGAACAAGGGCCGGGTCTACCGGGCCAAGGCGTACGAGCTCCCGGACGCCGGCCGGGACGCGCGCGGCCAGCACGTCGCCAACCTGCTGGCCTTCCAGCCGGACGAGAAGATCGCCCAGATCCTCGCGATCCGCGACTACGAGGCCGTGCCCTACCTGATCCTGGCGACGAAGGGCGGTCTCGTGAAGAAGACCGCGCTCAAGGACTACGACTCCCCGCGCTCGGGCGGTGTCATCGCGATCAACCTGCGCGAGATGCCGGACGGCGGCGACGACGAGCTGATCGGCGCCGAGCTGGTCTCGGCCGAGGACGATCTGCTGCTCATCAGCAAGAAGGCCCAGTCGATCCGGTTCACCGCGACGGACGACGCGCTGCGTCCGATGGGCCGCGCCACCTCGGGTGTGAAGGGGATGAGTTTCCGCGAGGGCGACGAACTCCTCTCGATGAATGTCGTCCGGCCCGGTACGTTCGTCTTCACCGCTACCGACGGCGGGTACGCGAAGCGGACCCCCGTCGACGAGTACCGCGTCCAGGGCCGCGGCGGCCTCGGTATCAAGGCCGCCAAGATCGTGGAGGACCGCGGGTCGCTCGTCGGTGCGCTGGTGGTCGAGGAGACCGACGAGATTCTCGCCATCACGCTCGGCGGTGGTGTGATTCGTACGCGAGTCAATGAAGTCAGGGAGACGGGCCGTGACACCATGGGCGTCCAACTGATCAATCTGGGCAAGCGTGATGCCGTCGTCGGCATCGCGCGCAACGCCGAGGCCGGCCGTGAGGCGGAAGAGGTCGATGGGACCGATGATGCCGAGGGCGAGACGGCTGAGGCCCACGCCGTAACCGCGGCAGAGGGCACTGTCGAGGGCACGGAGCCTTCGACCGGGGAGCACGAGGAGTAAGAGCGTGAGTGGAGCCACGGGCGCCGGTTCGGCCGCTTCCGGAGCTGGAGCGAACGGTGCCCGTGGCCCTGCCACGGACTCCCAAGGGGGCACTGTGACGGACACACGAGGGCCTCAGCCCCAGTACGAGGGTTACGCGACCGGGCCTCTGCCCGGCGAGCGTGAGCCCGCACCGGGGCCGTCGGGGCCGTACCACCCGCCCCAGGCGTACCAGGCGCCCGGCGGCGGCACCCAGGGCGGCCAGCAGCGCCCCGGAGAGGGCGGTGGCACGCTGGGCGGAGCGCAGGGTGTGGGAGGCGCCCAGGCGACGCGCAAGCCGCGCACGGGGGCGCGGACCACGCCCCGTACCCGCAAGGCCCGCCTGCGGGTGGCCAAGGCCGACCCGTGGTCGGTGATGAAGGTCAGCTTCCTGCTGTCGATCGCGCTGGGCATCTGCACGGTGGTGGCGTCGGCGGTGCTGTGGATGGTCATGGACGCGATGGGCGTCTTCGAGACCGTCGGCGGCACGATCAGCGAGGCGACCGGCTCGAACGAGAGCAACGGCTTCGATCTGCAGTCGTTCCTGTCGCTGCCGCGCGTGCTCATCTTCACCTCGGTCATCGCCGTGATCGACGTGGTCCTGGCCACGGCGCTGGCGACGCTGGGCGCCTTCATCTACAACCTGTCGGCGGGCTTCGTGGGCGGCGTGGAGCTCACGCTGGCCGAGGACGAGTAGCGCGCCGGGTATCGATTTTGGGACTGGCCCCGACGTGCGCTAATCTTCAGAAGTCAGCGCGGAGCAGCACAGCGCGGCGGGGCTATAGCTCAGTTGGTTAGAGCGCATCCCTGATAAGGATGAGGCCACAGGTTCAAATCCTGTTAGCCCCACCAGACTGAAGGCCCCTCACCGGAGACGGTGGGGGGCCTTTCGCGTTGTCGGGGTGCGGTCAGTGGCGAGGGCCGGCTGGGCGAGGCAGCCGGGCTCGCCTCCGTCGATGGTCTCCAGCCAAGTGCCGGACGCGGCCCGGACCGTGGTGGGACCTCGGCCTCCTCGGGCGGCGGCGCGGTCCCGGGGCCGGCCGCCCGGGCACGCGGAAAGGCCCCCGGCCGGTGTGAACCGGACCAGGGGCCCCGGAGTGCGGTGGGCCGCCGGGATCAGGGGGGCGGGACCGGGGAGCCGCCTTCCGGGGCTGCGTGGTGGGAGCCGCTCAGAGCGGTCGTGCGGGCGGTCTCCGCGGGGTCGAGCGACAGGTGGCGGGTGGCCGGGGAGGAGCCGTGGGCCTCGGCTCGGATGCGCTGCTTCATCGTGGGCGGGAGGGCCCGGTCACGCGGAAGGGTCCATCGGACCGAGGGAGCGATCGGGGTTGCCGCGGTGGCACCCGTGTGCTCGTGGGTCGTGGTGCTCGGCTGCGCTGCGGCGTTCGTGGCGTTCGCGGTGCTCGCCGCGGCGGTGGCGAGGCCCAGCGACGCCAGGAGGGCGAAGAAGGCGGTGATGAAGGCGGTCCAGAGGTTCTTGGGCTGGAAGGTGCTCATGGCCCCTCGCTTTCGGACGGTCCGGTTGCTGACTTCTCCGATCATGTGGATCCCGGCCGCGATTTCGGGGAGCGACGCCCGCTCTGCGCCGATCTTCGGATTAACACCACTCGTATGGTGCAACCGGGCTGGACAGGTCCTCGCGGGCGGTGAGGAGGGGGTGTCGGGAGGTCGTTCGGACGCTGTGGAGGGGGTGTCACAGGGGTCCGGGCAGGTCACCGATCGGTATCGGCCGGTGTGTATAGTCGGCGACATAAGGCCCTTACGCCAAGGAAAGACGAGGTCGCGCGGTGAAGAAGCTTCTCCTGGTCGCACTGGCCGCCATCGGCGGGCTCCTCGTGTACCGCCAGATCCAGGCGGATCGCGCCGAGCAGGATCTGTGGACGGAGGCGACCGACTCCGTGCCCGCAGGTTCGGGTGTGTGAGACGACACAGTCTGCTACGGGCCCCGGTCGCTGAGCGGCCGGGGCTTCGTGCTGTCCGGGGCCGACGCCGACGCGTCGGCCCCTTTCGTTGGTGCGGGACCGTGACGCCCCGCCCGCGAGTTCACTCAAGCGAATCAGTAGCTTGCTGAAGCAAAGAGGCTGACGGGTTCGGGCTTCCTGGTTGAGGGGGCAGCGGGTGATGGGCCGTGGACGGGTTCGGCCAAGAGCGTCACCCCCATCGGGCTGTCCCTGCGGAAGGCCGCCCGGGACCTGCCCGTGCCCGCCGTCGGTGCGACCGGTACGCGCATGACCCTGTTGATCTCGGACGGCGAGGACAACTGCGGTACGCCGGAGCCCTGTCGGGTCGCCGATCAGCTCGCCCGCTTCGGCGTCGGGCCGCGATCGACACGGTCGGCGCCGGGTAAAGGGCGCCGCACGTGAGCAGTTGGAGGGCGGGCCGGGTCAAACGCGGTACGACGGAGCCGACTTCGACGCGCTCGGATCGCGCCGGGAGGGCGAGGGGAGGAACGAGGGCAAGAAGGGTAATACGGCTGCGGCCGCAGACAGCGGCGGTGCGGGCGGGGCAGGATGGACCGGCATCGCGGCCGCTGCCGGGGCGGGTGCCCTGGTCGTCGCGGCGGAAGGGTTCCTCCTCGTCCGTCGCCGCAGCGGCAACAGGCGCGGCAGCAGTAGCCGCCGCGGCGGAGCGGCCGAGGGGTACCGGTGGGTGAGGACGACGAGGGGAAGCGCGTGAACAGGCAGCGCAACAGGGGCCGGGTGACGGCCGCGGCACTCGCGGCGATGTGCGCGGCGGTGGTCCTGCCGTCGCAGGCGCACGCGGCGGCCCCCGGGGTGTACGCGTTCGACCCCGACGCGAAGAACGTGCAGGGCGCGGTGACCAACGTCGAGGCGTCCACGCTGGACGAGGGCGTCCCGTACCGCAGCATGATCAAGCCGGGCGAGAAGCTCTACTACCGGGTCACGCTGGACGATGTCTCCGCCGCCTACGTCTCGGCGGTCGCGGTGCCCGGCGACGGCGGCGCGGTCGCCTACGGCGACGGCATCACCGTCAGCCTCCGGGAGACCGACGACACCCAGTGCGGCTCGGGGCAGGCGACCTTCGGCTCCGGCGCGTACGGCCGTCCCATCACCGCGTACGCCTCCCGGACCGTCGAGGAGGGCGGCAGCATCTGCCAGGAGGGCGGCCCGTACGACGTCCTCGTCGAGCGCGAGAGCGAGGCCACCTCCAGCCCGGAGGCCTGGGACCTGGAACTGCGCTTCCTCCAGGAGCCGAAGCTCAAGAGCGGTACGTCCATGCCGACCGAGGCCCCCGAGAGCTGGCCCTCCGCCTCGGCGAAGCCGCTGACGGGGAAGCAGCAGAAGCGGTCCGGCGGGGCCGGGTTCTCCGAGGCCACCAGCCTGGAGAGCGGCCGCTGGCAGGACACGGTCGCCCCGGGGCAGACCCGTTTCTACCGGGTGCCGGTCGACTGGGGCCAGCAGATCCACGCCACCGCCGGGCTCTCCAACAGCACCGGCGCCACCAAGGACTTCGTGGGCAGCGCGCTCACGCTGTCGCTGGCCAACCCCGCCCAGGGGCTGGTCTCCGACGCCACCCTCTCGTACTCCGGCGGCCCCGCGTCCGCCTCCCTGCGGCCCCTGCCGCCGGTGGCCTACCGCAACCGGTTCGACTCCTCGTCCCAGGTCAGCGCCATGCGCTTCGCGGGCTGGTACTACCTGTCGGTCTCCCTCAGCCCGAAGCTGAAGGACTCCTACGGCGCCGAGCCGATCCCGTTCGAGCTGGCGGTCCAGGTGAAGAACCAGGCCGAGGAATCCCCGTACGAGGGCGACGCCGGGGTCTTCGGCGTCACCGACCACGACCGGGAAGTGGCCCGGAAGGGGCAGAACGCCGAGCAGGCGGCGAAGAGCGGCCCGATGACCGTGGTCGCCGCGGCCGGGATCGGCACCGGGTCGGTGCTGGTGCTCGGTCTGGGCGCCTGGACGCTGCTGGCCCGCCGCCGCGCTTCGGCCGCCGGTCACCCGGGCGGTGGGGGCCACCAGCCGCCGGCGCAGGGCTGGTAACCGTAAGTCGGCGGGGCTTCCGTAGGCGGTACGGGCCCGTCAGACCTGGGTGAGGGCCCAGATCCCGACCGCGAAGCAGATCAGCGCCACCACCAGCACCGGGACGGCCACCTTCGGGGGCGGTCCCGGGCGCGTTCGCCGTGCGGGCGGGTGGGGCGCGGCGTGCTGCACCGGCGGGGCGGGCACCGGCGGGAACTGCTGGTGCTGCTGGGCGGTGTAGGGGCGGGTGGCGGAGGGATCGTGCGGTACGCCGGAGGTCGGCGCCCGGGAGGGGTCCGGTGCGCCGACGGTGTACGCGGGCGGCGCCTCCGCGGCGTACGGTGCGGGCGGCGGCTGCCGGAACCCCGTCTGCGGGTAGGGCTGTTGCTGCGGAGGCGCGGCACCGGGCGAGGCAGCGGATCGCTGTGAGGCCGCGGGGGGCGGCGCGAGGTGGAAGCTGCCCGTCTCCGACATCGTGGCGGGGGGCGGGGTGGGGGCCCGCTCTTCGGACGGCTGCTGCGGTACCTCCTGCGAGGCGGTGACGGGCCCGTCGGGGCCGAATCCCTCGGGCAGTGGCCCGATCTGGTCGAACACCTCCACCGGCTCGTCGTGCGGGCCGGCTTCGGGCAGCATCTCGACCGCCGCGGTGAGCGCCTTGCGCGCGCCCGTGGCCGTACGGAACCGGGCGTGCGGGTCGGGCTGGAGCAGACCGGCGAGAACCTGCCACAGCGGCTCGGGAATGCCCTCGGGGGCGCCCGGGGTGCCGTGGGCGGCGAAGTGCTCCACCAGCGCCTGGGCGTCCGGCTTCTGGCCCTGGAGGAGGTAGAGCGCGACCAGGCCGACCGCGAAGAGGTCCGCGGGGAAGTCGGGCTCGGCACCCATCATCTGCTCAGGGGCGAAGTAACCGGGCGTGCCGACCACGTAGTTGGTCTCGGTCAGCCGGGGTTCGCCCTTGCGCATCGAGATGCCGAAGTCGGACAGGCGCAGATGCGGGCGGCCCGTACCGGTCGCCTCCATCAGGATGTTGGCGGGCTTGATGTCACGGTGCACCACCCCCTCGGCGTGCACCGTGGAGAGGCCGGAGAGCAGCTGGTCCAGCAGGAGGCAGACGAAGCGCGGGGGCAACGGGCCGTAGTCGCCGATGACATGGGCGAGCGAGCCGCCGCTCACCAGGTCCATGGTGAACAGGACCTTGTCGTCGTCGGCGGCCCAGCTGGCCGGGGCCAGCACGTGCGGGTGCTCGATGCGCAGCGCCTGCTCGCGGACGAAGCGCAGCAGCGTGTGCGCGTCGCTCTGCTGGAGCACCTTGGCCGCGACGTACCGGCGGCGGCGGTGGTCCCAGGCCCGCCAGACGGCGCCGACCCCACCGCGTCCGATCGGATCGATCAGCTCGTACCGACCGGCGAAGACCTCACCCATTGCGCTGTGCCCGCTCCCCGTTCGTAGGGTGCCGCGGCGTCCGCCGCGGCCCGTGTCCGGTCCCGGTGCCCGGCCCGTGTCCTGCCGGCACCAGGGCGCTGCGCGGTGCGCGTGCCCTGGCTCCGTCGTCGTTCCTCGTGGTTCCGTCGCCGGTGTCGTGCTGCCGCCGGGTCCGGTGCCGCTTGCTAGCCCTGGTGCCCCTCGTAGTGCGCGACCGCGTCCGAGGTGCGTCCCGCGCCGTACACCTTGAGGAACTCTGCCAGCTCCGGGTGGGTCGGGGCGAGGGCGTCCGCGGCATCGATGATGTCGCCGGCCGCCGCGACCGACCGCAGCAGGGACTGGATCTCGCGCACCACACGGCGAACGGTGGGAGCGCCGCCGGTGGAGGTGGTCTGGCCGGTCGCGGTGAGGACCGAGCCTCCCTGCGACTTCTTGATCTCCTCCATGCGGTCGGTGGCCTCACCCGCGCTGACGCTGCCGTCGGCCACCTGGCTCGCCAGCTCCTGAAGGGCCTGGACGCGCTGGACCACCGCGGGGTTACCGATCTTGGCGCGTTGGCCGCTCATCAACTGCGAGAGCATCGGGGCGGAGAGTCCGAGAACGGCGGCCAGCCGGGCCTGGTTCAGGCCGAGATCATCGATCAGCCGACGGAAGAGCGCCCCCAACGGCTCTCCGTACCAACTGCGTTGAAGCTCTCTGGCTCTTGCCGTCGCCTCTTGTTGCGCTGCGTCCATGGCGTCTCCCCATCGCTGCCGCTTCGCTGCTGCGAACCTTGCGAGCATCTTACGGAGCGTGGTCGTTCCCGGGGAGTCCCTATCCTTTTGGAAGAACCCGGGGGGTACCCGGTAGTCTGGTCCCGACGGTGACCCGGGGCCTTAGCTCAGTTGGTAGAGCGCTGCCTTTGCAAGGCAGATGTCAGGAGTTCGAATCTCCTAGGCTCCACTGGTAGAAACCCCCTCTGACCTGCGTAAACGCAGACCGGAGGGGGTTCTTTCGTTTTCGCGACCCCGGCCCCGCGGAGAGAGTTCGATCGTTCGGTGAGCGCCGAACCATCCGGCCGCTAGCGTGCGGAAGCCGGTGCGGGAGATCCCCGCGCTGTGACGCCGGAGGACCGCCCCATGTCGGAGACAACCCTGAAGCAGCAGCTCGCCGAGCGGTTCCGCGAGGTCAACGGTGACCATCCGATGACCCAGGCCGATGATGCGTATGTCAGCGCGCAGTTCGTTGCCCTGGAGGAACTGTGCGCGGTCCAGGGCCGCGACGGCGATGCGGTCCGCCGGCTGATGCTGGGACAGCGTCTGCCGCTTCCGGGATACCTGCGCTCCGACGGTGCTGAGATGGTGCCGGCCGACCTGTTCGCCCTCGCCGACGAAGCGGGCGGCGTGGACCGGATCGAAGCGTGGTTCACCTCTCACTGGGCCGACCCGATCACCGGGGAGGCGGAGTGGCGTGCGTATCTCAGCGGGCAGTACGTGTGCCTGCACTCCGTGAACCCGGCCGCCATTCAGCGAAAGGATCACCTGACGGCCGCGATACGTGCCGCAGCGAACGAGCCGCATGCCGGTTCGGCGCAGTGGGCGGAGCGGCTGCACGCCCTGATCGATGAACTCGATGCGCTGGAACCGGCGTTCACCGCCTACGACCGTCTCCGCTTCGGCGGGCCCACGTCCCGGGACACCTGCATCGACGCCATGCGCGCCCGCTTCCCGCGCCCGTGACCCGGGGGCACGGCCGATGCCTGTGCATCGGGTGCGGCCGTTCATGCCCGCGGTCTTCCGGGTCCCCTGATTGAACCCCTCCAACCTGCGGAAATGTGGTTGGAGGGGTTCCTTTGCGTTCCGCCGCCGCTGCACCAGGCACACTTCATGCATAAACAGTCGAGCCACAAAGGACTCAGGCATGATCACGTTGACGAAGGAAGACGGCCCGGCGGACCTGGGCGGAGTGACCCACCTGACCATCGGAGCGTCCTGGGACCCGACGGTCGGGAGCAGCGGCGGTCTGATGGGGAAGATCCGGCAGAAGGCCGGTACGGACCTCGACCTGATCGCCATCGCGCTGCAGGGCGGCGACCCGGTGCGGCTGGCCGGTCTGGACTCCCTGGACCCGCTGGGCAACGGCTCGCTGGTGCACAGCGGGGACAACCAGACCGGGCACGGTGACGGCGACGACGAGACGGTGACCGTCGAGTTCGCCAGGATCCCTTCGAACATCACGTCGATCGTCTTCATCGCGGCGGCCTACAAGAAGCGCAGCTCGTTCAGCAACGCGCGCAACATCAGCTTCAAGGTGTACGACGCGACGGGCGGCAGCTCGCAGCAGGTCGCCGACATCTGGCCGAGCATGCTCACCCAGGACAACGGCGTCGCCGTCGCCAAGGCGATCCGCGAAGGTGCGGGCTGGAAGCTCCAGGTCATCAACGAGACCGGGAAGATCAAGCAGGGCGACGAGCATGCCCTGATGCGGTTCGCCGTCAGCCGGTAGCCGTCCCCTTCCGCGCGTCGGTGGGCACACGCGAGCGCGGCCCGGACACCGTGTGAGCGGTGTCCGGGCCGCGCTCGTTCTGCCGTACCGCCGACCTGTCAGCCGACCGGGTCAGGGCCGGTCGTCGAGGCCCGGGGTGTCCCCCTCGCCCGACTCGGCCTCGGCCTGCTTGGCCTCGACCTCCGGGTCGAGGTCGGCCCGCGGGCTGCCGTCGACCGAGCTGAGCGTCGAGCGCTCGTCGCCCACCTCGGTGGCGACGGGCGGCTCGACCAGCCAGTCCGGGTTGGCCTGCTTGTCCCACCAGCGCCAGGCGGCATAGGCGCCGCCCGCCAGGACGCCCAGCACCAGGAAACCCTTCGCGGCCCGGCCGGCCTTGGCCCGCCGCTGGTGCTTCCGGGCCAGCTTCTGGATTTCCTTGGCCGTCACCTGGGTACGCAGCGCCGCCAGGGCGGCCGCGCTGCGGGCGGACGCCTGCTCGGCGACGGGCAGGGCCACCGCACGGGCGTGCTCGACGCGCGGTGCGGTGTAGTCCGCGGCGCTCCGTGCGGCCTTGCGGGTCGAGACCGCGGCGCGGTGCGCGGCCTCGTCGACCCGGGGCGGCACGTGTGTACGGGCCTGTTCGATGCGCGGTGCGAGATGGGACGCGTACTGGACACGGGCCTGCCGGGCCGCCTTCGTCACCTTCGGTGCGAGCCGTACGCGCGCCTCGTGCGCGTAGTGGGCCGCCTGCTCCTTGGCCGTGTCGGCGTAGGGCGCCACCACTTCCGCGGCGTGCTGCGCGCTGTCCTTCGCCGAGTCGGTTGCGGCGCGCACGCTGTCGATGCGGGTCACGAGATCCTCCTCCTTGGTGGCGGGTAGGTACTCCGCCTGTCCGCCCAGTCCAAAATCATGCCTGTTGGGTCCATGCCCGGCATGCGGGACGGGCATCCGGGTCATGATCGTCATTTGCGGTCAAAACGGTTCATGTGAAGTGTGCCGACGACAATGCCATGGTTCGGTGGTGAACGCGCCGGTTCGCCCGGCATCCGGCCGTACTTTTCCCGGTCCGTGGGAGGATCGCCGGACGTCAGCGAAGGTTTTGACGGCACGCGAGGGAAGAGGAAGGCAGATCGTGGCCGAGCAGCTTTACGCCACCTTGAAGACCAATCGGGGCGACATCGAGATCCGGCTGCTGCCGTTCCACGCCCCCAAGACGGTGAAGAACTTCGTGGAACTGGCCACCGGACAGCGCGAGTGGGTCAACCCGGAGACCGGTGAGACCTCCACGGCCCCGCTGTACGACGGCACGGTTTTCCACCGCGTCATCAGCGGTTTCATGATCCAGGGCGGCGATCCGCTGGGCAACGGCACCGGCGGCCCCGGCTACCAGTTCGCCGACGAGTTCCACCCGGAGCTGGCCTTCACCAAGCCGTATCTGCTGGCCATGGCCAACGCGGGGCCGGGTACGAACGGTTCGCAGTTCTTCCTGACCGTCTCGCCGACCGCCTGGCTGACCGGCAAGCACACCATCTTCGGCGAGGTGGCCGACGACGCGGGCCGCAAGGTCGTCGACGCCATCGCGGCCACCCCGACCAACCCGCGCACGGACCGCCCGCTGCAGGACGTGGTCATCGAGTCCGTCGTCGTCGAGACCCGCTGACGGCCCGCCCGCACCCGGCGTTGCAGGGAGCCCTTGCGGGAATCCCCGCGGCGGTCCTTGCGGGAACCAACCGCCCTGCCCGTCCGTAGTGATACATAGCGGACGAGCGGGGTGGCCCTGTCCGTGCCGCCGCCCGAGCGACGAGGGACGAGGACCGAGAGGCAGGCCAGGACCGATGGACCAGCAGCCGCCGGGAGACCGTGCCGCCACGGAAAGCGGTGTGCCGACGCCGACCTGCTACCGCCATCCCGACCGCGAGACCGGCATCAGCTGTACGCGCTGTGAGCGGCCGGTCTGCCCCGAGTGCATGGTCAGCGCCTCGGTCGGCTTCCAGTGCCCCGACTGTGTACGGCAGGGTTCGGGCGCCGGGCACCACCCGGCGGCCGACCGGCCGCGCACGCTGGCGGGCGGCTCGGTGGCCGCCGATCCGCGCCTGGTCACCAAGATCCTGCTCGGCATCAATCTGGCCGTCTTCCTCCTGGTCGCCGTCCGCCCCGGGCTGGTGGGCGATCTGACGCTGCTCGGCCGGGCGTGGGACCCGAGCCCGCCGCCGGGATCCATCGAAGGCGTCGCCGAGGGCCAGTGGTACCGCCTGGTGACCTCGATGTTCCTGCACCAGGAAGTGGTGCACCTCGGGTTCAACATGCTGGGGCTGTGGTGGCTCGGCGGACAGCTGGAGGCGGCGCTCGGCCGGTCCCGCTACCTCACCCTCTACCTGCTGTCCGGGTTCGCCGGCAGCGCGCTGACCTATCTGATCGCCGCGCAGAACCAGCCCTCGCTGGGTGCCTCCGGCGCGGTCTACGGCCTCTTCGGCGCGACCGCCGTCCTGATGCGCCGCATGAACTACGACATGCGCCCGGTGCTGGTGCTGCTGGCGCTGAACCTGGTCTTCACCTTCACCTGGGGCGGTATCGCCTGGGAGGCGCACGTCGGCGGTCTGATCGCGGGCGTCGCCATCGCCGTCGGCATGGTCCACGCTCCGCGCGAGCGGCGTACGGCGGTGCAGACCGGCACCTGTGCGCTCGTCCTGCTGGCGTCCCTCGGAATCGTCGTAGCCCGGACGCTGGCGCTCACCTGAGCGGAATGCTCGGCGAGAAGGGAACTCCGCCCCCAGGCTGACCGAAGTTGTCCACAGTGTGCGCGGATTCTTGTGCATGGCAAGAGGAACAGGTGTGCCCCTCGTCGCTGAGCTGCGCTTTTCCGCCCGTACAACGGGGTGCAGCCTCCCTCGGTGAGGGAGGCTGCAGTCACACCGGCGTCAACTTGCGTGGAGGTTATCCACAGATCGTCTGACCTTTTCCCCCGACTGTGGATAACTCTGTGGGTAACTCAGGGCAAGGCTTGCGCGCGAGGGCGTCGACCAGCTACGGGCGCGCGTACGGGCCCAGGGCGAGGCAGCGGAAGGGGGCCGCTACTTCCACTGGGTCGACACGGCGAAGCCGCCGGCGATGAAGCCGAAGCCGACCACGATGTTCCAGTTGCCCAGGGCGTCGACCGGCAGATCGCCTTCGGTCACGTAGAACACCACGATCCAGGCCAGCCCGATGAGGAACAGGGCCAGCATCACCGGAGCGACCCAGCTGCGGTTGGTCAGCTTGATGGCCGTTGCCTGCTTCGCCGGGGGCGGCGTGAAGTCGGCCTTCTTGCGGATACGTGACTTCGGCACGAGGGACTCTCCTGTCGATGCGCTGCGTGACCGCGCAGGGATCTGTGGCGGGCGCCGGGGGCCGGTGCCAGGGGATGCCAGGGGGAATGCTGCCTCCCCCGAGCGTCCGTTAGCGTAGTGCTTCCCTGGCGCCTGATGAGATAAGGGTACGTTGAGCAATTCTGCCGACTCCCCCGAAGGCCCGGCCCGGCGCACCTCCGTGTGGGCGGTCCGGGGGCTCACCGCTGCGGTTTTCGCCCTGGCCGGGCTCATCTTCGTCACCAGCGCCAACACGGCCAAGGGCACCAATCTGCGCAGTGACTCCTCGCTCCTCAAGCTCTCCGACCTGATCAGGGAGCGGAGCGAGAAGAACGCCGAGCTGAACGATTCGACCGCGTCCGTGCGCGCGGAGATCGACGCCCTCGCCCAGCGCGACGACGGTTCCACCCGGGCCGAGGACGCCCGGCTGAAGGCCCTGGAGAAGGCCGCAGGCACGACGAAGATCACCGGCGACTCCGTCAGCGTGACCCTCAACGACGCGCCTCCCGACGCCACGGCCAACCCCGGCTACCCCGAGCCCCAGCCCAACGACCTGGTCATCCACCAGCAGGACCTGCAGGCCGTGGTGAACGCGCTGTGGCAGGGCGGGGCGCGCGGAATCCAGGTGATGGACCAGCGGCTGATCTCCACCAGCGCGGTCCGCTGCGTCGGCAACACCCTGATCCTCCAGGGCCGCGTCTACTCCCCGCCGTACAAGGTCACCGCGGTCGGCGACCCCGGAAAACTCAAGCAGGCGCTGAACAGCTCCACCGCGATCCAGAACTACCTGCTCTACGTGAAGGCGTACGGGCTGGGCTGGAAAGTCGACGAGGACGAGGCGGTGACTCTTCCGGGGTACTCGGGCACAGTGGATCTCCACTACGCACAGCCTGTGGAGTGAGTCCTGGCCGAGCGCCGGCTGAGCCCCGGGGAGGCCGGTCCGGCGTCGGTGCGGCTCGTCGTCAGAACCTTCAGCGAACTGTGCATCACCCTGGGCGCGTTGATCGTCCTCTTCGCCGCCTACCTCCTGTTCTGGACCGGCGTGAAAGCGGCCGACGCGGCCGAGGGCGAGATCGACACCCTCCAGAGCCGGTGGGCAGGCGAACCGGTGGCCCCTGCACCGCCGCCCCCTTCCGCAGAGCCCTCCGCGCCGGCCCCGGCCCCGTACCGCGACGGAAAGCCCTTCGCGACGATGCACATCCCCCGCTTCGGCTCCGGCTGGGAGTGGCCCGTCCTGGAGAACACCGCGGTCAGGACCTTGCAGAAAGGGTTCGGGCACTACAGCGGAACCGCCCGCCCCGGCGATACGGGCAACTTCGCGGTGGCCGGCCACCGGCGGACGTACGGCGACCCCTTTTCCCCAGCGGACCCACGCTTGTGCCGCGGCCCTCTAGTCTGGTGCGGGTACCGAATGGAGGGGTCAGCATGTACGGCTGGATCTGGCGGCATCTGCCGGGCAACGCATGGGTGCGCAGCATCATCGCGCTCGCGCTGATCCTGGCGGTCGTCTACGCACTGTTCCAGTACGTGTTCCCGTGGGCGGAGCCGCTGCTCCCGTTCGGTGATGTGACCGTCGACGGCGCGAGCGCCGGTGGAGCAGGAGCCGGCCAGTGAGCGCACGCATCCTCGTCGTGGACAACTACGACAGCTTCGTCTTCAACCTCGTCCAGTACCTGTACCAGCTCGGCGCCGAGTGCGAGGTGCTGCGCAACGACGAGGTGACTCCCGCCCACGCCCAGGACGGCTTCGACGGCGTCCTGCTGTCGCCGGGGCCCGGGACTCCCGAGCAGGCCGGCGTCTGCGTCGAGATGGTGCGCCACTGCGCGGACACCGGCGTTCCGGTCTTCGGCGTCTGCCTGGGGATGCAGTCGATGGCGGTGGCGTACGGCGGAGTCGTCGACCGGGCCCCCGAGCTGCTGCACGGCAAGACCTCTCCCGTGACCCACGAGGGCAGGGGCGTCTTCGCCGGGCTGCCGTCCCCCTTCACCGCGACGCGCTACCACTCGCTCGCCGCCGAACCCGGCGAGCTGCCCCCCGAGCTGGAGGTCACCGCCCGCACGGCGGACGGCATCATCATGGGGCTGCGCCACCGCGACCGGGCGGTGGAGGGCGTGCAGTTCCACCCCGAGTCGGTGCTCACCGAACACGGCCACCTGATGCTCGCCAACTGGCTGGAGCAGTGCGGAGACCAGGGGGCCGTCGCGCGCTCGGCGGGGCTCGCGCCGGTGGTGGGCAAGGCGGCCGCGTGACCGCAGGCCGCCCCGGGCACGCCGCCGGACCGGAAGGCCCCGACGCGCACGGGGCGTACGGGACCGACGGCGCGTTCGTGGCGGCGGTGGAGGGCCTCGCGGATCCGCTCAACGATCCGCTGCCCGGCGGGCACACGTCGCCGTGGTTCCGGTCGGACACCGTCCCGGCGGCGGAACCCGAGGCGCCGCACGCGGTGCAGTCCGCGGCGCAGTCCTCGTACGAGGCGGGGTACGCGGCCCCCCGAGAGCTTCACCAAGCGCCCTCTCAAGGGCCTCAGCAGCCCCAGGGAACCCCGAACGAGTGGTATGACCCCGCCGGGTACCAACGTGACTGGTACGGGCCCCAGGAGCCGTCTGCGCGCATGGCCCCGGCGGACCCGGTGCCCTCGGTGGCTCCGGCCGAGGAACCGGCCCCGGCCCCGGTCCCGGACCCGCCGGGCCTTCACGCCGAGCCGCGCACCGAAGTGCTCGCCCGCATACCCGCGGAGACGGAGCTCGGCCCCGCCCCGGCCCCCGGCGGGCGGGCCGAGCGGCGGCGGGCGGCCAAGGGGCGCGGACGTCGGCGCCCGGGGGCGTCCCCGCAGCAGAAGGCCGCCCCGGCCGCCGCGCCGATGTCCCGGGTGGAGGCCCGGCGCGCCGCTCGGGCGGCGAAGGACAGCCCGGCGGTCATCGCCAGCCGGGCGGTCGGCGAGGTGTTCATCTCGCTGGGCGTCCTGATGCTGCTGTTCGTCACCTACCAACTGTGGTGGACCAACGTCCGGGCCGACCAGATCGCGGGCAAGGAGACGAACCGGATCCAGGACGAATGGGCCAACGGCGACCGCAGACCAGGGGTGTTCGCGCCCGGCGAGGGCTTCGCGATCATGCACATCCCCAAGCTGGACGTGGTCGCCCCGATCGCCGAGGGCATCGACAAGGAGAAGGTCCTCGACCGGGGGATGATCGGCCACTACGGCGAGGGCAAGCTCAAGACGGCGATGCCCTCCGACAAGCAGGGCAACTTCTCCGTGGCCGGTCACCGCAACACCCATGGCGAACCGTTCCGCTACATCAACAAGCTGAACCCCGGCGACCCGATCGTGGTCGAGACCCGGGACGCGTACTACACGTACGAGATGGCCGGCATCCTCCCGCAGACCTCGCCGTCCAACATCTCGGTGATCGAGCCGATCCCGGTCGGTTCCGGGTTCACGAAGCCGGGCAGATACCTCACGCTGACGACCTGTACGCCGGAATTCACGAGTACCTACCGCCTGATCGTCTGGGGCAAGATGGTCGACGAACGGCCACGCAGCGAGGGAAAGCCCGACGCGCTCGTCGGCTGAACATCCTCACGACAGGGACGGTGCGGTGGCAGCGAGGACCGAGCACGACGAGCGGACCGACACGTCGGCGTCCCTGCCCCCGGTACGCCGCCGCCACCCCGTGGCGACGGCCGTCGGCGTCTTCGGCGAACTGCTCATCACCGCGGGCCTGGTGCTCGCGCTGTTCGTCGTCTACTCCTTGTGGTGGACCAACGTGCTCGCCGACCGCGAGGCCGGACGGCAGGGCGACACGGTCCGCAGCAAGTGGGCGGGCGGCCCGGGCGCCCTGGACACCAGGGACGGCATCGGCTTCCTGCACGTGCCCGCCATGAAGAACGGCGAGGTGCTGGTCAAGAAGGGCACCGACCCCAAGACCCTCAACAACGGCATCGCGGGCTACTACACCGACCCCGTGGAGTCGGCCCTCCCGTGGGACGACGAGGGCAACTTCACGCTGGCCGCGCACCGCGACGGGCACGGTGCGAAGTTCCACAACATCCACAAGCTGAAGAACGGTGATCCGGTCGTCTTCGAGACCAAGGACACCTGGTACGTCTACAAGGTCTACAAGACGCTCCCCGAGACCTCGAAGTTCAACGTCGACGTGATCCAGCCGGTCCCGGAGGAGTCGGGCGTCAAAAAGCCCGGCCGCTACATCACGCTGACGACCTGCACCCCGGTCTACACCTCGAAGTACCGGTACATCGTCTGGGGCGAGCTGGAGCGTACGGAGAAGGTCGACAAGGACCGGACGAAGCCGGCCGAGCTGCGCTGAGCCCTCGCCGGGACTCCCCGCACACGGGAAGGGCCCCGGTCACCAGGATGGTGACCGGGGCCCTTCCCGTGTCGGGTGCGGTGGGCGTGGTTCAGTCGTCGCCCAGGCCTCCGATGAAGCCCCCGCCGTTGCCGCCGTTCCCGCCGCCCTCGATGGTCACGAGGACGACGGTGCTGCCCTTGTCCGCCTGGGTGGTCGGCGCCGGGCTGCTGGTGATCACCCGGGCGTTCGGCTTGTCGACCGAGTTCGGGGCGAGCTGGACCACGAACCCGAGTCCTTCGAGCTGGGCCTTCGCGTCCTGGTACGACTTGCCGCCGAGGTCACCGGGGATCTGGACCTGCTCCGGCTGGGCCGGGCCCTTGGAGACCTTGAGGACGATCTGCACGTCCTTGCCCTGCTTGCTCGGGCCCGTGGGGGTCTGCTCGATCACCTCGCCGGCCGGCTTGTCCGACTCCACGTCGGTCCGCGAGACGTTGGTGAACCCGATGCCGCGCAGCTGCTGCTCCGCTGCCTCGAACGTGCGGGTCCGCATGTCGGGCAGGTCGAGCGTGGCCTGGACGGCCAGGGTGATGGTGACCTCGGACTCCTCGTTGGCCTTCGCGCCGCCCTTGGGGTCCTGCTTGATCACCGTCCCCTCGGGCTTCTCGGACTCTTCCGTGGTGACGTTGACTGTGAAGCCGTCTCCTTCGAGAACCTCGCGGGCGCCGTCCTCGGACTTCTCCAGGACGTTGGGGACCTCGACCTGCGGCGCTCCGGACGAGACGACGACCGTGACGGTGCCGTCCTTGTCCATCATCGCGTCGGGCGACGGGTCCTGGGAGCAGATCTGGCCCTTCTCCTGCTGCTCGCACGGCTCTTCGGCGCCCTTTGCGACGGTGACGCCGGATCTGGACGCGAGCGTCTGCGCTTCCTCGAGCGTGGAGCCCACCAGGTTCGGGGCCTTGACCTGGTTGTCGCCCCCGTTCTCGGAGAAGATCACCCGGCCGATCAGGATCGCGCCGACCAGGACCAGGATGCCCGCGACGACCAGCAGGATCGTCGAGGTGTTGCTCTTCTTCTGCTGGCGCCGGCGGCCCTGGCGGTCGTCGTAGCCGTAGCCGCCGTCGTCCGGGTTGACCGGCGGCAGCATCGAGGTCTGCGCGTTGTTCGGGTCGGCCGGGCGCAGGGCGGTGGTGGGCTGGTCGGGGTTGTAGCCGTCGTAGCCCCCGTACCCCGCGGCGCCCATCGCCGCCGTGGCCGCGACCGGCTGGCCGTCGAGGCATGCCTCGATGTCGGCGCGCATCTCGTCGGCGGACTGGTAGCGGTAGTCCGGGTCCTTGGTGAGCGCCTTCAGCACGATCGCGTCCATCTCGGGCGTGATCTCGGGGTCGAAGGTGCTCGGCGGCTGCGGCTCCTCGCGGACGTGCTGGTAGGCCACCGCGACGGGCGAGTCCCCGACGAACGGGGGCCGCACGGCGAGCAGCTCGTAGAGCAGACAGCCGGTGGAGTACAGGTCGGAGCGTGCGTCGACCTGCTCGCCCTTGGCCTGCTCCGGGGAGAGGTACTGGGCGGTGCCGATGACCGCGGCGGTCTGCGTCATCGTCATTCCGGAGTCGCCCATGGCGCGGGCGATGCCGAAGTCCATCACCTTGACCTGACCGGTGCGCGTCAGCATGACGTTCGCCGGCTTGATGTCGCGGTGGACGATCTGGGCGCGGTGCGAGTACTCCAGGGCCTGCAGAATGCCGACGGTCATCTCCAGCGTGCGCTCGGGGAGCAGTCTGCGGCCGGAGTGCAGCAGTTCCCGCAGCGTCGATCCGTCGACGTACTCCATCACGATGTACGGGATGGAGACCCCGTCGACGTAGTCCTCGCCGGTGTCGTACACGGCGACGATCGCGGGGTGGTTGAGCGAGGCGGCCGACTGGGCCTCTCGGCGGAACCGGGCCTGGAACGACGGGTCACGGGCCAGATCGGCCCGGAGCGTCTTCACAGCTACGGTGCGGCCGAGCCGGGTGTCGTGGGCGAGGTAGACCTCGGCCATGCCACCACGGCCGAGCACCGAGCCCAGCTCGTACCGGCCGCCGAGGCGACGCGGCTCTTCCATAACTGTTCCAGCCCTCTCCGTCAGTCCCGACCGCACCCGTGTGTGGTCCGCGGCGGTGCGCTGTTCGCGCATACGCTACCGGGCACGGGTTACGTGATCAGCCCGCACCCGTCAGCCGATATCCGACCGGTATGCGATGTCCGGTATGACGGGCGGCAGCCGTGGCGGGTCTCACTTCTTGCTGTCGATGACCGCCTTCATCACGTCGCGCGCGATGGGGGCGGCCAGGCCGCCACCGGAGATGTCGTCCCGGTTGGCGTTGCCGTCCTCGACCACGACGGCGACGGCGACCGGGGAGCCGTTGTCGGTCTTCGCGTACGAGATGAACCAGGCGTACGGCTTCTCGCTGTTGTTCAGACCGTGCTGGGCGGTACCGGTCTTGCCGCCCACTGTGACGCCGGGGATCTGCGCGTTGGTTCCCGTGCCGTCCTTGACCACGGTCTCCATCATCTGCTGGACCTTCTGGGCGTTCTCACCGGAGAGCGCGCGGCTGAGTTCCTCGGGCTCGTGGGTGTAGACCGGGTCGAGGTTGGGCGCCTGGCGCTCGGCGACCATGTACGGCTGCATCAGCTTGCCGTCGTTGGCGATCGCGGAGGCCACCATGGCCATCTGGAGCGGGGTGGTCCGGTTCGATGCCTGACCGATGCCGGCCATGGCGTTCTGCGGCTTGTTGTCCTCGGGGTAGATGCTCGCGTCGGCGCGGACGGGCGTGAAGACTTCCTTGTTGAAGCCGAACTTGTCCGTCTGCTCGATCATCTTCCGGTTGCCGAGGTCGTCGCTCATCTTCCCGAAGACGGTGTTGCACGACCAGCGCAGGGCCTCCCGCAGCGAGGCGTCCTTGCAGGGGATGCTGCCCTCGTTCTTGAGCTCCGTGGTGGACTGCGGAAGCGTCCAGGGCAGTGGCGAGTCCGTTTTGGCGTCGATGTCGTCGTACAGCCCGTTCTCCAGGGCGGCGGCGGCGGTGACGACCTTGAAGGTGGAGCCCGGGGGGTAGGTCTCGCGCAAGGCCCGGTTGAGCATCGGCTTGTCCTTGTCCTTCAGGAGCTTCTGCCGGTTGTCCGAGTCCTCCATGGAGTTCCCGGCGAAGACCGAGGGGTCGTAGGACGGGGTGCTCGCGAGGGCGAGGATGGCACCGCTCTTGGGATCGAGGGCGACCACCGCGCCCTTCTTCTCGCCGAGCCCCTTGAAGGCGGCCTTCTGGGCGGCGCCGTTCAGCGTCGTGACGATGTTGCCGCCGCGCTTCTTCTCGCCGGTGAACATCGACAGCGTCCGGTCGAAGAACAGCTGGTCGTCGTTGCCGGTGAGGATGCCGTCCTCCAGGTTCTCCAGCTGCGAGGAGTCGAAGGCCTGGGACGAATAGCCGGTCACCGGGGCCCACAGGGGGCCGTTCTTCCAGACCCGCTTGTACTTGAAGTCGCTGTCCTCGGTCTCGACGGAGCCGGTGATCGCCTTGCCGTCGACGATGATGTCGCCGCGCTCGTGGGCGTACCGCTCGATCTCGACGCGGCGGTTGTACTTGTGGCTGTTGAGTTCGTCGGCACGGACGTACTGGAGCCAGTTGTCCCGGATGAGGAGCGCGAGGACGAGGATTCCGCAGAAGACGGCGATCCGGCGCAGCGGCTTGTTCACGGTCGGACCACCTGGGTCATTTCGGCGTCGGTCGACGGTGAGGGGGCCGGAGCCGGGCGGCGGGCGGTATCGCTGATTCTGATCAGAATGGCGATCAGGGCCCAGTTGGCGAGCACCGAGGAACCGCCTGCGGCCAGGAATGGCATCGTCATACCGGTGAGCGGGATGAGGCCCATCACGCCGCCGGCGACGACGAACACCTGGATGGCGAACGAGCCGGAGAGGCCGATCGCGAGCAGCTTGCCGAACGGGTCACGGGCCGCCAGGGCGGTGCGTACGCCCCGCTCGACGATCAGGCCGTAGACGAGAAGCACGGCCATCATCCCGGCGAGCCCGAGCTCTTCGCCGACCGTGGCGAGGATGAAGTCGGAGTTGGCGGCGAAGCCGATCAGGTCGGAATTGCCCTGCCCGAGTCCGGTGCCCAGCGTGCCTCCGGAGCCGAAGGCCATCAGGGACTTCGCCATCTGCTCGCTCGCGGCCACCTCGCCCCAGCCCGCGAAGGGGTCGAGCCAGGCGGTGACGCGCTGCTGGACGTGCGGTTCGAACGTGGCGACGCTGACCGCGCCGACTGCCGACATCAGCAGACCGAAGACGATCCAGCTGGTGCGCTCGGTCGCCACGTAGAGCATGACGACGAACATGCCGAAGAAGAGCAGCGAGGTGCCGAGGTCGGTCTCGAAGACGAGGATCAGGATCGACATCGCCCAGATGGCGAGGATCGGGCCGAGGTCCCGTCCGCGGGGCAGGTACAGGCCCATGAAGCGGCGGCTGGCCAGGGCCAGCGCGTCCCGCTTGACCATCAGGTAACCCGAGAAGAACACGGTGATGATGATCTTGGCGAACTCGCCGGGCTGGAGCGTACCGAAGCCCGGGATCTTGATCCAGATCTTGGCGCCGTTCACGGCGGGGAAGAACATCGGCAGGATCAGCAGGAACAGCGCCACGACCATGGAGATGTACGTGTAGCGCTGCAGGATGCGGTGGTCCTTCAGGATGGCCAGGACCGCGACCAGCGTGCCCACGCCGATGGCGGAGAACAGCAGTTGCTTCGAGGCGGCCGGGGCGAAGGTGCTCAGGGCCTGGAAGCGTTCTGACTGGTCCAGGCGCCAGATCAGCGCCAGGCCCAGGCCGTTGAGCAGGGTGGCCAGGGGCAGCAGCAGCGGGTCGGCGTACTTGGCGAACCTGCGCACCACGAGGTGGGCGACCCCGCCGAGCAGGGCGAGCCCCGCCCCGTAGCCGAGCATTCCCGAGGGCAGTTCGCCGTTGAGGGCGAGGCCCACGTTGGCGTAGGCGAACACCGAGATGGCGACGGCGAAGACGACGAGTACCAGCTCGGTGTTGCGGCGGCTCGGTGCGTCGATCGCGCCGATGGTGGTCGTGTTGGTGACAACGCTCATGGTGCTGAAGGCCCCCTACGGCTTACTGCTTACCGCACTGCGGGACCAGCTTCTTCTCTTCCTCCGAGAGGCTGGGGCCGGGAGTGGGAGCGGTGGTCGGCTTGGTCCCCTTGGCGGAGGACGTGGCGGAAGTCCTGGTGGCGGGGGCTCCGGCGGTGCCGCCGGCCTCGCCCTCGCCCGTACGGGCCCGGTTCTCGGCTTCGGCCGCGCGGCGCTGCGCGTCCTTCTTGCAGGCGGAGGCCTGGGCGGCCAGCTCGGCGATCTTCTCGCGGGCGTCGGTGATGTTGCCCTCGGCGATCGTCGACTCGACCTGCTTGCGCTGGTACGGCGGCAGGTACTTGAGCTCGATCTCGGGGTGGTTCTTCGAGACCTTCGAGAGCGAGACCCAGGCGAGGTCCTGGCTGATGCCCTGGAACAGCGCGACGTTCTCGTCCTTCGCGCCGACGTAGTACTGCGTCTGCGTCCAGCGGTAGCCGCCGTACAGACCGCCGCCGATCACGGCCAGCGCCAGCACGATGTAGACGGAACGCTTCAGCCATTTACGGCCGCCGCGCGGTTTGACGAAGTCGTCGTCCGTATAGGAGTCGTAGGAGCCGTCCGGCATGCCGCCGTAGCCGGGGTCACCGCTGCCGGGCGGGCCGAAGCCGCCGGAGGGCGGGGGCACGGGGCGGCCGAGGCCCGCCGCGCGTCCGGCGGGCGTCTGCATGGCCCCGCCGTCGCCCAGCTGGGCCTGGTTCTCCGCGACCGCGCCGACGACGACCGGGGTGTCGTTGAGCTGCCCGGCCAGGGTGTCGTTGTTGTCGACGTCCAGGACGTCGGCGACGATGCAGGTGATGTTGTCGGGGCCGCCGCCGCGCAGGGCGAGCTGGATCAGCTCCTGGATGGTCTCCTGCGGGCCCTGGTAGCTGGCGAGGGTCTCTTCCATCGTCTGGTGGGAGACCACGCCGGAGAGGCCGTCCGAGCAGATCAGATAGCGGTCGCCGGCCCGGACCTCGCGGATGGAGAGGTCCGGCTCGACGTGATCGCCGCTGCCCAGCGCCCGCATCAGCAGGGAGCGCTGCGGGTGGGTGGTGGCCTCTTCCTCGGTGATCCGGCCCTCGTCGACGAGGCGCTGCACCCAGGTGTGGTCCTGGGTGATCTGCGTCAGGACGCCGTCGCGCAGCAGATAGGCGCGGGAGTCGCCGACGTGCACCAGGCCGAGGCGCTGACCGGTCCAGAGCAGGGCGGTGAGCGTGGTGCCCATGCCCTCCAGCTGGGGGTCCTCCTCGACCATGACGCGCAGCTGGTCGTTCGCCTGCTGCACGGCCGAGCCGAGCGAGGTCAGGAGGTCGGACCCCGGTACGTCGTCGTCGAGCGGGACGAGCGTGGAGATCACCTCGGAGCTGGCGACCTCACCGGCCGCCTGACCGCCCATGCCGTCGGCGATGGCGAGCAGCCGGGGACCGGCGTAACCGGAGTCCTCGTTGCCCTCCCGGATCATGCCCTTGTGCGACCCGGCGGCGAAGCGCAGCGACAGACTCATGCGCACCTCGCCCGTCGGCTCGGGGTACAGCCTGTCTCGAGCCACACTGCCCACCCTCCGGTCGGGAACCGGGCAGCGTCCGCCGTCGGGACCGCCGCGGCTCGCTCGCTCCGCTCGCTCATTGTCGTACTACTTCCGCAGCTCGATGACGGTCTTGCCGATACGGATCGGCGCGCCCAGCGGAACTGGTGTCGGGGTGGTGAGCCGGGTCCGTTCCAGATACGTGCCGTTGGTGGACCCGAGATCCTCGACGATCCACTGGCCGTCACGGTCCGGGTAGATCCTGGCATGCCTGCTGGACGCGTAGTCGTCGTCCAGCACGATCGTTGAATCGTGGGCCCGGCCCAGGGTGATGGTCTGGCCCTGGAGCGCGACCGTGGTGCCCGTGAGCGAGCCTTCGGACACGACCAGCTTGGTCGGCGCCCCGCGGCGCTGCCGGCCCGGCTGCTGGCGCTGCTGGGGCGGCGCCGCTTGTTGTTGTTGGCGCCCCTGCTGGGGGCGCGTGTCGGCGGCAGTGCGGCGTGAGCCGCGCTGCGTGACGCGCGTTCCGAACAGGTCGCTGCGGATGACCTGTACGGCCACGATGACGAACAGCCACAGAACAGCCAGGAAACCTAGCCGCATGACCGTCAGGGTCAGCTCTGACATTGCCCCCGCTTCACCCTTCGGCTTGCCGGTAAACGATGGTGGTGCTGCCCACGACGATCCGCGAGCCGTCGCGGAGCGTAGCGCGGGTGGTGTGCTGCCCGTCCACCACGATGCCGTTGGTGGACCCGAGATCCTGGATCGTCGAGGGCGTTCCGGTCCGGATCTCACAGTGCCGGCGCGATACGCCGGGGTCGTCGATCCGCACGTCGGCGTCGGTGGATCGTCCCATCACCAACGTCGGGCGGGAAATCTGATGGCGGGTGCCGTTGATCTCGATCCAGCGTCGCGTCCGGGCGTCCGGCAGGGGGCCGGGCGCCGTCGGCGGGCGCCGGTCGCTCGTGGGGGCCGAGGGCCGTCCGGCGCCGGGCGGCGGGGCCGCGGGCATCGGCGGAGCGGCGCTCGGGGGGTAGCCGTAGCCGCCGGGAGCCGGCTGGGCGCCGGGCCGTCCGGCCGGGGGCTGGTGGGGGTGGGCCGACGGGTCCTGCTGTGACGTGCTCGACGCCAGTGTGCGGCTGCGGACCCGGTAGAGCCCGGTGTCGAGGTCGTCGGCCTTCTCCAGGTGGACCTTGATGGGGCCCATGAACGTGTACCGCTGCTGCTTGGCGTAGTCGCGCACCAGGCCGGAGAGCTCGTCGCCCAACTGCCCCGAGTACGGGCTGAGCCGCTCGTAGTCGGGGGTGGAGAGCTCGACGATGAAGTCGTTGGGGACGACGGTCCGCTCGCGGTTCCAGATCGTCGCGTTGTTGTCGCACTCGCGCTGGAGGGCGCCGGCGATCTCGACAGGCTGCACCTCGGACTTGAAGACCTTGGCGAAGGTGCCGTTGACCAGCCCCTCGAGGCGCTGCTCGAAACGCTTCATGACCCCCATGGGGCACCTCCTCCGTTGTCATCGTCCCTGTACTGCTTACTGATCGTATCCACGCGTCGGGAAATCGGCTGGTTCCCCTTGTCTGGGCTGTGGATGAGTGTCACCCCTCACACGGATCGTAGAGGTGGCCTCCTCACAGTGTCCCGCACCCGGGACGCACTCAGGAGGAGTGGGGGCGACGGTTCGGGGTTCCCGCTTCCCCTCCCGGAGCCGGCGAAACAACGGATGTGAATCCACCCTGTCCAGCGTGCTAATCTTCCGTTTGTCGCCAGGCGCTCACCCCCCGAGGTGAGAGTCTGAAAACACCACTCATGCGCGAGTGGCGGAACGGCAGACGCGCTGGCTTCAGGTGCCAGTGTCCTTAGGGACGTGGGGGTTCAAATCCCCCCTCGCGCACAACGGCAGGTGCTTGCAGCTGCTGAAGTTGAATCGGGAGAACCCCCGCTTCGGAGAGATCCGGAGCGGGGGTTCTTCGTTGTTCCGTGTTTCCCGATGGAGTTGCCCCGTGTTTTCGGCGGACGGGCGGGGTACGGACAGCGGATGTGGGCACGGTTTCCGGACAGACCGATGGCCGGTGCAACGGCGCACTTGCATACGCTGGCCGCAGAGGTTGGATCGACGGCGGCTCGGCGGTGAAGGGCTGAGCGCACAGAACGTCCCGGAGGCAGGAAATGGCGAAGCAGGCTCGCGCGGTCCAGACGTGGCGGTCGATCGTGGATGCCGCGGCGAGCGTCTTCGACGACTACGGCTACGAGCGTGCCGCCATCTCGGAGATTCTCCGTCGGGCCAAGGTCACCAAGGGGGCCCTGTACTTCCACTTCGCCTCCAAGGAGGCCATCGCGCAGGCGATCATGGACGAGCAGACCTCCACGGTCGAGTTCGAGCAGGAGGGGTCGCCGCTCCAGTCCCTGGTGGACGGTGGCCAGCAGTTCGCTTTCGCGCTGCGCCACAACGCCATGGCCCGGGCCGGCACCAGGCTCTCCATCGAGGGCGTCTTCCTCGGCGGACCGCATCCGTGGGGCGACTGGATCGACGCGACGGCCCGGATGCTGGAGCTGGGGCAGGAGCGCGGCGAGGTGTTCCCGCAGATCGACCCGATGGTGTCGGCCAAAATCATCGTCGCCTCGTTCACCGGTATCCAGCTGGTCTCGGAGGCCGACTCCGGGCGGGCCGATCTGCGCGAGCAGGTCGCGGAGATGTGGCGCCACATCCTG
The DNA here is from genome assembly GCF_032121415.1 of Streptomyces parvus. Classification (NCBI taxonomy): domain Bacteria; kingdom Bacillati; phylum Actinomycetota; class Actinomycetes; order Kitasatosporales; family Streptomycetaceae; genus Streptomyces; species Streptomyces parvus. The sequence continues at coordinate 3,397,239 of NZ_CP135079.1, read as the reverse complement.
CCGTCGATCGCTCACCCCGGTGTCATCGCCCACATCAAGCCCGAGGGCCGGGTGGATCTGGCGGCCCAGGCGCGTGAGAAGGCGGAGCGGGAGGAGCAGGAGGCCAGGATCGCCGCGGAGGCCAAGGAGGCCGGCTCCGATCCCGCGACGGAGACGGGCTCCCGGACGGGCGGGGCGGGTCTGCGGGGCGGTGGTTCCGCTCGCGGTACGCGGGCCGGGCAGCCCGGCGACGAGGGCGACGAGGAGCCCGCGGGCGCGGGGATGGCGGCAGCCGGAGGGGCTGTCTGATCCACGAGCGGACGTGCCGGGTCTCACGTTCTATGTTTCACGTGAAACGTCCGATTGATCATGATGCGGCGGGGCCGCGGAGTTCGTAGAAGCTCCGCGGCCCCGCCGCATTTCTTGAGGTCTGCGGTTCTCTCAGGCGGCGAGGCGGGTGGCGAGGGCCTTCGCCTTCACCCGGGCGTCGTCGAGCGCCTGGGCGCGGGAGGCCTCGGCGAGCGGGACCAGCTCGGCCATCGACGGCTGCGAGTGCGCGAGGGTCAGCTCCGGAACGATGAAGTCCACCTCGGTGGAGAACATGCCCGCGAACACCTTCTCCAAGTAATTCTGGACAAATTCGAAGCCCTCACGCGGGGTGCCCGGAGCATAGGAACCGCCGCGACTGGCGACGACGGTCACCGGGGTCCCGGCGATGGGGGAGTCGGGGCCCGCGTTGTGCCCGACGATGATCACCTGGTCCAGCCATGCCTTGAGGGTGGACGGGATCGTGAAGTTGTACATCGGTGCACCGATCAGGACGGCGTCCGCCGCGGCCAGTTCGTCGGCCAGTTCGCGGCGCAGCGGGTCGTCGGCGCCCGCCGCCGTGGCGCCGGCGTCCAGGTGGGGCAACGGATCGGCGGCGAGGTCGCGGTGGACGACGGTGCCGTCCGGGTGCTGCTCGCGCCAGGCCTCGACGAACGCGGCGGTGATGTCGCGGGAGGCGGAGCCCTGGGGGAAGACGGCGGAGTCGAGGTGCAGAAGCGTGGCCATGGGGATCTCCACAGAGAGGGGAAGGGGGCGCGGGTGGGCGGACGAGGCCCCACGGGCGTCCGAAGCTAGCCGTTACGTACGTAACTACTAATAGCATAGCTACTTATTTTTAGTAAGCTGCCGACGTCGGCGCAGTAGGCTAGAGGTATGGCGGATCACAGCGAAGAGGCCTGTCGGCGGGTCGATGTGGGGATCAGTCGGGTCTTCGAGTTGTTCGGCAAGCGCTGGACCGGCCCGATCGTCTCGGTGCTGCTGCAGCGACCGGTGCACTTCGCCGAGTTGCGCAGGGCGATTCCCGGGATCAGCGAGCGCATGCTCTCGGACCGGCTGACCGAACTCGGCGCGGCGGGTCTGGTGATCCGCGAGGTCGACGAGGGGCCACCGCTGCGCGTCGCGTACCGGCTCACCGAGGCCGGTACCGCGATGGAGCCCGCGCTCAAGGAGCTGGGGCAGTGGGCGGACACCTATCTGGCACCGGAGTCCGGCAGCGGCTGCTGATACAGCCTCCTGAATCGGCGGTACCGTCGTGCTCGGCCGCTGCTGGGCAGGGCTGCTGGCCGGGCGGGACAGCCGGGCAGCCGACGAGCGCGTACGAGGGTGGGGGAGGCGACGCCCCATGGGCGTGACCGGGACGACGACGTCTGAACAGCGTGCCGAGGAGCCGGATCCGCGTATTCCTGTCGTGCCCGGGTTCGCCCGGCGTGGGGCGGCGAGTTCACCGAAGGCGGCGGGCAAGGCGCTCCGCGACCGGGTGCCGCGGTCCTCGCACGCCTCGCTGGTCCTGCCGCCGGGACGGCCGGACGCGGTGCGGGCCGTCGAGGAGTCGAACCGGGGCCGTGTGCCGGGTCTGACGCCGATACGGGTGGGCCGGATGGCGGCCACCCCCTTCGCGTTCCTGCGGGGCGCGGCCGGGCTGATGGCCCACGACCTGGTGGGCAGCCCGGTCACCGGGGTGGGCGCCCAGCTCTGCGGCGACGCGCACGCGGCCAACTTCGGCCTCTACGGCGATGCCCGGGGCAGCCTGGTCATCGATCTCAACGACTTCGACGAGACCGTCTTCGGACCGTGGGAGTGGGACCTCAAGCGGCTCGCCACCTCTCTCGTACTCGCGGGCCGGGCCGCCGGGGCCGACGAGGACACCTGCCGCCGGGGCGCGTACGACGCTGTCGGCGCCTACCGCCGCACGATGCGGCTGCTGGCCCGGCTGCCCGCCCTCGACGCCTGGAACGCGATCGCGGACGAGGAGCTCGTCTCCCACACCGACGCGCGTGACCTGGTCGGCACCCTGGAGCGGGTCTCGGAGAAGGCCCGCAACAACACCAGCGCCCGTTTCGCCGCCCGGTCCACGGAGGAGTGCCGCGACGGCGGCCGGCGCTTCGTCGACGCCCGGCCCGTGCTGCGCCGGGTGCCGGACGCCGAGGCCGCGGCCGTGGCCGCCGGCCTCGGCGGCTACCTCTCCACCGTCTCCGAGGACCGGGTGCCGCTGCTGGCCCGGTACACGATCCACGACGTCGCGTTCCGGGTGGTCGGCACCGGCAGCGTGGGGACCCGGTCGTATGTGGTGCTGCTGCTCGACCACCGGGGAGAGCCGCTGGTCCTCCAGGTGAAGGAGGCGCGCCCCTCGGTGCTCGCGCCCTACTTGCCCGCGGTCGGTTTCGACGCACCGGAGGTGGCGCACGAGGGCCGCCGGGTGGTGCTCGGGCAGAAGCGGATGCAGGTCGTCAGCGACATCCTGCTCGGCTGGGCGGACGTCGACGGCCGGCAGTTCCAGGTCCGGCAGTTCCGGAACCGCAAGGGCAGTGTGGACCCCGCCGCGCTCGCCGCCGACCAGGTCGACGACTACGGGCGGATGACCGGCGCGCTGCTCGCCCGGGCGCACGCTCACAGCGCCGACCCCCGCCTGCTCGCGGGCTACTGCGGCAAGAACGACGAGTTCGACGAGGCGGTGGCCGCCTTCGCGGTGACGTACGCCGACCGTACGGAAGCGGATCACGCGGAGCTGCTGCGGGGGATCAAGGCGGGCAGGCTGGCCGCCGACTTCGGTGTATGACCGTATGACCGGTCCGTGTCCGGCGCGCGCGTGAGGCGGTGGGCCCGGCCCGGGCCCACCGCGTGTGCCGTGCCGCCGGGCTGTGGCCATACGCTGGACGGGTGACCCACGAAGCCGCCGGGGTGCCGACCACCCGGAACGATGAAGACCGGCAGGACAACGTCCCGCAGGACAGCGACAACGTCCGGCAGAACGAGGCCGAGCCGGACGCGCCCGGGCCTGCCTCCGAAGACCGGGACGCCGCGGAGTCGCCGGACGCTTCCGGCGCCGGGGAGTCCGCGGCGTCCGCCGGTTCCGAGGGCGCCGAGCCGCGCCCGGAGGCCCGGCTGGCACGGGCGGTGCAGGCCGCCGAGCAGGCGCTGATCGAGTTCGAGATCGCGGTGGAGACCTTCCGGGTGGAGGTCGAGAACTTCTCCCGGCTGCACCACCAGAAGCTCGGCCCGATGTACGCGCGTCTCGACGAGCTGGACGCGCTCATCGCGGAGGCGCGGGCGGCGAAGACCGGGGATCCGGAGGACGAGCGCAAGGCGCGCGAGGCGCGGGCGGTCGTCATGCCGATGCCCGGGGTCGACGAGCTGTTCCACGACTGGATGGACACGGACGGGCTGTCCCCCGAGGCCGCGGCCATGCTCACCGAGCAGCCGGTCCGGCCGCCGAAGCGGGTCAGGCCGAGCGAGGAGGCCCGCCGGCTCTACCGGGAGCTGGCCCGCAAGGCGCACCCGGATCTCGCCCAGGACGAGGTGGAGCGGCAGCGCCGGGACGAGTTCATCGCCCGGGTGAACGCCGCTTACGGCCGCGGCGACGTGGAACTGCTCAAGGAGCTGGTGGCGGAGTGGGAGGCCGGTCCTGTGCAACCGCCCGCCCCGCTGAGCGAGAGCGAGGAGCTCTACGCCAGGCTGGAGTGGCTCAGCCGGCGCAAGGAGCTGCTGACGGTACTCGCCAAGGAGCTGGAGGACGGCGCGATCGGCTCGATGCTGCGGATGGCCCCCGACGACCCGGACCAGTTGCTGGAGGACATCGCGGAGCAGCTGCTGGGCGAGGTGTCCCGGCGCGAGGCCGAGCTCGCGGAGATGACGCAGTAGGCGGAGTGCGGCAGGCGGGGTGCAGTAGCGTTCCGGGTGACTCTTCTGTGAGTGGACGACTCTTCCGCGTATGTACGAGAGAAGGCATGACCCATGAATTTCGCCCCGCTGCCCTCGGTGGACGCCGCGGAGGTGCCGTCGGACGGCTTCGTCCTGGACGTCCGTGAGAACGACGAGTGGGCGGCTGGTCACGTCGAGGGCGCGCTGCACATTCCGATGAGCGACTTCGTGGGCCGGTTCGGCGAGCTGACCGAGGCGGCCGGGGACGGTCGGCGCGTGCATGTGATGTGCCGGGTGGGCGGCCGGTCGGCCCAGGTCACGCAGTACCTGGTCCAGCAGGGCATCGACGCGGTGAACATCGACGGCGGCATGCAGGCGTGGGACGGCGCGGGTCGTCCGATGGTCACGGACAACGGGACGCCCGCCTTCGTTCTCTGAGCTTTGCCGGATCGTTCTCTGAGCTTTCCCGGATCCGGGACCGGAACCGGGGGTGGGCCGGGGCCTGGGCCGGGCCCCGAGCCTGCTCGGCCCGGTCCGGGAACCCGGAACCAGGCCCCGGGCCCGGCGGCGCGGGCCGGTGTCAGCCGAGCGGGTGGGCGGCCAGCAGGTCTCCCAGCGCCTCCTCGTGGGCCGCTGCCGGGCCGAGCGAGAGCTCGATCTGCTTCGCCCACGCGTGGTAGCGGTGCAGCGGGTAGTCGGTGTCCGCGCCGAAGCCGCCGTGCAGATGCTGGGCGGTCTGCACGACGCGTCGCACTCCGTCGGAGGCCCAGATCTTCGCCACGGCGACATCTCCCGCCGCCGGAAGCGGGCCCCCGGCGTCTGTGGAGATCCGCCAGGCGGCCTGCCAGAGGGTCGCCTCCATCGCCCGTAGATCGAAGTACCGGTCGGCGGCCTGGACCGCCACCGCCTGGAACGTCGCGACCGGAAACCCGAACTGCTCGCGTTTGCCGGTGTATTCGGCGGTCATCGCGAGCACCCGCTCGCCCAGCCCGAGCGCCAGTGCGCACGTCCCCGTGGTGAGCAGGGACCGCAGCCAGTCCCAGCAGCCGGCTGCCTCGATCAGCTCGCGCGCTTCCAGGCGCACGGCGTCGAGCCGGACCTCGGCCAGGCGTTCACCGCTGGTGGAGAACCTGGTCCGCCAAGGTGACGTCGTCGCGGGCACGGGGCACGAGGGCCAGCACCGGGTGGCCCCCGCCGGTGTGCGCGGGGACGGTGATCCAATCGGCCGCCCGGGCCCACGGAACCGCGGCCTGGACCCCGTCGAGCACCCAGCCGGAGCTCCGGGCCGGGCCGCTCCCCGTCACCCTCCCCGTACGGCCGGGCGGAGACGGCGAGTTCGGCCGGATCGTGGCCACTGCGGCCGTTGGCGCCGACGGTCAGGATCAGCTGGCCCCGGCCGGCCCGGGGCAGCAGCTCCGCCGCGAGGGTGCGATCGCCGTACCGCTGGACGGCCATCGCCGCCGCACAGCTCTCCAGCAACGGGACTCTGGCCAGCACTCTGGCCGACTCCCGCAGGACCAGGCAGAGCGCGATCGGGTCCAGGCCCGCGCCCCCGTGGTCCGGCGACAGCGTGAGCCCGAGCAGATCCGTGCGGGCCAGCTCGTGCCACAGGTGCCGGTCGATGTCCTCCGCCACTGCGGCCCGGGGTCAGGGCGTGGCTGGGTGCGCGGTCGGGTGCGACATCCGAGAAGACGGCCCTGGCCGCCTCGGCGGCCGCCTGCCGTTCCTCGGTGGAGGTGAAGTCCACTGTCCCAGCCTCCCGTTGACCTGAACTAGCTGACGGGTCGTCAAGATGGAACAGGTTCTCGGCGAAGGGAACAGCGCGGCGGCCCGCTGGGCCTCAGCGGTCGAAGTCCAGCTCCACCTCCGGGGTGAGCGGATGAGACTGGCAGGCCAGCACGAAGCCCGCCTCCGTCTCCTCCGGTTCCAGGGCGAAGTTGCGGTCCATCCGGACCTCGCCCGATACGAGGAACGCCCGGCAGGTCCCGCAGACCCCGCCCTTGCACGCGTACGGAGCGTCCGAGCGGCCCCGCAGCACCGTCTCCAGCAGGGGTTCCGCGTTCTCCACGGGCCAACTGCCCGAGCGGCCGTGGAGGGTGGCCGTCAGCACCGAGTCGGACGGGGCGGCGACCTTGGCCACCGTCACATCGGCGGGGCCCTCGTCGACGTGGAAGATCTCCTGGTGGACCCGGGAACGGTCGACGCCGAGCGCCTTCAGTGCCTTCTCCGTACCCCGGACGAGGCCGAGCGGTCCGCACAGGAACCAGCCGTCCACCTCCGCGACCGGCAGTACGGCGGGCAGCAGGCCGGTGAGCCGTTCGGTGTCCAGCCGCCCGGAGGGGAGCCCGGCCGACTGCTCCTCCCGGGAGAGCGCGGTGACCAGTTGGAAGCGGTCCGGATAGCGGTCCTTGAGGTCGGCCACCTCGTCGAGGAACATCGTCGAGGCCGCCGTGCGGTCGCTGCGGATCAGACAGAACCGGGCCGTGGGCTCCCGGTCCAGCAGGGTGGCCGCCATCGACAGCACCGGAGTGATGCCGCTGCCGCCGACCACCGCCGCGAACCGGCCCGGGCGCGGCTTCAGGACGAAGCGGCCCATCGGAGGCATGGCCTCCACCTGGTCCCCGACGGCCAGTTCCTTCAGGGCGTACGTGGAGAACGCCCCGCCCTCGACCATGCGGATGCCCACCCGCAGCACCGGTTCGCCGGGCTGTTCGGTGGCCGGTGCGCAGATCGAGTAGGAACGGCGGACCTCCTGGCCGTCCACGGTGTAGCGCACGTTCAGATGCTGGCCGGGGGTGTGGCGGAAGGTCTCGCGCAGCTCGGCCGGCACCGCGAGGGTCACGGCCACCGCGTCGTCCGTGATCCGTTCGATCGCGCTGACCCGGAGCGGATGGAACATCTACAACTCCTTGAAATGGTCGAACGGTTCACGGCAGGCGACGCAGCGGCGCAGGGCCTTGCACGCCGTGGAGGAGAACCGGCTGAGCAGCTCCGTGTCCGTGGAGCCGCAGTGCGGGCAGCGCACGGAGAGCGTCAGCGGCACGGGGCCGCCGTCGGTGCTGTGGGCGCGCGGTGGCGCTATGCCGAACTCCGCGAGCTTGCGGCGCCCTTCGGCGCTGATGTCGTCCGTCGACCAGGCCGGTGCCAGGACCGTGACCACGGAGACCTCCGGCACGCCGTGGTCGTGCAGGACGCGCTCGATGTCGGCGGACATCGCCTCGATCGCTGGGCATCCGGTGTACGTCGGAGTGAGCCGCACGGTCACCCGGCCCGGGCCCTCCACCTGGACATCCCGCAGGACGCCCAGCTCCGCCAGGGTCAGCACCGGGAGCTCGGGGTCGGGCACGGAGCCGGCCAGCTCGCGCAGCTCCGCCTCCAACAGCGTGTCGGTCACCATGACGCCTCCGGGTGACTGCGGTGCAGGTGCTGCATCTCGGCGATCATGCGGCCGAACGGCTCGGTGTGCAGGCCCTGCCGGCCCGCGCCCGCCGCCCAGCCTCCGGACCGCGGGCCCGCGGGGAGGGTCAGAGTGGCGCGCTCGACGACGTCGGTGACGGCGGCGAGCCAACCGCTCTGCAGCGCCTGCCAGTCGACACCGGATTCCGGGGAATCCAGCCCTTCGACCGGCTGGAACATCTCACCGGTGAACCGCCACAGCGCGTCCAGGCCGCTCTGCATCCGGCCGTGGCTCTCCTCGGTGCCGTCCCCGAGCCGCAGAACCCACTGCTCGGCGTGGTCGCGGTGGTAGGCCACCTCCTTCACGGCCTTGGCCGCCAGGCCGGCGAACTCGCCGTCCCCGGCCGCCAGTCGCTCGTACAGCAGGTGCTGATACACCGAGAAGTAGAGCTGCCGGGCGATGGTGTGGGCGAAGTCCCCGTTCGGCTGCTCGACCAGCTGGAGGTTGCGGAAGGCGCGCTCCTCGCGGAGGTAGGCCAGCTCGTCCTCGTCGCCGACGAGCGAGAGCAGCACCCGTGCCTGCCCCAGCAGGTCCAGGGCGATGTTGGCGAGCGCCACCTCCTCCTCCAGGACGGGGGCGTGTCCGGCCCACTCCCCCAGCCGGTGCGAGAGCACCAGCGCGTCGTCGCCGAGGGCGAGTGCGGCGTTCACAGGTGCTTCACCCCGTCCGGGATCTCGTAGAACGTCGGGTGGCGGTAGGGCTTGTCGCCGGCCGGCTCGAAGAAGGAGTCCTTCTCGTCGGGGGAGGAGGCGGTGATCGCGGTGGACGGGACCACCCAGATCGAGACGCCCTCCGAGCGGCGGGTGTAGAGGTCGCGGGCGTTGCGCAGGGCCATCTCGGCGTCCGGCGCGTGCAGGCTGCCCGCGTGGGTGTGGGACAGTCCGCGCCGGGAACGCACGAACACCTCCCACAGAGGCCAGTCGGTCGAGCTGCTCATGCCGTCTCCTCCACATGCTGCGCGGACGCGCTGGTCTGTGCCGATGCCGATGCCGATGCCGGTGTCCGGGGCGATGCCTGTGCCGGGGTGTGCTTGGCGGCGTACGCGGCTGCCGCGTCCCGGACCCAGGCGCCCTCCTCGTGGGCCCTGCGCCGCTGGGTGATCCGCTGTTCGTTGCAGGGGCCGTTGCCCTTGAGGACCTCCTGGAACTCCGACCAGTCGATCGCGCCGAAGTCGTGGCTGCCCAGCTCCTCGTTCCACCGGATGTCGGGGTCCGGGAGATCCAGGCCCAGCGCTTCGGCCTGGGGCACGCAGATGTCGACGAAGCGCCGGCGCAGCTCGTCGTTGGAGTGCCGCTTGATCTTCCAGGCCATGGACTGCTCGGAGTGCGACGAGGCGTCGTCCGGCGGGCCGAACATCATCAAGGAGGGCCACCACCAGCGGTTCACCGCGTCCTGGGCCATGGCGTGCTGGGCCTCGGTGCCACGGCTGAGGGCGAGCAGCAGCTCGTACCCCTGGCGCTGGTGGAAGGACTCCTCCTTGCAGATGCGGACCATCGCGCGGGCGTAGGGGCCGTAGGAGCAGCGACAGAGCGGCACCTGGTTGGTGATCGCCGCGCCGTCCACCAGCCAGCCGATCGCGCCGACGTCGGCCCAGGTCAGCGTGGGGTAGTTGAAGATCGACGAATAGCGCTGGCGGCCCGCGTGGAGCTTGTCGAGCAGCTCCTCGCGGCTGGTGCCCAGGGTCTCGGCAGCGCTGTAGAGGTACAGGCCGTGGCCCGCCTCGTCCTGCACCTTGGCCATGAGGATCGCCTTGCGGCGCAGCGAGGGCGCCCGGGTGATCCAGTTGGCCTCGGGCTGCATGCCGATGATCTCCGAGTGGGCGTGCTGGGCCATCTGGCGGATCAGCGTCGCCCGGTAGGCGTCCGGCATCCAGTCGCGCGGCTCGATCCGCTCGTCCGCCGCCACGGCCGCGTCGAAGGCCGCGAGGTGGTCCGCGGCCGCCGCGTCCATCTCACCCGCCGCAGCCGTCGAACCCGCGCCGCCCGCCGCATTCGCCGTGCCGAGCGTCTTCTGCGTCGTCTGGTGCGCAGTCACTGCCGCCATCCCGGGCTCCCTACCGACCGATCGTTCGGTTCCTTGACTTCAATGGTGAGTCGGAGGCCCGTAGGGTGTCAACCCTGTGGATAACTGAGTGGTGATCGACGGTGAGCGGGGCGGGATGGATTCGGACCACGACAGGAGCTCTGCGGGCGGGGGGAAGGACGCCTGGCCGCAGGTGTCGAACCGTCCGGCGGAAGCGCGTGACACCCCCGATGCCCTACCACCGGACCACGCGGTCACCACGCCCCCGATGCCCTCGTCGCCGGTGCCGGACCCCTCGGTCACCGGCCGGGGCATAGCCGGGTTCTCGACTCCGTACCAGGTGGTCGCGGCCCTCGCGCTGTCCCTGATCGGGCTGCTCGCCTGCACACAGGTGGCCATGGTGTTCCTGCACGTCGCCCCGTCCAACACGCTGACCAAGGAGCACGGGAAGACCATCGACCGCTGGATCTACCCGGAGTTCGAGCAGAACTGGAAGCTCTTCGCGCCCAACCCGCTCCAGCAGAACGTCGCCGTCCATGTGCGGGCCGAAGTGGTCGGCGCCGACGGCCGCCGCACCACCCGGTGGATGAACCTGACCCACGAGGACGGCAAGGGGATACGCGGCAACCTCTTCCCCAGCCATGTCGACCAGAACGAGCTCCGCCGGGGCTGGGACTTCTACGTCAATTCCCACGACAGCCAGAACCGCCCCAACGGCCTGCGCGGGGATCTCTCCGAACGCTACGTGCGGCGCATCGCGATGCTGCGGCTGAGCGAGCACGACTACGGCGGCACGATCGAACGCATCCAGCTCCGCTCCGCCACCAGCTCCATCGCCCCGCCCCCGTGGAGCACCGAGAAGATCAGCACCCGGCCCGTCCACCGTGTACTCCCCTGGTGGACCGTGACCCCCGACGATCTTCCCGAGCATGCGGCGGAACAGGGCCGGGACGCGGCCCGTGCGGAGGCGAACCAGTGACCATCCCCTCGCCCCAGACCCCGCGGAACCCGGCTCCGCAGCCGACCGGCCCGCGGTCGACCGGGCCCCGGCCACATGGTGCCGGTGGACCCGGTGGTGGTCTGGCCCGTGGCCTCCAGCGTGTCACCGCCGCGGCCCTCGGCCCGTACCAGAGCGCCGTCGTCCGGATCGGTTTCGCCGCCACCTACCTCTTCTTCCTGCTGCGCGAGCTGCCGCACCGCCATGAGCTGTACGGTCCGGACAGCCCGTGGCACTGGGACCTGGCCCGCCAGCTCACCGACGGCAACGAGGCCTTCTCCGTCCTGATGTGGACCGACAGCACCGTCTGGTTCGAGGCGGTGTACGTCCTCACCCTGCTGGCCGCGGCGGCGCTGATGGTCGGCTGGCGGACCCGGACCGTGTCCGTCCTCTTCATGGTCGGCGTGCTCTCGGTGCAGAACCGCAGCATCTTCATGGGAGACGGCGGCGACAACGTCGTCCACCTCATGGCGATCTACCTGGTGCTGACGCGCTGCGCCCAGGTCTGGTCGCTGGACGCCCGGCGTGCGGCGCGCAACGCGCAGCGTGCCGCTGAGGGCCTTCCGCCCCTCCGGGACATCGTGGGCCCGGTGCTCTGGGTGCTCCTCGGCCCCGTCCTCGCGACGGCCACCCTGATGGGCGGACTCGGCGGCACCTGGTGGCTGCCGACGCTGCTGTGGATCCTCTGGCTCTCCGCCGCCGCCTGGTGGGCCGTGAACCGCTGGGCGCCCCGGAGTGAGCCCCGCACCCTGCTCGATGTGCTGGCCAATCTCACGCACAACGCCACGCTCGCCGTGATCATGGCCGAGGTCTGTCTGATCTACGCGACGGCCGGCTGGTACAAGATCCAGGGCTCGCGCTGGCAGGACGGCACCGCGCTCTACTACCCGCTCAACCTCGACTACTTCACCCCGTGGCCCGCCCTGTCGGACATCCTGGGGGCCAGTGGGCTGATGGTGATGGTGCTGACGTACGGCACGGTCATCGTCCAGGTCGCCTTCCCGTTCACGCTGTTCAACCGGCGGGTCAAGAACGTCCTGCTGGTCGTCATGATCTGCGAGCACGCGGGGATCGCCCTGCTTCTCGGGCTGCCCTTCTTCTCCATGGCGATGATCGCGGCCGACGCGGTGTTCCTGCCGACGGCCTTCCTCGTGTGGCTGGGCACCCGGGCCACGACCGGCAGGCGGCGACTGCTCTCCCGGCTGCCCGGCCTGTCCCGTACGCCGGGGAAGCCCGGGACGCCCACCCACGCGGACGGACGTCCGGCGGACGGCCCGGCGCAGGGCGGCCACGGCGGTAGGGACGAGCCCCGGCTCCAGGGCGGCGGCGGGGGCCATACGCTCGTCGGGTGAGCAGTGAGACCGGCAGCACCCAAGAACCCCCGGCGGAACCCCTCCAGTACGACGACGGCTACGGCCAGCCGATCGGTGTCGGGCCGCACCCGCTGCCCTGGCCCGATGACGAGCGGTACGACCCCGAGCTGCTGGCCCGGGGCGACCGGCGCAACGTCGGTGACGCGTACCGCTACTGGACGCGGGAGGCGATCGTCGCCGATCTCGACCTGCGGCGGCACGACTTCCACGTGGCCGTGGAGAACTGGACCCACGACTTCAACATCGGCTCGGTGGTCCGGACCGCCAACGCCTTCCTGGCCAAGGAGATCCACATCGTGGGCCGGCGGCGCTGGAACCGGCGCGGCGCCATGGTCACCGACCGCTACCAGCATGTGCGCCACCACCCCGACACGGCGGACCTGACCGCCTGGGCGGCGGCCGAGGGGCTGCCGATCATCGGGATCGACAACCTCCCCGGCGCCGTACCGCTGGAGCGCACCGAGCTGCCGCGCCGCTGCGTCCTGCTGTTCGGGCAGGAGGGGCCGGGCCTCACCGAGGAGGCGCGCGAGCACGCCACGACGGTGTGCTCGATCGCGCAGTTCGGCTCGACCCGGTCCATCAACGCCGGAGCCGCCGCGGCCATCGCGATGCACGCGTGGATCCAGCGTTACGCCGACGTCCCGGACCCCCGCCGGTAGCGGCTACGCCTGGCGGCGCACCTCCACCACACGGAAGCGGTTGGCGACGAAGGCCGCGTCGCACAGAGCCGCGTTGGCCGCCGGGTTGCCTCCGGAGCCGTGGAAGTCGGAGAAGGCGGCGGTCTGGTTGACGTACACCCCGCCGGTCAGGTTCAGCGAGAGCTGGGCCGACTCGTCCAGGCAGACGTCCTCGACGGCGCGCTCCACCTCGGGGGAGGTGGTGTACGCCCCGACCGTCATGGCGCCCTGCTCCCGGATCGTGCGGCGGAGCAGGTCCAGGGCGGCGGACGTCGACTCGACGGCGACGGCGAAGGACACCGGTCCGAAGCACTCCGAGAAGTAGGCCGCGCCGTCGTCGGGCTTGGTGCCGTCGAGCTTCACGACGACCGGCGTACGGACGGCCGCGTCGGGGAATTCGGCGTTGGCGACCGTCCGCGAGGGCAGGGCGACCTCGCCCAGCCCGCCCGCGGCCTCCAGCCGGGCCCTGACGTCCGGGTTGACCAGCGCGCCGAGCAGGGCGGACGCGCGGGCGTCGTCGCCGAGCAGTCCGGTGACGGCGGCCGAGAGGTCGGCGACGACGTCGTCGTAGGACTTGACGCCGTCGTCGGTGGCGATGCCGTCCCGGGGGATCAGCAGGTTCTGCGGGGTGGTGCACATCTGGCCGCTGTACAGCGAGAGCGAGAACGCCAGGTTGGCCAGCATGCCCCGGTAGTCGTCGGTGGAGTCGATGACGATCGTGTTGACGCCGGCCTTCTCCGTGTAGACCTGGGCCTGGCGGGCGTTCTCCTCCAGCCAGACGCCGAAGGCGGTCGAGCCGGTGTAGTCGATGATCCGGACCTCGGGGCGGACCGCCAGGGCCTTGGCGATGCCCTCACCGGGCCGCTCGACGGCCAGCGCCACCAGATTCGGGTCGAAGCCCGCCTCGCCCAGGACCTCACGGGCGATGGACACCGTGAGCGCCAGCGGCAGCACCGCGCGCGGGTGCGGCTTGACCAGCACCGGGTTGCCCGTGGCGAGGGAGGCGAAGAGGCCGGGATAGCCGTTCCACGTGGGGAACGTGTTGCAGCCGATGACCAGCGCGACGCCGCGGCCGGACGTGATGAACGACTTGTGCAGCTTCAGCGGATCGCGCTTGCCCTGCGGCTTCGACCAGTCGGCGTTCTCGGGGGTGCGGACCTGCTCGCGGTAGGCGTAGGCCACGGCCTCCAGACCGCGGTCCTGGGCGTGCGGGCCGCCCGCCTGGAACGCCATCATGAAGGCCTGGCCGCTCGTGTGCATCACGGCGTGGGCCAGCTCATGGGTGCGGGCGCTGATCCGCGACAGGATCTCCAGACAGACCAGGGCCCGGATCTCCGGTCCCGCCGCCCGCCAGGCTGCCGTGCCGGCCTTCATCGCCGGCAGCAGGACGTCCGGGTCGACGTGCGGATACTCGATGCCGAGCTCAGGACCGTACGGCGAGACCTCGCCGCCGGCCCAGCCGTCGGTGCCCGGCTGGCCCAGGTCGAGCCGGGTGCCCAGCAGCGCGTCGAAGGCGGCCTTGCCCTCGGCCGCACCGAGGCTGCCCGGGGCGCCGCCCTCGCCGTACGCCTTCGGGTGCTCGGGGTGCGGGGACCAGTACGCGCGGGTGCTGATCACGTCGAGGGCCCGGTCGAGCGTGGGCCGGTGGGTCTCGGACAGCTGCTGGGGGGTGAGCGCGGAGGCCATGGCGGACCAACTCCTCATCGAGCCGGGCGGGGACGTGCGGACGGAGTTAGAGTAACCGAACGATCGGTCGGGACAAGGGGCCCCAGGGAACCTGTGGACAACTCATGGGGGAGGATCGCGGACATGACCACGGCCAAGCGGGACACGTACACACCGGAGACCCTGCTCACCGTCGCCGTCCGTGTCTTCAACGAGCGCGGCTACGACGGCACGTCCATGGAGCATCTCTCCCGGGCGGCGGGTATCTCGAAATCCTCCATCTACCACCATGTGGCGGGCAAGGAGGAGCTGCTGCGCCGGGCCGTGAGCCGGGCGCTCGACGGGCTCTTCGCCATCCTCGACGAGCCGGGGGCGCAGCGCGGGCGCGCGGTCGAGCGGGTCGAGTACGTCACGCGCCGGACCGTCGACGTGCTGATGGCGGAGGTCCCCTACGTCACCCTGCTGCTGCGGGTGCGCGGAAACACCAAGACGGAGCGCTGGGCGCTGGAGCGGCGTCGCGAGTTCGACCAGCGGGTGGCGGAGCTGCTCCAGGCCGCGGTGGCCGAGGGCGACCTCCGGGCGGACGTGGACATACGGCTGGTGACCCGGCTGCTGTTCGGCATGGTGAACTCGCTGGTCGAGTGGTACCGGCCGCAGCCGGGCGGCTTCCCCGGGGAGGAGCAGCTCGCGGACACGGTCGTCCAGCTGGCCTTCGAGGGAATGCGGGCGAGCCGCGCCCGCTGAGCCCGCAGGTCATCGGGCTCCCGTGTCGTAGGGCTCCCGTGCCGAGCGCGGCCAGGTGACCGCGCTCGGCACGGTCAGGCGAGTTCGCCCGGCCGGTCCGGGCGCGGTCCGAGGTCCGTCTCCTCGAACACCAGCAGCGTCCGCGTCGAGAGCACCTCGGGGATGGACTGGATCCGGGTGAGGACCAACTCGCGCAGCGCCCGGTTGTCCGGCGTGTGCACCAGCAGCAAGACGTCGAAGTCGCCGCTGACCAGAGCGATGTGCGTGGCCCCGGGCAGCGCCTGGAGCTGCTCGCGCACGGTGCGCCAGGAGTTCTGCACGATCTTGAGCGTGATGTAGGCGGACGCCCCCTGCCCGGCCCGCTCGTGGTCGACCCGGGCGCCGAAGCCGCGGATCACGCCGTCCTCGACGAGCCGGTTGATCCGGGCATAGGCGTTGGCCCGCGAGACATGGACCCGCTCGGCCACGGACCGTATCGAGGCGCGGCCGTCCGTCTGGAGGATCCGCAGGATGTCACGGTCGACGGCGTCCAGCGGCCGCGGGGGCGGAACCGGGGCCGGCTCCGGCGCAGGGCTCGCGGGGACGGGGGCCGACGGGGTCGCGGTGGGCGGGGTCCGGTCCTGCTCCCCGTCCCTGTCGGCCATTTGTTCAGCTGCCATCGGCCCGCGCCTCCCTGTCGTGGACGACCTGTACCCATCCCAGGCTGTGGAGAACCGTTTGTCCACAGGCTGAAGGCGCCTGTAGCCAAAATGCGCTCGCGACCGAACAATCGGTAGGTGAGGCACACCACACCCGTGCCTCGCCCGGCCCTCGATGTCTCGCTCCCGATCGACACCGCCGATCGACACCCCTCGATCTCCCTCGATGCCAGGAGGTGCTTCCCATGACGGTCCAAGAGCTGCCCGGCGCGGCCGCCTACCGGCCCACGCCGCCCCCGGCCTGGAAGCCGATCACCGACCCCGCCCCGCTGCTCCCGGACCCGGAGCCCTACCGGGTGCTCGGTACGGACGCGGTCGCCGACGTCGACCCCGAGCTGCTGCTCCGGCTCCACGCGGAGCTGGTGCGCGGGCGTCGCTACAACGCCCAGGCCACCGCGCTGACGAAGCAGGGCCGACTGGCGGTCTACCCGTCGAGCACCGGCCAGGAGGCGTGCGAGATCGCCGCCGCCCTGGTGCTGGAGGAGCGCGACTGGCTCTTCCCCAGCTACCGCGACACGCTCGCGGCCGTCGCGCGCGGCCTGGACCCGGTCGAGGCGCTGACCCTGCTGCGCGGCGACCGGCACACCGGTTACGACCCGCGCGAGCACCGCATCGCCCCGCTGTGCACCCCGCTCGCCACCCAGCTCCCGCATGCCGTGGGGCTGGCGCACGCCGCCCGGCTCAAGGGGGACGACGTGGTGGCGCTGGCCATGGTGGGCGACGGCGGCACCAGCGAGGGCGACTTCCACGAGGCGCTGAATTTCGCGGCGGTCTGGAAGGCCCCGGTCGTCTTCTTCGTCCAGAACAACGGTTTCGCGATCTCCGTGCCGTTGGCCAAGCAGACCGCTGCCCCCTCCCTCGCCCACAAGGCCGTCGGGTACGGGATGCCGGGCCGCCTGGTCGACGGCAACGACGCGGCGGCGGTGCACCAGGTGCTGAGCGAGGCCGTGGCGCGGGCCCGGCGCGGCGAGGGTCCGACGCTGGTCGAGGCGGTCACCTATCGCATGGAGGCCCACACCAACGCCGACGACGCCACCCGCTACCGGGTCGACAGCGAGGTCGAGGCGTGGAAGGCGCACGACCCGGTGCGGCTGCTGGAGCGTGAGCTGACGGAGCGCGGGCTGCTGGACGACACGGGCATCGAGCAGGCGAAGGAGGCCGCCGAACGCATGGCCGCCGCCCTGCGCGACCGGATGAACGCGGATCCGGAGCTGGCCCCGATGGACCTCTTCACCCATGTGTACGCCGAGCAGACGAGTCAGCTCCGGGAGCAGGCAACCGCTCTGCGCGCCGAGCTGGACGCCGAGCAGGACCACGACGAGCACGGCCCGGAGGCAGGACGATGACCACCGCGGCAGTGACGGCCGACGGCCGCCCCGTGAAGGCGAAACCGGCCACGATGGCGCAGGCTCTCGGCCGCGCGCTCCGTGACTCGATGGCCGAGGACCCCACCGTCCATGTGCTCGGTGAGGACGTCGGCACGCTCGGCGGGGTCTTCCGGATCACCGACGGGCTGGCGGAGGAGTTCGGCGACGACCGCTGCACCGACACCCCGCTGGCCGAGGCCGGCATTCTCGGCGCGGCCGTCGGCATGGCGATGTACGGGCTGCGGCCCGTGGTGGAGATGCAGTTCGACGCGTTCGCCTACCCGGCGTTCGAGCAGCTCATGAGCCATGTCGCCAAGATGCGCAACCGCACCGGCGGAGCCATGCCGCTGCCGATCACCGTGCGCGTGCCGTACGGCGGTGGGATCGGCGGGGTCGAGCACCACAGCGACTCCTCCGAGGCCTACTACATGGCCACCCCCGGCCTCCACGTCGTGACGCCGGCCACGGTCGACGACGCGTACGGGCTGCTGCGGGAGTCGATCGCCTCCGACGACCCGGTGGTCTTCCTGGAGCCGAAGCGGCTCTACTGGTCCAAGGCCGACTGGTCGCCCGAGGCCCCCGCCGCGGTCGAGCCGATCGGCAGGGCCGTGGTGCGCCGGCCCGGGCGCAGCGCCACCCTGATCACGTACGGGCCCTCCCTGCCGGTCTGCATGGAGGCCGCCGAAGCGGCCCTCGCCGAGGGCTGGGACCTCGAAGTGGTGGACCTGCGCTCGCTGGTGCCGTTCGACGACGAGACGGTGGCCGCGTCGGTGCGCCGCACCGGGCGGGCGGTCGTCGTGCACGAGTCCCCCGGATTCGGCGGGCCCGGCGGCGAGATCGCGGCCCGGATCACCGAGCGGTGCTTCCACCATCTGGAGGCGCCGGTGCTGCGGGTGGCCGGGTTCGACATCCCCTACCCGCCGCCCATGCTGGAGCGGCACCATCTGCCGGGAGTGGACCGGGTGCTCGACGCGGTGGCCCGGTTGCAGTGGGAGGCGGACAGCTGATGGCGCAGGTGCTCGAATTCAAGCTGCCGGACCTCGGCGAGGGACTGACCGAGGCCGAGATCGTCCGCTGGCTGGTGGAGGTCGGCGATGTCGTCGCCATCGACCAGCCCGTCGTCGAGGTCGAGACGGCCAAGGCCATGGTGGAGGTGCCCTGCCCCTACGGGGGCGTGGTGACCGCACGGTTCGGCGAGGAGGGTACGGAACTTCCCGTCGGCGCACCGCTGCTGACGGTCGCCGTCGGAGCACCCGAGGGACCGGTCTCCTCCTCCTCCGGGCCCGACTCGGAGTCCTCGGGCGGCTCGGGGAACGTCCTCGTGGGGTACGGGACCGGCGCACCGGCCGCACGCCGTCGGCGCATCCGCCCGGACCGGCTCGACCGGGCGGCGGCCGGGGCCCCGGTCTCCCGTGCGCCGGTGGCCGATGCCCCGGTGGTCGAGGCACCAGCGGTCAACGTCCTCGTGGCCGAAACCTCGGTGTCCGAGGGGCCCGTGCCGGTGGTCTCTCCGCTGGTACGGCGGTTGGCCCGGCAGCACGACATCGATCTGCGACGGCTGGCGGGTTCGGGTCCCGAGGGGCTGATCCTGCGCGCCGACGTCGACCGGGCGATCCGGACGGCGGAGGAGACCGCGGCGGCGACGGCACGTGCGGCCCAGGCTCCGGTGCAGGCCCCGGCGGCAGCCGTGGCCGCGGCTCCGAGCGGCGTAGCCGCTGTTCGGGACGCCGAGCGGATCCCGCTGCGCGGGGTGCGCGGAGCGGTCGCCGACAAGCTGTCGCGCAGCCGGACCGAGATTCCCGACGCCACCTGCTGGGTCGACGCCGACGCCACCGAGCTGATGGCGGTCAGGGCCGCGATGAACGCCGCCACGGGCCCGTCCGCCGGGCCGAAGGTGTCGGTCCTGGCCCTGCTGGCGAGGATCTGCACGGCGGCGCTGGCCCGGTTCCCGGAGCTCAACTCCACCGTGGACACGGAGGCCCGGGAGATCGTCCGGCTGTCCGGCGTGCACCTCGGGTTCGCGGCCCAGACCGAGCGGGGCCTCGTCGTTCCGGTCGTCCGGGACACGCATACCCGTAACGCCGAGTCGATCGGGGCCGAGATCGCCCGGCTGACCGAGCTGGCGCGCACCGGGAAGCTCAGCCCGGCGCAGCTGACCGGGGGCACGTTCACGCTGAACAACTACGGGGTGTTCGGGGTCGACGGTTCGACGCCGATCATCAACCACCCGGAGGCGGCGATGCTCGGCGTGGGCCGGATCATGCCCAAACCCTGGGTGCACCAGGGCGAACTGGCCGTACGTCAGGTCGTCCAGCTGTCCCTCACCTTCGACCACCGGGTGTGCGACGGCGGAACGGCGGGCGGCTTCCTCCGGTACGTGGCGGACTGCGTGGAGCAGCCGGCGGTGCTGCTGCGCACCCTGTAGTCGCGGGAGCGCCCCGGTCGCGGGGGCCGGTCTTCCGGCCACCCCGGCGGGGGCGTCGCTCCGGGGCCCCGCCCATACTCGACGTATGACCGCCTACGACGTGATCGTCCTTGCCGGAGGGGCCGCGAAGCGGCTCGGCGGCGCCGACAAGCCAGGAGTCCGGGTGGGCGGCCGGGCGCTGCTCGACCGGGTCCTCGCGGCCTGCGACGGCGCGGCTCGCACCGTCGTGGTGGGTGACCGTCGCGCGACCGTCAGGCCGGTCCTCTGGACCCGGGAAGTGCCTCAGGGCGGAGGCCCGTTGGCGGCGCTCGGCGCAGGGCTGAAGCTGACGACGGCGGAGTACGTTCTCGTTCTCTCCGCCGACCTGCCTTTCCTCGGCCCGGGCACGGTCGACGCGCTGCTCTCCGCCGCCGGACAGCCCGGCCGGGAAGGCGCTCTGTGCACCGACCCCGACGGGCGCGAACAGCCGCTCGTGGCCGCGTACCGCGCCGAGCCGCTCCGTCGGGAGCTGGCCCTGATCGCCACCGAGTACGGGAGCTCCGCCGGGCTGCCGCTCCGGATCCTGACGGCCGAGCTGGAGCTCGCCCGGATCGACGCGGGTCCTGTCGCCACGTTCGACTGCGACACTTGGAGCGACATCGCCGCCGCCCGAGCCCGGATCAGGGAGCATGGGGCCGTGCTGGACGAATGGATCACCTCGGTCAAGAACGAACTGGGAATCGAACTCGACGTCGACACCGGTGTCCTGCTCGACCTCGCCCGTGACGCCGCGCACGGAGTCGCCCGGCCCGCCGCCCCGCTCACGACCTTCCTGGTCGGGTACGCGGCAGCCAGGGCGAGCGCCGGTGCGGGCCCCGACGAGGCCGCGGCTGCGGTCGCGGAAGCCTCGCGCAAGGCCACCGCCCTCGCTCTGCGCTGGGAAGCGGAGGCGGCCGAGTCGGCGGGACAGGGCGGCGAAGCGGCGGGCGGGACGGCGGGCGAGGCGAAGCCCGACGCCGACCGCGAGGGGACCGGGACACCGTGACCGGCTCCGACGGGCCGCGCCGCGAGCCCGGCAGTGACTTCCGTGCCGCCGGGTCCGCGAGCGAACGCGCACGCGAGGAGGAGGAGCGGGCCGTCGAGCAGGCGCTCGCCCTGGTCGGCGGGTCGGGCGGGGCGGGCCGGTCCGACGGGTCCGGAGGGTCGGACGAGCGTCCGAGCCGCAGCCGGGACCCCCGGCACTCCCGAGGCCCCCGGGACGAGGGCCTGGACGCCAGCCGGAGCAGCGCCCCGTACGACGGCCGCGACAGCGACCCGTACGACGGCCGCGACAGCGACCCGTACGACAACCGCTCCGCTACTCCGGCCACCACCCCCGCGCCCGGCAGCGAACAGCCGCCCCTCCCCGATCGGACCTCCCCGGGCGACCCCGCAGAAGCCACGCCCCCGCCCCCGTCCTGGGACCGGGCACGGGCGGTCGCGGCCCAGGCGGGGCGGGGCGGCCCGCCCGCGACGATCCGGTTGCCGCTCGACCGTGCGCTGGGGCACGTGTTGGCAGAGGCGCTCGGCGCGCTCACCGATCTGCCGTCCTTCGACACCTCGGCCATGGACGGCTGGGCGGTGGCCGGACCCGGCCCCTGGACGTTCGAGACCGGGGCGGAACTCCTCGCCGGACGCGGCCCGGCCGCCGCGCTGCCCGACGGCACCGCCGTACGGATCGCCACCGGCGCCCGGGTACCGCCGGACACCACGGCGGTCATCCGCAGCGAGCACGCCCACGTCGACGAGGCCAGAGGGCTGCTGCACGCCCGGCGGTCCGTGGCCACCGGGCAGGACATCAGACCCCGGGGCCAGGAATGCCGCTCGGGCGAGCAGCTTGTTCCGGCCGGGACGGTCGTGACCCCGGCGGTGCTCGGCCTCGCCGCGGCCGCCGGGTACGACGCGCTTCCCGTCGTGCCCCGCCCACGCGTCGACATCCTCGTCCTCGGCGACGAACTGCTCAACGCCGGTCTGCCCCACGACGGGCTGATCCGGGACGCTCTGGGCCCCATGCTCGGCCCCTGGCTGCGGGCCCTCGGCGCCGAGGTCTCCGGCCCCCGCCGGCTCGGGGACGACGCCGGGGCGCTGCGCTCCGCCCTCACCTCCTCCGACGCCGACCTGATCGTCACCACCGGGGGCACCGCCGCCGGTCCGGTCGACCATGTGCACCCGGTCCTCGATGCCCTCGGGGCCGAACTGCTCGTGGACGGGGTCGCGGTCCGCCCCGGCCACCCCATGCTGCTGGCCCGGCTGTCGCCGGAGGGGCCGTATCTCGTCGGACTGCCCGGTAATCCGCTCGCGGCCGTATCAGGACTGCTGACGCTCGCGGAGCCGCTGCTCGCGGGCATCGCGGGCCGCGCTGCCCAGGACCCGTACCGGGCCCTGGTCCACGCCGAGGTGCACGGCCATCCGCACGACACCCGCCTCGTCCCCGTGGTCCATCGCCCGGGCCGGGCGGGCGGCCGGGACCATGTCGCGCCGCTGCGTTACAACGGCCCTGCGATGCTGCGGGGGATCGCCGCGGCCGACGGACTGGCTGTGGTGCCGCCGGGCGGGGTACGGTCCGGCACCGAGGTGGAGATTCTGGATCTCCCATGGGCCCCGGCGACGCCGTGGACGGAAGGGTGTTTCACGTGAAACTTCCCGGCCACGATGCGATGGCCAGGCGAGCCGACGAACTGGTCGTGCCGACCCGGGTGATGCTCCCCCGCCGGGTGGCCCTCGGGCCCGCCCGCCAGGTCGCCAAGCGCCTGCTGATGGCGCTGCTCGTGCTGGCCGCGACCGTGCTGATCGTCTGGCTCGACCGCAGCGGTTACAACGACAACGCCGACGGCAAGGTCGACCTGCTGGACGCGATCTACTACGCGACGGTCACCCTCTCCACCACCGGGTACGGCGACATCACGCCGTACAGCGACGGAGCACGGCTGATCAACGTGGTGCTCGTGACACCGCTGCGCGTGATGTTCCTGATCATCCTGGTCGGTACCACTCTCGAGGTCCTCACGGAGCGGACCCGGGAGGACTTCCGGCTGAAGCGTTGGAGAGCCAACTTGCGAGACCACACCGTCGTCGTCGGCTTCGGCACGAAGGGCCGCTCGGCGATTCTGACCCTCTGTGCCACCGGTCTGTCGAAGGACCAGATCGTCATCGTCGACCCGGCCACCAAGGTGATCGAGGCCGCCAACGCCGAGGGCTTCACCGGTGTGCTCGGTGACGCCACCCGCAGCGATGTGCTGCTCCGTGCCGAGCTCCAGAAGGCGCGTCAGATCATCATCGCGACCCAGCGCGACGACACCGCCGTCCTGGTCGCGCTGACCGCGCGCCAGTTGAACCGCGGGGCGAAGATCGTGGCGGCGGTCCGTGAGGAGGAGAACGCGCCCCTGCTCCGGCAGTCCGGCGCGGACGCTGTGATCACCAGCGCCAGCGCCGCCGGACGGCTGCTCGGCCTCTCCGTCCTCAGCCCGAGCGCGGGCACCGTGATGGAGGACCTGATCCAGCAGGGCAGCGGCCTCGATCTCGTCGAACGGCCGGTCATAAAGGCCGAGGTGGGCAAGAGCGTACGGGAGACGGATGATCTGGTCGTCAGTGTGCTGCGCGGACACCGGCTGCTCGGTTACGACGATCCGGCGGCCAGCCCCCTGCAGTTGACGGACCGGGTCATCACCATCGTGCGAGCGAGCCCCAGTTCGACCGCGGTGCCGAAGAACCCGATGCCTCCGCACCAGCGACCCTGATCGACGAGGCATCCGCCCCGGCGAGCGCGGCGGGAGTAGCCTCGCGGCCATGCATGCGATCACGATTCCCGAACCCGGTGGCCCCGAGGCGCTCGTCTGGGCCGAGGTGCCCGATCCCGTACCCGGCGAGGGCGAGGTCCTCGTCGAGGTCGTCGCCAGCGCTGTGAACCGTGCCGATGTGCTCCAGCGGCAGGGCTTCTACGACCCGCCGCCCGGCGCGTCCCCCTACCCCGGCCTGGAGTGCGCGGGCCGTGTCGTCGCGCTCGGTCCCGGGGTGACCGGCTGGGCGGTCGGCGACGCCGTGTGCGCGCTGCTGGCGGGCGGCGGTTACGCGGAGAAGGTCGCCGTTCCGGCCGGCCAGCTCCTCCCAGTGCCGGAGGGCGTCGACGTGGTGGAGGCCGCGGCGCTGCCCGAGGTCACCGCGACGGTGTGGTCCAACGTCTTCATGGTGTCCCATCTGCGTCCCGGCGAGACCTTCCTGGTGCACGGCGGCTCCAGCGGCATCGGCACGATGGCGACCCAGCTGGCGAAGGCCGTCGGGGCCCGGGTCGCGGTCACGGCGGGCAGTCCCGAGAAGCTCGCCCGGTGCGCGGAGCTGGGGGCGGACATCCTCATCAACTACCGCGAGCAGGACTTCGTCGAGGAGATCCGGGAGAACACCGCCGGAGCGGGGGCCGACGTCATCCTGGACCTGATCGGCGCCAAGTACCTGGACCGGAACGTCCAGGCGCTCGCCGTCAACGGCCGCCTCGCGATCATCGGTCTCCAGGGCGGTGCCAAGGGTGAGCTGAACCTCGGAGCCCTGCTGGCCAAGCGGGCCGCCGTCACCGCGACCTCCCTGCGGGGCCGCCCGCTCCAGGAGAAGGCCGCCATCGTCGCCGCCGTACGCGAGCACGTGTGGCCGTTGATCGGCGGCGGGGTGGTCAAGCCCGTGGTGGACCGGGCGCTGCCGATGGCGGACGCCGCCGAGGCGCACCGGGTGCTGGAGTCCAGTGCGCACATCGGCAAGGTCCTGCTGGTGACGCCGGCGGCCGGCTGATCAGGTCCGTTCCCGATCCGGGCCGGGCCCGGATCGGGAACGGACACGGAATTACAGGTAGGGGCCCGAACGGATCGGGCCGTGCGGGTCCGCACCGCCTTCCTCGTCCTCGTGGGCCATACCGGGCGGCAGGGCGCGGCGCATCTGCTCCAGCTGGGCGCGAGCCGCCATCTGCTGGGCGAACAGCGCCGTCTGGATTCCGTGGAAGAGCCCCTCCAACCAGCCCACGAGCTGGGCCTGGGCGATCCGCAGCTCGGCCTCGGAGGGCACCGACTCCTCGGTGAACGGCAGGGAGAGCCGCTCCAGCTCCTCGACCAGCTCGGGCGCCAGGCCGTCCTCCAGCTCCTTCACGGAGCTGGCGTGGATCTCCTTGAGCCTGACCCGGCTCGCCTCGTCGAGAGGAGCCGCCCTGACCTCCTCCAGAAGTTGCTTGATCATGCTGCCGATGCGCATGACCTTCGCGGGCTGTTCCACCATTTCCGTCACCGGGACCTCGCGCGACTCGTCGTCACTGGCACCGCCGCCGATAGCCATTCCGTCCTGGCCCACGACAAGGACCTGCGGGTGCTCCTGCGACCGGTCATTCCTCGGCATTTCCATGCCGCCATTGTCTCGCACACGTGCCGTACACCACGTTGGTGCCCCCGAAAACGGAAGATCCACCGTCTTCGGGGGCACCGGAACCCTTCCGGGAGGCCCGGACACGCCGTTCAGCCCGCGCGCCGGGCCAGGGTCAGCCGGGAGCTGGTGAGAGCGGCGGCCAGCAGACCGGCGAGCACCGGGACGACCAGGGCCAGCAGCCCGACGGTCTCCCACGGCATCACGATCGGCGTGTACGCCGACTGCATCGGGTCCTCGCGCATCTCCGCCAGCGCCGCGCGCAGATCGGTCAGGCGCAGGGCGACCGCGGGGACGAGCCCCGCCGCCGTTCCCAGCAGGACCCCGGTCAGGGCCACGACCAGGCACTGGAAGCCGGACAGCGAACGCCGTACGCCCGGGGGCGCGCCCACCGCACTGAGCGTGGTGAGGTCGGCCTCCGCGTCGGCCTTGGACAGCCCGGTGGTGATGGCCGCCGCGCCCAGGGTCACCACACCGGCGAAGAGGGCGAGGATCAGCAGGATCGTGTCGTCCTGGGTCCGGAAGATCTCGTTGGAGCTCATCAGGTACGCACGGTTACCGGCCCGGTCGAGGGCCGCGTGGGCCGCCTGCTCCTCGGCGTCCGTGGCATCGCGGCCGAGCGCGTAGAAGCTGCCGTACTCCTCGACGTGCAGCCCGAGCCGCTCGGCGGTCCTCTGCGGCATGATCATCCGGATGCCGGGCGTCGCGGCGAAGCGGTCCGGCGCGACGTACACCTTCAGCCGATCCGTGGTGGTGCGGGCCTTGCCGGGGTGCCGGGCCCGGTTCTTCTTGTCCCGGTCGTTGTAGATGTGGGCGGCCTTGAGGGTGACCTCGCCCCTCTCCGCGTACGCCGGGTTCAGCAGCACGGGGAAGCCCTCGGCCAGGGCCTTCGCCGCCGCCGGGTCGTCGAGCTTCACATACGTGTCGAGGACGTCCGCTCCGCCGATGACGATCTTGTGGTCACCGGTGCCGAACGCGACCATCGTGTAGTTCTCGTCCATGCAGGCCGGGGAGTTCATCATCCGCTTGTGCTCGTCGGCGGAGAGCCGCAGGGCGAGTTCCCTGGCGCCCTTGCCCTTGAGCGCGCAGGCGTGGCCCTTGCCGGTGGGCTTGACGAGTTCGAGGGTGCCGCAGCCGTTCTCCTCCTCGTAGTAGACCGAGCAGTCGCTGCCGGCCCAGACCCGCCCGAAGTCGGCGGGCCTGCCGCTGACCGGGTAGTTCTGCTCGACGGCCGCCCGGGAGCGGGGGAGTTCGGCGTCCGCCCCGATGTCGGAGGCTGCCAGCGCGACGGTGCCCGGCGTCATGTTGGGCACGAAGTCGTACTCCTGCTCGACAGCGTGGCTGCTGGTGTACGTGGCGATGGCGACGCTGCCCGCGACGGCCGCCATCACGGCGGCGACCGCGGGGGCGGTGCGGCCGCGGTTGCGGGCCGCGTCCCGCAGGGCGATCCGGGGCGTGAGCGGGAGCCGCCTGCCGAGCCGGCCCAGGAAGCCGACGATCACCGGGATGCAGCCGAGCACCCCCAGTTCGGCCAGGACGGAACCGCCGGCGACGAAGGCGGTGTCGCCGGCCACCCCGCCGTAGACCGCGACGCCGGTACCCGCGGTGAGCGCGATGACGCCGATCACGGGCAGCACGCGGGAGCTGCGCCGGGTGCCGCGCCGGCCGGTGAGCGACTCCAGGACCGACTGGCGGCCCGCGACGATCGCCGGGGCGAGCGCGGCGAGGACACCGGTGACCAGGCCGAGCACGGCGATGGCGAGAATCTCCCAGGGCCGTACGGTCAGTTCGCCGAAGCGGTTGCCCGTGTAGTCCTCGATCATCGGGCGGAACAGGGCGGTCAGGCCGAACCCGGCGCCGACCCCGGCCAGCGCGCCGACCCCGCCGAGCACCGCGCCGCCCGCGAGCACCACGGCCCGGACCTGGCCCCGGCTGCCGCCGCACGAGCCGACCAGGCCCAACTGGCGGCGCGAACGCCGCGCGCCCACGGCGAACGCCGGACCGGCCAGCAGCACGATCTCCAGGACGGCCATGGCGGCCACTGTGAGAACCGCGGCGGTGGTCTCCGTCTCGGTGGAGTACCCGCTGCTCATCGAGGCCATCGGAACCTCGGAGTCCGGCGGCGGGTCCAGGGCGACCTGGCGGGAGACGACCACCACGCCCCTCTTGTTGGCCGCGAGGATGTCCTGCCAGGTCACGCCCGCCCCGGCCGGGCCCTTCACCAGCCACTTCGGGTCGCTCGGCTGGGGCGGCAGGATCGTCTTGTCGCGGTCGGCGGACTTCTGCCACGGGGCGATGACCGAGCCGGGGAGCGCGTAGAGGGCGTCAGCCCGCAGATCGGCGGGGAGTTCGACCGTGCCGGTGAGGGTGTAGGTCTGCTCGGGGCCGCGTACGGTGACGCGGTCGCCGATGGAGAGCCCGGCCGACTTGACGAAGTCCGAGGTCGCGGCGATCTCGGACTTCTTGCGCGGGTAGGAGCCGTCGGTCAGCTCGATCCGGCCGCGCATCATCGGGTCGGAGATGCGCAGTTCGGTGATGGCGGTGTCGGCGATGCCGTGCCGGGTGGTCACCGCCGCGGGCAGACTCCGCTCGGTCAGATACCGCGAACCCTCCGGGAAGGCGGTCGGCACGTCGACCGGCTTCGCCTGCTCCTCGGGGGTCGGGTCGGGGGCGCCCTCGGGGGCGCTCCAGTTGATGCCGTCGGGCATCTGGTGGAGTTTCACCGGGCCCATGCTCGTGGCCGCGAACCGGGCGTCGGCCGAACCCAGTTCCGCCGTCAGCTCCTCGGCCTTGGTGGGCAGGGCGCTGCGGTAGGTGAGGTCGGCGGCGGTCACGCCGAGGACCGGCAGGGCGATCATCGCGACGACCAGGGCGCTGCGCCCCTTGGCCCGAGCCGCGTCGCGCCGGGCTATGCGGAAGGCCGCGCGCCAGCCGGGGAGAGGGTTCACGCGGTGGCCCCGGTGGTTCCGGCGGCGAGCAGGGAGTCGGCTCCCGTGGTCACCGTCTGGTCGACGATCGAGCCGTCCCGGAGGAACACGACCCGGTCGGCCCAGGCCGCGTACCGGGGCTCATGGGTCACCATGACGCCGGCCGCGCCCTGGTCGCAGCGGGTGCGCAGCAGGGCGAGGACGGCCTCGCCGGTCTCGGAGTCGAGCGCTCCGGTCGGCTCGTCGGCGAGCACGAGGCGCCGGTCGCCGACCAGGGCGCGGGCGATGGCGACGCGCTGCTGCTGGCCCCCGGACATCTCGTCGGGGAAGCGGTCGGCGATCTCCGCAAGCTTCATCTCGGCCAGCGCGGCGAGGGCCTCCTTGCGTGCCTTGCGCACGGAGACGCCGTCGAGTTCGCGGGGCAGTGCGATGTTCTCGGCGGCGGTCAGGGCGGGGATGAGGTTGTAGTCCTGGAAGACGTAGCCGACGCTGCGGCGGCGCAGGGCGGCCATGCCCTTGGGACCGAGAGCGGCGATGTCCTGGCCCTCGATGACGACCTGGCCGCTCGTGGCGGTGTCGAGCCCGCCGGCCAGGGTCAGCAGGGTGGACTTGCCGGAGCCGGAGGGGCCCATCACGGCGACCAGTTCACCGGGGTGGACCGAGAGGTCGATCCCGCGCAGGGCGTGCACCTCCGCGACGCCGGAGCCATGGGTACGGGTCAGCGCCCGCAGTTCGAGTACGGGGCTGCCGCCGGGCGTCCCGGAGGACGACGGGGGCGGCTGGGTGGCGGACGGCATGGCGGGTGGTTCCCCCTAGGGACAACTGGTGACAAACCAGGAATGGTCTGGGGCGGGCAGGAGTGGCGGTGCCGGGGCCGGGAGGCGCGGTGTCAGCGCTGGGAGCGGGTGCGGTCGGCCAGCGCACGGGCCGGACCGCGGGTGGCCGCCCGGCCGGGCTCGGTCGAGGGCTCCGTGGCGGCGGCCGTGGCGAGGCGGACGAGCCGGGACTCGCAGTGGTCGAGCCAGCGGGCCTCGGCCTCCGCCTGGAAGATCAGCTGCTCCACGACGAGGAGCCAGGCGACCTCGTCCCGGTTGGCGGGGACGTCGGCCAGGGCCTGGGCCTTGAGCCGGGTGTAGTCCTGCATCGCCTTGAGCGTGTGGTGGCGCTGGGACTGGATGACGTCCCGGATGTCGACGCCCGGGGCTCCCACGGCCATGGCGAGCTTGATGGCCAGTTCGTCGCGGGGCGGACTGGTGCGGTCCACGGGGGTCTCGAACCAACTGCGCAGCTCGGTGCGGCCCTCGTCGGTGATCGCGTAGAGGTCGTGCCCGGCGTCGTCCGAGCCCTCCTGGACGATCAGCCCGTCCCGCTCCAGGCGGCTGAGCGTCGTGTAGACCTGGCCGACGTTCAGGGGCCAGGTGGAGCCGGTGCGCGACTCGAACTCGGTGCGGAGCTGGGACCCGTAACGAGGGCCCCGCTCCAGCAGGGCCAGCAGGCCGTGGCGAATGGACATACTGAGTATGTATACCGAGTATGTTCGTCCTGGCAAGTTCCGTCGGAGCCGGAACGGAAAGGCGCGACGATCAGTTCGCGCGGCGCATACGGAACGCGAGGAAGCCGAGTCCCAGCCCGACCAGGGCGATGCCCGTGCCGAGCGAGACCTGCTGCACCCGCCGTACGGCAGCGGCGTCCAGCGCCTGCCCGGAACGCTGTCCCGGATCGCTGAACGCGTCGGGCGGTGGCGTGGAAGCAGGCAGGTCGACGGGGTCCGCGATCCCCTGGTCGGTCTCCTTTGGCGGTTCCTCCTCGACGGGGTCCCCGGCCCGCGCCAGCTCCATCGGCGACAGCGAACGCCCGGGACGCGCCTTTCCCGCCCCGGCCTCGCGCCCGGCCAGGGGCGCCGTCGACCCCGATACGTCGGGCGAAGCGGAAGAGGAGGAAGAGGGTTCCGGTGCGTCGGCCCCGGGCCCGGAACCGGCTCCGCCGGGGGGCTGCGCGCCGCTTCCGGTCGCCACCGGGGAGGACGGGGCCGGACCGGTCCCCGGCGCTCCGGAAGCCGGGACGCCGGACGGCAGGGGCAGCGCGGAAGGCAGCGCCGAGGGCGACGCGGAGCCCGACGGGGCGGGCGGCGGAGAGGACGGGGCGGCGGATGCGGTGGCGGTACGGCCCGACGTCCCCGGTGCCGTGGCGGTCACGGACGGCGGACCGTGGGGCGCCGATGAACCGTGGGCGGAGCCGGCCGACGGCCCCAGCGCCGCTCCGGCCGCCGCCAGCAGACAGACCGCACACCTCGACGGCCATGCGGCCGGAAGTCCTGGAGCCATGAGATCAGCGTCACACGGGCCCCTGCATCCGGCATCCCGGACGCGGTATCCGGAAGACAGGGGCCTGTTACCGGTCCACGTACCGGTCCATGGCGAAGATCCGGCGAGATCCGTGAACCGTAACGATCACCTTCGGACACCGGCGTTTCAGGACGGCATACCGATGGCCAGGACGGCTTCCCGGTGGTTCAGGACGGCTTTCCGGTGGAGACCTTCAGCTCGAAGTGGGCGCCGCGCTCGTCGACCGCCGCACCGGAGGACGGGAACTGGCCGACGACCTGGTCCTCGGCATAGGTGTTGCCCGGCTCCTCGATCACCTTGATCGTCCAGCCCGCGGCGGCCGCGCACGACTTCGCCGACAGGATGTCCTTGTAGATGAAGTTGGGTGCGCGGACCTTCTTCGGGTCGTTGGAGTCCTCGGAGGCGTTGGAGCACTCCGTCTCCTTCATCGTCCGGTTGCGCTCCGGCGGGCGGTAGCCCTCCACCTGCTCGGTGCCCGTCTCGCCGCCCTTGCCCGCCTCGTCGTCCTTGCCGTCGCCCTGGAGGGCGATCGCGGTGATCAGACCGCCGACGGCCAGCAGGGCCACGACGATCGAGCCGACGACGACCGGCATGTTCCGCTTCGAACCGCCGCCACCGGTGGTGCCCACGGCCGTCGCGTGCTGCGGGTTGATCGAGTACGGCGGCGGGGTCTGGTGGGACAGCCGGCCCGGGGCCGGGTAGCCCTGGACCTGGCCGGACTGCGGGTAGCCGTAGCTCGGTGTGGGCGCGGGCGTGGGCTGGCTGTACGGCCCCGGCTGCTGGTGCGGATGCGGCTGGTACGGCGTCTGGACGCTGTGGGGCGCCGGGGCGCTCTGGTCGACCGGCGGGAACACCGCCGAGCCGACGCCGGAGCCGCTGTTGGCGGGCCCGCCGCCGGACACGATCATCGGGGCGCCGGTCTGGCCGCCGGAGGCGTTCAGCACGCGGGCGATCTCGTCGCGCATCGCGGCGGCGCTGGGGAAGCGCTCGTTCGGGTTCTTCTTGAGCGCGCGGGCGACGAGGGCGTCCATCGCCGGGGTGACCGACCGGTTGATGCTGGAGGGCGCGACCGGCTCCTCCTGCACATGCGCGTACGCGATGGCCAGCGGTGAGTCCGCGTCGAACGGGATCCGGCCGGTGAGCAGCTGGAAGAGCATGATCCCGACCGAGTAGAGGTCGGACCGGGCGTCGACGCCGCGGCCGAGGGCCTGCTCGGGGGAGAGGTACTGCGGGGTGCCGACGACCATGCCGGTCTGGGTCATCGAGGTGACGCCGGACTGCATGGCGCGGGCGATGCCGAAGTCCATGACCTTGACGACGCCGCGCTTGGTCATCATCACGTTGCCCGGCTTGATGTCCCGGTGGACCAGGCCCATCTCATGGCTGGTCTCCAGGGCGGCGAGCACGTCCGCCGTCACCTTGAGGGCCTTGTCGGCCGGCATCGCGCCGTGCTGGCGGATGTCGGCCGCCAGCACCGAGCCGAGCGGCTGCCCCTCGACGTACTCCATGACGATGTACGGCATCAGCGCACCACCGAGCTCGTCCTCGCCGGTGTCGAAGACGGAGACGATGTTGGTGTGCTGGAGCTTGGCGACGGCCTGCGCCTCGCGCCGGAAGCGCTCGCGGAAGGACTGCTCGCGGCCGAGCTCGGTGTGCAGGGTCTTGATCGCGACCTGGCGGTCCAGGGCCGAGTCGTAGGCCAGGTAGACGGACGCCATCCCGCCCTCGCCGAGCAGGTCGCGCAGCTGGTAGCGGCCGCCCGCGACCGCCCCGCCCGCATAGCGGCCCTGTGCGCCGTCCTGGCTCATGACTTGCATCCCCCTCGGCGGCGCGCGGTCGCACGCGGTGTTTCTGTCCGACGTGTTTCTGTCTGACGTGATTGCGTGCGACGCGGTTCCCGTACAACGCGATTACGCGCCAAGTCTGCCGTAGGGGTCCGACACGTCAAGCCGGGTGCCCGTTCCGTGACCCTACGCACAAGAAGCGTCTCGGAAGCGTTACAGGAAACGCATCAAATTCATGTGCAGGACGCGCCGGGCGGCCCGATGATCCTGCCGGAGCGGAACCGTGGTGTCCGGCGGAGGCTGTAGCGTGACGTGGCAATGCAGCAAGGCACCGTGAGAACCCGCGGACGCGCGGACAGATACGACGGCGAGGACTGATGGCACCCGATTCCGAAGCAAACGGCGGCGGAGTCTCGGATGGCACCGACTCCTGGGGCGTCGGCGGCGTCGTCGGTGACGGCCGTTACCGGATGACCCACCGGCTCGGCCGCGGCGGCATGGCAGAGGTCTACGCGGCGGAGGACGTCCGGCTCGGACGCACGGTCGCGGTGAAACTGCTCCGCTCCGACCTGGCCGAGGACCCGGTCTCCAAGGCCCGCTTCACCCGCGAGGCACAGTCCGTCGCGGGCCTCAACCACCATGCGATCGTCGCCGTGTACGACTCCGGCGAGGACGTCGTGGGCGGCCAGACCGTCCCGTACATCGTGATGGAACTGGTCGAGGGCCGGACCATCCGCGATCTGCTCCTGACCGCCGAGGCCCCGCCGCCCGAGCAGGCGCTGATCATCGTCTCGGGTGTACTGGAAGCCCTCGCCTATTCGCACCAGCACGGCATCGTGCACCGCGACATCAAGCCCGCCAACGTGATCATCACGGATTCCGGCGCGGTCAAGGTGATGGACTTCGGCATCGCCCGCGCGCTGCACGGCGCGCAGTCGACGATGACCCAGACCGGCATGGTCATGGGTACGCCGCAGTACCTCTCCCCCGAGCAGGCGCTCGGCAAGGCCGTCGACCACCGGTCCGACCTGTACGCCACCGGCTGCCTGCTCTACGAGCTGCTGGCGCTGCGGCCCCCGTTCACCGGCGAGACCCCGCTCTCGGTGGTCTACCAGCACGTCCAGGACATCCCGGTGCCGCCCTCCGAGGTCTCGGACGTGGTCCCGCCGGAGCTGGACGGGATGGTGATGCGCTCGCTGGCGAAGGACCCGGACGACCGTTTCCAGAGCGCCGAGGAGATGCGCGGGCTCGTCCAGTACAGCCTGCAGATGCTCCAGGTGCAGGGCGGCCACACGGGCACCTGGAACACCGGCCCGGTCGCGCTGCACGAGGGGGGCCAGACTCCGCCGCACGGCATGACCGGCTCCACCCGCGCGATGGGCACGGGGCACCCGATGCACGGGGACACCTCGCAGGGCCCGATCCTGCCCCCGTTCAACCCGGACGACGGGGGGTACGACGGCGGCGGGCAGCGGCGCTCCGGCGGGCGCGGCAAGATGTGGCTCTTCGTCCTGCTGGCCCTGATCGCGATCGGCGCGGGCGTCGCCTTCGCCCTCAACGCGGCGCAGGGCGACGGCGACAAGAAGGACCCGGTCACCCCGTCGACCTCGGTCAGCCAGTCCGAGGACGAGCCCTCGGAGGAGCCGACCGAGGAGGAGAGCGAGGAGCCGGAGGAGCCGGACACCACCAGCGGTGGCCGGACCGAGCCGAACCCGCCGCAGTGGACCCCGGACCCGACCCCGAGCGAGCCGACGTTCAGCCCGTCCCCGACGCCGACCGGCACGGACGGCGGCACGTCGGACGGCAGCACCAACGAGGGCAGCACCGGCGAGCCCACGGGCGAGCCCACGGACCCGACGACCGACCCCGGCACCCCGGGCGGCGCCGGTGACGACGGCGGGGCCGGCGGCGAGGACGGCGGTACGGGCACGACGCCCGGCGAGACGGCGCTGGGCGCCACGACGGGCTGAGGCATCCACCGGAGCCGGCCGGCACACGCCGGTCGGCGCCGGTCACTCCGTGAAGGCCGCGCACACCGCCTCGTACTCGCGCGTCCACCACACCGCCAGGGCCGACACCGCGGGAAACTGCGGGTCGGCCCTGCGGTCGTCCAGGCGGTAGCGCCAGCGCAGTATCCAGAAGTCGTTGAGCCGCTCCCACCACACCCGGTGCACCGCGGCCGCCAGTTCCCCGGCCCCCGCCCCGGCGGCCCGCCGGTACGCCCGGGCGTAGGCGCGTACCTTCGCGAGGTCCAGCTCCCCGGCCGGCCGGACGAAGAAGATCGCCGCCGCCCGTACCGCCTCCTCGGCACGCGGCTGTACGTCCAGCCGGTCCCAGTCCACGATCGCGACCGGGTCGGCGCCCCGGTAGAGCAGGTTCAGCGGGTGGAAGTCCCCGTGCACCCAGCCGGTGGCGGGCCCCTCCGGCGTGGGCGGGCGGCGGTGGGCGTGCTGTTCGAGCAGGGCGCGGCGCTCCACGAGCCGGTGCACGGCGAGTTCGTCGAACGCGTCGCGCGGGGTGTCCCGGCCGTCCTCGCCGCGCGCGGCGGCCAGCAGGTCGTCGATCAGCGCGAAGGTGTCGGCGGCGTCGGGGCTGCGGTGTCCCGGCCGGCCGGGCGGGCTCGCGCGGGGCGGGCCGTCGCGCGGTGCCATCACCTGTTCCAGGCCGGTGTGCACGGTGCCGAGCAGCGTGCCGAGCCGGCGCGACTGGGCGAGGGTCAGCTGGGCGCCGACCCGGTGGAGGCCCTCGACCCAGGGGTGCAGGGCGTAGCAGCGTTCGCCGATCACGGTGACGGTGTCGCCCCGGGTGTCCGTCAGCGGCGGCACGACGGGCACACCGAGCGACTTCAGGCGCTGGGTGGCACGGTGCTGGCGCACGATCGCGGCGCGTTCGCCGCTGGTGTCGTCCAGGTGCTTCTTGTCGAGATGGTGCTTGAGGAAGTAGGAACCGCTCGTCGTGGAGACGCGGTATCCGTGGTTCAGCAGGCCTTTGGTGATCGGCTCGCAGGCGAGCGGCTCGCCCACGCCGGGGTAACGGCGCAGCACCTCGCCGACCGGGGGAACAGGTGGACGAGTGACATATGAGCGCGGCACTTACCAGATGTTAGATCACTCTGCGTGGCCGCTTTGCGGACTTGCGGTCACCCCTGCCGGTGCGCTAGAGGGGCACAGGCTCAGAAGTCCAGCGTGTGTTCCGTGACGAAGTGCGGATCGACCCGGAGGTACGCCGGCGCGTAGGGCTCCCCGTTGACGCTGACGGGAGCCGCGCCGAACAGTTCCTCCTGCTCGGGGCAGAGGCGCACGATCTCGGCGGGCCCGGTGAACTGCACCGACCACAGGTTGCCGCCGTCGCCCGAGGCCGCGTCGTTGTAGTTGTCCGCCCCGTACGCCACGACGCTCCCGTCGCACGCTTCGTGGTGGCCGAAGCCCCGGTGCATCCGCAGCAGGATGCGGCCGTCGCTCACGACGTGCCGGGCCACCGCCAGGAACGGCAGGGCCCGCATGCTGGTCGCGAGGCGGCCGTAGGGGACCCGGCCGAGCAGATCGAGGGGCTCGGCCGGCCCGGTCCGCTCGATCGTGCCTACCGCGCGGCGTTCGCGGGGGGAGCCGTGGGAGTCGAAGGACATGGCCTCCACTGTCCCCCGCGCGTAGGGGCCGCGTAAGAGTCGCCTGCCCCGGGTGGCGCGGGACCAAAGTCCCGCCGCCCGGGGCGGTTCAGCGGCGCTCGGCCTGGAGCCGTGCGACGTACGCGGCGGCCTGCGAGCGGCGTTCCATGCCCAGCTTGGACAGCAGGCTGGAGACGTAGTTCTTGATGGTCTTCTCGGCGAGGTGCAGCCGCTCCCCGATGACGCGGTTGGTCAGCCCTTCCCCGATCAGGTCCAGGATCTTGCGCTCCTGCTCGGTGAGGCCCGCGAGCCGGTCGTCCCCCTTGGCGGTGCCGCCGTCACGCAGCCGCTCCAGCACCCGGGCGGTCGCCACGGGGTCCAGCAGGGATTTTCCGGCCGCCACGTCCCGCACGGCATTCAGCAGTTCATCGCCGCGGATCGCCTTCAGCACATAGCCCGAGGCGCCCGCCATGATCGCGTCGAAAAGCGCCTCGTCATCGGCGTACGAGGTGAGCATCAGGCATTTGATGTTCTCGTCCTGGGAACGGACTTCCCGGCACACCTCCACCCCGCTGCCGTCCGGCAGCCGCACGTCGAGCACCGCCACGTCGGGCCGCGTCGCCGGGATCCGCGCCAGGGCGTCCGCTGCCGTGCCGGCCTCGCCGACCACCTCGATGTCCGGTTCGGAGGCGAGCAGCTCATGGACGCCACGCCGGACGACCTCATGATCGTCGAGCAGAAATACCGTGATTTTTCCATCTTCGCGCACGATCGCAGTCTCACATACTCGCCTCCCCTCCGCTCTTCCCTGGCGCTGATCCGCGGGATAACGTGCCGTTGTTCCGGCGGCCTGCAAGGCTGTTTCCAGTGCCCTGACCAGCAGCGCTTCGCGTTTTTTTCGATTTACTTGGAAATCCAAGCAAAATCGCAGGTCAGAGAGGGTTTCGCAGTTATGCGATGCACTGGGTAACGTGCCTATGACAGGGCGCTCGCCGGGGCACCTGTCACGCCTGATCCCGGCCCGACCGGCACCCACCCCGTGCACGGCTCCGGACTCAGGCGAGCCGCACTGGTTCCCGGCAGACCCCGGGGGCCGGACCGACGGAGGAGCACGCACGTGACCGTGGAGAGCACTGCCGCCGCGCGTAAACCGCGACGCGCCAGCAAGCGGACCAGCGCCGCCAAGAAGCCGCAGAGCGCCGAGCCCCAGCTCGTACAGCTGCTGACGCCCGAGGGCGAGCGCGTCGAGCACCCGGACTACAGCATCGACCTGAGCGCGGAAGAGCTGCGCGGCCTGTACCGGGACATGGTGCTCACCCGCCGCTTCGACGCCGAGGCGACCGCCCTCCAGCGTCAGGGCGAGCTGGGCCTGTGGGCCTCGCTGCTCGGCCAGGAGGCCGCCCAGATCGGCAGTGGCCGCGCCCTGCGCGACGACGACTACGTCTTCCCGACCTACCGGGAGCACGGGGTCGCCTGGTGCCGAGGCGTGGACCCGACCAACCTGCTCGGCATGTTCCGCGGTGTGAACCACGGCGGCTGGGACCCGAACAGCAACAACTTCCACCTGTACACGATCGTCATCGGCTCGCAGACGCTGCACGCCACCGGCTACGCCATGGGGGTCGCCAAGGACGGCGCGGACTCCGCCGTGATCGCGTACTTCGGTGACGGCGCCTCCAGCCAGGGCGACGTCGCCGAGTCGTTCACCTTCTCCGCGGTCTACAACGCCCCGGTCGTCTTCTTCTGCCAGAACAACCAGTGGGCCATCTCCGAGCCCACCGAGCGGCAGACCCGCGTGCCGCTCTACCAGCGCGCCCAGGGCTTCGGCTTCCCCGGCGTCCGCGTCGACGGCAACGACGTCCTCGCCTGCCTCGCCGTCACCCGCTCCGCGCTGGAGCGGGCCCGCCGCGGCGAGGGGCCGACCCTCGTCGAGGCGTTCACCTACCGCATGGGCGCCCACACCACCTCCGACGACCCGACGAAGTACCGGGCCGACGAGGAGCGGGCCGCCTGGGAGGCCAAGGACCCGATCCTGCGGCTGCGCGCGTACCTGGAGAAGGAGAAGTTCGCGGACGACGCCTTCTTCACCGCCCTGGACGAGGAGAGCGAGACCCTCGGCAAGCGGGTACGGGAAGCGGTACGCGCGATGCCCGACCCGGAGCCGATGGCCCTGTTCGAGCACGCCTACGCCGACGGCAACTCCCTCGTGGACGAGGAGCGCGCCCAGTTCGCCGCCTACCAGGCATCGTTCGCCGACTCTGCCGAGGAGGGCAAGTAGCCATGGCCGCGGAAAAGATGTCCATCGCGAAAGCGCTCAACGAGTCGCTCCGCCTCGCCCTCGACACCGATCCCAAGGTCCTCATCATGGGCGAGGACGTCGGCAAACTGGGCGGTGTCTTCCGGATCACCGACGGGCTGCAGAAGGACTTCGGCGAGGACCGGGTGATCGACACCCCGCTCGCCGAGTCCGGCATCGTCGGCACGGCGATCGGCCTGGCCCTGCGCGGCTACCGCCCCATCGTCGAGATCCAGTTCGACGGCTTCGTCTTCCCCGCGTACGACCAGATCGTCACGCAGCTCGCCAAGATGCACGCCCGCGCGCTGGGCAAGGTCAAGCTGCCGGTCGTCGTGCGCATTCCGTACGGCGGTGGCATCGGCGCCGTCGAGCACCACAGCGAGTCCCCCGAGGCGCTCTTCGCGCACGTCGCGGGCCTGAAGGTGGTCTCGCCGTCCAACGCGAGCGACGCGTACTGGATGATGCAGCAGGCCGTCCAGAGCGACGACCCCATCATCTTCTTCGAGCCCAAGCGCCGCTACTGGGACAAGGGCGAGGTCGACACCGAGTCCATCCCCGGCCCGCTGCACAAGGCAGTCACCGTCCGCGAGGGCAGCGACCTCACGCTCGTCGCGTACGGGCCGATGGTCAAGGTCTGCCTTGAGGCGGCCGCGGCCGCCCAGGAGGAGGGCAAGTCGATCGAGGTCCTGGACCTGCGTTCGATGGCCCCGATCGACTTCGACGCCGTCCAGAAGTCGGCGGAGAGGACCGGCCGGGTCGTGGTCGTCCACGAGGCGCCCGTCTTCTACGGCTCCGGCGCGGAGATCGCCGCCCGGATCACCGAGCGCTGCTTCTACCACCTCGAAGCCCCCGTACTGCGGGTCGGCGGCTACCACGTCCCCTACCCGCCGGCCCGGCTGGAGGACGAGTACCTGCCCGGTCTGGACCGGGTGCTCGACGCCGTCGACCGCTCGCTGGCGTTCTGAGGAGAGGGTTCGTGACGACGATGACCGAAACGTCTGCTCGCTTCCGTGAGTTCAAGATGCCCGACGTGGGTGAAGGACTGACCGAGGCCGAGATCCTCAAGTGGTTCGTCCAGCCCGGCGACACCGTCACCGACGGCCAGGTCGTGTGCGAGGTCGAGACGGCGAAGGCGGCCGTCGAGCTGCCGATCCCGTTCGACGGGGTGGTGCACGAGCTGCGCTTCCCCGAGGGCACGACCGTCGATGTCGGCCAGGTGATCATCGCGATCGACGTGGCTCCGGGCAGCGGCGACGCGCCCGCCCCGGCCGCCGCCGCTCCGGCCCAGGAGCCGGTGGAGGCGCCGGAGGCCGAGGCCGCGCCGAAGGGCCGCACGCCGGTCCTGGTGGGCTACGGGGTCGCCGAGACCTCCACCAAGCGCCGCCCGCGCAAGGGCGCGGCCGCCGCGCCCGAGGCCGCCGCCGTCGCGGCGGCGGTGCAGGCCGAGCTGAACGGGCACGGGGCGCCGGCGCCCGCTCCGGCGGCGGCCTCGCCGACCGGTGCTCCGGCAGGCGGCCGCCCGCTCGCCAAGCCGCCGGTCCGCAAGCTGGCCAAGGACCTGGGCATCGACCTGGCGACGGTGGTGCCGACCGGCAAGGACGGCATCATCACCCGCGAGGACGTCCACGCGGCGGCGGCTCCGGCCGCTTCCGAGGCTCCCGCGGCGGTCGCGTCCCCGGTGGCCCCCCAGGCCCCGGCAGCCGCTGTCCCCGCCGCCGCCTCGGATTCCGCCCGCGAGACCCGTATCCCGGTCAAGGGCGTCCGCAAGGCCATCGCTCAGGCGATGGTCGGCAGCGCGTTCACCGCGCCGCACGTCACCGAGTTCGTCACGGTCGACGTGACGCGCACGATGAAGCTCGTGGCCGAGCTCAAGGAGGACAAGGACATGGCGGGGGTGCGGGTCAACCCGCTCCTCATCATCGCCAAGGCCCTCCTCGTCGCAATCAAGCGGAACCCCGAGGTCAACGCCGCCTGGGACGAGGCCGACCAGGAGATCGTGCAGAAGCACTACGTCAACCTGGGCATCGCCGCGGCCACCCCGCGCGGTCTCATCGTGCCGAACATCAAGGACGCGCACGACAAGACGCTGCCGCAGCTCGCGGAAGCGCTGGGCGAGCTGGTCACCACGGCCCGGGACGGCAAGACGTCCCCGGCGGCGATGGCGGGCGGCACGGTGACCATCACCAACGTCGGCGTCTTCGGCGTCGACACCGGTACGCCGATCCTCAACCCGGGCGAGTCCGCGATCCTGGCGGTCGGTGCGATCAAACTCCAGCCGTGGGTCCACAAGGGCAAGGTGAAGCCGCGTCAGGTCACCACGCTGGCCCTGTCGTTCGACCACCGCCTGGTCGACGGTGAACTCGGCTCCAAGGTGCTGGCCGATGTCGCGGCGATCCTTGAGCAGCCGAAGCGGCTCATCACCTGGGCCTGACGGACAGACGGACAAAGGGTGCGGCCACCATCGGTGGCCGCACCCTTCTGTCGTGCTGTCGTGTCGGGCCGGGGTGCCCGGTGACGGATCAGTCGCGCTGTGCGCCCTGGGGCAGCGTGCGCAGCTTCATGGTCGACGCGGTGGAGGAGCCGAAGCCGTAGTCCAGCAGCTTGGCCGCGTCGTTGTAGCGGTCGGTGCCGTTCAGGATGACACCGACGTATGTCTTGTCGCCCCGGGTGGCGGCGAAGATGAGGCAGGGACCGGCCGCGGTGCCGGTACCGGTCTTGATGCCGACGGCGCCGCTGTAGGAGCCGAGCAGCTTGTTGGTGTTGTACCAGGTGTACGTGCGCACCGCGCCGGTGCTGGTCGCCACGGGGGC
This sequence comes from Streptomyces parvus, assembly GCF_032121415.1. Lineage (NCBI taxonomy): Bacteria > Bacillati > Actinomycetota > Actinomycetes > Kitasatosporales > Streptomycetaceae > Streptomyces > Streptomyces parvus. The sequence goes on along the minus strand of NZ_CP135079.1, from coordinate 3,356,472 downwards.
CACGTACGTGGTGGTGCTCATGATGCCGCGCAGCGTCGAGCCCCGCATCGCGTAGCTGGCGAGCTGCGCGAGATCGCGCGGGGTCGAGTAGTTGTCCCCGGCCGCCGAAATGCCGTCGAACGAGTCGAACTTGGTGTTGGTCATCCCGAGCGATGCGGCTTTGGCGTTCATCTGGCCGATGAACTGCTTGGTCCGGGCGGCCCGGGTGGAGCCAACGCCGAACGTGTCGGCCAGTGCGTATGCCGCGTCGCAGCCGGACGGAAGCATCAGGGCGTGGAGCAGCTGGCGGACCGTCGCCTTGTCGCCGGACCTCAGATCCGCCGTGCTGGCGCCCTGGGCCGTGACGTAGTCACGGTAGGTCTGCGAGATGGTCACCTTGCGGGACAGATCGACGCCGGGGGTGTTGAGGACGACGGCGGCCGTCATGACCTTGGTGGTGCTGGCCATCTGCCGCTTGATGTCGGCGGCCTTGCCGTACTTCTTGGCGCCGGTCGCCCTGTCCTGCAGGAACGCGCCCTTGGCGCTGAGGGTCGGCAGGGCGGCAGCGGCGTGGGCGGGCGACGTGAGGGGCGTGACCCCAAGCATCACGCCACCGGATACGACGGCTGCTACAACAGTGTTGCGCAGGCGCTTGCCGCGGGCCTTGTGACCGGCCTTGGGGCGGGTCGTGTGGCTCGATATCAATGAACGCTCCGAGTTCGCGAATGCATTGAGGGGCTGGAATATGGAGAGGCCCCGATACGAGACTCATGAGTGGCCCACAAGGATGTACGCGGGCAGGGCGAAGATCTGTCCGTGAGCCCGTGAAGTGCGGGCCCGCGCGACGACCGCGCGGGCCCACCGGGCATTTCGTCTGTCCGCGGGCAGGCGGCCTTAGAGCTTGAAGCCGTAGTCCATGATCTTCTTCGCGTCGGCGGTGCGGTTCGCCTCGGAGGTCGACGTCAGGACCGTGCCGATGACCGTCTTGCCCTTGCGGGTCGCCGCGAAGACCAGGCAGTACTTGGCGGTCGGGCCGGAGCCGGTCTTGACACCGGTCGCGCCGCTGTAGCTGCTGAGCAGCTTGTTGGTGTTGGTCCACGACATGTAGCGGTAGCCACCGCTCTTGGTGGTCACCTTCTGCTTCGTCGACTTGGTCTTGACGACGGAGCGGAACGTGGAGTTCTTCATCGCCTTGCCGGCGATCTTCGTCAGGTCACGGGGGGTCGAGTAGTTGTTGCCGTTCCCGATCCCGTCGAACGAGTCGAAGCGGGTGTTCTTCAGCTTCAGGCTCTTCGCGGTGTCGTTCATCTTGCCGATGAACGACTTCACCCGGGCGCCCCGGGTCTTGCCGGAGCCGAACTTGTCGGCCAGGGCGTACGCCGCGTCGCAGCCGGAGGGGAGCATCAGGCCGTAGAGGAGCTGGCCCACCGTCACCTTGTCGCCCACGATGAGCCGGGCGGACGAGGCGTTCTTCGAGACGATGTAGTCGCTGTACGCCTTCTGGATCGTGACCTTGGAATTCAGGTTCACGTTCTTCTGGGACAGGACGACCAGCGCCGTCATGATCTTCGTGGTCGAACCGGTGGCCCGGCGGGTGTCCGCGGACTTGGTGAAGAGGGTCTTCCCGGTGCCGTCGTTCATCAGGAAGCCGCCCTTGGCGACGATCTTCGGAGCCGGCGGCGCGGCGGCGTGAGCCGTGGAGGCGAAGGCGCTGCCCGCGAGCACCGCACCGGCGGTGAGCGTCACGGTGGCCGTGACGGAGACGCGATTGATGTACTTGATGCTGGTTTTCAACTGAACGCTCCCGAATGCCCCTGATATGCGGCCACATAAGGGTGCCGCTCGGTGGATGAGACTCCTGAGGAAAGGCAATGGATGTCTTACCGAACGGGTGATTTTGCGCAGGCTTGACCCTGGGTCGTCGGCGCGCAGCGGCTCTCGCCGCGCCACGCCTCGCGTCCGTCCTGACCGCGATGCCGTGGTGGCGGCGACCAGCAGCCGTATCCGGCGGGCGAGGGCGTCCCGGCGGGCCGGCGAGGGGCCGAGGGGGCGTGTCATCAGCAGTCGGTGCCGGAGGTCCACCATCCGGACGCCGGTCCCTATGCGTGCATGTTGTATCTATGCTGTGCGCATGCCTGCCGCTTCCGCCGCCCCCGTACGGTCCACGCCCTCGTCCCTCAAGCGCCCGCCCGCCGCCGAGCGGGTCTACACGCACATCAAGGAAGCCGTCCTGGACCGGCGTTACGAGGGCGGGACGCTGCTCACCGAAGGGGATCTGGCGGACGCGGTCGGGGTCTCGCGGACGCCCGTGCGCGAGGCGCTGCTGCGGCTGGAGGTCGAGGGGCTGATCAAGCTCTACCCGAAGAAGGGCGCGCTGGTCCTCGCCGTCTCCGCACAGGAGATCAGGGACGTGGTGGAGACCCGGCTGCTGGTGGAGGAGTTCGCGGCGCGCAAGACCGTGCCCGCATCCCCGCAGCTGATCCAGCGCCTGGAACAGCTCCTGGAGGAGCAGCGGCAGCTGGCGGAGGCCGGCGATCTGGCGGCGGTGGCCGTCACGGACCGCTGTTTCCACGCCGAGATCGTCAAATACGCGGGCAACGAGATCCTCTCGCGCCTCTACGACCAGCTGCGCGACCGTCAGCTGCGCATGGGCGTCGCGGTGATGGAGGCGCACCCGGGCAGGATCGAGGCCAACATCACCGAGCACGGTGAGCTGCTGGAGGCGATCCGGGCCGGGGACGCCGACGGGGCGGCCCTGGTCGTGCGCCGCCATGTCGGCCGGGTGCGGGAGCTGGTGCGGGGTGAGGGCCGGTGAGTTCGGCCGCCCCCACGCTCTCCCTGCCCGGTGACCCGCCCGGCGGCCGGCGTGCCGCCTGGGTCTGGGGCATCGGCGTCGCCGTCTACTTCGTCGCGATCACCTTCCGTACGAGCCTGGGCGTCGCCGGACTCGACGCCGCCGACCGGTTCGACGTCAACGCCTCGGCGCTCTCCACCTTCTCCATCCTCCAGCTCCTGGTCTACGCGGGCATGCAGATACCCGTCGGGCTGATGGTCGACCGGCTCGGCACCAAGAAGGTCCTCACTTTCGGGGTCGTGCTGTTCACCGTCGGACAGCTCGGTTTCGCGCTCTCCCCCTCGTACGGGATGGCGCTGGCCGCACGCGCCCTGCTCGGCTGCGGCGACGCGATGACGTTCATCAGCGTGCTGCGGCTCGGCAGCCGCTGGTTCCCGGCCCGGCGCGGACCGCTGATCGGGCAGGTCGCCGCGCTGTTCGGGATGGCGGGCAACCTCGTCTCGACGCTGTTCATCGCGCGGGCGCTGCACAGCTACGGCTGGACCACGACGTTCGTGGGCAGTTCGCTGGCGGGCGCCGTGGTGCTGGTGCCGCTCCTGCTCTTCCTGAAGGACCACCCCGAGGGCCACGAGCCGCCGCCCGCCGAACACGCCGGGGCCGCGTACGTCCGCCGGCAGATCGCCGCCGCCTGGCGGGAGCCGGGGACCCGGCTCGGGATGTGGGTGCACTTCACCACCCAGTTCCCGGCGATGGTGTTCCTGCTGCTGTGGGGGATGCCGTTCCTGGTCGAGGCGCAGGAGCTGAGCCGGGGCACGGCGGGCACGCTGCTCACCCTGGTGGTGCTGTCCAACATGGCGGTGGGGCTCGTCTACGGGCAGATCATCGCCCGCCACCACGAGGCGCGGGCCCCGATCGCGCTCGGCACGGTGGCAACGACGGCCCTGCTCTGGGCGTCCGCGATCTTCTACCCGGCCGATCACACGCCGATGTGGCTGCTGATCGTCCTGTGCCTGGTGCTGGGCGCCTGCGGACCGGCCTCGATGGTCGGCTTCGACTTCGCCCGCCCGGCCAACCCGCCCGAGCGTCAGGGCACCGCCTCCGGCATCGTCAACATGGGCGGGTTCGTCGCCTCGATGACCACCCTGCTGGCCGTCGGGGTCCTGCTGGACGCCACCGGCGACAACTACCGCGCCGCGTTCGCCTCGGTCTTCGTCCTGGAGGCGTTCGGCGTCGCCCAGATCCTGCGGCTGCGCCGACGGGCGGCCCTCAGGGAACGCGAGCACCACGTGGTCAGCCGTGTCGAGGCCGTGCACGTGCCCGCGTAGCCCTCACCCCGGCGCGCGGGCACGTGCCCGTGAAGCGGTAACGGAGTCACGGGGTCACGGCGAAGTTGTCCAGGATCGCCGTGGCCAGCTCCTGGTCGCCCTCGACCTTGATCCGGTCGGCGACGGCCGCGTGACGGACCCGGCCGCAGGCGAGGCGGACGTACGTCTCCCAGTCCAGCGACAGCGTCACGGCGGGGCCCAGCGACGGCGCGCCGTCGATCGAACCGCGGCCCTCCGCGTCGACGCGGACCGTCCGCAGGAACTCCACCGGGCCGTGCACGTCGAAGACGACCGCCGAGTTGGCGGGCGCGCCCGCGCTCTTGGCGACCACCTTCGGCAGTGCGGCGAGCAGCATGTCCCGGGTGATCAGGGAGCCGGGGGAGTCCAGGTTGCCCGGCTGTCCGAGCGTCGTGCGCAGGTCCTGCTCGTGCACCCACACGTCGAAGGCCCGCAGGTTCAGGGCCGTTTCGAGGGTCTGCTCGGCTCCCAGGGGCGCGCGGACCTTGGTCTCGGGGCTGCGCGACTCGTTGCGGATCTGGCGGGCCCGGCGGATGAGGACGTACTCCAGCTCGGCGGTGATCTCCGGGGAGGTGTGGTGCCGCCGGACGTCGACCTGCATCTCCATGTAGCGGGCGAAGTCGCTCTGTACGTGGTAGAGGTCGCGCGGCAGGGTGTGGATCGGCCGGGGATCGCCGAGCATCTCGCACTCCATGCCGATGACGTGCGACACGATGTCGCGCACCGACCACCCCGGGCAGGGCGTGCGGCGGTTCCACTCGCTCTCGGCGAGGGGCTTCACCAGCTCGGCTATCGCCTCGATGGAGTGGGTCGCGGCGTCGGTGTAGGGCTGGAGGCTGGGATGGACGGTCACGGGACCCCTCGTGCGGTTCTGCGGTGCATGGGCTGGAGAGAGCAGGGAGTGCTGGCGGGTGGGCCGGCTCTGACGGCACTGTCGGCGAGCTGCGTGGGAGGTTCGACCGCTAAGTTACGCTGCGAGCAGGCACCCCGGCAGTGCTTTCGTGTGACGATCGTAGGCCCGTGTTGACGGCTTGAATGCCAGGACGGTGGTAGTGTGCGCGCCTCCCTCATCCAGATCGCAGTAGACCCGGACGAATCCGTCGAGGCCCGCAGGGCGCGAGCGGCGTCCCTGGTGGTCGCCCAGCGCGGCGCCGACCTGGTGGTCCTCCCCGAACTCTGGCCGGTCGGGGCGTTCGCCTACACCGCCTTCGAGGCGGAGGCCGAGCCGCTGGAGGGCCCCACGCACGAGGCGATGGCGAAGGCGGCGGCCGAGGCCGGTGTCTGGCTGCACGCGGGCTCCTTCGTCGAGCGCGCGGGCGACGGCACCCTCTACAACACCAGTCTGGTCTTCTCGCCCGAGGGCGAGCGCACGGCCGTCTACCGCAAGATCCACCGCTTCGGCTTCGACCAGGGCGAGGCGGTGATGATGGGCGCGGGCGAGGAGCTGGTGACCGTCGCCCTGCCGGACACCACCCTGGGCCTCGCCACCTGCTACGACCTCCGCTTCCCCGAGCAGTTCCGGGGGCTCGTCGACGCGGGCGCCGAGACGCTCGTCGTCGCGGCGGGCTGGCCGGAGCGCCGCCGCTCCCACTGGACGCTCCTGGCGCAGGCCCGCGCGGTGGAGAACCAGGCGTACGTGCTCGCCGTCGGCACGGCGGGCACCCACGGCGACATCCAGCAGGCCGGCCACAGCATCGTCGTCGACCCCTGGGGCGAGGTGCTGGCCCAGGCGGGCGCGGACGAGGAGATCCTGACCGTCGATCTGGACGCGGACAAGGTGCGCGCGACCCGGGAGCAGTTCCCGGCGCTGAAGGACCGCCGCCTGGGACTCACGTCACCGCTCTGACGGAGCCCGACGGCGTTCTGAGGGATCCCGGCGGCCTCCGTTCACGTTTCACGTGAAACAACGGGCCGCCGCGCGTGGGCGGTCAGCCCTCGTTGTCCTTGTCCGCCAAGACGATCACGCACATCGCCACAGCGATGAGCAGCGCGGTGTCGGCGTCGTCCCGGACGACGTCGATGCCGTACGTGTCCCGGAGCGTCAGCCAGCGGCGCGAGATCTGGGCCAGCAGCTCACCGTCGTACTCGATGGCGAACTCGCGGTCCAGGATCTTGCCGCTGACATCCAGCTCCGTACCGTCCACCAGCGTGACCCGGTAGTGGTTGCGGAGCAGCGACAGCCGCTTGCGCTTGACCTTGGCCAGCTCCTCGCCGCCGCGCTCGATGAGCATCGTGTCGCGCAGGCTGACCAGCTTCTGCCGCAGCTCGACCAGGACCCGGCCGTCGGCGTCCTTCAGCTCGAAGGTGTCGCGCAGCCGCATCGCCTTGCCGTCGACCAGGAAGACCTTCCGCCCCCCGTCGTCCTCGATCCAGTAGTCGTCGCCGATGGCGAACAGCCGCTCACGTACGAGAAGTCTCATGGGGCACAGGTTCCCCCGGGCCCCGGCGGAATGCGCGCAGGCCGGGACGGTGTTGACTGGTGACATGGCAACACGTGCACGCGTCCGCGCCCCCGAACTCATCGGCAAGGGCGGCTGGCTCAATACAGGCGACCAGCAGTACACCCTCGCTGACCTGCGAGGACGCATCGTCATCCTCGATTTCTGGACGTTCTGCTGTGTGAACTGTCTGCATGTCCTGGACGAGCTGCGCGAGCTGGAGGAGAAGCACCGCGACACCGTGGTGATCATCGGCGTCCACTCGCCCAAGTTCGTCCACGAGGCCGAGCACCAGGCCGTCGTCGACGCCGTCGAACGCTACGAGGTCCACCACCCCGTCCTCGACGACCCCGAGCTGGCCACCTGGAAGCAGTACGCCGTCCGCGCCTGGCCGACGCTCGTCGTGATCGACCCCGAGGGCTATGTCGTCGCCCAGCACGCGGGCGAGGGCCACGCGCACGCCATCGAGAAGCTCGTCGAGGAGCTGGAGGCCGAGCACGGGGCCAAGGGCACGCTCCGCCGCGGTGACGGCCCCTACGTCGCGCCCGAACCCGTCGCCACGCATCTGCGCTTCCCCGGCAAGGCGCTGCTCCTGCCGGACGGCGGCTTCCTGGTCTCCGACACCACCCGGCACCGCCTGGTCGAGCTGGACGCCGACGGCGAGACCGTACGACGCCACTTCGGCACCGGCGAACGCGGGTTGAGCGACGGCGGCCCGGACGAGGCCCGGTTCAGCGAACCCCAGGGGCTCGCCGCGCTCCCGGACGGCCGCATCGCCGTCGCGGACACCGTCAACCACTCCGTCCGCGCCCTGGACCTGACGACCGGGGTGACCAGCACCCTCGCCGGGACCGGCCGCCAGTGGTGGCAGGGGACCCCGACCAGCGGCCCGGCGCGTGAGGTGGACCTCTCCTCGCCGTGGGATCTCGCCTGGTTCGGCGACCGGCTGTGGATCGCCATGGCGGGCGTGCACCAGCTGTGGACGTACGACCCGCAGAGCGCGACCGTACGCGTGGCCGCCGGGACCACCAACGAGGGCCTGGTCGACGGGCCGGCCGCCGAGGCCTGGTTCGCCCAGCCGTCCGGGCTCGCCGTCTCCGCCGACGGGGAGCGGCTCTGGGTCGCCGACTCGGAGACCTCCGCACTGCGCTGGGTCGACCGGGACGAGCACGTCCACACCGCCGTCGGCACCGGTCTCTTCGACTTCGGCCACCGCGACGGAGCCGCCGAGCAGGCGCTCCTGCAGCACCCGATCGGCGTCACCGCGCTGCCCGACGGGTCCGTCGCGATCAGCGACACGTACAACCACGCCCTGCGCCGGTACGACCCGGCGTCCGGCGAGGTCACCACGCTGGCCACCGATGTCCGCGAGCCCAGCGACGCGGTGCTGGTCGACGGCGATCTCGTCGTCGTCGAGTCGGCCCGCCACCGGCTGACCCGCCTCCGGCTGCCCGAGGAGGCGGTCCAGGTCGCCGACCAGGCGCACCGCACCCAGCGGACCGCGACCGGCATCGCCCCGGGCACCCTCCGCCTCGACGTGGTCTTCCAGGCGCCCGCGGGGCAGAAGCTGGACACCCGCTACGGGCCCTCGACCCGGCTCCTGGTCTCGGCCACCCCGCCCGAGCTGCTGGCGGACGGCTCCGGCGCGGGGACCGACCTCGGGCGAGATCTGGTCCTCGCGGACGGGGTCACGGAGGGCGTGCTGCACGTCTCCGCGATGGCGGCGTCCTGCGACGACGACCCGGCCAACGAGTACCCGGCCTGCCATGTGCACCAGCAGGACTGGGGGGTGCCGGTCCGCGTCACCGCGGAGGGTGAAACCCGGCTGGCGCTGGTGCTCGCCGGGATGGACAGCCCTTCGTGACCGCCTGACGGATCAGAACTCGTCGGCGCCGTTGCGCAGCTCGGTGGTCCAGTAACCGGTGGCCCACTTCTGCGGGTTGACGGCAAGGCCCTCGGCGGCGGGCGACTTCACGACCGCCATGCCGCCGCCGTTGGCCTTCAGCGTGACCGTGAACTCCTTCACCGTCTCGGTGGTCTCCTTCCGGCCGCCCTCGGACATGCGCACAGCGGCATAGGCGGACTGACCGGGCTCCAGGACCACCGGGGTCTGCGGCTTGCTCTTGGCGACGGGCGGGACGATGCCCCGCGCGTTGTCCAGGAAGTGGATGTGCGGGTACTCCTTCATCTCGCAGCTCGCGCCGGAGGTGTTCTTCGCGGACAGCGTCAGGTGGGTGTAGGGCGGGCCGTCCTGACGCTCGGCGGTGATCCTCAGGCCCTGCGCCGTGCAGAGGGCGACGGAGGTCTTGGCGGACGTGCCGCCGGTGGTTCCGGAGCCGCCGGAGCTCTTGGCCGCGCCCGCCGGCCGAGCGGTGCCGATGGCACTCGTGGTGCCGGTCCCTGCCGCGTCGTCGGCTGCCTTCTCAGCCCCGGCGCCCTTCCCGGACTCGGCGGGCGACGCGGCGGCGGTCACCGACTTCTCGGCCACGCCCTCCGAGCGGGTGCCGGAACCGTTGTCCCCACAGGCGGTGAGGGTGAGCGCGAGAGCGGCCGTGGTCGCGGCGGCCAGGACGGTGGCGCGGTTGCGGAAGGTACGCATGGAGATTCCCCCGGGGAGACGGTGAGGCGGACGCCCGGTCGAGGCGCCCTGCCCGCGAACTGCTGACGGGATCGACTCTGCCCGCCGCCGCTCACGTATCGCTGCCGTCCCGCTGACGTACGGCTGATGCCCGGGGCGGCGACGACACACCCGGTCAGCGTGTCAGCCCTCGGCGGTGAGTCGCCGGAGCGCCTCGTCGTACCGCCGGCGGTACTCCGTCCGCGCCGACACCCGCAGCAGCGCCTCCAGCGCCCGTACGGCCCCGTCGTCGTAACCGGCCTCCTCCGCCTCCCGCGCGGCCCGGTCCAGCAGCCGGATGCCGTCCTCCTCCTCGCCCAGCGCGAGGCGCGCCTCGCCGCAGACCGCCAGCAGCAGCGACCGGCGCACCGCTTCCTCGTGCTCGGGGCCCAGGTCGAGCGCGGTCCGCGCACAGGCCAGCGCCTCCCGCGGGCGGTTCGCGGTGAGCTGCATCCGTGCCAGGTGCTGGAGCGCGAGCATTTCGGTGTGCCGGTCCTCCTCCTCGCGGGCCAGCTCCACGGCGCGGGTGCAGTTCTCCGTCGCGGTGGCCGACTCGCCCAGTTCGGCCTGGACGACGGCCAGGTTGATCAGCGCGGTCGCCTCGCCCAGCGGGTCGCCGGCCTCGCGGGCGAGCACCGGCGAGCGCTCCAGCACGGCGGCGGCCTCCGATGTCCGGCCCTCCTCCGTCAGCACCCAGCCCAGCAGGGTGAGCACCCGCGACTCGGCGTACGCGTCCTTCCCGGCGCGAGCCGCTTCCAGGGCCAGCTCCAGCAGGGGCGCCCAGTTGTCCCGTACCCGCCACACCACCTGCGGCCACTGGAGCAGGATGATCCGCCAGGTCCGGTCCGCCAGCCCCGCCTCCCGCGCCGCCACGGCGGCCAGCGCCAGGTTCTCGCGCTCGGCCGCCAGCCAGCGCATCGCTTCCGCACGGTCGGCGAAGTCCCGTACGGCGGCGGGCTCGCGGTAGCCGTCCGGGAGCACGAAGCACGGCTCGCCGCCGGGCTCCGCCGTGTCGGCGGCGGCCAGCGCGGTGGCGATGCAGTGGTCGAGCACGCCGGTGAGAGCCTCGTGCGCGGACGCCGGGTCGAGGCCGCGGGCGTACAGGCGCACCAGGTCGTGCAGGATCCACCGGCCCGGAGCGGTCTCGGCGACGAGGTGGGCGGCGGCGAGGCGCTCCAGCGCGGCCGCCGCGGCGACCGGATCCGTCCCCGCGAGCGCGGCGGCCGCGTACGGGTCGACATGGCCGCCGGGATGGTGCCCGAGCCGAGCGAACTGGTGGACGGCCTCCGGTGGCAGGTGCTGGACGGTCAGCCGCAGCGCGGCCGCGACGCCCGTGTCGTCCACGTCGAGATACGCCAGCCGGCCCCGCTCGTCTGCCAGTTCGTCGGCGAGGGCGGCCAGCGTCCAGCGCGGCCGTCCCGCCAGCCGGGCCGCGGTGACGCGCAGCGCGAGTGGCAGCCCGCCGCAGAGTTCGGCGAGGCGGCGGGCCGCCACCGGCTCGGCGAGCACCCGCTCCTCCCCCAGCACCCCGGCGAGCAGCGCCGTGCCGTCGTCGGCCTCCAGCGTGTCGAGGGGGACGGGCCGGGCGGCGTCCGAGGCGATGAGCCCCTCCAGCCGGTGCCGGCTGGTGACCAGCGTGACGCAGTCGCTGCCGCCCGGCAGCAGTGCCCGGACGGTGGCGGAGTCACGGGCGTTGTCGAGGACGACCAGCACGCGGCGCCGGTCGGTCAGTGAGCGGAAGAGCGCGGCGGCTGCCGGGGCGGACTCCGGGACCCGGCGCGGCGCGACGCCGAGCGCGAGCAGGAACTCCCGCAGGACGTCGATGAGCGCGCTCTCGCCTGCCTCGCTGAACCCGCGCAGATCGGCGAAGAGACGGCCGTCCGGGAAGAGCGCGCCGCTGCGGTGCGCCCACTGGAGCGCCAGCGCGGTCTTGCCGACCCCGGCCGGGCCCGTGACCAGGCAGACGGGCGCCTCGCCCGCCGCCGCCCGCGTGAGCGCGGCCAGTTCGGCGCCCCGTCCGTGGAAGCCGCGCGGCGCCCGGGGGAGCAGGTCGACGGGGAGCGGTTCTCCGGGGTGCGGCGCGGGTGCGACAGACGACGGGCGCAGCGCGGCTTGGGACGCCACCGCACCGCCACCGCGCGCGGGCACGTCACCGGCGGCACCGGACGGACCGGCGGAGGCCGGGTCCGGGGCCGCCGCACCGGCCGGGGGCGCGGCGCCGACCGAGGCCGCCGGACGGGCCGGGGACGGGGCCCGGATACCGGCCGGAGCCGCCACGGGCCCCGGCCTCGGCCCCGCCCCGCCGCTCCCCGGGTCACCCCGCAGGATCAGCGCGTACGCGTCGGCCAGTTCGTGGCCCGGGTCGATGCCCAGCTCGTCGGCGAGGAGCCGCCTCGTACGGTGGAAACGGTCCAGCGCCTCCGACTGGCGTCCCGCCCGGTACAGCGCCAGCACCAGCTCCGCGGCCAGCGACTCGCGCAGCGGATGAGCCGCGGTCTCCGCCGCCAGCAGGGCCGCGGCCCGGTGGTGCTCGCCGAGCACCCCGTACGTACGGGCCAGGTGCTCGACCGTCGCCAGCCGCGACTCCTCCAGGGAGTGCGCGGCCGCCCGGAGCGGCGGCCCGGTGAACGCCCCGCTGAGGGCCGGGCCCTGCCACAGCGACAGGGCCTCCTTCAGCATCAGCACGGTGTCCGCCGGGCCGCGCTGTTCCCGCGCCAGCATCAGCAGTTCCTCGAACCGCTGCGCGTCGATCAGTGTCTCCGGGACCCGCAGGACGTACGCGTCGCCGAGCGTGGCCAGCTCGACCCCGTAGGCCTCCGCGTCCGCACCCACCAACAGGGCGCGCAGCCGCGACACATGTCCCTGGATCACGCCGCGGGCCTGCAGCGGTGGTGTGTCGTCCCAGAGGGAGTCCGTCAGACGGGTCACGGAGACCGGGGTGTTGGCGGACAGCAAGAGCGCGGCGAGCAGGCTGCGGCGCTTGGCGGGCCCCAGCGGCAGCGGCCCGGTGAGTGTTTCGACGGAGACCGTGCCGAGCAGCCGGAACTCCACGAACGGCTCCTCTTCCGGGCGGTACGCACCCACGGTGGGGGCGTGGGATCCGTCCCAGGATATCGAGCTCCCCGCAGGGCCGACGCAGAGCGGTCGCCGCAGGTCGTCAGCGGTAGCGCTGCTCGTCGTCCTGGACGACGGTGGTGGTGGGCGGCACGACCATCCGGCGGCGCCGCGCGATGCTCATATAGACGAAGACCCCGACGAGACCGACGAGCATCATGATCCAGCCGACCAGGTCGACATTGACGGTGTCCATCTTCCAGTCGGTGGCGAACGCCAGGATCGCGCCCGCACCGATCAGGAGAATGCATCCTCCGAGTCCCATGAATTCCGCCTCCTCGACCGCCCGGTGAGTCCGGGCCGGTGTACGACTCGCGTACCCGGCCCGGCAACAACCATGTGCGCGGAGGGGGTTGGAGTATCCGGTCAGCCGGCCAGGAACGCGGTGAGCGCGTTTGCCAGCAGATACGGGTCGTCAGCCCCGCACAGCTCGCGGGCGCTGTGCATCGAGAGGATCGCCACGCCGATGTCCACGGTCTGGATGCCGTGCCGGGCGGCGGTGATCGGCCCGATGGTCGTGCCGCAGGGCATCGCGTTGTTGGACACGAAGCTCTGCCACGGCACGCCCGCCTTCTCGCAGGCCGCGGCGAACACCGCGCGGCCGCTGCCGTCGGTGGCGTACCGCATGTTGACGTTCACCTTGAGGATCGGCCCGCCGTTGGCGACCGGATGGTGCGTCGGGTCGTGCCGCTCCGCGTAGTTGGGGTGCACGGCGTGGCCGGTGTCGGAGGAGAGGCAGACGGTCCCGGCGAAGGCGCGGGCGCGGTCCTCGTACGTGCCACCGCGCGCGAACACCGAGCGCTCCAGCACCGAGCCCAGCAGCGGCCCGTCGGCGCCGGTGTCGGACTGCGAGCCGTTCTCCTCGTGGTCGAAGGCCGCGAGCACCGGGATGTACGGGATGTCGGCGTCGGGCCGGCCGGCGACGGCGGCCAGGGCGGCGGTCGCGGCGTGCACCGAGAGGAGGTTGTCCATCCGGGGCCCGGCCACCAGCTCCCGGTCCCGGCCCAGGTAGGAGGGCGGCTCGATGGCGTGCGGCATCAGGTCCCAGCCGGTGACGTCCTCCGCGTCGACCCCCGCCTCCTGGGCGACGAAGCGGATCAGGCCGCCCTCTTCCACATCGCCGAGTCCCCAGATCGGCTGCATGTGCTTCTGGCGGTCGAGCTTGAGCCCCTCGGTGTTGGCCGACCGGTCCAGGTGGACGGCCAGCTGCGGCACCCGCAGCAGGGCCCGGTCGATGTTGACCAGCCGGTGGGTGCCGTCGCGCAGCGAGATCCGCCCGGCCAGACCCAGATCCCGGTCGAGCCAGGTGTTGAGCAGGGTCCCGCCGTAGACCTCGACGGCGATCTGGCGCCAGCCGTGCGCCCCGGTGTCGGGCAGCGGCTTCACCCGGAGGTTCGGGGAGTCGGTGTGCGCCCCCGCGATCCGGAACGGGGTGTGCGCCTGCGCGCCCTCCGGCACGTACCAGGCGACGATCGCCCCGCCGCGCAGCACGTACTTCCCGCCCGCGGAACCGTCCCACGCGGCGGTCTCCTCGACCTGCCGGAAGCCGGCCTCCTCCAGCCGGGCGGCGGCGTTGGCCACGGCGTGGTACGGGGACGGGCTGGCCGCCAGGAAGGTCATCAGGTCATCGGTGTGCGCACGGTCGAACCGGAGAGGGGAACTCATGTTCTTCACTGTAACGAGGACCGGGGGTCCGGTATCCGGTGACCGCGCGGTCACCGGCCCGTCGCCCCCGGTCCGCCGACCGTGCGACAGCGCCGCCGCCCGGACGGTCTCCGGGCGGCGGCGCTGTCGGATGTGCTGAGCGGCCGAGAGGTCCTAGAAGGCGGCCTCGTCCAGCTCCATCAGCGAGTTGTCGATCGACTCGGCGAGCGCGCGCTCGGTCGAGACGCCCGGCAGGACGTTCGCGGCGAAGAACTTCGCGGCGGCGATCTTGCCCTGGTAGAAGGGCACGTCCTTCGCGGAGGCGGTCGGCAGCTTGTCGGCCGCCACGGCCGCGCCCTTGAGCAGCAGGTAACCGACGACGACATCGCCGGAGGCCATCAGCAGGCGGGTCGTGTTGAGGCCGACCTTGTAGATGTTCTTGACGTCCTCGCCGGTCGCGGTGAGGTCGGTGATCATCGTGCCGACGATCGCCTCCAGGTCCACGGCGGCCTTGGCGAGGGAGTCCAGCGCCGGGGCCAGCTCCTCGTTGCCCTGGGCGCCCGCGAGGAACTTCTTGATCTCCTCGGAGAGCGTGTTGAGCGAGGCGCCCTGGTCGCGGACGATCTTCCGGAAGAAGAAGTCCTGGCCCTGGATCGCGGTGGTGCCCTCGTAGAGGGTGTCGATCTTGGCGTCCCGGATGTACTGCTCGACCGGGTACTCCTGGAGGTAGCCGGAGCCGCCGAAGGTCTGGAGCGACTGCGCGAGCTGCTCGTAGGACTTCTCGGAGCCGTAGCCCTTCACGATCGGCAGCAGCAGGTCGTTGAGACCGTTCAGCGCCTTGGCGTCCTCGCCCGCGGCCTCCTGCTCCTGGATCGCGTCCTGGACGGAGGCGGTGTAGAGGACGAGGGAGCGCATGCCCTCGGCGTACGCCTTCTGCGTCATGAGCGAGCGGCGCACGTCGGGGTGGTGCGTGATGGTGACCTTGGGCGCGGTCTTGTCCATGAAGTTAGCCAGGTCCGGACCCTGGACGCGCTCCTTGGCGTACTCCAGGGCGTTCAGGTAGCCCGTGGAGAGGGTGGCGATGGCCTTCGTGCCGACCATCATCCGGGCGAACTCGATGATGCGGAACATCTGGCGGATGCCGTCGTGCTTGTCGCCGATCAGCCAGCCCTTGGCGGGGTGCTGGTCGCCGAACGTCATCTCGCAGGTGTTGGACGCCTTGAGGCCCATCTTGTGCTCGACGTTCGTCGCGTACACGCCGTTGCGCTCGCCCAGCTCGCCGGTCGTCCAGTCGAAGTGGAACTTCGGGACCATGAAGAGCGAGAGGCCCTTGGTGCCCGGTCCGGCGCCCTCGGGGCGGGCCAGCACGTAGTGGATGATGTTCTCGGACATGTCGTGCTCGCCCGAGGTGATGAAGCGCTTCACACCCTCGATGTGCCAGGAGCCGTCCTCCTGCTGCACGGCCTTCGTCCGGCCGGCACCGACGTCCGAGCCGGCGTCCGGCTCGGTCAGCACCATCGTCGAGCCCCACTGCTTCTCGACGGCGATCTCCGCGATCTTCTTCTGCTCCTCGTTGCCCTCGTCGAAGAGGATGCCGGCGAAGGCCGGGCCGGAGGAGTACATCCACACGGCCGGGTTCGAGCCGAGCAGCAGTTCCGCGTAGCCCCAGATCAGGGAGCGCGGGGAGGTGGTGCCGCCGATCTCCTCGGGCAGGCCCAGACGCCAGTACTCGGAGTCCATGAAGGCCTGGTACGACTTCTTGAAGCTCGCCGGGACCGGAGCGGTCTTGGTCTCCGGATCGAAGACCGGCGGGTTGCGGTCGGCGTCGGCGAAGGAGTCGGCGAGCTCGTTCTCCGCGAGGCGGGCGACCTCGTCCAGGATGCTCTTCGCGGTGTCGACGTCCATCTCACCGAACGGACCGGTGCCGTACACCTTGTCGCGCCCGAGGACCTCGAACAGGTTGAACTCGATGTCGCGGAGATTCGACTTGTAGTGCCCCATGGGAAGGCTCCGTAATCAATAGCAGTGGCGCCACAGCGCCCCGGGGAGTGATGCGGGTCGGGCGACAGGCAGGCGTAGGTCTATCAGCTGACCTCTCCGATGATGCTACCCGTCAGTAATAAGGCGCAACCCCTCAAGCCGTAGATGTGTCCGATTACTCTTTGCAGCATGTACGGCTACGACCAGAACCCTGGTGCTCAGCAGCAGATGGGTCAGATGGGCCAGATGGGTCAGATGGGCGGCGGCTACGGGGAGCAGCCGCTGTATCCCGAACCGTCGCCGCCCTCCCTGGCCGACGCGGTCCGGGCCTTCACCACCGGCTCCCTCTCCGCCGAGGACTTCCAGCAGATCTTCGCGACGTCTAAGGTCTACTGCCCCCGCGGCGACAACCCCGGCTTCCTGGCGCTGCACAACACGCAGCAGCCGGTGATCCCGATGTTCACCACGCTCAAGGAGCTGCGGCGGTACGCGGGCAAGGAGTCGAAGTACTTCGTGATCACCGGGGCCGAGGTGATCGACCTGCTGCCGACGGGGTACGGCTTCGTCCTGGACATGGAGGGTGACCACCGGATGGTCTTCGACGCCAAGGCCGTCGAGCAGATGGTCGACTTCGCGATGCGCCGTATGTACGGGTAGGGATTCGGTGTCCGTACGTCACTGACCTGCGGTTTCTTCTGTCGGGCGAGGGCCCGCGCCGACTCGGTGCGGGCCCTCGCCCCGTCGTGGCCGCCCTCCGGGAATGCGCGGCGCCTTGCAGGATGTTCATCATTCAACTAAATTGATTCCAGAACACTCGCCCGGAGGTGGCTCGCATGCCCGCAGTGACTGTCGACAACCCGCTGACCCTGCCCAAGGTGGCCGCTTCGGGTGATGCCGTGGCCCGTCCCGTGCTCGCCGTCACGACCGCGCCCAGCGGCTTCGAGGGCGAGGGCTTCCCCGTCCGCCGTGCGTTCGCGGGGATCAACTACCGGCACCTCGACCCGTTCATCATGATGGACCAGATGGGTGAGGTGGAGTACGCGGCGGGGGAGCCGAAGGGCACGCCCTGGCACCCGCACCGCGGCTTCGAGACCGTCACGTACCTGATCGACGGGACCTTCATCCACCAGGACTCCAACGGTGGCGGCGGCACCATCGAGAACGGGGACACCCAGTGGATGACCGCCGGCTCGGGTCTGCTGCACATCGAGGCCCCGCCGGAGTCGCTCGTCCTGTCCGGCGGCCTCTTCCACGGCCTCCAGCTCTGGGTGAACCTGCCCAAGGCCGACAAGATGATGGACCCGCGCTACCAGGACATCCGCGGCGGCGAGGTCCAGCTCCTCGCCTCCCCGGACGGCGGCGCGCTGCTCCGGGTCATCGCCGGTGAACTCGACGGCCACCAGGGCCCGGGCATCACCCACACCCCGATCACGATGATCCACGCCACCGTCCGGCCCGGCGCCGAGGTGACCCTGCCGTGGCGCGAGGACTTCAACGGCCTCGCGTACGTCCTGGCCGGGCGCGGCACGGTCGGCGCGGAGCGCCGCCCGATCGAGATGGGCCAGACCGCGGTGTTCGGAACCGGCGGTTCGCTGACCGTCCGCGCGGACGAGCGGCAGGACGGCAACACCCCGGACCTGGAGGTCGTCCTCCTCGGCGGCCGCCCGATCCGCGAGCCGATGGCCCACTACGGACCGTTCGTGATGAACAGTCAGGCCGAACTGAAGCAGGCCTTCGAGGACTTCCAGGCCGGCCGCCTGGGTACGGTCCCCGCGGTCCACGGCATGTGACGTACCGTCACCCGTACGGTGTGCGTCGGCGGGCCCGCCGACGCACACCGTGATCGGCTGGGAGGGTGCCCGCATCCAAGCCCCTCCTGCCCGACAGCGCCCGCCGCGCCGCCGCCTGGTGCGGTGTGGTCCTGCTCGTCGTGGGCGTCGCCGCCGTCGCGATCTGGCTGGTCGTCGCCCTCAAGACCGCGGTCACCCCGGTGCTGCTGGCCCTGCTCGGCACCGCTCTGCTCGGACCCGTCCACCGCCGGCTCGTCGCGCGCCGCCTCAACCGTTCGCTGGCCGCGGGGCTGACCTGCGCCGCGCTCGTCGCCGTGGTCGGCGGCGCCGGGTACATCGTCGTCACCGCGCTCGTCGATTCCGGCGACCAGATCGTCGCCTCGCTCAAGGACGCGGGCCAGTGGGTCGTCGACCACTTCGACATCGCCGGGGCCACGGACGTCGACGATCTGGCCGACAACGCCAAGGGCCTGGTCGAGAAGTTCGGGGCGAGCGCGGCGGGCGGGCTGCTCAGCGGCATCAGCCTGATCGGTTCGCTGGTGGCGACCGGTGTGCTGGCCCTGCTGCTGACGTTCTTCTTCCTGCGCGACTCGGACCGGGCGGTGAACCTGGCCCACACGGTGGCCCCGCGCGGCACCGGGGACCTGGTGGAGGCCATGGGGCGGCGGGCGTTCGAGGCCGTCGAGGGCTTCATGCGCGGCACCACGTTCATCGCCCTGATCGACGCCGTGTGCATCACGGTGGGTCTGCTGATCCTGGACGTGCCGGGGGCGGTGGGGCTCGGCGCGCTGGTCTTCGTCGGCGCGTACATCCCGTACCTGGGGGCGTTCCTCTCCGGCGCGGTGGCGGTGCTGGTCGCGCTGGCCGACCGGGGGTTCGTGATCGCCCTGTGGGCGCTGGGGGTGGTCCTCGCGGTCCAGGTGCTGGAGGGCCATGTGCTCCAGCCGGTGATCCAGAGCCGTACGGTCCAGATGCACCCCGCGATGATCATGATCGCCCTGACGGCGGGAGCGAGCGTGGCCGGGCTGATGGGCATGCTGCTGGCGGTCCCGCTGTGCGCGGCGGCCTTCGGCGTCCTGGGCGAACTACGCGGGGGAGGCGGCGCCCGTCCCGCCCCTCCCAGCTCGTCGGACGCCCCTCCCAGCCCGTCCGGCGCTTGAGGACGGAACCGCTACGCGGGCGAGCCCGAGCTCTTCGGAGAGCCAGGACCCGGGGCCCGCCCCACTCAGGAGACCGCCGCCCCCGCAAACTCCCCCGGCTCATCCGACTCGTACAACTCGAACCAGATCGACTTCCCCTCCCCCCGCGGATCCACCCCCCACGCATCCGCCAGCATCTCCATCAGCACCAGGCCCCGCCCGCTGGACGCCATCTCGCCCGGCCGCCGCTTGTGCGGCAGCTCGTCACTCGCGTCGGCGACCTCGACCCGCAGCCGCCGCTCGCCCCGCTCGCCGGAGATCTCCGCCACCATCAGCGCGTCCCCGTCCGTGTGGACGAGCACGTTGGTGGCCATCTCGGAGACCATCAGGACCGCCGAGTCGACCTGCTCGGGATCGCTCCAGTCGTGCAGCAACTCCCGTACCAGCTGCCGCCCCACCGAGATCCGCTCCGGCTCGGCCTGCGCGATGGTCAGGACGCTGCGGCGCGGCGGCGCCTTCGGGGCCGGGGCGCTCTCGCGCCGCAGCACCAGGACCGCGATGTCGTCCTCCCGCCGGTCCGCCAGCGGCCCCGTCGTGTAGTGCGAGGTCGGCCCGTGCACGGCCTGGACCAGAGCGTCGGCGAGCTGTTCCAGGTCCTCGACCGGCTTCTCCAGGACCGGCCGCAGCCGGGTCCAGCCGGTCGCCATGTCGTGCCCGCCGGTCTCGATGAGCCCGTCCGTGCACAGCATGATCGTCTCGCCGGGTTCCAGGACCACCCGGGTGGTGGGGTAGTCGGAGTCGGTCTCGATCCCGAGCGGCAGCCCACCGGCCGTCTGCCGGATCACCGCGGTCCCGTCGGCGCTGATCACCACCGGGTCGGGGTGGCCCGCGCGGGCGATGTCCAGGGTCCCGGCCTCCGGGTCGACCTCGGCGTACAGGCAGGTCGCGAAGCGTGGCGCCGCGGGTTCCTCGTCGCCCTCGACGCTCTCGTAGGCGTCGGTGAGCCCGGACAGGAAGCGCGAGGCCCGGGCGAGCACGGCGTCGGGGCGATGCCCCTCGGACGCGTAGGCGCGCAGGGCGATGCGGAGCTGGCCCATCAGTCCGGCGGCCCGCACGTCATGGCCCTGGACGTCGCCGATGACCAGAGCGATACGGCCGTTGGGCAGCGGGATCATGTCGTACCAGTCGCCGCCCACCTGGAGCCCGCCCCCGGTCGGCACGTACCGCGCGGCCACCGTCATCCCGGGGATCTCCGGTCCCAGGGTCGGCATCATCGAGCGCTGGAGCCCCAGCGACAGCTCGCGTTCCGTCTCGGCGACCCCGGCGCGGGCCAGGGCCTGAGCGAGCATCCGGGCGACCGTCGAGAGCACCGCGCGCTCGTCCGGGGAGAACGCCACCGGATGCTGGAACCCCGCCATCCAGGCGCCCATCGTGCGGCCGGACGAGACCAGGGGCAGGAAGGCCCAGGACTGCCTCCCGAAGCGCCGGGCGAGCGGCCAGGTGGCCGGATAGCGGCGGCGGTACTCGTCGGGGGAGGGGAGGTAGATCGCCCGGCCGGTGCGGACGACCTCGGCGGCCGGGTAGTCGGTGTCCAGGGGCATGTCCGTGAAGGGCTCCTCGTCCCCGATGTTGTGCCCGTGGTGCCCGATGATCGTCAGCCGCTCCCCGGCGGAGCCGAAGACCGCGAGCCCGTCCGGGGAGAAGCCGGGCATGGACAGGGACCCGGCGACCCGCAGCACCTCCGCGGTGGACCGGGCCTCGGCGAGCGCCCGCCCGGCGTCCAGCAGGAACGCCTCCCGGGACCGCCGCCAGTCCCCCGTGATCGGCGTGTGGGCGGCGTCGGTGGCGCCGGGCTGTGGCTCGGCGACCTCCTGGAGCGTGCCGTAGAGGACATAGGCCCCGCTGTCGGCGTCCTCGCCCGTCGGGAGGACCGGCTTGGAGCGGCTGCGCACGGTCCGCAGGACCTGCCCGCGCTCGTCCACGATCCGCAGCCGCGCCTCGGCGAGGCTGCCCTCGGCGACGGCGAGGTTCACCACCCCGTAGATCTCGTTCCAGTCGACCGGGTGGAAACGGGAGCGCACCGCCGACTCCCGGTAGCTGCCGGGCTCGGGAGGCAGGCCGAGGAGCCGGGCCGCCTCCGCGTCGAGCGTGACCGTGCCGGCTGCGTTGTCCCAGCGCCACAGGCCCGTCGCGATCGCGGCCAGGACTTCCTCGGTGCGCATTGCCCCACTTTAGGAAGATCTGCTCGGGGGACGCCACCGAGAGGCCGCCACCTGCCCAGGGGGCTACGGGTACGGCGGCGCAAAGGGAAATGAAGCCCCCGGCCCCGGGCGGTAGCCTGGGGAGGCTCAATCCACCCCTAACCGCGAAGACTGGATGAACGACGATGCATCGGTACAGGTCCCACACCTGCGGCGAGCTCCGCGCCTCTGACGTCGGCACCGACGTCCGGCTGAGCGGCTGGCTGCACAATCGCCGAGACCTGGGCGGCATCCTCTTCATCGATCTGCGCGACCACTACGGTCTGGTGCAGCTCGTCGCCCGCCCCGGCACCCCCGGCAACGAGGCCCTGGCGAAGCTCACCAAGGAGACCGTCGTCCGGATCGACGGCAAGGTCTCCGCGCGCGGCGCGGACAACGTCAACCCGGAGCTGCCGACCGGCGAGATCGAGATCGAGGTCTCCGAGGTCGAGGTGCTCGGCGAGGCCGGCCCGCTGCCCTTCACGATCAACACCGAGGACGGCGTCAACGAGGAGCGGCGCCTGGAGTACCGCTTCCTCGACCTGCGGCGCGAGCGCATGCACCGCAACATCATGCTGCGCTCGGCCGTGATCGCCTCCATCCGTTCCAAGATGGTGGCCCTCGGCTTCAACGAGATGGCGACCCCGATCCTCACCGCGACCTCCCCCGAGGGCGCCCGTGACTTCGTCGTCCCGTCCCGGCTGAACCCCGGCAAGTTCTACGCGCTGCCGCAGGCCCCGCAGCAGTTCAAGCAGCTGCTGATGATCTCGGGCTTCGACCGCTACTTCCAGATCGCGCCCTGCTTCCGCGACGAGGACGCCCGCGCGGACCGCTCGCCGGGCGAGTTCTACCAGCTCGACGTCGAGATGTCCTTCGTCGAGCAGGAGGACGTCTTCCAGCCGATCGAGAAGCTGATGACCGAGCTCTTCACCGAGTTCGGCAACGGCCGCGAGGTCACCTCGCCGTTCCCGCGCATCCCGTTCCGCGAGTCGATGCTGAAGTACGGCAACGACAAGCCGGACCTGCGCGCCAAGCTGGAGCTCGTCGACATCTCCGACGTCTTCGCCGACTCCGGCTTCAAGGCCTTCGCCGGCAAGCACGTCCGCGCGCTGCCGGTCCCGGACACCGCGGGCCAGTCCCGGAAGTTCTTCGACGGCCTCGGTGAGTACGCCGTCGAGCACGGCGCCAAGGGCCTGGCCTGGGTGCGCGTGGGCGAGGACGGCACGCTGGCCGGACCGATCGCCAAGTTCCTCACCGAGACCGACGTCAAGACGCTCACCGAGCGCCTCTCGCTGGTCCCGGGCCACGCCGTCTTCTTCGGCGCCGGCGAGTTCGACGAGGTCTCCAAGATCATGTCGGCGGTCCGGGTCGAGGCCGCCAAGCGCGCCGGCCACTTCGAGGAAGGCGTCTTCCGGTTCTGCTGGATCGTCGACTTCCCGATGTACGAGCGGGACGAGGAGACCGGCAAGATCGACTTCTCGCACAACCCCTTCTCGATGCCTCAGGGCGGCCTCGCCGACCTGGAGGAGAAGGACCCGCTGGACATCCTCGCCTGGCAGTACGACATCGTCTGCAACGGCATCGAGCTGTCCTCGGGCGCCATCCGAAACCACGAGCCCGAGCTGATGCTCAAGGCTTTCGAGATCGCCGGTTACGACCGCGAGACCGTCGAGCACGAGTTCGCGGGCATGCTCCGCGCGTTCCGCCTCGGTGCCCCGCCGCACGGTGGTATCGCCCCCGGCGTCGACCGCATCGTCATGCTGCTCGCGGACGAGCCGAACATCCGCGAGACCATCGCCTTCCCGCTCAACGGCAACGCCCAGGACCTGATGATGGGCGCCCCGACCGAGCTGGACGAGACCCGCCTGCGCGAGCTGAACATCCAGCTGCGCAAGCCGGTCGCCGCGAAGGGCGCGGCGGAGAAGCCCGCCGACAAGTAGGGCGGACCCAGAGGCCTGCCGCCCCTCTCCGCTCTGCGGATGTTTCACGTGAAACAGCCCCCGATCACCCGATCGGGGGCTGTTTCGTTGCATACCCGCGAGCGCCGGTGACGGCCGGGCGACGTGGTACAGCCGGATGGCCCCGGTTCGGGTTCGATCGGGGCGGGCCCGGCAAAGACTGGCACCGAGACACCCCTCTCGCAGCCCGTCCTGCCGCGTCGCGCCGCCCGCCGCCCTCCGAGGAGCCCACCGCTGTGTCCCTCCCCCGCCGCCCGCCCGCCCTGCTCGCCGCACCACTCCTCGCCCTGGCCCTGCTGCTCACCGGCTGCTCCTCCGGCGCCGCTCCGGAGAAGGCCCCGGTCGGCGTCCCGGGGCAGGGCGCCGCGGGCCCGCAGTCCGACGCCGCGTCCGCGCTCCGGTCCTCCCTCGGCCCATCGCCCGCCCCGACCCCCGCCGAGATCCCGGACCTGGGACCCAAGACCCTGGCCCAGATCCCCGCCGAGGCCCGGCAGGCGTTCGTGGTCACCGGCGAGGAGGCGGACTCCTACCGCTCCAGCGCGGTCCTGTACAGCCGCGCGGACCCGGCGCAGGGCTGGGAGCCGGTCGCGGGGCCCTGGCCGGCGCACAACGGCATGGAGGGCTGGACGGACCACCACGTGGCGGGCGACCGGAGATCGCCCACGGGCGTCTACACTCTCACCGACGCGGGCGGCCGGCTCCCCGACCCCGGCGCGCTGCTGCCGTACGACGAGCACCCCCGGTTCGCGGCGGACGGCGAGGGTTTCTTCGGCGAGCCGCTGGAGGGCTCCTTCGACTACGTCGTCGCCATCAACTACAACCGCACCGAGGGTGTCAGCCCCCTCGACCGCACCCGCCCGCTCGGTCTCGAACGCGGCGGCGGCATCTGGATCCACGTCGACCACGACGGCCCGACCCAGGGCTGCGTCTCCGTCCCCGAGGAGCGCATGGAGGAACTTCTGCGCACCCTGGACCCGGTGATGAACCCGGTGATCGTGATGGGCGACGCGGAGGCGCTGAGGCGGTGAGGGGAGCCGGGGGAGGGGGAGGAACGCGAGGAGCCCGGGACCGCGAACAGCGGTCCCGGGCTCCCGGCGTACGTACGGAGAGGCGTTACGCCGGCTTCTCCTCCAGGCGCGGGAACAGCACCGCGCCCTTCGTCACCGTCACACCCGCGGGCAGGGTGCCCCAGACGCCCGCGTCCTGGACCTTCTGGTCGGCCAGGGCGCCCAGGGACTCCTCGGCGCCCAGGGACTCCCAGAGCTTCTGCGAGGTCTCCGGCATCACCGAGTTGAGCAGCACCGCGACCCCGCGCAGCGACTCGGCGGCCGTGTAGAGGACGGTCGCCAGGCGGGCCTGGCCCTCCGGGGTGGTGTCCTTGGCCACCTTCCAGGGCTCCTGCTCCGTGATGTAGCCGTTGACCTGCTTCACGAAGTCGAAGATCGCCAGGATGCCGCCCTGGAAGTCCAGCTCCTCGCCGATCTTTTGGTCGGCCGCAGCCACGGCCTTCGCCAGGCCGTCCCGTACGGCCTGTTCGGCGTCACCGGCGGCCGTGTCCTCCGGCAGCGCCCCGCCGAAGTACTTGCCGACCATGGCCGCCACGCGCGAGGCGAGGTTGCCGTAGTCGTTGGCCAGCTCGGAGGTATAGCGGGCGGAGAAGTCCTCCCAGGAGAACGACCCGTCGCTGCCGTAGGAGATGGCCCGCAGGAAGTACCAGCGGTACGCGTCCACGCCGAAGTGCGAGGTCAGGTCCTGCGGCTTGATGCCGGTCAGGTTCGACTTGGACATCTTCTCGCCGCCGACCATCAGCCAGCCGTTGGCGACGACCTTGCCGGGCAGCGGCAGTCCCTGCGCCATCAGCATCGCGGGCCAGATGACCGAGTGGAAGCGGAGGATGTCCTTGCCGATCAGGTGCACGTTCGCCGGGAACGTACCGTCGAACTTCTCCTGGTTGGCGCCGTAGCCGACCGCCGTCGCGTAGTTGAGCAGCGCGTCGACCCACACGTAGATGACGTGCTTGGGGTCCCACGGCACCGGGACGCCCCAGTCGAACGTCGAGCGCGAGATCGACAGGTCCTGCAGGCCCTGCTCGACGAAGTTCACGACCTCGTTGCGCGCCGACTCGGGCTGGATGAAGTCCGGGTTCGCCGCGTAGAACTCCAGCAGCTTCGGGCCGTACTCACTGAGCTTGAAGAAGTAGTTCTCCTCCTTGAGGAGCTCCACCGGCTTCTTGTGGATCGGGCAGAGCTTCTGACCGGCGGACTCGCCCTCGCCGTCGATCAGATCGCCGGGGAGCTTGTACTCCTCGCAGCCCACGCAGTACGGGCCCTCGTACCCACCCTTGTAGATCTCGCCCTTGTCGTACAGGTCCTGCACGAACTCCTGCACCCGGTCGGTGTGCCGCTTCTCCGTCGTCCGGATGAAGTCGTCGTTCGCGATGTTGAGGTGCTCCCAGAGGGGCTTCCACGCCTCCTCGACGAGCTTGTCCGCCCAGGCCTGCGGAGTCACGTCGTTCGCCTCGGCCGTGCGCATGATCTTCTGACCGTGCTCGTCCGTGCCGGTGAGGTACCACACCTTCTCGCCGCGCTGGCGGTGCCAGCGCGTGAGCACGTCGCCTGCGACGGTCGTGTAGGCGTGGCCCAGGTGAGGAGCGTCGTTGACGTAGTAGATGGGGGTCGAGACGTAGTACGCCGTCGCCCCCTGCTTCTCGGATCCAGTGGCCGCCATGGTCGAAATCCTAACGGCCCGATCAAGATCCACTCACATCGATAAACGGCGGCGGGCGCGCGGACGGAGGAAGGCCCTCCGGTGGAGAGCTTTGCGAAACATCCCCTCACGTAATGGTTCCCGTAGGAAAGTCGCATCCTGGGAGGGAGCGGACAAGCGTGCACGAGGCAGGGGACATCACGATGCGGGTACTGGTCGCCGAGGACGAGGAGATCCTCGCGGAGCTGGTCGCCACCGGACTGCGCCGGGCCGGGTTCGCGGTCGACACCGTCTACAGCGGGGACGCGGCCCTCGCCTATCTCGGCCTCCACGACTACGACGTCGTCGTCCTCGACCGCGACCTCCCCCGGGTCCACGGCGACGACGTGGCCCGCCGCCTGGTCGCCTCCGGCTCCCGCACCCGGATCCTGATGCTCACCGCCTCCGGCGCCATGGAGGACCGGGTCGCCGGGCTCGACCTGGGGGCGGACGACTACGTGGCCAAGCCGTTCGAGTTCCCCGAGCTGGTCTCCCGGGTACGCGCCCTGCGCCGGCGCAGCGCCCGACCCGTACCGCCCCAGCTGGAGCGCCACGGCATCCGGCTCGACACCGTACGGCGCTCGGCGTTCCGCGACGGCCGCGACCTGGACCTCTCCCCGAAGGAGTTCACCGTGCTGCAACTGCTTCTGGAGGCCGACGGCGGCACGGTCAGCGCGGAAGAGCTGCTGGAGCGGGCCTGGGACGCCAACGCCGACCCGTTCACCGGTGCCGTGCGCGTCTGCATGAGCAAGCTCCGCGCCAAGCTCGGCGAGCCCGCGCTGATCCGCACCGTGCAGGGTGTCGGGTACGCCCTGTGAAGCGGCCGTCCCCGCTGCGGCGGCTGGCGGACGCCTCGAAGCTGCCGCACTCGACGATCCGCACCCGCATCGCCCTCGTGTACGGCGGTGTCTTCCTGGTGCTCGGCACCGCCCTGCTGGCCACCGTCAACCTGGCCTCCCGCGCCGGAACGGAGACCGAGGCGCGGGCCATCGCCTCCACGGCTGTGGTCGTCGTCCCGCCCGGGTACACCGCGAACGGCCCCTTCATCGTCCGCGGCTCCACCGGATCGCCCACCGCCTACGAACTCACCGACCACGTCAGCGACGCGGCGGGCAAGCAGCTCCTGAACTGGTCGTTCGCCGCGCTGCTCGTGATGACGGCGGGCGCGGTCGGGGTGGGCTGGTGGATAGCGGGCCGGGTCCTGCGGCCCGTCCACGCGATGACCGCGAAGGCCCGCCGGCTCTCCGAGAAGACCCTGCACGAGCGGATCGCGTCCAGTGGTCCGGACGACGAGCTCAAGGAGCTGGGCGAGACGCTGGACGCGCTGCTGGGCCGTCTGGAGAAGGCGTTCGACAGCCAGCGGAGATTCATCGCGAACGCCTCGCACGAGCTGCGGACGCCGCTGGCCACCCAGCGCGCCGCGATCCAGATCGGCCTGGACGACCCGTCCCCCGAGGACCTCGTCCGCACCCGGCAGACCCTGCTGGACACCAACCGGCGCAGCGAGCGGCTCATCGAGGGGCTGCTCGTGCTGGCCCGCAGCGAACGGGGCCTGGCCGCGGACGAGCGCGAGGTGGTCCGCCTCGATCACGTGGTCAGGGAGGAGGCGGTCCGGCATCCGGGGCCACGGGCCGGAGGCGGCGACGGCCCGGTGGTGAACGTCGCGGTGGCCGCCTGCTCCGTGCGCGGCAACCGGCTGCTGCTCGCCCAGCTGGTGGCGAACCTGCTGGCCAACGCGGTCACGTACAACGTGCCGGGCGGCTCGGTGGAGGTCGCGCTGAGCGGAGAGGGGGCCCTGCTCGTGCGCAACACCGGACCGGTGGTCTCCGAGGCCGATGTCGCGGGGTTCTTCGAACCGTTCCGGCGGGGCGAGGGCCGGGACCGGATGGGCCCGGGGTCGGGCCTCGGTCTGTCGATCGTCCGGTCGATCGCGGTGGCCCACGGCGGTACGGTCACGGCGGTACCGGGCCCGGAGGGCGGCGGTCTCGCCGTGACCGTACGACTGCCGGTCGATCAGGCCCCGGAACCGGCCTCGCGCGCGGCGGTCCAGTCCGGCAGACCGGCGAGGATCTCCCGGTAGAGCTCGGCGTCCGCGACCTCGCGGGGGGCGGGTCCGGCATGGAAGAACCCGGCGTTCGGGACGTCGAGCTTCCGCAGGAAGTCGAAGCCCTTCGCGTCCTGCTCGCCGAAGGCGACGAACTGGAAGAACAGCGGCAGCCGCGCCGCGTCCGTGAGGGCCTGCCGGGCGGCCTGCTTGGCGTCCGGCGGACCGTCCGTCTGGAAGATCACGAGAGCCGGACCGGTGGCCTCCGTCTTCTCGTAGTGCGAGACGACCTCCTCGACCGCGCGTTCGTAGTGCGTCCGGCCCAGCCGGCCGAGGCCCGCGTGCAGCTCGTCGACGCGGCCCTCGTGGCCGGAGAGCTCCAGGGAGCCGGTGCCGTCGATGTCCGTCGAGAAGAAGACGACCTGCACGGTGGCGTTCTCGTCCAGGTGCGCGGCGAGCGCGAGCGTCCGGTCGCCCAGGTGCTGGGCGCTGCCGTCCTTGTAGAACGGCCGCATCGAGCCGGAGCGGTCGAGCACCAGGTAGACGCGGGCGCGGAGCCCGGTCAGCCCGTGCGCCTTGAGCGCCGCCTGCGCCGCCTTGTACGGGGCGGCGAGCTGGGGAGCACGCGACTTGACCCGAGCGAGCGTGGTGGCGGGCTTGCCGGGGGCGGGCTCCGCCGCGGCCGGGGCTTCCGCGACGGCCGGGGTCTCCGCGACGGCCGGGGTCTCCGCGACGGCCGGGGTCTCCGCGACGGCCGGGGTCTCAGCGACCGCCGGGGTCTCAGCGACCGCCGGGGTCTCAGCGACCGCCGGGGTCTCAGCGGGCTCCGGGGTCTCTACGACGGCCGGGGTCTCTGCGGGCTCCGGGGTAGTCGCGGCTTCGGGAGCCGTGGGGGTCTCAGGAGCCTCGGTGGCCTTCGGGGCCTCGGCGGCGGCCTGAGGCGCCTCGGGGGCGGCCTGAGGCGCCTCGGGGGCGCTCTCCGGGGCCTCTGCCGGTGCTTCCGCCTCCTCCTCCACCGGTGCGGGGGTGGACTCCTGAGCCGGTGCGGCCTTCGCGGTCTCGTCGACGTCGAGGTCGATCGTGATCGGCGCCGGCGCCGGCGCCTCGGCCTTGACAGGCTCCTCGGCGGCCGCCGGCTCGTCGGCCTCGACCGGTTCCTCGGCCTTCTCGGCAGCCACCGGCTTCTCCGCCTCCGGGGTGCCCTTCGGGGCGTCTGCCGGAGCGTCGTCGCGGGCGTCCTCCGGGGCCGACCCCTGCGCGGGGACGGTCGGGGACGTCGGCGCGGCGGCCGCCTTGTCGAAGGCCTCCGCCACCAGGTCGGCGGCCAGCGAGCCGTCACGGTCCGTGGATCCGGCGACGGGGGACGACGGCGAGGCCGGGGCCGGGATCGACGCCTTCGGCTCCGCCGCGGACTCCGCCGCCGAAGTGGTCTCCGTCTCCGTCTTCTTGGGCTGAGTGCGCTCGGCCTGGGGCGGGACGGTGGCCGTGGTCGGCTCGTCCTGCTCCGTGCGGCCGAACACCTTACGCAGCAAGCTCCGAATGCCCATGGGCGAGGCCTTTCGCATGAGTTGTGTGCGGTGAATGTCCGACCTGGGGTGAATTCATCCCTGGCCAGGACGGATACGTAAGGTTAGCGGCCGGATCCGGCCGTTCGCCGGTGCGGCCCACCCCTGCGTCAACCGAGCTGAAACCGTTCCCGGACCGAGTCCACCACGGTGTCCACCCCTGGCCCGCAAAGGAACAGCGGTGGCCCGGACTTCACCCGCCGTTCACCGGGAGTCCCTCGGACCGGGTGGAGGCCCCCCTACCGTCACGCACGACACCAGACGGAGGGAATCCACGTGCGCAACCTGCTGCCGTTCATCAGCTCGCATCCCGGTGGGCGTTCCGCGCTGACCTGCCGCTTCCGCTGTGGGGACGCCTGCTTCAAGGAGACGCCCAACAACAGCGACAACGAGTACGCCGGCGACATCATCGCCGGTGCCGTGTCGCGCCGCTCGATGATGCGCGCCGCCGCCGTGGTCACCGTCGCCACCGCCGCCGGGACCGCCGCGCTGACCGGCCCGAGCGCCCCGCAGGCCGAGGCCGCCGCGCTCGCCGGGCACGGCGGCAAGCCGGGCCGTCCCCAGAAACCCGGAGCGTCCGGCGCGCGTGGCCTGCGGTTCTCGCCGGTCGCGCCCAACAAGGACGACAAGGTCACGGTCCCCGACGGGTACGCCCAGAACGTGGTGATCCGCTGGGGCGAGCCGATCCTGCGCGGCGCTCCCGCCTTCGACCCGGACAAGCAGACGGCGAAGGCGCAGGCGGGCCAGTTCGGTTACAACAACGACTTCCTCTCCCTGCTCCCGCTGCGCGGCGAGCGCGGCCGTCAGGTCATGGTCGCGAACCATGAGTACACGGACGAGATCCTCATGTTCCGCGGTTACGATCCGGCCAACCCGACCCGCGAGCAGGTGGAGATCGCCTGGGCGGCGCACGGACTCTCCGTGGTCGTCGTCCAGGAGGAGCACCGCACCGGGAAGCTGGGCCCGGTCAACCGGCACCCGCTCAACCGCCGACTGACCGCGACCAGCGAATTCCGCATGACGGGCCCGGCCGCCGGGAGCACCCTGCTGCGCACGTCCGCCGACCGCACCGGCCGCAAGGTGCTCGGCACCCTCAACAACTGTGCGGGCGGCACCACTCCGTGGGGCACCACGCTGCACGGCGAGGAGAACTTCAACCAGTACTTCGCCAACGGCACCACCGCCATGCACAAGCGGTACGGGATCGGCACGGGCGCCACCGAGCGCAAGTGGGAGCGGTTCGACCGGCGGTTCGACCTGGCGAAGGAGCCCAACGAGGCCAACCGCTTCGGCTGGGTCGTCGAACTCGACCCGTACGACCCGGACTCCACCCCGCGCAAGCGGACCGCGCTGGGCCGGTTCAAGCACGAGGCGGCGCAGCCCCGGCTCACTTCCGACGGCCGCCCGGTCGTCTACATGGGCGACGACGAGAAGTTCGACTACCTCTACAAGTTCGTCTCCAGCAAACGCATGAAGAAGGGGAACTCGCGTGCCGCCCGCGAGCACAACCTGACGCTGCTGGACGAGGGCACGCTGTACGTCGCCAAGCTGACCGGCGACTCGCCGGTCACCGAGATCGACGGGACCGGCAAGCTGCCCAACGACGGGGAGTTCGACGGCAGCGGCGTCTGGATCCCCCTGGCCACCGGCACCACCTCGCACGTCCCGGGCATGACCGCCGAGGAGGTGTACGTCTACACGCGTCTCGCCGGTGACAAGGTCGGCGCGACCAAGATGGACCGCCCCGAGGATGTCGAGCCCTCGCCGCGCACCGGCCGGGTGTACGTGGCGCTCACCAACAACTCGGACCGCGGCAAGGAGGGCAAGCCCGGCGTGGACGAGGCGAACCCGCGCAACGCCAACAAGCACGGGCAGATCCTGGAGCTCGCGGAGAACTGGGACGACCCGACGAGCGACGGCTTCGCCTGGCGGCTGTTCCTCGTGGCGGGCGACCCGGACGACCCGGCGACGTACTTCGCCGGCTTCCCCAAGGAGAGCGTCAGTCCCATCTCCTGCCCGGACAACGTGGCGTTCGACGCCCACGGCAACCTGTGGATCTCCACGGACGGCAACGCGCTCGGCTCGCACGACGGGCTGTTCGGCGTGGCCACCCACGGTGACCGGCGCGGTGAGCTGAAGCAGTTCCTCACCGTTCCGACCGGGGCCGAGACCTGCGGCCCGGTCATCCAGGACCGCCGCGTCCTGGTGGCGGTCCAGCACCCGGGCGAGATCGACGGGGCTTCCGTGGAGAAGCCGGCGAGCGTCTGGCCCGACGGACCGGGCAAGATCGTCCGACCCTCGGTCGTCGCCGTCTGGCGCAAGGACGGGCGCGACATCGGCGTGTGAGGTCCGGCAGGAAGGAGGAGACCGGGCGGCAGGCGGGGCCATATCGGCTCTCGCCTGCCGCCCGGTCCGCATTAGAGTCGAAGGCATGGTTTCCGGTGACGCGCCGCAGGCGGAAGGAAGCGTCCGGGTCGACGTGTGGATCTGGTCGGTCCGGCTGACGAAGACCCGTGCCCAGGCGGCCGCCGCCTGCCGGGCGGGACATGTGAAGGTCGGCGGCGACCGGGCCAAGCCCGCACAGGCCGTACGTGTCGGCGACGAGGTGCGGCTCCGGCACGCGGGTCGGGACCGGGTGGTCGTCGTCTCGAAGATCGTGAAGAAGCGGGTCGGTCCGCCGGTGGCCGTGGAGTGCTTCGTCGACAACAGCCCGCCCCCGCCGCCCCGCGAGATCGCGATCCAGGTGCCCGTACGGGACCGGGGCGCGGGCCGCCCGACCAAGCGCGACCGCCGGGAGATGGAACGACTTCAGGGCCGCCCGCCGGAGAGCTGAGGCCACGGTGGAACTCCGGCCCGGTGTTTCACGTGAAACACCGGGTCAGCTCTGGTACCCCTCCACCTCGTCCGCGGGGCGGACCTTCGCCGTCGAGGGGTCCTCGCCGTACTCGCTGAGCGCGCGTCGTCGGCGCAGCAGGTCCCAGCACTGGTCGAGCTGGATCTCCACCGCCCGCAGCCGGGCCTTCTCGTCCGTGGACAGGCCCATCTTCGCCACGGAGCGGTCACGCAGATCGCGTTCCTCGGAGACCAGTTCGTCGATGTGCTCGAAGATGTCGCTGTCGGCCATGACGCCTCTTTCGGGTTCGTTCGGCGGCGGTCGTCGCTCGGTGGCGGTCCCGGATCCCACTCTCACCCGGGCACCGCCTCATCGCACGTCGGCCGTGGCCTTCCCGCGCCGCAGGAGCACCCGGGCCAGCACCGCTCCCACGAGCAGGACCGCACCGACCCCCAGTACCCACCACACCGTGGCCCGCAGCGAGCCGGTCAGGGTGTCGGCCACCGCGGCGGCCGCGTCCCGGTCGCCGCTCGGCACCTCGTCCAGCACCCGGCCGCGGCCGACCGCGACCAGCACCCGGAGCACGATCGCGCCGAGCACGAACCCGGCGCCCACGATCGCGGTCGCCCACAGCCCGGCCCGCAGCCCGCCCCGTACGGTCGTGATGCCCACGACCAGGACGAGCAGCACCAGCGTGGCGACGGCCGGCCAGATGCTGCAGTAACGGAGCCGGTGGAACGAGTCCCGGAGTTCGTCGGCCTGACCGGGGCCGAGCAGGGTGATCTCCGTCCGCTCGACGGGGATCTGGTCCGCGAACGGCACCCCGTCGCCCACCAGGTCCTGCTTGACCTGGTCGATCACCGGGGCCAGATCGATCGTGACGGCCCGTCCGCTGTCGCCGTCCACGGCGGCCTTCACCGCCTCGTGAGCGGAGCGGTTCGCGGTGTCCCAGGCGTCGCGGAAGGCCTCGGTGGTGGTGAACGAGCGCACGGTCTCGTGCAGGAACTCCTGGACCGTGTCCTGGAGCGGACCGAGATCGATCCGCCGCATCGCCTCCTCAGTGACCAGGTCCGTGACGGTGGCCTGGACCGCCGGGTCGGAGGAGAGCGGGGACACGGCGGCGACGTACCGGTCGGTGTCGTCGATCTCCAGGTCGACCCAGGCGGAGAGCGCGCTCAGCGGCACGAGGACGGTGAGCAGGAGGAGCAGGACCGCCGAGAGAACCGCCGGGACCGCCGAGATCCCCGAGGCCGGGGCGGGCGACGGGGTCGGGGAGGTGGCCGAGGTAGAGGTCCGCACCCCACCAGACAATCCCGTCCGGAGCCGGGCCGCTCCGGACCGTACGCCATTCGAGTTGCCGGGTGGCGCGGTCGGGTGTGCTCTGGAGAAACGGGGACGTGCGACGGGGGCGACGGAAGGAGCTGTCCGCGATGGCCACACACGCAGCCATGCCCGGCCGACGGGGGGCCCGCGCCCATGCGCGGACCCGTCACCACACCCCGCTCGCCTGGGCACTGCCTCTGGTGCTCGGCGTGATCTACGGGTTCTACGCGGCGTTCATCCGCCGCGACGGCGGTCCCAGCACCGGCGGGCAGGTCCTGCTCGGTCTCGTCTCCGGGGTCGCTCTGGCAGTCATCTGCTTCGCGCTGGGCCGGATCCAGCACTCGCTGCCCCGCGAGCTGCGGGCCGCCGCCTACGGCGCGCTCACCGCGTGCGCGATCGGCTTCCTGGTGAGCCTCACCGACACCAGCGTGCTGCGGTCGACCGCCCTGGGGCTGGCCGTCGGGGCAGGCGTCCTCGTCGTGTCGTACTACTACCTCTACTCGCGGGAGACCTGACGACTCACCGCGAGGCGCGGCCGCCAGATTCGATCTGGCGGCCGCGCCTCTCCGTCTCGCGCCCAGGAAGTGAGAGCGGGAGGAGGAACGAGCGATGACGACGGACAACGCTCCGCTGCGGGTAGCGGTGATCATCGGCAGTACGCGCGAGGGCCGCATCGGCGATGCGGTCGGCCGCTGGTTCATGGAGCGTGCCCGGCACCGGAGCGAGTTGGACCTCGCCGTGCTCGACCTCGCCGATTTCGTCTTCCCCGTGCACTACCCGGGGCGGGCGACCGGCCAGATGACGGAGTTCACCGAGGAGATCGCCAGGGCCGAGGCCTTCGTCGTGGTCACCCCGGAGTACAACCGCTCGTTCCCCGCCTCGCTGAAGCAGGCCATCGACTTCGCCTACGACGAGTGGCAGACCAAGCCGGTCGCCTTCGTGAGCTACGGACACGGTTCCGCCGGGCTGTACGCCGTGGAGCAGCTGCGCTCGGTCTTCACCGAGCTGCACACGGTCACCCTGAGGAACGGGGTCGCGCTCGACGTCCTCCAGCAACCGCTGGAGGGGCACCCCGGTGACACCGGACGGGACCGGTCCGTCGCTCTCATGCTCGACCAGCTCGGCTGGTGGGGCTGGGCCCTGCGCGAGGCGCGCGCCGTCCGCCCCTACGTCTCATGAGCGGCTCCGGTCTCACGAGCAGCCGGAGCGGGGTGCGGATCACCGACTTCCACCGACGACCGAACAAGGAATGGATCATGAGTACTGAACTGGCCATCGAGACAACGGGGCTGGTGAAGGTCTTCGGCGACAACCGCGCGGTGGACGGCATCGACCTCGCGGTGCCCACGGGCACCGTCTACGGCGTCCTCGGACCCAACGGCGCCGGGAAGACCACCGCCGTCCGCATGCTCGCGACCCTGCTGCGCCCCGACGGCGGCTCGGCCCGCGTCTTCGGCAAGGACGTCGTGAAGGACGCCGACGCGGTCCGCAGCCGGGTCAGCCTGACCGGCCAGTACGCCTCGGTGGACGAGGACCTGACCGGTACCGAGAACCTCGTCCTGCTCGCCCGGCTGCTGGGCCACAACAAGCCGGCGGCCCGTCACCGGGCGGAGCAGCTGCTCGACGGGTTCGGGCTGAGCGAGGCGGCGGGAAAGCAGGTGAAGAACTACTCGGGAGGCATGCGGCGGCGCATCGACATCGCCGCGTCCATCCTGAACACCCCGGACGTGCTCTTCCTGGACGAGCCGACCACCGGACTCGACCCCCGCAGCCGCAACCAGGTGTGGGACATCGTGCGGGCGGTCGTCGCCCACGGCACCACGGTCCTGCTGACCACCCAGTATCTGGACGAGGCCGACCAGCTGGCCTCCCGGATCGCGGTGATCGACCACGGCAAGGTCATCGCCGAGGGCACCAAGGGCGAGCTCAAGGCATCCGTCGGCGCCGGCACCGTCCACCTGCGGCTGCGGAACGCCGACCAGCGGGCCGAGGCGCAGCGGGTGCTGGCGCTCGCGCTGAACGCGGACGTCCAGCTGGACGCGGACCCGGTGGCGCTGACCGCCCGGGTCGACGGGCAGAGCACCGAGCAGGGCGCGGCGGAGCACGCCGGGCGTGCCCTGGCCGAGCTGGCCCGGTGCGGCATCACGGTCGACAACTTCTCGCTGGGACAGCCCAGCCTCGACGAGGTCTTCCTCGCACTCACGGACAAGAAGGGAGTGGCGGCATGAGCACCGCGACCGCCAAGACGGAGCCCGAGGACGTCGCGTTCGCCGCGCCGGACCAGGAACGCCTCTCCGCGCTCCTGGTGGGCCACGACCGCCCGCCGAGGCCCAGTGCCCTGTCGGCATCGCTGACCTTCGGCTGGCGCGCCATGCTGAAGATCAAGCATGTGCCGGAGCAGCTCTTCGACGTGACGGCTTTCCCGGTCATGCTGGTCCTGATGTACACCTACCTCTTCGGAGGGGCGCTGGCCGGCTCCACGGAGGAGTACATCCAGTTCCTGCTGCCCGGCATCATGGTGATGAGCGTCGTGATGATCACGATGTACACCGGCGTCGCGGTGAACACGGACATCGCCAAGGGCGTTTTCGACCGGTTCCGCACGCTGCCGATCTGGCGGCCCGCCCCGATGGTCGGCTATCTGCTCGGCGACGTCCTGCGCTATCTGCTGGCATCGGCGGTCATGCTCGCCATCGGCATGCTCATCGGGTTCCGTCCCGGGGGCGGGGTGCTCGGAGTGCTGGCGGGCATCGCGCTGCTGATCGTGTTCTCGTTCGCGTTCTCCTGGATCTGGACCATGTTCGGGCTGCTGCTGCGCTCCGAGAAGTCGGTGATGGGCGTCAGCATGATGGTGATCTTCCCGCTGACCTTCCTCAGCAATGTCTTCGTCGACCCGAAGACGATGCCGGGCTGGCTCCAGGCCTTCGTGAACAACAGCCCGGTCACCCATCTCGCCACCGCGGTGCGCGAGCTGATGGCGGGCAACTGGCCGGCCGCCGACGTCGCCTGGTCGCTGGGGTGGGCCGGGGCGCTCATGGCGGTCTTCGGTGTGGTGACGATGCGGCTGTACAACCGCAAGTGACCGACGGCGGGCGCCGGGCCGGCCGGGTCGGCGGGCGAAGGGCCGGGGCGGGATGCTCCGGAGGCCGGGGTGGTGCGGGTCAGAGCCGCCAGTCGGGGGAGTGGTCGGGGCGGTAGGCGCAGGTGGTTCCGGTCGTGACGGAGGCCTTGAGGTGGGCGGCCAGCGCGGGGTGCAGGGTCTCCAGCTTGCGCAGGGTGTCGCGGATCCGGGCGGTGACCGTCTTGCGGGCCCGCTCGGTCCGGTCGCCCAGCCGACGGGTCCGGCCGCCGAGCCCGGCCGCGGTGCGCAGCTCGTCGAGGAGAGCCTGCCGCTCCCGGCCGTACTTCTCCACCTGCTGGGTGTCGTCCCGGGCGGCTGCTCGGTCTATCTCGGCGTCCAGCCGGTCCAGGTGTGCCTTGTAGCGGCGCTTGGCCTCCTCGTCGAGCACCGGATCACTGCCGAGCTGCCCGGCGGCGGCGACGAGGTCCCCGCCCTCGGGTGCGAGGAGCCGGACGGCCGGGACGTCGGCGCCGGGGAGCCCCAGCAGGCTGTGCAGGTCCCGCAGGCCCTTGGCGTCCGGGACGTGCACGGTCACCCCGTCCCACCGCAGCTGCCACACCGGGCCGTTCCGCCGGAATTCGGCGGACGACCCGTCCGGCGCGGCAGCCTTGTCCCGGCCTGGAGCCGCCGTTGCCGTGGCGCGGTCCGGCACCGTCGTTGCCCTGGCTCGGACCGCTGACACCCCGGCCCCGCCTCCGCCCCTGTCCCCCGCCTTACCTCCGGCCCCGGGCCAGCCCCCGCTCAGGTCCGGGTCCGCGGCCGGGTCCTGTGCCCGTGAGACGGAGGTGGCCGCGGAGGCATCGGCCGCCGCGATGGCCGGGGCAGGGGTGGTGGGCGTGGCAGAGGCTGTCAGGGGCGGGGCCGCACGGAGGGCGGCGACCTCGGCCTCCAGGTGATCCATGGCCAACTCGCCGGCCTCCCGGGCCACTTCGCCGAGCAGCCGACGGGCCTGGTCCGTATCGCCCGCGCCGGAGCGGGCGAGCAGGGAACGGGCCAGGGACAGCCGGGCGCGTGCGGCCCAGGGGCGGGCGCCGAGGCGGTCCGAGGAGGCGGCGGCCTCGGCGAGCGCCGCCACCGCCGCGTCCTGGTCGTCGCGTGCGGCGGCGAGCATCCCGAGCCAGAGGTCGACGGGGCCGCCGATGTCGCATCCGTACAGCGAGACGACCCACTGGCCCGTGTAGGGGGTCAGCTCGTCCTCCGCGCGGGCGATGAGGCGCGGGTCGCCCGTCACCGCGGCCGTCTGGGCCAGCAGCCTGAGCCAGAGCGGCATGAACGCCCGGGGGCAGGGGGCGGCGCGGTCCGCGTGCTCGGCGATCAGGCGCAGCGCGGGCGTGGCGTCCCCCTGCTCCACCGCGGTGACCGCCTCCAGCAGCCCGGGGTGGGGATACCCGGAGGCCGGAAGGTCGGCGAGGACCTCCTCGGCCTCGGCGAAGCGGCCCTGGAGCAGATGACGCGCCCAATGCAGGTGGTAGAAGCCGAAAGCCGCGTGGTCGTGGGTCTCCGGGTCGAGTGCGTCGTCCGCCAGTGCGGTGGCCGCCTCGGCGAACCGGCCCTGCAGGGCGGCGATCAGGCTGGTGTCGACGGCGACCCCCAGGGCGAACCGGGGCAGCGCGGTCAGCCGGGCGAGCCGGACGAACGTACGGAACTGGTCGAGGAAGGCCGGGTCGCCCAGCTCCAGCAGCGCCACCCAGCGCATCGACGCCGCGTGCAGCTCCATGTCGTGGTGCTGGGTGCGGCGGCCGACGACGGTCATCTCGTCGGTCAGCCCGAGCCGCTCCACCGCCGAGCCGAGACCCCACACGGAGTCGTGGCGCGCCCAGAGCGAGAAGGCCAGCGCCTCGTCGTCCGAGCCGCTCCGGGCCAGCGCCATGAAGTTGATGGCCAGCTCCTGGGCGAGCCGGTCGTCGGAGAGGCTCTCCTGGCCCTCCTTGCCGGTGATCCTGCGGTGCGCCTCGGCGAGGAGGCCCTCCGTGGACCCGCCGGGGGTGCCCAGGAAAGCGTCGCCGTGGAGGGTGATCGCCACCCGGCCCAGCAGCTCCGGGTCGTCCAGCTCCCGGGCCCGGGAGACCGTCCCGTCCAGCAGGCGCTGCGCCTCGGCGGACTCCCCCGCGTGCCGGAGCTGTCCGGCGAGGTCGAGACCGATCAGCACGGCCCGCCGAAGGTCCGGATCCTCGCCGGAGGCCACTGCGAGGGCGCGCCGGTAGTGGCCGGCGGCCTCCTCGTCGGCCAGGCGCCCGGAGGCGTCCCGGGCGGCCGCCAGCAGCAGGTCGATCCGCCGGTCGCGCTCCAGGGCGTCGCCGGCGAGGTGGGCGTGGCGGGCCAGGGCGCCGGGCGGCACCGCGTCGCCGAGGCCGCCGTGGGCGTCCAGGGCCCGTACGGCGGCGGCATGGCGTGCGCGGGTCTCGGCGTCGTCCAGCGAGGCGTACAGCGTCTCGCGCAGGAGGTCGTGGGCGAAGGCGTACTGGCCGGACGGGCGGGGAACGACGACCCGGGCGATCACCGCCGACTCCAGCAGCCGGTCCACGTGGGGGACCGGCGCCCCGTGCACGAGGGCCAGCACCTGCCGGCGGAACTCCCGGCCGAGCAGGGCGGCGCTGGTCAGCAGGGAGACGACCGGTTCGGGCAGCAGGGCGAGCCGCCGGCGGACCGCTTCCCGCACACCGGGCGGAATGGTGGAGACCGGGGATCCGCTGTGCCAGAGCCGGGCGGTCTGCTCGACGAAGAAGGGGTTGCCGCCGGTACGCCGGTGGACCTCGTCGACGAGCTGCGGCGCGGGCTCACGGCCCGTCGTCACCGTCATCAGCGCACCCACCTCGTCCCGGCCGAGGCCGGTCAGGGTGAGGGTCGCGGCGGCGCGCGAGACCAGCGGCAGGATCAGCTGCTGGAGCGGGTGACCGGGGGCCTCCACCTCGACGTCCCGGTAGGTGCCGATGAGCAGCAGCCGCTCGAACCAGGCGTGCTGGGCGGCGAATTCGAGCAGCCGCAGCGAGGCCGGGTCGGAGCTGTGCAGATCGTCGAGGACGACCACCAGCGGCCGGCTCTGGGAGACCGTGACGAGGGCCGTGGTCACCGCGTCGAAGAGCCCGAAGGCCTCGGCGCCCTCCGACGGCCCCCAGCCCGGCGGTTTCCCGCCCGGTCGGTCGCCGCCGGGCGGGCCCGTGTCACCCTGCGCACCGGCTTCCACGCCGGGCTCGCCCCCGTGAGCACCGCCCGTGGCGGCCCCGGCCGGGTCGCCGAGGAGCACGGCGAGCCGGCCGTCCGACGCCTCCTGGGCCGCCGCCCACTCCGTCGCCGTGGCGGACCGGCGCAGGCCGCGCAGGATCTGGACCCAGGGCCAGTAGCCCGGGGTGTTGTCCGAGTCCCAGCAGGAACCTCCCACCACCAGCGCCCCGCGCCGCCGCGCCTCGTGCGCGGCGTCGGTGACGAGGGTGCTCTTGCCGATCCCGGCCTCGCCGGTGACCAGCACGAGACCGCCGTGGCTGTCCGTGGCCCGGGCGATCTCCGAGCGGAGAACGCCCGCGGGGTGGTCGCGCCCGAAGAGAGCAGGGGTCATGCCCTCACGATAGGAGCCCCCACTGACAACGGCCCCTTGTTTCTCCGCGGGCCGACCGAGGCCCCGCTCCCGCCCCGGCCCGTCGCCCCGGCGTCAGCTCTGCCCCCGCCTGGCCCGTCGCCCCGCGCCGGCGCGCCCCTCCCTCAGTCGCGGACCACCGTCACCGGGCACGGCGCGTGCTGGGTGACGTGGAGGCTGACCGAGCCGAGCAGGGTGGCCTTGAAGCCGGTGTGGCCGCGGGCCCCCACGACGAGCAGGTCGGCGCCCTGGGCGCGGTCCAGCAGGGCCTGGGCCGGATTGCCGATGACCACGACCTTGCTGACCGCGGCGGCCCCCGCGGCGCCGAGGGCCTCCTCCAGCGCCTCGTTGAGGGAGACGGTGGCCAGGGCCTGCGGGTCGAAGTCCTCCGGCATGCCCGGCATCATCGACGCCCAGCTGGTGGCGGGGTACTCCCAGCTGTTCACGGCCTCCACCGTGGCGCCGGTCAGCTCGGCCTGGCGTACGGCCCAGTGCAGTGCCTTGATCGAGGAGTCGGAGCCGTCGACGCCCACAACGATCCTGCCCATATCTGCCTCCAGCTCGGTCGTGCTCGGTACAGCATCCGGTCTCACTGTAATCAAATAGGGCAATCGGGGCGGGTCGATGCCCCGCCCCGATTGCCCCGCCCCCTCGCACCGGCCTCAGTCCAGCCGCAGGTCCGCGAGCTGCTGCTCGAAGGGGACGACCGCGTCCTCCCCGTCGTCCAGGCCCAGGGCCCGCGAGGCCCCGGAGACCGTACGGCCCAGGACCGCGGAGGCCAGCTCGCCGCCCGCGCGCCGGATCCGGGACGGCAGGCCCTCGGTGTACTCGTCGCCCGAGGAACCCCAGTCCTCCGAGGCCGCGTAGACGGACGTGGGTACGGTGACGGCCCGCAGATAGG
Organism: Streptomyces parvus; assembly: GCF_032121415.1. Classification (NCBI taxonomy): domain Bacteria; kingdom Bacillati; phylum Actinomycetota; class Actinomycetes; order Kitasatosporales; family Streptomycetaceae; genus Streptomyces; species Streptomyces parvus. Next base: position 3,315,333 of record NZ_CP135079.1, on the reverse strand, counting down.
CGAAGAGCGGGCGCAGGGCGTGCTCCAGGACCAGCGAGTGCCGGGCCGTGCCGCCCGTCGCGGCGATCACGACGAGCTTGCCGGTCAGCGCGGTGTGGTCGATCAGGTCGAAGAACGACTTGAACAGACCGCTGTACGAGGCGGTGAACACGGGCGTCACGGCGATCAGCCCGTCGGCCTCCGTCACCGCGTCGATCGCCTCGCGCAGCCCGGCCGACGGGAACCCGCTGACCAGGTGGTTCGCGATGTCCACGGCGAGGTCGCGCAGCTCGATGACGCGGACCTCGACGCCTCTGTCCTGCTCGGCCGTGAGGCGCTCACGGGTGGCGGCGGCCAGCCGGTCGGCCAGCAGCCGGGTGGAGGACGGCTGGCTGAGCCCGGCCGATACGGCGACGATGTGCAGGGGTGTAGTGGCGAACATCGGGTCAGGACTCCTTCCCGGAGGCTCGGGCGGCGGCGACCGCCGGGTGGACGGGCGCGGACTCCGGCACGCCGGCCGGCCGCAGGTCGGCGAACTCCTTGCGCAGGACGGGCACGACCTCCTCGCCGAGGATGTCGAGCTGCTCCAGGACCGTCTTCAGCGGGAGACCCGCGTGGTCCATCAGGAACAGCTGGCGCTGGTAGTCGCCGACCGCGTCCCGGAACGTCAGCGTCCGCTCGATGACCTCCTGCGGGGAGCCCACGGTCAGCGGGGTCTCGCGGGTGAAGTCCTCCAGGGACGGGCCGTGGCCGTAGACCGGCGCGTTGTCGAAGTACGGGCGGAACTCCCGGACCGCGTCCTGCGAGTTCTTCCGCATGAACACCTGGCCGCCGAGCCCGACGATGGCCTGTTCGGCGGTCCCGTGCCCGTAGTGGGCGTAGCGGCGCCGGTAGAGGTCCACCATCTTCCTGGTGTGCTCCATGGGCCAGAAGATGTTGTTGTGGAAGAAGCCGTCGCCGTAGTACGCGGCCTGCTCGGCGATCTCCGGGGAGCGGATGGAGCCGTGCCAGACGAACGGCGGGACGCCGTCCAGCGGGCGCGGGGTGGCGGTGAAGGACTGGAGCGGCGTACGGAACTTGCCCTCCCAGTCCACGACGTCCTCGCGCCACAGCTTGTGCAGCAGGGCGTAGTTCTCGACGGCCATCGGGATGCCCTGGCGGATGTCCTTGCCGAACCAGGGGTAGACCGGTCCGGTGTTGCCCCGGCCCATCATCAGGTCGACGCGGCCGTCCGCGAGGTGCTGGAGGGTGGCGTAGTCCTCGGCGATCTTCACCGGGTCGTTGGTCGTGATCAGCGTCGTGGACGTGGACAGGATCAGGTTCTCGGTGCGGGCGGCGATGTAGCCGAGCGTCGTCGTGGGGGAGGACGGGACGAACGGCGGGTTGTGGTGCTCACCGGTCGCGAAGACGTCCAGGCCGACTTCCTCTGCCTTCTGCGCGATGGCCAGGGTGGCCTTGATCCGCTCGTTCTCGGTGGGGGTCCGGCCGGTGGTCGGGTCGGTCGTGACGTCCCCGACGGTGAAGATCCCGAACTGCATGGCGTCCGCCTTCCTGAGTCCCGGCCGGAGGTCCGGACCCGGTTTCGATCCCGTGGTTCCGCAGCCTTCGCCGATTTGGTTGAACGTTGAACTACACCCTACAACGGGACCCCCCTCCCGCCTATTCCACGGGCTTCCTCCCGCCTTTCCCGACGCGTCCCCCGGCCCGTGCGTACACTCGGCCCATGACCTCCGTCCCGTGCCGAAACTGGTGGCGCTCCTCATAGGAGCGGCCACAGCATCCGCACGGAACCAGGGCCGTTCGACATGGACGGCCCTTTTCGCTGCCCTCGTACGGCGCGGACACGGAGACGGAGCGCAGCGGCGCTCACCGGCGGGGCCGTCCCTCACGCAGCACTCACGCGAGGAGAGGCACCCACCATGACCACGACCACCGCCCAGCCCCGGAGCACCGAGCCCCGCACCGCCGGCCTGGAGCGCCGCATCGCCCAGGACCCCGGCAGCTTCCGGGTCCTCACCGGGGACCGTCCCACCGGCGCCCTTCACCTCGGCCACTACTTCGGCTCCCTGCGCAACCGGGTCCGCCTCCAGGATCTCGGCGTGGACGTCATCGTCCTCATCCCCGACTACCAGGTCATCACCGACCGGGACACCGCGGAGCGGCTGGGCGAGTACACCGACGGGCTGCTCCTGGACTACCTGGCCCTCGGTATCGACCCCGCCCGGTCCACCGTCTTCTGCCACAGCGCCGTCCCCGCGCTCAACCAGCTCATGCTGCCCTTCCTGAGCCTGGTCTCCGTCGCGGAGCTGAACCGCAACCCCACGGTCAAGGACGAGATCGCACACTCGCGGCAGGCGGCGGTCAGCGGGCTGATGCTCACCTACCCGGTCCACCAGGCCGCCGACATCCTGTCCTGCAAGGGCAACCTGGTCCCGGTCGGCCGGGACCAGGCGCCCCACCTGGAGGTCACCCGGACGATCGCCCGCCGCTTCAACGAGCGGTACGGCCAGGTCTTCCCGGAACCGGACATCCTGCTCTCCGCCGCGCCCCTGCTGCTCGGCACCGACGGTACGAAGATGAGCAAGAGCCGGGCCAATTCCGTCCCGCTCTCCGCCACCGCCGACGAGACCGCCCGCCTCCTCAAGGGCGCGACCACGGACGCCGACCGGCGCATCACCTACGAGCCCGACACCCGCCCCAACGTCTCCTCCCTGGTGCTGCTGGCCGCCCTCTGCCTGGACCGGGACCCGTACGAGGTCGCGGCGGAGATCGGCGACGGCGGGGCGGCAGCGCTCAAGCGGACGGTGACCGAGGCGGTCAACAGCCACCTGGCCCCCTTCCGGGCCCGGCGGGCGGAGTACGCGAAGGACCTGACGTACGTACGGTCGGTGCTCCGCGCGGGCAACGAGCGGGCGAACGCCCTGGCGGAGGCCACGCTGGACGAGGTACGGGAGGCGATGGGCGCGTTCCGGTAGCGCTCGGCGGGGCGGCGGGGAAGCCCGCCCCGCCCCCTACCGCCCCGCCACCGCCGACCGCTGCCGGCGCAGCAGCTCCGCGAGGCCCCGGCGGGTGGCGGCGATCACCACCCGGTCCTGGGCGCGCAGCACGTAGCCGGGGTGCAGGTCCCAGACCAGGCCGGAGGGCGGCGGGGTCGCGTCGCCCTCCGGGTCGAACGGGGGCAGGGCGGCCAGGTCCGGGTTGCGGTCGGCGGGCGGAGTGGCGTCGATCGCCAGGACCCGCCAGGCGCCCGCCCGGAACGCCTGCTCGACCGTGTGGCCCTCCAACTGGGGGTGCCCCGCGACCTCCAGGGCGGCGAACAGCATCACCTTGCGCTCGACCGGGACCGCGCCGAGGATCTGGCGGCCCATCATGGCGACCGCGAAAGAGGGCGCGGCCAGGTGGGAGACCGAGCGGGAGCGGGTCAGGGCCTGGGGGTGCGCGGTGCGCAGGGTGCGGTAGACGGCGGTGGCGAACTCGTCGTCGTACAGCCGCAGCGCGACCCTCAGGTCCGGCTTCACCGAGCGGGCGTACAGCGTCGCTTCCAGGTTCGTCGTGTCGATGCTGGTGAGCGCGAGGAGGGCGTGGGCGCGGCGGATCTTGGCCGCTTCGAGGACGCCTTCCTGGGTGACGTCGCCGATGACGGTCGGCACATGCATCGAACGGGCCAGCGGGATGCCGCGCGCCTCGGGGTCCTCCTCGACGACGACCACGGGGATGTCGAGTTCCCTCAGGCGTACGAGGACGCGCGTACCGATCTTGCCGAGCCCCAGCAGCACCACGTGTCCGGAGAGGCCGCGGGGCGGGCGGCGCAGCGAGGAGGCGGTGCGCAGCGTGCCGAACGCCTCCAGGACGGCGGCGATCAGCAGCGGCAGCAGGAACAGACCGGCGATACCGGAGAGGATCTGGATGATCTGCCGGGCCGGCGGCGCGTCCTCGGCCGGGTCGTTCATGCCCAGCAGGTCGAGGAGGGTGAGGTAGGCGGAGTGGAGCGCGGTGTCCTCGGTGGTCAGCAGCGAGGCGACCACCAGCGCCACCGCGGCCAGCGCGAAGCCGAGGGCAGACCAGCGCAGCCGGCGCGAGAAGATCTGGGAGAGCGGTGCGCCCCTGCCTCCCATCCGGGTCGCGGGCCGGTCCGGGTCGGCGCGGCTGATCGCTTCGAGGACCACGGTGCCCCGGCCGGTCGCCTCGGCGACGGCGCGTTCGTCGGGCAGGAGCTGCGGGGCCTCGTCGCCGCTGGTGTCCGAACCCTCCGCGCCCGCCGGGTCGTTGGTGGTGGAGGAGAGCAGGGCGAGGGTGCACAGGCCGGGGTCGGCGCTCTCGCCGGGGCGCGGCGGCGGGCGTTCGGCGGCCCGCAGGAGCAGCCCCTCGGCCCGGATGATCTTGCTGCTGCCGGTCAGGGCGGTGGCGGCGAGGGCCGGGGCCGCGGTGTCGGCGTCGGACAGGACGGTGGTGGAGGCGTCCAGCAGCGCCGGGTCGATGCCGGGCATGGCGACGGCCGCCGCCTGGTCGAGCAGCTCCTCCAGGTGCTGGCCGAGCTTGCGGTTGTAGAGCCGGATCACCAGCCGCAGACGGGGGTTGAGGCGGCGGGCGGTCAGGGCGGCGCGGATGTTGCGCTCGTCGTCGTCGTAGACGAGGGCGAGGGCGGCGGCCCGGTCGATGCCCGCCTCCTCCAGGACGTCGTCGGAGGGCTCGGGGGCTTCCATGATGCGGACGGCCTCGACCCCGGCGTTGGTGTCGCCGCTGCCGCCGGTGGCGGCGTTGCCGCTGCCCGCGCGGTTCATCGCCGCCGACATCCGGCCGAACAGGGCGGCCGCCCGGCCCCGTTGGGTCAGCGGGGTCTCGGGGTTGTTCGCGTCCCGGCCCGGCGGCAGGAGCAGCGTGACCCGTTCCCCGTAGATGAAGCGCAGCTCCACCGCGAGCCGCCGCGCCAGGGCGTCGTCACCGCAGACGATCATGTGGCCGAAGGACGGCGGCCGTCCCGGCTGCTGAGGAAGTGGAGGCACGAAACCCAGCATGCCGTGGTCCTTCCGGCTCGGTCTTCCCGATCAGTGTGGAGTGTTGGTGATCTTCCCACGCCGGTCCGGAACGGCCCGGTCCTCGACCGCTCCGCCGTTGACGCCACCCTGGGCACCCGCGAGCAGGAGCCGGTCGTCCGCCGCCCGCCGGATCGCCGTCTCGACCGCGGCGATCCGCTCCGCGAGCAGTCCCAGCGCGGCCACGGCACGGGAGATGGGGTCTCCCCTGCTCGAACGCGGCTGAGAGCCTGGGGAAGGATCGTCCTCCGGGCCGCCGAGCGCCTGCGTACGGACGTGGGAACCGCGGATCGCCGCCCACCGCTCCGCCTGTTCGGCGGTGAGCGTGGAGCGCAGAGCGGCAAGCTTCAGCAGATTCGCCTCGGCCCCGGTGGTGAGCGTCTGCGCCTCGCCCGCGTAGTGGTCGTCGATCACGGCGGACAGCTCCTCGTCGTTCATGACGGGCGCGATCCGCTCGGCGATCTTGTTCATGTTGCGGTAGGAGCCCTGGAGCCGGAACGGCGGCTCGGTGCGGGTGGCGTCCGTCTGCGCCGCCGACGCGATGTACGCCGCGTTCACCGCGAGCACGGTGTCCCGGGCCGTGAGGAGATGACGCAGCACCGCCAGGATGCGGTCCAACTCGACTGCGGAATACGAATGTTCGAGGTGCTCGGCGCGCGCGGCCGGGTCGCTGCCGCCCGCCAGCCGCACCAGCAGCGCCAGATCGTCCCGGGAGCGGCCGGCGAGCGGGGCGAGGACGGGGTTGGCGGTCAGCGCGTTCTCCACGAAGCTCAGCGCGAAGACGTCCTCCCGGCCGCTGAACACCTCGCCCAGGTTCCACACGTCGGCCCGGTTGGCGAGCATGTCCGGGATCCGGAACTGCTCGCCGGACTCGGTGTACGGGTTGCCCGCCATGCACACCGCGAACCGCTTGCCCCGCAGGTCGTAGCTGCGCGGCTCGCCGTCCCGCACACCTTCGATCCGGCGCGTGGCGTCGCACAGCGGGATGAACTTCTGGAGGAGTCCGGGCGAGGTGTGCTGGATGTCGTCGAGGTAGAGAAGCGTGTTGTTGCCCGCCTCCAGCGCGAAGTTGATCTTCTCGACCTCCTGCCGGGCGGTGGCGCTCGGGGCCCGGTCCGGGTCGAGTGAGGTCACGTCGTGGCCCAGGTTCGGCCCGCTGACCTTGACGAGGACCAAGCCGAGCCGGTCCGCGACGTACTCCATCAGCGTCGTCTTGCCGTAGCCGGGCGGCGAGACGAGCAGGAGCAAGCCCTGCGAGTCGGTGCGCCGGTCGGCGTCGGCGGTGCCGAGCTGCTTGGCGAGGCTGTCGCCGATCAGCGGCAGGTACACCTCGTCGAGCAGCCGGTTGCGGACGAACGCCGACATCACGCGCGGCCGGTGGTCGTCCAGCCGCAGCCGCCCGCGCTCGGCGGTCACCAGGGAGGTGCGCAGCCGCTGGTAGGCACGGAACCCGGGCACGGTGTCGGCGCGGAACTCGGCCGTACGGGCGAGGAGTTCGTCGATCCGTACCGTGAGGACCCCGCCGCCCGCGATGCGCGGGTGGTCGCCGAGGAGGCCCTCCAGCCGCTTGGTGAGCGGCGCGTCGCACACGTACCGCTCCAGCTGGGGGCAGAGCTCCACCGCCACGGCCTCCGCCAGATCGCCGTCGCCGAGGCCGGCCCCGGTGGTCTCGGCGAACGGGGCGAGCCAGCCCTCCACGAGCTGTCGACGGGCGGCCGGGTCGTCGCCCAATGCCGCGAGGTCATCGGCGTACGCGTCGGGGCCGACGGCCCGGTGAAAGGCGTCCAGGAAGGCGCGGACCGTGGCGCCCACGACGAACCCGGCGGGTCCGGTGGTCAGCTCGTCGAAGAGGTACGCGGCGACGGCGTGGGCCGGTGCGGAGGGGGACGGGGAGCCGATCGCAGCCGCCCACTCCTCCTGGAGCACCGCGATGGCCGGGGCGAGCCCGAAGGTGTCGCGGGCCCGGGCCAGGGAGACCGCGCGCCTGGTCCAGGAGGTGCGCCGCGCCTCATCGGAGCCGTACGCCCAGAAGAGCTGGGCCGCCGCGCGGACGGCCGACGCATGGCGCAGCAGCCCGGCGTCCGCGTGCAGGCGCAGCAGGGCGGCCAGGATCGCGGTGGCGTCCTCGTCGTGGACGCCCCGCGTGTATCCCTCGTCGTACGCCTCGGCGGCAGACTCCCCCACCAGCCGTGCCAGTTCTGCGTCGGACAGCGCGGCCAGACGGCTCGCCCCGTGCTCGTCGAGGAGGCGGGCGGCGAGGTGCTCGGCGCGGTAGACGGCGGCGTTCTCCGACGGGAGGAGCTGCTCCCAGTACGGCCGGGCCGCCGTGAACGCCGGGTCGGTGACCGGGGCCCGGTAGTCCGTCCCGGTCAGCGCGAAGACGAGGCCCTCCCCGGAGGGCACGAGCGTCAGGTCGAACGGCTGGGTGTTCACCGCGAACCGGTGGCGGCCCAGCTTGATCACGGACCCGCCGTCCGCGTACAGCTCGGTGCGGTCGCGCAGGGCGCGGCCCGCCTCCTGCCGGGCCGCCTTCAGCCGCCCGTCCAGCTCCTCCGCCCGTACGGGGTCACCGAGTCCGCGCAACTCGTCGGCGGTCCGCCGGATCTTCGCGACCATCGGGTCGGAGGCGAAGTAGGTGTGGACGGCGTCGAGATCGTCCAGGGCGGTCACCCGCCGGGCGATGGTCTCCAGCACCCGGCCCGCCGACTCGGCCAGCCGCTCCGCGCGCCGCGCCCGCTCGTCCTGGAGGGTCTGCTTGCGCGCCGAGAACGCCTCGTACACCTCGGTGCGGCGCTCGGCCAGCTCGGCGAGGAAGTCGTCGAACTCCGCGAACCGCGACTCCAGGTTCTCCAGCTGGAGCAGCAGCCGCGCCAGTTGGTCGTCGCACGCCTCCGGCGAATCGGCGGCGGCCAGCGCGCCCGTGACCGCCTGCCCGAGCAGCGCGAACTCGGCGGCGAACTCGGCGCGCCCCTCCTTCGACAGCAGCTCCCGGCGGCGCGCCTCCAGCGTGGCGCGGGCCCGGTTCGCCCCGCCCAGCACCTCCGCGATCCGCTCCAGGATCGAGGTGCGCACGGTGGCGTCGCCGATGTCGAGACCGGCGACGACATCCGTGACGGTGGCCAGCCCCTCCGTCATCGCCGCCAGCCGGTCCGTCACGGCGGAGGCGTCCCGTACGGTCTCCAGCGCCTCCGCGTCGGCCACGAGCCCCGCGATGGCCTCGTGATACCCGTCGAACGCGTTCTCGCGGGCGAGGAAGGAGACGGCCCGCTGGGCGGCCGTCGCGATGTCGTCCTCGGTCCGGGCCGACAGCTCCGCGATCCGCTCGACGTCGGCGTACCGCATCTCGCCGACCGACGCCAAGCGGCCGTGCGCCTGACGCAGTTCGGCCAGCCGCTCGACCCACGCGGACGCCGACGCGGGCGCCTCGCCGCGGACCCGCCGCACCAGCGCGGTGATGCGCCCGGCCGTCTCCTCCAGCGCGTCGGCGGCCCGCCGGGTCAGATCCTGTACGGCGGTGAACTCGGCCAGCACCTGGTGCGCGGTGGCCCGCAGCTCTGCCAACGGCGCGCCGAGCGCGCCCAGTTCCGGGTCGGACAGCCAGTGGTAGCGGTCCTCGGCGCGGGCGCAGTCCGCGGCGAGCTGGGCGTACACCGCGGTCGTCGGCGTCATGTCCTGAACCCCGTGCGCCAGCGCGAGGCAGTCCGAAATCCCGCGTACGAGATCGGCGTTGCCGGTCCGGGCGAGCGGACCGGTCCCGGCGGGCCGGGCGGCGGCGTGGGTGTCGGAGACGTACGGCGTCTGCCAGCGCTGGAACGGGTGCACACGGGCCGGCCCGTCCGGGTTGTCCCGCAGCAGGATCAGCGTCCCGTCGTCCAGCAGCGCGTGCCCCCGCCCGGTGAGGGGGGTGGCGACCTCCTGGCGGATCAGGTTGTAGGGGAGGAGGAGGCTGCGGAGGCCGTCGCGGGAGCGGAAGACGTAGAGCACGTCCTCCCCGTTGGGCGAGCGGACCGCGCCCTCGAAGACCGGCTCGGTCAGTTCCTCGGCGGTGTCGAAGGTCTTCGCGGTGCCGGTGGTGAGGTAGTAGCCGCCGGGGAAGATGATCCCCTGGTCCTCGGGAAGCCGGTGGCAGGCGGGCCCGATGGAGTCGAGCCGCTGGACGCTGCCCAGCAGTGAGTTGAAGACCAGATAGCGCCAGTCCGTCTCCTTGTACGGCCGCACCCGCAGCAGCACGAGCGGCCCGGCCTCCGCGTACTCGACGTCGGCGTCGGCCAGCGACTGCAACGGCTCGTCGACGGGCTCCTCGTAGATGCCGTCCGGCGACTCGGTGTCGTCGGTGACCTTGACGGTGAGGGTGCCGCCGAGCGTGTCGACGAAGAGGCTGCCGCCCTTGCCGATGGCGATGTGCGGGTGCCGCCCCGGGACGTGGGCCTCGCGCCCGGCGACGGTCCACTCGAAGTCGTGCGTGGCCGGGAAGACATGATCACGCTCGCCCCGCGCGTCCAGGAACGCTCCCGGCGACCCGTCCGCGCCCAGGGCCCAGCGCAGTACGCGGAGGTCCTCGGCGTTCTCGCCCGTACGGAAGACGGCGAGGAGCCTGCCGCCGGCCCGGCGCAGGCGGAGGAGGCGGGCGTCGCGGAAGTAGCGGTGGAGGGAGGAGAACTCGCGGCGGAACCCCTCGTCGTCGAGGAGGGTGGGCGCCGGGACGGGGGCGCCCGGGTCCTCCGGCCCACCGCGGTCGGACTCGGTGCCGTCGGGCCGGGCATCCTGAGTCCCACCGCCCTCGGGCCCACCGCCCTCGGGCCCGGCGTCCCGGACGAGGAGGACGTCATCGAGCGCCGCCTCCCCCCGTGCGCCCGGCCCCCGCTCGAACCCGAAGAGGAGCTTTTCGCCGACGGCGACGAGGTCACGCGGTACGGAGGCGTGCTCGGTGCGTACCTGCTCGGTGGCCAGGAGCCGCAGCCCGGTCGACCCGAACTCCTCGGTCCGCCGGGCATTGAGCGCCTCGGCGCGCCGCACGAGCTCCCCGGCCTGCGCGGAGAGCCGCCGCCGCAGCACCTCGTAGGCACCGGCGTCCACATCGCCCTGGCCGCCCTGGGGCGCGGTCGCGGTGTCGGTGATGTCGCTGTCCATGCGTACGGCTCCCTACGTGTTTCGTCATGTGCCGGTGGACCCGCTCCAGCTTTCCGGGGCACCACCCAGCCCGTCCGGCGTTCGAGGACGGAGCCCCCGGGCCTTGGGGCCCGGGCCCGGCGTGCGGGCGGGCCCGGATTTCCCGCCGGTCCGGCGCTTGAGGACGGAACCCCCGACCCGGAGGGCCCGCCCTGCCGGACGGACCAGGCCCTGGTGCGCCCACCCCCGTGGGACGCACGCCCAGACCTTCCGGCCCCGGCCCAAGGGCTCCGTCCTCAAGCGTCGGACGGGCTGCAACGGCGGCCCGCTCCCCCTCCGGCCGAGGGGCCCTCTTCAGGCGCCGGACGGGCCGCAACGGGTGCGGTGGCGCGGGCGGCCTACCCCTTCGCGCCGGCCCCGTTCAGCGACACCGCGGGAGCAACCTTCGTACCGGCCACCGAACCCACCGGCAGATCCGCGAGCCCCAGTTCCTTCGCCGCCGCCAGCAACTGCTCCACCTGGCCCGGGGCCGCACCCGACGACCCCATCAGCCGCATCAGCAGCGCCGACACCGTCAGGTTCCGCACATCACCCGTGGAGACCGACCCCAGCACCCGGCTCAGGTCGTCCGTGAAGGACGACGAACCGTCCAGCCACGGCCCCGCCAGCGCCTGCGCCGTCCGCGAGTTGTCCACGAACCCGTCCACCGCCTTGCCGAGCGAGACCGACGACACGAGCCGGTCGAAGAAGACGGACTCCCCGCCGACGATGTCGATGTCGGCGTTCTCCAGGCCCGCCGCCAGGACCGTCGCCTGCGCCTCGGCCACCTGCCGCTGCACCTCCAGCCCCGCCAGCCGGATCTCCTTCTCCGCGTCGAGCCGCAGGCGGTACTCCTCGTGCGTACGGGACGTCTCGTCCAGCGCCGCCATCGCGGCCGCCTTCTCCGTGAGCCCCGCGGCCTCCGCCTTCAGCTTCTCGCCGATGACCGCCGCGTCGGCGGTCGCCCTCGCCTGCGTACCCTCGGCCTCCGCGAGCGCCTTGAGCCGCGCGCCCTCCGCCTCGGCCCTGAGCCGGGCCGCCGTCGCCTCGGCCTCCGCGAGACCGGCCTTCTCGGTGACGTCCGCCTCCGCGTCCCGCACCTGTACGGCGGCGAGGCCGGGCGCGGCCGTCTCGGCCTGGACGCCCTCGGCCAGCCGCAGCTTGGCCTGCGCGTCGAGGTCCGCGGTCTTGAGCCGCGCCTCGGCGAGCGTGAGCTGCTCGGCCGCCAGGTGCGCGGACGCCGCCTCCGCGGCCTCGGCCGCCTTGATGTCCTTGACCAGCTTCTCCTGGGCCTCCGCCTCGGCCGCGATGATGACCGACCTGCGGGCCCGCTCGGCGTCCTCGACGGCGCGCAGGGTGAGGATCGACTCCTCCTGCTCGGCGACCGTGCGGTCCACCGCGATCCGCTCCCGGATGACGTCGGCGACCTCGCGCCGCTCGGCCTCGACCTCCTTCGTGGCCGCGATCCGGTTCAGCTCGGTCTCGCGCTCGCGCCCGATGACCTCCAGCATCCGGTCCTTCTCGATGCGCTCGCTCTCGACGGCGATGACCCGCTCGCGGTTCTTCTGCGCGACGGCGATCTCCCGCGCCTGGTTCTCGCGCTGGATGCCGAGCTGCTCCTCGGTCCTGATGAACGCGGTCTGCGCGCCGAGCCGCTCCTCCTCCTGGACCCGGGCGGTGGCCGCCTCCTCGCGGGCCTTCAGGCTCTCGACCTCGCGGCGCTGCTTGATCTCCGCCTCGGCCTGCCGGCGCTCCAGCTCCAGGATCGTCTCGCGGGCGTCGACGTCCTGCCGGGTGATCTCCTTCTGCTCGGTGCGCTGGAACTCGTTGGTGCGCACGTGCTCGATCGCCGTCAGTTCGGTGATCTTCCGGATGCCCTGCGCGTCCAGGATGTTGGAGCCGTCGAGCTGCGACATCGGGGTCTGCTCAAGGAAGTCGATCGCGGCGTCGTCGAGGTGGTAGCCGTTCAGGTCGGTGCCGATGACCTGGATGATCCGGTCCCGGAACTCCTCGCGCTTGGTGTACAGGTCGACGAAGTCGAGCTGCTTGCCGACCGTCTTGAGGGCCTCGGAGAACTTCGCCGCGAAGAACTCCTGGATGGCGGCCTTGTCACTCGCCCGCTGCGTACCGATGGACTGCGCGACCTTGATGACGTCCTCGACCGTCTTGTTGACCCGGACGAAGAAGGTGATCTGGATGTCGGCGCGGATGTTGTCCTGGCAGATCAGCCCCTCGCGCCCGGCGCGGTGGATCTCGATCTTCTTCACCGAGATGTCCATCGTCTCGGCCTTGTGGAGCACGGGCAGGACGACGGCACCGGTGAAGGTCACGTCGACCTTCTTGGTCTTGGAGATGATCAGCGCCTTGCCCTGCTCGACCTTGCGGAACAGCCGGGTGACGACGAAGGCGATGGCGATGACGATGAGCAGGACAACGGCGACGAGCACGCCGATGCCCAAGGAGATGGCATCCATAGAAGAGTCCTTGGCGGCTGGTGGGTACGCGGAAGTGGCACAGCGAAGCGGCGTGGCCGCCCGGCGGTCATGGAGACGGGGCGGACGAACGTCAGCCGTTCGGGCCCGGATCAAGCGCGGCGTCGTAGGACGAGACCCAGAAGAACTCGCCGTCCCCGTCGTACGCGTAGAGGAGCCCGGTGGAGCCCATGGCGAGCGGCGCGTCCTCGGGGCCCGGCCCCGAGGGCCGGGAGGGGGACGGGAAGGGCTCCGCCCGGCGGACCTGCACGATGGCGGTGGACCCGTCGCGCGAGACGACCTCGGCCTGGCCGAACGTCGCGGTGACGGCGCCGGTGCGGATCGTGCAGACGCTCCCGACGAAGTCCAGCCGGGATGGCGGAGGTTCCGCCGGGAAGAACCGGCGGAAGCGGTGGACGAGGAGGCGGACGACCGCCCAGGCGAGCAGGAGCGAGCCGGCGAGCACGGCGACCGCGAGCACGGCTCGGGCAGCGCTGCCGGTGTCGCTCCGGCGGAGCAGGACCGTGCCGGTCAGGCTCCCGGACCAGGCGAAGACGGTCAGCAGGGAGACCGAGACGGAGACCGGGACCCCGCCGAGGCCGGCCGGACCGGTGTCGAGGTCGGTGTCGAAGGAGTCGTGGCCGGCGGCCCCGGCGAGCACCAGCAGCCAGAAGCAGATGACGACCACCAGGGCGGCACCGAAGATGACGGCGGGGAATCCGATCGCCGCGCTCAGGAACTCGTCCATCGATCCCACCCCCCTGCGGTTCGGCGCACAGGCCCTGAGGCGTGCGTTTCCGTGATCCGGTACGGGGAAGGCGAGCGGCCGGCTGATGAGCGCCCGACCGACGGGTGCCCGGTCCGCGGGCGGTCAGGCGGTCCGCGGGCGGCGGGGCCCGGCAACCGCGGCGTGGTCGTGATCTGCCGCAGCGGCCGGGTCGTTCCCCCTGCTCCCCCCGGGGCCCCGGGTACTTCCCTCGGGTCCCCGCCTACCTCCCCCGTGTGCTTCCCCCGTGTTGTTGCTGACCTGATCCTGTCATCCGGGACCGGCCCGACGCATTGCCGGATCCCGGCAATCTTTACGCTTTGCCCATGCCGGTCACCGGCACCTCCCCACACCCGTTGGGGAAATGACAGGTCTGTTGCAGGGCTGAAGGGGAGCGCGTGGCCGAGCCGAGGATTCCCGAGGAAATGCTGGGCGATTATGCCCACATCCTGGGCGAAGTCGCCCTCACCGGGAGACGTCTGACCCGTGACGAACTGGAGGAGCGCCGCGCTCTGGGCCGTGCGGCGGCGGACGCGGGCCATCAGCTACGGGCCCTGGTGACGATGCATCTGGCGCGGACCCGTGAAGCCTGGCCCCGGACCGCTGCCGGAAACTCCCCCGCCGTCACCGATGCCGTCCTGGCCGCGGTGGAGCAGGCGGTCGACGCGTTCGCCGAGGGCTTCGAGCGGGCCCAACGCCTCACCGTACGGCGGGAGGAGGCCGCGCGCCGGGAGTTCATCGACGACCTGCTCTACGGGCGCAGCGACCTGGTCCGGCTCGCGGAGCGGGCGACCCGCTTCGGCCTGCGGCTTTCCCGGGCGCACGCCGTCGCGGTGGCGTCGGGCCCGGAGGCGTACACCGAGACGGACGCGGTACCGCGCAGTGTGGAGGCAGCGCTGCTGGCGCGGTTCAGCGGGCGCAAGATCCTGCTGACGACGAAGGACGGCCGGATCGTCTGCATCGCGCCGGGCAGCCAGCCCGACGTCCTGCGGTACTTCGCCAAGCAGGCGCACGCGGCGACGGACGGCGGGCAGGTGGCGGTCGGCCGCCCGCACAAGGGGCCCGGTGGGGTGGTCCACTCGTACGACGAGGCGCTCGAAGCCCTCGATCTGGCGGACCGGATGGGGATGGACGACCCCGTGCTGTACGCCTCGGACCTCCTGGTCTACCCCGTGCTGACGCGGGACCGGCAGGCGATGGCGGATCTGGTGCGCAGTGAGCTGGGTCCGCTCCAGAAGGCGAGGGGCGGCGCGGAACCGCTGCTGAACACGCTGGCGGTCTACTTCGACGCGGGCTGCGTCGCCGCCGAGACCGCCCGCAGGCTGGCGCTGAGCGTGCGGGCGCTGACATACCGCCTGGAGCGCATCCACCAGTTGACCGGGTCGGACCCCTCGGACCCGATGCACCGGTACAGCCTGCAGACTGCGGTCATCGGCGCCCGGCTGCTGGACTGGCCGGCCAAGGAGCTGTGACACCCTGACCGGCCGGTGACCCACGGACGGACCGCTACAGGTCGAACTCGTGCGGCGGCAGGTCGAGCGCGAAGCACGCCTCCCGTACCACGGCCTGCTCGGTCGCGTCGAAGTCGCCGTCGGCGCCGCCGATGACGATGCCGATCTGGATCACGGCACGGGCCTCAGCCGGCTTCTTCCTCGCCTTGGCGATCTCCTGGACCACGCCGACCTTGCCGAGCGCGAAATCGGCGGTGAGCTGGTCGACGTAGGCGTTGAAGCGCCGCTGGAGGTCGTCGGCGGGGAAGTTCCGAAGGACGTCGTTGGACGCGATGAGCGCCGCGACGCGCTGGCGCTCGGACGGGTCGACGGAACCGTCGGCGGCGGCGACCAGGGCGCACATGGCCATGCTCGCGTCCCGGAACGACCCCGACTTCAGCTCGTTCTTCTTCGCCTCCAACTGCGTCTGCATCGACGACGCGGACTCCTTGATGCGATCCCACAGAGCCATGACATCTCCCTACGTTGCGGTACGAAGCCGGGACTGAGGCAACAACTCTACAGACGTGTAGAGAATACAGGCGAACGCCGACCCGGGCGGTCTCGTACATCTGACCGACGTGCAACACCCGTCACCGGAGCGGGACATGGCAGCCGAGTCGTCCGGTCGAGGGGTGGGGGGCCGACCCTCTATCGTGGGCGCCATGTCCGCCGATCCGATCCGCATCGTGTCCCGCGACTCCCCGATGGCGCTCGCTCAAGTGGAGCGCGTCCGAGCCAAGTTGGCGACAGTCCACCCCGGCGTCCGCACCGAGGTCGTCCCGGTCCGGACGACCGGCGACAAGTGGATGGGCGATCTCGGCGCGGTCGAGGGCAAGGGCGCCTTCACCAAGGAGGTCGACCAGGCGCTCCTCGCCGGGGACGCGGATCTGGCGGTGCACTGCGTCAAGGACATCCCCGCGGACCGGCCCCTGCCCGCGGGCACGGTCTTCGCCGCCTTCCTCCGGCGCGACGACATCCGCGACGCCCTGATCCACCCCGGTGGCCTGCCCCTCGACGAACTCCCCGCCGGGACCCGGATCGGAACCTCGTCCGTACGCCGCTCCGCGCAGCTCGCCGCGTCCCACCCGCACCTCGACTGCGTACCGATGCGCGGCAACGCCAACCGCCGGCTGGAGAAGCTGGCGGGGGGCGACGCCGATGCGCTGCTCCTGGCGGTGTCCGGTCTGGAGCGCATCGACCGCACGGACGTGATCAGCGAGATCCTGTCGCCCGAGGTGATGTGCCCGCCGATCGGTGCGGGGGTCCTCGCTCTCCAGTGCCGCGAGGGCGACGACGCGGTCATCGGCGTCGTGAGCGGCCTCGGCGACCCGGCGGCGTACCGCGAGACGATTGCCGAGAGGATGTTCCTGCATGTGCTGCAGGGCCACTGCAACAGCCCGATCGCCGGGTACGCGCAGGTCGAACGGAACGGCGACCTCTCGCTGCGGGCGAAGGTGTTCACGCCCGACGGCAAGACCGTGTTGAACGCGCACGAATGGGCGGGCCCGCTGGACCCGGCCACCCTGGGCACGTCCGTAGCGGTCGCGCTCCTGCGGCAGGGAGCACGGGAACTGATCGACGGCATCGCCCACTGAGACGTGCACACGGACTGATCAGCGGGCTGCTCCGTACGACGGCCGAGCCCCCGGGCACGGGAGACGTGTCCGGGGGCTCGGTCGTGGTCCGCGCGGATCAGCGGCAGGCCGGCGCCTACTCGTGCTTCTCGCCCGCCGGTTCCGGGGTGAGGTCGTCGTGCGAGCCCAGCCGGCGCTCGGGGGCCGACTTCGCGGCGGGCTCGGCCTCCGCGCCGCTCACGCTTACGGTCTTGCCGCCGCCGCCACCGCCGCGCCGGGCCTCGATCTTCGCGGCGACGGGCTGTGTCCACCGGGCGGTGAGCGGGCCGACGATGACGAGGATCAGGACGTACGCGGTGGCGATGGGGCCGATGCGCGGCTCGGTGGCCACGGCCAGACCGGCGATGACGATGGAGAACTCGCCGCGCGCCACGAGGGTGCCGCCCGCACGCCAGCGACCGCGCGAGCCGACTCCGGCGCGGCGGGCCGCGTAGTAGCCGGTGCCGATCTTGGTGAAGGTGGTGACGATGGCCAGCAGGGCCGCGGGCAGCAGCACCGGCGGGATGTCGGCCGGGTTCGTGGAGAGCCCGAAGAAGACGAAGAACACGGCGGCGAACAGGTCCCGCAGCGGGGTGAGCAGCTTGCGGGCGCCCTCGGCGACCTCACCGGAGAGCGCGATGCCGACGAGGAACGCGCCGACGGCGGCGGACACCTGGAGCTGCTGGGCGACACCGGCGACCAGGACGGTGAGGCCGAGGACGACCAGGAGCAGCATCTCCGGGTTGTCGGAGGAGACCGCGCGGCTGATCAGACGGCCGTGGCGGAGCGCCAGGTAGAGGACGAGCCCGACGGCCCCGAGCGCGATGACGAGCGCGAGGCTGCCGCCGGCCAGGCCGACCCCGGCGAGCATGGCGGTGAGCAGCGGCAGGTAGATCGCCATCGCCAGGTCCTCCATGACGAGGACGCCGAGGACGACCGGGGTTTCACGGTTGCCGAGCCGGCCGAGGTCGGTCATGACCTTGGCGATCACCCCGGAGGAGGAGATCCAGGTGACACCGGCGAGCGCGACGGCGCCCACGGGTCCCCAGCCGAGGATCAGGGCGGCGACGGCGCCGGGTGTCGCGTTGAGGACGAAGTCGACCGCGCCGGAGGGGTATTGCGTCTTGAGGCTGGTGACCAGCTCGGACGCGCTGTATTCGAGGCCCAGCAGGAGGAGCAGCAGGATGACGCCGATCTCGGCGCCCACCATGGTGAACTCCTCGCTCGCGTCGAGCGGGATCAGCCCACCGTGTCCGAACGCCAGCCCGGCGAGCAGGTACAGGGGGATGGGGGAGAGCCCTATCCGCCCGGCGAACCGCCCCACGAGGCCCAGCCCGAGGATGACGGCCCCCAGCTCCACCAGCAACGCAGTCGTGTCATGCACGGTCAGCCCTCCGCAATGATCTCGGAGAGCGCGTCGACGCCCTCACGCGTACCGACGGCGACGAGCGTGTCCCCGATGGCCAGTCGAAAATCCGGTTCCGGCGACGGGTGCGCGCTGTGGGTGCGCAGCACCGCGACGATGGACGCCCCGGTCCGGGTCCGTGCCCGCGTCTCCCCCAGCAGCCGCCCGCCGTACGGGGAGCGGGACCCGAGCGGGATGTGCTCGGTGACGAGGTCGATGCCCTCGGTCCGTACGGCGTCGATGGGCGCCGGATCGATGAGGTGCGCGAGAGCGGTGGCCTCGGTCGTCGTCAGGGGGACGGAGAGTTGGCACGAATCAGGATCGTCCTGTTCGTAGAAGCCGATGAACCGGCGTCCGTCGTGATGGACGACGACCGAAATGTGCTGTCCGGTCTCGGTCGTGAAGTCGTACTGAGCACCCACTCCGGGCAGCGACGTACGGCGGGTTCCCATGGCTTCCTCCCGAGACGTGCGCCGGCGGACGCGCACTTGGTGATCTCTTTATCCGCCCATTACTTTATCGGGCGGCCGAATCCGGTCCTCGGGCGAGCAGTTCCAGAGCCTCCTCCCAGGGGAAGTCGGCGGTGTCACCGGACTTGGGGGTGCGGGGTGCGCGGGTGCTGATCCTGACCCCCATGCCCCGCAGCCTGGCCAGGCTCTCGGTGTACGCGGGGTGCTGGGCGAGGAGGGAGTTGACGGCCGGGAGTACGGCGGTGGGCACGCCGAGCCCGTACGCCTCGCAGAGGATGCCGAGCGCCAGGGTGTCCGCGATCCCGGCGGCCCACTTGTTGATGGTGTTGAACGTGGCGGGCGCGACGGCGATGGCGTCCGGGTCCGGGAACGGGCGGGGGTCGCCCGGGGCGCGCCAGCCGGAGCGGATCGGATACCCGGTCCGCGCCTCGACGGCCGCCGCGTCGAGGAAGCCCAGCCCCTGCGGGGTGGCGACGACGCCGACGTCCCAGCCGGCGTCCTGCGCCGCGACGAAGAGCCGGTCGACGTCACGGACGACGCCGGCCGCGCAGACGACGACGTACAGGAACGGCTTCTGGCCCGGCCGGTCGCGCTGATCGCTCATGGGCTCCCCTGTTGATCGCTGAGTCGGTGCGGCTCAGCAGCGTACGGGCGGCGGACGGCGATAGTGGGGGAGAGGCCCGCGGACACGACCGGAACCGATGAGTTGAGGCGGCGCCCCCGGTCTACCCACTCAGACCGCCAGGGGACACAGGAGGACGGCATGGCTCAACTGCTGCGAGTTCAGAACTTCACGGTGTCGAGTGACGGCATCGCCGCCGGTGAGGACCAGACGCTGGAGCGGCCGTTCGGCCACGTCGACCCGGGCCGGCTCTTCTCCTGGGCGGGAGCCACGGCGAGTTGGCCGAACCGTACGGAACCGGGCGGAAGCCGGGGCCTGGACGACTACTTCACACGGGACTTCGCGCGGAACATCGGGGCGGAGATCATGGGCCGCAACAAGTTCGGCCCGCAGCGGGGCCCATGGGAGAACCACGAATGGCAGGGCTGGTGGGGCGACGAACCCCCCTTCCACACACCGGTGTTCGTGATGACCCACCACACGCGCCCCTCCTTCGCGCTCTCCGACACCACGTTCCACTTCGTCGACGCCGACCCGGTGACGGTGCTGGAGCGGGCGCGGGAAGCGGCGGGCGGCAAGGACGTCCGGCTCGGCGGCGGCGTCACCACGATCCGCGAGTTCCTCGACGCCGGCCTGATCGACACCCTCCACGTGGCGGTCGCCCCGGTGAAGCTGGGCACGGGCCTGAGCCTGTGGGACTCACCGGACGACCTCCGCGACCGGTACCACCTGGACGTCGTCCCGAGCCCGAGCGGCGTGACGCACCACCTGTTCTGGCGGAAGTGACGTAGGCAGGGCCGGAGTGGGGCGGTGGTTGAGCGGGCCGGCTCCCCCTCCTCCCACCGGCCCAGCAGCGTTCGCACCGTCGTCGTGCTCGTGGTGGGGCCGACTACCCCCGCCCCACCACCACCCCCGCCCGGTCGACGCACAGCACGTCCACCGCGACCGGCGCGCCCCGCAGCACCGTCAGGGCTTCCGCGCGGGCGCGGGCCGCCACCAGGTCGCCCAGGGGGACGCCCGCCGCCTCGCACAGGCGCAGCGCCTCCAGGCCCGTGTTGGCGGTGGCGATCCGCAACGCCAGCTCCTCGTCCGCGCCGCCCAGGCGGGCCAGGTCGGCCAGGAAGGCTCGGTCCACCTGGGAGCGGCCCGAGTGGAGGTCCAAGTGGCCCGCCGCGAGCTTGGAGAGCTTGGCGAAACCGCCGCAGATGGTGAGGCGGTCCACCGGATGGCGGCGTACGTACTTCAGCACCGCGCCCGCGAAGTCCCCCATGTCCAGGAGGGCGATGTCGGGCAGGTCGTACTCCGCGCGCACCGTCCGTTCCGACGTCGATCCCGTGCAGCCCGCCACATGCGTCAGGCCCGCCGCCCGCGCCACGTCCACGCCCCGGCGGATCGAGTCGATCCAGGCCGAGCAGGAGTAGGGGACGACCACCCCGGTCGTGCCGAGGATCGACAGGCCGCCGACGATCCCGAGGCGGCCGTTCCACGTCGAGCGGGCGATCTCCTCGCCGTGGTCGACCGACACCGTGATCTCCACGTCGCCCGCCGCACCGTGCTCCGCCGCCACCCGCTCCACGTGCTCCCGCATCAGCCGGCGCGGCACCGGGTTCACCGCGGGCTCGCCGACGTCCAGCGGCAGACCGGGGAGCGTCACCGTACCCACGCCCGGGCCCGCCCGGAACACCACGCCGGAGCCGGGCGGCAGCCTCCGTACGGTCGACCTCACGAGCGCCCCGTGCGTCACGTCCGGGTCGTCGCCCGCGTCCTTCACCACCCCGGCGCTCGCCGCGTCCGCTGTCAGCTCCTCCACGGCCAGCGCGAACGCCGGTGTCTGGCCCTTCGGCAGCGTGATGGACACCGGATCCGGGAAATCGCCGGTCAGCAGCGCCGTGTACGCGGCCGTCGTCGCCGCCGTCGCACAGGCGCCGGTCGTCCAGCCGGGGCGCAGACCGGTGTGCTTGAGTTGTGCACTGCGACCGCCCTGCGCCTCAGCGTTCATGAGAAGAGTCCGTTCCGATGCCTGTGCCTGCTGCCGTGCATGTTCTCGTTCTGGGGGGTACGACCGAGGCGCGCCGGCTCGCCGAGAGCCTGGCCGGTGACCGGAGCGTCCGGGTCACCACCTCGCTCGCCGGTCGCGTCGCCGCACCCCGGCTGCCGCCCGGTGAGGTCCGCGTCGGCGGGTTCGGGGGGCCCGAGGGGCTCGCAGCCTGGGTCCGTGAGCACCGGGTCGACGCCCTCATCGACGCCACCCACCCCTTCGCCGCCGCCATGAGCCGGAACGCGGCCGAGGCCGCCGCTCTGGCCCATGTTCCCCTCCTCGCCCTCCGCCGCCCCGGCTGGGTCGCCCAGGACGGTGACCTCTGGCACTCCACCGCATCGCTGGCCGAGGCCGCCGAGCTGCTGCCCGCACTCGGCGAGCGGGTCTTCCTCACCACCGGCCGGATGGGGCTCGCCGCCTTCTCCGGGGCGGGCCTGGACGCGCTGTGGTTCCTCGTGCGGTCCGTCGACGCGCCGGCGCCGCCCGGCCCGGCCCGGATGGAGGTGCTCCTCGACCGGGGGCCGTTCGGCCTCGACGGCGAGCGGGAGATCATCCGGCGTCACCGCATCGACGTCCTCGTCACGAAGGACAGCGGCGGGGACGCCACCGCCCCCAAGCTCACCGCCGCCCGCGAAGCCGGGATCCCGGTCGTGGTCGTCCGGCGGCCACCGGTACCGGAAGGGGTGCCGGTGGCCCGTACGCCCGACGAGGCCGTGCGGTGGGTGGCGCAGCTCTACGCCTCCGGGTAGCGGCGCGGCGTCCAGACGACGCCCCGACCGTCCTCGCCCCGCTTCACCCACCGCGTCTGCGACGAGCCCACGATCAGCAGCGTCCGCATGTCCACCTCCGCCGGGTCGACGTCGGCCAGCCGCACCGTACGGACGGACTCCGCCGGCCCGCCCACATCCCGCGCCAGCACCACCGGGGTGTCCGGCGAGCGGTGCTCCAGGAGCAGGTCGCGGGCCTGGCCGACCTGCCACGTACGGGACTTGGAGCCCGGGTTGTACAGGGCCAGCACCAGGTCCGCCGAGGCCGCCGCGCGGAGCCGCTCCGCGATGACCTCCCACGGCTTGAGCCGGTCCGAGAGGGAGATCGTGGCGTAGTCGTGGCCGAGCGGCGCCCCCGCGCGGGCGGCGGCGGCGTTGGCCGCGGTGACGCCGGGCAGCACGCGGACCGGGATGTCCGCGTACGCGTCCTGCGAGGCCACCTCCAGAACCGCCGTCGCCATCGCGAAGACCCCGGGGTCGCCGCCCGAGACCACCGCGACCCGGTGGCCCCGCCGGGCCAGGTCCAGCGCGAACTCCGCCCGCTCCGACTCCACCTTGTTGTCCGAGCCGTGCCGCGCCTGACCGGGGCGGACCGGTACCCGGTCCAGGTAGGTGGTGTAGCCGACCACGTCGTCCGCCGCCGCCAGCGCGCCCCGCGTCTGTGGCGTCAGCCACAGCGGGCCCGCCGGGCCGGTGCCGACCACGACCACTTCGCCGGAGGCCGAAGGGGCGGGGCGCGGCGCGTCGACCCGGCTCGGCAGCACCGCCACGGAGAAGTACGGAACCGACTCCGGTTCGATGTCCGCCAGTTCGCCCGTACGCTCCCCGGCCATCGTGGCCCGCTCCACGTACCGCGCTTCCGGCAGCCGGCCCGATGCCTCGAACGCCCCGCGGACCGCCGGGAACGTGCGCCCCAGCTTCATCACGACCGCCGTGTCCGTGGCGGCGAGACGGGCCGTCAGCTCCTCCTCCGGCAGCGTGCCGGGCAGGATCGTGAGGATCTCCTCGCCCTCGACGAGGGGGGTGCCGAGCCGGGCGGCGGCCGCACTGACGGAGGTGACGCCGGGGATGACCTCGGTCGCGTACCGGTCCGCCAGGCGCTTGTGCATGTGCATGTACGAGCCGTAGAACATCGGGTCGCCCTCGGCGAGCACCGCGACCGTGCGGCCCGCGTCCAGATGGGCCGCGAGACGCGCCGCGGCCTTCTCGTAGAACTCCTCCAACGCGCCCCGGTAGCCGCCCGGGTGGTCCGTGGTCTCCGTCGTGACGGGGTAGACCAGGGCCTCCTCGATGTGGTCGGGCCGCAGGTGCGCGGCGGCGATGGAGCGCGCGATCGAGCGGCCGTGCCGGGCGCTGTGGTACGCGACGACGTCCGCCTCGCCGATGGCCTGGACGGCCCGCAGGGTCATCAGGTTCGGGTCGCCGGGGCCGAGCCCGACACCGTAGAGCCTGCCGCTGCCGTTTCCGCTGATCTCGCTCACCGCTTACTCTTCCTCGCTCGCGATGGCGTTGAGCGCCGCCGCCGCTATCGCGCTGCCGCCGCGCCGGCCACGGATGATCAGGTGCTCCAGGCCCGACGGGTGCTCGGCCAGGGCCTCCTTGGACTCCATCGCGCCGACGAAGCCGACCGGGACGCCGATCACGGCGGCCGGGCGCGGGGCGCCCTCCTCGATCATCTCCAGCAGCCGGAACAGGGCCGTCGGGGCGTTGCCGACCGCGACCACCGCCCCCTCCATCCGGTCCCGCCACAGCTCCAGGGCCGCCGCGCTCCGCGTCGTCCCCATCTTCGCGGCCAGTTCGGGCACGGACGGGTCGGACAGCGTGCACACCACGTCGTTGTCCGCGGGCAGCCGCTTGCGGGTGACCCCGCTGGCCACCATCGCCACGTCGCAGAGGATCGGTGCGCCGGCACGCAGAGCGGCGCGGGCGTCGGCCACGGCGTTCGGCGAGAAGGCGAGGTCCGTCACGAGGTCGACCATGCCGCAGGCGTGGATCATCCGGACGGCGACCTGGCTGACGTCGGCGGGCAGCCCGGCGAGATCCGCCTCCGCGCGGATGGTGGCGAAGGACTGGCGGTAGATCGCCGGTCCGTCCTTCTCGTACTGGTGCACAGTGCTGTCGCTTTCTTCAGCTGATGGGTCGGAAGCTGATGGATCGGAGCTGATGGATCAGAGGGATCGGCCGCGGGCCGCGGCCACCGCCGCAGCCAGCGCGGCCGGGTCGTCCCGGACCGTCTGCGGGGGGTCCCGCCGCTCCCCGCGTACGTGCGAGATCCGGTGCCCGTCCGGGGTGACCACCACGTCGATCCACTCCCCGTGGGGGTGGCCGCAGCGGCGTTCGCACCCGGACCAGTACACAGGGAGCCGCCCGACCGCTCCGACGGCGGCCCCCGCTTCGGCCCGGACGTCGGAGAGGGACTTCGCGCAGCCGGGGTGGCCGATGCACGCCCCGACCCCGGTCCACGGGGAGCCGGGGGCGGTGATCAGCCCGGCAGCCGCCAGGGCGGCGAGCGCGTCGGCCGCATCCTCGGGCCGCCCGAACGGCCCGGGGACGACGATCCCGCGCCACGGGGTGAGCCGCAGCTCGTCGCCGTGCCGGCGGGCCGTCCCGGTGAGCAGCCGCCACTGGGCGGAGGTGAGCCGCCCGAGGGGTACGTCGACGCTGATCGCGTCCGCGGAACCGTGCGGGCCCGGGGCGGGGGGAGCCACCGTACGCGGACGGGGGCGGCGGACGGCCGGACCCGCGGCTGCCCCGACGGTGCGAACCAGCTCGGCCCGTACGTCGTCGGGCAGGTCCTTCACACGCCACGCGCCGGAATCGCGGGCGGCCCGCAGGAACGTCTCGGCGGCCAGGAGCGCGGCGCGCGGGCCTTCCCCGCTCGGTATCCGGAACACCTCGTCCTCGGCCCCGATCCGCAGGAGGCAGCCGTCGCCCGCCGCGATCAGGGTCACGTCGGCGCCCAGCGCGTCCACGTCACCGCGGCCGTCGTCCAGGGCGAAGAGGAAGCGGCCGGAGAGCGAGGCGGCGGCGGCCGATCCGCAGACCAGTCCGTCCAGTTCGGCCAGCAGGCGGCCGAGTGCGGGCGAACCCTCCCGGCCGTGACCGCCGTCCAGTCCGGCAAGCGGCGAGGCCACGATGTTGCGGGCCCGCTCGTGCGCGGCGGACGGCAGCAGCCCGGCGGCCGTGAGCAGCTCGGCGAGGGCGCCGCCGCACGCCGCGTCGAGGCCGCGCAACTGGACGTTGCCCCGCGAGGTGAGATGCAGCTCACCGTCCCCGAACCGTTCGGCCGCCGCGAGCAGCGCGTCCGCCCGGTCCGCGCTCAGCACCCCGCCGGGCACCCGGACCCGGGCCAGCGCACCGTCGTCGGCCCGGTGCAGCCGCAGCGTTCCCGGGCAGGCGTCGCCGCTGCCGCTAGGGACTGGGCCGCCCGTGGAGAGGCGGGAGGGGGCGGAATCGGGCATGGCGGCGAGCATACCGACCGGGCCGCTCCCGGCGACGGGCCCGCTGCTGTGACCTGCGGGACAACAGGGCAGCGGGAAAGCGGGGCAGCGGAACAGCGGGCAGGGAGGGTGCCACCACCCCGTCACCCCATGCGGGGATTCCACCCACCCCCCGCACCCAGGGGCGCCGCCGCGCCAAACAGTGATCACCACCGCACCCCCGCCCCCTGCCCCTGGCCCGCCCCCGCGGCTTAGGATGCAGGCGGTGGTCCGTTCAGGCCGCCATCGCCAGACGGCGACAGGGGAGGAAGCCCGGTGAGATTCCGGCGCGGTCCCGCCACTGTGAGTCCGGCCGCCGCCACCACCGGCTGCCGGACGAGTCAGGAACTCCCTTCTCCGAGTGCCCGGTAGCCACCGGACCGCCCGGGAGACCCTCCGACACCCGCCCGGGGCGTGGACACCCCGAGGAAGGCCTGACGCAGCATGATCCTGCTCCTGTCGACGTCCGACACCGACCTCCTGAGCGCCCGCGCTTCCGAGGGGCCCGTCAGCTACCGGTACGCCAACCCCTCCCGCGTCGACCTCGACGGACTGCCGGAGCTGCTGGACGGAGCCGACCTCGTCGTCGTACGGCTCCTCGGCGGCGTACGGGCATGGCAGGAGGGGCTCGACGCGGTGCTGGCCACCGGCCGCCCGGTCGTCGTGCTGACCGGTGAGCAGGCCCCCGACGCCCAGTTGATGGCCGCGTCCACGGTGCCGATCGGCATCGCGGCCGAGGCACACGCCTACCTCGCGCACGGCGGCCCCGCCAACCTGGAGCAGCTGGCCCGGTTCCTCTCCGACACCGTGCTGCTGACCGGCCACGGCTTCGAGCCGCCCGCCCCGGCCCCCGCCTGGGGCCCGCTGGAGCGGGAGGCCCGCACCGTGCCCGAGGGTGCGCCGACCGTCGCCGTCCTCTACTACCGCGCCCACCACATGAGCGGGAACACCGCCTTCGTGGACGGGCTGTGCACGGCGGTCGAGGACGCCGGGGGCCGCCCGCTCCCGCTGTACGTCGCGTCTCTCCGTACCCCGGAGGCCGACCTCGTCGACCGGCTCCGCGCCGCCGACGCCATCGTGACCACGGTCCTCGCGGCGGGCGGCACCAAGCCCGCCGAGGCCTCGGCCGGAGGCGACGACGAGTCGTGGGACGCGGGCGCGCTCACCCGGCTCGACGTGCCGATCCTCCAGGCGCTCTGCCTCACCAGCCCGCGTACCGCCTGGGAGGAGAACGACGAGGGCGTCTCCCCGCTCGACGCGGCCACCCAGATCGCGGTTCCGGAGTTCGACGGCCGCCTGATCACGGTCCCCTTCTCCTTCAAGGAGATCGACCAGGACGGGCTCCCCGCGTACGTCCCCGACGCCGAGCGCGCGGCCCGGGTCGCCGGGATCGCCGTACGCCACGCGAAGCTGCGCTCCATCCCGAACGCCGACAAGAAGATCGCGCTCGTGCTGTCGGCCTACCCGACCAAGCACTCCCGCATCGGGAACGCGGTCGGCCTCGACACCCCCGCCAGCGCCGTGGCCCTGCTGCGCCGCCTGCGCGCCGAGGGGTACGACTTCGGGCCCGAGGAGGAGATCCCGGGCCTGGTCTCCGGCGACGGTGACGAGCTGATCTACGCGCTGATCGACGCGGGCGGCCACGACCAGGAGTGGTTGACCGAGGAGCAGTTGGCGAAGAACCCGGTCCGGATCCCGGCCGCCGACTACCGCCGCTGGTTCGCCGAACTTCCGCAGGAGCTGCGGGAGGCGGTGGAGGAGCACTGGGGCCCGGCCCCCGGCGAGATGTTCGTCGACCGCTCGGCCAACCCGGAGGGCGACATCGTCCTCGCGGCCCTGCGGCGCGGGAACCTCCTCATCCTCATCCAGCCGCCGCGTGGCTTCGGCGAGAACCCGATCGCGATCTACCACGACCCCGATCTTCCGCCGTCCCACCACTACTTGGCCGCGTACCGCTGGATCGCCGCCTCCGCCGAGGACAACGGTTTCGGCGCGGACGCCATGATCCACCTGGGCAAGCACGGCAACCTGGAGTGGCTGCCCGGCAAGAACGCGGGCCTCTCCGCCGCCTGCGGCCCCGACGCGGCGCTCGGCGACCTCCCGCTGGTCTACCCGTTCCTGGTGAACGACCCGGGCGAGGGCACGCAGGCGAAGCGTCGCGTCCACGCCACGCTGATCGACCACCTGGTGCCGCCCATGGCCCGCGCCGACAGCTACGGCGACATCGCGCGCCTGGAGCAACTCCTCGACGAGCACGCGCAGATCGCCGCGATGGACCCGGCGAAGCTGCCCGCCGTCCGCGCACAGATCTGGACGCTGATCCAGGCGGCGAAGCTCGACCACGACCTCGGGGTGGAGGACCGCCCGGAGGACGAGGGCTTCGACGACTTCATCATGCATCTGGACGGCTGGCTCTGCGAGATCAAGGACGTCCAGATCCGCGACGGACTGCACGTCCTGGGCAACCCGCCCGCCGGGAACGACCGGGTCAACCTGGTCCTCGCCGTCCTGCGCGCCCGCCAGATCTGGGGCGGTACGGCGTCGCTCCCGGGCCTGCGCGAGGCGCTCGGCCTCGACGAATCGGCGGCCACCCGCACCGCCGCCGACGAGATCGAGGAGCAGGCGCGCGCCCTCGTCCAGGCGATGGACGACGCGGACTGGGACCCGGCGGCCGTGGCAGGGGTGGCGGCGGGCCTCCCCGACGCGGTGGCGGACATCCTCACCTTCGCGGCCACCGAGGTCGTCCCGCGCATGGCGGCGACGACCGACGAACTCACTCACGCCGTCCACGCGTTGAACGGCGGCTTCGTCCCCGCGGGCCCCTCCGGCTCCCCGCTCCGCGGTCTGGTCAACGTGCTCCCGACGGGCCGCAACTTCTACTCGGTGGACCCGAAGGCGGTCCCCTCGAAGCTGGCCTGGGAAACGGGCCAGGCCCTGGCGGAATCCCTGCTGACCCGCTACCGGACCGACAACGGCGACTGGCCCACCTCGGTCGGCCTCTCCCTCTGGGGCACCAGCGCGATGCGCACGGCGGGCGACGACATCGCGGAGGCGTTCGCGCTGCTCGGCATCCGCCCCGTCTGGGACGACGCCTCACGCCGCGTGACGGGCCTGGAGCCCATCCCGTACGAGGAGCTGGGCCGCCCCCGCATCGACGTCACGCTCCGCATCTCGGGCTTCTTCCGCGACGCGTTCCCGCACACGGTGGGCCTCCTCGACGACGCCGTGCGCCTGGCCGCCTCGCTGGACGAACCGGCCGAGCGCAACTACGTACGGGCGCACACCCAGGCCGACCTGGCCGAGCACGGTGACGAACGGCGGGCCACCACGCGCATCTTCGGCTCCCGCCCCGGCACGTACGGCGCCGGCCTCCTCCAGCTCATCGACTCCCGCGACTGGCGCACCGACGCCGACCTCGCCGAGGTCTACACGGTCTGGGGCGGCTACGCCTACGGCCGCGAACTCGACGGCCGCCCGGCTCGCGAGGAGATGGAGAGCGCCTACAAGCGCATCGAGGTCGCCGCGAAGAACACCGACACCCGCGAGCACGACATCGCGGACTCCGACGACTACTTCCAGTACCACGGCGGCATGGTGGCCACCGTGCGCGCGCTCAAGGGCACGGCCCCGGAGGCGTACATCGGGGACTCCACCCGCCCCGAGACCGTCCGCACGCGCACGCTCGTCGAGGAGACGTCCCGCGTCTTCCGCGCCCGCGTCGTCAACCCGAAGTGGATCGAGGCGATGCGCCGCCACGGTTACAAGGGCGCGTTCGAGCTGGCGGCCACGGTGGACTACCTCTTCGGGTACGACGCCACGACCGGCGTGGTCGCCGACTGGATGTACGACAAGCTCACCCAGACGTACGTCCTGGACCCGGAGAACAAGCAGTTCCTCCAGGAAGCCAACCCCTGGGCTCTGCACGGCATCGCGGAACGCCTGCTGGAGGCCGAGTCCCGCGGCATGTGGGCCAAGCCGGACCCGGCGGTCCTGGAGGCGCTGCGCCAGGTGTACCTGGAGACTGAGGGCAACCTGGAGGGCGAGGACTGACCCCGCCGGCCGGCGGGCCGGTCCTCGCCGGCCGCACCGTCCTTCTTCGTCCGGCACCTGCCCCGGACCGCTCCCGACCGGCACAATCACGGTCATGGGGACAACGGGGCAGAGACCGGCCGCGCAGCAATCGGCCGAGGCCGACGGACCTGCTGTGCGGGAGCGTTCGGTCATCAAGGGGATCCTGGCCGGGCTGCGCCTGACCTTCACGTCGGGGCTGGCGGGGGCGGCGGTCGCGGCCCTCGTGGTCGGCGTGATCCTGGAGCGGGTGCCGGTGTTCCTCTCGGGCGGCGGGGTCCTGCTCCTCCTCGTCCTGATCGGCTTCGCCGCCGGGCGGCGAAGCCCGGGGCCCGCCGAACCGCCGGTCACCCGGACCGCTCTCGCCCGGATCGAGGACCTGCGGGCGACGAGTGGCGAATCGGCCGACGTACCGGTGGAGTTCCTGCTGACGGTCGCACCGGAGCCGGAGGACGGCCGCCCGGCGTACCGCGTGAAGGTCGACCAGTCCGTCAACCTGGTCGACATCCCCGCCTACCGGCCGCGCGGCATCGCGGTGGTGGAGTACCGCCCGGACGAGCCCTGGGACGTGCGGATCGTCACCCGCCCGACCCCGGAGTGGAGCCGCCGGGCCGAGGCGGCGGAGATCGACTCGGCGCCCGAATCCACGCTGGTGGAGAAACCGGGGCTCAGCGAGGGCTCCTGGTGTGTGCTGGTGCTCGTCACGTTCCTGGCGGGCGCGGCGCTGGTGGTGCTTCTCTTCCGGGGCGAGTTGTTCACCTCCGAGGACCACGTGGGTTCCTCGCCGAAGCAGCCCTCCGTCACGTCGTCCGCCTCCGCCTCCGTCTCCGTCTCGCGGACGTTCACCACCTCCACGACGGTCTCCGGGCACTCCTCCTCGCTGCTGGTCCTGGGCCGGATGCGGGAGACGGTCACGGAACTGGCGGAACGCGCGGGCACCTCGGAGGTCACCGCGATCACCATCCAGGAGCGCCGCATGGAGATCCGCGGCGACTCCGCCCGACCGCCCGGCGAGACGCTGCACGTCCAGATGCTCCCGTACGAACTGTTCCCCGCCCTGGTCCGTGAGGCCCGCACGACGCTCGGCGTCCGCTCCCCGAAGAGCTGGCGCATCGACGTGGCACCGGACTCCGGCACGGGGCCGGGCACGGGGCCCCGGGTCCGGGTCACGGTCACCGGCGACGAGGGCACCGCCCACCTCGACGCGGACGCCACGGCCCGGATCCTGGAGCGGCGGCCGGCGGGGGAGGGCGGGGCCGACCGGGGGTGAGGCGGCGGGGGCCGCGGGCCGGGCCCGGGCATGCCGCAGGCCCCGGGAAGGCTTCCCGGGGCCTGCGGGACGTGCACGAGGCAGTGCCCCGACGGACGTACGGCGCCGTCCTAGTTGGCGTTCACCAGCTCATGGGCGGGGACCTCCACGGTCCGGGCGCCCTTCTTCCCGCCGAGGACGACCTTGCGCAGGGCGCTGTTGTTCTTGTGGTTGGTCTCCTTGAGCCGGTTCTCCGGGTTGGCGAGGACCTGGATGTAGTACGTGCCGTTCGGCAGGCCCGTGATGTCGAAGGACTGGCCGGGCAGGTCCTGGGTGTAGGTGTCACCGGAGCCGACGTCGAGCACCTCGCGGACGGAGATCGAGTTCTCCTGGCCGCACGCGGTGGACAGGTCGGTGTTGTCCGGGTGCCAGTTGGCGTTCTTCACCGTGTAGTCGACGGCGTCGGTGTTGGCCAGGCAGAACGCCTCCTTGCCGCTGCGCACCGACTCCTTCTTGTCGGCCTTCAGCAGCCGGTAGCTGGCGAAGTCCGTGAAGTGCCAGTGCTCGTGGCCGGGACGCGGGTCCCACTCCATGGTGCCGGTCGGGGTGTAGCCGACCTGCTTGCCCTTGGCGTCGTAGAAGTACTGGTAGGCGTCCATCAGCTCCTTGCCCGGGGAGCGGAAGCCGTCCACGACGAGCTTGGCCGGGCCCGCGTTCCACACGTTGGCGCTGAAGGCGAGGTAGTCCCTGCCCGCCTTCTCCTCGTAGCCGTCGTTGACGGTGATGCCGTACGCGGGCAGCGAGCGCAGGTCCGGCTTGGGCACGTCGGGCACGGTGGCTCTGCCGGTGGGCCGCTTGGCGTTGGGCCTCGCCGCGGGAGCCTGCCGCGACCCGTCGGTCTGCCCGGGACGGTCGCCGACCTTGGCGGCCGAGAAGGCCTGCCGCTGGAGGGACTCCTTCTTGAGCGCCCAGGGCAGGGCGGGCGGAGCGGGCGGGTAGGGCCCGTGACCGACGTTGAAGGTGGGCGCGGCACCGGTCGTCCGGGCGGCGGGGGCCTCGGGACGGGCGGGGGCACCGTGCGCGGCATGGGCCGAGGCGGCGGGCGCGTCGGCGGCCTGCTGGTGGCCTTCATGGCCGCCGTGCCCTGTGTGCCCCTGGTGTCCGGGCTGTCCGGCCGCGGACTTGGCGGACTGGGGAGCCGCGCTGCGGGGTGCGGAGCCCGAGCCCTCTTCCTCTTCCCAACTGCGCTCACGAACCGTGACCTTGACGGTCTG
Organism: Streptomyces parvus; assembly: GCF_032121415.1. NCBI lineage: Bacteria > Bacillati > Actinomycetota > Actinomycetes > Kitasatosporales > Streptomycetaceae > Streptomyces > Streptomyces parvus. Next base: position 3,283,458 of record NZ_CP135079.1, on the reverse strand, counting down.
CGGCTTGTTCGCGATGCCGAAGAGGTCGCGGTACTTCTTCGTCACGGAGATCTTGGCGGTATAGCTCCCGGCGGCCAGCTGGACCGGCTTGGCGTAGTACCCGGCGTAGGTGTTGGACGCCCAGCCGTTCTCCACGCCCCACACCGAGCCGAGGGTGAAGGGGTTCACCGGACAGCTCTGCGGATACTTCGAGTTGGCGGGGGCGTCCGGCCGGATCCGCCCGGAGGCGTTGTTGGGGCAGAACGCCTCGGTCTGCTTCAGCACGGTCTTGCCGGCCGCGTCGGTGACCGAGATCTGCGCGAAGCCCGGCAGCCCGGAGAAGTCCTTCACGAGTCCGGCGGGAAGCGCCTTGGTGGTGGTCTTCTTGCCGTTCCGGAGCACCTGCGTGGCGACGACCGGGTCCTTGTACGACTTCCGGGTCACCTTGAGCTCGAAGGCGCCGTTCTCCGAGGTCAGATAGGTCCCGAGGTCGAGATAGACACCGGGATCGTCCTTCCACGAGTCTAGCGTCACCGAGGTGGAGGCGGCGATCAGGCTGAGCTTCGGCGTCGGCTCGGCCGTCCTGGCGTCGGGCGCGGCGGCAACGACACCCGCCGTCACGGCGACGGCCACGGCGACGGCGATCGAGGGGCGGGTGAGTCGGTTGGTGCGGCCCTGCGGGGATCTGGTCATCATTCCTCGTACTTCCGGCTTCCGAGTGCGCGATGGAACGTGGACGATCAGCACGGCCCCAACTCAACTCACCTGTGGCGACGCTGTGTCCGGCCTGTGAGAGGCCCCGCGGGGTGGTCGGGTTGTCTGCGGTCACCCGGACGGCCCGCAGTTGTCCGAAAAGTACCGCCCGGGCCTCCGTGACGGAGCCGGGCGGGAAGCCTCGGCACGGTCCCTGCGCAGCGGCTCTGCCGGACGGCGCCCCTGCTCGCTTTTCGGCCAGGGGCCCGCCGGCGGACGCGCCCGTCCCCTGCGGCGCCGGGCCGTGGGCGTGACCGTACGAGGAGGGTCGGTCGCAGAACGGGCAAAGGGGGTGGCGTCCGGGCCACGGGACCCGAAGCCACCCCCAGGGCTCACTGTCCGTACGCGACCAGCAGGTTGGTGGCCGGGACCACCACGAGCCCGCCGCCGGCTCCGAGACCGGTCAGCGGCTGGGAGACGTTGTGCTCGTCGGGCTCGTTGATCGGCGCGCCGACGTCGGTGGACCAGACGGACTGGCCGGTGGCGCCGTTGAGCGCCCACAGCTGACCGCTCAGGGAGCCGACGTAGACGTAGCCGTTGACGACGATCGGCGCGGTGCTGATGCGGCCGTCCCCCTGGAACGTCCAGCGACTGGCCAGGGTGCGGCTGTGCCGCTCCTGCAGAACGCCGTCATCGACGAAGTAGCCCTGGCGCCCGTCGAAGGCGGGCGCCGGCGACCAGCCGTCGGCCGGGTAGGTGCCGCGGACCTTCCCGTCGGCGGTGTTGAGCACCGCGGGGGCCCCGCCGCTGCCGTCGCGGATCCAGACACCGCCGTCGGCGACGACAGGGGTACGGCCGCCGCCGCCGGAGCAGTCGGTCCGGCGCTCCCAGACCGGAGCGCCCGATGCCGGCTCGAAGGAGTAGGTCCGCTCGCAGGCGTACGAGACGTAGACCCCGTTCGCCGTGACGGCGGGCGAGCTGTTGTCCCCGTTCTCGACGGACTGCGTCCACCGCACTGCCCCGCTGGCGGCGTCCACCGCGTACAGGGTGCCGCCCGAGCCGGCCCCGCCGGTGTACACGAGACCACCGGAGAAGGTGGGCGGGGAGGAGAAGGAGTGCTGGTCGGGCAACTTGACGGTCCAGAGCACCGCCCCGGTGGCCGGATGGAAGGCCGTCAGCACACCGTCGTAGTTCTGGGCGTAGAGCCGTCCGCCCCCGTAGGCGAGCGCGGACCACCAGTAGGTGCCGCCGAGGTCGACCGGCTTCCAGGCGTTCTCGCCCGTGTCCGCGTCCAGGGCGTGCAGGACGGTGCCGTACCCGTCCGGCGAGGCGACGGTCACGAAGACGCGCCCGCCGGCCACGACGGGGTAGGAGACGTTCCCACCCAGGTCACGGGACCACTTCCGGCTGAGCGGCGGAGCACCCACGGCGGAATCGACAAGGCTTCCGTCGTGCCGTGCGTTGATCTGGTACGTGGTCGAGGAGCCGGTCTGCGCCGACTGCGCGCCGACCGGCGTCACGAAGGTGACGACCGCCAGCGCCGCACCGAACAGCACGCCAACGGTTCTTCGAAGCTTCACTCGGATGTCCCCCATCGTCCGGCACCGCCACGGGCGATGCGCACACGGCGGGCCAGACCCGGATCGGCTGACCCGTCTCCGTCTCCATGGTCCACGAGGAGGGCGGCAACCGCCGCTGATTTAAAGCCAGTTGATCGCTGGCGGCGGGCCGCCGACCGGTGGCACGGTGATCGTCGTACCGGCGGTCACGCAGGACGGGGGCTGCCGTGGAAGACCTGGCCGGTGTGCCAGGAGCGATGGTCGGCGGCGACCGGGCGGACGCCGGGCTGGGGGCCGATCACCGGACGGCCGGCGAGCGCGATGACGTGCTCGCGGGCGGCGGCGCTGCGGCCGACGAAGCTCTGTGAGACCAGGATGCGGTGACCCTCGCCGAGGCCGAGGACGCCTTTGTCGAACAGCTTGTGGTGCAGCGAGCAGAGGCACAGGCCGTTCTCGACGTCGTCCGGCCCGTCAAACGCCCACCAGCGCACATGGGCGGCCTCGAGCCCGACCGGCACCGCTCCGATCCTCCCGTCGTACCCGCAGAAGGCGCACCGGTACTCGTAGGCGGTCAGGACCATCTCCCGCATCCGCCGGTCCCGCTGCCTGCGCGCGGCCGCTGCCGGTCCGGCCTCGGCCTCCTCCAGTGCCAGGCCGACGGCTTCGCACAACTCGCCGTGGAGGGAGGGCGGGAAATGGAGGTCGAGCAGCACCCGCGCCATCCGGCCGAGCAGGGACGGCTCCCGCCGCAGCGCCGCACGCAGCTCCGGCGCGAGCCGGCCGGCGGCACCGGTCGCACGCAGTTCCCCGACCCCGCTCCCGGGGCTCCCCGGCCCCCGCTCGGTGCGCACCTCCCACACACCGTCGCTCACCAGGTGATGAAAGGGGTAGGCGGGCGTCGTCCGGTTCCCGGGCCCGTACTCGGCGAGCAGCCGTCCCAGATCCTCCTCCACCGCGCTGTAGCGCAACGCTCCGTCGGAGTCCTGCTGAAACCGGCTGAGCGCGTAAAGGAGCAGCAGGGGCTTGTGCGGAGCCCGCACCCCGCTCCTCGTCCACTGCCTCAACCGCGCGGCACGTTCGACCCAGTCCATGGTCCGCGAGCGTATCGCCGCACCACTGCACCCCCGCGAGGGCGGAGACCGGGACAACGTGTACGCGGCCGACGTCGAAGGCCCCCGCAGCGAGCTGCGGGGGCCTTCGACGTATTGCCCGGTGAGAGCAATGGCGGAGGATACGAGATTCGAACTCGTGAGGGGTTGCCCCCAACACGCTTTCCAAATGTTCGTATGGGGGTCCGGCGGGGGTCGGGGGCGTCCTGACCTGCGGCGGAGCGTTCGGCGTTGCCGTATCCGGACGGGCTCGGACGGGGGCGAATGAGACTAGAACTGAGACCCTGCTGAGACACGTTCCGCTCGGTCAACGCACCATTGCCGAACGTGGCATCCCTAGTCGCTTCTATGCTGAGGCTGAAGCCTGGACCTATTCCCTGCAGCCCCTTCCTCACACATAGATCACCCGGTGGGGTGGACCGTGTCTGGGGGTGCATGGTCGACTCTCGTGGTGGTAGTACCTCCGGCATGAAGGCCACCACCGTTGAGTCGGCTCCACTTCCTGCAATCGCCCCCACCCCTGCTTGTTCCGCCTACACATGGTGCACCGACACTGGCGACCACCATTCGCACATGGGCGTCGTCGCCGAGGTGCTAGGCACTGGACAGGAGTCGGCCCCTCACTTGCGTGCCTGGCTCCACGATCTCGATGGCGACGGTGAACTGACTGCCAGCGTCACCCACCGAGGCGACAGCGGTGACTTCGATGTCGCCGGATTGCGTTCCTATGCCATGAGGATCGGCGCGTTTGCCAGCCAGGTGGTGGAGCTCGCTGACCAGCTTCAAGCCACGACGTACTCGCCTGATCCGGCCGCCGAAACCGTGAAGCGGCCAACTACTTGGACTATCACCATCGAAGGGGGCGGGCATCTTTCCGGCTATCTCCCTCCGTGGGTCGAGCGCAGCAGTGTCGATGGCTATGCGGAGAAACCGCTGCGCGCCGACCGGCTCGGCTTGCTGGTGGATATCGATCACTGGCTTACCGTCGAAGGCGTCGAGATGAGTGTGGCCGGGCCCGGGTGCGACGACCTAGCCGAGCCCGAAGAGATCTTTCGCGGACATTTGCAAGTACGCCCCTTCGACAGCGACCCACCATCCCGTGTGCCGCACGTCGATCTAGAGGTGGTGGAGGGTCGCTGGATGGAGAATCTCGGACCCGCTGACCTAGCAGACATTGCCGACAAGCTCCGAACGCAGGCCGCACGGCTTGACGAGACCCGCAAGATGCTCGTTCAAGCAAGGATCGACTGGGAAGCCAACGCTTGACTGAGGTTGCTGGCAAGGACGGATCAAGGGACACGGCCCTGGCTCTCTTTCGGCATTGGAAGCCGGGCGCCGGGGCCGGGGCGCAAGCGTTGAGCCTAGACGTACTACGAACCGGAGGGTCTCTGGTGGGTGCGGTGGCTAGCGTGTCGGCCATCTATGGGGCAGGTCGCTGTGGGCCGGTTGTAGTTCGTTGATGGGTTGTCAGGATTCGAAGTTCGGCGAATTGCCATGAGGTCTTCGCGGCGGTGACGAACGCGGCGGGCCCTTCTGCAAGGCGCGTGAGGACGCCCAGGAAGAGAGTGTGGGAGACGGCCAGTAGGGGGCCGTGGCGCCCGGCGGTGTGGTGGAGGAAGGCGGCGCAGTGGCGGGTGCGGGTGTGGAGGTCGGTGAGGCTTTCGCCGTCTTCGCAGCGTAGGAAGGGGTTGGCGAGGCGGCGGGCTCGCCAGGCGCGGTAGGCCGGTGGGTAGGTCTCGGCCGTGCGGCCGAGGACGATGCTCGGGGCGCGCCATTCGGCGAGGAGGCCGGAGGTGGCCACGATCGGCAGGCCGGTGAGGTGCGAGACGAGGGTGGCGGTCTGACGGGCGCGGGGGATCGGGCTGGTGACGATCGCGGTGACACCCTCAGGGAGGGGCAAGGAGCGGCGTACCTGCTCGCGGCCCTCCTGCGTGAGGGCGGCTTCGTGCGGGGCGTGGTAGCCGGGGCGGTGGCCTTCATAGGCGCCGTGGCGCATGAGCCAGATGTCAGCCAAGGATCCAGCCTCCGTCGACGCGCAAGGTCTGGCCGGTGATGAAGCCGGCGTCCTCGGCGGCGAGGAAGGCGACGGCCGCGGCGATGTCCTCCGGGCGGCCCCGGCGCTGGACGCACTGGCGGGCGAGTTGCCGGGCGCTCATGGCTTCCGGATCGTCGACGACGGTGTCCTCAACGGGGACGCGGATGGAACCGGGGGCGACACAGTTCACGGTGATCCCGGCTGGGCCAAGTTCGCGTGCGAGGGCACGGGTGAGTCCTTCGAGGCCGGCCTTGGCACTGATGTAGCCGGCGAGGTCGTGACGGCCCGCCGCGGCGAGGACCGAGCCGATGGTGATGATCCGGCCCCCGCCGACGGCCGTCATGGCAGGGGTCAGCTCGTAGGCGAGGTGGTAGTGGCTGGTCAGGTTAGAGGCCAGAGCCTCGTCCCAGTGAGCCGGTGTTGTCTCCGTCCACGGGCGGCGGGGGTAGGCGCCGGCGTTGCTGATCAGGATGTCGATCGGGCCGATCCGGTCGTGAGCCTGGTGGCATAGGGCGCGCGCGGCCTCGGCGTCGCGGAGGTCGGCTGACAGGGAGATTGCGGCGCCGCCGCTGCCGGTGATGTGGGCGGCGAGCTCGGCTGCGGCCAGTGCGTCATCAAGGTGCGCGAGGGCTACGGTGGCGCCGTCGGCGGCGAGACGGCGGGCTATGGCCGAGCCGAGGCCGCCGGTGGCTCCGGTGACCAGGGCGGTGCGGCCGTTCAGGGGGCCGGGCATGGCGACTCCAGCGGGCAGAAGTAGGTGGTGGGGTCGAAGGCGGGGCTCATGGCCTCGGCAAGACGGGCGAGCAGGACGAGCCGGTCCTCGGAGGCCAGGTCGGCCAGGTTGTAGACGCCGAGGATGCGCATGCCGAGGTAGGGGCGGAGCAGGTTCGCCAGGTCCTCGCCGGGCCAGAGGCGGTCCGCGACCGGTCGTACGAGCTTGTTCCAGTACGCGGTCACGGCGGCTCGCCGAGGTACAGAGAGGCGCGGCGTGTAGTCGATGTGGATGGTGCTGGTGGTGTGGTCGATCGCCGCTCGTCGGATCTCGGGGGTGTTGGCCGGGACGTGGGTGAAGGTGGCGGGGTGGTCGGCGAAGGCGGTTGGGTTGTAGGTGGGTACGAGCCAGCCGCCGAGAGCGGAGGCGTACCAGAGGAAGTTGGCGAACTCGCCGGGGATGCTGTTCATTCCCGCGGTGTCGTAGTCGAACCAGGCGAGCGGGTGGGCGAGGTTGACATCGGTGGGGTCGCCTTGGGTGAGGGCCGCCCAGACCGGCTCTGCCGTGGCGAAGTGCGCGCGCAGCCAGCGGAGGGTGGCGGCCCAATCCAGGTGTTGTCGGCGGCCGTTGATCTTCAGGGCGTAAGTGCTGAGGCGGGATACCGGGATGTCGACGAGGCCGTCGGCGATCAGGAAGTCCTTGCTGGCGTAGTACGTGTCGAGTCGGCCGCCGGGTGCCGCGCGGTCCCAGTACAGCTTGCGGACGACGTGCGCCGGATCGGCCGGCCATGCCGTTGTGAGAATGACGTCCTGGTACGCGGCCGTGAGCTTGTCCATGTAGGTGTGGAGGTGGCTGGTCGGCCCGTCTGTGTTGAGAAGGTCGAGGAGAAGTCCCTGGTCGGTGCCGCCGGGCAGGCGTTCGTACGCGAGGAGGTGTCCGCCCGGTACGCGTAGGTGGGTGTGGAGGGCGGGGACACGGTAGTGCCGGGCCAGGCGGGCGTGGCCGTGGATCTCCTCTCCGGCCTCGGCCGGGTTGCGGGTGTACTTCAGGAGCAGCGGGTGGCCGAAGAGGTCGACCGGGCAGAGCAGGTTGCGGGTGAAGCGCCGCACCGGTCCGACCCGAAGGAGGGGCTGGGAGATCATCGCCCCACCTCGTTGAGTAGTTCGAGGCCGACATGGGCCAGCGCGGCGGGCGGGAAGGCGTCCATGTGCACGTCCGAGTTCGGGGCGATGGCGTCGCGGACGGGGCAGAGGTCGCCCTGGTGCATGCGGTCGGACAGGTTGGTGGCGACGGCGTGGTGGTGCGGTAGGCCGGTGTGCCACTTGCTATGGCTATGGCGCGCGTACAGGCCGATGACCGGCGTGCCACCGCCATCCCGGCCGCCGCGCGCCATCGCGGCGAGGTGGGTGAGGCCGGTGTCGTTGCCGACGATCAGATGGCAGTGCGGGAAGAGGTCGACGAGGCCGTCGGCCGGCATCCCGTCGATGTGGAGGGCTTGCACGTGACGCCGGGGAGCCTCCGCCGTGACGCGGAGGCCGTCGCCCAGGTTGCCGCCGATGAGTAGCAGCCGGGCCTGGGCCTGTTGTGCCTCGGCGATGTGCTCGGCGAGGGCGATGTAGCGCTGGGCGGTGTAGTTCTTACGCTCCGGCCAACTGGTGGCGGTGATGGCGGCGATGGTCAGACCGCCCAGCCAGCCCACCGAGCGCAGTTCCTCCGCGAGCTTGTTCGGCCCGGTCGCGAGGGTGGGAGCGAAAGGAGCCGTGCCGGGTAGGCGGATGCCGAGGCGGCGCTCCAGGGCCAGGTAGTGGCGGGCGGGCAGGTCCGGGTGGGCGCGGCCGTCGCTCGACCAGCACGGCGGGGCGGCTGGGTCGAGCACCAGGCTCACCGCCGCCTCCGAGCCGTGCGCCTCAACCCCCGTGCGGTCCCCGATCACGGCCGGCCAGCCGTTGGGCGTGGTGGTCTGGGGCTGCGTGATCAGCCCAGTGCGGGCGACCAGTGCTGCGTATGGACCCACTGCCCGGACGGACACGCGTACCGACCGCAGCCGCAGCCAGTCGAGGACAGCGCAGACCCCCGACAGCGCGAGGAGCGTGTCACCGAGTTTCCCCTCGAAGGCCACGACGACCTCGCCGCACCCGCTCAGGCGCTGGACGAGCTCGGCGGAGGCGGCCAGCGGGAGCGGTGCGCCGATGGGAACGCTGTCCCGGTCGTACGCGAGCGGGGTGGTGTGGACGGCCCCGGCGGGGATGACGAGGGAACCGTGGTGGAACCGGATCCTCGCCGGAGCGACCGCTGTCATGCCGTGCCCTCGATCGTGGTGAGCGAGACGAGCGGCAGGCCGAGGTCGGTGAGCAGGTCGCGGGCTCCGCGGGTCGTGTCCTCCACCAGGCAGGCTGCCGCCAGTGGGACGGCGCTGGCCTCGCGGAGGCGGTGGGTGAGGTCGGCCAGGGTTCGGCCGGTGGTGATCTCGTCGTCCACGATGACGATGCGCTGGCCGGGAGTGATGCCGTACGCGAAGACGTCGGTGCGCATTGCGTGGGGCTCGCTGAAGCGGACTGCCCCGTCGAGCGGGAGGTGCAGCTTCCAAGCGATCTTGTACGGGAGCTGAGCGGCACCGGCGAGGGAGACGGTCGGCAGGATGCCGCCGGCGTCCAGGCCGAGGAGGAAGTCCACGGAGCCGAGCCCGTCCGGCACCTGCTCCTGAAGCAGACGCCACAGATCGGCTCCGGTGGTGGTGAGGGTATCGGGGTGGACCGGGTGCTCCAGGCCGTCCAGGGAATGGATGACGCGCTCGCGGCGGCTCGTAGCTCCGACGCTGAGCCGTTCGACGATCCGGGCGGTGAAGGACGGCACGGCGATGGTTTCGGGCATGGCGAAGCTCCTGTCGGACGGAGAACGAGGAAGGAGAGGGAGACTGTTCAGGCGGCGAGCTGGGCGGAGTACCAGGTGAGGAGCTGGTCGACGGCCACGGTGACGGGCTTGAGGACGAGCTCGGCCTCGCCGTCGCGCCAAGCGCTGGAGATCTCGGCCAGGGAGGGCGTCGCGAGGGCCGTCAGGCCCGGCATGCGGGAGGCTGCGGCGAGGATCCGATCGGGGCCGGACTCCCACTGGTTGTGCTCGCGCAGGAGCAGGCGGCAGGCGAGCACGAGGTGCTTGTAGAGCTGCCGCAGTGCGGTTGGCCCCGCGTCGGCGCGCAGACGGCGCATGGTCAGGATGACCTGGGGGAGTTCCCGGACAGCGGCGAACGCCAGCTCGCCTCGGCTGATCGTCGGCAGTTCGAGGCTGGGTGCGGCGTGCAGGACGGGGCTGCCCTGCTGGAGCTGGTGGAGGACGAACGCCAGGCGCGGGGTGAGGCGCCGGGCGGTCAGTTCGCCGGGCGTGACGAGGGTGGGGCCGAGGGCGGCCGCACCGCCGAGGGCCCTCCGGTACTGCTCCAGGGCCTCGTGGACCCGGCCGATGGCCTCGTGCTCGGCGATCACGAGCAGGTCCAGGTCGGACCAGCCGGCGATCCAGCTGCCCTCGCCGGGGCTGCCGGTCAGGGCGGCTAGCCGTACGCAGGAGCCGTAGGCCCGTACCGCGTCGGTGAAGTCGGCTGTCGCCGAGGCTATGGCGCCAGGCAGTCCCAGCCCGTACGGAGTGGCCGCGCGTAGCGCCGTGGATGCGGGCGGGGCGGCGATGCGCCGGAGCCGGGCGCGGAGGGCGGCGATGCTGCCGGTGTTGTCGATGACGTGGTCGGCGAGCGCGGCTACCTGGTGGGCGCCACGGCTCATCTTGATCTCGTCCTTCGCGGCGACGGCCTGGGCCGGAGTGCCGGACCGCTCGAAGCGAACGGCGAAGGAGGCGTCCAGGTAGACGATCTGGAGTGCGTCGCCCATGAGTCGCTTGAGCTCGGCGATCGAGGCGTCGTCGTGGACGGACTCGATGGTGAACAGCTCCGTGTCGACGTGCGCGTCCGCGAAACGGTTCAGCTCACCGAGCAGCAGCTCGGCCTGCCGACGGGCCGACAGGGCGTACGGGTCTGCGAGGCCCTCCCGGTGGGCCGCCTGCCGCAACAGGAAGCCGATCTTGAAGCGTTGCGCACCGCAGGTGCGCTGGACGAATTCGGCGCTGGTGCTCTTGCCGCACTCGCTCAGTCCACCGAAGGCGAGGACCCGGCGCAGCCGCCGACTCGGTTTCATCTCTGCGGGGGCGGCGTCGTCCCGGCCGTACAGCTTGAAACGAGCCGGTACGGGGAGCCGGCGACGGCCTGCGACGACGTCGGAGACCAGCGCGTCGAGGGCGGCGCACAGTTCCTCCCGTTGGCCGTGAAGGGCGGGGACACGTCGGCGGGCCAACTCGTCCCGGGCAGCTGCCCGTTCGCTGTGCCAGATCCTCAGTGTCAGCACCGAGAGGCGGTCGATGACGGAGGCGAGCGTCTCGGTGTGCAGTGGTGCGTCGGCGCGGCCTGCGTCGGCCAGTGAGCCGAGGACCTCGTCAGCCCGTTCGGCGAGCAGGTTCCGTTCGGCATTGAGCTGGTCGATCTCGCGCTTGCAGTCGGCGACCTGGGCGGCGGAGAGTAAGGTGCCGCGCACCCGGTCCTCGGTTTCCCACAGACGCCCGTTGACGGTGTGGAGTCGGGTGATGGTGTCGTCCAGGCGGTTCCGGTCCTTGTCCTGGAGCGCTGCCACGGTGCGGGACAGACTGTGTGGCAGGACCAGGGGCGGGGAGTTCTGCGTCATCGGGGACTCCCGTCGATGAGTCGGCTGAGGCCGAGGCAATCGAGCACATCGCTGTGCACGGCGTCCAAGGAGCGGCCCTCGCAGTCGACGACCGCGGTGAACGCACCATGGTCGACCTGGTGGAGCAGGACGGCGTGCAGCGTCTTCTGGTACTCCGGGTAGATCCCGGTCCAGGGGCGGCCCTCGCGGGCGCTGGTGATGGCGTAACTGCGTTCGGCGTCGGACGACGGGAGCAGGAGGATGGAGGTCTCGGGTGTGGCGGCCCGCGAACCGGCGATTCCCGTCACGGTCTTGAACGCTTCGCCGACAGTCAGCCCGTCCTTGACCACGCAGGTCGCAGCGGCCACGGCGAGAAGCATGGGCAAGCCCCGGTCCAGCAGACCCGTTCGCCCGCTCTCGTGTGCGGCGGCCCGCTTGGCATGACCGGCGAGCAGTATCTCGGTCAGCTCGACGGTCGTGGACGTCTCGAACCACCACCGGGCGTAGTCGCCGGTGGCCACCCGTGCCCAGGGCTCGGGATCGTGCTCGTGGACCGCGCCCAGCGGCTGGAAGGCGTTCCACCGTTCGGCCAGCCGCACCAAGTGGGTCGTCTTGCCGACGTTGTCAGGGCCGTTGAGGCTGACGAAGTCCGGGGCTCGCGTCATCGCTCACGCCTCGCGGATCGGGGTGTCGAGGACCGAGGTGATCGCGTACGTGTTGGCGGCGATGAACTCGGCGAGCTCCGGGGGCATCAGGTTCAGTTCGCGGACCGCCTCACTGGTGAATGGGACGCGTACCACCTCGTATTCGCCCCGTTCCGGCTTCGCGAACTCCGTTCCCGTACGCGCGGCCAGGTCCATCGACTCCAGGCGCGCGGCGAAGATGTGCTGGACGCCGACGCCGCCCTCCAACTGGTCGGTGATCAGGTGGACCAGTTCGGCGCGCGCCAGCTTGCCGCCGATCTCCTCGAACACCTCGCGGTGCAGAGCCGATTCGATGGTCGCGTCGTCCGTCTCGACCCCTCCGCCGACCGTCACCCAGTACGGCTCCCTGCCCGGCTTGGTGCGCTTGATCAGGACCAGTTCGTCGCCGTCGAGGAGGATGGCGCGGGCGTTGCGCTTGACGATGTCGGTCATGCCGGTTGCTCCTTCTGGTGGTGGTGCAGGAGAGAACGGCGGAGGGGCTGCCTGGTGGTGGCCGGCCCCGGCGCGGTGGATTCAGCATGGAGCAAGACGGTTGCAGAGTGTGATGTACGGATGCTGCAGCAATGCCGCAGCGCTGCTGAACAAGGCTGGCTACGCTGGTCGTTCGGTCGTTTCGCCGGGTGATGGACAGGGGGTGCCACGGTGGTCACGGTGCAGAGATGGTCCGGCCGGGAGGCCCGGCTGCTACGCGATGCCCTGCGCATGAGCCTGCGGGATTTCGCCGCGTACCTGGGGGTCAGCGACCGTACTGTGTCGAACTGGGAGGCAGGCGGTGCCGGCTACCAGCCTCGCGCCGAGTCTCAGGGCATTCTCGACACCGCGCTCGGTCGCGCACCCGACGACGCGAGAACCCGGTTCGCGGAAGCGCAGGGAATGAGTGACACGGCTGCACCTGTCACAGGGCGGATAGAAGTCGACTCTCACAAGTTCCTGCCGGTCTTCATCGGTGTCGAGCGCGCCGGCCGGCTTCGGGAGCATCTGACACCGAGTGGGGGCGCTCAGTGGCTGGAGTCCTCCTCGACCCGACTGGACCACCCCGAGGCGCAGAGCTGTGTCCTGCACGTCTTCGCATGCGGGGTAGCCGTCTTCCACCTTGTCCAGCCGCACGAACCTGCCGCGCTGACCGACCTGGCCGTCTGGCGCTACCGCTCCTACGCGTCTGACCTTCCCTGGGCCCGGGACAAGATCCGCGAACTCCTCGAAGGGGACCACGCCGGGGCCACCAACCCCGAATACGTCCTTTCCCTCTACTGCCTCACCTCCGGTCCGTGGGCCGCAGACGCCTACGACACCGCGCTGCGCCTGCTCTCCACTCCCTCGGTTCTGGTCGACCGCGGGGCACCGGGTGGTCCCGCGCCCTTGGCCTGCACGGTCGAGGAGTCGCTTCTTGCCACCGGCTTCGACCACCCGGACATCGTTTCCTTCGGCGTACGGGGAGTGTCCACCGCCTACGCCGGCTGGTCCGGCGTCGCCTACGCCTCCCACTCCAGCGAGCGCAGCCTCACCACCGACGAGCTGGTCGCCTGCGAGCTGACCGTCCAGGCCCTGTGGTGTTTCACCCGCCACATCCAGCAGATGGTCGAAGACGGCCAGGACCCCTCCATGCCGGAGCGGTACGGCTGGCGATTCCTGCGTGCCGCCGCTTCCCGGCTCACCACCGCCCGTGCTCAGGAGACCGCGCAACACGTCCTGATGCGGGAGGCCATCATGAAGACCAGCGGATTGGCCGAACGGCTGCGCACCGCGCAGGAAGCTCTGCGCGAGAGCGCCGGCTGAGAACGGGCAGGAGTGAGGGCCGATGGACATCAGCAGTGCCGCACTGGTCGTGATCGACATGCAGAACGGCTTTGTGAACCGTCACAGTCGCCACGTCGTGCCCGCAGTCGCCGACCTCGTCGCCAGATGGTCGGCCGCCGGGCGCCCTGTCGTCTTCACCCGGTACTTCAACTATCCGGACAGCCCGTACGAGCGGTTCTTCCAGTGGCGACGCCTCCAGGAACCACCCGAGACCGACATCGTTCCCGAGCTCGCCGAGGCGGCGGGCCACGCGCACGCAGGCGTCGACAAGACCGGGTACACGCTCTTCACGCCCGAGGCCGCAGAACTGATGCGACGGGCCGGCTGGACCGACCTCGTCTTCTGCGGAATCGCCACCGAGAGCTGCGTTCTGAAGTCCGCCGCAGACGCCTTCGAGCACGGATACGCACCCTGGATCGTCGTGGACGCCTGTGCCAGCGACGCCGGCCCGGACGTCCACGACGCCGGTCTGCTCGTCGCCCGGCGCCTGATCGGAACAGGCCAACTCGTGGACGTCGAGCATGTGATGAGCCAACTCGATACGCGTGTGGCCGACCCGGTGCTGGAATAGCCTCATGGCCGACACACCGCTCGACACTGACCTGATCATCATCGGCGGAGGACCGGCGGGCTGCGCCGCCGCCCGCATGGCCGCAGGCGTCGGCATGCGCACGATCCTGGTCGAGCCGGACCGGCTGTGCCGAAATCTCTACCGGATCCCGGCCCTGAACAACGTCCTCGGCGGCCACACCAACGGCCCCGACCTGGCCGACGCCATCGTGGCGGAACTGAAGGGCACCGAGCTGTGCCGCCTCGAACTCGGCAGGCGTGTCACCGAACTCCGCGCCGATGATGACCGGGTGACCGTCACGGTCGACACCGGTGCGCGTCTCACGGCTCCGTACGCCGTCGTCGCCACCGGCGTCGGCCCCCTCCAGCCCCACGACGTCACCTGGATCACCGCCCCCGACGGCCCAGTCCTGCCCCCGCTCTGGGAGGCAGAAGCCGACGACGCCGAGGGGCGCACCCTCCTTGTCCTGGGTGGCGACCGCCCGATCGGCACGTTCCTGCGTGCCCACCCGGCCGCAGACACCCGCCTGCTCGTGGCGTACCCGGCAGCCGACGCGTACAAGATCGAGGAAATCCAGGACGACCCCCGCGTGACCCTCGTCCCCGTCGACCACCTGACGCTGCAGGCGGCAGAGGACACCCAGTTGTCGGCGGAAGCAGTGGGCCAGGACGGCACGCGGCGGACGATCACAGCGGATGCGGCCTACCTCAGCATCGGCAACGCCCCGACCGCCCCGCCCGGCGATCTCACCCGGAGCCCGGACGGATACTGCCCGCCGACCGACCAGCACCCCCGCGTCATTGTGGCCGGCGACCTCCGCTCCGCCCGCTTCCAGCGGATCATGACCGCACTGGGGTCAGGCAGCGAGGCCGCACTGCACGCCTACTACGCGGCCAGGGACGTGCCCACCAAGGGCTGAGACCACAGCGGTGGGATACGCGCGACGACCTACGCACTCGGGAAGGGATCTCCATGACCACTGAGGTCAATCCGGCGGTCGCAGCCGCCGTCGTCGTGCAGGACGGGCGGGTGCTGCTCGTGCGACGGCGCGTGTCGGAGGGGGCGCTTTCGTGGCAGTTCCCGGCAGGGAAGATCGAATCCGGCGAGAGTGCGGGGGAGGCGGCGGCGCGCGAGGCCCGGGAGGAGACTGGGCTGCTGGTGACTCCCCAGATCGTGCTCGGGCAACGGGTTCACCCCATGACCGGATGGGAGATCCACTACGTCGCGTGTAGACGCTCTGGCGGCGAAGCGGGCATCGCGAGTCCGGACGAAGTAGCCGATCTGGCTTGGGTCGCGCACGGCGAGATCCCGCACTACGTGCCCTACGGACTGTTCAAGCCGGTACGGGACTATCTCGATGAGGCTCTACTCTCGTGATCCGGGCCAAGCCGGACACCGCCTCTTCGGCGTTCATACAGCTCGGGAACGTAAGGCTCTCTGAGGCCAGCGCATTCCGTGCTGGCACCCAAGGGGCTCAGCGTGTCGAGCCTGGTGGTCAAGTCATGGGCACGGGAGCGTGCTTCTGGTGCCAGGCCGTCGAGAACGTCGCGGGCGCAGGGGGTGTCGGGTCGGGCGGCGAGATCCTGGACAGCGGCCCAGTTCTCGGCGATGAGGTGCAAGGCTTGTCTTGATCGCTGGATAGCTTCCCGCCTCACCCGTGTGCTCCATGTCCGTAGGACTGCGAGGAGTTCAGCGCGTACGGCGCTGCTGGCCTGTGCGGGCGGGTCGGTAGGGGGCCGACTGAGGTGCCGGGCCACGGCTGGTGGTCCGTTGGTTCAGGTCGGCGATACGGTGCAGCCGCCAGATGAGAACCTCGCTGACGCTCATGGCGGTGTCCAGGTCTCGCCTTTCGGCGGCTTGGGCGAGGAGGGCGGCGGAGTCGAGGCCGACGCTGCTGGCCTGGGCGAGGGTGGCTGCCAGGGCGGGCCAGCCGGTGTCGGTGAGGATCTTCTCGGCCTGCTCGGGGAGGGCTCGGCCCACGGCGGCCGCTTGTTGGTGGTGAAGCCATTCGGGCAGTTGGGTTCCTCGCTGATGGATCATGGCCAGCGGCCCGGCTGCAGCGGCCTGGTAAGCGGTGCGGAGGTGCTCGGCGGCCTGTGATGCGGCCTCGGCCTGTTGGGTGTGGCCGCGATTACGGTGCCAGTGCTGCGCGGCCAAGGCGGCCAAGAGAACGGCGTCGAGAAGGACTGCGAGGAGGACTCCGTCCTTCGGGGCGGGTTCACGGAGGATCGATTTCACCGCTCGGCGGGTGGTGTGGGCCTGCCGGTGCTCTGCGCGGATTCGGGAGCGACTTGCCCGCTCGAACGCGGTTGCTGCTTGCAGGAGATCGGGCCGCAGGCTCGCGGGCGCGGTGAGGGGCAGGACGTCGAGGGCTTCGGCGAGGACGGTGATGTGGGCCTGCCCGGCTTCGGTGCCACCGTTGCTAAGGTGGTCGGGTGTCCGGTCGATGGCGACGGTGAGGCGCCGCCAAGCTGTGGAGCCAGTGGGTTCCCTCGGTGTCGTCTCGGTGGCCGTGAGGCGTTCGGCGATCCTGGGATAGGAGAGGTCCGGGGCGAGGGTGGAGCCGGAGAACCACACCGGTTGGCCTTGGGCGTTTGTGTCGCAGTCGAGGGCGAGCTTGTAGCCGCGGACATCCCCGGACGGGAAGTACTGGACATCGATGAGGGCTCCGGCACCTTCGACGAGCCGGAAGAACTCCTCGGTGTCCGTGGCAGCTGAGAGCGCCGTGCGGGCGACGGTACGAAGGTGCTCACGTGAGGTTCGGGTGTTCCCCGTGCGGCGGGCTTTCTCCTGCTCGGCGCGGGTGGGGCGCTTGGCGGCGGTGCGGTCGCCCCGTTGGACCTGTCGGAGCCCGTACTCCTTCTCGACCGCTGCGAGTTCCTTATCGGCGCGCAGGTAGTCGTTCCAGTTGCGGGGCGGACGGAGGTCACCTCGTACCTTGGTGGCGACGATGTGTATGTGGTCGTCGGCGTGGCGGACGGCGACCCAGCGGCAGGCGTCGGTATCACCGGCGGGTGCGATGCCGGTGGCGTCGAGGACGCGGCGGGCGATGGTTGCCCACTCGTCGTCGGACAGGTGGCGGTCCTCGGGGGCGGCGCGGATCGAGCAGTGCCAGACGTGGTTCTTCGGCGCCTTGTGGTTGGCCTGCTTGACCCTCAGGTCGAGGACGGTGGCGAGCTGGGCGAGTGTCGCGTCCGGGTCGCGGCCGGGGTCGGGGGCGAAACCGTCGAACGAGGCCACGAGGTGGGGGTCGGTGTGTTCGTTGGCGCGGCCGGGACCGTAGAGGTAGTTCAGGACGCCCCGGGTCTTGTGCCCCGGCTTGACGATGTTCGCGATCAACTAGGCCGCCTGGTGCTTTGTGGCCGCCGCGTCGGCGGCGGTGTCGACGGCGGTGGCCGCCCGCTTGACCGTGACCAGGACCCGTCCGGCCTCCGCGAGCACGGCAGCGTCAACCGGGTGGGTATGACCACCGGAGTTGAGGCGGTGGGCAACCTGGTTCACGTTCGTACCGATCTTGGCAACCTGCGCGCGCAAAGCGGCGAGCTCGTCGATCAGGTCATCGGTTGCGGTCCGATTGCCAGGCAGGACGAAGTCGTTGTCCAGATGAGCCATGACGATCGCACCGACCAGGTGCGCACCGGCCAGACCTAGGCGACGGGCTTCGGCCAGGATCGCTTCCTTCTCGTCGACGCTGTAGCGGACATCGACACGCTCCTTACGCTGCATGTCCTTGCGGGCGCGACGCTGGGCGACACGACGCAGCGCGGCCTCGTCGGCGGCACGCCCGCCTGCTGTCCCCGGTGCGCCCTTGCGCCGGGGGCCCGTCTCCGCCACCCCCGGGGCGGAGGCTTCTGCGTTGGACCGGCCCTTGGACGGTCCAACGCCATACCTTGCTCCGCCCGGGGCTGGGTGGGTGGTCGACTGAAGCTGGGGCGTGGTGGGTTCGTGAAGGGGGTGGGGCATGGGTCTCCTTGTCGGTCTGGAGGGGGCAGATGGCCGTCAGTCGTGGCGAGAGGCGTGCCGTTCGGCTTTGACCGCCCGAACCATGGCCCCTGCGTGGTCGCTAGCGACGCTGTATCCGTCATCGCGTACGGCCTGCTCCAGGAGGTCGCGAGACAGCCGGCCGTGCGCATCGAAGAGCCTTTGGGCGTAGCCGCGAAGAACCTCCTCGGTAGCACGGAGCTTCTGGCCGGGCCGTTTCGGCTTCGGTGTGGAGTACTTGCCCGTGGTGGCTTCTGAGCGGCTGCCCGTGGGAGGAGAAGCGGCCATTCGCGGGCGGGCAGGATCCGGGCTGGAGAGGGCGGTGAGACCCGGGCCAGCGCCGGGGCCGGGTGCCTCGTCGCCCGGCTCTGAAAGGTGTGGGCAGGGCTGCTTCTGCACCCGATCACCGCCAACATTCGCCCGCTCGACGGCCTCCGCCCGAGAGCGGTCGGGCTGTGCTGCGGGCGGGCTGGCGGGCTGCCCGGAGGGCGGGGTCCAACGTCCGGGCAGGTCGATGGTGGCCAGATCAGCTGCCTGACGGCGGGTGGCGAGCTGGCGGAGCAGCCGCTCATTGCGGAGCGGGTCGGCATCGACACCCGAGCGGGCGAGGGCCTTGGACAGACGACGCAAGGTGCGACGGCCCCTCCATCCGGTGCGTTGCGCGGGCGGCATCTCAGCGAGACGGGCGGCCAGTGCGACGGCCCGGCGCGTGGCCCTGTCGTGGATGATCTGGGCGGCGCCTTGGTCTCGCTCGGCGATCCCGAGGCGGGCGAGCAGCCGCTCGCGGGCTTGCCGGCTGAGGACGGCTGCGAGCCCGCGGGAGGCGGAGTCGGGTGTGTGCTGGCGCAGCTCGATGCCCATGGCCAGGTGCCACAGCACTGCGGCCATTACGGGGCCTGTGAAGGCGCGCACGGTGCCCCCGACCGGGCCGGACTCGGCGTACGCGGGGATGGCCTGCACCGTGGTGATGACCCAGACCAGGACTCCGGGCAGGCCGGCCGCGTTCCTCGGCCCGTGCAGGTTCTGGCGGGCCATCAGTGCCATCGAGAACAGGGCGAGCTCAGCGGCCGCGAACATCACGGCGCGTTCGGCGGTATCGCGCATGTCGAGGTGGTGGGCGGCGAACCGCCAGCTCGTGTCGGCGCTGTAGACAGTGCACACGAATGCCGCCACGGCAGCTGTGACGACTGCTGGCGGAGGCGTCAGCTTCGGATCACGGGCGGGACGACGGCTGCGCCGGGTCCTCATGCACGCAAGAAGCGCCGAGGCGGCGACGGCCAAGACGATCACGGCGAGGAGCGGGCTGTCGGCGTTCGGGAGCGAGATGGTGGCGAGCGTTTCGGGTATTGCGGGGCGCATGTAGGGGGCTACTCCGTGACAGGGCAGGGAAGACGATCACGGCGTTCACGGAGGGGGCGTACACGCGGGCCCCCTTCTAAAGGGGGGCCCGCGCGTGATCGCTCGGGCGTGTGAGCGTCGTGAACGCTCGCGTGATCGCTTGACCTGCGGTTTTTCTGTGAGCGTGTGCGCTGTGAGCGGTCCACGACGGTCTGCGGCTGTGGGGGCCGCGTGTACGGTCGCGTGAACGCTCCGGCAGGGCCGGGGCGGGAATCAGCCCACGGAGATGAGGTGGCGAGCGGAGGCGTAGTAGCGGGCCTGCTGGCCGCCTCCGGCCCCTCCAGCGATGCCGTCGGTCTTGGTGGCAAGGCTGCTGTCGACGAGGCGGCTGAGATGGCGTCGTGCCTTCTCGACATCGGCTCGCTCGGGATCGCCACCGACGAGGATGGTGGCCAGTTCGCGTGCGGTCAGCCCGCCCGGGGCGTTCCGCAGCAGGACGGCGGGGTCCTTGGTGGGGTCGACGGTGGTGGTCCCACGTACATGGTCGTGGGTGACATCCAGGGGGCCGACTTCGCCGGTGGGCGTCTTGAGGTGATGCAGAGTCACCGCAGGGTCGCCCGCCCTGCCGGTGACGAACAGGACGCTGCCCGCGCCGGCGGTGAACCAGGTGGACCCGTAGACCTGGTCCAGGCTGGGGCGCTGGCCGCGTGGCGCGTCGGCGGTCGCCTTGCGCTGGTGGTGCAGTTCCAGGATCTCCACCCCGTTGCGCAGAGCGCGCATACGGGCGTTATGGAAGGCGACCGCGAGGCTGTCGTCGACCATCGTGCTGACCGCGTCCTTGAGGCTGTCGATCACGATGGTGTCGGCTTGGTGGGCGGCGGCGAGGTCGGCGAGGAGATCGGGTTCCTTGTCGAGGGTGGTGGGCAGCGGGCCCTCCCAGACCACGAGCCGCTCGCGGAGGATCTTCTCGTCGGTGGGGAAGACGCGGCGGGCCATGGCCTTGGCGATCTGTTTGGGGCGATCCATCGCCAGGTAGAGCACGCGCCTGCTGGGAGCGACAGGCATCTCCAGGACGGTTTCCGTCAGGCCGAGGCGGGCGAAGATCACCTGATGGGCCAGCGTCGTCTTGCCGACGCCGGGAGCGCCGACGATCATCAGGCTCTCGCCTGGGGCCCAGACGGTCTTCTCGCCCGTGCCCCACAAGGGCTGGGCGTTTGCGCCGCTCTCTTTGACGAACGACCATCCGTCGGTGGCGAAGCGGGACAGCCGCCCCTGTCCCGATGCGAGCGCGCGTTCCCGTTCGGCGCGTACTTCCGTCTCGACCTCGCTGCGGATCGCCTCGGGATCGGCGCCGGGCTCCCGGACCCGCTGGAGTGTGCGCACGGCTGAGGCTCCAAGGCGGCGCAGGTCCGCCTTGGCGCGGACGATCTCCGCGTGGTACTCCGCGCTGCTGGTGCCGTAGGGGGCATCGGCGAGCTGGGACACGTAGACGGGGCCGCCCACGCGCTGCAGCTCGCCCTGCTGCTGGAGCAGCTCGGTGAGGACGATCGGATCGGTCGGCTTGTCCTCGCGATGCTGCGCGAGGAGCGCGCGCCAGATGGTCTCGTGCGCGGGCCGGTAGAAGGCGTCATCGCCGAGGATGGGCCTGACCGCGGCGATGATGCCGGGTTTGTGCATGCAGGCGCCGAGGACCGCGCACTCGGCGTCCAGGTTAAACGGCTGCTCCGTCGGGGTGGAGCCTTCGTCGAAGCGGGATGGCGTCTGGGAGGGCAGGGTCGTACCCTGGTTCACGGAGCTCCTCACCCGGCAGGCCATATGGGGCGGCAACCCCGGCCTACGGTTTCGATCGTTCAGGGATGGATGGTTGTGCGGTGGAGCCTCTACTTCGGCCCCGGTGTTCGTAGCACCGGGGCCGCTTGCGTGTGCGGTTCCGTCCGTCGCTGTACGGCGGAGTACGACCATAGCCGAGATTTTCGGCAGCGCAATGCCTTGCATTTCAATCCGCAACGATGTTTAGTTGCGGATGCTGGTTCGATCGGATCTGTCGTCGTGGGAAGGGAGGCGCGAGTGAGTGGTGAGGAAGGCTCGGAGCGCGCCGGCCCAGGCCGACCGGTGCCGGAAGACCACGTCGCCGCACGCGTCAAGCTGGAACGCGAGGTCCGCGGTTGGAGCACGGTGAAGCTCGCCGAGGAGATGGCCGCTGTCGGTCATCCGATCAACCAATCCGCGATCTGGCGCATCGAGAGCGGCAAGCCGCGTCGCAGGGTCAACCTCGACGAGGCGCTCGGCTTCTGCAAGGTCTTCGACCTCACCATGCAGGACCTGACCGGACCGCCGGACGAGCTGGCCACGCCCCGCATCCGCCAGCTCGCACACGAGTACGTGCAGATGACGTTGGAGTACCGCCAACTGCGGGCGGCGATCGACCGAAACCAGATGCACCTGCATGAGATCGATGTCGAACTCAACGCCTACGGTGACAAGGGTCCTGAGCAGAGAGGACAGGTCGACGAACTCCTACGGCTCGAAGAACGGACCCAGCAGAGAAATCTGCACCCGTCCCGGGCGCGTATGAGGAACCAGCCACCAGCCGGCGAGTAGCCGACCACTGTCCTTTCTGTGGCGCTACGAACGCCGAGAAGCCCCACGCACGGCGAACTGCCTGCCATCGTCGACTACCATCCACCGCCCCATCCATCCCTGAACGACGCCACCGGCCAGGCCGACGGGAGTTGCCGCTCCCGCGACGCCGCACGGCCGACGCGAGGAGCACCCCCCATGCCGCAGCCCGGCCTGCCCATTTCCCAGATAGCCCAGCTTCTGGATGT
This sequence comes from Streptomyces parvus, assembly GCF_032121415.1. Classification (NCBI taxonomy): domain Bacteria; kingdom Bacillati; phylum Actinomycetota; class Actinomycetes; order Kitasatosporales; family Streptomycetaceae; genus Streptomyces; species Streptomyces parvus. Next base: position 3,261,455 of record NZ_CP135079.1, on the reverse strand, counting down.
CCCCGAAGACGCCCTGCGTACTCTGATGGCCGAACGCCGCCCCAGTGGTGACACGACTCTCGTCGCTCTCACCGTCACCGAGGCTGCCCGTCGAATCGGCATCGGCCGTACCAAGCTCTACGAGTACGTCTCCTCCGGCGAGATCGTCTCCGTCAAGATCGGTAGCCTGCGCCGCATCCCAGCAGAAGCGGTGAACGACTTCCTGGCCCGCCGGCTGTCGGCGACCGATTTCGGGGCCGCCGCGTGACTCGCGCCTCCGAATCGCAGTCCCGCCAGCCCAATGGAGCCTCGTCCATCTACCTCGGCAAGGACGGCCGCTGGCACGGCCGAGTCACCGTCGGCGTCAAGGACGACGGCACCCCTGACCGTCGCCATGTCAGCCGGAAGACCCGACCCGAGGTCACCAAGGCCGTCCGCGAGCTGGAGCGCCAGCGCGACAAGGGCGCGGTGCGCAAGGCCGGCCAGAGCTGGACGCTCGCGACCTGGCTCACCCACTGGGTCGAGAACATCGCAGCGCCGAACGTCTCCGAGAACACCATCGACGGCTACCGGGTCGCGGTGAACCATCACCTCGTCCCCGGCCTCGGCGCCCACCGCCTGGAGAAGCTGGAGCCGGAGCACCTGGAGCGCTTCTACAGGAAGATGCAGGAGACCGGCAGCGCCGCCGGCACTGCCCACCAGGTGCACCGCACCCTCCGTACCGCGCTCAACGAAGCCGTGCGCCGGGGGCACGCCGTCCGGAACCCGGCGACGATCGCGAAGGCCCCGCGCCTCGAAGAGGACGAAGTCGAGCCGTACTCGGTTGAGGAGGTCCGACGCCTCCTGGCGGAGGCGGGGAAGCGCCGCAACGCGGCCCGCTGGGTCATCGCCTTGGCGCTCGGACTCCGTCAGGGCGAGGTCCTCGGCATGCAGTGGACCGACATCGACTTCGAGCTCGGAGTCATCCGTGTCCGACGAGGCCGCCTACGGCCCCGCTACGAGCACGGCTGCGGTAACCGCTGTGGGCGCAAGCCAGGCTACTGCCCGCAGAAGATCAACGTTCGGCGCGAGACCAAGAGCGTGAAGTCACGAGCCGGTCAGCGGCCCATCGGCGTTCCGGACGAGCTGATGGCTCTGCTCCGACGGCACAAGGAGCAGCAGGGCCGAGAGTGCGCTCTCGCTCGTGACCTCTGGACGGAGAAGGGGTATGTCTTCACCTCGCCGGTCGGCGAACCCCTGAACCCGAACACCGACTTCCACCGGTGGAAGGACCTGCTGAAGGCTGCGGGGGTTCGCGACGGCCGCCTTCACGACGCCCGACACACGGCGGCCACGGTCCTGCTCATCCTCGGGATCTCCGACGCCGTCGTCGACAGCATCATGGGCTGGGAGCCCGGCAAGTCCGCACGGATGCGCCGCCGCTACCAGCACATGACCGGCCCCGTCCTGAAGCAGACCGCCGCCAAGGTCGGAGCGCTGCTCTGGACCGTGCCCGCGGACGTGTCGGTGGAGGCCGGCTCCAGTGCCGCCGTGCGCTCCGCCTCTGCCTCGGCCGACTCAGCTCTCTACCTCGCCAACCTCGGCGGCCGACGCCTGGCCTTCGCCGCCCGTGAGCACGCGGAGCGAGTGGTTGCTCAGTGGAGTGAGGATCGGCCAGGCCAAGCCGCTCAGGTTGAGGAGATAGGGCGGGCGCAGTGGGAGGCCGAGGCAGGCGGCGGAGCCCAGCCCATCCGTCACGAGGTTCCCGACCGCCGGATGGTGCACCACGCTCATGCCGTGTTTCTGACGGGAGGAGAACGGCTCAACGTCGGGAGTCCTGCCCGATGGTCGACATGGGCCTGGGACTTCGAGCCCGATCTGTACACGGACCTGCCAGTCCGCTGGCACACTTCTCGTCGGCCAGGCCAGGAGATCGAGGCCCACGTGCGTGGCACGGACGAGAACGCGGTCTCGTCGGCCTACGGGGAGGCGTGCGCACAGGCTGTGGACCGGGCGCGTAATCCCACCACGTACGGCGATCAGAGTTAGCGGCCCGCAGCGCGGAAGAACGCGTTGCGAAGGAGAGCGATGGAGGCCCCACGGCATGAAGTACAAGAACGAAGCCGAGATCATGCGCGCGCTCGGGATCGACACCTGGAGGCATCTCTCCAAGGAGAAAGCGGTCAAGTTCGCGGCCATGATGCCTGACATGGACACCGAAGTGGCCATGAAGATTGTCGAACAGTTCCCCGAGTTCAGGAAGTTCGCCACGGATGCTTTCGGAGCCATCGAGAAGGCCCACGAGGCCACTCTCGCCGACGGCAGGCATAGCCTGGATCAGGTCTACCAGACCCTCCGGGAGAACCGGGTGATCTTCGAGCGAGAACTCCACAGAGGCGACCTGACCTGGGAGCAGAGGAAGCACATCCTCGAACTCATTCAGGAAACGGCAAGACTTGCTTCTCAGAAGGACACTGAGCACAAGCGCCACGTCGATGGTCTGCTGAAGAAGACCATGATCGGTGTCGGATCCGCGCTCGCTCTGGGTGTGGTCTTCGTCGGAGGCCGGATCCTGGCGCAGGGCAAGGAAGAACCCGATGACTCCGGGGAGTCGTGACCCGGTGGGCGGCGCCGGCCCGTGTTCTCGGTGACCGTCTCATCGACTGGGCGCGCTGGGCTGTGCCCTTGCTGTGCGCGGGGGCATTGTCAGTGGTGTGCGTCAGACTCGGAACACGGCGCACACCCGTGTTGGCCGTCCGTCCACGCCTCTCACTCCTCTGCACCCGCAAGGAACGGTCATGGCACATCTGCACAAGCAGTTCGACGACCTGCTCACCCTGATCAACGTAGAACCCGACGTCCTCGCGGCGACGCGCGAACGTCTTGTGTTGTCCCGCACGTTGGCTGAGAAGCACCCCGAGGGCCGTACGTCCTACAGCTCGGGGTCGATCCCCGTTGGCACCCACGTTCAGCCGCACGGGGGAGCCGTCAGCGACGGGGACGGCGGGATCATCTTGGACCGTGTCCGGCACCCGGAGCTTGGTCCTGACGGCGAAGGGGAGGCCCCGCACGCCGTCACCGACGCACTCGTCGCGTTCATCGGTCCGAAGCTCCGCGACCCGGAGCGCACCCCGTCTTACCCCAAAGCGCGAGTTTGCAAGTCCCGGCGTGGCCTCAAGATTCATTTCGGTGCTCCGGTTAACGGCACGGATGTCACGGTTGATCTCATCGTGGCGCTGCGCCGCCGCGATGGGCGCGGACTATGGATCCCCGACCTGGAGCAGGTCCAGGGCTCCAAGAAGGCATGGAGTGCCAGCGACCCCCAAGGCCACGTAGAGCTGTTGACTTCCGGCGCCGACGCCCTGCGGCGCACCCGGCGCCGCGCCATCCGCATCCTCAAGGCGTGGAATGCCCAGGCTGCGAAGCCAGGCTTTTCCTCGCACCAACTCTCCGTGTGGGCGTATGAGTTCGTTGAGCCGCGAATGGGCCTCGTCGGCGCGGTGTACGCGGTGCTCCGGGAGGCCGCCCTGCGCCTCCAGCGTGGCGAGCCGACCGAGGATCCGCGCTCCGTTTCGCCCGACCTCAAGCCGCTGATCCCAGACGCGGATGCGGAGCGGCGGCTGCGGGTCGCCGCTGACAAGCTCGCGAAGGCCATAGCCGATCCCGACGACATCGACACGGTGGCGGAGGTCTTGGAGCAGCTCTTCCCCAAGACGATGCGTGAACGAGAGCGTGCCTTCTCCGCCGCCTCCGCTCCCCTGAGCACCACCGCCAGCCTCGGTCTCGCCGGCGCGAGTCTGCTCCTTCCGAAGACGCGTTCGTGGAGGGAAGACGTGTCCGTTGGGCGGTGACCGGCGTGCCGCGCGCCGTCCTTGGTTCGCCCGTCCCGCGGCCCGCGACAAGCTGTTGACCGGGATGCGCTCAACGGGGCTCGACGTGCGCGAGGTGGACAGGCCCACCGACTTCGCGTCCGGTTTCACTGTTCAGGTCTACCCGCACGTACAGATCCTGCCCTTGCATAGTCTCCGCATAGTCTTCGCTCCCGGAGATCCAGCATTCCCCCGCGTCCACGCACGTGGACCCGACTGCCCGGCCCACCGCAACCCCGACGGTTCCCTTTGCCTTTGGTACCCGAAGGACGCGTCCTCGCGCCGGTGGTCGCCCGGCGACGGCGGGCGACTCCTCGTCGCGATTATCGTCCGCCATCTGCGCTGGGAGTCTGCCTATCGCTCCACCGGCGTCTGGCCGGGCTTCGAAGCACCCCACGGCCTCGGTTCACCGGGCCTCGACGAACAGGACCAAATAATTGGCTGACGCGATCAAGGCCCTCGGCCCCTACGCTGCTGTTTTTGCCGCACTAGTGACCGGCCTCGTCCTCGGCGTCCAGGCGCGTATCGGCCGTCGCGCTCAGCTGCAGGAGCGGAAGCAGGAATTGTTCGCGAGCGCGTACGAGGTGAGTATTCAGTACGCGGAGATGGCTTACGCCGTGCGGCGCCGCCGCGCGGATGCTGCCGCCGAGGAGCGGGTTCGCCTGTCGGAGCAGCTGCGGGAGATCCAGTCCAGACTGACTTGGCACGAGGCATGGGTCCGCTTCGAGGCTCCGGAGGTGGGCGCCGCGTACGACGAACTCGTAGCCCGCACCCGGACAGTGGCGGGGCAGAGCATGAAGGAGGCGTGGCGCTCGCCCCCAGTGGGGGACGATCCGGCGATGGTGATCTCGACTTCGGTCGTTGACCTGCGGGTGCTGGCGGATGTCCGCGAGCGATACATGGCCGCGGTGGAAGCGCACCTTCGCCCCGGGGGCCGCGCCCTCCGCCTCATCCCGCGGCCGCGCCGCGCCTTGCCGCCTTCTCCCGTGCCCGCTCCCCCGACCGGTACTGGCGCTGGACCCACGTGATCACCGACGCTCTCGAACGGATCGATTCACAGTGTCAATTCGTCGAATACATCGTCCGGCAGCGTCTTGATGTACGCGATGCGTGCACGGATGGCTGCCTCGAGATTGGCCAACGACAAGCTCACCGAAGGCTCGATGAAGTCTTCGCTGCCCGCCTCGGCGGTGAGTAGCGCGGCAGCGTCGTAGTTGCCCTCTTTGACCATGCGTTCGAAGAAGATCTTGTACCGTCCTATGTACGACGCTCCCTCGAAGATTGGGTCCGGCGGAAACGGCATGTTCTTGGGCAACTCGACCTTTGTCAATGACTTCGGCGCGCGTTCTACGAGCATGATGAAACCGAACCAGGGCTTCAACTTGCCGAATAGGCCGCGCTCCGCGGCCATCTTGGAGTCGGCCGCGAGCCCGAGGGCTTCCTCCGTCCGGTTGTTGAAGTTGTTGCTGAACGAGGGGCCTCGCTGGGACTTGAACTCCAGCGCCGCGATGAGGGAGCCGCGGTAGAGCACCAGGAGATCCCAGTTCTTCGCCGGTCGAAAGTACGCCGGCAGATGGTTGTGACCGGTCGTGCGCACCTCAAGGGTGATGTCAGGATCGGCGCGCCAGATCTTCGCCACGACTTCCTGCATAGCGTCCATCTGCTTGCCGCCGGTGACGGCTGCGCGATTGCCGGTGTCCTTCACCCCGGTCGCTTGGCCCTGCTTCGCGGCCTGTAGGTCCAGGCCCTTCCAGTAGCCGAGAACAGCGGCGCGCCAGGTCTCGACAGGTGTCAGGTCGCTCATGGCCCCCTCTTCTTCTATCTGGATATTCAGATGCTGCCGACGGGCAGCCCGTACGCTTCTTCGGCCGCACGCGTTGCAGCCGCCCTGTCGCCGGCGCGGAACGCGTCACGGAGCCTGGAGGCGATGTCGTCAGGGATCGTTTCGGGGCGCGGAACGGCGATCTTCCGCAGGTATTGCGCCTGGAATCGCAGCGTGCCGCCACGCATCTTCACCCCGTAGGCGCTCACGAAAGCCTCTGCGATCCGAGACAGCAGCAGCCCGCCGAGTACTTCCATGTCCCACGTCGACGAGACGATGTAGTACAGGTTGTGGTGTGGGTAGTAGCCGCCTGGCTCCAGTACCGGCGTGATCTGGGCTTTCATGTCCTGGAGAAGCAGCTTCGGCCGTTCGGCGAGGCCGGGGTAGACCTTGTCGATGGTGCGGTGCCAGGTGCTCGGGTTCTTCCTCGCGACGAAGCGCTGCTTGACGTTCGGGTGTGATGCGAGGGCGGCCACGAACTTCGGGTAGTCCCCGGGATCCACGAGCCTGCCCTCGTCGTCCCACGGGTTCAGCAGCATCTTCGATGGCGTCGTGAGGCGACCTGTACGGATGTCGTCGGCCATGACGATGGGCGTCAGCCGATCTTGCTCGACACCGATGCCGGCTTCTGGGCTGATGATGTAAGCCTTGTCGGCTCCGGTCGCGACCCCGATGCTGATCCTCGTCGAGCCGTCTGCTTCGAGCGTCGGGAACGTATCCTGTAGGTGCTCGAGCAGCTTGATGGTGCGAGGGGGTCCTGCGGGCCAGAAGTCGTCGGTCTCGAACCAGCTGGGGAGGCGCGCGCCTTCCCAGCCCTTGCCTGAAGCCTCCTCCGCCTCGCCCCGCACGAACGACAGGGCTTCGCTAGCGGAGGCCGCTCCGAACGCGGCAGTGGTGTCGATGAACGTGGCGTTACCCTGCTCGGAGTTGGTCAGGATCGTGATCGCCGGATAGGCGGATACCTCTGCTTCAAATGCGTCCACATCGTGCATCTGCCACACCGACTCGACCGCGTAGCGTGAGGTCACAAGGCCCCGTAGGTGCTTCCCGTAGGCGTTTCGCATCCAACGGTCCGCGCAGATGAACCCAACCTTCCCTCCGCTTGCGAGGATGGACAGCGAACGCTCGTAGAACCCGACGTAGATGTCCGCTCGTCCACGCATCGTCCGCCATGTCTTGCGGTAGGTAGCCTCGGTCTCGTCATCGAGATCCTCGGTGCGGATGTAGGGCGGGTTGCCGATCACGAAGTCGGCATCGGTCGGTACCGCGTCGAGAAGGAAGTCGCCGTGATGCAGCCAGCCAGCGGACAGGGTTCGGGCTTCTGTCGGACTTGCCCCAGCGGCTTGGAGCATGTCCTCTGACTTCTTCCGGCAGGTCGCGACATGATCGTGCTGGAGATCGAGGCCGTACAGGCAGTCAGCCAGTGCCGGTAGTTCGGCGCCATGGATCTTTGCAGACTCGAGCAGTCGCTCCAACGTTGGGACGAAAAACGCTCCGGACCCGAGCGATGGTTCAACGACCCTCATCTGGGTTAGGTCCTTGTTTGGCGTATAGCCGACCAGATCAAGAATCGTCTCGACGACCCATCGTCGGGTGAAGACCTCGCCGTACTCGATCTCGTCTGGGGCAGCTGCAGCCATGGGTTCCTCTCGTCACGGCTCACTGCACGAGCCCTCGCTCCAAGGCTATCGGTGGGTGCGACCGCCAGAGCACTTCTCGCACCTCGCTACTCGGATTCGTCGCCGCGGCGGCTCGTCGAAGCTCTCTTTCGTGATGAGCGAAGTTCCCGTGTGCCTCCGGCAGCAGGCACGTGTCGCAGCAGGGCCCCGAAGCCCCCCACTCCAGCAAGCTCCTTGGGAGGTTCGCTCAGCTTCCGCCCGCCACTGCATGCGCGCTGCGCCTCAACTCTCGCCCGTTCCTCTGGAGCCGCCGCAGGAGACCTGCGGCCTGTACGTCGTGGTAGCAGATGGCTTGGCGACGGCCCGGAGTGTGACACGTGGGGTCAGGCGCTGACCGAAGCTCTCGCTCGTTGGGGATGGCGCCCACTCTCGGTCGCGCCAACTGAGACCAGAACTGAGACCAGCAACGTCGAAGGGCCCCACCGCGAACGGTGGGGCCCTTCAACGTATTGCCCGGTGAGAGCAATGGCGGAGGATACGAGATTCGAACTCGTGAGGGGTTGCCCCCAACACGCTTTCCAAGCGTGCGCCCTAGGCCACTAGGCGAATCCTCCGCCGCAAACAATACAAGACGTTGGAGGGTGCTCGCGAACACGATCCCCGGAGATCGTCCTGAGGGGGCCCGCAGACGTCTCGCGGAGGTCTCGCGAGGTGGGCGGTGGTCGGGGGCGGGTGGACCGGAGGGGGTGGGGATCCGCTAAGGTGGGCGTCAGCCCCTCACGTGGCGCTATCTGACTGAACTCCCCCAGGGCCGGAAGGCAGCAAGGGTAGGTTGGCTCTGGCGGGTGCGTGGGGGGCCCTTTGCGTTCCCCGCGAGGTGCCTGTGGGGCCGGCTGTCAGTCCGCCCCGATAACCTCGTAGGTGTGTCGTCCCTTGCGCTGTACCGCCGCTACCGCCCCGAGTCGTTCGCCGAGGTCATCGGTCAGGAGCATGTCACTGACCCGCTCCAGCAGGCCCTGCGGAACAACCGGGTCAATCACGCGTACCTGTTCAGCGGGCCGCGCGGCTGTGGAAAGACGACCAGTGCGCGCATCCTCGCCCGCTGTCTGAACTGCGAGCAGGGGCCCACACCGACCCCGTGCGGGGAGTGCCAGTCCTGCCGCGACCTCGCGCGGAACGGGCCGGGGTCCATCGATGTCATCGAGATCGACGCCGCGTCGCACGGTGGTGTGGACGACGCCCGTGACCTGCGGGAGAAGGCGTTCTTCGGGCCCGCCTCCAGTCGTTACAAGATCTACATCATCGACGAGGCGCACATGGTCACCCCGGCGGGCTTCAACGCCCTGCTGAAGGTGGTCGAGGAGCCGCCGGAGCACCTCAAGTTCATCTTCGCGACGACCGAGCCCGAGAAGGTCATCGGGACGATCCGGTCGCGTACGCACCACTATCCGTTCCGGCTGGTGCCCCCCGGGACCCTGCGCAGCTATCTCGCCGATGTATGCGGGCGGGAGAACAGCCCGGTCGAGGACGGCGTCCTTCCCCTCGTCGTGCGCGCCGGGGCCGGGTCCGTGCGCGACTCGATGTCCGTCATGGACCAGCTGCTGGCCGGTGCGGGCGACGACGGTGTGACGTATGCCATGGCCACCTCGCTCCTCGGGTACACCGACGGCTCGCTGCTCGACTCGATCGTCGACGCCTTCGCCGCCGGCGACGGGGCCGCCGCCTTCGAGGTCGTGGACCGGGTCATCGAGGGCGGCAACGATCCGCGCCGGTTCGTGGCGGACCTCCTGGAGCGGCTGCGCGATCTCGTGATCCTCGCCGCCGTGCCGGACGCCGGGGACAAGGGGCTCATCGACGCTCCCGCCGATGTCGTCGAGCGCATGCAGGCCCAGGCCTCGGTCTTCGGCGCCGCCGAGCTGAGCCGCGCCGCCGACCTCGTCAACGACGGGCTCACGGAGATGCGCGGCGCCACCTCGCCGCGCCTCCAGGTGGAGCTGATCTGCGCCCGGGTCCTGCTGCCCGCCGCCTACGACGACGAGCGGTCGCTGCAGTCCCGGCTCGACCGGCTGGAGCGCGGAGCCTCGGCCGCCGCTGCCGCCACGTTCGCCGCCCCGCCCGTCGGTGCCGCCCCCCTGGGGTACGTACCGGGACCGGAGGCGCACGCGCCCCAGGGCCATGCCGCCCAGGGCCCCGCGCCCGTGGGCCCCGCCGGTCCTGACGCCGCCCGAGCCGCCGTACGAGGTGAGGCACCGCCCCCCGCCCCGGCGGCCTACGTACCGCCCGCCGCCGAGCCCGCCCCCCAGGCCCCCTCGGCGCCTGCCCCCGAGCCCGGCCAGCGGCCCGGTTCCTGGCCCGCCGCCGCGGGAGCCGGATCCGGAGCAGGGCCCGGGGCCGGGGAGCAGGCCCGCCGGCCCGGTGGCTGGCCCACCGCGTCCGCCCCCGGCAGCGGACCGGCCCCCGCCGCCACCCCGCAGCCCGCCGCGGCTCCGGTCGCCCCGGCGGCCCCCGCCGCACCGGCCGCGCCCGAGGGCGGGCAGAACATGGCCCAGGGCGCCGCCCAGGTGCGGAACATGTGGCCCGACATCCTGGAGGCGGTCAAGAACCGCCGCCGCTTCACCTGGATCCTGCTCAGCCAGAACGCCCAGGTCGCCGGGTTCGACGGGACGACGCTCCAGCTCGGCTTCCTCAACGCGGGCGCCCGCGACAACTTCGCCAGCAGCGGCAGCGAGGAGGTCCTGAAGCAGGCCCTCGCCGAGCGCTTCAACGCCCAGTGGCGCATCGAAGCGGTCATCGACCCCTCCGGTGGCGGCGGAACGCCCCCGCAGTCCGGTGGCGGACGTCCCGCCCCGCAGTACCAGCCCGCCCCGGCAGCCCCCGCTGCCCCGGTCGCCTACGAACCCCGGCCCCAGCACGCGCCCCCGCAGCAGTCCTCGCCCGCGCCGCAGGGGCAGTCCGCCCCGTCGGCCCAGCAGCCGGGCCCCGCCGCGCCGCCGCAGGGCCGGGAGGCAGCCCCCGCCCCCGAGGCCTCCCGCAGTTCCTGGGGGGCGGAGCCGCCGCGGTCCGTGGCCCCCGAGGACGACACCGCGGAGGCCGACGATCCCGATCTCGTCGACTCCGCCCTCTCCGGGCACGAGCTGATCGTCCGCGAGCTGGGCGCCACGGTCGTCGAGGAGTTCACCAACGAGCAGTGAGGGGTCCCCTGCCCCCAGGCCGCCGTACGCCCGGCGTCCACCCACCGGCGGCCGTCGGGGCTCCCCGCGCCCGGCGGTTAGGCTGCATCCCGTGAAGGTCCTCGTCATCGGCGGCGGCGCCCGCGAACACGCCCTGTGCCGCTCTCTGTCCCTCGACCCCGATGTCACCGCTCTGTACTGCGCCCCCGGCAACGCCGGCATCGCAGAGGTGGCCGAACTGCACCCGGTCGACGCGCTCGACGGTGACGCCGTCGCGCGCCTCGCGACCGAGCTGGGCGCCGGGCTGGTGGTCGTCGGCCCGGAGGCGCCGCTCGTCGCCGGGGTCGCCGACGCCGTGCGCGCGGCCGGCATCCCCTGCTTCGGCCCCTCCGGCGAAGCCGCGCGGCTGGAAGGCTCCAAGGCGTTTGCCAAGGACGTCATGGCCGGCGCCGGGGTCCCCACCGCCCGCAGCTACGTCTGCACCACCCCCGCCGAGATCGACGAGGCCCTCGACGCCTTCGGCGCCCCGTACGTCGTCAAGGACGACGGCCTCGCGGCCGGCAAGGGCGTCGTCGTCACCGAGGACGTGGACGCGGCCCGCGCCCACGCGCTCTCCTGCGACCGCGTGGTCATCGAGGAGTTCCTCGACGGCCCCGAGGTCAGCCTCTTCGCGATCACCGACGGCACCACCGTCGTGCCGCTCCAGCCCGCCCAGGACTTCAAGCGCGCCCTGGACGGCGACGAGGGCCCGAACACCGGCGGCATGGGCGCCTACTCCCCGCTCCCGTGGGCCGACCCCAAGCTGGTCGACGAGGTCCTCGAAACCGTCCTCCAGCCGACCGTCGACGAACTGCGCCGCCGGGGCACCCCCTTCTCCGGGCTGCTCTACGCGGGCCTCGCGATCACCTCGCGCGGCGTACGGGTCATCGAGTTCAACGCCCGCTTCGGCGACCCGGAGACCCAGGTCGTCCTGGCCCGGCTGAAGACTCCGCTGGCCGGTGTCCTGCTCGCCTCAGCCAACGGCGCCCTCGACGTCCTCCCGCCGCTGAGCTGGCGCGACGACGCCGCCGTCACCGTGGTCATCGCCTCGCACAACTACCCGGACACCCCGCGCACCGGCGACCCGATCGACGGGCTGGCGGACGTCGCGGCGCAGGATGCGCCCGACGCGTACGTCCTGCACGCCGGGACCCGCGCCGAGGGCGACGCGGTGCTCAGCGCGGGCGGCCGGGTGCTCTCGGTGACCGCGACCGGCAAGGACCTCACGGCGGCCCGGGAGCGCGCCTACACCGCGCTCGGCCGGATCCGCCTGGACGGCTCCCAGCACCGTACGGACATCGCGCTGAAGGCGTCCCAGGGCTGAGACCCGCCGTACAGCACCTGCGAGCCCGTCCGTACGGCTCGTGCCGTCCGTACGAAGGTCCGCGCGGCCCGCACACGCCCCCGGCCCCCAGCCCCTCGCGCCCGCCCCCCTACGCCACCGGCGTACGCGGCAGGCGCGAGGGGCTGTCCCGTGCCACCAGCCCGTCCCCCGGCCTGCCCCATGGGCGCGAACACGTCAGCAGCTTTGCCCAAAGCCATTCCATCGAGTGACGACTGGGCTATCCGGATGACGGCCGCCGGACCCCCAACTAGGGTGCGGCGCAAGCGTTCCGGCACTTGGCCCACCGGCATTGCGATGTCGGTGACGGGTGCCACAGTGGGGGAGTGAGCTACACCGCCGCGAGGGCCGAGAGGGCCGCGATGAGGGCAGAGGGGGTGACGTCCGGCCGTGTCCGGTATCGATGTGGGTGAGGAGCTGGGTGCGCGGGCCGCGCAGGCCCGGGCGCTCGCCCTGCTGCGGATCCGCAGCAGGGCCCTGGCCGTGGCGATCCTGCCCACGGCCGTCGCCGTCGTGCTGTTCGCGGCGGACGCGCAGGGGCATCTGGCCGGTCCGGCCTGGGACGCCGTGCGCTGGACGGCCCTCGGCGTCGCCGTCGTCGTGCTGCTGGTGACCGTCCTGGTCGCCGTCTCCGTGGCCCGCGCGCGGCCCGCCATGAGCCCGACCGTCCCCGTGCCGGAGGAAGGCGCCCCCGACCTCTACCGCCTGGTCCGCGACCTGGCGGACCGGCTCGACGTGCCCGCGCCCTCGGCCATAGCGCTGACCCCGGACTGCGACAGCTGGCTGGAGGACCGGACGCACCGCGCGCTCCGGAGGGGCCCGGGAGCCTCGGTGGAGGCCGCGGACACCGCCCCCGTCCTGGTCATCGGCTCGCCGTTCCTGTGGTGGATGCGGGTGGCCGAGCTCCGCGCGGTCCTCGCCCCCGTGGTGGCGGGCACGGGTCCCTCCGCGCATCCCGACCTAGCCGCCGCCCGCCGCTTCGTCCGCGGTCTGGACGCCGCCATCGCCGACGCCGCCGCCCCCGGCCGGGGCCCGGTGCGCGGGGCTCCCCTCGCCTTCGCCGGCTGGGTCGCCCGGCTGCTGCTGCGGGCCTGCCGGGGCCATGCCGCCGAGATGGAGCGCTGTGTGGCGGCCGCCGCGTCCATGCGGGCCCAGACGGTCGACTACGGGCTGCGCATCGCCGCCCAGGAACAGGTCGGCCTCGCCTACGCCGGCTGGGACCGGCTGCTGACCCGGGTCGCACTGCCCGCCTGGCGGATGGGCCGCTGGCCCTCCCGGCTGGACGCCGGGGTCGTCTCCGCGCTCACCGAGCTCTCCCGCCGGGACCGGCTGGCGGACGGGTTCGCCCTGCGCCTGGGCGAGCGGCCCGCGTGCGACCTGCTGGAGGAGCCCGGGGTGGCCGACGAGGCCGCGTCCCTGCTCGCCGCCCGGCTCTTCCACGGCGGCCCCGCCGAGAGCGGTCCGGGCTGGGCGCCGGTGGACTGGCAGCAGTACCCCGACGAGGTCGTCGACCGGAAGTGGCGCAGCGAGGCGGCCCGCCTGCACCGCGTCCTGGACACCCTGGGGGTCCCCCGGGCCGCCGCCGCCGATCCGGCCGTCCCGACGCTGGCCCGGGTGATGGAGCATCTGTCCGGTGGCGGCGGGCCCGGCGGCCCGGGTGAGGCGCTCGCGGCGGGCATCGGCGCCGCCGTCGCCCGCGAGGAGGCCGCGGCCCCGGGGCACGGCGGGCCGGGGGCAGGAGGCTCGGCGCACGGCGGCCAGGGGTACGGCGGTGCGGCCGACGACCCCCTCGACCTCTGGGGGCCGGGCCCGCTGCCCCTCTTCCCGCTCCAGCCGCCGCGTACGGGCACCGAACTGCTCGCCGACCACGTCGCGGCCATGGTCTGCTGCGCGGCCGTGGACACGGCGGGCGCGGCCCCCGGCCTGGACTGGCTGGACGGTCCCGCGCTCCTCCTCGGCGGTGAGCGCCGGGCGGACCTCGCGGCTCCGGTCCTCAGCCTCGTGGAGGACGGCGATCCGGACCCGCTGCTGTCCTGGCTGGCCGAGGTGGGGGTGCGCTCCGACAAGCCGGTCCGGCTGGTGTGACCGCGTACGGGACCGGGGCACGCCCGCTCAGGCCGACGCGCGGCGCCGAAGCCGGGCGCGAGCCCAGGATCCCCCGAGCCGTGGCGCAGGCCGCCGCGTCCGGGGTGCGGAGCCCGCTGTTCGGAAGGAATGGTTCCGTTCCCGTCAATTCACGACGAAGGGTGACGGGCCGCGTGCGTTATGTGATGTGCTGGGGATCGGCGCTGACACTCGGCGCACCAGAGTTGTCCGGGGGTCGCCCGAGTCAGTGCGGGCGATCCGAGGGAGGGGCGCGGCATGGGGGCGGAGCAGATTCGCCGGTGGGAGTCGGGTGCCCTCGCGCACGCGGTGAGCGATCCCTTCGGCCAGGGCCCGCTGCCCTGGCTGCGCGGCAGTGAGACGTATTTCGACGACACCGGCCAGGTCGTCCCCTGGTACGCCGACCTCGCCCGCTCCACCGGCGGCGGCACCCGCACCGCCGACGACGTGCACCGCCAGATCAAGGGCTTCGTCTCGCCCGGGGCGGCGGCCCCCGGCGAGGCCGTCGACTTCCACATCACCGTGGACCCGCCCCAGCAGTTCTCCGTCGACGTCTACCGGATCGGTCATTACGGTGGCGACGGCGCCGCCAAGATCACCACGAGCCCGCGGCTCTCCGGCATCGTCCAGCCCCCGCCGCTCGCCGCCGACCGGACCGTCTCCTGCCACCACTGGTGGATGTCCTGGCGGCTCCAGATCCCGAGCTACTGGTCGGTCGGCGCGTATGTGGCCGTCCTGACCACCGCCGACGGCTACCGCTCGCACATCCCCTTCACCGTGCGCCACGACCACCCCGCCGATCTGCTGCTCCTGCTGCCCGACATCACCTGGCAGGCGTACAACCTCTACCCGGAGGACGGCCGCACCGGCGCCAGCCTCTACCACGCCTGGGACGAGCGGGGGCGGCTGCTCGGCGAGGAGGACGCCGCCGTGACGATCTCCTTCGACCGCCCGTACGCCGGATCGGGCCTGCCGCTGCACGTGGGGCACGCGTACGACTTCATCCGCTGGGCCGAGCGGTACGGCTACGACCTCGCCTACGCCGACGCCCGCGACCTGCACGCCGGCCGCGTCGACCCCAGCCGCTACCGGGGCCTGGTCTTCCCCGGCCACGACGAGTACTGGTCGCTGCCGATGCGCCGGGCCGCCGAGCGCGCCCGGGACTCCGGCACCTCGCTCGTCTTCCTCTCCGCCAACACCATGTACTGGCAGGTGGGCCTCGCCCCCTCCGCGTCCGGCGAGCCCGACCGGCTGCTGACCTGCCGCAAGCGCCGGGGGCCCGGCAAGTCCGCCCTGTGGCGCGAGGTGGACCGGCCCGAGCAGCAGCTCCTGGGCATCCAGTACGCGGGCCGGGTCCCCGATCCCCGCCCGCTGGTCGTGCGCAACGCCGAGCACTGGCTCTGGGACTCCACCGGCGCGGTCGAGGGCGACGAGATCCCGGGCCTGGTCGCCGGTGAGGCCGACCGCTACTTCCCGCGCACCAGCCTGCCCGAGCACGACACCAGGATCCTGCTCGCCCACTCCCCGTACGAGGACTCCGAGGGCACCACCCGCCACCAGGAGACCTCGCTCTACCAGGCCCCCTCCGGCGCGCTCGTCTTCGCCTCCGGCACCTTCGCCTGGTCCCCGGCCCTCGACCGCCCCGGACACACCGACCCCCGGATCCAGCGGGCCACGGCCAACCTCCTCGACCGGATCTGCAAGCGCGACTGACGGGCGCGAGTGCGTCGGCGGCGAGCCCGGCGCGCGCTCCGCGCCCTTCGTACGGGACAATCGGAACCGCTCCTGGATCAATCTACGCGGAGGCACCGTGTCCGGTTTTGTAGAAAAGCCCGAGCCCGTACAGGTTCCGGGCCTCACCCACCTGCACACCGGCAAGGTGCGTGACCTGTACCGGAACGAGGCGGGCGACCTCGTGATGGTCGCCAGCGACCGTATCTCCGCGTACGACTGGGTGCTGCCGACCGAGATCCCCGACAAGGGCCGCGTCCTCACCCGGCTCTCGCTCTGGTGGTTCGACCAGCTCGCCGACCTCGTTCCCAACCACGTCATCTCCACCGAGCTGCCCGCGGGCGCACCGGCAGACTGGGCGGGCCGCACCCTCATCTGCAAGTCGCTGCGGATGATCGAGGTCGAGTGCGTGGCCCGCGGCTATCTGACCGGCTCCGGGCTCGTCGAGTACGAAGCCACCCGTACGGTCTGCGGCATCGGTCTCCCCGAGGGCCTGGTCAACGGGTCCGAACTGCCCGGGCCGATCTTCACCCCGGCCACCAAGGCGGCCGTCGGCGACCACGACGAGAACGTCAGCTACGAGGACGTCGCCCGCGCGGTCGGCGTGGAGACCGCCGCCGAGCTGCGGCGCACCACGCTCGACGTCTACCGCCGGGCCCGGGACATCGCGCACGAGCGCGGGATCATCCTGGCCGACACCAAGTTCGAGTTCGGCTTCGAGACCACCGGGGACGGGAACGAGCGGCTGATCATCGCCGACGAGGTGCTGACCCCGGACTCCTCCCGCTTCTGGCCCGCCGCCACCTGGGAGCCCGGCCGCGCGCAGCCCAGCTACGACAAGCAGTTCGTGCGCGACTGGCTGACCTCGCCGGCCTCCGGCTGGGACCGCAGGAGCGAGCAGCCGCCCCCGGCGCTGCCGCAGGAGATCGTGGACGCGACCCGCGCCAAGTACATCGAGGCGTTCGAGGTGCTGACCGGCACCAGCTGGGCGTGACGACCGGCGGACACGGAGAAGGCCCCGGACCGAAAGGTCCGGGGCCTTCTTCTCGTGGAGCGGACGACCAGGTTCGAACTGGCGACCTCAACCTTGGCAAGGTTGCGCTCTACCAACTGAGCTACGTCCGCAGTGCGCCGAAGCGCGGTGCCTACTATACCCATCCTCGCTCGCGTGCGAGACGCACTGCCGTATGCCGGTTCTCCGCACCGATCTTGGAGGCGGCCGAGGAGAGGTAGTTGCGTACGGTCCCCTGGGACAGCGAGGCCCGCTCGGCGATCTCCGCGACCGGCGCCCCGTCCGCCGCCAGTTCGAGCACCTCGGCCTCCCGGGCGGTCAGCGGGGAGTCCCCGGCGGAGATCGCGTCGGCGGCCAACTCCGGATCCACGTAACGGTTTCCGGCGTGGACGGTACGGATGATCTCGGCCAGTCGCCGGGCGCTGACCGTCTTCGGCACGAACCCCCGTACGCCGGCGGCGAGCGCCCGCTTGAGGTGCCCGGGGCGGCCGTGGCTGGTCACGATCATGGTGCGGCAGTGGGGCAGTTCGGCCCGCAGCGATGTGGCGACCTTCACACCGTCGGCGCCCGGCATCTGGAGATCCAGGACGGCGACGTCGGGCCGGTGCGCCAGGGCCATCGCCAGGGCCTCGGGACCGCTCGCCGCCTCCGCGACCACGACGAGGTCCTCCTCCAGGGCGAGCAGTGCGGCCAGCGCGCCCCGGATCAGGTGCTCGTCGTCGGCCAGCAGGACGCGCAGGGGCGGCGCGGTGGTCATCGTTCCTCCGGGAGGGCGGAAGGGTCGAGGGAGGGAGGGGAGGCGGCCGGGAGTCCGCCCGAGCCCGGGACGGGCTGTCCGCCCGAGCCGGAGGCGGTGGGCCCGCCTGAGGCCGGGGGTTCGTCCGGGGCCGGGGCCGGGACAGGCAGCCCGCCCGGGTCCGGGCGGGAGGCCGTGAGGGGCACCGTCGCCGTCACCCGGAACCGATCGTCCCCGACCGGTCCGGCGGTGACGGCGCCGCCGAGCGCCCCGAGCCGTTCGCGCAGCCCGGCCAGGCCCGAACCGCCGCCGTCGCCCCCGCCGCCGAGCGGATCCGTGGAGCCGGCCCCGTCGTTCTCGACCTCCAGGACCACCGCGTCCCGCGTCCGGGCGAGCCGGATCGAGCAGTGGCGCGGGTCGCCGTGGCGCAGGACGTTCGTCGCGGTCTCGCGCACCACCCAGCCGAGCGCCGCCTGCACGGCGGCCGGAGCGCCGATACCGGCCGGGCCGTCCGCGCCCTCGACGGTGACGGAGATGCCGGCGGCCTGCAACACACCGCGCGCACCCATGAGTTCGGTGGGCAGATCGGCCTCACGGTAGCCGCGTACGACATCGCGGACCTCCTGCTGGGACGCCCGGGCGATCCGCTGCACCTCGACCATCTGGTCCACCGCCGAGGGGTTCTTGCGCTGGGCCAGCTCCACGGCCAGCTCGCTCTTCAGGGCGATCACCGACAGGTTCCGGCCCAGCACGTCGTGCATGTCCCGGCCGAACCGCAGCCGCTCCTCCGCCACCGCCAGCCGGGCCTGCATGTCCCGCGCCTCCTCCGCCTGCCACATCACGGACAGGCTCCAGACGCTCGGCCGGGCCGAGACGAGTACCAGCAGCACGACGACGACCAGCGCGACGACCGCCCCGAACAGCAGCCGGCCCGGCACGCCCACGGCCGCCAGCAGCGCCACGACGGCGGCCGAGTAGGCGGCGGACCGGAGCAGGAACCTCCGGACCGGGACGAGCAGGACGTAGGGGATGCCGAACGCCACGGGCAGGTCCAGCACCAGCAGCACGAGCCCCTCCTCCCGCACGCCTCCCACCGCCGCGAGCGCCACCAGAAGGCCGGTCATCACCACCTGGAGGGCGGCGGGCAGGCGCAAGCGCCCCGGGGGGAACGGCTCCGTTCCCCGGTAGTCGTCGAAGGCGGGGGCCAGATTGCGGTTGCTCAGCACGGACTGGGCGATGTTGGCGGCGAGGAAAGCTCCTGCCAGGGACACGGCCAGCGGCCCGCCGTCCAGGGCGTCGCCGAGCGGCAACAGCCCCCAGGACACCCCGAAGAACCAGGTGATCGAGCACAGCGTCACCCGCGTGTACAGGTCGATGCGCTGGAGCTTGCTGCGCTCGTGCCAGCCGCGCCGCCAGCCCCGTACCCGACCGATCACGCCTCTCAGCCCCTTCATGTCAGCCGCGCGGGTCCCAGCGGAACCACCGTCGCACAGCAAACACGCCGAAGGCGGTCCAGGCCAGCGCGGTCACCCCGGCGGTGAGCAGGTCTCCGCTCCCGACGCCGCCGAGCCAGCCGTGCCGGATCAGGGTCATCACGCCCGTCATCGGCAGCAGCTCCAGTACGGAGGCCATCGTGTCGGGGAACACCGCCAGTGGGACGAACAGTCCGGAGCCGAACAGCGAGACGAAGAACAGCGGCAGCGTGGTGAGCTGCGAGGTCTGCACCGTCCGGGTGATCACGGCGGTCGCCGCCGCCAGGGCGGACATCAGGACGAAGCCCAGCACCAGCCCGCCCAGCAGCAGGTCGGGGCGGTGCGGCGCGCTCAGGTCGAAGGCGATCGCCCCGGCCACCACCAGCAGCACGCACTGGGCGAGCGCCAGCGCGACGGACGGCAGCGCGGTGCCGATGAGGATCTCGCGGTCGGAGATCTCGCCGGTCCGCAGCCGCTTCAGGACGAGCTCCTCGCGCCGGGCCACATAGGCGGAGACGAGGTTCATGTAGACGACCTGGACGAGCACCATGCCGATGCCGCCGGTCAGGGTGGCGCCCGCGACGGTCAGTCCGGTGCCGCCGAGGTCGATCTGTTCGAGCGAGGACCGCATCGCGAAGATCATCGCCAGCGGCAGCAGCAGGGCCACGACGATCGCGGTGCGGTTGCGCACCAGGAGGATCAGCTCGGCGCGGCCGAGTGCGGTCAGCCGCCGGGCCACGGCCGCCGCATCCGTGGAGGAGGCGGCGGGTGTCCGGTCGCGGACGGGGGGCGTGGTGGTCGTCATGCCGTCACCTTCTTCGTGCCGCCGGAGCGGGCGGAGCGGTCGTGGAGCTGGCGCGGGTCCTGGTCCCGGGGCGCGTGCTGGGTCTTCGCGATGTCGAGGAACGCCTCCTCCAGGGAGGCTGAGCGGGCGTCGAGGCCGTGCAGCCGTACGCCGGACTCCCGGGCCCACTCCAGGAGTTCGTGCAGCGACTCCTGGAGGGCGGGGGTGCGGATCTCGACCCGGGACCCCTCGGCCGCCGCCCGCAGCGAGAGCGGGAGCCGGGCCGCCGGGACGGCCTCGGGGAGGACGAACCGGATCCGGGCCGGCTGCCGCGCGGTCACTTCGGCGATCGTCCCCGTGGTCACGATCCTCCCCTGATGCATGATCGCCAGGCGGTCGGCGAGCGCCTCGGCCTCCTCCAGGTAGTGCGTGGTGAGCAGCACGGTCGTGCCGTTGTCCCGCAGGGCCCGCACGAGCTCCCAGGTCTCCTGCCGGCCCTCGGCGTCCAGACCGGTCGTCGGCTCGTCGAGGAACAGCACCTCGGGCCGGGAGGTCAGGGCGAGCGCCAGGTCGAGGCGGCGCTTCTCACCGCCGGACAGCTGCTTGACCCGCACGTTCGCCCGGACGGTCAGGCCGACCATCTCCAGGGCTTCGCCGGCGGGCCGTGCGCCGGTGGTGCAGGCCGACCACATGCGGACGGTCTCCATGACCGTGAGGTCGGAGGGGAAGCCGCCTTCCTGGAGCATCACGCCGGTACGGGGGCGGACGGCGGCGCGTTCGCGGTACGGGTCGTGGCCGAGGACCCGGACCGTGCCGCCGGTCGGCGGTGCCAGGCCCTCCAGGAGTTCCACGGTGGAGGTCTTGCCCGCGCCGTTCGTCCCGAGCAGGGCGAACAGTTCGCCGCGGGCCACGGAGAAGGAGATCCCGGACACGGCCTCGAAGCCGCCGGTGTAACAGCGGCGGACCCCGTCCGCCTCGATCACGGGACCGTTCGCGCGGTCGCTGAGAATGTCGTCGCTGGTCATGCTTCCAGGCTTCCGCCGGATCGGGCCCGGGGGCAGTGCGCGCTGTCATCACCGCTCATGACAAACGTCATGGGGGACGGAAGAACGCCAAAGGCCCCGATCGAAAACGATCGGGGCCTTTGCCTCTGAGCGGACGACCAGGTTCGAACTGGCGACCTCAACCTTGGCAAGGTTGCGCTCTACCAACTGAGCTACGTCCGCAGTGCAACCACTCGGCTTTCACCGGTGGAGCGAGCACTACTCTACCTGATCCAATGAAGGGTTCCGAAGAGTCGTGCAGAGCGGGTGACAGGAATTGCACACTGCGCCTTCCCCCTGGAAGGGGGCTGTTCTACTACTGAACTACACCCGCACGCTGCGTGGGATCCGGCTTTGCGGCCTCGCCCCTCGGCGTGTTCCAGACTCTATCCGACCTGCGGGGGTGTCGCGCAAGTCGGCTCCCCGCAGAGCTCGGCGAGCGGGTCCGCCGAGCCGGCCGGCGGGCCGTCCGGCGGTCCGCCCGGGGCCGCCTGACGGAGCGTCGTACGGGTCGGCTCACCCTGCCGCGGCGAACGCCTCGTAGACCTTCTTCGGGATGCGGCCGCGGGCCGGCACGTCCATCCGGTGCGAGCGGGCCCAAGCGCGGACGGCCGCCGGGTCCGGGGCGAGGGAGGTGTGGTGGTACGCCGTGGGCGTCCTGCCATGCTTACTGGCATTTGTCTGCTTTCGGCCCGCGGCCACGTAAGGCGCCAGCGCCTTACGCAGTTTCTTGGCGTTGGCGGGATTGAGGTCGATCTCGTACGTCTTCCCGTCCAGGGCGAAGGTCACCGTTTCCGCCGCCGCTCCCCCGTCGATGTCGTCGGAGAGTGTCACCACTACACGCTGAGCCACGGATATCGGTCCTTTCCTGCGGCACCGGCGCGTTCTGCGTGCGCGGATGCCGGCCTTCCGGCTGCCGGGCGGGCGGAAGCGGATCGACGAGATGTCGACTGTTCCGTTGTCCCCGGGGCAATGCTGCTTTCCCCGGTAATCATTTGTACAGCGGCGGGTACCGCATTGTGAAGCCCAGCCAATTACTTGCGCGTGTCCGTGTGCAATCCGTGTGCAATCCGGGCGGGTTTTTCCCAAAGCTTTTCCGTGCGGTGTCGCGGCCGATATGCGGACGTGATCTGCGCGGCGCCCTCATCGGGCCCGTCCTGCCCGATATCTACCCGCGTAGAAATTTTGGCCAGGTACGCTGAGTGGACCCGCGGGGGTCTGGGGAACCCCCCGGAGAGACAGCCGCACCACACCACCACACCGGGAGTGCCAGTGGCACGCGTCGTAGTCGACGTCATGCTCAAGCCCGAGATCCTCGACCCGCAGGGACAGGCGGTGCAGCGCGCACTGCCCCGTCTCGGCTTCGAGGGAATCGCGGACGTTCGTCAGGGAAAGCGTTTCGAGCTGGAGGTCGAGGGGCCGGTCGACGACGCCGCCCTCGCCCGTATTAACGAGATGGCCGAGACGTTCCTCGCCAACACCGTCATCGAGGACTTCGTCGTGAAGGTGGAGGAGGAGAAGTGACCACCCGTATCGGCGTCGTCACTTTTCCCGGCACCCTCGACGATCAGGACGCCCTGCGCGCCGTCCGTATCGCGGGCGCCGAGCCCGTATCCCTGTGGCACCGCGACAAGGACCTGCACCAGGTCGACGCGGTCGTCCTGGCCGGCGGTTTCTCCTACGGGGACTACCTCCGCGCCGGTGCCATCTCCCGCTTCTCGCCGGTGATGGAGACCCTCATCGAGCAGGCGAAGGCCGGGATGCCGGTCCTCGGCATCTGCAACGGTTTCCAGATCCTGACCGAGGCGCACCTGCTGCCCGGCGCGATGCTGCGCAACAACCACCTCCACTTCATCTGCCGCGACCAGAAGCTGCGGGTGGAGAACGCGGAGACCGCCTGGACCTCGGACTACAGCGCCGGCCAGGAGATCAGCGTCCCGCTGAAGAACATGGACGGCCGGTACACCGCCGACGAGCGCACGCTCGACGAGCTGGAGGCCGAGGGCCGCGTCGCCTTCCGCTACCTGGACGGCAACCCCAACGGCTCGCTCCGCGACATCGCGGGCATCACCAACGCCGCGGGCAACATCGTCGGCCTGATGCCGCACCCGGAGCACGCCGTGGAGCCGCTCGTCGGCACCGGCCGCACCGACGGCCTCGGTTTCTTCACCTCGATCATCAAGAAGCTGGTCAACGCATGAGCCTGGATACGGTCAAGCACGCGGCCGAGACCCCGGACGCCGCGCAGCCATGGAAGGAGCTCGGCCTCAAGGAGGACGAGTACGCCCGGATCCGCGAGATCCTGGGCCGCCGTCCCACCGGCGCCGAGCTCGCCATGTACTCCGTGATGTGGTCCGAGCACTGCTCGTACAAGAGCAGCAAGGTCCACCTCAAGCAGTTCGGCGAGAAGGTCCCCGAGAACGACGCGATGCTCGTCGGCATCGGCGAGAACGCGGGCGTCGTCGACGTCGGCCAGGGGTACGCGGTCACCTTCAAGGTCGAGTCGCACAACCACCCCTCGTACATCGAGCCCTACCAGGGCGCGGCCACCGGCATCGGCGGCATCGTCCGCGACATCCTCGCCATGGGCGCCCGTCCGGTCGCGGTCGTCGACCCGCTGCGCTTCGGCGCGGCCGACCACCCCGACACCAAGCGCGTCCTGCCGGGCGTCGTCGCGGGCATCGGCGGCTACGGCAACTGCCTGGGCCTGCCCAACATCGGCGGCGAGGTCGTCTTCGACTCCTGCTACCAGGGCAACCCGCTGGTCAACGCCGGCTGCATCGGCGTGATGAAGCACGAGGACATCCACCTCGCCCAGGCCTCGGGCCCCGGCAACAAGGTCATCCTGTACGGCGCCCGGACCGGCGGCGACGGCATCGGCGGCGTCTCCGTGCTGGCGAGCGAGACCTTCGAGTCGACGGGCCCCGCCAAGCGGCCCGCCGTCCAGGTCGGCGACCCGTTCCAGGAGAAGCTCCTCATCGAGTGCACCCTGGAGATCTTCAAGGAGAAGCTCGTCGCGGGCATCCAGGACCTCGGCGGCGCCGGGCTCTCCTGCGCCACCAGCGAGCTGGCCTCCGCCGGCTCCGGCGGTATGCGCGTCGAGCTGGACACCGTGCCGCTGCGCGACTCCTCCCTCTCGCCCGAGGAAATCCTCATGAGCGAGTCGCAGGAGCGCATGTGCGCGATCGTCGAGCCGCAGCACGTGGACCGCTTCCTGGAGATCTGCGAGAAGTGGGACGTCATCGCCACCGTCATCGGTGAGGTCACCGACGGCTCGCAGC
Source organism: Streptomyces parvus (assembly GCF_032121415.1). Taxonomy (NCBI): domain Bacteria; kingdom Bacillati; phylum Actinomycetota; class Actinomycetes; order Kitasatosporales; family Streptomycetaceae; genus Streptomyces; species Streptomyces parvus. The sequence goes on along the minus strand of NZ_CP135079.1, from coordinate 3,237,474 downwards.
TGGAGATCTTCTGGCACGGCGAGCAGATCGTGGACGTACCCCCGCGCTCGGTCGCCCACGACGGCCCGGTCTACCAGCGCCCGTTCGCCCGGCCGTCCTGGCAGGACGCGCTCCAGGCGGACGACGCGGGCAAGCTCGCCCGCCCGGCGAACGCCGCCGAGCTGCGCGAGCAGGTCCTCAAGCTGGTCGCATCCCCGAACCAGGCCTCGAAGTCCTGGATCACCGACCAGTACGACCGCTTCGTGCAGGGCAACACCGTCCTCGCGATGCCCGAGGACGCGGGCATGGTCCGCATCGACGCCGAGTCGAACCTGGGCGTGGCGCTGGCGACCGACGGCAACGGCCGGTACGCCAAGCTCGACCCGTACACCGGCGCGCAGCTCGCGCTGGCGGAGTCGTACCGCAACGTCGCCGCCTCCGGCGCCAAGCCGCTGGCCATCTCGGACTGCCTGAACTTCGGTTCGCCCGAGGACCCGGACGTCATGTGGCAGTTCGCCGAGGCCACGCGCGGTCTCGCGGACGGCTGCCTGGAGCTTGGCACCCCGGTCACCGGCGGCAATGTCTCGCTGTACAACCAGACCGGTGAGACGGCGATCCACCCGACGCCGGTCGTGGCCGTGCTCGGTGTGATCGACGACGTGAACCGGCGGACGCCGATCGCCTTCGCGGAAGAGGGCCAGCTCCTCTACCTGCTGGGCGACACGGCTGAGGAGTTCGGCGGCTCGGCCTGGTCCGAGGTCGTCCACAACCACCTCGGCGGCCTGCCGCCCAAGGTGGACCTGGCCCGCGAGAAGCTGCTCGCGGAGATCCTCATTTCGGCCTCGCGCGACGGCATGATCGACGCCGCGCACGACCTGAGCGACGGCGGCCTGATCCAGGCGGTCACCGAGTCCTGCCTGCGCGGCGGGCAGGGTGCCCGGCTGGTCGTGCCGGACGGCCTGGACGCGTTCACGTTCCTCTTCTCCGAGTCGGCGGGCCGCGCGGTCGTCGCGGTCCCGCGCAGCGAGGAGCTCCGCTTCACCGACATGTGCGGGGCGCGCGGTCTGCCCGTCGCCCGCATCGGTGTCGTGGACGGCGAGGAGATCGAGATCCAGGGCGAGTTCTCCATCCCGCTGAGCGAGCTGCGTACGGCGCACGAGACGACGATCCCCGCGCTGCTCGCCTGAGCCGCGCGCCCACCGGCGTTCTCGAAGCCCCCGTCCGGGTCGTCCGGGCGGGGGCTTCGGCTTTCTCCGCAGACTGTTGTCAGGGATTGCGCAATTGCGTAAGGCTGGTTCCATGGAGCAGCGCGTCGCCGGGCTGGAGCGGCGGGAGAGATCTACCACCACCCGCGCCAACTGACCGGCGCGGGCGGGCTGCACGCGGCGGGGCGCGGCAGGAGGTGCCGCCCGCCCGGGTCGTGCCGCTGCTGGTGCGGGCGGCGGCGCGGCCCTGAAGTCGACCAGAGCCTTCGGAGCACCAGGGGGAAATGACCATGTCCGCGTCCGCCCGCAAAGCCCTTCCGGTCGCCATGCGGCTGTCCTGGCTGGTCCTCTTCGCGCTGATGATCGGCGAGTTCGTCACGGACCTGCCCGGACCGGGCTGGGCGACCACCTTCCTGCCCGCGATGATCGTGCTCGCCCTCATGGTGGCGACGACGGCCCTGCAGGCCCGGGCCGCCGCTCCCCGGGGCGAGCCGAGGTCCCCGGTCGAGGTCGAACCGCCGGTCACCGGCCGCTGGACGGCCCTCAACAGCCCGGTGGACCAGGTGCCGAGCCACGGGACGCACGTGTACGGGCAGACGTACGCGATCGACATCGTGGCCGATCCGGAGACGGGGGAGGGGGAGGCCCCGGCCCGGCCGGAGTTCCGCCGGCTCTGGCCGCCCTTCCGCCGCAACCGCGCCTTCCCGGCCTTCGGCGCCCCGCTGCTGGCGGTGGCCGACGCCACGGTCGTGGCCGCGAGCGACGGCCAGCGCGACCACTTGAGCCGGAGCTCGCTCCTGGGGCTCGTCTACCTGATGCTCATCGAGGGCAACATCCGCTCGATCGCCGGCGCGCACCGGGTCATCGGCAACCACGTGATCCTCGGCCTCGGCGACGGCACGTACGCCGTCTACGCGCACGCCCGGCGCGGCTCGCTCCGGGTGAAGGCCGGGGACACCGTCCGGGCCGGGCAGCAGATCGCGCGGTGCGGCAACTCCGGCAACAGCTCCGAACCGCATCTCCACGTCCACCTGATGGACAGCCCGGACCTGGACGACGCCCGGGGTGTCCCGTTCACCTGGCGGGGCGTCGGAGTCCCGGCGAACGGCGAGACGTTCACCGTGGCCGCCGCCGGGGAGCCCGCCGCACCGGTCCGGCCCGGGAATGTCGGCGGTGCCGGTTAGTCTCGGCCCCATGCCCCCGGCCAAGAAGCGCCCGCGCGCCTACGACCACCTCAGGACCCGGACGGCGGTCCTCGCCCAGTACGCCCATGTGCGCGACGCCGTCGCCGCGCTGACGCCGCGGCAGCTCGCCCGGCCGACCCGGCTCGGCGACTGGACGGTGCGCGATCTGGTCGCGCACATCGCGCAGGGGCTCGGCTCGGTCAGCCGGGACCTGGCCCTGCCGGAGCCGCCGGGACCCAAGCCCGCGACCACCCTCCTGGAGTGGCCGCCGGCCGTCGCGGCAGTCGTCAGGGACCCCGAGGCCCCCGCCCCGGCAGCCGCCCACCCCGATCTCCTCGCGCTGTACGGGGAGGTGGAGGCGGCCTTCGTCGCGGACGTCCCCGACTCCGGCACGGGGGACCGGCTGCTGCCCACCCGGGTCGGCTCCATGCGGCTGGCGGACTACCTGGTCACCCGGACCGTCGAGCTGATCGTCCACACGGACGACCTGAACGAGGCGCTCGGGCTGGAGATCCCCTACGACCGGCAGGCGCTGGCGGCCTGCACCCGGCTGCTGGCGGACACCCTCGCGGACCGGGCGCCGGGCGGTTCGGTCGAGGTGCGCGTCCCCCCGTTCGCGGTGGTCCAGTGCATCGGCGGGCCCAAGCACACCCGGGGCACCCCGCCCAATGTCGTGGAGACCTCCCCGCTGACCTGGATCCGGCTCGCCACCGGGCGTACGGAGTGGGCGCGGGCCCTGGACGGAGCCGAGGTCAGCGCCAGTGGGGAGCGGGCCGACCTGGCCGCGCTGCTCCCGCTGCTGCGCTGAGCCGGCCGCCCGGCGGCGGAGCGGGCGGAACCGGATCGGACCCTCGTACCGTCACATCGCCATGCACACACAACGGATGACCCTCAGCGTCAGTGTCCTGGCCCTCCTCGCCCTCGCCGCCTGCGGTACGGAGTCGGGTTCCGGCTCCGGCAAGGGATCCGGCGACGGCGGTGACACCGTGCAGAGCGATGTCCCCGTCACCGGCGTGGCGTGGAGCGTCGACTCGGTGACCGTCGGCGGGAAGAAGACCGAGGCTCCGGAGGGGGCCCGCCTGGAGATCGACCGGAACGGCCGCGCCACCGCGGACTTCGGCTGCAACCACATCAGCGTGGACGCCCGGGTGAAGGGTGACCGGATCACCCTGGGCAAGCCGGTCACCACGCAGATGGCGTGCGACGTGAAGACCGAGAAGTTCGAGAAGGCCGCCATCGACGCCATGGGCGGTGAGCACACCGCGAAGCTCTCCGGCGACAAGCTGACCCTCACCACCGAAAGCGGGGACAGCATGGCGCTCAGCGAGGAGAAGCCGGCCGACCTGGTGGGGACCAGGTGGACGGTGAACACGCTGCTCGACGGGGAGACCGCCACCACCGTGCCGGCGGACCTGCCGAAGGAGCGGACGCCGCACCTGACCTTCGCCGAGGACGGCACCGTACGCGGCAACGCCGGCTGCAACTCCTTCAGCGGCAAGGCCACGGTCAAGGGCTCCACGGTCGTCTTCGGGCCCACGGTCAGCACCCGCAAGATGTGCCCGGGGGCCGAGATGGAGACGGAGCGCGCCGTGCTCGCCGCCCTCAAGGGCACGAGGACGTACACGATCAAGGGCAGCACGCTCACCCTCGCTGCCGACGACGGCAAGGGGATCGGTGCCACGGCCGCACCCGCCGGGGCCGAAAACAGCTCCCAGCACGGCTGAACCCGGCTCCCCGGTGTGAGGCTCACCACGAAACGAGCGTTCGGCCAGCGGCCCGGACCAAGATCGGCCGGGTTCACCGAGCGCCACGGTCACTCGCCCGCCGCCCAGCAGGGCTACCCGTCGGTAACCAGCCGTTCGGCCCGGAAGTGAGCGCCGCGTCCGTCCCGGGCGCTCCGCACCCTCCGGGCGGGCGTCACGCAGGGTCACCGACCGAAGTCCCGCGAATCGCCCGCCCCGGGCGGCGGGCGGGCCCGTTCCCCGTGCTCCACCGCGCGTTTGCCGCCCGGTCCCCAATTCGGACCAGTGGTCGATCTCGCCTACACTCGGTGCCGTGCCCCGTGGTGATGGACGACTCAACCACGACCTGCTCCCCGGAGAGAAAGGCCCCCAGGACGCTTGCGGCGTCTTCGGTGTCTGGGCTCCGGGTGAAGAGGTCGCCAAGCTCACCTATTTCGGACTGTATGCCCTGCAGCACCGCGGACAGGAATCCGCGGGCATCGCAGTGAGCAACGGGTCCCAGATCCTGGTCTTCAAGGACATGGGACTGGTCTCGCAGGTCTTCGACGAAACGTCTCTGGGTTCCCTCCAGGGCCATATCGCGGTCGGTCATGCCCGCTACTCCACCACCGGTGCCTCGGTGTGGGAGAACGCGCAGCCGACGTTCCGTGCCACCGCGCACGGCTCGATCGCCCTCGGCCACAACGGGAACCTGGTCAACACCGCCCAGCTCGCGGAGATGGTCGCCGACCTCCCGCGCAAGGACGGCCGCGCCACCCAGGTCGCCGCGACCAACGACACCGACCTGGTGACCGCGCTGCTCGCCGGACAGCGCGACGAGAACGACAAGCCGCTCACCATCGAGGAAGCCGCCGCCAAGGTGCTCCCCGACGTGAAGGGCGCCTTCTCGCTCGTCTTCATGGACGAGCACACGCTCTACGCCGCCCGCGACCCACAGGGCATCCGCCCGCTGGTGCTCGGCCGGCTGGAGCGCGGCTGGGTGGTCGCTTCGGAGTCCGCCGCACTCGACATCTGCGGCGCCAGCTACGTACGCGAGATCGAGCCGGGCGAGCTCATCGCCATCGACGAGAACGGTCTGCGCACGTCCCGATTCGCGGAAGCGAAGCCCAAGGGCTGTGTCTTCGAGTACGTCTACCTGGCCCGCCCCGACACCGACATCGCCGGGCGGAACGTCTACCTCTCCCGCGTGGAGATGGGCCGGAAACTGGCCGCCGAGGCCCCCGTCGAGGCGGATCTCGTCATAGCGACCCCGGAATCCGGCACCCCCGCCGCGATCGGGTACGCGGAAGCCAGCGGCATCCCGTTCGGCGCCGGACTGGTCAAGAACGCCTACGTCGGCCGGACCTTCATCCAGCCCTCGCAGACCATCCGCCAGCTCGGCATCCGGCTCAAGCTCAACCCGCTGAAGGAAGTCATCAAGGGCAAGCGCCTGGTGGTCGTCGACGACTCGATCGTCCGCGGCAACACCCAGCGCGCCCTGGTCCGGATGCTCCGCGAGGCCGGCGCCGCCGAGATCCACATCCGGATCTCCTCGCCGCCGGTGAAGTGGCCCTGCTTCTTCGGGATCGACTTCGCCACCCGCGCCGAGCTGATCGCCAACGGCATGACCGTCGACGAGATCTGCACCTCCATGGGCGCCGACTCGCTCGCGTACATCTCGATCGACTCGATGATCGAGGCGACGACGATCGACAAGCCGAACCTCTGCCGCGCCTGCTTCGACGGTGAGTACCCCATGGACCTCCCGGACCCGGAGCTGCTCGGCAAGCAGCTGCTGGAGACCGAGCTGGCGGCGGGCCCCGCGGCGACCGCCGCGGCCGACGCGCTGCGCCGTCCGTGACCCGGACGCGCCGCGCCCCCTCCCACCAGCCCCGTATCTCCACACGAAAGATCCCAGGCCATGTCTGAGACAACAGGTGCTTCCTACGCGGCGGCCGGCGTCGACATCGAAGCCGGTGACCGCGCCGTCGAGCTGATGAAGGAGTGGGTGAAGAAGACCCAGCGCCCCGAGGTCGCCGGCCTCGGCGGACTCGGCGGCTTCGCCGGCCTCTTCGACGCCTCGGCGTTTCTGCGCTACGAGCGCCCGCTGCTGGCCTCCGCCACCGACGGTGTGGGCACCAAGGTGGACCTGGCCCGCCAGATGGGCGTGTACGACACCATCGGCCACGACCTCGTCGGCATGGTCGTGGACGACCTCGTCGTCTGCGGTGCCGAGCCGCTGTTCATGACCGACTACATCTGCGTCGGCAAGGTGCACCCCGAGCGGGTCGCGGCCATCGTGAAGGGCATCGCCGAAGGCTGCGTCCTGGCGGGCTGCGCGCTGGTCGGCGGCGAGACGGCCGAGCACCCGGGCCTGCTGGGCCCGGACGACTTCGACGTCGCCGGAGCCGGTACGGGCGTGGTGGAGGCCGACCGCCTGCTCGGCCCGGACCGTATCCGCAAGGGTGACGCGGTCATCGCCATGGCGTCCTCCGGTCTTCACTCGAACGGGTACTCGCTCGTCCGCCACGTGGTCTTCGACCGGGCCGGATGGTCCCTGGACCGCGAGGTCGAGGAGTTCGGTCGCACGCTCGGGGAGGAGCTCCTGGAGCCCACCCGGATCTACTCCCTGGACTGCCTGGCCCTCACCCGTACGACCGAGGTGCACGGCTTCAGCCACGTCACCGGCGGCGGCCTGGCCAACAACCTGGCCCGGGTCATCCCGGACGGCCTGCACGCCACCGTGGACCGCTCCACGTGGACGCCGGGCGCGGTCTTCGACCTGGTCGGCAAGGCCGGGAACGTGGAGCAGCTGGAGCTGGAGAAGACGCTCAACATGGGCGTCGGCATGATCGCGATCGTCCCCGCCGACTCGGTGGACGCGGCCCTGACGACGCTGGCCGACCGCGGGGTCGACTCCTGGGTCGCCGGTGAGATCACCGACCGCGGCGACCACGCGACGGGCGCCGAGCTGACCGGGGCCTACGCACGCTAGGCACCTCGTGCGGTGGTGGGCCGGGCGGACCGCCCGGCCCACCGGGCACGGACCGGACCCCGGCGCGCACCGCGCGCAGCCCGGACCGGGACACACAGAACCCGGCCCGGGGCAGGCCCGGACCGGGTTGAAGTGTCAGCGCGAGGTCAAGCGCCGCGGCGCTGTGACGACGGACCGGACTGGTCGTCCTGATCGTCGTCATCGTCCTGGTTGTAGCGATCCGCGTACTGTGCGTACGGGTCATCTTCCTCGTCGTCGTCCTCGAACGGCTCTGCGTTCGGTGGCTGACTCGAAGGCGATGCGCCCAGCTCATTGGCCAGACGCGACAGGTCCGTCCCGCCGCTGCTGTACTTCAGCTGGCGGGCGACCTTGGTCTGCTTGGCCTTTGCCCGGCCGCGCCCCATGGCTCGACCCCCTCGGTGACGGGGCTCGACGGCCCCAGAGTCTTGACACGCGTTCATGTTTCAGGACGGACTCTCGGTAGAGAGACCGCGCCCGTAGAGCTTTAACGGTACCTGCTTCCGTGGCCATACGGTACGCCGCCCGCATCCCGGTCCCCGGCACAGGGCCAGTGAGGAGCCCCGTCCTCGCTGGTCAACTGCGATTTTAACCTCTTGTGGAGGTACGACCCGCCGACCGGCGTGAGTCTTGTCTCGCCGGTCGGCGGTCACGGGCGGTCGGGCGGTCAGCGGGAGCGCGCCTCCGCCATCCGCTGCTCGGCGATCCGGTCGGCCGCCGCGGCCGGCGGAATCCCATCCGCCTTCGCACGTGCGAATATTTCCAGCGTGGTGTCGAAGATCTTCGTCGCCTTCGCCTTGCACCGGTCGAAGTCGAACCCGTGGAGCTCGTCGGCCACCTGGATCACGCCGCCTGCGTTGACCACGTAGTCGGGTGCGTAGAGAACCGACCGGTCGGCCAGGTCCTTCTCCACACCCGGGTGCGCCAGCTGGTTGTTGGCCGCGCCGCACACCACCTTCGCGGTGAGCACGGGGACGGTGTCGTCGTTCAGCGCGCCGCCGAGCGCGCACGGGGCGTAGATGTCCAGGCCCTCGGTACGGATCAGGGCGTCGGTGTCCGCCGCCACGGTGACCTCGGGGTGCAGGTCGGTGACCGCGCGCAGCGACTCCTCGCGGACGTCGGTGATCACGACCTCGGCCCCGTCGGAGAGCAGGTGCTCGACCAGGTGGCGGCCGACCTTGCCGACCCCGGCGACGCCGACCTTGCGGCCGCGCAGCGTCGGGTCGCCCCACAGGTGCTGGGCGGAGGCCCGCATGCCCTGGAAGACGCCGAACGCGGTGAGCACCGAGGAGTCGCCCGCGCCGCCGTTCTCGGGGGAGCGGCCGGTGGTCCAGCGGCACTCCCGGGCGACGACGTCCATGTCGGCGACATAGGTGCCGACGTCGCAGGCGGTGACGTAGCGGCCGCCGAGCGAGGCGACGAACCGGCCGTAGGCGAGGAGGAGTTCCTCGCTCTTGATCTTCTCCGGGTCGCCGATGATGACGGCCTTGCCGCCGCCGTGGTCGAGGCCGGCGAGGGCGTTCTTGTACGACATCCCGCGCGACAGGTTCAGCGCGTCGGCGACGGCGTCCGCCTCGGAGGCGTACGGGTAGAAGCGGGTACCGCCGAGGGCCGGGCCCAGGGCGGTGGAGTGGAGGGCGATGACGGCTTTGAGGCCGCTGGCACGGTCCTGGCAGATCACGACTTGCTCGTGGCCCCCCTGATCCGAGTGGAACAGGGTCTGCAGTACGTCAACGTGCCCGCTAGTCACATCGGTCACTGTGGTGACTCCCAAACAACGAAGCGGCGGAGGCCCTCCTGGGGGTGGGGAGAGCCCCGGACCGACCGGCACGGCCGGTCCGATGGGCAAGAGCGTAAGTCCTCCGGCGGCGGGGATCTGCCCCTGCGCGAAGGATCACTCCCCGGGGGTGCGGGGCCGTGACACGATGCGCTCCATGTCGGTGGTGTCTTCGGTGCTCGTCCCTTACACGTCCTACCTCCGGATCTACGAGCCGCTCGCCGCCTTCGCGGAGCCCGAGCGCAGCCACTGGGCGCGTTACGCGCAACGCGAGGAGCTCCCCACGGCCCAGGACGAACTGCGCCGCTCGCTGGCCGACTTGGTGGCGACGCCACCGGTCGGGGTGCCCGTGCACGAGAGCGGCGACGCGTTCGTGGCGGAGCTGGACGGGGTCGTGTGCGTCTGCCCGTGGCGGACCCGGCTGCGGGGCTGGCTGGCCCTGGAGGAGCTGGGGGGCATGTTTCCGGCCAACGTGCTCGACGCCGTGCTGCCCGCGGTGGTGCGCGGCCAGGCGGCGGCGGACCACGAGCGCTGGCAGCGGCTCCACCCGGACGCGCGGCCGTGGATCCGCACCACCGTGTGGCAGGTCCCGGTGCGCTGGTTCGTCCTCTTCCACGACGGGGAGCGGGAGTACGCGGCGGCGGACGGGGAGGGGGCAGGGCCCGTCCTGCGGTACCGGACGCGGATGGTCGAGGCCCGGCGCCGGCTGGCGCGGGCGCTGCGGACGCTGCGGGAGAGCGCCCCGGAAGGGCCGCTGGCCGAGGGCCTGGTGGACGTGGGGCGCTGGCTGGAGGAGTTCCATCCGCGCTCGCTGGTGGAGCTGGACTACGGGGGGCTCGTCCACGCGCTGCCGGCGGACCGGCTCGCCGGGGACCGGTCGGCGGCGGATGTGGCGGAGGGGCTCGCCGCGCTGCGGGACGGCGACAGTGAGGGCGCGGGGGAGGCGTACGCGCGGCTCGCGGAGCGCTGGCGGGCGGTCCGGGACCTCCAGTTCACCAATTGACGTGAAAAGGCCCACAGCGGCATCAAGGTGACGGAACCGGGGCATCCTTCATCCAGGACGAAAGGCCGGGGCGCGCAGAGGAGGGAGGAGGCGGGGCGGACGGACCGTGAACCGACGGGCGATCCGTGAACCGGTGTTCTGTGAACCGGCGTTCCGTGTGACGCGTGAGGTCTCATGGGGCGGGTGAGGCAGGGGCGTATGCCGCTGGGCCCGGGACCTACGTCCCGAACCGGGCCTTTGCCTCAAGCGTGATGGACAGCACTAACGGGGCCCTTGCGCCTATCCCTAACCCTCATGCCAAAATAGGACAAGGAGTCCGGGGAGGGCTCCTTCTGTCCAAGTAAGGGCAGAATGCTCGACATTGCGCTCTATGGGGGGTCTGACGACTCCTGATCGCTCTGTGACTGATCGTCACTGGGGCGTGACTGTCCGCTATGGCATGGTCCATCGGCTTCCGTCGCTGATGAACACCTGGGAGGGCAATTCCATCGGTTTGGCCGACGTGGCTGGACGGATGGTGTAGTTGTAGTGCCGAGGACAAGCCGTTCGTCCTATAACCGACTCGGCCCGCGTCCGCCATTTCGGGCAACGCGGGTCAAGGTGCAGAATTTAGAGGAAAGAACCGAGAAGGTTCGGTTCTCCCGAGGAGGCCGCTCATGACCGCTCGCACCCCTGATGCCGAGCCGCTGCTGACCCCGGCTGAGGTTGCCACGATGTTCCGCGTGGACCCGAAGACGGTCACCCGTTGGGCCAAGGCTGGCAAGCTCACGTCCATCCGCACGCTCGGTGGACATCGCCGGTACCGCGAGGCAGAGGTCCGCGCACTGCTTGCGGGTATTCCGCAGCAGCGCAGCGAGGCCTGACACACCCCTGCCGACCAGCGATAACAGCAGCACAGCAGTACCGCAGCACAGCGCAACATCCGGGCAGCTGCCAGGTCCCCCAACCCCAGCCGCCCGCCCATAGCTCCACTCGACGGACGCCTGCCCCAACGGGCGTCATACCTGTGTTCCACGGGTTTCGTCGTATCCGATCGCGCTGGACTCCGCCGGGTCCAGCGCGATCTTTTTATGCCCGGGCGGCGCATCTCCGGCCGGCTCCCGGACCGGTCGGATAACTCCTGAACGGGCTCTTCCGGCCGCTCCCGCGCCCGGACCGGCTCGGAGTCAGAACCGGGCGGTCGGTCGGCTTCAGGGGACCGACGGGGGCGTTCGTGGGTCTGTGGGCGGGTCTGTGCGGGAGTGTGGGTGAGCGTCCCGGACGCGGTGGGACAGCCCCGGACGGAACGGTCCCCGCGACTCCACGGCCCCCGTGCAATTGCACATATTAAATTCACCAGTTGTAGGGGAGGCGTAAAGCCCCCCGGTCTGAAAACTCTTTCGGTGACTACCGTCACATCACCTGATGCTTGCCAACTACGAGCCTGCCACTGTCCGAACGCGGAGTCACCCGGCCGATGGTCGTGTTGCCGGGGGTCTTTCGTCCTCGTCCCCGCCCGGTCGGCCGGGGGCGTCCTCACGGCCGCCGGGGGCGCCGGCGGGGTCCGGGGCGGTCTCGGCCGCTCCTGCGGGCTCCACGGTCGCCCCGGGCTCCATGGCGAGGCGCAGGAGGCGATGGCAGACCGTGCAGTGCCGGGTGAGATGGCCATAGGCGGAAGCGGCCGCCAGGTGGGCGCGCAGCAGTGCGCGGGTCTCATGTCGTGCTGCGGACGCTGACATACGAGCCACCTCCCGGCGGGCCCGGCCGTCCCCCGCCGCGAGAAGCGCCGGGGGTACGGATACGGCCTCTGCTTCTACGGGGTACCCGCGGCGGATGGGCACGTCAAGACGCGAGAAAGCCCGGATCGAAACGATCCGGGCTTTCTCCTGCTGCGGTCCTGACGGGATTTGAACCCGCGGCCTCCACCTTGACAGGGTGGCGAGCACTCCAAACTGCTCCACAGGACCAGGTTTTCGCTGCTTGCCTTGCGGCTTGCTGCGAAACCAGACTGTACAGGAGGTGGGAGGTCCAGGTCGACTTCACTCCTGGTGGTGACTCGGTCACCCGCCCCCCGGCCTCCTCCTGCGGCCCCGCGTCAGGGTGCGAGGGCGTCGATCGCCTTCACGATCCGCTTGTCCGAGACGGGGAACGCGGTGCCCAGTGCGTGGGCGAAGTAGCTGACCCGCAGCTCCTCGATCATCCAGCGGACGTCCAGCACCTCCTGCGGCACCGGCCTGCCCTGCGGGAACTGTTCGAGCAGCCAGGCGTACTCGTCCTGCATCTCGTGGACCTTCTCCATCCGGGTGGTGTCCCGCTGGACGGCCGTCGGCATCTGCTGGAGCCGCCGGTCGGCCGCCACGAGGTAGCGCATGAGGTCCGGCAGCCGGCGCAGCCCGGTGGCCGTAACGAAACCGGGCGGTACGAGACGGGCCAGCTGCTCCCGTACGTCCGTGACGTTGGCCACCAGCGTCAGGCTGTTCGTCGATTTCAGCCGGCGCTCGCAGGCCTGCCACGCGGTCAGGATCTGCTGCACCTGGTCGATCGTGCGGACGGTCAGGTCCACCAGGTCCGCGCGCACCTTGTCGTACAGCGTCCGGAACGCCTTCTCGTCCCACGCGGGCCCGCCGTGCGCGGCGATCAGCCGGTCGGCCGCGGCGGTCGCGCAGTCCTCGAAGAGGGCCTGCACCGAGCCGTGCGGATTACGGGACAGCGCCAGCTTCTGCTGGTTGCTCAGCCGGTCCGATGCGAACTTCGCCGGGTTCACCGGGATGTTCAGCATGATCAGCCGCCGGGTGCCGCGCCACATCGCCTGCTGCTGCTCGGCCTCGGTGTCGAAGAGCCGAACGGCGACGGTCTCGCCCTGGTCGACGAGGGCCGGGTACGCCTTCACCGGCTGGCCCGCCCGCCGGGTCTCGAAGACCTTGTTCAGCGTGCCGATCGTCCAGTCCGTGAGGCCCGAGCGCTCGATGGACTCCCCGGAGGGCCCCGCGGTCGCCGCGGCGGCCTTGGAGAGCGCCTGGCGGGCCTTCGGGCGCAGCTGGAGCTTCAGCGCCTCCAGGTCCTTGTCCTCGGCGACCTTCCGCCGCCGCTCGTCGACGATCCGGAACGTGATCTTGAGGTGGTCCGGAACGCGGGAGAGGTCGAAGTCGTCCGCCGTGACCGGGACGCCGACCATCCGCTGGAGCTCGCGGGCCAGGGTCTGCGGCAGCGGCTCCTGGAGCGGAACCGCCCGGTCCAGGAACTTGTCCGCGTAGTTCGGCGCGGGGACGTAGTGCCGGCGGATCGGCTTCGGCAGCGAGCGGATCAGCTCGGTGACGACCTCCTCGCGCAGCCCCGGAATCTGCCAGTCGAAGCCTTCCGGTGTGACCTGGTTGAGCACCTGGAGCGGCACGTGCACGGTCACCCCGTCCGCGTCCGCGCCGGGCTCGAACTGGTACGTCACCTTGAACTTGAGCTTCCCCTGCCGCCAGGAGTCCGGGTAGTCGTCCTTGGTGACGGCCCCGGCCTTCTCGTTGATGAGCATGGAGCGCTCGAAGTCGAGCGCGTCCGGCTCCTCGCGCCTCTTCTGCTTCCACCAGGAGTCGAAGTGCGCCCCGGACACGATGTGCTCGGGAATGCGCTGGTCGTAGAAGTCGAACAGGGTCTCGTCGTCCACCAGGATGTCGCGGCGACGGGCCCGGTGCTCCAACTCCTCGACCTCGCCGAGCAGTTTGCGGTTGTCGTGGAAGAACTGGTGATGGGTGCGCCAGTCGCCCTCGACCAGGGCGTTGCGGATGAACAGATCCCGCGAGGCCTCCTGGTCGATACGTCCGAAATTGACCTTGCGCTGGGCGACGATCGGCACGCCGTAGAGGGTGACCCGCTCGTACGCCATCACCGCCGCCTGGTCCTTCTCCCAGTGCGGCTCGCTGTAGGTGCGCTTCACCAGGTGCTGGGCCAGCGGCTCGATCCACTCAGGCTCGACCTTGGCGTTGACCCGCGCCCAGAGCCGGGAGGTCTCCACCAGCTCCGCCGACATCACGAACCGGGGCTGCTTCTTGAACAGCGCGGAGCCGGGGAAGATCGCGAACTTGGCGTTGCGCGCGCCCACGTACTCGTTCTTCTCGGTGTCCTTCAGCCCGATGTGTGACAGCAGCCCGGCCAGCAGCGAGGTGTGCACCGCCTGCTCGGGGATGGACGCCTCCGCCTTGGGCTCCTCGACGGTGATGCCCATCTGCTTGGCGACCGTCCGCAGCTGCGCGTAGATGTCCTGCCATTCGCGGATGCGCAGGAAGTTCAGATACTCCTGCTTGCACATCCGGCGGAACGAGGACGAGCCGCGCTCCTTCTGCTGCTCGCGGACATAGGCCCAGAGATTGAGAAAGGCGAGGAAGTCGGAGGTCTCGTCCTTGAACCGGGCGTGGTTCTGGTCGGCCTGCGTCTGCTTCTCAGCGGGCCGCTCGCGCGGGTCCTGGATGGAGAGCGCGGCGGCGATGACCATGACCTCGCGGGCGCAGCCGTTCTTGTCGGCCTCGATGACCATGCGGGCCAGGCGCGGGTCGACGGGCAGCTGGGAGAGCTTGCGGCCGAGCGGGGTGAGCCGCTTCTTCGGATCCTTCTCCACCGGGTCCAGGGCCCCCAGCTCCTGGAGGAGCTGGACGCCGTCGCGGATGTTGCGGTGGTCCGGCGGGTCGATGAAGGGGAACTTCTCGATGTCGCCGAGCCCGGCGGCGGTCATCTGGAGGATGACGGAGGCCAGGTTGGTCCGCAGGATCTCGGGATCGGTGAACTCCGGCCGGGTGACGAAGTCGTCCTCCGAGTACAGCCGGATGCAGATGCCGTCCGACGTACGGCCGCAGCGGCCCTTGCGCTGGTTGGCGCTGGCCTGGGAGATCCGCTCGATCGGCAGCCGCTGGACCTTGGTGCGGTGGCTGTAGCGGGAGATCCGGGCGTTGCCGGGGTCGATCACGTACTTGATGCCGGGGACGGTCAGCGAGGTCTCGGCGACGTTGGTCGCCAGGACGATGCGGCGTCCGGTGTGGCGCTGGAAGACGCGGTGCTGCTCGGCGTGCGAGAGGCGCGCGTAGAGGGGGAGCACCTCGGTATGTCTGAGGTTGCGCTTGTTCAGCGCGTCCGCCGTGTCCCGGATCTCGCGCTCGCCCGAGAGGAAGACCAGGACGTCGCCGGGGGCCTCGTGACCCAGCTCGTCGACGGCGTCGCAGATCGCGGTGATCTGGTCCCGGTCGGAGTCCTCGCTGTCCTCTTCGAGGAGGGGCCGGTAACGGACTTCGACGGGGTACGTCCGCCCGCTGACCTCCACGATCGGGGCGTCCCCGAAGTGGCGCGCGAACCGCTCGGGGTCGATCGTCGCCGAGGTGATGACGACCTTCAGGTCGGGGCGGCGGGGCAGCAGCCGGGCCAGGTAGCCGAGCAGGAAGTCGATGTTGAGGGACCGCTCGTGGGCCTCGTCGATGATGATCGTGTCGTACGCCAGCAGCTCGCGGTCCGTCTGGATCTCGGCGAGCAGGATGCCGTCCGTCATCAGCTTCAGATACGTCGACTCCGGGCTCACCTGGTCGGTGAAGCGGACCTTCCAACCGACCGTCTCGCCCAGCGGCGTCTTCAGCTCGTCCGCGACGCGCTCCGCGACCGTACGGGCGGCGATCCGGCGGGGCTGGGTGTGCCCGATCATGCCCCGGACGCCGCGCCCCAGCTCCATGCAGATCTTCGGGAGCTGCGTGGTCTTCCCGGATCCGGTCTCCCCGGCGACGATCACGACCTGGTGGTCGCGTATCGCCTCCAGGATCTCGTCCTTCTTCTGGCTGACCGGCAGCTCTTCCGGGTACGACAGGGCGGGCAGCCGGGCCGCTCGCGCCGCGAGCCGTTCGGCCGCCTTGCCCGCCTCGGCCGCGATCTCGTCCAGCACGGACTGGCGGGCCTCGGGCTTGCGGATGCGGCGCGCTCCTTCGAGGCGCCGGCCGAGCCGGTTCGCGTCGCGGAGCGAGAGCTGACCGAGCTGGGACTGGAGATCGGCGAAGGAAGTAGACATACGGATCCCAGGATCTCACCCGGGCCCGTGGGGAGGCGACCTCATTTCGCGCGGGCTGCGTCACGCGGCACGTACCATTTCGGGCAGTCGGACGCTCCGTAACCGCCGCGCACGCGAGAAAGGCCCGGTCCCGTGTCCCGTACGCAGCAGTGGTGCAGCCTGACGGCGCTGCTCGCGGTGGTGCTGGGGCTGCTGTGCGGACCGGCGGCGTCCACCGCCGCCGGGGCGGGGGACGCCGCCGGGCCGGTGGTCCACGCGGCGCAGGGCCGGGGGCAGGCGCCGCACCCGGTTGACGCCCTGGCTCGGGACAGGGCCCAGGGCTCGGCCCCGGCCCAGGCGCCGCACCGGACCCGGGTTCCGGGCCACGCCCCGGTGGCCGAGGCCGCCGGTGCGGGCGCCCCGGTCCCCGGCTGCGGGAAGCTCCGTGATCACGACGGTGAGCCCGCCGTCCCCTCCCGCGCCCGGTCCGTCCACGACCACGCTCCGGGTCTCGCGCCGTGGGGGCTGCCCGCCGCGACGGGCGCGCTGCCGGCCGAGCCGCCGCCGGGGATACGGGTCCGCGCCCCCCTTCCGTACACCCCGACCCCCGTCGAACTCTCCGTGCTGCGGGTGTAGGGGATGCCCGGCGGGCACCCGCCCGCCCGCGCCGTCCGCCCTTCCTCCCGCATCACCAGCACGGAGTGCCGCATGCCCACGCCCAAGAACCCGAAGTCCTCGAAGTCCGCGAACGCGCGCAAGCCCCTCGTCTACGGCGCGGCGGTCGTCGTCGCGGCCGGTCTCCTCGGCTTCGCGTCGTACAGGGCCACCGCCCCCGGCACCACCTCGAAGGACACCGCCACCACCGGCCCCGCCGCCGAGGTCTCCGCCGACCCGGACGCGGGCGTCTACCCGGAGCTGGCGAAGCTCGCCCGCCGGGACGCCGGCGACAAGCTGGCCATCGGCCCGGCGAACGCCCCGGTCGTCCTGATCGAGTACGCCGACTTCAAGTGCGGCTACTGCGGCAAGTTCGCCCGGGACACCGAGCCGGAACTGATCGGGAAGTACGTGAAGGACGGCACGCTGCGCATCGAGTGGCGCAACTTCCCGATCTTCGGCGAGGAGTCCGAGAACGCCGCGCGCGGCGCCTGGGCCGCCGGGCAGCAGAACCGCTTCTGGGAGTTCCACCGCGCCGCCTACGCCGAGGGGTCGAAGGAGAAGGGCTTCGGCAAGGACCGGGTGAAGGTGCTCGCCCAGGAGGCCGGGGTGAAGGACCTGGACCGGTTCATGAAGGACCTCGACGGCGACGCGGCGCGTGCGTCGGTCGAGAAGGACCAGGAGCAGGCGTACGGGATCGGCGCCACGTCCACCCCGTCGTTCCTGATCAACGGCCGCCCGATCGCGGGCGCCCAGCCGGACGAGACGTTCACCCGGGCCATCGAGGCCGCGGCCGAGCAGGCGAAGGCCACGGGGGCGGCGGGCCGGGCCGGGGAGCCCGCCAAGTGACGGCGGACATCGGCTACTTCGCGGCCTTCCTCGGCGGGCTGCTCGCCCTGGTCAGCCCGTGCAGTGCCCTGCTGCTCCCGGCCTTCTTCGCGTACTCCATCGACTCCACCTCCCGGCTGCTGGCCCGCACCGGCATCTTCTACGCCGGGCTCGCCACCACCCTCGTCCCGCTCGGCGCGGCCGGTTCGTACGCCGGGCGGCTGTTCTACGGCCACCGCGACGCCCTCGTCACCGGGGCGGGCTGGCTGATCATCGTGCTCGGTCTCGCGCAGATCGTCGGCCTCGGCTTCGCCTCCCGGCGGATGGCCGAGCTCAGCGGCCGGATCCGCCCCACCACGGCGTTCTCCGTCTACGCGCTGGGCGCGGTCTACGGCCTGGCCGGATTCTGCGCGGGCCCGATCCTCGGCAGCGTGCTGACCGTCGCGGCGGTCAGCGGGAGCCCGGTCTACGGCGGGCTGCTGCTGGCGGTCTACGCCCTGGGCATGGCCGTGCCGCTGTTCCTGCTCGCCCTGCTCTGGGAACGCTTCGACCTCGGCCGCCGGACCTGGCTGCGCGGCCGGGCCGTCCGGCTCGGACGGTTCGAGCTGCACACCACGTCGCTGCTGTCGGGGCTGTTCTTCATCGGCCTCGGCGCGCTGTTCCTCGCCTACGACGGGACGACCGCGCTGCCCGGCCTGCTCGGGGTCGACGACTCGTTCGCGGTCGAGCAGTGGGCGCAGCGGCTCGGCGAACGGGTGCCGGACGGGGTCGCGCTGGTGGCGGTGGTGCTCGTGGCGCTGTCGGCCCTGGGCGTACGGGCCTGGCGGCGGCGCGACGCCGGTGTGCCGGCGGAGCGGCAGGAGGGGGCGGAGACCGAGAAGGTGTGACACGGCGAAGGCCCCGTCCGGTGGACGGGGCCTTCGTGAAGTGGCTGGGGCCGGGATCGAACCGGCGACCTATCGCTTTTCAGGCGATCGCTCGTACCAACTGAGCTACCCAGCCACGCAGCCGCTGGGGCTGCAAGCGGTCCTGACGGGATTTGAACCCGCGGCCTCCACCTTGACAGGGTGGCGAGCACTCCAAACTGCTCCACAGGACCAAGCAATGTGCGAAACAAGTCTCGCACACGGTGAAACGTGCCCCCAACGGGATTCGAACCCGTGCTACCGCCTTGAAAGGGCGGCGTCCTGGGCCACTAGACGATGAGGGCTATTGGCCCGCCGGTTCGCTTTGCAGCGCGTCGGGGACGTGAGAAGCATATGGGATGGGTGGAGCTATCGCCAAAACGGTTTACGGCGACGGGGTCGGGCGGCCCGGGGAGCGGGTCGCGGAGGGCGACGGGGAGGGCGAGCCGGGGGAGTCCTTCTTCAGGTTCTCCTCCGGCAGATGGCGGCTGACCTCGGCGGTCGTCAGTCCCAGACCGCCCAGCGTGATCTCGTCCCAGGCCTGGAGCCGGCGGGTCGAGCGGTCCAGGTAGAGCACCGAGGCGTGCACCTTCTCCGGCTTCTCGTTCTGCACGGCGCGCAGCCCGCCGCCGCCCGTGGAGCCCTCGACCTTCAGCCGGGTGCCGAGCTTCAGTTGTTCGTTGATCCGGCGGTGGACGTGGCCGGAGAGCACCAGCGGGACCGTGCCGTCGGTCTCCCGGGCGGTGTTCGGGTCGTGGGCGACGGCGATGTCGACCGGGGTGCCCGCGCGCTCCTGGTCGCGCAGCGCGGAGGCCAGGCGCGCGCCTTCGAGCTGCGCGGCCGCCTTGCCGCCGACCGGGGCGGTCCGGTCCGGGGTGAACGAGGCGTCGCCGGTGCCCGCGATCCGCAGCCCGCCGACGTCGACGGCCTTGCCGTCGTCGAGGACGCGGACGTTCCTGAACTTCTCCAGGTAGTCCTGGGTGACGGTCGAGTCGTGGTTGCCGCGCACCCAGACGTAGGGCGCGCCGAGGTCGCGGATCGGGTCGAGGAAGCCGTTCTCGGCGGCGGAGCCGTGGTCCATCGTGTCGCCGGAGTCGATGATCACGTCGATCTCGTACTGCTCGACGAGCGAGGCGATGATGTGCCAGGCCGCGGGGTTGAGGTGGATGTCGGAGACGTGCAGGGCCCGGATGGTGCCGGGGTCGGGCTGGTAGACGGGGAGCGTGGAGGTCGCGTCGTACAGCTTGGTGACGTTGGTGACCAGGCGGGCCAGTTCCTGCTGGTAGATGTCGAACTCGGTGACGATCGAGCGGGCGTCGCCGACCAGGGACGGGGCGCTGGAGAGCAGCCCGGAGAACTTCGGCTCCAGGACGGACTTCGGGTTCCAGGTGGCGTACGCGCTGACGCCGGACGCGGCCAGCAGCGTGAGGGCGAGCCCGCCGGCGGCCAGGGCGCGGCGGGGGCGGCGGTAGACGACGAGGCCGAGGGCGGTCGCGCCGGAGATCACGGCGACGCAGGAGCGCACGGCCAGCTCCTCGGTCCCGGCGGCGACGTCCCGGGTCACCTCGTCCTGGAGACCGGAGAACCGTTCCGGCTGGTCGACCAGGGCCTGGGAGCGTTCGGGGTCGAGGCGGTCCACGTCCACGTCGAGCCTCAGCGGCGCGATGTGCGAGTCCAGCTCCAGGGCGCCGAGCGGCGCCACGTTGATCTTGCTGCCGCCGGTGAGGGAGGGGCGGAGCGTCATGTTGGTGTCCATGGGGCCGACCGGCGTACGGACGGAGCCCACGGCGAGCAGTCCCAGCCACGCCCCCAGCACGACGACGGCGAGCATGCCGAGGGCGCGGAGCCAGGGGCGGCGGGCGGGGGCCGCCAGGTCGCCGGAGGCCGCCGCGCGGGGTGCTTTCGGGGCGGCGGTACGGCTCCGGGACGCCGGGCGGACGAGCTGGCTGAGGCGGTGCCGGACGCGGTCGGCTGCGGCACGGAACGGGACGCGGACCATTGGGCCCGTATGCCCCGGTAAGGCCTCCGCCATGCCGGGCGGCTCCACCGCTCATGAGTCCGTACGGTCCTGGTCGCCGCGACGCCGGGCGGCCGCCACCTGCCCGTACCGGGCCCCCGTACGGGACAATGGCCGCGTGCTGGAGATGACGCGTGAACAGTTCGAGGAGCTGGTGAGCCAGGCTCTGGACCGGATCCCGCCGGAGCTGACGCGGCTGATGGACAACGTGGCGGTGTTCGTCGAGGACGAACCGGACCCCGGCGACCCCGATCTGCTCGGGCTCTACGAGGGCACCCCGCTCACCGACCGCGGCGAGTGGTACGCCGGAGTGCTGCCGGACCGGATCACCATCTACCGGGGCCCGACGCTGCGGATGTGCGAGACGCGGGAGGACGTCGTCGCGGAGACCGAGATCACCGTGGTCCACGAGATCGCCCACCACTTCGGCATCGACGACGAGCGGCTGCACGCCCTGGGCTACGGATGAGCGAGCAGGCCCCGGAGGAACTGCCGGAGCCCGGTCCGCCCGCCGCCCCGCAGGGCCGGGTGCTGGCCGCGGTCGCTGTGGGCGGCGCGCTCGGAGCCCTCGCCCGGTACGGCGCGCTGGTGCTGTGGCCGGCGCCCGGCCACGGTTTCCCGTGGACGGTGTTCGCCGTCAACGTGACCGGCTGCGCCCTCATCGGCGTGCTGATGGTGCTGACCGTCGAGCGGGGCCGGGTGACCCGTGCGCTGGTGCGACCCTTCCTCGGCGTCGGTGTGCTCGGCGGCTACACGACCTTCTCGACGTACGCGGCGGACGTGTCGGGCCTGCTGGTCCGTCAGGAGGCCGCGGTGGCGACGGCGTACACGGTGGCGACGGCGGTGGCCGCGCTCGGAGCGGTGTGGGCGGCGGCCGTGGCGACGCGGGCCTGGCTGGACCGGGGCACGCGAGCGGGTGCGCGGGGCGAGGGGCGGACGGCGTGACCTGGCTGCTGGTGGCGATCGGCGGCGCGGTGGGCGCGCCCCTGCGCTATCTCACGGACCGTGCGGTGCGGGCGCACCAGGGACCGGGCGTCCCGTACGTCTTCCCGTGGGGCACCTTCACGGCGAACATCGCGGGCAGCCTGCTGCTCGGCGTGCTGACCGGCGCCGCGGTCTCCTCCCCGGTGCACGCCCTGCTGGCGACGGGCCTGTGCGGGGCGCTGACGACGTACTCGACGTTCTCGTACGAGACCCTCCGCCTGGCCGAGACGGGCCGCGCCTTCCTGGCCGCGGCCAATGTGCTGGCGTCCCTGCTGGCGGGGCTGGGCGCGGTGTTCCTGGGAGCGGAACTGGCGGGCGGGTTCGGGGCGTAGCGGGGCGTCGTGCGGTGAGGGCCGTGCGGGGGAGGGCGGGGGGCGTGGCCGGACGGCTCCGGCGGGTGGCGTGCGGGGCGTTGCGGTTTCGGGCGTGTCTCCGGCGGGGTCGGGGGAGTTGGGCACGGTGCGAAGCCTCGCTCCGGCGTCGCGGGCTCCACCCCTCGCCACGCTTCCGCTCCCTCGCCCCGGAGGTGCCCCTCGTGCGCCAGTTCCCCGCCCCTGTCCGCTGGGCAGCCGTCACCGCGCTGACGATCGCCGCGTCCACCGGCTGCATGAGCGTCGGCGAGGACGGCGCCGGAGGGCCGGGGCCCTCGCGGTCCGCCGGCCCCAAGGGGTCCGAGACCGATCCGGCCGGGAACACGGTTCCCGGCTCCGGGCAGTCCGGAGGACGCGGCCGGGGCGCCCACCCCCATTCGGACCGGGGTGTTCCCGGCAGCAGCCCACGCCCCGACGCCTCCGGGGCCCTGCCGTCGGCCGCCCCCAAGGACGCCCGCCCCGAACCGGCCGCCCCCGGGCAGCCCACCCGTGCCGGCGGCGGGGTGCGGCCCACGCCGACGCCCTCGACCCCGGGGCCGGGGGAGCCGCCGCCGGTCATCCCGGAGCCGCCGGCTCCGCCGACGCCCGCCCCGGACCCGGACCCGGACCCGGACCCTGAGCCCACCGATCCGCCGGAGCCGCCCCCCTCGGCCTCGCCCGCCGCGCAGTTCCGGGCCCATGCGATGGGCAGGCCGGAGCAGGTCGGGCCGCTGCGGACGCCGGAGGCATCGCCGCAGGTGGGGCCGGTGTAGCCGCGGTCACAGCGAGGGCGGTTTGCGCAAGGTGGGTGGGAGTGCGTAAGGTGGTAGATCGTTTGATCCCATTGCCCGGCGCCGACACAGAAGAGCGCCGTGTGGCGCGTACTCTCCCTTGCCGTGGCTGGACCGCATTGAGGCGGTCGAAATTGCGAATCACGGAGTTATGGGCGCGTGCCGAGACTCCGGAAGGTTTCGCATTTCGCATGTCAATTTCCAGTTCTGACCGCACCGTCATGCCCGAGAACGTCGACAACGCCGAGCTCGCCGAGCTGGTCGAGTCCGCCGTGACCGAGGCCCCCGCCGGTGCGACCGCCCCGGCCGCCGAGAAGACCGACGAGGCCCCCGAGGGCGCTTCGGCCCCCGAGGCTGCTGGGACCCCCGAGGCCGAGCCGTCCGGGGCCTCCGCCGAGCCGACCGTCACCTTCGGCGAGCTGGGCCTGCCCGAGGGCATCGTCCGCAAGCTCGCGCAGAACGGTGTCACCACTCCGTTCCCGATCCAGGCGGCGACCATCCCGGACGCCCTGGCCGGCAAGGACATCCTCGGCCGCGGCCGGACGGGCTCCGGCAAGACCCTCTCCTTCGGCCTGCCCACCCTGGCCTTGCTGGCCGGTGGCCGCACCGAGAAGAAGAAGCCCCGCGCCGTCATCCTCACCCCGACCCGTGAGCTCGCGATGCAGGTCGCGGACGCGCTCCAGCCGTACGGTGACGTGCTCGGCCTGAAGATGAAGGTCGTCTGCGGCGGTACGTCGATGGGCAACCAGATCTACGCCCTGGAGCGCGGTGTCGACGTCCTCGTCGCCACCCCGGGCCGGCTGCGCGACATCATCAACCGCGGCGCCTGCTCCCTGGAGGACGTCCAGGTCGCCGTCCTCGACGAGGCCGACCAGATGTCGGACCTGGGCTTCCTGCCCGAGGTAACCGAGCTGCTCGACCAGGTCCCGGCCGGCGGTCAGCGGATGCTCTTCTCCGCCACGATGGAGAACGAGATCGGCACGCTGGTCAAGCGTTACCTCTCCAACCCGGTCACGCACGAGGTCGACAGCGCCCAGGGCAACGTCACGACCATGTCGCACCACGTCCTCGTCGTGAAGCCGAAGGACAAGGCGCCGGTCACGGCCGCCATCGCCGCCCGCAAGGGCCGCACCATCATCTTCGTCCGCACCCAGCTGGGCGCGGACCGCATCGCCGAGCAGCTCATCGAGTCGGGCGTGAAGGCCGACGCGCTGCACGGCGGTATGACCCAGGGCGCCCGTACGCGGGTCCTGGAGGACTTCAAGAAGGGTTACGTCAACGCGCTCGTCGCGACCGACGTCGCCGCCCGCGGTATCCACGTCGACGGTATCGACCTGGTCCTGAACGTGGACCCGGCCGGTGACCACAAGGACTACCTGCACCGCTCGGGCCGTACCGCCCGCGCCGGCAAGTCCGGTGTCGTGGTGTCGCTGGCGCTCCCGCACCAGCGCCGCCAGATCTTCCGCCTGATGGAGGACGCGGGCGTCGACGCCTCGCGCCACATCGTCCAGGGCGCGGGCGTCTTCGAGCCGGAGGTCGCCGAGATCACCGGCGCCCGTTCGCTCACCGAGGTCCAGGCCGACTCCGCGAACAACGCCGCCAAGCAGGCCGAGCGCGAGGCCGCCGACCTGACGAAGCAGCTGGAGCGCGTCCAGCGCCGCGCCGTCGAGCTGCGCGAGGAGGCCGATCGCCTGGTCGCCCGTGCCGCCCGCGAGCGGGGCGAGGACCCGGAGGCCGCGGTGGCCGAGGTCACCGCCGAGGCGGAGGCCGCCCTCGTGGCCGCCATCTCCGTCCCCGAGCAGCCGGCCGCCCGCGACGAGCAGCGCCGCGACGAGCGGGGCAACTACGAGCGCCGCGACAACCGCGGTGGCGACCGTGGCGGCTACCGCGGCAACGACCGCCGTGACGACCGCCCGTCGGGTGGCTTCCGCTCCGGTGGCAACGACCGCCGGGACGACCGTGGCGGCCGCTCCTTCGAGCGCCGTGACGACCGCCCCGCGTTCAACCGCGACCGCCGTGACGACCGCCCGTCGGGTGGCTTCCGCTCCGGTGGCAACGACCGCCGGGACGACCGTGGCGGCCGCTCCTTCGAGCGCCGTGACGACCGCCCCGCGTTCAACCGCGACCGCCGCGATGACCGCCCGTCGGGTGGCTTCCGCTCGGGCGGCAGCGACCGCCCGTTCAACCGCGACCGTCGTGACGACCGCCCCTCGGGTGGCTTCCGCTCCGGCGGCAGCGACCGCCCGACCGGCCGCCGTGACGACCACCGTGGCGCCAACACCGGCACCAACACCGGCTCGTTCGGCCGCCGCGACGACAAGCCGCGCTGGAAGCGCAACGGCTGACCCCAGCCCGGCCGCCCCCCGGCCGAGCAGGTCCGCCTGACAGACCGGCAGGGCCCGTACGCCACCGAACCGACTCGGTGATGTACGGGCCCTGTTGCTGTTCCTGCACCCTGTCGTGTGCTGATCCCGGCCTCCAGGCATGCCTGTCCGGGGCCCGCGCCGGACTCCGGGAACAGGCCACGACGGGCCCAAGACCGATACCGGATCGGCTGCCGGGACCGGGCGGGCTATGCTCGGGGGGTGATGTCGCAGGGGCCGTTAGCTCAATTGGTCAGAGCAGCGGACTTTTAATCCGTTGGTTGTGGGTTCGAGTCCCACACGGCCTACCGGCAGCAGGGCGGGGAGACCTCCTCCGACCTGCGAGGGAGCGCCCCGGTCGGTTTCGGCCGGTCGGGGCGCTCCGTCTTTTCTCTCCATGGCACGCCGGGTCAGTCCCCGTCTGTTCGCCAGGCGTGCTCGGCGTCCCGTGCGGTGGGATGGGCGGGGAAGACCGGGTCCAGGCCGATGATGCGGATGATCCGGGCGAGGTGTCGGGGGAGGGCTGCCAGCGCGATGGCCGCGTCGGCGGCCAGGGCGTGGTTGTGGGCGGCGATCAGGGCGGTGATTCCGCTGGAGTCGCAGAAGGTGATGCCCTCCAGGTCGATGACGAGCTGCTGCCCCGGGCGCAGGGTGAGCCCGGGGAGGGCGTCGCGGACCCGGGGTGCGGTGTGGTGGTCGAGTTCCCCGGTGAGTTCCATGACCGTGCCGGCGGCGGTGGTGCGGGTGCTGAGGGTCAAGTACCGGGTCACTGCTGCTCTTCACTGAGGGGTTGGGGGACGTGGATGGCGAGGACGGCTGTGTCGTCGTCCACGCCGGTGCCGAAGGTGTGGAGCAGATCGCGGACCGCGCCGATGGTGTCCGACGCGGTGGTGGGGGCGAGGTGGCGGCCGAAGTCGAGGAGTGCGTCGTCGCCGTAGCGGTCCTGGTCTCCGGCGGCGGTGGTGCGGGCTTCGGTGAGGCCGTCGGTGTGCAGGAGAAGCGTGTCGCCGGGGGCGAGGTGGACGGCGGTCGTGGCGATGTGGGCGTCGGGCAGGGCGCCGATGAGCTGTCCGCCGGGGGTGGGCAGGTAGTCGGCGGTACCGTCGGCGCGCATCAGCAGGGCCGGGGGGTGGCCGCCGCTGGCGAGGGTGACGCGGAAGCCGCCGCGGTCGGTGTCGGGGGTGAGCACGCCGAAGACGACGGTGCAGAAACGGGGGTCGGTGCCCTGGTACTCGTGGTTGAGGACGGTGTTGAGGTTGGTGAGTACGGCGGCCGGGTCCGGGTCGTAGACGGCGGCGGCGCGCAGGGTGTAGCGAGCCAGAGAGGTGACGGCGGCCGCGGCGGCGCCCTTGCCGCACACGTCGCCGAGGAACAGGCCCCAGGTCCCGGCGGCCAGGGGGAACAGGTCGTAGAAGTCGCCGCCGACCTCGTCGACGGAAGCGATGTGGTAGTGCGCCGCGACGTCCAGGCCGGGCACGTTCGCCAGCGTGGGGGGCAGCAGCGTCTTCTGAAGGGTGGTGTTCAGGAGCTTGAGGCGGTCGCGTTCCTGGTCGGCTTCCTGGCGGGCCCGCAGCAGTTCCGTCTCGTAGGCGCGGCGGTCGCGGGCGTCGAAGAGGGTGGTGCGGATCAGCAGGGGCTGTCCGTCGCTGCCTGTCTTGACTGTCGAGGTGACCATGACGGGCAGGCGGGAGCCGTCGGCCGCCTTGAGTTCCAGGGCGATGCCGCTGATCCGGCCCTGCATCTGCAGCAGCGGGGCGAAGTGGGTCTCGTGATACAGCCGGCCGCCGACGGTCAGAAGGTCGGAGAAGGCCATGCGGCCCACCAGATCGCCGCGCTGGTAGCCGAGCCAGTCCAGCAGCGTTTTGTTCACCTTGGCGATCCGCCCGTCCAGCAAGGTGGAGAGGTAGCCGCACGGGGCGTGCTCGTAGAGCTCCTCGGCACTGTCCTCCAGCAGCTCGGAGAAACGGGCCTCCTCGTCCAGCGGTGCCTGGTCCCTGCCGTCCGCCGCGTCGCCGGTCTCACACATCACGGTGCTGTCCCGGCGAACGCCTCCGGCTCGCGCGCGGCGGCCGGCACGGCCGCCATCGCGCTCACCGAATGCCCCCCGAACGCGACCGGCCCCGGTGCCGGCTCCCCGATGGTCTCCAGGGCATCGGCGACGTGACCGTCCAACGGTCCGTCGGTCCGCCCGGTCACCTCGACGTGGTTCCTGCTCCGGACGTCCATGCCCGCATCCTCGCAGACGGCTGCCGGGGCGATCGGGTGTGGAGAGCCGTGTCCCCCGGTCCCAGCAGGAGAAGAGGCCATGCGTTTGAGCTCTGTGCGGCGGGGAACCCAGCCGCCCAGGCAGAGAGGCTTTGAGCCCACAGGTCGCCCTGTCGAGGCGTCTTCGGTACGGCAGCGTTGCCGGGGGCGCCGCCACGGTGGAGCGGTGGTGTGCTTCACGTGGTCCGCCCTGGAGTCGTACGTCTGCGGGGCGCCCGGAGTCGGGCGCCGGGCGCGTCGCGCTGTCGCGGTGAGTGAGTACGGTCCGGCGGGCGGGTCAGGAACCACCGATCAGACGCCGCGTGCCTCGGACCACCGATCAGGCGGCGCGTGCCTCGGTCCGGCGCAGGGGAGCGCCTGCTTGGTGCAGGCTGCGGAGTGCTTGCCGGTAGGAGGCGATCAGGCTGGTCTCCAGGTAGGCGACATCCAGCTCTTCGCAGTAGCGGCGGACGACGAGCTGGGCCCTGCGCAGGTTGGGGCTGGGCATGCTCGGGAAGAGATGGTGCTCGATCTGGTAGTTCAGCCCGCCCAGGACGATGTCGGTGAACCAGTTGCCGCGGACGTTGCGTGACGTCAGAACCTGGCGGCGCAGAAAGTCCGGGCGGTCCTTGCCGGTCCGGATCGGCATGCCCTTGTGGTTGGGGGCGAACACCGACCCGAGGTACAGACCGAAGAGGCCCTGGTGGACGGCGAGGAAGGCGATCGCCATGCCGGGCGGCAGCACCAGGAAGAGAGCCGTCAGGTAGACGGCGAAGTGCGCCACGAGCAGTGCCCCCTCCAGCAGGCGGTGCTTGAGCGAACGGTCGGCCAGCGCCCGCAGCCCCGACACGTGCAGGTTGAAGGCTTCCAGAGTGAGGAGGGGGAAGAACAGGTACGCCTGCGAGCGGCCGATCAGCCGGGGCAGGCCCTTGGCCGCTCGGGCCTGGTCCTGCGACCAGACCAGCAGATCGGGCTCGATGTCGGGGTCGAGCGTCTCGTGGTTGGGGTTGGCGTGGTGGCGGGTGTGCTTGTCCTGCCACCAGCCGTAGCCCATGCCGATGCCGACGTTCGCGGCGACGCGCCCCGCCCTCTCGCTCGCTTTCCGCAGCCGGAAGACCTGGCGGTGGGCGATGTCATGGGCCAGCAGCGCCACCTGGCCGAAGACCGCGGCCAGGAAGACGGCGACGGCCAGGTTCCACCAGGAGGCGCCGACGAGGACGAACGCGGTCCAGCCGGCGACGTACAGCGCGCTCACGGCCACGATGCGGACCGCGTAGTAGCGGGGGCGCCGAGCCATCAGACCCTGGTCGACGATTCTCTTGGACAGCCGGGCGAAATCGCTCCCGGTCGTCCGCTCGGGGCTGACGGAGACTTCTGCGGTCATGAGAACGAACCTCTCGTGGCTGGCATCGGGCAGCCGTTGGACGGTCACCGGCGTTGCGTACGGACTCCGCACCCCGGAGGGGTGGGCCGCTGCTCACCGTGCGAGGCGTTGAGGGCAACCAGGCCAGGCGGTGGGTGCGGGCAGCACCCGGTGCGTCAGGGCGAGACGTATCTGTACGTGCTCCACACCGCCCGGTCAGCGTGGAGTTCGCGCGATCCCGCTCAGTTCTGCGTCAGCATGCCGGTGCGGAGCCGGTCGAGGAGGTGGGCCAGGAGCCGGGAGACGTGCATCTGGGAGAGGCCGAGCCGCAAGCCGATCTCGGACTG
This sequence comes from Streptomyces parvus, assembly GCF_032121415.1. Taxonomy (NCBI): domain Bacteria; kingdom Bacillati; phylum Actinomycetota; class Actinomycetes; order Kitasatosporales; family Streptomycetaceae; genus Streptomyces; species Streptomyces parvus. The sequence continues at coordinate 3,208,760 of NZ_CP135079.1, read as the reverse complement.
GGTCATCTCCTGGCCGAAGCGCAGGGCCACGATGGAACGGTCGCGCTCGTTCAGGTCCGCGAGGAGGGGCGCCAGCGTCTGAAGGTTCTCGACCTTCTCGATGGCGGGGTCGACGTCCCCCTCGATATCACCGTGGGTGACGATCGACGCGCTGTTCCGTTCGCCTCCGACAGTAGCGTCCAGGGATCCCGCGGTGTACCCGTTCGAGGCGACGAGACCGTCGATGATCACCTCCTCGCTGAACCCGAGATGGCGGGCGAGTTCCGGGACGGTGGGATCCCGGTCCAGTCTTCCGGCGAGTTCCTCCTTGGTCCTGGCGAGCGTGACGCGCAGCTCCTGCAGGCGACGCGGTACGTGGACGGCCCAGGTGGAGTCGCGGAAGAACCGCTTGATCTCCCCGACGATGTAGGGGATGGCGAAGGAGGTGAACTTCACCTCCCGGCTGAGGTCGAACCGGTCGATCGCCTTGATCAGGCCGACCGTTCCGACCTGGACGATGTCCTCCATCTCGCCGTTGCCGCGACTGCGGAACCGTCTCGCGGCGAAGTGGACCAGAGACAGATTCGTCTCGATCAGGGTGTTCCGTGCGTACCGGTACTCATGCGTGCCCTCTTCCAGCACCTGCAGCCGTTCGAAGAAGACGGAACTGAGAGCGCGGGCGTCCCTCGGCGCCACCTTGCGAGGGTCGCGGATCTGCGGGAGCGCCGGGAGGGGCGCGGCGGTGACCGGAGCCGGAGCGGTTGTGGATATCGGCATTGCGATGATTCCCCTGCCCCAGAAGGTGCCGCCGGAGACCCGCCGGCACCATGCTCACCTACCCGGATCCGGACGGAATACGCGATCCGGGCAGATGGGCGCGGCAGTGCGCCTACGACTGGTCTCCGCGATCCGGGTACCTCCTGCCCGACGGGCCGTCCTCGGGGCGCTCGGATCCCTTGGCCCGGTCGCTCTGCTCGTACTGGGTCCGGTCCGTCTCCCCCCGCCCGGGCTCGCCGCCGGCGTCCCTCGCCGGAACCGGTCGGCCGCGCGGCGGCGACGTCTGCTCCTGAGGACGACCGAAGCGCCGCTGGGAGTCGCCCTGGGCCGACGTGCCCCGAGCGGGGCCGGCGTCGGTGTCGGGGCGTGCCTCGGTCGCACCGGCTCGGTCGGTCTCGCCTCCGGCCGCCCCGTCCCGGGCGGCCGTACCGTACGACTGCTCGACTCCGGTGCGGTGGCGCTCCGTGTCCTCCTCGCGGTCCAGAGCGTCGCGCCCTCGCTGCTCCCGTTCATGGCGGGCGTTTCGCACCGCCCGGCGTTCGCGCCCGCTCATGACGGCCGAGCCGATGAGCATGAGGAGACCGCCGAGCAGGGCCAGTCCCACGCCGCTGCCGAGCCCGTCACCGTCGCCCGTGACGGTCAGGCTGCCCTGCGCCTGTGCCTGCCGGACCATCCAGAGGACGGCGAATCCGAGCGTGATGATTCCCGCGATCAGGACGAGGAGCCGCGATCGAAACGCGACGCCGAGAACCGTGAGGAGCGCCCCGACGAAGAGAGGGAGAAACATGGAGGCGAACAGCCCCGCACCCGAGTCCGTGATGCCGGCCCCGGTGAAGAGCTCCCAGACCCGGAAGTCGTGTCCGAGCCGCCCCTCGTACCAGTTGCGGAAGGGCGCCCAGACAGCTGCGGCAGCGCCGACGACCGCCAAGATCAGTCCGATGGTGTTACGGATACCCCGTGCCATGCCGCGACCTCCCGGCAAATCGGACGGTGCACGTAAGAAGCTCACATGCCGAACCCCACCCCTGAATTTCACGCTACGCCAGGCCCGAACGCCCTGCCATGCGACTCGACGGCTCCTGGTGCCGCCTCCTCCCGCCGCAGGTCCCGACGGCCGGGTGCTCGGCCCTGCGCGTCTCCGGCGCCACCTCGCCGTAACGGACGTGCCGGGGGGATGCCCGGAGCAATTGGTCAGCCGCACTCCGGGAATGCCGTACAGTTGTGTTTACCGACGCGGGGTGGAGCAGCTCGGTAGCTCGCTGGGCTCATAACCCAGAGGTCGCAGGTTCAAATCCTGTCCCCGCTACTGAAGATCCGGGCCCGGCACGCAGACAGCGTGCCGGGCCCGAGTCGTTGCCCGGCACGGAGTGGTCCATTCAGGAAATCGCCCGCCGGGCCGCACCACGATGCTGCGGGAGTCCGGGCTCCCGCGGCCGGCCGTTCGTACGTGATCGGGCTCGGGGGGATGTATGTCGCCGACCCGTGCTCCGGAAAGAACTACGATCGCTACGGGGACGGCACCGCCGCCTTCGTACGGGACGCACCGACGGTCCGCGCGCAGCACCGGCTCTCCGACTGACCACGGTCGGCCGGGCCGCCACTCGGGTTTCCCCCTATTCGGCCGATGCGGAGTCGCCGCTCGGCGCGGCTCCGGGAAGCCTGGGCGGGGCGCGGTACCGTCCGCAGCCGTGGGTGGACCGGGCAGGAGTGCACAGGTGGGGATGGCCGAGAGACGGCACAGCGGAGCGGCGGGGAGCATCGATGCCGTGGGCCGTGCGGTGTTCGGTTCCCGGGAGGGGGAGCTGACGTTCGGCGGTGGACGGGGCACCGGGCGGTTCATCCGGATGCTGCCCGCCCTGCTCATCGTCGGCGGACTGCTGTTCGACTGGCTGGCCCCGCCCAACTTCACCGCCGTCCCCCTCTTCGTCGCGGCCCCGCTCATCGCCGCCCCGTTCTTCTCGCTGTCCCGGACCGTCCGCACCGGGATCGCTGCGGTCATCTCCGTCACCGTGATGCGGATCTCCGACGGGACGTCCACCCAGGTGGTCCCGGTCATCGAGATGATCACCGTGCTCACGGGCTCGGTGCTGGCCCTCGTCATCAACGGCGTCGTGCGGCGCGGCAACGAGCAGCTCGCCTCGGCCCGCGCCGTCGCCGAGACCGCCATGCGGGCCGTGCTGCCGACGCCCGCCGAGCGGACCGGCGGGCTCCAGGTGGCCGCACGGTACGAGGCGGCCCAGGCGGACGAGTTCGTGGGCGGCGACCTGTACGCCGTCGCGGACACCCCGTACGGCGTACGGATCGTGGTCGGCGACGTCCGAGGCAAGGGGCTGGACGCCGTCGGCGCGGTGGCGGTGATCATCGGCGCGTTCCGGGAGGCCGCCGAGCAGGAGCGTTCGCTGGAGGGCGTGGCCCAGAGGCTGGAGCGGGCGCTGGCCCGTGAGGGGACGCGACGGTACGGGCTGGACGCCATGGAGGGGTTCGTCACCGCTGTACTGGCCGAGATCCCGCCCGGGGCGGCCACGGTCCGTCTGGTCAACCGCGGCCACCCCGAGCCGATCCTGCTCCACGCGGACGGGGCTCTGGAGGTGCTGGCGCCCTCGGTGCCCGCACTGCCGCTGGGGATGGAGCTGGGGGTGTGGCCGGACCGCGCCGAGGAGTGGGCGATGCCTCCCGGGGCGACGCTCCTCGCCTTCACGGACGGCCTGTCCGAGGCCCGGGACGCGAACGGGGTCTTCTACGATCCGGCCGCCCGGCTGCGCGGCCGGATCTTCCCGGGGCCGGAGGAGCTGCTGTCGGCGCTGACCGATGACGTACGGCTGCACACGGGCGGGCATGCCACGGACGACATGGCGCTGATCGCGGTCGGCCGGCCGGCGGAGGGGCAGCCCGTGCGCCGGACCACGGTGAAGATCGTGGGCCGGGGCGACGAGGACGCGGCCCGCTGACGTGGCGACCCCACGCGTCCACGCGTGTACGTGCCGACCGCCGGACTCGGAGCGATGACACGGTGTGTGATCGAAGCGCACCGCTCCGCATAACATTTGATACACCGTCAGAAAAAGACGTGTGGCTGAGCTCCGGTCAAGTCGCCCGATTCCACCCGCTTGTGCCCCGTACCTCCCACCCCTGTTCGTTAATGATCAACAGGAACAGCTTGGAATCGGGCCCGGGTGTCTATTAACGTTCGATAACGCAGCGCGGTCGTCACAGCCGTCGTCAGGGACGGCGCCGCGCGCGAGCGCCGAATTCCGCAAGGGAACCGGGGAACCACCTACATGGGGTGAATCGGACGCCTGCGTCTCGTGAGAGGCGGAGGGGCCCGTAGGAGACCTTCCTGCTCCGAACCCGTCAGCTAACCCGGTAGGCGAGAAGGAAGGAAAGGAGTGCGCCCACGTGGCGTCCAACAAGCCTGCCCCTGAGGCCCCGTCACCCTTCAGCCCCGACAGCTACGGTGGCGCCGAGCGGTCCGTGGGGGAGTGGAATCCCACCGAGGACTCCATCCGTCCCGTGCGCGGCAGGCACCGCGTCGCCAAGCAGCGTGGTCTGGCCCGTAGCTCCACCGTCCTCGGGGTCGGCGTCATAGCGGCCGTCGGAGCGGGGGGCATGGCCACCGCTCAGGACAAGGCACCCGTCTCCATCTCTCTTCCCGATTCCATCGCGGACAACCTCCCCGACGCCAAGTCCCTTCCCGGCGTCGGGTCCTTCATGTCCGACGACGCGGAGGCCGTCCCGGTCGCCGCGGCCGCGCCGCTCACCACCGCCGGACTCACCAGCGCCGAGGCCGAGCAGGGCACCGACGCCGGCGAGGCACTGCGCGCCCGGATCCTCCAGCAGGCCGAGCAGCAGCAGGCCAGCGCCGACGCCGAGGCCAAGGCAGCGGCGGAGAAGGCAGCCGCCGAGAAGGCGGCGGAAGAGGCCAAGAAGCAGCAGGGCGAGGCCGAGGCCGAAGCCGCCGCGAAGAAGAAGGCGGCAGAGGAAGCGGCGAAGAAGAAGGCGGAGGAGGAGCGTCTCGCCAAGCTCGCCGCCAGCTTCTCCCTGCCGGCCTCCTCGTACACGATCAGCTCGACCTACGGTCAGTCCGGCGCGATGTGGTCCTCCGGCCAGCACACCGGCCTCGACTTCGCAGGGGCGGCCGGTTCGCCGCTCAAGGCCGTGCACAGCGGCACGATCACGTCGGCCGGCTGGTCCGGTTCGTACGGCTACCGCACGGTGCTCCAGCTCGATGACGGCACCGAGATCTGGTACGCCCACCAGTCCTCGATCGACGTCTCGGTCGGCCAGAAGGTCACCACGGGCGAGACCATCGGCCGCATGGGCGCCACCGGCAACGTGACCGGCGTCCACCTCCACATGGAGGTCCGCACCGCGGGCGGCTCGGCGATGGACCCGATGGCCTGGCTGACCAGCAAGGGCCTGCAGGTCTGAGCCCTCGGGCCGGCGCGCGCCGTCGGCCCGGGGCCGCCCTTCTCCGGCGGCCCGCCCCGAAACCCCGGCAGCCCTGACGCACACCCCCCGACGTCAGGGCTGCCGGTCTGTCCGGGGGAGGGGGCGACAGGCCCGGAAGGCGTACGCGGCGGAATCCCGGACGGAGTACGCGGCGGAATACCGTCCCCGCCCGGCCCGTTGGACCCTCGCATGACTTCCACGCGCACTCTCCTCGGCACCTCCGGCCTCCAGGTCTTCCCCCTCGCCCTCGGCGGCAACGTCTTCGGCTGGACGGCGGATGAGGAACAGTCCTTCGCCGTCCTGGACGCGTACGTCGCGGCCGGCGGCAACTTCATCGACACCGCCGACGCGTACTCCGCCTGGGTCGAGGGCAACCACGGCGGCGAGTCGGAGACCGTCATCGGCAAGTGGCTCGCCTCCCGTGGCAACCGGTCCGACATCGTCGTCGCCACCAAGGCCGGCGCCCACCCCGACTTCCGGGGCCTGGCCGCCGGCACCATCAAGGGCGCGGCCGAAGCGTCCCTGCGCCGCCTCGGCACCGACCACATCGACCTCTACTACACGCACTTCGACGACGAGACCGTCCCGGTCGAGGAGATCATCACCGCCCTCGACCAGCTGGTGAAGGACGGCAAGGTGCGCCACATCGCCGCCTCCAACATCAGCCCCGAGCGCCTCGCGGCCTCCCTCGCCTTCTCCGAACGCGAGGGCCTCGCCCGGTACGTCGCGCTCCAGCCGCACTACAACCTGGTCTCCCGCTCCACCTACGAAGGCGCGCTCCAGGACACCGCGGCCGACGCGGGCCTCGCCGCCGTCCCGTACTACGCGCTCGCCTCCGGCTTCCTCACCGGCAAGTACCGCCCCGGTACGACGGTTCGGAGCGCACGGTCCGCGAAGGCGGGCGGACACCTGGAATCGGAGCAGGGCCGCAAGGTGCTGGCCGCCCTCGACCAGGTGGCCGGGGAACGGAACGCCGAGATCGCGACGGTGGCCCTCGCCTGGCTCGCCGCGCAGCCGACCGTCGCCGCGCCGATCGCCTCCGCCCGTACGGTCGAACAGCTCCCCGCCCTCGTCGCGGTCGCCGACCTGCGGCTGACCGACCGGGAACTCGCCCTGCTCACCGAGGCGTCGGCCTGACGGAGCCGGGGTCGCCGTACCCGTAACCGTACGGCTGCGCCTGGGTCTGTCCGTACGGCTGTCCGTACGCCGGGCCGTATCCGTGGCCGTTTCCCGGCCCGGGGCCGTAGCCCTGCCCCGGGCCGTACCCGTACGGCGTCGGCGCGTGGTGTCCGGAGTGGGCGTGGCGGCCGTGGTGCGGGCCCCGGCGGGACGTGAGGCGCGCCGCGTGGGTCAGGGCCGGGGCCGCGACGTCCCGGCGCTGCCACAGGTGGTGCAGCAACTCCCGCTCCCGGGCGCCGAAGTCCGGGCCCACCGCGCCGTGGCGGGCCCGGCGGCGCAGACCCGCGAGCGACGTCGCGAACGACTCGTACTCCGCGACCGCGCGGGCCGCCGCCCGGCCCCGGGTCCGGTCCTGCTGCCAGTGGCGGGCCAGGTCGCGGGCCATGCCCCGGGCCCGCATGGAGGAGAGCGCCGACGGCTCGGCGGGGGCGAGCCAGCCGGCCGCCGCATACGCGGGCAGCTCGGCGGCGAGCGTACGCAGCTCCCGCTGGCGCGACCAGATCGCCACCCAGGTCACCAGGGCGAACGCCGGGACCATGACGATCCCGTACACCGCGTAGAAGCCGTACGGGCCGAAGGCCGACGAGCCGTTCCACAGGGCGTGCAGCCCCATGGCCAGCAGCAGCCCCAGCACCGGCAGGGCGATCCGGCGGACCCGGTGGCGGCGGGCGCTGACGGCCGCGAAGCCGAAGCCGAGGCCGGTGAGGACCGTGAACAGGGGGTGCGCGAACGGGGACATGACGATCCGCACGAAGAACGTCCCCGCCGTCACCGAGGCGAACCCGGAGCTGCCGATCTGCTGGTCCTCGCCGAAGGCGTTGCCCAGATAGAGGATGTTCTCGGTGAACGCGAAGCCCGTCGCGGTGAAGCCGGCGACGACGATGCCGTCCACCACCCCGCTGAACTCCCGTCTGCGGAACAGGAAGATCAGCAGCACGGCCGCCGCCTTCGCGCTCTCCTCCACGACGGGGGCGATCACCGTCGCCCCCAGGGTGTCCGCGCTCGCCGGGTCGGCCGTCGCGGTGGCTATCCAGCGCGTGGCGAAGGAGTTGGCGATGATCGCGACGAGAGCCGCGGCGCACGCGCCCCAGGCGAAGGAGAAGATCAGATTCCGCCAGGGCCCCGGCTCGACCCGGTCCAGCCAGCGGAAGGCGGCCATCAGCAGCGGCACCGGAAGCACCGCCAGACCGAGGCCGACCAGGAACCCCTCAGGACCGGTCTGTTCGCGGACGAGCGCGAGGATCACCAGGCCGCACAGCAGGAGCGCCACGATTACGGCCCCGGCACGGAACGCCTTGCTGCGCCACACCATGCCGACGCGGCGTGGCCGGTAACGCGCCCGGCCACGCTCCGGCGCCGCGCCCAGGACCTCGTCGAGCCGCTGCTCGTGGAGGAACGGGACGGCCGGGTGCGCCTGCTGATGCTGCACGGAGGGGTCGGACACCTCTCGACCCTAACGAGGAGCACTGACACCCGGCGACGGCGCATCCGGCCAGGACATGGCCGTACGCCGTCGTGCGTCAGACGCGGGCGAACAGCAGGTCGTGGACGACGTGCCCCTTGTCCAGGCCCTGGCCCTCGAAGCGGGTGAGCGGCCGGAACGCGGGACGCGGGGCGTATCCGCCGTCGGCCGCGGTGTTCTCGAAGCGGGGGTGCGCGGTGAGCACCTCCAGCATCTGCTCGGCGTACGGCTCCCAGTCCGTGGCGCAGTGGACGATCGCGCCCGGCTTCAGCACCGGCGCCACCAGGTCCAGGAAAGCGGGCTGGATGAGCCGCCGCTTGTGGTGCCGGGCCTTGGGCCACGGGTCGGGGAAGTAGACCCGTAGGCCGTCGAGGGACTCGGGGGCCAGCATCTCGCGCAGCAGGATGACCGCGTCGCCGTTGGCCACCCGTACGTTCGTCGAGCCCGCCTTGTCCGCGAGGCCGAGAAGATTGCCCTGGCCGGGGGTGTGGACGTCGACCGCGAGAATGCCGGTGCCCGGGTCGTCGGCCGCCATCTGCGCGGTGGCCTCGCCCATGCCGAAGCCGATCTCCAGGACCACGGGCAGCCCGTCGAACAGCTCGGCCAGATCGAGGACGCGCTTGCCGTCGATGTCCAGGCCCCACTTCGGCCACAGCCGCTCCAGGGATTCCTGCTGGCCGGTGGTCACCCGGCTGCGGCGCGGCTGGAAGCTGCGGATCCGGCGCTCGTGGTGCGAACCGGCCGGGTCGGCGGCGGGGCCTCCGGGGAAGCGCGGCTCCATGCGCAGCCGGCGCGCACGCTCGAAGGAGGCGGCCCGCAGCGCGGCGGCTTCGTCGGCCGTGGCGTCGGCGGCCCGGGCCTCGTCGGCCGCGGCTTCCTCGCTCGCGGCGTCGGCGAGCGCGTCGGCCGCCGTGGAGCCGGTCCGCGCGGGGCCGGTCGGCGTCGCCTCGGCGTCGTGGGATCCGGCGGGGGTGGGGTTCAGGGGCTGCTCAGACACAATGACCGGATTCTACGGCGGGCGGCTTCCACCCCGCCCCCCGAGCCCGGCGCAGCGCGAGCCGTGCCACCTCCCTTCCGATGGGGAGGCACGCCGTCGCCGCGGGCGACGGGGCGTTGAGCACGTGCACGGTGTGCGGGGCCTCGCGGATCAGGAAGTCGTCGACCAGTGTGCCGTCCTTCAGCACCGCCTGGGCGCGCACCCCGGCGGGCGAGGGGCGCAGATCGTCCTCGGTGACGGCGGGCAGCAGCCGCTGGACGGCCCGGGTGAACGCGGAGCGGGACAGCGAGCGGTGCACCTCGCCCGCCCCGTACCGCCAGTGGCGGCGGGCGATCTGCCAGGTGCCCGGCCAGCTCAGCGTGGACAGCAGTTCGGCGGGGCGGACCTGGGGCCAGGTGTATCCCTCGCGGGCCAGGGCGGGGACCGCGTTGGGCCCGACGTGGACGGAGCCGTCGAAGCCCCGGGTGAGGTGGACGCCGAGGAAGGGGAAGGCCGGGTCCGGCACCGGGTAGACCAGACCGCGCACCAGCCCGGGGCGGGCCAGCGCGTAGTACTCGCCCCGGAACGGCACGATCCGCACCCCCGGGTCGTCCCCGGCGAGGCGGGCCACCCGGTCGCAGTGGAGCCCCGCGCAGTTGACCAGCACCCTGGCCCGGACGACCAGGCCGTCCGCCGTGCGCACCGCGACGCCCCAGGGGCGCCGGTCTATCGCGGTGACCTCCGCGCCGTACCGCACGATGCCGCCCGCCGCCGTGACCTCGGTCGCGAAGCGGGTGGCAACGGCGGTGAAGTCGCAGACGCCCGTCGTGGCGACCCGGATCGCCGCCAGACCCCGGACCTCCGGTTCGTGCTCCGCGATCTGGGCCGGGCCCAGCTCCCGCACGGGCAGCCCGTGCTCGCGGCCGCGCTGCACCAGGGCGTGCAGCCGGGGCAGCTCGGAGCGCTCGGTGGCGACGATCAGCTTGCCGGTGGTGGCGTGCGCGATGGAGTGCTCCGCGCAGAAGTCCGCGAGCTCCGCCGAGCCGCGCAGCGCGTACCGCGCCTTGAGGGAGCCGGGGCGGTAGTAGATGCCGCTGTGGATCACGCCGCTGTTGCGGCCGGTCTGGTGGCGGGCGGGGCCGCGCTCCTTCTCCAGGACCGTGACCCGGGTGCCCGGAGCCGTCCGGGTCAGCGCATACGCGGTCGACAGACCGACGATCCCGCCGCCGATCACCAGCACATCGCAGTCGTACGCCGCGTGCGTCATCATCACGCCACCTCCCACCCCGATAGTGCACTGACCCACTGACAACCGGCTCAAACCCGGGAGGGGCAGGGCGTGGCGCACACTCCGTCCGGCAGGCGCTCGCCCGGCGGGTTCTCACCGGGCGGCTCCTCATCCGGTTCAGGCCTAGGTGACCAGCAGCGGGCGGGCCCGCTCGCGCAGCTCCGCGACGCGGGGCTCGTCCCCGTACGGCTCCAGGCGGTGCAGCAGATCGCGCACGTACTCCGTGGTGCGGGCCGAGGAGATCCGGCCCGCGACCTCCACCGCCCGGGTGCCCGCAGCACAGGCCGCGTCCAGATTGCCCGACTCCAGCTCGGCGACGGCGGAGACGACGAGCCGCAGTCCGTGGCTGCGGACGAACTCCTCGGTCGGCCGGGACAGCGCCTGTTCGGTGAAGCGCCGCACCTGGCGGGGGGCCTTCAGGTCCCGGTAGCACTCGGCGGCGTCGGCGGCGAACCGGTCGTAGCCGTAGAAGCCGAGCCAGGACGGATCGGCGTCGCCCGCCCGGGACCGCTCCAGCCAGCTCTCGGCGCCCTTCAGCGCGGCCCCCGCGGCCGGTGCGTCGCCGGCCTTCGCATGGGCGCGGGCCTCCACCAGCCGGAAGAAGCTCATGGTGCGGGCGGTGGCGAGACCCCGGTTGCGCTCGACGGCCGCCTGGGCGAGGTCGACCCCCTCGTCGGCGAAGCCGCGGTAGGTCGCCTGGAGGGACATCGAGGCGAGGACATAGCCGCCGAGCGGGACGTCGGCGGCGGCCCGGGCCAGGCGCAGGGCCTGGATGTAGTAGCGCTGGGCGGCCTCCTGCTGACCCGTGTCGAAGGCCATCCAGCCGGCCAGCCGGGTCAGCTCGGCGGAGGCGCCGAACAGGGCCCGTCCGACCTCGTCGGTGTACGAGCCGAGGAGCAGGGGTGCGGCGTCGACGCGTAAGCACTCGGGGACCATGGAGGAACGCCAGTCGCCGCCGCCGTACTTGGAGTCCCAGCGCCGGGCGTCCTGGGCCGCCTCGCGCAGCTTCGACACATCGCTGTGGCCGACCCGCAGCGGCGAGGCGTCCGCCGCCGACTCCGGACCGGGCTGGACCGGGACCGAGCCCGCCGCGCCGGGTGCGGAGCCGCCGGTGTGGAGGATGTGTGCGCCCCGCGCGTCCGGTGCGGTCCCCGGACCGTGCGCTCCGGCCGTGCCGGGGCCTTCGGACCCGGTGCCGCGCGCCCCGAGGATCGCCGCCTGCGCCGCCGTCGGGTCCCGGGCCACCGACGGGTCGGCGGGGGTTATCAGCCAGCGGGAAGCGGGTGTCGCGTAGGCGCTCACCGAGAAGGATCCCGCCAGGGACTGCCAGATCCCGCCGCCGCCCCGCCGCCCGGCCAGATCCAGCCGGTACAGCTCGGTCGCCGACCGGACCGCCTCGCCCACGTCCCGGGGGAAGGCGAGACCGACCTCCGGGGCCGGGTCCGCGTCGGCGAGGCCGATCTCGTGCAGCGGCACCGGGCGGCCGAGCTTGGCCCCGATCGCCGCGGCGATGAGATGCGGCGCCGCGCCCTGCGGCACCATCCCCTTGGCGACCCACCGGGCCACCGAGGTCTTGTCGTAGCGAAGTGTCAGACCGCGCTGTGCTCCGAGGTCGTTGACCCGCCGGGCGAGCCCGGCGTTACTGATTCCCGCGAGGGCGAGAACCGTGCCGAGCTTCTCGTTCGGCCCGCGTTGCTCCCTGGACATGCGCCACCCCTCGACACACAGACGGCCGCCGCGTCACCGAGGACGGCGCGCGGCATTCGTACCGATGCCTCCCCAGGTTCGAACCCTCGTACTCCGCCTGCACACGCATGTGGCCGAGCCCCGAGGAATATGCCCCCTGTCGAGAACACCAGTAAACACAGCGTAGTTCTCCCTATCCCTACCGTTAAGGGGCAGACGTCCGGATGGCGGGATTGTTGTCCGTGCGGGCGGTCCGGGTCTTCGGGGCCGGGGGGGGTGCGGACCGGGGTCCGGCGTGCTCCCGGTGTGTGGCCGTGCGCCCGGCCGTGCGCTCTGGCCCGTCCCGTCGCGTGGCGCTTGGCTGAGTCCTGCGTGGGTCGGCCCGCTGCACTGGACTCAGTGGGCTGGGGGAAACCGCCGCTCCATTCCCCGCGGGCGGCGGACCGGTCCGGGAGGTGAGGCCCACCTCCCGGACTGTGCGTGGAGGGGTCGCCAGGGGGGCGCGGCGCGGGTATGCGCGCAGGGCGGCACTTCGAGAGAATGGCCGAATAGCGACGGTCCGGTGAGGGTCTGGCCAACGGTCCGACTATGGCCGGATATCGCCGCTGTTTCCGGGCGGCGCCGGCCCCTCCCCCTCCTCGGGGGGCGGGCCGGGGCGGCGCGGGGACCGCACGGCCCGGCCTCCACAACTCCCGGAACGAGAAGTTCCGTTGCTGTCGACGCGGTGAAGGCCGCGTCGGGCCTTTGCCAGGGGCGCATGCTCTTCCGGCGTGCGCTGCCCGTACACCCTCTCCTGCGGCGTTGTCGTGGCAGCATGTCCCGCAGCGGCGTTCTCGCTCATCTCGTGCGCCGTTTTGTCCACAGCCTGTGGAGGCGGCGATGCGTTGGTTGGTGGGATGGAGCAGTATCGCCGCGAGCTTCGGCACCGTCGGCGCCGTCGGAAACGGCGGGGAGGGGCGCACGGTCCACCCGGTCGGCTCCCAACTCCTGTGGGGCGACCCGGATCCGCTGTGGGCGGTCGGCGACTGGCGCCCCGACGAGATCCGCGTCATCGGCGTCGCCACCCCCGAAGGGGCCCCCACCGCCCGCCTCGCGGTCCTCGGCTGCTGCGGCGCCACCGACGAACAGCTCCGCGTCGGGCTGCTCTCCGCACGCGGCGGCGCGATGCGCCACCTCACCTCCTGGCCCGGCAGCTACACCGCCGTCGTGCAGATCGGCCGCCGCATCACCGTCGCGGGCGACCTCGCCGGAGCCCGGCCCGTCTTCCACACCCCCTGGGCGGGGGGCACCGCCTACGCCACCGCCGCCCTGCCGCTCGCCGACCTCATCGAGGCCCAGCTCGACATCGGGCACCTCGCCGCCCTGCTCGCCTGCCCGGAGACCCCCGAGGCCCTCGGCGACGGCACGCCCTACGAGGGCGTGCGGCGGGTCCCGCCGGGCCACGCGCTGATCATGCGCGAGGGCTCGCGGGAGATCACCGGGTACGAGGCCGTCGCCTCACTCGCGGTCGCCGCACCCCAGGCCGACCCGGTGCACGCGGTGGAGGGCGTACGGGACGCGCTCGTCGAAGCCGTACGCGCCCGGCTCACGGCCCCGCGCCACGCGCCGGAGAGCATGCCGCAGGACCCGGGGCCCGTCCCCGGCATGGGCCCCGCCGACCGGCGCGCCGCGCGGGGCGGACCCGTCGCGGGCATCGGTGCCGACCTCTCCGGAGGCAGCGCGTCCGCCACCCTCGCCCTCCTCGCCTCCGGGCTGCCCGGACTGCCCGGCACCCTCCTCGGCCACGGCACCGGAGCGGGGGAGCGGCTGCTCGCCGTCACCTTCAACGACCTCACCACCCGTGGCAACGAGGGGGAGATGGAGCGGGCCCGCGTCATCGCCGCCAACCCGCGCCTGCATCACGTCGTCGTCGCGGCGGGCGAAGAGGCCCTGCCGTACGCCTCGTTGGAGACCGGCCCGCTCACCGACGAACCGGCCCCCTCCCTCGTCCTCGCCGAGCGCCACCGCCGCCGGCTCTCCGCGGGCAGCGCCGACCACCTCGTCGGAAGCGGGGCCCGGCAGGTCCTGGACGCGCACCCGGCCCGCCTCGCCGACCTCCTGATGGACCGGCGCAGACGCCACCTCCTGCGCCCCGTAGCCGCCCTCACCAAGGCCGAAGGCCCCACGGCGCACTCGCTGTTCGTCCCGCTGACGGTCTACCGAGCCGCCCGCCGCCTGGCCCGTACGTCGTACCGCACCGGCCTGGAGTCCGCCGCCGGGCTCCTCCCCGACGCCAACCGCCACGCCCCCGACCTCGCCACCCCCGCCGACGCCTCGCTCGCCGCCCTCGCCTGGTCGCGCCCGGGTCCCGCGGCGCGCTGGCTGACGGGGGAGGCACTGGCCGAAGTATCGGTTCGCCTCCAGGAGGCGGCGATCCGGCCCACCTCCGTCCAGCGCCCGGGAGAGGCCCGCGCCCGCGCCGCCCTCGCCCGGGGAGCCGCCGACCACCGGATCCTGGAGCAGGCCGCCGAGATCCGCAGCCAGCGGCTGCACGCCCCGTTCCTCGACAACCAGGTCGTCCGGGCGGCCCGCGCCCTGCCCGAGTCGCTGCGCGTCCAGCCCGGCGCACGGGCCGCGATCCTGCGCCGGGTGCTCGGCGGGGCGGGCATCCACGATCTGCCGCCCGGGTGGGGCACGCCCTCCCAGGCCACTTCCACCGCCGTCACCCGGACCGGTCTGCGCACCGCGCTGCCCGAGCTGATGGCCCTCTTCGACGCGCCGCTGCTGGCCGACGCCGGCCTGGTCGAGGCCCGGGTGGTCCGCAAGGCCCTGCGCGCCGCGTCCGAGGGCGAACCGCTGCCCCTGGACGGCCTGGCGGACCTGGCCTCCACCGAACTGTGGCTGCGCCGCCTGGTGACCCGCCGCGGCACCTGCTGGACGGGCACGGCCGCCCCGCGCCAGCGCGCGGTGGCGGGCGGAGTGATCCCCGCCCGGCGCACCCTTCAGCCCTGACCGGAACCCGCCGCAGGGGAAGCGCGGCGCGCGTACGGCTCAGGAGCAGCTGATCCGGGACTCCGCCCAGTCGGCCAGGGCCACCCCGCCCATCGCCCCCTCCGGCTCCACCACGAGGCGGATCGAGGACTGGCCCGCGATGCCCACGCTCACCGGGACGGCCGGCTCGCCGCCCTCCATCACCGGGGAGCGCCACAGCCGGGCCCCGTCCCCGTTGAACACGGAGAAGCGCACCGCGCCGAGGCCGAGCGTCAGGTCGTCCACCCCGACCATGGCCTCGTAACGCGTGCACGGCCGGTTCAGCTGGATGGTCACCGAGGAGCGGGCGTGCACGGTCACCCCGTGCGCGTAACGGGTGGAGGAGATCGACACGTTCGACCGCTGCCAGACCCAACTGCTCTGCCCCAGCACGACTTCCGGCTCGCTCCGGTCGCCGAACACCGAATACGCCAACTCGCTGACCTGGTACACCTCCGGCGCGGGCGGCGGTGGTGTGGGCTTCGGCGGCTTGGGCGTCGGCTTCGGGGACGGCGGCGGGCTCGGCGCGGGGGGCGCGGGCTTCGGCGGCGGCTCGGGCGAGGGCGTGGGGCTGGGCGTGGG
Organism: Streptomyces parvus; assembly: GCF_032121415.1. NCBI lineage: Bacteria > Bacillati > Actinomycetota > Actinomycetes > Kitasatosporales > Streptomycetaceae > Streptomyces > Streptomyces parvus. The sequence continues at coordinate 3,193,373 of NZ_CP135079.1, read as the reverse complement.
CTTCGGCGCCGGCTCGGACGGGGCCGGTGCCGGTGGCGCGGGCGGTGCGGGCGCGGCCGGTGGCTCGGGCACCGGCTTCGGGGCGGGCGCCGGGGGCTCCGGCGCGGGCACGGCGGGCGCCACGGCCGGGGGCTTCGCGACCGGCTTGGGCTCCGGCTTCGGCTGGTCGTCGCCGACGAGCGCCCACACCAGACCGGCCGCGGCGGCCACCGCCACGGCGGCGGCGATCCCCGCCTTGGCGGGCGCGCCCAGCCCCTCGGAGGCCGCGGCTCCACCGGCGGCCCCGCCGGTCGAGCCGGACCCGGTGGCCGCGGCGGCGGCTCCCGCCCCGGCGGCCCCGGCCGCACCGCCGGCCACGATGCCCGCGGCCTTGAGCGAATACCCGGCGGCGAACCAGCCGATGACCGCGACGGGCAGCAGCGCCGGAATCCCCGCGTTCACATGGTCCAGCTCGCCCGCGGCCACCCGGCACCGGGCGCACGCGTCGAGATGCTTGCGCAGTCCGCGTTCGGCCCGGGTCCGCAGGCCGCCCCGGGCGTGGGCGCCCAGCCGGTCGGCGTACTGCGCGCAGTCCCCGCCCGTGGTGAGCGCCTGGCTGACGTGGGCCTGGAGGTACGCCTGCTTGAGCCCTTCGCGGGCCCGGCTGGCCAGCACGGCGGTGGCGTTGGCGGTGAGGCCGAACAGCGGGGCGATCTCGCTCGGCGACTCCTCCTCCACCGTGGTGTGCCACAGCACCGCCTGCCAGCGCTCCGGGAGGCTCCGGAACGCCTGCATCGCCATCGTCTGCTCGGCCTCGTGCATCGCCAGGACATCGGCGCCGAGTTCGAGGGTGTCGTCGTCGGAGAGCTCGGAGGAGCGGGTCGCCTGGGTGGCGAACACCGCGAAGTCGTCGACCAGATGCTCCCGCTTGGCGCTCTTGGTCCAGGCGGCGGCGACATGGCGGACGGCGGTCATCAGATAGGCCCGGACCGCTTCCGTCGGCCCCTTCCCGCCCCGTACGGCCTGGAGCGTGCGGGCGAACACCTCGGCCGTCAGGTCGTCGGCGGTGTGCGCGTCCCGGCAGCAGCTGCGGGCGTAACGGAGCACGGCGCCCGAATGCCGCCGGAACAGCTCCTCGTAGGCCTGGTCGTCGCCCGCCCGCATGTCCTCGATCAGCCGGGCGTCGGAGAGACCGGTTTCGGGGGCCCCGCTGCGACCGGCGCGCTGCTGCGGAACCGCGTGCGGGCCGATGCCCGCATCCGCCTCGCCGGACGTGTCCTCCTCGGCGACGGCGGGCCACGGGCCGGGCAGGACGGTGCCGCCCTCGGCTTCGCCGCCCGACGGGCCGCGCACGGCCTGGACCGGCACCTGCCCGGCGGAGAGCCCGTCCGCCTTCGTGTCCCTGTCGGCCGCAGCGATCTCGCCGAGCGGCTCTTCCTGCTGCTCGTTACCGCTCATCGCGGAAGCCCCCGTATACACCCTCGGACCCGAATACCGGCCAAGACTGCCACATGGCTCAATCGTGTTGGCCCCTCACTCCCGCCAACCACTCATCCGGGGCGTTTTCCCGAATGTGAGTACTAGAGAGCCCCCTTTCGGGGAATCACTCCCCGTTGATTCGTCCGAGCGATACGGGGACGAGGGCGGCCCAGCGCGAGCAGTGGGCCGCACGAGCCGCCGCTCCCACCGACCACCGGCGGGACGAGCCCCCGGCCGAGCTGGTCGGACGAGCCCCCGGCCGGACGAACCCCCGGCCGGACGAACCCCCGGCCGGGCCGGGACGAGCGGGGCCGTCGGCCCCGGCCGTCACGCCGGCCGCGACCGCAGGCCCTCCAGCAGGATGTCCAGCAGCCGGGCCGAAGCCGCGGCCTGCTGGGCGGCGTCCGGCAGCGAAGGAGCCGCCGTGGCGATGACCAGCAGCACATCGGCCACCGTCACGTCCCGGCGCAGCTCGCCGGACTCCCGCGCCCGGTCCACCAGCCGCCCCACGACCTCCAGCAGCTCGACCGCACCGGTCTCCTCGCCGAGGCCGGCCAGCCCGTCACCGCCTCCGCCCGAGGGCCGGCCCGCGACGCGGAAGCCGTCCTGACCCACGCCCTGCCGCTGCTGCGGAACCCGGGTCTCGTCCACCGGGTCCGGCGCCGAAGCCGCCGGCACACCCGGCTGCTCCTCACCGTCGACCCCTACCCGCAGCACCTGCGGCGGCAGCAGCCTGCCCGCGCCCGACGCCACCGACGTACGCAGGAAACGGGACAGCGCCGACCAGGGCTTCTCCTCCTGCCCCAGCGCCGTGCGCGCCTGCTCGGTCAGCCGGGCGGTCTCCTCCTCGGCTATCCGGCGCACCAGCACGTCCTTGCTCGGGAACCGCCGGTAGACGGTGCCCACGCCGACGCGTGCGCGACGCGCCACATCCTCCATCGGGGCGCCGTAACCCAGCTCCCCGAACACCTCGCGGGCCGCCCGCAGCACATGCTCCAGATTGCGCTGTGCGTCGACCCGCAGCGGAGCCGAGCGCGGCGCGCCCGCGGCCCCCGTCGTCGCCGTTCCCGTGGTCGTCGCCCCGCTCGGGCCCGGTCCGGCAGCGGCCGAACTCAGCGCCGCCGCACTCACCGCGGCCGCGGAACGAACAGCATCGGCCGAGCTCATGACGCCCAGCGCACCCACGGAGCCGAGGCGTCCTTTGTCCTCGGAAGCGCGCGAGAGCGCAGCCTGGCCATGAGTATCCTGAATATGCATAACTTCCCCCGGTTATGACGTCTCCCCCCGGAGACTTCCCGCCGTTTCAGCCGGGGAGCGGAGCACAACGAAATCCGCACCCGACACCCCGACGGGTTACGAACATAGTTGAGCCCGCGTCAATTCAGAAGGGGGTTGTTCCGCATGGGACGCCCCCCGATCGGACCACGATCCGATCGACGCCGGAGCATCGCCCCTCCGCTCACCCCGTGCGTAGCGCCTGACCTGCACGGCTGTCGCTTTCCACCGCCGACGGGTCCCGGGCGCCGATGCCGGTCCTCCGGTCACACAATTTGCCGGGCCTGTGGACAAACCACTGACTCCGTTGCGTCATGGGGTGGTGATGGCTCCAGATTCCCGGGGGACGACCCCCGGCACCCGGCCAGGTGTGCGCATTCTCGTCGTCGGCGGCGGCTACGTCGGGATGTACACAGCGCTGCGTCTCCAGCGGAAGTTGAAGCAGAGACTGAAGAGCGGCGACGCCGAGATCGTGGTCGTCACGCCCGAGCCCTACATGACGTACCAGCCCTTCCTCCCCGAAGCGGCCGCCGGCTCGATCTCGCCCCGCCATGTCGTCGTGCCGCTGCGCCGGGTCCTGAAGGACTGCACGATCGTCATCGGCGAGGCCCAGCGCGTCGATCACGCCAAACGGACCGCGACCGTCACCACCCTCGCCACCGGCGAGGACGGCACCGGGGCCCTGGAGATCGGGTACGACGAGATCGTCATCGCCCCCGGGTCCGTGTCGCGCACCCTGCCGATCCCCGGTCTCGCCGACTTCGGCATCGGTTTCAAGACCGTCGAGGAAGCCATCGGGTTGCGCAACCACGTCATCGAACAGATGGACATCGCCTCCGCCACGCGCGACCCCGCGATCCGCGATGCCGCTCTGACCTTCGTCTTCGTCGGCGGCGGGTACGCGGGCGTCGAGGCGCTGGCCGAACTGGAGGACATGGCCCGCTACACGGCGCGGTACTACCACAACATCAAGCCGGCCGACCTGAAATGGATCCTCGTCGAGGCCTCCGGGCGCATCCTCCCCGAGGTCGGTGAGGCCATGGGCACCTACGCCCTCGGCGAGCTGCGGAGCCGGAACATCGACGTCCGCCTGGAGACCCGCCTCGACACCTGTGAAGACCGCGTCGCCGTCCTCAGCGACGGCTCCCGCTTCCCCACCCGCACCCTCGTCTGGACCGCGGGCGTCAAACCGGCGCCCCTGCTCGCCGCCACCGACCTGCCCCTCACCGAACGCGGCCGGCTCCGCTGCACCGCCGCCCTCGGTGTCGAGGAGATGCCGCACGCGTGGGCCGCGGGCGACGCCGCGGCCGTACCCGACCTGACCGCCTCCGAACCCGGCCGCGAGACCGCCCCCAACGCCCAGCACGCCGTGCGCCAGGCGAAGGTCCTCGCCGACAACGTCCTCGCCTCCGTCGACGGCAAGCCGCTCACCGAGTACCGCCACGCGTACGCCGGTTCGGTCGCCTCCCTCGGCCTGCACAAGGGCGTCGCCCACGTCTACGGCCGCAAGCTCAAGGGCTACCCCGCCTGGCTGATGCACCGTACGTACCACCTCAGCCGGGTACCGACGTTCAACCGGAAGGCGCGCGTCCTTGCCGAATGGACCCTGTCCGGGCTCTTCAAACGCGAGATCGTCTCCCTCGGCTCGCTGGAGCACCCCCGCGCCGAATTCGAACTCGCGGCGGGCGGCGGCGGTTCCGGCACCCCGGGACTGCCCGGCCCCAGCCGCCCGAAAGGCCCCGAAGAACCGCCGAGAGACGGCCGGACCGGTAGCTGAGGGGCCGTTGACCGGGCGTCCGGGCGGCAACTGTCAGTACGGTCGGTCACACTGGACGTGTGACCATAGGTGGGCCCACACCTGCACAGAGTGACCCGGTCGGCAGTGACCATCAGTGACCAGCAGCGACGCACCAACAGCACGACGAGGCCCGGCTGCGCCTTCCCGGGGGTACGGCCCCCGGAGCCCCGAACACGGCCGAGGAAACGGCAGAAGAAGCAGCCCGCCCGAGCGGACCAGACCGACACACGAGGCCAGAAATACCGTGAACTTCACGCGTTGGAGCGCCCGCCTCCCCGGAACGCAGCGCCGAGCCGCCGCGCGGGACGACCGCAGTGCCGTGCCGGCCGCCCGAGCCGAGTACGCCCGGCCGCAGGCCACGCCCGCCCAGCCGGACGACGCCGCCCCGGCGCCTTCCGGCACCGCCGCGGCGGAGGGCCTCCCCGGGCCCGTCCTCGACGACCTCTCCGCCCGCGAGATCCTCGGCCGGCTCCCCGCCCCCGTCGCCCTGCTGCACGGCCCGGACCACCGCGTCGCGTACGTCAACGACGCCTACGAGGCCGCGTTCGGCCCCCGCCCGTCCGGCGTCCCCGCCGCCGAGGCCATGCCCGAGCTCGACCGGCTCAGCGTCCTCCCGCTGCTGGACCAGGTCCTGCGCAGCGGCACCCCCCGTACGGTCAAGTCCCGCAGAACCACCGAGGGCGGCTCGTACACGGTGACCTGCACCCCGATCGCCGGCGAGGACGGCGTCCTCGTCTACGCCGCCGACGTCACCGACCACGCCGAAGCCGCCGAACGCCTGCGCACCAGCGAGCGCCGCCACCGCGAAACGGCCGTCACCCTCCAGCGCTCCCTGCTCCCGCAGGAGCTGGAACAGCCCGACGACCTCCGTATCGCGGCCACCTACCAGCCCGGCGGCACCGACGCCGCGGTCGGCGGCGACTGGTACGACGTCATCACCCTCGGCGCGGGCCGCACCGCCCTGGTCATCGGCGATGTGATGGGCCGCGGGGTGCGGGCCGCCGCCGTCATGGGCCAGCTCCGCACCGCCGTCCGCGCCTACGCCCGCCTCGACCTCCCGCCGCACGAGGTGATCCAGCTGCTGGACGTCCTCGCCGCCGAGATCGACGCCAGCCAGATCGCGACCTGCGTCTACGCCGTCCACGATCCGAACGAGGGACAGCTCGTCTACGCCTCCGCCGGACACCTCCCGATCCTCGTCCGCGACGAGGACGGCACCGTCCACCGCGCCGCCGACCCCACCGGGCCCCCGCTCGGCACCGGCGGCTGGGTCCACACCTCGGGCACCATCGCGCTGCCGCCCGGCTCCACCGCGGTCCTCTATACGGACGGCCTGGTGGAACGGCGCAGCGAGGACATCGACGAGGGCGTCGCCTCCCTGGCCCGGGCCCTCTCGGGCGCCAAGGGGTCACCCCAGGTGGTCTGCGACCGGCTGATCCGCTCCCTCGGCGTGACCGCCGAGCACGACGACGACGTGGCGGTCCTGGTCGTCCAGCACCCCGCCCGTACGGGGGCGAACGCGGAGCTGTTCCACAACGCCGCACTCGATCTCCTCGGCGGCATCGAGGCCGCCCCGCGCGCCCGCGCCTTCGCCACCGGCGTCCTGACCTCCTGGCGCTTCCCCGTCGAGCTCCGCGACCTCGGCGTCCTCGCCACCAGCGAGCTCGTCGCGAACTCCCTCCAGCACGGCACCCCGCCGATGCGCCTGGGACTGCGCCGTACGGACCGCCGGCTGATCATCGAGGTCACCGACGGCGACGACCACCTGCCGCGCCGCCGCCAGGCCGAACCGGCCGACGAGGCGGGACGCGGCATCTCGATCATCGCCTCGATCGCCACCTCGTGGGGCAGCCGCCGCACACCGGGCGGCGGCAAGGCGGTCTGGTGCGAGTTCGCCCTGCCGCAGTGATGCAGAGCGACAGGGCGAACGTTCAGCAGGTCCGGTCAGTGACCCGCGGAGGCGGGAGCCGGGGCGGTGTTCCCGGCGGGCACCGCGACGTCCGGCCCCTCGGGCAGTGACACCGCCACCACCCGCGAGGGGGCGTTGGCCAGGGACGGCTGGTCCTGTACGGGGGTGAGCCGACGCCCCAGCCGCAGCGCGAGCACGGTGATGCCCAGCGAGAACAGCACGAACGTCACGATGTACGGGCCGTGCAGCGACGCCCCCATCGGACCGCCGACGGCCGGGCCGACCGCCAGCGCGAGCTGCTTGCACAGGGCGAACGCCGAGTTGTACTGCCCGACCATCGACTCCGGCGCCAGATCGGCGACGAGCGGGGCGACGGTGGGCGACAGCATCGCCTCACCCAGCCCGAACAGCGCGTACGTCGAGATGAACGCGGCCGTCGCCATGGTCTGGCTGCCGTGGCCCAGCCCCGCGTACCCGGCCACGATCCAGGCGAACGCCCAGATCAGCCCGACCGCCGCGATGACCCGGCTGCGCCGCCGCCGCTCCACGAGCCGCAGCACGACGAACTGCGCGACCACGATGACCGCCGTGTTGGCGGCCAGCGCGAAGCCCAGGGTCGAGGGCTCGATCCCGGCGGCCTCCGTGCCGTACGCGGCGAGCCCGGACTCGAACTGCCCGTAGCAGGCGAAGAACAGCACGAAGCCCAGCACGCACAGCTGCACCATGGCCCGGTGCGAGAGCAGCGCCCGCAGCCCGCCGCCCTCGGCCGCAGCGTCGCCCGAGGGCCGGGCACCGCCGAGGGAAGCCGTACGGGGCATCCGCACCGTGGTGACGACGACACCGAGCACCACGAACATCGCGGCCTCGATCAGGAAGAGCATCGTGAAACTCGCCGGACGGTCCACGTCCACGAGCTGCCCGCCGACGAGCCCGCCGAGGCCGAGCCCCAGGTTCTGCAGGAAGAACTGCATGGCGAAGGCGCGCGTACGGGTAGCGGTGCTGGAACACCACACGAGCATCGTGGCGAGGGCCGGCTGCATGACTGCGGTGCCCGCACCCAGGACCGCGGCGGCCAGCACGGCGGCCGGAACACTGCTCGCGAACCCCAGGGCGGCGGCGCCCACCGAGGCCAGGGCGGCGGCCACCACCAGCACGGGCAACGGGCCCCGCCGGTCGATGGCCCGCCCGGTGAACGGCAGAACGGCCAGCGCTGCCATCGCGAAGACCGCCAGGACGACCCCCGCCGTCCCGGCGCCCAGATCCCGCACCTGCGCCACGTAGACGTACAGATACGGAACGGTGAACCCGAGCCCGAACGCGCTCAGCGCGCTGCCCAGCTGGATCCGCCGCAGCGCTGCGCCCATCTCCCTGGTCACACTCACCTACCTCAAGATCTTGAAGGAATCAGACTCGAAGACTTTAGCACTAAACTTAGAAGGTGAAAACTTCAGCTTGAAGGACTTCAAGGGTGGTGAAGGCGTGCCATACTGCCCGCCATGTCCGAGAGCACCGAGGAGCCCGGCCCCAGCGAGCCGAGCCTCGACGAACAGATCGCCGCCTACCAGCGCGAGTTCCGCGACCTCGACCCCCAGGTCGAGCAGGTCGTCTCCGCACTGGGCCGCCTGAACCGCAGGATGAACGTCGCGTACGGGAGGCAGGTCGCCGCGCTCGGCATCAGCAACGCCGAGTGGGAGGTCCTCAAGACCCTGGTTCTCTCGGGCGCCCCCTACCGCCTGGGCCCCGGCGAACTGGCGAAGCGCCTCGGTCTCACCCCGGCCGCCATGACCCACCGCATCGACAGGATGGCGGGCGAGGGCCTGGTCACCCGCGACCGCGACGAGAACAACCGGGTCCGCGTCATCGTCGAGCTGACCGACGAAGGCCGTACGAAGTGGCTCGAGGCGATGCGCATGGCGAGCGACTTCGAGGAGGACCTCCTCCAGGACCTGTCCGGCGACGAGCGCGGCGTCCTCGGAGAGCTGCTGGTCCGCCTCCTGCGCCGGGTGGAGCATGCCCAGCCGGACGCCGGCGGCCGGCTCACCGACCTGGACTGAGGGCCACGCGTCGGGCCATGGGGGGAGGGTTGACACACCCCTGGTGGCTCCGTAAAGTTCTCCGAGTTGTCACGGAGCCGGACGGTTTCGGGGCAGCCGATCCCGCCGCGCACGCGGCAACCAAACTTCAGCACGATCTCCCACTCGGGATGATTTCGGCATGCCGGAATTCACGACGAGGGCCCGATTATGAGCCGCCGGGAGAATCCGCTAGAGTTTGAGCGTCGGAACGGCCCAACAGCCGGGAAGACAAGCCCCGCTGACTGGGAATCAGGCCCGAAAGGATCTGATAGAGTCGGACTCGCCGGAAAGGGAAAGCGCGAAAGTGGAGAACCTGGAAAGCGAAACTGTACGGCCCGCTTCGACCGGGAATCGGACACGAAAGAGTCTGATAGAGTCGGAAACGCAAGAACGAAGGGAAGCGCCCGGAGGGCCCCGGTGATACGGGACCGAAGGAAGCGTCCGTTCCTTGAGAACTCAACAGCGTGCCAAAAGTCAACGCCAGATATGTTGATACCCCGGCCTGCTTCGGCAGGTTGGTGGTTCCTTTGAAAGTCCTACGGCCACCATGTGGTGGTGGTAGGCGATAACACAGCGAGGACGCTGTGAACAACGGGTCTTATTCCGACCGGTTGTTCCGCTCTCGTGTGTGTGCACCCGATTACGGGTAAACATTCACGGAGAGTTTGATCCTGGCTCAGGACGAACGCTGGCGGCGTGCTTAACACATGCAAGTCGAACGATGAAGCCGCTTCGGTGGTGGATTAGTGGCGAACGGGTGAGTAACACGTGGGCAATCTGCCCTTCACTCTGGGACAAGCCCTGGAAACGGGGTCTAATACCGGATAACACTCTGTCCCGCATGGGACGGGGTTGAAAGCTCCGGCGGTGAAGGATGAGCCCGCGGCCTATCAGCTTGTTGGTGGGGTAATGGCCTACCAAGGCGACGACGGGTAGCCGGCCTGAGAGGGCGACCGGCCACACTGGGACTGAGACACGGCCCAGACTCCTACGGGAGGCAGCAGTGGGGAATATTGCACAATGGGCGAAAGCCTGATGCAGCGACGCCGCGTGAGGGATGACGGCCTTCGGGTTGTAAACCTCTTTCAGCAGGGAAGAAGCGAAAGTGACGGTACCTGCAGAAGAAGCGCCGGCTAACTACGTGCCAGCAGCCGCGGTAATACGTAGGGCGCAAGCGTTGTCCGGAATTATTGGGCGTAAAGAGCTCGTAGGCGGCTTGTCACGTCGGATGTGAAAGCCCGGGGCTTAACCCCGGGTCTGCATTCGATACGGGCTAGCTAGAGTGTGGTAGGGGAGATCGGAATTCCTGGTGTAGCGGTGAAATGCGCAGATATCAGGAGGAACACCGGTGGCGAAGGCGGATCTCTGGGCCATTACTGACGCTGAGGAGCGAAAGCGTGGGGAGCGAACAGGATTAGATACCCTGGTAGTCCACGCCGTAAACGTTGGGAACTAGGTGTTGGCGACATTCCACGTCGTCGGTGCCGCAGCTAACGCATTAAGTTCCCCGCCTGGGGAGTACGGCCGCAAGGCTAAAACTCAAAGGAATTGACGGGGGCCCGCACAAGCAGCGGAGCATGTGGCTTAATTCGACGCAACGCGAAGAACCTTACCAAGGCTTGACATATACCGGAAAGCATCAGAGATGGTGCCCCCCTTGTGGTCGGTATACAGGTGGTGCATGGCTGTCGTCAGCTCGTGTCGTGAGATGTTGGGTTAAGTCCCGCAACGAGCGCAACCCTTGTTCTGTGTTGCCAGCATGCCCTTCGGGGTGATGGGGACTCACAGGAGACTGCCGGGGTCAACTCGGAGGAAGGTGGGGACGACGTCAAGTCATCATGCCCCTTATGTCTTGGGCTGCACACGTGCTACAATGGCCGGTACAATGAGCTGCGATGCCGTGAGGCGGAGCGAATCTCAAAAAGCCGGTCTCAGTTCGGATTGGGGTCTGCAACTCGACCCCATGAAGTCGGAGTTGCTAGTAATCGCAGATCAGCATTGCTGCGGTGAATACGTTCCCGGGCCTTGTACACACCGCCCGTCACGTCACGAAAGTCGGTAACACCCGAAGCCGGTGGCCCAACCCCTTGTGGGAGGGAGCTGTCGAAGGTGGGACTGGCGATTGGGACGAAGTCGTAACAAGGTAGCCGTACCGGAAGGTGCGGCTGGATCACCTCCTTTCTAAGGAGCATTTCTTACCAGGCTTCGGTTTGGTCAGAGGCCAGTACATCGGCGAATGTCCGGTGCTGGTTGCTCATGGGTGGAACGTTGACTATTCGGCACGATGAGCACGGTTTCGTGAGTACTGCTTCGGCGTGGAAAACGGGAACGGGTTGATTGTGTCGGGCACGTTGTTGGGTGTCTGAGGGTGCGGCCGTTATGGTTGTTCCTTCTGATCCGGCCCCAGTGAACTCATCCGTTGCGGGTGGGGTGGTGGGTGGCTGGTCGTTGTTTGAGAACTGCACAGTGGACGCGAGCATCTGTGGCCAAGTTTTTAAGGGCGCACGGTGGATGCCTTGGCACCAGGAACCGATGAAGGACGTGGGAGGCCACGATAGTCCCCGGGGAGCTGTCAACCAAGCTTTGATCCGGGGGTTTCCGAATGGGGAAACCCGGCAGTCGTCATGGGCTGTCACCCGCTGCTGAACACATAGGCAGTGTGGAGGGAACGAGGGGAAGTGAAACATCTCAGTACCCTCAGGAAGAGAAAACAACCGTGATTCCGGGAGTAGTGGCGAGCGAAACTGGATGAGGCCAAACCGTATGCGTGTGATACCCGGCAGGGGTTGCGCATGCGGGGTTGTGGGATCTCTCTTTTACGGTCTGCCGGCTGTGAGACGAGTCAGAAACCGTTGATGTAGGCGAAGGACATGCGAAAGGTCCGGCGTAGAGGGTAAGACCCCCGTAGCTGAAACATCAGCGGCTTGTTTGAGAGACACCCAAGTAGCACGGGGCCCGAGAAATCCCGTGTGAATCTGGCGGGACCACCCGCTAAGCCTAAATATTCCCTGGTGACCGATAGCGGATAGTACCGTGAGGGAATGGTGAAAAGTACCGCGGGAGCGGAGTGAAATAGTACCTGAAACCGTGTGCCTACAAGCCGTGGGAGCGTCGCTGTGTGTGCTTGCACATGCAGTCGTGACTGCGTGCCTTTTGAAGAATGAGCCTGCGAGTTAGCGGTGTGTAGCGAGGTTAACCCGTGTGGGGAAGCCGTAGCGAAAGCGAGTCCGAATAGGGCGTTTGAGTTGCACGCTCTAGACCCGAAGCGGAGTGATCTAGCCATGGGCAGGTTGAAGCGGAGGTAAGACTTCGTGGAGGACCGAACCCACCAGGGTTGAAAACCTGGGGGATGACCTGTGGTTAGGGGTGAAAGGCCAATCAAACTCCGTGATAGCTGGTTCTCCCCGAAATGCATTTAGGTGCAGCGTCGTGTGTTTCTTGCCGGAGGTAGAGCACTGGATAGGCGATGGGCCCTACCGGGTTACTGACCTTAGCCAAACTCCGAATGCCGGTAAGTGAGAGCGCGGCAGTGAGACTGTGGGGGATAAGCTCCATGGTCGAGAGGGAAACAGCCCAGAGCATCGACTAAGGCCCCTAAGCGTACGCTAAGTGGGAAAGGATGTGGAGTCGCAGAGACAACCAGGAGGTTGGCTTAGAAGCAGCCACCCTTGAAAGAGTGCGTAATAGCTCACTGGTCAAGTGATTCCGCGCCGACAATGTAGCGGGGCTCAAGCGTACCGCCGAAGTCGTGTCATTCACACATATAGGGCCAACGCCTGTGTGGATGGGTAGGGGAGCGTCGTGTGCCGGGTGAAGCAGCCGCGGAAGCGAGTTGTGGACGGTTCACGAGTGAGAATGCAGGCATGAGTAGCGATACACACGTGAGAAACGTGTGCGCCGATTGACTAAGGGTTCCTGGGTCAAGCTGATCTGCCCAGGGTAAGTCGGGACCTAAGGCGAGGCCGACAGGCGTAGTCGATGGACAACCGGTTGATATTCCGGTACCCGCTTTGAAACGCCCAGTACTGAATCAGGCGATGCTAAGTCCGTGAAGCCGGCCCGATCTCTTCGGAGTTGAGGGTAGTGGTGGAGCCGATGAACCAGACTTGTAGTAGGTAAGCGATGGGGTGACGCAGGAAGGTAGTCCAGCCCGGGCGGTGGTTGTCCCGGGGTAAGGGTGTAGGACGCACGGTAGGTAAATCCGTCGTGCATGAGTCTGAGACCTGATGCCGAGCCGATTGTGGTGAAGTGGATGATCCTATGCTGTCGAGAAAAGCCTCTAGCGAGTTTCATGGCGGCCCGTACCCTAAACCGACTCAGGTGGTCAGGTAGAGAATACCGAGGCGTTCGGGTGAACTATGGTTAAGGAACTCGGCAAAATGCCCCCGTAACTTCGGGAGAAGGGGGGCCATTCTTGGTGATCCGATTTACTCGGTGAGCTGGGGGTGGCCGCAGAGACCAGCGAGAAGCGACTGTTTACTAAAAACACAGGTCCGTGCGAAGCCGTAAGGCGATGTATACGGACTGACGCCTGCCCGGTGCTGGAACGTTAAGGGGACCGGTTAGCTGCTCTTCGGGGTGGCGAAGCTGAGAACTTAAGCGCCAGTAAACGGCGGTGGTAACTATAACCATCCTAAGGTAGCGAAATTCCTTGTCGGGTAAGTTCCGACCTGCACGAATGGCGTAACGACTTCTCGACTGTCTCAACCATAGGCCCGGTGAAATTGCACTACGAGTAAAGATGCTCGTTTCGCGCAGCAGGACGGAAAGACCCCGGGACCTTTACTATAGTTTGATATTGGTGTTCGGTTCGGCTTGTGTAGGATAGGTGGGAGACTGTGAAGCGGCCACGCCAGTGGTTGTGGAGTCGCCGTTGAAATACCACTCTGGTCGTGCTGGATGTCTAACCTGGGTCCGTGATCCGGATCAGGGACAGTGTCTGATGGGTAGTTTAACTGGGGCGGTTGCCTCCTAAAGAGTAACGGAGGCGCCCAAAGGTTCCCTCAGCCTGGTTGGTAATCAGGTGTTGAGTGTAAGTGCACAAGGGAGCTTGACTGTGAGACCGACGGGTCGAGCAGGGACGAAAGTCGGGACTAGTGATCCGGCAGTGGCTTGTGGAAGCGCTGTCGCTCAACGGATAAAAGGTACCCCGGGGATAACAGGCTGATCTTCCCCAAGAGTCCATATCGACGGGATGGTTTGGCACCTCGATGTCGGCTCGTCGCATCCTGGGGCTGGAGTCGGTCCCAAGGGTTGGGCTGTTCGCCCATTAAAGCGGTACGCGAGCTGGGTTTAGAACGTCGTGAGACAGTTCGGTCCCTATCCGCTGTGCGCGTAGGAATATTGAGAAGGGCTGTCCCTAGTACGAGAGGACCGGGACGGACGAACCTCTGGTGTGCCAGTTGTCCTGCCAAGGGCATGGCTGGTTGGCTACGTTCGGAAAGGATAACCGCTGAAAGCATCTAAGCGGGAAGCCTGCTTCGAGATGAGTATTCCCACCCTCTTGAGGGGTTAAGGCTCCCAGTAGACGACTGGGTTGATAGGCCAGATGTGGAAGCCCGGTAACGGGTGGAGCTGACTGGTACTAATAGGCCGAGGGCTTGTCCTCAGTTGCTCGCGTCCACTGTGTTAGTTCTGAAATAACGAACAGCCGTGTTGTTGCCCGGTGTTCAAATTTTCATAGTGTTTCGGTGGTCATTGCGTTAGGGAAACGCCCGGTTACATTCCGAACCCGGAAGCTAAGCCTTTCAGCGCCGATGGTACTGCAGGGGGGACCCTGTGGGAGAGTAGGACACCGCCGAACAATCTTTCCGGGGAAGCCCCGCACCTTTTGGTGCGGGGCTTTTCTGCGTTCCGGACCCGGGCCCGCAGCCCGCCCACCTCTCTACATCGGGGTGACCAGGCGGGTGTCGTAGGCCAGGATGACTGCCTGGACGCGGTCCCTTGCGCCGGTCTTCGCGAGGATGCGGGTGACGTGCGTCTTCACGGTGGACTCGGCGAGGTGGAGGCGGGCGGCGATCTCGGTGTTGGACCAGCCCTGTCCTATCACCGTGAGAATCTCGCGTTCCCGTTCCGTCAGGGCGATGATGCGCGGGTCCGAGGTGGCCCGGGCACCGGGTACGGCCGGGAGATGGTGGACGTACGCGTCGAGGAGCCGGCGGGTCAGGGTGGGGGCGACCACCGCGTCGCCGGCGGCCACGGCGCGGATACCGGCGAGGAGTTCCTCGGGCAGGGCGTCCTTGACCAGGAAGCCGCTGGCACCGGCGCGGAGGCCGTCGTACGCGTACTCGTCGAGGTCGAACGTCGTGACGATCAGGATGCGGGTGCGGGCGCCCGACGCGACGATGCGCCGGGTCGCCTCGATACCGTCCAGGCCCGGCATGCGGATGTCCATCAGCACCACGTCCGGGTGGTGGCGGGCGACCAGGTGGACGGCCTCGGTGCCGTTGCCCGCTTCTCCGACCACCGTCATGTCGTCCTGGCTCTCCAGCAGCATGCGGAACCCGAAGCGCTGCATCGGCTGGTCGTCGGCGATGAGTACGGTCGTCACTGGTGCGTGTCCTCCAGGGGAAGGCGGAGCTGTACCTGCCACCCGGCGTGTTCCGGCAGCGGGCCCGCTTCGAGGGTGCCGTCGTACAGTGCGGCGCGTTCGCGCATGCCCATGATGCCCTGGGCTGCCGGCGGTGCTTCCTCTGTTTCCGCGGTTCTGCCGGCTCCGGTGCCCGTGTCGGTGATGCGGGCGTCCAGGTGCGTGTGTGAGTAGGTGAGGGTGACCGTCGCGGATGTGGGGCCGGTGGCGTGCTTGAGGGTGTTGGTCAGGGCCTCCTGGATGACCCGGTACACGGTGAGTTGGCGTCCCGGGGTGAGCGACCGCGCGGTGGGTTCGCCGTTCAGCTCCAGCTGGACGGGCAGGCCGGCTCTGCGTACGCGATCGATGAGGGGTGTCAGTTCGTCGAGCGTCGGCTGAGGGGCGCGTTCGGCGTCGGGGTGGTCCTCGCGCAGCACACCCAGGAGACGGCGGAGTTCGGACAGGGCCGCTCTGCTGGTCGTGCCGATGGCCTCCAGGGCCTGGCCCGCGCGTTCCGGGTTCTTCCGGGCCGCGTACGCGCCGCCGTCCGCGAGGCCCGTGATGACGGACAGGTTGTGGCCGATGATGTCGTGCATCTCCCGTGCGATACGGGTGCGTTCGGCGACGGCCGCGAGCCGGGCCTGCTGGTCGCGTTCGTGTTCCAGGCGGTGGGCGCGCTCGACCAGGGCCTCGGTGTACTCGCGCCGCGTACGTACCGCGATCCCCAGCAGGACGACGAAGACCAGGCCCCAGACGTACGAGACCACTTCCTGTCCCCAGCTGGAGGGGATGCGGAAACCGCCCGACAGGACGGGGACGACGAACAGCAGAGCCGCGGCCCCGACCGTACGGAACGAGGAGCGCAGGACGATCTGGAAGACCGGGACCAGCTGGAGGAGGGAGGCTTGCACCACCGCACCCGTCCAGATGTTGACGAGGGATATCGGTGTCATGAGCAGGAGCACGGCCAGGGGGTGCGTGCGGCGCCACAGCAGCGGCAGTGAGAACCCGAGGCTCATCAGGAGCACCAGGGAGTCGGGCGCTGTCACGTCGTCGTGGGCGGTGTTCCGCCAGCCGCCGGAGGTGTAGTCGAGTACCGCGGCCACGGTCCAGAACCCGGTCACCGCCGCGTCCCAGACCCGTGGTCGGCGTCGGTCGAAGGCGCGGAGCCGGTCCAGGACGTCGCGGATGATCCGGGTGAGGGGAGGAACCGTGTCGTCGGCGCCCCGGTCCCGGTCGCGGTCCCTCGGTGGGGTGCACACCTGGTCGCTTGCCTGGTCGCTCACCTGGTCGCTCCTCGTGGATCAGACGTCGCGGCGCTTGAGTGTCAGCGCCGCCGCGGCCAGTGTCGTACCCGCCCACAGGGACAGGGCGAGCAGGGCGGGGCCGGGGGAGATGGTGCCCGGGACGGGGGTGGCGGAGCCGAGGGCGCCGGCGGCCTGGGTGGGAAAGTACATGATGGCGCTCTCGACGACGTCGTACGGGAGCATTCCGAGGATCTCCGGCAGGATCATGACCCCGCCGATGAACGCCCCGATCGCGCCCGGCACCGAGCGCAGCAGTGCGCCGAGGCCGAGGGCGAGCAGGCCCATCAGGGTGAGCGCTCCGGCGTTGCCCACGAGGGCGCGCAGGATGCCCGGATCGGTGAACGAGGCGGCCTGGTCGGTGTCGTGGAGGAAGGCCTGGGCCGCGGCGAACGTGACCAGCGAGGTCGCCAGCATGACCGTGAAGACGGTGGCGGCGAAGACCACGGCCTTGGCCCGCAGGACGGGGAGCCGGGCGGGCACGGCGGTGAGCGAGGAGCGGATCATGCCGGTCGCGTACTCGCCCGCGGTCGTGAGGATGCCCAGGACGACCAGGCACAGCTGGCCGAGCATGCTGCCGTACAGCGACAGGACGACCGTGTCGACGTCGGAGTCCCCGCCGCCGGAGGTGTAGGTCGCGCCCATGACCAGGCCGACGCCGAGCACCATGACGACCGCCGAGGTGACGGTCACCCAGGTGGAGCGCAGGGAACGGAGCTTGTGCCACTCCGCACGCAGGATGCGGGGCGGGGTGATGCGGTACGGCGGCGAGGCGGTGGGGTGTGTTGTGGTCATGCCGCTGCTCCGGTGGCTGGTGTCGGCTGGTGCCGTCGTTGCGGTCGGTGGTCGACCGATTCCTGCGTGAGGTCCATGAACGCCTGCTCCAGCGACACGGTCTGCGGCGTGAGTTCGTGCAGCGTGATCGCGTGCGTGGCGGCCACGCGCCCGATGTGCGCGGCGTCCACTCCTCGGACCCGGAGTTCGTGGGCATCGTGCGTGGGGGTGGGGATGAGGGTGACGGTCACGTCCGGGGCCGTGAGGTGGGCCCTCAGCTCTTCCGGTTGCGGGGTGACGACTCTCACGGACGCTCCGCCTGCCGACCGGATCAGTTCCGCCACCGTGGTGTCGGCGAGGAGTCTGCCTCGGCCGATGACGATCAGGTGGTCGGCGGTGAGGGCCATCTCGCTCATCAGGTGGGAGGAGACGAGGACCGTACGGCCCTCGGCGGCGAGGGAGGTCAGGAGGGTGCGGATCCAGAGGACGCCTTCGGGGTCCAGGCCGTTGACCGGTTCGTCCAGGATGAGGGTCGCGGGGTCGCCGAGGAGTGCGGCTGCGACGCCGAGCCGTTGGCCCATGCCGAGGGAGAAGCTTTTCACCCTGCGGTGGGCCGCGTCCGTCAACCCGGCGAGGTCGATGACCTCCTCGACGCGGTGGCGGGGGATGCCGTGGGTGTGGGCGAGGGCCATCAGGTGGTTGAAGGCGGACCGGCCGGGGTGGACGGACCGGGCCTCCAGCAGGGCGCCGACCTGGGTGAGGGGCGCGGGGTGGGTGGCGTAGGAGCGCCCGTTGACGGTGGAGCGGCCCTGCGTGGGGGTGTCGAGGCCGAGCAGCATGCGCATCGTCGTGGACTTTCCCGCGCCGTTGGGGCCGAGGAAGCCGGTGACCGTGCCGGGGCGGACGGTGAAGTCGAGGTCCTGGACGACGGTTCTGTCGCCGTAGCGTTTGGTGAGTCCGTGGGCCGTGATCATGCGGTCGACGCTACGGAGCCGGCGGCGGCCGGTCGTCCGACCGGGGGCGGGACGTGGGGCGGGCGTAGTACCGGGGTACGACGGAGTGGGGGTGGGCAGCGCGTTGCACGCGTGCGGGTGCTGGTGCTGGTGCCGGTGCCGGTGCTGGGCGTCGGTGCGGGGAAGTACTCGGTTGAACGTGGGGCGGGTGGGGGCGAGGATCGCGGTATGGACTATGTGATGCGCGTGGTGCGGGCCGACGAATGGCCGCAGGTCAGGCAGTTGCGGCTGGAAGCGCTGCAGGATCCGGCGGCCCCGGTGGCGTTCCTGGAGTCGTACGAGGACGCTGCGGCGAAGCCGGACGTGTTCTGGCAGCAGCGTGCCGCCGATGCCGCCGAGGACGGACCCGGCCGTGTCCGCCAGTTCGTCGCGGAGTCGTCCGACGGGGAGTGGGTGGGGTCGGTCACCGTACTCGTCGAGAGCCCGGACGGCGAGGTGCGTTTCGGGGAGGCCTCACCGGTGGACCAGGCGCACCTGGTCGGTGTGTTCGTCCGGCCCGAGGTGCGGGGGACCGGGGTGACAGAGGGGTTGTTCCGCGAGGCCGTCGCGTGGGCCTGGTCGCTGTCCGCGCCCCGGATGGAGCGGGTGCGCCTCTACGTGCACGAGAAGAATCCGCGGGCCGCCGCGTTCTACCGGAAGTTCGGCTTCGTCCCGTCCGGTCGGCGGATTCCGGCTCCGGGTGACCGGGGCGAGCAGGAGATGGAGTACGTCCTCGGCCGGGAGGGGTAGGGCGGCCCTGGCAGGTCGGTCGGCTGGTTGGCTCGTGTCCGCTCCCGGCCTGCCTGCTTGTCTTGGCCTAGCCGATGCCCGGGGCCGGTGTGTGCAGAGGCTCCCGCCAGCGGGATCGGCCCTGTTCCTGGGAGCGGAGCAGTACCAGGGCGGGCATGCCCCGGGTCTCGCCGGTCGCCAGCAGTTCGGGGAGCTGGGGGAGGGGCGCCACGGCCGCGACGTCGTCCAGGACGAGCGTCATTGGTGGGTCGAGCCGACCGTCGGTTGACCGTGCGGCCATGCGGCGGCCGTGCTCGACCACGTCTGCGGCGAGCGCGGTGAGGAGGGGCATCGCGCCCGGGCGTGAGCGGGGATCCTCGATGGATTCGCCCACCAGGTAGAGCGTTCCCCCCTCGCGGGCAAAAGATTCCAGCGCGGCCGCATCCGATCGGTTGGCCGTGCAGGCCTCGCGGATGTGCACCGAGGAGAGCGCCGAGAAGGCCCGTACGGTCAACTCCTGGGCCACCTCGCGCCGCTCCGGATAGGCCGTGAGCGCGGACTCCAGGAGCCCGGCGAGTCCGGAGGCGGCCTTGGGGTGCGTACGGAGAAGGCGTACCGGTTCGTGGGCGGCGGACCCCGAGGCCCAGCGTGCCACCTGGCGGAACGGGCGGCCGTCCACCGCCGCGGCGTGCAGCCAGCACTGGAGGAGCGTCTGCGCGGTGTCGGCAACCGCCGCGTCGACCCTGGCCTGCGGGCGGACCGGGGCGAGCAGGGCGGCGGCCCGTGCGGAGGCGGTGTCGGGGTGCTCGCAGCCTGTGGTGGGCGACCAGTGGAGGCGGGCGGGGGTGTCGCAGAGGTGGCCCGGGTCGTAGACGAGGACCGGGCCGTGCTTGGCCCGGGCGTCCTTCGTCTCGGCCCAGACCGTGGGGTCCGAAGTGACGACCAGGGCGGGGCCGTCGGCGTCGTTGATCGCCTGGACGACGGTGGGGCGCCGGGCGGGCGCGGGGGCGTAGACGAGGAGGGGGGTGCGGGGGGAGGGGAGAAGGGCCGTGTCCGGTTCGGGGGTAGGGGACGTCTGCTCGGCGGGGGGTGGGGCGTTGGATGGGGGGCGGGGGGTCGCTGGGGGGGCTTTGGGGTGTGCTGGGGCCTGCGGGCGTGGCTGCCCCTGTGGGTGTGCCCGCTCCTGCGGGTGTGTCTGCTCCCGTGGCGGTGCTTGCTCTTGGGCCGGCCTGTCCGCGGGGAGGTGGGGCTCGTCGTATGCCTTGAAGGCCCGTTCCTCGCGGCGTCGTTCCCGTACGGCACGGCCACGGGACACGGCTCCGAGCGTGAACACGGTGAGGACCAGCAGCACCATCAGTTCGCCGATGAACAGGCCCCAGAACAGGCCGTATCCGGAGAGCTGGGCCGCAGGGGTCTCCGGCCAGGCCGCGGGAAGGTCCTGGGGGGCGGTGGCCAGTTCGCGCAGGGCGAGCGGGGAGCGGGTGAACGCCACGCCGTCCGGCCAGGCCCCGTGGGCGAACAGTCCGGCCAGGCCGGTGGCCGTCCAGGCGACCAGGGTGGCCGCGAGGAGGAGGGCCAGGAGGCCGATCAGCAGGCCGTCCGGGATGCCGCCGCCCTGGGGCCGGGCGGCGTATCCGTCGTGGTGGGCGGGGCCGTTGCCCCGGCCCCGGGGTGCCTGGCGTGCCACGTCAGGCCACCGTTGACTCTGACGACTCGTTCATCCGTTGCTGGTGCTCGATCCGGGCCGCCCGTTGCTCCGCCTCCAGTTCGGCGGCGCGGATGTCCTCGGGGAGCAGGTCGTCCGGGTCCATGGCCGAGCCCTCGGTCATGGCGCGGTCGGTGAAGACCAGGGGGCGTTCGGCCTCGGTGATCAGGTGTTTGACGACCTGGACGTTGCCGTTGACGTCCCAGACGGCGATGCCGGGGGTGAGCGTCGGGATGATCTCGACGGCCCAGCGGGGCAGGCCGATGACCCGGCCCGTCGCTCTGGCCTCGTCCGTCTTCTGCGCGTAGATCGTGCGGGTGGAGGCCATCTTGAGGATGGCCGCCGCTTCCTTCGCCGCCGCTCCGTCCACCACGTCGCTGAGGTGGTGGACCACGGCGACGAACGAGAGGCCGAGGCGGCGGCCGAACTTCAGCAGGCGCTGGAAGAGCTGGGCGACGAAGGGGGAGTTGATGATGTGCCACGCCTCCTCGACCAGGAAGATGCGCTTCTTGCGGTCGGGCCTGATCCAGGTGTGTTCCAGCCAGACGCCGACGATCGCCATGAGGATCGGCATCGCGATCGAGTTGCGGTCGATGTGCGAGAGGTCGAAGACGATGAGGGGCGCGTCGAGGTCGATGCCGACGCTGGTGGGGCCGTCGAACATGCCGCGCAGGTCGCCGTCGACGAGGCGGTCCAGGACGAGGGCGACGTCCAGGCCCCAGGCCCGTACATCGTCTATGTCGACGTTCATCGCCTCGGCGGACTCGGGCTCGGGGTGGCGCAGCTGCTCCACGATGTCCATCAGGACCGGCTGGCGGTCGGTGATGGTCGCGGTGACGTAGGCGTGGGCGACCTTGAGCGCGAAGCCGGAACGCTCGTCGAGGCCGTGGCCCATCGCGACTTCGATGATCGTACGGAGCAGGGCGAGCTGGCCGGTGGTGGTGATGGACGGGTCGAGGGGGTTGAGCCGGATACCGCCGTTGAGGGCTGCGGTCGGGTCCAGGCGGATGGGGGTTATGCCCAGCTCCTGGGCGATGAGGTTCCACTCGCCGACGCCGTCCTCGCCCTGGGCGTCGAGGACGACGACCTGGCGGTCGCGGAAGCGGAGCTGGCGCAGGACGTAGGTCTTCTCCAGCGCCGACTTGCCGTTGCCCGACTCGCCGAGGACCAGCCAGTGGGGGGCGGGGAGCTGTTGCCCGTACAGCTGGAAGGGGTCGTAGATGTAGCCCTTGCCGCTGTAGACCTCGCGGCCGATGATCACGCCGGAGTCGCCGAGCCCGGGGGCGGCGGTGGGGAGGTAGACGGCCTGGGCCTGGCCCGTGGACGTACGGACGGGGAGGCGGGTCGTCTCCACCTTGCCGAAGAGGAAGGAGGTGAAGGCATCCGACAATGCGGACAGGGGGTCTCGCATGGTGGGGGTGCCCTCTCTTGTCGGGGTCGTACCTGTGGGTGGCGGTGTTGCGGTGCTGCGGCGGCCGGTGAGGTGTGGTCAGCGGCGGATGCCGGTGGCGAACGGGAGGGTGTTCACGAAGGCTCGGTGGTGTTCGCGGTCGCACCACTCCAGCTTGAGGTACGACTTGCCGGCCGAGGCGCGGATCGTGCGCTTGTCGCGGGCGAGCGCTTCGGGGGACCGGGACGACACCGTGATGTACCCCACCAGGTTCACTCCGGCCGCACCGCTGGCGAGATCTTCACCCCGCTGGTCGAGCCGGCCGTGGGCGGCGATGTCGCGGGGGTCGACGGTGCGGTTCATCTTGGCCTGGCGGCTGGCCTCGGCGTCGTCGTTGGTCTTCTCGGTCAGCATGCGTTCGATGGCGACCTCGGTGGGTTCGAGGTCCATGCAGACGGCGACGGTGCGGATGACGTCGGGGGTGTGGACGAGGAGCGGGGCGAGGAAGTTGACGCCGACGGGGGTCATCGGCCACTCCTTCACCCAGGCCGTGGCGTGGCACCAGGGGGCGCGGGTGGCGGACTCACGGGTCTTGGCCTGGAGGAACGTCGGCTCGACCGCGTCCAGTTCGGCGGGCCAGGCGTTGCGCTTGGTCATGGCCTGGATGTGGTCGATGGGGTGGTCGGGGTCGTACATGGAGTGCACGAGGGAGGCGACGCGGCTCTGGCCGAGAGGCTGGCGGACCCGGATGTCGGCCTCGGCGAGGCGGGCGCAGATGTCGGTGAGCTCGCGGGCCATGACGACGGCGAGGCCGGCGTCGCGGTCGAGCTTGCGGCCGCCGTGGGGGCGGGCGGCGCGGGCCATGGCGTTGGCCTCGGCAGCCAGTTCACGGCTGTAGTGCATGCAGGCGACGAGGTAGGCGCGGTGCTGCTCGCTGGAGGTGGAGACCATGGACTGGAGCTGGTCGTAGGAGTCCTGGAGCCAGGCCGGGGCCGTCTTGTCGCCGCGCTGGGCGACGTCCTTGGCGTGGGCGTCGGGGTCGGCGGGGAGGGTGCGGGCGAGCATCTGGAGGCGGGTGACGAAGCCGTCGCCGTTGGCCACGTGCTTGAGGAGGGTGCCGAAGCGGTCGACGAGGGCTTCCTGGTCCTCGCTGTCGCGGAGGCCGACGCCGGGGCCCTCGATCTCGATGGCGGCGGTGACGGTGCGCCGGTCGGCGTGGAGGAGCACGGCGATCTCGTCGGGGCCGAAGGGGGCGGCGAGCCAGCTGATCCGGCCGATGCCGGGGGGCGGGCCGATCTCCACCTCGCGGCCGTCGGCGCTGACGCCGGCTTCCATGGCGCCCGAGCGGTAGGCGGTGCCGCGGCGCAGGGAGCGCTTGAAGGTGCGGTTGATCTCGAACCACTTGTAGAAGGTGCGGCCCTTGTACGGGACGTACACGATGGCGAGGGCCAGCATCGGGAAGCCGACGAGGCAGACGATGCGGAGGGAGAGGAGGGGGACGAGGAGTCCGCTCATCATGCCGAGGAACGCGCCGACGATGATCAGGGCGATCTCGCCGGTCTCGCGGTTCTTGCCGACGATCGCGTTCGGCCGGGCGCGGCCGATGAGATACGTGCGGCGGGGCGTCATTGTGTGGGACTGGGTCGTCAACGCCCTCCACCTCCTGTGCTCGAGTTACCTGTGGTGCCGAAGCCGCCTCCGCCTCGGGAGGAGCGGCTGCTGTGGGGGGTGGCGGAGGTGGGCGCGGAGCCGCTGCGGGGCGAGGGTGCGGCGGAGGGGACAGATCCGCCGCCGGCCCCGCCGCCGCCTCCGCTTCCGCCGGAGGTGCGGGAGCTGTGGGCGGCGACGCCGCCGCTGGCCGGGTTGGCGGGGCGGGGGCCGCCACCGCCGCTGCTCTGGTCGTTGCGGCCGCTGTGGGTCTTGATGCCCTGGGAGACGAGGGCGGCCGGGGAGCTGATGAGGGCGGCGGCCTGGGAGCCGTCGGTGGCCTGCTTGCGGTTGGTGCGGGCGCCCTGGATCTCGTCGCCGAAGCCGGGGACGAAGCGGTAGATCATGGCGGAGGCGAAGATGGCCAGCAGGATGATGGAGAGGCCGGAGACGACGGCGGAGAAGGCGTCGGGTCCGTCGCCCGAGGAGAGGGCGCCGGCGAGGCCGAGGACGATGACGATGACCGGCTTGACCATGATGACCGCGATCATGATGCCGGCCCAGCGGCGGACGTGGCCCCACATGTTCTTGTCGACGAGGCCGGCGTAGACGACGATCCCGAGGAGCGCGCCGACGTAGAGCAGGGCGGCGCGGATGACGAGCTCCAGCCACAGGATGCCGGCGGCGAGGATCGAGACGAGCGAGACGACGATCAGCATGATCGGGCCGCCGCCGATGTCCTCGCCCTTCTTGAGAGCTTCCGCGAACGAGCCGAAGAAGACGTCGGTCTGGCCGCCGGTGGCGGAGGCGATGATCTCGGTGACGCCGTCGGTGGCGGAGACGATCGTGTAGAGGATCAGCGGGGTGAAGGCCGAGGCGAGGACGGTGAGCCAGAGGAAGCCGACGGCCTCGGAGATCGCGGTGGTGAGGGGGACGCCGCGGATGGCGCGCTTGGCGACGGCGAGGAGCCAGAGGACGAGGGTGAGGATGGTGGAGGCCGCGAAGATGACGGCGTACTGCTGGAGGAACTTGGGGTTGGTGAAGTCGACGTTGGCCGTGGAGTCGACGGCCTCGCTGAGCTTGCCGACGATCCAGGAGGCGGCGTCGGCGCAGCCTCGGGCCAGGGAGGAGAGGGGGTCGAGGGCGTCGGTGGGGGGGACGTCCTGGGTACGGGAGCCTGCGCCTTCGCCGCCTTCGCAGTAGTCCTTGGCGGGGCCTCGGATCAGGTCGCACGGGTCGTTGCTGGGCGAAGGAGACGGAGTTGGTGTGGGGTCAGCGGCCGCACGGCCAGCGAACAGAACGACTGCCGTTTGAATACTGGCGAAGGCCGTGGCGACCGAAAGCGCGCGAAGGGATCGCTTACCTCGCATACGTGAACCCTCCAAACTGCTGCACGGCGTCAGCCATCTCCTCCGCAGAAGAGGCGGCTTGGTCGCGACCGACGGGCACGGGGCCGTCCTTCTGGTGGAAGTCGGAGATCTTCCAGTCATTGCCGACCCACCGCAGCTCGTACGTCGTGGTGTACCAACTCTCCGAGACCGGGTTCTTGGATCCTTCGCCGGCCAGGCCGAACAGGGCGGAGTACCAGACAGCCACGCTCGCGGTATCGCCCGCGTATTTTTCCACCTTGGTACCCACAGGGTTGGCACGAGAGATGAAGGTCAGGCCTTCTGGAGCGCTGCCATCCGGGTTCAACCCGATGCCTGTCAGGAAGGATTGGTCGGAGTAGGCCTTGTCCAGGTCACCTTGTCGTGCGCTTGCTACGTCAGGCGCATATACCGCCTTGGAAATCTCTCGGCGCCGCTCCTGAGAAAACATGCCGTCGGAAACCAACGCCACGGAGTAGTTCGCCGCCGCGCTCTGCGCCCCCTGCTCGTCGTGGGCGAAGCCGGAGGGGATGGTGCCGTTCTTGCCCTCGACGGGCTTGGTGCCGGTGGCCGCGGTGGGGGCGCTTCCCGCGGCTCCGGAGCTCTTGGCGCCCGGGGACGCGTTGTCGTCGCTGCCACCGCCCCGGTTGGCGAAGGCGATGGCGGCGACGAG
Organism: Streptomyces parvus; assembly: GCF_032121415.1. Taxonomy (NCBI): domain Bacteria; kingdom Bacillati; phylum Actinomycetota; class Actinomycetes; order Kitasatosporales; family Streptomycetaceae; genus Streptomyces; species Streptomyces parvus. The sequence continues at coordinate 3,167,709 of NZ_CP135079.1, read as the reverse complement.
GAGGACGACGATGCCGGTGATCGTCACGAGGGAACGGGAGTTGCGGACGGGGCGGCGCGCGTTGGGGTTGCCCGGGTCGCCGTCGGGAAGACGGGTACGGGTCTGACGAGTGCCGCCGAGCGTGCTGTACGGGTCGTCCGCGCGGCCCCCCTGGTCCTTGCCGCGGTAGTCGTGCTCGTCACCGGGACTCATGCCGCGTTCGCTCCCTCGGTCGTGTGCGGATCCGCGCAGGACGACGGTAGCTGTGCTGGTTGCCGCTTGAGCGCGGTGTGGTGACTCGACATCAGGGAGACGCAACCTCAGCCGGTGGGCACGACGGGCGGATGGTGGGGAGCGGGCTGGGACGGCCCGGTGGGAGCTGGCCGGTGGTGGGTCAGACGGCCATGCCGTACACGATGGTGAACAGGGTCCCCAGGGAGCCGATGATGAAGACCCCTGTCAGCCCTGCCACGATCAGGCCCTTGCCCTGCTCCGCGCTGAACGTGTCGCGCAGTGCCGTCGCTCCGATGCGCTGCTTCGCAGCACCCCAGATCGCGATGCCGAGGCAGAGCAGGATGGCGATGGCCATCACCACCTCGATCATGATGCGCGCTTCGTTGCCCAGCGTCCCGAACGGCCCCCAGTCCGGAGCGATTCCGCCGATGATGGTGGTGATGTCGCCCTTCTCTGCTGCCAGGATCATGTAAGTCACCGCCCCTGTTGGGTAGTTCGCTGCCCGTGCCGTCCGGCATGGGTCGCCTTCTATCTTCGCTGATGAAACCGCGCTCGCACGACGTCTTCCCGGGTCTCTTTACCCGGATCTCGCACGTTTGACCGGGGCGGCCGCCCTGACCTGCGGCTCGTCCACTCTTCGCGCATATGGCTGGTTACTCTGTGTATCACGGGCTGTGACCAGGAGCAACGACGGTGGCCATGGGTTCTGATGCGGTTGCAGCGTTCGCGGGGCACGGCGTGTTCGTATGCGCCGTTCGAGAGCCGTCGGTGCGCCGGTCGACATCCCGTTCGATGCTTCGTCAGTCGGGTTCGGGTAACCGACGGCCGCACCAGGCGGCCGGTGGGGTGTCCCTTCGGGTTCGCATGCGGTTCATCGTGGTTCGTGGATGTGGCGGGGCGTCAGCTCCTGTTCCTGAGTCATCGGTCCGGCTGTACGAGGCCCGGGGTGCGGAGCTCCGCCGTGTGGCGGAGAGGCACTCGACCCGGGTCCCGGCGCGGTCCACCGCCACCGTGCGCCGGTGGGTGCGCCCATGTCCGCCTCCCCCTTCGTTCGGGTGAACCGGGCGAGTTCCACGGGAGCAGGGTCTCCGCTTCGCCCGGCCGGGAATCACGGGACCGGGTGCGCAGGGCGTTGGGGCCTCACAGGCTGACGTACGGCATGTCGTGTACCACCGATTTGGCACAGTGCCGCTCCACGATCAGGAGATCAAGAGAACGGGGTGAGCGGTGTGGGCGGAGTGACCGTGGTCGGGCAGCCGAACGACGGCCGGGACTGGGTGGGGGCGTTGGCCGGATCGGCGGGGGCGGCCGGGGGAGGGGATCTCCGGCACAGCCGTGGTCCATGGTTGCGGGCCGCCGGCGGGGCCGATCAGCTGGTCACGCTCCTCGGCCCGGTGAAGAGCGAACTGGAGGTGGCGCACCGCGGCGTGACCGCGGGGGCCGGAGCGCTGTCCGCGCTGGCGGAACTGGGTGCCGTGCGGGCCTCGTGGGAGCGCCGGATCGAGGACGCGCGCAAGGAGTGCGGGAGCCTCGGCGGGAAGATGCGGGCGGTCGTCCAGGGCCAGACGCAGGCCAACGAGGCGGTGAAGAGCGGCTTCGACGGGGTGAAGGCGCCGAGCGTGGGTGGCGCGCGGTGAGTCGGCGGAGCGGCGGGGCGGGTTCCGGGCTGACCTGGTCGGCGTTACGTGAGGTGAAGTGGGCCGAACTGGAGCAGGCGGCCGACGGTTGGGGGCGGGTCGGCAACCGGGCGGACGCGGCCCGGGACCGTATCGAGGGACAGCTCCTGCCGGGGCTGCGCGATACGCAGAGGGGGGAGGCGCCGGACGCGGCCGTGCGGGGGTTGCGGCGGCTGGGGACGAACTTCCAGTACATCTACACCGAGTGCGGGTTGCTGCGGACCACGCTGAACAGCCTGGCCCATGAGATCAAGACCCAGCAGCGGGTGTTGCAGGGGGCGCTGGACGATGCGGCGGCGTTGCGCTTCACGGTGCACGCGGACGGGTCGGTGACCTATCCGGCGGCGGGTGACGGCCTGATCGACGGGAAGCCGTTGGCGGGCGGGACGGCGTCGGGGGTTCCGAACCCGGGCATGGCCCCGCCTCCGGGCCTCGTCGCGCCCAACCCGAACGCTGGCAAGGCGCAGGACATCGCGGACCGGGTGGCACAGGCGGTGCGGGCGGCGGCCGATGCGGACTGGCGGTACACCAGGATCCTGCGGTCGTTGAAGGCGCACGAGGGGCTGGGCGTTCCGGTGGGGACGTGGACGGACGCGGCGGCCGATGCGGCGGCGGTGCGGGATGCGGCGCGTGGGTACCTGAAGGACGCGATCCCGCACGACGCGAGTCCGGCGGAGCGCAAGGCGTGGTGGGCCGGCCTGACGGACGAACAGCGCGAGGAGTACCTCGCGGTGTACCCGGACCGGATCGGCAACCTGGACGGGATTCCGGCCCTGGTCCGGGACGCGGCGAACCGGGACAACCTTCAGCTGCTGATGGGGAAACTGGAGGGGCGGGACGACGCTGATTCGGCGACCAAGCTTGCGGCGCTGCGGGAGATCGACCGGCAGCTGCGAGCGGGGCCGAAGGTGGGGGAGCCGCCTATGTACTTGCTCGGGATCGGGGATCAGGGGAACGGTCGGGCGATCGTGTCGTACGGGAATCCGGATACGGCGCGGAATGTGGCGGCTTATGTGCCGGGGTTGAATACGTCGTTGGACGAGGAGTTTGCAACGGGGGATCTGAAGCGGGCGCGTGATCTGTCCATCGTCGCGAATCGACACGGAGCGCCCGCCGCTGCAATCGCATGGCTCGGATACGACGCACCCCAGTCGCCTGACGGGCTCCGGAGCCTAGCTGTCGCTGTGGATGGCAGGGCAGAGCAGGGCGGCAGAGCGTTCCATGAGTTCATGGGAGGGATTAAAGCGGCTAACGACCATGATGATCCTCGTATGACGGCCATCGGTCACTCCTACGGATCGCGGACAGTTGGCGGTGCTGCGCAACATCCTGGGGGAATTCCCGGTGTCGATGAAATCGTGTTTGTCGGAAGCCCGGGAGTGGGTGTCGACAGTGCCGACGGCTTGGGAGTGGGGCGGGATCATGTGTTTGTCGGGGCCGCTGCAAACGATGTGGTGACCAAGCTTCCGTCCAAGGCTGAATCAGCGCTCGGGATGGCAGGGGTGGGTTTTGGGGGTCCGGCGGGTGCCTATGCCTTCGGTGACCTGGTCGACCGGCGGGACGACGATGTCTGGTTCGGTAGAGACCCGGCCAGCGAAGCGTTCGGGGCGAGGCGGTTCGAGGTGGGTGATGGGCCATTCCTGATCGGGAAGGGCAAGATCAACGTCGATGCGCATTCGGAGTACTTCGATCCCGAAATCGACCGAGCGTCGGTCGAAAACATGGCACTGATCACTGCGGGTCATGCGGACAGAATCAAGAGGGAGGAGCCGCGTTGATAGCCCGATTTCGATCAGCGGGGGTGGCCGTTTTGGTAAGTTCTCTACTGGCGGGGTGTGCCGGGAATCGGGGTAGAGAGATGGATATGCAGGATGCCGCTGAACGCGCGGATGAGATGCTCGACAGTGTGCTGGCCGAAATCGATCCGAGTGTGCGTTGGGTGCATGGCCCGACCACGACGGGGGGCTGCACCGTCACGCGGAGGCGAACAGTCATGACCGTCGTATCACCCCAGCGGAGAGGTAGCCTGCTGGGCGTGGTGGATAGGTTCTGGCGGAAAAGCGGCTACCGCGTGACCGCGATTAACAGCCATGTCGACGCCCCTGCGATCTTTGTGCGGACTCACGACGGATTTCAAGTGAGCCTGACTGTCGCAGACAAGGGCCAAGTGCATTTCGACGTGGACAGCCCCTGCGTCCGCCACTCCGAGGTAGCCGATTCCACCAGCCCGGCCACCGCCTCCCTCGACCCCGGCGCGGAGCTCATCCCCCGTCCCGACATTCACTCCGACTTCTGGTCGGCAAGCGGGTCGTGATCGGGCCAGGGTGGCTCAACTCGGCTGACGCGCAATGGCTTTGAGCCCTGTATTGGGTCCTGGGGCCCATGTCGGGCCCCCTACCCGTGTGGTCGCATACGCGGAGTGACTGACCTGTCGCCCGTTCCGCCCACTCACGAGGTAGGGGACTGCTCTTGTCCGGCATACGAAGAAGCCCGGTCCCTGTTGGCGTCGATGTAAGCGCTGCCGTAGCGGGGGCGGGTGGGCGGTTGATGCCCCGGCCGTTGCAGGCGGCGCTGATCCTGCTTCACGTGCTCTTCGTGGCCACCCTGGTGGGCGGCGTCCGGGCCCTGTCGACGGCGTCCTCGGTGGACGCGGTCGACGGGTACCTCCTCGGGCTGCTGCTCTACGCGTCGTTACCCGGGGCCGCCGTCTTCGTGCTGTCGCTGTACGTCCGTCACGGCGGCGTTCGCGTCTGGTACGGGCTCCTCGCCGTGCTGGCCTGGATCGTCCTCGGTGTCCTCGCCGAGCTGAGCGGCGGGGCCGAGGGGCAAGGCGTGGCGCGGTCGGCCGTACCGGTGGCCGTCATCGTGCTGCTGTGCCGGCCGGAGAGCCGTCGGTGGTTCCGCAGCGGCCCGGAGCAACGGGCCGAGCAACGGCTCTTCAGCTTCGCCGGGATGATGAAGCTTCGCCGTGACGGCGGGCAGACCGCGCTGGAGTACCTCGGCCTCGTCCTGGTCGTCGTCGCTCTCGTCGGCGGGCTCATGGCCACGGGGACCGGGCAGCAGCTGACCGCGGAGATCCGCAGCGCGATCTGTGAACTGACCGGCAGTTCGTGCCCGGGGCCGGGACGCGACGTCGTGGCCGGTGGCGGGAGCAGCGACGGGAGTGCCGACGGTAGCGGCAGCGGCCCCCATGACTCCCTGGGCGCTGGTGCCGACGGAGGCGGTGGGGAGGGCGAGTCCAGCCTTACCGGTGGTACCGGCAGCACCGGTACCACGGGTGAGACCGCCACCGGCGGCACCCCCGGTTCCAGCGGTACCCCCGGTTCCAGCGGTACCACCGGTACCACCGGTACCAGCGGCACGAGCGGCACCACCGGCCGCCCCGGCGACACCGCCACCACCGGAGACCCCGACACCCCCCAAGGCGGCAACCCCTTCCCCCAGGGCGACCCCATCGTGCCGGTCGACGCGGGTAGACCCGCAGGTCCCCACGGCGGCGGGTTCCTCGGTGGGTTTCTCGGGGACGGGGTGGGGGGTGACGTCCGAGGGGTCGTCGGCGCGGTTCTGCGGCCGGGGGAGACCGGGCAGCGCATCGCCGATCAGTGGGGGCGCGACACCCGTGGCGCGGAGCAGAAGTGGGCGCGGGGCGACTACATCGGTGCGGCCTGGGACTGGAACAAGGCCGTCGGCGGTGCCGGCGCCGGGCTGGCGATACCCGGGTCCGGGGCGCGGGTCGACGCCGAGGTGCGGGACGCCGAGCGCGCGCACCTCAGCGAGCGGATCCCGCGGAACGCCACGCCCGCCCAGCGCAAGGCCTGGTGGGACGGGCTCTCGCCGGAGGAGCGGGAGCGGTACATCGAGCTCGTCCCGGAGCGGATCGGCAACCTCGACGGCATCCCGGTCCTCGCCCGGGACGCCGCCAACCGCCGCAACCTTCCGGCGCTCATCGACAAGCTGGAGGGCGTCGACACCGACAAGGCCCGCGACCAGCTGGCCGGGCTGCGCGAGATCGAGCGGCAGTTGAACGAGAACGGGAAGCCGCCCATGTATCTCATCGGGATCGGGGATGAGGGCAACGGGCGGGCTGTGGTCTCGTTCGGTAACCCCGATGCCTCCCAGCACGTGTCCGCTTACGTGCCGGGGCTCAACACGTCCCTGGACGAGGAGTTCGCCAAGAACGACCTCGGGCGGGCCCGCGACACCGCGATCGGGGCGCAGGGGTACGACGAGTCCACGGCGTCCATCGTCTGGCTCGGGTACGACGCCCCGCAGCTGCCGGACAAGGACGGGGCGGCCGGCTACTTCGCCGTCATGGGCACCGGGCGGGCCGAGAAGGGCGGGGTGGCCTACCGTGACTTCATGGGCGGCATCTCCGTCACCAACCAGAACAAGGACCCGCATCTGACCGCCATCGGGCACTCCTACGGGTCCCGGACCGTGGGCGCGGCAGCGGCCCGGCCCGGGGGGATCCCCGGCGTCGACGACATCATCCTCGTCGGCAGCCCGGGGGTCGGCGTCGACCACGCCGTGGACCTCGGCGTCGGCAGCGAGCACGTCTTCGTGGGGGCCGCCGCCAACGACCCGGTGACCAAACTGCCCTCGAAGACCCAGGTCGCGGTCGGCGGGCTCGGGCTGGCCCTGGGCGGGCCCGGCGGGGCGTACGTCGCCGGCGATCTCGCCGATCCGGGTGACGACGACCTCTGGTTCGGGAAGGATCCCGCGAGCAAGGCGTTCGGGGCCCGGCGCTTCCCGGTGGCCGACGGGCCGCCCCTGGTCAGCGGGAGCGGCATCAGTCTGGACTCGCACTCGAACTACTTCAGCCCGGAACGCGACGCCGTGTCCGCGGACAGCATCGCCCTGATCGTGTCGGGCAACGCCGACCGGCTCAAGATGGAGGAACCGAAGTGAGGCGAGCGAAGCGGGCCCTGCCCCCCGTCGCGGTGGTCCTGGTCCTGGCCCTCGGGGTTCCGCTGGCCGGGTGCGGGAGCGAGAGCGGCTCGCGGGGGGAGGCCACGAGTGCCGGGAAGGAGAGCGGGACGATGGATATGCAGGAGGCTGCCGAGCAGTCCGACGCCATGCTCGATGCCGTCCTGAAGGGCATCGACCCCGACGTGCAGTGGGCTCACGGGCCGACCACCACGCGGGCCTGCGGGGTGACCCGTCGGCGTGCCGTCATGACCATCGTCTCCCCCGAACGCCGCCAGACGTTCCTGGACCGCGCCGAGACGTTCTGGCGGAAGAACGACTACCGGATCAAGGCGGTCAACAAGGACGAGAAGTTCCCGGCGGTCTACGCGGTCACCCGGAGCGGATTCGGTGTCAGCGTCTCCTTCCGGGGGAAGGGGCAGGCCTTCCTGGAGGCCGACAGCCCCTGTGTGAAGGAGTCGAAGGTCGCCGCCCCCAAGACCGGGCCGAACGGTCCCGCCTACAAGGACGTCTATCCGCTTCCCCGGCCCAATGTCCGTTCCGACTTCTGGTCCGGCGGCGGCGGATGAGGCGCCGTCAGCCCTGATGCCGGTGAGCCGTCGGCGCCCCCGTGTGCTTCGGGTGCGCCGGTGGTGTGCCGCGGATGACTCGTACACACCGTCGAAAACACCCCTGAAGCGCGCCCCGATGGGGGATGGTTGAGGGGTGCGGAAATTCTGGGTCTTCGGTGGCATCGGCGTCGGCATGGTCATGTGCTTCCTGGCGCTGCTCGTCGTCGGTACGTACTCCGCCGCCGCCGGCCTCGCCGGCTCGGGGGGCGGCGGCGCCGTGGCGCTGGCCAAGGGGGCGGTGCCAGCGCGCTTCCAGCCGCTGGTGCAGAAGTGGGGCAACCTCTGTCCCGCCATCAACCCGGCTCTGCTGGCCGCGCAGTTGTACCAGGAGAGCGGCTGGAACCCGAGGGCGCAGAGCCACGCCGCCGCGCAGGGCATCGCCCAGTTCATCCCCGGCACCTGGGCCACGCACGGGATCGACGGCAACGGTGACGGCAGGCGGGACGTGTGGGACCCCGCCGACGCGATCCCCTCGGCCGCGTCGTACGACTGCGAGCTCGCCGGGTACGTGAAGAAGGTGCCGGGCGACCGGACGAACAACATGCTGGCCGCGTACAACGCCGGCGCGTACGCGGTGATCAAGTACGGCGGCGTGCCTCCTTATAGAGAGACGCAGAACTACGTCAAGATCATTCGTTCCCTGGAGAAGAGCTTCGCCCGGCCCGTCGGCCGGGTCGCGCCCTCCCGGCAGGCCGCCGGGGCCATCTACTTCGCCCAGAAGAAGCTCGGCACGCCTTACCTGTGGGGCGGTAACGGGACGCCCGAGCAGCAGGGGCGGTTCGACTGTTCCGGGCTGACCCAGGCCGCGTACCGGACGGTGGGCATCGAGCTGCCGCGGGTCGCCAACGACCAGTACAACGCGGGGCCGCATCCCTCGCGGGACGAGCTGCTCCCGGGGGATCTGGTGTTCTTCTCCGACGACCTCGCCAATTCGCGGGCCATCCGGCACGTGGGGTTGTACGTCGGGGGCGGCTATATGATCAATGCGCCGTTCACCGGGGCGGTCATCCGGTTCGACAAGATCGATACGCCGGACTACTTCGGTGCGACCCGGGTCACCAAGGACGGTGCCGCCGCCCTTCCGACCGATCTGCCCACGGGGTGACGTACGTCTCGCGCGGGCTTCCGGAGCGGCGAAGGGTGCTGACGGGCAGTCGGCCCTGGCGGGAACTCTCCGTGAAGCCTGGGCCCTGAGCTGCGACGACGAGTCACTCTTCGATAACGTCATAGTGATCATTCGGTGGAGAGCGGAACGCACGCGACGCCCGGGCCGTTCCCTGGACGGGGAACGGGAACGCCCTACGCACTGACCATGCGTCGCAGTGAGGCAGTGAAGCTGTGCGGTGCAGTGCGGTAACGGATCGCACCGGATACGGGGGTTCGACCAGGGCGGCACGCAAGGACGCGCGTCGCAGCAGAGAAGCAGACAAGGCAAGGGGCCGCAGCAGATGGCTGGACTCGAACTCGACGGGTCGAACCCGGACGTCAGTCTGCTCTACGACATCAACGGCCTGGCGAAGGCCGCTCCCACCTGGTTCGACCGGGTCATGGAGTACGTCGGCGAGTACGGGATCATGGTCGGCCTCGTTCTGGTGGGCCTGTGGTGCTGGTGGAGCATGCGGGGTCGCGGGACGGCCGAGGACGCCGTCACGGCTGCCGCAGCCATCGTCTGGGCGCCGCTCGCCGCCGCCATCGCGATTCTCATCAACATCCCGATCCGCGGCTTCGTCGAACGGCCACGCCCCTTCAACGACCACGAGGGCCTTGAGGTCCTGATCCACGGCAAGACGGACTTCTCGTTCGTCAGCGACCACTCCACCCTGGCCATGGGCATCGCCGTCGGCATCTTCGTGGCGAACCGGAAGTTCGGCTTCGTCGCGATCGGCCTCGCGCTCTTCGCCGGTTTCAGCCGGATCTACATGGGCGTCCACTACCCGACCGACGTGATCGGCGGCTTCGCTCTCGGTACGGCCGTCACCCTGCTGCTCGCCCCGCTCGCCATGGCGCTGCTGACCCCGCTGATGGCGGCGGTCGCCCGCTCGCCGCGCGTCGGCTGGTTCGTCCGGTCGAAGAGCGCGGCCGTCGCGTACGCGGACGAGCGCGGCGAGGCGGTCGGCATCCCCGAGCCGCGGCCCGGTTCCCGGCGGGGCGACCCGGGGGAGAAGGACCTGGCCGCCTGACGGTCCCGGGGGTCCTCTCCTGCCTCCCCTCCCGTTCCTCCACTTCCCCCAGGCGTCCCCGGCGCCTGGGGGTTCGTGCTGTACGGGCCCGGGTGCGGCGCAGCGGTACGGCGGACCCGCGCGGTGGATCAGGGGGTGGCGAGGTGTTCGGCGGCGTCGGTACGGGCCCGGTCCCGGGATCTGCGCGCCGGGCCCGACCAGCCGCAGCTGCAGCGGGCCAGGCAGAACGAGCCTCGTTCGATCGTTGTGGCGCTGTGCCCGGCGGGCGGGCCCGGAGGGGGAGCCTCCGGCAGCGATTCCGCGAGGACGGGGGTGGTCCGGACGGGGGTGCGTGGCGCGGCGGTGGTGCGGGCCGCGGCGGGGGAATCCTCATGCACCCGTCCACGGTACTGGCCGCAGCGCCCCCGCGGCGTGACGGGGGACGGCGGCGGTCGTTATGCGGAGCGGGTCAGGGCTCGGCCGGGCGGCAGTCGTTGGGGGTTGGCAGGCGATGGTGGTGCAGCAGTACAGGGACGGAGGCGGGGCCCGTGCTGTCCGCGCCCTCGCCGCGGCCGGAGTGATCGCGGTCACCGCCGGGTGCTTCGGCGGGGACGGGGGCGGTGGCACGGCCGACGGGTCCGGGCAGCGTTCCGTGGCCGCCGACCGGCCGCTCGATCTGCTCGGGCAGGCGGCGGACGTCCTCGTCGAGGCGGGCGGTGCGGAGACCCGTACGTCGATGGAGACGGCCGTCGGCGGTACGCGGGTCACGATCCGGGGGCAGGGCGCGTACGACTTCCGCAAGCAGATGGGGCGGCTCCGGGTGGTGCTGCCCAAGGACCCGGCGGGCAAGGACGCCGCGGGGGCGGACGGCCACCGGCCGATCACCGAGCTGCTGGCCCCCGGGGCGCTCTACATGAAGAACCGCGGCGCCGGGGTGCCCGACGACAAGTGGGTCAGGATCGACACGACCGGGCTGAAGGACGGCAACCTCGTCACCGGCGGGGTCACCGACCCGATGGCGGCGGCCGAACTGCTGCGCGGCGCGGCCGATGTGACGTACGCGGGGAAGACCGAGCTGGCCGGGGTGGCGGTGCACCACTACCGGGGCGTCGCCGACCTGGTCCGGGCGGCCCGGGCCGCCTCGCCGCAGTCACGCGGGGCGCTGAGCGCGGCGGCGAAAGGGTTCAGCAAGGACGCCGTGCCTTTCGACGCCTACCTCGACGAACACGGCCGGCTGCGGAAGGTCCGCCACCGCTTCACCTTCTCCTCCGACGCCCGGGGCCCGGAGGTGTCGGTGGTCTCGACGCTGCTGCTGTACGGGTTCGGGCTGCCGGTCACGGTGACGCTGCCGGACGAGGACGCCATCTACACCGGCGAGATCCGGCAGGGCTGAGGGTGCCGCAGGCGTCCGGCGGGGTGGGGGAGACGCGGGTACCGGGACGGGCCGGGTGGTGGGGCCGGTTGGGAGGGGGCTCAAAATGGTCCGTCCGTGCCATGCGCGGCACGTATCGCGCTCCCTAGGCTGGGGAGTCGGTGTGCCAGAGGCCGGTGACGGCCGGGAGGACGGCAGAGAGAGGTGACGCGCGTGGTGACGCTCAGCGCTCCGAACGCTCAGGACTGTGTGGCCCTCGCCGAGATCGAGCTGTGCGGCGAGCTGATGATCGCCGCTTCGGCCGCGGGCGAGGAGCGCCTCAGCCCCGACCGTATCGACGAAGTGCTCGACGTCCGGGGCGCCGAGTCCTGGGCGACGGTCCCCCGGCAGGCCGCCCGCCGGGGGTGACGCCCGCGCGGTAGCGCGTCACGTGCGGAGCAGCCGGGCGATCGCCTTCGTGGCCTCCTCGACCTTCGCGTCGATCTCCTCGCCGCCCTTGACGGCCGCGTCGGCGACGCAGTGGCGCAGGTGCTCCTCCAGCAGCTGGAGGGCGAAGGACTGGAGGGCCTTCGTGGACGCCGACACCTGGGTGAGTATGTCGATGCAGTAGACGTCCTCGTCGACCATGCGCTGGAGGCCGCGGATCTGGCCCTCGATCCGGCGCAGGCGTTTGAGGTGCTCGTCCTTCTGGTGGTGGTAGCCGTGAATGCCGCGGTCGTGGTCCGTGACGATGTCCACAGGTGCGGCGGTCGCCCCCGGGTCCGGAGCGGCCGCATCCGCCGCTTCCGTCCCCGTGATCCCTGCCTCGGCCCCGGTTCCGGTCGTGGTCATCTGCGTCCTCCCGTTGTCCTGATATACCCCTGGCGGGTATATGGTAACGAATCCTGCCGAAACGTGACCGGGGGTCCCTGCTGATCGCCGTGTCCGATGGGCGACACTGAAGAACGCCGGTTAGCCGTGGCCGGATGATGCGCCTAGCATCAGCCTGACCGAATCCAAAGCACCCCGAGGACCCCACGTGCGCTTTCGTCTGACCCCCAGGGAGACGAGCTTCTACGACATGTTCTCCGCCTCCGCGGACAACATTGTCACGGGCTCGAAACTCCTGATGGAACTGCTCGGGGCGGATTCTGCCTCCCGAGTCGAGATCGCGGAGCGTATGCGGGCAGCGGAGCACGCGGGGGACGATGCGACCCACGCGATCTTCCACCAGCTGAACTCCTCCTTCATCACGCCGTTCGACCGCGAGGACATCTACAACCTGGCGTCCTCGCTCGACGACATCATGGACTTCATGGAGGAGGCCGTCGACCTGGTCGTCCTCTACCAGGTCCAGGAGCTCCCCAAGGGCGTCGAGCAGCAGATCGAGGTGCTGGCCCGGGCGGCGGAGCTGACCGCCGAGGCCATGCCGGGCCTGCGGACCATGGACAACCTCACCGAGTACTGGATCGAGGTCAACCGGCTGGAGAACCAGGCCGACCAGATCCACCGCAAACTGCTGGCCCACCTCTTCAACGGCAAGTACGACGCCATGGATGTGCTGAAGCTCAAGCAGATCGTGGATGCGCTGGAGGAGGCGGCTGACGCGTTCGAGCACGTCGCGAACACCGTGGAGACCATCGCGGTCAAGGAGTCCTGAACCTCGTGGACACCTTTGCGCTGATCGTGACCATCGGTGTCGCGCTCGGCTTCACGTATACGAACGGCTTCCACGACTCCGCGAACGCCATCGCCACCTCGGTCTCCACCCGGGCGCTGACCCCGCGTGCGGCTCTGGCGATGGCGGCGGTGATGAACCTGGCCGGCGCCTTCTTGGGACAGGGGGTGGCCAAGACCGTCAGTGAAGGCCTCATCGCCACGCCCGTGGGGCAGAAGGGGATGGGGATCCTGTTCGCGGCGCTGGTCGGCGCGATCATCTGGAACCTGATCACCTGGTACTACGGCCTCCCCTCCTCGTCCTCGCACGCCCTGTTCGGTGGCATGGTCGGGGCGGCGCTGGCCGGCGGCACGGACGTCATCTGGTCCGGTGTGCTGGAGAAGATCGTCATCCCGATGTTCATCTCGCCGTTCGTCGGCCTGATCGTCGGCTATCTGGTGATGGTCGGCATCATGTGGATGTTCCGGAACGCCAACCCGCACAAGGCCAAGCGCGGCTTCCGGATCGCGCAGACGGTCTCGGCGGCGGGCATGGCGCTCGGCCACGGCCTCCAGGACGCGCAGAAGACGATGGGCATCGTGGTGATGGCCCTGGTCATCGCCGACATCGAGGGCCCGAACGACGAGATCCCGGTCTGGGTCAAGATCGCCTGTGCCGTGATGCTCTCGCTGGGTACGTACGCGGGCGGCTGGCGCATCATGCGCACTCTCGGCCGCAAGATCATCGAGCTGGACCCGCCGCAGGGCTTCGCGGCGGAGACCACCGGCGCCTCGATCATGTTCGGTTCGGCGTTCCTCTTCCACGCGCCGATCTCGACCACGCACGTCATCACCTCCGCGATCATGGGCGTCGGCGCCACCAAGCGGGTCAACGCCGTGCGCTGGGGCGTCGCGAAGAACATCATCCTGGGCTGGTTCATCACCATGCCCGCCGCGGCCCTGGTCGCCGCGCTGAGCTACGGGGCGGTTCTGCTGCTCTTCGGCTGACGCCTTTCGGCCGAGTGGCGGGAAACCGCTGCTGACACGTGTGGGTCCGCCCCCGTACTCGTACGAGTACGGGGGCGGACCCTTTCGCCTTGTGGTGGCACCGCCATGCAGCACCGCAAGGCCGTATCGGGGGCGTGGAGCCGGGGTGGCTCAGCCGAAGCGGCCGGAGATGTAGTCCTCCGTGGCCTGGACCGACGGGTTGGAGAAGATCCGCTCCGTCTCGTCGATCTCGATGAGCCGGCCGGGCTTGCCGACCGCCGCGAGGTTGAAGAACGCGGTGCGGTCCGAGACGCGGGCCGCCTGCTGCATGTTGTGCGTCACGATGACGATCGTGAAGCGCTCCTTCAACTCGCCGATCAGGTCCTCGATGGCGAGGGTCGAGATCGGGTCGAGCGCCGAGCAGGGCTCGTCCATCAGCAGGACCTGTGGCTCGACCGCGATGGCGCGGGCGATGCACAGGCGCTGCTGCTGACCGCCGGAGAGGCCGGAGCCGGGCTTGTTGAGCCGGTCCTTGACCTCGTTCCAGAGGTTCGCGCCGCGCAGGGACTTCTCGACGACGTCGTTCAGCTCGCTCTTGCGGTAGCTGCCGTTCAGCCGCAGGCCGGCCGCCACGTTGTCGAAGATCGACATGGTGGGGAAGGGGTTGGGGCGCTGGAAGACCATGCCGACCGTGCGGCGCACGGTGACCGGGTCGACGTTGGAGGCGTAGAGGTCCTCGTCGTCCAGCAGCACCTTGCCCTCGACGCGGCCGCCGGGGGTGACCTCGTGCATCCGGTTCAGGGTGCGCAGGAAGGTGGACTTGCCGCAGCCGGACGGGCCGATGAAGGCCGTCACGGAGCGGGGCTCCACGGTCATCGAGATGTCCTCGATGGCCTTGTGGCTGCCGTAGTAGGCGGTCAGGCCGCTGATGTCGATGCGCTTGGCCATGGGAATCACTGCTTCTTTCGGAGGTCGCTGATGGCCGCGTCAGCGACCGGTCTTCGGGGCCTTCCAGCGGGCGATACCGCGGGCCACGAGATTGAGGATCATGACGAAGGCGATCAGCACCAGGGCCGCTGCCCAGGCGCGGTCGTAGGACGCGGCCTCGCCGATCTTGTACTGCTCGTAGATGTAGAACGGCAGCGAGGACTGGGCGCCCGCGAAGGGGTTCGTGTTGATCAGCTGGCTGCCGAAGACCAGCAGGATGATCGGGGCCGTCTCACCGGCGATACGGGCGATGGCGAGCATGACGCTCGTGGTGATGCCGCCGATCGCGGTCGGCAGGACCACCTTGAGAATGGTGCGCCACTTCGGGATGCCGAGGGCGAGGGAGGCCTCGCGCAGCTCGTTGGGGACGAGCTTGAGCATCTCCTCGGTGGAGCGGACCACGACGGGGATCATCAGGATCGTCAGGGCGAGGGCGCCCATCAGGCCGGAGGGCTCCAGGTTGGCGATCAGCATGATCGACAGGATGAAGAGACCGGCCACGATGGACGGGATGCCCGTCATCACGTCGACGAAGAAGGTGACGGCCCTGGCCAGCGAGCCCTTGCCGTACTCGACGAGGTAGACGGCGGTCAGCAGGCCGAGCGGGGCGGAGATCACCGTGGCGATGCCGACCTGCTCCAGGGTGCCGATCAGCGCGTGGTAGACGCCGCCGCTGGGCTCGAAGCCGAGCACACCGGCCATCGAGTGGGTGAGGAAGTAACCGTCGAGCCGCTCCGCGCCGCGGACGATCGTCGTCCAGAGCAGCGAGGCGAGCGGGACGACGGCGATCAGGAAGCAGACCCACATCACGCTGGTGGCGAGGCGGTCCTTGGCCTGGCGCTGGTTCTCGACGACCGTCGTGGCGACGTAGGAGATGGCCAGGAAGAGCAGGGCCGAGATCAGGCCCCACTGGATGCGGCTCTCCCAGCCGGCGGCCAGCGAGATGCCGACGCCGAGCGCGACGGAGACGACGGCGAAGCCGAGCGGTGCGAGGCGGGGCAGGGAGCGGCTGCCGAGGCTGCTCTCCGGGGAGGGCGATGCGGGCGACGGGCGTTCCATGACGCCGGTGGGTGCGTGGCTCATGCGTTGGCCCCCGAGTACTCCTTGCGGCGGGCGATGATGAGCCGGGCCGCGCCGTTGACCAGCAGGGTGAGGACGAAGAGGACGAGACCGGAGGCGATCAGGGCGTCCCGCCCGAACGCGTCGGCCTCGCCGAAGTTGGCCGCGATGTTCTGGGCGAACGTGCCGCCGCCCGGGTTGAGCAGGTGCAGCGAGATGAGGAAGTTCGGGGAGAGGACCGTGGCGACGGCCATCGTCTCGCCGAGCGCGCGGCCGAGGCCCAGCATCGAGGCGGAGATGATGCCGGAGCGGCCGAAGGGCAGCACGGAGAGGCGGATGACCTCCCAGCGGGTGGCGCCGAGCGCGAGCGCGGCCTCCTCGTTCATCTTCGGGACCTGGAGGAAGACCTCGCGGCTGACGCTGGTCACGATCGGCAGGATCATGATCGCGAGCAGGATGCCGACGGTGAAGAGCGAGCGGGCGACGCCGACCTCGGTCTTCTCGAAGATGTACGTCCAGCCGAAGAACTGGTCGAGCCAGAGGTTGAGGCCCTCCAGATACGGCACGAGGACGAGGGCGCCCCAGATGCCGTAGACGATGCTGGGCACGGCGGCCAGCAGGTCGACCACGTACGCGATCGGGGCGGCCAGCTTGCGCGGCGCGTAGTGCGAGATGAACAGGGCGATGCCGACAGCGATCGGAACCGCGATGAGCATCGCGATGATCGAGCTGACGACCGTGCCGAAGAGCAGGACCGCGATGCCGAAGACCGGGGGGTCCCCGGCCGGGTTCCAGTCGAAGGTGGTGAGGAAGTTTCCCTCGTCCTTCGAGATGGCGAGCACCGAGCGGTAGGTGAGGAACACGGCGATCGACGCCATGATCACGAGCAGCAGGATGCCCGAGCCGCGGGAGAGGCCCAGGAAGATCTTGTCGCCCGCGCGCCCGCTGGACTTGGGGAGCCCGGCCCGTTCGGGCGGGGCCGGCGGGGCCGGTGGCATGTCTATGGGTGTGGTGGAAGCCATGGTCTTTCCGGTCTGTGTGGGGGAGCCGTGGCTCCCCTGGCGGCGGTGCACCGGATGGCCGGGGCGGCCGGGCCCGGGTGGGGACCCGGCCGCCCCGGGGTGTTACGAGAGGGAGCCGATGGTCTCGCGGACCTTGGCGTTGATCTCGGCCGGGATCGGGGCGTAGCCGGCGTCGGTCAGGATCTTCTGGCCGTCGTCGGAGGCGGCGTAGGAGAGGAAGGACTTGACGGTGTCGAGCGTCTCGGGCTTGTTGCCGCTGTCGCAGACGACCTCGTACGTCACCAGGACCAGCGGGTAGGCGCCCTCGGCCTTGGTGGTGTAGTCGAGGTCGAGCGCCAGGTCCTTGCCGGTGCCCTTGATCTTGGCGGCGGCGATGGCCTTGGAGGCGTTCTCCGACGTGGCCTGGACCGGGGCGGCGCCACCGGTGTTGATGTCCACGGTCGGGATGGACTGGGACTTGGCGTAGGAGAGCTCGAAGTAGCCGATCGCGCCGTCGACCTGCTTCACCTGGGCGGCGACGCCGGAGGAACCGGACGCGGCCTGGCCACCGGGGGCCGGCCACTTCTTCTCGGCCTCGTACTTCCAGTCGTCCGGAGCCGCGGCGCCGAGGTACTTGCCGAGGTTCTGCGTGGTGCCGGAGTCCTCGGAGCGGTGGAAGGCCTGGATGGCCTTGTCCGGGAGGTCGACGCCGTCGTTCAGCTTGGCGATCGCCGGGTCGTTCCACTTCTTGATCTTGCTGTCGAAGATCTTGGCGAGGGTCGGGGCGTCCAGCGTGAGCTTGTCGACACCCTCCAGCTTGAAGCCGATCGCGACCGGGCCGCCGACCATCGGCAGGTTGATGCCCTGGCCGGTCTTGCACATCTTCTTGGAGTCGGCGACCTCTTCGGGCTTCAGCGCCGAGTCGGAGCCGGCGAAGCCGACGGTGCCCTGGTTGAAGGCGACGATGCCCTCGCCGGAGGAGGACGAGTTGTAGTTGATCTCCACACCGGAACAGGCGGCCATGTAGTTCTTGACCCAGAGGTCCATGGCGTTCTTCTGCGCGCTGGAGCCGGAGGCGCGGAGCTGGCCCTTGGCCTTGCCGCAGTCGACGTTCGACGCGGCGGTCGTCTTCTCGCCGGTGCCGGCCGTGCCGCCGCCCGTGTTGTCATCCGAACCGCACGCCGTGAGGACCAGGGCGCCGGAGACGGCGAGGGCACCGAGCGCGGTGGCACGAAGCCGGTTCTTGCGCTGAAGCTTCACTTTCGGGTGTTCCTTCCAGGAGCCGCCGTGGTCGTTTCGTTCTACGACGGCGTGCGATGAGGAGGGGTGCCGTGGCTTGCCGCCGCGCACCTTGTACGTCCGAAATTAGGCAGAACAGGTGAAGCCGTCGACGGGGGAGGGTGAACGGCAGGTGAACCGTGTCGGGCAGGCGGGTGCGGGGCCGGTCCGAAGCGGTGGTCAGGGCCTGGGCAGCGTGTCCAGGAACGCGGTCAGCTGCCGGACGTCACGGGGCTGGGTGAGCCGGGCGCGGGCGGCGTCGGGGGCCAGCCACAAGATGCGGTCCACCTCGTCGTTGGCCGTGAACGAGCCGCCGGTCGCCTCGGCGGCCCAGTACGCGACCTCCTTGGGCCGCCCGTCCACCATGTAGTGCGCGGTGGGGAGGCGGGGGCCCGGCGCGCAGTGGTGCCCGGTCTCCTCCAGCACCTCCCGTACGGCGGCGGCCAGCGGCTCCTCGTCGCGCTTGAGCTTGCCCTTCGGGAAGGAGAAGTCGCCGTACTTCGGGCGGTGTACCAGGCACACCTCCACGCTGCCGCCGTCCGGGCCGCGCCGCCACAGCACGCATCCCGCGGCGCGGATCACGGGGCCGCGGGGGTCCGCGCTCATGGCGCCGTCAGGGCCGTGGCATACGGCCAGGTCTCGCGGAACACCGCCCGCGCCGCCTCCACCTCGTGGCGCTGGTCCGCGTGGAGCACGCCCAGCGCGTACGCCGTGGCCGGGGCGATCCGGGGTGTGCGGGCCGCCGCGGCCGCCGCCGCGGCTGCCTCCACCGCGTCCCGGTGCAGGTCGAGGGCGTGCCCGCAGGAGGCGAGGGCCGGGGAGGCGGCGCCGAGGACGACCTCGTGGGCGTACCGGTGGAGCCGCAGCAGCAGACGGGCCTGGTGCCACGCCGCGTCCTGCGCCTCGTTGTACGGCTCGGAGTCGGCGGGCGGGAGGGCGGCCACCGCGGCGAGGAGGCGTTGCTCGGCGCGTTCGGCGGGCTCCAGGAGGGCTTCGGCGGTCCGGGCCGTGGTGCCGGGGGCCAGCGGCACGTCGGAGGCCAGGAGCGCGACGGCGTCGGCGACCGCGTGGAACCGGGAGGAGCCGAGCGCCTGGAGGGCGGCGGAGTGCGACCGGGTCCGGGCGAGGGTGAGGCGGCGTTCCAGCAGCGCCCCGGCGCGCGCGGCCCCGACCCCGAGCGCGGCACGGCCCTGGGCGTCGGACGCGGCGGCTTCCCCGGCGGCCCTGGCCCCCCGGGCGGCGGGGAGGGCGGGCCCGGAGAGCTGGTGCAGGGCCTCGACGAGCCGGGTGAGCCGGCCGGCGTAGGCGTGTTCGCGGGCGAGTACGCCGGAGAGCCAGGCCAGCTCGGCGCGGAGCTGGTCGGCCCAGTGCGGGTCGAGGGCGGCCCGGAAGGTGTGCAGGGAGCCGCTGATCCGGCGGGCCGCGCGGCGCAGTGCGCGGATGGCGGCCGCGGCGTCGTGGCCCCCGGACTCGGCGGGGGCGCTGTGCTCGTGGTGCAGGCGCAGGCTGCGCAGGAAGTCCGCGGCCTGCCCCCTGAGGTAGGGCGCGAGGACCGCCTCCGTGGTCAGGTCCCCGGCAGGGTGGCCTGCTGCGGCGCGGGCCGCGGCGGGGCCGGTTCCGGAGGGTCCGGGCCCGGCGGGGCTGGTTCCGGAGGGTCCGGGTCCGGCGGGGTGCCCCGGCGCCGTGGTTCCGTCGGGAGGGCTTGTCGCCCTCGTGGTCCCGTCCGGCGGCGCGTCCACCGTGGCGTCGGTGCCGGTCCCCGGGGCGGGATCCGACGTGGGCCGGGTCGTCGTCTGCTGGTCAGGGCGTCGCACGCCTGCGCCTCCGGGCGTCGATGAGCATTTCCTGGACGTGCCGCAGCGGCTGGCCGTCCGCGTCCGTGGCGTGCCGGGTCCAGTTCCCGTCGGGGCCCAGGTGCCAGGAGGAGGTGGTGTCGGCCATACCGGTCTCCAGGAGTCGGCTGAGTGCGGCGCGGTGGGCGGGGTCGGTGACCCGGACCAGGGCTTCGATCCGGCGGTCGAGGTTGCGGTGCATCATGTCGGCGCTGCCGAACCACACCTCGGGCTCGCCGCCGTTGCCGAAGGCGAAGATCCGGGAGTGTTCGAGGAAGCGGCCGAGTATGGAGCGGACCCGGATGTTCTCGGAGAGCCCGGCGACCCCGGGGCGGATCGCGCAGATCCCGCGCACCCAGATGTCGACGGGGACTCCCGCCTGGGCCGCCCGGTAGCAGGCGTCGATGATCGCTTCGTCGACCATCGAGTTGACCTTGAACCGGACGTAGGCGGGGCGGCCGGCCCGGTGGTGGGTGATCTCCTTGTTGATACGGGCGATCAGCCCGTCGCGCAGGGACTTCGGGGCGACCAGGAGACGGCGGTAGGTCTCGCGGCGGGAGTAGCCGGAGAGCCGGTTGAACAGGTCGGAGAGGTCCGCCCCGACCTGCGGGTCCGCCGTGAGCAGGCCGAGGTCCTCGTACAGCCGGGCCGTCTTGGGGTGGTAGTTGCCGGTGCCGACGTGGGAGTAGCGGCGCAGGGTGTCGCCCTCCTGGCGGACGACGAGGGAGAGCTTGCAGTGGGTCTTCAGCCCGACGAGGCCGTAGACGACATGGCAGCCCGCCTCCTCCAGCTTCCGGGCCCACTTGATGTTGGCCTGCTCGTCGAAGCGGGCCTTGATCTCGACGAGGACCAGGACCTGCTTGCCGGACTCGGCCGCGTCGATCAGGGCGTCCACGATCGGGGAGTCGCCGGAGGTGCGGTACAGCGTCTGCTTGATGGCCAGCACGTCCGGGTCGCCCGCCGCCTGCTCCAGGAACGCCTGGACGGAGGTGGAGAACGAGTCGTACGGGTGGTGGAGCAGGACGTCGCGTTCGCGCAGGGCGGCGAAGATGTCGGGCGCGGAGGCGGACTCCACCTCGGCCAGGTCCCGGTGGGTGCCCGCGATGAACTTGGGGAACTTCAGCTCCGGCCGGTCCAGCGAGGCGATGGCGAACAGGCCGGTCAGGTCGAGCGGTCCGGGCAGCGGGTAGACCTCCGCGTCGGACACCTTCAGCTCGCGGACCAGCAGGTCCAGGACGTACGGGTCGATGGACTCCTCGACCTCCAGGCGCACCGGCGGACCGAACCGGCGGCGCATGAGCTCCTTCTCCAGGGCCTGGAGGAGGTTCTCCGTGTCGTCCTCCTCGACTTCCAGGTCCTCGTTCCTGGTGACCCGGAACATGTGGTGCGCCAGCACCTCCATGCCCGGGAACAGCTCCTCCAGGTGTGCCGCGATGACGTCCTCGATGGGGACGTACCGCTGCGGGGACGCCTCCAGGAAGCGGGTCAGCAGCGGCGGGACCTTGACCCGGGCGAAGTGGCGGTGGCCGCTGACCGGGTTGCGGACGACGACGGCGAGGTTGAGGGAGAGCCCGGAGATGTACGGGAAGGGGTGCGCGGGGTCGACGGCCAGCGGGGTCAGGACCGGGAAGACGCGCTGCCGGAAGAAGGTGAACAGGCGGGCCTGCTCCTTCTCGGTCAGGTCCGGCCAGCGGATCAGCTGGATGCCCTCGTCGGACAGGTCCGGGGCGATGTCCTGCTGGAAGCAGGCGGCGTGCCGCGCCATGAGTTCGCGCGAGCGGGTCCAGATGAGGTCCAGCACCTCGCGGGGCTGGAGGCCGGAGGCGGAGCGGGTGGCGACGCCGGTGGCGATGCGGCGCTTGAGGCCGGCCACCCGGACCATGAAGAACTCGTCCAGGTTCGAGGCGAAGATGGCGAGGAAGTTGGCCCGCTCCAGGATGGGCGTGGCCGGGTCCTCGGCCAGCTCCAGCACCCGTTCGTTGAACGCGAGCCAGCTGCGTTCGCGGTCCAGGAACCGCCCCTGGGGCAGCTCGTCGCCGTCCCGGTCGGGCTCGTAGGCGTCCGCGTCGGCGTCGAGATCGGGATCCAGGTCGGCGGCGGTGGAGAAGCCGACCCCGTGGGACGCCGGGGTGGCGTGCGGCCGGTGCGCGGCGAGCGAGCCGACGGACGGCTGGGCGGGGACCTCGGAGCTGGGCTGCTGGCTCATGGACCTATTGTTCCGCGCGGAGCGCCCCTCAGGCGCGTCGGAGCCCGGAAAGATCGCGGAAGGCCCGGGGAACCCGGGGTCACGGGCTCTCCCGTCGCGGCGGGGGGCGGGCACAGCTGGCTGCATCCCGCGAGGGTCGCAAGAGCGTCTGAATGGCCGGTAACGGCGACATGACGTACAGGAAGCGGTGTGCCTGCGGGCGGCCCTCGCGGTCACTGTACGTGTTCGTCGTCCGGGCCCACCCCTCGTGGGGCCCGGACGACGGGTCTCGCCGGATGCTCCGCTCAGCCGTGCAGGCGGCGCAGGACCCGGAAGGCGGCGAACACGGCGAGGGCGGCGAGGGCCGGGAGGATGCCGGTCTCGACGAGCTGGAGGGGCCAGTAAGGGGAGGCGGGGTGCACCTCGGCGAAGGAGGCGACGGCGCCCCGCCGCCGAGCCGGACGCGTCCGCCCGACGAACAGGAGGTAGTCGCAGGCGCCTTCCAACTCGGTGAGGATGTGCGAGGACATCACGATGGTGGTGCCGTGCTCGGCGGTCTCCGCCGTCAGGACGCCCATCAGCTCATGCCGGGCGAGGGGGTCGAGGTCCGCCACCGGCTCGTCCAGCAGCATCAGTTCGGGCCGCTTGCCGAGGGCGAGGGCCGGGAAGGGGCGGCGTCAAGTGACGCCGCCCCGCGGAGGTCTGACGGAGGGTTCAGGACTCCGTGCGGTACATCAGGTCCACCTCGTGCGTGGTGAAGCCCATCCGCTCGTACACCGTCACGGCCGCCGTGTTGTCCGCGTCCACGTAGAGCATCGCGGTGGGCAGCGCCTCGGCGGCCAGGTGGTGCAGGCCGATCGAGGTCAGCGCCTTGCCGAGGCCGCCGCCCTGGGCCTCCGGCAGGACCCCGACGACGTACACCTCGCCGACCTGCTCCTCGGCGTGCACCTTCGTCCAGTGGAAGCCGACGATCTCCCCGTCCCGCTCGGCCAGGAAGAAGCCCTTCGGGTCGAACCAGGGCTCCGCCTCGCGGTCGTCCAGGTCCTGCTGGGTCAGCGACCCCTGCTCCGGATGGTGGGCGAAGGCCGCGCGGTTCACGGCGAGCCAGGCGGCATCGTCCCGCCCCGGCTCGAAGGTCCGTACGGTCACACCCTCGGGCAGGACCGGCTCGGCGAGGTCGAGCGGGATCAGGCTCCGCCGCAGCTGGCGCAGTTCGCGGAAGAGGGAGAGGCCGAGCACCTGGGCGAGGTGGCGGGCCGCGGCGGTGCCGCCGTGCGCCCAGACCCGCAGCCGTTTGCCGGTCGCGGCGAGGAGGGCGGCGCCGAGCGCGCGGCCGTGTCCGTTGCCGCGCCGGTCGGGGTGGACGACCAGCTCGGCGGCCGGGGCCTCGACCGGGTCGGTGTCCTCGAGCTGGGCGTATCCGGCGAGCGTGCCGTCGACGGTGAGCAGGAAGTGCCGTACGCCGTCGCGGTGTCCGCCCCGGATCCGGAGCCTGCCCTGCTCGGAGACCGCCTGCCGGCCGTCGGACGCGGCCGCCTCGGAGAGCAGGGCGAGGACGGCCTCGGCCTGTGCGGAGCCGAGTGCGTCGAGGGTCTGAATCTCGCGTCCGGGAGCGGGGAGGGGTGCGTCAGTCGTCATGCCTCCGAGCGTACGGCGACGCCGCGCCCGGGGGTGGCGCGGCGGGGCGGGGTGCGCGGTCGGGGCGCGTGCGGGGCGGGGAGCCGGGCCGTCCGCGGCGGGGAAGGCGGGCCGTTCATGGTGCGCAAAGGAGCCATTTGGCCGGATGGCAACCAGTCCGTAACCCCGAACACCTGTTGCGCTACGCGCGTTGACTCTAGGCTGCGGCACGCAGGATGCAGTACTGACACCACTGACACACAAGGGGACCGATGTCAGCGACTCCACAGAAGAACCGCGCGTCCCGGCGGGTGCTCGCCGCCGCGGCCGGTCTGGCCACCGTGGGCGCGCTCGTCGCCGCGATGCCGGCCGGGGCCCATGACCGGGGCCACGGGCACGGCCACAAGCCCCGTACCGTCGACGTGCAGTTGCTGTCGTTCAACGACCTGCACGGCAATCTGGAGCCGCCGGCCGGTTCGGCGGGCAACGTCTCCGAGACGCAGCCCGACGGCACGGTCAAGGCGATCCCGGCCGGTGGCGTCGAGTACCTGGCGACCTCGCTGCGCACCGCGCGCAAGGGCAACCCGTACTCCGTCACGGCGGCCGGCGGCGACATGGTCGGCGCGAGTCCGCTGCTGTCGGGCCTCTTCCACGACGAGCCGACGATCGAGGCGCTGAACGGTCTCGACCTGGACGTCACGGCGGTCGGCAACCACGAGTTCGACGAGGGCGCCACCGAGCTGGCCCGCCTCCAGAACGGCGGCTGCCACCCGGTCGAGGGCTGTTACGAGAAGGGCAAGAAGTTCAAGGGAGCGGACTTCCCCTACCTCGCGGCCAACGTGACCAAGGAGAAGACCGGCAAGCCGCTGCTGAGGCCGTACACCGTCTGGAAGAAGAACGGCGTCAAGATCGGCTTCATCGGTGTGACCCTGGAGGGCACCCCGGACATCGTCACGGCCAACGGCGTCAAGGGCCTGAAGTTCCACGACGAGGTCGAGACGATCAACAAGTACGCCCGCGAGCTGGACCGCAAGGGCGTCAAGTCGATCGTGGCGCTGATCCACGAGGGCGGGGCCGCCGCCTCCACCTCGTACAACTACGACTGCGACAGCCCCGGTGCGGGCGACGGCATCTCCGGCCCCATCGTCGACATCGCCAAGGGCATCACGCCGAAGGTGGACGCCCTGGTCACGGGCCACACCCACCAGGCGTACGTGTGCACGGTCCCGGACCCGTCCGGCAAGCCGCGCATGGTCACGTCGGCGTCGTCGTTCGGCAAGCTGTACACGGACACCACGCTGACCTACGACCGCCGCACGAACGACATCGTCCGTACGTCGGTGAAGTCCGCGAACCACGTCGTGACCCGGGACCAGCCCAAGGCCCCCGACATGACCCGCCTCATCGACCGCTGGAACAGGCTCGCGGCCCCGATCGCGAACAAGCCGCAGGGCTGGATCAGCGCCGACATCAACGGCCGCGGCTCCACGGCCCCCGAGAAGCCGCTCGGCAACGTCATCGCCGACGCCCAGCTCGAAGGGCTCGCCCCGGCCGACAAGGGCGGCGCGGAAGTCGCGTTCATGAACCCGGGCGGTATCCGCGCGGACCTGGTGCACAAGGCGTCCGGCAGTGAGGGCGACGGGGTCGTCACCTACGGCGAGGCGTTCACCGTGCAGCCGTTCACCAACATGATGAACGTCGTCGACCTGACGGGCGCCCAGTTGATCGCCGCACTCCAGCAGCAGGTCAGCGGGGCGAACGCGGCCAGCCCGAAGATCCTCCAGGTCTCCAGGGGCCTCACCTACACGCTCGACCTGACGAAGAGCGGCGCGGACCGCGTGGTCGCCGACACCATCCGGCTGAACGGCGAGGCGATCGACCCGGCGCGCACCTACCGTGTCGCGATGAACGAGTTCCTCGCGGGCGGCGGCGACGGCTTCCCGGCCCTGGGCGCTGGCACGAACAAACTGGTCGGCGCGTCGGACCTGGACCTGTTCAACGCCTACCTGGCGGCCCACTCCACGGCCACCGCCCCGCTGGCCCCGCCGGCGACGGACCGGATCACGGTCATCCAGTAACCGTGGTGTGAGGTGAGGGAGGGGCGGCGGGCCTGCGGGCCTGCCGCCCTTTCTTGTTGACCCTTAAAGTGGGCAGCCGGTTGTCGGACCCCCCCCAAGGAGAGTCCCGGGTGAGCAACGTACTGAGGATGAACAGCGGTCGGCGAAAGGTCCGCAGCCTCACCCCGCCGCCCACGGTCGAGGACACCATCGACTTCTTCGACGGATCGGGGACGCACAGCGTGGTGGCCCGCCCCGAGCGCGAACTGCCCCCGGGCGGCGTCCCCGCCTACCTGGAGGCCCGCAGGACCGGTGCACGCTCCTTCGTGCTGTGGGCCGACGAGCACCGCCGGGAACGGGTGGCGACCGTGGTGACCCGGTCCGCCGACGGCGGGGTTGCCATCTTCCAGGTACTGGGCCCCCAGGGAGAGTTGATCGGCACGGTCGTGCGCGAGAAGGCGCTCCGGGGCCGGGGCCTGCGCACCCGCTGGACCGTGACCCAGCCCGGCGGCCCCGAGATGGTGGGTTACAAGGGGCGCATCGTGTGGTGGTTCGTGTGGTGGCTGTGCCTGCCTCTCATGGTGGTGGTCGTCGTCGCCACCCTGCTCGACGGCGCCCCGGGGAACGAGGGCGGGGCCGCGCGTGCCCCACGGCGCATCCGTTGGCGGGCGGCGGGCCGGATGCCGCTGGAGTTCCGGTCGCGGGGCGACAAACTGCACCTGCACGCACCGGAGGTGGACTGGCGGCTGGGCGCGGCGCTGATCGCCCTGGTGCGCAGCTTCGGCGCGGCGATGTGGGACGGCCACAGGACGTGACCCGTGACGGGGTGGTGTTCCGGGGCGGTGCGGCGTAGAACTGGGCCCATGCCCGCCCAGCAGCCACCGCCCACGCACCGCCCCCACCCGCCCGGTGCGCCCTGGGAGTTCGCGCCGCCCCAGCCCTCGGAGGTGACCGCCGGCTACCGCCGTTGGGCGGGAGTCCTCACCTGGTCCGCGATCGTCGTGGGGGCCCTCATGGCGGTGGCGTTCGTGGTGAGCGTCGTCCTCCTCGTACGGGCGGACCAGGACACGAGGAACGCGGCCTACGGCTACCTCGCCCTCTTCCTCTGGTTCGGCATCGCCGCCGCGGTCCCCGTCCTGCTGGCCCTCGCGATCCCCGGCGCGCACATGAGGCGGCGGGTGCGGGAGCAGCAGCGCTGGGGCGGGCCCGGCGGACCGGGCCGCGGTGAGTAGGTGCTCGCGGTACGTGTGGTGCTCGCGGGTTTCGCGGGAGGGCGCGGTCGCAGTCGTCGCAGGTCTGGCAGGAAGGTCGCGCGTCTGATCGTCCTCTGGTGACGGGACGCGGGCGGTGACGGACCTCGGGCGGTCTCAGACGGTGGCTTCAGGCTGCTTCCGGGTGAGGTGGTGAACCGTGGTCGCTGCGGCGTGCGGGATGAGCAGGCCGCGCAGTTCTTCGGCGGCGGCTTCGAGGAGGTGGCCGTCGCGGGTGGCGTGGAGGGTTTCGAGGACGAAGGCGACGTGGGTGGAGCCTTCGGTGACGCGGGTGCGGTGGGCGTCGCGGTGGTTCCAGTGCCGGGTGAGGACGTCGGTGGTGTCGGCGTAGATGATCTCGCCGGGCTTGGGGTTCTCGACGGTGTCGGGTTCGCCGAGCGGGGTGAAGGTCTCGGTGCCCTCCGCGTAGCGGATCCCGATGTCGCCGGTGACGTGGTCGAGGTCGAAGGCTCCGGCGGGCAGGCCGTGACGGACGGAGACGGCGTTGTAGGAGTCGACGGCGGGGCTGATCCGGGGAAGGGTGCCCTTCTTCGCCATGCGGCGTCCCAGGGCGTCGACGCTGGGGCGGATGCGGCGGGGGTTGGTGCCGAAGGAGCGGTAGGCCGTGTGCCACGCCTCGATGCGCGGGTCGCTTTCGTCGGCGGGGGACCAGGCGCCGGAGGCGAGGTCCCGCTCCAGCTCCTCCATGGCGGCGGCGGTCCGGGGCCAGGGCGCGCGGCCGTCCAGGCCGCCGGCGCCGACGACGGTGATGAGGGTGTCGGGGAAGGCGTCGGCGACGGCGGGGCTGATACGGAAGGTGGTCATCGCGGGGAATCCGTTCGGGGAGGGGCGGGACGGTGGTGGTCAGGGTTTCCAGGTGCCGACGCGGTCCAGTCGGCGGAGCTGCTGGGCCGCGGTGGGTGCGTCCAGAGCGGTGCCGCGTTCGGTGAGCCGGCGGGCCGTGCCGGTGCGCTGCTCGACGGGTCTGTGGTCGTCGTACTTGAACTTCGCGCGGACCTCGGCGACAGCGAGGCGCAGGCCGCGGATGCCGGGCAGCATCCGGCCGTAGGGCGGCTGGTCGGGGTCGATGGGAGCGTGGTCGCCGTCGGGCTGGAAGTGGGCCATCTGCCGGCGCAGCAGCTCGGCCTTGGCCTCGGGCCCGTCGACGACGGAGGCCCGGCAGAGGAACTGGACGGCGGCGTAGTAGCTGGTGGGGACGGAGTCGGTGGGCTCGGTACCGGGCTTGGCGCGCCAGGGCCCGGGGATGAAGGCGTAGTCGCCGGTGACCGTGAAGGTGACGTCCGGGTCGGCCTCGATCGCCTTCCAGACGGGGTTGGGGCGGGCGAGATGCACGAGCAGGTCCGTGCCGTCGACGGTGAAGTGGGTGGGCACGACGACCGGTGCGTGTCCGCGCAGGCCGTTGACGCTCAGCAGGCCGAAGTCGTGGTCGTTCGCGATCCAGCTCTGCCATTCGGTGTCGTCGAGGGCGGCGTCCCAGGGCTGGATGAACATGCCGGTCTCCTTCCGTGGAGGGTGGTGGTTCAGGTGAGGGCGAGGAGGCTGACGGCGACGGCGGCGGTGCCCAGGCCGATGAGTTGGCCGCGGTGGATGCGTTCGGCCAGGACGTTGCGGGCGAGCAGGACGGTGGCGGCCGGGTACAGGGCGGTGATCACGGCGACCACGGCCAGGTCGCCGCTGCGGGCGGCGAGCAGGAACAGCAGATTGGCGATCGAGTCGAGCACCCCGGCCGCCGCGGAGATCCCGTAGGCGGGCTTCTCCGCGCCCAGCCGCCGGAACATCGCCCCGGCCGCGGCCAAGGTGACGGCGGAGGACACGGCGCGGCCGACGATCAGCGGGCCGACGCCGCTGTCGGAGGGCGCCTGGTGCAGGAAGACCAGCTGCAGGGCGATGGCGGCCCCTGCGCCGAAGGCCAGGAGAAGCGCGGTACGCGAGGGGCGGGCCGACTTCGCGCCGTGCCCGGCGCTGACCAGCACCACGGCCGCCAGCGCCAGCGGCAGGCCGAGCAGCCCGGCCGGCCCCAGGCGCTCGCCCTGTGCCAGCCCGACGCCGACCGGCAGCATCGCCGACACCAGGGCGGTGATCGGGGACAGCACGTTCATGGGGCCGATCGCCAGGGTCTTGTAGAGCAGGGCGAACGCGGCGGCCGACGCCACACCGGACGCGGCGCCCCAGGCCAGGGTCGCCGGCGCGAAGGAGGCGCCGAGCAGGGGCCACAGCAGCAGCTCGACGGTGAGCGAGGCCGGGGCGGCGATCACCACGGTGCGCAGCACATGGGCCTTGCGGGCGCCCAGGCCGCCGAGGAAGTCGGCGCATCCGTAGGCCAGGGAGCTGCCCAGGGCCAGCAGCAGAGCGATCACGGGGAGTACATCCCTTACTATCAATGGAACGACTACACCGTACAACGCACCGACCGTGGGCTGTCAACCGACCGACCGCGTGGACCAGTGCAGTGACCGACCCGCTTGGAGGGGTGACAGCGATGACCGAGACCGAGGCGGCGCTGCGAACGCTCTCGCACAACGTCCGTGCGGCCCGCACCCGCGCCGGACTGTCCCTGGACGAACTCGGCCGCCGGGCCAAGGTCAGCAAGGGCGCCCTCGTCGCCCTGGAGAAGGCGCAGGGCAACCCGAACTTCGCCACGCTGGTCCGCCTCGCCGACACCCTGGGCGTCTCGGTGTCCGCACTGATGGAGGGGCCGGTCGAAGGCCGGGTCCGCGTCGTGTCCTGCGACACGGTCATGCCCCTGTGGGCCGGGGAGAAGGGCGGCGAGGCACGGCTCATGCTGACCACCTCGGGGCCGGCCCCGGTCGAGGTCTGGCGCTGGAGACTGGAGCCCGGCGAGGAGTACCCCAGCCACCCCCACCAGGCCGGCGTCGTGGAAACCGTCAGCGTCACCGCCGGACGGATGGTCCTCGTCGCCGACGGTGCCGAGCATCCCGTCGAGGCCGGACAGACCGCCACGTTCGACGGCGACGTCCCCCACGCCTACCGCGGCGCGGGCACCGGGACCTGCCACCTGATCATGACCGTCCACCTCCCGCCCGCCCCCGCCCGAGGACTGCCCGCCTGACCCGCTGGTCCGGGCCCGCGGAGCAGCTCATCGGGCGATCTCCTTCTGGGACGCGACGACGACCCCGTACAGGTCGCCGATCGTGGCCAGGGCGCTGTGGTGCACCTGGGCGGCGTCGAGGTCGGAACCGAGCGCCGGCAGGGATCTCGTCGCGCAGGCGTCGGCGACGACCGTGGGACGGTTGCCGCGCAGGAACGCGCCCTCGGCCGTGAACGCCACGCACATGTGCGTCATCCAGCCCGTGATGATCACGTCCTGGCCGGCGGGCACGTGCTCACCGAGGTCCGTGCCGTGGAAGGCGTTCGGGACCTGCTTGACGACGACCGGCTCTCCGTCGGCCGGGGCGACCGCCGGGTGGATCCGCCCGATCTCGGCCCGGATGTCGTACGGGGTGCCCTCGCCGCCGTCGTTGATGACGTGCACGACCTTCGTCCCCGCCTCGCGGGCCCGGGCCAGCAGGTGCGCGGCGGCGTCCAACGAGGGCTGCCAGCCGTCGAGTTCCAGCACGCCGCGGGTGTAGGTGTTCTGGAAGTCGACGAGGATCAGCGTCGAGCCGGTCAGCGTGGCCGGGGTCGCGTCGAAGCCGTTGAGTTCGCGCAGGGTGGTTCGGGACATGGGTGTACCGCCTCGGGTCGTACGTAGGGGAAGTGCTCGCCCGTTCCGTGCGGGGAGCCGTTCTCCACGCTAGGAGTCGCCCCGGATGTCCACAATGACGTCTAGCATGCAGATACCGACATGAGGCGGCGTGCCGGCGGAGGAGGGCAACCCATGGATACCGTCCGACGGCTCGTCGTCATCGTGCTCTTCGGCGGCGTCGACCTGCTCGACGTCACCGGGCCTCCCGAGGTCTTCTCGCTCGCGCGCCGCGAGACCGACGACGCCGCGGGATATGAAGTCGTCCTGGCCGCCGAGACGTTGGAGCCCGTCACCACCGCTGCCGGGGTGCGCATCCTGCCCGACACCACCTTCGACGAGGCCGCCGGGCGGAGCATCGACACCCTCATCGTGCCCGGTTCGGTGGAGATCGACAGCGAACGGCGGGTGCACGCCCTCGTCGATCCCGAGCTGGTGGAACGGGTGAAGACGCTCGCCGCGCGGACGCGGCGGACCACCTCCGTCTGCGTCGGGGCACATCTGCTGGCCGCCGCCGGGCTGCTCGACGGCAAGCGCGCCACCACGCACTGGTCGACCGCCCGGCAACTGGCCGACGAACACCCGGAGATCGAGGTCGACGCCGACCCGATCTTCATCCGCGAGGGCGATGTGTGGACCGGCGCGGGGATCAGCGCCTGCCTCGACCTCTCGCTCGCCCTGATCGCCGACGACCTCGGCGAGGCCGTCGCGCTGCGCGTCGCCCGGCAGCTCGTGATGTACCTGAAGCGGCAGAGCGGGCAGAGCCAGTTCAGCGTTCCGCTGGAGCAGATCTCGGCGACGCGGCGCATCGAGGATCTCCGGCACCACATCCTGCGCAACATCGGCCGCCGGCTCACCGTCGTGGACCTCGCGGAGTACGCGCATGTCAGCGACCGCCACCTGACCCGGATCTTCAGGACCGAGCTCGGGACGACCCCGCACGCCTACATCGAGTCCGTCCGCGTCGAGAAGGCCCGTAACGAACTGGAGTCCTCCGACGCCACCCTCGAACGCATCGCGTCCGTCTGCGGGTTCGGGACCGTGGACACGTTGGTACGGGCGTTCCGGCGGCGGTTGAACGCGACGCCGACGGAGTACCGGAGCCGGTTCCGGGCCTCCCGCTGACAGGGCGAGAGGCTTTCGTGACGGTGGTGGATCCCGGTGGGCCGGGCGGAGCGCGGCGTTCCGTCAGGAGTAGGAGGCCTTCAAGGTCTTCACGGTGCCGGACGGCAGGGCGAAGGACGCCGAGGCGAAGCCCTCGAAGGTGCCGCTGGGGCCGACGAGGTTCCGCGAGACCGTGGCCGACCAGTTGACGCTGCGCCGGGTGCACGACGGGTCGCACAGGTCGCGGCTGGAGGCCGAGGTCGTGCCGTCGTTGACGGTGCCGACCCGGACCGTACGCGGCTCGATCCACTTGCTCTTCGCGGGGTGCACGGCGATCTGGCCGCGCTCCTGCATGACCCCGCGGTGGGTGCGCTCGTGCCGTCGTACGCAGACCTCGCCGGCGCCGGAGTAGGTGGCGCACTTCTCCGCGAGCTGGAACCAGTTGCTCCAGGAGGCGGAGACGTCGAAGTTGCCCGCGGTGGACTCGCCCCGGACCGTGTAGCTGCCCGGGACCGTCTTCACCGAGGACCAGGGGGACGACCAGGCGGTGGTCTGCTGCGGGCAGCCCCCGGCGCACACCCCGACGACCCCGCCGGAGGTGGACCAGACGTAGGTGGTCGGCTTCAGCCAGTTGCCCTCGGTGGGGGTGAGGGTGGTGCGCGCCCGGTAGCCGTTGACCGAGCCGGACGGGGTGACGCGCTTCTGTACCTCGGCGCAGACCGAGCCGAGCGGCTGGGCGTCGACGTCGTTGATGGTCTCGCAGTTCTTGTCGTGGGTCCGCCAGGTGTCGGCGGCGACGGCGGTCGGGGCGGCCAGGATGGTGCCGACGACGGCGGCCGTGGAGACGAGGGGCATCAGGGTGGCGGTGAGTCCGCGCACGGGATCCTCCGGGACTGATCGGTGAAAGAGGCAGGCACTCCGTGGGCCGGTGTCCGGCACGGGCAGCTCTGACGACGTCGTCCGGTGCGTAGTTGGTTGCATGTGCGACGACTTCGTGTCCGCCGTGCGGGTGACGTGGCTCGGCAGGTGGCGCGTGCGGTGTTCGGGTGAACTGCCTTACAAGGGATAGACGGTGTCGCGCCATCGGCGGTTGCTGGGTCCGTTCCGATCGGCTCGGTTCGCTCAGCCGTCGACCGTACTCTTTGCTGGTGCCGCTTCGCCGAAGAGGCGGCGGTACGCTCCGGGCGTCGTCCCGACCGCGGTACGGAACCGCCGCCGCAGGTTGACCGCCGACGACAGGCCCACCCGGGCCGCGACCGTCTCGACGGGCAGGTCGGTCCGCTCCAGCAGGGACCGGGCCGCGTCGACGCGCTGCCGGAGCAGCCACTGCCCGGGGCTGACACCGACCTGGCGGACGAAGCGGCGGGCGAAGGTGCGCGGGGAGAGTCCGGCGTACGCGGCCAGCCGGCCGACGGAGAGGTCCGTCGCCAGCCGGGTCAGGGCCCACTCCAGGACGGGGGCCAGCGACGCGTCCGTCCCGGCGCCTGTGACGGGCGGGGGCGCGTACTGGAGCTGGCTGCCGTCCCGGTGCGGTGGCAGCACCATGCTCCGGGCCACCTGGGCGGCGTAGGAGGAGCCGAGGTCGGACCGTACGAGGTGGAGGCAGAGGTCGATGCCCGCGCCGCTGCCCGCACTGGTCGCCACATCGCCGTGGTCGACGTACAGCACGTCCTCGGCGACGCTCACCTCGGGGAAGGCGTCGGCCAGTTGTCCGGTCCGCCGCCAGTGCGTGGTCGCGCGCCGCCCGTCCAGCAGCCCGGCCCGGGCGAGGACGAACGCGCCCGTGCAGATCGACACGGTGCGCGCCCCGCGCCGGTGGGCCGCCCGCAGCGCGTCGAGGACGTCGTCCGGCACCGGTCCGCCGGGCGGCTGCCAGCCCGGTACGACGACGGTGTCCGCCCTCCGCAGGGCGTCGAGGCCGCTCTCGACGAGCAGCGGGTACCCGGCGGTGGTCGGCAGAGGGCCGGGCCGCCGCGCGCAGACCTCGAACGTGTAGCGCGCCGGCAGTTCCGCGTGGTCGCCGAACACCTCGGCCGCACACGCGAGTTCGAAGGGCGACTGCGGATCGTTGAGCAGCGCCACCACGTGATGGGGCCGGGAGGTGGTCACAGGCGTGGGCATGGCAGGAAAGTACCCGAGGATGTCAGAACGGACACTCGCCGCGGATGATCGCCCCGCGAGACGGTGGAGTCATGAGCGAGGAGACGCGAACGAACGAGGCGAGCCCCCTGAAGACCGTCGTCCAGGTCGACGACGTCGAGGCGCA
The DNA here is from genome assembly GCF_032121415.1 of Streptomyces parvus. Classification (NCBI taxonomy): domain Bacteria; kingdom Bacillati; phylum Actinomycetota; class Actinomycetes; order Kitasatosporales; family Streptomycetaceae; genus Streptomyces; species Streptomyces parvus. The sequence continues at coordinate 3,133,770 of NZ_CP135079.1, read as the reverse complement.
CGAGGTGGCCCCGGGCATCGTGCGCCGGAGGCTGCCCGCCACGGCGTACGCCCGGGGCTGGCTGATCGACTTCGCGGCCGGCGCGGAGTGGCCCGAGGTCGACGAACACGCCACGGAGGAGCGGTACTTCGTCCTGAGCGGCGAGGTCATCGACGGCGGCGAGCGCCATGGACCTGGGGCGTACGTCGTGTTCGCGCCGGGCAGCGAACACCGCCCGCGTACGGAGAAGGGGGCGCGGATGCTGGGCATCTCGCTGATGAGCGCCTGAGCGCCTGAGCGCCTGAGCCTGAGTGCTGAGCCGGGGGTCTGCCCCCGCCCGCCCGGAACAGGGGACCGGGCGGCCGGGGGCGGACTCGTTCCCGCGTTGCGGCCCGCCGCCGCCCGCTGTGGTGTCAGCTGCCGATCTCGAAGAGCTCGAACTGCTCCCAGGAACCGGTGACTTCGAGGGACCGGGCGCGCAGCGCGTACTGGAGCGAACCCGGGTAGCCGTTCTCCATGGCGACGAAGCGGCCGTTCAGCGCGGACTGGAGCGCCCAGCGGTCCACGTCCTCGTTGTAGTAGAGCGTGAACCGCTCCCAGGTGCCCGCGCCGGTCGAACGGGCGCGCAGGACGTTCTGCGTGTTGCCGGTGTAGTTCCCCTCGACCGCGACATAGCGGTTGTTCGCCAGGGACTTCAGCGCGTACGTCTGGGTGGCCTCGTGCCATTCGAAGGCGAAGCCCTCCCACGCCCCGGTCACCGCGGCGGAACGCGCCCGCAGGAGACCGGTGTCGGGGGCGGGGTAGTTCTTCTCGGTGGTCGTGAACTTTCCGTTGCGGACCGACTTGAGGGCGAACGTTCCGGAGTTGTCCGCCTGGGCGGAGGCGCTGCGGCCCCCGGCGGCCGGGGCCGGGGTTCTCCCGTCGCTCCCGGCGATGCTCGCCAGCTCGGCCCCGTCCACCCTCTCCCACCCGGCGGGTGCGGCGGCCGGCCTGCCGTTCTGCGGTGCGGCGCCCGCCGCGGGGGCGGCGAGGGCGGAGGCGGCCAGCAGGGCGCTCAGGGACAGCAGGGCGGAGGTCATGCGTCGCACAGGTCTTCCTCGCATTTTTTCGATGGATTCCGCGACGGAGGGAAATGAAGGCGCCGACCGCTGCTCGTGGGCTTGCCGTAAATCGCTTTTTCCCCGCCGCGAGACCGGCGGAGAGGGCCGGTCAAGTGGCCCTAGAATAAAGGTGTTTCGCTATTTCGGGCAATCTTTTTGTGTGGCTTTGGTAATTCCGGCCGACGACACATTGAATATTCCGTTCCGCGGTATTCCGTTAACCTCGACGCGGCTCTGCGCCGCGGGGAGGAGCGCACGTCCCCTTTCCCGAATGACGTGCACCCGACAGAATCCAAGGGTTCCCGCCCGGTCGGGCCCGGCCCGGTCCGCCCCCCCCACGGCCCTTGGAGGCACCCCGCATGTCCACCCCCGCGCGCACGTCCGAGTCCGCGTCCTCTTCCCGGCCCTCCCGCAGAGGCTTCCTGGCCGGTGCCCTCGCCGTATCCGCCACCGCGATCGTGGGCACGGGGCCCGCCGTCGCCGCCACGCGGGAGAAGGCCCGGGCGGTCCGGGGGACGCAGGACTGGATGGCCGCCCTGCCCGACGGCACCGCGCTCCAGCGGCTGACCATCCCGGGGACGCACGACTCGGGGGCCCGGTTCGGAGGGCCCTGGTCGGAGTGCCAGAACACCACGATCGCGCAGCAGTTGACCAGCGGCATCCGCTTCCTCGACGTACGGTGCCGGCTCATCGACGGCTCGTTCGCGATCCACCACGGGGCGTCCTTCCAGAACATGATGTTCGGCGATGTCCTCATCGCCTGCCGGGACTTCCTCGCCAACCGCCCGACCGAGACCGTGCTGATGCGGGTCAAGCAGGAGCACTCCTCCGAGAACGACACCGCGTTCCGGGCGGTCTTCGACGACTACCTCGACCGGCGGGGCTGGCGGTCCCTCTTCCGCCTCGACTCCACTCTCCCCGACCTCGGCGGGGCCCGCGGCAAGGTGGTGCTGCTCGCGGACAACGGCGGGCTGCCCGGCGTGCGCTACGCGGACCCGGCGCTCTTCGACATCCAGGACGACTACATGGCGGAGCCGTTCGCCAAGTACCCGAAGATCGAAGCCCAGTTCCGCAAGGCGGCTTCGCAGCCGGGCAAGTTCTACATGAACTACGTCTCCACGGCGGCCCTGATGCCGCCCCGCTGGAACGCCGACCGGCTCAACCCGCAGGTGCACTCCTTCATGGAGCGCGCGGAGACCGCCGGGTGGACGGGGCTCGGCATCGTCCCGCTCGACTACCCGAACCAGCGGTCCGGGCTCGTCGAGTCGCTGATCCGGCACAACCCGACGGGGTGAGCGGAGGGCGCCCCGGTGCCCCTCACATCTCCGGCGGCGGCGTCGGCGCTCCCGGCAGCGTCAGCGCCGCCACCGTGCCGGGGCCCCCGTCCGGGGCCGGGCGCAGGGCGATCGTCCCACCCGCCTGGTGCACCGTACGGGCCACGATGGACAGGCCCAGGCCCGAGCCGGGGAGCTGGCGGGCGGTCGGGGAGCGCCAGAAGCGCTCGAAGACGTGGGGGAGTTCCTCGGCCGGGATGCCGGGGCCCCGGTCCCGTACCGCCAGCTCGCCCCGGTGCAGCCGCACGTCGATCGTGGCGCGGGGCGGGCTGAACTTCACCGCGTTGTCCAGGACGTTGACGATCGCCCGCTCCAGCGCGGCCGGCTCCGCCCGTACGTACCAGGGGGCCAGGTCCTCCGTGATCGTCAGCTCCGGGCCGCGCAGGCGGGCGCGGCGCAGGGCGGTGCGGGTGATCTCGTGCAGGGCCACCACCTGGAGCGGGCCCGGCTCGGCCGCGTCCGGGCGGGCCAGCTCCTGGAGGTCGCCGATCAGCGCGGCCAGCTCCGTCATCTGCGCCTTGACCGAGGCCATCAGGGCCTTGCGGTCCTCGGGCGGGATCACCCGGCCGGTCTCGTCGCTGCGGGCCAGCAGCTCCACGTTCGTCCGCAGCGAGGTCAGCGGGGTGCGCAGCTCGTGGCCCGCGTCCGCGATCAACTGGGACTGGCGGTCGCGGGAGGAGGCGAGCCGGGCGGCCATGGAGTTGAAGGAGTTCGACAGACGGGCGATCTCGTCCTCGCCGTCGACCGGGATGCGGACCGTCAGGTCCTCCGTGCGCGCCACGTGCTCGACCGCCTCGGTGAGTTCGTCCACCGGGCGCAGCCCCGCCCGCGCCACCCACAGTCCGGCCGCGCCCGCGCCGACGACGCCGATGCCTCCGACGAGGGCCAGCACCCAGGCGAGCGTGGAGAGCGGCGCGTCGATCTCGCTGAGCGGGCGGGCCACCGAGACGGCCAGCTCGTTGTTGGCCTGGCCGGAGCTGACCACCGGCGGCAGCTTGCGGGTGTAGACCCGCATGTCCTGTCCGGCGTCGTTCTCCGTCGTGTGCAGGGCGTCGGGCTCCCGCCCCGCGGCCACGGCGATGTCGTCGGGCTGGGCGGGGACGGGCGTCGTGTTCGGGGCCGTGCAGTAGTCGCCGTTCGCCGCGACGATCTGCACGGTGTACTGGCCGGGGAACTCCTGGGCGGGCAGCTGCCCGCCGCTCAGGCACGAGGTCAGCAGATCGCGCATCGGCGCGTTGTCCATCTTCGCGTTGCGCAGCGAGTCGTCGAGCTGGTCCTCCAACTGCTCCCGGGTCACGAACCAGCACGCCACCGCCACCGCCGCGACCGCCACCGCGACCGCCGTGGCCACCAGCAGCGCCAGCCGGGAGCGCAGCGGCAGCGCCCGGAAACGGCGCACCGGACGCAGGCCCCGCCGCCGTCCGTCCGCGACGGCCGTCGATCCGCTCACGCCTCTCCGCTCCCGCCGGTACGCAGCGCGTACCCCACCCCGCGCACGGTGTGGACGAGGCGGGGCTCGCCGCCCGCCTCCGTCTTGCGGCGCAGGTACATCACGTACACGTCCAGGGAGTTGGAGCTCGGCTCGAAGTCGAAGCCCCAGACGGCCTTGAGGATCTGCTCCCGGGTCAGCACCTGGCGCGGGTGCGACAAGAACATCTCCAGCAGCGTGAACTCCGTACGGGTCAGCTCCACCCGCCGCTCGCCCCGGGTGACCTCGCGGGTGGCCAGGTCCATCCGCAGGTCGGCGAAGGACAGCACGTCGTCGTCGGGGGCCTCCGCGCCCGCCGCCGCTGCCGACGCGTACGAGCTGCGGCGCAGCAGGGCCCGGATCCGGGCGAACAGCTCGTCCAGCTCGAACGGCTTGACCAGGTAGTCGTCCGCCCCCGCGTCGAGGCCGGTGACCCGGTCCCCGACGGTGTCGCGGGCGGTGAGCATCAGGATGGGCGTGGTCGAACCGGTGGCCCGGATGCGGCGGGCGGCGGTGAGCCCGTCCATCCGGGGCATCTGGATGTCCAGGACGATGAGGTCGGGGGCGTACGCCTCGGCCATCGCCAGGGCGTCGTACCCGTCGACCGCGACCTGCGTCCCGTACCCCTCGAAGGCGAGGCTGCGCCGCAGCGCCTCGCGCACGGCCGGCTCGTCGTCGACGATCAGGATGCGCTGGGGATCGTCTTCGGCGGGGCTCATCGCTGTCTCGTCCTCTTCTCGTGTCGACCTGGTCCGTCCGCCCTGCGGGGGCGCTCTCAGCCTTGCACGGTCAGGAGCCGTTCCCCGCGCGCAGGGCGTCCAGGTCGGCCTTGAGCGTGTTCACCGGGATCGCGAAGCCGAGCCCCACGCTGCCCGCCGAGGAACCGCTGCCCGCAGCCGCGGAACTGGGCGCGTACATCGCGGAGTTGATGCCGATGATCTCCCCGTCCATGTTGATCAGCGCGCCACCGGAGTTGCCGGGGTTGAGCGAGGCGTCGGTCTGGAGCGCCTTGTACGTGGTGGTCTCCTCGCCCGTGTCGCCGTTGAACTGCTGCCCGCCGAACTCGAACGGCCACTCCTGGCCGCCCTGGCGGCCCTGGTCCTGCCCCTGTCCGGAGCTGCCGGAGTCGTCCTTGGCGACCGTGACGTCCCGGTCGAGCGCGGAGACGATGCCGCTGGTGACGGTGCCCGTCAGGCCCTCGGGCGAGCCGATCGCCACGACCTGCTCGCCGACCTCGACCTTGGAGGAGTCGCCCAGCGTCGCCGTCTTCAGCCCGCTCGCGTCCCGGAGCTTGATGAGCGCGAGGTCCTTGCCGGGGTCGGTGCCCACGACGTCGGCGGTGTACGTCCTGCCGGTGGAGAGGGTGACCTGGATCTGCTGCGCGCCCGAGACGACGTGGTTGTTGGTGACGATCTCGCCGTCCCCGGTGATCACCACACCGGATCCGGTGGACTTGCCCGCCGACGAGGCCGCGCCGATCTCCACGATCGCGGGCGAGACGGCCTCCGCGACGCCCGCCACCGTGCCCTTGCTGCTCTGCGAGACGGTGGTGCCGTTGACCGCGCCGCCCGAACCGGTGGCGGCGGAGTTCTGGCCGTTCAGCTGGCCGACGAGGGTGGCGGTGCCGCCGCCGATCACGCCCGCCGCGATCGCCACCGCCGCCAGCAGCGCCACCGGCCGCTTCACCTTGCGCCTGCCGGTGGCGGGGGCGTACGGGGGCGGCGGCGGGTAGCCCCCGGCCGCAGTGGCGTACGCGGTGCCGTCGTGCGCCGTTCCGTCGTACGGGTACGAGGCCGGGTCCTGGTCCGTCGAGTGCGCGCCGCTCGGGCGAAGGTTCTCCGTCATGTCCATCAGGCTGATCGGCGAAGATGAGAACGGCCTGAGTACGTCCTGAGAAGCCCGGAAGAACCGCGTATGCCCGCTGTAAAAGACCGAAGCGGGTCAGGCGGACGCGGAGGGTTCCCCGCAGCCGCAGGAGCGCCGGACCACCAGCGCGGAGGGGAACTGCTTCAGCCGCTCCCGCCGCGATCCGGTAACCCGCAGCGCGTCGTCCAGCACCAGGTCGACGGCCGCCCGGGCCATCGCCGGACGGTCGGAGTGGACGGTGGTCAGCGGCGGATCGGTGAGACCCGCCTCCTTCACGTCGTCGAAGCCCGCCACCGCCAGCCCGCCCGGCACGTCGATGCGCAGCTCACGGGCGGCCCGCAGCACACCGAAGGCCTGGTCGTCCGTGGCGCAGAAGATCGCCGGCGGCCGGTCCGGTCCTGACAGCAGACCGAGGGCCACCTGGTAGGCGTCGTAGCGGTTGTACGGGGCCTGGAACAGCCGGCCCTCCGTGGAACGGCCCGACTCGTGCATCGCCCGCCGCCAGCCCTCGACGTGGTCGGCGACCGGGTCGCCGACCGAGGGGGTCTCCTCCGTGCCGCCGAGGCAGGCCACGTACGGATGGCCGTGCTCCAGCAGATGCCGGGTGGCGAGCTGGGCGCCGCCCACGTCGTCGGTGACCACGGCGACGTCGTCGATCGCCTCGGGGCGCTCGTGCAGCAGGACGACCCGGGCGTCCCAGGCCTCGATCTCGGCGGCGGCGCGCTCGCTGGGACCCTGGCTGACCAGGATCAGCCCGGAGACCCGCATCCCGAGGAAGGCCCGCAGATAGTGGACCTCGCGCTCGTCGCGGTAGTCGGAATTGCCGACGAGCACCATTTTCCCGCGCTCGGCGGCGGCCTGTTCGACCGCGTGCGCCATCTCCGCGAAGAACGGCTGCCGGGCGTCCGGCACGATCATGCCTATGAGGTCCGTGCGGCGCGAGGCCATGGCCTGGGCGACCCGGTCGGGCCGGTAGCCCAGCTGCTTGATCGCGGCGAGCACCCGCTCGCGCGTGGCCGGGGCGACCGGCCGGGGTCCGTTGTTGATGACGTAGCTGACGACCGCGGTCGACGTCCCCGCCAGTCTCGCCACATCGTCCCGCGTCACCTTGGCCACGCGCGGCAGTCTACGCGGATGGACCTATCCCTTGGCAGCCCGGACCGGGGCTTCTTCCTCCGCCGTGGCCGAAGAGGACTGCTCCGATCGGGCGACGGTGCCGTCCGGCTTCTGCCGGGCGGCGGCCCGGTCCTTCGCCTCCTCCGCCGCGCGCTCGACCTTCTCCGGCACGACGAAGCGGTAGCCGACGTTGCGGACGGTCCCGATCAGCGACTCGTGCTCGGGTCCGAGCTTGGCGCGCAGCCGCCGTACGTGGACGTCGACCGTCCGCGTACCACCGAAGTAGTCGTACCCCCAGACCTCCTGCAGGAGCTGGGCGCGGGTGAACACCCGGCCCGGGTGCTGGGCGAGGTATTTCAGCAGTTCGAACTCCTTGAAGGTCAGGTCCAGGACCCGGCCCTTGAGTTTCGCGCTGTACGTCGCCTCGTCGACGGAGAGATCACCGTTGCGGATCTCCATCGGGGAGTCGTCGGAGGTGATCTGCTGGCGGCCCATGGCCAGGCGCAGCCGCGCCTCGACCTCCGCCGGCCCCGCCGTGTCCAGCAGGACGTCGTCCACGCCCCAGTCGGCGGTGACGGCCGCGAGGCCGCCCTCGGTGACGACGAGGATCAGCGGACAGCCGGGCCCCGTGGACCGCAGCAGCTGACAGAGCGAGCGGACCTGCGGAAGGTCCCGCCGGCCGTCGACGAGGATCACGTCGGCGCCCGGGGTGTCCACGAGGGCCGGGCCCTCGGCCGGAGCCACCCGCACGCTGTGGAGCAGCAGCCCCAGCGCGGGGAGCACCTCCGTCGACGGTTGGAGTGCGTTCGTGAGAAGCAGGAGTGAACTCATCGCCGCCCACCTGCCTGGTTCGGTCGATCGTGTTGCACGGTTCGCTCGCCCATTACGTCGGTCCTCCTCGTTCCCTGCGAGAGGGGCACTCCCGGGTCGGACCCGGGGGAGTATGCGGCACTGCTTCGTACGTCAAGCGGGTATGGCGTGCGGTCCCGCGCCCCGGGGACCGCTGAGCTTGTGGAAACGTCGCCGTAACAACGCTCGTAAAGCACAAAAGGACCCGGGGGCTGCATTGCCCGGATCCTCTTCGCAGCAGAATAGCCCACATGAGTTCCGTGTCCGAGGGTCGATTCCGGGGTTCCTCTGTTCCCTTGCTCACGCCGCCCCCACGATTCGCCACATTGCTGACGGATGACGGCGTGCCGGTCGAAGCGGTGTACGAGCCGTGTACGGCGGGCTTCGGAGCGCCGGGCGACCGGGTCGCCGGGGCCCTTGCCGCGACCCCGGCGACGACCCCCGCGATCGTCGTGGCGCACGGGTTCACCGGGTCGGCCGACCGCCCCGCCGTACGCCGTGCCGCCCGGGTGTTCGCCCAGCGTGCGGCCGTGATCACGTTCTCGTTCCGGGGCCACGGGCGGTCCGGCGGTCGCTCCACGGTGGGCGACCGCGAGGTGCTCGACCTGGCGGCGGCGGTGGCCTGGGCGCGGCAGCTCGGGCATACCCGGGTGGTGACGGTCGGGTTCTCGATGGGCGGCTCGGTGGTGCTCCGGCACGGCGCTCTGTATACGGCGGACCCCGTCGCCAAAGGCGCGGAATCCGAGGCCGGGGGTACACCCGTTCGCGTGCCGGAGCGCGAGGGGCGCATACGGCGCACAGAGGCGCACTCGGACGCGGTGGTCTCCGTCAGTGCGCCCGCCCGTTGGTACTACCGGGGGACGGCCCCGATGCGCCGGCTGCACTGGGTGGTCACCCGCCCCTCGGGCCGCCTCGTCGGCCGCTACGGCTTCCGTACCCGGATCGCGACCGAGGACTGGGACCCCGTCCCGCTCTCCCCGGTCGCCTCGGTCCCGCTCATCGCCCCGGCCCCGCTGCTGCTCGTGCACGGCGACCGGGACCCCTACTTCCCGCTGGACCACCCCAGGATGCTGGCGGAGGCGGCCGGCCCCGGCGGCGCGGAGCTGTGGGTGGAGCGGGGGATGGGCCACGCCGAGAACGCGGCGGACGACGCCCTCCTGGCCCGCATCGCCGACTGGGCGACGGTCGCACCGCCCGCGTGACCCATCATGGAGAGCTGACGCACGAGGCGTCCGACGAACCGACCGAAGGAGTGGCGCCATGGCAGCGGGAACGATCCGCTACTGGGCTGCGGCGAAGGCCGCCGCGGGCACCGCGGAGGAGCCGTACGCGGCGGCGACCCTCGCCGAGGCGCTCGACGCGGTGCGCGAGAGGCACCCCGGCGAGCTGAGCCAGGTGCTCCGGCGGTGCTCGTTCCTCGTCGACGGGGACCCCGTGGGGACCCGCGAGCATGAGACCGTACGCCTTGCCGAGGGCGGCACGGTCGAGGTGCTCCCGCCGTTCGCAGGAGGGTGAACCGCAGGCCATGAGCAGCAGCGATCAGCAGTACCCGTATCCGTACGACCCCGAGCACCCGCGGCGGCCCGTGCCGCCGCAGTGGCCCGACGGCACGGCCGGGCAGCACGGCGGCCCCCAGGACCCGGCCGCCTTCGACCAGGGCGGCACGCAGACGTGGCAGGCGCCGACCTGGGACACGCAGTACCAGCCGGCGATCCGCCCGGAGGGGGACCCGGGGCAGGGCCAGGGCCAGGGGTACGGTTACGGCCAGGGCCACGGGTACGGCCAGCAGCAGCCGCAGCAGTCGGAGCCGTACGGGCAGCAGCCCCAGCCCCACACGCGGCCCCAGCCCCACACCTACGGACAGCAGCAGCCCGCGCCCGATCCGTACGGGACGCCTCAGCCGCACCCTCCGTACCAGCAGCCGTACCCGGGACAGCACCAGCAGCAGGCGTACCCCCACCCGGCCGCCGACACCGCCTACCTGCCGCCCCAGGGGGCCTCGGGCTCCTACCCGCTGCCGCCCGAGGTCCCGGCCGCGCCCGCCGCACCGGCCACTCCCGCACCTGCTCCCGTGTCCGAACCGGTGACCGCGCCCGCCACCGCGCAGCCGGGTCCCGGCGACACCGGTTACAGCGCGCCCACGACGCTCGGCAACGCCCGGATCACCGATGCCCAGCGGGCCCGCGCCGAGGGGCGCTCGCCGATCATCGCGCCGGGGATGCAGCCCGCCGCGCTCACCGCCGCGCTCGGCCTGCTGCTCGCGGGCGGCGCGGCGATCGGGACGTACGCCCTGCTCGTCCCGGTGGTGCTCCTCCAGGCGGTGACCGCCGCCGGCTGGTTCCGGCTCAACGGCATGTGGCCCGCCCGCCAGGGCATCGCGCTCGCCTTCGCCGGGGGCCTGGTCGCCGATGTCGCCCTGCTCGCGGCGGGCCGGGAGCACGGCCCCGCCGCGCTGCTGGGCACCCTCGGCGTCTGGGTGCTGCTCACCGTGGTCCTCCAGCTCCGCAGCCACGCGGGAGCCGACGAGCGGATGTACGGCCTGATGGCCACCGTCGTCTCCGCGTCCCTCGCGGTGCTCGCGGGCGGACACCTCGCGGCGGCCCCGGACGCGGTGGTCGTCGGCGGGGCGGCCGTCGCGGCGGCCGCACTCGTCCGCGCCCTTCCGCTGCCCGGCGCGGCCTCCCTCGCGTTGGCGCTGCTCACGGGGGTGGGCGCGGGCCTCGTCTTCGGCAACACGACCGGCATCGGGCCGCAGGGCGCGCTGCTCGGTCTCGCGGCGGCCGGCTGCGCGCTCATCGGGCTGCGCGTGGCGAGCTACGACTACCCCTCGCGGTTCGTGCACATGACCGCCGGGGTGGCGCTCCCGCTGACCCTGGCGGCCCCGGCCGTCTACGTGGTCGGCCGCGCCCTTCTCTGACCGCCGGCCACTGCTGCGGACGGCTGCTGACGGCCCCTCGGGAACCACCGGGGGGCCGTCGGTCGTCGATCATCCAGGGCGTCCACTCCTGGCGCAGTAGGCTCATGGGCGCCAGGGGGACCGATCGGCTCAGGGTGGGGAATCGAGACATGCGCGCACTGCGAATACTGCTGGTTCTGGTGGTGGTGCTCGGCGGCCTCTTCCTCGCCGTCGACCGCGCGGCCGTCTGGTACGCCGAGTCCGAGGCCGAGGACCGGGTCACGATCAGCGGGGGCGGCCCCGCCACGACGGAGATCTCGATCAAGGGCTTCCCCTTCCTCACCCAGCTCGCCGGATCGCGGCTGGACCGGGTCGACGTCAACCTCACCGGGATGCAGACCAGCGCCGCGGGCCGCACGGTCCGGGTCAGCGAGGTCCGGGCCCGGCTCCACGACGTGAAGCTCGGCTCCGGCTACCGCAGCGCGACCGCCACCCGCGCCGCCGGCACCGCGCTCGTCACCTACGAGGACCTCACGGCAGTCGCCAGCGACGGCGTCGTCGTGGAGTACGGCGGCAAGGGCAAGGCGAAGGTCACCGGCACGGTCGAGATCCTCGGCCGGCCGATCTCGCGCAGCGTGCTGTCCACCGTGACCCGCGTCGACGGCCACACGATCAAGGTGCGCGCGGACGAGGTGCCGGGCTCGGGGATCCCCGGGGTCGAGGACCTGGTCCGCAGCAGGACCGACTTCGAGGGCGACATCGACGGGCTGCCCGAGGGGCTGGAGCTCCAGGACGTCAAGGTGACCGAGAAGGGCCTGGAGATCTCGGTGACCGGCTCGGACGTCTCCCTGACCGGCTGACGGGCCGGCCGGCTGATCGGCTCCGACGCCGCCCCGACCGGCTGATCCACCCCTCGATCCGGATGGTGAGACGCCCGCGTCCGGTCCGCAGATGCGGGGAAGGCCCGGGGGTCCCGGCGGCGGATCCCGGGACGGATCGCCGCTCTTCCGTCTCGCATCACGGATGATCGTGTCTCACCATGCGACACGACGGTGACATCTCCGTCCGTACCTCCCTACGATCGGACGCATGAAGCGACAGGCGGATCTCACGAAGCGGCGGGCAGTAGACCTGTGCCGCGTCGCCGCCATGCTCTGTCGCACCTTCTGAGCGGGACGCTCGCACCGCCGCAGCCGCCCCGCTTCCCCCGGCCCTCCGACCGTCGCCCCTCGACCGTCACCAGGGCCGGCCCCGTGCCCCGTACGCGCCGCGTTCCGTGCCTCCGCGTGTACACCCGCACCCAGCAACTCCGCATCTCGCACCACCCCGCCGCAGACTGCCCCGGAGGAGAACAACATGAGCCGCAGCGACGTCCTGGTAGACGCCGACTGGGTCGAGGCCCACATCGACGACCCGCAGGTCGCGATCGTCGAGGTGGACGAGGACACCTCGGCGTACGAGAAGAACCACATCAAGAACGCGATCCGGATCGACTGGACCAAGGACCTCCAGGACCCGGTCCGCCGTGACTTCGTCGACCAGGCCGGCTTCGAGAAGCTGCTCAGCGAGAAGGGCATCGCCAACGACACGCTGGTCGTCCTCTACGGCGGCAACAACAACTGGTTCGCCTCGTACGCCTACTGGTACTTCAAGCTGTACGGCCACGAGAACGTCAAGCTCCTCGACGGCGGCCGCAAGAAGTGGGAGCTGGACTCCCGAGACCTGACCGACGCCGTCCCCACGCGCCCGGCCACCCAGTACACGGCCAAGCCGCAGGACGAGTCGATCCGCGCCTACCGCGACGACGTCGTCAAGGCCATCGGCAACCAGAACCTGGTCGACGTGCGCTCGCCCGACGAGTTCAGCGGCAAGCTGCTGGCCCCGGCCCACCTCCCGCAGGAGCAGTCGCAGCGCCCCGGCCACGTGCCGAGCGCCCGCAACATCCCGTGGTCGAAGAACGCCAACGACGACGGCACCTTCAAGTCGGACGACGAGCTGAAGGCCCTCTACGAGGCCGAGCAGGTCGACCTGTCGAAGGACACCATCGCCTACTGCCGCATCGGTGAGCGCTCCGCGCTCACCTGGTTCGTGCTCCACGAGCTGCTCGGCCAGGAGAACGTCAAGAACTACGACGGTTCCTGGACCGAGTACGGCTCCCTCGTCGGCGTGCCGATCGAGCTCGGCGCCAACAAGTAACCCACCGACCAGCACCACGACGACCCGAAGGACAGAACCATGTGTGGAGCACAGGCCGGTGGCCCCGACGCTTCGACGATCAAGCCCGGTGAGACCACCATCCAGGGCAGCGTGACCCGCGACGGCGAGCCCGTCACCGGCTACGTGCGCCTCCTGGACTCGACCGGCGAGTTCACCGCCGAGGTCCCGACCTCGGCGACCGGACAGTTCCGGTTCTACGCCGCCGAGGGCACCTGGACGCTCCGCGCCCTGGTTCCGGGCGGCAGCGCCGACCGCACGGTCGTCGCGCAGACCGGCGGACTCTCCGAGGTCGCCATCGCCGTCTGATCCCTCACCGGATCCGCGGTACGCCGTCTCCCACGGCACACCGAACGGCCGAAGGGCCGCACCCCAGGGGGTTGGACGCCACCTGACGCGGGGTGCGGCCCTTCGTGCCGTCCGGCGGCCGGAGTCCTAGGCTGGAACCATGTACGCCCGACGCAGGAGGAACTACTTCCTGATGATGGGCGGATGCCTCGTGCTCTTCGTGTCCGCCTGGTCCGTGGTGCGCCTGTGGTCCATGCCCGCCGCCATCGCCATGTGCGTCCTCGCCATGGTGATCCCGCCGATCGCCGCGATGACCGCCAACCGGCGGGGACCGGAGGACCGTTGGTGGGACGACCCCTCCGGCGACCCGGAGTCCGACGAGTGGTGGGACGAGCTGGACGGCAAGAAGCGGCGCTGAGCTGTCAGTAGACGAGCGCCTGCGTGTCGTCGGCCATGGCCTCCTGCACGAACACCTGCGCACCCGCGATGCGTACGCCCTCCAGCACGTCCTTCTCCGTGATGTCGCGCCGCGCCGCGCACTGGGTGCACAGGGTGATCCGGCCGCCGGCCAGGATCGAGTCCAGCAGGTCGGGCAGGGGGGCGGCGTGCGGCAGCTCGAACTCGGCGGCCCGGCCCGGCAGCGCGAACCACGAGGACTCCCCGGTCAGCCAGAGCGAGACCTCCACCCCGCTGGCGACGCCCACGGCCGCCACGGTGAAGGCCTGCGAACAGCGCTCGGCGGCCTCGGGTCCGGCGGTCACCTTGATCACAAGCTTCTTCGGCATATGCCGAACTGTAATCGTCAGGGAGACAACCTCCCTGCCTCCCTGAGGGTCACTTGTGCGCGCAGGTAAGGGAACCCGCGCTTCAGGTCTCTTGGGGGGACCCCTTTTGGAACCGAACGACACTATTCCTGCCGCGCGGCCCGGCCCAGGTGAGCTCGCTGAGCCGCCCGGCGCCGGTGGGCCTGTCGAGCCGCCCGCCCCGCCCGCCCGCCGGCGGCCGCGCGGCCGTACGACGCTGATCATCGCGGCCGCGGCACTGCTCGGGATCGTGGGCGGGGTCGCCGTGGGCTACGGCGTCCAGGCGGAGCGGAAGCCGACGCCGCCGGCCGCCCTGTCGCAGCCCGGCGTCGGCTACCCAGGGAAGCCGCTCTCCGCCGACCGGGCCCCGGCCCCGCTGCCCGCCGCGCAGGACCGGCGGGTCAAGACGGACGGAGACCTGCGCAAGCTGCTCATCGACCGGCCCAAGGGCACACGGAAGACGCTCATCGACGAACTGGGCCTCGGTGACGGCTGGGAGCCGCTCGACCAGTACGTCGAGAGGTACTACGAAGATCCGCACTACATGTTCGAGTCGCTGGCCGGGCTCGACCTGCGCCGGGTCGCCTCGGTCGCCTGGGAGCAGGGGCGGCACCGGGAGACCGAGGTCTGGCTGCTCCAGTTCCGGTCCGGCGATCAGCACGGGGCGTCGGAGCAGTTCGACGACCAGATCATGTATATGCCGTGGGACAAGGACGGCGCGGGCAACACGGGCGACGCGATCAAGGGCAGCCGCGAGGGCCGGTACTTCCTCTACCCGGTCGAGCGGAAGGCCGGATACCTCCCGTCCTACCGGGCCAGGGCCCTCGCCGTACGCGGCGACATCGCCCTCGACATCAGCATTTTCGACACCTCCCCGATCAGCAAGAAGGACATCCGGACGCTGGCCGAGCGACAGTTGGAGCGTCTGTGACCGACGACGACACGAACCCCGTGACCCAGCCGGTGGCCGACCCCGCGACCGAGCCCGCCCCCGACGGGGGACACCGGGGACACCGGGTGCGCCGGGTGGTGCTGACCGCGCTGCCCGTCGTCCTGGTGCTCGGCGCGATCGGCGGCGCGGCCGGTTACACGAAGAACACCGTGGACGCCGCCGACCGGACGGTCACGACCACGATCTGGGACGAGGACCACGTACCGAAGGGCAAGGACCCGGCGGGCGATCCGTCCCGCGGCCGCCACGACACCGAGCTGGCCGAGCTGCTGCTCCCGGTGCCGAAGGGGTACCGCCTCGGCCCGGACATCGGCGATCTCGGCAACGACAGCGAGACGAGCGGCGCCAAGGCCTCGGCGGCGATGAAGGAGATGGGACGCGGCCTGGCGGGCAAGGAGCGCCGGGAGCTGAACAAGTTCGTCGACAAGCTGCGCATCCAGGGCATCGCGAAGCGCTCGTACCTCGCGGACTCCAACGACCTCCTGGTGAACGTCGAGGTCGTGAAGATGCGGGACAAGCGGGCGGTCCACCGGAACCACGCCGACCGCAAGGAGCTGCTGGACGGCGTCGACGAGCTCCGCAGGGGGCCGTCGATCGAGGGCCACAAGAAGGCCGCCTGCTACCGGCTGCCCAAGGGCGACAAGGACACCCTCGACGGTGTCCTCTGCATCGCCTACGAGGGTGAGGTCTCGGTCTCCGTCGAAGCGAGCGGCAGCAAGCCGTTCAGCCCGTCCGAGGTCGGGGACCTGGTGAAGGACCAGCTCGACCACATCGCGTCCCCGGGGGAGTACATATGAGCGAGCAGACGGTGACCCCTGGGGCGGGAGTGACACCCGAGGAGCCGGAGGCGCCTGTCGCGCCTTTGGAGGCCGTCCCGCCCGCCCCGCACCCGGTGCCCGAGGGCGCGCCCCCGCTGCCCGAGGCCCGGCCCGGGGTCCCCGTCGCCCCGCCCGGGGTGCCCGTCGCGGCCGACGCGGCGTCCAAGCCGCCCCGGCGGGTGCTGCGGGCCGTGGCGCGGTGGACGGCCGCCGCGCTGGCGTTCGGAGTGCTCGGCACCGGTACGGCCTTCGGGATCGCCTCGCTGGAGCGCACCGACGTCCCCGGGCTCGCCACCGAGGGCGACGGCCGCTGGGACTACCCGGAACTGTCCCTGCCCGCGCTCCCGGCCGGCTCGCCCCGGCCGTTCTCGCCCGGCAACCCGGCCGAGATCCACCACGCCGACCTGCGCGAACTGCTCCTTCCGGCCCCCGCCGGAGCGAAGCCCGACAAGAAGCTGACCGGCGGCTGGATCTCCACGGAGACCTTCCTCGACGCCTACCGGGAGCAGGACCGGCGGTCGGTGGCCCAGCTCCTGAAGGACGCGGCCCCGCGCCACATCGCGGCCCGCGGCTGGACCATGCCGGACGGCACGACGTCCCGGATCTACCTGGTGCGGTTCAACTCGACGGCGTTCGCGAGTCGCATGATCGACGACCTGGAAGTGGGGTCGTCGGCCGGTACGCCCCTGGCCCGTACGGACACCACCGACCTCGACCCCGCCTGGGGCTCGGCCGACGACATCGAGAACCTGTCCTCGTTCGTCTTCGCCGAGCAGGCGCCCTTCGGGGCCGAGCACGTCCGGCAGGCGTACACCCTGGCGGGGGACACGGTGGCCCTGGTCGTGCACGAGCGTCCCGGAAAGCGGCAGACGGCCCGCATCCCCTTCCAGCAGACGCTGATCCTGCAGAACCAGCTGCTCGCCTGAGGGCGCGCGCGGGCGCGGCCCGCGACCGGCACCTGAGCGAGAAGACCGGGCCCCCACCCATTAGGCTGGGGGCCCGGCCACGTCGCCGCCGCCAACCGCTCGTCACGAGGAGCCCCCTGTGCTTGAGGCATTCTTCACCGCCCTGCTGGTCCTGGTCTGCGTGGGCGTCACCGCCTTCGCCGCGATCACCGTGAAGAAGCTGTACCAGGGCCAGCGCTGACCCTCGACGCGCAACGGTTCCCCGCCCACCCCGCACCCTCACAGATCGTCTGAGCCGCTCATGATCGAGATTCCGTCCGACCTCCATCCGGACCTCGTCCCGCTGGCCTTCCTCCTCGGCAACTGGGCGGGCGCGGGCGTGTCCGACTTCCCGGGCGCCGAGAAGTGCAATTTCGGCCAGGAAGTCACCTTCAGCCACGACGGCCGGGACTTCCTGGAGTACGTCTCCCACACCTGGGTCCTGGACGAAGAGGGCAGGCAGGTCCGGCCGCTGGAGACCGAGAGCGGCTACTGGCGCATCGACAAGGACCGCAAGGTCGAGGTCGTCATGTCCCGCGACCAGGGCGTCATCGAGATCTGGTACGGCGAGCTGGCCGACCAGAAGCCGCAGATCGACCTGGTCACCGACGCGGTCGCCCGCACGGCGGCCTCCGGCCCGTACAGCGGTGGCAAGCGGCTCTACGGGTACGTCAAGAGCGACCTCATGTGGGTCGGCGAGAAGGCCACCCCCGAGGTCGAGCTGCGCCCGTACATGTCGGCGCACCTGAAGAAGGTCGTCACCCCCGAGGAGGTCGCCGAGATGGCGCGGAACCTCGAGGACATGCCGGACGACGGCATCGCGTTCTTCAAATAGAGCCGCAAGCGCCCGGACGCGGGACCGGCCGGGGTTTGACCACACGCCCTAGACTGGGCGTGTGGTGACCACCGACTGGAAGACCGATCTTCGGCAGCGCGGCTACCGGCTGACGCCCCAGCGGCAGCTCGTCCTGGAGGCGGTCGACGCCCTGGAGCACGGCACTCCGGACGACATCCTGTGCGAGGTGCGCAAGACGGCGTCCGGCGTGAACATCTCCACCGTGTACCGGACCCTGGAGCTCCTGGAGGAGCTCGGTCTGGTCAGCCACACGCATCTCGGCCACGGCGCCCCGTCGTACCACCTCGCCGACCGGCACCACCACATCCACCTGGTCTGCCGGGACTGCAAGGACGTCATCGAGGCGGACCTCTCCGTCGTCGCCGAGTTCACGCAGAAGCTGCGCGCCGACTTCGGCTTCGACACCGACATGAAGCACTTCGCCATCTTCGGCCGCTGCGCGGACTGCACGGCGGCGAAGGCGACGGCGCGGGACGCCGCGAAGGACGCCTCCGCCAAGTCGTAGGCTGGGCGCATGAAGAGCCCCCTGCTGTCCCTGCCCGGCGCCGTCCCCGCCGAAGGCCGCGACGAAGGTGTCGCCGCGCACTACGGCGACCTGTTCCGCGAGCAACGCGCCCTCGCCGACGGCAACGGCTTCGTCGACCTCTCCCACCGGGGCGTCGTCACCGTCACCGGCGACGACCGGCTGAGCTGGCTGCACCTGCTGCTCACCCAGCACGTCAGCGATCTCGCCCCGCACCAGGCCACCGAGGCCCTCATCCTCTCCGCCAACGGGCACATCGAGCACGCGATGTATCTGGTGGACGACGGCACCACGGTGTGGATGCACGTCGAACCCGACACCCAGGCCGATCTGATCGCCTACCTGGAGTCGATGAAGTTCTTCTACCGGGTCGAGGTCGCCGACCGCACCCCGGAGATCGCCGTCGTCCACCTCCCGGCCGGCTCCATCGCCCAGGCCCCGGACGGGGTGTCCGTACGGGAGACCCCGCAGGGCCGGGACCTGTTCCTGCCGCGCGAGGATCTGGAGGCGTTCGCCGCCGCCCACGGGCCCGCCGCCGGGATCCTGGCGTACGAGGCGCTGCGCGTCGAGGGGCACCGGCCGCGCGTCGGCTTCGAGACGGACCACCGCACCATCCCGCACGAGCTGGGCTGGATCGGCACCGCCGTCCACCTCCAGAAGGGCTGCTACCGGGGCCAGGAGACCGTGGCCCGCGTCCACAACCTGGGGAAGCCGCCGCGCCGGCTCGTCTTCCTGCACCTGGACGGCAGCGAGGTGCACCTGCCCGGCCACGGCACGCCGGTACGGCTGGCCGCCGACGGCCAGGAGGGCCGCCAGCTCGGCTTCATCACCACCTCCGCCCGCCACCACGAGCTGGGCCCGATCGCCCTGGCCCTGGTCAAGCGGAACGTGGCCGTCGACGCGGAGCTGATCGCCGGGGACACGGCGGCCGCCCAGGAGACGGTCGTCGAGCCGTAGGCACTCCCCGTACGGCTACACCTCGATGATCACCGTGAACGGGCCGTGGTTCGTGAGCGAGACGCGCATGTCCGCTCCGAACCGGCCCGTCTCCACCTGCGCCCCCAGCGCCCGCAGCTGTGCCACCACCTCGTCCACCAGCGGCTCGGCGACCTCGCCCGGCGCGGCGGCGTTCCAGGTGGGACGGCGGCCCTTGCGGGCGTCCCCGTAGAGAGTGAACTGAGAAATCACCAGGAGGGGCGCGTTCACATCGGAGCAGGACTTCTCGCCCTCCAGGATGCGCACCGACCAGAGCTTGCGGGCCAGCTGCGCCGCCTTTCCCGGGGTGTCGTCATGGGTGACCCCGACCAGTACACACAGGCCCTCGCCGACGATCTCCCCGACGACTCCGGGGGCCGAGGGGTCGTCCGTCGCCCCGGCGACGGAGACGCTCGCACCATCCACTCTCTGTACCACTGCACGCATACAGACCAACCTATCTTGGGCTGAACGGGTACAAGACGTCAGCAGGGGCACGGGCAGGGGTGGCACGATGCACGATGTCGGTGTGCCGACGCACCGGTCGAGGGGACAAAACAGCATGAGTACATATGGAGCCGGACAATCTCCCGGTGCCGTACCGGGCGCACGTCACCGCGCCGGCACCCTGCGGTCACCCGTACAGCGCAGTCTGCCGGGACAGGGTCCCGTGCTGCCACCCGCCACGCCCGCCACCGCCACCGTGCCGGAGCAGGCCGGCGGCGACGCCGGGTTCGGCGGGCTGCGGCTGCCGGAGCTGCGGACGCTGCGCCGGGAGGCCCAGCGCGACGAGGCCGATCTCAGTTACGTACGCCGGCTCGTACAGGGCCGGATCGACATCCTCCGCGCCGAACTGGCCCGCCGCCGGGATCCGGAGGCGCCGGTGGAGGACGCCGCGGTGGTGAGCCGGCTCTCGGAGATCCTGGCCGACACCCCGTCCCGGCACCGCTCCTCCGCCCGGCACGTCACGCTGACGACGCCGCGCGGCGACGAGTTCCGGCAGCTCGCCGCCGAGAACCTCGCCGAGGTCGAGCTGTCCGACCTGGACGCCCGGACGGACGAGGAACTGCACACGGCGATGGGCCGGCTCGTCCGCTACGAACAGCAGGTCTCCCGGCGCCGTCACGAGCTCCAGCGCAGGGCCGACGATTGCGGCGCGGAGATCGCCCGCAGGTACCGTGACGGGGAAGCACAAGTGGACGACCTGCTCGCCTGAAGCGACCCTTCCGGGCGCGGGTCCCGCACCCCCGTCCCCGGAAGGCCACCCATGACGTCGAGCGCCGCCCCGTCCGCCATATCCTCCGTCCCGGCAGCCGCCCCGCCCGTCCTGGCCGAGGTCGTGCGCTCCGGGTTCACCGAGGGCCACCACCGGGGGTCGCTGGTCCTGCTGGCCGCCGACGGCAGCGTGGAGCGGGCGATCGGCGATCCGGCGGCTCCGGTCTTCCCCCGGTCCTCCAACAAGCCGATGCAGGCCGCCGCGATCCTGCGGGCCGGCCTCGGCCTGACGGGCGAACGGCTGGCGCTGGCCGCCGCGAGCCACTCCGGGGAGCCCTTCCACCTCGACCTCGCGCGGAAGATGCTCGCCGAGCACCGACTGAGCCCCGCCGACCTGCAGACCCCGCCCGACCTGCCGCTGGACCCGGTGGAGGCGGAGGCATACCTCGCGGCCGGGAACGTACGCGAGCGGATCACGATGAACTGCTCCGGCAAGCACGCGGCGATGCTCGCCGTCTGCGTCCGCAACGGCTGGGACACGGCCACCTACCTCGACCCCGCCCACCCCCTCCAGCAGCTCGTCGGCCAGGTCGTCGCCGAAGCCGCGGGCGAGCCGGTCGCGGCGGTCGGCACGGACGGCTGCGGGGCTCCGCTGATGGCGATCGGGCTGACCGGTCTGGCCCGCGCCTTCCGCTCCTTCGTGCGGGCGGAGCCGGGGAGCGCCGAGCGCCGGGTCGCCGACGCGATGCGCGCCCACCCGGAGTACGTCGCGGGCACCCGGCGCCCCGACACGTGGCTGATGCGCGAGGTGCCCGGGACGCTCTCCAAGATGGGCGCCGAGGCGGTCCAGGCGGTCGCCCTGGCCGACGGGCGGGCCCTCGCCTTCAAGATCGACGACGGGTCGGCCCGGGCGCTCGGCCCGGTGCTCGCCCGGGCCCTGGAGCTGCTGGGCGTGGACGCCCCCGTGGTCGCCAGGATCGGACGCTCGCCGCTGCTCGGCGGGGCGGCCGAGGTCGGGGAAATTCGCGCGACATTCTGAACCCTGCCTGCTTAGCGTGGAGGAATGAGCCTCGATGCCCGCCCCGTCACCCCCGCCGAGACCGCCGACTGGATGAAGGCGGTGGGCACCGGCTTCCTCACCCCCACCGCCGAGAAGCCGGGCGAGGAGCTGGTCGCCGACCGCTTCGGCGACGCGGACCTCTCCCGTATGCAGGGCGTCTTCGACGACGGGCGGTGCGTGGCGACGTTCCGCTCGTTCGCCCAGCAGCTGACCGTGGTCGGCGGGGCCACCGTGACGGCCGACGCGGTCACCGGGGTGACGGTGTCGCCCACGCACCGCCGCCGCGGACTGCTCAGCCGGATGATGGCCACGGACCTGGCGGCGGCCAAGGAGCGCGGCGAGGTGGTCGCCTCGCTGATCGCCGCGGAGTATCCGATCTACGGGCGGTACGGCTTCGGCACCGCCTCCTGGACCGCCGAGTGGGAGATCGCGGTGCACCGGGCCGGGTTCGACCCGCGCCGCTCCGGGCAGCCGTCGGACGGCGGCCGGATCGAGCTGGTGGACGGCGCCGACGTCCGAAAGACCGGCCCCGAGGTGCACGCGGCGCTGGCGGCCCGGCAGCCCGGCTTCGTCGGCCGGGGCGAGCGCTGGTGGCGGACGCGTACGGGCGTCGCACCCCGCGCGGAGCACGAGACGTGGACCGAGCCGTTCTACGTCGTGCACCGCGCCGCGAACGGCGAGGCCGACGGCCTGCTGGTGTACGGCGTGGACGACAAGTGGGGCGACTCCAAGCAGCCGCTGAACACCGCTTCCGTACGGGACATGATCGCGCTGAACCCGGCAGCGGAGCGGGCTCTGTGGCACTACCTCTGCTCGGTCGACTGGATCACCACGGTCCGCTCGGGCTACCGCGCCCCCGACGACCTGCTCCCGCTGCTGCTCCCCGACCCGCGTGCGGCCCGCATGGTCACCCACGTGGACTGGCTGTGGCTGCGGATGCTGGACGTGCCGCGCGCCCTGGAGGCCCGGAGTTACGCCGTCGGGGCCTCGCTCGTCCTCGACGTCCGGGACGCCGCGGGGCTGGCCGGGGGCCGCTTCCTGCTGGAGGCATCGGACTCCGGCGCACGCTGCACCCCCACCACCCGGAGCGCCGATCTCGCCCTGGACGTGGCGGAGCTGTCCACGCTGTACCTGGGCGACGAGTCCGTGCGGCGGCTGGTGGACCTGGGCCGGGTGGAGGAGCTGCGGCCGGGTGCGGCGACGACGGCGGACGCGGTGTTCCGCACGGGCCGCCGGCCCTGGTGCCCGGACGTGTTCTGAGCGTCAGCGCGTCCGGATCCGGAACAGCGTCCCCGAGGCGCCGACCGCCACGGCGAGCAGCCCCGCCGCCCAGGCGAGCGCGATCCAGGGGGTGTTGCCCACGTCCTGGCCGAGCAGCAGCCCGCGCAGCGACTCGATGGCCGGGCTGATCGGCTGGTGGTCGGCGAAGCCGTGCAGCCAGTCCGGCATGTTCTCGGTCGGGACGAACGCGCTGCTGGGGTAGGGCAGGAACGACATGAAGAACGTGAAGCCGCTCGCCGCCTCGGGGGTCCGGGCCAGCAGGCCGATCGCCGCCGAGATCCAGGACAGGGCCACGATGTAGGCGACCAGCACGACGGCCACCAGGAGCCAGCCGCTCCAGGTGGCGGCGGGGCGGAAGCCGATCAGCAGGGCGACGCCGAAGACCAGGGCAGTGGCGCAGAGATTGCGGACGGTGCTGGCCGCCACATGCCCGGCGAGCACCGGCGTACCGCCGACGTCCAGGGAGCGGAAGCGGTCGATGATGCCGCCCTTCATGTCCTCGCTGACGGCGGTCGCGGTGGTCGCGGCCCCGAACCCGGCGGACAGGAGCAGGACGCCGGGGACGACGTACATGACGTACGAGTCGTAGTCCGTCCCGGTGTCGATCGCACCGCCGAAGAAGTAGACGAAGATCAGCATCAGCATGATCGGCAGGGCCAGGGACGTGATCAGCGCGTCGATGTTGCGGCTGCTGACGCGCAGGGCGCGGGCGGCCATGACGGCGGTGTGGGTGAGCGGACCGGGCCCGCGTCCGGGGTCGTGGGCCCGCTCGGAGTGCCGGTCCGGGCTCCTTTGCTGAACGGCGGTGTCAGACATGGGTGGATGCCTCCGGGGTCGAGGGCGCGTCCGTCGCGGGTGCGTTCGACGTCAGCGCCAGGAAGACGTCGTCGAGGGTCACGCTGTGCAGGCTGAAGCGTTCGATCTCCCGGCCGGCCGGGTCGATCTCGTCGAGCAGGGCGCGCACCTGGGCCGCCGAGCCGTCGGTGGGGATGCCGAGCGTCAGGGTCTCGGGGGAGTGGTGGACGGCCCGGCCGGCGAGCCTCAGATAGGCCTCCTGGCTGGTGAGGACCAGGTCGAGGCGGTGACCGCCGACGCGGGACTTGAGGTCGGCCGCGGTGCCCTCGGCGGCGATCCGGCCCCGGTTCAGCAGGGCGATCCGGCCGGCGAGGCGGTCGGCCTCCTCCAGATACTGGGTGGTGAGCAGCACGGTCGCCCCGCGTGCGGCCAGCTCGCGGACGGCCTCCCAGAGCTCCTGGCGGCTGCGCGGGTCGAGGCCGGTGGTCGGCTCGTCCAGGAAGAACACCCCGGGCTCCGGTGATCCGACGAGTCCGGCGGCCAGGTCGAGCCGGCGGCGCATCCCCCCGGAGTACGTCCGGACAGGGCGACGGGCGGCCGCGGTGAGGTCGAAGCGCTCCAGCAGCTCGGCCGCGCGGCGTCGGGCGGCGGCCCGGGACTGCCCGGTGAGCCGGGCCATCATCCGCAGGTTCTCCTCGCCGGTCTGGGTCCCGTCGACGGCGGCGAACTGGCCGGTGAGGCTGATGGAGCAGCGCACCGCGCTCCGGTCGGCGACGACGTCGTGCCCCGCGACCCGGGCGCTGCCGGAGTCGGCCTCGGTCAGCGTCGCGAGGATCCGCACGGTGGTGGTCTTGCCCGCGCCGTTCGGCCCCAGCAGGGCGAAGACGGTGCCGCGTCCGACCTGGAGATCGATGCCGTCGAGAACCCGGACGGCGGGCTTCCCGTAGGACTTGGTGAGGCCGTGCGCCTCGATGGTGGCGGTGGCGTGTCCGCTCGGCCGGATCGGGTCGGTCATGTCCGGACCCCCTTCTGCGTATGGCATACGCGTTATTGCGTAAGCCTTACGCATCTCTAGGATGGGGTCAAGGCGTACGCGGGCACGGGGCACGGCCTCGGACACCGGGAGCCGGGCGAAGGGGATGCGGTGGCGGAGAAGAGCAGCTCGGGCGGCGGCGACCTGCCGGCCAGCCTGGAGGCGGCCTGGGGGCTGCGGGACCGCCCGGCGAAGGGCCCGAAGCCCGGTCTGAGCCTGGAGCGGATCGTGGCCGCGGCGGTGGACGTCGCGTCGGCCGACGGGCTCGCGGCCGTGTCGATGGGCCGGGTCGCGCAGGAGCTCGGCGCGTCCACGATGTCGCTGTACCGGTACGTCTCCGCCAAGGACGAGCTGTACGTCCTGATGCAGGAGGCCGCCTTCGGCCCCCCGGAACCGCTGTCCGCCCTGGAGTCCGGCGCGGGGTGGCGGGAGGCGCTGGCCGAGTGGGCGTCCGCGCAGCGGGACCGGTTCCACGCCCACCTCTGGCTGCTCCGGATCCCCGTCGGGGGCCCGCCCGCCACCCCGAACTCGCTGGCCTGGTGGGAGCAGGGGCTCCAGGCGCTGGAAGGCAGCGGGCTCGGCGAGGGCGACAAGACCTCGGTGGTCCTGCTGGTCTCCAACTTCGTCCGCAGCGAGGCGCTTTTGATGTCCGACCTGGCCGCTGCCGTGACCGCGCGCGGGGTGTCGCCCGAGGAGGTGACGGCGTCCTACGAGCGCACCCTCAAGCGCCTGGTCGACCCCGTCCGGCACCCTGGGATCTCCCTGCTGCTGGAGTCCGGGGCGATGAGCGAACCGGAGGACCCGGACTACGAGTTCACCTTCGGGCTGGAGCGTCTGCTGGACGGGGTGGAGGCGCTGGTCCGGAAGGCGGGCGGCGGCCCCCGCGCCTGTGCCGACGACGTCGGGTCCGCCTGAGTCCGGGCGCGTACGCTTCATGGTCATGAACGGAGAGAACCCCGCGAACGGCGACCGTTCCGATTCCGGTTCCGGCGACGGGCCGGTGCCGGGCGGCCTTCGGGAGCGCAAGAAGCGGTTGACCTATCAGGCGGTCTCCGACGCGGCGATCAGGATGTTCCTGGAGCGGGGCTTCGACAAGGTGTCGGTGGCGGAGGTGGCGGCCGCGGCGGACATCTCCAAGCCGACGCTCTTCCGGTACTTCCCCGCCAAGGAGGACTTGGTCCTGCACCGGTTCGCCGACCACGAGGACGAGGCGGCCCGGGTGGTCACGGGCCGCTCCCCGGACGAGACCCCGCTGGACGCCCTGCGCCGCCACTTCCTCGACGGCCTCGACCGCCGCGACCCGGTGACCGGCCTCTGCGACGTACCGCAGGTGCTGGCGTTCCTGCGCCTGCTGTACGGAACACCGTCCCTGGTCGCCCGTCTCCACGCCTACCAGGGCCGCTCCGAGGCGGCCCTGGCCCGCGCACTCGGCGGCGGGTTGTCCGACCGGCTCGCGGCCGGACAGGTCATCGCCGTCCTGCGCATCCTGGCCCTGGAGAACTGGCGGCGGATCGACGCGGGGGAGAGCGCGGACCGGGTCTACGCGGCAGCGGTCCAGGCGGCCGAGGAGGCGTTCGTCCAGCTGCGGACGGGCTTGGAGCCTCCGCCGCGGCCGCGCGGCTGAGGGCGTGGGCGTCAGCGTGGGGTGAGCGCCGCCCCGTCCGCCCCGTCGGCCTCCGCCGAGCAGGGCCCCAACGCCCGCCGCAGATCCGCCGGTTCGCGGTAGAGGGCGGTGGTCATGCCGAGGGCGGCGGCCGCGTCGACGTTCTCCTGGCGGTCGTCCACGAACAGGCACCGCTCCATCGGTACGCCCGCTCGCTCCGCCGCGATGCGGTAGAGGGCCGGGTCGGGCTTGGCCACCTGCTCCACCGCGCTGCTCACGACCGCGTCGGCGAGGTCGGTCAGGCCCAACAGCGCGAGGTACGCGTCCAGTTGGAGGGTCGCGTTGGTGACGAGGACCAGCGGGACGTGGGTCCTGGCCCGGCGCAGCAGCGACACCACCTCCGCGTCGGCCCGGAACGGCGCGTCCGCGAGCGCCCGGCCCAGCTCGCGGGCCCGCTCCGCGCCCACCCGTTCCGCGAGCCCGGCGGCGATGGACTCCGCCCAGGCGTCCGGGGTGATCCGGCCGAGCAGCAGCGGGAGGTCGATCTCGGGCGCGTAGCCGATGTCCGTCGTGGTGCCTTCCGGTAGTCCGGCCGCCTGCTCCAGGGCGGCGAGGGGGGCGGTGTCGTAGAAGCGGATGACGTTGTCGAGATCGCAGAGCACCGCGTCGAAGGCGCGGTCGCCGGGCGAGCGATCGGGGGCGCTGTCGGGGCCATGGCCCGTGTTCATACCTGGTCTCCCCGCCGTTGTGGCCTTCGACGGGGGCGGCCGGCCTCGCGCTGCCGGCGCCGGAGATGACGGCCTCCTCCTCCGACGGCTACCGGCCGCCGGCCGCCCCGTACGGGTGTCAGAGCGCGGCGAGTTCGGCGAGCAGCTCGGCGGCCGGCTGCGGGCGGACGAGCCAGCGCAGATGGCTGCCTTCGAGGGTCCGGACGTCGAAGGGGTTGTCCGGCGTCAGCGCGTCGGCCTCGCGGATCATGCGGTCCTGCAGGGCCGGCGGGAGGCTGGTGTCGGCGGCCAGGCGCACATAGGTCCGGGGGATCCGGCCCCAGGTCGCGGCCTGCGCCCGGTCGGCCGACGTACCGACGTCGAGGTTCTCGTCGGGCTGGAAGGTGTTGAGGAAGGTCCGGAACTCGTCATCGGTGAGATCCGCGGCGAACGCCTGCCTGAACGCGGCGAGGGCCGCCGGGTCGGCGGTGCGGAAGTTGACCCGCAGCAGGCCGAGTTCGGCCGGGTTCCCGAGGAGTGCCAGGGCCAGGGCTCCCGCGTCGACGTCGGCCATCTCCGGCTCGGCGTAGTAGTCGCCCACGTCCAGATCGACGGGGCACCAGGCGGAGACGTAGACGATCCGGTCGATGAGGTCCGGCCGGGCGTTGGCGACGGCGGTGGCCGTGGCGCCGCCCCGGCTGTGGGAGACGAGGATGGTCGGCCCGTTCCGCCTGGCCCGTTCGAGGACCTGGATCACGTGGGCCGCGTTGTCCGCGAGGGTGACCCCCTTGATGGCCCCCGGTTCCGCGGCCAGCGCACCGAGATCCTGGGGCGTCTGGTAGGCGGCGGGGTACGTGGCCCCGAAGCCGTGCCCCGGAAGGTCGACCGCGGCCGACCGGTGCCCGAGCAGGGCGAGTTCGGCCTGGAGCGGCGCGAAGGAGAACGAGTTGGCGAAGGCTCCGTGAACGAGGACGAAGGTCGGTGGATTCTGCATGCTTCAGCCTCCAACAGAACGATCTTCGGGACAAGGGCCGGGAAGGGGCGCGGACTTCCCTCTCGCTTGACCTGGACCGAGGTCCAGGGGTGAGGCTTGCGGCATGAGTGAGGCAGATGAGCTGTTCGGTATCGCGGAGGTCTCGGCCGCGATCGGTCTGGAGCCCGACACGTTGCGGTACTTCGAACGCCAGGGGGTCGTACCGTCTCCACAGCGCGACGGGGCGGGACGCCGCCGGTACACGACGGCCGACATCGAGCTGATCCGCATGCTGGTCCATCTCCGCGAGACGGGGATGCCCCTGGCCGATATCGCGCAGTTCACCGGCGCCGCCGGCAAGGCGGCCGATCCCGCCAGGCTCCGGGTGGAGTTGCTGACGGCTCATCGCCGTCGCATCCACGACAGGCGCGAGGAGCTGGACCGTGCGCTCGATGTCATCACCCGGAAGATCGCGGACTTCAGCGATCGGACCACCAGTCCCGCGGACCTTCTCGAACGACCCGACTGCGCGATCTCCTTCGGCGCCCAGGGCGAGGGCCCCCTGCTGTTCCTGGTCGGCGCGCCTGCCGGGCGGGCCGGATTCGCGGCGCTGGCGCACGAGCTCGCGGGCCGGTTCACCGTCGTCACCCACGATCCGCGCGGTATCGGTGCCAGCCGTGCGGTCCCGGGGATGGCCGCGCCCACGCCCGAGGTCCTGGCCGAGGACCTTGCCGCGCTGGTCGACAGGTTCACCGGAGGACCCGCCCTGTTCGTCGGTACCAGTGGCGGTGCCGTAACGCTGCTGGAGCTGGGCAGACGGCATCCCGAGATGGTCGGCCGGGCCGTCCTGCACGAGCCGCCCCTGGTGTCGCTCCTGGATGACGCGGACCTGGCGGCCCGGGCCGCGGCAGCGTTCAGTGTGGCGGAGGCCGACCCCCAGCGGGCCGTGCGGGAGTTCTTCGACCTCAGCGGAGCCGCCCACCGCACGGGACCGGATCAGACGCCTCCGGCCCCTGTGGTGCTCCCCCCGCTGCCGGCCGGGGAGCTCGCCAGGAACCGCTACTTCCTGGGGCGGATGGCCGGCCCCACGGTCTTCTACGCCCCCGACGCCGAGGCCGTCCGCCGCGTGCCGCTGACGCTGTGCGCCGGCTCGCTGAGCCATCACCAGATGGCGCGCCGGGCGACCGAGGCACTCGCCGGGCTTCTGGAGCTGCCTGTGATCGACATGCCCGGCAACCACCTCGGCGCAAGCGCCGAGCCGGCCGAGTTCGCCCGGGCCCTGAGGCCCCTGCTCGCACACTGAACACCATTCCGGGGGCACCGCGGAGCCCCCGGCTCCGATCCGCGGCACGCGACACTTTTGCAAGCATGTGCTTGCAAAAGTTAGCAGGAGTGTTGCACTATCGAGGCATGGCATCACTCAACGTCGGCAATCTCGGTGACTACCTGCGGGAGCAGCGCCGTGCAGCGCAGCTCTCGCTGCGGCAGCTCGCCGATGCCACCGGGGTGTCGAACCCGTATCTCAGCCAGATCGAGCGCGGTCTGCGCAAGCCCAGCGCGGACGTGCTCCAGCAGGTCGCCAAGGCGCTGCGGATCTCGGCCGAGACCCTGTACGTCCGTGCGGGGATCCTCGACGAGCGGGAGCGGGAGGAGCTGGAGACTCGGGCGGTCATTCTGGCCGATCCGTCGATCAACGAGCGGCAGAAGAACGTTCTGCTGCAGATCTACGACTCCTTCCGCCGCGAGAACGGCTTCGCGCCCGGGCCCGACGCCGACCTGGGCGCGGACGCGGAAGCGGACGCCGGTGTGGACGCCGGCAGCGATGCCGGGACCCGTAACGGCGACGACGCCGGTACGGGCACCACCAAAGACCAAGACCCTCACAGCTAGCAGCTGGTTCTGATGATCCGGGAGGACCACAGTCATGGCCATCACCGATGACCTGCGCAAGACCCTCACCGACCCCACCCCCCTCTACTTCGCCGCCGGTACGGCCGACCTGGCCGTCCAGCAGGCGCGCAAGGTGCCGGCGTTGATCGAGCAGCTGCGGGCCGAGGCGCCCGAGCGGATCGACGCCGTGCGCAACACCGACCCCAAGGCCGTGCAGGAGAAGGTGACCACGCAGGCCAAGGAGGCCCAGGCCACCGTGCAGGCGAAGGTCACCGAGGTCTTCGGTTCCTTCGACGCCGCCGACCTGAAGAAGCTCGGCGAGAGCGCTCAGGACCTGGCCCTCCGCAGCGTGGGCGTGGCAGCCGAGTACGCCGTCAAGGCCCGTGAGGCGTACGAGAAGGTCGCCGAGCACGGCGAGCAGACCGTACGGACCTGGCGCGGGGAGACGGCCGACGAGATCGTCGAGATCGCCGCCGTCGTCGAGGCCGAGCCGAAGGCCACCCCCAAGCCCGCCACTCCCAAGCCCGCCACCTCCAAGGCCGCCTCCAAGGGCGCGGCCAGGAGCACGCCGGCCGCCGGGGGCTCCGTGAAGGCCGCCCCGGCCAAGCCCGCCGCGACGAAGGCCGCGCCCGCCACCCCGGCGAAGTCCGCCGAGGCCAAGGCCGGTCCCGCCAAGAAGGCGCCCGCGCCCCGCAAGCCCGCGGCCGGGAAGACCCCGCCGGCCGACGGCAAGTGACCCTCACGGGTCCTTGCCCGACGCTGTACGCGTGACCGGGACGCGGGGCGGGCACCTTTACGGGTGGCCGGTTCGTTGTCCCGGTACCTTGGCCCTCTCGGCCGCAGGGCGCTCATCCACTCACTAGGCGGTACACAGCATGTTGCTCTCAGGATTCGGCACGATTCTCCAGCTGCTCTATCTGGCGATGCTGGTGCTGGCCGTGGTCGCGTTCGTCTTCGCGGCGACCGCCCGTGAGGACGCCTACCGTGCCGCCGACAAGAAGAAGAAGTCGTTCTGGCTGATCATTCTCGGCATCGCCGTCGCCGTGAATCTGCTCATCCCGATGCTCTTCCTGCAGCTCGCGGGCGT
Source organism: Streptomyces parvus (assembly GCF_032121415.1). Lineage (NCBI taxonomy): Bacteria > Bacillati > Actinomycetota > Actinomycetes > Kitasatosporales > Streptomycetaceae > Streptomyces > Streptomyces parvus. Next base: position 3,103,145 of record NZ_CP135079.1, on the reverse strand, counting down.
CGTCGCGTCGATCGTGTTCATGGTCGACGTGCGCCCCGCGCTCAAGGAGGTCTCCGGCGGCGGTGGCCGCCGCGGCGGCTCCAGCAGCGACGGCCCGTACGGCCCCTACAACGGCGGGCGCTGAGCGCCCAGGGGGCGTGCGACGACGGATGACGCGGGGCGGGAGCGCGGTGCGCTGCCGCCCCCTCGTCGTATCCGCTCCGGATCGCGGCCCAGCAGCAGGACCGCCACATCGTCGGTCAGCTCGCCGCCGTTCAGCTCCCGCACCTCGGCGACCGCCGCCTCCAGCAGCTCCTCGCCCGCCAGGCCCTGTTCCAGCCGGCCGTTGACCATCGCGACCATGCCGTCCTGGCCGAGCCGCTCGCTGCCGCCGGTCCCCACGCGCCCCTCGATGAGCCCGTCGGTGTACATCATCAGGCTCCAGGCGCCGCCCAGCTCGACCTGCCGGCGCGGCCAACGGGCCCGCGGCAGCAGCCCCAGCGCCGGGCCGCCGTCCTCGCACGGGAGCAACCCGGCCGGCCGGCCGTGGCGGGCGAGCAGGGGCGCGGGGTGCCCGGCCAGGCAGAGTCCGGCCCGCCGCCCGTCGGGCGCGATGTCGACGGTGCACAGCGTCGCGAAGATCTCCTCGCTCTGCCGCTCGTGCTCCAGCACCTGCTGGAGCGTGGAGAGCAGCTCGTCCCCGCACAGCCCGGCCAGGGTCAGCGCCCGCCAGGCGATCCGCAGCTCGACGCCGAGTGCCGCCTCGTCCGGGCCGTGGCCGCAGACGTCGCCGATCATCGCGTGCACCGTGCCGTCCGGGGTGCGGACGACGTCGTAGAAGTCGCCGCCGAGGAGCGCACGGCTGCGGCCGGGGCGGTAGCGGGCGGCGAAGCTCAGGCCGGAGCCGTCCAGCAGCGGGGTGGGGAGCAGGCCGCGTTCCAGGCGGGCGTTCTCCTGGGCGCGCAGCCGGGACTCGGTCAGCTGGTGCTGGGCCATGTCGGCGCGCTTGCGCTCCACGGCGTACCGGATGGCGCGGCTCAGCACCCGGGCGTCCAGCTCGCCCCGGAAGAGGTAGTCCTGCGCCCCGACGCGTACCGCCTCGGCCGCCAGCTCCGGGTCGTCCTCGGCGGTCAGCGCGAGGACCGCGTGGAGCGGGGCGATGCGGAGTACGTGGGTGAGAGCCGCCAGCTCGACGGCCCGGGCGGAGACGGGGCCGTCGCCCGGGCCGCTGTCGGAGCCCGTGACCGGCAGGGCCAGGTCCAGCAGGATGCAGTCCACGTCGTCGGTGAGCAGCCGCGCCGCCTCGGTGAGGTTGCGGGCGGTACGGATACGGACCCGGGTCCCGGCCGCCGCCGAGAGCTCGGGGACGGTGAGGGTGGTGCCCGCCGGGTCGTCCTCGATCACCAGCAGGGTGAGGTCGCCGTGGGAGGTCTCCGCAGCGGGCACGGAGCGCTGCTGCGGTACGGGTACGGGCATCGGTTCTGGTTTCCTTCCCTCCCCCCGAGGGCGCGGCGGGTCGACGATCGACGATCCGCCAGTCGGGGACGATAGCGGTCCGCGGTGGGGGAACGGAATGGCGCGCGGGGACCGGTGCCTGTCCTATGCGCCGTCATAAGCCGCGTCCCGACACGGATCCGGCGCGATGGGCGGTCGTACCGGGGCGGGTGCGCCCATGACAAACATCACGCGCCCACGGGCAGCGGCGTGGCCCCGCTCACAGCCGCCCGGGCACCGGACGGCACGGGCGCGCTCACGTGGCCCGGGTCACCCCGGTGGGCCCTCTACTCGCCCGGGCGGGCCCCTACTTGTCCGGGCGGGCCCCTACTTGTCCGGGCGGACCACGCCGAGGATCTTCATCGAGCCCGCGCCCGCCAGCGTGACGTTGCGGCCGGGGCGCGGGGAGTGGACGATCGCGCCGTCGCCGACGTACATCCCGACGTGGCTGGCGTCGGCGTGGTAGATGATCAGGTCGCCGGGGCGCATGTCCTGGATGTCGATGCGCGGCAGCAGCCGCCACTGCTCCTGCGAGGTGCGCGGGATCGGCCGCTTCGCCGCCAGCCAGGCCTGGGACGTCAGGCCGGAGCAGTCGTACGAGCCGGGGCCCTCGGCCCCCCAGACGTACGGCTTGCCGATCTGCGCCGTCGCGAAGGCCACCGCCACCGCTCCGGCCTCGCTCGCCTCGCCGCTGACGTCCTTGATCGCGCCGGAGGAGAGCCAGGCGGTCTGCGCCGCGTTCGCCGCGTCCTGCTCCAGTTGGCGCAGCCGGTCGCGCTCCTTCTTCTCCAGCTGCGATTCGAGCTTCTCCGCCGCCTTGATCTGCGCGTTGATCTTCTTCTTGGCCTTGGCCTGCCTGACCCGGTCCGCTTCCAGCTTCTCCCAGTTGGCGCTGGCGTCCTGGGTGTACGTCTCCAGGTCCTGCTGCGTCTGGTTCAGCTCGGTCAGCAGTGACTTGGATGCCTGCTGGCCCTGGCGGACCTTGTTGATCCCGTCCAGGAAGAGCTTCGGATCGTTGCTCAGGGCCAGCTGCGCGCCGGGCGGCAGGCCGCCGTTGCGATACTGCTCGCGGGCCTGGGCGCCGGCCCGGTCCTTCAGCGCGGCGATGCGCGTCTGGCCCTCGACGATCGCCTTGGCCAGCTTCACGATCTCGCCGGACTGCTTCTTCGTCTGCTCCTCGGCGAGGTTGTACGCGTCGGTCGCCGCGCCCGCCTTCCGGTACAGCGTCTCGATCTGCTCGCGGACCTTCTCCAGGTCCGCGTTGGAGTAGCGCTGCGGCGAGCCGGCCGGGGAGGAGGACGAGGACGGCGAGGGCTCCGGAACCGGGGCGGCCGATGCCTGGCCCGTGGACGTCAGCAGGGCCAGCGCACAGACCAGCGTGATGGCGGCCGTGGCGCAGTGGCGTCGGTTCACGAGCTCCCCCTCCGGGCGCACCTGACTTACCGTCAGTAACTTCTCGGCGACGTCGCGATCGTGCCATGCCGTCCTCCAAAGCAACAGAGGCCGACGGCACCCGGCACGTCACACAGCGCCCGCACAGGGCCACTTCGCCATCCCCACCCACAGGGACGAACGATGCCCCCGCGGCGTTCCCGGAGCGGGCGATCTCTGCCCGATCGGGGAGAAGTTCAGGTCCGCGTTCAGGTCGGCGTTCAGCGGTTGCCGGGCCGCAGCGCGTCCCACTCCACGGTGATCTCGCCCTGCCGCCACCGCCGTACCCCGTCCACCACCGGCCAGTCGGCCGCCACCGCCCGCGCCGCCGCGATCCAGCGCTGCCGCGCACCCAGCGAGGCGTACGGGGAGGCGGCCGCCCACGCCCGGTCGAAGTCCCGCAGGAACGCGTGGACCGGTTCGCCCGGCACATTGCGGTGGATCAGCGCCTTCGGCAGACGTTCCGCCAGGTCGGACGGGCGCTCCAGTGAGCCGAGCCGGGTCGCGAAGGTGACCGTGCGCGGTCCCTCGGGCCCCAGGGCCACCCAGACGTGCCGGCGGCCGATCTCGTCGCAGGTCCCCTCCACCAGGAGCCCGTCCGCATCGAGTCGGGAGCACAGCCGCGCCCAGACCTCGGCGACCTGGTCCTCGTCGTACTGGCGCAGCACGTTCGCCGCCCGGATGAGCAGGGGCCGCACCGCCAAGGGGACCTCGAAGCCCCCGTGCACGAAGGTGAGCCCCTCCCGCTCGTACGGCTTCGCCGCCGCGACCCGGTCCGGGTCGATCTCGATCCCGGCCACCACGGTGCGCGGCTCGGCGGCGCGCAGCCGGTCCAGCAGTTCGACCGCGGTCCAGGGGGCCGCCCCGTACCCGAGATCGACGGCCACCGGCGTCCCGGCGCGGCGCAGGGAGGGCCCGTGCGTGTCGGCGATCCAGCGGTCCATGCGGCGCAGCCGGTTCGGGTTGGTGGTCCCGCGGGTGGCGGTGCCGATGGGGCGCTGGCGCATGGGTCGAGCCTATGCGACGAGGTGAGGGGTGCCCGGTTCCGCCTGGTCCCTGCCCGCCGGTCAGGCGCGCGGTGGGACGCGCCGCGGGCCGCGTAATGATTTGGCAAAGCGGAAATGAAAGGCGGCATTCCACTGTTTCGACCATCGGAGGGGCCCCCACGCCCTCCCCCGCAGCATGCCCCTATCGAGGAGGACCGACGAGGTGAGCCAGTACGTCTCCCGGCTCGGCTCCACCCGGACGGCCGCGCGCCTCAGGTTCCCCGGAGGCTTCTCCGGAGCCTCCCGCAAACCGCGCCGCATCGCGATGCTCTCCGTGCACACCTCCCCTCTCCACCAGCCCGGTACCGGCGACGCGGGCGGGATGAACGTCTACATCGTCGAGCTGGCCAAGCGCCTCGCCGCGATCAACATCGAGGTCGAGATCTTCACCCGGGCGACCACCGGCTCCCTGGCCCCCGCGGTCGAGCTGGCCCCCGGCGTCCTGGTCCGGCACGTCGACGCCGGACCGTACGAAGGTCTCGCCAAGGAGGACCTGCCCGCCCAGCTCTGTGCCTTCACCCACGGCGTGATGCAGGCCTGGGCCGGTCAGCGCCCGGGCTACTACGACCTCGTGCACTCCCACTACTGGCTCTCCGGCCAGGTCGGCTGGCTCGCCGCGCAGCGCTGGGGCGTACCGCTCGTGCACGCCATGCACACCATGGCCAAGGTCAAGAACGCCGCGCTCGCCGAGGGCGACGCCCCCGAGCCGCCCGCCCGGGTCATCGGCGAGACCCAGATCGTGAACGCCTCCGACCGGCTGATCGCCAACACCGCCGAGGAGGCCGACGAGCTCGTCCGCTTCTACGGCGCCGACCCGGCCGCCGTCGCCGTGGTCCACCCCGGCGTCAACCTCGACCGCTTCCGCCCGGCCGACGGCCGCGTCGCCGCGCGCGCCCGGCTCGGCCTGCCGCAGGACGCGCTGATCCCGCTCTTCGCGGGCCGCATCCAGCCGTTGAAGGCCCCGGACGTGCTGCTGCGCGCGGTGGCCGTGCTGCTGGACCGGGACCCGGCGCTGCGCTCGCGCATCGTGGTGCCGGTGGTCGGCGGGCCGAGCGGCAGCGGGCTCGCCAAGCCCGAGGGGCTCCAGAAACTGGCCGCGCGCCTCGGTATCGCCGACGTCGTACGGTTCTGTCCGCCGGTGGGCCAGGACCGGCTGGCGGACTGGTTCCGGGCCGCGTCGGTGCTGGTCATGCCGTCGTACAGCGAGTCCTTCGGCCTGGTCGCCATCGAGGCCCAGGCGGCGGGCACGCCGGTGGTCGCGGCGGCCGTGGGCGGACTGCCGGTCGCGGTGCGCGACGAGGTCAGCGGCTTCCTGATACCCGGGCACGAGCCGGAGGCGTACGCCCGCGCGCTCGGGCGGTTCGCGGACGCGCCGGAGCTGGTCGACCGCATGGGTGCGGCCGCCGCGGCGCACGCCCGGTCCTTCGGCTGGGACACGGCCGCATCGGCGACCGCCGACGTGTACACAGCCGCGCTCTGCGACCACCGCCGCCGGGCCCGGGCGCACCACGGCTGAGCCGCCCGGGCGCACCACGGTTGAGGCCCCTCATGCCGCCCGCACCGGGCTGTCGTACGCTCGCTGCATGGCTGACGCACCCGACGAGACAGCAGCGGCCCAGGTCATCGAGGCGACGCTGAACGATGCCGGGCTCGCATGGGAGAGCCCGGAGCGCGGCAACTACGTGGTGACCCTGCCGGGCACGCACAAGCTGTCGACGACCTGTTCCCTGATCGTCGGCAAGCACTCCCTCTCCCTCAACGCGTTCGTCGTCCGGCACCCGGACGAGAACGACGCCGAGGTGCACCGCTGGCTGCTGGAGCACAACCTCCGCCTTTTCGGGGTGAGTTACGCGATCGACTCGCTCGGCGACGTCTACCTGGTCGGCAAGCTCCCCCTGTCGGTGGTCACCGCCGAGGAGCTGGACCGGCTGCTCGGCGTGGTCCTCGAAGCGGCCGACGGGGCGTTCAACACCCTGCTGGAGCTGGGTTTCGCGAGCTCGATCCGCAAGGAGTACGCATGGCGGGTGGCGCGCGGTGAGTCCACCCGGAACCTGGACGCGTTCAGCCATCTGACCCGGGGTGCGTCCGACAGCTGACGCTCCTCCCCGGGCGTAACTCCCAGGTCCTGTCGGCGGCTTCGGTCCGACGGCCCGGGGATCACCGACCCCGAGGCCGTACAGAACGTGGAGGAGGGGCGGGGCCCGGTCGGAGACGTGGATGACGTCCCTTCGGGAGGGGTTGTACAGCCCTTCCGCACAATCCATTCACAGGGTGATCACAGCGGAATCACGATCACGGAAGGGCCTTGCCGGACCGGCCTTCGCTCACGGGTTCGATCGTAAAGTGTGGATCACTGCGACGGCCCGTCCCAGACGGCGTCGAAGTGCCGTACGGAGAAGGGGCGGTTGCTCACCGAACCGGAGAGAAGAACCATGCGCGCCACTGCCGTACGACGTACCGCCCTCGCCGCCTCCGCGGCCGCCCTCGCCCTGCTGGCCACCGCCTGCAGCGGCTCGTCGGACGCCGACGGCAAGGACGGCAAGGACGAGAAGGGCACCGCGAACGGGAACAGCTCGGCCCCGAAGGCCCCGGCCGAGGCGCTCACCGCCGCCGAGCTGGAGAAGGCCGCTCTCGCCCAGGGCGACGTGGAGGGCACGAAGGTCACCAAGGCCGGTCCGGCCGACGAGGTCCCGGCGGGCGGTGTCAAGGTCGACAAGGAGGCCTGCCTGCCGGTCGCCCACGCCATGTACGGCGTGGCGCAGAAGGGTGCGGTGGCCACCACGAAGCGCAAGGTGATCGACGAGCCGAAGGCCGACGGCAAGAAGTCGCTGGAGGACGTGGCGAAGGGCGACGGCGCCGACGCGTTCAAGGACGCCTTCAACCTGACGTCCACCTTCGTCGCGCTGCACTCGTACGAGGGGACGGCGGGCCCGGATGCGTTCGCCGCGCTGAAGAAGGCCGCGGCGGACTGCGCGGGCGGCTTCACCGCCACGGTCGCCGGGACGCCGACGAAGGTCGTCTCGATGACCGAGGAGAAGATCACCGGCGGCGAGGAGGCGGCGGCCTGGACGGTCACCTCCGAGGACGACGGCACCACCATGCCGGTCAAGCTGGTCGCGCTGCGCAAGGGGGGCAGCGTGGCGACCTTCTTCGCCTTCAACCTGGCGGCGGCGGGCGGCGGCGACGTGAAGTTCGGGCTGCCGACCGCGGTCGTGGCGGCCCAGGACAAGAAGCTCGCCTGACGTACGCCCGCGGCGCCTCTGTCCTGATCCACCACGGGGCAGGGGCGCCGCGGCCGTGGGGGATCAGGGCAGCGGCACGAGCCGGACGACGGTCACGGTCAGGACGGACCGGGAGACGTAGTAGAGGACGATGGCCCCGGCGACGGTCGCCTCACGCCGGTCCCGTTCGCTCTTGACGGCGGAGGAGGCGTGCCCGTAGGGCTCCTTGCCGAGGGTGCGGACCATCTCGTCCCGGAAGGACTCGCCGTCGCGCATCTTGGCCAGGGTGTCGTCGGCGGGCGGTGCGTAGGAGATGCGGAAGCTCAAGCGACGCTCCGCCTCTCGGCCTCGTCCCGCGCCAGCCGGTCCAGGATCTTCTCGGCCTCGGGATCGGGGACGGCCTCCAGCATCCAGTGCCGCATGACGGCCTGGATCTCGTGCACCCCCGCCTCGTTGATCGCGAGATCGAACTCCTCGCGTCTCTCCTCGGGGAGCGTGGCCCGGATGTCCGGGATGCTGTTGGGCACCTCGACCTCGGTACCGCCGACGAAGGTCTTCAGAGACTCACCCATGATCGCTCTCCTCGATCTCCTTGCCCTGGACGGTGCCGTCACGGGCGGCGTGTCGGCATGGGCTCACCGTAGTGCGTACGAGGCGCATTCCGGCCGACCCGGCCGGGCACGGATCGGCCACGGATCAGGCCGGATGCGGCACTTGGGGCTCAGCTCCGCCCGAGCTTCGCCGCGACCCGGTCGCGCAGGAGCGCGTACTCCTCCTGGAGCCGCGGCAACTCACCGGGCGGCCGGACGACGGCCTCACCGCCCACGACGACCTCCTCGGGTCCGAACTGCTCCCGGGTCAGGTCGAGCTCGATGCCCATGCCCAGCCGGTTCCACCAGTGGAAGTCGGTGCGCACCCCGTCGACATGGACCTCACCCCGGACCAGCTCCCCGCCGAGCAGGTCGTTGAGCACCATGGCGGTCACCCCGCACTGATCGCGCGCCGGATTGGCCGGAGTCCAGCGGTCGCGGTACTCCGGGGTGCAGGTCTCTGCGCTCCAACTGCTGCGCAGGGCCTGCTCGATGTCGGTGAGGAGGTGGATCGTCATGATGGCCATCGTGGCAGGGGGTACTGACAATTGCGTCGACAGACGTCCCGGGAGCCCGGCAGAGTGGTCGCCCGTGACGAGCAGTGAACTGTGGACCCGGGAGACCGCCGACCGCTACGACGCCGAGGAGGCCGAGAACTCCTCGCCCGCCGTCCTCGAACCGACCCTCGACCTCCTCGCCGAACTCGCCGGAGACGGAAAGGCCCTGGAGTTCGCCATCGGCACCGGCCGCGTGGGCGTGCCGCTGCGGCGACGCGGCGTACCGGTGACGGGCATCGAACTGTCCGAACCGATGGCGGTGGTGCTCCGCCGCAAGGCCGACGAGAAGACGCTCCCGGTGGTGATCGGGGACATGGCCACGACGGTCGTTGCCGGCGAGTTCACCCTGGTCTACCTCGTCTACAACACCATCTCGAACCTGCTCACCCAGGACGAACAGGTCGCATGCTTCGAGAACGCGGCCCGGCATCTGGCCCCCGGCGGCCGTTTCGTCATCGAACTGGTCGTGCCGCCGCTGCGGTTCCTGCCGCCCGGGCAGGTCGCGGTGCCGTTCGACGTGTCCGAGCGGCATCTCGGCTTCGACACCTTCGACCTGGTCGAGCAGCTCCTCGTCTCGCACCACTTCACCCGCGACGACGACGGCCGCTACCGCCGGGGCGCCTCCCGCCACCGCTACGCCTGGCCGGCCGAGCTGGACCTGATGGCCCGTATCGCGGGGCTGGAGCTGGAACGCCGGATCGGGGACTGGGACGGCACGCCGTTCACGGACGACTCCGCCAAGCACATCTCGGTGTGGCGCAAGCCGGACTGAAGCCCTCTGGGCCCGAGCACCGACGAGACCTCTGCTCAGCGGGCGGTACGTCGTCACCGACCGGACGAGCTCACATCCGCTTGAGCCCGATGCACTGGAGGATCGCGAAGCCGCCGACCGTCAGGCTCTGCAGCACGATCCAGACCGCACCGACGCCGGTCGGAGAGAGCGCACCGGAGACCGCCGCCACCAGGCTGAGCACGACCCACAGCAGGTTCGCCACGACGACCGCCATCAGTTGCGTGCGGCTGATCTCCTTCCGCGTCCCGATGGCGAGCACTCCCACCGCGTAGAGGAGCAGGAACGCCCCGACCGGGTACTGGACCGCCGTCGGGACGCCGAAGAAGGAGTCGAGGACCGTGGCGAATGCCAGGTACGCGATGCCGTTGAGGCCGGTGGCCACCGCGTCCAGTTTGAGCGCCAACCTCGCGAAACCGTCGGTTCCCCTCGCCCCCGCGTCTGAGGCAACCCGGTCGTACTGCGTCGAAGTCATCGCTGTCTTCCTCTCGTGCACAAGGGAGTTGCCCGATACGGAAGCGGATTCTCCGTGGGGCCGCCGAACAGTGCTGAAGTTAGGCGGCCCGCTGGACGGCATCAATTACCTCTGAGGTAACCAGCCCGTCGCACCCAGCGGCCTGCACTCACACGGCCTTGGGACGCCCTGCGGGCCGAGAAACGCGAGGGCCCCCCACCTGCCCGAAAAACGCAGGTGAGGGGCCAGACCACTTTTTCTACTTCTTCTTGCCCTGGTTCTTCACGGCCTCGATCGCGGCCTTCGCCGCATCCGGGTCGAGGTACGTGCCTCCCGGCTTCAGCGGCTTGAAGTCGGCGTCGAGCTCGTAGGAGAGCGGGATGCCCGTCGGGATGTTGAGGCCCGCGATGTCCTCGTCCGAGATGCCGTCCAGGTGCTTCACCAGGGCGCGGAGGCTGTTGCCGTGTGCGGCGACCAGGACCGTGCGGCCCGTGAGCAGGTCCGGGACGATGCTGTCGAACCAGTACGGGAGCATGCGGACGACGACGTCCTTCAGGCACTCCGTGTCCGGGCGCAGCTCCGGGGGGAGGGTCGCGTAGCGCGGGTCGTCGAACTGGCTGTACTCGGCGTCGCGGGCCAGCGGCGGCGGCGGGGTGTCGTACGAGCGGCGCCACAGCATGAACTGCTCCTCGCCGAACTCGGCGAGCGTCTGCGCCTTGTCCTTGCCCTGGAGCGCGCCGTAGTGGCGCTCGTTCAGGCGCCAGGAGCGGCGGACCGGGATCCAGAGGCGGTCGGCGGACTCCAGGGCCAGCTGCGCGGTGCGGATCGCGCGGCGCTGGAGGGAGGTGTGCAGGACGTCGGGGAGCAGACCGGCGTCCTTGAGCAGCTCACCGCCGCGGACTGCTTCCTTCTCGCCCTTTTCGGTGAGGTTGACGTCCACCCAACCGGTGAACAGGTTCTTCGCGTTCCATTCGCTCTCGCCGTGGCGGAGGAGGATCAGCTTGTACGGTGCGTCGGCCATGAGCCCGAGCGTAATCGAACCCGTGCGACCCCCGCGCGCCCGCCCGTAACGCGGACAGCGCCGGGCCCCGGGCGCCCGGCGTGCGGACGATTGACGGGGGGCGTCAATCCAGTGGCGGGCGGTGAGCCCGGCTTCGTAATGTCTCGGATGGGGTCGGGGGTGTTACCCGAGAGCCCTGCCGCATCCGTCCGTACGTCCGTCCCGTGGGGGGAATCCTTATGTCCGTCGCCGGTCTGCGCACGGCCGCCCGCGAGACCGTCTCCGGGATGCCCCGAGAGTTCTGGTGGTTGTGGACCAGCACCCTGGTCAACCGCCTCGGCGCGTTCGTCGCGACCTTCATGGCCCTGTACCTGACCCTGGACCGGGGCTACTCCGCCTCGTACGCGGGGCTCGTCGCCGCCCTCCACGGGCTCGGCGGGGTCATCTCCTCGCTCGGCGCGGGCGTGATGACCGACCGGCTCGGGCGGCGGCCCACCATGCTGATCGCCCAGACGTCCACCGCCGTGTCCGTGGCGGTGCTCGGGTTCATGCAGCACCCCTTCGCCATCGCCGCCGTGGCGTTCTTCGTCGGCATGGCGAGCAACGCGTCCCGCCCCGCCGTCCAGGCGATGATGGCGGACATCGTGCCCCCGAAGGACCGCGTCCGGGCCTTCTCGCTCAACTACTGGGCCATCAACCTCGGCTTCGCGATCTCCTCCGCCGGGGCCGGTTTCATCGCCGAGTACAGCTACCTCGCCGGCTTCCTCGGCGAGGCCCTGATGACCCTCGTCTGCGCCGTCCTCGTCTTTCTGAAGGTGCCGGAGTCGCGGCCCGAGGAAGCGGTGGTGAAGTCCGTCGGCGGCAAGCGTCCCAAGGACGAGGTGCGGCTGACCACCGTCCTGCGCGACGGCCGTTACATGGGGGTCGTGGGGCTGTCGTTCCTGGTGTCGCTGATCTTCCAGCAGGGGTATGTGGGGCTGCCGGTGGCGATGGGTACGGACGGGCTGTCCAGCTCCGACTTCGGTACCGCCATCGCCGTCAACGGCGTGCTGATCGTGGTCCTCCAGATCCCCGTCACCCGCTTCATCCAGGACCGCGACCCGCGCCGGCTGCTGATCATCTCCTCGCTGCTCGCCGGGTACGGCTTCGGGCTCACCGCCTTCGCCGGGTCGGTCGCCGCGTACGCCCTCACCGTCTGCGTCTGGACGCTGGCCGAGATCGTGAACGCGCCCACCCAGACGGGCATCGTCGTCCAGCTCTCGCCCGCCAAGGGCCGGGGCCGCTACCAGGGCATGTACACGATGTCCTGGTCGGTGGCCGCGCTCGTCGCGCCGCTGATGTCCGGCTTCGTGATCGACCACTACGGCGCCGCCTGGCTCTGGGCCGCCTGCGCCGTCATCGGCACCGTCGCCGGGCTCGGCTACTGGCTGCTGATGCGCAACCTGCCGCGCGAGGAGCACACCGCGGCCGACGCCCTGCCCGAGCCCGCTCCCGTCCCGGCCGAGGCCCGCCCGGACCAGGCCGAACCGGATGCCGCACCCGCGGCGGCGGTCGAACGGGCCCGCTGACCCGGATCCAGGAGAGCGCAGTCGCGCGGCGCCCACCCGGGCCTCGCACCGGGCGGGCGCCGCGCGTTCGCATCCGTACGTGTACCTGTACGGGTACGGGTCAGCCGGAGCAGCCGCCGCACTGGCACGGGGCACCGGACTGGCAGCCGCACCCGCAGCCCGACCCGCATCCGCAGGCGCCGAGCACGACTCGGTGCACCACTTCGGTCGGGGTCTCCTGCTGGGGTTCGGTCGTGGGGGAATCGGCCATGGTCCCTCCTCAGGGCATACGGCTGGGCGGCGGACGCCGGTGCGCCGCCGCCGGGGACGTACGGCACGACCCACCGCTCACGGCCATGGCACCGTCCCCGCCCCATTGCATGCCCATCCCGGCGGGCGCATCAACGGCGCACACGCGCAGGAACGTATGTGCGGCTCGCGTACGCCGGTGGAGCGCCGGTGGTATGCCGGAGGCGCCCCGGCCGGTCCCCTGCGCGCCCTCGACCGGAGCCGCGCCGGCAGCCCGCCCTCGCCTACGCGCCCTCGACCGGAGCCGCCGCCTGGATCTCGTCCGCGTGCTCACCCGTCACCAGGTAGACCACGCGCTTGGCGACCGACACCGCGTGGTCGGCGAAGCGCTCGTAGTAGCGGCCCAGCAGCGTGACATCGACGGCCGTCTCGATGCCGTGCTTCCAGCGGTCGTCCATCAGGTGCTGGAACAGCGTGCGGTGCAGCAGGTCCATCTCGTCGTCGTCCTGCTCCAGCTGGAGCGCCAGATCGACGTCCTTGGTGATGATGACCTCGGCCGCCTTGGCCATCAGGCGCTGGGCGAGCTGGCCCATCTCCAGAATGGTGGCGTGCAGGTCGTGCGGGACCGCCGACTGCGGGAAGCGCAGCCGGGCCAGCTTCGCCACATGCTGGGCGAGGTCGCCCGAGCGCTCCAGGTCGGCGCTCATCCGCAGCGAGGTCACCACGATGCGCAGGTCCGTCGCCACCGGCTGCTGGCGGGCCAGGAGCGCGATGGCGCGCGCCTCCAGGTCGTGCTGGAGGTCGTCGACCTTCTGGTCGCCGGCGATCACGTTCTCCGCCAGCGTCAGGTCGGCGTCGAGCATGGACGTGGTCGCCCGCCCGATCGCCGAGCCGACCAGCCGGGCCATCTCGACCAGGCCTTCCCCGATCGAGTCGAGTTCCTCGTGGTAAGCGTCGCGCATGGAAGTCCCTCTCCAGTTCCAACTGAGGCCGGGGTCTCGGACCGACCCCCACGGTGCCACGGTGGGGGTGTAACGCGTCCGGATCCGGCCCCCTAAGTGAACCGGCTCCTACCCCTCAGTGAACTCTGGGCGACGAGTGTTCGAGATGGCACTCGGACGGCTGGGAGGGACTCGTCGCACCCGCATAACCTTGAAGCATGGACGTGAACGCGGCGGTCGCCGCAGCTGCGGCGATCGCCGGTCTCCTGACCGGTGTGATCGCCATGCTGGCGTTCCGCTGGAGCGAGCGCGACCTGAAACGGCCGACGCGCACCTCGCTGCGGCCCGACAGCAACGCGGCTCTTCCCCCCGGAGTGGACACCGTCCTCTCCGTTCTCAGCTCCTCCGCCGTGGTCCTCGACGAGAGCGACAGCGTGGTCAAGGCCAGCTCGGCGGCGTACGCCCTGGGCCTGGTGCGAGGCGGCCGGCTGGCCGTCGAGCCGATGCTCAACATGGCCAGGGACACCCGGCGGGACGGCGAAATACGACAGGGCGAGCTGGACCTGCCCCGGCGCGGCACGGGCCGGGGGGACACCCTGGCCGTCTCCGCCCGGGTCGCCCCGCTGGGCTCGCGGCTGGTGCTGCTGCTCGTCGAGGACCTCACCGAGGCCCGCCGGATAGAAGCGGTACGGCGCGACTTCGTCGCCAACGTCAGCCACGAGCTCAAGACCCCGACCGGGGCGCTCTCCCTGCTGTCCGAGGCCGTCATGGACGCCTCCGACGACCCGGAGGCGGTGGAACGGTTCGCCGGGCGGATGCAGATCGAGGCGACCCGGCTCACCAACCTCGTCCAGGAGCTCATCGACCTCTCCCGGGTGCAGAACGACGACCCGCTGGAGGACGCCGAGCCGGTCAAGGTGGAGACACTGGTCGCCGAGGCGATCGACCGCTGCCGCCAGCAGGCAGGCTCCAAACAGATCACCATGGCCTCCGCGGGCGCCGAGGGACTCACGGTCTGGGGCAACCGCGGCCAGCTCGTCGGCGCGCTCGGCAACCTCGTCGAGAACGCCGTCAACTACAGCCCCGCCCACACCCGCGTCGGCATCGCCGCACGCCGCCTCGCCTCGCCCGGCGGGGACCTCATCGAGATAGCCGTCACCGACCAGGGCATCGGCATCTCCGAAAAGGACCGCGAACGGGTCTTCGAACGCTTCTACCGCGTCGACCCGGCCCGCTCACGGGCCACCGGTGGCACCGGTCTCGGCCTCGCCATCGTCAAACACGTGGCCGCCTCGCACGGCGGGGAGGTCACCGTCTGGAGCTCCGAGGGACAGGGCTCCACCTTCACCCTCCGGCTGCCCGAAACGGGTGCCACGAGGGAGCGCACCACCGGCGGACCGCTTATCGTCAACGGCGACGACGAGGGGCCGTACGAGACCGACACCTTTGACCCCTTCCCTGCCCCGGAGGCTCTTCCGTGACCCGAGTGCTTGTCGTCGAGGATGAGGAATCCTTCAGCGACGCCCTGTCCTACATGCTGCGCAAGGAAGGCTTCGAGGTCGCCATCGCGGCGACCGGCCCCGACGGTCTGGACGAGTTCGAGCGCAACGGCGCCGACCTGGTCCTCCTCGACCTGATGCTGCCCGGCCTGCCCGGCACCGAGGTGTGCCGCCAGCTCCGCAGCCGCTCCAACGTCCCGGTGATCATGGTCACCGCCAAGGACAGCGAGATCGACAAGGTCGTCGGGCTGGAGATAGGAGCCGACGACTACGTCACCAAGCCCTTCTCCTCCCGCGAGCTCGTCGCCCGCATCCGGGCCGTCCTGCGCCGCCGCGGCGAGCCGGAGGAGGTCACCCCGGCCGCCCTGGAGGCGGGCCCGGTCCGGATGGACGTCGACCGGCACGTCGTCACCGTCTCCGGCGGCAAGGTCGACCTCCCGCTCAAGGAGTTCGACCTCCTGGAGATGCTCCTGCGCAACGCGGGCCGCGTGCTCACGCGCATGCAGCTCATCGACCGGGTCTGGGGTGCGGACTACGTCGGCGACACCAAGACCCTCGACGTCCACGTCAAGCGCCTGCGCGCCAAGATCGAGCCCGACCCGGGCGCCCCGCGCTACCTCGTCACCGTGCGGGGCCTGGGCTACAAGTTCGAGCCGTAAACCGCGGGCCGCGCGGTCCCGTGCACGCCGAAGGGGCGCTTCCCGGCCGGGAAGCGCCCCTTCGGCGTGCTGTGCGCGCGTGCCGCCGGGCTCGCGTGGTCCGGCGGCTGCGGTCAGTGTGCCGCGGGCGCCGAGGCGGCGTCGCCCGCGCCCTGCGTGGCCGCATCGCCCTGCGTGCCCGTCTCGCCCTGGCCCGTGGCGCCCTCGGCGGCCGCGCCGTCCGTCGCGCCCTCGGCGGCACCGGGGTTCTCGGCGTCGCCGGTCGCGGAGCCGGACGGCTTCGGGCTCGGCTTCGGGGCGGGCGCCTCGGCCTGCGGGCTGGGACCGAAGTCCTTGAAGAAGCCCTCGGCCGGGAAGACACTCGCGCCGAGGCCGACATCGCCGGTCCGGCTGAGCTTGAAGACGACCTGCTGCACGTCGCCGTTGCGCGCGGCCTCGCCGCTGTTCTCGATCACGGCGGCGGCGTTGCCCTTGCCGCCGATGATGACCTGACCGCCGGCTGGGACCACGATGGGGCCCTTGCCGCCGGCCGCCTGCAGCTTCACCTCGACGTCGCTGCCGGGCAGCGTGATCGCCTCCAGCACCTCGCGCTCGGTGCCCTCGTTGAACAGCGTCGCGGCCACGACGGCGGGGCCGTCCGCGCCGGCGCCGGGCTGCGTGATCACGTTGACGTTCTGGACCTTGATGTTGCCCACCGAGGTGGCCGGGTTGTCCGGCCGGATCTTGAGCGTCTCGGCGTTGTTGCCCGCCGCACAGGCGGACAGGGAGAAGATCGAGAGCGCGGTGGCGGTGGCGGCGAGAGCGCCGTGTCGAAGGCTGCGGCTCACGGCGGCGGCAACTCCTTGAACGTTCGGACTGCGGACTTCGGACGTCGGGCGTCGAGCGGTGGTGTAAAGCCGCCCTAAGGGTGTGTCAGCGGCCTTAGGCTACCGAGCCGCCGCGCTCGCCCTGCACCCGACCCGCCTCTAGGGGGTGTCTCGTCGGTCGGGGGTGGGTCCGATCGACGACCAAGGGCGGGGCCAGGCCACCGCAGGGGTGTTCTACCGGCCGGTAGGCCATGCGCCGTTCACATAATCCGCGTGATCAATTCTTCCGGGGCGTCCTGCCGCTTCTTCGTCCTTTTCCGCCGCGCGGCTTCTCCGTCTTCGCGTTCGTCTTCGCACCCGGGCGGAAAGTGCCGCACGGCAGTTGGCTTGATCAAATTCATTGCGGCCGGACAGTTACGTCCGTACGGGTGAGCGATCACCGAACGGAGTAGGGAATGATCGCCCTCTCGAAACCGACAAAACGGGACTTTCGCCCTCTTCTGTAGGGCTTCCGGGCTGTGGGGCGTGGATGTTTCACTCCGGGCGCACAGTGGCTCCGACCTGCGAATACCGTCCTCCGGATGCCTTCCGCAGCACGTTCGTGTCGCTGTTGTCAAGCCCCGAGATGTGCCCTGACCTGCGAAAACGCCATTCAGGAGAGTCGATTCTCGTGTTACTCTGGATAGCCACGGAAGGGGTACCTGTCACATGACGTTCAAGGTTGGCGACACCGTGGTCTATCCCCATCACGGGGCCGCGCTGATCGAGGCTATCGAAACTCGCCAGATCAAAGGCGTGGACAAGACCTACTTGGTGCTCAAGGTCGCCCAGGGCGACTTGACGGTTCGTGTGCCGGCGGACAATGCGGAGTTCGTAGGCGTGCGCGACGTGGTCGGGCAGGACGGGCTGGACCGGGTCTTCGAGGTGCTGCGTGCGCCGTACGCCGAAGAGCCGACGAACTGGTCCCGGCGTTACAAGGCAAATCTCGAGAAGCTCGCCTCCGGCGATGTCATCAAGGTTGCGGAAGTCGTCCGTGACCTGTGGCGTCGGGAGCGCGAGCGCGGTCTCTCCGCCGGAGAGAAGCGCATGCTCGCCAAGGCCCGCCAGATCCTGGTGAGCGAGCTCGCCCTCGCGGAGAACACGAACGAGGACAAGGCCGAGGCTCTGCTCGACGAGGTCCTCGCGTCCTGAAACCGGATCACACCGGTCGTATGAATGTGCCGCGGTGCCCGCTGACCAGCCGTTTTCACGCTGTGTCGTCGGGCGCTGCGGCATGTTCGGACCCGAATCCGTGAACAACCCGTATCCGTGTACACGGGGCCGTCGAGCAGGAGGCGGCCCCGGTGCTGCGTGAGCCCGGTGCGACCCGCGCTCGACCGGGCGGGTGCTCACGGAAGGGGCCCGGTGCGAGTCAGGTGTCACGCCCGGCTCGCTGGGCCCCTACCCATGTCGGTCGTGGAAACAAACCTGCCGAACCTCGGGACCTTTCTCCCGGAACCTCGGACCCCTCGGACCTTCGGAGTGCAACCGATGTCATCGACGCCACCCCCGACCGACCGACCGCGCCCTCCCCGTACCGCCGCGGTGATCCCCGCGGCCGGGCGGGGCGTGCGGCTCGGTCCGGGCGCGCCCAAGGCCCTCCGGGTGCTCGGCGGGACGCCCATGCTGATCCACGCCGTTCGCGCCATGGCCGCGTCCCGTGCCGTCTCCCTCGTCGTGGTCGTCGCCCCGCCGGACGGTGCGCCCGAGGTGAAGCACCTCCTCGACGAGCACGCCCTGCCCGAGCGCACCGACTACCTGGTGGTGCCGGGCGGTGAGACCCGCCAGGAGTCCGTCCGCCTCGGCGTCGAAGCGCTGCCCGAGGACGTCGCCGTCGTCCTGGTCCACGACGCCGCGCGCCCGCTGGTGCCGGTCGACACGGTCGACGCGGTGGCCGCCGCCGTACGGGACGGGGCGCCCGCCGTCGTCCCCGCGCTGCCTCTCGCGGACACCGTCAAGGAGGTCGAGCCCGCCGTGACGCCCGGGGAGCCGGAGCCGGTGCTCGCCACCCCCGTACGGGCCAGGCTGCGCGCGGTGCAGACGCCGCAGGGTTTCGACCGGGACACGCTGGAGCGGGCGCACGCCGAGGTCGCGGTCGACGGCGAGGGCGCCACGGACGACGCGGGCATGGTGGAACGCCTCGGGCAGCCCGTGGTCGTCGTCCCCGGCCACGAAGAGGCGTTCAAGGTGACCCGGCCGCTCGATCTGGTACTGGCCGAAGCGGTACTCGCCCGCAGGAGGGCCAACGATGGTTTCTGAGACCTCCGCCGCGGCAGACCCCGGCGCGGCGAACACCGGCGCGGAAAGCCCCGCCGCTCCCGTCATCCCGCTCGTCGGGATCGGCACCGACATCCACGCCTTCGAGGAGGGCCGCGAGCTGTGGTGCGCGGGCCTGAAGTGGGAGGGCGAGGGCCCGGGCCTCGCCGGCCACTCGGACGCCGACGTCGTCGCGCACGCCGCCTGCAACGCGCTGTTCTCCGCCGCGGGCCTCGGCGACCTCGGGCAGCACTTCGGCACGGGCCGCCCCGAGTGGTCCGGGGCCGCTGGCATCACCCTGCTCACCGAGGCCGCCCGGATCGTCCGTGCCGGGGGCTTCGAGATCGGGAACGTCGCCGTCCAGGTCGTCGGCCTCCGCCCGAAGATCGGCAAGCGGCGCGAGGAGGCGCAGAAGGTGCTGTCCGCCGCGGTGGGCGCCCCGGTCTCGCTCTCCGCCGCCACGTCCGACGGGCTCGGCTTCACCGGTCGCGGCGAGGGTGTCGCCGGCATCGCCACCGCCCTGGTCTACCGGACTCGCTAGGACACCCCCAGGCACCACCGGCGTTCACCCTTCCGGCCGGACGCGGCGGGAAGGATGCGGGACCGCGCGCGGTTGCCGGGTAGGAGCAGCTTCGGAACACCGGACAGCTCCGACCGAACCGCAGCACACAGGAGGACGTACGCATGACCGCCGCACTCTCCACCGAGCTCAAGAACCTGCTCGACACCCCCGTGTTCGTCAACATCGCCACCATCCAGCCCGACGGCAGCCCCCAGGTCTCCCCGGTCTGGGTCAAGCGCGACGGCGACGACGTCCTCATCTCCACCACCGTCGGCCGCCGCAAGGAGAAGAACCTCCGCCGCGACCCGCGCGTCACCGTGGTCGTCCAGCCCTTCGACGCCCCGTACAGCTACGCCGAGATCCGCGGCGAGGCGACGCTGACGACGGACGGCGGGCAGGAGCTGATCGACGAGCTCTCGGTGAAGTACACCGGCAAGCCGTACGCGGAGTTCAACCCGAACTCCGGCGCCGACGACCCCCGTGTGGTCGTCCGGATCTCGCCGCGCAAGGTCGTCGGCAGCATCTGAGGCCCGTACGAGAGGACGTACCAGCAGGCCCCGGGGGCGTCCCCGGGGCCTTCCGTACGGCCGGAAAACGCTCTCCGGGGTGTCCAGAACCATCCCGGTACCAGAAAGTTGTCCCCGCGATCCCCGAGGGTCGCGGGGCACTGGTGTCGGCCTACTACCCTTGAGGCGTGACTATTCGCCTGCACGACACCAGCGCCCGGCAGATCCGTGACTTCGTCCCGCTCACCGCGGGCTGTGTCTCGATCTACCTCTGTGGCGCCACCGTCCAGGCAGCACCGCACATCGGCCACATCCGCTCGGGCCTGAACTTCGACATCATGCGCCGCTGGTTCACGTACCGCGGTTACGACGTCACGTTCATCCGGAACGTCACCGACATCGACGACAAGATCATCGCGAAGTCCGCCGAGCAGGGCCGCCCGTGGTGGTCGATCGGCTACGAGAACGAGCGCGCGTTCAACGACGGCTACGACGTGCTCGGCTGCCTGCCGCCCACCTACGAGCCCCGCGCCACCGGCCACATCCCCGAGATGATCGAGATGATGCGCGGCCTGATCGAGCGCGGCCACGCCTACGAGGCCGACGGCAACGTCTACTTCGACGTGCGCTCGCTCCCCGGCTACCTGGCCCTCTCCAACCAGGAGCTGGACGATCTGCGCCAGCCCTCCGGCGAGGGCGAGACCGGCAAGCGCGACCCGCGCGACTTCGCCATGTGGAAGGCCGTGAAGCCGGGCGAGCCGAGCTGGGAGACCCCGTGGGGCCGGGGCCGGCCCGGCTGGCACCTGGAGTGCTCCGCGATGGCCCACAAGTACCTCGGCTCCGCCTTCGACATCCACGGCGGCGGCATCGACCTGATCTTCCCGCACCACGAGAACGAGATCGCCCAGGCCACGGCCTACGGCGACACGTTCGCCAACTACTGGGTGCACAACGGCTGGGTCACCCTGGCCGGCGAGAAGATGTCGAAGTCGCTGGGCAACTCCGTCCTCGTCAGCGAGATGGTGAAGCACTGGCGCCCCATCGTCCTGCGCTACTACCTCGGCACCCCGCACTACCGGTCGATGATCGAGTACAGCGAGGAGGCCCTGCGCGAGGCCGAGTCGGCGTTCGCCCGGATCGAGGGCTTCGTCCAGCGCGTCACCGAGAAGGTGGGGGAGACCGTCGCCCCCGCCGCCGAGGTGCCGCCCGCCTTCGCCGAGGCAATGGACGAGGACCTGGGCGTCCCGCAGGCGCTGGCGATCATCCACACCACCGTCCGCCAGGGCAACAGCGCACTGGCCGCCGACGACAAGGAAGCCGCCGCGGCCCGCCTCGCCGAGGTCCGGGCCATGCTCGGCGTCCTCGGCCTGGACCCCCTCGACCCGCAGTGGGCGGGCGAGGGCGACCGCGGCGAGGACCTGCACGGCGTCGTCGACACCCTCGTGCGCCTCGTCCTCGACCAGCGGCAGTCGGCCCGCGCCCGCAAGGACTGGGCCGCCGCCGACGCCATCCGCGACCAGCTCAACCAGTCCGGCCTCGTCATCGAGGACAGCCCCACCGGCCCCCGGTGGACGCTGGGACCGCGCTGAGCGCACCCTCTGAGCAGGGCAATGGTGCCGCCCGGCGATCCGGGCGGCACACTTATGAGACGTACACGGTCCACATCCGCATGTGGATCGAGGATTGACAGGAACAGGTAGGTCATGGCCGGGAACAGCCAGCGCAGGAACCGCCGCACGTCCAACAAGAAGGGCGCGCAGGTCGGCAGCGGTGGCAAGCGGCGCCGTGGCCTGGAGGGCAAGGGCCCGACCCCGCCCGCGTCCGCCCGCAAGGGACACAAGAAGAACCGGGTCGCCAACGCCCAGGCCAAGCAGGCCGCGGCCCGCCGCCCCGCGCCCCGGCGCGGCGGCGCCAAGGGCACGTCGGAGATGGTCGTCGGCCGCAACCCGGTCTACGAGGCCCTGCGCGACGGCGTCCCCGCCGTGACGCTGTACGTCCAGCAGTACATCGACAACGACGAGCGCGTCCGCGACGTGCTCAAGCTCGCCGGCGACCGCGGCAACATCAACCTGATGGAAGCCCCGCGCCCCGAGCTGGACCGGATGACGAACGGCCTGAACCACCAGGGACTCGTCCTCCAGGTCCCGCCGTACGAGTACGCGCACCCGGACGACCTGCTCGCCGCCGCCGACGAGAACCACGAGGACCCGCTGATCGTCGCCCTCGACGGCGTGACCGACCCGCGCAACCTGGGCGCCATCGTCCGCTCCGTCTCCGCGTTCGGCGGCCACGGCGTCGTCGTCCCCGAGCGCCGCGCTGCCGGCATGACCGCCGGAGCGTGGAAGTCCTCCGCCGGCACGGCGGCCCGCACCCCCGTCTCCCGGGTCACCAACCTCACCCGCGCCCTGGAGGGCTACCAGAAGGCGGGCCTCACGGTCGTCGGCCTGGCCGCCGACGGCGAGCACACGGTGGAGGACCTGGAAGAGCTGGACGGTCCGGTCGTCATCGTCATCGGCAGCGAGGGCAAGGGCCTCGGCCGGCTCGTCGGCGAGACGTGCGACTACCGGGTGCGGATCTCGATGCCGGGCGGCGCCGAGTCGCTCAACGCCGGTGTCGCCGCGGGCATCGTCCTCTACGAGGTGGCGCGCCGCCGCGCCTAGGACGTCGGGCGTTCGCCCGTCGACAGGCCCGTCCGACGGGCGAGTTGACGGGCGAACGCCCGAACATCCATCCAGGATGCCCGAGTTTGGCCTGATCTTGACGGGTCTCGGACACATCCGGTGCGGTCAAGGCAGTGTCCTAACCACACATCACTCGGTTAGATGAGTGTGGACACCAGAACGCCTCGGTTCGACGAGCAACCCGCCCTGAGCATGACCAAGGTGGACAGCGACCCCGCGCAGGTCATCGTCAACCACGCCAGCTTCCGGGTGCAGCTCGCCCCGGGCCAGCGCGCACGGCTGCGCGGTGCCCCCGCGGATACGGCCCGCATCCCCGCCATGAGCGGCGCCGGCGGAGGCCGCAGGCGGGCACCCGTCGTCTGGAGCGGCAAGTCCGCTCCCGGCGACCCCGGCGCGACGGGCCTCCTCCAGGCCGTGCGCAACTCCACCGCCGGACACCTCGACGCCGGACTCGGCGCGGTGCCCGGCGGCGGGCACGGCCACGAAGCGGGCGCGACACAGGTCATCCCGCTCCTGGAGGAGACGCAGCCCAACCCCGTACTGACCGCCCCCCCGCGACCGGGACGCACCGGCCCCCTGCTGCCGCCCATGCGGCAGGCCGTCGGGGCGTACGACGACCCGCTCGACGGACCCGACGTCCCCGGCGACGACTATGACGACGCCCCGGACTCCGCCGAAGCCGCCGACTCCCGCGCCCGGCGCGGGACGGGTGACCCCGTCCGGCACGCCTACTACCCGGGCCACCGGATGAACCTGGGCATCGTCCTGCTCCCCATGCGGGTCCTCCTCGGCTTCATCTCCATCTACGCCGGCATGGGCAAGCTGTGCGACCCCGTCTACTTCGACGGCGGCGAACGCGGCTCGATGGTCAAGTGGCTGACCTCCCTGCACCCCTGGGCCGTTGCCGAACCCCTGCGCGACTTCGCGCTCTCCCACCCGGTCGGCGCCGGACTGACCGTCGCCTTCCTCCAGGTCGTCGTCGGTGTCCTCACCGTCCTCGGTCTCTGGCAGCGGGTCGCCGCCGCGTTCGGCGCCCTGCTCTCCGCCGCGCTCCTGGTGACGGTCAGCTGGCGCACGGTCCCGGTGTACGACGCCCCCGACATCATCCTGCTGGCCGCCTGGAGCCCGCTGATCATCGCCGGCGCCCCCGTCTACTCCGTCGACGGCCGGCTCGCCGGGGAGGCCTGGCGCAAGCTCGGCCCCCGCTCGGAGATCTGGGACCTGCGCCGCCGGGTCCTGCGCCGGGGCACCGTCGTCGGGACCGTCGTCGTCGGCCTCACCCTGCTCATCGGCTCCATCCTCGGCGGCGCGGTCCGCTCCACCGAGGTCGTCACCGTCCCCGGCCGCAACGACAACCCCACCAACCGCCTCCCCGGCATGCCGCTGCCCCAGGAGTCCACCGGCGAACGCCAGGCCTCCCGCAGCCCGGAGCAGCAGCGACAGCCCGAACCCACCCCCTCCGGCGCGGCGAGCGCCCCCGCCACCGGTCAGGCCGGCCCCGGCGCGACCCGCGACTCCGGCGGCGGTCAGAGCACCGGCCAGGGCACCCAGCCCAGCCAGACCCAGGGCACCGGGCAGGCGCCCCCGCAGCAGACCACCCCGCAGCAGCCCCCGGCCGCCACCAGCGCCGGACCCACCTCGTCCGGCTCCACCAGCGGGGACGCCTCCACGGGCGGGGGCGCCGAACCGGGCCCCACCGGCGGCTCGACCTCTTCCGGCGGCGAGGGTTCCACCTCGGGCGGCGGCGGCCGGAACCCGATCGGCGGCCTCCTCGGCTGACGCGTACGACACACGGAGGGCGCCGCCCACCCGGTCCTGCTGCCGGGTGGGCGGCGCCCTCCGTTCGTGGGTACGGGCGGCGGTCAGGCGCCGTGGGACCCCAGCTCGCGGGCCGCCTCGGTCAGGTCCTTCGCGGTGTCGATGGCCCGCCAGTACGCCCCGTTCGGCAGCGGATACCCGGCCAGCCGACGCTCGCGGGCGAGCCGCGGGAACGTGGTCCGCTCATGGTCACCGCGGTCCGGCAGCAGCTTCGTGAAAGCGGGCGAGAACACGTACACCCCGGCGTTGATCAGATACGGGGACGGCGGCGACTCGATGAAGTCGGTGATGTGCCCGAACGCGTCCGTCTCCACCGCACCCCACGGGATGCGCGGCCGGGCGAGGGCCAGGGTGGCGGTGGCGTCGCGCTCGGCATGGAAAGCGGCCATCTCCCGCAGGGAGAAACGGGTCCAGATGTCACCGTTCGTGGCGTACCACGGCTGATCGGCGTCGGGCAGCCGCTCGGCGGCGTACCGCAGCCCGCCGCCGC
The DNA here is from genome assembly GCF_032121415.1 of Streptomyces parvus. NCBI lineage: Bacteria > Bacillati > Actinomycetota > Actinomycetes > Kitasatosporales > Streptomycetaceae > Streptomyces > Streptomyces parvus. The sequence goes on along the minus strand of NZ_CP135079.1, from coordinate 3,078,530 downwards.
GTCCCAGCGGCTCGGTCTCCACGACGGTGGTGACCCGGAGCGGCAGAACGGCCTCGTCCAGCCACTCCTGGAGCACCTCGGCCAGGTGCCCGCAGGAGACCACGGCGTCGGTGACCCCCTCGGCGGCCAGCCAGGACAGCTGATGGCCGATGATCGGAGTGCCCGTCCCGGGGATCTCGACCATCGGCTTGGGGCGGTCGTCGGTGTACGGCCGCAGCCGCGACCCCTGGCCACCGGCAAGGATCACGGCCTGCGTCGGATACGTATGCATGGCAGGCACGATATGCGGTGCCCGCCGACGGAAGGCGGCGCTCGGAGCGACCGCCTCCCGGACCCGGCGTCCCGGATCAGCTGAACGGCTCAGCTGAACTGGGCGACCCCGGAGGCGAACGAGGTGTCGCAGACGGGCCGGGAGAAGCGGTGCGCCCGGGTCGGGCCGTACTGCTCGACAGCGGCCTTGCCGAGCGCCCTGGCGATCGACATGCAGTGGCGGGCGAGCGACGGGCGCTGCTCGACGGCCCGCTGGAGGGCCGTGAGCGCGGTGCCCGGGTCCTTCTCCTGAAGCTCCACGAGCAGCTTCTCCCGCAGGACATCCTGCGGGGCATGCGGCTTCGCGGGCTTGGAGACGGTCTCCGAGGAGGCGGCCAGCAGCTGGGAGTCCTTGTCCGACGCCGCCCACGGAACGCTGGTGACCGCGAGGGTCCCGGACAGAACCATGACGACGGGCAGGACGAGAGCGAGGGATCGGCCGATGCGGCGCGCGGTGTGGGTCACGCAGCGAGCGTAGCGGCCGGTGATGGCTTGGCGACAATTCGTCACCCTCGCGGGGGATGGTTCGACGCGCCCTTTCGAATACGAGGTTGACGCCCCGGGGTGAAATGCCCAGTGTGCCGGGGTATTTGACACCGTGCGACGCCGAAACCCCAATCCGCCGGGACCACGCAAACGGCCCCGCGCCGCCGGGCGTTGCCGGCGATGCGGGGCCGTGTGCACGGCAGGATGCGGGTCAGTTGGTGAGCCGCTCGCCGGTGGAGGTCGCGAAGACGTGCAGCTCCTCCGGGCGCGGGACGACGTGCAGCTCGGTGCCCTTCTCCGGGACGGCACGGCCGCCGACGCGGACGACGAGGTCCTTGTGCTCGCCGCCGACCCGCGTGGAGCCGTAGACGAACCCGTCGGCGCCGAGCTCCTCGACGACGTTGACGGAGACGGCGAGACCGGCCGGCTCGTCCGAGGTGTCCTTGGTCAGCGACTTCGCGGCGGCGCCACCGTGCTCGACGATGTCGAAGTGCTCGGGCCGGATGCCGACCGTGACGGTGGTGTCACCGCGGTCCGCCGCGGCGGAGAGCGCCTCGCGCGACACCGGCACCACGCTGTTGCCGAACTTCACGCCACCGTCGGTGATCGGGACCTCGACGAGGTTCATCGCGGGCGAGCCGATGAAGCCGGCGACGAAGAGGTTGGCCGGGCGGTCGTACATGTTGCGCGGTGAGTCGACCTGCTGGAGCAGCCCGTCCTTGAGCACCGCGACCCGGTCACCCATGGTGAGGGCCTCGACCTGGTCGTGGGTGACGTACACGGTGGTGATGCCGAGGCGGCGCTGCAGCGAGGCGATCTGCGTACGGGTGGAGACACGGAGCTTGGCGTCGAGGTTCGACAGCGGCTCGTCCATGAGGAAGACCTGCGGCTCCCGCACGATGGCCCGGCCCATCGCCACACGCTGACGCTGACCACCGGAGAGCGCCTTCGGCTTGCGGTCCAGGTACTCCGTGAGGTCCAGCATCTTGGCGGCCTCTTCGACCTTCGCCCGGATCTCGGTCTTGTTCACACCGGCGATCTTGAGCGCGAAGCCCATGTTGTCCGCGACGGTCATGTGCGGGTAGAGCGCGTAGTTCTGGAACACCATGGCGATGTCCCGGTCCTTCGGCGGCAGGTGCGTGACGTCGCGGTCGCCGATGCGGATCGCGCCGCCGTTGACGTCCTCAAGACCCGCGAGCATGCGCAGGGAGGTCGACTTGCCACAACCGGAGGGACCGACGAGGACGAGGAACTCACCGTCCGCGATGTCGATCTCGAGCTGGTCCACGGCCGGCTTCGTGGAGCCGGGGTAGACGCGGGACGCCTTGTCGAACGTGACACTGGCCATGCTGAATCTTCTCCTCAACCGGCAGGAACGTGCCGGACGATCCGAGTAGGGAGTGGTCTGGTCCACAGACGCGAACCTGCCGTGACGCTACCTGCCCTTTCCCGATCTGTCAGTAGTCCGGAGCACACGGAAATCGCGGACGCCGGAGGCCCGGCGTTGGTTAGACTGCTCCGGCACGCCTCCTTAGCTCAGCTGGCCAGAGCAACGCACTTGTAATGCGTAGGTCGTCGGTTCGAATCCGACAGGGGGCTCACCGTGAAGCCCAGGTCAGATGTTCTCTGGCCTGGGCTTCTGGCGTCGGTCCGGCCGCGAGCATGCATCGGCTGCAGTGCGGTCGAGGTCGTTGGGCTTGCGCCGGGTGGTATCGGGCGGCGCTGGTGGAGGGTGGTCAGGCACGGTTCGGGGTGCCGATCGTCAGTTCCACGTCGTCTTTCTTCTGTGCGATGCCCTTGACGGCCCAGGTGCTGTCGTCGATGGGGGTGCCGGCCGCGGTGGTGTAGGCGGCGACCGCGAGGGTCGGGCCGGCCGGGGACCCGGCGTGGAGCGCTGCCGCGGTGGCCGTTCCGTCGGAGAAGCACAGGTATACCTCGATCGGCTCCGGAGCCGTTGCGAAGGCCGCCGGGTGGGGCAGGTCCTGGAGGCGGCAGCGCGCGCCGGGGAACAGGTGGGTGTGGGTGCAGAGGGCGAGGTAGGCCCGGGCGTCGGACATGCGGGGTCTCCGGGGTGGTGCTCGGTGCTGGGGCGGTGTCGTGCGTGCGTCGTGCGCGGGGTGCTTGCGTCAGTACATCCGGTGGAGGGGCGGGGGTGGGTGTGCCACGCGGAGGTGCCGGTGCGCCGTGGTGGTGCCATGTGGTGTCTACGTGGTGCCATGTGGCGCCATTCGCAGGTGCTCCGGGGTCTGCTGCGGTGTCGTTCTGGGGTTGCTGTTTGTGAAGGTGCAGGTCACAGGCCCTTTGGGGATCCGGGCGCCATAGTGGCTCGACGTGGTGCCACGTGTGTGCCATGATGGCGTCATGGATCTCACCCCCTACGTCGACCATCTCCGGCGGGAACTCGCCGTCGCTGCGGATGCCAGCGGTGAAGAAGCCCGTGCCCTCGCCGAGCGGCTCAGCGCTCCCCTGGAGTCCGCTGCCCGGCTGACCCTGCTCAACGTGCTCTCCGCGGCCATGAGCGACGTCACCCGGGAACTGGCTCCCGGCTCGGTCGACGTGCGGCTGCGCGGGCTCGATCCCGAGTTCGTGGTGACACCGCCGCCGGCGCCCGAGCCGGTGCGGGAGGCGCAGGGACCGGTCGCGGCTCCCGTCGTGGCCGCGCCGCCCGTCGCGGAGGCCGACGACGGCACCATGGTCCGGATCAACCTCCGTCTCCCCGCCCACCTCAAGGGCCGCGCCGAGGGTGCGGCGGCGGCGGAGGGGCTGTCGGTCAACGCCTGGCTCGTACGGGCCGTGTCCGTCGCCCTCGACGGCGGGGGGCGCGCGAGCGCACCGGGCCGGGGCAAGGAGCCGGGCGGGCGCGGCTTCACCGGCTGGGTCCGTTAGCAGTCGGCAGCGCACACCTCGCTTCACCGGCCGGTCGCTGATCCGGCCGACGCAACGCATCGATCGTCGCTGATCGCCCATCAACTCACCGAGCCAAGAGGACGGGACAGCCATGCCTTCTTTCGACACCCCTGAGCCGATCTCCGCCGCCGTCGAGCTGGACGCCGGTACCGCCCGCATCACCGCCGGCAAGCGCACCGACACGGTCGTCGAGGTGTTGCCGGGCAACGGAGCCGATCAGGACGACGTACGCGCCGTGCAGCAGACCCGGGTCTCCTGCTCGGGCGGTCGTCTCACCGTCAAGACCCCGAAGAAGCGGACCCTGTTCGGCAAGCCGGGCTCCGTCGTGGTGAGCATCGAACTGCCCGCCGGGTCCGACCTGCGGGGCACCTCCGCGCTGGGCGGCTTCTACTGCGACGGCCCTCTCGGCGAGGTGCGGCTGAAGACCTCGCTCGGCGATCTCCATGTGGACGAGGCGGCCCGTGCCGAGCTCACCACCGACCACGGCGACATCCGGCTGGCACGCTCCACCGGGAACGCCGAGGCCGTCGGCTCGGGCCGGGTCGAGATCGGCTCGGTCGCCGGGGCGGCGGTCGTCAAGAACGGCAACGGTACGACCGAGATCGACGAGGTCGGCGGGGAGCTGAAGGTCAGCGCGGCCAACGGCGACGTCTCCGTGGGCGTCGCGCACGGCGATGTCGTCGCCAAGTCCGCCAACGGCCGGATCGAGATCGGCGTCGCCCACGCCGGGGTGGAGGCGACCTCTTCCAACGGCCGCATCCGGGTCGGCGACGTGATCCGCGGGCGGATCGCTCTGCGGACGTCCGTCGGCGACCTTGAGGTGGGCATTCACGAGGGCACCGCCGCCTGGCTCGACCTGAACCCCAAGTTCGGCACCGTACGCAACTCGCTCGGCGCCGCCGCGGGGCCCGAGGACTCCGACGAGACCGTCGAGGTGCATGCCCGGAGCGGGGCCGGCGACATCATCGTCCGCCGCGCCTGACCCCGCGCCGGGTTCTCGGGGGCCTCCGGCCCGGCCCGAGGCCGCCCGAGGCGGACCGGTCGGGCGAGTGCCGCCCGACCCCGCCTCGACCGGCTCCGCCCGGCTCGGACCGGCTCGGCCCTGTGCCACCCGGCGGCTCAGCACCCCCGGGGCCGGCCCGCCCGGTCCCCCACGCCCGCTCGGGCCTGCGCCACCGAGCAGCCCAGCACCACCCCGGCGTCGCCCGGCCGGTCCCGTACCACCCGGCAGCCCAGCCCCGCCCGGCTCAACCCTGCGTCACCCGGCGGCTGACCACGTACCGCCCCGCACCGGCCGGCCCAGTCCCCCACGCCTGCTCGGGCCTGCGCCACCGAGCAGCCCAGCACCGCCCCGGCGTCGCCCGGCCCGGTCCCGTACCGCCCTGCGGCCCTCAGCCCGGTGCGGCCAGTACCGCCCGGCAGCTCTGCACCGCCCGGCCAGGCCCCGCACCACCTCAGCAGCCCGGGCCCCCCGGCCCGGCAGCTCAACGCCGCCAGGCAGTTCAACGCCGCCCGGCACCAACCGGCTCGGCCGGCACCGCCCCCATCGCCCCACCCCCTCGACTCACCGCTCTCGAAAGGGAATCAGCATGACTGTCACCCGGGCCTCCGCGCCGCGTGCCGAACGGGCCGCGACGCAGGCGATCACCGCCACCGGACTGCGCAAGTCCTACGGCGACAAGGCCGTCCTCGACGGCATCGACCTGTCGGTGCCGCAGGGCACCGTCTTCTCCCTGCTCGGCCCGAACGGCGCGGGCAAGACCACCGTCGTCAAGATCCTCTCCACCCTCATCGCCGCCGACGCCGGTGAACTGAGCGTCGGCGGCCACGATCTGGCCGCCGATCCGCAGGCCGTGCGGGCCTCGATCGGCGTCACGGGGCAGTTCTCCGCCGTCGACGGACTGATCACCGGTGAGGAGAACATGCTGCTCATGGCCGACCTGCACCATCTGTCCAGGCGTGAGGGCCGGCGGGTGGCCGCCGAACTGCTGGAGCGTTTCGACCTGGTGGACGCGGCGAAGAAGCCCGCCTCGACCTACTCCGGTGGCATGAAGCGCCGCCTCGACATCGCCATGACGCTGGTCGGCGGGCCGCGGATCATCTTCCTCGACGAGCCGACCACCGGCCTGGACCCCCGCTCCCGCCACACCATGTGGGGCATCATCCGCGGCCTGGTCGCGGACGGCGTCACCGTCTTCCTCACCACCCAGTACCTGGAGGAGGCCGACGAGCTGGCCGACCGTATCGCCGTCCTCAACGACGGGAAGATCGCCGCCGAGGGCAGCGCCGAGGAGCTCAAGCGGATCGTGCCCGGCGGGCACGTCAAGCTGCGGTTCACCGACCCCGGCGCCTACCGGTCCGCCGCCTCCGCCCTGCGCGAGGCCGTGCGCGACGACGACGCGCTGTCGCTGCAGATCCCCAGCGACGGCAGCCAGCGCGAACTGCGCTCCATCCTCGACTGGCTGGACTCGGTCGGTGTCGAGGCCGACGAGCTGACCGTCCACACCCCCGACCTCGACGACGTGTTCTTCGCCCTCACCTCCTCCGCCGTCCCCGCTCAGAACAACCAGCCCAAGGAGAACGCCCGATGAGCTCGCTCGCCCTCGCCGCCCGCGACACCACCACCATGCTGCGCCGCAACCTCCTGCACGCCCGGCGCTACCCCTCCCTCACCCTCAACCTGCTCCTCACACCTGTCATGCTCCTGCTGCTTTTCGTCTACATCTTCGGCGATGTGATGAGCGCGGGCATCGGCGGCGGGGACCGCTCCGACTACATCGCCTACATCGTGCCGGGCCTGCTCCTGCTGACCATCGGCTCCACGGTGGTCGGGACCGCGGTGTCCGTCTCCAACGACATGACCGAGGGCATCATCGCCCGCTTCCGCACCATGGCCATCCACCGCGGTTCGGTGCTCGTCGGGCATGTCGTCGGCAGTGTGCTGCAGAGCGTGCTGAGCGTGGTCGTGGTCGGTGCGGTCGGGGTGGCCATCGGCTTCCGGTCCACGGACGCCACGGTCCTGGAGTGGCTGGCCGCGTTCGGGCTGCTCGTGCTCTTCTCCGCCGCCCTCACCTGGATCGCCGTCGGTATGGGCCTGATCAGCCCGAACGCGGAGGCGGCCAGCAACAACGCCCTGCCGATGGTCCTGCTCCCGATGCTGTCCAGCGCCTTCATCCCGGTGGAGACGATGCCGGGCTGGTTCCGGCCGATCGCGGAGTACCAGCCCTTCACCCCGGCGATCGAGACCCTGCGCGGCCTGCTCCTCGGCACCGAGATCGGCCACAACGGCTGGCTGGCCGTCGGCTGGAGCCTCGGTCTCGTGGTCCTCGGCTACTTCTGGGCGACCGCGAAGTTCGCCCAGGATCCCCGGTAGTCGGACCGGAGTTGGACCCGAGCGTCCTGGAGCGCCGTGGAGCGCCTCGGTGAGGTGAGGAGATGTGGTGAGGTCCCGGGCCGATTTCTACCGAGGGGTAGGCGGCCCGGGCTCCTTGTTATACCTTGCGTCTAACAAGCGGGTGGGCGCCCGGCCGGCGTCAGGTCCGGCGCGGCCGCCCCGTACGGCAGGGACGTCGTCGTCCGCAGCTCACCACGATCAAGGATCACCGCACTCGACCCAAGGAGCCGCAGCATGGCCGGCAGCACCGTTCCGTCGAAGGTCCAGGAAAGTCCCGAGGGTGACGACGTCGCACGGCGGCTGCTCGACTCGGCCGCGCAACTGGCGTACGACCCGGCCACCGAAGTGGACTGGGAGACGCCGCTGGACAAGGATTTCCACGGCGCGAGCCCGGAGTGGAGCAGTCTCTACGGAACCGCCTACTGGGGCGAGTTGACCGAGGCGCAGCGCAAGGAGCTGACCCGGCAGGAGGCGGCGTCGGTCGCCAGCACCGGGATCTGGTTCGAGATGATCCTCCAGCAGATGGTGCTGCGGGACATCTACATGAAGAACCCGGCGGGTGCGGAGTTCCAGTGGGCCCTCACCGAGATAGCCGAGGAGTGCCGCCACTCGATCATGTTCGCGCGCGGCGCGCAGAAGCTGGGCGCGCCCCACTACCGGCCGCGCCGGGCGGTGATGGAGCTGGGCCGGGCGTTCAAGACGCTGGCGTTCGGTGAGGCCGCGTACGCGGCGATCCTGGTCGCCGAGGAGGTCCTCGACGTGATGCAGCGGGACTGGATGCGCGACGAGCGGGTCGTGCCGTTCGTCCGCACCATCAACAACATCCACGTCGTGGAGGAGTCCCGGCACATGAAGTTCGCCCGGGACGAGACCCTCAAGCGGCTGGAGGGCGCGGGGTGGGCGCGGCGGCAGATCAACGCGTTCGTCGTCGCCGTCGCCTCGTACTTCATCGTGACCAGCATGGTGAACCCGGAGGTCTACCGGAAGGCCGGCCTCGACAAGCGGCGTGCGCTGGCCGCCGCCAAAGCCAACGAGCACCACAAGTCGATGATGCGGTCCAGCTGTTCGGGGCTGATGGACTTCCTGGCCTCCGCCCGTCTGCTCACCAAGCCCGCCCTCGCGTTCTACAAGCGCGCGAATCTGATCTGAGCCGGGGCCATGACCTACGCCATCACCCAGACCTGCTGCAACGACGCCACCTGTGTGGCCGTGTGCCCGGTCAACTGCATCCACCCGACGCCGGAGGAACGCGCCTTCGGCTCCACGGAGATGCTGCACATCGACCCGCGGGCGTGCATCGACTGCGGGGCCTGCGCGGACGCCTGCCCGGTGGACGCGATCTTCCCGGTGGACTCGCTGTCGCCCGGGCAGCGGGAGTACGCCGACATCAACGCCGCCTACTACGAGGGCGCCGAACCGCTCAGGGCCGAGGTGGAAGGGCCGAACTTCCACGTCTGGGGCGAGCCGGTCTTCGGGCGGAGCCTGCCCTCCGACTTCGGGCCGCTGCGGGTGGCCGTCGTCGGCACCGGGCCCGCCGGGATGTACGCGGCGCAGGACCTGCTGCTGCACACCGCCGCCGAGGTGACCCTGATCGACCGGCTGCCGGTGGCGGGCGGGCTCGTGCGGTACGGGGTGGCCCCCGACCATCCCGCGACGAAGAAGGTCGGCGACACCTTCTCCCGCTTCCACTCCCACCCCCGGGTCCGGATGCACCTGGGGATCGAGGTGGGCCGGGACGTCACGGCCGAGGAGCTGTCGGCCCACCACGACGCGGTGATCTACGCGGTCGGCGCCTCCACGGACCGGCGGCTCGGGGCGCCGGGGGAGGAGACGCCCGGGTGCCTGTCGGCCACGGCGTTCGTCGCCTGGTACAACGCCCACCCGGAGGCCGTCGCACAGTGCGTCGACCTCTCCGCCGAGCGGGTCGTCGTGGTCGGCAACGGCAATGTCGCCCTCGACGTCGCCCGGATCCTGGTCGCCGACCCGGAGGCGCTCGCGGCCACCGACATCGCCGCCCACGCCCTGGACGCGCTGCGGGCGAGCCGGGTCCGGGAGGTGGTGGTGCTGGGGCGGCGAGGCCCCGAGGACGCCGCGTACACCCGCTCCGAACTCCTCGCGCTGAAGCATGTGCCGGGTGTGGAGCTGGTGGTGGACGACCACGATCCGCGGACGGCGGCGGCGATCGACGCGGCCGGGGCGGGCGACCGGGCCGGGGTGCTCAAGGGGCTCGCCCGGGTACGGACGGACGCCCCTTCCCCCACGGGCGGTGAGCGGCGCATCGTGCTCCGCTTCCACTCCGAGGTCGTGGAGATCCGGGGCGAGGGCGGCGGTGTGCGCTCCGTACGCGTCACGGACGGCGGCGGCGCGGCCGACCTGGGTGCCGGGCTGTTGCTGCGGGCCATCGGATACCGCGGACTCCCGGTGCCCGGGCTGCCGTTCGACGAGGTTTCGGGCACCGTCCCGCACGAGGGCGGCCGGGTGGCAGGGGTGCCCGGCAGCTATGTGGTCGGCTGGATCAAGCGGGGGCCGTCCGGCGGGATCGGCGCCAACCGCACGTGCGCCGCGGAGACGGTCGGCACGCTCCTGGCCGACGCGGTCGCCGGGGAGCTGCCCGCGCCGACGGGCGACGCCAAGGCGTTCCGGCGCCTGGCCCGGCAGCGCAACCGCCGGGTCGTGGACGCCCGGGGCCTGGCCGCGATCGACCGCGCCGAACGGGACCGGGGGCGGCGGGACGGCCGGCCCCGGGTGAAGCTCGCCACCGTCGAGGAGCTGGTGGCCACGGCACGGTCGGGGCGGCTGCTGCGCCTGACCCGCTGACCGTATGCCCGGACCGGCGGCGTACGGAGTCCGGTCCGGGGAACGGCGGTTCACCCTCGCCGGGCCTCGGGCGGCCCGTACCGTCGCCGCTCAGGCCTTGGCCTCCGACGTCTCCGGCACCCGGGCCGGTCCGGTCGCGGGCGGGAGGACGACGGGGCCGGGAACTTCTGGCGGGACGCGTTCGGCAGCCCCGAGCACCGCATCGACAAGGTGGGCGCCGGCGGCGGAGCGCCCGCGCCGTGGCCGGGCCTCAGTGGCGGCCCGCGATGCGGTCCGCCGCCTTGGCGATGGGGTCCGTGCCGGGGCGCGGCGAGGTGCTCTCGCGGCGGTCGGCGGCGCGGTAGGCCGCGTACATGCCGTGGACGCCGAGCCAGCGGAAGGGTTCGGGTTCCCAGCGGCGGACCTTGTGGTTCACCCACGGCAGGGCGGTGAGGTCGGTGGGGCCCGCCTGGCCGGAGTCCTGCTGGATCAGGTCGCGCAGGGTGCGGGCGGCGAGGTTGGCGGTGGCGACGCCCGAGCCGACGTATCCGCCCGCGTATCCCAGGCCCGTGGAGCGGTCGAGCGTGACGGTGGCGCACCAGTCGCGCGGCACGCCGAGGACGCCCGACCAGGCGTGGTCGACGTGGACGCCCGCCGTGATGGGGAAGAGCCGGACCATCAGGTCGCGCAGGGCGGTGACGGTGGCGGGCTGGGTGCGGCCGTCGTTGTCGGTGGCCGAGCCGAAGCGGTAGGGGTAGCCGCGGCCGCCGAGCGCGATGCGGTCGTCGGCGGTGCGCTGGGCGTAGAAGTAGGCGTGGGCCATGTCGCCGAGGGTCTCGCGGCCCTCCCAGCCGATCGCGTCCCAGATCCTGGCGGGCAGCGGCTCGGTGACGATCATGGAGGAGTTCATCGGGAGCCAGGTGCGCTTCTGGCCCTTGAGGCCCGCGGTGAAGCCCTCGGTGCAGCGCAGGACGTACGGGGCGCGGACCGTGCCGTACGGGGTGACGGCGTGCTTGGGCTTGATCTCGGTGACCGGCGTCGACTCGTGGATGGTCACGCCGAGCGCCTCCACCGCGTCCGCGAGGCCCTTGACCAGCTTGGCCGGGTGCAGCCGGGCGCCGTGCGGGGTCCAGGTGGAGCCGACCACCCCGGTCACCTGAACGCGCTCGGCGGTCTCGCGGGCGCCGCGCAGGATCCGGTCGGTCTCCCCGAACGCGATCTCGACGCTGTGGAAGTCCTTGAGGCGGGCGAGCTGGGCCGGGGTGTGGGCCACCTCCAGAACGCCGCCCCGGTGGATGTCGGCGTCGATCTTCTCCTCGGCGGCGGTCCTGACCACCTCGCCGACGGTCTCGTTCATCGCCTTCTGGAGCCGTACGGCGGCGTCGTGGCCGTGCAGTCTGGCGTACCGGTCGCGGCCCGCGATGCCGTTGTACAGCCAGCCGCCGTTACGGCCGGAGGCCCCGTAGCCGCAGAACTTGGCTTCCAGAACGGTGATGTTGAGGAAGGGGACGGCCTTCTTCAGGTAGTACGCCGTCCAGAGGCCGGTGTAGCCGCCGCCGACGATGCAGACGTCGACGTTCGTGTCGCCGGGGAGCGGTTCGCGCGGGGCGGGGGTGCCCTCCTGCGCGTACCAGAACGATATGCCGCCGACGACGGTACTGACGGTGCTCATGATGCCCCTGGTGTCCCTGTCCGGTGAGATGCCGAGCGTACGTGTGGCGGGACGTTACTGCGCGCGGGCCGTTTCGTCTCCCGCCTAGGATCGGTTGCGTGATCGACATCCCCGATGAACTCGTCGAGACCCAGTCCCGCTTCAACGGAGCGGCCGGGCGGGCCTTCGTCGCCGGGCTGCCGGACCTCGCCGCGAGGCTGTTGGAACGGTGGGAGTTGCGGCCGGACGGCCCGTCGATGTACGGGATGTGCGCGCTGGTCCTGCCGGTGGTGCGGGAGGCGGACGGGCGGCCCGCAGCGTTGAAGCTCCAGGCGGTGGACGGGGAGACGGCGGGCGAACCGGTCGCCCTGCGGGCGTGGTCGGCGGCGGGCGCGGGGGCGGTGGAGCTGCTCGACCACGACCCGGAGAGCGGTGCGCTGCTGCTGGAACGGCTCGACGAGCGGCGGCCGTTGTCCGGCGAGACCGACGTACGGGAGGCCGTGGGCATCCTCGGCGGGGTGCTGGCCCGGCTGGTGGCGGTGCCCGCGCCCGAGGGGTTGCGCACGCTGGGCGGTGTGGTGGAGCGGATGCTCGCGGAGGCGCCGGAGCGGGTGGGCCTGCTGGCCGACGCGGCGGACCGGCGGCTGCTCGCCGACTGCGCGGCGGCGGTACGGGAGGTCGCCGGCGAGCCGGGGGACCGGCTGCTGCACTGGGACCTGCACTACGACAACGTCCTGGCCGGGCGTGCGGACGCGGGGCGGGCGGGGGCGTGGATCGCGCTCGACCCGAAGCCGCTGGCGGGGGACCCGGGCTTCGAGCTGTTCCCGGCGCTGGACAACCTCTTCGACGCGGACGAGGTGGTGTGGCGGTTCGACGCGTTGACGGAGGCCCTGGGCCTGGAGCGGGACCGGGCGCGGGCCTGGACGCTGGGCCGGGTGCTCCAGAACGGACTGTGGGGGGCCGAGGAGGGGAAGGTCCGGCTCGCCCCCGACCACGCGGAGATCGCGCGGCGGCTGCTGGGGCGGTGAGGGCGGGGACGGGGCCGGGGGCGGCCGGGAGACCGGCGTGTGGCCGGGGCGGCGGGGCGGCCGGGAAACCGGCGTGTGGCCGGGGCGGCGGTCTGTCTACGCTGCGCCCATGATTCGTATCGCCACGCCCGACGACATTCCCGTCCTGCACGCCCTGGTGCGTGAACTCGCCGCGTACGAGAAGGCCCTCGACGAAGCCGTCGCCTCCGAGGAGCAGTTGGCCGAGGCCCTGTTCGGCGACCGGCCCGCCGCGTACGCGCATGTGGCGGTGGCTGACGACGACAGCAGTGAGGTCGTCGGGTTCGCCCTGTGGTTCCTGAACTTCTCCACCTGGCGTGGGGTGCACGGCATCTACCTGGAGGACCTGTACGTCCGCCCCGAGCGGCGCGGCGGCGGCCACGGCAAGGCGCTGCTGACGGAGCTGGCACGGATCTGCGTGGAGCGCGGATACGGGCGGCTGGAGTGGTCGGTGCTCGACTGGAACGCCCCCTCCATCGCCTTCTACGAGTCGCTGGGCGCACGGCCGCAGGACGAATGGACGGTGTACCGGCTGACGGACGGGGCGCTGGCGCGCCTCGGGGGCCGCGACGGCACCCCGTAGCCGAGGCTGACGACCCCGCCCCCCCGGGGCATGGTCCTGGCGGTCCCGCCCACGGCTGCGGCGGGCCGTGACCCCGCCCTCGTACGTCAGGTTCGGTTGAGGTCAACCCCGGATGACGAGCGCCGGCCGACCGCCTTCACGGCGAGCATCGCGGCTTCGAGGCCGCTGGTGAAGGAGACCTCGCTGAGGAGTCCGGGGGCGGCGACCTGGTCGCCCGCCAGGAAGACGTCGTCGCCCCGGATCACGGAGGGCCGGTCCCGCCAGGTGGTGCCGGGGCGGTCGACGGCTCCGGTGCGGCCGTCGGCGAGGGCCTCGACGCGCCACGTGGTGCGCTCACGCCAGCCGGGGAACCCGAGGTCCAGGAGGGACTCGGCGCGGGCGACGCCCTCCGCCCGCCGTGCGTCGGGGCCGATGGGGAACTGGCCCTGGAGCAGCTGTTCGCCGACCGGGGCGAGAGCGGGGTCCTGGGCGGTGAACCGCTCCAGCCAGCCGGGCGCGTCCAGGTCCGACACGATGAACGCGTCGCCGCGCCGGGTGCGGACCGCCAGGTCCACGAGGACGGTGCGGCCGCTCTCCCAGGAGAGGGAGGCGTCGTCGAGGAGGGCGCGGGCGGAGTCGAGGGAGGTGGCGACGACCACCGGGCCGGTACGGGCCAGTTCGCCGAGCGTCCGGGTGCCGACGCGGGCACCCGTCTCGACACGGACCCCGAGGCCCCGGGCGTGCGCTGCCATCCGCTCGACGAGCCGGGCCCAGCCGCCGACCGGGTAGCGGGCCTCGGGCGGAAGCGAGGTCAGCCGGTGGAAGCGCTCCTGGACGAACCGTGCCGAGAGCGCGCCGGGGTCGTGGTGGAAGAGCGCGGTGGCGGCGAAGTTCGCGGCGGCCCGGGCCCCGTCCGCGCCGACCTGACCGGTGGCCCACTCCCGGAAGGTGTCGTCCACCGGGGCGGTGCGGGGGTCCCGGCGGGAGAGCCGCAGCAGGGCGGCGGGCGGCAGCTTGCGCAGGGTGCCCGCCCGCCGGAAGCGGAAGCGGAGCCCTTCGCGGGGCGGTACGGAGACGACGGGGCCGAGCAGATCGCGCCGGGCGAGCCAGGTGCCGAACGGCCCGCGGTGGTACACGGCGTGCGGCCCCTCGTTGGTGCGGTACGGGCCCGCGGCCGTCCTGGCCCGGCCGCCGAGGGCCCGGTGGCCTTCGTGCAGGGTGACGCGCGCACCGGATTCGGCGGCGGTGATCGCGGCGGTGAGTCCGGCGAGGCCGCCGCCGACGATGTGGATGTGTCCCGTGTATCCGGTGTATCCGGTGTATCCGGTGTATCCGGTGTATCCCGAGTTTCCCGTGTATCCCCGGTGTCCCATGGCTGGATCTCCTTCGCTTCTTTGATGATGCGACGGATCGGGGGCGGCGGCCCGTGACATCGGCGGCGGGGCGTTGTCAGTGGTGTGCGTCACGATGGGGGGCATGGCAGCGAGCGGCAGGAAGAAGAGCACGACGGGCGTGACGGCGGCGCGGCGGCCGGATGTCCGGTTGCCCCCGCTCGTTCCGTGGGACGGGGACGGCCTGGAGCCGGACGGGGACTACGACGGGGTGCGGTTCGACGGGGTGGACCTGACGGATGCCTCGGGCCGGGGAGCCCGGTTCATGGACTGCGCCCTGGACGGCTGCGCCCTGGACCGGGCGGAGCTGGCGCGGGCCCGCTTCGTCGACGCGGTGCTGACGGGCGTACGGGGCGTGGGCACGGACCTCGCGGAGGCGTCGCTGCGGGACGTCGAGGTGGTCGACGCCCGCCTGGGCGGGGTGCAGCTGCACGGTGCGGTGCTGGAGCGTGTGGTGGTCCGGGGCGGCAAGATCGACTACCTGAATCTGCGCAAGGCCCGGCTGAAGGACGTCGTCTTCGAGGGCTGCGTGCTGTCCGAGCCGGACTTCGGGGACGCGCACCTGGTCCGGGTCGAGTTCCGCGACTGCGTGCTGAAGCGGGCGGACTTCAGCGGTGCCCGGCTGGAGTCGGTGGACCTGCGCACGGTGGCCGAGCTGGACATCGCCCGGGGCGTGGAGCGGCTGGCGGGCGCGGTGATCAGCCCGGCGCAGCTGATGGAGCTGGCTCCCGCGTTCGCGGCGCAGATCGGGGTGCGGGTGGAGGGGTAAGGGGAGGCGGGTCGGGGGACCCCGTCCGGCGCCTCGGGAGCGCCGGTGACTGCGGGGCGGCGGGGCCTCGCAGTGCCCGGGGCGCCTTGACCCCGGCGGGGTTCCGGGGGCCGAGTGGCTCACATACGGGGGAAGCGGGCCTGGAGGTCCCAGATCACGGGGTTGTCGGCGAGGCCGTCGTGCAGGTCGGCCAGGTCGGCGATCAGGTCGTGCAGGAAGTCGCGGGCCTCGCGGCGCAGGAGGGAGTGGCTGAAGGTGAGCGGCGGCTCGTCGCCGGGCATCCAGTCCGCCTCGATGTCGACCCAGCCGAAGCGCCGTTCGAAGACCATGACGTCCGAGGACTCGGTGAAGTCCAGCTCCGCGTACTGCCGCCGGTGCGAGCGGTTGCCGCGCGGGTCCTGGTCGATCTGCTCGACGATGTCGCACAGCGCCCACGCGAAGTCGAGCACCGGCACCCATCCCCAGGCTGTGGACAGCTCGCGGTCCGCCTTCGTGTCCGCGAGGTAGACGTCGCCGGAGAACAGATCGTGCCGCAGCGCCCGGACGTCCGCGCGGCGGTAGTCGGTCTGCGGGGGATCGGGGAAGCGACGGGAGAGGGAGTAGCCGATGTCGAGCACGGATCGATGGTGTCATGCCCGGGGGCGGCGCTGACACGATCGGGTGAGCGGAGCGGGCCCCGTGGGGCGGCCCCGCGCCCGCTCGGCCGATCCGCGTGGCGTCCTCCGGTCAGGCGGCCACAGCCTCGATGAGGGCGAACGACGCGGCCCCGGCGAGCGGGGTGACGGAGGTGAGGCTCAGGCCCGCGCGGCGGCACAGCTCCTCGAAGTCCGGACGGGTGCGCTCCCGGACGCCCACGTTCACCAGCATGGTGAGGTCGCACAGATACGTCATTCCGCCGTCGGCACCATCGGCGGTGGTGCCGTGGACGAATGCTCCGCCGGCCGGGCTCGCGTCCGGGGCTCAGGGCAGCAGCCGCTGCTCCTTCGCCACCGACACCGCGCCCGCGCGGGTGTCGACGCCGAGCTTGTCGTAGATCCGGCCCAGGTGGGTCTTGACCGTGGCCTCGCTGATGAACAGGGCGCGGGCGATGTCGCGGTTGCCGAGGCCCTGGGAGAGCTGGGCCAGGATGTCGCGTTCGCGGTCGGTGAGGCCGGGGCGGGGGCTGCGCATCCGGGCCATGACCCGGCTGGCGACGGGGGCGGAGAGGGTGGTGCGGCCCTGGGCGGCGGACCGGATCGCGGCGAACAGCTCCTCGGGGTGCTCCGCCTTCAGCAGATAGCCGGTGGCCCCCGCCTCGATGGCGCGGGTGATGTCGGCGTCGGTGTCGTACGTGGTCAGCACCAGGACGTGGACCGTGCCGTCGGCCGCGATGCGGCGGGTCGCCTCGACGCCGTCGATGCCCTCGCCGAGCTGGAGGTCCATGAGGACGACGTCCGGGGTGAGGCGGGCGGCGAGCACCACGGCCTCCTCGCCGCTGCCCGCCTCGCCGACGACCTCGATGTCCGGTTCGCTGCCGAGCAGCGCGAGCAGCCCGGCCCGGACGACCACGTGGTCGTCGCAGAGCAGGATGCGTACGGGGGCGGCGGCGGGGGGCGGGCCCGCCGCGCCGGTCGTCTCGCCGGTCATGTGGGGTCCTCCGTGGTGGTGAGCGGAACCTCTGCGGAGAGCACGGTGCCCTCGCCCGGCGCCGACTCGATGGTGAGCGATCCGCCGAGCTGCCGCACCCGGGCCCGCATCGCGGGAAGCCCGTGGCCGCGTACGGTGCGGGCGCCGCGTACGCCCTCGGCCTCGGCGGTGAAGCCCCGGCCGTTGTCGCCGATGTCCAGGACCACCCGGTCGTCGAGGTGGGTCAGGGTCAGCCCGGCGGCCGTCGCCCCGGAGTGCTCCCGCACGTTGGCCAGGGCTCCCTGGGCGATGCGCAGCAGGGCGGACTGCACCCGGTCCGGCAGCGGAGCGTGCGGGGTGCCCTCCACATGGCAGTGGACGGTGAGCACGCCCTCCGCCTGGGCGCTCTCGCGGGCCGCCAGCGCCCCCAGGGCCGCCTCCAGGCCGCCGCCCTCCGCCAGGTCGGCGGGGGCCAGGTCGTGGACGAAGCGGCGGGCCTCGGCGAGGTTGCGTTCGGCGATGCCCGTGGCCGTACGGACGTGGCGGCGGGCGGCGTCCGGGTCGGTGCTCCAGGTGCGGTCGGCGGCCTGGAGCAGCATCTGCTGGCTGGACAGGCCCTGCGCGAGGGTGTCGTGGATCTCCATGGAGAGCCGCTGGCGCTCGGCGAGGGTCCCCTCGCGCCGTTCGGTGGCGGCCAGTTCGCGCCGGGTCCGCAGCAGGTCGTCGATCAGCTCCCGCTGGCGTGCGGCCAGTTCCCGCTGGCGTACCGCCTGACGCCGCATATGGACGAAGACCGCGGTCGCCACGGCGGCGACGGCGGGCGGGGCGAGGACCAGGTTCGGGTCGAACCCGTCGGCCAGGCGCAGTTGCGCGGCCACGACGAACACGGTGAGCAGGGCGACCAGCGCGAGGGCCGCACGCGGCGGCAGGATCCGCAGCCCGGTGTAGAACAGCGGCACCGCGCACCACGCGAAGCTCGGCGCCAGGACGACCAGCACCATCCAGACGACCACGAGCACCGCGAGCCAGGCGAGCCGGCGCGGGGTGGGGCGCGAGCCGAGGACCGGGCCCAGGAGGTACAGCACCGCCAGGGTGATCGACAGGGCGATGATCCACGGGGTGCGGGCCTCGCCGGGGTGCCGCATCAGGAACCGGGTGAGCGAGGCGCCGAGCAGGAGGAAGAACGCGGCGTGCATGAGGAGCGCGAGCCAGCGGGCGTCGGGGTCGGACCCGGCGATCCCGGGGCCTTCGGCCTCGCCACCGGCCGGCCCGCCGCCGTCCGCGCCGGTGCCGGGCCCGTGGTCCGGCGAACCGCTGCGGTGCTCCACCACGTACCTCCCGTTCCGTCGCTGACCTGCGTAAACCCCCCCATGGTGACCCGATCCGGCCACCCCCGCATCAACCGATCGGCTGACGGGGGTGTCGACCGTCCCGCCCGCCGCTTCCAGCCGGTACGTCGACCGTACGGGGCCGGATCCGCCGGGAGGATCGATACCAGAGCGAAACGCCCGGGCCACTCCGGGCCGCCCCGCACCGCACGCCACCGGGCCAACCCGGATCACCAAGGAGCCACCATGAAGAAGCTGTCGCTGCGCACCCGTGCCGTCACCGGCGCCGTCGTCGTCGCCGCCCTCGGGGCCGGTACGGTCGGCGCGATGTCCGCGAGCGCCTCCTCCCCGGCGGCCGCCCCCGCCGCCGCGGTCAAGGCCGACACCGACAACCGCAACCTCCAGCAGACGACGCATCTGACGGTCGCCGCCGCCACCAAGGCCGCGCAGGCCACGCTGGACGCGGCGAAGAAGGAGAACCAGCGGATCTCCGTCGCGGTCGTCGACCGCAACGGCAACACCATCGTCTCCCTGCGCGGCGACGGCGCAGGCCCGCAGTCCCCCGAGTCCGCGGTGAAGAAGGCTTACACCGCCGTCTCCTGGAACGCCCCCACCTCCGAGCTGGTCAAGCGCCTGGAGCAGACCCCGAATCTGAAGGACATCCCCGGCACCCTGTTCCTCGGCGGCGGCGCCCCGGTCCAGGTCAAGGGCGCCCCGGTGGCCGGCATCGGCGTGGCCGGCGCGC
This sequence comes from Streptomyces parvus, assembly GCF_032121415.1. Taxonomy (NCBI): domain Bacteria; kingdom Bacillati; phylum Actinomycetota; class Actinomycetes; order Kitasatosporales; family Streptomycetaceae; genus Streptomyces; species Streptomyces parvus. The sequence continues at coordinate 3,059,541 of NZ_CP135079.1, read as the reverse complement.
CCAGCGGCGACCTCGACGAGAAGTTCGCCCGGGAGGGCGTCGCCTCGCTCGCCCGGTAGTCACGCCCGCTCCCAGCGGAAGCCCCCAGCGGAAGGAAGACCCATGAACGCCCTCGATCACGACCTGCTGACCGCCGCGCGCACCGGCGACACCGACCGGGTGCGCACCGCGATCGAGGGCGGCTCGCGGGTCGACGTCCGCGACGAGGAGTTGCGTACGCCGCTGCTCCTCGCCGTCCTCGGCGACCACGTCGAGACGGCGCGGCTGCTGGTGGCCGCCGGGGCAGACCCGAACGCCCAGGACCGGCGCGAGGACAGTCCGTGGCTGGCCACCGGGGTCACCGGCAGCGTCGCGATGCTGCACGTGCTGCTGCCGGCCGGACCGGACCTGACCCTGTGCAACCGGTTCGGCGGCGTCTCCCTCATCCCGGCGGGCGAACGCGGCCATGTCGCGTACGTACGGGAGGTGCTGCGGGTCACCGACATCGACGTCGACCACGTCAACCGGCTCGGCTGGACCGCCCTGCTGGAGGCGGTGATCCTCGGCGAGGGCGGCCTCGCGCACCGGCAGATCGTGGAGCTGCTGCTCGCGGCCGGGGCGACGCCGGACCTGCCCGACGGGGACGGGGTGACCCCGCTCGCCCACGCCGAGCGACGCGGCTTCGCCGAGCTGGCCGCCCAGCTGCGGGCCGCCGCATGACCGGCACCGGCGGCGGCCCGCGCGCCGCCCGCCGCCTCGGCCTCGCCCTGATCGCCGCCGCCCTCCTCGCCGGATGCGCGTCCGGGACGACGGAGGCGGCCCCGGAGGCAGCCTCCACCCCGGGCGGGCCCGCCGCCGCGGCGACCCCCGACCCCGCCCGGGCCCCCGACGGCCGCACCCCCGACGGCACCCTTCTCGTCGCCGACTTCGGCAGCGACACCGCGACCCGCGAGGTCACCGGCACCGCGCCGGTCGGCATGCGCCCCTTCGACGTGGACGTCTCACCGGACGGCCGCGAGGTGTACGCCACCGATCACGACTCCTTCGACGTGACGGCGGTCGACGCCGACACGTTGAAGACCCGGCGTATGGAGGTCGCCCCGTACGGCACGGAGGGCGGGCTCGGCTCCTGGCTGAAGCCGCACTACGCCGTCGTACGCCCCGCCGACGGCAAGCTGCTGCTGCCCTTCGAGGGGGAGCGGCTGGCCGTGCTCGACCCGCACACCGGGAAGGTGACGGTCGAGCGGATGACGGCCGACACCCACCAGCACGGCGCGACTCCGGCCCCCGACGGCACCCTCCTCGTGGTGGGCACGGGCCCAATCGGCTCGGACGACGAGGACCCCTCACTCACCATCCGCGCCCCCGACGGCTCGGAACGGGTCGTTCCGCTGGACGGTCCGCACGAGGACGTGGCGGTGTCGGCGGACGGCCGCACGGCGTACGTGACCGGCGGCTTCACCCGCGACGGCTACTGGAACGGGATCACGGTCGTCGGCCTGGACGACGAGGAGAGCGAGCCCGTCCGGCTGACGGCAGGCAACCGGCCCCTCGGTATCGCCGTCCTCTGAGCCGGGAGCCGTCCGCTCGTCCCCCGAGGCGGGCGGCTCCTTCCCGGCCCGGGGCGCGCCTAATATCGACCGGTGAACCACCGCGCCCCGGCCGCCGCCCCCCTCCTGTTGGCCCTGGCCCTCGCCCTCCTCGGCTCGGGCTGCACCGGCGGTGTCGAGGGGACCCCGGGCGCGGTCGGCCTGCGCGATCCGTACGTCCCCGGGCTCGGCAACGGCGGCTACGACGTCACCCACTACGGCCTGAAGCTCGACGTCGACCGCGTCGGCCGGCTGCACGGCACGGCCACGATCACCGCCCGCGCCACCCAGCACCTGAGCGCCTTCCATCTCGACCTCGCCGGGCTCGACGTGGAGAGCGCCGCCGTCGAGGGGGAGCCGGCCGCCGTGAACCGGGCGGGCAAGGAGCTGACGATCCGCCCCGACGCGGCGGTGGACGACCGGATGCGCGAGGGGCGCACGTTCACCACCGTCGTCCGCTACTCCGGCTCCCCGCAGACCATCACCGACGCCGACGGCGCGGAGGAGGGCTGGCTGCGGACGGCGGACGGCTCGGTCGCCCTCGGCGAGCCGACCGGCTCCCTGGCCTGGTTCCCCGGCAACCACCATCCGAGCGACAAGGCCGCGTACGACATCGAGGTCACCGTCCCCGATCCGCTGAAGGCCGTCTCCAACGGGCAACTCGTCGGCCGGCGTACGGAGAACGACCGCACCGCCTACCACTGGCGGACCACCGAGCCGATGGCGAGCCACCTGGCGACCGTGGCCGTCGGCCGGTTCACCACCGAGCAGTCACGCACCCCCGACGGCATCCGCCTGTTCACCGCCGTGGACCCGCGGTCGGCGGCGGCGAGCGAGGACGTGCTGGCGGAGATTCCGGCGGTGCTGGCGTGGTCGCAGGCCAGGTTCGGGCCGTACCCCTTCACCTCCGCCGGGGCGATCGTGGAGCGTACGGGCGACTCGGCGTACGCCCTGGAGACCCAGAACCGGCCCGTCTTCCCCGGCCCGCCCGACACCGGCCTCCTCGTCCACGAGTTGGCCCACCAGTGGTTCGGGAACTCCGTCACCCCGAAGACCTGGCGGGACATGTGGCTGAACGAGGGCTTCGCCACGTACGCGGAGTGGCTCTGGGCCGCCGACCACGACGACGTACCGGTCGGGGAGAGCTTCGAGGCGGCGTACGAGTCCGACGCCAACTGGGCCTTCCCGCCCGCCGACCCGCCCGCCGCCCCCGATCTCTCCGACCCGCCGGTCTACGGGCGCGGGGCCATGGTCGTCCATCGGATCCGGCTCGCGATGGACGACGACAAGGCGTTCTTCGCGCTGGTGCGGGGCTGGACGGAGAAGTACCGGCACGCCAACGCCTCCACCGACGACTTCACCGCGTACGTGGAGGAGGAGACCGGCCGGGACCTCACCGGGCTGTGGGACGCCTGGCTGTACGGCGGAAGCCGGCCCGCCCGGGAGGGCTGACCGGCTTCCGTGTTCCCTACGGATGGGGCTACTTGACGTTGACCCCGGTCCAGGTGGCCGAGACCGCCTTCAGCTCCCCGCTGTCCGCCCCGAACAGGTCGGTCGCCGCCTTCTCGGTCGCGACCCGCGCGCCGGCGTAGTCGGTGGTGGAGGTCATGTAGACCGAGAGCGCCTTGTACCAGATCTGGTACGCCTTCTCCCGCCCGATGCCCGTCAGCGTCGAACCGTCGGAGGTCGGGGAGTCGTACTCGACACCGTTGACCGTCTTCTTTCCGCTGCCCTCGGCGAGCAGGTAGAAGAAGTGGTTGGCGACGCCGGAGGAGTGGTGGACGTCCAGGTCGCCGAGGTTCTCGTCCCAGAAGTCGGCGGAGTTGCCGTCCTTGGAGGGCTTGTCCATGTAGCGCAGCGGGGTGCCGTCGCCGTTGATGTCGATCTTCTCGCCGATGAGGTAGTCACCGGCGTCCGACGCGTTGTCGGCGAAGAACTCCACCGAGGCGCCGAGGATGTCGCTTGTCGCCTCGTTGAGGCCGCCGGACTCGCCCGCGTAGTCCAGGTTGGCGGTGGCGGAGGTGAGGCCGTGGGTCATCTCGTGGGCCGCGACGTCGATGGAGGTGAGGGCGTTCTTGTTGCCCTCGCCGTCGCCGTACGTCATGCAGAAGCAGCTGTCGTCCCAGAAGGCGTTGACGTAGTTCTCGCCGTAGTGGACCCGGGAGTAGGCGGCCTTGCCGTCGCCCGCGATGCCGTCGCGCCCGAGGGCCGTCTTGTAGAAGTCCCAGGTCTTCGCCGCGCCGTAGTGGGCGTCGACGGCGGCGGTCTGCCGGTCCTCGCCGGTGCCGTCGCCCCAGGTGTCGTCGTCGTCCGTGACGAGGTCGCCGGTGCCGGAGGAGCCCTGGTTCAGGTCGTACGTCTTGTGTCCGCCGCGCTCGCCGTCGGTCAGCTCGAAGCCCGCGTCGGACTTCGTCGTGGTGATCTCGACCTCGCCGCTGTACTGGCTGTTGCCGGTGCCGGTCTCGATCGCCTCGTAGCTGTGCAGCTTCTTGCCGGTGGTGGCGTCGGTGATGGTGTGGACGCGGCTGGGCGTGCCGTCCTTCTGGACGCCCTTCTTGACGGTCTCCCAGGCGAGGACCGGGTTCTCGCCGCCCGCGTAGATCACCTTGCGTGCGCTCGCCGCGGCCTTCAGTTCCGGCGTCGTGGACGCCACGGCTATCTTCGCGTCGGTCGCCTTGTCGACGCTCTTGAGCTTGCCGTCGGCGGTGGTGTGGGTGACGAGGTCGCCGCCGAGGACGGGCAGGCCGTCGTAGGTGCGCTCGTAGCGGGTGTGGACGGTGCCCTGGGCGTCCTTGATGACGTCGCGGGCGATCAGCTTCTCCCGGCCGCCGAGCTTCAGGGCCTTCGCCGCCGAGGAGGCCTCCGCCTGCGCCGACTTGATGGCGGTGGCGCGCTGGGCGGAGGGGTTCACGCCGAGGACGGCGGCCGTGGCGGGCTTCTCCGCGGTGGTGCGGGCGTCGTCGTCGGGTGCGGCGACGGCGGATCCGGCCTGGACACCGGCGACGACCATCGCGGCCACGGCCGCGAGTGCTGCGAGTCGACGCGTGGTGCGCGGGGCGCGGGAGTTGTGGGGGGTGGTGTGGAGGTTCATGTGTGTTCTCCGTCGGTCGTCCTGTGGGGGGACTACGAGCGGAGAGCGTGCCATCGAATGAGCGAAATTGACGGTGTGCCGACAATTGCCTCACAAGTTTTTGACCAGTCCTTGTACGAATGGGGTGCCGCGCTGTCCGGTATTCGGTGAAGTGGCGGGTTTCAGCGGTGCGCGGCAGTCGGCTTGACGGCGGCTCACACACACCGGAGCCCCCGGCCGCGATCGCGGCCGGGGGCTCCGGTGAAACTGTCGTGCGCTCGGGCGAGGCGTCAGAGGTTGACGCCGAAGTCCTGGGCGATGCCGCGCAGGCCGGAGGCGTACCCCTGGCCGACCGCGCGGAACTTCCACTCGGCGCCGTTGCGGTAGAGCTCGCCGAAGACCATGGCGGTCTCGGTGGCGGCGTCCTCGCTCAGGTCGTAGCGGGCGATCTCGGCGCCGCCGGCCTGGTTGAGGATGCGGATGAACGCGTTGCGGACCTGGCCGAAGTTCTGGCTGCGGGTCTCGGCGTCGTAGATGGAGACCGGGAAGACGATCTTGTCCACGTCGGCCGGCAGGCCCGCCAGGTTGACGTTGATCTGCTCGTCGTCGCCCTCGCCCTCACCCGTGACGTTGTCACCGGTGTGCACGATGGTCTGGTCCGGCGTCGACTTGTTGTTGAAGAAGACGAAGTGTCCGTCCGAGACGACCTTCCCCGTCGGGTTGACCGCGATCGCCGAGGCGTCGAGGTCGAAGTCGGTGCCGGTGGTGGTGCGGACGTCCCAGCCGAGGCCGACCGTGACGGCGGTAAGGCCCGGTGCCTCCTTGGTGAGCGAGACGTTGCCGCCCTTGGACAGGCTTACTGCCATGGGAAGTCCCTTTCCTCGTCGTGTGCGGGCTTCGTGCCATCACGAAAGCTACCCGTCACCCGTCCTAACGCGTGCGGCGGACCACGAGGTTCCTGCCGGCTTTACTTTCTTTACGAACTTCCTCCGGACGCGAGGGGTGCGGGCAGTGCAAAAGAAGGTGACGGGCGGGGTGCGGGGGAGGGACCATGGGTGTCATGTCCGGGCCCTATGTCATCCGCGGCTCGGTCTCCCTCCCGGAGGCCGAGCTCATGTGGCGTTTCTCGCGGTCCTCCGGGCCCGGCGGTCAGCACGTCAACACCAGCGACTCCCAGGTGGAGCTGCGCTTCGACCTGGCGGCGACCGACGCGCTCCCCGAGGTGTGGAAGGCGCGGGCGCTGGAGCGGCTCGCGGGCCGGCTGGTGAGTGGGGTGGTCTCCGTGCGGGCCTCCGAGCACCGCTCCCAGTGGCGCAACCGCGAGACGGCCGCCGTGCGGCTCGCCTCCCTCCTCGCCGAGGCCACCGCGCCGCCGCCCAAGCCCCGGATCAAGCGGAAGATCCCGCGCGGGATCAACGAGCGCAGGCTGCGCGAGAAGAAGCAGCGCAGTGACACGAAGCGCGGGCGCTCCGGCCGCGACTGGTAGTCGACTGCCCCGGGCGGACGCGGGGCGGGGCGGCGGCCCGGGCGGTCGGCGGGCGGGTGTCCCGGGCGGGACGTCAGCCCAGGTGGCGGTAGCGGCCCTTGAAGTACGTCAGCGGGTCGCCCTCCGGGCTCGGCAGCTTTGCCGTGAGCACCCGCCCGATCACCAGGGTGTGGTCCCCGGCCCCCACGCGCTGCTCGGTCCGGCACTCCAGCGTCGCCAGCGCCCCGCCGATCAGCGGGGCCCGCGTCACCTCGCCCCGTACGTACGCGACGTCCTCGAACAGCAGCCGGTCGCTGATCCGGCCCTTCATGGCGAACCGGCCCGCGATGTGCCGCTGGCTCGCGGCCAGGACGGAGACCGCCCACAGCGGCTGCTCGTCCAGCAGGTCGTCCATCCGGGAGCCGTTGCGCAGGCTCACCATCACCAGGGGCGGTTCCAGGGACACGGACATGAAGGCGGTCGCCGTCATGCCCACGTCCTCGCCCCGGCCGTCCTCGTCGAGGGGCGGCTCCTGGGCGGTGACCAGCACCACCCCGGCGGCCAGCCGCGCGAGGGCGGCGCGGAACTCGTCGTTGCTCACTCCCTCAGCATGGGGGATGGGCTCGGGGCGCGGGGTGGGGGGCTTCGTCTGGAGCACACCCCGACGCTAACCGCGGGGGCGGACGGCCGCATCGGGCCAGGGGACCAGGCGGGTCCTAGGACCCCGGGAGGGTGAAGAGCGGGAGAGGGGCGTGCGCGGGCGCACACAACGGGAATCCGTCTCTCCCGGTGACCGCGGAACGATCGTCGTCGCCGTGAGTCACCGGCACCCCCCGGTCATCTGTTGTGACTTGAGTCACAGAGTCCATTTTCTGCTGACCCTGTGTACCGGGTGCACAGCTCACTGTGATTCAGTGGCCGTGACACTGCAACAAGTACGTCGATATGAAACCTGGAGTTGCTGTCGAGGTCCCGGGGGTGCGAGCGATGGAGGCCGAGTCGGAACCGTACGTCCGCCTGGCGACCCTGCGTCAGCTGCATCAGGCCGTCGCCGATCTCAACACGGCGCGGAGTCTCGCGGACACGCTCCAGAGCGTGGTCGACGGGATCGTCGAGGGCCTCGGCTACGAGCTGGCCTGCGTCAACCTGGTCCGGCCCGAAGGTGACCTCGTCATCGCCGCCTTCGCGGGCAACGCCGCCGCCGAGGCCCTGATCACCGGCCGCGTCGGCTCCCGCGACTCCTGGAACCGCCGGCTCTCCATGGGCGAGGCATGGGGCAGTCTCCGCTTCATCCCGCACACCGAGGGCTGGGTCCTCCTCGACGACGACGTACCGCAGTGGCACACCGAAGGGCCCGAACCCCGGTTCGAGGACGAGTGGCACCCGCTCGACCGGCTCTATGCCCCGATGTACGCATCGGCGGGCGGGGGCGACCTCCTCGGGGTCATATCCGTCGACCGGCCGCGCAACGGACGCCGTCCCGGCGCATGGGGGCGCGAAGCGCTCCAGATGTACGCCTCCCAGGCCGCCATCGCCATCAGCAACGCACGCCTGCGGTCCAACATGCAGCGCGCCCTCGTCCGCCTGGAGCGGGAGCAGCAGGCGCTGCGGGCCAGCGAGGAGTCCTTCCGGCAGGCCTTCGAGTACGCGCCCAGCGGCATGGCCATCGCCGAGATGGGCGGCGACCAGCAGGGCAGGCTGCTGCGGACCAACGACGCCCTGTGCCGGCTGCTCGGCCGGCCGGCCTCCGTGATGCGCCGCTACTCCTTCGCCGACCTGGTCCACCCCGAGGACATCGGCACCCTGCTGCGCACCTCCGCCGAGGGCGGCCGGGCCGAGCTGCGCCTCAGCCGCCGGGACGGCACCTACCTCTGGGTCTCGCTGCGCAACTCGGTCGTCGCGGACACCACCGACGGGCCGCGTTTCCTGCTCACCCATGTCGAGGACATAGAGGAGCGCAAGCGCCACGAGCTGAACCTCGCCCACCGCGCTTCGCACGACGCGCTGACCGGGCTGCCCAACAGCGCCGAGCTGAAGTCGCGGCTCTCCGCCCGGATCTGCGAGCGGCCGCACTCCTCCCCGGCCGCGACCGCGATCGAGGCGCTGGACGCGGCGTACGGCGACGTCGAGTCGTCCCTCACCCACAGCTACCAGGCCGACGGCTACGAGGGCGAGGCGATCCCCGGCGGCGGTCCCTTCGACCACCACGTGCACACGGTGGCCCCGGACCCGGAGCACGACGACGGGACAAAGGGGCTCGCGGTCCTCTTCTGCGACCTCGACGGTTTCAAGTCCATCAACGACCGCTTCGGGCACCACACCGGCGACGCCGTGCTCATCGAGGTCGCCCGGCGGCTGAGCGCCTGTGTGCGGGACGGCGACACCGTCGCCCGGCTCGGGGGTGACGAATTCGTCGTTCTCGCCGACGGCCTCGGGGCGGCGGACGCCGCTGACCTGGCCGTTCGTCTGAGAAATGCCATCATTCCGCCCATAAGGGTCGACGGTCGTGCGGTCCGGGTCGGGGCGAGCTTCGGCATCGGCTGGGCCGAGTGCGGCATGACCGTCGAAGAGGTCCTGCGCTCCGCCGACCAGCGGATGTACGTGGAAAAACGGTCCCGGTCGAAGGTTCACCGCAGAGCCGGATGACGTTCACGACGCATTCCCCCCCTACCCCGTACCCGTTCCCCCGGGGCCGTCCCCGTGGATGAGCGCAATTCGGGGGCTGCTCCGTTCGAGGTAGGCTCGGCCGGTCGGCGACGGCTGGCGAGATGGTGAGGAGTGACCCAGGGATGACGGCCGGAAACAACGGCGCGAGCAAGCCCGAGGACGACGATCCGTTCGGCTATCTGTACGCGGACGGACAGGCGGCAGGCGCCCAGGCGCCCGGCCAGGGCGGTTACGGCTACCCGGGTCCGGCCGCGCAGCCGGGCGTGCCCAGAACGTCCTACAACCAGGTGCGTGCCGTCGGGGAGCGCCAGTACGGCCAGCAGCAGGCGCCGCAGCAGCAGGGCGGGTACGGCTACCCGCCCCAGCAGACCTACGGCCGGCCCGCGCAGCAGTACGACCGGCCGAACCCGCAGTACGCGGCCCCCGAGACCTACCCCGGCGGCGCGTCCCACGGGCAGCCCCCGGCCCAGGGCGGCCACGGCGGCGGCACGGGCCGCGGCGGCCCGAACACCAAGGCGCTCCTGATCGCGGCGGTCGCCGTGGTCGCGGTCGTCCTCATCGGCATCGGCGCCGCCCTGCTCACGGGCGACGACGGCGACAAGGACGACAAGAAGAACGAGGCGTCCTCCTCGGAGGGCCCCGCCGGCGAGGTCGAGGAGTCGAAGAAGCCGGAGAAGAAGCCCGAGAAGACCCCCAAGCCGGTCGAGCTGCCGAAGCAGGACGCGGCGACGCTGACGCTGGGCGGCACCGCGGCCCTGGACTCCACGGTCAAGGGCGCCAAGGGCGCGAACGGCAACTACATCAACCTCAACGAGGTCGGCCGGTCGGCCACCTGGTCGGTGGAGGTGCCCGAAGCCGGCGCGTACACCCTGTACGTGACCTACGGCGTGCCCGGCAAGGACGCGAAGACGACCCTGACGGTCAACGACCAGGAGCCCCGCTCCATCAACATGAAGAACTTCGCGAACGCTCCCGAGGGCGACCTGGAGAAGGGCTGGACGAACACCTACGCGTACGTCCAGCTCGACAAGGGAGCCAACACCCTCAAGCTGTCCTGCGAGACGGGCGACGAGTGCGACGCCAATCTCGACCAGCTGGAGCTGAAGTCCGGCCACATCCAGAAGAACGGCTGACCGCTCCCTCTGCTCACGCCCTGACCACCGGCCCGGTGGTCAGGGCGTCGGCGTGTGCGGCTCCACCGTGACGCGCGGCAGCAGCTCCGCGTAGGCCGCCGCGTCGAACTCGCCCGCCGCCGGGGCCAGCACCGTCGCCGTCGACAGCGCCACCGCCCGGGCCAGCCGCTCCGGCCAGTCGAGGCCCTCGGCCAGGGCGGACAGGAGCCCGGCGACCGCGGAGTCGCCCGCGCCGGTCGGGTTGCCGCGCACGGGGGCGGGCGGGGCCGCCCGCCAGACGCCGTCCGGGGTGAGTGCGAGCACACCCTTGGGGCCGAGCGAGGCGACCACGGCGTGGGCCCCTCGGCGGCGGGCGTCCCCCGCGGCGCGCAGCGGGTCGCGGGAACCGGTCAGCCGGGCCAGCTCCTCCGCGTTCGGCTTGACCAGGTCGGGGCGGGCGGCGATGCCCCGGCGCAGCGGTTCGCCGCTGGTGTCCAGCAGCACGGGCACGGCGGCGGCGCGGGCGATCCGGACCAGTTCGGCATAGGCCCCGACGTGGATGCCGGGCGGCAGGGAGCCGCAGAGGGCGACCGCGTCGGCCCCGGCGACCAGCTCCTCGTACGTCCGCAGGAAGGCGGCCCATTCGGCGGGGCTCACCTGCGGTCCGGGTTCGTTGAGCTGGGTGGTGTCACCGGTCGAGCGGTCGGTGATCGCGAGGGTGCGGCGGGTGTTCCCGGTGACGTGGACGAGGGCGTCGCGCGGCGGGAGCGGGGCGAGCAGGCCGCGCAGGACGTCTCCGGTGGCGCCGCCGACGAAGCCGGTGACGACGGCGTCGTGGCCGAGGGAGCCCAGCACCCGGGCGACGTTGAGGCCCTTGCCGCCGGGGCGTTCGGTGACCTCGCCGACCCGGTGGCTGCCGTGCGGGACGAGAGCGTCGACGGTGTACGTCACGTCGAGCGCGGTGTTCAGGGTGACGGTCAGGATCACGTCGTCCGGTCCCTCCCTCGGTGCGTGGCCCAGCGGTGCACGCCGGCCGTCCGCGGCAGGCGATGCCGATGATCATGTCAAAGCGACGGCGGTCGGCCCAGTCCCGGGCGCCGACCGCCATCGCTTCGTTACGTGCTCAACGGCCCGCCGGCCTCAGGCCGTCTTCGGCTCGATGATCCACTCGCCCTGACGCATGACGCCCTTGAGGACGAAGTCCTCGTCGAGCACCACCAGGTCGGCGTCCTTGCCCGGGTCGAGCGAGCCGACCCGGTCGTCGACGCCGAGCAGCCGGGCCGGGTTGGCGGAGATGGACCGGACGACGTCCTCGACGGGGATCTCGTCGAGGGTGACCGCCCGGCGGAACGCGGTGTCCAGGGTGAGCGTGGATCCGGCGATCGAGCCGCCGTCCACCAGCCGGGCCACCCCGTCGGTGACCTCGACCGCGAGCGGGCCGAGCTGGTACTCCCCGTCGCCGAAGCCGGCCGCGTCCATCGCGTCGGTGATCAGCGCGACCCGGCCGGCGCCCTTGTGCCGGTAGGCCAGCTCCAGGACGGCCGGGTGCAGATGCGTACCGTCGTTGATCAGCTCGACGGTGATCCGGTCGTCCTCCAGGAGGGCGGCGATCGGTCCGGGCTCGCGGTGGGCCAGCGGCGGCATCGCGTTGAACAGATGCGTGGCGACGGTCGCACCCGCGTCGATGGCCTCGACGGTCTGCTCGTACGTCGCGTCCGTGTGGCCGATGGCGGCGATGACCCCGTGCTGGGCGAGCAGCCGTACGGAATCGATGCCGCCGGGCAGTTCGGTGGCGAGGGTGAACATCCGGGCGGTGCCGCGCGCGGCGTCCAGCAGCTTGCGGACCTCGGCCGGGTCCGGGTCGCGCAGCAGCTCCTCGCTGTGGGCGCCCTTGCGGCACGGCGAGATGAAGGGGCCCTCGAAGTGGATCCCCGCAAGATCGCCCTGCTCGACCAGTTCGGACAGGACGCCCGCCCGCCGGGCGAGGAAGTCCATCTCGCCGGTGACGGTGGAGGCGACCATCGTGGTGGTGCCGTGCTCGCGGTGCGTACGGATGCCGGTGAGGACCTCGTCCACGGTGCCGGAGGTGAAGGAGGCCCCGCCGCCGCCGTGGTTGTGCATGTCCACGAAGCCCGGGACCACCCAGTGGCCGGAGAGGTCGACGGTCCGGGCGCCCTCCGGTGCGGAGTCGGCGATGCGGGTGCCTTCGACGGTCACCCGGCCGTCCTCGACCGTGCCGGTGGGAAGCACCACCCGGGCGCCGGCGAGAACGGTGCTGTCTGCTGCGCGTGGGGCCATCAGGCGGAAACCTCCGTGGCGAGTAGATCCCAGGCGAGCAGCCCCGCGCCCAGGCATCCGGCGGTGTCCCCGAGGGCCGCCGGGACGATGTGGGGCAGCTTCTGGAACGTGACGCGTTCCTCGACGGCCGCACGCAGTGGTGTGAACAAGGTTTCCCCGGCTTCGGCGAGACCGCCACCGATGATGAGCGTGCCCGGGTCGAGCAGGGTGAGCGCGGTGACGAGGCCGGCGGCGAGCGCGTCGACCGCGTTCCGCCAGACCTCGATCGCCGCCGGGTCGCCCGACTCGACGGCCTTCGCGCAGTCCGCGGCGTCCGCCCCGGGGTCCCCGGAGGCGGCGGCCCAGGCCCGGGTCACCGCGGCGGCCGAGGCCAGCGTCTCCAGGCAGCCGCGCTGGCCGCAGCTGCAGTCGGGGCCGTCCGGGCGGACGACGATGTGGCCGATCTCGCCCGCGTCCCCGTGGGCGCCCGCCTCGATGGCGCCCGCGATGCCGATGGCCCCGGCGATGCCGGTGCCGAGCGGGACGAACAGGAAGCGGTCCGTGCCGCGCCCGGCCCCGATACGCCCCTCGGCGAGCCCGCCGGTGCGGACGTCGTGGCCGAGGGCGACCGGGATGGCTCCCAGGCGCTCGGAGAGCAGGGCCCGCAGCGGTACGTCGCGCCAGCCCAGGTTCGCGGCGTACACCGCGATGCCCTTCGCGGAGTCGACGATGCCGGGCACGGCGACCCCGGCGGCGACGGCGCTCTCGCCGAGGTGCTCCTCGCCGTGGGCCCGCAGATCCGCCGCGAACGCGAGGATCGACTCGATGACCGCTTCGGCGCCGCGCTCCCGGTCGGTGGCCCGCCGCGCCTCGTGAAGGAGGGTGCCGTCGGTCCCGACCAGTGCGGCCTTCATTCCGGTGCCGCCCACATCGAGGGCGATGACGTGTCTCACGGGAGACAGTTTCGCCCGCCGACCCCCAAAAGGTCTAGTCCACTAGCGCGGTTTGTTGCGCACCCATACAAAATGATGAACGAGTGAAGAACGGACCTTTTTCTTCCGGAACATCACGTATGGGAACCGCGGGTCGGCGGGAATCCGGGTCAAAGGTCTGGACCAAGATACGGGCAGGGGCCTCCGACTTCCAGTGCCCGCAGGCCAGTTGTGGCTTCCGAGGCCCGTATACGTTGCCGAAGCGATACGCCGGTGGTGTAGACCTTCGCGTCGGCAATGGGGGAAAATCGCAGTTCATCCGGACGGTGCCCAGGACAGGGCGGCACTGCCGCGGCCGAACGAGGCCTGCGGCCTGTGCCGCGCGCACCGCCCGTGGCAAGGCGATCGACGAGGATGGGCGAGGCTGTGCAGCGGCGCTTTTTGGGTCTGACCGCGGCGGTGGCCGCGCTGGGAATGACGGCAACGTTGTCGGCCTGCGGGGGTGACGCCGCTTCGGGCGACGTCACGCTGAAGCTGGTCGCCGCGGACTACGGCACCGGTCCGGAGAACAGCTCCGAGAAGTACTGGAGCGGGGTCGCCTCGGGCTTCGAGAAGGAGCACCCCGGCATCAAGGTCGAGGTCACCGTCCTGTCCTGGAAGGACGTCGACCGCGAGGTCGCGGCGATGGTCAAGGCCGGCGACGCTCCGGACATCGCCCAGATCGGCGCCTACGCGGACTACGCCAAGGCGGGCAAGCTCTACAGCGCCGACGAGATGCTGGCGATCCGCACCGCGGCCAACTTCCTGCCCTCGCTCACCGACGCGGGCAAGGTCGACGGCACGCTGTACGGCCTGCCCTTCGTCGCCAGCACCCGGCTGCTCTTCTACAACCAGAAGCTCTTCGAGCAGGCCGGCCTGGACGCCCCCGAGACCTGGGACGACATCAGCGGCAGCGCCGCGGCCCTCAAGGCGAAGGGCGTCGACTACCCCTTCGCCCTGCCGCTCGGCCAGGAGGAGGCCCAGGCCGAGACCCTGATGTGGCTGCTCAGCGGCAACGGCGGCTACACGGACGACGTCGGCTCGTACGACATCGACTCGGCCGAGAACGTCGCCACGTTCCGCTGGCTGCGGGACAACCTCGTCGGCAAGGGCCTCACCGGCCCGGTCGCGCCGGGCAAGCTGGACCGGGCCAAGGCCTTCGAGGCGTTCACCGCCGGCAAGGTCGGCATGCTCAACGGCCACCCCACCCTGATGGACGAGGCCGAGGCCAAGGGCGTCAAGGTCGGCATGGTGCCGCTGCCCGGCGCCGACGGCCCGACCAAGGGCTCCATGGGTGTCGCCGACTGGATGATGGGCTTCAAGGAGAACGGCCACCGCAAGGAGATCGGCACGTTCCTGGACTACGCCTACTCCGACGAGAACGTGCTGGAGTTCGCCGAGGAGTACGACCTCCTCCCGGTGACCGGCAGCGCCTCCGCCGCGATGGAGACCGACAAGAAGCACAACAAGCTGCACGAGTTCCTGGCCGCACTGCCCAACTCGACCCTGCCCCCGTTCGGCAAGACCTCCTGGGCCACGGTCAGCGACGCGATCAAGAAGAAGATCGGCAGCGCGGTCGCGCCGGGCAGCAACCCCGAGAGCATCCTCGGGGAGATAGCCGCCGAGGCGGCGCAGGCGGAAGCCGCCGAGTAGCCCGGGCGGTGCCGGGCCGCGCGTGGGTGTCGGGGGCGGGTATTAGGTTGGTTGATATGACCGCCCCCGACCGCGAACACCACGAAGCCCCGGCCGCGCCCGCGCCCGGTGCGGACGAGCTGTCCGTACGGGACCGGGCCCTGCTCGCCCTGGAGCGGCGGCCCTGGCCGGGGCCCGGGGCGAAGGAGCGGGCGATCCGCGAGGAGCTCGGGATCTCGCCGGTCCGCTACTACCAGCTGCTGAACGCGCTGATCGAGGACGAGCGGGCGCTGCGGGAGGATCCGGTCACGGTGAACCGGCTGCGGCGGGTGCGGGACGCGCGGCGCGGGCGCCGCTGAGCGCTTCCTGCCGGGGGCTCCGCTCCCGCGCTCCCGCTCCTCAGCCGCCGGAGGGGCTGGACTGGTCCAGCACCAGGTCCACCGCCTCGTCCAGGCGGCCCCGTTCGGCCTCCGTCAGATACGGGTTCTGCCGCTGGCGGGTCCGGGCCAGTGCCAGATCGGCGGCCGACGCGCCCCCGTCGTCGGCGAGTTCGGCGAGGAGCGCCGCCAGCAGCGGCCGTACGTCGGCCCCGGCCGGGAACGCCGGGTCCAGTGCGATCCGGGCCAGGGCGAGCGCCGACATCGCCCGGTCGAGTCCGGGCGGGCCCTCCGCCGCACTGGACCAGCCGATCACCACCGCGCCCTGAGCCGTCAGCATGACGTTCTCCGGATGCAGGTCCAGATGGAGCACGCAGTCCTCCGGGTTCGTCGAGACCCGGGGCGGTATCGCGTGCAACTCCCGCAGCAGACGGGCGAGCAGGGCCCCCGCCTCCGCCGCCTCCAGCCGCCCCGCCAGCAGGGCCTCGGCCAGGGTCGGGCCGGTCAGCCGCTGGAGCACCAGGTCCGTGGGGCGGGCCCCCCGGGCGGGCGGACCGATGCGCGGCACCGGGAAGCCGAAGGCGCTGACGTAACTCATCACGGCCAGCTCCTCCGTGGTGTCGGAGCGGTCCCGGTAGCGGCGAAGGACCCAGGAGCCGTCGAGTGCGTACACGTCGGCGGTGCGTCCCGAGCCCAGAAGTTGCCCTGTGTGCATGAGGGCGAACCTACCCGGGCGCTCCGCCGAAGGGGAGACGGCTTCCGGCTCCCGAGGGCGTCCGGCCCCCATAACGCGGAGGGAGGGGGGTGAACGGGATCTCCTGTGCCGGGTGTCACCGCCGCTACGGTTTCGGCAATTCCCTGGTCCGGACCAACCCCCGCCGGATCGGGACACCCCTGAACCAAGGAGAGTCACGTGGAGAGAACCA
Organism: Streptomyces parvus; assembly: GCF_032121415.1. NCBI lineage: Bacteria > Bacillati > Actinomycetota > Actinomycetes > Kitasatosporales > Streptomycetaceae > Streptomyces > Streptomyces parvus. The sequence goes on along the minus strand of NZ_CP135079.1, from coordinate 3,043,476 downwards.
CGCTCCGCAGACGCGCCCTCGCCGTCGGCACCGCCACGGTGGCCGTGGGTGCGCTCGCCCTCGCCGGGCTGACCGGCGTGGCGTCCGCCGACCCGGCGGACAGCACCGCACCGCCGGTCTCCGCCGACAGCCTGTCGCCCGGACTGCTGGCCGCCATGGAACGCGACCTCGGCCTGGACGCGGACGACGCCCGGAGCCGGATGGCGAACGAGTACCGCGCCGCGGCCGTGGCCGCCGGTCTGGAGAAGTCCCTCGGCGCCGACTTCGCCGGAGCCCGGGTCGGCGGCGCGCGGGCGACCCTGACCGTCTCCACCACCGACGCCTCCCAGACCGCCCGGATCACCGGGGCCGGGGCGCGGGCCGAGGTCGTCGCCCACAGCCTGGACCGGCTCGAAGGCGTCAAGGAGAGCCTCGACCGGGCAGCCCGGCGCGAGGCCCCGAAGGACGTGCCCGTCTGGTACGTCGACGTCGAGGCCAACCGGGTCGTCGTGAACGCCGCGAACACCGCCGCCGGAACGGCGTTCCGCAAGGCGGCCGGGGTCGACAGCTCCCTCGTCACCGTCGCCCGCTCCGCCGAGAAGCCCCGCACCTTCGCCGACCTCCGGGGCGGCGACGCGTACTACATGAACGGCTCCGGCCGCTGTTCCATCGGCTTCTCCGTCAAGCGCGGCACACAGGACGGCTTCGCCACGGCGGGCCACTGCGGCCGGGTCGGCACGACCACCAACGGCTTCAACCAGCAGGCCCAGGGCACCTTCCAGGGCTCCACCTTCCCCGGCCGCGACTACGCCTGGGTCGCCACCAACGCCAACTGGACCCCGCGTCCGACGGTCAACGGCTACGGGCGGGGCGACGTCACCGTGGCCGGATCCACCGCCTCCGTCGTCGGCGCCTCGGTCTGCCGCTCCGGCTCCACCACCGGCTGGCACTGCGGCACCATCCAGCAGCTCAACACCAGCGTCACCTACCCGGAAGGCACCATCTCCGGCGTGACCCGCACCAGCGTCTGCGCGGAGCCCGGCGACTCCGGCGGCTCGTACATCTCCGGCAACCAGGCGCAGGGCGTCACCTCCGGCGGCTCGGGCACCTGCTCGTCGGGAGGTACGACGTACTTCCAGCCGCTCAACCCGCTGCTCCAGGCGTACGGGCTGACCCTGGTCACCAGCGGGACGCCCACTGACCCGCCGACCACGCCGCCGACCGACCCGCCGGGCGGCACCTGGGCGGCCGGCACCGCGTACGCCGCCGGAGCCACGGTGACGTACGACGGAGCGGCCTACCGCTGCCTCCAGGCGCACACGGCGCAGCCCGGCTGGACCCCTGCTGCCGTCCCCGCCCTCTGGCAGCGGATCTGACCGTCCCGGACCCGGGACGGCACCCCCGCAACAGCACCTCCTGAACCTCCCCGCCTCCCGCCTCCCCGCGTCGAGGCCCCCCGAGGACTCCGAGGAAACCGTTATGACCCCACCCATGGACAACGCAACCCCGCACGACCCGGGCGCCTCCGACGAGGCGTCGGGCGACCGGCGGCGGATCAGCCGCAAAGGCCTCCTGAAGGCCGCGCTCGTCGCGAGCGCCGCGCCCCTGCTCGCCGGAGGGGGCGTCGCGCTCGCCCGCGACGCCGCCTCCACCGGAAGCGGTCCCCTGGCCCCCACCCCGGAGTGCGACGACGGCGACGACACGACGCCGCCGCAGATGGAGGGGCCGTACTTCAAGCCCAACTCGCCGCGCCGCACCAGCCTGGTGACCCCCGGCACCCCCGGCGTACCGCTCACCGTGAGCGGCTACGTCTTCGGGCGGGCCTGCCGGCCCGTCTCCGGGGCCCTGCTCGACTTCTGGCAGGCGGACACGAACGGGGCCTACGACATGGCTCAGTTCGCCTTCCGGGGACACCAGTTCACCGGTGCGGACGGCTCGTTCAGCCTCACCACGATCGTGCCGGGCCTCTACCCGGGCCGTACGCGCCACATCCACGTGAAGGCGCAGGCGCCCGGCGGCCGCATCCTCACCACCCAGCTGTACTTCCCGAACGAGCCGCGCAACAACACCGACGCCCTGTTCGACCCCGAGCTGCTGATGAACGTCCGCAACGTCGGCAACGGGCGCCAGGGGTCCTTCGACTTCGTCCTGGACGTGGCCCAGACGCCCGTTCCGACCGATCCGCCCACCGACCCACCCACCGAGCCGGGGACCAGCTGGGCCTCCGGCACCTCCTACCGCGCGGGCGACCGCGTGACCTACGGCGGGGTCGCCTACCGCTGTCTGCAGGCGCACCAGGCCATCTCCGGCTGGGAGCCGCCGAACGTCCCCGCGTTGTGGGAACGCGGGTAGAGAGCAGAAACAGCGAGCGCGCACCACCGCCCGCGCCCCGTTCACGCCGTCCGGCGCGTGAACGGGGCGCTTCTCCGTGTGCGGCCGGGAGAAGTTCTCGCGGACCGTCCGAAACATTTGCCCGGCCCCGTCGCGTCGTGGAGGAGGAAGGGCGGAACGGGTGGGTGGACGGGGGAGAGCATGAAGGCTGCGCGTACCGACGGGTTCAGGGTGTTCGCGGCCGGCCGGGCCGGCCATCTGTTCCGCTCGGCCTGCCTGTTGACCAGCGGTGATGTGCATCTCGCCGAGGATCCGGCGCAGGAGACGCTGAGCCGGATGTACGTGGCGTGGGGCCGCGCCCGCCGGATCGACGACCCGGCCGCGTACGCACAGACCGTGCTGGTGAGGACGTTCCTGACCCATCGGCGGCGCCGCTCCGCGAGCGAACGCCCGCTGGCCGAACTGCCCGAGGGCGCCTCGGCCGACCCCGACGATCCGGCGCTGCGGATGACGCTGCTGCGCGCCCTGTCCCAACTGGCGCCCAAGGACCGCGCGGTCGTGGTCCTGCGGTACTGGGAAGACCGCAGCATCGAGGAGACCGCCGCCGCCCTCCAGGTCAGCCCGGCCGCCGTACGGACCCGCTGCGTGCGGGCGCTCGGACGGCTGCGGGAACAGCTGGGCGGCAGCATCGCGGAGTTCGCCGCCCGCTGACGTACGGGCACTCCCCGCCCCCCGGCCCACCGCGCCCGCGGGCCGTCGAAACTGTCGAGCAATCCGATACGAGAAGTGGTGGTTCCCCATGCCCAGCGAAGACGAGCTGCCGTTCGAGGACAGCCTCGGTACGGAACTGCGCCGTGCCGGAGAGACCTTCGAGCTGTCCGGCCGTGCCGCCCTGGTGGACGGCGCGCTGGAACAGGGGCGGCGCACCGTGCGCCGCCGTGGCCGGAAGTGTGCTGACCCTGGCCCTCGTCGGCGGCGGAGTCACCTTCGCCACAGGCCAGTCGGGCACCTCCGGCGGCGGGGTGAACGTCGCGAGCAGCGGACCGGTCGGCCAGACTCCGACGCTCGCACCGGCGACCGGCACGCTCCCGACGGCGACCGCCACGCCCACGCCGGCGGCCCCGGACGGGGACGCCGCGACGGTGACCCCCTCGCCGTCGGACGCGCCGACGGCCGGCGCCACCGACACCCCCACGGCGGGTGCGGGCACCGGTGAGCCCTTGCCGCCCCGGCCTCGCGCGGAACGCACGACGCCGGGGAGCCGGCGCCGCCGCTCGATTACGCGGCTCTGATGGACACCTTCCGCGGGTTGCTGCCCGAGGGGCTGACCGTGACGGACGTGACGGGCAGCGGGGGCGAGTTCGCCTCGGTCGTCGTGAACGACGGCAAGGGCCGCTCCCTCGTGCAGGTCAATGTGCAGCAGGACATGCGGGACGTCGCCGACCAGCTGTACCGCGACGCGACCACCCTGCCCGACGGCACCCTGCTCGCCACCTCGAAGAAGCCCGGGGAGGAGGGCGGCTCGGGGGTCGTCATGTGGACGGCCGACAGCATGCGCCCGGACGGTATGCGGGTCGTCGTCTCGGCCTTCAACTCCGGCGAGCAGTCGAGCGCCGCCACCCGCACGGCGCCCGCGCTCACCCTGGACCAGCTCACCGCCCTGGTCGTCAGCCCGGAGTGGCCCAAGCTCCAGCAGCGGTAGGCCGCAGGCCACAGGCGCGGGGCCGAGACGCCGCGCCCCGGGTGTCACTTCGCGTCCGCGTACCGCTCCACCACCGCCGTCGTGAAGGGGAACCGCACCGGAGTCTCACCGAAGGCGGTCCGCCCGGCCAGCTCGCCCGCCGCGCGGATCGCCTCGGCGACGGCGGCGCTCTCCTCGGCCGGGCAGTGCACGATCACCTCATCGTGCTGGAAGAACACCAGCTGCGCCCGCAGCCCCTGCTCGAAGAGCGTCCGGCGCAGCCCGGCCAGGAGCAGCAGCGCCCAGTCGGCCGCGCTGCCCTGCACCACGAAGTTGCGCGTGAAGCGGCCCCTGGCCCGGGCCGTGCCGCCGCCGGACGCGGCCCCGGCGCCCCGGCCGTCCTCCGGGTCCTCCTGGGGGATGCCCGCCTCCTCGTCCTGGCCCGCCAGCGCGACCGGCGGGCTGGTGCGGCCCAGCCAGGTCCGCACCACGCGCCCCTCCTCGCCCGCCCGTGCCGCGTCGTCGACATGGGCGACGGCCAGCGGGAAGCGGCGGCGCAGCGCGGCCAGGTTCTTCAGGCCGTCCCCTGAGGTCTGGCCGTAGACCGCTCCGAGCAGCGCCAGCTTGGCGTGCTCGCGGTCGCCGGAGAACGCCCGGTCGGACAGGGCCTTGTAGAGGTCGCCGTCATGACCGGCCACCTCCATGAGACCCCGGTCGCGGGAGATCGCCGCCAGCACCCGGGGCTCCATCTGGTCGGCGTCCGCGACGACGAGCCGCCACCCCGGATCGGCGACGACGGCCTGCCGGATCACCTTGGGGATCTGGAGGGCCCCGCCGCCGTTGGTCGTCCAGCGGCCGCTGACCGTGCCGCCCGGCTGGTACTCCGGGCGGAAGCGGCCCTCGCGCACCCAGTCCTGGAGCCAGGACCAGCCGTGCGCGGTCCAGATCCGGTACAGCTTCTTGTACGCGATCAGCGGTGCGACCGCCGGGTGGTCCAGCCCCTCCAGCTCCCACCGCCGGGTCGACTTCACCGGGATGCCCGCCTGCGCGAACGCCTTCACCACATCGGCGGGCAGATCCGGGCGCACTCGTCTGCCGAACGCCGCCGACACCTCGTCCGCCAGCTCGGCGAGTCTGCGGGGCTCGCCGCCGCCCGCGTACCGCTCGCCCAGCAGCCCGTCCAGCACCGCCCGGTGGACGTCGGCACGCCAGGGCAGCCCGGCCCGGTGCATCTCGGCGGCCACGAGCATCCCCGCCGACTCCGACGCGGTGAGCAGCCGCATCCGGTCCGGGTGCTCCGCCGCGTCATGGCGGCGCAGCTGGTCCGCGTAGACCCGCAGGAGCCCCTCGAACGGCACACCGGTCCCGGGCGACGGCTCGAAGAGGGAGGACTGCGCGCCCGGTTCGGCGGACCGGGCCGGCGGATCGGGCGGCACCGGCGCATGGTCCAGCCGGGCCAGCGCGGCGGCGGCCGACCGGGGCTCGCCGAGCCGCCCGGCGTGGCCGAGCAGCAGCAGCTCGGCGCACTCGATGTCGTAGCACCGCTCGACCCGGACCCCGGCGGCGAGCAGCCGGGGGTAGATCGCGGCGGTCGACCGCCACACCCAGCGCACCACGTCGGGGCGGGAGCGGACCGCCTCCACGAGATCGGGCTCGGCGACGACGGGGCCGGCGGGGCCGGCGGGCGTGCCGTCCCGGGCGAGCGGCGCGAGCAACGCCCCGTCCCCGTCCGCGGCCGCCACCGCCCACCGTTCGGTCATGGGTGCGAGTCTGGCACCCGCCACTGACAACGCCCGGCAGCCGCGCGCCTACCCTTGGCCGGATGGAATCCGTGATCGACCGGGCGTGCGCGGCGGCCCTCTACGCGGAGGGCGACGCAGCCCTGGACACCGGCGCTTCCCTGCTCGCCGCCGCCCCGGACGCCGACGACGCGGCGCACCGGCGCGGTGAGGAGTTCGTGGGCCGGGCGTGGGAGCGGGGCTGGCACCCCGCCGACCTGGTCCGGTTCGTCCGCCGGGAGCTGGACGAGCGGCGGGCGGCGCTGGCCGGGACCCTGATCACCGCCGAGACCGCCCGGTACCCGGAGCTGCCGCCCCGGTGGCGGCAGCAGCTCGCCGAGCTTCCGCCACCCGTACCGCGCAACCGACCCGACCGGTTCGCTTACGCCGCCGATCTGCTGGAGCTCTACCGGGTGCTGCTGCGGCTGCCCGCCATCGAGCCCGTGGGGCCGCCGCCCGGCGCCGCCGCCGACCGGCTGCACCGGCCGCCCGCCGCCGACGAGCCCCGCATGCTCACCCGCATCCGGGCGCTGCTGGCGAAGGCGGAGGCGACCGGCTTCCCGGAGGAGGCCGAGGCACTGACCACCAAGGCGCAGGAGCTGATGGCCCGGCACACCATCGACGAGGCCCTCCTCGCCGTCCGGACGCGGAGCCGCGAGACGCCGGGAGCCTGCCGGATCGGGGTGGAACCCCCGTACGAGAGCGCCAAGGCGGTCCTGCTGGACGCCGTCGCCTCCACGAACCGCTGTCGGGCCGTGTGGAACGAGGACCTGGGCTTCTCCACGGTCGTCGGCTTCGAACCGGATCTGGAGGCGGTCGAGCTGCTGTTCACCTCGCTGCTCGTCCAGGGGGCGACGGCGATGACCCGGGCGGAGGCCGGACAGCGCGCCGGGGGCCGTAAGCGGACCAAGACCTTCCGGCAGGCGTTCTGGATGGGGTACGCCCAGCGCCTCGGCCGACGGCTGGCCGAGGAAGCCGAGCGGATCACGGTGGAAGCGCACACCGGTACGGGCGGGGACGGCGGTACCGGTGGCGGGCTGCTTCCCGTCCTCGCCGCCCGGGACGTCGCGGTCGCCGACACCGCCGAGCGGATGTTCCCGAGGACGACGACCACCCGGCTCCGCGGGGTCTCGGACCTGGCGGGCTGGACGCACGGCACCGAGGCCGCCGACCGGGCCCGGACGGGAGGCGCGCGGGGCGGCACATCCCACCGACCCGACGGAGAAATCACGGCGTAAGTCGGGCTTGTCCGGGACTGCACCGTTAGGCTCGGCCCATGAGCTGGCTCCGGGCGCTGAAGGAGACCGCCCGCTCGGGGCTGGAGATCGAGCGGCAGAAGCTGGAACCCCTCATCGCCTTCCGCGGTGCGGCCGGACTCGCCCTCGTCGTCGGCGCCGGCCTCGTGCTGTTCGGTCCGGAGATCGCGGCGAGCTCCGCGTTCGGCGCGTTCCAGGCGGCCATCGCCACCTTCCAGCGCAGTTGGCGGCCGCGCCCCGTCCTGGCCCTCGTCTCCGGGGCGAGCCTCGCCGTCTCGACGTTCGTCGGGTACGTCAGCGGCGCGCACGCCGTGCTCTTCCTCTGCCTGCTCGGCCTCTGGACCTTCCTCGCCGGGCTCGCCTGGGCGGCGGGCCCCACGGCCGGCATCATCGCCGCGTCCAACGTCGCGATCATGCTGGTGACGATCACCCTGCCCACCTCGGTCGTGGACGCCGCCGCCCACGCGGCGATGATCGCCGTCGGCGGCCTCGTGCAGGCCGCGCTCATCGTCCTCTTCCCCGTCCGCAGATGGGGCGCCCAGCGCGACGCGCTCGCCGACGCCCTGGCCGCCGAGGCCGACTACGCCCGCCGGCTGCGCCACGACCCGGTCGCCCCCTTCGACCCGCTGCCCCTGATGACCGCCCGCAGCGCCGCCGCCGTCACCCGGCGCGAGGCCCGCCGCCGCCCCGCCGAGCTGCACGGGGCCCGGGGGGTGGCCGAGCGGCTGCGCCCGGTACTGGCCTCGCTGGCGGACCCGGCGATGGGGGTGCCCGGCGACGGCCTGGAGCGGCTCTGGGTGAACGAGCTGCTGGGCGCGGCCGGATCGGTCCTGGACGCCGCGGCGCGGGCCGTCCGGCACGGCGAGCCCGTCCACCTCTCCGCCACCGACCTGGGCGTCCTGAAGACCCCCGACAACGACGTGATCCTCGTCGGCCCCGCCCGTCGCGCCGCCGACCGGCTCGCGGCCCTGCTCGACGACGTCCTGGAGATCGCGGAGGGCACCGGGACCGACAGCGGGATCCCCACCGACCTCGCCCCGGACACCCGGCACCGGCCCTCGCTGCTGAGGCTGGTCCCGGTGGTGCTGACCGCGATGCGCCGCGAGATGCACCCCGGCTCGCCGATCCTGCGCCACGCGATCCGGGTCGCGGTGGTCGCCGTCTCCGGCTACTTCGTGGGCGAGGCCGTCCCGCTCGGCCACGGCTACTGGGCGCCGATGACCGCCGTCATGGTGATGCGGCCCGAGTTCTCCCAGACGTACGCCCGCTCCGCCGGACGCTTCGGCGGCACCCTGGTCGGGGTCGGGCTCGCCACCGCGATCGTGCAGACCGCCCACCCCGACGCCCGGCTCTCCGCGCTCCTCGCGGTGATCTGCGCCGGGCTGATGTACCTGCTGATGGGCACCGGCTACGCGGTCGGCCAGGTCTGCGTCGCGGCGTACGTCGTCTTCCTGCTCGGCATGGCCGGCGACGACTGGTCCCAGACCGTCACCGAACGCATCGTGCTGACCCTCGTCGGCGGACTCCTCGCGATGATCGCGTACGCCCTCTACCCGGCCTGGGAGACCCCGAGGCTGCGCAACCGGCTGGCCGAGTGGCTGGTGGCGGACGGGCGGTACGCGGCCGCGGTCGTCGACCGGTACGCCGACCCCGCCTCCCGGGACGACGAGGAGGTCCGGGAAGCGCTGATCGCCACCCGGGAGGCCCGTGTCGCGTGGCAGGAGGCGCTGGCTACCGCCCAGCACGAACCCGTACGCCACCGGGGCATCTCCCGGGCCGCCGCCACCGACGCCCAGCACGCGCTGGCCCAGCTGGGCCGGTCCGCGATGGTCCTGGAAGCCCATCTGCCGGCCCGGTCGGCCGACCCGGTGCCCGGCGCGGCCCAGTTGGCCGAGGCGTTGCGCCGGGCCACCGAGAAGGGCGCCAGGGCGGTACGGGAGCGACGGCTGCCCGACTGGCAGCCGGTGGTGGACGCGGTGGCCCACTGGGACATGCCCACCCCGACGGACGACGGCACGACACCGGTCGGCGACCCGGTCGTGCGCCGGGGCGCGGCGCTGCTCCTGGACGCGCTGGAGGAGTTCACCCGCGCCCTGGACGAGCGCGGCGGCTCCACTCGCGTCAGCAGCGTCCTCGCCGAGAGCTGAGCGCCCCCGGCGGGTCGGGCGGCGGCCTTACGGAGCGGGGACCTCGGGCAGGTCCCCCAGGTCGGGCAGCGAGGGCATGCCGCTCGGCAGCTTGCCCGCCTCCGCCTTGGCGAGGGTGTCCTTGGCGCCGCCGTCCCACGAGACGACCAGCTTCGAGCCGTCGACGGAGTCGATCGCGCCCATCGTGCGCTCGGTGCCGCCGTCGGTGCACTTCAGCGCGAGCATCGGCTCGCCGCCCATGTCCTTCACGTCGCCCTGGCACACGGACTGGTCGGCGACGAGGGCGACCTTGCTGGAGGCGATGGACACAGTGACGTTCTTGCCGTCCGTCAGCCCCACCCAGGTGCCCTCCAGCGCGGCGGTGTCGACGGCGCTCCCGCCGGACTCCCCGGAGTCCTCGCCGGTGCCGGGCGTCGCGCTCGCCGGCGCGTCCGCGTCGGACTCCTTCTTCGGGCCGTCGCTGCCGCAGGCGGTCAGCGCGAACGATGCGGCCAGAGCGGCCACCGCGATGGCGCCGGTGCGTAGAAACCTGGTCACGTGGAGTTCCCCCTTGCTGTTTTCCGGTCGAAAGACCGCGCCACGTTACCAAGGTCCACACGGATCAACTCCGGTAAGAGGGAGCGAAATAGGCGCGCCGTTCGTCTTGTAATCAAAGGAACACCCGCCGTGCACGTGCATCTGCTCATGCATTGGCATATGAACAGAGCTATGATCCGAGCTAGTTGACACTTGCACCTTGCAACTCGGGGAGCGTCCTGTGCACCACGTGTACAACGGCATGGCGGCCACAGAGCTTCGCGGAGTCGTCTGGCAGAAGAGCAGGCACAGCAACTCCCAGGGATCCTGCGTGGAGTTCGCGCGGCTGCCAGGAGGGGATGTGGCGATGCGGAACTCCCGTCACCCCGACGGGCCCGCCCTCGTCTATACGCCCGCGGAGATCGAGGCGTTGCTGCTGGGCGTCAAGGACGGCGAGTTCGACCACCTCGCGGCAGGCGCCTGACGCCGGGTCCGGCCCGTGAGGGGGCCGGACCGGGCTTCCGTGACGCCTACTCCGTCTTCTCCGGCAGCCGGAAAAGGGCCCAGACGACCTTGCCGTACAGCGGTCCCGAAGGCAGTTCTCCGAGCGGTACGGGAGAGGGGTGCCAGCCCCAGCTGTCGCTGACGCATTCCACCAGGAACAGTCCGCGGCCCGATTCGGCGGAATCCGCCGCCTCGCCCGCCACCGGGCTCTCCCGGCTGGGGTCGCGCACCGCGCACACCAGCCGCGAGGTCCACCGCATCAGATGCAGGCGCACCGGCGGGTCCTGGAACTCCCGGGGCGGGTCGCCGGGCAGCGCGTGGCGAAGGGCGTTGGTGACGAGTTCGGACACCACCAGGGCGACATCGTCGAACCGGTCGCCCAGCTCCCACCGCTCCAGTGTGGTCCGGGTGAACTTCCGTGCCCCGCCGACCGCTTCGTAACGCGCGGGCAGAGCGCACGAGGCCGATCCGGCAACCCCTGAGGGGTCGGTGGGGGGAAGCCCCTGCCGTAACGGCTCGAGCATCGTCGATCCATTCGTCCCCATACGAGGCACTCCCGGGATTCGCGGCTGTAGCGGCACTGCCTGTAGCGGTACTGCGGGGGGTACAGCGGCACAACACGAGCACGCAGGTGCGCGGGGACCATGGTTCCGAATGCGCACAGCAGATGCAAGGGCAGATGCACGTGCACGCGCCGGACCTGCCCGATACCGTGGTGGTTACAGGGCATTTCTTCCCGGGGTCAGTTTCGGAGCTTTCCGGACGTCTTCTCATTTCCGTAATCGAATGAGTACGGGCTGAAGCGTTTTGGTGGCAGAATCCGGCAGTCGGGGTTCCGGGGGGCTCCGGTGTCAGCGTGAGCGATGGGGAGGGTCGGGCCAGTGTCGGCAGGCGAGTCGAGTGGATCGGTGGTGCGGCGCATCCTCCTGGGCTCTCAGCTCAGGAGACTGCGGGAGTCGCGCGGTATCACCCGTGAGGCGGCCGGCTACTCGATCCGGGCCTCCGAATCGAAGATCAGCCGCATGGAGTTGGGACGGGTGAGCTTCAAGGCCAGGGACGTCGAGGACCTGCTCACGCTCTACGGAGTGGCCGACGAGGCGGAGCGCGACTCCCTTCTCGGCCTGGCCCGTGAGGCCAATGTGGCGGGCTGGTGGCACAGTTACGGCGATGTGCTGCCCGGCTGGTTCCAGACGTACATCGGCCTGGAGGGCGCCGCCTCCCTCATCCGTATCTACGAAGTCCAGTTCGTCCACGGGCTGTTGCAGACCGAGGCGTATGCCCACGCCGTCGTCTCGCGCGGGATGCGCGGAGCCTCGCCCGCCGAGATCGACCGCCGCGTCGCCCTGCGCCTGGAGCGCCAGAAGGCCCTCGTCTCGGAGCGCGCCCCCGCGTTCCACGCCGTGCTCGACGAGGCGGCGCTGCGTCGTCCGTACGGTGAACGTGAGGTCATGCGCGCCCAATTGCGGCATCTGATCGATATGTCGGAGCAGCCGAACATCACGCTCCAGGTCATGCCCTTCAGCCACGGCGGCCATGCGGGCGAGAGCGGCTCATTCACGATGCTGCGTTTTCCGGAATCCGATCTGTCGGACATTGTCTATTTGGAGCAGCTGACGAGCGCGCTCTATCTGGACAAGCCCGAAGAAGTCGCGCAGTACGAAAAGGCGATGGCGGGCCTCGCCCAGGAGAGCCCGGCTCCGGAAGAGAGCCGGGATCTTCTGCGCGGTCTACTCCAACTGACGTAATTTCTCGTTACGATGACGTCGCATCAGGAGTCTGCGAAGCCTGCAGTAAGGGATTGCATGTCCTTCTTCCATGAACTGGCCCACCAGTACATCGACGGCGAGTGGCTGACCGGCAGCGGCTCGTGGGACATCATCGATTTCAATCCCTACAACGGTGAGAAACTCGCCGCCGTCACCGTGGCCACCGCGCTGGAGGTCGACCGGGCCTACCGGGCCGCCGAGCGGGCGCAGCGGGAATGGGCCGGGGTCAACCCGTACGAGCGGCGTGCCGTCCTCGAACGCGCGCTCCGCATCACCGGCGAGCGCGCCGAGGAGATCGCCGAGGCGATCATCGACGAACTGGGCGGCACCCGGCCGCGCGCGCGGTACGAGGTCGACAGCGCCACCGAGTTCCTGCGCGAGGCGATCCGCCAGGCGCTGCGGCCCACCGGGCGGCTGCTGCCCGCCGTGGGGGACGGCCGGGAGAACCGGCTCTACCGGCTGCCCGTCGGCGTCGTGGGGGTCATCAGCGCATTCAACTTCCCTTTTCTGGTGACGATGAAGTCGGTCGCGCCCGCCCTGGCACTCGGCAACGCGGTCGTCGTGAAACCCCACCAGAACGCCCCGGTCGTCGGTGGCGGACTGATAGCGAAGATATTCGAGGACGCGGGGCTTCCGGCCGGGCTGCTCAATGTGGTGATCACCGACAGCGCCGAGATCGGCGACGCGTTCGTCGAGCACCCCGTGCCCAAGGTGATCTCGTTCACCGGCTCCGACCGGGTCGGCCGGCACATCGCCGCCACGGCGGCCGGCGCCTTCAAGCGGACCATCCTCGAACTGAGCGGGAACAGCGCCCTGGTGGTGCTGGAGGACGCCGACATCGACTACGCGGTCCGGTCCGCCGTCTTCAGCCGCTTCCTGCACCAGGGGCAGGTCAGCATGGCGGCCAACCGGATCCTGGTGGACCGGTCGGTGGCCGAGGAGTTCACCGAGCGGTTCACCGCCGAGGTGGCCGCGCTCAGGGCCGGCGACCCGAGGGACCCGGAGACCCGGATCGGGCCCGTCATCAACGCCTTCCAGGCCGACGCGCTGGACGCCCTGGTGGACCGGGCGGTCGCGGACGGCGCGACGGCCCTCGTCCGGGGCCGGACCGTCGGCAACGTCGTCGGACCGACCGTCCTCACCGGCCTCGCGGAGGACTCCCCGCTGCTTCAGCAGGAGATCCTCGGCCCCGTGGCTCTGCTGATGACGTTCGACGGCGAGGAGGAGGCCGTACGGATCGTCAACGAGGGCCCGTACGGTCTCAGCGGCGCGGTGCACACCCGGGACGCGGAGCGCGGCGTGCAGTTCGCCCAGCGCATCGTCAGCGGGATGTTCCACGTCAACGACTCCACCGTGCAGGACGATCCGCTGGTCGCCTTCGGCGGCGAGAAGACGTCCGGGGTGGGGCGGCTGAACGGCGAAGCCGTGGTGGAGGCGTTCACCACGCAGCGGTGGATGTCGATCCAGCACGGCCGCTCGGTCTTCCCCTACTGACGAGCCGGTTGCGCCCCGGGGCCCGGCCCCGTCACGACCGGCGCGCCGGACCCCGGAACGTGGTGCGGCAGGCGGCCGGTGAGACGCCCGGCGCCGCAGGGAAGCGCCGCCGCGGATCGGCCGCCGTACCGGGCCCGGGGCGGGCCGCCACCTGCCCCACGGGTGCCTCGGCGTTCCTCGGGGCCACCGCCCGGGACGCGTAATGCCGTCGCGGCGTGGTGCGGGCGGCGCCGGCGGCCGGATGCGTGGTCGCGGCCCTGTCGGCCCTCCGTCCGGGTGCGGGGCACACCTGCGGCCCGGACGCAAGCGGGCGGGGCTACCCTAGTCAAAGTTGAATACGAAGGAGTGCCATGTCCGCGATCCGGCTGCTGGTCCTCGGCGCGGTGCGCATGCACGGCCGCGCGCACGGCTACCAGGTCCGCAACGACCTGGAGTACTGGGGCGCGCACGAGTGGTCCAACGCCAAGCCCGGGTCGATCTACCACGCCCTGAAGCAGATGGCGAAGCAGGGACTGCTCCTCGCGCACGAGACGGCCCCCTCCACGGCAGGCGGCCCGCCGCGCACCGAGTACGAGGTCACGGAGGAGGGGCTTGAGGAGTACCGCACCCTGCTGCGGGACGCCATCCGCTCCTACGACCGGAACATGGACGTGCTCTCGGCGGCGGTCGGCTTCATCGTCGACCTGCCCCGCGAGGAGGCGGTCGCGCTGCTCAAGGAGCGGATCGAGGGCATCCGGGAGTGGCGCAGGGCGGTCACGGAGTACTACACCCCCGAGGAAGGTCCCGAATCCCTCGGCCACATCGGCGAGATCATGAACCTGTGGGTGCACTCGGCGGACAGCGGCGCGGAGTGGACCCGGGGCCTGGTCGCCCGTATCGAGGGCGGCGCGTACACCTTCGCGGGCGAGGGCGACCCGTTCGTCGGGGTGCTCGCCGACGGTGAGGAGAATCCCTACGCCACCGGTGTGCCCGACCCCGGTGACAACGACTGATCAAGTTTGACGAATGCTGGATCGGGGTTTACCTTCGAGCTGCTAGTCAAGTTTGACTACAGGTGTGGTGAGGCGTGGAAGGGCGGCGGGGAACGTGACGGAAGCGATCATCATGGACAAAGTGCACAAGCGGTACGGGGAGAAACGCGCCCTGGACGGACTGGACCTGGTCGTCGGCCGCGGCACCGTCCACGGGGTGCTCGGCCCGAACGGGGCGGGCAAGACCACCGCCGTACGGATCGTGTCGACGCTGCTGCGCCACGACGCGGGCCGGGTCACCGTGGCCGGCCTCGACGTCCGCGAGCGGGCGGGCGAGGTGCGGCGCAGGATCGGCCTGCTCGGGCAGCACGCGGCGGTGGACGAACAGCTCGGCGGACGGCAGAACCTGGAGATGTTCGGGCGGCTGTACCACCTGGGCGCACGCCGGGCCGGCAGCCGGGCGGACGAGCTGCTGGAGCGGTTCGGCCTCGCGGACACCGGCCGCAAGGCGGTCAAGCAGTACAGCGGCGGCATGCGCAGGCGGCTCGACCTGGCCGCGTCGCTGATCACCGATCCGGACGTGCTGTTCCTGGACGAGCCGACGACCGGCCTCGACCCGCGCGGCCGCACCGAGGTGTGGGACGCGGTGCGGTCCCTGGTCGGCGGCGGCACCACGGTGCTGCTGACCACTCAGTATCTGGAGGAGGCGGACCAGCTGGCCGACCGGATCTCCCTCATCGACCACGGCCGGGCGGTCGCCGAGGGGACCCCCGACGAGCTGAAGGCCCGCGTCGGCGGCGACCGGATCCACGTCGTGCTGCGCGACGCGTCCCGGCTGGCTCAGGCGGCCGCGCTGCTCGGCGGGGAGGACCTGACGCTCGACCCTGACCGGCGGCGGATCGGCGCGCCGGCGCCGGACCGGATGGCGGCCCTGACCCGGACGGTGCGGGTGCTGGACGAGGCGGGCATCGAGGCGGAGGACATCGCGGTGCGCCGTCCGACCCTGGACGAGGTGTTCCTCTCCCTGACCGGGCGGCCCGGCGAGGAGCGGCGTACGGAGAAGGCGGAGGTGGCGGCATGAGCGCGGCGACGACGACGGCCCCCGGACCGGGCGGGGCGGCCTCCCGGCTGGGCTGGGCGCTGGCCGACTCCTGGACGATGACCCGCCGCGAACTGGCGCACTGGGCCAGGCAGCCGGTGGGGGCCCTCGTCAACCTGGTGTTCCCGGTGATGCTGCTGCTGATGTTCACCTATCTGGTGGGCGGCGGCCGGGGCGTGCCGGGCGACCCCACCGAGTACCTGGTCCCCGGGATGCTCGCGCTGACCATGGCCTTCGGACTGGAGGCCACGATGCTCGCGGTCACCCAGGACCTCGGCAAAGGCGTCATCGACCGCTTCCGCTCGATGCCGATGGTCACCGGGGCGGTGCTGGTGGGCCGCAGCGCCGCGGACATGCTCCAGTCGGTTCTCTCGCTCGCCGTGATGACCGGGGTCGGCTACGCGGTCGGCTGGCGCTGGCACAACGGGGCGGCGGCCGCGCTGGGGGCGGTGGGGCTGCTGCTCCTGCTGCGGTTCGCGATGCTGTGGGTCGGCATCCACCTCGCCATGGTGGCGGGCAGGCCGGAGATGGTCACGGCGGTCCAGATCCTGGTCTGGCCGGTCGGCTTCCTCTCCAACGTCTTCGCCACCCCCGCGTCGATGCCCGGCTGGCTGGGCGCGGTGGTCGAGTGGAACCCCATGTCCGCGACCGCCACCGCCGTACGGGACCTGTTCGGCAACCCCGGTGGCGCCACCGGCTCCTGGGCCGCCGAGCACGCCGGGCTCCTCGCGGTGCTCTGGCCGGTGGCCATCATCGCGGTGTTCTTCCCGCTGGCCGTAGGCAGGTTCGCGCGGCTCAGCCGGTAGCGGCGGGCCGCCGCCTCAGTGGTGGAAGGCCGTCGGCGCCGGCCGGTCATGGCTCACCGGGTGCTTCTGCGCCCGCAGTTCGGGCAGGAACAGCTTCAGGTCCTCGACCAGCAGCTCGGCCAGGTCGGAGGAGAAGCCGTTGCGGCACACCACCCGCAGCACCGACAGGTCCTGCCGGTTGGCGGGGAAGGTGTACGCGGGCACCAGCCAGCCGCGCTCCCGCAGCCGGCGCGACACGTCGAACACGTCGTACGCGTGGACCTCGGCGGTCGTCGTGAACGCGAACACCGGCAACTCGTCCCCTCGGGTGAGGAGCCGGAAGTCGCCGAGGTCCTCCACCGCGCGGGCGAGCCCGCGCGCCACGTCCCGGGAGGCCTGCTGGACCGCCCGGTAACCGTCGCGCCCGAGGCGCAGGAACGTGTAGTACTGCGCGACCACCTGCGCCCCGGGCCGGGAGAAGTTCAGCGCGAACGTCGGCATGTCGCCGCCCAGGTAGTTGACCCGGAAGACCAGCTCCTCCGGCAGCTCGTCCGCCGTACGCCACAGCGCCCAGCCGACCCCCGGGTAGACCAGGCCGTACTTGTGGCCCGAGGTGTTGACCGACGCGACCCTCGGCAGCCGGAAGTCCCACACCAGGTCCGGGTCGAGGAAGGGCGCCACCATCGCGCCGGACGCCCCGTCCACATGGACCGGGACATCGAGCCCGGTGCGCTCCTGGAGGGCGTCCAGGGCCGCGCAGAGGTCGGCGATCGGCTCGTAGGACCCGTCGAAGGTGGAGCCGAGGATGCCGACGACCCCGATGGTGTTCTCGTCGCAGAGCTCGGCGGCGGCCTGCGGGTCGATATGGAAGCGACCGCCCTCCATCGGGACCTGCCGGGCCTCCACCTCCCAGAAGTTGCAGAACTTCTCCCAGCAGACCTGCACGTTGACGCCCATCACCAGATTGGGCCGTGCCGTCGCCGGATAGCGGTCCGCGTTCCGCTTGGCCCAGCGCCGCTTCAGGGCGAGCCCCGCGAGCATGCACGCTTCGCTCGACCCGGTGGTCGAACACCCCACGGCCGCCGCCGGATCGGGCGCGTTCCACAGGTCGGCGAGCATCGCCACACAGCGCTTCTCCAGCTCGGCGGTGCGCGGGTACTCGTCCTTGTCGATCATGTTCTTGTCCCGGCACTCGCCCATCAGGAGGCCGGCCTGCGGCTCCATCCAGGTGGTGACGAACGTGGCGAGGTTGAGCCGGGAGTTGCCGTCGAGCATCAGCTCGTCGTGGACCAGCCGGTACGCCGTGAGCGGCGGCAGCGGCCCGTCGGGCAGCCGGTGCCGGGGCGGCGCGGTGTTCATCGCGGCTGTCGGGTCCGCCTCGCCGAAGAACGGGTTCAGGGCGAGCCTGCGCCGCTCGTCGGAGGGCTCGGCCTGGTCCGGGTGGGCACCGCGGTGGAGCGGCATGGTGGGGGAGCCCTTCTCTCGGCAGACGGGGTCGGTGCGCGGTCCGGGTGCGGGGTCAGTTCCCGGCGGCCAGGCCCGCCTTGATGGCCCGGGTGAACTTCACGACCCGCTCGGCCTGCACGCGGGCGGCGGTGAGCGTCTGCTCGCCGACCGGGATGTCGCCCTGCCCGGCGATGTGCGAGGTGCCGTACGGGTTGCCGTCGACGAACTTCGTGGGGTCGGTGTACCCGGGGGTGACGAGGATGCCGCCGAAGTGGTGGATCGTGTTGTACAGCGCGAGCAGCGTGGACTCCTGGCCGCCGTGGGCGGTGGCCGTGGAGGTGAAGCCGCTGTAGACCTTGTCGGCGAGCTGCCCCGACTGCCACAGCCCGCCGAGCGTGTCGATGAACTGCTTCAGCTGGGCGGTGATGTTCCCGTACCGGGTCGGCGAACCGAAGATCACCGCGTCCGCCCAGATCATGTCGTCCGGCGAGACCTCGGGGATGTCCGCGGTGGCCCTCGCGTTCTCCGCCCACGCCGGGTTGGAGTCGATGGCCGCCTGCGGGGCGAGTTCCGCCGCCCGGCGCAGCCGCACCCGCGCCCCGGCCCGCTCGGCGTCCTCGGCCATCGCCTTCGCGATCGTGGCGACGGTGCCGGTGGACGAGTAGTAGACGACGGCGACGTTGACGGGCGTGGGCATGCGGGGAACCTCCGTCGAAGCGGAACCGGTACAGATCGGTGCAAAAGCGCACCAACCAGACGATACGGAGGTTCAGCGCATCCGGCGCGCCGGGCGGGGCTTTCCCGTGAGGGAGCGCCCCCGCGCCTACCGCGGCGGCTTCGTGGACTCCCGCTCACCGCGGCGGCCTCGTGCCCGACCGTCCCGTTCACCGCAGCGACTTCCCTTCCGCGTCCAGCTGCATCTGGGCCCGCCCCGTGACCAGCAGCCACGCGGGCAGGGTCGCCGCACAGAGCAGCGGCAGCACGGACGCGTCACTGACCAGCACGGCCGCGGTGAACAGGCTCACCCAGCCCTGCCGGGTGACGGCGAGCAGCACGCCCAGCACCGCGCAGGACACCGCGAGCGACGGCGGGACCGCGTCCACCAGAGCGTGGGCGCACAGCCCGAGGGACACCCCCGCGAAGACCGCCGGGAAGATCCGGCCGCCCCGGAAACCGCAGGCGGCCGCGATCATGAGGGCGGCCATCTTCACGATCGCCATCCCCGCGAACTCCCCGGCCGACCACCCGTCCGGGTCCCCGGCGAGCGTCTTCACCTCGTCGAGCCCTTTGAACAGGGTGAGATGGCCGCCCAGCGCACCCAGCAGCCCCAGTACGAGACCGCCCACCGTCAGGGCGGGCACCGGATGCCTCAGCGCCGCGAAGACCCGGTGCGCCACCGGGAACGCGTACACCGCGAGCAGCCCGAGGAGCGCGCCCGCCGAGGCGGTCAGCAGAGCGGAGAGCAGATCGCCCCAGTGCGGTCCGGCGTACGCGGGGAGGGACAGGTCGAAGCTGGGCTCCGCGATCAGCGACATGGTCAGCGCGCCCGCCGTTCCGGACGCGAGCGGGGCGAACAGCCGGTCCCAGAACGCCCCGGGGCCCGGCTGCGAGGCCAGCACCTCGGAGAGGATCAGTGCGGCGGCGACCGGGGTGCCGAACAGGGCCCCGACCGTTCCGGCCGCCGCGAGCGCCACCCACACCTCGCCCGGGGCGCCGGGTGCGAACCGCCGGCCGAGCCAGAAGGCCAGGGCGATGTTGGCGGCGGTGATCGGGTTCTCCGGCCCGAGGCTCACCCCGCCCGCCAGCGCCAGAACGGTCACCACGAGAAGCCCGGGCACGATGCCGGGCCGCATCGGGGTGTCGACCAGCCCGGTGGTGGCCGGATCGGGCCCGCCGTGACCGGGTGCGCCCCGCAGGACGAGCCCCACCGCGAGGCCGGTCGCGGTGAGCATGGCGGCCATCCACAGTGAGCTGAACCGCCCCACCCCGAGCGCGTCGGGCAGGGACTCCCAGAGCACGTCCTGGAGCTGCTTTGCCAGCAGGCTCACCCCGAGCAGGATCAGTGCGCAGACGACGCCGACGGAGATCGCGGGCAGAGCGAGCGGCAGCAGTCGCCGGGCCGGGGTGGCCGGGGGGTGCGGGGGAGTGGGCGAGGGGGCGGGGGTTTCGGGGACCACCGGCCCACCCTAGAGCGGCAAAACGTACATAACGCCCAAGGCTGACCGGGTCGAAGCCGCGTCCTGCCGGGCGCCGGGCCGCACCGCGTCACACCTTGCTGATCACCGCCGCCGTCCCGTACGCGCAGACCTCCGTGCCCACGTCCGCCGCCTCGGTCACGTCGAAGCGCATCATCAGGACCGCGTTGGCGCCCCGGACCCGCGCCTGCTCCACGAGCCGCTCCATCGCCTGGTTACGGGTCTCGACCAGCGTCTTGGTCAGCCCCTTCAGCTCGCCGCCGATCATCGACTTCAGCCCGGCCCCGATCTGGCTGCCGAGGTGCCGCGACCGTACGGTCAGCCCGAAGACCTCGCCGATGACCTGGGTCACCTGGTAGCCGGGCACGTCGTTCGTGGTGACGACCAGCACGTCCGCCTGTGCCGTCTGGCCGCCGCCGAATTCCTCAATGCCCATGTGGTGGCACCTCCTGTGATCAGCTTCGGGCCGCTTCGTAGGATGCGCATTCCCGCTGTACGCCACTGGAACCACGGGCACGCATCGGGCGTTGATAGCTTGGGGCGGCCACAGAGCCGCCATCGCACCCCTCATCCTGGAGCCCGGACCCTTGAATACGCTTGCGCTCGGACCGAGCTGGCTGGACCCGGACTATCTGCTCAACACGTTCGGGCTCCCCGGCCTGCTCCTCATCGTCTTCGCCGAGTCCGGCCTCCTGATCGGGTTCTTCCTGCCCGGCGACTCGCTGCTGTTCACCACGGGTCTGCTGGTGACCACGGGACAGCTGAAGTACCCGCTCTGGCTGGTCTGCACGCTGATCGCGGTGGCCGCGATCGTCGGCGACCAGGTGGGCTATCTCTTCGGCCGCAAGGTCGGCCCCGCCCTCTTCAAGCGCCCCGACTCCCGCCTCTTCAAGCAGGAGAACGTGGAGAAGGCCCACGAGTTCTTCGAGAAGCACGGCCCGAAGTCCCTGGTCCTGGCGCGCTTCGTGCCCATCGTGCGTACGTTCACGCCGATCATCGCGGGCGTCAGCCGGATGAACTACCGCTCCTTCATCACGTACAACATCGTCGGCGCGGTCCTCTGGGGCGTCGGCGTCACCGTGCTCGGAGCCCTCCTCGGCAAGATCGACTTCGTGCACGAGCACATCGAGATGATCCTCATCCTGATCGTGCTCATCTCCGTCGTGCCGATCGTGATCGAGGTGCTGCGGGCCCGCAGCCAGGGCAAGAAGGCCGCCGTGGCCGAGGCGGGCGACGGCTCCGGCCGCCCCCCGGGCGGTAGCGGCCCCTCCTCCGGCCAGCGCGGCCGGCACGCCAAGCGCTGACCCCACTCCGTACGCGGGCAGGAGAACGCCCCACCCCGGAAGCTCCGGGGTGGGGCGCTGTCGTCCGTACGGGGCGCGGCCCGGGCGCGGGCTCAGAACCCCCTGGTCCGCTTCGCCGCCCGGCGGCTCGCCCCGCCGATCGCGCCCGGCGCCCCCATGAACAGCCGCGAGATCTCGCTCCCCAGGTTCACCCCGATCGCGATGGCCAGCGCCGTCGCGACCGCCGTCGACAGCGAGGCCAGCCCGGTGTCCAGCTCGTTCTGCGCCACGCCCAGCAGACCGAAGTACGTCGCCGAACCGGGCAGCAGCGGCCCGATCGCCGCCGTGATGTACGGCAGCGAGGAGTGGAACCGGTAGCGCGAGAACAGCTGGCCGAACAGGCCCACCAGACCGGCCGCCACCGCCGTCGCCGCGACCGGCGAGATGTCCCCGGTCCGGGCCATCGCCCCGAAGATGATCCAGGCCACCCCGCCGTTCAGGGTGACCGCCAGCACGGTCGACCGCTCCTGCTGGAGCAGCACGGCGAAGGCGAGGCTCAGCGCCATCGACGCCAGGATCTGGACCACCGGCTCGTTGTACGGCGTGAACCGGGCCTCGGGGTTGAGCTGCGCCCCCAGCTGGAGCCCCAGGTAGAGGACGATCAGGACGCCCGCGACGATCCCGATGAAGAAGTACATGACTTCGAGCAGCCGGGCCGAGGCGGTGATGTAGTAACCGGTCAGCCCGTCCTGGACGCCCGCCACCAGCGCCCGCCCCGGCAGCAGCGCGAACAGCCCACCGGTGATCACCGCGGAGGGGCGGACGTCCGTCGAATGGGTCAGGGTCAGGGCCACCCCCATCGCGGCGGGCGGCATCGCGGCCACCGTGAACTGGTAGAACTCCGGCAGCCCGCGCCCGGCGCACAGCCACGCCAGCCGGTCGCCGAGCATCGCGCCCGCCGCCGCCACCAGGAACACCAGGAACCCACCGCCGACCAGTACGGAGGCCGAACCGGCCAGCAGCCCGGCGGCCGCCGTCAGCACCCAGCCCGGGTACGGGTGACGGTTACGGCGGATCTCCGCGAGCCGCCGGTAGGCCTCCTCCAGCGACACCTCGGTGTCCGCGCTCGTGATGTCGTCGACCAGCCGGAACACCGCGGCCAGGCGGGTGTAGTCGGTGCCCCGGCGGCGTACGGTGCGGCTCGCCGTCACGGGGTCGTCGACCAGCGACGGCTGGTGCGAGATGGACAGCAGGGTGAACGTGACCGTCGGCTCGCTGCGGTCCAGGCCGTAGGACCGGGTCACCGCGAACATCGCCGCCTCGACGTCCTCGGCGCCCTCGCCGCCCGCCAGCAGCAGCTCCCCGATACGCAGCGTCAGGTCGAGCACGCGCGGCACGGCCGGACCCGTGTCGTCGTCGGTGCGCTGGATCGACTCGGCCGCGGGACGCTCGGTCACCGGCATCCGCAGCATCGTGCGCATCCGGTCCTGCCAGGGCGCCTCCTTGGTCAGCTTGACCATCGGAATGCCCTGCGCCGGGGTGAAGGCGGGCGGTGACTGCTGGGCCGTGTACGTGCTCGGCGGGGTGAAAGCGGAACTCAGCGTGTCGGAGTTCGAACCGCCCCCGGAGCCCCCGCCCGAGCCGGCCGGACCGTGCGGTTCCGGCTGCACCCCGGTCGGGATCGCGAACTCCGACGTCGGGTGGTCCTCCTCGGGCGGCGACACCGGATGCATCGTCCCGGCGGGCGGAGCGAAAGCGCTCCGCGCCTCGTCGGACTGGGGCTTCTGGTCCTCAGGACCGCCCGATTCCGCCACCACTCGACCTCGTTCCTGCTCGACTGCACGTCATTGGGGGTGCCCCGCCGCACGTGTGCCCAGTATGGCCACCGCCATGGGCCCCGCACGCGTGGAAGTGCGGACAGCGAAACGGGCGGCACACCCATGAAGGTGTGCCGCCCGTTCGAAGACGGCCGCCCGGCTCACAAACGGAACCGGAAGAGGGACGTCAGTGCGCGCCGCCCTGCGCCTCAAGACGCTTGTAGGAGGCCTCGATCTCGGCCTCCGCCTCGGCGCGGCCGACCCAGTCGGCGCCCTCGACGGACTTGCCCGGCTCCAGGTCCTTGTAGACCTCGAAGAAGTGCTGGATCTCCAGGCGGTCGAACTCCGACACGTGGTGGATGTCGCGCAGGTGCTCCACGCGCGGGTCGGACGCCGGGACGCAGAGCAGCTTGTCGTCGCCGCCCGCCTCGTCGGTCATCCGGAACATGCCGATGGCACGGCACTTGATGAGGCAACCGGGGAAGGTCGGCTCGTCCAGGATGACCAGCGCGTCCAGCGGGTCGCCGTCCTCGCCGAGGGTGTTCTCGACGAAGCCGTAGTCGGCCGGGTAGCTGGTCGAGGTGAAGAGTCGACGGTCCAGGCGGATCCGACCGGTCTCGTGGTCCACCTCGTACTTGTTCCGCGAACCCTTCGGGATCTCGATGGTGACGTCGAACTCCACGGGTGGCTCCTCCATGATCAACACATACGACTGGTGATTAAGTGTCCCCCACGCAGAAGTGTGCTCGCGAAAGGGGCTGGTCAGCGGTGGCCGAGCAGGTGGAAGAACCCTCGATGCGCCCCTCGGACCGGTGGGGCGGGCCGAAGATCCTGACGAAGAAGCGCAACGGGGCGTACACCTGGCAGGTGATCGCAGGCTCCGCAACGCTCGGCCTGGTCGTCGCAACCGGCGCCGTCCTCGCCGCCGGCCCCTGGGACAACGGTCAGCGTAAGGCCGAGCGGGCACTGGCAGCCGCCGGTGACCGCACAGGTGGCGCACATCACGGACGCCCGACGCCCGAGGGCCCCCGCCCGGCCCCCAGCGCCCCGGCCGTCCTGCCCGCCCTCGGCACCACCACCCACGACGCTCCCCAGGACCCCGCCGCGCTCCGCGACACCCTCGCCCCGCTCATCGGCGCGCCCGGCCTCGGCGACAAGGTCGCCGCGTCCGTCATCGACACCGCCACCGGCGAGCAGCTGTACGGGCAGGGCGCCACCGCCCCGATGACCCCGGCCTCCACCATCAAGATCGCCACCGCCACCGCGGCCCTCTCCGTCCTCGGCCCCGACCACCGCATCACGACCACCGCCGCGCTGTCCCCCGACTCCCGCACCCTCACCCTCGTCGGCGGCGGCGACCCCACGCTCAGCAGGGCGGCCCTGCGCGAGATGGCCGCCGACGCCGCCGAGGCTCTGCGCGAGGAGGACCAGGACTCCGTACGGCTCACGTACGACATCTCCCGCTACACCGGCCCCGTGCTCCACCCGATCAGCCCCAACGAGAACATCGCGCCCGTCACCGCCCTGATGGTCAACGAGGGCCGCGTCAACGACACGGACCGCGGACCCGCCAAGCGCACCGAAGACCCCGCGGGCGACGCCGCCCGCACCTTCGCCGCAACGCTGAAGAAGGCGGGCGTCAAGGTCACCGGCGCCCCCCGCGAGGCCCGAGCCGCCGACGAGGCCCGCACCGTCGCCACCCACCGCTCCGCCCCGCTCGCCGCCCTCGTCGAGCGCACCCTCACCAACAGCGACAACGACATCGCCGAGGCCCTCGCCCGGCAGACCGCCATCGCCAAGGGCGAGAGCGCCTCGTTCGCCGGGGCCCGCCGCGCCGTCACCAACGAGTTGAGGAAGCTCAAGGTCCCGGTGGCCGGCGCCCGCTTCGCCGACGGCAGCGGCCTGGACCGCAAGGACCGGGTCACCCCCGCCCTCCTCACCGCGCTCCTCGCCCGCGTCGCCGACCCCGACCGCCCCGGACTCCGCCCGGTCTTCACCGGCCTCCCGATCGCCGGCTTCAGCGGCACCCTCGGCGGCCGGTACGCGCCGGACGCCGAAGGCACCGGCCTGATCCGCGCCAAGACCGGCACCCTCCTGGGCGTCAACTCCCTCGCCGGCACCGTCGTCGACCGCCAGGGCCGCCTGCTCGCCTTCGCCTTCCTCGCCTCCGGCAGCCGCCACGCGACCGAGGCCGAACCCGCCCTCGACGCCCTGGCCACCGCACTCGCCGGAACAGGCGGCTGAGCACAGGGCCGTACCCGAAGAGCCCTGCAAGACCCCACCAAGGGACGACAGGCTCACGTACGGTTGACGCATGACGAGCATCGGTGGTGCCCAGATGGTCGACTGGAATCTCGCGGTGGCGACCGCGACCCGACTCGTGCGGCCCGGACCCGACATCAGCCGCGAGGAAGCGCGCGCCGTCGTCGCGGAGCTCCGGCGGCACGCCAAAGCCTCCGAGGAGCACGTCCGGCTCTTCACCCGGATGATCCCCGAAGGCGCCGAACCCGAGGACACCCCCGTCCTCGTCGTCGACCGCCCCGGCTGGATCAGGGCCAACGTCGCCGGCTTCCGCGAACTCCTCCAGCCCCTGCTCGCCAAGATGGAGAGCCGCCGCTCCGGCGGACCCGGCGGCGCCGTCCTCGGCGCGGTCGGCGGCAAGGTCACCGGCGTCGAACTGGGCATGCTGCTCTCGTTCCTCGCCTCCCGGGTGCTCGGCCAGTACGAGACGTTCGCCCCCGCCACCAGAGAGCTGCCCGCCTCCGCCGACGGCGGCGGCCGGCTCCTTCTCGTCGCCCCCAACATCGTCCACGTCGAACGCGAGCTGGACGTCGACCCGCACGACTTCCGGCTCTGGGTCGCCCTCCACGAGGAGACCCACCGCACCCAGTTCACCGGCGTGCCCTGGCTCCGCGACCACCTCCGGGGCGAGATCCAGACGTTCCTCGACGAGACCGACGTCGACCCGACGACCTTCCTGGAACGCCTCCGCGAGGCCGCCCAGTCCCTCTCCGGCGGCCGCCCCGAGGGCGAACAGGGCGAGAGCGACACCCGCAGCCTCGTCGACATCGTCCAGACCCCCGCCCAGCGCGAGGTCCTCGGCCGCCTCACCGCCGTCATGTCCCTCCTCGAAGGACACGCCGACTACGTCATGGACGGCGTCGGCCCCGACGTCGTCGGCTCCGTCTCCGAGATCCGGGAGAAGTTCCAGCAGCGCCGCGCCCAGGGCGCCGGCCGCCTCGACCAGGCCCTGCGCAAGCTCCTCGGCCTCGACGCCAAGCTCCGCCAGTACAAGGACGGCGAGAAGTTCGTACGGTCGGTCGTCGACGAGGTCGGCATGGACGGCTTCAACCGCGTCTGGACCTCGCCCAACACCCTCCCGACCAAGGCCGAGATCGCCAAGCCCGCCGATTGGGTCGCGCGCGTGCACCGTAAGGCCGAATCCTGACCCTCCGGCGCCCCGGACCGCCCCGAGGTACCGATATTCGCCCCCCAATCACCCATCCGAGGGACCATGGAGGCCCGGGAAGGCGTGCAATGCTCGATGAACAGCTTGCCTCTGTCACCATCGACGCACTCTGAGTGACGGGACTCACGCGTTCCGGCGCTCGACGCACCTCCCGAACTCCACGAAGGGCACCGGACATGGGTCCCCATCCTGCGGTCGCGGCGATACGCCTGGCGGTCCGCCGCGTACTCCACGACGTCATCACCGAATTCCAGCGGAACGCCGGCCACGACCGGCCCGCCGAAGCGGCCAGGCGCCCCGCGCACGCCGCCGGCTCCCCCTACGCCGAGGCCGGCGCCGCGGGCAGCTCCCGCACCGCCCTCCCCGAACGGCCCGACACCCCGCTCGTCCTCGTCGCCTGCTCCGGCGGCGCCGACTCCATGGCACTCGCCTCCGCGCTCGCCTTCGAGGCCCGCAAGCTCGACGTCCGGGCCGGCGGCATCACCGTCGACCACAACCTCCAGCCGGGCTCCGCCCTCCGCGCCGCCGAGGTCGTCACCCGGCTCACCGCCATGGACCTCGACCCCGTCGAGGCCGTCGCCGTGCACGTCGGACGCGAGGGCGGCCCCGAGGCCGCCGCCCGCGACGCCCGCTACGCCGCGCTGGACGCCGCCGCCGAACGCCACGGCGCCGCCGCCGTCCTCCTCGGCCACACCCGCGACGACCAGGCCGAGACCGTCCTCCTCGGCCTCGCCCGCGGCTCCGGCATCCGCTCGCTCTCCGGCATGGCCGCCGCCTCCGGACCGGCCGGCCGCTACCGGCGCCCCTTCCTCCAGCTCGACCGGCAGACCGCCCGCAAGGCCTGCCTGGTCCAGTCGATCCCCGTCTGGGACGACCCGCACAACATCGACCCCGCCTACACCCGCTCGCGGCTCCGCCACGAAGGGCTGCCCGCCCTGGAGAAGGCGCTCGGCAAAGGTGTCGTCGAAGCCCTCGCCCGCACCGCCCAGCTCTCCCGCGACGACGCCGACGCCCTGGACACCTGGGCCGCCGAGGCCGAGGTGTCCGTCCGCGACGAGACCGGCCGCCTGGAGTGCGCGGGGCTCTACGCCCTGCCCCCCGCCGTACGCCGCCGGGTGCTGCGCCGCGCCCTGATCGAGGCCGGGTCGCCCGCCGGCTCCCTCTTCGCCCGGCACCTCGAAGAAGTCGACCGCCTGATCACCGGCTGGCGCGGCCAGCGGGCCATCAACCTGCCCGGCCGCGTCGAGGCGCTGCGGCAGGGTGGCAGACTGGTCATTCGGCAGAGCTGACGCGCGAGCGGCTGAAGTGCAGACGAACCGCCGCCCGCCCGGGCACACCCGGACCGGCGGTCGGGCCGTCGGCAGCACAGAAAGAGACGTGGGTGAACGAGAAGGACATGGGTACCGACCTTCAGTCGGTGCTCCTCACCAAGGAAGAGATCGACGCGAAGCTCGTCGAGCTGGCCGCGAAGATCGACGCGGAGTACGCGGGCAAGGACCTGCTGATCGTCGGCGTCCTCAAGGGCGCGGTGATGGTCATGGCGGACCTGGCGCGCGCGCTGTCCACCCCCGTCACGATGGACTGGATGGCCGTCTCCTCGTACGGGGCGGGCACCCAGTCCTCCGGCGTCGTGCGGATCCTCAAGGACCTCGACACCGACATCAAGGGCAAGCACGTCCTGATCGTCGAGGACATCATCGACTCCGGGCTGACGCTGTCCTGGCTGCTGTCCAACCTGGGCTCCCGGGAACCAGCCTCGCTGGAGGTGTGCACCCTGCTGCGCAAGCCGGATGCCGCAAAGGTCGCGATCGACGTGAAGTGGATCGGTTTCGACATCCCCAACGAGTTCGTCGTCGGCTACGGGCTGGACTACGCGGAGAAGTACCGCAACCTGCCCTTCGTCGGCACCCTGGCCCCGCACGTCTACGGCGGCTGACCCCCGGGCAGGCCGCCGGGGAACCCTCACCGCCTCCGGGCCGTTGGAGCTTCGAAAGCAGGTTTCTCCGCTGCACCCAGCGGTCGCGGGTGCCCATGCTGAGGTACCGTCCGAAGAACACTCTTTTCAAACAGCAGCATTTACCTACGGGCAGGAGGGACGGGGCGTCTTCGCTCCGTATGGATGGACGTGAAGCGATACTTCCGTGGGCCGGTCATCTGGATCGTGCTGGCCGTCCTCGCCGTGGTCGTGTTGATGCAGGTCGTCGGCTCGTCGGGCGGCTACAAGACGGTGGACACCGGCAAGGTGATCCAGGCGATCAGCAAGGACCAGGTGGAGCAGGCAAAGCTGACCACCGGTGACGAACAAATCCTCAAGATCGAACTGAAGGACGGCCAGAAGCTCGAAGGCGAGTCCGGCAGCAAGTTCCAGGCGAGCTACATCGGCAACCAGGGCGTCGAGCTCGCCGACACGCTGCAGACGAAGTTCGAGGCGGGTGACATCGAGAAGGGTTACACCGTCTCGCCGTCGAAGCAGTCCCCGTTCGTCTCGATCCTCCTCTCGCTGCTGCCCTTCGTCCTCATCGTGGTCGTCTTCCTGTTTCTGATGAATCAGATGCAGGGCGGCGGTTCCAAGGTCATGCAGTTCGGCAAGTCCAAGGCCAAGCTGATCACCAAGGACACCCCCAAGACGACCTTCGCCGATGTGGCGGGGTCCGACGAGGCCGTCGAGGAGCTCCACGAGATCAAGGAGTTCCTCCAGGAGCCGGCGAAGTTCCAGGCCGTCGGCGCCAAGATCCCCAAGGGCGTCCTGCTCTACGGCCCGCCCGGTACGGGCAAGACGCTGCTCGCCCGGGCCGTCGCCGGCGAGGCGGGCGTCCCGTTCTACTCGATCTCCGGTTCCGACTTCGTCGAGATGTTCGTCGGTGTCGGTGCCTCCCGGGTGCGTGACCTCTTCGAACAGGCCAAGGCGAACGCCCCGGCGATCGTCTTCGTCGACGAGATCGACGCCGTCGGCCGCCACCGCGGCGCCGGCATGGGCGGCGGTCACGACGAGCGCGAGCAGACGCTCAACCAGCTGCTCGTCGAGATGGACGGGTTCGACGTGAAGGGCGGCGTCATCCTGATCGCCGCCACGAACCGCCCGGACATCCTCGACCCGGCGCTCCTGCGCCCGGGCCGCTTCGACCGGCAGATCGCGGTCGACCGCCCCGACATGCAGGGCCGCCTGGAGATCCTCAAGGTGCACCAGAAGGGCAAGCCCGTGGCGGAGGGCGTCGACCTCGGCGCCGTCGCCCGGCGCACGCCCGGCTTCACCGGCGCCGACCTGTCGAACGTGCTGAACGAAGCGGCGCTCCTGACGGCGCGCAGCAACAAGAAGCTCATCGACAACGAGAGCCTCGACGAGGCGATCGACCGCGTCGTGGCGGGCCCGCAGAAGCGGACCCGGATCATGTCCGAGAAGGAGAAGAAGATCACCGCGTACCACGAGGGCGGACACGCCCTGGTCGCGGCGGCCTCCCCCCAGTCGGACCCGGTCCACAAGATCACGATCCTCTCCCGCGGCCGCGCCCTCGGTTACACGATGGTGCTCCCGGAGGAGGACAAGTACTCCACGACCCGCAACGAGATGCTCGACCAGCTGGCATACATGCTGGGCGGGCGCGCGGCCGAGGAGCTGGTCTTCCACGACCCGACGACCGGTGCGGCGAACGACATCGAGAAGGCCACGGCGACGGCCCGCGCGATGGTCACGCAGTACGGCATGACGGAGCGCCTCGGCGCGATCAAGTTCGGCGGCGACAACTCGGAGCCCTTCCTGGGCCGCGAGATGGGCCACCAGCGCGACTACTCGGAAGAAGTCGCGGCCCTGGTCGACGAGGAGGTCAAGAAGCTCATCGAGACCGCCCACAACGACGCGTGGGAGATCCTCGTCGAGAACCGCGACATCCTCGACGCCCTGGTGCTCGAACTGCTGGAGAAGGAGACGCTCGGCAAGGACGAGATCGCCGAGATCTTCGCCCCCATCGTCAAGCGCCCCGCCCGCCCGGCCTGGACCGGATCCGCCCGGCGCACCCCGTCGACGCGGCCCCCGGTGCTCTCGCCCAAGGAGCTGGCCCTCACCAACGGCAGCGCCAACGGCTCGGCCACCCCGCCGGAGATCGCCCCGACGGGCCTGACCAAGGACATCGCCCCGTCCACCGAGGCGATCCCCGAGGACCGTCCGGACAACAACAGCTAGTCCGCGCTCCACGCCAGGTGAGACGCCCGTCACGGGCCGCCGCACCGGCTCCGGAATGCACGCCGCGCCCCCCAGGTTCTAGCCTGTGGGGGCGCGGCTTTTCCGTATGCCCGCGATGTCCGATCGCGACCCCGCGCACGGAGCAGCACAGAGGAACGAGGCACAGATGACCGACCCGGTGACGCTGGACGGCCAGGGTTCGATCGGTGAATTCGACGAGAAGCGGGCCGAGGCAGCCGTACGCGAGCTGCTGCTCGCCGTCGGAGAGGACCCGGACCGCGAGGGCCTGCGCGAGACGCCGGGGCGGGTGGCGCGGGCCTACAAGGAGATATTCGCGGGCCTCTACCAGCAGCCCGAGGACGTCCTGACGACCACATTCGACCTGGGTCACGACGAGATGGTGCTGGTCAAGGACATCGAGGTGTTCTCGACCTGTGAACATCATCTGGTGCCGTTCAGGGGCGTCGCGCACGTCGGCTACATCCCCGCCTCCACCGGCAAGATCACCGGCCTGTCCAAGCTGGCCCGGCTGGTCGACGTATACGCCCGCCGCCCGCAGGTCCAGGAGCGGCTGACGACCCAGATCGCCGAGTCCCTCATGTCGATACTGGAGCCGCGCGGCGTCATCGTCGTCGTCGAGTGCGAGCACATGTGCATGTCGATGCGCGGGATCCGCAAGCCGGGCGCGAAGACCCTGACCTCCGCGGTGCGCGGCCAGCTCCGCGACCCCGCGACCCGCGCCGAGGCGATGAGTCTCATCATGGCGCGCTGACGCCCTGGAATACGCGACACGGGCCCGGCTGCCGCTGACCAGCGGCAGCCGGGCCCGTGTCGTGCCTCACGCCGCCGCCGTGCCCGTGCCGTCGTGGTCGTTGCCGTCCTCCGGGAGGCGGCAGACGCGCTCCAGGAAGAGGGCGGCCGCGATGACGCCGATGCCGGCGATCACCGCCGCGCCCGCGTAGATGGCCTGGTCGCGGCGGGGCGGGATGTCGAGGTAGCCCAGGAGGAAGACGCCGGTGCCGCCGTACATGCCGGCGACCAGGGCGGCCACCAGCGCGCTCGCCTGGCCGAAGACGACCGCGCGGGCCGCGAACAGGGGCTCGACACCCTTGGCGCCGGGGCGGCGCTCGCGTTGGGCGCGGAGGCGGGTGCGGGTGGAGAGGGCGGTCGCGAGGAGGATCACCGCGATCACGGCGAGCACGATCGACGCGGCCAGCGGGACGCTCGGCAGGGTGCCGAAGGAGTCCCAGAGGCGGGCTCCGCCCCAGGAGAGGACACCGGCGGCGGCGAAGAGGCCCGCCAGTACCCCGAGCCGTAGTTGCTTCACCGAGTGAGCCGCCCTTCGCGCCGCCTGTGCCCGGTCCGGCCGTGCGCCGGACCACCGTCCGTCGAGCCTAACGATTACTCCGGCAGGCGCAGTTCCAGGTCGGCGCGGGGCAGCACGCTGTCGCGGCCGACCTGCGCGAGGAGCTGGGCCACAGGGCCGGCGCCGGGCAGCTGGGCCTCGGGGTCCACGTCGTGCCAGGGGGCGAGGACGAAGGCCCGCTCGTGGGCGCGCGGGTGGGGGAGCGTGAGCACCGGGTCGTCGGAGAGGACGTCGGCGTACGACACGATGTCGACGTCGATGGTGCGCGGGCCCCAGCGCTCCTCGCGGACCCGGTCGAAGGCCTCCTCGACGGCCTGGCCGCGCTCCAGCAGGGAGGCGGGGGGCAGCGTCGTCTTCACGAGGATGACCGCGTTGAAGTACGACGGCTGGGTGTCCGCCTCGACGCCCCAGGGCTCCGTCTCGTACACCGGGGAGACGGCCTTGACCCGGAGGCCCGGGGTGTCCTCCAGGGCGTCGACGGCCCCCTGGAGGGTCTCCAGGCGGTTGCCCAGGTTGGAACCGAGGGAGATCACGGCCATCTTGGGGTTGGAGAGCGTGACGTCGGCGGCGTCCACCTGCCGGACGACGGCGGTCGGAACCGGCTGTACGGTCGGGTCGCTCTGCCCCTCGGTCGAAAATGCGGTCATGCTCGGCTCCGGGTGATGGTGATGGTCACGTCGTCGAAGGGGACGGTGATCGGCGCGTCCGGCTTGTGCACCACGACCTCGACCTCCTGGACGCCTTCGTGCTTCAGGCACTGCTGGGCGATGCGCTCGGCGAGCGTCTCGATCAGATCGACCGGTTCGCCCGTCACCACGTCGACGACCTCCTCGGCCACCACGCCGTAGTGCACGGTGCGGGCCAGGTCGTCGGTGGCTGCCGCGGGGCGGGTGTCGAGGCCGAGCACCAGGTCGACGATGAAGGTCTGGCCCTCTTCCCGCTCCCGGGGGAAGACGCCGTGGTGCCCGCGGGCCTTGAGGCCGCGCAGCGCGACACGATCCACGCGAATCACTCCTGCTGTCGTTGGTCGAGAGGCACCCGGCCGCGTGCGGGCGGCGAGGAGCCTTCTTTCGAATCTACCTGCGAGCACCGACAGTGCTCGCCCGTGGGTGCCATGGACGGCGCCTCACCGGGCTGGTAGCCGCCCCTACCCCTTGGAGATCGGTTCGAATCCCTATCGGTCCCGTACCCACTCGGGAGGGTGTTTCCTCCTCAGGAGGGAGCTTCCTCGTCGTCGTCCTCGTCGGACTCCGTGAGGACCGGCGACCCGTGGTGGGACCAGAGCTTCCAGCCGTCGGGGGTGCGCCGGAACACGTTCGTCGCGACGACCAGCTGGCCCACCAGCGGGCCCAGCGCGTTGCCCTCCTCGGCCGGGCCGCCGCTGAGGATGTTCTCGGTGCAGGTGACCAGCGCGGTGTCGCCGGTCATCGCGATGTTGACGTCGGTCAGGAAGAACTGGATGTACTCGGTGTTCGCCATGATCAGGGCGTAGCTGCGCAGCACCTCGCCCCGCCCCGTGAGCACCGGCCAGCCGGGGTGGACGCAGGAGACGGTGAGGTCCTCGCCGGGCAGCCAGCTGCCGGAGAGTGCTTCGTGGTCGCCGCGTTCCAGCGCTTCGTAGAAGGCGGTGTTGGCCGCCTCGACCTCCGCGATGTCGGCGGCGGCCCGTGCGTGCTCCTCGTTCACGCGGCTCCCTCGACCGCGCGGGCGACGCGGACCGCGTCGGCGGTGGCGCGCACCTCGTGGACCCGGACCGCCCAGGCGCCGGCCTGCGCGGACAGGGCGGAGACGGCGGCGGTGGCCGCGTCGCGTTCGCGTGCGGGCGGCGGGGCCGAGCCCGGACCGGCCAGGACGTGGCCGAGGAAGCGTTTGCGGGAGGCGGCCACCAGCAGGGGGCGGCCCAGGGCGTGCAGCTCGGCCAGGTGCGCGACGAGCGCCAGGTCGTGGGCGGCGTCCTTCGCGAAGCCGAGGCCGGGGTCGATCACGACGCGGTCCGGGGCGACCCCGCCCGCGATCACCGCGTCCATCCGCTGCCGCAGCTCGTCGAGGACCTCGGCGACGACGTCCTCGTACACCGCGCGGCTGTTCATCGACTCGCTGAAGCCGCGCCAGTGCATCACGACGAACGGGACCTCGGCGGCGGCGACGGCCGGGATCATGTCCGGGTCGGCGAGGCCGCCGCTGACGTCGTTGACCAGGGCGGCCCCGGCGGCGACGGCCTGCTCGGCGACGCGGGCGCGCATGGTGTCCACGGAGACGGTGACGCCCTCGGAGGCCAGGCCCCGCACGACCGGGATCACCCGGCGCAACTCCTCGGCCTCGTCCACCCGGCTGGCGCCGGGGCGGGTCGACTCGCCGCCCACGTCGATCAGGTCCGCGCCCTCGGACACCAGGTGCAGGCCGTGCTTGACCGCGGCCGTGGTGTCGAACCAGCGGCCCCCGTCGGAGAAGGAGTCGGGCGTCACGTTGACGACCCCCATGACCGCGCAGCGGTCCCACTCCGGCAGCCCTCGGACCGTGCCCCGCGTGCGTGTCGTACTCATACGACCAGACTAGGACCTGCCGTGGCCGCCGTACGACGCCTCACGCCGCGCTCACCTCGCGCTCCGGGCGCGTACGCACGGTGTGACCGCACGGGCGGGGCGTGCGGGGCCGGAACGGGCGGGGCAGCGAGAGGTTCACGAAGCCCTCCGCCCGCATCGCCGCGATCCCGATGCGGGGCAGGTCCCGGCTGGTGCGGAACACCACGAAGCGGGGCTCCCAGCGGGGCTTGAACTTGGCGTTGAACTTGTACAGCGACTCGATCTGGAACCAGCGCGAGAGGAAGATCAGCAGCCCGCGCCAGCAGCGCAGCACCGGTCCCGCGCCGAGCCGCTCGCCGCGGGCCAGCGCCGAGCGGAACATCGCGAAGTTCAGCGAGACCCGCTCGACACCGAGGTTCCCGGCGGCCTGGAGGGAGGCGACGATCAGGAGCTCGTTCATGCCGGGGTCGGCCGATCGGTCGCGGCGCATCAGCTCCAGGGACATCCCGTCGCGCCCCCACGGTACGAAGTGGAGGACGGCCTTCAGGTCCCCGTGCGGGGAGTCCTCCGTACCGGATCCGGGCAGGTGGGCGGTGGCGATCACGCAGTCGCCGTCGGCCGGGTCGCCGATCCGGCCCAGCGCCATGGAGAAGCCACGTTCGGTGTCGGTGCCGCGCCAGTCGGCGGCGGCGCGGCGGATCCGGTCCAGCTCGGCGTCGCCGATGTCACGGGCCCGCCGGACCCGGGTCTCGTAACCGCCCCGTTCGATGCGCTTGACCATCTGCCGCACGTTCCGCATGGCCCGTCCGGCGAGGGAGAAATCCGCCACGTCGACCACCGCCTCGTCGCCCAGCTCCAGGGCGGTGAGCCCGGTCTCGCGGGTCCAGACCTGGCCGCCGGTCTCGCTGCAGCCCATCACGGCGGGGGTCCAGGAGTGCGCCTGCGCCTCGTCCATGAAGCGTTCGATCGCGCCCGGCCAGGCCTCCACGTCGCCGATGGGGTCGCCGCCGGCCAGCATCACCCCGGAGACGACCCGGTAGCAGACGGCCGCTTTGCCGCTGGGGGAGAAGACGACGCCCTTGTCGCGGCGGAGCGCGAAGTGGCCGAGCGAGTCCCGGCCGCCGTGCCGATCCAGCAGCTCCCGCAGCCGGCTCTCGTCGTCCTCGGTGAGGAGGGCCGCCGGGTGTTCGGGGCGGAAGGCGAGGTAGATGGTGGTGACGGCGGTCAGCAGGCCGAGCGCGCCCAGCGAGTAGGCCACGGTCCAGCTGGTCCTGCCCGCGTAGTCCACGGGGCCCTCGATGCCGAACAGGCCGTACAGCACGTGCTGGAGGCGGTCGGCGATGGAGGGGTCGCCGACGACCCGGCCGGGGTGGACGCTGACGATGATCAGCCCGAGCCCGAGCGAACCGGCGCCGAGCAGGACGAAGTTGGCGAGCGCGCGCCAGCGGCTGCGCGGGTCGGGCAGCGCCCGGAACTGGTCGCGGTGGCGTACCAGCAGCCAGCAGAGCGTCAGCGGGACGAGCACCCCGACGATCGAGTGGCGGTAGGCGAACTGGGCCACGGCCCCCACGGGGAGCAGGACCACCGCCGCCCGCCACGCCCGCCGCTTGTGCCGCTTCAGCCCGTGGGCGAGCAGGAGGAGCAGCATGCCCGCACTGAGCGAGAGGGCGGCGGCGAACGGGCCGAGCGCCCCGGGGAGCACCTCGGCGAGGGTGTGCATCCGGCTGTGCCGGAAGCGGGGGAAGACCCCGGCGGCGACGTCGATCAGCCCGACGACGGTGCAGGCGGTACCGACGAGGGCCGGTACGGATTCCGGACGCGGCCCGCGCAGCAACCGCCGTACGCCGCGCATCGCGTGCGTACGGCGCGGAACCGATACCGACTTATCCCCATCTAGCGTGACAGACATCGTTTCCCGTGGCTTCGCGAGAGATTCTCTTGGGTCCGTCCGCGGGCCGGGCCCTGCGGACGATGTGCGCCCTCTAGGACGTGGGCCGGTGGGCGCGGGTTCACCCACATTCCGGAAATTTCCCGCATCCCGCCGCCCGGCCCCCTGCCAAGGAATCAAGGAATCACGGAGAAGGCACGCTCATGGGTCTCACCAGCACCGCAGTTCTGGCGGTCGTGGCCGCGCTGGCCGTCGCGCTGTTCGCCGCCACGGTCCGGCTCTGGCCGCAGCTGGCCCGGCCCGGAGCGGCGGCGGTGTCGGGCCGGATCGGGCTGCTGCTGGCGACCCAGCTGACGCTGTTCGCCGCGCTGGGTCTCGCGGCCAACAACGCCTTCCTCTTCTACGGTTCCTGGGCCGACCTCTTCGGGCGGAAGCAGGAGCTGGGCGTCGTCACCGACCACGCGGACGGGGAGGCGGGCGCGGCCGGCTCCCGGCACATGACGCGCGTCGGCACCCAGCACCCGGACGTGCCGGGCGGGCGGGTGCCCTCGGTCGGCGGGCGGATCGACGAGGTGGTGATCTCGGGCCGTACGTCGGGCATCGAGTCCCCGGCGTACGTCTATCTGCCGCCGGAGTACTTCCAAAGCGCGCACGCCGGGCGGACGTTCCCGGCGGCCGTGGTCCTCACCGGCTACCCGGGCACGGCGGAGAACCTGCTGAAGGGGCTGCGCTACCCGCAGACCGCGCATGACCTGGTGACGGCGGGGAAGGCCCGGCCGATGATCCTGGTGATGCTGCGGCCGACGGTCGCGCCGCCCCGGGACACCGAGTGCGTGGACATCCCCGGGGGCCCGCAGACCGAGACGTTCTTCGCGAAGGACCTCCCGGAGGCGGTCACGGGGTCCTACCGGGCCGGGAAGGAGGCCCGTGACTGGGGCATCATCGGCAACTCCACCGGCGGTTACTGCGCGTTGAAGATCGGGCTGCACCACCCGGACCGGTACGCGGCGAGCGCCGGCCTCTCCGCGTACTACAAGGCGGCCGAGGACCCGACGACGGGCGACCTCTTCCACGGGAGGCAGGACCTGCGCGACCGCGCCGACCTGCTCTGGACCCTGGAGAACCGGCCGCCGTCCGGCGGTTCGTTCCTGGTGACGACGTCCCGGCAGGGCGAGGACAACATCGGGAGCACGATGAAGTTCATCGAGAGGGTGAAGGCGCCCGCGAGAGTGTCCTCCATCGTGCTCGACAGCGGCGGGCACAACTTCACGACCTGGCGGCGGGAGATCCCGCCGGCCCTCCAGTGGCTGAGCGCCCGGCTCGGCGAGCACTGAACCGGGTCGGCCCGTCTCGTCTAAGCGGTCGCCACCGTCTCCACCGCGACCTCCGCGCGCGGTACGTCCTGGGCGTCGGCGTCGATCGAGCGGCGCAGGGCCTCGTGCAGCCGGGCGGGGGTCAGCACACCGAGGAAGCGGCCCTCGCTCTCCTTGTCGATGACCGCGATCCAGCCCGCGTCGTGCTGGAGCATGGTGGCGAACGCCTGCTTGAGGGGCGCGCCGAGCGGAAGCCAGGCCTCCATCCGGCGGGCGTGTTCGCGGACGGTGCCCTTCGCGGTGGTGGTCGCGTCGGCGGGGATCCAGCCGTGGAGGTTGTCCCGGCCGTCCAGGACGACCGCCCAGCGCGCGCCCTCGGCCCGGAGCCGTTCGGTGGCCGTGGCCAGCGGGTCGTCGAGGTGGACGACCGGCGGCTGGTCGAGGTCGCTCTCCTCGATGGGCGTCACCGAGAGCCGCTTCAGCCCGCGGTCCGCGCCGACGAAGTCGGCCACGTACGGGGTCGCGGGGGCGCCGAGCACGGTGGCCGGGGAGTCGAACTGCTCGATGCGGCCCTGCCCGTAGACGGCGATGCGGTCGCCCAGGCGCACGGCCTCCTCGATGTCGTGCGTGACGAACAGCACAGTCTTGCGGACCTGGGCCTGGAGTTTCAGGAATTCGTTCTGGAGGCGTTCGCGGACGACCGGGTCGACCGCCCCGAAAGGCTCGTCCATCAGGAGGACGGGCGGATCGGCGGCCAGTGCGCGGGCCACGCCGACGCGTTGGCGCTGACCGCCGGAAAGCTGTTCCGGATAGCGGTCACCGTAAAGGGAAGGGTCGAGTCCGACGAGGTCGAGGAGTTCGGCGGCGCGTTCGCGTCCCTTTCCGCGCTTCCAGCCCAGCAGATGGGGAACGGTCGCGGTGTTCTCCAGCACCGTCTTGTGCGGGAAAAGGCCCACCTGCTGGATCACATAGCCGATGCGGCGGCGCAGTTGGACGGGGTCGATGGTGGATATGTCGTCCCCGCCGAGGGATATCACGCCCTCGGTCGGTTCGATCAGCCGGTTCACCATCTTCATGGTGGTCGTCTTGCCGCATCCGGAAGGTCCGACGAGCGTGACCAGTTCACCCTCGGCGACCTCGAAGGAAAGGTCGTCGACGGCGGTGGTGCCATCGGCGTACCGCTTGGTGACGTGCTCGAAACGGATCATGGTTCCCCATTGTGGAGGGCGATTCGTGAAGGGCATGTTGCCGGAATGCGACAGCCCGCCGCGATTGTCAGTGGTCGAGGATAGGCTCGCCAGTCATCAGTTCGATCCGGGGTGATCCGGGCAGACGAGGGAAAGCAGGAGGTGGGGGCGGATGGCCGAGCAGAGCTGCCTGGTGACGAACGACTGGATCTGCGGGGAGTATCTGCGCTCCCGCAGCCAGGAGTTGGCCG
This sequence comes from Streptomyces parvus, assembly GCF_032121415.1. Classification (NCBI taxonomy): domain Bacteria; kingdom Bacillati; phylum Actinomycetota; class Actinomycetes; order Kitasatosporales; family Streptomycetaceae; genus Streptomyces; species Streptomyces parvus. The sequence goes on along the minus strand of NZ_CP135079.1, from coordinate 3,004,255 downwards.
ACGCGACCGTGCAGCACATCGGGATCACCGTGGTCTCGGTGCTGATCGGGCTCGCGGTGGCCTTTCCGCTGGCGTTGCTCGCCCGCCGGGGACCGCGCTTCGCAGGACCGGTGCTCGGGCTGACGACCGTGCTCTACACCGTGCCATCGCTGGCGATGTTCTCGCTGCTGCTGCCCCTGTTCGGGCTGTCGGCCGCGCTCGTGGTGACGGGGCTCGTGCTCTATTCGCTGACCATCCTCGTGCGCAACATCCTGGCCGGGCTGGCAGCGGTTCCGCAGGAGGCCAAGGACGCCGCTCGCGGCATGGGGTACGGGCCGGCCCGGCTGCTGTGGGAGGTGGAGCTCCCGCTGGCGCTGCCCGCGGTGATGGCGGGGCTGCGGATAGCCACCGTGTCGACGGTCGCGCTGACCACGGTCGGCTCGCTCGTCGGCAAAGGGGGCCTCGGAAATCTCATCGAGGACGCGCTGCCCAGCTTCTTCAAGGCCCAGGTGCTCGCCGCCTCGGTCCTGTGCGTGCTGCTCGCGGTGGTGGCGGACCTGCTGCTGCTCGGCCTCCAGCGGCTGCTGACGCCCTGGACGCGGATATCCGGGGCGGCCGCCCCGTCCGCCCCGGCGAAGACGGACGCGGGACCGCACGCCCCGGCGACAGTGAAGGCGGGCTGACCCGTGGGAGTCATCGGCGAGGCCTGGACCTGGCTCACCACCGGGGCCAACTGGTCGGGCGACGGCGGGGCCGCGCACCGGCTCGGCGAGCATCTGTACGTGAGCGGGGTCGCCCTCGCGGTGGCCTGCGCGATAGCCCTGCCGATCGCGCTGTATCTGGGGCACATCGGCAAGGGCGGCGCGCTCGCGGTGAACCTCTCCAACGTGGGGCGGGCCGTGCCGGTCTTCGCGGTGCTGGCCCTGTTCATGGTCACGTCCCTGCGCAACTCGGGGTACTGGCCCACGATCATCGCGCTGGTCCTGTTCGCGGTGCCGCCGCTGCTGACCAACGCCTATGTCGGCATGCGGGAGGTGGACCGGGCCGTGGTGGAGGCCGCGCGCGGCATGGGGATGTCGGGCGGGCAGCTCTTCGTCCGGGTCGAGCTGCCGCTCGCCTACCCGATGATCATGACCGGGCTGCGGTCCGCCGCCGTCCAGGTCGTGGCCACCGCGTCGATCGCCGCGATGGTCGGCCTCGGCGGTCTCGGCCGGATCATCACCGCCGGGTTCAACACCTACGACACCGCCCAGGTCTTCGCGGGCGCGGTCCTGGTCGCCGGTCTCGCACTGGTGGTGGAGGGCGTACTGGTGGGCCTCGACCGCCTGCTGTCCCCGCTGCGCCGCCGCAGGCCCGCGTGAACGCACAGCATCTCGTTTCTGATCACCTTTCTTCTGTTCGGACGGAGAACAACACATGAGCAGGACCTCGCGGATAGCCGGAGCGGTCATCGGCATGGTGGCGCTGGCCGGGTCGCTCGCGGCCTGCGGTGGCGACAGCCTGGAGCAGGAGGAGAGCGGCTCCGGCTCCTCGGCCGGCGGCGACGGCAAGAAGGGGACCCTGGTCGTCGGGTCGGCCTCCTTCACCGAGTCCAAGGTGCTCGCCGAGCTGTACGCGCAGATCCTCGGCGACGCCGGATACAGCACCTCGGTCACCACGGTGAAGAACCGTGAGCTGTACGAGCCCTCGCTGGAGAAGGGCGAGATCGACGTCGTACCGGAGTACGCCGCCACGATCGCCGAGTTCCTCAACGCCAAGGTCAACGGGGCAAAAGAGGCTCAGGAGAAGCCGGTGGCCTCCGGAGACGCGGACGCCACGGTCGCCGCGCTGAAGAAGCTGGCCGCCCCGCTGGGTCTCACGGTCCTCCCGCCCGGAAAGGCCGTGGACCAGAACGCCTTCGCGGTCTCGGAGGAATTCGCCGAGAAGAACAGCCTCAAGACCCTTTCCGATCTCGGGAAGTCGAAGCTGAAGGTGAAGATCGCGGCGGGCGACGAGTGCGAGGTGCGGCCGTTCTGCGCACCCGGTCTGAAGAAGACGTACGGCATCGACGTCACCGGGATCGACCCCAAGGGCGTCGGCACCCCGCAGTCCAAGCAGGCCGTCCGTGACGGCAAGGTCCAGCTGGTCCTGACGACCACCACGGACGCGGTGCTGGACGGGCTGGTGTTCCTGGAGGACGACAAGAAGCTCCAGAACGCGGACAACGTCCTTCCGGTCCTGAACACCAAGGACGCGGGCGACCCGGAGATCGCCGACACCCTCGGCAAGCTCACCGGCACCCTCACCACGGAAGATCTCGCCGAGCTGAACCGCAAGGTCGACGCCGAGCGCGCCAAGCCTGCCGATGTCGCCAAGGACTATCTGGAGTCGAAGAACCTGATCAAGAAGTAGGCACGCGATCTCGGCGAAAAGGGCGGGGCGGGGCGCCTTCGGGGAGCCGCGAGGTAACCGGCGGGGAACAGATTCCCGGGCGGCTCCCCAAGTGGCCCGCACACACGGTAAATTTCAGGCCATGCCACGTGGACGCCACCGCCATTCGCCGCCTCTCCACAGAATCCTGCCTCCCTCCGTGGTGGCGGGCGTGTCGGTCGTCGGCGCCGCGGGCGCCTGGCTGCTGGCCGAACCCCTGGCCCTGCGCGGCCTGGTGGCCGCTGTGGCGGCCGCCGCCGTCACCGGCGCGTATCTGATGCGCAGCTGGGACCGGGCCGCCGGGCTGCGGGTCGCCGAGCTGACCCGGGCCCGGGCCAGTGACGAATGGCGGGCCGAGGAGCGGATAGCCGAGCTGGAGCAGGATCTGGAGGAGTCGCGCGAGCTGCGCACCCGTCTGGAGACCAAGCTCCGCCGCAAGCGGGTGGAGCTCGCGGGGCTGCGCGGGGAGCACGCCGGACTGCTCCGCCGTTACGCCAACGCCGAGACCGAGCGGGCCAGTGCGCTGGAGGGCCGCAGGCAGCTCGCCATCGAGGCCGCGGCCCCCAAGGAGCTGCTGCCCGCGCGCTCGACGCCGACCCCCGAGGCGTACCGTCGCGCGGACGAGGCCCTGATGAACCTCACGCGCAACGCGGCGCTCCAGGAGACCCGCCGCACGGTGGAGGCGGTCCGGCAGCGCCAGCTCGCCGTCGCCGACCGGCACCGGGACGCGGAGGCGGAGAGCCCCAAGGGGAAGCACGCGGCGGCCACCGGGGCGGGCGAGCACCGGGACCACCAGCACGGCCGCCCCTCGACCTCCCCGCCCGCCCCGGCCACGGACACGCAGAACACCGCGAACACGCAGAACACCGCGAACACGCAGAACACCGCGAACACGCAGAACACCGCGAACACGCAGAACACCGCCCCGGCCTCCATAGCGCCGGTGCGGACGCCGCGCGCGATCGCGGCCGCCTCGGCCGTCGTCCCCTACGCCGCCCGCCGTCAGCTGGTCCCCCAGGGGAACTTCGACTTCTTCGGCACCCAGAACGCCCAGAAGGCGAACGCCGCGATCGAGTCCGTGCAGAACGAGGACCTCGCGGACGTCGTCGGCGAGGAGGCGCTCGCCGCCCACCGCACCGGGGCCGTGGACAACCGGGCCGTCGGCAAGGTCATCGACCTCACCGCGCACGACGAGACCGAGCAGATCGACGTGGCGCGACTGCGCGGCGCGGTCTCCTGAGGCAGGGGCCGCCCGCTACTTGTCGATGTCGCCGACGACGAAGAACAGCGAGCCCAGGATCGCCACCATGTCGGCGACCAGGGTGCCCGGCAGCAGCTCGGTCAGCGCCTGGATGTTGTTGAACGAGGCGGAGCGCAGCTTCAGCCGGTAGGGCGTCTTCTCGCCCTTGGACACCAGGTAGTAGCCGTTGACGCCGAGCGGGTTCTCCGTCCAGGCGTAGGTGTGGCCCTCGGGGGCCTTGAGCACCTTGGGCAGCCGCTGGTTGATCGGCCCGGGCTCCAGGTGGGCCATCCGGTCCAGGCAGGCGTCCGCCAGGTCCAGAGAGTTGAGGGTCTGCTCCAGCAGGCACTCGAAGCGGGCCAGGCAGTCGCCCTCGGTCCGGGTGACCACCTTCAGGGTGTCCTGGAGCTCCCCGTACGCCAGATAGGGCTCGTCGCGCCGCAGGTCGAAGCCGACGCCCGAGGCGCGGGCGATCGGCCCCGAGACCCCGTAGGCGTGCACCGCCGCGGCGGACAGCACGCCCACGTCGCGCGTACGGCCCCGGAAGATCTCGTTGCCGAGGACGAGGTTCTCGTACACGTCCATACGGGAGCGGACGGAGGCGACGGCGTCCCGGACCCGGCCGGTCCAGCCCGCCGGAATGTCCTCCTTCAGACCGCCGACCCGGTTGAACATGTAGTGCATCCGCCCGCCGGAGACCTCCTCCATCACCGCCTGGAGCTCCTCGCGCTCCCGGAAGGCGTGGAAGACGGGGGTGATGCCGCCGAGTTCGAGGGGGTAGGAGCCGAGGAACATCAGGTGGTTGAGGACCCGGTTCAGCTCGGCGAGCAGCGTCCGCGTCCACACGGCGCGCTCGGGGACCTCCATGCCGAGCATCCGCTCGACGGCCATCACGACGCCCAGCTCGTTCGAGAACGCGGACAGCCAGTCGTGGCGGTTGGCCAGCATGACGATCTGCCGGTAGTCACGGGCCTCGAAGAGCTTCTCCGCGCCCCGGTGCATGTAGCCGATGACCGGCTCCGCGTGCTGGACGCGTTCGCCGTCCAGCACGATCCGCAGCCGGAGGACCCCGTGCGTCGAGGGGTGCTGGGGACCGATGTTGAGCACCATGTCGGTGCTCTCCGCCGCTCCGCCGATGCCGATCGTCGTCTCCGTCATGCGGGACAGTATTCCCTGACCGGGTCCGGGGGCGGGCGTCACGGGGGCAGGGCCGGCAGCCCCACCCGGTGCAGCAGCCAGCCGAAGTCGCCGAGGCCGCCGCGCGCGGTCAGCTCCGCCGCCTCGCCCGCCGCCGCCAGCGCGCGCACGTAACCCGCCGGATCGGTGCCGGCCAGGCCCAGCGGCGGCCGGTCGCCGCCGACGCCGAGACGGCGCAGCGCCGCCCGCTGGTCGGTCAGCTCGGTGCTCGCCTCCGCCCTCGCCTCCGCGACCGCCGCCGCGCAGGCGTCCAGCGCCACATGCGCGGTCAGGTCGCAGGAGCCGTCCGGCACCGGGCGCACCTCGCGCCCGCCCCGGAAGCCGGTCAGCGTCCCGAAGGGCGGGCGGGCGCCCCGTACATGCGTGTAGTCCACCGCCACCGCGAGACCGGCGGTCAGGGAGCCCACGGCCCGGGCCCAGGCCGCGTCCCGGGGGCGGCCGATCTCCGCCCGCTCACCCGGCGCGGACAGCGGCCACCAGCGCTCCAGCCACGCGGCGTCCGCCCCGGTCACCGGGGCACCCAGGCGCTCCGCACCGTCCGAGGTCCGCACCCGGACGTACCGGGGAACACCCTCCGCGTCCGCCTCCGCCACCTCCACCGGAACGTTGTCCAGCCACTCGTTGGCGAACAGCAGCCCGGTGACCCCGGCCGGCGGCTCGGCGCACCACTCGATCCGGGGATCGAGACCCGGCGGCCGGGCGGCGACCTCGACGGCGTACGGGGTCACGTCCGGAGCCTCCGGCCGTGCGGCCAGCGCGGCCAGCACTCCGGTCAGCAGCTCACCGCGGCCCGCCCCCACATCGACCAGCGCGACCGTGCCGGTGTTCAGCTCCCGGGCGATTCCGGTCAACAGCCGGGCCACCGCCGTCGCGAAGAGGGGCGAGGCGTGCACCGAGGTACGGAAGTGGCCCGCGGGCCCCGCCGGGCTCCGCACCGGGCTGCGATAAAAGCCCTCATCCCCGTACAGAGCGGCCTGAGCCGCCTCCCGCCAACCGCGCCATTCGTCCGTCACGTAGGCAAGTCTCCACCTTGGGGAGTACGGTCCCAGGACCCGGATCGACCCTCCGGTTGACCCGGGCACCGATCACCTGTCCCTACGCTTAGTCACGTGCAGCGCCTCTACGACTTCATCCGCAGACACCCGACGGGCGTCGACGTCTTCTGGGCCGTCTTCCTCCTCGGGCTCTCCGGCATGTCGATGGTCTCGGGCATGTACGACGCCGGGCGCGAGGAGATCGTCGCGGTCCCGGTCGCGCTGGGGTTCTCCACCGTCGTGGCGCTGCGCCGCAAGGCCCCCGAGAAGATGCTGCTGCTCGCCATCCTGGTGGGCGTCGTCCAGCTGGTGTTCGACGTCCGGCCGGGCATCGGGAACTTCGCGATGCTGGTGATCACCTACACGGTGGCCACGGTCGGGGAGCGCTGGGCGTCCCGGCTCGCCCTGATCGGCAGTCTGAGCGCGGCGGCCCTCTCCCAGCTGCGGTGGGAGGCCGAGCCCGGCGGGTCCTGGGCCCAGGTGATCTTCGTGACGGTCATCATGACCGTGCCGTTCGTGCTGGCCTGGGTGCTCGGGGACTCGCTGCGGACCCGGCGCGCCTACTTCGACCAGCTGGAGGAGCGTGCCGCCCGCCTGGAGCGGGAACGCGAGGCGCAGTCCAAGGTCGCCGTCGCCGCCGAGCGGGCCCGGATCGCCCGGGAGCTGCACGACGTCGTCGCGCACAACGTGTCCGTGATGGTCGTCCAGGCCGACGGTGCCGCCTATGTCATGGACGCGGCCCCCGACCAGGCCAAGCAGGCCCTGGAGACCATCTCCAGCACCGGCCGCCAGGCGCTCGCCGAGATGCGGCGGCTGCTCGGGGTGCTGCGGACCGGTGACGCCCCGGAGAGCGGGGAGTACGTCCCCCAGCCCGACGTCGAACAGATCGAGGACCTGGTCGCGCAGGTGCGGCAGACCGGCCTGGAGGTCGACTTCAAGGTCGAGGGCACCCCGCGTCCGCTGCCCAGCGGTGTCGAGCTGACCGCGTACCGGGTCGTGCAGGAAGCCCTGACGAACACCCGCAAGCACGGCGGACCCGACGCCGCGGCCAGCGTCCGGCTGGTCTACTTCGACGACGGCCTCGGGCTGCTCATCGAGGACGACGGCCGGGGCGCGGCGCACGAGCTGTACGAGGACGGCGGCGCGGACGGCGCCGGGCACGGGATGATCGGGATGCGGGAGCGGGTCGGCATGGTCGGCGGCACCCTGGACGCGGGGCCCCGGCCCGGCGGCGGATTCCGGATCAGCGCCCTGCTGCCGCTGAAACCCCCGGGCTGACCGGCCTCACGACCACCCCGACCACGACTGACCCCCAGGACAGGACACGATCCTCATGACCACCGCCATCCGCGTGATGCTCGTCGACGACCAGGTGCTGCTGCGGACCGGTTTCCGGATGGTGCTCGCCGCCCAGCCCGACATGGAGGTCGTCGCCGAGGCCGGGGACGGGGCGGAGGCGATCGAGATGCTGCGGTCCACCGCCGTCGACGTGGTCCTGATGGACGTCCGCATGCCCCGCCTGGACGGCGTCGAGGCGACCCGCCGGATCTGCGCGCAGCAGGACCCGCCGAAGGTGCTCATCCTGACCACCTTCGACCTCGACGAGTACGCCTTCTCCGGGCTGAAGGCCGGGGCCAGCGGCTTCATGCTCAAGGACGTGCCGCCCGCCGAGCTGCTCGCCGCGATCCGTTCGGTGCACAGCGGCGACGCGGTCGTCGCCCCGTCCACCACCCGCCGGCTGCTCGACCGCTTCTCGCCGATGCTGCCCAGCGGTGAGAAGGAGCCGAAGAACAAGCACGTCGGCAAGCTCACCGAACGCGAACGGGAGGTCATGCTCCTGGTCGCCCAGGGCCTCTCCAACGGGGAGATCGCGGCCCGGCTGGTGCTCTCCGAGGCCACGGTCAAGACACACGTCGGCCGCATCCTCACCAAGCTGAACCTCCGCGACCGGGTCCAGGTCGTCGTCCTCGCCTACGAGACCGGCCTGGTCCGGGCCGGCGGCGGCGCGGGCTGAGGAGCCGGGGCGCGGGCCGGGGCTCAGCGCAGGACGCCCTCCAGGAAGTCGCTGCCGAGCCGGGCGACGACCGTCAGGTCCAGCTGGTGCAGGACATAGCGGCCCCGGCGGCGCGTGGTGACCAGGCCGGCTTTCTTGAGCACGGAGAGATGGCGGGAGACCTCGGGGGAGGTGATGCCGTTGGAGTCGGCCAGTTCGCCGGTGGTGTACGGGGAGCGGGCCAGGTTCCGGCAGAGCCGCATCCGCATCGGGTGGGCCAGCGCCTCCAGCCGCAGTTGCAGCAGTTCCACGGAGGCGGGCGCCGGCAGGTCGGGCAGATGGACCGGGTAGTGGATCACCGGCCGCCAGCCCGGGGCGTGCAGCACCATCAGGTGCGGCCAGCCGAAGCTCGTCGGGATGAGCGTCAGGCCCTCGCCGACCTCGGGGTCGGTGGCGGTGGTCCGGGCTTCGGAGAGCTTGTCCACGCTGATCCGGGTGCCGGTCGGGTCGAGCGTCACGGCGGGGGACACGGCCCCCACCGCGTCGGCGAGCCCCTTGCGCCGCAGCAGCTCCGTCTTGTGCCGGGCGTCGGCGGCCATCTGGACGGAGACCCGGCGCCAGGTGTCGGCGAAGAAGGCCTGGTCGCAGTCCTCGAAGAGGCGCCGGATCCAACCGCGTACGGAGGCGGGGTCGGCCAGCAGCCGTCGGGTGAAGTCCAGTTGCTGCGGACCGCGAGCCGCCGCCAGGTCCAGGGCGCGCCCCCGCATCCCCGCGTCCTTCAGCGGGGACGGCGCCCCGGCCTCGTAATGGCTGGCGCAGGTGAACTCCAGCGCCGCGCCGACGAAGCGCTCGTCGTCCAGCTTGTCCAGCAGGTCGAGGTCCTCGGCGAGACTAGCCCCGGTCTGCCCGTCGCCGCCCCGGACGCCGGCGAACGGCATGAACACATCGGAGAAGGTGTTCCGCCAGAGGAACTCCGCCTCCAGCATCCTGTCCGCGAGGTCGGGCTCCAGCGCCGCGGCGGTCGCGGTGGCCCAGCCGTGCAGCCCGGGATGGTGGCCGGGCTCGGAGAGCGCGTGCAGGGCGAGACCCAGCTCGGCGAGGGGGGAGGTCGAGAAGACGACGTGGCCGGCGGGCAGTCCCGCGATGTCTATGTGCACGCTCACCCCTCCATAGTGGGGGTACGGGCCCGGGCCGACGATCCGATTGACGGGGCGCGTCAATCAACGCGCGGGTCCGTCGCGAGCCGCGCAGGCTGAAGCCATGGACGCCATCCAGCAGCACATGCTCGACACCTACCGCGCGGCCCAGCTCTCGGAGCCCGCCCCGCCGCCCCCGGGCCGCCACGACCGCGAGGTCCTGCGCGACATGTACAGGCACTGGCTGACGCACCCTCCGACCCGCGGCCTCTCCAGCCCACCCGCCCCACCCAGCCCGTCCGGCGTTTGAGGACCCGGGGCCCCGGCATCTCCAGCCCGTCCGGTGCTTGAGGACGGAACCCGGAGGGCCGGGGCCCCGGCACTGAAGCGGCTCCCGCCTCCGGGCCGGCCCCGGCGCTACGCGAGCCCCCGCACGAGCCCCACGAACCCCGCCACCGCATCCCGCACATCCCCCGCCGACCACTCCAGCCCCGCACCCCCCACCGTCACCTCGGTGAACGAGGTCCCGGGCGGCAGCCCCGCCCCGCCCGTCCCCGCGAACCAGCGCCGGAAGAGGGCCACCCCCGTCTCCTCCGCCTGCCGTACCGACGCCTCGTCCAGCACCTCCGTCCCGTACGGCAGCCAGACCTGGAACTGGTGCGTGTGCGGCGGCTCCGGATGCACCCGGGACCACGGCACCCCCGCCGCCGCGAACCCCTCCGCCAGCGCCCCGGCCACCACCTTCGCGTGGGCCACGTACGACGGAAGGCGCGGCAGCTCCCGCTCCAGCCCCAGCAGGGCGGACAGCGCCGCCGGGAACTGCTGGAAGAGCTGACCCCCGTACCGGTGGCGCCACACCCGCGCCTCCTCCACCAGCGTCGAAGGCCCCGCCAGCACCGCCCCCGACAGCCCGTCCAGCGACTTGTAGAAGGACACGTACACGCTGTCCGCCAGCCCCGCGATCTCCGCCAGCTCCCGCCCGAAGTGCGGACCGCACTCCCACAGCCGCGCCCCGTCGAAGTGGACGACCGCGTCCCGCTCCCGGGCCGCATCCACCACCGCCGTCAGCTCCTCCCAGGACGGCAGGACGAACCCGGCGTCCCGCAACGGCAGCTCCAGCATCAGCGTGCCGAACGGCTCGGGAAACTCCCGGACCTCCTCGGGGTCCGGCAGCCTCGGCTCCGACGTCGGATGCACCGTGCGCAGCCCGCTCACCACCCCCAGCGCCCCGCCCTCGTGCACCTCCGGGTGGGACAGCGGATGCAGCGCCACCGTCGCGTTGCCCGTACGCCCCGCCCAGCACCGCAGCGCGACCTGCTGGGCCATCGTCCCGGTCGGGAAGAACGCCGCCGCCTCCATCCCCAGCAGCCGTGCCGTCCGCCGTTCCAGATCGGCGACGACCCCGCCGCCGTACACATCGGTCCAGTCGTTCGGATCGTGTACGGACGGGGCGTCGGCGGCCAGCGCCGCCAGCCGTTCGCCCAGCGAGCCGTCCGCGCCCACCCGGGCCAGCACCCGCCGCGCACCCCGCCAAGCGGTCAGCCTGCGCCGCCGCTGCTCCTGCTCATCCATGGTCGCCATGGGACGATCATCACCCGGACCTCCGGCGGCGCGCCCGCGGTATTCCGTCCCGCCCGGAAAGTTATCCACAGGCTGTGGGCGGGGGCGGGGCTTCCCCGAAACGCTGGCGTAGCATGCAGAGAAGTCGTCCGGTACCCCCCGCGGACTGGAACGGAAGGCCATCGCCGCGTGAACGCATCAGTTTCGAAGGAACCCCTCGACGCGAGGGACCGCCCCGCCCGTCTCACGGTCGGCGTCGTCGGCGCGGGCCGGGTCGGACCCGCCCTCGCCGCCTCGCTCCAGCTCGCCGGGCACCGCCCGGTCGCCGTGTCCGGCGTCTCCGACGCCTCCCGCCGCCGCGCGGCGGCGCTGCTCCCCGACGTGCCCCTGGTGGAGCCCGCCGAGGTGCTGGCCCGCGCCGAGCTGGTGCTCCTGACCGTCCCCGACGATGTGCTGCCCACGCTGGTCGAGGGCCTCGTCGAGACCGGCGCCGTACGGCCGGGCCAGCTCCTCGTCCACACCTCCGGGCGGTACGGGACACGCGTGCTGGACCCCGCGCTGCGGGCCGGGGCGCTGCCGCTCGCGCTGCACCCCGCGATGACGTTCACCGGCACCGCCGTGGACGTCCAGCGGCTCGCCGGTTGCTCCTTCGGCGTCACCGCCCCCGACGAGCTGCGGCTCGCGGCCGAGGCCCTGGTCATCGAGATGGGCGGCGAGCCCGAGTGGATCGCCGAGGAGGCGCGTCCGCTCTACCACGCGGCCCTCGCCCTCGGTGCGAACCACCTGGTCACCCTGGTCGCCCAGTCGATGGAGCTGCTGGCCAGGGCCGGGGTCGCCGCCCCCGACCGGATGCTCGGCCCGCTGCTCGGCGCCGCCCTGGACAACGCCCTGCGCTCCGGCGACGCCGCGCTGACCGGCCCGGTCGCCCGCGGGGACGCGGGCACGGTCGCCGCCCACATCGGTGAGCTGCGCGCCCACGCCCCGCAGGCGGTGGCCGGATATGTCGCGATGGCCCGCGCCACGGCCGACCGGGCGCTCGCCCACGGCCTGCTCAAGGCCGAGCTGGCCGAGGACCTCCTCGTCGTCCTGGCCGACCAGGAGCGCCGCCCCGGCGGCCCCGGACCGGGGGAGACCCGATGACCCGCACGATGCGGCCGGCCCTCCTTCGCACGGCCGCCGAGCTGGACGCGCTGCCCCGCCCCGCCGGGGCCGAGCGGGCCGTCGTCATGACGATGGGCGCGCTGCACGAGGGCCACGCCACCCTGATCCGCGCGGCCCGCGAAGCGGCCGGACCGGACGGGCAGGTCGTGGTCACCGTCTTCGTGAACCCGCTCCAGTTCGGCGAGGCCGCCGACCTGGAGCGCTATCCGCGCACCCTGGACGCAGACCTGGAGACCGCCGCGGCGGCGGGCGCCGACGCGGTCTTCGCCCCCGGCGTCGACGAGGTCTACCCGGGGGGCGAGCCCCAGGTCCGGATCACCGCGGGCCCGATGGGCGAGCGCCTCGAAGGAGCGTCCCGCCCCGGGCACTTCGACGGGATGCTCACCGTCGTCGCCAAGCTCCTCCACCTCACCCGCCCCGACGAGGCGTTCTACGGGCAGAAGGACGCCCAGCAGCTCGCCCTGATCCGCCGTATGGTCCGGGACCTGAATTTCGGCGTCCGGATCACCGGCGTCCCCACCGTCCGGGACGCGGACGGCCTCGCGCTCTCCAGCCGCAACCGCTTCCTCTCCCCGCCCGAGCGGCACACCGCCCTCGCCCTGCCCCGCGCCCTGTTCGCGGCCCGGGACCGGCTCGCCGCCCAGCAGGCCCTGCACGAGCGGGCCAGGGCCACCGCGCCCGGCGGCGACCGGGCCGCCGGGCTCAACAGGCTCGGCGAGGCCCGGGCCGCCGCCGACGCCCAGGCCGTGGCGCTGGTCCGGCCGGGCGGGGCGCCCGCCGCCGTCCGCGCCGCCGCCCGGACCATCCTGGACGAGGCCGCCGCCCGGAACAGCGTTCCGCTCGTCCTGGACTACCTGGCCCTGGTGGACCCGGCGGACTTCACCGAGATCCCGGACGACCGCGAGAGCGGGGAGGCGATCCTCGCCGTCGCGGCCCGGGTCGGGAACACCCGCCTCATCGACAACATCCCCCTCACCTTCGGAGCCCTGACGTGACCGGAATACGGCTGACCGCCCCCGCCCCCGGCTGGTCCATCGACGCGGACGTCGTGGTGGTCGGCTCCGGCGTCGCCGGGCTCACCGCAGCCCTGCGCTGCGCCGACGCCGGCCTGGACACCGTCGTCGTCACCAAGGCCCGCCTGGACGACGGCTCGACCCGCTGGGCCCAGGGCGGCATCGCGGCGGCGCTCGGCGAGGGCGACACCCCCGAGCAGCACCTCGACGACACCCTCGTCGCGGGCGCGGGCCTCTGCGACGAGGAGGCCGTCCGCACCCTGGTCACCGAGGGCCCCGACGCCGTACGCCGGCTGATCACCACCGGCGCCCACTTCGACACCACCGACAGCGGCGACATCGCACTCACCCGCGAGGGCGGCCACCACCGCCGCCGCATCGCCCACGCGGGCGGCGACGCGACCGGCGCGGAGATCTCCCGCGCCCTGGTCGAGGCGGTCCGCGAGGCCGCCCTCCACACCATCGAGAACGCGCTCGTCCTGGACCTGCTCACGGACGCCGAAGGCCGTACGGCGGGCGTCTCGCTGCACGTCATGGGCGAGGGGCAGCACGACGGCGTCGGCGCGGTCCGGGCCCCCTCCGTGGTCCTCGCCACCGGCGGCATGGGCCAGGTCTTCTCCGCCACCACCAACCCCCCCGTCTCCACCGGCGACGGGGTCGCGCTCGCCCTGCGGGCCGGGGCTGAGGTCTCCGACCTGGAGTTCGTCCAGTTCCACCCCACGGTTCTCTTCCTCGGTGCGGACTCCGAGGGCCAGCAGCCGCTGGTCTCCGAAGCCGTACGGGGCGAGGGCGCGCATCTCGTCGACGCCGACGGCGTCCGCTTCATGCTCGGACAGCACGAGCTGGCCGAGCTGGCCCCGCGCGACATCGTCGCCAAGGGCATCACGCGCCGGATGCACGAGACGGGCGCCGAGCACATGTATCTGGACGCCCGGCACTTCGGGGCGGCCATGTGGGAGCAGCGTTTCCCCACCATCCTGGCCGCCTGCCGGTCCCACGGCATCGACCCGGTGACCGAGCCGATCCCGGTCGCCCCGGCCGCGCACTACGCCTCCGGCGGCGTCCGCACCGACCTGCGGGGCCGCACCACCGTCCCCGGCCTGTACGCCTGCGGCGAGGTCGCCTGCACCGGAGTGCACGGGGCCAACCGGCTCGCGTCCAACTCCCTGCTGGAGGGCCTGGTCTTCGCCGAGCGCATCGCCGCCGACATCGCCGAGGCCCGCCCGCCCCGCACCGAACCGGTGGAGGCCTCCCGTGACGCGGACGACCTCGTCCCGCTGCTGTCCCCCGAGGCCCGTACGGCGGTCCAGCGCACGATGACCCGGGGCGCCGGAGTCCTGCGCTCCGCCGGTTCCCTGGGCGCCGCGGCCGAGGGGCTGGAGGCCCTGCACCGCGAGGCCGCCGCCGCCGCGGAGGCGGACGGAGCCAAGGCGGTCGTCCCGGGGGTCGACGCCTGGGAGGTCACCAACCTGCTCCTGGTCTCCCGGGTCCTGGTGGCCGCCGCCAGGGAACGCGAGGAGACCCGAGGCTGCCACTGGCGGGAGGACCGGCCCGACCGCGACGACGCCCACGGCCGCCGCCACCTGGTCGTCCGCATCGGACCGGACCGCACCCCGGTCGTCCACCGCACGGAGACCGCCGCATTCCCGCCCGTACGCCCGTCGGATTGAGCAGACTGCTGGAAGCAGCCGCTCCGCCGCACCCGCGGAGCAGCACAGGCACCACACCCGGCACCGCACGCAACAACACACGCACCACCGGCACCACCCGAAGCACCAGTCGCACCCGCACCACCCGCCACGCCCCCGAGGAGCCGACACCGTGAGCACGCCCGAAGAGAATCCGCGCCCCACTCCCGTGGACGTACCGCTGATCAGCGTCGGCGCGCCCGCAGCGTCCGCACCGGCGGAAGGCGGCTGCGGCGACGGCTGCGGCTGTGGCGACGGCTTCGACCCCGACGCCCTGGAGTGCGGCCTCGACCCCGCGCTCGCCCTGCTGCTGGCCGAGGCGGGGCTCGACCCGGTCCAGGTCGAGGACGTCGCGCATGTGGCGATCGAGGAGGACCTCGACGGCGGGGTGGACGTCACGACCGTGGCGACCGTCCCCGAGGACGCCGTGATCACCGGTGACTTCACCGCCCGGGAGGCCGGCGTGGTCGCCGGGCTCCGGGTCGCCGAGGCGGTCCTGTCGATCGTCTGCACCGAGGAGTTCGAGGTCGAGCGGCACGTCGAGGACGGCGACCGGATCGTCCCCGGCCAGAAGCTGCTGACCGTCACCACCCGCACCCGCGACCTGCTGACCGGCGAGCGCAGCGCGCTGAACCTGCTCTGCCGCCTCTCCGGCATCGCGACCGCCACCCGTGCCTGGGCGGACGCGCTGGAGGGCTCCAAGGCCAAGGTCCGCGACACCCGCAAGACGACGGCGGGCCTGCGCGCGCTGGAGAAGTACGCGGTGCGCTGCGGTGGCGGCGTCAACCACCGGATGTCGCTCTCCGACGCGGCCCTGGTCAAGGACAACCACGTGATCGCCGCGGGAGGCGTCGCGGAGGCGTTCAAGCGCGTGCGCGCCGAGTTCCCCGAGCTGCCCATCGAGGTCGAGGTCGACACGATGGAGCAGGTCCGCGAGGTGCTGGACGCGGGCGTCGACCTGATCCTGCTGGACAACTTCACCCCGGCCGAGACCGCCGAGGCGGTCGCCCTGGTCGACGGCCGGGCGATCCTGGAGTCGTCGGGGCGCCTCACCCTCGAATCGGCCCGCGCCTACGCCGACGCGGGCGTCGACTATCTCGCGGTCGGCGCGCTCACCCACTCCTCGCCGATCCTCGACATCGGCCTGGACTTCCGCGACGCGGACGCGTCCCCCTCCGCCGGGGACGGGGCCGACGTCTGATGCTGCTCACCATCGACGTCGGCAACACGCACACGGTCCTCGGCCTCTTCGACGGCGAGGAGATCGTCGAGCACTGGCGGATCTCCACCGACGCCCGCCGCACCGCGGACGAGCTGGCCGTCCTGCTCCAGGGCCTGATGGGCATGCACCCGCTGCTCGGCATGGAGCTGGGCGACGGCATCGAGGGCATCGCGATCTGCGCCACCGTCCCCTCGGTCCTGCACGAGCTGCGCGAGGTCACCCGCCGCTACTACGGCGACGTCCCCGCCGTGCTGGTCGAGCCCGGGGTCAAGACGGGCGTGCCGATCCTGATGGACAACCCCAAGGAGGTCGGCGCGGACCGCATCATCAACGCGGTCGCCGCCGTCGAGCTGTACGGGGGCCCGGCGATCGTCGTGGACTTCGGCACCGCCACCACCTTCGACGCGGTCTCCCCGCGCGGCGAGTACGCGGGCGGGGTGATCGCCCCCGGCATCGAGATCTCGGTCGAGGCGCTCGGCGTCCGGGGCGCCCAGCTCCGCAAGATCGAGCTGGCCCGGCCGCGCAGCGTGATCGGCAAGAACACCGTCGAGGCCATGCAGTCCGGCATCATCTACGGCTTCGCGGGCCAGGTCGACGGGGTGGTGGCCCGGATGAAGAAGGAGCTGGCCGCCGACCCGGACGACGTCACCGTCATCGCGACGGGCGGCCTTGCTCCGATGGTGTTGGGGGAGTCCTCGGCCATCGACGAGCACGAGCCGTGGCTGACGCTCATCGGGCTGCGCCTGGTCTACGAGCGGAACGTGTCCCGCGCCTAGGGGGGCCGCACAAGACCCCGGCGTACCTGCGGGAACGGCCGGGGCCGCGGCCGTCGGACCGTTCTGCCACGCCGCGCCACCGACGACCAGTTAAACGGATTTTGTCCATTTAGCACGTATTGTCGCGTTATGCCCACGCCCTACGGTTCACGAGGCGGCATGGCGTTCAGCGCGGACGAGCTGCGGGTGCTCCGACGTGCCCTCGCCATCGCCCTCCACCCCATGCCCCTGTCCGACGAGGACGTCCAGGACTGCCTGCGGCTCGCGGGCTCCGTGGACGAGGCGGTCGGCGAGGCGGGTCGGCTGCGAGCGTTCCTCCTCGCCGACCTCGCCCGCTACCGCAGCGCCCTCCCCGGCTCCGCCGCCGGCTATCTGGAGCTGCTCCAGGACGCCCTGGCGGCCGGCTACGACCCCCGCCCGGACGATCTGGCCGCCCTGCGGGCCCTGCGCGGCGGACCGCTCGCGGCGGCCCTCCTGGAGCGCTGCCAGGTGCTCGCCGAGCGCTCCGTGCGCGCCCGGCTCGCCGGCCGCTCCGCCGGCGCCGCGGCCCCCGGCCCCCGCAGCCGACTGCTCGCCCTGCCCGGCGGCCGCGCGGCCTCCCGGGAGCCGGAACGGCCCAGCACCCCGGCCGCGCCCGGCAAGCCGCAGAAGCCCGGCGACCGCCCCATGCCCAAGCCCTCCGAGGTCTTCCCGCCGCGCCGACGGCCCGCACCGCCCCCGTCCGAGGAGCGGGCGGCCGGCTGACCCTCCGGTGCTCCCCGACGCGGCGGCCTCCACCGGGAGGTCGCCGCGTCCGGCCGTTCCGGGCTCGCTACTCTGGACGGCATGGACTACGTATCCGCGCTTGTGCCCCCCGTGGTGATGGCCGTCTTCTTCGTCTCCCTGATCGTGATCATCGTCAAGAGCCAGGGCGGTCCGAACAAGTCCAAGGAGGACGACGCGGTGGACGCGGCGATCGCCCGCGCGGAATCCGCAAAGCAGACCGCTCGTCCGGAGAATGTCTGACCGCGGGAGCGGCGACCCCCGCCCCGCGTCTTCCCGGCGCGCGACCCCGAGTGCGCGACTCGTCGAGAGCCGTGCGCTTTTTGCTGCGTAAAGAGCCGACCATTCGGGACATCTGGCACTAAAGTGATCGCGTGCCCCGTCAATTGGGAGACCTCGAAGACGCCGTGATGACGCGCGTCTGGCAATGGAACCGACCGGTCACGGTGCGGGAAGTCCTTGAGGACCTCCAGCGGGAACGGTCCATCGCGTACACGACCGTGATGACGGTAATGGACAATCTCCATCAGAAGGGCTGGGTCCGCAGGGAAGTCGACGGCCGCGCCTATCGATATACGGCCGTCTCCACCAGGGCCGCCTACTCGGCCGCACTGATGAACGAAGCCTGGTCACAGAGCGACAACCCCGCCGCAGCGCTTGTCGCGTTCTTCGGGATGATGTCCGCCGAGCAGCGCGAAGCACTGCAGGACGCCGTTCGTATGGTTTCCCCCAATCTCACGGGAACCGCCCCCGGTCCGACCGAAACCACCCCGGGCAGCCCCGCGGAACCGACCGCCGGCGCCGCCGGAGATGACGCCCCGACCGATGACGCGACCCCGGAGAGCGGGCGATAGCGTCGGGGCATGTCCTCAGAGCAGCCGCAAAGCGATCCCGATACCGAACTCCATACCGACCCGTCGGTAAATAAGCCCGCCATCTCCGTCCGGCGGGCCAGGACGAGTGATGTCGGGGCGGTACGACGACTCCTCGACGGGTACGTGTCCGGGGGCATCCTGCTCGACAAAGCGACCGTCACCCTTTACGAGGACATCCAGGAGTTCTGGGTCGCGGAACGCGACGAGGACGCGACCGTCATCGGCTGCGGCGCACTTCATGTCATGTGGGAAGACCTGGCAGAAGTGCGGACGCTTGCCGTCGACCCCCGCCTGAAGGGTGCGGGAGTCGGGCATCACGTGCTGGAGAAGCTCTTGCAGACCGCGCGATGGCTCGGTGTCCGCAGGGTTTTCTGTCTCACCTTCGAAGTGGACTTCTTCGCCAAGCACGGCTTCGTCGAGATCGGAGAGACGCCCGTCGACACCGATGTCTACAGCGAGCTGCTGCGTTCCTACGACGAGGGTGTCGCGGAGTTCCTCGGTCTCGAACGAGTGAAGCCGAACACCTTGGGCAACAGCCGGATGCTTCTGCACCTGTGATCTGCAGAAGGACCTGCCTCCCTATGTCCGAATCGCGCATGTTTCCCGTCTTCCCGGGCTGCTGAACCTCTCCCGAGGGTTTGTGTTTTCCCGGGAAAAGCGGTTTCCTTTCCGCGTACTCCATTTTCGATGAAAGGAAATCCCGTGGCACAGAAGGTTCAGGTCCTTCTTGTCGATGACCTCGACGGTGTCGAGGCTGACGAGACCGTCACGTTCGCCCTCGACGGCAAGACGTACGAGATCGACCTCACCACGGCCAACGCGGACAAGCTTCGCGGCCTTCTCGAGCCCTACACCAAGGGTGGACGTCGCACCGGTGGCCGTGCCGCCACGGGCCGCGGCAAGGGCCGCGCCGCCGCCGGCGGTAACAAGGACACCGCGGAAATCCGCCGGTGGGCCCGGGAGAACGGCCACAATGTGAATGACCGCGGCCGTGTTCCCGCCGAGATCCGTGAGGCTTACGAGAAGGCCAACGGCTGATCTGCCGAACCCCTTGTCAGCACCCCTGTCGGCACGCCGGAACGGGCGTGTGACAACCGGACCCGATGGCATTCCGTCGCCGCCGCGTCCACCAGGCGTACGAGATCGGGGGCACCCCCACCGCTGCTCCCGAAGCCTGCGAGGGCCGGCAGCGCCGGCCCGGGCGCGTGCCTCGGCTCTGGGGGCCGCAGCCAGACAGCGGCCCCCGTCGAGCCCCCCGCGGAGCCCGGGAGGGGCGGGGCGACGACCCGGCCCTCCGCGCCCACGGCGGTCAGGTCCGGCGCGAGGGGGCGCCACTCCAGCCAGTCGAGCAGCCCCGGCAGCTCATCGGCGCCGCCCGCGGCGACCAGCAGCCCCATCCGCGTACCGGACAGCAGCACCGGGCCGGTACGCACACCGCGCCGCAGCACGGCGTGGCCGGCCTCGGCGGGCAGCTCCAGCACATCGAAGGACTCTCCGGTGAGCAGGTGCAGCGGATTCCGCCCCGCGGTGGCCCAGCCCAGCTCCCGCGCGTACCGCCGGGCGAGTGCGGCGTCGGCGGGACCCGGAGCGGCATCGGGCGACGAGCGGGGCTGCGGGACGGCAGGGGTCATGTCCGATGAACCGCCGAATCACCTCCGGAGTTACGCACCGTCCGCGCTGCGTCACGGCGTGTCCTGGCCGAGGGGGCGCTCGGGAGCATGCAGCAGCGCAAGGATGTTCGCCCGTAGCGGAGGGAACCGGGGCGCGCCGCATGGACTGTCAGTGATTGCGGGTAAGACTTTCCTAGTGGGAAGGGGCGACACGCTGGCCGAGGCGTCTCACGTTCGCCATCGGCGTACTGGCGAAAGGGGTATCTGCCTGGCCTGCGGGAACATCGTCTCGCACCATCGGGTTGGAGCAGTTGTCAGCTGTTCGGCAGTAAGAATCCCCGCCCGGCGCGGGGTGATCCGGACGGATGTCGGCAGTTGGAATGAGCTGTCCCGTCCTGCGGGACTAGCATGCGGAAGGACTGGGAGGGGACCGACCCCTCACTGACCGACCGCTCTGAGGAGCGATTAACGATGTTCGAGAGGTTCACCGACCGCGCGCGGCGGGTTGTCGTCCTGGCTCAGGAAGAAGCCCGGATGCTCAACCACAACTACATCGGCACCGAGCACATCCTCCTGGGCCTGATCCACGAGGGTGAGGGTGTCGCCGCTAAGGCCCTGGAGAGCCTCGGGATTTCGCTCGAGGCGGTCCGCCAGCAGGTGGAGGAGATCATCGGGCAGGGGCAGCAGGCTCCTTCCGGGCACATCCCCTTCACCCCGCGAGCCAAGAAGGTCCTGGAGCTGTCGCTCCGCGAGGCCCTTCAGCTGGGCCACAACTACATCGGCACCGAGCACATCCTGCTCGGCCTGATCCGCGAGGGCGAGGGCGTCGCCGCCCAGGTCCTCGTGAAGCTGGGCGCCGACCTGAACCGGGTCCGGCAGCAGGTCATCCAGCTGCTTTCCGGATACTCGGGCGGCAAGGAGACGGCGGCCGCGGGCGGCCCCGCCGAGGGCACGCCCTCCACGTCCCTGGTGCTCGACCAGTTCGGCCGGAATCTCACCCAGGCCGCTCGTGAGTCCAAGCTCGACCCGGTCATCGGGCGCGAGAAGGAGATCGAGCGGGTCATGCAGGTGCTGTCCCGCCGGACCAAGAACAACCCCGTCCTCATCGGCGAGCCCGGTGTCGGCAAGACGGCGGTCGTCGAGGGCCTGGCCCAGGCGATCGTCAAGGGCGAGGTGCCCGAGACCCTCAAGGACAAGCACCTCTACACCCTGGACCTCGGCGCCCTGGTCGCCGGTTCGCGGTACCGGGGTGACTTCGAGGAGCGCCTGAAGAAGGTCCTCAAGGAGATCCGCACCCGCGGCGACATCATCCTGTTCATCGACGAGCTCCACACGCTGGTCGGTGCGGGTGCCGCGGAGGGCGCCATCGACGCGGCTTCGATCCTGAAGCCCATGCTGGCGCGCGGTGAGCTCCAGACCATCGGTGCCACCACGCTCGACGAGTACCGCAAGCACCTGGAGAAGGACGCGGCCCTGGAGCGGCGCTTCCAGCCCATCCAGGTCGCGGAGCCGTCGCTGCCGCACACCATCGAGATCCTCAAGGGTCTGCGCGACCGCTACGAGGCCCACCACCGGGTCTCCATCACGGACGAGGCCCTCGTCCAGGCCGCGACCCTGGCCGACCGGTACATCTCGGACCGCTTCCTGCCGGACAAGGCGATCGACCTGATCGACGAGGCCGGCTCCCGGATGCGCATCCGCCGGATGACCGCGCCGCCGGACCTCCGCGAGTTCGACGAGAAGATCGCGGGTGTCCGCCGCGACAAGGAGTCGGCCATCGACTCCCAGGACTTCGAGAAGGCGGCTTCCCTCCGCGACAAGGAGAAGCAGCTGCTGGCGGCGAAGGCCAAGCGGGAGAAGGAGTGGAAGGCCGGCGACATGGACGTCGTCGCCGAGGTCGACGGCGAGCTGATCGCCGAGGTCCTGGCCACAGCCACCGGCATCCCGGTCTTCAAGCTGACGGAGGAGGAGTCCTCCCGTCTGCTGCGCATGGAGGACGAGCTCCACAAGCGCGTCATCGGCCAGAAGGACGCCATCAAGGCCCTCTCGCAGGCGATCCGCCGTACGCGAGCCGGTCTGAAGGACCCGAAGCGCCCCGGTGGCTCGTTCATCTTCGCCGGCCCGTCCGGTGTCGGTAAGACGGAGCTGTCCAAGACGCTCGCCGAATTCCTCTTCGGCGACGAGGACGCGCTGATCTCCCTCGACATGTCGGAGTTCAGCGAGAAGCACACGGTTTCCCGCCTCTTCGGTTCGCCCCCCGGTTACGTGGGCTACGAGGAGGGCGGCCAGCTCACCGAGAAGGTGCGCCGCAAGCCGTTCTCCGTCGTCCTCTTCGACGAGGTCGAGAAGGCCCACCCCGATATCTTCAATTCCCTGCTCCAGATTCTGGAGGACGGTCGCCTGACCGACTCCCAGGGCCGGGTCGTGGACTTCAAGAACACGGTCATCATCATGACGACCAACCTCGGGACCCGGGACATCTCCAAGGGCTTCAACCTGGGCTTCGCCGCCCAGGGCGACGTCAAGACCAACTACGAGCGCATGAAGATCAAGGTCAACGAAGAGCTCAAGCAGCACTTCCGACCGGAATTCCTCAACCGTGTCGACGACACGGTGGTCTTCCACCAGCTGACCGAGGAAGACATCATTCAGATCGTCGACCTCATGCTCGCCAAGGTCGACGAGCGCCTCAAGGACCGCGACATGGGCATCGAGCTCAGTGGCGAGGCCAAGACGCTGCTCGCGAAGAAGGGCTACGACCCCGTGATGGGCGCCCGGCCGCTGCGCCGGACGATCCAGCGGCAGATCGAGGACATCCTCTCCGAGAAGATCCTCTTCGGTGAGCTGCGTCCCGGTCACATCGTGGTCGTGGGCACGGAGGGCGAGGGTGACGACAAGACGTTCACCTTCCGCGGCGAGGAGAAGTCGGCTCTGCCCGACGTCCCCCCGATCGAGCAGGCGGCAGGCGGCGCCGGCCCGAACCTGTCGAAGGACGCGTGACGCGCGGGTAGGGCGTCAGCCCGAGCGCGTGTGAGGGGCTGCCCCGGAATCGGCTTCACGGCCGGTCCGGGGCAGCCCCTTTCCCGTAGTCCTGAATGGTCACTTCCAGGCCCGGCCAGTTGCGCAGCGGCGTCAGGTCGACCTGCGGGTACGCGGCGGCGTTGATGACCGTGAGCGACCGGAGTGCGGGAAAGGTCTGTCGCAGGAGGGCAAAGCCTTCCTGCCCAGGGGTGTCGAGGGTGAGGTGCTCGACGGAGGGAACCGGGCCAGCGGCGCCGCAGTCGGCAGGTGACGGGGGTGCGGCGAGCCTGAGGATGACGATGCCCGTGTGCGCTCGCAACTCCGCTGCCACATCGGCGAACGAGGCGGGCCGGGACAGAGCGAGCGAGGTGAGTGAATGCCAGGACGAGAGCCCGCCCAGGCTGATGGGACTGTCACCGTGCATGCTCAAGTAGACGACCCTGGGAAGGGCCGGCAGCTTGTCCAGCCGAGCCGGACCACAGTGATACAGGCCCAGGCTGTCCAGTGCGGGGAAGTCCACCAGGGGCTCGAAGTCCTGGATGGCAGAGCATCGCGACAGATGGAGGAGGACCAGGCCCGGCACGGACGAGGCCAGTGATCCGAGGTCGCTGATCAGCTGGTTGTCGTCGAACCCCAGCCGGGTGAGGCGGTGAGCCTCGACGGCCTTCCGGAACTCCGCCTCGGTGAGGTCGCCCGTCATCAGGACCTGGTCGATCTCCTTCAGACGAGGCAGGTAACTCACATGCCTGCGGGAGACCAGGACGAAGTCCCCTGCGAGTCGGCAGGACTCCAGCACCTGTGACGCGTACTCGCCCGGCGGGAAGTTGTCCCAGGCCCTGATGAATTCGTGACCCAGCTCGGTATGCGTCAAGGCCCACGCTCGGGCGTGGGGGACAGCCGCCTGGCCTCCGATCCAGCCCAGCAACCGGATGACGCACCGAACTGACGGGTGATCGGACAGCAAGCTCTCCGGACCGGGCAGAAACTCCAACGCCGCCTCGCCCAGTCGGCTCAGGGTCTCCACCTGGTCGTCGTCCGTCGGCGGGAACAGCGCCGCGACGCTCGCCCGGACCCGGTCCCGTACCGCCCCGTCCAGCCACGCCGCGTGCTGGGCGCACAGGGCGGCCAGGACGTGGAGGTCGGTCCGGTCGAGTCCTGGCTCGCGCCTCTCGCCCGCGTCCAGCAATCCGGTGACCAGCAGGCCCAGTTCGCGCCGCCCGCAATGCCCCGCCGCCAGCAGGATCACGTCCTGCCAGGGCTCCTCGTCCGCGTGGCGGAGCAGTTCGCCCAGGTGGTCGTCCTCGACGAGCTCCTTCGCGGCCAGGTAGTCCTGGAAGGTGCGGTGGATGAACTGGTAGGTGTCGTCCCCGTGCTCCTGGAGCAGACCGCTGCGGTTGAGCAGATGCGTGAGGATCTTCTCCGGCGGGCCCTGGACGCTGACCCGCTCCATCCCGGCCAGGGCGCGCCGGAGCTGGCGCAGCGCCTGGTCCCGGGTGAACTCCGACTGGCCCTCCCGGACCAGCCACACCGCGATCCGCTGGAGGAGCTGCGTGTGCTCCTCGACGTCCAGGTCGATGCCCTCGGGGCTCCCGATCCGGCGGCGGTGGTCGCGGTGGCCCAGCAGCATCTCCAGGGCCGAGCGGTACAGCTTCCAGCGGGTCTCCGGGAGGAAGCCGTCGCGGCGGCGGTGCAGGGCGCAGATCACCGCGCAGAGCAGCGGTGTACGGGCCAGGTCACGGAGCGTGGAGTTCTGGTCGAACTGGTGCGAGAGGTCGCGTTCCAGCTCGTCCAGCCGTTCGGCGTCCTCCTCCTCCGACAACCGGGCCGCCCGGTGCCAGGAGGCCACGAACGCCTGGATGTCCTCGTTCCGCATCGGCAGCAGTCGTAACTCGGCGAAGCCCTCCGACCGCAGCCAGTCCGGCTCGACGGCGAGCGGCCGTACGGTCACGACGCACCGGGTGTCCGGGTAGCGGCCCAGGAGCTGCGAGAGCCAGGAATGGGCCTGCTCGCGCTCCTCGGGCGGCACCTCGTCCAGCCCGTCCACCAGCAAGAGCGCCCGGCCCGACTCCAATACCCGGCCCGCCCAGCCCTCCGGCGCCGTGTCGACCACCAGCCCCGCCGCACCCGACAGCTCGGCCGGTCCCGGGAACGTCGCCCCGCGGGCGCGCAGGGTGCGCAGGGGCACCACAAAGGGGATCAGTCCGTTGAGCGGGGCCAGCGCGTCGTCCAGGGTGCGGGCCGAGGCGTGGGCGGCCAGCCACCACAGCAGCGTCGTCTTGCCCGCGCCCGCCTCGCCGCGCAGCAGGACCCGGGGGCGGTCGGCGAGCAGGTCGTCGATGCGGCGGGGGAGGGGCGGGCCCGGGGCGGCCCGGTCCTGGGCCTGGGCCTCCAGGCTCAGATACGCGGTGTCCAGGTCCCATTCCCGGTCGTGCCGGCTCAGCTCGTCCAGCCCGAAGATCTTCGTACGGCGGTAGGCGACGCCGAGCGCCTGCGCGTACTCCGCCTCGTACCGCAGGTCGCGCGGGAAGCTGCCGTGGACGCGCTCTTCGCGCAGGTCGACCCCGGTCCGCCGGTAGACGAGGCGGAAGGGGCCGGCCGCCAGGACGGGAGCGAGCGGCACGCACTCGACCCGGCGGCCGTCGCGCTGCTGCGGAACCCGGCGGGCCACGCCCAGCAGCACGTCCCCCATGAAGACGGGGCCGCCGGACAGCCCGGACAGGGCGGCCGGCTCGTCGTCCGGGCGGGTGGCGGGCGGGCCGTCGAGGTCGCAGACCAGCAGGTCGCGGAGCCGGCCCGCCAGGGGCAGGACGGTCGCCGTGTACTGGTCGGCCTCCAGCCGCCGGTCGGGGCCGTACCGCTGGACGCGGGGGAAGCCGGTGATCTCGCACTCGGGTATCGCCTGGCGGGTGTCGACCACGCCGAGCCGCACGGGCGGGACCGGGCGCACCGGTTCGACGGCCTCCAGCAGGGCCACGTCCAGCCGGTAGTCGATCCAGGCGACCGTGGCCCGTACCCGGTCGGAGACGGCCGGGTGGGCGATCAGGACGGAGCCGGACTTGACCACGTGGGCGCAGGTGAGGACCAGCCGGTCGGTGAGCAGGACGCCGCTGCCCTGCTGGATCGCGGTGACGACCACCGTACGGTCGGCGGGGTGGACGACGGGCGGGCTCATGGACGGGAGGCCCCGTCACCGAACCCCGCCGTCGACCCGTCGTCCTCGGTCCCGATCTCCCACGCCTCGCCCGTCGCGGCGTTGCGCGGGGTCAGGGTGAAGGCGACCTTGTGCGTGCGGCCCGTGGTGCGGGCGGCGTCCGCGCCCGCCTCGACCACCCAGGCCTTCACCTTGCCGCCCGCCTTCGCCTCCCGGCGCAGTTCGAGGGTGAACTCCATCTGGATGTCGCCGACCGCGAAGGAGACGGGGTGGTCCGTGCCCCGGGTCGCCGCGTCGATGAGCTGGTTGCGGATGGACGCGACGGCGTCCGCGAGCTCGATGCCGTCCAGTGCATGGGTGTTCTCGGCCGTCATGGGGTCCCCCGGGGTGCGGTGTCGCTTTCCCGTCAGCGTAGTGAAGTAGCGGGCCGAAGGTCCCGAATCGGAAGGACTTCGGTCCCACCGGCGGTGACAAGGCGCACAGCCCGAAACAGGCCTACTACCCGGGCTAGGAGGAGTGGCCGGGATCGGCCGCGGGACCTTCGGCCCGGCGTCGACAGGCCCTTCCGAGGTTCTGGGTGATACGACCGTTTCGCGGTTCCATGTCCGGAAAGAACTCCATGGAACAGGGGTTAAACGCCTTTCGCGCGGAGGATTTCGTCGCCCGCTCCAACCCCTCACGGAGGGACAACTTCGGTCAATTCCCCCCACCCTCTCTACGGCTTTTCTTCGTAGATGGGGTGTTTGAGCATCGGCCGGGGTGCGGGTTACCAAGGTTGAGCAAGCCCGGACAGCACGCCGGGTCCACTCACCTTCGGAGGACTTCCTCGTATGAAGCGCGCAACGAACCAGCACACCGTCCGCCCGTCCGCCTTCCGCGTCCGTGGCGCCGTCCTGGCCGCCGGCCTGGGGGCGTCCGTGGTGCTGGGTGCCGGAACGGCGTTCGCCTCCAGCGGCACCGACGCCGCCGCCCCCCTTGCCGCGAGCACGACCGCCGACTCGGTCGCCCAGCAGGCTGCCGCGCAGGCCAAGGCCGCGGACGCGGCGAAGAAGACGGCCGCGAAGAAGGCCTCCGACGCCAAGAAGAAGGCCGAGGACAAGAAGAAGACCGCGAAGAAGAACGCCGCCTCCTGGAAGACCCCGGTCAAGAAGTACAAGCTGACCGCCAGCTACGGCACCGGCGGCGCCCGCTGGGCCGCCAAGCACTCCGGCCAGGACTTCGCCGTGCCGATCGGCACCAGCGTCGTGGCCGCCCACAAGGGCACCGTCGTGAAGGCCGGCCCGAACGGCGCCGGTGACGGGCCCGCGTACGGCAACGCCGTCGTGATCAAGCACTCCAACGGCAAGTACTCGCAGTACGCGCACCTGTCGAAGGTCAACGTGAAGATCGGCCAGACCGTGAAGACGGGCCAGAAGATCGCCCTGTCCGGCAACACCGGCAACTCCAGCGGCCCGCACCTGCACTTCGAGATCCGCACCACCCCGAACTACGGCTCGGCGCTGAACCCGGCCGCGTTCCTCCGCTCGGTGCACGTCTCCATCTGATCCGGCCGGCGTAACCGCGCGACCCCCAGCCGGAGGCCAGGCGCCCGGCGCCGCACGGCACCCGGCGGCCGCGCAGCACAACCGAAGAGCGTTCAGTGGACCCGTTACACCCCGGTACCCGGGGCGTGCGCCCGGGTCACCCGACCGACGGCGACGTCGAGGACAGCCTCACGGCTCACTCCTCGGGGTCGCCGTCGGCGTTCCCCCGCCCGGCCCGTGGGCGCGGGGCCGCCGTCGGCGGTTCTCCGTCGGACCACCCGATGCCGCTCAGTCCGACGGCTGCCGCTGGTCCGCCATCCGCAGCACCGGGAAGCTCCCCGTCACCGTCGGCGCGTGCTCCGGCAGCCACAGCACCGCGATCGCCCCGCCCGTGCCCTCCGCCGCACCCGAGGGCGCCGCGTTGCGGAAGGTCAGCCGGGCCCCGAGCACCCTCGCCTGGCCCGCCGCGATCGTCAGACCGAGCCCGTGCCCGTGCCCGGCCCGGTCCACGCTTCCGGTACGGAACCGGCTCGGCCCGTCCCGCAGCAGCTCCTCCGGGAACCCCGGACCGTGGTCGCGGACCCGGACCACCCGGCCCTCGACCGAGACCTCCACCGGGGTGGAGCCGTGCTTGGCGGCGTTCCCGAGCAGATTGCCGAGGATGCGCTCCAGCCGGCGCGGATCGGTGGAGACCCACGACTCATGGATCACCCGCACGGTCACATCGGGATCCAGCAGCCCGATCCGGCGGCTGACGAACTCCCCGAGCCGCAGCTCCTGCAGCTCCGCCCGCTCCGACGCGCTGTCCAGGCGGGCCACCTCCAGCACGTCCTCGACCAGCGTCCGCATCGCCTGGGCCCGGTCCCGTACCAGCTCGGTGGGGCGGCCCGGTGGCAGCAGCTCGGCCGCCGTGAGCAGCCCGGTCACCGGGGTACGCAGCTCATGGGCGATGTCCGCGGTGACCCGGCGCTCCGCCTCGATCCGCTCGTTCAGCGCGTCGGTCAGCGCGTCGACCGCCCGCGCCAGCTCGTCCGTCTCGTCGCGGACGACCCCGCCGACGGCCTCCCTGACCCGTACGTCCGTCTGCCCCTGGGCGACCCGGCCCGCCGCGGCCGCCGCCTTGCGCAGCCGGCGGGAGAGCTGGCCGCCGATGAGCACCCCGAGCGCGCAGCCGCCGAAGACCACCGAGACCGAGCCGATGATCAGGGCCCGGTCCAGATCGTCCATGATCGTGGCGGAGCGGTCCGCCAACCGGGTGTGCAGCGACAGCACGTCCCCGCCCGCCAGCGGCACCGCCGCCCAGACCTCGGGGACCCCGTCGGCCCCCTGCTCGACATGGGTGGCCCGGCGGTTCTTGCGGACCTCGTCGCGCAGGCTCGGCGGGATGGCCGGGTCGTTGAGCTTCGTCCCGAACTTCGGGCCGCCCTTCTGCATGCTCGTCGCCTCGTAGAAGCGCTGGGCGCCCAGCAGCCGCTCCAACTGCACCTCGCGGGCGTTCTCGATCATCGAGACGCGGGCCGCGTTGTGCACCACGAGGCTCAGCGCCACCGCGATGAGCGCGCCGACCGCCGCGATGGCGATGCTGATCTTCCAGCGGACACCGGTCCGCAGGGCCAGCCGCTTCATGGGCCCACCACCGGCCGCTCCACCTGTGCCCGTCTCATCCGCGCAGCTTGTAGCCGAAGCCGCGGACCGTGTCGATCCGGTCCTGGCCGATCTTGGTGCGCAGCCGCTGCACATGGACGTCCACGACCCGCGTGTCCCCGCCCCAGCCGTAGTCCCAGACCCGCTCCAGGAGCCGGTCGCGGGACAGGACCGTGCCCGGCGCGGACGAGAACTCCAGCAACAGCCGCATCTCGGTGGGCGTCAGCGCCACCTGCTCACCGGCGCGCCGCACCTCCATACCGTCCGTGTCGACCTCCAGATCGCCGAAGACCAGCACCCCGCCGAGCGCCTCGTCCTCCGCCTGCGTACCGCCCGGCCCCGCGGCGTCGGGCCCGGCAGCGTGGCCGAAGCGGCGCAGCACCGCCCGGATGCGGGCGACCAGGACGGCCCCGTCAAAGGGCTTGGTCACGTAGTCGTCGGCGCCGGCCTCCAGGCCGAGCACCACGTCGATCGAGTCGGCCCGCGCGGAGAGCATGATCACCGGTACGGTCGACTCGTCCCGGATACGGCGGCACAGGCTCACCCCGTCCAGGCCCGGCACCATCACGTCGAGCAGGGCGATGTCCGGCCGGTCGGCGCGGAACGCCTCCAGACCGGAGAGCCCGTCGGGCATCGCGGTGACCGTGAAGCCGACCCGCTCCAGGGCGAGCTGGGTGGCCTCGCGGATCACGTCGTCGTCCTCGACGAAGAGGACGTGGGTCTCGGCCATGGGGCTGCTTCTCGCTTTCCGTTCCTGCCCGGTGTCAGTTCCTGCCCGGCTGAGCCGGCTCCGGTTCCAGCGGTTCCGACTGCACGGGCAGATCGCCGTCCGTGCCCTCGACGGCCCGGCTGAAGTCGTTGTGCACCCGGTCGTGCTCGGTGAAGCGGTCGCTCGCCCAACGGTAGGTGACCACTTCCGAGCCGGACGGGGACGCCAGCGGATCCTTCGAACCGTAGACCTGGGTCGTCACCACCAGATCGCCCCGGTCGATCGTCCCGTAGACGGCGGGGACCTCGGCCGCGAAGACGTTCTTGTACGAGCCGTCGTCGCCCGCCCGGTACACATACGTCCCGACGCTCACCGAGTCGGCGCAGCTCATCACGTTGACCACCACGTCGGCGGTCCGGCCGCCGGTCAGCGACCCGTAGGAGGTGTCGATCGGGTAGGCCTTGCCCGCGCAGGGCTTGAGCCCCTCCCTGACCCGCTCGCCCACTTCGGGGTCGCCCTTCAGAAGCCGTACGGCGTCGACCCGCCGCACGGGCGGGGTCGTGCCGGACGGGCTGGGCCGCTGGGTGATCTGGGCGACCGGCTGACTGCCGGCAGGGCCCTCGTCCCGGGTGCCGGTACCGCCCGTGGAGCAGCCGACGCCGAACAGCCCGAAGGCGACGAGTCCGGCCAAGGCCGTGCCACTCGCCGCCGTACCGCCCCGGAAGCGCGGCCTCGGGCCAGGTCTGCCCGGACCGTCGCCGTCCCCGTGGCCGCCGCCCCCACCGCCGCTGCTGCCGCTCAGGCCGCGCACCGCTCCATCCCCCGCTCGTCGTGACGCCCGTTCCGCTGCGCCGGTGTGTGTGCCTTCGCCCCCGGCACCGACGTCAGCGGCGACCGCTGGGCGGGGACACGGGCGGAGGCAGCCGGCGCCACGCCCCGGCGGCCCCGGTGCTCCCGGGCGACCGCCTCGCGGCTGTCCAGCTCGCGGCTCTCCAGCTCCTGGCGCAGCCGCGCCAGGGCCCGGTGCAGCGTGCTCTTGACCGTACCGGCCGACATGCCGAGCGCCGCGGCCGTCTCCTCCGTGCTCATCTGCTCCCAGTGTCGCAGCACGACGACGCTGCGCTGCTTCGGAGCCAGAATCCCCAGGATGTCCATCAGTAGGGCGCGGTCGGCGCGCTGCTCGCTGCCGTCGTCGACGCTCGCGTCGGGCAGCTGCTCGGTCGGGACCTCGTCGAGCTTGCGCGCCCGCCACCACTCCGTACGGGTGTTGATCATGACGCGGCGCAGATAGGCGTCGGCCAGGGACTTGTCGGCGATGCCGTCCCAGCGGCCGTACGTGCGCACCAGAGCGGTCTGCAGGAGGTCCTGGGCGTCGACGGGGTCGGGAACCAGTCGGCGTGCGCTGCGCAGCAGCGCGTCCTGCCGTGTGCGTACGTAGTCCTCGAACGCGAGCACCTCGCCCTGCGCCATGACAACCGCCTCCGTCCCCGATGAATCCCCGTGGTCACTGCTGTCGGAGACGCTACGGAGGCGTTGTCACGGCGATGTGCGGAGCAGCCGTAGGCCGGTGCACGGCTGCCCATCGGTTGTGTAACAGCGGGGGGCCGGGGCCCCGGGAACGGTGGCGGGATCAGGTCAGCGGCAGCCGGTACCGCCCGTCGGCCAGCGGCTCGACGAGACCGTCCGCCACCAGCCCGTCCAGCGCCCGGGCCCGTTGCACCGGCTCCTCCCACACCGCGTCCAGGGCGGCCTGCGGTACGGGGTTCACCGCGTCCCGCAACACCGCCAGCAGCCGACCGCGCACCTGGCGGTCGGTACCGGCGTACGTCTGCCCCTTGCGCGGCGGACCTTCGTGCGCCGGCTTCCCGGCCAGCCGCCAGGCGCACCGCGAGGCGATCGGGCACCGGTCGCAGTCCTCGTTGCGCGCGGTGCACACGAGGGCGCCCAGCTCCATCGTGGCCGCCGCCCACTTCGCCGCCCGCTCGTCCTCGTCCGGGAGCAGCGCCCGGGCCAGCTTGCGCTCGGCGGCCGTCGTCGCGTTCGGCGGGTACTGGACCCCGGTAGCGGCGCGGGCGAACACCCGGCGGACGTTCGTGTCGAGTACCGCGTGCCGCTGTCCGTACGCGAACGAGGCCACGGCCGCCGCCGTGTACTCGCCGATCCCGGGCAGCGCCAGGAGCTGGGCGTGCTCGCTCGGCACATCGCCGCCGTGCCGTTCCGTTATCGCCTGCGCGGCCCCGTGCAGCCGCAGCGCGCGGCGGGGGTAGCCGAGCCTGCCCCAGGCCCGGACCGCCTCACCGGGCGCCTCGGCGGCCAGGTCGGCTGGGCGGGGCCAGCGGGCGAGCCACTGTTCGTACACCGGCAGGACCCGGCTCACCGGGGTCTGCTGCAGCATGAACTCGCTGACCATCACGCCCCAGGCGCCCGCTTCGGGGCGGCGCCAGGGCAGATCGCGGGCGTGCTGCTCGAACCACCCGATGACGGGGGTGTGGAGGGAGGCGGCGGCGGGGGGCGTCTGGGGTGAAGTGGAAGTCATGGCAGTCATGGCACTGACGATCCTGGCACGGAAGGCGGGGCGGGCGTCACGGGCGCGGGGGTGTCGGCCCGCGCGGCGGGCCCAGGGGGTGACAACGCCACCCGTTCTGTCCCCTGTGACCGGGTCGCGACCCCTTTCCCGTGATGATGATCGGCAAAACTTGTGAGCGGAGCGGCGGGTGGGGCCGGACTCGGTCCGGATCTCTCGTAGAGTTCGGCCCGTGGGATCTATGCGCAATCCGGTCGGTCCGCTTCCCTCCAGCATCTACTGGCGACGAAGGGCGGTAGCGGGACTTCTGGTTGCGCTGCTCGCCGTGCTGATCGCCTGGGCGGTGACGTCCGGCGGCGGTGGAGGAGGCCGGGACGACGCCAAGCCCGGCGGCTCCGACCCGGTCGAGTCGATCACCCCCGGCCCGGGCAGCTCCGGTCCCGCGATCAGCCAACAGCCGGGCGGGCGCGACGAGTCGGGCGACGAGAGCGGCTCGGGCGGTTCAAACGGTTCGGGTGAGTCCCCGGGCGGTTCGGGTGACGGCGGTGCGTCCGACGGATCGTCAACAGGCGGTACGGACACGGGTACTGGCGACTCGTCGAGTGCGGGCACGGCCGGATCGGGCGGCGGCGGCAGTGCGGGCCAGCGGGTTCCGGCCGGGTCCCCGCTCCCCGAGTGCAAGCCCTCGGCAGTGCGGTTGAGCCTGCGGACGAAGGTCAGTTACGGCCCCGACGACAAGCCGAAGTTCGAGCTGATCGCGAAGAACACGTCGTCGGCCGCGTGCAAGGCCGACTTCGGCCCGAAGAGCGCGGTGCTCACCGTGACGGAGGCGGGGGGCGAGGACGACGACCCGGTCTGGTCCTCGAAGGACTGCCCCGCCGCGGCGGGGCCGCTGTTCCTGAAGGTGCCGGCGGGGGCGACGGTGATCCACACGGTGGACTGGAACCGCACCCTGTCCGCGCCGGGTTGCGCGACGCCGCCGTCGGGGAAGGCGGGCCCGGGGACGTACCTCCTGGAGGCGAAGGCGCCGGGCGAGCCGGTCCAGCGAGCCTCGTTCGTCCTGGCGAAGGACTGACCTTTCACCGGTCGACCGACCACCCCAGCCGGTCCGGCGCTTGAGGACGGAACCGTCCACGTGGTCGTGCGCCGCGCTCACGGGGTTGGGCGGGCCCGGAACCCCAGCCGGGCCGGCGTTTGAGGACGGAACCGTCCACGTGGACGAGCGAGGCGCAAAGGGGGCCGGGCCAGCCGGTAAAGGCACCGCCGCCGGGCCGCACGGTTCCGTGCCCAAACGCCGGACGGGCCGGACGTGGCGCGGGCCAGGCCTCAGACGTACCGCTCCAGGATCGACGACTCCGCCAGCCGCGACAGCCCTTCGCGGACACTCCGCGCCCGCGCCTCGCCCACCCCGTCCACCGTCTGGAGATCGTCCACGCTCGCGGCCAGCAGCTTCTGCAGCCCCCCGAAGTGCTCCACCAGCCGCTCGATGATCGCCCCCGGCAGCCGCGGCACCTTCGCCAGCAGCCGGAAGCCCCGCGGGGACACCGCTGAGTCCAGGGTCTCCGGCGAGCCGCTGTAGCCCAGCGCCCGCGCCACCACCGGCAGCTCCAGCAGCTCCGTGTGGCTCAGGGAGTCCAGCTCGGTCAGCGCCTCGGCCACCGTGCGCGACCGTTTCGCCGTCGGCTCGGGAACGTAGTCCCGGACGACCAGCTCCCGCTCCGGCTCCACACCCGCGATCAACTCGTCCAGCTGGAGGGAGAGCAGCCGTCCGTCGGTGCCGAGCTCGACCACGTACTCCGCGATCTCCGTCGCGATCCGCCGCACCATCTCCAGGCGCTGCGCCACCGCCGTCACGTCCCGGACGGTGACCAGGTCCTCGATCTCCAGCGCGGACAGCGTGCCCGCGACCTCGTCGAGGCGGAGCTTGTACCGCTCCAGGGTGGCGAGCGCCTGATTGGCCCGGGACAGGATCGCGGAGGACTCCTCCAGGACCCGTCGCTCCCCGTCCACGTACAGCGCGATCAGCCGCATCGACTGGGAGACCGAGACGACGGGGAAGCCGCACGCCTTGGAGACCCGGTCCGCCGTACGGTGCCGGGTGCCCGTCTCCTCCGTGGGGATCGAGGCGTCCGGGACCAACTGCACCCCGGCCCGCAGGATCTTGGTCATGTCCTTGTCGAGGATCAGCGCCCCGTCGAGCTTGCACAGCTCGCGCAGGCGCGTCGCCGTGAACTCCACGTCCAGCACGAATCCGCCGGTGCACATCGACTCGACGGTCCGGTCCATGCCCAGCACGATCAGGCCACCGGTATTGCCGCGGAGAATGCGCTCCAGGCCGTCCCGCAGGGCCATACCGGGCGCGACCGCGCTCAGCGAGGCGCGCATCAGCGCCTCGTTACCGGTGCCTTGGCCGGACTTTCCGGGCGTCGTCGCCCGGTCGTTGGCTGCCACTGCACTCCTCCGGTCACAGGTTTGCGGTGCCCTTGCGTCCCCCATGCCGTGTCCACGGGCGGGCAAGACCAGGGCAAAGTCTACCGGCGCGCGTTGTCCTCCTGTGGTGCCTCCTGGCGAGAGCGGCGCGGGAGGACCCGCAGAGCGTCGCCCATGTCGGCGACTTCCGTGACCTTCATACCGGCCGGGACCCTCCCCGGGTCGGTCGGTACGAGGGCGTGGGTGAAGCCCAGACGGTGTGCCTCGGCCAGCCTTCGCTGCACCCCGGTGACTCTTCTGACCTCGCCCGCGAGCCCCACCTCGCCGATCGCGACCAGGTTCTTCGGGAGCGGGGTGTCGCTCGCCGCGCTGG
Organism: Streptomyces parvus; assembly: GCF_032121415.1. Classification (NCBI taxonomy): domain Bacteria; kingdom Bacillati; phylum Actinomycetota; class Actinomycetes; order Kitasatosporales; family Streptomycetaceae; genus Streptomyces; species Streptomyces parvus. The sequence continues at coordinate 2,969,225 of NZ_CP135079.1, read as the reverse complement.
CCAGCGCGAGCGCGATCGCCAGGTCGGCGGCGGGCTCGGTGAGCTTCACGCCGCCCACCGTCGCGCTGTAGATGTCCCGCTTGCCGAGCGCGCTGATCCGTCCCCGCTGCTCCAGCACGGCGAGCATCATCGAGACCCGGGAGGTCTCCAGACCGGAGGTCGTGCGCCGTGGTGAGGGGATCTGCGAGTCGACGGTGAGCCCCTGCACCTCGGCGACCAGGGGCCGCTTGCCCTCCAGCGTCACCGTCAGACACGTGCCCGGCACGGCGACGTCACGGCGGGTCAGGAAGAGGCCCGAGGGGTCGGTGAGGCCGGTGATGCCCTCGTCGTGCAGCTCGAAGCAGCCGACCTCGTCGGTCGCCCCGTAACGGTTCTTGACGCCGCGCACCAGCCGCAGCCGGGCGTGCCGGTCGCCCTCGAAGGACAGCACCACGTCCACCAGGTGCTCCAGCAGCCGGGGCCCGGCGATCGCGCCGTCCTTGGTGACGTGGCCGACCAGCAGCGTGGCCATCCCGCGCTCCTTGGAGGCTCGGATCAGCGCCCCGGCGACCTCCCGGACCTGGGCCATCCCGCCGGGCGCGCCGTCGATCTCGGGTGAGGCGACCGTCTGCACCGAGTCCAGGATGAGCAGCGACGGCTTGACCTCGTCCAGATGCGCGAGCACCGCCGACAGGTCCGTCTCCGCCGCGAGGTAGAGGTGGTCGTTGATCGCCTTGATCCGGTCGGCCCGCAGCCGGACCTGGCTCGCGGACTCCTCGGCGGTCACATAGAGCGTGCGGTGGTCGTCGCTCGCGGCCTTGGCCGCCACGTCCAGCAGCAGCGTCGACTTGCCGACGCCCGGCTCGCCGGCCAGCAGCACGACCGCGCCCGGCACGAGCCCGCCGCCCAGCACCCGGTCCAGCTCGCCGACGCCGGTGGAGCGGGCCGTGGCCGTCCGGCTGTCGACCTGGCCGATCGGCAGCGCGGCGGTGGAGACCCGGCCCGCCGCGGTGGTGCGCACGGCGGGGGCGCCGCCGAACTCCTCGACCGTCCCCCACGCCTGGCACTCGGGGCAACGGCCGAGCCATTTGGCGGTCGTCCAGCCGCATTCGGTGCAGCGGTAGGACGGGCGGTCCTTCGCGGATTTCGTACGGGCAGCCATGGCGTCACCGTATAGGTGGGGTACGACAACGCCGCCCGGGCGGTCGGCGCGCACCGCGCCGCCGCGCGCAGGGCGCACGGAAGCACTCCGGAGCACTACGGGCGGAATCCGGGACCTCTGTCCGCTTTCACGACTCTTTCGAGGGATACATTCACCCGTAAGGATTAAATGTGCTCAGGGGGCACTTGAGGCATGCGCTCCTTTGCCTACGGTCGCCGGGTGACGAGCAGCAGGCTGGAGACCCCGACGCACACCACCGGCGCACACCGGGCGCACCGCCGAGGAACCGACGCCCCGGCACAGCGACCGCCCGCACGTTACGAGCCGTATCTCGACGGCCTCTTCACGTACTGCCTCTCCGTGCTCTGCGACCACGAGGCGGCCACCGAAGCGCTCGGCGCCGCCCTGGCGATCGCGGACCGGCAGGACGCCCGGGGTCCCACGGCCGAGGAGGAGCGTAAAACCTGGCTGTACGCCCTGGCCCGGTGGATCTGCCTGCGGGCGCTCACCGAGCGCAGGCGCGGCCGCCAGGCGCACCGCCGTCCCTCGGGGACGGTCGAGTCACCCCGTACGGCCAAGGCCTCCGAGACCCGCGACGGGACGGGCGCCACCGGCACCGCCCAAGGGACCGGGACCACGATCGGGACCGGCAGAGGGGCGCGCACCGCCCAGCGCACGCCGGAGCACACCGCGCCCGCCGCCCCCGCGCGCACCGTGCCCACGGCCCCCGCCACCCCCGAGGACGCCACCACCCCCGCCCCCGCCGAGTCACCGGCCGCCGAGGCCCGCCGCCGGGAGCTCGCCACACTCGCCTGGCCCGAGGCCGCGGGCACCACCCCGGAGCAGCGCGAAGCCCTCGAACTGGCCGTACGCCACCGCCTCCCCCCGCGCGCCGTCGCCGCCGTGCTCGGGCTTGAGCCCGCCACCGCCCGGGAGCTGCTGGCCGCCGCGGCCTGCGAGGTGGAGCGCACCCGCGCCGCCCTCGCCGTCGTCGAGGGTGGCGACTGCCCCACCGTCGCCCGGCTCACCGGCGACCACCAGGTGCTGCTCTCCGCCGCCCTGCGCCGCGAGCTCGTCCGGCATGTCGACGACTGCCCCCGCTGCCGCCGCGCCGCCGAACGCGCCGACGCGGCGGGCCCCTGGCCCGGAGCCGTCCTGGCTTCGGTCGCCGCCCTGCCCCTCGTGGAGGCCCCCCGCCCCTCCGTGTACGTCGCGATGGCCCAGGCCCACCGTTCCCGGGCCGCGGGCCCGCGCTTCGACCGGAGCGGATATCCGCTCGACCCCAAGGACCAGGCGGCCCGCCGCGACCGCCTGCGCGCCCGGGTCGTGACGACCACGGTCGTCGCGACGGTGGTCGCCGCCCCCGTGATCGCCCTCTGGGCCGCGTACCGGGGAGCGCCGCAGACCGGCGAGGGCCACGACGGCACCTCGGTCACCGCCACGGAGGTGGACGGCGCCGACGGTATGAGCGGCGACCCGTACGACCCCGAGAACACCGGTCACGGCCGCCCCGGCAACCGCTTCGGCGCCCGTGTCCCGGACGTCACCGCCGAGGTGGTCAGCACCGGCGGCGCGCAGCGCGGCGACGCCCGGCTGACGGTGACGGCCCGGACCTCCGGGGCCGTCACGACGATCAGGCTGACCAACTCCGGCCGGGAACCGGTCGGCTGGTCGGCGGCGACGGACGCTCCGTGGCTGCGGCTCAGCCGTACGTCGGGCACGCTCGCGGCCGGGCGGTCCACCACGATCGCGGTCTCGGTGATCCGGGACGCGCAGCCGGCCGGACCGTGGCGGGCCCGGATCTCGCTGACCCCCTCGGGCTCCGCCGTGCTCATCGAGGGCCACGGGGTCGCCGCCCCGAGCACGGGCGGCCCGCGCCCCACCCGCCCGGGCACGGAATCGCCCCGCCCCACGGACCCGGGCCCCACGGACCCCGGGCCGACCGATCCGGGCCCGACCGATCCCGGGCCGACCGATCCGGGCCCGACCGACCCCGGGCCCACCGACCCCGGGCCGGGCCCGACCGACCCCACGGACCCGCCGGACCCGACCGATCCGCCCGGCCCCACGGACCCGCCCGAACCGACGCCGGACCCGACCGACCCGGGTCCCACGGACCCGGCCCCGACCGACCCGGCCCCGAGGGGCTGAGGAAGGACGACGGGGCCCGGGGACGTGGCGTCCCCGGGCCCCGGGCCTCAGCGCTTCTTCTTCGCGGCGGGCAGCGGCGGGTCCGCCGGGTGCGGGGCCATCGGCAGCAGCGAGGACAGCCGCTCCTCGCACAGCTCGACCAGCCGGTCGTAGCCCTCCTTGCCCATCAGCTCGATCAGCTCCGGGCGGTAGGACACGTACACCGGGTCACCGGCCCCGTGCGCCGAGGTGGCCGAGGTGCACCACCAGTGCAGATCATGGCCGCCCGGGCCCCAGCCCCGGCGGTCGTACTCCCCGATCGTCACCTGGAGCACCCGGGTGTCGTCGGGCCGGTCGATCCAGTCGTACGTCCGCCGCACCGGCAGCTGCCAGCACACGTCCGGCTTGGTCTCCAGGGGCTCCTTGCCCTCCCGCAGCGCCAGGATGTGCAGCGAGCAGCCCGCACCGGCGGGGAAGCCCGGCCGGTTCTGGAAGATGCAGGAGCCCTCCCAGCGGCGCGTCTGGCGCTCGCCGTCCTCGTCGACGCCGACCCAGCCCGTCTCCGTACCGACGTCGTGGAACTGCCACAGCTCGGGGGTGAGCCGTGCCACGTTCTCGGCGACCCGCTTCTCGTCGTCCTCGTCGGAGAAGTGCGCGCCCAGCGTGCAGCAGCCGTCGTCGGCACGGCCCGCCTGGATGCCCTGGCAGCCGCTGCCGAAGATGCAGGTCCAACGGGACGTCAGCCAGGTGAGATCGCAGCGGAAGACCTGTTCGTCGTCGGCCGGGTCGGGGAACTCCACCCAGGCCCGGGCGAAGTCGATGTCCTTCTCGTCGGACGGGTCAGGTCCGTTCGCCTCCGGCTGTGACGCCTGCTTGTTCGACTTCGGCTTCTTCGTGGCTTTGTCCTGCTTAGCCTTTTTCGTCTTTGGCACGCGGACAGCGTAAGTCCGACCGCGCAGTAGCGTTCCCCCATGAGACTCGGAGTCCTCGACGTGGGATCGAACACGGTTCATCTGCTGGTGGTCGACGCCCACCCCGGTGCCCGCCCGCTGCCCGCGCACTCGCACAAGGCCGAACTCCGGCTCGCCGAACTCCTCGACGAGACCGGCGCGATCGGCCCGCTCGGCGTGGACCGGCTCGTGGCGACGATCGCCGACGCGGTCCAGGCGGCCGAGGACAAGGGGTGCGAGGACGTGCTTCCGTTCGCCACCTCCGCGGTGCGCGAGGCGACCAACGCGGACGTGGTGCTGGAGCGCGTACGGCTGGAGACAGGCGTCGACCTCGCCGTTCTCAGCGGTGCGGAGGAGGCCCGGCTGACCTTTCTGGCCGCCCGCCGCTGGTTCGGCTGGTCGGCGGGCAAGCTGCTGGTCCTGGACATCGGCGGCGGCTCGCTGGAGATCGCCTTCGGCATCGACGAGGAGCCGGACACCGCCGTCTCCCTCCCGCTCGGCGCGGGCCGTCTCACCGGCGCCTGGCTGCCGGACGACCCGGCCGACCCCGAGCAGGTCAGGGCGTTGCGCCGGCATGTACGGGCCAGCATCGCGCGGACGGTCGGCGAGTTCGCCCGGGCCGGCCGGCCCGACCACGTCGTCGCCACCTCCAAGACCTTCAAGCAGCTCGCCAGGATCGCCGGGGCCGCCCGCTCCGCCGAGGGCCTGTACGTCCAGCGCTCGCTGAGCCGCAAGGCGCTGGAGGACTGGGTGCCCAAACTGGCGGCGATGACCGTCGAGGAGCGCGGCCGGCTCCCCGGGGTCTCCGAGGGCCGGGCCGCCCAACTGCTCGCCGGGGCGCTGGTGGCCGAGGGGGCGATGGACCTGTTCGGCGTCGAGGAGCTGGAGATCTGCCCCTGGGCCCTGCGCGAGGGCGTCATCCTGCGCCGCCTGGACCACCTCCCGACGGAACGGGCCGCCCTGCCCGGGTGAGGCGAGGTGGGGTGGGGCCGTACGGGACGCGCCGCTTCGGTGACGTACGGTCACGGGCCCATGGTCCTGATCACTTTCGGCCAGGACCCCTCGGAGTGGCGCATCACTGCCCGTACGCTGTCCAGGTGGCAGAACCAGTGGTGCGCATCCCCGATGCGAAGGTCGCCCTGTCGACGGCCTCGGTCTACCCCGAGTCCACGGCGACGGCCTTCGAGATCGCCGCGCGCCTGGGGTACGACGGCGTCGAGGTCATGGTCTGGACCGACCCCGTCAGCCAGGACATCGAGGCCCTGCGCCGGCTCTCCGACTACCACCGGGTGCCGATCCTCGCGGTGCACGCCCCCTGCCTCCTGATCACCCAGCGCGTCTGGTCCACCGACCCCTGGGTCAAGCTCCAGCGGGCGAAGGCCGCCGCCGAGAGGCTCGGCGCCTCCACCGTCGTGGTGCACCCGCCGTTCCGCTGGCAGCGCACCTACGCCCGCGACTTCGTGACCGGGATCTGGCGGATGGCCGACGAGACGGACGTCCGGTTCGCCGTCGAGAACATGTACCCCTGGCGCTACCGGGACCGCGAGATGCTCGCGTACGCCCCCGACTGGGACGTCACCAACGACGACTACCGGCACTTCACGGTCGACCTCTCGCACACCGCGACCGCCCGCACCGAGGCGCTCGCCATGGTGGACCGGATGGGCGACCGGCTCGCCCACGTCCACCTCGCCGACGGCAAGGGCTCGGCCAAGGACGAGCACCTGGTGCCCGGCCGGGGCGACCAGCCGTGCGCCGAGCTGCTGGAGCGCCTGGCTCGCACGGGCTTCGACGGCCATGTCGTCATCGAGGTCAATACCCGGCGCGCGATGTCCTCCGCCGAACGCGAGGCCGATCTCGCGGAGGCGCTGGCCTTCACCCGCCTCCACCTGGCCACCTCCGCCGCCGCCCCCGACCCGTCCCCCAAGATCCGCCGCCCGTGACCGAGGAGCCGGACCTCCGCCCGTGACCGAGGAACCCGAACCGTCCCCCACGACCGACGGCACTCCCGCCCCGCGCCGCCGGGGCCGCCCCTCCCGCAAGGCCGCGTCCGAGGGTCCCGACGCCCGTACGCGCATCCTGGAGGCGGCCCGTACGGAGTTCGCCGAGCGCGGCTACGACAAGACGTCCATCAGGGGCATCGCCAAGGCCGCCGGGGTCGACGCGGCCCTCGTCCACCACTACTTCGGTACGAAGGACGAGGTCTTCGCCGCCGCCGTGGAGGTCACCTTCGAACCCACCCTGGTCCTGCCGGCCGTCCTCGGCGGCGATCCGGACGGCCTGGGGGAGCGGCTGGCGCGCTTCTTCCTCTCCGTGTGGGAGGACCCCGGCACCCGTACGCCCCTGCTGGCGATCCTGCGCTCGGCGGTCACCCACGAGGCGGCCGCGAACGTCCTGCGCGACTTCGTGCTGCGCCGGCTGCTGGAGCGGGTCGCGGCCGAGCTGGACGTACCGGACCCGACCCTCCGGGCCGAGCTGGCCGCCTCGCACATGCTGGGCATCGCGATGCTCCGGTACGTGGTCCGCGCCGAGCCGCTCGCCTCCGCCGACCCGGAGGACATCGTCGCGATGGTGGCGCCCACGCTCCAGAGATACTTGGGCGAGGGCTGAAGCGGCGGGGCGGAGGCCGTGCGCGCGCACCGGCGGGGGTGACCACCCACCGACCACCGCGTCCCGCATTCCGGACGGTCTGTCCAGATCTTGGATCCGGGGCGTACGCTCGAAGACAGCCTTTTCTTCAACTGTCGGAGGCAGGTCCCCTGCCGAAGGAGCGAGCGACGATGCCCCAGCTGAGGTCCCGCACGGTCACCCACGGACGCAACATGGCGGGCGCGCGCGCCCTTATGCGCGCGTCGGGCGTAGCGAGCGCGGACATCGGCAAGCCGATCATCGCCGTCGCCAACTCGTTCACCGAGTTCGTCCCCGGCCACACCCACCTCGCCCCGGTCGGCCGGATCGTCTCCGAGGCGATCCAGGCCGCGGGCGCGGTCCCGCGCGAGTTCAACACCATCGCCGTGGACGACGGCATCGCGATGGGCCACGGCGGCATGCTCTACAGCCTGCCCTCCCGCGACCTGATCGCCGACTCCGTGGAGTACATGGTCGAGGCGCACTGCGCGGACGCCCTGATCTGCATCTCCAACTGCGACAAGATCACCCCGGGCATGCTGAACGCCGCGATGCGCCTCAACATCCCGACCGTCTTCGTCTCCGGCGGCCCGATGGAGGCCGGCAAGGCCACCCTCGTCGACGGGACCGTGCGCAAGCTCGACCTGGTCAACGCGATCAGCGACGCGGTCGACGAGTCCATCTCCGACGAGGACATCCTCCGTATCGAGGAGAACGCCTGCCCCACCTGCGGCAGCTGTTCCGGCATGTTCACCGCCAACTCGATGAACTGCCTGACCGAGGCCCTCGGCCTCTCCCTCCCCGGCAACGGCTCCGTCCTCGCCACCCACACCGCCCGCAAGGCGCTGTACGAGCAGGCCGGCCGCACGATCGTCGAGATCACCAAGCGCTACTACGAGCAGGACGACGCCACCGTCCTGCCGCGCTCCATCGGCACCCGCGCCGCGTTCGACAACGCGATGGCGCTGGACATCGCCATGGGCGGCTCGACCAACACGATCCTGCACCTGCTGGCCGCCGCCCAGGAGGCCGAGCTGGCCTACGACCTCGAAGACATCAACGAGGTCTCGCGCCGTGTCCCGTGCCTCGCCAAGGTCGCCCCCAACGTCGCCCCCGGCGGCACGTACTACATGGAGGACGTCCACCGCGCCGGCGGCATCCCGGCCCTCCTCGGCGAGCTCCACCGCGGCGGCCTGCTCAACGAGGACGTCCACTCGGTGCACTCCGACACCCTCGCCGAGTGGCTGAAGGAATGGGACGTCCGCGGCGGCTCCCCGTCCCCCGAGGCCGTCGAGCTCTGGCACGCCGCCCCCGGCTGCGTCCGCTCCGCGACCGCCTTCTCGCAGTCCGAGCGGTGGGAGACCCTCGACCTGGACGCGGCGGGCGGCTGCATCCGCGACGTCGAGCACGCCTACTCAGAGGACGGCGGCCTCGCCGTCCTCAAGGGCAACCTCGCCGTGGACGGCTGCGTCGTGAAGACGGCAGGCGTCGACGAGTCGATCTGGACCTTCGAGGGCCCCGCCGTCGTCTGCGAATCGCAGGACGAGGCCGTCGACAAGATCCTCCGCAAGGAGATCCAGCCGGGCGACGTCGTCGTCATCCGCTACGAGGGCCCGCGCGGCGGCCCCGGGATGCAGGAGATGCTCTACCCCACCTCCTTCCTCAAGGGCCGGGGCCTGGGCAAGGTCTGCGCCCTGGTCACCGACGGCCGCTTCTCCGGCGGTACGTCGGGTCTCTCCATCGGCCACGCCTCGCCCGAGGCGGCCTCCGGCGGCACCATCGCGCTGGTCGAGGACGGCGACCGGATCCGCATCGACATCCCGAACCGCTCCATCGAGCTGCTGGTCGACGACGCCGAACTGGCCACCCGCCGCGAGGCGCTGAACGGGGTGTACGCCCCGAAGAACCGCGACCGCAAGGTCTCGGCCGCGCTGCGCGCCTACGCGGCGATGGCAACGAGCGCCGACCGGGGAGCGGTCCGCGACATCTCGAAGCTCGGCTGAGTCCCCGCCCGGCGCCCGGGCCGGCTTTCCGGCGCCTCCGCCGACCTTCTCAGCGGAGGCGCCGACGCCTTCCCCGGCTCCGGTCGGGAGAGTCGCGCCCCTCCGGCGATCGAGGAGCGGGGTCCGGGGCAGAGCCCCGGGCGCCAGGCGGCGGACCGGGCCTCACCAGCCGCCCGGGTCCGCCCCGTCGAGCGCGAAGACCGACCCGTCCGGAGCCGTTCCCACCACCGTCCGCCCCGCCGCCACCGGCGCGGGCAGATCCGACGCATACGTCAGCTTCCCCCCGCTCAGCCGAGCCCGGGACTGCCCCACCAGCGCGCCCCGCCCCGTATCGACCGCCAGCAACCGCCCGTCCGCCGCGGAGAAGTACAGGTGCCCGCCCTCCCCGAGCACCGGAGCGGACGCCCGCCCCACCCCGGTCTCCAGCCGCCACAGCTCCGCCTCGGCACCGCCCGCCCCCGTGTCGACGGCCAGCAGCGACCCGCCCCGCCCCAGCAGGTACGCGACATCCCCGGCCACGACCACCTGAGGCCCGTCCAAGGTGAAGGGCAGCGTGATCCGGGCGGCGACGCCGGACGCGGGGGCGTACCGGACCAGCTCGGCCGTGTCCGAGTTCTCGTCCATCGCCGTCAGTACCAGCTCCCCGGCCCCGGCCGTGGAGACCGGGGTCAGCACCCCGTCCAGCCGCCGCTGCCAGGACGCCCGGCCGCTCCCCGCGTCCACCGCCGTGACGAGCGTCGACGCACCCGAGGGCGCGTGCTCGAAGGCGTAGGCGAGCCCGGACCCACCGTCGTACAGCGCGAAGTCCGGCCGCACGTGCCCCGGCAGCGGTTTCCTCCAGCGGGACGCCCCGCTCGCCCCGTCCAGCGCCGTCACCGTCCCGTCGTCCGCGACGGCCAGCAGGGCGCCACCGGCGGGGAACGCCGCCCCGGGCCCCGCGGACAGTGAGGTGTCCCGGACGGCCGTCCCCTTCACCGGGTCGAACGCGCGCAGCTTCCCGTCCGGGCCGCCGGCCAGCACGACCGCGCCCGAGACGATCGGAGCGTGGGCGGTCCCGGTCGCGGAGGACGGGGCCGACCAGACCACGCGCCCGTCCGCCGGGTCGATCCTGACCGTGCCGGTCCCGGCCACCGAGCAGTACAGCGCGCCCCCGGCCCCGGCGCCGGCGCAGACGGGCGTGGCGCTCCCGGTGGTCCGCAGCTCGGTGCGCCAGGGCGCGAGGGCGCCCCCGGCCTTCGGCCCGCCCGCCTCCGCCCCGGGCGGGCTCGCCGCACTACCGCCCCCGCCCCACACCGCGTACGCCCCCGCACCCGCCACCAGCAGAAGCACCGTGGCCGCCACGACCAGCCGGGCCCGCCGCAGCCACCGGCGGCGGACCGGCGGCGCGGCGCGCACATGCGTGTCCTCCTCCGAACCGCCCCGCTCCCCGTCCGGCACCGCCGCGACCACCGCCCGCCGCCGCTGCGCCGGTACGAACGCCTCGGCCTCGTACGACGGGGGCCCCAGCGCCGCCATCACCTCGTCCGGCGTCGGCCGGTCGGCCGGGTCCTTCGCCAGGCACCGGGCGACCAGCGGGGCCAGCTCCGCGGGCACCCCGCCCAGATCCGGCTGGTCGTGGACCACCTGGTACGCCACGATGTACGGGCTGTCCGAGTCGAACGGCCCCCGGCCCGTCGCCGCGTGGACGATCACGGCCCCCAGCGCGAACACGTCGACCGGCGGCCCCACCTCGCGCGGCCGCTGGAACTGCTCGGGGGCCATGTAGGGCGGCGACCCGATCAGCTTGCCGGTCTCGGTGCGCAGATCACTGTCGTACGGCCGCGAGATCCCGAAGTCGATGACCTTGGGGCCCCCGTCGGTCAGCAGCACGTTGCTCGGCTTGAGGTCGCGGTGGATCACGCCCGCCCGGTGGATGTCCCGCAACGCCTCGGCCAGCCCGGCGGTCAGCCTGCGCAGCGCGGCGGGGGCCATCGGACCGTTCCGCTTCACCTGCTCGGCGAGCGTGGGCCCGGGAACGTAGAGGGTGGCCATCCAGGGCCGGGCGGCCTCCGGATCGGCGTCGACGACGGGCGCGGTGAACGCCCCGCTCACCCGCCGCGCGGCCGCCACCTCCTGCCGGAACCGCGCCCTGAACTCGGGATCCGCCGCGTACGGCGCGTGCACGACCTTCACCGCGAGCTGCATCCCCGAGGCCGAGCGCGCCAGATGCACGACGCCCATGCCGCCCGAGCCGAGACAGGCTTCGAGTCGGTAGGCGCCGGCGTACTGCGGAAACTCCGCTTCCGGATGCGCTCCGGACTCTCGCAGCGGCGGCATCGCCCACCCCCGTGTCTTGACGCGCATGCGACGCACGGAGCCTAGTCGATGGTGCGTGCGAGAGGCACGGCGCTTGCTAGCCTGCGCGTCGTACGCGCCGCGCGTACACGATGTCTCAACGGGGGAGGCCCACATGGGCGTTGGAGAGCACACGCAGGAACCGGCGGCGGTCGAGGGAGTGGCGACCGCGGAACTCGCGGCGGCAGGGGAGATCGAGACCACCGCGTCCGGCACCCGCTACCCGATCGCCCCGGGCTACCGGGTCAACGTCCGCACCGGACCGGGCACCGGCTACCGCATCGTCAGGACCCTGCCGTACGGGCAGAAGATCCCGATCTACTGCCAGAAGCCGGGAGAGCAGGTCACCGGCCCCTACGGCACGTCGAACCTCTGGGACAACATCGCCAACGGCCAGTTCGTCGCGGACGCCTACGTCTACACGGGACGTGACGGCTACATCGCACCGCGCTGCGACTGACGGCACCGCCCGGGGGCCGGGGGCGGCGGGGGATAATCGACCCCGTGAGCGAGAACAGCGCAGCCCCCGGCACCCCGCCCGCCACGGCCCCGGGGCCGCAGCCCGAGCCGATCCGTTTCTTCGGCACGACGTGGGTCGACCACGACGGCGGTTACGGGCTCCGCCGGGCCGGCGTCGCCGTCGGCTCCCTGGCCGCCGCCGTGGCCGCCTGCTTCGTCCTGCGCTTCGCCTACGAGGGACTGGAGATCGCGGAGGTCGGAGGGATCGTCGGGGTGCTGGTCATCGCCATGTTCTCGATCTGCAGCGCCATCGCGTTCCGCAAGACCTGGGAGGGCTTCGGCGCCCGACCCGAGGACCCGTCCCGCGAGGACGCCCTGCGCGGCCTCAAGTCCATCGGCTTCATCGGTTCGCTCCTCGCCTACTTCGTCCGCTCGCTCACCGAGGCCCCGGGCGAGAAGCTGCGCCGCACCGAGTACGAGAAGGCCCGCGCCCAGTTCGAGAAGCGCCGCTCGACCCGCACGGGCAACCCGGCGGCCCGCAAGCGCCAGAAGCGCGGCTGAGACCCGAAGCCCCGCATACCGCACGAACGACTCGGCCCGCCGGCATCACGCCCGGCGGGCCGAGTCGTTTCCCTCCCCCTCCTTCTTGACGGGCAGCTCTGCCGGGCAAATAATTCATCGCATGATGAATTACGAACACGGGGCGGTGCCGACCGCCCCCACGACACACCCGTCCCCGGACGCACCCCCGCCACCGACCTCGGCGATCACGGCCCGCGACCTCACCGTCGTCCGAGGCGCCCGCACCGTCCTGCGCGCCCTCGACTTCACCGTCCCCTCCGGCAGCATCACCGGCCTCCTCGGCCCCTCGGGCTGCGGCAAGACCACCCTCATGCGTGCGGTGGTCGGCACCCAGGCCAAGGCCACCGGCGTCCTCGACGTTCTGGGCCGCCCCGCCGGAGACCCGGCCCTGCGCCCCCGCATCGGCTACGTCACCCAGGCGCCCTCCGTCTACACCGACCTCACCGTCCGGCAGAACCTCGACTACTTCGCCGCCGTCCTGCACCCCGGACGCACCCACCGGGACGCCCGCCGCGAGGCCGTCACCCGCGCCATCGACGACGTCGACCTCACGAGCCGCGCCGACGCCCTCGCCGGTGCGCTCTCCGGTGGCCAGCGCAGCCGTGTCTCGCTGGCCGTCGCCCTGCTCGGCACCCCGGACCTCCTGGTCCTGGACGAACCGACCGTCGGGCTCGACCCCGTACTCCGCCGGGACCTCTGGAACCTCTTCCACCGCCTGGCCGACCGCGGCACCACGCTCCTCATCTCGTCCCACGTCATGGACGAGGCCGAACGCTGCCACCGCCTGCTCCTGATGCGCGACGGCCGCATCCTCGCCGAGGACACCCCCGACTCCCTCCGCCACCGCACCGGCACGGCCACCGTCGAGGAAGCGTTCCTCCACCTGGTCGACGCAGACCGGTCCGACGCGCACCGGGCGGACGAGCGCCCCGCCGACGAAGCCGCACCCCTCACCGAGGAGGCACCCCGATGACCGCCACCGCGGGCCGCGTCCTGCGCCAGCTGACCCACGACCCCCGCACGATCGCGCTCCTGGTGATCGTCCCGGTGCTGCTGATCACCCTGCTCCGTTACGTATTCGACGGCGCGCCCGGCACCTTCGACGCGACCGGAGCCTCCCTCCTCGGCATCTTCCCGCTGATCACGATGTTCCTGGTGACCTCGATCGCCACCCTGCGCGAACGCACCACAGGCACCCTGGAACGCCTCCTCGCCCTCCCGCTCGGCAAGGGCGGGCTGATCGCGGGGTACGCCCTCGCGTTCGGCGCGGTCGCGGTCGTCCAGTCGGCACTCGCGACGGCCGTCTCCGTCTGGCTGCTGGGCCTGGACGTCGTCGGCTCCCCCTGGCTGCTGCTCCTGGTCGCCCTGCTCGACGCCCTGCTCGGCACGGCGCTCGGCCTGTTCGTCTCCGCGTTCGCCGCATCCGAGTTCCAGGCGGTCCAGTTCATGCCGGCGGTGATCTTCCCCCAGCTCCTGCTGTGCGGCCTGTTCACCCCGCGCGAGGCGATGCACCCCGTCCTGGAGGCGATCTCCGACGTCCTGCCGATGTCGTACGCCGTCGACGGCATGAACCAGGTCCTCCAGCACCCCGACATCACCGGCGACTTCGTCCGCGACACCGCCGTGGTCGCGGGAAGCGCCCTGCTGGTCCTCTGCCTCGGCGCGATCACCCTCCGCCGCCGTACGCCGTGAGAACCCCGGTGCGAGGATAACGGGCAGCAGCAACAGCCCGGTCCTCAGCACCGCACAGCCCAGCACCGCCCGGAGGGTGAACGCATGACCCAGACAGTCGCAGTCCTCGGCACCGGCAAGATCGGCGAGGCCCTGCTCAGCGGGATGATCCGGGCGGGCTGGCGGCCGGCCGACCTCCTGGTGACCACCCGCCGCGGCGACCGGGCCCAGGAACTGCACACGCGGTACGGGGTCGGGTCCGTCACCAACGCGGAGGCGGCCAAGAACGCCGACATCCTCATCCTCGCGGTCAAGCCGCAGGACATGGGCAAGCTCCTGGACGAACTCGCCCCGCACGTCACCGCCGACCGTCTGGTCATCAGCGCGGCGGCCGGCATCACCACCACGTTCATCGAGGAGCGGCTCACCCCGGACACCCCGGTCGTCCGGGTCATGCCCAACACCCCGGTCCTCGTCGACGAGGGGATGTCCGTCATCTCGGCGGGCAGCCACGCCACCGGCGCGCACCTCGCCACCGCCGAGGAGATCTTCGGGGGCGTAGGCAAGACCCTGCGCGTCCCGGAGTCCCAGCAGGACGCGGCCACCGCCCTCTCCGGCTCCGGCCCCGCCTACTTCTACTTCCTGGTCGAGGCCATGACCGACGCGGGCATCCTGCTCGGCCTGCCCCGCGCCCAGGCCCACGACCTCATCGTCCAGGCCGCCATCGGCGCCGCGGTCATGCTCCGGGACAGCGGCGAACACCCGGTCAAGCTCCGCGAGGCCGTCACCAGCCCGGCCGGCACCACGATCAGCGCGATCCGCGAGCTGGAGAACCACGGGGTGCGGGCGGCCCTCATCGCCGCCCTGGAGGCAGCACGCGACCGCAGCCGCGAACTGGCCTCCGGCAACGGCTGACCCAGCGGTCCGGCCGGGGGTTGACACGCCCCCGGCAGGTCCGTAGTGTGCTCCGAGTTGTCCGACGTGAGCGCCGACCCCGGTCGGTCCCCGGACAGCCTTTCCGCAGTAACCACGAGAAGACACGCGACATCACGTCGTATGCCTTTTCGCGTGCCTGCGCGAAATGAGGAATCCGCGTTCGAAGGAACGCCCCCGATTAGCGTCGGGGCCCAGGACTCCGCTAAAGTCTCACTCGTCGGAACGGCCCAACAGCCGGGAAGACAAGCCCCACTGACTGGGAATCAGGCCCGAAAGGATCTGATAGAGTCGGACTCGCCGGAAAGGGAAAGCGCGAAAGCGGAGAACCTGGAAAGCGAAACTGTACGGCCCGCTTCGACCGGGAATCGGACACGAAAGAGTCTGATAGAGTCGGAAACGCAAGAACGAAGGGAAGCGCCCGGAGGGCCCCGGTGATACGGGACCGAAGGAAGCGTCCGTTCCTTGAGAACTCAACAGCGTGCCAAAAGTCAACGCCAGATATGTTGATACCCCGGCCTGCTTCGGCAGGTTGGTGGTTCCTTTGAAAGTCCTACGGCCACCATGTGGTGGTGGTAGGCGATAACACAGCGAGGACGCTGTGAACAACGGGTCTTATTCCGACCGGTTGTTCCGCTCTCGTGTGTGTGCACCCGATTACGGGTAAACATTCACGGAGAGTTTGATCCTGGCTCAGGACGAACGCTGGCGGCGTGCTTAACACATGCAAGTCGAACGATGAAGCCGCTTCGGTGGTGGATTAGTGGCGAACGGGTGAGTAACACGTGGGCAATCTGCCCTTCACTCTGGGACAAGCCCTGGAAACGGGGTCTAATACCGGATAACACTCTGTCCCGCATGGGACGGGGTTGAAAGCTCCGGCGGTGAAGGATGAGCCCGCGGCCTATCAGCTTGTTGGTGGGGTAATGGCCTACCAAGGCGACGACGGGTAGCCGGCCTGAGAGGGCGACCGGCCACACTGGGACTGAGACACGGCCCAGACTCCTACGGGAGGCAGCAGTGGGGAATATTGCACAATGGGCGAAAGCCTGATGCAGCGACGCCGCGTGAGGGATGACGGCCTTCGGGTTGTAAACCTCTTTCAGCAGGGAAGAAGCGAAAGTGACGGTACCTGCAGAAGAAGCGCCGGCTAACTACGTGCCAGCAGCCGCGGTAATACGTAGGGCGCAAGCGTTGTCCGGAATTATTGGGCGTAAAGAGCTCGTAGGCGGCTTGTCACGTCGGATGTGAAAGCCCGGGGCTTAACCCCGGGTCTGCATTCGATACGGGCTAGCTAGAGTGTGGTAGGGGAGATCGGAATTCCTGGTGTAGCGGTGAAATGCGCAGATATCAGGAGGAACACCGGTGGCGAAGGCGGATCTCTGGGCCATTACTGACGCTGAGGAGCGAAAGCGTGGGGAGCGAACAGGATTAGATACCCTGGTAGTCCACGCCGTAAACGTTGGGAACTAGGTGTTGGCGACATTCCACGTCGTCGGTGCCGCAGCTAACGCATTAAGTTCCCCGCCTGGGGAGTACGGCCGCAAGGCTAAAACTCAAAGGAATTGACGGGGGCCCGCACAAGCAGCGGAGCATGTGGCTTAATTCGACGCAACGCGAAGAACCTTACCAAGGCTTGACATATACCGGAAAGCATCAGAGATGGTGCCCCCCTTGTGGTCGGTATACAGGTGGTGCATGGCTGTCGTCAGCTCGTGTCGTGAGATGTTGGGTTAAGTCCCGCAACGAGCGCAACCCTTGTTCTGTGTTGCCAGCATGCCCTTCGGGGTGATGGGGACTCACAGGAGACTGCCGGGGTCAACTCGGAGGAAGGTGGGGACGACGTCAAGTCATCATGCCCCTTATGTCTTGGGCTGCACACGTGCTACAATGGCCGGTACAATGAGCTGCGATGCCGTGAGGCGGAGCGAATCTCAAAAAGCCGGTCTCAGTTCGGATTGGGGTCTGCAACTCGACCCCATGAAGTCGGAGTTGCTAGTAATCGCAGATCAGCATTGCTGCGGTGAATACGTTCCCGGGCCTTGTACACACCGCCCGTCACGTCACGAAAGTCGGTAACACCCGAAGCCGGTGGCCCAACCCCTTGTGGGAGGGAGCTGTCGAAGGTGGGACTGGCGATTGGGACGAAGTCGTAACAAGGTAGCCGTACCGGAAGGTGCGGCTGGATCACCTCCTTTCTAAGGAGCATTTCTTACCAGGCTTCGGTTTGGTCAGAGGCCAGTACATCGGCGAATGTCCGGTGCTGGTTGCTCATGGGTGGAACGTTGACTATTCGGCACGATGAGCACGGTTTCGTGAGTACTGCTTCGGCGTGGAAAACGGGAACGGGTTGATTGTGTCGGGCACGTTGTTGGGTGTCTGAGGGTGCGGCCGTTATGGTTGTTCCTTCTGATCCGGCCCCAGTGAACTCATCCGTTGCGGGTGGGGTGGTGGGTGGCTGGTCGTTGTTTGAGAACTGCACAGTGGACGCGAGCATCTGTGGCCAAGTTTTTAAGGGCGCACGGTGGATGCCTTGGCACCAGGAACCGATGAAGGACGTGGGAGGCCACGATAGTCCCCGGGGAGCTGTCAACCAAGCTTTGATCCGGGGGTTTCCGAATGGGGAAACCCGGCAGTCGTCATGGGCTGTCACCCGCTGCTGAACACATAGGCAGTGTGGAGGGAACGAGGGGAAGTGAAACATCTCAGTACCCTCAGGAAGAGAAAACAACCGTGATTCCGGGAGTAGTGGCGAGCGAAACTGGATGAGGCCAAACCGTATGCGTGTGATACCCGGCAGGGGTTGCGCATGCGGGGTTGTGGGATCTCTCTTTTACGGTCTGCCGGCTGTGAGACGAGTCAGAAACCGTTGATGTAGGCGAAGGACATGCGAAAGGTCCGGCGTAGAGGGTAAGACCCCCGTAGCTGAAACATCAGCGGCTTGTTTGAGAGACACCCAAGTAGCACGGGGCCCGAGAAATCCCGTGTGAATCTGGCGGGACCACCCGCTAAGCCTAAATATTCCCTGGTGACCGATAGCGGATAGTACCGTGAGGGAATGGTGAAAAGTACCGCGGGAGCGGAGTGAAATAGTACCTGAAACCGTGTGCCTACAAGCCGTGGGAGCGTCGCTGTGTGTGCTTGCACATGCAGTCGTGACTGCGTGCCTTTTGAAGAATGAGCCTGCGAGTTAGCGGTGTGTAGCGAGGTTAACCCGTGTGGGGAAGCCGTAGCGAAAGCGAGTCCGAATAGGGCGTTTGAGTTGCACGCTCTAGACCCGAAGCGGAGTGATCTAGCCATGGGCAGGTTGAAGCGGAGGTAAGACTTCGTGGAGGACCGAACCCACCAGGGTTGAAAACCTGGGGGATGACCTGTGGTTAGGGGTGAAAGGCCAATCAAACTCCGTGATAGCTGGTTCTCCCCGAAATGCATTTAGGTGCAGCGTCGTGTGTTTCTTGCCGGAGGTAGAGCACTGGATAGGCGATGGGCCCTACCGGGTTACTGACCTTAGCCAAACTCCGAATGCCGGTAAGTGAGAGCGCGGCAGTGAGACTGTGGGGGATAAGCTCCATGGTCGAGAGGGAAACAGCCCAGAGCATCGACTAAGGCCCCTAAGCGTACGCTAAGTGGGAAAGGATGTGGAGTCGCAGAGACAACCAGGAGGTTGGCTTAGAAGCAGCCACCCTTGAAAGAGTGCGTAATAGCTCACTGGTCAAGTGATTCCGCGCCGACAATGTAGCGGGGCTCAAGCGTACCGCCGAAGTCGTGTCATTCACACATATAGGGCCAACGCCTGTGTGGATGGGTAGGGGAGCGTCGTGTGCCGGGTGAAGCAGCCGCGGAAGCGAGTTGTGGACGGTTCACGAGTGAGAATGCAGGCATGAGTAGCGATACACACGTGAGAAACGTGTGCGCCGATTGACTAAGGGTTCCTGGGTCAAGCTGATCTGCCCAGGGTAAGTCGGGACCTAAGGCGAGGCCGACAGGCGTAGTCGATGGACAACCGGTTGATATTCCGGTACCCGCTTTGAAACGCCCAGTACTGAATCAGGCGATGCTAAGTCCGTGAAGCCGGCCCGATCTCTTCGGAGTTGAGGGTAGTGGTGGAGCCGATGAACCAGACTTGTAGTAGGTAAGCGATGGGGTGACGCAGGAAGGTAGTCCAGCCCGGGCGGTGGTTGTCCCGGGGTAAGGGTGTAGGACGCACGGTAGGTAAATCCGTCGTGCATGAGTCTGAGACCTGATGCCGAGCCGATTGTGGTGAAGTGGATGATCCTATGCTGTCGAGAAAAGCCTCTAGCGAGTTTCATGGCGGCCCGTACCCTAAACCGACTCAGGTGGTCAGGTAGAGAATACCGAGGCGTTCGGGTGAACTATGGTTAAGGAACTCGGCAAAATGCCCCCGTAACTTCGGGAGAAGGGGGGCCATTCTTGGTGATCCGATTTACTCGGTGAGCTGGGGGTGGCCGCAGAGACCAGCGAGAAGCGACTGTTTACTAAAAACACAGGTCCGTGCGAAGCCGTAAGGCGATGTATACGGACTGACGCCTGCCCGGTGCTGGAACGTTAAGGGGACCGGTTAGCTGCTCTTCGGGGTGGCGAAGCTGAGAACTTAAGCGCCAGTAAACGGCGGTGGTAACTATAACCATCCTAAGGTAGCGAAATTCCTTGTCGGGTAAGTTCCGACCTGCACGAATGGCGTAACGACTTCTCGACTGTCTCAACCATAGGCCCGGTGAAATTGCACTACGAGTAAAGATGCTCGTTTCGCGCAGCAGGACGGAAAGACCCCGGGACCTTTACTATAGTTTGATATTGGTGTTCGGTTCGGCTTGTGTAGGATAGGTGGGAGACTGTGAAGCGGCCACGCCAGTGGTTGTGGAGTCGCCGTTGAAATACCACTCTGGTCGTGCTGGATGTCTAACCTGGGTCCGTGATCCGGATCAGGGACAGTGTCTGATGGGTAGTTTAACTGGGGCGGTTGCCTCCTAAAGAGTAACGGAGGCGCCCAAAGGTTCCCTCAGCCTGGTTGGTAATCAGGTGTTGAGTGTAAGTGCACAAGGGAGCTTGACTGTGAGACCGACGGGTCGAGCAGGGACGAAAGTCGGGACTAGTGATCCGGCAGTGGCTTGTGGAAGCGCTGTCGCTCAACGGATAAAAGGTACCCCGGGGATAACAGGCTGATCTTCCCCAAGAGTCCATATCGACGGGATGGTTTGGCACCTCGATGTCGGCTCGTCGCATCCTGGGGCTGGAGTCGGTCCCAAGGGTTGGGCTGTTCGCCCATTAAAGCGGTACGCGAGCTGGGTTTAGAACGTCGTGAGACAGTTCGGTCCCTATCCGCTGTGCGCGTAGGAATATTGAGAAGGGCTGTCCCTAGTACGAGAGGACCGGGACGGACGAACCTCTGGTGTGCCAGTTGTCCTGCCAAGGGCATGGCTGGTTGGCTACGTTCGGAAAGGATAACCGCTGAAAGCATCTAAGCGGGAAGCCTGCTTCGAGATGAGTATTCCCACCCTCTTGAGGGGTTAAGGCTCCCAGTAGACGACTGGGTTGATAGGCCAGATGTGGAAGCCCGGTAACGGGTGGAGCTGACTGGTACTAATAGGCCGAGGGCTTGTCCTCAGTTGCTCGCGTCCACTGTGTTAGTTCTGAAATAACGAACAGCCGTGTTGTTGCCCGGTGTTCAAATTTTCATAGTGTTTCGGTGGTCATTGCGTTAGGGAAACGCCCGGTTACATTCCGAACCCGGAAGCTAAGCCTTTCAGCGCCGATGGTACTGCAGGGGGGACCCTGTGGGAGAGTAGGACACCGCCGAACAATCTTTGTGGAAAGCCCCGTGCCCTTGTGGCACGGGGCTTTTCTGCGTTCTGAACGTCTAGGGTCGGACCATGCGCTACGAACTGGTCATCTTCGACAACGACGGTGTGCTCGTCGACAGCGAGCCGCTCGCCAACACCGTCCTCTCCGGCTACCTGACCGAACTCGGTCACTTCACCTCGTACGAGGAATCGCTCCGTGACTACATGGGGTCCGCCGTGCACCGCGTCCACGACCTCGTCCTGGAGAGGACCGGGCAGAAGCTGCCCGAAGACTTCGACTCCACGCTCAGCGCCCGTACGTTCGCCGCTTTCCAGCAGGAGCTGGTGGCGGTCGACGGAGCCGAGGAACTGCTCGGGAAGCTCGTCGCGGACGGAGTGGACTACTGCGTCGCCTCCTCCGGGAGTCATGAGCGGATCCGGGTCGGGCACCGCAAGACCGGGATCGACCAGTGGTTCGAGGAGGAGTGGATCTTCAGCTCGGAGGATGTCGGGCGGGGCAAGCCGGCGCCGGACCTGTTCCTGTACGCCGCCGAGCGCATGGGCGTCGCCCCCGGGCGGTGCGTCGTCATCGAGGACAGCCCGCTCGGCGTCGAAGCGGCCCGGGCGGCCGGCATGGACGTGTACGGGTTCACCTCGATGGTGCCCGCCGAACGGCTCGTCGGAGTGACCGGACACTTCTCGGACATGGCCCAGCTGCCCCAACTGCTTGCCTGAAGCCCCTCCTGAGGACATCGCCCCTCCGGAAACTGCTCGGCTGATCCATCTACCCACGGGTAGAGCCTGGCTCTACGCTCGCGGCCATGACTGATGCGGGCTTGCGGCACGGCAGGGCCTCCCTGGGGCTGAGCTTCGGTGTTCAAGGCGTGGCCTTCGCTCTTCTGGTGACGCGTATCCCCGCCATCCAGGACCGGTACGGGATATCCGACGGGCTGCTGCCCGTCTTCCTCGCCGCTGTCCCGATCCTGGCGGGGGCCGGCAGCGTGGCCACCGAGAGGGTGGTCGCGCGGGTGCGGCCGAGCGTCGTCCTGAGATGGGTCCAGCCCCTCGTCCTCCTGGCTCTGCTCGGAGTGGGCGCGGGGCGGGAGATGTGGCACGCCGCCGTCGCCCTCGGGGTGTTCGGGCTGGCCGTCGGGGCGCTCGACGCCTCCATGAACATGCTGGGCGTCAGCCTCCAACGCGCGTACGGACGCAGCATCATGACCGGCTTTCACGCCGTTTACAGTCTCGGCGGGATCGCGGGGGCCTCCCTGGCATGGGCCGGGGCGCGGTGGGAGTTGTCGTTGCTCGCGTCCTACCTGCCCGTCGTCGCCGTGCTGCTGCCCACCGCGCTGATCGGGAGCCGGTGGTACACGGAAGGCAAGGCGCCGGACGGCACGAAGGGCGGTGTCGGGGGCGGTGCCGGCGGGGCGCTCTCGTTCAAGCTGTTGCTGCCGCTCTGCCTCATCATGACCTTTGCCTACATCGGGGACTCGACCGTCTCCAACTGGAGTGCCAAGTACCTCCAGGACGTGCTGGGCGGTTCGGAGCAGCTCGCGACCGTCCCGTACAACGTCTACATGGTGACGACCCTACTGGGGCGGGCTGTGGGGGACCTCGGGGTGCGGCGGTTCGGGGCGGTCGCCGTGGTGCGGGGCGGGAGCCTGCTGGCGGCCGGCGGGTTCGCGGTCGTGGCGGTCGCGCCCGGGGCCCGGGTGGGGATGCTCGGGTTCACGATGCTCGGGTTCGGGCTCTGCGTGATCGTGCCGCAGACCTTCGCCGCCGCCGGGCGGATGTTCCCGGAGAACAGCGATGCGGCCGTGGCCCGGCTGAATATCTTCAACTATGTCGGATTCTTGGTCGGTTCGCCGCTCGTGGGCGCTCTGGGTGATGCGTGGAGCCATCGCGGGGCCATGCTCGTACCGATGGTTCTGGTGCTGGCGACGCTCGTGTATGCCCGCGCGTTCGGGCCGGAGCCCGCCCGATACGGTGGCGGGCATGAGCGGCCGCGCACAGCTGATGTGGGATGACGCAGTTACGGGATACGACTTCGGGGACACCCACCCCATGGACCCGGTCCGACTGGCCCTGACGATGGGGCTGGTGCGGGCGTTCGGGCTCGATACGGCGGTGGATCTGCGGTCGGCGAAGCCGGTGGGGGACTCCACCCTGCGGCTCGTGCACCGGCAGGACTACGTGGCGGCGGTGCGGGCCGCCTCCGTGGATCCGCGGGCCGCTGACCAGAACTACGGGCTCGGGACCGTGGACGATCCGGCGTTCACCGGGATGCACGAGGCATCCGCCTTGATCGCCGGGCTGTCCGTCGGGGCGGCGGAGGCCGTGTGGCGGGGCGAGACCGAGCACGCGGTGAACTTCACCGGAGGACTGCATCACGCCATGCCGGGTTCGGCCGCCGGGTTCTGCGTCTACAACGACCCGGCGCTCGCCATCGCCCGGCTGCTGGAGCTGGGCGCTGAGCGGGTCGCGTACGTCGATGTGGACGTCCACCACGGGGACGGGGTGCAGGCCGCGTTCTGGGAGGACCCGCGCGTCCTGACGATCTCGCTGCACGAGCACCCGAGGACGCTCTTCCCGCAGACCGGGTGGCCGGAGGAGACCGGGGCCGGTGACGGCGAGGGATCCGCGGTGAACGTGGCGCTGCCCGCGGGGACCGGGGACGAGGGGTGGCTGCGGGCCTTCCACGCGGTGGTGCCCGAGCTGCTGGCCGACTTCCGGCCCCAGGTGCTCGTCACCCAGCACGGGGCCGACACCCACTTCGAGGACCCGCTCGCCCACCTCGCGGTGTCGCTGGACGCGCAGCGGGCGGTCATGGAGTCCTGCCACCGGCTGGCCCACGACCACGCCGACGGGCGCTGGGTGGCGCTCGGCGGCGGTGGGTACGCGGTGGTGGACGTGGTGCCCCGGTCGTGGACGCACCTCGTGGGGATCGCGGCGCACGCTCCCGTCGATCCGGAGTCGGTGGTGCCGCCGTCCTGGCGCGATCTCGTCTACGCCCGTACGCGGCAGCTGGGGCCCGGCCGGATGACGGACGGGCGTACGCCGTCGTGGAAGGCGTGGGAGGACGGGTACGACCCGGCGGACCGGCTGGACCAGGCGGTGCTCGCGTCCCGGAAGGCCGCCTTCCCGCTGCGGGGGCTGCTGACCTGAGGTGCGGCGGGCGCTGCCGGTCCGCATGTGCGTACGTACGCGGTCCGGGCGTCGCGCGGGGCATTGTGCCGTGCGTTACGCCAACGGTGGGGCGTAACGGCATTCCGGCCCGTTCCGGCGCTGCCGTACGGCAGCATCCCAGGGGTGTTGAGCACCGGGGCGCTGCGCGCCCATCTGCTGGCGGCCCGGCTGGCCGGGCCCGTGGCCACGTCGCGCGAGACCAGTCTGCGCAGCTACCGGCTGTTCGCCGCCCGGGATCCGCGGGTGATGCTGGGGCTGGCGCCCGAGCGTGCCTGGAGCGAGGGTGAGCTGTTGCGGCTGATGGCGGACCGGTGCGGGGTCTCGGGCGACCCCGCGCATGTGAGCGGCCCCGATGCGATCGATCCGGATCGGACGGTGGCGGCGCTGGACGCGTTCGCCGAGCGGTTGGCGCTGGTGGCCGAGCGGCGGGCTCCGGTGCTGCTGGGGACCGGGCATCCGGACCGGCTGCTCGGTTTCTACGCCGGGCTGGCAGACGCTCTGTCGGCGGCGGGCTGTCCTGTTCTCACCCCCGCGCAGGGGAGATGTGTCGACATAACGACCCGGTTTGGCGTACGTCCGTACCGTCTCGACTACGTACGGGGTGTCGCCCTGGTACGCGAACCCGGGGGGCGGCCCACCGGGGGCGAGACCGGCGCGCACACCCATTCGCCGCTTCCCGTGCGGCTCGCGCTGCAGGACGCGGCGGAGCGGCTCGGGGTGCTGCCCGAGCTGGTGATCGGGGACCACGGCTGGGTCTGCGGTGCAGGTCAGCTGGGGATCGAGGCGATCGGTCCGGCGGACACGGACGACCCGGCGCTGTTCGTGGGGGAGGCGGAGGGGCGGGTGTCCGTGGTCGTTCCGCTCGACGACGGCGTACGGGCGCCGTTCTACCGGCCGTTGACGCGCTATGTGCTCAATCGGGCCTGTCTGTCACAGTAAGCCGTCGATCGCCTCCCCTCTTCCCCACTCGCACCACCCGCCCCTAATCTGGGGAGTGAGCGCACAACGACGAAGAGTCACCGGAGGGGAAGCCGGTGCGCGTCCGGTGCGGAGGGACAGGTGGATCATGGCTGCTGACAACGAGAGGCCTCTCAACGAGGTCAAGTTTCTGACCGTGGCGGAAGTCGCCTCGGTCATGCGAGTGTCGAAGATGACGGTGTACCGCCTGGTGCACAGCGGTCATCTGCCGGCGATCCGGGTGGGCAGGTCCTTCCGGGTGCCGGAGCAAGCGGTTCACGCGTATCTCCGCGAGTCCTTTGTGGGGGTGGAATCAGCCTGAGTCAGCCTCGGGTGGCCCGCGGATTACGTCCCTCGGACAGTGGCGGGTAGGCTAGGCCGACGTAGGTCGTGTGGGCCCAGACGCCCCGCACCAGTGAAGAAGAAGTGAGCGAGGGTAGTCGTGGGCTCTGTTATCAAGAAGCGGCGCAAGCGGATGGCCAAGAAGAAGCACCGCAAGCTGCTCAAGCGCACGCGCGTTCAGCGTCGCAACAAGAAGTAAGCGAACGCAGTTCGTGAGATCCGCAGCCCCTCCGCCGTTCCGGTGGAGGGGCTGCGGTGCGTTACAGGGAACCGTCCACCCGCTACGGTGACCGCCAGGGAAGTTACCGCGGGAAGCAGGGGAGCCGGGTCAGGCTTTCCGGGCCGACGGAAGGCACTGGTCTTGGGGAAGGTCGTCCTCGTCACAGGAGTGGCCCGGCAGCTGGGGGGCCGCTTCGTCCGGCGCGTCCAGCGCGATCCCGGGGTCGACCGGGTGATCGCGGTCGACGCGGTTGCGCCCCCGCACCAGTTGGGCGACGCGGAGTTCGTCCGCGCCGACATCCGGCAGTCGGCCATAGCGCGGATCCTGGCCGAGTACGCCGTCGACACGGTGGTCCACCTGGACGTCTCCGGCAAGGCGCTCGGCGCCGGCGGCCGGACGGCGATCAAGGAGACCAACGTCATCGGCACCATGCAGCTGCTCGGCGCCTGCCAGAAGTCGCCGACGGTGCAGCGGCTCGTGGTGAAGTCCAGCACGAGCGTGTACGGGTCGGCGCCCCGCGACCCCGCCGTGTTCACCGAGACCACCCCGCCCAAGTCGCTGCCGAGCGGCGGCTTCGCGAAGGACGCGGTGGAGGTCGAGGGGTACGTACGGGGCTTCGCCCGCCGCAGGCCGGACGTGGCGGTGTGCGTGCTGCGGTTCGCCAACATCCTGGGGCCGCACCCGGACTCACCGCTCGCCGACTATCTGTCGCTGCCCGTCCTGCCGACCGTCTTCGGCTACGACCCGCGGCTCCAGTTCGTGCACGAGGACGATGTGATCGACGTCCTCGGGATCGCGGCGAGCGAGCCCCGGCGCGGAACGCTGAACAGCGGCACGTTCAACATCGCCGGTGACGGGGTGCTGCTGCTGTCGCAGTGCTCGCGGAGGCTGGGGAAGCCCACCGTTCCCGTGCTGCTGCCGGCCGTCACGTGGGTCGGCTCGGCGCTCCGTACGATCGGCATGACCGACTTCTCGCCGGAACAGATCCGGCTTCTCACCCACGGCCGGGTGGTCTCGACGGTGCAGATGCGCGAGACCCTCGGTTTCCGGCCGGAGTTCACCACGGCGGAGACCTTCGCGGAGTTCGCGCGGAGCCGGGGGCCCGGGCTGCTGCCGCCGGAGACGGTGGGCAGGGCGGTGGACCGGCTGGCGGCGTTGCCGCTGCCGAAGGGCGCCGGACCGCGGGAGCGCGGGTCCGGTGCGGCACAGACGACTCACGGCGCCAGGTAGAGGAGCGCACCCACGATGGCGGATGCCAAGGTCATTCCGTTCGACGACGACCGTTCGCGGTCCGGTGGCGGTGCGCGTCCCGCGCGGCGCAGGACCGGGGCCGGCGGTGGCAGCGGTCGGGGCGACGGCTCCGCCGCTCCGGTGAGCGCCCTGCCGGGGGCGCAGGTGCCCGACCAGCCCGGCCTCCTGCCCGACGGGTCCCCGGAGGCCGAGGAGACGGACGGCGGGCCCGGGGAGTCCGGTCCGGACGCGGGCCGCTCGTCGGCCGGGGGCTGGGAGCGGCGGATCGCGGGCGGGCTCGCGTTCCTGCGGCGGCGGGTCACCGGTGATTACGACGTCGACGAGTTCGGGTACGACCGGGAGCTCACCGATCAGGTCCTGATGTCGGCGCTGCGTCCGCTGGCGGACAAGTACTTCCGGGTCGAGGTGAAGGGCATCGAGAACATCCCGTCGGACGGCGGGGCGCTCATCGTGGCCAACCACTCCGGGACGCTGCCGCTGGACGGGCTGATGCTCCAGGTCGCGGTGCACGACAACCATCCGGCCGAGCGGCATCTGCGGTTGCTCGCCGCCGATCTGGTCTTCCATCTGCCGGTCGTCAACGAGCTGGCGCGCAAGGCCGGTCACACGCTGGCCTGTGCGGAGGACGCGCAGCGGCTGCTGGAGAGGGGCGAGATCGTCGGGGTGATGCCCGAGGGGTTCAAGGGCATCGGCAAGCCGTTCGGCGAGCGCTACAAGCTGCAGCGCTTCGGGCGGGGCGGGTTCGTGTCGACGGCTCTGCGGGCGGGTGCGCCGATCGTGCCGTGCTCGATCGTGGGGGCGGAGGAGATCTACCCGATGATCGGCAACGCGAAGACGCTGGCCAGGCTGCTGGGCTTCCCGTACTTCCCGATCACGCCGACGTTCCCGTGGCTGGGGCCGCTGGGTGCGCTGCCGCTGCCGACGAAATGGACGATCCAGTTCGGTGAGCCGATCCCGACGGACGGCTATCCGCCGGAGGCGGCGGAGGATCCGATGCTGATGTTCAACCTGACGGACCAGGTGCGGGAGCAGATCCAGCACACGCTGTACAAGCTGCTGGTGCAGCGGCGGTCGGTCTTCTTCTGACCCTCTGACGAGCAAGGGGCCGGTACGCGGATCGCGTGCCGGCCCCTTCCGTTTCGGCCTTACGGCCGGAGGTTCTCGCCGTCGATGCCGAGGCCCGGGAGGAGCCCCGGGAGGAGCGGGGGCAACGTGACGTCCGGGGCGGCGGGTGCGCTCGGACGGTTCTCGGAGGGCGGCGGGGTGAGCTCGTCCGTGGGGAGCTCGTCCAGCAGGCCGTCCGTGCCGCCGCCGAGGAGGCCGTCGTCCGGGGTGGCGTCGGAGGAGTCCGGCGAGCCGGGGGGCTGGGGGTCCGTGCTGCCGTCGGTGCGGTCTCCGGGCTTCTCGGGGGAGGCCGGAGGTGCGGTGGCGTCGGTGCGGGGGGAGCCCTTGCCCGGGGCGGTGGTGGTGTCGGAGCGTCCGGTGCCCTTGTCCTCGCCGGGGGGGCGGGGAAGGAGGGACTGGAGCGGCGCGACTTCCTCGTCCATGGCGTCGAAGACGGAGGTGACCTCGTCGCGGACGTCGGTGAGCTGGACGGGCAGCCGGTCGCGGAGGCTGCTCCAGGTGTCGCGGTGCGAGCGGGAGAAGGTGTCCAGGGTCTGGATGGGGCCGATCGCTCCGTCGCGCTGGTAGGCGGAGCGGAGCAGGCGGTGGCCCTCGGAGGCGTCGTGGGACATGCCGTTGAGTGCGCGTCTGACGGCGCCGAGGGATTCGTGGTCCAGGGTGCCGGAGCGGCCGCGCTCCATGAGTCTGCGGGCCTCGCTGAGCCGGGTGGAGGCCTGGTCGAGATAGGCCTCGCCGCGGTCGGCGTCGCCCTTGGCCATGCCGAGGCTGATGTCCTCCATCCCGCGCTTGAGCCCGTACAGCGAATCACCGGGGAGGGCGTCGGAGCTGGCGGCGGCCACTCCGCCGAAGGCTCCCGCGGCCACGCCGACGGTGAGCCCGCCGGCGGTGAGCCCCTTCGCCCAGCGGGAGCGGGGTCGCAGTTTCCGCAGTGGTGAGGCCCGGTGGGCCCCCTTGCCCCGTTGCACGGGCACCGTAGGGCCCGTGGACGCGCCGCCCTCGGCGAACATGGCCTCCATGGCGGCGACGAGCTGGGCTCGCTGCACCACTTTGACCTCGGGGTCCAACTGCGGCTTCGGTAGCTCACCGAGGCCGTTCGCCAGGGCCAACAGCGGTCCGCGGTCGGCCTGGTCGGCCGGCTCAGCGGGCTCTGCGGCCGCCGCACCCTGGGGGGTCTGCTCCTCCAGGGCCTGGGCGAAGGCGTTCGCCCGCCGGTGTGCCGAAACGTTTGCGATCACTGGCGGCACCTCCTCTCGTCATGACGGTCGACTCCCCTGGCGGTCCGGAAGGTTGCCCACCTTGAGCGATTCCACTCGATGGAGTGAGCGGAGACGGACAGGTGGTGACGACAGGGGGCCTGCAACCGGCACAACGACGTGCGCGGCACTTGGGTTACGCGCGAAAGATGATCGGACCAGTGCGTGACGGGACGGTCACGCAGAGGTCGTCAGCGGGCGTCGTCCGGCAGGAGTCGGGCGAGCGTCCGCACGGCTCGGTACTGGAGGGTCTTGATCGCGCCCTCGTTCTTGCCCATCACGCGGGCGGTCTCGGCGACCGAGAGGCCCTGGAGGAACCGCAGGGTGACGCACTCCTGCTGCTGGGGGTTGAGTCGCCGGACGGCCTGGAGCAGCGCGGCGTTGGAGAGGGACTCCAGGACGGAGTCCTCGGGGCTGCGCGCCACCTCATTGGCGTCGAGCATTTCACCGGTGGTCACTTCCAGTCGGAAACGACTGGATTTGAAGTGGTCGGCGACCAGGTTGCGAGCGATCGTGACCAGCCAGGCGCCGAAGTCGCGGCCCTGCCAGGTGAACGTGGAGATACGGCGCAGCGCGCGGAGGAAGGTCTCGCTGGTGAGGTCCTCCGCGGTCGCCTTGCCGCCCACGCGGTAGTAGATGTAGCGGTACACGGTGTCGCTGTACTGGTCGTACAGGCGGCCGAAGGCGTCCGCCTCACCGGCCTGTGCGCGCTCGACGAGATCCATCATGCGCGCGCTGTCGCTGTCGGCCGTGGGACGGCGGACGGTCGACGTGGCGGTCGAGGCGGCGCGGGTGCTGCGTCTTCCGACCGCCGCACTGCGTTCGGCCAGGGCGTAGCAAGGGCCGGCAGGTGCAGGGGCGGCAAATGCGGGGACGGCGTACGCGGTGGGGACGAAGCCGCGCAAGCGGTCAACGACCGATGCACGCAGCGTAGCCAGGCCCGAGGCGTCAACCCCGACGTGTGGGTACACGGGACTCCCAGAGGCAGAGCTTCCATCACGAGCAGTTCGAAAATCGTCACCCGTGGTAGCGAGTGGCGGTCTCCGTGATGCGTCTGAGGAGAATAACGCTTCGTGCAGGCAGCGCTACACCCAGTTGTCTAAATCGCCGGTTCCGTCGCTTCTCTTATCGCTAAGTGACGCATCCAGTAGCACATGGTGACCGTTTATTGATCGGATTACTTCGTGATCTGCCTATGGGGGCGACGTGTTGTGGTCGGGCGTCGGCGATCCGGCTGGCCGGAGGGGCGTCGGCGGTTGCGGCGAAACGGCTTTCGATCGGCCGCGCCGCCTCGGGCGTGGCTGCGCCCCGTGACCGGACGGGGCGGGCGCGGGGCGCGGTGAAGGCGGCGGGTCAGCGGCGGCGGCGGTGCAGGGCGAGCGCGGCGGCCGTGCCGCCCGCGAGCGCGCCGACCCCGGCGGCGGCCGGGATGCCGACCTTGGCCGCCTTGCGGCCGGTGCGGTAGTCGCGCAGCCGCCAGTCGCGGGCGCGGGCGTACTTGCGGAGCTTGGTGTCCGGGTTGATCGCGTAGGGGTGGCCGACCAGCGAGAGCATCGGGATGTCGTTGTGCGAGTCGCTGTAGGCGGCGCAGCGGTCCAGGTCGAGGTCCTCGGCGGCGGCCAGGGCGCGGACGGCCTCGGCCTTGGCGGGGCCGTGCAGCGGTTCGCCGACCAGGCGGCCGGTGTACACGCCGTCGACCGATTCGGCGACGGTGCCGAGCGCGCCGGTCAGGCCGAGGCGGCGGGCGATGATGGTGGCGGTCTCCACGGGCGCGGCGGTGACCAGCCAGACCTTCTGCCCGGCGTCCAGGTGGGCCTGGGCCAGGGCACGGGTGCCGGGCCAGATGCGGTCGGCCATGTACTCGTCGTAGATCTCCTCGCCGATGGACATCAGCTCGGAGACGCGGTGGCCCTTGACGATGGACAGGGCGCTGTCGCGGGCGTCCTGCATGTGCTCGGGGTCCTCGACGCCGGCCAGCCGGAACCACGCCTGCTGCCAGGCGAACCGGGTGAGTTCGCGGCGTTCGAAGAACTTGCGCTTGTAGAGGCCGCGGCCGAAGTGGAAGATCGCGGCGCCCTGCATCACGGTGTTGTCGAGGTCGAAGAAGGCGGCGGCGCGGACGTCCCCGGCGACGGGGAACACGAGCTCCTCGGGCGCCTCTTCGGAGGTTCCGGTCAGGAGGGCGGCGTCGTCGTCGGCGGCCGAGGTCTTGCGCGCGGCCTCGGCGGCGGCCTCGCCTGCCAGGACGCTGCGCGCAGTCGCGGAGCGCCTACGGGGGGTGAGCCATCCAAGAGCGGCCATGCGGTGAGCATAGCCAGTCGGTCCGTACCTGCCCGACCTGCCGTGATGCGGTGGCGTGAACGCTTCGGGGCGGAATGGTGAATCGGTTGATTCCGGACGGACGGGGGATGGGCCGCCCGGGCCTGGAAAGGAGGCGCGGCGAGCGCAGAATGTAGGCATGAGTCCTCTGCTGCGCCGTACGAAGAAGAAGCCCGCCGAGCGGGTGGTCACGCTGGTCGGTAAGCCGGGCTGCCATCTGTGCGAGGACGCGCGGGCGGTGGTGGGCGCGGTCTGCGCGGAGACCGGTGCGGCGTGGGTGGAGAAGGACATCACCGAGGACGAGGAGCTGTACAAGGAGTACTGGGAGCAGATTCCGGTGGTGCTGATCGATGGCGAACAGCACACGTTCTGGCGCGTGGACCCCGCGAGGCTGCGCAGGGCGCTGGGTGCGGACGCGAAACCCGGTTAACATTGCGGGCGTTTTGAGTGGCCTCGGGGGCTTAGTTGTGAGGAGTGTGTACTGCTTTGCCCCCTTCGAGGCTGCAACGGGCCGTTGCGGTCCCTGGTTCCGGGATCGCGCGGGAAATGTGCGTGACCCCGGTCACTTTGACCGGACAAAACGGACACAATCTTTGTGCACGCGTTCACAAAGACATAGCCTGCATTCGACGGGGCGGTCTTGGGACATACGGCCGCCTGCAGCCCCGCTCATCCCGCAGGAGCACCGTGGCAACTGGCCGAACACACCGACCGGCGACCCGTAGCCGAGGAATTCCCGAGGCCACCGTCGCCCGACTTCCGTTGTATCTGCGCGCCCTGACCGCGCTCTCCGAGCGATCGGTCCCCACGGTCTCCTCCGAGGAGCTGGCCACGGCGGCCGGCGTCAACTCGGCGAAGCTGCGCAAGGACTTCAGCTACCTGGGCTCCTACGGCACCCGGGGTGTCGGATACGACGTCGAGTATCTCGTCTACCAGATCTCCCGTGAGCTCGGGCTCACCCAGGACTGGCCGGTCGCGATCGTCGGTATCGGTAACCTCGGCGCGGCCCTGGCCAACTACGGCGGGTTCGCCTCCCGCGGCTTCCGCGTCGCGGCGCTGATCGACGCCGACCCCGCCATGGCCGGTACGCCGGTGGCCGGGATCGCCGTCCAGCACACGGACGACCTCGACCGGATCATCAGCGAGAACGGTGTGTCCATCGGTGTGATCACCACCCCGCCCGGCGCGGCCCAGCAGGTCTGCGACCGGCTCGTGGCCGCCGGTGTGACCTCCATCCTGAACTTCGCGCCGACGGTTCTCTCGGTGCCCGAGGGCGTCGACGTACGCAAGGTCGACCTCTCCATCGAGCTCCAGATCCTCGCGTTCCACGAGCAGCGCAAGGCGGGCGAGGACACCACCGCCGAGGACGAGGGCGCGCCCCCGATGCGTGCCACGCCCCCCGGCCGAAAAGGACCCGACGGGGACATGCCCGCCGTGATGCCCGCATGAGCCTCCTCGTCGTCGGACTGAGCCACCGCAGCGCCCCCGTCTCCGTACTGGAGCGGGCGTCCCTCGCTGCCGACACCCAGGCCAAGCTGCTCCAGGACACCCTCGCCGCGGAACCCGCGACCGAGGCCGCCGTGCTGGCCACCTGCAACCGCATCGAGCTGTACGCGGACGTGGACAAGTTCCACGCCGGTGTCGCCGAGCTCTCCACCCTGCTCGCCCAGCACAGCGGCGTCGGTCTCGACGAGCTCACTCCGTATCTCTATGTGCACTACGAGGACCGGGCCGTCCACCACCTGTTCTCGGTGGCCTGCGGGCTCGACTCGATGGTCGTCGGCGAGGGCCAGATCCTCGGCCAGATCAAGGACGCGCTCGCGCGCGGCCAGGAGCTGCACACGGCCGGACGGCTGCTGAACGACCTCTTCCAGCAGGCCCTGCGGGTCGGCAAGCGCGCCCACAGCGAGACCGGGATCGACCGGGCCGGGCAGTCGCTCGTCACCTTCGGGCTCCAGCAGCTCGCCGCCGGGGCCGACCCCGCCCTGTGGGCCGGGGGCAAGCGCGCCCTGGTCATCGGCGCCGGCTCCATGTCCTCGCTGGCCGCCGCCACCCTCGCCCGGACCGGTGTCGCCGAGATCGTCGTCGCCAACCGGACCCGCGCCCGCGCGGACCGCCTGGTGGAGATCCTCCAGCAGGGCGACGACACCGCCGTGCGCGCCCGCGCCGTCGAGATGTCCGCGGTGGGCGACGAACTGACACGTGCCGACATCGTCGTCTCCTGCACCGGCTCCACCGGACTCGTGCTCACCGCCGACGCCCTCGCCGACGCCCTGGGCGTGACCCTGGACGCCGCGCCCGAGGCACCTGCGGTCACCGCCCACGCCCCCGCCCCGGACGACGTCGACCAGCACGCCGCCTGGGTGGGGAACGGTTCCGCCGCCTCCGCCGCGCACGCCGGTCCGGCGGCCGCGCCGCGCCGGGCCAGCGTGCCCGCCCAGTCCACCGGTCCGGTGCGGCTCGCCCTGCTCGACCTCGCCATGCCGCGCGACATCGACGGAGCCGCCCACCGCATCGACGGGGTGCGCCTCGTCGACATCGAGTCGCTCGCCGAGGCGTCCGCCGACGCCCCGATGGCCGCCGACGTGGACCGGGTCCGCACGATCGTCTCCGACGAGGTGGCCGCCTTCGGCGCCGCCCAGCGCGCCGCGCACGTCGCCCCGACCGTGGTCGCCCTGCGCACCATGGCCGCCGACGTGGTCGCCGGCGAGATCGCCCGGCTGGACGGCCGCCTCCCCGACCTGGACGAGAAGCAGCGCGCCGAGATCACCCAGACCGTGCGCCGCGTCGTCGACAAGCTCCTGCACGCGCCCACCGTGCGGGTCAAGCAGCTCGCCAGCGAGCCCGGCGGCGCCGGGTACGCGGACGCGCTGCGAGAACTCTTCGACCTCGACCCGCAGACGGTGGCCGCCGTCTCCCGGGCCGACCTGAACGA
This sequence comes from Streptomyces parvus, assembly GCF_032121415.1. Lineage (NCBI taxonomy): Bacteria > Bacillati > Actinomycetota > Actinomycetes > Kitasatosporales > Streptomycetaceae > Streptomyces > Streptomyces parvus. The sequence continues at coordinate 2,935,005 of NZ_CP135079.1, read as the reverse complement.
CCCGAATAGAGGGCGGTCATGACCGACAACTCATCGCCGGACGCGCGGGGCGCCGCGCCGCTCCGGCTGGGCACCCGGCGCTCCAAACTCGCCATGGCCCAGTCCGGGCTCGTCGCCGAGGCGGTCCGCGAGGTGACCGGGCGCGCCGTCGAGCTCGTCGAGATCACCACGTACGGGGACACCTCCCGCGAGCACCTGGCGCAGATCGGCGGCACCGGCGTCTTCGTCGCCGCCCTGCGCGAGGCGCTGGCGCGGGGCGAGGTGGACTTCGCCGTCCACTCCCTCAAGGACCTGCCGACCAGCCAGCCCGACGACCTCGTGCTGGCCGCCGTGCCGCAGCGCGAGGACCCGCGCGACGCGCTCGTCGCCCGGGACGGGCTGACCTTCGAGCAGCTGCCCGACGGTGCCCGCATCGGCACCGGTTCGCCGCGCCGCATGGCGCAGCTCAACGCGTACGCCCGTTCCCACGGACTGCGGATCGAGACCGTCCCCATCCGGGGCAACGTCGACACGCGGATCGGGTTCGTGCGTGAGGGCAAGCTCGACGCGGTGGTCCTCGCCGCCGCCGGGCTCAGCCGTCTCGGCCGGAGCGGTGAGGTGACCGACTTCCTGCCGGTCGACACCGTCCTGCCCGCTCCCGGCCAGGGAGCACTGGCGATCGAGTGCGCCGCGTCCAGCGCCGACCTCGCCGCCGCGCTCGCCGAGCTCGACGACCCGTACACCCGGGTCGCCGTGACCGCCGAGCGCGCCCTGCTCGCCGCCCTGGAGGCCGGCTGCTCCGCACCTGTGGGTGCGCTGGCCGACGTCCTGGCCGACGGGCAGGTTGTCAACGAACTGCGCCTGCGCGGAGTCGTCGGTTCCACCGACGGTTCCTCGCTCGTACAGCTGTCCACCACCGGTCCCGTCCCCACGTCGCACGACGACGCGGCGGCCCTCGGTCGCGAACTCGCGTCCGAGATGCTCGCCAAGGGTGCGGCCGGTCTTATGGGGGAGCGAGCACTTTGAGCCCCACCGGCCCCGCCGCATCCGACTTTCCGGTCCTGTCCGCCCAAGGCCAGGTCACCTTCCTCGGCGCCGGTCCCGGCGACCCGGGACTGCTGACTCTGCGCGCTGTCGAAGCGCTCGCGAGCGCGGACGTCCTTGTCGCCGAGCCCGATGTGCTCGACGTCGTTCGCAGCCATGCGCGGGAAGGCGTGAGCACGCCTGAGCTGACGCTTGTTGACGTCTCGTCAGCAAGCGCCGGGGTACCCGTTCTCAGGGATGCGGCCAATCTTGTCATGGAGGCCGCGAAGGGCGGCAGGCGGGTGGTCCGTGCCGTCGCGGGCGATCCGGGTCTGGACGGCGACGCGGGCGCGGAGATGCTCGCCTGCGTCGCCGCCGGGGTGCCCTTCGAGGTGGTCCCGGGCATCGCGAACGCCGTCGGCGTGCCCGCGTACGCCGGGGTGCCGCTCCGGGACGCGCAGGGCGCGGACGTCCGCTTCGTCGACGCCCGCACGGCCTCCGACCGGTGCTGGAGCGAGGTCGGCGCGAGCGACGCCACCGCTGTCGTCTCCACCACGCTGGACGCGGTCGCGGCCGCCGCCGGCGAGCTCGTCTCGGCGGGCCGCAAGCCCGACACCCCGCTCACCGTGACGATCGCGGGCACCACCACCCGCCAGCGCACCTGGACGGCGACCCTCGGGACGATCGCCCAGACCCTCAAGCAGGCCAAGGTGCTCCCCTCGCCCGAGGGCCACCGGCCGGTCATAGCCGTGGTCGGAGAGCGCAGCTCCGCCGCCCAGCGCGACCAGCTCGCGTGGTTCGAGTCCAAGCCGCTGTTCGGCTGGCGGGTGCTCGTCCCGCGGACCAAGGAGCAGGCCGCGTCGCTCTCCGACCAGCTGCGTTCCTACGGTGCGGTGCCGCACGAGGTCCCGACGATCGCCGTCGAGCCGCCGCGTACGCCCCAGCAGATGGAGCGCGCGGTCAAGGGCCTGGTCACCGGACGCTACGAGTGGATCGCCTTCACCAGCGTCAACGCCGTCAAGGCGGTCCGGGAGAAGTTCGAGGAGTACGGTCTCGACGCCCGGGCCTTCGCCGGGATCAAGGTCGCGGCCGTCGGCGAGCAGACCGCCGCCGCGCTGGTCGACTTCGGCGTCAAGCCGGACCTGGTGCCCTCCGGCGAGCAGTCCGCCGCCGGGCTGCTGGAGGACTGGCCCCCCTACGACCCGGTCTTCGACCCGATCGACCGGGTGTTCCTGCCGCGCGCCGACATCGCCACCGAGACCCTGGTGGCCGGGCTCATCGAGCTGGGCTGGGAGGTCGACGACGTGACCGCGTACCGCACGGTCCGCGCCTCGCCGCCGCCGGCCGACACCCGCGAGGCGATCAAGGGGGGCGGCTTCGACGCGGTCCTGTTCACCTCGTCCTCGACGGTGCGCAACCTGGTCGGCATCGCGGGCAAGCCGCACAACGTGACCGTCATCGCGTGTATCGGCCCGGCCACCGCGAAGACCGCCGAGGAGCACGGTCTGCGGGTGGACGTGCTGTCCCCCGAGCCGTCGGTGCACAAGCTCGCCGAGGCGCTCGCCGCCTTCGGCGCGCAGCGGCGGGACGCGGCGAAGGAGGCCGGCGACCCGGTCACCCGGCCGAGCGAGCGGCGCCCGGGTGCGCGCAGGCGCCGGACGACGACGTAGGTGTACGTGGACGGGTGGGCCCGGTCGCTTCGGCGGCCGGGCCCACCCGTCTTCTCCGGGGCCGGCCGCCGGGGCTGTCGGCCGGCCCGGTCGCGGTTCTTTCCGGCGTCGGTGTCGGTAAGACCGCGGGACGTACGGGTCTATCGTCGAAGGATGACTGCGTACGGAAACTTCCCCGGCTCCCGCCCCCGGCGGCTGCGGACGACCCCGGCGATGCGGCGGATGGTCGCCGAGACACGGCTCGACCCCGCGAACCTGATCCTCCCCGCGTTCGTCCGGGAGGGCATCGACGCCCCGGTCGCCATCTCGGCCATGCCCGGCGTGCACCAGCACACCCTGGACACCCTGCGGAAGGCTGCCGTCGAGGCGGTCTCGGCCGGGGTCTCGGGAATCATGCTCTTCGGGGTGCCGGAGGACGGGAAGAAGGACGCCCGGGGCACGGCGGGCACCGACCCCGACGGGATCCTCCAGCTCGGCCTGCGCGCGGTCCGCGAGGAGGTCGGCGACGGCCTGGTCATCATGTCGGACCTGTGCCTGGACGAGTACACCGACCACGGCCACTGCGGGGTCCTGACGGCCGACGGCCGGGTGGACAACGACGCGACCCTGGAGCGGTACGCGGAGATGGCCCAGGTCCAGGCGGACGCCGGGGCCCATGTGGTGGGCCCCAGCGGGATGATGGACGGTCAGGTCGGCGTGATCCGGGACGCCCTGGACCAGACCGGGTACGAGGACGTGTCGATCCTCGCCTACACCGCGAAGTACAGCTCCGCCTTCTACGGCCCGTTCCGCGAGGCCGTCGGCTCCTCGCTGACCGGTGACCGCAAGACCTACCAGCAGGATCCGGCCAACGCCCGCGAGTCGCTGCGGGAGCTGGCGCTGGACCTGGCGGAGGGGGCGGACATGGTCATGGTGAAGCCCGCCGGACCGTATCTGGACATCCTCGCCAAGGTCGCGGACTCCGCGGACGTGCCGGTCGCGGCGTACCAGATCAGCGGCGAGTACGCGATGATCGAGGCCGCCGCCGAGAAGGGCTGGATCGACCGGGACAAGGCGATCCTGGAGAGCCTGACCGGGATCCGGCGGGCCGGGGCGCAGATGATCCTCACCTACTGGGCGACCGAGGCCGCCGGGTGGCTCGGAGGACGGAACGCCGGGCGGGGCTGAGCCCCCCGCGCGATCACGGCCCACCCGCTCCGGTCTCCTGGAGCCGGTGGGCCTCCTTGATGGAGAAGCGGGCGCTGTCCCGTACGAGCGGGTCCTCGTCGGCCCGCGCGGTGGTGTCCAGGGCCGTGGCGACGACCGGGTCGCCGGTGTAGGGCGCCAGGGACATCGCCGCGTACTGCCGGACCAGGTCCTCCGCCGGGTCGCGCAGCGCGGTGAGCAGGGCGCGGCCCGCTTCGTGGCGCAGCGCGGGGTCGGCCGGGGGCCACAGGCGCAGGACGGTGGCGCTCTCGACCCGCGCGAGGTCGTATTCGCCCGGGTCCGCGACGACCGAGACGAGGAACGGCAGCGCCTGGGTGTTGGCGTCCAGCTCGGTGATGATCTCGCGCTTGCGGTCGCTGCCGGCGGGCAGCGCACGGAATTCGGCTATCAGGCGCTCTGCGGCTTCGGCCGCGGAAGCGGCTTCCGTCGTGGTCGTGAGGTTCGTGTCGTTCATGGGGGTGGACACTTTCTGTCAGGGCCAGTCGACCAGTGCCATGAATGCTACGAAAGTGACCACGGCGGTGGCAGGCGCGGCCAGGGCCAGGCCCACGCGGCGGGCGGCGTAGCGGAGCTGGTGCGGGACCGCCCAGCTGGCGATCAGCACGGCCAGGGCGATGAGCAGGCCGCTCCACAGGACGGTCCAGGCGGTGGTGAAGCTCGCGTCGAAGCGGTCGGCCGCCGCGCCGTTGCAGGAGTCGCACGCCATCGGCGCGAGTCCGCCGATGAACAGGGCGATGAGCCCGATCGGCAGGGTCACGACCGTGGCGATCAGCGGGGCGGCCCACGCGCGGCGGTCGGTGGCGTGGGCGGGGTCGGACGCCGGGGTGCTGCCGTTGCCGCCGGCGTGGCTGTTCGCGCTCATGTGGTCGAGTCAACCGCGAGGGGCCGCCGCCCGCATGAGTACGAGGGCTCAGTCGGCGGCGGCCCTGTCGGCGCGGGCCTCCAGCCAGGCCCGGGCCGCGTCCACCTCGCCTTGCGTGGGGGCCGGGCGGACCTGGTCCGGGTGGCGGGTGATGCAGTGCCGGCGGGCCGCCTTCAGCCCGATCGCGCGGGCCTCGGCGGACAGGCCGGGGTGGTCCGCCACCTCCTGGGCGCGCCGCCACCAGCCGCGGCTGCGCGGGTCGATCGCGTAGTGCCACAGCGGCTGGGCGGGGTCGGCCACTCCGATCAGCACGCGGTGCAGGACGTACGCGCGGACGCCCGGCTCTCCGATCAACTGCTCCGCGACGTGCAGGGGGTGCGTGCCGTCGAGGCGGGCGCGGAGCAGCACCCAGGTCATCAGGTGCCCGTTGTCGTCCCCGCCGGAGACGATGAACTCCCACAGCTCGGCGGCCTTCGCCTCGTCGGGGGCGCCGAGGTGGGTGAGCAGCCGGACCGGGTTCTTCCAGAGCGGTTTGGGCTTCGCCCACCAGGCCAGCAGGTCGTCGGCGGCCGGGTGTTCCAGGTCGAGGGCGAGGCAGGTCAGGGTGACCAGCGGGTGGCGCCACTCGGTGTACGTGGTGCGGTACCGCTTGGTCAGCTCCTTCTTCCAGCGGGGGAGGAGGGCTTGGAGGTCCGGTGCGGTGGCCACGCCGTGGGCGTGGAGCAACTCCAGGCAGAAGGCGATGCCCTGGACGCCGGTGGCCGGGTCGGCGAGCCGGTCGCGCAACCACCGGACGTCGGCGGGGCAGAGGGTGCGGTAGCGGTGGTAGATGTCGCCGAGGCCGCCTTCGTAGCCGGCGAGGTCGGGTCCGGTGGCCGCGAGGAGGTCGTCGCGGGCGGCCTCGTAGCGGTCGACGGCGGCGAGGACCTCGGCCTCGGTGACGCCGGGGTACCCGGCGGCCCGCTCCCGTACGTGGGCGACCCGGTCGTACGCCGTTGAGGCGGCTGCCACGCGCAGGGGGCGCGGCAGGCGGTCGTCGGTGGCGAACCGGACGGCGGTGAGGGCGGAGAACTCCTGGGCGGCGTCCCGGTCCTTCTCCGGCCGGGTGGCGCGCCAGTCCTCCGTCACGGCGGTGGTGAGCGCGGTGAACAGTCTGGTCAGGGACGCCTCGGGGGCGTCGTGTGCGGTCAGCTCTCCGGCGAGCGCATGGGCGGACCGCACCGGGTCGGGCTCGTGGATGGCCCGGTGTACGTCGAGCCATGCGGGGATGGCGGTGGCGTGGCCGGCGAGCGACCAGCGGCGCAGGACGTCCAGGGAACGGGGGGAGGGGAAGGCGCGCAGGCAGTCGGACGCCCGGGGCCCGATGTCCTCCACGACCTCCCGGACGTCGTCGGCCTCCTCGTGGCCGTGGCGCAGCAGCGCGTTCAGCAGGTCCGCCCAGGCTCGCCACTCGGTGAGCCGCCCGGCGTACTCCTCCCGCCAGGCGGGCAGCAGCCGTGAGGTTTCCTCCGGGGTCAGCGCCCGGCGCGCCTCCAGTACGGTCACGAACCCGGCGGCGCCGGACAGCTCCACCGGACCGGCCAGCCGGTCGTGCAGCCAGTGCTCCTCGGCGGGGGCCAGCGGGGCATGGCCGCGGTGGCGGTTCACACCGAGCCGGTCGAGGAACTGGCGTACGCCCGCGGTGTCCTGAGGGTCGGGCAGCCCGTCGGCGTCAGTCGCCGTGACCCGGTCCAGCTGGAAGGCGCCCTGAGGGCCGCCGTTGACGATCCGGTAGCCGGGAGGGCCGTCGCCGAGGCCTGTGGCGACGGTGGTGTGGTCGCCGCCCCAGTGCAGGTACAGCACCTTCCCGAGGGCGCCGGAGCGGTCGAAGGCGTCCTGGGACTGCCAGTGCCAGTAGGCGAAGGAGGCGGTCTCGGGGATGCCGCGGGTCGCGAACAGCTCGGCGGCGTCCGCGTGGCCGTCGGACTGCGTGTAGCGGCCGCGGGTGGGGGGAGGCAGGGCGACGAACGTCTCGCCACCGAGCGTGCGCCACCAGGCCTTGATCCGGGCCAGGTCCGACCGCTGCCCGGCCGGACGGTCCGTGTCCGGTCCCATCGTCCGCCCTCCCTTCGTCTGCCGTCCCGCCGTCTGCCGTCCCGCCGTGTTCAGTCCCACCAGAACGACCACGCTTCCTGGTTGAGCACGGCCTTCTCGGCGTAGGCGTCGAGATCGTGCGGCGGGGCCTGGTCGATGGTGTCCGGGCAGAACGCGTAGTGCTCGGCGGCCAGGGCACGGGCCTCCTCGCCGGTCGCGGGCGGGCGGCCCACGGAGACGATCATCGTGTCGAAGCCGAGCACCACGACCCGGGCGTCGAAGCGGTCCTCCCAGGAACGGAGCACCGCGCAGAGCCGGGCCACGTCGTTCTCGTGGTTCATCGGGCCCGACCAGCCGATCGCCGCCGGTATGTCGGCGCTGCGGCGGGCCGGGACGAGGGCCATCCGGGCTCCGCCGAGCCACGCGTCGGCGTCGGCGGCGATGACGCCCGCGAGGCCCGCGGCCACGCTGTCCGCGTCCTCGGCCGCCTCCCGGACGGGAACGGGCGCGAGACCGGGCCAGGACGAGCCGCGGCCCGGGGCGTCCTCGTCGGCTGCCGTGCCGTCGCCGGTCTCGTCGTCCGCGTGGTCGACGTGGTCCGCCCAGTACCCCGCGAGGACCTCCTCGGCGTCGTGGTCACCGGGATACGACGTGGCGTCCGGGCAGAGGTCCCAGTCCTCGGGCCACTGGTCGCGCCGGCCGCCCGTGACCAGCACCGGCAACAGCCCGACCCGCCTCCCGGCCGCCCGCAGGTCCGGCCAGTCGCGCGGGGCCGCCGGGCCGTCCGCGTGCCAGAGCAGCGGTTCGGGCCAGGGGCCGTCCAGCGTGGCGTCCACCAGGGAGCCGGGCGGGAGGACCAGGCCGGAGGAGGCCGGATCGGGCAGAGGATTCGGGAGCGTCGCCATGACGGGGAGCCTAGGCGGCGGCACTGACAAGGAGTCGGCGGTGGTCCCGGAGGCCGGGGGCCCGGAGCCGCGCGGCCCCGGGAGCCGGTGAACTCGGGGGCTGAAGCCGTGCGTGCCGCCGCACGACGCAGGTGATCATGTGCCGGCCAGGCCGCTTCCCACGCGCCGACGCCTGGCACGGGAGGGCTCATCTCCCGGTGTACCGGCTGGGGGAGACGTATCGTCAAGGCCCCGTTGCGCGCCGCCCCGGTCCCCGTCGACCGGGCCGATCCGGCAGGAGCCGCCGTGAACAAGATCGTCACGTCCATCTCGCTCTCCCTCGACGGATTCTTCGAAGGGCCCGACCACGACATCGACTGGCACACCGTCGACGAGGAGGTGCACCAGCACTTCAACGACTATTTCCGGACCATGGGCGGCTTCGTCGAAGGACGCGTCACCTACGAGCTGATGGAGGATTTCTGGCCGACCGCCGATCAGGACCCGGCCAACGAGGGCCCGATGGCCGAGTTCGCGGGCATCTGGCGGGGCATGCCGAAGTTCGTCTTCTCGCGGACGCTGGAGAGCGTGGGGCCCAACGCGACGCTGCTGCACGAGGTCGACCCCGAGCAGGTGCGCGGTCTGCGGGACGCCGCGTCGGGGGACCTGGCGGTCGGCGGGGCGGATCTGCTGGAGTCGTTCCGGCGGGCCGATCTGATCGACGAGTACCGGATCTACGTCCACCCCGTCATCCTCGGCCGGGGCCGCCGCTTCTTCCGGGACACGGAGGAGCGGCAGATGCTCCGGCTGGTGGAGACCCGGACCTTCGGCAACGGGGTCGCGATGCTCCGTTACGAGACGGTCCGGGCGGGATGACGGCGGCGACGGGTCAGGGACCTGCCCACGGGCGGGCCGCCCGTCCGGTCAGTACATCAGGGCGTTCTCGAGGTCCGACTGCCAGTAGGTGACGAAGCCGAGGCCGTCCGTGGAAGTCCCCGCCGGGAGCTTCAGCATGGCCTCGCCCTTCGGCTTGTTGCCCCGGTCGACCATGATCACGCCGAGGTTGTCGCTCTTGACCGGCTCGTTCTCGCCGGGCTCTCCGAGCAGCGCGATGCCCGCGTACGCCTCCTCGCCCGGGGCGAGCGTGACGACCGCCTGCGGCTTGCTGTCGTCGAGGACCGGGTACACCGCCTGGGCGCCGTCGAAGCGGAGGAACGGCGCGTAGTAGGCGGAGCAGTTGGTGGAGCCGGTGTTGGTCACCGTGAGCAGCAGGTGGTTGATCGGGCGGCTCACCGAGGAGACCTTGACCGTGGAGTTCTTGGGCGTGCAGGCCGGGCTCGCTGCCGCGATCTTTTCGTTCGGCCCGGCCGCCGGCTTCTTGCCCCGGGTGTCGCCGTTGCCGTTGCCGCCCGCGTGCTTCCCCTCGGCGGGGACGGTCTGCGTCTCGGGCCTTCCGCCTTCCGGTGCGTCCGGCTGCGCCGTGGCGCCGGTGCTCGTCGCCGCGGGTGTCGCCGTCTCGGCAGCGCCGGCCGGCTTGGTCCCCATGGCCTTGTCCTCGCCGCCGCATGCGGTGAGTGAGAGAGCGGCGGCGACGACGCTGGCGGCGAGGGCGATGGTGCGGGTGCGGTTGGTGCGCATGGTGGTACTCCCCGTACTCGGTTGATGTGTCGGTCCGGTTGAACGCCGGTCCGGCGGCGGTGCTGCTGTGGTCTGGTCCGAGCTTGTGGGACGGCGGATTCCTGCCGCAACGCCTGCCGAACCATTGGGGACGCTGGAACGTCTACGCGTACGGTGACCTGCGGGAATTCCGCGTCCCTGGAATGCCGTTCCGGGACGCACGAGGAAGGGGAACGCCGTCGTGGCGACGCCGGAGGCCGTGGAGTTCGCGGCTCTGCTGAAGGATCTGAAGGACCGTTCGGGGCGCAGCTACGGCGTACTGGCGGGGAAGCTGCACGTCAGTACGTCGACCCTCCACCGGTACTGCAACGGGGACGCCGTGCCGAACGAGTTCGCCCCGGTGGAGCGGTTCGCGCGGGTGTGCGGGGCGTCGGGCGACGAGCTGGTGGAGGTGCACCGGCGGTGGATCGTGGCGGATGCGGCCCGGCGGCGGCCTCCTGCGGCGACTGCGACTGCGACTGCGGCTGTGTCTGCTGCTGTGCCTGACGCCACGTCTGATGCCGCGCCTGCCGCTGTTCCTGGTGGGGTGGAGGCGAGTGAGCCGCCGGGGTCGACCGAGCTGCCCAGGCCGGCTGCGCCGGCCGTCACCTCGGGTGGCGATCGGTCGGGCCCGGGCTCCCGTTGGTCCCGGCTCTCCCGGCGTACGCGGGTGCTCATCGCCGCCGCCGGGGTCGCCGCGCTCCTCGTCCCCACCGTCGTCGCCGTCGATCTCGCCGGGTCGGGCAAGGAGAGCGGCGGGAGCGCCGCGGACCGGGTGGAGGACGCGGGCGGGGACCTCGCCGCCGCGCCGGAGGGCTCCGCCCCGGCCACGCCCCGGCCCTCCGGGAGTCCGAGTTCGGCCCGTCCTTCGGCGAGCGCCTCCGCGTCCCCGTCCGGGCAGCCGTCCGGGAGGCCCTCGGCGGGCTCGGGCCCCGGGCAGTCCCAGAGCGGGGGCGGCGATGGCGGGGGCGGTACGGGCCTCGGCGCTCCGCCGACCGTCAGCATCTCCTCGTACAACTGGGAAGAACCCTGCGGCCAGCACTACCTGGTGAACCGGGGGCCCGACGAGCTCGACCCGCCGCCCGCGCCGCAGGACCGGCGCGGCTGGGCGGAGTCGTACGGCGGGGTCGACGCCGGGAACATGCTGCTCCAGCTCACCGTCCAGGGGACCTCGCGCGAGGCGGTCGTCCTGAAGGGGATGAACGTCCGCGTCGTGTCCCGCAAGGCACCGCTGCCCTGGTCGGCGTACCTGATGGGCAACGGCTGCGGCAGCGGGATCACGCCGCAGACCTTCGCCGCCAACCTCGACGCCGGGCATCCCACCCTCCGGGCGGTTCCGGGGACGCAGGGGGACATCGAGGTGCCGGCGGTGGACTTCCCGTACAAGGTGTCGTCCGAGGACGTGGAGGTCTTCAACCTCGACATGAAGGCCGTCGGCTACGACGTCACCTGGTACCTGGAGCTGGAGTGGAGCAGCGGCGGCAAGGAAGGGACGCTGCGGATCGACGACCGCGGGAAGCCGTTCCGGCTGAGCGGGATGAAGGGGCGCCCGGAGTACGTGCACGGGGGCCCCGGTTACGGCTGGGAGCGCGCCGGCCAGCCCTGAGGCCCCGTCTCCGCCTCCTGACCGGCAGTGGCCGTACACGTGTGCGGAACTCGGGAGTACAGTCTGCGGGGCCCCGGCAGCCGCCGCGCCGTGTGTCGGCGTACGGCCGCCCCGTCCCCGTCCCCGTCCTCACAAGGTGACCCATGTCCGCCATTGCTGCAGAAGCCACCGACCGACCGGCCCTGGACGACCGCACCTGCGAGAAGCGGTCCCTGCGGCTCAGACGCAGGCTGGAGCGGCTGATCGGCATCGCCGCCACCGAGGGCAACGCCCTCGTCCCGCTCCGTAACGGAGACGCGATCTTCGGTGCGATGCTGGAGGCGATCCGGGGCGCGGAGCACACCGTCGACCTGATGACGTTCGTCTACTGGCGGGGTGACATCGCTCTCCAGTTCGCCGAGGCCCTGGCCGACCGCGCCCGCGCCGGGGTCCGGGTGCGGCTCATGCTCGACGGGTTCGGATCGCGGCTCATCGAGAAGGACCAGCTGGCCCTCATGGACGAGGCCGGGGTCACCGTGACCTGGTTCCGCAAGCCCCTCCACCTCTCACCGCTCAAGCAGAACCACCGCTGCCACCGCAAGGTCCTCGTCGTCGACGAGCGCACCGCGTTCACCGGCGGCGTCGGGATAGCCGAGGAGTGGTGCGGTGACGCCCGCAACGAGCACGAGTGGCGGGACACCCACGTCCAGGTCACCGGGCCCGCCGTCGACGGACTGGCCGCCGCCTTCGCCCAGAACTGGGCCGAGTGCCACGACGAGCTGTTCGACGACCGCGACCGGTTCATCAGCGAGGAGCACCACGGCGACTCCGTCGTCCAGGTCGTCCGCGGCTCCGCCTCCTTCGGCTGGCAGGACATGCAGACCCTGATCCGGGTCGTCCTGGAGTCCGCCGAGGAACGCATCCGCCTCACCACCGCCTACTTCGCCCCCGACGCCTACTTCACCGGGCTGCTGTGCGCCGCCGCCGCGCGCGGGGTGGAGGTCGAGATCCTGCTGCCGGGACCGCACACCGACAAGCGGGTCTGCCAGCTCGCCGGGCAGCGCTACTACGAGGACCTGACCGACTGCGGTGTGAAGATCTACCAGTACCAGCCGACGATGATGCACACCAAGACCCTCACCATCGACCGGGTCGCCTCGCTCATCGGCTCCACCAACTTCAACCGCCGCTCCCTCGACCACGACGAGGAAGTCATGCTCGCCGTCCTCGACCAGGACTTCACCGCGACCCTTGACAGCCACTTCGAGGAGGACCGCGAGAAGAGCATCCTGATCGAGCGCGGCCGATGGAAGCGCCGCGACCTCGTCCAGCGGGCCAAGGAAGCGGCCGTCGTGCCGATCCGCCGCTTCCTCTGAGAACTGGGGCCTCGGGGGCGTGCCCGCGCCGTCACCGGGCAGGCGGGGAGGACGACCGTCGTCCGCCATGTGAAGGGCAGGGCCCATGAGCGTCATCGCCGACACCTCACCGGCACCGTCCGCAGCGGTGATCACCGAACCCCTGCCGGATCTTCAGCTCCAACTGCTCATCCAGCTCCTCGACGAGGACCCCCGCTCCAGTCTGCCCCTCACCCTCACGCACCCCGGCGGCCTCCTGCACGGCGACGTCATCGGGCACGAGCAGTGGAAGGCCGAGTGGGCCAGGAGCCTGCGCCAGGTCGAGGGCGAGGGGGCCAACCTGCTCGCCGAGTTCCCCGAGACGGTCGACCAGGGCGTACGGGAGCTGCGCGCGGAGGAGGAAGCGCCGGGGACGGCCCGGCTGCCCCGCTGGATCCATCTGCGGGACGTCACCCTCGTCGCCGGGGCCATGACCCCGGTCTCCCTGCCGCTGTGGCGCGGACGCCTCTCCGACGTGTCGGGGTGGGCGCTGGGCCGCCCGCAGTGACCTCGTAGGGACGCGATCGGCCCCGGCGCCCGTTCCGCGGGTGCCGGGGCCGACGTACGTACGGCGGCGGTCAGAGGCGCTCGGGCGTCCGGATGCCCAGCAGCGCCATCCCCCGGTGCAGGGTCCGGGCGGTCAGCTCGACCAGGAAGAGCCGGTTCTCGACGACCTCCGGGGCGTTGTCCGGGCTGAGCACCTGGCACTGGTCGTAGAACGTGGTCAGGTGCGACGCCAGCTGGTAGAGATACGCGGCCAGCTTGTGCGGCTCGTAGCCCGCGGCCACCTCGGAGAGCACCTCGCCGAACTGGTCCAGGTGCAGGCCGAGCGCCCGCTCCGCCGGGGCCAGCGCCAGCTCCGGGTGGGCGGCCGGAACCGCGTCCCCGGCCTTGCGCAGGATCGACTGGATACGCGCGTACGCGTACTGGAGGTACACCGACGTGTCGCCGTTCAGCGACACCATCTGGTCGAGGTCGAACTTGTAGTCCCGTACGGCGGAGGTCGACAGGTCCGCGTACTTCACGGCCCCGATGCCGACGTACCGGCCGTTCTCGACGATCTCCGCCTCGGACAGGCCGACCTTCCCGGCCTTCTCCCGGACGACCGCGGTGGCCCGCTCGACCGCCTCGTCGAGCAGGTCCTCCAGCCGGACCGTCTCGCCCTCACGGGTCTTGAACGGCTTGCCGTCCTTGCCGAGGACCGTGCCGAAGGCCAGCTGCACGGCCTTGACGCCGTCGCCCAGCCAGCCGGCCCGCCGGGCCGTCTCGAAGACCATCTTGAAGTGCAGCGACTGCCGGGCGTCCACCACGTACAGCAGGGTGTCGGCCTTGAGGTCCTGGACCCGGTTGCGGATCGCGGAGAGGTCGGTCGCCGCGTAGCCGTAACCGCCGTTCGTCTTCTTCACGATGAGCGGGACCTTGTTGCCGTCCGGGCCCTTCACATCGTCGAAGAACACGCACAGCGCACCCTCGGAGCGGACGGCGACACCCGTCTCCTCCAGGATCCGGCAGGTCTCCTCCAGCATGTCGTTGTAGCCGGACTCGCCGACGATGTCGGGGTCGCGGACCTCCATGTCGAGCTTGTCGAAGACCGAGTGGAAGTAGATCTTCGACTCGTCGACGAAGCCCTGCCACAGCTCCAGCGTCTCGGGGTCACCGGCCTGGAGGGCCACCACCCGGTCCCGGGACCGGGCCTTGAACGCCTCGTCCGAGTCGAACAGGGCCCGGGACGCCTTGTAGACGCGGTTCAGCGTCGACATCGCCGCCTCGCCGTCGCTCGCGTCGCCCTCGTGCTTCAGGGCGCCCGGGTGCTCGATCAGATACTGGATGAGCATCCCGAACTGGGTGCCCCAGTCGCCGATGTGGTGCCGCCTGACGACGTCCTCGCCGGTGAACTCCAGGATCCTGACCATCGCGTCGCCGATGACCGCCGACCGCAGATGGCCGACGTGCATCTCCTTGGCCACGTTGGGCTGGGCGTAGTCGATGACCGTCTTTCCGGCGTCCGCGGCCACCGGCACGCCGAGGCGGCCCTCGGGGTCGGCGGCCCGGGCGGCCAGCGTCTCGACGATCGCCCTGTCCGCGAGGGTGATGTTGAGGAAGCCGGGGCCGGAGACCTCGATGTCCTTGATCAGCTCGCCCGCCGGGAGGGCGGCGGTGACCTGGCCGGCCAGCTCCCGGGGGTTGCCCTTGAGCTTCTTGGCGAGCGCCAGGATGCCGTTGGCCTGGAAGTCGGCCCGGTCGCTTCGGCGCAGCAGCGGGTCCGCGGTGCCGGCATCCGGCAGGGCTGCCGTCAGGGCGTCCGCCAGCTGCTGCTGGAGCGTGGAAGCGAGGGAAGGGACCGAGGCCATGGCTGGCTGCCGTTTCCGTAGGGGTACAAGGGATCGGTCCAGTATCCCACGGGGCGTAAAGCCGTTTTCGCGCTGCGGGGGGTAGCTGGGAGAATGGTCGGCAACCCACTGGGACCGCCAGAACGAGAGAAGGACGTGCCGACCGTGGCCGAGAGTCAGACCAGCACCGAGACCGACTGGGTCTCCCGCTTCGCGGACGATGTCATCGCCGAATCGGAGCGTCGTGCGCCTGGCAAACCGGTCGTCGTCGCCTCCGGTCTGTCCCCGTCGGGCCCGATCCACCTCGGCAACCTCCGCGAGGTCATGACCCCGCACCTGGTCGCCGACGAGATCCGCCGCCGCGGGTACACCGTGCGCCACCTGATCTCCTGGGACGACTACGACCGCTACCGCAAGGTCCCGAACGGCGTCCCCGGCGTCGACGCGTCCTGGGCCGAGCACATCGGCAAGCCGCTGACCTCGGTGCCCGCCCCGGCCGGCTCGGCGTACGCGAACTGGGCCGAGCACTTCAAGGCCGCCATGACGGCGGCCCTGGACGAGCTGGGCGTCGAGTACGACGGAATCAGCCAGACGGAGCAGTACACCGCCGGGGCCTACCGCGAGCAGATCCTGCACGCGATGAAGCACCGCGCCGACATCGACGCCGTTCTCGACCGCTACCGGACCAAGAAGGACCCGGCGGCGGCTCAGGGCAAGGGCGGCAAGAAGCCGCAGCAGCAGAAGAAGGTCGACGAGGCCGAGCTGGAGGCCGCCGAGGGCTCCGGCGCCGCCGGGGAGGACGACGGCAGCGGCAACAGCGCCGGCTACTTCCCGTACAAGCCCTACTGCGGCAACTGCGAGAAGGACCTCACCGTCGTCACCTCCTACGACGACGACACCACCGAGCTGAACTACACCTGCTCGGCGTGCGGCTTCGCCGAGACGGTCCGCCTCAGCGAGTTCAACCGCGGCAAGCTCGTCTGGAAGGTCGACTGGCCGATGCGCTGGGCGTACGAAGGCGTGATCTTCGAGCCCAGCGGCGTCGACCACTCCTCGCCCGGCTCGTCCTTCGTCGTCGGCGGCCAGATCGTCCGCGAGGTCTTCGACGGCGTGCAGCCCATCGGGCCGATGTACGCCTTCGTCGGCATCTCCGGCATGGCCAAGATGTCCAGCAGCAAGGGCGGGGTCCCCACCCCGGCCGACGCGCTGAAGATCATGGAAGCGCCGCTCCTGCGCTGGCTCTACGCCCGCCGCAAGCCCAACCAGTCGTTCAAGATCGCCTTCGACCAGGAGATCCAGCGGCTGTACGACGAGTGGGACTCGCTGGGCCGCAAGGTCGTCGAGGGCACGGTGCTGCCCGCCGACGCCGCCGCGTACTCCCGGGCCGTCCGCACGGCCGCCGGGGAGCTTCCGAGCACCCCGCGCCCCCTGCCGTACCGGACGCTCGCCTCGGTCGCCGACATCACCGCCGGCGCCGAGGACCAGACGCTGCGCATCCTCAGCGAGCTGGACCCGGAGAACCCGCTGACCTCGCTGGACGAGGCGCGCCCGCGCCTCGACCGGGCCGAGAACTGGATCACCACCCAGGTCCCGGCCGAGGCCCGCACCATCGTCCGGGACGAGCCCGACAAGGAGCTGCTGGGCTCGCTCGACGACCAGGGCCGCGCGTCCCTGCGCCTCCTCCTGGAGGGCCTGGACACGCACTGGTCACTGGACGGCCTCACCACGCTGGTCTACGGCGTGCCGAAGGTGCTGGCCGGGCTGGAGCCGGACGCCGAGCCGACGCCCGAGCTGAAGGCCGCGCAACGGTCCTTCTTCGCGCTGCTCTACCGCCTCCTCGTCAGCCGCGACACGGGCCCGCGCCTGCCCACGCTGCTGCTCGCGGTGGGGGCGGACCGGGTGCGCAGGCTGCTGGGCGCGTAACGGCGTACGACGGCCGACGTACCGGAAGGGCCGCCGCCCGGGAGGGTTTCTCCCGGGCGGCGGCCCTTCCGCCGTGCGGGGGCTTTCCCCGTGTACGGGTGAGGGCGCCGGGTCAGGCGGGCTGCTCGGCGGTAGGCCGCTGCGCGTAGGCCTGCCTGAACTGCGGCATCAGCTGCTGGAGCAGCTCTGTCGAGCGCGGGTGGCGGACGTTGCGCGTGTCGGCGAGGTGGATGTCCAGGACCTCCACGGACGGGTACTGCCCCTGCGCGTCCGTGTACTCACTGAACACCTCGTACGCCTCGCGGGCGAAGTCGGTGTCCTCCATGGGCCACTGCTCCACCTGCGGTGCCTCTTCGGGGTCGGGGACCTCGGACGGCTCGGGGGCCTGCTCCTCCTGGCGGGGGTGCGGGACCGCGCCGATGGTGCCGACGTCACCCAGCGGCCGGGTGCGGCCGGGGCCCGCGGGGATCTGGACCGGGGTCCGCTCCACGCCCTCGACGTACTCCGGGTCGTACGCGCTCTCGTGGACGTTGTCCGGCAGCTTCTGGGCGGCGAACCAGGGGCTGTCGTGGGTGGGCGGGACGGCCGGCTCCTGCTTCTGGAGCGACATGGTCTGCTGCTGCTGGGGGTGGGGCTGGGCCTGCTCGGGCCGGGGC
Organism: Streptomyces parvus; assembly: GCF_032121415.1. Classification (NCBI taxonomy): domain Bacteria; kingdom Bacillati; phylum Actinomycetota; class Actinomycetes; order Kitasatosporales; family Streptomycetaceae; genus Streptomyces; species Streptomyces parvus. The sequence continues at coordinate 2,917,764 of NZ_CP135079.1, read as the reverse complement.
CCGTGCTCCTGGTGCGGGGCCTGGCCGTGCTGCTGATTGTGCTGCTGCCCGTGCTGCCGGCTCGGCTCCTGGTGGGGGCCGTACGGCAGCTCGGCGTGGACCGGCTCGGCCTGGTTCGGCCCGGCGGGGCCCAGCTCGCCCTTCGGGCGGTCGGCCTCGACGGGCGACGGCGGCAGCAGGGCCGGTTCGATGCCGGCGGCGGCGAGGCCGGCCGGGGCGGTCTCGGCGAGCGGCACGCCGTACTTCGCCAGGCGCAGCGGCATCATCGACTCGATCGGCGCCTTGCGCCGCCAGTTGCGGCCGAAGCGGGCCTGGAGGCGGGCCTGGTAGATCAGCCGGTCCTGTTCGAGCTTGATGACCTGCTCGTAACTGCGCAGCTCCCACAGCTTCATCCGCCGCCACAGCTTGAACGTGGGGATCGGCGAGAGCAGCCAGCGGGTGAGGCGGACGCCCTCCATGTGCTTGTCGGCCGTGATGTCCGCGATCCGGCCCACCGCGTGCCGGGCGGCCTCGACGGAGACGACGAACAGCACCGGGATGACCGCGTGCATCGCGGTGCCCAGCGGATCGGGCCAGGAGGCGGCGCCGTTGAACGCGATCGTCGCGGCCGTCAGCAGCCACGCCGTCTGGCGCAGCATCGGGAACGGGATCCGCATCCAGGTCAGCAGGAGGTCCAGGGCGAGCAGGACGCAGATGCCCGCGTCGATGCCGATCGGAAAGACCAGGGAGAACGACCCGAAGCCCTTCTCCTCCGCGAGTTCGCGCACGGCGGCGTAGGAACCCGCGAACCCGATCGCGGCGATGACCACCGCACCCGCGACGACGACCCCGATGAGTATGCGGTGCGTGCGTGTCAGCTGCATCGCGGCCACCAGCGATCCCCTCCCCGACCTCGTACCCGAACCGACTTCCGCACCCGGCTTCGTTGTTCACCTTCGGCGTTCAACCGGACGACCCACGTCCAGCGATGGCACAGCCTGGCACATGTGTACGAGTTTCGTTGCGCGGGGAGAGGGAAAGCCCGGCCTCCGAGGAGGTCCGGGCTTTCCAACGCACGCACTGGACCTGCGGATTGGCGATCCGCGGGGCCGTCAGGTCACGACTTGGGCGTCGCCTTGGACTTGGGGCTGTCCCCGCCCTCGGCGTCACCCTTCGCGTCGGCCCGGTCCTTCTTCGTGTCCTTCTCGGTCTCCCCGGAGCCGCCCTTCGCCGGGGAGGAGTCCTCGGAGCCGGCGAATTCCTCGACCTTGGCGATCGCTTCCTCGGCCGCCTTCTGGGCGCCCTTGACGATGTCCGCGGAGGACGGGGTCTTCGCTCCGGCGTAGCCCGCGCCGTTGTAGGTCAGGGTGACGACGACGTTGCCCGTACGCGCCACGACGGTGGCGTACACGAAGTCCTCGTCCGTCTTGCTGAGGCCGTACGTGACGAGGGTCGCCTGGTCGCCGATCCCGGCCGCGGGCTCTGCGGCGACCTTCTCGGCGCCCTCGGAGGCCTTCGTCTTGGCGACCTGCTTCGCGTAGTCCTCGGTGGCGCGCTCGGCGCCGCTGCCCAGTGACTGGTCCGAGTCGAACCGGGTGAAGCCGACGTCCATCCAGCGGTACTGCGAGCCCTTGACGCCCTGGTCGTCCAGACCGTTCCAGGAGCAGCTGCCGCGGACCGACAGGTCGGAGGAACCGCCCGGCGTGCCGCCCTTCTTCTTGGCCTCGGGCACCAGGTCCTCGATCGTCTTCTTCCCGATCGAGGTGCACGGGTCGGGCAGATCGGTGAACTTCGCCGGTTCGACGGTGGGCTCCGAGGGTTTGGCGCTGGCCGTGCCGGACGACGAGGAGCCCGCGTTCTTCTTGCCGTCGGAGCCGGAGTCCGACGAGCAGCCGACGGCTACGAGCATCACCGGTACGGCGGCGCAGGCGAGGATGCGGGACAGGCGCGGGGCAGATCGGTGCATGGTTCCTTCACTCGGATGGCACGGGGGAGGTCTCGGTGCTGGAGGTCTCGGTTCGTGCGGTGTACGGGCGGGCTCGGTAGCGGGTCGGTACGTCTTCCGGACAGCCACGGTACGACGGGCGGCCGATGTGCCGCGCCGCCGCCGAGAGCCCCCCGAGACCGGAAATCCGGCCGGTGGGGGCCCGTCGGAGGGGGGCTACTCGCTGAGCGCCTCGGCCAGCTTCCGGGCCAGTGCCTGGGCCTTCTCCTGGAGTTCCTTGCCGTCGGGCATCTGGGTGATGAGGGCCGGCTGCTCGGCGTACCGGACGGTCACGACCACGTTCGATGTGCGGAACACCACGCTCACCGTGTGGTGCTGTGCGGTGGAACCTGCCTGTTTGGGCAGATCCTGAAGGAATGCGGCATCTCCGAGGTTGTCCAGGATGCGTGAGGGGAGGGCTTCCTCCGGGTTGCTGCCGCTTCCGGGGGCCCCGTCGGTGCCTTCTCCGCTGCCTTCGGAGGGCGAGGGGTCGGCGGAATCCGTGGCGTCGGCGTCGGCCGGGTCCTTCGCCTTCCCGCTCTCCTCGCCCTTCTCGTCGGCCGCCCCGGGGGTCGCCGACGAGGACAGGCCGGCGGCCTTCTCCTTCTTCGTGTACACGGTGTCGGCGCGGTCGTCGTCGCTGACGGCGGGGTCGTACGAGACGACGCGCTCGAAGTCGACGGAGAGGCTCCGCGTGGCGTTCGGCGCGTCGGCCTTCCAACTGCAGCCGACCTTGCGGTCCGTGTCGTACGTGACGGCCGCCGAGCCCCGGAACACCTTGTCCTGCTGGTCCCCGGGCAGTGCCGCGGCGCCGGGCAGCAGGTCCTTCAGCGTGGAGCGCGGCACGGCCCGGCACGGGGCGGGCAGAGTCAGGTACTTGCCCGGGGGGGCGGGGGTGACCGTCGGGCTGCCCGCCTTGCTGTCGGCGCCGTTCGCGTTGCTGTCGGCGCCGGCGCTGCAGCCGACGACGAGCGCTGCGAGAAGCGCGACGCCGGGTACGTACGCCATGTGTCGCACCGTCCCAGGCTCCCTTCGGTACGGAAAACGAGTTGCCGCGCGAAGGCGGCCGATGGACACAATGTGTATCGCACGCGCTGCTGTGAATGCCGGTCGGCCGACGGGTTTGCCGATCTTGGCACCGGTTTTGCGCTTTCAGTCTTTTCGGGGGAATCGAGGAGTTATGTCGTACGTAGAGGTGCCGGGGGCGAAGGTTCCCATCCGGATGTGGACGGACCCCGCGTCGGTCGAGGACGTCGCGATGCAGCAGCTGCGCAACGTCTCGACGCTGCCGTGGATCAAGGGGCTGGCCGTCATGCCCGACGTCCACTTCGGCAAGGGGGCGACGGTCGGCTCGGTGATCGCGATGCAGGGCGCGGTGTGCCCGGCCGCGGTGGGGGTGGACATCGGCTGCGGGATGTCCGCCGTCAAGACGTCGCTCACCGCGAACGACCTCCCCGGCGACCTGTCACGGCTGCGCTCCAAGATCGAGCAGGCGATCCCGGTCGGCCGGGGGATGCACGGCGAGGCGGTGGATCCGGGGAGGCTCCACGGGTTCCCGACGGCGGGCTGGGACGACTTCTGGGGGCGGTTCGGGGGGATCGCGGATGCGGTCAAGTTCCGTCAGGAGCGCGCCACGAAGCAGATGGGAACGCTCGGATCGGGTAATCACTTTATTGAGTTCTGTCTCGATGAGACCGGTTCTGTCTGGCTGATGCTGCACTCCGGTTCGCGGAACATCGGCAAGGAACTGGCCGACTTCCACATCGGTCAGGCGCAGAAGCTGCCGCACAACCAGGGGCTGGTCGATCGCGACCTGGCGGTGTTCGTCGCGGACACTCCGCAGATGGCCGCCTACCGCAACGACCTCTTCTGGGCGCAGGAGTACGCGAAGTTCAACCGGGCGATCATGATGGGGCTCTTCCAGGACGTGGTCCGCAAGGAGTTCAAGAAGGCCCGGGTGACCTTCGAGCCGGTCATCTCCTGCCACCACAACTACGTGGCGGAGGAGCGGTACGAGGGGATGGACCTGCTGGTCACCCGCAAGGGCGCGATCCGGGCGGGCTCCGGGGACTACGGGATCATCCCGGGGTCCATGGGCACCGGCTCGTACATCGTGAAGGGCCTCGGCAACGAGAAGTCGTTCAACTCGGCGTCGCACGGCGCGGGCCGCCGGATGAGCCGGAACGCGGCGAAGAAGCGCTTCTCGACCAAGGACCTGGAGGAGCAGACGCAGGGGGTGGAGTGCCGTAAGGACTCCGGCGTCGTGGACGAGATCCCGGGTGCGTACAAGCCGATCGAGCAGGTCATCGATCAGCAGCGGGATCTGGTCGAGGTCGTCGCGAAGCTCAAGCAGGTGGTGTGCGTGAAGGGCTGAGGAGTCGAACGCCCCGAGGCCGCCAGGGCCCGGACTGCTCGCGGTCCGGGCCCTGGCTCAGCTTCGCCGGCCGGTCATGAGCCTCACCCGGCCTGAGCGGCGCCGGAGACGCCCGCCGGTGTCGTGCCCGCCCGGGAGTGACGCGGGATCAGAGCGTGCGGTGCACCTTCGTGTTGGAGGCCTGGGCGCGCGGGCGGACCACCAGGAGGTCGATGTTGACGTGGCTGGGCCGGGTGACGGCCCAGCCGATCGTGTCGGCGACGTCCTCGGCGGTCAGCGGGGCGTCGACCCCCGCGTAGACCTTGGCGGCCTTCTCGGTGTCGCCGCGGAAGCGCGTGGTGGCGAACTCCTCGGTCCTGACCATGCCGGGGGCCACCTCGATGACGCGGACGGGGGTGCCGACGATCTCCAGGCGCAGGGTCTCGGCCAGGACGTGTTCGCCGTGCTTGGCCGCCACGTAACCGCCGCCGCCCTCGTACGAGGAGAGCGCCGCGGTCGAGGAGAGGATCACGATCGTGCCGTCGCCGCTCGCGGTGAGGGCGGGCAGCAGGGCCTGGGTGACGTTGAGCGTGCCGATCACGTTCGTCTCGTACATCTGACGCCAGTCGGCGGGGTCGCCGGTCGCCACCGGGTCGGCCCCGAGCGCTCCGCCCGCGTTGTTGACGAGGACGGCGAGGGAGCGGAACGCGGTGGCGAACTCGTCGACCGCCGCACGGTCGGTGACGTCCAGCGCGTACGCCGTCGCCTGGTGGCCCGCCTCCGTGAGCTCGGCTGCCAGCGCCTCGATGCGGTCCTTGCGGCGGGCGGTCAGCACGACCCGGAAGCCCTCGGCGGCCAGGGTACGGGCGGTCGCGGCGCCGATGCCGCTGCTCGCGCCGGTGACGACGGCGATGGGGGTGGCGGCCATGGCGAACTCTCCTCGGACTGCTGATGGGGACTGCTGAGCGGGTACGGGCCAAGGATAGGCAGCGTCGCGGACCGCCCCGCGTGCGCCCGCACCCCCGGGCGCAAGCGGTGTGCGGGCCGGGCGGGTGCGGTGCGCGCGGCTACGCCGGCGTGCCCCCGAACTCGCGGACCGCCTCGGACACGATCGTCTCCAGGTGGCCGTGGTGGGCGCCGCGCCAGTACACCCGGGAGCACTCCGTGCACTGGGCGAACACGTCGTACGCCTCCTGCGTGCCGTGCTCCAGCAGTCCGCTCACGGAGTCCTTGGTGGCCCCGGCCAGGGTCCCGTTGCACGCGGTGCAGCGGGACCACGGATCCAGAGCCGGAGCGAAGCGGCCGAGGACGTCGCGCAGCTGCTCCTTGGGGCGGTCGCTGTAGACGTACGCCCCCGCCCAGATCTCGCGGCGCCGCAGCAGCCCGCGGTCCCGGGAGAGCAGGACGCGCCGCTCGCGCGCGGAGAGGGCGGCCAGGGCGGGGTCGCCGATGTCCTCGCTCTCGTACGCGGCGTCGACGCCCAGGAGCCGCAGCCGGCGGGCCAGCGTGCCCAGATGGACGTCGAGGAGGAAGCGCAGGGGTGCGCCGGGGACCCGCTGCGGGCGTTCCACGGCGCGTACGTCGACGTGTTCGCCGGCTCCCGGCACGTGCGAGCGGGCCACCGGGGCGCCGTTCACCAGCAGCGTTCCGGCCTCGGTGAGCGGGACACCGAGGGACTCGATGACATGGCCCAGGGTCGAGGAGCCGTCCGTGACGAGGGGCGCGGGTCCGCCGCGGCGGTCGTGCGGGACGAAGAGTCGCAGCTCAGGGGCTACTTCGAGGGTGATCTCGGGTCCGTTCACCCGGTCAGGATGCCACCGGGGCGGGACGGCCTGCCAGGGATGGGGCGGGGCGCGCGGGTGTGCGTGAGCGGCCTTCCGGGCGGCCGTGGCCGGCCTGTCGGGTGTCCGATACCGGCCTTTCGGGTGTCCGATACCGGCGGGGGCGCCCCTGACGGTCCTCGCCCGGTTCATTGCGGGGCGAACGCCGTCGGGGGTACGCCCACCGTCGCGGTGAAGTCCCGGGCCAGGTGGGCCTGGTCGCTGTAGCCGAGGTCGGCGGCGAGCCGCGCCCAGTCGACCTCCGGGCCGGATTCGGCGGCCTCCAGCGCCTCGTGGATGCGGTAGCGGAGGATGACCCACTTGGGGCCGACGCCGACGTACGCCGAGAACAGCCGTTGCAGGGAGCGGGCGGAGAGCCCGGTGTCCCGGGCGAGCCCGTCCACCCGGCGGACCGTGCGGTCCGTGCGCACCCGGTCGACGGCGGCCATCGCGAGAGCCGCCCGGGGATCGGGACCCGGCTCCAGCGCCAGCAGGAAGGAGTCCAGCGCCGCGACGCGCGCGTCCTCGTCGTCCGGGCCGAGGACCGCGTCGACGGGCGGCGGCAGCCGCAGCACCTCGGCGGCGTCGGCCCGCCGCCCGGTCCAGGCGGAGACCGGGCGCCCGGGGGCGAACGGGCGGAAGCCGCCCGGCCGGAACTGCACCCCGCAGACCCGGCCGCGCCCGGCCAGTTTCCGGGTGAAGAGCCCGGGGTCGACGCCCGCCACCTCGGCGTACCCGGACCGCTCCCGGGGACTGTCCCCGGCTTCGTACCGCTGGCAGACCAGGTTCACCGACGGGTGCGGGACGACATGGGCGGCGTACGGCTCGGCGAGATCCCAGTCGATCAGCCAGTAGTGCTCCAGGTACGGGCGCAGCGCGGCGGCGGGCTCGCGGCGGCGGAAGCGGACATGCGCGAAGAGGTCCGGGGCGTCGACGATGCCCCGGGTGTCGCGGCGAGGTCCGGCGGCCATGCCCCGATGGTAGGCCGCGGGTTCCCGCGCATGCCTGCCGTGGGGCTGTCGCGTGCCTGTCGTGTTTCTTCAAGACGCGGGCCGGTCGGTCGGCGCAGGGTGGGGGCATGACTCAGACGATCGGTGAACTGCTGGAGACCGCCGCGGGCCGGGCCCTGCCCGTGGTACGGGGGATCGACGACGGGCAACTGGCCGCCCGTACGCCCTGCGCCGAGTACGACGTACGGGCGCTGCTGAACCACCTGTTCCTGGTGGTCGTGAACTTCCAGGCCCTCGCGGCCCGCGAGGACGTGGATTTCGGCCGGGAGCCGGAGTTCGTGACGGGCGACTGGCGGGGCCGGTTCGGCGACGAGACGGCCCGGCTGGTGGAGGCCTGGAGCGTGCCGGGCGTCGAGGAGGGCACGACGGGGCAGATGGGGCTGCCGGCCCGGACGGTGGGGCTCATGGTGCTCGGCGATCTGACCGTGCACGCCTGGGACCTGGCGCGGGCGACGGGCACGGACTTCGTGCCGGAGCCGAGCGTGCTGGACGAGGTGGGCCCGGGGCTGGCGGCGATGGCTCCGCAGGCCCGGGAGATGAAGGTGTTCGGCGAGCCGTTCCCGGTACCGGAGAGCGCTACGGCTTTCGAACGGCTGCTGGCGGTGACGGGGCGCGATCCGGGGTGGACGCCGGGCGGGACGGCCGGGGGCTGAGCCCGGCGGGCGGGTCGGCGGGGCCCGGGGCGGGTGGAGCGGGCGGGACGTCGTAGAGGGGGCCGAGCGCGGCGTGCGCGTCGTTGACGATCTCCTCGGCCAGGAGCAGCATCTCCTGCTCCGCCAGCCGGGCCGCGCGGTGGGTGTACGGGGACGGTGGCGCAGGATGCCTGCGGCGCCACCAGCAGTCGCAGGCGGCGTAGATGCCGCCGCCGAAGACGAGCACGGGGATGGACAGGGCCAGCAGAACGTCGCCCACGGCGGATCTCCTCGATGGTCGGTGTCCTGTCCATCGGCGTGCCGGGCGGGTCGGCTGAAGCCCTGCGGTCGGCCAAATATCCCTAAGGTCTGGCTGGAATTTGACCGGATGTGCGCGCGTGGGCGCGTCTGTTTGAACGGTTCGACCGGCTGTGCGGCCGGGCCGGTCGAGAAGAGCCGGGATCAGGGCCAGACCAGGCAGTACGCCTGATGTCCCGCGTCGTGCAGGCGGTGGGAGAAGTCCTGCCACTCGTGGAGCAGTTGGTAGACGTTGAACGCGTCGCGCGGGCCGCCGCGGTCGGGGACCGTGGACCAGATGAAGGCCGCCGCGCCGACCGACTCCTCGCCGACGCCGCGCAGCGGGTCGACGACGGTCATCGGGAGTTTCACCACGGCGTAGTCGGGGTGGAGGACGACCAGTTCCAGCGGGGGGACCTTGTGCAGGGGTATGCCCTGGATGCCGGTGAGGACCATGGCGGCCACGGTCTCCGGCTTGATCTTGGTGAACATGCCGCCCATGCCCAGCTCGTCACCGCCGAGCTCCTCCGGGCGCATCGAGATGGGCACCCGTGCGGCGGTGGCCCCGTCCGGCGCGCCGAAATACTTGTACGTCACCCCCATCCCGCCCCCGCTCCTGGTCCCGGGGGGCGGCGTGCTCTCCGCGCCCCTGCTCTGGGCGCGCTCGGCCCTGCGCCGGTGCCGCCCTCGTCGGGCAGGCTCGGGCCCCAGGTCGTCGGTCCCTTCGCCCACTCCGCCACCGCGATGCATATCTCATCCACCCGACTACTTCTTAGGAGACACAGCCCCCGCCGCGCAACCCGATCATCGTGTCAGTGACCTCCCCCGCGGGCGTGCGGTGAAACACCTGTCCGCAAAGACCGTCCGTGCCTCTGACACCATGGCATGTGTGAGCTTTCCCTGTGACGCCCCAGTTTCGCAGACGCGAGAGCGCTGACGCTCTTTCGTGATACGAGGGGAGCGCCCTCCCTGCTCACCGGTGGCCGAGATTGTTAGGGATTTCCCGGCCCGGCCCCCCGACCTCCGAATCGCAGATCAGGACCAAAGTGGCGTATTCATACGAAGCCCCAGTTTCGCAGTCGCTGTTCGACCGGGCGTCCGTCGTGACGCCCGGCGGCGTGAACTCTCCCGTGCGTGCCTTCCGGGCCGTGGGCGGTACGCCCCGGTTCATGGTGTCCGGCACCGGTCCGTACCTCACCGATGCCGACGGCCGTGAGTACGTCGACCTCGTCTGCTCGTGGGGGCCGATGATTCTCGGCCACTCTCACCCCGAGGTGATCGCCGCCGTCCAGGAGGCGGTCTCCCGCGGTACCTCCTTCGGTACGCCGGGTGAGGGCGAGGTCGCGCTCGCCGAGGAGATCGTGGCGCGGATCGACCCCGTCGAGCAGGTGCGCCTGGTCTCCTCCGGCACCGAGGCGACCATGTCGGCGATCCGGCTGGCCCGCGGCTTCACGGGCCGGGCCAAGGTCGTGAAGTTCGCCGGCTGCTACCACGGCCACGTGGACGCGCTGCTGGCCGCCGCCGGCTCGGGCGTGGCCACCTTCGGGCTGCCCGACACCCCCGGTGTCACGGGCGCCACGGCCGGGGACACCGTCGTGCTGCCCTACAACGACCTGGACGCGGTCCGCGCCGCCTTCGCCGCGCACCCGGGCGAGATCGCCTGCGTGATCACCGAGGCATCGCCCGGCAACATGGGCGTCGTCCCGCCGGCGGACGGCTTCAACGCCGGGCTCAAGGAGCTGTGCGCGGCCAACGGCGCGCTGTACATCTCCGACGAGGTCATGACGGGCTTCCGTACGTCGAAGGCCGGCTGGTACGGCGTCGACGGCGTCCGCCCCGACCTGATGACCTTCGGCAAGGTGATGGGCGGCGGCTTCCCCGCGGCGGCCTTCGGCGGTCGCGGCGACGTGATGGCGCACCTGGCCCCGGTCGGCCCGGTCTACCAGGCGGGCACCCTCTCCGGGAACCCGGTCGCCACCGCCGCCGGCCTCGCCCAGCTGCGGCTGCTGGACGACGCGGCGTACGCGAAGATCGACGCGGTCTCCGCCGAGCTGCGCTCCCTGGTGGGCGACGCGCTCACCAAGGAGGGCGTCGCCCACACGGTGTCGGCCGCGAGCAACATGTTCTCCGTCTTCTTCACCGACCAGCCGGTGCGCGACTACGACGACGCCAAGAAGCAGGACGTCTTCCGCTTCACCGCGTTCTTCCACTCCATGCTGGCGCAGGGCGTCTACCTGCCGCCCTCGGCGTTCGAGTCCTGGTTCGTCTCCACGGCCCACGACGAGCGGGCGGTCGAGCGCATCGCCGCCGCCCTGCCCGCGGCCGCCCGTGCCGCATCGGAGGCCACCGCATGAGCGCGAAGAACCCGAACAGCGGGAACGCGAAGGACGGGAACGCGAAGGACGAAGGCGTGAACCGCGACGAGCAGTTGACCGTGGTGCACGTGGTCCGCCACGGCGAGGTGCACAACCCGGACGGCGTGCTCTACGGCCGCCGCGCCGGCTACCACCTCTCCGACCTGGGCCGGAAGATGGCCGACCGGGTCGCCGAGCACCTGGAGAAGCGCGACATCACGCATGTCGTCGCCTCCCCGCTGGAGCGCGCCCAGGAGACCGCCGACCCCATCGCCCGGGCGCACGGCCTGGACCTGGCCACCGACGCCCGGCTGATCGAGGCCGCCAACGTCTTCGAGGGCAAGACCTTCGGCGTCGGCGACGGCGCGCTGCGCAAGCCGGACAACTGGAAGCACCTCACCAACCCGTTCAAGCCGTCCTGGGGTGAGCCGTACATCGAGCAGGTCGTCCGGATGATGGGCGCGATCGACACGGCTCGGGACGCGGCGCGCGGGCACGAGGCGGTCTGCGTCGGCCACCAGCTGCCGATCTGGATCCTGCGGTCCTTCGTGGAGCGCCGCCGCCTGTGGCACGACCCGCGCAAGCGGCAGTGCACGCTGGCCTCGCTGACCAGCTTCACCTACCGGGGCGACAAGATCGTCTCGGTCGGCTACTCGGAGCCGGCCCGGGACCTGGTGCCCGTGCATCTGCTGGCCGGGGCCAAGCCGGTGAAGGGGAAGGCCGCGAAGGGCCAGTCGAAGGCGTTCGGGGCGTAGTCCGACACCACGGGACGACGACAGGACGAGACGGACGTACGGGACCGGCTGCCGCGCACCGCGGCGGGCGGTCCCGTCCCTTTTCCCGTCGAGCCGCCGCCCGCTCGATCCGCGTTCCCGATCCGTCGGCCGGTGGCCGAACTGCGGAGGGCCGTCCCCGCGTCCCCCTTGAGGGCGCCAGGGCGCGTGTGCGAGAGCCGTACGGGTGTCTCGTCGCGACCGGAAGGTAAAGCGTAAAGAAAGTCCCCAAATGCACGGAACCGACGTGTTGAGCGCCCCATCTAACCTCTCAGCAGTTTGTATGAGCTTGAGATAAAACGACCGCAGATGGGGACGGTATGCGCGACATCGATCGAAGGGGCCTGCTCGGCGCGGGGCTCGGGGCCGCAGCCGCGATCGGACTCGCCGGCTGTGGCGCCTCGGGCTCCTCCGGTGACGGAGGAGCCGGCCGGGGTGGCACGGGCGATTCCGGCACCGGAGGCAACGGCAGCGGAAACGGTTCGCCGAAGAACAAGGTCCGGCTGATCGGTGACGGCTCGACGGCCGACACCGGCAAGCAGCCTCATCAGCCCGAGGCCCCCGTCCCGCTCGAACCCGGCCAGAAGCCGCCGCAGTTCGTGATCTTTTCCTGGGACGGTGCGGGCGAGGTCGGCAACGGGCTCTTCCCGCGTTTTCTCGAACTCGCCAAAGAACACGACGCGGCGATGACGTTCTTCCTCTCCGGGATCTATCTGCTTCCCGAGTCGAAGAAGTCCCTCTACCGTCCGCCGAACAACCCCCGCGGCGCCTCCGACATCGGCTATCTCACCGATGATCACGTCAAGGACACGCTGAAGTACGTACGCCGGGCGTGGCTGGACGGCCATGAGATCGGCACCCACTTCAACGGGCATTTCTGCGGTGGTTCCGGATCCGTGGAGCGCTGGACCCCGGCCCAATGGCACAGCGAGATCAATCAGGCTGTGTCGTTCGTCACGGAATGGCGGACCAACACCGGCTGGGAGAACGAGGAACCGCTTCCGTTCGACTACCGCAAGGAACTGGTCGGCGGCCGCACCCCCTGTCTGCTCGGCCAGGACAATCTCCTGCCGACCGCGCGCAAGCTGGGCTGGCGCTACGACGCCAGCTCGCCCGGCGGCCGCCAGACCTGGCCCGTGAAGCGCGGCGGCGTCTGGGATCTGCCGCTGCAGGCGATGCCGTTCCCCGGCCACTCCTTCGAGGTGCTCTCGATGGACTACAACATCCTCGCCAACCAGTCGCAGAATTCCACCAAGGGCATGCCCGCCCGTTATCCCGGCTGGCGGCAGCAGGCGACCGACGCCTATCTCGCCGGATTCCGGCGCGCCTACGAGTCGAATCGCGCGCCCTTCTACATCGGCAACCACTTCGAGGAGTGGAACGGCGGCATCTATATGGACGCCGTGGAAGAAGTGATCAAGAAGGTCGCGGACAAGGACGACGTACGTCTCGTCTCGTTCCGGCAGTACGTCGACTGGCTCGACGCCCAGGATCCCGCCGTACTCGCCAAGCTCCGGACGCTGGACGTCGGACAGGCGCCCGCGGGCGGCTGGAACTCCTTCTTTAAACAGGCTTGACAAGGGGCTTTACGGGCACCGAGGGGGGCGCGCAGATCCCCGGAAACTGCCATGCGAAACTTTTCACATGAGCTTTGGCCGCGCGTCCCGACGCCGCTTCACCCTGCTCGCCGCCACTGCCGTGGCCGGTGCCCTCACGCTGTCCGCGTGCGGCGACGGCAACAAGGCCGGGGGCGGCGGCAACACCAACTTCATCACCGGCAGCGGGGGCGTCTCCACCGTCGCGAAGGCGGACCGGGTGGCCGCGCCGAAGCTCGACGGCAACACCCTGGAGGGCAAGCCGCTCGACCTCGCCGACTACCGGGGCAAGGTCGTCGTGCTCAACGTCTGGGGCTCCTGGTGCGGCCCCTGCCGGCTGGAGGCGAAGTACTTCGCGAAGGTCTCCGAGGAGACGAAGGACCAGGGCGTCCAGTTCGTCGGGATAAACACCCGGGACCCCGAGCGGGACAAGGCGATCAACTTCGAGAAGGACTACGGGGTCGAGTACCCCAGCTTCTACGACCCGATCGGCAAGCTCATCCTCCGCTTCCCCAAGGGCACCCTGAACCCGCAGGCCATCCCGTCCACCGTGGTCCTCGACCGGGACGGGAAGATCGCGGCCCGCACGCTCCAGGCGCTGAACGGGGACGAGCTGCGCGAGATGATCGACCCGATCATCGCGGAGAAGTGATCCGGTGATCCCCCTCGCCGCCCACCACGAGACCGCCACGCTCGCCGCGACCAACAGCACCGTCCTGTCCGGGGCGCTGCTGGTCGCCCTGCCCCTCGCCCTGCTGGCCGGTCTCATCTCCTTCTTCTCCCCCTGTGTCCTGCCGTTGGTCCCCGGCTATCTGAGTTACGTCACCGGAATCAGCGGCACCGACCTGGCCGACGCGCGCCGGGGCCGGGTGGTGGCCGGCGCCTCGCTGTTCGTCCTCGGCTTCACGGTGGTGTTCGCCTCCACCGGCGCGCTCTTCGGCTACTTCGGCCAAGAGCTCCAGATGCACGCCGAGGTGCTCAACAAGGTTCTCGGCGTGCTGATGATCCTCATGGGAGTCTTCTTCATGGGGCTCCTGCCGGGCGTGACGCAGCGGGAGTTCCGCTTCCACAAGCGGCCGGTGACCGGTCTGGCCGGAGCGCCGCTGCTCGGCGCCCTGTTCGGGATCGGCTGGACCCCGTGCATCGGCCCGACGCTCTCCTCCGTGCTGGCGCTCTCGACCCAGAGCGCCACCGCCGGACGTGGCGCGATACTGACCGTCGCGTACTGTCTCGGACTCGGTGTCCCGTTCGTCCTGGCCGCGGTCGCCTTCCGCAAGGCGCTCGGCGCGTTCGGCTGGGTCAAGCGTCACTACGCATGGGTGATGCGGATCGGCGGCGGCATGATGATCGTGACCGGAATCCTGCTGCTGACCGGCGTGTGGGCCACGCTCATGCAGCAGATGCAGAGCTGGTCCAGCGGCTTCGTTGTAGGGATCTGAGTCCAATGAGCAAGGCGAACAGCACAGGGACGCGCCGGCGCGAGGAGGAGCACGAGCACGGCTCCGCCCACGGCGCGGCGGGGGAGCAGCTCTCCACCGCGCCCCGCGAGGAGCGTCCCGACACCGGGGCGGGTGTGCCCGCGATGAGCGTGATCGGCTGGGTGCGCTGGTTCTGGCGTCAGCTGACCTCGATGCGGGTGGCGCTGATCCTGCTCTTCCTGCTCTCCCTCGGGGCGATCCCGGGATCGCTGATCCCGCAGACCAGCGTCGACGACATGAAGGTGCAGGCGTTCAAGGAGCGGCACACCACCCTCACCCCGGTCTACGAGGCGCTCCAGCTCTTCGACGTCTACAGCTCGGTGTGGTTCTCCGCGATCTACATCCTGCTGTTCGTCTCGCTCATCGGCTGCATCGTGCCACGCACCGGCCAGTTCGTCGGCCAGCTGCGCAGCCGCCCGCCGGGCGCGCCGAAGCGGCTGACCCGGCTGCCCGCGTACACCACGTGGCGCACAAAGGCCGAGCCCGAGGAGGTCCGCGCCCAGGCCCTCGCGGTCCTGCGGGGGCGCCGCTTCCGCGGCCACGAGGTGGGCGACGCGGTCGCCGCCGAGAAGGGCTACCTCCGCGAGGCCGGGAACCTGGTCTTCCACATCGCCCTGATCGTGATGCTGATCGCCTTCGCCTCCGGGCAGCTCTTCAAGTCCGAGGGCGGCAAGCTGGTCGTCGAGGGCGACGGCTTCTCCAACACGCTCACCCAGTACGACGACTTCACGTCGGGCTCGCTCTACGACTCCGACTCGCTGGCCCCGTTCAGCTTCGTCCTCGACGACTTCGTCGGTACGTACGAGAAGAGCGGCCCGCAGCGCGGCACCCCGCGGACCTTCGAGGCCCGCGTGACGTACACCGAGGGGGCCGAGGGCGCGGAGCGCAAGGGCGTCATCAAGGTCAACGAACCGCTCGTCGTGGACGGCACCAAGGTCTATCTGATCGCCCACGGCTACGCGCCCGTCGTCACCGTCCGGGACGGCAGGGGCAAGGTCGTCTCGAAGTCCGCCGTGCCGCTCCTGCCGATCGACAACAACATCACCTCGTCCGGCGCGATCAAGGTGATGGACGGCTACAAGGACAAGAAGGGCATCAAGACCCAGCTGGGCTTCAAGGCGTTCTTCGTGCCGACCTTCGCCGGCCACGGCAAGGGCCAGATGTTCTCGCAGTTCCCGGCGCTGGACTTCCCCGTGCTGGCGCTCAGCGCCTACCAGGGTTCGCTCGGTGTCGACTCCGGACTCGCGCAGAACGTCTACCAGCTCGACACGTCCAAGATGAAGGAGTTCAAGGACAAGGACGGCGAGCTGCTCAAGAAGATGCTGATGCCCGGCGAGAAGCTCGACCTGCCCGACGGAGCCGGTTCCATCACCTTCGACGGCGTCGAGGAGTGGGCCAGCTTCCAGATCTCGCAGCAGCCGGGCACCGGCTGGGCGCTCGGCGGAGCGGTCGCGGCCATCGCCGGACTCGCCGCGTCGCTGTTCATCCAGCGCCGCCGGGTCTGGGTGCGGGCGGTCCGGGGAGCCGACGGCGTCACGGTCGTGGAGATGGCGGGCCTCGGCCGCAGCGAGTCGGCGAAGCTCCCCGAGGAACTGGGCGACCTGGCGGCCGCTCTCGTCACGACGGCGCCCGTCGCGCCTGAGGAACCCACGGTGTCCACGTCCACGGAGGTGGACGGACCCGATGACACCAACGAGGCCGGGAGCCGGCCCGTACATCCTGCCGAAGCACCTGCCGAAGGGGCTGAGAAGTGAATCTCGCCGCCGCAACCAACGAAAGCCTGGCCGAAGCCAGCAACGTGCTGATCTATTCGTCCATGGCCGTCTACACCCTGGCGTTCTTCGCGCACATCGCGGAGTGGGTCTTCGGCAGCCGCAGCAAGGTGGGCCGGACGGCCGCCGCGCTGTCCGCCTCCTCGGCCGGAGCCTCCGCCGCCGCCCCCGCGGTGAAGGCGCAGGCCGGTGGCACGGCCGTGCTGGAGCGGCCCGAGGTCGTCACCCGCTCCGCCGCCGGTACGCGTGACGTGCCCGACGGCCCGGGGGCGGCGGGCGGCACGTTCAAGGGCGACCTGTACGGCCGGATCGCGGTCTCGCTGACCGTGGTGGCCTTCCTCGTCGAGGCGGGCGGGGTGATCACCCGTGCCCTGTCCGTGCAGCGGGCTCCCTGGGCCAACATGTACGAGTTCTCCATCACCTTCTCCACGGTGGCGGTCGGGTCCTACCTGGTGCTGCTCGCGCTGAGGAAGAACGTCCGCTGGATCGGTCTCCCGCTGGTCACCACCGTCCTGCTGGACCTCGGCATCGCGGTCACCACGCTCTACACCGACAGCGACCAGCTGGTGCCCGCCCTGCACTCGTACTGGCTGTGGATCCACGTCTCGACCGCGATCCTCTGCGGCGCCGTGTTCTACCTCGGCGCGGTCGGCACGATCCTCTACCTCTTCCGCGACAGCTACGAGAACAAGCTCGCCTCCGGCGGCACGCCCGGGAAGTTCGCGTCCTCGGTCATGGAGCGGCTGCCCTCGGCCGCCTCCCTGGACAAGTTCTCGTACCGGATCAACGCGGCCGTCTTCCCGCTGTGGACGTTCACGATCATCGCCGGGGCGATCTGGGCGGGCGACGCCTGGGGCCGGTACTGGGGCTGGGACCCCAAGGAGGTCTGGTCCTTCATCACCTGGGTCGCCTACGCCGCCTATCTGCACGCCCGCGCCACCGCCGGCTGGAAGGGCCGCAAGGCCGCCTACCTGGCGCTCGTCGCCTTCGCCTGCTGGCTGTTCAACTACTACGGCGTGAACATCTTCGTCTCCGGCCTGCACTCCTACGCGGGGGTCTGAGCAGGCCGCACCGGACACGCGACGGCTCCCCGGACGGATTCCTCGTCCGGGGAGCCGTCGCGTGTCCGGTGGTGCGCCGTCAGGACGTGGGCGGGGTCTTGTCGTCGGGGCTCGTGCCGCCGTCGCGACGGCCCGGCTCCTCCTCGGCCTCGGCCTCCGCCTCGGGCTTCCGGTCGTCCTTGAGGGACTTCAGGAAGTCCGGGTTGTCGTCCGGCGCCACCCACTGCTGCCGCCGGTTCCGCTGCCACGGGGAGGGCCCGGCGCCTGCGGCCCTGTGGCGGCGGTTCTTGCCGGCGGCGAGCCAGACGACCGGGCCGACGATCCAGAACAGCAGGATGATGAAGACCCAGGCGATCTTCGGCAGATGCTTGGTGTCCTCCTCCGTGGTGTTCAGGCAGTCGATGAACGCGTAGATCGTCAGAGCCAGCGGGACGATGAACATCAGGGCTCTCATGGTGCGTCCCCCAGGAAGTGGCGGCGGGCGGGACGATTGCCCCGTATCGCGGCCAGGGTACCGGCTCGTCATGAAGGATCCCGGGCGCGGGACGGGGGAGCCCCGGCGGGCCCGCGGGGGCGGGGATGACAAACTGGACCGCATGGCTTACGACGATCTTCGCTCCCTGCTCCGGGCTCTTGAGCGCGATGGTGATCTCAAGCGCGTCAAGGTCGAGGTCGACCCCCACCTGGAGGTCGGCGAGATCGTCGACCGGGTCAACAAGGCGGGCGGTCCGGCCCTGCTGTTCGAGAACGTCAAGGGGTCCTCGATGCCCCTGGCCATGAACGTCTTCGGCACCGACCGGCGCCTGCTCAAGGCCCTCGGGCTGACGTCGTACAGCGACATCAGCGACAAGATCGGCGGGCTCCTCAAGCCGGAGCTGCCGCAGGGCTTCGTCGGCGTACGGGAAGCCTTCGGGAAGCTCGGCTCGATGGTGCACGTGCCGCCGAAGAAGGTGAAGTCCGGTGACGCGCCCGTCCAGGAAGTGGTGCTGACCGGCGACGACGTCGACCTGGACAAGCTGCCCGCGCTGTTCACCTGGCCCGAGGACGGCGGCTCGTTCTTCAACCTCGGCCTCACCCACACCAAGCACCCCGAGAACGGTGTCCGGAACCTGGGCCTCTACCGGCTCCAGCGCCACGACAAGCGCACCATCGGGATGCACTGGCAGATCCACAAGGACAGCGCCAACCACTACCAGGTCGCCGCCCGGCGCGGGGAGCGGCTGCCCGTCGCCATCGCCTTCGGCTGCCCGCCCGCCGTCACGTACGCCTCCACCGCGCCGCTGCCCGGGGACATCGACGAGTACCTCTTCGCCGGGTTCATCCAGGGCAAGCGGATCGAGATGGTCGACTGCAAGACCGTGCCGCTCCAGGTCCCCGCGCAGGCGGAGGTCGTCATCGAGGGCTGGCTGGAGCCGGGCGAGATGCTGCCCGAGGGCCCGTTCGGGGACCACACCGGCTTCTACACCCCGCAGGAACCGTTCCCCGCACTGACCATCGACTGCGTCACCATGCGCAAGCGGCCGCTGCTCCAGTCCATCGTGGTGGGCCGCCCGCCGACCGAGGACGGGCCGCTGGGCCGGGCCACGGAGCGGTTCTTCCTGCCGCTGCTGAAGATCATCGTGCCGGACATCGTGGACTACCACCTCCCCGAGGCGGGCGGCTTCCACAACTGCGCGATCGTCTCGATCGACAAGAAGTACCCGAAGCACGCCCAGAAGGTGATGAGCGCGATCTGGGGCGCGCACATGATGTCGCTGACCAAGCTGATCGTGGTGGTCGACTCCGACTGCGACGTCCACGATCTGCACGAGGTGGCCTGGCGGGCGCTCGGCAACACCGACTACGCCCGCGACCTCACGGTCGCCGAAGGTCCGGTCGACCACCTCGACCACGCCTCCTACCAGCAGTTCTGGGGCGGCAAGGCGGGTATCGACGCCACGAAGAAGCTGCCCACCGAGGGCTACACCCGGGACGGCGGCTGGCCGGAGATGGTCGTCTCCGACCCGGAGACGGCGGCGAAGGTCGACCGCCGCTGGAAGGAATACGGGCTGTGAGCAGTGCGGCAGAAGCGGCGTCCGTCCAGGGCCCCGCCCCCTCCAGCAGCAAGGTGAAGGCCTTCCTGCGGCTCGTGATGATCGAGCACTCGGTCTTCGCGCTGCCCTTCGCCTACATCGCCGCGCTGACCGCGATGTTCCAGCTGGACGGCACGATCCACTGGGGTGTCCTGCTGCTGGTCACGCTGGCGATGGTGGGGCTGCGGACGTTCGCGATGGCCGCCAACCGGATCATCGACCGGGAGATCGACGCCCGGAACCCGCGCACCGCGGGCCGGGAGCTGGTGATCGGCGCGGTGTCGGTGAAGTCGGCGTGGACCGGCGCCGTCGTCGCGCTGGCCGTCTTCCTGGGCGCCGCCGCCCTGCTCAACCCGCTCTGCCTGGTGCTCGCGCCGGTGGCCGTCGTGCCGATGGTCGTCTACCCGTACGGCAAGCGGTTCACGAACTTCCCGCACGCCATCCTGGGGCTCGCGCAGGCCATCGGGCCGGTCGGCGCGTGGCTCGCGGTGACCGGCAGCTGGTCGTGGGACGCGGTGATCCTCGGGCTCGCGGTGGGGATCTGGATCGGCGGCTTCGACCTGATCTTCGCCTGCCAGGACGTGGCTGCCGACCGAGCCCACGGGGTGCTCTCCTTCCCGGCGCGCTTCGGGATCCCGGCCGCGCTGTGGGGCGCGCGGGTGTGCCACGCGATCACGACCGGGCTGCTGGTGTGGTTCGGTCTGGCGACGGACGCCGAGGTCTTCTACTGGATCGGTATGGCGATCGTCGCCGTGGCGTTCGTCTACGAGCACCGGGTCGTGCGGCCGCACGACCTGTCCCGGCTGAACCGGGCGTTCTTCTCGGTGAACGGCTTCATCGGCATCGCGCTGTTCGCCTGCGCCCTGCTGGACCTGCTGGTGCGGGGCCTGACCCCGTAGCCCGCCGCGGAGCCGTCGGGCGCCTCAGACCGTGACCAGACTGTCCGGTCCTCGGCGCGCGGACGGGCGACGGAAGAGGAATGCCGCCGCCACACCGCCGATCAGCCCGAACAGATGCCCCTGCCAGCTGACGCCCGACTGGGTCGGCAGGACGCCCCACAGCAGCGAGCCGTAGGCCACGGCGACGCCGACGCCGATGAGGATGTCCCAGGGGCGGCGGTCCACGAAGCCGCGGACCAGCAGATAGCCCAGCAGCCCGAAGACCACGCCGGACGCGCCGAGCGTGATCGTGTTCCCCGGCGCGGTCAGCCACACGCCGAGGCCGCTGGCCACGATGATCGTCAGGACGACGGCGGCGAACCGGCGGAGCCCCGCGAGGGCGGCTATGAAGCCGAGGACCAGCAGCGGGACGCTGTTGGAGGCCACATGTTCCCAGCCGCTGTGCAGGAACGCGGCGGGCACCACGTCCCGCAGCTCGGACATCTCACGCGGGCTGATGCCGTATGTGTCGAGGGCGTGGCCCGTGGCCCCGTCGATCCCTTCGAGGACCCACAGCAGGGCCACCCAGCCCGTCATCAGGAGCCCGGCGGTCAGGGCCCGCGCGCTGCCGGTGGTGCCGTGGTCCGTGGTGCGGTCGGTGGTCCAGTAGTCGCCCATGGTCTGCCCCTGCCCCCGGGTTGCCCGTCACCCGGAGAACGTCTGTGGCCCCCGCCCGGTTCCGGGTGCTGTGCGCGGAGGCGCGCCGGATAGGCTCGCGGGTGTGGAATCCAGGACTTCAGTGACTCAGCAGCAGCGGCGGCCTTGGATTGTCGGGGTGTCCGGTGCTTCGGGTACCCCGTTCGCGGCCGCCGTTCTGCGCGGACTCCTGGCGGCCGGCGAGAGCGTGGACCTGGTGGTGAGCCGGGCCTCGCGCCTCACGCTGCTGGACGAGACCGGCATCGCGTTCCGGGACGGGCACTGGCGCGAGGACCTGCGGGCCTGGCTGGATCGTGGCGCCGACGGCAGGCCTGACGCCTTCGCGGTGGGGGACGCGGAGCTGGAGCGCGTACGCCACTGGCCGGCCGGTGATCTGGCCGCCGGGCCGTCCTCCGGGTCGTACCCGGCGAAGGGGATGCTCATCGTGCCGGCCTCGACGGCCTGTGTGGCCGGCGTGGCGCTCGGTCTGTCGAAGGATCTGCTCCAGCGGGTCGCGAGCGTGACGCTCAAGGAGCGCCGTCCGCTCGTCGTCGCGGTGCGCGAGACCCCGCTGAGCGGCCAGACGCTGAAGCAGATGGTGGCCCTGGACGAGGCGGGCGCGATCGTGCTGCCCGCCTCTCCGGCGTTCTACGCGGGGGCGACGCACATCCAGGACCTGGTGGATTTCGTCGCGGGGCGGGTGCTGGACGCGGCAGCCGTGCCGCACCGGCTGTACCGCCGCTGGGAGGGAGAGCTCGGTGGCGGCTCCCGCAGTCCGGAGGACTGAGAGGGTCCGGGTCAGCGCTTCTTCGGCGAGCGCGGGGAGCGGGTCTTGTCGACGCGGTGCGCGGCCGCGGGCTGGTGGGCACGCGAGCGGTTGGCCAGGTCCTGCAGCTCGCGCATCCGGGCGTAGGCCATCTCGATCGTGTACACGGTGAAGTTCACTCCTGAAGATTCGAAAGCGTTTCTTGGAAGTTCTAGAAGATTTGCAGGGCGTCGGCCCTACATGCCTTAGATTCTACACGTAGACTCGCGGTACTGCTGAACAATGGAAGGTTTCAGTCATATGGACGCGGTGGACAGGCAGCTCATCCAGGCCCTCAGGGAGAACGGCAGGGCCTCGTACGCCGAGCTGGGACGGCTCGTGGGGCTCTCCGGGCCCAGCGTCACCGACCGCATCAACCGGCTGGAAACCGCCGGTGTCATCACCGGCTACCGCGCCACCGTCGACTCCGCGTCGCTCGGCCTCGGCGTCACCGCGCTGATCGGGATCTCGCTCTCGGACGCGGCCGACCACGAGGACGTGGCGCGCCGCCTGAAGGACCTGGCGGAGATCGAGGACTGCTGGTTCATCGCGGGCGACGACTCGTACATGCTCAAGGTCCGCGTCGGCGATGTGGACGGCCTGGAGAAGACGATCCGCCGCCTCAGCGGTACGAAGGGCGTCTCGCGGACGCGTACGACGATCGTGCTCTCCACCAAGTGGGAGAACCGGGTCGGGGAACTTCCCGAGGAGCCGTAGGCGCGGAGCGCCGCAAGGGGGCCCCTCCCGCCCGAAAGGTGGGGGAGTACGGTTGGTCGGAGCCTGATACACGGAGAATTTGGGAGGCGGACGGGTGGACGCGGGACTCAAGCGCGAGCTGGAGGAGAAGGTCCGGGCCGGCGAGCGGCTGACCCGCGAGGACGGGATCGCCCTCTACGCGTCCGACGACCTGGCGTGGCTGGGCGGCCTCGCGCACGAGGTGCGCACGCGCAAGAACGGTGACGTGGTGCACTTCAACGTCAACCGGCACCTCAACATGACGAACGTGTGCACCGCCTCGTGCGCGTACTGCTCGTTCCAGCGCAAGCCGGGCGAGAAGGACGCGTACACGATGCGCATCGAGGAGGCCGTCCGCCTCGCCAAAGCGATGGAGAACGAGAACCTCACCGAGCTCCACATCGTCAACGGGCTCCACCCGACCCTCCCGTGGCGCTACTACCCGCGCTCGCTCAGCGCGCTGAAGGAAGCCCTGCCGAACGTCGCGCTGAAGGCGTTCACGGCGACGGAGATCCACCACTTCGAGACGATCTCCGGGCTCTCGGCCTCCGAGATCCTCGACGAGCTGATCGAGGCCGGCCTCGAATCGCTGACCGGCGGCGGCGCGGAGATCTTCGACTGGGAGGTCCGCCAGCACATCGTCGACCACCGCACCCACTGGGAGGACTGGTCGCGCATCCACCGCCTGGCGCACGAGAAGGGGCTCAAGACCCCCGCGACGATGCTGTACGGGCACATCGAGGAGCACCGTCACCGCGTCGACCACGTGCTGCGGCTGCGGGAGATGCAGGACGAGACCGGCGGCTTCCAGGTTTTCATCCCGCTGCGCTACCAGCACGACTTCGTGGACATGAAGGACGGCAAGATCCGCAACAAGCTCCAGGCGCGCACGACGATGGCGACCGGCGCGGAGGCCCTGAAGACCTTCGCGGTCTCCCGTCTCCTCTTCGACAACGTGCCGCACGTGAAGGTGTTCTGGGTGATGCACGGCGTGCAGACCGCCCAGCTCGCGCTGCAGCACGGCGCGGACGACATGGACGGCTCGGTCGTGGAGTACAAGATCACACACGACGCGGACGACTTCGGTACGCCGAACAAGCTCGGCCGTGACGACCTGCTGGACCTGATCCGCGACGCCGGTTTCCGGCCGGTCGAGCGGAACACCCGGTACGAGATCCTGCGCGAGTACCCGGGCGCGGACGCCGATCTGCGCGAGTCGCCGCAGCCGATGCGCGTCTGACGCGTACGTCCGACCCCTGGTTCGAAGAATGCCCCGGCCGTCGTTACCGGCCGGGGCTTTCTCATGTTCCGGACAGGGTTGAGCCGCCCTGGCGGTAATGGCTAACATTGCTCAATGACCCTTACTTTTGAGCTGGATCCCTCGTTCACCCCCGAGCTCCGCGACGGCATCACCGCCCTGTGGGCCGATGTGACCAACGCGGGCGGGGCCGTCGGCTTCGTTCCGCCCGTCACCCCCGAGCAGATCCGGCCCGATCTGCTCAAGCACCTGGCCGCCATCGAGAAGGGGAAGGTCAGGCTGCTGGTCGGCCGGGACGAGGGCGGCGCGGTCGTCGCCACCGCGTTCCTCACGCTCAACGACCACCGGCTGCTCCAGCACTGGCTCATGCTCTACACGGTCATGGTCCACCCCCGCCTCCAGGGCAAGGGGTACGGCCGCGACCTCATGGCGGCCGCCGCCGGCGCCGCGCGCTCCATCGGGGGAATCGAGGCCATCCGGCTCACCTGCCGGGGCGGCACCGGCAACGACCGCTTCTACACCGCTTGCGGCTACAAGGAGGTCGGCCGGGTCCCGGACGCGATCCGCGTCGCCCCCGGCGACGACCGCGACGACATCATCATGCTGCTGCCGCTCGGAGACCCGGCAACCCCCTGAACCGAGAGAATTCGGGCCATGCTTCACTGGACGGGCAGAGTGTGCCGACCGTTCATGGGAAGAGAGGGCCAGCCGTGTCCGCTGCCAAGCCGAGCGCGATGATCCGTTACACGGCTTTGCGCCTGCTGATCTTCGTCGGCTGTTTCTTCGTCGCGGGTGTCGCCGTCCACTTCGGGCTGATCCCCTCGGGGCTCGGCGGCTCCAACATGATCTGGGTGATCCTCCTCGGCCTCGTCCTCTCCGCGCCGCTCAGCTATGTGCTGCTGCGCAAGCAGCGCGACGAGATGTCCGAGCAGATCGTCGCCGGCGTCGACCGCACCAAGGCGCGCCTGGATGCCAACCGCACCCGCGAGGACGTCGTTCAGTAACGTTCCTCACACGCGCGCCGCGCGCGACCTCTCCCTTTCTGCTTCTTTCCACCGGACCCTGTACCGGAGCGAGCCGCTCCGGTACAGGGTCCGGTGGCGTTTCCCGGACAGGTGCGGGGCCGGAGCGTCGCCTCCGAGCCAAAGAAAGGCTTTGAGCTTCTCAAAGTTCAAGTGTTAACGTATTCGACGTGAAGACAGCAGTGCGACTCCGTCATGCCGCGAGCCCCCCGCTCGTGGCGCGCCTGCATGTCGATCTCTGCCGCTGTATGTCCGCGGTCTGTTGCCGCGAGGTCTGATACGGCATCATGCGGCGGCGCCGCCCCTCGACGCGGGCGCCGCGACCCCGTCCCCGTTCCACCGCACGACCGCACGGATGGCTTCCGTGTGTCCCGATGCGTCCTCACTGGAGTGTGTCCGTGTCCGCGAACCCCGCGTCCACCGCCCCCGAGGCCGAGCAGCCCACAGGCTCCGGCTCCGGGTCCCGTCCCCGTATACCCAAGGTCCCGTTCTGGGCCCAGATCGTCACCGGTCTGGTCCTCGGTGTGCTGCTCGGCTGGCTGGCCCGCAGCCAGGACCTGGGCTGGCTCGTCACCACCCTCGACGAGATCGGCTCGCTCTTCGTCCAGCTGCTGAAGCTGGCCGTCGCCCCGCTGGTCTTCTTCGCGATCCTCGTGTCGATCACCAACCTGCGGCAGGTCAACAACGCCGCCCGGCTGGCCACCCGCACGCTGCTCTGGTTCATGATCACCTCGCTGATCGCGGTCGGCATCGGCCTCGCGATCGGTCTGATCACCAACCCGGGCTCCGGCACGGGCCTCACGCCGAAGGACGGCGCGCTCTCCGAGACCAAGGGCAGCTGGATCGACTTCCTGACCGGCATCGTCCCCAGTGACGTGATCACGCCGTTCACCGAGCTGAACGTGCTCCAGATCGTCTTCATGGCCGCCGTCGCCGGTATCGCCGCCCTCAAGCTCGGCGAGAAGGCCAAGCCGATCCTCACGCTCAGCCAGTCGATCCTGGAGCTGCTCCAGAAGGCCCTGTGGTGGGTCATCCGCCTCGCCCCGATCGGCACCGTCGGCCTCATCGGCTACGCCATCGCCGACTACGGCTGGGACCTCATCGGCAAGTACGCCACGTTCACCGCCGACGTCTACATCGGCTGCGCCCTGGTGATGTTCGGCGTCTACCCGCTGCTCCTGGCCACCGTCGCCAAGGTCAGCCCGCTCCAGTTCTTCAAGGGCGCCTGGCCCGCGATCCAGCTCGCCTTCGTCTCCCGCTCCTCGGTCGGCACCATGCCGGTCACCCAGCGGGTCACCGAGCGCCTCGGCGTTCCGAAGGAGTACGCCTCCTTCGCCGTGCCGTTCGGCGCCACCACGAAGATGGACGGCTGCGCCGCGATCTACCCGGCGCTGGCGGCGATCT
Source organism: Streptomyces parvus (assembly GCF_032121415.1). Classification (NCBI taxonomy): domain Bacteria; kingdom Bacillati; phylum Actinomycetota; class Actinomycetes; order Kitasatosporales; family Streptomycetaceae; genus Streptomyces; species Streptomyces parvus. The sequence continues at coordinate 2,891,786 of NZ_CP135079.1, read as the reverse complement.
TCATCGCGCAGATCTTCGACGTGCAGCTGGGCATCGGCGACTACCTCCTCATCGCCTTCGTCTCGGTGATCGGCTCGGCGGCCACGGCCGGTCTCACCGGCGCGACGGTCATGCTGACCCTCACCCTGTCCACGCTGGGCCTCCCGCTGGAGGGTGTCGGCCTGCTCATGGCCATCGACCCGATCCTGGACATGATGCGCACCGCCACCAACGTGGCCGGCCAGGCGCTGGTTCCGGTGATCGTCGCGGCCCGCGAGAAGGTCCTCGACCACGACGCGTACAACTCCGCCTCGCCCTCCCCGATCGACTCCTTCGGCGACGACGCCGACCGGGACGGGGTCCGCGACGCGGAGCCGAAGACCGCGGTGCCCGCCACCGCGTAGCGCCCCGGCAGACGCGAGAGCGCCCCCGGTCCACGTCCTGCGACGTGGACCGGGGGCGCTCTCGCGTTCCCGCCCTGGCCGACCCCCGTACGGTCAGGGGCGCTGGAAGAGCACCTCGGGGTGGGCGGGCGTCGGGCCGTCCAGCAGCCGGGCCGGCCGGCCGCGCAGGCTGCGGTCGAAGAACGCGGTCACATAGGCGCGGGTGATCGTGGTCGAACGGGCCGCGGAGAGCGGCGCGTGCGGGTCCACGAGGCCGAGCTGCTCCCCGATCGCCGGGGTGTCCGTGAAGGTGAAGTGCCCGGAGTCCCGGACCGTCAGCCACCGCTTGAAGCCGTCCAGCCGGGCCCAGCCCTCGTCCCAGGTCGTGTCACCGCCGGGACCGTGCCCGGGGTCGGTCCCCAGCATCAGGAACGGGCGCCCGCCCAGCCCGCGGGCGGCGACCGGGTCGAAGAACGTGCCGTCCATGGTGACGCCCGCGTCGACCCGGCGGTCGGCGGCCATCGTGGAGGCGGCCGCGTTTCCCCCGATGGAGTGGCCCGCCATGCCCACCCGCCGCGCGTCGATCGCCCGGGCGTGCCGCCAGGCCGGGCGCGGCCCGGTCAGCCGGTCCAGCAGGAACGAGAAGTCGGCGGCCCGCCCGGTGGAGACGGCGGCCAGCACCGTGCGCCGCCCGGCTTCGTCGGGCTGCGCGTCCACCTCGTCGCAGGCGGCACAGGTGAGGACCCGCCCGTCGGGCAGTTCCGTACCGGTCGACTCGTAGGGATGGTCCGCCGTCGCCACGACATACCCCCGGCTCGCCAGCTCCTCCGCGAGCCCGGTCAGCGTCGCCCGGGGCGTGCCGAAGCCGGGGGAGAGCAGGACGAGAGGGAAGCGCCCCGGGGCCGGCCGGGCGTCCGTACGGGAGAAGGTCCGGGTGGCGGCGACCCGGCCGGGCCACTTCGGGTCGTCGAGCCCGCGCTGCGCGAGCATCAGCCGCGCCTCCGTCTCCGGCATGTACGGGGCCGGGCCGTCGCCGCTGCCCGGGCGGGCCGGGTAGTGCAGCGACACCATCAACCGGCGCGGACCGGCGGCCGGCACCCAGGGGTCGGTCCGCTCGTGGTCGGTGAGGAACAGGGTGTCGCGGCCGGTTGCGTAGGGGCCGGTGGGGCGGGGGAGCGTGAGCGCCGAGGGGGCGGCAGGGGCGCCGGAGGCGGGCGGGACGGCGGCCGACGCAGGCGGTAAGGCCGTCGCCGTCGTTGCCCGGCCGGACGCCGAGGCGGGCGTGGCCGTCCCGGCGAGCGCGGCCAGGGAGGCCAGGGCCAGCGCCGCGGCGGTCGCGGCGGCCCCGGCCCGTCGGTTGCGAAGGGAGATCGTCATGCCCGCCACGCTAGGCGGCGGCCCGGACGGCCCGCGTCGGACGTCGGTCGGAACCGTGTAGGCCCGAGGTATGACGCTCCTCGGCCCCGGATCGTCCGGCGGTCTGTCTGATCACTCGCTGCTCGCTCCCTGCGACGCCGGGCCGCCCGCCGCCGTAGGGTGGAAGGGGAGCAGGGCAGTGGGGGCGGGGAGGAAGCCGGACGTGGGTGCTGTGAAGAGCAAGCGGATGCCGCGCGCCGTGCGCGAGCAGCAGATGATGGACGCCGCCGTGCGGACCTTCGGGCAGCGCGGCTACCGGGCCGCCTCGATGGACGAGATCGCGGAGCTGGCGGGCGTCTCCAAGCCGTTGGTCTACCTGTACCTGAATTCCAAGGAGGACCTGTTCTCGGCCTGCATCCGCCGCGAGGCACTGGCCCTGCTGGAGGCGGTGCGGGCCGGGGTGGACCCGGAGCTGCCCGCCGACGCCCAACTGTGGGCGGGGCTGCGGGCGTTCTTCGTCCACACCGCCGAGAACCCGGACGCCTGGTCGGTGCTGCACCGTCAGGCGCGCTCGCACGGGGAGCCGTTCGTCAGCGAGGTCGGCTTCCTGCGGGACGAGATCGTCGCGTTCGTGACGGGCCTGATCGGAGCAGCCGCCCGGGAGGCCCACAGCGATCCCGCCCTCGCGGACCGCGATGTGGCGGGCCTCGCCCAGGCCCTCGTGGGGGCCGCGGAGTCGCTGGCGGGCTGGGCCAACGACACTCCGGACGTCTCGGCGAGGGAGGCCGCGGCGACGTTGATGAACTTCGCCTGGGCGGGCCTGGAGAACCTGATGCACGCCCGGCCCTGGACGCCCCCGGCCGGATAGCCCCCGCCGCGGACGCCCCCCCCGGGGCTCAGGCCGCGGAGTGGCTGCCGGGAGCGCGGTGCTCCGCTCCGTACGCGTTGTCGAGCTGTGTCCGGAGTCCCGCGAGGCCCTGGGCGAGGGCGTCGCGTTCGCCGGGGGCCATGTCCTCGATGGCCCGGTGGAGCATGGTGTCGCGCTGCGCGCGGATGCGTTGCAGGTGCTCCCTGCCGGTGGCGGTGAGCCGGAGCGCGATCTCACGGCCGTTGTCCGTACACGGCAGGCGTTCGAGGAAACCGATGGCCTGCAGGCGGTCGCACATGCGGGTCACGGTCGGCGGCGCGGAGGCGAGTCGCCGGCACACGGTGCGCATGCGCACGGGCTCCTCGCGGTCCACGACGTACATCAGGCGGAGCTGGGACGTGGAGCCGGGCGCACTCATTCCCGTGGTGGCGTTCCTGGCGTGGTCCCACATCACGTCGAGGAGCTCGACGATCGAACTCGCGGCGTTCGTCGGCTCCTGCCCGATCCCGGGGGTGGCGGCCTCTGATGCGGTCATGGTTGCCCGTCGGTGGGTGCTTCTCCCCGGTGAGCGCCGGGCAGTGACTCAGGTGGTGCTGATCGGCCCGGTGGGGGGCGCCGCCCCGGTACCCGCCTCGGTGGCCGACGGCGCCGGGGGCCGGGTCGGAGGCGGGGCCGTCAGGTGGCCCAGCGTACCGGTGAGGCTCAGGAGCCGCTCCAGCCGTGCGGGCCGGTCGTCCAGATGCAGCCGCACTCCGGCCTCCGTGGCGCGGCGGGCGATCATCAGCAGGGCGCACAGGCCCATGGAGTCGACCGCGCCGAGCTCCGCGCAGCGCAGATGCAGATCGGTCAGCGCGGGGCGTGCGTCCAGCCGGCCGGTGGCCTCCTGCACCAGCAGGTCGGCGTTGTCGTGGTCGAGGTCTCCGTGAAGCTCTATACGGACGCTGTCCTGCTCGTCGACCGTGGTCAGCCGGAGGTGGTGGGGGTGCGTGGTCATGCGGTGATCCCGGCGGCGGTTGGTTGGTCGGTGACGAGAGCCCGGGTTCCCGCCCCGAGGATGCGGACGGCCCGGGAGAAGTCCTTGAGCTCCCCGGCCAACAGCTCCAGGGCCGGCGGCAGGCTCGAAGCGGGTACGCCCCGGGCGACGAGGATCCGGGCGGTCCAGGTGATGAACCGGGTGAAGAGCTCCTCGTCGTCGAGGTAGAGGGCGGTGGCCAGGTAGTCGACGATGTGCGCGAGGTCCTCGGCGGTGCGCTCGCGCTGCACGGCGCCGTAGGAGCGCATCGCGGGGAAGGCGCCCTCCAGCGCTGTGTAGACCTCGCGCACGAGGGAGGCGCTGCTGCGGGAGACCAGGGTGTACTCCTGGTCGGCCAGGTGGGGCAGGTCGTCGAGCTGCTGGTGGTCCGGCTGCGGCCGGGGCAGCGGATTGCGGGCGAGGAGGTCGGCGGCGGCGCGGGCGTCGGGGGCCCAGGCGTCGGCGCCCAGCGGCTTCGCGTACCGGCCCTCGGGTCCGAAGGCGGCCCCGCCGACGAGGACGGGGACGCCGATCGCCTGGCAGGCGGTGATCGCCGCGTGCGCGGTGGGCAGCCGGGTGGGGATGGAGCTGGAGAGCGCCACCGCGTCGGCCCGGGTGCGGTGCAGGTGCACGATCAGGTGCGGGGTCGGGACCTGCGAGCCGAGGTAGTCGACCCGCCAGCCGCGCAGTTTGAGGACCTCGGCCAGCAGGCGGGCGGGCAGCCCGTGCCACTCGCCGTCCACACAGGCCACGGTGATCCGGCCCCGGGTGGTGGCGGTGCGGGCGGCGGGGTGCGTGCTGAGGGCGGCGACGGCCCGTTCGTTGATGGCGGTCGCCGCGTGCTCCTGGGCGACGCTCATCCGATTGGCCGCCCATTCCTCACCGACACGGCCCTGCACACGGGCGATCACGTCCAGCAGGACGCTCTCCGGATCGGCCCCCTCGTCGAGCAGGCGCAGGAGGAGGTCGGCGGCCGCGCACTCGTCCCCGGCCGAGACGGCGTTCCACAGCAGCTCCACCGGCCGCTCGGCGCGTTCGGCGTCGCAAGGGCGGTGCGTGGTGCTCGTGCTCATGCGGTGTACCTGCCCCGCGTGTGCCCGTTCACCGCGCTCAGGTGGTGGGTGCGGGGCGCGGAGATCACGACGACGGCCATGTCATCGTGCGAACCGTCGCTCAGCCACTGGGAGGCCAGCATCTGCACGTGCTCCACGATCCCCTCGGCGGGCATGCCCGCACAGCCGGAGAGGGCGCGCTTGAGCCGCTCCTCCCCGAACAGGTCGCCGCCCATCGGCCCGCCCTTGGCCTCGGTGATGCCGTCGGTGTACAGGACGCACGACTCCCCGGGAGCCAGGGACGCGGTGGTGGTGGTGGAGGCGATGGCGGGGATGGCCCCGATCAGGGTGCCGCGGGTGTCGGCCTCCTCGACCGTGCCGTCGGCGCGGACGATCAGCGGGCGGGGGTGACCGCCGCTGGTGAGCTTGAGGTCCACCATGCTGCCGCGCCGTACGGCGGAGGCCAGGACCATGGTCGCGAAGCGGGTGTGGTGGGAGCTGAGCATCGAGGTGTTCAGCAGGTCGAGCATCCGCTGGTGGTCGTCGGCGAAAGGAAGCAGCGCGTGCAGGGTGTTGCGGATCCGGCCGGTCAGCACGGCGGCTTCCAGCCCCTTGCCGCACACGTCCCCGAGCAGCACCAGGGACGCATCGCCCTCCACGGTCGCGGGGTGGACGTCGTAGAAGTCGCCCCCGATCCGTTCGTGGTCGGCCGAGGGCCGGTAGCCGCCGGCGAAATCCACTCCGGAGATCTGGTGCAGGGCGGGGGGCAGGAGTTCCCGCATCAGCAGCTCGCTGATCGAGCTCTGCTCCGCGTACAGCCGGGCTGCCGACATCCCGGCACCCGCGCGGGCGGCGAACAGCCGGGCGAAGACCTCCTCCTCCTCGCTGAAGGCGGCGGTCTCCGCCCTGCGCAGCAGGACGAGCACTCCGGCCGGGACTCCGTGCCCGGGCAGCGGGGTGATCACGATCGAGCCGATGGGCCCCATGCCCTCGGGTTTCATCCACGCGGGGGCCGCGCCGGGGTCCATCCACCGGGAGGGAACCGGTGGGAACCCCCGCAGCGCCTCTCCCAGTCCCGGCACCGCGTCGGGGTTCACCGTCACGGTGGTCGTCTCGGGAGCCCCTCCGCGCAGGCAGGTCACCACGGGCAGCCGACGGCCGCGCGCCGGCGCGATCACGAGAGCCGCGTCGGCGAGGCTCTCGGTGGCCATCTGCGCGGTGACGTCCATGCAGCGCTCCAGGTTGAGGGAGGACAGCAGAACGCTGGACGCCTTCGCGAGGAACGCGCTGAGCTCCCTCTCCACGCGCAGCGCCTCACGGACGAGCCGGTGGTCGGTGTCGTCCACCAGCCACCAGGCGACGGAGCCGTCGTCCCGGACCGTGGGGTGCGCCTCGAAGTACCGGCCGTCGATGTCGCCGGCGGCAACCCGCCCGGTCTCCGGCGCGCAGTACGGGCCCGGGGAGTTCAGCCCGGCGTGTGCGTCGCGGAGCCAGTCCGGCACCACGTCCGCCAGGGGCGCCCCGGGGGCCGCGGCGGGCAGCAGGGCCTGGGCCGCGTCGTTGCACCGTGCCACGACGCCCTGGACGTCGGCGATCAGCACCGGGTACGGCGCCCGGCCCCACGGGAAGTCCGGACGCGTGTCGGGACGCGTGTCGGGACGCGTGTCCGGGCGGGTTCGCGCTTGGGGAAAAGCCACATGCCGAGGGCCCGCTGGGCGAACCCCTCACCTCATCAACTAGACGATTGCCTTGAGGCAACCTTCGCGCACGTCGTGCTCGCCTGACAACCCGGCCCCCCTCCCGCACGGGTTTCCCCGGGCAGAAGGTCGCAGAGTCTTCACCCGGCGGCCACATATTGACCGGGCGCGGTCGACGGTCGGCCCCGGGGCTCGGCGGTTCAGCGGCCCGGCCGGATCAGACGCCCGCCGTCACGGCCCCGCCGGACCCGGCGCCTCGCGGCCGTGCCAGTCCAGGCACATCACGAGCGAGTCGTCCGCGGCCGGTCCCGATCCCCGGTGGCCCAGGAGCTCCTGGAGCATCACCCTCGGCACCTGCGGCGCGGGCAGCAGCCGTGTGCTGTTGATCGAGGCGGCCAGCGCTCGGAGGCTGTACCTCTCGCCGGCCGGGGACAGCGCGTCGTAGACGCCGTCGCTGATGAAAAGCAGCCGGTCACCGGGCTCGACCTGGAAGCGCTGCGCGACGTAGTCGGTGTCCTCGAACATGCCCAGGGGCATCTGCGCCTCGAACGCGATCTGCTCCACGACCCCGTCGCGCACCCGCCACACCCGGGGTGATCCGGCGTCGACCACTTCCACCTCCCCGGTCGGGAGGTGGAAGCGGAAGAGCAGGGTGGACAGGTACTGGTCCCCGCCGTGCTGCCCGTACACCGCCTGGTCGGCCAGGTACGCCTGGTCGCTCAGGCTGAGGCCGGCGCGGCGGGCGTTGCGCAGCGCGTTGACGCAGAGGTTCGTCAGCAGCGCGGCGTGGATGCCCTCCCCCATGCCGTTGCTGACGGTCACGTACAGGTCGTCGGCCGAGGCCGACCAGTCGAAGCTGTCGCCGAAGATGGCGTAGGCGGGCTCCAGCTGCGCGCCCAGGCTGTACTCCGGACGCGCGCACGAGCGGCCGGGCAGGAGCTGCCACTGCATCTCGGCGGCCAGGGTGAGCCGTTCCGCCCGCCGGGCCTGCAGGAAGAGGTCGGTGTCCCGCTCCGCCACGACCACCTCGTGCGCCAGGGCGTCGGCGCACTCCTGGAGATCCGCGAGGACCTCGGCTGTCGGTCCGCCGCCCTCGTGCGCCGCCAGCGTGACGCTGAGAACGCCCAGCCGGTCTCCCCGGACGCTGACCGGGAGGTGGGCCGTCACCGTGGAGGCCGAGGGGTCCGGTACGCAGTGCGGAGCCTGCGCGCCGAAGGCGCGACCGGGCGCGCTGTCGTGCACCGGGACGGGGGTGCGGGTGTCCGGAAGGACGCCGACGGGCTGCAGCCGGGTCATCGCGTAGTCGGCGAGCAGCAGGTCCACCGTACGGGCCCGGTGGCGGCTCTCGATCACCGAGCGGACCACGTCGAAGATCTCGTGGGGCGCGGCCTCACGCAGTGCGCGCTCGACCGCGCTGGGTCTCTCCACCGTTACCGGCCCTGCTTTCTCGTGCATGTGTCCCCCGGTCGGCGTCGGTGACGGCCAGCCGGAGCGGGCGGGAGCCCACAGGGGAGTGTCACATGCGCGCCCCGGGAAGCGGAGCTCGGGAAGCAGTGACGCCTACGCCTTCCGGGTCACCGTCCCCACGAGGTGGACGCGCCCCTTCGTCCCGCGCAGCGCGAAGGCGTTCCCGGCGGCGTCGGCGGCGTACGTCACGGTGGCGGGCAGCAGGACGGGGGCCCTGAACTCGGCCCGTACGGAACGGACCGCGGCGGCGTCCCCGGCCTCGGCCAGGCAGCGGGCGACCGTCCACATACCGTGCGCGATGGCCCGGGGGAAGCCGAACAGCCGGGCGGTCAGCGGGTGGAGGTGGATCGGGTTGCGGTCCCCGGAGACGGCCCCGTAGCGCCGTCCGAGGTCGCCGGGCAGCCGCCACTCGGTGACGGCGGGCAGCTCGCCGGCGGCGTCCGGGGCCGTGCGGGACGGGGGGTCCGCAGGTGCCGTCGCGTGCCGGGACAGATAGCCGCTGCGGGACTCCCACACCAGCTCCCCGCCCACCCGCGCCTCGGTCGCCATCGTGACCTCGGTGCCTCGCCGGTGCGGGGCCAATCCCTCCGCATACACGGTCAGTTCGAGTGGTTCGGTGGGCTGCGCGGTGCGGTGCGGGGTGATCTCGATCCAGGTGTGGACGAGCCCGAGGACCGGCAGTGGGAAGGCGCGCTCCGTCATCAGCCGCATGGTGAGCGGGAAGGCCAGTACATGCGGATACGTCAGCGGCAACGGGCCGGACTCGGCGAACCCGCAGATCTTTCCGTACGCCGCGAGCGGCCCGGGCGCGACGGGCGCGGCCGGGCGGGTCAGGCGGCCCCGCGGCACGGTGGCGTCCGGCTGCCCGGCGCGCTTGAACGGTGAGGTGAGGGCCCCGCGCACGAGCGAGGCGCTGAGTGAGGTCATCGGTCTCACGCCCCCAGCAGGCTCTGGCCGCAGACGCGCAGCACCTGGCCGTTGACGGCGGTGGAACCGGGCTGCGCGAACCAGGCGACGGCCTCGGCGACGTCCACCGGAAGCCCGCCCTGGGAGAGGGAGTTCATGCGGCGTCCCGCCTCGCGGATGAACAGCGGGACGGCGGCGGTCATCTTCGTCTCGATGAACCCGGGGGCCACCGCGTTGACGGTGACGCCGTGGTCGGCGGCGGCGCGCGGCCCGAGCGAGCGGACGAGGCCGATGACTCCGGCCTTGCTGGCCGCGTAGTTGGTCTGGCCGTTGTTGCCCGCGATGCCCGCGATGGAGGCGGTGGCGACGACCCGGCCGCCCCGGTTCAGGGTGCCCGAGGTGAGGAGTTCGTCGGTGGTGCGGAGCACGCTGTCGAGGTTGACGTCGATGACCTGGGCCCAGCGGTCGGCCGGCATGTTGGCGAGGCGGCGGTCGCGGGTGATGCCCGCGTTGTGGACGAGGACGTCGAGCCCGTCCGGTGCGGCGGCGGCGATGCGGGCGGCGGCGTCCGGCGCGGTGATGTCCAGCGGCAGCGCGGTGGCCCCGAGCCGGTCGGCGGTGCGCACCAGGTCGTCCTGGGCCTGGGGGACGTCCAGCACGATCACGTGCGCCCCGTCGCGGGCCAGCACCGAGGCGACGGACGCGCCGATGCCCCGCGCCGCGCCGGTGACCAGGGCGGTGCGGCCGGTGAGCGGGGCGTCCCGGTCGGCCACGGGGTCCGGGGCCGCGGTGGTCAGCTCGATCACCTGGCCGCTGACGTAGGCGGACCGGGGGGAGAGGAGGAAGCGGAGGGTGGACTCGGCGGCCCCCGGCGCGGCCCCGGCCGGAATCCGCACGAGCTGGGCGGTGGAGCCGCGCCCGATCTCCTTCCCCAGGGACCGGACGAAACCCTCCAACGCCTGCTGGGCAGCGGCCTGATGGTGGTCATCGGAGGACGGGGGCGTGCCGATGACGACGATCCGGCCACCGGGAGTCTGCGACCGTACAACAGGATGCAGGGCCGCGTGCACCTCGGCGAGACCCCGGGCGGAGGTGACCCCCGTGGCGTCCAGCACGATCCCGGCGGGTCGTGCGGCGTGGGCGTCGACCGTCAGCCCGGTCGTGGCGAGCGCTTTCGCCAGCTCGTCCGTGATCGCGGAGTCCCCGGCGGTCAGATGCAGCAGCGGCCCGTCCAGGCGCTGCGTCCGAAGGGTCCAGCGGCGCAGCGGGGCGGGCTGCGGCAGGCCGAGCCGGCGGGTGAGGAAGCGGCCGGGTGCTGTGCCGGTGAGGTGCAGATAGCGATCGGCCATTGTCCTGACTCCCTGCTCGGTCGTAGATTTACTCTGGAGTAAGGTTACTGAAGAGTCAGGAGCTGGTCGAGATGAACAATTCCGGACCGACCGAGACGAGATGGTCACGATGACGCGCCAGGACCCGTTCGTGCCGCTCTCCCCGCCCCAGCCGCGCCGCGTCGCGGTGCTCGGCGGCAGCCGCACCCCCTTCGCCCGCTCCGACGGCCCCTACGCGACCGCCTCCAACCAGGACCTGCTGACGGCCGCGCTGAACGGCCTGGTCGAGCGGTACGGCCTGGCCGGGGACCGGGTCGGGGCGTTCGTCGCCGGCGCGGTCCTCAAGCACAGCCGTGACTTCAACCTGGCCCGCGAGACCGTCCTCGGCTCCGCCCTCGATCCTCGTACCCCGGCGTACGACATCCAACAGGCCTGCGGCACCGGCCTCCAGGCGGTCATCGCCGCCGCGAACCAGATCGCGCTCGGGTCCGTCGACTCGGCGATCGCGGGCGGCTCCGACACCACCAGCGACGCCCCGCTCGGCGTCAACGACGACCTGCGCCGCATCCTGCTCGCCGCCCGCCGCGCGAAGACGACGGGCGCCCGCCTCGCGGCCCTGGCCGCCGTACGCCCCCGCCACCTCGTCCCCGACATCCCGCGCAACGCCGAACCCCGCACCGGCCTGTCGATGGGCGAGCACGCCGCCGTCACCGCCCGCCGCTGGGCGGTCACCCGCGAGGACCAGGACCTGCTGGCCGCCACGAGCCACCAGCGCCTGGCCGCCGCGTACGAGCGGGGCTTCCTGGACGACCTGGTGGTCCCGTACCGGGGCCTGGACCGAGACCAGAACCTGCGCCCGGACTCGACGGCCGGGAAACTGGCGCGCCTGAAACCGGTGTTCGGCACTCTTGACCCCGACCCGACGATGACGGCGGGCAATTCGACCCCGCTGACGGACGGCGCGGCCACGGTCCTGCTGGCGAGCGAGGAGTGGGCGCGGGACCGGGGCCTGGAACCGCTGGCCTACCTCTCCCTCCACGAGACGGGCGCGGTCGACCACGTGGACGGCGACGACGGCCTCCTCATGGCCCCGGCGTACGCGGTGCCGCGCCTGCTGGAGCGGGCCGGCCTGGGCATCGAGGACTTCGACCTGTACGAGATCCACGAGGCCTTCGCCTCCCAGGTGCTGGCCACCCTCGCCGCCTGGGAGGAGCAGGGCCTCGCCCCGGTGGACCGCACCCGCCTGAACGTGGCCGGCTCCTCCCTGGCCACCGGCCACCCGTTCGCCGCGACGGGCGCCCGGATCGTGGCGACGCTGGCGAAGCTGCTGGCGGAGCGGGAGGGCCCGGGCAGGGGCCTGATCTCGATCTGCGCGGCGGGTGGGCAGGGGGTGACGGCGATCCTGGAACGCCCGTAGCCCCGTTGCTCCCCCTTTCCCCCTTGTCCCCAACCCTGCCGGACGGATGACCCGGCGAACCGACCCGCCCGACCCCCCGAACCGAGGAGCCGCACGTGTCAACGCCACCTTCCGCCGTATCCGCCTCCGCAGTTCCGCAGCCCGTCCTGGTCGAGCCGACGAAGAAGCGCGGCCCGGACGGCCGGGTCCAGGAGGTCTCCGTACCCAGGTTCGCGCCGATCGTGGAGCGCGGCTCGCTGGCCGAGATCCCGTTCGACAACGCCCGGGAGGCGCCGGGGGACCTGGTCCTCAGCCGTAAGGACGCCCAGGGCGCGTGGCAGGACGTGAGCTCCGCCGCGTTCGCCGCCGAGGTGCTTGCGGTGGCCAAGGGCCTGGTGGCGGAGGGGCTGCGGGCGGGGGACCGGGTCGCGATCATGGCCCCGACGACGTACGAGTGGACGCTGCTGGACTTCGCGGCGTGGGCGGCGGGCCTGGTGACGGTCCCGATCTACCCGACCTCGTCCGCGTTCCAGGCCCGCTGGATCCTCCAGAACTCGGGCGCGGTGGCGTGCGCGGTGGAGACGAAGGAGCAGGGCCGCCTGATCAGCCAGGAGCGCAAGCAACTCGGCGACCTGGCGCACCTGTGGCAGTTCGACACGGGGGCGATCGGCCACCTGAAGTCCCTCGGCAAGGACATCCCGGACGCGGCGGTCGCGGCGCGCCGGGCCACCCTGGAACCGCACAGCCCGGCGACCCTCATCTACACCTCGGGCACGACGGGCCGCCCTAAGGGCTGTGTCCTGACCCACGGCAACTTCTTCGCCGAGGTCGACAACGCCATCGAACTGCTGCACCCGGTCTTCAAGTCGGTGTCGAAGGAACCGGCTTCGACCCTCCTCTTCCTCCCCCTCTCCCACGTCTTCGGCCGCATGGTGGCCATCGGCTGCATGCGGGCGAGAGTCCGCCTGGGCCACGCCCCGTCGATCCGGACGGAAGACCTCCTGGCCGACCTGGCGGGCTTCCGCCCCACGTTCCTCCTGGCCATCCCGTACGTCCTGGAGAAGGTCTACAACACGGGCCGGGCGACGGCGGAGAAGATGGGCCGCGCCTCGTCGTTCGACCGCGCGGCGAAGATCGCCCAGCGCTACGGCAAGGCGGTGGAGGCCGCCGAACACGGCACGGGCCCGGGCCCGGGCCTCGGCCTGCGCGCGGCCCGCGCCCTGTACGACCCGCTGGTCTACCGCCGCATCCGGGCGGCGCTGGGCGGCAAGGTCCGGTACGTGATCTGCGGCGGCTCCCCGCTGGGCCGGCGCCTCGCGTCGTTCTACGAGGGCGCGGGCATCGGCATCTTCGAGGGCTACGGACTCACCGAGACCACGGCCGCCCACACGGTGACCCCGCCCCTCAGGCCCCGCCTGGGCACGGTCGGTTGGCCGCTGCCCGGGACCTCGGTGCGCATCGCGGACGACGGCGAGGTGCTGCTGAAGGGCGGCCAGGTGTTCCGGGGCTACTGGGACGGGGAGCGGGCGGAGGTGGCCCCGGCGCTGCTGGCGGACGACTGGTTCCCGACGGGCGACCTGGGCGCGCTGGACGAGGACGGCTACCTGACGATCACGGGCCGCAAGAAGGACATCATCATCACGTCGGGCGGCAAGAACGTCACCCCCGCCCCACTGGAGGACTGGCTGCGCGCCCACCCCCTGGTCAGCCAGTGCATGGTGGTCGGCGACAACCGCTCGTTCGTCACCGCCCTGATCACCCTGGAACCGGACGGCCTCCAGCACTGGCGGCGGATGACCAAGAAGCAGGACATCCCGATGCGCGACCTGGTCCACGAGGAGGACCTGCGCACCACGCTCCAGAAGGCGGTGGACGAGGCCAACCGCCTGGTCTCGCGCGCCGAGTCGATCCGCAAGTTCACGGTCCTGCCGGTGGACTTCACGGAGGAGAGCGGCCACCTGACGCCGTCGCTGAAGCTGAAACGGGACGCGATCGCACGCGACTTCGCGGGGGAGATCGAGGAGTTGTACCGGAAGTAGCTGCCGATGGGGGGCGGGGCCCGGCGGAGGGCCGGGCCCGGCCCCTGTTCCCGCCACCGAAGTTGCGGCACTCTGGTGCCGTTCAACTCGCGTAGATTCCTGGCCGCCTCGCGCCAGGGCGTCACGCACCCAAGGCACTTCGTACTCGCACCTCGCGCTCCACCGCCCGGTTGCCGACCCGAAGGACTTCCCCGCCCATGCGACGCTCGCCCCGCACCTGCCTCCTGGCACTCCTCGCCCTCCTCGGAGGGCTGCTCACCGTCACCGCCACCGCGTCCCCCGCCGCGGCTGCCCCGAACTTCAAGGCGCCCTACGCCTGCGGCCAGCAGTGGACCTACAGCCATCACTCCGCCGAGGTCAGACAGGCTCTCGACTTCGTCCGCACCGACGGCGGGGGGACGGCCGGCTCCCCGGTCCTCGCCTCGGCCGCCGGGACCGCGTACCGCTACTCCCAGCCGAGCGGTGCGGGCAACTACATCGCCGTCGAGCACGGCGGCGGCTGGAAGACGTACTACTTCCACCTCGCCGCGTTCTCCGTCGCCCACGGGGCCCAGGTCGCCCAGGGCCAGCAGATCGGCACCACCGGCTCCACCGGCAACAGCTCCGGCGCGCACATCCACTACGAGCAGCTCTACAACGGCGTCGGCCAGACCATCGTGATCAACGGCCAGTCCCTCGCGCCGTATCCCGGCTCGTACTACAGCAAGTACCTGACCAGCGACAACGGTTGCGGTGGCGGCGGAGGCGGAAAGTACTGGGTCGACACCTTCGCCAACGCCACCGGTTACGCCGCCGCCGACACCGCGGACGCGCAGGGCGTCCTCAACGCCGGTACCAACTACGTGTACTGCAAGGTGTGGGGGGCGCGGGTCGGCACGGCGAGCCAGTTCAACCACTGGTGGCTGCGCACCGACCTCGACGTCGTCTACGCGGGCAAGAACGGGCGCAACGCGTACGTCTCCGCCTATTACCTCTCCCGCTGGGGCAACGACGAGGCCCGCGACAACAGCGGGACGGTCATCCCGAACTGCTGACGCGTGGTCCCTGCCCCGGGGCGGCTCGGGGCAGGGCGGCGCGGGGCCCGGCGCAGCGGCCCTTCCGCGGTGGGACGCGAAAACCGTCGATCATGTTTCGCGCGACCTGGCACCCTGGCCTTGAGGGCCCGACGGCAGCAGACCCGCGGGCAGGGCGTTGCGAAGGAGAGGCCGCATGGCCACGGTCGTCGAGCTGATCACCTACCCCGTCAAGGGCTGTGCGGGAACGTCCCTGGACAGGACGCACCTCACTCCGGCGGGTCTCGCGCATGACCGCAGTTTCATGGTCGTCGGTGTCGACGGCGTCTACCGCACCCAGCGCCGCGACCCCCGCCTCGCCCTCGTCCGGCCCACCGTCAGCGCCGACGGCACCGGGCTCACGCTCGCGTCGGCGGAGCCGGAGGGCGGTCGCGGCGCGCTGCACCTCGACGTCACCACCTCCGCGCCCCGGCGCGACGTCGACCTGTTCGGCGCGACGTACCAGGGCATCGACCAGGGCGACGAAGCCGCCGCCTGGCTCA
Source organism: Streptomyces parvus (assembly GCF_032121415.1). NCBI lineage: Bacteria > Bacillati > Actinomycetota > Actinomycetes > Kitasatosporales > Streptomycetaceae > Streptomyces > Streptomyces parvus. Next base: position 2,876,748 of record NZ_CP135079.1, on the reverse strand, counting down.
CGGACTTCCTCGGCGCCCCGAGCCGTCTGGTCCGCGTACCGCCGGAGCACGTCCGGAAGACCGACGGCCTGACCCCCGGCACGACGGGCTACGCCGACAGCGGGGCCGTCCACGTGCTCTCCCGCGCCTCCCTCGCCCGCCTGCACACGCGGCTGGCCGAGCGCGGCGCCCCGCCCCTGGCCATGGACCGCTTCCGCCCGAACATCGTCGTCGACAGCGTCCCCGGGGGGCGCCAGGGGGCGGACTGGGCGGCGGAACCCCACGCCGAGGACCGGATCCGCCGCGCGACCATCGGCGCGGCCGAGCTGGGCTACACCAAGCTCGCCGTGCGCTGCGCGGTCACCCTGGTCGACCAGGAGACCGGGGCCCGGGGCGGGCCGGAGCCGTTGCGGACGCTCGCGGACTACCGGCGCTTCTCGGCGGGCGGGGTGGTGTTCGGCGCGAAGTTCGCCGTGGTGCGGCCGGGGGAGCTGTCGGTGGGCGACGAGGTGGCGGTCGAGGAGTGGGGCGAGGCGGAGGCCTGACGGCATGCGCCGCTCCGGGGGGCGTCACTCGAAGAACTTCAGGCTCCACCCCTTGCCGGACGTGGGGCCGGGGGCGTTGGCGCGGGAGCAGGTGGTGTCGCCCCACCGGACGAACGTGCCGGTGCACCAGTGGCGGTTCGCCCAGGAGTACCGGGTGCCCTTCGCGACCGCGTGGTACATCGAAGCCGCGTGAGCGCGCGCGGTGAACCCGGCGACTTCCGCGACCGTCGCCGGGATACTCGTCGCCCATGGATGAGGTTCGAGTCGTGGTCGCCCACTCCGAGCGCGCGACTCTGCGCGTCGGTGACGTGTTCCTCAAGGTGGACGCCGATCAGGCGCGTATCGACGGCGAGGTCGAGGCGATGGCCCGCGCGCCCGTCCCGACCCCGGAGGTCCTGTGGCGCAAGCCGCCCGTGCTCGCGATCGCGGCGGTCCGGGGGACGACCCTCGGGCGTCTCGGCGGGCCCTCGACCGGGTCACCGGCGGCGTGGGCCGCGGCGGGCGCCGCCGTCCGGAAGCTGCACGACGCGCCGCCGCCGCCCCGGCCCGGGCGGGCAGGCCGGGGCATCGGCGCGCTGGCCGCGGAACTCGACGCCGAGTGCGAGTCGCTCGTGGCGAACGGGCTCCTGCCCGCCGACCTGGTCACGCGTAACCGCCGGGTCGCCGAGGCCGCGCTCAGGCCGTGGGCTCCGGCGTTCACGCACGGCGACCTGCAGATCGCGCACGTCTTCGTGGAGGGCGACGAGGTCACGGGCATCATCGACTGGTCCGAGGCAGGCCGGGGCGATGCGCTGTACGACCTCGCCACCTTCACGCTCGGACACGAGGAGCACCTCGACGACGTCCTCGCCGGCTACGGCGGCGACGTCGATCGCGAAGCGATCCGCGCGTGGTGGGCGGTGCGGCGCCTGCTGGCAGTCCGCTGGCTGATCGAGCACGGCTTCGACCCGTTCACGCCGGGCTGCGAGGTCGACGTGCTGCGATCCCAGATGTGAGGCCGTCACCCGGGGCGGGCGCACCGCCGTAGTCGACCAGCCGGCGGACCCCGGTGCTGTGTGCGGTCAGCGGTCAGCGGTCAGCGGTCAGGCGAACGATGGGCCACCGGTCCGCGGCCCACTCCCGCCAGTCGCTCCACCCGGCGGGCGGACCGTCGACGGCCGTCCGGCCTTCCCGTTCAGCCGAATCGGGCTCCTCGAACTGCGCCCGCGCGTGCAGGTGGTCGGCCTCGGAAATCGTGCGCGTCTCCCCGGCGGCGGTCGCCCGGCGATGGGCGTGCCGGGCGCGCTGGGTCTCGGCGTCGACGGGCAGGCAGATCATGCGGAAGCGCACCCTCCGCCTCCGCCGGCCGGCGGATCGCGGACCGTTCGTCCCGGGACCAGCAGCCGTAGTCCATCACGACGTCGGGTCCCAGCCTGACCGCCTCCAGGGCGAGCCGGAGCATGCGGCCCTCCAGAACGTCACGCTCGGCGTCCGACTCGTCGTACGGGCGATGGTGTCGAAGTCGCGGTCGTGAGGGGGGACCGGAGCGTTCCCGCAGGGCTCAGGGCGTTGCCGCAGACCTCACGGCGTCTCGGGGCCCTGGAGAATCTGGAGGTAGTTGCCCACCGGGTCCACGGCCGTGGAGAAGAACCAGCCGCCCCCGGCCTCCTCCACCGGCCGCACCCACGTGACCCCGAGGGTGTTGAGGTGCCTCTCGGCCGCCCGCACGTCCCGCACGGTGATGTTGATCATCTGCCGGCCCGGCTCGACGGCCTTGTCCGCGACATCGTCCCGCTCGTCGAAGCCGATGATCGCTCCGGGGCCGACGATCAGGAGGTGCTCCGCCCAGCGGGCGCCCAGCGGCTCCAGTGCGGCGCGGTACCAGGCGATCAGGGCGTCGGAGTCGGTGCTGCCGAGGATGACCCCCAGGCCGGTGATGTTGTCGGCGTTCTCGGTGGTGGAGGCATTCATGGTGGTCCTCGCTCTGTCGGGGCCGGTGTGCCGGACGGTCGCGTCGGGAGCCGGCCGCCCCGGTCGCTCGGCGCGTCCCACCACTCATGACCCGCCCCGGGCCCGGAACTCATCGGTGCCGGCCGCCGAAGCACCTCTCAGTGCGGCCAGATCGGCGGGTCGGTGACGAAGTGGCCGCCCACGCGGGCGTGCGCCGGGTTGTCCGGGTCCAGTTCGCCCTGGTCGGCGATGAGTTCGGCCGCGTACGGCTCGGAGTCGTCCAGCGGCCGGTAGCCCAGCGCTCGGGCCGGGGCCAGGTCCCACCACAGGCGGGTGTTGGCGGAGGATCCGTAGACGATGGTGTGGCCGACGTCCTCGGCGGTGAGGGCGGCGTGGAACAGCCGGGCGCCGTCGGCCGGGCTCATCCACAGGGACAGCATGCGTACCGAGGTGGGTTCCGGGAAGCAGCTTCCGATCCGTACCGAGACGGTCTCGATGCCGTGCCGGTCCCAGTAGAGCTGGGCCAGGTCCTCCGCGAAACACTTGGACAGGCCGTAGAAGGTGTCGGGGCGGTGCGGGGCGTCGACCGGGATGGGCAGGCCCCCGGGATCCGGGCGCGGGGTGTGGCCGATGACGTGGTTGGAGGAGGCGGACACGATGCGCCGGACGCCCTCCTCGCGGGCCGCCTCGTAGAGGTGGTGCGTGCCCTGGATGTTGGCGCGGAGGATCTTGTCGAACGTGGACTCCAGGGAGATGCCCGCCAGATGGAGCACCGCGTCCACGCCGCGTACGGCCTCGCGCAGCGCCTTGCGGTCGTTCAGATCGGCGGTGATCGCCTCCGGCTCGCCCTCCACCGGGTCCAGGTCGAAGAGGCGCAGGTCGTATCCGTACGCGGGCAGCAGCCCCCGCATCAGGGTGCCGAGGCCGCCTGCGGCGCCGGTGAGCAGGACGGTACGCGGAGCGGTCATACGGGCGTCTCCTCGGGGCGTGCGTACGCGAGGCGCGCTGTGCGCAACCCTGGTCGGCATTCACATGCGTGGACAAGCTAGGAAGTCCGAGAGGTTACGTCAAGGGCCTTGTCCGCCCCGGAAGTTGTTCCGTCCGAAGCGTTGACGAAGCATTCCGTGCGGCTCTAGCTTCATCGCGTCGTACTTCGTACGTCATATATGAGACGCGATACGCGAGATGTGAGAGCCCGTCACCCATGACCTTCGCCCCTGCCCCGATCCCGTCCCGGACCCAGTACGTGCTGGAGGCCATCAAGCACGCCATCCTCACCGCGCGGCTGAGACCGGGACAGGCGCTGGTGGAGACGGAACTCGCCGCTCAGTTCGGAGTGTCCAAGACCCCGGTCCGCGAAGCGCTCAAGACCCTCGCGGGCACGGGGCTCGTGGTCATGAGCCAGTACAAGGGCGCCACCGTGCGGCTTGTCGACGCGACCATGGCCCGGGAGGTGTACGACGTACGCCTCCTGCTGGAACCGGAGGCGCTGCGCCGGTCCGTCAACCGCAAGGCGTCCCTGGAAGCGGCTCAAGAGGCTCTGGAGAGGGCGGACTCGGCGCTCGACACGGCCGACAGGTCGCTGGCCAACCGGGATTTCCACCGCGCCCTGTACCTGCCCTGCGGCAACCCCCTGCTCGCCCGGATGCTCGACGAGGTCCGCGATCAGGCGGCCCTCGTCTCGACGGTGGCCTGGTCGGCCGTCCCCTCCTGGGAGCGCGAGGCGGCCGAGCACCGGGAGATCCTGCGGCTCGCCGTCGCCGACGACGCGGAGGCGGCCGCCGAGGCTCTGCACCACCACATCGCGTCGTTCGTACGCCGTGCCTTCCCCGACGACGAAGACGGGGGCGGCGCCACGTGAACCGTCCGCTGGAACCGCATGACCACCAGCAACCCGACGAAAGGCCGGTCCGCATGGACTTCTCTCCGCTGAAGGCGGCCCTCGCAGACGTCGTGGCGATCCCGGTGACCCCGTTCGCCGAGGACGGCGGCATCGACATCGCGAACCACCGCGCCCTGACGCGCAGGCTGCTCGACGGAGGTGTCCGCATCCTCACCCCGAACGGCAACACCGGGGAGTTCTACGCGCTCACCCCCGACGAGCGGCGCCTGGTCGCCGAGCTGACCGTCGAGGAGGCCGCCGGACGCGCCACCGTCCTGGCGGGCGTCGGTCACGACGTACCGACCGCCGTGGCCGCCGCCCGGCACGCCGCAGAGGCCGGCGCGGCGATGGTGATGGTCCACCAGCCCGCGCACCCCTATGTCGCCCAGGAGGGCTGGGTCGACTACCACCGGGCGATCGCCGAGTCCGTCCCGGACCTCGGGGTCGTCCCGTACATCCGCAACCCGCTGCTCGCCGGCGACCGGCTCGCCGCGCTCGCCGACAGCTGCCCCAACGTCATCGGCGTGAAGTACGCGGTGCCCGACGCGGCGCACTTCGGGGCCTTCGCCCGCGACGCCGGTCTGGAGCGGTTCGTCTGGGTCGCCGGCCTCGCGGAGCTGTACGCCCCCTCCTACTTCGCCACCGGCGCCACCGGCTTCACCTCCGGTCTCGTCAACGTCGCCCCAGCCGTCTCCCTCGACATGCTGGAAGCGCTGCGCGCCGGGGACTACGTGGCGGCCATGAAGGTGTGGGAGCGCATCCGCCGGTTCGAGGAGCTCCGCGCCGAGGAGCAGTCCGCCAACAACGTCACGGTCATCAAGGAGGCCCTCGCCGTGCTCGGGCTCTGCGGCCGCGAGGTACGTGCCCCCAGCCGGGTCCTGCCCGAGGAGCGGCGCGCCGAGGTCGCCGAGCAGATAGCCGCGTGGGCGCTGTGACGGACGACCGCCGACCAGCCCCCGTAGCGCCCGAGGAGCTGCGCAGCCACCAGTGGTACGGCACCGACGGGCTGCGCTCCTTCAGCCACCGGGCGCGCACCCGGCAGCTCGGCTACCTCCCCGAGGAGCACCTCGGCAAGCCCGTGATCGCGGTCCTCAACACCTGGTCCGACATCAACCCCTGCCACTCCCACCTGCGTGATCGCGCGCAGGCGGTGAAGCGGGGCGTCTGGCAGGCGGGCGGGTTCCCGCTGGAGTTCCCGGTCTCCACCCTCTCGGAGACCTTCCAGAAGCCGACCCCCATGCTCTACCGCAACCTGCTCGCCATGGAGGCCGAGGAACTGCTCCGCTCGTACCCCGTCGACGGGGCCGTGCTGCTGGGCGGCTGCGACAAGACGACGCCCGCGCTGCTGATGGGCGCGGCGTCCGCGGACCTGCCGACCGTCTTCGTGCCGGCCGGGCCGATGCTGCCGGGCCACTGGCGCAACGAGGTCCTCGGCTCCGGCACGGACATGTGGAAGTACTGGGACGACCGGCGGGCCGGACTCATCGGCGACTGCGAGATGGCGGAGCTGGAGAACGGCCTCGCCCGCTCCGCCGGCCACTGCATGACGATGGGCACCGCCTCCACGCTGACGGCCGCCGCCGAGGCGCTGGGCGTGACCCTGCCCGGCGCCTCCTCCGTCCCGGCCGTCGACTCGGGGCACGAGCGGATGGCCGCCGGTTCCGGACTGCGGATCGTCGAACTCGTACGGCAGCGGACGAAGCTGTCGCACATCCTCACCGCCGACGCCTACGCGGACGCCGTCACCACCGTCCTCGCGCTCGGCGGCTCCACCAACGCCGTGATCCACCTGATCGCCATGGCGGGCCGGTCCGGGGTGAAGCTCACCCTGGACGACTTCGACCGGATCGCCCGCACGGTGCCCGTCCTCGCCGATCTCCGCCCCGGCGGACGGTACTTGATGGAGGACTTCCATTTCGCGGGCGGGCTGCCCGGCTTCCTGAGCCGGATCACCGACCTGCTGCACCTGGAGCGGCCCACCGTCGCGCACGCCACCCTGCGCGAACAGCTCAGCGGCGCGACCGTCCACAACAGCGCCGTCATCCGCGAACGCGCCGAACCACTGGCCGACGAGGGCGGGGTGGCCGTCCTGCGCGGCAACCTCTGCCCTGATGGTGCGGTCATCAAGCACATCGCCGCCGAGCCGCGCCTGCTGCGCCACACCGGGCCCGCCGTCGTCTTCGACGACTACCGGGAGCTGCAACGCACCATCAACGACCCGGCGCTGGCGCTCACTTCGGACCATGTCCTGGTGCTGCGCAACGCCGGACCCCAGGGCGGCCCCGGCATGCCGGAGTACGGCATGCTGCCGATCCCGGACTACCTGCTGAAGCAGGGTGTCCGGGACATGGTGCGCATCTCCGACGCCCGGATGAGCGGCACCAGTTACGGGGCGTGCGTCCTGCACATCGCGCCCGAGTCGTTCGTCGGCGGGCCCCTCGCCCTGGTCCGCACCGGGGACCTCATCACCCTGGACGTCGAGGCCCGCCTGTTGCACCTCGGGGTCGACGAAGACGAGCTGGAGCGCCGCCGGGCCGCCTGGAGCCGGCCGCCCGCACGCTACGGGCGCGGCTACGGCGCTCTCTACCAGGACCAGATCACCCAGGCCGACACCGGATGCGACTTCGCGTTCCTGGCCCGGCAAGGAGAAGTGCCCGACCCGTACGCGGGGTGAGCAGGGCGGCGGGGGCTCCGCGCGACGGGCGCCCAGGTCACCCAGCGGCCATGTGAAAGCGCTTGCTGCCGTCCGTGGCAGCAAGCCGTACATCCAGCGCATCGAGCGCGTACCGAGATCGGAGACGTGTCATGGCCCAACCCGCCGCCGTGGCCACCCCGCCGCCCAAGGCGCCCCGGCGCGGCACGGCGACACCCCGCCGCCTGCCCTATCTGCTGATCGCGCCCGCGGGCCTGCTGATGCTGGGCTTCATCGCCTACCCGGTGCTCAGCGTCTTCTACTACAGCCTGCAGAACTACAACGTCACCAAGCCGTGGCGGAACGGGTTCGCCGGGCTCGACAACTTCCGGCGGATCTTCACCGAGGACGACCAGTTCCGGTCGACGCTCGCCTTCAGCGCCCAGTGGGTCTTCACCCAGGTCTCCCTGCAGCTCGTGCTCGGCCTCGCGCTGGCCCTGATCGTCAACCAGACCTTCATCGGCCGGGGCATCTCCCGGGCCATGGTCTTCTCGCCCTGGGCCGTCTCCGGTGTGCTGACCAGCACCATCTGGATTCTGCTCTACAACTCCTCGACGGGCTTCAGCCGCTACCTCGCAGACGCCGGGATCGGGGAGTACGGCACCTCGGTGCTCTCGGACACCGGAACCGTCTTCTGGGCGGCCACGGTCACCGAACTCTGGCGCGGCGTGCCTTTCTTCGCCATCCTCATCCTCGCCGACCTCCAGTCCGTCTCCAAGGAGCTGTACGAGGCGGCGTCGGTCGACGGCGCGGGCAGGCTCCGGCAGTTCTTCCACATCACCCTGCCGCACCTGCGCGACGCGATCATCCTCGCCACCCTGCTGCGCGGGGTCTGGGAGTTCAACAACGTCGACCTGCTCTACACCCTCACCGGCGGCGGCCCGGCCGGCGAGACCACCACACTGCCGCTCTACGTCGCCAACACCGGCATCGAGGGGCACGACTTCGGCTACGCCTCCGCGCTCACCACCGTCGCCTTCGTGATCCTCCTCTTCTGCTCGATCGTCTATCTGCGCCTGAGCAAGTTCGGAGGCGACGACAAGTGACCGCCCTGCTCACCGAGAAGAACGGCGCCGCGCGGCGGCCCGTCCACCCCGGCGGCCCGCCGCCCGCCTCGCGCCGCCGCACCGGACGGGAGCGCGCCTACGACGACGTACCGCGCTGGCAGATCTACCTGCCGCTCGGCCTCTACCTGCTGTTCACCCTCATCCCGTTCTACTGGATGCTCCTGTTCGCCCTGCGGCCCGCCGGCTCCACCGCGCTGGTGCCCTGGCCGATGACCGGGGAGCACTTCTCCAAGGTCTGGAACGAGCGCAGCTTCGCCGTCTTCTTCCAGAACAGCATGATCGTCGGCATCGCCACCCTGATCGCCACCACCCTGGTCGCCCTGGCCGGCGGGTACGCCCTGGCCCGGTTCGACTTCAAGATCAAGGGCGCGTTCATGCTGGCGCTGCTCTGCTCGCAGTTCATCCCCGGCGCCCTGATGCTCGTACCGCTCTTCGAGATCTTCCGCAACCTCCAGATGATCAACTCCCTGTGGAGCGTCGTCATCGCCGAGACGGTCTTCCAGCTTCCGCTGTCGATCATCCTGATCAGCGGGTTCATCAAGAACGTCCCGGTCTCGCTGGAGGAGGCCGCCTGGGTCGACGGGTGTTCGCGCTTCACCGCCTTCCGGGCGGTCGTCCTGCCGCTGCTGCGCCCCGGGCTGATCGCCGTGGGTTCCTTCGCCTTCGTCCACAGCTGGAACCACTTCCTGTTCGCGCTGATGTTCCTCAGCGAACAGGACAAGCAGACGATCCCGGTCGGCCTCAACACCCTGATCGGGGCGGACAGCGTCGACCTCGGAGCGCTTGCGGCGGGCGGCGTCATCGCCGCGGTGCCCGTCGTGATCGTCTTCGCCTTCATCCAGAAGTGGCTCGTCACGGGCTTCAGCGCGGGGGCGGTGAAGGGATGACCGAGACCGTCCCCGTCTCCCCGGTCGCCCCCACCGGGCCCGGCGCGCAGCCGCTCCCCGTCGTGCTGGCCGGCGCCCGGGGCCACGGCCGCTGGCACCTGGCCAACCTCCGCCGGCTCCAGCACCAGGGCCGGGTGCGGCTGGCCGGGATCTGCGAACTGGAGCCGCTCACCACCGACGAACTGGCCCCCTTCGGCTTCCTCGGCGACGAGCGACCGGAGCAGTCCGCCGACTTCGGGGCGCTCCTCGACTCCACCGGAGCCCGTGCCGCCGTGATCTGCACGCCCATCCCGACCCACACCGACCTGGCCCTGACCGCCGCGTCCCGCGGCGTCCACCTCCTGCTGGAGAAGCCGCCCGCCGGGAGCTGGGCCGCCTACGCGCGCATGGCCGACGGCGTCCGGCGGGCCGGCACCGCCTGTCAGGTGGGGTTCCAGTCGTTCGGTTCGCACAGCGTGCCCGCCATCCAGCACCTCGTCCGCACCGGGGCGATCGGGAAGCTCACCGGGGTCGGCGCCGCCGGGGCCTGGATCCGCCACGACGCCTACTTCCGCCGGGCGCCCTGGTCCGGTCGGCGCAGGATGGGCTCCACCGACGTGGTCGACGGCGTGCTCACCAACCCACTGGCGCACGCCGTGGCCACCGCGCTCGAACTGGCCGGCCGGGGCAGGGCCGAGGACGTCCTGTCCGTCGAGACCGAGCTGTTCCGGGCCCATGACATCGAGGCGGACGACACCAGCTGCGTCCGCGTCACCACCACCGGCGGCCTGCCCGTCACGGTCGCCGCCACCCTCTGCGCGGACCGGGCCGGGGAACCGTACGTGATCGTCCACGGCGAACGGGGCCGGATCACCTTCTGGTACAAGCAGGACCGCGTCCTGCTCCAACGTGCCGGACACGGCCCCGAGGAGAGCGTCCACGGCCGGACCGACCTCCTGGAGAACCTGGTCGACCACCTGGAGCACGGCACGCCGCTCCTGGTACCGCCGGAGCGCACGGGGGCGTTCATGCGGGTCGTCGAGGCCGTACGCACCGCCCCCGCCCCCGTCGCCCTGCCCGCCGACGCCTGGGAGACCCGGTACGACGCCCCAGCCGGGGCGGCGTGGCGCACGGTGCACGGCATCGACGGCCTGGTCGCCGCCGGGGCCGAATCCCTCGCCCTCTTCTCCGAACTGGGAGCCGCCTGGGCCCGGAGCAGCGAGGTGGCGGCCTCATGAACCGGCCCGCCGCGGCCCCGTCCGCCGCCCAGCCCGTACATCCCGCCTCACCCGCACCCCCCGAACCCCTCGACTGCGGCGGACGCACGGTCGCCCACTACGGCTACGGCGCCGCCGCGGACGGCCGCCCCCGCCTGCATCCCGTCACCACGCTCGCCGGCCGCACCGTCACCCAGGACCGTCCCGACGACCACCGCCACCACCTGGGCGTCTCCGTCGCCGTGCCCGACGTGTCCGGCCGCAACTTCTGGGGCGGGCGCACCTACGTCCGGGGGCAGGGGCCCACCGAGCTGGACAACCACGGTGTCCAGCGCTGCCTCGGCCTGGAGCGGCACGGTCCCGGCGCCTTCACGCAGTCGCTCGGCTGGGAGGCGGACGGCGTCGAACTGCTGCGGGAGCAGCGCACCGTCGAGGCCATCGAACTCTCGTCCGTCGCTTGGGCGTTGGACCTCTCCTTCGCCCTCACCAATCACTCGGCCGACGACCTCTCCCTCGGCAGCCCCGCGACCAACGGCCGCCCCGGCGCCGGTTACGGCGGCTTCTTCTGGCGGGCCCCCAAGGAGGCCGCCCCGCCCGACGTGTTCAGCGCCGACCGTGCGGGCGAGGAAGCGGTGCACGGCCGGACCTCCGACTGGCTCGCCCTCGCCGGGGACGGCTGGACCCTCGTCCTCGCCGGGGCGAGCGAGGGGACCCGACGCGATCCGTGGTTCGTGCGGACGACGGAGTACCCGGGCGTCGGCTCCTCCCTCGCGGCGGACGAACGGCTGCCCGTGCCCGCCGGGGCCACCGTCGTACGCCGGGTCGTCACCGTCGTCGCGGACGGCAGGCTGGACCGGGACACCGCGGCCGCGTACGTCCGCCGGGCGGTGACCTCGTGAACCGGCCCTGGACCGCCGACCTCGGGAACGGCACGTACCGCAACCCCGTGCTGAACGCCGACTGGTCCGACCCGGACGTCGTCCGCGTGGGCGCGGACCACTACCTCACCGCGTCCAGCTTCGGCCGGGCCCCGGGGCTGCCGCTCCTGCACTCCCGCGACCTGGTCAACTGGACGCTCGTCGGCCACGCCCTGGACCGCGTCGAGCCCGCCGCCGACTTCGCCCGTCCCCGCCACGACGCCGGCGTGTGGGCCCCCTCCCTGCGCCACCACGCGGGCCGCTTCTGGATCTTCTGGGGGGACCCCGACCACGGCGTCCAGCAGATCAACGCCGAGCGCGCAGAGGGGCCGTGGAGCGCCCCGCACCTGCTCAAACCCGGCCGCGGCTTCATCGACGCCTGCCCCCTGTGGGACGAGGAGACCGGCGAGGCCTACCTCGTCCACGCCTGGGCCAAGTCCCGCTCCGGGATCAAGAACCGCCTCACCGGGCACCGCATGAGCGCCGACGGACGCACCCTCCTCGACGAGGGCCGGACCCTCGTCGACGCCGACCGGATACCCGGCTGGTTCACCCTGGAGGGCCCCAAGCTCCACCGCCACGACGGACACTTCTGGATCTTCGCCCCGGCCGGCGGGGTGGAGACCGGCTGGCAGGGCGCCTTCCGGTCGCGGGACTTCTTCGGCCCGTACGAGGAACGCGTCGTGCTGTCCCAGGGGCGTACCGGCGTCAACGGCCCGCACCAGGGCGGCTGGGTGCGGACCGCCGCCGGCGAGGACTGGTTCCTGCACTTCCAGGCACGCGGCGCGTACGGGAGGGTCGTCCACCTCCAGCCCATGCGCTGGGACGCGGAGGGCTGGCCCGTCATCGGCGACGCGGGCGAACCCGTCTCCACGCACCGCAAACCGGCCGCACCCGAGCAGCCCGTGGCGGCGCCCGCCGTGGACGACGACTTCCCCGGCGGCGCCCACGGCAAGCAGTGGCAGTGGACGGCCAACCCCTGCCCCGCAGCGTGGACGGAGCCCTCCGAGCACGCCGCCGACGGGCTGCGGCTCACCTGCGTGCGCACGCCGGACGCCCATGACCTGCGGCTGCTGCCCCACGTCCTGGTCCAGCGCCTGCCCGCCGAGGAGTTCACCGTCGAAGTGGACCTCGAACTGCGCAGCGACGAGCCGGGCGCCAAGGCGGGGCTGACCGTGCTCGGGGACGCCTTCTGCTGGATCGGCCTGGAGGCCGGGGCGGACGGAGCTCCCCGGCTCGTGCACCGGTACGCCGAGGGCGTCGCGGAGCGCGAACGCGACGCGGCCGAGGCCCGCGCCTCGCCCGGGGGCCGGGCGAGGCTGCGGATCGAGGTCACGGCGGGGGCCCGATGCCGCTTCTTCGCCGACACGGGCGACGGGTTCCGGCGCTCGGGGCAGGTCTTCGCCGCCACCCCGTGGCGCTGGGTCGCCGCTCTCCTCGGCCTCTTCGCCACCGCACCGGCCGGGACGGGCCCCGCCGGCACGGCGCTCTTCAGCACCTTCCGCGCCACCCACTGACCCCCCGCAGAAGCGCAGAAGCACGAAGCACAGACGTACGGGACCAACCACCCCGACACATCCGACAGGGAAGAGCCGACCATGACCATCTCGAAGACCCGGCGGGGGCGCACCGCATCCGCCGTCTCCCTCGTAGCAGCCCTCGCGCTGACGGCCGCCGCGTGCGGCGACGACGGCAGCGGTGCCGGTACGGAAGGGAGCGGCAAGGGCGAGATCACCTTCTGGGACAACAACGGCGGGCCGCGCACCGCCATCTGGACCGAGATCATCAAGGACTTCGAGAAGCAGCACCCGGACATCGAGGTGAAGTACGTCCCGATCCCCATCGCCGACGTCCAGTCCAAGTACGACACCGCGATCGCCGGCGGCGGGCTGCCCGACGTGGGCGGGGTCGGCACCGCCTACCTCGCCAACATGGTCTCGCAGGAAGCCCTGGAGCCGGTCGACAAGAGGCTGAAGGGGTCCGCCCTGGAGGGCAAGCTCGTCGACTCCATGGTCGAGAGCGTCAGAGCGGCCGCCGGCCGGGGCGACGACATCTACTCCGTCCCGACCTCCGCCAACAACGGCGTGCTCTGGTACCGCACGGACCTGTTCGAGCAGGCCGGGCTGAAGGCCCCCGGCACCTGGGCCGACTTCTACACCGCGGCCGAGAAGCTCACCGACACCGGGAACAACAAGTTCGGCTACACCATCCGCGGTGGCGCGGGCTCCATCGCCCAGGCGCTGGACGCCGTCTACGGGCAGTCGGGCATCACGGAGTTCTGGGACGGCGAGAAGACGACGCTCAACGACCCGAAGAACGTCGCCGCGCTGGAGAAGTACGCGGGCCTCTACAAGAGGACCACGCCCGCCGCCGACGTCAACAACGACTTCACCAAGATGGTCGCCCAGTGGGACACGGGCACCATCGGCATGCTGAGCCACAACCTCGGCTCCTACCAGGACCACGCGAAGGCCCTGGGCGACGACAGGTTCGCGGGCATCCCCGCCCCCATCGGGGACAGCGGCACCCGCGTCCAGGTCTCCAACCCCGTCGACGGACTCGGCCTCTTCCGGTCGAGCGACAACAAGACCGCGGCATGGAAGTTCATCGAGTTCGCCGCCTCCCACGCGTCCAACAGCAAATGGAACGAGTCGGCCGGCGCCATCCCGGCCAACGCCCAAGCGGCGAAGGACCCCTGGATCAAGGAGACCGAGTCGACCGCGCTGGCCGCGAAGGCGCTGACGGACGGATCCACCGAGGTCGTCGACCTGCCGTACTACCTGCCCGACTGGAACAACATCAGCAAGGCGGACAACGAGCCGGAGTTCCAGAAGCTGCTCCTCGGCAAGATCACGGCGAAGGAGTTCCTGGACAAGATGGCCGAGGAGCTGAACACCGCCAACAAGGAGTGGGCCGAGCTGGGCAACGGCTGAGACCCCCACACCCTCCGGCCCCTGACGACGGACGGGCGGCGGCCGGACCGAGCCCGGCCGCCGCCCTTCTCGTCCCGTTCGGAGACGACGACGAGAAGACCGAAGACCCCTTCCGCGCCACCGCCGCCGCCACCTGCCGGAAACACCCGCGGCGGCCGCTTCCCCTCCCTCCGACGACAGAGAAGGTTTCGCCATGCCCGCACGCACGCGTCACACCCGGGCCGTCGCCGTCACCCTGGGCTGCGCCTCGCTGGCCCTCGCGCTGAGCGTCCCCGCCCAGGCCGCCGCCCGGCCGGCCCCCCACGGCACGGGGATCGAGCGCGCCGTACTGCCCGCCGGGGACGGCTGGGCCTCCGCCGGCAGCTCCACCACGGGAGGCGCGGACGCCGCACCCGAGCACGTCTACACCGTGACCGACCGGGCCGAGCTCGTCGCCGCCTTCGAGGAGGCGGGCGACGCACCGAAGATCGTCAGGGTCGCCGGCACCGTCCACGGCAACTCCGCGGTCGACGGCACCCCGATCGGCTGCGAGCAGTACGAGACCGACGGCTACACCCTGGAGAAGTACCTCGCCGCCTACGACCCGGAGGTCTGGGGCGGCGACCGGGTTCCCGAGGGCCCGCTGGAGGACGCCCGGGCGGCCTCCGCGAAGCTCCAGCAGGCCGCCGTGAACGTCCGGGTCCCGTCCAACACCACGCTGGTCGGGGTCGGTGCGGACCCCGAGATCATCGGCGCCAGCCTGCAGGTCCGCGACGTCTCCAACGTCATCGTCCGCAACATCTCCTTCGAGGACACCTACGACTGCTTCCCGCAGTGGGACCCCACGGACGGCAGTGAGGGCGCCTGGAACTCGGAGTACGACAACCTCGTCGTCCACGGCTCCCGGAACGTCTGGATCGACCACAACACCTTCAGTGACGGCGATCGCCCCGACGCCGAACAGCCGCGATATTTCGGCCAGCTGTACCAGCAGCACGACGGTCTCTTCGACATCGTGCGCGGAGCCGACCTGGTCACCGTGTCGTGGAACGTCCTGAAGGACCACGACAAGACGATGCTCATCGGCAACAGCGACGGCGCCGGCGCGACCGACCGCGGCAAGCTCCGCGTGACGCTCCACCACAACCTGTTCAAGGACGTCAAGGAGCGTGCGCCCCGCGTCCGCTTCGGCCAGGTCGACTCGTACAACAACCACTTCGTCGCCACGCGCGGCGGTTCCTACGGCTACACCTACGGCATCGGCACCGAGTCCCGCCTGGTCGCCGAGCACAACGCGTTCACCCTCGCCGGCGACGTGGACCGGGCCACCGTCCTGAAGAAGTGGTCGGAGGCCCCGCTCACCGCGGAGGACAACTACGTCAACGGACGCAGGACCGATCTGATCGCCGTGCACAACGCCGGCGTTCCCGGCGAGCAGCTCGCCGAGGGCGCGGGCTGGACCCCCGAACTGCGCACGACGGTCCACCACCCCCGGGCCGTCCCCGTGCTGGTCGGCCTCAAGGCCGGGGCGGGCAGGCTGTCCGGCCGCGGATGACCGGCGCGTAACCCCGAAGGACCGGCCGGAGCGGCACCGCATGCTTTCCACCACCCCGGAGAGCGCCGCTCCGGCCCTTCGCCGTCAGCCCCTCGCCCGCCGCCTGCCACCCGTCGCCGTCCGTCCCAAGGAGGACCGCCATGCCCACTCGACGCACCGCTCTGTCGCTGATCGCCGGCGCGGGCGCCTCGCTCGCCCTCGGCGCACCGGCCGCCCCCGCCCGGCCCGGCCCCCGCCCCTTCGGCCGCTACGGCTCACCGGCCCGCCGCCTCGACCCCCGCACGCTGTACGTCGACGCGCACGGGCGGGGCGACCACCCCGACGTCCAGTCCGCCGTCGACGCGGCCACCGGAACCGGCGGCACCATCGTCATCGCCGCCGGCGTCCACCGGGCCACGGTCGTCGTCGACGCCGCCCACCGCGACCTCACACTGATCGGCGCGAGCCCCGACGCCCGTGACACGGTCCTGGTGTGCGGCAACGCGGCGGGCACACCCCGACCGGACGGTTCCGGCACCGACTGGCTGCGCTCCGACAACCCCCAGTACACCGGCACCCAGGCGGTGGCGGTCAAGGTCCAGGGCGACCGGTCGGCTTTCCACCGCTGCCGGTTCCTCGGCCACCAGGACACGCTGTACGCCGACTCGCCCTCCCTCGCGGTCCTCGCCCGGCAGTACTACCGCGACTGCTACATGGAGGGCGACGTGGACGGCGACTGGCGGCCGGTCGGATGATCCGGCGCGCCACTGCCATGCGTTCCGCACCGAGCAGGGCCCGCACCCCCCGCCGAGCGGGGAGTGCGGGCCTTTGCCGGTGCGCGGTGGACAGGCCGCCGGAGCCGGCCGTCGCACGGCCGGTCCCCGGGCGGCGACACCCGTCAGCCGGCGTACGTCTCGTACTCGGCGATCTTCGGGGTGCCGTTCGAGCTGACGATCTCGAAAGTGATCTTGCGCAGGGTCGTGCGGGGGAAGGAGATGGTCCCCGCTCCGTCGCCGGAGGCCAGGACGGTGCCGGCGTCGGCGTCGAGGAGCCGCCAGGCCCCGATGGCGGATCCCGCCGCCTCCCGGATGACGACCGAGGACACGGCGGTGGCGGAGTCCCACTTGATCGAGGCGTGGCCGGTCGAACCTGCGGGCGACCAGTAGGTGTTCAGGTCACCGTCCCGCAGATGACCGAAGCTGGTCCCGGAGGCCTTGCTGGATCCGTCGGACCCGGCGCCGATGCTGAGGTTGGTCCCGCCGGGCGGCGTGGGGTCGGTGGGGCCGGGGGTCGGGTCGGTGGGGCCGGGAGTGGGCTCGGTCGGCGGCTGGGTCGCGCAGTTCCCGTCCGAGACCTTCAGGCCCTTGCCGGCGCCCGCCGTACGGCTCACGACGTCCGGAACGCAGCCGGCCGCGTCGGCGGTGTAGGCGTAGGGGATGCTGACGGTGGTGGTGGACTTCATGTCGGGACCGGCCGGGTTGTTGTCCTCGCCGGGGCTCGACCAGGTCACGTTGTCCAGCGTGTTGCCGGCGGTCTGCCAGTACCCGGCGGCGTCGGTGTAGAAGGTGCCGAGGACGTCCTTGGAGTCCTCGAAGTAGTTGTTCTCCACCTTGGCGCGGGCGCCGGCGCGGGAGTTGATGCCGGACGAGTTGATCCGCACGTAGTGGTTGTTGAACATGTGGCCGATACCGCCCCTGAGCAGGGGCGCGCGGGAGTCGATGTTCTCGTACAGGTTGTGGTGGTACGTGACGAACCCGTTGGAGACGTCGCTCTCGCTGGACCCCACCAGTCCGCCCCGGCCCGAGTTGCGCAGGATGCTGTAGGAGAGGGTCACGTACCGGGTGTCGGCCTTCATGTCGAAGAGGCCGTCGTACCCCTCGGACTCGCCGCCCGACGCCTCCAGCGTCGTGTGATCGACCCAGACGTTGCGGACACCGGACTCCATGCCGATGGCGTCACCGCCGTTGGAGGTCGGGGACCCGGACTTCTTGACGTTCCGCACGGTCACGTTCTGGATGATGACGTTGCTGGACTCGCGGATGTGGATGCCGATCTGATCGAAGACGGCTCCGCCGCCGACGCCCACGATCGTGACGTTGCTGATCTGCTTCAGTTCGATCACGCCGTCGGCCGTGTTGCAACTGCCGCCGGACACCTTGCTGGTGTTGCCGTGGTTGATGGTGCCCTCGACCTCGATGACGATCGGTGTGCCGGCGGCGGCGCGGCCGCACAGGGCCGCGTGGATCGCGGTGCCGGTGGTGGCCCGCACGGTCTGTCCGCCGGCGCCGCCGGTGGTTCCGCCGTTCTGGGTGGCGTAGCCCGTGGCGCTGCCGGCCGCCGCCGATGCCTCGGGCGCGGTCAGGACGATGCCGCCGGCCGCGGCGGCGAGGGCCAGGGTGGCCACTGCCGCCTGCAGCCGCCGTGTGACGGGTTGCCTCATGTTCGTCTCCCTGTGTCTTCGGGTGATCCGTGATGCCTTCTATGTCAGGTGCATGTCAAGTACTGCGCCCTCGTGCCCGCCCTCGTCGACCCCTTCTTCGGGAGGTTCTCCGCGGCGATTGAGAAAGCGCTTTCTCGGTTCCTGTCCAGCGAACATAGAGGGGGGTTCACGGCTCGGGCAAGGGGCGTGCGGCGGTTGTGTTCTCGTGCCGCGCGGCGGCTTGGCGATCCCGAAAACGCCTGGTGAAAGGGGGTGTCGGCGGCGATCGGCCGGTGAAGTCGGTGGAGTGGTGGCGGCTTTGACCCGCGTCCTGGTCCACCGCTTTCGGTGCGACGAGCTGATCGCCCGGCTGGCCGCGTACGCGGACGCGCTCCCGTCGGTGATCCCGCCGACCGGGCCAGCGTGGTCGGCCCGGTCATCTCCGCCGCCCACCGCGACCGCGTCGAGGCGTACGTGGAGCTGGGCCGGAAGGAAGGGGCGCGGGTCGTCACGGGCGGCGCCCGCCCCGCCCATCTGGACCGGGGCTTCTACGTGGCCCCCACCCTGCTGGCCGACTGCACCCCCGACATGCGGGTCGTCCGTGAGGAGATCTTCGGGCCGGTCGTCGTGGTCGTCCCCTTCGACGACGGGGAGGAGGGCGTCGCGCCGGCCAACGACAGCGGCTACGGCCTCATCGACCACGTCTGGTCCGGCGTTGTCGCCCGCGCTTTCCGCGTCGCCCGGCGGCTACGGGCGGGCGGGGTCGGCGTCAACGCGGTCGGGCGGAACATGGGGCCCCGTTCGACGGGTTCAGGAAGAGCGGGGTGGGGCGGGACGTGGGCTCGTACGCCCTGCACGCCTACAGCGGGACACAGGCGATCGTCTGGCCCGGACAGAGCTGCGGGGGAGCGGGTGCGGAGCGGCGCGGGAAAATTTTGAACCTACGCAAAACGGACAGGCCTACGGTTACCGTACGTCGTCGCGCTCGGCGAAGCGCCATGTATTGCAAGGCTTCACATGTATGCAACCTTGAATTGATGAAGTGTTCGGGGGGTGCTGGCTGCTGCATCCAAGGGTGAGACGTTGAAGTCTCACGCTCCGGATGTGGATATCGCAGCGCATAGCGTCCTCCTCATGACTCAGCTGGACGCGCGGCCACGGGCCGGAGACACGGTGCGGGGAAGCGCCCCGGCCGACGGTGGCAGTGGCGGCGTACGCGGCAAAGGGCTCGGCGGGAACTCCGTCGGCCTCATGGGCAGTGCGGTCATCGGTGTCTCCACCGTCGCGCCCGTCTACTGCCTGACCTCCACCCTCGGCTCCACCGCCGGAGAGGTCGGCGTGCAGATGCCCGCCGTCTTCCTGGCCGGGTTCCTGCCGATGCTGCTCGTGGCGTTCGCCTACCGCGAGCTGAACAAGGCGATGCCCGACTGCGGCACCTCCTTCACCTGGACGGTGAAGGCGTTCGGCCCCCGCGTCGGCTGGATGTGCGGCTGGGGTCTCGTCATCGCGACGATCATCGTGCTGTCCAACCTGGCGGGCGTCGCCACCTCGTACTTCTGGCTGCTTGCGGGCGAGATCACCGGCAGCGGCTCGGTCGCCGCCCTGGACGACAGCAAGCCCGTCCACATCATCACCTGCCTCGCCCTCATCGCCGTCGCCACCGCGATCAGCTACCGGGGCATGACCGCCACCAAGGGCATCCAGTACGCCCTGGTCGGGCTCCAGTTGGCGGTCCTCGCCCTGTTCGTGACGATGGCCCTCGGCAAGGCGGGCGGCGGCGGCCCGGACTTCGCGTCCTCGCTCGACTTCTCCTGGTCCTGGCTGAACCCCTTCGCCGTCCAGTCCTTCGCCGCCTTCACGGCGGGCCTCTCCCTCTCCATCTTCATGTTCTGGGGCTGGGACGCCTGTCTGACCGCGAACGAGGAGACCACCGGCAGCGAGAAGACCCCCGGCCGCGCGGCCCTCATCGCGATGGTCGTCCTGGTCGGCTCCTACCTCGCCACCGGCATCGCCGCGCAGATGGCCGTCGGCTCCGGTGGGTCCGGGCTCGGCCTCGCCGACCCGGACACCTCCGACAACGTCTTCGCCGCCCTCGCCGGGCCCGTGATGGGCCCCGGACTCGGCGTCCTGCTCTTCCTCGCGGTCCTCGCCTCGGCCGCCGCCAGCCTTCAGACCACGTTCATCCCGGTCGCCCGCACGGTGCTCGCGATGTCCGCGTACGAGGCGATGCCGGCCGCGTACGCCAAGGTCCACCCCCGCTTCAAGACGCCCGGCCGGGCGACGGTCACGGCGGGCATCGGCACCGGCGTCTTCTACACCGTGATGACCCTGGTCAGCGAGCACGTCCTGGTCGACACCATCTACGCGCTCGGCCTCATGATCTGCTTCTACTACGCGCTGACCGCCTTCGCCTGCGCCTGGTACTTCCGGGCCGAACTGACCCGCTCCGCCCGGGACCTGGCCTTCAAGGGCCTCTTCCCGCTGCTCGGCGGCATCCTGCTCGCCGCCGTCTTCGCCAAGACCCTCTACGACATGTGGGACCCGGCGTACGGCTCCGGCTCCTCGGTGTTCGGCGTCGGCTCGGTCTTCGTCATCGGGGTGGGGCTGCTGCTCCTCGGCGTGGTGCTGATGGTCGCGATGGAGCGCCGCAGCCCGGCGTTCTTCCGGGGCGAGGTGCTCACGAAGGAGACCCCGGCCCTGGTGGTCCAGGACTGAGGTCTCCGTACGGGTGGACGCGCAGGGCTACGGCCTCCAGTAACCCAGCGCGTTCACCCGGTCCTTGGGCAGGCCCAGCTCCTTGCGGAGGTACGCCGACAGGGTCCGGGTCGTCGACGTGTCGCAGGCGACCCAGACGTACGCGTCCGAGCGGTCCGCGCCCAGCAGCTCCGGCAGGGCCGCCTTCACCTCGGCGACCAGGTGCGCGCCCGCCTCGCGGCGCTCCACGTGGTGCAGGGTGTGGTGGGCCTCGTCGAGGCGGAACGGCAGTTTCCGGTCCTCCTCGTGCGCGGTCTCGAACCAGATGGTCGCCGGGGTCCCGGGGACCGCGTCCAGCAGGGAGTTGATCGCGGGCAGCGCCGCCGCGTCACCGATCAGGAAGAGCCGCTTCGGCGCCGGGTCGGGCAGCGTGAAACCGGTGCCCTGGAGCGTCGCGTCGATCGTGTCGCCGGCCTGCGTCGCCCGTGCCCAGTCGCAGGCGGGACCGTCGTGGAGGGCGAATTCCAGACTGAAGGTCCCGGCCTCGGGGTCCGGGTCGACCAGGGTGTAGGCGCGCTGATGCGGTTTGCCGGCCTGCTCGAACCAGAGCCGCACCCACATCGTGGGGTGCGCCCCGCCGGTCGCGGCGAGCAGCCCGCCGTCGGTCAGGTGCACCCGGCGGAAGCGGTCCGTGACCTGCTCGGCGCCGGTCACGGTGAACGTGAAATCCCGTCCCCGGAACAGTTTGAGAACGACGCCTTCCCAGCCATGCCCCACGGTGCTCCCCACCCTCTTCTGCCGCCCCGGCCCACTGCCCAAAGGGTCGCTTTAGGTTAGGCTAACCTAAATCTCGGGGGCTGGGGAGTGGCTGAAAACCACCGGGAGCAGGGGATGGACAGAGCGATGACCGCTGACGCCGCGAGCGAGAGACCCGGCACGAGACCGGCCGAGGGTCCGGGCGAACGGCCCGGCGTGGCGGCGGAGGGTTCCGGGGACTGCGAAGTCTTCCGGGACGACTGGGGGATACCCCACCTGCGGGCCGCCGACGCGCTCACGCTGGCCCGTGCCCAGGGCCACGCCACCGCCCTCGACCGGGCCTGGCAGCTGGAGACCGAACGGCACCGGGTGCTCGGCACCAGCGCCTCCCACCTCGGCGCGGAAGCCGTCGACTGGGACCGGTTCGTCCGGCGGGCCCGGATCGCCGACACCGCCCGCCGCTGCTTCGACCGCCTCGCACCGCAGACCGCCGCCTGGGTGACGGCGTACGCCGACGGCGTCAACGAGGGCCTCGCCGAAGGGGCCGCCCAGGCGCCCGAGTTCGCCGCCGTGGGCCTCGCGCCCGGCCGCTGGGAGCCCTGGACCCCGCTCGGCGTCTGGCTCTCCACGCACATCCTGTTCGCGGGGTTCCCGACCAAACTCTGGCGCGAGGAGGTCGCCCGCCGGCTCGGCGAGGACCGGATGACCCTCTTCGCCACCGACGGCCCCGGCACGGCGGGCAGCAACGGCTGGCTGCTCACCGGCGCCCGCACCGCCACCGGAGCGCCGATCGTCGCGGGCGACCCGCACCGCTTCATCGAGGACCCCGGCGTCTACCAGCAGATCCGGCTGGCCTGCCCCGAGTTCGACGTCGTCGGCCTCGCGGTCCCCGGCATCCCCGGCATCGCCCACTTCGGGCACACCGGCCACGTCGCCTGGGCGATCACCAACGCCATGGCCGACTACCAGGACCTCTACCGCGAGCGGCTGCGCCGCACCCCGGACGGCGGCGTGGAGGCGCTCGGCCCGGACGGCTGGTACCGGGCCCACGCCCACACCGAGACGATCGAGGTGGCGGGGGCGGGCCCGGAGCGGGTCGAGGTGATCGAGACGGACCGGGGGCCGGTGATCATCGGGGACGTGGCCGAGGGCAGCGGGCCCGGGCCCGGCGAGCCCGCCGAAGGCGCCCGCCCCGAGCCCGGCGAGGCCGCCGACGCCACCTTCATCAGCCTGCGCCACCCGCCCCGCGTCACCGGCGAGCTCGGCTTCGACGCGCTGCCCGCGCTGCTCCGGGCCCGGACGGTCGCCGACGTCGACACCGCCCTCGACCGCTGGGTCGAACCCGTCAATCTGGTCCTGGCCGCCGACACCGCCGGGGACACCCTGCACCGGGTCGCCGGACACGTCCCGGTGCGCCCGTACGCCAACCGGCTGCGGGTCGTTCCCGCCGAGGACCCGGCGTACGCCTGGCGCGAGGGCGAGAGCGCCCCCCTGCCCCGTACCGAGGTCGACGGCCCCGGCGGGATCGCGGTGATGGCCAACGAACGCGGCCTCGCCTCCCCGCTCGGCGTCGAGTTCGCACCCCCGCACCGGGCCCGCCGGATACGGGAGTTGCTCGGCGCGGACACCGACTGGACCTCCGACGCCCAGGCCGCCGTCCACACCGACACCCGCCTCGCCTCCTCCCGCCGACTGCTGTCCCTGCTCGCCGGGGCCCCCGGCCTCGGCCCCGCCGCCGAACGCCTCCGGGACCGGCTGCTGCGCTGGGACCGCCACATGGACGCGGACAGCACCGACGCCACCCTCTACGCCCGCCTGCGCACCGACGTCGTCCACCGGCTGGCCGCCCACCCCGCGCTGCGGGGCGTCACGGGCGAGGACGACCCCTGGCGCTCGGCCGCCTACCCCGCCCTCTTCCGCCCCTGGCTCGCCGCCGTCCCCCGGATCGGCTACGCCCTGGAGAGCCTGCTCACCGGGGGACTCCTGCCGTACGAGGACCGGTTGGCACTCGTCGCGGCCTCGGCCGAGGCCGTAGCGGCGGCGGCCGAGGAGACCCCGCCCGCCCCGTGGGGCGAGCTGCACCGGCTCTCCCCCTGGCAGGCCCTGCCGGATCTCGCACCCGAGGGCTCCGACGCGGAGGCGATCCGGCCGGGGGTCGCGGGCGACCACGACTGCGTGCTGTCCACCTCCAGCGTCCCCGGCGTCACCGACCTGTTCGCCCGCGGCCCGGCCGCCCGCTACGTCTGGGACCTGGCCCGCCGCGAGGACAGCCGGTGGGCCGTCCCCTTCGGTGCCTCCGGAGTCCCCGGATCCGCCCACCACCGCGACCAGACGCCCCTGTGGGTACGGGGCGCGCTCGCCCCGGTCGTCACGGACTGGAACCTGCTGCACCGCACCACGCCCCACCGCACGTCGCACCGCCTTGAGGAGGCCCCCGCCATGACCGCCACCGCCGAGCCCGCCGTTTCCGCGGCCCCCGCCCTCCGCCCGGCCGTCCACGAGCAGAAGATCGAGGGCTTCGGCACCGTCCGTCTCGTCCCGGTCGACCCGGCGGCCGACGCCGAGCTGCTGCACGGCTGGGTCACCGAGGAGCGGGCCCGCTTCTGGGGCATGGCCGACCACACCCGTGAACAGGTCCGGGAGATCTACGAGTTCGTCGACTCGCTCCCCACGCACCACGCCTACCTCGCCCTGCGCGACGGGGCCCCGGCCGCGCTCTTCCAGACGTACGAGCCGGACGCCGACCCGGTCGGCGAGTGCTACGACGTACAGCCCGGGGACTTCGGCGTCCACCTGCTGATCGCGCCCGCCGAGGGCGAAGGCGCGGTGAGGGGCTACACGGAGTCCCTGCTCACCGCGTTCATCGCCTACGTCTTCAGCGACCCGGCCCACCTGCGGGTCATCGTGGAGCCCGATGCCCGCAACGAGAAGGCGCTCGCCCGGATGGTCCGGATCGGGTTCGAGCTGGGCCCGGAGATCCAGAAGCCGGAGAAGACGGCGCGGCTCGCGTTCCTGACGAGGACGGCGCTGGGGCTCGCCTGACGGAAACCGCTCGCACGGGGCGGCCCGTACGGCGCTACGGCGCCGGGTCCGCCCCGTCCGGGTGCAGTGCGCCGCCCGGGCGGAACAGCCGCTTGGCCACCGCGTGCCCGCGCTCCGCCGCCATCCGGAACCACGGTTCAGCCGCCGCCAGGCCCTCGCGGTGCTCGACCAGCCGGCCCAGCTCCCACATCGACTCCACGTCACCGGCCCCCACCGCCTGCCGCAGCAGCCGCTCGGCCGTCTCGGGACGCCCCTCGGCCCGCGCGGTGAGGGCGAGCGTACGCAGCCGCCGTACCGCCCGCGCGTCCCCGGCGGCGGCCGCGACCGCCAACGCGCGCGGGTCGGCGGGGCGGCGGTACCGGTTGCCCAGGATCAGCAGGATCCCGAGCACCCACATGATCCAGCTCAGGCTGATCAGCGTGCCGTTGCCGGTGACCACCCCGGTCAGGCTCAGCGCGCCGCCCGCCGGCAGCAGGAAGTACCCCAGCCCCGGTCCCATGCCCGCTCCTCTCCGCCCGGCCTCTCCGCCGCGCGTGCTTCGTCCCTTCCCGCTTCTCAGCCCGCCGTACCGGCCGCCGCGTCGAGGAAGACCGGATCGGTGAGCGCCGCGAACGCGCCCGGCAGCCCGGGAACGGCCGGTGCGTGCCGGACCTCGGCGCGCACGTACGCGGCGTGGGCGGGGGGCGTACGCCACTCCACCACGCCCGCGCCCGAGGCGGGCAGCGGGGTGGTCAGCAGGACACCCTGGTCGGTGACCGGACGCATCGCGCAGTCGGCGGCGGGACCCGGCGTCCGGGACTTCGACCGGGAGGTACACGTGGTCGGGCGATCCGACGGGCAGGGTCCCGCGCACGGTCCGGGTGCGCTGGGGGCCGTCGGGGCCGGGCCGGGGGCGGTCATCGGCCCGGGCGAAGTTCACGGGGGCCGGCGTCAGGCCGGTGGCGGCGGTCGCGGCGAGGAGGCCGCGCCGGGTTCACGGCGGTGTTCATGGCGGTGGCCATCGCCGTCACGGTCTCGGATTTCGCCGGCATACGGCTTACGTTGGCGCTTCGCACGGACGACGTACAGAAGGACGACGTACAGAAGGACGACGTACAGAAGGACGGCGTCGACAAGACGACGTGACGAGACGGCGTGACAAGACGACGTACGGAACGACGACGACCACGGAGGTGGCTTCGATGCGGATTTCCACCACGATCTTCCTCACCGACGAGACGGTGACCCCGGTCAGGCTCGCCCGCGAGCTGGAGCAGCGGGGGTTCGGCGGGCTGTATCTGCCCGAGCACACGCACATTCCGGTCAGCCGCCGCACGCCGTACCCGATGGGCGGTGAGCTGCCCCGCGAGTACGGCCGGACGCTGGACCCGTTCGTCGCCCTCGGCCAGGCCGCCGCCGTCACCGAGCGCCTGGCCCTGGGCACCGGCATCACGCTGGTCGCCCAGCACGACCCCATCGACCTGGCCAAGCAGGCGGCCACCCTGGACCACCTCTCCGGCGGCCGGTTCACGCTCGGCGTCGGCTACGGCTGGAACGTCGAGGAGGCCGCCGACCACGGGGTGGAGTGGCCGACGCGCCGGGACCGGGTCCGGGACCGGATGGCGCTGATGCGGGCCCTGTGGGCGGACGGGCCGACCGGGTACGAGGGCGCGTTCGGATCGGTGCAGGCGAGCGAGGCGCACCCGAAGCCGTTCCAGCGGCCCCGCGGCCCGGTCAGCGGCCCGCGCACGCTGATCGGCGGCGGGGCCGGCCCGAAGCTGTTCGCGCACATCGCGGAGTACGCGGACGGCTGGCTGCCCATCGGCGGCGGGGGTCTCACGGAGTCCCTGCCGAAGCTGCGGGCGGCCTGGGAGGAGGCCGGGCGCGACCCGAAGGGACTCCAGGTGGTCCCGTACGCGGTCCGGCCGAGCCCCGGGAAGCTCGCCCACTACGCGGAGCTGGGCATCGAGGAGGTCGTGCTCCAGCTGCCCCCGGCGGACGAACCGGAGGTTCTGCGGACCCTCGACGCGTACGCCGCGTACCTCTGAGCAAGGGCCCTTTGGGGCCGGCGGTGCAACCGCGCCCGCGTACAGGGCATCCTTGTTCACCGGGGATCGCATACGCGGGCCGGAGGCCCGCCCGGGTGGGGAGTGGAATGAACAGGCCGTTGCGGCACATAGCCATCTTCTGCGGGCTGCTGGTGCTGGCCCTGCTGCTGCGGGCGAACTGGCTCCAGCACGTCGACCGCCAGGAGCTGGCCCAGAACGAGCACAACGCCCGGGTCCGGTTCGAGCGGTTCTCCACCCCGCGCGGCGACATCATCGTCGGCGGCAAGGCGATCACCGGCTCTCAGGAGACCGACAGCCGGGACTACGCGTTCCGCCGGACCAACAAGGACGGTCCGATGTACGCGCCCGTCACGGGGTACGCCTCCCAGTCCCGGGGCACCTCGCTGCTGGAGCGGACCTACGACAGCGTCCTCAGCGGCCAGGACGACCGCTTCGCCTTCCGGCACGCCAAGGACGTCCTGACCGGCCAGCCCCGGCGCGGCGGCGATGTGATCACCACGATCGACGCCAAGGCGCAGAAGGCCGGCTACAAGGGGCTGACCGACCTGGGCGCCCGGGGTGCTGTCGTCGCCCTGGACCCGAGCACCGGCAAGGTGCTGGCCCTGGTCTCGACGCCCTCCTACGACCCCGAGGTCTTCGCCGGCATCTCGTTCAAGGAGAGCGACCGCTTCACCGCGCTGGAGAAGAAGAAGGACAAGCCGCTGGCCAACCGCCCGCTGCGCGAGACCTACCCGCCCGGCTCCACCTTCAAGATCCTCACGGCCGCGGCGGCGCTGGAGCACGGCGTGGTCACCGACGTGGACGCCCGGACGGACGCCGTCTCGCCGTACCCGCTGCCGCTCTCCACGAACAAGATCGGCAGCGAGGCGGGTGACGCCGTGTGCAGCAAGGCGTCGATGAAGACCGCCATGCAGTACTCCTGCAACAACGTCTTCCTCGACGCGGCGGCCGAGCTGGGCGAGGACCGGATGCGGGAGACCGCGGAGAAGTTCGGCTTCAACGAGGACGTCTACGCGGAGGAGTTCGGCGACATGCTCGCCACGAAGAGCCTCTACCCGCCGAAGCTCGACAAGCCCGGCACGGCCCTCACCGGTATGGGCCAGGGCAGCCTGACCAGCACCCCGATGCAGATGGCGATGGTCACGGCGGCCCTCGCCAACGACGGCAAGCTGATGCAGCCCTACATCGTCGACGAGCTGCGCGGCCCGGACCTCTCCACGCTGGAGAAGAACGAGCCGACGGAGATGAGCCGGGCCGTCTCGCCGGAGACGGCGAAGAAGGTCCAGGAGATGATGGAGCACACCGCGAAGGAGGGCAGCGCCCAGCGCGCCCTGATCGACGGTGTGACGGTCGGCGGCAAGACGGGCACCGCCCAGCGCGGTGTGAACGTCCGCGACGAGGTCCCGTACGGCTGGTTCGTCAGCTACGGCAAGAAGGACGACGGCCGCTCGGTCGCGGTCGCCGTGTTCATCGACCCGACGGACATGGACATCTCCCGCTCGGACATCTCGGGCGGCCGGCTGGGCGCGCCGATCGCGAAGAGCGTGATGCAGGCGGTGCTGGGGGACTGAGGCGTCTCCGCCCCGGAACGGGACGGCCTCAGCAGCCGGATGCCCCACCACGCGCCGCGTGGTGGGGCATCCGGCTGTTCGATCTGTCATGAGGTGTCGAACGCCGCGCCCCGGAGCCGCGAACGCTGCCCGGCCGCCCTTCGGGCGCCGGGACGGAACACCTAGCGCACCGACCTGAGCGCCCTGCTCCGCGCCACCTTCGTCCCCTCGTCGGGCGAAGCATCCGACGCCTGCGACGCTTCCGGGGCAGCGGCCCCCTCCGCCCCCGCCAACCCCACCAGCTCCGTCAAGGCGTCGATGCGGAAGTCCGCCGTCTCCACCACGTCCGGGTGGTCCGCCCACCAGTGCCCGTACGGGCCCCGCCGCAGATGGGCCGTCCGCATCCCGGCCGCGGCGGCCGGGAACAGATCGTCCGCCGGGTGGTCGCCCACGTACAGCGTCGCCTCCGGGGCCGCGCCCGACGCCTCGGCCACCCGCGCGTAGAACTCCGGGTCGGGCTTCCGTACGCCCCACTCGTCCGAGGTGACCACCAGATCGGCGGGCAGGTCCAGCGCCCGCAGCAGCTCGCCGGCCCGGACCGTGCCGTCCCCCGCCACCACGATCCGCACGCCCGCGGCCCGCAGTTCGCCCAGCGCGGGCCGGACGTCCCGGTAGAGGTCCGACTCGTCGAGGTGCTCCCCGCGCCCGGCGGCGGCCCGCGCGCGGTAGGCCTCCTCGACGTCCATGTCGGGCCGCAGGATCCGCAGCGCGTCCGTGGCCTCGCGGCCCTGGGCGACGGCGGCGCCCACCAGCGCGCTGAGCGTGTGCGGCGGTACGCCGAGCCAGTCGGCCCAGGCCGCCCAGCGCCGGTCGTCGCGAACGAGGGTTTCGCCGATGTCGAGGACGATCGTTTCCATCACCGTTCCGACCTTAGGCGTGAGGACGCCGTCCACGGGCGCTCATCCGGGTGAGTCGGCCCGCACGAGTGACCAGGAGCACCCTGCGGCCTGCGCGTACAGGTCCCAGGCCCTGGCCCGGTACGCGAGCCTCGCTCGTATGCTCGGTTCATGACCGATCCCGATCCTCAGAGCGGACGTCCCACCTCCAACGCCATGCGGCGCGCGCTCAAACGTGCCCGCGACGGTGTCGCCCTCGATGTGACCGAGGCCGCCGTCCTGCTCCAGGCGCGCGGCGACGATCTGAAGGATCTGGCCGCGTCCGCCGCCCGTGTCCGGAACGCGGGCCTGGAGGCGGCCGGCCGGCCGGGCGTGATCACGTACTCCCGCAAGGTCTTCATCCCGCTCACCCGCCTCTGCCGCGACCGGTGCCACTACTGCACCTTCGTCACCGTCCCCGGAAAGCTGCGCCGCGCGGGCCACGGGATGTTCCTCTCCCCCGACGAGGTGCTGAAGATCGCCCGCGAGGGTGCGGCGATGGGCTGCAAGGAAGCGCTGTTCACCCTCGGCGACCGACCCGAGGACCGGTGGCCCGAGGCGCGGGAGTGGCTGGAGGCGGAGGGGTACGACGACACGCTCGCGTACGTACGCGCCATGGCGATCCGGGTCCTGGAGGAGACGGGCCTGCTGCCACACCTCAACCCCGGCGTCATGACCTGGACCGACCTCCAGCGCCTCAAGCCGGTGGCCCCCTCGATGGGGATGATGCTGGAGACGACGGCGACCCGCCTGTGGTCCGAGCCGGGCGGCCCGCACCACGGCTCCCCGGACAAGGAACCGGCCGTACGGCTGCGGGTCCTGGAGGACGCGGGGCGCTCCAACGTACCCTTCACCACCGGCATCCTGATCGGGATCGGCGAGTCGTACGAGGAGCGCGCCGACTCCCTCTTCGAGTTGCGGAAGACGGCCCGCGCCTACCACGGCATCCAGGAAGTCATCGTGCAGAACTTCCGCGCCAAGCCGGACACGGCGATGCGCGGGATGCCCGACGCGGAGCTGGAGGAGCTGGCCGCCGCCATCGCGGTGGCCCGGCACATCCTCGGCCCCTCGGCCCGGATCCAGGCCCCGCCGAACCTGGTGGACGCCGAGTACGCGCTCCTCATCGGCGCGGGCATCGACGACTGGGGCGGGGTCTCGCCGCTCACCCCCGACCATGTGAACCCCGAACGCCCCTGGCCGCACATCGACGAGCTGGCGCGGAGGACGGCGGACTGCGGCTTCGCGCTCCGCGAACGCCTCACCATCTACCCCGAGTTCATCCAGCGCGGCGAGCCCTGGCTCGACCCCCGTCTCCTCCCGCACGTCCGCGCCCTGGCCGACCCGGAGACGGGCCTCGCCCGCGAGGGCGCGATCCCGGCCGGACTGCCCTGGCAGGAGCCGGACGAGGGGTTCACCTCCTCGGGCCGCACCGACCTGCACGCCACCATCGACACCGAGGGCCGCACGGGCGACCGCCGCAACGACTTCGACGAGGTGTACGGGGACTGGGAGGCGCTCCGCGAGGCGGCGGCCCCCGGCATGGTCCCGTCCCGCATCGACGCCGACGTGCGCCAGGCGCTGAGCCAGGCGGCCGACGACCCGACGAAGCTCACCGACGACCAGGCCCTCGCCCTGCTCCACGCGGACGGCCCGGCGCTGGACGAGCTGTGCCGGATCGCGGACGCGCTGCGCCGGGACGTGGTCGGCGACGACGTCACGTACATCGTCACGCGGAACATCAACTTCACCAACGTCTGCTACACCGGCTGCCGCTTCTGCGCCTTCGCCCAGCGCCGCACCGACGCCGACGCGTACACCCTCTCGCTGGACCAGGTGGCGGACCGGGCCGCGCAGGCGTGGGACGTCGGCGCGGTCGAGGTCTGCATGCAGGGCGGCATCCACCCGGACCTGCCCGGCACGGCGTACTTCGACATCGCGAGGGCGGTGAAGGAACGCGTCCCCGGGATGCACGTCCACGCGTTCTCCCCCATGGAGGTCGTCAACGGGGCCACCCGCACCGGGATGTCGATCCGCGACTGGCTGACCGCCGCGAAGGAGGCCGGGCTCGACTCGATCCCCGGTACGGCGGCGGAGATCCTGGACGACGAGGTCCGCTGGGTGCTCACCAAGGGCAAACTGCCCACGGCCACCTGGCTGGAGGTCATCAGGACGGCGCACGAGGTGGGTCTGCGCTCGTCCTCCACGATGATGTACGGACATGTGGACCAGCCCCGCCACTGGCTCGGCCACCTCCGTACGCTGGCCCGGCTCCAGCAGGAGACAGGAGGGCTGACGGAGTTCGTCACCCTCCCCTTCATCCACACCAACGCCCCGGTCTACCTGGCCGGCATCGCCCGCCCGGGCCCCACGGACCGGGACAACCGGGCGGTGACGGCGATGGCGCGGCTCCTCCTGCACCCGCACATCCCCAACATCCAGACGAGCTGGGTGAAGCTCGGCACGGAGGGTGCGGCGGAGATGCTCCGCTCGGGCGCCAACGACCTGGGCGGCACGCTGATGGAGGAGACCATCTCCCGCATGGCGGGGTCGAGTTACGGTTCGTACCGATCCATTCAGGACCTGGAGGCCATCGCCGACCTGGCGGGCCGCCCGTCCCGTCCCCGTACGACGCTCTACGGCGAGGTCCCGGCCGAACGCGTCGCGGCGGCCACGGCGTCGGACGGGCATCTGCCGGACCTGCTGCCGGTGCTGCCGGGCTGAGGGCGGGGCGCGGCAGCCGCGCCGAACCTCAACAACCCCGGCCGTGCGGACTGTTGGCTTCGTTATGATCGGCCCTCCCGAATGCTGGAGGTCGAGTTGAGCGAAAGCCCTGTCCGCACGGTGGAGGTGCCGTTGGGAGACGGCAGCGACGAGACGATCCGTGTGCAGATCCGCGAGGTGGACGAATCCCTGGTGCGGGTCGGGCGCGGCGACCGCTCCGTAGCGCGTGCGGGGCGGTCGTTCGGGCAGATGCTGGACACGGTGCGGCCCGTCGCGGAGAGCTTCGTCGGCAGGTTCCGGGGGATGGCCGACGCCCCGGACGAGGTCACGCTGGAGTTCGGGGTGTCGCTGTCGGCCGAGGCGGACGTGGTCATCGCCAGCACCGCGACGGCGGCCAACTTCTCGGTGAGCCTGACGTGGCACAGAAGCGAGTCCGCTGATGCGAGCGAACCGGCGCAGGACGTACGTTGACCTGACCGGCTGACGGGGGTGCGGGGGGCATGGTGTCGGGGGAAGAGGCGCTGAGCGCCGACGAGGTGTTGAACGCGGCGGTCGTCCGGGTCGCGGGAGTGACCGGTGCCGTCGTCGGAGGCGGCTTCCTCGTCACCGTGGACCGGGTGCTGACCTGTGCGCATGTCGTGTCCGACGCCCTGGGGAGGGGGCGCGACCTCCCGGTCGCCGCCGGCGCCGAGGTGCTGATCGACTTCCCGCTCGCCGACGGCGCCGGGGAGCGCGTCGTCGCCGAGGTCGAGCAGTGGATACCGGAGGAGCCCCAGCAGTGCGGGGACCTGGCGGTGCTGCGGCTGCGCGGGGCGGTCCCCGGCACACGCCCGCTGCCCGTCGCCGCCTCCGACGAGGTGTCGCACCGCCCGGTGCGTGTCGTGGGGTTCCCGGACGACGAACTGGGCGTGATCTGGCACCGGGGGGAGCTGAGCGGGAAGTCGGCGGGGGACTGGATCCAGCTCTCGCGCGCCGACAGCCGGACGGCTCACATCACGGCGGGCTACAGCGGAAGCCCGGTCTGGGACGAGCGGCGCGGTGCGGTGGTGGGCATCGTCGTCGCGTCCCAGCGCAAACGTGACAACGCCCAGCAGTCCTTCGCGATCAGCGTGAGAGCGGCGCTGCGGCAGCTGCCCGGTCTCGAACGCGCCCTGACGCCGGACCCCTTCCGGGGCCTCGTCACCTTCCAGGAGAGCCACGAGGAGGTCTTCTTCGGCCGTGACCGCGAGATCGGGACGCTGGTCGGGTCCCTGGCGGCCCACCGGGCCGTCACACTCTTCGGCCCGTCGGGCTGCGGCAAGTCGTCGCTGGCGCTGGCCGGCGTCGTGCCCCGGATGCGGCGGGAGAGCCGTACGGAAGGCGACGGCCGGGAGGGCTACGAGGCGGTCGTGGTGAACGCGGGCGCCGACGGCTCCTTGCTGACCGGCCTGGCCGTCGACCTCTACGAAGCCGCACGCACCGGGCAGTACGGGGATCCGCGCGCGGACAGTGTCGAACAGGTGGAGACGTGGCTCGCGGACAGGGGCCTCGTGACCACCCTGAACCTCCTGCGCGGCACCTCCGTCGGCCGGTACCTCGTCGTCCTCGACCAGGCCGAGGCCCTCCTCGACCTCGCCGACCCGGAGATCGAGGAGGCCGCCCGGCTGCTCTTCCCGGCCGACGGCGGGCTCGGGGCCGGATCGCGGCTGCTCCTCACCCTCCGGTCCGACTTCATGGATGCGGCCCTCCGGCACCCCCGGCTCGGCCCGCTGGTGCGCGACAGCGAACTGCACCCGCTGACACCGATGTCCCGGGACCAGCTCCGCGACGTGATCACCAGACCGCTGGAGAAGGCCCCGGCGGTGGTGTACGAACCGGGCCTGGCCGACCGCATCCTGGACGACGCGTGCCGGGAGCCGGAGAACCTGCCGCTCCTCGGGTTCCTGCTGAAACGTCTCTGGGACGAGCGGTTCGCCGGCCGGCTGCGCCTGTCGGCGTACACGGCGCTGCACGGGGTCGAGGGCGCGTTGGAGGAGCACTGCGAGAAGGCCTGGGAGCGGTACGTCGGCGAGAGCGAGCGGGCGGCCGCCGCCCGGCTGCTCAGGGGCCTGGTCCGGGTGCTGCCCGGCAGCGGGACGCCGCTGCGCCGCAGGCTCTCGCGGCAGGAGGCGGGCCCGGAGGGCTGGGAGCTGGCCAGGGCGTTCGCCGCCCGGCGGCTGCTCGTGCTGCGCGGCGGCGACGGGGAGCCGGAGACCGCCGAGCTGGCCCACGAGACGCTGATCGAGGTGTGGCCCGCGCTGCGGGAGCAGGTGCGGGAGGACGACAGGTTCCTGGCGGGGCGCGCGGAGCTGAACCACGACCGCGATCGTTGGACGAGCATGGGCGAACCGGCGGACCTGCTGCCGCCCGACGCCCAACTGATGTACATCCAGTCATGGTTGGGGGACCGGGAGCACGAGCTCGGCGCGGAGGAACGGGACTTCCTGGCACGGGCGCGGCAGCGCCGCCGGTTACGCCGGGCCCGCGGCCGTGCGGCCTGGACCGCGGCGGCCGTGGTGTTCGCGCTGATCGTCGGCCTCGGCACCTTCCTCGTCTACCAGCAGCGCGTCAGTACGCAGCGCGGGGAGGACGGCCGTTCGCGGCTGCTGGCCACCTACTCCGCCGAGGCCGCCAAGCAGGACCCGGGACAGGCCGCCCTGATCGCCCTGGGCGCGTACGCCGTCTCGCCCACGGACGAGGCCCGCAACGCCGTGCTCCGCCGGTACGACCAGTTCAAGAACGCCGCCTGGGTCCTGACCGGGGCCGAGGGGAGCATCCGGGACGTGGCGATGAGCGTCGACGGCTCGGTGACGCTCGCGACGACCGAGAACGGGCGCGCCACGCTCTTCGTACGCCAGGCCCGAGGGCGCGTTCAGCGGCTCCAGCTCGACCTCGACGAGATGGCCTTCCACCCGCTGGTCAGCCGGGACGGCGGGCGGATCGCCCTGGTGTCGGGGGCGGGTGCGCTCGTCCGGTACGACGTCGACGTTGCCGCCACCGCGGCGCGGGGTCTGCTCGGCCCGCCGCAGCCCCTGAGGGGCGCGGAGTTCGAGGAGATATCCGACGCCATGGGCTGGGCGGGCGAGGAGGACAGGATGCTGGCCCTCTCGCCGGACGCCGGGCAGCTGGTCACGCTGGTGGAAGGACGGCTGACGCTGTGGGACCTGGCGACGGGACGCCGCCAGGACGTGCCGGGCCGGCTGCCCGTGACGAGCGAATCCGTGTGGTTCGGACCCGACGGGAACACTCTGGTGGTCAGCCGCAGCGGCACGGGCGTCAGCGAGCTCGTGATGGACGCGGTGGACGTCCGTACGGGAAAAGCCCGTGAGCTGGCGGACGGTGTCCACGGCGGCGCGATGTACGGCTCGCCCACGCCTCTGTCCGGCGACGGCGGCGTGCTGGTGGTCTGCCGTCGGGTGGAGAAGGGCGATGACACCGTGGGCGTCTACCGTGCTCTGCGCGTACGGGACGGCCGGACGCTGAAGAGCTACACCTACACCGGGCCCAACGACGACTGCGGAAGCATCGCCGTCGACGAGTCGGGTGATCGCTTCGCGGTGAACCGCTACGAGGGGTGGGAGGTCGTCGGCACGCGGCGCGGCAGCCGGACGACGCGCAGCGAGACGTCTTCGCCCGACCTGGTCGTCGGCCGTCTCCTCGGCGAGACGAGCCGCCCGGTCGTTCCGGTGGTCGCCGAGGGCGATAACCACGTGGCGGCGCTGCCGCTGATCCCGCGGGACATCGACGGTTCGGACATCGCCGTCGGATCTCCACGCCTGGTCGGCGGCGGAAAGTACCTGGTGGCCCACCTCCGGGAGTTGGACGAGCCCGGCAAGGGCGAGACGCTGGCCCTAGTCGACGCCGCATCCGGCCGCACCGTCACCGAGGTGAAGCGCCCCGCATCGGGCGCGGTGGCCGACCGGGACGTGGAGCACGACCTGCTGGTGAACGACGCCGGGACGCTCGTCGCGGATGTGGTCGGCAGCGACCGGGTGTTGATCCGGGACATCCCCTCGCTGCGCGAGGTGGCCGAGGTGACCACCCAGGAGCCTCCGGTCGACCGGAGCGGCGCCCCGGAAGGGCTGACGCTCACCTTCCTGCGGGGCGGCGACGAACTCCTCACCCGCTCGGGCAGCCGGATCGAACACTGGGACGCCCGGACGGGCCGCCGCCTGTCACCCGTCATCGACGCCCGCGCACTGGGCCTCACGAAGAAGGATCCGCCACGCTTCGGCGCGGGCAGGCCGGCGGCCGTTGACTCGGGCTTCGCGGTGAACAGACATGCCGAGAAGGGCTATGTGCAGATCACGGTCGCCCGCGAACCGGTCCTGCACGCCGTCCACCTGCGCACCGGCAAGGAGAACAAGGATCTGCGCGTCCGCCTGGGCCCGAGGATCGAGCGGGCGATCCGGGACAGCGGTGGACGCTATGCCGCCGCCAAATCGCCTGGCGGCATGCTGGAGTTGTGGTCGACGCCGACCGGAGAACGTCCGGCCAGACTCGTCGGACCGCTCGGGCCGCTGGGCTCCAACGAGCGCTTCACCGGCGACGGCTTCGTCTTCAGCTTCACCGGGACCGACGGCGAGTTCTTCGTCGCGAACGGCGGCTCGGTGCGCTTCCAGCAGCTCTCGGACTCCGACGCCCTCCAGACGTACGACTTCGCGGCGGACCAGTACTTCCTGGCCGCGTCCCCGGACGGCAGAACCCTGCTGCGCACGCTCTCCGGCGGCGCCTTCGGCGGAGGCAACGGAGACCGCGGCCGTCTGGACCTGATCCATCTCGACCCCGAGCTCTGGAAGCGGCACCTCTGCGCCGTCGTCGGCCGCGACCTCACGGCCGACGAACGCGGCGGCCTGCCGTCGGGTCTGCCGGAGGGGATCTGCCCGGCCTGAACGGGCCAGGGGGACGCCGGGCAGGCGGGAGGCGGTCTTCCGTTTCTTTCTGTCATGGCCCGGGCAACTCTTGCGGGAGTCCCCCCGCCATGACGTGCTGCTGAGTCAGGAGCGACAAATGATGCGCACCCCGCCGATGCCGGATTTCCCTCGTAAGGACCGCGGGAAGGCGTCCTCGGCCGTGGCCGGCCCCCTTCCCGTGCGCAACCGCAGAGCAGGCCGCGCCGCCACCGTCCTCGCCGCCGCAGGCCTTCTCGTGGTGGGCACCGCGTCCGCCGCCCACGCCGACCCGCCGGGCAGCCTCCCCCAGAACGCCGGCGGTTACGAGCAGGCCTTCTCGCCCGCCTACGACTACGACGGCGACGGCTGCTACGCCACCCCCGCCATCGGCCCGGACGGCACCCTCGCCCCCGGGCTCAGGACGACCGGGGCGGTCAACGGCAGTTGCCGGGACCGGTGGGACCTGGACAACTCCCAGACGTACGCCCGGTCCCTGTGCAACAACGGCTGGTGCGGCATCGTCTACGCGAGCTACTTCGAGAAGGACCAGGCCGTCCACGGCAGTGGGCTCGGCGGGCACCGTCATGACTTCGAGCATGTGATCTCCTGGGTCAACCAGGCCTCCAACCAGGTGGATTACGTCTCGACCACCCAGCACAGCACCGTCAGGACCTACCCGCGCTCCCAGGTGCGGTTCGACGGTTCGCACCCCAAGGCCGTCTATCACAAGGACGGTCCGAGCACGCACTTCTTCCGCCTCGCCAACAGCAACGACGAGCCGCCGGAGAACCACTACGGCAACTGGCGCTACCCGCCGATCGTCGACTGGAACGGCTTCCCCAGCACGGAGTTGCGCGACAAGCTCATGAACGCCGACTTCGGGTCCGCGACCATCAAGGTCACCGACAAGGACAACCGCTTCCGCAACCTCCTCAACAACTCCAAGCCCGCCGGAATCCCCTTCGACCCCTGGGCCTGAAGGCCGCCGGGGCCCGTCACGCGGGCCGGGCAGGTGGCGGGCGACCGCGTCGGCCTGCGGCCCGCCCGGAGAGGGGGCGCCTCTGTCGAGGCTCCGGCGGCGAGTGTGACGACGGGGCCGCGAAGGGCGGTCGCCACCCGTCGCGCACAGCCAGGGGCTGCGGCTGCCTGATTCCCGCTGACAGACTGGCCCCATGCCTCCGTCCAACCCCCGCCGTCTCTCCCTCCAGCAGATCGTCGAAAGCCGGCGCCGTGCCGCCTTCGTCGGGAGGGAAGCCGAACTCGGTCTCTTCCGCGCCAACTTCACGCTGCCGCCCGAGGACCCCCGGCACCGGTTCGTCTTCCATGTGCGAGGCAACGCCGGGGTCGGCAAGACCTCGCTGCTGCGTGAATGGGGGCAGTCGGCAGAGGAGTTCGGGGCGTTGACCGCAGCGGCCGACGAGAGCGCCGACTCCGTGCCGGACGTACTAGCCGCGTTCGCCGAGCAGTTCGCCGAGCAGGGGCGTCCGCTCAAGGCGTTCGACCGGCTGCTCGCCATCTACCGGCGCGCGCTGCACGAGGCGGCGGGCCGGCTCGCGGCGGACAACGAGGCCCCGGTCGGGGGCCCTTCGCCCGGGGCGCTCGCCGCGGCGCAGGCCGGGCTGCTCGCGGCCGGGGCGATACCGGTCGTCGGGGCGCTGGCCGGGGGCATCGACCCGGCGGTCGTGGCGCGCGGCGCGGGCGGGCTGCGGGCGGTGTTCGGCGGGCGGGCCCGCCAGCAGGAGGAGGCCCGGCTGCTGGCGGAACCGGTCCAGGTCCTCACCCCGGTGTTCGTCGCGGAGCTCGACCGGGTCGCGGACGCCGTGCCCTGGGTCGCCCTGTTCCTGGACACCTACGAGCGCACCGCTCCCCAGCTGGACCGGTGGCTGGCCGACCTGCTGGCCTCCGGGCGGTACGGCGAACTGCCCGCCAACCTGGTCCTGACCCTGGCCGGCCAGCGCCGCCTCGACCCCGCGCACTGGGGCGACCGGGGCCGGCTGGTCGCCGACGTGCCGCTGCGGCCGTTCACGGAGGAGGAGGCGCGCCAACTCCTCCACGAGCGCGGGGTGGTGGCCGAGCCCGTCGTACGGGAAGTGCTGCGGCTCTCCGGCGGGCTGCCGGTCCTGGTGTCCACACTCGCCGCCAACCCCGGCGCGGCCGGTGAGGCCAACGCGACCGCCGTCGAACGCTTCCTGGCCGGGGAGAGCGACCCGGCCCGCCGTGCGGCCGCGCTCGCCTGCGCCCTGCCCCGCCGGTTCGACGAGGACCTGGTCGCCGTCGCCGTACCGCAGGACGGGCCGCAGGCCGTGCCCGGGCTCTACGACTGGCTGCACGAACTGCCCTTCGTCGCCGAGCCGTACAGCGGGCGCTCCCGCTATCACGCCGTCGTCCGGGCCCCCATGCTCCGCCTCCAGCGCACCGGTTCTCCCCAGCGGTGGAAGGCGGCGCACGACCGGCTGGCCGAGGCCTTCGCCGCCCGCCGGGACGCGGCGGCCGAGGGCATCGATCCGGAACGGCTCTGGGCCGAGCAGCCCTGGCGCCGGGCGGCCCTGGACGTGCTCTACCACCGGTTGTGCGCCCGCCCCCGCACCGCGCTGCCCGAGGCCCTGCGCGCCGGGATCGAGCTCTTGGCCCAGCGGCCGTCCCGCGCCCGGCACTGGGCCCGGACCCTCGTGGACGCGGGTGAGGACGCCGACGACGCCGTCCTGCGGGAGTGGGGCCGGGACCTGCTCGCCGCCATAATCGACCACGGCCCCCGCCCCACCGCCGCCCTCGGGCTCCTGCTGACCCGGGCCGAACTGACCGACCGGGACCGGG
Organism: Streptomyces parvus; assembly: GCF_032121415.1. Classification (NCBI taxonomy): domain Bacteria; kingdom Bacillati; phylum Actinomycetota; class Actinomycetes; order Kitasatosporales; family Streptomycetaceae; genus Streptomyces; species Streptomyces parvus. The sequence continues at coordinate 2,837,319 of NZ_CP135079.1, read as the reverse complement.
CGTCCGCCCTCGTGGCGCGGGCCTGGGACCGGTTCCGGGCCGGAGAGCTGGAGGCCGCCCTGTCCGACCACGGGCGGGCCGTCGCCGTGGACCCGCGCAGCGAACGCGCCCACCAGGGCCGGGCGGTGATCCTGCGCTCGCTCGGCCGCTACGAGGAAGCCCTCGCCGACCTGGACCGCGCCGAGGAGATCGCCCCCGCCTGGGCCTGGGCGGTGCGGGAGCGGGGCGAGACGTACCGCCGGATGGGCCGCCTGGAGGAGGCCCTGACCGTCCTGGACCGGGCGCACGCCCTGGACCCCTCCGACGCCGTACCGCTGGGCAGCCGGGGCCTGGTCCGCCATGTGCTGGGCCGGCCCGAGGAGGCGCTCGACGACTTCGACCGGGCCATCGCCCTGTGGCCGGAGTACGCCTGGGCGCTGGTGCGGCGGGCTCGGGTCCGCACGGTCCTGGGCGACCCGGTGGGCGCCCTCGCCGACCTGGACCGGGCCGAGGAGCTGAACCCCGGACGGGCCGGGACGGAGGGGGAGCGGGGCGAGGTGTACCGGGCGACGGGCCGGTACGAGGAGGCCGTCGCCTGCTACGGCCGGGCCCTCGCCCTGGACCCCGACTACGCCTGGGCCCACGGCAGCAGGGCCGCCGCCCTGGAGGCCCTCGGCCGCATCCCGGAGGCCCGAGCGGACCTGGACCGGGCGCTGGAACTGGACCCGGACTACGCGTGGGCCCGGGAGCGGCGGGAACGGCTGGGGGCTGCGGGCGCTCCCGCCGCCGGTGTGCCCTCGCCGTGCGTGCCCTCGGCGGAGTGATCCCGGCCGTTCCGCGGGCTCCGCGCCCACCGCCCAAAAACGACCTCAAGGACGTCCGTCGACATACCCGTACGTACCCCGGTCGCCCTCTCTACCGCCCGTTCCCGTTCGATTACAGTGCTTGCGCGGTCGCCCGCAGGGGCCCGCGCGCAGGTGCGCACGTGCTGGCGGGAAGGGGGCGGGGTGAGCACAGGGACCACGGCGGTCTGGGGCCGGGCCGAGCAGCAGGACTTCCGCAGCCGGGTCCGCGGGGCCCTGCTCGGCGGGGCCGTCGGGGACGCGCTCGGGGCCGGGGTCAGCGGGCTCGTGCTGGAGGAGATCCGCGCCGCCCACGGGGTCGAAGGGGTCACCGACTACGTCCCCGCGCACGGCAGACGCGGCGCCGTCACCGCGCTCACCCAGCTCACCCTGTTCACCGTCGACGGCCTGATCCGGGCCCAGGTCCGCCGCGACACCGGAGCCTGGCACCCGCCCACCGATGTGCACCGGGCCCATCTGCGCTGGGCCGCCACCCAGCACGACTGGGGGCCCGACGAGCGGCGCGAGGACAACGGCTGGCTGGCCGCCGAGGAATGGCTCTACGCCCGCCGCGATCCCGCCCGGGAATGCCTGGCCGGCTTCGGTGACACCGTCATGGGCACCCTCGACCGGCCGAAGAACCCCGCCGCCCGGGACGCGGGCGCGCTCACCCGGTCCGCGCCCTTCGGGCTCCTCGTGGGCTGGGAGCCGGGGCTCGTGCTCCAGCTGGCCGTCGAGTGCGCGGCCCAGTCCCACGGCCACCCCGCCGCCCAGCTGTCCGCCGGCGCCTTCGCCGTCCTGGTGCACGGTCTCGCGCGCGGCGAGAGCCTGGACGGCGCCGTGCAGAACACGCTGGCCCTCCTCGCCGAACGCCCCGGCCACGAGCCGGTGACCGAGGCCCTGCGCCAGGCCCTCGGCTCGGTGCGCCAGGGCATCCCGGGCCCGGCCCTGATCGAGGCGCTGGGTGCGAGCGACGCCGCCGAGGAGGTCCTCGCGGTGGCCGTGTACTGCGCGCTGGTCAGCGAGGACATCCGGCACGGACTGCGGCTCGCGGTGAACCACAGCGGGCCCTCCCGCGCCACGGGGTCGGTCTGCGGGGCGCTGCTGGGCGCCCTGCACGGGGAGACCGCGCTGCCGCCGGCCTGGCTCGCGGAGCTGGAGGGTCGGGCCACCCTCCTCGAACTGGCCGACGACTTCGCGATGGAGATGACCCAGGGCCCCGCCCTGCACAGCCCGGCCGCCGTCGCCCCGGGCTGGCTGGCCCGCTACCCGCGCGGCTGAGGCGCGGGGGTCGGGCCGCCGTCCTGGGCGGGGACGGCCGCGGCCGTCCCCGTACCGTCCCCGTGACGCCCCTCCCCGTCGCCCTCGTTGATCCGCGCCAGGACCGCGTCGCGCTCCGGAGTGTCCTCCGGCTTCACGAAGCCGATCAGCACGTACAGCACGAGCGAGACCGCCAGCGGTACGGAGACCTGGTACTGGAGGGGCACCCCGCCCTCGACGGCCCAGTCGACCGGGTAGTTGACCAGCCAGAACGCGATCAGCCCCGCCGCCCAGCTGACCAGCGCCGCCGTCGGGCCGGACTTCCGGAACGGACGCAGCAGGCCCAGCATGAACGGGATCGCGATCGGGCCCATCAGCCCGGCGACCCACTTGATCACGACGGTGATGATGTCCTTGAACGCGGGTGAGTTGACCTGGGTCGCGATGGCCATGGAGAGAGCCAGGAAGGCCACCGTGGTCCAGCGGGCCGCGATCAGACCGGCCCGCTCGCTCCAGCCGCGTGCCGCCTTCGACAGGGTCGGGGCGATGTCCCGGGTGAAGACGGCGGCGATGGCGTTGGCGTCCGATGAGCACATGGCCATCGTGTGGGAGAAGAAGCCGACGATGACCAGGCCCAGCAGGCCGTGCGGCAGCAGCTGTTCGGTCATCAGGGCGTAGCTGTCGGAGGCGTCCGGCTTCTGCGCCTCGACCAGCAGCGGCGCGCACCACATCGGGAAGAACAGCACGAGAGGCCAGACGAACCACAGCACCGCCGAGAGCCGCGCCGAACGGGTCGCGGAGGCGGCCGAGTCGGTCGCCATGTACCGCTGGGCCTGGTTCCACATGCCGCCGTTGTACTCGAAGGTCTTGATGAACAGGAACGCCAGCAGGAAGGTCACCGTGTACGGTCCGGCGGTCGGCTCCGCGTGCCCGTCCGGGAGCTTGTCCCAGACCGTCCACAGGGTGGAGAAGCCGTCGAGTTCGCCCATCACCGCGAAGAGCATCGCCAGCCCGGCGAACAACTGGATGACGAACTGGCCCAGTTCGGTGAGCGCGTCCGCCCACAGTCCGCCGACGGTGCAGTAGACCCCGGTCACCACCCCGGTGATCAGGATGCCCTGGGAGATCGAGAGACCGGTGAACACGGACAACAGGGTGGCGATGGCCGCCCACTTGGCGCCGACGTCCACGATCTTCAGCAGCAGCCCCGACCAGGCGAGCGCCTGCTGGGTCTGCAGGTTGTAGCGGTTCTTGAGGTACTCCAGTGGCGAGGCGACATGGAGCCGCGAGCGCAGCCGGTTCAGCCGGGGCGCGAAGAGCTTCGCGCCGATGAAGATGCCGATGGCGATCGGCAGCGACCAGGTCACGAAGGACGTGACCCCGTACTGGTACGCGATGCCGGCGTAACCCGTGAACATCACCGCGCTGTAGCCGGACATGTGGTGCGAGATGCCCGACAGCCACCACGGCATCTTGCCGCCGGCCGTGAAGAAGTCGCTGACGGTGTCCACGCGTTTGTGCGACCAGAGTCCGATCGCGACCATCACGCCGAAGTACCCGATGAGTACAGCCCAGTCGAGACTGTTCATGTCCCCCTCCAGGGGTCCGCCTTGTGAACGGGAACGCACTTCGTCGGTACGGCCGTTCAGCGGTGTCCCCGTGCGGGAGCGGGAACTTCGGGGATTGAACCCCTTCCGAGAGGGCTCGGTCAAGGCTGCGTCGGTCATGGATATGAACGCAGGTCAACAAGGCGAACGATTTTACTCGTTCTTGACCTTGTGGGGCGTTGTCGCCGACGTGACCGTGGCCACACGATGGGCGGGCACTTCGTCAGGCTGTGCAGAGGAGTCCGGAGAAGTCGGGGAGCGCGTGACAACGCGCGAAGGCCGCACGGGATGCGGGTCCCGTGCGGCCGAGAGGCCGAGGGGGAGGGCGCCGCCTGTACGGCTCCGTCCGAGGCCACCGTCTAACGCGACGGGGCCGCCGGCCCCCGGGACTTCCACGCCCTCGACCACCCCTACGCGGGCCTCGTCCTCCAGGTCGTCGACGCCGAAGGTCCCGAGCGGCGGGCGGAGTTGCTGGGATGGCTGCGTTCGCGCCATCTCGCGCCATCTCCCGAAGCGGCTGAAGGGATCGCCCGCGGCCATGGTCACGGTGTTCCGGCCGACGCCTCTGCCCGGCGGCCGGATGACCTACGTGAAGCAGGTCGAGGGGGTCGACGCCCGGCTGACACTGCTGTGGTTCCTCCAGGAGGACCCCGGAGCTGCCGGGCGGAGCGCTTCACCGGCCTCGACGCGGCGGTCGCGGAGGCCGGTCTCGGGCGGGTCGAGCTGGTCGCCCCGTTCGTGCCGACCGTGCCGGGGACGGACCGTTACGTCGACCGGCTGCGGTGACACCGGATCGTGCCGAGCCCCCTCGGCCAGGACGGCGAACCGGTCGAGAGGGCTCCATCAGGTGGTGCGGTGATGCGGAGTGGCGAGTGATATGCAGACGGTGTCGGCTGGTCAGGCGTTGATCGAGCCCGTGGCGACATCGCGCACGAACGCGTTCCACGCACCGGGGACGAAGGTGAGCGAGGGGCCCTCGGGGGCCTTCGAGTCACGGACGGCGATGGACAGCGCGACCGGGGACTTGACCTCGACGCATGCGCCGTTGCCCCCGGAGTACGACGACTTGGTCCACTGGTCCGTAGCACCCTGAAGAATTGCCATGTTCACTCCGGTTCAGAGAGTTGGGTGAGTCGCACCAACCTGATTCCGATTGGCGTGATCGACGCTACTCGCCAAGCCCCGTCCATGAGATGGCCGTTCACTCGACCGGATGGTCTTTCTTCGGTAGGCCTTCTGCTGTGAGTGGGCGGCGGTGTACCATCCCGCCGCCGCTCGCTCCACTGTCCGGATTCAGCTGGTGTACGACTTGGCGATCTTGCTGATGAAGTCCCGGGTCTGCTCCACGTTCAGCGCCTGCGCCCGCAGGTGCTCGTACATCACGCTGTAGCGCTGGACGTCGTTCGCCTTCTCCAGATAGAGATCGCTCGTGACACCCTCGATGTAGACGACGCTGGAGTCCGCGGCGTCCGGGAACTCCAGGATCGCGTACTGGCCGTTGATGCCCGGGTGCGCGCCCATGTCGAACGGCAGGACCTGCACGGTGACATGCGGCAGGTGCGACTGCTCGACGAGGTGTTCCAGCTGGTCGATCATCACCTGCTTGTCACCGACCACCCGGCGCAGCGCCGACTCGTCGATCACGGCCCACAGCCGCAGCGGATTCTCCGGCGCGTTGACCCGGTCCTGCCGCCGCGACCGTACGTTGACACGCTTCTCGATGTCCGACGGCGGGGCCTCGGGCAGCGCACCGCTGATCAGCGCCTCGGCGTACGCCCGGGTCTGGAGCAGCCCCGGAACCATCTGGGGTTCGTACACGCGCAGCGACTCCGCGTCGGTCTCCAGACCGATGTAGACGCTGTACGGGATGTCGCCGAAGGCGTGCCACCAGCCCTGCTGGCGCGAGTCCTTGGCCATCTGCATCAGGGAGTCGACGATGCGGTGGTCCTCGACCTCGTACACCCCGCAGAGGTCGCGCACATCGCGCTGGCTGATGGAGCGGCGGCCGTTCTCCAGGCGGCTGATCTTCGACTGCGAGACCAGCAGTCGCTCCGCCACTTCCTCGGCCGTCATGCCTTTGAGTTCGCGCAGGCGGCGCAATTCCTGGCCCAACCTGCGTCGCCTGACAGTGGGATTGACGTTGGACGGCACGGAAACGGCACCTCCGGCTATGTAGCTGTGCGTATCTACTGCTCAGCAGATTGCCACCCCCGGCCCCGGCCGCGCTGGGAAACGGCCACACGCGGAGCACGGGGGCGTACGCACCGGTGCGCGGGGCGGCGCGCAAGCGCACGGGGCAGCCGGTGATGGTGACTACCGGCTGCCCCGTGCGTGGTGCGGCTCCCGGACCGGGTCTGTGACGGCCGACGACGGTACGGCGGTGTGCTGTTTCCGCGGTGCGTTCTCCCGCGGCGCGCTGGTGCGCCAGGTCCGTGCGGTCAGCTCGCGGCGGTGTGCGCCATGCTCCCGCGACGGGCCTGTGCTTGCGGCTGCAACGGAACGCCCGCTGCCTGTTGCGAACGGCGTGGCTGGACCGCCACTCCGTTCTGGACGTCCATCACGGCGTGCGCCACGAGGCCGCCCATCGGGTCGTGCCTGATCAGGTCCCGGAGCCGGGAGCGCGACGAGCGCCCCTCGTTCCCGGGGTACAGGTGCTTGCCGAGTCCGACCGCGTGGGCCAGTGCGGCGAGCGCCGCGGTCCGCGGGTCCGGCGGTACGCCGGTGCGGATCGCACTGTCCAGCCGGTTCCTGATGTCCCGGCTGATCGCCGTCTCCGTCGCCTGGTAGCGAGTCGTCGGCAGCACCCCGCACATCTGGCCCGCCACGGCATGAACCATGCCGCACCGCTCCAGATGAGCGAGATAGATCTGACGCAGCCCCAGCCGGGGCCCGCCGATCCAGTGGACCGCCCGGACCGGGCTGCCACGACGGCGCAGCAGCTCCAGTGCGGAGTCCAGAGTCGGATCTCCTGTCGGCCGTGGCATCACCACGGCGATACGATCCCCGTCAGGGGCTATCCGTCCTGCCAGAGCCAGCTCCACTAGCTGTGCCCCGGCCAGGCCGAGGTCGAGCGACTGCGGCTGCGCTGTGGTACCCGTGGTCGGGTCCAGAGCGAGCAACAGAAGCTCCTCCGGGATTGTTCTGCGGCTCCTGCCCATCCATGCCTCCCCGCGTGGATGTCTGACAGGGTGACCCCTCTCACATTCATCTGTCGAGAGCGCCTGGTCGCTTTGTACGGGAACCAGTAGGTATGTCGTTCTCGTCTAGCAGCTCGGCCAGGGGTTCACACAGGACACTGGTAGATGGTTCGGACAGCGCGGGGTGGCCCCGCAGCGCATGAGGAGGCATCGGTGGCGGGCGAGTCCCCCGACAAAACGGAGCAGCGGAAGTCGTCGGGGACGACTGCGGAGGAACGCGACCCGCGCTTCGCCGTGTTCCGTGACCCCGGCGCGGACACGGACGCGGATGCGGACGCCGGTACGGATGCCCGTACGGGTGCGGGCTCGGGAGCCATGTCCGACACGGCGACCGCGGTGTTCCGTCCCCGGCTGCCGGAGGACGCTGGTCCGCGTGAGCCCGAAGCCGGACCCGAGTCCGGGAGCGACGCCGAGCCCGAGCCCGAGAGCGCTCCTGTGGTGGCCTCTGCGGCCCCTGGAGACGCCGACGCGCCTTCGGAGGGCGTGGGCGCCGCTGAGGGTCGCACGGGCCCGGACGCGGACGTGGAGGCGGCCGAGGCCGAGAAGGCGGACGCCGAGGCGTCGGCCGGGACTCCTGCGGAAGGAGCGGCGGACGAGCCGGAGGCCGGGAAGCCGGAGACCGCCGAGGAAGAGGACGGGGACGGCCGGCTGCGTGCTGCCGTGGCCGCCTGGGTCGATGTCGCGCCAGAGGAGGAGCCGGAGGCGGAGAGGGCGGGGGACGCCGAGCCCGAGCCCGCCGCGAAGGCGGAGCCGGAGGCACAGGCCGAGCCGGACGAGGCGCCTGACGCGGGGACGAAGGCCGAGGAGGACGCCGAGCCGAAGGCCGGCGCGGAGCCGGACGGGGCGCCTGACGCGGGGACGAAGGCCGAGCAGGACGCCGAGCCGAAGGCCGGCGCGGAGCCGGACAAGGCACCCGATGCCGGCGCCGAGCCGGACAAGGCGTCCGACGCCGACGCCCCCGCCTCCGATTCGGCCCCCGATGAGGCCTCCGGCCTGCGGGGAATCGATCAGCCCACCGCCGTCTTCAAGGCGGTGGGGCCGGCCGACCGGGTCGACCAGGCGACGACCGCGCTGAAGCTCCCGCCCCGGGAGGGCGAGGCCGAGGACAAGCCCGGGAGCAAGCCGGAAGGCGGGAGCGAGGGCGGCGCCAAGCCCGAGAGCGAGGCCGAGCGCACCAGCACCTTCGTGCCGCTGCGCTCCGACGACGTGCGGACCGCCCCCGCGCCCCGCAACCCGGAGCCCGGGCCCGCGGCCGGACCCGAGGCGCCCGCGCGCACCCCGGAAGCCGGCTCTCCGACTTCTCCGGCGGCCGCGACCCCGTCCTGGGCGGCGGCCGAGCGGACCCGGCAGCAGCCGCTGCCGCCGAAGCCGCCGCTCGACCTGCTCGCCGAGCTGACGAACACCCCGCCGCCGCCGGAGACCCCGGTCCGGACCGCCGTGCGCCGGGTCAAGATCTGGACCCCGCTGGTGCTCCTCCTGCTGATCGTCTTTGCGATCGTGCAGGTGACGCGCCCGCTCCCGGAGCCCTCGCTGGAGCTCACGGCGAAGCCGACGTACACCTTCGAGGGCGGCGGGACGGAACTGTCCTGGCCCGGCCAGGGGCAGTCGGCCGTGATGGTGGACGGCGTCGGGTCGCTCGGTTCCGAGGGCGCGCAGAAGCCGGCCCCGATCGCCAGCGTCGCGAAGGTCATGACCGCCTACGTGATCCTTCAGGGGCACCCCCTCAAGGGTGACGAGGAGGGCGAGAAGATCACCGTCGACCAGAAGGCGGAGGACGAGTCCAAGCGGCCCGACGAGTCGACGGCCCCGCTGACCAAGGGACAGGAGCTCACCCAGCGCCAGATGCTCCAACTGCTGATGATCCCCTCGGGGAACAACGCGGCGCGGCTGCTCGCCCGCTGGGACGCCGGTTCCGAGGACAAGTTCATCGACAAGATGAACGACGCGGCCGAGGACCTCGGCATGACCGGGTCGACGTACACGGACCCGAGCGGGCTGGAGAAGACCACCGTCTCCACCGCCGCCGACCAGCTGAAACTGGCGCAGGCGGTCATGCGCAACGACGTCTTCCGGAAGATCGTGGACACGCCCGAGGTCGAGATCGAGGGCATAGACGGCAAGATCTACAACAACAACAATCTTCTGCTCCAGCCGGGCGTGAGCGGCATCAAGACCGGGTCCTCCACCCCCGCGGGCGGCAACCTGCTCTGGTCCGCGAACACCAAGGTCGACGGCAAGATGCTGTGGATCTACGGAGCGGTGATGGGCCAGCAGGCGGGCACCGGCCGCGTCTACGACAGCCTGGAGCTGTCGCTCCAGAACAGCCTGAAGCTGATCAAGGACGCGCAGGAGGCGGCCACCTCCGCGACGGTGGTGAAGAAGGGCGACGTCGTCGGGTACGTGGACAACGGCTTCGGCGGACAGGCTCCCGTGGTCGCCACCAAGAACCTCAAGGCGGTCGGCTGGTCCGGCCTGAAGGTCGAGCTCGAGGTCACGGACAACGGCAAGGGCATCGACCAGGCCGCGAAGGCCGGGACCGAGGTCGGCTCCGTGACCGTGGGCACCGGCACCGGAAAGGTCACGGCGCCGGTGGTGCTGCAGAGCGATCTGCCCGAGGCGGCCTTCGGCGACAAGATGACCAGGATCGGCTGAGAGCCGGGACACCGCAGTGGTGGGGGGCGGGGCCCGCCCCCCACCGCCGCGGTGTCCGTTTATGACAGGGAAGCGTGCCGGAGGTACGTGTTAGCGTCCCCGGACAACTCAAGGATGCCGGGACGCGTCCTTGAGGACGTACCGAGAGGTACGCAGAGGCACGGGGCCGGGGGAGGACGGGGAGAGCCGTAGTGACCACCGCGGAGCCGAAGCCCGGCCGCGAGGCGGACGGGACCGCCGGTACCGGGGGCGACGCCCTGCACGTGCGCGTGCCGTCGCCCCGCGTTCCGGAGCCTTCCGCCGAGGGTGCCGCCGCAGCGTCGTCCGAGGGCGAGGGCCCCGCCGAGGCCGCCGGGAGTCCGCACGTCCGGGCACACCGGGTGCTGCGCCACCCCGTCACCATCGCGACGGCGGCGGCCGCCGTGCTCCACCTCCTGTGGTTCTTCTTCTTCGCCAACACCGGCGGGGACATCGCCGCGCAGGACGCCTGGGCCGAGTTCGTCGGCCGGCACCCGGGCACCGCGTACAACCTCGCCTGGTACGGGGGCATGCACCCCGTTTCGTACAGCGTGGTCTCGCCCTACCTGATGTCGCTGCTCGGCGTCCGGACGACGATGATGATCGTCGGTACGGTCTCCTCCGGGCTGACCGCGCTGATCCTGGTGCGGGTTCCCGCCGTCCGCAATCCGCTGGCCTGCTCGCTCGCCGGGGTCTTCGCGTTCCTGTGCAACGCGCTGTCGGGCCGGGTGACGTTCGGGCTGGGCATGATGTTCGCCGTCGGCGCGGTGGCCGCGGTGTTCTGCTGGCCCTACCGGTGGCGGTACAAGAGGTGGGCCAAAGCCGCCGTCGCCGCCCCGCTCGCCGGGCTCGCGACCGCGTCCAGCCCGGTCGCCGGACTCTTCCTCGGCGTCGTCGCGGCGGCGCTGTTCCTGCACAAACGACGCCCCGGCGCGTACGCCATCGGCCTCGCCCCCGTCGCCGTGGTCGGTCTGTCCGCCTGGCTGTTCCCGTTCTCGGGTACGCAGCCGATGTCGCTCGGGACGCTGTCGCTGCCGTTCATCTTCGCGGTGCTGATCTTCGTCCTCGTACCCCGCGACTGGAGCACGGTCCGCACCGCCGCCGCGGTGTACGGACTCGGGACGCTGCTCACGTACGTCGTCGACTCGCAGATCGGGTCGAACATCACGCGCATGGCGATGCTGTTCGCCGGGGTGGCGCTGCTCGCCGCCCTGCCGTACACCGCGCCGCGCAGCCGCCGGTGGTACGCCCTGGTCCTGGCCTTCGTGGGCCTCAACTTCTGGATCGGCTTCAAGGGCGTCGACGACATCGTCCGGACCGCGCCCGCCGCGTCCTGGAACCGCGAACTGGCCCCGCTGATCAACCAGCTCCAGCAGGTGGAGGCGGAGCGCGGCCGGGTCGAGGTGGTGCCCGCGAGCAGTCACCGCGAATCATCGGCGCTCGCCCCGTACGTCAATCTGGCACGCGGCTGGAACCGCCAGGCGGACATGAAGCGCAACCCGCTCTTCTACGACGACACGCTCGATCCGGTGAACTACCGGGAGTGGCTGGACCGCTGGGCCGTGCACTACGTGGTGCTGCCCAAGGACCGGCCGGACAACGGGGCGGTCCAGGAGGCGGAACTGGTCGAGCAGGGGCAGCCGTACCTGCGCCAGATCTGGGGCGACGCGAACTGGAAGCTCTTCCGGGTACTGGACCCGGTGCCGCTGGCCGACCCGCCGGCGACGGTGGAGCGGGCGGGCGCGGACGAGCTGACGATCACGGTGAAGTCGGCGGGCCGGGTACTGATCCGGATCCCGTACACCCGCTGGCTCGCGCTCGTCGACGAGGACGGCAAGAGCGTGGAACGCCCGCTGGAGACCGAGGAGTCGAAGGAGCGGTCGCAGCTGGACGACACCGCACCGAAGACGTATCTCAACACCCACGGCTGCCTGAACAAGGTCGAGGAGGGCCCGTACGGCGACGAGTGGACCGAACTGCTCGCGCCGCGACCGGGCGTGTACCGGCTGGCGGCCCCGTACCAACTCCAGCCGGGCACGCCCTGCCCCGAAGAACTGAGCTGACCGGTCCTCGTCCATCCGTTTGTGCCCGTCCCGTGTACGGGCCATCGGGTGCGGGATCTCCCTCTGCGGGCGGCGCACTGGCAAGGTGTTCTGCCATGAAGGCCACGAGGTGCCAATACTGCGGCGGCGGTCCCCGGGGACCGCTCCCCGGAATGGTCTGCCCCGGCTGCGGGGCGGGGGCGCCCCGCACGGCGGGCGGGGACGGTTCCTGGGTCGCACGCGAGACGCTGGCGGGCCGCCTCTCCACGCTGCCGCGCCGACGCAGGGCCCTGCTCGCGGCGGGCGTCGTGGTGGCGGCCGGGGGCCTGGTCACCGTCGCCTCGCTGCTGGTCTCGGGCGGCGGGAGCGTGGGCGGCGGCAGCAGCCGTACGGACGCGGCGGGCCGGGCGGGCGCGGTCCCCGACCGGATCGGCGGCGCGGCCCCCACGAGGATCGTTCCCGGGCCGGGGACGGAGGCCCCGGGCACCTCGGCCCCCTCGTCGAAGCCCCCGGAGGGCGACGGCCGCTTCACGCAGTGGGCGGGCCCCGGCTGTGCGGCGGGTACGTACGAGGAGCGCGGCCGTTTCGAGAGCGGGGACGCCGGCTGGTACACGGTCGAGAACGGCGGTTTCGACGGCGGCGGGTGCGACGGCCGGTTCAGCGCGATCCCGATGTCGGGCAGCCCCACCGAGGACCGGGGCTCCACGGCCACCTGGTCCTGGCACCTGGGCCGGGGCTTCAGCGAGTGCGCGCTGACCGTCTTCGTCCCCGACACCGGCCGCCCGCGCGACGCGGCGGGGGAGCCGACCGTCTACCGGGTGCTCTCGGACCCGGACGACGCGGACTCCGCGTACACGGGTTTCGCGGTGCTCCAGACGGAACACCGGGGGAGCGCGGTGCCGGTGCGCAGCTACCCGGTCAAGGGGGACGTCTTCGCGGTCCAGCTCATCGACCGGGGCCGGGACTGGGGTGATGCCCGACGGGTCGGCGCGCATCACGCGGCGGCGCAGATGAGGGCGTCCTGCCGCTGAGCCGGTTGCCACGCGGGCATGGGCTCGGCCGTACGGGCCGTGCGGGCCGTGCGGGCTGGCGGGCACGCGAGCGCGGCCGGCCGTGCGGGCCGGCGGGCGGGTGGGCACGCGGGCACGGGGCTCGGGCACGCGGGCACAGGGGCATGCGGGCGTGTGGGCCCACCGCACGGGTGGCCGCGTGGGCCCACCGCACGGGTGGCCGCGTGGGACCACCGCACGGGCGCACACGCCCACTGCTCGGGTGCGCGCGGGCACGGGTGCGCGTGGGCATGGTCCATGCGGTCGCCGCGGGCACGCGGTTGCGCGAAGCGCGGGCGCTACCGCACGAAGGCACGGTCGGGCGGCGACAGGTCCGTGGCGGGTCCGGCGGCGCGGAGGACGGTGTCGAGGGCACGGCCCGGGTCGACGCCGTAACACCCGCTGGCCCAAGCCGCGTTGGCCTCGATCACGGCCCATCGGCCCTGGTCGTCCCGGCCGATGTCGATGACGACCGCCGAGGGCAGACCGTCCCCGGCGGCCGCGAGCACCTCGCGCCCGAAGGCGAGCGCGGCAAGTCCCGGCGGCCCGAGCCGGAGGCGGCCCGCCTCGGCGTACTGCCCGGCCGTGTGGACGGCCCCGTCGAGGAGGAACAGCCGGTACTCGACGGTGAAGGCCATCACGTCGCTCACCAGCACCACGGTGGCCGGATCCACCGCATCCGGTCCGGGCAGCCGGGACCCGTCCGCGTACACGAGTGCCGGAATGCCTTTGTCGTTCGGCGACTTGACGAAGGCGGGACGGCGCAACCGGTACGCCTCGCCCAGGGGCATCGCCCGGATCTCCCGCTGGGTGAGCGCTCGGGGGAGCCGGGCGAGCCAGTCGGCGGGAGCTTCCAGGAGGGCGATCCCGAGCGCGGGGGCCACGACATCGGCGAAGGAGGGCCCGGCGTGCAGATGCACGGCGTGCGCATCGCCCCCGGTGCTCGCCGCCCACTCTGGTCTCCCCGCCCCCGCGGATACGGCGGAGGCCGTCGCCTCCACGACCCGCAGCCCGCGCCGCAGCGCGGTGGTGCGTAACCTCCTTGCGGAGGCGGTGAGTTGAGGCGGAAGTACGAGGGTGCGCGATGGATACGTCATGGCCGCAGATCCTCTCGTACGGATACGCGCCGCCGCACCGATTTTCGGACGGGCGGGGGCGTCCCACGGCGAGGCGGCGAGGCGGCGACGGGACAGAGGCGGGGCCGCAACGTTGTGCACCCCCGGGCCACCTGGTTCGATCGCGGCATGATCATTGAACCGTCGCTCGTACGCGGCCTGATCGCCGCCCAGTTCCCGCACTGGACGGACCTGCCCGTGGAGGCGGTCGACGCGAGCGGGACGGCGAACGCGATCTACCGCCTGGGCACCGACAAGGCCGTGCGGCTGCCCCGTACCGAGGGCAGTGCGGCGGATGTGGCGACGGAACACCGCTGGCTGCCGCGACTTGCCGGGCAACTGCCGTTCCCGGTACCGCTCCCGCTCGCCCAGGGGGCCCCGGACAAGTCATTCCCCCGCCCCTGGTCGGTCTGCACCTGGCTGGAGGGCACGAACCCGCGTCCCGGCGACGCCTCTTCGTCCTCGGACCTCCTGGCGGCGGACCTGGCGGAGTTCGTACTGGCACTCCGCCGGATCGCCCCGGAGGACGCCCCGCCCGCATACCGCAGCGAGCCCTTGGCTTCCCGCGACCGGGCGACCAGCGAGGCGCTGGCGACCCTGGCCGGAATCGTGGACGCGGAGGCCGTCGCCGCGGCCTGGAAGGAGTCCCTGGCCGCCCCACCCTTCACGGCCGCCCCCGTCTGGGTGCACGGCGACCTCCAGCCGGGCAACGTCCTGGTCGCGGACGGCCGCCTCACCGCGGTCATCGACTTCGGCTGCACGGGCCTGGCCGACCCGGCGGTCGACCTGATCGCGGCCTGGTATCTGCTGACGCCCGGAGCCAGGCAGACGTTCCGCACGGCGATCGCGGCCGACGACGCCACATGGACGAGGGGAAGAGGCTGGGCGCTGTCCATAGCCCTGCTGGAGCTGACCCACTACCGGGAGACGAACCCGGTGATGGCACGGATCGCGGCGCACGTGATCGAGGAGATCGTGGCCGATACCGCGAAGCGGGCGTAGGCGGCGCCGGGGCCTTCGAGGAACCGGCCGCCGATGCCGAAAGGGCCCTCCCGTTCGAATGACGGGAGGGCCCTGTGATGCCTCTGACCTGGTGTCGGGTCAGTGCCCCCGGCAGGATTCGAACCTGCGACACCCGCTTTAGGAGAGCGGTGCTCTATCCCCTGAGCTACGAAGGCCGGGATACGTCGGAGGCCCCGCCGTGAAGACTGGGCCGCCGCCCACAGTGTAGCGGGTGGGGTGGCAGCCGGTCCTCGGGTCGGTGATCGCGGCGGCCTCCACCGCCGCGGCCACCGGGGCGGGGGCGTCATACCGTTCCGGGCTCGTCCGACGGGACGGTGAACAGGAACGAGAGGGCGTTCACCGTCGAGCGGGCCTTCTCCAGGGCGGCCGCGGCCGTGGGAGCCGAGGCCCTGGCCCGGGCGATGCGGGCGAAGGAGCCGTGGCCCGTCAGTTCCGAGCCGGGGGTGAGGGGCACCGCGATGTCCGGGTTGCGGGTGACCGCCTCGGCGTCCGCAGGGCCGACGAACGTGCCGTGGGCCTTCGGGGCGGTGTACCGGATCGCCTCGCAGCGCGGCTCGCGGTCCGACTCCAGGATGGCCCGGATGTCCGGGAGCACCTTCTCGCCGAACGTCTGACGGGTCTGGAAGTCCAGCATGTCCACGCCGACGGCGTCCTTGACCAGGCTGAAGATGTCGTCGCCGTCCACCCGCAGATGCGTCTCGATGATCTTCGGGCCCTCCTCGGTCAGCACGATCTCGGCGTGCGTCGGACCGAACTCCACCCCCAGGGCATCCAGCACCCGCGCCACGTGGGACCCGATCGCCTCGCGGTCCGTGCTCTCCAGCGGGGCCGGCTCCAGGGCGTGCACCGCCCGCGCCAGGGCCAGGACCTCGTCCATCGGGCCGTCCTCGCGTACGGCGGCGACCCCGGACGCCGTGATCCTGACCAGGCGCTCCGGGGCGCGGTCTACCGGGTGGCCGACGCGGGCCCCGCATCCGCGAAGGCGTCGGCGGCGACACGGATTCGGGTGACACGCGGGAACGGCTGCGCAAGAAGTCCTGGGCAGAGGCGGAAGAACCAGATGCGAAGCGCAGTGGCCAGCGGCGCTGGCCGAGTAAACCAGTTCAGGACTTGGCAAGTTATTGCCAAAGTTTGGGCAAGGTTCCTCGGGCGGAGGGGTGCACATTCCTCGCCAAATCTGGCTACGAGTCGGGCAAGAATTTGTCCAGCCGCCCCGACTCTGGCTAGCCTCGTCCCCGATCGGCGAACCAAGGCGCGCATGCGGGCGCCCTCCTCCCGCTCCCCACCTCCCAGTGCGACCAATGGGGTTGATCACGTGTTGGAACAGCCTTACTTCGGGCGGCGACTCAAGCAGCTGCGGAGCGAGCGGGGCCTGTCCCAAGCCGCGCTCGCCGGCGACGGCATGTCCACCGGCTATGTCTCCCGGCTGGAGTCCGGATCGCGGCAGCCGACCGCACGCGCCGTGCAGCACCTGGCCTCCCGGCTGGGCATCGGCGTCGCGGCCTTCGAGGAGGAGGGCCGCCCCGCCGACTCGCTGGCGCAGGCCCTGGCCATCGCCGCTTCGGCCACGTCCGACGCGGCCCTCGAAGCGCTGGAACGCGCGCTGTACCCGGGTGATGGGCAGGACCCCCTGCTGCGCTGGCAGGGCCTCTGGCTCGTCGCGCAGGGGCGGCGGCAGCACAGTGACCATGCCAGGGAGCGGGTCGTTCTGGAGGAGCTCGTCGCGCTGGGTGACGAACTCGGTCTGCCGACCCTGCGGGCCCGCGGCTTCACCCAGCTGGCGCGCTGCCTGCGCGCCTGCGGGGAGATCGTCCCCGCCGTCGAGGCGGCCACGACGGCCCACGGCCTGGCCCGGGACTACGATCTCCCGGTGCCGGACATGGCGGCCAGCCTGCTGGCCCTGGTGTCGGCCGAGTCCGAGGCGGGGCGGCTGACCGAGGCCCGGGTCCACGCCGACGAACTGACGGCGCTGAACGTGCCGAGGTCGGAACCGCTGGGGGCGGAGGCCCTGTGGACGGCGGCCGCCGTGCGGGTACGGCAGGGGGATCTCGACGCCGCGCAGAAGCTGCTGGAGGAGGCGCTCGACGGCTTCGCCGGGGCGGAGAACCTGCCGCTCTGGACCCGGCTGCGGGTGGCGGCGGCACGGCTGCACCTGCAGAAGTCCCCGCCGGAGCTGGGCGCTTCGGAGCGGTACATCGAGCAGGCCGAGACGGGCATGGTCTTCGTCGGGATTCCCGCGCTGGAGCAAGAGGTGACCTTCATCAAGGCCGAGATCTCCTTCCAGCGGGGGCAGTTCGCCGATGCGCGCGTCCTGCTGGACCGGGTGCGTGCGGCCGATCCGCGCATGACGTACCGCACCCGGGTGCGCCTGGAGATCCTTGACAGCCGGCTGCTGATCATCGAGGGCCGGGATCAGGAGGGGCTGGAGCGGATGCGGACCCTGGCGGAGGAGGCCCAGGCGGCCTCCAGCATCGATCTCGCCGCCGACATCTGGCGGCTGCTGGCCGAGACGCTGGCCGCCGCCCGCGCCACGCCCTAGGTGTATTGATCACGAGCGTTGTTAACGCCGACCGGGCTTGATCATGGCGAAGACCTCCGGTGTGGTGGAGGTGTCTAGGCTCCACACCACACACGGAGGTCTTCGTGTCCCACCGTAATGCCCGGCTGACCGTTCACGGCAGGCGAATCCTGGTCGATCGCGTCCTCGGTGGGCGGCCAGTTGCCCATGTGGCGGCCGAAATGGGCATATCCAGGCCTACCGCCCACAAGTGGATCCGCCGTTGGCGCGCGGAGGGTGACTCGGGCCTGGCCGACCGCTCCAGCAGGCCCCATCGCACACCGCACCGCACCCCACGGGCCGTCGAGGCTCGCGTCTGCGACCTCCGCAGGACCCGCAAGCTCGGCCCCGCCCGCATCGGCCCGGTCCTGGGCCTGCCCGCCTCGACCGTGCACCGGATCCTGACCCGCCACAGTCTGAACCGGCTGTCCTGGATCGACCGTCCGACCGGCACCCTGATCCGCCGCTACGAACGCGACCGGCCCGGCGAGCTGATCCACATCGACGTGAAGAAGCTCGGCCGGATCCCCGACGGCGGCGGTCACAGGACCCTGGGCCGCCAGGCCGGCCGCGCCACCCGCAGCAACATGGGCTTCGACTACATCCACTCTGCCGTCGACGACCATTCCCGCCTGGCCTACAGCGAGATCCACCCCGACGAGAAGGTCGCGACCTGCGCGGGCTTCCTCACCCGCGCAGCCGCCTTCTTCCACCGCCAGGGCATCCCCCGCATCGAGCGGGTCCTGACGGACAACGCCTGGGCCTACCGCAAGGGCCTGGCCTGGAGGAACGCCCTCGCGGACCTCGGCGCCACAGGCAAGCTGACCCGGGCCTACCGGCCCCAGACCAACGGCAAGGTCGAACGCTTCAACCGCACCCTGCTCGACGAATGGGCCTACATCCGGCCCTACACCGCCAACACCGAGCGGGCCGAAGCCCTGGCAGACTTCCTCCACACCTACAACCACCACCGCAGCCACACCGCACTCGGCGGCCACCCACCCATCACCCGTGTCAACAACCCTGCGGGTCAATACACCTAGGTGTATTGACCCGCAGGGTTGTTGACACGGTTGTTGGCCGTGTAGGGCCGTAGGTCCATTCGTCGAGCAGGGTGCGGTTGCAGCGTTCGACCTTGCCGTTGGTCTGGGGCCGGTAGGCCCGGGTCAGCTTGCCTGTGGCGCCGACGACGGCCTTGGCGGCGGGCCACCGCCCGCATAGCGTCTCGTGTGTCAGTCAGCGTCAGAGTCAGCGCGAGAGAGGCCGTCCGTGCCGCACACCGTCCCGTCCCCGGACCCCGGAGCAGCCGCATCGGCTGAGCCCGCCCGGCGCGCCGCGCGCGTCGAGGCCTCCCTCACCGCGCCCGGCGCACCCTTCGCCGTGGTGCTCGGCGAGCGGGGGACGCGGGAGTACGCCGACGGCCCCCGTACGCTCCGGGAGTTCGTGGAGACCACCTGGGCCTACGGGGACGCGCCGTTCCTGATCGCGGGGGAACGGACCTGCTCCTACGGGGAGTTCTTCGCCGCCGCCTCGGCTCTCGCGGTACGTCTGCGCGAGCGGTACGGGCTGCGCCCCGGCGACCGTGCCGTGATCGCGTCGGGGAACCGTCCCGAGTGGCAGATCGCCTTCTGGGCCGCCCAGTTGGCCGGTCTCGTCGCCGTACCCCTGGACGCCGGGTGGCCCGAGGAAGCGTTCACGTACGCGCTGGAGGACTGCGAGCCCGGGGTGCTGCTGGTGGACGGGGAGCGGCTGGGGCAGGTCGCCGGCTGGGCCCGGCGGACCGGGACGCGCGTCGTCCTCTTCCCCGGTGGTGAGCGGGCGGCGGACCGCCGGCGTGCCGCGTTCCCCGGCGGGGGGCAGGCGACGGACGGTCTGCCTGTCGAGCGGTACGAGGATTTCCCCGCCCCCGACCCGCTGGCCGCGCCGCCCGACGTGGCCCCCCGGCCGGAGGACGACGCCACGATCCTCTACACCCGCGGCGCCACCGGCCGCCCCCGGGGCGCGGTGGCCACGCATCTCGCCCAGGCCGGTGCCGCGCTCAGTGCCCGCTACCACGCGGCGGCCTCCGCACGGGCGGGCGGCGCCATCCCGGGGCTGGAGCCCGCCCCGGTCCGGCCGATGACGTTCCCGTTCTCCGACGCCGCCGCGTTCACCGGCTTCTACGGTGCGATGGCGGCCGGCGGCGCCCTCGCCCTGATGGACGATCCCGCCGGGGGCGGGCCGGAGGGTCCCGCGCCGCTTCCGGGCCACGGCCTCGCCTCCGGCTACGGCCTCGCCTCCGGCTACGGCCTCGCCTCCGGCTACGGCCTCGCCGAGACGTGCGGCGTCGTTCTCGCGCCGTTCGGCGACGACTGCCGTGCCGAGCCCGGCTGCGCGGGCCGGCCCGCCCCGGTCACGGAGGTGCTGATCACCGGGCCGTCGGGCGAGGGACGGCCCGATGGGGAGCCGGGGGAGCTGTGGCTGCGCGGCCAGTCGCTGTTCCGCGGCTACTGGCGCGACGCGGCGGCGACCGGAGCCGCCTTCGGTGACGGCGGCTGGTTCCGTACGGGGGACCGTGCCGTACGCCGCGACGGGTGGGTCTCGATCGTCGGCAGGCTCACGGGCGCGTGACCCGTACCCGGTAGTTGCCGTCGTCGTCCTCGTCCAGCACGGATATCCGTACGCCGTTGGCCCGGTCGGTGAAGGTCTGGCCGGGCCGGAACGGGGCGTCGGACAGCTCCGCGTGCACGTTGGGGCGCCGGGTGCAGCCGCCGCTGTCCTCGGTGGCGTCGGCGACGGAGACCGGTCCCTGGCCGGTGTCCACGTCGGAGCTGACCTTGTAGATCAGCACCCCGGGCCGGCAGACCGCCTCGTCGTTGCCCGCCGTCGTGCGCACCTCCACGGCGTAGCCGGACTGGGCGCTCAGCGGGACGAAGGCGAGCTTGGTGCCGCCCTCGGCGGCCAGCGGGCCGAGCGTGTGCTCGCTGACGCCGGGCTGCGAGGCGCAGCTGATCTGCTCGTTGTCGAGCCAGCCGAGCTTCCACTTGTGCCAGGCCAAAAGGTCGTTGTTGGCGCCCCAGTCCTCGGACATGATGTCCCAGTGCCCGACCGAGCCGCCGCCCTCCATCGTGTAGAGGTCGGGCAGCCCGAAGACATGGCCGTTCTCGTGCGGCAGGACCCGGTAGCCGGTCTCGGCGTACGACCCCGACCCGTCGTCCTGGCGGCTGTAGACGAACGAGGTGTTGGCGAGCGGCACGCCGTCCGCCTCCGGGGCCTCGTCGTTGCCGGAGAAGGTCACCGAGAGCACGGTGTCCAGCGCGGAGGGGCCGGCGTTCGGGCTGACCAGGATGTTGACCAGGTCGTACTCCGAGAAGTCGACCCGGGGGTCGGCGGCCGCGACGATGTCCTTCACCAGCTGGCGGTAGCCCGGCTCGAACGGTGAGCCGCGCTCTATCCCGTACTCCGTGAACGCCATCGGCATCCGCAGCCAGTCCTTGAGGGGGGCCTCGGGCCGGTAGACGAGCCGGCCGTAGGAGCTGGTCCGGAACCACTCGGAGGTCTGCGGGAAGAACTCCGCGAACCGGTCCGTCGCGGGTTCCGTCCCCTCCGCGTCCGGGAAGTCGATCATCAGGTTGAGCGCCCTGACCTCGCCGGTCGAACGGGCGTAGCCGGGCGGGGTCGGCAGGCCCTCGGACATCTGTACGCCCATGGCCGCGGAGATCCGGCACGGGGCGAGCGCGGAGTCCTGGACGGTGGCCGCCGGGCCCGCCGAGGCACGGCCGACGGAGGGGAGGGTGGTGCTGGCCGAGGCCATGGCCGCTATGACCAGCGCGGTCGCTCCGGCCAGGGCGATCGGGCGGCGGTGTCTGCGTATCCGGTGGCGGGGCTGCTGCATAGAGGCGCCTTCGGGGTCCGCGGCAGCCGGCCGACCCCTGGCTGCGCTCTGGCGATCAGCCTCTGCCGGGTGGTCCGGGGGCGCTCGCTGGGTGCGCCGATCGGTGGGTTTCCGTCCCGGAGAGATGTGACTCGGGTCACACGGTGGGTGGGAAATAACCGGGGAGGCTCTCCCCGTTTGCATACGTGTCCCCGATAAACGGGGAAGCGGTCCCCGGTTACGGAAGGGGGCCTACCGGCTACGCAGGGGGAAGGGCAGGTGAGGGGCGCAGTGAAGACCGCCGCCAAGGGTGCAGCGCAGGCCGCCGTCACCGGCAACACCGCGCGGCCCGGCGCCACAAGCGCCACGCGGACCGGCACCGGACGCGTCGCGGAGACCGTCGCCGGGAAGGGCACCGCACCGACAGCGTCGTGCCGCGCCGCCCGCCCCCGGGCCGACGCGCTGCGCAACCGTGAGCGGATCGTCTCGGCCGCGCGCGAGCTCTTCGTCGAGTTCGGGCCCGAGGTGCCGCTGGACGACGTCGCCCGCCGCGCGGGCGTCGGCAACGCCACGCTCTACCGGAACTTCCCCGACCGCGCCGCCCTCACCCACGAGGTCGTCCTCGCGGTCACCTCCCGGACCACCCTGAGGGTCGAGGAGGCCGTCGCGGCGGAGTCCGACCCGTTCGCCGCGCTCAGCCGCTTCGTGCACGCGGCCGCCGACGAACGGATCGGCGCCCTGTGCCCGATGATCTCCGGCGTCTTCGACAAGGACCATCCCGATCTGCTCGCCGAGCGCGACCGCCTCGAAGAGGCCGTCGCAGGGCTCGTCTCGCGCGCCCAGTCCGCGGGGCGGCTGCGCACCGACATCGCCGTCGGTGACGTACTCGTCGCCCTCTCCCAGCTCACCCGGCCGCTCCCCGGCATCGCCTGCCAGGGCATCGACCGGTTCACCCACCGTCATCTGCAGTTGTTCCTGGACGGCCTGGAGACCCCGGCCCGCTCCGAACTGCCCGGATCGGCGGCGACCTTGGAGGATCTGCGGCGCTCCTGACGGCCGCACCGACCTGAACCTTCCCGGACCCGCCGACTCCGTCGGCCGCACCGTCCCGCCTCACCCGAACACCGGCCCGTACGTCCCTGTCACGCGCGGGCGGCCCACGCAACCGTCGCGCGTACGCCACAGCACGTACCGCCGACGCCCACTTCGCGACGCCTCGGCGCCCTCGCATGTCCTTAGGTGGCTACACCCATGTCAAAAATGGCCGGCCTGTCCCGAACAGCCGACACCGCCCTTCCCGATCCGAGCCGCTGGAAAGCCCTCGCCTTCATCGCGCTCGCCCAGCTGATGGTCGTCCTCGACGCGACCATCGTGAACATCGCGCTGCCCTCCGCCCAGACCGACCTCGGCATCTCCGACGGCAACAAGCAGTGGGTCATCACCGCCTACGCCCTCGCCTTCGGCGGTCTCCTCCTCTTCGGCGGCCGGATCGCCGACCTCTGGGGCCGTAAGCGCACCTTCGTCGTCGGCCTGACCGGCTTCGCGCTGGCCTCCGCGCTCGGCGGGGCCGCCCAGAACGAGGCGATGATGTTCGGCTCCCGGGCCCTCCAGGGTGTCTTCGGCGCCCTGCTCGCCCCGGCCGCGCTGTCCCTGCTCGCCGTGATGTTCACCGACGCCAAGGAGCGCGCCAAGGCGTTCGGCATCTACGGGGCCATCGCCGGTGGCGGTGGCGCGGTCGGGCTGATCCTCGGCGGCTTCCTCACCGAGTACCTGAACTGGCGCTGGACGTTCTTCGTCAACATCCCGTTCGCCGTGGTCGCCGCCGTGGGCGCGTACTTCGTGATCCGTGAGCCCTCCGGCACCCGCAACCGCGCACCGCTGGACATCCCCGGCGTCGTGCTCTCCACCCTCGGCCTGGTCACCCTGGTCTACGGCTTCACGCGCGCCGAGTCGGCCGGCTGGTCGGACGCCCTGACCGTCTCGATGTTCGTCGCCGCCGCCGTACTGCTGCTGTCCTTCGTCGTGACCGAGTCGCGCGTGAAGTCGCCGCTGCTGCCGCTGCGCGTCCTCACCGAGCGCAACCGCGGCGGGGTCTACCTCTCGCTGGGTCTCGCCATCATCGCGATGTTCGGGCTGTTCCTCTTCCTGACCTACTACCTGCAGGTCGTCAAGGGCTACTCCCCGGTCAAGACCGGCTTCGCGTTCATGCCCATGATCGTCGGCATGATCACCGGCTCCACCCAGATCGGCACCCGGCTGATGACCCGGGTCCCGCCGCGTCTGCTGATGGGCCCCGGATTCCTGGTCGCCGCGGTCGGCATGCTGCTCCTGACCCAGCTGGACCTGAACACCAGCTACGCGGCCGTCATCCTGCCCGGCATGCTGCTGCTCGGCCTCGGTATGGGTACGGCGTTCATGCCGGCGATGTCCCTGGCCACGCACGGCATCGAGCCGCGTGACGCGGGTGTGGCGTCCGCGATGGTCAACACCTCGCAGCAGGTCGGCGGCGCCATCGGCACCGCCCTGCTGAACACCATCGCCGCGAGCGCCACCACCGCGTACGTCGCCGATCACGCGGCCAGCGCCACGGACCCGAAGCTCCTGGAGCTCCAGGCCATGGTCAGCGGTTTCGCCTCCGCGATCTGGTGGGCGGTCGGCATCCTCGTCGCCGCGGCCGCCATCGCGATCGCCCTCATCAACACCGGCCGCCCCGGAACCGGGTCGGGCGGCACGGAGAGCGCGTCCGAGGCGGGCGCCGAGGAGGAGTTCAGGATTCCGGTGGTCGCCCACTGACGACGACCGCCGTCGGCCCTCCTTCGACGACGGCCCGCCCCTGATCTGCCCTGGCTCCGCTCCGCGATCGATCTGCCCGGTTCCGACCGGTGATCGCCCCGCTCAGCGGAGCCAGGGCAGATCCGCGTCCGTGCCCTCCGGTTCCAGACCGGAGGCGAGCACCCGCATGATCTCCCCGAGGCTCTTCACCTGCTCGTCCGTGAGCCGGTCGAACATCGCCTGCCGTACGGCCTCGACATGGCCCGGCGCCGAGCGGCGCAGCATGTCGAGGCCGTCGTCGGTGAGCACCGCGTTCTGGCCGCGCTTGTCGGATGGGCAGTCCTCACGGCGGACCCAGCCGTTCTTCTCCAGCCGGGCGATGGCGTGCGAGAGCCGGGAGCGGGTGATCTTCGCGTTCCGGGCCAGCTCCGTCATCCGCATCCGGCGGCGGGGGGCCTGCGAGAGCTGGACGAGCAGCCCGTAGTAGGTGTGCGGCATACCGGCATCGCGCTGCAACTGGCGGTCGAAGTGATCCTCCAGCAGCGTGGTGGCGTGCAGATAGGCGCGCCAGACGCGCTGCTCCTCGTCGGTGAGCCAACGCGGTGCGCTGGTGGATGCCGTGGTCATGGACTCCACTGTACGACCTTTTCTTGAAAGTTGAACTAGATAGAGCTAAGGTCTCCACAGGTAGGACCTTGAACTTTCAAGGAACTTCCCCGGGAGGCCACTCGCGGGGTTCCGGGGGACCTCCGGCGGAATTCCGCAGGACCCCTGCACAACGATCCCCCGGATGACCTCGGGGAACTACTGCTCTGACGAACTCGTGACCGGATCCGGTGGCCCGGACGCCCAGTGCGGCGCCCGGCCGCTCGGGATCCGGCGCCCAGTGGATGGGGAGTGCCATGACAGCCACCGCGGAGCGCATGCCCGCCCTCTACCTCTCGCACGGCGCGCCGCCCCTGGCCGACGATCCCGTCTGGCCCGGCGAACTCGCCGCCTGGTCCGCGGGCCTGCCCCGCCCCCGCGCGATCCTGATGGTCTCCGCGCACTGGGAGGAGGCCCCGCTCGCCCTGGGGGCGACCGAGACCGTGCCGCTCGTGTACGACTTCTGGGGCTTCCCCGAGCACTACTACGGGGTGCGGTACGAGGCCCCCGGCGCTCCCCGGCTCGCCGACAGCGTCCGCAAGCTGCTGCGCGGGGCGGGTACGCCGGTCCAGGACATCCCGGACCGGGGCCTCGACCACGGGGCGTACGTCCCGCTGGTGGAGATGTTCCCGCACGCCGACATCCCCGTACTCCAGATCTCCCTGCCCACCCTCGACCCGCAGAAGCTCATGGACGTCGGGCGCAAGCTCGCCCCGCTGCGCGACGAGGGCGTGCTGATCGTCGGCAGCGGCTTCTTCACCCACAACCTGGCCGCCCTGCGCCACCAGGGCGGCGGCGTCCCCGGCTGGTCGGCGGAGTTCGACGACTGGGGCGACCGGGCGCTGCGGGCCCAGGACATCGACGCGTTGATCGACTTCGAGCACACGTCCCCGGCCGGAAGGCTCGCCCACCCGCGCACCGAGCACTTCGCGCCGCTGTTCGTGACGCTGGGCGCGGCCGAGGACGAGCTGGACCGGGGGCGGAGCGTCATCGACGGGTTCTGGATGGGACTGGCGAAGCGCTCGGTGCAGTTCGGCTGAGGGGCGAAGGCTCCACCGTCCTGGAACACCGGCGGGTCGGCCCGAATCGCGCGCCGGGCGGCGGTCACCGGCCGGATCGGCCGACGGGCCCGGGGCCTGTCCGGCCATTCCCGTCGCGGGCGCGCCTGAGCAACCCGAACGCCACCGCAGCCGTCTCTCGGGGAGGGGCAGGGAGTTCCGGGCGGGAGCAGGGCGCTTCGGGTGGACGCGCCGATTCCGGGTACCCGGCCGGAGAGTCGGCAAGGGGGCCGACACGGGGCCGGAACCCCTCCGCACCGGCTCTGACCTGCGCGTCCGATGGGATCCGGAAGCGGTGTCCGGCGGTCGAAGCGGAACAGGGTACTGCATGATCACGAAAATGAATGTGTCGCATGGGAATTCTGTCCGGATTCCAGTCGTTGTTTCCATCGGATGCAGGGCACCCGGAAGGGTGTCGCGACCTACTCAGCAAGGGAGCACGCATGGCAACCCGTGCCGTCGCCCGTCGTACGTCCGCCGCCTCCGGTGAGACCGACCGGGCACGCAGTGTTCGCGCCGTGGGCGGGGAGATCGCCGATCGCGACCTGGTCGGCATGTACCTGGACGAGATCGCCCGCACACCGCTGCTCGACGCCGCCAAGGAAGTCGACCTCTCCCAGACCATCGAGGCGGGCGTCTACGCCCAGCAGATCCTCGACGGCGAGGTCGAGAGCGATGCCGGTGACGCGAAGCGTGAGGAGCTGGAGGCGCTGGTCGCCGATGGCGAGCGCGCCAAGGACATATTCATCCGTTCCAACCTCCGGCTCGTCGTCGCCGTGGCCCGCCGCTACCCGCGCGCGGGGCTCCCTCTGCTCGACCTGATCCAGGAGGGCAACGCCGGCCTGGTGCGCGCCGTCGAGAAGTTCGACTACGCCAAGGGCTTCAAGTTCTCCACGTATGCGACCTGGTGGATCCGCCAGGCCATCACCCGGTCCATCGCCGACCAGTCCCGCACGATCCGGCTCCCCGTCCACCTGGTGGAGGAGCTCGGCCGGATCCGCCGGGTCCAGCGCGAGTTCAACCGCGAGCACGGCCGCGACCCGGAGCACGCGGAGATCGCCGCCGAGCTCGACTCCAACGCCGAGCGCGTCGGCAACGTCCTGGACTGGGCCCGCGACCCGGTCAGCCTCAACATGTCCGTGGACGACGACGGCGACACCCAGTTCGGCGACCTGCTGGAGGACACCTCCGCCGTCTCGCCCGAGCAGTCGGTGATGACCCTGCTCCGCAGCGAGGAGCTGGAAGACCTCATCGGCAAGCTCGACAACCGGACCGCCTCGATCATCAAGATGCGGTACGGCATCGAGGACGGGCGGGAGCGGACCCTGACCGAAGTGGGCAAGCAGCACGGCCTCACGCGGGAGCGGATCCGGCAGATAGAGAAGCACGCACTGCTCGAATTGAAGCGAATGGCTCACGACACGGGCTTTGACGCTGCGGCGTGAGCCAATAACCCGTAATCTCCCCATCAAGCCGGTTCGCACCGGCCGACCGACCGGGTCATTCCGGTCACCCGACCGGTTTTCCACCGGTCCACGAGCTGAGCCCCGGCGCCCACCCCCCCCGGCGTCGGGGCTCATCCCTGTTCCGGGCCCGCTGCCTGACGCGGTTCGACGGCGGCCCCGCCGGCAGCCCGGGTCAGCCGGGCGCCCAGCCCCTCCAGGTACGCCACCAGCTGCGGCGGCCCCTCCACGGAGAACTCGCAGTCCACCAGCGCCAGCCGCAGCGTCGCCCACTCCAGCGAGTCGGTGCACGAGGCCCGCAGCCGGCAGCCGCCCTCCCCGTCCGGTTCCGGCGTCCCCAGGTGCGCGGGCAGCCGCGCCGTCACGAACTCCGCCGGGGCGTCGAACCGCACGTCGAGCCGCAGCTCCGGCTGCATCCGCCGCATCGACCGGGCCAGGAACGTCGCCGCGTCCCCGCTCCCCGCGCCACTCCCCGTACCGCCGCCCGTATCGCTCGCCGAGTCCTCGACGGGCAGGGGCCTCGGAGCGAACCGGGCCCCGGTCGCGTACGGCTCGCCGACCCGGTCCACCCGGAACGTCCGCCAGTCTTCCCGGCCGAGGTCGTACGCCACCAGGTACCAGCGCTGCCCGGTGCTCACCAGCCGGTACGGCTCGACCTGCCGCTTCGTCCGGGTGCCGTCGCCGCTGCGGTACGCGAACCTCAGCCGCTCCCGCCCGGTGGCCGCCGATGCCAGCGTCGTCAGGGTCCGCGGGTCGATGGTGGAGCCGTCGCCCCGGGTCAGCGGCACCGTGGCGTTCTGGAGCGCGGAGACCCGGTGCCGCAGACGGGAGGGCAGCACCTGCTCCAGCTTCGCCAGCGCCCGTACGGAGGCCTCGTCGACGCCCTCGATCGCGTGCCCCGCCCCGGCCCGCAGCCCCACCGCGATGGCCACCGCCTCCTCGTCGTCCAGCAGGAGGGGCGGCATGGCGGCGCCCGCGACCAGGCGATAGCCGCCGACCGAGCCGCGCGAGGCCTCGACCGGGTAGCCCAGGTCGCGGAGCCGGTCGATATCGCGGCGGATCGTGCGCGGGCTGACGTCGAGCCGTTCGGCCAGTTCGCCGCCGGGCCACTCGCGCGGGGTCTGAAGGAGGGAGAGCAGCTTCAGCAGACGTGCCGGGGTATCGGACATGGCTTCAGCATGGCGGACCATCAGGTCATCATCTGGCCTAATGGGACCCTAGGTTTCACCCATGCCTTCTTCCGCACCGCCGCCGCCCGCGGCATCGCACCTCGTACCGCCCACGTCGTCCGCATCGGTGAGGACGCCGGTCGCGCCGGTCAAGACGCCGGGTGCCCCCGCACCCGTGGCCGCTCCGGCGGACCGGCGTCGCTGGTTCGCGCTCGCCATCGTGATGACCGCGGCCTTCATGGACCTGGTCGACGTCACGATCGTCAACATCGCGATCCCCAGCATCACGCGGGAGACCGGAGCCTCCGTCTCCGCGATCCAGTGGATCACCGCCGGCTACGCCCTCGCGTTCGCGGCCGGGCTGATCACGGGCGGCCGGCTCGGGGACATCTACGGGCGCAAGCGGCTCTTCCTCATCGGCATCGGCGGCTTCACGCTCGCCTCGGCCCTGTGCGGCGTGGCGCCCAACCCCGAGATACTGGTCGCCGCCCGCATCCTCCAGGGCGCGACGGCGGCCCTGATGGTGCCCCAGGTCCTCTCGATCGTGCACGCCACCTTCCCGGCCCACGAGCGCGGCAAGGTCTTCGGTCTCTTCGGCGCGGTCGTCGGACTCGGCGCGGTTTCCGGTCCGCTGCTGGGCGCCCTGCTCACCGAGTGGGACCTCTTCGGGCTCGGCTGGCGGCCGATCTTCCTGATCAACCTGCCCGTCGGCATCGCCGGACTGATCCTCGGCGCGAAGTTCATCAGCGAGTCCAAGGCCCCCAAGGCGGTCCGTCTCGACCTGCCCGGCGTCGCCCTGATCACCCTGGCGATGCTGATGCTCATCTATCCGCTCACCCGGGGACACGAGCTGGGCTGGCCGCTCTGGGGCCATCTCTCGATGGTGGGCAGCCTGTTCGTCTTCGCGGCGCTGGTGATCCACCAGCGGCACAGGGCCCTGACCGACGGGTCGCCGCTGATCGAGCTGTCCCTGTTCCGGGTGAAGAGCTTCGCCGCCGGTATCGCCGTGCAGCTGACCTTCGGCGTCGGCCTCGGCATCTTCTTCCTGGTCTGGACCCTCTACATGCAGATGGGCCTCGGCTGGAGCGTGCTGCGCGCCGGCGTGACGGGCATCCCCTTCTCCGTCGCCGTCTCGGTGGCCGCCGGTATCTCCGTGCAGAAGCTCGTGCCCCGCTTCGGCCGCAAGGTCCTCCAGGCCGGCGCGCTCCTCATGATCGCCGGACTGCTGATCTACCTCTGGGAGAGCGAGCAGTACGGCATGGGCATCAGCTCTTGGCAGATGGCCGTCCCGCTCGTGGTCATGGGTGCGGGGATGGGGCTGATCGTGGCTCCGCTGACCGACACGGTGCTCTCCCAAGTGCCGCAGGAGCACGCCGGTTCGGCGTCCGGTTTGATCAACACCGTGCAGCAGATGGGGACGGCGCTCGGCCTCGGTCTGGTGTCCGTCGTCTTCTTCGGCGCGATCGGCGACCGGCTGGCTCCCGAAGCGGTCGGCCCGGCGTTCGTCGACGCGTTCCAGCAGTCGCTGTGGTGGGTGGCCGGGGTGCTCTCGGTGATCTTCCTGGTGATGTTCGCGCTGCCCGCCCGGCCGCGCAACCACGGGGAGTCCGGCCCGAACTGACCGGTAAGGCAGGGAAATCGGGCCCGGGTCAGCAGACCCGGGCCCTGGCGCGCCGGCCTCGCGGCGGTTCCGGGGCGCCGGGCGCTGGTGGCCCGGGTCAGCAGATCCGGGTGCGGCTCTCCATCGCCGCGCGGGCGGTGTGCTCGTCCTCGTACACCTCGCACATGTGGCGGCCGTCGGGCGTCGCCGTGTGTTCGACCTCCCACAGGCTCGTCTCGCTGCCGTCCAGCAGCAGGAACGCGTGCTCGTAGAGCGTGAAACCGGCGGGCCGGCCGTCGACATCGCACTGCCGCCCGAAGATCTGGGTGATGTGGTGGGCGAAGGCGGCCCGGAGCAGCCGCGCCTTCTCCTCGCCCGGCCGGTCGGCGTTCTCCGCGCGGCGCAGCACGCGGCGGGCGTGGTCCGCGGAATTGTCGGGGGCGTACGTCCGGGGGAGCGGGGCCGGCGGGGCGGACATCAGGACCGTCAGCATCTCCAGGTCCCCCGGCGCCTCCTGCGTCCCCTCGTAGCCGAAGGCCGGGGAGTCGGAGAAGCTCCCGGCCAGCCGGGACGCGGCGATCCGGGCGTCGCCCTCGTCGTCGTACAGCTCGTGCCGACGCGGGCTCCGCACGTCACGGCCGCCGCTGTGCACCAGCTCCCACAGGGTGAGGGCGGAGCCGTCGGCGAGGAGATACGTGTGACGGTAGGTCTCGCGGTGCAGCACGGAGCTGTGGTGCGACGAGTGCAGCGAACTGCTGTGGGCGAGCGCCGTGCCGAGGCGGTCGACCGTGCTGTCGGGAAGGTCGAAGGAGTTCAGGGCGCGTCGCAGGAGTCGGTCGAGGTGATGCTCGGTTGTCTCGCACGGATCGCTCAAGGTGGTGTCTCCAGGCCGTCGCCGCGTGTTACTCGATGCGTGCTTAACGTAGTCCCTGGGTCTGACATCGTGACCGGGGTTGGTTGAAAACGTAAGGCGCACGCAGAAAGTTCCCCGCCGGTTCCCGGTGCATTTCGGGCGCTTGGGAGGAACTCCCTTGCGTGGACGGTGAGTCGGCCGCCCGTACGCGCCCCCGGCTCACGCCGCGCGCCCCCTCCGTCGCGGCCTCAGCGCATCCCGCCTCCGTACAGCTCCGTGTACGAGAGGAGCCTGCCGCCCGGCCCCTCGGCGCTCCGGGCCGCGCGCACCGCCTTCACGACGGCCCGCGCCAGGACGTCGGCACCCGCCGCCAGGATCTCGTTGACGGCGACCGGGCTCCCCGGCTCCACCGGCACCTGCCCGGTGGCCAGGGTGAACACGGTGTCCCCGTCGGTCAGCAGGTGGACCGGGCGCACCGCGCGGGCCAGGCCGTCGTGTGCGGTGCCCGCCAGCTTCTGGGCCTGCGCCCGGGTCAGGTCCGCGTCCGTGGCGACGACCGCGATCGTCGTGTTGAACGGCGGGGCCGCGCTCCCGGCCGTCTCCGTCGCCTCCCGCTGCTGCGCGAGGCGCAGCTTTGCCGCCGCGTGGACCTCGGCCGGAGGGCGGGCCGGCGGCTCCCCGGCCCCGTACTCCCCGAACAGCACCCCGGTCCGGGGATCCACCACCGAGCCCGCCGCGTTCACCGCGACGACGGCGGCCACCGTGACCCCGGAGGCGAGGCGGACGCTCGCCGTGCCGATGCCGCCCTTGAGCTGCCCGGCCACCGCACCGGTGCCCGCGCCCACCGAGCCCTCGGCGACGGGCTCCCCGGGGCCCGTGGCGGCCGCGGCCTCCACCGCGGCGCGGCCGGTCGACGCGTCGGGGCGGGCCCGCCAGTCGCCGCCCCGCCCGAGATCGAAGAGGGCGGCGGCCGGAACGACCGGTACCACCTGGGTGGGCCCGGGCCCGACCCGGACGCCCCGGCCCTGCTCCTCCAGCCACGCCATCACGCCGGACGCCGCGTCGAGCCCGAAGGCGCTCCCGCCCGTGAGGACGACGGCGTCGACCCGCTGCACCAGGTTGCGCGGATCCAGGGCGTCCGTCTCCCGCGTACCCGGCCCGCCGCCCCGCACATCCACGGCTGCCACGGCCCCGCCCTCGGGCGCCAGGACGACGGTTGTTCCGCTCAGCGCGCCCGCACCGGCGACCTCGGCGTGGCCGACGCGGATGCCGGCCACATCGGTCAGCGCGTCCAGCAGGGGCGGCAGTTCGGGGGCTTGGTCCTCGCGCGTCATCGTGCGGCTCCTCCGGGCGGGATCGGGGCCCGCCGAAGAGCACGGGCCGCTACGCCTCGAACGTACCGGCGGGCCGAAAGCGGTGCGCGAGATTCCGTACGGTCGGCGCTCAAGGCCCCGCCCGCACAAGACCCCCGGGCAAGGGCTTTTGCGACTGTCCGGGCGACCCGCTCACCCTCCCACCCCCTAAAACGGGTTCAATCGACCCACACAGCCCTACGGTGGCCGGGTGACCGAGCCCTCAGAAGCCACCGCAGCAGCCGAGCCCCCCGCCCCCGGCGACCCCGCGGTCACCCCTCCCGCGCCGGCCGGCCCCCGGTCCGTCACCACCCGGGCCACGCTCGCCGGAGTGGCTGTCTCCGCCCTCCTGATCCTTGCGATCGTGCTCGGCAGCCGCATGCTCCGCACCTTCGACTCGGCCCTCCTCCCGTACGCCGTCGCCACGGTCTTCCTCGCCTTCGGCGTCGCCTACCGCTACACCGTCTGGATCTCCGCCCCCGGTGCCCGACGCCTCTTCCGACAGGGCCGGCGCAGCCTCTTCTCGATGGAGAACTTCCGCAGCGCCCCCACCGCCCTCCCCAGGATGATCGCCACCTACCTCGGCTTCCAGAAGTTCCTCGGTGCCCGCTCCCACGCCCGCTGGGCCGCTCACCAGCTCATCTTCTGGGGCTGCGTCCTTGCCGCCCTGATCACCTTCCCGCTCACCTGGGGCTGGTTCACCTTCACCTCCGGCACCGGCTCAGGGCCCGGTTACGAGATGCGGATCTGGGGATTCAAGATCCTCGGCTTCGACTCCCTGAACCTTCTCGGCTGGCTGATGTTCCACGGCTTGGACATCGCCGCCGTCCTCGTCATCCCCGGCGCCTCCTACTTCCTGTGGCGCCGGATGAAGGACCGCGGCGCCGTCACCGGCCAGCGCTTCGCCTACGACCTGGTGCCGCTGATCGCGCTCATCGTCATCTCCGTGACCGGCCTGCTGCTCACCTTCTCCTCGGTCTTCCTGCACGGCGGCGGCTACCAGTTCCTGGCGATCCTGCACATGGTGTCCGTCGTCTTCACCCTGATCTACATCCCGTTCGGCAAGTTCTTCCACATCGTCCAGCGCCCGGCCGCGGTCGGCATGCAGCTGTTCAAGTACACCGGTCGCAAGGACGACGAGGTCTTCGCCTGCCGCCGCTGCGAGGAACCCATCGACACCGGGCCCTACGTCGAGAACCTGCGCGGCACCATGCGCGACCTCAGCCTCGACTTCGACGCCTGGGCCGAATACTGCCCGCGCTGCAAGCGGGTGCTGCGCGGCAGCGCCTACCTCTCCCATGTGAAGAAGGGCTTCAAGTGACCGCGGATCCGCGAGCTGCCGCCGACCGCCGCACCATCGTCCCCCTGGACCCCTCCCTCGCCCCGCCCGGCACCCGCGCCTTCCGGGACGCGGGCGGCATCCCGGCCGACCGGTGGCACGCCGACCAGAACGGCGAGACGCTGGTACCCACCCACTGCTGCTTCTGCGGTGTCCAGTGCGGGATGTATCTGCGGGTGGACCACGGCGGCAAGGTCTTC
The DNA here is from genome assembly GCF_032121415.1 of Streptomyces parvus. Taxonomy (NCBI): domain Bacteria; kingdom Bacillati; phylum Actinomycetota; class Actinomycetes; order Kitasatosporales; family Streptomycetaceae; genus Streptomyces; species Streptomyces parvus. Next base: position 2,803,674 of record NZ_CP135079.1, on the reverse strand, counting down.
GGCGTCGAACCCCGCAACCACGACATCAACCGGATGCGGCTCTGCCCCAAGGGCATCAACGCCTACCAGCAGGTCAACCACCCCGACCGGCTCACCGCCCCGCTGATGCGCCGCTCCCGCGACGAGGAGTTCCGTGAGGTCTCCTGGGAGGAGGCCCTCGACTTCACCGTCTCCGAGGTCAAGCGCATCCAGCAGACGTACGGCAACGACGCCTTCGGGCTCCTCGGCGGGGCCAGCCTGTTCTCCGAGAAGACCTATCTGGTGGGCAAGTTCGCCCGGGTCGCGCTCAAGTCCCGGCACGTCGACTACAACGGCCGCCTCTGCATGGTCAGCGCCGCGGGCGCCAACAAGCTGGCCTTCGGCATCGACCGGGCCGGCAACCCCTTCTCCGACATCCTGCTCACCGACTGCCTGCTCATCGCGGGCTCCAACGTCGGCGAGTGCTTCCCCGTGATGACCCAGTACGTCTGGGGAGCCCGGGACCGCGGCGCGACCCTCATCGTGGTCGACCCGCGCGAGACCGCCATCGCCCGGACCGCCGACATCCACGTCGCCCTCAAACCCGGCACCGACTCCGCCTTCTTCACCTCCGTCCTGAACGTCGTCATCGAGGAAGGGCTCACCGACGAGAACTTCCTCGCCGGCCACGCCACCGGCTGGGAGGAGGTCAGGGCCAAGGCCGCCGAATATCCGCCCTCCCGCGCCGCCGCGATCTGCGGCATTCCCGCCGAGCAGATCGTCGAGGTCGCCCGGGCCTTCGCCCGCGCCCCCAAGGCCATGGCCTGGCACGCCCGAGGCATCGAACACCACTCGCAGGGCGTCGAGAACTGCCTCTCCGTGATCAACCTCTGCACCGCCACCGGCCACATCGGCAGACCCGGCGCCGGCTACGGCACCATCACCGGCCAGGGGAACGGGCAGGGTGGCCGCGAGCACGGCCAGAAGTCCGACCTCCTCCCCGGCGGACGCTCCATCTCGAACGAGGAGCACCGCCGCCAGATCTGCGAGATCTGGGGCATCGAGGAGTCCGAACTCCCGCCCGCCGGCACCTCCATGATGGAAATGGTCTGGCAGATGCAGCGCCGCGAGATCCGCGGCCTGATCGGCATCTGCAACAACCCCTTCGTCTCCCTGCCCAACTACCGGGTGGTCAAGGAGGGGTACGACACCACCGAGTTCCACGCGCAATTCGACTTCTTCCTCTCCGAGACCGCAGCCAACGCCCATGTCGTCTTCCCCGTCACCACCTGGGCCGAGGACGAAGGCGTGATGGCCAACGCGGAAGCCCGCGTGGTCAAGCACAACAAGGCCCAGGACCCGCCTCCAGGCGTCCGGACCGACACCTGGGTGATCTGCGAACTCGCCCGCCGCCTCGGTGCGGGCGACAAATTCGACTTCCCCGACTCCCGGTCGGTCTTCGACGAGCTGCGCGTCGCCTCCGCCGGAACCGTCAACGACTACTACGGCATCACCTACGAACGGCTGGAGGAGACCGGCGGCATCGCCTGGCCCTGCCCCACCACCGACCACCCCGGCACCCCCCGGCTCTTCGAGGACGGGAAGACCTACCACCCCGACGGCAGGATCCACCTCCAGGCCGTCGAATGGCACCCGCCGATGGACCCGTACGACGACGAGCACCCCATGTCCCTCACCACCGGCCGCACCGTCGCCCACTTCCTCTCCGGCAACCAGACCCGCAGGCTCGGCGCCCTCGTCGAACAGACTCCGCGCCCCTGGGCCGAGATCCACCCCTCCCATGGCTTCCGCAACGGTGAACCCGTCCGCGTCGTCACCCGGCGCGGCAGCGAGGTCTTCCCCGCCCTGGTCACCGAGGCGATCCGCCCCGACACCGTGTTCGTCCCGTACCACTGGCCGGTCCCCGCCGCGGCCAACGCCCTCACCATCGACGCCCTCGACCCCCGCTCCAAGATCCCCGAGTACAAGGTGTGCGCCTGCCGCATCGAGCACGCCGAGCGGGTCGACGAGGTCCCCGCCCCGCCGGTCGCCCCCGGCCATGTCGCCTACCCGGAGACCCAGGTCTCCCGTACCGAGCCGCTGCCCCCCACGGCCCCGCAGGGCCGTGGCACCTCGGAGAGGAGCTGAGGCCCATGATGGGCAGAACGATCTTCATCGACCCGGGGCGCTGCATCGGCTGCCAGGCCTGTGTCTCCGCCTGCCGCGAATGCGACTCGCACCGCGGCACATCGATGATCCACCTCGACTACACCGACGAGGGCCACTCCGTCGCCTCTCTCCCGACTGTCTGCATGCACTGCGAGGACCCGGTCGCCCCGTGCGCCGAGGTCTGTCCCGCCGACGCGATCCTGGTGACCGCGGACGGTGTGGTGCAGCAGGCCGACACCACCCGCTGCATCGGTTGCTCCAACTGCGTCAACGCCTGTCCCTTCGGCGTACCGAAGATCGACCTCGAGGCGAAGCTGCAGATGAAGTGCAACCTCTGCTACGACCGCACCGCCTACGGCCTCGCCCCCATGTGCGCCACCGTCTGCCCGACCGGAGCGCTCTTCTACGGAACCGTCGAGGAGCTCCAGGCCGAGCGCCCCGGCGTCCAGGTCGCCGACAGCTTCGTCTTCGGCGAGACCGAGGTCCGCACCGGCGTGGCCGTGGTGGTCCCGGCCGAACGGGTCCAGTGGCCGGTGCCCGGCGGTCTTCCCGTCGTCGAGATCAACGGGAAGGACGTCCGCCGATGAGCGTCACCGACCGGCAGCCGGCCGGCGAGCACCCCGCCGGGGGAGACCCGCGCGAGGCGCTCCAGGACCGGATCGCCGCCGACTCACTCACCACCCGGCGGGACTACCTCCGGATCGTCACCACCGTCTCCGGCGGACTCGCCGTCGGCGGTATCGGGGTGGCCGCGGGCATCCTCCACCGCCACGGCGACGGCGAGGAGGGCAAGGCCCCCGAGCCGAAGCGCATCGCCGGCGCGCTCCCGCCCGGCGAATCGATCGCCTTCCGCTATCCGGGCGAGGAGGACCGGGCCGTCGCCGTCCGCCTCGACGACGGCACCCTGGTCGGCTACTCCGCGGTCTGCACCCACCTCGCCTGCGCCGTGCTCTGGCGCAAGGACCGGGGCACCGAGGGCGAGCTGTACTGCCCGTGCCACGAGGGAGTCTTCGACGCCAGGTCCGGCGAGGTCACCGCGGGCCCGCCGCCGCGCGGGCTGCCCAAGGTCGTGGTCATCGAGCAGGACGACGGAAGCGTCTGGGCCGTGGGGACGACCCGGTCCGGCGAGAGCATCGAGGAGGGCCTCTGCCGCCGGCTCGGCGGCGAGCGCCCCGACCTCGCCGCCCGTATCGGCTGCCCGGGCATCGACGGCGGAGCCGAGTCCCCGCCCCGGGCCGCCGGGCCACGCGCCCGGAACCGGGCCGCCGGTGAACGGCCCGCCCCCCGGGCCGACAGCGCAAGGGAGGGTGGCAGCCGCGTCACCGGCCCCGGGCGCGGAGCCGGCGCGGCGTCCGTCACCGCCGAGAGCCCGGGCGGGCGGGCATGAACGACGCCCCGCACCCCGAGCAGCCGCTGCCGCCCCCGGGCACCCACTACCCGACCTACCACCCCGGCAGCGCCGACCCCGAGCTGAACCGGCCCGTCCACGAGCGGTATCCGCAGATCCGCCCCACCAGCGGATACGGGGACCCCCGCGTCCGGCACACCGGTCCAGGGCCCGGAGCGGGCACCGACCAGGATCCTGAGCGCTCCTCGAAGCTGACCGCCCGCCTCGCCCTGGCCATGTCCGTCGTCATCGGCCAGCTCTGGGGGCTGACGGTCCTGATCGACGAGTGGATGGAGGGCAGCACCGGCACGGCCTGGTGGGGGGCCGGTTTCCTCTGCCTGTCGTTCCTCGTCGTGCTCGGCCTGTGGCTCGTGGACCCGAAGGACCGCTGACGCCCGCCCCCGGCCCCGCGGCGGCTCACCCCCCGCGGTGAGCCGCCGTACCCTGGAGACATGAGCGCCGCCCCCGCCCCCAGCCCGCGTGATGCGAAGAAGCAGCAGCCACAGGAGCAGCCGCCCCGGGAACCGAAGCCCAAACCGGTTCTGGTCTTCGACGATCCGCTGGACCGGCAGTCCGCGGACGATACGGACCAGGGGTGGGGCGAGCGGCCTCCGGCCGGCGGCAGCGCCGCGGACCTCGCGCGCTTCCTGGACGAGAAGCCGCCCCACCACATCTGACCGGTCGCCCGGAGGGCTACCGGCCCTCGCGCGGGCCGGCAGTGGCGCCGCCGGGTCCGCCCAGGCCGTCGCCCGAGCCCGGCCCGGGCGCGCCACCGGTGCGCTGGGAGACCAGTTCGTCGCGGATCTCCTTCAGTACCTCCAGCTCGCTCACCTCGATCGTCTCCCGCACACTTTCCTTGGCGGCCTGCATCGCTGCCCGCCTGGCCAGGTACTTGGCCATCGGCAGCACCATCAGGAAGTACACGACGGCGGCCGTGATCAGGAAGCTGAAGGTGGCGCTGAGCACCGAGCCCCACAGGATCTCGATCCCGTCCATCTCCCCGGTCTTGGGGTCCGTGATGCACGGGCCCTGGAGGCAGGAGCTGTAGTGGTCCAGGTCCTGCGTGCCGAACGCGCCGACCAGCGGGTTGATGACGCCCTTGACGACCGCGTTCACGATGTTGGTGAAAGCGGCACCGATGACGACAGCCACCGCGAGGTCGATCACATTGCCGCGCATCAGGAAGGCCTTGAATCCTTCCAGCAGACTGACCTTCTTCTCGCTCACGGGTGAGCCTTCTTTCGCATGGACGGTGAGGGGAGCACACTGCTCCACCACCCAAGGCGGGAGAAGGCGATACTGTCCAATCCGCCCCGTCCGACGCGTGCGATGACAGGACGTCAGTGCGCATCGGCCACCGCCACGGCCAGCCGCCCCGAAGCGCCCGCACCGAGCAGCGCCGTGGCCGTCGGCCGCTCCACGGACAACACCACCAGCGCACCGGTCCCCGTGGAGGCGGGCGGCACCTCCGCCACCCGCGCCCCCCGGGCCACCACGCGCGCGTCGCCGCCGCCCGCATCGCCCACCGCGATCACATCGACCCGGTCTCCCGGCCGCAGCAGCCGTACGGTCTCCGGATCCGCGATCCGGACCGGCGCGGAGACCAGCCGCACCGGTGGCAGGCCCGCCCCCGGCGGATCGTTTGGCGGGCCGGCCCCTCCGTCGGCGCTGCTCAGGCCCGTGGTGGCCAGCGCAGCGCCCGCCAGGGCGAGCCCCGCGGCCACCGCACGCCGTTGGCGGCGCACCATCCGCCGCAGCCGGTCCGCGCCACCGCCCCGCACCCGCAGGGGTCCGAACGGGCCCACGCCGCACGGCAGGGGCACCGGAGCGGGGCAGGAGGAGGGAGGGGAAGAAGTGGACATGGCACCACCTGGAATCAGTGCGGACGAGCGCATGGGGAGCGGACGACCGCGAAGGAAAGAGCAGGGGAAAGGGGAGCCCGGTCCGGTGTGACCCGGCCGAACTCCCCTCACTTTCCCCCGTCCGAGCCGATCCCGCTGCGGCCTGTGGACAGTCCTCGCACTGTGGACAACTCCGTCACCCGATCGGTGAGTTCCGCCCCGCCCGAGCGGCAGTCCGCCCCCGCTACGGCAGGGTGATCCCCGTGTCGATCCCGTCCAGGGCGTGAGCGCACGTGCAGTTGCGGCTCTCGTTCTCCGGCAGCCCCGCCACCGCGTCGAACAGCACCGAGCGCAGCCGGTCCACATTGGCCGCGAACACCTGGAGCACCTCCTCGTGCGAGACTCCCTCGCCCGCCTCGGCCCCCGCGTCCAAGTCGGTCACCAGGGTCATCGTGGTGTAGCAGAGCCCCAGCTCCCGGGCGAGGACCGCCTCGGGGTGCCCGGTCATGCCCACGACGGACCAGCCCATCGCCGCGTGCCAGCGCGACTCCGCGCGGGTCGAGAAGCGGGGGCCCTCGACCACCACCAGGGTGCCGCCGTCCACAGGCTCCCAGTCCCGTCTGCGGGCAGCCGCGAGCGCGGCCTTGCGGCCCTCGGGGCAGTACGGGTCGGCGAAGCCGAGGTGGACGACGTTGGGCACGGTCCCGTCGGCCCGGGTCTCACCGTCGTAGTAGGTCTGCACCCGGGCCTTCGTGCGGTCCACCAGCTGGTCGGGTACGAGCAGGGTGCCCGGCCCGAACTCCGGCCGCAGCCCGCCCACCGCGCACGGCCCGAGCACCTGCCGGACCCCGACGGAGCGCAGCGCCCACAGGTTGGCCCGGTAGTTGATGCGGTGCGGCGGCAGGTGGTGGCCGCGTCCGTGGCGGGGCAGGAAGGCAACCCGGCGGCCGCCGAGCTCGCCGAGGAAGACCGAGTCGCTCGGCTTGCCGTAGGGGGTGTCCACGGCGACCTCGGTGACGTCCTCCAGGAAGGAGTAGAAGCCCGAGCCGCCGATGACACCGATCTCCGCGGGCCCCTCGGCCCCCGCCGTACCCGTACCGGAGTTCGTTTCCGTATGTGCGTTCACCATGCGGTCACCGTATCCGCCGGGGTGCCGCCCCGGCGGAAACGCACGGACCCCGCCGAGAGGTCTCGGCGGGGTCCGGTGAAAGGCGGGGTGGTGCGTGCGTACGTGGGCTCAGGCGGCCGACGTACCGCTCGACGAGGCCGACGCGGGGGTCGACGACGAGGAGGAGGCGGACGACGAGGCGCTCGACTTCGTGTCCGAGCCCGTCGACGACGAGGACGAACCCGAGTCGGACGACTTCGAGGCCGTCGACGCCGGCGTGCTGCTCGACGAGGAGCCGCGGCTGTCGTTCCGGTAGAAACCGGAACCCTTGAAGACGATGCCGACCGCGGAGAACACCTTCTTGAGGCGTCCGTCGCAGCTCGGGCACACGGTCAGGGCATCATCGGTGAACTTCTGCACCGCCTCGAGGCCCTCGCCGCACTCGGTGCACTGGTACTGATAGGTCGGCACTTGCTCCTCCTGGCACTCTCACTCAATGAGTGCTAACGACGCTCCATACTGACGTATTCCGTCGGATCAGTCCACCGTGACCGGCTCGCGGTGACCGATCCCACGTGCCACCGTGCGTCCCTGGGACTTCGGAGTCAGCCGGGAGCGCAGGGCGAGCAGGGTCATCAGGGCCAGGGCGGTTCCGGCCAGGGGGACCAGGAATCCGGTGCTCGCGCCGTGGGCGTCGGCGAGTCGCCCCGCCACGGTCACGGCCGCCGCCTGTCCGAGCGCCACCGCGCCCGTCAGCCAGGTGAAGGCCTCGGTACGGGCGGTGGCGGGTACCAGCGCCTCGACCAGGGTGTAGCCGCTGATCAGGGCGGGGGCGATGCAGAGGCCGACCAGCAGGCCGAGACCGGCCAGCAGGGGCACCGAGTGCACGGCCCACAGGCCGGACGCGGTCAGGGTCAGCGCCACGTACCCGACGATCAGCCGGCGGCGCGGGCTGCTCTTCCAGGCGATGGCGCCGCAGGCGATGCCGGCCAGCATGTTGCCCGCCGCGAAGATCCCGTAGAGGACCCCGTTGACCCCGGGGTGGCCGATCTCCTCGGAGAACGCGGTCAGCGAGACCTGCATCCCGCCGAAGACCGCGCCGATACCCAGGAAGGTGACGGCCAGGACGCGCACGCCAGGAATGGAGAGCGCCGAGGCCTGCGGCTCGGCCGCGGTGGCCTTGGCACGCGGGGCGGGCTGGGTGGCACGCTGCGCCGCGAAGAGGAGGCCGCCGACCAGGGTCAGGGCGGCTTCCGTGATCAGTCCGGCCGCCGGGTGCACACCGGTGCACAGCGCGGTGGCGATCACCGGGCCCAGGACGAACGTGAACTCGTCCGTCACCGACTCGAACGCCGCCGCGGTGGACATCAGCGGAGAGGCGGGCCGGTCGGCGGTCGCCCCCAGCATCGCCGCCCAGCGGGCCCGCACCATGGGGCCGATCTGCGGGATCGACGCGCCGGTCGGCACGGCGGCGGCGTACAGCGCCCACAGGGGCGCGTCCGCCAGCGCCAGTACGGTCAGGGCGCTCACGGAGACGGCGTGGAGCAGGACCCCGGGCACCAGGACGGCACGCTGGCCGAACCGGTCGGCGAGTTTGCCGCTCTGCGGGGCGAACAGCGCCATGGAGACGCCGGAGACCGCCGCCACGGCACCCGCGCTGCCGTATGAGCCGGTCGTGTGCTGCACGAGGAGGACGATGCCGATGGTGAGCATCGCGAAGGGCTGCCGTGCGGCGAAGCCGGGGAGGAGGAAGGTCCACGCACCGGGGGTGCGCAGCAGTTGCCCGTATCCGGGGCGGTCGGAGACCGTGGTCGCCACGGTCCTTGCCTTTCTGCCGCCTGGTGGCCCTGCTTCCCGGCGCCCTTGTGGGGCGGGCCGGACGGAAGCGGCCGAGAGCTGTCCTCTTCGCGCGGAACTGCGGTAGATGCCGGGCGGCTCGCTGCCATCGGCGAAGAAACGCCGGGCGAAGAGACACCACGACCGCCATACGGTCGCGCCAGCTCTGCATCAGACAGAGTTGGTCGATCAGGTTTGCCTTCATGGTACAGGCAGGAAACCCTGTGCGCCTGTGAATGCGCACGGGGCTTCCGTATCAGCCTGTGATCTACGACGCGTTCGTCGCAGGTCGCCTTCGGTGTCACCCCCTGAAGCGGCTCAGGAACGGGGCTGAAGGGCTCAGAGACGGGTCTTCGTACCGCTGCCGCTCCCGTTGACGCCGGTACGGGTGTCGGCACCGGCGCCGCCGAGCTTCTTGGCCAGTTTCATCGCCTGAGGGATGGCCGACCCGCCCTGGGGGCCCGTGGCGCCGGGGGTTCCGGAAGCGGGGGAGCCGCCTGTGCCCAGCCAGCCGGCCAGCTTGCCGCCCTCGGCGACCGCGCGCAGGCGTTCCTCCGCCCGGTCGCGCACCGGGTCGGTGGCCACCACCAGCAGCTCGTCCCCGCGCCGGAGCACCGTCGCCGGGGAGGGCACGAAGCTCTGGTTCTCCCGGACCACCAGGGTGACGGCGGCGCCGGCCGGGAGCCGCAGCTCGCCGACCTCGACACCGTGCATCTTCGACTTCGCGGGGACGGCGACAGACAGCAGATGACCGCGCAGCCGCTCCAGCGGGGCCGACTCGATGCCCAGGTCGTCCGCCTCGGCCGGGTCCTCGGCGATGTTCAGCTTGTTCGCGACCCAGGGCAGCGTCGGGCCCTGGAGCAGGGTGTAGACGATGACCAGGACGAAGACGATGTTGAAGATGCGCGTACTGCCCTCCACCCCGGACACCATCGGGATGGTCGCCAGGACGATGGGCACCGCGCCGCGCAGCCCGGCCCAGGACATGAGCATTTTCTCGCGGGCCGGAATCCGGAACGGCGCGAGGCTGAGGAAGACCGACAGCGGCCGCGCCACCGCGGTCAGCACCAGGCCCACGACAACGGCCGGCCAGAAGTCGTCGACCAGGTCGTGCGGGGTGACCAGCAGGCCGAGCAGCACGAACATGCCGATCTGGGCCAGCCAGCCGAGCCCGTCGGCGAAACCGCGCGTGGCGGGCCAGTGGGGCAGCTTGGAGTTGCCGAGGATCATCGCGGCCAGGTAGACGGCGAGGAATCCGCTGCCGTGGGCCAAGGCTCCCGCCGCGTACGCCGAGACGGCGATGGCCATCACGGCGATCGGGTAGAGGCCGGAGGCGGGCAGCGCGACGTGCCGCAGCCCCAGGGACCCCAGCCAGCCCACCGCGATGCCGATCGCGGCGCCGATGGCCAGCTCCAGGGCGATCTCCGCGACCAGGACGTACCAGTGCTCGACCGGGCCGACGGCGGAGAACGCGACGACCAAAATGACGACGGGAGCGTCGTTGAAACCGGACTCGGCCTCCAGGACACCGGTGATCCGGGGCGGCAGCGGCACCCTGCGCAGCACGGAGAAGACGGCCGCGGCGTCGGTCGAGGAGACGACCGCGCCGATGATGAGCGCCTGGCGCCAGTCCAGACCGACGAGATAGTGCGCGGCGGAGGCGGTGATTCCCACGCTGATCGCGACGCCGATGGTGGAGACCACCGCGGCGGCGGGCAGGACGGGTCTGACCTCTTTCCACTTCGCCCCGAGTCCGCCCTCGGCCAGGATGACGACCAGGGCGGCGTAACCGATCACCTGCGTCAGCTCGGCGTTGTCGAACTTGACGTCGAAGATGCCGTCCTGTCCCAGGGCGATTCCGATGCCGAGATACAGGAGCAGGCTGGGGAGCCCGCTGCGCGAGGAGATCCGTACCGCCGCCACGGCGACGAGCAGGACGAGCGAGCAGACGAGCAGGAGTTCGTTGAGCGCGTGGACAGTCAGGGTCCGTTCCTTCCCTGCGTGCGCCTGCCGGATCGGCCCCCGGCAGCCAGGTACTTCGTTACCTTACCTAATCGTTAACGATTTCTTGACGGCTTCGAGGTTCGTACGAGGAAGACGCAAATGGATGCATCCCTATACCGCGTCCGAGTGGCTTCTCCGCTGCGCCTATGGTTGCTCCTGCACTCCCAGGACCACCCTGCCCCCTCGAAGGACAGCGATGCCCGCCAACACAACCGCCTCTTCCGGCCCTTCCGACGCGAAGAAGCCCGGCAGGAAGAAGGGGCGACGCGCCCGCCTGCTCGTGCTCGTCCTGGTGCTGGCGCTCGTCGCGGGTGTCGGGTACGGGGCGTACTGGTCCGTGTCCACCGTGCGGGCCTCGTACCCGCAGACCACCGGATCGATGACGCTCGACGGCCTTTCCGGCGACGTCGAGGTCAAACGCGACTCCTACGGGATTCCGCAGATCTACGCGGACTCCGACGCCGACCTCTTCCGCGCCCAGGGCTTCGTCCAGGCCCAGGACCGCTTCTGGGAAATGGACGTCCGGCGGCACATGACGTCCGGCCGGCTCTCGGAGATGTTCGGTTCCGGGCAGGTGGAGACCGACTCCTTCCTCCGCACGCTCGGCTGGCGGCAGGTGGCGCAGAGGGAGTACGACGAGGTGCTCGACGAGAGCACCAAGAAGAACCTCCAGGCGTACGCGGAGGGCGTCAACGCCTATCTGAAGGGCAAGGAAGGCCGGGACATCTCGGTCGAGTACGCGGCGCTGGGCCTGACCAACGACTACAAGCCGGGTGAGTGGACCCCGGTCGACTCGGTGGCCTGGCTCAAGGCGATGGCCTGGGACCTGCGCGGCAACATGCAGGACGAGATCGACCGTTCGCTGCTGACCAGCCGCCTCGACCAGGACCAGATCGAGGACCTGTACCCCGGCTACCCGTACAAGCAGCACAAGCCGATCGTCGAGCAGGGCGCGATCTCGCCGGTCACCGGGAAGTTCGACCCCGAGGCGGCCCCGTCGGGCTCCGTCGGCTCGGCGACGCCTCAGGGTGCCGGCGAAGGTCTGAACACCCAGCTCTCCGCGCTCTCCGACACCCTCGACGAGATCCCGGCGCTGCTCGGCCCGAACGGCAACGGCATCGGCTCCAACTCCTGGGTCGTCGGCGGCGCGCACACCACGTCCGGCAAGGCGCTGCTCGCGAACGACCCGCACCTCGCGCCGATGCTGCCCTCCCTCTGGTACCAGATGGGTCTGCACTGCCGGAAGCTCTCGGCGGCCTGCCAGTACGACACGGCCGGCTACACCTTCTCCGGCATGCCCGGTGTGATCATCGGTCACAACCAGGACATCGCCTGGGGCCTGACCAACCTCGGCGCCGACGTCACCGACCTCTTCCTGGAGAAGGTCTCCGACGACGGCTACCTGTACGACGGCGAGACCAAGCCCTTCAAGACCCGCGAGGAGACCATCAAGGTCGCGGGCGGCCGGGACCGGACGATCACCGTCCGCGAGACGAACAACGGCCCCCTGGTCTCCGACCGCAGCAGGGAACTGGACAAGGTCGGCCAGAAGGCCCCCGTCAGCAACGCGGCCCCCGACCGGGCCGACGGGTACGCGGTGGCGCTGAAGTGGACCGCGCTCCAGCCGGGCAAGTCCATGGACGCCGTCTTCGCGCTCAACCGGGCCAAGGACTTCACGACCTTCCGGGCGGCCGCCGAGAACTTCGAGGTCCCCTCGCAGAACCTCATCTACGCCGACACCGAGGGCAACATCGGCTACCAGGCCCCGGGCAGGATCCCGGTCCGCTCGGCGGGCTTCGACGGTACGGTCCCGGCGCCGGGCTGGGACCCGAAGTACGCGTGGAAGAGCTACATCCCCTTCGACGAGCTGCCCTACGAGTACAACCCGGACCGCGGCTACATCGTCACCGCCAACCAGGCCGTCATCGACGAGAAGAAGTACCCCCACCTCCTGACCAAGGACTGGGGCTACGGCGCCCGCAGCCAGCGGATCAACGACCTCCTCGCCCAGAAGATCAAGGGCGGCGAGAAGGTCTCGACCGATGACATGCAGAAGATGCAGATGGACAACTTCAGCGAGATCGCCGCGTTGCTGGTGCCCGAGCTGAAGAAGATCAACATCTCCGACCCGAGCGTGCGCGAGGCCCAGAAGCTGCTGGAGGGCTGGGACTACACCCAGGAGCCCGACTCGGCCGCCGCCGCGTACTTCAACGGCGTCTGGCGCAACATCCTGAAGCTCGCGTTCGGCAACAAGCTGCCCAAGGAGATGCGGGTCAAGGGCGACTGCATCAATGTGCCGCCGGCCAAGAACAGCGGCCCGGCCGATGAGCAGAGGAAGCTCGTCCGCGAGTGCGGCCAGCGCGACGGCGACACCGCGCAGCCGGACGGCGGCGACCGCTGGTTCCAGGTGGTCGGCGACATCGTCGACGACCAGGACAACGCGTGGTGGAAGGCGCCCGCCCGGGGCCGTGAGGACGCCCTGGAGAACCGGGACGACCTGTTCGCCCGGGCGATGGAGGACGCCCGCTGGGAGCTGACCTCCAAGCTCGGCAAGAACATCTCCACCTGGAGCTGGGGCCGGCTGCACCGGCTCACGCTGAAGAACCAGACGCTCGGCACCGAGGGCCCCGGCCTGCTCCAGCGGGCGCTCAACCGCGGCCCCTGGAACCTCGGCGGCGGCGAGGCGGCGGTCAACGCCACCGGGTGGAACGCGGCGAGCGGCTACGAGGTCGTCTGGGTGCCGTCGATGCGCATGGTCGTCAACGTGGGCGACTGGGACAAGTCCCGCTGGATCAACCTCAGCGGGGCCTCCGGGCACGCGTTCAACGCGCACTACACCGACCAGACCGACAAGTGGGTCGACGGCGAACTGCTCGACTGGTCCTTCGGGACCGAAGCGGTCGACGCGTCCACCGTCGACACGCTGACGCTGGAACCGTAGAGCCTCCGCGCCAGCGGATCATGAGGCGAAGCGCCGCGCTCCGGCCGGTGTGACCACGGCGTCCACGGGGTGGTCGTGCGGTTCCGACGGAACCCGCGCGACCACCTCGTCCTCGTACAGGAGCACGACGAGTGACGGGTGCGCCCCGGCGGCGGACAGCCGGGCCAGCACCCGGTCGTAGCTGCCGCCGCCCCGCCCCAGCCGCATCCCGGCACCGTCCACCGCCAGGCCGGGCAGCAGCACCGCGTCGGCGGTGAGGACGGCGTCGGGGCCCAGGCGCGGTCCGTCCGGCTCCAGGAGGCCCCGCCCGGCCGGGAGCAGGTGCGCCGGACCCTCGTAGGCCGCCCAGTCCAGGTCGTTGTCGGCCAGGAGGACCGGCAGCAGCAGCCGTACGCCGCGGCCGCGCAGCGCCTCCAGCAGGGCGCGGGTGCCCGGTTCCCGGCCCACCGAGACATACGCGGCGACCGTACGGGCGTCGGCCAGTTCGGGGAGGTGCAGCGCCGTCTCGGCGAGAACCGCGGCGGCCCGGAGCGCGTCCTCCTTCGTCAGGAGGGCCCGTGCGGCGAGCAGTTCGCGCCGCAGAGAGCCTTTCGCGGACGCCTTTCCGGACTTGTCGGTGTTCATGGGTGACTCGCACGGTTCTCGTATGGGCATATTTACGGATGAAGTTAACCGGAATATCAGCTTCCGGCCGTGTGCACCCGTTAAGGTCGGCACATGACTCAGTCGCCCTCCAGGATCAGCAAGGCCGTCATCCCGGCAGCAGGTCTCGGTACCCGGTTCCTGCCCGCCACGAAGGCCACTCCGAAAGAGATGCTGCCTGTCGTCGACAAGCCGGCCATCCAGTATGTCGTCGAAGAAGCCGTGGCGGCGGGCCTCTCCGACGTACTGATGATCACGGGTCGCAACAAGCGCCCCCTGGAGGACCACTTCGACCGCAACTACGAGCTGGAGTCCGCGCTCACCCGCAAGGGCGACGCCGAACGCCTGGCCAAGGTCCAGGAGTCCAGCGACCTGGCCACCATGCACTACGTGCGCCAGGGGGACCCCCGCGGCCTCGGACACGCCGTGCTGTGCGCCGCCCCGCACGTGGGCGACCAGCCCTTCGCGGTGCTGCTCGGCGACGACCTGATCGACCCGCGCGACACGCTGCTGGCCCGGATGGTCGAGGTCCAGGAGCGTGAGGGCGGCAGCGTCATCGCGCTGATGGAGGTCGACCCCTCGCAGATCCACCTGTACGGCTGCGCCGCCGCGGACGCCACCGTCGACAGCGACGTCGTCCGCGTCACCGACCTGGTCGAGAAGCCCGACGCGGCCGACGCCCCCAGCAACCTCGCCATCATCGGCCGGTACGTCCTGGACCCCGCGGTCTTCGACATACTGCGACACACCGAGCCGGGCCGCGGCGGCGAGATCCAGCTCACCGACGCGCTCCAGCTGCTCGCCGCGGACGAGAAGATCGGCGGCCCCGTGCACGGCGTCGTCTTCAAGGGCCGCCGCTATGACACCGGCGACCGCAGCGACTATCTGCGCGCCATTGTCAGACTGGCGTGCGAACGTGAAGACCTGGGGCCGGACTTCCGGACCTGGCTGCGCAAGTACGTCGCTGAGGAGATGTAACCCCGTGAGCAGCACGATCTGGTCGGTCGACGAGCATCTGGACGACATCCTCGCCTCGGTGAGGCCGTTGGAGCCCATCGAGCTGCAGCTGCCCGACGCCCAGGGCTGCGTCCTCGTCAAGGACGTCGTCGTGGAGGTGGCCCTGCCGCCCTTCGACAACAGCTCCATGGACGGTTACGCGGTCCGCATCGCCGATGTCGAGGGCGCGAGCGAGGAGTTCCCCGCGGTCCTCACCGTCATCGGGGACGTCGCCGCGGGCAGCGCGGGGCTCGCCGACGACCAGGTCGTGGGACCGGGACAGGCGGCCCGCATCATGACGGGCGCCCCGCTGCCCGCCGGTGCGGAGGCCGTGGTCCCGGTCGAGTGGACGGACGGCGGCACGGGCGAGGGCCCGGCCGAGGGGATGCGCGCCCACGCCGACGCGCCGGAGGGCGCCACCGGCGAGGTCCGCGTCCACCGTCCGGTCACGGCGGGCGCCCATGTGCGCGAGCGCGGCAGCGATGTCGAGCCGGGCGAGCTGGCCCTGGCCGCCGGATCGGTCGTCGGCCCGCCGCAGATCGGGCTGCTCGCGGCGATCGGCTGCTCCACCGTGGTCGTACGGCCCCGCCCCCGCGTGGTCGTCCTGTCCACCGGCAGCGAACTGGTCCAGCCCGGCGAGGGGCTGACGGGCGGCCAGATCTACGACTCCAACAGCTTCGCGCTGACCGCCGCCGCCCGGGACGCCGGAGCCATCGCCTACCGGGTCGGCGCGGTGGCCGACGACGCCGAGACGCTGCGCGCCACCATCGAGGACCAGCTGATCCGTGCGGACATCGTCGTCACCACGGGCGGCGTCAGCGTCGGCGCGTACGACGTCGTCAAGGAGGCGCTGTCCTCCGTCGGCGACGCGGACGAGCCGGGCGGCGGCGTCGAGTTCCGCAAGCTCGCCATGCAGCCGGGCAAGCCCCAGGGCTTCGGCTCGATCGGCCCGGACCACACCCCGCTGCTGGCCCTGCCGGGCAATCCGGTCTCCGCCTACGTCTCCTTCGAGCTGTTCGTCCGCCCCGCCATCCGGGCCCTGATGGGCCTGTCCGACGTGCACCGCCCCACGGCCCGCGCCGAGCTGCGCGCCGAAAAGGCGCTCACCTCACCGTCCGGCCGCCGTCAGTTCCTGCGCGGCCGTTACGACGCGGAGGCGGGCACGGTCACCCCGGTCGGCGGTTCCGGTTCGCATCTGATCGCCGCGCTGGCCCAGGCCGACGCGCTGATCGTGATCCCCGACGACGTCACATCGGTCGAGCCCGGCACGGAGACGGACGTGGTCCTGCTCCGCTGACCGCCGCCCGGTGGCGGTACGGTATCTGCCGCCGTGCCTTCCGGGGGACCCCCTCCGGGTCCGAGGCCCATCGGTGCCCCTACCGCTAGGCGGAGTGAGTTGAGTACGCAGAACAGGCTGACGCACATCGACGAGGCGGGTGCGGCCCGCATGGTCGACGTGTCGGCGAAGGACGTCACCACCCGCGTCGCCCGCGCATCCGGCCGGGTGCTCGTCGCGCCGCGCGTGATCGAGCTGCTGCGCGGCGAAGGAGTCCCCAAGGGCGACGCCCTCGCCACCGCCCGGATCGCCGGGATCATGGGGGCCAAGCGCACCCCGGACCTGATCCCGCTCTGCCACCCGCTGGCCGTCTCCGGTGTGAAGGTCGACCTGAGCGTGGCCGACCACGCGGTGGAGATCACGGCCACCGTGAAGACGACGGACCGCACGGGCGTCGAGATGGAGGCCCTGACAGCGGTGTCGGTGGCCGCCCTGACCGTCGTCGACATGATCAAGGCGGTCGACAAGAGCGCGGTCATCACCGACGTACGGGTCGAGGCGAAGTCGGGCGGCAAGTCCGGCGACTACCGGCGCACCACGCCGGCGGGACCGGCGGGACCGGACGCGTGACGCCGCCCGAGCCCATCGGAGCCGCCGGCCACGTGCAGCCGGCGCGGGAGCCCGGGCCCACCGGAGCCGTGCCGGACGGCGGGGCCCCGTACCGCGCCCTCGTCGTCACCGCCTCCAACCGGGCCTCCGCCGGCGTGTACGCGGACAAGGGCGGCCCGTTGATCGTCCAGGCGCTGACCGGCCTCGGCTTCACGGTCGAAGGGCCGCAGGTCGTCCCCGACGGCGATCCGGTCGAGGCGGCCCTGCGCGCGGGCGTCGCCGCCGGGTACGACGTGATCGTCACCACCGGAGGTACGGGCGTCTCGCCCACCGACGCCACCCCCGAGGCCACCCGCCGCGTCCTCGACCACGAGATCCCCGGCATCCCGGAGGCGATCCGGGCCGAGGGCCTCGCCAAGGTCCCGACCGCCGCCCTCTCCCGGGGCCTCGCGGGCGTCGCCTCCCGCACGCTGATCGTCAACCTCCCCGGCTCCACCGGCGGGGTGAAGGACGGGCTCGCCGTCCTCGGCCGGATCCTGGTGCACGCCGTCGACCAGCTCCGCGGCGGCGACCACCCCCGACCGGGGAGCCCGAGCTGAACATCGCGACCTGGCCGGTGACGCTGACCGACGGCGAGATCGTCCTGCGTCCGATAAGGATGCGTGACCAGCGGGTCTGGCGTGAGGTCAACCGGCGCAACCGCGACTGGCTGCGCCCCTGGGAGGCCACCGTCCCGCCGCCCGCCCCCGGCGGCCCGACGGCGCAGCGTCCCACGTACCGGCAGATGGTGCGCCACCTGCGCGCCGAGGCGAACGCGGGGCGGATGCTGCCGTTCGCCATCGAGTACGAGGGCCGGCTGGTCGGCCAGCTCACGGTCGCGGGGATCACCTGGGGCTCGATGTGCTCCGGCCATATCGGCTACTGGGTCGACCGCGGCGTCGCCGGACGCGGAGTCATGCCGACGGCGGTGGCGCTCGCGGTGGACCACTGCTTCCGCACGGTGGGCCTGCACCGGATCGAGGTCTGCATTCGCCCGGAGAACGCGCCCAGCCGCAGGGTGGTGGAGAAACTCGGATTCCGTTCGGAGGGCGTGCGCCCGCGCTATCTCCACATCGACGGCGCCTGGCGCGACCACCTGATCTTCGCGCTCACCGCCGAGGAAGTGCCCGAGGGGATGCTCCGCCGGTGGCGCCGGTCGCGGCCGGGGGCGCCGGATCGCCCGGGGCGACCGAAGAAATAAAATATGTGTTCGAATTTGATCGCCGGGTGACCACATTGGATAGGGCTATCGGCGTCCGTTGATCCGAACCATCACAAAAAAAGTCCCTGATATCAGCCGGATCGTGCGACACACCGGGCCAATTGGCGGATCCTTCCGCGCAAACCCCTCTACGGTGTGAGCGTGAGCAGCAGCGGCCTCATCTACGCAGTCATCGTCGGGGCCTGGGCCGCCTACTTGGTGCCGATGTGGCTCCGCAGGCAGGACGAGCTGAACGAAGCGCGTCCGACGGAACGCTTCAGCACCGCCATCCGGCTGCTGTCCGGCCGGGCGGCGATGGAGCGCCGTTACGCCAAGGAGCTGCGGGAGCGCACTGCCGAGGAGGCGGGGCCCGAGGTCGACCCGGACCGGGAAACGGACCGTATGGAGTCCGTGGACGTCCGGGCCTTTGCCGCGCCTCCGGCGCACACGGAAGCCCGGCTGAGCGACCCGGCCCACGCGCCCGAGCGCGCCCCGGGCCACCAGGCATCCGACCGCCCGGCGCACGACCGGCTTGCGGGGCACCAGCCCCCGGACCGTCAGCACCCGGCCCGCCCGGCGCACGAACGCCGGCCCGGGGAGCACGTGCCCCCCGCCCGGCGCCCGCGCTCCGGTGCGGCCGACGCCGAGCGGGCCCGGCGCGCCCAGCGCTCCCAGGTCCTGGCGCGGCGCAGGCGGACCACCGTCGTCCTCTTCCTGGCCTTCACCCTCGGCGCGATCGTCGCGGCGGTCGGCGGCCTCGGCTTCCTCTGGGCGCCCGCGGTGCCGGCCGTGCTGCTGAGCACGTACATCGTGCATCTGCGGGCCCAGGAACGCCGACGGTTCGCCTTCACGATGGACCGCCGCCGGGCCGAGGACGCGGCGCAGCGGCTGCGGGAGAACCGCCCGCGCCGGAACCAGCCCGCGGCCTCCGATTCCGCCGAGCCGGACGACGACTCCGAAGCGCACCACGCGGAGCCGGAACCGACCCCCACGGTCTCCCCGCAGGAGGCCGGCCGCCGCGCTCTCGTCGAGCAGACGGACCACGCGGAGTGGGTGGACCAGCAGCGCGAACGAGGCCGCGTCCAGGGCGACAGCTGGGAGCCCGTCCCCGTACCACTGCCCACCTACGTCACCGCGCCCGTCGCCCCCCGGGCCACGGGCGGTGTGGAGGTCGGCGACCCGGAGACCTGGAGCGCGGCCCGCTCCAGCACCGCCGAGCCCACCCAGACGGGCACGTCGCACCCGACGGCCCCCGCGGTCGACCCGGCCCCGCGCCAGCGCACGAACCAGTCCCGCCGCAACCGCGACGGGGGCCGGACCCCGCTCTTCGACCAGTACGACGACGAGGACCGGCCGCGTGCGGCCAATGAGTGAGGCCCCCGGGAGCACCCGGGGGCACCGGGAAACCCGACACCGCTGACCAGCGGAGGAACGGATTTCCAAGCACCCCTGTGAGGGTGCTAGAGTTTCACACGTCGCAAGGGCCTGTGGCGCAGTCTGGTAGCGCACCTCGTTCGCATCGAGGGGGTCTGGGGTTCAAATCCCCACAGGTCCACAACCGACAGTTCGCGAGTAGCTCTCGGGAACGGTGACGAGATCCCGCCCGATCGAAAGATCGGGCGGGATCTCGTCGTTTCGGCTCCTCCTCGCGCGAGAGCCGGGCCGGCGGGTGAAGGGCGGCCCTTCGGTGGGGCGATCTGCCGCCTCCGTGCCCTGACAGGGGCGTTGATAGGGTGTCACCTGCAACGGAAGTGGCGGCGGGGGCAACGCTGTTGACCACCACGGACCCGGGGGGCCATCCATGAGCGACGAAGGTGGACAGAGCAGACTGCGGGTCAAAGGCGATCGACTGACCGTCCTCGCCGACGACCTCGACGCGATGCAGACTCATCTCGACACTCAGATCAAGCGCATGGACGCCGTTGTCGACAGCATCGAGGCGGGCTGGCGCGGGCCGGCGGCCAAGGCGTACCGAGCTCTGCACCGGGGCGCCGCCGAGGACGCCGTGCGCATCCGCATGGTCCTTCAGCGCCTTGAGCAGGGCGTGCGGCTGAGCAGGGACGGGTTCTCGGAGCAGGAACTCGACATCATGGAGCGGCTGCGGCAGGTCCAGGTCGAGACGGATGTGAAGGCCGAGGCCGCTGAGCTCTCGACGCCGAATCCGGTCGCCGAGGCGTCGCGGAGCAGCCTCGACGATCTGTGAGCAAGGGGGGACCAGGGATGGCGGACGACGACCACATAACGGTCGACTTCGCGACGCTGCGGAGTCTGACCGGCGAGCTCGAGGACATTCTGAAGAAGCTCAACGAGCAGCTGGACCTCTTGTACGGCCGGGCGGAGAAGGCCGTTCTCAGCTGGGAAGGCGAGGCCCGCGAGGCCTTCGTCGACGAGCTCGACAAGTGGGACCACTCCGCTCAGGACCTGCGGGCGGCACAGAAGTGGCTGCACGAGGTCGTCACCAAGGGGCACGTCAACTATGCCGCGGCACACCGGGCGGTGCTGCGGGGCTGGGGTGTCGGCTGATGGCGGGACCGGGCTCCGGCTCGCCGTCGAGCCCGCAGGCTCCTGGGCAGAACGGCACCATTGACGTCAAACCGGCGGACCTGTTCAGGGTCGCGAGCGGCGTGGCGATGCAGCAGACGCCCATGGACAGAGGCGCCAAGGGCCTCCTGGACAAGCTGAGGCAGTACCCGGACGCCGGCGGCTACGGCACGGCCCCCCAGGCCTTCGCCGCCTCGTACGTGAAGGTGGGCAACCGGTTTCTCGAGGTGTGGGCGAGGAGTGTCGTCAGCATCGGCGGCGCTGCGGTCGGCTTCACCTCCACGGCCAACAACTACGCCAAGGCCGAAGCGGCCAACGACCCCACGGGCCGGACGAAGGCGGTCACCCAGCCGCTCCCGAGCGTCATCCAGAAAGTACCTGGCTACGGCTCCGTCCCGAACCTGAAGTGGGGCGACGACGACGGCGGCGACGGCTGGATCCGTTCGCTGCTCGAATGGGTGCCGGAGCCGATCCGCGACGTGCTGCGGCCGGTGGTGAAGCACGCCTTCCGGATGGGCAAGGTCGCAGAGGTCTACCCGTACCCGCAGCAGCACCATCTCAACTCGCTCTCCAAGGCGTGGATGGAGATGACCATGACGCTCTCCATGACCGAGAGCGGCTTGACGGGCAATGTCAGCAGCATCACGCAGCAGAGCAACAGCGAATGGCACGATGCCATGCGCCAGTTCTGCAGCTCGCTGTGGGGCACGACGGCGTGGGGCACGAGCACCGCGGGCTACCAGTGGAAGCACGACTCGGCGTCCTCGCCCACGGCTACGCATCCGGTGATGACGGTGTTGTTCGACACCGCCCAGAAGGTCAGCGATCTGCTGTACCAGTTCGCCGAGGCGGCCGTGTACGTCAACGGCGAGGTCTGGGACGTGTACTGGGATGCCGTCAAGGATGCCGTACCCAAGGTCGAGGTGGACCTCAAGGACGGCGTCGGCATGGACGACGTCAAAGGGTTCGTCAAGGGCGTGGCGAAGGGCGTCGTCAAGGGCGCCGCCCAGATCGGTGCGGGTATCGTCCTCAACATCGACACCGCGAAACTGAACGCGATCGTCACCGAGTACAACTCCCGCGTCAACGCACTGGTGCCTAAGCTGGACGCACTGATGGCGCCACTGGACGAGGCGCACCGGAGCGCGCCCTCGTTCCACGCGGAGGAGGCGCGGGCCGAGGCGTTCGGTGCGCGGGCCCTGAACGACTTCAAGAAAGAACACCAATACCTGGTTCCGGGCGAGGATCCGAAGGACCATTTCTTTCCGCTCGACCTCGCGAGTCAGGAAGGCATCGGGAACAGCCACGGTGTGGACAAACACATCGGGCTCACCGACGACCAGCTGACCCAGCGACTGCGCGACCAGAACAACGCGCCGTCCGCTTCGTCGTACAAGGATCTCCCATCCGCGCAGCGGTACACCCAGGCTGCCCTCGACGACATCGACAATGCGGACCGGATCGAGAAATGGATCGAGCGGGTGCAGCAGCGGGAAAGGAACAACCCGGCGTGGGACCCGAACAACTCCAAGATATCCCCGCCGCTGACCCTCACCTTCCCGGACGCCACCGGGCGCACCGTCGAGCGCGCCGACTATGATGCGCACGGAATGGGGGCGACCGCGAGCGAAGTCCGCTCCGCTCAGGTCGCCCTGAAGTACCAGAAGGGCATGGACCCCCCTTTCGTGGTGATCACGTCGTACCCTGTGGCCCCCTGAGACCCCCCGGACCTTGCATGGAGATGATCGCGACGTGATCTCGCACACCGGTGCCCTCTTCAACGACGGGCCGGTCAGACGCGTGGTCGAGACAGCGCTGCGCGCTCAGCGGTCGCAGGGCGCTCTGGACCTGAACGACGAGCTCAGGCGCCTCGTCCGCACGATGGGGGCCGCCGACTCGACACGCTGGCTGTCACCCGTCGCCTCCGTTGCCGCCCTGCTCGACCACACGGCCGACCTCGTGCGGTCGGAGGGCCCGCCGTTTTTCCCCCGTACGTTCACCGAACGGCTGGACGAGGCGCGCGGCGGCGTTTCCGGAGACGACTACCTGCGCACGCTGGCCGGGTTGCTCCGGGCGGCCGAACAGGAGCCGGAATCCGGATTCGCCGATCTTCCCCTGGCGGACTGGGAGGCGGCGGCGCGCTTTCCGGAGCTTTTCGGGTTCGGCGCCAACTGGATCTACGACGGCGAGTATCCGTCGCTGTCCGATTCGCTGGCGGCTTTCATCGACGCGGAGCATCCGTTCTGCGGCGAGACCTTCTCCGGACTGGCCGCCGACGCCCAATCGGTGCTCGTGACATTTCCGCAGCCCGCGGTGTTGTCCGCCAATGTGACGCGTTGGGTTCCGTGGGTTTCGCACGAGGCGCTGCGCGAAGTCATCCGGGAAATCGACGGCCATATGCGGACCGAGCATGCAGGTTCCTGAACCACGCACAGCTCACAGGAAGTTCCCCGAATGACCGCAAGGAACCGCTCGGCCACCTACCCCGACCGGGAAACCGCCCAATGGGCCACCCAGCAGGTGGTGACCGTCAACGAGCAGAGGATTCGCCGCTGGCTCGCGCAGGGCACCCGGGCCCGTCTCACCGTCGAGGCCGCCTGGCCCACCCGTGAGGCTCCTGTCGGCCGCGTCCTGCTGCAGGCGATGATGCTCGCCGGGCGTGAGCCCGTCGAGGTGCGCGCGGCACGGGTCGTCCTCAGGCGTGAGCCCGCGAGCCGGCACGGCTTCGTCGTGCTCACCACCGTCCCGATCTATCTGTAGAGGTCCCACGCCGTGTCCATGAAGCCGCTCGAATTCGACCGCCGCTACGGCGAGTTGGACCAGGTCATCAGGGCGTACACCGGGATGTCTGCCGACGACGAGCCGGACAGGCCGAGCGAGGCGCTCCAGGCCTACCTCCGCCACACCTGGCACACCCGCCCCGACGCCCTGGCCACGGCCGAACGGCAGATCCGCGACTACGCCCGCACCCCGCCGGGCCGCCTGCGCCTGAGCCTCGGTGAGTTCTACCCCGTGCCGGATGTCGGCCTGCCCCGGTCGGCGATCCGGGACTGGCTGTTCGTCGTCGCGGACCATCTGAAGCGGTCGATCGAGGAAGGCGAGGTGCCGCCCCCGGCTAGCCCTCGCACCCACTGGGAGTGGCATGCCCGCTTCCCCGAGCTCGGCCAGTTCCTCGGCGGCTGGTTCTCGCAGGACATGCCGGACGAGTTCCCGGACCACGACGCGGCCGTGCGCGACTACACCGCGACCACCGACCCGCAGTTGGTCGCCCGTCTCGCGGGTGAACTTCGCGAGCTTCTCGCCCTCGGCCTGGAGGAGTCCGACTACGGCCTCGCGATGGCCGAGCTGGGGATGGAGGTCGATCCTCCCCAGCCGTACTCCCCGGGCGGGTGGCTGGCCCGCCTCGCGGACGGTCTGAGCGGATTCAAGGCGGACTACGGGCCGGGTCCCGCCGCCGAGTGACCGCACGGTCCCCGTGCGCCCGCGGCGCCCCTACCGCTCGCCTCGGGACAGGTCCGCCAGCAGGAGCAGATGCTCCGGGGCCACCCCGGCGATCGCCTCGACCAGCTGGTCCCAGGGGCCCAGGGTCAGCGCTTCGGCGAGCAGGACGCGGCCCTCCGGGGTGGGGCCGTGGGCGCGGGCGACGGCCGCGAGCGCCTTGCTCCGGTGGCCCGGGTCCGTGATGGTGCCGGCCAGGGCGTGGGGTTCGTGCGGCGCGCCCGCCCGGGCCGAGGCGCTGACGACCTTCTCCAGGGCCTCGTCGCGCAGGCCCGGTACGGGGATCTCGTCGAGCAGGGCGACCGCGCCGGGGAAGTCACCCCTGGCCGCCATGCCCGCCGCGATGTGTATGAGGCTGCGATCGCCTTCGATGGTGCCGGTCAACTCCTCGGCGAGCCGCTCGGCCCACACGTATTCGCCTGCCCGCACCAGCTCCTCCACGACACCGGAGCGGAAGTCGTCCAGCACGTCGTCCGGCAGGGAGCAGGCGAGAGACAAGGCCTTGTCGAAGTCCCCGGCCGCCAGATAGGCGCCGGCCGCGCAGTATCTGTTCCACCCCTGCTGGTACGCGCTGTCCAAGGCTTCCGCCCCGTCGAGGAGCTCCCGAGCCACCTCCCTCGCCAGGTCGGGGTGGCCTGTCTCACCGAACGCCTCGGCCACGCGCTGCAGGGAATCAGCGTGTTCCGAGTGGTGTGCCTCCAGCCGGACCTCTTCGAGCAGTGCGGACAGCATGGCCACCTTGTGGTCGTCCTGGCCGATCGCGTGCAACCCGCCCGCCACGTCGACCAGACGCAGCAGCCGGACGTATCCGGCCTCCGCTTCGGCCGACTCCGTCGCCCAGTCGACGAGCCGGTGGGCCTCGGCCTCGGCGCCCGCCGCCACCATGGCCCTGGCGACGGCGATCTGCGCGGTCACGCTGCCCCGGGGCGTTGTACGGTTCCGGGCGAGAACCGTCGCTGTGGCCGCCACGGCCTCGGCCTGTTCCCTCGCGCCCGCCCGGAGGAGGAACTCCGACGTGCTGGTCAGAAAACTCACCCGCCATACCTGGGCGGACACTTCGTCGATCACCGTGAGGACCCGCCGGGCCAGGTGCGAGGTCTCTGCCGGTTCGGCGGACCGCGCCAGCTTCCTGCCGACAGCGACCAGAACACTGGCCCGGTCGATCGGATCGTTGAGGCGGTCCGCGACCTCCAGCGCCCAGCACGGGGCGCCGGCGTGCGCCGCCGCCCTGGCGGCGGCGCACAGGCCTTCGTCATGGTCGGCCGGATCGGGCAGGGCCCTGGCGACCTGTTCCGCGCGCTCGTACTGCCCGGTCGCCGCCAGGCCCGCGGCGACCTGAGGGAAGAGCCACTCGACGCTTCGGGGATCGTCGAGCGTATCCGCCAACTCGGCCGCGTCACGGGCGATGCTCGCGGCGCGCTGCGCGAGACCTGGTGACGGTGCGAGGCGTACGGCTATGTGACTGAGATTCTGGGCCTGCCGGAACGCCCCTTCGCCGTCCGAACGGTCCCGGACGGCCAGGTCTGTCGTCTCCCGCGCCTGTTCCTCGTCTCCGAACAGGGAGAACGCGCAGGCCAGATCGGCGTACAGCTCGCCTTGCTCGACGCCGCGAACCGTCGCGACGGCGTGCACCGCCTCGGCGAGGTGCGGCGTGACCGTCTCCGCCCCGAGCCGCCCGTGTGCTGCGTGGTCGCCCGCCGCCCGCCTGACCGTCGCGACGAGAGCCTTCGCGAACCGGTCCGTGCCCTCCATCCTCTCGACCGTCCGGAAGGCCTCGCTGTAGAGGCCCGCCTCCGCCAGCCCTTTCGCGATGGCTTCGAGGAAGCGGGCCTCGTCCTCGCGGCTGTCCGCATCCGCCGCCAGCGCCTCCGCCCGCTCCCGGTGACCGGTGGCGGCGAGGCAGGCGGCAACGGCGGTCAGGGCGCTTACCCGGTTGTACGACTCGCGCTGCGATTCCGCCAGACTGACGGCCCGGCCGGTGTGCCCGAGCCGGGCCCACAGGCCGATGAGATCGGCGGGCAGGACAGCCGTCCGCTTGTGCAGTCCGTCGCGGGCCGCCGCCAGGCGCAGAGCGGCCGAGATGTCCAGGTCACCCCTCTGCCTGCCGTGCGCCAGCAACTGGTCCAGCGAGGTCGACAGTTCGCTGAGTGCCTCGAGGTCGGCCCCGGTGACCTGCCACAGCCGCTCCTGCCGTGCGGCGTCGCAGACCAGCTCCACCAGCTGTCCGGTGCTTCCCAGTTCCCGCAGGAGTTGGGCGTAACCGCGCAGCAGGTACTCGGGCGTCGTGGCGGGCCAGCCCGCGCTCCGGTACGTCTGGGCCCATCGGTGCAGACGCGTGCGGCAGGCCGCCAGCTCGGCGTCCGTGAGGAGCTCCGCCGCGCTGCGCTGGATCTCCTCGTGGGCCAGGAGGTAGACCTCGGGTCCGTGGGACGCCCAGTGCATGGAGCGGCGGCGGAAACTGCGACCGGTCACCGCCGACAGTTCGCGTTCCACGAGGCGGGGGCGGCTTCCGGTCAGTTCGGCGATGTCGCTCGCGCTGAGACCACCGCCCGCCGCCACCGTCAGACCGACCAGCTCACGCCCCAGTCCGCCGCCGTCGAGCAGGCGCAGCAGGTTCTGCTCCGCGTCCCAGCGGACCGCCTGGGCGTACGGGGAGGGTTCCAGCCAGTGGTTGATCTCCGTGGTCCGCAGCGGATGGTCGCCGGGCACGTCGTCCGGAACCGGCGGGTGCGGGCGGCCGGCCACGATGATCCGCATGCCGCGCGGGGGAGTGCGGGGCAGCAGCGCGGCGATGCTGTGGCAGTCGGGACCGGCGGTGACGCCGTGGTCCTCGTCCAGGCCGTCCACCACCAGGACAAGCCGTCGGCCCTCCACCGCGCAGCGCTCCGCCGCCCGGTCCATGGCGAGCCGCAGCTGTTCGTCCCGCGTGGCCGGCGTGCTCAGCGGCTCCTCCTCCCGCAACAGGGCGTACAGCTGTCGCTGGACGACCTCGCAGAAGGCGGCGGCGTCGTTCTGGCCCGCCATACGGGAGGTGATGAAGAACGCTACGACGTCGATTCCGGCCGGTGGGTTCAGGACGAACTCCGCCAGCAGGGCGGACTTTCCGGCCCAGGCGGGGGCCAGCCAGCGCCAGTAGTTCCTTTCGGGAACGTCTTCCGGACGCGCCTGCGTGCTGAAGGACGCCAGTTTCGAAAGCTCGGCCTCACGTCCCCGGAAGTCGGCCGCCGCCACCCTCTCGACCTGGAGCAGATAGCCCGACACTGCGGGCCGACGCAGGGGAGAGTAAAGGGTCACCGGGCCGTTGATGACCCCGGTGTTCGAGAGAGCCGCGCTCCCTTGCGCCGACGCGTCGCCCGTTCCCTTCGCCCCGATCCTGCCGTCGGCCACAGCCCCGCTACCCCTGCCGGAATCCGGAGTTGGCGCTGCCCCCGTCGGCCTCCGCGTCACCGGTGCCACTGACGGACACCGAACCGGGCGCGGTGGTGGAGGCCGGAGCGACGAACCCGGTGTTGGCCTCGCCGCCGCCGCGGGACACGGCCCTTCCCGTGGCCGAGACCTGCACGTCGGGGCCCCGGGGCGGGCCGAGCGCCCCGTACACGCCGACTCCCAGGGCGGCCACGCCGACCACGGCGGAGACCACTCCGGCCACCTGGTCGGCCCGGTCCCAACTGAGGAAGGACAGCACTCCCGCGAGCACGGCGACCGCCAGGCCCGTCCACATCAGTACGGCTCTTCGGCCTCTGTTCACGCCGGTGTCCCCCCTCATTCGGAAGGCAACTCTACTGCTGGGGAATGGTGCTCGGGGCGGACTCCGGAACAGGCGTACGACCCGGCGCAAAGGTCCGCACCAGCGCTTTCCCTCGTTCTCTCTACAGTTCTCGGCCAGTTCTGTAGAAAAGAGCCCCACCGCCACTTCTTGTCGCGGCAGTTCCGGCTACGACAGAGTTCGAGGCGCGGCGACAGGAACATGTCATCGCCGCCGGGCAGTGTCCATGGAACACATCGCGCTTCCCCAGGCGCGGTGTGGCCACCCCCCCATTGTCTGGACGCTCGCCTGCGTAGCGGAAGGAATCGCGTGAAGAACGGAAAGAAGAACGCGCGCAGATACATCGTGGCCGCCTCGATCGGCGCCCTTCTGTCGGCCGGAGTCGCCACAGGGGCCTACGCCGGTACGACGGAGGAGCCCTCGGCGCCCGCGGCGGCGCCGGCGTACCAGCCGGAGATGGTCAAGGCGCTCGCCGTGACCCTGGGTGTCAGCGAGAAGGCCGCCGTCGAGCGGCTGGACCGTGAGGCCGAGCAGCAGGACCGGTTCGCGGAGCTGCGGAAGGACCGGGTCGACACACTCGGGGCCTTCTTCGCCAAGGACGGTTCGCTGGTCGTCAACGCCGCCGACGCCGAGGCGGCGAAGGACGTCCGGGCCGCGGGTCTCAAGGCCCGGGTGCCCGAGCGCGGCGAGAGCGAACTCGACCGCATCAAGGCCCAGCTCGACGCCAAGGCGCTCAAGAGCGCTCCGGCCGGGGTCTCCGCGTGGTCCGTCGACCTCGCGTCGGACACCGTGACCGTCGAGGTCAACGGCGCCACCGACGCCGCCACCCGCAGCTTCCTCAAGGCCGCGCAGAGCAACGGCGACGCCGTGCGCGTGATCAAGGGCCAGGAGAAGCTGGAGACCCAGGCCGTCGTTCCGCCCGGCAGCCGGATGACCTTCAACGGCTACCTCTGTTCCGTCGGTTACGGCGCCAAGGACCGTAACGGCAAGCAGGTGCTCGTGACCGCCGGCCACTGCATCGAGGACCTGCCCGTACTGGCGTACAACGGCACCCGGTTCGCCAAGGGCACCCACACCCGGTTCGCGCTCGGCACCCGCAGCGTCGACATGGGCATCGCCGCCGTCGACGCCGGGAACTCGATCGGCCTCGACATCACCACGTACGGCAAGGCCGGCACCGTCCCGGTCAAGGGCAGCAAGCGGGCCCCCTCCGGCGCGGCGCTCTGCAAGTCCGGCCAGACCACCAACTGGACGTGCGGCAAGGTCGGTTCGTACAACGTCAGCGTCACCTACACCGACCAGAACGGCGGCCCGGACACCGTCGTGACCGGACTGGCCAGCTCCAGCGTCTGCACCCAGGGAGGGGACAGCGGCGGCGCGTACGTCTCCGGTGACCAGGCCCAGGGCATGACGTCCGGCGGTCCCACCAACCAGCGCTGCAACGGCCAGGTCAACTCGCCCGGCTCCTCCTACTTCCAGCCGCTCGACGACGCCCTCGCGTACTACGGGCTGACCCTCAACACCAAGTAGTCCCACCGCGGGACCAGACCGGCGGAAAAGGCCACCCCCCAGACGCGGGAGACCGTCCACTCATCCTGGGCGGTCTCCCGTTCCACTTGT
Organism: Streptomyces parvus; assembly: GCF_032121415.1. Lineage (NCBI taxonomy): Bacteria > Bacillati > Actinomycetota > Actinomycetes > Kitasatosporales > Streptomycetaceae > Streptomyces > Streptomyces parvus. The sequence goes on along the minus strand of NZ_CP135079.1, from coordinate 2,774,242 downwards.
TCCCGGCCCACCCGTACCACCCGTTCCGCCCGTTCCCGTCCCGTACTCCCACGCCACCCCGTGGACGCCGGGCTTGCACCGGGAGGTGAGCACATGGACGTCGTGCGCCTCGCTCAGCGGGATGCGACGGCGGCCGCGGGGCGGGTCGCCGACCCTGTCCCGGACGTAGCGGTGGCAGTCCGCGGGAAGGGCGCCGGGGTGGAAGAAGACCTGCTGGAGGTATTCGTGGAGGTTCGTCCGCGACCAGCGTTCGTAGTGCGTGGCCGGGGTCTCGGACGGGCTCACCTCGACCGCGTAACTCACCACCGTGGTGTCCAGCTTGGCCAGTTCCCGGCCGAAGTGGATCTCCAGCACGAGGGACTTGAGCCCTTTCAGATACGTGGCCTCCGCCAGGCGGCCGCAGGTGACGCGGATGTCGACGGGTTCGGCCGCCTCGTCGTCGAAGCTGAGGACGAAGACCGCCCGGTCGGCCCCGGCCCGCTTGGCCCGCAGCACGTTCGTGGTGGAGATCCCGCTCAGTGTGCCGCTCTCGCCGACCCTGACGATGTCGTGGACCATCAGCGAGCTGGTCTCCTGGTTGAAGTGGCGGAAGCGGGCGCCGAGCGCCTTCTCCACCACCGAGTCCTCGCCGAGGATCTGGAGCGCCGCGCCCTCCGTGTCGGGCGGGGTGGTCCGGCCGCGCGGGCGGCGCGGGCCGAGCAGCGAACGCAGCGACCCGGCGGGCAGTTCCAGGATCTCCTCCAGCACGTCCACCGCCTGGAGGGAGCGGGCCCGTTCGGGCTGGCTGCGGCCGCGCTGCCAGCTGCTCAGGGTGGCCTGGCTGATGGTGATGCCGCGCACCCTGAGCCGTTCGCTCACCCGCTCCAGGGAGAGCCCGCGGCGGTTCAGCGCCTCCCGCAGGACCCCGGGGAAGGTGTCGGCGCCGGTCGCCGCAGCGTGCAGGGCCGAGGTGGTGATGGCCTCGCCCGTCCGCGCCGCGGTGGCGTGCGCCTCGTCGGTTTCCGTGTCGCTCGACATGTCTCTCCCCGCTCCCGCACTCTCCCGGCGGGGCTGCCTGCCGGCCCCCGCATACTGGTTGACCACCGGACCGGGGACGGATAACAAAACCCCCAGGGGTGACCTGGCCCACATTCCGGTGGCGAACCGAACGAAGGGCGTGAACGGCGTGGACAGCACCGCTCTGGTCATCGCGGCGAGGGACGGGGACCGGGCCGCCGGCGAACGGCTGGCCGCTCAGTACCTCCCGCTGGTCTACAACGTCGTCGGGCGCGCCCTCAACGGCCATCCGGACGTGGACGACGTGGTGCAGGAGACCATGCTCCGGGCGCTTTCCGGCCTGCCCGCCCTGCGCGATCCGGCCCGTTTCCGCTCCTGGCTCGTCGCCATCGCCATGAACCAGGTCCGCAGCCGCTGGTCCAACCTCGGCCACCGCCCCGCCCCGCTGGAGGAGACCAATGACCCCGCCGATCCCGCCGCCGACTTCGTCGACCTGACGATCCTGCGCCTCGAACTCTCCGGCCAGCGGCGCGAGACGGCCGAGGCGACCCGCTGGCTGGACGAGGCCGAGCGCGATGTGCTCTCCCTGTGGTGGCTGGAGACGACCGGCGACCTCACCCGGTCCGAGCTGGCCGAGGCGCTCGGTCTTTCCCCGCAGCACGCAGCCGTGCGCGTCCAGCGGGTGAAGAACCAGCTCGACGTCGGCCGCACGGTCGTCCGGGCCCTGGCCTCCGACCCCCGCTGCCCGGCCCTGGAGGACCTGCTGGGCGACTGGGACGGTACGCCGACGCCCCTGTGGCGCAAGCGGATCGCCCGCCATGTACGGGGCTGCGCCTCCTGCTCCGACGGCAGTACGGGGCTGGTCCCGCCGGAGGGTCTGCTCTCCGGGCTCGCGCTCGTGGTGCCGCTCTACGACAGCGGGCAGCAGGTGGCGGTGGCCGTCGCCTCCTCGACCGCCCCGGCCACCGTTTCCGCCGCCGCGCCCTCGGCCGCCGCGCACGCCGCTCCGGCCGCCTTCTCGGCCTCGAAGGCGGCCGGGCTCATAGCCGGGGCGGCAGCCGTGGCCGCCCTCGCCGTACTGATCTGGCCCTCCGCCCCGACCGAGCCCGAGTCCCGGGGCGGCGGCGCCACCCGCAGCCCCGTGCCCCCGCCCGCGACCGCCCCCGCCGAGCCGAGCCCCAGCCCCTCCACGGTCTCGCCCACGCCCACGCCCACGCCCACCCCGAGCCGGACCGCCGCCACCCGGCCGCCCACCGTCCCGCCGTCGCCTTCCGCCTCGCCGGCGCCAAAGCCGCGACCCGGCCCGGACGCCCGCGTGGTGACCCGGGTCAACACCCTGCGCGCCGCGAACGGCTGCCCGGAGCTGGAGACCGACCCCCGGCTGACCGAGGTCGCCCAGCGGCACTCCGAGGACATGGCCGCGCGGAACTACTTCGCCCACACCGACTCCTCGGGCCGGGGTGCGGGCGACCGGGTCGGCGCCACCGGCTACGCGTGGTCGGCCGTCGGGGAGACCATCGCGACCGGAATGAGCGATCCGGCCGCGGTCGTCGAGGAGTGGCGCAACAGCCCCGGCCGGGACGACGACATCTTCAACTGCGACTTCGTCCACGTGGGCGTGGGCATCGCCGACTCCCCGCGCGGTCCCTACTGGACCCAGGTGCTGGCCACCCCGAGGTGAGCGGCCGGGCCGATTGTCAGTGGCGGGTGCCAGACTCGGTCGGTATGGAGAACAGCGTGCAGCTCAGGGATGTCCTACCCGAGGACCTGGATGTGTTTCTCGCGTACGAGCACGATCCGGAGGCGGTCCGGCGGTCGCGGTTCACCCCTCGGGAGAGGGACGCGTTCATGGCGCACTGGAAGACGCGGGTGCTGGGCGATCCCGCCAACTTCGTGCAGACGGTCCTCGTGGACGGGGAGACGGCGGGGAACATCGTGGCCTGGTGGGAGGAGGACCGGCGCTTCCTCGGCTACTGGTTCGGCCGTGCGTACTGGGGCCGGGGCATCGGCACGCGGGCGCTGACCGCGTTCCTGGAGCGGGAGACGGCCCGCCCGCTGTACGCGGACCCCGTCTCGGGCAACACCGGCTCGGTACGCCTGCTGGAGAAGTGCGGGTTCACGGCGACCGGCACCGTGCGGCACGGGGAGGACGAGCACGTGATGCTGGTGCTCGGCGGGAGTGCGTGACCGACAGCCCCGGCCGGAGTGCCTGACCGAACCGCCTGGCCGGAGTGCGTGACCGACCGCCGGTCCCCGTCGGCCGGCCGCCTACGGCCGCCGCAGCGGCTTCGCCATGCAGATGCTGCTGTCGTACGTCCGGTAGTGGCCGAACTTCACGTCGCAGACGGTGTAACCGCACGAGGTGTACAGCGCGACGGCCTCGGGCTGCTGGTCGCCGGTCTCCAGGACCATCCTGGTCCGGCCCGCGGCCCGGGCGTCCTCCTCCAGGGCGGCGAGCATCCGCCGGGCCAGGCCCCGGCCCCGGCCCTCGGGGATCACGAACATCCGCTTGATCTCGGCGTCGCCGTCCTCGTAGCCGTCGGCGTTGAGGTTCTGGGTCCGCCAGCCGCCGGTCGCCACCGGGCGCTCCTGCTCGTCGTAGGCGAGCAGATACAGACCGTGCGGCGGCACGAACATCGACGGGTCGAGCGGTGTGACATCGCCCTCGTCGCCGTAGCGCTCGGCGTATTCGAGCTGCACCTGGTCGTTGAGTTTGACGGCGTCGGGGTGGTCGAAGGGCCGAGGGTGAATAAGCATGCTGAGTATCGTATATCTGTGCGCTGGGGTGGAGTAGGTACTGTTCGGGGATGCTGACCGTTACGTCTGTGAATGTTAATGGGCTCCGGGCCGCCGCCAAGAAGGGCTTCGTCGAGTGGCTGGCCGGGACCGACGCCGATGTGGTCTGTCTCCAGGAAGTGCGGGCCGAGCTCGCCCAGCTGCCCGAAGGGGTGGGCGCCCCCGCAGGGTGGCACACCGTCCACGCGCCCGCCGCCGCCAAGGGGCGCGCGGGCGTCTCGCTCTACTCGCGGCAGGCCCCCGAGCGGGTCCAGATCGGCTTCGGCGGCCACGGGGTCCCCGGGGCCGAGGAGTTCGACATGAGCGGCCGGTATGCGGAGATCGACCTCCCCGGGGTCACCGTCGCGAGCCTGTACCTGCCCTCCGGCGAGGTCGGTACCGAGCGGCAGGACGAGAAGGAGCGCTTCATGGCGGCCTTCCTCCCCTACCTCCAGGGACTGAAGGCGCGGGCGGCGGCGGACGGCCGCGAGGTGGTGGTCTGCGGTGACTGGAACATCGCCCACCAGGAGGCCGACCTGAAGAACTGGAAGGCCAACCGCAAGAGCTCCGGTTTCCTCCCCGAGGAGCGCGCCTGGCTGACCCGCGTCCTGGAGGAGGCCGCGTACGTGGACGTCGTGCGGTCGCTGCACCCGGATGCCGAGGGGCCGTACAGCTGGTGGTCCTACCGGGGTCGGGCTTTCGACAACGACACCGGCTGGCGCATCGACTACCAGATGGCCACCCCGGGGCTGGCCGGGCGTGCGGTGAAGGCGTGGGTCGAGCGGGCGGCCACGCACGGCGAGCGCTGGAGCGACCACGCGCCCGTCACGGTCGTCTACGAGCGCTAGGCGGCCGGCCCCCGGTCGGCTGGCGCGGGCGGCGTCGCGCGGTCCCGGTCCCTCGGTGCGGTCACGCCTTCGGGGGCTGGGTGCCGTCCTCGCGGCGCAGCCGCCGGTCCAGGGCCATCGACAGCTCCGCGTCCACCACCGCGCGGGCCAGGGGCCGGAGTTGGGCGGGTTCGGCCTCCTTCGTGTGGGCATGCAGTACGCGCACGAAGATCTCGGCGAGCGCCTCCGCGTGCTCGCGGACGCGGCGGCCCGAGGAGAGCACCGTGGACAGCGGCACCCCTTCCCGTACGAGCTCGGCCGACACCTCCAGGAGGCGGCGGCTGATGTGCACGATCTCGTCCCCGTCGGTGGCGAGATAGCCCAGGTCCAGCGCGGCGGCGAGGTTCTCCGGCGTGACCTCGCCCTCGAAGTAGTCCGCGAGCTGCTCCGGGGTGAGCCGGACCGGGGTCTCCTCGGTCGGTTCGCCCAGTCCCAGCACCTCGGCGACATCGCGGCCGCTATCGAAGGTGGCCGCCAGATCGGCGATGCCGTTGAGCGTGTGACCGCGCTCCAGCAGGCCCGTGATGGTCCGCAGCCGGGCCAGGTGGTGGTCGTCGTACCAGGCGATCCGGCCCTCGCGGCGAGGTGGCGGGATCAGCCCGCGCTCCCGGTAGAAACGCAGGGTCCGCACGGTGATGCCGGCCTCCTTGGCCAGCTCCTCCATGCGGTATTCGCGGTGCTCGCGTCCTTCAGCCACAGAGGCACCCTATGTTGTACCGCCGGTAACTTTCCTTGGTCCGCCCCCTACCCATCAGTACGGTCCTGCTCTACTCTCCGAACCATGCCAGTGATTGCTGGCGGAGTCGCGTGACGTACCGCGGGAGGCGGCAGCATGGCCCAGCAGGAGCACGTACGTGTGGCGGTGATCGGAACCGGATTCGGGGGCCTGGGGGCCGCCGTCCGGCTGCGCCGCGAAGGCATCACCGATTTCGTCGTCCTGGAACGGGCCGGCTCGGTGGGCGGCACCTGGCGGGACAACAGCTATCCCGGCTGCGCCTGTGACGTACCGTCCCACCTCTACTCCTTCTCCTTCGCGCCCAACCCGGACTGGCCGCGCACCTTCTCCGGCCAGGAGCACATCCGGGCCTACCTGGAGCGCGTCGCCGACACCTTCGGGCTCCGCCCGCACATCCGGCTGAACCACGAGGTGAAGCTGATGAGCTGGGACAAGGAGAACCTGTACTGGGTGATCGAGTCGGCCAACGGGACCACGCTCCACGCGGACGTCGTCGTCTCCGCCACCGGTCCGCTCTCCGACCCCAAGATGCCCGACATACCGGGGTTCGACTCCTTCCCCGGAAAGGTCTTCCACTCCGCGCGCTGGGACCACGACTACGACCTGGCCGGCAAGCGCGTGGCGATGGTCGGCACCGGCGCCTCCGCGATCCAGATCGTCCCGGCGATCCAGCCCAGGACCGCGAAGCTCACGCTCTTCCAGCGCACCCCGCCGTGGGTCATGCCGCGCATGGACCGCACCATCAGCAAGGCCGAGCGCGCCCTCCACCGGGCGGTCCCCGTCACCGGCACCGCGCGCCGCGGACTGCTGTGGGGTATAAGGGAGTTGCAGGTCAGCGCCTTCACCAAGCACCCCGACCAGCTGGGTCTGGTGGAGAAGATAGCCAAGTCCAACATGGCACGGGCCATCAAGGACCCGGGCCTGCGGGCCAAGCTGACCCCCGACTACCGCATCGGCTGCAAGCGGATCCTGCTCTCCAGCACCTACTACCCGGCGCTCGCCCAGCCCAATGTGGACGTGGTCGCCTCCGGGCTCAGTGAGATACGCGGCTCCACGGTCGTCGCCGCCGACGGCACCGAGGCCGAGGTCGACGCGATCATCTTCGGCACCGGCTTCCACGTGACGGACATGCCGATCGCCGAGCGGGTCGTCGGAGCGGAGGGCATCACCCTCGCCGAGACCTGGAAGGACGGGATGAACTCGCTGCGCGGCGCGACCGCCTCCGGGTTCCCCAACTGGATGACGATCATCGGCCCCAACACGGGCCTCGGGAACTCCTCGATGATCCTGATGATCGAGTCCCAGCTGAACTACATGGCCGACTACCTCCGCCAGTTGAACGTGCTGGGCGGACGCGCCGCGCTCGACGCCCGGTCCGCCTCGGTCACCGCGTGGAACGACAAGGTCCAGCAGCGGATGAAGCGCACGGTGTGGAACACCGGCGGCTGCACCAGCTGGTACCTGGACGAGGCGGGCCGCAACACCACCGTCTGGCCGGGCACGACGGGTGAGTTCCGGCGCCAGACCCGGTCGGTGGACCTCGCGGAGTACGACGTCGTCCGGGCCGGCGTCGTGGACGGTGAACGTAGGGCCGTCGGAACCGGACGCGTCCCCGAGCAGCCCGGCCGCACCGACCGCGAGACCGTGACCGCCGCCGCGTCGGAAGCGGGGCCCGTCGCCGAGGAGGCCACGCGATGAGCCGGCTCCTGCACCGCGGCACCCTCCCGCCCGTGCCCGCCGCCGAGCTGACCGCGCGCTCCGCCGACGGTGCGCGGATCCACGTCGAACTGCACGGCCCCGAGGACGCGCCCGCCGTCGTCCTCGCCCACGGCTGGACCTGCAACACCCGCTTCTGGGACGCCCAGATCCGCGACCTGGTCGCCGACCACCGCGTCATCGCCTACGACCAGCGCGGCCACGGGCTCTCCCCCGAGCCCGGACCCGGCGGTTACAGCACGAACGCGCTGGCCGACGACCTCGAAGCGGTCCTCGCCACGACGCTCGCCCCGGGCCGCAAGGCGGTCGTCGCCGGGCACTCCATGGGCGGGATGACGGTGATGGCGGCGGCCTCCCGTCCCGGACTGCGCGAACACGCCGCAGCCGTGCTGCTCTGTTCCACCGGCAGTGCGCGGCTGACCGCCGAGGCCCTGGTCCTGCCACTCCGCGCGGGTGTGCTGCGGACCCGGCTCACCACCGCCGTCCTGGGCGCGAAAGCCCCACTCGGGCCGGTGAACCCGGTCTCCAGGAAGATCCTCAAGTACGCCACGATGGGGCGGGGTTCGGCGCCGGACCGGGTCGACGCCTGCGCCCGTATCGTGCACGCCTGCCCGCGCCGCGCCCGGGTGGGGTGGGGCCATGTGCTCGCCGAGCTGGATCTCGTGGCCGGCGTACGGGCGTTGCGGGTGCCGACCGCGGTGATCGCCGGCACGGACGACCGGCTGACCCCGCCGGTCCTCGCCCGGGCCATCGCGGACGCCCTGCCGGTCGGCCTCGGCCTGACCGAGCTGACGGGCATGGGACACATGACGCCGGTCGAGGCCCCGGAGGCCGTGTCGGCGAAAATCAGGGAGCTGGTCATCCGGTACGTCGCCACGGGCGCGTCCGCCACGGCGGAGAAGGAGGATGTCGCATGAGCGACAAGCGGAATCTGGAGGGCCAGGTCGTCGTCGTCACCGGCGCGGCCCGGGGTGTGGGCGAACTGCTCGCCCGCAAGCTGTCCGCACGGGGGGCGACCCTCGCGCTCGTCGGCCTGGAGCCGGACGAGCTGAAGCAGGTCTCCGACCGGCTGCACGGCGAGAGCGACCACTGGTTCGCCGACGTCACCGACCATGAGGCGATGGCCCAGGTGGCGCGCGAGGTGAAGGATCGGTTCGGCAAGGTCGACGTGGTCGTCGCCAACGCCGGCGTCGCCGCGGGCGGCCCGTTCGCCGACTCCGACCCGGCCGCCTGGCGGCGGGTCATCGAGGTCAACCTCATCGGCGGCGCGGTCACCGGGCGGGCCTTCCTGCCGGTGTTGACGGAGAGCCGCGGCTACTTCCTGCAGATAGCGTCGCTGGCCGCGATCACCCCGGCCCCGATGATGACCGCGTACTGCGCGTCCAAGTCGGGCGTCGAGGCCTTCGCGCACAGCCTGCGCGCCGAGGTCGGCCACAAGGGCGTCAAGGTCGGCGTCGGCTACCTCTCCTGGACCGACACCGACATGGTGCGCGGCGCGGACCAGGACTCCGTGATGCGGGAGTTGCGGCAGCGGCTGCCGTGGCCGATGAACCGCACCTACCCGCTCGGCCCGGCCGTGGACCGGATCGTGGACGGTATCGCGCGGCGCTCCCCACACGTCTACGCCCAGTGGTGGCTGCGCGGGATGCAGTCGGTCCGGGGCTACCTGCCCTCGGTCATCGCGCTCGGCGGACAGCGCGAGATGCGGCGCTTCGAACCGCGCCTGCACACCGTGTCGAAGGGCTTGGTGGGGGCCGGGGGCGCGGCGGACCAGGACGCGCGTGCGGAGCGCTCGGACCGTGCGTAACGGGGTGGACAGGCCCCGCCTCACGGTGGGTAACGGTCCGAAATGCGCGGGATGTCGGGTCGTGTAACGCTGAGCACGGCCCCGCTGGGGCCACCCCCGCATCCGTCCCACGCATCCCACAGGAGTGAACAGCATGGGTATCGCAGACCAGTTCAAGGACAAGGCGCAGGAGCTCGCCGACCAGGCCAAGCAGAAGACCGGTCAGGGCAAGGACCAGGCCCAGGACCGGGCCTCCCGGGCCCGCGACCAGCGGTCGGACTCCTCCTCGGGCATGAAGGACCGTGCCCAGGACGCGAAGGACCAGGCGCGCGAGCGTTTTGACCGTTGACGGTCGTTGAGGTGTGACGCGTACGTGCTGCGGTCAGCGCGTGCGTACGCGTCGCGTCGGGAGGCGCACCCGGATTCCCGGGTGCGCCTCCTTCTCGTTGACGGACCTAGAGCGGGACGCCGTTGGCGCGCAGGACGTCGCGGACGTCCAGGATCAGCGAGAAGACCTCGTGGTTGCGGTCCTCGCCCTGCTCGTCCCACGCCCGCTGTTCGGCTTCGACGGCCATGCGGTCCTCCGCGAAGACCCGTTCGGTGAAGTGCCGGATGAACGGCCAGGCCACGTTGAGGGCGGCGGGGACCCTGGGCTTCTCGATCATGAGCAGCCCGTAGGCGTGGCAGACGCGCTGCTCCGCGTCCTCGGGGACGTACACCGCCCAGAGGCGCAGCGCCGGGTGGTCGGCGTTCTCCGGGACCAGGTCCAGCGTCTGGTAGGGGTACTCGGTGCGGATGGTCATGACATCGCTGGAGGACCGGCCGCCCAGGCCCTCGGCGGCCAGCAGGCTCGCGCTGCGGTTGCGCTTGCCGCCGGTGTGGGTGAACAGGTAGCGGGCCTCCACCGAGGCGGGGCCGCTCTCGTACCCCAGCAGCTTCGGCTGGAGCTTGCCGACCACGCCCCGGTGGAGGAACTGGTGGTTCATGTCGAGCAGGTTCTCGTGCAGGAACGAGTAGTGGCAGCGCACGGTCCGGGAGAACGTCATCGTCTTGTACTGCGGCGAGGCGAAGGCGGGAACGTCGGGCAGCGCGGTGACCGCCGCCTTCTCCGGGTCGCCCGGGAAGACGAACACCAGGCCGTACGCCTCGCGCACCGGATAGGCGCGCACGCCGCGCGGCGGCCGGGCGTCGCCCTTGGCGAGGTAGGGGATCTGCGAGATGCGGCCGTCGCCGCGGTAGGCCCAGGCGTGGTAGCAGCAGCGGAGCGTCTCGCCGTCCACGACGCCCATGCTCAGCGGCACCTGCCGGTGGGCGCACCGGTCCTCCAGCGCGTGGACGGCACCGCTCCGGGCGCGGTAGAGCGCGATGCGCTCCCCGGCGAACACGGCCGCGGCCACCCCTTCCTTCCGTACGCTCCGGGAGAGGGCGACCGGGTACCAGAAGTCCGGGTTGGCCCCGATCCGCCGCAGGTCGGGCGGGGCGGGGGCCGGTCCGGGGCCCTCCCCGGGCCGACCGCGTGCGATCTGGTCCGAGCGGTTCTCGGTCATGCGTCTCCCTCGTACGTGGGCGGCCCCTTCCATCGTGTCCGCCGCCCGCGGACGAGCGCCCGCCCGGGACGCCCGGACGGGTGCACACCACGCCCGCACGGGGGATGCCGCCCGGTGTGACCGGCCGTCACCTCGGCGGCAGCGGCGGCCTTCGCAGGTTCGGTGCCGTGTCGTACGACGGGGGCGTCGCCGCCGGGTGGGCCGCCAGCAGGTCCAGCGCCAGGCGGACCGCGTCGTCCAGGACCGCGTACCGGCCCTCCGCCCAGTCCAGCGGGGTGCGCAGGGCCTCCACGTCCGGCTCCACACCGTGGTTCTCCACCGACCAGCCGTACGTGTCGAACCAGGCGGCGTTCATCGGCACCGTGATCGACGTGCCGTCGCCGAGCCGGTGGCGGCCGGTCATGCCGACCACCCCGCCCCAGGTGCGCTGGCCCACCACGGGCCCCATCTTCAGCAGCCGGAACGCCGCCGTGATCATGTCGCCGTCCGAGGAGGTCGCCTCGTCCGCCAGGGCCACCACCGGTCCGCGCGGCGCGTTGGAGGCGTAGCTCACCGCCTGCGCGTTACGGGTCAGGTCCCAGCCGAGGATCGTGCGGGTGAGCTTCTCCACGACCAGCTCGCTGATGTGGCCGCCCGCGTTGCCCCGTACGTCCACGATGAGCGCGGGCCGGGCCACCTCCAGGCGCAGGTCCCGGTTGAACTGGGCCCAGCCGGAGCCGCCCAGGTCCGGGATGTGCAGATAGCCGCACTTGCCGCCGCTCAACTCCCGTACGACGTCACGGCGTTTGGCCACCCAGTCCTGGTAGCGCAGCGGGCGTTCGTCGACCAGCGGCATGATCGCCACCCGGCGGGAGGGGCCGCCGCCCGCCGGGGAGAAGGTCAGCTCCACCGTGGTGCCGCCCGCCGCCGTCAGCAGCGGGTACGGGCCCGCCACCGGGTCCACCGGCCGGCCGTCGACATGGGTGAGGACCGCGCCCTCCCGGATCCCCGTACCGGCCAGCGGCGAACGCGCCTTGGAGTCCGAGGAGTCGCCGGGCAGGATGCGCTGGATGATCCACGCGCCGTCCCGGCAGACCAGGTTGGCGCCCAGCAGACCGATCGCCCGCTGGTAGTGCGGCGGGCCCTCGTTGCGGCGGGCGGGGGAGACGTACGCGTGCGAGGTGCCCAGCTCGCCCAGCACCTCGCGCAGCAGATCCGCGAACTCGTCGGGGGAGGCGACCCGTTCGACCAGCGGGCGGTACTGGTCCAGCACCCCGTCCCAGTCGATGCCGCACATGTCCGGTTCCCAGAAGTAGTCGCGGATGATCCGGCCCGCTTCCCCGTACGCCTGCCGCCACTCCGCCCCCGGGTCGACCTCGTGCAGGATGCGGCGCAGGTCGAGGTAGACCGTGGTGTCGCCGTCGCCCGGTTCGGTGGCGGGGACGGCGCGCAGTTCGCCGTCGTCCATCACGACCAGCCGCGAGCAGTCGCCGCTGACCGCGAACCAGTCGAGGTGGTCGACCAGTTCGGTCCTGCGGGCCTTCGCGATGTTGAAGTGCTCCAGGGTGGGCCGCCCCGACATGTCGGCCGGGTTCGCGAACGTCTCGCCCAGCGCGCCCGAGATCGGCCAGCGCAGCCAGACCAGACCGCCGCCGCTCACGGGGGCGAGCGCCGAGTACTTGGAGGCGGAGACGGGGAACGGCGTCACCCGGCTCTCCAGCCCCTCGAACTCCACCATCACCGTCGACCCCTCCGACGTACCGCCCTCCGGCACGTCCACCGGGTCCAGGCCGCCCGCCGCCGGGCGCCCGTCGGGCGAGAGCGCGAAGGGGGACGGGGTCGCCGAGGAGAGCGGGACCAGGTACGGGCGGCAGCCGAGCGGGAAGGACAGGTCGCCGGTGTGGACGTCGTACACCGGGTCGAAGCCGCGCCACGACAGGAACGCCAGATAGCGGCCGTCCTCCGTGAAGACCGGGTTCTCGTCCTCGAAGCGGCCGTTGGTGACGTCCACGATCGCCGGTGCGCCGGGGCCGGAGATCCGCGCCAGCTTGATCTGCCGCAGCGACCGGCCGACGCCCGGGTGCGACCAGGTCAGCCAGTCGCCGTCGGGGGAGAAGGCCAGATCGCGGACCGGGCCGTTGACCGAGCGGATCAGCTCGGTGAGCCCGGGGTGCTCGTCGACCGGTACGGCGCTGTCCGGGGTCGCCGCACCGGTGGCCGCGTGCAGGTCGGCGCGGGTCGAGCCGCTGGGGGCCTTCTCCACGGCTTCCAGGGGCTCCGCCCCGGCCTCCTCCTCGCCCGTGTCCAGGAGCAGCAGACGGCCGTCGTTGGAGGCGATGGCCAGGCGCTTCCCGTCCGGGTCGGAGGTCATCTCCTGGACCCGGCCCAGCAGTCCGGAGGCCAGCCTGCGCGGCGGACGGTCGCCGCTGGCGCGCGGCAGATAGGCGATCTCGACCGCGTCCGGCCCGTCCGCGTCGGTGACGTACGCGACCTGCCCGCCGCTGCCGAGCATCTCCGGCAGCCGCACCCGCACGCCCGGGGTGTCGGCGATGGTGCGCGCGGGGCCGTCGCGGTGGGTGAGCCAGTAGAGGCTGCCGCGTACGGTGACGGCGCTGGCCCGGCCCGTCTCGTCGACGGAGAGCGAGTCGACGTTGCTGGCGGCGGGCACCTGGTGGACGCGGCGGCCGGTGCGCGGGCCCCCGAGGCGTACCTCCAGCTTGCGCGGGGTGGCGTCGGGCGACTCCAGGTCCTCGACCAGCCACAGTTCTCCCGCGCACTGGTAGATCACCCGGTGCCCGTCGCTGGAGGCGTTGCGGGCATAGAAGGCGTCGTGGTCGGTGTGGCGGCGCAGGTCGGTGCCGTCCGTCCGGCAGGAGTAGAGGTTGCCGACGCCCTGGTGGTCGGAGAGGAACGCGATGCGGCGGCCGACGAACATCGGGTTGGCGAGGTGCCCGTCGATGTCCGGGAGCAGCCGTTCGCCGTGCAGCCACAGGCGGCCCATGGCCCCGCCCCGGTAACGCTTCCAGGCGGCCGGTTCGTGCGGGGGCGTGCCGGTGAGCAGCAGGGTGCGGCGTTCGCCGTCGATGTCGGCGACCGCGATGTCGGAGACCGGGCCCCAGGGGAGCCTGCCGCCGGGGCTGCCGTCGGTGGGGACGCTGTAGGCCCAGGAGAAGTACGAGAACGGCTGGTTGTGCGAGGAGACGGCGAGGATCTGGCAGGTCTCGCCCGGATCGGGGCTCCAGCCGCAGACCCGGGCGTCCGTCGAGCCCCAGTAGGTGAGCCGGCGCGCCGGGCCGCCGTCCACCGGGGCGAGGTGGATCTCGGGGTCCAGGGTCCGCCAGGTCGTGTAGGCGATGGAGGTGCCGTCGGGCGAGAAGCGGGGATGGCTGACCCGGGTCCGGTCGACGGTCACCCGCCAGGCGCGTCCGGGCCGGTGCCCCGCGGCGGCGAGAGGGGCGACCCAGAGGTCGTCCTCGGCCGCGAAGCACAGCAAGTCCTGGTGGAGGTGCGGAAAACGGAGATACGCCACGTCGTCACTCACCCCCCAATGGTTTCGGTGCGGGGAGCCGGGGGCAACTTGTGGTGCACGACACAAGCGAAACGATTTCGTTTCGCTGGAGGGTGGGGGTACGGTTCAGGTGTACGAAACGGTTTCGTTCGATGCTGAGCGAAGCTGGTCGGTAGGGAGACACGAGCGCGGAGGAGGCCGGCGGATGGCACGCACGAGGCTGACCCCCGAGCGTGAGGGCGAGCTTTACGAGGCCGTCCTCGACCTGCTCCGCGAGGTCGGTTACGACGCCCTGACCATGGACGCCGTCGCCGCCCGCACCCGTTCGAGCAAGGCCACTCTCTACCGCCAGTGGGGCTCCAAGCCCGAGCTGGTCGCCAAGGCGATGCGGCACAACAAGCCGGGGAGCTTTTCGGACATCGACACCGGCTCGCTGCGCGGTGATTTCCATGCCGCGCTGAGCCGGACCGACGACTGCCAGATGGAGAAGGACACCGCGCTGATGCGGGGTCTGGCCCATGCCATCCATGAGTACCCCGATCTGCTCAAGGCCCTGCGAGAGCTGCTGATCGAACCGGAGATGACCGGTTTCGACCAGCTGCTGCAACGGGCGGTGGACCGGGGCGAACTGCGTGCGGACAATCCGGCGCTGAAGTACATCGTGCACATGATGATCGGTGCGCTGGCCGCCCGTGAGCTGATCGAGGACCAGCCTGTGGACCAGGCGTTCCTCATCGACTACGTGGACTCCGTGGTTCTCCCCGCCCTCGGTGTCTGACGTCCCCGCCCCACCTGTACGGCCCTCTCCCCGAAGCTCCACCTGACACGCCGCTCTCGTCGTCGGGCTGGTTCCTCACGCCCAATTTCCACTCATACGACCTGACCGGGAGTACGCCCCCGTGGCCACTTTCCTCTACAAACTCGGACGGCTCACCTTCCGCCGCCGCGGCTTCGTCGCCCTGATCTGGGTGGCGTTGCTGGCGGTCGCGGGAATCGGTGCGGCCACCGCGTCCACCGCCCCCTCCAGTTCCTTCTCGATCCCCGGTACGGAGGCGCAGCGCGCCTTCGACCTCCTGGAAGAGCGCAACCCCGGAAACAGCGCCGACGGTGCGACCGCCCGGGTCGTCTTCAAGGCGCCCGACGGCGAGAAGGTGACCGACGCCGAGAACAAGCGCGAGATCACCGGCATCGTCAAGGAGCTGCAGTCCGGCTCGCAGCAGATCGCCAAGGTCGACGACCCGTTCCAGGCGAAGGCGGTGAGCCGGGACGGCTCGACGGCGTACATCTCCGTCACCTACCAGGTCAACTCCATGGAGCTGACCGACGCGACCCGGGACTCCCTGGAGGACGCGGGCAAGGACGCGCAGAAGAGCGGGATGAAGGTGGAGATCGGCGGCGACGCCCTCCAGGTCATGCCGCACACCGGGACCGCCGAGATCATCGGTGTCGTCATCGCCGCGATCGTCCTCGTCATCACCTTCGGTTCGCTGGTCGCGGCGGGGCTGCCACTGGTGACCGCGCTCGTCGGGGTCGGCATCGGGGTCTCCACGATCACCGCGCTGGCGAGCGTGATGGACCTCGGCTCCACCACCTCGATCCTCGCCATGATGATCGGCCTCGCGGTCGGCATCGACTACGCCCTCTTCATCGTCTCCCGCTACCGTGCCGAACTGGCGGAGGGCCGGGAGCGCGAGGAAGCCGCCGGCCGGGCCGTGGGTACCGCGGGATCCGCGGTCGTCTTCGCGGGCCTGACCGTGGTCATCGCCCTGGCGGGCCTCGCCGTCGTCAACATCCCGATGCTGACGAAGATGGGCCTCGCCGCCGCCGGCACGGTCGCCATCGCCGTTCTCATCGCGCTCACCCTCGTCCCGGCCGCCCTCGGTTTCGCGGGCAAGCGGATCATGGGCCGCAAGGCGCGCAAGGCCGCCGAGGCGGAGAAGAGCCCCGAGTCCAAGCCGAACATGGGCACCCGCTGGGCGCGGTTCGTGCTGCGCCGGCCGGTCTGGGTCATGCTCGTCGGCGTCCTCGGCCTCGGCATCGTCGCCGTACCGGCCGCCTCGCTGGAGATGGGCCTGCCCGACGACGGCGCCCAGCCGAAGTCGACCACGCAGCGCCAGGCGTACGACATGCTCTCGGACGGCTTCGGCCCCGGGTTCAACGGCCCGCTGATGGTCGTCGTCGACACGAAGAGCAGCTCCGACGGCAAGGCCGCCGCCGCACGGGTCTCCGAGGAGATCGAGTCCATCGGTGTCGTCGCCGTCACTCCGGCCCAGTTCAACAAGGCCGGCGACACCGCGACGATCGTGGTCATCCCGAAGGACCGGCCGTCCTCCCACGCCACCGAGGAGGTCGTCCACGACATCCGTGACGCGGGCAAGGACATCAAGGCCGACACCGGGGCCGAGGTCCTGGTCACCGGCGCCACCGCGATGAACATCGACTTCTCGCAGAAGATGAACGACGCCCTGGTGCCCTACCTGGCGCTCGTCGTCGGGCTCGCGTTCCTGCTGCTGATGCTGGTCTTCCGCTCGATCCTCGTCCCGCTGAAGGCGGCTCTGGGCTTCCTGCTCTCGGTGGTCGCGGCCCTCGGTGCGGTCGTCGCGGTCTTCCAGTGGGGCTGGCTCGGCTCGCTCTTCGGTGTCGAGCAGACCGGTCCGATCATGAGCATGATGCCGATCTTCATGGTCGGTGTGGTCTTCGGTCTCGCGATGGACTACGAGGTCTTCCTCGTCACCCGGATGCGCGAGGCGTACGTCCACGGCGAGAGCCCGGGCCAGGCCATCGTGACCGGCTTCAAGCACGGCGCACGGGTGGTCACGGCCGCCGCGGTGATCATGATGGCGGTCTTCTCCGGCTTCATCGGCTCCAGCGAGCAGATGATCAAGATGATCGGCTTCTCGCTCGCCATCGCCGTCCTCTTCGACGCCTTCGTGGTGCGCATGGCCATCGTGCCCGCCGTCCTGGCCCTGCTCGGCCGCAAGGCCTGGTGGCTGCCGCGCTGGCTGGACCGGGCGCTGCCCAACGTGGACGTGGAGGGCGAGAAGCTGCAGCAGCAGCTGACCGACGAGTCCGGTTCCGCGGGGTCCGGTGACGGCGGCGGCGAGGGTGAGCGTGAGCTCGTCCGCGTCTGACCCGTCCGGACGGTGAAGACTCCGGGGCCCGCGTCTGAGCGGAGCGCGGCCCCGGAAGCGCCGGTTACCTGTGGGGACGGGGACCGGGGCACAGCGAAAGCCCCCGTGCGAGCGGCACGGGGGCTTTCCGCACCCCTGCGGACTCGCCGCCGGCTCAGCCGTGAGCGGGCTGGGCGCCCCGCGCCTGGTCGGCGCCCTGGTCCGGACGGGTCGTGCGGGACGGCTGCCGCGGTTCGCCGCCCGCGTCCGGTGATGCCGCGGGCGTCTGCGTACGGGTGCGGGCGAGGAAGCGGATCAGGGTCCGGATCTCGAACTGGAACACCTCGACCCCGTCCGTCGAATGCAGCTCCACGATCAGCTGTGTACGGCCGCAGGGCCAGACGCGGACGTCGCCGCGCTCGATCGGCGTGCGCAGACCGCGTTCCAGGAGGTCGCGGCCGAACGCCCAGTCGGTGCCGTCGGGCAGACCTATGTGGACGGTGCGCCGCTCGTCGGCCGGGTCGTAGCGCAGGTCGACGGGGACCGGACGGGTGAGCGGGCCATCGGTGATGAGCCGGGCGCGTGCGTGTTCTTCGATCACAGGGGACATAGGCCGGCTCCTCCTATATGTGTAGCTCTGTCCTCTAATGTCCCATATTTTGCGGAAGTGGCACGGTGAGAGTCCCCCGTGACCGACCGTGGGTGCATCTCAGCCGCGGGGTCCCTGCCGTGCGTGTACCCGGTGGATCCATCGACGCACCTGTCTCCGTACCACGCTGAGCGAGGGCCTCATCGCCGCCGACGACCGCACGCGGGACCTGCTGCGCGA
Organism: Streptomyces parvus; assembly: GCF_032121415.1. Classification (NCBI taxonomy): domain Bacteria; kingdom Bacillati; phylum Actinomycetota; class Actinomycetes; order Kitasatosporales; family Streptomycetaceae; genus Streptomyces; species Streptomyces parvus. The sequence continues at coordinate 2,756,373 of NZ_CP135079.1, read as the reverse complement.
CCAGGAGCTGATGGGGTCTCACCGGCTGGAGCCGCCGTGCGGCTTCGGCCCGGGAACCGTCGACGTTCCGGCGCCGTAAACAGATGGTGACAGCCCGGTGGCCGCGGAGACCCGCTCCCCGAACACCCCGCCGGGACGTGCACCATGGAGGGATGAGCGGGAGCGTGGGAGTGAGCACGACGGGTACGGGCGCGGAAGCGGAATCCGGCACGGAAGCGGCAGCGACCACGGGCGTGGCCGTGACCGTGGACGTCCGGGGCACGGTGGCCCCCGGATACGAACCGGTCGCGGACGCCTTCGTCCGCAACTTCGAGCAGCGCGGCGACCGCGGCGCGGCCGTCGCCGTCTACCGCCACGGACGCAAGGTCGTCGACCTGTGGGCCGGTACGAGAGACGTCGACGGCAGCGAGCCGTGGGCCGTCGACACCGTCCAGATCGTCCGCTCGGCCGGCAAGGGCATCGCCGCCGCCGTCCCGCTCCTCCTCCACCAGCGCGGGCAGGTGGACCTGGACGCCCCGGTCTCCACCTACTGGCCGGAGTTCAAGGCGAACGGCAAGGAACGCGTCCTCGTCCGCGACCTCCTCGCCCACCGGGCCGGGGTCCCGGCCCTGGACCGCACCCTCACCCCCGCCGAGGCCGCCGACGGGGTCTCCGGACCGGCGGCCGTGGCGGCGCAGCGCCCGCAGTGGGAGCCCGGAACCGACCACGGCTACCACGCCCAGACCTACAGCTGGCTGATCGGCGAACTGGTCCGCCGGGCCACGGGCCGCACCATCGGCCGCTGGATCGCCGAGGAGATCGCCCGCCCGCTCGGCCTCGACTTCTGGTTCGGGCTCCCCGCCGACGAGGCCCACCGCATCGGCCGCATCGGCCCCGTGGAACCCCCGGCCGCGACCGCCGCGTCGGGTGCCCTGCGCGTACGCCCCAAACGCTCGGTCGTCGAGGCCTACCGCGACCCGGAGTCGCTCACCCGGCGGGCGTTCGGGGCGATCGACCCGTTCCCCGACGAGAACGACCCCGCCTACCGCGCGGCCGAACTCCCGGCGTCGGGCGGCATCGCGACCGCCCGGGGCCTGGCCCGCTGCTACGCCGCGATGATCGGCCCCGTCGACGGCCACCGCCGCCTGTTCGCCCCCGCCACGCTCACCCTGGCCCGCACGGAGGAGTCGGCCGGCCCGGACCGGGTCCTGGTCGTCAACACCCGTTACGGCCTGGGCTACATGCTGCACGGCCCGGCCGCCCCGCTGCTGGGCCCCGGCTCCTTCGGCCACCCGGGACGGGGAGGCTCCCTCGGCTTCGCCGACCCCGAGTCCGGCATCGCGCTCGGCTATGTCACCAACGGCCTCCAGAAGGGAGTCACCGCCGACCCCCGTGCCCAGGCCCTGGTCAGAGCAGTACGGTCGGCGCTATGACATCTACGCGCTTCGACGGATACAGCGTCCTGATCACCGCCGCGGGCCAGGGAATCGGCGCGGCAACAGCCCACCGCCTGGCGGCGGAAGGCGCCTCGGTCCTCGTCACGGACCTGGACGCGAAGCGCGCGTCCGACACGGCTGCGGCGATACGCGAGGCGGGCGGCACCGCCGCCTCCCTCGCCTGCGACGTCGCCGACCGGACGGCGGTGGAGGCGGCGGTGGCCTACGCGGTCGAGAGGTTCGGCCGGCTCGACGTCCTGGTCAACAACGCGTACGCGGCGAGCGAGGACACCGAACTCTTCGAGGACGAGCCGGACGAGCAGTGGGAACGCGATCTGGACATCACGCTCTCCGGCCCGTTCCGCTGCGCCCGCGCCGCCCTGCCGCACCTCGTCGCCTCGGGCCGGGGGGCGATCGTCACCATCGGCTCGGTCAACGGTGAACAGGACTTCGGCGGCCACGCGTACAGCGCCGCGAAGGCGGGCCTGGCCAGCCTGACCCGTACGCTGGCGGGCCACGCGGGACCGCGCGGCGTACGGGTCAACCTGGTCGCCCCCGGCACGATCCGCACCGACGCCTGGGCCGGCCGCGACGCCGAGTTGGCCCGGGCGGCGGCCCTCTACCCCCTGGGCCGCATCGGCACGCCGGAGGACATCGCGTCGGCCGTGGCCTTCCTCGCCTCGTCCGACGCATCGTGGATCACGGGGACGACGCTGCGCGTGGACGGCGGGATCCTCGCGGTGAACACGGGCTTCCGGCAGGCGATGGGGCAGCCGTAAACCCCGTGGCCGGGCACCGCCCCGGCGGTCTACCCTGCGCGGATGATCGACCACGAGCACACCGACAGAACCGGCCGCCCCGTCACCCTCCACGAGGTGGACGCGGACAACTGGCGGGCCGTCGCCGACTGCGCGCCCCGCGACGACCAGCGCGACTGGGTCCCCGCCCTGGCCGCCCGCTACCTCGTCCTGAGCAGCCGCGAGGACACCTGGAACTCCCTGGCGGTCCTCGCGGGCGACGAGGTGACCGGCCACATCATGTGGGCCCGGGACGAGGACGGTTCGCACTGGATCGGCGGCATGCTGATCGACGCCGCCCACCAGGGCGCGGGCATCGGCCGGGCCGCCGTACTCACCCTGGCCGACTGGCTGTCGGCCCGCGAGCCCGGCACCGCCGTACGCCTCTCGTACGCCCCGGAGAACGAGGCGGCCGCGCACCTGTACACCGCGCTCGGCTTCCGGCCGACGGGGGTGGAGGAGGACGGGGAGACCGTGGCGGAGTGGACGTAGCGGCGGCGGAGTGCGGGCTCGCTCCGCCGGCCGCGCCTCTACGTCGCCGGGCCGAGCATCATCAGCATCTGCGGGTCGGGGACGGGGGCGAACCCGACCTTGGCGTACAGCTCGTGGGCGTCGAGCGTGGCGAGCAGGGTCCGCTTGAGTCCGTACGGGGCGAGGTGGTCGCGGACGGCGGTCGCCAGGCGTACGCCGAGGCCCCGCCCGCGGTGCGCGGGGTCCACGTAGACGTCGCAGAGCCAGGCGAAGGTGGCCTGGTCGGTGACGACGCGGGCGTAGGCGACCTGCGTCCCCTCGCCGTCGTACACACCGAAGTTGAGCGATCCGCGCAGGGACCGCTCCACAAGGTCTCGGCTGCGGCCGAGCGCCCAGAAGGCGTCGGTGGAGAGCCAGTGGTGCACGAGGCCGATGTCGATGCGGTCCGGGTCGGTGTCGATCTCGTACGCGTCTTCGCCGGCCCGCTCGCCGGTCGTGGAGATGGTCATGGGCCGGGATGGTAGTCGCGGTACGGAGATCCAGCCGCTGGTGCGGCTGGTCGTCGTCCGCGACGGCCGACGCCGTCGGAAAACGAATGGCGGGACCGGGGGTCACTCGGCAGGATGCCCCGTATGGCCTTGCCCACCCCTGAGCTGAAGACCGAGCGCCTGCTCCTGCGGCCGTTCACCGACGCCGACGCGGCACCGCTCTACGCGCTGCAGAGCGACGCCCATGTGCTGCGTTACTGGGACTCCCCGCCGTGGACCGATCCGGCCCGTTCCCAGCGGTTCCTGGCGACCTGCCGGAGGATCGAGGAGGAGGGTTCGGGAGCGCGGGTGGCCGTCGAGCGCGTCTCCGACGGCTCGTTCATCGGCTGGTGCGGCCTGACGAGCTTCAACCCGGATTTCCGCAGCGCGTCCCTGGGTTATGTCTTCGACGCCGCCGCTTGGGGCAACGGCTACGCCACGGAGACCGCGCATGCCGTCCTGCGGTGGGCGTTCGACGCCCTGGACCTGAACCGGGTCCAGGCCGAGGCCGACACCCGCAACGTGGCGTCCGCCCGGGTCCTGGAGAAGCTCGGCTTCGTCCTCGAAGGCACCCTCCGCGAGGACTGCGTCGTCAACGGCGACGTCTCCGACTCGTGGGTCTTCGGCCTCCTCCGCCGCGACTGGCACGCGACGGCCGGCCGCTGGACCGAGAGCGAGAACCGGTGACAGCACCCGACGCGTTGGCTGGCGACGAGGTCCCGCAACCCCTGGTGGCGTCGTACGCCACGAGCTTCGGAGAGGAGGGAAGAGCCTGGATCGCCGGACTTCCGTCCCTCACCGCGGACATGCTGGAGCGCTGGCAGTTGCGGCGGGACGGGGCTGTCCGGTCCGGGCAGGCATCCTTGGTGCTGCCGGTCCTGCGCCACGACGGCACGCGCGCGGTTCTCAGACTCCAGCCGCCCAGGGCGGAGACCACCGCCGCCCTGATCGGGCTCCGCGCCTGGAACGGCGAGGGAATGGTCCGGCTGCTCGACCACGATCCCGCGAGCAGCAGCATGCTCCTGGAACGGCTCGACGGAGCCCGCACCCTGGCGTCGATCGAGGATGACGACGTGGCGATGGGGATTCTCGCCGGACTGCACGCGCGGCTGGTCGCGGTCCACGCACCGCCGGGACTGCGCGGCCTCGGTGACGTCGCCGCCGCGATGCTGGAGCAGGTCCCGCGGGCGATCACCCATCTGACCGACCCGGCCGACCGGCACCACCTGCGGGGCTGGGCCTCGGCCGTCGCCGAAGTGGCCGACGACCCCGGAGACCGGTTGCTGCACTGGGACCTCCACTACGACAACGTCCTTGCCGCGCAGCGTGAGCCGTGGATCGCCATCGACCCCGAACCGCTCGCCGGCGATCCGGGGTTCGACCTGTGGCCCGCCCTGGACAGCCGGTGGGACGACGTCGTCGCGAAGGGCGAGCCGCTGCGCGTGGTGCGCCGCCGGTTCGACCTGCTCACCGATGTCCTCGGCCTGGACCGAGCACGGGCCGCCGGCTGGACGCTGGGGCGGCTGCTGCAGAACGCCCTCTGGGACATCGAGGACGGCGAGCCGCGGCTCGCCCCGTCCGCCCTCGCCGTCGCGGAGTCCCTGCGCATGCGGTGACCTCGGCTCGGGGCCGGTCAGGCGGCGGCCTGTGCGTATGCGGTTCGGCGGGCGCGGTCTTCGCGGCAGTCGCGGCAGTGCCCTGGCGTGGGGGAGCGGAAGGCGCGGTCGCAGTCGTCGCAGGTCTGGAAGGGCGTGACGGTGATGCGCGGCCGAGCGAGCGCGGCGAGGTCGTCGACGCCGGGAGGGGCCGGCGGGAGCAGCTCGGTGAGCCGGTAGGTGAGGAGTTTGGCCGGGTGCTTGAGGGGGTGCGGCGGGTCGTCGGTGAGGACGCGGCGGATGGCGTCCGGACAGGCTGCGCGTTCGAGCCAGGCCGCCACGCCGGGAACCAGCCGACGGACGTCTTCCTCGGACAGCATGAACTGGGGTGCGTGTCGGTGCAGATCGCTGAGGAACGCGGTGGCCGCGCGGTCGAGCTCCGGGGTGAGTGCGCTGGGCCGGGGGAGCGGCCGACGAGGTGCCTTGGGGGCGGTCGGGGGCGGTACGCGCGGTACGAAGAGCGGCGCAGGCGAGGGCGGTACGGAGAGTGGGGCCTGCGGTGGTGCCGGCTGCGGGGCGGGCAGGTCCGGCGCGGGAGCCTCAGCGGTTGGCGCGGGCTCTGGCTTGGCGGGCTGCGGTGGTGCCACTGCCGGGTGGCGGGGGCGCAGCAGCGCGGTGGGCCGGTTGCAGAAGACGGTGCGGGTGATGATCCGGCCGCTCGGCAGTCGGTCGCGGACGCGTCGCAGGTAGCCGTGGGCTTCGAGTTCGCGCAGGGCGGCGGCGATGCGCTTCTCGCCTTCCGTGCAGCGGGCGGCGAGCGCCTTGATGCCCACCTTCGCCCCCTGGGGCAGCGACTGGATGCGTACGGCGAGTCCGACGGCGGTGCAGCTGAGGTCGGGGTGCTGGGCGAGGTGGTTGCCGACGACGGTGAAGCGGTCGGTGTGCGGGAGGGTGATGTGGATGACGCCCGAGGTGGGGAGAGGTCCGGGAACCTCCGCCAGGGCGCGGGTGAGGGCAGTATTCTGCTGGGTATCCATCGGGAAGGGTGAATCTTCCTAGGTGGCCAGGCCCTCGGTTGGGATTGCAGTCCCGGTCGGGGGCCGACGTATGTGTGGGATGTGGTCTGGCGTGAGCATATGCCGGGCAACCTGCCCGAAAGCGAGCCGAGTTGGCAAATGTCACCCGTGTGAGTGATGAGGCCCCGGAAGCTCCTGGGGTCCGTCAGGTGGCCACCGGGGGTGGGGCCGGGTGGGGTTCTTTCTCCTGGTTCTTTGAGTAGTTGATGTCGCGCCGCAGTGGGTCGCGGTGGAGTGCGATCCGGTGAGGTCTTATGAGGCCGTACCGGATCGCGCCGGGGTGCGATGCGGTGGAGGGCGGCTACCGCACGAGGTCGATCTCCGCCCACACCGTCTTGCGCGGGACCGGCCCGGGGACGATGCCCCAGTGGTCCGCCAGCGCCTCGACGATGAGCAGGCCGCGCCCGGTCTCCGCGTCGTCCCCGGGCGGCTTCACGGCTCCGGGGCCGGGAGGGACGCTGTCACCGCGCGTGTCCGTGACCTCGATCCGCAGCGTGCCGCCCGTGACGGTGAGGCCGAGTCGGAAGTCCCGGCCCTTCACGCGGCCGTGGACGGTGGCGTTGGCCGCCAGCTCGGCGACGATGTGCGCGGCCGACTCCGAAGGGAGCCCCCACGCGCCGAGATGGGCCGCGGTCAGCAGCCGGGCGAGCCGGGCCCCTCGGCGGGTGGGGGAGAGCAGCACGGTGAACGCGCGTTCGGTGGGCGTGTGCGGGGTGCGAGTGACTTCCTGGTTCATGTCACTCAGCGTGGCCGCCCCGGCGTACCTTTCCCAGTGATGCGGCCGTTGCGTACGGTGACTGTCCGGGGCTTGTCCGGTGTTGTCCGGGCTGTCGGCGGTGACGTGCGGGGAACGGAAGCGGTTGAGGCAGGAACGGCACGCACGTCGGAAGCGGGGGCTTGCATGAGCATGGTCGAGGACGGTACGGGGCGCGGCAACGACGCGGTGGACGAGCCTGGTTGGGAAGTCGACCCGGACGACGAGTCGGGGGCGGCGGTCGTCGCGGCGGTGGGCCGCCAGATCAAGACCTGGCGTGAGGCGGCGGGCCTGCGGGTGGGCGAGCTGGGGTCACTCCTGGGCTATGGCGAGGATTTGGTCTACAAGGTCGAGGGCGGGCGGCGCATCCCGCGCCCGGAGTTCATGGACGCGGTGGACGTGGCGGTGGGGGCGGGCGGGAAGCTCGCGGCGATGAAGCCGGATCTTGCGGAGGTGCGGTATCCGAAGAAGATCCGGGAGCTGGCGAAGCTGGAGGCTGCGGCCGTGGAGGTGCTGGCTTACGGCAACAGCAGTGTCCACGGCCTGTTGCAGACGGCCGAGTACGCTCGGGCGCTGTTCTCGATGCGCCAGCCCGCCTACCCGCCGGACGAGATCGAACGTGGAGTAGCCGCGCGTATGGCGCGGCAGGCCATCTTCGAGCGCTCGCCTGTCCCGACGCTCGGATTCGTCCTGGAAGAGGTGGTGCTCCGGCGTCCGCTCGGAGGCAAGATGGTGTTACGTCGCCAGCTGGAACACCTCTTGTCCGTCAGCGAGTTGCGCAACGTAACGGTGCAGGTGATGCCGATGGGCCTGGAGGAGCACGCAGGAATCGATGGGGAGATCCAGGTGCTGAAGTTCAAGGACGGCTCGGCGGTAGGGCGGTCCGAGGGGGCGTTCGGCGGGCGGCCGGTCTCCGATCCGAAGCAGGTCAGAATCCTTGATTTGCGGTGTGGCATGATCCGGGCCCAGGCCCTGACCCCTCGGGAGTCGACGGCCTTCATCGAGCACGTGCTGGGAGAGACATGATGGGCAAGCCGCTTGCTGGTAACGCCTCCGAGCTGCGCTGGTTCAAGAGCAGCTACAGCGACAGCAGTAACGGCAGCGAGTGCGTCGAGGTCGCGACCGCCCTCGACGCCGTACTCGTACGCGACTCCAAGAACCTCCAAGGGCCCCGCCTCACCCTCGCTCCCGCCGCGTGGGCGGCCTTCGTGCCGTATGCGGGCGGTGGCGAAGAAGGCCGCTGAACCCGGCCTCAACTCGTGTGCAGCATCAGCCCGATGCCCACCACCATCAGCCCCGCCGCCGCGATCCTCGGAGCCCCGAAGCGCTCCTTGAAGAACAGCGTGCCGATCGCCGCTCCCACGATGATCGACGACTCGCGCAGCGCCGCGATCGGGGCGAGCGGGGCCCTCGTCTGGGCCCAGAGCACCAGGCCGTACGCGACCACCGACAGGGCCGCACCGAGCAGGCCGCGTACCGCGTACGGCCGTAGTTGCGGGAGCAGTTCGGCGCGGCGGCGGTAGTACGCGTACGCCGGGATCGCCAGACCCTCCAGGATCATCAGCCACGCGACGTAACCCAGCGGGGTGCCCGACGCGCGGACCCCGACGCCGTCGACCGTCGTGTAACCGGCGATGGCCAGGCCCGTGCCGAGGGCTGCCAGGATCGCCGGCCAGTGCGGGCGCTTCCCGGAGCCCCGGATGCCCCACAGTGCCAGGCCGACCAGTCCGGCCGATGCCACCGCCACGCCCGCCGTGGCCCAGGCGTCAGGACGCTCGCCCACGAACACCGCCGCCAGGACCGTCACCACCAGCGGGGCCGTGCCCCGGGCGATCGGGTACATCTGGCCGAAGTCGCCCAGCGTGAACGAGCGCATCAGCAGCAGCATGTACGCCACGTGCAGCGCGGCCGAGACCAGGAGGTAGGGCCATGCGCCCGCCGCCGGGAACGGGGCGAACAGCGCCATCACCGCGCCGATCAGCAGACCGCCGCCTGAGATCAGGGTGAAGGAGAGCAACTGGTCCTTGATCGCATGGGCGATGGCGTTCCAACTGGCGTGCGTGACCGCGGCTATGAGGACCGCGAGGGCGACCAGTGGGGTCACCTGGCGGGCTCGCGCACATCCGCGACCGTCGCGCCCGCGTGGGCGATCAGCGTTTTCGGGTCGAGCGGGAAGACCGTGTGCGGGGTGCCCGCCGCCGCCCACACCACGGCGTGGTCCAGAAGGCGCCGGTCGGCCAGGACACGGGTCCGGGTGGCGTGGCCGAAGGGGGGCACGCCTCCGATCGCGTACCCCGTCGTCTCCCGGACCAGGTCCGCGTCGGCCCGCGCCACCTTCTGCGCGCCGAGTTCGCGGCGTACCAGCTCGACGTCCACCCGGGACGCCCCGTCCATCAGGACCAGTACCGGCACGCCGTCCGCCGTGAAGACCAGCGACTTGACGATCTCGCTCAGCTCGCAGCCGACCGCCGCAGCGGCCTCGACGGCGGTCCTGGTCGCGTCGGGGAAGCGGCGCACCTCCACCTGGAGGCCCAGCTCGGCCAGCGCCTGCGCGAACCGGGGATGGGCGTGGGAGACGGGTGCGGCGGGAGCGGATTCTGTGGGTTCGGGTGTGCTCATGGCTGCACGCTAGCGTTCCGTGCAGTATGCACGCGAGGGGGTTCCGGAGCGTGGGCTCTCTCTGGTGTGGGAGTCCGGGGTGTGGTCGCCTGGACGGCGGGACACTTCGATGAACGCGCTCGTCGACGACCGGCAGAGGGCGCGGTCCGCTCGGGCGGCACGGCTGCCACACCCGGATGACCCGGGCCCGGCCGCCCGCACGCAGAGGCCGGGCCCTCGTGCCCGGGGTGCGGCAGCCCGCGCGGGCCGGCCGCTGCCTCGGCCGACTACGCGGGCCAACCGCGGCCTCAGCCGCCCGCCTTCAGCACCTCCGCCACGACCGGGCCCGCCGCGTCGCCGCCGTGCCCGCCGACCTGGACGACCGCCGCGGCCGCGAGGTCGTTGCTGAAGCCGGTGAACCAGGCGTTCGAGGTGTCCTGTCCGTCGACCTCCGCCGATCCGGTCTTCGCGCCCTTGTCGCCGCCCACGCCTGCCATGGCCTTCGCGCCCGTGCCCCAGGCGGCCGTCGCGCGCATCATCGTCGTGAGCTGCTGGGAGACGGACGGCGACAGCGAACGCGAGGCCGTCGCCAACTCCCGCTTGTCCAGGGACTGCGGGACGATGACGGGCTGGTGGAAGGTGCCGGTCATGGCCGTCGCGGTGATGGACGCCATGTTGAGGACGTTCATCTGGACCGTGCCCTGCCCGATGTACTGGGCGGCAGCCTCGCCGCCCACCTCCTCCGGCACGCTGCCGTCCGTGGTGACGACGCCCGTCTTCCAGTCCAGGCCGATCCCGAAGACGTCCCGGGCGATCTTGGGGAGGGCGGCGTCGTCCTTCGTGTCGTCGATGAGCTTGATGAAGGCGGTGTTGCAGGACCGGGCGAAGCTCTGGGTGAAGGTGGAGCCGTCCGGCAGAGCGAAGTGGTCCAGGTTGTGGAACGAAGCGCCCTGGTACAGCACGTCCTTGGGGCACTCCGCCGCCCCGTTCGCCTGGACCAGCCCCTTCTCCAGCAGCAGCGCCGCCGTCATGATCTTCAGCGTCGAGCCGGGCGCCTGCTTGCCCTGGAGCGCCACGTTGAACTCGGTCACCGGGTTGTTGGCCACCGCGCGGACCGCCCCCGTCGACGGCTTCACCGCGACCACCGACGCCTGGGCGAACTTCTTCACCGCCCGCTCGGCCGCCGCCTGGGCGCTCGCGTCGAGCGTCGTCTGGACCTTGCCCGGCTTGCCCTTGGACAGGGTCAGCAGATTGACGTCCGGCTGGGATTCGTCGGCGGGCTCGATCCAGGTCTCGATGCCGGCCGAACCACCCGAGGTCTCCCCGTACTTCTGACGCAGGGTGTCCAGGATCGGGCCCAGCGAGGGGTACTTCTCCTTCGTCAGCACCGTGCCGTTGTGGTCGACGGCCTCGATCGCCGGCGTCGAGGACTCGCCCGTCTTCAGCGTCGCGCCCTCCGTCAACTGCGGGTGTACGACGGTCGGGGCCCAGTCGACGAGGGCCTTGCCCGTGGTGAGACCGCGGACGACCGTCAACTCCGAGGCGTACGACAGCGGCTTCGCCTTCCCCTCGTACGCGACGGTGGCCTTGACCGTGTACGGGACCTTCGTGCCGACGGCCGGGCCCGGGGTGATCTCCACCTTGCCGATGTGGGCATCCTCGCCGTACGAGGCGAGCACCGGTTCCGCGCCCGCCTCGTTGGTGGTCAGGAGGGCCGCCGTCGACGCGTCCCCGGCCGCCCACGCGTCGAAGAAGCCCTTCGAGGTCTCCGCTATCTCCTCCGCGCTCGGCGGCCCCGTCTTCACCTTCGACGACTGGGACGTGCTCCGCGCACCGTCGCCGCTCCCGCCGCCCGTGTCCCCGAGCACGCTGTACGCCCCGTAACCGATCCCGCCGGCCACCAGCACGAACGCTCCGCCGATGACGGCGACCTTCGCTCCACTGCGCATCTCGCAGTCCCCCTCCCCAGTTGCCCCCTGAACATGTTCAAGGGGCAACTGTGAGGAACCCTAAGGGGCTGTGGCGGACGGTGAGGGGGTTGTTACCGGACCGGAATGCTTGGCTGGAAAGCGCTCTCCGGTGCGGTCTGTGGGGGCGGGGACGGCAGCACCACCCGGTCCACGACCGGAGGTTCCGTCACCGCCTGGTCCGTGGCCGACGCGGAACGCTGGCGTAAGGCGGGCGGCCCGACCGTCCTCGCCCCCGTCCTGGGCGGCTGGATCCTGGCCGCCCTGGTGGGGGCGGCGTACGTCCTCCTCTTCGGGCTCTCGTCCGCGTCCGGGGCCTGGCGCGACGGGACCGGGGGCGGGACGGACTGGCTGAGGTATCCGGGCGTGGTCCTTCTGGCGGCCCTGCCGCTCTGGTACCGGTATGTTCCGGTCGCGGTCTTTCCGGCGGCGCTGTTCGTCGCGGTGGAGGCGGCGCTGGTGGCGGTCCGGGCCGACGGCATCGACCGCCCGGCGACAGGGGGGTATCTGGTCGTCCTCGCCGTCGCGGTCACCGGAGGCGGTCTGCGGCTGCGGGCCCGGGCCGGTCGGGCGGCAGCGGCGACCGCGGCAGGTACAGCAGTGGCGGCGGCTGCGGATCGAGCAGCGGGTCGAACTGCGGCGGCTGCGGGGGCGACTGAGCCGGGGTGCCCTCTGTTTTCGGCTCCGGTCCCGCCCGGACATCGGAACTAGTCTGCTCGTACACCAGAACGGGGAACGTCGGTCGGGCGCCGACGGACGGGGAGGGCGGGACACGTGGACGGCAGAGTGAACGAGGGTGCGTCCGGGAGTGGGCAGAGCGGGCTGGGGCCCCGTGGGTCCCTGGTGATGTCGCTGACGCTCGCGCTGCTGCTGGGGATGCTGTCGGTGCTGGTGATGTTCCCGGCGGCCGAGCACCTGCGCTCCCTCCGGGGTGGCGAGCGGGCCGACGCCACGCTGCACACGAGCGGGTCGTGCATGATCGGCCAGTGCCGGGTCGAGTTCGAGGCCGGCGGGCGGACCGTGGTGGCGGATCTGCCGACGGGCAGCGGCGGCGGCAAGCAGTCCGCAGGCGCCGCCCTGACCGTCCGCTACCAGGCCGACGACCCTCAGGTGGTCGCCCGCGAAGCGGATGTCGGCGGCGGCGGCGCGGCCCTGTTCGCCTGGATCTCGGGCGGGGCCGCCGGGTTGTTCCTGGTGCTGGCGGGGATCGCCGCGATCTTTCTGGTGCGCGAGCGGCGGTCCAAGAGATTTCGAAGATCCGTGTGAGTGATGTGTGTAAGCGCCGAATGGGTGGGCACACGGACTTTCGCAACGAGGTCCTGGCGACATTCGGAGCCGGGACATTCCGGTGGGGTGCAACGAGGCCGTTGTGAAGCGCAGGCACGCGAGTGTCTGAACCAGACTTGACGATGGGAGCTAAAAAATGATCATCCTTGGGCTTATTCTGCTGATTATCGGCCTGCTTGTGGGTATGGGTCTGCTGACCACGATCGGCGGCATCCTCATCCTGGTCGGTGCCATCCTGTGGATCCTGGGCGCGACCGGCCGTGCCGTCGGCGGGCGAAAGCACTTCTTCTAGGCTTCAGCTCCAGATCCGGCTTCTGGAGATGCGGGAATTCTGTCGATGAGGCGGAGTCCCGTGAAATGCGGGCGGGCCGCGACGCGTTGTCGTCGCGGCCCGCCCGCATTTCTTCTTTTCGCTTCCGTCACACTGTGGCGCCTACACCCAGGTGTCCAGCCACATCCGGTCCCGCCACAGGTCCTCCGGGATCGACGTCCCGGTGTACAGCGGCCAGAAGTAGATGAAGTTCCAGATGATCAGGAGCACCAGCACGCCCACCGCGATCGCCCCCAGGGTGCGGCGGCGTTCGCCGGTGGGGTCGTGGGGGGTGAGGCCCAGTTCGGCTCGGGCGCCCGTGCCTGCCGCGGGGCCGACGATCGCGCCCAGCATCATCGTGACCGCCAGGCAGAGGAACGGGACGAACACCACCGCGTAGAAGAGGAAGATCGTGCGCTCCTGGTAGAAGAACCAGGGGAGCCAGCCCGCCACCACGCCGCAGGCGATGGCGCCCGCCCGCCAGTCGCGGCGGAAGAACCAGCGCCACACCACGTACGCGAGGGCGAAGCACGCCAGCCACCACAGGAGCGGGGTGCCGATGGCCAGCACCTCGGCGGCGCACTTGCCCGTGGACGACTGCGTGCAGCCCGTCTGCTCCTCGTAGAAGTACGAGACGGGGCGGCCCAGCACCAGCCAGCTCCAGGGGTTGGACTCGTACGTGTGGCCCGAGGTGAGGCCGACGTGGAAGTCGTACACCTGGTTCTCGTAGTGCCACAGGCTGCGCAGCCAGTCCGGGAACAGCCAGCTCCAGGAGGAGTCCTTGCCCTCGGTGGCCGCCCAGTTGCGGTAGTAGCCCTTGTCCGTGACGATCCAACCGGTCCAGGACACGAGGTACGTGACGATCGCCACCGGGACGGTGGAGACGAAGGCGGGGATCAGGTCGCGGCGCAGCACCGCCTGGTACGGGTGCACGGCCCCTGCCATACGCCTGGCGCCGACGTCCCACACCACCGTCATCAGGCCGAACGCGGCCAGCACGTACAGGCCGTTCCACTTCGTGGCGAACGCCAGGCCCAGCATCACGCCCGCCGCCAGCCGCCACGGCCGCCACCCCAGGCGCAGCGTCTCCGCCACCCGGGCGTCCGGGCGCAGCACGCCCTCCTCGCCCACCGGCAGCGCTCCGGCCAGCCTGCGGCGGGCGTGGTCCCGGTCCACCACCAGGCAGCCGAACGCCGCCAGCACGAAGAACATGACGATCAGGTCCAGCAGCGCGGTCCGGCTCATCACGAAGTGCAGGCCGTCCACCGCGAGCAGCAGGCCCGCCAGGCAGCCCAGGAACGTCGAGCGGAACAGGCGCCGGCCGATCCGGCAGAGAAGGAGTACGGAGACCGTGCCCAGGACCGCCACCATGAACCGCCAGCCGAACGGCGTGAAGCCGAACAACTGCTCACCGAAGCCGATGATCCACTTGCCGACCGGCGGGTGCACCACATAGCCCGGGTCGGTCGGGACGGGGACGGACGAGGGGTCGTTCAGGATCTGCTTGTCGACGTCCTTGGGCCAGGACCCCTCGTACCCCTGGTTGACCAGCGCCCACGCGTCCTTCGCGTAGTACGTCTCGTCGAATATCACCGCGTGCGGCTGGTCCAGTTTCCAGAAGCGGAGCAGTCCCGCGACGAGTGTCACCAGCAGTGGGCCGCCCCAGCCGGACCAGCGCACCAGGCAGTCCGCCGTCCGCGGCGGGATCGCGAGCACCGACCACACCTGCCGGCCGGGCCGCGTGTACGGCGGGTCCAGCCGGTCGCGGAGCGAGGTCTCCGGGCGGGGGACATGGCCGAAGCGGCGCAGCCGCCGTTGCCAGGAGGTCGGCTGTTCGCCGGGCGGGTCCCCGGCGTCGTGGCCCCGCCGGGTCTCGGGTGCGGTACTCGTCACCGCGCCATCGTAGGGAACGCATCTGTGCGAAGGGCGCTGCCCGTGCTGCGAGGATGGCTGATGTGACTGGAACGACTGGAACGCTCGTGCTCGCAGGGACCCCCATCGGCGATGTGGCGGACGCCCCGCCCCGCCTCGCCGCCGAACTGGAGCGGGCCGACGTCGTCGCCGCCGAGGACACCCGGCGGCTGCGCCGGCTCACCCAGGCGCTCGGCATCCACACCTCGGGGCGTGTCGTCTCCTACTTCGAGGGGAACGAGTCCGCCCGGACGCCCGAGCTGGTCGAGGCCCTCGCCGGTGGCGCCCGGGTGCTTCTCGTTACGGATGCCGGGATGCCCTCCGTCTCCGACCCCGGCTACCGGCTCGTCGCCGCCGCCGTGGAGAAGGACATCCGCGTCACCGCCGTGCCGGGGCCGAGTGCGGTGCTCACCGCCCTCGCCCTCTCCGGGCTGCCCGTCGACCGGTTCTGCTTCGAAGGGTTTCTGCCGCGCAAGGCCGGTGAACGGCTCTCCCGGCTCCGCGAGAACGCCGGCGAGCGGCGCACCATGGTCTTCTTCGAGGCCCCCCACCGGCTCGACGACACCCTCGCAGCCATGGCCGAGGTCTTCGGCGCCGAGCGCCGCGCCGCCGTCTGCCGCGAGCTGACCAAGACGTACGAGGAGGTCAAGCGCGGGCCCCTCGGCGAGCTGGCCGTGTGGGCCGCCGACGGGGTGCGCGGCGAGATCACCGTCGTCGTCGAGGGCGCCGCCGACTCCGGGCCCGAGGAGCTGGACGCCGACGAGCTGGTGCGGCGCGTACGGGTGCGCGAGGAGGCGGGGGAGCGGCGCAAGGAGGCCATCGCCGCCGTCGCCGCCGATGCCGGGCTGCCGAAGCGGGACGTGTTCGACGCGGTCGTCGCCGCCAAGAACGCGGAGAAGGGTGCGGGAAAGGCCCCGAAGGCTCAGTAGCTACGGCGTCTCCGTCAGCAGTGCGTACGCCGTCGCCACGAACGTGTCCGCCCGGTGCACCCGCCGCGTCGCCGTCGCCGCCACCGCGAGCCCCGTCTCCGGGCGGAAGCCCAGGAACGCCTGCTGGCCGAGGGTCGCCCCGGCGTGGAAGAGGACCGGGCCGTACGGGGACGGGTGGCGGAACCACGTGAGCGTATGGGTGTGCGCGTGCCGCCAGCCGCGTCGCAGCACCGGGCGCCGGACCTCCGCCAGCGCCGCCGTCAACGTCGGGTCCCGGGGGTCGGACCCGACGCCCGCATGCGCCTCCAGGAACGTCAGCAGGTCCAGCGGGGCCGCCCGGACCGCGCCCGCCGCCGCGAAGCCCCCGGTGTCCAGCGCGGGCACCGGCGTGCCGTCGCGACGGTGGCCCACCGCGTCCGTGCCGTCCGGGCCCGGGCGCACCCGGGTCGCCTCCAGGCCCAGCGGGGCCAGCACCTGCTGGTGCAGCAGGACCTCCCACGGGGTTCCGGTGGCCGCCGCCAGGGTGTGGCCGAGCACCGAGACGGCGAAGTTCGAGTAGTGCCAGCGGGTACCGGGCCGGTGGCGCGGGCGGGCCCGCAGGAAGGCCCGGACCACCCGGTCGGACGGGTAGCCGCCGTACGGGTCGGTCGACCAGCGGGGCACCGCCTGCGGGTAGAAGTCGGCGGGCAGGCCCGGCAGCCCCGAGGTGTGGGTGAGCAGATGGCGCAGGGTGATCCGGCGTACCGCTGGGTGCACCGGGAAGCCCGGGGCCAGCAGGTCCGCCGCCCGGTCCTCGTACCGCACCCGGCCCTCCGCCACCAGCCGGGCCAGCAGCAGCCCCGCGTACGGCTTCGACGCCGAGCCCAGTTCGTGGGCCAGCTGCTCGCGGGGGACCGGGCCCGGCTCCGCGCTTCCGCCGGTGTGGACCGTGCGCACCCCGTTCCGGCTGACCGCGAGCACCAGATCGGGCGCGTCGACGGCCCGTCCGGCCTCGGCGAGGAGGCGGGCGGTGGCCGCCGGGGAGCCGGGGGCGGTCACGCGGACCGCGGCCGTGTCCGTCATGCCGGGGCCGGGGACGCGCTGAGGCCGGACAGGGCGCGGGACATCGCCAGCGCCGAGGCGAACGCGGCGACCAGCGTCGGGTGGTAGACCAGGTCGAACACCGACTCCTCGTCCCCCTCCGGCATACCCCCGACCACCGGCATCGCCCCGTCCGGCTCCTGGGCCTGCGCGAACCCGGTCCAGGCCGCCGGGTCCAGGGCCGGTTCCGGCAGGCAGGCGTCGACCACCAGCAGTTCGCCCAGCAGGTCCCAGCGCTTCAGGTCCAGCCAGTCGTCCAGCCAGACCGGCAGCCAGAGGGCCAGGTACTCCGCGATGTCGGCGGGGAGTCCGGCCGGTTTCTCGCCCCAGTCGGTGAGGTGGAACACCGTGTGCGTGATGTCGTAGCCGATATGGCCCTCCACCGTCCACGGTTCGGGCCTGCGCGCCAGCCAGGTGTGGGCCAGCGCCGCCGTCTCCGGAACGCTCGGCTCCACCCCGAACCGGCGCTCGATGGCGCTGAGGCCGAGCCGCCGCACCGGCAGCACCTCCAGCGCCGCCCAGCTGGCCAGGCGGTGGTTGAGCCGGATCGCGGACTCCAGGTCCGGCTGCCGGTAGCCCAGCTCCCGGAACGGTACGTAGACCTCCAGCGGCACCGGCGAGAGCGGTTCGCGCCGCTGGCCCTCCAGCAGCCGTTCCCCGGAGCCCAGCAGCTCGTGCCAGGCGTGGTCCAGCAGCTTGTGGGCGAGGGAGGACTGCTGCGAACCGGCCACCCCCTCGCGGAAGATGACCTTCCCGATCAGCGCCAGCTCACCCAGCGGCTTGAACCGGTCCAGCATCCCCGCCTCCGGGGACGGGTCCGTCTCCAGCCGGAAGCCCTCGCGGTGTTCGTACAGCCAGCCCAGGGCCTTGGCCCCGACGTCGTGGATCTGCTGGATGCCGCTGGGGGTGCCGCTGCTCATGGGGTGTGCCTTTCCCGGCCGGGAGTCGTTTCGCGTGTCTGCTCGCCCGTCCCTTCGCGCGTCCGCCGCAGCGATCCGAGGGACAGGGCCGCCGCGAAGGCCGTGACCAGCGTGGAGTGGTAGCAGTCGATGAAGGGGTACGGGTCGGGCGACGGGTCCTCGGCCGGCACACCGGTCTCCGGGACGCAGCCGGTCGGGTGCTGGACATCGACCAGCACCGGCCAGACCGCGTCCAGCAGCTCCACGGGGGCCGGGCCCGGCAGCGACGCGGCCACCGCCAGCAGCTCGCCGGTCAGGTCCCACTGGCGGCTCTCCAGACAGCCGTCCGCCCACGCGGGCAGCCAGGTCCGCAGATAGCCGTCGATCTTCTCCGGCACCCGGTCGGGCATCCGGCCCCAGTCGGTGAGGTGGAAGACGGTGTGGGTCAGCGCGTAGCCGGAGGGGCCCTCGAACATCCACGGCTCGGACAGACCGCCCAGCCAGGTCCGGGACAGCACCCCGCCCGCGTCCGTGTGGGTGACCACGCCCACCCGGCGCTCGGAGTTGACCAGCCCCAGCTGCCGGTTCGCGTGCTGCTCGGTGTGCGCCCAGGCGCGGGTCGCGGTGAGCGGGCGGGCCAGCGCCTCGAAGCCCTCGTGGCGCAGCCCGTACCCGGCGAAGGCGGCGTAGATCTCGTACGGGTACGCGGCGAACGGCTCGGCGCGCAGCAGCTCCAGGAGCAGCGCGCCCTCGTGCACCTGCCCCCAGGCGTACGTGACCAGGTCCCCGGCCCGTTCGTGCTCCGGGGTGCCGGGGGCGGTCGTGCGGCGGATCGCCGAGCCGAGCTGGGCCAGCTCGCCCAGCGGCTTCAGCGTGGCGTTGACCTGGGTGCGGGGTTCCAGGACGTCGTCGGGGAGCGCGAAGCGCGTGCGGTGCGCGTCGGTCCAGGCGAGGGCGGAGCTCAGGACTCCGGGGAGGACGGCGAGCGCGGCCCCACAGGCCCCGGAGGAGGAGGCGCGCTCCTCAGGACCCGGCCCGGGGCGGCCCTGCGGGTCCTCGGTCGCGGTCGTCGTCACCGGGCCCTCGCCTCGGCCATCAGCCGGGCGGCCCGCACATGGAGCGTCACCCGGGGGTCGTGCCCGCCCATCAGCTCGACGAAGTCCAGGCCGCGGTCCAGGCCCAGGGTGGCCGGTTCACCGCCGATCGCCGCGAGCCAGCGGCCCGCGCCCGCCGCCTGGAGCCAGTCGCGCCGCCGCACCGCGCGGACGAAGCCGCGCGACAGGTCGACGGCCCGGTTCGCCGCGGCCCGCTGCACGGCCGAGGGGGCGGCCGGAACGGCGAGCGGTGCGAGGACCGAGAGCTGGTGGGTGAACGCCTGCCAGGGGGCCTCCTCCAGCCAGGCGGCGTCCGGCTCCGCGTACGTGCCGGGGGCAGCGGCGCCCGGTGCGGGCGGCGCCATCCGCTGGAGCGTGGAGATCATGTGCCAGTGGCTCCAGGCCGTGGCGGCCGGAGCGTCGGGCTTGGGCGGGAATTCCCGCACCGCCCGGTCGAGTACGGCGACGTCCCCCGGATGCGGATGGCGTCCGTACAGAACACTCGGCAGCAGCAGGTCGGCCCCGATGACCCGTACCGCCGCGATTCCGGTCCGATTCTCCTCGTCGATTCCCGCCGCGCCGCACACCGTGGCGAGGTGGTCCCCGCTCCGAAGAGCGAGGACCACCTCTGTTGCCAGGTCATGCACGGCACCCGCCAGGGGCGACGAAGCATGTGTCTGGTCCATGTGCCGGCGACTAGCCCTTCTTCGGGCGCGGGGTCGGAGGCGAGAGCAGCAGGGCTCCGCCGCCTGCGAGGAGCGCCAGGTAGGCGCACTCGCGGGAGTCGCGGTACAGACCTTCGACCTCACCGGGGTTGAGAGCGGCGTCGAGGTCGAGCTCGATGTCGGTGGCAGTGGTATCCGTGGTGAACATGGGTTGTTCCCCGTCCTGTGGGAAATGGGGTGGACGTAATGAGTGAAAAGGAGGAAGGGGGACGTCGCAAATCGGGAGCGGCATCCGGGGAAATAGTGCATTCAATTGAATGGTGAATTCATGAGGTGCGGATGGGGCTGAAAGCCCGGTATCGCAAGGAAGAGGGAGGGGGTGGACGGGGGTGGTGCGCGGGCGCGTTCACGACCGGCGCGCGGCGCGCTCGGGGGCGCTCGGTGGGCCGGCGGTCACGCGCTGTCCTGCCGCGCTCCTCGCCCCGGCCATGCGTCGGCAAAGGGCGGCCAAAGGAGGCCAAGAACGCATCAACAATGCCTCTGAGCTGGTGCGTCCATCCGGGCGCAGGTGTCCACTGGAAGGGACGGGCCACCTGTTCGAACCCCTCGGGCGGGTCGGCCGTCCCCGGAGCGCGTGTCCGGCGGACAAGAGGAGCAGGCATGAGCGAGATCGCAGCGACCACTGTCCATGAGGCGTACGCCTTCGCCTGCATGAAGTGCGGGTACGGCTGGGAGCAGTCCTACGAGATAGAGCACCACGTCGACGTGCACGGTCATGCGTTCGTGGTCTACACGGCGGACGGCGAGCGGGTGCCGTCGCCGCTCTCCACGCCCACCTGCGCCAACTGCGGCGGGCATGTGGTGCGCATCATGCGGGCGGGGCGGGTCGCGGGCGTCCAGGAGCTGCTGCGGAAGCAGCAGACGCCGCAGACCTCGGAGAGCAGTGCGGAGGACCGTGCGGTGTCGACCGCCGCCACGCCGGACCGGCACTGGCGGCTGTCCGATCTGCTGCACCCGTTCCACCGCAGGTGACGCCTCCCGCAGGCGGCCCTTCCCCTCTGCTGCACCCGTTCCACCGCAGGTGACGCCTCCCGCAGGTGACACCGCCGCAGGCGGCCCTTCCCCGCAGGCGACCCGTCCCCGCGAGTGATCGCTCCGGGCCGGACGCCGGCGTCGTACGGGGGCGGGGCCCTCGTACGATCGTCGGCATGAGCCGTACCGAAGCCCCGCCGCTGCCCGAGCCCCTGCGGGTTCCGGTCGCCGACTCCCACACCCACCTGGACATGCAGGACGCCACCGTCGAGGAGGCCCTCGCCCGTGCCGCCGCGGTGAACGTGACCACCGTCGTCCAGGTGGGCTGCGACGTGGCCGGCTCCCGCTGGGCCGCCGGGACCGCGGCCGCCCACCCCGCCGTCCACGCCTCCGTCGCCCTGCACCCCAACGAGGCCCCGCGCATCGTCCACGGGTACGTCGAGGGCACCGACGGCACCGCGCGGCAGGGGGCACGGGAGCCCGGCGGCAAGGCGGCACTGGACGAGGCGCTCGCGGAGATCGACGCACTGGCCGCCCTCGACCACGTACGCGGGGTCGGCGAGACGGGCCTCGACTTCTTCCGTACGGGTCCTGAAGGCGTCGCCGCCCAGGAGGAGTCCTTCCGGGCCCACATCGAGATCGCCAAGCGGCACGGCAAGGCCCTCGTCATCCACGACCGCGACGCGCACGCGGACGTGCTGCGGGTGCTGGCGGACGCGGGCGCGCCCGAGCGGACGGTGTTCCACTGCTACTCCGGCGACGCCGACATGGCCCGCATCTGCGCGCGGGCCGGGTACTTCATGTCCTTCGCGGGCAACGTGACCTTCAAGAACGCCCAGCCGCTGCGGGACGCCCTCGCCGTCGCCCCGGCCGAGCTGGTCCTCGTCGAGACGGACGCCCCCTTCCTCACCCCCGCGCCGTACCGCGGTCGGCCCAACGCGCCCTACCTCATCCCCGTCACGCTCCGCGCGATGGCCGAGGTGAAGGGCCTGGAGGAGGACGTGCTGGCCGCCGCGATCTACGACAACACGGCGCGGGCGTTCGACTTCTGAGCCCGGGTGCGCACGCTGCGTAGCCGTGTCGCTTTGGAGAGTCACCACTGCTCCGCTATCGTCCCCGCGCACGACGGGGGCGGCAGCGGGCGGATCTTCGGGAGCGGCGTGAACGGCGTGAACACTTCGCAGGACAGGCGTATCGACGCGTTCCATGAGCAGCTGACGCTGGCCGACGGGGCGTGGACGGCGCGCCCCGCCGCCCACGCCCCGACCGTCGTCGACACCCCGCTCGTCAACACCCCGTTCACCGGGCCGCCGCCGCTCACCGTGCCCCGGCAGGGACCCACCCGCGCCGACGCCCGGCGGGCCGCCAAGCGCCGCCGGAGACGCGTCGCCGCCCCCGAGAACCTGAAGCTGAGCCGGCTCGTCCCCCGGGCCCTGGTCGTCGCCTTCCTGGCGGGCGGCACCACCGCGTTCGTCGCCCACGACAAGGCCGTCCGGCTGGAGGTCGACGGCACGCCCCGCACCCTGCACACCTTCGCCGACGACGTCACCGAGCTGCTGGAGGAGGAAGGCGTCACCGTCGGCGCGCACGACCGCGTCTCCCCGGACCCCGGAGCCGGCCTCGACCACGGCGACGAGGTCGTCGTCCGCCACGGGCGGCCCGTCACCCTCACCCTCGACGGCGTCCGCCACCGGATCTGGACGACCGCCGACACCGTGGCCGGGGCGCTGCGCGAGTTCGGGATCCGGGCCGAGGGCGCGCACCTCTCCGCCGCCCGCTCCACCCGGATCCCCCGCACCGGCCTGACCCTCACCGTCCGCACCGAACGCGCCGTGACCTTCATGGCCGACGGCCAGGAACGCACCCTGCGCACCAACGCCGCCACCGTCCACGAGGCCCTCGCCCAGGCGGGTGTCACCCTGCACGGCCGGGACACCACCTCCGTCGACCCCGCGAGCTTCCCGCGCGACGGCCAGACGATCTCCGTCATGCGGATCACCGACACCCGCGAGGTGCGCGAGGAGACGGTCCCGTACGCCGTCGAACGCAGCGAGGACCCCGAGCTGTTCCGGGGCACGGAGGTCGTCGAGCGCGCGGGCCGCAACGGTGTACGCCGGGTCACGTACGCCGTCCGGACCGTCAACGGCGTCCGGCAGAAGCCGCGCCGGGCCGCCGAGGAGCTGGTCCAGATGCCGGTGAGCCGCGTCGTGCGCACCGGCACCCGGCAGCGGCCCGACTCGGTGGCCGGGGCGGACGGGCTCAACTGGTCCGCGCTCGCCGCCTGTGAGTCCGGCGGGCGCCCCGACGCGGTCGACCCGAGCGGTACGTACGGCGGGCTGTACCAGTTCGACACGCGGACCTGGCAGTCCCTCGGCGGCAGCGGACGGCCCCAGGAGGCGCCCGCCGCCGAGCAGACGTACCGGGCGAAGAAGCTGTACGTGCAGCGGGGGGCGAGTCCGTGGCCCCACTGCGGCCGTAGGCTTACCGGGTGAGCAGCACAGAGCCCGACGCCCTCCTGGGGCCCGCAGACATCCGCGACCTGGCCGCGAAGCTGGGCGTACGCCCCACGAAGCAGCGCGGTCAGAACTTCGTCATCGACGCCAACACCGTCCGCCGCATCGTGCGCACGGCCGAGGTCCGCCCGGACGACGTGGTCGTCGAGGTCGGCCCCGGGCTCGGCTCGCTGACCCTGGCGCTGCTGGAGGCGGCGGACCGGGTGATCGCCGTCGAGATCGACGACGTGCTCGCTGCCGCGCTGCCCGCCACCGTCCAGGCCCGGATGCCGGAGCGCGCCGACCGCTTCGCCCTCGTCCACTCCGACGCCCTGCTGGTCACCGAGTTGCCGGGCCCCGCGCCGACCGCGCTCGTCGCGAACCTCCCGTACAACGTGGCCGTGCCCGTCCTGCTCACGATGCTGGAGCGTTTCCCCAGCATCGAGCGGACCCTCGTCATGGTCCAGTCCGAGGTCGCCGACCGCCTCGCCGCCCGCCCGGGCAACAAGGTCTACGGCGTGCCGTCGGTGAAGGCCAACTGGTACGCGGACGTGAAGCGCGCCGGGGCGATCGGCCGCAACGTCTTCTGGCCCGCCCCGAACGTCGACTCCGGGCTCGTCTCGCTCGTCCGGCGCACCGAGCCGCTCGCCACCGAGGCCTCCCGCGCCGAGGTCTTCGCGGTCGTGGACGCGGCGTTCGCCCAGCGCCGCAAGACGCTGCGCGCGGCCCTGTCCGGCTGGGCCGGTTCCGCGCCCGCCGCCGAGGCCGCGCTCGTCGCCGCCGGGATCTCGCCGCAGGCGCGCGGCGAGGCGCTGACCGTGGAGGAGTTCGCGGCGATCGCGGAGCACAAGCCGGAGGTGTCGGCATGACCGCCGCTGTCACCGTCCGCGTCCCCGCCAAGGTCAACGTCCAGCTCGCCGTGGGCGGGGCCCGCCCCGACGGCTTCCACGACCTGGCCAACGTCTTCCTCGCCGTCGGCCTGTACGACGAGGTCACCGCGACCCCCGCCGACGAGCTGCGCATCACCTGCTCGGGGCCGGACGCCGCGCAGGTGCCGCTGGACACCACCAACCTCGCCGCCCGCGCCGCCCTCGCGCTCGCCGAGCGGTACGGCATCGACCCCGCCGTCCACCTCCACATCGCCAAGGACATCCCGGTCGCGGGCGGCATGGCGGGCGGCAGCGCCGACGGGGCCGCCGCCCTGGTCGCCTGCGACGCCCTGTGGGGGACCGGCGCGAGCCGCGACGAATGCCTCGCGATCTGCGCGGAGCTGGGCAGCGACGTGCCGTTCAGCCTGGTGGGCGGGGCCGCGCTCGGTACGGGACGCGGCGAGAAGCTGACCCCGATCGAGGTCGGCGGCACCTTCCACTGGGTCTTCGCGGTGGCGGACGGGGGCCTCTCCACACCCGCCGTCTACGGGGAGTTCGACCGCCTCACGGCGCAGGCGGAGGTCTCCGAGCCGACCGCGTCCCCCACCCTCCTGGCCGCCCTGCGCTCCGGCGACCCGGGCGCACTCGCGGGAGCCCTGAGCAACGACCTCCAGCCCGCCGCGCTCTCCCTGCGCCCCTCCCTCGCGGACACACTGGCGGCGGGCACGGAGGCGGGGGCTTCAGCCGCCCTGGTCTCCGGCTCCGGGCCGACGACGGCGTTCCTGGTGCCGGACGAGGAGACGGCCGAGAAGGTGGCGGCCGCGCTGCTGGCGTCCGGGACCTGCCGCAACGCGCGCGTTGCGGCGTCGCCCGCGCCGGGCGCGCACGTGGTCTGAGCTTCCTGCCGGGCGTACTCACCCCGGATCTGAGTACGGTCGCGCTGCCGCACCCCACCCGGCTCGCGCGACGTTGGGCCCATGGGATCAAGTGTTCGTGAACTGGCCGGGGCGACGCCCGCCACCCGGGACCGTTACGTCGACCTCCTCCGGGTCGCCTCGCTCGGCGCGGTCGTGCTCGGCCACTGGCTGATGGCCGCCGTCACCCCGGACGGGGTGGGCAACCTGCTCGCGGTCGTCCCGGCGCTCCAGCCACTGACCTGGCTGCTCCAGGTCATGCCGGTGTTCTTCTTCGTCGGCGGCTTCTCGCACGCGCTGTCCTACCGCTCCCTGCTCCGCAAGCGCCCCGAGGGGTCCGAGGACTCCGTCTACTCCGACTTCCTGCGCGCCCGCCTCCAGCGGCTGCTGCGCCCCACCACGGTCTTCGTCCTGGTCTGGGGCGCGGCGGCGCTGCTGGTCCAACTCCTCGGCGGGGGCGGCGGGCTGACCGGCGTGACCCTGCGCATGGTGACCCAGCCGCTGTGGTTCATCGGGATCTACCTGGCGATGGTCGCCTTCACCCCGCCGCTGCTGAGGCTGCACGAGCGGTACGGCTGGGGGGCGTTCGCCGGTCTTGCGGGGGCGGCGGTCGCGGTGGACGTCCTCCGGTTCGCCGCCGGCGTCCCCTACGTCGAGTTCCTCAACTTCGCGTTCGTCTGGCTGGCCGTCCACCAGCTCGGCTTCCTGCGCGCCGACGGCCGCGTCCGCCGTCCCGCGCTGCTCGCCGGCGGCGGCCTGGTCACCGCCTGCACGCTGGTGGCGTTCGGCCCGTACCCGCTGTCCATGGTCGGGATGCCCGGCGAGAAGGTCAGCAACATGGCCCCGCCCACCCTCGCCCTGCTGGCCCACGGCCTCTGGCTCGTCGGCGCGGTCGAACTGCTCCGCGGCCCGGCCGCCCGCCTGCTGGAGCGCCCCCGCGTCTGGGGCACGGTGGTGGCGGCCAACGGGGTGGCGATGACCGCGTTCCTCTGGCACCTCACGGCGATGTTCGGGGTGTACGGGGCGCTGCTGGCCCTCGACGTCGAGCTGCCCGAGCCCGCGTCGGCCGCCTGGTGGACCCAGGTCCCGCTGCGCCTCGCCCTCGCGGCGGCCCTGACCGCGGCCCTGGTCGCCGCCTTCCGCACCTTCGAACGCCCGGCCGCCCCCACGGCAGCCCCCGGAACCCCGGGAGCTCCCGGAGCCGGCCCGCTCGCGGCCCTCGGCGCGACGCTCTGCCTGCTCGGCGTCCTCGGCCTGTCCATGGTCGGCTTCAGCGGCCTGCTGGACGGCCGCACGGCCCTGCTGATCGCGATCCCGGTCAGCGCCCCGGCCGCCGTCGCGATGACGCTGGGCGGCTGGCTGCTGGTGGAGCGGGCGGGACGCCGCCCGGTCCCGTCCCGCGCGTCATCTTCATGAAGTCCCCACCTCAGATGTCGCCCGCACCGCTCCGACCTGGGGCTTTTTCCCATGATCGATCGCGGCACGCTATCGCACCCCGCACGGCGACTACTCTGGTACGTCGAGTGGTCCTCGCCGCAGGGACCCCCGGGACAGGAGTGAAATGGCCGTCAATCTGGTCAATGTCGAGCAGGTCAGCAAGGTGTACGGCACCCGTGCCCTGCTCGACGGTGTATCCCTCGGGGTGTCCGAGGGCGACCGGATCGGTGTCGTGGGCCGCAACGGCGACGGCAAGACCACCCTCATCCGGCTGCTCGCCAAGTTGGAGGAGGCGGACACCGGCCGCGTCACCCACAACGGCGGACTGCGCCTCGGCGTCCTCACCCAGCACGACTCCCTGGACCCGGAGAAGACCGTCCGGCAGGAGGTCATCGGGGATCTCGCCGACCACGAGTGGGCGGGCAGCGCCAAGATCCGCGACGTGCTGACCGGGCTCTTCGGCGGGCTGGCCCTCCCCGGCTTCGAGCACGGCCTCGACACCGTCATCGCCCCGCTCTCCGGAGGCGAGCGCCGCCGTATCGCGCTGGCGAAGCTCCTCATCGACGAGCAGGACCTGATCGTCCTCGACGAGCCCACCAACCACCTCGACGTCGAGGGCATCTCCTGGCTGGCCGGCCACCTGCGGACCCGGCGCTCCGCCCTCGTCTGCGTCACCCACGACCGGTGGTTCCTCGACCAGGTCTGCACCCGCATGTGGGACGTACAGCGCGGCGTCGTCCACGAGTACGAGGGCGGCTACAGCGACTACGTGTTCGCCCGCGCCGAGCGCGAGCGGATCGCCGCGACCGAGGAGTCCAAGCGGCAGAACCTCATGCGCAAGGAGCTGGCCTGGCTGCGCCGCGGCGCCCCCGCCCGTACCTCCAAGCCGCGTTACCGCATCGAGGCCGCCAACGAGCTCATCGCCGACGTGCCGCCGCCGCGCGACACCAGCGAGCTGATGAAGTTCGCCAACGCCCGCCTCGGCAAGACCGTGTTCGACCTGGAGGACGTGACCGTCCAGGCGGGGCCCAAGACCCTCCTCACCCACCTCACCTGGCAGCTCGGCCCCGGCGACCGCGTCGGCCTCGTCGGCGTCAACGGCGCGGGCAAGACCTCCCTGCTGCGCGCCCTCGCCGAGGCCGCCCGCACCCAGGGCGAGGAGCAGCCCGCCGACGGGAAGATCGTCGTCGGCAAGACCGTCAGGCTCGCCTACCTCTCCCAGGAGGTCCACGAGCTGAACCCGAACCTGCGCGTCCTGGAAGCCGTCCAGCAGATCCGCGACCGGGTCGACCTCGGCAAGGGCCGCGAGATGACCGCCGGCCAGCTCTGCGAGCAGTTCGGCTTCACCAAGGAGAAGCAGTGGACGCCCGTCGGCGACCTCTCCGGCGGTGAGCGCCGACGGCTCCAGATCCTGCGGCTGCTGATGGACGAGCCCAACGTCCTCTTCCTCGACGAGCCCACCAACGACCTCGACATCGAGACCCTGACCCAGTTGGAGGACCTCCTCGACGGCTGGCCCGGATCGATGATCGTGATCTCCCACGACCGGTTCTTCATCGAGCGGACCACCGACCGGGTCATGGCCCTCCTCGGCGACCGCGCCCTGCGGATGCTGCCGCGCGGGATCGACGAGTACCTGGAGCGCCGGCAGAAGATGGAGGAGGCGGCGACCCCCTCCGCCGCCGCCGCGCCCCGCTCGTCCTCGGCCCCCGCCGCCCCGGCCGTCTCCGCGCAGGCGTCCCGCGCCGCGAAGAAGGAGCTGCAGAAGGTCGAGCGGCAGCTCGACAAGCTCTCCACCCGCGAGACCACGCTGCACAAGCAGATCGCGGACAACGCCACCGACTTCGAGAAGGTCGCCAAGCTCGACACCGAATTGCGTGAACTCGTCACTGAGCGCGACGAGTTGGAAATGCGCTGGCTGGAACTGGCCGAGGACGCCTGACCGGACCCGTGGGGCCGGTGGGACGGCTGGTAGAACGAGACAGCCGTGACCGTACGTTCGAGGGGGACCCCACCGATGTCGCAGCCGCCGCCGCAGCAGGGCTTCGGTGCTCCGTACGAACCACAGCCGGGTGTGTACGGCGACCCGGGGCAGCCTCAGCCCGGTCCCTACGGGCAGCCGCCCCGGCCGCCTTACGGCTGTCCGCCGCAGCCGCCCACCGTGCCGTACGGCCGGCACCAGGCGCAGCCTCCGAACCGGCCTTCCGGTGGGCGCTCGCGGGGCCGCGTCACCGGTCTCGTCGCCGCCGTGCTCGCGGGGGTTCTCGTCGTCGGGGCGGGTGTCTGGTTCGTCGTCGGCGGCGATGACGGCTCCGACGGCAAGAATCCCGTCGCGAAGGAGAGCGCCGCCCCGAAGCAGCCCGGCGCCGAGCCGGAGCGGAAGACGACGCCCGCCGCGGAAGCCGCGGAGATCAACAAGGAGCGCAAGAAAGGCGAGGCGAAGGTCCGCTGGATCCAGAGGAACGGCGTGGACCTGCCGGGGGGTGGTGCATCCGCTCTCGGCCCCTGGGTCGCCGGCGGCATCGTGGCCAAGGCCATGTACCGCACGGTGTCCGGCTATTCCCTGGAGGACGGATCGCGGAAGTGGAGCGTGCGCCTGCCGGCCGACGTCTGCGCGGCACCCACTGTGCCGACCGCGGACGGGAAGATCGTCATCGGGCTCATGACCGACAGCTCCTCGGAGGATCCGGTCTGCGAAAAGCTCCGGATGATCGATCTGGCCACCGGGAAGGCAGGCTGGTCCTCGACCTTCCCGCAAGCGCCGACGCAGGACGGGCTCGCGAACATCGTCATGGCGATCAGCGGCGACGTCCTGACGATCGGGCGCGTCGGCCGTACGGACGCCTATCGGGTCAGCGACGGCAAGCACCTGTGGGGCAAACTGCCCGGGCCCTGTTATGCGTACGGCATGACGGGCGGTGCCGTCATGCTCGCCGCTGTCCGCTGCCGCGAGAAGCCGACCGGCGAGGCCTACGCCGAATTGCGGCGCATCGACCCCGTCACCGGCCGGACCGTGTGGACGTACAAGATGAAGAAGGGCTGGTCGGTCGCCGAGTTCTACTCTGTCGACCCGCTGGTGCTCTTGTTGGACAGCGGCAGGGATTCGGGTGGCAGGTTGGCGGTCGTGGTCCTGAACGCCGACGGGACCTTCCGCTCCCGACTCGTCGCCGATGTCGAAAAGGAAATCGCGGTGCAGTGCAGCGGCGCGGCGCGGGACGTGGGTGCGAACCTCGACACCTGCAGGGGCGTGGCCGCCGATGCCGACACGCTCTACACCCGCACGAGGTACACGGTCGCGGACGGGTCGCTGGCCAGCGCCGTTCTCGCCTTCGACATCACCACCGGCAAGAGGAAGTGGAAGGTCCCGGCTCCCGCCGAGCATTCCTTGATGCCGTTGCGGGTCGAGGGCGGCCGGGTGCTGATGTACCTGGCTCCGCCCTGGTCGAAGAAGAAGGGGGGCGTCGGAGGCATCGTGGCGCTCGGCCCGCAGGGCGGCCCCCTTCAACCGGTCCTGCGGCACCCCGCGTCGGCTGCGGCCATCGAGCGCACCTTCCTCGCGCCACTCGTCCTCTACGTCGACGGACGCTCACTCCTGATGCAGTCCCATGTCTCCGGAGACACCGACGAGGAGGAGCTGGAGATGCGGACGATGGTCGCCTTCGGTGACTGACCATCACTTCGGCCGCGGCGTAACGACGGCATCACAAGGCGGTTCTCCCTTGGGAACAGGGGCTGGCCCGAATCGGTACCCGACGCCCGGCGGGTGGTACAAAGAAGCCCCGCCCGACTGTCGTAACACTGCGGAAGCCATGCCCGATTCGCTCCTTTCCGAGGGGGATTGACCCTCTTGGGAATGCGGGGGAGACCGGATCGCGCACCGGGCCGCACGAAGGGGGACGCGCTGATATGAGCCAGCCGCCCAGCCAGCAACCGCCGCAGGGAGGCTTCGGGGCTCCGCAGGAGCCGCCGAACGGAGCTCCTCAGCCGCCCCAGGGCCAGCCGAATCCGGCCGATGCGCCGCAGACGCCGCCGCCCGCGCAGCCTCCGGCGCCCCCTGCCGGTCCGCCGCAGACGCCCCCGCCGGGCGCCCCGGCGTACGGCTACCCGCAGCAGCCCCCGGCGCAGTCCGGCTACGGCTACCCGCAGCAGCCCGGCCAGGCCCCCGGCCCGTACGGGCAGCAGGCCGGGCCCTACGGCCAGCAGGCCGGGCCCTACGGCCAGCAGCCCGGGCCCTACGGTCAGCAGGCCCCGGGCCCGTACGGGCAGCAGGCTCCCGGTCCGTACGGGCAGCAGCCCCAGACCGGTTACGGCTACCCGCAGCAGCAGTACCCCGGTGCCCCCGCCCCCGGCGGACCGGGCTCCGGCGGCGGGTTCCTCAAGGGCAAGACCGGCATCGTCGTCGCGGCGGCGCTCGCCGTGGTCCTGGCGGCCGGGACGGGCACCTGGTTCCTCGTGAGCGACAGCGGTGACGACGACCCGAAGAAGCCCGTCGCCACCGGCAGCAACGACCCCAAGGCCCCCAGCGAGTCGCCGACGGTCGACGAGGGCGACGGCAGCGGTGACGGGCGCGAGGCCGGCGACGACCTCAACGCCGGGCGCAAGCCGGGCGAGGCCAAAGTCGCCTGGCTCCAGAAGAACGACGTCGACCTGCCGCGCAGCGGCTCCTCCGTCCAGGGCCCCTGGTTCGTCGGCGACGTGGTCGCCAAGGCCATGTACCGCAGCGTGTCCGGCTACTCCGTCGCCGACGGCAAGCAGAAGTGGAAGCTCGATCTCCCCGCCGACGTGTGTGCCACGCCCAACTCCCCGACCCCCGACGGCAAGATCGTCATCGGGGTGAAGAACGGCACCACGGACCGCGCCGACTGCTCCGTCCTCCAGATGGTCGACCTCAACACCGGCAAGGCGGGCTGGAAGAAGGAGGTCAAGCAGAACGGGACCTGGGACTTCCTGTCGGACATCGGCCTGGCGATCAGCGGGGACACCGTCGCCGTCGGGCGCACCGGCAACTCCAACGCCTACCGGGTCAGCGACGGCAAGGAGCTGTTCGGCAACCCCGAGGGCAACTGCAAGCCCTTCGCCTTCTCCGGGGGCGAGAAGCTGATCGCCGCGGCCAGCTGCCGCACCGACGACGTCAAGAACCCGCAGCACCAGGTCCAGGAGCTGAACCCGGCCACCGGCAAGCCCCGGTGGACGTACGCGCCGCCGCGCGGCTGGGAGGTCAGCAAGGTCTACTCCTCCACCCCGCTCGTCGTGCGGCTGGAGCACGAGGAGAAGAAGCAGTACACCATCGTCGCGCTCACCGAGAGCGGCAAGCTCCGCTCCCAGCTCGTGCCCGGCAAGAGCAACAAGCTCACCGCCGACTGCGGCAACAGCTTCGCGATCTTCGGCGAGAAGCTCGAAGGGTGCAGCGGCGTCGCCGCCGACGCCAACACGTTCTACATCGCGACCGAGGACGACAGCAGCGGGACCGCCCGGACGAACAAGGTCGTCGCCTTCAACCTGAACACCGGGAAGCCCAAGTGGGAGGCGCCCGCCCCGGCCGAGCGCGTGCTGAAGCCGCTGGGCATGGAGGGCGGCAACGTCCTGCTCTACATGCGGCCGAAGTACGACACCGCCGGCGCCATCGTGACCCTCCCGCCGACCGGCGGCACCCCCACGACGCTGCTCCAGCACCCGTCGGGGGCCGGCCGGGTCGAGAACGGCTTCTTCTCCTCCAAGGTCCTCTACCAGGGCGGCCGCTCCTTCGTCTTCAGCCAGCGCGTGAGCGCGAGCAACGACGAGGAAGAGCTGGAGCAGACGACGATGCTGGTGTTCGAGAAGTGACGGCTCTCCCCGGCACCCGAACCCAGCCGGCCGCTCCCGGCCCCACGCTCTCCCCCACCCACACGTCCCCCGAGGTACGCACGCCATGACCCAGCCGCCGCAGCAGCCGCCCCACCCCGACGAGCCGTCGAACACGCCGCCGGAAGCACCGAACACGCCCCCGGCACCGCCCGCCGGTGGGTTCGGTGCGCCGCAGGACCCGCCGCCCGGGGGCTTCGGCCGGCCGACTCCGCCGCCCGCGGACCCCTTCGGCAAGCAGCCACAGCAGCCGCCCGCCGCCCCGCCGCAGCCGCCCGCCGCGCCGCAGGACGCGCCCGCCGGGGGCTACGGCACCCCGCCGCCCCCGGCGCCGGGCAGCTATCCCACCCCGCCCGCGCCGCAGCCCAACGGCTACGGCTACCCCCAGGCCCCGCAGCCGGGGTACGGCTACCCGCAGGCGCCCGCAGGCCAGCACGGGATGCCGCAGCAGGCGTACGGCTACCCGACCCAGCCGATGCAGCCGCAGTACGGGGGCCCGCAGCCGGGCGGCAACGGGGGCAAGAAGTTCTCCACCCAGATGCAGATCATCGTCGCCGCGGCCGTCGCCGTGGTGCTGATCATCGGCGCCGGGGTCATCTACTCCACCACCAGCGGTGACGGCGACGGCAAGAACGAGGCCTCCTCGTCCGGCTCCACCGGTGGGGGCGGCAAGGGCGGCGAGGGCAGCGGACTGGCCGGCGGCAGCGAGAAGGTGCCCGCCAACACCAAGTCCAAGGTCGCCTTCCAGGTGCCGCAGCCTGTGGTCAAGGACATCGTGACGGTCGAGGGCTCCTGGCTCACCGACAAGGCGTACGTGAAGTCCGGGATCAACGAGATCAACGGCTACGACCGCGACAAGGGCACCAAGCTCTGGTCCTTCCCGCTGCCCGGCGAGATGTGCACGGCGTCCCGGCACGTGAGCAAGGACTACAAGACGGCCGTCGTCTTCCAGGAGACGAAGCCGACCAAGGAGAACAAGTACCCGTCGTGCAACCAGGTCGGTGTGATCGACCTGGCCGCCGGGAAGCTCCTGTGGAGCAAGAGCGTCACCTCCGCCACCGGCGGCGACCGGCCGGTCTCCTTCGACGAGGTCACGCTCAGCGGGACCACCGTCGCGGCGGGCGGCACCTCGGGCGGCGCGGCCTTCAAGCTGGCCGACGGCGCCGAGCTCTGGAAGCCGAAGGTCGGCGCGGACGGCTGCTACGACCGCGGTTACGCGGGCGGCGAGGCCCTTGCCGTGGTCCGCAAGTGCGGTACGTACGACAGCCCGCAGCTCACCGTGCAGGCGCTCAACCCGACCTCCGGCGAGCCGCTGTCCTCGTACCAGATGCCCGCCGGCGTCGAGTACGCGCACATCGTCTCCACCAAGCCGCTGGTGGTCGCGGCCGACGTCGGCGACACCGCCGGCGACGGCAGCGGCATCTCCGACTTCTTCTCGATCGACGCGGCGACCGGCAAGCTGAAGGTCCGTATCCCCGCCGACGCGGAGAAGTACGCGGGCGACTGCGACTCCACCGAAGTCGAGAAGTGCCAGAACATGGCCGTCGGCAACAACCGGCTCTACCTGCCGACCGAGCGCCACGAAGGGACCGGCGAGTACGGCGACACCAACGAGGTCGTCGCCTTCGACCTGGACACCGGAAAGCTCCTCGGCGGCCGGGCGGACGCGGGCGACCGCCACATCCTGACCCCGCTCCGGATGGACGGCACCAGCGTCATCGCCTACAAGGAGGCCCCCTACGACAAGGGCGGCCAGGTCGTCTCCATCGACGGCGAGACCTTCAAGCAGACCACGCTGATGGAGAACCCGGACGACGAGGCCATCCGCAAGGCGGAGAAGCGCTTCAGCATCGGCTCGGCCGAACTCCTCTACTCGGACGGGCAGTTCTACATGGCCGCCACGTCGGTCCACAAGCCGAGCACCGTCACCCCCGACGAGAAGGTCTACCTCGTCGTCGCCTACGGCACCGACTGATCACCCCGCCCCTTCCGGGCGACAACAGGCCCCGCCGGTCGATCTCCCGACCGGCGGGGCCGATCGTTTTCCGCCCCACTTGCTCCTGACGTGATCACCTACCGCAGGTCAACGGAGGCCGAACGGTGCGGAATTCGGCAATCCCACGAGCTTCTCCGACGTAAGCGCCGCGCGGCGTCGGACGAGCGTGTACCTTGCCGGGTCAGGAGTCCGGGGGGCCGGGCGTACAGGGCTTTTGGGGGCTGAGGACCGATGGGCGTGCGGCTCATGGTGGTCGACGATCACCGTCTGCTCGCCGAGGCACTCGCCTCGGCGCTGAAACTCCGCGGGCACCGGGTGCTCGCGGCGGCGGCGCCGACCTCCGGTGCCGCGGAACTGGTCGTCAGCAGGGCCCCGGAGGTCTGCCTGTTCGGTACGGCCTCGCCCGCCGCCCCCGGCGTCTTCGACCCGATCACGCGTATCGGCCAGGAACGCCCGCAGGTGGCGGTGGTGGTCCTCGGGCCGGTGCCCAGTCCGCGCGGGATCGCCGCGGCGTTCGCCGCCGGGGCCGCGGGGTACGTCCGGCACGACGAGCGCATCGAGGGCGTCGAGCGGGCCATGCTCAAGGCGCGGGCAGGGGAGAGCGCCATCGCCCCGCAGCTGCTGCGGGGGGCCTTCGCCGAGCTGCTCGATCCGGCGGCCCAGCCCGACGACGAGGGGCGGCGGCTGCTGCGGATGCTCACCCCGCGCGAGGCCGAGGTGCTGGTACGGGTCGCCGAGGGCGAGGGCACCCGGCTGATCGCGGCCGGGATGGACATCGCCCCGAGCACCGCCCGCACCCATGTCCAGCGGGTCCTGATGAAGCTCGGGGTCGGCTCCCGGCTGGAGGCGGCGGCCCTCGCCGCCCGCACCGGGCTCCTGGAGCGCGCCGCGGCGAACGGCGGCGCGCCGCGGGGCCCGTACGCCCCCGGGGGAACGCGCGGAACGCACCGGGAGAACACCCCCGGCGGTACGCAGCAGGGGCCGTACGTTCCCGGACAGCGCGGGTGACGTACGGCCCCTGGGGGCGCGCGGCGGATCAGTCCGCGTCGGCCCCCGGCGCCCGCTCCGGCTCCGCTTCCGGGGCCGCCGGAGCCTCGGCCGGGCGCAGCTTCATCCAGACCAGGAAGAACAGGCCGAGCGCCAGCATGGCGAGGCCGGTCCACAGGTTTATGTGGACGCCCTCGGCCTTCTTCAGGTCGGCGTCGGACGGGCTGAGCCCGGCGATGGTGACGATCACTCCGTAGACCACGAACAGGCCGCCGATGATCCGCCGGATGTCGAAGAGACGGGCCGCGGTCGCGGACTTGCGCTCCAGCTCGGAGACTTCCTTGTGCAGGTCGGACATGGTGAGTGCCTCCGATCAGAACGAGTAGGGGATGTAGCACGCGGCGGCGAGCACGATCGCGCCCCAGCCGAGCAGCGCCGGCTTGCGGTACCAGGCCCTGTCGGCCTCCTCCAGCTCCTCGTCGGGGCTCGGCGACTCGGTCCCGTACACCAGACCGGCCAGCTCCGCCTCGGGCTTCGGCGCGGTGAAGAGGGTGACGACGACCATGACGACGGCTCCGGCGACGAAGCCGACGATCGCGGAGACGAAGTTGGCGCCCTGGTCGGAGGGGATGTCGATGATCCCGCCCTTGTAGATCCAGAAGTAGTTGATCATCGCGGCCGCGGTACCCGCGACCAGGCCCCAGACGCCGGACTTCATCGAGGCCCGCTTCCAGAACATGCCGATGATGAAGACGACGAACATCGGGACGTTGAAGAACGAGAACAGCGTCTGGAGGTAGCTCATGATGTTCGAGAAGCTGGCGGCGATGAACGCCGTGCCGATCGAGGCCAGGACGCCGATCGCCGTGATCAGCCGCCCGAACCTCAGGTAGTACGTGTCCGGCCTGTCCTTCACCACGTACCGCTGCCAGATGTCGGTGGTGAACACCGTGTTGAACGAGGAGACGTTGGCCGCCATGCCCGCCATGAACGCGGCGAGCAGACCGGTCACCGCGATGCCGAGGACACCGTTGGGGAGCAGCTCCTGCATCAGCAGGGGTATCGCGTCGTTGTAGGTCAGGTCGGAGTCCGGGGTGCCGATCTTGGGCACGATCACGGCGGCGACCAGGCCCGGGATCATCACCGCGAAGACGATGAAGATCTTCGGGAAGGCGGCGATCAGCGGGGTGCGCTTGGCGGCGGAGAGGTTCTTCGCCGAGAGAGCGCGCTGCACCTCGGCGAAGTTCGTCGTCCAGTAGCCGAAGGACAGCACGAAGCCGAGGCCGAGGATGATCGTCAGCCAGTTGGCGCCCAGCGGGTTGGGGTCACCGATGCCGGTGCCGCCCCAGGCGGTCATGAAGTCCCCGCCGTGCTGCTTCGTCAGCGAGTCGCTCATGGCGTCCCAGCCGCCGACCCGCTTCAGGCCGAGGACGGTGAGGGGGATCAGCGCGGCGAGGATGACGAAGAACTGGAGCACCTCGTTGTAGATCGCCGAGGAGAGCCCGCCGATCGTGATGTAGACCAGCACGAACAGGCCCGCGACGACGATCGCGACCCACTGCGGCCAGCCGAGGAGCGCCTCCACGACGATCGACAGGGCGTAGAGGTTGACGCCCGCGATGAGGATCGCCGCGAACGCGAAGAGCACGGAGCTCAGCAGGTGCGCGGACCTGTCGAACCGCTGGAGCAGGAACTCCGGCACCGAGCGCACCTTGGAGCGGTAGTAGAACGGCATCATCACCAGGCCGAGGAAGACCATGGCGGGGATCGCGCCGATCCAGTACCAGTGCACCACCGCGACGCCGTACTGCGCGCCAGTGGCCGCCATGCCGAGGATCTCGGTGGCGCCGAGGTTCGCCGCGACGAAGGCGAGCCCGGTCACCCAGGCGGGCAGGGACCGTCCGGAGAGGAAGAAGTCGAGGCTCGTCCTGACGCTGGCACGGGCCATGAAGCCGATGCCGAGGACGACGACGAAGTAGATCGCCAGGATGGCGTAGTCGAGCCCGTTCGTGGGGAGCCGAAGCCCTTCGGCCAGTGTGTGCATGGGGGGTACTCGCTTCGTATCGCGAACTTAACCCGACGGAACTTACGCCGTCATGTTCGAGAAATGAACAGTCTCGTTGGCGTTCTTTGTTCGATCGTGATCGAGTGCGGGTGAATGTCCGGGTATGCGGCCCGCGCTCCCGGCGCTGGACCCGCCGTCCTCCGGCATTGACGGAGGTGTTCGCTTGTGATTTGTTATGTGCGATTATGTTGGAGGGATCTGGTGGAGGACCCTGGTGAAGAAGACGGTGACGACCCTCGCCGACGGCCGTGAGCTGATCTACTACGACGCCGCGGAGGACACCGTCCGCGACGCCGTCGACCAGCGCCCCCTGGACCCCGTCTCGACCTCGTCCGAGATCCGCCGCGATCCGCTGCTCGGCGACGCGGTCGCCATCGCCTCGCACCGCCAGGCCCGCACCTACCACCCGCCTGCCGACGCCTGCCCGCTCTGCCCCACCCGGGAGGGCCGGCACAGCGAGATCCCCGACGGCCACTACGACGTGGCGGTCTTCGAGAACCGCTTCCCCTCGCTCGCCGGTGACTCCGGCCGCTGCGAGGTCGTCTGCTTCACCTCCGACCACGACGCGTCCTTCGCCGACCTCACCGAGGAGCAGGCCGCGCTCGTCCTCGCCGCCTGGACCGACCGCACCGCCGCCCTCGCCGCCCTCGACCAGGTCACCCAGGTCTTCTGCTTCGAGAACCGCGGCGCCGAGATCGGCGTCACCCTCGGCCACCCGCACGGCCAGATCTACGGCTACCCCTTCGTCACCCCGCGCACCGAGCTGATGCTCCGCTCGGCAGCCCGGCACCGCGAGGAGAAGGGCTCCAACCTCTTCGACGACGTGGTCGCCCGCGAGGAGAAGGACGGCTCACGCGTCGTCCTCGCCACCGACCACTGGATCGCCTTCGTCCCCTACGCGGCGCACTGGCCCTACGAGGTCCACCTCCACCCCCGCCGCCGCGTCCCCGACCTGCGGGAGCTGGAGGAGGGCGCGCGGGCGGAGTTCCCCCAGGTCTATCTGGAACTCTTGAGGCGCTTCGACCGGATCTTCGGACCCGGCGAGCCGCCGACCCCGTACATCTCCGCCTGGCACCAGGCGCCCTTCGGGGTCGACGGCCGGGAGGAGTTCGCCCTGCACCTGGAGCTTTTCACCATTCGCCGGACCTCCGGCAAGCTGAAGTTCCTCGCGGGGTCCGAGTCCGGCATGAGCGTGTTCATCAACGACGTGCCGCCGGAGGCCGCGGCCGAGCGACTGCGAGAGGTAGCGAGCCAGTGAGCAACCCCCAGAACGTCCGCGACGACCGGAAGAAGTACCTGGTCACCGGCGGTGCCGGATACGTCGGCAGCGTCGTCGCCCAGCACCTGCTGGAGGCCGGGCACACCGTGACCGTCCTCGACGACCTGTCCACCGGCTTCCGCGAGGGCGTCCCGGCCGGGGCCGCGTTCGTCGAGGGCCGCATCCAGGACGCCGCCCGCCATCTGGACCCCTCCTACGACGGCGTCCTGCACTTCGCCGCCTTCTCGCAGGTCGGCGAGTCCGTGGTGAACCCCGAGAAGTACTGGGTCAACAACGTCGGCGGCACCACCGCCCTGCTCGCCGCCATGCGCGAACACGGCGTGCGCACCCTCGTGTTCTCCTCCACCGCCGCCACCTACGGCGAACCGGTCTCCAGCCCCATCACCGAGACCGACCCCACCGCCCCCACCAGCCCCTACGGCGCGTCCAAGCTCGCCGTCGACCACATGATCAGCGGCGAGGCCACCGCCCACGGCCTGGCCGCCGTCTCGCTGCGCTACTTCAACGTGGCCGGGGCGTACGGCAGGTGCGGCGAACGCCACGACCCCGAGTCCCACCTCATCCCGCTGGTCCTCCAAGTCGCTCTCGGCAAGCGCGAGTCGATCAACGTCTACGGCGACGACTACCCCACCCCCGACGGCACCTGCGTCCGCGACTACATCCACGTCGCCGACCTCGCCGAGGCCCACCTGCTGGCCCTGACCGCCGCAGCCCCGGGCGAGCACCTGATCTGCAACCTCGGCAACGGCAACGGATTCTCGGTCCGCGAGGTCATCGAGACCGTCCGCAAGGTCACCGGCCACCCGGTCCCCGAGACCGCCGCCCCCCGCCGCGGCGGCGACCCGGCCGTCCTCGTCGCCTCCGCCGCCACCGCCGTCGAGCGCCTCGGCTGGCAGCCCTCCCGCGCCGACCTGGCCGGAATCATCGCCGACGCCTGGCAGTTCGCCCGCCGAGAGGACACGACCACCCCATGACCCAGCACGCTGAACCGACCGTGACCGTCGTCGAGGGAGACCCGGCCGACCCCGCCGCCACCTTCGCCGAGCTGTACGGAAGCGAGCCCGAGGGCATCTGGGCCGCACCCGGACGAGTGAATCTGATCGGCGAGTACACCGACTTCAACGACGGCTTCGTCATGCCGCTCGCCCTCCCGCACGCCGCCGTCGCCGCCGTCTCCCGCCGCGCCGACGGTGTTCTGCGCCTCTACTCCACCGACGTTCCCGGCGGCGTCGTCTCGCTGCGCGTCGACGAACTCGCCCCGCACTCCGGCCACGGCTGGGCCGCCTACCCCGCCGGGGTGCTCTGGGCCCTGCGCGAGGCCGGGCACCCGGTCCCCGGGGCGGACATCGCCCTGACCTCCACCGTGCCCACCGGTGCCGGCCTGTCCTCCTCCGCCGCCCTCGAAGTCGTCACCGCGCTCGCGCTGAACGACCTCTTCGAACTCGGCCTGAGCGCCGCCGAACTCGCCGTCATCGGCCGCCGCGCCGAGAACGACTTCGTGGGCGTGCCCTGCGGAATCATGGACCAGATGGCCTCGGCCTGCTGCACCGAGGGCCACGCCCTCCACCTCGACACCCGGGACCTCTCCCTGCGCCAGGTCCCCTTCGACCTCGCCTCCCAGGGCCTGACGCTCCTGGTCGTCGACACCCGGGTCAAGCACGCGCTCGGCGACGGGGCGTACGCGGAGCGCCGGGCCGGCTGCGAGGAGGGCGCCCGGCTGCTCGGCATACCGATGCTGCGCGATCTGCCGTACGAGGACCTCGCCACGGCGCTCACCGCCCTCGCCGACGCCGGGGCGGACGAGTCCGTCATCCGCTACGTACGCCATGTCGTCGGCGACAACCGCCGGGTCGAGCAGGTCATCGCCCTGCTCGACGCGGGCGACGTCCGCGCCGCGGGCCCCGTCCTGAACGAGGGGCACCTCTCGCTCCGCGACGATCTGCGGGTCTCCTGCCCGGAGTTGGACCTCGTGGTCGAGACGGCGAACGCGGCCGGGGCGCTCGGTGCGCGGATGACCGGGGGCGGTTTCGGCGGCTCGGCGGTCGTCCTGGTGGAGGAGGCGGCGGCCGAGGCGGTGGCCAAGGCGGTCAGCGAGGCGTTCGCGTCGGCCGGGCACGCGGCCCCGGGGATCTTCGACGCCGTTCCGTCCGCCGGAGCACGTCGGCTGCGCTGAGCCCGAGGGCCTTCGAGCCGTCTCCGGGTCCGGGGTTCACAGGTCCTTGACCAGGATGAACTCGGTGACTCCGGGCGGGTAGTCGGCGACCCGGCCGATCTCCTCGTACCCCTGTCCGCGGTAGAAGCCGGGGGCCTGGAAGTCCCAGGTCTCCAGCCGCGAGCGGGTGCAGGCGCGGTCGGTGCGGGCAGCCCGCTCGGCCTCGGCGAGCAGCCCCGCGCCGAGGCCGAGGCCCCGGTGCGGGGCGTCGACCCAGAGCAGATCGACGTGCAGCCAGTACGCCCAGGTCCGCCCGGTCAGCCCGCCGGCCAGGGCCCCGTGCTCGTCCAACGCCCACACCTCCAGCGGGACTTCGTGCTCGGCGGAGGTGGAGAGCAGATCACGCAGGCCCGCCGACGCGGCGACGTTGTCCTCGTGCAGACGCCCGCTCAGCAGAATGCGACGTTCTTTGTCTACTTCTGTCTCAAGACGGAACATGAATCCACCCTAAGACCCGTCTGAGACAACCAGTTCGCCGAATCGCCTTCCCCCTGCGGCCCCCGCCCGTACGCTGATGCTCAGCACCGGTGGGGGCCGGTGTCGATTCAGGGGAGCGAGAAAGCCGGGTACGGCGTCCGGGCAGGATGGCAGGCGGTTCGACGACGGCGGTCGTCGGCGCGGCAGGCCACAGTGCGGCCCCGGACGCCGTACCCGCAGCTTTCCGCCCCCGCCGATGGGGGTTCTGTGGCGCGTATCCGGGTTCTCGTGGTGGACGACCACCGCATCTTCGCCGAGTCGCTCGCGGCCGCCCTCGCGGCCGAACCGGACGTCGACGTCTCCGCCGCGGGCAGCGGCCCGGCCGCGCTGCGCGCCCTGGAGCGCGCGGCCGCCGAGGGGCGCGGTTACGACGTGCTCCTGGTCGACGCCGAGCTGGGTGCCCTGACGGGCGGTGAGCCGTCTGCCGTCCCCGCGCCCCGGCAGGAGGAGACGGCCGCCGTCGACGGCATCGCGCTGGTCGCCGGGGTCCGCGCGGCCCGGCCCGCCGTGCGGTCGGTGGTGCTCGCCGAGAAGGACGACCCGCGCGCCGCCGCCCGGGCGCTCCAGGCGGGGGCCTCGGGCTGGGTGGCCAAGGACTGCTCGCTGCAACGGCTGCTGTCGGTGATCCGGGGCGTGCTGCGCGACGAGACGCATCTGCCGCCCGCCCTGCTCACCGGCGTCCTGCGGGAGCTGACCACCGCCCGCAAGCACCGCACCGAGAGCGAGCGGCTGGTGGAGTCGCTGACGCCCCGGGAGCGCGAGGTGCTGCGCTGCATGGTGGCGGGCCTGGGCCGCAAGGCGGTCGCAGAGCGGCTGTTCCTGTCCCCGCACACCGTGCGCACCCATATGCAGAACGTGCTGGGCAAGCTCGGGGTGCACTCGACGCTGGCCGCGGTGGCGCTGGCCCGCCGGGCGGGGGTCGGCCCCGTGAGCCCGCAAACGGGTGCTTCAGGTCGGGATGTTGTCGAACGGGGCGGTCAACTGGCGCAGTAGCCCGGCCAGTTCGCCGCGCTGGGCGCGGGACAGCTCGCCGAGGATGGCGCGCTCCTGGTCGAGCAGCCCGGCCAGCGACTGGTCGGCCTTGTCGCGCCCCTCGGCCGTGAGCCGGACGAGGACGCCGCGCCGGTCGTTCGGGTCGGGCAGCCGCTCGACGAGGTTCTTCTTGGTGAGCCGGTCGATGCGGTTGGTCATCGTGCCCGAGGTGACCAGGGTCTGGGTGAGGAGCTGCCCGGGGGAGAGCTGGTAGGGGGCGCCGGCCCGGCGCAGCGACGTGAGCACGTCGAACTCCCACGGCTCCAGGTTGTGCTCGGAGAAGGCTATGCGGCGGGCCCGGTCGAGGTGGCGCGCCAGGCGGGAGACGCGACTGAGCACCTCGAGTGGTTCCACGTCGAGGTCGGGGCGCTCGCGGCGCCATGCAGCGACCAGTCGGTCGACCTCGTCCTCCATGTCGATCAGTGTAGAGGGTCCCTCGACATGAAGTCTCTTGAATTCAAGTGTCTTGACATCAAGAGAGTTGCGGCGTGATCCTGTTCCCATGACCTCATGCGACCAGCCCTCCTGGGATCCGCAGCAGTACCTGCGTCACGCGGACCACCGGACCCGCCCCTTCCAGGACCTCCTGGCCCGTATCGGCCACCTCCCCGGCCACCCCGCACCCCGTATCGCCGACCTCGGCTGCGGTGCGGGCAACGTCACCGCGCTCCTCGCCGACCGCTGGCCCGACGCCCGGATCACCGGCTACGACACCTCGCGCGAGATGCTCGCCGAGGCCGCCGCCCACGCCCGGCCGCCCCTGCTCGACTTCGCCGAGGCCGACGCCGCGACCTGGGAGCCCACCGAGACGTACGGCCTGATCGTCTCCACCTCCGCACTCCAGTGGATCCCCGGACACGCCGGCCACTTCCCCCGCTGGCTCGACGCCCTCGCCCCCGGCGGCACCCTCGCCTTCCAGGTTCCCGGCAACTTCACCGCCCCCAGCCACACGCTCCTGGCCCGCCTCCGCGAGTCCGACCGCTGGCGCCCCCTGCTCCACGGCGTCGGCGACCGCACCGCCTCGGTCCTGGACCCCGCCGACTACCTCACCCGCCTCCGCGACCTCGGCTGCGCGGCCGACGTCTGGGAGACCACCTACCTGCAGACCCTGCACGGCGACGACGCGGTCCTCGACTGGGTCAAGGGCACCGCCCTGCGCCCCGTCCTCACCGCCCTCGCCGACGACCAGGCCGCCCGCGACGCGTTCCTCGCCGAATACCGCGACCTGCTCCGCGAGGCCTACCCGCCGGGCCCGTACGGCACGGTCTTCCCGTTCCGCCGCATCTTCGCCGTAGCCCGCAAGGAGAGGTGATGACCGCCGCTGCCGGCCTCGCCGCCGTCGACCACGTCCAGCTCGCCGCCCCGCCCGGCTCCGAGGACGCCCTGCGCACCTTCTACGCCGACGCCCTGGGCATGAAGGAGATCCCCAAGCCCCCGGTGCTCGCCGCCCGCGGCGGCTGCTGGTTCGCCGCCGGACCGGTCCAGCTCCACCTGGGCGTGGAGGAGGACTTCCGCCCCGCGAAGAAGGCCCACCCGGGCCTGCGCGTCACCGGCATCGAGGCGTACGCGGCCCGCCTGGAGTCCCACGGCGTCCCCGTCGAATGGGACGGAGCCCTCCCCGGCCACCGCCGTTTCTACGCCCACGACCCGGCCGGCAACCGCCTGGAGTTCCTGGAACCGGACGCGTAACCCGGCCCGCTCCTCAGCTCTTCCGGTGCCCTATC
The DNA here is from genome assembly GCF_032121415.1 of Streptomyces parvus. Lineage (NCBI taxonomy): Bacteria > Bacillati > Actinomycetota > Actinomycetes > Kitasatosporales > Streptomycetaceae > Streptomyces > Streptomyces parvus. The sequence goes on along the minus strand of NZ_CP135079.1, from coordinate 2,712,641 downwards.
AGCCGGGGCTTGGCCTCCAGGTTCTCCAGCCCGTGCCAGCAGAGGTTCACCAGGTGGGCGGCCACCTCGGCCTTCTTCGGCTTGCGGACGTCCAGCCACCACTGGCCCGTCAGCGCCACCATCCCCACAAGTGCCTGCGCGTACAGCGGGGCCAGCTTCGGGTCGAAGCCGCGGGCCTTGAACTCCAGGCCCAGGATGTCCTCCACCTGCGTGGCGATATCGCTGATCAGCGACGCGAACGTACCCGTCGACTGCGCCACCGGCGAATCCCGCACCAGGATCCGGAAACCGTCCGTGTACGACTCGATGTAGTCCAGCAGCGCGAACGCCGCCTGCTCCAGCAGCTCGCGCGGATGGCCCGCCGTGAGCGCCCCCGTCACCATGTCCAGCAGCCGGCGCATCTCGCGGTCGACCACCACCGCGTACAGGCCCTCCTTGCCGCCGAAGTGCTCGTACACCACCGGCTTGGACACCCCGGCGCGCGCCGCGATCTCCTCCACCGACGTGCCCTCGAAGCCCTTGTCGGCGAACAGGGCCCGCCCGATGTCCAGCAGCTGCTCGCGGCGCTCCTTCCCCGTCATCCGGACCCGCCGGGCCCGGCGGGAGGGGGAAGTCCTGCTCTTGTCGCTGCTCGTGCTGGGGTCGGTCGCCACGTCGTCAATCATGCCGCGTCGGCCGGTACGGACGTGCGCCGGGAGTCGATACGCGCGGCATCGGGCCACCGCACGTCATAGGCCCAGCCCAGCCTCTCGAACCAGCGGATCAGCCGGGCGCTGGAGTCGATCTGCCCCCGCATCACCCCGTGCCGGGCGCTCGTCGGGTCCGCGTGGTGCAGGTTGTGCCAGGACTCGCCGCACGACAGGACCGCCAGCCACCACACGTTCCCCGACCGGTCACGCGACTTGAACGGCCGCTTGCCCACCGCGTGGCAGATCGAGTTGATCGACCAGGTCACGTGGTGCAGCAGGGCGACCCGTACCAGCGAACCCCAGAAGAACGCCGTCGCCGCACCCCACCAGGACATCGTCACCAGACCGCCCACCAGCGGCGGGATCGCCAGCGAGACGATCGTGAAGGTCAGGAAGTGGCGCGAGACCGCCCGGATCGCCGGGTCCTTGATCAGGTCGGGGGCGTACTTCTGCTGCGGCGTCTGCTCCTCGTCGAACATCCACGCGATGTGCGCCCACCACAGCCCCTTCATCAGGGCCGGCAGACTCTCCCCGAACCGCCACGGAGAATGCGGATCGCCCTCCGCGTCCGAGAACCGGTGATGCTTGCGGTGATCGGCCACCCACCGCACCAGCGGCCCCTCCACCGCCAGCGAACCCATCACGGCCAGCGCGATCCGCAACGGCCGCTTCGCCTTGAACGAACCGTGGGTGAAATACCGGTGGAAGCCGATCGTGATCCCGTGACAGCCGATGTAGTACATCGCCACCAGCAGACCGATGTCGAGCCAGCTCACCCCCCACCCCCACGCCAGCGGCACCGCCGCGACCAGCGCCACGAACGGCACCACGATGAACGCCAGCAGCGCGAACTGCTCGATCGACCGCTTGCTGTCGCCGCCCAGCGTGGCGGAGGGCAGCGGTGCCGCCGTTGCCCCGGGTGGCTCGGTCTCGTCGATCCCGGGAGGAGTGCTCGGCATGGGGGGATACCTCTGAGGGTGAGGGAGAAGGCTCGGACGGCCGTGGCTACGGTTCCGTAACCTACGGCTTGGTAAGTATGGCAGTGACGGGCCCCACAACACGAGAGGCCGCTCCAGCCCGTCCCGCGCGGTAACCCGTCCGCCCCCCGGGGTAGGGGGTAACCGCCCGGGTGTCCCGGGCGGCGGCCGCGACCCACGGACACGCCGCCTGCGACGACACCTATCCTGGGAGGGTCGGACAGCGCGGTCCGCACCCGCTCGTCGGGGCGTGGCGACAGCACCGCTGGCAGCCGCAGGGCCCCGGACCCCGCCACCCGCTCCCACCGCCACCCAGGTGGGGGACGGCGAAGCGAACGCACCTCCTCATTCACTGCAAGGAGCCGCACACTGTGAGCAGTGCCGACCAGACCCCTGCCGCCAGCCCCGCGCTGCGCGCCGACATCCGCCGCCTCGGCGACCTCCTCGGCGAGACCCTCGTACGCCAGGAGGGCCAGGAACTCCTCGACCTCGTCGAACGAGTACGCGCCCTGACCCGCACCGACGGCGAAGCCGCCGCCGAGCTCCTCGGCGACACGGACCTGGAGACCGCCGCACTGCTCGTGCGCGCCTTCTCCACCTACTTCCACCTCGCCAACGTCACCGAGCAGGTCCACCGCGCCCACGAGATGCGCGACCGCCGCTCCGCCGAGGGGGGCCTCCTGGCCCGCACCGCCGACCGCCTCAAGGACGCCGACCCCGAGCACCTGCGCGAGACGGTCAAGAACCTCAACGTCCGGCCGGTCTTCACCGCCCACCCCACCGAGGCCGCCCGCCGCTCCGTCCTCAACAAGCTGCGCCGCATCGCCGAGCTGCTGGAGACCCCGGTCATCGAGGCCGACCGCCGCCGCCTCGACCTCCGCCTCGCCGAGAACATCGACCTCATCTGGCAGACCGACGAACTCCGCGTCGTCCGCCCGGAGCCCGCCGACGAGGCCCGCAACGCCATCTACTACCTCGACGAGCTGCACGCCAACGCGGTGGGCGACGTCCTGGAAGACCTCGCCGCCGAGCTGGACCGCGTCGGCGTCGAACTCCCGGCCGGGACCCGCCCGCTCACCTTCGGCACCTGGATCGGCGGCGACCGCGACGGCAACCCCAACGTGACGCCCGCCGTCACCTGGGACGTCCTGATCCTCCAGCACGAGCACGGCATCACCGACGCCCTGGAGATGATCGACTACCTCCGCGGCCTCCTCTCCAACTCCATCCGCTACGCCGGAGCCACCGAGGAACTCCTCACCTCCCTCCAGGCCGACCTGGAGCGCCTCCCCGGCATCAGCCCCCGCTACAAGCGGCTGAACGCCGAGGAGCCCTACCGCCTCAAGGCCACCTGCATCCGGCAGAAGCTCGTCAACACCCGCGAGCGCCTCGCCGAGGGCACCCCCCACCGCCCCGGCTGCGACTACCTCGGCACCGCCGAGCTCATCGCCGACCTGGAGCTCATCCAGACCTCCCTCCGCGAGCACCGCGGCGGCCTCTTCGCCGACGGCCGGATGGACCGCACCATCCGCACGCTCGCCGCATTCGGCCTCCAGCTCGCCACCATGGACGTACGCGAACACGCCGACGCCCACCACCACGCCCTCGGCCAGCTCTTCGACCGGCTCGGCGAGGAATCCTGGCGCTACGCCGACATGCCGCGCGACTACCGGCAGAAGCTGCTGGCCAAGGAGCTGCGCTCCCGCCGGCCGCTGGCCCCCACCCCCGCCCCGCTCGACGCGGCCGGCGAGAAGACCCTCGGCGTCTTCCACACCATCAAGCAGGCCTTCGAACGCTTCGGCCCCGAAGTCATCGAGTCCTACATCATCTCCATGTGCCAGGGCGCCGACGACGTCTTCGCCGCCGCCGTCCTCGCCCGCGAGGCCGGACTCATCGACCTCCACGCCGGCTGGGCCAAGATCGGCATCGTGCCGCTGCTGGAGACCACCGACGAGCTCAAGGCCGCCGACCTCATCCTCGACGAGATGCTCGCCGACCCCTCCTACCGGCGCCTCGTCTCTCTGCGCGGCGACGTCCAGGAGGTCATGCTCGGCTACAGCGACTCGTCCAAGTTCGGCGGCATCACCACCTCCCAGTGGGAGATCCACCGCGCCCAGCGCCGACTGCGGGACGTCGCCCACCGCTACGGCGTACGGCTGCGCCTCTTCCACGGCCGCGGCGGCACCGTCGGCCGCGGCGGCGGCCCCTCCCACGACGCCATCCTCGCCCAGCCCTGGGGGACGCTGGAGGGCGAGATCAAGGTGACCGAGCAGGGCGAGGTCATCTCCGACAAGTACCTCATCCCCGCCCTCGCCCGCGAGAACCTGGAACTGACCGTCGCGGCCACCCTCCAGGCCTCCGCCCTGCACACCGCGCCCCGCCAGTCCGACGAGGCCCTCGCCCGCTGGGACGCGGCGATGGACACCGTCTCCGACGCGGCCCACAGCGCCTACCGCAAGCTCGTCGAGGACCCGGACCTGCCCGCCTACTTCCTCGCCTCCACCCCGGTGGACCAGCTCGCCGACCTGCACCTGGGCTCGCGGCCCTCCCGACGCCCCGGCTCAGGGGTCTCGCTGGACGGCCTGCGGGCCATCCCGTGGGTCTTCGGCTGGACCCAGTCGCGGCAGATCGTCCCCGGCTGGTTCGGCGTCGGCTCCGGCCTCAAGGCCCTGCGCGAGGCCGGTCTCGACACCGTCCTCGACGAGATGCACGAGCACTGGCACTTCTTCCGCAACTTCATCTCCAACGTCGAGATGACGCTCGCCAAGACCGACCTGCGCATCGCCCGCCACTACGTCGACACGCTCGTCCCCGACGAGCTGAAGCACGTCTTCGACGGCATCGAGGCCGAACACGCCCTCACCGTGCAGGAGGTCCTGCGGATCACCGGCGGCGAGAAGCTGCTCGACACCAACCCGGTGCTCCAGCAGACCTTCTCCATCCGCGACGCCTACCTGGACCCGATCTCCTACCTCCAGGTCTCCCTGCTGGCCCGCCAGCGCCAGGCCGCCGAACGCGGCGAGGAGCCCGACCCGCTGCTCTCCCGCGCCCTGCTGCTCACCGTCAACGGCGTCGCGGCAGGTCTGCGCAACACCGGCTGACCGTAGGCACGGTACGCACGCCGGACCGGGGCGGTCCTGCTACAGCGCGACGAAGGTCGCCACCAGCAGGGCCGCCCCCGCCGTTCCCACACCCCACGCCGTACGCGCCATCCGCAGCCCGCCGCCGATCACGAACGCGGCCAGCAGCAGCGCCCCGGCCAGCGGCACCCAGGCATGCAGAAAGCCCGGCCACCCCGTGCGGACCACCGCATCGGAACCGGGCTTCACCACCACGGGGAAACGATCCCCCTCACGCGCCGCGACGGACCGGTCCACGGTCACCCGCGGCCGCTCCCGCGACACCGAGTCCGGTGTGAACGACCCGGTGCACTCCTCCTCGCCGCACCCCGTCACCGTCACGGTCCCGTGGTCACGGCCCTTGGCCAGAATGATGTGGTGCGCGGCGTCCCACGACGCCCACGCACCCGCGACCAGCAGCACCAGGACGACCAGCCCCATGGCCGCCCGCCGCCCCGCTACCGCCACCCGGTGGGAAGAGCTCCGCTTCATGGGGGCAGATCCTTGGCCAGACCCGCACCCCCGGTCAACCTATGGCCGGGAAACGCCCCACCAGCACCAGGAATGTCAGGGGTTGTACGCACCGGGGAAGCGCGACGAACGGGACACGGCCCTCAGGAGTTGTACGCGCTCTGCGCCCGCTCCAGCCCCTCCGCCAGCAGACACTCCACCGCGTCCGCCGACCGGTCCACCAGGAACGCCAGCTCCTTGCGCTCCGTCGACGAGAAGTCCTTCAGCACGAAGTCCGCGACCTGCATCCGCCCCGGCGGCCGTCCGATCCCGAACCGCACCCGGTGGTAGTCCGGACCCATCGCCTTCGTCATCGACTTCAACCCGTTGTGCCCGTTGTCCCCGCCGCCCAGCTTCAGCCGCAGCGCCCCGTAGTCGACGTCCAGCTCGTCATGGACCGCCACGACATGGTCCGTCGGCACCTTGTAGAAGTCCCGCAGCGCCGTCACCGGCCCGCCCGACAGATTCATGTACGACATCGGCTTCACCAGCACCACCCGCCGGCTCGCCGGACCCGGCGGACCGATCCGCCCCTCCACGACCTGCGCCTGCGCCTTCTGCGCCCGCTTGAACTTCCCGCCGATCCGCGTCGCCAGCAGATCGGCGACCATGAACCCGACGTTGTGCCGGTTCGCCGCGTAGTCGGGACCCGGATTGCCCAGGCCCACGATGAGCCAGGGGTCGGTGGCGTCGGACATCAGCGCTCGGTCTCCTCACATACGGCTTACGGCACAGGCAAACGGGGCGGCGGCTCCCGGAAGGGAGCCACCACCCCGTCAGTCAAGCAGGTGGAACAGAAGTGGTGCGGGTGGAGCGAGAGGCTCAGGCCTCGGCGGTCTCGCCCTCGGCGGACCCGTCGGCGGCCGGCTCCTCGGCCTGCGCGGCGACGACCTGGATCACGATGGCGTCCTCGTCACCGGCGAGCACGGAGCCCTTCGGCAGCGGGACGTCCTTGGCGACGATCGAGTCACCGGCGTCCAGACCCTCGACGGAGACCGTCACGGACTCGGGGATGTGGGTGGCCTCGGCCTCGACCAGCAGCGTGTTCTGGACGAACTCCAGCAGGTTGGCGCCCGGCGCCAGGTCGCCCTCGACGTGCACCGCGATCTCGACCTCGACCTTCTCGCCGCGCTTCACGGTCAGCAGGTCGACGTGCTCGATGGTGCCCTTGAGGGGGTGGCGCTGGACGGCCTTCGGGATGACCAGCGCGTCCTTGCCGTCGATCTCCAGACCGATGAGCACGTTGGCCGTACGCAGGGCGAGCAGCAGGTCGTGGCCCGGCAGTGTGACGTGGACGGGCTCGGCGCCGTGGCCGTAAACGACACCGGGAACACGGTCGGCACGGCGGACGCGGCGGGCGGCGCCCTTGCCGAACTCGGTACGGACCTCGGTGGCGAGCTTGATCTCGGCCATGTTGCACTCCTCGTCAGGTACGGAGAGCCGTCAGGGGTGACGGAACTCGAACGGTCACCCGGCCCACGACAGGCCTGCTACGAAGAGCGCGTCGATAACGGACCGCCGTACACATGGGTACGGCCTCCCTCGCCGAGCAACTCGCTGAGTCTACCCGGCGGGGAGGCCGCACCCCAAAGTGGATCAACAGGGACCGCTCAGGCGGTCAGCCCTGCTCCTCGAAGAGGCTCGTCACCGAACCGTCCTCGAACACCTCACGCACCGCGCGCGCGATCGTCGGCGCGATCGAGAGCACCGTGATCTTGTCCAGCTCCAGCTCGCCCGGGGTCGGCAGCGTGTCCGTGAAGACGAACTCGCTCACCTTCGAGTTCTTCAGGCGGTCCGCCGCCGGGCCCGACAGCACGCCGTGCGTCGCCGTCACGATGACGTCCTCCGCGCCGTGCGCGAACAGGGCGTCCGCGGCGGCGCAGATCGTGCCACCGGTGTCGATCATGTCGTCGACCAGCACACAGACCCGGCCCTCGACGTTGCCGACGACCTCGTGGACGGAGACCTGGTTCGGCACGTCCTTGTCGCGGCGCTTGTGCACGATCGCCAGCGGCGCGTCCAGCCGGTCGCACCAGCGGTCGGCGACCCGCACGCGGCCCGCGTCCGGGGACACGATCGTCAGCTTGGAACGGTCGACCTTCGCGCCCACGTAGTCCGCCAGGATCGGCAGCGCGAACAGGTGGTCCACCGGGCCGTCGAAGAAGCCCTGGATCTGGTCCGTGTGCAGATCGACGGTGAGGATCCGGTCCGCACCCGCCGTCGCCATCAGGTCCGCCACCAGACGGGCCGAGATCGGCTCGCGGCCCTTGTGCTTCTTGTCCTGACGGGCGTACCCGTAGAACGGCACGATCACCGTGATGGAGCGGGCCGACGCGCGCTTCAGCGCGTCCAGCATGATCAGCTGCTCCATGATCCACTTGTTGATCGGAGCCGTGTGGCTCTGGATCAGGAAGCAGTCCGCGCCACGTGCCGACTCCTGGAACCGCACATAGATCTCACCGTTGGCGAAATCGAACGCCTTGGTCGGCACGAGACCGACTCCCAGCTGATGGGCGACCTCCTCGGCCAGCTCGGGGTGGGCGCGGCCGGAGAAGAGCATCAGTTTCTTCTCGCCGGTCGTCTTGATCCCGGTCACAGCACAGTCTCCTCAGACGTGTATCTGGCGCTGCACGCATAGGTCCCGATGTGCAACGAGCCAGCCGAAATGGGGTGAGCATCTATCACGGTACGCCGTCACCAGCGCACCTGTTTCCGGTCAGCTTTGCCCGTCGGGCTCCTGCGACGACGCCTGAGCGGCCTGCGCGGCGGCGCTGCCCGGACGCTTCCGGGCCACCCAACCCTCGATATTCCGCTGCTGGCCCCGCGCCACGGCCAGCGAACCGGACGGCACGTCCTTCGTGATGACCGACCCGGCGGCGGTGTAGACCCCGTCCCCGACCGTGACCGGTGCCACAAACATATTGTCCGAACCGGTACGGCAGTGGGAGCCGATCGTCGTGTGGTGCTTGGCCACCCCGTCGTAGTTCACGAAGACGCTCGCCGCACCGATGTTGGTGTGGTCGCCGATGGTCGCGTCACCGACGTAACTCAGGTGGGGGACCTTCGTCCCTTCCCCGATCGTGGCGTTCTTCATCTCCACGTACGTACCGGCCTTGGCCTTGAGCCCCAGCCGGGTCCCCGGCCGCAGATACGCGTACGGGCCCACGGTCGCCCCCGGCCCGATCTCGGCCGAGTCCGTCACGGAGTTGTCGACGCGGGCCCCGGCCCGCACGACGGTGTCCTTGAGCCGCGAGTTGGGTCCGACCTCGGAGTCCTCGGCGAGATGCGTGGAACCGAGCAACTGCGTCCCCGGGTGCACGACCGCGTCACGCTCGTACGTCACGGTCGCGTCGATCAGCGTGGACGCCGGGTCCACCACGGTCACGCCCGCGAGCATGGCCCGCTCCAGCAGCCGCTCGTTCAGCAGCCGGCGGGCCTCGGCCAGCTGGAGCCGGTTGTTGATGCCGAGGATCTCGCGGTGGTCGCCCGCCACGGACGCCCCGACGCGGTGCCCGGCCTCGCGGAGGATGGACAGCACGTCGGTGAGGTACTCCTCGCCCTGGCTGTTGTCGGTGCGCACCTTGCCCAGCGCGTCGCCCAGCAGCCGCCCGTCGAACGCGAACACCCCGGAGTTGATCTCCGAGATCGCCCGCTGCTCGTCGGTGGCGTCCTTGTGCTCGACGATCTCGGTGACCGCGCCGGTAGCGGGGTCGCGCACGATGCGCCCGTAGCCGGTGGAGTCCGGGACCTCGGCGGTCAGGACGGTCACCGCGTTGGCGTCGGCGGCGTGCGTGGCGGCGAGCGCGCCGAGCGTCCCGCCGGAGAGCAGCGGGGTGTCGCCGCACACGACGATCACGGTCCCGTCGACGCCCCCGCCGAGCTCTTCGAGCCCCATGCGGACGGCGTGCCCGGTGCCGTTCTGCTCGGCCTGGAAGGCGGTGCGCACGGGGGCGTCGCCGGCGTTGAGATGCGCGGTGACCTGCTCACTGGCGTGGCCGACGACCACGACGAGGTGCTGGGGGTCCAGCTCGCGGGCGGCGGCGACGACGTGTCCGACGAGCGAGCGCCCGGAGATCTCGTGCAGAACCTTGGGAGTCTTCGACTTCATACGGGTGCCCTCACCCGCTGCGAGGACGACGACGGCTGCCGGGCTGGTTGCGCTCACGGATGGGCCCTTCGGCTTCGGGTGGTGGTCATCCGCAGGATACCGGGGGTGTTTCCACGGGAAACGGGGGCGGGCCCCGACCGGTGTGGTCGGGGCCCGCGAGTCGAAGCTCCCCCATCAGGATTCGAACCTGAACAGACGGTACCAAAAACCGCAGTGCTGCCTGATTACACCATGGGGGATCAATTCCGATTGAACCGGACATTGGATCGGTTCACCGGATCGGCACCCAACACTATGCCGTACCAAGCGCCTGCTACGCGACGACAGAAGGGAGACGGAGTCCGGCGCTCCTGCTCGAATCGGACGCGGAACGCGCTGTTGCCGGTCACCCGAAATTGAGATGCGCCCGCCCTTAGGCTGGATGCCATGACCGCAACGGGGGCAGACCGGGAGGCGGCGGGATCGACCACCCGCGGCTACTGGTGGTGGGAGCGGCGACGGAGTGTCGCCCTGGACGTGGGACTGGCGCTGGTGTCGGCGCTGGAGTGTGGCCTGGAGGGGGTGGAGTTCGCCCGGAACACCGGGATCCCGGTGCCGGTGGGCGTGGTGTTCGGGCTTCTCGCGGGTTCGGTCCTGCTGGTGCGCCGGCGGTGGCCGATCGTCGTGGTGCTGCTGACGATCGCGATGACGCCCGCGGAGATGGGTTTCCTGATGGCCCTGGTCGGCCTGTACACGCTGGCCGCGTCCGAGGTGCCGCGCCGCATCACCGTCGTGCTGGCGGGGATGGCGCTGGTGGGCACGTTCATCGTCACGTACGTACGGCTGCGGCAGACCGTGGCCGAGCAGGCGGACTTCGGGCCGGGGGACTGGTACGTCCCCCTGATATCCGTCTTCATGGCCGTCGGGCTCACGGCCCCCTCCGTGCTCCTCGGCCTCTACATAGGGGCCAGGCGCCGACTGATGGAGAGCCTGCGGGAGCGGGCCGATTCGCTGGAGCGGGAGTTGTCGCTGCTCGCGGACCGGGCCGAGGAGCGGGCCGAGTGGGCGCGTACGGAGGAGCGGACCCGGATCGCCCGGGAGATGCACGACGTGGTCGCCCACCGGGTGAGCCTGATGGTGGTGCACGCCGCCGCCCTCCAGGCCGTCGCCCCGAAGGATCCGGCGAAGGCCGTGCGCAACGCGGCGCTGGTCGGGGACATGGGCCGGCAGGCGCTGACGGAGCTGCGCGAGATGCTCGGGGTGCTGCGGACGGGGGAGGCGCTGACCGCGCCGGCCGCGGCGGGCGGGGTTCCGCTGGCGTCGGTACGGCAGGCGGCCGCGGCGGCCGCCGCGGCCGCCGCGACGGAGGACGGGCCCCGGCTGCACGAGCTGGAGGCGCTGGTGGCGCAGTCGCGGCAGGCGGGGATGGTGGTGGAGCTGACGGTCCACGGAGAGCTGCGCCCGTATCCGCCGGAGGTGGAGCAGACGGCGTACCGGGTGGTGCAGGAGGCGCTCACGAACGTGCACAAGCATGCGGCGGGCGCGAAGACGTGGGTGCGGCTCGCGCATCGGGAGGCCGAGGTCGCGATGCAGGTGGAGAACGGCCCGTCGGACGCGGCCGCGGCGGATGCGGGGTTGCCGAGCGGCGGGAACGGGTTGGTGGGGATGCGGGAGCGGGTGCTGGCGCTGGGGGGCGTGTTCGTCTCCGGCCCCACGGACGCGGGGGGCTTCCGCGTCTCCGCGGTACTCCCGGTGGCCCTGAGCAAGCCCTGACCCTTCGCCGCCCACCCTGCATGGCGCGTGAGGGGGCGGCCCCTTCCTGCCCGCTCGGCGCGTGAGAGTGGCCCGTTCCTGCCTGTTCGGCGCGTGGGGGGCGGCCATTCCTGCCTGTTGGGCGCGTGGGGGCCGGCCGTTCAAGCCCGTCCGGCGATTGAGGACGGAACCCTGGCGTCGGGGAGCGGCGGCCCCTTCGTGTCCGGGGCGTGAGGGTGCCGGGTTCGTCCCGGGCGACGGTTCCGTCCTCAAACGCCGGACGGGCTGGGTGTGGTGGGGACCGTCCTCGAACGCCGGACGGGCTGGGTGTGGTGGGGACCGTCCTCCGGCGGCGGACGGGCCGGGTTGCGTGGTCAGGCCGACGTCAGGCGCGGCGGCTGGGTGCCTGTTACCAGCGTGGCCAGGGCCTCGTCGATGTCCTGGCCCAGGAACCAGTCGCCGGTGTGGTCGATGCTGTACACCCGCCCCTCCATGTCGATCGCCAGCACCGCCTGCTCCTCGCCCTCCGCCCCCAGCGGACTGACCTCGGTCTCCAGGGCCCGGCCGAGGTCCCCGAGCGTGCGGGCCAGATGCAGGCCGCTCAGCGGGTCGATGCGTACCGCCGTGGGCGCGATGTGCCGGCCCGGCGCGGACGCGGTGATGCGGAGGCCGCCGAACTCCGCCCACGCCTCGACCGCCGCCGGGAACACGGCGTGCCGGTGGCCGGCCGGGGAGGCGTGGGAGCGCAGGGCGTCGGCCCATTCCTCCGCCTGGCGGATGTCCCAGCGCCCGGGCTGCCAGCCCGCGTCGCGCAGGGCGGCGTCGACGGCGACGGAGAAGCGGGTGGTGGAGGTGTGCTGCTGGCGGTCGTGCATCGGTGGGCGGTCAGCCCTTCTCGGCGGTGGTCGCGGCGCCGGTGGAGGTCAGGTCGACGGGGCGTACGCCGAAGTGGGACAGGAGGGCGGAACAGGACCGGCAGGGCGGCGCGTAGCTGCCGTGCAGCGGGTCGCCGTCCTCGCGGATCCGCCGTGCGGTGATCCGCGCGTGCTTGAGTGCGCGCCGCGCCTCTCCGTTGGTCAGGGGTTTTCGCTGGGCCCGTTTGGAGCGCCCGGCCTCGGCGGCGGTGAGCTGACGGGAGAGCAGTATCGCTTCGGGGCAGCGGCCGGTGAAGCGCTCGCGCTGGCCGCTGGTGAGGGTGTCGAGGAAGTCCTGGACGAGCGGGTGCAGTACCGGCGGCTGGTCCCCCTTGCCCGCGGTGCAGGTCAGCGTCTCGCCGCGGACGGACAGCGCGGCGGCCACGGCCGGGAGGATCCCGTCGCGGCGGTGGATCAATCGGGGCGTACGGCCGGCTTCGGTGCTGCTCCAGATGAGGCGCGGATCCCCTGATGTGGCGGTTTGTGTGGAATGCATCGTGCTGACGTCCCTCCCTGCAATCCCCCGAGTTGCGGGGACAGCCTGCCAAATGTGCCGGGTGGTGGGGAAGCTGGGTCGGGGAAACGTGTCTGCGTGTCGCCCGAAGGTGCGAGACTGCCGCCTCACCGTCACGCGCCTGTGACCGTTCGTGACGGAAACGGCGGGGCGGGACCCCCTGTTGCCCCACCGCTTAGGCTGTGCGGAACACCGGACGCAGCAGGGGGCATCAGCCATGACGACAGGTCGGCTCGGGCAGCAAGCCGCGCCACCGAACGCCGCCTATGCCGGGCAGGTCGTGAATTTCCCGGATCCGGTCCGGGCGTCCCGGCACCCCCGAGGGGTGCGGATGGACGGGGGCGGCCACCCGGTTCTCTCGCCGTACGCCCGCGCCGCGGCAGAGATCGCCGACCCGCCTCCGGGCTTCGGCATCGACGAGCTGCGCCTGACCGATTACGTGTCGGCGAACGCGGCGATGGCGGCGAGCGGACATGACCTGTGGGACACGATTCCCGCGGTGGCGACCCCGCACGGCTGGACGTGGCACCACGTGCCCGGGGGTCGGCGGATGGAGCTGGTGCCGGTCGAGGTGAAGGCGCTGCTGCGCCATCACGGCGGCCTCGCGGGGACGGACGTGGACCAGAACCGGCGTGGCACCCGCCCGTTGCAGGAGACCCGGCCGGCGCACTTCCGGCTGCCGAAGGGCGCGGGCGCGGTGACCGAGCAGCAGGTGCAGGGAGTCGAGGAGGACCTCGGCTACCGGCTGCCCGGCGCGTACCGCTCGTTCCTCAAGGCGGCGGGCGGTTCGGCCCCCGTGGGTGCGGCGCTGGACGCGGAACTGGGGCTGCTGGTGGACCAGCCGTTCTTCACGGTGCGTGACGAGGCCGCGATGAACGACCTGGTGTACGTCAACAAGTGTCTGCGGGACCACTTCACCAAGGACTACTTGGGCGTCGCGTTCGTCCAGGGCGGGATTCTCGCCGTGAAGGTGCGCGGCCGGGATGTCGGTTCGGTGTGGTTCTGCCCGTACGACGATGCCCGGGACCAGGACGGCTGGAGCGTCCAGGAGCGTGTGGAGCGGCTGCTGCTGCCCTGCGGCACGGACTTCGACGCCTTCCTGGAGCGGCTCGCGGGCAATCCGCCGGAGCTGGAGACCGTGGCCAACCTGATGGTGGACGGCGGCTTCGCGCGCGCCGTCCCGGTGGAGGGGTGAGCGCGGTGGTGACTTTCGCGCAGGCGCAGGAGCGGGCGGACGAGTGGGTCAACGGTGACGTGCCCGCGTATCAGCACCGAGAGGTGCGCGTCCGTGAGTTCGACCTCGGTTTCGTGGTGTGGGCCGAGGACCGGCCGGAGGGCCCCGTCTCGGACGGGGGCCGTCAGCGGCTGGTGATCGCCCGGGACAGCGGTGAGGCGACGCTGTGGCCGGGGCTGCCGGTGGGTGAGGTGATCCGGCGGTACGAGGAGGAGTACGGGACTCCGGCGGGTGCGCCGGACGTTGCTCCGGAGCCGCCGCAGCGGGTGGACCTGAACCAGACGTCGTTCCTGCTGACGCCGCCGGAGTGGCTCCAGGAGGCGGCGGACAAGCTGGGGATTCCGGATCACCGCGCGGAGCGCCGGGACGCGGAGGAGGCTGAGCCGGCCCCGTCGTCGCAGTCCGCGTCGCCGCCGGCCCCGTCCGCGCCTTCGGTCCCGTCGCCGTCGCCGTCGACCCCGTTCCCGTCTCCGTCCGTATCGGCGTCCGGTCAGACCCCCGTTCCCGGTCCCGTCGCCGCGGACGCGACGCCGCCCTCCGCTCCTTCCGCCGGGGGCTCCGCCGCGTCGTGGCCCGCCGCCGACGGTGGCGCGGCCCACGAGCCCACGGCTTCCGACGGTGTGCCCGCCGGGGCGACCCCGTGGGCCGGTACGGACACCAACTCCGACTCCGACGACGCGGCGGTCCCGCTGCCCGCGACGGTGTTCGCACCGCCGCTGTCGGGGACGGACGACGAGGAGGCACCGCCGCCGGTCGTTCCGGCGGAGGCGCCCACCGCGCTGATGTCGGGTGGCAGCCAGCTGCCGCGTACGCAGGTGGCCCCGGCGCTCCGGCCGGGGCAGGGCGCACCGGACGGGGGCGGTGACATCGCCGACGCGGCCACCAGCAAGGCCGTGGTGCCGCCGCGCGGGGCGCGTGGGGGCGGTCCGTCGACCCCGCCGCCGCCCGGCGCCCCGGGGATCCCCGGCATGCCTCCCGGCGCGACGCCGCCGCCTTCGGGTCCGGGCGCGCCCGGGGCCCCCGCGGGCGGGTACGTCCCGACGCAGCTGGTCTCCCAGCTCGGCCCCCCCGGGGCCACCCCGCCCGGCCCGCCGGGCCCGCCGCAGGGTTCCACCCCGCCGCCCGCTCCGCCCGGCCCGCCCGCGGCCCCCGGTTCCACGCCGCCTCCGGGTGGCGGGGTGCACCACGCCGCGACGATGCTCGCCGACGGGAGCAGCATCGGCGCGGGCGTCCCGCGTGCGCCCAGGCCGCCGGGCCCGCCCGGTGCTCCGGGTGCTCCGCAGCCTCCCGGGCCTCCCGGTCCACCGCCGGGTTCCACGCCGCCTCCGGGTGGCGGGGTGCACCACGCGGAGACGATGTTCGCGGCTCCGGGCCAGGTCGGTCCGCCCGGCCCGCCCGGTCCGCCCGGGGCCCCGGGCGGTTCCCTGGGTGGCCCCGGTCCCGTACCGCAGCCGCCGGGTCCTCCCGGTCCGCCCGGTCCGCCGCCCGGTGGGCACACCCCGCCGCCTGCGGCGTACGGCTATCCCCAGCAGCCCACCGGCCGGCCGACCGTGGGCCCCGGCTACCAGGCCGTGCTGCGGTTCCGCGCTCCGGACGGCAGCGAACAGCAGCTGATCCGCCGCTCGGCGCCGGGCACCCCGCACCCCGAGTGGCAGATGCTGCACGAGCTGCGGGCGATGAACGTGCCGCCGCAGCAGGTCATCGAGCTGCACACGGAGCTGGAGTCCTGTGAGCTGCCGGGCGGGTACTGCGCGCGGATGATCCGGGAGACCTGGCCGCAGGTGCGGATCACCAGTGTCGCTCCGTACGGTACGGATCACGCCAGCCGCCAGCAGGGCATGCAGCATCTGCTGACGCACCAGGGCGAGCTGCACCAGGTGGCGGACGGCCCGGCCC
Organism: Streptomyces parvus; assembly: GCF_032121415.1. Lineage (NCBI taxonomy): Bacteria > Bacillati > Actinomycetota > Actinomycetes > Kitasatosporales > Streptomycetaceae > Streptomyces > Streptomyces parvus. The sequence continues at coordinate 2,696,949 of NZ_CP135079.1, read as the reverse complement.
GGCCCGCGCCGGTCCGGGCGCCGCTGCCGCAGATGCCGCCCGCGCCCGCGCTGCCGCCCGAGGCGGTGGCCGAGGAGCTGGCGCAGGCGTTCGGTCCGCAGGGCATTCTCCGGTTCGACCAGCGGGCGGTCTCCCGTCAGGGGGTGCCGGAGGTCGTCGCGCGCACCCTGGTGTGGGCGGGGCTGCCCGCCGATTTCGGGCCGTTCTTCTGGGCGCAGCCGGGGCAGCCGGTGGTGCCGACGCTGGCCGAGCTGGCCGCGCAGCGCCAGGTGCAGCCCGCGCCGGACGCGGGGTCGTACCTGGTGATGGGTACGGACTTCGGCCGGGCGATCTGCGTGCAGTACGGCACGGCGAACATCGTGGCCGTGCCGGTGGAGGCGGGACCCGGCGGGCAGCCGGTGCCGCCGCAGTTCGTGAACACGGGGCTGCCCGAGTTCGTGCGGTCGATGGCGTTGCTGGGCCGGATGTGGCGGCTGCGGTACGGGCTGAACCCGGAGCAGGCGGGGCGTTGGACCGTCGACTTCCAGGCACAGCTGGTGGCGCTGGACCCGGCGGCGCTGGCGTCGCCGGAGAGCTGGTGGTCGGTGCTGCTGGAGCAGATGTGGGACGGCTTGATCTGATCTGACCCGATCTGATGGCTCGATCCGACGGTCCGGCCGCACGGTCCGACCGGCGCGCCCGGACCCGGGAAGGGGCCGGACGCCTCGCTGTGTGCTGGTTCGCCCGGATCTGTGATGCCGGTCGCTTCCGGCCGGAATACGGCTGATCGATTCCGACTTCCGGCACCAATTGCCGCATCCTTGACGTATCGCGGTGGGTCGGAGAGAGGTTTCAGGGATGAGTGCTGGACCGGTGTCCGCGTTCGACGTCGTCGGTGTACGGGGGAAGGGTTACCGCCCGGAGCAGGTGGACCGCGCGGTGGCCGCCCTGACGGCCGAGCGGGACGGGGCGCTCGCCGAGATCGCGCGGCTGACCGGGCGGGTCGAGGAGCTTCACGCCGAGGCTGCCCGGCTGGCGGAGACCGTCGCGACGCTGCCCGTGCAGGACTACGCGGAGCTGGGGGAGCGGGCGCAGCGGATCCTGGCCCTGGCCGAGAGTGAGGCTCAGGCGCTGGAGGCCGAGGCCGTGGCGGCGGCCCAGGCGCTGCGGGACGAGGCGGAGGCGGCGGGCCGGGCCGCCGGGGACGCGGCGCGCGAAGCGGCCGAGGCGGTGCGTGCGGCGGCGGACCGGGCGGCGGAGGAGCGGGTGGCCGAGGCGGTCCGGGAGGCGGAAGGGCTGCTGGCTGCGGCCCGGCAGGACGCCGACGAGGTGCGGGCGGCCGCCGCGTCGGCGTTGGCGGCGACCCGTGACCGTACGGCGAGTGTGCTGGCCCACCAGGAGCAGGAGCACGCGGAGCGCCTCAAGGCGACCGAGGCCGAACTGGCCGCCGAGGAGGCCGCGTTGGAGGCCCGTCACGCGGAGCTGACCGAGCGGGCCCAGGCGCTGCTCACGGAGGCGGGCCGGCACCTCGCCGCCACGCAGGAGGCGGCCCGGCACGGGCAGGAGGACGCGGAGGCGCGGGCGGCGGAGCTGCTGGCCGAGGCCCGGGTCCGGGAGGAGCGGGTGGTCCGGGAGACGGAGCGGATCCTGCGGGAGCACGAGGAGGGCCGCGAGGAGGTCCAGGCGCACATGGCGCACGTACGCAGCTCGCTGGCGGCGCTGACGGGGCGGGTGACGTCGGCGGACGAGGACGCCTGATCGCCGGGGCGTCGGGGCGCCCGACGGCCGGGCGGTGAAGCGGCCCCGGGGGCGCCGTCCCCGGCCGGGCCGCCCGGGCCGATGGCGGGCGCGGACAGGGGAGTTCGCGACCCGTGGCTCTTGCATATATCCGCCGGTACAAGCTGAATAAGTCATGCACCTCGCAGTTCCCCGTTCTGCTTGCAAGGGAGTGGTCATGACCGTCCGAGTACCGGACATTCTGTCGCCGGAGTTCGAGAGAGACCCGTATGCGGCGTATCGCCGGATGCGGCATGACGCGCCGCTCCTGTGGCACGAGCCCACCCGCAGTTACATCGTCTCGCGCTACGAGGACGTGGAGCGCGTCTTCAAGGACAGAGCCGGTGAGTTCACCACCGAGAACTACGACTGGCAGATCGAGCCCGTGCACGGGCGGACGATTCTCCAGCTCAGCGGGCGCGAGCACGCCGTACGCCGGGCCCTTGTCGCGCCCGCCTTCCGGGGCGCCGACCTGCGGGACAAGTTCTTACCCGTCATCGAGCGCAATTCGCGTGAATTGATCGACCGGTTCCGTGGCTCCGGTTCCGTCGATCTGGTCGCCGACTACGCCACCCGATTTCCCGTGAACGTCATTGCGGACATGCTCGGTCTGGACAAGTCCGACTATGAGCGTTTTCACGGTTGGTATACGGCCGTCATCGCCTTTCTCGGTAATCTCTCCGGCGACCAGGACGTGGCGCGGGCCGGTGAACGTACGCGCGTCGAGTTCGCCGAGTACATGCTGCCGATCATCCGCGAACGGCGGGAAGCGCCCGGCGACGATCTGCTGTCGACGCTGTGCACCGCGGAGGTCGACGGTGTCCGGATGAGCGACGAGGACGTCAAGGCGTTCTGCAGTCTGCTGCTGGCGGCGGGCGGGGAGACCACCGACAAGGCCATCGCCGGTATCTTCGCCAACCTGCTGACCCGGCCGGAGCAGTTGGCTGCGGTCCGCGCCGACCGCAGCCTGATAGCCCGCGCCTTCGCCGAGACGCTGCGCTACACCCCGCCGGTGCACATGATCATGCGCCACTCGGCGACGGACGTGGAGCTGAGCGGCGGCACGGTGCCGGCGGGCTCCACGGTGACCTGTCTGATCGGCTCCGCCAACCGTGACGAGGACCGCTACCGCGACCCCGATGTCTTCGACATCTTCCGTGAGGACCTGACCGCCACGAACGCGTTCTCGGCGGCGGCCGACCATCTCGCCTTCGCGCTCGGCCGGCACTTCTGCGTGGGTGCTCTGCTGGCCAGGTCGGAAGTGGAGATCGGCGTGGGCCAGTTGCTGGACGCCATGCCCGATCTGCGGCTGGCCGACGGCTTCGATCCGGTCGAGCACGGTGTCTTCACCCGGGGGCCGAAGAGCCTGCCGGTGCTTTTCACACCGGTGCCGGGCTGACGGAGCGGCGTCGCCCCCGAGCGGCCGGGGCGTACCCGGGGCCGGAACCACGGGCTCCGGCCCGGGATACCGGCCCGGGGACCGTCCCCCCCCCCGGCCGCTCGTCCCGGCCCTCGCTACTGCGCCATCGGACTGAACTGGACCGGCAGCGCCGACAGTCCGCGCATCCAGATCGAGGGCCGCCACGTCAGCTCCGCCGGTTCGACCGCCAGCATCAGGTCCGGCAGCTGTTCCAGCAGCGTTTCCACCGCCGTACGGGCCATCACGTCGGCCAGCAGCGGTGCGGGATAGGGGCAGCGGTGCTCGCCGCCGCTGAACGACAGGTGCGCGGAGTTCTCGGCCCCGACGTACGCCTCCGGCCAGATCTCCGGGTCGGTGTTGGCGGCGGCGATCCCCAGGACCACGCAGTCGCCCGCCCGGATGTGCCGGCCGCCGAGCTGGGTGTCCCGTACGGCCCAGCGGCCGATGAAGTTCTGCGTCGGGGTGTCCAGCCAGAGCACCTCGTTGAGCGCCTCGCCGACGCTGAGCCTGCCGCCGGAGACGTTCACCGCGAAGCGTTCGTCCGTCAGCAGCAGCCGCAGCGTGTTGCAGATCCAGTTGGCGGTGGGCTGCTGGGCGGCGGCGATCACCGAGATCAGGTCCTGGACGATCTCCTCGTCGGTGAGCCCCGCGCCGTGCGTCACCATGCGTGAGGCGACGTCGGGTCCGGGTGCCGCCCGCTTGTCCTCGACCAGTTGGCGCAGCCGGTCGCCGACGCGCCCGTAGGCCGCGACCGGGTCGTCCCCCTCGGCGGCGTCGAGCGAGATCCGCAGGTCGTCCACCAACTGCTGGGTGTCCGAGCCGGACACGGGCATCCCGCACATCTGGACCACGGCCCGCATCGGCAGGGCATGGACGTAACTGCTCATCAGCTCGGTCCGGCCGCTTCCGGCGAAGTCCGCGATGAGCCGCTCGGCGATGTGCCGGCAGTCGCGGGCCAGCTCGAACTGGTCGACGCCCTCCAGGGCTTCGGTGATGACGCCGGCCCTGCGGCGGTGCTCGTCGCCCTCCGTGAAGAGCACCGACGGCTGATAGCCGACGAACGGCAGCAGGGGCCAGTCCGGAGGAATGCTGTCCCACTGGTTCCAGCGGCGTGAGTCCCGCGCGAACAGCTCGTCGTGCGTGGTGACGTAGGAGAGTTCGGCATAGCCGAGGACCAGCCAGGCCGGTACGTCACCGTCGAGCAGGACCGGCGCCACCGCGCCGTGCTCCCGCCGCAGCGTGCGGTAGAGCTCCGTGGGCGTCTGCTGGTAGGAGGCGCCGGACAGACGTACGGCACCGGGGGCGGCCGGGCAGCCGGAAGGGGCGGCGGGTCCCGGATCGAAGGGCGGGTCGAAGGAGGGGCTGGAAGTGCTCATGGTGTCGTCTCCCGGGCGATGGCCATCGTGCGCAGATGGTCGACGAGCGTGATCAGGACGTTCTTGCTGGACGTCCTGACCCGGGCGTCGCAGTCGATCATCGGGATGTGCTCGGGCAGGGCCAGGGCCTGACGGATCTCTTCGAGGGGGTGGGCGACGTCGTCGTCGAAGCGGTTGACCGCCACCACGAACGGGGTGCCGTGGTGTTCCAGCCGGTCGATCGCGTACCAGGAGTCGTCCATCCGGCGGGTGTCCACGAGGACGACCGCGCCGAGCGTGCCGGAGAACAGCCGGTCCCACAGGAACCAGAAGCGTTCCTGTCCCGGGGCGCCGAACAGGTACAGCACGATGCGCTCGTTGAGGCTGATGCGGCCGAAGTCGAAGGCGACCGTGGTGGTCGTCTTGGCGTCGACGCCGCTGGTCTCGTCGACGCCGACGCCGGCCTGGGTCATGACCTCTTCGGTGTTCAGCGGCCGGATCTCGCTCACCGAGCGGACGAGCGTGGTCTTGCCGACGCCGAATCCTCCGACGACGACTATCTTCAGGCCGGTCTCGGCCGCGTCGGACAGCGGGGTGCGCTGGGCCGGCAGCTCACAGCTTCCGGAGACCATGGAGCACCTCCTTCAGCAGTTCGGAGTCGGGGAGTTCGGTCGGTGAGGCGGTCCCGCGGGGGTGGCGGGCGGTGATCCGGCCCATGACGTGGAGGTCGTCGAGCAGGATGCGTACCACGGTGACCGGGAGGGCGAGTTCGGCGGCGATCTCGACGACGGCGGTCGGGTGGCTGCACAGTTCCAGGATCCGCGCGTGCTCGGACTGCATGCCGGGGGCCGGCCGGGACTCGCTGACCACCAGGGTCACCAGGTCGAAGGAGTCCGCGGCGCGGCTGCGTCCGCCGGTGACCGTGTAGAGCCGGTCGGGGGCACCGGTGTCGACGGGGCGTCGGGTCACGAGGCGCCTCCGGGCGGCGTACTCCCCGGTACGGTGCCGCGTGGCGCGGCGCGCAGGTGCTCGCCGATCTGCTCGACCATCTGCGTCATCTGGTTGCCCACGATGCTGGGGTCGGCCTCCTCCGTGGCGACGACGGCCAGATGGGCGCCCTCACCGGCCTCGACGATGAAGAGCAGGCCGCCGTGGAACTCGGTCATCGAGTGGCGTACTCCTCCGGAACCGTCGCCGAACTCGATGGAGGCGCCCTGCGCCAGCGCCTGCATGCCCGAGCAGATGGCTGCCAGTTGGTCGGCCTGGTCGAGGGTGAGGTGCTCGCTCCAGCAGAGCTTGAGCCCGTCGCGGGACAGGGCCAGGGCGTGCCGCGTGCCGGGGGTCTGCTCCAGCAGCCTCTGCAGGAGCCAGGTGAGGCTGTTGTCCGTTGTCTGCATGATGAGTGACGGGACCGTGGCGCCGGGATCCGGCCGACGGCCCGTACCTCCAATCGATGTTCGAGCGAGCGCGTCCGGTGGCCCCGGACACCCTGTGGATGCGTTCCTGGCTACGGCGTGGCGTCCGGCGGCGGTACGGTCCCGGCGTCCGGCTGCTCCGCTGCCGCCGCGTTGCCCTGGGGCCGCCGACCGCGATGGAAGGCGCCGAACTGCTGGCCCGCGGTGCGGGGCGGGGTGGCCCGTGGTGTGTCGCCCCGCGGGTTCGCCGCGGAGGTGGGAGCGGGCGCGCCGCGGTGACGGCCGCGCTCGCGCTCCGCCTCGCCCATGGTGCGGCCGGGCGTGCGGACGGGCAGGCCGCCCGGGGTGGAGGCGGGCTGCCCGGGAGGACGCGGACGGACGACGAGGGGGTCGGTGGCCGGGGGCGCCGGTGGCCGCATCGGCGCGGCGGGTGGGACAGCGTCCGGCAGAGAGGGCGTCGCGGGTGCGGCAGGCGGTGCCACGGGTTCCGTTACGGGAACGGCCGGGGGCGCGGGCGTAGCCGTGGGGGCGGGCGTCGGCGCGGACGGTCCGGCCCCGGCGGTGGCCGTGGCTGCGGCGGCGCCTGTGCCTGCGGCCGAGGCCGTGGCTTCCCGGAGGCTCGGGGCCGGGTGGTTCTCGCGGGACTCCTGCGCGATCAGATGCCTCGGCAGCAGGACGACGACGCCGGTTCCACCGCGCGAGGACGGCCGGTAGTTGACGCTGATCCGGTGCTTGAGCGCGAGCCGTCCCACCACGGCGAGGCCGAGGCGCGTGCCCTGGAGGGCCGCGAGGTCGGTCATCCGTCCGGCGACGGAGTCCGCGGCCCGCCGCATCGCCGCGTCGGCCATCTTCAGGCCGCTGTCCTCGATGGTGACGACGACGCCGGTGCCGCGCTCCTCGACGTAGACGTGCACCTCGTCGATGGGCGGCGAGAAGTTGGCGGCGTTGTCCATCAGTTCGGCGAGCAGGTGCATGACGCCTTCGGCGGCGAAGCCGGAGATGGCGACGTTCGACGAGCAGTGCAGCCGTACCCGCTGATAGGCGGCGATCCGGCCGACCGCGCCCCGCAGGATGCTCTCCATGACGATCGGCCTGTTCCAGGCGCGGCTGGGCCGGCCGCCCATCAGCAGGGCCAGCCGGTCCGTCATCAGGCCGAGCTGCGAGGTGCTGTGGTCCAGCTTCAGCAGATCGCCGAACACCTCTTCGCCGTGACGTTCCTGCATGCTGCGCAGATCGGCGAGCATGCTGACGGACTTCGCCTGGACGCGGCTGAGCGCCTTGGCGGACGCGGTCTGCGCGGCGAGGGCGCGGCGTTCGCTGAGCGCGAGCTCCCGGAGCACCGCTTCGACGGACGCGCGCAGCAGCGGCTGTTCCGGGAGATAGACCTCGGCCTGCACCGCGGCGCCGGACTCGCCCTCACGCAACCGGGCGGCCACACTCGGCAAGGTCTCGCGGGTGAAGCGTTCCACCTCCGAGGTCAGGGCGTGCAGCTCCTCGCGGAGCCGGGCGTTCTCCCTGCCCAGCTCGTCGTGGATCCGCGTGCTCTCGGTGCGCAGTGCGGCGGTCTGCTGCTCCTGCTCTTCGACCGTGGCCGCGAGGACGTGCAGCAGCTTGCGCTGCCGCGGACCGCGCGGCAGCGGTACGCGGCCGAGGGCGTCGTCGGCCGGTACTCCGCCGCGTACCAGGCGGAGCAGCGCGGGGAGGGCCACGTCGGCGGTGTGCGCGGTGTCCGCTTCGAGTGCGGTCAGCGAGGTCTTGAGCCGTTCGGCCTCCGCGGTCCGGGCCGAGGCCGCGCGCTGTGTCCGGCGGGTGACCGTCTGCGCGACGGTGAGCGTGACGGCCAGGACCACCCAGGCGGTGAGCACCACCGCCACCGCCCAGCCGCGCGTCGCGGACGGGGCCAGGACCACGGCCACGGCTCCGGCGACGGCGAATACGGACAGCACGGCCACAAGCGGCGCCGTCGCCGCCCCGGGCGCTTTCATCGGCCTCCGCCGCTGATTGGCTGGTACGGATTCTGGCATGGATGCGGTCCCTCAGTTCTACCGAGCGGAAGGTGTGCGGCCGCTCCGAGAAGGTGCAGATCACCTGGCGAATCGGAGAAAAGCGGAAGCAGCCTTTCCTGTCAGGGGTTGACCACATCGTAGACATGCTTGTGCGGCGGTTGATCCGGTGAGCGGCATAGTCCGTAGGCAGAGTGATTTTGTCGGGAAGTGGCCAGCGTGACTCGACTGTTGTGGTATTCGCGAGGCGGCGCACCGCTGACGGGCGCCGGGCTGTAATGAGCCCCGCGGGAATGGTCGGGGCATATGCGCGACGCCCGCCGCTCGACTTCGGTGTACGCCGTGAAGGGGTGGCACCTCGGGGGCCGAGGAATTCTTTTCGGCCAACCTGGAAAGTTTCACCGGATCATATCGGTCGGCGTTTCGGCGCCGGTGCGTCCGGAATAGCGCCGGTAAATGCTCAGTGACACCAGTAAGCGGAGACGTGCTCGGAGCTCATGCTCCAGCTCCGAGTCGATTTCCCGTCCTGCCGACCGCTCGCGGGCGGTGGCGTCGGATGTGGTGGGCGGGGCGCTTGCGGGTGCGGTGTCGGGATCAGGAGCTGTGCATGATCTGGATCAGGTTGCCGCAGGTGTCGTCCAGTACGGCGGTGGTGACGGGGCCCATCTCCGCCGGCTCCTGGGTGAAGCGGACGCCGAGCTTGCTGAGCCGGGCGAACTCCGCCCGTACGTCGTCCACGGCGAAGGCGGTGGCCGGGATGCCGTCCTCGACCAGGGCCGTCGTGTACGGCTTCACGGCGGGGTGCTTGTTCGGCTCCAGGAGGAGTTCGGTGCCGTCGGGGTCCTCCGGTGAGACCACCGTCAGCCAGCGGTCCTCGCCGCCGAGCGGGACGTCGTGCTTCTTCGCGAAACCGAGGACGTCCGTGTAGAAGCGCAGGGCCTTCTCCTGGTCGTCGACGAAGACGCTGGTCAGGTTGATCCTCATGGGGTGCTCTCCGGTGTCCGCGGTGTCTGCGGTCCGAGCCATCGAGTGACGATGTGCTCAAGGGGTCGGGTGTTCAGGTCGTGGAACTTGTAGCGGCCCTCGCGGCGGGTGGCGACCAGGCCCGCCGCCTCCAGGACGGCCAGATGCTGGCTGACCGCCTGCCGGGACAGTCCGAGGCCGTGTCTGGTCACCAGCCGGCCGCATATCTCGAACAGCGTCTGGCCGTTGCGGTCGGTCAGCTCGTCGAGGATGCGCCGCCGGGTGGGGTCGGCCAGGGCCTTGAAGACATCATCCGCCATGGCTCCACCATAGGCAAGTAGCGACTTGCCTATCAAGCGGGGTGCTCGCCGCCCCTACGAAGCGGCGTCCTGCCGGCCCGGTGCCCCGGCGGTCCCGGGCGCGTCCGTCGGCTCCGTGATGACCGGGAAGCGGCGCGGGGCGAGGGTGATCAGGGCGAGCAGGGCCAGGGCCGCGGCTCCGGCCGCCCCGACGTAGACGTAGTCCACCGCCGCGTCGACCGCCCGGCGCACGTGGTCCGTCGCCGCCGCGGAGAACGCGCCCGGGTTCTCCAGCGTGCGGGCCACCGTGTCCAGGTCGCCGGGGAGGCCGCCCACGGGGGCGTCGAGGAGGCGGGCGGCGAGGACACCGTTGGCGACGGCCCCGAAGAGCGCCGCGCCGATGCTCTGGCCCACCTGGCGGCAGAAGAGGACCGACGCGGTCGTCGTACCGCGCTCCGCCCAGCCGACCGTCGACTGCACGCCCACGATCAGCGGCAGTTGGAACAGGCCGAGGGCCGCGCCGAGCAGCAGCATGAGGAGGGCCGGATGCCAGGGCTCGCCGGGGTAGGGGAGGAGGGGGAAGGCCAGCAGGATCAGCAGCGCCGCGCTCATGCCGATCATCGCGGTCCGCCGGAAGCCGATGCGGTTGTAGACCCGGTCGGAGAGGGCCGCCGACACCGGCCAGCTCAGCGTCATCACCGACAGCACGAACCCGGCCGCTATCGGACCGAGACCCAGCACCGACTGGGCGTACGTGGGCAGGAACACGGTCGGCGCGACCATCAGCAGCCCCATTGCGCCGAGCGCCAGGTTGACCGAGGCGATGGTGCGCCGCCGCCACACCCAGCCCGGGATGATCGGCTCCGCCGCCCGCCGTTCGACGGCGACGGAGAGCACGGCCAGCACCGCGCTCGCCCCCAACAGGCCGAGCGAGGGCGCCGAGAGCCAGGGCCAGGCCACCCCGCCCTGCACGAGCGCCGTGAGCAGCAGGCTGCCGGTCGCGAAGACGGCGAGCGCGCCCGCCCAGTCGACGCGGGGCCGGCCGGCGGGCCGGGGGCGGGAGGGCTCGTGCAGATGGCGGACGACCAGCCAGAGGGCGACAGCCCCGACCGGAAGGTTGATCAGAAAGATCCACCGCCAGTCGGCGTACCCGGCGAGCAGCCCGCCGACCACCGGACCGGCGACCGCGGAGGTGGCCCACACCGTGGACAACTTCGCCTGGATGCGCGGGCGTTCCTTGAGCGGGTAGAGGTCGGCGGCGATGGTCTGCACCGTGCCCTGGAGCGCACCGCCGCCCAGCCCCTGGACGATGCGGAAGGCGATGAGCGCGGCCATGTTCCACGCGGCCGCACAGAGGATGGAGCCGATCAGGAACAGGATGATCCCGGCGATCAGGACCGGCTTGCGGCCGAAGGTGTCGGAGAGCTTCCCGTACAGGGGGAGCGTGACGGTGACGGCCAGCAGATAGCCGGAGAAGAGCCAGGAGAAGACGGTGAGCCCGCCGAGGTCGCCGACGATCTGGGGGACGGCGGTGGAGACGATGGTGCCGTCGATGGCGGCCAGCGCCATGCCGAGCATGAGCGCCGCCACGACGGGGCGACGGCCCCGGGGCGTGGCAAGGGCGGTCGGCGCTTCCGTGGCGTCGCCGCTGCCTCCGTTCCGGGGCGTGCCGCCCGAGCCGCCGCCGTTCCGGCCTGAACCGCCCGAGCCGCCTCCGTTCCGGCCTGAACCGCCCGAGCCGGCCCCGTTCCGGTCCGCGTCCGTGTCGCCCGTGTCCCCGCCGCTCTTGCCGTCCGTGCCGCTCACCGGATTCCTTCCCTATGCACGTATCTCCCCGGGGCACTGTCTCATCCAGGGGCGCCGAGGGGGAGCCCCCGACCCGTCTCCGCCCGAGGAACGAGTTCCCCTAGGGGGCGCCCCCTCATAGTGGCCAGGGCCCGTTCCTCCCGGCGGAGGACGTGGTGGCGGGGGGCCTCTCCTTAACCTCTTCTTACGTCGCCGCTACGGCTCACCGCAGGGGGGCGGGTGGGGAAAACCCCACCTGAAGACTGCGCTGAGCACCATCGCGCGGGGCCCGGTCCGGAACGCAGACTCGGAACGTACTCGGCGACGTCCAGTCATCGACCGACATAGGAGAAAAACCGTGACAACGGCTGTGACCATTCCCAGGCACGGGGGCACTGGAGGGCGTACGGCCGTCGCGGCACGGGCGCGACAGGTCGTGAAGGCGTACGGCACCGGAGAGACCCGGGTCGTCGCGCTCGACCATGTCGATGTGGACATCGCCCGCGGGCAGTTCACGGCGATCATGGGCCCGTCCGGCTCCGGCAAGTCCACCCTGATGCACTGCCTGGCCGGGCTCGACACGGTGACGGCGGGCGAGATCTTCCTCGACGAGACCGAGATCACCAAGCTCAAGGACAAGAAGCTCACCCAGCTCCGGCGCGACCGGATCGGGTTCATCTTCCAGGCGTTCAACCTGCTCCCGACGCTCAACGCGATCGAGAACATCACGCTGCCGATGGACATCGCGGGCCGCAAGCCCGACGCCGTCTGGCTCCAGCAGGTCGTGGAGACGGTCGGGCTCGCCGAGCGTCTCAAGCACCGCCCCACCCAGCTCTCCGGCGGTCAGCAGCAGCGCGTCGCCGTCGCCCGGGCGCTCGCCGCCCGGCCGGAGATCATCTTCGGTGACGAGCCCACCGGAAACCTGGACTCCCGCGCCGGGGCCGAAGTCCTCTCCTTCCTCCGCAGGTCGGTCGACGAGCTGGGCCAGACCATCGTCATGGTCACCCACGACCCCGTCGCCGCCTCCTACGCGGACCGGGTGCTGTATCTCGCCGACGGCTCCATCGTCGACGAGATGCAGAACCCGACCGCGGACCAGGTCCTCGACCGGATGAAGCACTTCGACGCACGCGGGCGGACGTCATGACCGTCTGGAAGACCTCGGTGCGCAACTTCCTCGCGCACAAGGGCCGGATGGCCCTCTCCGCCGTGGCGGTGCTGCTGTCCGTGGCGTTCGTCTGCGGCACGCTCGTCTTCACCGACACGATGAACACCACGTTCGACAAGCTCTTCGCCATCTCCTCGCCCGACGTCACCGTCAGCCCGAAGAGCTCGGACGACGAAGGCGAGCAGCCCGGCAACGGCAAGCCCGTCTCGCTGCCCGCCTCCGTGGTCCAGCAGGTCGAGAAGGCCGACGGGGTGGAGCGGGCCGAGGGTTCCGCCTTCTCCATGGCGGTCACCGTCGTCAACAGCGACAACAAGAACATGGGCTCCGACACCGGTGCCCCCACCATCGCGGGCAACTGGACCAAGAACGACCTGCGTTCGATGGAGATCACCTCCGGGCACGCACCCCGCGGTCCCACCGAGGTGATGGTCGACGCCGACACCGCGAAGAAGCACAAGCTCACGATCGGCGACGAGCTGCGCACCATCGCCGCCACCGGCGACCTCAAGGCGAAGATCAGCGGCATCGCGTCCTTCACCGTCACCAACCCGGGCGCGGCCGTCGTCTACCTCGACACCGCCACCGCACAGAAGCACCTGCTGGGCGCCCCCGACGTCTTCACCCAGATCCTGGTGACGGCCGAGAGCGGCGTCAGCGACACCCAGCTCAAGAAGAACGTGGCCGCCGCCCTCGACGGCTCCACCGCCTACAAGCTCCAGACCCAGCAGGAGGCCGCCGACGCCAACAAGGACGACATGGGCGCCTTCCTGGACGTCATGAAGTACGCCATGCTCGGCTTCGCCGGCATCGCCTTCCTCGTCGGCATCTTCCTCATCGTCAACACCTTCTCGATGCTGGTCGCCCAGCGCACCCGCGAGATCGGCCTGATGCGGGCCATCGGCTCCAGCCGCAAGCAGGTCAACCGGTCCGTGCTCCTGGAGGCCGTCCTCCTCGGCATCGTCGGCTCCCTGCTCGGCGTCGCGGCCGGCGTCGGCCTCGCCGTCGGGCTGATGAAGATGATGAGCGCCGTCGGCATGACGCTCTCCACCGAGGACCTCACCGTCGCCTGGACGACCCCCGCCATCGGCCTCGTGCTCGGCATCGTCGTCACCGTCCTCGCCGCGTACATCCCCGCCCGCCGGGCCGGCAAGGTCTCCCCGATGGCCGCTCTGCGCGACGCCGGGACCCCTGCCGACGGTCGCGCCGGCTGGATCAGGGCCGGTATCGGCCTCTTCCTGACGGCGGCGGGCGGCGCGGCCCTGTGGGCGACGACCCAGGCGGACAAGGCCACCGAGGGCTCCATGTTCCTCGCCCTCGGCGTGCTGCTGACCCTCATCGGCTTCATCGTGATCGGCCCGCTCCTGGCCGGCGTCGTGGTGCGCGGGCTGAGCGTCGTCGTCCTGCGGCTCTTCGGCCCGGTCGGCCGGCTGGCCGAGCGCAACGCCCTGCGCAACCCCCGGCGTACGGGAGCGACCGGCGCGGCTCTGATGATCGGGCTCGCCCTGGTGGCCTGCCTGTCCGTCGTCGGGTCCTCCATGGTCGCCTCGGCCACCGAGGAGCTCGACAGGTCGGTCGGCGCGGACTTCATCGTCCAGGACGGCAGCACCGGCCGCCCGATCGTGCCCCAGGCCGCCGACGCCGTGCGCGCCGTCCCCGGCCTGGAGCACATGACCGACTACACCTTCGTCAAGGCGAAGATCACCGCCCCGGACGGCAGGACGGAGGACGAGGGGCTCACCGCCGCCGACCCGACGTACCAGCAGGACGTCCGCCGGACGGTCGTCTCCGGTGACCTCGCGAAGGCGTACGGCAAGGACGCCATGTCGGTGGGCGACGGTTACGCCGAGCGGCACGGGATCAAGGTCGGCGACACGATCACCGTCGCCTTCCAGGCGGGCGAGACCGCGAAGCTCCAGGTCGCGGCCATCACCTCCGACGACACCAACATCGACCGCGGCGCGATGTACACCAACCTCACGACGGCGGCGTCCTACGTCCCGGCCGACCGGATGCCGCAGAACGTGGTCATGTTCGCCAAGGCCGAGGAGGGCAAGGAGAAGGAGGCGTACGCGGCCCTGAAGAGCGCCATCGCCGAGTACCCGGTCTACAAGGTCCAGAACCAGGCCGACTTCAAGGAGCAGCTGAAGGACCAGATCGGACAGCTGCTGAACATCGTGTACGGCCTGCTCGCCCTGGCGATCATCGTCGCGGTCCTCGGTGTGGTGAACACCCTCGCCCTGTCCGTCGTCGAACGGACCCGGGAGATCGGCCTGATGCGCGCCATCGGGCTCTCCCGCCGCCAGCTGCGCCGCATGATCCGGCTGGAGTCCGTGGTCATCGCCCTCTTCGGAGCACTGCTCGGACTCGGACTCGGGATGGGCTGGGGCACCGCGGCCCAGAAGCTGCTGGCGCTGGAGGGCCTGGAGGTCCTGGAGATCCCGTGGCCGACGATCCTCACGGTCTTCGCCTGCTCCGCCCTCGTCGGACTGTTCGCCGCCCTCGTCCCGGCCTTCCGGGCGGGTCGGATGAACGTCCTGAACGCCATCGCGACGGACGGGTGAGCGCGCCCCCGTCCGGCGGGAGGTGAGCCCGAGGGCGTCACCGTAGGATGACCGGCAGGCCCCGGGACGTTCCTCCAAACGTCCCGGGGCCGAGCCTGTTCCCCGCCCCGTTCCCCACCCCGGGCCGTCGGTCACGGTGGGCCGTGTCAGCTTGCTGCACAGGGCGGTGGACCTCCGTGCAGCAAGCTGACATCGCGGCCCCTCTTGTGGCGCGTTCCGCGCTGGCATCGTCTCCCGTGCCGGGACGATCCCCGGCTCCGACGCCACCGTCGAAGGGGAACACGTGTCAAGGTCTCCGCTTGCGCAGAAGCAGCGCCGCCCGGCCAGAGCCGCCGCCCTCGTCACCGGTATCGCCCTCGCCGCCCTCACCTTCTCGACCGGCCCCGCATCGGCCACCACTCCGGCCGGCCTCCCGCACGCCCCCGACCACATCGCCGGCATCATCTGTACGGAGCTGGCGGGGATCATCGGCCAACTGCCCCCGGAATCGCCCCCCGTCCAGATGTGCAAGCTGGTCAACGGCTGGGACTAGACATGTCGAGCCCAGCAGCCGCGGCGGGACCGGCACGCCCGGCCGGCGAACCAGGCACGGCCGACGAGCCGACCACGGCCGGCGAACCGGGTGCGGCAGGAGGCCTCCTGGGGGCGTCTTCCGGGATGCGGTTCCAGCTCCTGGGGCCGCTCGCCCTGGCGGACGGTCCCGACACCGTCGTCCTGCAGCCCTCCAAACCCGCGAACCTGCTCGCCGCGCTGCTCCTGCACGCCAACTCCCCGGTCTCCGCCGAGTACTTGCAGCGCGCGGTATGGGGCGAGGAGCAGCCCGCCACCGCCCGGGCGGCCCTCCAGACCTGTGTGCTGCGGCTCCGCCGGCTGTTCTCCAAGCACGGTGTCACCACCTCCATCGAGGCGGTACCCGGCGGCTACCGGATCACCGCCGCCCCGCCCGCCCTGGACCTCCTCGGTTTCCGCGACCGGGTGCGCCGGGCCGCCGGTCTGGACCGGGACCCCGAGGCGGAGCTCTGCGCGCTGAGGGACGCCCTCTCGCTCTGGCAGGGTTCGCTGCTCGCCAACGTACGGTCCGTCGTCCTGCACCGCGACGAGGTGCCCCGGCTCGCGGAGGAACGGCTGCGCGCGGTCGAGCGGGTCTGCGACCTGCTGCTGGGGCTCGGGCGCTGCGGTGAGGCGCTGGTCGACCTGTGGACCGCTACGCGCGTCCACCCGGGGCACGAACGCTTCCACGAACAGCTCATCGAGGCCCTCTACCGCAGCGGACGCCAGTCGCAGGCCCTCGCCGAATACCGCAGGGTCAAGGGTTTCCTGCTGGAGGAGCTCGGCGTGGACCCCTCGCCCTCCCTGCGCCGGCTCGAACTCTCCATCCTGCGCGGTGAGGACCTCGGTCCGGCCGGCCCGGCGGCCGCCCGTGTCATCCGGGGCGAGACCGTTCCCCTCCCGGCCGCGCGGCCGATCACAGCCCCGGACGCGGCGTCCGCCACGGCCCACGGCGCCGCGTCCGCCACGGCCCCAGGCGCACCGCTCGTCACGGCCCAGGGCGCCACGCCGGTCGCGGCAGCCGTCACCGCCGCCGGGACCTTCGCCCCGGTCGCCGCTTCCCGCGTCGGGCCTGTCCCCGCCGTGCCGCACTTCACCGGGCGCGCCGCCGAGGCCGCCGCCCTGGCCGCCCGCCTCACCGCATCCCCGCCCCCCGGCCCCGAGGACCACCGGCCCCTCGCCGTCCTGGTCTCCGGGGCCCCGGGCATCGGCAAGTCGGCGCTCGCCCAGCACGTCGCCCGGCTGGTGCGGGACGCCTTTCCCGCCGGGCAGCTACTCGTCCGGATGACCCGCGCGGACGGCGAACCCCGCCCGGCCGAGGAGGTGGCCGCCGACGTGGCGGCAGCGCTCGGGGCGTCGGGCGACGGGCGCGCGCTGCTCATCCTCGACGATGTGGTCGACGCCGACCAGGTGCGCCCCCTGCTCACCCCGAAAGGGGAAGCCGGGGCCGGACCGGGCCCCGCCGTCGTGGTCACCAGCCGGATGGGCCTCGGCGGACTCATCGCGACCCATGGCGGCTGGGTGCAGCGCCTGTCGACCTTCACCGAGGCCGAGTCGTACGCCCTGCTGCTGACCGCCCTGGGCGCCGAACGGGTGGAGGCCGAACCCCGTGCCGCCCACCGGCTCGCCGCCGTGTGCGGCCACTTCCCGGCCGCCCTGCGCATCCTCACCGCCCGGCTGCTGACCCGGCCGGGCCTGCGGCTCGCCGACGCCGCCGACTGGCTGGGCGACGACCCGCTCGCCCGGCTCACCCTGACGGACTCCCCGGACCACTCGGTCACCGGCCTCTTCGACCGGGCGCTCGGCCGGCTCGACCCCCGGCTGTCCGAGGCGTTCACCCACCTCGCCCAGGGCCCCCCGGCGCTGCTCGACGACCGGGGCCCCGAGGACGAGGGACCCGTCACCGAAGCCGTACGGGAACAACTCGCCGACGCCGGACTGCTGGAGGACGGCCCGCCGGGCCCGTACCGCATCCACGATCTGCTCCGCGCCCACGTACGAAGAACCGCCCGGATCCGCGACCGCCGCACAGAGAAGGTGTGATCCCCCATGGCCGAGAGCGCTGCCCCCGCCGCCCCCGTCACGTCCGCCGCACCCGCCACGCCCGCATCGACCACCGCGACGACGGCGTTCGACGCGCTCGCCGGCACCCGGCCGCGTATCCGCCGTGACGTGCTGTTCACCGAGACCCCCGGCGGGGTGCTGTTCCACAACGCCGACGGCGGCTTCCACCTCACCGGCCGCACCGCCTACCGTTTCGCCTCCCTCGTCGTCCCGCACCTCACCGGGCAGCACCGCATGGCCGAACTCTGCGCCGGGTTCGGGTCCGCGCGGCGGGCGATGGCCGCCGAGCTGGTCAATATGCTGTACGCGCGCGGCTTCGCCCGGGACATCCCCGAGGCCGACACCGCAGGGGACGCGGTCGACCGGGAGACCGCCGAACGGTTCGCCGCGCAGATCGCCTATGTCGACCACTACACCGACGACGCCCCCGCCCGCTTCGCCCGCTACCGCTCCACCCGCGTCGCCGTCCTCGGCGACGACGAGACGGCCCGCTGGTGCGCGCTGAGCCTGGTGCGCAACGGGTGTGCGAGCGTGGGGACCGTCGAGGCCCCGGGCGGTGCCGCGGCTGCGGAGGGTGTCGCGGCCGAGGCCGCCGCCAACGGTGCGCGCATCGACCCGATCCCCGCGGGAACGGACGCGGGCTGGGCCGACCTGGACGGCTACGACATCGTCGTCGTCAGCGGGGCCGGGGCCGGGGCGCGCACGCACCGGCTGCTGGCTGCCGGGGTGCCCGAGGGCGTGACGCTCATCCCCGCCTGGCTGTTCGGCCGCCGACTGGTCGTCGGCCCGCTCACCACCGCCGGCTCCACCGGCTGCTGGTCCTGCGCCCTGCTGCGCCTGGGCGGCAACGTCGACCCCGGCACGGCGGCCGAGCTGTGGAGCGAGGCGGCGGGGGCCGCACCGTCCGACGGGGCCGCCCTGTCCGGTCCTGTCGCCGCGATGGTCGGCAACCTCGTCGGCTACGAGGTCTTCCGCCTGACCACCGGAGCGCTGCCCGCCGAGACGGCCGGCCAGGTCCTCGTCCAGGACCTGGAATCGCTGGACGTGATGGCCGAACCGGTCCGGCCCCACCCCCGTTGCGCCCGCTGCTCCGGGCTCCCCGCCGAGGAACCGGCCCCGCTCCCCGGAGCGCTCGCCCTGCCCGTCACCGCGACCGTGGAGACCGCCCGGGACGCGGAGGAGCTGGTCGAGGAGCTGAACCGGATCAGCTCCGCGCTGGTCCGCCCGTACACCGGGACCTTCCGCCGTTACGACGACGAGGAGCTGACCCAGACCCCGTTGAAGCTCAGCCGGGTCGAGGTGGCGCTCGGGGGCGGGGCCCGCCGCCGGATCGCCGCGTTCGACGTGCACCACCTGGCCGGGGCACGGACCCGGGCGCTGTACGCGGCGGCCGAGACCTATGTGGAGCATCTGGTTCCGCTGACGGGCGTGCAGGCCGCCGACGCCGGTGCCCGGACGGACGGCGGTACGCAGGAGCTGCGGACGCTGGGGCCCGACGCCCTGACGACCGGCGGCGGCACCGGGGCCGCGCCCGCCGCCTGGGCGGTGGCGACGTCCCTGATCGGCAAGGACCCGGTACGCGTACCGGCCGCCGCCCTGCGCCCGTTCGGGCCGCACAACCACGACCGGGTGCACCTGGCGACCACCGCCGGAGCCGGGGCGGGCGGCAGCGCGGCGGAGGCGGCGGGCCGGGGGCTGCTGTCCGCGCTCGCCCACGACGCCCTGCTCCGCGCGGTCCGTGGCACCACCCGGGTGCGCCCGGCGGCGATCGGCGGTGACGACCCGGAGCTGGTGTTCCTGCTGAAGTCCGCCGCCAACCTGGACATCGCCGTGGACCTCCTCGACCTGGGCGAGGCGGACCGCAGCACGGCCCACGTGGTGCTGGCCCGTGAAGCGAACGGGCCTTCCGCCGGTGCCCGTTGGGCGGTCGGGGCCGGGCTGTCCCGGCGTACGGCGGCCGCTGCCGCCCTGCGGGACCTGCTCGGACAGGTGCAGCTCGCCGCCGAGGACCCGGAGGCGGCGGTCGACCCCGGCGATCCGCTGGTGGCCGACCTGGCCCCCGGGGCGATCGCGGTGAGCGGCGGGTCCGTCGTGGCGGACGGGAGGGAGACCTCGTTCGACGCGGTGCTGGAGGCGCTGGGGTCCGCCGGACGCGACGTCCTGTACGTGCCGACGACCCCGGCGGACCTGCGCTCCGGCTCCATCGCCACGGCCCGGGTGCTCCTCACGGTGGACGGCGAGGGCGGCACCGATGGCCGTTGAGACGTCGCGGAGCGCTCCGGACGTGCCCGACGCTCCGGACGCTCCCGTGCTGGGGGAGTCCACCCGGCTGCTCGGGGAGCTGCTGCGGCAGGGACTGGCCCGGCACGGAAGGGCGGCGGCCACGCAGTCACCGGACGTCCGGCCCCTGGGCGTGCGCGACGCGTTCACGGCGGACGGGAAGCCGCCCCGGGCCGATGCCGTGCCCGTGCGCTACTACGGGAGGCACGCCGTCGTCGGCCCCCTGCCGACGCCGCCCGGCACCGCCCGACGCCCCTGCGCCCGCTGTCTGGAACGCCGGTGGCAGGCCGTGCGGTCCGTCGCCCTGCGCGAGGCGCTGGAGCTCGGTTCCGGGACCCGGGCGGCGGGCCCGTCCCCGTACGCCACCCCGTTCGCGGCCGAGGCCGTCGCCGGGGTGATCGCCGCCAGACTGGCGGGCGGTGGACCGGACACCGGGGCATTCCCCGCCGTCCACCTCGTCGACCTCCAGACCCTGGCCGTCCGCCACTACCCGCTCGTCCCCGACCCGGAGTGCCCCGGCTGCGGGCAGCCCGAACCCGACAGCGACGAGGCCGCCGCCATCACCCTGAAGCCGGCGCCCAAGCTGCGGCCCGGCGGCTTCCGGGTCCGGGACCTCCGGGACTACGAACTGCCCGTCGAGCCGTACGCCAACCCCGTCTGCGGGTCGCTCGGCCCCTCCGTCGTCCACGACGTCTCCTCCACGTCCACCTCCGCCACCATCGGCTGCTTCTCCCTGCGCTCGGGACCGTATCTGCGCGAGACGTTCTGGGGCGGGCACGCCGACACCTTCGCCGACAGTGTGCGCATCGGCGTGCTGGAGGGGCTGGAGCGGTACGCGGGGATGCGGCCCCGGGCCCGGCACGCCCAGGTGCACGCCGCCCTGGACACCCTGCGCGCCGAGGGCCGGGCCGCCCTGGACCCGCGCGTCTGCGGCCTCTACTCCGACGCCTTCCACCGGGCCAACCCCCGGGTGAAGCCCTTCACCCCGGACCGGAAGATCCCCTGGGTGCGCGGCTGGTCGCTGCGCGACTCCCGCACCGTCCTGGTCCCCGAGGTGCTCACGTACTACCACGCGCCGGGTCTGGAGAACCGGTTCGTGCAGGAGAGCTCCAACGGCTGCGCGTCCGGCGGCGCGTTGGAGGAGGCCGTCTACTTCGGGCTGATGGAGGTCGTGGAGCGGGACGCGTTCCTGCTCTCCTGGTACGGGCGGGCCGCGCTGCCCGAGATCGACCCGCGCACCAGCCGGCGCCCCGCCACCCGGCACATGGTGGACCGGCTGGAGATGTACGGCTACGAGGCGCGGTTCTTCGACACCCGGATCACCTTCCCGATCCCCGTCGTCACCGGTGTCGCCGTCCGGCCCGACGGCGGGCCCGGCCGGATGTGCTTCGGCGCGGGGGCCGGGCTCGACCCGGAGGCGGCCCTCGCCGGGGCGCTCTGCGAGATCGCCACCGACGCCGTCAACCTCCAGGGCCGCACCGAGCGGGACGAGGAGCGGCTGCGCGCCATGGCCGCCGACTTCGCCCGGGTCGAGGCGCTGCACGACCACCCGCTGGCGTACGGGATCCCGGAGATGGGCGACCACGCGGACTTCCTGCTCGGCGCGCCGGGGAGCGTACGCCCGCCGGCCCGCTCCTTCGACGAGCTGTACGGGAGCGGGAGCGGTGCGCGTCCGGTGCTCCCGGTCTCCGACGATCTGCGCGAGGACCTCCGCCGGTGCGTGGACGCCGTGGCCGCCGCCGGGTTCGACGTGGTCGTCGTCGACCAGACCATGCCGGAACAGCGGGATCTCGGGCTGACCACGGTGAGCGTGATCGTGCCCGGACTGCTGCCGATCGACTTCGGCTGGACCCGTCAGCGCGCCCTCGGCATGCCCCGGCTCCGCACCGCCCTGCGCGAAGCGGGCCTGCGGGCGGCGGACCTCACCGACGCCGAACTCAACCCGGCCCCGCACCCGTTCCCCTGACCGGCCCCATGACCGTCTCTCCCCTTCCCCCTCCTGCCGTGACCAAGGAGCCCGCCATGGGATACGCCCATGAATACGCCGCCGCGATCATGCACCGCGGCCGGGTCCCGATGGACCCCGCCGACTACGTACCGAACTGGCAGGACGGCCCGCGCAAGGCGAAGTACCACCCGGGCGCGGACGGCTTCCCGCTGCCCGGCGCCTCCTATCCGGGCGGGGCGACGCTCGATCGGGGCCTGTTCCCCGAAGCTGCTCCGGCGCAGGGGGAGTTCGACCTCGAATCGCTCTCCGGCATGCTCCGCGACTCGTACGGTCTGACCGGCCGCCGCCTCGGCGTCCAGGCCAACACGGACCTGAACGCGCTGCCCTTCTACCCGCTGGCCAACTGGTCGCGAGGCTCCGCCTCCGGCGGCGGCCTCTACCCGGTCAGCATCCACTGGGTGTCCGGGCCGAGCGCCCCCGTACCGCCGGGGGTGCACTACTACTCCACCCGGCACCACACCATGCAACGGCTGCTCACGGGCGATGTCTCGGGGCAGGTGCGCGAGGCGCTGGGCGACGGTGCGCCGGGGGCGGGGACCGATCAGTACCTGGTACTCGGCGTCAAGTACTGGCAGAACTCCTTCAAGTACAACAGCTTCTCCTTCCACGCCGTCTCCATGGACCTCGGAGCCTGCGTCCAGACCTGGCGGATGTGGGCGGCCGCCCGGGGGCTGGCCGTCGAACCGGCCCTCTGGTTCGACGAGGAACGTCTTGCCGCCCTGCTCGGCGTGGACCCGGCGCAGGAGGGAATCTTCGCTGTCGTACCGCTCAAGTGGACAGGTGCGCGGGGATGTTCGGGCCGGCAGGGCTCCACCGCGAATGTCTCCGTCCGGCGGGCGGACGTCGAGCGCTCCCGTACCGTCCTCACCTTCGACGCACTGCTCCGCATGCAGGCGGCCACCTCCGCCGACGCCACCGCCCGCCCCGCGCCGGACGCCCTCGGGCCCGCCGCCGCACACCCCGTCGACCCGGGGCTCGCGGAGGTCGCGCTGCCGCCCGCCCGGCCCCTGGACGCCGATGTGCGCACCGCACTGCGCACCCGCCGCAGCAGCTTCGGCCGGTTCGACGCCCAGAAGCCGGTCACCGCCGACCAGTTGGCCGCCTGCCTGGCCGCCGCCTCGGCCGGATCGCGGCTCGGCGGCGACACCGGTGACGTCCGGCTGGCGCAGGTGTACGCGTTCGTGAGCCACGTCGAGGGCGTCGAGCCCGGGTCGTACGTCTACGACCCCGGGCGGCGGAACCTGCGGCGGGTGAAGGAGGGGCGGCCGGGGGAGTTCCTTCAGCGGAACTACTTCCTCGCCAACTACAACCTGGAGCAGGCCGGGGCCGTTCTCGTGCCGACCGTCCGCACCACCGCCGTCCTCGACGCCGTCGGCGACCGGGGATACCGGCTGGTCAACGCCACCATCGGGGCCGTCGCCCAGTCCGTCTACACCGCCGCGGCGGCGGTGGAGCTCGGCTGCGGGGTGGCCCTCGGCTTCGACAACATCTCCTACATCGAGGAGCTGGGTCTCGAAGGGACGGGCGAGGCGCCCCTGCTGATCATGATGATCGGCAACGAGCGCCCCGCCCCCGCCGACTTCCGCTACGAGATCGCCTGAGCGGGGACACGACGATGACCGACACCGCGAACTCCCCGGCCGTCCCGCCCGCGTTCATGCTGCGTGTCGCCGGGCTCCCGGTCGACGAGGTCCGGGCCCTGCGCTGCCCCGGCAGCCGCCGCTGGGCCGACGACGTCCTCGACACCACCGAACAGCTGGCGCTGCTCGCCGGGAAGGCCGCGGACCAGCTGCACGGGCTGATCGGCGGCAGCGACGACGAACCGCTGCGCCGTGCCCTGCTGAAGCTGCGCCGTGACGTCTTCAACAACCGGCTGCCGGCCCCCCTCGCCGCCGAGGACGCCCTGGCCCGGGTCCGCGCCCTCGACCCCGCCGCCGCCCGGGCCGTCGCCGACTGGCTGACCGGCCGGCGCGCCCTCGCCGACAAGCGGGAGGCGGGGGCCGCTCTGCTGGCGGACGAGACGGACCGCACCCGCACCGAGCTGGCCCGCATCGCGGGCCATGGACGCCTGCGCAAAGGGCTGTTGCTCGCCTCCCCGACCCTGGACGCCCAGCTCGACGCCTACCGGGAGAAGGCGTCCCGCCCCGGGGCGCGACCGGATCGCAAGCAGCGCAAGATCGAACGCTCGCTGCTCTCCTACGTGTACCGGACCGCGTGCAAGACCAGCCCCTTCTCCACCTTCACCGGCGTCGCCCCCGGCGTCCTCGCCGGCGCGGAGGGCTTGCGCGTGCGGGTGGGGGAGGAATGGCGGACGCAGGTACGGCTCAACGTCGTGGCGCTCGGCCGGCTGGCCGACGCGGTGATCGCCGACCCGGTCCGCCGGGCTGATCTGCCGCTTGCCCTCGCCTCCGGCTGGGGCCGCGACGACGACCGGGTCCGCTACGTCCGGCGCTGGGTCACGGCGGGGGACGACGACACCGCCGTCACCTTCGACGCCGTGAAGGACCGGCTCTTCTTCCTGCGCCGCAGCGGCACCCTGGAACGGCTGCTCGGCCTGTTCGAGGAACGCGGCACGATCCGCTACGGCGAGCTGGCGGCCTGGCTGGAGCAGGACCGGGGAGCGGCGCGGGAGGAGTGTGAGCAGTACCTCGGGGCGCTCCTGGACGTCGGCATGGTCCAGGTGCCGTGCCTGCGGACCGAGGTCCACGACACCGACCCGCTGCGTGCCTTCCAGGACGCGCTGCGCGGACTGGACCGCCCCTGGGCCGCCCGGCTCGCGGACCGGCTGGAGGAACCCGCCGCCCACGCCGCCCGCTTCGCCGACGCGCCCCCGGACGAGCGGCGCGCCCTGCTGGAAGCGGTGCGGGCCGGGCTGCGGGCGGTGCAGGAGGAGGAGCTGGGGGTCGCGCGCGCGAAGGTCCCGCAGACGCTGCTGTACGAGGACGCGGCGGCGGGTCCGGGCGTCGCCCCCGAGGGTCCGGTGGCCACGCCGGACGGCCCGGGCGTCACCCTGGACGCCGACGCCTGGCAGGGGCTGGCCGCCGGGCCGCTGGCGGCCGTGGAGCGGGTGCTGCCCGCCTTCGACCTCACCCTCCCGCAGCGGATCACCTTCCAGGGCTTCTTCCTGGCGCGCTACGGACGCGGGGGCCGCTGCGACGACCTGCTGAAACTGGTCCACGACTTCCACGAGGACTTCTTCGACCAGTACATGACGTTCACCGCCTCCCGCACCCCGTACGACGCCGACGGCACCTACGTCCCGGAGGTCAACTGGCTCGGCCTGCCCCGGCTGCGCGCCCTCGACGCCGCGCGCCGCACCTTCACCGCGCGGATGGCCGCGCTGTGGGAGGCGGCGGAGCCGGGCGCGGCCGAGGTGTGGCTCGATGACGCTTTCCTGGACGCGGTCGCCGGTGAACTGGACCTCCCCCCGTCCGACTTCGCCCCGATGAGCCACCACGTCCAGATCGCCGACCGCCCGGGCGACCCGCTCGTCGTCCTCAACCGGTCCTACGGCGGTGTGTCGTTCCCCTTCAGCCGGTTCACCCAGCTCTTCGACGGCCTCGGCGAACGGCTCCTCGCGCACACCGACGCCCTCGTGCCCGAAGGGGCGGTCCTCGCCGAGGTCACCGGCGGCCCGGTCACCAGCAACCTCAACCTGCACGGCAGGCTGACCCCGTACGAGATCGTCTGCCCCGGCGAACGCGGCACGCTGGACGAGGAGTTCAGGATCGCCCTGGACGACCTCTATCTCATCCACGACCCGGAGGCCGACCGGCTCGCCCTGCGCTCGGTCCGGCTGGACCGCGAAGTGATCCCCGTCTACCTCGGCTACCTCGTCCCCCTCGCCCTGCCCGAACTGCCCCGCACCCTGCTCCTCCTCTCCCCGACCTCGATGGCCCCGCTCAACGTGTGGGCGGGCGTCCCCGAGGGCGAGCCGCGCGGCGGGGTCACCGGCCGGCCCCGGGTACGGTACGGCTCGCTCGTCCTCGGCCGGCGCAGCTGGAGCGCCCCGGCCACCGCCCTGCCGCTGCACCGGCCGGGCACACCGGAGGACGGCTGGTTCCTGGACTGGCACGCCTTCCGGCGTACCCACGGGCTGCCCGACCGGGTCTTCGCGACCGTGTCGGACACCGGGGCCCGGGGCGCGACCGGGGCCAAACCGCAGTACCTCGACTTCGACAGTCCGCTGTCCCTCTCCGCCTTCGAGGCGCTGGTCAAGTCCCCCGACGCGCGCGTGGTGTTCCGGGAGATGCTGCCGGACGAGGACGCGCTGCCCACCGTCTCGGGTCCCGGCCGCCATGTCGCCGAACTGGCCGTGGAGACGGCCGTACCCGTCCCCAGGAGGACCACCTCATGACACCCCCGCCCCCCGTGGCGCAGGCCGCGACCACCGCAGGCTCCTGGCAGGCCACCCACGTGTTCTACGCCGCCAACCCCCGCCCCTTCCTCCTGAGCTGCGTCCGCCCGCTGGTGGCGGAGCTGGAGGCGGACGGCCTGCTCGCCGGGTACTTCTTCATCAACTACTGGCTGGAGGGTCCCCACGTGCGGCTGCGTCTGAGGCCGTCCTCGGCCGCGGCCGAGCCGGAAGTCGCCCGCCGCACCGAGCGGGCCGTGGACGCGTTCCTTGCCGAGCGGCCCGCGCTGTACGAGGTCGACTCCGGGTTCCTCAACGACTTCTACAACACCCTCTTCGAGATCGAGTTCCCCGGCAGCGAGCGCGGCCACTACACGGACGAGCAGGGCCGGATGAACCTGCGCCCCAACAACTCCCGCCACCGGGAGCCGTACGAGCCGGAGTTCGGGAAGTACGGCGGGCCCGCCGGGATCGAGCTGGCCGAGTGGCACTTCCGGCACTCCAGCGACCTGGTGATCGACGCCCTCGCCACCAAGAACCTCCATCTGCGCACCGTACTGCTGGGCACGGCTGCCCAGTTGATGATGGTCATGTCCTCGACCTTCCTGCCGGCCCGGTCTGAGCTGGCCGGATACCTGGACGACTACTACACGTTCTGGCACCGGGCGTTCCCCGGCACCGGCTTCATCGGCACCGAGGAGTACGACACCAACTACGCCCGGACGGCGGACGGGCTGCGGGACAGGTTCGCGCGGGTCCGGGCCGCCACGGCCGCGCCCGGGAGCGCCCGCTCGCTGCCCGGATCCCTGGCGGGCTGGGCCGAGCACTGCGCCGAGCTGCGGGACCGGGCCAGGAAGCTGGCCGTCGACGGCGACCTGGTGTTCCGGTCCTGGGACGGTGAGCGGGACGAACGGGTCACCGACCCCGCGGTGGCGCTGCCCCTGCTGCTCTCCCCGTACATGCACATGACGAACAACCGCCTGCACGTCACCATCCGCGACGAGGCCTACCTCAGCCACGTCCTGGGCCGGGTCCTCAAGGAGACCGCGTGAGCGCGCTCCCCGGGGCGTTCGCCGCCCACCGCCCCGCGCTGCGGCCCCGCGTGCTGCTCAGCGATCCGCTGCTGGACGGGGCCGCGACCGTCCACCTGATCAAGGACGCCGAGACCGGGAACTCCTTCAAGGTCGGGGCCAAGGAGCACTTCCTCATCGCCCGCATGGACGGGGAGCACAGCCTCGCGGAGATCGGCGAGGCGTACGCGGGGGAGTACGGGCGGCGCCTGGGGGACGCCCACTGGCAGCGGCTCCTGGCCCTGCTGGGCGCGAAGGGGCTGCTGGCCGGCGCCCCCCGGCCGAAGCCCGCCCCCCAGGACACCGCCCCCCGGGCCCCCGGTTCCCGGGCCCCTGCCCGGCCCGCCTCCGCGCCGGAGAGGCGCACCCTCCTGCGCGGCTCCCTCCCCCTGGTGGCCGACGCCGACGCCGCCACCGCCCGCCTCCACCGGGCCTTCGGCTTCCTGCTCGCGCCCGCGGCCCTGGTGCCGCTGCTCGCGCTGGTCCTCGCCATGGAGGCGGTGGTCGTCGCCCGGTCCGGTGAACTGCTGCTGGCGGTGCGGGGGCTGATGGCCAACCCTGTCCTGCTGACCGGCACGGCGATCCTGCTCTGGGTGAGCACCGCCCTCCATGAGCTGGCGCACGGCGTGGTGGCCCGGCACTACGGCGGGCGGGTCGCCGAGATCGGGCTGCGGTGGCGGCTGCCCGCCGTCATCATGTACTGCACGGTCGACGACTACCTCTACCTCGGCACCCGACGGCACCGCATCGCCACGGCCGCCGCCGGCGCGGTGATGAACCTGGTCTTCCTGCTCCCGTTCTGCGCGCTGTGGCTGTTCGCCCCGCTCGACGACGCGACACGCGAGGCGTTCGCCGCCCTCCTGCTCCTCGGCAGCGTCCAGGCGTTCACGATGCTCGTGCCGCTGCCGCCGCTGGACGGCTACAAGATCGCCTGCCAGCTCGCCGGGGCCACCGGCCTCGCCGCCG
The DNA here is from genome assembly GCF_032121415.1 of Streptomyces parvus. Classification (NCBI taxonomy): domain Bacteria; kingdom Bacillati; phylum Actinomycetota; class Actinomycetes; order Kitasatosporales; family Streptomycetaceae; genus Streptomyces; species Streptomyces parvus. The sequence continues at coordinate 2,668,934 of NZ_CP135079.1, read as the reverse complement.
CCGCGGGCGGCTACCTGCGGCTCGCCCTGCGCCGCTCCCCGGAGGCGGCCGCCTACCCGCGCCGGGCCCGTATCGCCTACCCCCTCTACGCGGCGGCCACGGTCCTCGTCCTGGCCGCCGCCGTCGCGGCGGCCGTCGCGGGCGTCCACCACCTGCTGACCGCCTGAAGTGCCCGCCCCGGGCCCGCTGTTCCCCATCGAGGAGAGTCCCATGACGTCCACCGCCCCCCGCCCCCCGCAACCTCCGTCCGCCGGGCCCGCCGTCGCCCTGACCGACGTCCGCAAGACGTACGGGGCCACCCGGGCCGTCGACGGGGTCTCGCTGTCCGTCGAACGCGGGGAGTTCTTCGGGCTGCTCGGGCCCAACGGGGCGGGCAAGACGACCCTCGTCGAGATCATGGAGGGCCAGCGGCGGGCCGACTCCGGCACGGTGGCGGTCCTGGGGGAGAGCCCCTGGCCGCGCAACACGGCGCTGCTGCCCCGGCTCGGCGTGCAGACCCAGGCCTCCGCGTTCTTCGTCCGGCTGACCGCCCGCGAACACCTGGCCACCGTGGCCGCGCTCTACCGGTGCGACGCGTCGTCCGCCGAGCGCACGCTCGCCTCCGTCGGCCTCACCGAGCAGGGAGACACCCGGGTCGACGACCTCTCCGGCGGCCAGCGGCAGCGGCTCGCCATCGCCTCCGCCCTGGTCCACGACCCCGAACTGATCTTCCTGGACGAGCCGACCGCCGCCCTCGACCCCCAGGCCCGCCGCTCGCTCTGGCAGGTCCTGCGCGAACTCAAGGGCCAGGGCCGCACCATCGTCTACACCACCCACCACCTGGACGAGGCCGAGGCGCTCTGCGACCGGGTCGCCATCATGGTCGCGGGCAGGGTCGCCGCGCTGGACAGCCCGGGCCGGCTGATCGCCGCCGCCACCCCGACCACCCGGCTGCTGGTCCCGGCCGGCCGCCTCACGCCCGAACAGGCCGGCGCCATCGCGGACGTGGACCGGGTGACCGAGGAGGGCGGCTCGCTCGTGCTGGAGACCCTCGCCGCGGGCCGGGTCCTGGCCGCCGTCGACGCGATCACGGGGCTGCAGGGCGTACAGACCAGGACGGCGAGCCTGGAGGACGTGTACCTGGAGCTCACCGGCACCGGCGCCCCCCAGCCGTGACCCCGGCCGATCCGCCCCCCGCCCCACACACGCGCAGCGATCCAGCGATACGGAGACACCCCATGAGCGCCTACACCGCGCTGAGCCAGGCCGGGTACCGGGCCTACGCCCGCGACCGCACCACCCTCTTCTTCACCTTCGCCTTCCCGCTGATCTTCCTGGTCGTCTTCGGGCTGATCTTCCACGGCCAGACGGTCGAGGAGAGCGGCAAGCCCTACATCAACTACATCGCGCCCGGTGTGCTGTCCTGGGGCGTCGCCAACGCCGCCGTCTTCGGCGTCGGGTTCGTCCTCATGCAGTGGCGGCGCGACGACATCCTCCGGCTGATCCGGATGACGCCCACGCCGGTCTCCGCCGTCCTCGCCTCCCGTTACGTCCTGGCCCTGGGCATCGGGGCCGTCCAGGCGGCCCTTTTCGTCGCCGTGGCCCTGCTGCCCTCCTTCGGGCTGCGGCTGGACGGCCGCTGGCCGCTCGCCCTGCCCGTGCTGGTGCTCGGCATCACCGCGTTCCTCGCGCTCGGCGTCATCGTCGGCAGCTATACGAAGACCCCCGAAGCGGTCGCCGCCGTCGCCAACTGCCTGATGATTCCCATGGCGTTCCTGTCCGGCTCGTTCTTCCCGCTGGACGCCATGCCCGGCTGGATGCAGACCCTCTCCAGGATCCTGCCCCTGCGCTACCTCAACGACGGGGTCTCCGGCGCGCTGACCGGTGGCGGCTCCCTGGCCGGCATCGGCGTCGCGTGCGCCGTCCTCGCCGGATTCGCCCTCGTCCTCGGCGCGGTGGCGCTGAAGACCTTCCGCTGGAGCGACAAGTCATGACGACGGCCACCGCCCCGACCCCGCTGGACGCGGCGCGCGTCCGGCTCCAGTCCGCGCTGTCGGCACGCCACGCGGACGTGTCCGGCGAGGGCGGCCCGCCCGCGCCGTACGTGGTGCCGCTCGGGGCCGCCGACGTCCTCGGCTTCGGCCACCCGGACCCGTACGCCGGCACCCGGCCCGCCGCCACCGTCCAGCTGACCTCGCGGGCCGTCCTCATCGGCCCCTGGGGCGGCGGACCCGACGCCGCCGTCTGCGGCCAGTGCCTGGCGATGCGCTGGCAGCGGCTGCGCAGCCGGTCGGAGCGGGAGGCCCTGGAACTGGGGCACGAGCCGCAGGGGGCCGTGGACTGGCCGGTGCTCACGGACTACGCGGTGGACGCCGTGTGGGCGACGTACGGCGCGGTCTTCGCGGGCCTTCGCGGCGCCCCGGGAGAGCCCGGTCCCGAGGGCTCCGCCGCGACCCCCGCCGACCGGGCGCTTCCCCAGGTCACCCGGGTCGACCTGGTCACCCTCGCCACGGCCACCTTCCCGCTGCTGCCCGAACCCCTCTGCCCCGCCTGCGTCCACGAGGTCCCGGACACGGCGGAAGCCGCCCGTATGACCCTGGCCCCCACCCGGAAACCGGACCCCGGCACCTACCGGCTGCGCACCCTGGACTCCTACCCGCTGCCGACCGCCGCCCTCGCCAACCCCGTCTGCGGGGCGCTCGGCTCCGACATCTGGATCAACCCCACGTCCACCACGACCGCCCCGGTCGCCGGAACCCACTTCGTCCGCGGCTACGCCGGTCTCAACGACGTCACCTGGAGCGGCCAGGCCAACCGGTACGCCACCAGCCGCACCCTCGCCCACCTGGAGGGCCTGGAGCGGTACGCGGGCACCCACCGCCGTCGCGGCACGACCCCGGTCCTCGACAGCTACCGCAACCTCACCGGCCAGGCCCTGAACCCGGCCGACTGCGGCTTCTACACCCCGAAGACGTACGCCACCGACCCCCTGGTCAGCCCCTTCGACCCGGACCGGCCGATCCCGTGGGTCTGGGGCCACTCCCTGCGCGACGACGCCCCGATCCTCGTCCCGGCCCGGCTCGCCCACTACAGCGCGGGCGTCGACGCGGACAACTTCGTCTTCGAATGCTCCAACGGCTGTGCCACCGGCGGCAGTTTGGAGGAGGCGATCCTCTTCGGCCTCCTCGAACTCGTCGAGCGGGACGCCTTCCTCCTCGCCTGGTACGGACGGGCGCGCCTGACCGAGATCGACCTCACCGGCGCGACCGCCCCCGCCGTCCGCTCGATGCTCGACCGGGCGGCCCTGCACGGATACGACGTGCACGCCTTCGACACCCGGATGGATCTGGCGGTCCCCGTCGTCACCGCCCTCGCGGTACGCCGGGACGGCGGCCCCGGCACGCTGTCCTTCAGCGCGGCGGCCGGCTTCGACCCGGCGGACACGGTGGAGGCGGCCCTGTCCGAAGTGCTCACCTACATCCCGCACCTGCCCTACCAGGTGGCCGAGCGCCGGGCCGAACTGGAGGAGATGGAGCGGGACTTCACCAAGGTCCGGCACCTCAAGGACCACGCCCAGCTCTACGGTCTGCCGTCGATGGCCCCACACGCCGCCGAGTACCTGGAGCCGGCCGCCGTGCTCCCGTCGGCGGAGGTGTTCGCCGACTGGGAGCCGCTGCGCCCCCGCACCGGCGATCTGCTGGACGATCTGCGGCTGCTGCGGGACGGGTTGACGGCGGCGGGATACGACGTCATCGCCGTCGACCAGACGACGCCGGAGCAGCACCGGATGGGCCTGCACACCGTCTCCACCGTCGTTCCCGGACTGCTGCCGCTGGACTTCGGCTGGAGCAGGCAGCGGGCTCTGCACATGCCCCGGCTGCGGACGGCGCCGCGGGCGGCGGGCCGGCGGGCCGACGACCTGCCGGAGTCGGAGATCAAGGCCGTCCCGCACCCGTTCCCGTGACCGCCCCGCGCACCACGGACGAAAGCCCCCTCCGACCGACGGAGGGGGCAGGCGCACGAACGGGGCGAGCAGCGGTCTCAGGCGCTGCAGGAGGTGGTGCTGGTGGTGCTGGAGCAGGTCGACGTCGAGGAACACGACGTGGAACCGGCGAGGACGACCTCGGAGGCGTCGGAGTAGTCCGAGATCTCGAAGGTCTCCGACTCCAGCTCCATGATCTCGTCGGCGAGGGTGGCGAGTTCGGTCTTGGGGGTCATGGCGGTCTCCCTGGTCTCGTGGGGGTCCGGCCGGCCGATCCGGCCCGGTGCCCGGGTGCTGGACCCATTGCAGGGGCGGCCGCTGTCAGATCGGCCGCGGTTTCGCTGTCACATCGCTGACATCCGGTGGCAGGGCGGCGGCGCGGCACGTGACAGCCCTACGGAGCAGGCTCGTTGAGCAGAGATGAGGTGCGCGGTGGTCACAGCGGCGAGAGCGACGGAGAACGCGGACGACGACGGGCGCGGGGACGGGCACGCGGGAGGCGCGACGACGGCGGGCGCCGGGCGCGCGGTCCCGGCGGCCGGGCCCCTGCCGCGCCCCCTGCTCCGCTCCGCCGTCGAGCTCTACCTCGACCTGCACGCCCACCCCGAACTCTCCGGCCACGAGCACCGCACCGCCGGCCGCCTCGCCGCCCGGCTCGCGGAACACGGCTGTACGGTCACCCGTTCCGTGGGCGGCGGCCAGGGACTCGTCGGGGTGCTGCGCAACGGCCCCGGCCCCGCCGTGCTGCTGCGCACCGAGCTGGACGCGCTGCCCGTCACCGAGGCCACCGGACTCCCGTACGCCAGCACCGTGCCCGGGGTCATGCACGCCTGCGGCCACGACCTGCACATCGCGGCGGTCACCGGTGCGGTGGCCCTCCTCGCCGCCTCCCGGGACGCCTGGCGGGGCACGGTCCTCGTCGTCGGCCAGCCCGAGGAGGAGACGCTGAGCGGGGCCCGGTCCCTGCTGGAGGACGGCAGGCTGTACGAGCGGTTCGGCGTCCCCGACGCGGTCCTGGCGCAGCACGCCGCCCCGCTCCCCGCCGGGACCCTCGCCCATGCCCCGGCCGGCGGGCCGCCTCTGATGGCGGGGAGCATCGCCGTCGAGGCGGTCCTGCACGGCCGGGGAGGCCACGCGGCCACCCCGCACCTCAACCTCGACCCGGTCCTGATGGCCGCCGCCACCGTGCTGCGCCTGCGCACCGTGGTGGCCGAGGAGACCGTACCCGCCGAGCAGGCCGTGCTCACCGTGGGCTCGGTGCGAGCGGGCGAGCGTGGCAACATCACCCCCGACCACGCCGAACTCTCGCTCACCATACGGGCGTTCACGGAAGCGGCGCTGGACCGGCTGGTGGCCGCCGCCGAACGGGCCGTCCGGGCCGAGGCCGCCGCCTTCGCGGCCCCCCGCGTACCCGGGTTCACCGTCACCGCCCGCTCGCCCGCCCTGCGCCCCGACCCGGGGCTCACGGCCCTGGTACGCCGGGCCCACGAGGCGCTCCTCGGACCCGGCCGAGTGCTGGACCTCGCCGGGTCGGCGGCCACCGAGGACTTCCCGCGCTTCGCGGCGGGCGGTGTCCCGGCCGCGTACTGGATGCTCGGAACCACCGGAGCCGGCCCCTGGCGGGCGGCCCGCGCCGGAGGCGGCCCCGTACCGCCCAACCACGCGCCCGGCTTCGCCCCCGACGTCAGGGCGGCCCTGCCCGTGGGCATCACGGCCCTGGCGGCGGCGGCCCGGCAGGTGCTGGACCCGGGGCCCGCCGAGGACCGGGGGACGGCGTCATGACGGCTCGCCGGACCGCCCGGACCCCCCGCGCCGCCGTGGCCGACGTCGTCGTCGTACGCCGTGACCGCAAGGCCCCCACCGGGTGGACCACCGTCGTACGGCTGCTGGGACTGCTCCCGGGGCACTGGGCCTGCCACCCCGAGGTGGGGCAGGACCGGGTGGTGCTGAGGTTCGAGCTGGCCGGGGCGGCGGACGCGTCGGCGGTGCGGCGGGCGGTGTCCCGCGTCCTGGCGGACGCGGCCCTGCGCGGCTGGGCGGAGGAGCCGCGGGCGTAGGGCGTGCCGGCAGAACCCGACCGGGCCACGGGGCCACGGGGGCCAGGAGCCGCGCCGGAGGTCAGATCCAGCCGCGTTCGCGGGCCAGCAGCGCGGCCTGCGCCCGGCTCGCCGCGCCGAGCGTCTGCATCAGGTCGGCGACATGCCGCCGGTAGGTCCGCACCGACACCCCCAGCTCCCGCGCGCCCGCCTCGTCCTTGCCCACGGTGCACATCGACACGAGCACGCGGCGCTCGATGCCGGAGGGGCGGCGGGCGGCCGTGCCCTCCCCGCTCTCCGTGCCGCCGACGGCCCGGGACAGGTCGTCGGCCTGGTCCCAGATCCGTTCGAACAGGGAGATGATGTTGGAGACCAGGCCGCTGCGATGGGCCAGGAGCGCGCCCCGCGCGGTGTCGCGCGGGTCCAGCGGGACGAGCGCAGCGCGGCGGTCGTAGACGAGGAGCCGCTCCGTGGTGTCCGGCGTCACCCTGATCGCCGCCCCGTGCTCGGCCAGCTCGCGCAGATAGGCGGCGGTCGGCGGGTCCTGGAGCGCCGTGCTGGAGACGACGTTGCGGATCCGCACCCCGCGCCGCAGGCAGCGCAGGTCCAGCGGGCGGGACCGGGCGATGTTCTCCGCCGACAGCCGGGAGTAGGGCTCCACGGACAGGATCTCGTCCCGGGCGAAGAACGCGAGGTCGTCGATCCGGTTGCGGATCTGGGCCAGCCCCTCCAACTGCTCGATGCCCTGCGGATGGGGCGAATGAGCCCCCTGCTCCGCGCGTAGACCATCAATGACGTGCCGCGACCGGGTGACGCGCTGCATCTCCTGATGGAGCGCGGCCAGCCGTACGTCCACCAGCCGGGCTAGCGCCACCTCGGGGTCCGCCGGGAAGATCCGCCGCTCCGCGTCCTCGGTGTGCAGCAGCCCCAGCTCCTGGAGCCGGGCGATCCGGCCCCGGGTCTCACCGGGCCGGGAGTGGAGTAAGAGATGGAGGTCGTCGGCGCGGGTCCCGGGGTTGCGCAGGAAGTGCCGGTAGATCTCTTCCTCGGCCTCCGGGACCCCGAAGACAGACATCTCGTTCTCGCCCACGTACGCCCCCGATGCCTGATGCCGTGGGGCCGCGCGCCGGGGGGATCGCCCCGCGCCGCCGCCCCGGGCCGCTGCTCGCTCCGCCCGTGCTCGGTACTGCCTGTGTGACGCTCTCGAAACACCTTGGTGTGCAAGGGTCGGGCAAAGACTAGACGCTGGGCTCACTTCTGTGAGGATCCCCGGCACAACTGTGTGCGATACGGAGATGAACGGTGCGCGACCGTCGACGAGCGGCGGTCCCGGCGCGACGGGCGGTGCGGCCGCCCGCCCGCCCGTCGGCCCGTTGCGGGCGCGGCTGTCACCCCCGGGTCGTAACCTGGAACCCCCGGCGCGTTCCACGTGTCGGGCCCTTCGCGTTGTCCGGGCAGCAGCCGGCTGCCGGCAACCACTGAGCCACCGCTGATCTGATCCCGGACGGAAACTTCATGAGCCTGCACGGTCTGCTGGATGTCGTCGTTACGGACCCGGCCCTCGCCGAGGCGGTGAAGGCCGCCGGAGACGGGCACCGGGCCCATGTCGACCTGGTGGGCCCGCCCGGCGCGCGCCCGTTCGCCGTGGCCGCGCTGGCCCGGCAGACCGGCCGGACCGTGCTGGCCGTCACCGCCACGGGCCGCGAGGCCGAGGACCTGGCCGCGGCCCTGCGCACGCTGCTGCCGCCGGACACGGTCGCGGAGTACCCGTCGTGGGAGACCCTGCCGCACGAGCGGCTCTCGCCCCGCTCGGACACCGTGGGCCGCCGCCTCGCCGTGCTGCGCCGCCTGGCGCACCCCCGCGAGGACGACCCGGAGACCGGCCCGGTATCCGTCGTCGTCGCCCCGATCCGCTCCGTGCTCCAGCCGCAGGTCAAGGGGCTGGGCGATCTGGAGCCGGTGAGTTTGGCGGGCGGGCAGAGCGCGGACCTGGGGGAGGTGGTGGACGCGCTGGCGGCCGCCGCGTACTCCCGGGTGGAGCTGGTCGAGAAGCGCGGCGAGTTCGCCGTACGCGGCGGGATCCTGGACGTCTTCCCGCCGACCGAGGAGCACCCCCTCCGGGTGGAGTTCTGGGGTGACGAGGTCGAGGAGATCCGCTACTTCAAGATCGCCGACCAGCGGTCGCTGGAGGTCGCCGCGCACGGGCTGTGGGCCCCGCCCTGCCGCGAGCTGCTGCTGACCGACCAGGTCCGCGAGCGGGCCGCCGTGCTCGCCGAGGCCCATCCGGAGCTGGGCGAGCTGCTCGGCAAGATCGCGGAGGGCATCGCGGTCGAGGGCATGGAGTCCCTGGCCCCGGTCCTCGTCGACGACATGGAGCTGCTGCTCGACGTCCTGCCGAAGGACGCGATGGCGATCGTCTGCGATCCGGAGCGGGTGCGGACGCGGGCGGCCGATCTGGTCGCCACCAGCCAGGAGTTCCTCCAGGCGTCGTGGGCGGCGAGCGCGGGCGGCGGCGAGGCCCCGATCGACGTGGGCGCGGCCTCGCTGTGGGGCATCGCGGACGTCCGGGACCGGGCCCGCGAGCTGGGCATGATGTGGTGGACGGTCTCCCCGTTCGCGGCCGACGCCGCCGACCACGACGACGACACCCTCCAGCTCTCCATGCACGCCCCCGAGGCGTACCGGGGCGACACCGCCCGGGCGCTCGCCGACACCAAGGGCTGGCTGGCCGACGGCTGGCGCACGGTGTACGTCACGGAGGGCCAGGGGCTCGCCTCCCGTACGGTCGAGGTGCTGAGCGGCGAGGGCATCGCGGCCCGCCTCGACGCGGACCTCACCGAGATCGCTCCCTCCCTCGTCCACGTCTCCTGCGGGGCGGTCGAGCAGGGCTTCGTCGACCCGGCGCTGAAGCTGGCGGTGCTCACCGAGACCGACCTGACCGGCCAGCGCACGGCCACCAAGGACCTGGGCCGGATGCCGGCCCGCCGCCGGAAGACGATCGACCCGCTGACGCTGGAGGTCGGCGACTACATCGTCCACGAGCAACACGGCGTCGGCCGGTACGTGGAGATGGTGCAGCGCACGGTCCAGGGCGCGACCCGCGAGTATCTGCTCGTCGAGTACGCCCCCGCCAAGCGGGGCCAGCCCGGCGACCGCCTGTACATCCCGACCGACCAGCTGGAGCAGGTCACCAAGTACGTCGGCGGCGAGGCCCCGACGCTGCACCGGCTCGGCGGCGCTGACTGGACGAAGACGAAGCAGCGGGCGAAGAAGGCGGTCAAGGAGATCGCCGCCGACCTGATCAGGCTGTACAGCGCGCGCATGGCGGCCCCCGGCCACGCCTTCGGGGCGGACACCCCCTGGCAGCGGGAGCTGGAGGACGCCTTCCCGTACGCGGAGACGCCCGACCAGCTGTCCACGATCGCCGAGGTCAAGGAGGACATGGAGAAGACGGTCCCGATGGACCGGCTGATCTGCGGCGACGTCGGCTACGGCAAGACGGAGATCGCGGTCCGGGCGGCGTTCAAGGCGGTGCAGGACGGCAAGCAGGTGGCGGTCCTGGTCCCCACGACGCTCCTCGTACAGCAGCACTACGGCACGTTCACCGAGCGGTACGCCCAATTCCCCGTCAACGTAAGGGCGTTGAGCCGCTTCCAGTCGGATTCAGAGTCGAAGGCAACCCTCGAAGGCCTCAAGGACGGCTCGGTCGACCTGGTCATCGGCACGCACCGCCTGTTCTCCGCCGAGACGAAGTTCAAGGACCTCGGCCTGGTCATCGTGGACGAGGAGCAGCGGTTCGGTGTCGAGCACAAGGAGCAGCTGAAGAAGCTCCGCGCCAACGTCGACGTGCTCACGATGTCCGCGACCCCCATCCCCCGTACGCTGGAAATGGCGGTCACCGGCATCCGCGAGATGTCCACGATCACCACTCCGCCGGAGGAGCGCCACCCGGTCCTCACCTTCGTCGGCCCGTACGAGGAGAAGCAGATCGGCGCGGCGATCCGGCGTGAACTGCTGCGCGAGGGCCAGGTCTTCTACATCCACAACCGGGTCGAGTCGATCGACCGGGCGGCCGCCCGTCTCCGCGAGATCGTCCCCGAGGCGCGCATCGCCACGGCACACGGCCAGATGTCCGAACAGGCCCTGGAACAGGTGGTGGTGGACTTCTGGGAGAAGAAGTTCGACGTCCTGGTCTCCACGACGATCGTCGAGTCCGGCATCGACATCTCCAACGCCAACACCCTGATCGTGGAGCGCGGCGACAACTTCGGCCTCTCCCAGCTCCACCAGCTGCGCGGCCGGGTGGGCCGAGGCCGCGACCGGGGCTACGCCTACTTCCTGTACCCCCCCGAGAAGCCCTTGACCGAGACGGCCCACGAGCGCCTGGCGACGATCGCCCAGCACACGGAGATGGGCGCGGGCATGTACGTGGCGATGAAGGACCTGGAGATCCGCGGTGCGGGCAACCTCCTCGGCGGCGAGCAGTCCGGCCACATCGCGGGCGTCGGCTTCGACCTGTACGTCCGCATGGTCGGCGAGGCCGTCGCCGACTACCGGGCCCAGATGGAGGGCGGCGTCGAGGAGGAGCCCCCGCTGGAGGTCAAGATCGAGCTCCCGGTCGACGCGCACGTCCCGCACGACTACGCCCCCGGCGAGCGCCTGCGCCTCCAGGCGTACCGCGCGATCGCCCAGGCCAACTCGGAGGACGACATCCGAGCGGTCCGCGAAGAACTCACCGACCGCTACGGCCCGTTGCCCGAACCGGTCGAGAACCTCCTGCTGGTGGCGGGCCTGCGCATGCTGGCCCGCGCCTGCGGAGTCGGTGAGATCGTCCTCCAGGGCCCCAACATCCGCTTCGCCCCGGTGGAGCTGCGCGAGTCCCAGGAACTGCGCCTGAAGCGCCTGCACCCCAAGACGGTCATCAAGCCGGCCGCCCACCAGATCCTGGTCCCGCGCCCGACGACGGGCAGGATCGGCGGCAAGCCGGTCATCGGCCGCGAACTGCTGGCGTGGACGGGCGAGTTCCTGACGACGATCCTGGGGTCGTAGCTCCCCGGAGTTCCGCGAACGACCGGGCCCCGCCGGGGTTGCTCACCCGGCGGGGCCGAGGCGTCCCGGTGCGCAGGCGCCGCATGGCGTCTCTCCCGGCTCCTGCATGATGACCGGCATGAACACGGAAACCTGCGCCCCGTCGGAGGCCGCCACCCTCCGCGAGACCGTCGCGGCCCATCCCGGCGCGGTGCCGCCGGCCGGTTGGGAGGCGGTGCGGTCCTTCGAGGCGGAGCACGGCATCGAGCTCCCGGAGCCGTACCGCACGTTCGTGGCGGAGATCTGCGACGGACTGCGCGCGGGACCGCCCCACTACGGTCTGCTGCCCCTCGCGCAGACGCCCTCGGACTGGGGCGAGGGCCGTTCCGAGCGCCTGCTCGCCCGTCCTTTTCCGCTCACGGAGGCATGGCTGTGGGAGGTGGAGGACGACGGGGACGAGGAGCTGTTGCCGGACCAGGAGTTCGAGGCCCGGGTGGACGACGTGTACGACCACGGCTCCCTGCTGCTGGGCACGGACGGCTGCGGCATGTACTGGCACCTGATCACCACGGGCCCGCAACGCGGTCATGTCTGGCTGATCGACGAGTACGGCGCGATACCGTTCGGCACCCGGCCGGGCACTCCCCTGATGCCGGGCACGCCCGGTTTCGCGGGGTGGGTGGCCCACTGGGCCCAAGGCCGTTCCTGGTTCGCGGACGACTAGGCCGCGGGACCTCGTCCATCGCTCAGGAAACGCATATGAGGCCGGGCCCGAGGGGGCCCGTCAGTGGGCGCGACCGTCCTCCGGCGCGAAGAACAACGCGGCGAGCGACCGGGAGCCGTGGCTGGAGGTCATCGGTTCGGGGCTGCTGGCGTCCGAGAACACCCTCGGCACCGGGAAGGTGTGAGCCGCGTCGAGGCGGGCTGTGTGCTGAAGCGCAGTCATGGAAGCCGCGTCGGCGGGGAAGACGCTCGTAGGATTCTCCGCGTTCGGTTTTCTCCCCGTCAGGACGGCTTCACGTGATAGCTCCCCGTACGCACCGCCGCCGTACGCACCGAGCGGCGGCCCTGCCCGCCGTCGGCACCCTCGTCGTGCTCGCCCTGGCGGGCTGTGACCCCGACGACCTCTCCGCCGACGGTGGCAGCACGAGCGGCGGTACCAACGGCGGCGCGCAGTCCGCCGAGGGCTTCGGCGCCGGCCCGCTGGACAACCCGGACGGTACGAAGCCGGGCCTGGCGCCCCTCACCAGTGACGCGGACCGGGCCGCCGCCCGGCAGCTCATCGAGAAGGTGGCCACCAAGGGGCGCGGCCCGAAAACCGGCTACGAGCGGGACAAGTTCGGCTACGCCTGGAAGGACGGCGTCGACGGCATCCCGCTCGCCCGCAACGGCTGTGACACCCGCAACGACCTGCTCGCCCGTGACGGCAAGGACATCGAGCACAAGGCGGGTTCCGACTGCATCGTCATGGCGATGACGCTCCACGACCCCTACACCGGCGAGACCATCGACTGGCGCAAGCAGCAGGCGACCGAGGTGCAGATCGACCATGTGATGCCGCTGTCCTACAACTGGCAGATGGGCGCCGCCCGCTGGAACGAGTCGAAGCGCGAACAGATCGCCAACGACCCGCTCAACCTCCTTCCGGTGGACGGCCCGGCCAACAACGCCAAGCGCGACTCCGGCCCCGCCTCCTGGCTTCCGCCGTACAAGCCGATCCGCTGCTCGTACGCGGTGCGGTTCGCCCAGGTCTCGCTGAAGTACGGACTGCCGGTCACGACGGCCGACAAGCGGGCCATGCTCGCCCAGTGCGGCGGCTGAGCGGTCGCCACCGCCGCACGGGGAGGGGCCGGGGGTTCAGGCCTTGCCGCCGCAGATGACGTCGTACGGGCGGCCCATCGCCATCATCAGCTGCATCGGCTCCGTGGTCGCCGCCGGGCACTCCGTCTTCTCCTTGACGAGGCCGAGGACCTTGAAGTCGGCCGCCCCGGCCGAGGCGCAGGCGATCTCCTTGGCCGTCGCCGAGACGCAGTCGCCCTCGACGAGCTGGCCGCCGCCGGCGCCCGCGTCGCCGGGGTGGTCGCCCGTCAGGTTGCGGCCGCAGACGGTGTTGGTCGGGATGCCGCCGCCCTTCTTGTCGTCGCCGGAGCCGAAGACCCGGGAGACCTGGATGATCAGGTCCGTTCCGGCGGGGCACTGGATCGCGTTGGGCAGGAAGCTCGCGTCCTCGATCTTCAGGGCCTTGAAGGTCGCGCCCTGCTCGTCGCAGTCGAAGGCGCGGTAGCCGTCCGGCTTGTTCTCCGGGTCCGGGCCTCCGCAGTCACCGATCTCCCACGATCCGCCCTTGCCGTCCGAGGCGGACGCGGAGGACGAAGAGGACTTCTTCGACTGCGACGACTCGTCACCGAAGATCTTGGACGCTCCGTAGCCCAGACCGAGGATCACCGCGAGCACCAGCAGGCTCTGCAGGCATCCGGCGCCTCTCCGGGGGCGGTTCGGTGTACTGCCGGGCTGGGTCATGGTTCTGCTCCTCGACGGGTGACGCACGGGTGACGCACGGGTGACGACGGGTGGCGCACGGGGTGGAAAGTCACGGGTGGGGACGCGGCATGCACACCTCACGGTTCCGGCCGGACCACGTCGGTCCCCAGCCACCCCCGTCCAGCTCCTTGACCAGCAAGCGGGCCGGGTCCGCGACCTCGTGCCGGACCCGTCGTCGTCGAGGTACGCGTACCGGTCCAGGCAGCGGCATACGGCGTCGGCCCAGGCGGTCAGGAAGGTGCTGAGCCCCTGTTCCGCCCGCCGCCTCCTAAGCGCGGCGAACCGCGCCGATATTCGCTGGTCGGAGCGGTACCGGCTGCTTAGGGTCGCGGGTATGGAGCTGAACATCACCACCCTCGCCGAGCGCCCCGAGCTCGCCGGCGCCCTGGACGGAATGCCGGACACCTGGCCGGAGTTCGTGCTGGAGGACATCGTCGGCTGGGCCAACTTCGCGCGGATCGCCGTCGAGTTCCCTCAGTACGTGCTGGTCGCCACCGACCCCGAGGGTGCGGTGGTCGCCCGCGCCTACAGCGTGCCCTTCGTGCTGGACGCCCCCGGGCGGGGCGAACTGCCCGTCGGCGGCTGGGACCGGATGCTGCTGTGGGCCTTCGCCGACCTGCGGCGCGGCCGCACGCCCGACACGGTCGGCGCGATCGAGATCACGGTGGCCACCGGTCATCAGGGCAAGGGGATATCGGGCCGGATGCTCGCCGCGATGCGGGACAACGCGCGGAGGCATGGCTTCCGGGAGGTCGTCGCCCCGGTGCGGCCGAGCGGGAAGCACCTGAAGTCCGGTCTGCCGATGGAGGAGTACGCCCGGCTGACCCGGGCCGATGACGGGCTGCCCGAGGACCCCTGGCTGCGGGTCCACGTCCGGGCGGGCGGGACGGTGGACTCGGTCGCCACCGTGTCGATGACGGTGAGCGGTTCGCTCGCGCAGTGGCGGGAATGGACCGGGCTGCCGTTCGACACGGACGGTCCGGTGGAGGTGCCGGGGGCGCTCGTCCCGGTGCACTGTGCGCTCGCCCACGGGTACGCGGTGTACGTCGAGCCCAACGTATGGGTACGGCACCGGCTGTGACGGTGAGAGGCGGTGGTGTGACCGCGGCTTCCCCGACCGGGGCGCCCCCCACCGCCGCGCTCCTCGTCATCGACATGCAGATCACCCTCGTCGCGCTCGCGCACCGCGCGTCCGCCACCGTCGCGGCCGTCGCCGGTCTCCGGGCGCGGGCCAGGGCGACCGGGGCCCCGGTGGTGTTCGCGCAGCAGCAGGACGAGGAGCTGGAGCCGGGGACCGACGGGTGGCGGATCGTGCCCGAACTGGCCCCCGGGGCCGGGGACACCGTCGTACCCAAGGCCGCCCCGGACAGCTTCCTCGGCACGGAGCTGGACGTCGTCCTGCGCGCCCGAGGGGTGACCGAGGTCGTCGTCACCGGGTTCGCCACCGAGATCTGCGTCGAATCCACGGCCCGGCAGGCGCTGAGCCGGGGGTACGACGTGGTGCTCGTCGCGGACGGGCACACCACGTCCGTCCGGCCCGCCTCCTCCGGCCGGTACGCCGCACCGGAGGCGTCCGTCGCGCACCACAACGAGATCTACCGGAACCTCCGCTTCCCCGGACGCCGGGTGCGCGTCCTGCCCGCGGCCGAGGTCGACTTCGGCGGCGGAACCCCCTCGTACGGCCCGGGCACCCCCTCCCCGGGCTGAGCCCTACCGCTCCAGGGCGACGACGTCCTTCGCGGCGGGCTTCTCCGCCACGACCGGCGCGTCGGAGTCGGACAGGTCCCTCCTCATCGGCTCCTCGCCGCCCCCGGGCCGCCGCACACAACGGTGCGGACAACCTTGGCGGCAACCGGGGTCAGCCGGTCGGCGGAGGTGTATACGCTCACCCCACACGTCCGACATACGCCTCCCTGGAGCAGCACATGCACGGCTACGGCCCCATGCCGCAGCAGCCGACGACATCGCGGCCGTCCCCGGCGACGCTCACGACGGTGCGCGTGATCCTCGTGGCGCTGACCGTGCTGAGCTGCGGTCTGTTGGGCTGGGCGCCGATGCTGCGGCTCGCGATCGTCACCCGCAAGCCGCGCGACTGGGTCCTGCTGGTGGTCGTGAT
This sequence comes from Streptomyces parvus, assembly GCF_032121415.1. Taxonomy (NCBI): domain Bacteria; kingdom Bacillati; phylum Actinomycetota; class Actinomycetes; order Kitasatosporales; family Streptomycetaceae; genus Streptomyces; species Streptomyces parvus. The sequence goes on along the minus strand of NZ_CP135079.1, from coordinate 2,653,252 downwards.
CGCCCTCAACATCGGGCTGTTCGCCTTCATCATGGCCACCCCGGACGACCCCGACGCGATGTCGGACGCGGCGGCGCTGCTCATGATGGTCTGGATCGCCGGCCTGCTGGCCGGCGTGATCACCTACTACCTGTACGCGGAGATACGGCACTACAGCACCCTCGGCGCCCCGGCCCCGTACGGCACGCCCGACCACCCGGCGCCCCCGCTCCCGTACCAGCAGCAGCACCTCGTCCCGCTCCAGCTGCACCAGGCCCCACAGCACCAGCAGCCCAACCCGTACACCGCTCCCACCACCCCGGCCACCCCCACGCCCGCGCCCCGGCGCCTCGACCAGGTCCGCGCCGAGCTGGACGAGCTGAGCGACTACCTCCGCAAGGAGAACAGGGACGGCGAGGGCCGGTGAGCGGGCGGACCATCGCCGACCGCTACGAGCTGGCGGCCATCCTCGGCCAGGGCGGTATGGGGCAGGTGTGGACGGCGTACGACCGGCGCCTCGACCGCCGCGTCGCCGTGAAACTGCTGCGCCCCGACCGGGTCGCCGGGCCCACCGGCAGCGACGCGGCCGACGAACTGCGCCGCCGGTTCGTCCGCGAGTGCCGGGTCACCGCCCAGGTCGACCACCCGGGCCTGGTCACCGTCCACGACGCCGGCAGCGAGGGCGACGACCTCTACCTCGTCATGCAGCACGTCGAGGGCGCCGACCTCGCCGACCACCTGGCCGAACAGGACCCGTACCCCTGGCCGTGGGCCGTCGCGGTCGCCGCCCAGCTCTGCGCGGTCCTCTGCGCGGTGCACGCGGTGCCGATCGTCCACCGCGACCTCAAGCCCCGGAACGTGATGGTCCGCCCCGACGGCACCGTCACCGTCCTCGACCTCGGCGTCGCCTCCGTCCTCGACACCGACACCACCCGCCTCACGCACACCGGTTCGCCCATCGGGTCCCCGGCCTACATGGCCCCCGAGCAGGCGATGGGCGGCGCGGTCGGTCCGTACACCGACCTGTACGCCCTCGGGGTGCTCCTGCACGAACTCCTCAGCGGCGACGTGCCGTTCGCCGGGTCCACCGCGCTGGGCGTCCTGCACCGCCATCTCTACGAGGCCCCGGTCCCGGTCCGGCAGAAGCGCGCCGAGGTGCCCGTCGCGCTGGAGGCCCTCGTCCTGCGGCTGCTCGCCAAGGACCCGCAGGAGAGGCCCGCCTCCGCCCAGGAGGTGTACGAGGAACTGGCCCCGCTGCTGCCGAAGCACGGGGCCCCCGCCGGGCCGCTCGACCCGACCCGCCCGTTCCTGCGGCCGCACGCCCCCTGGCCGGACCGGGCCGCCACCCCGGCCCCCGTTCCCGCGCCCGCCACCTTCGCCGCGCCGCCGCCCGTCCTGGCCGCGACGCGGCCCACCCTCGGCGGCCCGCCGTCCCCCACCCAGCCCCCGGCAGCCTTCCCGTCCCCGGCCCAGGCCGCCCCGGCCCGCCCCACCACCCCGCCGCCCGGCCGGCTGGACGTCGCGCGGGCCGTGGACGAGGTGAAGAAGCTCCTCGGCGAGGGCCGGATCACCCAGGCCGTGGACGTCCTCGGCGCCACGCTCCCGGCCGCCGCGGCCGAGCACGGTGAGCACTCACCGGTCGTCCGCATCCTGCGCAAGCAGTACGCCGCGACGCTCATGGACGACGGGCAGTACCGCCGCGCCCTGCCCGAGCTGCGCCGCCTCGCCGAGGACCGCACCGCCGAGGCGGGCCCGGCCGACAGCCAGGCCCTCCAGTTCCGTTACGACGCGGCCCAGTGCCTGGAACAGCTCGGCGAGGCCGGGGCCGCCCTCGTCGAGTACCGCGCGGTCCTCCCGTACTACGAGAACGCCTACGGGCCGATCACCTCCGACCCCGGCCGCGCCCTCGACATCCGGCACCGCATCGGACAACTGCTCCTGGCGGTCGGCGACCACACCGCGGGCCGGGCCCAGCTCCAGGCGCTGCTGTACGACGCCGAGCGCACCTACGGGCCGCACCACCCGCTGCCCCTGGACCTGCGCCGCCTGCTCAGCCACCAGCGGGACGTCCGCGGCGGCTGACAGCGCCCCCGGACCGACCCGGTCAGGCACCACATCCCCAACTCCTCCCGAATCGTTGGTCGAATCAGTGGCACAGGCCACATCCACTGCCTAACATCGATCACCGCAAGGCTTTGTGCACCGATGCACAAACTCTCCCCGGGAGGCTCCTTTGCACCGCCGCCGTCGCACCGCGCTCTCCGTCCTCGCCGCAACGCTCGTCGCCGCGCCGCTCCTGTCGGCCTGCGGCAACCAGGCCCACCCCGGTGCCGCGGCCGTCGTGGGCGGCGAGCGGATCGAGGTGTCGGCGGTCCAGGAGCGGGCCGCCGAGGTCCGCACCGCCCAGGAGAGCTCCCCGCAGGCGGCCCAGCTGGTGAACAAGTCGGGCCAGCTCAACCGCGCCAAGCTGCACGGGCTGATCTTCGGCCGGATCCTCGACCGCGCCGCCGAGGACGCGGGAGTCACGGTCTCCCGCAAGGAGATCCAGGAGATGCGGCAGGCCAGCCTCGCCCAGCAGGGCGGCGAGGACCAGTTCGAGGCGATGATGCTCCAGCAGCGCTGGGTGGCCCCGGACCAGATCGACGCCGACATGCGCCAGGAGGTCCAGCTCCCGAAGCTGGCCCGGGCGCTCGGCGCGGACCTGGGCACGCCCGCCGGCCAACAGGTCGTCGGCGAGGCGCTCACGAAGGCGTCCAAGGCCCTCGACATCGACGTCAACCCGCGCTTCGGCACCTGGGACGACCAGAAGATGCAGCTCGGCGACTACAGCGCGCCCTGGATCACCCAGCGCACCGAGTTCACCCCCGAGCAGCCGACGGAGACCTGACCCGGCCCGGCCGCGGCCGGAAGCGGGTTCGCTTGCGGAGGTAGGTTCGCAGGGTGAACGCCGAAGCCCCCGACACCTCCGTCGAGCCCCCCGCCGACCCCGGCCGCATCGTCCTGCTCACCGCCAGCCACCGGGTCGCGCCCGGCCTGCTGTCCTGGCCGGCCTGGCAGACCCTGCACGCCGCCGACCGCGTCCTCACCGCGGACCCGGACCAGCCGCAGCTGCCCTACCTCCGCGAGGCGGGCGTACGCGTCGAACACGCCACGCCCTCCGCGGACGAACTGGTCGCGGACTGCGCGGGCGGCCGGACGGTGGTCGTCCTGACCGGCGGCGAGGGCAACGGCCCCCTCACCGACGGCCTGGCCCGCCTCGGTGGCTCGGGCCGGGTGGCCATGCCGGACCTGGAACTGCTCCCCGGCTCCTACGACCTGCCCGGCGCCCGCCTCCTCGACCTGGTCCAGGTCATGGACCGGATCCGCCGCGCCTGCCCCTGGACCTCGCAGAAGACGCACCGGGGCCTCGCCAAGTACGCCATCGAGGAGGCATACGAACTGGTCGAGGCGATCGAGGACGGCGACCGGGACGAACTCCGCGAGGAGCTGGGCGACGTCCTGCTCCAGGTCGTCTTCCACGCCCGCATCGCCGAGGAGGACCCCGAGGAACCCTTCGCCGTCGACGACGTGGCGGGCGGCCTCGTCGAGAAGCTGATCCACCGCCACCCGCACGTCTTCGGCGACGAGACCGCAGAGACCCCCGAGGACGTCCACGCGCACTGGCTGCGCACCAAGGCGATCGAGAAGCAGCGCACCTCGGTCACCGAAGGCGTCCCCCTCGGCCAGCCCGGCCTGGCCCTCGCCGCGAAACTCGGCAGCCGCGCCCGCACAGCCGGCCTCGACGTCCCCCTGCCCACCGGCGACTCCATCGGCTACGAACTCCTCGCCCTGGCCGTGGCCGCCGAGGCGAACGGCACCGACCCGGAAGCCGCCCTGCGCGCGGCGGCCCGGGCGTACCGCGACGCGATCCTGGCGGTGGAGGGCGAGTGAACGACACCCCCGGCTGCCCCCGCGGCACCACCGCCCCCGCACTCTTCACCTGGGAGTTCGCCTCCGACCCCTACCCCGCCTACGCCTGGCTCCGCGAGCACCGCCCCGTCCACCGCACCGCGCTGCCCAGCGGGGTCGAGGCCTGGCTCGTGACGCGGTACGGAGATGCCAAGCAGGCGCTCGCCGACGCGCGGCTCTCCAAGAACCCGGCCAACCACGCCGAGTCGCCGCACGCCAAGGGGAAGACGGGGATCCCGGGGGAGCGCAAGGCGGAGCTGATGACGCATCTGCTCAATATCGATCCACCGGACCACACCCGGCTGCGCCGGCTCGTGTCCAAGGCGTTCACCCCGCGCCGGGTCGCGGAGTTCGCGCCCCGCGTGCAGGAGCTGACGGACCGGCTCATCGACGGGTTCATCGAGGAGGGCAAGGCCGACCTGATCCATGACTTCGCCTTCCCGCTCCCCATCTACGCCATCTGCGACCTGCTCGGCGTCCCCCGCGAGGACCAGGACGACTTCCGGGACTGGGCTGGCATGATGATCCGGCACGGGGGCGGGCCGCGCGGCGGGGTCGCCCGGTCGGTGAAGAAGATGCGCGGCTATCTCGCCGAACTCATCCACCGCAAAAGGGAGAATCCCGGGGACGACCTGATCTCGGGGCTCATCCGGGCCAGCGACCACGGCGAGCACCTCACGGAGAACGAGGCGGCCGCGATGGCGTTCATCCTCTTGTTCGCCGGGTTCGAGACCACGGTCAATCTGATCGGCAACGGGACCTACGCCCTGCTGCGCCACCCCGAGCAGCGCGCCCGGCTGGAGGCCTCCCTCGCGGCGTCCCCGGACCCGGGGCGGAGCGCCCTGCTGACGACGGGGATCGAGGAACTGCTCCGGTTCGACGGGCCGGTCGAGATGGCGACCTGGCGGTACGCCACCGAGCCGCTGACCCTGGGCGGCGAGGAGATCGCCGCCGGGGACCCCGTGCTGGTGGTGCTCGCGGCGGCCGACCGGGACCCCGAACGGTTCACGGATCCGGACACGCTCGACCTTGCACGGCGTGACAATCAGCACCTCGGCTACGGCCACGGCATCCACTACTGCCTGGGGGCGCCGTTGGCCCGCCTCGAAGGGCAGACCGCGCTGGCCACGCTCCTGAGACGCCTTCCCGACCTGCGACTTGCGGAAGAACCTGCCGATCTGCGCTGGCGCGGCGGGCTCATCATGCGCGGACTGCGCACCCTTCCGGTGGCCTTCGAACCGGGAATCCGTTCCGAAAAAAGTGACACGCTGTCAACTCTGTGACTTTCACGTGATCTGCGCTGCATCGACTTGTGACACACGTTCGAGTCCCGCTAGGTTCACGGTTCGACGCGTCGGTCGCACGTTGCTCACGCGTCACTTGTGTGCCGACGCAGGCAGGGAATCCTGCTGCGCGGCGCTCAGGTCACTCGCTCGTCAGTCGCACGGAAGGCATACCCATGGGCTCCGCGAACGGCAGACACCGCCGCCCTCGCCAGGCACCCGCCCTCGTCGTCGCCGCAGGGGTGACGGGATCGGCCATCGCCATCCCGCTGCTCGGTGCGAGCGGCGCGACCGCCGCCGACGCCGGCACCTGGGACCGGGTCGCGGAGTGCGAGAGCGGCGGAATGTGGAGCGCCGACCTCGGCAACGGCTACTACGGCGGCCTCCAGTTCTCGCAGGAGACCTGGTCGGCGTACGGCGGCACGGAGTTCGCGCCCCGCGCCGACCTCGCCAGCCGGTCGCAGCAGATCTCCGTCGCCGAAAAGGTCCTGGACGACCAGGGCCCCAAGGCGTGGCCGAGCTGCGCGGTGATCTCGGGCCTCGCGGTGGACGGCAGTCTGCCGGGCGTCGACCCGGGCACCTCGCCGGCCCCCGACCCGACGTCCACCCCGACCGACGAGGCGGACGTACCGGACGAAGCGGGTGAATCCGGCGAGTCCGGTGAAGTCGATGAGTCCGGCAAGGGTGATGAGAGCAAGGGTGAGAAGGGCGACCCGACGGACAAGGGCGGCAGCGGTGACGCGGAGAGGGGCGGCGGGGCTCCCGACTCCTCGGTGACGCCCTCCACCCCGCCGTCCTCCGGCACCCCCGACGCCACCGGCCCCTCCACCGCCCCCGACGCCTCGAAGAGCCAGGGCGGCAAACACCGCGGCACCCCCGCGCCCGAGGAGGCCGGAGCGGGTCAGGGGGACGGCCCGCGCGGATCCGGCCGGCACGCCTCACGGGGCGACGGCGACGCCCGGGGCGGCGGCGCGGCGACCGCCGGCGCGTACACGGTGCAGCCCGGCGACAACCTCTGGGCGATCGCGGATGCCCAGGAGCTGCCCGGCGGCTGGTCCGGTCTGTACGAGACCAACAAGGACCTCCTGGGCTCCGACCCGGACCTGATCCTGCCCGGCCAGAACCTGGATCTGGGCCTGGATCAGGCGGCCGGTCAGGCCGCGCCGAAAGGTGCCGAGGGGCCCGTCGAGGAGCCTGCCGCCAACTGATCCAATTCGGGAAAAAGCCCCGAAAGTAGAGGCAGTTAAGAGGCCTATGTCCACTTTGCGTAAGTGAGACATGGGTCTCTTTGCTTCAACTCACGCATCTCTTCCGGCTCATCCGTACACATCACCCCCGACCTGCGGAAACGACCCACCGACCACCGCGAGTTCGGGTTGATTGCCCCCTATGTCCATCTTTGAATGTCGGGGTTGCCTGTGTTTACGGTCGAAGCCGCTCGCACCGCGGGCCCCGTCGACCGTCACGCCGAATCCTGCCGTCGGTCGAAGGGAACAGACGCGTAAGCGCCGTAGGCAGGAGCGGGGGACCCAGGTAGGCCGCCGGGTCCGCACGGCCCCCTCCGAGGGGACGTACGGGACCGGCTAGGGGTGAAGCCGTGCGCAAGGACGCACGGCCGGGCAACTCATCAGCCCGAACCCGACAGCTCACCTCGTAGGCGTCGGTGAGGAGATTCGTTCCATGCTGCTGAACAGCAAGGGCAAGCACCGCCGCCCGTCCAAGGCCGTCCGTATCGCCACCCTCGCGGGTGTCGCCGGTGCCGCCGTCGCCGTCCCGCTGATGGGCGCGACCAACGCTTCCGCCGCCTCCGTCGAGACCTGGGACGCCGTCGCCCAGTGCGAGTCCGGCGGTAACTGGTCCATCAACACCGGCAACGGCTACTACGGCGGGCTGCAGTTCTCGCAGTCGAGCTGGGCCGCCGCCGGTGGTACGCAGTACGCCGCGCGCGCCGACCTGGCCTCCAAGGACCAGCAGATCGCCACCGCCGAGAAGCTTCTCGACATGCAGGGCCCGGGTGCCTGGGCCTGCGCCGGCGCCGGCGGCCTCACCAACGACGGTGTGGACCCGGGCGTGAACCCCGGCGGCTCCGGCCAGTCCGAGAGCAAGCCCGAGCAGGCGCAGCCCGAGCGCCGGGCGGAGCAGCCCACCACGCGCAGCGAGCAGCGCGAGGCCCCCAAGGCCGAGAGCAAGAAGACCGTCACCACCCCGACCGGCGACAAGGTCAAGAAGGGCGACGGCGAGTACAAGGTCGAGGTCGGCGACACCCTGAGCAAGATCGCTCAGAAGGAAGACGTCAAGGGCGGCTGGAGCAAGCTCTTCAAGCTCAACGACGACATCGTCGAGGACGCGAACCTGATCTTCCCGGGTCAGCAGCTCCACCTGAAGTAATCGCCGTCTCTCCTCCCCGGAGGGAGAGCGTCCGGCGGCACTCTCCCTCGCACGGCTTCCCGGCCCGGCGCGCTCTTCCCCCCAGCGCGCCGGGCCGGGTTCTTCGTGGGCGGCGGGTGTCCGGGGACCCGTATGCGTTCACCTCTTGTTGTTACCACTCAGTAGATTTCTAGAGTTCTGCCCCGATATGCAGGCCCTTGGGTCCTTTTTCGTCCCAGGAGGCGGGCGGTCGGCCGACTGACGCGGCCGGGGCGGATAGGCTCGGGTCGCAAGGCCACAGTGACCCTGCACAACCAGTGTCAGATCCCAGAAGGAGATGCCTCGTGCCGTCCATCGACGTCGTCGTAGCCAGGGAAATCCTCGACTCCCGGGGCAACCCCACGGTCGAGGTCGAGGTTGGCCTCGACGACGGCAGCACGGGCCGTGCTGCCGTTCCGTCCGGCGCCTCCACCGGTGCGTTCGAGGCCATCGAGCTTCGCGACGGTGACCCCAACCGCTACCAGGGCAAGGGCGTCGAGAAGGCCGTCCTCGCCGTCATCGAGCAGATCGGCCCGGAGCTCGTCGGGTACGACGCCACCGAGCAGCGCCTCATCGACCAGGCGATGTTCGACCTGGACGCCACCGAGAACAAGGCCTCGCTCGGCGCGAACGCCATCCTCGGCGTCTCGCTGGCCGTCGCGCACGCCGCTTCCGAGGCGTCCGACCTGCCGCTCTTCCGCTACCTCGGCGGCCCGAACGCGCACCTGCTGCCCGTTCCGATGATGAACATCCTGAACGGCGGCTCGCACGCCGACTCCAATGTGGACATCCAGGAGTTCATGATCGCCCCGATCGGCGCGGAGTCCTTCTCCGAGGCCCTGCGCTGGGGCGCGGAGATCTACCACACGCTGAAGAAGGTCCTCAAGACCAAGGGCCTGTCCACCGGACTCGGCGACGAGGGCGGCTTCGCCCCGAACCTGGAGTCCAACCGCGCCGCCCTGGACCTCATCGTCGAGGCCATCAAGGAGGCCGGTTACGTCCCGGGCCGCGACATCGCGCTCGCGCTCGACGTCGCCGCGTCCGAGTTCTACAAGGACGGCGTCTACGAGTTCGAGGGCAAGTCCCGCTCGGCCGCCGAGATGACCGAGTACTACGAGGAGCTCGTCTCCGCGTACCCGCTGGTCTCCATCGAGGACCCGCTGTACGAGGACGACTGGGCCGGCTGGAAGGTCATCACCGACCGCATCGGCGCCAAGGTGCAGATCGTCGGCGACGACCTCTTCGTCACCAACCCCGAGCGCCTGGCCCGCGGCATCGAGGAGGGCTCCGCCAACGCCCTGCTCGTCAAGGTCAACCAGATCGGTTCGCTGACCGAGACCCTGGACGCCGTCGAGCTGGCCCAGCGCAACGGCTTCAAGTGCATGATGTCGCACCGCTCCGGCGAGACCGAGGACGTCACCATCGCCGACCTCGCCGTCGCCGTGAACTGCGGCCAGATCAAGACCGGCGCCCCGGCCCGCTCGGACCGCGTCGCCAAGTACAACCAGCTGCTGCGCATCGAGGAGATCCTCGACGACGCCGCGGTGTACGCGGGCCGCTCCGCCTTCCCGCGTTTCAAGGGCTGACCCGCAGCGTCAAGTCGGTGGCCTCCGCCCGTCCCCGCACCCGGTCCCGTACCGTGTGCGGGGACGGACGTGCGTAACGGGGAGGCGGGGAGACATGGCCGGGAAGGACCGCGACCGGTTCTCCACCGCGACCAGGCTGCGGCTGCTCGGCGAGCAGACCGCGGCCCGGGTGTACCGATCGCAGAACCGCCGCCAGGCCCGCCGCTCCCGGCTCACCGGCCGGGCGGCGTTCCTGGCGCTGGTCGTCTGCTCCCTGGTGGTGGCGCTCGCCTACCCGATGCGGCAGTACGTCTCCCAGCGCGACGAGATCGCCGAGCAGGAGCGGCTCTCGCAGGAGGCGCAGCGGCGCACCGAGGAGCTGCGGGACGAGAAGGCGCGGCTCCAGGACGACGCCTACATCATGCGCCTGGCCCGCCAGCACCTCCATTACGTCCTTCCCGGGGAGACCGGCTACACCGTGGCCGACCCCGACGCGGCCAAGGACCGTCGGTCGGAGCCCGGGGCGAGCGACCGTCCCTGGCACTCCAACCTCTGGGACGGCGTGGACAGCGCCGACCGAGACGACCGCGGCTGACCGACCCGCGACCCCCCTTCACGAGCTTCGAGCAGAACCAAGGCAGGCATGGAAACGCCCCCTCCGCAGACCGAGTCCACCAAGCCCACCGACGCGGACATCGCCGCGTTCGAGCAGCAGCTCGGCCGCCCGCCGCGCGGTCTGCGCGCCATCGCGCACCGCTGCCCGTGCGGCAACCCGGACGTGGTGGAGACCCAGCCCCGTCTGGAGGACGGCACGCCGTTCCCGACGACGTACTACCTGACCTGCCCCCGGGCGGCCTCGGCGATCGGCACGCTGGAGGCCAACGGGGTCATGAAGGAGATGACGGCCCGTCTGGAGACCGACCCGGAGCTGGCGAAGGCCTACCGGGAGGCGCACGAGGACTACATCATCCGCCGCGACGCCATCGAGGTGCTTGAGGGCTTCCCCAGCGCGGGCGGCATGCCGGACCGGGTGAAGTGCCTGCACGTCCTGGTCGGCCACTCGCTGGCCGCGGGCCCCGGGGTGAACCCGCTGGGCGACGAGGCCATCGCGATGCTGCCCGAGTGGTGGGCCAAGGGCCCCTGCGTCGCGCCGTGCGCCGAGAGCTCCGCGGGTTCCGAGGGGCAGGACGCATGACCCGCGTCGCCGCCGTCGACTGCGGCACCAACTCCATCCGGCTGCTCGTCGCCGATGTGGACCCCGCCACCGGCTCCTTCACCGAGCTGGACCGGCGGATGACGATCGTCCGCCTCGGCCAGGGCGTCGACAGGACCGGCCGGCTCGCCCCCGAGGCGCTGGAGCGGACGTTCGCGGCCTGCCGCGAGTACGCCGCCGCGATCGAGGAACTGGGCGCGGAGCGGATCCGCTTCGTCGCCACCTCGGCCTCCCGCGACGCCGAGAACAGCGCCGACTTCGTGGCCGGGGTGCGGGACATCCTGGGCGTCGAGCCCGAGGTGATCACCGGCGACCAGGAGGCCCAGCTCTCCTTCGACGGCGCCACCAAGGAGCTGGTCGGCAGCGATCATGTGACGAAGCCGTATCTGGTCGTGGACATCGGCGGCGGCTCCACCGAGTTCGTCCTCGGCTCGGACGAGGTGGAGGCGGCCCGGTCCGTCGACATCGGTTGCGTGCGGATGACGGAACGTCACCTCGTCGTGGACGGGGCCGTCGTGGACCCGCCGAGCCACGAGCGGGCCGCCGCGATCCGCGCGGACATCGACGCCGCGCTCGACGTCGCCGAGCGGACGGTCCCGCTCACCGGCGCGGGCACGCTCGTCGGTCTCGCGGGCACCGTCACCACGGTCGCCGGGATCGCGCTGGAGCTGGCGGAGTACGACTCCGGGGCCATCCACCACTCCCGGGTCTCCCGGGGCCAGGTCCGGGCGATCACCGAGCACCTGCTGCGCTCGACGCACGAGGAGCGCGCCGCGATCCCCGTGATGCACCCGGGCCGGGTCGACGTGATCGGCGCCGGGGCGCTCGTCCTGCTCGCGGTGATGGAGCGGACCGGGGCCCGCGAGGTCGTCGTGAGTGAACACGACATCCTCGACGGGATCGCCTGGAGCGCGGCGGGCTGACCGCCCGCGCCGCTCAATCGCTTCGTCACCTGCACCTTTGAGCCGCCCACCGGCTCCGGTGGGCCGCTCGGGGGACCCCTTCCGGGACACGCGGCGAGAAAGTTCGTGAACTTCTTCACAAGGAATTGGGCTCTGTCGGGCGCAGTTCGCGCCCCGTACCCCCCTGCGGGGCACTTCCGGGGCCCCGGAAGAGCGTCGCGGGGGCGTTCCCGGGGTGTTGCGCCCCGGTGAAAGCGGGGGGTGGTTCACCCCGCCCGAAGGGTCAAGGGCCAGCTCACAAGCGGTGAACAACGTTTCCCGCGGTGTCGTGGTTCCCTTTCGTGCCCATGACCTGGGTCACGTGGGCGGCGAAGTGTAGCAGAGGGTCGGTCAATCCTTGTGAAGGGGCTCACGAGCACCCCCCTGGGGCGGGGTGGATACTCGATGGCATGAGCACCACGGAGCGTCCCAGGATCCTCGTTGTAGGCGGTGGGTACGTAGGCCTGTACGCAGCTCGTCGCATTCTGAAGAAGATGCGATACGGAGAGGCGACCGTCACGGTCGTCGACCCGCGGTCGTACATGACGTACCAGCCCTTCCTCCCCGAAGCTGCTGCCGGCAGCATCTCGCCTCGGCATGTCGTCGTCCCGCTGCGACGCGTGCTGCCCAAGGCTGAGGTTCTCACCGGTCGTGTCACGACCATCGACCAGGACCGCAAGGTCGCCACGGTCGCGCCGCTCGTCGGCGAGGCCTACGAGCTGCCCTTCGACTACCTGGTCATCGCGATGGGCGCGGTCTCCCGCACCTTCCCGATCCCCGGCCTCGCCGAGCAGGGCATCGGCATGAAGGGCATCGAGGAGTCCATCGGCCTGCGCAACCACGTCCTGGAGCAGCTGGACAAGGCCGACTCCACGACCGACGAGGACGTCCGCCGCAAGGCGCTGACGTTCGTCTTCGTGGGCGGCGGCTTCGCCGGCGCGGAGACCATCGGCGAGGTCGAGGACATGGCCCGCGACGCGGCGAAGTACTACACCAACGTGAAGCGCGAGGACATGCGCTTCATCCTCGTCGACGCCGCCGACAAGATCCTTCCCGAGGTCGGTCCGAAGCTGGGCGCCTACGGCAAGGAGCACCTGGAGAGCCGCGGTGTGGAGATCTACCTCTCCACCTCGATGGACTCCTGCGTCGACGGCCACGTGGTCCTGAAGAACGGCCTGGAGGTCGACTCCAGCACCATCGTGTGGACCGCCGGTGTGAAGCCGAACCCGGCGCTTGCCCGCTTCGGTCTGCCGCTCGGCCCCCGCGGCCACGTGGACACCTCGGAGAAGCTCCAGGTGCAGGGCACCGACTACATCTGGGCCGCGGGCGACAACGCCCAGGTGCCGGACATGGTCGGCCGCCGCGCCGGCAACCCGAACGCCTGGTGCCCGCCCAACGCCCAGCACGCGCTGCGTCAGGCGAAGGTCCTCGGCGACAACGTGATCTCCGGCATGCGGGGCTTCCCGCAGAAGGAGTACAGCCACGCCAACAAGGGTGCGGTCGCCGGTCTCGGCCTGCACAAGGGCGTCGCGATGATCGTCATGGGCAAGGTGAAGATCAAGCTCAAGGGCCGTCTCGCCTGGTACATGCACCGCGGCTACCACGGCATGGCCATGCCGACCTGGAACCGCAAGATCCGGATCTTCGCCGACTGGACGCTGGCGATGTTCCTCAAGCGCGAGGTCGTCTCGCTCGGCGCCATGGAGACGCCGCGCGAGGAGTTCTACGAGGCCGCCAAGCCGGCCCCGGCTCCGACCGCCGCCAAGTCCGAGGGCGAGAAGGCCAAGGCCTCCTGACCCTCCGGTGACCCGCTCCGCGAGGAGCGCTCCGTACGACGCCCGAAGGGGCCGTCCGCCATCCGTGGTGCGGACGGCCCCTTTGGTGTACCCGGGCGCGGGCCCGGACCGGGGCGCGGTGGGCGGCGGTGGCCCCGCCCCGCCGATGTGGGTGGGACGTACACGCGCTTTGCCCTTTCGTTGCCCGGTAGCGGGATGACGGAGTCTGCGGGAAGAGTTGACGCAGGTGTACCTCGCGACGGCGCCCGGGGTGTCGTGGCGGGGCTACGAGCATGTCTGTTGCTTGTGCTTGTTGTGCTTGTCGGGGAAACACCACGGAGGTGTGCGCCATGGCAGACGCCGCGTCGCGGCTGACCGCTCTCGCCGAGGAGTTGCTCTCGGAACCCCTGCCGGTCCGTATCCGGGCCTGGGACGGCAGCGAGTCGGGGCCGCCCGACGCCCCGGCCCTCGTGATCCGCCACCGGCGCGCGCTGCGCCGCCTCCTGTGGAAGCCCGGCGAGCTGGGCCTGGCCCGCGCCTGGGTGGCCGGGGAGATCGATGTCGAGGGCGACCTTTACGAGGTGCTCGACCGGATCGCCGGGCTGCTCTGGGACCGCGGCGCCGACGCCAAGGACGCCGTCCACCCGGTCCGCGACCCCAAGGTCCGCGCCTTCGCCCGCGGCCTCCTCGGCCTCGGCGGGCCCTGGCCGCCGCCCGCCCCGCCCGCCGAGGAGGTGCGCCGCCGCACCGGCCCGCTGCACACCAGACGCCGGGACAAGGAGGCCGTCAGCCACCACTACGACGTCGGCAACGACTTCTACGCCCTGGTGCTCGGCCCCTCCATGGTCTACTCCTGCGCCTACTGGCAGGACGGCGGCACTCTGGAGGACGCCCAGCGCGACAAGCTCGACCTGGTCTGCCGCAAGCTCCGCCTGAAGGAGGGCGACCGGCTCCTGGACGTCGGCTGCGGCTGGGGTTCGATGGCCATCCACGCCGCCCGCCACCACGGGGCCCGGGTCACCGGCATCACCCTCTCCCGGGAACAGGCCGCCCACGCCCGCAAGCGCATCGCCGAGGAGGGCCTGACCGACCGGATCGAGATCCGCGTCCAGGACTACCGGGACGTCCGCGACGGCCCGTACGACGCGATCTCCTCCATCGGCATGGCCGAGCACGTCGGCTCGGTCCGCTACCGGGAGTACGCCGAGGACCTCTACGCCCTCCTCAAGCCCGGCGGCCGCCTCCTGAACCACCAGATCGCCCGCCGCCCCGAGAAGGACGAGGACGCCTACCACATCGACGCGTTCATCGACGCGTACGTCTTCCCCGACGGCGAACTCGCCCCGGTCGGCCGCACCCTGGCCACCCTGGAGGAGGCCGGCTTCGAGGCCCGGGACGTCGAGGCGCTGCGCGAGCACTACGCGCTGACCCTGCGCCAGTGGGTGGCCAATCTGGAGCGGCACTGGGAGCAGGCGGTACGCGCCACCTCCCCGGGCCGGGCCCGGGTCTGGCGGCTGTACATGGCGGCCTCGGCGCTCTCCTTCGAGCACAACAAGATCGGCGTCAACCAGATCCTCGCGGTGCGCCCGCTGGACGGCGGCGGCTCCCGGCTGCCGCTGCGCGCCCGTGCGTGGACGGAGACCGCCGAGGACACGGACGCGGACGTCTGACCCGTACGCGTACGGGCACGGGCGAGGGGCCGGTGCCCCGCTCCCCAGCGGTGCACCGGCCCCTCGTCGTCCCCTGTGTCCCGGCCCCGGGACCCGTGGCTACTCCGTCTTGATCGCCGTCAGCATGTTGAGCTTCGCGGCGCTGCGGGCGGGCCACAGCGAGGCGAGGACGCCCACCAGGCCGGCCAGGAGCAGGAAGATGCCGAGCCGGCCCCACGGGATGACCAGGGCGTAGCCGGGGATGTCGGCGGACAGGGTCCGGCCGATCGCCCAGCCGAGGAAGACACCGAGGCCGACCCCGATCACCGCGCCGAAGACCGAGATGACGACGGCCTCCAGACGGATCATCCGCTTGACGCGACCCCGGTCGAGACCGATCGCGCGGAGCATGCCGATCTCCTGCTGCCGCTCGAACACCGACATCGCGAGGGTGTTGACGACGCCGAGGACCGCGATCAGCAGGGCCATGGCGAGCAGCCCGTACATGATGTTCAGTGCGGTGTTGATGAAGCCGCCGAACATGTCACGGATGTCCTGACGGTCCATGACGCTCATCGCCGGGTTGTCACCGAGCGCGTCCACGATGGACTGCTCGTTGGCCTTGCTCGCGCCGCCGTCCGCCTTGATCCAGATCTCGCGGATCTCCGGACGCGTGGAGGCGCTGTGCTGGTCGGCCAGCTCCTTCGGGATCACGAAGGGGGAGAGGAACTCGTTCTCCTTGTAGGTCGCGCCGACCTTCAGCTCGCCCTTCTTCTCGTCGTCGAACTTCACGGGAAGGGTGTCGCCGGTCTTCCAGCCGTGCTTCTTCGCGGTCTTGGAGCCGACCGCGACCTGGCCGTCCTTGAGCGAGGCCAGCGAACCGGACTCGGTCGTCAGGGAGAAGACCTTCTCCACATCGCCCGGGGTGACGCCGGATGCCGAGAAGTAGTCGCCGTCGACCTCGAACCACGCCGCCTGCTGCGGGGAGAGCGCGGAGACGCCGTCGGCCTTGGACAGGGCCGTGAGCGCGGACTCGTCGAGCGAGTCGCCGCTCGCCATCGAGACCAGGTAGTCGGCCTTGATGTTGTCCGTGGTCATCTTGTCGATGGCCTGGCCGAGCGTGACGCCGAGCACCGAGATGCCGGTGACCAGAGTCAGCCCGATGGCCAGCGCGGAGGCGGTGGCTCCGGTGCGCCGCGGGTTGCGGACCGCGTTCTGCGAGGCCAGCTTCCCGGAGACGCCGAACACCTTCTTCAGCAGCGGCCGGACCAGCGCGATCACCGGGCGGGAGAGCAGCGGGATGAGGATGATGACGCCGATCAGGGAGAAGAACGCGCCCGCGGCGACCAGCTGCCGGCCGGAGGTGCCGCCGGTCGCGGCTCCGCCGACGATGGCGGCGGAGCCGAGCAGGGTGATCACGCCGCCGATCGAGTTCCGTACGACGAGGGACTTGACGGAGGCGGTGGCGTGGACGCTGCTCATCGCGGCGACGGGGGCGATCTTCGCGGCCCGGCGGGCGGGCAGCCAGGCGGCCAGCACGGTGATCAGGATGCCGACCGCGAAGGCGGAGGCGACGGCGGTGGGCGAGACGATCAGCGGACCGGCCGGGATCTTGCCGCCCAGCAGGCCCATCGCGGAGCGCAGACCCGTGGCGAGGCCGAGGCCGAGGAGGAAGCCGATGACGGAGGCGAGGGTGCCGACGACGCCTGCCTCCAGCAGCACCGAGCGCTTCACCTGGCGGCGGGTGGCGCCGATGGCGCGCATCAGGGCCAGCTCGCGGGTCCGTTGCGCGATCAGCATCGTGAAGGTGTTGGCGATGAGGAAGACACCGACGAACAGCGCGATGCCCGCGAAGGCCAGCAGCATGCCGTTGAGGCCGGCCATCCCGCTCTCGATGTCCTTGGCCTGCTGGTCGGCCAGCGCCTTGCCGGTCTGCGCGGTGGCGTCCTTCGGCAGCAGCGGCTCGATCGCGTCCAGCAGCTTCTGGTCGGAGACACCGCCCGCCGCGCTGACCGTGGCGTTCTGGTAGACACCGGGCTTCAGGTAGAGCTTCTGGGCGGTCGGGGTGTCGAACAGCACGAGGCTGCCACCCGCGTTGACCGCGCCGTCCTCGGTGGTGAAGATCCCCGAGAGGGTGTACTCCTTCACCGGTCCGTTGGTCGCGACCCGCACCGGGTCGCCGACCTTGTACTTGCCCTTGCTCGCGGTGTCCTTGTCGAGCGCGACCGAGCCGTTCTTCGCCGGGCCCGAGCCCTCGACGAAGGTGTACTGGGTGTCCTTGCCGTCCTTGCCGGGCGCGAAGTTCGCACCGGTGTTGGACCAGCCGTTGCCGATCAGCTTGCCGTCCGGGTCGGCGACCCCGGCGAAGCCGTTGACGCGCCCGGTGGCGGAGGCCACGCCGTCCACGCTCCGGATCTTCTCCAGGGTGGCGTCGTCGATGCCGGGGTTCTTCTCGTCGTCGCCGGTGTACGTCTCGATGGAGACGGCGACGTTGTCGTAGCTCTTGGCGGACTGGTTGCGGAAGGCGTTGCCGAGGGTGTCGGTGAAGACCAGCGTGCCGGAGACGAACGCTACGCCGAGCATGACGGCGAGCACGGTCATCAGCAGCCTGGCCTTGTGCGCGAGCACATTGCGCAGGGCGGTACGGAACATGTCTGTGTCCTGGGATGGGTTCCGGAAGGGGAGGGCGGGGGTGCGCGGGTACGGGGGCCGGGTACGGCGGCCGTACGCGTCAGCCGTGCGGCGGCCGGTCGCGGTGACCGGCCGCGGGCGTCAGCTGGTGCGGCCCTTCGCGTCGAACGCCTTCATCCGGTCGAGGACGCCGTCGGCGGTCGGGTGCATCATCTGGTCGACGACCGCGCCGTCCGCGAGGAAGATGACCCGGTCCGCGTAGGAGGCGGCCACCGGGTCGTGCGTCACCATCACCACGGTCTGACCCAGCTCGCGCACCGAGTTGCGCAGGAAGCCCAGCACCTCGGCGCCGGAGCGGGAGTCCAGGTTTCCGGTCGGCTCGTCACCGAAGATGATCTCGGGCTTGGCGGCCAGGGCGCGGGCCACGGCGACGCGCTGCTGCTGACCGCCGGAGAGCTCGGTCGGGCGGTGCTTCAGCCGCTCCGAGAGACCGACCATGTCGATCACCTTCTGGAGCCACGCGGCGTCCGGCTTACGGCCGGCGATGTCCATCGGCAGGGTGATGTTCTCCAGCGCGGTCAGCGTCGGAAGCAGGTTGAACGCCTGGAAGATGAAGCCGATCTTGTCCCGGCGCAACTGGGTGAGCTGCTTGTCCTTGAGCGTGGACAGCTCGGTCTCACCGATCCGCACCGAGCCGCTGCTGAAGCTGTCGAGCCCGGCGACGCAGTGCATCAGCGTCGACTTGCCGGAGCCCGACGGGCCCATGATCGCGGTGAACTCGCCCTGCGGAAAGTCCACGGTCACCCGGTCCAGGGCGACGACCTGTGTCTCGCCCTCGCCGTAGACCTTCGACAGCTCCGTGGCGCGGGCAGCCACCGCGGTGGCGCGGTGGACGGTGGGGGTGGTGGTCACTGGGACGCTCCTGGTTCGGTTCTGCGGATGGGCCTGGGCCGTGGTGAGACGGGGCCCTGACGCCATGCCTCGGGGACTTACTCCATCCTTACGGCCCGATCGCGTCCGGTCGTCACCCCCGATGCCCGTTCCCGTGGCCCCCTTGAGTCGCATCACGGGCGTGGATCCGTCCTCCTCGGGTATGACGTCGACCCTGAGCGGAGTAGTGCCCCCGCCTCACGGTCACCCAGCGTGAGCGGAGCCGGGTGCGGGCGGAGGGCGGCCGCGGCGGCGGGCGGGGCCGGCCCGGAGCGGCGCCGGCCGCGGGTCCTGAGCGAGACGGCGGGCGAGGGTGGCGGACGCCCTGGCGGGGCATGGCGCGGACCTGGCGCGTTGGGCCGTACGAGTGCGGCGACTTTCCGTCATTCCGAGGCGGCGCGCACACCGCCCGGGATCGGCCGCGGGCGTGTGGTCAGCCCGGCCCGATATGCTGACGGACCCTCAAGCGGTCAATAAAATAAGACAACATCGCGCCACTGTTCCGCTGATCGAGGGACGGTCCCGGATAGGGTCGGTAGCCAGACGCGGAGCCGCGCGGCACGCCCGGATGGTGGAACGTAGACACGGCGAGCTTAAACCTCGCTGCCCCTCGGGGGCGTGCCGGTTCGAGTCCGGCTCCGGGCACCACGCGCCGCACGCTGCGTGACCGGCACGGGCCGTACCGTGACCGCCTGTCGGCCCCGGAACCCGGCCCGGCCCCCGGCGGGCGCTCCGTCACGGATGCCGGAAAGATCCTCCCCGGGCACTAGGGTGATTCCTTTGCCTACCCATTACTCTTGTGGCAAGGCCACGCAGTGTGGCCATGGAGGAGTGAGATGAGGAGCAGCAACCCGGTCTTCTCGCGACGGGGGTTCAGCCGCGACAACGGCCACGCGGGCTTCAACGCGGCGCCGCAGGCCGGGGCCCCCGCGACGGGCAACCCGTACGCACAGGGCACCGCCGCCAACCCGTACGCCACCAACCCCTACGCGCAGACGGACATGCACGGCGCCCCGCAGGCGCCCGCCCGCACCGACGCGATGACCATCGACGGCGTGGTGACGCGCACGGCGATGACGCTCGGCACCGTGATCGTGGCCGCGGCGGCCGCGTGGTGGATCATGCCGGTCGACCAGGCGAACCTGGGCAGCGCCTACGGCGTGGCCATCGGCGCCGCGCTCATCGGCTTCGTGCTGTCGCTGGTCAACTCGTTCAAGCGCCGGCCCTCGCCCGCGCTGATCCTGACCTACGCGGCGTTCGAGGGTGTCTTCCTCGGCATCGTCAGCAACATCGTCAGCATGTACGTGGCCCCCGGCGCCGCGATGCAGGCGGTGCTCGGCACCATGGCGGTCTTCGCCGGTGTGCTGATCGCCTACCGCACCGGCCTGATCCGGGTCACGCGCCGCTTCTACGGCTTCGTGATGGCGGCCGCCATCGGCTTCATGCTGCTGATGATGGTCAACCTTCTGTTCGCCGTCTTCGGCGGCGGTGACGGCCTCGGCTTCCGCAGCGGCGCCCTCGGTGTCGTCTTCGGCATCGTGGCCATCGTCATCGGCGCGGCCATCCTCGCCCTGAACTTCAAGCAGGTCGAGGACGGCATCGCGTACGGCGCTCCCCGCGAGGAGGAGTGGCTGGCCGCCTTCGGCCTCACCGTGACCCTGGTGTGGATCTACATCGAGATGCTGCGCCTGGTCGCGATCCTCAGTGGCGACGACTGAGCGGACTCGTGGGACCCGCAGTACCCCGTAGCACCGGAACGGCCCGCAGGCACCGCGCCTGCGGGCCGTTCCGCGTGTGCGGGACGCCGCGTGGCGGGTGCGCGGATCGGGCCGTTGGCGGGGGCGGGGGAGGGGCGCGTAGGGTCGGCCGGGTGCTTGATACGACGCCCCTGATCCTGGCCGTGGACCGTTTCGCCGACCGGCTGCGTTCGGCCCCGCAGAGCCGCCTCCAGCGCGGTGCGGCGGCCGAGGCGCTGGCCGCCGCCCGGGAGCTCGCCGTACGCGCCCAGCGGCTGGAGAACCCGGACGCCGAGCCGCGGGAGCTGCCGGACGCCGGGATGTTCGCCGTGGGCGACCAGGTCGCGGTCGCCGGGCGGGATCTGGCCGTGGCACTGGAAACGGCCCCGCCCCAGGAGCTGGACGAGGCCGTGCGGTATGTGGGGGAAGCGGCGGCGCGGGCCTTCGCGTGAGCGGCGCGGGTGCGCGTACGAGCGGCCCGCGCCCGGCGGTCAGAACGAGGCGATGACGCGGTCGGCGAGGATGTACACGTTGTCCTCGCCGCAGGAGAAGGTCAGCGCATAGGCGCCCGAGACGCCCGAGCCGCCCAGCAGCACCGGCTGCCGGCCCGCCCGCAGCGCGTCCGCGAGCCGCTCGGCGGTCTCGCGGTGGCCCGGCGTCATGCAGAGCGTGGTGCCGTCGGCGAAGACGTACACATCGAGCGTGCCCAGCGGACCGGGCCGCACATCGGTCAGCTCGGTGGCGGTGTCGGCCAGCTCCTCCAGTCGGTTCACGGTGCGCTCGTGGTCGGTGACCACCGGCGTCTGTACGGGGACGAAGTCCGGGTGCGAGGGGTGGCGGCGGCGGGCGGCGGCCAGCTCGGGGGAGTCCTCGGGGAACTCGGAGGTCTCCGGAAGTCCGGTCGCCAGGTCCGTCGACAGCTCCGCCGGCAGATCGGTCAGCTCACCGACCTCGTGCTCCGCGAGGGTCCGCTCGCTCAGCTCGACGAGCTCCTCCATCGCCTCGGCCGCCTCCAGGTCCATCGACTCCAGGCCGGCGAAGTCGGCCTGCCGGGGCAGGTAGTACGGGGCGTCGTCGCCCAGGCCGGGCAGGCCGCCCAGCAGGGACGGGGCGTCGGCGGCGTCACGGGCCTCCTGGGCCGCCCAGAAGGCGCGCGCCTCTGCCAGCTCGCGCTCCCGCTCCTCGGCGAGCGCGTCGGCGACGGCCGCGCGTATCTCCTCGGCGGGCGTGGCCGTACTGCGGCTCTGCGGTGGCACCGAGGCGCCGGGAACGTGGCTCGCGGCCAGCTCCGTACGCAGCGCCACGACCTGCTTGCGCAGCCCGTGAGCGGCGTGCAGTGCGGCGGCGCCGACGGCCGTGGCAGCGGCGGTGGTCAGCAACAGGGCAAATGACATGGCGCTCACTGACATACTCCCGGTCTCAATCGATACCCCCGACTTCCTACATCAGCTTGGCCTGTACCGGTACGTGCTGTCAGTGCATTACGTCACGAAATGGACAGGTCTTTCGGTCCGATGTTCAGCCTCAAACCGGCTTGACCTGCGGAAACGACTCTCCCCCGGGACGCAGATCACATCCTGGGGGAGATTCGGTCACGGTCGGGGCTCGGTGGGGTCGGCCCAGCCGCTCGTGCTGGTGGCCGCGCTGGGCTTCGCCTCCGCTGCGGCTCAGCTCAGCCGCTCGATCACCATCGCCATGCCCTGGCCGCCGCCCACGCACATGGTCTCCAGGCCGAACTGCTTGTCGTGGAACTGGAGGCTGTTGATCAGCGTGCCGGTGATGCGGGCGCCCGTCATGCCGAAGGGGTGGCCGACCGCGATCGCGCCGCCGTTGACGTTGACCTTGTCCAGCGGCAGACCGAGGTCCCGGTAGGAGGGGATGACCTGGGCGGCGAACGCCTCGTTGATCTCGGCGAGGTCGATGTCGTCGATGGTCAGGCCGGCCCGCTTCAGCGCCTGCTTGCTGGCCTCGACCGGGCCGTAGCCCATGATCTCGGGGGAGAGGCCGGAGACGCCGGTGGAGACGATCCGGGCCAGCGGGGTCAGGCCCAGCTCGCGCGCCTTGGTGTCGGACATGATCACCAGGGCGGCCGCGCCGTCGTTGAGCGGGCAGCAGTTGCCCGCGGTGACGAGGCCGTCGGGGCGGAAGACCGGCTTCAGGCCCTGCACGCCCTCCAGCGTGACGCCCGCGCGCGGGCCGTCGTCCTTGGAGACGACCGTGCCGTCGGGGGTGGTGACCGGGGTGATCTCCCGCTCCCAGAAGCCGTTCTTCAGGGCTTCCTCGGCGAGGTTCTGCGACCGTACGCCGAACTCGTCCATGTCCTGACGGGTGACGCCCTTGGCCCGGGCCAGGTTCTCCGCCGTCTGCCCCATCGAGATGTACGCGTCCGGGACGAGGCCGTCCTCGCGCGGGTCGTGCCAGCTCGCGCCGGACTCCTCGGCGCGGGCGGCGGTGCGGGCCTCGGCCTCGGCGAACAGCGGATTGTGCGTGTCCGGCAGGCTGTCGGAGTTGCCCTTGGTGAAGCGGGACACCATCTCGACACCGGCCGAGATGAAGACGTCGCCCTCGCCCGCCTTGATCGCGTGCAGCGCCATCCGGCTGGTCTGCAGCGAGGAGGAGCAGTAGCGGGTGACCGTACAGCCGGGGAGATGGTCCATCCCCATCTGTACGGCGATGATGCGGCCCAGGTTGTTGCCCTGCTCGCCGCCGGGCAGACCGCAGCCCAGCATCAGGTCGTCGATGTCCTTCGGGTCCAGCTCGGGAACCTTGGCCAGCGCGGTCTGGATGATCGTGGCGGTCAGGTCGTCCGCGCGCAGGTCCTTCAGGGACCCCTTGAAGGCGCGGCCGATCGGCGAACGGGCGGCAGAGACGATCACGGCTTCGGGCATCACGCGGCTCCAAGGGGCTGGAAGGCTGTACGGGCTGGGAGGCTGTACGGCTGCACGTCGGGGTGGAAAGGCGGAACTCCTCTGGAAGTTACCCGGACGTATCGCCGGGGTCACCCGGCAGGCCGTGTGATGCGGGACTCTTTTCTAAGCGCTTGCTCAGCACGGCCTGCCGTCGGGCGCCACCCGCTACGCGTGCCTGTGGGCGGCGTCCGGGTGGGCCTGCGGGGTGGGTTCCGTGGAGGCGGGCAGACGCCGCCGCCTGCGGTGCTTGAGGAGGGCCCAGGGCGCGCGCGCCCCCGTGACCTCCGTACCGGCCTCGCGGGCGGCCTTGGAGGCGGCCTTCGCCACCGGGAGGATGTCCTCGCGCCGTGCGCCGTCCAGCCGGTCGGTCTCCGGCCACAGGCCCAGCACCGCGCAGAGCGTGGGCAGCACCGCCATGGCCGCCGTGGCGTACCCCTCGGCGGAGGGGTGGTAGTTGTCCGGGCCGAACAGCTCACGCGGGTTCGCCGCGAACTCGGGGCCCAGCAGGTCGCCCAGCGACACCGTGCGCCCGCCCTGCTCGACCACACCGATCGTCTGCGCCGCCGCCAGCTGCCGGCTCACCCGCCGGGCCAGCCAGCGCAGCGGCTGGTAGACCGGCTCGATCGTCCCCAGGTCCGGGCAGGTCCCGACGACCACCTCCGCCCCCGCCGTCCGCAGCCTGCGCACCGCCGTCGTCAGACAGCGCACCGACTGGGTCGCGGGCATCCGGTGGGTGACGTCGTTCGCCCCGATCATGATCACGCAGACGTCCGGGACCCGCGCCGGATCCGTGAGCAGCAGCGACACCTGCCGATCCAGGTCGTCCGACCGGGCCCCGGGCAGGGCCACGTTCCGCAGGTCCACCGGCCGCTCGGCCACCGCCGCGAGACCCGAGGCCAGCAGGGCGCCCGGGGTCTGCCCGGCCCGCCGCACCCCCTGGCCCGCGGCCGTCGAATCCCCGAGCATCCCGAGCCGCATCGCGTCGTTCGGCCCGGCGAACGCCACTCCGTACCGCCCGTCCGCGCTCGGCGGAACCGGCGCCGTCCCGCTGCCGACCTGCCTCTTCGCGAGCTGGACCTCCGCCAGGAACACGCCCACGGCGGCCGCACCGATCAACCCGATGCTGCCACCGCCGTAAGCCGCGCCCGCCGCGATCCGCCGTGCCACCCTTGCTCTCGACACAGTCCGGTCCACCTCCTTCTCGCCGTACAGCCGTACACGTACCTACTTGCCCCGCTCGGGGCTCCGTGTACTCCTTCCCGTACGCACAGTGCGTCCCGTACGCATACTCTGGGCCGGACCATCTCGGAGATCCCGGAGTACACGGTGCAATTCCACGATTCGATGATCAGTCTTGTCGGCAACACCCCGCTGGTGAGGCTGCGCAACGTCACGGCAGGTATCCAGGCGACCGTCCTGGCCAAGGTCGAGTACTTCAACCCCGGCGGGTCCGTGAAGGACCGCATCGCGCTGCGCATGATCGAGGCGGCCGAGCAGAGCGGGGAGCTGAAGCCCGGCGGCACGATCGTCGAGCCGACCAGCGGCAACACCGGCGTCGGCCTCGCCATCGTCGCGCAGCAGAAGGGCTACAAGTGCATCTTCGTCTGCCCGGACAAGGTGTCCACGGACAAGATCAACGTGCTGCGGGCGTACGGCGCCGAGGTCGTCGTCTGCCCCACCGCCGTTGACCCCGAGCACCCGGACTCGTACTACAACGTCTCCGACCGGCTGGTCACCGAGACGCCGGGCGCCTGGAAGCCCGACCAGTACTCCAACCCGAACAACCCGCGCTCGCACTACGAGACCACCGGTCCCGAGCTGTGGGAGCAGACGGAGGGGAAGATCACCCACTTCGTCGCGGGCGTGGGCACCGGCGGCACCATCAGCGGTACCGGCCGCTACCTCAAGGAGATCAGCGACGGCGCGGTCCAGGTCGTCGGCGCCGACCCGGAGGGCTCGGTGTACTCCGGCGGCTCCGGGCGGCCGTATCTGGTCGAGGGTGTCGGCGAGGACTTCTGGCCGAGCGCCTACGACCGCGACGTGACGGACGAGATCGTCGCGGTGTCCGACAAGGACTCCTTCCAGATGACCCGCCGCCTCGCCAAGGAGGAGGGGCTGCTCGTCGGCGGCTCCTGCGGTATGGCGGTCGTCGGCGCTCTGGAGGTCGCCAAGCGGCTCGGCCCCGACGATGTCGTCGTGGTGCTGCTCCCCGACAGCGGGCGCGGCTACCTGAGCAAGATCTTCAACGACGAGTGGATGGCCGACTACGGCTTCCTGGAGGACACCGGCACCTCCGCCAACGTCGGCGCGGTCCTGGACTTCAAGGAGGGCCCGATGCCCTCCCTCGTCCACATGCACCCGGAGGAGACGGTCGGCGAGGCCATCGAGGTGCTGCGCGAGTACGGCGTCTCCCAGATGCCGATCGTGAAGCCGGGCGCCGGCCATCCGGACGTGATGGCCGCCGAGGTCATCGGCTCCGTCGTGGAACGGCAGCTGCTGGACGCGCTGTTCACCCAGCGTGCCTCGCTGGCCGACCCGCTGGAGAAGCACATGTCGGCCCCGCTTCCGCAGGTCGGCTCCGGCGAACCGGTCGAGGACCTGATGGCCGTGCTCAGCGGCGCGGAGGGGGCCGACGCAGCGATCGTGCTCGTCGAGGGCAAGCCCAAGGGCGTCGTGAGCCGGCAGGACCTGCTGGCGTTCCTCGCCAAGGACGCGGGGACGGCGAAGGCCTGACGGAGCGGGGCCACGGGAAGCCGGGCGCGGGCCTTGCGGGGGTCCGGCGCGGGGTCCTCGCGCAGGGCGCGGGTCTTCGCGAAAACGGTACGAGCGCGTCACGTCCGCGCAGCACCCGCTTAACACGGCTCCGGCACATTGGTGGGTGTCGGCAGGGAAACCCGCCGGCACCCAGAACGGCGACACCGGACTACGGAGCGGCTCCCGGACCTCCACCGTCGCCCGGACGCGGGCTACCGGCCCTGACCCGGACCGCGTCCCTCGCGGGGGCCGCCGTCGTCCCGCCCCCCGGGCAACCGGGGGTGCGGCGGTCCCCGCGACATGACCTTCGGGCTCGGCCCCTCTCAGCCTCTCCGTCAGGCTCAGTCCCTCCAGTCGGACGACGTCCGTTCGTCCCGGCGGCGGAACAGCCCCCCGCCCCGCGCCGCCTGGAACGCGTTGACGCCGACGATGCCGAGCCAGGCCACCACCAGCCCCTCGATCCCGGCGTTCACGACGCCGATCGCGGACAGCGGGACGGCGAGGATCAGCGAGACGATCCCCAGGGCGTGCCGCTCCCCGAAGGTCTCCGGCTGTGCCGGACGCGCGCCCCGGGCGCTGGTCATCTGCTGCTCGGCGAGCTGGCGGCGGACCCGGCGGTCGAGCGTGGTGTCGAGGCGCTGCTCGACCTTCTCCAGGAACGATTCGATGAGCACGGACTCGTACTCCGCACCCAGCTCGCCGCGGGCCTGGAGGGTGGCGGCGAGCTCCTTCTTGAGCTCGTGGTCACGGGCTTCCATGCGGATGACGGTACGGAGTCCAGGTCCCCGTGACAGTAGGGCTAGCCCCCGAATTCCGTGGGGCTACCCCCCCACCAGGGTCTCCCGCGGTCTCCTCCCGACCAGCTCCTGCATATGGACATACAGCAACCTTCCTGGCTGAATAGAATGATCGGCGCCGGTCGGGCGCGACGGATCCAACAAGGGGACACCATGAGCGGGAGCAGCCCCGCCGCGCGGTTGCAGCGGCTTTTCGAGGGCCAACGGCTCACGCCCACCCAGCGGCGCATCGCGCACTGCATGGTCCGCCGGGCCGCCGACGCGCCGTTCCTCTCCAGCGTCGAGCTGGCCGAGCTGGCCGGGGTCAGCCAGCCCTCCGTCACCCGCTTCGCCGTCGCCCTCGGCTTCGACGGCTATCCGGCGCTGCGCAGGCATCTGCGCGAGGTCGCGCCCGCCGACCTGGAGCGGGAGGAGACCGGGGAGCGGTACAACGAGTACCAGCAGGCCGTCCGCGCCGAGATCGAGAACCTCCAGCACCTCTCCGACGTGCTCGCCGATCCCGCGCCCGTCGAGCGGGCCGGGCTGCTGCTCGCCGGCTCCCGGCCGCTGCCGGTGCTCGGGCTGCGCGCCGCCTCCTCGCAGGCGCGCGGCTTCGGCTACTTCGCCGCCAAGGTGCACCCCGACGTCCGGGTGCTCGACGAGGGCGGCAGCATGCTGGCCGACCGGATCGACTCCGCCCGCCGGGCCGGGGCCACCGCCCTGATGTGCTTCGCGCTGCCGCGCCACCCCAAGGAGAGCGTGGACGCGCTCGCGTACGCCCGGGACCAGGGGCTGACCGTCGTGACGGTCGCCGACTCCGCGTTCGCGCCCGTCGCCAAGCACAGCGATCTGCTGCTCCCGGCGGCGATCGGCTCCGGGCTCTCCTTCGACACCGTCTGTGCGCCGATGCTGCTCGGCCGGGTGCTGCTGGAGGCGATGTGCGACGGACTCCCCGACGCCCAGGCGCGGTTGGAGGAGTTCGACGTACGGGCGGCGGCGCGCGGCCTGTTCGTGGAGTGAGGCCGGCCCCGCGCCGCCCCAACGCGTCAGACCTCCAGCTCCGCCTCGATCCGCTTCAGCTGGTGGCGGGCCATGGCCAGGTTCGCCCGGCTCGAGTCCAGCACCAGGTAGAGGAACAGGCCGTTGCCGCCACGGGTCTTGAGCAGCCGGATCAGGTGGTACTGGGTGCCCAGGGTGATGAGGATGTCCTCGATCTCCTCCTTGATCCCCAGGTGCTCCATGGTGCGGAGCTTGGCGCGGATGACGTCGGTGTTGCCCGCGGCGGCGACCTCCAGGTTGAAGTCCTTCCCGCCGCCGAGCGTGCCCAGGGCCATGCCGCTCGTGTAGTCGACGAGGGCGACACCGGTGGTGCCCTCGATCGAGCTCATCGCTTCCTTCAGTGACGCTTCGGTGTTCGCCATGGAGGCTCGTTTCCTTTCCCTGGCCGGTCGCGGTGACCGGGTCCGTTTCTGTGCCGGCCGCTGGGCCGGTTTCCGTGCGGGCTGGTGCGCGGGCTTCTGCGTGATGGCCGAGTCCCGGTGGGTGTGGCGGTACGGGTGGGGGGATGTGAGCGACCGCTGCGCGAGGGCGCGTTACGTGGGGCGTTGCGGCAGGGCGCGGTTGGGTGCGGTGGCGGGGCGTGGCGGGGCGGCACGGGTGGCCGCGGCGGCGGGGCGCTCGACGCGCTCCAGCGCGGTGTCGACGAGTTCGCCGATCCGGGCACCCGCGCGGCGGCCCTCCAGATGGAGCCGGCCGACGTTGATGCGGTCCTCGGCCAGCAGGGTCAGGACGGCGGAGGAGCCCGCGGCGTAGGTGGCGATGTAGCCGTTGCCGCCGCGGACCAGCAGTTCCCGGAAGGCGCCCCGGCCGGTGGCGTCGGTCATCCGGATGGAGACGCCGAGGGCGGCGGCGGTGAGGGCGGCGACGCCCTCCGCCTCGACGCCCGGGGTGTCGTGGGCCAGGACGAGCCCGTCGGTGGAGGCGGCCAGCGCTCCGGAGAGCAGCGGGACCCGGGCGCGTAACCGCTGGAGCTCGTCGAGGACATCTCGCACTTCGGCCTCGGGCACCATCAGCTGTCTCCTCCCGGCACGCTGTCTGAGCGCGCGTATCACAGGGCCTCCAATGCGTCTCGGAGTCGGCGCAGCAGGGCGATATCGGGGTCGGCCGTCACCTCGGGGAGCGTGATCCGACCGGGGGCCGCGGCGGCCGGCAGAGGCTGGGCGCGGACCGCCTCCACCAGGCCGGCCGCCGCGAGACGCCGCAGGTCGACCAGGACGTGGAACGCCGAACGGCCCAGCGCCTGCGCGATGTCCGAGGCCGTACGGACCCCGTCGACCAGCTCCAGGAGCCGGCGCTGCCGGGCCGGGACCTGGGCGTCGGCCCGGTGCGCCGTGCGCAGGAGCGGGGCGCTGTCGCAGGCGGGGTCGGGCCAGATGCGGTCCAGGAACTCCCGTCTGCGCAGCGTCTCGCGCTCCACGGCGGCGACCGGGACGGGCCGCACCGGACCGATCCAGTGCGCCACTCCGTAACGGAAGCGGGCGGGCGTCCCGGTCGGGGCGAGCGCGAAGAACGCGGCGTCGTACAGCGCGCCCAGATGGCACAACTCCAGTGCGCCGCCCGGAACATGGCCGCTGTCCACGAGATAGCGGCCGACCCGGTTGCCTGCCCCGGCCTGCGCCACGGCGTCCCACCAGCCCTCGTGTCGCAGGGTCCCGCCGGTGGTGAGCAGGACGTCGATGCCGGGGGTGGCGGGGCTCTCGGCATGCACCACCTGGCCGTCGGCGAGGTAGAGCGTGCCTCGGTCGCGCATCAGGGCGCCGGTGGCGCGCTCGGCGGCCAGACGCTGGAGCATCGGGGAGAGGACCGGGAGCCGGTCCGTCTCCGGTGCGTCGGGGTCGGCGGCTATCGCGCTCATGCCAGCACCAGTTGCTCGGCCAGTTCGCCGAGCCGTCTCCGGGCGAGCGCGAGATTGCCCGCCGAGCGGTCCAGCCACAGATGCAGGAAGACACTGCTGTCGAATGCCGTCTCCACGAATCGGAGCATGTGGTATCCGTCGTGGGTGGTGACGATGACGTCCTCCACGGGGGTGCTCGGTGCCTCCGTGGGCCGTTCGCCTTCCGCGCCGAGGCGCGCGAAGGCGGGCTGTTCGGCGGTCATCCGGGCGACCTCCGCCGTCTCGGCGGCGGTCGCCTCGTGGTCGCCGTTGGGGGAGTCCCCGATGGTGCCGAGGGCGAGACCGCTCGTCCAGTCGACCACCGAGGCGCCCCGGGCGCCGGGCAGCCTCATGACTTCGAGCAGGCACTCGTCGATTCCGGGCACGCGGATTTCCCCTCCCGACGTGGCGTACGGCTGTAACGCAGAGGCTACGCAACGTGCTTACGACTGGTGGAGGTTCTGGCATTTTCCTTTGGTACATGCCCTCCGGGGTGTAAAGGAGCGGCTGAAATGTGGTGGCCGACCGGTGCGGTGACGCCTGGTCAGGAGTGGTCGGCGCCGGACCTGTCGCGGGCGGTCATGACCACCTTGTTGAGCCCCCAGAGCCCGATCCCGATGAGCAGCAGGACTCCGGCTCGTACGTACACGTCGGAGCCCCGGTCGGCGAGCGGGCTCGCCAGGATCAGCGAGGTGAGCGCGCCGAGCACCGGCAGCGCCGTCGGCGTTCGGAAGTGGTGGTGGTCCACCGGGTCCCCGCGCAGCACCAGTACGGCGATGTTGACCACGGCGAAGACGCAGAGCAGCAGGAACGAGGTGGTGTCGCCGAGGCCCTCGATCTCGCCGGTGGAGACCAGGCCGATCGCCAGGGCGGAGACGAAGACGATCCCGACCCAGGGGGTGCGCCGGCCGGACAGCACCTTGCCCATCGTGGGCGGCAGGATGCGCTCGTTGGCCATGCCGTAGCAGAGCCGGGAGGCCATCATGATGTTGATCAGCGCCGAGTTGGTGACGGCGAACAGGGCGATCAGCGCGAAGAGTTTCGGCGGGAAATCGACGCCTCCGGCCTTCACCACCTCCAGCAGCGGGCCGCTCGATCCCGACAGGGTCCGGGAGTCGACCAGGAGCGAGGAGATCAGGGCGACCAGGACGTAGATGGTGCCGGTGACGCCCACGCCGATGAAGATGGCGCGGGGGAAGTTGCGGGCCGGGTTCTTGGTCTCCTCGGCCATGTTGACCGAGTCCTCGAAGCCCACGAAGGCGAAGAAGCCGAGCGCGGTGGCGCCGAGGACGCCGGTGACCAGGGCGTATCCGGTGCCGCCGGTCTCGATCTGGGTCAGCCGGGAGGGTTCGCCCTCGCCGCTGAACACGGCGTACGCGCCGATCGCGAGGATCACCGCGAGCCCGCTGACCTCGACCAGGGTCAGGACGACGTTCGCCTTGACGGACTCGGCGACGCCGCGCAGGTTGATCGCGGCCAGGGCGAGGATGAACAGGACCGCGATCAGCGTCGGCGGCACCGCTTCGGTGAACTCGCCCAGATAGTCGCCGCTGAACGCCCGCGCCGCCGCGCTCGCCGAGGAGAGGCCCGAGCACATGACCATGAACGCCACGACGAAGGTCAGGAAGGGGACCTTGAACGCCTTCTGGGTGTAGAGCGCGGCCCCGGCGGCCTTCGGGTACTTGCCGACCAGCTCCACGTACGAGGCCGCCGTCAGCAGGGCTACGGCGAAGCCGATCGCGAACGGCAGCCAGAGCGCGCCGCCGATCTTGCCCGCCACGTCTCCGGTGGTGGCGTAGATGCCGGTGCCGAGGATGTCGCCGATGACGAAGAGGATCAGCAGCTTGGGGCCCAGCGCGCGCTTGAGCGGCGGCGATCCGCCGTCCTTCGCGTGCGGCTGGGCGCCTGCGGGCGGGGCGGGAGTGCTCATCGGTGTCTCCGGGGCGGCCGCTGGGACGGGACAGGGAACACGCCTTCCCGGTCGCGACGCCAACCGCACCTGTTGACTACGACTATTCAGAGAAGCAGGATGTGAATAGATTTCCACCGTCGCGAGGAGGCACCGCCATGTCAGGACCCCGCCCCGTACGGGCACCGCGCGGCAGCGCACTGACCGCCCTGGGATGGCAGCAGGAAGCCGCCCTGCGCATGCTGCAGAACAACCTCGACCCCGAGGTCGCCGAGCACCCCGACAAGCTCGTCGTCTACGGCGGCACCGGCAAGGCGGCCCGCGACTGGCGCTCGTTCGACGCGATGGTCCGCACGCTGCGGACGCTCAAGCAGGACGAGACGATGCTCGTCCAGTCCGGGCGGCCGGTCGGCGTCATGCAGACCCACGAGTGGGCCCCGCGCGTGCTCATCGCCAACTCCAACCTGGTCGGTGACTGGGCCACCTGGGAGGAGTTCCGCCGCCTGGAGCAGCTGGGCCTGACCATGTACGGCCAGATGACCGCCGGGTCCTGGATCTACATCGGCACCCAGGGCATCCTCCAGGGCACCTACGAGACCTTCGCCGCCGTCGCCGCGAAGAAGTTCGGCGGGACGCTGGCCGGGACGATCACCCTGACCGCCGGTCTCGGCGGCATGGGCGGCGCCCAGCCCCTCGCCGTCACCATGAACGACGGCGTCGCGATCTGCATCGACTGCGACCCGCGCGCCATCGAACGCCGCATCGAGCACCGCTACCTGGATGTGAAGGCCGACAGCCTGGAGCACGCCCTCCAGCTCGCCGTCGAGGCCCGCGACGCCCGCCGCCCGCTCTCCATCGGCCTCCTCGGCAACGCGGCCGAGCTGCTGCCCCGGATGCTCGCCGAGGGCGCGCCGGTCGACATCGTCACCGACCAGACCAGCGCCCACGACCCGCTGGCCTATCTGCCGCTCGGCGTCGACTTCGACGACATGGCCGGCCTCGCCGCCGAGAAGCCCGCCGACTTCACGCAGCGCGCCCGCGAGTCGATGGCCCGCCACGTCGAGGCCATGGTCGGCTTCATGGACGCCGGCGCCGAGGTCTTCGACTACGGCAACTCCATCCGCGGCGAGGCCCGGCTCGCCGGCTACGACCGCGCCTTCGACTTCCCCGGCTTCGTCCCCGCCTACATCCGCCCCCTCTTCTGCGAGGGCAAGGGCCCCTTCCGGTGGGCGGCCCTCTCCGGCGAGGCATCCGACATCCACAAGACGGACAAGGCGATCCTGGACCTCTTCCCGGAGAACGAGTCGCTGCACCGCTGGATCAAGATGGCCGGCGAGCGCGTCCACTTCCAGGGTCTGCCCGCCCGTATCTGCTGGCTCGGCTACGGCGAGCGCGACAAGGCCGGCGAGCGCTTCAACGACATGGTCGCGAGCGGCGAACTGGCCGCTCCGCTGGCCATCGGCCGCGACCACCTCGACTGCGGCTCGGTCGCCTCCCCGTACCGCGAGACCGAGGCCATGCTCGACGGTTCCGACGCCATCGCCGACTGGCCGCTGCTCAACGCCATGGTCAACGTCGCCTCCGGCGCCTCCTGGGTCTCCCTCCACCACGGCGGCGGCGTCGGCATGGGCCGCTCCATCCACGCGGGGCAGGTCTCCGTCGCGGACGGCACGAAGCTGGCGGGCGAGAAGATCCGCCGCGTCCTGACGAACGACCCCGGCATGGGCGTCATCCGTCACGTCGACGCCGGCTACGACATCGCGGAGTCCGTCGCCGCGGACAAGGGCGTACGCGTACCCATGACGGAGGACAACTGATGCCCACGGGCACCTCGGGGCAGGGCCCGGCCGGTGCGGCCGGGCCCACCGCTCCCGGTCCGGGACGGCAGCCGTGGCGTGCCGGTGACTCCTTCCTCTCGATGTGGCGGGAGCTGGCTCCCGTCGGGCGCCACCCCGACAGCGGCGGCTACCGGCGCTACGCCTGGTCGGCGGCCGACCTCGACTGCCGGGCCTGGTTCCGTGCGCAGGCCGAGGCGCGCGGGCTCGCGTACGAGACCGACCGCAACGGCAACCAGTGGGCCTGGCTCGGCGACCCCCTGGCCGGGGACGCCGTCGTCACCGGCTCCCATCTGGACTCCGTCCCGGACGGCGGGGCCTTCGACGGCCCGCTCGGCGTGGTGTCCTCCTTCGCCGCGTTCGACGAACTCCACCGCAGGGGAGTGGAGTTCACCCGGCCGCTGGCCGTCACCAACTTCGGCGACGAGGAGGGCGCCCGCTTCGGACTGGCCTGCGTCGGGTCCCGGCTCGCCGCCGGACAGCTCACCGTCGCCGACGCCCACCGCCTCCGGGACGCGGACGGGACCGCCTTGCCCGCCGCCATGGAGGCGGCCGGCTACGACCCCGGGACCATCGGCCCCGACCCGGAACGGCTCGCCCGGATCGGCTCCTTCGTCGAGCTCCACGTCGAGCAGGGCCGTGCCCTCGACCTGACCGGCGACCCCGTCGGCATCGCCTCCGCCATCTGGCCGCACGGCCGCTGGCGGTTCGACTTCCGGGGCGAGGCCAACCACGCGGGCACCACCCGGCTCGTCGACCGCCGCGACCCGATGCTCACGTACGCCGAGACCGTGCTCGCCGCCCGCCGCGAGGCCGAACTGACGGGCGCGCTCGCCACGTTCGGCAAGATCGCGGTCGAGCCCAACGGAGTCAACGCCATCCCCTCCCTCGTCCGTGGCTGGCTCGACTCCCGCGCCGCCGACCAGGCCACCCTGGACGCCGTCGTCACCGGCGTCGAGCGGGCCGCCCGGGAGTACGCCGAGCGGGCCGGGATCGACCTCGACGTCGTGCGCGAATCGTTCACGCCCGTGGTCGAGTTCGGGCAC
This sequence comes from Streptomyces parvus, assembly GCF_032121415.1. Lineage (NCBI taxonomy): Bacteria > Bacillati > Actinomycetota > Actinomycetes > Kitasatosporales > Streptomycetaceae > Streptomyces > Streptomyces parvus. The sequence continues at coordinate 2,619,035 of NZ_CP135079.1, read as the reverse complement.
GCCCTGCGCGACGAGCTGGCCAAGATCCTCGAAGGCGCCGGCGACACGGAGCGGCCGGTGCCCGTCCTCGGCACCGGCGCGGGCCACGATGCGGGTATTTTGTCCGCCTCGGTGCCCACCGCCATGCTCTTCGTACGGAACCCCACCGGCATCTCGCACTCACCCGCCGAGCACGCCGCCGAGAACGACTGCACGGCCGGGGTCGAGGCACTCGCCGACGTACTGGAAGGTCTCGCGTGCAGCTGACACAACGGACGGCGGGCGCGCCCGTCACCGCGACCTACTGGATGGACCACGCCTGGCTCGGCACACACGTCGAGCCGGGCGTCGCCCTGGACGTCGCAGACGGCCGCATCGCCGGGATCAGGACCGGGGTCCAGACACCGCCGCCCGGCGCGACCGCGCTGCGCGGCCTGACCCTCCCCGGCCTCGCCAACACCCACTCCCACGCCTTCCACCGGGCCCTGCGCGCCACCGTCCAGGTCGGCTCGGGCACCTTCTGGACCTGGCGCGAGCTGATGTACCGCACGGCGGCCAAGCTCACCCCGGACACCTACTTCGACCTGGCCCGCGCCACGTACGCCGAAATGGCCCTGGCCGGCATCACCTCCGTCGGCGAATTCCACTATCTGCACCACGCCCCCGGCGGCACCCCCTACGCCAACCCGAACGCCATGGGCGAGGCGCTCATCGCGGCCGCCGCCGAGGCCGGGATCCGGATCACCCTGCTGGACACCGCCTATCTCGCCGCCGGATTCGGCGAGCGGCCCAACCGGCACCAGCTGCGCTTCTCCGACACCACGGCCGAGGCCTGGGCCGAGCGCGCCTCCCTCCTCAAGGGCGACGACCACACGCTGATCGGCGCGGCGATCCACTCCGTCCGGGCGGTCCCGGCGGACCAGCTGGCCACCGTGGCGCAGTGGGCCGAGGGGCGGGAGGCCCCGCTCCACGTCCACCTCTCCGAGCAGACGGCGGAGAACGACGCCTGCCGGGCCGCCCACGGACGCACCCCCACCCGGCTGCTGGCCGACCACGGGGTCCTCGGCCCGCGCACCACCGGCATCCACAACACGCACCTCACCGAGGCCGACATCCAGCTGCTGGGCTCCTCGGCGACGGGCACCTGCATGTGCCCCACCACCGAACGCGACCTGGCCGACGGCATCGGCCCCGCCACCGCCCTCCAGAAGGCGGGCTCGCCGCTCTCGCTGGGCAGCGACAGCCATGCCGTGATCGACCTCTTCGAAGAGGCACGGGCGATGGAGCTGAACGAGCGGCTGCGCACCCACATCCGGGGCCACTGGACGGCCGCCGCACTGCTGAGAGCCGCCTCCGCCGACGGGCACGCCGCACTGGGGCGCCCCGACGCGGGCGTGCTGGAGCCGGGCGCCCCCGCCGATCTGGCCACCGTCGCCCTGGACTCCGTCAGGACGGCAGGACCGGTGCCCCGACTGGCAGCGGAGACCGCCGTATTCGCCGCCTCCGCCGCTGATGTGCGGCACACGGTCGTGGCGGGGCGGCACATCGTCCGGGACGGCCGTCACACCCGGATCGAGGACGTGCCCCGGGCGCTCGCCGAGGCCGTGGCCGCCCTGCACCCCTGACCCCGGACCCTCCGGAACGCAAGGAGAACACTCTCCAGATGACGACCACCGCCGTCACCCACATCGCCAGCCTGGTCACCAACGACCCCTCCCTCGGCAACGGGACCCCCCTGGGCCTGATCCAGGACGCGGCCGTCGTCATCGAGGGCGACCGCATCGTCTGGACCGGTGAATCCAGCGAAGCACCCGCCACTGACAACGTCCTCGACGCGGCGGGCCGCGCCGTGGTCCCGGGCTTCGTCGACTCCCACTCCCACCTGGTCTTCGCGGGCGACCGCACCCAGGAGTTCAACGCCCGCATGTCCGGCCGGCCCTACCGCGCGGGCGGCATCCGCACCACCGTCGCCGCCACCCGGGCCGCCACCGACGAGGAGCTGTCCGCCAACGTCGCCCGCTACCTCGCCGAGGCCCTGCGCCAGGGCACCACCACCTTCGAGACCAAGTCCGGCTACGGCCTCACCGTCGAGGACGAGGCCCGCGCCCTGCGCATCGCGGGCCGTCACACCGACGAGGTCACCTACCTCGGCGCCCACATCGTGTCCCCCGACTACGCCGACGACCCCGCCGGGTACGTCGACCTGGTCACGGGCCCGATGCTGGAGGCCTGCGCCCCGCACGCCCGCTGGATCGACGTGTTCTGCGAGCAGGGAGCCTTCGACGGCGACCAGGCCCGCGCCATCCTCACGGCGGGCCGCGCCAAGGGGCTGCACCCGCGCATCCACGCCAACCAGCTCAGTCACGGCCCCGGTGTCCAGCTCGCCGTCGAGCTCGACGCCGCGTCGGCCGACCACTGCACCCACCTCACCGACGCGGACGTCGACGCGCTCGGCCAGGGCGGCACGGTGGCCACGCTGCTCCCGGGCGCGGAGTTCTCCACCCGCGCCACCTGGCCCGACGCCCGACGCCTCCTCGACGCCGGCGCCACCGTCGCGCTCTCCACGGACTGCAACCCCGGCTCGTCGTTCACCTCGTCCATGCCGTTCTGCATCGCGCTGGCCGTACGCGACATGGGGATGACCCCGGACGAGGCGATCTGGTCGGCCACCGCGGGCGGGGCCGCGGCCCTGCGCCGTACCGACATCGGCCGGATCACCCCCGGCGCCCGCGCCGACCTGGTCCTCCTCGACGCCCCGAGCCACGTCCACCTCGCCTACCGCCCGGGCGTCCCGCTGGTCAGCGCGGTGTGGCGGAGCGGGCAGCGGGTGGTGTAGCCACCGGAGAGCCGCCCGGGCGGAGCGTCGTACGGGGCCCGTGCCCCGCTGCCCGCGGAGCGCCCCGCCAGCCACGCGGAAGGACCCGCTCCCGGTGATCCGGGGCGGGTCCTTCCGCCGTGCTCCACGGCCCCCGGGAGCCCCGTGGCGGGGCGGCGGGCCGGGCGGGGCGGGTCACTCCTCCAGGGTCAGACCCTTGCGGAGCTTGGTCAGCGTGCGGGAGAGCAGCCGGGAGACGTGCATCTGCGAGATGTTCAGCTCCTCGCCGATCTCCGACTGCGTCATGTTGCTGACGAAGCGGAGCGAGAGGATCATCCGGTCCCGGGCGGGCAGCGCGGCGATCATCGGCTTCAGCGACTCGACGTACTCGATGCCTTCGAGCCCGTGGTCCTCGTAGCCGATGCGGTCCGCGAGGGCGCCCTCGCCGTCGTCCTCCTCGGGCTTGGCGTCCAGCGAGCTCGCGGTGTACGCGTTGCTCGCGGACATGCCCTCGACGACCTCGTCCGGGGTGATGCCCAGACGCTCGGACAGCTCCGCCACCGTGGGCGCGCGGTCCAGCTGCTGGGCGAGCTCGTCGCCCGCCTTCGCCAGGTCGAGCCGCAGCTCCTGGAGCCGGCGCGGTACGCGCACGGACCAGCTGGTGTCACGGAAGAAGCGCTTGATCTCGCCGACGATCGTCGGCATCGCGAAGGTCGGGAACTCCACACCGCGGCTCAGCTCGAACCGGTCGATCGCCTTGATCAGGCCGATGGTGCCGACCTGGACGATGTCCTCCATCGGCTCGCTGCGGGAGCGGAACCGGGAGGCGGCGAACTTGACGAGCGCGAGGTTCAGCTCGACGAGGGTGTTGCGGACGTAGCTGTACTCGTGGGTGCCCTCTTCGAGGGACTCCAGCCGCTCGAAGAGCGTCTTCGACAGGGCCCTGGCGTCCAGAGCGCCCACTTCGGCGTAGGGCGGGATCTCGGGAAGCCCTTCGAGGCCCGCGCCGGGAGCGCCGAAGAAGTCTGAGGTGGTGCTGGTGGTGCTACCGGTGGTGCCGGCGCGCGGGCCGGGGACGGCGCTCGCGGCGGGGGAGTCGGAATTGGTCGGTCCCTGAGGACATGCCGACGACGCGTTCTGGGTACGCGCTACGTCGAGCCGGGGTGACATGGTTCTCCTCCATCGTTCTCGGCATATGGCTGCCGATGCCCATACGTGTTCCTGCGGTGAAGCGGCGCCTCCAAAGCCGGTCGCATTTCTGGTGTCCCTCTACCCATACCCGGTCTTGACCAGCAGTGACAAGCGCCAATTGCCGCTATATGTCCGGTTTGTTGAGGTCTCCGACTACCGTGTTGCGTGCGGAACGCGTACTGTTTTACGCACGTCGGCGGCAGCTATGCATACAGCCGCACAGGCAGTGACGCGCACAGTGACGAACGGCGAAGAGGACAGGCATGGACCGCGGGACGGTCGGCAGTGCGAACCGGGGTCGGCTTCAGGTCGAGGCCCGGACCGAGGGGCGCAGCGAGGTAGTGACCCCGGTGGGTGAGCTCGATCACCACACCGCGGATCTGCTGCGCGAGCCTCTGGAGAGTGCGGTCGAGCAGGGGCGGTCACGCCTGGTGGTCGACTGCTCCCGCCTGGATTTCTGTGATTCCACCGGGCTGAACGTGCTGCTCGGCGCCCGCCTCAAGGCGGAGGCGGCCGGAGGCGGCGTCCACCTGGCCGGAATGCTGCCCGTCGTGGCGAGGGTGTTCGAGATCACCGGCGCGGAGGCGGTCTTCACCGTCCACGCCACGCTCGAAGAGGCCCTGGCCACCTGACCCGGCACGGCTGTGCGGCCGCGGACATCCCTGATGTCGGCAGTGTCGTGCGATCGTGTGCCTCAAGTGGGTGTTGTTGCGACATGGCAGGGCAGGAGAGACCCCGGCGGCGCCCCGCAAGGGCTCCGGCAGACTCGGTAATTGATCACTATCCGTTCAACGGCGACATGGCGACATGGTAAATCGGTGAGGTGAAGCGCTGATGAGCACCACCCGGCAGCATCCGCCGGGCGACCTCGGTCGCGAGCCGGACGAAGCGGGCGCAGCCTCGCCCGCCCCGGCCGAGCGGCAGTGGCGCACGCTCTCGCTCGCGCAGGCCAGCGGCATCGTTCCGACGGCCCGGGACTTCGCCCGGCAGGCGCTGCACGACTGGGGCTGGCTCCCGGCGTCCACCGCGGACCGCAGAGCCGCCGCCGAGGACGTCCTGCTGGTCGTCTCCGAACTGGTGACCAACGCCTGCCTGCACGCGGAGGGCCCCGAGGAGCTCCGGATCGGCCGCACCCCCAAGGGGCTGCGGGTGGAGGTCGTCGACCGGGGCGCCGGGCAGCCCGCACCCCGAACACCGCACCGCGCGGGCCGGCCCGGGGGTCACGGCATGTTCATCGTGCAGCGCCTCTGCCTCGACTGGGGCGTGCTGCGCACGCCGGACGCCACGGGCAAGACCGTCTGGGCGGAGCTCGCCGCTCCCGCCTAGCTCCCCGCCCCTCTCACCCGCATCGCATCACCGCACCGAAAAGAGCGCGCCCGATCGGCGCGCTCTTTGTGTTCCCTCCATCAGGCCCCGGGCGTACCTTGAGCGCCCGACCTGATGTGCCGTCAGCAAGGTGCGTCCGGCGGCGGCGCGGACTCGCGCGGCGGCCTGGCCGCCACCGGCGCCGAGGACGGCGGCGCGCTGAGAGCGCTCGGCCTGGTCGCCGGTACGGCGGTCCTGCTGGGCGGGGCGGTGTTCACGTTCACCCCGTGGCGGAAGCTGCGCGGCATACGCTGACCACCCTCGGCCCAGGCGCAGAACTAGTTCGGATCACCCGCCCCGCCTTGCTAGAACAAGATCGAAAAGGCTAGGTTCCTCAGGGGTCTCTTCGCAGGAGCGAAGGGAAGGATCTGCGTGCGGCGCTCACCGGCAGGCTTGACCACCTGCCCGCGCAGCACCGCTGGAGAAAAGGAACATCATGAAGGTGACCTGGGGGAAGAAGGCTGCGACGGGCGTGCTCGCCGGCCTGCTGATGACGTCCGGACTGTCGCTCGCCACCGCGGCACCCGCCGCGGCGGCCGGTGCGAAGTACACCTGCAAGGCCACGCCCAGCCTCTCGCTGGGTCGTCCGGTCTCGACGTCGTCCTGCAAGAAGTCGTCCAAGGGGAAGGCGGTCAAGAAGCACCGCGCCGTGCTCGTTTGCGACGTCGTGCGCGGCCGGGGCGCCGAGCACACCATCCCGTGGACGGTGTTCGGCGACTGGAAGAAGCCGGGCGAGAAGTCCTCGGTGAAGTGCGGGTTCAGCAGCTTCCTGCGCAGCGTCAAGGTCGAGACCAAGAAGTAGTCGAGACCCGGAAACATCGGCCGACGGCAAATGGCAGCGGGTCCGCACGAGAGCTTCTCGTGCGGACCCGCTGCCGTTCGTTCCCCTGCGGGGAGTTACTTCACGCCGCCCATCAGGGCGCGGATCTTGCGGCCCGCCACCATGAAGGCGACACCCGCGGCCACCGCCACGACCGCCTGCAGCGTGTAGTACGCGGCGTCGCCCAGCGGAGCGTTGAGCTTCGTGGTCCAGCCGTTCAGGGCGTTGCCGGTCGACGTGGCCAGGAACCACAGACCCATGATCTGGCCGACGAACATCTTCGGCGCCAGCTTTGTGGAGAGGGACAGACCGACCGGGGAGAGGCACATCTCACCCATGGTCTGCGCCAGGTAGACCGCGAGCAGCCAGAACACGGTGACCTTGCCCGTGTCGCTGTTGGCCGCGGCGGCGCCCGCCAGGCCCATGATGCCGAAGGAGCCGCCGATGAGGAGCATCGCCAGGGCGAACTTCATCGGGGTGCTGGGCTCACGGTTGCGCGTGGCCAGCTTGACCCAGAGCGTGGCGAAGAGCGGGGCCAGGATGATGACCAGCGCCGGGTTGACCGACTGCAGCCACGAGGCCGGAAACTCCCAGCCGCCGATGAATCGGTCCGTCTTGTTGTCCGCGAAGATCGTCAGCAGCGAACCGGACTGGTCATAGATCATCCAGAAGAGCACGGCGGTGATGAAGAACCACACGTACGCCTTGATCTTCGGGCGGTCCTCCGCCGTCAGCGCCGGGTCACGGAAGATGGTGATGAAGTAGACGATCGGCACGACGACGCCCAGCACGGCCAGGACGTTGACGATGTGCTCGATGTCGTACGTGCCCAGCGCCAGGTCGATCAGCAGCGCGGCAACTGCGATGCCGGACCACAGGGCCACCTTGCGCAGCGTACGCCGCCGCTCCTCGGGGGAGATGGGCTTCGCGGGCAGCTTGCCGATGTCGCCGAGGTGCTTGGAGCCGAGGACGTACTGGATGACGGCGAGGGTCATACCGACACCGGCGACACCGAAGCCGAGGTGCCAGTTGACGTGCTCGCCGAGGTAGCCGACCAGCAGCGGGGCGGCGAAGCCACCGATGTTGATCGCCATGTAGAAGAGGGTGAAGCCGGCGTCGCGGCGTGCGCTCGTCCGGCCCTCGTAGAGACCGCCCACCATCGCCGAGATGTTCGGCTTCAGCAGGCCCGTACCGACGGCGATCAGCGCCAGGCCGAAGAAGAACGTGATGTCACTCGGCAGCGCGAGCGCGAAGTGGCCCAGGGCGATGATGATCCCACCGACCAGGACGGCCTTGCGGGCTCCCCAGAGACGGTCGGCGACCCAGCCGCCGGGCATCGCGGCCATGTAGACGACGGCATTGTAGACACCGTAGATGGAGGCGGCGAGCGCCTCCCGGCCCTCCAGGGGGCCGTCGAGCACGGCGGCCACCAAGTACAGGGTGAGGATGGCGCGCATCCCGTAGAAGGAGAAGCGCTCCCACATCTCCGTCATGAACAGGGTGGCCATACCGCGGGGGTGGCCGAAGAAGGTCTTCTCGCCGGAACTCGGCGAGTCCTTCGTCAGGCTGGACGCCATGGTCGATCCTTGCTGGTCGGGACGCGCCGCCTCGTGAGCGGTACGCGCCCGGTGGGGGGCAGCCGGCACCGGCGCGGCGTGCCCCGTCCCCACGCCTGAGGGGACGTGCTCCGTGCGGCCGGGCTCCTGGCTGGGGGCTCGGCGGCGGAGCGGGGAAGAACCGCGTCGGGATCCACACCCGGGGCGCGTCCTCGCACTCCGGGCCCGGCTCACAGGTCATTCACTCAGAGCGGGCCGGCGGGAACCGGCCCCGCACACAAAAGGGACCTTTGGCGCTCATGGCTGCCCAAAGGTCCTTGAGTAGTGCAACAGGCGTCGGGACACCATACGACACGACACGGCGGGATATGGAAGGACTTGAGAGATGGATCACAGGCCCTGGTGGAACCAGGCTCCCATATTCAAAGGTCCACATCTATTTGTGGCGCTGACCCGCAGGTGAGGTCGTGGGCCTCACTTCGGGGCCCCGGGCCGGACTACCATCAGTCCATGACCCGTGTACTGCTCGCCGAGGACGACGCATCCATCTCGGAGCCACTGGCCCGCGCACTGCGTCGGGAGGGTTACGAGGTCGAGGTCCGCCAGGACGGTCCGACCGCGCTCGACGCCGGACTCCAGGGCGGTATCGACCTGGTCGTCCTCGACCTGGGGCTGCCCGGGATGGACGGTCTCGAAGTCGCCCGCAGGCTCCGGGCCGGCGGCCACACCATCCCGATCCTGGTGCTGACGGCCCGCGCGGACGAGGTCGACACGGTCGTCGGCCTGGACGCGGGCGCCGACGACTACGTCACCAAGCCGTTCCGGCTCGCCGAACTGCTCGCCCGGGTCCGCGCCCTGCTGCGCCGCGGCGCCTCCGAGCCCGTGCCGCAGCCCGCCACCCACGGCGTCAGGATCGACGTCGAGTCGCACCGCGCCTGGATGGGCGAGGAGGAACTCCAGCTCACCGCCAAGGAGTTCGACCTGCTGCGGGTCCTCGTCCGGGACGCCGGCCGGGTCGTCACCCGCGACCAGCTGATGCGCGAGGTCTGGGACACCACCTGGTGGTCCTCCACCAAGACCCTCGACATGCACATCTCCTGGCTGCGCAAGAAGCTCGGCGACGACGCCGCCAATCCGCGCTACATCGCCACCGTCCGGGGCGTCGGCTTCCGGTTCGAGAAGAGCTGACGTACGAAGCTCCCATGCGTCCTGAGAACCGTCCCGACGGCCCCATGAGGCGGCGGGCATGCGCCGCCGGCTGATCAACTCCACGCTCGCCGTGGTGCTCGTCGTCATCGCCGTCTTCGGCGTCTCGCTGGTGATCGTGGAGACCCGCACCATCAGCGCCAGCGCCCAGGAGAGCGTCGAGTCCGAGGCGCTCCGGCTGATCAGCGTCGTCGAGAGCCGGCTGCTGGGCGACGAACGGATCAACCCGGGGGTGCTGGGCGAGCAGATCGATCCCCAGCGGTACGCGCTGATCGAGATCCCCGGCCGTGCCCCCATCTCCGTCGGCGAACGTCCCACCGGCAGTGTCCTGCGCGCCACCGAGACCGGAGAGGGGGGCGAGAGGGTCACCGTCGAGGAGTCCCGCTCGTCCGTCACCCGCGAGGTCGGGCGCACCCTCCTGATCATCGGCGCGGTGGCGCTGCTGGCGATCATCTCGGCCGTGCTGCTCGCCGTACGCCAGGCCAACCGGCTGGCCTCCCCGCTCACCGACCTGGCCGAGACCGCCGAACGCCTCGGCTCCGGGGACCCCCGCCCGCGCCACAAGCGGTACGGGGTGCCCGAGCTGGACCGGGTCGCCGACGTCCTGGACTCCTCGGCCGAGCGGATCGCCCGGATGCTGACCGCCGAGCGACGGCTGGCCGCGGACGCCTCGCACCAGCTGCGGACTCCGCTGACCGCGCTCTCCATGCGGATCGAGGAGATCTCGGTCACCGACGACCCCGAGACGGTCAAGGAGGAGGCGAACATCGCCCTCACCCAGGTCGAGCGCCTCACCGACGTCGTCGAACGGCTCCTGACGAACTCCCGCGACCCGCGCACCGGCTCCGCCGTCGTCTTCGACCTCGACGAGGTCATCAAACAGCAGATCGAGGAGTGGCGCCCCGCCTACCGCTCCACGGGCCGGGCCCTCGTCTGCTCCGGCAAGCACGGGCTGCGGGCCGTGGGCACCCCGGGCGCGGTCGCCCAGGTCCTGGCGGCGCTGATCGAGAACTCCCTCATGCACGGCGGCGGCACCGTCGCCCTGCGCACCCGGGTCGCCGGCAACCAGGTGGTCGTCGAGGTCACCGACGAGGGCCCCGGCGTCCCCGCCGAACTGGGGGCGCGGATCTTCGAGCGGGCCATCAGCGGCCGCAACTCCACCGGCATCGGACTGGCCGTCGCCCGCGACCTCGCGGAGGCGGACGGCGGGCGGCTGGAGCTGCTCCAGCAGCACCCGGCGGTCTTCGCGCTCTTCCTCAGCCGCGTCCCGGTCGACCGCAGGACTCCTGAGCGCCCGGTGCGCTGAACAACGACCAACGCGGCGGGTCAGTTCCGTACGGGGTCGGGCTCTACGGTCTCCGTCGGCCGCCGCTGTTCCAGAAACCGCTCCGCAGGGCGTGCGGCCTCCTCGGCGGGAGGGGGCTCGGCGGGGAGGGCCTTGAAGACCCACGTCCGGTAGGACCAGAAGCGGAAGAGGGTCGCGAGCCCGATGCCCAGGATCTTGGAGACGTTGCTCTGGACCGGGCCGTTCCAGTCGAAACCGTAGGTCGCCAGGTACAGAACACCGTTCTCGATCACCGCGCCCGCCGCGCTGAACAGCAGGAAGAGCGTCAGCTCGCGGGTCCGGCCGGTCTTGTCGCGGTCCCGGTAGGTCCAGTAGCGGAAGCCCACGTAGTTGCAGAGGATGGCGACGAAGGTGGCCAGCACGCTCGCCCGGACGACCTGGAGGTCGGTGGTGTGCCGGAGCAGGTTGAAGACGGCGATGTTGACCAGCAGGCCCACCGCACCGACCGCGCCGAACTTGGCGACCTCCCGGGCCAGCAGATCAAGCCGGGCCCGCAGTGCGCCCCGTTCGCTCATGGTGATCGCAAGTCCGTCCGTTCGATGGCGTCGACGGTTCCGTCAACCCGGCCATGCTATCCAGCCCACCCGTGTGACGCCCGTGAGTCCGCGGTGGCGGCGGCCGTACGGCCATCCGTACGGCCGTCCGGGAACCACCGGCGTGGCGGATACCCTGGAGGCGTGACGTTCCCGGTAGTCGGCATGGTCGGCGGCGGTCAGCTCGCCCGCATGACCCACGAGGCGGGTATCCCCCTCGGCCTGAAATTCAAGCTGCTCAGTGACACCCCCCAGGACTCGGCGGCCCAGGTGGTGAGCGAGGTCGTCATCGGCGACTATCGCGACCTGGACACCCTGCGCGCCTTCGCGCAGGGCTGCGACGTGATCACCTTCGATCACGAGCATGTGCCGACCGAGCATCTGCGCGCCCTGGAGGCGGACGGCATCCCCGTGCGCCCCGGCCCCGACGCCCTGGTGCACGCCCAGGACAAGGGGGTGATGCGCGCCAGGCTCGCGGAGATCGGCGCCCCCTGCCCCCGTAACCGCATCGTGAGCGACCCGGCGGACGCCGCCGCGTTCGCCGAGGAGGCCGGGGGCTTCCCCGTCATCCTCAAGACCGTGCGCGGCGGGTACGACGGCAAGGGGGTGTGGGTGGTCCGCTCCGAGGCGGACGCCGCCGACGCGTTCCGCGCCGGGGTCCCGGTCCTCGCGGAGGAGAAGGTCGACTTCGTACGGGAGCTGGCGGCCAACATCGTCCGCTCGCCGCACGGCCAGGCCGTCGCCTACCCGGTCGTCGAGTCCATCCAGGTCGACGGCGTCTGCGACACGGTGATCGCCCCCGCCCCGGGCCTCTCCGAGGAGCTGGCGGGCGAGGCCCAGCAGCTCGCGCTGCGCATCGCCGCCGAGCTGGGCGTCGTCGGCCACCTCGCGGTGGAGCTGTTCGAGACCCGCGACGGCCGCATTCTGGTCAACGAGCTGGCGATGCGCCCGCACAACTCCGGCCACTGGACCCAGGACGGCGCGATCACCTCGCAGTTCGCCAACCACGTCCGGGCGGTCCTCGACCTCCCGCTCGGCGACCCCCGCCCCCGCGCGCCCTGGACGGTCATGTGCAACGTCCTGGGCGGTGACTTCCCGGACATGTACCAGGCGTACCTGCACTGCATGGCCCGCGACCCGCAGCTCAAGATCCACATGTACGGCAAGGACGTGAAGCCCGGCCGCAAGGTCGGACACGTCAACACCTACGGCGACGATCTGGCGGACGTGCGGGAGCGCGCCCGGCACGCGGCCGACTACCTGCGAGGAACGATCACCGAATGACTTCCCCCGGCACCGCCCCTCTGGTCGGCATCGTGATGGGCTCGGACTCCGACTGGCCCGTCATGGAGGCGGCGGCCAAGGCGCTCGACGAGTTCGAGATCCCCTACGAGGTCGACGTCGTCTCCGCCCACCGGATGCCGCGCGAGATGATCGCGTACGGCGAGGAGGCCGCGGGCCGTGGCGTGAAGGCGGTCATCGCGGGCGCGGGCGGAGCCGCCCACCTGCCCGGGATGCTGGCCTCGGTCACCCCGCTGCCGGTCATCGGCGTTCCGGTGCCGCTGAAGTACCTGGACGGCATGGACAGCCTGCTCTCCATCGTCCAGATGCCCGCGGGTGTCCCCGTCGCCACCGTCTCCGTCGGCGGAGCGCGCAACGCGGGTCTGCTCGCCGCCCGGATCCTCGCCACGCAGGACCCCGCGCTCCAGGAGCGGATGCGGGAGTTCCAGCAGGAGCTGAACGACCAGGCCACGGAGAAGGGCAAGCGACTGCGCTCCAAGGTCCAGGGTTCGGACTTCTTCGGCTTCGGAAAGTAAGGGGGCCTCATGGACCACCTCGCCCGCGCCCGCGAGCTGCTGGCCGTCCACCCCGTCGTCGACGGCCACAACGACCTCCCCTGGGCCCTGCGCGAACAGGTCGGCTACGACCTCGACGCCCGGGACATCGCCGCCGACCAGCGCGGCCTGCTCCACACCGACCTGCGCCGGCTGCGGGCCGGCGGGGTCGGCGGCCAGTTCTGGTCGGTGTACGTCCGCACCGACCTCACCGGCGACGCGGCCGTGAGCGCCACCCTGGAGCAGATCGACGTCGTCGGCGAGCTGATCGCCCGCTACCCGACGCATCTGCGGCGGGCGCTCACCGCCGACGACCTGGAGAAGGCCCGCGCCGAGGGCCGGATCGCCTCCCTGATGGGCGCCGAGGGCGGCCACTCCATCAACAACTCGCTGGGCACCCTGCGCGCCCTGTACGACCTGGGCGTCCGTTACCTGACGCTCACCCACAACGACAACATCGACTGGGCCGACAGCGCGACGGACCTGCCGCGCCTCGGCGGCCTCTCCGCCTTCGGCCACGAGGTCGTCCGCGAGATGAACCGCATCGGCATGCTGGTCGACCTCAGCCACGTCGCCGACGGCGTCATGCGCGACGCGCTCGCCACCAGCACCGCGCCGGTGATCTTCTCGCACTCCTCGGCCCGCGCCGTCTGCGACCACCCGCGCAACATCCCCGACGATGTGCTGGCGGCCCTCCCGGCCAACGGGGGCGTCGCGATGGCGACCTTCGTCCCGAAGTTCGTGCTGCCCGAGGCCGTCGCCTGGACCCTGGCCGCCGACCGCAACATGCGCGAGCACGGCCTGCACCACCTCGACACCACCCCGGTCGCGATGCGGATCCACGAGGACTTCGAGGCGGCCCACCCGCGCCCCGAGGCCACCGTCGCCACCATCGCGGACCACCTCGACCACATGCGCGCGGTGGCGGGCGTCGACCACATCGGCATCGGCGGCGACTACGACGGCACGGCGTTCACCCCGCGCGGCCTGGAGGACGTCTCCGGCTACCCGAACCTCATCGCCGAGCTGCTGCGACGTAACTGGTCCGAGGGCGACCTCGCCAAGCTGACCTGGCAGAACGCCGTACGGGTGCTGCGCGACGCGGAGGCCGTGGCCCGCGACGAGCAGAGCGGGCGCGGCCCGTCGCACGCCACGATCGCCGAGCTGGACGGGCAGCGGACGCGCTGACCCGTGCAAGCTCTCTGACGACACGGAAGATTCGGGCAATCATCCCCATATCCGACGCAACCTCGTGTTAGGGATAGCGGGCAGGAATTCCCCCCAACAGGAGGTACGCAACGATGCGCACGAATCTTCTCCGCATCACGACCGCGCTCGGTGCCGCGGCCGTACTGTCCATCGGCGGCGCGGGTGTGGCCGCCGCCGACGGTGTGGGCAACGCGGGCATCGGGAACAAGGGCGTCGGCAACGCGGGCATCGAGAACATGGGCCTGGGCAACGCGGGCGGCTTCAACGGTGGCATCGGCAACGCCGGCCTCGGCAACTGGGGCTGGGGCAACGCCGGAATCGGCAACACGGGCATCGGCAGCCACGGCCACGGCAACTCGGGCCTCGGCAGCTCCGGCATCGGCAACACCGGCGTGGGCAGCTCCGGCATCGGCAACTGAATCGCCGCACGCGCCCGGCCGATACCGGCCAGGCACCCCCGGGCCTGCCGTCAGCGGCAGCCCGAGTGCGTGGGTCCCGGGTGATCGACGCCTGAGCGGCTTCAGATGCGCTCCGCCCCCGCGAACGGTCCCCCCGGACCGAAGGCGAACGCCCCGAAGCGCTCGCCCATGCGACGGTGGGCGGCGGCGTCCGGGTGCAGCCGGTCGGGCAGCGGCAGCTCGGCGTGGTCGGCCTCGCCGTACAGGGTGAGGCCGTCCAGGTGGAAGAGGTGGGGGTCCGACGCCGCCCGCTCCGCCACGATCCGGGCCAGCTCCCGCCGTACGACGCGCAGCGTCAGCTTGCCGCGAGCCGCGTCGGCCGGGTCTCCCAGCGCCGTGAACCCCACCCGCCCCTCGGAGACGTCCGGGGCGGCGGGCCCCGGGGTGTCCTCCTGCCCGGGGCAGAGGATGGGCGAGACGACGAGCAGCGGCGCGGTGGGATGCCCGTCGCGGATGGTGTCGAGGAACCTGTGCACGGCCGGTCCGAAGTCGCTCAGCTCCATCGCGTCGCGGTTGACGAGATTGATGCCGATCTTGACGCTGATCAGGTCGGCGGGGGTGTCCCGCAGCGCGCACGCGGTGAACGGATCGAGGAGCGCGCTGCCCGCCAGCGAGAGGTTGACCAGCTCCACGCCTCCCGCCGCGGCCGCCAGGGCGGGCCAGGCGGTGGCGGAGCTGTCGGCCGAGGACCCCTGGCTGATGGAACTGCCGTGGTGCAGCCAGACCGGCCGGCCGCCCGGCTCCTGGGCCTCGACCGGAGCGTCGGTGCGCAGCCCGAGCAGCTCGGTGGTCTCGGTGTACGGGAGCCAGATCTCGACGGTCTTCTCCCGCGCGGGCAGCCCGGTGAAGGATACGGCCCCGGGGCTGCCGGGGAACAGCTCCCGCGCCCCGTCGGACAGGTCGACCATCAGCACGTTGCCGCCGCTCGCCGAGGCCCGGCCGGCCGGCTCGCCGTCGATGTACAGGTCGTACGCGCCGTTCGGGAGGGGCGGGAGGCCCCGGTGGCCGATCACCGTGCGCAGGACGTCCAGCTCCACGGCGGTGGCCCGGGTACGGAAGATCACGCGCACACCCGAGGGCTGCGACTCCGCCTGCGCCACCTGCTCGTCGCCGCCGGACCGGGCGCGGGCCGGAGCGGGCAGCCGGTGGGGGAGGAGACCACCGCGCTCGGTGCGCTCCAGTTCGAGCGCGCCGCGCAGAAGGCCGTCGGTGAGCGGGGTGGTGATCCAGTCGTGCGAGTCGTCCATGGGCTCAGCCTGTCCGCTGCAGGCGGGGCGAAGCCAAAGGCGCCCTAGGCCTTCGGGCGGCCCATCGCCCGGTACGTCCACCCGGCCTCGCGCCACACCGCGCTGTCCAGGGCGTTGCGCCCGTCCAGGATGATCCGGCGGGCGGCCACCTCGCCCAGCTCGGCCGGGTCCAGCTCGCGGAACTCGCGCCACTCCGTGAGGTGCAGCACCACGTCCGCGCCGCGCACGGCCTCCAACGCCGAGTCCGCGTAACCGAGGGTCGGGAACAGCCGCCGGGCGTTGTCCATCCCCTTCGGGTCGAACACGGTCACCTGGCCGCCCTGGAGGTGGATCTGCCCGGCGACGTTGAGCGCGGGGGAGTCGCGTACGTCGTCGGAGTCGGGCTTGAACGTGGCGCCCAGGACCGCCACCCGTGTGCCGAGGAACGAGCCGCCGCCCGCCGCCTCGCGGGCCAGCTCCACCATGTGGCCGCGGCGGCGCATGTTGATGGAGTCGACCTCGCGGAGGAAGGTGAGCGCCTGGTCGGCGCCCAGCTCGCCGGCGCGGGCCATGAAAGCGCGGATGTCCTTGGGCAGGCAGCCGCCGCCGAAGCCGATCCCGGCCCGCAGGAACTTCTTCCCGATCCGGTCGTCGTGCCCGATGGCCTCGGCGAGCTTCACGACGTCACCGTCGGCGGCCTCGCAGACCTCGGCCATGGCGTTGATGAAGGAGATCTTGGTGGCGAGGAAGGAGTTGGCGGAGGTCTTCACCAGTTCGGCGGTCGGGAAGTCGGTCACGACGAACGGCGAGCCCTCGGCGACCGGCACGGCGTACACCTCGCGGAGCACCTTCTCGGCGTTCTCGCTCGTGACGCCGACGACGATCCGGTCGGGGTGGAGGGTGTCCTGCACGGCGAAGCCCTCGCGGAGGAACTCCGGGTTCCAGGCCAGCTCGGCCCCGGGGCCCACCGGAGCCAGCTCGGCGAGCCGGTCCGCGAGACGGGCGGCGGAGCCCACGGGAACGGTCGACTTGCCGACGACCAGGGCGGGCCGGGTCAGATGCGGGGCGAGCGCGTCGAAGGCGCTGTCCACATGGCTCATGTCGCAGGCGTACTCGCCGTGCTTCTGCGGAGTGTTCACACAGACGAAGTGGACGTCGCCGAACTCCGCGACCTCCTCCCAGGAGGTGGTGAAGCGCAGCCGCCCACTGGACCCCTCGATCCCGGCGACGTGCCGCTGGAGCATCTCCTCCAGCCCCGGCTCGTACATCGGTACGCGGCCGGTCGAGAGCAGCTCGATCTTCTCCGGCACGATGTCGAGCCCCAGGACCTCGAAGCCCAGCTCGGCCATGGCCGCGGCATGGGTGGCGCCGAGATAGCCGGTGCCGATCACAGTGATCCTGAGGGCCATGGAGTGCTCCTGGGAGGTGCGGACGGACGTGCGGACCGAGCATAGTCGGGGACCCCGAGGCAGGAATTCACCGCTCCATCCGCCCGGTATCTCCGCCGTGTCCCACCCTTGTCGGCAAGCTCACGTACGCGACACGTATGCCGCCGGGCGGTCCGCGCACTAAAATTGAGTTACTTAACGGTAGTTAGCATCTGGGGAGTGAGCGTCTTGGCGGGTTCGACCGATTTCGACCTGTACCGTCCGGCCGAGGAGCACGACATGCTCCGCGAGACGATCCGCGCGCTCGCCGAGTCGAAGATCGCCCCCTTCGCCGCCGCGGTCGACGAGGAGAGCCGCTTCCCGCAGGAGGCGCTGGACGCCCTGGTCTCGTCGGACCTGCACGCCGTCCACGTCCCGGAGGAGTACGGCGGGGCCGGTGCCGACGCGCTCGCCACGGTCATCGTGATCGAGGAGGTGGCCCGCGTCTGCGCCTCCTCCTCCCTGATCCCGGCCGTGAACAAGCTCGGCTCGCTCCCGGTGATCCTCTCCGGCTCCGAGGAGCTGAAGGCCAAGTACCTGGGCCCGCTCGCCCAGGGCGACGCGATGTTCTCGTACGCCCTCTCCGAGCCGGACGCCGGCTCCGACGCGGCGGGCATGAAGACGAAGGCCGTGCGCGACGGCGACTTCTGGGTGCTCAACGGCGTGAAGCGCTGGATCACCAACGCGGGCGTCTCCGAGTACTACACGGTCATGGCGGTCACCGACCCGGCCAAGCGCTCCAAGGGCATCTCGGCGTTCGTCGTCGAGAAGTCCGACGAGGGTGTCTCCTTCGGCGCCCCGGAGAAGAAGCTCGGCATCAAGGGCTCCCCGACCCGCGAGGTCTACCTCGACAACGTCCGTATCCCCGCGGACCGCATGATCGGCGAGGAGGGCACGGGCTTCGCCACCGCGATGAAGACCCTGGACCACACCCGCATCACCATCGCGGCCCAGGCCCTCGGCATCGCCCAGGGCGCGCTGGACTACGCCAAGGGGTACGTCCAGGAGCGCAAGCAGTTCGGCAAGCCGATCGCGGACTTCCAGGGCATCCAGTTCATGCTCGCGGACATGGCGATGAAGATCGAGGCGGCCCGCCAGCTCACGTACGCGGCCGCCGCCAAGTCGGAGCGCGGCGACGCGGACCTGACCTTCCAGGGCGCGGCGGCCAAGTGCTTCGCCTCGGACGTCGCGATGGAGGTCACCACGGACGCCGTCCAGCTGCTCGGCGGCTACGGCTACACGCGGGACTACCCGGTGGAGCGCATGATGCGCGACGCCAAGATCACGCAGATCTACGAGGGCACGAACCAGGTCCAGCGCATCGTGATGGCGCGCAACCTGCCGTAACGGCCTTCCGCGCAGCGCCCCTTGTACGGCCCCCGGCGGCTCCGCCGGGGGCCGTCGCGTCGTCGGCCTCCACGCTGGTCCCCTTGTAGGCGGGCAGTGGCGCCCGGACCGTCCGACCGACTACGAGCGGGCCCTGCCGTGGCTCCGCCGGGAGGCTCGGGTGGTCGACACCGCGGGCGTCGTGCCCGGCCAGGTGGCGCGGGTCGTCCCACGAGGGGTGCGCGTCGGCCGGTGAGGCGCGCGCCGGCCGACCGGACCGGCTCGTCAGCGGACGACCTCGAAGACGTTCTTCTGGATGCCGTTCGCGTACACCTCGTGCTCGACCAGCTTCAGCTTCTGCTGGTCCTTGTCCGCCGTGCTGAACAGGCGCTTGCCCGCGCCGAGCAGGACCGGGAAGACCAGCAGGTGGTACCGGTCGATCAGGTCGGCGTCGGCGAGGTTCCGGTTCAGCTCGGTGCTGCCGTGCACGATGATCGGGCCGCCCTCGGTCTCCTTCAGCGCGGCGACCTCGTCCAGCGACCGCAGGATCGTGGTCTCGCCCCAGTCGGACACCAGGTCGCCGGCGGTCAGCTTGGTGGAGACGACGTACTTCGGCATCGCCTTGTACCCGGTGAACTCCTCCATGCCCGGCCACACCGGACTGAACGCCTCGTAACTGGCCCGGCCCATCATCAGGGCCGCGGCCTCGTCCTGCTCCCGGGCCTTGAGCTCGTACGCCTCCGGCAGGAACTCGATGTCCTTGAACGTCCACCCCGAGTTCCGGTAGCCGGGCTCGCCGCCCGGGGCCTCCATGACACCGTCGAGCGAAACGAAGGCGGTGCTGATCAGGGTGCGCATCAGGTCTCCTGGGTGTGTCGGGGCGGGCCTCGTTCGGCGCCCGGCGTGCTTCTCACTCTTACGGATGCACTGACCGCGTGCCGGGCGGGAACTCATCGCTCGCGCGCCTTCGAACCGCCGGACGGCACCCCGCCCACGGGCCGGTAGCCTCCCTCCCCATGACCGAACTCGACAGGCTGACCGCCCTCTTCAGCGCCCTGGGGGCGGACGCCGACGCCCGGGACTGGGCCGAGTCCGAGGCCGAGGAAGGGCTGCCGCAGCTCGCCCGCTACCGGCTCCTGCGGACGGTGTGGCAGGACGTCGACGCCTGGGGCACGGCCGCCCGGCAGTGGGTGGACGCCTACCGCGCCGACGGGGCGGCGGCCGACGCCGTCGAACGCGCCCTCGCGGCCGGGCTCACCCCCGAGGACCTCGGCGCGCTGGCCCGCGAGGTCGCCAGGGAGACCGCGTTCGGGGTGCTGTACGCCCTGGCGGACCCGGCGGACGGCTCGCTCCCCGCCGAGGTCGAGGCGCAACTGCCCGGCTGGCGGCTGGCGGAGCTGAACGCGGCGGGCGCACCGACCGGCCGCCATCTCGACGCCCTCCACGAGGACTTCGCCGAACTCGAACCGAAGGGGATCGCGCCGTGACGGCGATGAACGCGGTGACCGGCGCGACGGCTGTGAACACCGCGACGCGCAACAGCGCGACCGTGATGCGCGAAGCGGCCACCCGGCTCGCCGAGCGGTACGGCTGCGCCGACTGACCGCGCCCTGCCTGCCAGGCCGCCTCCCGGTGCTGGGCCCGGCAGTCGCGGCAGTGGCCCGGGTGGGGGGAGCGGAAGGCCCGTTCGCAGCCGTCGCAGGTCTGGAACGGAGTGACCGGCGCACGGAGTGGTGGCGCGAGGTCACGGATGCGGGGAAGCGGGGGCGGCAGGAGGGCCGTGAGGCGGTGCTTGAGGAGCCTCGCCGGGTGCTTCAGCGGCTTCGGGAGGTCGGCCGTGAGGGCGTGCCGGATCGCGTCGGTGGTCGCGTCGCGTTCGAGCCAGGCGGCCACCCCGGGGACCAGCTCCTCGACGTCCTGCTCCGAGAGCACCAGCTCTTCCGCGTGACGCCGCAGATCGGCGAGGAACGCGGAGGAGGCCTGCCGCAGCTCCGGGGTGAGCGCGTGGCGGTGGGGGAGCGGCCGACGTGGCTGCTTGGGTGCGGCCCGCGACGGTAAGCGGACCGGGCTGTGCGGTGCTTCCGGTACGGAGGTGGGCTCGGGTGCGCGGATGGGCTCCTGCACGGGGAAGGCCACCGGCACGGCGGTGGGCTCCGGTACGGCGGTGCGCACCGGCACGGCCGTGGGTTCCGGCACCGGTGCCGGAGCCGGTACGCGGATGTGTTCCCGTACGAGGGCGGGCGCGGGCGCAGGGCCCACCACGGGCGCCACGGGCACCGCCCCCGGCTGGTTGCAGAACACCGTGCGGGTGCCCACCCGGCCCTTTCGCATCACCTACGGCACGTAGCGCGTCAGGGCGTCCACGGACGACGAAAGGGCGCCGGGCGGCAAAAGCCCGGCGCCCTCAACGGCTGGATCCACGGCCTCAGTTGCCCTTGACCGTGACCTTCTCGTCGTTGTTGAGCTGCTGCACCAGCTGCTTCACCTTGGCCTTGTCCCAGACGAGGTTGCCGCCGACGCTGCCCGAGATCGGCATGTTCAGCGACGTACCGTCGCCGCCCGTGACGCCCTTCATCGCGAAGAACATGTTGCCCAGCGCCCAGAGCGACATGTCCTTGTCCACGATCAGCGTGTCCAGGCCCGCACCCATCGTCGGGTACAGCTTGAACGGGTTGAGGATCGTGGACGGGGTCGCCGTCTGGCTCGCCAGCGCCGCGAGGAACTTCTGCTGGTTCTTCGTACGGTCCAGGTCACTGCCCGCGAACGCGTACCGCGTGCGGACGAAGGCGAGGGACTGCTCGCCGTTCAGCGTCTGCTTGCCCGCCTGGAAGTCGGCCCCCGACTTCTTGTCCTTGAACGCCTTCGGGATGTCCATCTCGACCCCGCCGATCGCGTCCACGATCTTCGCGAAGCCGCCGAAGCCGATCTCGACGTAGTGGTCGATGTGCAGGCCGGTGTTGAACTCGACCGTACGGACGAGGAGTTCGGGGCCGTCCTCGGCGTAGGCGGCGTTCAGCTTCACCTGCCGGCCGGTGCCCTGGAACGTCTTCCCGGACTCGGACCCCTTGAAGGACGGGATCTCCACGTTGGAGTCGCGCGGCAGCGAGATCAGCGTCGGGCCGTTGGAGCCGTCGTGCAGGATCATCATCGAGTCGGTGCGCTTGCCCTCGGCGGAACCGGTGCGCAGCCGCTTCTTCTCCTCGGCCGACATACCCTCGCGGCTGTCGGACCCGACGATCAGGTAGTTCGTGCCCTCCCCGGACTCCGGCCGCTCGATGACCTTGGAGAGGTCCACCTCGCGCTTCAGCTTCGAGTCGGCCCAGAAATACGTCGAGATCGAGACCGCGAGCACCACGACCACCAGGGTCAGCGCGCCGAGCTTGATCCGGCGGCGCCAGTCCGGGGCCGGGCGGCCCTGGACGTAACCCCCGTCACCGCCGCCGCGCCGGCCACCGCCGCCCCGGCCGTCGGAGCCGCCGCCCCCCGATCCGTAGACCTGGCCCGTGTTGTAGCCGCTGTCGTATCCGGGCTCGGGGCTGCTGCCGTAGCCGCCGTCCTGGTAGCGGTCGTCGTACCCCTGGCTCTGCGGCGGCACCTGAGGCCGCTGCGGGGTACGGGGCTGGGCCGGGCGGCGCTGGATGTGCGGCATCGCCCGCGCGCCCTCGGGCTGGGGGCCGGCACTGCCCCGCCCGTAGTGTTCGCTGCGGTCGCCGGTCCGTCGATCGGGCCAATCGTTCATCCGAACAGTGTGCCGTCCCGGCCCACGGCTATTACAGGGTGTAAGGGAAATCGCACCAGGGCTGTTGCGAACCTGATGCATTCTGCGGGATCGCGGACCCCGCATAAGGTGGGCGGTATGACAGATCAGGCCACTGGCGTAACAGATCCGGCCAACCACTCAGAGAGTGAGATTCCGGGCAAGCCGACCGCGGCGTCCCGGACCACCCTCAGCCACATCATGACCGGCAGCGACACCAACCTCCTCGGCACGGTGCACGGTGGCGTGATCATGAAACTGGTCGACGACGCCGCGGGCGCGGTGGCCGGACGGCACTCCGGTGGGCCCGCCGTGACCGCGTCGATGGACGAGATGGTCTTCCTGGAGCCGGTCCGCGTCGGGGACCTCGTCCATGTGAAGGCCCAGGTCAACTGGACGGGCCGGTCCTCCATGGAGGTCGGCGTCCGGGTCATGGCCGAACGCTGGAACGAGTCCACCCCCGCCCAGCAGGTCGGCAGCGCCTACCTGGTCTTCGCCGCCGTCGACGGGGACGGCAAGCCGCGCCGCGTACCGCCGGTGATCCCCGAGACGGAGCGCGACAACCGGCGCTACCAGGAGGCGCAGATCCGGCGCACCCACCGGCTCGCCCGCCGCCGTGCGATCAAGGAACTGCGCGAGAAGCGCGCCGCCGAGGGCATCGACGACTGAGCCGCCTCCCGTACGGTCACGGCCTTACGGACCCACCGCCCCGTACGGTCACGGCCCCGCAAGCACGCCCCCGGTCCCTACGGGCACACCACCTCGTCGCCCGTCACCGTGCCGAACCGGCCCGTCTGACGGGTCTCCGACTTCACCCGCTGCACCTTCGTGAAGTCCGAGCCCACCGTCACCTTCATCTGCGGGCCCTGGCCCGTCACCGCCTTCAGTTCGCTGCCGGGCAGCGCCGTGGCCAAGGACTTCGCCGACCGGTCCCAGCGCGGGTCGTACTCCACGAGCGTCCGCTCCAGCTCCCGCACCTCCCCGTTGAGCGGGGCCTCGGTGGTGGTGAACCCCGTCGCGCGCAGCGCCGCGTCCACGGTCCGGCCGAGGCCGTCCTTCGGGGTCCCGTTGTAGACCTGGACGCGGATCTTCCCGGGCGCCACGTCGACCAGCTTCGCGGACTGCTGCTGAGGTCCCGCCGCGGGCTTCGGCTTCGGCTTCGCCGGGGCCAGCGGCTTGTCCTCGCGCAGGGCCCGGAACAGCTTCTTCGCCTCCTTCGCGTCCCACTGCACCGTCGAGCCGATGCCCTTGACCGGGAAGCTGGGGTTGCCGACGGGCACGGAAGCGAACTCCGACGAGGCCGGCCCGAAGTCCTTCATCGCCTTGCCGAGCGCCAGCATCTGCTCCGTACCGAAGCCCTTGTCGGCCCGGACCGAACCGAGCACCGACCCGGCCACCTGCTGGAACTTCACCGGGTTCAGCAGCACCCCGCTGCTCGTCGCCTGCTTGATCAGCGCCGCCATGAACTTCTGCTGGCGCTCCATCCGGCCCAGGTCGGATGCCAGGTCCACATGGCGCGAGCGGACGTACTGGAGCGCCTGGCCGCCGTCCAGCTCATGCGTGCCGGCGGGGAGGTTCAGCCCGGTGTACGAGTCCTTCATCGGCCGCGCCGTGCAGATCTTCACCCCGCCCACCGCGTCGACCGTCTTCATGAAGCTGGTGAAGTCGACCTCCAGATAGTGGTCGACCTTGATCCCGGTCATGTTCTCGACGGTCCGCACGGTCAGCGCGGGCCCGCCCTCCGCGTACGCGGCGTTCAGCTTCACGGGGTGGCTCGCGTGGTGTTTGCCCGTGGTGCGGTCGGTGTGGGCGGGCATCTCGGCGTAACTGTCCCGGGGAAGGCTGACCACGCTCGCCCGCTGCCGGTCGGCCGACAGATGGACCAGCATGATCGTGTCGGTGCAGTGGCAGGGCGCGCCGCCGAGCTTGTACTTCTTCTTCTCGGCCTTGGTGATCGTGTCGCGGCCGTCCGTGCCGACGAGCAGCAGATTCGTGCCGTGGCCCCCCTCGGGGCGGTTCTTCATGTTCTGGAACGGATCGACCCGGCCGATCCCGCCCTCCAGGCTGCTCACCACGGCGTGACCGATCCCACCCGCCCCCAGCACCAGCACCGAGAGACCGGTGGCCACCCGCATGCCCCAGCGCGGCCGCTCGTCCTGCTTGCGGAGCCGGACCGGCCGGGTGCCCTGCGGCGGACGGCGTCGCGGGGGAGTGGTGCTGGGGCGCTGCGGTCGTTGCGGTGCGGGCACGGGGGAGACACCTCCGGGGTGCAAGGGAGACACCTCTGCGGTGCAAGGGGACCATCGCACGGTAGGCCCATACGATCTCCGTCCCGGCCCGCGACCCGGCGGCGCGCACCGGTGTCCCCCATTCGCGGTAACGTGGCGGCCGAATACCGCCGCCTCCCGGGGCGCCCGCCGCCCGCGGCGCGGAACCCCCCGGCGCCCCCGAGGACCCCCCGAGGACCACATGTCTGCCGCGCAGTACCCCGCCGTCTCCGTGATCATGCCGGTGCTCAACGAGGAACGCCATCTCAGGAACTCGGTCCGGCACATCCTGGAGCAGGAGTACCCCGGCGAGATGGAGGTCGTGATCGCGCTCGGCCCGTCCGCCGACCGGACGGACGAGATCGCCGCCGAGCTGGTCGCCGAGGACCCCCGGGTCCACACGGTGCCCAACCCCACCGGCCGCACACCCGCCGCCCTCAACGCGGCGATCAAGGCCTCCCGCCACCCCGTCGTCGTCCGGGTCGACGGCCACGGCATGCTCTCGCCGAACTACATCGCGACCGCCGTCCGCCTCCTGGAGGAGACCGGCGCGCAGAACGTCGGCGGCATCATGCACGCCGAGGGCGAGAACGCCTGGGAGGACGCCGTCGCCGCCGCGATGACCTCGAAGATCGGCGTCGGCAACGCGGCCTTCCACACCGGCGGCCAGGCGGGCCCGGCCGAGACCGTCTACCTGGGCGTCTTCCGCCGCGAGGCCCTGGAGCGGGCGGACGGCTACAACGTCGAGTTCATCCGCGCCCAGGACTGGGAGCTGAACTTCCGCATCCGCGAGGCCGGCGGGCTGATCTGGTTCTCGCCCGAGCTGAAGGTCCAGTACCGCCCGCGCCCCACGGTGAAGGCGCTGGCCAAGCAGTACAAGGACTACGGCCGTTGGCGCCACGTCGTCGCCCGGTACCACGCCGGCTCGATCAACCTGCGCTACCTGGCCCCGCCGACCGCCGTCGTCGCCATCGCGGCGGGCCTGGTCCTCGGCGCGACCGTCACCCCGTGGGCGCTGGTCGTCCCCGGCGGTTACCTCGCCGCGATCGTCGTCGGATCGCTGCCCGCGGGCAAGGGCCTCTCGCTGAAGGCCCGCGCCCAGATCCCGGTGGCGCTGGCGACGATGCACATGTGCTGGGGCTTCGGCTTCCTCACCAGCCCCCGGTCCCTGGCCAAGCGGGTCATCGCGAGCCGCCGCCCGGCGATGACCGGCAGCAGCGAGACCGTCTGAACCGATGACGCACGAGGGGCCCCACCGCTCGGCGGTGGGGCCCCTCGTCGCGTGCGCGTTCCGCTACGGGGTCACCAGGTGTAGTTCGGGTTGACCTTCATGCAGGCCTCTTCCTCGCCGTTGAGGGCGCCCGCCGACTCCGGGGTCTTCTCCGTGCCCTTGGACACCGGATAGGCCCCGTCCTCACGCCAGTCCGCGCCCACCGCGAGCGAGATCCCCGACACATCGGTGGACCGCTTCACCTGCGACAGCGGAACCCCGAGCGCCTTGGCGACCGCCTGCGCGTCACCCTCCAGATCCGCACTCGGATACAGGATCGCCGTGCGCGCCACCCCGGTCACGTTGTTCGAGTCGATGCTGGTCCGCCCGAAGCCCGCGTTCTTCAGCTGGTCCCCCACCTCGCCGGCCCGTCCCGACGCCGGTCCGAGGCCGTCGGTCGCGGTCCCGTTCCGTACGGAGACGGCGATCTCGCCGACCGGCGCGGACGGATCCTTGGGCTCCGCCGGCTTCTTCCGCTTGGAGGCCTTGCCGTCCAGCGGCACGTCGTCCCGCACCATCCGGAACAGCTGCTCGGCGTCGCCCGCCTTCGGGTACACCCGGCCGCTGTTGACCCCGGTGCCGTACACGTTCGGCATGGTCGACATCGTGATGCGCTTCGTCGGGACCTTCTTGAACTCCTCGGCCAGGTCGTAGAGCTTCTTGACCGTGTCCAGCCCCTTGTCGACCGTCAGCGCCTCGGTGGCCGCCTCGGCGAGGTTCATCAGCTTCGCGGGGTCGCTGAGCTTGGTGCCCTTGCGCAGCTGACGCACCATCGAGTTCATGTACTGGTGCTGGGCCTTGGCCCGCCCCAGGTCGGTGTTGTCCTCGAAGCCGTACCGGGTGCGCAGCCACTGGAGGGCCTGCTCGCCCTTGATGTACGTGGTGCCCTTCTCCAGCTCCAGCCCGGAGCCCTTGCCGTCGGCGTTCCGCGAGCGGATGTTGGCGTCGACACAGACCGGGACGCCGCCGATGGCGTCGGCCATGGACACCACACCCGCGAAGTCGATCATCATGAAGTGGTCGATCCGGATGCCGGTCAGCTCGTACCAGGTGGCCACCGTGCACCCCGGACCGCCGCGTCCCAGGCTCTGGTTGGTCTGCACGTCGCGGGTGCTGGCCGGGAACACCTCGCCGTCCGGGGCCGTGCACTTGGGCATCTTCAGCATGGTGTCGCGCGGCATGCTGATGACGGAGAGGTTGCTGCGGTCCGCGGAGAGGTGGAGCAGCATCTGCACATCGGCGAGCGGGGTCGCGCCGAAGGTCTCCTTCGCGCCGCCCAGCTTCTGGTTGGCCTTGGAGTCGCGGGCGTCGGAACCGATGAGCAGGATGTTGAGCGGGGTCTGCCCGGCGGCGTTGGCCTTGTGATCGGCCATCTGCTTGTCGCCGAGGGTCAGATCCTCCTTCTTGATGTTGCCGTTGAGGTGCTCGTAGTAGAGATAACCGGCGCCACCGGTGCCGAGTATGAGCACGGCGAGCACGGAGGCGCTCCAGCGCAGGACGCGCCGCTTGCCGCTCTTGGGCGCGCGGCGGCTGCTGCGCGCCCGGGCGTCGGCCGAAGCACCGTGCCGGTGTCCATCGGCCCGACGGCCGGGCTCACCGCTCCCGGGCGCGTCACCGCCCTCCGCGTCCCGGCGCTCACCCCGGCCTCCGTCCCCGCCTGGCCGATCGCCGCGGCGGACGCGTGATCGCGTCTCCTCCCCGGGCATGCTGCTCCGTCCCACCGGACCCCCCTGCTGTTCAGATTTCCGCTGTGGCGCGGTGACCCGATGTCACTTGGCGCATACCGCCTTGTCGGCGCTCGCTTGCTCGACGCCTTCCGGAGCCTTCGCCGGTCCGGTGATGAGCTGGCCCGCGCCCTTGAAGTCCGCCCCCAGCGTGAGCACCATCGCCTCAAGCCCCTCGGCGTCGGCGGTGCCCTGCTTCATGGCCGTCGCGGGAAGCCCCATCATCTCGGCGAGCGCCCGGGCCTGATCGGCCTGGTTGGGCGCGTACTCCAGCGTCGTCTTCTTGATCTTCTCAGGTGCGTTGGCCTTGTTGGTGGACTTCAGCACCCCCTGCTCGTTCTGGAGCCAGGTGACGGTCGAACCGGCCGCTCCGGGGATCCCGCCACCGTTGAGGACGTCGACCCGTACGTCGGCGGGATCGGCCTTCGGACCCTTGAGCAGGGCCGCCTGCTTGCCCTTGGCGTCCTTCTCCTTCTGCTTCACCTCGGTCAGCGAGGTGTCGGAGCGCATCATCGCGAAGAGCTGCTCGCCCTTGACCGGGTCCACGACCACGGTGACGGGCTTCGGCTCGGCCGGGTTGTCTATCACCGGCATCGTGAGGAAGGTGATGTTCTTGGTGTCGACCTTGGAGATCTCCTGGGCGAGCGTCATCAGCTTCTTCGCGTCGGCGATGGCCGAGTCGACGGTCAGAGCGTTGGTGGCGGCGTCGGCCAGCTTGTACAGCTTCTTGGGGTTGGTCAGGGTGTCGCTCGACTTCATCTCGCGGATCATCGAGCCGAGGAACTGCTGCTGCACCTTGATCCGGTCGAGGTCGCTCCGGTTGCCGAAGCTGTCGCGCGTCCGCAGCAGGGCCAGCGCCTTCTCGCCCTGCACCTTGGACTTGCCCTGCGGCAGCACCAGATGCGACTTCGGGTCGTCGACCGGCTTCGACATGCAGACCTCGACGCCGCCGACCGCGGTGGTCAGCTCCTTGACCGCGTTGAAGTCGACCATCATGAAGTGGTCCGGCTTGAGGCCGGTGATGTTCTCGACCGTCTTCATGGTGCAGCCGGGGTCACGGCCGTTCTGGCCGAGGCTGGTGTTGAAGCGCTCGTTCGGGGTACCGGGGATGACGGCGGAGGTGCCGTCCGACTTCTTCGCCTCGCACTCGGGGATGTCGGTCACCAGGTCGCGCGGGATGCTCATCGCCGTCGCGTTGGTCCGGTCCTCCGAGACGTGGAACAGGATGTTGGTGTCGGCGTGGCCCGTGCTGCCCTTGTCGCCGTACCCCTCGTTGCCCTTGCCGGTGCGCTTGTCGGTGCCGATGACCAGGATGTTCATCGGGCCGTCGGTGACGACGTTCTTGCTGCCGGCGTCACCCACGTCGATGGAGTCGATGTTCCCGTTGAACTTCTGGTACAGGACGTACGCGCCGACCGAGGTGCCCACCACGACGAAGGCCATCACGCCGCCCGTCCACAGCAGCGCCTTCTTCTTGCGCGACTTCTGCGGCTTGCGCTTCCGCCGGCCGGGCGTGGGGGGCTCGGCGGTCCCACGGGCCCCCTGGGAGCTGCGGCGGCTGCGCTGGCCCGGCACCTCGCGGCGCGCCCCGTCCGCGGCGGCCCCGCGGCGTCCGGAACCCTCGCGGGACGAACCGGTCCGGGACTCCCCCCGGCGGCCGGTTTCCTCGGCAGTCGCCGTACGCGCGGAGCTACTCGACTCCCCAGCGGAGTGATCCAGTCGCAATTCGTAATTACCGGTGTGCGGGTTGAGTACCCACTGGTCGGCGGGGTCGATATCGTCCGCCCGTCCACGACTGTGCGCGTCCACGGTTGCCTGCGTCCTCCGTCGGTGCCACGCGAGGCGCCCTCCCCCGGCAGGGCGCTCGTTCCTTCGCTCCAGCAGTGCACGACCTGACGGCCGGAAGCACCGGATCGCGTCACACTATCCGGCCGATTCCAGGTCGAGCGACGTGCGTGACACATTCCACCCCCCTTACAACCGGGCATACTTCCCATTCCGCGCCGATTATGTTCTGTGTCTTGGCAATTGCTTTACTGCTTGCACAGGTCGTCCGCCGCGCTCGAACCCGAATAGGTGGGTGTCGGCGTGGGGCTTTCGGACCCGGCGTCGTCCGGCTTTCCGTCCTGTCCGCTTTCCCGCTCCCGTTCCGCCTCTTCGACTTCATCGGCCGGGACCACGGCGACGGGCTTGTCCTCGCGGAGTTGCTTGAACAGGTCCCCCGCGTCCGGTTCGACGAGTTCGTCCCGGTTGGGGTTGTTACGGTACGGCTGCCGGGGCACGGTCAGGAACTGCACCTGCTCGGTGGGTACGTTCCGCATCCCGCGCACCAGGTCGTACAGATCGCGCAGCGAGTCCAGCCCCGGGTCGGTGGTCAGCGACTTGGTGGCCGCGTCCAGCACCGGGTAGAGCCGCGTCGGGTTCAGCAGGACGCCGTTGCTCTGCATCTTGTTGACGAGAGCGCCGAGGAACTGCTGCTGGCGCTCCATGCGTTCGGTGTCGCTGCCGTTGCCGAGGGATTTGCGCGCCCGTACGTATCCGAGGGCCTGTTCGCCGTCCAGCTTCTGCCGGCCCGCCGGGAGCTCCAGGTGCGCGTCCTTGTCGTCGATCGGCTCCTTCAGGCAGATCTCGACCCCGTCCACCGCGTCGACCATGTCCTTGAAGCCGTTGAAGTCGACGACCATGTGGTGATCGACGCGGATGCCGGTCATCCGCTCCACGGTCCGGATCGTGCAGGCGGTGCCGCCGAGCTCGAACGCCGTGTTGAACTGGGTGAACTGCTCCCGCGTCTTCCTGTCGTCCCCGGTGCTGCAGCTGGGGATCTCCACCATCAGGTCGCGGGGGATCGACACGGCCGTCGCGCTCTTCCGGTCTGCCGCGAGGTGCAGCAGGATCGTGGTGTCGGAGCGCTGGCTGCCACCGTCGTCCCGCCCGTACTTCCGGTTGTCCCCGGCCCGGCTGTCGGACCCGATGAGCAGGATGTTCTGAGCGTCCATGACGACCGGGGTCGGCCGCTCCTTCTCGTACGCCTTGAGTTCGGCGGCGGCGCTCGTGTCGGTGGTGATGTTCCCGTCGAGCTTCTTGTACATCCACCAGCCGACCCCCGCGGCGACCAGCACGAGGAACGAGGCGGCGAGCGCGGTCCAGCGCAGCCAGTGGCTCCTGCGGGCGGCGACGATGCCGTCCTTGGGCTGATCGGCCCAGGTCCGCACACCGTCGGCGTCCGCCGCGGGGGCGGGGCTCTCGGAAGCCGCGCCCTGGGAAGCGGGGCCCCCGGAAGTCGCGTCCTCGGAAGTCGCGCCCTCAGGGGCCTCGCCCTCGGGCTGCCCGGACTCTTCCCGCGACCTGTCCTGCGGCTTGTCCTCGGCCGGGCGGTCCGGGTCGGACGGCGGGCCAGCACTGTCGGTCACGTCTGCGTCCATCCTTCACGTTCGGCGGCGCGAGGGGCCGCCGGTCGCAGGAGTAGACGGCTGAAACTCGCGCTTGGTTGTGCACGACAAGGAGAGTGGTCTGTACCGCTCGATCATCTACCCGCTCCGGTGTCGTTCGCCGAGGACTCGGCCCGCTGTGGGCCGGACGAGTGGACCTCAGCGCGCTTGTCATACCGCGGTGTTGGTGACCCGCTCGCTCTCGACCCGCTTGGCCAGTCCGTCCGCGTCGAGCTGCCCGACGTGGCGGCACAGCACCACGGACCCGCCCGCCGCCAGGGGCGCGAAGAGCCCGGTGCTCAGCCCTTCCCAGGTGTCGTACGTACGCCCGGTGAGCAGCCGGGATCCCGGTACCAGGCCGAGGGCGGCGGCGTCCTCGCGGGCCCGGGCGACGAGCTGCGCGCCCGTCAGCTCGGCCCCGCCCACGGCCAGCGCGGGGGCGTCGGCGTCCACCGGGGCGAAGGGCGCGAAGCGGTCGCCCTGGCTCGGCACCTCCACCGCGTAGTCCGCGAACCCCTCGGGCGCCTGCGGGAACCGGCCACCCAGCGGACGCAGAGCCAGGGCGACACGCTCACCCCGGCAGGCCCGCGCCCGCTCCAGGGTGTCCGGGCCGGTCACGACGAGGTCGGCGGCGGCCGGGTCGCCCTGGACGTCGGCGACGACCCCGACGGAGGAACAGGCGAGCAGCCAGACCGCGGACTGCCAGTGCGCGGGCAGCAGCAGGGCGAGCCGGTCGCCCGGCTCCGCGGCCAGGTCGCCCTGGAGCAGATTGGCGGTCTTGGCCACCCAATTGGCGAAGGTGGCCACCGACAGTTCGACGCGTTCTCCGGTGGCGTCGTCGTAGAAGGTGACCAGGGGGCGGGCCGGGTCCGCGGAGAGCGCGGATCGCAGCAGGTCGGCGGGGGTGCGGTCGCTGGAGTTCATCCGCGCAAGCGTACGCGGGGGCGCGGTGCCGGGCGGGCTGAACGGGTGTCACGTACACCGGTTCGGCAGACGGAGTGTCATGAAGGAACCGATGTCCGGGTAGCCGGAGTCGTCGCTCTATGTTCAGGATCGTCCGTATGCGTGCACTATTGGTCACCTCAGTCGGCGTCACCTGCGCGGCGGCCCTCACTCTGCCGCTCGCCGCCCCCGCCCTGTCCGCCCCGCCCTCGCACTCCGCCTCGGCCCGGCCGCCTTCCGTGTCCCCCGAATCACCGGGAGCCGGCCCGCCGTCGGTACGGGCCGCCGAACTCCCCGCCGCCGCGTCCGCGGGCTCGACGCAGTCCCTGCCCCTGGAGCCCCTCGCCGCACCGTCCGACCGGATCGCGGGCGCGGCGGCCGGCCAGGGGTTGGAGCGCCGGACCGCCCGGCCGTTCTCCCTCGTGGGGGTGGTCTGGGACGACGCGGAGGCCGAACTCCACGGCACGGTCCAGGTCCGTACCCGGGCTGCCGGCGGGACGAGCTGGTCGGACTGGCAGGACGTCGAGACCCACAACGCCGAACACGCCGCCGACCTCGGCAGCGACGAACGGTCCTCCGGCGCCGTGCGCGGCGCGACCGCCCCTCTCTGGGTCGGCGCATCGGACGGCGTGGAGGTCCGCGTGAGGCCGGAGCCGGGCGATCCGCAGGGCCGGTCCGAAGCCGCGCCGCTCCCCGAAGGGCTGCGCCTCGAACTCGTCGACCCCGGCCCGGACCCGGCATCCGAGCGCGCCGCGGCGGCGGCCCCCGAGCCCGCGCGGGCCGCCCCTGTCGGCCGGACCGCCACCGCGGCGACGTTCGCCGTCCATCCGGCCCCGCCCACGACGACACCGGCGGTCGTGCCGGAGGTGCTCACCGCCGAGTCCGAGGCGGCCTCGGCCGTCAACGCGGAGCTGGCACCGCTCGGCGCGTCCGTCATCCCCGCGCTGACCAAGGCGGAGACGGAGGAGGCGGCGAACGCCGCGGCCGGGGCGAAGCCGTACATCGGACCCCGGCCGAGGATCATCACCCGTAAGGGCTGGGGCGCGGACGAACGGCTCCGCGAGCGCCAGTTCGCGTACACCAGGACCGTCAAGGCGGCCTTCGTGCACCACAGCGCGACCGGGAACAACTACACCTGCAGGCAGGCGCCCTCGGTGCTCCGCAGCATCTACCGCTACCACGTCAAGAGCAGCGGCTGGCGCGACTTCGGCTACAACTTCGCCGTCGACAAGTGCGGAAACATCTACGAGGGCCGGGCCGGCGGAGTCACGAAGGCGGTCCTCGGAGCGCACACCCTGGGCTTCAACACCAACACCATGGGCATCGCGGTCCTCGGCTCCTACTCCTCCACCAACCCGCCCGCCGCCGCCGTGACCGCCGTCTCCAAGCTCACCGCCTGGAAGCTCGGACTGTTCGGGCGCAACCCCAAGGGCAAGGTGACGCTCGTCTCCGGCGGAAGCAACAAGTACAAGGCGGGCGCCAGGGTCAAGATGAACGTCATCTCGGGCCATCGGGACGGCTTCGCAACCGAATGCCCCGGAGCGCGTCTCTACAAGAAGCTCGGCACGGCCCGGACCAGCTCCGCCAAACTGCAGGGCCGCTGACCGGAGCGGGGCTCGACCGGTCTGCTTAACTGACCAGTCACAAACTAGGCCAAGCCCCAGCAGGAAGCAGAGACGGTGCTGTGACAGAGGCAAAAGAAGCGATTCTCCTGGTCGGTGGCAAAGGCACCCGGCTGCGCCCGCTCACGGTGCACACCCCGAAGCCGATGGTCCCGGCTGCGGGAGTCCCCTTCCTCACCCACCAGCTGGCGCGGGCCAGGGCGGCCGGGGTGGAGCACATCGTGCTCGCCACGTCCTACCTGGCCGAGGTCTTCGAGCCGTACTTCGGTGACGGCTCCTCGCTCGGTCTGCACATCGAGTACGTCACCGAGCAGGAGCCGCTCGGCACCGGCGGAGCCATCCGCAACGTCGCGCCGAAGCTGTCCTCGGGGCCGGACGAACCGGTCCTGATCTTCAACGGCGACATCCTGACCGGGCTCGACATCCGGGCCCTGGTCACCTCGCACACCGTCTCCGGTGCGGATGTCTCCCTCCACCTGACCCGGGTGGAGGACCCGCGCGCCTTCGGCCTCGTGCCGACCGACGCGACGGGCCGGGTCACCGCCTTCCTGGAGAAGCCGCAGACGCCGGAGGAGATCGTCACCGACCAGATCAACGCCGGGGCGTACATCTTCCGGCGCTCGGTCATCGACACGATCCCCGCCGGCCGCCCGGTCTCCGTCGAACGCGAGACCTTCCCCGGACTGCTCGCCTCCGGCGCCCACCTCCAGGGCATGGTCGACTCCACGTACTGGCTGGACCTCGGCACCCCCGGCGCCTTCGTCCGCGGCTCCGCCGACCTCGTCCTCGGCCGCGCCCCGTCCCCGGCGGTCCCCGGCCGCTGCGGCGACCGCCTGGTCCTACCGACCGCCTCCGTGGCCCCGGACGCCAAGCTCACCGGCGGTACGGTCGTCGGCGCCGGCGCGGTGATCGGCGCGGGCGCGAGGATAGAGGGCTCGACGGTCCTGGAGAACGCGATCGTCGAACCGGGCGCGGTCATCACGGACTCCCTGGTCGGGGCGGGCGCGCGGATCGGCAGCCGTACGGTCCTGGCGGGCGCGGTGATCGGCGACGGGGCCCAGGTGGGCGCGGACAACGAGCTGCTCGACGGGATCAGGATCTGGTGCGGATCGACGCTGCCGGACGCCTCGGTCCGCTTCTCCTCGGACCAGTAGCCCTCCTGCCCGTACCCTCGACAGAGCCGGGGGAGGAGCAGCAGCCCTCCCGCACCGACGAGCACCCAGGGACACCGAGGCTTCGTGGCAGGACGATTCGCCCCCCGCACGACACGGGCAGCGCTGCCGCACCAGGCCGCTGTTGTCCGCCGACCGCCCACGCCCTCCTCGCCCGAAGGACCTCCCCTCACCCGGGAGTGGACGCCACCGGCCCCCCTGGACCTCCGCCTGGTGCTGGGCCCGCTGCGCCGGGGCCCGGCGGACCCGACGTTCCGGATGGTGGGGGACGGCACGTTCTGGCGGGCGACCCGGACACCCGCGGGCCCCGGCACCCTGCGCATCGCGCGCCACGGCGACCGGATCGCGGCGGCGGCGTGGGGCCCCGGCGCGGACTGGCTGCTGGAGGGTCTGCCGACGCTCCTGGGCGCGGAGGACGACCCGGACGCGTTCGTCCCGCGCCACCGCCTGCTGGCCCTGACCCGGCACCGCCGCCCGGGCCTGCGCCTGCTGCGCACGGGCCTGGTGCTGGAGTCGCTGATCCCCTCGATCCTGGAGCAGAAGGTCACCACGGACGAGGCGTACCGCGCCTGGCGCCACCTGGTCCGCCGCTTCGGCGCCCCCGCCCCCGGCCCCACCGCCGACCTGGGCCTGCACGTCATGCCGGACCCGCGCGGCTGGGCGATGATCCCGTCCTGGGAATGGCACAAGGCGAACGTGGACGCCAAGCGCTCGTCGACCATCCTGCGAGCCGTACGGGTGGCCCGCCGCCTGGAGGAAGCGGCGACGATGCCCCTGCCCGAGGCCCGAGCCCGCCTCCAGCTGATCCCCGGAATCGGCCCCTGGACGGCGGCGGAGACCCTCCAGCGCTCGAACGGCGCGGCAGACGCGGTCACGGTGGGCGACCTGCACCTCCCCGGCATCGTGGGCCACGCCCTGGCGGACAACCGCAACGCGGACGACGAGGAGATGCTGACGTTGCTGACCCCCTACGAGGGCCAACGCCACCGAGCGACGCGCCTGATCCTGCTCTCGGGCCGCATCCCGGACCGCAGGGCCCCGAGGATGCAGCCGGGCAACATCGTGAACCTGTAGCTTTCCAGCGCCTCCGGCCGCTTCCCGCCCCACCCCGCCATTGCCCAGCGCCTCCGGCAACTTCCAGCCCTCCGGCGATTGAGGAGCGGGGCCCGGGGCGAGCCCCGGTTTCGGGGAGGGGCGGGTAGGGGACAAGCCCCGCGCAGCGGCCCACGCCCCGCCCCCACCTCACCGCACGGCGATAAACCCCTCCGCCTCCCGAACAGCCCGCTCCCGAGGCGCTCCCACGCCATGGCCCACAGCCACCGCCCCCAACGGATCCCAGGACGACGGCAGCGAGAGCACCTCCCGCACCACCGGCCGGCAGAACATCGTCGAGGACACCCACGCCGACCCCAACCGCTCACCCGCCAACGCCACCAGGAAGTTCTGCACCCCGGCCCCCGCCGCGACCACGAACATCTCGCGCTCCGCGGTGTCCCGCCGCTCGTCCCCGTACGTATGGGAGCCGTCCATCACCAGGCACGGCACCACCAGATACGGCGCGTTGCGCAGCACATCCCCGCGCCGCACCCGCTTGGCGATCGACTCCTCGCTCTTCCCGTCGCGCCGCAGATCCTCGATCCACGCCTCCCGCATCGCGTCGAGCAACCGCGTGCGCGACTCGGCGGACTCCAGCAGCACGAACCGCCACGGCGTCGTGTGATGAGGCGCGGGCGCGGTGACGGCAGCCGCCACGGCACGCCGCACCGCCCCCGGATCCACCGGCTCGTCGCTGAACTCGCGCACCGTACGCCGCAGCGTCACCGCTTCGCGCACGGCCTCGGACGTACCCAGCCGGAACATGTCGTCGGCAGCACTGCGCACCAACGTCCGAGCACCGGGCTCGTCGTCGGAGGCGACCACATGCGACAACCCCCGGACCACCGCCACCGGCAGCCCTTCCGCCTTGCCCTTGACCAGATCCCCGGCCGAGGCCAGCTCGTCCGCCGTGGCCACGACGGTGGCGCTGAGCGGATTGCCGTACGCGTCCGTCCCGCCCCGCAGATCGTCCAGCACCCGCACCCCGGCCGCACCGATCGCGACGTCGGTCAGCCCGTTGCGCCAGGGCCGCCCGAAGGTGTCCGTGACGACGACGCCGACCTGCACGCCGAGGATGTCGCGCAGCCCGTCCCGGATGGTCCGGGCGGAGGCGTCGGGGTCCTCGGGCAGCAGGAGCACGGTCCCGGCGGGAGTATTGGACGCGTCGACCCCCGCGGCGGCCATGACCAGCCCCTGCCGGTTCTCCACGATCCGCAGCGTCCCGCGCCGGGCGACGACCCGCACGGTCTCGGCGTCGATGGCGGCCTCACGGTCCGCGGCCTCGACGATCCGGCCCTCGGCCTTGGAGACGATCTTCGAGGTGACGAGCAGGACGTCACCGTCGACGAGCCCCGGTTCGGCGGCGGCGATCAGCTTGGCGAGATCGTCCCCGTCCCGCACCTCGGGCATTCCGCCCACGGCCCACACACGGAAGGAAGGCGCGGCCCCGGCCCCGCCCTCGGGGACAGCACGCACCCCCTCACCGGCTCCGGGCGAGCTGCCCACGCCCCCGCCGGCCTCGACCGAGCCGCCGGCCCCGGGGACCGCACTCACGCCCGGACCTCCTCGGCCAGAGCCAGCGCCTGGCGGGCCATCTCCGCGGTCGCGTCCACGTCCGTCATCATCAGCGGCACCGCCCGGCAACGGATCCCCGCCGCCTCCACCGCGTCGACCGCACCCGCGTCCACCGTGTCCACCAGCCACCCGTCCAGCAGCCCCGACCCGTAGTGCTGGGCCACGGCCGAGGCCGTCGACTCGACGCCCACCGCGGCGAGCACCTTGTCCGCCATCCCGCGCACGGGCGCGTCCCCGACGATGGGGGAGAGGCCGACGACCGGCACGCCCGCCTCGGCGATGGCCTCGCGGATCCCGGGCACGGCGAGGATCGTGCCGACGGACACCACCGGGTTCGACGGCGGGAAGACGATGACATCGGCGGCGCCGATGGCCTCCAGCACCCCCGGAGCCGGCTTGGCCTGCTCCGCCCCGACCGGCACGATCGCCCGCGCCTCGACGGACGCGCGCAGCTTCACCCAGTACTCCTGGAAGTGGATCGCCTTGCTCTCGCCGTCCATCTCGACGGCGACATGCGTCTCGACCCGGTCGTCGGACATGGGGAGCAGCCGCACGCCCGGCTGCCAGCGGGCGCAGAGCGCCTCGGTGACCGCGCTCAGGGGGTAGCCCGCGCCGAGCATCTGCGTACGGACGATGTGGGTCGCGAAGTCGCGGTCGCCGAGACCGAACCATTCGGGGCCCACGCCGTATGCCGCGAGCTCCTCCTTGACCTGGAAGGTCTCGTCGGTACGCCCCCAGCCCTGCTCCTCGTTGATGCCACCGCCGAGGGTGTACATCACGGTGTCGAGGTCGGGACAGACCTTCAGCCCGAACAGATGGATGTCATCACCCGTGTTGCCGATCACCGTGATGTCCGCGTCGGGCGCGGCCTGCTTGAGGCCGCGAAGGAAGCGGGCACCGCCGATGCCACCGGCCAGAACAACAATGCGCATGCACAGCAGTCTGTCAGGCGGGTACGGCGTCCACGGCCGTCGGGGCGCTCTGGCTCGGGTGCATCGGCATCTCGGTCAGGCCCGGGTAGTAGATGTGCAGACTCACGGCCGGTTCGAGCGAGTCGTTGACCACTTCGTGGACGTACCCCGGGGCGAAGGACCGCTGCGCACCCGCGCCGAGGGACTGCGTCCCGCGCTCGGTGTGCTCGGTCAACTCGCCTTCCAGGACCGTCAGGACGCCGGCGGAGAGGCCGTGGCCGTGCCGTCCGCTGCCCTGTCCGGGCACCCAGCTGAGCAGCCACACCTCGTAGCCGGGGCCCTGGTGCAGGCGGTGGTACCAGCGGGAGGCGGAGTCGTACCGGACGATTCCGGCCCACCGCGCGCGGTCGGCCGCGATGGAGCGCGCGAGGCCGACGAACTCGGAGACGGTGGAGGGGTGCTCGCGGGCGGGCTGCAGGAGGTGCTGGACCTCGAGGATGTCGCCGGCGATCTGAAGGTCGCTGTCGCTGTTCATTGCTGCGGTGGTTCCTCGGCATGGGGGGCGCGTGCGGGGGAGTCGCGGTGAGCGTCGGCAGCTCGGCGGGAGCTGCGGGGAAGTACCGGAGGCGCGGCTCGACCGAAGGCCGGGAGCGTGAGGGCTCAGGAGTCGAGCGCACCGATCAGCCGGAATCCGGAAGAGGCCGGACCAGAGCTGGAGCGCGGGGGCATCAACAGCTGTGACAGCTGGAACAGCAACAGCGGGCCTGGACAGCGCTACGGAACCCACGGACGTGGGTGACGTGCAGGGCTGTGGTCGCTGGCATGGAGTCAAGGAGACCGGCTCGGCCGTCCGCTGTCAACCCAATGCCCGATATGGGGGCAATGTTTCACCCCTTCCGGTCGCCGGGTTCGGAGAAAGGTTTATGCACCCAAGGGCGGGGACATGTGGCGCATCATCCGTGCTCTCAAACGTGGCCGGCGATCCGTGACCTGACTGTGATCTTGGTCGCTTCGGTGATCGAATCGCAACACGGGGCCGACCTCGTTCGTCTTCACCGGAGAGGGTGCGGGGCTGTGGAGCCCGTGGCATATGTCAGATTTTTGCTGATTTGAACACTTACCGCATACGCTTGGTTCCGCAGAGTGAATCCCTGGGCCAATAGCAGATCCTCGCTTGACTGCCCCAGAGCACAGATTTGTAATTTCACTCGTGTCGTTCAGCCGCAAAAGGCTGCATCACGGGACGCAAGAGACAGACGAGGGGCGCACATGACCGAGCTGTTCCAGCAACTGCTGGTCGAGGACGCGGACGAGGAACTCGGCTGGCAGGAGCGCGCACTGTGCGCCCAGACCGATCCCGAGTCCTTCTTCCCCGAGAAGGGCGGATCCACCCGCGAGGCCAAGAAGGTCTGCCTCGCCTGCGAGGTGCGCTCGGAATGCCTTGAGTACGCCCTCTCCAACGACGAACGCTTCGGCATCTGGGGCGGGCTCTCGGAGCGGGAGCGGCGACGCCTCAAGAAGGCCGCCATCTGACCCGAGGCCGCCCGCCGGCGCCCGACACCGGCCGGGCCGCCCTTCTCACCGGCACCCGCCATTCGGCATCGGCTCACCTCAGCCACCGGCACCGGCTCACCTGGGACGCCGTCCCCCGGCGCCTCGCAGACCCCGAGCCCCGGACAGCCGCGCAGAGCTTTGACCATCTCCGACGGCCCGTCCACCGCCCCCTCCCCCCGGGGCCGGTGGACGGGCCGTCGGCAGCTCCGGCCCCGCCCCCTTCACCGGCTCGGACCCCCGCCACCTGTCCGTACCGTTAGTGTGGGGCCCCGTCCGAGACGCGCCAACGCCCCGCCGGGGCGCGCGTGTACACCGATGCAGCCCCCGGGGACGCCCCCGGACCCGGCCGGAGGGCCCGTACCTCGATGTCCGTGCACAGCCACTCGGCGGCGCCGATCGCGGCCGCCGCCGCCCCAGAGTTCCCCCGGCACGTCGTCACCGCCGTGCTCGTCTCCCACGACGGCGCCCGCTGGCTGCCCGACGTGCTGGCCGGGCTGCTCGGGCAGGAACGCCCCGTACAGAACGTCGTCGCCGCCGACACCGGCAGCGCCGACGACTCGGCCCGGCTGGTCACCGAGGCGCTCGGCGACGAACGCGTCCTGCACCTGGCACGCCGTACGAGCTTCGGCACGGCCGTCGACGAGGCGGCCCGCACGGCCGGTGTCCTCACCCCGGACGATCTGCCGTACCTCAAGCGCCCCAGCGGCTGGGACCCGCAGACCCGGACCTGGGTCGACGAGAACTACGACCTCCCCGAGCTGCCCCACGGCGAACCGGTCCAGTGGCTCTGGCTGCTGCACGACGACTGCGCACCCGAGCCCGACGCGCTCGCCGAGATGCTGCGCGTCGTCGACAACGACAAGCACGCCACGATCGTCGGCCCCAAGCTGCGCGGCTGGTACGACCGCAAGCAGCTCCTCGAAGTCGGCGTCTCCATCGCCAACAGCGGACGCCGCTGGACCGGCCTGGACCGCCGCGAGCAGGACCAGGGCCAGCACGACCAGGTCCGTACCGTCCTGTCCGTCTCCTCCGCCGGCATGCTCATCCGCCGCGACGTCTACGAGGAGCTCGGCGGCTTCGACCGCAGGCTCCCCCTGATGCGCGACGACGTCGACCTCTGCTGGCGCGCCCATCTCGCCGGCCACCGGGTCCTCGTCGCCCCGAACGCCGTCCTGCGGCACGCCGAGGCATCCGCCCGCGAACGCCGCCCCATCGACTGCGCCGGCCGCTCCGTCGCCAGCCCGCACCGCGTCGACAAGGCGGGCGCGGTCTACACGATGCTCGTCAACGCCCGCGGCAAGGCCCTGCCCTGGGTCCTTCTCCGGCTCGTCGTCGGCACCCTCCTGCGTACCCTCGCCTACCTCGTCGGCAAGGTGCCGGGCCAGGCCCTCGACGAGGTCACCGGACTGCTCGGCACCCTGCTGCGCCCCGGCCGCATCCTCGCCGCCCGCCGCAGCCGCGGAAAGGGCCTCGTCGACGCCGCGGAACTGCGCGCCCTGTTCCCACCGCCCGGCGCCACCGTCCGGGCCACCGTCGACCAGGTCGCGGGCAACTTCGGCGGCCGTACGGACTCCGACTCGGGCGGCTCGCGCCACGGAGCCGTCGAATCCGGCCCCGGCGGCGACGACGCCGACTTCCTCGAAGTCGACCAGTTCGCCCGCCTCAAGCGCATCGGCCGCAAGCCCGGCCCCGTCCTCTTCGCCCTGCTCCTCGTCGTCTCGCTCATCGCCTGCCGCAACCTGCTCAGCGGCGGCGCACTCGCGGGCGGTGCGCTGCTGCCCGTCCCCGCCGAGCTCGGCTCGCTCTGGGGGCGGTACGCGGACGCCTGGCACACGGTGGGCACCGGGGGCACCCAGACGGCGCCGCCCTACCTCGCCCTGCTCGCCGCCCTGTCGGCCCTCTTCCTCGGCTCGACCGGACTCGCCGTCAGCGTGCTGCTGGTCTGCTCGATCCCGCTGGCCGGGGCCACCGCCTACTTCGCCTCCCGTCCGCTGCTCCCCTCCCGCCTGCTGCGCGCCTGGGCGAGCGTCGCGTACGCCTTCCTGCCCGCCGCGACCGGCGCCCTGGCCACCGGCCGCCTGGGCACCGCCGCCCTCCTGGTCCTCCTCCCGCTGATCGCCCGCGCGGGCGTCGCCGCCCACGGGCTGCGCGCCGACAGGGCGGCCGGTGAGCGCGGCAGCTGGCGCGCCACCTGGGCGTACACGCTGCTGCTGACCGTCACCATGGCGTTCACCCCGATCGTCTGGCCGCTCGCCGTGGTCCTCGGCCTCGGCGTGCTCGTGCTGCGGCGCGGCGACATCACGGCGTACGCGCTCCGCTTCGTCGCCGCCGTCGCCACCCCGGTCCTGGTCCTCGCCCCCTGGTCGCTGAGCCTCCTGACGAACCCGTCCGCGCTTCTGACCGAGGCCGGCCTGGACACCGGTACGGGCGGGGCATCGGGCCTCGACCTGCTCGGCATCAGCCCCGGCGGCCCGGGCGCGGCGGGCGGCATCCTGCTGCTCGGCATCGTGCTGGCCGCGCTCGCCGCCCTGCTGCGCGAGGAGCGGCAGTTCGCCGTCCGCACGGCCTGGGCCGTCGCGCTCGTCGGCTTCCTCTTCGCCGCCGTCGCCAACGGATCCACCTGGGCCGGACCCGCCACCCTCGTCTACGGCACCGCCCTGATCGCCGCCGCCCTGGTCGGCGCGGACGGGGCCCGCATCCGGGTCGCCGAGCAGAGCTTCGGCTGGCGCCAGCCCGTGGCGGCCCTGATCGCGCTGGCCGCCGGACTGGCCCCGGTCCTGGCCGCGGCCGGCTGGATGATCGGCGGCGCCGACGGCCCCCTGGAGCGCCGCGACCCCGTGCAGGTCCCCGCCTTCGTCGCGGAGGAGAGCACCACCCGCGACCAGCCCCGCACCCTCATCCTGGGCGGCACCTCGCCCGACACCGTCTCGTACAGCCTGGTCCGCGGCTCGGGGGCCCGGCTCGGCGACGGCGAACTGACCGAGGCGGGCGGCAGCAACAGCCACCTCGACAAGGTCGTCGCCAACCTCGTCGCGGGCTCCGGCGCCGACCAGGGCGGCCAGCTCAGCGGCTTCGCGATCCGCTACGTCCTCGTCCGGGACGGAGCGCCGCGCGAGATGAGCCGGGTCCTCGACGCGACCCCGGGGCTCAGCCGCCTCAGCCAGCTCGACGGCAGCGCCCTGTGGCGGGTGGACCGCCAGGTCGCCCGCGTCATGATCGCTCCGGCCTCCGGCGAGGGCGACCACATCGCGGTCGGCTCGGCCGCCGTCGAGGCCCACTCCGAGATCCCGTCCGGCGAGGCGGGCCGCGTACTGCGGATCGCGGACGCCGCCGACCCGGGCTGGACGGCCACGCTGGACGGCAAGCCGCTGACCCGCAAGACCGTCGACGGCTGGGCCCAGGGCTTCGAACTGCCCGCG
This sequence comes from Streptomyces parvus, assembly GCF_032121415.1. Lineage (NCBI taxonomy): Bacteria > Bacillati > Actinomycetota > Actinomycetes > Kitasatosporales > Streptomycetaceae > Streptomyces > Streptomyces parvus. The sequence continues at coordinate 2,576,008 of NZ_CP135079.1, read as the reverse complement.
AACGGCGGCCGTCTGGACCTCACCCACGACGCCCCGATCACCCACACCGCGTGGATCTGGGCCCAGGTCGGGCTGCTGGTGGTCCTGGTGGTCATGGCCCTGCCGGGCCGCCGCCGGGAGATCGACGACGACCTGCCCGACGAGGCGCTCGCCGTCGCCGCCGAGCCGGTCGACGGCGAGGGCCGCCGCGCCCGCAGGCTGCGCGCCGCGGCCCAGGCGGAGGCGGCTGCGGCCGAGGAGGCCGGGAACGACGACCCGTCGCGGGCCGTGGACCCGGGGGAGTACATCCCGGCGCAGCAGTCCGCCGACCCGTACGCCGAGAACGCGCCGACGCACGACCCGCAGGAGGCCACCGGCGGCTATGCGGCGGTTCCGCAGCAGTACGACGAGTACGCGCAGTGGGACGGGCAGCAGCAGCCGACCGCCGACTACTACGCGACGTACCAGCAGCCGGACCCGTACGCCCAGCAGCAACAGCATCAGCAGGGCCGGCAGAGTGCCGACTACCAGAGCGGCTACGGAGTCCAGGACCCGTACGCCCAGCAGTACGACGACCAGGGCACGTACAACGGCCGGAGTGCCGTGTACGACGACCAGGGTGCGTACGACGAGTACGGCCGGTACATCGGCGGGCAGCCGCACCAGCAGCACCCGTACACCGAGAACGGCGAACAGACCGACCCCCCGGCCCCGGGTCAGGCCCCGTGGCAGACCGGTAACGCATCGCGAGGCGAGTCCGAGTGAAGTCCACCCACCTGTCCCTGATCGCGGGCGCCGCCGTCCTGGCCGCCGTCACCGGATTCGCCACGGTCACCGCGCCCGGCGCCCCGGCCGAGCCCGCCGCGAAGTCCGCCGCCCTGCTGCCGGTCGAGCGGGCCGGCCTGGTCTGCCCGGCGCCCAGCAACTCCGACCTCGCCGAGACGCGGTACACCGCGTTCACGCCGGCGGGCGAGGGCGGCGAAACCAAGGGCGCCGCCGAGCTGAAGCCGGCGCTGCCGGTCGTGGACGACGAGGACGAGACCGACCCGAAGAAGGTCAAGAAGGCCGAGGAAGCGGCGAAGAAGGCGAAGGAGAAGGCCGAGAAGCCGGTCCTCGCCGTGAAGGAGCCCGGAACGCCGGTCGTCGCGGAGGCGAACGGCTCCGGCGCCCCGGCCCTCGTCGGCACGGCCACCGGCAAGCTGGCCCCCGGCTGGACCGCGCAGCAGACCACCGAGGTCAGCGCGGGCGGCTCCCGCGGGCTCCTCGGGGTCACCTGCACCGCCCCCGACACGGACTTCTGGTTCCCGGGCGCGAGCACCGCCAAGTCCCGCCAGGACTACCTCCACCTCACCAACCCCGACGACACCGGCGCCGTGGCCGACATCGAGCTGTACGGCCCCGAGGGCGCGCTCAAGTCCGAGGTCGGCGACGGCATCACCGTGCCCGCCCGCTCCAGCGTCGCCGTCCTGCTGTCCACCCTCACCTCCGAGGCCGTCGACCAGCTGACCGCCCATGTCACCACCCGCTCGGGGCGGATCGGCGCGGTCGTCATGAGCGCCGACGCCAGCGCGGGCAGCGACTGGATCACCGCGTCCGAGGACCCCTCCGGCACGCTCGTGCTGCCGGGCATCCCGGCCGACGCCACCTCCGTACAGCTGGTGGCGTTCGCGCCCGGCGAGGCCGACGCGGACGTGAAGGTCCAGCTCATGGGGGAGAACGCGACGTTCTCCCCGGCCGGCAACGCCACCCTGCACATCAAGTCCTCGATGACGGCCGCCGTCGACCTCAAGGACCTCACCCGCGGCGAGCCGGGCTCCCTGCGCCTGAGTCCCGTCCGGAAGGACCGGGCGACCCCGATCGTGGCCGCGCTGCGCGTGGTCCGGGGCAAGGGCGGCCAGCAGGAGATCGCCTACATCCCCGCCACCGGTCCCGTCGGCGCCCGGGCGACCGTCCCGGACAACCGGGCCAAGGGTTCGACGCTGTCCCTGACCGCGCCGGGGGCCACGGCCAAGGTGAAGGTCACCGCGTCGGCGGGCAGCGGCGGCGGCGAACCGGCCGTCGAGACGTACACGGTCAAGGCCGGTACGACCCTCGCCGTCACCCCGAAGGCCCCGGAAGGCCTCAAGGGCTCCTACGCCCTGACCGTCGAGACGACGTCGGGCGGCCCGGTCCACGCGTCGCGCTCCCTGGCGCTCACCTCGAACGACGTCCAGATGTTCACGGTGCAGACGCTCCCCGACGACGGGGGCATGGTCGAGGTCCCGTCAGCGCGCCAGGACCTCTCGGTCCTGGACGACTGAGGGCGCCCGGCTCTGGCGCGAGCGCCCGGTCCTGCCCGTACCGGAGGACCGGGACCCCGGATCAGTCCTGCCCGTACCGGGGGTCGACCGACTCGGGGGCCAGCCCCAGCAGCTCGGCGACCTGCTCGACGACGACCTCGTGCACGAGCAGGGCGCGCTCGTCGCGGCTCTTGGTGCGGATCTCTACGGGCCGCCGGTAGACGACGATCTGCGCGGGCCGCCCCTTCGCCGCGGAGACCGCGCTGCCGAGCGGAACGACCTCCTCCGGAGTGCCGGGCACATCGAGGACGACGAAGTCGACCTCGGCCAGCTGGGGCCAGCGCCGCTCCAGCCGCTCCACCGAGTCCTGGACCAGATCACGGAAGGTCTCTCCCCGGCTGGCCGACAGCGGCACCTGCGGTGGTGCGACCGGCCCGCGCATACCGCGGCCATGACGGTCACGGCGCCGGGGCCGCGGCTCGAACGGGTGGGGGGGTACGGAACTGTCCATCACCGACGCAGCGTAACGCTCCGGGGACCGAGGCGATCGGCGGGACGACGCGGCCGGGCCGGCGTTGCGGCCCCATCGGGGACGGACGGGCGGCGGCCCCGGGAGGGGAGGCGGGCACCCCGCCTCCGGATGTCCACAGTTGAACATTTCGGCCAAGGTTGAGCCCATTTCAGGCCCGTCATCCGATCATTGACCCTGTTCCGGACGCCGCGATCCACCCCGACCGCGACCGGCGCGACCGGCCGACGATCACGAGGCCCCTGCCGCGGCGCAGGTCAGGGTAGCCGCCGGAATCATCGCTGTGCGGCAGGTCACAGGGCGACACGGTGGGGTGACCCGAGGGGGAGTCGTCGCGGCCCGCTCAAGAGTGCGGTACCGTCCAACATCGTGAGCCCTGTACGTCGCTGTTCGCGCACCGCGTGCGGCCGCCCTGCCGTCGCGACACTGACGTACGTCTATGCCGATTCGACTGCGGTCCTCGGCCCGCTCGCCACCTACGCCGAGCCCCACTGCTACGACCTGTGCGCCGAACACAGTGAGCGGCTCACCGCGCCTCGGGGCTGGGAAGTGGTGCGGCTCTCCGACGGCTCCGCACCGGCGCACCCGAGCGGCGACGACCTCGAAGCACTGGCCAACGCGGTCCGCGAGGCGGCACGCCCGCACGACCGGGGCCCGGACGACGGAGGACGGGGCCGGCGCTCGGCCGACCCGGTGGAGGTGGCCCGCCGGGGCCACCTGAGGGTGCTGCGCTCCCCGGACTCCTGAGGCTGTCTCTCAAGGCACTGCCCGGCCGGGTAGTTTGGGCGCTCCGTAAAGACCCCAGGAGGACCGGCCGTGGTTGCTGATCTGTCGCAGCTCGTGAAGGCGTACGACGTGCGCGGAGTGGTGCCCGACCAGTGGGACGAGTCGCTGGCCGAACTCTTCGGATCCGCGTTCGTCCAGGTCACGGCCGCCGACGCGATCGTGATCGGCCACGACATGCGCCCGACCTCACCCGCCCTGGCCGGGGCGTTCGCGCGCGGAGCGGCGGCGCGGGGCGCGGACGTCACGCTCATCGGCCTCTGCTCGACGGACCAGCTCTACTACGCGTCGGGGGCGCTGGACCTCCCCGGGGCGATGTTCACGGCCTCGCACAACCCGGCGCAGTACAACGGCATCAAGATGTGCCGGGCGGGCGCGGCCCCGGTCGGCCAGGACACCGGCCTGGCCGAGATCCGCACGCTGGTCGAGCAGTGGTCGGAAGGCGCCCCGAGGCCGGCCGCCGCCCCGGCCCCCGGCACGATCACGGAACGCGACACCCTCACCGACTACGCGTCCCACCTCCTCGGCCTGGTCGACCTGACCGCGATCCGTCCCTTGAAGGTCGTGGTGGACGCGGGCAACGGCATGGGCGGCCACACGGTCCCCACGGTCTTCGAGGGCCTCCCGCTCGACCTCGTACCGATGTACTTCGAGCTGGACGGCACCTTCCCCCACCACGAGGCCAACCCCCTCGACCCCAAGAACATCGTCGACCTCCAGGCCCGCGTGCTCGCCGAGGGGGCCGACCTGGGCCTCGCCTTCGACGGCGACGCGGACCGCTGCTTCGTGGTCGACGAGCGGGGCGCGGGCGTGTCGCCGTCCGCGATCACGGCCCTGGTGGCCGCCCGCGAACTGGCCCGCAACGGCGGCCAGGGCATCGTGATCCACAACCTGATCACCTCCTCGTCCGTCCCCGAGGTGGTGCGCGAGAACGGCGGCACCCCCGTCCGCACCCGGGTCGGCCACTCGTTCATCAAGGCGGAGATGGCCGAGCACGGCGCGATCTTCGGCGGCGAGCACTCGGCGCACTACTACTTCCGCGACTTCTGGAACGCCGATACGGGCATGCTCGCCGCCCTCCACGTACTCGCCGCACTCGGCGGCCAGCAGAAGCCCCTCTCCGAGCTGGTCGCGGAGTACGACCGCTACACCGGCTCCGGCGAGATCAACTCCACCGTCGCCGACCAGACCGCCAGCCTGACCGAGGTCAAGAAGGTGTACGGCACCCGCGAGGACATCACCTTCGACGACCTGGACGGCCTCACGGTGACGGCCCCCGACTGGTGGTTCAACCTCCGAGCCTCGAACACGGAACCGCTGCTGCGCCTGAACGTGGAGGCGGGGGACGAAAAGACGATGACAGCGGTACGCGACGAGGTCCTGGCCTTGATCCGGGGCTGACCCAGCCCCTCCGGGGGCCTTTCCGGCCCGGACCCGGCCTCCTTCAGCCCCTCCGGCGTTTGAGGAGCGGGGTCCGGGGCGGAGCCCCGGTTACGGGAAGGGGCGGGGCGGGGAGAAGCCCGCCGCCCGCCCCGCCCCATCCCCCGTTTCCTCCCCCGGGCCGGGCCGCGCCCCCACCACCCCGGCGGTAGGCTGACGACGCCTGATCCACGCGGATCGCAACTCGCATGCTCGAAGGGACTCACCCCATGGCGCTCGAAGCCGGCCTCCTGGAAATCCTGGCCTGCCCGGCCTGCCACTCCCCGCTCGACGACCGTTCGGCGGCCGACACCCCCGAACTGGTCTGCACGGGCGACGACTGCGGCCTGGCCTACCCGGTCCGGGACGGCATCCCGGTCCTTCTCGTCGACGAGGCCCGCCGCCCCGCCTGACCGCGAGCGACACCCGTACGGGACGGGACGGCAGCAGACCGCAGGCGGGGCGGACCGCCTCGGCGCCACACCGGGACACGCCAGCCGAGGTTGCCCCGCCCCGTACCCGCAGCCCGCACCCCACCCGGTCATCGGAGGCCCACCGCCATGCTCGACGAGTCCTTGCTCGACGCCCCGGAAGCCCTGGCCCGAGCCGACCGCCGCGATCTGCTGCGTGGCGCAGCCGAGGCCGGCGCGCGGGTCCGTACCGCCGTCCGGCACGCCGCCGAGGCGGGCATCGGCGGCCTGGCCCCCGAGGGCCGCCCCCGCGCCGTCCTCGTCGCGGGCCCCGGCACCGCCGCCTCCGGGGTCGCCGACCTGATCGGCGCGCTGGCGGGCGCGGCCGCCCCCGTCACCCGCATTCGCCCCACGGGCGTCGCCCCCGCCCCCGGCGCCCTGCGCTGGGCCCTGCCCGGCTGGGCCGGATCCGTGGACCTGCTCCTCATCGCGACCGCCGACGGCTCCGAACCGGGCCTCGCCCTGCTCGCCGAGCAGGCCTACCGCCGCGGCTGCACCGTCGTCGCCGTCGCCCCCACCCGCTCACCGCTGCGCGAGGCGGTCGACGGGGTGCACGGCCTGGTCGTCCCGATGGCGGCCGCCCCGCACGGCGAGTACGACGCGGAGGCCTCGGCCGCCGGCCCCGGCACGCTGTGGGCGCTGCTCACACCTCTGCTGGCGCTCCTGGACCGGGTCGGCCTGGTGACCGCGACCCCCGAGGACCTGCAGAAGGTGGCGGACCGCCTGGACCGCACCGCGGAACGCTGCGGTCCGGCCATCGCCACGTACAGCAACCCGGCCAAGACGCTCGCCGCCGAACTCGCCGACAGCCTGCCGCTCCTGTGGACGGAGGGCGAGGCCGCGGGCCCGGTCGGCCGCCGCTTCGCCGCCGTACTGTCCGAACTGGCGGGCCGACCCGCTCTCACCGCACAGCTCCCCGAGGCGCTGCCCTCGCACGGCACGCTCCTGGCCGGGGACTTCGCGGCCGGCGCGGACCCCGACGACTTCTTCCGCGACCGGGTGGAGGAGGGCGAGACGCTGCGGGCCCGGGTCGTCCTGCTCCGGGACCGCCCAGGAGGCCTCAGCGCCTACCCGGCGGCCAGGGAACTGGCGCTCGGCCACGACACACCGGTCAGCGAGCTGGAGCCGGAGGAGGGCGGCGAACTGGAAGCAGTCGCCGAGCTGCTCGCGATCACCGACTTCGCGGCCGTCTACCTCTCGCTGGCGTCAGCGCCCCAGCCCTGACACGGAGCACAGGAGAGGCAAGCCCCACCTGGCGAGACGCACCCCAGGCCCCTCGGCCCCAGGTATCCAAGCCCCACCTGACAAGGCGAGCTCCACCGACGCACCCCCAGACCTCCGAGCCCTCCCAGGTCCCCCGGGCCTCCCAGGCCCCACCCGTCCCTCACTCCCCGGCCACCCCACCGACGCCAGGGCCTCACGCAACACTGATACCCCTGGTGCGACACTGACCCGCCCGACCGCTCCGCCCCACCCCGAGGACGACTCCATGGACCGGCTGTCCAACACCGTGCGCCCCTACGCCTGGGGGTCCACCACGGCCATCCCCGCCCTGCTCGGCATCGCGCCCACCGGCGAACCGCAGGCCGAGATGTGGATGGGAGCCCATCCCGGAGCGCCCTCACGAATCACCCGCACCACCGCGTCCGGCGAGATCGAACTGGCCCTCACCGAGGCCATCGACGCCGACCCGGAAGGCGAGCTCGGCGCGCCGACCGTCGCCCGGTTCGGCCCCCGCCTCCCCTTCCTCCTGAAGCTCCTCGCCGCCGGCGCCCCCCTCTCCGTCCAGGTCCACCCCGACCTGGACCAGGCCCGCGAGGGTTACGCCGACGAAGAGGCCCGGGGCGTCCCGATCGACGCCCCCCACCGCACGTACAAGGACGCGAACCACAAGCCCGAACTGATCTGCGCCCTCACCCCGTTCGCCGGGCTGTGCGGTTTCCGCCCGCCCGCCGAGGCGGCGGACGCGATGGAGGCGCTGGGAGTCGACTCCCTCAAGCCGTACGTGGACCTCCTCCGCGCTCACCCCGAGGAGGCGGCCCTCCGCGAGGTGCTCACGGCGATCCTCAGCGGGGACCCGGCGGAGATGACCGAGACCGTGACGGAGGCGGCGGCCGCCGCCGAACGCCTCGGCGGCGCCCACGCCCCGTACGCCCGCATCGCCCACCACTTCCCGGGCGACCCCGGGGTCCTCGCCGCGATGCTGCTGAACTACGTACAACTCCAGCCCGGCGAAGCCCTGTTCCTCGGGGCGGGCGTCCCGCACGCCTATCTCGACGGCCTCGGCGTCGAGATCATGGCCAACTCGGACAACGTGCTGCGCTGCGGCCTGACCCCCAAGCACATCGACGTCCCCGAACTCCTGCGGATCGTCCGCTTCGAGGCCACCGAGCCCGGTGTACTGCGCCCGGAAGCGGCCCCGTCGGGCGAGGAACTCTACGAGACCCCGGTCGACGAGTTCGCCCTGTCCCGCTACACCCTCGCGTCCGGCGCGGCCCCCACCGACCTGACCGCCCCCACCCCCCAGATCCTGCTCTGCACGGCGGGCACGGTCACGGTCGGCGAAATCGCGCTCGGACCGGGGGAGTCGGCCTACGTCCCGGCCGGTGAGCGTGTCGATGCAACGGGACCGGGCACACTCTTCCGGGCCACCGTGGCGGCCTGACCCACGCGCACGTCCGGATGGCTGCAACAATGTGCCGCCTCACCGCGACGGCACGTGCCGCGCACCGACGAAGGGACACCACGCACTCATGAGCGCGTCAGGCGGAACCAAGGCGATCGTGGCGGCACTCGCCGCCAACCTCTCGATCGCCGTGGCCAAATTCGTAGCGTTCCTCTTCAGTGGGTCCTCGTCGATGCTCGCGGAGAGCGTCCACTCGCTCGCCGACTCGGGCAACCAGGGCCTGCTGCTGCTCGGCGGCAAGAGGGCCAAGCGCGAAGCGACCCCTGAACACCCCTTCGGCTACGGGCGCGAGCGCTACATCTACGCGTTCCTCGTCTCCATCGTCCTCTTCTCGGTCGGTGGCATGTTCGCCGTGTACGAGGGCTACGAGAAGATCAAGCACCCGCACGAGATCGAGGCCTGGTACTGGCCGGTCGGGGTCCTGGTCTTCGCGATCATCGCCGAGATCTTCTCCTTCCGTACGGCGATCAAGGAGTCCAACCTCACCCGCGGCAACCGCTCCTGGACCGAGTTCGTCCGCCGTTCCAAGGCCCCCGAGCTGCCGGTCGTCCTGCTGGAGGACCTCGGCGCCCTCGTCGGCCTGATCCTGGCGCTCGGCGGCGTCGGCCTCGCCCTCGCCACCGGCAACGGCGTCTGGGACGGCATCGGCACCCTCTGCATCGGCATCCTGCTGATCCTCATCGCGATCGTCCTGGCCGTCGAGACGAAGTCCCTCCTGCTCGGCGAGTCCGCCGGTATCGAGGACGTCGAGAAGATCAAGGCGGCCGTGGTGGACGGCGACACCGTCACCCGCATCATCCACATGCGCACCCTGCACCTCGGCCCCGAGGAGCTGCTGGTCGCCGCCAAGATCGCGGTCCGGCACGACGAGACCGCCGCCGAGGTCGCCGAGGCCATCAACGCCGCCGAGCACCGCATCCGCGACGCGGTCCCGATCGCCCGGGTCATCTACCTGGAGCCGGACATCTACAACGCGGAGGCCGCCGCGACCGGAACCAACCCGGGCAAGACGCTCGACGGCCCGACCGAGACCCCGAGCGATTCCGGCCACTGACCCACCGCACACCAGCCCCGATCGGCCCGGTGACCCCGCACACACGCCCCTCTCCCGAACGGGCTGGGGCCCACTGGGCCGTTCGGTGTAGATTCGGATACGGAACACAGACGTCGCTGCTGATGGCGGTCGACCGGCTGGCACCAGCGAGCCGGGCGAGGGACAGAGGGCCTCCGACGGACTGCACTGCGAATCCGCTCGGGCATTCCTGTGCCCGCCGCGCCGCAGAGTCAGCCCAGAGACAGCCCACCCTCGACCCATCACGAGGAGCAGCCCGTTATGACGACGGCCACCGACCGCCAGGACTTCAAGGTCGCCGACCTCTCCCTCGCCCCGTTCGGGCGCAAGGAGATCACGCTCGCCGAGCACGAGATGCCCGGCCTGATGTCGATCCGCAAGGAGTTCGCCGCCGCCCAGCCGCTGGCCGGCGCCCGGATCACCGGCTCGCTGCACATGACCGTGCAGACCGCCGTGCTCATCGAGACCCTCGTCGCCCTGGGCGCCGAGGTCCGCTGGGCCTCCTGCAACATCTTCTCCACCCAGGACCACGCCGCCGCCGCCATCGCGGTCGGCCCGAACGGCACCCCCGAGGCCCCCGCGGGCGTCCCGGTCTTCGCCTGGAAGGGCGAGACCCTGGAGGAGTACTGGTGGTGCACGGAGCAGGCGCTGACCTGGCCGAACACCCCCACCGGCGGCCCGAACATGATCCTGGACGACGGTGGCGACGCCACCCTCCTCGTCCACAAGGGCGTCGAGTTCGAGAAGGCCGGCGCCGCCCCGGACCCGTCGACCGCGGACAGCGAGGAGTACGCCCACATCCTCACCCTGCTGAACCGCACCCTCGGCGAGGCCCCGCAGAAGTGGACCCAGCTCGCCTCCGAGATCCGCGGTGTCACCGAGGAGACGACGACGGGCGTCCACCGCCTCTACGAGATGCACCGTGACGGCTCCCTCCTGTTCCCCGCGATCAACGTGAACGACGCGGTGACCAAGTCCAAGTTCGACAACAAGTACGGCTGCCGCCACTCCCTGATCGACGGCATCAACCGCGCCACCGACGTCCTCATCGGCGGCAAGACCGCCGTCGTCTTCGGCTACGGAGACGTGGGCAAGGGCTGCGCGGAGTCCCTCCGCGGCCAGGGCGCCCGGGTGATCATCACCGAGATCGACCCGATCTGCGCGCTGCAGGCGGCGATGGACGGCTACCAGGTCGCCACGCTGGACGATGTCGTGGAGCAGGCCGACATCTTCATCACCACGACGGGCAACAAGGACATCATCATGGCCAAGGACATGGCCCGGATGAAGCACCAGGCCATCGTCGGGAACATCGGCCACTTCGACAACGAGATCGACATGGCCGGTCTCGCCCGGATCGACGGCATCGTCAAGGACGAGGTCAAGCCCCAGGTCCACACCTGGACGTTCCCCGACGGCAAGGTCCTCATCGTCCTGTCCGAGGGCCGCCTGCTGAACCTGGGCAACGCGACCGGACACCCGTCCTTCGTGATGTCCAACAGCTTCGCGGACCAGACCCTCGCGCAGATCGAGCTGTTCACGAAGCCCGAGGAGTACCCGACCGACGTGTACGTGCTGCCCAAGCATCTGGACGAGAAGGTCGCCCGCCTCCACCTCGACGCCCTGGGCGTCAAGCTCACGACGCTGCGCCCCGAGCAGGCGGCGTACATCGGTGTCGAGGTAGAGGGCCCGTACAAGCCCGACCACTACCGCTACTGACCCACTCCCGGCGTTCGGAAGGCTGGCCTTCCGAACGCCGAGCGGCGTCACAGCATCCGGCAGCGACACCGCAGCAGGTGCGTTGCCGTCCGTAGCAGATCCGAGTGCAGGCCCCCGCACCCCCGTGCCGGGGGCCTGCTCCCGTTACCGCCCCCGCACAGCCCGAGGAACCCGAAGGACCCCATGCCCCGCGGCAGGTATTCGCTCCACGACCTTCACGATCACACCCCCCTCGGCGAAGAACACTTCCACTGCGCCCCGGGCCCCTCCGGCTGGCGCTACGTCTCCCAGACCACATCCCCCTCCGGAGACCACCTCGGCTCCGTCGACATCGCCCTGGACGAGCTGGGCCGGCCCATCCGTCTGGAACTCCATGCCGCGAGCTGGCAGGTACGAGGAGCGGCCCTGGAAGGGGTCACCTGGGTCCGGACCGATCCCACCGGCAGCCACGCCACCGAAGGCAACGTCCGTGCCCACGCCTTCGCCGGCACGTCCCCCGCATTCCTCATCGCCATGAGCCGTCTCCTGCGCCTCACCCCCGCTTCCCCCACGACCCGCGTCCGCGTGGTCACCTTCACGGACCCGGTCCTCGCGCCCAGGACCGTCGACCAGTCCTGGGCCCTGCTGAACAGTGAAGCGCACGCCACTGACAACGGCCCCCTGATCGTGGACGAATACCAGGTCAGCGCCCTGGACACCGGGGAGCAGCACACCGTCCACATCGCCGGTGACGTGGTCCTCGCAGCGCCCGGCATCGAGCTCGAACACCTGGAGACACCCCCGTCCCCACGCGCCTACGGGTCGCACCTCGACGAGCCGGACACGGACAGGCCGGACGCCGACTAGCCGGGCGGGGCGAACCCCGCCGAGGAAGCGCCCCCGCGCCGCTGCTCGTCGTGACCGGCGCGACCGTCCCCAGCCCGGGAACCTGCCCCAGCAACGGCACCTGCACCCCCACCAATCCCGCCGAGTCCACCGGCCCCAGCGGTCACGGGGGGAACGGGGGCCTGGACGTACGCCCCGGTCCGAGGCCCGGCGAACACGCGCCGCGCATCCCGGGACTGCCGCTCATGCACCACCGCGGCCAGAAACGCGGCGGCGGGAACGCCCTGCGGCGCGGCGGCCCCCGTCCGCGCGACCAGCTCACCGGCCAGCCGTTCCGCGATCGACCGCCCTACACCGGGATCCAGCTGCTGCATCCGCGTCAGGTACTGCCGTACCGCCGACCAGAGCTCGTCCGGTACGCCCGACAGATCCAGCTCCGCGAACCGGCCGACCAGCCAGGGCGGGGGAGGCGGCACGGCGACGGACCGGCCCGTCGCGGCGACGCGCTCCCGGATCACCAGCGTTCCGGCGAACACGTCACCGATCCGGCGCCCCCGTGCCGAAACCAGGGACGCGATGGAGGCCACGGCACCGAAGGTCAGGAGGATCTCGACGAGCCCCATGGCCCCACGTACCAGCGCGTGCCGGAACCGGATCGGCCCGCCGTCGTCCCGCACCACCCGCAGCCCGCAGGCCAGCTTCCCCAGTGAGCGGCCATGGCTCAAGGTCTCCACCGCGACGGGCCCACCGATCAGGACCAGCAGGAACGAGGCGACGCCGATCGCGGCGACGGCGGCCTCGTCCAGGGCGGCGGAAGCGATACCCAGCAGCACCGACACCAGGATGAAGACGGCGAACGTCACCGCCAGATCGATGGCGGAGGCCAAGGCCCTGCTCGGCAGCCGAGCAGGCCTCAAGCCCAGCACGACCGCGTCACCGGTCACCAGCTCACTCATCGGGCCCCACCCTTCGCCGACCTTCCCTGCCCCAGCCGGGCCCAGTCTGCCAAGCTGACCGCCAGCGCGCCGCAGCAGTACGGACCCGTACGCCCCTTCGCCTGGAGCAACAGACGCCCATGGACCTCGACGTCTTCGTCACCGCCCACCGCACGGAGTGGGACCGCCTGGAACACCTCCTGCGCCGAGGACGCCGCCTCACGGGTGCGGAAGCGGACGAACTGGTCGTCCTCTACCAGCGGACGGCGACGCACCTCTCGCTGATCCAGTCGAGCAGCTCGGACCCGCTCCTCACCGGACGCCTCACCCAGCTCGTGGCCCGCGCCCGGTCGACCGTGACGGGGACCCGCAAGGCCTCCTGGCGGGACGCGGCCCGGTTCCTCACCGCGGGGTTTCCGGCAGCGGTCTACCGCTCGCGCCACTGGTGGGTGCCCACCGCGGTGCTCTCGACCGCGGTGGCGGCACTGCTGGGATGGTGGATCGGTACGCACCCCGAAGTGCAGGCCGCGATCGCGGCACCGGAAGACCTCCGCGCGATGACCCGGCCGGGCGGGGAGTACGAGACCTACTACTCCAGCCATCCGGCGGCGTCGTTCGCGGCACAGGTATGGACGAACAACGCGCAGGCCGCGGCCCTGTGCCTGGTCCTGGGGGCGTTCCTCTGCATACCGGTGATCTGGATCCTCTTCCTCAACATGCTGAACCTCGGCGTCGGCATAGGCCTGATGTCCTCCGCGGGCCGGCTCGACGTCTTCCTCGGCCTCGTGCTGCCCCACGGTCTGCTCGAACTGACCGCGGTGTTCGTCGCAGCGGGCACGGGGCTACGCCTCGGCTGGGCGGTGATCGACCCGGGCCCCCTGTCACGCCGGACCGCTCTGGCCCAGCAGGGCCGCGCCGCACTGGGAATGGCCATCGGCCTGGCCCTGGTCCTGTTCGTCTCCGGGCTCATCGAGGGGTTCGTGACGCCGTCCGGCCTCCCGACCTGGGCCCGGATCACCATCGGCATCGGCGCTGAGCTGGCCTTTCTCGCGTACGTCTACATCCTCGGCGGCCGCGCGGCCCGCGCCGGCGACATGGGCGACCTCGCAGCGGTCGAACGCAGCGCCGAGCTTCCCACCGCAGCCTGACCACCGATGTGCTTTCACCCCTGCTGAGCTGCTAGTGTCCTCTTCGCCCACAAAACCCGTTGACACGGGAGACGTGGGGAGGTAGATTTAAACGGTTGCCTCGGGCTGGACAAGTTCGGGATGAGCGCATATTGTCTACTCCGCTCGTGCAGGGGTTCTTGTTAACTCCGCCGGGCCACATGATTCTCCTTTATTGAATCGCTCGGGTTGTTCTTTCGGCCCGCGAGATCCTGATAAAGTCGGATCCGCCGAAAGGCAAGGCCACTCCGCAGGCCGCCGGAATTCACATTCGGACCGGAAACGGAACGAAATGGAGTCTGGTAAAGTTGGAATCGCCGGAAAGGGAAAACGCGAAAGTGGAGAACCTGGAAAGCGAAACTGTACGGCCCGCTTCGACCGGGAATCGGACACGAAAGAGTCTGATAGAGTCGGAAACGCAAGAACGAAGGGAAGCGCCCGGAGGGCCCCGGTGATACGGGACCGAAGGAAGCGTCCGTTCCTTGAGAACTCAACAGCGTGCCAAAAGTCAACGCCAGATATGTTGATACCCCGGCCTGCTTCGGCAGGTTGGTGGTTCCTTTGAAAGTCCTACGGCCACCATGTGGTGGTGGTAGGCGATAACACAGCGAGGACGCTGTGAACAACGGGTCTTATTCCGACCGGTTGTTCCGCTCTCGTGTGTGTGCACCCGATTACGGGTAAACATTCACGGAGAGTTTGATCCTGGCTCAGGACGAACGCTGGCGGCGTGCTTAACACATGCAAGTCGAACGATGAAGCCGCTTCGGTGGTGGATTAGTGGCGAACGGGTGAGTAACACGTGGGCAATCTGCCCTTCACTCTGGGACAAGCCCTGGAAACGGGGTCTAATACCGGATAACACTCTGTCCCGCATGGGACGGGGTTGAAAGCTCCGGCGGTGAAGGATGAGCCCGCGGCCTATCAGCTTGTTGGTGGGGTAATGGCCTACCAAGGCGACGACGGGTAGCCGGCCTGAGAGGGCGACCGGCCACACTGGGACTGAGACACGGCCCAGACTCCTACGGGAGGCAGCAGTGGGGAATATTGCACAATGGGCGAAAGCCTGATGCAGCGACGCCGCGTGAGGGATGACGGCCTTCGGGTTGTAAACCTCTTTCAGCAGGGAAGAAGCGAAAGTGACGGTACCTGCAGAAGAAGCGCCGGCTAACTACGTGCCAGCAGCCGCGGTAATACGTAGGGCGCAAGCGTTGTCCGGAATTATTGGGCGTAAAGAGCTCGTAGGCGGCTTGTCACGTCGGATGTGAAAGCCCGGGGCTTAACCCCGGGTCTGCATTCGATACGGGCTAGCTAGAGTGTGGTAGGGGAGATCGGAATTCCTGGTGTAGCGGTGAAATGCGCAGATATCAGGAGGAACACCGGTGGCGAAGGCGGATCTCTGGGCCATTACTGACGCTGAGGAGCGAAAGCGTGGGGAGCGAACAGGATTAGATACCCTGGTAGTCCACGCCGTAAACGTTGGGAACTAGGTGTTGGCGACATTCCACGTCGTCGGTGCCGCAGCTAACGCATTAAGTTCCCCGCCTGGGGAGTACGGCCGCAAGGCTAAAACTCAAAGGAATTGACGGGGGCCCGCACAAGCAGCGGAGCATGTGGCTTAATTCGACGCAACGCGAAGAACCTTACCAAGGCTTGACATATACCGGAAAGCATCAGAGATGGTGCCCCCCTTGTGGTCGGTATACAGGTGGTGCATGGCTGTCGTCAGCTCGTGTCGTGAGATGTTGGGTTAAGTCCCGCAACGAGCGCAACCCTTGTTCTGTGTTGCCAGCATGCCCTTCGGGGTGATGGGGACTCACAGGAGACTGCCGGGGTCAACTCGGAGGAAGGTGGGGACGACGTCAAGTCATCATGCCCCTTATGTCTTGGGCTGCACACGTGCTACAATGGCCGGTACAATGAGCTGCGATGCCGTGAGGCGGAGCGAATCTCAAAAAGCCGGTCTCAGTTCGGATTGGGGTCTGCAACTCGACCCCATGAAGTCGGAGTTGCTAGTAATCGCAGATCAGCATTGCTGCGGTGAATACGTTCCCGGGCCTTGTACACACCGCCCGTCACGTCACGAAAGTCGGTAACACCCGAAGCCGGTGGCCCAACCCCTTGTGGGAGGGAGCTGTCGAAGGTGGGACTGGCGATTGGGACGAAGTCGTAACAAGGTAGCCGTACCGGAAGGTGCGGCTGGATCACCTCCTTTCTAAGGAGCATTTCTTACCAGGCTTCGGTTTGGTCAGAGGCCAGTACATCGGCGAATGTCCGGTGCTGGTTGCTCATGGGTGGAACGTTGACTATTCGGCACGATGAGCACGGTTTCGTGAGTACTGCTTCGGCGTGGAAAACGGGAACGGGTTGATTGTGTCGGGCACGTTGTTGGGTGTCTGAGGGTGCGGCCGTTATGGTTGTTCCTTCTGATCCGGCCCCAGTGAACTCATCCGTTGCGGGTGGGGTGGTGGGTGGCTGGTCGTTGTTTGAGAACTGCACAGTGGACGCGAGCATCTGTGGCCAAGTTTTTAAGGGCGCACGGTGGATGCCTTGGCACCAGGAACCGATGAAGGACGTGGGAGGCCACGATAGTCCCCGGGGAGCTGTCAACCAAGCTTTGATCCGGGGGTTTCCGAATGGGGAAACCCGGCAGTCGTCATGGGCTGTCACCCGCTGCTGAACACATAGGCAGTGTGGAGGGAACGAGGGGAAGTGAAACATCTCAGTACCCTCAGGAAGAGAAAACAACCGTGATTCCGGGAGTAGTGGCGAGCGAAACTGGATGAGGCCAAACCGTATGCGTGTGATACCCGGCAGGGGTTGCGCATGCGGGGTTGTGGGATCTCTCTTTTACGGTCTGCCGGCTGTGAGACGAGTCAGAAACCGTTGATGTAGGCGAAGGACATGCGAAAGGTCCGGCGTAGAGGGTAAGACCCCCGTAGCTGAAACATCAGCGGCTTGTTTGAGAGACACCCAAGTAGCACGGGGCCCGAGAAATCCCGTGTGAATCTGGCGGGACCACCCGCTAAGCCTAAATATTCCCTGGTGACCGATAGCGGATAGTACCGTGAGGGAATGGTGAAAAGTACCGCGGGAGCGGAGTGAAATAGTACCTGAAACCGTGTGCCTACAAGCCGTGGGAGCGTCGCTGTGTGTGCTTGCACATGCAGTCGTGACTGCGTGCCTTTTGAAGAATGAGCCTGCGAGTTAGCGGTGTGTAGCGAGGTTAACCCGTGTGGGGAAGCCGTAGCGAAAGCGAGTCCGAATAGGGCGTTTGAGTTGCACGCTCTAGACCCGAAGCGGAGTGATCTAGCCATGGGCAGGTTGAAGCGGAGGTAAGACTTCGTGGAGGACCGAACCCACCAGGGTTGAAAACCTGGGGGATGACCTGTGGTTAGGGGTGAAAGGCCAATCAAACTCCGTGATAGCTGGTTCTCCCCGAAATGCATTTAGGTGCAGCGTCGTGTGTTTCTTGCCGGAGGTAGAGCACTGGATAGGCGATGGGCCCTACCGGGTTACTGACCTTAGCCAAACTCCGAATGCCGGTAAGTGAGAGCGCGGCAGTGAGACTGTGGGGGATAAGCTCCATGGTCGAGAGGGAAACAGCCCAGAGCATCGACTAAGGCCCCTAAGCGTACGCTAAGTGGGAAAGGATGTGGAGTCGCAGAGACAACCAGGAGGTTGGCTTAGAAGCAGCCACCCTTGAAAGAGTGCGTAATAGCTCACTGGTCAAGTGATTCCGCGCCGACAATGTAGCGGGGCTCAAGCGTACCGCCGAAGTCGTGTCATTCACACATATAGGGCCAACGCCTGTGTGGATGGGTAGGGGAGCGTCGTGTGCCGGGTGAAGCAGCCGCGGAAGCGAGTTGTGGACGGTTCACGAGTGAGAATGCAGGCATGAGTAGCGATACACACGTGAGAAACGTGTGCGCCGATTGACTAAGGGTTCCTGGGTCAAGCTGATCTGCCCAGGGTAAGTCGGGACCTAAGGCGAGGCCGACAGGCGTAGTCGATGGACAACCGGTTGATATTCCGGTACCCGCTTTGAAACGCCCAGTACTGAATCAGGCGATGCTAAGTCCGTGAAGCCGGCCCGATCTCTTCGGAGTTGAGGGTAGTGGTGGAGCCGATGAACCAGACTTGTAGTAGGTAAGCGATGGGGTGACGCAGGAAGGTAGTCCAGCCCGGGCGGTGGTTGTCCCGGGGTAAGGGTGTAGGACGCACGGTAGGTAAATCCGTCGTGCATGAGTCTGAGACCTGATGCCGAGCCGATTGTGGTGAAGTGGATGATCCTATGCTGTCGAGAAAAGCCTCTAGCGAGTTTCATGGCGGCCCGTACCCTAAACCGACTCAGGTGGTCAGGTAGAGAATACCGAGGCGTTCGGGTGAACTATGGTTAAGGAACTCGGCAAAATGCCCCCGTAACTTCGGGAGAAGGGGGGCCATTCTTGGTGATCCGATTTACTCGGTGAGCTGGGGGTGGCCGCAGAGACCAGCGAGAAGCGACTGTTTACTAAAAACACAGGTCCGTGCGAAGCCGTAAGGCGATGTATACGGACTGACGCCTGCCCGGTGCTGGAACGTTAAGGGGACCGGTTAGCTGCTCTTCGGGGTGGCGAAGCTGAGAACTTAAGCGCCAGTAAACGGCGGTGGTAACTATAACCATCCTAAGGTAGCGAAATTCCTTGTCGGGTAAGTTCCGACCTGCACGAATGGCGTAACGACTTCTCGACTGTCTCAACCATAGGCCCGGTGAAATTGCACTACGAGTAAAGATGCTCGTTTCGCGCAGCAGGACGGAAAGACCCCGGGACCTTTACTATAGTTTGATATTGGTGTTCGGTTCGGCTTGTGTAGGATAGGTGGGAGACTGTGAAGCGGCCACGCCAGTGGTTGTGGAGTCGCCGTTGAAATACCACTCTGGTCGTGCTGGATGTCTAACCTGGGTCCGTGATCCGGATCAGGGACAGTGTCTGATGGGTAGTTTAACTGGGGCGGTTGCCTCCTAAAGAGTAACGGAGGCGCCCAAAGGTTCCCTCAGCCTGGTTGGTAATCAGGTGTTGAGTGTAAGTGCACAAGGGAGCTTGACTGTGAGACCGACGGGTCGAGCAGGGACGAAAGTCGGGACTAGTGATCCGGCAGTGGCTTGTGGAAGCGCTGTCGCTCAACGGATAAAAGGTACCCCGGGGATAACAGGCTGATCTTCCCCAAGAGTCCATATCGACGGGATGGTTTGGCACCTCGATGTCGGCTCGTCGCATCCTGGGGCTGGAGTCGGTCCCAAGGGTTGGGCTGTTCGCCCATTAAAGCGGTACGCGAGCTGGGTTTAGAACGTCGTGAGACAGTTCGGTCCCTATCCGCTGTGCGCGTAGGAATATTGAGAAGGGCTGTCCCTAGTACGAGAGGACCGGGACGGACGAACCTCTGGTGTGCCAGTTGTCCTGCCAAGGGCATGGCTGGTTGGCTACGTTCGGAAAGGATAACCGCTGAAAGCATCTAAGCGGGAAGCCTGCTTCGAGATGAGTATTCCCACCCTCTTGAGGGGTTAAGGCTCCCAGTAGACGACTGGGTTGATAGGCCAGATGTGGAAGCCCGGTAACGGGTGGAGCTGACTGGTACTAATAGGCCGAGGGCTTGTCCTCAGTTGCTCGCGTCCACTGTGTTAGTTCTGAAATAACGAACAGCCGTGTTGTTGCCCGGTGTTCAAATTTTCATAGTGTTTCGGTGGTCATTGCGTTAGGGAAACGCCCGGTTACATTCCGAACCCGGAAGCTAAGCCTTTCAGCGCCGATGGTACTGCAGGGGGGACCCTGTGGGAGAGTAGGACGCCGCCGAACAATCTTTCCGGGGAAGCCCCGCACCTTTTGGTGCGGGGCTTTTCTGCGTTCCGGGCCCGGGCCCGCAGCCCACCCACCTCTCTCTGGGCCGGCCAGCAGGTTTCTCCAGGCCACTCAGAGACGACCTGAGGCCTTCAGCGCCAAGTACGTATCGGCCAGCGCGGGAGCGAGATTGTCCGGGGTGGCGTCCACGACGACGACGCCATGGCGCCGAAGCCTGTCCGCCGTGCGGCGGCGGTCAGCCTGGGCCTGGCCGGCGGCTGCCGCGTCGTACGCCGAGTCCACTGTTCCCCGTGCGTGGGACATTTCCTCGATCCGAGGGTCGGAGACCGCAGCCACGACAACGGTGTGGCGCTGGGTGAGCTGGGGGAGCACCGGGAGAAGCCCCTCCTCGATGGGGGCGGCCTCCAGCGTCGTGAGGAGAACGATCAGCGAACCGCGCGGGGCGTCCGTGAGAGCGGCATTGCTCAGGCCGCGGGCGTCCGTCTCGATGAGCTCGGGTTCCAGCGTCGCCAGCGTGTTGATGACGCTGGCCAGGACATTGCCCGAGGCCGTTCGGCCTTGGACGCGGGCTCGGACCTGGCGGTCGTAGGCGAGCAGGCTGACACGGTCGCCCGCCCGCAGGGCGAGCGCGGTGAGGAGGAGCGTGGCGTCCATGGAGGCATCCAGGCGGGGAACATCACCGACTCGCCCCGCCGACGTACGTCCGGTGTCGAGGACGATCAGGATGTGCCGGTCGCGCTCCGGGCGCCATGTCCGGACCGCTACGGCTGACTGGCGTGCGGTGGCCCGCCAGTCGATGGAGCGGGTGTCGTCCCCCGGTACGTAGGCCCGCAGACTGTCGAACTCCGTGCCTTCACCCCGTGTCAGAACGCTGGTGCGACCGTCCAGTTCCCGGAGCCGGGCGAGCCGGGAGGGCAGGTGCTTGCGGCTGGTGAACGGCGGCAGGACCCGCACGGTCCAAGGGGCTCGGTGCTGCCCCTGGCGTGCGGCCAGGCCCAGCGGGCCGTACGAGCGGACCGTGATGCGTTCCGCCTGCCGGTCGCCACGACGCGTGGGGCGCAGAACGGTGACCATGCGCCGCTGTTCGCCGCCGGGGACCGTCAGCGTGTGACGGGAAGCGCGGCGTTCGGTGCCCGATGCCCAGCTGCTGGGGGGCCAGGCGTCCCGCAGCTGGGCGCGCAGACGCCGACGCGAGGTATTGGTCACCGTCAGTTGCACCTCGGCCGCGTCACCGAGTCGAACAGTTGTATCCCCGGATCGGGTGAATCGAAGCGTGCGCACTGGCGCGGCCAGGGCGTAGTCGCACAGAATTGCCAGGGAGAGCGGTGCGTTGACCGCCAGCATCCCGGTCCAGCTAGGGGCAAGGATGCCTACGGGGAGTGACCCCAGGGCGGTCAGCAGCGCGGTACGTCCGGTGAGGGCCATGGTTACCGCCTCATCGGGGTACGGGGACGTGGGCGAGCACTGAGGCGATGACGGAGTCGGGAGTGACTCCCTCCATTTCCGCCTCGGGCCGCAGTTGGATGCGATGACGGAGCGTGGGGAGCGCCAGGGCCTTCACATCGTCCGGGATGACATAGTCCCGGCCGGTCAGCCAGGCCCAGGCGCGTGCGGTCGACAGCAGTGCGGTGGTACCTCGGGGGGAGACTCCGAGGGCGAGCGAGGGGGAATCGCGCGTGGCACGGCAGATATCCACGACATAGCCGGCGATCTCGGGGGAGACGGTCGTCTTCGCGACGGCTTCGCGTGCAGCTTCCAGGTCGGCGGGTCCGGCGACGGGCTCTATCCCGGCGGCCTTCAGGTCGCGGGGGTTGAAGCCCTCGGCGTGACGGGTGAGGACGTCGATCTCGTCCTGTCGCGAGGGCAGCGGAACCGTCAGTTTGAGCAGGAAGCGGTCCAGTTGGGCTTCAGGGAGGGGGTAGGTGCCTTCGTACTCGACGGGGTTCTGCGTCGCGGCGACGAGGAACGGCTCGGGCAGTGGACGCGGCGTTCCATCGACGGTGACCTGCCGTTCCTCCATCGCCTCGAGAAGGGACGACTGGGTCTTGGGAGGGGTGCGGTTGATCTCATCGGCGATCAGCAGGTTGGTGAAGACCGGGCCGGGTTGGAAGGAGAACTCGGCGGTGCGTGCGTCGTAGACCAGTGAACCCGTGACATCGCTGGGCATCAGGTCGGCGGTGAACTGGACGCGTTTGGTGTCGAGTTCGAGGGAGGCGGCGAGTGCGCGGACCAGGAGGGTCTTGGCCACGCCGGGCACACCTTCGAGGAGTACGTGACCACGGCAGAGCAGCGCGACGACGAGTCCCGTGACAGCGGGGTCCTGCCCGACCACGGCCTTGGCGATCTCGGAGCGCAGAGCCTCCAAGGAGGCGCGGGCGCTGTCGGACGGCTCCGGTTCCGTGGGCAGCACGGGGGCTGCGGCGGGCGCCGTGGGCTCGGCCGGCTCGGGGGTCGGGGCGCTCATGAAGTGCGTACCTCTCTTTCGAGGGCGTCGAGTTGATCTGCGAGGAGGACCAGGGCGGCGTCGGTGGAGGGAGCCGTACCGAAGAGCAGGGTGCTCAGGTCGCGGTCCGGGGCGGTGACGCGTGCGGACACGGCGGGGAGCAGGACATCGTGGGTGTGCGCGTCACGGGCGGGCACACCGGCGAGCGGAGCGAGTCGTGTGCGGCTGGCGGCTCGGAGGGCCTCGGCGGCCCGGTCGCGGGCGTTGGCCTTGCGGTAGAGGAGGGAGCGGCCCTCGGCGGATTCGGATGCGCGGATGGCCACCGGCAGCCGTTCTGTCACCAGGGGGCCGAGTCGGCGGGCGCGCCAGACGGCGGCAAGGACGGCGGCGAGGGCGAGTTGAAGCGTTCCCCACAGCCAGCCGGAGGGGACGAGGTCGAGGAAGCTGCTCTCGTCGGCCGAGTCGTTCCTCGCTCCGCCCTCCGACTGTTCCTTGTCCCCGTCGCCGGGGGCGCCGTCATCGGTTGTTGCGGACGGATCGGTGAGAGAGGGGAGGTACCAGACGAGATGGGGACGGGAACCGAGGAGTTGCAGGGCGAGCGAGGCGTTGCCCTGCTTGTCGAGACGTTCGTTGGTGAGGATGCCGGGGGAGCCGAGGACGACGGTGTCGCCGCCCGCACCGGTCGGGAGGACGACCAGGCTTGGGAGGCCTGCGCTCGGGTAGCAGGCGACGGCGGTGGGGTCCTGCGTCGTGTAGCGGGTGCCGCCCATGTCCGCTGTGCCGGCCCGCCGGGCGGCGGGGAGCTCGCACGCCGGGGCGAGAGCACTGACGGCCTGGTGCGACTCGGCGCGGATGCCGGGGGCGAGCCGGGGCGTGGCCCCAGGCCCCGGGGCGACCAGCAGGGTGCGTCCCGCGGAGGCGGAGGTCGCTTCGACCAGTTGGAGCTGCTGGGATCGGGTCAGAAGGTTGGGGCCGGTGACCAGGAGGGTGGTGTCGGGCCCGGTCGCCGCGGTGGCCTCGTCGAGAGTGGTGGCGACGGTGACGGATACACCGTGTGCCTTGAGGAGTTCGGCAACGGCACGGCTGCCCTTGGGGTCCGCGGAACGGGGGTCGAGCTGGCCGTGGTTCGTGCCGGAGCGTACGGCGGCGAACGTGATACCGGCGACGACGAGGATGAGGACGACGGCCAGGATGCCTCGGGCGCGGGTCCAGACCTGGCCTGGGGAGGGCGCGGTCGAGGTGGGCGAAGCGGTGGTCGTCGCGGTCATCCGGTGGCTCCTCGGGAGGATCCGGGCAGCAGCGGCTTCGCCTCGTCGAGTTCGAGGTCGAGGGTGCGCAGGGACAGGTATGCCGACTGGTCCGCGGTGCGGCCCCCGTATGTCACGTCGTCGAAGCTCCGGGCGGCGGCGCGCAGCCTGGCGGTGTGCTCGGGGAGGGTGCGGCCCGCTTCGGCCGCGGCTTCGTCCGCGGTGCGGCCGGGGCGGGGGTCGAGCAGGGCGCGCTCCTCCAGCGACCGGACGACGGCGCGCATGCGTTCCTGGACGGCTTCGGTCCAGCGCAGGGCCGCGGCGTGTGCTTCGGCGGCGGCGCGGTGCTGGGCCGCGCTGCGGGGGCCTGTGCTGTCGAAGAGCGCGTCCGTGCTCCGGGAGGAGCGCTGCGGGGTGCCGAGCCGCCACCAGAGGGCGGCGGCGAGACCGATGAGGATGACGACCAGGACGGCGAGTCCGGCCGGGCCGCCGGGGGCGGCCCCCGCGGCGGCGTCGAACACTCCGGCGACCCAGTCCCAGAACTGGTTCAGGGCGCGCTGGAGGAAGTTCGGGTCGTTCTCGTGGTACATCGGCTTGGACAGTTCGCTCTCGGCCGCCTCCCGTGCGGGGAGACGTGGCGTGTCGACGGGTATGTCGCCCGCTGCGATGTCCTGCCGTGCAGTGGTGATGCCCCCCGCCCCCGACACCGCATCAGCTCCTGGGTGTGTTGTCGCCGTAGCCGGGCAGGCCGGCGGCCCGTGCGAGGTCGAGGTCCAGGGCTTCGCGGCGGATGCGCTGGTCCACGTAGAGGAGGGCCATCACACCAGCGACGAAGGGGTAGATCAACGTCGAGACGATCACTTCGCCGATGCCGGTGACGATCAGGAAGGGCCAGCCGACGGAGGGGGCGGTACCGCCGAAGAGGTCGCTGACCTCGGTTCCGTCGGCGATCACCGCGATGATGCCGAACGGAATGGAGACGAGGAACGTCAGCAGGAAGGTCAGCAGGTAGGTCAGGGCGAGGATCCCGAAGGTGCGCCACCAGGCGCCCCGGACCAGCTTCGCCGACCTGCGCAGCGCGGCGACGATGCTCTGCCGTTCCAGCATCAGTGCGGGGGCGGCGAGCGCGAAGCTGACGTTCAGCCAGAGCATCACGACGCAGGCGGCGGCGAAGCCGAGGAAGGCGAGGGCCGCGCCGGCCTCCGAGCCGAGCAACAGGCCGGGGCCGATGCCCACGGCCATGACGGAGGCCATGATCACGGCGACCAGCACGGTCAGCCCGAGCAGGGGGAGGACGCGGGGGCGGGCTTCGGCCCAGGAGTCGGCGAGCGTGGTGCGGCGGCCCAGCACGGAGCGGCTGATGATCACGGTGACGACCGACGCCGTGAAGAGCGTGGCGATCATCGAGAGGAGGGAGACCGGAGCCAGGGAGAACAGCGTCGACCGGGCCGAGTCGGCGGTCTGGCGCAGGGCCTCGGCGCCGGTGGCGTTCGGGTCGATGGAGGTCGGTTCCGGCAGCAGGTAGCGCTGCATGAGGATGACGGCGATCTGGGTGGCCACCGAGACCGTGAGGCTGAAGCCGAGTGCGGTACGCCAGTGGGCGCGCAGGGCGGACACCGAGCCGTCGAGGATCTCGCCGAGGCTCAGCGGGCGCAGCGGGATGACACCGGGCTTCGCGGCCGGGGGCGGTCCTGCCCAGCCCTGTCGCTGCGGGCCGCCGCCCCAGCCGGGTGCGGGCGGCCGGGTTCCGGCGCCGCCGGGGTTGCTCGGTGGGGACCACTGCCCGGGGGGCGGCTGCTCGGGGGACCACTGTCCCGTCGGGCCGCTTCCGTCCTGCGGGTCGGAGGGGCGGGGGATCGCCTTCTCCTTGCCGTCGGAGGGGGCAGATCCGGGCGACGCCCAGCCCGGAGAGTCGTTCATTCTCGCTCCTTCACCGTCCTGACCGCTCATCGGCGCGGCAGGTTGGCAGCCATCGTGCCACGCGCCGGTTCGGGGCGGACCGGCCGCTCCTTCCCGTTCGCACCTTCATATCCGGGTGGCTCTCCGGGCAGACTGGACAGATGGCTGATCAGGACGCGCAATCATCGGTGGGCTTCGAGCCTCCCGCGCTTTCCGTACTCCGCTGGGACGAGCCTCCGGAAGGCCCCGTGCTGGTGCTTCTCGACCAGACGCGGCTGCCCGCCGAGGAGGTCGAGCTGGTGTGCACCGATGTGCCCGCGCTGGTGCGGGCGATCCAGACGCTGGCGGTGCGCGGGGCTCCGTTGCTCGGGATCGCCGGGGGGTACGGGGTGGCGCTCGCGGCGGCGAGGGGCTTCGACGTCGCGGAGGCGGCGGGACTGCTGGAGGGGGCGCGGCCCACCGCGGTGAACCTCGGCTACGGCGTGCGGCGGGTGGCGGCGGCCTACTGGGCGGCCTCCGGGAAGGGCGAGGGCGACCAGGCGGCCGCCGCGGCCGCACTGGCCGAGGCGCGGGCACTGCACCGGGAGGATGCCCAGGCCAGCAGGCGTATGGCCGAGTGCGGCGAGGCGCTGCTGGAGGAGCTGTTGCCGGGCCGGGCGTATCAGCTGCTGACCCACTGCAATACCGGGGCGCTGGTCTCGGGGGGTGAGGGGACGGCGCTCGCGGTGGCGCTGCGGGTGCACCGACAGGGGCGGCTGCGGCGGCTGTGGGTGGACGAGACCCGGCCGCTGCTCCAGGGGGCGCGGCTGACCGCGTACGAGGCGGCGAGGAACGGGCTGGCGTACAGCCTGCTCACGGACAACGCGGCGGGTTCCCTGTTCGCGGCGGGGGAGGTCGACGCGGTGCTCATAGGCGCCGACCGCATCGCCGCGGACGGCTCGGTGGCCAACAAGGTGGGGAGCTACCCGCTGGCCGTGCTCGCGAAGTACCACCACGTGCCCTTCATCGTGGTGGCGCCGACGACGACCGTGGATCTGGAGACCCCGGACGGCGCATCGATCATCGTCGAGCAGCGCTCCGGGAAGGAAGTGACGGAGCTCACATCGCCGCAGGGTGTATCGGACGGCGGCGGAGGCGGAATCGTCGTCGCACCCCTCGGAGCCCCGGCGTACAACCCGGCCTTCGACGTCACACCGCCGGAACTGATCACGGCGATCGTCACCGAGGAGGGCGCGATTTCCCCGGTCACGGGGGTCGGTCTGGCCGAGCTGTGTGCCAGGTCATCGCAGGTAACGATTAGCTAATGGGATGATGTCGATTATGAAGGGACGCGTCCTTGTCGTCGACGACGACACCGCACTGGCCGAGATGCTCGGGATTGTGCTGCGTGGAGAAGGTTTCGAGCCGTCGTTCGTAGCGGACGGCGACAAGGCACTGGCCGCATTTCGTGAGGCCAAGCCGGACCTGGTGCTGCTCGATCTCATGCTGCCCGGTAGGGACGGCATCGAGGTGTGCAGGCTGATCAGGGCCGAGTCCGGTGTGCCGATCGTCATGCTCACTGCCAAGAGCGACACCGTCGATGTCGTGGTCGGCCTGGAATCCGGGGCCGACGACTACATCGTCAAGCCGTTCAAACCTAAGGAGTTGGTGGCCCGGATCAGGGCACGTCTGCGGCGGTCCGAAGAGCCCGCGCCGGAGCAGCTGACCATCGGTGACCTGGTCATCGACGTGGCCGGCCACTCCGTGAAGCGGGAGGGGCAGTCGATCGCCCTGACTCCGCTGGAGTTCGACCTGCTGGTCGCGCTCGCCCGCAAGCCGTGGCAGGTCTTCACCCGTGAGGTCCTGCTGGAGCAGGTGTGGGGTTACCGCCACGCGGCCGACACCCGCCTGGTGAATGTTCATGTCCAGCGTCTGCGTTCCAAGGTCGAGAAGGACCCGGAACGGCCGGAGATCGTGGTGACGGTCCGAGGCGTCGGCTACAAGGCCGGACCGAGCTGAGATGGCCCGAGGCAGTGCTGCTCCGCGGCCCGGCGAGCCGGGAGTCCGTACGGAGCGGGCTGCCGACTCGGGTCGGAAGGCGTCACGTATGAGCCGTTTCCTGCAGGGCGGCCGGTTGTTCGAGGACCGGACGCCCGGCGGGCCCGTACCGCGGTTGCTGATGCGGTGGGTACGCCGTCCGTTGCTGCCCGCCGTCCGGTTGTGGCGGCGCAACCTGCAGCTCCGCGTCGTCGCGGGCACCCTCCTGATGTCGCTCGGGGTCGTGCTGCTGCTCGGCTTCGTCGTCATCGGCCAGGTGCGCAACGGCCTGCTCGACGCCAAGGGCAAGGCCGCCCAGACCCAGGCCGCCGGCGGTTTCGCCGCGGCCCAGGAGAAGGCGAACGCCCCCCTCGCCCCCGGCGGGCAGGGGAGCGAGGGCGCCGACGGCATGACCGGCAGCACCTCGTGGCGCACCGAGCTCGTCGACCAGCTCGCCAGCGGCGGCAAGAACGCCTTCAACGTGGTGGCGCTCAGCGTGGACTCGGTCACCGAGGGGGCGAGCAGCCGTGCCGCCCGCGGTTCCGGCAGCGTCGAGGCGTCCAGCGTGCCCGAGCGTCTGCGGCAGAACGTGAGCAAGGGGCAGGGCGCCTACCAGACGTACTCCCTGATCCAGTATTCGTACGGCAACGAGTCGCAACCGGGGCTCGTCGTCGGCAAGCGGCTCTACGACATCGATCAGCAGCCCTACGAGCTGTACTACCTCTTCCCGCTCACGCAGGAGGAGAAGTCCCTGTCCCTGGTCAAGACGACCCTGGCGACCGCCGGACTGTTCGTCGTCGTGCTGCTCGGGGCCATCGCCTGGTTCGTGGTGCGGCAGGTCGTCACCCCGGTGCGGATGGCGGCCGGTATCGCCGAGCGGCTCTCCGCCGGCAAGCTCCAGGAACGGATGAAGGTCACCGGTGAGGACGACATCGCCCGGCTCGGCGAGGCCTTCAACAAGATGGCCCAGAACCTCCAGCTGAAGATCCAGCAGCTGGAGGAGCTCTCCCGGATGCAGCGGCGCTTCGTCTCCGACGTCTCGCACGAGCTGCGGACCCCCCTCACCACCGTGCGGATGGCCGCCGATGTCATCCACGAGGCCCGCGCCGACTTCGACCCCGTCACCGCACGCTCCGCCGAACTGCTGGGCGACCAGCTCGACCGGTTCGAGTCGCTGCTCGCCGATCTGCTGGAGATCAGCCGCTTCGACGCGGGCGCCGCGGCCCTGGAGGCCGAGCCGATAGACCTGCGGACCGTGGTGCACCGGGTGATCGGCGGCGCCGAGCCGCTCGCCGAGCGCAAGGGCAGCCGGATCATCGTCGTCGGCGACGATCAGCCGGTCATCGCCGAGGCCGATGCCCGCCGCGTCGAACGCGTCCTGCGCAACCTCGTGGTCAACGCCGTCGAGCACGGCGAGGGCCGGGACGTCGTGGTGCGGATGGGGGTGGCACAGGGCGCGGTCGCCGTGGCCGTCCGGGACTACGGGGTCGGGCTCAAGCCCGGCGAGGCGACCCGCGTCTTCAACCGGTTCTGGCGTGCCGACCCGGCGCGCGCCCGGACGACCGGTGGGACCGGCCTCGGCCTCTCCATCGCGGTCGAGGACGCCCGGCTGCACGGCGGCTGGCTCCAGGCCTGGGGCGAGCCCGGCGGCGGCTCCCAGTTCCGGCTGACCCTGCCGCGTACGGCGGACGAGCCCCTGCGCGGTTCGCCGATACCGCTGGAGCCCGAGGACTCGCGGCGCAACCGGGAGAACCGGGAGCGCGACGAGGCCGGGCCGGGGACGCCGGGCGACCACCGCCTGACGTCCGTGCCGCCCCAGCCCGGAGGGGGCGGCCGTTCGCCGCTGCCCGTGCCCGGTCGCGGCCCCGCCGTCCGTAACGGCGCGCCCTCGTCGGTGCACCCCGCCGCGCTGCCCGGCAACGGGGCACGCGTCGTGGCGCGCCAGACCCCGGAGCGTCCCGGTGGCGTGGGCAACGGCGTACAGCATTCCGACCAGGAGGACACCACTCGTGGGTACTGACCGCCGTCCGGGCGGCCATGGGCGGGCGGTGCGGATATCCGCACTGCTCGGTTGCGGCGTCGCCGTGCTGGCCGGCTGCGGCTCGATGCCGGTGACCGGGGACGTCAAGGCGGTCGACGCCTCGCAGCCCGGGGACTCCCAGGTGCAGGTGTACGCGGTGGCGCCCCGGGAAGGCGCCCCGCCCAGCGAGATCGTCGACGGCTTCCTGGAGTCGATGACCAGTGACGATCCCGCCTTCGCGACCACCCGGAAGTACCTGAGCGCGGACGCCCGGCGCACCTGGCAGCCGGGCGGTACCACCACGGTGCTGGCCCAGGCCCCCAACCGCGGCGGCCCCCTCCTCCACGACGAGGACAACCGCGCCACCCGGGACCGGGAGACGACCTACACGCTGACCGGCGAGAAGGTCGCGACGGTCGACGCCCAGAGCTCCTACCAGCCGCTCGCGCCCACCTCCTACGCCCAGACCCTGCACCTGGTGCTGGAACAGGTGGCGGAGGGGAAGAAGGAGTGGCGCATCGACGTCGTGCCGGACGGCCTGGTCCTCGGACAGTCCGACTTCAAGCGGCTCTACCGCTCCGTGAACAAGTACTACTACGCCACCGGGGGCACGAACGGCCGGTCGACGCTCGTCGCCGACCCCGTCTACGTACGCAACCGCACGGATCCCGTCACGCGCATGGACACCGTGGCGCAGACCGTCAGGACGCTGTTGGCCGGGCCGACGAACTGGCTGCGTCCCGTGGTCGATTCCCGGTTCCCGACGGGGACCGCCCTGCGCAAGGGCGTCACCGCGCTGGCACCGGACGATCAGAACGTCCTGAAGGTGCCGCTCAACCAGAAGGCCGACACGGCGGGCCGGAGCGCCTGCCGGATGATGGCCGCCCAGGTGCTGTTCACGCTCCGGGACCTGACCTCGGCGCGGGTCGAGCGGGTGGAGCTGGAGGGCGGCGAGGGCAGGCTCTGCGCGCTGGACGCCGACGACGCGCCGGAGTTCTCCGCCGACCGTGGCTCCGAAGGGGACGACAGCCAGTACTTCATCAACGACAAGGGACAGGTGGAGCGGGTCCTCGGCGCCAGCGGCGACACCGGGACGACGGAGCCCGTGACCGGACCGCTGGGAGCGGGCGTTGTCCCGATGGGATCCGTCGGAGTGGCCCGGGACGAGGAGCGGGCCGCCGCGGTCTCCTCCTCCGGGCAGTACCTCTACGTGTCCTCCCTGGAGACGGAGGGCGACCTGGACGAGCCCCTCGTCACCAGCAGGGCGAAGAAGGCCGCCGACCGGCTGTCGTCGCCGAGCTGGGACGGCCGCGGCGACCTGTGGGTCGCCGACCGTGATCCGGCAGGACCCAGGCTGCTGCGGCTGGCCGGGGGCACGGGCGAGCCGCAGGAGGTTCGGGTGCCCGGCCTCGACGGTGCCCGGATCGAGGAGCTCCGGATGTCCGCGGACGGGGTGCGGATCGCGCTGCTGCTGACGAAGGACGGCCGTACCACGCTGAACATCGGCCGGGTCGAGCGGCGGGGGTCCTCCGTGGCGCCCGAGATCTCGGTCGAGGATCTGCGTCAGGCCGCACCGCAGCTCGCGGACGTTTCGGCCATCTCCTGGTCGGGACGCAGCCGTCTGGTGGTGGTCGGCAAGGAGGAGGGCGGCGTTCAGCAGGTGCGTTATGTGCAGGCTGACGGGTCCACGTCGGCCTCCGCGGCGCTTCCCGGGGTGAACCAGGTCCAGTCGGTCGCCGCGGCGGACGACGAACAGCTTCCGCTGATGGCGGAGACCGTCGGCGACGGCATCGTGAAGCTCTCGCCGGGGGACAACTGGCAGACGGTCCTCAAGAAGGGCAAGGCGTTGGTCTACCCCGGCTGATCGGGAGCCGGTGGGTCTCCACGCGGGATCCCGGGTCGGAGCATCGGCTCCCCGGCCGGTTTCCGGGGTTTTCCACAGGGGTGGTCCGGTACCGGTGGGCGCGGCACAGTGAGGTCGTGCGGAACGTGTGGCAGGAGCTGTCCGGTCTGCTTCTGCCGGTGGCCTGCGCCGGCTGCGGCAGACCGCGCACCGAGCTGTGCGCGGCCTGCGGGGCCGCGCTGTTCGGCGGGCCCGCCCGCCGGGTCCGCCCCTCGCCCGGGCCGCCGGGACTTCCGGCGGTATACGCGGCCGCGCCGTACGAGAACGCCGTACGCGCGGTTCTGCTGGCCCACAAGGAGCGCGGTGCACTCGGGTTGGCGGGGGCGCTCGGACGGGCCCTGGCGGGTTGTGTACGGGCCGGGACGGGGCAGCTGGGCAGGGCGGCGACGCTCGGCGGGGCAGGGTCCCTGCGGGCTGCGGCGCCCCTGCTGCTGGTCCCTGTGCCCTCCGCGCGTTCCGCGACCGCTGCGCGTGGCCATGATCCGGTGCGCAGGATCGCCGTCACGGCCGCGCGGGAGCTGCGGCGCGCGGCTCTGCCGGCCCGGGTGCTTCCGGTGCTCCGGCAGCGGCGCGCGGTCGCCGACCAGTCAGGGCTCGGGGCGCGGCAGCGGCGGGCGAACCTGGCCGGCGCGCTGGAGCTCACGGCAGTGGGAGAGCGCCTCCTCCGGCGCGGACTCCTCCGTCACGACCGGGTGATCCTGGTCGACGATCTGTTGACGACGGGATCGACGCTGGCGGAAGCGGCACGGGCCGTCGACGAAGGGCGCGGCGGCGATCGCGAGCCCTCCGTGCACGGAGGGCTCCGGGCGGCTGTCGTCGCAGCTTCTCCCTCCGCCTTCGAAATAAACCGGAACTGACCGATTACCTGCATCGTTGCAGGTAATGAGAGGTCAAGACCCCCTGAATGGAGGTACGTGCCAGTAGCGGGTGCCGAGACCCTGGTGTGCAGGCTATGTTCGGTTGTGAGGAACGGTGAATGCCGCACCTCGATGAATGCGCCATCAGGTTTCGGGCAGGTAACTCACCGGTAGGAGAAGCACGCAAAGTCGGTGGGGTTGCGATCCCTCCGGCAGGGGAGGAGGAGGCGAAAGCCACCGAGTCCGAGGCCCTGGGGAACGCCGGGGCCTGGTGCAAAAGGGAGATGCCCCGCCACGGAGCGGGGCGATCCGGGAACGGAGTTCTGCGTGGACATCGTCGTCAAGGGCCGCAAGACCGAGGTGCCCGAGCGGTTCCGCAAGCACGTGGCCGAGAAGCTGAAGCTGGACAAGATCCAGAAGTTCGACGGCAAGGTGATCAGCCTCGACGTCGAGGTGTCCAAGGAGCCGAATCCCCGTCAGGCCGACCGTTCCGACCGGGTGGAGATCACGCTCCGCTCCCGGGGGCCGGTCATCCGGGCGGAAGCGGCGGCGGGCGACCCTTACGCAGCGCTCGACCTGGCCACCGGAAAGCTGGAGGCCCGGCTGCGCAAGCAGCACGACAAGCGCTACAGCCGCCGTGGCAACGGCCGTCTGTCGGCTGCCGAGGTCGGGGACGTCGTCCCCGGCGTAGCTTCGTTCGACGAGGACGGTGAGCTGGTCGGCGACCAGTCGCCGGCGCCCGTCCCCACCACGAAGATCGGCTCGCTCGAAGTGCAGGGCGAAGGGCCTCTCGTGATGCGCGAGAAGACCCACACCGCCGCACCCATGTCGCTCGACCAGGCGCTCTACGAGATGGAACTGGTCGGCCACGACTTCTATTTGTTCGTCGACTCCGAGACGAAGGAGCCCAGCGTCGTCTACCGGCGACACGCCTACGACTACGGCGTCATCCACCTGAGGACCGACCCGCTCGCCGCGGACGAGGCAGGCGGCGCGGGCGGTGCGCTCGGCGGCTGAGGCAACATCACGCGGGTGCCCCCGGGGCGTTTTCACGCCACCGGGGGCACCCGCGCTCGGGCACAGGACCACCGTCCCGGGGCCGGGGCATGGAATCATGGCGGACCGAGCCAATCGGTGTTCCGTGAGGTGCCGTTGGCGAACGACCGACACTTCAGACCGTGGCCTTCAGGGGGAGGAACGATGGCGGACACCTTCGGGCCCGTGCGTGATGCGAACGACTCCGACGACGACACCGGTGGGTACACCGGTGCGGACGCGGACGACGCTTCTCGCAAGGAGCCCATCAGGGTCCTCGTGGTCGATGACCACGCGCTCTTCCGCAGGGGTCTGGAGATCGTCCTCGCGCAGGAGGAGGACATCCACGTCATCGGCGAGGCCGGGGACGGATCCGAGGCGGTCGACAAGGCCGCGGACCTGCTGCCCGACATCGTTCTGATGGATGTCCGGATGCCCAAACGCGGCGGCATCGAGGCCTGCACCGCCATCAAGGAGGTGGCCCCCAGCGCGAAGATCATCATGCTGACGATCAGCGACGAGGAGGCCGACCTCTACGAGGCGATCAAGGCGGGCGCGACCGGCTATCTCCTCAAGGAGATCTCCACCGACGAGGTCGCCACGGCCATTCGCGCGGTCGCCGACGGCCAGTCCCAGATCAGCCCCTCCATGGCCTCCAAGCTGCTCACCGAGTTCAAATCGATGATCCAGCGCACCGACGAGCGGCGGCTCGTGCCGGCGCCCCGGCTCACCGAACGTGAGCTGGAGGTGCTGAAACTCGTGGCGACCGGCATGAACAACCGGGATATCGCCAAGGAGTTGTTCATTTCCGAGAACACGGTCAAGAACCACGTCCGCAATATCCTGGAGAAACTGCAGCTGCACTCCCGGATGGAAGCCGTGGTCTATGCCATGCGCGAGAAGATCCTGGAGATCCGGTAGCCGGTCAGCGACCGGCGCGCCGGAACGCGTGGCCGATCTCCGTCCGGAGCGGCTCGCGCAGCTCCGGCGCGTCCACCCGGTCGACCCGGATGTCCGTGCAGCCCACCCAGGCCGCCGCCTCCACCAGCGCCTCGGCCATCGGGGCCACCGCCTTCGGACCGGCCAAGGACGCCTGCTTGGCGACCAGCGTGCTGCCCTCGCGGGCCGGGTCGACCCGGCCCTGGAGCTTTCCGCCCGCCAGCAGCGGCATCGCGAAATAGCCGTGGATCCGCTTCTGCTTGGGCACGTAGGCCTCCAGCCGATGGGTGAAGTCGAAGATCCGCTCCGTGCGCGCCCGCTCCCAGATCAGGGAGTCGAACGGCGACAGCAGCGTCGTACGGTGGCGGCCGCGCGGCTCCTTGGCCAGGGCCTCCGGGTCCGCCCAGGCGGGCTTCGTCCAGCCCTCCACCACGACCGGGACCAGCCCCGAGTCCGCCACCACGGCGTCGAACTCCTCGCCCCTCAGCCGGTGGTAGTCCGCGATGTCGCTGCGGGTGCCGACGCCCAGGGACCTGCCCGCCAGCGCGACCAGCCGCCGCCGGCACTCGGCGTCGCTCAGCTCGTCGTGCAGCAGGGCGTCCGGAATGGCCCGCTCGGCCAGGTCGTAGATCCGCTTCCAGCCGCGCCGCTCGGTGCACACCACCTCGCCGTACATCAGCGCCCGCTCGACGGCGACCTTGGACGCCGACCAGTCCCACCACTCGCCGCCATTCTTCGCGCCGCCCAGCTCGGTGGCCGTCAGCGGGCCCTCGTCGCGCAGCTGCTTGATCACGGTGTCGTACACACCGTCGGGCAGATCGTGGTGCCAGTGCGGGCGGGAGCGGTAGGCGCGGCGGCGGAACGCGAAGTGCGGCCACTCCTCGACGGGCAGGATGCACGCGGCGTGCGACCAGTACTCGAAGGTGCGACCGCCCGACCAATACGCCTCCTCCACCGTCCGGCGGCCCACCGGGCCGAGCCGGGCGTAGGGGATCAGCTCGTGCGAGCGGGCCAGCACCGAGATCGTGTCCAGCTGGACCGCGCCGAGATGGCGCAGCACCCCCGGCACCCCTGCCCGGCGGTCCGGGGCCCCCAGGAAGCCCTGGGCGCGCAGGGCTATGCGGCGGGCCTGGTCGGCGGAGAGTTCGACTGCGGGAGGAGGCACAGGCGTCATACGTCGAACCCTAGACGCCGACACTGACAGTCCGGCCCCGGAATCCCCCCTGGATCGCGGGGGTCAGGCGGGCCGGGGCGCGGGCCGCCCGGGGACGTACGGGTGGGTACCCGCGAGCCCGAGGTCGGACGGGAGCAGGGCCGCCGTCCAGGCGTCGCGCCGCACGCCTTTGTTGAGCAGCCCGGACCGTTGTTCGCCCTCAAGCCGGAACCCCGCCCGCAGGGCGACGGCCCGCGAGGCGAGATTGCCGATCTCGGCCCGCCACTCCAGCCGGTCCGCTCCGAGCGAGGCGAAGGCCCAGCGGGCGGAGCCGAGCACCGCCTCGGTGACGTAGCCGTGGCCGCGGTGCTCCTTTGCGGACCAGTAGCCCACCTCGTACGTCCCCGGACGGCTGCGACGGTCGATACCGAGCGCTCCGACGAGCGTCCCGGTCCCCCGCAGGGTCAGGGCGAAGCCGTAGGCGGAGTCGTCCTGCCAGCCCGCCGGGGCGAGCTTCGTGGTGAACAGTTCCGCGTCGGTGAGGCGGTACGGGGAGGGGATCACCGTCCAGCGCTGGATGTCCGGGTCCTGGCAGGCGGCGTGCACCCGCTGGGTGTCCTGCGGGCCGAAAGGCCGCAGGACCAGGCGTTCCGTGGTGAGGGTGATCGGCTCCATGGGCCGATTCTCGTGAGCCGGTCGCCGTGACGCGAGCATTTTCGGGCTTCCCGGCACCTTCCGTGCCTCTGGACCGTTGTCCTATAAGGGTGCGGTGAGGTCCACGCGACGGCAGCCCTCCCGACGCGGTGGTGTCCTCGCTTACGATGGCCGTTGCGGTGGGGCCCACCTGCCGTGCCCGCGCCAGAGTCCATTACACGACCCAGTGCCAGGCCCGACCGGCAAGGAGACCAGCCTCAGTGTCCGTCTTCAACAAGCTCATGCGTGCAGGCGAAGGCAAGATCCTGCGCAAACTGCACCGCATCGCGGACCAGGTCAGCTCCATCGAAGAGGACTTCGTCAACCTCTCCGACGCCGAGCTGCGGGCGCTCACCGACGAGTACAAGGAACGGTACGCGGACGGCGAGAGCCTGGACGACCTGCTTCCCGAAGCGTTCGCCACGGTCCGCGAAGCCGCCAAGCGTGTCCTCGGGCAGCGCCACTACGACGTACAGATCATGGGTGGAGCCGCCCTGCACCTCGGCTATGTGGCCGAGATGAAGACCGGTGAGGGCAAGACCCTCGTCGGCACCCTGCCCACGTATCTGAACGCGCTCTCGGGCAAGGGCGTGCACCTGATCACGGTCAACGACTACCTCGCCCAGCGTGACTCCGAGCTGATGGGCCGGGTCCACAAGTTCCTGGGTCTGTCCGTCGGTTGCATCGTCGCCAACATGACCCCGGCCCAGCGCCGCGAGCAGTACGCCTGCGACATCACGTACGGCACGAACAACGAGTTCGGCTTCGACTACCTCCGCGACAACATGGCGTGGTCCAAGGACGAGCTCGTCCAGCGCGGCCACAACTTCGCCGTGGTCGACGAGGTCGACTCCATCCTGGTCGACGAGGCGCGTACGCCGCTGATCATCTCCGGCCCGGCCGACCAGGCCACCAAGTGGTACGGCGACTTCGCCAAGCTGGTCACCCGCCTCACCAAGGGCGAGGCGGGCAACCAGCTCAAGGGCATCGAGGAGACCGGCGACTACGAGGTCGACGAGAAGAAGCGGACCGTGGCCATCCATGAGTCCGGCGTCGCCAAGGTCGAGGACTGGCTCGGCATCGACAACCTCTACGAGTCGGTGAACACCCCGCTCGTCGGTTATCTGAACAACGCCATCAAGGCGAAGGAACTGTTCAAGAAGGACAAGGACTACGTCGTCATCGACGGCGAAGTCATGATCGTCGACGAGCACACCGGCCGTATCCTCGCCGGCCGCCGCTACAACGAGGGCATGCACCAGGCGATCGAGGCGAAGGAAGGGGTGGACATCAAGGACGAGAACCAGACCCTCGCCACGATCACCCTGCAGAACTTCTTCCGCCTCTACGACAAGCTCTCCGGCATGACCGGTACGGCGATGACCGAGGCCGCCGAGTTCCACCAGATCTACAAGCTCGGCGTGGTGCCGATCCCGACGAACCGGCCGATGGTCCGCGCCGACCAG
Source organism: Streptomyces parvus (assembly GCF_032121415.1). Taxonomy (NCBI): domain Bacteria; kingdom Bacillati; phylum Actinomycetota; class Actinomycetes; order Kitasatosporales; family Streptomycetaceae; genus Streptomyces; species Streptomyces parvus. The sequence goes on along the minus strand of NZ_CP135079.1, from coordinate 2,538,635 downwards.
TCGGACCTGATCTACCGCACCGAGGTCGCGAAGTTCGCCGCGGTCGTCGACGACATCGCCGAGAAGCACGAGAAGGGCCAGCCGATCCTCGTCGGCACCACCTCGGTCGAGAAGTCCGAGTACCTCTCGCAGCAGCTCTCCAAGCGCGGCGTCCAGCACGAGGTCCTCAACGCCAAGCAGCACGACCGGGAGGCGACGATCGTCGCCCAGGCGGGCCGCAAGGGCGCCGTCACCGTCGCGACGAACATGGCCGGACGAGGCACCGACATCAAGCTCGGCGGCAACCCGGACGACCTCGCCGAGGCGGAGCTGCGCCAGCGCGGCCTCGACCCGGTGGAGAACGTCGAGGAGTGGGCGGCCGCGCTGCCCGCCGCGCTGGAGGCGGCCGAGCAGGCCGTGAAGGCGGAGTTCGAAGAGGTCAAGGAGCTCGGCGGGCTCTACGTGCTGGGCACCGAGCGCCACGAGTCGCGCCGTATCGACAACCAGCTGCGCGGTCGTTCCGGCCGTCAGGGCGACCCGGGCGAGTCCCGCTTCTACCTGTCGCTGGGCGACGACCTGATGCGCCTGTTCAAGGCCCAGATGGTCGAGCGCGTCATGTCGATGGCGAACGTCCCGGACGACGTCCCGATCGAGAACAAGATGGTCACCCGCGCCATCGCCTCCGCCCAGTCGCAGGTCGAGCAGCAGAACTTCGAGACGCGTAAGAACGTCCTGAAGTACGACGAGGTGCTCAACCGGCAGCGCGAGGTCATCTACGGCGAGCGCCGCCGCGTTCTGGAGGGAGAGGACCTCCAGGAGCAGATCCGGCACTTCATGGACGACACGATCGACGACTACATCCGGCAGGAGACCGCCGAGGGCTTCGCCGAGGAGTGGGACCTGGACCGGCTGTGGGGCGCCTTCAAGCAGCTCTACCCGGTGAAGGTCACCGTCGAGGAGCTGGAGGAGGCGGCCGGGGACCTGGCGGGCGTCACCGCCGAGTTCATCGCCGAGTCGGTCAAGAACGACATCCACGAGCAGTACGAGGAGCGCGAGAACACCCTCGGCTCCGACATCATGCGTGAGCTGGAGCGCCGCGTCGTCCTCTCGGTGCTCGACCGCAAGTGGCGCGAGCACCTCTACGAGATGGACTACCTCCAGGAGGGCATCGGCCTGCGCGCGATGGCGCAGAAGGACCCGCTGGTCGAGTACCAGCGCGAGGGCTTCGACATGTTCAACGCCATGATGGAGGGCATCAAGGAGGAGTCCGTCGGCTACCTGTTCAACCTGGAGGTCCAGGTCGAGCAGCAGGTCGAGGAGGTTCCGGTGCAGGACGGTGCCGAGCGTCCCTCCCTGGAGAAGGAGGGCGCCGCCGCCCCGCAGATCCGTGCCAAGGGCCTGGAGGCCCCGCAGCGGCCGGACCGGCTCCACTTCTCCGCTCCCACGGTGGACGGCGAGGGCGGTGTCGTCGAGGGCGACTTCACCAACGACGACAGTGTGCCGTCCGGTGCCTCGGACGGCATGACGCGTGCGGAGCGCCGCAAGGCCCAGAAGAGCGGTGGCGGCGGTCGCCGCCGCAAGAAGTAGCAGCAGAAGAAGCACCCCGGCAGGGGCCGGACACCGCGTGGTGTCCGGCCCCTGCCGCGTCTGCCGCGTCACCGGGTGCCCGGTGCGCCGGCCGTGAGGCGTTCGCCCCCCAGCTCCACGGCGGCGCAGCGCCAGCGCTGGTCGGCGCCCTGTTCCAGCCGGAAGGCCATCGCCCGCACCCGGTCGCCCGCGGCGATGCTGGCGAACGCCTCGACCACCCCGGTGGCGGGCTGGGCGCCGCGGCAGTGGCGGAGGACCGGGCGGCTGCCGTGGGTGGCCCTCAGCGGGGTGCTGGGGGCCAGTTCGGCGAGCTGGTCGTAGGCCTCGCCGATGGTGTGGCCGAGCATCCAGTGCACCGGGCGCTGGCCGCTGAGGACCGCGAGCAGACGCTCGGCGAACCACTGGTGCGGCCGCTGCGGCCGGTGGGGGTGGAGCCTGCGGGACCGCTGTGGCGGCACCGACCGGGGACCGCCCGGTGTAGACCGGGGGCCGCTCGGCGCCGAACGGGGACCGTTCTGGTCGCGTCGGCCGGCGGGCCTCGTCCTGTCCGTGCTCATGATCCATCGCCCCCGTTGACCGGGCCCGGCTTCTACCGGGCGGTAACTTTTGTTGGGGATCTTCTACGGGTGCGGTCGTCAGCGACGCAAGGGGCCTCCGGGCGCCGATCCGGTGCGGGCGGTTTCACCTATCCGTGGCTCGGCCCTTGCGAGGCAAGGGCGACGGCGGGGGTGACGGGGCGTCGGCCGTGGACGGAGGCCCCCGGTTGCCGAAACCCGAAAGGGGACGCTCCCACGTATCCTGAGGACGTTTCCCCCTACGAAAGCGGCCTGCCATGCGCGTGTACGTCCCCCTGACCCTCTCCGGTCTCGCAGCGGCGCACGGGGCGGGCGAGGTCGGCCCCGGGCCGCTGACCGCCTACGCGGTGACCCCCGGGCTGCGGGAGTGGTACGTCTCCGACGACATCGAGGAGCTGGAGTACGCGGCACTCAACCGGGCCGCCGCCGCCTCGCTCCGGATGATCGCCGGGAACCCCGACGAGGTGCGCCGCCGGGTCGTCGTCGCCGTCGACGTACCGGACGGGTCCGCCGCCGCCGACCCGGACCACGGGCTGAGCGCGGCGTCGCTCGGTGAGGTGAAGATCGCCGCCGCGCTGCCGCTCGCCAAGGCGGCGGCGGTGCACGTGGACGCCGACGACGCGGAGAAGGACGTGGCCGCCGCGGCGGCGGCCCTGGGGGCGGCTGACCTCGGCGACGACGACGCGCAGTTCACGGTGGACGGCGCCGAGGACCACGAGCTGCTCTGGTTCGGCGTGCAGGAGATTCCGCAGCTCATCCGCTGAGGCGGGAGCGGGGCTCGCGCCGAGCCGGCGGGGTTGTCGGACCCGGCGGGTATTTTTCTCCGTATGACTTCCGGGACGACACGCACACATCTGGTCTGGGACTGGAACGGCACGCTGCTCGACGACACGCATGCCGTCATCCAGGCGACGAACGCCGCGTTCGCCGAGGTCGAGCTGGCGCCCATCACGCTGGAGCAGTACCGGGAGATGTACACCATCCCCATACCCCGGTTCTACGAGCGGTTCCTCGGCCGGCTGCCCACGGAGGCCGAGTGGGAGCGGATGGACGGCGTCTTCCACCGGTACTACACGGAGCAGCGGGCGGCCTGTGGGCTCACCGCCGGGGCGGAGGAGCTGCTGCACGAGTGGCAGCGGGCCGGGCGCAGCCAGTCGCTCCTGAGCATGTACGGGCACGAGCAGCTGGTGCCGGTGGTGCGGGGGTACGGGATCGAGCCGCGGTTCGTCCGCGTCGAGGGGCGTACCGGGCCGTCCGGCGGGAGCAAGGCGCTCCACATGGAGCGGCACTTCGCCGCGCTTTCGGGGACGGGCGGTGTGGACGGGTTCTCGCCGGAGAACGTGGTGGTCATCGGGGACGCGCTGGACGATGCGGTGGCGGCGGCGCATGTGGGGGCGCGGGCGGTGCTGTACACCGGGGGGTCGCACAGTCGGAGCAGTCTGGAGGGGGCGGGGGTGCCGGTGGTGGACAGTCTGGGGGAGGCGGTGGCGTTGGCGGAGACGTTCGCCGCGTAGCGGGTTCCGGCGCGGTGGGGCGGGTTTCGGGGCGCTGCCCCGGGCCCCGGTCCTCAAGCGCCGGACGGGCTGGGAATGTGCCTGCGGGCCGGGGTGTGGCTGAGCCGAAAGACGTCCTGAAGCCCCGGACGGGCTTGAGAGGGTGACCGGGCCGGCTTGGAGGGGCGTCCTACGGGGTTGATTTCAGGACCCTCAGGAACTCTCGCATCCATGCCGCGTGGTCCGGCCAGGCTCTCGACGAGACCAGTGGGCCGTCCACCACCGCCTCCGTGTCCTGGAACGTCGCACCCGCGCCCTGCATGTCCGGTTCCAGGGCCGGGTACGCCGTGACGGTGCGGCCGCTGAGGTTGCCGGTGGCGGCGGTGATCAGGGGGCCGTGGCAGATCTGGGCCACCGGGCGGTCCGCGGAGAAGAAGGCGCCGACGATCTTCCGCAGTTCGGCGTTGTTGCGGAGGTATTCGGGGGCCCGGCCGCCGGGGATGACCAGGGCGACGTAGGCCCCGGGGTCGACCTCGGAGAAGGACAGGTCGGCGGGCCAGGTGTAGCCGGGCTTCTCCGTGTACGTGTCGAAACCGGGCTCGAAGTCATGGACCACGAAGCGGAGCGTCTTGCGCTCGGGGGCCGCGATGTCGACCTCGTACCCCTCCTCCAGCAGCCGCTGGTACGGGTAGAGGACTTCGAGCGACTCGGCGGCGTCGCCGGTGACGATGAGGATCTTCTGCGGCATGGCGGACTCCTCGGGGGCGATCGGCCCACGGCGGGTCGGCTCGCGGTCTGCCGGTGGCCTGTTTCGGGACTCTAGGGACAGGTTGCCCCGCTTCCGGGAGTTCGCCAAGGCGGCGCGGCGCACTGTCCAGAGTGTCAAAGTTCGGGGGGTTCTTTTGTACACAAGCAGCTCATGACGCAGTGGGGTGCGGGAGAGATAGCCTGGTGCCGTGATCAGCGCGATACGCCTCGGGGGCAGCGAAGCCCCCGGCCGCCGCCCGGAGTGCCACAGCACCCGGGCGATCCGCGATCTCCCGACTCCGGACCGGCCGTCAAGAATGGCCCATGTGGTCCCGGGGAACTCTCGAAGCGGCATAGCGTCGACCCAGACCGGAAACCCCGCGTCGTGGCGGTACGTCGCTTTTCTCACCTACGTCACGCAACGGCGCGCGACAGGAGCCAGAGGACATGCAGACCAAGCTGGACGAAGCCAAGGCCGAGCTGCTCGCAGGGGCCGCCAAGGTAGCTGACAACGGTCCGGGCGGTGGTGTCGGTGGCCCGGGAGGTGCCCCCCGGGCGCGGGTCTCCGGCGCCGGGGCCGACGCGGGCGCCTCCGCCGGTCAGGACACGGTGCTCGCCTACCTCCAGCGCTACTACCTGCATACGGCTCCGGAAGACCTCAGCGGCCGTGACCCGGTCGACATCTTCGGCGCAGCCGCCTCGCACTACCGGCTGGCCGAGAACCGACCCCAGGGCACCGCGAACGTCCGGGTGCACACCCCGACCGTCGAGGAGAACGGCTGGGCCTGCAGCCACTCCGTCGTCGAGGTCGTCACCGACGACATGCCCTTCCTCGTGGACTCCGTCACCAACGAGCTGTCCCGGCAGGACCGCGGCATCCACCTGGTGATCCACCCGCAGGTCACCGTCCGCCGCGATGTCACCGGCAAGCTCATCGAGGTCCTCTCCGGCGGTCCGGGCATCCCGAAGGCCACCCAGGACCGGAAGAAGTCCAAGGACGCCAAGGCCGAGCTGCCGCACGACGCGCTCGTCGAGTCCTGGATCCACGTCGAGATCGACCGCGAGACCGACCGCGCCGACCTCCAGCAGATCACCACCGACCTGCTGCGCGTCCTGTCCGACGTACGGGAGACCGTCGAGGACTGGGGGAAGATGCGCGACGCCGCCCTCCGGATCGCCGACGACCTGCCGGACGAGCCGCTCGACGACCTCGCCGACGAGGAGGTCGAGGAGGCCCGCGAGCTGCTGCGCTGGCTGGCCGCCGACCACTTCACCTTCCTCGGCTACCGCGAGTACGAGCTGAAGGACAGCGACGCGCTCGCCGCCGTCCCCGGCACCGGGCTCGGCATCCTGCGCTCCGACCCGCAGCACAGCGAGGACGAGGCCCACCCCGTCAGCCCGTCCTTCGACCGGCTGCCCGCCGACGTCCGCGCCAAGGCCCGCGAGCACAAGCTCCTCGTCCTGACGAAGGCCAACAGCCGGGCCACCGTGCACCGCCCCAGCTACCTCGACTACGTCGGCGTGAAGAAGTTCGACGCCAAGGGCAACGTCGTCGGCGAGCGGCGCTTCCTCGGCCTCTTCTCGTCCGCCGCCTACACCGAGTCCGTGCGCCGGGTGCCCGTCATCCGCCGCAAGGTCGCCGAGGTCGTCGAGGGCGCCGGCTTCTCGTACAACAGCCACGACGGGCGCGACCTGCTCCAGATCCTGGAGACCTACCCGCGCGACGAGCTGTTCCAGACGCCCGTCGACCAGCTCCGCTCCGTCGTGACCTCCGTCCTCTACCTCCAGGAGCGCCGCCGGCTGCGGCTCTACCTGCGTCAGGACGAGTACGGGCGCTACTACTCCGCGATCGTCTACCTCCCGCGCGACCGCTACACCACCGGCGTGCGCCTGCGGCTGATCGACATCCTCAAGGAGGAGCTCGGCGGCACCAGCGTCGACTTCACCGCCTGGAACACCGAGTCGATCCTCTCCCGGCTGCACTTCGTCATCCGGGTCCCCGCCGGCACCGAACTGCCGCATCTCACCGACGCCGACGCCGACCGCATCGAGGCGCGCCTCGTCGAGGCCGCCCGCTCCTGGGCCGACGGTTTCCAGGAGGCGCTCACCGCCGAGCTGGGCGAGGAACGAGGCGCCGAACTCCAGCGCCAGTACGGCCACTCGTTCCCCGAGGGCTACAAGGCCGACCACTCGCCGCGCGCCGCCGTCTCCGACCTGGTCCACCTCGAAACCCTCCGGGAGGGTGAGAAGGACTTCGCCCTCAGCCTGTACGAGCCCGTCGGCGCGGGCCCCGGCGAGCGCCGCTTCAAGATCTACCGGACCGGCGAGCAGGTCTCCCTCTCCGCCGTCCTCCCGGCCCTCCAGCAACTGGGTGTCGAGGTCGTCGACGAGCGGCCGTACGAGCTGCGCTGCGCGGACCGCACCCACGCGTGGATCTACGACTTCGGGCTGCGGATGCCCCTGGCCAACGGCAACGGCGGCTACCTCGCCGACGACGCCCGCGCCCGCTTCCAGGAGGCCTTCGCCGCCGTCTGGAAGGGCGAGGCGGAGAACGACGGCTTCAACGCGCTGGTCCTCGGCGCCGGGCTGAACTGGCGCCAGGCCATGGTGCTCCGCGCCTACGCGAAGTACCTGCGGCAGGCCGGTTCTCCCTTCAGCCAGGACTACATGGAGTCCACGCTCCGCAACAACGTCCACACCACCCGGCTGCTCGTCTCGCTCTTCGAGGCCCGCATGTCGCCCGGCCGCCAGAGCGCCGGCACCGAGCTGACCGACGGGCTCCTGGAGGAGCTGGACGGGGCCCTGGACCAGGTCGCCTCGCTCGACGAGGACCGGATCCTGCGGTCCTTCCTCACCGTCATCAAGGCCACCCTGCGGACCAACTTCTTCCAGCACACGGAGGACGGCACGCCGCACTCCTACGTCTCGATGAAGTTCGACCCGCAGGCCATCCCGGACCTGCCCGCGCCCCGGCCGGCGTTCGAGATCTGGGTCTACTCGCCGCGCGTGGAGGGCGTCCACCTGCGCTTCGGAAAGGTCGCCCGCGGTGGGCTGCGCTGGTCGGACCGGCGAGAGGACTTCCGTACGGAGATCCTCGGCCTGGTCAAGGCGCAGATGGTGAAGAACACCGTCATCGTGCCCGTCGGCGCCAAGGGCGGCTTCGTCGCCAAGCAGCTCCCGGATCCGTCCGTGGACCGCGACGCCTGGATGGCCGAGGGCATCGCCGCCTACCGCACGTTCATCTCCGCGCTGCTCGACATCACCGACAACATGGTGGCCGGCGAGGTCGTGCCGCCCACCGACGTCGTCCGCCACGACGAGGACGACACCTACCTCGTCGTCGCCGCCGACAAGGGCACCGCGAGCTTCTCCGACATCGCCAACGAGGTCGCCGTCGCGTACAACTTCTGGCTCGGCGACGCGTTCGCCTCCGGCGGTTCGGCCGGCTACGACCACAAGGGCATGGGCATCACCGCCCGGGGCGCCTGGGAGTCCGTCAAGCGGCACTTCCGGGAGCTGGGCCACGACACCCAGACCGAGGACTTCACCGTCGTCGGCGTCGGCGACATGTCGGGTGACGTCTTCGGCAACGGCATGCTGCTCTCCGAGCACATCCGCCTGGTCGCCGCCTTCGACCACCGGCACATCTTCATCGACCCGAACCCGGAGGCCGCCCCCTCGTACGCCGAGCGGCGCCGCCTGTTCGACCTGCCGCGCAGCTCCTGGGCCGACTACAACACCGACCTGCTCTCGGCGGGCGGCGGCATCCACCCGCGCAGCGCCAAGTCGATCCCGCTCAACGCGCACATCCGCGAGGCGCTCGGCATCGACGCGTCGGTGACCAAGATGACGCCCGCCGACCTGATGCAGACGATCCTCAAGGCCCCCGTCGACCTGGTGTGGAACGGCGGCATCGGCACGTACATCAAGGCCGTCTCCGAATCGAACGCCGACGTCGGCGACAAGGCCAACGACGCCATCCGCGTCAACGGCGAGGACCTGCGGGCCAAGGTCGTCGGCGAGGGCGGCAACCTCGGCGCCACCCAGCTCGGCCGGATCGAGTTCGCCCGCAACGGCGGCCGGATCAACACCGACGCGATCGACAACAGCGCCGGTGTGGACACCTCCGACCACGAGGTGAACATCAAGATCCTGCTCAACGGGCTGGTCCGGGACGGCGACATGACCGTCAAGCAGCGCAACAAGCTGCTCGCCGACATGACCGACGAGGTCGGCGCGCTCGTCCTGCGCAACAACTACGCGCAGAACGTCGCCCTCTCCAACGCCTCCGCGCAGGCGCCCTCGCTGCTCCACGCCCAGCAGCGCTTCATGCGCCGGCTGGAGCGCGACGGCGCGCTGGACCGGGCCCTGGAGTTCCTGCCCGCCGACCGGCACATCCGGGAGCTGCTCAGCAACGAGAAGGGGCTCAGCCAGCCCGAGCTGGCCGTCCTGCTCGCCTACACGAAGATCACGACGGCGGACGAGCTGATCTCCACCGTCCTGCCGGACGACCCGCACCTGCAGAAGCTGGTGCACGCCTACTTCCCGAGCGCGCTGCGCGAGCGGTTCCCCGAGGCGGTCGACGGACACGCGCTGCGGCGCGAGATCATCACGACGGTCCTGGTCAACGACACGGTGAACACCGCCGGTTCGACCTTCCTGCACCGGCTGCGGGAGGAGACCGGGGCGTCGATCGAGGAGATCGTCCGGGCCCAGTTCACCGCCCGCGAGATCTTCGGGCTGTCGCAGGTGTGGGACGCGGTCGAGGCGCTCGACAACAAGGTCACCGCCGACGTCCAGACCCGGATCCGGCTGCACTCGCGGCGGCTGGTCGAGCGGGGTTCGCGCTGGCTGCTGGGCAACCGGCCGCAGCCCGTCGCCATCGCGGAGACCATCGACCTGTTCCGGGACGGGGTCGAGCAGGTCTGGAACGAACTGCCCAAGCTGGTCCGGGGCGCCGACCTGGACTGGTACCACTCGATCCTGGACGAGCTGACGGCCGCGGGCGTGCCGGACGAGCTGGCGGTCCGGGTGGCCGGGTTCTCCTCCGCCTTCCCGGCGCTGGACATCGTGGCCATCGCCGACCGCACGGGCAAGGAGCCGCTGGAGGTCGCCGAGGTCTACTACGACCTCGCGGACCGGCTGCGGATCACGCAGCTGATGGACCGGATCATCGAGCTGCCGCGGGCCGACCGCTGGCAGTCCATGGCCCGCGCCTCGATCCGCGAGGACCTGTACGCGGCGCACGCCGCGCTCACGTCGGACGTCCTGAGCGTGGGGAACGGGTCCTCCACGCCGGAGGAGCGGTTCCGGGCGTGGGAGGAGAAGAACGCGGCGATCCTGGCCCGGTCGCGCTCGACGCTGGAGGAGATCCAGGGGTCGGACGCGTTTGACCTGGCGAACCTGTCGGTGGCCATGCGGACGATGCGGACGTTGTTGCGTACGCACGCGTAGGGGTCGTTGTACGTCCGAGGGGCCGGCACCTGGTGGGTGTCGGCCCCTCGGCGTGGGGGGTGTGTCCTCAACCGCCGGACGCGCTTGATCGGGTGAAGGTCTCGTAGGCCTTCACCACCTCCTTGGCCGGGCCGTCCATTCTCAGGGTGCCCGCCTCCAGCCACAGCGCGCGGTCGCAGGTCTCGGTGATCGACTTGTTGCTGTGGCTGACCAGGAAGACCGTGCCCGCCTCCGCGCGCAGTTCCTTGATGCGGTCCTTGCTGCGGCGCTGGAACTTCGCGTCGCCCGTGGACAGCGCTTCGTCGATCAGGAGGACGTCGTGGCTCTTGGCGGCCGCGATGGAGAAGCGCAGCCGTGCCCCCATGCCCGAGGAGTACGTCCGCATCGGCAGCGTGATGAAGTCGCCCTTCTCGTTGATGCCGGAGAAGGCGACGATCTCGTCGTAGCGTGCGCGGATCTGCTCGCGCGTCATGCCCATCGCCAGCCCGCCCAGCACCACGTTGCGCTCGCCGGTCAGGTCGCCCATCAGCGCCGCGTTCACGCCGAGCAGCGACGGCTGGCCCTGGGTGTGGACCTTGCCCCGGGTCGGCGGGAGCAGGCCCGCGACCGCCTTGAGCAGGGTCGACTTGCCCGAGCCGTTGGAGCCGATCAGGCCGATCGCCTCGCCCTTGTACGCCGCGAAGCTGACCCCCTTCACGGCGTGCACCTGGCGTGCGCCGGGGGTGCGGCGGCGCGAGGTGAGCCGGCTGAGCGCCGAGGTCGCGCTTCCCCTGCCCGTACGCGCGCCGTTGACCGTGTACGTGATGTGGACGTCGTCGACGACGACCGTCGGGACGCGGTGGTCCCCGGGGGTGTTCCTGTCGTCAGCCACGTCCGTACGTCTCCTCGGCCTTCCAGAAGTACACGAATCCCGCCACCCCGCACAGCAGCGCCCAGCCGGCCGCTGCCGCCCAGGCCAGATGCGGCAGCTGCTCCCACGTGTAGCTGTCGATGAGCGCGTGCCGCATGAGGTTGATGAAGAGCGCCGCCGGGTTGTACTCCAGCACCAGCAGCACCGCCCGCGGCACCCGGTCGCCGGCCAGCAGGTGGTCCAGGCTCCACATCACGCCGGACGCGTACATCCAGGTCCGCAGCACGAACGGGGTCAGCTGGGCGATGTCGGGGGTCTTCGCCGTCAGGCGGGCCATGGCCATCGACAGGCCGGTGTTGAACAGCGCCTGGAGCGCCAGCGCCGGGACGGCCAGCAGCCAGGTCGGACGCGGGTACTGGCCGAACGCCAGCAGGATCAGGGTCAGCGCGCCCAGCGAGAACAGCAGTTGCTGGAGCTGCTGGAGCGCCAGCGCCACCGGCAGCGAGGCGCGCGGGAAGTGCAGGGCCCGCACCAGGCCGAGGTTGCCGCTGATCGCCCGGGTGCCCGCGGTGATCGAGCTGCTGGTGAACGTCCAGATGAAGACCCCGGTGACCAGGAACGGGACGAAGTCCTCCACCCCGTGCTTGGTGTTCATCAGGACGCCGAAGATGAAGTAGTAGACCGTCGCGTTCAGCAGCGGCGTCATGATCTGCCAGATCTGGCCGAGCTTCGCCTGGCTGTACTGGGCCGTCAGCTTGGCCGTCGCGAACGCCGTGATGAAGTGCCGGCGCCCCCAGAGCTGCCGGATGTAGGCGGGCAGGGACGGCCGGGCGCCACTGACCTTCAGGCCGTGCCGGGCGGCCAGGGCCGCCAGCTCACCGGGGGCGTAGGTGGGGACGGCGGTGGCCGGGGCGCCCTCGAAGGGAGCCGTCACCGGGGGCGGGGCTGCTGTCTGACTCAACGATCGACCGCTTTCGACGCCGATGGGGGGAGGGGACGGTACGGTCCCGTAGGGACGCCCTCGTTGGGACGGGACCGTATCGTCGTAACGCCGAGAGTAGGACGCTTACACGTCGCAACGCAACCGTTTCGTCGCGGCCGACTATGCTGCGGGCCATGACCACCGAACGGGGAACCCGCCGCCGCGCCCCCGCGGGCGCCGCCGTCCTGCGGGAGGACGTGACCGACGCCATCCGCGCCGCCGTCTTCGAGGAGCTCGCCGCGGTGGGGTTCGCCCGGATGTCCATCGAGGGCATCGCCCGGCGCGCGGGGGTCGGCAAGACCGCGGTCTACCGCCGCTGGAAGTCCAAGCTGGCGCTCGTCCTCGACCTGGTCGCGGCCGTCGCCGCCCAGGGGATGCCCGCCCCGGCCACCGGTTCGCTGTACGGGGACGTGCGCGCCGTCCTGGAGCTGGCCGCGTACGCCCTGCGCCACCCGGTCGCCTCGCAGGTCATCCCGGACCTGCTGGTCGAGGCGGCCCGCAATCCGGAGATCTCCGAGGCGATCAAGGCCGCCCTCCTCGACCAGCAGCAGGGCGTCGCCGCCGTGGTCGTGCGGGAGGCGGTGGCCCGGGGGGAGCTGCCGGAGGGGAGCGATCCGGACCGGGCGCTCGATCTGATCGTCGGACCGCTGTACTGGCGGCTCGTCGTCGTCCGGGGCGAGCTTCCCAAGGGTTACCTGGACGACCTGGCCGCCTCGGCGGTGGCCGCCCTCCAGCACACCTGAGAATCCTCAGCCCGCCGCCACCCGTGCCAGCACCTCGCCCGTGCGCGGGCTGAACGCCAGCACCGTCGCGTTCTCCGGCAGCCGCTGGTGGCGGGTCAGCAGCAGCCACCGCACCCCGTACCGGGCGGTGATCCCGTCCCGGCGGCCCTGCGGGGTCGAGGTGTCGAGGTAGGCGGCCACCGCCCGGCTCCGCTCCCGCCGCTCCGTGGTCGCGAGCCCCGCGTCCGGCAGGGCGTCGGCCAGCACGTACGCCCCGTGCCCGGCCAGCGCGTACATCGCCGGACGGCTGTCCGTCAGGACCACCTCGCCCGGGGGCACGTACGCGGTCGCCCAGGCGTACGGCTCCCCGGCCGCCTTCACGCCCTCGGCCGCCGGAGGCGCTGTCGTCAGGCTGTCGGTGGGGACACGCGGGGCGGTGAGCCCGTTGTAGTACGGCCACAGCGCCGCCAAGGCCACCGCGCACACCACGGCGAACGCCCACCGCCACACGGCCGGCCGGATCCGGGTCCGCGTCCGGAACGCGATCAGCGCGAGGCATCCGATCGCCGCGCCGATCGCCGTCTGCGGGTGGACCAGCAGGACGAGCCCGAGCAGCCCCCCGATGCCGGCCGCCTCGAACCACCGGGGCGTCCGGCGGGGCGCCGGATCGCCGGGTTCGGCGATCCAAGCGGCCACGCGGCCGGTCCAGGCCCACAGATGCAGGGTGACCGCGACCGCGAACGTGGTCGGCGCGCTCCAGCGGGCCGGGTCCGCCCAGTGGATCAGGCCCAGCGGTACGAGGAGGAGCACCGGTACCCAGCGGTTCGGGGTCAGCAGCCGGGTCAGCCGGCCGATCCCGCTGAGCAGGAGCAGCAGGTTCACCGACGCGGCCAGCGCCACGACGGACGGGCCGGAGAGCCCGGTGGCGCGGGCGGCCAGCCCCTGGAGCAGCGCGTACGGGGAGTAGTGCGCGCTCGCCACGGCGGGCAGGTCGGTCATCGGGAACGCCGGGTGCAGCAGGTTCACCCGCAGCCGTTCGACGACCGCCGCCTGGAGCCCGGCCTCGCAGCACAGCGGAGCCTGCCAGGCCGCCGCCGACAGCACCGCCCACAGCAGGCCGCCCAGCACGAGGTACGGGGACGGCAGCCACAGGGGCGGCCGGGCAGCCTTCTCGGCCCCCTCGCCTGCGGTCGCGGCGGGCGGGAGGTCGGCGGCGGAGGACGCGGCGGATGCAGCGGAGAAGAGGGGCACACCTCATGGGTTCCGTGCGGTGGGCCCGTTCTCCCCGCCGCCACTCGTCCGAGGGATTCCGGGGTGTTCCGTGCGACGGGCCCGGAAGGGCTCAGGCCTGCTCCGCGTCCGCCAGCAGCCGGTCCGCCACCCGGGCCGCCGCGCCGCCGTCGTCCAGGTCGCAGTAGTCGCGGCGGAAGCTCTCGTACGCGTCCGCGTGCCGGGCCGCCGTCGTGCCCGTGTCGCGCAGGGCCTGGGCCACCTCGTCCGTCGTGACCAGCAGCGGCCCCGGCGCCCGGGTCTCGAAGTCCAGGCAGAAGCCGCGCACGGTGTCGCGGTAGTGCTCCAGGTCGTACGTGTGGAAGAGCATCGGCCGGCCCGTCAGTGCGAAGTCGAACACCAGCCCCGCGTAGTCCGTCACCAGGACGTCGGCGATCAGGAGCAGCCCCGCCGCCCCGGGGTGGTGCGAGACGTCGAGCACGCCGGGCCCGGCCGGGACGCTGCCGGTGACCCGGGGGTGGCGGCGCACCAGCACCGTGTGACCGGGACCGAGCGCCCGGGCCAGGGCGTGCGGGTCGAGCGCCGGGTCCCAGCGGTACGGGCCGGGGGCCGCGCGCTCGGGGGAGGCGGACGGGGGGTGGGCCAGGTGGTCGCGGTAGGTCGGGGCGTACAGCACGACGCGGTGCTCCTGCGGGATCCCGAGCCCGCGCCGTACTTCCTCGGCGGCCTTCTCCCGTACCGGCGGGAACAGCACGTCGTTGGCGGGCGACCCGGCCTCCAGCACCTCGCCCTCGTACGACAGCGACCGGCGCAGCAAGGGGGTGGCGAAGCGGCTCGGGGAGATCAGTACCGACCACTGGGCCGACCGCTGCGGCAGGGTGGCGAGGTGCTGGTGGTCGGCGTAGAGGGAGTCCGCCAGACCGGAGCCGAACCGGCCGAGCGGGGTGCCGTGCCAGGTCTGGACGACCGTCTGCCCCGGCCGCCGCTCGAACCAGGCGGGCAGCTGTTCGTCCGTGACGATCCGGCGGGAGCGGGCCAGCGCCTCGTACCAGGCGGCGCTGTGCAGGGGGACGGCCCGCGCGCCGGACGGGACGTGGGTGGTGCGGCCGGGGGCGGTACCGGTGACCCACAGGTGCTCGGCGTCCGTGCCCCGGCGCAGGAGCTCGGCGTGGACGGCGCGCGGGGAGTCGCCGCCCGCGTAGAGGACGGTGTCGCGGAGCGAGGGCGAGGGCGTGCGCGGGGTGCGGGACGTGCCGGGCGTGCGCCGGTCGGAGGGGAGCGGGAGCATACGGGGCGCGCCGGGCGTGCGCTGGTCGGGGTGGTGCGCGGCGCGCAGGAGCCGTCTGCCGTACGCGCTCCGCCCGGCGGCCGGGAGGTCGGGCGGAACGACGACGGACAGCCGGTCGCCGTGCCGCCGCTCCAGGCGCAGCGCGTTCTCGCCCCCGCCGCAGGGCAGCTGAGCGGCGGCGGAACCGAGGACGCGGACGGGACGGTCGCCCAGGCGGACCTCCCAGCGGCCCTCCGGGAGCGGCGGGGCGATCAGCGCGGAGAAGCGGAGGGCGGGGTGGGTGCCCGGGGTGCGCGGAGCACCGGGACCGCCCCGCGAGCCGCCCCCCTCCGCCGCGTCGATCGTCCCGGCCTCCGCGATCGGGACCACCTCGTGCAGCGTCTCGTGGCGCAGGACGAGATGTCCGCCGGACGCGTCCGCCGTCCCCGCCCCCGCCCCCGGATCCGCCAGGGCGTACGTCCCCGAGATCCGCAGGCCCCCCTCCGGAGTGGGGTCCACCCGGTCCACGTACGGCGGCACCGCCAGGTCCAGCACGAGATCGCCCGCAGGGTCCGGGTACGCGGGTGGCGGCAGGTCCGGGGCGGCGGGCAGCGGGACGCGGGTGCCGTCGCCGAGCAGCAGCCGGACCTGCCACCGCGTCCCGCCCACCGCCTCGACCTCACGGGGGGCCCGGTGCACGGCGGGCGGCACGGCGGCGAGTTCGGCGAGCGGCACGCGCACGGTGAACGTGACCCCGTCAGGCCGGGATGTACCCCCCTCCGGCCGGGGTGCGCCACCGTCGGGCCCGGGCCCCTCCCCATACGCCACCGGGCAGAAGCGTTCCTCGCCGCCCTCGTCGCCCTCACGGGTCAGCACCAGTGCCGTGGGCCCCGCCGTCCCGTGCAAGAGGCGGCCCGCGATGTCCAGGTAGGCCCCCGCCGTCCCGACGGCGACCGTTCGGTGTTCCTCGGCCCGGGCCCGCAGTCGCGACACCGTCAGCCGGAGCCGGCCGCCCCGGAAGTCGAGCACCGCGCGCCGCCCGTCGCCCAGGTCGTGCACCAGCGGCTGGTCCGCGCCCGCGTCCTGCGCGCGCACCGCGACCCGGCGGACCGTTCCGGGGGCGGCGAGGACCAGGCCCACCAGCCAGCCGTCGCCCTCCGCCGTCGCGGGCAGCCTCTCCGGGTCGAGGACCATCTCGAAGCCCGCGTGGTCGTAGCCGTGCAGCTCCTGACCGGAGTCCACCGTCGCCTCGGGTGCGGGAACGGACCGCACCGGCACCGGCCGCACCCGACGGCCCCGCTCCGCCCGGACCATGCCCGCCGTCAGCCGCCGGTGCGCCGACCCCGCGGGGAGGTTGCGCAGATACGCGTACCCGCGCAGCCGCAGTTTCCCGTCCGCGCCCCACCGCGCCTCCAGGAGCCGTGCGACCGCCGGGATGTCCGTGCGCGCGAGCCGGGCGCTCGCGCCGCGCACGCCGGGGTACACCGCCCGACGTCGCCCCGGCAGCCCTTCCACGGCGAACGTACCCGCCCCGTTGGCCCGTTCGAAGGCGAGGACCGCCAGCAGGTCCGCCAGGCGTCGTTCCCGTACCAGCTGCCACTTGATGCGCAGCTCCACCGGCAACCCCTCCAGCACCCCGGTCCCCGCCCGGTCGACGAAGGCCCCCGCGCCCTCCAGGAACGCCGTCCGGTACGCCTCACCGCCCATCGGCAGGCCGTCCAGGAAGTAGCCGAAGTCGTCCCGGAGGCAGGACGCGTCGTACGCCCGCCGCTGCGCCGCGTCCCGGTCGCCCAGGAACGCGCTGACCTGCTCGCACGCGGCGATCCGGTCCCGGACGCCCGTGACGTCCGTACGCCGCCGGGTGATCGAGCCCTCCCGCACCCGCCAGTAGTAGACGTGCTCGGCGAGGACGTCGACCGAGCCGGCGAGATAGTGCGCGGGAATCATCACCGGGGTGTCCTCGTACAGCCTGCCCTCGGGGAAGGCGAAGCCGTGCGCGTCCCAGAAAGACCGCCGGAACACCTTGTTCCACGCCACCCGGTCGGCCAGCAGCCGCGGATCCCGGGTGATGTGCGTACGCGACCGGGGGCCCGTCAGCCAGCGGTACTGCCAGGCCTGCTGCCGCCCCTGCCCGGTCAGCCGCCACACGTTGCCGGTCACCAGGTCGGAACCGCTCGACTCCAGCGCGGCCGTCATCCTCTCGTACGCGTCGTGCACGACGATGTCGTCGCTGTCGGCGAACGCCAGGTAGGGGACGGTGGGCGTGGTGTGCCGGACGCCGGTGTTGCGGGCCGCACTCAGGCCCGCGTTCGGCTGCCGGACCAGGCGGAATCGCTCGTCCCGGGCGGCGAACTCCGCCGCGATCCGGCTGCTGCCGTCCGTCGAACCGTCGTCGACCACCACCACCTCGATCGCGTCGAGGGTCTGCTCCGCCACCGACCGCAGGCAGTCCTCCAGATAGACCTCGACGTTGTGGACGGGGACGACGACGCTGAGGAGGGGGGGCTTCATGTCCTGGTCAACAGAGGGCGGCTCCCGGGGTCACCGGCGCTGCCCCGAACGGGTGAACGCGGGCCGCCCGTTCCCCGGCCCCGCGACTACGCTCGGCTGCCATGCCCACCCGACCCTCCGCAGCTTCCGTCAAGCGGTTCGTCCGTCGGCAGGCCATGCGGGCCGTCTACCGCACCGACCTGCGCCGCCCGCTCGACCCGAACCTCGCGGTCTACGGGGCGTACTGGAACCGGGGCGTCGCCTGCAACCCGGCCGCGATCCACGCCAAGGCCCGCGAACTGGTCCCGCACATCCGGGGCGTGTGGGTCGTCTCGTCCCGGCACCGCGACCGGATGCCGGCCGGTGTGCCGTACGTCATCGAGGGCTCGCGCCCCTACTGGCGGGCCATGGCCACCGCCACCTACCTGGTCAACAACTCCAGCTTTCCCGGGGGTTTCACCAAACGGCCCGGTCAGCGCTATCTCCAGACCCACCACGGCACCCCGCTCAAGACCATGGGGCTCGACCAGCGCGCCTACCCCGCCCTCGCCCGGAAGACCGACTTCGGCAAGATCCTCGACCATGTCGGCCAGTGGGACTTCAGCCTCTCCGCCAACCCGCACACCACCGAGGTCTGGGACCGCGTCTACCCGGCCCCGCAGGGCACGTCCTACGAACATCTCGACCTCGGATACCCGCGCAACGACGTCTACTTCACCGCCACCGCCGACGACATCGCGAAGATCCGCGCCGGCCTCGGCATCGGCGAGGGGCAGACCGTCCTGCTGCACGCCCCGACCCATCGCGACTACCGCGACGGCTTCGCCCCCGACCTCGACCCGGAGCGGCTGTCACGCCGACTGGGCCCCGATCACGTCGTGTTGGTGCGCGCGCACTACTTCTACGGGCGGTCCGCCGGGACCTGTGACGCGGCGGGGGAGGGGCGGGTCATCGACGTCACCGGGCACCCCCGGGTCGAGGAACTGTGCCTGGCCGCGGACGCCTTGATCGCCGACTACTCCTCCCTGATCTTCGACTACGCCTGCCTGGACCGCCCGATCATCGTCCACGCCCCCGACTGGGCCGCCTACCGGGCCGCGCGCGGGACCTACTTCGACCTGCTCTCCGGTCTCCCCGGCGACACCCCCGGTCCCGTCACCACCACCTCGGACGAGCTGGTGGACGTGTTCCGGACGGGGCGGTGGCGCTCCCCGGAATCGGCCGCGCTTCGCACCGCGTTCCGGGAGCGGTTCTGCCCGTACGACGACGGGCACGCGGCGGAGCGCGTCGTACGGCGGTTCTTCGCCCCGGCCTGAGTAGGAGACGCGGTCCCCGGCCGAGTGGGGCGAGGCCGGGCCCGCCACCCGGATGGCCCATTCGTGCGCCCGGCGCCGGTTCCTCCGCCCCGCGCGGTCGTTGTGCCCAACAGTTCGCTCACCCCGCGATGTTGGGAGACGTCCATGCACCGGTCCGCCTACGAGCAGATGGAACTCTGCATCAACGAGTATCTGCCCGTCGAAGGGCCTGCCTCCGGCAACGGGGCTTACCGGGTCGTCGACCTCGGGTCGCGGATCTCCGGCAAGCAGACCCGTACCCACCGGGCGCTCCTCGCCGGGCACTCCATCGACTACTTCGGGGTCGACGTCCAGGACGGCCCCAACGTCGACGCGGTGATGAAGAAGCCCTACCGCATCCCCGCCCGCTCCAACAGCGCCGATGTCGTCCTCTCCGGGCAGGCGTTCGAGCACATCCCGTTCTTCTGGGCGTCGATGCTGGAGATCGCCCGAGTCCTGAAGCCCGGCGGACACGCGTTCATCACCGCCCCCTCGCGCGGCCATGTCCACGACGCGCAGGACTGCTGGCGCTACTACCCCGACGGATTCCGCGCCCTCGCCGCCCACTCCCGGCTCGACCTGGTCGAGGCATACACCGACTTCCCCCCGCAGAGGGGGATTTGGCACGACTACCGGGCCATCGACAAGACGGCCGCCTACTGGGGCGACTCCGTCGGCGTCTTCCGCAAGCCGCGGCGCTACCCCCGGTTGACGATGTTCGTCGTCCGGGAATCCGCGGTGTGGTGGGCCAACCGGGTCGGCGGCGTGGACGACGTCCCGCTGCCCCGGCCGGTGGACGGCCGCGACCGGTGCGGCAGGCCCGCCGCCCCCGTACCCGAGCCCGCGTCCGAACCGTCCCCCGCGTCGGCCCCGGCCTCCGCCCCCGGAGCCTCACCGGAATCAATGGCAGGTTGACGAAAGGTGACATGAGCCGCAAACCGCGCGTACTGTCCCGGGGCATGGCTTGGCGCAACGCCGTCAACGGCGTCCTTCAGCAGCTCACCGGATACCAGCTCAGGCGGGTCACGGTGCCCGCCGCCCGCACATCCCCCGCCGGTCCCGCACCGGCACCGGCCGCCCCCGTACCCGCCCCGAAGCCCACGGCGAAGAAGCCCGCCCTCGCGTTCCCGGCGGACTACGACGACGAGGCGAAGGACATCATCCGCGCGGTCAAGCCGTACTCGATGACCTCGCCGGAGCGGCTCAACGCCTTCATCCTCGCCACCCGTTACATCGCCCGGCACAACATCCCCGGCGACATCGTCGAGTGCGGTGTCTGGCGCGGCGGTTCGATGCAGGCGTGCGCCCGGACCCTGCTGTCCGTCGGGGAGATGGAGCGCGACCTGTACCTCTTCGACACGTACGAGGGGATGACCCCGCCCACCGCCGAGGACCTGCGGCGCGACGGCCGGCCGGCCCAGGAACTCCTGGACGCCCAGGGCAAGGACCGGCCGATCTGGGCGGTCGCGTCCCTGGAGGACGTCAAGGCGGGCTTCGAGCACGTCCCGTACCCGAAGGAGCGCGTGCACTACGTGCGGGGCCGGGTCGAGGACACCGTCCCCGGGCAGGCCCCCGAGCAGATCTCGATCCTGCGCCTGGACACCGACTGGTACGCCTCCACGAAGCATGAACTGGAGCACCTCTACGACCGGTTGGTCCCGGGCGGGGTCCTCCTGATCGACGACTACGGCTACTGGCAGGGATCGCGGCAGGCGGTGGACGAGTTCCTGGAGAAGACCGGTGAGCGGCTCCTCCTGCTCCGCATGGACGAGGGCCGGATCGCCGTCAAGCCCTGACCCGCGTCCTTCGCGGCCTTGCCGAGCCCCGAGCCCCGTGCCCTCCCCGGTACGGGGCTCGAACGCGTCACCGGTGCGCCCCCGGGCGCCCGACTCCGCCCCTCCCGTCACCCGAACGGACCCCCTCGGGTGACCGGTGACCACGGCGCGGGTTGTACCCCATGGCCCCCGGCGGGCCCTCCCCGCGCCCCCGAAGCCCAAGTCCCCGGAAGGATCGTGCGTTGCGATGGCACCCCGACTCACCGTCGTCGTCCCCCTCTACAACGTCGAGGAGTACCTCGGTGCCTGCCTGTCCTCGCTCGCCGAGCAGACCATGCCGGACCTGGAGGTCGTCCTCGTCGACGACGGCTCCACGGACAACGGCCCGTCGCTGGCCCAGGAGTTCACCGAACGGGATCCGCGCTTCCGGCTGTTCCGACAGGAGAACGCCGGGCTCGGCGCGGCCCGCAACGCCGGAGTCCGTGAAGCCCATCCCGACGCGGAGTTCCTGACGTTCGTCGACAGCGACGACGTCGTCCCGCCCGGCGCGTACGCCCGAATGCTGGCCGAACTCGACCGTTCCGGCTCCGACTTCGCCACCGGCAACGTCCTGCGGCTGCGGGCCGACGGGGATCTCG
Organism: Streptomyces parvus; assembly: GCF_032121415.1. NCBI lineage: Bacteria > Bacillati > Actinomycetota > Actinomycetes > Kitasatosporales > Streptomycetaceae > Streptomyces > Streptomyces parvus. The sequence continues at coordinate 2,517,512 of NZ_CP135079.1, read as the reverse complement.
AACAGTCCCCGATGTTCCGCAAGCCGATGGAGAAGGCCCGCCCCGCCACCCATGTCACCCGCGACTGGATCCTGCTCGGCGACCGCATCGCCTGCAACAAGGTCTTCCGCCGCACCTTCTGGGACGAGCACGCCTTCGCCTTCCCGACCGGCGTGCTGTACGAGGACATCGCCGTCGTCCTCCCCGCCCACTTCCTGGCCCGCTCGGTCGACGTCGTCGAGGAACCCGTCTACCACTGGCGCGACCGCGACGGCTCGATCACCACCCGGCGGGCCGTCCCCCGGGGCATCCGCGACCGGGTCACCGCCGTCACCACCGTCAGCGGCTTCCTCGCCGAGCGGGGTGCCACACCGGACGCCGCCGAGGCCAAGCGCCGCTACGACGCCCATGCGCTCTCCGGCGACCTGTGGCTGTTCATCGAGGCTCTGCCGGACGGCGACGCGGAGTTCCACGAAGCCTTCCTGGAGCACGCCGGCGCCTTCGCCTCCACCGTCGAACCCGACGTCTTCGCGTCCCTGCCCCTGCATCTGCGGGTCAAGTGGCAGCTCATCCGCGAACGCCGGCTCCCCGAACTCCTCGCCCTCCTCGCCGACGAGAAGAAGGACCGGGACACCTTCCACGTCCGCGGACTGCTCCGCCCCCGCGCTCACCACCCCGCCGTCCGCGACCCGCTGCCCCCCGCCGCGACCGCGCTGACCGCCGCCGACCTGCCCGTCCACGCCCACCTCACCGAGGCCGTCTGGCGGGACGGGCTGCTGCATCTGACCGGGTACGCCTATGTGCGCAACGCCCCCGGCGGAGCCCCGCGCCTCGGCTGGCTCCGGTCCGGGAAGCGGCTCATCCCGTTGCGGCTGCGCCCCGTCGGCGGCGACGAGGCCACCGCCCGGTCCGGCCGCTCCCTGCACCGGTACGACCGTGCCGGGTTCACCGCCACCGTCGACCCGCGCAGGCTCGCCGGGAAAGCGGGCGGCAACCGTACGACCTGGAAAGCGGAGGCCGTCGTCGTCGGCGCGGGGCGGCCCCGCCGGGGCCCGATGCGGCTCGTCGGCACCCCGGCCCCGCCCGCCGTGACGTACACCGACGAACGGACCCGTATCGTCCCCGTCCTGGCCGGCAACAAGCTGGAGCTGCGCACCGAACGCGTCACCGCCGTCCTGACCCGGCAGTCGGCGGTCGAGGACGCCGTCCGCCTGGAGGTGAAGGTCCTCGGCGACTCCGGGCCGGTCGCCCTCCGGCTCACCGAGTGGCGCACCAAGGAGACCCGGGAGTTCGCCCTGCGCGGCTCGCTCGGATCCCGGGCGGCGGACATCCCGCTCAGCGCGTTCCGGGGGGAGGACGACATCTGGGGCGTCCAACTCGTCGGTGAGGGAGGTCCGTTGACTGTCGCCGCCCGATCCGACGGCCAGGACGGGCGTTACGCACTGCCCGGGGGCCGCGAGGTATATGCGGCCCCCAACCCCTCGGGCGACCTCGTCCTCACCGAACGGGCCGTCCAGCCCGTCGTCACCTCCGCCGTCTGGGAGGGGACGGGCGAGCTGGTCCTCGAAGGGGGCTTCCCCGAGCCCACGGACGCCGCCCACGAACTCGTCCTGCGCCACAGCGGCCACCAGGAGGAGGCCGTCGTCGAGGTGGAGCGGGGAGAGGGCGGCGGCTTCCGGGCCGTGATCGCGCCCGCCGCCGTCGAAGGGCCCGGCGGAGCGCTGCCGCTCGCCGAGGGGCGCTGGTACCTCTTCCTGCGCACGCCGGGGGAGCGGGACCCGCAGGCGTACCGGCCGCTCCGGCTCGGCACCCCCCTGCACAGCACCCTGCCCCGGCAACGGCACGAGGGAGGGCGGGACTTCACCCTCCAGCGGCGCCACCACGACCGGCTCGTCCTGGAGTCCGGCAGCGCCCTCCCGGCCGTCGACCGGGGGCCGTACGGGCAGCGCGTCCGGCGCGAGCGGTATGCCGCGGTCCGCGCCGTCGCCCCGGCTGCGACGCGCCCCACCGTCCTCTACTCCAGTTACGACGGCCGCCAGTTCTCCGACTCCCCCCGTGCCGTCCACCGCGAACTCGCCGCCAGGGAAACGGACATCGAGCACCTGTGGGTCGTCCGCGACCAGCAGGCGGCCGTGCCCGACGGGGTCCGGCCCGTCGCGCTGCACAGCGCCGAGTGGTACCAGGCGATGGCCCGCAGCCGCTGGATCGTCACCAACACCCACCTCCCCGAGTGGTTCGAGCGTGCCGACGGCCAGTGCGTCGTCCAGACCTGGCACGGCACCCCCCTCAAGCGCATCGGCCGTGACCTCGCGGGCACTCCGCACGCCGACGCCGCGTACATGGCGTCGATGGAACGCCGGTCCGCCCAGTGGAGCGTGCTCGTCTCCCCGAACAGCTTCTCCACCCCCGTCCTGCGCCGCGCCTTCGGCTACGGGGGCGAGGTCCTGGAGTGCGGCTACCCGCGCAACGACCTGCTGTACGCCTCCGACCGGGCCAAGGTCGCCGCCGCCGTACGGGAACGGCTCGCGATCCCCGAAGGGCGGCGCGTGATCCTCTACGCCCCGACCTGGCGCGAGGACCAGCCGCGGAAGGGAGGAAGGTACGCCCCCGACCTCCACCTCGACCTGGAACACGCCCGCGAGGTCCTCGGCGGGGACCATGTCCTCCTGGTCCGGCGGCACTACCTCGTCGGCGGAACCGTCCCCGACACCGACTTCGTCCGGGACGTCTCCCGCCACCCGGACGTCGGCGAACTGCTGCTGATCGGCGATGTGCTGGTCACCGACTACTCCTCGGTCATGTTCGACTTCGCGCAGACCGGCCGCCCCATGCTCTTCCACACCTACGACCTGGCCCACTACCGCGACACCCTGCGCGGCTTCTGCTTCGACTTCGAGCACCGCGCCCCCGGACCGCTGATCCCCGACTCCGCCGGGGTCGTGGCCGCGCTCCGCGACCCGGAAGCCGCCACCGCCGGGCACCGGGAGGCGTACGAACAGTTCCGGGAGGCGTTCTGCGACCTCGACGACGGGACCGCCGCGGCCAGGGTCGTGGACCGGATGCTCAAGGGGGAGCAGGCATGAGCGACTTCAGCTGTGTGATCACCGGCGGCGGGGACGGCGAGGGCCCGGGCGGGGCCGACGCCCTGCGCGCCTGTGTGGAGTCCGTCCTCGGACAGTCGCTGCGCGGCTCCGAGGCCCTCGTCGTCCTTGCCTCCGCCGCCGACCCGGCCGTCCGCGCCGCCGCCCGCGCCCTCGCCGCCCGCGCGCCCGAGCGGGTCCGCCTCGTCCACGCCGACCCGGCCGCCCGCACCACCGGGGCCCTGCGCAACGCGGGTCTCGACGCGGCGACCGGCCGGTACGTCCTGGTCCTCGGCAGCGGCGAGCGGCTCCAGAAGCACGCCTGCCGCAACTTCTGGCACGCGGGCGAGACCAGCCGCGCCGACCTCGTCGCCGGCCGCTGGAGCCGGGTCACCGACGAGGGCGGCAAGGAGCGGGAGCCGTCCTGGCAGGGGGAGCTGTTCGCCCGTTCCCGCACCCTCTCCCGTTTCACCGAGACGCCCCAACTCGTCGTCCGGGACGCCCTGGTGACCGGGTTCTGCCTGCGCCGCGAGGCCGCCCGGCGGCACGGGCTGCGGTACGAGGAGGATCTGGCGCACAGCGAGATCCTGTTCGGCCCGCTCGCCGCCGCATCGGTCGGCCGGATCGCCCTGGTCCGCCGGCTCGTCGTGACCGGCCGGGCCGTCCCCGACCGGGCCCGTGACCTCGTCGAGCTGGTCGAGGCCCACCGCCGGGTCGCCAACACCCTCCTCGCGCAGGGGCTGCCCGAGCTGCGCGAGGAGCGGGAGAAGGCATTCCACCGGGATCATCTGGTGCCCCTGGTCCGGTCCTTCCCCGGGCTGCCCGCCGTCCGCCGCGACCGGGTCGCCGCCGCTGCCGCCCGCACGCTGACCGGACCCGTCCCGCCGGACCTGCCGCCGCTGGAACGGGTCGCCGTGACCCTGCTGGGCCGGGGCGATACCGAAGGGATCCTGGCCGCGGCCTACGCGCTGAGCCGGCCCGCCACCGTGTGCGCGCCGCTGACGACGGGCGCGGACGGGCGGGTCGGCTGGGGCGGGGAAGCTGAGGAGGCCGTCGCCGACATCACCGAACTCGGCCACCAGTACCGCCGGTTCGGCGAGATGCGGCTGATGAACCGGCTCACCCGCTGCGCCGCCGCCGACCACGGCCACCTCCTCCTGGAAGGCCGTCTCGTGCTGCCCGGGCACACCGGCCCCGGCCCCGGCGCCCCCCTCACCGCCACCCTGGAGTTCCGGGCCCGGGGCGGGGCGCGCGCCGTCGCGTTCCCGGCCGAGGTGGTCCGGCACGACGGGAACGGGATCACGTGGCGCGCGCGGGCCGACGTCTCGCGCCGCCTGCGCCCCGTCGGCGTCCGCGACACGGCGTGGGACGCGCGGCTGATCGTCGAGGCCGACGGGGCCCGGTCCGTCAGCGACCTGTTCGCCCCGCGGGACCAGGTCGCCGGTGCGGTCCGGTTCGCCGCGCGGCCCCGGCTCGGGCGGCTCGCCGGGGACACCTGGGAGCCCTACATCACGGTCAAGGACCACTTGGCGCTCCGGCTGGCCGCCCGCCGCCGCTCGGCCCGCACCGCCCACCGCCTGGTCCGCTACGCCACCCGCTTCCGGCCCGCCCGCAAGGCCAAGCTCCTCGTCCGCGCCCTGCGCAAGCGCCTCGACCGCTACCGCTCCCGCGGGTTCAAGGCCCCCGCCTACAACACCTGGCTCACCCGTCTCCCCGTGCGCCGGGGCTCCGTCGTCTTCGAGAGCCACATGGGCACCTGCTTCGGCGACAGCCCGCGCGCCCTGTACGAGGAGATCCGCCGCCAGGGCCTGAAGCTCCACGCCACCTGGTCCTACGACCCCTCCCCGGCCGGGTTCCCGGACGACGCCCGCCTCGTACGCCGCTGGTCCTGGCGCTATCTGTGGGCGCTGGCCCGCGCCGAGTACTGGGTCGACAACCAGGGCTTCCCGCAGCATCTGCGCAAGCCCGCCCACACCACGTACCTCCAGACCTGGCACGGCTCCGCGTACAAACGGATGGGGTTCGACGAGACCCGGGTCCGGCTCCAGAACGCCCCGCAGCGCGAACGGCTCCAGCAGGCCGTCGACCGCTTCGACCATTTCCTCGTCCGCTCCGAGCACGACGTGACCACCCTCGCCCGCGCCTACCGGCTGCCCGAGGAGAGGCTGCTGCGCACCGGCTACCCGCGCAACGACGCCCTGATCGCGGAGCGCACCCGGGCCGAGGCCGAGGGAAGGCTGCCGCGCCCGCCGCTCGCCGGGGCTCTCGGGCTCGACGACCACAAGAAGACCGTGCTGTACGCCCCGACGTTCCGGGGCGGCCCCGGAAAGCAGCGCAGGAGCCGGCTCCTGCTGGACGTGAGGGAGTTCGCGGAGCGGTTCGGCGACACCCACACCCTGCTCGTGCGGGCCCACTACCTGGAGTCGGCCCGGCTGCCGGTCTGCCCGCCCGGCACCGTCGTCGACGTCTCACGCCAGCACGATGTCAGCGAACTCCTCACCATCACCGATGTGTTGGTGACCGACTACTCCTCCATCATGTTCGACTTCGCCCTCCTCGACCGGCCCGTCGTGCTGTTCGCCCCCGACCTGGAGGCGTACGCGGCCGAGCGCGGCAGCTACTTCGACCTGCGGGAGCAGGCCCCGGGGCCGGTGACCGCGACCCAGGAGGAGCTGTTCGCCGCCCTCGCGGAACTGAAGAAGTCCGACACCCGGTACGCGGACCGACGCCGGGCGTTCGCCGAGCGGTTCGGCGCATACGACCAGGGCGACGCGGCCCGGGCCGTTGTCGCCGCCGTCTTCGGGCCCACCGCCTCGCGGGGCGTCCGTCACACCACCGACCACGACCGGGGGGCCGGCCGATGAGCCGCGACATCTTCATCGTCTCCAACAGCACCGACGAACTCGGCGGCGTCACCCGCTGGATGCACGAGACCGCCCGGCTCTTCGCGGACCAGGGCCACCGGGTCCACGCCGTCGGCATCCACGCCTCCGACCTCAAGATGACGCTGCCCCGGCAGCCCGAACACCCCGTCACCGCCCTCTACCCCGCCCACCCCCCGACCCCCTGGACACCCCACGGCGTCCGCGACCGCTTCCGGATCCCCACCCGGCGCAAGGAGGCCGCCCGGGTCGCCGCCAAGAAGCAGGCCGTCGGGCGGCTCTCGGAACTCTTCGCCACGGCCCGGCCGGGCGCGGTCGTCATCGTCACCCAGGTCTGGGCGATGGAGTGGGTCGGGGAGGCCGACACCACCGGGCTGCGGGTCATCGGGATGAGCCACGAGTCCTACGACTACTCCCGCGCGAGCCACCGCTACCGCTGGATCAAGAACCACTACAAGGACCTCGACCACTGGCTCGTCCTCACCGAGGAGGACGCCGACCGGTGGGCCGGGGACGGCATGAACAACGTCGGCTTCCTGCCCAACGCCCTCTCCCGCCTCCCGCTCGTGCCCTCCCCGCGCACGGCGAAGACCGTCGCCAGCATCGGCCGGCTCAGCGACCAGAAGGGCATCGACCTGCTTCTGGCCACCTGGGCCCTGGTCGCCCCCGCCCGCCCCGAGTGGACGCTCCGCGTGTACGGAGCGGGCGAGGACGAGGCCGCCCTGAAGGCACAGTGCACCGGCCTCGGTCTCGACGGCTCGGTGGAGTGGATGGGCCGCACCGACGACGTGGAGCGGGCCCTCGCGGACGCCTCCGTCTTCGTCCAGTCCTCCCGCGGCGAGGGCTTCCCGCTCGCGCTGCTGGAGGCGATGGCCGGCGGAGTGCCGTGTGCCGCCTTCGACTGCGCGCCCGGGGTGCGCGAGATCGTCCGGGACGGCGAGGACGGGCTCCTCGCCCCGGCCGGGGACGTCGCCGCCCTCGCCGACCGGCTGCTGCGCCTCACCGGCAATCCCCGGCTGCGCGACGCGATGGGCGCGCGGGCCCGCTCCGGCGTGCAGCGGTTCTCCGAACCGGAGACCCTGCGCCGCTGGGAGGAGCTGTTCGCGTTCCTGGAGCGCTGAGCCCGCCCGGGCGGTCGTCGGGGTCAGCCCCCGACGGTCGCCCCCGCCCCGTCCTGGGCGGGCAGGGCCGCGGGCGTCCGGCGGGCCGAGAACGGCACCGGCAGGGGCAGCCCGTCCGTCTCCCCGAGGAAGACCCGCCGCACCACGCGCTCGGCGGCGTACCCGTCGTCGTACGGACAGAACCGGGCCCGGAAAGCGGCCCGCAGCTGGGCCGAGCGGGAACCGCGCCAGTGGTCCGTGGCGAAGATGTCGAACAGCTCGTCCTGGCTCCGGGCGACGACGCCGGGCGGGAACGCCGTGATGTCGAAGTACGTGCCCCGGGCCGCCTCGTACGCCTCGATGTCGTCGAGGTGCAGCACCACCGGGCGGTCCAGGTTGACGTAGTCGAACATCAGCGAGGCGTAGTCGGTGAGCAGGGCGTCCGAGGCGAGCGCCAGCGTCTCCACGGACCGGTGGGCGCTCACGTCGATGATCCGCGGATGCGCCCCCCGGCCCCCGACCCCGGGGCCTCCGGGGCGCGGCGCCCGGGCGAGGACCACGAACTGCGGGCCCAGGACCCGGACCAGCCGCTCCAGGTCGAGGGAGGGCCGCTGGACACGCCGGTAGTCGCGGGGGACGGGGGCGTACAGCAGGGCGACGGCACCCTCCGGGATGCCCAGCGTCTCGCGCAGGCGCGCCACATCGGCCGGGCCGGTGCGGTGGTAGACGTCGTTGCGCGGCGAGCCGTACTCCAGTGTCGTGTACGCGGACGGATAGGCCCGTTCCCGTACGAGGGTGGAGTGAGGGTTGGCCGAGAGGGAGAAGTCCCAGGTGTCGACCGAGCGCAGCAGCTCGTCGAAGTCGGTGCCCCGGGCGGCGGCGGGCCGGTCCAGCAGATCGGTGCCCACGGTCCGCAGCGGTGTGCCCTCGTGCGTCTGGAGCAGGATCTGGCCCCGCCGCTTGACCAGCCCCCGGTCGAAGGAGCCGTCGTTCACCAGATACGCCGAGCGGGCCAGGGCTGTCCGGTGGGCGAAGGTGCCGGGCGCGAGGTGCCGGGTGCCGGTCGGCACGGTGTGGGCGTCGACGGGGCGGCAGATCCAGGCCGTCCGCAGCCCCGGGACCAGCTCGCGGACCTTCGCCTCGATCGCCGCCGGACTGCCTGCGTACCCGCCGCCGCCCTGCGTGGTGAACACCGCGTCCCGGGTGCGCACCGGCAGCCGCAACTGGATGCGGTAGTGCGCGCGCAGCGCCGCACCCCGCACCGTCCGGCGCAGGGCCGTCGCTCCTTTCCGAAGCCGGCCGCCGAGGCGCTGGGCCGCCGACAGGGCCCGGTAGGTGCGCCGCGCGCCGAGCCGCAGCAGACCGTGCCGCAGCAGCGCGCGGCGGGGGACCGGGGCGCCGGGGGTGCGGTAGCGGCGGCAGGAGGCGCTCGCCCGGCGGAAGAAGGCGGCGCGGCTGTGCGGCGGCAGCCGGTCCCGGGAGGCGAACAGCGCCGAGAAGTGGTCCAGCATGCGGCGGAATATCACCGGCCGCCACAGGGCGAGTTCGGGGCGGGAGTCGATGAACGCGAAGACCCGGTCGTACTGGTCGAAGACGTCGAAGTGCTTCTCGCTGGTGGTGGAGAGGATGTTGCCGCGCCGCCGCTGCCGGTAGGAGACGCAGACCGCGTCGAGCACCGCGATCGAATCGGCCGACATCAGGACCGGGTAGGTCCAGGGGGTGTCCTCGTAGTAGCCGGGCGGGAAGGTGAACCCCTCGGCCTCGACGAACGCGCGGCGGTACGCCTTGTTCCAGACGACCATGAGGAGTTGCAGCAGCTCGGGGCGGTCGGTGAGCCGGAAGCGCTCGGGGCCGCTCTCGTCGAGATGGGCGCCCAGGACGTTGCGGACGCTGCGGCCCGTCCAGTACGTACGGGCGTAGTCGTACATCAGGACGTCGGGCTGGCCGGTCGTGTCGATCCGGTCGGCGATGGCCTGGAGGGCGTCCGGCAGCAGGGTGTCGTCGCCGTCGAGGAAGATCAGGTAGTCGCCGGCCGCCCGGCCCATCCCGGCGTTGCGGGCCGGGCCGAGGCCGGTGTTGCGGGGCAGGTGCAGTGCGGTGACACGGTGGTCCCGGCGGGCGTACTCGTCGGCGATCGGCCCGCAGGCGTCGGGCGAGCAGTCGTCGACCACGATGATCTCGTAGTCCTTGAAGGACTGGGCCAGCACGGAATCCAGACACGCGTGCAGATACGCCTGGACCCGGAATGCGGGCACGATGACGGAGAACCGGGGCACTACACATCCATGGGTCGATCGTTCGCGGAAATCCAGGCAGAGCGCAAACGTCGGATGGAATGACAGGGTTACGCCGGACGTGGCAATCGGGGGACCCGGACGCCGAAGCGGCCCGGTTCCGGGGAACCGGGCCGCTCCGTGTTGACGTACGGCCGTGCGTTTTCGGCGGTGCGCCCTCAAGGGCGTACAGCCGTGCGGTGCGGGCTACTTGACCGCGCCCGCCATCACGCCGGAGACGAACTGCCGCTGGAAGGCGAAGAACACCGCCAGCGGGATCACCATCGACACGAACGCGCCGGGCGCGAGCACATCGATGTTGTTGCCGAACTGGCGTACCTGCTGCTGGAGCGCCACGGTGATCGGAGGCGACTCGGAGTCCGCGAAGATCAGCGCGACCAGCATGTCGTTCCACACCCACAGGAACTGGAAGATCCCGAGCGAAGCGATCGCCGGACCGCCCAGCGGCATCACGACCCGGGTGAAGAGCCGGATCTCGCCCGCCCCGTCGAGCCGGGCGGCCTCCAGCAGTTCGCGGGGGATCTCCGCGAAGAAGTTCCGCAGCAGGAAGATCGCGAACGGCAGGCCGAACGCCGTGTGGAACAGCACCACGCCGAGCGTCGTCTCGAAGATCCCGATGGCGCCGAACAGTTCGGAGACCGGGATCAGCGCGACCTGCACCGGCACCACGAGCAACCCGACGACCAGCAGGAACAACCAGTCCCGGCCGGGGAACTCCATCCAGGCGAAGGCGTATCCGGCGAACGACCCGATCACCACCACCAGCACCGTGGAGGGCACGGTGATCATGATCGTGCTGCCCAGCGAGCCGGTGATCGTCGAATTGTCCAGCAGCCGCTGGTAGTTCTCGAAGGTCAGCTCGGACGGGGCGGTGAAGATCTTCCACCAGCCGGTCGCCGCGATGTCCTGCGGATCGCGCAGCGAGGACAGCAGCAGACCGATCGTGGGCATCAGCCAGAACAGGGCGACCAGGACCAGGAAGACCCGCATCACCCCGCCGCCCGCCCGGGCGGCGATCCTGGCCCCGAGGGACTGCGCGGCCTTGGGGGCTTCGGGGACGCCCGGCTGCCGGGTGACCGCTTTCCGGCGGCCGATGCGGGCGGTGTTCACGTCCGGTGCGCTGCTCATCGCCGTCCCTCCTTCCGGATCCGGCGGATGTTGACCAGCATCACCGGGATCACCAGCAGCAGCAGAAGCACCGCGATCGCGCTGCCGATCCCCAGGTCCGCGTCCGTGCCGAACGAGGACCGGTACAGCTGGAGCGCCAGGACGTTCGCGTCGTCCTGGGAGGAGCCCGGCGCGATGATGAACACCAGGTCGAAGACCTTCAGCACGTTGATCATCAGCGTCACCAGGACCACCGCGAGCACCGGCGCCAGCATCGGAACCGTGATCCGGCGGAACACCTGCCACTCGTTGGCCCCGTCCACCCGGGCCGCCTCCAGCAGCTCGCGCGGCAGACCGGCCAGCCCGGCGGCGATCAGCACCATGGCGAACCCGGCCCACATCCACACGTAACTGCCGATGATTCCGGGCGTCACGAGGGACGGGCCGAGCCAGTCGACACCGTTGTAGGGCTCGCGGAAGTTGTCCGCGGGCAGCCGCAGCTGGGCCCCGTCCGCCGAGGCGGGAAGGGTGAACACCCCGTCCGCTCCCGCTGTGGCGGTGGCGATGACCTCGCCGTCCTTCACCGCCTCGACCTTCAGGCCCTTGAGTCCCAGCTCCTCCGGGTCCACGACGTTCGGCTTCCCGCCGCCGCCCCGGGTGAAGTCCAGCCACGCCGTGCCGGAGATCCTGTCCCCGGGGGGCGTAGGCGTGACCGTGGCCGGCCGCGCGTCCCCCGGCATCTTCGCCGGGGCCACACCGACGAGCGGCACCCGCAGCGGCTCGCCCGCCCGGATCGGCTCCTTGGAGACGAACGTCCCGCCGGCCGCCTTCTCCAGCGGGTGCACCGGCAGCGGGCGTGCCTTCGGGAAACCGGCGGACTCGTTGAACGTGTCGTGCACGCTCACCGCCACCGCGTTGGCGACCCCGCGCTCGGGAGCCTGGTCGTACACCAGCCGGAAGATGATGCCCGCCGCCAGCATCGAGATCGCCATCGGCATGAAGACGATCAGCTTGAACGCGGTGCCCCAGCGGATCCGTTCGGTCAGCACCGCGAAGATCAGCCCCAGCGCGGTGGCGACCGTCGGGGCGAAGACCACCCAGATCGCGTTGTTCTTCACCGCCGTGAGGATCGTGTCGTCGGTGAACAGCGCCTCGTAGTTGTCGAACCCCGCGAAGCCTGTTCCGGCCTGGTCGAAGAACGACCGGTAGACCGAATACCCGATCGGATAGAGCACCAGCGCACCGAGCAGCACCAGCGCGGGCAGCAGGAACACCGCCGCCACGACCCTGCGGGTGCCGGTCACGCTGCGGCCGGGCTTCTTCGGGCCGGGGGACGGGCGGGGACTCGTGTCGTCGGCGGGGGGCGCCGCACCGGCGCCCCCCGCGGTCGCTGTCGTCACGGCGTCAGCTCTTGTACGCCTTGACCGCTTCGGACTCCAGTTTCTTCTGGGTCCCCGCGATGTCCTTCGGATTCTTCAGGAAGTCCTGGAGAATCTTCCACTCGCCCGCCCCGGGCGTCCCGCCGAACGACTGCGGGGCCTGGTCGGACATGTCGAACCGGACGTCGTCACCCGCGTCGATCAGCGCCTGCGCCATCGTGCGCTGCACCTCGTTCGGGTACGCCTTCAGGTCGAGGCCCTTGTTCGGGGAGATGAACCCGCCCGCCTCGGCCCAGATCTTCGCCGCGTCCGCCGACGCCAGCCAGGTCAGCAGCGCCTGTGCGCCCTTGCTGTCCTTCAGCGCCACCGCCGCGTCGCCGCCGGTCACCACGGGCGAGTCCGCGCCGACCGCCGGGAACGGGAACACCTTGGCGTCCGTACCGATCTCCGCCTCGGTCTGCGCGATGTTGATGGCGACGAAGTCACCCTCGAAAACCATCGCGCCCTTGGGCTGGTCGCCTCCGGTGAAGGTCTGCGTCACCGAGGCCGGGAACTCCGTCTGGAGCGCGCCGTCCGCACCGCCCGCGATCAGCTCCGGCTTCCCGAACAGCTCGGCCAGCGTGGTCAGCGCGTCCTTCACGGACGGGTCGGTCCACGGGATCTCGTGCCGCGCCAGCTGGTCGTACTTCTCGGGGCCCGCCTGCGAGAGGTAGACGTTCTCGAACCAGTCGGTCAGCGTCCACCCGTCCGCGCCGCCCACCGAGACCGGGGTGACGCCGGAGGCGCCCACCGTCTCGGCGGTGGTCAGGAAGTCCTTCCAGGTCTTCGGCTCGCTCGCCCCCGCGTTGTCGAACGCGGCGGCGTTGTACCAGATCAGAGACTTGTTGGCGGCCTTGAAATACACCCCGTACTGGGTGCCGTCGACCGCGCCGAGGTCCTGCCAGACCTTGGCGTAGTTCTGGCCGAGCTGGGCCCGCGCCTCGGGGCCGACCGGCTTGGCCCACTTCTTCGCGGCCGCCTGCTGGATCGCACCGACCTGCGGGATCATCGCCACGTCCGGCGGCTGCTTGCCCGCGATCTTGGTGCCCAGGAAGTTGATGATCGGGTCCTGCGCCGGGACGAACGTGACGTCCGCGCCCGTACGCTTCTCGAACTCGTCCAGCACCTTGGTGAAGTTGGCCTGCTCGGGCCCGGTCCAGACCGCGGCGACGGAGACCTTCTCCCCGTCCAGCTTCGGCAGGTCGACCGTGGACGCGCTGTCCGTGCCCTTGCCGGAGTCGTCGCCCGACTCCTTCTTGCCGTCGCCGTCGCCCCCGCAGCCGGTGAGCGCCAGAGCGCCGACCGCCGCGAACACGACCGCGGCCCTGCGTATCGAGAAGGTTGTGCGCATTCCTGCCCCGTTTCTTCCCTGTGCGCCCGGCCACATCGCATGCCCGGACCACGTCGTCCGTGCGCACAGTCCTACGCCCGGCGCACGGGCCCCGCAATACCGCCGGAGGCCCCAACGGGCCGATCGTGATCGCCTCGTGACGTCAGGTCAGGGCATGTCGGAAGCCTCCCCGGGCAGGGAGAGGGGCGTGCCTCCGGAGACGGCCTCAGGCGGTGAACGGCACCAGGGCGGGGAGCCGTTCGGCGTTCACCGAGCGGGCCGCGCGCTCCAGGGCGCTGGCGAGCAGCGCGAGGTCGGTCGGCCCGTTGCCCAGCTCCCGGACCGGGCGCCGGGTCGGCGGATCGCCCATCCGCTCCCACTCCAGCGGGACGACCGTCGGACGGAGCGTCGCCGTGCGCGGAATGCGGCCGGTGACCCTGCCGCCCTGGAACGGCGTCACCCGGCCGTCCGGATGCCCGAGCCTGCCCCGGCCCGGAGCCGGTTCGTCCGGGGACGGCGGCAGCACGGGGGCGTCCAGCACGATGCGCAGCCGGGCGCCCCGGGCCAGCTCGGTGTCCTCGGTGCGGTCGGGGCGCGCGGAGGTGGCGACCAGATGCACCCCGAGCCGTCCGCCGTCCCGGGCGACGGCCTCCAGCGCCCGCACCACCGAACCGGCGGCCGGCCGGCCGGGGGAGCCGAGCGCCGGGGCGACCAGCGCGTCGAAGTCGTCGGCGAGGACGACGAGGCGGGGCAGCGGGGACGGGCCCGGGGCCGCGGACCGGGCGGCGGCCGGGCGCAGCCGCAGGGTGCCGCTGGCCGGGGAGTCCAGATCGCCCCGGCGCTCGGCACCGCTCGGCGGCCGCTGGCCCACGATGCGGGGAGCGGCCCCCTGCTGGGCCTGCTGCCCGTGCCGCTCGTGCCAGGCCGCGAAGTCCAGATCGCCGAGCAGTTCGGCGCGCCGCTTCAGCTCGCCGCCCAGGGCCTGCGCGAACTCCCGCATCCGGACCGGGTCGGACGCCACGAGGTGGGCGAAGACATGCGGCAGCTCCGTACAGGGGACCAGGCCCTCGCCGCGCTCACCCTGTTCGCCCCCGGAGCCGTCGACGAGGAGGATGCCGAGCCGGTCGGGCCGGGCCGCGGAGGCGAGCGAGGCGGCGACGGCCCGGAGAAGCTCGGTGCGGCCGCTGCCCGGGGGCCCCTCGATCAGCAGATGCGGGCCCTCGTCGGCGAGATCGACGCTGAGGGGGCCGCGGGGCCCCGCCCCGAGCACGAGGACGGGCCGGCCGGTGTGGACGGTGGCGGGGGCGGCCCCGCCGGAGCCGGCCGCCGGGGCGGCGGCGTCGCCCCGCTCCCGGGCCTCGGAGCCGGACTCGGTCCCGGCGCGCCGCCCCGGCCCGGAACGCTGGGCGCCCAGGTAGGGCGTGCGCTCGGAGTCGCGGGTGTCCAGGGGCGGGTACGGGGTGCGGCCCGAGTCGCGGGTGTCCAGGGGGGAGTACGGGGTGCGGTCCGGGCCGGAGCGGCTGCTCGGGTGGGTCGTGCGGCCGGAGTCTCGGGAGTCCAGCGGGGGGTACGGCGTGCGGTCCGGGTCGGGGGCTCCTGCGGCCGGGTACGGCGTGCGGCCGGAGTCGTGGCGGGGGGAGGCAGCCGTGCGCTGGGGGCCGATGCGCGGGCCCGCGCTGAGGGTGCGCCCGGAGTCGGGGCTGTCCAGGTCGCCGCGTGGCTGGGGCGAGGCGGTCGCCCGGGGCGCCGAAGCGCCCGGCTGGGCCTCCGCCGTGGACGCCCAGCGGGCCATCAGCGACGCCGGTGTGGCGCGAGCCAGCCCCAGCTCGTCCAGCAGCCGGGCGGACGGCGGCAGCGCCGCGGTCGTCGGGCGGCCCGCCAGCGCGGCCGAGCCCTCCTCGCGCAGCGGCGCGAGCGCCCGCCCGAACCGCTCGGCCCAGGCCGCCGACACCGCATCCACCGCGGCCACCGTCCCGTGCCCGGCGGCCTGTCCGCCCGCCGTACGCAGCAGGCGCAACGCCGTGGCGACGTCGCCGCTCAGCATCGCGACGGCCCCGCACTCCCGGAAGGCGATGGAGCTGCGGCAGGCGGCCTCGTACGTCGCGGCCACCGGCGAGGTGGGGGAGGCGGCCGGGGTCTCGGCCAGGCAGATCAGATGGATCCCTGCGGCCGCGCCCGCCCCGGCCAGCCGTGCCGTGGTCTCGCGCAGGAACGCCGTACCCGGGTCGCCGTCCAGGACGACCACCGTGTGCGGGCCGGTGTGGGCGCGGGCGGCCCCGGCCACCGCGGCCCGGTCCAGATGCGGCCAGCCGGGACCGAGGGGGCCCTCGTCGAGACGGCGCACCAGCTCGGCCGCACGGGCCTCCGCCTGCTCACGGTCGTACGCGAGGAGCAGTCGGCAGTCCTGCCCGTGCGTCGGGCGCAGATGGGGCAGCCACCCCAGCCAGGACCACTCGCGCCGCCGCTCCTCCAGCGTGCGGGAACGGTCCGTGGAGATCAGGACGATCTCCAGGTCGAACGGTGAATGCAGCGCGGCGAGCTGCGCCACCGTCGCGCGGGCCAGACCCGCGAGCCGGGCGCGCGGACCGGCGAGCCCGAGCGAACCGGCCTCCCGCAGCCCCACGGTCACCGGCACGGCGGGCACCTCGGCCCGGTCGGTCGTGCCGAGCCGCACCACCAGGGCCTCCGGGTGGGCCGGGTGGCGCTCCCAGAGCCGGGGCCCCGGGCCGAGCGCGGTCAGCAGCACGGCCGCGGGGTCGGGCCAGGTGCCCTCGGGGGCGGAGGGCAGCGCGGAGAAGGGGGAGCCGGGGGAGGCCGGTGAGGCGAGGTGCCCGGCCCCCGACGGCCCACCGAGCGGATCGGCGGACCCGCCCGGCACACCGGAGGGGCCTGCGGCGGACCCGCGCCCGCCGGGGGAACCCGAAGCGGAGCCGTGCCCGCCGGAACCGCCTGCCCCGGAGCCGCGCCCCCCGGAGCCGTACGTACCGGTTCCGTACGCCTCGTATCCGTAGCCCTCGGATCCGTACGCGAAGGATCCCTGGGCGCCGGCCCCCTGCGCCCCGGAGTCGTATGCCTCGGTTCCGTACGGCGACGATTCGTGCGCCCCCCGGGCGGCCGGACCGGCCGGCGTACGGGCAGGGGCGTACGCGTCGGCCCGCTCACCGGCCGCGGCTGCGGACCCGGCCTCCGGGCCCGCAGCCGACTCGCCCTTCGCGCCGCCTTTGAGCCGCCTCGCCCAGGCCCCTATGCCGCGCCGGGGCGCCGGGGCCTCGGCGGGCTCTTCGCGGCGGGCGCCGCCGCCCGCATACGCGTCCGGCCCGGCCTCGTCACGCTCCGGCCAGGAGGCGTCGTCGGGGGCCGGCTCCGGGTCCCCGTACACCTCGGAGGAGGCGAACGAGGCCGCGCGCGCGCCGTACGCGTGGCCGGCGTCCTGGCCGCCGTGGTCGGGGGCGCCCGCGGCGGACGGCGCACCGGTGGCCGCGAAGGCGGCCCCCGTCTCGGCGCGGGTCACCCGCAGGTGCCCCTCGCCGTCCGGGGCCGTCGGCAGCGTCGCCGGACGGGCGCCCGAGGTGAGGCGGAGAGTGGATTCGCCCAGCCGCAGCAGCGCGCCGGGGGCGAGGCGGACCGGCCGCTCGCGGACCTCGACGCCGTCCAGCGAGGTGCCGTTCGTCGAACCGAGGTCGGCGACCGAGACCCGGCCGTCGTCGGAGACCGTCACCGCGCAGTGCAGCCGGGAGACGTCCGGGTCGTCGAGCGGGACGTCCGCGTCGGCGGAGCGGCCGATCCGGATCTGCCCGCCGTGCAGCAGATGGACGCCGCCCGCGTCGGGGCCCGCGACCACATGGAGCTGGGCCGGAACGACGTCGTCCGTCGCCTCGTCGTCGCCGGGGACCTGGAGCGAGAGGACCGCGCCGTCCACCAGGGGCGGCTCACCCAGCGCGATGCGGTGCCCGTCCAGCCGCTCCCGCCCGGCGAAGAGCACGACCGCCCCGCCGCCCTGGGAGCTCTCGGGCCCCGAGACGGCGGTGGCCAGCTGGGAGGCCACTGCGGCCAGCGCCGTCCCGGCGGGGGCGGTCACGAGCACGTCGCAGGAGCGCGCCGGGGTCTGGCCGCTGCGCGGCGCGAGGACGGTCAGCCGGATCTGCATCGCCGTCAGCGGTCCCTTCTGCGCGGGGGTGCCCGGCAGGGGAAACGCCCTGTGACTCCCCCGCCCGGCACGGACACGTCGTCCGT
The DNA here is from genome assembly GCF_032121415.1 of Streptomyces parvus. Classification (NCBI taxonomy): domain Bacteria; kingdom Bacillati; phylum Actinomycetota; class Actinomycetes; order Kitasatosporales; family Streptomycetaceae; genus Streptomyces; species Streptomyces parvus. Next base: position 2,500,089 of record NZ_CP135079.1, on the reverse strand, counting down.
ACAGGTCGTCACGGACCGCGGGACTCCGAGCCCGTGGATCCGTGCTGGAGGCATCCTCGCACCTGCCACCGACAACACGCCCGGCGGTCACCTTTAAATGATCTTGAATGGTCGGCTGTGGGCGCAAAAGTGCCTGCTTGCGTCCGGTTCCCGCCGCTGGGAGCGTTTTCCCGGCAGTCGTCTGCCGCCCGCCGGGCGGAAATCCGCACCGGATCCGAACGCCCGACCGACCTGTGATCAGCTGTGCGGCAACCTTCCGCCGGGTCTCCGCGTCTTCCCTCGAAACGTGAGCCCCCGGGGCCCCGTTCGGCGGCATTACAGTGGGCCGGAACATTCGGCGGGCCGGGGGGACCGCAAGCCACGATCAGCAGGGAGCGCATGACGTGCGGCCGGTAGGCAGCAAGTACCTGCTCGAGGAGCCGCTCGGGCGCGGCGCCACGGGCACCGTCTGGCGAGCCCGCCAGCGGGAGACCGCGGGCGCCGAGGCAGCCGTCGCGGGTCAGCCCGGCGAGACCGTGGCCATCAAGGTCCTCAAGGAGGAGCTGGCCAACGACGCCGACGTGGTGATGCGGTTCCTCCGGGAGCGTTCGGTCCTGCTGCGTCTCACGCACCCGAACATCGTGCGCACCCGGGACCTCGTCGTCGAGGGCGATCTCCTCGCCCTGGTGATGGATCTGATCGACGGCCCCGACCTGCACCGCTACCTCCGCGAGAACGGCCCGCTCACCCCGGTCGCCGCCGCCCTGCTCACCGCGCAGATCGCGGACGCGCTCGCCGCCAGCCACGCCGACGGCGTCGTCCACCGCGACCTCAAGCCCGCCAACGTGCTGCTCGACGAGCGCGACGGCGGCATGACCCCGATGCTCACCGACTTCGGCATCGCGCGCCTGGCCGACTCCCCGGGGCTGACCCGGACCCACGAGTTCGTCGGCACGCCCGCCTATGTGGCGCCGGAGTCCGCCGAGGGCCGCCCGCAGACCTCCGCCGTGGACATCTACGGCGCGGGCATCCTGCTGTACGAGCTGGTCACCGGCCGCCCGCCGTTCGCCGGGGGCACCGCCCTCGAAGTCCTCCACCGGCACCTCAGCGAGGAGCCCCGCCGGCCCTCCACCGTCCCCGACCCGCTGTGGACCGTCATCGAGCGCTGCCTGCGCAAGGACCCGGACCAGCGGCCCAGCGCCGAGAACCTGGCGCGTGGTCTGCGGACGGTCGCCTCGGGCATCGGCGTCCACGCGAACTCCGCCCAGATCGCCGCCGCCGAAGGTGTGGGCGCCCTGCTCGCCCCCGACCCGGCGCCCACCGCCGTCCCGGACACCCCGGGCGCGGCCGACCCCACGCAGGTGCTGCCGAGCAGCGCGGGCTCCTACGACCCCGCCGCGGCCACCAGCGTGCTCCCGCAGACCGGCTCCGGGGGGCAGGGCCAGGGCGGCAACCAGGGCCACGCCGACCCGACCGCCGTCATGCCGCCCGTGCCGCAGCGCCCCGACGGGCCGCCGCAGCCGGACGGCCCGCACCCCTGGCAGTCGCAGCTCCAGGCGGCCCGCGACCGCAACGAGCAGACGCAGGTGCAGTACCTGGACCCGAGCCAGGACCCGCTGCGCCGCCGCCCCCAGCGCCAGCAGCCGCCGCAGCACCGGCAACCGCAGCAGCCCCAGCGCCGCCAGTCGCCCCCGCAGCACCAGCAGTACCCGCCGCAGCGTCAGCAGCAGCCGCAGCGCTACCAGCAGCCGCAGCAGCCCCAGCGGCAGCAGTACGCGCCTCCGCAGCCGCAGCAGCCCCAGCAGCCGGCCGCCCGGCCACCGCGCGAGCCGCGGCAGCGCAGCGCCAACCCGATGCGCATCCCCGGGCTCGGCTGCCTCAAGGGCTGCCTGTTCACCCTGGTGCTCCTGATCGTCGCCGGCTGGCTGATCTGGGAGCTGACCCCGCTCCAGGACTGGGTCGCCCAGGGCAAGGGCTACTGGGAAGCGATCGGCGATGCGATCGGCACGGTCACCGACTGGATCTCCAAGGTCGGCGACAGCGCCGGCGGCTCGGGCGGGGCCTGACCCGCACGTCGAAGGACCGGGCAGGGCCTCACCCGCACGCCGAACGCGTACGCCGGAGGCCCGGGCAGGGCCCGGCACACAACGGCCCGACCTCCAACCCTGTCTCTTTGTCGACTTCTCCGGGCTCATTCCGCCCGGAGAAGCGGAGGTCGGTGCCATCCTGGGCGCGTGACACCCCGAACGCCGCGTAACTTTGTCGACCGGGGGTCCACCGCCAGCCGCTGAGGGAGCAGTCTTGGCACGGAATATCGGCAGCCGGTACACGGCCCACCAGATCCTGGGGCGCGGCAGCGCCGGGACGGTATGGCTCGGTGAAGGGCCCGAGGGCCCGGTCGCCATCAAGCTGCTCCGTGAGGACCTCGCGTCCGACCAGGAGCTCGTGGGCCGCTTCGTACAGGAGCGCACCGCCCTGCTCGGACTCGACCACCCGCACGTGGTCGCCGTCCGGGACCTCGTCGTGGACGGCAACGATCTGGCGCTGGTCATGACCCTGGTGCGCGGCACCGACCTGCGCACCCGCCTGGACCGCGAGCGCCGCCTGGCCCCCGAGGCCGCCGTCGCGATCATCGCGGACGTCGCCGACGGGCTGGCCGCCGCGCACAAGGCCCAGATCGTCCACCGGGACGTCAAGCCGGAGAACATCCTGCTCGACATGGAGGGCCCGCTCGGCCCCGGCGGCGCCCACCCCGCCCTGCTCACCGACTTCGGCGTCGCCAAGCTGATCGACACCCCGCGCCGCACCAAGGCCACGAAGATCATCGGTACGCCGGACTACCTCGCCCCCGAGATCGTCGAGGGCCTCCCGCCGCGCGCCGCCGTCGACATCTACGCCCTGGCGACCGTGCTGTACGAGCTGCTCGCCGGGTTCACGCCCTTCGGCGGCGGCCACCCCGGCGCGGTCCTGCGCCGCCACGTCACCGAGACCGTCGTCCCGCTCCCCGGCATCCCCGAGGAGCTCTGGCAGCTCCTGGTCCAGTGCCTGGCCAAGGCCCCCGCCTCCCGGCTGCGCGCCTCGGAGCTGGCCGTACGGCTGCGCGACCTGCTGCCCCTGCTGGCCGGGATACCGCCGCTGGAGGTGGACGAGCCGGGCCCGGAGGAGAGTGAGCAGGCCCCGGCCTACGACGAGCAGCAGTACACCCCGGCCGCCGACGAGCCCCGCCGCCGCGGCGCGGTCCCGCTGGTGCCCGGCTCCGCCCCCGACTCCAACCGGGACACCCACACGAGCATGCGCGTCCCGGCCCCGGACGAGCTGGCGGGCGGCCCCCTCGGGACCGCCCGCGCCCCCCGCGCCCCGGGAAAGCCCCGCCCCGGCTCCGCCCGCAACAAGGCGGCGTCCGTCCACAAGCGCCGCATCACGCTGGGTGCCGCCGCCGTGCTGCTCTGCGCGGCCGTCGCGGTCGGCGGCTGGCTGGCCACCGGCGGCGGCGACGGGGACAGGGCGCCCCAGGACAGCGAGAACTCGGCCCCGGCGACCCCGTGAGCGCACGGTGAGCGCACCCCTTTCCCGGGCCGGTTCCCGGGTGAGGGCAAGCTTCATCCGCCCAGCCGTTACGCTGGACCCGTGGCAGTCGTCGATATTTCCGAAGAGCTGAAGTCCCTCTCCTCGACCATGAGGTCGATCGAGGCCGTCCTGGACCTGGATGCGCTGAGGGCGGACATCGCCGCGCTCGAGGAGCAGGCAGCGGCGCCGTCCCTGTGGGACGATCCGGACGCGGCCCAGAAGATCACCAGCAAGCTTTCGCACCTCCAGGCCGAGGTCCGCAAGGCCGAGGCCCTGCGCGGCCGCATCGACGACCTCGAAATCCTCTTCGAGCTCGCCGAGGACGAGGGCGACGCCGACGCCCGGGCGGAGGCCGAGGCCGAGCTGGAGTCGGTGAAGAAGGCGCTGGACGAGATGGAGGTCCGCACGCTCCTCTCCGGCGAGTACGACGCCCGCGAGGCCCTGGTGACCATCCGCGCCGAGGCCGGCGGTGTCGACGCGGCCGACTTCGCGGAGAAGCTCCAGCGCATGTATCTCCGCTGGGCCGAGCAGCACAACTACAAGACCGAGGTCTACGAGACCGCGTACGCCGAAGAGGCCGGCATCAAGTCGACCACCTTCGCCGTCCAGGTCCCGTACGCCTACGGCACGCTCTCCGTCGAGCAGGGCACCCACCGCCTGGTCCGCATCTCGCCCTTCGACAACCAGGGCCGCCGCCAGACGTCCTTCGCTGGTGTCGAGGTGCTCCCGGTCGTCGAGCAGACGGACCACGTCGAGATCGACGAGTCGGAGCTGCGCGTGGACGTGTACCGCTCCTCGGGCCCCGGCGGACAGGGCGTCAACACCACGGACTCCGCGGTCCGTCTGACCCACCTGCCCACCGGCATCGTCGTCTCCTGCCAGAACGAGCGCTCGCAGATCCAGAACAAGGCGTCCGCGATGAACGTCCTCCAGGCCAAGCTCCTTGAGCGCCGCCGCCAGGAGGAGCAGGCCAAGATGAACGCGCTCAAGGGCGACGGCGGCAACTCCTGGGGCAACCAGATGCGTTCGTACGTCCTCCACCCGTACCAGATGGTCAAGGACCTGCGTACGGAGTTCGAGATGGGCAACCCCGAAGCGGTCTTCAACGGCGAGATCGACGGCTTCGTCGAGGCGGGCATCCGCTGGCGCAAGCAGCGGGAGAAGTAGCTTCAGCGGTACTGAGGTTGGGGCCCGGACAGGGATCTGTCCGGGCCCGCTTCGTTGGGGAGGATCTGTGCCCGATGCGTCACAGTCGCGCTTCCGAATAGCCGTCAACACCCCCCAAATCGGTGCCTAGTGCACGGAACGGCCTTGACGTAATCCTTAACTCTGGCCAGGGTGCTGGAGCAGCATGTGTATGTCTGGGACGGGTGTGTACCGGGGGGCGGGGCGGGGTGACCACGACACGACGTGGCCTTGCCGAGAGCGATACCCCCAGGGCCCGCTGCCCGCATATGGCTGCTCCACTGACGAGATCGGCTACTGGGGGTAGCAACAGATGACGAAGAAGACGCGTGTTCGCGTCGCGCGGATAGCCGCTGGTGCGGTTATCGCCGCGGGTGCCTCGCTGACTGCGGCCGGTGCGGCACAGGCGCTGGAGATCGGCGTCGACACCGGCGTCGCGGACGTTCAGGTCCAGGCGGACCTGCTGGACGACGGTGACCCGGGCGGTGTCGACGCGGGCGCTGACGGCGGCGTAGATGGCGGTGTCGACGGCGGCGTGGATGGCGGTGTCGATGGCGGCGTTGACGGTGGTGTTGACGGCGGCGTGGATGGCGGTGTCGACGGTGGTGTTGACGGCGGCGTGGATGGCGGTGTTGACGGCGGCGTGGATGGCGGTGTCGACGGTGGTGTTGACGGCGGCGTAGATGGCGGTGTTGACGGCGGCGTGGATGGCGGTGTTGACGGCGGCGTAGATGGCGGCTCCGGCAACAACGGCGGCTCCGGCAACAACGGTGGCTCCGGTAACAACGGCGGCTCCGGCAACAACGGCGGCTCCGGCAACAACGGTGGCTCCGGTAACAACGGTGGCTCCGGTAACAACGGTGGCTCCGGTAACAACGGTGGCTCCGGTAACAACGGCGCCTCGGGCAACACCGGTGGCTCCGGCAACACCGGCGGTTCCGGCGACACCGGTGGCGGCGACCAGGGCGGCACAAGCACCACCGGTGGTTCCACCACCGGTGGCGGCGACGCCGGCTGCACCGTCGACCTCGACGGTGCCGAGTGCACCGACAACACCGACACCGACAGCGTCGGCAACAAGCCGGTCGAGCAGAGCAAGGGCAAGGAAGAGCTCGCCGAGACCGGTGCGGCCGAGACGACCTTCCTGGTCATCGGCGCCGCGACGATGATCGCGGGCGGCATCGGCTTCCGCATCCTGCCGCGCCTGGTCGGCGGCGGTCGCACGGTCGCCTAGCTCCGGCATCCGGGTCCGCGGCGACGTCCGCCGCGGACCGTGACGGACCCTGCCGACGCGTAGCGGGCGCGGATCAGGCCCGTACGCGGCGCAGCACGGCATGACGAAGGGCCCGGGAGGGCGTACGACACCTCCCGGGCCCTTCTGCGCACCCGGACCGCTCAGGCGGCCGTACGCATGCGTCCGTGGGCCCCGACGGGGCAGTGGGAGGCGGCCCCGCGGGCCGCTCGGGCCTGATCAGGCCGCCTGCGCCAGCAGCGCGAGCGCCGCCAGCAGCACCACCATCAGGGCGATCAGCATCGCCGGGCTCATCCCGGCCAGCGGGCCCTGGCCCTGCTCCTCCAGCATCTGCTGCCGCACGGCACGGCAGACGCGGCAACGGCCCTCGCTCACGGGCGCCGCGCAGTTCGCGCACACCAGTCGGTCATAGGTCATGCGCATTCCTCCTCCCGCGCGGCGGAGCCGCTTGCCTGCTTTCTCTCCGCACAACGCTCACGGAAACGCAACCGTTCCCCCCACCACTGTGCCAGCTCGCGGCGATTTCGGCGCGGCCCGCCGGACAAGGTCCGGCGCGACCCGATTCGTACCGGGGGGGTGATTCGCCATAAAACACCCATTGCCGGACGCCGCCTGCACGCGTGAGCCCGGTTCGCGTATGGTCACGCTCACCTACTCCCGGCCGACCGTGGTGCATCCGTGATCCGATTCGACAACGTCTCCAAGACCTATCCGAAGCAGACCCGACCGGCTCTGCGCGATGTCTCGCTGGACATCGAGAAGGGTGAGTTCGTCTTCCTGGTGGGGTCCTCCGGCTCCGGCAAGTCGACCTTCATGCGACTGATCCTGCGCGAGGAGCGGGCCAGCACGGGCATGGTCCATGTGCTCGGCAAGGACCTCGCGCGGCTGTCCAACTGGAAGGTGCCGCAGATGCGCCGCCAGCTGGGGACGGTCTTCCAGGACTTCCGCCTGCTGCCCAACAAGACGGTCGCGGAGAACGTGGCCTTCGCGCAGGAGGTCATCGGCAAGCCCCGCGGCGAGATCCGCAAGGCCGTGCCGCAGGTCCTCGACCTCGTCGGCCTCGGCGGCAAGGAGGAGCGGATGCCCGGGGAGCTCTCCGGCGGTGAGCAGCAGCGCGTTGCCATCGCCCGCGCCTTCGTCAACCGCCCCATGCTGCTGATCGCGGACGAGCCGACCGGCAACCTCGACCCGCAGACCTCGGTGGGCATCATGAAGCTGCTGGACCGGATCAACCGGACCGGCACCACCGTGATCATGGCGACCCACGACCAGAACATCGTCGACCAGATGCGCAAGCGCGTCATCGAGCTCGAGCAGGGCCGTCTCGTACGCGACCAGGCGCGCGGCGTCTACGGCTACCAGCACTGACCGAGGGGCTGCGGCCCTTCGTGCATTTCGAGCATCGAGTACTGAAAGGACGCCATGCGCGCCCAGTTCGTCCTGTCGGAGATCGGCGTCGGTCTCCGCCGCAACCTCACGATGACCTTCGCGGTCGTGGTCTCCGTCGCCCTCTCGCTCGCCCTGTTCGGCGGTGCGCTGCTGATGCGCGAGCAGGTCAGCACGATGAAGGACTACTGGTACGACAAGGTCAACGTCTCGATCTTCCTCTGCAACAAGAACGACGCCAAGGACATGCCCAAGTGCGCCAAGGGGGCTGTCACCAAGGAGCAGAAGGCGGAGATCAAGGCCGATCTGGAGAAGATGGACGCCGTCCAGACGGTCCACTTCGAGACGGTCGACGAGGCGTACAAGCACTACCAGGAGCAGTTCGGCGACTCCCCGATGGCGGGCAACATCACGCCCGACCAGATGCAGGAGTCGTTCCGCGTGAAGCTGGACGACCCGCAGAAGTACAAGGTCGTCGCGACGGCGTTCGCCGGGCGGGACGGGGTGCAGTCCGTCCAGGACCAACGGTCCATCCTGGACAACCTCTTCGAGCTGATGAACGGCATGAACGTCGTCGCGATCTACGTGATGATCCTGATGCTCGTCATCGCGCTGATCCTCATCGTCAACACCGTGCGCGTCTCCGCGTTCAGCCGGAGACGTGAAACGGGCATCATGCGCCTCGTCGGGGCCTCCGGCTTCTACATCCAGGCCCCCTTCATCATGGAGGCGGCCGTCGCCGGTCTGATCGGCGGTGTGCTGGCCTGCGCCATGCTGCTCGGCGGCCGGTACTTCCTGATCGACGGGGGCCTCGCCCTCCAGGAGAAGCTGAACCTGATCAACTTCATCGGCTGGGACGCGGTCCTGACCAAGCTTCCGCTGGTGCTCGCGATCGGGCTGCTGATGCCCGCCGTCGCCGCTCTCTTCGCGCTGCGCAAGTACCTGAAGGTGTGACATGTGCCCCCTGGGGCGCACGGGCGATCGCCCGTGCGCCCCAGGGGGTTTGTCCTAGACTCGTCGCCATGTCGGGCTCCGCTCAACGCTTCGGGCCCCGCGGTCTCCGCCGCGGGGCGGCTCTGACATTGGTCTTCGGGTGTGCTCTCGCCACCGCCGCCGCGACCGGTTCGCTGCCGCACGACCCCGAACCCGGGCCCGGTCCGCAGACCCGCGCCGTCTCCTCCACCGTCGCCCCGGTCGACCGCCACGAGATCGAGGACGCCGCCGCCGAGGCCGAGGCCGACGGGAAGTCCGTGAAGGACGCCGCCGAGGAGGTCGTCAGCCGCAGCGGGGACCGCTGGGGCGCGGTCTACGACCAGCGGGAGTACGAGGAGTTCGAGCAGGCGCTGGACGGCACGTACACCGGGGTCGGGCTCTCCGCCCGGCGCACCGGCCGCGGCGATGTCACCGTCTCCCGCGTCCAGCCCGGCGGCCCCGCCGACCGGGCCGGCATCCGCGCCGGCGATCTGCTGCGCACCCTGGACGGCCGCGCGATCGGCAAGCGCCCCGTCGCGGAGGTCGTCGCGTTACTGCGCGGCGACGGTACGGGAGCGGCCGAGGGCAGCCGGGTGGAGCTGGGGCTCGTCCGGGAGGGCCGGAGCTGGACCGAGACCCTGGAGCGGGCCCGGCTGACCACCGAGGCGGTCACCGTGCGGCGGCTGGGCGACGCGCCCTCGTCGGCGGTCCTGGTCAAGGTCGCCGCCTTCACCAAGGGCGCGGGGGCCGACGTCCGGGACGCGGTCCGGGGCGCCCCCCAGGGGGCGGGGATACTCCTCGACCTGCGCGCCAACTCCGGCGGACTCGTCGCCGAGGCGGTCGTCGCCGCCTCCGCCTTCCTGGACGGCGGTCTGGTCGCCACGTACGACGTACGCGGGGATCAGCGCGCGCTGTACGCAGATCCGGGCGGTGACACGGACCGGCCGGTCGTCGTCCTGGTCGACGGCGGCACGATGAGCGCCGCCGAGCTGCTGACCGGTGCGCTCCAGGACCGGGGCCGCGCGGTCACCGTCGGCTCGCCCACCTTCGGCAAGGGCTCCGTGCAGATGCCCAGCAGGCTCCCGGGCGGCTCGGTGGCCGAGCTGACCGTCGGCCACTACCGCACCCCGGGCGGCCGCAACGTCGACGGCAAGGGCATCACCCCCGACCTCGTGGTGGGGGAGCGGGCCCAGCAGCGGGCCGAGACGGTATTGAGTGGCCTCGGGGGTGGGTCGTAGTGCGAAAATGACCGCACTATGGCGAAGGAAAAAGACACCGGGCGCAAGATGATCGCGCAGAACAAGAAGGCGCGGCACGACTACACGATCCTCGACACCTACGAGTGCGGCCTCGTCCTCATGGGTACGGAGGTCAAGTCCCTGCGCATGGGACGGGCCTCCCTGGTCGACGGCTTCGTGCAGATCGACGACCACGAGGCGTGGCTCCACAACATCCACGTCCCCGAGTACGTCCAGGGCACCTGGACCAACCACACGGCCAAGCGGAAGCGGAAGCTGCTGCTGCACCGGGCCGAGATCGACAAGCTGGAGTCGAAGTCCCAGGAGACGGGCCACACGATCGTGCCCCTCGCGCTGTACTTCAAGGACGGCCGGGTCAAGGTCGAGATCGCGCTCGCGAAGGGCAAGAAGGAGTACGACAAGCGGCAGACGCTCCGCGAGAAGCAGGACACGCGGGAGACGAACCGCGCCATCGCGGCGGCCCGCCGGCGGCAGCGCAGCGCCTGAGGACCCCCGTACGGGGAATGCGCTGGCATCGTCCGGTGTTGGTCACGTACGATGGGCCGTGCACCTCAGCGAAGGTGCGCGTTTTGAAAACACCACATGGGGATGATCGGTTTCGACAGCGGATGTCGAAGCAGGGGAAGCGAGTCGAGGAAGCGGCAATGATCTCGTAAACCATATGTCGCAAACAATAATCGCCAATTCCAAGCGCGATTCCTCCGCCTTCGCCCTCGCTGCCTAATTAGCAGCTAGCGAAGACTCTGCGGAGTGTCAGCCCGGGGGTGATCCCGACCCGGATCCTGGCATCAACTAGGGATCTAAACTTCTCGGCCCGGCCACGGGGCCGAGAAGGAAATCAAACAGTGGCTGGGCCTGTCGGAGGCTTGTTCGCGTGACCTCCGGGGCCGAGAAAAGCGCAGCGAACTGCACTCGGAGAAGCCCTGGTTCCGCACCGTTGGACGCGGGTTCGATTCCCGCCATCTCCACAATTCCCATGTAGGCCGCTGCCCCGCGAGTTCGCTCGCGGGGCAGCGGCTTTTTCACGTCCGCCGCCATCGGCCGTACCCGACGCCGGCTGCCGCGACGGCCAGCGCGAGGGCCGCCGCCGACATCGGGGCCGTATAACCGGGGACCGCGCCCGCGTGCTCGACCAGCCAGCCGCCCGCCGCCGCCCCGGCCGCGACCCCGCCCAGCAGCGCGGTCACCGCGAGCGTCATGCCCTCGTTCAGCTGCTCCGGGCGCGTGGCCCGCTGGACCAGCGTCATGCCCGTGACCATGGTCGGCGCGGTCGCCGCCCCCGCCAGCAGCAGGCAGAGCGCCAGGACCGGCAGGGCGGCCGTCGCCGCGGCGGCCAGCAGCGGCAGGGACATCAGGGCCGTCATCGCGGCCAGGCACAGCAGCAGCCGGAGGCGGACGTTCCGGGCCGGGCGCAGCGAACCGTAGAGCAGGCCCGCCGCGCACGAGCCCGCTGCCTGAAGCGCCAGGATCGCGCCCCCGGCATGGGCGATGGAGACCACCTCCAGCGCCCCGAACACCGCCCCCGTCGCGAGGAACACCGCCAGCAGCGCGGGCATCTCGGGTGTACGCAGCGGCGAGGCCACCGTCTTCGTACGCGGGGTGACGGGCGGTTCCGTGGCGCGCTGGGCGGCGAAGATCAGGACGCCGGTCATCAGCAGCGCCGCGCCCACCAAGGTGCCCGCCTCCGGGAACAGCGCCCCGCAGAGCGCCGCGGCCAGCACCGGGCCCAGCATGAAGCACAGCTCGTCGGCGGCCTGCTCGAAGGAGTTCGCGGTGTGCAGTGCCGCCGGATCGCCCCGGTGCAGATGCGCCCAGCGGGCCCGCGACATCCCGCCGGTGTTCGGGGTCGTCGCGGTCGCGGCGTACGCGGCGAACAGTGTCCAGGCCGGGGTGTCGTGGTGGACGCACAGCACCAGGGCCAGCGACCCCAGCACGGCGAGCGCGGTGGCGGGCACGGCGACCCGCGCCTGCCCGAAGCGGTCCACCAGCCGGGCGGTGAACGGCGCGACGACCGCCGTCGCGGCCAGGCCGGTCGCGGTGACGGCCCCGGCGAGGGCGTACGAGCCCCGGGACCCGGCGATCATGATGACCGCGCTGACGCTGAGCATGCCCATCGGCAGCCGGGCGATCAGATTGCCCGCCGTGAAGGCGCGCGCCCCGGGCGTCGCCAGCAGCCGGAGGTACGGATTCGACGACGGCCGCGCCCGCCGGCGCTCGCCGCTCGACGGCGCGGAGCGCGGGGCGGCGACCAACTGCCCGCCGGAGACGGCGAGAAGGGGCATGGCCGGGGGAGCGGAGGCCCGGACGGGCCGGGAGGCGGTCTCCGGGCGGGCGGCAGGGGTTATCGGCATACGGACCAGGCTCGCCGGGCCACGCCGCCCGGGTCCAACACCTGCTCCGCACTGATTCACGCGCACGTGTTGTGAATGAGGTCCCGCGCGGTAGATTCGCGGTGTGCCTCCCGCCGACACCGACCCCCGGATCCTGCGTGCCTTCCTCGCCGTCGCCGACGAACTGCACTTCACCCGGGCCGCCGCCCGGCTCTTCGTCGCGCAGCAGGCGCTGAGCCGGGACGTCCGGCGGCTGGAACGCGAGCTGGGCACCGAGCTGTTCGTCCGGACCACCCGGCAGGTCGCGCTCACACCGGACGGCGAACGCCTGCTGCCGTACGCCCGCCGGGTGCTCGACGCGCACGCCGAGCTCGCCGGGGCCTTCAGCGGCGCCCCCGCCCGACCGCTGCTGGTGGACCTGAACAGCGACGGGGCCACCGCCGCCCGGGTGCTGGGGCGCGCCCGGGAGCTGGTGCCCGAGTGCGAGCTGATGGCCCGCTTCGAGTCCGGGCTCACCTGGGCGGCCGCCGAGATCCTGGCCGGCCGGCTCGACGCCTCCTTCGGCCGGGCCGCCGGACTCGCCCCCGCCGTGCGGGCGGGGCTTTCCGTGCACCCGGTGCGGTACGAGCCGATGGCCCTGATGCTGCCCCTGGCCCACCCCTTCGCCGAGCGGGAGACGGTCGCCCTGGCCGAGCTGTCCGGCCAGACCGTCTACGCGGGGGCGGGCAACGAGCGGACGCGGGAGTGGACCGACCTCGCCGCATCGCTGTTCGCCGAGTGGGGCATCGTGATGGCCCCGCCCGTTCCGCTCGCCGTGGGCGTGGCCGAGTTCCAGCGGGTCATGGAGAAGGGCGGCCACCCCGTGCTGGCCGTCGTCGACTTCCCGCCGCTGCCCGGGACCGTGCTGCGCCCGCTCGTCGACCCGATTCCGCTTTCGCCGTTGTCGCTGGTCTGGCGGAAGGGGCTGCGCCATCCCGGCGTGGACGCGCTGCGCAACGCTACTGACCAGTTGGCCCTTGCCGAGAGGTGGCTGGTCCGGCCGCCGGGCTCCTGGCTGCCCGCGTCCGATCTGTCACTGATGCGCAACCGTTCCTGACCAATGATGTTCGCGCTGAGCTGGCAGCCGGTGAAGGAGGAGTGCCTGTGGTGGTTCGTCAAGCCGGCCTGGTACGTCTTCCCGGTCGGCGCACCCCCCTTCCCCCGGTCCAGCGGTGACAAGGCCGGTCTGCTGGAGGACACCTGGGCGGTCCAGGCGGCCGGGCCGCTCTGGTGCATCCGTGCCTACCTCTGGTTCGTCCTCGCCTCGCCCCTGCTGCTCCGGGCGTTCCGGAAGCTGCCCCGGACGACGCTGCTCGCCCCGCTCGGCCTGCCCGCCGTGATCGGCACCGGCCTGGTGACGATCCCGGGCGAGACCGGCAACGCGCTGAGCGATTTCGCGGTGTTCGGCTCCTGCTGGGTCCTCGGCTTCGCCCACCACGACGGCCTGTTCAAGGACGTGCCGCGCTACCTCACCATCTCGCTGGCGTCGATCGTCATGGGCTTCGGGCTCTGGTGGGCCTCCGGGCACCTCACCGCGGACGGCTGGGACCTCAACGACATCCCGCTGGCCCAGGCGACCTGGTCGCTCGGCTTCTGCGTGATCCTGCTCCAGTACGCCCCGTCCTGGCAGGAGCTGCCCGGCCGGCTGGCCCGCTTCGACCGCCTGGTCACGCTCGCGAACAACCGTGCCGTGACGATCTACCCCTGCTGATGACCCTGTTCGTCTGGCCGCTGCTCGCGCTCGTGATCGTCGCCGTGGGCTGGGTGGAGGACGTCGCCGCCCGACGCGGGCCCCGGCTCTGGCCGGACGGCGGTAGCGGGCACCGCATCTCACCGGGCCGGGAACGGCCCGGTGAGAGCAAGGTTGCGCACCGGTCACCTCGCGGCACCACGCCGAAACGCGGGCTCCCTAGCGTCGGGGACAACACCCCGACCCCCTGTGGAGGCGCGTGATGGCAGGCCGTTGGATCGAGACCTGGGAGCCGGAGGACGAGACGTTCTGGCAGCGGGAGGGCGAACGGGTCGCCCGCCGCAACCTCTGGTTCTCCGTGCTCTCCGAGCACATCGGATTCTCCATCTGGACCCTGTGGTCGGTGATGGTCCTGTTCATGGGACCGGAGTACGGCATCGACCCGGCCGGGAAGTTCTTCCTCATCTCGACCGCCACCCTCGTCGGCGCCCTGGTGCGGGTGCCCTACACCTTCGCCGTCGCCCGCTTCGGCGGCCGCAACTGGACGATCTTCAGCGCGGTGAGCCTGCTCGTCCCGACCCTGGCCGCGTACTGGGTGATGGAGCCCGGGACCTCGTACGGCACGTTCGTCGCGGTCGCGGCGCTCACCGGGATCGGCGGCGGCAACTTCGCCTCGTCGATGACCAACATCAACGCCTTCTTCCCGCTGCGCAAGAAGGGCTGGGCGCTCGGCCTCAACGCGGGCGGCGGCAACATCGGCGTCCCCGTCGTCCAGCTCGTCGGCCTGCTCGTCATCGGCACCCTGGGCGCCTCGCACCCCCGGATCGTCCTCGGCGTGTACATCCCGCTGATCGTCCTGGCCGCCGTCTGCGCCGCCCTCCACATGGACAACCTGCGGCCCGTGAAGAACGACACCGGAGCCGCGCTGGAGGCCGTCCGCGACCCGCACACCTGGATCATGGCGGTCCTCTACATCGGCACCTTCGGCTCGTTCATCGGCTACAGCTTCGCCTTCGGCCTGGTGCTCCAGACCCAGTTCGGCCGGACCCCGCTCCAGGCCGCCTCGCTCACCTTCATCGGGCCGCTGCTGGGCTCCCTGATCCGGCCCGTCGGGGGCCGCCTCGCCGACCGGTACGGCGGCGCGCGCATCACCCTGGCCACCTTCGTCGCGATGGCCGCCGCCACCGGCGTCGTCATCCACGCCTCGGGGGCCACATCGCTGCCCGTCTTCCTCACCGGCTTCACCGCCCTGTTCGTCCTGACGGGCCTCGGCAACGGATCGACGTACAAGATGATCCCCGGCATCTTCCACACCAAGGCGCTGGCCCGGGGCCTGGACGGCGAGGCGGCAGCCGCCCACGGGCGGCGGCTCTCCGGCGCGGCCATGGGCCTCATCGGGGCCGTCGGCGCCCTCGGCGGCCTGGCGATCAACCTCGCCTTCCGCCAGTCCTTCCAGACCTCCGGCACCGGAACCGCGGCCTTCTGGTCCTTCCTCGCCTTCTACGGGGTGTGCGCCACGCTCACCTGGGCGGTATACCTTCGCCGCCCGGCACCGGTGCCCGCCCGGGCCCAGCTCGGTTACGCGGAGGTGTAGAAACGGCACGGTCCGGCGTCCTGCGACGTAACGGCGGGGAAATACGGGGGAACCGAGCCTGTCACGCACCGTTGGCAGTCTCGGGCCTCCGCACATCGGGCCACCAGCGGGAACCATCGCGCACCAGCGGGAACACAGGAGCCGGGAACACGCCATGCAGGACGACGACACGACACACGGCCCCCTCGCGGGCTTCACCGTGGGGGTGACCGCCGCCCGCCGGGCCGAGGAACTGGGCACGCTCCTCAAACGCCGCGGGGCCGCCGTCCTGCACGCCCCCGCCCTGCGGATCGTGCAGCTCGCCGACGACAGCGAACTCCTCGCCGCCACCGAGGAGCTGATCGGCGACGCCCCCGACGTGGCGGTCGCCACCACCGCGATCGGCTTCCGCGGCTGGATCGAGGCGGCCGACGGCTGGGGCATCGGCGACGCGCTCCTGGAGACCCTGCGCGGGGTCGAACTCCTCGCCCGGGGCCCCAAGGTGAAGGGCGCCATCCGGGCCGCCGGGCTCACCGAGACCTGGTCGCCCGGGTCCGAATCGATGGCCGAGGTCCTCGACCGGCTCCTCGCCGAAGGCGTCGCCGGACGCCGGGTCGCCCTCCAGCTGCACGGCGAACCGCTGCCCGGCTTCGTCGAGTCCCTGACGGCCGCGGGTGCCGAGGTCGTTGTCGTCCCCGTCTACCGCTGGATGCCGCCGCAGGACATCGCCCCGCTCGACCGGATGCTCGACGTCACGGCCGCCCGGGGCCTGGACGCGATCACCTTCACCAGCGCCCCCGCCGCCGCTTCGTTCCTGGGCCGGGCCGAGACCCGCGGACTGCTCCCGGAGGTCCTCGGCGCCCTGCGCGACGACGTGCTGGTCGCCTGCGTCGGACCGGTCACCGCCCTCCCGCTCCAGGCCCGGGGCATCGACACCCTCCAGCCGGAACGCTTCCGGCTCGGCCCCCTCGTCCAGCTGATGTGCGCCCACCTCCCCGCGGCCGCCCGCATCCTGCCCATCGCCGGCCACCGCGTCGAGATCCGGGGCCACGCCGTCCTCGTCGACGACGAACTGCGCGCGGTGCCGCCCGCGGGCATGGCCCTCCTGCACGCGCTGGCCCGCCGCCCCGGCTGGGTGGTGGCCCGCGCCGACCTGCTGCGGGCCCTGCCCGGCAGCGGCTCCGACGAGCACGCGGTGGAGACGGCGATGGCCCGGCTCCGCTCGGCGCTGGGCGTGCCCCGGCTGATCCAGACGGTCGTCAAGCGTGGCTACCGGCTGGCGCTGGACCCGTCGGCGGACACGAAGTACGGGCGCTGAGGGGCCCCTCCGAGGCAGCTGGGCCGCCGCCGGGCCCGCGAGCCGGAGCCCGGCCGTCCCGGCTAGCGTGACCGGATGACCGACCGCACCCATCTCCTCGCCCCGGACGTGGCCTTCCGGCCCGCCGAACTCACCGACGCGCCCGCCTTCGCCACGGCCCTCACCCGCAACCGCGCGTACCTGCGCCGCTGGGAACCCGTACGCCCCGACATCTTCTACACCGTCGAGGGCCAGACCGCCCGGCTCGCCGCCCTGCTGGCCGACCGGGACGCCGGGCGGGCCGTGCCCTGGGTGCTCGCGGACGCCGACGACCAGGTGATCGGCGCCTTCACGCTCTCCGGCGTCGAGCGGGGCCCGTTCCGCAACGGCCGCCTCGGCTACTGGGTCGACGAGGGCCACGCCGGACGCGGACTGGCCACCGCAGCCGTCCGCGCCGTGTGCGAGGCGGCCCGCGACCGGCTGGGCCTGCACCGCGTCGAGGCCGCCACCGTCACCGACAACGCCCCGTCCCAACGGGTCCTCGCCAAGGCCGGGTTCGAGCGGATCGGCACCGCGCCCGGCTATCTGCACATCAACGCCCGCTGGCGCGACCACCACCTGTTCCAGCGGCTTCTCCACGACGATCCGCCGGCGGGCTGACCGTCGCGGCCGCCGGAGCTTCCCGCACATGCACATGGCCGTCCAGCGGGTAGTCCGGCGGCAGCGCCGGGACCACCCGCGCCAACGGGTATCCGCACTTCTCCGCCACCCGGCACGAGGCCACGTTGTCCCTCTGGTGCAGCAACTCCAGTCGGCCCAGTCCCTGATCGGCGAAGGTCGTGAACGCCCAGTCGGTCAGGGCCGCCAGCGCCCTCGACGCCACCCCCCGGCCGCGCGCCGGAGCCGTCGTCCAATAGCCCATCTCCGCTCGGCCGTCCACGAGATCCAGCTGCTTCATCACGACATTGCCGAGCAGTTCGTCCTCCCGTCCGCTCTCCGTCACGGCGAAGGCGAAGCGGGTGCCCGCCGCCCACCCGGCACGCTGCGCCTCCAGCCAGTCGGCGGCCCCGTCCGGCCCGGAGACCTGGGTGGCCAGCCACCGCCGCATCGCCGGATCCTCGTACGCCCGCAGCACCGCGGGCAGATCCTCCTCGCACCACCGGCGCAGCCGCAGCCCCCCGGGACCGGTCACGGTGCTCTCGTCGTGCGGGCCCATGCGTATCTCCCCCTCGTGCTCCATGGCCGTCACGGTACGGGGGTGGCGGCGGGGGTTCCGGCCGGGCCCCGACAGGAGCACTCTGGGGGTGGTCGTTCCACCGGGTGACCCAAGGCGGTGAGCGGGATCATGGCAGGGGGCAGGGGGGCGCGGATGCGGCGGTTCGACGCGGGCCGGATCTGCCTCGATCTGGTGGCCACGGAACGCGCGGGCGGGGTGCCCGGCACCTGCGAACAGCTGGCCGGCCCGGGCCACCTGGCCCAGTGGCTGGCCGACGCCCGGCTCGTCCCGCCGGGCACCGCGCTGAACGCGCTGGACGCCACCTGGGTGGTCCGCTTCCGCGAACTGCGCTCCGACGTCGGTCGCTTGATGGATGCTCAGCTCGGCGGCCCGTCGGCCGACGGTGCCCTGGAGCGGATCAACTCCCTCGCCTCCGGCGCGCCTCCGGGCCCCCGCGCGGTGCGCGGTGCGGACGGAGACCTGGTGCGGGCCCTGAGCGCCGCGCCCGACTGCGCGGGTCTCCTCGCCGTCGTCGCCCGGGACGCGGTGGACCTGCTCACCGACCCGGTCGCGCGGGCGGCCCTGCGCCGCTGCCAGGGGGAGGCCTGCCACCGCCTCTACCTCGACACCTCGCGCGGCGGGCGGCGGCGCTGGTGCTCCGGCGAGGTATGCGGCAACCGCGAACGGGTCGCCCGCCACCGGCGCCGGACCTCGGGAACGACCGGCGCGTACGACCCGGGAGACCCCGGCTCGTCCGGCCCGGGGAAAGAAAATCCGCCCGGCGTTGAATGAACCGGCGCCCGCCCCCGTATCGATGGTCCAGGAGCTCGTTTCAGAGGTCTCGACCGGGAGGTTCGGGTGCGCAAGGATGCGGCCGTGGCCGATGACCGTCCGCACAGGGCTCGACATCGCAGTGAGCCGCCCCCGTCCCCTTCCGGGATACCGGACGAGGAGCTGATGCGGGCGCTGTACCGCGAACACGCCGGGCCGCTGCTCGCGTACGTCCTCCGACTCGTCGCGGGCGACCGCCAGCGGGCCGAGGACGTGGTGCAGGAGACGCTCATCCGTGCCTGGAAGAACGCCGGCCGGCTCAACCGGGCCACCGGCTCCGTCCGACCCTGGCTGGTGACGGTCGCCCGGCGCATCGTCATCGACAACCACCGCAGCCGGCAGGCCCGGCCGCGCGAGGTCGATCCGTCGCCGCTGGAGGTCATTCCCGCGGAGGACGAGATCGACAAGGCGCTGTGGCTGATGACGCTCTCGGACGCGCTCGAAGATTTGACCCCCGCGCACCGGGAAGCATTGGTCGAGACCTACTTCAAGGGGCGTACGGTCAACGAGGCCGCCGAAGCGCTCGGAGTCCCCAGCGGGACCGTGCGGTCCCGCGTGTTCTACGCACTGCGTTCGATGAAGCTCGCACTCGAAGAGAGGGGGATCACGGCATGAGCGACCAGCAGTGGCAGCCGTTCGGGCCCCGGCCTCCCGGTCACCGCACGCCGTCCGGTCCCTCAAGTCCCCCGTATACGGCGGGTCCTGCACACCCCTCAGGGCCCGCTCACCTCGCAGGGGTCCCCGGTCCGCCCGGCCGCTTCGGCGCCGGACCCGGCCCGGGGGCCGCTGGCTCCGAAGGTTCCGAGCACGACGCGGCCGCCGCGTACGTCCTCGGCATCCTCGACGACGCGCAGGCGAGCGACTTCGAAACCCATCTCGCCGGCTGCGCCCGGTGCGCCGCGCATCTCGACGAGTTCGCGGGGATGGAGCCGATGCTGGCGATGCTCTCCGAGGCCCCGTCCGCCGTGCCCGGAGCCCGCCCCGTACCGCACGTGCCCGAGAAGCCCGCGCCCCGGCTGCTCGGCGGACTGATGGACGAGGTCGCGCGCAAACGGCACCGCCGCACCCGGCGCAGCCGGTACTGGGTCGCCGCGGCCGCCGCCCTGATCGTCGGCGGCCCGGTCGCCGCGTTCGCGGTCACGGCGGGCGACGACCGCGGCGGCGGGTCGGTGGCCGTGGGCGAGCCGCACCCCACAAGCCCGGCCGAGGACGCCTTCTTCGAGCACATGACGGAGAAGGTCTCGGCGACCGACCCCACCACCCGGGTCGGCGCGACCGTCGGCATGGAGGAGAAGGCCTGGGGCACCCACACGGTCCTGGAGCTGAAGAACGTCAAGGGACCGCAGAAGTGCACGCTGGTCGCCGTCTCCAAAACCGGCGAGGAGGAGGTGGTCACCTCCTGGTCCGTCCCGCAGTGGGGGTACGGCATCGAGGACGCGACGAACCCGACGGCCAAGGCCCCGCTGTACGTGCACGGCGGCGCGGCGATGGACCGCGAGGACATCGCCCGCTTCGAGGTGCGGACCTTCGACGGGGAGCGGCTGGTGGAGATCGGGGCCTGAGCAGGGCGCGACGCGCGACCGCCCGCTGGTCGGCAGGTGCGCCCGGGCCCCCTTCGCTATAGGGTTGACGGCTGCCCAGTGCCGTTAAGAAGGGGGCCTCGGTGGCCGCGCAGGATGCCGCTGTCGAATCGCTGCGGGACCGGGAAATCGGTGTCGAGCAAGAGCATCTCGACCGTGTTTATCACCGCCTCGAAGAGAAGATCCACGAGGCGGAATTCCTCATGAACGACGCCGTCAAGCGCGGGCAGGTCGGTACCCCCGGCGCGCTCGCGGAGCGGGACGCCCAGGTGTTCCGGGCGGGGATCCACCTCAACCGGCTGAACAGCGAGTTCGAGGACTTCCTCTTCGGGCGGATCGACCTGCTGCTCGGCAAGGACGGGGAGCGCGGCCCGGACGGCGCCTACACCTCCGTGGAGCCGGCCGACGACTCCGTACGCGACGACACCACCGCCGATATCGCGGAGACGCTCCACATCGGCCGGATCGGTGTCCTGGACTCCGACTACGCGCCGCTGGTGATCGACTGGCGGGCCCCGGCCGCCGCCCCGTTCTACCGCTCCACCCCGAAGGACCCGGGCCGTGTCGTACGCCGCCGGGTCATCCGCTCCAAGGGACGCAAGGTCCTCGGGGTCGAGGACGACCTGATGCGCCCGGAGCTGACGGCGTACCTGGGCGGCGAGAGGCTGCCGGTGATCGGGGACGGCGCGCTGATGGCGGCGCTCGGCCAGGCCCGCAGCCACACCATGCGGGACATCGTCTCCTCCATCCAGGCCGAACAGGACCTGGTCATCCGGGCCCCCGCCGCCTCCGTCACCGAGGTCACCGGCGGCCCCGGCACCGGCAAGACCGCGGTCGCCCTGCACCGGGCGGCGTATCTGCTCTACCAGGACCGGCGGCGGTACGCGGGCGGCATCCTGATCGTCTCGCCCACCCCGCTCCTGGTCGCGTACACCGAAGGGGTGCTGCCCTCGCTCGGTGAGGAGGGCCAGGTCGCCATCCGCGCGATCGGCTCGCTCTCCGACGACGCGGCGGGCCTCGAAGGGGCCACCGCATACGACGAACCGGCCGTGGCGCGGGTCAAGGGCTCCTCCCGGATGCTCCCCGTGCTGCGCAAGGCGGCCCGGGGCGCCCTGGAACAGGGCCGGCCGGCCGCGCCCCGCGAGGAGGCGGGCCAGCTCGCCTTCGGCGAGGAGCCCGGGCGGCAGGGCGCCGCGACGCCCCCGGACCGGCTGCGCGTCGTCGCCTTCGGGGCCCGGATCGAGCTGGAGGCCGAGGAGCTGCGGCGTATCCGGCACAACGCCCTGGGCGGCACCGCCCCGGTCAACCTGCTGCGCCCGCGCGCCCGCAAGCTGCTGCTGGACGCCCTGTGGAACAAGTCTTCCGGGCGCGGCCGCTACACCGACCCGGAACTGATCGCGGAGCTGCGGTCCTCGTTCGACGAGGACGTCTCCACCGAGACCCCGTTCCTGGAGTTCCTCGACGCCTGGTGGCCCGAGCTGACGCCCCGCCGGGTGCTGGCCGCGATGGCGGACGAACGGCGCCTTGCCCGCTGGTCACGGCGCATCCTCAACCAGGGCGAGGTGCGCCGCCTGGCCCGCTCCCTGAAGCGCCTGGACGCGGAGGGCAACGGTCCGCTCTCCGTCCACGACGTGGCGCTCCTGGACGAGCTCCAGGCGCTGCTGGGCACCCCGAACCGGCCCAAGCGCAAGCGCGAGGCCGATCCGCTGGACCAGCTCACCGGGCTCGATGAGCTGATGCCGCAGCGCGAGGAGACCCAGTGGGAGCGGGCCGAGCGGCTCGCGGCGGAGCGCACGGAGTACGCGCACGTCATCGTCGACGAGGCGCAGGACCTCACCCCGATGCAGTGGCGCATGGTCGGCCGCCGCGGCCGGCACGCCACCTGGACGATCGTCGGCGACCCGGCCCAGTCCTCCTGGTCCGACCCGGACGAGGCGGCCGCCGCCCGGGACGAGGCGCTCGGCTCCCGGCCGCGCCGCCGCTTCACCCTCACCGTCAACTACCGCAACCCGGCGGAGATCGCGGAGCTGGCCGCCAAAGTGCTGGCGCTGGCCATGCCGGGCATGGAGTCCCCGGCGGCGGTCCGCTCGACCGGGGTGGTGCCGCGCTTCGAGCAGGTACGTGACGGGGACCTGGCCGCCACGGTCCGCGAGGAGGCCGCCCGGCTGCTGGCGCAGGTGGACGGCACGGTCGGCGTGGTCGTCGCGATGAACCGGCGAGCCCAGGCCCGCGAGTGGCTCGCGGAGCTGGGGGAGCGGGTGGTGGCGCTGGGCAGCCTGGAGGCCAAGGGGCTGGAGTACGACGCCACGGTGGTTCTCTCGCCCGCGGAGATCGCCGACGAGTCCCCGGCCGGACTGCGGGTGCTGTACGTGGCGCTGACCCGGGCGACGCAGCAGCTCACGGTGGTCTCGGGGGAGCGGGACATGCCGGACGAGGACGGGGTGCCGGACCTGCTCAGGGACTGACGCGGCGGGTTTCCGCGAGTCAACCCGGCGCACGGGAATCACTTTTCCGAGGTCTTTGTTACCTTGGTACTGGCACCGGCTCGATCCAAGCCCCCGGGCCCAACCTTCGTCGCTTCGAGCGACCACTTGCCGCGAGGCGAGCATGGCGGGTCGGTGCCGTCTCAACGGAAAAGACAGACCCGCGTCACCTCCCGGTGGCGCGGGTCTGTTCTCGTTGCGGGGGTCCCACCGACCGCATCCCGCCCGTTGGGGGTTCCGCCGAACGGGTGATTTCTCGTATGGTGGAAACTACTTTCCGAAAGGCGGCAGCCATTACCGGCTACCAGTCGGTAGGTGCGACGATCGGGGAGCGCATCCGGAACCCACGCTCCGGATGTGCGGCAATGAAGCTAAGGAAAGCGAAGGACTCGGCCATGGCAACGGCGCCCAGCGTCTCGTACTCGATGACGGTCCGGCTGGAGGTGCCCGCGAGCGGCACCGCGGTCTCCCAGCTCACCACGGCCGTCGAGTCCTCCGGGGGCTCGGTCACCGGCCTCGACGTGACCGCGTCCGGCCACGAGAAGCTGCGGATCGACGTCACCATCGCCGCCACCTCCACCTCGCACGCGGACGAGATCGTCGAAGGTCTGCGCGACATCGAGGGCGTCGTGCTGGGCAAGGTCTCCGACCGTACGTTCCTCATGCACCTCGGCGGCAAGATCGAGATGGCGTCCAAGCACCCCATCCGCAACCGTGACGACCTCTCGATGATCTACACCCCCGGCGTCGCCCGGGTCTGCATGGCCATCGCCGAGAACCCCGAGGACGCCCGCCGCCTGACCATCAAGCGCAACTCCGTCGCAGTTGTGACGGACGGCTCCGCGGTGCTCGGCCTCGGCAACATCGGCCCGAAGGCCGCGCTGCCCGTCATGGAGGGCAAGGCGGCCCTCTTCAAGCGCTTCGCCGGCATCGACGCCTGGCCGATCTGCCTGGACACCCAGGACACCGACGCCATCGTCGAGATCGTCAAGGCCATCGCCCCCGGCTTCGCGGGCATCAACCTGGAGGACATCTCCGCGCCGCGCTGCTTCGAGATCGAGGCCCGGCTGCGCGAGGCCCTCGACATCCCCGTCTTCCACGACGACCAGCACGGCACCGCCATCGTCGTGCTCGCCGCCCTCACCAACGCCCTGCGCGTGGTGGGCAAGAACATCGGCGACGTGCGGGTCGTCATGTCCGGCGCGGGAGCGGCCGGTACGGCCATCCTGAAGCTGCTCATCGCCGCGGGCGTCAAGCACGCGGTGGTCGCCGACATCCACGGAGTGGTGCACGCCGGACGCGAGGACCTGGTCGCGGCCGACCCCGACTCGCCGCTGCGCTGGATCGCCGACAACACCAACCCCGAGGGCGTCACCGGCACCCTCAAGGAGGCCGTCGTCGGCGCCGACGTCTTCATCGGCGTCTCCGCGCCGAACGTGCTGAACGGCGACGACGTCGCCGCGATGGCGGACGACGCGATCGTGTTCGCGCTCGCGAATCCGGACCCCGAGGTCGACCCCGCGATCGCCCGCCAGACGGCCGCGGTCGTCGCCACCGGGCGCTCGGACTTCCCCAACCAGATCAACAACGTGCTGGTCTTCCCGGGTGTCTTCCGCGGTCTGCTGGACGCTCAGTCCCGAACCGTCAACACGGAGATGATGCTCGCCGCCGCCGGCGCCCTGGCCGATGTGGTCGCCGAGGACGAGGTCAACGCGAACTACATCATCCCCTCGGTCTTCAACGACAAGGTCGCGGGCGCGGTCGCCGGAGCCGTCCGGGCCGCCGCGAAGGCCGCCGGCGTCACCGCGGTCGCCCCCTCCGCGACCCTCTGACCCGGCCGTTTCGAGGTCCTTTCGGGGGGTAGGCGCGAGTTACCCCGGGCCGCACCCGCCCGTGCCGTACGGCGCGTCGCGGGTCGCGGCGCCCCAAACGCCCCTTTAGGGTGGGCGGGCAGTGGGCCCTGCGGGGCCCGGCATCCGCTGCGGACCGCTCGGCCAAGTCGACGGAGCGTCACCACGAGCAAACCGTGGCGCTTTTCATCGGCCCCGAAGGGTTCCGGATTGGCTTTCCCGCCGCTGGTGGGGGCAGGATGCGTAATCGGGCGAGAGGGTCTGACATCAGACCCGGGTCCGGGGACTGTCAGAGGGCCCTGGCAGCATCGGCTTCGATCTCACGCCTCACAGGCAAGAAGAACACGGGAGTAACAACATGAACCGCAGTGAGCTGGTGGCCGCCCTGGCCGACCGCGCCGAGGTGACTCGCAAGGACGCCGACGCCGTGCTGGCCGCGCTCGCCGAGACCGTCGGTGAGATCGTCGCCAAGGGCGACGAGAAGGTCACCATCCCCGGTTTCCTGACCTTCGAGCGCACCCACCGTGCCGCTCGCACCGCGCGCAACCCGCAGACCGGCGACCCGATCAACATCCCCGCCGGCTACAGCGTGAAGGTCTCCGCGGGCTCGAAGCTCAAGGAAGCCGCCAAGGGCAAGTAACCCACGGCGCGACAAGGGCGGCCCCTCCCGACCAGGAGGGGCCGCCCTTACGCATGCCAGGGGCACATGCGCCCCGTACAGCCCCGCCGGTACGCCGGGGCCCCAGGGGCTCACGGATGCATCCGTGAGCCCTTCAGGACCTTGTCCACGGCGTTCCGCGGGCCGTACACGGCCAGACCCACCAGGTCCAGCGAGTCCCGCCCCACGGCCCGCACCGCCGCGCGGTTGTCCCGGTCGTTGCCCGTGCCGAACAGGTCCGAGGTGAACACGGCCACCTTCAGGGACCGGGAGAGCGCCTTCGTGTGCGCGCCGGTCAGCGTCTCCTTCGCCCCCTCGAAGACCAGCACCGGCTGCCGCAGCATCGGCAGGTACGCGGTCGCGTCGGCGTCCTCGTAGGGCTCGCCGATCACCTCCGGCGCCGCCGTCCCCAGGCCGCTCACCAGGAAGGCGGTCACATTCAGCCGCTGCCAGGTCTCCAGGTCGTCGCGGAGCAGCACCGCGATCTTCGTGTCGAAACGGACGGGCGGGGTCTCGTCGCCGCTCGCGTTCTCGTGCGTGTTTCCCATGGTTCGAGACTGGCCGCCGTCCCGCCGGAGCGTCTTGTACGTTCTTGGCGTGACCCGCGTGAGCCGCCCGCAGGAGATCTCGGCCTGGCGACCGTCCGTCGCCGGGGTCGTGGAGGTCTTCCATGCCCGCTTCACCGAGCACGCCTACCCCATGCACGTCCACGACGCCTGGACGCTCCTGATCGTCGACGACGGGGCCGTCCGCTACGACTTGGACCGCCACCAGCACGGCACCCCGGACGGCACCGTCAGCCTGCTGCCGCCGCAGGTCCCGCACAACGGTTCGCCCGCCACCCCGGAGGGGTTCCGCAAACGGGTGCTCTATCTGGACATGAGCCAGCTCGACGCGAGCCTCATCGGCCCCGCCGTGGACACCCCGGACCTGGCCGACCCGCTGCTGCGCTCCCGCGTCGCCCGGCTGCACACCGCCCTCGCCGACCCGGGTGACGCGCTGGAGGCGGAGAGCCGCCTGGCGTTCGTCGGGGAGCGGCTGCGCGGCCATCTGCGGCCCGTGGAAGCCCCGGAGCGCACCCGGCCCGGTCCGGGCGTAGCGCGGGACCTGCGCGAGCTGCTGGACGAGCGGCTGCGGGAGGGCGTCACGCTCGCCGAGGCCGCCGGGCTGGTCCACGCGCACCCGACCCATCTCGTACGGGCCTTCAGCGCCGCCTACGCGATGCCGCCGCACCAGTACGTGACGGCCCGCCGGGTGGACCACGCCCGCCGCCTGCTGCTGGAGGGCATGCCGCCGGGAGAGGCGGCCGTCGCGGTCGGCTTCCACGACCAGTCCCACCTCACCCGGCACTTCAAGCGGATCGCGGGCACCACGCCGGGCCGGTTCGCGCGTTCGCGTGGGCTTCCCCGGGCCTGTGAGGGGCCGGGCGGTGGCCTGCGAAGGGAAAACCCGGCGCCCCGGCCCCCTCGGCGAGGGGACCGGGGCGCCGGGTGCGCAGTGCTGTGTGCGGCAGCACTGGGCGGCGTCAGACCAGGGAACCGCCCGGCAGCTCCACCTTCGCGCCGAGCTTCTCCAGCTTCTCCATGAAGTTCTCGTAACCGCGGTTGATCAGGTCGATGCCGTGCACCCGGGAGGTGCCCTGCGCCGCCAGCGCCGCGATCAGGTACGAGAAGCCGCCCCGGAGGTCCGGGATGACCAGGTCCGCGCCTTGCAGCTTGGTCGGTCCGGAGACGACCGCCGAGTGCAGGAAGTTGCGCTGGCCGAAGCGGCAGTCCGAACCGCCCAGGCACTCGCGGTAGAGCTGGATGTGCGCGCCCATCTGGTTGAGCGCGGAGGTGAAGCCGAGCCGCGACTCGTACACCGTCTCGTGGACGATCGACAGGCCCGCGGCCTGCGTCAGCGCCACGACCAGCGGCTGCTGCCAGTCGGTCTGGAAGCCGGGGTGCACGTCCGTCTCCAGCGCGATGGCGTTGAGCGCGCCGCCCGGGTGCCAGAAGCGGATGCCCTCGTCGTCGATCTCGAAGGCGCCGCCGACCTTGCGGTAGGTGTTCAGGAAGGTCATCATCGAGCGCTGCTGGGCGCCGCGCACATAGATGTTGCCCTCGGTCGCCAGCGCCGCCGACGCCCAGGAGGCCGCCTCCAGGCGGTCCGGGATCGCCCGGTGGGTGTACCCGTCGAGCCTGTCGACACCGGTGATCCGGATGGTCCGGTCGGTGTCCATGGAGATGATCGCGCCCATCTTCTGCAGTACGCAGATGAGGTCCTCGATCTCCGGCTCGACGGCCGCGTTGGACAGCTCGGTGACGCCCTCGGCGAGGACGGCGGTGAGCAGCACCTGCTCGGTGGAGCCCACCGACGGGTACGGCAGCCGGATCTTGGTGCCGCGCAGCCGCTGCGGGGCCTCCAGGTACTGGCCGTCGGCCCGCTTCTCGATGGTCGCGCCGAACTGGCGCAGCACCTCGAAGTGGAAGTCGATCGGCCGGCCGCCGATGTCGCAGCCGCCCAGGCCCGGGATGAAGGCGTGGCCGAGGCGGTGCAGCAGGGGGCCGCAGAACAGGATCGGGATGCGCGAAGAACCCGCGTGGGCATCGATGTCGGCGACGTTCGCCGACTCGACGTGCGAGGGGTCGAGGATCAGTTCGCCCGGCTCGTCGCCGGGGCGGACGGTGACGCCGTGCAGCTGGAGGAGTCCCCGGACCACCCGTACGTCACGGATGTCGGGAACGTTGCGGAGGCGGCTGGGCCCGCTGCCGAGCAGCGCGGCGACCATGGCCTTCGGCACCAGGTTCTTGGCGCCTCGGACGCGGATCTCGCCCTCCAGCGGGGTGCCGCCGTGGACAAGCAGGACATCGTCTGTGCCGGTCATGTATCTCGCGTTCCGGAGTGGTCGGGCAGGGGGCCAACGAAAAGGGTAATGGCCTCCTACCCCCGTTCCGTAAGGCGAAGGGGGGTGTACGAACGTCATGAATCCGCCACAACACCCTCCGCACATCCGATCTTGCGGAGGGTTACCGTCCGGATGGCCCACGGCGTCCCCGCCCGGCGGTGCGCTCCCCGTGCCTCCGTGCGCCCTGAGCTGCGCTCGCTCTCCTGAGGGCGGCATCACGGGCACGCGTCCCCCGCGAAGGGCGAAGATGCGGGATCATTCGTGCCATGACCGAGGTGTCCTCGCTCACAGGGCGACTGCTCGTGGCCGCACCCGCGCTCACGGACCCGAATTTCGACCGCGCGGTGGTGCTGCTCCTCGACCACGACGAGGAGGGCTCCCTCGGCGTGGTCCTCAACCGCCCGACCCCGGTCGGCGTCGGCGACATCCTCGCGTCCTGGGCCGCCCTGACCGGTGAACCGGGCGTCGTCTTCCAGGGCGGCCCGGTCTCGCTCGACTCCGCGCTCGGCGTGGCGGTGATCCCCGGCGACGAGGGGCCGCTCGGCTGGCGGCGGGTGCACGGGGCGATCGGCCTGGTCGATCTGGAGACCCCGCCGGAGCTGCTCGGCCCCGCCATCGGCTCGCTGCGGATCTTCGCCGGGTACGCGGGGTGGGGCCCCGGTCAGCTGGAGGGCGAGCTGACCGGGGGTGCGTGGTACGTGGTCGAGTCCGAGCCCGGTGACGTCTCGTCCCCGCGCCCCGAACACCTCTGGCGTGCGGTGCTCCGCCGCCAGCGCAGCGAGCTCGCGATGATCGCCACGTATCCGGACGACCCTTCGCTCAACTGATGCCCGTCTCTTTCAGTACCCTTGGCGGTTATGAGCACTCTTGAGCCCGATCGCGGGGCAGGTACGGGGACCCTCGTCGAGCCGACGCCGCAGGTGTCGAGGGGCGACGGCGACCACGAGCGCTACGCCCATTACGTCCAGAAGGACAAGATCATGGCGAGCGCCCTGGAGGGCACTCCCGTGGTCGCGCTGTGCGGAAAGGTCTGGGTACCGGGGCGCGACCCCAAGAAGTACCCGGTCTGTCCCATGTGCAAGGAGATCTACGAGTCCATGGGCGCCGGCGGCGACAAGGACAAGGGCAAGGGCGGCGGCAAGGACAAGAAGTAGGTCCGGCCCCCACCCCTGCCGAAGGCCCCCGGGGCGTGCGACACCGCACGCCCCGGGGGCCTTTCGCCTGCCCGCTCACGGAAGGTGACCGCGCGGTCGCGTTGCACGGGCTGCATCCGCTGGTCACAGAGTGGTCGAGACCACTTGTCGTCGCCGGAACGCGGATCTACTCTCCTGCCAGTTGTGCAGAACGAAACGCACGTTGCACATGATGCAACGTTTGACCGGTAGGGGTTCCGGATGAAGCTTTCTGCCCGAATTGCCACCCCGGCTGCGGCGCTTGTGCTGGCCGGCCTTACCGCCACCGCCTGTGCGCCGCAGACCTCCGACACCAGTGCGAAGGGTGACGACAAGAGCGGCACGCTCCGTGTCTGGCTCTTCCAGGAGGTCGGCAACAAACCCAAGGAGAAGGTCGTCGACGCGGCCGTCGCCGACTTCGAGAAGGCCCACAAGGGTGCGAAGGTCGAGGTCGAGTACATACCCGTCGACACCCGGGCGCAGCGCATCAAGGCGGCGTTCAACGACCCCGAGAGCGCCCCGGACCTCATCGAGTACGGCAACAGCGACACCGCCGGATACGTCAAGGACGGCGGACTCGCCGATGTCACCGAGGAGTTCGGCGCCTGGGGCGAGGCCAAGGACACCGACCCGATCGCCAAGCAGTCCGTCACCGTGGACGGCAAGGTCTACGGCGCGCCCTTCTTCGTCGGCGTCCGGGCCCTCTACTACCGCACCGACGTCTTCAAGGACCTCGGCATCGATCCCCCCAAGTCCCAGGCCGAACTGATCTCCACCGCCAAGAAGATCCGCAAGGCGAAGCCCGACCTCTACGGCCTCGCGGTCGGCGGCGCGTACACCTACGGCGCGATGCCCTTCATCTGGGCCAACGGCGGCGAACTCGCCGGCGAGACCGGCGGGAAGTTCACCTCCGGCATCAACAGCGAGAAGTCCCGCAAGGGCATCGAGGCGTACACCTCCCTCTTCGGCGACGACAACTGCCCGGCCGCCAAGTGCGCCTCCATGGGCGGCAACGCCACCGTGACCGCCTTCGCCTCCGGCAAGGCCGCCATGGCCATCGGCGGCGACTTCAGCCACGCGGCCGTCGAAGCGGGCGCGGTCAAGGGCAAATACGCCGTCGTCCCCCTGCCGGGCGTCGCCGAGGGTTCCATCGCCCCGGCCTTCGCGGGCGGCAACAACCTCGGCGTCCTCAAGAGCAGTTCGCACCGCACCCTCGCCGTCGACCTGATGAAGTCGCTGTCCGGCAAGAAGACCCAGGCCCAGATGTTCGACGCGATGGGGTTCCTGCCCACCTACACCGACGTCCTGGACAACGCCGCGAAGAAGGAGCCCTTCGTCGCCCCGTTCGTCCAGACCCTCGGCGCGGGCGCCAAGTTCGTCCCCGCCTCGCCCGCCTGGGGCCAGATCGACGCCTCGCTGGTCCTGCCGACGATGTTCCAGGAGATCGTCTCCGGCCGTAAGGGCGTGGCGAAGGCCTCGGACGACGCGGCGAAGAAGATGGACGCGGCCTTCACCGAAGCCGGCTGACGATGACCACCCACCCCTCTCCGCTCAAGGCCCCGCCCCCGGGCGCGGCCGGGGCGGGCGGCGCCACCCCGGCCGCCCGCCCGCCCCGGCGCACCCGGTCCGCCTCGCCCGCGAACCGCTCCGGCTGGACCCCGTGGCTCTACCTCCTGCCGGCGCTCGTCCTGCTCGCCGGACTGCTGGTCTACCCGATCTACCAGCTCGGCCTGATCTCGTTCCTGGAATACACCCAGGCCCAGGTCAGCGGCGGCGAACCCACCACTTTCCAGGGGTTCGGCAACTACGCGACGCTCTTCAACGACAGCCAGTTCTGGCAGGTCCTCCTCGCCACCGTGCTCTTCGCCGCGGCCTGCGTGGTCTCCACCCTGGTCGTCGGCTGCGCGCTCGCCGTCCTGCTCACCCGCATCCGCGCCCTGCCCCGGCTCGCGCTGATGATGGCGGCGCTCGGCGCCTGGGCGACCCCCGCGATCACCGGCTCCACCGTCTGGGTCTTCCTCTTCGACCCCGACTTCGGACCGGTCAACAAGGTGCTCGGACTCGGCGACTTCTCCTGGACGTACGGCCGCTACAGCGCCTTCGCGCTCGTGCTCCTCGAAGTCCTGTGGTGCTCCTTCCCGTTCGTGATGGTCACCGTGTACGCGGGCATCCGGGCCATCCCCACCGAGGTGCTGGAGGCCGCCTCGCTGGACGGCGCGTCCCAGTGGCGGATCTGGCGCACCATCATGGCGCCGATGCTCAAGCCCATCCTGATCGTCGTCACCATCCAGTCGATCATCTGGGACTTCAAGGTCTTCACCCAGATCTACGTCATGACCAACGGCGGCGGCATCGCCGGCCAGAACCTGGTGCTCAACGTGTACGCGTACCAGAAGGCGTTCGCGTCCTCGCAGTACAGCCTCGGATCCGCGATCGGCGTCGTGATGCTGGTGATCCTGCTGGCCGTCACGCTGGTCTATCTGCGCCTGGTGAGGCGCCAGGGGGAGGAACTGTGAGCGCGACGACCGGCAGCGCCGTACGGACACGTCCCGGAGGAGGCGGTGGCGTACGGGCGCTGCTCCGCGTCAAGCGTCCCGGCAGGCTGGCCGCCGAGGCCGCCGCCCTGCTCATCGCCGTCGCGGTCGCCTTCCCGCTGTACTGGATGGTGCTCTCCGCCTTCAAACCGGCCGGGGAGATCCAGTCCACCGACGCCCGCCCCTGGACGCTGGCGCCCTCGCTCGACTCGTTCCGCCGGGTCTTCGAACAGCAGGACTTCGGCCGCTACTTCCTCAACAGCCTGCTGGTGGCGGGCACGGTCGTCATCCTCTCCGCGCTGGTCGCGTTCCTGGCCGCCACCGCCGTGACCCGCTTCCGCTTCAGGTTCCGCACCACCTTGCTGATCATGTTCCTGGTCGCACAGATGGTGCCGGTGGAGGCGCTGGCCATCCCGCTGTTCTTCCTGATGCGGGACTTCGGCCAGCTGAACACGCTCGGCTCGCTGATCCTGCCCCACCTCGCCTTCTCACTGCCGTTCGCCATCTGGATGCTGCGCGGCTTCGTCAAGGCCGTCCCCGAGGCCCTGGAGGAGGCCGCCTACATCGACGGGGCCAGCCGTACGCGGTTCCTGTGGCAGATCCTCTTCCCGCTGGTCTTCCCGGGCCTGGTCGCCACCAGCGTCTTCTCCTTCATCACCACGTGGAACGACTTCCTGTTCGCGAAGTCGTTCATCATCAGCGACACCTCCCAGTCGACGCTGCCGATGGCGCTGCTGGTCTTCTTCAAGCCGGACGAGAACGACTGGGGAGGGATCATGGCAGCCTCGACGGTGATGACCATCCCCGTACTGGTCTTCTTCGTACTCGTACAGCGACGCCTCGTCTCCGGACTGGGCGGAGCGGTTAAGGACTGATGTCATGACCCCCCAGAATCCCGCCCCCGCGGGAGCCGTGGACACCTCAGCCCTCGGCCTGGTCCCGGCCCCGCGCACCCTGACCGCGGCCGCCGCCGGGCCGTATCCGCTCGGCTACACGACCCCGCTGACCGCCGCACCGGGCACCGAGGGCGTCGCCCGCTGGCTGCGCGCCACCCTCGGCCCGCCCACCGGACTGCCCCTGCCCGAAGGCGACGGCACCGGCACGGGCGCGGGCGACGGCTCCGGCTCGACCGGGCGTGGCATCGTGCTGGCGCTCGACGAGTCGCTCGCCCCCGAGGGATACCGCCTGGCCGTCGAGGCCAACGCCGTACGCATCACGGGCGGCACCGCGGCAGGCGTCTTCCGCGGCGCGCAGACCCTCCGTCAGCTCCTCGGCGCGGACGCCTTCCGCCGCGCCCCCCTCGCCCCCGGCCGCACCTGGGAGGTCCCGCCGGTCGTCGTCGAGGACGAACCCCGCTTCGGCTGGCGCGGAATGATGCTCGACGTCTCCCGGCACTTCCTGCCCAAGGACGACGTCCTGCGCTACCTGGACCTGCTGGCCGCCCACAAGCTGAACGTCTTCCACTTCCACCTCACCGACGACCAGGGCTGGCGCATCGAGATCAAGCGCTACCCGCGCCTCACCGAGGTCGGCTCCTGGCGCTCGCGCACCAAGTACGGCCACCGGGCCTCCGAGCTGTGGGACGAGACGCCCTACGGCGGCTTCTACACCCAGGACGACATCCGCGAGATCGTCGCCTACGCCGCCGAGCGGCACATCCGGGTCGTCCCCGAGATCGACATCCCGGGCCACTCGCAGGCCGCGATCAGCGCCTACCCCGAGCTGGGCAACACCGACGTCATCGACACCACCACCCTCTCCGTCTGGGACACCTGGGGCGTCAACCCGAACGTACTCGCCCCCACCGACACCACCCTGCGCTTCTTCGAGGGCGTCCTGGAGGAGGTGCTGGAGCTCTTCCCCGCCGAGATCTCGCCCTTCGTCCACATGGGCGGCGACGAGTGCCCCAAGGACCAGTGGAAGGAGTCCCCGCTCGCCCAGGCCCGGATCGCCGAACTCGGCGTGAAGGACGAGGACGGCCTCCAGTCCTGGTTCATCCGCCACTTCGACGCCTGGCTCACCGCCCGTGGCCGCCGCCTCATCGGCTGGGACGAGATCCTCGAAGGCGGCCTCGCCGAAGGGGCCGCGGTCTCCTCCTGGCGCGGTTACGGCGGCGGCATCGCGGCCGCCGAGGCCGGGCACGACGTCGTCATGTGCCCCGAGCAGCAGGTGTACCTGGACCACCGTCAGGACGGCGGCCCCCACGAGCCGATGCCCATCGGATACGTACGGACCCTGGAGGACGTCTACCGCTTCGAGCCCGTCCCGCCGGGCCTGAGCGAGGAGGCGGCCCGTCACATCCTGGGCACCCAGGCCAACGTGTGGACCGAGGTCATGCAGAACCGGGCCCGCGTCGACTACCAGGTCTTCCCGCGCCTCGCCGCCTTCGCCGAGGTCGCCTGGTCGACCCTGCCCGCCCCGGCCGACCGGGACTTCGCCGCCTTCGAAGCCCGGATGCGGGCCCACTACGCCCGCCTCGACGCCCTCGGTGTCGACTACCGCCCGCCGGGCGGCCCCTACCCCCGCCACCAGCGCCCCGGCATCCTCGGCCGCCCGCTGGAGGGGGAGCCTCCGGTGGTGTGACCCCGCGCCCCGGCCCCCGTCGGCCGCAGCCGTCCTCCGGGACCGCTGCGGCCGACGCGCGTGCGGTGCCGCCGCCGGCCCGGAACGGAGCGAGGGAACGAAGGGCGTAAGTCGTACAAGCCTCGCTGAAGAGTGGCAATTCACCTTCCCCGCCGAAGACATGCGAAACCGGAACATCCCGCAGGTCAGGGACGGAACCGTCCTTCGCGGACCCTCGCTCCGGTCCGATCGGAAGATGTGCCAGAGTTGCCACGTCCGGGCTGTGAACACGTACCGTACGGCGGAACAGGCCAGACAGCCGGGAGACCGGGAAGGGGCAGCTGGGTTGACCACGCACGCACCGCAGGCGACGCAGTCGGTGACGCTGCCGGCCTCGTTGGACGAGGCCGTGGCGGCTCTCGGCGCCATGCCCGCAGCCGTTCCGGTTGCAGGGGGCACGGACCTGATGGCAGCCGTCAACAAGGGGCTGCTGCGCCCCTCGGGGCTGGTCGGCCTCGGCCGGATCAGCGAGCTGCGCGGCTGGCACTACCAGGACGGCCACGCGCTCCTGGGCGCCGGACTCACCCACGCCCGGATGGGACGCCCGGACTTCGCCGCCCTCATCCCCGCCCTCGCCGCCTCCGCCCGCGCCGCGGGCCCGCCCCAGATCCGCAACGCCGGAACGCTCGGCGGCAACATCGTCACCTCCGCGCCCACCGGCGACGCCCTGCCGGTGCTGGCCGCGCTGGAGGCCGAACTCGTCATCGCGGGCCCCGAGGGCGCCCGCCGCGAGATCCCCGTCTCCCATCTGCTGGCGGGCCGCGAACTGCTGGAGCCCGCAGAGCTGATCGGCTTCGTCCGCGTACCGCTGCTGCACGCCCCGCAGGTCTTCCTGAAGGCCACCGGCCGCACCGGCCCCGGCCGCGCCACCGCCTCGGTCGCCATCGTCCTGGACCCGGCCCGCAGGGGCGTGCGCTGCGCGGTCGGCGCCATCGCCCCGATGCCGCTGCGCCCGCTGGAGGCTGAGCAGTGGATCGCCTCGCTGATCGACTGGGACGGCGAGCGGGGCCTGGCCCCCGACGCGCTGGCCGCCTTCGGCGAGTACGTCGCCGCGGCCTGCATCCCGGACCACGCACCACCGGCCGACGGGTCAGAGGCCCCGCCGCTGTCCCCGGCCGTCCTGCACCTGCGGCGCACCGTCGCCGCGCTCGCCCGACGCGCGCTGGGGAGGGCACTGTCGTGAGCAATGAGGAAAACCCCCACCAGCAGCACGGGCAGGGGGGGTATTCCGAGGGCCCGGACCCGCGGTACGGCGGCTGGGAGCCGACCCCGCAGGGCGACGGCTTCGACGCCGACGCCACCGCGGCCGACGCCACCGCGTTCGTCCACCTGTCGCCGGAGGACCTGGCGAACATCCCGCTGGCCGCCCCCGGCCACGGGTACGTACCGCCGATGATCGTTCCGCTGACCCCGGCCGCCGGCCTGGACCCGGCGGCGACGGGCAGTTGGGTGATCCAGACGCAGACCCAGCAGGCGCAGGCGGAGCAGCGCGCCCAGGAGGCTGCCGCCGCGCACGAGGCCGCCGCCCGGGAGACCGGGGCGATCCACTGGCCCGACCCGAACCGACAGGGCGGTTACCAGGGCCCCTACCAGGACACCTCGCACGCCACGGCCCAGTGGAACTTCACCGAGGCTCTGGGCGAGCCGGCACGGGCCCCGGAGTCGACGGCCCCGGAGGCGGCCCAGGCGGCCGGGGAGGCAGACGCTTCGGCCCACACGGGTCACACCGCACACACGGGCCACACGGGTCAGTGGACGATCCCGGTCGCGGACGGGGATCTCCCGGACGAATCGGGCGAGTTCCTGGCGTCGGCGCACACCCCGCAGTGGTACGCGGACAGCGCCCGCCCGGCCACGCTGCCCGGCGGCGCGCCCGCCCCCTGGGCGACCCCGGCCGCACCGGAACCGGAGGCCGCACCGGTACCGGAGGCCGCTCCGGTACCGGTGGCGGAGGAGCCCGAGGAGCGGGAACCGGTGGCGGTGTCCCCGGCCGCGGTGCCCGAAGCCGAGCCGGAAGCCGAAGAGAACGCATCCGAGGGGGGCGGAGCGGAGCCGCTCCCGGAAGGGGAAGGGGAAGCGGAACCGAACGCGGGAGCGGAGGCGGAGGCTGTCGCAGACACCGGCCTCACCGCGACCGAAACCGCCGGCTCCACGGCCCCCGCGGATGGCACGCCCGCCGCCACCGACGAGGCCCCCGCCCTCCCCGACGTACCGAGCGAGCACCCCGCCGCGTCCTACCTGCTCCATGTGAACGGCGTGGACCGCCCGGTCAGCGACGCCTGGATCGGCGAGTCCCTGCTCTACGTGCTCCGCGAGCGCCTCGGTCTGGCCGGGGCCAAGGACGGCTGCTCGCAGGGCGAGTGCGGGGCGTGCAACGTCCAGGTCGACGGCCGGCTGGTCGCCTCCTGCCTGGTCCCCGCGGCCACGGCGGCGGGCAGCGAGGTGCGGACGGTCGAGGGCCTGGCCGTCGACGGCGAACCGTCCGACGTCCAGCGCGCCCTGTCCGCCTGCGGAGCCGTCCAGTGCGGCTTCTGCATCCCCGGCATGGCGATGACCGTCCACGACCTGCTGGAGGGCAACCACGCCCCCAGCGAGCTGGAGACCCGCCAGGCGCTCTGCGGCAACCTCTGCCGCTGTTCCGGCTACCGGGGCGTCCTCGACGCGGTGGCGGACGTCGTCGCGGCGCGCGAGGCGAACGCCGAGGCGGCCACGGACGAGGCGCGCATCCCGCACCAGGCCGAGCCGGGCGCCGGCGGCGTGCAGCAGGGCCCCCACCCGCACGAGGGAGAGGCGCTGTGAGGCACGCCCGCGGCCCCGCCGTGCCGGAGCGGCACACGCGAAACCGGCAGCACCACGTGATCGACAAGGAGGCGGCGTGAGCAGCGACGCGGCCAACGCGACCAGCACCAGTCTGCCCAGGATCGACGCGCTGAGCGGCGGATCCGGCGGCGGCCCGGACCAGGACCTGGAGCAGCCCCGGATGGGCCTCGGGTCGTCGCTCCCCGCCGCCGACGCCCGGGCGAAGACCGAGGGCACCTTCCCGTACGCCGCCGACCTCTGGGCCGAGGGACTGCTGTGGGCGGCCGTGCTGCGCTCCCCGCACCCGCACGCGCGGATCCTGTCCATCGACACCTCGGGCGCCGAGGAGATGCCCGGGGTGCGGGCGGTCGTCACGCACGAGGACGTGCCGGGGGAGAGCAACTACGGCCGCCACGTGGTGGACCGCCCGGTGTTCGCCTCCGACCTGGTCCGCCACCACGGCGAGGCGATCGCCGCGGTGGCCGCGGACCATCCGGACACGGCTCGGCTGGCCGCCGCCGCCATCGCCGTACGGTACGAGGTGCTGGAGCCGGTCACGGACCCGGAGAAGGCGTTCGCGGCGGAGCCCCTGCACCCCGACGGCAACCTGATCCGGCACATCCCGCTGCGCTACGGCGACGCGGAGGCGACGGGCGAGGTCGTGGTGGAGGGCCTGTACCGCATCGGCCGCCAGGACCCGGCCCCGATCGGCGCCGAGGCGGGCCTCGCCGTGCCGAGGCCCGACGGCGGCGTCGAGATCTACACCGCCTCCACCGACCCGCACACC
Source organism: Streptomyces parvus (assembly GCF_032121415.1). Taxonomy (NCBI): domain Bacteria; kingdom Bacillati; phylum Actinomycetota; class Actinomycetes; order Kitasatosporales; family Streptomycetaceae; genus Streptomyces; species Streptomyces parvus. The sequence goes on along the minus strand of NZ_CP135079.1, from coordinate 2,462,141 downwards.
GACCGCGATCTGATCGCGGCCTGCTTCGGCCTGGAGCCGGACCGGGTCAAGGTCGTCGTGACCGGGGTGCCGGGAGCGACCGGCGACCGCGAGGACCCGGGCTTCCAGATCCCGCTGGGCCTGCTGGCGCTGCGCACCGGCTGCCCGGTGAAGCTGGCCGCGAGCCGCGAGGAGTCCTTCCTCGGCCACACCCACCGCCACCCCACCCTCCTGCGCTACCGCCACCACGCGGACGCGGAGGGCCGGCTGGTCAAGGTGGAGGCCCAGATCCTCCTGGACGCGGGCGCGTACGCCGACGCCTCCTCCGAATCCCTGGCCGCCGCCGTGGCGTTCGCCTGCGGCCCGTACGTCGTCCCGCACGCCTTCATCGAGGGCTGGGCGGTCCGCACGAACAACCCGCCCTCGGGCCACGTACGCGGCGAGGGCGCGATGCAGGTCTGCGCGGCGTACGAGGGCCAGATGGACAAGCTGGCCGCGAAGCTGGGCATCGACCCGGCCGAGCTGCGCCTGCGCAACACGCTGTCCACCGGCGACATCCTGCCCACCGGCCAGACGGTGACCTGCCCGGCCCCGGTGGCCGAACTGCTCCGCGCGGTCCGCGACTTCCCCCTCCCCGCCCTCCCCAAGGACGCCCCGGAGGACGACTGGCTGCTGCCGGGCGGCCCCGAGGGCGCGGGGGAGCCGGGGGCGGTGCGCCGGGGCGTGGGCTACGGCCTGGGCATGGTCCACATGCTCGGCGCCGAGGGCACGGACGAGGTCTCCACGGCCACGGTCCGGGTCCACGACGGGGTGGCCACGGTCATCTGCGCGGCGGTGGAGACGGGCCAGGGCTTCACGACGCTCGCCCGCCAGATCGTCCAGGAGACCCTGGGCGTCGAAGAGGTCCACGTAGCGGCGGTCGACACCGACCAGCCCCCCGCGGGCCCGGCCACGCACGGCCGCCACACCTGGGTGTCGGGCGGGGCGGTGGAACGCGCGGCGAAGATGGTCCGCACCCAGCTCCTCCAGCCGCTGGCCCACAAGTTCGGCATGTCCACCGAACTGCTCCAGATCGCCGACGGCAAGATCACCTCGTACGACGGGGTGCTCTCCACCACCGTCACGGAGGCCATGGACGGCAAGGAACTCTGGGCCACCGCCCAGTGCCGCCCCCACCCCACGGAACCGCTGGACGAGGCGGGCCAGGGCGACGCGTTCGTCGGTCTCGCCTTCTGCGCGGTACGGGCGGTGGTCGACGTCGACATCGAGCTCGGCTCGGTCCGAGTGGTCGAGATGGCGGTCGCCCAGGACGTGGGCCGCGTCCTGAACCCGGCCCAGCTGGCCATCCGCATCGAGGCAGGCATCACCCAGGGCATCGGCGCGGCCCTCACGGAGAACCTCCGCACCGCGAAGGGCCTCATCCGCCACCCCGACCTGACGGGCTACGCGCTCCCGACGGCACTGGACGCCCCGGACATCCGCATCGTCAAACTGGTCGAGGAACGCGACGTGGTGGCCCCCTTCGGCGCGAAGCCCGCGTCGGCCGTCCCGGTCGTCACGGCCCCGGCCGCGGTGGCCTCAGCGGTCCGCTCGGCAACAGGCCGTCCGGTGAACCGCCTGCCGATCAGGCCGCAGGCAGCGGTGGCGACCGCCCCGAAGGCCTGAGACGCCCGCCGCTCCTCAAGGCTGAGGGCGTACCGCGGCGACGGTCCCGCTCGGGCGTTCAGCGCTCAGCGGGGACCGTCGTCGACGGGGGCCCGGAGGTCGGATCCGCCGTCCTCAGCCGGGGCCGCCGGGTACGGCCGGTGAGCCCGCCGAGGCGACGACGAGAAGTGCCGCGGCAATGAGGAACAGGAAGACGGCTACGGACATATCACCGCTGCGCGTCTCTTCGCCGGAATTCGTGGCCGACAAGAAGCCCGGATCGCACTCCTCCGTGCTCTGCCCATGACCGTACCGTTGCCGCGAAGGCTATCCGCACGGGTGAGACCTGAGGGAATTCGTGACATTCGAGAAGGAATGGGCCGAACTGCGTTCGGCTGCGGCTCGGCGAAGTGCCATGCAGATCAACAGTGCTCCGGTCGAGGGCGGCGGTGGTGCCGGTGCGCCGACGCTGCTGGATTCCTGCGCACACATTTCGAATCACCTGGATTACACCAAGGCGCAGCATGCGAAGGGCGACGTGAAGATCGGTGGAGATCTGACGTCGGTCTCCAAGCTGTCGGAATACATGAAGTAGGGCTCGGGGGAGCGCGCACATGCTGAGTTACGAGGACATCGTCGAAGCCCCTCTGGGGAAGCTGAAGGCGGCGGCCGACGACTGGTCGGAAATGACGGCAAAGCTGGACAAGCTCGCCGATCACGCGTCGGACGGAATGAAGGCGAAGGCGGACAAGGCGAGCTGGGAAGGCCTCAACGCGGGGGTCACCAAGGCGTTCGTCGGCAAGACCGTCAAGGAGTTCGCGGACGCCGCCGCCGAGGCCAAGGGCGTGAGGACGCTGCTCGAAGAGGGGTACGCGGCCTTCAAGAAGGCCAAGGACGACCTCATCAACATCCGGGACCACGAGGTGGCCTTCCTGCCCGCCACGGCGGCCGTAGGCACCGCCGCCGTCCTCATTCCCGTGGCCACTGACACGGCCAGTGGTGCTATGGAGCAAGTCATCGGACAGGTGATCGGTGACGTTTCCGACAACTCGGTGGACGAGCACAAAGAGAAGGTCGAAGACCTCAACGAGGAAGAGAGGAAAAAGGTGTATTCCGCTGGTGAGAGCCTGGCGGAGTCGCCTATGGAGGAGTTCATGCGTGAGCACGGAGTGAGTGTCAGAAGTGAATTCGGGCAGGACCTCAAGGAATCCATGAGGGTCGGCTATTCCACCGGTAACGATCGCGAGGACCAGCAGGGCAATGACTCGGAGACCGGCTGAGAACGGTGGCGGGCGAAAAGATAGAAGGATGCAGATGGTGATCAGCCTCGGGGCTGTACGCGATGGACTCGTCGCCGCAACCGTGGTCGGCTCGATGGCTTTCGGAGCTGTCGGCTGCAGTGGAGGGGACGAAGCCCCGAAGGGCGACGACAAGTTCGTCGCGGGGACTCGGCTCTGCGGTGGCACTGCTGTCTCCGCCGCGGCGGCCGAATCGTTGAAGACAATTACGGGGGCCTCCCGGTTCGAGGAGTCGGACGAGGAGTCCACCGTCGCGGATGCGGCGAAGTCGTTGATGCAGGAGTTCACTTCGTCCATCACCGGAGACGGGGACATCTGCCAGGTGTTCGCGAACGACGCAGCCCTGAGTGATCGACTGGAGGTGACCTGGGAGCTGACCGGCGGCCCGCCGAAGGGTGAACCTGCGTCGAAGTTCACGGTGCTCCGGATGGGGGAGCGTGCCCTGACCGCCGCGGACGCCGGTGCCGTCCAGTTCGCCTGCCGGAGTGGGAAGTTGTCCGGCTCCCTGCCGGCTCACATTGACATCGGCGTGGAGCGCTGGTCGCCCAAGGATCCCGAGGGAGACCCGGAGAAGCTGAAGGACGCCTACGCGACAGTGGCTCATTCCTTCGCCCTGGCCATGGCGAAGGAACTGGGCTGCGAGAATGACGGAGGGCTGGAGACGCGGCCCTCACTGGACCCCGCGTGATCCGGCCGCCCGGGCGAGGCGTTCTCGACGGTGCGGGCCGGAGCTGCGGGAGCTTCCACCGGTCAGCCGCCGAGCAGAGGCAGACCCCTGATGATGATGTCGCAGAGGACGGGCCGGTTGACGGCCACCGCGGTGCTGGTCATCAGCGGCCTTCTCTCCGGATGTTCGGGAGGCGATGAACGCGCGGAATCACCCGATCGGTCACGGATGAGATGGGGTGCGTGACGCCTCCCGTCATTCCCTCCGCGCTCTCTGCCGCCACGTGAGCTGGAAACCCGCCCGGTACCGTGGCCGTTGACCAGGGGAGGTGCCCGGTGTGATCTCCGAGCCGGAGTCGGTGGGGGAGGACGGGCCGGGCCCGTCCCCGGACGTGGTGAGCGGGTTCGATCCGCGGCAAGGGGCTGCGGCCGGCCGGCGGCGGTGGCACGGGGCGCTCTGGGGTCTCGTCGGGGCGCTGACGGCCTCGGCGGTGTGGGCTGCGGCGGTCTTCGGTTACGGGGTCGGCGGCGACGGAAAGCCGGATCCGCGAGGCTACCGCGTGGAGTCCGACTCCTGCGCGGCGATGGAGCTGGAGGAGCTCACCGGAGCGCTGGGCACGCCGGCTTCCGAGCCGGCCACCGAAATGGACGGGATCGAGCATCCCGCCCTCCACCGCATCAGCTGCACCGTCAACTTCCCGGTGGCAGTGCTCAGGACGCCGGGCGGCGAGGAGGACTCGGGCTGGGTCACCGGCTGTCACGCGTCCCTCACGGCCGAGCTGCACAAGGAGACCGACCCGCGCCCCGAGTTCGAGGCGAGCAGCACGCTGACGGAGATCGACGGTTCGGGAGTGGACCGGGTGGAGCGCGTACCGGACCTCGGGGACCTGGCGTATCTGCTGGTCATGGAAGACGGATCGATGAGCGTGCGGGTGATGGAAGGCGGTGCCGTCGTGACGCTCACCCTGTCCTCCTGGATGTCTCCTCCGGACATCGACAAGAAAGGGACGGTCTGCCCGACGGGGTGGACCGGCCTGAGATGCTCGCCCACCGGACCGATCTGATCAGCGACACGCGCGCGGTGATGAAAGCCCTGAAGACCGGCTGACCGTCCGGGCACCGGCCATCGCGCTCGGGGAAAACGAAGTGGCCGCCCCCTGCCGTGAGGGCGGCCACTTCCGCGTTCTGGAGACCGTGACCGGATTCGAACCGGTGTAACTCGAGTTGCAGTCGAGCCCCTGAGCCTCTCGGGCACACGGTCGGGGGTGTGGTGCTGTCCGCTGTTCTGTCCTCGACGTTACGGGCCCCCGCCCCCCGCCTCAAGGAATCCGGCCGCGGTGCAACGCGACTGCCATACGCCGTTCATATCCGGGTCGGAGGGCAGGGCGGATATCCGGGCCCTGGACCTACGACCAAGGGCCGAGCCCGGGACCGTAAATCGACAGGGTTCAAACCGGTCCATGCCCCTTACGCTGGCCTCATGACCGCCCTCGAACCCCGTGACGGCACCGATGCCGCACGCCTCGCGCCGCCCGCGACCGACGCCCCCTCCCCGGACCCGCTGTCCGATCTTCCCGCCGAGGCCGTCGAAGGGGTCCTCGGGCGCACCTACCGGGCGCTGAGCATCGGGATCGTGTCCGTGGTGTTCCTCATCGCGTTCGAGGCCACGGCGGTCGGCACCGCGATGCCGGTCGCCGCCCGCGAGCTGAACGGGATCCCCCTCTACGCGTTCGCCTTCTCCGCGTACTTCACCACCAGCCTCTTCGCCATGGTCCTCTCCGGGCAGTGGGCCGACCGGCGCGGGCCGCTCCAGCCGCTCGCCACCGGGATCACCGCGTTCGGCGTCGGGCTGCTGCTCTCCGGGGCGGCCACGGGCATGTGGGTCTTCATCGCCGGCCGGGCCGTCCAGGGCCTCGGCGGCGGGCTGGTGATCGTCGCGCTGTACGTCGTCATCGGGCGGGCCTACCCCGAGCACATCCGGCCCGCGATCCTGGCCGCCTTCGCCGCGAGCTGGGTGATCCCCTCCGTCGTCGGACCGCTCGCCTCCGGGACGGTGACCGAGCAGCTCGGGTGGCGCTGGGTCTTCGTCGGCATCCCCGTCCTCATCGTGATCCCGCTCGCCCTGGCCCTCCCGGCGATCCGGCGCACGGCCTCCGGGCCCGCCGACCCGGCCGCCGCCACCGAGCCGTACGACCGCCGTCGCATCCGGCTCGCCCTCGGGATCTCGGCCGGGGCGGGGCTGCTCCAGTACGCGGGGCAGGAGCTGAACTGGCTCGCCCTCCTGCCCGCAGCCGTCGGTGTCGCCCTGCTCGTGCCCGCCGTCCGCGGACTGCTGCCCACCGGGACCGTACGGGCCGCGCGCGGGCTGCCCTCCGTGGTCCTGCTGCGTGGGATCGCCGCCGGGTCGTTCATCGCCGCCGAGTCCTTCGTACCGCTGATGCTGGTCACCCAGCGCGGACTGTCCCCGACGATGGCCGGGCTGTCGCTGGCCGTGGGCGGGGCGACCTGGGCGCTCGGTTCGTTCGTCCAGTCCCGGCCGCGCATGGAGGCGCACCGCGAGCGGCTGATGGTGACCGGCATGCTGCTCGTCGCCGCCTCGATCGCCGTCGCGCCCTCCGTGCTGATCGACGGGGTCCCCGTCTGGATCGTCGCCGTCGCCTGGGCCTTCGGCTGCTTCGGGATGGGCATGGTGATCGCCTCAACCAGTGTTCTGCTCCTGAAGCTGTCGGCCCCCGAGGAGGCGGGCTCCAACTCCGCCGCCCTCCAGATCTCCGACGGTCTCTCCAACGTGCTGCTCCTGGCATCCGGCGGCGGGGCCTTCGCGGCGCTGGGCGGCGGGGCGGTCGGCGCGGCCGCGCACGGGGCGGTGCAAACCGGCGCCTCGGGCTCGCACCCGGGCGCTTTCGCGGCCGTGTTCCTGCCGATGGCGGGGGTGGCGCTGGTGGGCGTGTGGGTGGCGACGAGGGTCCTCGTACGGGAGGAGTAGGGGTACCGCGGAACAGGGGTTGACCCGGTAGCCGTACCTGTGAAGAGGGTCTCAACGGGCCCGAACCACGGCCCGTTCGTACGGGTTCACGACCCGGCCCCCGGTAAGGTGGCCCGGTTGTCGTATCGCGGGCCGGTTCCTTCGGGCCGGGTGCGGTACGGGCAGCGCCCCACGTACCCGAGAGCCCCGAACCGGAGACCGTGACTACTACCACCGCCTCCCACCACCTCTCACCCGCCTTCCCCGGCCGTGCCCCCTGGGGCACCGCCAACAAGCTGCGAGCCTGGCAGCAAGGCGCCATGGAGAGGTACGTCCAGGAGCAGCCGCGCGACTTCCTCGCCGTCGCGACGCCCGGCGCCGGCAAGACCACGTTCGCGCTGACCCTCGCGTCGTGGCTGCTGCACCACCATGTCGTGCAGCAGGTCACCGTCGTCGCCCCGACCGAGCACCTCAAGAAGCAGTGGGCGGAGGCTGCCGCCCGGATAGGGATCAAGCTCGACCCCGACTACAGCGCCGGTCCGCTGAGCAAGGAGTACCACGGGGTCGCCGTGACGTACGCCGGTGTCGGTGTCCGCCCGATGCTGCACCGCAACCGCTGCGAGCAGCGCAAGACGCTCGTCATCCTCGACGAGATCCACCACGCCGGTGACTCCAAGTCCTGGGGCGAGGCATGCCAGGAGGCGTTCGACCCGGCGACCCGGCGGCTCGCCCTGACCGGTACGCCGTTCCGGTCGGACACCAACCCCATCCCCTTCGTCCAGTACGAGGAGGGCAACGACGGCATCCGCCGGTCCTCGGCCGACTACACCTACGGCTACGGCAACGCCCTCGCCGACGGCGTCGTCCGCCCGGTCATCTTCCTCAGCTACAGCGGCAACATGCGCTGGCGTACGAAGGCCGGGGACGAGATCGCCGCCCGCCTCGGCGAGCCGATGACCAAGGACGCCATCGGCCAGGCCTGGCGCACCGCGCTCGCGCCCACCGGCGACTGGATCCCGAACGTCCTCGCCGCCGCCGACAAGCGGCTCACCGAGGTCCGCAAGGGCATCCCCGACGCGGGCGGCCTCGTCATCGCCACCGACCAGGAATCGGCCCGCGCCTACGCCAAGATCCTGAAGAAGGTCACCGGGGAGTCGGCGACCGTGGTCCTCTCCGACGAGAAGGCCGCCTCGAAGAAGATCGACCAGTTCAGCGGGGACGAGTCGCGCTGGATGGTCGCGGTCCGGATGGTGTCCGAAGGCGTCGACGTGCCACGGCTCGCGGTCGGCGTGTACGCGACCACCATCTCGACGCCGCTCTTCTTCGCCCAGGCCGTCGGCCGCTTCGTGCGGTCCCGCAGGCGCGGCGAGACCGCCTCCGTCTTCCTGCCGACCATCCCGATGCTCCTCGACTTCGCCAACGAGATGGAGGTCGAGCGCGACCACGTGCTCGACAAGCCGAAGAAGGGCAGCGACGAGGAGAACCCCTTCTCGGAGGAGGACAAGCTCCTCGCCGACGCCGAGAGGCTGGAGGACGAGGAGACCGAGGACCAGCTGCCCTTCGAAGCGCTGGAGTCCGACGCCGTCTTCGACCGGGTGCTGTACGACGGCGCCGAGTTCGGCATGCAGGCCCACCCCGGCTCCGAGGAGGAGCAGGACTACCTGGGCATCCCCGGGCTCCTGGAGCCGGACCAGGTGCAGCTCCTCCTCCAGAAGCGGCAGAGCCGGCAGATCGCCCACAGCCGCCAGAAGCCGGCCGAGGAGGCCGACCTCCTGGAGAAGCCCGCCGAGGCCCGGCCCGTGGTCACGCACAAGCAGCTGCTGAGCCTGCGCAAGCAGCTCAACACGATGGTCTCCGCCTACACCCACCAGAGCGGCAAGCCGCACGGCGTGATCCACAACGAACTGCGCCGCGTCTGCGGCGGCCCGCCGAGCGCGGAGGCCACGGCCCACCAGATCCAGACGCGCATCGCGAAGGTCCAGGAGTGGGCGACGCGGATGAAGTGAGCGGAAAGGCAAGGTCAGGGAGGGGGGAGGGGGCGGGACGCGTATGTGTACGCGTCCCGCCCCCGCCCCCCTCCTCGCTTGCCGTTCGCTCCGGCCGTCAGCCGTTCTTGGGGGAGGGGACCCGGTCCGGCAGCGCGGCCTCATCCGAGCAGCCCAGCTGCTCGGCCAGGCCGCGGGCGACGTCGTTGAGGACGGCCAGCCGGTTCTCCGGTGAGGAGCCTGGAGCCAGCTGGCCGCCGGACGAGTACATTCTCGCCCAGACAAAGGGCGAGGTGCCCTCGGGCCCCCTGGTCGAGCAGGCGAAATACAGGTTCGCACCGCTGTCGCCGTTGACTTCGGCATAGGAGCCCAGAGGGAAGACGATCCGGTCCTTGTCTGCTTTCCGCACTTCCCCCTCCGGGACGGGATGATTCTCCGTCGGCTCGAACTCGATCTTGAGCAACGGGATTCCGCTGTCATTTCCTGCCTTGTAGACCATGCAGATGTTGCGTTCCTTCACTTCTCCATGGAGCCTTTTCGCCGCCAGTTCCAGAGAGAACTCGTTCGCTTCTCCCTGCTGGTCGGTGCCGGAGAGTTCGGTGAAACGCTCGGTCGATGCCAGGTGCTCGAGGGCTTTCGCCGACGGCGGGGTCAGTGTGCTGTCACACACCTGTGATGCCGAGAGCGTGGCTTCCTTGCCGCTCCCGTCGTCGGTGCAGGCGGTGGCGGTGAGGAGTATCAGGCCCCCGCAGAGCACCCAGTGCGGTCTGTTGCGCATGGCATTCGCTGCCTTAAGGGAGATTCGGAGTGGGCGGGCGTCAGTCCTTGTAGGCGGGGCGCCCTCGGTAGTCGTTCTGTTGGGATCCTGTGCCGAAGTAGCTGCTTTCGATGTGCTGCGGCCAATCCCGGAGATTTGTGTCATTCTTGACGTCGGGGTCCGCCCCGATGTATGTCGCGTAGGCGTCGGCCTGTTGCCGGATTCCCTGGGAGTAGAACTCCTGACTGGTGAGCTGTGCCTTTTCCGTCGGGTCCTTCTCGGACCCTTCAAGACCCTTGTCGATCTCGTGCCCGATGAAGGTGTTGACCGCGTTGCCGACGGTGTCCGCGGCCAGCGGTGCGACCACCAGCGCCGCGGCGGTCGAACCGGGCAGGGGGATAGCGGCGATGCCGCCTCCCACCACGACGCCGGCGCCCAGCTTGACCCAGTCACCGGAGCGTCCCAGTGACTTGTTCTGCTCGTCCGCCTCGTCCTTGTACGTCTCCTCCGCCTGCTGGACGCGCGAGTGGTCGAGGATGCCCCGCACCTCGCCGCCGGTCGTCAAGGCGTCATGCGCGTTGTTCATGTTCGCCTCGCTGGTGGGCGGGTGGGCGTCGAGCATGCTCAACGTGTACAGGTGCTGCGCCGCCGAGACGACTCCGTGCGACGTCTCGTTCTGACCGATCACACTGAGGAAGTTGATGGCCCCTTGTTCACCGAAGTCCGCGCGCCCCTGATACTTCGGCGGGAAGAGCGCGTCGTCCTTCGCCCGGTCTCCGACGCCTGACATGCTGTAGTCGATGTCATCGATGTACGCCGCCCCCATCTTGCCGAGACTGTCGGCGAGTTGGGACTGTTCGTGGAGCATCTTCGGCCCGTCCTCGCTTCCGTACAGGAACACGACCTGCTCCATGACACCGGCCGTCTCCGCGGTGCGCATATCGCGATTGCCGGGGATCATCGGATCCTTGGCGGTCATCGGATCGGCGTCGTAGACGTACCCGGTGGTGGCCGCCTCCAGTGCGTGGCCGAGGGAGTCATGACCGGCGATGACCTTGTCGTCGCCGCCCATGATGTAGGCGTCGGACAGCCAGATACGGTCTTTCGTCAGGTACTTCAGGTTCTCGTTGAGCTCGGCTTCCTTGTCGACTCCCGCACCCGCACCGTCCGGCTGGGCGAAGAAGTCCGTCGCGGCGCCGGGGTTGTGGCCGAGGGCTTCCAGAAATCCGGTCATGGGGTCGCGGCCCCGGTCGTTCTTGCTGTAGAAGTTCAGGTCGCCGTTGTTCCAGTTGTTGATCCACGGGCTCATGTTCTCGACGTTGCGTTCCTTGTCATACGCCACGAGCTTCTCGCCGTAGTCGTTGAGGAACTGGTCGTCGTAGTCGCCGAACCGCATGAGATTGCTCATGACGGCGAACCCACGGGGGTTGTTGGCGTGATCCGTGCCCAGCTCTTCCGGCCCCAGTTTGACCATCTTCTGCTCCCAGGACCGCATGGCGGCGCTGTCGGAGAGCGTGGCCGTGCCCAGGGCGACGCCCAGGTTCTTCTGGAGGAGTTTGGCCTGCTCCAGCCGCTTCGGGTCGGCACCGTAGCCCTGGTACGGGTCGGCGATCCCGGCGTAGAACTTCAGCAGCCCTTCAGGTGCCGTGGAGGTGGCGAGTCTCTCCGCGAACAACGGATCCTTGCCGTACTTGGCCAGTGTGGTGTTGATCGTGTTCAGCTCGGTTGTCGTGACGTCGGTCGGGTCCTTCCTGAGGATCTCGGCGAGTGCCTTGGCCTCGGCGATCGCCTTGGCCGCGGAATCCCGGTCCGCGTAGTCGGCCCCGGAGAATCCGTGCTTGGCCTGGTCCACGATGAGCCGCAGCGCCTCGGACGCGGTGGTGTCGCTGCGCGTGGCCTTCTGCAGGATCGCCTGGACCTGGTCGCGCAGGCCGTCCACGTCGCTCTGGCTGTGCTCGGGGAGCGTGGTGCCTTTGGCGGCACGGTCGGGGTGGATATTCATCGTCACGGTGAACGACCCGTCGCCGGTGTCTCTCACCGTCAGGTTCTTCTTCGCACCTTGCGAGATCACCTCGATGAGTCCGTCGCGGAAGGCGACCAGCTCGTCCCGGGTGTCGCCGAGGATGCGGGCGACCGTACGGGCCTGGGTGTGCGCGTCGGCGAACTCCGCCGCGGTCTTGTCCACGAAGGACCGGGTCACGGTCGCGTTTTCCCCGGCCCACCGTGCCTTTGCCGCCTTGCCCCCCAGGTTGTCCTTGGCGTCGCTCTTGAGGGTTGCCAGCTTCTTGACCATCTGCTCCCAGTCGGTGATCGCCTCACCGAGCTGGGAGAAGTTGCCGAAGCGGAGAGCGTCGAGATCCATCAGGCGCCCTTCCTCTCGTTGAAGCCCGCGTCGAGCGTGGCGATGCTGCTGACCGTTCCCGAGATGTGGACCTCGTCGCCCGCGTGGGCACCCTTGGTGAAGTCGAGGTGGTTGGAGATATGGGCGGTGGCGTCCAGCAACGACCTGGACTGGTCGATCCAGCGCGAGGCCACATGGTCCAACGCGCCGCCGAGAGCGAACCCCTGAGTCTTCAACCCTCCGGCTGCCTTCTGGGAAGCGGCTCGGGCGTGCTCGCTGACCCGGCCGAAATCCTGATGGAGTTCGAAGGCGGCGTCTCCGATCGCGGCCAGATCCGTCTGGTTGACCGCCAGGTCCCCCTGCTGGCTGCCGCCTCCACCACTCGGTTCCGGCGGTACCTGATTCAACCGCATCCGGGGCGACTGCTGGTCGGCCGCCTCGGCCTTCAGTCGCTCCCACTCATCCCATGCCATGGATCCGAACGCCTCCCGTGAGCCCGGCCGTTCACTGCGGACGGCCGGGTGCCAGGGAAGCTACCAATCAGGCGGACCGGACGACGCCCGAACCGTTGTTCCTCACAGACTTCGAACAGTCAGCACTCCCGGCATCCACCGGCCCCCGGAGTTCGAGGGGGAAGCGCAAAGAATCGCGTATCAAATCCTTCACACGTTGTTAACGATGGTTCACATCTGTGGACGCGCCGACCCGGCGGAGTCGTGACACGTGAACGCGCGTAGATGTTCGCTTTCCGGACGTCACCCCGCTGACCGGCCCTTATGCGCGCGCCGTTCCGGGGCCTCACGTCCGGGGACCGGATTCTGGACGAGGACTTCCGCTGAGCGGACTGGCTCGCTACTGTCCCCGCCATATGAACGCCCCGTGGCAACGCCGCCGCGGAGCGCAGCCGGTGCCTTGCCAGACCGGCGGCCTCTCCGTGCGTCGCCGCTGGGACCGGCGTCGCAACCGTCGGAGCAGGGCCGTCGTCGCTCACCCCGAAGAGGAGAGGGCGTCGTGACAGCGGAGACTTCCCAGACGCTCGACCGAGGACTGCGCGTCCTCAAACTGCTCGCCGACACCGACCACGGCCTGACCGTGACCGAGCTGTCCAACAAGCTCGGTGTCAACCGGACCGTCGTCTACCGGCTGCTCGCCACCCTGGAGCAGCATGCTCTGGTACGCCGCGACCTGGGCGGCCGCGCCCGGGTCGGCCTCGGTGTGCTGCGGCTCGGCAGACAGGTCCACCCGCTCGTCCGGGAAGCGGCGCTGCCCGCGCTGCGCTCCCTGGCCGAGGACATAGGGGCCACCGCCCACCTCACGCTCGTCGACGGCAGCGACGCCCTCGCGGTCGCCGTGGTCGAGCCCACCTGGACCGACTACCACGTCGCCTACCGGGCCGGCTTCCGCCACCCCCTGGACCGGGGTGCCGCGGGCCGGGCCATCCTGTCCGCCCGGCAGGCCACCGAGTCCGGTCACCCCGGCTACACCCTGACCCACGGCGAACTCGAAGCCGGAGCCAGCGGGGCGGCCGCGCCTCTGGTCGGGGTCTCGGGCGTCGAGGGCAGCGTCGGTGTCGTGATGCTCGCCGACGCCGTACCGGAACGGGTCGGGCCCCGCGTGCTCGACGCCGCCCGGGAAGTGGCGGACGCGCTGCGGTAGGCGGTACCCACGCCTGTACCCCGTACCCGGGCCGGCGCGGGGTGTGCCCGTACGGGCCGTACGCGTACGGGGCGCACGGGGTCAGGGGAGTGCCGGGCGGCGTACGCCTGGCGCGTTCCCGTTCCGGTGCGGCGGCTAGATTGGGTGCGTGCTCTCTCGTCTCTCGCGCCCCCGCGTCCTCGCCCTCTGCGCACTCCCCGTCCTCGCCCTGTTCGGTACGGCGGCCCTCGCGCCGCTGCCCTTCACCCTGGCGCGGCCCGGCGTGACCGCGGACGTGCTCGGCAAGGACGACGGGCGGCCGGTGATCACCATCACCGGCGCCGAGACCCGGCCCACCGACGGGCAGCTGCGGATGACGACGATCCTCGCCACCGGGCCGAAGGCGGACGTCCGCATCCGCGAGGTGTTCGACAGCTGGTTCCGGACCGACCGGGCGGTCATGCCGCGCGACGCCGTCTACCCCACCGGTGGCTCCGAGAAGGAGATCGAGAAGCACAACCTCGACGACATGAGGGAGTCGCAGAACGTCGCCGTGGACGCCGCCCTGAACTACCTGGACCGCGAGCCCGGCTCGATGCGGATCGATGTGGACCTCGGCGACATCGGCGGCCCCAGTGCCGGGCTCTTCCTCTCCCTCGGCATCATCGACAAGCTCGACGGCAACGGCTCCGGCGGCGATCTCACCGGCGGCCGCACCATCGCCGGTACGGGGACGATCACCGCGGACGGCAAGGTCGGCGCGGTCGGCGGCGTGTCGATGAAGGTCCAGGGCGCCGACCGAGACGGGGCGAGCGTCTTCCTCGTACCGAAGGCCGAGTGCCGTCAGGCGGAGGCCGAGGCGCCCGACGGGCTGCGGATCGTGCCCGTCTCCGCGCTGAAGGACGCGGTCGGCTCGCTCAAGGCCCTGGAGTCGGGCGGGAAGGTCCCGAGCTGCTGACCTGCGGCCGCACCAAATCCGCCCGAACGGCTTCCGCGCCCGCCACCGGCCTTGCGGGCTCCGCGCCCGCCACCGGCCTTGCGGGCTCCGCGCCCGCCACCTGCCGTACCGCCTCCGCCCCCGGCGCGACCCGTACGGGCCCGGCGCCCGGGAGGCCCTGTACCGCCCCCGCCCCCGGCACGTCGTCCAGTGTCCGCCAGGACGGGAACACCAGCGGGCTCAGCGTGGCCAGGAAGAAGACCGCGCCCATCGCCAGCAGCGCCCCCGTCGCCCCCGCGCCCTCCACCAGCAGCCCGGCCGCGAGCCCGCCCACCGGCATCGCGAACTCGCAGCCCGCCGTCAGCGCCCCCGAGACCCGGCTGCGCAGCCGGTCCGGAACGCGCTCGTAGATCACCGTCGTCAGGATCGGGTTCAGCACGCCGCCCGCGACCCCGCCGAGCAGCATCGTCACCGCGAGCGGCAGCGTCGTCCCGGTCACCGCGGCGACCAGGAACCTCGGCGCACCGCACAGGATCACGCACACCGTGAACACCGCCCGGCGCGAGAACCGGTGACCCACCGCCCCGTACAGCAGCGCCCCGGTCAGGCCGCCCGCGCCGAACAGCGCGGTGAGCAGTCCGATGGAGGGCGCGCCGCTCAGCTCGCCCTCGGCGTGCACCGGGAGCAGGACCGCGTTCCAGCCCTGGTCGGTGCCGTTCATGAACATCACCATGACCACGACCGCCAGCAGTAGCCGGTTGCCGAGCAGGTGGGCGTAACCCTCGCGGAGTTCGGAGCCGTAGGCGCGCAGCGAGACCGGGGCCTTTGCCGTGCGCGGTTCGGCCGCGCGCACCCCCCGTACCCCTGCGGCGACCAGCAGAGCGGACAGCCCGAAGGTCGCCGCGTCCAGCAGCAGGACCGTCTCCGCGCCGACGAAGGCGATGAGGACCCCGGCGAGGGCCGCGCCGACCATCCGGGCCCCGCGCGAGACGGCGTCGAAGAGGCTGGCGGCCCGGGGGAGCGTGGTCCCGGCGTGCTCGGCCAGGTCGGGGATGAGGACGTAGCGCGCGGTGTTGCCCGGGGTGTGGGAGAACCCGTTGAGCGCCATGAGCGCGCACAGCATCCAGAAGTCGAGGACCCCGGCGAAGTGCAGCAGCGGGATCGCGGCGATGGCCGCCGCGCACACGGCGTCGGACGCGACGGCCGTCCGGCGGCGGCCGAACCGGTCGATGACCGGTCCGCCGATCAGCGCGGCGACGACGATCGGCAGGGTGGCGCAGAACGCGACCACCCCGGCCCGGCCCGCGCTCCCGGTCGTCTCCAGGACGAACCAGGGGACGCCGATCAGGGTCAGTGAAGTGCCTGCGGTGGAGATGGAGTTGGCCACGAGCGTGGCGGCGAGCGGGGTGCGGTTCCCCATGGTTCTTCCTCCCCCGAGCCGGTGGTCACGCCGGATGGAGAGCGGCGGTGCGCGGCGCGGCCGTGTCGCGGCCCTGGGCCGTCAGCCGCAGGCCCACCTCGACCAGGGCCCAGCCGACCCGGGTGCGCAGGCCGGTGCGGGGGAGGCGGAACTCAGCTGCCCTGCGACGGAGTTCGGCCGATTCGGCCGTGTGCAGGAGGTGGTGGACGTCGGCGTGCATAACGGGCTTCCCTTCGGGTGGTGGGGAGGGGCGGTGTGCGGCGCCGTCATTCGGAGGGGCGTGGGAAGGTGTGCAGGTGGGTGCGGACGACGGCCGAGCCCTCGGTGTCCTCGGGGACGGCATCGCGGTAGCTCTCCACCACCGCGTGGAGCTTCGCCGAGAGCTCCCGCGCCAGCTCGGGGGTGAGGCGCACCTTGAAGTCGCTCATGTCCGAGCTCTGCCGCCACTCCTGCGGCCACTCGCTCATCGTGCCGAGCCAGGTGTTCAGCTCCTGGGCGTGCGTGGTGGCCACCTCGTGCATGAGCACGCCGATGGCGCCGCGCACCTCCGGATCGTTGTGCGCGAGGAAGTCCGCGCTCTCGAAGATCGCCCCCTCGTGCACCGCCCGCCACCAGCGCTCACGCCCCTTGCCCAGTTCCGGGGCGTCCTCGACGAGCCCGGCCTCCGCCAGCCGGCGCAGGTGGTAGCTGGTCGCGCCGCTCGACTCGCCCAGCCGCTCACCCAGCTTCGAGGCGGTCGCCGGGCCGAACTCGCGCAGCGCGTTCAGCAGGCGGATCCGCAGCGGGTGGGCGATGGCGCGCAGGGTGCGGGCGTCGACCGTGTGCAGCTTCCGGTCGTCGCCGCCCAGGTGGTGGGGGAGGGGGGCCTTCTCGTCCTGAGGAGCGGTCTCGTTCTCCGGCATGCCTCGACCGTAGAGTTGCAGAGAACACTTTGCAAGGCTTTTTTGCAACGTTTTCTTTGCAACTCTTGGCCGCCGCTCACCCCTCCTCGATGAACCCCTCCTCCACCAGCCACTCCTTCGCCACCTCGTGCGGATCCTCGCCGTCCACGTCCACCTTGGCGTTCAGCGTCTGCGCGACCTCGGTCGTCAGCTTCCGGGCGAGCGGGTCCAGCAGCTCCGCGATCACCGGGTATTTCTCGAAGGTGGCCTCGTGGACGACCGGGGAGGCGTTGTAGTTGGGGAAGAAGTGCTTGTCGTCCTCCAGGAGGTCCAGGTTCATCGCCCTGATCCGGCCGTCGGTGGTGTACACCTCGCCCAGCAGGCAGGAGTCGGACTCGGACACCTGGGTGTAGATGATCCCGGCGTCCATCTTCTGGATGTTGCCCGCAGGGATCTTCATCCCGTACTTCTTCTCCATGCCCGGCAGCCCGTCGTCGCGCGAGGCGAACTCGTTCTCCACGCAGATCGTCACCGCGCCCGGGTCCCTCTTGGCGAGGGCGGCCACGTCCGAGAGGGTCTTGAGCCTGTACTTCGCGTTGTTCTTCTTGCTGATCGCCAGCGCGTACGTGTTGTCGAGCGGGGCCGGCGGCAGCCAGATCACGCCGTTGCCCTTGTCCTCGTCCCGTACCGCCTCGTACTGCTTCTTCGGGTCGACGATCGGGTCCGCGTGGCCCAGGAAGGTGATCCAGCCCGTGCCGGTGTAGTCCCACTGGGCGTCGGCGTCGCCGTTGATGATGGCCTCGCGCGCGCTGATCGAGCCCGGCAGGTTCGTCCGGTCCAGGACCTCCGCCCCGGCCGCCTTGAACACCAGGCCGGTCATCTGGCCCAGGATGATGTTCTCGCTGAAGTTCTTCGACGTCACCGTCAGCGTCGCGCCCTTCAGCGGCTCGCCCTGTGCGACCGAGCCCGGCGAGACGTCGTCCACCATCGGCGAACCGCTCTTGAGCCCGCAGCCGCCCAGCAGCAGCACGGGCACCAGGGCAAGCAGCAGTTTCCTCCTCACCGCTCCTCCAGCCCGCGCGGCGTCAGCGCCAGTTCGGCCAGCGAGGCCAGCCAGTCCACCAGCAGTGCCAGCACCACCGTCAGCACCGAGCCGATGATCAGGACCGGCATCCGCTGGGTCTGGATCCCCGAGGTGATCAGGTCGCCGAGCCCGCCGCCCCCGCCGAACGTGGCCAGCGTCGCCGTGCCCACGTTCAGGACCAGGGCCGTACGGACACCCGCCAGGATCAGCGGGACCGCGAGCGGCAGCTCCACCTTCAGCAGGACGCCGCGCCCCGACATCCCCATGCCGCGCGCCGCCTCGATCATGTTCGGTTCGATCACCCGCAGCCCTGCCACCGTGTTGGAGAGCACCGGCAGCACCGCGTAGATCACGATGCCGATGATCGCGGTGCGCGGCCCGATGCCCAGCCAGATCACCAGCAGCGCCAGCAGACCGATCGCCGGGGTCGCCTGGCCGATGTTGGCCAGCGCCGTGAACGCCGGGGCCGCCTTCCGCAGCCGCCGCCGGGTCAGCGCGATGCCGAGCGGGATCGCGATGATCAGCACCCAGAACGTCGAGATCGCGGTCAGACGTACGTGCTGCCACCAGCGCAGTTGCACGTTTCCGCCGGAGAGGGAGTTCTCCGCGATCGAGTCCAGACGGATGTTGGTGATCCAGACGTACGTGATGACCAGGATGACGACCAGCACCGCCGGCAGGAGCACCAGCTTCCGCCAGGTGATCCGGCGCTGCGGCGCGGCCGGGGCGGGGGAGGGGTCGCTCTCCTCGTCGTGGAACGCGTGGCCCTTGACGTCGTGTTCGCCCGGCGGGCGGGTCGGGGCGGCCGGGCCCTTGCCGGAGCCGGACCGGTGGCTGGGGCTCATACTCCGCCGCCACCCCCCTCCAGCTCCTGCTCCGTCTGGTGGACACGCTGCTCCTCCAGCTCGTGCTGGTGCTCCATCGCGGTCAGCCGGTCCGCCTCCAGCAGCTCCTGCACGTTGTCCATCAGCGTCTTCATGTCGACGACCCCGATGAACTCGCCGCGCCGCCCGGTCACCGCGACCCGGCCCCCGCTGTCGGTGAGCACCGCCTCCAGCGCGTCGTGCAGGGTGGCGTCCCGGGTCACCGTGTCGTGCACCAGCTGCCCGGCCCGCGCCAGCGAACCGCGCGCCCGCATCAGATCGCCGCGCCGCAGCCACTTGTACGGGCGGTTCCTCCGGTCCAGCATCAGCAGCTCGTTGTGCGGGCCGTTGCGGAGCTTGTTGAAGATCGTCTGGAGCGGGTCCTCGACCGTCACCGTCGGGAAGTCAGCGATGCCCACATCCCGTACGCGGGTGAGGTTGAGGCGCTTGAGCGCCGCGCCCGCTCCGACGAAACCGGAGACGAAGTCGTCCGTCGGGTTGGTGAGGATCGCCTCGGGGGTGTCGAACTGCGCGATGTGCGACCGCTCCCGCAGCACCGCGATCCGGTCGCCCAGCTTGATCGCCTCGTCGAAGTCGTGGGTCACGAACACGATCGTCTTGTGCAGTTCGTGCTGGAGCCGGATCAGCTCGTCCTGGAGGTGGTCGCGGGTGATCGGGTCGACCGCCCCGAACGGCTCGTCCATCAGCAGGACGGGAGGGTCGGCGGCCAGCGCCCGCGCCACGCCCACCCGCTGCTGCTGCCCGCCGGAGAGCTGACGCGGATAGCGGCCGTGGAACTCGCGCGGGTCCAGACCCACCAGATCGAGCATCTCCTCCACCCGGTCCTTCACCCGGGACTTGGACCAGCCGACCATCTTCGGGACCAGGGCGATGTTGTCCGCGACCGTCATGTGCGGGAAGAGCCCGGAGGACTGGATGGCGTAGCCGATCTTGCGGCGCAGCTTCACCGGGTCGATGTCCGTGACATCCTCGTCGTCGATCCGGATCCGGCCGGAGGTCGGCTCGATCAGCCGGTTGATCATTTTCAGCGTGGTGGACTTCCCGCAGCCGGACGGGCCGACGAAGATCACGGTCTCGCCCGCCCTGATCTCCATCGAGACGTTCTCGACGGCCGGGTTCGGGTTCCCCGGATAGCTCTTGGTGAGGTTCTCCAGCTGGATGGTGGCCCCGGAAGTGGCCGCGGCCCCCTCCCGGGCTACGGTCTCGGTCTCAGGCACGGATCCCCCTCGGGATGGTCAGCCGTCCCAGCAGGACGTACGCGGCGTCGAAGAGCAGAGCGAGGATGACGATGCCGAGCGTGCCCGCGAGGACCTGGTTGATCGCGTTGGCGCTGCCCAGCGAGGCGATGCCCCGGAAGATCTCGTTGCCGAGACCGGGCCCGGAGGCGTACGCGGCGATGGCGGCGATGCCCATCAGCATCTGCGTGGAGACCCGGATCCCGGTCAGGATCGGCGGCCAGGCGAGCGGCAGCTCCACCCGGAGCAGCCGCGCCGTGCGCGACATCCCGATGCCCGTCGCCGCGTCGACCAGCGAGGGATCGACGCCCCGCAGCCCGACGATGGAGTTGCGGACGATCGGCAGCAGCCCGTACAGCGTCAGGGTGATCACGGTCGGGGCGACACCGAGGCCGACCAGCGGGATCAGCAGACCGATCGCGGCGAGGGACGGAATGGTCAGGACCGTCGCCGTGGAGGTGATCGCCAGCGAGCCGCCCCAGCCGCTGCGATAGCTCACCACCCCGATCACCACACCCAGCAGGGTGGCGATGACCATGCACTGGAAGACCGCGCTGACGTGCTGGAACGCGTCCGTGAGGAGCTGCTGGTGGCGGGTGCTCAGATACTCCCAGAAGCTCACACGGCACTCCCTCGGCTCCGTCGGTGTCGCTGAGCCCTCCGGCTCAGCCGGTGTCCTCGGCCGCCTGCTCCACCAGCGGGATGATGCGCAGCGGAACCGGGTTCTCCATGACGATGGTCGTGGAGGCCCGGACAATGCCATCAAAGCCGACAACCCGGTCGATCACCCGCTGGAGATCGGCGTTGGAGCGGGCGACGAGCCGGCACAGCATGTCGCCGTGGCCCGTCGTGGTGTGCAGCTCCAGCACCTCCGGTACGCCGCCCAAGTGCGCTCGTACGTCTGCCCCTTGGCCCTGTTTGATCTCCAGCGTGGCGAACGCGGTGACCGGATAGCCGAGCGCCGCCGGATCCACGTCGGGGCCGAACCCCCGGATGACGCCATTCGACTGAAGGCGGTCCAGGCGCGCCTGCACGGTCCCGCGTGCCACTCCGAGCCGCCGGGACGCTTCGAGGACGCCTATACGCGGCTCACGTGCGAGCAGCACGATGAGCCGGCCGTCCAGGTGATCGATCGCCATGGGCCTGCCTCCGATGGTCAGCCTGTACAGATAGTCCAGCCATCATGGCGATTCGCTGAACATGTTGACCAGTGATTACGCAAACTATTGCGCACCTTGCGACACGGGGAGAGCCTTCGAGCATGACTGAGACTCTGCACACCAGCCCTGACACCGCAGCGCAGGCCGACCGCTTCCCGGTCAAGGGAATGGACGCGGTCGTCTTCGCCGTGGGCAACGCCAAGCAGGCCGCGCACTACTACTCGACCGCCTTCGGCATGAAGCTCGTGGCCTACTCCGGCCCGGAGAACGGAAGCCGTGAGACCGCGAGTTACGTCCTGACCAACGGCGCCGCCCGCTTCGTCTTCACCTCCGTGATCAAGGCGTCCACCGAGTGGGGCACCTTCCTCGCCGACCACGTCGCCGCGCACGGCGACGGTGTCGTCGACCTCGCCATCGAGGTCCCGGACGCCCGGGCGGCGTACGCGTACGCCGTCGAGCACGGCGCGCGCGGCATCACCGAGCCGCACGAGGTCAAGGACGAGCACGGCACGGTCGTTCTCGCCGCCATCGCCACGTACGGCAAGACCCGCCACACCCTGGTGGAGCGCTCCGGCTACGACGGCCCCTACCTCCCCGGCTTCGCGGCGGCCAAGCCGATCGTCGAGCCGCCCGCCAAGCGGACCTTCCAGGCCATCGACCACTGCGTCGGCAACGTCGAGCTCGGCCGGATGAACGAGTGGGTCGGCTTCTACAACGAGGTCATGGGCTTCACCAACATGAAGGAGTTCGTGGGCGACGACATCGCCACCGAGTACTCCGCCCTCATGTCGAAGGTCGTCGCCGACGGCACGCTCAAGGTCAAGTTCCCGATCAACGAGCCGGCGATCGCGAAGAAGAAGTCGCAGATCGACGAGTACCTGGAGTTCTACGGCGGCGCGGGCGTCCAGCACATCGCGCTCGCCACCAACGACATCGTCTCCACGGTCCGCTCGATGCGCGCCGCCGGTGTGCAGTTCCTGGACACCCCCGACTCGTACTACGACACCCTCGGCGAGTGGGCCGGCGAGACCCGGGTGCCGGTCGAGACCCTGCGCGAGCTGAAGATCCTCGTCGACCGCGACGAGGACGGCTACCTGCTGCAGATCTTCACCAAGCCGGTCCAGGACCGGCCGACCGTCTTCTTCGAGATGATCGAGCGCCACGGCTCCATGGGGTTCGGCAAGGGCAACTTCAAGGCCCTGTTCGAGGCGATCGAGCGCGAGCAGGAGAAGCGCGGCAACCTCTGACCCGCGCCTTCGGGTGCGAAAACGCCGCCGTGGTCCGAGGCAGTACCCCGGACCACGGCGGCGTTCGTCGTCCCGCCCCGCGGTACGGACGCGCTACGTGCCCGTCGCCGCCGGTGCCGCGCTGCCCGACCCGGCCTCCGCCTGCTGCGTCTCCTTCGGCTGCTTCGACTCCTCCGGCGCGGAGGGCGACGGGGACCTCGCGGGGGCCGTACGGGACGGAGCCGGGGCCGGGGCCTTCGGCTTCTTCTCCTGCTCCGGCTGCGACTCGGGCTTCGGTTCGGGGGCCGGCGGCGGAGAAGACGGCTGCATCTCGCCCGGCCCGCCCGGCGGCGGCTCACCCAGCGCGTCCAGCGCCTCCCGCGCCAGCGGCGCGGCGAGCGGCGAGAAGGCCGGGTTGGTGCGCACGGCCTGCTCCAGATTCCGGCGCGCCGGACCGAAGTCCGCCAGCTCCCGCTGGATCACGCCGAGGTGGTACGCGTACGAGGCGTTCCGCACGCCGGTGTCGGCGGCCCGCTGCGCGTACTCCAGGCCCTCCTCGGACTTCCCCGCCCGGTGCAGCGCCCAGCCCAGCGCGTCCGCCACCGCCGCGCTGCGGTGCTGCCCCCGCCACTGGACCCGCAGCAGCTCCACCGCCGCCTCCGGGTCCCCGTGGTCGGCCTCGAACCGGGCCAGCACCAGGGACTCGTCGACGCCGTCCTTCTTCGCCGCGGCCACCATCTCCCGCAGCTTCGCGTACTGGGTGCGCGCGTCCCCGTCCAGTCCCAGCGACTCGTACAGTTCGCCCAGCTCCAGCGCGTACTGCGGGCGCGGCAGCTTCTCCAGCGCGCTCTGGTAGGCGGCCAGCGCCTCGTCGGTGCGGTCCAGCGCCACCAGGGCCCGGGCCCGGCCCGCCAGCGAGGCGTACTGGGCGGCGTCCGTGCGCAGCGCCGCGTCGAACTGCGCCACCGCCTCCTCCGGTTCGCCCCGCTCCCAGGCCAGCTCGCCGAGCCGGTGCAGCGCCTCGGCCTTCTCGGCGGGCTGCGTCGCCCGGTCCGCCGCCTCCCGGGCGGTGGCCAGCGCGTCCTCGCGCCAGCCGTTGCCCCGGTAGAGGTCGGCGGTACGGGCCAGCGCGGGAACGCCCTTGCGCAGCTCGCCGAACTTCTCCGTCGCCGCGGTCGCCGCCTTCTGGTCGCCGAGCCCGGTGTAGGCGTCGATGAGGACCGGATACACGCTCCAGGCCTTCGGCTGCTGCTTCTTCACCGTCTCGCCCCACCGCTTCGCCGCGAGGAAGTCGTGCCGGGCGTTGGCCAGGGCCGCCAGACCCAGCCACGCCTCCCCGTTGCCGCGCTCGCCCGGCTGAACCTCCAGCGAACGCTTCAGGGCCTGCTCGGCGCGGGCGTAGTACGCCGTGTCCGCCGAGCGCCGCGCCCACTCCACGTACGCCGTACCGAGCGTCGCCAGGGACGGGGCGTCCTTCGGGTGGGACTCCACCCACTTCTGCCGGTCCCCGATCAGCGCGGTGAGGTCCGAGAGCGAGGCCAAGGACCCCGCGGTCGCCGCCGCCTCGGCCCGTTCGACCGGCCCCGGCTCCTTCGGCCGCCCGTCCCCGTCGTCCACCGCCACCAGCGCCCCGGCCAGCAGCACCCCGGCGGCCACCGCGCCGAACGCGGCCCGGCGCAGCGTCGTCCGCAAGGTGGGCGGCGGCGGGGGTACGGCGGTGGCGCCTTCGGCGGGCAGCCCGCAAGGGTCCGGTGGGGACGGCTCGGGCGGCTGGCGGGACTCCGGGTCCTGCTGCGGCATGACATCCATGGCCATCACTCTGCGTCAGTCATACGAGCACACCGCGTCTTGGGATCGCCCCCCGCCCACGGGTTCACACCATTGGCCCCGGGTGACACGCTTGGATCATGAGCGATCTCCTCGAACGGCTGCGCGCGGGACTGCCTCCCGAGGCGCTGATCACCGATCCGGACGTCACCGCGTCCTACGCCCACGACATGGCGAGCTTCTGCGAGGCCGGCACCCCGGCCGTCGTCGTGCTCCCGCGCACGGTCGAACAGGTCCAGCACGTCATGCGCACCGCCACCGCGCTCCGCGTCCCCGTCGTCCCGCAGGGCGCCCGTACCGGCCTTTCCGGCGCGGCCAACGCCTCGGACGGCTGCATCGTGCTCTCCCTGGTGAAGATGGACCGGATCCTGGAGATCAGCCCGGTCGACCGGATCGCCGTCGTCGAACCGGGCGTCGTCAACGCGGTGCTCTCACGCGCGGTCAACGCACACGGTCTGTACTACCCCCCGGACCCCTCCAGCTGGGAGACGTGCACCATCGGCGGCAACATCGGCACCGCGTCCGGCGGCCTGTGCTGCGTGAAGTACGGGGTCACCGCCGAATACGTGCTGGGCCTGGAGGTCGTCCTCGCCGACGGGCGGCTCCTGACCACCGGCCGCCGCACCGCCAAGGGCGTCGCCGGATACGACCTGACCCGGCTCTTCGTCGGCTCCGAGGGCAGCCTCGGGATCGTCGTCAAAGCCGTCCTCGCGCTCAAACCGCAGCCGCCCCAGCAGCTCGTCCTCGCCGCCGAGTTCCCCTCCGCGGCCACCGCCTGTGACGCTGTGTGCCGGATCATGGAGCGCGGTCACACCCCGTCACTCCTCGAACTGATGGACCGTACGACCGTGCGTGCCGTCAACGCGATGGCCTCCATGGGCCTGCCCGAGACCACCGAGGCGCTCCTCCTCTGCGCCTTCGACACCCCGGACCCGCTGGCCGACCTCGCCGCCGTCGGCGAGCTGTGCACCGCCGCCGGGGCCACCGAGGTGGTCCCCGCGGATAACCCCGCCGAGTCCGAACTCCTCCTCCAGGCCCGCCGCATGTCCCTCACCGCGCTGGAGACCGTCAGGCCCGCCACGATGATCGACGACGTCTGCGTACCGCGCTCCCGGCTCGGCGCGATGCTCGCGGGCACGGCGGCCATCGCCGAGGAGTACGACCTCACCATCGGCGTCTGCGCCCACGCGGGCGACGGCAACACCCACCCCGTCGTCTGCTTCGACCCCCACGACCCCGACGAGTCCCGGCGGGCCCGCGAGTCCTTCGACGCGATCATGGCGCTCGGTCTCGAACTCGGCGGAACCATCACCGGCGAACACGGCGTCGGTGTCCTCAAGAAGGAGTGGCTCGCCCGCGAACTGGGGGAGACCGGCGTCGAACTGCAGCGCTCCGTCAAGGCGGCCTTCGACCCGCTCGGCCTCCTCAACCCCGGCAAGCTCTTCTGACCTCCGCCTCCCGCAGAGGCCCTCACGCCTCACCGTCCTGGGACGGCGACTCGTCCGCCGCCCACGGGTCGCCGAGCCACAGGTCGTCGGCCGGCAGCGGGGCCAGCAGTTCCGCCAGCGCCTCGTCCATCCCCAGCCGGTCGCTCTCGGTCCCCGGCGGCACCACCCGCAGGGTCCGCTCCACCCAGGCGGACACGGCGGCGGAGGACACCTCCAGCAGCGCGTTGCCGTCGGGTGAGGTGAGGGCCACGCAGATGACGCTGCGGCCCGCGACCTTCGTCGGCCAGATCCGCACGTCCCCGTGCCCGCACGGCCGGAACACGCCCTCCACCAGCAGCTCCCGGGCGAACGTCCAGTGCACCGGCGACTCGGAGCCGATGTGGAAGGCGATGTGCACGGCGTACGGGTCGTTCGTGCGGTACGTCAGCCGGGCGGGCACCGGGATGGACCGCTCGGGGGACAGGACCAGCTTCAGCTCCAGCTCACGTTCCACGATGCTCATCATCGAAATACACGACCTTCCAGTGCTCATGGGCCGGTCCCCGTGACCGTCCCGCACAAGGAGAGAGCGCCCTCCCCGCCACCTATTACGCGACTTCCGGAAAAAACTTCGGGCGGTTCCGCAAGCCGTCCCGAAAGTGGTCCCAAACAGGTGGACCGGCCCGGGGGCGGGCGGCTGTCTGATAGATGTGGACCCTTGTATTGAGGCCGTCCGCCCGCCCGGCGGGGACGGCCTGAGGCCTCGAAGAGATACGGGACCCGCTGATGAGCGCGCCAACTCCGGCACCCGGTGACGAAAGCCCCCGCGAGGGCTACTACCCCGACCCCTCCATCCCCGGCTACGTCCGGTACTGGAACGGCGCTTCCTGGGTCCCCGGTACGAGCCGGCCCGCGCCCCGGCAGACCGGTCCGGCCGCAACCGCCCCCGCTCCGGCGGCCGGTGCGCAGACCGCGCCGGTGGAGGAGACCGGGCCGATCTTCTTCGACGAGGAGGACGGCCTCCAGGACGGCCGGGGGGCCTCGCCGGACTCCGTCGCGGACCGGGCGGCGGGGCCCGCTGACGGCGCGTCGGTCTGGCAGGCGGACGCCGCACGCCAGAACGGGTTCGGCGGCGAACGGGACCGCCGGGTCGAGTGGGGCGCACCGGCGCAGGAGCCCGCGCGCCCCGGCCCCGGGCACCCGTCGCCGCCGGCCGACCCGAGGGCGCCGCTGGCCCAGGACCCGACCGGCGGCGCGCTGCCGGGGATGCGGGAGAGCGGCGGCCGGCCCGCCGAGGAGGCCGGGACACGTCCGCCGACGGACGGGACGGTCACGATCCGTGCGGCGGGTCCCCGGCCGGACGCGGTACGGGGCGGCGCCCCGGCGGCCGGTGAGGTACAGCCCGCTCCGGCGCCGTCGAACGCCGGTACGCCCCAGGGGCCGCAGAACGTGAGCGCGGCGCCGAACAGCCTTGCGCCGGCTCCGACGCCCCGGGCTCTCCCCGCGCAGGCCCAGGCACCGGCCGCGCAGGCACCGGCCCAGCCCCAGCAGGCACAGCACGCACCGCAGGCCCAGCAGGCACCGGCCCAGCACGCTCCGCAGGCCCGGCCGCCGGCTCCCGCACCGGCCCAGCACGCTCCGCAGGCCCAGCCGCCGGCTCCCGCCCCGGCCCCGGCTCCCGCTCGCGTACCCACGCCGTCCTCCGACGCCGGGCCGTCGGCGGCCCTGCACACGCCCCTGACGCCCGGTCCGGGCGGCGGCTCGGCCTCCTGGGCGCAGCAGGTCCACCGACTGGCCCAGCCCGAACCGCAGCAGCAACAGCTTCCCCACCAGCACCAGGGTGTCGCGGCGGCGGGACCGGCCGCCGGTGCGGACCAGCCCGTCGTGCCGTGGAAGCCGCCGGTCGACGACCCCTTCCAGCAACTCGCCCGCAACCAGGCGTCGGCCCGCCCCGCCGGGCTCGGCAAGCGGTTCGCCGCCCGGCTCGTCGACAACCTCGTGCTCGGCGCGGTCGCCGGAGCGGTGGCCGTCCCGCTGTCGGCGCAGGCGCTCGACCACATCGACCGGAAGATCACCGCGGCGAAGGAGACGGGGCAGACCGTCACCGTCTGGCTGCTGGACTCCACCACCGGCGCCCTGCTGGGGGCGCTGCTCGCCGCGTTCCTGCTCCTCGGCTTCCTCCTGGAGGCCCTGCCGACGGCCAAATGGGGCCGGACGCT
Source organism: Streptomyces parvus (assembly GCF_032121415.1). NCBI lineage: Bacteria > Bacillati > Actinomycetota > Actinomycetes > Kitasatosporales > Streptomycetaceae > Streptomyces > Streptomyces parvus. The sequence continues at coordinate 2,434,571 of NZ_CP135079.1, read as the reverse complement.
GGGCAAGAAGCTCTTCGGCCTCGACGTACGGGACATCGAGTCCCATGACACCCCGTCCCTGGGAGCGGCCCTGCGCCGCTGGCTCGTCTACGGCGTGCTGGGCCTTCTCGTCCTCGGTGTGGTCAACGTCCTCTGGTGCCTGTTCGACCGCCCGTGGCGCCAGTGCTGGCACGACAAGGCGGCCCGTACGTTCGTGGCGGGCTGAGCGGGACCGGCGAACCGGGAGTCGCCGCCCGCTTATCGGAAGAACTGGCCGGGCGGGTGGCGACATGCCGGTCTAGACTCGTATGCCGCCCCGCGTCCCCCGAACGCACCTGAGCCGTTGCGGGCCCCGGTGGTGCGGGATGCACTGCCCCCATGAGCAACGACCAGCCGACGCCCGGCCAGCCGCCCGAGGACGACGATCCGTTCCTCAAGAAGCCGCAGGAGCCCCCGCCGCCGTCCGACGGTCAGCCGTACGGCAGTGCTCCGCCGCCCCCGCCGCCTCCGCCCCCGCCGAACGATCCGTACGGCAGCGGCGGCGGGTTCGGGGCGCCCGACCCGCTGGCCGGGATGCCGCCGCTCGGCGAGCCGGGGAAGCGGATCCTGGCGCGGCTCATCGACTTCCTCATCATCTCGATCCCGCTGTATCTGATCTCGCTGCCCTGGGGCGGCGCGGTCGACGTCAACGGGGACGGCGACGACGGGTTCGGGGACGCGGTCGCCGGCGGGTACAGCGGGCACCAGCTCCTCTGGTCGATCATCGGCCTGGTGGTCTACGTCGCCTACGACACCTACTTCACCCACAAGGACGGCCGCACGCTGGGCAAGCGGCTGCTGAAGCTGCGCGTCGCCATGCTCAACGACGGGCGGGTGCCGGACACCGGGGCCGCGCTGATGCGGGCGGTCGTGCTGTGGGCCCCGGCGCTGCTGTGCTGCCCGTGCCTGTGGTGGCTGATCAACATCGTGCTGATGTTCACCGACAAGCCCTACCGGCAGGGGCTCCAGGACAAGGCGGCCAAGACGGTCGTCGTGGCGGCCCGCTAGCGATCCGGCTAGCGACGCAGCGAGTGCTCGTTCCTCCGCGCCGACGGACGCGCGGACGAACGCGCCGCCGGGACCCGCTCCCGGGCCCCGATGCCCTCCAGGGCCTGGTGCGTTCGGGCGGCGGCGGAGGCCCGGTGGGACCCGTCCGCCGTCCGGTGGCCGGGGCGCGGCAGGCGTACGGCGACCAGGAGGCCGAGGGCCAGCGCGGTCGTGGAGACGGCGGCCACCCCCACACCGGACTCCGTGCGGAACAGCAGCAGCAGGGCGAGCGTCGTTGCGACGACGGTGGCCGAACCGTAGGCGAACTGTGCGGCGGTCGGACGCGGCATGACGGATTCCGTCCTCGGGACGTCGGATGGGCGGGCGGCGTTCGGTGCGGTCGTGCGCGCCGAACGACCCTACGACGGTGGATGCCCGAGCCGGACCGGTAGTAAGCGTGACCTAACACACGGTACCGGTGCACAGGGGGCGCACGGAGTCACGGCTCTCACCAAACGGACAGTGGGACGCGCCTGTCGAAGCGTTCGACCCGGACGGATCCGGGCCGGTCGACGCTCCTTTGCCGTTCCCATGCCCTTCTCATACCGTCCGTATACCGGAAGAGCGCTCCGCATAGTGCACTTGGTCTGTTCAAGTCAAGGACTGTCTTTTCTCTCATTACTCCGATCAAATGTCGTCACTTGTGACGCGTTTACGCGTGCGGCCCTCTCCATACCCCCCTGGCCGCAGCGCGGACGCCCGGGGAGGACTGCTTCAAGTGACCAATCAGAGACGGGCGCTTCGCGCCGCCGCCGTTGTCGTGGCCATGGCCGCGACCGCCGCGACGGCGTCGACCTTCGCCACCGCCCAGGCGCATGACAGCTCATCAGGTTCCGGTGTCTCCACCGTCGACCGCCGTGACCCGGCGCCGGCCAAGGGGCATGTGGAGCACAACCTGGAGGGCCCCTTCAGCGAGCAGCAGGCCGAGCAGCGCGAGGCCGCGCTGGAGCAGGTGCTGGCCGGGGACAAGAAGGTGGCGAACCGGAGCGGCTCCAAGGTCGTCAAGCTCGGCGACAAGAAGTACGTGGAGCTCGGCCGGGAGAAGACCGACAAGATCTTCACCATCCTGCTGGAGTTCGGCGACCAGGTCGACGACACCACGATGTTCGACCCGGACGGCGACGGCCCCAAGCCGCCCGTCAAGAAGTACGGCGGCACCCCGGGCCCGGCGCACAACAAGATCGCCAAGCCGGACCCGGAGAAGGACAACAGCACCGCCTGGAAGTCCGACTACAACCAGGAGCACTTCCAGGAGCTCTACTTCGGCGAGGGCAAGGGCGTCCACTCGCTCAAGACCTACTACGAGAAGACCTCCTCGGGCCGTTACTCGGTCGAGGGTGAGGTCTCCGACTGGGTCAAGGTCCCCTACAACGAGGCCCGTTACGGCTCCAACTACTGCGGCCAGTCCAACTGCGCCAACGTGTGGGACGCGGTCCGCGACGGCGTGAACGCCTGGGTCGCCGACCAGAAGGCCAAGGGCCGCACCGACGCCGAGATCAAGGCGAACCTCGCCGAGTACGACGAGTGGGACCGCTACGACTTCGACGGCGACGGCAACTTCAACGAGCCCGACGGCTACATCGACCACTTCCAGCTGGTCCACGCCGGTGAGGACGAGTCGGCCGGCGGTGGCGCCGAGGGCACCAACGCCATCTGGGCGCACCGCTGGTACGCGTACGGCACCAACGCCGGTGCGTCCGGCCCCGCGAACAACAAGGCCGGTGGCGCCCAGATCGGCGACACGGGTATCTGGGTCGGCGACTACACCGTCCAGCCCGAGAACGGCGGCCTGGGCGTCTTCGCCCACGAGTACGCCCACGACCTCGGTCTGCCGGACCTGTACGACACCTCCGGCGGCGGCGAGAACTCGGTCGGCTTCTGGTCCCTGATGTCGGCGGGCTCCTGGCTCGGCACCGGCACGGGCGAGATCGGCAACCTGCCCGGCGACATGACCTCGTGGGACAAGCTCCAGCTCGGCTGGCTCGACTACGACAAGGCCAAGGCCGGCAAGACCTCGCTGCACAAGCTGGGCGTCTCGGAGTACAACACCAAGGACCCGCAGGCGCTCGTCGTCGAGCTGCCGAAGAAGGCCGTCACCACCACCGTCGTCAAGCCCGCCGAGGGCGCGAAGCAGTGGTGGAGCGACATGGGCGACGACCTGTCGAACACCCTGACCCGCTCGGTCGACCTGACCGGCAGGTCCAAGGCCGCGCTCGACCTTTCGGGCTGGTACGACATCGAGGCCGACTACGACTACCTCTACACCGAGGTGTCCGACAACGGCGGCACCAGCTGGACCGCGCTCGACGGCACCGCCGACGGCAAGGCCATCCCGCGCGACGCCAGTGACAAGCCGGCCCTGACCGACGTCTCGGGCGCGTACAAGAAGCTCTCCTTCCCGCTGGACGCCTACGCGGGCAAGAAGGTCGACCTCCGCTTCCGCTACCAGACGGACGGCGGCGCGGGCGGCAAGGGCTTCGCGGCCGACGCCATCACCATCACGGCCGACGGCGCCGAGCTCTTCTCGGACAACGCCGAGGGCGACGACAACGGCTGGACCGCCAAGGGCTTCTCGCGGATCGGCGAGTCCTTCACCCAGGACTACCCGCAGTACTACATCGCGGAGAACCGCCAGTACGTCTCCTACGACGAGACGTTGAAGGTCGGCCCGTACAACTTCGGCTTCTCCGGCACCCGTCCGGACTGGGTCGAGCACTACGCGTACCAGAACGGTCTGCTGGTCTGGCTCTGGGACACCTCCCAGAAGGACAACAACACCTCCGTCCACCCGGGCCAGGGTCTGATCCTGCCGATCGACGCGCACGCCAAGCCGCTCAAGTGGAAGGACGGCTCGCTCCTGCGCAACAAGATCCAGCCGTTCGACGCCCCGTTCAGCTGGTACCCGAACAAGGGCTTCACGCTCCACAACGCGGACGTGCCGCTGTACATCAAGCCCAGCCTGGGCAACCCGGTCTTCGACGACCGGAAGGGCACCTACTGGTACAAGGAGAACCCCACGGGCAGTGTCAAGGTTTCTGACACGAACACCCGCATCTCCATCGTCCACGAGCCCGTGGACGGTCGGACGATGAGCGTCCTGGTCAGCCCCTCGGGCCGCTGATCAAGTAAAACCGCAGGTCAAACCATGATCGGCCGTCGCCCTCTAGCGGGCGGCGGCCGATCGTGTTTAGGTGCGTCTTGTTCACATCCTTATTGACACGACGTCTCACGGGGGAGCGTGGAGCATGGCAGGCGGAGGTTTCTGCAAGTTGCCGAACGGCACGGTGGTGGTCGCCCTGACCCTCACCAGACCGGCCGACGGCACAGGTCCCGGCAGCGGTACGGGAGCGGGGCCCGGGGCTCCGGTACGGGTGCTGGTGCACGCGGTGAACCGGGCGCGCGCCCTGACCAGGCTGCGCAATCTGGGGCTGCGGGCGGTCTATCTGCGCGGCAACGACCAGCCGCCGACGCCGGACGAGGTCACGGCGGTGCTGCACCATCCGGACGGTCTGCTGTGGCGGGCCGCCCCGCAGGCGGAGCCGGCCGCCCGGCCCGGCGGCCCGGGGCGACAGGCGTCGGCGCCGGGGTCGTGCCAGGAGCTGTGGCACCCGATCAGGGCGCTGCTGGGCCCCGGCGGGTACGCCGGACCGGCCCGCCCGGCAGCCTAGGACTCGCTCGGACGGGGCCGGCGGCCCGAGCCGCTGGGCTAGGACGCGACGACGGGTGTGCCGGAGAGCTTCACGCCCGCCGTCCGCAGCTCCGACAGGGCCCGTTCCGTGGTGGCCCCGGAGACGCCCGCGGTCAGGTCCAGGAGCACATGGGTGACGAAGCCCTCACGGGCGGCGTCCAGCGCGGTGGCCCGGACGCAGTGGTCGGTGGCGATGCCGACCACGTCGACCTCGGTGACCTCCCGGTCGCGCAGCCACTGGGCGAGGCCGGTCCCGTTCTCGTCGGAGCCCTCGAACCCGCTGTACGCGGCCGAATACGCCCCCTTGTCGAAGACCGTGTCGATGGCACCGGAGGCGACGGCGGGCGCGAAGTTCGGGTGGAAGCCGACGCCCTCCGTACCGGCGACGCAGTGCACCGGCCAGGAGTCGACGTAGTCCGGGGTCGGCGAGAAGTGGCCGCCCGGGTCGATGTGGTGGTCGCGGGTGGCGACCACATGGCGGTAGGCGGGCTGGGCGTCACCGATCAGGTCGGTGATGGCGGCGGCGACGTCGGCACCGCCCGCCACCGCGAGGCTGCCGCCCTCGCAGAAGTCGTTCTGAACGTCCACGACGATCAATGCGCGGTGCATGGCGGGTGTCCTTCGGTGGGGGCGGGAGCGGGGTGGGGACGGGGATGGGGGTCAAGCGGCGGCCCCGGGGGTCCGGGGTCTCCGGGAGGTTGCCGGGGGTTCGAGCCTAGGCACTGGAACGTCACAATCAAGCCCCGTCCGCGAAACCCCCGGTTGCGGACCGGCCCGGTCCGCGCGCCCGGCGCGGCCCCGGGCCGGTCCGCCGGGCGTGCGCGGACCGGCTCAGGCGTACTCGGTCGGGATCACCGGCTCGCCCCGCGACAGCTGGCTCGCCGACATCGGCAGCCCGGCGCGCGCGGCCACGTGCCGCTCCCGGACCGCGTCCAGCGGCTCGCGGGCGACCACCTCGCCGCCCCGCACCAGCTCCACCAGCAGCTGCCGGCCGGCCAGCTCCTCGGGGACCGGGCCGGTGCCGATCACCTCGGCCTCGGCGACGCCGTGCCCGTCGGTCCGGCGCGCGGCCCACTTGCGACCGCCGACCGACGACTTCGCGCCGAGCGACTTCTTGGCCACCGGCACCAGCGGGGCGTCCGGCTCCGCCGAGCCGGCGCGGGCCACCAGCTTGTAGACCATCGAGCAGGTGGGGTGCCCGCTCCCGGTGACGAGCTGGGTGCCGACCCCGTACGCGTCCACCGGCGCGGCGGCCAGCGACGCGATGGCGTACTCGTCCAGGTCCGAGGTCACCACGATCTTCGTGCCCGTCGCCCCCAGCTCGTCCAGCTGCTGCCGCACCCGGTGCGCGACCAGCAGCAGGTCCCCGGAGTCGATCCGTACGGCGCCGAGCTCGGGTCCGGCGATCTCCACGGCCGCCCGGACCGCCTCGGTCACGTCGTACGTGTCGACCAGCAGCGTCGTGCCCCGGCCGAGCGAGTCCACCTGCGCCTGGAACGCGTCGCGCTCGCTGTCGTGCAGCAGGGTGAAGGCGTGCGCGCTGGTGCCGACCGTCGGGATCGCCCAGCGGAACCCCGCCGCCAGGTCGGAGGTGGCGTCGAAGCCGCCGACGTACGCCGCACGGGCGGAGGCGACCGCGGAGAGCTCGTGGGTGCGGCGGGCGCCCATCTCGATCAGACGGCGGCCCCCGGCGGCCGCCGACATCCGCGAGGCGGCGGCAGCGATGGCGGAGTCGTGGTTGAGGATGGAGAGGATCACCGTCTCCAGCAGCACGCACTCGGCGAAGGACCCCTCGACCCGCAGGATCGGGGAGCCGGGGAAGTAGACCTCGCCCTCCGGGTAGCCCCAGATGTCACCGCTGAAGCGGTAGCCCGCCAGCCATTCGAGGGTCGGCTCGTCCACGATGTCCTGCTGGCGCAGGAAGCCGATCATCTCGTCGTCGAAGTGGAAGTTCTCCACCGCGTCCAGCACCCGCCCGGTGCCCGCGACGACGCCGTAGCGCCGCCCCTCGGGGAGCCGACGGGTGAACGCCTCGAAGACCGAGTGGCGGTCGGCGGTGCCGGCCTTGAGGGCGGCCTGCACCATGGTCAGTTCGTACTGGTCGGTGAAGAGCGCGGTCGACGGAACGCCGACCCGCCGACCGAGGTCCGCTGTGTTCATGGCTGGGATGCTACCCCCTATTCGTCAAAGTGACGAGATGTGGGGTCCGTTTGTGCGCCTGGCCCGCCCGGGTGGCAGCATGGGACAGGTGAGCGTTGCTACCCCGCTAGAGATCGAACGTCCCGATTCGGCCGAGGAGACCTTCGCGGTCCCCGAGCCGGACGTCCCGTGGGTGACGCTCGTCCACAACGACCCGGTCAACCTCATGAGCTACGTGACCTACGTCTTCCAGGCCTACTTCGGCTATTCGAAGGACAAGGCCCACAAGCTCATGCTGGACGTGCACCAGAAGGGCCGCGCCGTCGTCTCCAGCGGCAGCCGCGAGGAGATGGAACGCGACGTCCAGGCCATGCACGGTTACGGGCTGTGGGCCACCCTCACCCAGGACCGCAACTAGAGCCTCCCCCGCCCCGCCACCCGCCCCGTTCGATCCACCATCGGAGAATCCATGGCCGGCCATTTCGAGGCCACCCCAGGCGGCGGCGCGGCCGTCGCGCTCGACGAGGTCGAGATCTCCATCCTGCGCTCCCTCGCCGTCCAGCTGCTGGAGCTGATCGGCCCCGGCGACCAGCCCGCCGACGGCGAGGGCCCGCTCGCCGCCCTCTTCGCCGAGGGCCCCAGCAAGCCGCCCACCGACCCGGCGCTCGCCCGGCTCTTCCCCGACGCCTACGGCGGGCCCGAGGCGTCCGCCGGGGCCGGGAAGCCGGAGGAGGAGCACGAGCTGCGCGAGCGGGCCGCCGAGTTCCGCCGGTTCACCGAGGTGGACCTGCGCTCCGGCAAGCGTGACGACGCCCTCGCCGTCGTCCGCACCCTGGACGCGCTCTCGCCGGCCCCGGAGGGCGGGGCCGTCCTCACCCTCACCGGCGACGAGTGCCTCAGCTGGCTCCGCTCCCTCAACGACCTGCGCCTGACCATCGGCACCCGGCTGGAGGTCTCCGACGAGGACCAGGGCGAGGAGGGCTCGCTCTACCGGCTCCCCGACGCCGATCCGCGCAAGCCCATGGTGATGGCCTACCTCTGGCTCGGCGCCCTCCAGGAATCCCTGGTCGAGACACTGATGCCGTAGGCAGCCTCCGGAAAAGCCGAGCCGCCCACCCCGCCGGGGTGGGCGGCTCTTCGCTCAACGGACGCTCAGATCCGAGTAACGATCCCCCCAAGTCATTCGGGTCATTCGTGCCGGGCAGTGCCTTTCGTTCCCTTTTGCCTGTGGTGTGCACCACAGAATGTCCCACGGTGTCCTGTGACGGCCGTGATAAATCTTCACGACCACCCGGGGACGCCACCCCTGTTTCCCGGGGGCGCTACACACCGGCCGAACGCCGGTCGCACTCCATCCATATCCGGGGGGATCAGGACCTGATCCGCAGCCTTGTACGGCGCGCGGATCGGCGTGGAGAAAGGCGCACCACCATGACATCGGCGCAGGTCGACAAGGGACAGGTCGACAAAGGTCAGCCCGGCGGCAATGCCGGGGACGCCGGAGCCGGCGGTGAGGGATACCAGCGCGGTCTGGGAGCTCGCCAGATTCAGATGATCGCCATCGGCGGAGCCATCGGCACCGGGCTCTTCCTCGGCGCGGGCAAAGCCATCGACCGGGCCGGGCCCAGCCTCATCCTGGCCTACGTCATCGCGGGCCTGGTCATCTTCTTCATCATGCGGGCCCTGGGCGAACTGCTCATGTACCGCCCCGTCTCGGGTTCCTTCTCGGAGTACGCCCGCGAATTCATCAGCCCGTTCTTCGGATTCGTCACCGGCTGGACCTACTGGCTGTTCTGGGTCGTCACCGGAATCACCGAAGTCACCGCCGCCGCCACCTATATGACGTACTGGTGGAACATTCCGCAGTGGCTGTCCGCCCTGGTGTTCACCGTCATTCTCTACGGCGCCAACCTGATCTCCGTGAAGCTCTTCGGTGAGCTGGAGTTCTGGTTCTCCATGGTCAAGGTCACCGCCATCATCGGCATGATCCTGATCTGCGCGGGCGTTCTCACCATCGGCTTCTCCGACGCCGGTGAGACCGCGACCGTCTCCAACCTCTGGAACGACGGCGGATTCTTCCCCAACGGAATCACCGGCACCCTCATGACGCTCCAGATCGTCATGTTCGCCTTCCTCGCCGTGGAACTCGTCGGCGTCACCGCCGGGGAGTCCAAGGACCCCGAGACCGTGCTGCCCAAGGCCATCAACACCGTGCCGTGGCGCATCGCCGTCTTCTACGTCGGCGCGCTGATCATGATCCTCTCGGTCGTGCCGTGGTCCACCTTCAAGCCCGGCGTCTCCCCGTTCGTGAAGGCCTTCGAGGAGATGGGGCTCGGCGTCGGCGCCGCCATCGTCAACTTCGTCGTCCTCACCGCGGCGCTCTCCTCCTGCAACTCCGGCATGTACTCCACCGGCCGCATGCTCCGCGACCTCGCCCTCAACGGCCAGGGGCCCCGCGCCTTCACCAAGCTGACGAAGAACGGCCTGCCGCTGGTGGGGACCACGTTCTCCGCCGCCCTGATGCTCGTCGGCGTCTGGATCAACTACCAGTGGCCGGGCGAGGCGTTCAACTACGTCGTCTCCTTCGCGACCATCTCCGGCATGTGGGCCTGGATCATGATCCTGGTCAGCCAGATCCGCTACCGCCGCAAGGCCGACGCCGGTCTCCTGCCGCAGTCCTCGTTCAAGGCCCCGGGCGCCCCGTTCACCAGCTGGTTCGCGCTCTGCTTCATCGGCATGGTCATCGTGATGATGGCGATCGACAAGGACGCCCGGATCTCGCTCTACTGCGCACCCCTGTGGGCGCTCATCCTCTTCGTCTCCTACCGGGTGCTCCGGTCGCGCGCCACGGAGCCGGAGAAGGCCACGACCGAGACCCGCTGACCCGGAGGGCCGGGGCCCGCCCCGGGAGCCTCACCGACCCCGAGGGCGGGCCCCACGACCACCCTCCTCCCGGACCGCCCCGACCGCCCCAAAGGCCGACGGCGTCCAGCATGCGGCCCTCCGCGTACCACCCACCGGTACGCGGGGGGCCGCCTGCTTATCCTGGCGCCATGCTGACCATCACCCAGACGCTCTACGACCAGATCGTCGCCCACTCCCGCGCCGACCACCCCGACGAGGCGTGCGGAGTGGTCGCGGGCCCGGCCGGGACGGACCGCCCCGAGCGCTTCATCCCGATGCTCAACGCCGCCCGCTCGCCCACGTTCTACGAGTTCGACTCCGCCGACCTCCTCAAGCTCTACCGCGAGATGGACGACCGCGACGAGGAACCCGTGATCGTCTACCACTCGCACACGGCGACCGAGGCCTACCCCTCCCGCACCGACGTCACGTACGCCAACGAGCCCGGCGCCCACTACGTCCTGGTCTCCACCGCCGACACCGACGGCTCGGGCCCCTTCCAGTTCCGCTCGTACCGCATCGTGGACGGCGAGATCACCGAGGAAGACGTCCAGGTCGTCGACGCGTACTGAGCCCCAGGTGCCGCGCGGAGCCGCCGAACCGGTCTGGCACACTGCACCCGAACCCATCAAGGCGGCAGGAACCAGGAAGCCGGTGCGAATCCGGCACGGTCCCGCCACTGTGACCGGGCCCCCTCCCACGCGGACGCGTCCCCGACAGGACGCACCGCACCGGAGGGCGGCCCGGAAGCCAGGAACTGGCCGGCCGCCTTCTCGCATCGACCAGGGGACGCGGAAATCCCCCGGAGAGGCCCCGCCATGACCTGGCGCACCCCCGCGCTCATAGCCGCCGTGCTGCTCCCGCTCGCCCTCACCGCCTGCTCCGCCTCGGAGAACGCCGACGCCGAGCCCGAGGCCGCGGCCACCAGCGAAGGATTCCCGTACACCGTCGAGAACTGCGGTGTCACCACCACGTACAAGGCCCCGCCGAAGCGCGTGGTCACCATGAACCAGCACGTCACCGAGATCATGCTGGAACTGGGCCTGGAGAAGTCCCTCGTCGGAACCGCCTACCTCGACGACCAGGTCCTGCCGAAGTACGCGAAGGACTACGCCTCCGTCCCCGTCCTCGCCAAGGAGTACCCCTCCTACGAGCAGGTCCTCGCCGCGAACCCCGACTTCGTCTACGGCGGCTACGCCAGCGCCTTCACCGCCGGTGACGGCCGCGGCCGCGAGGCGTTCAAGAAGGCCGGCATCGAGACCCGCCTCAACACCGAGAGCTGCACCAAGGACGACCAGCCCATGGACACCCTCTACGAGGAGATCCGCGAGGTCGGCCGCACCTTCGGCGTCAGCGACCGCGCCGAGGCATGGATCGACCAGGCCAAGGCCGACACCTCGGCCACCGCGAAGAAGCTGGCCGGCCTGAAGCCCCTCTCCGTCTTCGTCTACGACAGCGGCGACAAGACCGCCTTCACCGCGGGCGGCGAGGGCATCGGCAACGAGCTGATCGAACGGGCCGGCGGCACCAACGTCTTCGCCGACCTCGACAAGCCCTTCGGCGACGCCTCCTGGGAGAACGTCGTCGACCGCAGGCCCGAAGTCATCGTGATCTACGACTACGGGGCCACCACCGTCGAACAGAAGAAGAAGCGCCTCCTCACCGACCCGGCCCTCGCCGGCGTCCCCGCCGTCAAGAACCAGCGCTTCGCCGTCATGCCGCTCTCCGACGCGGTACTCGGCGTCCGCGTCCCCGCCGCCGTCGACAAGCTCGCGGCCCAGCTCCACCCGGAGGCGGGCAAGGCGGCCACCACCCCGTGACCTGCCGCGCCTCCGCCCCGCGGCGGCCGCTCGGTTACGTCCTGGTGCTCGGCGGCCTCGCCGCGCTCCTGGCCGTGACCGTGCTGGCCGCCCTCGCCCTCGGCTCCGTCCGCATCCCGCCCGGCCAGGTACTCGACATCCTGACCGGGCGGGCGGAGGCGAGCCCGTTCCGCACGATCGTCCTGGACGTGCGGCTGCCCCGGGTCCTGCTCGGCATCCTCGTCGGCGCCGGACTCGCCGTCATCGGCACCGTCCTCCAGGCCCTCGTACGCAACCAGCTCGCCGACCCGTTCCTCCTCGGCGTCTCCTCCGGAGCCTCCACGGGCGCGGTCCTGGTCATCGTCCTCGGTATCGGCGCGTCGCTCGCCACCACCGTCACGATCCCCGCCGCCGCCTTCGCCGGCGCCCTGCTCTCCCTGCTGCTCGTCTACACCCTGGCGCGCGGCGGGGGCGGCATCACGACCAACCGCCTCGTCCTCGCCGGCGTCGCCGTCTCCTACGTCCTCTCCGCCCTGACCAGCCTGATCCTGGTCACCTCCGCCCGCGCCGACCACCTCCAGGAAGTCCTCTACTGGACCCTCGGCGGCCTCGGCGCCGCCCGCTGGGACATGCTCGCGCTCCCCGCGACCACCCTGGTCGCGGGCACGGCGGTCCTCCTCACCCTGGCCCGCCCGCTCGACCTGCTCCTGGTGGGGGAGGAGGGCGCGACCGTCCTCGGCCTCGACACCGCCCGCTTCCGGGCCGCCGTCTTCGTCCTCGCCTCCCTGATGACGGGGGTGCTCGTCGCCTACAGCGGGGCGATCGGCTTCATCGGCCTGATGGTCCCGCACATGGCGCGGATGGCGGTCGGCGCCGCACACCGCGCACTCCTCCCGGTCGTCGCGCTCGGCGGCGCGGTGTTCCTGGTCCTCGCGGACCTGGCCGCCCGGACGCTCGCCGCCCCGCAGGACATCCCGGTCGGGGTGCTCACGGCCCTGACCGGCGGCCCGTTCTTCCTGTGGATGCTGCGGCGCAGGCCCGAAGGAGCACCGGCATGAGGCGCGTACGTCCGAGCCGGGGGAGCGCCGGCACGACGAAGCCACGTCCCGAGGGAGCCCACCCGTGACCACCCTGCGCACCGAAGGCCTCTCGTACGGGACCGGCGAGGGCCGCCACCTCGTCGACGCCGTCGACCTCACCGCCGCCGACGGCGAGACCGTCGGCCTCGTCGGCCCCAACGGAAGCGGCAAGACCACCCTCCTGCGCTGCGTCTACGGCACCCTGCGCCCCACCCACGGCCGGGTCCTCCTCGACGGCGACGACCTCGCCGCCCTTCCCGTGAAGGCCCGCGCCCAGCGCATCGCCACCGTCCCGCAGGACGGCCACGCCGGATTCGAGCTCACCGTCGGCCAGGTCGTCGCGATGGGCCGCGCCCCGCACAAGCGGTTCTGGGAGGCCGACACCGCCGCCGACACCGCCCTGGTCACCGAGGCCCTCGACCGGGTCGGGATCGCCGCACTCGAACCCCGTGCGTTCGCCTCCCTCTCCGGCGGCGAACGCCAGCGGGCCCTGGTCGCCCGCGCCCTGGTCCAGCAGCCCTCGCTGGTCGTCCTGGACGAGCCGACCAACCACCTGGACATCCGCTACCAGCTGGAGATCCTCTCCCTGGTCCGCGAACTGGGCACCACCAACCTCCTCGCCCTGCACGACCTCAACCTCGCCGCCTACTACTGCGACCGCCTCTACGTCCTCAAGGACGGCCGGGTCGTCGCCTCCGGCACCCCGGAAGAGGTCCTCACCGCCGAACTGCTCGGCGAGGTGTACGGCGTCGCCGCCGAGGTCAGCGCCCACCCGAAGACCGGCGCACCCACGGTCGTCTACCTGCCGGAGGGCCCCGGACACCCCATCATGTCCACATAGCGACCACCGACCATCCACCATGTGGGATCACACTCGGGTTTCCGCACAGGGAATCGATACGATGCCCGCATGGTTCCCCATGACGTGAGCAACAAGACGCCGGGCACGCTGCTCGTCGCGCGGCTGCACGTCGACCTGTGCAGGCTCGCGAGCGCGATCTGTCCCACCCGCAGCCTGCCCGTGAGCCGCCCGGCCTGAGCCGCGGTCCGCGCGCCCACCCACACGCACCACCCCCCGCGCGGGGGCAGAAACGCGCGCCCCACGCCACCTCTCCGCTTTCGACAGGAGCCCACGCCATGGCCATCGAGGTCCGCATCCCGACCATCCTCCGCACCTACACCGACGGCGCGAAGGCCGTCGAAGGCACCGGGGACACCCTCGCCGACCTCTTCGCCGACCTGGAGAGCCGCCACACCGGCATCCGTGAGCGCATCGTCGACGGCGAACAGCTCCGCCGCTTCGTGAACGTCTACCTCAACGACGAGGACGTCCGCTTCCTCGACGGCATCTCCACCAAGCTCAGCGACGGCGACAACGTCACGATCCTTCCGGCCGTCGCCGGCGGCATGCGCTGATGCGGTACGACTCCCCGCTGGCGGCCGTGGGGAACACGCCCCTCGTCCGCCTCCCGCGGCTGTCCCCGTCCGAGGAGGTCCGCATCTGGGCCAAGCTGGAGGACCGCAACCCCACGGGCTCGATCAAGGACCGCCCGGCGCTCCACATGGTCGAACAGGCCGAGAAGGACGGCCGGCTCACCCCCGGCTGCACCATCCTGGAGCCCACCAGCGGCAACACCGGCATCTCGCTCGCCATGGCGGCCAAGCTCAAGGGCTACCGCATCGTGTGCGTCATGCCGGAGAACACCTCACAGGAACGGCGCGACCTGCTCGCCATGTGGGGAGCCGAGATCATCTCCTCCCCGGCCGCGGGCGGCTCCAACACCGCGGTCCGCGTCGCGAAGGAACTGAGCGAGCAGCACCCGGACTGGGTGATGCTCTACCAGTACGGCAACCCGGACAACGCGGGCGCCCACTACGCGACCACCGGCCCGGAGATCCTCACCGACCTCCCGTCCATCACGCACTTCGTGGCGGGCCTCGGCACCACGGGCACCCTGATGGGCGTCGGCCGCTACCTCCGCGAGCACCGTCCCGGCATCCAGATCGTCGCCGCCGAACCGCGCTACGACGACCTGGTCTACGGGCTCCGCAACCTCGACGAGGGCTTCGTCCCCGAGTTGTACGACGCCTCGGTCCTCACCACCCGCTTCTCGGTCGGCTCCGCCGACGCGGTCACCCGCACCCGCGAACTCCTCCAGCAGGAGGGCATCTTCGCGGGCGTCTCCACCGGCGCCGCCCTCCACGCGGCGATCGGCGTGGGCCGGAAGGCGGTCAAGGCGGGGGAGAGCGCCGACATCGTCTTCGTGGTGGCGGACGGCGGCTGGAAGTACCTGTCGACGGGCGTCTACACGGCAGAAACGACGGAAGCCGCAATCGACACCCTCCAGGGCCAACTCTGGGCGTAGGCGCTCGGGAGCAATCCCGTCCCGTCCGGCGGTCGAGGAGGATCTTCAAGCCCCTCCGGCGAACGGGGAGCGGGGTGAGGGGCAACGCGCCGAACGGGCCCCGCCCCTCACCCCGCCGCCGACTTCCGCACCCGCTCCCACAGCCCGGGATCCACCGCCCCCACCCGCCGCCGAAACGCGTCGACCCGCACCTCCCGCAGCTCATCCGTCTCCAGGAAGCTCTGCCGCCCCCGCCGGTCCCCGACCGTCCCGGCCGGCAACGCGATCACCCCGGGCCGCTCCTCGTGATGCTTGCTGGTGATCTTCGCGACCAGCGCCGTACGCCCCCGGCCCCGCCCCCGTACCGAGATCACCAGACACGGCCGGTCCTTCGACCCGGGCCCGTCCTCGTACGGCACATCGGCCCACCACACCTCGCCCGCCCGCGGCACCCGCCCGTCCGGCCGCGAAGGCCGCGACGACGGTGAAGGCCGCGAGGGCCGCGACGGGGGCCGGGCCGACCCCTCCGGCCGCCCCGACCGCCCGGGTCGCCGAGACCGGGGCCCCCGGTCCGAACGCCCCCGGCCGTCCACCACCGCGGCGACGAGCGCGAGCAGAACCACGGCGACCAGCGCCACCCACCAGAACGTGTTCATCCCCCGACCGTACCGGCGGGCGGAGAACGCCCCCCGAGGGCCGGACCGTGGGCGCGCTTCCATCGAACCGGTGACAGAGCAGGTGAGTTCCCCCACAACGGAGGGCAGCGGAGGAGCGACGTGGAGTTTCGCGCCTTACGCTCGACGAACCGCAAAACCGATCCCGCAGGAACCGGCACCAGGCTCCGGCGGCTCGCACGAACCCTCCCCGTTCCCGCGCCCCGGAGGTTCACGCTCCATGAAGCTCACCGTCGTCGGCTGCTCCGGCTCGTTCCCGTCCAAGGGGTCGGCATGCTCGAGCTACCTCGTAGAGGCCGACGGCTTCCGGCTGCTCCTCGACATGGGCAACGGCGCCCTCGGCGAGCTGCAGCGCCACGTCGGTCTCTACGACCTCGACGCGATCTTCCTCAGCCATCTGCACGCCGACCACTGCATCGACATGTGCGCGTACTTCGTCGTGCGCTACTACCCCCACGGCGGCGACCGCCCCCGCCCCCTCCCGGTCTACGGCCCCGAGGGCACCGAGCAGCGGCTGACCGCCGCCCACGGCGACACCCCGCACGACCGGGCGATGAGCGAGGTCTTCGACTTCCACACCCTCAAGCCGGGGTCCTTCGAGATCGGCCCGTTCTCGGTCCGTACGGAGAAGCTCTGCCACCCCGTCGACACCTTCGGCATCCGGGTCGAGCACGGCGGCTCCTCCCTCGCCTACTCCGGCGACACGGGGGCCTGCGAGGCGCTGGAGGACCTGGCCCGGGACGTGGACCTCTTCCTCTGCGAGGCGTCGTTCGTCGACGGCAAGGAGGACATCCCCGACCTGCACCTCAACGGCCGCGAGGCCGGCGAGGCGGCGGCCCGCGCCGGAGCGCGCCGGCTCGTCCTCACCCATATCCCGCCGTGGACCGACGCCGACCGCAACGCCGCCGACGCCCGCGCGGCCTACCCGGGCCCGGTGGAGCTGGCGGTCCCGGGAGCGGTGTACGAGCTCTGAGACGGCGGCCGCTCCCCGGGGCCGGGCCGCTCTGCGGGACTGCCCGGATGATCACGATCAGACCCGCGCGGGACGGCGACCTCGACGGCTTCCTGACCCTGGCCGCCCAGGTCGAGCACTGGTTCGGCCCCATGGTCGAGGAGCCGGGTTCCACCGGGCGGTGGAGGCCCACATCCTCACCGGGCGGCGCTGATCGCCGAGGCCACGGAGCCCGCCGCCCCTCCGCCGACGCCTCCGGCCCGGTCGGCGGGCTGCTCTTCGGCGCCGACCCGCCCACGTACCACGTGCGCTGGCTCGTCGCCGCCGCGCACTGCCGGCGACCCCACCGCCCCCCGGGCCCGGCGGGCGGCTCCCGCCAGATCTACCGGCTGGACGTGCCCGTTCACCGTACGCCCGGTGTGACGCGGCCCCGCGGCGGACAGACCGAAGCCCCCGCTCCCGAAGACGTCTTTCGGGAGCGGGGGCTTCGGCGTACGGGCGTGGCGGAGGCTACTTGGCCTCGGCCTTCCGCAGCTCGGCGAGCTCCTCGTCCGACTCCCGGCCCGGGGTCGGGAGGTTGAACTTGATGATCGCGAAGCGGAAGACCACGTAGTAGACCACCGCGAAGCAGAGGCCGACCAGGACCAGCAGCCAGGGCTTCGACGCGATGCCCAGGTTCAGCAGGAAGTCGACCAGACCGGCCGAGAAGCCGAAGCCGTCCTTCATGCCGAGTGCCCAGGTCAGGGCCATGGACACACCGGTCAACACCGCGTGGATCGCGTACAGCACCGGGGCGATGAACATGAACGTGAACTCGATCGGCTCGGTCACACCGGTGACGAACGAGGTCAGCGCGAGGGAGAACATCATGCCGCCGACGACCTTGCGGCGCTCGGGGCGGGCACAGTGGACGATCGCGAGGCAGGCCGCCGGGAGGGCGAACATCATGATCGGGAAGAAGCCGGTCATGAACTGTCCGGCATCCGGGTCACCGGCGAGGAAGCGTGCGATGTCACCGTGGGCGCCGTTGTACTCGCCCGCCTGGAACCACGGGAAGGAGTTCAGCAGGTGGTGCATGCCGACCGGGATCAGCGCACGGTTGGCGACACCGAAGATGCCCGCGCCCACCGCGCCGGAGCCGACCAGCCACTCACCGAAGTTGTGCAGACCGGCGCCGAGGACCGGCCAGATCAGACCGAAGACGATACCGACGACGAGCCCCGCGAATGCGGAGAGGATCGGGACCAGGCGGCGGCCGCTGAAGAAGCCCGCCCAGTCGGGCAGCTTGGTCCGGTAGAACTTCTGGTAGATCAGGGCGACGATGATGCCCATCACGACACCGCCGAGGACACCGGCGTTGACCGGCGCGTCGTTCATCACGATCTTGCCGTCGACGACGCTGGCGACCTGCGGCAGGTTGCTGTCGGTGAAGGTGGCGAGCACCTTCTGGAAGACCAGGTAGCCGGTGACGGCGGCCAGCGCGGTCGAGCCGTCCGACTTCTTCGCGAAGCCGATCGCGATGCCGACGGCGAACAGCAGCGCCATGTTGTCGAGGATCGCCCCACCGCCGGCGGCCATGTAACCGGCCAGCTTGGTGACGACGGTCGGGAACGAGTCGCGGCCCAGCATGTCCCCGTTGCCGAGGCGGACCAGGAGCGCGGCGGCCGGCAGCACGGCGACCGGCAGCATGAGGCTGCGGCCGATGCGCTGCATGACGGCCATCGCGCCGGCGCCCTTCTTCTTCTCGGCCGCGGGTGCGGTCTCAGCCGTGGTCATCAACTTCCTCCATGGGACACGGTGCCGCCCAGGTCGTTGATGCGGGGAGGCGGCGACTCGACAGACCCTGCGGCAGAGCGCCGTGGTCTGGACCACTCAGTGGTGTAGACCAGTTTTAGCACGGTGAGGGTTAGATAAGGAACCTTCAATTCCCTATCTCATTCGCAGTAGCAGACGCGATACGTTCGGTGACAAGCCGAAGGCCCCCGGACCGGGTGGTCCGAGGGCCTCGCGGGGCCGGGGCAGAGCCCCGGTGCGCTGCTACTTCGTCAGATCCTTCTCCATCTCCTTCTCGATCTCCTCGGGTTCGCGCCCCGGTGTCTTGAGGTCGAACTTGGTGATCGCGAAGCGGAAGATCACGTAGTAGATCACGGCGAAGCACGCGCCGATCGGGATGATCAGCCAGGGTTTCGTATCCAGATGCCAGTTGACGACGTAGTCGATCAACCCGGCCGAGAAGCTGAACCCCGCATGCACCCCCAGCAGCCAGGTGATGCCCATGGACACCCCGGTGAGCACCGCGTGGACGCCGTACAGCAGCGGCGCGACGAACATGAACGAGAACTCGATCGGCTCGGTCACGCCCGTGACGAACGACGTCAGCGCCACCGAGACCATCAGGCCCCCGACCTCCTTGCGGCGCTCGGGCCGCGCGCAGTGGGTGATGGCCAGGGCCGCGGCGGGCAGACCGAACATCATGATCGGGAAGAAGCCCGAGGTGAACTGACCGGCCGACGGGTCCCCGGCGAAGAACCGGGAGATGTCGCCCTGGACGGTCTGGCCGTCCGTCCCGGTGTACTCGCCCGCCTGGAACCAGAAGAACGTGTTCAGGAACTGGTGCATCCCGATCGGGATCAGCAGCCGGTTCGCGAAGCCGAAGATCGCCGCACCCCAGGAGCCGAGGTCGATCAGCTGCTTGGAGAACCAGGTCAGCCCGTCGCCCACCGGCTGCCACAGCAGCCCGAACAGGACGCCGAGGATCACGCAGAGGAACGCCATCAGGATCGGCACCAGGCGCCGCCCGTTGAAGAAGCCCAGCCAGTCCACCAGCTTGGTCCGGTGGTAGCGCTGCCAGACGACGGCGGTCAGCAGGCCGATCAGGATGCCGCCGAGCACGCCCGGGTTCTGCGGCTCGCCGTCCGGCAGTGCCTCCGTCACGGTGCCGTCGATGGGGAAGGCGGTCAGCACTCCCCGGTAGACGAGGAACCCCACCACGGCGGCCAGCGCGGTGGACCCGTCCGCCTTCTTCGCGAAGCCGATGGCGACGCCGATGCAGAACAGCAGGGGCAGGCCGAGCTCGCCGTCGAGGATCGCGCCGCCGCCGTTGAGCAGGACCTTCGAGGTCTTGTCCCAGAACGCGCCGTCCAGGTAGGAGCTGAACAGGTTGCCGAGGCTGACGAGCAGACCGGCGGCGGGGAGGACGGCCACCGGGAGCTGCAGACTGCGCCCGACCTTCTGGAGGCCCTGGACCGGTCCGTTCCACCACTTCTGCTGCGATGCCGCAGCGTCGCTCGCACTCATGGGCGTCCTCCCGGAACACTTCGCGTTTGGCGGTCGTTGCAAACTGGTGTAGACCAGTTGCGTCACGGTCCGGGGTCCGTCCCGAAGGCAGGGCGCCGGTGATCGTCATCTTTCGGGATTGTCCGGTTACCCGCCCGCGAAGTTGGGCCAACCGTGCGTTACCGTGACGAAACGGACCCGCAGCGGGCGGCCGTCTGCGCGTGAAACAGGGAGAAGGACATGGCCACCAAGGCTGAGAAGATCGTCGCCGGGCTCGGCGGCATCGACAACATCGACGAGATCGAAGGCTGCATCACCCGCCTCCGCACCGAGGTCCACGACCCCAGCAAGGTCGACGAAGCCGCCCTCAAGGCCGCCGGCGCCCACGGCGTCGTCAAGATGGGCACCGCGATCCAGGTCGTCATCGGCACCGACGCGGACCCCATCGCCGCCGACATCGAAGACATGATGTGACCGGCTGACCCCACGCCGGACCCCGCGGCCCCGCCTCCGCGAGGCACCCGCAGGCCCCGTACCCCACCGCAGGGGACGGGGCCTGCCGCGTACCGGGAGGGCGTCGGCCACCGGGCCCGCCGCTCCCGAACGGAGCCACCCCCCGGTACCCGGAGGGCGTCGGCCACGGGGTCCACCGCACCCGAACGGAGCCACCCCCGGTACCCGGAGGGCGTCGGCCACCGGGCCCGCCGCACCCGAACGGAGCCACCCCCGCCAACGGATACAGTCGGGCCCATGTCTCGCATCGACGGCCGCACCCCCGAACAGCTCCGCCCCGTCACCATCGAACGCGGCTGGAGCAAGCACGCCGAAGGCTCAGTCCTCATCTCCTTCGGCGACACCAAAGTCTTCTGCACCGCCTCCGTCACCGAAGGCGTCCCGCGCTGGCGCAAGGGCAGCGGAGAAGGCTGGGTCACCGCCGAATACTCCATGCTGCCCCGCTCCACCAACACCCGCGGCGACCGCGAAGCCGTACGCGGCAAGATCGGCGGCCGCACCCACGAGATCAGCCGCCTGATCGGCCGCTCCCTGCGCGCCGTCATCGACTACAAGGCCCTCGGCGAGAACACCATCGTCCTGGACTGCGACGTCCTCCAGGCCGACGGGGGCACTCGTACCGCCGCCATCACCGGCGCGTACGTCGCCCTCGCCGACGCCGTCACCTGGGCCCAGGGCAAGAAGATCGTCAAGGCCGGCCGCAAGCCGCTCACCGACACCGTGGCCGCCATCAGCGTCGGCATCGTCGACGGCACCCCGCTCCTCGACCTCTGCTACGAGGAGGACGTCCGCGCCGAGACCGACATGAACGTCGTCTGCACGGGCGACGGCCGCTTCGTCGAGGTCCAGGGCACCGCCGAGGGCGCCCCCTTCGACCGCAAGGAGCTGGGCTCCCTCCTGGACCTCGCCACCGCGGGCTGCGTCGACCTCGCCGCACTCCAGCGTGACGCACTCGCAACCACGCGGAACGCGTAGCGACGCGCCCTCCCCGGGTAAAGAAGCAACCAAATACGCACCCCAGAGCGTCGTTACGGATACGGGCGCACGGGTCGAACCGTGCGCCCGTCCACGTACCGACCCCCGGGGAGGGACCCGCACCATGGCTTCGCGCCGCCACCGACGTATCGCACTCGCCACCGCCGCCACCCTGCTGACGCTGACCACGGCAGTGGGCTGCGCCGGCCTCGACAAGGCGCTCGACTGCGTCCGCACCGCCGACGCCATCGCCACCAGCGTCAACAACCTCCAGCAGGCCGTCTCCAACGCCTCCGAGGACATCACCCAGGCATCCGAGTCCCTGGACGAGATCGACCGAGAGCTGAAGAAGCTCGACGACACCACGGACAACGCCGACCTCTCCAAGGCCGTCGACGACCTCCAGAAGGGCGTCACGGAGGTCCGCACGTCCATCGAGGCGGGGGACGCCACCCCCGACATCACCCCGGTGACGGACGCGGCGACGGAGATCGGCAAGGTCTGCAGCCCGTAGGCCCGTAGGCCCACTTTTGGAGGGGGGCGTAGGGAAAGGGCCCGGGCCGCGGGAAGCGCCGGCCAGGAGACGCTCGCCGGCCGAAGCACCGGCCCGGCGATAATCGCCCCATGAAGCGCCTGATCCTCGCCACCCGCAACGCCGGGAAAATCACCGAACTCCACGCCATCCTCGCCGACGCGGGACTCGACCTCGACCTCGTCGGCGCGGACGCCTACCCCGACATCCCCGACGTCAAGGAGACCGGCGTCACCTTCGCCGAGAACGCGCTCCTCAAGGCCCACACCCTGGCCCGCGCCACGGGC
Source organism: Streptomyces parvus (assembly GCF_032121415.1). Lineage (NCBI taxonomy): Bacteria > Bacillati > Actinomycetota > Actinomycetes > Kitasatosporales > Streptomycetaceae > Streptomyces > Streptomyces parvus. The sequence continues at coordinate 2,412,343 of NZ_CP135079.1, read as the reverse complement.
CTCCCGGCCGTCGCCGACGACTCCGGGCTCTGCGTGGACGTCCTCGGCGGCGCCCCCGGCATCTTCTCGGCCCGCTGGTCCGGCACCCACGGCGACGACGAGGCCAACCTGAACCTGCTCCTGGCCCAGCTCGGCGACATCGACACCCCGCACCGAGGCGCCTCCTTCGCCTGCGCCGCCGCCCTGGCCCTCCCCGACGGCACGGAACGCGTGGTCGAGGGCCGCCTGAACGGCATCCTCCGCGCCACCCCGTCGGGCACCAACGGCTTCGGCTACGACCCGATCCTCCAGCCGGAGGGGGAGACCCGCACCTGCGCGGAGCTGACCCCGGCGGAGAAGAACGCGATCAGCCACCGGGGGAAGGCGTTCCGGGCGCTGGTGCCGGTGGTGCGGGAGTTGGTGGGATAGGCCGGAGACGGGAAACGGCCCGCGCATCAGTTCTTCGATGCGCAGGCCGTTCTCGGTGCGGCGGAAGGGATTCGAACCCTCAAGCCGTTTCACGGGCCACAGATCCTAAGTCTGCTGTGTCGCCAGTTGCACCACCGCCGCCAGACGCATGTCATCGTACCGGGCCGGACGGCTGAGGCGGCAGGAGATTTCCTGGCGCGGGACGTATCGAAACAGAAGCTCTCAGAACTTCGGATCAGGCGCCTGCGCCTGGACCAGTTCCGCCGCCTCCTCGTCCGTCTCCACCGACGGCGGGGAGCCGATCAGCGGCTTCTGGGCGGTCTCCTTCATGCAGGCCACCGCGATCACGCCGATCAGGGCCGCCGCCATCGCGTAGTACGCCGGCATCAGGTTGGAGCCGGTCCAGCTGATCAGGGCCGTGATCACCAGCGGGGTCGTGCCGCCGAAGATCGACGCGGAGAGGTTGTAGCCGACCGACAGGGAGCCGTAGCGGACGTTCGTCGGGAACAGCGCGGGGAGCGCCGCCGACATCGTGCCGAGCATGCAGACCAGCGAGAGGCCCAGCATCAGCATGCCGATCGTGATCGGGAGGATGCCGTCGACCCGGATGAGGAGGAAGGCGGGGAGGGAGAGGAAGAGGAAGCCCAGCATCCCGGTCATCAGCAGCGGCTTGCGGCCGAAGCGGTCGGAGAGCTTGCCGACCTGGCTGATGATCAGCATCAGGAACACCATCACCGCCAGCAGGATCAGCAGCCCGTGCGTCTCGCTGTAGCCCAGCTCGTCGGAGAGGTACGTCGGCATGTACGACAGCAGCATGTAGTCGGTGATGTTGTACGCGCCGACCAGGCAGATGCAGAGGATCAGCGTCGGCCAGTACTGGCGGAAGATCTTCGCCAGGTCGCCCTTGGCCGTGGCCTCGACGCCGTCCGCCGCCTCGCTCGCGTGCGCGGTGCCGCCCTCCAGCTTCTGGAAGGCCGGGGTCTCGTCCAGCTTCAGTCGGAGGTAGAGACCGACCAGCCCCAGCGGTCCCGCGACGAGGAACGGGATCCTCCACCCCCAGGCCTCCATCTGGGCGTCGTCCAGCAGGGCGTACAGGGCCGTGACGAGGCCCGCCGCGCCGACGTAGCCGGCCAGGGTGCCGAACTCCAGGAAGCTGCCGAAGAAGCCGCGCCGCTTGTCGGGGGCGTACTCCGCGATGAACGTCGACGCGCCGCCGTACTCACCGCCCGTCGAGAAGCCCTGGAGCATCCGGAAGAAGATCAGCAGGACCGCGGCCCAGACGCCGATCGTGTCGTGCGAGGGGATGAGGCCGATCGCGAACGTGCCGACCGCCATCAGGATCATCGTCAGCGCGAGGACCTTCTTGCGGCCGACCTTGTCTCCCATCGGGCCGAAGAACATCCCGCCGAGCGGCCGTACGAGGAAGGCCACCGCGAAGGTCGCGAAGGAGGAGAGCAGCTGGGTGGTGTCGTTCCCGGACGGGAAGAAGACGTGGCCGATGGTCACGGCCAGGTAGGAGTAGATCCCGAAGTCGAACCACTCCATGGCGTTGCCCAGGGAGGCAGCCTTCACGGCCCGCTTCACCGCGGCGTCGTCCGTGACCGTGATGTCCGTCCGGCGCAGCCGCGGATTCTGGCGCTTCCGGATGGCCCGGAAGAGCGCGGGGTGGCGTTTGACCGCTGCTGGGTCGGCCGCCTGCTGGGGGTCGGGGGCCGCCATGGCCGGGGTCCTTTCCTCGAAGGGTGTTCCAGGAAAGGCTTCTGCGCAGAGTTGACGGCCGCAAACCGACTTCATGAGTCGATGCGATCTCCCTCACACGATCTCGACACGCCGGGGCGCGTTGCGGGGCGCGTTTCGCGGCCGACGAGGGGCCGGGATCGTGTGAGGGCGGGGCCGTCCAGGGGAGACCGTCAGATGCCGAGGTCCCTGATGATCTTCGCCACGTGGCCGGTCGCCTTCACGTTGTAGAACGCGTGCTCGACCTTGCCCTCCTCGTCGACGACGACGGTGGAGCGGATCACGCCCGTCACCACTTTGCCGTAGAGCTTCTTCTCGCCGAAGGCCCCGTACGCCGCCAGAGTTTCCTTGGCCGGGTCGCCCACCAGGGTGACCTTGAGGTTCTCCGTGTCGCGGAACTTCGCGAGCTTCTCCGGCTTGTCGGGGGAGACGCCGATGACGTCGTACCCGGCATGCGCCAGGAGGTCGAGGTTGTCCGTGAAGTCGCAGGCCTGCTTGGTGCATCCGGGGGTAAGAGCGGCCGGGTAGAAGTACACGACGACCTTCCGGCCCTTGTGGTCCGCGAGCGACACCTCGTTGCCGTCGGCGTCGGGAAGGGTGAAGGCGGGAGCGGTGTCGCCGGGCTTCAGTCGCTCGCTCATGTGGTTCTCCTCGGGTGGTGCGCGGGTCGGACGGGACCGAGGGTAATAGGGGTGCCGCCGGGTGTGTGGAGCTTCGAGCTGACAGACTGTCGGCGAAGGTTTCAGACGAAGGTTCAACGGACGACGACCACGGAGGCGGCGCAGTGTCGGATGCCAGGACCCCTGCGCAGATCGAGGCGGACATCATCAGCAGGCGTGAGCAGCTCGCTGTGGTGCTCGACGAGATCGGGGTGCGCGTACACCCGAAGACGATCATCGGCGATGCCAAGGCGAAGGCGGCCCAGACCGTGGACCGGACGGCCGGCCGTGCCTTCGTCGCGGTGAACCGCTCGGTGTCGGAGGTGAAGGCCCAGTTCGTCGCGGAGGACGGCTCGCCGCGGCTGGACCGGGTGATCCCCGCGGCGCTGCTGGTGGTCGGCGTGGTGGGGCTGCTCACCCTGTCGAATCGCCGCGGCCGCGCGTGATCCGAACCCGGAGGCGTACGGTCCGGCCCCCGGCAGGTAGGTTGCGGGCGTGAGCGAGAACACCACCCCCGGTAACCCCACCCATGGCGCCCCGCACGACGACAAGCTGCCCATCCGGATGCTGCACGACCGCGTGCTGGTGCGGAACGACGCGTCCGAGGGCGAGCGGCGTTCCGGCGGCGGCATCCTGATCCCGGCGACGGCCGCGGTGGGCCGTCGGCTGGCCTGGGCCGTCGTCGTGGCGGTCGGGCAGAACGTGCGGACGGTGGAGCCCGGCGACCGGGTGCTGTACGACCCCGAGGACCGGGCCGAGGTCGAGGTGCGGGGCGTGGCGTACGTCCTGATGCGGGAGCGCGATCTGCACGCGGTGGCCGCCGACCGGTTCGAGGGGTCGGTGGATTCGACCGGGCTGTATCTGTAGTTCCCCGACGATGGCGGCGAGGGCCTGGTGACCGGTGTCACCAGGCCCTTCCCCCGTTCCTTGCTACGGTGGAACCATCCCGACGAGACGCGCCGTACCGGGTTGGCAAAGACGACGCACCCGTGAAGTTGTCCGTGTGTCCGTCGTCGGAGGTTCTGCCATGGCGTGGGTTCTGTTGATTGTCGCCGGTCTGCTCGAAGTGGGCTGGTCGATCGGGATGAAGTACACCGAGGGGTTCACCCGGCTGTGGCCGAGCGTGTTCACCGGCCTCGGGATCGTGGCGAGCATGGTGCTGCTGTCGCATGCGGCGAAGACGCTGCCGATCGGTACGGCGTACGGCGTGTGGGTCGGTATCGGCGCGGCCGGTGCGGCGATCCTGGGCATGGTCGTGCTGAACGAGCCGGTGACCGCCGCCCGGATCTTCTTCGTCTGTCTGCTGCTGGTGGCCGTGGTCGGCCTGAAGGCGACCTCGGGGCACTGAGGCCCTAGCCGTTTCCGTTTCCGTCCGGAGCGGATACGGATCCTTCGTCCGTCCCGCCGGTGTCCGTGCCGGGTGTCGGCGGGGCGCTGGCGTCGGGGGTCGTGTCCGGTGCCGTGCCGGGCGTGGCGTCGGGGTCCGCCGATGAGGACGGGTCCGCGCCCCCGTCGGCGTTCTCGTCGACCAGGAGCTCGTCCCCTTCGTCGGAGCCCGGGGCCGTGCGCAGGTCGAACTCCTTGGCCGGGGAGGAGCGCAGCGCCGCTTCCGTATAGGCGGCCCAGGTCTCGGCCGGGACGCCGCCGCCGTTGACGCGGGGCAGGCCGAGGGCTCCGTACAGCGGGGTCTGGGCGCCCGTGTCCGGGTTCTGGCCCATTACGGCGACGACGCTCGCGAGGTCCGGGGTGTAGCCGGCGAACCAGGCGGCCCGGTCCTCCTCCGCGGTGCCGGTCTTGCCGACGGCGGGGCGGCCGACCGCCTGGGCGGCGGTGCCGGTGCCGCCCTCCACGACGCTGCGCAGGACGGCGGTGGTGGTGTCGGCGGCCTCGCGGCTGACGGCCTGTTCGGTGGTGCGTTCCGGGAGCGGGATCTCCGCGCCGTCCTTGGTGACCCGTTCGACGAGGACGTACCCGCCGTGCCGGCCGTGGTCGGCGAGGGTGGCGTACGCCTCTGTCATGTCCAGGACGCTGGCGTTGGCGGTGCCGAGCGCGATGGAGGGGGCGGCGGTGAGGTCGGGGGTGTCGGCGGGGATGCCGAGGGCGATCGCGGTGTCCCGGACCTTCGCGGGGCCGACGTCCTGCGCCATCTGGGCGTAGACGGAGTTGACGGACTTGTCGGTGGCGATGCGCACGGTGATGTCGCCGTAGTCGACGTCGTCCTCGTTGGCGGGGGCGTAGTCGGTGGACCCCTGCACGCCGACGACGGTGCGTTTGTTGGTGCCGTCGTAGACGGTGTTGGGCGTGATGCGCCGGCCGTCCTGGGTGGTGGAGTCGTTGACGACGGCGGAGGTGAGGACGAACGGCTTGAAGACGGAGCCGACCTGGTAGTCGCGGCGGGTCGCGTTGCTGACGTACTGCTTCGTGTAGTCGATGCCGCCGTACAGGGCGACGACCTTTCCGGTCTCCGGGACGATCGAGGCGCCGCCGACGCGGACGTTGCGGTCGGCGGCGCGGTCGGCGCTGGTCTTGGCCGTCACGTTGTCGGCGACGGCTTGGACGAAGGCGTCCTGCTTGGCTCTGTCGAGGGTGGTGGTGATGCGGTAGCCGCCGGTGGTGAGGGTCTTCGCGTCGAGGATGCCGCGGCGGTTCAGGTAGTCCTCGACGGCCTGCACGATGTAGCCGCGCTGCCCCGAGAGCCCGGTCGACGGTTTGGCCTCGCCGGGGGTCGGGAAGCGCGTCGTCGCCCGTTCGGCGGCGGTGAGCCAGCGTTCCTTGACCATGCCGTTGAGGACGTAGTTCCAGCGGCGCTGGGCCGCGGGCTTGTTGCCGGGGTGGGCGACGACGTCGTAGGCGCTGGGGGCGTTCAGCAGGGAGGCGAGGTACGCGCCTTCGGCGGTGGTGAGCTCCTCGACGTTCTTGCCGTAGTACGCCTGGGCGGCGGCCTGGATGCCGTACGCGTTGCGCCCGAAGTAGCTGGTGTTGAGGTAGCCCTCGAAGATCTGGTCCTTGGTCTCCTCGCGGTTGAGCTTGACCGCGATGATGGCTTCCTTGGCCTTGCGCAGGACGGTGCGTTCCTGGCCGAGGTAGTAGTTCTTCACGTACTGCTGGGTGATCGTCGAGCCGCCCTGTTTGCCCTTGCCGGTGACGGTGTTCCAGCCGGCCCGGACCATCGCCTTCACGTCCACGGCGCGGTCGTCGGAGTAGAAGTCCCGGTCCTCGGCGGCCAGGACCGCGTGCTGGACGCCCGGGGGGACCTGGGAGAGCTTGACCTTCTCCCGGTTCACGTCGCCGTCCCGGGCGATGACGCTGCCGTCGCTGTAGAGGTAGACGTTGGACTGGGCGGTGGCCGACGCGTTGGCGGCCGGGATGTCGACGAACCGGTAGGCGGCGAAGACCCCGGCGCCGAGGAGGACGACGAGGCCGAGGAGGGTGCCGAGGCTCATCCGCCAGGTGGGGATGGCGCGCCGCCAGCCGGTGCGCCGGGGCCGTGCCTTCTTCCCGGGCTTCTGCCGGGGCCGCTTTCCGGGCTGCTCCCCGGACGCCGTCGGTCGGTGGTGTCCGGAGGAGGCCCCCGCGCCCGAGGAGTCGCGGGGGGCCCAGCTCTGTGGCTCGTCGCTCATGTCGGTGGGGGCTCCTGAGACGTGGTCAGTTCCCCCATAGTGCCCGGTTCGTCAGGAAATCTGCGTTTCTTACTGTCTCGTTCCCTCCTCCGGTCGTGGAAAAGGAGTCGCCGCGGCCTTCGCGCGTGGACTAGGGTCGTGCGCTTTGGTGCCGGGAGCCGGTGGCGGCGGGGGAGAGGGGGCGGCGTGCGGCTGTACGCAGTGGTGGCGGCGGGCGGGTTCCGGCGCTACGCCACCTACCGGACGGCGACGGCGGCGGGGGTGTTCACCAACACCGTCTTCGGCTTCATCATGGCGTACACCTACACCGCCCTGTGGGACGTACGTCCGCAGCTCGGCGGCTACGACACCTCCCAGGCGCTGACGTACGTCTGGCTCGGCCAGGCCCTGCTGATGACCAGTGCCCTGATGGGCGGCGGGTTCGAGAGCGAGCTGGTCGAGCGGATCCGTACGGGCGACGTCGCCGTCGACCTGTACCGGCCCGCCGACCTCCAGCTGTGGTGGCTGGCGGCGGACCTGGGCCGGGCCGCGTTCCACCTGCTGGGGCGCGGCGTGGTGCCGATGTTCCTGGGGGCGCTCGCCTTCGACCTGGCGTTCCCGGGATCGCTCTGGACCTGGCCGGCGTTCCTGCTGTCGGTGTTCCTGGGCGTCGTGGTCAGCTTCGCGATCCGCTATCTGGTCGCGATGTCGGCGTTCTGGCTGCTCGACGGAGCGGGGGCGATGCAGATGGCGATGCTGGCGGGGCTGTTCTTCTCCGGGATGCTGCTGCCGCTGAACCTGTTCCCCGGGCTGCTGGGCGAGGTGGCGCGGGCCCTGCCGTGGTCCTCGCTCCTCCAGGTGCCGGCCGATGTGTTCCTCGGCAAGCACACCGGGTGGGGGCTGGCACGGGCGTACGTGTTCCAGGCCGGATGGGCCGTCGTGCTGCTCGGGGCGGGGCGCCTGCTGCAGACCGCGGCGACCAGGAGAGTGGTGGTGCAGGGTGGCTGACACGGTGGCGGCACCGGCCGACGCGGAGGACCGGGAGCGGGAGCCGGCCGGCTTCGCCTTCGAGGACCGGCCCCGGCCGCTGGAAGGCATCCGGGCGTACGGACTGATCATGGCGATGTGGGTGCGCTCGACGATGGCGTACCGGGCCTCGTTCGCCATGACTCTGTTCGGGAACCTCGCGGTGACGGCCTTCGACTTCGTGACGATCCTGCTGATGTTCACGCATGTCGACGCGCTCGGCGGCTACTCCCTGCCGGAGATCGCCCTGCTGTACGGCTTGTCGGCGACGGCGTTCGGGGTGTGCGACCTGTTGCTGGGATCGATGGACCGGGTCGGCTCCCGCGTGCGGGACGGGACGTTCGACACCCTGCTGGTACGCCCGGTGCCGGTACTGGCGCAGGTGGCGGCGGACCGGTTCGCGCTGCGCCGGCTGGGCCGGATCACACAGGGCCTGCTGGTGCTCGGCTACGCGCTCGTCACCCTCGACATCGCCTGGACGCCGCTGAAGATGCTGCTGCTGCCGATGACGGTCATCAGCGGGGCGGCGATCTTCGGGGCGGTGTTCATAGCGGGAGCGGCGTTCCAGTTCGTCGCGCAGGACGCGTCGGAGGTGCAGAACTCCTTCACGTACGGCGGGACGACGCTGCTCCAGTACCCGCCCACGGTCTTCGCGAAGGACCTGGTGCGCGGCGTGACGTTCGTGGTGCCGCTGGCCTTCGCGAGCTGGCTGCCCGCGCTGTACGTGCTGGGGCGGCAGTACCCGGTGGATCTGCCGCAGTGGGTGGCCTTCCTGCCGCCGCTGGTGGCGGCGGGCTGCTGCGGTCTCGCGGGCCTGGCATGGCGGGCGGGGCTGCGGTCCTACCGGAGCACGGGCAGTTGAGGAACCAGAGGAACCAGGAGCCGACCGGGTCGGACGGGACTACGCGGGAGAGCACGGACATGGCGGACGACGGGTTCATCAGCCTCGACGGCGTCGAGAAGGTCTTCGAGGTCCGCCGCCGGGCGGGCCTGCTGCGCCGGGAGCGCCACGAGGTGCGGGCCGTGGACGGGATCAGCTTCCGGGTCGCGCGCGGCGAGATGGTCGGCTACATCGGCCCGAACGGCGCCGGGAAGTCGACCACGATCAAGATGCTGACGGGCATCCTCACCCCCAGCGGCGGCCGGCTGCGCGTCGCGGGCATCGACCCCTCCCGCGAACGTACCCGCCTGGCGCACCGCATCGGCGTCGTCTTCGGCCAGCGCACGACCCTCTGGTGGGACCTGCCGCTGCGCGACTCGTACCGGCTGATGCACCGCATGTACCGCATCCCGGACCGGCGCTATCGGGAGAACCTGGAGCGCTGTGTCGAACTCCTCGACCTCGGCGCGCTGTTGGAGGTCCCCGTACGGCAGCTCTCGCTGGGGCAGCGGATGCGCGGCGACATCGCGGCGGCGCTGCTGCACGATCCGGAGGTGCTGTACCTGGACGAGCCGACGATCGGTCTCGACGTGATCTCCAAGGCCAGGGTGCGGCAGTTCCTGCAGGAGTTGAACGCCGAGCGCGGGACGACGGTCCTGCTGACGACGCACGACCTCACCGACATCGAGCAGCTGTGCGGCCGGGTGATGGTGATCGACCACGGCCGTCTGATGTACGACGGTTCGCTGACGGGCCTCCACGAGGTGGGCGAGAGCGAACGCATGCTCGTGGTGGACCTGGAGAGCGAACTGCCCCCGATCCGGTTTGAGTCGGCGGACGGAGGAGCGCAACCCGCCCTGCGCGTGGTCAAGGTGGAGGGCCCGCGCCAGTGGCTGGCGTTCCCGGCAGCGGCGTCGGCGGCGCCGCTGGTGGCGCGGATCGCCGCGGACTACCCGCTGGTCGACCTGTCGGTACGGGAGCCGGACATCGAGGCCGTGATCGCGAGGATGTACGAGTCGACGCCGTAGGGGTCCCTCGGGGGCCTGCCCGAGGGGCCCCTCGTGGGTCCTGCCCGGGCGGCGCGCGCAGGTCGTGGGCCTGCGGGTCTGTGCCGGGAACGGCTGCGTTCAATAGGGTGCGCGGTATGACAAGTGAACGTCCGGACATGCGTGCCTCCGATGCCGAGCGCGAGCGGATCGCGGAACTGCTGCGCGAGGCCGTGGCCGAGGGCCGACTGGATATGGACGAGTTCGACCAGCGCCTCGAAAAGGCCTACCAGGCCCGTACGCACGGGGAGTTGGAGCCTCTGGTCCAGGACCTGCCGACGCCGGGCTCGGCGGTCGCTCCGGTCGGCTCGTCCGCGCCCGCCCCCCTGGGGGGTTCCACCGCGAACTGGCCCGCGCGGATCGGCGGCCCCGCGACCTCCACGGGCGGGTTCGCCCTCTGGGGCGGCTTCAACCGGAAGGGCCGCTGGACGGTGGCCCGGAAGTTCACCGCGTTCGCGATGTGGGGCGGCGGCGAGATCGATCTGCGCGAGGCGCACTTCGAGGACCGCGAGACCGTGATCCGGTGCTTCACGATCATGGGCGGCATCCATGTGACCGCGCCGCCGGAGCTGAACGTCGAGGTCCGGGGCATCGGCATCATGGGCGGCTTCGGCGAGGGCTCCAACGAGGACGGCGAGATCGCCCCCGACTCCCCGCGGGTGCGCATCACCGGATTCGCCCTGATGGGCGGCGTCGGGGTGGAGCGCAAGCGGACGAAGGCGGAGCGCCGCCGGCTGAAGGAGGCGAAGGAGGCGGAGCTGGAGGCGCGCCGCCGACGCGAGCTGGAGGGCCCGGACGACGGCGGCGGCCGCAAGAAGCTCTAAGGCCCTTTCGGCTCTCCTCAGCGGGTCACAGCGCGTCCGACCGGGGCGCGCGGTCCCGGTCCAGGGATTTCAGGTCCACCCGGTCGCCGAGCGCGCGGTACCCGTCGTCGTTGAGGTGCAGGTGGTCGCCGGAGTCGTACGAGGCGAGGAGCCGGTTCGGCGCGGCGGGGTCGCGTACCGCCGCGTCGAAGTCGACGTACGCGTCGAAGACCGTGCCCGACCGGATCTGCTCGTTGACCGCGTGGCGCACGGCGTCGCGCTGGGGCGTCCAGGTGGCGAAGCCCTCGAACGGGGTGAGCGTCGCGCCGACGACCCGGAGCCCGCGGGCGTGCGCCCGGTCGGTGAGGGCGCGCAGGCTGTCCACGATGCGCTGGGGGTCGGCCTCCTGGGGGTACTGCTGTACGTCGTTGATGCCGAGCGCCACGACGACCGTCCGGGCCCCGGCGACCCCCAGGACGTCCCGGTCGAGCCGGTCGGTGCCCGACTGGCCGCCGGTGCCGCGGCCGATGCCCACGACCCGGTTGCCCGCGATGCCCGCGTTGGCGACCCCGTACCGGCCGCCCAGCCGGTCGGCGAGGACGTCGGGCCAGCGGGCGTTGGCGTCGGTGGTGGAGCCGCTGCCTGCGGTCAGGGAGTCCCCGAAGGCGACGACCGCGCCGAGCGCCCGCTCGCTGCGGACGTCCACGGCGGTCAGATAGCGCCAGTTGCTGGTGGTGGCGGTGGAGCGTTCGTCGATCAGGAACGAGGTCTGGTGGGTGTAGCCGTGGTACGTGACCGGCCCGCCGCCCCGCGGGGTACGGAAGCTGACCTGGAGGTCGGAGTCGGGGGCGACCGGCACGGTGACCGGGTCGCTGACGGCCCGTCCGCCCGCGGCGACGGTGACGGTCCCGGCGCCCTTGAAGGTCACCGGCCGGGTGTTGACGGTGGCTTGGTCGACGACCAGGGGGGTCGTGCCGAAGAGGTTGGACAGCGTGATCCGGGCGACGTCCCCGCCGATGCTGGTGTGCACGACGTTACGGACGGTGCGCCCGGGGAGCCCGCCCTCGGTGCCCTTCTCGGCGCCGACGGGCGCGGCGGTCCAGGTGGCGACCCACGAGCCGCCCGAGGTGGCGGGGGCGACCGGATTACGGGCCGCCGCCTGGGTCTCGGCGGGCGGCAGCGGCGTCGCCCCGGGGCCGGAGAGCAGCGTCGTTGCGAAGGCGACGGCGGCGGCGAGCGCGGCGGTGCCCGCCACTAGGGCGATGAGCAGGGCATACCCCTGGCGCCTTGGCATGTGCGGTGGTTCTCCTTGTGATGATCGTGCTGGTCCCATGATGCGACAGGCCGTCGGGAACTCCACATGCGGCCCGGGAGTAGGGGAGGTAGGGACAATGCGTACGTCACGGGGGCGAGGCGTACGCGGACGGGTGGAGCGGATGGAACGGACCGGATCCGGCGAGCAGGGGCAGGACGGGGACGCGGTGCAGAAGGACGCGGAGCAGGCGCCGGAGGTCCCGGCATCGGCGCGATCGGTGCTGCCGCCGGGGCGGACGCGGGAGCCGGGGGCGGGCCCGCTGGCCTCGTTCGCGTACACCGCCGCCGACGAGGAGAAGCAGCGGGGCGTACGGCGCATGAAACTCACGGCGACCGGCCTCCTTCTGCTCGTCGCGATCGTCTACGTCCTGGCCACCTGGGCGAAGAACTCAGGCGTGGGGGGCTGGCCGGGCTACGTCGCAGCGGCTGCCGAGGCGGGGATGGTGGGCGCGCTGGCGGACTGGTTCGCCGTCACGGCGCTCTTCCGGCGCCCGCTGGGTCTGCCCATTCCGCACACGGCCATCATCCCCACCAAGAAGGATCAGCTAGGACAGTCCCTCGGTTCCTTCGTTGGCGAGAACTTTCTCTCCGGAGACGTCATTCGTGACCGAATTCACGCTCTGGGGGTCGGCCGGCGGCTCGGTGTGTGGCTCGCGGAGCCGGCCCACGCCGACCGGGTCACCGCCGAGCTGGCGACGGCGCTGCGCGGTGCGCTGACGGTCCTTCGGGACTCCGACGTCCAGGCGGTGGTCGGCGAGGCGATCACCCGGCGGGCGGACGCGGTGGAGGTCGGCCCCGGCCTCGGCAAGATGCTGGAGAGGGTCGTCACGGACGGCGGCCACCGCAAGGTCGTCGACCTCATCTGCGTACGGGCGCACGACTGGCTGGTGGAGCACGGCGATTCGGTGATGAACGCGGTGCAGGGCGGGGCCCCCGGTTGGACGCCGAGGTTCGTGGACAAGCGGGTGGGGGAGCGGGTCTACAAGGAACTGCTGCGGTTCGTCACGGAGATGCGGGACATGCCGGAGCACCCGGCGCGCGGCTCGATCGACACGTTCCTGACCGACTTCGCGGCCGACCTCCAGACCGACGCCGACACCCGGGCCCGGGTGGAGCGCCTGAAGTCGGAGGTCCTGGGCCGGAGCGAGGTCCAGGACGTCATCGCCTCGGCGTGGTCCTCCGTCCGCACGATGATCCTCTCGGCGGCGGAGGACGAGCGCAGCGAACTGCGGCTGCGGGCGCGCGCCTCGCTGATGTCGCTGGGAGCGAGGCTGGCGAACGACGAACGGCTCCAGGGCAAACTGGACGGCTGGCTGGAGGACGCGGCGGTGTACGTGGTGACGACGTACCGCACGGAGATCACCTCGCTGATCAGCGAGACGGTGGCGGGCTGGGACGCGGACCAGACCTCGAAGAAGATCGAGGCGCACATCGGCCGCGACCTCCAGTTCATCCGCATCAACGGCACGGTGGTGGGCGCGCTGGCGGGTCTGGCGATCTACACGGTGTCGCACGCGCTGGGGGGCTGAGGGGCGGAGGCCCGCCGCGTGACCGCCCAGGAGGCGGCGGCCACGCCGCCCGCGGCGGCGAACACGGCGGGCCAGGCGCCGACCTTCTTGGCGAGCGGATGCGACCCGGCGAAGGCGGCGACATAGGCGAGGCTCAGCCCGGCGGCGGCCCGCGGCCCGGCCTGGCGGTTCCACTCGTACGCGGCCAGCGACCCGGCGGCGGCGAGCGCGACACCGCCGAGCGGTCGCTTCCTGGTCCACCGCGCGACGCCGTAACCCCCGACGAGCCCGCTCGCCGCCACCGCCGCTGCCGGGACCTTCGCCATCGCCGCCACCATCGCTTCCTGTGAGCTGCCTGTCGGTACTTCTGTGGTTCGGTACTGATGACGAGGCTAGCGTTCGGGGCGGCGCGGCTGGAGGGCGGTGGGGGGCGGGGGCGGGGGTTCCGGATGGAAGCGGCCGCCGGGTCACGCGGGGGCCGACCCCGCGGCAGCACGGCGACATGTGACCCCCCTCACGCGATGCGCCATCCCGCCTCCCACGGTCCGGATGGCGCGAAACCGGCTCCGAGTGCCGCCCGCGGGTGCCGGGAAGCGGGTGCCAAAAACGCCTGACGGGGCGTTTTGGGCTGTTCATCTCCCCGTCATCCTGCGCCGTAGAGGCAGCTCAGCCCGGTGAACAGGAAGAGGCAACCGTGCCCGCACTCCTTACCGCGTGGGGCATTTTGGGCATTTTTATCGCAGAATAAAATCATTCGATCGCTATCTGGTAAATGCCCGACCCGTTAACTTGGGATGTCACTGTCCGAAAGCGATTGTTGACGGAAAGAATCGGCGCGGGATACGTTTTTCACCGTAATGATCAACCCTGCATTCGGGAATCGGTGAGGGATTATGGGAATGCTTGCCCAGGCTCTGAATCAGTACCGATTAAGCGAGTCCGAGGCGGAGAAGGTGAGTGAGCTGTCCGCACTCGCCGCACGCTTGTCGGACTCGGTACCCATCGTTGTCTCGGGACTCCTCATGGATCTCCCGGACGGGATGCGCAAAATGGTCCTCGATTTCGGTTCGGACACGGAATCCAGTGGATACTGCATACTCCGTGGAGTTTCGGTGGGCGAATTGCCGAAGACTCCGCAGGCGCACGAGGCTCATATCCTCGACGGCCACCCGACCAACGGAACACTCATGCTCGTCGCGGACCTCCTCGGCTCGCTCACCGGCTATCAGGACGAGAAATCCGGTGCGCTCTTCCATGACGTCCATCCCGTACGCGGCGAGGAGGACCGGATCGAGAACAGCGGATCGGTCGCCTTCGACTTCCACACCGAGAACGTGCACCATCCGCTCCGCCCCGACTACCTGGGTCTGCTCTGCCTGCGCCAGGACCACGAGCAGCTCGCCGCGACGCGCGTCTCCTCCGTGCGCGACGCACTGCCGCTGCTGACGGACGACGAGGTGGCCGAGCTGCGGAAGCCGCAGTTCCACAGCCTGTATCCGACCTCCTTCACCCGGAACACCACCGGCCCCCGCCCATCGGCCGGTCCGCATCCGGTGATCTTCGGCCCGGCGGACCGCCCGTTCATGCGCTTCAACTCGCACAACACGCAGGGCGATCACCCGCAGGCGCGGGCCGCGCTGCGCTCCCTGGCCACGGCGCTGGAGCGGGTCTGCCGCGACCTGGTGCTCGCACCGGGCGACCTCGTCGTCCTGGACAACCACGTCGTCGTCCACGGCCGCACCGCGTTCACCCCCCGCTACGACGGCCAGGACCGCTGGCTGCGCCGCTTCTACTCCCTGCGATCCGCCCCGCTGTGGGCCCAGCGCATGATGCGGCACCCGCGCGTACTGCCGGCGATGACGGAGATCCGCGGGGTCGTCTGACCCGGCGGCGGCAGCACCCGGCCCCGGGAGCCGGGGCCACGTCACGTGAATGAGGAAGAGTGGAACTGTACGAAGTGCTCGGCCTGCTCGCGGCCGCGACGGCGGCCGGCTGGGTGGATGCGGTCGTCGGTGGTGGCGGGGTGCTGCTCATCCCGGTGCTCCTGCTGGCCTTCCCCCAGTATTCGCCGGCGGTGGCGCTGGGCACGAACAAGATCGCGGCGGTCATGGGAACCGCGACCGCCGCGTACATGTACCAGCGGCGCACCGAGCTGGACCGTTCGGTCCTGCTGCCGGCCGCCGGACTCGCGGTCCCCTTCGGCGCGCTCGGCGCGTTGTCCGCGTCGAGCGTTCCCACGACCTACTTCCGGCCCGTCATCATGGGCCTGCTCATCACCGTGGCGCTCTTCGTGGCCTTCAGGCCCAGCTTCGGGGTCCAGCAGCGGAACACCGTCGTCACCCCGCGCCGCCGCAATACGGCTATCCTCATCGCGGGTGTCGGCATCGGTTTCTACGACGGGGTCTTCGGACCCGGCGTCGGCACCTTCCTCATCATTTCCTTCACCACGCTCCTGGCGACACAGTTCCTGGAAAGCGCGGCCATGGCGAAGGTGATCAACGCCTCCTCCAACCTGGGGGCCCTCGCGGTCTTCGCCTGGCAGGGAAACGTCCTGTGGGCCCTCGGTCTCGGAATGGCCGTGGGGAACATCGCGGGCGCGATGATCGGGTCGCGCACCGCCATGAAAAGGGGATCCGGATTCGTCCGCATCGTCCTCGTGCTCGTGGTCACCGGAATGGTGGCCAAGATGGGATTCGACCAGTTCGCCTGACGGCCCAGTCCATTGACGGCCGGTTCACTCGACGAGCCGACAGGCGCCCAGGGAATTCATCCGACGACGGAAGAGGTTCCATGGCAAGGGAATTATCCGGGCTGTTGACCCTGACCGATTACGAACAGGCTGCGGAGGCCCTGCTCGACGCCGCTTCCTGGGCGTACGTGGCGGGCGGTGCCGACACACAGCTCACGGTCCGTGCCAACACGGAGGCCTTCGACCAGGTCTGGTTGCGCCCCCGGGCCCTCGGCGGCACGGGCGCGAAACCCGACACGTCCGTGACCGTGCTCGGGCAGCGGCTCGCCCTGCCCGTCCTGCTCGCCCCGACCAGCCCCCAGCGCCTCCTCCACGAGGACGCCGAGATCGCGACCGCCCGTGCGGCCGAGTCCGCGGGCACCGTGTCGATCGTCAGCACCGACAGCCACTACGCCTTCTCCGACGTGACCGGTGCGGTCGGCAGCGACAGCTGGTTCCAGCTCTACGCCTACCGCTCCCGCGACGACGTCGACGCGACGATCGCCCTGGCGGAGAACGCCGGCGCGACCGCGCTCGTGGTCACGGTCGACGCCAGCTACGCGGCCCGCCGTACCGGCACCCGACGGGCGGGCTTCCGCACCCCGGGGCACGTCGACTTCGGCAATCTGCGCTCACTGGGCGTGCTCACCGGCGACATTCCGGACGGTGCCCGGATCGAACGCCTGCCGTTGACCTGGGACGACCTGGAATGGATACGGTCCCGCACCCGGCTGCCGATCGTGGTCAAGGGCGTCCTACGGGCCGAGGACGCCGAACGCTGCGTGGCCCTGGGCGCGGACGGCGTCATCGTCTCCAACCACGGAGGCCGCCAGCTCGACGGCGCGGTGCCCAGCCTGGTCGCCCTGGAGCAGGTGGCGGCCGCGGTCGCCGGCCGCGGTCTGGTCCTCATGGACGGCGGCATCCGCTCCGGCGTCCACGTCGTCAAGGCCCTCGCGTACGGCGCGGACGCGGTGTGCATCGGCCGCCCCTACCTCTGGGGCCTCGGCCTGGCCGGACAGCAGGGTGTGGAGGCGGTCCTCGACCTTCTCCGGTACGAGATCGAGGACACGCTGCTCCAGCTCGGCGCGGACTCCGTCGCCGACATCGGCCCCGATTTCGCCGTCAGCGCGCACGGGGCCACGCGCGCGGGCGCCCCCTGATCCACCCGCAAGCCGTCGCACCCCCAGGCCCCCGCCCTCTCCCTCTCCCCTCGGTTCCTTCTCCAGGAGACCTCTGTGACTTCCCCGAACTCCAAGGACGCTGTGACCTCTCCGACCGTCCACTTCTCGCGGGGGATCCCTCCGCTCGAAGCGATCCCGTCCGCCGGCATCGCCGAGCTGACCGGGTCGGTCCTCTCCGCCGAACCGGACCGCGTCTTCCAGTACGCGCCCATCGGCCGCCACACCGGAGACCGCGAACTCCGCGACCAGCTGGGGGCGTTCCACTCGGTCGACCCCGACCGGATCTTCGTCACCAACGGCTCCCTCCAGGCCCTCGACCTGCTCGCCGCGCACCTCCTCAAGGACGCACCCCGCAAGAAGGTGCTCGCGGAGGCGCCGACGTACGACCGTGCGGTCCAGATCTTCGAGCGGCACGGGGCGCAGGTCTCCGGGATACCCCTGAGGGGGGACGGCCTCGACCTGGACGTCCTGCGGGAGCGCCTGCGCAGGGACGTACCCGCGTTCGTCTATCTGATCCCGGACTTCCAGAACCCCGGCGGGGTCACGACGAGCGAGGAGAAGCGGCGCGAACTCGTCCGGCTGTCCGCCGAGTTCGGCTTCACGATCCTGGAGGACATCCCGTACCGGGAACTCCGCTTCGCGGGCACGGCCCCCACGCTCCTCGGCGAGCTCGCGGACGCCGTCGACGACGCCCGGGTGCTGACCATCGGTTCGCTGAGCAAGATCCTCAGCCCGGGGCTGCGGGTCGGCTATGTGATCGGCCCGCCCGGTACGCCGCGTGCCCTGGCGGCGCTCGCGGAGAGTACGTACCTCTCGCCGGCCCCTCTGCTCCAGGCGGTCGCCGCACGGGCCTTCGCGAGCGGCCTGGTCCGGCGCAACATCGACGAGGTCAGGAAACTGCTGCGGCCGCGGCACGACACGGCGGTCGAGGCGGTGCGGAAGGCGCTCGGCGAAGTCGCGCTGTGCGTGCCCGAGGGCGGCTACTACATCAGCGTGCATCTTCCGGTACGGACCACGGAGGAGAGGTTCCTCGCGGCGGCGGCCGCCGAGGGCGTCGCCCTCACCCATGGCTCGGCGTTCTACCCGGCGGACTCGGCCCCACCGTCCGGAACGGTGTTCCTCCGGCTGCCGTTCCAGGCCCTGAGCGACGAGGAGTTCGCCGAGGGCGTGACGCGGCTGGCCTCGGTGGCACAGCGGGCGGAGTAGAAGCGGGAGGGACGGACGAGGGGGAAGGGACACGATGGCCACGGCCGAACAGGGCGCCGAGAACGACACGGACGAGGCGTCCGGGCCGGATACGGGGGGCTGGACCGAGAGGACCCCGGCCGAAGGGCCGACGGCGGAGGGACCGACGGCTGAAGGGCGGGCGGCCAATGAGCCCACACCCCCCGGGCAGCCCAGACGCCCTGGGCAACCCACACCCCCCGGGCAGCCCACACCCCCCGGGCAGCCCAGACGCCCTGGGCAACCCACACCCCCCGGGCAGCCCAGACGCCCTGGGCAACCCACACCCCCCGGGCAACCCACACCCCCCGGGCAGCCCACGCCCTCCGAGCGGCGCGGGCTCCTGGCGGACGCCTCGCTCTCCGCCGTCCTCGCGGGCCTGATCACCGTCGTGGTCTCGTGCTCCGGCCCCCTTCTCGTGGTCCTGGCGGCAGCGGCCGCCGGCCACCTCACCGATGAGCAGACCGCGTCGTGGGTGTGGGCGGCATGCGTGGGCAGCGGCGTCACGTGTGCCGTGCTCAGCTGGTGGACCCGGATTCCGGTGATCACCGCGTTCTCGACGCCGGGCGCCGCCGTCCTCGTCGGCAGCCTCGGGGACTACTCGTATCCCGAAGCGGTCGGTGCCTTCCTGGTCAGCGGTCTCCTCATGGCGCTGGTCGGTCTGACGGGCGTCTTCGGGAAGGCCATGCGCCGGGTACCGCCCGGAATCGTGGCGGCCATGCTGGCGGGCGTGCTGTTCTCCTTCGGCGTCGGCCTGTTCTCGGCGCTGGACGGTGCGCCGGCCGCAGTGCTGGTCGCGCTCGCCACGTACCTGGCCGTCAAACAGCGATCACCGAGATACGCGGTGGCGTGGGCCCTGCTCGCGGCCGTGCTCGTCACCGCCGTCGTCCCGGGCATCCATGCTCCGTCCGTGGACATCGGGCTGACCCTCCCCGTCCTCACGCCACCGCAGTTCAGCGGTTCGGCGCTGCTGGGCCTGGCCGTGCCGCTCGCCGTGGTGACGATGGCCTCGCAGAACGCGCCCGGCCTCGCCGTGCTGGCCGCCTGCGGCTACCGTCCGGACGACCGGCTGCTGATCACGGCCACCGGGCTGGCCTCCACGGCGCTCGCGCCGCTGGGCGGCCACGCCGTCAACCTGGCGGCGATCACCGCCGCCATCAGCACCGGCGAAGAAGCTCACCGCGACCCGCGACGCCGCTATGTTGCCGGTGTGGCGTGCGGCGTCTTCTATCTGCTGGCGGGCGTCTGCGGGGCCGCGCTCGTGGGGCTGTTCACAGCGCTGCCGCCCGAACTCATCGCCGTCGTCGCGGGGGTGGCCCTGCTCGCCACGTTCTCCACCAGCCTCGCCCAGGCGGTGGCGGACGGACAGGGCCGCGACGCGGCGGTGGTCACCTTCCTCGCCACGGCCTCCGGCGTCACCCTCGGCGGCGTCGGGTCCGCGTGCTGGGGCCTGGCCCTGGGGCTGGCGACGCACCTGGCGCTGACCGCCCGGCGACGCGGCGGCGGGCGGCGGGAGCAGGAGGAGGCGGCGTGACGGCCCCGGAGGATCGGCCCGTACGGCGTCGTGACTGCGGTCAGGGCGCGGGCGCGTAAACGGTGATGCGGACGACGGCGGTCGCGGGGGGAACCTCGGTGCCCTTCACGCGGACCTCGTACGTCAGCTCGTCCTCGCCGGCGTACCCGTCCCTGGCGGTGTACGTCACCGTGGCCCCGGACACCGATGCGGAACCGTGGCCGGGCTCGGTGTCGACGGTCAGGGTCAGTTCGGCGGGGTCGTAGGCGTCGAGCAGTCCCGCTCGGTCGTTGCTCTCCAGGGTGATGGAGTCGTTGTCGAGGACGTCCACGTCAAGGCTGTCGCCCGCGTCCACGCGCGCCTGGTCGTCCATGAGTGCCAACTCCCGTTCGACGGCGCCCTTCCCGCCCTGGCCGTCCGTACCACCGCCGTCGCCCCCGCACCCCGTCAGGACCAGTGCCAGCGCGCCCGCTCCCAACGGTATCCGCATCCGGAGGGCTCCGCGCAAGGACCGTCGTGACTGCTTCCTCGTCTGCATGTGTCGCCCCCAAGGCCGAACGCGGTGCGGTGGAGCAGCTGATGCTCGCAGCGCGTACGGGCGCACATCAGGGGCATGCCGGAAGCGAAGCGGAATTGTGATGAGAGCGTGTACAAGACGTGGAGGGCCTCAAGCGGCGGGCCGCGGCCCCAACAACCGGCCCTGCGCCGCCTTCAGCTCGGTGAATTCCTCCCGCGCGTAGTCGGCGACGTCCTGGCTCGGGAACGACACGACGGACAGCGGTGGTCGAACTGTTCCGCGCCCACCGGGCGGCCGTGGTCCCGTAACCGGACACGTGGGCACACAGCGTGAGCAGAACCGGCGGCATCGCGGGCGCCAGGCGCTCCTGGCCGATCCACCGGAGGGCGGGGTCCGCTCGGCGGCGGTCGGCTTCCTGCGCCATCGCCTGATCCAGAAATGCTCGGTGGTCCTGGTGGGTGCCGCCCCCGTCGCCCCCGGTCAGTGAGCTGATCGGGGGCGCGGCCCCGGGGGAGGACCATGTCTTCCGCCCGCTGGGCGACGGGCCGGAGTGCGCGGACTGCCGCGGGGCGACGGCGTACGCGAGCTGGATGGACGACACGGACACGTACGAGTTCCCCGAGGCCATGACCTGGCGGCAACGAGTGGCGGCCGTACGGAAGGCCGACGCGCTGCGGGCCGGCTTCTCACCGCAGGGTGACGCGGGCGACGACGGGCAGATGGTCGCTACCGGTGGCGGGCAGGGTGCTTATGCGGCCCACGGTGGCGGAGCGGGCCATGACCTGGTCGATCCGGGCCAGGGGGAAGGCGGCGGGGAAGCTGAAGGCGAACCCGCTCTCGGCGACGTCCAGCTGTGAGGTGAGAGGCCTCAACCCCCGGTCCTCCACGACCCCGTTGAGATCCCCGAGCAGAATCAGCGGCTCGACGCTCTCGGCCGCGATGGCGCGCCCCAGCAGCGCGGCGCTCTCGTCTCTCCGCGAGGAGGCGAGCCCGCCCACCCCCACCCGGACGGAGGGCAGATGGGCGACGTACGCGGCGACGTCGCCGTGCGGGGAGTGGACCACGGCACGCACACCCCGGCTCCACCCCTCCTCAACGCTCGGGGGCCTGATGTCCACCACCTGCTCACCGCTGAGCGGGTGTCTGGACCAGAGCCCGACGGTGCCCCGGACGACGTGATGGGGATAGTCGGCGGCGAGGGCCTTCTCGTACGCAGCCACCTGCGGATCCACGAGCTCCTCCAGCGCAACGAGATCGGCCCCCGCCTCACTCAGCGCCCGGGCGGTTCCCGCAGGATCACGGTTCTCGTCGCTGACGTTGTGCTGCACGACGACGAGCTCCCGCCCGCCGCTCTCCTCGCCGGGCAGGAGCAACCCGCCGAAGGTGTCCACCCACACGCCCACCGGCAGCAGCAGAGCGACCAGGGCAAGGGCGGACCGCCGCACGAGGGCGACGACCAGCAGCACGACAACGAGGACACCACTCCAGGGCAGGAAGGACTCCAGCAGACTTCCCACTCTCCCGGGCCAGTTGGGCACCAGGCGATGGAACCCCAGTACCCCACCCAGAACGACGGCAACCCCGGCGACGACCCACCCCCGCCGCCGTTTCCCCCCACCAGGCACCACCGGTATCCCGCCAGGCTCTGCCCGCTCCACCATGTCTTCCCATCCGCTCGACCCCGTTCCCCAGGACGAACGACCAGGGGAGGCGGGTTCCGGGCCCCCCACGATCCACGGAGCACAGAGCACGAATTTGATTTAGCCCGCAGAGGCCGGAGACCATGGCCTCTCGACCCGAGGAGCCCTGGAACGGGGCCACGGGAACGGGGATGTCAGGGGAAACGGGGAGAAACTTACGGTGTCGTGGGACGAATGGGAGCAAATCAAAGCTGATGTCGCGGCGAATGAGCCGACGCGCCTGCAGCTGAACCAGGCCCCTTCCGACGGAGGAAACTCAGGCGCCGCGGCTTCGGGTGATCTGAAGTCGAACTGGAAGACATGGGTGAGGGTCGGCGAGGGCGTCACCGATCTCAAGGGCGGGGTCGGCAAGGCGCTGACGAAGCTGGCCGATGGGCAGGCCGGTCTGGGGGACACGACCGGTTCCGTGAGCGCGGCGGCGCAGAAGGAGCTCTACGACTCCTGGAAGAAATACGTGAGCGATGTGCGCGGCCGCTGCGAAGCGCTGGGCGGGCTTCTGCAGAAGACGGGCCATGATCTGTCGAAGTCCGACGAGGAGGCCTTGGCGGATCTGAAGAAGCTCCAGGTGAAGTACGGGGACACCGAGCCCGTCGGCGGCCAGTCGAAGGAGAGGTGAGTCAGGTCATGGATCTTGCGACTCTCAAGGCCTTCAAACCGTCGGAGTACGAAGAGGCCGCGGACGGCTTTCGGGCCACCGGCGACATGGCCTCCGAGGCCAAGGACGCGATCGACAACCGGATCGGTGTCGGGCTTCGCAACGAGGTGAAGGGTGACGCGGCGGAGGCCGCAGCCGAGCAACTCAAGAAGCTGTCGAAGAACTTCCACTATGTGCAGACCGAGTGTGGTCTGGTGAGTACCGCGTTGAACGGCTTCGCCTTCGATATCGCGGTGGCCAAGCGCAAGCTGGAAGCGGCCATGGAGGACGCCAGGGCTGACGGCTGCACGGTGAACGCGAACGGCTCCGTCTCGTATCCGGCGGGCAGGAAGCCCGGCGACGAGAAGACGGCGGACGGCGGCACAGTCACCGGGAGCGCGGGGGGCGGCCCGACGTCCGACGCACTGGAGCGCCAGGCGACCAACATTCACCCGAACCCCCATTACGGCAAGGCACTTGCGTACGCCAACCGGATCGCCGACGCCCTGGAAGAAGCGACGGACGCGGATACGAAGTGGGCGCCGAAACTGCGCGCGTTGAAGGCCGACGACGACTTGGAGGTCTCCCACCGGGACTGGGCGGACGTGAAGTCGGACACGGGCGGCGTCCGCGAGGCCGGCAAGAGCTACCTCGACTCCCTGCCGGAGCCCCCGAAGGACGGCACCCCGAAGGACAAC
Source organism: Streptomyces parvus (assembly GCF_032121415.1). Taxonomy (NCBI): domain Bacteria; kingdom Bacillati; phylum Actinomycetota; class Actinomycetes; order Kitasatosporales; family Streptomycetaceae; genus Streptomyces; species Streptomyces parvus. The sequence continues at coordinate 2,389,168 of NZ_CP135079.1, read as the reverse complement.
GCGTCGTGGTGGAAGGGGCTCAGCCCGGAGGAGCAGGCAGCCCACCTGGCCCTGAACTCGGCCGCGGTCGGCGCGCTGGACGGGCTGCCCGCCGGGACGCGCGACGAGGCCAACCGCATGGTGCTGGCGCAGAGCAGGGCCCATGTGGAACTGGAACTCGCCAAGATTCCCGCCGAGCCCACGAGGTACTCCCCCAACCCCAACGGCACCTATCCGGCGGTCATCCAGAACGCCAGTTGGACCAAGTGGAACGAGAAGTACGGTGAGCAGTTCGCGCAGCTCACGAAGACGCAGAACGGCATGAAGAGCATCCAGGAGCGGTTCGACGCGACCGGCGAGAACGGGTTGCCGCCCGCCTACCTGTTGGGTTTCGATACAGAGAAGAACGGCCGGGCGATCGTTGCCAACGGGAACCCCGATACCGCCGCTCACACGGCTGTCTATGTTCCTGGCACCACGTCGAATCTTGGCGGTATCGGTGGAGACATTGGACGCATGACCGAACTCTGGCGAGAATCCGATGCGATGGCCGGAGGGAAAGAAGTCTCCACTATCACGTGGCTTGGGTACGACGCCCCGCAAAGCGTGGTCAAGGATGCGCCTTTTCGGCACTACGCCGATGACGGGGCCCCGGCGTTCAACCAGTTCGTGGACGGCCTCAATGTGGCCAATGGCACCGACTCCGGTGGCCACCACACGGTCATCGGCCACTCGTATGGCACGACGCTCATCGGCTCCGCGGCGCGTCAGGGCGAGCTGAACGCGGATGACGTGGTCTTCGCAGGTAGTCCCGGTGTACAGGTGGGCGAGGCGTCGCAGATGGATGTGCCCAAGGGGCATGTATGGAATGAGGAGGCCGAGGACGACCCGGTTCCCGACCTGGGCCGCTTCGGCCACGGCGGCAGCCAATGGCGGTTCGGCGGGGGCGTGGCCATCATCCCCAGCGATGAACTGTTCGGAGCGAATCAGATGTCCACGGGCGGTTCGGAAGGCCATAGCGAATACTGGGTTCGGGACACGGACAGTCTGAGGAATCAGGCGGCTGTCGTAACGGGCCAGTATGGAAAGGTGAAAATTGAGGAATAATATATTCGGCAATGTCCTTCTGGGTGCCACCATACTCACCGTACTTACAGGATGCAGCATGACTGACCAGGCAGATTCCAGCACGCCGAAACCGGTAGGAACGCGAAGCGTCGACGACGTCGATGCCGAAACGAAGCAGATTTCCAGCCAAATCCTCGACGTCATGGCCATCAAGGGGGCGATGTCCAAGTCGGGCCCGGGAGTCAGTACCTGCGAAGGCGCGGAGCGGGGGAAACTGTTTCTCATGCGGCACCCTTGGAGCCTGACCGGCACCTCCGATGCCGAGCTCATGAAGGCCATGACCCGCCTCAAGGAAGACCTTCCGAAGCACGGCTGGAAGATCGTCGGATATGGGCCGAACAGCTCCAAGGCCAAGTCCTTGGAGCTGACGGCAGATCATGCCGCGAAGAAGTTTGCCGTCAAGGTCGAATTCTGGGAGAGGAACAGCGGCGGCGACACCAACGAGCCCACGCTGCTCGTCAACGTGGTTTCTGCCTGCTATCAGGTCCCGGATGGTGAGAAGGTCGACCGGTTCTGAAGAAGGTGCGGTGATACCGGGGCAAGGCTTCGACGTGGTCGCGCGGCGTCCGGCAAGTTCAAAAACGATCGCATCGTGCCCTGCTCGGAGGCGGGGGCATCTCCCTATGGCGTGAGGCAGCCGCGCTGCCACAGCTCTTGCTTGATCTATGGGCCATCCTGGGAGCCGCGCCCACCGTGCTCGTCCTGCGGATGCTGCTCGCCCAGGATGCGGTGGACACCGAGGCCGCGGTGGGCGCGGACGAGACCGTGGGCGTCCCGGGTGAATGATCTGTATCCGCCGACGGTTCCGGGGGTGTGCGCCTACGGGGCCTGCGCGATGAGCGTCACCCCGGCCGCACCCACCTGGGCGACGCCGGGGCTGGGGCCGGCCTGTTTCTGCTGATGGCCAAGCCGCCATAGGAGAAGCCGGAGGACGTCCGCCGCTATGAGGTGGCGTCGGCCCACAGGCCGGTGCTGTGGGCCGCGATGAGAGCGCTGATGCGGTCGATGACATCACTGACCGGCTGCGGGGCGAAGCGGCGTCCGTCACGCAAGCGCAGTGCGAGGTGGTCGTCAGCGGCCTCCTTGGCGCCGATGACGGCTTGGTAGGGAACCAGACGGGCCTCTCGGATACGGGCGCCCAGGCTGCCGCTGTCCGGTCCCGCGACATGGGCACGCAGTCCCCGTCGGGTGCAGCGCCGGGCGAGGTCGGCGGCGTTCGGCAGTTCGGTGTCGGAGACCGGGAGGATCACCAGCTGAGTGGGGGCGAGCCAGGCGGGAAAGGCCCCGCCGTGCTGTTCGATGAGATGGGCGACGGCTCGCTCCACACTGCCGATGATGCTGCGGTGGACCATGACCGGCCGGTGTTTGGCGCCGTCCGCGCCGATGTAGTGCAGGTCGAACTGCTCGGGCTGGTGGAAGTCGACCTGGACGGTGGACAGGGTGGACTCCCGGCCGGCGCCGTCGGTGACCTGGACATCGATCTTGGGGCCGTAGAACGCGGCTTCGCCCTCGGCTGCCTCGTAGGGCAGACCGGAGCGGTCGAGGACGTCGGTGAGCAGGGCGGTGGACCGTTGCCACTTCTCCGGCGCGGCAACGTACTTGCCGCCAGGTCCCGGGAGGGAGAGCCGGTAGCGAGTGGGGGTGATGCCGAGTGCCTCGTACGCCTGGCGGATCATCTCCAGCGCCGCCTGCGCCTCCTCGGCGACCTGGTCCAGAGTGCAGAAGATGTGCGCGTCGTTGAGCTGGATGGCCCGCACCCGGGTCAGCCCGCCGAGCACGCCCGAGAATTCGGAGCGGTACATGCCGCCCAGTTCGGCCATGCGCAAGGGCAGTTCGCGGTAGCTGTGGGAGCGGGAGCGGTAGATCACCGCGTGATGGGGACAGAGGCTCGGCCGCAGAACGACCTGCTCTCCGCCCAGGTCCATCGGGGAGAACATGTCGTCGCTGTAGTGCGCCCAGTGCCCCGAGATCTCGTACAGCTCCCGCTTGCCGAGGACAGGTGAGTACACGTGCTGATAGCCGGCCCGCCGTTCGGCGCCACGGATGTACTCCTCCAGGGTGTGGCGTACGGCGGCGCCGTCGGGCAGCCAGTACGGCAGGCCGGCGCCGATGAGGGGATCGGTGTCGAACAGGCCCAGTTCACGCCCGAGCTTGCGGTGGTCGTGCTTGGCGGTCATCGCGGTCTCCTTGCTGGTTGCGGGGCAAGTGACCGGGCCTACGACGAAGCCCCGGGGCACTCGGCCCCGGGGCTTCGGATCAGATCGTCTGTCAGCGCGCCGGGACACTCTCCGGCGTCGTCGTCATAGCAGCGCGCTTCATGTCGCAGACGGTAGCAGGATGGGGCGAGGTCCAAGGGGTCATTTCCTCGTCAGGAGCACCCGTGGCACGCTCCGGTACGTCGGGCCGGACCGAGTCGAACCAAGACCTGCTTTCCTCGGTCAGGCGGGGGGAAGAGGACACGGAAGTCCGGGATGGTGGTGGTTGAGGCAGCAGACCACCGAGAAGGAGATCAGGCTCCTGCCCGTACGCGTCCCTGCTGCCGGTCCACGGACCGTATCCGTGCCCGTCTCCTGACCAGGTCATCTGCGCTCTTCGCTGAGGGAGACGGGCCGGCGGCCCGGAGCATGTCCGGTCCGGCTCGACGCCGGACCGCGCCTGGTGGCCTTCTCCCGCGGGCGACAAGCCCACGCCTCCTCGATGGTCGGAGACCGCCGCCGGGCATTCGAGCGGTTGCGCGAGGCCGAAGTGGCGCTCTCCCGAGCCGATTCGAGGCGGGAGTCGATCGGCGGCTACGACCAGGCCGCCTACCAGTTCTACGTGGCCCACGTGCTACGAGACACGGGACCCGCCGGGCTCCTCCATCGCAGCCCTGAGGCCTCACTCCGCGTGCAGCTCAGACAGGAGAGGCAGGGGCGACTCCACGCCAACGCGATCATGGCCCAACGGCAGTTCGCGGTCGGTCACATCGAGGAGGCCTGCACCACGTGGGGCACCTTCCTTGACTTCGACGGGCAGTCCTTCCATGTCACCTACTCGCACTTCGACGCCCAGACCGCTGATGTCTACGGCCGCTGGGGTGACGATCTGCATCGCCCGGATCCTGGACGCGTCGTCTGCCGCCAGCAGTAGGACCAGCCGCCGCTCGTCGAACGCCACCCATCAGACTTCGCCATATTGCACGTGTACTCCTGACTCAGGACGGCAGGCGGAACTGCGCGACCCGGGCGCGTTGTGGAGACGGGTGACTGCGGCTGGAGTATTAGCCGGCGGCGATTGCCGAGTAGGTCAGCACGTCGGCAGGAATCTGGTGGAAGAGCTTCCACTCGATCGCCATCGGGTTGCTGCCCGTGTGCTTGACGTACTCCGCTGGCCCCAGAAGCATCCACGGCTGGGGTCCACCGATATCCGTCTGCTTGTATCGGCGTACAAAGAGCAGGACGTGAGTGCCCTTCTCCTTGTGGGTCTTGTAGCGGACACCGGTGGGTGAGTGCTCCGAGGTCTGGTTCTGGGACTCCCAGTGAAACAAGGAGTCATTGAGGGCGTAGTCCTTGTAACGGGTCTCGGGCGAGAAGTCCTTCTCGTCCTTCTCTAGGGTGACGAGCAGGGCATCAGTCTGAATGTTCTCGCACCACTTCACGCCTTCTCGGAAGTGCCCGGGCTTCCGACCATCCACTGCGGCCTGGCCCAGTGCGGGGAGAATTTCTTCGCGGCTGTACGAAGCGTGGATGGTCAGCGGGATGCCGGCGTGCGCCCCGAGGAGCGGTACGGGTACGTGGTCGGCCTGCTGCAGCACGTGAGCGAGTGCCTGACGCAACTCGTCCCGGAATGCATGCTGGGGACGCAGTGAGTCCAGCCCAGCTTGGTAGTTGGGGAAGTCTCCGCCCAGCGGCCAGAGCGAGAAGAAGAACATGCGGGCGTACCCCTGTTCCTGCTCGCTGAGTTCGTCATAGGCGGGAGCGTCGTCGGTCAGCAACTTGCTGTACGCCGCGACGCGCAGCGGGTCATCAACGTGCAGGAAGGCGGAAACCCGTTTGAGAAGGGGCAGTTCGCCTTCAGGGCCGACCGCATCCAGGAGCTTCGCTCGACGCAAGAGACCGGTCCATGAGTTGCCGTTGCCTCGGTAAAGCTCCTTGAGCTCCCGGCCGCTCTCTTTGAGGAAGTCCGCAAGGCGGGGTTTCGCGTAGGAAGCGACCTCGCGGGCCAACTGCGTGACATTGACCGCGATCTGCGCGCGGATGTTGTCAATGATCAGTTCTTTGGCCTTCGTCTCAAGGATGATCTGGCAGCCCGAAGGAAGTTGCGGGAAGTCCTGCTCGATGCCGTCGAGGAGGCGGTTGCGCGTCAGGTTCGTCAGCGCGCGGAACTGTTCCTCGAACCGGAACTCCTTGCGGTGCTGGCCGATGAAGTCCAAGACGGTGAGGACTGCCTTGTCCTCGGTTCGACGCAATCCCCGGCCCAACTGCTGGAGGAAGACCGTGGCGCTGGAGGTGGGGCGCAGTAGGAGCAAGGTGTCGACGTCGGGGATATCGAGTCCCTCGTTGAACAGGTCGACGGAGAAGATGACTTGGAGCGCCCCCGAGCGCAGGTCATTAAGTGCTGCCTTGCGGTCGAGTGCTGGAGTATCACCAGACAGGGTCACCGCGTTGAGGCCTGCCCGCCGGAAGAAGTCGGCCATGAAGTGTGCGTGCGCGACCGACACGCAGAATCCCAGGGCGCGCATCGAGTCAGGGTCGGTGACCTTGTCCTTCACAGCTTGCACGACGAGCCGAGCCCGTGCGTCGTTGCCCGTGAACAGGTTGCTCAGCGCTGTCGAGTCGTAGGCTCCACGCTTCCATGTGACAGCGCTCATGTCCGTGTTATCGGTGACGCCGAAATAGTGGAACGGGCTGAGCAGCTCGTTCTCCAGCGCCTCCCAGAGCCGCATCTCCGCCGCGATTCGACCGTCGAAGAACTCGTCCTGGATGTTCAGGCCATCCATGCGTTCTGGGGTCGCCGTCAGCCCCAAGAGCTCCCGGGGCTGGAAATGGTCCATGATCTTGCGGTAAGTGGGCGACGTGCCGTGATGGAACTCGTCGATCACGATGACGTCGAAGTGATCCGGGGCGATACGGTCCAGAGCCTGCGTCGCGAGGGACTGGATGCTGGCGAACACGTGGGTCCATCGGTCGGGAAGCTCACCACTGAACAACAACTCACCGAAGTTCGCGTCGATGAGAACGTTCTGGTAGACGCGCAGGGACTGCTCCAGGATCTCCTTGCGATGCGCTACGAATAGCAGGCGCGGGTCGCGGCCGAGAGTCTGCCGGAGACGCTTGTAGTCCAACGCCGCCATGACAGTCTTCCCGGTCCCCGTTGCTGCGACGAGGAGATTGCGGTGTCGGTCGTGCACCGTGCGCTCAACTTCGAGGCGTTCGAGCATGTCCCGCTGGTGTGGGTACGGGCGTACCTCCAGGCCGGAAAGGGTGATGCTCGCAGCCCCGGGCCGGCCGCTGCCACCAGCGCGGGACAGGGCATCGTCCAGCCGCTGCGCGTCCCTGGCAGGGTCGTACGACTCGAAAGCCGGCTCACTCCAGTAGGCGTCGAAGGTCGCCTCGAACTTGCGGATCACCGAAGGCGTCGCGACTGAGGAGAGGCGAACGTTCCATTCGAGGCCATCAAGGAGGGCGGCCTTGGAAAGGTTCGAGCTGCCGACGTACGCCGTGTCGAATCCACTGTCACGGCGGAAGAGCCACGCTTTGGCGTGAAGGCGGGTCGAGCGAAGCTCGTAGTTGACCTTCACCTCGGCACCGAAGTCTCGCACCAGCCGGTCCAGAGCGCGGCGCTCGGTCGCGCCGATGTACGTCGTCGTGAGTACACGGATGGGGATACCCCGCTCGCGCGCCGAAGATAGGGACTTCTCCAAGACGCGGAGTCCGTGCCACTTGACGAATGCACAGAGGAGGTCGACTCGGTCGGCGGTGGCCAGCTCGGAGCGTAGCTCGAAACCGAGACTGGGGTCCTCGGGAGAGTTCGTGATGAGTGCCGTTTCGGACAGTGGGGTCGCTGGGCGTATGGCGTACACGCCGGGCGCTTCCTGCTCCGCGACGGCCAACAGCTGGCGCGGCCCATCGGTAACGAGGTCGACCCACTCTGTCGCGCCCTCGATCGTATTGAGCGATTCCAGGATGTGATTGGCCGCCATCACCTGCTCGGCAGGGGTGAGGCCTTGGAGCACCCGACGCACCGTGGTGCCGATATGGCGGGAGAGGACATGGGGTGTCGATTCTGTGCCGACTGAGGCTTCGATGGAGTGCCAGCCCGCAGAGTCGAGCTGTTTCATCCGCCTGGCCAGCCGATGTGTGATGAGTGATTCATAGAGCCCAGCAACCGGCGCTTTATCCGAAAAGTCGTTGGGCATGCCCTGAGTCCCCCTCATTTGGCTGCGTACTGCATGTGCAGTTGTATCAAGGACGTCTGACAGCCGGGTCCCATGGCTGACTAAACAACAGAGGCCGCCGCCCGAGACGTCGTGGGCGGCGGCCCTGCGAGGGACGTGCATCAGAGGTCTCAGACCCCGTGGCACCCCCCATAAGCCTCCCCCGACCCGCACCAGCAAGCAGCCGTGCGGGACGGGGGCCAGGGGATGGCGCGGCCTCGGGCGGCGAGGGTCGTGGCGTACTGGGGGAGGAGGCCCGGGTCGGACGGGGACGCCGCCTCCGAGGCGGCGAACGCCTCGTACGACGGGACCGTGCCCGTCACGATGCCCAGGTTCGGGGTGCCCGTCGCATGGAGGTCGCGCAGGGACGCCTCCAGGCGGTCCAGGTGGGTCGCGCGGTCCACGTACTCCTCGGTCAACGCCGGGTACGCCGTGAGCAGTTCGCGCAGTTCGTTCTCCGGCCAGTGCAGGACGGCCACCGGGAACGGGCGGGAGAGCGCCGTGCGGTAGGTACCCAGCTCCGCGCGCAGGCGGGCGATCTCGGCCTTCAGCTCGACCGGGTCCGAGGAGCCCAGCGACCACAGGCGCTTCGGGTCGTGCAACTCGTCCAGGGGCACCGCGGCCGTGTGCAGCTCGCCTGCCAGCTCGTCCCAGGCGTCGTGCTCCAGGCCCATCAGCCTGCGTACCCGGTGACGGCCGGTCAGCAGGGACTGCGTGGCGTACGGCACCTCCTCGCCCGGGGCCAGCAGCAGGGTCAGCGCGGTCGAGAAGAAGTCGTGCGCCGACTCCAGCTCGTCGTGCGCCTCCAGGGTCTCCGCGGCCACCTGCCACGGCGCGGCGTTCAGCGGGCCCGCCGTACGGATGCCGTCGATGATCGCCCGGGCCTCGGCCTCGTGACCGTACTCCCAGAGGTTGGCCGCCTTCAGGGCCTTGATCAGGTGCGGGTTGTCGACGGTGGCCTCGGGGGCGGCGAGCAGGTCGTCGTAGAGCGCGCTCGCGCGGGCGCGGTCGCCCGCGAGTTCCAGGTGGGCCGCGGCCTGGAGGATCAGCGGTTCGTGGTCCTCGGGGTACTGCGCCGCGGTGCGGAGCAGACGCTCGGCTTCGGTCGTGTGGTCGGCAGGCGTGTCGGGGCGCATGGACCACACGGTACTGCCGGACGGTGACGGCGGGGAGAAGAGGGAGGAGGAGGAGAAGCGGGAGAAGTCTGGAGAGTTGTGAGGTTTGCCCCCACCGTGCGGCGCGGCGGGAGGTGGGTGTGCGGTTGCCCTGACCGTGCGCCCCGCGGGGGGTGATGTGCGGTTGCCCTGACCGTGCGGCCCGGCGGGGGGGGGTACGTCCATGGTGAAGCGGCGAGCCGGGGGAGTCCCCGGCGTCCTGTCGGCCTTCGTGCGAAGGCCTGGCCCTCGCCGCAGTGCGCCGCGTCTCCTTGCCCGCGGGCTCTGGGGCTCCGCCGAAGTCGCCGTGACCCTCGGTCTCGTCCTGCTCCTCCTCGTCGCCCATCAGCTCTGGTGGACCAACCGCGAGGCGGCGAGCCGACGCCGGGCGCACCGTCCAGGGCCTCCAGCGGGAGTGGGACGACCAGTCGGCCCCGGACGACGAGCACGGCAGCGGTGACGGCGGTCGTGTGCGGGAGGCCACTCCCCGGACGTCGAGTCCCGGCCCGGAAGCGGCCGGCGGCCGGCCCCCCGCCCCTGCCGCCCGGCGGAACGCCCCCGCCCCCCGCTGGGGCCAGGCGTACGCCGTCCTGCGCATCCCCCGGATCGGGCTCACCGCACCCGTCGCCGAGGGCACCGGCAAGGGGGGTGCTCGACCGGGGGTACGTCGGGCACTACACCCGTTCCGCGCAGGCCGGGGACTTCGCGTTCGCCGGGCACCGCAACACCCACGGCGAACCCTTCCGGCGCATCGACCGGCTGCGCGGCGGCGACCGGATCACCGTCGAGACCCGGGACGCCGTCTACACGTACACCGTCGGCAAACGCCTCGCCCGGACCGCGCCCTCCGACAGCGGGGTCATCGCGCCCGTGCCGCGCAGCAACGTCACCACCTCCGTCGGCTACAGCGAGCCCGGCTACTACCTCACCCTCACCACCTGCACCCCCGAGTTCAGCTCCCGCTACCGGCTCGTCGTCTGGGGGAAACTCACCGCGATGCGCCCCCGGTGACCCGCCCCCCGGTGACCCGCCCCCGGTGGCGGGAACCCGATGGCCGCTCCGGCTCGTCGTGTATAACGAAAGAGTGCCGTTCACTCCGATGGGCGGCACTTCACAGGAACGGTACGAGGAAACGTTCAGGAACCCGGAGGTGCACATCGTGCGGGACGCCGACGCCCTGCGCCGCGCCTTCGCCCGGCTGTTCCGGCCCGCCGGACTCCTCCTCCTCTTCCTCACCGAGATCCTCCTCGCCGAGGGCGGCAGCCTCTCCGCCGCCGTCGCGCTCGCCGCCACCGCCGCGGCCGGTTCCGCGCTCCTCGCCTGCGCCGTCATCAGCGCCCGCTGCGCGCCCCCCGTGCCCCGCACCCGGGTCCGTACGGCCATCAGGGACCGGGAGCGGCGCACCGCGTTCCTCCCGCAACGCGACCCCGACGCCCGGGGGCGCACCAGGCCCCGGGCACCCGGGCACGCCCTCCTGACGGCCGCCGCGTAGGGGATTCCCGCCCCGCCCGCACGTCTCCCCATCCCGTGCGCACGAGCTCACGTACGTACGGGAGACCCCTGACGGGCACCCCCGCGCCGGTCGTCCTGCCGCCGAGCAACCACCCCGTACCTCGCCTTCTCCGCAGGTACCTCCCGGCACGACGAGACCCCCGGAGGGCTCACCCATGTCCGCCTTCATGTCCGCTTTCGCGAGCCTGGTCGGCTCCCTCGCCGATCTGCTGCAGCCGCTCTTCCAGACCGCGTCCACCGCCGCCGCGATCATCCTGTTCACCGCGCTCGTCCGGCTCGCCGTCCACCCGCTCTCCCGGGCTGCCGCGCGCGGGCAGAAGGCCCGCAGCCGACTCCAGCCGCAGATCGCCGAGATTCGGAAGAAGCACGGGAAGAATCCGGAGCGCATGCAGAAGGCGATCATGGAACTGCACGCCGCCGAGAAGGTGTCGCCGCTCTCCGGCTGCCTGCCGAGCCTGCTCCAGATGCCCGCGTTCTTCCTGCTCTACCACCTGTTCTCCAGCAGCTCGATCGGCGGCGAGCCCAACGCGCTGCTCAGCCACGACCTGCTCGGCGCACCGCTCGGCGGGCGCTGGCACGACGCGCTCGCGCACGGCGGCCTTTTCGGCGGCCAGGGACTCGTCTACCTGGGGCTCTTCGCGATCGTCGCCGCCGTCGCCACGTTCAACTACGGACGCACCAAGCGGCAGATGGCCGCCAACCCCATGACGCCCGCCGGGCCGGACGGACAGCCCGTTCCCGGTATGGGCGCGATGACCAGGCTCATGCCCCTGCTGTCCTTCTTCACCTTGATCACCGTGGCCGTCGTCCCGCTGGCCGCCGCTCTCTACGTCGTCACCACGACCACCTGGACCGCGGTCGAGCGGGCCTGGCTCTACCGCGACATGCCCGTCGCCGGTGGCGCCATGGCCACCGCGGCGTAATCGGCGCGGCCGATGCGCCGGTCCAGTGTGTGAACGAGGTCTTGCGGAGTGATCCGATCTCTTGGACGATCGGCCGAGCCCTTCGGCGGCCGCACCCCGCCGGCGGGCTCTCCACCTCGATCAAGAGGAGTTGGACCGTTGAAGCTGCTTCGAGTCGGTACGGCGGGCGCCGAGCGCCCCGCACTTCTCGACCGCGACGGGACTCTGCGTGATCTGTCCGGAATCGTCCCCGACATCGACGGCGAACTGCTCGCCGACGCCTCCGCCCTCGCCCGCGTACGGGCGGCCGCCGAGAACCCCGGTGTGCTGCCCGCCCTGGACGCGACGGGGCTGCGGATCGGTCCGCCGCTGGGCCGCATCGGCAAGATCGTGTGCATCGGGCTGAACTACCACGACCACGCAGCCGAGACGGGTGCGGAGATCCCGGCCGAGCCGATCCTGTTCTTCAAGGCCCCCGACACCGTCGTCGGGCCGGACGACACCGTTCTCGTACCGCGCGGCAGCCGGAAGACCGACTGGGAGGTCGAGCTCGCCGTCGTCATCGGGCGCACCGCCCGCTACCTGGGCTCCGCCGAAGAGGGGCTCGCCCATGTCGCCGGGTACGCCACCGCCCACGACGTCTCCGAGCGCGAGTTCCAGATCGAGCGCGGCGGCACCTGGGACAAGGGCAAGAACTGCGAGACGTTCAACCCGCTGGGCCCCTGGCTGGTCACCGCCGACGACGTGGACGACCCGCAGGCCCTGCCGCTGCGCCTCTGGGTCAACGGCGAGTTGAAACAGAACGGCACCACGGCCGAGCAGATCTTCCCCGTCGGCGAGGTCGTCCGCTACCTCAGCCACTTCATGACCCTCTACCCGGGCGACATCATCAACACCGGTACGCCCGCCGGGGTCGCGATGGGGCAGCCCGAGCCCAAGCCGTATCTGAAGGCGGGCGATGTGGTGGAGCTGGAGGTGGAGGGGCTGGGCCGGCAGCGGCAGGAGCTGAAGGACGCCTAGGGCCTCTCGTACGAGTCCGGATACGAGAAGCCGGATACGGGGAGGGGGCCGTCACGTACGTACGTGACGGCCCCCTCCTGTGCGGCCGCTCAGGTGCCCGGCGTCGCCGCGAACCGCTCCAGCGCCTCGACCACCATCGCGTGGTCCTCGGCCTGCGGCAGGCCCGACACCGTGACCGTGCCGATCACGCCCGCGCCCTCCACCGCGATCGGGAACGAACCGCCGTGCGCGGCGTACGTGTCCGGGTCCAGGCGGGACGATTCCTCGAACGTCGTGCCCTTCGCGCGGAACCGGGAGCCGACCAGGTACGAACTCTCGCCGTACCGCTCGACCACCTTGCGCTTGCGGTCGATCCACGCGTCGTTGTCCGCACTCGAACCCGGCAGCGCCGCGTGGAACAGCTGCTGCGCCCCGCGCCGGATGTCGATCGCGACCGGCGCGTGCCGCTCCCGGGCCAGCTCGACCAGCAGGCTGCCGAGCGCGAAGGCGTCGTCGTAGGAGAAGCGCGGGAGGGTGAGCCGCCACTCCTGGGCGATCAGCTCGGAGACGGTGGGGGAGGTGGTGGTCATGCGCGCGGCTCCTCTTCGTCGTGGTGGGGGAGAAGGGTGACCGAGACGCCTTCGCGCGCCGAGCGGCGGGCGGCCTCCAGGACGTCCAGGGCCGCGGCCGCCTGGAGTGCGGTGACCGGGTTGTCGCCGGTGCCACGGACGGCCGCGGCGACGGCGGCGTAGTAGGCGGGGTAGTCGCCGGGCAGCGTTCGGACGGGGGTGCCGCCGCCGGTCAGCGGGGACTCGCCGGAGCCGATGCGGCCCCACAGCTCCTCCACCTCCTCGCCCCACGGCCGTCCGGCCGCCGGGCGCAGCCCCTCGCGCAGGGCCGCCTCCTGCGGGTCCAGGCCGTACTTCACATAGCCCGCCGCCGAGCCGAGCACACGGAAGCGCGGGCCGAGCTGGGCCGTGGTGGCGCTGACGTACAGATGCGAGCGGACTCCGTTCGCGTGCGTGATCGCGATGAACGTGTCGTCGTCCGCCGCCGCACCGGGACGCCGTACGTCGGACTCGGCGTACACCTGGACCGCCGGGCCGAACAGCACCAGCGCCTGGTCGACGACATGGCTGCCCAGGTCGTACAGCAGGCCGCCGATCTCGTCCGGGTCGCCCGACTCGCGCCAGCCGCCCTTCAGCTGCGGCCGCCAGCGCTCGAACCGGGACTCGAAGCGCTGCACCTCGCCCAGCTCGCCGTCGGCGATCAGCGCCGCCAGGGTGCGGAAGTCGTTGTCCCAGCGGCGGTTCTGGAAGACGGAGAGCAGCAGTCCGCGCTCCTCGGCGAGGGCCGCGAGCTCGCGCGCCTCTCCGGCGGTCCCGGCGATCGGCTTGTCGACGACCACGGGGAGTCCGGCCTTCAGCGCGGCCGTCGCCAGCGGGACGTGCGTCTTGTTGGGGGAGGCGATCACGACCAGGTCCAGCTCGTCCGCGCGCTCCCACAGCTCGTCCGGCGAGGCGGCGAACCGGAGGTCGCCGAACGCGGTCCGGGCCTCCGCCCGGCGCTCCTCGTTCGACGTGACGACCGTGTCGAGGACCAGGCCATCGGTCGAGGAGACCAGCGGGGCGTGGAAGACGGAGCCGGCCAGGCCGTAGCCGACGAGGGCGACGCGGAGAGGGGCGTCGGAGGCGTTGGGGGTCATGCCTCCCACTTAAGCAACGCTGTTGCCAAAGTGCAAGCGACCGGCACAATGGGACGGTGAAGAGGAGTGAGCCGTGAACGGGAGCCGGACGAGGAGCCAGGCCGGGGTCAACCTGCCGGCCCTGCGCCACCACAACGCCACGCTGGTGCTGGACCTGCTGCGCGCTGCCGGGGCGGAGGGCATCAGCCGGCTGGAACTCGCCGAGGGCACCGGCCTCACCCCGCAGGCCGTCAGCAAGATCACCGCCCGGCTGCGCGAGGACGGGCTCGCCGTCGGCGCGGGCCTGCGCCCCTCCACCGGCGGCAAGCCGCGCACGGTGCTGCGGCTGGTCCCGGACGCCCAGTTCGCCGTCGGCCTGCATCTGGACCGCGACGGGCTCACCGCCGTCCTCGTCGACCTCGCGGGCCGGCCGGTCGCGGTCACCACCGCCCCCCTCGACCTCGGTGCTCCTGCGGAGCGGGTCCTGGCGGACGCGACCGACGCCGTACGGGACCTGAGCGCGGCCGAACCGCACAAGCAGGTCCTCGGGGTGGGCGTCGCGGTGCCCGGGCCGCTCGACCACCGGGACGGCGTGCTGCACCGGGTCACCGGCTTCCCGCAGTGGGACGGATACCCGCTGCGCGCCGCCCTGGCCGAGCGGACCGGCCTGCCGGTGGTCCTGGACAAGGACACGAACGCCGCCGCCCTCGCCCTCGCTCTCGGCGGCGCGGGCGGCGGCGACTTCGCCTACCTCCACCTCGGTACGGGGCTGGGTGCGGGCCTGGTCCTCGGCGGCGAGGTGCACCGCGGGGCGCGGACGGGGGCCGGTGAGTTCGGGCACCAGACCCTCCAGTTGGACGGGCCCCTGTGCGGCTGCGGCGGACGCGGTTGCATCGAGGCCCTGTGCCTGGCCGCCGAGGCGCGTGGCGACCGGGGCGAGGCGGCCCGGGTGCTGGGCACGGGCGCGGCGAACCTGGTCGGCCTCCTCGACATCGACCGGGTGGTCCTGGGCGGCCGGACGGTGGCCGCCGACGAGGACGCGTACGTACGGGGCGTCCGGGCCGTGATCGAGGAACGGGCCGCCCGGGGCGGTTCGGGCGCGGGCGTGACCGTCACGGTCGCCGGGGGCGGGGACCGGCCGGTCGCGGAGGGCGCGGCGCAACTGGTGCTCGCGCCGGTGTTCGGACGGGTGGGGGAACGGGGATAGGGCCTCGCCCTGCCGAGGGCCCGTCTGCCGGGGAGCGGAGAGGGAGTGCAGTCGGGTGATCCTATTAATCGAGTCGGCATGTCGACTCTCTGAGTCCGCGCGCGCGTGATGACGTCGGAGGTCACCACCGGCGGCCCCCGGCCCCGGTCGTCCCGCGAGCAGCGAAGGGTGACCCCCATGCCCCCCACCTCCGGCGCACGGCCACGTGACGGCCGTACGCTCGCCGCCCTCGGGCTGGCCGCCGGGATCACGGTGCCCGCCGCACTCCTGGGCGGCCCGCAGGCCGCCGCCCTGCAACCCGCACCCGTGCCCCCCTCCTCAGCCTCAGCCGCAGACTTACGCGCCCCGGTCGCAGCCGTACGCGCCGCCGACGCGGACGACGAGCAGCCCGTGTGCGGCGACCCGAAGGCCAAGGACTTCCCCATCGAGACCCGGATCCAGGACGCCCCGGACCGGTACGCCTCCGGCGGCGGCTACGGCACCTGGTTCCTCGACCTCACCAACACCACCGACACGTCCTGCCAGGCCCTGCACCCGGTCCTCGTGCTCGCCGACCGCGACCGCAGGCTGACGTCGGACCAGATCCAGCTGGAGTTCTCCGAACCCGGCAGCCCGGCGAAGGAGCACCGGGTCACCTGGGAGAGCACCGACCGCGACGAGCAGATCGGCGTCTTCGGCGACCCGTTCCCCGGCTTCACCGTCCCCGCCGGGGAGACCGTCTCCGTACGCGTCCGGATGGCCTTCACCTCCGACACCGCCCCCGGCCCGGTCACCGCCCACGCGGCTGTCGTCCAACGCCACCACCAGGGCAGGGGGAAGGGCGGCGGGCGCGAGGACGGTGAGTGGGTGGGGGAGTCGGAGGACTACCCCTTCGTGATCGTCGACGGGGCCACGGGCGGCATCCGCGAGCCGGACGGTCCCCGGACCGAGCGCCCCGATCCGGAGCGCACCGCCCCGGGTACCGGCACCCGCACCGAACACCCCGATCCGGAACGCACCGCCCCGGGTACCGGCACCGAACGGCCCGGCCATCCCGACGGCCCCCGTACGGACTCCGGTACGGGCCGGGACCCGGCCCCCCGCGGCGACGTGAGCCCCCGCCCGCCCACCCGCCCGGACGCGGGGGAGGGAGACGGGGACGACCGCGGCGAGGAGAGCCCCGGGCTGCCGGCCCGCGACGGACTCGGCCGCCCGCTCCCCGAACTCGCCCGCACCGGGCCGGCGTCGACGGCCTGGGCCGGGGCCGCCGCCGGGGCGCTCCTGCTGGCCGGGACCGTCCTGCTGCGGTACGCCCGCCGGGCCCGCCGCAACGCCTGACGGTACGGGGCCGCGGCCCCGTACCGGTCCGTTCACCCGTGTCTTCCACCATCGGGCGGTGGACTGCGGTGGACTACCCGAACGACCAGGCACCCGGCGCACTGATCCGCTCCGGCATCCCCGAGCACGGCCGTATCCCGCCAGGTCCGCCCCCAGCTCTCCGCCTACGCCGCCGTCGACTGGAAGCCCCTGGACGCCCAGGGCCACCGTCCCCCCGGGCGCCGACGCCAGGCTCGTCCCCCTTACTGGTCAGACCGCCATGACGGCCTATCACGACACCATGATCTACCAAGATCATTTGAAGACACTGGCTAGGCGCGCGCCGTGAGGGCGACCGGGCCGACTCCGGGCCAGGCACTGGCCGGGATCATGGGCGGATGGCTGGTCGGCCGGCGGTGACCTGTTCGCGTTCTGTGCTCGTCGGTCTCTGTGGAGCGGAACCTCGGGATCCGGGCGAGTGGATGCACGGGCTGGTGACCTTGTGATCCCCGGGGGCAGGACAACTCTTCCGGTCGAAAGGTGCCGACCGGGCTGGTTCCCGCCTCGCCCTGCAAGCCGGAGGGAGGGCAAACCCTGCCTCAGTGACTTATTTGCTATCAAGACAAGCGTTCACACGCCTTATTGCCTTATCCGACCGCGCAGGATGGCCGCACCAACGGTTCGAAGAAAGGTGTTCGGCGTGGCGGACTGGGTGAAGGTCGCGGGCGGTCTCTCGGCTATCTCGGCGGGATCCAGGACAACGGTGTGGTGTGAACGCGGCTACCGCCACACGAACTACGACGCCAACCCGTGGATCAAACATCCCCGGCACCGCCACCGACATCGCCGCAGGGGCCGACGGCACCGCCTGGCACGTCAACAAGAACGGCGACATCTTCCGCTACGCCGGCGACCAGCCGAGCTGACCCTTCCGCTGAGTTCACCGTGGGGCCCCGGCCGGGACAAGGCCGTGGCCCACACCTCTCCGCAGAAGGCCCTGCGGGGACAGTGCGTGGACGCCGACTCGGTCGAGGCGCTCACCAGGGCGGGCGGTTCACGCCCTGGACTCCTGACCTGGCGACTGGCACCCAAATTCGAACACGCGATCTAATAGATGGATGGACCGCTTCCCCTTCCCCGACGACCTGATCCGCGCCCAGCAGGACTGGCACGCCACCTACCGCGCCCTCGCCGCACCCCGGCCGCGCCACGCCACCGAGCTGCGCCGCCGCCTCCTCCTGCTCTCCGTCCGGATCGAGTGGCACCCCTTCTGGTCGACTCCGGCCGGGTGGTCGCCGGCCGCGCGGGCGGAGCTGCGCCGGACGACCGCCGTGGACCGGAAGGCGGACGCGGCGTGAGGCGGGAGCCCCGCCCCCTGACGGCGCGGCAGGAAGCGGTCTTGGCGGTCATCCGGGTGTGGCTCACCGAGCACGGGCACGGGCCCACGGTCCGGGAGATCGGGGCGCGGGTCGGTCTCTCCAGTACCAGCTCGGTCGCCCACCAGCTCACCCAGCTCGAGAAGCGCGGCCTGGTCAGCCGGACCGGCCGGGACTGGAGCACGTGCGTCTTGGGCGAGGAGCAGCCCGCGCGGCGGCCGGGGTTGCGGAGCCGGGGGCCCGGCGGAGGAGCGGACCGGTATGGACGACGACCTGCCTCCTGACCTGGTCCGTCTGGGGACGCTGGAGAGCTGTGCGGACCTCTACCTGACGCGTATCCGGACGCGGATGGCGGCCATCGAGCGGCAGCAGGCACGGCCCCCGCAGGCCGCGGCGCCCACGGCCGTGCCTCCGTCGCGGCCCGCCGCCGGGCCGCGCCGTGCGCGGCCACCTGACTGGGGCCTCGGGGAGGCCGGTATCGGGGGCCCTGTCACCGAGGTCCACCGGGGCGACTGCTGGGCCCGGGGCCGGACGCTGGGGCCCGTCAGCGCGGAGCGTGCGCGTGCCGAGCCGGTCGGTGGCGCGCGCAACCCTGCGGGGTGTGCCGATCGGCCGGACCCCGCGCTCCTCGGACCGTGCCCCTCCAGGGCGGAGTCGACGCCCGTCCGAAGCCGGCTGCGGCTCCGGAACTCGTCGGTGGCGAAGGACCAGCCGCGCCATTCGGCGACGCCTTTGGTGCCCATCGGCCAGCGCGACCAGTCCCGCGAGCTGAACGTCCGCTCGCGCGGCATCTTCGCGGTCGCCGACTCCGACGAGTGGGACGACACGGCGTCCTCCGGGCCGTACGACTCCACGCTCGTCACCCCCGGCGTACGCCGTCGCGGGCAAGTCGACCGTGACGCTCGGCCTCACCACCCTCTACCGCCAGGAGGGCAGCCGGAGCGCCCGGATCCTCGCTCCTGGAACGGCAAAACGCCCGTCAGAGGTGAACCGCTACACCGCCGACGTGGTCTCGCAGCCCCAGTCGCTGCCCCTGGACGTCCCGCCCGGGGCCGCCAACGTGAG
Organism: Streptomyces parvus; assembly: GCF_032121415.1. Classification (NCBI taxonomy): domain Bacteria; kingdom Bacillati; phylum Actinomycetota; class Actinomycetes; order Kitasatosporales; family Streptomycetaceae; genus Streptomyces; species Streptomyces parvus. Next base: position 2,370,451 of record NZ_CP135079.1, on the reverse strand, counting down.
CTTCCGGTTCCACTCCACCGGCGGCAACACCGGGTACTGGGTGATCGACGGGGTCACGATCACGGCCTCCTAATTATGCTGGGGGGTGCCGGGACGGCGTGGTCCGGGCACCCCCAGCACGCAGTGCGTACGGCAGGAGTCCCGACACATGGCAGAGCGCAAGCCCATCACTTCCTGGCTCACCGACATGGACGGCGTCCTCATCCACGAGGGCACCCCCATCCCCGGCGCCGATGCCTTCATCAAGCGGCTGCGGGATTCCGGGCTGCCCTTCCTCGTCCTCACCAACAACTCCATCTACACCGCGCGCGACCTGCACGCCCGGCTCAAGCGCATGGGCCTGGACGTGCCCGTGGAGAACATCTGGACCTCCGCGCTCGCCACCGCCCAGTTCCTGGACGACCAGCGCCCCGGCGGCACGGCGTACGTCATCGGCGAGGCCGGCCTCACCACCGCCCTGCACGACATCGGGTACGTCCTCACCGACCACGACCCGGACTACGTGGTGCTCGGCGAGACCCGTACGTACAGCTTCGAGGCGCTCACCAAGGCGATCCGGCTGATCAACGCGGGCGCCCGTTTCATCTGCACCAACCCCGACGAGACCGGTCCCTCCGCCGAGGGGCCGCTGCCCGCCACCGGGTCCGTCGCGGCCCTCATCACCAAGGCCACCGGCAAGGACCCGTACTTCGCGGGCAAGCCCAACCCCCTGATGATGCGGACCGGGCTGAACGCCATCGGCGCGCACTCCGAGACCAGCGCCATGATCGGCGACCGGATGGACACCGACGTCCTGGCGGGCCTGGAAGCGGGCATGCAGACCTTCCTGGTCCTCACCGGGCTCACCACCGTCGCCGACATCGACCGCTACCCGTTCGGCCCGTCCCACGTCGTCGAGTCCATCGCCGACCTGGTCGACCTCATCGACCTGCCGGACCAGGCGGACAAGCCCGCCCCGGCGGAACGCGGCTGACCGCTGCCGACCTGCGCGGACCGCATCCGCAGCCGCCCGGCCACCACCCCGGGCGTCGCCCGAATGGAGGACTGCGGATGCGGGCCGCCACCGTAGCCGTGAACCTTCCCGTAGGAGGTTCACGATGCGTTCCATACCCCTCACGTTCTGTGCAGCGGCGGCGGCCGCGCTCATAGCCGTGCCCGCACCCGCCGCGCTGGCATCCCCGGCCGCTCCGGCCGGGGACGGCGACCGGCGCACCGGCACCGTCTCGATCACCCCGTCCACGATCGCCCCGGGCGGGCAGGTGGAGCTGTGGGTCGACGTCTGCGGCAAGGGCCGCCGGGCCAAGGGCAACTCCGACGCCTTCACCTCGGTCGCCCACTTCCGCCCGGCCGACGACAAGGGCCTCTTCGCCGAGGCCCGGATCCGGTCCGACGCCGAACCCCGCTCCTACGACGTCTGGGTGACGTGCGAGGACAGCAACGGCAAGGCCACCGGCACCCTCACCGTCATCCACCACAACCGGCCCTCGCCCGCCGCACCCGTCAAGGCGGGCGGCGGAGGCACCGCCACCCTCGCCGAACGGTCCGCCGAGGCCCAGGGCCCCGGTACCCGGCACGCGGTGATCGGCCTGGTGCTCGCCGCCGTCGCGGCCGTCGCCGTCGCCCTGCGCACCTCGCGCCGGCGTCGCGGCCCGGCCGGCAGCTGACATGGGAGCCCCGGACCGCCCGGCAGGAAACGGGCGACTGCTCACCGGAGTGGCCTGGGCCGTGCTGCTGCTCGGCCTGTGGCTCTGGGGCAAGGAGGCCGGCGGCGGGCTCGGCGGGCTGTCGGGCCCCACCACCGGCGACGTGGCCGCGGTCGGCCGCCCCTTCGGGGCCTCGCTGCCCCGGGCCCACGACCCGCTCGACGGAGCGGCCCCCGAGCGCGTCGAGGTCCCCTCCGTCGGGATCGAGGCCCCCGTCATCGCACGCGGCCTCGACGGCGACGGAGCCATCGACCCGCCCCCGTACGGGATGCCGAGGACCGCCGGCTGGTACGGCGACGGCACCCAGCCCGGGGCGAAGGGCACGGCCCTGTTCGTCGGCCATGTCGACACCGACACCAAGCCCGCCGTCTTCTACGGGCTCAGCGCGGTGAAGCCGGGCGCCCGCATCGAGGTCACCCGGACCGACGGCAGCGTCGCGGAGTTCACCGTGGACGACGTCCAGCTCGTCACCCGCGAACGCTTCGACGCGCGGAAGGCGTACGGGCCCCGCGAGGACGGCCGGGCCGAACTGCGGCTGATCACCTGCGGCGGGACGTACGACCACAAGACCCGCTCCTACACGGCGAACGTGGTCGTCTCCGCCTACCTCACCGGCGCGAGGGGCGCGGCGGCCGGGGACGGGGAGGAACGCGCCCAAGCCGTGGCCCACGGCCGCGGCTGACCGCCGCACCACGATGGGTCACGTCCAACCCGGCCCGGCAGGCCGCCTCTCACGGGGCGCGCCCGCCGGGCCGGTCCTCGACCGCGTGCGCCCGGCCGCGGGAGTCGCCCGGCGCGGTACGGGAGGTCGGTGCGGTGGGAGAGGCTCCGGTCCTCGCCACTGTAGGGGGACCGGCCGGGCGGATGACCGGCTTTCGAACAGGATGTCCGGAACCGGTGCCCGGGGGTGCGCGTTGTACGGGGGACGCGTGGACGCCCGGCCGCTGTGCCAGGATGGACCGGACCGGCAGCACATCGGTGCAACCAGTGATGAACAGTGCAGGCAGTGCACCCAAGGGGGAGTGGATGTACGGCAGTTACACCGGCCGGTCCCGGACGCGCAGGCGCCTGACAAGCCTGCGGACGACCGGTACGGCGGCGGCGCTCGGGGCTGCCCTGCTGCTGGCGGGCTGCTCCGGCGACGGGGACGGCGGAGACAAGAAGAGCGCGCCGACCGTCGAACAGCAGCCCAAGGACAAGGACCCGTACTGGGTCAACCCCGACGGCAACGCGGCCCGCCAGGTCGCCGCGTACACCGAGGACGGCGATGACGAGAAGGCGGCGCTGATCCGGAAGATCGCGCAGCAGCCGGTCGGCGAGTGGGTCACCCCGGACAACCCGGAGTCCCAGGTGCGGGGCATCACCGAGGCCGCCGCCGCTGCCGACCGGGACGCCCTGCTCGTCCTCTACAACGTCCCCCACCGCGACTGCGGCCAGTTCTCCAAGGGCGGCGCCGCCGACGGCAACGCCTACCGCGCCTGGCTGGACGGGGTCGCCAAGGGCATCGGGGACCGCAGGGCCACCGTGATCCTGGAGCCGGACGCCCTGCTCCACCTGGTCGACGGCTGCACGCCCCAGGAGTTCCACGAGGAGCGCTACGACCTCCTCAAGGGCGCCATCCAGCGGCTGAAGCAGCAGCCCGCCACCAAGGTCTACCTGGACGCGGGCAACGCCGGCTGGCAGTCGCCCGACGCCCTGTTCCAGCCGCTCCAGCGGGCCGGGATCGCCGAGGCCGACGGCTTCTCGCTCAACGTCTCCAACTTCCAGACGACGGCCGTCTCCACCGAGTTCGGCAAGAAGCTGTCGGAGAAGATCGGCAACAAGCCCTTCGTCATCGACACCAGCCGCAACGGCAACGGCCCCTACACGGGCGGCGACCCCGCCGAGAGCTGGTGCAACCCCCCGGGCCGCGCCCTCGGCGAGGTCCCGACCACGCAGACCGGCGACGCACTGGTCGACGCCTATCTGTGGATCAAGCGCCCCGGCGAGTCCGACGGCGACTGCAAGGGCGGCCCGAAGGCGGGCGACTGGTGGCCGGAGTACGCCCTGGGCCTGGCCGGCGCCACGAAGTAGCGGAAACGACCGAAGGCCGCACACCGGAGACCCGGTCTCCCGGTGTGCGGCCTTCGCCGTGCGTACGCGGCGTGCGCCGCTGCTCCGGCACCCCTACTCGGGCACCTCCACCCACATGCCCTCGGACGGGGTGCCCTGGTCGTCGGTGACGAACAGCATGTACCAGCCGGCCGGCACCAGCGCCCGGTTCTCCGGCACCGTGACGGTGATCCCGTCCTTCGACTTCTTCATCTCCAGCGCGATGGTGCGCTGGTCGGTGTCGGTGACATGGGTGACCGCCGAGGGCCGCATCAGCTTCGCCGAGGTGATCCTGGAGGCGTGCTGGGTGGTGAACAGCCCCGTGCCCCCGCGCTCGATCTTCTTCGGGCCGGCCGTCAGCTCCGGCCGGGAGTCCCGGTAGAGGTAGGGCGGGGTGTAGATCTCGATGCGCTGCTCGAAGACGCCGGGCCGGGTGTTGGCCTTGTCGGAGAAGAGCGAGTCCGAGCCGAAGATCATCACCCGGCCGTCCGGCAGCAGCACCGAGCCCGAGTGGTAGTTCCGGCCGACCGCCGGGTCCGCGACCTTCTTGTACGTGTCGGTCTTCGCGTCGTACAGCCGGGCCTGGAGCACGTCCGAGCCGCCGCGCCCGCGGTAGTCGCTGGAGCCGCCGGTGACCAGCAGCGAGTCGTCGGGCAGCAGGGAGGCGCTGGGGTAGCGGGTGCCCTCGGAGAGGGACGCCCCGTCGGTGAACCGCGGGTCCTTCTTCCGGAGGTCGACCAGCCGGGACTTCTCGCTGGACTTCTCCGACTCGCCGACGCCGCCGCCGCCGATGACCATGAACTTCTCGTCCTGGGCCGGAGGGAGCCGCACGGTGGCCGAGGTCTCCATCTGGTCCGGGTCGCTGAGCCCGGGGATCTTCTTGAACTTGTTGGTCGACAGGTCCCAGACGCCCGGGTCGCGGCCCACGTCCGCCGGACCGTATCCGGCGTTGGAGCCGGAGTAGAACAGCTTGCCGTCGTTCAGCAGGAAGACCGCGGGGTAGGTGGGGAACTTCCGGACGATGCCGGTGTACTCCCACTCCTTGGTCGCCGGGTCGTAGATCTCGTCCTTGCCGGGGACGATCTGCCCGATCTCGTCCAGGCCCGACAGGGCGAGGACCTTGCCGTCCTCCAGCGTCGTCAGGGTCGGGTACCAGCGGGCCTCGTTCATCGGGTCGACGGGTATGTACTTCTCCGCGACCGGGTCGAACTCGAAGGCCTCCTTGATCCCCTGGAAGTCCTTCTTGTCCAGGGCCAGCTTCTGCGCGATGCCGTAGACGTTGCGGGTGTCCGAGCCGGAGAGGCCCGCCACCCGGTAGTTGTCCTCGGTGCCGCTCTCGTACTTCTTGCCGGTCTTCTGCGCCTCGACGTAGATCCGGCCGAGCCCGGGGTCGTTGCGCAGGAACGCGCCGGTCTGCTTGTCGAAGACCTTGGTGGCCTTCTCGACCAGGATCGGGTCCTTGGAGAGATATGTCTTGCCGTTCTCCTTCCCGGTGAACCGGGTGCCAGCGGGCAGGGTGATCGGCTTGTCCGGGTCCTCGTTGTGGACGATCATCAGGCCGCCGGCCTTGGTGACATCGCCCTGGAGCTTCTCGTAGCGCTTGGTGCCGCCGGCTATGAGGAGCTTGCCGTCGGGCAGTTGCGTGTGCCCGGCGCAGAACATGTCCTTGGGGGTGGGGATGTCCTTGAAGACGTTCGTCTTCGGGTCCCACAGCACCGAGCGGAAGCTCTTCGCGTCGAAGTTCTTCTGGTTGTTCCCGGAGCCCGCGACGAGCAGCACCTTGCCGGTGTGCAGCAGCGCCGCGTGGATCGTGTTGATCCGGTGCTCGGAGGGGATGTCCAGGAAGTCCCAGTGGCCGTTGGCCGCCTTGTACTCCGGCTGGTTGATCTTGTACTCGTGGTAGCGCTCGGTGCTGAAGCGGTACAGCCACGGCCCGTTCGCCCCCGCGAGCGCGAGAACCACCGCCGTACTGATCGCCAGGCGGCGGGTACGGCGGCTCGGACGGTACTTCATTTCTTACGTCCCCCAAGGGCGATCTGAGCGATCTGCATGGTCTGGTCGTTGCCCGGCGCACCGGGCAGGGGCTGGGGCCTCGGCTCGGGGGCCGGCCCGCCGCTGCGGTGCGATCCTCCGCCCGCCCGGCGTTTCTTCTTCTCGGCGCGGATCGTGTACCGCCAGCCGATGATCGGCGCCGCGGTGATCAGCAGCGCCAGCGTGGCCCAGGTGACCATCGCGGGGTGGCTGTGGCCGAGGAAGAAGGAGGAGATCATCGAGGCGCCGAAGACGACGATGAAGAAGAGGTGGATGCGGAAGGTGCCGAAGAGGGTGTCCGGGCTGGACGAGTCGCCCTTGGGGGTCACCACGAACGAGCTCTTGCGGCGCAGCACCGCGTCCATCAGCGAGCGGGCGTAGATCGGCGCGGAGAGCGCGGACATCACCATGCCGGCCAGGCCGCCGGAGCCCTCGGGCTCGTGCGGCGAGACGTTGTGGCGGCGGTTCCAGATGTACAGGCCGATCTGGAGCGCGGAGGCGTTGCCGTACAGCATCATCCAGATCGTCGGGTCGATCTGGACACCGGAGGCGCCCATGCCGAGGAAGAGCGCGCAGCTGAGCGCCGCGAGGATCCAGTTCAGCGCCGACATCGGATAGAAGATGATCATCATCGTGTAGTTGAAGAGCTTGCCGGGAGGCATGGTCCCGAAGCCCTTCCAGAACTGCCCGATGATCGTCTCGTACGTCCCCCTCGACCAACGCAGCTGCTGGGTGAAGAAGTCCGTCCACGCGGTCGGGCCCTCGCCGACGGCCAGGACGTCCGGGGTGTACACCGAGCGCCACTTCCTGCCCGTCGCGGGGTTGCGGTGGCGGTGGATCTCGAAGCCGGTGGCCATGTCCTCGGTGATCGAGTCGTACAGACCGCCGATCTGCTTCAGCGCCGAGATGCGGACCGCGTTGCTGGTGCCGACGAACATGGGGGCGCCGTAGCGGTTGCCCGCGCGCTGGATGAGCGCGTGGAAGAGGAACTGCTGCGACTCGGCGGCCTTGGTGACGAAGGTGTCGTAGTTGCCGTAGACCTGCGGGCCGATGACGAAGCCGACGTCCGGGTCGCGGAAGTAGCCGAGCATTCGCTCCAGGTAGTTCGCCATCGGGATGTGGTCAGTGTCGACCGAGGCGAAGAAGTCGTAGTCGCCGCCGTGCGCGTCCAGCCAGGCGTTGTAGTTGCCGTGCTTGGTCTTGGCGCGGTGCGGGCCCTTGGCCTGGTTCCAGTGGGCGACGCCCTTGCGGGAGAAGTGGTGCACGCCGAGCCGGGCGCAGACCTCCTTGACCGCCGGATCGTCGCCCTCGTCCAGCAGCCAGACGTGCATCAGACCGCGGTGGCGGATCCTGACGGCCGCCTCCAGGGTCTTCGTCACCATCTCCAGCGGTTCCTTGCCGGGGACGAAGGAGGTGAGGAAGGCGACCCGGGTGCCGCTCTCCGGGACCACGGGGACCGGGTCGCGGGCGACGAGGGTGGCGTGTGCGTTGGAGAGGACGTTCATCGTGCGGAACAGCTCGATCAGGCCGATCGAGACGAGCATGATCACGTCGAGAACGAGCAGGAGGTCGTTGTCGAGGTTCGGATCGCGGTCGGTCCAGTGGCTCGGCTGCATCAGCCAGGCGAAGAGACCGAGCGAGACGAGGGGAGCCGCGCCGAGCAGGAGCGCCGCGCGCACACGGTGCGGCTCCTGCGATATGAGCGAGCGGTACTGGACCGTGTACGGCTTGCCCGCGGGGGGCTGGGTCAGCGGTCCGGCGAGCCGGCTGTAGTGCTCGTAGTCGTAGCGGGGCAGCTCTTTCTTGGCACGCCGCCGTGCCGCGCCTGCCCGCGGCAGTATCCGGAGCTGCGTCGTCCGGGAAGCGTCGTTCTCCTGCCGGTCGCCTGGCGGCGTCGACGTCATGGGTACATCCCCCCGCACGCATGCTGGTGCGTGACTGTTCGGTCTCTCTCGTCGTGCGCGGTCGGCCCCGTTCTTCACCGGGTGCGCACACGGTGGCAAGCCGCCGTCCCCACAGACATGGATGGGCAGCCTTCCGGTTGCATGATGCCCCCTGGGCATCCGCCCCCGAGCGGGACCCCCACCCCGCGGCACGGACAACCGGAACGTCACGCTCTGCTGTGCCAACTGTACGGATCAGCGGCCCTCTTGGGCCGACGGCCCCCAGACAGATTGTCCGACACCGAACGCGATCGCAAGGGTGAAACGGACTGTTTACCGGCTATACGCACGATTTGGCCCCAGGTTGTGGAGGGGGTGTGACGAAGTGCGTAGGTGCGCTCGCGCCCCTGGGTGTCGCCGTGTGCGGGACGGGGAATGATCAAAGCCCCCTCACGGAACGTGAGGGGGCTTTGATCGTGCGTGCGCCGTCAGGGACTCGAACCCCGGACCCGCTGATTAAGAGTCAGCTGCTCTAACCAACTGAGCTAACGGCGCCTGCTGACCTGGAGAACTCTACCCGACGCGCCGTAGTGCTCCGAACCATTTACCGGCCGCCACGCCCCGTCAGATAGTCGTTTTTTTCCTTTGTTCCGTCAAAATGCGATATGTCAGGAGAGTTAAGACGCCGACGTCCGTTGCGGCTGCGCCCAAAGATCTTGACGAATGACGAGTGCGGAGGGGAATCGCATGTCTGTTCCGGTCTTCGAGGAGTACGAACCCGCCATCGACTGCGGATGCGCGGGGTGTGCGGTGCGGAGGCGCTCCGCCGCGCAGGCCCTGCCGGTGCGGCGCGGCGGTCACCCCGCCGCACACGGTGCGCGCCGCGCCCTGGTGCTGGCCACGGCCGCCGGGGTGGTCCTCTCCTGCGGGGCCGCGGGAGCGGCAGCCGCCGCGGGCCACGCCCCCCGGGCCCCGGGCGTCGACGACGGAGCCGATCCGGAGCCGGGTACCCCGCAGGGGGAGAAGGGGCCGCTGCGCGGGACGGGTGCCTCGGGCCCGCCGTCGGCCGGAGCGGCGGCGCCGAAGACGACCCGGGCCGCCATCCTCGACCGGGCGCGGAGGTGGGTGAACGCGAAGGTCCCGTACAGCATGGAGAAGTACTGGTCCGACGGGTACCGCCAGGACTGCTCCGGCTATGTGTCGATGGCCTGGAACCTCGGCACCAACGAATGGACCGGCAGCCTCGCCGCGTACGGCACCCGGATCGCCCGCGGCGACCTCCAGCCCGGCGACATCCTCCTCTTCCACAACCCGGCCGACCCGGCCAAGGGCTCGCACGTCACGATCTTCGGCGGCTGGACGTCCAGCGCGCGCACCCACTACGTCGCCTACGAGCAGGCGCGCCCGCACACCCGGAAGCAGTCGACGCCCCTGGCGTACTGGAACAACTCCGACCGTTACGTGGCGTACCGCTACAAGGGGGTCACGGGCGGATCGCCCGGCTCCGGGTCCTCCACCGCCTTCCCCGGGGCCAAGCAGTTCGGCCCCGGCGCCGACAACGACTACGTCACCCAGCTCGGCCGGATGCTGGTGCAGCGGGGCGGCAAGCGGTTCTACGCGGTCGGCCCCGGGCCCGTGTGGGGAACGGCGGACCGGCGTGCGACCCAGGCGTTCCAGCAGGCCCAGGGCTGGAAGGGCAAGGAGGCCGACGGCCTCCCCGGTCCGCACACCTGGCGCCTGCTGACCTCCGGCGGCGGCCGCGACATTCCGGCCGCAGGCACGGGCGGCAGCCCGCATACGGCCGTCGCGTTCCCCGGGCGCGGCTATTTCAAGCCGGGTCAGTCCAACAGCCATGTCGACCGGCTCGGCAGACAGTTGGTGAAGAAGGGATACGGCAAGCACTACGTGTCGGGCCCCAACCCGCTCTGGACCGAGGCCGACCGCCGCAACGTCGAGGCGTTCCAGCGGGCCCAGGGCTGGCGCGGCGGCGCGGCCGACGGTTATCCGGGGCCGGAGACCTGGCGCCGGCTCTTCGCGTGACGGACGTGACGACGTGACGGAAAGGAACAGGGAACCGGTGACCACCGACAACGATCAGAGCCCCCACACCCCGGACAACCTGGACGACCAGCTCCCCCCGTCCCTCTTCGCCCCACCGGGCAGGGGGACCCCGCCGCCGCTGTTCGGCCCGGTGCCCCCACGGCGGGACGCCGAGCCCGATCCCGCGCTCCCGGAGAAGGGGGACGCGGGCAGCACTCCGCCGCCGTTGTTCCGCCCGGCGGGCGAGAAGACCTCGCCGCCGGACGCCGGGCCCGCGCCCGTGGCGCCGGAGAGGGGCGGGCTGGGCAGCACCCCGCCGCCGCTGTTCCGCCCGGTGGGCGAGGGGACGCCGCAGCCGGACACCGGTGCTGCGCGGGTGCCGGGGGGTGACAAAGTCTCGCCCCGTGGGGACGACAAGCCCCCGTCCGCCCCGCCCAGGACCGTCGCCCCGGAGTATTCGGAGTCCCCGGACGTGAGCCTGCGCCCGGGGCCGGTCCCGGGCCGCCCCGCTCAGGACCTCGTTGCCACGGAGGGCCCGGCCGCAGACAGCCCGGCCCCCACCCCTGGGCTCCCGCCCACTGACGGGCCCGCCCCCGCCGAGGGCCCTGGCCCCGTCTCTGAGCGCGCTGGTGCCGAGGCCCGTGGTTCCGTTTCCGCCCGTCCGGCCGCTGATGGTTGTGGCTCCGTCTCCGAGCGCGCCGGTGCCGAGGGCCGTGGTCCCGTCTCTGGCCGTCCGGCCGCTGACGGCCGTGCCCCCGCCTCGGCCCGCCCGGACGCCGACGGAAGCACCCCTGCCCCCACCCGCCCCGCCCCCCTCGACGGGAACCTCCATCTCAAGCCCGTCCGGCGTTTGAGGACGGAACCCTCGGCGGAGTGGACCCCGCATCCCTCCTACGGGGCCGAGCCCGAAAGCCCGAAGCGGGAGGCCCGGGACACCTCCGCCAAGGGGGCCGACGCAGGGCCCGACGCCGAGTTGGACCTCGTCCTCGACCTCGCCCCCGGCGACCGCGCCACCTCGGCCACCTTCTCCGTACCCGCGCCCGCAACCGCTCCGTCGACCGTGACCACCACGACGTCCGTGAACCCGGGCCGACGCCACTCCGTCATCGCCAACGAGACCACCGCCTCCATCCCCGTACACCTCCTCTTCCGGGACGACCAGGAGCCGGCCGAGGCTGCGGCGCTGCCCGTGCCCGGGCCCGGGGCCGTCGTCCACCGGCCCGCCGGGGACCCTGCGCCCGCCACCCGGCCCCCCGTGCCGCGTTCGCCGCAGACGCGGGTGCGGCCCTCGACCCGGCCCGCCCCGGTCGGCGACCCCCGCCTCGCCGAGAGGCCCGGGCCCGCCCTGTCCGGTTACGCCGCCCTCCTCGCCGGAGCGGCCGGAACCGCGGGCGCGCTGGCCGTCCTGTGGTGGCGCGGCGCGCTGCCCGCCGGCTGGCAGAGCGCCGTCGGCATCACCCCCCGGCCCGACCTCGGCATCGGCGTCGGCGCCTGGGCCGCGCTCGCCCTCCTCGCCACCGCGGTGCTCCTCGCGCTCGGCGGCCTCGGCCGGGGCCGGGTCGGATACGCCTGGGTGCTGACGCTCTTCGGCGACTACCGGGGCACCGTCCGCCGTACCGGCCTCGTCTGGGTCTCGCCCCTGCTGCTGCGCCGCCGCGTCGACGTACGGCTGCGGCACTGGCGCAGCGAACCGCTGCCCGCCGTCGACGCGAACGGCACCGCCCTGCGCGTGGTCGTCCTCGTGGTGTGGCGGATCGAGGACACCGTCCGGGCCGTCCTCGGCATCGAGGACCACGAGGCGTATCTGAGCGCCCAGGTCGAGGCCGCGATGGCCCGGGTCCTCTCGCAGCTGCCCGCCGACGCGTTCCACGAGGACGCCCCGACCCTGCGCGACGCGGAGGCCGTCGGCGACGCGCTGACCCGGATGCTGAAGGCGGACTGCGAACCGGTCGGCGTCGAGGTGTACTCCGCGCAGCCGACCGGTATCGAGTACGCCCCCGAGGTCGCGGCGGCCATGCAGCGGCGGCGCATCGCCGCGATCGACTCAAGGCACCGCGACAGCGTGCTCACCTCCGTGGTGGACGCGGTCGACGACACCGTCAACCGACTCACCACGCGCGGCATCGTCGAACTCGACGACTACGAACGCAAGGCGCTCGTGAAGGACTTGACGGTTGCCTTCTACACCGGCCGCAGTGGGGGAGGGGACGGGGCCTGAGACCCCGGGGGAGGTTCCGGCGGTTCGGAGAGCCGCCGGAATACGACGCCCATTGGTCTGGACATGTTCACGGCGCGTCAATAATCTAAGACTTGGTCTAGACCGCAGCACCGCGTCACGCACAGCACTCCGTACCAAGCGCGCAGCAGTCGAGCAATGCTCATGGAACCTCCCCCACGTTCTAGAGGAGCGACAGCCCATGCGGAAAAAGGCAAGCGCGGCCGTGATCGGCCTGGCGATAGCGGGCGTCTCGGTGCTCGCGACCACCAGCGCCAGCAGCCACGGCTACACGGACTCCCCGATCAGCCGTCAGAAGCTCTGTGCCAACGGCACGGTGACCGGCTGCGGCAACATCCAGTGGGAGCCGCAGAGCGTCGAGGGCCCGAAGGGCTTCCCGGCGGCAGGACCGGCGGACGGCAAGATCTGCTCCGGCGGCAACGGGCAGTTCGCCCAGCTCGACGACCCCAGAGGCGGCAACTGGCCCGCCACGCAGGTCACCGGCGGGCAGGGCTACAGCTTCCGCTGGCAGTTCACCGCCCGCCACTCCACCAGCGACTTCCGCTACTACATCACCAAGAACGGCTGGGACTCCACCAAGCCGCTCACCCGGGCCGCGCTCGAATCGCAGCCCTTCATGACCGTGCCCTACGGCAACCAGCAGCCGCCGGCCACCCTGACCCACCAGGGCACGATCCCCACCCAGAAGACCGGCAAGCACATCATCCTCGCCGTGTGGAACGTCGCGGACACCACCAACGCGTTCTACGCCTGCTCCGACGTCAAGTTCTGACGCTCAATCAGTTACCGTGCGGTGCCATGAGGAGTACCGGCACCGTCGCGGAGCTCGTACGACGCCAATGGGGTGACCACCGGCCCGCCCTGAAGCACGGCCCCACCGTGCTCAGTCATCACCAGGTGGTCGAGGGCGCCGCCGCACGGCGGCGCTCCTCGCGGATCTGCTGCCGCGCGGCGGCGAACCGCACTTCGGCGTCCTGCTCGACAACACCCCCGAGTTCCCGCTGTGGCTCAGCGCGGCGGCCCTGGCCGGGGCCGCCGTCGCGGGGATCAATCCCACCCGGCGCGGCCCCGAGCCGGCCCGCGACATCCTGCACACCGAAGCCCCTCTCCTGATCACCGGGCGCGCCCACCTGCCGCTCCTCGTCGATCTGGAGCTGCCGGGCGTACGGGTCCTGGTCACCGGCACCGAGGCGTACGCCGCCCTGCTCGCCCTACGCGGGTGCTCGCCCCGGCGACGCCGCGGGTGCGGCCTTCGACCCGGCGGCCTTCGCCGCGTTCCTGCGCGCCCAGCCGGACCCGGGGGACGAAGACGGCGCCCCGGTTCGTCCGGATCCTCGACCGGATGCCGGTCACCGCGACCAACAAGATCCACCGGGTGGCCCTGCGCCGGGAGGGCTTCCGCTGCCCGGACCCGGTCTGGTGGGGCCGGGGCGGCGACGGTACGTATGCGCCGCTGGACGCCGTGGAGCTGGCGGCCCTGCTGACCCGGTACGCGGAGCGGGGGACGGCCCTGTGGGCCACACCCCGGAAAAGCGAAGTGGCGGCCTCCGTGAAGGAGACCGCCACTGCGTGCCGTGCGCCGTCAGGGACTCGAACCCCGGACCCGCTGATTAAGAGTCAGCTGCTCTAACCAACTGAGCTAACGGCGCCTGCTGACTCGAAAATAATACCTGGTCCCGAGGGGTGCTGGTGACCACCCCCGCCCGGGCCCCGGGGCGCTACAGCGCCAGCGACAGCAGCACCGGCGCCGCCCGGCGGCTCAGCGTCTCGGCCGCCGACCGCAGCCGGTGCGCGTCCTCGATCGGCAGCGACAGGGCGAGGCAGCCCGCGGCGGAGCCTGCCGTCAGCGGAACGGCCGCGCAGACGGTGCCCACCGCGTACTCCTGGAGATCCAGCACCGGGACCGTGGCGGACTGGGCGTCCAGCTGGGAGAAGAGGATCTTCTCGTCGGTGATCGTCCGCGAGGTGAGCCGGGCCGTCCGGTGCCGGGAGATGTGGTCGCGCCGCCCGTCGTGGTCGAGCTGGGCCAGCAGGCACTTGCCGACCGCGCTGGCGTGCGCCGAGGAGCGGAAGTCCACCCACTCGTTGACCGCGGGGGTGAGCGGTCCGTCCGCGACCTGCGTCACACTGACCTCGCCGTCCGTATACCGGCTGAGATAGACGGCCGCGCCGACGGAGTCGCGCAGCTCGGACAGGGTGAGCTGGAGGCGGTCCTCCAGGGCCCTGCGGCGGGCCGCCCCGGAGCCGAGCAGCAGAAGGGACGCGCCGATGACGTACGCGCCGTCGCTGACCTGCTCCACATACCCCTCGCGGCGCAGTGTGAGGAGGAGGGAGGCGAGGTGGCCGGTCGGCAGCCCGGTCTCCCGGGAGATCTGGGCATCGGTCACACCGTTGCCGTGTTTGGAGACCGATTCGAGCACGCGCAGGGCGTACTGCACCGAGTGGAACGGCGCCGTCGGCTCGGGCTTCAACGCCACGGTGTCCCCCTACCAGGTTGTGACCGCAAGCTTTCGCCCCACGATAGCCGCCGGAAGGCCCCCGCGGGGCGGCAGTTGACGAGTCAGTAGGGGCGCCCCGGAGCTGTCATCTGGGGCGCACCCGTCTGGCATATGCCACTGCCATGAGCAGCGCATCAACGGCGAGGTCACAGCACCGCGTTGAGGAACTCGCGCGTACGTTCGTGTGAGGGATCCGAGAAGATTTTTTCCGGGGATCCGGATTCCACGACCCGTCCCGCGTCGAACATCAGGACCTTCTCCGAGACGTCCCGGGCGAAGTTCATCTCGTGGGTCACGCAGAGCATGGTGATGTCGGTGTTGCGGGCGATGTCGCCGAGCAGCTCCAGCACCCCGGCCACCAGCTCCGGGTCGAGCGCGGAGGTCACCTCGTCGAGCAGCAGGATCTCCGGCTCCATGGCCAGCGCCCGCGCGATCGCCACCCGCTGCTGCTGGCCGCCGGAGAGCTGGGAGGGATGGGCGTCGACCTTCGCCGAGAGCCCGACCAGGTCCAGCAGCTCCCGGGCCCGGGTCTCCGCCTCCTCGCGGCTCTTGCCGAGCACGCTGACCGGGGCCTCCGTGATGTTCTCGATCACCTTCATGTTCGGGAAGAGGTTGAACTGCTGGAAGACCATCCCGATCTTCTTCCGGGACTCGCGCAGCTGCTTCTCGCCCGCCGGCTTCAGCGAGCCGTCCGGGCTGCGTAGGTGGGTCAGCGGGGCGCCGTCGACCCAGATCACCCCGCCGCTGACCTTCTCCAGCGTCATCAGCAGCCGCAGGATCGTGGTTTTGCCCGAGCCGCTGGGCCCGATCAGGGTGACGTGCTCGCCGCGGTCCACGGTGAAGTCCAGCTCGTCCAGGACCACATGGTCGCCGTAGCGCTTGACCACCTTGTCGAACCGGACCAGCGGCTCGCCCGTACGGGCCGAGGCGGGGACGGCCTCCTCGGGAGCGGCGGCCGGCCCGGGCGAATCCGTCTTCTGCAGGGGGAGGGGTTCAGTGGCCAAGACGCTTCTCCAGCTTTCTCATCAACAGCGACGTGGGGTAGCTCGCGACCAGGAAGATCAGGCCGGCGAGGGTGAACACCTCGGTGTACGCGAAGTGGTCGGCCCCGTACTTCCGGGCCTCGAAGACCATCTCCTGCACCGTGATCACGGCGAGGAACGGCGTCTCCTTGAACATCGAGATCGCGTAGTTCCCGAGTGCGGGCAGCACATTGCGCACCGCCTGCGGCAGGATCACGGCCTGCCAGGTGCGCCGGGGCGACAGCGACAGCGCGCGGCACGCCTCCCACTGGCCCTTCGGCACGCTGTCGATCCCGGCCCGGTAGACCTCGGAGGTGTACGCGGCGTAGTGGATCCCCAGCACCGCGATGCCGGTGTACAGCGGCTCCACCGTGTTGAACAGGGCCGATGCACCGACCAGTTGCACCAGCAGCGGGGTGGAGCGGACGAACTCCGTGACGAGGCGCACCGGGACGGTCACGAGCCTGCTTGGCGCCCGCCCCGCCATCGCGACGACCAGCCCCAGCACGGCCGCCACCAGGGTGCCGAGGACGGTCGCGAGCAGGGTGACCCGGAATCCCTCCAGCAGCAGGGGCAGGGACTCCCCGACGGCGTTCCAGTCGAAGCCGTTCACCGGGTACCTCCCACGGCGGTCGTGGCCGCGCTGCGGCTCTTGAACAGGCTCTTCGCGCCGGTGTCCAGGCCGAGCCGCCGCTTGGCGCTCCGCTCCAGCAGATTCATGAGCATCGTCAGGGCGTACGCCAGCACGAAGTAGGCGGCCAGCAGGGTCAGATAGGCGGTGAGCGTCTCACCGGTACGGTCGCGCAGCTGCTGGACCACCGTCATCAGATCGGCGGCGGAGATCAGCCACAGCAGCGGCGTCGCCTTGAGCAACTGGATCAGCAGGTTGGTGAAGCTCGGGATCATCTGCACCCACGCCTGCGGCAGGATCACCTTCCACAGCCGCCTGGCCGGGCTGAGGTTGAGCGCGATCGCCGCCTCGTACTGCCCGCGCGGCACGGAGTTGATCGCGCCTCGCACCACTTCGGCTCCGTACGCACCGAAGTTGAGGCCGAACGCGACCACCCCGCAGATGACGGGGGTGAGTTCGTAGCCGGTCACCAGCGGCATCGCGTAGTAGAGCCAGAACAACTGGATGTAGAGGGAGGTGCCCCGGAAGAACTCCACGACCACCCGGGAGACCCCGCGCGCCAGAAGCAGTCGGCTGCCCGCCATCAGGCCGAGCGCGAACGCCAGCACCCCGGCCAGCAGCGCGCCCAGGACCGTGGCCTGGAGCGTCACCCACAGACCCGACCGGACGCGGGGGAACTCCTCGACGAGGAGGGAGAAGAAGTCACTCATGCGCGCGCGCCCGCCCCGTCAGCCCTTGCACAGATCCGCCGTCCTCAGGTCGGCGGGCGGGATCTCCGTCTCCCCGAACCCGTACGGCTCCAGCAGCTGCACATAGCGCGAGCGGTCGGAGACGATCTTCTTCAGCTCGCGGTTGAAGGAGTCCCGCAGATCCTCGTTGCCCTTGCGGAACACCGCCCCGCCGGGGGAGAACTGCTCCTTGCCGTCCAGCTCCGGCACGAACGCCTCGGTGACCTCGGTGTCCGGGTTGGTCTTCGCCAGCCAGCGCAGCGAGATCCCGGTGAGCAGGAACGCGTCGATCCGGCCGCCCTTGACGGCGTCGGCCCCGTCCTGCGGCTTCTGCAGCGTCTTGATCCTGTCCTCGGAGATGCCCGCACCCTTGGCGTAACTCCCCTCGACCGCACCGGACATCACACCGACGGTGACCCCCGCCTCCTTCGCGGAGGCCAGGTCGGTGAGCTTCTTCGGGTTGCCCTTCTGCACCATCAGCGCGGTCGGCGAGATGAACTCCGGCTCGGAGAAGATCGCGTTGCCGCAGCGCTCCGGGGTGATGGCCATGCCCGCGCTGACCACGTCGTACTTCCCGGCCTGGAGTCCTGGGATCAGCCCGTCCCACTCGGAGAGCGTCGGCTTCAGCTCGTCCACCCCGAGCGCCCGGAAGATCTCGCGGTGCAGCGTCGGGGCCTCGCCCTTCAGCTCCTTGCCCTCCAGGTAGCCGTACGGTGCCTCGTTGGCGTACGCCACCCGTACGAATCCCTGCTTGCGGAGCTTCTCCAGGGCGCCCTCGCCGGTCGCGGAGCCGGAGTCGGTCTTGCTGCACGCGGTGAGGAGGCCGGGCACGACGAGGAGGCCGCCCACGGCCGCCGTTCCGTTGAGGAAACCCCGGCGGGACAGGTTCGGGAATTCAGCCATGGTTCGCAATCTCCTGGAGGTCGAACAGTCCGGACAGGGTGAGCGCCTGCCCGATCCCGTACGTCTATGCGGGTAGCCGGAGGCATGTAACCCAACAGTGGCCGGAAGGTGACCTTCCCGTGCCCGGAGGGGGCGGAGCGCGACCAGGGGTGCGCGGGGCGTGTTCCCCCGTCACGGAGAATTCATGACTCCACGTCAGTCACTTCTGTTGTCAGCCGGCGCCGTGTTCGCCGGGCTCGCCGGGCTCGCCGGGCGTGTCGAGGTCGGTGGAGGGGACGTAACCGCGCTTCTTGTCGACGACGTTGGGCAACGGCTCGCCCCGCGACCAGCGTTCGTACAGCGCGACGAACTGCTCACCCAGCCGGTCGCGCCACCCCGCCGTGTCCCCGCTCAGGTGCGGCGAGACCAGCAGCCCCGGTACGTCCCACAACGGGCTGTCCGCCCCCAGCGGTTCGTCCTCGAACACATCGAGCGCCGCGCCCGTGAACCAGCGGCGGTTCAGCGCGTCCACCAGGTCGGCCTGGACCACGCTCGCCCCGCGCCCCACGTTGATGAAGTGCGCCGACGGCTGGAGCAGGCCGAAGAAGCGGGAGTCGAACATCCCGCGCGTCGCATCGGTCAGCGGGGCCGCCGCGATCACCCAGTCCGCCCGCGCCGCCAGCCGGTCCAGATCCGCCGCCCCGTGGATGGTGCGCCGGGCGGTCCGCCCCACCAGGGCCACCGTGACCCCCAGGCCGTGCAGCAGCCGGGTGATCTCCCGGCCGATGGGGCCCGCGCCGACGACCACCGCCCGTGAACCGGCCACCTGCCGCCCCTCGCGGTGGTGCCAGCGCCGCTCCCGTTGCAGCTCCAGGGTGCCGGGGAGGTCCTTGGCCATCGCCAGCACCAGTCCCGCCACGTACTCCGCGATCGGACGCTCGAAGACGCCCCGCGCGTTGGTCAGGACGGTGTCGGAGGCGACCAGCTCCGGGCAGAGCAGCCGGTCCACGCCCGCGCTCGCCGTGTGCACCCAGCGCGGCCGCCGCCCCGGACCCGGCCAGGCGTCCCGTACGGCGTCCGACGCGAAATCCCACACCAGCAGCACATCGGCGGCCGGAAGCCGCTCGGCGAGCGTGGCGGCGTCCGCGTACCGCACATCCACCCTGCCGGTCAGCCGGCCGAGCCGGGGCGAGGGAGCGGCGTCGAGGACGAGCAGGACGGGATCCGGCATGGGTGGTCGGCCCTCCGCGACGGAACGGACAAGATCGACCGCCCACGCTCGCAGCAGCTCACCGCCGCGTCAACGACGCCCGGCCGCGCGCCCCGGCGACCACCCGGGGGAATACTGGGAACAAGTCGGGGCAAGAGTGACCAGTCGCGCGGTCACGGCCGCCGGAGCGTCCGGTGGGCCGCCGCGACCCCGCGAGGGGATCGCCCGCCGCGCGGCGAGCCGTCGACCTACAGGAAGGGTGGACATGACGACCGTAGGACTTCTCTACCCGGGCCACGCCGCCGAGGACGACTTCCCACGGACCGAGATCCTGCTCGACACCGACATCCGGCTGCCCCTGTTCTCCACCGAGACCGGCGAGGACGTCTACCGCGCCGACGCGCTGCGCGAGCAGGGTGCCCCCGACCGGATCGCCGAGGGCGTCGAGGAACTGCGCCTCGCCGGGGCCGAGGCGCTGATCTGGGCCTCCAGTGGCGGCAGCTTCGGGCAGGGCTGGGAAGGCGCCCACGAGCAGATCGCCACGCTCGCCAGGGCGGCCGGGCTCCCCGCCTCCAGCACCTCCATCGGCTTCGGCCACGCGGTACGGGAGCTGGGCGCCCGCCGGGTCGCCGTCGCCGCGCCCTACCCGGACGATGTCACCGGGCTCTTCGCCGCGTTCCTGGCATCGGCGGGCATCGAGGTGGTGGCCGCCGTGTCCGGCGGCGCCGGTTCGTCGGCCGAGGCCGGCACCTGGGGCCCGGACGAGGTGAAGCGGCTGGTGCGGGAGGCGGACCAGCCGGACGCCGAGGTGGTGCTGGTCCCGGACACCTCCCTGCACACCACCGCGTACATCCCCGAGCTGGAGGAACTGCTCGGCAAGCCCGTGCTCACCGCCAACCAGGTCACGGTCTGGGAGGGACTGCGCCTCGCCGACCGCCGGACGTGGGCGCCCACGCTCGGCACCCTGTTCGCCAGCCGTGAGCCGGTGCTGCGGCAGCTGGAGCCGAAGGGCATCGAGGTGCGGGAGTAGCGCGCGGCGACCCGCCGGGAATAAAGCGGAGCCGCCCTCCTGTTGTCCCTCCGATACGCAGACGTACGACAGCAGCACCGGGAGAGGCCGACACGTGGACGACATCCGAGGCGACGAGACCAGCGGCGCGGGGAGCGGCCGAGCGGCCGACGGCGACGGGATCCGGGCCGCCGCAGCCGGGACGGCCGCCGTTCCGCTCTCCGTCCTCGACCTGGTCACGGTGGGGCAGGGCCGCACCGCGACCGAGGCCCTGCGCACGAGTGTGGAGATCGCGAAGCTCACCGAGAGCCGCGGCTTCCACCGCTTCTGGGTCGCCGAGCACCACTCCATGCCCGGGGTCGCCTCGTCCTCCCCGGCCGTGATCCTCGCGCACATCGCCGCCCACACCGAGCGCATCCGCCTCGGTTCCGGCGGGGTGATGCTGCCCAACCACGCCCCGCTGGTGATCGCCGAGCAGTTCGGCACCCTGGAGGCGATGGCCCCGGGCCGGATCGACCTCGGCCTCGGCCGGGCGCCGGGCACGGACGGCGCGACGGCGGCGGCCCTGCGCCGCAGCGACCGGCTCAACGAGGGGGCCGACGACTTTCCCCAGCAGCTCATGGAGCTGATCCGCTTCCTGGACGACGACTTCCCGGACGGGCACCCGTACAGCCGGATCCACGCCGTTCCGGGCCCGGTCCAGGCGACCTCCCCCGGTGGGGTGCAGTCCGCACACCGGCCGCCCGTCTGGCTGCTGGGCTCCTCCGGCTTCAGTGCGCGGCTGGCCGGGACGCTGGGGCTGCCGTTCGCCTTCGCGCACCACTTCTCGGCGCAGAACACCATCCCGGCGCTCGACCTGTACCGCGATTCCTTCCGGCCCTCCGCCGTGCTGGACGCCCCGTACGCCCTGATCGGGGTCTCGGCGCTGGCCGCCGACGACGAGCGCGAGGCCCGTCGCCAGGTGCTGACCGGTGCCCTGTCCATGGTCCGGCTGCGCACCGGCCGCCCCGGGCTGATCCCGAGCCCGGAGGAGGCGGAGGCGTACGACTTCTCCCCGATGGAGCGGGAGTTCGTCGACGGCTGGCTCGCCAACGTCATCCACGGTACCGCCGGCGAGGTCCGCACCGGCCTGGACGACCTGGCCAAGCGCACCGGCGCCGACGAGCTGATGATCACCGCCAACGCGCACGGCGGGGACGCGCGGCTGCGGAGCTACGGCCTGATCGCGGACGCGTACGGACTGCCGAACGCCTCGTAGGGCCCTCGTCCCACGGGCCCCGGTCACCCGAGGGCGCGGTGGCGGCTCCGGTCGGCCCGCGCCGGGCCGAGGCTCCCGGCCGCCCCCGGGGCGTCAGCCCTCCAGCGGCCGGGACCCGATCAGCCCGGCGATCTGCTCCGGCGCCACGGCCCGCGAGTACAGCCACCCCTGCCCCGTGTCGCAGCCGATCCGCCGCAGCCGCTCCGCCTGCCCGGCCGTCTCCACGCACTCCGCGGTGACGGTCAGGCCCAGGCGGTGCGCCAGCTGCACCATGGCCTCCACGATCGTCTCGTCGGCGGGGCTCGGATGCGTACCGTCCTCGTACCGGAAGCCCTTCACGAACGCACCGTCCAGCTTCAGTACGGAGACGGGCAGCCGGCTGAGGTAGGCGAGGTTCGAATAACCCGTCCCGAAATCGTCGATGGCGATCCGTACGCCCATGTCGCTCAGGGCCTGGAGAGCTCTCAGCGGGCGACCGCCGGAGCCCATCACCGCCGACTCGGTCAGCTCCAGCTGGAGCAGCCCGGGGGCGAGTTCGGTCTCGGCCAGGATCTGCGCCACATCGGCCACCAGGTCGGAGTCCCAGACCTGTCGTACGGCGACGTTGACGCTGATGAACAGCGGCGGCTCGTCCGGGTGGTCCAGTTGCCAGCGCCGCGCCTGCCGGCACGCGGTGCGCAGCACCCACCGGCCGAGCTGGACGATCGAACCGTCCTCCTCGGCGATCTGGACGAACCGATTCGGCGGCAGTACGCCGAATTGCGGGTGGTTCCAGCGCACCAGCGCCTCGACCCCGCGCAGCACCCCGTCGGCCATCCCGACCAGCGGCTGGTACTCCAGCGTGAACTCGCCGCGCTCGACGGCGGGCCGGAGCGTCGAGGAGAGGGACTGGCGGGTCATGCGGTGGGCGTTGCGCTCGGGGTCGAACAGGGTCCAGCGGGCCCGCCCGTCCGCCTTCGCCCAGTACAGCGTGGTGTCGGCGGCCTGCATCAGACCGGTGGGCGAGGTGCCCGCGGCGGCCCGCTCGACCACGCCGATCGACGCGGAGACCGAGAGCCGCTGGCCTGCCAGGTCGAACGGCTGCTGGAGCGCGGCGAGGACCGAGTGGGCCAGGTCGGTCAGCTCCTGGGTGCCGACCGAGTCCTCGACCAGGATCGCGAACTCGTCGCCGCCCAGGCGCGCCACCAGCCGGCTGCTCCCGGCGTTGCGGGAGGCGTCGTTCTCGGCGCAGTCGGTGAGCCGCGCGGCGACGGCGGCCAGCAGCCGGTCCCCGGTGCGGTGGCCCAAGGTGTCGTTGATCGCCTTGAAGCCGTCCAGATCCAGGTAGCAGAGGCCGATCCGGGCGTGCTGCCGCGACGGCAGGGAGTCGTCCTGGTACGGCGGGGTCTCCAGGGCCGAGGCGAGGCGTTCGAAGAACAGCGTCCGGTTGGGCAGCCGGGTCACCGGGTCGTGCATCTGGAGATGGCGCAGGCGCTCCTGGAGCTCCCGCCGGTCGCTGACGTCCGCGACCGTCAGGAGCACCCGGGCGGACTCCGCAGCCGAGGCTCCCGTCATCGGTACGACGGTGATCTCGGCCCACAGGGAGCGCCCGTCGGGGTGCTTGAGCCGGCGCGTGCAGCGGAACCGGGACCGGCGGCCGAGAAGGACCTCGCGGTACGCGTGCCAGGTGCGGTCGTCGCCGGCGAGGTCGAGCAGCTCGCACGCCTGCCGCCCGGCGAGGGCCGCCGCAGGGGTTCCCAGCAGCCCGCCGAGCGCCTCGTTGGCCCGCACGACATGGCCCCGGCCGTCGACGACGCCCATGGGGAGCGTGGCGGCGTTGAACGCGGCCCGGTAGTCGCGCAGCTCGGAGGCGACGGAACGGGGGCCGCTCGCGGCGGGGTCGCTCCCGGCGGAAGCGACCCGGGCGGAATCGGCCGGGGTGGGACCGCTCGCGGCCGGGGCCGTCGTATGACGCTCCGTGACCGGCGGGGCGGGCGCGCCCGGGGCCGTGCCTGCCGAGGCCCTCGGCCCTTCGGAGGTTCCGCTCACCGCTCGCTCCCGCTGTGAAGGTCGTTGTGAACTGGTGGGGTCGGACTGGCCACCGGGTGGTGGTCCCGTGAAGGGGCCCGTTCCACGCGGGAAAGCGTGGTGAAGCATAGAGGGTGCCGCCTCGGCCGTTCCAGCTCACCATTCGGTCCGGGCCACCGTGCGCGGCCGGAAGTGATCGGGAGCAGGCGTTCCGCTTTGCCCGGTCCTGGTCGTTTCTGCGCGGATCTGTTGCATCGGACGACTGGACTGACTGGCGGTGACGTTCCGTGAAGGTGTGGGGGGCGATTTTGGCCGCTGACCCGTGTGGGGCAGCACAACAGGGCGTGGCGTGGTGAAGCGGCACAGGGTGGACGGGATGGACCGTGTTTCCCCACCCGGAGGTCGATGTGCCGTCCCGTCGCGGACCCGGGGGAGCGGAACGGCCGCCCCTGCGCAGTCTGGCCGCAGCCGCCACCTCCCTCCTGGCGCTCGCCGCCATGTCGCTCGTCGCGGGCCCCGCCGTGGCCGCCACGGGCGACGCCGCCCCGTGCGCCCTGCCCCGGACGGCGGCCCACCACTCGCTCGGCCTGGACACCTGGAACGCGGCCTACCCGCGCCCCGGTCAGGGCCTCGACGCGGTCATGATCTTCCTGTCCTTCCCGGACTCCGAGCCGGTCCTCACCCCCGAGGTGCTCACCGCCGACCACTTCCCCGCCACCACCCGCTTCTTCGAGCGCGCCAGCTACGGCCGGTTCACCCTGCGCCCGCACCCGCAGCGGAGCTGGACGCAGATGCCGCGCGACTCCACCTGGTACGGCATAGAGCGGGACTGGAACGCCGAGCGGCGCACCGCCTATCTGCGGGACGCCATCGCCGCCGCCGACGACGACGTGGACTTCTCCCGGTACGACGTCGTCTACCTGGTGGCCGACCCGGACGCCCCGGGCGTCGACTCCGACGCCACGAAAGTCGTCAACTTCGACCGGCCGTTGCGCGCCGACGACCATGACATCCGGCGCGTCGTCACGGTCTTCGAGCAGCACCCGCCCGACCGCAACGTCCTCGCCCACGAGACCGGGCACGTCTTCGACCTCGCCGACCTCTACCACCGGCCCACCGACGGCAAGGGCGACTGGGACACGTACGTCGGCGACTGGGACGTCATGGGCAGCCAGTTCGGCCTCGCCCCCGACCTGTTCGGCTGGCACAAGTGGAAGCTCGGCTGGCTCGGCGGCCGGCAGGTCGTCTGCGTCCAGGGCTCGGCCGACCTCACCCTGGAACCGGTCGCCGCCGCCCCGGTGCCCGGCGGCTCGATCGGGACCCGGCTCGCCGTCGTCCGTACCGGCACCGACAGCGCCCTGGCCATCGAGGCCCGCGGCGCCACCGGCAACGACCGGGACACCTGCGCCGAGGGCATCCTGATCTACCGCGTCCGCAGCGAGACGGCCTCCGGCGGCGGACCCGTCGAGGTCGTCGACACCCACCCGGAGACGGGGGCCTGCTGGGACCGCTCGGTCTACCCGCCGCTGGCCGACGCCCCGCTGGGAGTCGGCGAGACCTTCACCGTCCCGGGCGACGCCACCCGTATCGAGGTCGCCGACCGTACCCCGTCCGGCTCCTGGACCGTCCGGATCACCGCCGGTGTCTGAAGCCTTCCCGCCGGCCCCCGCACACGGAGAAGCCCCCCGCTTCCACGGGGGGCTTCTCCTGTCTGTGCGCCGTCAGGGACTCGAACCCCGGACCCGCTGATTAAGAGTCAGCTGCTCTAACCAACTGAGCTAACGGCGCCTGGTGACGTCGTAGACATTAGCACCCTGATCCGCCCGAGGAAAAATCGACATCGAGCCGGCCCGCGAGGAGGTGGACCGGCTCACCCGCACACACGCCCAGAGCAGCACATCGGGACCCGGCAGCCAGGGGTTACGGGTGTCGGGGGCGACCACCCAGCGCGGCCCGCCCTCCGACGACGCGCAAGTCAGCGGCGGTACGGTCACGGCGTCCCCGGTGCCGTGACAGAGCAGGGGCGGCACCGGGCCGCGCGCATCCCCGGGGTCTGCGGGCCTCTGGGAACCGCCGCTTCCCCACTCCTCCCAGGCGAGCAGCGAGGGCAGCCGCTGGGCCGTTCCGGGGGCCGCGAACAGCAGCATCCGGCCCCGGTGCGTGGCGACCGGACCGGAGCCGGGCCCCTCCGCCCAGAGCCGCTCCAGCATCCGCCGCCCGAACAGCGCCGGTACGTTCACCACGTCGAAAGCGGAACCGCAGGGCAGCACCCCGGGGGCCGTGGGGTGCTCCTCCCACTGGGCGAGCGTGCTGCGGGGGTAGGGGGCGGCCCCGGCCAGCCAGGCGGCGCCGGCCGCCGTGACCTGGGCGGCCTGGGATCCGGACTGGTCCCGCAGCAGGGCGAAGATGTCGACGCCGTGGTGCGCGACGGCGGCACCGGCCTGCAGGGTCGTTGTGTCTTTCAGCCATGCGCTCATGAAGCAAGGTCTACCGGGAGTGACGGAACTGATTCCGAGAGTTGCCGGAAACCGGGACAGACGAGGAGCGGGAGGGGTATCTTGCCCGCCGGAATATGCCACGGGACCTGACCCCCGGCCTGACGGCGCAGCACCTGCCCCGGCCGCCCCCCCCGACCACATCGGTCCCGCAGACCTCCGCAGAACCCAGGGGCCTGGGCCTTTCCCGTCCGCAGGCTCCGGGCCCCTCCAGGGGGTCAGGCTCTCGGGGAGTCCAGCAGGGAGCGGCCGAACTCGATCATCTTCTTCGCGTAGTCCTCGGTCCACTCCGCACGCTCCGCGACGTCCGCAGCGGTCAGCCGGTCGAACCGGCGCGGGTCGGCGAGCTGCGCCGCCGCCATCGCCTGGAACTCCACCGACCGGTCCGTCGCCGCCCGGAAGGCCTGCGTCAGCTCCGTCGCCCGGGCCAGCAGCTCACGGGGGTCCTCCAGCGACTCCAGGTCGAAGAAGTGCTCCGGATCCGCCGTGGCCTGAGACGGCTCGAAGAGCAGCGGCGCGGGGCGCAGCCGCTGCCGTTCGTTCCGCTCGGACTCTGTCATGTGCTGTTCCTCCCTCGCGCGGCCAGGACGGCCACCCTCCATTGTCCAACCCCGCGCAAGGGGGCCCCAGGCCTTGAGCTCCGCCGGCCGGACACCTTTACGGCCTCCAGCGCACCCGGTGCTCCGCGAGATGGGCCAGCACCGCGTGGTTGGCCTCCCAGCCGTCGGGGAACTTCACCGTGACGCCCAGCTGGACCGGCTCCGTGGACGGGTGCTCGTCCAGCAGGTCCGCCACCCCTTCCCGGCACACCACGACGCAGGCGTGGCGGTGCCGGGACGCCAGCACGCACAGGCGGCCCGTCTCCAGGTGGAAGGCCGTGGCGTCGGGGCGGCCCGACAACGGGTGCAGCACCACCGTGACGTCGAACTCGCGGCCCTGGAGCCGGTTCGCCGTGTCCACCGCGACCCCCGTGACGCCCAGCTCCGCGAGCGCGGTCCGCACCGCCGCCGCCTGGTCCCGGTGGGCCGTGCCGACCGCCACCCGGTCCGCCGTCACCGGCACCGGCTCGTCCGCCCGCTCGCTGGTGGCGACGCCGCCCCGGTCCAGCAGCCGCCGGACCACCAGGGCCACCGCCCGTACCGCCTCGGGGTCCGTGCGCGGGGTGTGCCGGGCGGGCAGCTCCAGCAGCCCCCACCCGGACTCCGCCGCCTCGTCCAGCACCCGGTCGGGCCCCGACCCGTCCGACGCCACCCCGAAGGAGAGCTTCCGGTCCCCGTGGTCCGTACCGCTGCGGAACGGCGTGTACGGGTAGAACGCGTCCGACACCAGCGGAGCCGCCGAGGCCGGGAGCCGCCACGACACCGGCAGCCGGTGCTGCGGCAGCTCCGGATTGTGGGCGAGCAGCGTGGACACCGCACTCGCGGAGGGGTCGTAGCTGAGCCCCGCCCACTGGTCCGCGCCCACGATCGAGAACGGGTCCAGCTGACCCGGGTCCCCGACGAACAGCGCTCGTTCGAACAGCCCGGCCACGGCCAGCAGCGCGTCCGAGCGCATCTGGTACGCCTCGTCGACGATCGCGTGCCCCCACGGCTCCACGTTCTTCACGTGCGCCCACTTCGCGGCCGTCGAGATCACCACGTCGAGTCCGGCCAGATCGGCGGCCTTCGCCGACTTCGTGACGTTGGCGAGGCCGTCCAGCACCTTGTCGTACGGGTCGGAGTCGCTGCTGTGCAGCCGCCCCACCGGCAGCTCGGGGTCCTTCTCCGCGAGCCGTACGACCAGGTCGTCGACCTGGGCGTTCGTCTGCGCGATCACCATCAGCGGGTGCCCGGCGGCGGCCAGCTCCAGGGCCGCCCGGACCACCAGCGTCGACTTGCCCGCGCCCGGGGGCGAGTCCACGACGACGCCCCGGCTGCCGCCGTGCAGGGTGTCGTCGAGGATCGCGCCGGTCGCACGGGCCGCCTCCGCGCCCGGATCGAAGACGACGGTCACCGCGATCCCTCCCGGGCGGTGGAGGCGGGGGTCGGGGTCGGGGTCGGGGTCACAGCAGGTCCTCCGGGGTCACGGGGTCGGGTTGCTCCGCACGCGTCGCGGCGTCCGCGCCCGGCGGCCCGCCGTGGGTCCACGGCGTCTCCTCCGGGTCCGGCAGCTTCGGACCGCCGCGCTGGTCGTGCTCGAACAGGGTCCAGGCGATCCGCTCCCCGGGCTCCGGCACCGAACCGGGCGCGGGCTCCTTGCCCCGGCCCATCCGGTCCAGGATCCGCAGCACCAGCAGGACTTCGCCGTCCTGGTCCGTCTCCTGCTCGGCCCGCACGAACTCCGCCGTCTGCGGCTTGCCCTCCAGCGAGCGGTAGACCTTCGTCCGCTCGCCCAGATGCGGTCGCTCGTCCGTGCGGACGGTGACCAGCGGGCGCGGCGAGGGCCGCTTGGACTCGGTGTACGCCATCTCCACATCCGTCACCGTGGCGAGGAACGCCTCGCCCGCCAGCCGCCGCCCCGCCAGCACCAGCGGATCGTCCAGCGCCTCCTGTGCCTCCAGCTGGGCCTGGGCGGTCTCCCGCGAGGCCAGCTTCTGTGCCGCCGTCACCGCGTCGTCGCGGCGCGGCTGCGGCGGCTCGCCCGAGCGCACCCGGTCGCGGTGCGCGGTGAACGACCAGCGGTCCCGGGTCCAGCGGTCCTCGGCCCGGGCCCCCTCGGGCAGCTCCCGCAACAGGTCGAGACCGCGCCAGACCGCGTCCCAGGTCGGCAGCATGACCCGCGCCAGCAGCGAACGGATCTCCCGCTCGGCGCCGCTCAGCTCGCCCAGGCGCGCATCCGCGGCGAGCCCGTCCTCGGCGGAGGCGAGCGCCGTGCGCGCCCGGTCGTACCGCTCGATCGCCGGGGCGAGGAGCCGGTTGTCGAAGTCGGGGTCGGTCGCCGGACCGGCCGGGGGACACAGCAACTGGCCCTCCGCGTCCCGGGCCAGCTCGGCCCGCAGCGCGGCCTCGGCCCCCGAGGAGCCGGCCGGCGGGTCGATCCAGGACAGCAGCGCGCCCAGGTGCTGGTCCTCCAGGCTGCTCTGCCCGGTCGCCCAGTGCCGGTTCAGCAGATCGGTCGCGGCCAGCAGCAGCGAGGAGCCGGGCACCCGGGCCCGCTCCCCGTAGTGCGTCAGCCAGCGGCCGAGCAGCGGCACCCGGGCGGGTGCCGGATACGGGGTGTCCGGATCGTCCTCGGCGGTGCGGCGGAACCGCATGGACCGGCCCAGCAGACGCACGAACTCGACGCCCGCCCGGCTCGGCACGATCAGCTGGCCGGCGTCCGTGCACAGCTCGACCTCGACCTTGGTCTTCTTGCCGGTCGCCGGATCGGTCTCGTTGCGCTCGGCGGGCTCGACGACGTCCGCGTACGCCTCGATGTGCGGCAGGACCGCCTCCGCCAGCTCGGCCAGGAACGCGAACCGCAGGTCCCGGTCGCGCGGCTGGGCGACGGCCAGCAGCCGCGGCGCCTCCCGGTCCGTGCCGACCAGCGCCCCGAGCGGGGCACCGGCCTCACCGGCGGTGGTCAGCGGCACCAGCACCAGCGGCCGGTCGGTGAGATGTCGGTGGCGGACGGTCGCGAGCGGCTGGGCGCGGCCGGTGTCGACGGCCTCCAGCCGGGCCAGGGTGGTGATCAGCGACATGCGGCCGCACCTTCCGGAGCCGCGGCGCCCGCGACGGCGGCGGCTTCCCGCGCCCCGGCCCGCAGGACGGCGGAGCTCTCCAGGGCCTCGGCCCGCAGGGCGGCTGCCCGGCGCAGCGCCGCGACCGTCGGATCGGCGGGATCACCCTCCTTGCCCGCGGCGGCGGCCAGCACCCCGGCCACCGTCGTCAGCCCGCCCAGCTCACCGCGCACGCTGCGGCCCAGCGCCTCCACCGCCCCCTCGGCCCGGGACTTCGCCCGGCAGTGGAAGGCCAGCTCGCACGCGGCCAGGCACTCCGGGGCGTACGCCGGGGGCACCGCCGCCAGGGCCGCGTCCAGCTCCTCGGACGGGCACGCCGGATCGAACGTCGTCCCCTCGGGCAGCCCCGCCGCGATCTCCTCGATCCGGGTCAGCCGGGCCAGCTGACGGCGGGTCACCGCACGCTGTTTGCGTACGTCCACGACCGAGGCGGTCGGCAGGTTCGAGAAGTCCTTGGGGCAGACCAGCAGCACCCGCTGCCCCACCTCCGCACCCGCGGTGACCGCGGCGACCCGCTCCAGCGCCAGCACGTACACCGCGGCCTGGCGGGCGGCGGCGCCGACCTTCGACGCGTCGGCCGAGGCGTCGATCATGGGAAACGACTTGATTTCGACGACCGTCCACCGGCCGTCGGGGTGCACGACCACCGCGTCGGGCTCCAGATAGGCGGGGGAGCCCGCCACCTCCAGAGCCAGCATCGGGTGGTCCAGCAGCGCCCAGCCGCCCGCCGCCGTGGCCTCCCGCAGGGCGAGCGCGGTGCGCGCGGCACGGCCCTCGGGACCGGCGGCGCTCAGATCGGGCGTGGCGACGTCCGGGCCCGGGGCGGGGGAGGAGCCGCCCAGGCGCTCGTACAGCAGGCGGAGCAGCTCCGCGCCGCCGTCGGCCTTGACCTTCGCCTCGAAGGCGTTGCCCCGCATGAAGGCGAACTGGGACTGCCCGAAGGGGGCGGGGGAGCCGAGCGCGGTGGCCAGCACGCCCTTGTCCACCCCGGCGCCGTCGAGCAGGGCCCGCCGTTTGCAGCCGGGGTTGGCGGCGAGGGCGGCCAGGGCTCTGGCGTCCAGCGGATGCGGCGCGACGGACGGGCCGCGCAGCTCAGCGAGCCGCTGCCGGAGCGTCGTCGTTCGCGTCCGCGTCGGCGGCGTCTCTGGCTGCCGTGCCGCCGACTGCCGTGCCGGGGGGATCTGCGGAGGTGGTCCGCTGGCCGGGGATGCGCTCACCCGTGGAAGTCTTGCACCCGGCACTGACATCCGGGGACACGGTCGCCGGAATCGCCGCGGCGGCGGTGCTCGCGCCGCCCTGCTTCCGGCCGCCGGCGAGGACACCGGCCAGCCTCGCCTTGACCCCGTCGGCGAACCGGATGACGGGCTTCACCAGCAGGGCCCCGAGGCCCATCACGGCCGCGCCCGCGACGGCGTCCAGGAAGTAGTGGTTGGCGGTGCCCATCACGACGACCGTGGTGATCAGCGGATAGG
This sequence comes from Streptomyces parvus, assembly GCF_032121415.1. Taxonomy (NCBI): domain Bacteria; kingdom Bacillati; phylum Actinomycetota; class Actinomycetes; order Kitasatosporales; family Streptomycetaceae; genus Streptomyces; species Streptomyces parvus. The sequence goes on along the minus strand of NZ_CP135079.1, from coordinate 2,339,558 downwards.
CGATCCCCGCCGCCCGTATCAGGGGGTGGCGGCCGTGCCGCCACAGCAGGATCCCGCACCAGAGCGACCAGCCGACGTGCAGGCTCGGCATCGCCGCGTACTGGTTGGTCATCCCGCTCAGCCCGCGCGGCGCGCTCGCCCCCTCGCCCCACCAGCCGTACGCGCTGTACTGCGCCATCGTGTCGACGAAGCCGTGGCTCGCGTCCAGCAGCCGGGGCGGGCAGGTCGGCATCAGCGTGAAGCCGACCAGCCCCAGCAGCGTGGAGTTCATCAGCCAGACCCGGGCCGCCCGGTACGCGGCCGCCCTGCGCCGGAACATCCATATGAGGACGGCCGGGGTGACCAGGTAGTGCAGGGACGCGTACGCGAAGTCGGCGGGTATCCCGAGGGACGGGGTGCTGGTGAAGAGACGGTTCAGCGGGTGCTCGGCGTTGAGGTACAGCGCCTGTTCCAGCCGCAGGATCGCCAGGCCGTGGTCGACCGCGGTCGACACGTCGCCGCGCACCAGCAGGCGGCCCACGGAATACAGCGCGTACACCACCGCGATCAGTGGCAGCTCCGTCCACCAGCGGGGTCGATGACCGGTCGCGGGCGGCGCGGTGGCGTGCGGCATCCGGTAGCTCTCCCCATGTTCATGCGGCCGACGACGAACGTTCAACCGTACGGCGGCGCCGTGCCACCGCATCCCCCGGGGGTCCCCTTCCGGACGTCCCGTACGCAGCGGTCCCGCCGTGGTCCGATTCCGGGGCCGGGACTGCGCAGGGTGGGACGCCCCTCGGGGCCGGGAGGTTGCCTGGAGGGCCGGTACGGGATGATGGAAGAACCCAGCACCAGCGTTCCAGGGAGAGCCTTCATGGCACCGCGCATCCTGCTCGCCCGGCACGGCCAGACCCAGTGGTCGGTCCGGGGCAACCACACGGGCAGGACGGACATCCCGCTCCTGGACAGCGGGCGCGAGGGCGCGAAGCTGCTCGGTGAACGGCTGCACCGGGCGCCGTGGGCGGGGCTGCCCGGCGTCGAGGTCCGCACCAGCCCGCTCGTCCGGGCCGCCGAGACCTGCGAGCTCGCCGGGTTCGGGGAGCGGGCGGAGCGGTGGGACGCGCTGATGGAATGGGACTACGGGGCGTACGAGGGGCTGACCCCGGCCGAGATCAAGGCGGACCGGCCCGACTGGCTGATCTGGCGCGACGGGGTGCCGGGCGGGGAGTCCGTCGCCGATGTCACCGCCCGTGCGGACGAGATCGTCGCCTGGGCGCGGTCGGCGGACCGGGACGTGCTGGTCTTCGCCCACGGCCACATTCTGCGGGCGCTGGGCGCGCGGTGGCTGGGGGAGGACCTGTCCTTCGGCGCGCGGATCCGCCTGGAGCCGACGTCGCTTTCGGTCCTGGGCTGGGCGTACGGCCTGCCGGCCGTGGAACGCTGGAACGACACGGGCCACCTGGACCACTGACTTCGCGGGGCGCCCGCCCCCCTTGCGGCTGCCGCGGCCGCGCCACCTCAGCCGGTCCGGCGCTTGGGGACGGAACCCTGCGCCCGGTGGGCGACCACTCCCAGCCCGTCCGGCGTTTGAGGACGGATCCCTGCGCCCGGCGGGTGGGAACCTCACGGGCCCCGGGGCGGAGGAGACCCTGATGCGCACCCGAGAACGGGCTCAACGGTTCCGTCCTCAAACGCCGGACGGGCTGGGCGGGGCGCACCCGAGAACGGGCTCAACGGTTCCGTCCTCACACGTCGGACGGGCTGGGCGGGGCGCCGGGCGGGCTCGATCGGTGGCGGGTCAGGAACGACGACACCTCCCGCGCCCCGGCCCGCGGCTCCAGCACCCGCGCCGCCCCCGCCAACATCCCCCGGATCCGCGACGACTGCACCCGGGTCAGCAGGTCCAGCACCTGGTGCCCCGTCGCCGCCGCCTCGTCCGCCCGGCCCGCCCGGGCCAGGTCACCCGTGAGCTGGGCTCGGTACAACGCCAGGTTCCGGGTGAAGTGCGCGTCCTGGAGCACCACCGCCCGCCGCCCGTGCCGCGCCGCCCGGGACCAGTCGCCCAGCGCCGACCAGCACTGCGCCTCCAGCAGCTCCAGCTCCGCCTCCCGGAAGAAGCTCATCCACTCCGGATCGCCCGCCGCGGGACCCCGGTCGAACGCCGCCCGCGCCCGCCCGATCGCCCGGTCGCACCCCGTACGGTCACCGAGCCCCGCCCGGCCCCCCGCCTCCCGCAGCGCGAGCAGCGCCAGCAGCCGGGGCGACCCCAGCGTGCGGGCGGCCCGCTGGCCGGCCTCCGCCGCCCGTACCGCCTCGCGCGGCCGCCCCGCGTCCCGGGCCAGGAACGACGTGTTGCAGAACGCGTGCGCCTCCAGCCCCGCGTCCCCCGCCAGCCGCGCCGTGGCCAGCGCCTCCGCGTAGTGCGAGCGGGCGTCGTCGAAGCGGCCCGAGTCATGGGCCAGCCACCCCACCGAGATAGCCAGCTCACCCGCGCCCGTGTGCAGCCGGTCCGAGGTGGCGCGCCGCGCGCCGCTCCCGGCGTCCAGCAGCTCGTACGCCGCGCGCAGCGGCTGCGCGGCCCGCCGGTAGAGCCCGTCACCGCCGTGCCGGTCGTCCAGCAGCCGGATCTCCCGTACGGCCTTCTCGACGGCGATCACCTCCGCCTCGCCGACCCGGCGCTGCGGGGGCAGAGAGACCCGGGCGGAGGCGGGCGCCCCGCCGAGACCCAGGGAAGCGGCCGCCACGGTGGCGGTGCCGCTCGTCATGAACACGCGACGCAGCACGTCGCTCTCCTCGGGGATGTCGTCGGTATCGGTGTCGCGGTGCGACGGGGGCGCGGGGGCCGTGGCCCCGGGCGGAGGCGGAGGTTCCGATGCGACCCGGGCCCCCCGCCCCCGTACGCTCTCGCGGGCCGAGAACCCCAGGTCGGTCAGGGACGCCCCGGGGAACATGTGCAGGAAGACGCGTTCGTAGGCGTAGTTGGGGCAGCGGATCTCCCCGGACTCCACGCGTCCGATGTACCGGGCGTCGCACGCGACCTGCTCCCCGATCTCCCGGGCGGCTCTGCGGACGGCCGCCGCGAACTCCCCGGCGGAGCGCTGCCCGCGCAGCTGACGGAAGGCGAGGTTGGGAACTGCCCCTGTCGACGCCATGTCCGGCCCCTCTCTGGTGCAGCCGGGGGGTCGTGCCGCCCGGCGTCCCCGGGCCCCCCGGTCTCCCCGGCTTCCCCGGAGTTCCGGTGTCCCGGCGGAGCCAGAACGTACCTGCTGTGATGGTGCGCACACGCAGCGTTTCGTTGCGAAAGCGGTCATACCGCCCGTGATCCGCCATGAACTGCCACCCTTTGCGGCGGTGTGGGCCCGTAGCCCTTGACGCACCCACGGCGTTGGTCCATGTGGAGACGGAGTGTGGCTCCGTTCGGCGATGAGAGGAGGGGTTCCCTTGTTGCACCTCGGCAGGGAGACCGGCTCACGGACGACCGCGACGACCCCCGCCCAGGCGGACCCGCCCCTGGACCTCGTCACGGTCCCGGCCCGGCAGGGCCTGGAAGCCGTCGACATCCTCCGTCGCGGCGGTGACCAGGAGGCCGTCGGCCCGGTCCTGCACGACGGGGCCTGCGACACCCTCGGATTCCTGGTGCCCCCCGGCACCGCCGACGCCTGGGACGTACCCGGCAGCGCCTGTACGCGGACCGACGGCCGCGGGCTGCGCATCTCCGCCGTGCCGCCGGTCTCCGGATCCGGCTGGCTGCTCCCGCCCGCCGAGGACGCCCCGGTCACCGACCCGGCCGTGCTGCGCGCCGCCCTCGACCAGGCGGCCCGGCTCATCGAGGCGGCCGACAGCTGCCGCTGAGCCCATAATGGCCGGACGGGCGGAACACCTCCGCACCCTCCCGCCAGGCCGGCGACCCCGGGCCCCCACCAGCAAGGACCAGCGAACGTGGCACGTCGAGGCAGGCCGGGCCGGGACAAGGGGAAGGGCGCGGACCGGGCCGCCACCGGGGGCGCGGAGGCGAAGGGCCGCCAGGGCTCCGGGCGCGGCGCGGGCCGAGGCGAGCGCGAAACCGTCTCCCGGCCGGTCGGCGGCGGCGTCGCCGAACTCCTGCCCGACCGCGAGCGCCCGCACGGCTGGACGCTCCTGATCGACGGCGCCCCGCAGTCCCACGTGGACCTCGACGACCCCACACACCTCTCGTTCGCCTACCAGCGCCGCCTCGGCCACATCATCGACCTCGCCGCACCCCCGCTCCAGCCGTTGCACGTCCTGCACCTGGGCGGCGGCGCGTTCACGCTCGCCCGGTACACCGCGGCGAACCGCCCCCGCTCCACCCAGCAGATCGTCGAACTCGACGCGCCCCTCACGCAGTTCGTCCGCGACCACCTCCCGCTCGACCCCCAGGCCCGCGTCCGGGTCCGGGCGGCCGACGCCCGCGAAGGACTCGGCAGATTCCCCGACGGCTGGGCCGACCTGGTCATCGCGGACGTGTTCAGCGGGGCCCGCACCCCCGCCCACCTCACCTCCGCCGAATTCCTCGGCGAGGTACGCCGGGTGCTGAAACCCGAGGGGACCTACGCCGCCAACCTGGCCGACGGGCCCCCGCTCGCCCATCTGCGGGGCCAGGTCGCCACCGCCGGCACCGTCTTCCCCGAACTGGCGCTGGCCGCCGACCCGGTGGTGTGGCGGGGCCGCCGCTTCGGCAACGCGGTCCTGCTCGCCTCTGCCCTGCCGCTCCCGGTCGCGGAGTTCACCCGGCGGGTGGCGAGCGACCCGCACCCCGGCCGCGTCGAACACGGCCGTGCGCTCACCGACTTCACCGGCGGCGCGGCCGTCGTCACCGACGCGTCGGCCAAGCCGTCGCCCGCACCTCCGCCGTCCGTCTTCGAGAACCCCTGACGAGAGCCCCTGCCCGGAGGACGGCCGCTCACGGTTCGACGACCTGCACGGTCGGCGGCGTCCCGTTCCAGGTGCAGAACACGGAGTACGTCGTGCCGTCCTCCCCGCCCCCGTCGCCGAAGTCCACCCGGATCCAGGCGTCGTTCGTCCACACCTGCATCGACCAGCCCGGCTCGGGCGTCGCCGAGACGAGCTTCGCCGAGTCGGCGCCCAGCTCGAACACCACCCGGCCGCCGTCGGTCCGATAGCTCTTCACCTGCCCCGAGGCCTTCGCCGGAGCCGACCGCGCGGGCGGCTTCACCGGGGTCGCCGACGGCGTACGCGAGGGGCGCGGGGCCGACGCCGAGGGGCGCGCGTCACCGGTGCTCGGCGCGGCGGAGGGGGAGGGCGACGTCCGGTGCGTCGAGGAGACCAGCGGCGCCTCGGTACTCTGCCCGATGCGCTGCGGAGCCCCCGCGCCCACCGATATCGGTACGGCCCGGGGCGGGTCGTACGCCGTCCCCGTCATGACCGTGTGCACACCCCACCACGAGAGCGTGACCGCCGCGCCGGTGGCGAGCGACCACGCCAGCGCGTGTACGAGTCCTCGTTGCATCCGGCACATCCTGCACCACCCGGCCCGCTCCTGGCTCGCCCGAGGCCACCTCGAATCCGCTCCGGCGGGCGGGGTGATCGCCCCTTCTCCGGCCTTTGCGGAGGATTCCGACGGGGCCGGGACCGGGCCCCTCGCCATGGCGTACGGTGCCGCCCATGGCAAGTGTGCTCGTGGTCGAGGACGACCAGTTCGTACGTTCCGCCCTCATCCGGCACCTCAGTGAGGCCTCCCACACGGTACGGAGCGTGGGCACCGCGCTCGAAGCGCTGCGCGAGGTCGCGCACTTCCGCTTCGACGTGGTCATCCTCGACCTCGGGCTGCCCGATCTGGACGGCGCGGAGGCGCTGAAGATGCTGCGGTCCATCACCGACGTGCCCGTCATCATCGCCACCGCCCGGGACGACGAGAGCGAGATCGTCCGGCTGCTCAACGACGGCGCCGACGACTACCTGACGAAACCGTTCTCCGTCGAGCACCTCTCCGCCCGGATGGCCGCCGTGCTCCGCCGCTCGCGCGCCGCCGGGGGCGAGGCGCCGCCGCCCCGGGTCATCCGTGTCGGCGGGCTCTCCATCGACCCGCTGCGCCGCAGCGCGCAGCTGGACGGGGACGAACTCGACCTGACCCGGCGCGAGTTCGACCTGCTGACCTTCCTGGCCGGACGGCCGGGCGTGGTCGTCGCCCGCAAGGAGCTGCTGGCCGAGGTCTGGCAGCAGTCCTACGGCGACGACCAGACCATCGACGTCCATCTGTCCTGGCTGCGCCGCAAGCTCGGCGAGACCGCCGCCCGCCCGCGCTACCTGCACACCCTGCGCGGCGTCGGCGTGAAGCTCCAGCCGCCCGCCGACGCGCCCGCCGCGGAGCCGCCCGCATGAGATGGGCCCTGGTCAAGGTCTGCCTGGCGGTCACCGCGATGGTCGTCATCGCCTTCGCCGTACCGCTCGGACTGGTCATCCGGGAGATGGCCAGTGACCGGGCCTTCTCCGACGCCGAACGCCAGGCCGGGACGATCGCCCCGACCCTCTCCATCACCACCGACCGGGAGGAGCTGACCCGGGCCGTCCTGTCCACCGAACCGGGCGGCCGGGGCCACCTCGCCGTCCATGTCCCGGCCCCCGACCAGGCCAGGGCCGAGGACGCGGAAGGGCGCGCCGACGGGCCCCTGGACATCGGCACCCGGCGCGCCACCGCCAAGGACGTGGAGACCGTGCGCAAGGCCGGGCGGGCCTCCATCACCGAGGTCACCGGCGGATTCGCGCTCCTCCAGCCGACCGCGCTGAGCACCGGGGAGATCGCCGTCGTCGAGGTGTTCGTCCCCGAGGGCGAGGTCTCCAACGGGGTCGCCACCGCCTGGCTGATACTGGCGGGCGTCGGCGTCGCCCTGATCGTGGGCTCGGTCGCGGTCGCCGACCGGCTCGGCGTACGGATGGTGCAGCCCGCCCAGCGCCTCGCCGGGGCCGCCCAGGACCTGGGGGAGGGGCGCCTGGGCACCCGGGTCCCCGAGGAGGGGCCCACCGAGCTGCGGTCCGCAGCCGTCGCGTTCAACTCCATGGCCGACCAGGTCGTCCAGCTCCTGGCCAACGAACGCGAGCTGGCCGCCGACCTCTCGCACCGGCTGCGCACCCCGCTCACCGTGCTCCGGCTGAACGCCGCGTCCCTCGGCGAAGGCCCGGCGGCCGAGCAGACCCGGGCGGCGGTCCAGCAGCTGGAGCACGAGGTCGACACGATCATCCGCACCGCCCGCGAGCAGCGCCCGCAGACCCAGGGCGGGCAGGCGGAGGCGGGCTGCGACGCCTCCGAGGTGATCCGCGAACGCATGGGCTTCTGGTCGGCGCTCGCCGAGGACGAGGGCCGCGAGGTGCGCCTCGCGGGGGTCGACCGTACGGTACGCATCCCCGTCGCCCGCCCCGAACTGGCCGCCGCCCTCGACGCGTTGCTCGGCAACGTCTTCCGCCACACCCCCGAGGGCACCGCCTTCGCCGTCGACGTCCACCACAGCGGCGACGCGGTCATCGTGCTCGTCTCCGACGCCGGTCCGGGCATCGACGACCCGAAGGCGGCCCTCGCCCGGGGTACCAGCGGGCGCGCCGGGGCGAGCGGCTCCGTCGGCTCCACCGGCCTCGGCCTGGACATCGTGCGCCGGGTCGCCGAGTCCACCGGCGGCGACCTGCGCATCGGCCGGTCCGTCCTCGGCGGCACCGAGGTCCGGATCTGGATCGGCCTGCACGGCAACCGCCCCGACCGCGGCCGGCGCGGCCACGGCCGCCGGGTGGGCCGCCGCTTCGGAGGGCAGCGGCGCCAGGAGAACCGGGCCGCCGCCCGGCCGCATCATTAACCCGCCCCGATGCGTTCCTTAAGCGGAACCTAAAAACGCCGGCCCCTGTCCGGATAGCCCTTTTCGCCTGGTGCGCAGCCGATAGCGTGCTCGTGAAGCAACCCCGGGAAGTCGTCGAGCCCCCACCTCCCCCGGGGCCCCCACGTCGGCCCCCGCCGCCACCGTTCGCCCCGGTGGCGGCGGGGATACCGGCCCCCCCACCGCCGTCCAGGACAGGCCCCCTCACCGCCGCACCGACCACGCACCCCCCCACCCCCCCCACCGCGCGTCCCGGCCGGACCCCACCCCACCTCCGGCCGGGGCGCGTTCCCCGTGCTACGTGGCGAAGACCCCCCGCGGACGGTGATGATCAAAAGGCGCTTAAGGGGAAAATCCACAGGGGCGGTGTGCGCCGACGCCGCCGCCGACCCGGGCCGCCCCCGTTCACCTTCCGACGGGTGGGCCGCCCCGGACCCCCTTCGTGACGCCCCGGACATCCCTCGGCAACGGAATCGTCTTCAACTCTTGACACCCACCCCCTTGAGGCAGGAACCTTCCGGCATCGGCGCATGGGAGCGCTCCCACATGGATGGGAGGGGATCTCGCGCGCGTCCTTCCTGTCTTTCCGTAGGACCCCCCGGAACAAGGAGCAGTGGAATGCGCATCACCCGCAGCGTCGCCCGCCGACGCCCGAGAACCGCCGTCGTGGCCACCACGGGCCTCACGGTCGCCGCCCTCCTCCTCACCGGATGCGGCGGCTCCTCCGACTCGGACAAGGGAGCCGACGCGAACGGCAACATCACCCTGACCGTCGCCGACTTCGGGCAGTTCGGCTACAAGGAGGCCGGGCTCTTCGAGAAGTACCACGAGCTGAACCCGAAGATCACGGTCAAGGAGGACACCACCGCCGAGGAGAAGAACTACTACCCCAAGCTCCTTCAGCAGCTGAACTCCGGCAGCGGCCTCGCCGACGTCCAGGGCATCGAGGTCGGCCGGATCAAGGAGATCGTCGACACCAAGGCGGACTCCTTCGCCGACCTCTCCAAGGTCATCGGCGTGGACGAGTGGGTGTCCTGGAAGGCGAAGCAGGCCACCGCCCCCAGCGGCGCGGTCATCGGCGCGGGCACCGACATCGGCCCCATGTCCCTCTGCTACAACCGCGAACTCTTCGAGAAGGCCGGGCTGCCCACCGAACGCGACGAGGTGGCGAAGCTGACCGAGGGCGGCTGGGAGGCCTACCTCGCGCTCGGCGAGCAGTACAAGAAGAAGGCCCCCTCCGGCACGTACTTCATGGACTCCGCGAGCGCCATGTTCAACGCCGTGGTCAGCTCCAGCCCCGAGCAGTACTACGACGCGAGCGGCAAGCCGATCTACCAGGAGAGCGCCGGCGTGGAGAAGGGCTGGCAGCTCGCCGCCCAGGCCGCGTCCAAGAAACTGACGCAGGGCCTTGCCCAGTTCGAGGACCAGTGGCAGGCGGCCCTGCGCAAGAGCACCGTGGCCACCGTCGTCTGCCCCGCCTGGATGGCCGGCCAGATCTCCACGTACGCCGGTGACGCCAACAAGGGCAAGTGGGACATCACCAGTGCCCCCGGCAACACCTCCGCCAACTGGGGCGGCTCCTTCCTCGCCGTCCCCAAGTCCGGCAAGAACGTGGACGAGGCCGCCAAGCTCGTCAAGTGGCTGACCGCCCCCGAGCAGCAGGCCGCCGTCTTCAAGGCGATCGGCGTCTTCCCGTCCAACCAGGGCGCCTACGAGCTGCCCGACGTGAAGAACGCGACCCTGCCGTACTTCAACAACGCCCCCATCGGCCAGATCTACGCCGACGGCGCGAAGTCCATCCCCGAGGCGGTCCTCGGCCCGAAGGACGGCGTGATCAAGGACTCCATCTCCACCCAGATCAACAACATGGAGCAGCGCGGCACCAGCCCCGACGACGCCTGGGACGCGGCCGTCCGGACGATCGACAAGGCCATCGGCTGACCCTGATCCGCCCTCCCGGGGGCGGGCGGACAGGGCAGCTGCCCTGATCGGCCCGCCCCCGCCCGCCCGACTCCCCAGCCGCACCCAGGGAAGGACTCCCCGCCCGTGGCAACCTCGACCCCCACCCGGGATGCGTACGCGAAAGCGCCCCGCCCATCGAAGAAGGAACCGACCGACGAGCGACGGCAGTTGTGGCGCAGCCGGCTGTGGCGGTTCGACGACAAGGCGTCCCCGTACGCCTACATCGCCCCGTTCTTCCTGATCTTCGGGGCCTTCGGCCTCTACCCGCTGCTCTACACCGGCTGGATCGCCCTGCACCGGGTCTCGATGACCGGCCTGGACTCGATGGAGTGGGTGGGCTGGGAGAACTTCGACAAGATCCTGCACGACCCCGAGTTCTGGACCTCGGTCAGCAACACCTTCCTGATCGGTGTCATCTCGACCGTCCCGCAGCTCCTGATGGCTCTCGGCCTCGCCCATCTTCTCAACTACCGCCTGCGGGCCAGCACGTTCTGGCGCACGATCATCCTCACCCCGTACGCCACCTCCGTGGCCTCGGCAGCCCTCGTCTTCGCCCTGGTGTTCCGGGCGGACGGCGGACTGCTCAACTGGACGCTCGGCCTCGTCGGATTCGATCCGGTCAACTGGGCCAACGGGCACTGGACGTCGAAGCTCGCCATCTCCGTCATCGTCATCTGGCGGTGGACCGGCTACAACGCGCTGATCTACCTGGCTGCCATGCAGGCGGTCCCCAACGACCTCTACGAAGCGGCCTCGTTGGACGGGGCGTCGCGCTGGCAGCAGTTCCGCAAGGTCACCATTCCCTCGCTGCGGCCGACGATCCTGTTCACCATCGTCATCTCCACCATCGGCTCCATGCAGCTCTTCGGCGAGCCGCTGCTGCTGGAGGGCGGTGCGCTGGGCGCCACCGGCGGCAACGAGAACCAGTACGAGACGCTCAGCATCTACCTCTACAACTACGGCTGGAACCTCGGACATCTCGGTCCGGCCGCCGCCGTCGCCTGGGCGATGCTCGCCCTCCTGCTTCTCATCGCCGCGGCCAACTGGATCGTCGGCCGATTCGTCCGCACGTCCGCGGTCTGACCGGGAGCGCCTCCATGACCATGACCAGCCCCACCCCCACCGCCCCCGCGAAGCTCGCGCCGACCCCGAAGAGCGGTGGGCCGTCCCGCCCCAGCCGCTTCCGGATGGGCGCGGGACAGCAGCTGAAGGGCGGCCCGTTCGCGTACGCCGCGCTCGCTGTCGTGGGCTTCGGCTCGCTGCTGCCGCTCTACTGGACCCTGGTCGCGGCCTCCCGCACCCAGGACGAAGTCCTCGCCTCCACCCCGCCGTTCTTCCCGGGCGGAAAGCTGATCGAGAACATCCAGACCGCCTGGGAGCAGGCGAACCTCGGCAAGGCGATCGTCAACAGCATCATCGTCTCGTCCTCGATCACCCTCGCCACGCTCTTCTTCTGCACGCTCGCCGGCTACGCGTTCGCCAAGATGCGCTTCCGGGGCCGCGGCTGGCTGATGACCGCGGTCATCGCCACTCTCACCATCCCGCCGCAGCTCAGCGTCGTCCCGCTGTTCATGATGATGTCCGGCCTCGGCTGGGGCGGCCAGCTCGAATCGGTGATCTTCCCGACCCTGGTGAGCGCGTTCGGCGTGTTCTTCATGCGCCAGTACCTGATCGAGGCCCTGCCGTACGAGCTGATCGAGGCGGCCAAGGTCGACGGCGCCAACAACTTCCGCATCGTGCGCAGCGTGGTGCTGCCGGTGGCGCGCCCCGCGATGATGGTGCTCGGGATGCTCACCTTCGTCCAGGCGTGGAACGACTTCTTCTGGCCCTACCTGGCCCTCAACCAGCAGAACCCGACCCTTCAGGTCGCCCTCGGCCAGCTCAGCGCCTCCTACACCCCCGACCAGTCCATCGTGATGGCGGGCGCGCTGATCAGCACGCTGCCGCTGCTGGTGGTGTTCGTCCTCTTCGGCAAGAAGATCGTCGGCGGCATCATGTCCGGCGCGGTCAAGGGCTGACCCCCCTGCCTCTCCTCCCCACCCTCGCTTTTCCCGACGTCCCCCAAGGGAGCGCTCCCGCATGACAGCCGTCCGACCCGACACGGTCCCGCAGCAGGCACCCGCCGCCCAGGCCCCCTTCCCCACAGGCTTCCTGTGGGGCGCGGCCACCGCCGCGTACCAGGTGGAGGGCGCGGCCTCCGAGAGGGGCCGCACCCCCTCCATCTGGGACACCTTCAGCCACACCCCCGGCAAGGTCCTCAACGGGGATACCGGGGACGTGGCCGCCGACCACTTCCACCGCTACCGCGACGACGTCGCCCTGATGAAGCGCCTCGGCCTCCAGGCGTACCGCTTCTCCGTCTCCTGGTCCCGGGTGCAGCCCACCGGCCGGGGCCCCGCCGTCGAACGCGGCCTGGACTTCTACCGCTCGCTCGTCGACGAGCTGCTGGCGGCCGGAATCAAGCCCGTCGCCACGCTCTACCACTGGGACCTGCCCCAGGAGTTGGAGGACGCGGGCGGCTGGCCCGAGCGCGCGACGGCCGAACGGTTCGCGGACTACGCGGCCATCATGGCCCGCGCGCTCGGCGACCGGGTCTCGATGTGGACGACGCTGAACGAGCCCTGGTGCTCGGCCTTCCTCGGGTACGGCTCCGGGGTCCACGCCCCCGGCCGTACCGAGCCGGCCGCCGCGCTGCGGGCCGCCCACCACCTCAACCTCGCCCACGGCCGGGCGACCGAGGCGCTGCGCGCGAACCTCCCCGCTGCCGCGCAGACCTCGGTCACCCTCAACCTCCACCAGGTGCGCCCGCTGACCGACAGCCCGGCGGACGCGGATGCGGCCCGCCGGATCGACGCGGTGGGCAACCGGATCTTCACCGGCCCGATGCTGAAGGGCGCGTACCCGGAAGACCTGCTGGCCGACACCGGACGCATCGTGGACTGGGCCGCGTTGATCCACGAGGGCGACCTCGCCGCCATCGCGGCCCCCATCGACGTACTCGGCGTCAACTACTACACGCCCACCATCGTGTCGACGCCCGCCGACGGCGCCGGGGACACCCGCAACGACGGCCACGGCAGCAGTGACCACTCCCCGTGGCCCGGCTCCGAGCACGTGGCCTTCCACCTGGCCGAGGGCAAGCCCCGTACCGCCATGAACTGGTCGGTCGACCCGAACGGTCTGCACGCCCTCCTCATGGACGTCGCGCGCGAGCACCCGGACCTGCCGCTGATGGTCACCGAGAACGGGGCCGCCTTCGACGACGCCCCTGACGCCGACGGCCGGGTCCACGACCCCGAGCGGATCGCCTACCTGCACGGCCACTTGGAGGCGGTACGCCGGGCGGTGGCCGACGGGGCCGACGTACGGGGCTACTTCCTCTGGTCCCTGATGGACAACTTCGAGTGGGGCTACGGCTACGGGAAGCGCTTCGGTGCGGTGTACGTCGACTACGCGACCCAGCGCCGTACGCCGAAGTCCAGCGCCCTCTGGTACGGCGACGTGATCGCCCGCCACGCGCTTCCCCCGGAGGCCTGACCCTCCTGGGAACGGTGGGCCCGGTCGTCTCCGCGACCGGGCCCACCGCCGTTTCGTTTCCCTCTTTGGGAGCGCTCCCAATACCCTGTCCGTACGCTCGTCGAGGTGATCGATCCAGGACTTGGATTGACGTTACGGCTGTGAGAAATTGACCGGGAACGGGGAGGCGGCCATGGCGGCAGCGCGAGTACGGAGCGGCGGGCGGCCCACGCTCGAAGAGGTGGCGGCACGGGCCGGTGTGGGCCGGGGCACCGCCTCGCGGGTCATCAACGGCTCGCCCCGGGTCAGCGACGCGACCCGGCAGGCGGTCGAGGCGGCCGTGGCCGAGCTGGGATACGTCCCCAACCGCGCCGCCCGCGCCCTGGCGGGCAACCGCACCGACGCCATCGCGCTGGTGGTGCCCGAGCCGGAGACCCGCTTCTTCGCCGAACCGTACTTCTCCGCCATAGTGCGCGGCGTCGGGGCGGCCCTGGCCGACACCGAGATGCAGCTGCTCCTCACCCTCGTCGGCAACGACCGCGAGCGCCGCCGCCTCGCCCAGTACCTCACCGCCCACCGCGTCGACGGGGTCCTCCTGGTCGCCGTCCACGCGGACGACCCGCTGCCGGAGCTGCTGGAGCAGCTGGGCATGCCCTGCGTCATCAGCGGAGCCCGGCACGCGGCCGAGACGCTGCCCTCGGTCGACTCCGACAACTTCGAGGGCGCGCGGGCCGCCGTCGAGCACCTCGTCTCCCGGGGCCGCCGCCAGGTGGCCACGATCACCGGCCGCCTGGAGGTGTACGGGGCCCAGCGCCGCCTGGACGGCTACCGCGCGGCGGTCTCCGCCGCCGGCCTGGCCCCCGACGAGCGCCTCATCGCCCCCGCCGACTTCACCGAGGAGGGCGGCGCGGCGGCCATGCGCGACCTGTTGACCCGCCGCCCCGACCTGGACGCGGTCTTCGTCGCCTCCGACGTGATGGCCGCCGGCGCCCGCCAGGTCCTGCGCGAGGCGGACCGCCGCATCCCCGAGGACGTGGCCCTGGTCGGCTTCGACGACTCGGTCGTCGCCCGCCATATGCACCCGCCCCTCACCAGCGTCCGCCAGCCCATAGAGGAGATGGGCCGCCGCATGGCCCAACTCCTCCTGGACGAGATCGCCGGCCGCACCCCGGGCGACGAGCGCCCTTCGGTGGTGCTGCCGACGGAGCTGGTGGTCCGCGACTCGTCGTGAGGCGGGGCGTCGGCTCCGGCCCGGGCGCGGGGGTTCAGTGGTATGGACATGACCAAGGGACAGGGCTAGCCTCCGTCTTGGTCTAGACCAAGTGCGGCGAGCCGTCGCACACGGTCCGTCTGTCCGCAAGCTCCACCCCTCACCTCAGGAGCACCGTATGCGCAGAAAGATCACGTCCTTACTCCTCGGCCTCGGCATCGCCGGGGCCTCCCTGCTGGCCACCTCCGGCAGCGCACAGAGCCACGGGTACACCGACTCACCGGTCAGCAGGCAGCAGCTCTGCGGCAACGGCACCGTCCGCGACTGCGGTCAGATCCAGTGGGAGCCGCCGAGCGTCGAGGGCCCCAAGGGCTTCCCGGCGCGGGGTCCCCGTGACGGTCTGATCTGTGCCGGGGGCAACCAGCGCTTTGCCGAGCTGGACGACCCGCGCGGCGGGGGCTGGCCGGCCACCGCCGTGACCGCCGGGGCGAACCACACCTTCCGCTGGCGGATCACCGCCCGGCACGCCACGACCGACTTCCGGTACTACGTCACCAAGGACGGCTACGACCCGGCGAAGCCCCTCACCCGGGCCGACCTGGAACCGCAGCCCTTCCTGACCGTGCCCTTCGGCGGCCGGCAGCCCGGGGCGACGGTCACACACGCGGGCAACCTGCCGCAGAAGTCGGGCAAGCACCTGATCCTCGGCGTCTGGACCATCGCGGACACCGGCAACGCCTTCTACGCCTGCTCCGACGTCACGTTCTGAGCGACGGGGCCGCCGGGCGGCACCGCACCACGGCATGACGAAGGGCCCCGGTCCGAAGACCGGGGCCCTTCCCTCAGGGTGAGTAACGGGACTTGAACCCGCGACATCCTGGACCACAACCAGGTGCTCTGCCAGCTGAGCTATACCCACCATGTCGCCCGGTCGTTTCCGACCGGCCGAGAAAAAGTGTACAGGGTCCGGGAGGGTGCTCGCGCCCCCGTTTCCCGGGGCCGGTCCGCGGGCGCTCTCACGCCCGTGACCAGCGGGTTCCTACGGTGTGGCCGGGGTCACCAGGCGCGCCGCGATCTCCTTGGCGCGCTCCGAGTCCGGGCCGGGCTGCGGGACGAAGACCGCCTCCCGGTAGTAGCGGAGCTCCGTGATGGAGTCACGGATGTCCGCCAGCGCCCGGTGGTTGCCGTTCTTGTCCGGGCTGTTGAAGTACGCCCGGGGGAACCAGCGCCGGGCCAGCTCCTTGACCGAGGACACGTCCACGATCCGGTAATGCAGGTAGCTCTCCAGATCCCGCATGTCCCGCGCCAGGAAGCCGCGGTCGGTACCGACCGAGTTTCCGCAGAGCGGGGCTCTGCCGGGCTCCTTCACGTGCTCGCGGACGTAGGCCAGGACCTGCTCCTCGGCGTCCGCCAGGGTGGTGCCCCCGGCCAGCTCGTCGAGGAGGCCCGAGGCGGTGTGCATCTGCCGCACCACCTCGGGCATGGTCTCCAGGGCCGCGTCCGGCGGGCGGATCACGATGTCCACCCCTTCGCCGAGCACGTTCAGCTCCGAGTCGGTGACCAGGGCGGCCACCTCGATGAGTGCGTCGTCCGTCAACGAGAGCCCGGTCATCTCGCAGTCGATCCACACCATGCGGTCGTTCATGGGCCCCACCCTACGGGGCACTCCGCTGTCCCGGCAGGGCCGGGCGGCCGGGAACGAACGCGTCGGGGCCGGGCAGGGAGTGCTCCCCGGGACCCGCCGCAGCCGCCACGGCGACCGGTGCGGAGGACATCGAGGAGCCCCGGCGTCCGGACGGCGGCCCCTGGCTGGGCACCATCGTCTCGACCACCGTCGCGGCGCTCTCCGCCACCCCCTGCGGACGACGGGCCCGGTAGGCGGCCCGGTACGCGGCGGGGGAGGAGCCGAGCTGGCGGCGGAAGTGCCCGCGCAGCGCGACCGGGGAGCGGAAGCCGCAGCGGCCGGCGACCTCGTCGACCGAGTAGTCGGAGGTCTCCAGCAGCCGCTGCGCCTGCAGCACCCGCTGGGTGATCAGCCACTGCAGCGGTGCGCTGCCGGTGAGCGAACGGAACCTGCGGTCGAAGGTCCGCCTGCTCATGTAGGCGCGCGCCGCGAGCGTCTCCACGTCGAACTGCTCGTGCAGATGCTCCAGGGCCCAGGCCACGACCTCGGCGAGCGGGTCGGACCCGATCTCCTCCGGTAAAGACCTGTCCAGGTAGCGCTCCTGCCCGCCACTGCGCCGCGGCGGCACGACGAGCCGGCGGGCGAGCGCCCCGGCGGCCTCCGTGCCGTGGTCGGTGCGGACTATATGGAGGCAGAGATCGATACCCGCCGCCGTACCGGCGGAGGTGAGCACATCGCCGTCGTCCACGAACAGTTCGCGCGGATCGACGTGCACCGACGGATAGCGCTTGGCCAGCGTCGGCGCGTACATCCAGTGTGTGGTGGCCGGCCGGCCGTCCAGCAGGCCGGCGGCCGCGAGCACGAAGGCTCCCGTGCACAGACCGACGATGCGGGCGCCCTCCTCATGGGCGCGCCGCAGCGCGTCCAGTGCCTCGGCGGGCGGCGGCGAGGTGATCGACCGCCAGGCGGGCACCACCACGGTGCCGGCCCTGCTGATCGCCTCCAGGCCGTACGGCGCGGTGAGTTCGAGCCCACCGGTGGTGCGCAGCGGTCCTTCCTCGCCCCCGCAGACCAGCAGGCGGTAGCGGGGGACTCCCGCGTCCTGCCGGTCGATTCCGAAAACGGAGAGCGGGATGGAGCTCTCGAAGATAGGGCCGCCGCTGAACAGCAGCACGGCAACGACTTCCCGGCGTCGCCGCCCGGTCAGCTTGCGTGCGGCCTCCGTCGCGGTGGCGGAGTCCTGGCTCATGACGCTAAGCCCCCCTCGGTGTTCGCGTCTCCCTGGTCCTTACGGGCCTGCCGCTCCTGCACGTTTCCCCTCGGTTTCGCACGGTTCCCCAGCCCCCGATTTTTCAAGATCGAATCTACTGCGTCGCGTGGTCCTGCCGTGACACCTTCCCCCACCAGCTCAATGTCGATAAGGAAACGTGGCGTGAAGCGTTCGATCACGAAGCGTTCCACCTGCGAAGCGCACAGGGAAGTGCCCTTCGCCAACGTGGCCCGTCCGCGTCGGGTGAAAGCGTACCGCGCGGTCCGTTCCTGCCTGGTGGGCGGTGGGTTGTCCGGCCATCCCGTGAAGGGGCCGACCCACGGGTGAAATTGGCTGAAAGCTATCGGTTGTGTGTGCTGTATCCGGTCACGCCGGGCGCACAACCGCCGTGAGGCGGCCACGCCGGTGCGCTCCTTCGCGGCAGAGGGCGCATGGCGTGTTCGGGTCAGGGAGGGCGGTCACGCCGGGCGTTGTGGGGCGGAAGGGGCCGAGGTTCCGCGGCGTCCTGTCACCGGCCGATGTGCCGGGGAGCACGCGAAGGACGGGTTTCGGGTGGTGTTCGGAGACGTGGCCAACAGGGACCGGGTGCGGGCTTCCTCGCCACCCCTCGCGGGTGGTCGCGGGCCCTCGCGAAAAACAGGACGCCTGACGGTGTTCGCCCCTTCCGAGGCGCGTGTACGACACAACCGGCATTGCCATACCGGGCGGGCTCGTGCATGCTCCCTCCAGCGTCGCGCACGCTTTTGCGGGGGTCTGGGCGATGGAGGAGTGACGCCGTACCCTTGGGGGTATGGGGTTGGGAAGATGATTCCCGGACAGAGCCTCACCATCAGCTGACGCACCCGATGCACATCGAAACCGTTCCCTCCTCACGAGGACTCTCTTCGCCGAGACACCGATGGCCGGTCACGAAATCCCTGAACCCAAGGACCGCAAGCCGCTAGCCGACCCCGGGTCGGAGCCGCGGACGGTCGAAGAAGCACGCCATGCGTGCGATCCCGCCTTCCGGCACGGAGTCGTGGTCGGTTTCGACGGCTCCACGTCCAGCGAGCGGGCCCTCGCCTACGCCATCGGCATGGCGGGCCGCTCAAGCTCCGGCCTGATCATCGTCCACGTCGCCAACCGGCTGCCGACCACCGTCTGGGCGGGCTGCGAGCCCCCCGTCTTCGTCGACGTCCCCGACCACCGCACCGAGGTCCTCGGCCTGGAGCTGGCCTGCGCCGACTATCTCTCCGAGGTTCCCTGGGTGCTCGTCGAGCGCGGCGGCGACATCTGCCACGAGCTGGAGGAGGTCGGCCGGGAGTATGCCGCCGACGCCATCGTCGTCGGCTCCACGCACGGCATCGTCGGCCGGATCTTCGGCTCGGTGGCCGGCCGCCTGGCCCGCCGGGCGCAACGCCCCGTCATCGTCATCCCCTGAGGGCCCGCATCTCCTGAGGGACCGCCAGAAGGCCCTGCAACGGCACGCGTCGGGCCCCGTACCGCTTCATCGCGGTACGGGGCCCGACGTCTGTGCGGGGTCGTCTACTCGACCGTCACGGACTTCGCCAGGTTGCGCGGCTTGTCGATGTCCCGGCCCATCGCGAGGGCCGTGTGGTACGCGAACAGCTGGAGCGGGATGCCCATGAGGATCGGGTCCAGCTCGTTCTCGTTCTTCGGCACGACAATCGTGTGGTCGGCCTTCTCCTGCACCTGGTGGGCCACGGCGAGGATGCGGCCGCTGCGGGCCTTGATCTCCTCCATCGCGGCGCGGTTCTTCTCCAGCAGGTCGTCGTCCGGCACGATCGCCACGGTCGGCATCGCGGGCTCGATCAGCGCGAGGGGGCCGTGCTTCAGCTCGGAGGCCGGGTAGGCCTCGGCGTGGATGTACGAGACCTCCTTCAGCTTCAGCGAAGCCTCTCGGGCCACCGGATAGCCGCGCACCCGGCCGATGAACATCATCGACTTGGCGTCCGCGTACTCCGCCGCAAGACGCTTGATCTCGTCCTCGTTCGCCAGGATCTCGCTGATCTGCTCCGGCAGCCGGCGCAGCCCGTCGATGATCCGCTTGCCGTCCGCGACCGACAGGTCACGGATCCGGCCCAGGTGCAGGGCGAGCAGCGCGAAGGCGACCACGGTGTTGGTGAAGCACTTGGTGGAGACGACGCAGACCTCCGGGCCCGCGTGGACGTACGTACCGCCGTCGGCCTCCCGGGCGATCGCGGAGCCGACCACGTTGACCACGCCGAGGACCCGGGCGCCCTTGCGCTTCAGCTCCTGGACGGCGGCCAGTACGTCGTACGTCTCGCCCGACTGGGAGACCGCGACGTACAGGGTGTCGGGGTCCACGACCGGGTTGCGGTAGCGGAACTCGGAGGCCGGCTCGGCGTCGGCGGGGATCCGGGCCAGCTCCTCGATCAGCTGGGCGCCGATCTGGCCCGCGTGGTACGAGGTGCCGCAGCCGAGGATCTTGATCCGGCGCACCCCGCGCGCCTCGCGGGCGTCCAGGTTGAGACCGCCCAGGTGCACGGTGGAGAACCGGTCGTCGATCCGGCCGCGCAGGACCCGGTCCACGGCGTCGGCCTGCTCGGAGATCTCCTTGTGCATGTACGTGTCGTGGCCGCCCATGTCGTACGACTCGGCCTCCCACTCCACGGTGGTCGGCGTGGCCGTCGTGGTCGAGCCCTCCGTCGTGTACGTACGGAAGTCGTCGGCCTTCAGCGTGGCCATCTCGCCGTCGTCGAGCGTGACGACCTGGCGGGTGTGGGCGACCAGGGCGGCGACGTCGGAGGCGACGAACATCTCCTTCTCGCCGATGCCGAGGACGACCGGCGAGCCGTTGCGGGCGACCACGATGCGGTCGTTGAAGTCGGCGTGCAGCACGGCGATGCCGTACGTGCCCTCCACGTGGCGCAGCGCCTCGCGGACCTTCTCCTCCAGGGTGTCGGCCTGGGCGCGGGCGATCAGGTGGGTCAGCACCTCGGTGTCGGTCTCCGAGAGGAAGGCGACGCCGTCGGCGGTGAGCCGGGTGCGCAGCTCGGAGGCGTTGTCGATGATGCCGTTGTGGACGACGGCGACCTTGTTCTCCGCGTCCAGGTGGGGGTGGGCGTTCTCGTCGCTCGGGGCGCCGTGGGTGGCCCAGCGGGTGTGGGCGATGCCGGTGGTGCCCGCGAACCGCTTGGGGACCTTGGCCTCCAGCTCACGGACCCGGCCCTTGGCCTTGACCATCTTCAGCGTGCCCGGCTTGCCCGCCGCCGCCTTGCCGGTGATGACGATGCCCGCGGAGTCGTAGCCCCGGTACTCCAGCCGCTGCAGGCCCTCCAGCAGCAGCGGAGCGACGTCACGCTTCCCGATGTATCCGACGATCCCGCACATGAATTCTCTGCCCCTCCATCGACGTACACGTACACATGCGTGGCGGCGCCCCGCACACGGGCGCCCGGCCCGCTCAGCCGTAGACGATGCGGCGCAGCTGGCGGAGCGAGAGCTCCGGCGGCGCCACGGCGCGGTGCGGCAGCTCGGCCGCGATCCGCTCGAAGATCTCCGTGTTGACCAGGCCGCCGGACTGCAGTTCGCGGTGGCGGCGCCGGACGAAGTCGTCGGTGCTCTCGTCGAAGTACGCCAGCACGTCGAGGATCACCCGGGCCGCCTCGCCGCGCTGGAGCGCGGTGGAGCGTACGAGGTGATCGATGAGGTCGTCGTGCGACGAGCGGCGTTCAAGCACCCGTCGATATTGCGTGCCGGGGCGCGCTTATGCAAGAAATCTGCCCGATATCGGGCAGCAGGTGCGGGGAACGTCGCCCGATCGCGTCACATGCTGCGCAGTACGGCCTGCTTCGCGGTGCTGAACTCCTCGTCGGTGAGGACCCCCGCCTTGTGCAGCTCGCCCAGCTCCCGCAGCCGCCGCAGCAGCGCGTCGTGATCGCCCGCGGTCGCCGCGGCGGGCTCGGCCGCCTTGGTCAGGGCGGGGGACGCCTGCGGCGCGTCCAGAGCCGCACGGGCCCCGGGCAGCCGCATCAGCACCGCCGCCGCGACCAGGACCGCGGTGTGCTCCTTCTTGGATATCCCCCACAGGTCCAGGGCGTACGGGTCGTACTTCGGCGGCGCGGAGACGGGCCCCTCCACCGGCTCGAAGCGCAGATAGCCGTTCTCCAGACCGATCGCCGGCAGCCACCGCACCCCCGCGATCCGCGACAGCGGGAAGGTGGACGCGCCCCCGGCGGTCTTGGACTCCTCGGCCTTCCAGTTCCAGGTCAGCCGGACGCTCTCGCCGTCGAAGGACGCCGTGCCGTCGCCGCCCCCGCCGGAGACCGGCAGCGTCGGCCCCGGCAGCAGGAAGCGGTCCACCGGGGTGTCCGGCACCTGCTCGATCAGCAGCGCGTTGCGGACCTCGTCGACGAAGTACTCCGCGACCCCCGTGCGGTCCTTCTCCACGGTCAGCGCATAGGGGTCGGCGCCGTCCTTGAGCCGGCCGTCGGCGGCCCGCAGCACCGGGCAGGCGCCCCCGCGCAGCCGCAGCCGCAGCCGACCGCCCTTGCGGTCCGGTTCGAACGAGACGCCCGCCACCGCCTCCAGCGGAACGGCGATCTCACCCAGCTCCTGCCGGACCGGATGCGCCTTTCCGCCCGGCACGATGCGCACGGTGTCCCCGTCGAACGTCCATGTTCCGTCCCGCTGGATGATTTCCGCCATGGCCCCGATTCTGCCAGCCGGCCGTCGTGGGAGAGGGGCGAGCGCCCGAGGGACCGTCCTCGGGCGCTCACCGTCCGGGGGCCGCGGCACCGCGGCGGCCGGGCTCAGAAGCCGGCGATCGGGTTCTTCAGTCGGCCCACCAACTGCAACGCGCCCGCGGGGTCGTTGAGGTCGACCATCTGCTGGTTGTCGCGCAGCTGGAGCCGGTTGAGGCAGGAGAGCGCGAACTCCGGCTCGAACAGGTCGTACCTCTGGAACTTCTCCGCGAGATACGGCACCGACTCCTGGTAGTCCCGCACACAGGCGGCGACCGTCCGCCAGAAGGCGTCCTCGTCGAGGAGGCCCTCGGTGGCCAGGCCCGCGCCCAGGAAGCGGAAGAAGCAGTCGAAGACGTCGGTGAAGACCGACAGCAGCTTCATGTCCTCGGGCACCTCCGCCCGGATCCGCTCGACCTGCGGCGGCAGCACCGCTTCCGGGTCCATCACCGCGATCTCCTCGGCGATGTCCTTGAAGATCGTGCGGGTGACGACCCCGTCCTCCACGACCAGGATCACGTTCTCGCCGTGCGGCATGTACACCAGGTCGTAGGCGTAGAAGCTGTGCAGCACCGGCACCAGGTAGGCGTCCAGGTAGTGCCGCAGCCACACCTGCGGGTCCAGGCCCGACTCGGCGATCAGCACCCCGGCCACCGAGCCGCCCTCGTGGTCGGTGTGGAGCAGTGAGGCCATCGTCGCGACCCGCTCGCCCGGCTGGAGGCCCGGGACGGGGCTCTCGCGCCACAGGGCGGCGAGCATCTTCCGGTACGGGGAGCCCTTCGCGGTGGCCGCCTCCAACGAGCGGTGGCGGTAGCCGATCGCGGCCCGCTCCCGGATGATCGAGAACCGGGCCCCGCGCAGCAGGTCGTCGCGCTCGATGAGACCGGCCAGCCAGTCGTTGATCGCGGGCGTGGCCTCCATGTAGGCAGCCGAAAGCCCGCGCATGAAGCCCATGTTGAGGACCGAGAGCGCCGTTTTGACGTAGTGCTTCTCGGGGTGGTCGGTGTTGAAGAAGGTACGGATCGACTGCTGGGCGAGATAGCCGTCCTCGCTCTCGCCGAGCACCACCAGACGGCGTTCGGCCAGCTCTCCGGCGAAGGTGACCGCGAGCTTGTTCCACCACTGCCAGGGGTGGACGGGCAGCAGGAAGTAGTCGTCCGGGTCGAGGCCGAGCCCGCGCAGCGCGCCGGCGAACCGCTCCCGGGTCGCCTCGCTCAGCTCGTCCTTGATCAGCGCGTCGTAGTCGAGCCCGGCGCCCGCGGTGAAGGTGGCCCGCTCCCGGTGGGCGGCCAGCCACACCAGCCGGATCGGGGACGCCGCCTCGGGGGCGTACGCCCGGTACTCGTCCACGCCGAAGCCGAGCCGCCCGTTGTTGGCGACGAAGCAGGGGTGGCCCTCGGTCATCCCGGTCTCGACGGCCTGGAAGCCGGCGGCGACGAGCTGGCCGGAGGTGGCCGGTTCCTTGGCGAGTTTGTAGGCGGTTCCGGCCAGCGTGGAGGAGATCTCCTCCAGATAGACCGGCAGGATCTCCTCGGAGATCTCCAGCGCGTGCCGCAGCTCGATGAAGAACTCCAGGGTGTCCAAGGGGAGTTCCGAGCCGTGCCGGTGCCGGGTGATGGTCTCGGCCTCGACCTGCCAGTGGTCCAGGGCGAAGACGCGTGCGGTGAAACGGTACTCGGTGGAGGCGTCGTCGCTACGGACGGTGTAGCGGTTGTCGCCGAGCGGGGCGGGGGTCAACAACCGCTCATGGCTGAATTCCGCCAGTGCTTTGCGGACCAGCAGTCGGTTTGCGGTGGCCCAGCGCTCCGGGGAGAGGTGGGCGACGCCGGCGGTGAGGTCGGTCGTCATCGGTCGTTACCTCCGGTTGCTGCTTCGAACTGCTCACGGGTGCAGGCGCTGAGCAGAGCATCCTTCTCCGGTTTGGCGATCTCGCGGAGCACCTCGAACCCGACGGCCTTGTTGAGGGCCTGGACGGCGCTGTTGGTCACGTCGGGCTCGACGACGACCCGGCGCACCGACGGGTCGGCGAAGAGGAAATCCATCACGGCGGTGATCACGGCCCGGGTGAAGCCGTGCACCGGGGTGTCGGTGGGGGCGACCAGGAAGTGCATCCCGACATCGCCGGGCTCCGCCTCGTACAGCCCCTTGAGCTCGACCTCGGTGGGGTCGTACCGCTCGATCAGGAAGGCGGGCTCGCCGTCGTGCAGCCCGATGAACGCCTCGTGGTGCGGGTGGGCGGCGATGGACCGGTACTCCCGCTCCACGTCGGCGAGCCGGGCGTCTCCCATCAGCCAGAACGCGGCCTTGGGGTGGGTCACCCAGCCGTGCACCAGTTCGGCGTCGGCGGCGGGGTCCAGCGGCCGGACGGTGAACGTGCCGATGGCGGCGGACTGCTGTGTGCCGGGGCGGGTCATACGGCGAACTCCTGGAAGGCGATGGACTTCTCGACCGGGTAGACCTCACGGCCGAGCAGCTCGCCGATGATGTACGCGTTGCGGTAGGCGCCCATGCCGAGGTCGGGCGAGGTGATCGAGTGGGTGTGCACCGAGGCGTTCTGGAGGAAGACCCCGCGCCCGGTGGTGTCGATGCTGTAGTTGCGGGCCACGTCGAAGCGGCCCCGGCTGTCGTGGCGCAGCCGCCCGGCTATGGGCGCGAGGAAGGCGGGAGCCTCGTAGCGGTAGCCGGTGGCGAGGATCAGGCCCTCGGTGGTGAGCTCGTAGTCCTTGCCCTGCTCCTCCTGGCGCAGCCCCAGGCTGTACGCGCCGCCCTCCTCGTTGTAACGCGCGCTGACGAGGGCGGAGTTGGTGAGCAGTCTGGTCGGCACGGGGCCCGGCAGGTTCTTCTGGTAGAGCAGGTCGAAGATCGCGTCGATCAGCTCCCCGTCGATGCCCTTGAACAGCCCTTTCTGTCCGGTCTCCAGCCGGTAGCGGGTCTCCTCGGGCAGCGCGTGGAAGTAGTCGATGTACTCCGGTGAGGTCATCTCCAGGGTCAGCTTGGTGTACTCCAGCGGGAAGAACCGCGGGGAGCGTGTGACCCAGTTCAGCCGGTAGCCGTGGGTGTCGATCTCGGAGAGCAGGTCGTAGTAGATCTCCGCCGCGCTCTGCCCGCTGCCGACCAGGGTGATCGACTTCTTCTTCTGGAGCTCGGCCTTCCCTTCCAGATAACGGGAGTTGTGGATGAAGTCCCCGCCGAGCCCCTGGCAGGGCTCGGGGATGTGCGGTGGCGTGCCGGTACCGAGGACGAGGTGGCGCGAGCGGAACTCCTCGCCGGACACCGTGCGCACGGTGTAGAGCTCGGTGCCCTCGTCGTACGTCACCGTCTCGACGGTCTCGTCGAACCGGATGCTGCTCAGTTTCCCGGCGGCCCAGCGGCAGTAGTCGTTGTACTCGGTCCGCAGCGGGTAGAAGTTCTCCCGGATGTAGAACGAGTAGAGCCGACCGCGCTCCTTGAGGTAGTTGAGGAAGGAGTACGGCGAGGTCGGGTCGGCCATGGTGACCAGGTCCGACATGAACGGCGTCTGGAGATGGGCCCCTTCGAGGAACATCCCGGCGTGCCACTCGAAGTCCGGCTTGGACTCCAGGAAGACGCCGCGGAGTTCGTCGATCGGCTCGGTGAGGCAGGCCAGGCCGAGGTTGAACGGGCCGAGGCCGATCCCGATGAAGTCGTGGGGGTCAGGAAGCGCGGTCAAGGGAGTCTCCCAGGTACTTCTCGGCGTGGCCGGAGATCAGGTCGAGGACCGTGGCGATGTCGTGCGCGGTCGTCTCGGGGTTGAGCAGGGTGAACTTCAGGTACTGGCGGTCGCCCACCTTGGTGCCCGCGACGATCGCCTCACCGGAGGCGAACAGCGCCTTGCGGGCGTGGAGGTTGGCGCGGTCGATCTCGTCCGGGGATACGGCCCCGGTGGGGATGTAGCGGAAGACGAGCGTGGAGAGCCGCGGCTGGACCACCACGTCGAAGCGCGGGTCGGCGGCGAGCAGCTTCCAGCCCTCGGCGGCCAGGTCGCAGACCTCGTCGAACAGCTCGCCGATGCCGTCGGCGCCCATGACGCGCAGCGTCATCCACAGCTTGAGCGCGTCGAACCGGCGGGTCGTCTGGAGGGACTTGTCGACCTGGTTGGGTATCCGCTCCTCGGCCATCCGGCGCGGGTTCAGATACTCCGCGTGGTACGTGGCGTGGCGCAGGGTCGCCCGGTCACGGACCAGGACGGCCGACGAACTCACGGGCTGGAAGAAGGACTTGTGGTAGTCCACGGTCACCGAGTCGGCGTGCTCGATGCCTTCGAGCAGCCCGCGCCGCTCGCGGGAGGCCAGCAGCCCGCAGCCGTACGCGGCGTCCACGTGCATCCAGGTGGCGAACTGCTCGCAGAGCGCGGCGATTTCCGGCAGCGGGTCGATGGACCCGAAGTCCGTGGTGCCGGCGGTCGCGACGACGGCCATCGGGACGGCCCCTTCGGCCACGCAGCTCTCCAGGGCGTGGGCGAGCGCCACCGTCTGCATGCGCTTGTCGCGGTCCACCGGGACGGAGACGACGGCGTCCGGGCCGAGGCCGAGCAGTTTGGCGGACTTCTGCACGCTGAAGTGGCTGCACTCGGAGGTGAAGATCCGCAGCCGGGTGAAGTGCTCGGGGCGGACCTTGGCCTCTTCCCGAGCCAGCAGCAGGGCCTGGAGGTTGGACTGCGTACCGCCACTGGTGAAGATCCCGTCGGCGGCCGGGCCGAGCCCGATCCGCTCGGTGGTCCAGTCGATCAGGCGCCGCTCGATGAGGGTGCCGCCCGCGCTCTGGTCCCAGGTGTCCAGGGAGGAGTTGATCGCGGAGAGCACGGCCTCGCCGAGCACGGCGGGTATGACGACCGGGCAGTTGAGGTGGCCCAGGTAGCGGGGGTGGTGGAAGTAGACGGCGTCGCGGAGGTAGACCTCGCCGAGCTCGTCGAGGGCGGCGGCGGCGTCGCCCAGCGGCCGGTCGAGGTCGATCGCGTCGACGACGGGGGAGAGCTCGTCGACACCGATCCCGCTGAAGGGGCGCTCGGTGGCGGCGAGGGTGGCCGCGACCCGTTCCACGCCTGCGGAGACGGTGCTCCGATAGTGCTCCGCAGTCGTGTTGTTGAGCAGGTGCGCACGCATGAAGGGGTCCTCCCGGGTGAGGGGAACTTCATCGCGTCCCTCCGGGCAGGAAGAGGGTACGAGGGCGCGATCTCGAAGTAAGGGGAGCCTAACCTAACTCAGAATCGCTCCCTTCCCTCGCCCCCGGCGAGTGTGCCGGTTGTCTGCTTTCGCCCCCATCGCGCCACTTGGTGCACCCGCTCTGCTGCGGGCCGCTCCGGCGAGCCGTTTCCGGCGGATACGGCCTCCGATTCCGCCGTCCGCGCCGGGTCCTCGCTCGGCCCGCGCGTCCAGTACGTGGTGGACGTCATGCGCTCCGGGGCGAACCCGCGCTCCCTGCTCGAACGGGGTGTCGTGCGCCACCCCGCCGACTCACCCCCCGAACTCCGCCCGGCAGGCGTCGGGCCCCTCCACGGTCACCTCCACGCTCCGGTGCGCCTCCCGCCGGGCCCGGTCCAGGCGCAGCCGCCGCAGCGTGACCGGGGCCCCGTGCGCGACACCCGTGTCCAGGCCGCCGTCCACATACCCGAGGCGCCGAGAGACCCCGAGCGATCGGGGGTTGTCGGCCCGATGCCGGAGATCCATGGCGGGACTCTGCCGTGCGCGCGGTCAGGACCCTGGCCCGGCGGGCTGCTCGACCCCGCCCGGTGCGCTGCTCCTGTCCGACCCGGCCCCGTGGCCGCCGCCCGGGGCGCTGCCCGCCCGCGTCCGCCGGGCCCGGAGGCCGAACGCGCTGACGGCGGCGGCGACCAGGGCGGCGGCCAGCGGGACGACCAGGGCCGCTCGGTACCCGTCGAGGAGGGCGGCGGGTGATGTCCCGTCCGTCGCGCTGATGTTGACGGCGGTCACGGCGGACAGCCCCAGCGCGGCACCGAACTGGAAGGACGTGTAGAGCAGTCCGCCGGCCACCCCCTGCTCCTCCTCGGCGACGCCGTCCGTGGCCACGATGGTCAGCGGCCCGTAGACCAGGGAGAAGGCCACCCCCACCAGGAGCAGACTCGGGAACATCGCCGCGTACGTCCAGTCCGCGGCGAGCGGCAGGAAGAGGGCGTACGAGAGCGCCGCGGCGAGCAGCCCGCCGAAGATGAGCCGGGCGTTGCCGAACCGGGCCACCAGCTTCGGGGCCAGGAGCGGCGAGAGCACCGCGTCCACGCCCATGACGATCAGGGCGAAACTGGTCTGCAGGGACGACCAGCCGCGCAGCTCCTGGAGGTAGAGCACGGCGATGAACTGGAAGCCGAAGAACCCCGCGGCGAAGAGCAGCCCCGACACATTGGCGCGGACCAGTGACCCGCTGCGGAAGATGCCCGGGCGCACCAGCGGCGAGGGCGAGGAGCGCTCGATGACGACGAACGCCAGGAACAGGAGCAGCGCCGCGCCGACCGTGCCGACGGTCCAGACGGCCGGGGCGTGCGCGGCCCGCTCGACGCCGAGGACGAGCAGCAGGATGCCCGCGGTGACGGTGACCGCTCCGGCCAGGTCGACGCCCTGCCCGGTGCGGTCCGGGCGGGGCGAGGCGGGGATGAGCGCCAGCGCGGCGAGCAGGATGCCCAGCGAGAGGACGACCGGGGCGAAGAACACCCACCGCCAGTCGATCGCGGAGAGCACCCCGCCGACGACCAGACCGATCGAGAAGCCCCCGGCGGCGGTGCCCGCGTAGACGAGGAGGGCCTTGTCGCGCTGCGGCCCCTCCGGAAAGCCGGTGGTGATGATCGACAGACCGGCCGGGGTCATGAACGCCGCGGCGATCCCCGTCACGAAACGGGCGACGATCAGCATCCAGCCCTCGGTGGCCAGACCGCCGAGCCCGGAGAAGAGCAGGAACACCACGAGCCAGAGGACGAACATCCGGCGACGGCCGAAGAGATCGGCCGCCCGTCCGCCCAGCAGCATGAACCCGCCGTAGCCCAGGACGTACGCGCTCATCACCCACTGGAGGGTGCCGGTGGACAGACCGAGATCCTCGCGGATCGCGGGCAGGGCCACGTTCAGCATGGCCACATCGATGCCTTCGAGGAAGATCGCGCCGCACAGGACGAGCAGCACGCCCCAGGCACGGCCGGTCATGCGGCCGCTGCTCGATGCCGGTGCGGACGGTGATGAGGACACGGGAATCTCCTTGTGCGCGGATGGATGCGGGCCGGAAACGGGCATGGCGAGCCGCCACAACAGCGGAACAGTGGTGAGGAGTTCGCGTGCGGAGGCCTCAAGCAGCGCGGAAAGAACGAGTTACCGGACCGGTGGTCGGTTCCCTCTTGTAACCACTCGAAGCTTGCGGCACCGTGGGGCGGTATGGAAGAAGGCACTTCGAAGTCACCGAGTCACTGCGCCGATACCGACGCCGCTCCGGACTACGACATCAGCCAGTGGGACGTCCGCGAGGGCTGCGAGGTGCGGCAGATCCTCGACCGCGTCGCGGACAAGTGGTCGCTCCTCGCCATCGCCCACCTGGAACGCCGCACGCTGCGCTTCTCCGAGCTGCGGCGGCTCATCGAGGGCATCAGCCAGCGGATGCTCACGGTGACCCTGCGCCAGCTCGAACGCGACGGTCTGGTGCGGCGCACGGTGTACCCCGTCGTCCCGCCCCGCGTGGAGTACGAGCTGACGGAGCTGGGCGCGACCCTGCACACGACGATCAGGTCGCTCGTCGACTGGACCGAGAGCCACCAGCAGGAGATCGCGAAGGCACGGAGCGACTACGACGCCCGGCAGAGCGAGGGGGCGTCGGCCTCCTGAGATCCCAAGTGCGCTGCATGCCACGGCGGTTGGCGCGGCGCTAAGGTGAACCGGTGACCCCACCTCAGCGAAGCGCCTCGACGCGCGTCGGCGAAGACGACCGTGAGAGCGCCGTGTTGCGCGTGCGGGAGGCGTACGCCGAACAGCGCATCACGCACGAGGAGATGGACGGCCGCCTCGACCGGGTGCTCTCCGCCACGACCTATGGCGAGCTCGCGGTGGCCCTGGACGCGCTCCCGGCGGAGGACCCGGGTACGACGGCGACGATCGCCGCCGCCGGGGGGCGGATCACGCGGCGCGGCGCGTGGCAGGTGCCCAGAACTCTCAAGGTCGAGTCCGCCTTCGGGCGGGTACGCCTGGACCTGTCCCGGGCGGTCCTCACGTATCCGGTCATCGACATCGAGCTGAGTCTCGGCACCGGCAACGCGAGCATCATCGTGCCGAGGGACGCGATCGTCGAGGTCGAGGGCCTGGCGACCGGGTGGAAGGACCTGCGCTACCGGCCCCGGCAGCCGTCCCGCCCCGACGCGCCGCGTATCCGCTTCTCGGGGGCGCTGGGATACGGACGGCTGAAGATCCGCCACGCCTGGCGCTGAGACGTACGGACCTC
Organism: Streptomyces parvus; assembly: GCF_032121415.1. Taxonomy (NCBI): domain Bacteria; kingdom Bacillati; phylum Actinomycetota; class Actinomycetes; order Kitasatosporales; family Streptomycetaceae; genus Streptomyces; species Streptomyces parvus. The sequence continues at coordinate 2,309,008 of NZ_CP135079.1, read as the reverse complement.
GCGGGCGAGGCCCGTGTGCGGGCGGAAACGCCGTGCCGGCCGGGCCTTCCCGTCGCGGCCGTCCGGAAGGACCGCGGGGCCGGCAGGTTCCGACCCCGCCCCCTGCCGGTGAATGGCCCGGGACGATGAGTATCCGTACTCAAGCCGGGCGCACGTGCCCGACAGAGACTCGGCGCATGACACACATCCGAGGCCCCATCAGCGTGTTCACCCCCGGCCGGCGCATTCTCGCGGCTGCCGCTCTCACTGCCGTCACCGCTGTGGTCCTCACCGGCTGCGGAACTGAACAGAGTGACGGCGGCCGGCAGAGCGGGAGCGCCGGTTCCTCGGCGGTGTCCCAGCAGCCGCCCCCCGAACAGGGAGCGGCCCAGGCGCTGTTCGACAGGTTCGAGAAGGCGTGCCCCGAGCCGGGAGTGAACTCGCGGAGACCCGCCGGCGCGAGCAAGCCCGATACGGAGGAGCCGGAGAGCGTCGCCCCCGGGGAGACACCTCCTGCCGACCCGGTCGAACCCGCTCCTCCCACCGGGCCCGAAGCGGAGCTGGACGACCGCGAACGGTGTGTGAGCGTCCACCACGAACAGCGCGTCATCGCGGCGCTGCAGATGCTCGCGGACCCCACCACCGCCAAGGTCCGGAAGACCCTGAACAGCCTCGGCTACACCGACGAACGCATCCACCACCTCAAGCAGGACGGCAAGAAGACCCGCTTCCACCTCGACCTGCGCGAGGACGGCGGCCGGCTCTGCGAATCGGGTGTGGCGGCGGGCGCGGTATCGGACGTCGTCCCGTGCGTGGCCGCCGCCGAGGGACCGTTCACGATCACATCGGAGTCCCGCCCGTAACGCCGACGGGCCCCGCCCGCACGTCCGCCCCGTCCGCCGCGGAGTGCTCCACGGCGGACGGGGCGGCAGCACGCAGTGCGGCAGGCGGCAGGTCAGCCCGGCAGTCCCAGCTCCCGGGCGATCAGCATCCGCTGGACCTCCGACGTGCCCTCGCCGATCTCCAGGATCTTCGAGTCGCGCCACATCCGGGCCACCGGGTACTCGTTCATGAAGCCGTAGCCGCCGTGGATCTGCGTGGCGTCGCGGGCGTTGTCCACCGCGACCGTCGAGGAGTACAGCTTCGCGATCGCCGCCTCCTTCTTGAACGGTTCGCCCGCCACCAGGCGCGAGGCCGCGTCCCGCCAGCCGATGCGGGCCATGTGGGCGCGCATCTCCATGTCCGCGATCTTGAACTGTATGGCCTGGTTCGCGCCGATCGGCCTGCCGAACGCGTGGCGCTCGGCGGCGTACTTCACCGACTCGTCGACACAGCCCTGGGCCAGGCCCGTGGCCAGGGCCGAGATCGCGATCCGGCCCTCGTCCAGGATGCGGAGGAACTGGGCGTAGCCCCGGCCCTGCTCGCCCAGGAGGTTCGCCGCCGGGACGCGGACGTCCGAGAAGGACAGCTCGCGGGTGTCCGAGGCGTTCCAGCCGACCTTGGAATACGGGGCCGCGACCGTGAAACCGGGGGTGCCCGACGGGACGATGATCGCGGAGATCAGAGGACGGCCGTCCTCCTTCCGGCCGGTCACCGCGGTGACCGTCACCAATTCCGTGATGTCCGTACCCGAATTGGTGATGAAGCACTTCGAACCGTTGATCACCCACTCGTTGGTCGCCTCGTCCAGCACCGCCGTCGTCCGCGTGCCGCCCGCGTCCGAGCCGCCGTCCGGCTCGGTCAGGCCGAACGCGCCCAGCGCCTCGCCCGCGCACAGCTTCGGCAGCCACTGGCGCTTCTGCTCCTCCGTGCCGAACAGGTGGAGCGGCATCGCGCCCAGGGAGACCCCGGCCTCCAGGGTGATCGCCACCGAGGAGTCGACCCGCGCCAGCTCCTCCAGGGCGATCCCGAGCGCCAGGTAGTCGCCGCCCATACCGCCGTACTCCTCCGGGAACGGCAGCCCGAACAGGCCCATGCGGCCCATCTCGCGCACGATCTCGTACGGGAATTCATGGCGCTCGTACAAGTCGCCGATCTTCGGCGCGATCACATCGTGCGCGAACTCCTCGACCGTGCGGCGCAGTTCCTCGTGCTCGGCGGTCAGCCGGTGGTCCAGGGACATGGGGTCACACACTCCTTGTGGGAGAGGAAGAAGGGGGAGGGGTCAGGGCTCGGACCGCGCGGGACGGGCTCGGCCGGCCCAGGTGTCCGGCCAGCCAGACGCTGGTGGCGGTCAGTTCGGCCAGGTCGACGCCCGTCTCGATGCCCAGGCCGTCGAGCATCCAGACCAGGTCCTCGGTGGCGAGGTTCCCCGTGGCGCTCTTCGCGTACGGGCAGCCGCCCAGGCCGCCCGCCGAGGCGTCGACCGTGCTCACCCCGTGCTGGAGCGCCGCCAGGGTGTTCGACAGCGCCTGGCCGTACGTGTCGTGGAAGTGCACGCCGATGGCGGGCGTCGCGACGCCCGCCTCGTTCAGTGCTGTCAACAGCGCTGTCACGTGGCCCGGCGTCGCCACCCCGATCGTGTCGCCCAGCGACAGCTCGTCGCAGCCCAGGTCCATCAGGGCCTTGGCCACCCTCACCACCTGGGCGACCGGGACCGCGCCCTCCCACGGGTCGCCGAAGCACATCGACAGATACCCGCGCACCCGGAGCCTGTCCGCCTTCGCGCGGGCCACCACCCGCTCGAACATCGCCAGCGACTCGTCGACCGTACGGTTCAGGTTGCGGGCCGCGAACGTCTCCGTCGCCGAGCCGAACACCGCGATCGACCGCACCCCGAGCGCCCGCGCCCGGTCCAGCCCGCGTTCGTTCGGCACGAGGACCGGAAGGGACACGTCGCCCACGTCCGCGATGTCGCCGAGAAGCGGGAACAGCGCTTCGGCATCTGCCAGTTGGGGCACCCACTCCGGGTGTACGAAGCTCGTCGCCTCGATGGTGGTGAGGCCGGCCCTCGCCAGCCGGTGGATGAACTCCGCCTTCACCTCGGTCGGGACGGCCTGCTTCTCGTTCTGCAGGCCGTCACGCGCTCCCACCTCATGGATGCGGACCCGGGCCGGGAGGCCGGGGGCCGGGACCTTCATGGGGAGCCCTTGCGCGCTCATGCGTCCTCCCCGTCGGCGGCCGGGACCACGACCGCGAGGACCTGGTCCATCGCCACCGTCGCGCCCGCCGAGACGTCCAGCTCCGCCACCGTCCCCGCGTGCGGGGCGGAGATCACGTGCTCCATCTTCATCGCCTCCACCACGAGCAGGCTCTGACCCGCCTCGACCTCGTCCCCGACGGCCACCTTGACCACCGTGACCGTGCCCGGCATCGGGGCCGCCAGCGTGTCCGCCCCGCTCCGGCCCGCCCCGCTCAGGGACGTCTCCACCGGGTCGTGGTCCTGGACGTGCCAGGCGTCGCCGTCCCGGCCGAGCCAGTCGCCCGAGCGGTGGAAGTGAACGACCGTGCCGTCCTGTTCGACCGTCACCCGGTCGGGCCCGACCACGGCTCCCGCCGGAGCCTCGTACGTCACCGGGTCCGTGCCAGGCACCCGCAGCGGGAACGCCAGCGGTGCCCGCACACCCCCCGTCCGCCACCCGTTCGGCACCGAGAACGGGTCCGTCCAACCGCCCGCGTCCGGCCGCGGCTCCAGGGCGTCACGGCGGACCGCCGCGCCCGCCGCGTACACCTCGTCCGGTACGCCGTCCGGCACCAGGCCCTCCGCCTCGCGCTCCACCAGACCCGTGTCCAGGTTCCCCGCGACCACGTCCGGGTGCGCCAACAGACGCCGCAGGAAACCCGCGTTGGTCAAAACACCCAGGATCACCGTGTCCGCGAGGGCCGCCCGCAGCTTGCGGACCGCCGTCGCGCGGTCGGGGCCGTACGCGATGACCTTCGACAGCATCGGGTCGTACAGGCTGCCCACCGGCACGCCCTCGCCGAGCCCCGAGTCCGTCCGCACCCCGCCGCCCTGCGGTTCGCGCAGCGCCAGCACCGTACCGCCGGAGGGCAGGAAGCCGCGGGAGGGGTCCTCGGCGCAGACCCTCGCCTCGATCGCCCAGCCGGTGAGCGTGATGTCCTTCTGTGCGTAAGGGAGTTGCTCGCCCGAAGCCACCCGCAGCTGCCACTCCACCAGGTCCAGGCCGGTGACCAGCTCGGTCACCGGGTGCTCGACCTGGAGGCGGGTGTTCATCTCCATGAAGTAGTACGAGGAGGGGTCGTTGCCCGGGACGATGAACTCCACCGTCCCCGCCCCGACGTAGCCGCAACTGCGCGCCGCCTGGACGGCCGCCTCGCCCATCGCCGCCCGGGTCTCCTCATCCAGCAGGACGGACGGCGCCTCCTCGATGATCTTCTGGTGGCGGCGCTGGAGCGAGCACTCGCGCTCGCCCAGGTGGATCACGTTGCCGTGGGCGTCCGCCAGGACCTGGATCTCGATGTGGCGGGGGCGGTCGATCCACCGCTCGACGAGCAGGGTGTCGTCGCCGAAGGAGGCACGGGCCTCCCGTCGCGCCGCCGCGACCTCCTCGCCCAGCGCCGCCGCGTCGCGGACCAGGCGCATGCCCTTCCCGCCGCCGCCCGCCGAGGGCTTCAGCAGGACCGGGGTGCCGATCTCCCGAGCGGCCTCCTCCAGTTGGGCGTCGGTCAGGCCGCTGCCGGAGGAGCCGGGCACGACCGGGACCCCGTAGGCCGCGACCGTCTCCTTGGCCCGGATCTTGTCGCCCATGAGCGCGATCGCGGAGGCGGGCGGGCCGATGAAGACCAGCCCGGCGTCCGCGCACGCCTGCGCGAACTCCGCGTTCTCCGCCAGGAAGCCGTACCCCGGGTGGACCGCCTGCGCGCCCGTGCGGCGGGCCGCCTCCAGGAGCGCCGGCACGTTCAAGTAGCTCTCGGCGGCGGGCGGCGGGCCGATCCGTACCGCCGTGTCCGCCTCCCGGACATGCCGGGCGTCCGCGTCCGCGTCGCTGAAGACCGCGACCGAGCGCACGCCCTGCTCCCGCAGGGTCCGGATCACCCGGACCGCGATCTCGCCGCGGTTGGCGACCAGAACGGTGTCGAACATCGTCGTCATCTGTTCCTCACATCCGGAAGACGCCGAAGCCGGGCCCGGCCGGGTCCTTCTGGGGCAGCGGGGCATTGGCGCAGGCCGTGAGCGCGAGGCCCAGCACCTGCCGGGTGTCCACGGGGTCGATCACGCCGTCGTCCCAGAGCCGGGCACTGGCGTAGTACGCGTTGCCCTGGGTCTCGTACTGGGCGCGGATCGGGGCCTTGAACGCTTCTTCGTCCTCGGCGCTCCAGTCGTCGCCCAACTGGTCGCGCTTGACGGTGGCCAGGACGGAGGCCGCCTGCTCGCCGCCCATCACCGAGATCTTGGCGTTCGGCCACATCCACAGGAAGCGGGGGCTGTAGGCCCGGCCGCACATGGAGTAGTTGCCCGCGCCGTACGAACCGCCGACGACGACCGTCAGCTTCGGCACCCGGGTGCAGGCCACCGCCGTGACCATCTTCGCGCCGTGCTTGGCGATACCGCCCGCCTCGTAGTCCCGGCCGACCATGAAGCCGGAGATGTTCTGGAGGAAGACGAGCGGGATGCCGCGCTGGTCGCACAGCTCGATGAAGTGCGCACCCTTCTGGGCCGACTCGGAGAACAGGATGCCGTTGTTCGCGACGATCCCGACCGGGTGGCCGTGGATCCGGGCGAAACCGGTGATCAGCGTCTGCCCGTACTCCGCCTTGAACTCCTGGAAGCGGGAGCCGTCCACCACGCGCGCGATCACTTCGCGCACGTCGTAGGGGGTGCGGGAGTCCACCGGGACCGCCCCGTACAGCCCGGCCGGGTCCACCTTCGGCTCCTCGGCCGGCTCGACCGACCAGGGGAGCGGGGCCCGGTCCGGGAGGGTCGCGACGATGTTGCGCACGATCCGCAGCGCGTGCGCGTCGTCCTCCGCGAGATGGTCGGTGACCCCCGACGTACGGGAGTGGACCTCGCCGCCGCCCAGCTCCTCCGCCGTCACGACCTCGCCGGTCGCGGCCTTCACCAGGGGCGGACCGCCGAGGAAGATCGTGCCCTGGTTGCGGACGATGACGGCCTCGTCGCTCATCGCCGGGACGTACGCCCCGCCCGCCGTGCAGGAGCCCAGCACCGCCGCGATCTGCGGGATGCCCGCCCCCGACATCCGTGCCTGGTTGTAGAAGATCCGCCCGAAGTGGTCCCGGTCGGGGAAGACCTCGTCCTGCATCGGCAGGAACGCACCGCCCGAGTCGACCAGATAGAGGCAGGGGAGACGGTTCTCCAGAGCCACTTCCTGGGCGCGCAGGTGCTTCTTCACGGTCATCGGGTAGTACGTGCCGCCCTTGACGGTCGCGTCGTTGGCGACGATCACGCACTCCCGGCCGGAGACCCGCCCGATGCCGGCGATGACGCCCGCCGCCGGGGCCTGGTCCCCGTACATCCCGTTGGCCGCCAGGGGGGCCAGCTCCAGGAACGGCGAGCCCGGGTCGAGAAGGGTGTCCACCCGGTCCCGGGGGAGCAGCTTGCCGCGTGCCTCGTGGCGGGCCCGTGCCTTCTCACCCCCGCCCAGCCGTGCCGTGGCGAGACGTCCCGCCAGGTCGTCGGAGAGCGCGCGATGCGCCGCCTCGTTGGCCCGCCAGGCCTCCGAGGCGGGATCGGCCGCGCTCGCCAGGACCGGTGCCTGCTGCATCGTGTCGAGCCCCCTTGCCCGTACCGCAGTGGTGAAAGCGTTGACGTGCTGTTAATGAGCGTTAACGCGTTTCCCTCAGGTTAACGACCGCTAACGACCCTGTCTAGAATGAATCCTCATGAGCACCCATGCCGCCGCCCGCGTCGCGGCCCCCACCCGCCGCGAGCAGATCCTCCGGGAGGCCGCCCGCCTCTTCGCCGAGCGCGGCTTCCACGGTGTCGGCGTCGACGAGATAGGCGCCGCCGTCGGAATCAGCGGCCCCGGCCTCTACCGCCACTTCCCCGGCAAGGACGCGATGCTCGCCGAACTGCTGGTGGGCATCAGCGAACGCCTGCTGGAGGGCGGACGGCTGCGGGTCTCGGAGGACGCGGCCCGGGGCGACGGCTCCCCGGAGGCGCTCCTGGACGCGCTCATCGAGGGCCATATCGACTTCGCCCTCGACGACCGCCCCCTGATCACCCTCCACGACCGGGAGCTGGACCGGCTGCGCGACACGGACCGCAAGCGGGTGCGCCGGCTCCAGCGCGAGTACGTCGAGGTCTGGGTCGGCGTCGTCCGCGCCCTCTACCCGTCGCTGGCCGAGAACCGGGCCCGCGTCACCGTGCACGCCGTCTTCGGCCTGCTGAACTCCACCCCGCACCTGGCCCGCCCCGACGCCCTGCCCGGCCGCGCGGCGACCGCCGCCCTGCTGCACCGGCTGGCCCGGGGCGCCTTCGCCGCGGCGGAACCTTCCTGAGCGGCGGCCCGCTCTTCCGGGCCACCCCGGGTTCCGGGCAACCACGGACGGGGTACGTACGTCTGTCCGGTCGACACGCCACGAATCGGGGAGCCGCACCATGACCGTCTCACTGGGTGAAGAGATCATGCTGCTGTCGCTGGACGACGAGACCGGCGCGGCCAAGGGCGAGACCGCCGCCCGCTGGGGCGTGGCGGCCGGCATGCTCCTGGAGCTGGTCATGGCGGGGCGCGTCACGGTGAGGGGCGGCCGCGTCGAGGTCTTCGACCCGACCCCGACCGGCGACGCCCTCCTGGACGGCCGGCTCGACCGGCTCACGCGCTGGGTCCACGGGGCTTCCAGCAGCCGCAAGGTGACCGACTGGCTGACCCGGGACCACGCCAAGGGCTCCCAGGACGTCGTGGACAGCCTCGTCGCCCGCGGCCTGGTGACCGAGGAGAAGCACCGCGCCCTCGGCGTCTTCCCGGTGCGCCGCTACCCGGAGGCCGACGGAACCGTCGAGCGGGAGCTGCGCGCCCGGCTGGCCGCCGCGGTGCTGGAGGGCGCCGAGCCGGACGCCCGCACCGGCGCGCTCGTCGCCCTGGTGCACGCCACGGGCATGCACCGCCAGGCCTTCCCCGCCCTGCCGAAGAAGCAGGTCGCCCCGCGCATGGCCGAGATCGCCGAGGGCCACTGGGCGGGCGTGAGCGTGGGCGAGGCGATCCGCAATCTCCAGGCGGCGATCTCCGCGGTGACCGTCGTGACGGTCCTCACCGCGGTGTCGTAGGACGCCCGGTGTACGGCGCCCGGACCGCTGCCGGATCGCTGTCCTCGGGCCGTCCCCCTCAGGTCGCCGGCGTCAGGTGCCGGTGCGCCCAGGTGGCGAACGAGGTCACCGGAATGCCGAGTTCCCGTGCGAGCTCGGGGCGGGCCGGCTGGGTGATGGCGTTGCTCCACAGATGACCGGCGCCCCAGGTGGGCATCCCCGCCGCGAGCGCCTCGTCGAGGTCCATCGACGGGGCCGTCACCGGTACGCCCCAGGCCGTGGACAGCACCTCGGCGACCTCCGCCATCGTGAGGCGGTCGCCCGCCAGCTCCAGCTCCACCCCGTGGAACCGGTCCGGCTCCTGTACGGCGTGCGCGACGGCCGCGCCGATGTCCTCGCTCGCCACCAGCGCCAGGACCGTGTCCGGCCGTATCACCGTCGCCAGGCCGCCTTCGGGCCCGTTCGGCGCCAGTTGGGGGAGGTTCTCCATGAAGAACGCGGGCTTGACCACGGCCCAGCGGGCGAAACCCGCTCCGCGCACCTGCTCCAGGATCGCCTCCTTGGTGTCGAAGTACGGGGTCATCGCGGCCCAGCGGCCCTCGGCCCAGCCGGGCGTCCGCGTGTGAGTCCCGACGCCGCTGGTCGAGGACTGGACGAACTGGGGCACGCCGGCCGCCCGCGCCGCCTCGATCAGGTTGGCCGCCTGCGCCCGTTCCCCCGCGAAGTCGACGCCGCTCGCGTCCATCGGCGGCATCTGCACCGAGAACACGGCCCGGACGCCCGAGCAGGGCGCGTCCAGCGAGGACCGGTCGGTCAGGTCCCCGGTCACCAGCTCGACGCCCAGCGCCTCGACGTCCTTCGCGCGCCGCGTGTGCGGGTCGCGCACCAGCGCGCGCACCGGCATGCCGGCGGCCAGCAGGGCCCGGGCGGTGGCCCCGCCCTGGCGGCCGGTGGCTCCGGTGACCAGTACGGGGGCGGATTCCGATGCCATGGTGATGGCTCCTCTTGTTCGGGCGAATGCCGGGCGCACCTCCTGTGGACGACCCGCACTCTCCTGCCGGCGTCACGCAGCCGTAAAACGGCGGGGTCCGCCGTTTCTCGTTGGCTACGATATGGCGGGGCCCACCACTTAGCAAACAGGGAGAGAAAGTGACCGGTCAGCGCGCGGACGCCCGCCGCAACTACAGCCGCATCCTCGCCGTGGCCGAGGCCGAGGTCGCCCAGCACGGGGCTGCCGCCTCCCTCGAACAGGTCGCCCGCACGGCAGGCGTCGGCTCCGCCACCGTGCGCCGCCACTTCCCCACCCGGCAGGCCCTGCTCGAAGCCGTCTTCCGGACCCGCATCCAGGCCCTGTGCGAGCGCGCCGACGAGCTGAGCCGCGCCGAAGACAGCCGCGCCGCCCTGCTGGAGTGGCTGCACGGCCTCCTCGCGTACGCCGTGGGCGCCCGCGGCCTCGCCGACGCCCTGACCTTCGAGCCCCCCACCGACGCCCCCGGGCAGCACTCCTGCGGCGCGGTGATCGAGGACGCGGCCACGCCGCTGCTCCGCCGGGCCCTGCGCGACGGGTCGGTCAGGCCGGGCACCACCTTCCACGATCTGCTGACCCTCGCCGTCGGCATCGCTCTGGCCACCGAGCACCACACCGAACCGTCCGTCCAGGCCGGCCGCCTCTTCGCCCTCGCCGTCGAAGGGCTCAGCCCGAGCCCCCCGAGCCCCTGACGGCCGTGCCCTCTCCGTTGATCAGGAACCGGGCACGGTCCGCACACCGGACGGCACAATGGGTCCATGCCGATACCCAGCCGCGCCGCCCTCGTCGACCACCTCGTCCGTACGCGTATCGCGGGGGACGTCGCCACGCCACGCGACAACAACCTCTCCCACTACCGCAAGCTCGCCAACGGCGACCGCCACTACTGGCTCGGTCTGGAGCTCGGCGACCGCTGGACCGACGAGCAGGACGTCCTCGCCGTCATGGCCGAGCGCTGCGGGGTGAACGACGATCCCGCGCACCGGCAGGGCCAGGACACCATCGACCCGGAACTGACGGTCGACGCCCTGGAGCGGATGGCGGCCCGTCTGCGCAAGGCCGCCGACGGCGGTGAGCGGGTCCTGTTCGCCACCGGGCACCCCGGCGGCCTGCTGGACGTGCACCGGCAGACGGCGGACGCGCTGCGCCGGGCCGGCTGCGAGATCGTCCGCATCCCGTCCGGGCTGATCGCCGACGAGGGCATGGTCTTCCAGTTCGCCGACGTCGCGATGCTGGAACGCGGCGCGACCCTCTGGCACACCCACTCCCCGGCCCCGATGGCCGCCATCCTCGACGCCATGGCCCATCTCGGCCGCCCGCTGCCCGACCTGGTCGTGGCCGACCACGGCTGGGCGGGCTGCGCGGGACAGCGGGGGCTGGACGCGATCGGGTACGCCGACTGCAACGACCCGGCCCTCTTCCTCGGCGAGTCGGAGGGCACCCTCCAGGTCACGGTCCCGCTGGACGACCACGTCACCGACCCGCGCTTCTACGACCCGATGACGGACTACCTGCTGCACGCGGCGGGGCTGCTGGAGGAGGAGTCCGTCGCGTAGGGGCGCCGGCTCCGCGACGTGGCCCGTCACCTCGCTGACCCGGTGGCCGGCCGGGTCAGCGGGCTCAGCGCACGTCCACGCAGTCACCGGTGGCGGTGACCGGCGGCGTGGTGGAGGTGCCCTCGAACATGTAGCGGTAGCAGCGGTCGGCAGTGGCGGTGCGCGTCTTCTTCTCGACGCCCGCCTGGCTGCCGGTGCCGGTGCGGTGACTGCTGGTGGTGGCGTACGAGCCGGTCAGCGAACGCTCCTGGAGGCGGACGGTCTGCTGGGTGTAGCCGGCGTACTTGTGGGTGTCCCAGTTGGCGCGCTCCAACTTGCCGGTGATCGTGATCGTCCTGCCCTTGGCGACGGGCTCGGGGGCCGCGTTGCTGCTCAGCCGGGACCAGCGCTTGAGGTACCAGGTCTTGGCGTTGTCGGTGCGCACGTCGGTGACTGCGTCGGTGACTGCCCAGAGGGAGATCTTCCAGGCTCCGGCATCCTCGTTAGTCAGGTCGCTCCGGGGGTCCATCCTGAAGGTGGCCGTGCAGCTGAACGTGGCGTCGCCGGACGGAGCGCAGGGGTCGGTGTCCGCATCGAACTGCTCGGAGTTGATGAACCGCTTCAGTCCGCCGTCGCGGTCGGTGCCGCGCCAGATCGACGCGTGGCTGCCGTAGAGCTTCGACCCGCCGCTGATCTTCCACTTCACGGTGATCGTCTGCGTGTTCGTCGTTCCGACGCCGGCGCTGTTGCTCCCGTTGACGGTGACGCCGGAGACCACCGTGGAGGCGGCGGTTCTCGCGGCCGAAGCGCTGGGCGCGGCGGTCTTCGCCGCCGACGCGTCGGCGGCCGCGGCCTTGCTCTGCTTCTGCGCCTCGGCCGCACCGGTCCCCTCCGCCACCGCGGCCGGTGTGACGAGCAGGCCGACGGCGAGCCCGGAGGCGGCCAGTGCGCTGACGCCCAGGATCACCTTCTTGCCGGACGTCAGCTTCTTGCGGGAGTGCTGGGACATGAGGAGTCTCCGTGATCGACTATCGGCGGGCGGGCGCAGGCCGTGAAAGGGCGGACCCGCAACCGCGCACGGTCGCAGCGACCGCACAGTCTTGATCGTCGACGGAGCGAAAGGGTTGTACGCGCGCGCAGTTGAGGTGCATCACCCACGACGTCCGGCGTCCCGGGCGTCAGCGCTCCGGGTGCCGCAGCCGCTGCGCCCGCCCCGGCGTCGGGTCCAGATACACCCGCCGGACCGACGGGAACCGCCCGCGCAACTGGGCCTCCGCCTCCTCGCAGGCCCACTCGACCTCCGCCGCGGTGGCCATGTCCCGGAAGTCGATCTTCGCGGCGATCAGGATCTCGTCCGGGCCCTGGATCAACGTGGTCAGCTCCAGGACCTCCACGATGTGGGGCACCGACAGCAGCTCCTCGCGCACCGCGGAACGCACCGCCGCGGGCAGGGGCCGCCCGATGAGCAGCTGGGCGTTGGACCGGCCGAGCACCCAGGCGACGTAGACGAGCAGCAGACCGATCAGGCAGGACGCGATCCCGTCCCAGACGCCCGAGCCGGAGAGCTGCCCGCCCAGCAGCCCGCCCGCCGCCAGCAGCAGGCCGATCAGGGCCGCCGAATCCTCCATCACGACGGCTTTCACGGCCGTGTCGGGGGTGTGGCGCAGGTAGTACGTGTCCGGCACCCGCAGCCGGGACGCCTCGCGCCGCACCTGCTTGACCCCGGTGCGCAGCGAGTAGCCCTCCAGCAGGAAGGCGACGGCCAGGACGATGTAGGAGATGAGCGGGTCGCCCAGCTCCTCGCCCGCGACCAGGGTGTGCACCCCGTCGTAGACCGAGAAGACGGCCCCGCCGACGAAGGTGGCGATGGAGGCGAGCATCGCCCAGATGTAGCGCTCGGGGCCGTAGCCGAGGGGGTGGTCCTCGTCCGCCGGCTTCCCGCTCCGCTTGAGGGCGGTGAGGAGCATGACCTCGGTGACGGTGTCGGCGACCGAGTGGGCAGCCTCGGAGAGCATCGCGCTGGAGCCGCTGATCAGACCGGCTACTGCCTTGGCCACCGCGATACCGAGGTTGGCGAGGGCCGCCACGATCACGGTGAAGGCGGACTCCCCACCGTCAGCTGTCTTGTCGGCTTTCGCGTCGCTCATGGTGGGGAGTATGTCGGAATCGCGGCTTCGGAGGCCGCTCATCCTCGCGGGATACGGACGACGCCTTCCTGGATGACCGTGATCGCGAGGCGGCCGTCGGCGGTGTAGATACGGGCCTGGCCCAGTCCCCGGCCACCGGAGGCCGACGGCGACTCCTGGTCGTACAGCAGCCACTCGTCCGCCCGGAACGGCCGGTGGAACCACATCGCGTGGTCCAGGCTGGCCCCGACCACGTCCCCGACCGCCCAGCCGCCCCGCCCGTGGGCGAGGAGCACCGAGTCGAGCAGGGTCATGTCGGAGACGTACGTCGCCATGCAGACGTGCAGCAGCGGGTCGTCGGCGAGCTTGCCGTTGGTCCGGAACCACACCTGGGAGCGGGGTTCGCGCGGCTCGCCCACCGTGCCGAACGGTGGCGCGTCCACGTACCGCAGGTCCACCGCCTGCCGCGCCTCGATCAGCCGGTCCACGACCCCCGGATCGCTGAAGCGGTCCGCGTACCGGGGCAGCATCTCGGCGGCCGTCGGCAGGGTCTCCGGGTCCGGGGCGGCGGGCATCGGGGCCTGGTGCTCCATGCCCTCCTCGTGCGTCTGGAAGGACGCGGAGAGGTGGAAGACCGGCTGCCCGTGCTGGACGGCGACGACGCGGCGGGTGGTGAAGGACTTCCCGTCGCGGATGCGGTCGACGGTGTAGACGATGGGCGCGCCGGGGTCGCCGGTCCGCAGGAAGTAGGAGTGCAGGGAGTGGGCTCCCCGGTCGGCGGGGACGGTGCGGCCCGCGGCGACGAGCGCCTGGGCCGCGACCTGGCCGCCGAACACCCGGGGTACGAGCGCGCTGCGGCTCTCGCCCCGGAAGATGTCCCGCTCGATCTGCTCCAGGTCGAGCAGGTGGAGCAGATCGAGCAGGGGGTCGGGACTCTCGTTCATGGAGGGAAAGGTAATCCCTTACAGACCCATGGACTTGGCGATGATCGACTTCATGACCTCGCTGGTGCCGCCGTAGATGCGGTTGACGCGGTTGTCCGCGTACAGGCGGGCGATCGGGTACTCGTTCATGAAGCCGTAGCCGCCGTGCAGCTGGAGGCAGCGGTCGATGACGCGGTGCGCGACCTCGGTGCAGAACAGCTTCGCGGAGGCGGCCTCCGCCGCCGTCAGCTCACCGGCGTCCAGGGCCTCCAGCGCGCGGTCGGCGACGGCCTGGGCCGCGTCCACCTCGGCCTGGCAGGCGGCCAGCTCGAACTTGGTGTTCTGGAACGAGGCGACGGTCTTGCCGAAGACCGTGCGGTCCTGGACGTACTCCTTGGCGAACCGGACGGCCGCCGCGGCCTGGGCGTACGCGCCGAAGGCGATGCCCCAGCGCTCGGAGGCCAGGTTGGTGCCGAGGTAGCCGAAGCCCTTGTTCTCCTCGCCCATGAGGTCCTCGGCCGGGACCTTGACGTCGACGAACGCCAGCTCGGCGGTGTCGGAGACCTTCAGGCCCAGCTTGTCGAGCTTGCGGCCGACCGAGTAGCCCTCGGACTTCGTGTCGACGGCGAAGAGGGAGATGCCGAAGCGGCGGTCGTCCTCGCGCGGGGCGGCGGTACGGGCGCAGACGATGACGCGGTCGGCGTGGACGCCGCCGGTGATGAAGGTCTTCGCACCGTTGAGGACGTAATGGGTGCCGTCCTCGGAGAGCTTGGCGGTGGTCTTCATGCCCGCGACGTCGGAGCCGGTGCCCGGCTCGGTCATCGCGAGGGCCCACATCTCCTCACCGCTCGCGAACTTCGGCAGCCAGCGCTTCTTCTGCTCGTCGGTGGCGAGCATCTTGATGTAGGGCAGGCCGAGCAGCGTGTGCACGCCGGAGCCGCCGAAGGAGACGCCGGCGCGGGCGGTCTCCTCGTAGATGACGGCCTCGTACTTGTGCGAGTCGATGCCCGCGCCGCCGTACTCCTCGTCGACCTCGATGCCGAAGACGCCCAGCTCGCCCAGCTTGAGGTAGAAGTCGCGCGGAGCCTGGCCCGCGGCGAACCACTCGTCGTAGACCGGCACGACCTCGGCCGCGATGAAGGCGCGGATGGTCTCCCGGAACGCCTCGTGGTCCTCGTTGAATACCGTACGGCGCACGGGATGCCTCCTAGGTCGGCAGTCGGTTCGTCCATGGCTAAGCGCTTGCTCAGACTCCCTTCGAAGTTACCCGCCGGTTGCGGTCGCTGTCCAGGGTGATGCTCGGCACGCGACGGACCGGCGGAGGCCGAGGGACGGCCCGACTGCCAGCGGCGTGGGGGAGTATCGGAGGGAGACGGCGAAAGCGGCGGGAGGAAGGCGGGGACGTGAGGCTGGAGGACCTGGCCCGGCTGCGTCGGGCGCGTGACCGTATGGACCGCGAGTACGCCGAACCGCTCGACGTCCCCTCGCTGGCCCGCGACGCCCTGATGTCGGCCGGCCACTTCTCCCGCAGCTTCCGCGCCGCCTTCGGCGAGACCCCGTACAGCTATCTCATGACCCGCCGCATCGAGCGGGCCAAGGCGCTGCTGCGCCGGGGCGACCTGTCGGTCACGGACGTCTGCTTCGCCGTCGGCTGTACGTCGCTGGGCTCGTTCAGCTCCCGCTTCACGGAGCTGGTCGGGGAGAGCCCCCGCGCCTACCGGGCCCGCCCCCACGAGGCCGGCGAGACCATCCCCGCGTGCGTCGCCAAGATGCTGACCCGACCGGTCAGGAATGGAGAAGCGGATCGGGGGCCCCGCCCGTAGCGTGAAATCCATGGACATCAAGCTCTCGCAGTGCTTCATCGCCGTCGACGACCACGACAAGGCCCTCGCCTTCTACCGCGACGCCCTGGGAATGGAGGTGCGCAACGATGTCGGGTTCGAAGGCATGCGCTGGGTGACCGTCGGGTCCCCCGCGCAGCCGGACGTGGAGATCGTCCTGGAGCCCCCGCTCGCCGACCCGAACGCCCCGGCCGCCGACCGGCAGACCATGGCCGAGCTGCTCGCCAAGGGCATGCTGCGCGGGGTCATCCTCACCTCCGACGACGTCGACGGGGCGTTCGAGAAGGTCCGCGCGGCGGGAGGCGAAGTGCTCCAGGAGCCGATCGACCAGCCGTACGGCGTCCGCGACTGCGCCTTCCGGGACCCCTCCGGCAACATGCTGCGCATCACCCAGGCCAAGGGATAGCACCCTCCCTACCGCCCCAGGGGCCGGAGCCCGGAACGCGGGCCCCGGCCCCACGCACGGACAGTAGGCTCCGCGCACCAGTAACCCAGTAACGGAGAGACGACGAGCATGGCTCCGAGAACGAAGACCCCGCAGCCGCCCGCGCCGCACGCCGCCGACAGCCACGATCTGATCCGCGTGCACGGTGCGCGGGAGAACAACCTGAAGGACGTCAGCATCGAGCTGCCCAAGCGCCGGCTGACGGTGTTCACCGGAGTCTCCGGCTCGGGCAAGAGCTCGCTCGTCTTCGCCACCATCGCCGCCGAGTCCCAGCGGCTGATCAACGAGACGTACCCCGCGTTCGTCCAGGGCTTCATGCCCTCGCAGGCCCGGCCCGACGTCGATGTGCTCGACGGCCTGACGACCGCGATCATCGTCGACCAGCAGCGCATGGGCAGCGACCCCCGCTCCACCGTCGGCACCGCCACCGACGCCAACGCCATGCTGCGCATCCTCTTCAGCCGGCTCGGCAAGCCGCACATCGGCCCGCCCGGCGCGTTCGCCTTCAACGTCCCCTCGGTGACCGCCAGCGGTGCGATCACCGTCGAGCGCGGCAACAAGAAGGCGGTCAAGGCGACCTTCAGCCGCACCGGCGGCATGTGCCCGCGCTGCGAGGGCCGCGGATCGGTCTCCGACATCGACCTCACCCAGCTCTACGACGACTCCAAGTCGATCGCCGAGGGCGCGTTCACCATCCCCGGCTGGAAGTCGGACAGCTGGTGGACCGTGCGGATCTACGCCGAGTCCGGCTTCCTCGACCCGAACAAGCCGATCGCCAAGTTCACCACGAGGGAGATGCGGGACTTCCTCTACAAGGAGCCGACCAAGGTGAAGGTCGAGGGCTCCACCCTCACCTTCGAGGGGCTGATCCCCAAGATCCAGAAGTCCTTCCTGTCCAAGGACCGCGAGGCGATGCAGCCCCACATCCGGGAGTTCGTCGACCGCGCGGTCACCTTCGCCACCTGCCCCGAGTGCGAGGGAACGCGGCTGACCGAGGGCGCGCGCTCCTCGAAGATCAAGAAGATCTCCATCGCCGACGCCTGCGCGATGGAGATCCGGGACCTCGCGGAATGGGTCCGCGGCCTGAACGAACCCTCGGTCGCCCCGCTGCTCGAAGCCCTCCAGCAGACGCTGGACTCGTTCGTGGAGATCGGCCTCGGCTACCTCGCCCTGGACCGCCCCTCCGGCACCCTGTCCGGCGGCGAGGCCCAGCGCGTCAAGATGATCCGCCACCTCGGCTCCTCGCTCACCGACGTCACGTACGTCTTCGACGAGCCGACCATCGGCCTCCACCCGCACGACATCCAGCGCATGAACGACCTCCTGCTGCGCCTGCGCGACAAGGGCAACACGGTCCTGGTCGTCGAGCACAAGCCGGAGGCGATCGCCATCGCGGACCACGTGGTCGACCTCGGCCCCGGGGCCGGTACGGCGGGCGGCGCCGTCTGCTTCGAGGGCACCCTGGAGGGGCTCCGCGCCTCCGACACCGTCACCGGCCGCCACCTCGACGACCGGGCCGCCCTCAAGGACGAGGTCCGCAAGCCCACCGGCGCGCTGGAGATCCGCGGTGCGACGGCGCACAACCTCCAGGACGTCGACGTCGACATCCCGCTCGGCGTCCTCACCGTCATCACGGGCGTCGCCGGCTCCGGAAAGAGTTCGCTCGTCCACGGCTCGATCCCGGCGGGCGAGAACGTCATCTCGGTCGACCAGAGCCCCATCAAGGGGTCCCGCCGCAGCAACCCGGCGACGTACACCGGCCTGCTGGAGCCGATCCGCAAGGCCTTCGCCAAGGCCAACGGCGTGAAGCCCGCCCTGTTCAGCGCCAACTCCGAGGGCGCCTGCCCCACGTGCAACGGCGCGGGCGTCATCTTCACCGACCTCGGCGTCATGGCGAGCGTCTCCAGCCCCTGCGAGGACTGCGAGGGCAAGCGGTTCCATGCCTCAGTCCTGGAGTACCACCTCGGCGGCCGCGACATCAGCGAGGTCCTCGCCATGTCGGTCACCGAGGCCGAGGAGTTCTTCGGCTCCGGCGAGGCGGCCCTCCCGGCCGCGCACAGGATCCTCGACCGCCTCGTGGACGTCGGCCTCGGCTACCTGAG
This sequence comes from Streptomyces parvus, assembly GCF_032121415.1. Classification (NCBI taxonomy): domain Bacteria; kingdom Bacillati; phylum Actinomycetota; class Actinomycetes; order Kitasatosporales; family Streptomycetaceae; genus Streptomyces; species Streptomyces parvus. The sequence goes on along the minus strand of NZ_CP135079.1, from coordinate 2,290,866 downwards.
CCTCGGCCAACCGCTCACCACCCTGTCCGGCGGCGAACGCCAGCGCTTGAAGCTGGCGACGCACATGGGTGACAAGGGCGGCGTCTACGTCCTCGACGAGCCGACCACCGGCCTGCACCTCGCGGACGTGGAGCAGCTCCTCGGCCTGCTGGACCGCCTGGTCGACTCCGGGAAGTCGGTGATCGTCATCGAGCACCACCAGGCGGTCATGGCCCACGCCGACTGGATCATCGACCTCGGCCCCGGCGCGGGCCACGACGGCGGCAGGATCGTCTTCGAGGGCACCCCCGCCGACCTGGTGGCCGGCCGTTCGACGCTGACGGGCGAACACCTCGCGGAGTACGTGGGGGAGTAGGCCCCGCGCGTGACCGCGTCCACGAAGGAGGCCCCCGGCGGCGGGGTGGTGGTCCTGGGCTTCGCGGCTGATCCGGTTGCGCCCCTGAGGCGGCGTTGCGCGTCCGCGTCAGGGGCCCCGGTACGGTCTCGGCATGCCGTTCTACGTATACGCCGAGGATCGGCCGGATGTCGCCGACCAGTTGACGGAGCTGTCCGAGGAGCACTGGTCCTACATGGACCGGTTCGACAGCCGGTTGATGCTCCGCGGACCCACCGTGTCCGACGACGGGGAAGAGCACACGGGGAGCGTCCACGTCGTCGATCTCGCCGACCGTGCCGCCGCCGAGCGGTTCGGGAGGGAAGAGCCGTTCTGGAAGGCCGGGCTCTACCGGGATCTCACGGTCGTCGCGGCGGATGTGCTGCTGAACCGTGGACCTGAGGCGGGCGTGACGTACACGCTCGTCGCGGCTCAGTGGCCTCTGTCGGTCCGCGCCACAGGCGATCCGGCCTCGGACGATGCCGAGCAGCAGGGCCTGTGGGGCACGGAGCCGGACAGCCGGTTCGTCTTCGTGGCTGCTCTGACGGACGACGAGGGGACCGGCACGACGGGAGTGGTCGCCGCCGTACGGGCGCTACCGGACGAGGCACGGGGACTCGTCCGGCCGTTCGCGGAACGGCTGGCCGGTGGACGGCCTGCGGCATTCACGGCCCAGCGCTGGGAGCGCGGTGGGCGGCACTGACAGCAGGGGCTGCCGGGGCTCGTCCTCGGATCCCGGCGGTGGAGAACAGCCGCCGCCCCCCGTACGGCAGCGCGTCCAGCACCCGGTGGCGTACGCACGAGGCCATCGCGGCGTCCTCCGGCCCGGGCAGCACATCCGTGCCGGCCTTGGGCCCTCGCGGGGGCGAACGCCCCACCAGGGCGCGGTAGGTGACCATGAGGCCATGACCCGTACGTTGTCGACGCCGCCCACCCTGACCACCGGCCGCCTCGCCGGAGCCCCGCAACCCGTGCTCCCGGTGGTCGGCTGCGGGCTGTTGCTGCGTCCGTGGGAGCGAGCCGACGCGCGGGCGTTCCTCTCCGCGTACGAGGACGAGGAAACCCGCCGCTGGCACACCCACCGGCCGTCGACCGAGGCCGAGGTCCGGGAGTGGTTCGACGGGTACCGGCAGGACTGGGAGCGGGAGAAGGGCTGCCACTGGGCCGTCGCCCGCGACAGCGGCGAGGTGCTCGGCCGGATGGCCCTGCGCGGCGTGGACTTCGCCGACGGCGTCGCGAACGCGGCGTACTGGGTGCTCCCCGCCGCACGCGGCGCGGGGGTCGCCTCCCGCGCCCTCGCGGCGGTGAGCGCGTGGGCGCTGGACGGCATCGGCTTCCACCGGCTGGAGTTGGACCACTCGACGCGTAACGACGCCTCCTGCCGGGTCGCCACCAAGGCCGGCTACCTGCTGGAGGGGACCAGGCGCAGCGCTGCCGTGCACGACGACGGCCGGCACGACATGCATCTGCACGCCCGCGTCAGAGGCGACCGCTGATCCGTTCGCTCAGCTGATCCGCTCGCGCAGCCAGGAGTTGATCCCGTCGAGCGCGGTGGCGGCCAGAGCGGTGGGGTGGCCCGTGAAGCCGTGGGGCGCCGCGGGGTAGACGCGCAGCTCGACGTCGTTGCCGGCCGCCGACAGCCTGCCCGCCAGCGTCAGGTTGTCCTCCAGCAGGATGTCCTCGGCACCCACGACCAGCAGGGCCGGGGGAAGCCCGGTCAGGTCGGCGTAGAGGGGCGAGATATCGGGAAGGGTGCGGTCGCGGTCCCGCACATGGCCGACGTACGCCCGGATGAAGTACTCGTCCGCGATGAGGCGGCCGCTCGGGGTGTGCGCGCTCAGGTCGTAGGCGCCGAAGCGGAGCGCCGCCCCGGCGAACCGGTCGACGACGCCCCGGTCCCGCAGCCGGAGGAGGGCCGCGAGGGCGAGGGTGGCTCCGGCGGAACTGCCGCCGATCGTGAGCCGCGCGGTCCCGAAGCGGGCCTCGGCCTGCTCGACGAGCCAGAGTGCCACCGCTTCGCAGTCGTCGGGCGCGGCCGGCCAGGGGTCTTCGGGCGCGAGCCGGTAGTCGACGCCGACGACGGCGATCCGCAGGGTGTCCGCGAGCGCACGGTGGCGTTCGTCGCCCTGAGCGGCGGCACCCATGAAGAAGCCGCCGCCGTGGATGCCCAGGTGGACACCCTGGGGCGGACCGCCGGACGGCAGGAAGATCCGGACCGGGACGCGTACGCCGGCGGCCTCGACCGTCTCTTCGACCGGCGGCGGAACGGCGGCACGGGGGGCGGCCTTCTTCGCTCGCGCCTCCTTGAGCTCCTCGAAGCCGGCGGGCCCCCGGCCCGCCGCCCGCGACCGGTAGAAGTCACGGGCCGCGGCGATCTGCTCGGCGGGCACGTCCTCGAACAGTGCTTCCAGGACGAATCGCACGTGTCGCTCCTTCTCCGTCCTCGTCCGTTCGGGTCTCCCCGGATGCTATCGGCGCCGCCGCGGGGCCGGGCGGCCCTGCCGGACGCCCGGACATGACGTCTGTCATGAACAGCGGTGACAGGGCGCACCCCTCCGCCCGCCCCTCGCGGGGCAGGCTGGACGGAGACCCGCGCACCGGACGCCGACGGTTGGACAGAGGCCATGCAGAAGAAGACCGGGAACGACCTGCTCATCGTCGAAGACCTGACCCTGCTGATGATGGACGACACGTCGGGGGCCATCGCGGGGGCGGGCACGCTGTACTACACGCTGGGCGGCGCACTCCTCGTGGAGCTGGGCCTCGGCGGGCACCTCAGGGCCGACGGGAACGGCACGGGCCTGAACGGCGTGAAGGTGCATGCCGTCGCCGGTCGTACGCCGTCGGACCCGCTGCTCCGGGCCGTCCACGCGAAGGTCGGTGAGCGGGTGCGCGGCGTACAGACCCTGCTGATCGAGATCGGCACGGGGGCGGGGAAGCGGGAGACGGTGCTCGACCGGCTCGTGGAGCGGGGCGTGCTGCGCCAGGAGACGAAGAAGACCCTGGGCCTGTTCCGTACGACGTCGACGACGGTCGCGGACACCGGGTACAAGAAGGCCCTGGTGGAGAGGGTTCGTGCCGTCCTGGTCGACGGCGCCGAGCCCGACGACCGTACGGCGGCGCTGGCCGGACTGCTGTCCGCGAGCGGCACGCTCCCGACGCTGCACCGCTCCATCCCGTGGTCCGGCAAGGTCTACCAGCGGGCCAAGGAGCTGGAGCGGAGCAGTTGGGGCGCGGAAGCGGTGAACGCGGCGGTGCTGCGGACGGTGGCGGCGGTTTCCGCCGGGACCGCCGTCGCCGTCAGCAGCACCTAGAAAGGGCGTCACGCCGACGTCCCACCCGGCCGGGTCGAGGGCCCGGGCCCCGATCAGACGACCACGCACGGCGCGTAGGCGCGGCCCTCGCGGGCGGCCGCGGCCGGCCGGTGGTTCCCGTCCGAAACCGTCTCGTAGTACTCGTCGGCCAGGGACTGGTCCACCGTCAGCCGCAGCCCGGGGCAGTCGGGGTCCACGTGCGTCGGATCGCCCTACTCCTCGGCAGGCTTCTCCCGGGAGCGCCGCTGAACGGCTGCCCCGGAACCGCGGGAGGACGGGGCATGGCCCGCGCCCTCCGCCGGGCTGTGGGCCGGTAGCCGGGAGGACAGCACCCGCGACGCGTTCGCCTCGGCCTCGCGTTCGTATCGGTCGGAGGGGTCGCTGATCCGCAGACCGGTTCCGTCGTCGCTGCCGGAGACGGGACCCGTGCGTTGCTGGAGGACGTGGGTCAGTTCGTGGGCGAGCGTGTGCTTGTCGTCGCCCCGGTCGCCGATCACGATGTGGCTTCCGGAGGTGTAGGCGCGAGCACCGATCCCGGCGGCGGAGTCCCGGGCGGCCGCGCCGGTGTGCAGGCGGACGTCCGAGAAGTCGGCGTCGAACCGGCTCTCCATGTCGTCCTTGAGCGCGGTGTCCAGGGGGCGGCCCGGGGCCCGGAGGACGTTCTGGACGGCGGAACGCTGCACATCGGGCGCGGCTTCCGCCCCGCCGGTCCGGGCCGACTCCTCTTCCCGCTCCCGCTTCTCTTCCAGCAGGCGCGTCACCGCCGCATTGCCCAGGGACCGTTGCAGCGCCAGGGCACTCCCGGCGTCGAGGGCGCCGGTGCCGCCCGGGAGGCGGGCCGGAGCCGCGGCCCGGGCCCGTGCGGGGCTGTCGGCAGGCTCTTTTCCCGAGGCGTGCGCACGCACAGAGAGGTTCCTTCGTCGCGTGGATGGCTAGCCTTTCCAGGCTGCTCGACCGCGTACGCCCGGCGGAAGGTACGGCAGGGCAGCACACCGTGCCCCGGGGGTCCGGCGATGCTGCCTGCTTCCTCATTCCTTCATGTCCTCCTGGACGGGACGGGCCATCCACGTCCGGCGCGTGGACCGTACGACGAGGTCGTCGCGGTGACGTACGTCCTCGGGCCCGCCGTCGACCAGCCGGTCGAGCGCGGCCAGGTCGTCGGCGTCGACGCGCCCGTCGAGAGAGCCGCGGATCCGCTCGAAGACCAGGAAGGCGTACCGCCCCGCCCCCTCGGGCAGCGGGGCGCGCAGCTCCCACGGCTCGGCGCGCTCCTGCTCGACGGAGAAGCCGGCGGCCGTCAGCAGGGAGCCCCAGTCGGCACCCCGGTGCGGCATCCGCTCGGCGTGCAGGCCGTCGAGCGCGGCGCGACAGCGGGCCTCCAGCTCGCCCGGCTCCCCGTCCGCGGGCAGGAAGGACGGCATCCCGTCCACCTCCGCGACGGCCAGCAGCCCTCCGGGACGCAGCGCGGCCCGGATGCCGGCCAGGGCGGTCGCGGGGTCGTCCAGGTGGTGCAGGGACGCCGACGCCCAGACGAGGTCGGCGTCGACCACTTCCGGCAGTCCCGCACCGGCGTCGGCCTCCAGCGCCCGCACACGGTCGTCCAGCCCCCGCTCGCGGGCCGCCGAGACGAGCCGCTCCAGCATCGCGGGGGAGCTGTCGACGGCGGTCACGCGGGCGGTCGGGAACCGCTCCAACAGGGCGAACGTGCCGGTCCCGGTACCCGAGCCGAGGTCGACGATGTGCCGGACGTCATCACCCGCCAGACAGGCGATACGCCCGGTGAGCGCGGTCAGGTGGGCTGCGAAGAGGGCGGCGTCGAGGTCGAGGATTTCGGGAAGGCCGTTCGGTGTCGCCCCGGAGCCGTGGGTGTGGGAGTGGGCATGCGCGGAGGGCGCCCCGTGCTGATGCTGGTGCTGGTGTCTGTGGGCCATGCGGTCGAGCGTACGGTCTGCTGCGTCTGACGCATACGAGCTTGCCTATAACGCAAGAAGATGGCGTCGAAACCAGCCGCTCAGGCAATGCGCAGACACGCGTAGGCGGCCGTTGGCCGGTTCGTGGGCGGCCGACGGGCGGCGCGTGGGCAGACGTCCGGAACCGGAGTGCGCAACCTGTTGCCCCCCGGATGGTCTTTCTGGGCAGGTGGCGGCAGCAGGCCCGCCTACGAGCGCACGCGCGCATCCCGGGGGATGACCAGTGAAGACTTCTCGACTCCGTACCGCTTCGGCGATCCTCGTGACGCTCGCCGCCACGGCGACCGCCGCCCCGGCCGTCTCGGGTACGGCGGTGGCGGCCGCACCGGCCCCCGTCGCACGTCAGCAGGTCGACTTCAACGGAGACGGGTACGAGGACATGGTCGCCTCGGTGCCCGACGGGACCGTGTCCGGTATCAAGAAGGCCGGTTACGTGGCGGTGTATCCGGGCGACGCGAAGGGCATCAACCCGGCCCGGCACCAGGTGATCCACCAGAACACGGCCGGAGTCCCGGGCTCGGCCGCCGCGAACGCGCGCTTCGGCGGTTCGACGCCCGCCGACATCGACGGCGACGGCTCCACCGACCTGCTGGTCTCGGCCGGCAACGGCCGGCCGATCATCCTGTTCGGCGGCAGGAGCGGTCTCGGCGCCCGGGCCGTCGAGCTCCAGGGCCAGGGCGACGCGGTGGGCGACTTCGACGGCGACGGCCGGGCGGACGTGGCCGGGATCGACCATTCCGACTGGGGCGGGAAGGTCGTGCTGAGCGAGAACATCGGCGCGGACGGCTCGGTCGGGAGCACCCGCACGGCGCTCACGTCCGACGGCGTCACGGCCTACGAGGGCCTGCAGGCCGCGGACATCGACAACGACGGCAAGGACGACCTGCTGGTACGCACCGGCTGCACCGAGGAGCCGGACTGCGGCGGGACGTCGCTGTATCTGTCGACCGGCACGGGCTTCGCCCACACCCCCATCGCCACCGCGCCGGGAACGTACCTCGACCACGCCTCGGTGACGGTCGGTTCGGTCAACGGCGACGCGTATCCGGACCTGGTCCTCACCCGGCAGCCGACCGGCCTGGACAGCGACGTGGACTTCCCGAGCAAGGGCGGTGCGGTGGCCGTCGCCCTCGGCGGCCCCCAGGGGCAGAACACCTCCGTGAAGCCGAAGTGGATCACCCAGGCCACCGCCGGGGTGCCGGGCGCCGACGAGAAGGGCGACGCCATGGGCGCGAGCGCCGCGGTGGGGGACCTGGACGGCGACGGCTACGGCGAGGTCGTCGTGGGCCTGCCGGGTGAGGACGTCGGCACGGCGAAGGACGCCGGCGGGGTCCTGGTCTTCAAGGGCCGCGCCTCGGGCATCACGGGCGCCAACACGAAGGTGATCGGCCAGTCCACCGCGGACGTCCCCGGCGTCGACGAGCAGGGCGACGCCTTCGGCGGCGAGGTCCACGTGGTGGCCGGCGCCAAGGGCGTACCGGCCACGTCGGCGGTGGCGGCCCCCGGCGAGAACACCGGTCAGGGCGGTGTCTGGCTCCTCAAGGGCAGCCGCACGGGCCCGGTCACCACGGGCAGTGTCTCCTTCGGCGAGGCGAGCCTGGGCATGACGCCGTCGGCGGTCCGCTTCGGCAACCGGCTGGGCTGACGGGTCCGTTCACGAGCCACCGGCGGACAGAGGGTGCCGAGTCGAGCACGAACAGGGTGAAGACGGCGACCCGTTGAAGCCCGGGCCCGGCGAGGGGCCCACGGTCGGTCAGGGAGACCGTGGGCGGCGTACAGAGCGGCGTACAGATGGGCGGCCGGATCGGTCACCATGACACCGCTGGGACACCGCAGGCGAGGTCGGAACCGAGCCCGCCGCCTGAGCTGCCGGGGATGCCCCTACCCGCCGGACGGGGACTGTTCCACCTCCCACGGGTCCACCGACGGCTTCAGGCCGAACCTCCGGTTCAGCAGCGCCTGCGCTGCCTTGAGGCTCTTGATCCCTTCGTCGAACGTGGACCACCCCCGCAGCATCTGTCCGGTCTCCTGGGGTGACTGGATCGTTCTGCCGTCCTTCGGCACCGAATTCGAGACCTGACGCACCGCCCCGTCGAGGTGCTCGATGGCGGCCGCCCAGGCCGTCTGGGTCTTGGGGTCGGGGATGGAACCCATCAGCCGGGCCGTGCTGAGCGCTTCCGTGAGGCCACCGAAGTCCAGGATCACGAGGTCGAACGCCTCGCGGGGGCGGGCGGATTCGGCGTTCCGGGCCTCCTTGACCAGGGTGACCACCGCTGTCTCGCCCCCGTACGTGTACCACTTGGCGACGGCTTCGGCGATCTCGGCGGCGGTACTCGGTGTCGGCGAGGCGGTCGGAGACGGGGGTGGCGGCGAGCCCGGAGTCGGGGACGAAGTCGGGGCCGGGGTCGGTTGCGTGGTCGCGGTGGCGTCGGCGCGGGCCTGATCGGTGTCGGTTCCCGTGCAGGCGGTCAGCAGTGCGGCGGTGACGACCGTGAGGAGCAGTGCGACGCGGGCGCGTCCGGGACGGGTCATCGCAGGGTCCGGGTGACCAGTTCGGCCAGCAGCCGGGACCGGGGGATCATGCTCGCGACCTCCACGTATTCGTCTTCGGCGTGAGCTCCCGCGCCCACCGCTCCCAGCCCGTCCAGCGTCGGGCAGCCCACGGCCGCCGTGCAGTTGCCGTCCGAGACGCCGCCGACGGCGATCCCGCGCAGGGGGCGCTGGCCCAGTTCCCGGGCGATCCGGGAGGCGAGGGCGAAGAGTGCGGCGGAGGCACCGGGTTCCATGGGCGGCCGTCCGCCGATGTCCTCGATCTCCAGCCGGGCCCCGGGTGTGCGGGGCGACAGCCCCCGTAGGAGCGTGTCGACGTGATCCCGCGCGGCCGAGGTGGGTACGCGTACGTCCACCGCGATCCTCGCCCGTGCGGGCACCGTGTTGGATGTGCTGCCGGCCGACATCAGGGTGGGCGTGACGGTCGCACTGCCCGGCCCCCCGCCGCCTCCTGCCACCGCCGCTCCGATTCCCGCGATGGCCAGTACCTGATGCGCCGCCTCGACCGCGGCGTTGACCCCCTTCTCGGGGGCCAGCCCCGCATGCGCCGCCCGTCCGTGCACGGTCACCTCGTAGCGGGAGCTCCCTTTGCGCGCTGTCTTCAAGGCCCCGTCGCGGTCGCCGGACGCCTCCAGGACGAACGCCGCCACACTTCCCCGCGCCGCCTCCTCGATCAGCTCGCGCGAGGTCGGGGAGCCGATCTCCTCGTCCCCGTTGACCAGCACGCACACCCCGTCCAGGGTGCGGAGGGAGGCCAGGGCGTGGAGCATCTGGACCAGTCCGGCCTTCATGTCGAGCACGCCGGGCCCCCTCGCGATCCCCGTGGCCACCGACCACGGCCGGGCTTCCAGCGAGCCCATCGGCCACACCGTGTCGTGGTGCCCCAGCAGCAGCACCCGTGGCGTGCCGAAGACCCAGCGCAGATGGGTCACCCCGTCGATCACGATGCTCTCGGGAGCGGTCCCCAGCAGTCTCGTCCCCAGGGCGCCGACCGCGTCGGCGCTCCGGGCGAGCGCGGCGAGGTCGGCCGAGTGGGACTCGCAGCGCACCAGCGTCTCCAGGTCGGCGAGCATCGCCGATAGCGCGCCTGCCTCCTCGGTATCAACTTCTCTGCTCAGCACGGCACTTCCCCTCGTCGGGCAGGGGAGTCGGATCCCCCGGAGTGATCGGAGCGGCTCGCGTGGGGCCGCCCCGTCGACGCTAGGACGAGGCGGTACATTCCACCAGCGACTGCATTGCATGGGAGCCATGCGGCACCGGAATGGGTCGCGCTGAGGAGGGGTGTCCCGTGTTCGACATCGACGCGCTGCGGCTGCTGGTGACCGTGGCGGGGACGGGGTCCTTCACCAAGGCCGCGGTCAGCCTCAACTACACGCAGTCGGCGGTCTCCCGGCGCATCGCGTCGCTGGAGCAGGAAGCGGGCGGGCCGCTCTTCGAGAGGCTTCCGCGAGGCGTACGGCTGAACCCGTCCGGCCGTGCCCTGTACCGGCACGCCGTGGACGTCCTCGACCGACTGGCGCGTGCGGAACAGGAGTTGGCCGTGCTGCACCGAGGGCATGGCGGGCTGCTCCACGTCGGGGCGTTCTCCACCGCCAACTTCTCGTTGGTGCCGGCCGCGCTACGGGCGTTCCGGCTGGCTCGACCGGAGGTCGAGGTCATCGCGGTCGAGGGCCGCAGCGGCATGCTGACGGCCCGGCTCGCGGACGGGGCGCTCGACCTGGCCGTGGTCAGCGACTACCCCTCCGGGCTGCCCTCCGCCGACAGGGTCACCACGACACCGCTGTGCGAGGACGAACTGCTCGTCGCCCTCCCCTGCGAACACCGCCTGGCCGGAGCCGACGTGGTCGACCTGTTCGAACTGCGCGACGAGGCCTGGCTGCAGGACGCGTACGGGGACCGCCCCACGATGCTCGCCGACGCCTGCGCGCGGGCGGGTTTCGTCCCCAGGAAGATCATCCGGATCGCCGAGTGGGCGGGGAAGTTCGGTTACGTGGCCGCGGGCCTCGGCGTCGCACTGGTCCCGTCCCTGGCCGCCTGGGCGGTGCCGGACGGGCTCGTCCTGGTCCGGCTCACCGACCCCGCGCTCTGCCGGACCCTGCACATCGCCCTGCCCGCCGCCCCGCTGCCGTCAGCGCTGACCCTGCGCGGTCTGCTCCGAACGGCAGCCGCCGACGGCGGGGGCCTCGGGAGGGGGAGGCGGCCATGAAGGAACAGGCCCGATCCGGTACGGGGCACAGGACGCTGCTCACGGTGCGGCGACCTCTGGTCGCCCGGCCCGCCGACTACCTATTCTTGGGATCATGACTGCCCAGCTTCCGGAGCCCACTCCGCGCCCCGTCCCAGCAGGAGAGCTCCGCGCATCTCACGACGACCGGGAAGCAGTGGTGGAGCAGCTGCGCGATGCGGCGGCCGAGGGGCGCATCGACCTCGATGAGCTGGATTCCCGCCTGGAGCAGGCGCTGACGTCGAAGACGTACGCCGAGCTGGCCGTCCTGACGGCCGACCTGCCGAAGCCGCCGGCGTCGGCCGCGCAGGACCTGCCGCCGCTGGTGCTCAAGGGCGGCATGTACGGCGCGTCCCGGGGCCCCGGCCGCTGGGAGGTTCCCGGGCACGTGGTCGCGCGCGCGGGCCTGGGAGGGGTGAGCCTCGACTTCACCAGGGCCGAATGCCGCCTCGCGCAGGTCGTGGTGGAGGCGTACGGGGAGACCTCCGGCGTCACGATCGTCATCCCCGACGGCTGGGCCGCGGACACCACCGGCATGGACCCCGGCTTCGGGGGCCTGAAGGACAAGACCACATCCGACCGTCTCCCGGGCACTCCGCTGATCCGGCTCACCGGGTCCGGCGGCATGGCCGGAGTGGTCATCCGCCACCCCAACAAGCGGGAACGCCGCAAGCTGGCCGGCGATGCGAGGCACTAGGTGTATTGACCATGAGCGTTGTTAACGCTGGGCAGGTCTTGATCATGACGAAGACCTCCGGTGTGGTGGGGGTGTCTACGCCGCACCGCACACGGAGGTCTTCGTGTCACACCGTAATGCCCGCCTGACCGTTCACGGCAGGCGGATCCTGGTCGCACGTGTCCTGGCGGGCCGTCCGGTCGCGCATGTGGCTGCCGAGATGGGCATATCGAGGCCCACGGCTCACAAATGGGTCCGCCGCTGGAAGAGCGAGGGCGACGCGGGTCTTGTCGACCGGTCCAGCAGGCCCTGCAGGACACCGCACCGGACACCGGCCGCCGTGGAAGATCGCGTCTGCGATCTGCGGCGAACCCGAAAGCTCGGACCTGCGCGGATCGGCCCGATCCTTGGACTGCCCGCCTCGACCGTGCACCGTGTCCTCACCCGCCACCGGCTCAACCGGCTGGCCTGGCTCGACCGCCCGACCGGCATCGTGATCCGCCGCTACGAACGTGAGCGACCCGGCGAGCTGATCCACGTCGACGTGAAGAAGCTCGGCCGGATCCCCGACGGCGGCGGCCACAGGACCCTGGGCCGCCAGGCCGGCCGCGCCACCCGCAGCAACGTCGGCTTCGACTACATCCACTCCGCCCTCGACGACCACTCCCGCCTCGCCTACAGCGAGATCCACCCCGACGAGAAAGTCGCGACCTGCGCAGCCTTCCTGACCCGGGCCGCCGCGTTCTTCGCCGACCTGGGCATCACCCGGATCGAGCGCGTTCTGACGGACAACGCGTGGGCCTACCGCAAGGGCCTGGTCTGGAAGCAAGCCCTGGCCGACATCGGCGCGACCGGCAAACTCACCCGCCCTTACCGGCCCCAGACCAACGGCAAAGTCGAACGCTTCAACCGCACCCTCGCCGACGAATGGGCCTACCAACGGCCCTACACCACCAACACCGAACGCACCGATGCCCTGGCAGACTTCCTCCACACCTACAACCACCACCGCAGCCACACCGCACTCGGCGGCCACCCACCCATCACCCGTGTCAACAACCCTGCGGGTCAATACAACTAGGTCCTGAACCCGCTGTCCGTTCAGCGCGCTGCCGGGGCCGTCACGCTGTCGGCCGCCCGGGTCAGCCGGAGATGCGCTCCTCCAGGCGGACGGTCACGGTGTCCCCCTCCTCCTTGCCGATCGCCTTGCGTACGTCCGCCTTCACGGGCAGCTTGTGCGTGCCGTCCCCCAGGGCCATGAAGGAACTCCGGAACGGGTGGCCGTCGACGGTGCCCCGGACCTTCACCAGGCCGCGGGTGCCGAAGAACTCGGCCGACTCGGGCCACACCACGTAGGTCCAGCCGCCCTTGCTCGGGCTCTTCCGCAGAGTCGCGGTGAATTGCTCGTCCATCATCGGTACCGCCTGTCCGTGAGCCCGCGGCGGGGCCCGTCGCGGTGTTCACCCATAGGACAGGGGCGGGCACGGAAACTCATCGGTGACTCGGAGGCCCGGCCTTCCCCGCTCACCCCTGCCGCAGCGCGAACCACAGCTCCGCCCGTACGTCCATGTCGTCCAGCTCCGCGCCCAGCAGCTCCCCGCACCGCCCGATGCGTTGGCGCACCGTGTTGCGGTGGACCCCGAGCGCCACCGCCGTACGGTCCCAGTTGCCGTGCAGGGAGAGCCAGCAGCGCAGGGTGTCGGCCAGCGGTGCGGTGAGCGGGGCGAGGAGGGCGCGGGCGTGGGCCGCCGCCTCCTGGGGCGGGACCAGGGCGGCGAGGCCGCTCACGGGGGCGTCCACCGTCAGCGGTGAGCGGGTCGCCTGCGCATGGGCCAGGGCGCGGGCGGCCAGGGAGTCGGCGGCGTCGAGCGCGGTGACGGGCGTGGGGGCGGATGCGCCGAGCGTCCAGCCGGGCTGCGGGGTGACCCCGTGCCCCTCCGGCAGCAGTCGTTCAGCCTCGTCCTCCGGTGCCGTGCCCGGTTGCCGTCGCCCCGTCTCGCCCCCCGGCGCCGTGCCCGGCAGCAGCAGCCGTACCGCCTCGCCGCCACCCTCGCGGGCCGCGTCCACCAAGGCCGTGCCCAGCGACGCGCCCAGGGCCCCGGCGGTCAAGGCGTCCGCCGGGGTGCCGTCCGTGCGGCGGGCGTGGATCACCGTCCAGGGGCCGGTGGAGCCGAGGAGCGGGGCCACCTCGGCGGGGCCGGCGCCCAGGAGCATGCGGACCAGGGCCGCCGAACGGCCCGCCGCGTCCGCGCCCTGGTGCGGGGCGGCCAGCAGCGACAGCAGGACGACCGCGATGCCCGCCACCGTGTGGTCGCCGGACTCCCGCCGCCCGGCGGCCAGCGCCAGGACCAGGCCGTGGCCGCCGCCCAGCGCGTACGCCGACAGATGCGTGTCGCCGTGGGTGTCGGTGGCGGACGCGGGGGAGCCGGGGCGTTCCCGGGCCACCACGCGGGCCAGGCGGGTCAGGGCTCCCGCCGGCTCCGGGGGCAGGCGGCGGCCCGCCGCGTGGACCTCCTCGCCCCGGGCCGTCAGCAGCACCGCCCGGCCGCCGAGCTGCGCCGCCAGCTGGTGCAGGACCGCCGGTACGGGGTCGGAACGGGCCGCCGCCGTCGCCAGGGCCTGCTGGGCGCGGGTCACCCGGCGCAGCTCGCGGTGGCGCGCCTCGGCCATCAACCGCCACACCGCCCGCGCGATCGCCGTGAACGGGGTCTGCGGTGGCACCTCCAGCAGCGGCAGCCCGTACCGGTCGCACGCCTCGATCAGCGCCCCGGGCACCGTCTCGTGCACCGGGCGCACCCCGAATCCCAGCGCCGCCGCCCCCGCCTCCACCAGCCGGCCGACGTAGTGGTCCGGGTCCGTCAGCAGCACCCCGGCGCTCAGCAGCAGCTCACCGCCGAGGAGGTACGGATACGGGTCCGCCATCTCCGAGGTGTGCACCCAGAGCAGATCGGCCTCGGCCGGGCCCGCGATCCGGCGCAGGCCCAGGTCCTTGCTCGCCAGCAGTTCCGCCAAGGGGATGGGCGGGGCAGGCGGTCCGGGGGACGAGGACGGGGGCGGGGGAGCGGTGCCTGCGGGAGGGGTCGGCATGGACGGTTCATCCATTCGATGGGGTAAGAGTGGAGGAAACGTACACTTCAGCGTCGGCTTTCGGCCACCTACCGTCTTCCTCGCACGTACATCTGTTTGCGCGAGACGGAGGGAAGCCCATGGCTGTCGACTACGCCGTGATCGTCGTCTACCTGGCCGGCATGCTCGCCATGGGCTGGTGGGGCATGCGCCGTGCCAAGTCCAAGAGCGAGTTCCTGGTCGCCGGACGCCGCCTCGGGCCCGCCATGTACTCCGGCACCATGGCCGCCATCGTCCTCGGCGGCGCCTCCACCATCGGCGGCGTCGGCCTCGGCTACCAGTACGGGCTCTCCGGCGCGTGGATGGTCTTCACCATCGGCCTCGGGCTCCTCGCGCTCTCCGTCTTCTTCTCGGCGCGGATCGCCCGGCTGAAGGTCTACACCGTCTCCGAAATGCTCGACCTCCGCTACGGCGGGCGGGCCGGGATCATCTCCGGTGTCGTCATGTGGGCGTACACGCTGATGCTCGCGGTCACCTCGACCATCGCGTACGCCACCATCTTCGACGTCCTCTTCGACGTGAACCGCACCGTCGCCATCATCCTCGGCGGCACCATCGTCGTCGCGTACTCGACGCTCGGCGGCATGTGGTCGATCACCCTGACCGACATGGTCCAGTTCGTCGTCAAGACCATCGGACTGCTGCTGCTCCTGCTGCCCATCGCCGTCGTCAAGGCGGGCGGCTTCAGCGAGATGAAGGCCAAGCTGCCGACCGAGTACTTCGACCCGCTCGGCATCGGCGGCGAGACGATCTTCACGTATGTCCTGATCTACACCTTCGGCATGCTGATCGGGCAGGACATCTGGCAGCGCGTCTTCACCGCGCGCAGCGACACGACGGCGCGGTGGGGCGGGACGGTCGCCGGTACGTACTGTCTCGTCTACGCCGTCGCCGGGGCCGTCATCGGCACCGCCGCCAAGGTGATGTACCCGAACCTGGCCAGCGCCGACTCCGCCTTCGCGACGATCGTCAAGGACGAGCTGCCGGTGGGGGTGCGCGGGCTCGTGCTCGCCGCCGCGCTGGCCGCCGTGATGTCGACGTCCTCCGGTGCGCTGATCGCCTGCGCCACAGTCGCCAACAACGACATCTGGTCCCGGTTGAGGGGGGTCGTCGGCGGGGGCGGGGCCGGTGACGAGCCGCATGACGAGGTCAGGGGGAACCGGGCGTTCATCCTCATCATGGGCATCGCCGTCATCCTCATCGCCATCGCGCTCAACGACGTGGTCGAGGCGCTGACCGTGGCCTACAACCTGCTGGTGGGCGGGCTCCTCGTGCCGATCATCGCCGGGCTGCTGTGGCGGCGCGGCACGGCGGCCGGGGCGCTGTCGGCGGTGTGCGTGGGGGGTGTCGCGGTGGTCGGGCTGATGTGGCACTACGGGATCCTCGCCAACCAGCCGATCTACTACGGGCTGCTGGCGTCGCTGGTCGTGTACGTCGTCGTCTCGCTGGCCACGCCGCCGACGGACGCCGCCGTTCTGACCGCGTGGCGCGAACGTCTGGCGGGCAGTCCGGCCCGTCCGGCGTTCGAGGGCAGAACCCTCGCGCCGGATCCGGCCGAGCCCGCAGACGTCCTCAACCGCCGGACGGGCTGATCGCGGCCGGACGGGCCTGAGGCGGCCGCACGGGCTGAAGTGCCCGCACACTTGACACCGTACGAAACCGAAGGAAAGGCACACCCCCCATGAGCAGCACCGATTCGCCGCGCGGCCCCATCGACTCCTCCCGTGTCCCGCGCTACGCCGGGCCCGCGACGTTCGCCCGGCTGCCCCGGCTCGACGAGGTCGGGCGTACCGACGTCGCCGTGGTCGGCGTGCCCTTCGACACCGGCGTCTCCTACCGGCCCGGCGCCCGCTTCGGCGGCAACGCCATCCGCGAGGCATCCCGGCTGCTGCGCCCGTACAACCCGGCCCAGGACGCCTCCCCCTTCGCCCTCGCCCAGGTCGCCGACGCCGGCGACATCGCGGCGAACCCGTTCAACATCAACGAGGCCGTCGAGACCATCGAGGGCGCGGCCGACGACCTGCTGGGCACCGGCGCACGCCTGATGACCCTCGGCGGCGACCACACCATCGCCCTGCCCCTCCTGCGCTCCGTCGCCAAGAAGCACGGGCCCGTCGCCCTGCTCCACTTCGACGCGCACCTGGACACCTGGGACACCTACTTCGGCGCCGAGTACACCCACGGCACCCCGTTCCGCCGGGCCGTCGAGGAGGGCATCCTCGACACCTCCGCCCTCTCCCACGTCGGCACCCGCGGCCCGCTCTACGGCAAGCAGGACCTGACCGACGACGAGAAGATGGGCTTCGGCATCGTCACCTCCGCCGACGTCATGCGGCGCGGCGTCGACGAGATCGCCGACCAGCTGCGCCAGCGCATCGGCGACCGGCCGCTGTACATCTCCATCGACATCGACGTCCTCGACCCGGCGCACGCCCCCGGCACCGGCACCCCCGAGGCGGGTGGCCTCACCTCCCGCGAGCTGCTGGAGATCCTGCGCGGGCTCTCCTCCTGCCACCTGGTCTCCGCCGACCTGGTCGAGGTCGCCCCCGCGTACGACCACGCCGAGATCACCTCTGTGGCCGCCTCCCACGCCGCGTACGAGTTGACGACGATCATGTCCCGCCAGATCGCGGCGGAGAAGGACGCCAAGTGAGCCACGACCACGACGACCGGCCGCAGCTCACCGCCGCCCAGGCCGCCGCCGTACTGAACCCGCCGGCCGGCCGCAATGGCGGTGACCTCGTCGTCGAAACCCTCCAGGGGCTCGGCGCGACCACCGTCTTCGGCCTGCCCGGTCAGCACGCGCTCGGCATGTTCGACGCGCTGCGCCGCTCCTCGCTCCGGTACGTCGGGCTCCGCGTCGAGAACAACGCGGGGTTCGCCGCCGACGCGTACGGCCGGATCACCGGGGAGGTGGCCCCGCTGCTGCTGTCGACCGGGCCCGGCGCGCTCACCTCGCTCGCCGCGCTCCAGGAGGCGGCAGCCGCCTCGGCCCCCGTTCTCGCGATCTCCAGCCAGATCCCGACGGCGGGGCTCGGCGGCGGGCGGCACGGCTATCTCCACGAGCTGCGTGACCAGCAGGCATCCGTCCGCGACATCGTGAAGTCCGTGCACACCGTGCGGACCGCGTCGCAGATCCCGTCCGCGATCGCCGCCGCCTGGGCGTCCGCGCTGACCGCTCCGCACGGGCCGGTCTGGGTCGAGATCCCGCAGGACGTACTGCTGGCCGAGACCACGCTCCCCGTCGTCAGCGCGATGGACGCCACCCCGCGTGAGCTGTACCCGCGGCCCGAGCTGACCATCGCCGCCGCGCACCTGCTGTCGAACGCCGAGCGGCCCGTGATCGTCGCGGGCGGCGGAGTCGTACGCTCCGACGCCTCCGGCAAGCTGCGTGCGCTGGCCGAGAAGATCGACGCGCCGGTCGTCACCACCTTCGGCGGCAAGGGCGCCTTCCCGTGGGACCACCCGCTGTCGCTGCGCTCCTGGCTGGAGGACCGGCACACCACCGACTTCCTGGAGGACGCGGACGTCCTGCTCGTCGTCGGCTCCGGCCTGGGCGAGCTCTCCTCGAACTACCACACCTTCCGCCCGCGCGGCCGCGTGGTCCAGATCGAGGCGGACGCCGGGAAGCTGGAGTCCAACCACCCCGCCCTCGGCATCCACTCCGACGCCCGCGAGGCGCTGGCCGACCTCCTGGACACCGTCGGGCGCCGCGAGGACCCGGGCGCCGCCGAACGCGTACGTACGGTGCTGGAGAAGGTACGGGTCCGGATCGAGGCCCAGGACCTCACCCTGGAGCAGCAGGTCCTCGCGGCCGTCCGCGAGGCGCTGCCCGACGCCGCGCCCAGCTTCTGGGACATGACGATCCTGGCGTACTGGGCCTGGTCCGCGTTCGACGCGCGCCGCCCCAACACCATGCACTCCGCCCAGGGCGCGGGCGGCCTCGGCTACGGCTTCCCGGCCGCCATCGGGGCCGCTGTCGCCGACCCGACGAAGCCCGTGCTCGCGGTCTCCGGCGACGGCGGCGCCATGTACTCCATCGCGGAGCTGGCCACGGCGCGCCAGTACGATCTGCCGTTGACCTGGCTCATCGTCGACGACGGCGGCTACGGCATCCTCCGCGAGTACATGACGGGCGCCTTCGGCGAGACCACCGGCACCGAGCTGGCCCGCCCGGACTTCGTCGCCCTGGCCGAGTCCTTCGGCGTGCCCGCCGTCCGGACCGGCCCGGAGTCGCTCGCCGCCGACCTGTCGAAGGCTCTGGCAACCCCCGGGCCGTCGGTCGTCGTGCTTCCCGCCCTGCTGCGGATGTTCGAGCCGACGCATCTGTAGCCGGCGGACTCCGCTGGACGTGGGCGGCGCACCCGCGGGTGCGCCGCCCACCCGCTACGCCTTGCCCGCCGCCGTCCCGCTCCAGGCGTGGAAGCCGTCGCCGAACTGCTCCTGCTGCGTGTCGCCGAACGAGCGCGGCAGGCTCAGGGTCTGCGGCAGCAGTGCCGGTATCGCGAGGAACAGCGCCTCGGCCTCCGTCCCCTTGCGCCTGGCCCGCGCCGCCATGAGGAACTCGACCGCCCGGTTCAGCGGCTTGTGCAGATGGTCGTACGGGCGCTTCGCCGCCCGGGCCCGTGCACCGGGCTGATCCAGGGCCGACCTGCCGTTCGGCGAGGCCAGCTTCTCCAGAGCCGTGATCACGGCGTACAGCTGTCCGCAGCGGTAGGCGTCGGTCGGCAGAGCGTTGGCCATGGGTTTCCTCCCCGGTCGGTCGCGATGCCCATCACTACCCGTGCCGCATCCGGACTACCCGTGGGACACCGGCCGAAGCCGGGCCCACGAACCCGGGGTCGGACCGGTCCTACGCCCCTGGCCCCATCCGCCCCCGCCCATCGGCCCGGTTTGCCGTCCCGTTTGTTGCGGCGGGATGAAATCCGCCCTCCACCGCGTTGGTGCCTTCCGGAAGATCGATCGGGACGGGGAGGCAACGCGTGACGGGCGCAGAGCAACAGGGGTGGGGCCGGCGGCTGACCGGGTATGCGTGGCGGTACCGCCGGAACGTCGTGCTCGCCCTCGGCTCGTCGCTCGCGGGCATGGCCGTCATGGCCCTCGTGCCGCTCATCACCAAGGTGATCATCGACGACGTGGTCACCGACCACACCCGCTCCCTCGCCGTCTGGACCGGGCTGCTCATCGGCGCGGCCGTCCTCGTCTACATCGCCACCTACATCCGCCGCTACTACGGCGGCCGGCTCGCCCTGGACGTCCAGCACGATCTGCGTACGGACATGTACGCGACGATCACCCGGCTGGACGGGAAACGTCAGGACGAGCTGTCCACCGGCCAGGTCGTCGGCCGGGCCACCAGTGACCTCCAGCTGATCCAGGGGCTGCTGTTCATGCTCCCGATGACCATCGGGAACGTGCTGCTCTTCCTCATCTCCCTGGTCATCATGGCGTGGCTCTCCCTCCCGCTCACCCTCGTCGCCCTCGCCGTCGCCCCCGCGCTCTGGTTCATCGCCCGCCGTTCCAAGACCCGCCTCTTCCCCGCCACCTGGTACGCCCAGAGCCAGGCCGCCGCCGTCGCCGGAGTCGTCGACGGGGCCGTCTCCGGGGTCCGGGTCGTCAAGGGGTTCGGGCAGGAGGACCAGGAGACCGGGAAGCTCCGCGAGGTCGGCAGACGGCTCTTCGCCGGGCGGCTGCGCACCATCCGGCTGAACTCCCGCTACACCCCCGCCCTCCAGGCCGTGCCCGCCCTCGGCCAGGTCGCCATGCTCGCCCTCGGCGGCTGGCTGGCCACCCGGGGCGAGATCACCCTCGGTACGTTCGTCGCCTTCTCCACCTACCTCGCCCAGCTCGTCGGCCCGGTCCGGATGCTCGCCATGGTCCTCACCGTCGGCCAGCAGGCCCGTGCCGGTGTCGAACGCGTCCTGGAGCTGATCGACACCGAGCCGTCCATGGAGGACGGTACGAAGGAGCTGCCCGCCGACGCCCCGGCCGGGATCGAGTTCGACGACGTACGGTTCGGTTATGACGAGGAGCGCCCCGTGCTCGACGGGTTCTCGCTCACCGTCGAACCCGGCGAGACCGTCGCCGTCGTCGGCGCGTCCGGCAGCGGCAAGTCCACCGTCTCGCTCCTGCTGCCCCGCTTCTACGACGTCTCCCACGGAGCCGTCCTCATCGGCGGCCACGACGTCCG
The DNA here is from genome assembly GCF_032121415.1 of Streptomyces parvus. Taxonomy (NCBI): domain Bacteria; kingdom Bacillati; phylum Actinomycetota; class Actinomycetes; order Kitasatosporales; family Streptomycetaceae; genus Streptomyces; species Streptomyces parvus. Next base: position 2,270,443 of record NZ_CP135079.1, on the reverse strand, counting down.
CGAGCTGACCCAGGCCTCCCTGCGCGCCGCCATCGGGCTCGTCCCCGAGGACAGCTTCCTGTTCTCCGACACCGTCCGGGCCAACATCGCCTACGGTTTCCCCGACGCCACCCAGGAGCAGATCGAGACGGCCGCCCGCGCCGCCCAGGCCCACGGCTTCATCTCCGACCTGCCGGGCGGGTACGACACCACCGTCGGCGAGCACGGGCTCACCCTCTCCGGCGGCCAGCGCCAGCGCGTCGCCCTCGCCCGCGCCATCCTCACCGACCCCCGGCTCCTCCTCCTCGACGACGCGACCTCCGCCGTCGACGCCCGGGTCGAGCACGAGATCCACGAGGCGCTGGCGCAGGTGATGGCGGGGCGGACCACCCTCCTCATCGCCCACCGCCGCTCCACCCTCCAGCTCGCCGACCGCATCGCCGTCCTCGACGGCGGGAAGCTCGCCGCGATCGGCACCCACGAGGAGCTGGAGCGCACCTCCGCCCTCTACCGCCGCCTCCTCACCGACCCCGACGAGCTGGGCGCCACCTCGCCCGGCCACCGGCCGCCGCGCACCGAGGCGGACCCCGAGGACGACCGCGCCCTCCAGGAGGAGCTGGACGCCGAGTTCGACGCGGAGCGCGGTATCACGCCCGAGCTGTGGATCCGCCGGGAGGAGGATCGGGACACCACCGTCGCCGGTATGCCCGCCACCCCCGAACTCCTCGCTCAGGTCGAGGCGCTGCCGCCCGCCACGGACACCCCCGAGGTCGACGAGGCCAGCGCCGTGCGCCCGGAGGAGTCGTACGGGCTGCGGAGGCTGCTGCGCGGCTTCGGCGCGGCCCTGCTCATCAGCCTCGGGCTCGTCGCCGTGGATGCCGGAATGGGGCTGCTGCTGCCGGTCCTGATCCGGCACGGCATCGACGAGGGCGTGAGCCGGCTCTCGATCGGCGCGGTGTGGGCGGCCTCCGCGATCGCGCTGGTCGTCGTGGTCGTGCAGTGGGTGGCCCAGACCGGCGAGATCCGGATGACCGGCCGGACCGGCGAACGGATCCTCTACTCGCTCCGCCTGAAGATCTTCGCCCAGCTCCAGCGCCTCGGCCTCGACTACTACGAGCGCGAGCTGACCGGCCGGATCATGACCCGGATGACGACCGACGTCGACGCGCTCTCCACGTTCCTCCAGACCGGTCTCGTCACCGCGTTCGTCTCCGTGGTCACCTTCTTCGGCATCATGGTCGCGCTGCTCGTCCTGGACATCCAGCTCGCCCTGGTCGTCTTCGCCACCCTGCCCGTGCTGGTCATCGGCACGTTCTTCTTCCGGCGCAGCAGCGTCAAGGCGTACGAACTGGCCCGGACCCGCATCAGCGCCGTCAACGCCGACCTCCAGGAGTCCGTCGCCGGTCTCCGTATCGTCCAGGCCTTCGGCCGGGAGCACGACGGGGCGGCCCGCTACGCCGAGCGCAGCGACAGCTACCGCCAGGCCCGGGTACGCGGCCAGTGGCTGATCTCCGTCTACTTCCCGTTCGTCCAGCTGCTGGCCTCCGTCGCCGCCGCCGCCGTCATGATCGTCGGCGCGGGCCGGATCGACAACGGCACGCTGACCGTCGGCGCGCTGGTCGCCTACCTCCTCTACATCGACCTGTTCTTCGCCCCCGTCCAGCAGCTCTCCCAGGTCTTCGACGGCTACCAGCAAGCCACCGTCTCCCTCGGCCGCATCCAGGAACTGCTGCGCGAACCCACCTCGACCGCCGACCCGGACGAGCCGCTCGACGTGCTCTCGCTGCGCGGCGAGATCGCGTTCGAGGACGTCTCCTTCGCGTACGGGGGCGAGGAGGAGGCCCTCAGCGGCATCGACCTGCACATCCCGGCCGGGCAGACCGTCGCCTTCGTCGGGGAGACGGGGGCCGGGAAGTCGACCCTGGTCAAGCTGGTCGCCCGGTTCTACGACCCCACGGGCGGCCGGGTCACCGCCGACGGCACGGATCTCCGCAAGCTCGACATGACCGCCTACCGGCACCGCCTCGGCGTCGTCCCGCAGGAGGCGTACCTCTTCGCCGGGACGGTCCGCGACGCCATCGCCTACGGAATGCCCGACGCCACCGACGCCGCGGTGGAGGCCGCGGCCCGCGCGGTCGGCGCGCACGAGATGATCGCCACGCTGGAGGGGGGCTACCTCCACGAGGTCGCCGAGCGCGGCCGTAACCTCTCCGCCGGGCAGCGCCAGCTCATCGCCCTGGCCCGCGCCGAGCTGGTCGACCCGGACGTCCTGCTCCTGGACGAGGCCACCGCCGCCCTCGACCTGGCCACCGAGGCCCTCGTCAACCAGGCGACCGACCGGCTCACCGGCCGGCGGACCACGCTGGTGGTCGCCCACCGGCTGACGACGGCCGCCCGCGCCGACCGTGTCGTGGTGATGGACCACGGACGCGTCGCCGAGGACGGCACGCACGACGAGCTGCTCGCCCTGGACGGGCAGTACGCCCGGCTGTGGCGCACCTTCATGGGCGAGGGCATAGGGGAGGACGAGCCCGCGGCCGCCTGAAGGCCCGCCGGGGGAGGCCTGCCGGGCGGCGGGTCTCCCGGGGCCGGGGACCCGTGCCGTGCAACCTCTCGCGCGTCTGCTGCGTCGTAGCCAGGGACGCGCGGGCGTACGGATGTCAGGTGGGGGCGAACGTGTTCGACGGAACTGCGGGGCCGGTGGGCCCGGACGGGGCTGCGGGACCGGCCGGAGCGGTGAAGCCGGTGCGGCGGCGACGGCTGCCGCTCGTCGGCCTCCTCGTCCTGCCCCTGCTGGGCGGACTCGTCCCTCTTCTCGCCGCCCCCGGTACCGCCCAGGCCGCCTCCGCCTGTTCCGGCCGCCCGGCGAAGACGGTCGAGTTCTCCACGGGAGAGCTGCGCGTCTACAAGACCCGTGCCCACGCCTGCGCGGTGACCGTCGCCAAGAAGCCCGGCAAACGGCGGACGATGAGCGTCACGCTCCAGGCGCGCGGCGGACACGCGGTCTCCGACAAGGGTTCGTACACGAAGATGGCTGGCCCGGTCACGGTCAACGCGCTGAACCGCTGTGTCCGGGCCACCGGCGCGATCGGCAAGAAGTCCGTCTCCACCGGGTGGATCCTCTGCTGACACGGACAACCAGGTCTGGCGTGGCGTGTGTTGCCCCGATAAGTTCACGGCGACTGTTGTGAATCAAGGGGAGAGTGCATGCGCAAGTCACTCACAGGGGTTCTCTCGCTCGCCGTGCTCATAGGCACGGTCGGAGCCACGGGGGCCTCGGCCGGTGCGGCCACCGCCGCGGAACCGGCCGCGAAGCGGAGCAGCGGAACCGCCCTCGGCGGCGAAGCGAGCACCGAGGACATCAAGGAACGCATCCTGGCGATCCCGGGCATGAGCCTGATCGAGGAGAAGCCGTACGCGGGCTACCGCTACTTCGTCCTCAACTACACCCAGCCGGTCGACCACCGGCGCCCGTCCAAGGGAACGTTCCAGCAGCGCATCACCGTGCTGCACAAGGACGTCTCCCGCCCGACGGTCTTCTCCACCAGCGGGTACAACGTCTCGACCAACCCCAGCCGCAGCGAGCCGACACAGATCATCGACGGCAACCAGGTCTCCCTGGAGTACCGCTTCTTCACCCCCTCCCGCCCGGCTCCGGCCGACTGGTCCAAGCTGGACATCTGGCAGGCCGCCAGCGACCAGCACCGGGTCTTCGCGGCGCTGAAGAAGATCTACGGCAAGAAGTGGCTGGCCACCGGCGGGTCCAAGGGCGGCATGACCGCCACCTACTTCGAGCGCTTCTACCCGAAGGACATGGACGGCGTCGTCGCCTACGTCGCGCCCAACGACGTCGTCAACGACGAGGACTCGGCGTACGACCGGTTCTTCCGCAACGTCGGCACCAAGGAGTGCCGCGACAAGCTGGCCGGCGTGCAGCGCGAGGCGCTGATCCGGCGGGCCCCGCTCCAGAAGAAGTACAAGGAGCAGGCCGCCGCCAACGGCTGGACCTTCAACACCATCGGCTCCCTGGACCGCGCCTACGAGGCCACGGTCATGGACTACGTGTGGGCGTTCTGGCAGTACAGCCTGGTCGCCGACTGCGTGGACATCCCGGCCGACGCCAAGAAGGCCACGGACGACGACATCTGGAACTCCGTCGACTCCATCTCCGGCTTCTCCGCCTACGCCGACCAGGGCCTGGAGACGTACACCCCGTACTACTACCAGGCGGGCACCCAGCTCGGATCGCCGGACATCGAGCAGCCCTGGCTCGGCAACCTGAGCCGCTACGGCTACCAGCCCCCGCGCAACTTCGTGCCCCGCTCCATCCCGATGAAGTTCGACCGGGGCGCGATGCGGGACGTCGACCGCTGGGTCCGGCACAACGCCCGGCAGATGATGTACGTCAACGGCGAGAACGACCCGTGGAGCGCGGAGCCGTTCCGTCTCGGCCGCGGCGCGAAGGACAGCGCCGTTCACACCGTCCCCGGCGGCAACCACGGCGCGCGGGTCTCCGGTCTCCCGGAGGCCGAGCGGGCGAAGGCCACCGCCGACATCCTGCGCTGGGCGGGCGTCGCCCCGGCGGGCGTCGAGAAGGACCCGGCGAAGGCGAAGCCGCTGGCGAAGTTCGACAGCAGGCTGGACCAGCGCAACGGCGAGGTCGAGCGCGACGAGGCCACGCTGCGTCCGTAGTCGTCGCTGGTTGCTCGCGTCGGGCGCCCGTCGGTCGCACCGTCACCATCCGGTGGACCGGCGGGCGCACCCCACCGGCCGCTCCCCGCGCAGGGAGACGAACAGGTCCGTGTCGTCCGGGCACTGGGCCCGCCGCCGCACCGCCGACTCCACCCGGTAGCGCGGGGCGCGGCCGCCCGCGTCCGCGCAGGCGGTCTCCGTGACCTCGCCCGCGCGGGATGCGGTGACGCAGTCGCCGACGACGGTCAGCGGTCCGCCGCCCTGTCCCGGGTCGCCCGGGTGCGGGGGCTCCAGGTTCCGCATGCAGGCGTAGCCGGTGGTGAGCCGGGAACGGGCCCCGGTGCCGGTCTCGGAGACATGCAGGACGAAGTCGGTGGCGTCCGGGCAGGGCGGGCCCGACGACGGGGTACCGAGGTGCCGGGCGAGGACGGCGGCCGCGGCCTTCTCGCTGCGGCAGAACACCTCCCGGATCACCGGGCCCCGCGAACTGCAGTCCCCGGGCCCGAGGAACACCACTCCGTACGGGGACGGGCCGGGCGGGGCGGGGACGGGCCCCCGGTCGTCGGCGACCGTAGGGCCCGGGGCCTCGCAGGCCGTCAGCAGGAGCACGGCGGCGGCCACCGCCAGGAGCACGCGGGCCGGCAACGGGGCGGGCCGTCGGCTCCGGGCCCCCGGGGACGTGCGCTCATCCATGAAACCCCCCAGTACGTCACCGAAGACGTACACCCGGCGTGGCCCCGCCGGAGCGGGGCCACGCCAGATGCGGGGGTGCTTTGCGCCGATGGTCGGAGGCCGGGGGCGTCCGGTCGCCGTAGGGCTAGTACGACAGCCCGTGGCCCACCGGGTACAGCACCTGTGTGGGGTCGTCCGCGCGCTGCACCGGAACCGGCAGGGTGCCCTCCGGCTCGGCGCGGCCCGCGATCACCCGTGCCGCGGCGCGCAGTTCGACATCGGTCCAGGAGTACGCGGCGAGGCTCGCCGCGACGCCGGTCCCGATGAGGTGGGCGATGTCGTACGGGTTGCGGATCGCGACGGTGACGACGGGGACGCCGGTCGCCACGAGCGCGGTCACCAGCGCGCGCTGCGAGCTGCTCGCCGTGACGTTGTAGGTCGCCACGACCACCGCGTCCTTGCCCTCGGCGGCGGCGACCGCCTCGTCGATCTTCGCCCGGGCGGGGGCCGTGCCGGTGGACAACGCCCGTGCGATGAAGCCCAGTTCGCCGAAGGCGTGGGCCAGGGTGCTGGTCGGCGGGCCCGTCGTCCCGGAGGGCGAGGCGGGATCGGCGCCCACCACCAGCAGGTTCCGGTGGGTGCGCCGGGAGAGCGGCAGCAGCGAGCCCGGGTCGGCGAGCAGGGTCGTCGTGCGCTCGGCGATCCGGTCGGCGGCGGCCCGGTGCGCGCGGCTGCCGACCGTGCGCTCGACGCCCCGATGGCTGACGAACGGGTCCCGGAACAGGCCGAGTCCGCTCTTCAGCCGCAGGATCCGCAGGATCGATTCCTCGATCCGCGCCTCGCTGATCTCACCGCTGCGGACCGCCTCCAGCACGGCGTTCCAGGCAACGGAGAGGTTCGGCGGGTTGAGCAGCTGGTCCACGCCCGCCAGCAGCGCGAGGACCGGAACCCGGGCGTCGCCGTACTTCGTGCGCACCCCCTCCATGCCGAGCGAGTCGGTGACCACCACCCCGTCGTAGCCCAGCTCCTCGCGGAGGATGCCGGTGAGGATCGGCCGGGAGAGCGTGGCCGGGTCCTCCGACGGATCGAGGGCCGGGACGACGATGTGCGCGGTCATGATCGAGTCGATCCGGGCCCGGATCGCGGCGCGGAACGGCGGGGCGTCCAGCTCCTCCCACTGTGCGCGGGTGTGGTTGATGACGGGCAGCCCGGTGTGGCTGTCGGTGTTCGTGTCGCCGTGGCCGGGGAAGTGCTTGGCGGTCGACGCGATACCCGCGCCCTGGTAGCCCTTCACCTGCGCCGCGACCAGGTCGGCCACGGAGTCGGGGTCGGAGCCGAAGGACCGTACGCCGATGACCGGGTTGGCCGGGTTGACGTTGACGTCGGCGTCCGGAGCGTAGTTCTGGTTGATGCCGAGCGCGGCCAGCTCCGCGCCCGCGATCCAGGCCGCACGCCGGGCGTCGGAGCGCGAGCCGCCCGCGCCGAGGGCCATCGCGCCCGGCAGCAGCGTGGCGGGTTCGCCGACCCGGCAGACGATGCCGTGCTCCTGGTCGGTGGAGACGAGCAGCGGCACCCGGTGGCGCTCGGCGAGCGCGGCGCGCTGGAGGCCGTTGGAGAGGTCGGCGATCTGGTGCGGGTCGCGGGTGTTGTGCGCCCAGGTGAAGTAGATGATGCCGCCGACGTGGTACGTGGAGATCAGCTCGGCCGCCGTACGGACCCCGATCTCCTTGAGGTTCGCGTCGATGTCGGCCTGGTCGGGGTCGGTGGCGGAGTGCCCGTAGACCCGCATCACGAAGAGCTGGCCGACCTTCTCCTCCAGGCTCATCCCGGCGATGATCCGCCGCAGCCGGCGGTCGGTGGAGATGTTCGTGGAGGGCGCGGAGGCGACGGCGGGCGGGGTGAGGGCGCCGGTCGCCGCCGCGGCGGTGACGGCCGCGGTGGCGGTGAGGAGGGTGCGTCTTGAGGTGCGGTGGGGCACGTGAGCTCCTTCCCGGGGTGAAAGAAACTTCCAAGGAAGTACGCTTATAGGGAAAATAACTTCCGGTCAAGAGGCCGTGCCGGGCCCGTGAGTGACGTGCCGCCGGAAGAGTGGGAAGGGTGGGACACGAGGGACGGCCGTCGGGCCGGTCCCACGCCGGTCCGGCCGCCGCACCGTGCCCGCAGCGCCTCCACCGCGGCCGTGATCGCCGGGCGCCCCGCCGCCTCCGTACGCCACAGCCCGTACAGCCGCCGCTCCGGCACCGGGTCCAGACGCACCGCCACCACCCCGTCCGGGAGCGGCCCCCGCCCCGGCCGGGGCATCATGGCGCTGCCAGGCCGGCGGCCACCGCGGTGTCCGCCCGGTACCGGATGCCGGGCTCGTGGCCCGCCGTGCGCGTGAGCCCGCTGCGCTGGTGGGCGGGGTGGCGCCGACCTCGGGCGTCGGGGCTCCGGACCGCCGCGCCCCGCCGCTCGACTACTGCTTCGGGGCCCCGAGCCGCAGCAGGTGGTCACGGCCGGCGCCCAGCAGACCCGGCAGCTCCGCGGCCCCCGGGTGCCAGCGCTTCTCGTACTCCCAGCACACCCACGTGTCCGGACCCGCCCCGTCCAGGCACTCCGCCAGCGGCAGCACCCCGGAGCCCAGCGGCAGCGGAGTGAGGTCCTCCGCGGAGGCGACGTCCTTCACCTGCACGTAGCCCAGGTGCGGGGCGAGCACCGCGTGACTGGCCGCGGGCTCCTCACCGGCGAGCCAGGTGTGCAGCACGTCCCAGATCGCGCCGACCCGGGGGTGCCCGACCGTGGCGACGACCCGGGCGACGTCGAGGCCCGCGCGGTGCGAGTCATGGGTCTCCAGCAGAATGCTCACGCCCATGTCGGCGGCGGCCGGGGCTGCCGCGCCGAGCCGCCGGGCGGCCGTCGCGTCGGCCTCCGCCTGCTCCTGGTCGCCGCCGCCGGGGAAGACCCGGACATAGGGCGCGCCCAGGTCCCGGGCGAGCTTCACCAGCTCGGACAGCTCCGCGAGGACCGGCTCGTCGTCCCCCTCGGCGGCCACCTGGACGTACCCGGCGAGGGTGAGGATCTCCACCCCGCCGGCCTTGAACGCCTCGACCACGTCGGCCCGTTCCAGCGACGAGAGCCCCAGGTGCACGGGCTCCTCGGGGTGGACGCGCAGCTCCACCCCCTGGTAGCCGTTCCCGGCGGCGAGCCGGACCACCTCGGCGACCGGCGTCCCCGGCACCCCGAGAGTGGAGAAAGCGAGCTTCATCGTGCGTGTCCTTCCCTTGTGCCGACGCCCCGCTCCTGCCCGCCGGGCCGGTGGCTACTCCCTTGCCCCGGCCGTGCTGCTCCCGTACGCGACCCGGTACGGGGGCCGCTTCAGCCGACGCCCCGCAGCAGTCGCTCCAGGCTACCCAGCAGCTTCAGCGCGTCCTCGCGTTGCGCGCCCGCCAGCGTGGCCCCGGCGAGGGCCGTGCGCTCCTCGGCCTCCCGTACCCGCTCCGGGGTGATCACCCGCAGGGCAGCGGCGGCCTGCCGGGCGAACATCGCGAGCAGATCCAGCTCCCGTACCCCCGACCGGGCCTGCGGGGAGGGGTCCAGCACCTCCAGGACGCCCAGGATCCGGGCGTCGCTGATGAGCGGAGCCGCCATCAGTGCGTTCGGTACGTACGCGGTCGACTCCGCCAGCGAGCGGTCGAAGGACGGATCGGCGCTCAGGTCGTCGACCACCATCGGCTCGCCGGAGGTCGCCACCCACCCGGCGATCCCGCGCCCGGCCGGGAACCGGCGGCCCACGAGGAACTCCTCGCCCTGTCCGGACACGGCCTGGAAGACCAGCTCGTCGGCCTCCTCGTCGAGCAGGAACACCGAACTGGCCTCGGCTCCGAAGATGGCACGGGCAACGTCGACGACCGACTGGAGCAGCTCGCTGCGCGGAGCGTCGGCGACCGTGGTGGTGGAGGAGAAGGCGGCGGCGGATTCAGTTCTCGGAGTCATCACGGGTATCTCCTGCCGGAGTGGAAGAAGGACGCGGCGCGTGGCTCACGTTGGCCGCGGACAGATAGAGGGCGTTCTTGAGCTGGAAGGCCGTCATCCGGGGATGCGCGGACAGGACGCGGGCGCAGAGTCCGGCGACGTACGGCGTGGCGAAGCTGTTCCCCGTGGTGCGGATCGTCCGGCCGCCCAGCCAGGGCACGGTCACGTTCTGGCCCGGTCCGAAGAACTCCACGGGGGGCTCGGGGTTGTACAGGTGCAGTTCGGGGTCGTCCTCCTGGTGGCTGCCCACCGAGATCACGGAGGCGAACCGCCAGGGGAAGCTCTCCACCGGGGTGTTGTGCGCCGAGGCGACGATCACCGTACGGGCGAAGTAGGCGCTGTCCGCCAGGCTGTGCAGCTCCTGGGCGAACCGGGTACGGGTCGTCGACAGGCTGAGGTTGACCACGTCGAACCGCTGCTCCACCGCCCAGCGCAGCCCGGCCATCAGGATGTCGCCGGTGCCGGAGAACCGTTCGCCGAGCACCCGCACACTGTGGATCTCGCACTCCGGGGCGGTCCGGCGGATGATCCCCGCACACGCGGTGCCGTGGCCGCAGGTGTCCCCGGTCGTGGTCGGCTCGACGGTGATGTCGCCGCTCTCCCCGTCCTTGACGACCACCCAGGACCCGGCCAACGGGCCGACCAGCGGGTGGTCGCGCTCCACGCCCGAGTCCACGACGCATACGCGGACACCGCGCCCGGTGGCGGGCCCGGCCGGGCGGCCCAGTGGCGGCCCGGCGTCCGCCAGCACCGGTACGTCGTCGGGGCCGCGCCCGCGCAGACTCCAGGTCAGACCCTGGCCCGGGGCCGTACGGGCCCGGGGCCGTGCCGATCCCGCCTGTGCCGGTTCCGTGGTCGTCATCGGTCAGCTCCTCTCCTCGTGGTGGCCATCGGCAGGGGCGGGCGCGCGAGGAACCCGGAGACCCGGCGGAACCCCGGCAGATGCCCCTTGCCGGTGAAGTGCACCGCGGCCGCCCCGGCCGATGCCGCGGCCTCCGGAAGCCGGCCCAGGGCGGCGAGCGTGTGCGCCCGGTCCAGTTCGGCCGTCGCCTGCACCAGCGGGGAATCGGTGAGCAGCGACGCCCGCACAGCCTGTGCCGCGAACGCGGCCGCTTCCTCGGGTCGGTCCCGTGCCGTCAGCCGGGCGCGCAGCCCCGCCAGGTCCACCGCGTCCGCCCGGCTCAGCCCCGATGCGTCGCCGACGCCCGCCACGTGCTCGGCGGCCCGGTCCTCCCGGCCCTCGTCCAGCTCCAGGCGGGCCGCGTCCAGCGCCACCGCCGTCCGCATCCCGGCCGCCCCCGTGCGCCGGGCCGCCGCGTCCGCCCGGCCGAGCAGCTCCAGCGCGGCGGCGTTCCGGCCGGAGAGCGCCTCCACCGTGGCCCGGAACATCGGCAGGAAGACCTCCGCCTCCGCGAACCCCAGCTTCCCGGCCAGCCGCTCCGCCTCGGCCAGGCAGGCGTACGCGTCCTCGGCCGCGTCCTGGAGCGCGTACAGCACCGCCAAGGGGCAGTTGAGCGTGACCCGGACCGTCGGGCGGCCCGCGCCGTGCGTCGCCAGCAGGGTCCGGCAGCGGATCACCGCGGCGGGCACCGGGACCGGCCCGCGCCACAGGGAGATGCCGATCGCGCCGAGCGCCCCGGCCCGTTCCGGCTCCGCGCCGGCCAGCACCGCGTGCTCCAGGGCCCGCGCCTGGTCCCGCTCCGCCTCCTCGTGCCGCCCGGACCGCTGGAACTGCTGGGCGAGTCGCAGATGGGCCCGCGCCCGGCCGACCGAGTCCCCGGCCGCCTCGAACACCGGGAGCACGGTACGGGCCACGGCGGCGGGGCCGGGTCCGGGGCCGCCCGGGTCCAGCACCGCGAGCGCCAGCCGGGCGTGCGCGGCCTCCACCGTGTCGACAGCCATGTCCCTGACCTGGCGCAGCAGTTCGGCCCCTTCCGCGGCGCGGCCGAGCGCCACCCGCACCTCGCCGAGCCGTCGGGTCGCCGCCGGGTCGCCGGGGCGCAGGTCCACCGCCCGCTCCAGCAGGCCGTGCGCCCAGTGCAGGTCGGACCGGGCGGCGGCCTGCGCCCCGGCCCGGCCCAGCGCGGCGGCGGCCCGCTCGCGCAGCCGCCGGGCCCGGTCGTCCAGCAGGCCCAGCTCCGCGCGGTAGCGGTAGGCCCGCTCCAGGTGGCCGCCGACCGCACCGTCGCCGCTGCGCAGCACGCTGGGCAACTCAGCGGCCCAGGCGTGGCGTTCGGCCTTGGCCCGCTTGGACAGCGAGGCGTACGCGACTTCGTGCACGAGCCCGCTGCTGAACCGGTACGCCGCCTCGGCCGCCCGGTCTCCGCGGGCACCCGACTCGACCAGCCGTCGGCGAGCCAGTGCCTCCAGCGCCTCTTCCACGAACCGCTGTTGCGAGGTGGTCTCGTGGCCCTCCGCGGCCCGTACGGACAGCTGGAGCCGGACAAGTTCCGGTGCGGTGAACTCCCGGCCGATCACGGCGGCCAGGTCCACCACATCGCGCTCCGCCCGGGCCAGCGCACCGATACGCGCGCCCAGCAGGGCCTGGAGCGTGGGCGGCAGATCCTCGCCGGCCGGCCCGCCCCCGGCGTCCGCCCGGTCGCCGACCAGGAGCTGTTCCAGGTAGAGCGGGTTGCCCCCGGCCCGCGCCAGGAGCAGGTCCTGGCCGGGTGCCCCGTCGTCGTCGCCGGGCCGGATCGAAGCGTCACGTGCGGGGGGCCGGTCGTCCGCCGAAGGCGGCCCGCCGTCCGGGCCGGCCAGGACGGCGGCGAGCCGGGCGGCCTCCTCGTACGGCAACCCCGTCAGCTGGAGCAACGTCCCGGCATCGGAGAGCGGTGCGTCGTCGCCGCCCGGCCCGTCCGGCCGCCCCGCGCAGAGCACCAGCACGCCCGCGCACCCCGAGCCGTCCGCCAGCCGGTGCGCCGTGCGGACCAGTAGCGGAGCCGCCGCGTGCCAGTCGTCCAGCACCAGGACGACCGGGCGGACGCGGGCCACCCGTTCCAGGACCGTCGTCAGGGCCGCGCACATGTCCTCGAAGGGCGCGTTCGGCGTGCCGTCGCTCAACAGGCCCCCGGACAGCAGCGCCATCGCGTCGTCGACCGCCAGCCTCTCGGCCGCGTCCGCCGGGCGGCCGGAGTCCGTCGCGGCCAGCAGGGAACGCACCGCGTCGGCCAGCGGTGCGAGGGTGCCGTGGTCCCCGTAACTGCGGCACCGCCCCGCGCCGTGGGCGAGCCCGCCGGACGCCGACCGCCCCGCCAGCCACTCCCGTATCAGCCGGGTCTTTCCGATCCCCGCCTCCCCGGTGACCCGCAGCAGGCCGGCCGCGCCTGCGCCCACAGCCCGCTCCAGCGCGGCGTCCAGCGCCCGCCGCTCGGCGTCGCGCCCGACGAAGGGGACGTCGAAGCGGCGCAGCAGTTCGGGGTCGTCCGCGCCCAGCGCGAGCAGCCGGTGGGCCTCCACGCTGTCCCGCTTGCCCTTCAGCCGCAGCGGCCCCGTGGGCTCGGCGTTCACCGTCGGACCGGCGGCGAGCAGGGTCCCGGGGCCGATCAGGATCTCGCCCCGGCCCGCGTTCTGCTCCAGCCGGGCGGCGATGTTCACGGTCTCCCCGGAGACCAGCGCCTGCCGCGCGGTGCGGTCCGAACCCGCCACCACCTGACCGGTGTTGACGCCGATCCGGATGGCCAGCTCGATGCCGAGGGTGGCGTCCAGCTCTTCGTTCAGCCGGGCCAGCGCCCGGCGCATCCCGAGCGCCGCCGCCAGCGCCCGACGGGCGTCGTCGTCCCGGACCACCGGGACGCCGAACACCGCCATCACCGCGTCCCCGATGAACTTCTCCGGGGTGCCGCCCCGCGCCACGATCTCCGCACTCATCGCCTCGAAGTACCGCAGGGTCACCGTGCGCAGCGTCTCCGGGTCGAGCACGCCGGACAGGGCGGTCGACCCGACGAGATCGCAGAACAGCACGGTCACCGGCTTGCGTTCGTCACCGGGCGGGGGTGCGGCGGCGGCCGGTCCGGCCCCGCCGGCCGCGACGGCGGGGGCAGCGGCGGTCGCGCACGGCGTCCCGCAGGACGAGCAGAACCGGGCCGTCGGCGGCAGATCCTGCTGGCACGAGAGGCAGTTCATGACGGTCCTTCTCTCCGGGATGTCGGGCGGGTACGGGCCCGGCGGCGGTGACCGCGGCGCCGGGCCCGTGCCGCCGACCGGGCGAAACCGGGGCGGGCCGGGGTCAGAACAGCGCGCCCCCGGCGATCTCGCCGTGCGCCTGGACCTCCGGTCCCACGGCGTCCAGCCGGCTCTTCACATCGAGCAGCAGCGCCAGTTCCTCCGGAGTCAGCCCGCTCAGCACCTCGCGCTGCTCCTCGGTGAGCAGGTCGACGGGGAAGCCCGCCTCGTACAGCGCGTGGGGAAGCGGCGGACGTCCGCCGTTCTCGGGTGGTCCGGTCATGGTGTGACTCCCATCGGTGAGACAGGTCCGGCTCCCCGCGGCGACGGCGTCGGCGCGGAGCGCCCGAGCCGGACGAACAGCCGGGTGAGCGCGTCGAGGGAGTGGAGGGCACTGACCGCCACGGCCGCTTCCCGGTCCCGGCCGAGCGGCAGCCGGTCCAGGAGCGCGTACAGCTCGTCCAGGTGCGCCGTGTCGAGCACCGAGTGCTCCCGTACGGTCCGCAGGGCGGCGGCGGGCAGCCCGGTGTGCCGGGCGATGCGGTCGGTCAGGCCGGGCGCGGGCGCGTAGCCCTCCAGCACGGCGATGTAGCCGAGCAGGGCGACCGGGTGGTGGTGCTCGATCCAGTAGTACTGGGACCCGACGAGCGAGGCGACCAGCGGAGGGGGCGGCGGGCCGAGCGCGTCCTCGGGCGCTCCGCCCGCCGCCCGGAGGTCCTCCAGCAGCCAGGCGTCATGGCCCTCCTCCTCCCGGATGTGCTCCGCCAGATACGCGGCGAGCGGCGCCGCGAGCGGGTCGCCGGAAGCGGTGCGGGCGCGGAGGCGGTCGAGGGCCAGCTCCATCAGCGGGACGGAGGCCCGGATGACGGCGTGCATGGTGCGCAGATACGTCCGGTAGCGCGGCAACAACCCTTCGGAACGCCACATGTGGTGCGTCGCGCCCCGGAACTCCGGCTCCAGCAGCAGGAGTTTGGTCCGCAGCCGGGCGGAGGCGCCGGTGCTCATCGGACGTCCCGTTCGCCGGTCTCCGGCAGGGCCGGCCCGCCCGCGACGACCAGCGGCGCGTACGCCGCACAGCCGTGGCGGCGCACGATGCCCTGCGCCCCCTCCCGGGAGCCGCGCATCGCGGCCGTCAGATCCAGCAGCTCCCCGGCCGCGCCGCCCGCCACCGTCCGCGCCCCGGCCGCCACCGCCTCGTCGCCGCCCAGCGCCCGGCAGCCGTCGCAGTAGGAGCCCGGCCGGGGGCCGGAACCGTACCGGGCGGCCAGATGCGTCGGTCCGACCGTGCGGAGCATCCGCAGCACCGGGGATTCCAGCGCCCGGCGGCGTACGGCCGCCCAGTCGTCCTCCGCGATATGGCCGAGGTCCAGATGGGCCGGTACGGGGCGGCGGTCCACGGTGTCCTGGTTGCAGCAGGCCAGCACCCGGCCGTCGAAGGCGACCACCGGCCAGGCGGCCATCGGGCACGGGGACGCCGCGGCCGGGTCGGGTCCGGTGCGGGCGGCCCGCGCCCAGGAAGCGGCCCGGCCGAACGGCCGCACCTCGTTGACCAGGCACGGCACCTGGCCGCCGAACTCCTTGGCAACCGCCCGTGTGAGGTCGGCGAGGTACGGGTCCGAGCCGCCGGTCCCGGTGAGGTGGAGGCTCACGGCCACCCCCTCCTCCCGGACGAGGTGCAGGGCGCGGAACACGTCGGCCCGCGGCACCTCGCGTTCGTGGTGGGCGTCGAGGGAGGCCGAGAAATGGTCGACCGAACGGATCGCGCGCAGGATGGCGGGCGGAATCGCCCCCCTCCGTCCGCCCCGCGGAGCCCCGTCCCGCCCGCCCGTGAGCCCCCCGCCCGGCGTGCCGCGCCAGCCGCGTCGGCCGCCGCCCCGCCCGCTCCCGCCCCGGGCGAAGAACATGCCGCTCAGCAGGGCCGTACGGGACCCGGCGTCCCGCGCCAGGGTGCTCAGCCGCTCGGCGAGCGCGGGCAGGAGCAGCGGTTCCCCGCCGGTGAGCATGACCACGTCCGGCCGGTTCTCCACCGTGAACGAGCCCACGAAGCGCTCCAGTTGAGCGGCGTCCGGCTCCTGGCGGGTGAACAGGCCCGACCCGGTCGAGCAGTGCGCGCAGCTCAGCGGGCAGCGCCGGGTGAGGCCGAGCAGCAGGCCTGCGGCGGGGAAGGGCCGCCGTGCGACGAGTTCGGCGAGTTCCATGCGGGCCGCCTCCTTCGGGGCCGGGGCGCGTCGGGCGCGTACCCAGGCTGTGGGCCACCGGTTCGAGGACGGTCCGAAGGCGCTTCGGCAGCGGTATGGGCCCAGGTCGCAGCGGGTTCCCGGGGTGGTGGCCGGGCCCGCCGGGGGCGCCCGTGCCGCCGCGAGCTGGCTCGATACCGGTGCCATACCGGCGGCGAAGCGATTGCCAGGCCCGGCTTCCTAACTTTCTCGGCAACGGCAGGCACCGCCCGCCGCACCGGACACCGCGGGGGTTCCCCTCGGGCGTACCGGTTCCGCAGTGACGAGTGGATGGAGACCACCATGTCCGAGAACACGAAGCCGGCCGGCGACGAGACCAACGAGACCCCCGAGGTCGAGGCGCACTCCGTCCTGGACCTCCAGGAGACCTCCGTCAACGCCGACCGCGACATCATCGCGCCGCCCGGCAACTGCATCAGCGTGCTCAGCGTCGTCGAGAACTGATCTCGCCCCGCCGCACACCGCGTATCGCACACCGCACGAACCAGGGGCACGGCCCCAGCGTTTCGGCCCCGTGACGAGTGGATGGAGACCACCATGTCCGAGAACACCCAGCCCGCCGGCGACGAGACCCCCGAGGTCGAGGCGCACTCCGTCCTGGACCTCCAGGAGACCTCCGTCCAGGGCGGCGACACGACCGACGGCAACTGCATCAGCGTGCTGAGCGTCGTCGAGCAGCAGCGCTGAACCGAGCGCTGAACCCACCGGGCCGTGCGCCGCGGCGGGACGAGGCCGAGACCTCGCCCCCGCGGCGCCCGGCCGGCGGACAGGCGGTACGGGGCGGCTCCGCGAGCGACGGGAGCCGCCCCGCCGCGCTTCCGCCCCGGCCTACCCCCGCACGACGCCCCCCGAGCTTCCGCCCCGAACGCCCCCGCCCGCCGATCTCCGGGAGCCTGCCGATGGCCACGCCCCTCCGCTCCAACCGGGACTTCCGGCTGCTCTGGATGAGCGGCCTGTTCGCCGTTCTGGGCAGCCAGATGAGCGCACTCGCGCTGCCCCTGCTCATCCTCAAGGAGACCGGCTCCGCCGTGCAGGCCGGCACCGTGGGGACCGTCTCCATCTGCGCCGTGCTGATCACGATGCTGCCCGGCGGCGTCATGGCCGACCGGGTCGAGCGCCGCCGGCTGATGCGGCTGTGCGACGCGGGGAGCCTGCTCGCGGTCACCGCCCTGACCGTCGCCGTGTGGAACGGCCACGCCCCCATGGTGCTCGTCCTGCTGGTCGCCACCGCCGGTGCCGTACTGAACAGCGTCTACGCCCCCGCCGCCTTCGGTCTGCTGCGCGCGGTCGTACCGCCGGACCAGATGGGCACGGCGACCGCCCGGCTCCAGGCCCGTACCGCCACGGTCCGGCTGGTCGGCCCGCTCGTCGGCGGCGCGCTCTTCGGCGTCCACGAGGCGCTGCCCTTCACCGCCCAGTTCCTGGGCCTGTTCCTGTCGACCGTCTGCGTGGCCCTCGTGCGCACCCGCTCGGCCGCCCACAAGAAGGCCGGGTCCGTCTTCAGCCGCGACGAGCTCACCGCCGGGCTCGGCTTCCTCTGGCGCCTGCCCTACCTGCGTACGGTGCTGCTCGTCTTCGGTCTCGGTATGAACTTCGCGTTCGGCGCCCTGACCTTCACCGCGCTCGCCGTCTTCTCCGAGGGCGGCCGCTCCGGGCTCGGCGGCGGCTTCGTCATCACCTGTGTCTCGGCGGGTGCTCTCGTCGGCGCGCTGCTCGCCCCCCGGCTCTCTCCCGACCGCCATATCCGGGCCCTCCTGGTCGTCACCTGCTGGAGCTGCGTGCTGACGGCGGGGGTGCTGGCCTGGCTCAGCAGCCCGCTGGTGGCGGGGCTGCTCTGCGCGGTGTGCATGGGCCTGTCGACCGTCGCCAGCATCGGCTTCCTGTCGACCCTGCTGGTCGTCACCCCCGAGGACCGGGTCGGCCGGGTGCAGAGCGCGGCCTCCTTCCTGTCGTCGATCGTCCAGCCGTTCGGCCCGCTCGCGGGCGGCGCGCTGCTGACCGCGCTCGGCCCGCGCAACGCCTTCGGCGTGGTCGGCGCGGTGCTGGCCGTCTCGGCGGCGGTCATGACGCTCGCCCCCTCCGTACGGTCCGGGGCCGTCCCGCCGCCCGCGAGCCCCGCCGCACCGGACGACGAGGCCGACGTCCCCGGTCCGCGCGAGCCCACGCCTCGCCCCGTCCCCGACGCCGCCGGTCCCGGCGCACTCTGAGGAGGTAATGCCGTGCCCGGCATCCAGGAGACCCAGCTGTACTGCCTCGCCGACCGCCGGTACTACGACACCCCGGCCCGGCTCCCCGACCAGGAGACCCGCTACCGACTCGACACGGCCGAGCCGCCCGACGGATGGCGGCGCGTGGCCGGCGGGCTGTGGACGTCACTGCTGCCCGAGGGCTGCGATCCGGCCGAACAGGGCTGGAAGATCCACGTGTCGACCGTCCCCGACGAGGCGGCCCGCACCCTCCGCGACACCGCCGCGATCTGCCTCCGGCACCGGGTCCCGTTCAAATTCCTCCGCAGTGAGCAGGCGCTCCTGCTGATGTCGGGGAAGTACATGTCCCGGGGCAGCGCGGGGAAGTTCCTCACCCTCTACCCGCCGGACGAGACGGCCCTGACCCGCCTGCTCGACGAACTGACCACGACCCTGTCCGGCCGCCGGGGCCCGTACATCCTGAGCGATCTGCGCATCGGCGACGCCCCCGTCTACGTACGGTACGGCTCCTTCGTCGACCGCTGGTGCCACGACGCCCGGGGCGAGCGGGTGCCCGCCCTGCGTCATCCCTCCGGTGAACTCGTGCCCGACGAACGGGGCGTGGTGTTCCGCACGCCCGCCTGGGTGAAGGTGCCCGAACTGCTGCGGCCCCACCTCGCCGCCCGCGCAGCCGCACGCGACGACTCCTTCCCGTACACCGTCACCGAGGCGCTCCAGTTCTCCAACGCGGGCGGCATCTACCTCGCCCGGCACCGGGAGACCGGCCACCGGGTCGTGCTGCGCGAGGCCCGCCCGCACTGCGGGCTCGACGCGGTGGGCGACGACGCCGTGGCCCGGCTGGAGCGCGAGCACCGGGCCCTCACGGCGCTGGCCGGGCTCGACTGCGTACCGGAGGTGTACGGCGTACGGACCGTGTGGGAGCACCGGTTCCTGATGACGGAGTACGTCGAGGGGCCCACCCTGCTCGACGAGATCGTGGCCCGCTTCGCGCTGGTACGCGGAGCCCGTACGGCGGACGAACTCGCCCCGTACACCGCGTGGGTGGACCAGGTGACCGGGCAGCTCGCCGACGCACTGCGCCAGATCCATGGCCGGGGCCTGCGCTTCGGGGATCTGCACCCCTCCAACATCATCCTGCGGCCCGACGGCCGGCTCGCGCTCGTCGACTTCGAGTACGCCACCGGACTCGACGACGAACAGACCCCGTTGGCCGGTGCTCCCGGCCTCCAGGCCCCGCCCGGCACCCCGGGTGCGGAGGCCGACGCCTACGCCCTGTGGGCCACCTGGCTCACCATGCTGATGCCGCTGACCGAGATGGCCTCCCACGACCGGGCCAAGGCGCTCTCCCTGGAGTCCTGGGCCAGGGAGCGCTACGGCCTCGCACCCGACGCCGGCCCGGCCCGCCCCGCCCTGCTGCGGGCGGCGGAGCGCGCCGCCGACCGGGAGGGCGAGATCGCCGCCCTCCTCGGCGGGCCCGTGCCCGACTGGGCCGAACTGCGCGCCCGGCTGATCGCGGGTATCCGCGCGGGCGCGACGCCCGAGCGCCGCGACCGGCTCTTCCCCGGCGATCCCAAGGGCTTCGCCACCGGCGGTACGGATCTGGCGCACGGCGCCGCCGGGGTCCTCTACGCCCTCCACCGCGTCGGGGCCCCGGTCCCGGCCGACTGGACCGACTGGCTCGCGGAGACCGCCCGCCGCCGCGACCCCGCAGCCCCGGGCGGCCTCTACGAGGGGCTGCCGGGCACAGCGGTGACACTGGCGCTGCTCGGCCGCCCGGACGAGGCGCGCGAACTGTTCGCCCGGACCGTCGAGGCCACCCGCCCGTCCCCCTCGGCCGACCTGCTGACCGGGCGCGCGGGCATCGCCCTGGCCGCCGTCCGCCTGGCCACGGCCGGACCCGGCGCCCCGGACCCGGAGCTGCTGGACACCGCCCTGCACACCGCCTGGGACCTCGACTGCCTGGTGCGGGGCGAGACGGTGGCGGGCGGACCGGCGGCCCCGCCGTCGGCCGGACTGCTGCGCGGGCTCAGCGGGGCGGCGCTCCTCCACCTCGAACTGCACGCGCTCACCGGTGAGGAGTGGCTGCTGCGCGCCGCCCGCACCGCCCTGTACCGGGACTCGGGCCACTGCGTCGCGATGGACGACGGCACGGTCCAGGTCAAGGACGGCCGCCGCCACCTGCTCTACCTCGACCAGGGCAGCGGCGGCTTCGCCCTGGTCGCCCGTGCCTACCTGGCCCGACAGGAAGCGCCCGCGCTCGCCGGACTGCTGCCCGGGGTGCGCAAGGGCTGCGGCAACGAGTTCGTGCGCGAGCCGGGGCTGTTCACCGGACGCGCCGGACTCGTCTCCACCGCCCGCCAGTTGGAGGACGGCGGCCCGGCCGGGCCCGAGGTCCTCGCCTCCGTGCGCAACCTGTCCTGGCACCTGGTCGCCGACGGGAACCGGCTGCTGGTGCCCGGGTCCCGGCTGCGGCGCTGCTCCGCCGACCTGGCCACCGGGGCGGCCGGGCTGCTGCTCGCCCTGCACTTCCTCGCCGGAGCGGACGCCGACGGAGCCGCCGCACCGGAAGGGCATGCCCCCCGGGGCGACGGCCACCGGCCGCACGATCTGCTGAAGCTGCTCACCCTGGGCTGAGGGCGGGGGCGGCAGGCGCGCCGGTCCGGTCCCCCGGCCCTTGCTGCTCGCCCGCCGCCCGCTGCTCGCCCGCTGCCCGCTGCTCGCCCGCTGCCCGCTGCTCGCCCGCTGCCCGCTGCTCGCGCGCGAACAGGCAGAGAAGACGCGGCACTTCGTACAGCGCCGCATGCGCGGTGACCTCGCCTGCGGGGGAGGTCACCGCACCGGCGTCGATCAGCGCTTCCACGGCCCGGATCGCCGCCCGCTCCCCGCAGCCCAGCGCCACCGTGGCCCGGTCCAGGGTGAAGCATCCCTCATCGGCGAGCCCGGCCAGCCGCCCCAGCACCCACCGGTTGCCATCGGCCAGGTCGTGCCAGCCGGACGCGATCCGCTCCCGTACGGAGACGTCCCCGGCGACCAGTTCGTCGAGCGCGGCCGACGGGTCGTCGAGCCGGTCCGCGTACTCCGCCAAGGGCAGATGCCGCAGTACCGCCAGCCGCATCCCGCTCACCTCCACCGCCAGCGGCAGCCCTCCACAGGCGCGGACGATCCGCAGCGCCGCCCCCGGGTCCGTCCGCAGCCGCCCGGCGCCGATCAGCTTCCCCAGCAGCTCCAGCGCCTCCCCGTCCGCCAGCGCCGGCAGCGCGATCCGGTGCACCGGGGCGAGTCCGGACAACTGCCCCCGGGCGGTGACCAGTACGGCGCACTTCCCCGACCGGGGCAGCAACCCTCGTACGGACGCCTCGTCCGGCACGTCGTCCAGGACCACCAGCGCCCGGTGCCGGGCCTGCCACTCCTGCCAGGCCTCCGCGAGGACCGCGAGGGCACCGGCCGACGCGGGGGCTTCAGCGCCTGCCGGCGTCGCGGGGGCCTCCGCGCCTGCCGCCGCCACCCCGCACCAGCGCCCCAGCTCCGCCAGGATCTCCGCCCGGCCGCGCGCCGCGCCGTCCTCCCCGCGCACCCGGACGTGCACGCGGCCGTCGGGGAACGGGTCGGCGAGCAGGTGCGCCGCCCGGACCGCCAGCGCCGACTTCCCCGCACCGCCCGGACCCGAGACGACCACCACGCGCTCCTCGCCACCGCCCAGGACGTCGAGCAGGTCCCGTAGCTCCTCGCGGCGGCCGGTGAACGCCCCCGTACCGGCGGGCAGCGCCACCGGGCTCGGCGTCTCCCGGGGCGCGGCCGGCCGCCGCGCCTCACGCCCCCGGCCGAGCATCGACCGGTACAACGCCGCCATCGCCGGACTCGGCTCCAGGCCCAACTCCCGTGCCATCAGCTGCCGGTAGTCGTCGTACACCGCCAGCGCCTCGGCCTGCCGGCCGGACTGGTGCAGGGAGTTCATCCAGGCGGCCCGCAGCCGCTCCCGCAGCGGATGGCGCTCCACCAGATCCCGCAGCCCGTCCACCGCGACGGCGGCCCGGCCCAACTCGATCTCGGCCTCCGCCCAGTCCTCGTACACCGTGAGACATCGGGCCTCCAGGCGGTCCGCCTCGTCGGCCACCCCGGCCGAGTCCCGCAGATCGTTCAGCGGCGGCCCCTCCCACAGGTCGAGCGCCTGGCGCAGCAGCCGGGCGGCGCCGGGAAGATCGCCCCGCTCCGCCGCCGCCCGCCCGGCCCGGGCCAGCGACCCGAAGCGCAGGGTGTCCAGTTCGTCCTCGGCGATGCGCAGGAGATAGCCCCCGCAACCGTGCACCAGCCGGTCCGTGCCGCCGTCCCCGCCGGGGCCCAGGAGGGCGCGGGCGGCGCTGATGTACACCTGGAGGTTCTTACGGGCGGTGCGGGGCGGATCGTCCGGCCATACCGCGTCGGTCAACACGTCCACCGGAACAGGGGTGTTGGGCCGCGCCAGCAGGGTGGCGAGGACCAGGCGCTGCTTGCGCGGGCCGAGCGCCAGCTCACGGCCGTCCCGCCGGGCGGTCAGCGGACCGAGCAGGGAGAAGTGCACGGTACCGGCGGCACCGGTACGGACGGGAGGTCGGGTCATCAGCGGGCCTCCGGGAGGGGGACGGGCGGCGGACTGGACCGTACGCACGGCCGATCCTGCTGCCGCCCGGGCCCCCGCACATCGGGGTCCCGCCCGCATTTTCCGCCCGGGCACCCGACCGAAACCGTCCGGCACCCCCATGTTGCCCGCCCCGGCCCCCATGCCCGTACGTCCGCGGCGCGGCCCCCGTGCGTGCTGCCCCGGGCCCCTGTGCCCGCGTGCCCGCGGGACGGGGCGCGGTACGTCCTGCTCGCCGCGCTCAGGCCGGTTCGGCGGCGCACTCGGCGGCGAACTCGCACAGCGCCGCCCGGTCCGCGCGGCCGGTCTTGTTCAGCAGGCTGGCCATGTGCTTCTCCACCGTGCGGGGCGAGATCGACAGCCGACGGGCGATCTGCTGGTTCCCGGGCCGCTCGGGCAGCAGGACGAACACCTCGTACTCGCGTGGCGTCACCCCACTGGTCCGCAGCGGCGACGGGATCCGGTCCCAGCCGCCCCGGTGCTGGCCCACGCTCGCCCCGGCCTGCCGCAGCGCCGCCCGGCAGGCGGCGGAGACCGGCTGCACCCCGGCCCCGTAGAAGAACTCCTCGGCGGTGCGCAGCCACGCCACCGGCTCGCCCCACCCGTCCGCCCGGGCCGCGTCCGCGACCAGCCGCAGCCCCAGGTGGTGGGCGACCGGGAAGGGGGCGGAGCGCTGCACGAAGGACGCCATCAGCCGGGCGGCCCCGGCCGGGTCCCCCTTCCGGCCGAGCAGCACCGCGTCGGCCAGGTCCAGGAACTGCCGGTTCCAGGCCAGGCAGCCGCCGGGAGCCGCCCGCGCCTCCTCCAGCTCCGTCCGGTCCGCCTGCCCCGCGAGGACCCGCAGCAGCGGGCGCAGCCCGTACCGCCCGCTCAGGTAGTAGTAGCTCGGGTGGTCCAACTCCCAGGCCAGCGCCTCGTCCAGGCCCGCCGACGCCCGCTCCCGGTCCTCCTCCAGCAGCGCCCCGAACGCCCGGCAGAGCCCCGACCGGAGCGGCACCAGCAGCGACTGCTCGCCACCGGCCCGCCGGAACGCGGCCAGCGCCCGGTCCATGTCCCGCCGACGCCCCCGGTGCGCGGCCATCGTCGCCCCGGCCAGCAGCAGGTAGCGGTGGGCGGACAGATCGCCGACCCGGGCACTGGCCCCGGCCGAGCGGTCGATGATCTCCTGCGCCTCCTCCCACCGGGCGCACAGCACCGCGTTCATCGCGAGCAGCCCGTCGACCGTACGGGTCAGCAGCAGCGCGCCCAGATCGGTGGCCGCCGCCCGGGCGGAGAGCAGCCGGGAAGCGTCCCCGGTCCGCATGAAGGCGTTCGCGCCGAGCCGCACCAGCGCCTCCACCCGCCAGACCGGCAGGGCGTGCTCGGTGGAGATCGACAGCATGCGCTCCAGCGCGGCGTCCGCCGCGTCGAAGCCCTCCTCGCGCCGCAGCAGCGCCAGCAACTGCCAGGCCTGGCAAGCCACCACGGGCAGTCCCTCGGCCTCAGCGGTCTCGGCGGCCTTCTGGACGGCCTGCTCGGTCTCCGCCGGATCCCGGTACGGCCGCCCCTTCCCGGGGAGCCCGGGGAGCAGCGCCAGATATCCGTCGACCACCACGAGCGCGGCCCGGCGGCCCGGGGGCGGCGTCGGGCCCAGGAGCACGCGGGCCGCCTCGACCTGGAGCGCGGCATCGGCGGTGCGCTCCGCCATCACCGCCGCCCAGGCGAGGTCGATGTGGAACTGTCCGCGCCGCGCCGCGGCTTCGGAACGCGCCGGAACGGGCGGCAGGGCTTCCGCCAGCGCCAGCGCGCCGTCGAGATCGCCGCCCTCGGCCCGGGCGACCGCCAACGACTCGGCGACGGCGGCCCGGTCGGCCTCGGCGGCCAGGGGGTGCGCCCGCTCCAGTAGAACCACGGCGGAGCCGTGCGCTCCCGAAGCGAGCATGCGTCTTCCGGCCTCCGCGAACTGGCGGGCCGCCCCGGCCCGGTCGCCCGCCGCCAGTTGCAGCGAGGCCACGAGCTGCCGCCCGTCCTCGTCCAGCGGCTCCCCGGAGTGCTCGATGGCCGCGGCGGCCCGGCGGGCCAGGGAGGCACGCTCGGCCGGGACGAGCGAGGAGATCAGGGCCTCGGCGGTGAGCGAGTGCCGGAAGGTGTAGCGGTCGGGGGCGGCACCGTCCGGGGCGATGACTCCGGCCTCCACAGCGGACCGCAGATGCGTGAACAGGGCCCGGTCCCCGAATCCGGTGACGGTCTGGAGCACGGTCACCGAGAACTGGCTGCCCAGCGTGGCCGACGCCAGTAAGAGATCCCGTACCGGCTCGTCCAGCCGCTCCAGCCTCCGGGCCCAACTGCGCACGATGTCCGAGGGGATGGAACCGCCGGGCTGCTCCATCGCCTCCCAGACGCCGTCCGTCCGCCGGAGCCGGCCGGTGTCGAGGAGGTCCGCCAGCAGCACCTCCAGCAGATACGGGTTGCCCGCGGCGCGCTCGGCCAGCCGCCGGTGCACCGCCTCCGGTATCTCCTGCGGCCCGGCCTCCAGGCACGCGCCCGTCAGCGTCCGCACCTGGTCGTCGTGGAGCGGCCCCAACTCGCGCACGCTGGCGGCGTGTCGGCGTTCCGCGGAGCGTACGAGGTCCAGCGCGGGGCCCGGCTCGGGGCGCAGGGTGCCGAGGAACAGGATGGGCAGGTCGGCGAGGTTGTCGATGACGTACTCGACGACCGCGACGGTCTCCGTGTCGCAGTCGTGCAGATCCTCCAGCAGGATCGTGCAGCCCGCGTCCCTGCCCAGCACGGACAGCAGGCGCAGCAGCGCCTCGGCCAGCTCCACGACCGTCTCCGGATACCCGGGTGACCCGGCCCGGCGCCACTCCGGGACCAGCCGGGCCAGCGCCGGATGGTAGGGCGCCAGCTCCGGATCGGTCGGGGTGCCGGCCGCCCGGAACCGGGACGCCAGCGCCTCCACGAGCGGGCGGAACGGCACGACGAGTCCGGTCGAGGTGGCCCGGCCGCGCAGCACCGGCATGCCGAGCCCGTAGGCCCGGTAGGCGCACTCGCCCACCAGCCGGGACTTTCCGATACCGGCTTCCCCGAGGAGGAACAGCGCGCGCCCCGAACGCCGTTGCACGGCGTCCAGGGCGCTGCTCAGCAGTCCGATCTCCTCGTCCCGCCCGACGATGACCGGCGAAGTGGCTCGCATGGCCGCAGATTACTGGAGCGACAACTCCCACGGCAGTGGGCCAATTCGGCTCAATCGCCGTCGAGTTGGCCGGATCTGGTCACCACGGGGCTGTCATGGTGGTCCAGGGCAGGTCGTGGCTGAAGCCGCTCTCGCCCTCCGAGGCGCTGAGGAGTCTGCTGCGCGCACCGAGTCCTCCGGTGGACCCGAGGGAGATCTGCCCGGCCGGGTGCTCCGGGGTGCCCTCGTGAGCGATGTCGCCGGACGCCTGCAGGGCCGATTCGCCGAACTGCTTCATCTCTGCCTCATCCTCTGCTGATCGGTGATGGGAACGGGGTGCTTGGTACTTGGCGCTGGATGACGGGTACTCGGTGCCGGGGCACGGGTACGGGACGGTGCGTCGGTGGGTCAGGGGGCGCGGGAGGGGTCCAGGAGCAGGGCGGAGCCGATCCGGTCGGGGAACCCCGCCCGCAGCAGCCCGTGCCCGATTCCGGAGAGCCCGGTGAGCAGCCCCGGGTGCGGTACGCCGCCGGGCGTCCCGCACCGCGGTCCCGCCCGGTCCGCCGAGGCCAGCAGCATCCCGGCCCGGCGCACCCACGCGGCTCGTACGTCGGGCAGGAGTGCGGGCAGGGCGCTGTGGGCGAGGAGTTCGAGCAGTGAGGACTCCCCGTGGCACAGGCTGTCGTCGGCGAGCGGAGCGATGTCCGCCAGCTCGGCGGAGCGCGACGTCAGCCAGCCGGACAGCTCCGGGTCCTCCCGTGCGGCGGGACTGTCCGCGATCGCGAGCGCGACCCCGGCCGCCCCCTCGCACCAGGCGGGCCCGTGAACCGTCGCGGCGTCCGTCAGCGCGGTCGCCCGGCGCAGGGCCGCCAGCCCGGCGCTCCGGTGGCGGGCGTCGCCCCCGGCCCCGGCGAGGCGCAGCATCGCCCAGCCGATCCCGGCGGCCCCGTCGGCGAAGCCTCCGGTGTCGGGGGCAGGTGCGGCGGCGAGCCGGTCGGCGCAGCGCACGGCGCCCCACCAGGCCTGCGGGCGGCCGGTGGCGTGGTACACCGCGAGCAGCGAGACCAGCCCGCCCGCCGCACCGCCGCGCACCCCGTACCCGTCCTCGGCCGCGTTCGCCGCACAGCTCAGCCGGACGGCCGGACCGGCCAGGTCCAGCACCTCCGGGTCACCGAGCAGCGTGCCCACCTCGGTCAGCGCGTACGCGATGCCGCCCAGGCCCGCGTAAGCGCCGGAGCCCAGGGCTCCGAGCTCGTCGGCCCGCCCGTGCAGGGCGTCCAGCAGCCCCGGGACGGGGGCGAGTGCTTCGCGGGCGGCCTCCGCGTACCGGGATACGTCGGTGAGCGCGGCCAGTTGAGCAAGGAAGAGCGCGGGGCCGGTGTAACCGCCCGCCAGGTCCGCCGCCATCGGCGTGAGCCGCCAGTAGCGCTCGCCGAGAAGTTCGAGCCCGATCCAGTTGGTGCGGCCCTCGTGCCGGTAGGCGAGGGAGACGAGCTGGTCGCCCACCGACCGTGCGGCGGAGAGCAGTTGCTCGGGCTCCGGCGCGGTCGCCGCACTCGGCGCCCGGCCGCCCGGTCCGGGCCGGTGCGGCGGCCGGGGCGATGTGCTCACCATGGCGGTCCGGATGATCCGTTCCTGGTCCTGGCGGTCGACGGTGTCCATCGCGCGTACCTTCGCCTCGACGCGCGCGAGACCGGTGGGGGCGTCCGCCCCGGACGCGGATCCGTCGGGCACCGGACCCGCGACCGTACGGCCGGTACCGCTCCACAGCTCCGCGGAGTCCGGCCGGGTGGCGAACACCGGCACGTCGCCGCACCACAGCTCGGCGATCTCCTCGTCCTCCACACCGGACAGCGCGGGCACGCCCAGGAGCGGGGTGCGCAGCAGGGACAGCACCCGGTGCCGTTCGGTGGCGTCCCGCATCAGGTCGGGGTGCGTCGACTCGTCCAGCAGCGTCGTGTACGTCCAGGTGGGGCGGGGCACGACGCGCACCTCGTCCCCGGCGAACCGCCGCAACGGCCCGTCCGGGGAGAGGAGTTCGTCGCGGTGGTCGTGGATCGCGGTGTACCCGGCGCGGAACCCGTCGCAGAGGGCCTCGGTGTACGTGGAGGGGTCGGCGGCCTCGGTGCCGAGCCGGGGCCGGTTGGCGGACTCGGTGAACCGCCCCGCTCGCCGCACCAGCCGCATGCGGTCGGTCCCGGCCTCCGCCCAGTCGGCGGTCTCGATGGGGGAGGAGGCCGCCCGGCCCCCGCCGATGGCGGACATGTCGAGCGCGGTCGTGTCCCCGACGAGCAACTGGGGCAGCAGGCCCACCCGGTGGACGGAGTCGTGCAGGGCCCGGGCGGCCGGGTCGGCGGAACGGGCGGGCCCCAGCGGCGGGTGGAACAGGGTCTCCACATCGACCAGCACCGGGTGCGGGCCGCAGGCGATCAGGTTCTCGTGGTGCAGATCCGTGCCGTCCAGCGCGTGCAGCAGGGCCAGCAGCGCACCCTGGCGCCGGTAGAACTGCCGGGTCTCCGCCTCCGATGCGCAGGGCCGCTCCTCGACGAACTCGGCCCAGCCGTACTCCCCCCGGTCCAGGACGCGCAGCACCCGCAGGTCGGGGGCGTCGGGCAGCGAACCGAACCACTCGACCAGGGAGTTGAAGTGCCGGTGCGCCGCGAGCGGACGCGGCTTGTAGACCAGCCGGGTGCCGTCGGCGAACCGCAGGAGCATCACCGACCGCCCACCGCGATGGCTGTCGCCCGCACCGGCCTCGACCCCGGCGAGCGCCCCCGGCCCCGCGTAGGTGCGGAGCGCTCCGTCCGGGCAACCGCCCCGGTCGCCGAAGACCCCCGCCGGGGCCAGCAGATGCCGGTCGGCGGCGAGCCGCGCGACCAGCTCCGCGAAGGCGTCGGCGGTGTTGAGGCAGGACGTCGCCAGGAGGCGGGCCAGCACGGGATAGCCGGTGACGATTCGGTCGAGGCCGTCGCGACGCGCCGTCAGCGCGACGAAGTCCCGGAAGCGCTCCTCGGGCCCCGCACCGCTCAACCGGCCCAGCCGCCGGGCCTCGTGCAACTCGGTGACCAGCGTGCGCGCCGCGATGCGGGCCAGCCGCCGGGTCAGTTGCCGCCGGAAGTCGGCCAGGAGGGGAGAGGGGCCGTCTGCCGCAGGACCGGCTACCGCAGGGGAGCCTGCTGCTCGGCCGGCTGCCGCCGGGCGGGGTGCCGCAGGGCCAGCTGCCACCGCGCCGCCCGCCCCCGGGCCGGCTGCCGCAGGGGAGGATGCTGCTCGGCCGTCCGCCACCAGGCCGTCCACCCCAGCCCCCGCATCCGCCAGCGCCTCTCGGAGCCTTCCCTCCGCCACCTCGACGAACGGCGCGACGATCGGCCGGAAGCCGCTGAGCCCCGGGTACGCACGGTCGGCGACCACCACATCGCGCGGGGCGGCGGCGACCGCCTCCCGGGCGAAGGCCGCCCAGGCTGGTTCGCCGGAGGTGCTGCCCCCGACGACACCGGGCAGCCACCACGGCTCCGAGGCCGCACGCGCGAACGGGGCGAGGGGGTCGAGGACGGGCGAGGTGTCACCGGGGGCGGGGAGACGGCTCGTACCTCTGTCGATCAGGTTCTTCTCCGCCATCGCACCGCACCTCCCCGGTCCCGGGCCGGCCCCGTGCGGGCCGCCCGCGCCCATCGTGGCGGGGGAGGGGGTACGGGCACATGGGGGAGCCACCCCCATCTTTCGCCCTCCGGCCCGCAACCGCCCCCACGACCTGCGAACGACCCGGGCCAGGGCCTGCCGGCCGGATCGGCTCAGCGCCTGTCGTACGGGACCGGCTCAGCCCCGGGGCGCCGCCGTTGACCCCCGGACCATCAGCTCGGCCGCGATGGTCGCGATGCCACCGGGCGGCGGGTTCTCCTTGCCCATCGCGAGCCGTCCCGCCCGGGCGCCCGCCTCGAAGAGCGGCAGCCGGACCGTCGTGAGGGCCGGTACGGCGTCCACCGAGAACGGCAGGTCGTCGAAGCCCGCGACCGAGATGTCCTGCGGGATGCGCATCCCCTGGTCCCGTACCGCCGCGCACGCACCCAGCGCCACGGTGTCGTTGGCGGCGACGATCGCGGTCACGTCCGGTGCCCTGCGCAGGAGTTCGAGGGTGGCCTCGTACCCGGAGCGCCGGTCGTAGGGCCCGTGCACGATGAGCCGGTCGTCGTCGGCCCCCTGCTCACCGGAACCGTCGGCCCGCCCGGCCGCGCGCAGCGCCTCCCGGTGGCCCTCCAGCCGGTGGCGGGTGGTGGTGCGTTCCCGGGGCCCGGCGACGTAACCGATCCTGCGGTGGCCGAGCGAGATCAGGTGCTCCGTGAGACGGCGGCCGCCGCCCCGGTTGTCGAACGCGAGCGCGGCGACGAGCGCGTCGCCATCGGGCAGCGGGGGCCGCCCGCAGAAGACGATCCGGGTGCCCGCGTCCGCGAGCTTCGCCAACTTCGCCGCCATCGCGGCCTGGTGCGCCGGGTCCTCGACCGCGCCGCCGGTGAGGACGACCGCGGCGGCGCGCTGGCGCTGGAGGAGCGTGAGATAGGTCAGCTCGCGCTCCGGGGAGCCGCCGGTGTTGCAGATGACGGCCAGCTTCTCGCCCCCCGCCCGTCCCGAACCGTCCCCCGGGCCGCCGATCTGCGTCTGCGCCGCCCCCGCCATGATCCCGAAGAAGGGGTCGGCGATGTCGTTGACCAGGATGCCGACCAGGTCGGACGTGGCCGCCGCGAGCGAACTGGCGGGTCCGTTGAGCACGTAGTCCAGGTCGTCCACCGCGCGCAGGACCCGTTCCCGGGTCGACGCCGCCACCGGGTAGTTGCCGTTCAGCACGCGGGAGACGGTGGCCGGGGACACCCGGGCGCGGGCCGCCACATCCGCCAGGGTGACTGTCATCGCTGTCCTCCGTGAGGTCACGTGCGGCCCCCTCTTGTCCGGCCGCTGTCGGCAGGCTAGCGTCATCCTCCGTAGAAAGCGCTTGCTACGGCTGTATGGAGGGAACTTCGTGACACGCAGGACAGTGCGCATCGCCATGAACGGCGTCACGGGACGCATGGGATACCGGCAGCACCTGGTGCGCTCGATCCTCGCGATCCGCGAACAGGGGGGCCTGGATCTCGGCGACGGCGAGGTGGTGTGGCCCGAGCCCGTGCTCGTCGGCCGTCGCGCCCACGCCCTGGAGGAACTCGCCGAGCGCCACGGTCTGACCGAGTGGTCGACGGACCTGGACGCGGTGCTCGCGGACGAGTCGGTCGAGATCTACTTCGACGCCCAGGTCACCTCCGCCCGGGTGGAGGCGATCAAGAAGGCGATCGCGGCGGGCAAGCACGTCTACACCGAGAAGCCGACCGCCACGGACGTCGAGGGGGCCCTCGACCTGGCCCGCCTCGCTCGGGACGCCGGTATCAAGCACGGCGTCGTCCAGGACAAGATCTTCCTGCCGGGCCTGCGCAAGCTGAAGCGCCTGATCGACGGCGGCTTCTTCGGCGAGATCCTCTCCGTGCGCGGGGAGTTCGGCTACTGGGTCTTCGAGGGTGACTGGCAGGAGGCCCAGCGCCCCTCGTGGAACTACCGCGCGGAGGACGGCGGCGGCATCGTCGTCGACATGTTCCCGCACTGGGAGTACGTGCTCCACGAGCTGTTCGGCCAGGTCACCTCCGTGACCGCGCATGTCCGGACGCATGTTCCGCGGCGCTGGGACGAGCAGGGCAAGCCGTACGAGGCGACCGCCGACGACGCCGCGTACGGCATCTTCGAGCTGGCGGGCGGGGCCGTCGCGCAGATCAACTCCTCCTGGGCGGTACGGGTCAACCGCGACGAACTGGTCGAGTTCCAGGTCGACGGGACGCACGGCTCGGCCGTCGCCGGACTGCGCAACTGCCGTGTCCAGCACCGTTCGTCGACCCCGAAGCCGGTCTGGAACCCGGACCTCCCGGTCACCGAGTCGTTCCGCGACCAGTGGCAGGAGATCCCGGACAACCAGGAGTTCGACAACGGGTTCAAGGCGCAGTGGGAGCTGTTCCTGCGCCACGTCGTCCAGGGCGCGCCGTACACCTGGGACCTGCTGGCCGGGGCCCGGGGCGTCCAACTGGCCGAGTTGGGGCTGAAGTCGTCCGCGGAGGGCCGCCGCTTCGACATCCCGGAGCTGACGCTGTGACGTACAGCCTGACCGCCTGGCGCAACGACGGGGAGCGGCCGGCATGACGACCACGATCCACCTCCCGCAGGGCCCCTACACCCCCCGCGCCACCCCGCTCACCCTGACGCCGGGCGTCGGGGCCCCCTCCTCCCGTACGGTCTTCTCGGCGGCGCACGTGGTCGCGGACCCGTACGCGGACATCGGCCCGGACGACCCGGCGGCCGTCGACTGGGAGTCCACGCTCGCGTTCCGCCGCCACCTGTGGGCGCACGGCCTGGGCGTCGCGGAGGCCATGGACACCGCGCAGCGCGGGATGGGCCTGGACTGGGCGGGCGCGGCCGAACTGATCCGCCGCTCGGCCGCCGAGGCGAAGGCGGTGGGCGGCCGGATCGCCTGCGGCGTGGGCACCGACCAGCTGCCGTCGGCGGGCGAGGTCACGCTCGCGGACGTCCGCACGGCCTACGAGCAGCAACTCGCCCTGGCCGAGGAGCACGGCGTCCAGCCGATCCTCATGGCGTCGCGTGCCCTGGCCCGCGCCGCCCGAGGCCCCGAGGACTACCTCGCCACGTACGCCCATCTCCTGCGCCAGGCGTTGGAACCGGTGGTCCTGCACTGGCTGGGCCCGATGTTCGACCCGGCCCTGGAGGGCTACTGGGGCAGCCGCGACCTCGACGAGGCCACCGACACCTTCCTCAAGGTCATCGCCGAGCACCCGGACAAGGTGGACGGCATCAAGATCTCCCTCCTGGACGCGGCCCGTGAGGTCGACGTCCGCCGCCGCCTCCCGGGCGGGGTGCGCTGCTACACGGGTGACGACTTCAACTACCCGGAGCTGATCGCGGGCGACGAGCGCGGCTTCAGCCACGCGCTGTTGGGCATCTTCGACCCGCTGGGCCCGCTGGCGGCGCACGCGGTACGGGTGCTGGACACGGGGGACGTGGACGGCTTCCGGGACCTCCTCGACCCCACGGTCGAGCTGTCCCGCCACCTCTTCCAGCGGCCCACCCGCTTCTACAAGACGGGTGTGGTGTTCCTGGCCTGGCTGGCCGGCCACCAGGACCACTTCACGATGGTGGGCGGACTCCAGTCGGCCCGCTCGCTGCCGCATCTGGCGACGGCGTACGAACTGGCCGACGGTCTCGGCCTGTTCCCGGACCCCGACCTGGCCGCACACCGCATGCGCGCGCTGCTCGCCGTCCACGGAGGCGCCCGATGACCAACGCGGACCTGGCCCGTCTGAGCATCAACCAGGAGACCGTCAAGCAGTGGTCGCTGCCGGAGCTGGCCGAGGGCTGCGCCAAGGCGGGCATCGGCAAGGTCGGCCTGTGGCGGGCCCCGGTGCGGGCGTACGGCGTCGAGCGCACGGCCCGACTCCTCGCGGCCGCCGGGCTGACCGTCACCAGCCTCTGCCGGGGCGGCTTCTTCACCGCCCTCGACCCCGCCGAACGCGCCCGCGCCCTGGACGACAACCGGGCGGCGATCGACGAGGCGGCGGCCCTGTCCACCGACACCCTGGTCCTGGTCTCCGGCGGTCTCCCGTCCGGCAGCCGCGATCTGCGCGGCGCCCGCGAGCGGGTGGCCGAGGCGCTGGCGGTCCTCGGCCCGTACGCCGCCGAACGCGACGTACGCCTGGCGATCGAGCCGCTCCACCCGATGTACGCGTCCGACCGCTGCGTGGTCTCCACCCTCGCCCAGGCCCTGGACCTCGCGGAACGCTTCCCGGCCGAACAGGTCGGGGTGGTCGTGGACACCTACCACCTCTGGTGGGACGACCAGGCGCCCGCCCAGATCGCCCGCGCGGGCCGGGGCGGCCGTATCCACTCCTTCCAGTTGGCCGACTGGATCACCCCGCTCCCGGCGGGCGTCCTGCTCGGCCGGGGACAACTGGGCGACGGAAGCGTCGACTTCCGGGCGTTCCGCCGGGAAGTGGAATCCGCCGGCTTCGACGGCCCGGTCGAGGTGGAGATCTTCAACGAGGCGCTGTGGGCCCGCGACGGGGCGGAGGTCCTGGCGGAAGTGGCGGAACGGTACGTGCAACATGCCTGCTGAGAGCGCCGTACGCGACCGAAGGTAAAGAGATCGTCAAGGGATGCAACCTTTGGGTACCCTCCCCGGTCACACATGGCGTCGGGACTTCCGGGGAGGGGTCCGGGGGGAACGGGAAGGCCCGACGGGAGGGGAAAGCGAGGGGGGTCCGGCCGCGAGGCCGGGCCCCATTCCGCTTTCTCGGCCGGCCTTGCGCCGTTCGTCAGGATCTGCCGCCATG
Organism: Streptomyces parvus; assembly: GCF_032121415.1. Classification (NCBI taxonomy): domain Bacteria; kingdom Bacillati; phylum Actinomycetota; class Actinomycetes; order Kitasatosporales; family Streptomycetaceae; genus Streptomyces; species Streptomyces parvus. The sequence continues at coordinate 2,236,304 of NZ_CP135079.1, read as the reverse complement.
ACGGAGAGCGCAGCGGAGGAATGGCCCGAACCTCCCCTCGCCGGTACGGAGGCGGCGGCCGTCCTCGGCGCGCTGGAACGCCAGCGGGCCACGCTGGCCTGGAAGACCTCCGGCCTGGACGCGGACGGACTGCGGGCCGCGGTCGGCGCGTCCTCCGTCACCCTGGGCGGTCTGCTCAAGCACCTGGCGCATGTCGAGGACAGCCACTTCGCCCGCCTCTGGCTCGGGGTCCCGGTCGGCGCGCCCTGGAACGCGGTCGACTGGGCCAGCGACCCGGACTGGGCCTACCGCTCCGCCGCCCAGGATGCCCCCGACCGACTACGCGCCCTGTGGCGGGAGTCGGCGGCCCGCTCCCGGGCCGTGGTCGAGGAGGCGCTCAGCACCGGCGCCGGCCTGGACCAGCTCGGCGCGTATGTCACCCGCGGAGGTGAACGCCCCCACCTCCGCCGCATCCTCCTGGACCTCGTCGAGGAGTACGCCCGCCATGTCGGCCACGCCGACCTCATCCGCGAGTCGGTCGACGGCCTGACGGGCGAGGACCCGGGGTGACTTGAGGGACAGGGTTCACCTGGGGCCGCCCGGCGGTCGCCGGGCGGCCCCCGGGTCACAGGGCGAGCATCGCCCGCACGGGAATCGCCGCGTCCGCGAGCGGCCGCAGCGCGAGCCGGACGAGGGCCAGCGCGTTGTCGTCGCCCGCGATGCGGTTGGCGCTGAGCCGCCCGCACGCGAGGCAGTGGTGGATGAGCATCCACTCCCCGTCCTGCCGCACCGACAGGCTCAGGGGCGCCATCCGCCCGCGGCACCCCGCCGCCCTGTCACCCGGTACCCGGCCGTCCACATGCAGGCTGACCAGGCAGGACGGGCAGTGATTACGGTGAGCGGTGCCCGGCGCCGCGAGCGGAACGTCGAGCCGGCAGCCGACGCACCGGAACGCGTCACCGCGCGCCCCGGCCGGCCCGTGCAGCACGTCCTTGGCCCGCTGCGCACGTCGTCCCGATCCCCGCCGGGGTCCCCGCCGCGTCATCGGAGCCTCCCGGTCGCCCGGTTCACAGGTCACCGAAGGCTTCGAGCGGGAAGGGCGGCTGAGCCAGCGGACGTACGGCCATCCGCATCAGGATCAGCTGGTTGTCGTCCGCGCAGACCGGGTTCGAGGTCAGCTCGTCGCAGCGGGTGCAGCGGTGGACGACCATCCAGTCGCCGGTGCGCAGCACGGCGATGGAGATCGGGGTCATCCGGCCCTCGCAGTCGGAGCGGCCGCCCTCGACGTGGTCGACGAGGTGCTGCGAGTGCAGGCAGCTGGGGCAGTGGTTGCGCCGACTGCCGTCGGGTGCGTACGCGGCGACGGTCAGTCCGCAGCGGACGCAGGTGAAGGTGTCCAGGGAGGACATGGCTGAGCGGTGCTGGGGGTGGTCGTGGGACACCCGGATACTCCTTGCCGAAGATGAGGAACGAAGCAGCAGGGAAGTACCGAGCACCCCTCGTGTCAGGGGCGTACGGGGAGCGGGGCCGGACGGCTGCGCGACGGCAGCCGGCCGTGAGGTGTCAGCAGTCGGTCGCGTACGGCGGCCGCGGACGGTCAAGCCCGGTCGCCCCGGCGCCACAGGCGCGACGAGGGAGGCTCGGAATCACTGGCCGGGGCATACATCAACTGCTTTCCAGGGCTCGCGCCCAGAGGTCACCCGCGGTCGGTCCCGCGGTCGAGGAGCGAGCACCGTAACAAGGGGGCCGGGGGACCGGCCACCGAATTGTGTCCGGGTCCGGTGAAGCGAATGGGCGCCCCGGTGACTGGCCGGCCGGACGCGGGGTATCCGGCGGGCATGGCCACCTCGAAGCGTGTAGCTCTCGCACCCCGTGCCGTACGGCAGTTGCGGCGGATCCGGCCGGTCTACCTCGGCGGGATGCTCATCTCCTTGCTGGTTCTCGTCCTTCAGGCAGACCGGGACCCGGGCGGTCGGCAGGTCGGGATCGCGGGCGTTTTCCTGGTCGCGTTCACGGCCCTGTTCGCCCTCACGACCGTGCAGTTGTGGCGGCACGGTCGGGGCGTCCACTGCAGCACGGCGAAGAAGCTGACGCGGACCGTCTGAGTCCCGGTACCGGAGCCCGCGGCTCGGGCCCGCTGTCACCGCGTGCCGGGGGCCCGCCCGCCGCACCCGTACGACATGTCCTGCAAGCCGGTCGGCGTGTGCATGCCTCCGGCAGTGACGGCCGCAGCCTTCAGGAATGAAAATTTTCGCCCTTCCGGGACGTTCTCGCAGGTGGGGGACGGCGGCACAGGTCTAGACCCAAAGGCCCCTTTACGCCTTTCCGTGCCCGTGCATTACTCATGACATGTGCATGGCATCCGATTATCGGATGCCATGCCGTGCGCGCCCCGTCCTCGTCAACGTGCCCGGAGGTGGCCATGCTCGCGTACCGTTCTCCGTCCCGCCGACTCAAGAGATCCCGATGCGCTCTGCCGGCCGGTGCGCTCGGCGCTGCCGTGGCGCTGATCGTGACCGGAACGGGCACGGCCGCCGCCGCGCCGCCCGCACCCGACGAGCCGGTCCGGTCCGGCCAGGCGTGGATGGGGGCGGGCACCCGCATCGAGCAGGGCCCCGCGTCGTCCTCGGCGGCGGGCGGGGTCACGCCGATGGACACCAGCGGCGTCCAGGGCATCGACGTCTCCCACTGGCAGGGGGCGATCAACTGGGGTTCGGTGAAGGCCGCGGGCATCGACTTCGCCTACATGAAGGCCACCGAGGGCACCACCTTCAAGGACAGCCGGTTCAGCGCGAACTACACCGGCTCCTACAACGCCGGCCTGATCCGGGGCGCGTACCACTTCGCCCGCCCCGACGTCTCCAACGGGGCGACGCAGGCGGGCTACTTCGCGAGCAGCGGCGGAGGGTGGTCCGGGGACGGCAAGACCCTCCCCGGGGTGCTGGACATCGAGCACAACCCGTACGGCGCCATGTGCTACGGCCTCTCCACGACCCAGATGCGGACGTGGATCAACGACTTCTACAACACGTACAAGGCGCGCACCACCCGGGACGTCGTCATCTACACGACGGCCAGCTGGTGGAACACCTGCACCGGCAGCTGGACCGGCATGGCCGCCAAGTCGCCGCTCTGGATCGCCCATTGGGGCACCGCCAGCCCGACCGTCCCCAGCGGCTTCCCCACCTGGACGATCTGGCAGTACACGGCCACCGGCCGGGTCGGCGGAGTCTCCGGCGACGTGGACCGCAACAAGTTCAACGGCAGCTTCGCGCGGCTCCAGGCCCTCGCCAACAACACGGCGTAACCTCCCAGCCCCCGCGTCGGCCGGGTGAGCCCGTCGGCGGCTCACCCGGCCGACGCGGCGCCGCCCTCCTCCGCCTTGCCCCCACGCACCCACCAGGAGCCCGCCGTGAACCTTCCGCAGCCGTCCCGTCGCCACATCCTGCTCGCCGGAGCCGGCGGCCTGGCCGCAGCCGCCTTACCGGGCACGGCCCATGCCCGCGCCGCCGTCGTCGAACCGGACATCGACAGCACGGCGCAGTGGCAGGCCCGTCCGCCGCGGACCCCGGTCAGCCTGGTCGGCAAGCGGCCGGCGAAGATCATCGTGCACCATACGGTCAGCGCCGACACCGCCGACGTCTCCCGCGCCCAGGCCCACCGCCACGCCCACTGGGTCCAGGACCTCCACATGGACGAGAACGGGTGGACCGACACCGGTTACCACTTCCTCGTCAGCCGGGGCGGCTGGATCACCGAGGGCCGCCACCGCAGCCTCAGCACCCTGCGCGGCGGCAGCGACTTCGTCCTCGGCGCCCACACGTCCGGCCAGAACGACCAGGCCATCGGCATCGCCAACGAGGGCGCGTACCACGACGGCGCACAGCCGCCGCGGGCCCAGTGGGAGGTCCTGGTGGCGCTCTGCGCGTACGTCTGCCACCAGTACGGCATCGCGCCCAGCCGCCTCTACGGGCACAAGGACTTCGGCGACACCCTCTGCCCGGGCATCCTGCACGACAAGCTGCCGCGGCTGCGGAGCGAGGTCGCGGCGAGCATGGGCTGAGCGATCAGGCCGAGAGGCGCCCGCCCTTGAGCGCGGTGACGAAGGACGACCATCCGTCGGCCGAGAAGACGATGGCCGGACCGTCGGCGGCCTTGCTGTCGCGGACGGGGACGGCGGCATGGCCGCGGGCGACCTCAAGGCACTCGCCTTGGTCCCCGCCGCTGTAGCTGGACTTGAACCAGCCGGTGAGGGTGGACGGGTCCGCGACGCTCCGCCTAATGGTGACCATGCTCGTGCTCCTCCGCTGCGGCCCGCACGCGGGCCACCGACTCCTGGTGCGACAACGCATCGCCCAGAGCGAGATCGTAGGCTGAGCGACTGGACGCCACCAAGCGTGGATCATCCATCAGGTTGCCTGTCTGAAAGCCCTCGACATACGCCACCGGGGCGGAGTCCGCGAAGCTCATCAGCGTCAACAGGCTCTGCTGGAGTGAGTGAGCTCCGGCCTCGAACGGCAGCACATGCAGCCGCAGTCGCCCGGACTCTGCCATGTCGGCGACCTTGCGCAGCTGCGTGGCCATGACCTGCCGGCCACCGACCCGCCGTCGCAGCACCGCCTCGTCCAGCAGGGTCCACATCACGGGATTCATCGGGCCGTCGAGGAGTCGGGCACGCTCTGTTCGAATGACAACGTCTTGGTCAACCTCCTCCCGCCGGTGGTTGGGCCGGTACGCCTGGAACAGGGCTCGTGCGTAATCGTCCGTCTGCAAGAGACCGGGTACGAGTGTCAGCGCGAATTGCTGGATGAGCACCGCTTGCTGCTCCAGCTCCGCCACGGCCGCGAAATGGTCGGTGTACTTGGTCTCCAGGTCCTCCAGCCACCGCTCGAAGAACCCGTCCGGCCCCAGAGCTTTGTCGATCCGCCGTGCGTCATCCGGACTGGGCAGCCGCCGCCCCGCCTCGTAATGGCTGATGAGGGTCGGTGAGCACACGACCATCTCACTCAGGGCCTCCTGCGTCAGCCCGGCCGCGACGCGCCGCAGCCGCAGCTCCTCGCCGTACTTCTGCCTCGGCGTGCGCGGCCCCTGCTTCGTGCCCATGTGCTCCGACTCCCCGTCTTGACGGACGCGCTGTCATCCCCGACCCCCTGGCAGCGTAGCGACGGATGACCCCACTCTGTGATGGGTTCACTACGGAACGAAGCTGAACCCCCGACGAGGAAAGCGAGACCCCCGCGACCGACGCAACCGGTCCGGGGGCATGGCCATCCCCAGAAAGCAGGCTGACATGAAGCACGTTATCGCCCGGCTCCTGAAGCCGGTGCGGCGATTGCTGCCCGCCGTACGGAGTCAACGGCACCCGCTCGACCCGTACGCCCACGTCTATCCCTACTCCTGCGCCTACGTCGGAGGGCCGACCGCCTTCCGCACCGGCGAGCGCCCTCCGCGCGGCGAGGACAGTCCCTTGGTGCGCCCGTACTTCGTGGCGCACGAGCAGCGGGTGGCAGAGCAACGCGCCGCCGAGGCGAGGCGGCGGCGCATCCGGGGCGGGGCACTGCTGATCGCCGCCCACGGTGTTCACCTCGGCCGGGTGGGCGGGGGCGCGGCATGAGCGTGAGCGGCGACCGCGTCGAAGTCTCCGAAATGCGGCTGCTGCCGTGGTCGGGCGAGGGCGGAAAGCCCTGTTACGTCGTCGGGGACGGCACCGGTCATGTCTCGCGGATGGCCGACGACATCGAGAGCATCCAACTGGACATGGCGGACGAACTGCTCGGCCATGCCACCGACCTGCTGGCCGACGACGGGGCCACCGGGGAACAGGTCCGCTTCCTCGCCGGCAGGCTGACCGAGTCGCTGCAACAGATCGTGCGCGTCGTGGAGAGCCGCGGCTCCCGGCTCGACGCGCTCCTGCCGGACCGGCCCGAACCGCGCGGTGGGCGGCCTCAGGAGGAGACCGGCCGCCGCAAGCTCATGTGATCCGACGGCTCATGCGGCCTCGCGGGCGGCCAGCACCGCCGCGAGGCCCTCCCGCAGATCGGTGACGAAGAAGGCGGGCATCTCCAACGAAGGGAAATGGCCCCCGGAACCGGGCGACCGCCACCGCACGATGTTCCGGTACCGCTCCTCGGCCCAGGGGCGCGGAGTCTTCTCGATGTCGCGGGGATACATGGTGATCGCCGACGGCACGTCGACCCGGAGCGCGGGATCGAGGGAGGCGTGGCTCTCGTAATAGATACGGGCCGCCGACGCACCCGTCCGCGTCAGCCAGTACAGGGTGACGTTGTCGAGGACGCGGTCCCGGGAGATCGTCTCGAACGGGCTGTCCTCGGTGTCCGACCACTCGGCGAACTTGTCGAGAATCCAGGCGAGCAGCCCGACCGGTGAGTCGACGAGCGCGTAGCCGATGGTCTGGGGGCGCGTCGCCTGCTGCTTCGCGTACGCCGCGCGGCGGCCCCAGAAGTCGCGGGTCTCCTCGGTCCACCTGCGCTCGGCCTCCGTCAGCCCGTCCGTGGTCAGGCCGGGCGGGGCCTCGGCGAACGTGGAGTGGACGCCGAGCACCTCGTCCGGGAACCTGCCGCCCAGCACCGTGGTGATGTTGCCGCCCCAGTCGCCGCCATGGGCCAGGAACCGGCCGTATCCGAGCCTCCCCATCAGCTCCACCCACCCGGCCGCGATCCTCTCGGTACCCCACCCGGTGGTGGCCGGCCTGTCACTGAAACCGAAGCCCGGCAGCGACGGGGCCACGACATGGAACGCCGGTGACTCCGCATCCTGGGGGTCCGCCAACTCGTCCATGACGTGGAGGAATTCGACCACGCTGCCCGGCCAGCCGTGCGTCAGGAGCAGCGGCACGGCGTCCGCGCGCGCGGACCGGCGGTGCAGGAAGTGGATGCCCAGCCCGTCGAGGGTCGTACGGAACTGGCCCATCCGGTTCAGGCGCTCCTCGAACGCCCGCCAGTCGTATCCCGTACGCCAGTACTCCACGACATCGGCGAGGTCGGCCAGCGGAACGCCCTGGTCCCATCGGCGGGGGCCGGGCGGCGCGCCCCGGACGGTCTCGGCCTCCGGCAGCCGCGCGGCGGCCAGGCGCGCCCGCAGATCGTCGAGTTCGGCGTCGGACGCGTGGGTCTCGTAGGCGTGTACATCGCTGGTTGTGTGTACGTCGCTGGTCGGGCGGGGCATGGGGGGCTCCTGGCGATCGTGGGCGCCGCCGCCGGCCTGCCATCGATCCGGACCGGCGCCGCCCCTTCGTGAACCGGCTAAGACGGTTCTAACAGCCCTCTGCGGCGCCCCGCAACCGGCTAAGGTGGTTCCATGCGTGCTGGCTTTCCTGATTTCCGCCTCGGCACCGTGCTGGCGACGAGCTTCACGGGGACCCTGTCGGAGCGTTACGGCGATGCCGTGGAGCGGATCCCCGTTCCGCGGCGGCTCATCGACTGGCTGGCGGTGTACGGCCTCGCCGTGGACTCCTGCACTCCTGAACAGCTCGACCTCGCGCGGGAGTTGAGGGAGTCGATCCACGCCGCCGCGACGGCCGCCGCGCTCGGGGAGGCTCTGCCCGCCGCCGCGGTGCAGGTCATCGGCGACCGCAGCGTCGAAGGGCGGGCGGCGGCGGTCCTGACCCCCGAGGGGGAGCGGCGCTGGCGGCTCGGCTCCTCCTCCGTGGAGGACGCCCTCGGCGTGATCGCCGCCGACGCGGTCGACGTCATCGCGGGCGAACGGGACGGAAAGCTGGCCCTGTGCGCCTCACCGACGTGCCGGGCCGCTTTCTTCGACGCCAGCCAGAGCCGTACGCGTAAGTGGTGCGACATGAACACCTGCGGCAACCGTCAGAAGAAGGCGCGCTTCAACGCCGCCCGGAGCAGGGGCGAGAGCGCACGCTGAGTCCCACGCGGGGTGGCGCGGAGCCCGGTCACTCCGGCGGCGGTCAGTGGGCCGCGGTCGGCCCGCCGCACTGTCAGCGGCACCGGGTAGCGTCGGGCCATGTCCAACTTGGCCGTCCTCGAAGGGGTCCTGGAGCGGATCACCTACGCCAACGAGGAGAACGGGTACACGGTCGCCCGCGTCGACACCGGGCGCGGGGTCGGCGACCTCCTCACCGTGGTCGGTGCGCTGCTCGGCGCGCAGGTCGGCGAGTCGCTGCGGATGGAGGGCCGTTGGGGCTCGCACTCCCAGTACGGCAAGCAGTTCACCGTGGAGAACTACACCACCGTCCTGCCCGCCACGATCCAGGGCATCCGCCGCTATCTCGGCTCCGGGCTGATCAAGGGCATCGGCCCGGTGATGGCCGACCGGATCACCACCCATTTCGGCGTCGACACCCTCGACATCATCGAGAACGCACCGAAGCGGCTCGTCGAGGTCCCCGGCCTCGGCCCCAAGCGCACGAAGATGATCGCGGCGGCGTGGGAGGAGCAGAAGGCGATCAAGGAGGTCATGGTCTTCCTCCAGGGCGTCGGCGTCTCCACCTCCATCGCCGTCCGCATCTACAAGAAGTACGAGGACGCCTCGATCTCCGTCGTGAAGAACCAGCCCTACCGGCTGGCCGCCGACGTCTGGGGCATCGGTTTCCTCACCGCCGACAAGATCGCCCAGGCCGTCGGCATCCCGCACGACAGTCCCGAGCGGGTCAAGGCCGGTCTGCAGTACGCCCTCTCCCACTCCTCCGACCAGGGGCACTGCTATCTCCCGGAGGAACGGCTCATCGCGGACGGCGTCAAGCTGCTCCAGGTCGACACCGGGCTGGTCATCGAGTGCCTGGCCGAGCTGGCCGCCGATCCGGAGGGCGTCGTACGGGAGAAGGTGCCGTCGCCCGAGGGCGGCGAGCCGATCACGGCGGTCTACCTCGTCCCCTTCCACCGGGCCGAGCTGTCCCTCGCCGGGCAGATCAGGCGGCTGCTGAACACCGGCGAGGACCGGATGCCCGCCTTCAAAGACGTCGACTGGGGCCGGGCCCTGGCCTGGCTCACCACACGTACGGGGGCCGATCTCGCGCCCGAGCAGGAGCAGGCCGTACGCCTCGCGCTCAGCCGCAAGGTGGCCGTCCTGACCGGCGGCCCCGGCTGCGGCAAGTCGTTCACCGTCCGGTCGATCGTCGAGCTGGCCCGGGCGAAGAAGGCCAAGGTGGTGCTCGCCGCCCCCACCGGGCGCGCCGCCAAACGCCTCTCCGAGCTGACCGGGGCCGAGGCGTCCACCGTGCACCGGCTGCTGGAGCTGAAGCCGGGCGGGGCCGCGGCGTACGACCGGGACCGCCCGCTGGACGCCGATCTGGTCGTCGTCGACGAGGCGTCGATGCTCGATCTGCTGCTCGCCAACAAGCTCGTGAAGGCGGTGGCACCCGGTGCCCACCTCCTCCTCGTGGGCGATGTCGACCAACTGCCCTCGGTCGGGGCGGGGGAGGTGCTGAGCGATCTGCTCGCGGAGGGCAGTCCGGTCCCCGCCGTCCGGCTGACCCGGATCTTCCGGCAGGCCCAGCAGTCGGGGGTCGTGACCAACGCCCACCGCATCAACGCGGGACAGCCGCCCCTCACCCAGGGTCTGAGCGACTTCTTCCTCTTCGTGGAGGACGAGACGGAGGACGCGGGCAAGCTCGCCGTGGATGTCGCGGCCCGTCGCATCCCGGCCAAGTTCCGCCTCGACCCCCGCCGTGACGTGCAGGTCCTCGCCCCGATGCACCGGGGCCCGGCCGGCGCGGGCCATCTGAACGGACTGCTCCAGCAGGCCATCACCCCGGGCCGCCCCGACCTCCCCGAGAAGCGGTTCGGCGGCCGGGTCTTCCGGGTCGGCGACAAGGTGACCCAGATCCGCAACAACTACGACAAGGGCGAGAACGGCGTCTTCAACGGCACCGTCGGCGTCGTCACCGGCCTCGACCCGGACGGACAGAGGCTCACCGTCCGCACCGACGAGGACGAGGAGATCGGCTACGACTTCGACGAGCTGGACGAGCTGGCCCACGCGTACGCCATGACGATCCACCGCTCCCAGGGCAGCGAGTATCCGGCCGTCGTCATCCCCGTCACCACCAGTGCCTGGATGATGCTCCAGCGCAACCTGCTCTACACCGCCGTCACCCGCGCCAGGAAGCTCGTCGTGCTCGTCGGGTCACGTAAGGCGATCGGCCAGGCTGTCCGCACGGTTTCCGCAGGCAGGCGCTGTACGGCACTGGATTTCCGGCTCCGGGGCGGCTCCGGCGAAGACTTCTCGTGACCCCTGCGCAAAAATGATCGATCAAATCGGTGGGAAACATCACGGAGGTCTTCCGGAACCGGAGTCAAGGGGGCAGGATGAGTAAGTTGGCGGCACTCAGTGCCGCCAGTAGGTCCAATGGACGACCCCGAGTGCACTCTCCTGAGCCGAATGGGGGAGGGTGGAAGACAGTCAGGGCACCTCGAAGAAGAGGCACTACGTCGGTGAGGGATGACGTGAGCGAGCACACCAACAACGCTGTAGTACTGCGGTACGGCGATGACGAGTACACCTACCCGGTGATCGACAGCACCGTCGGCGACAAGGGCTTCGACATCGGGAAGCTCCGGGCCAATACCGGCCTGGTGACGCTGGACAGCGGATACGGCAACACCGCCGCCTATAAATCCGCCATCACGTACCTCGACGGCGAGCAGGGCATTCTGCGCTACCGCGGATACCCCATCGAGCAGCTCGCCGAGCGCTCGTCGTTCCTCGAGGTCGCGTACACGCTGATCAACGGTGACCTCCCCAAGGTCGACGAGCTGGCGGCGTTCAAGAACGAGATCACCCAGCACACGCTGCTGCACGAGGACGTCAAGCGGTTCTTCGACGGCTTCCCGCGCGACGCCCACCCGATGGCCATGCTGTCCTCGGTCGTCAGCGCTCTCTCCACGTTCTACCAGGACAGCCACAACCCGTTCGACGAGCAGCAGCGCCACCTGTCGACGATCCGCCTGCTGGCGAAGCTCCCGACGATCGCGGCGTACGCCTACAAGAAGTCGATCGGCCACCCCTTCGTCTACCCGCGCAACGACCTCGGGTACGTCGAGAACTTCCTGCGCATGACCTTCTCGGTCCCCGCCCAGGAGTACGAGCTGGACCCGGTCGTCGTCTCGGCGCTGGACAAGCTGCTCATCCTGCACGCGGACCACGAGCAGAACTGTTCGACCTCCACCGTGCGTCTGGTCGGCTCCTCGCAGGCGAACATGTTCGCCTCGATCTCCGCCGGCATCTCGGCGCTGTGGGGCCCCCTGCACGGCGGCGCCAACCAGTCGGTGCTGGAGATGCTGGAAGGCATCCAGGCCAACGGCGGCGACGTCGACTCCTTCATCCGCAAGGTGAAGAACAAGGAGGACGGCGTCCGCCTGATGGGCTTCGGCCACCGGGTGTACAAGTCCTTCGACCCGCGCGCCAAGATCATCAAGGCTGCCGCGCACGACGTGCTGTCCGCGCTCGGCAAGTCCGACGAGCTGCTCGACATCGCGCTCAAGCTGGAGGAGCACGCGCTCTCCGACGACTACTTCGTCTCGCGCAACCTCTACCCCAACGTGGACTTCTACACCGGTCTGATCTACCGGGCCATGGGCTTCCCGACCGAGATGTTCACCGTGCTCTTCGCGCTCGGCCGACTGCCCGGCTGGATCGCCCAGTGGCACGAGATGATCAAGGAGCCGGGTTCCCGCATCGGCCGCCCGCGCCAGATCTACACCGGCGAGGTCCTGCGCGACTTCGTCCCGGTCGAGGGTCGCTGACCCGGACCTCGTGACCGCCCCGTAGTGCCCCGGCCTCTTCGGCCGACTGCCTTCGCCCCGCGTACCGCGCCTCGCACAGAGCGCGGTGTCCGGGGCGATTCGGCGTTTCGAGGGCCTGCCGGGCGTTTCGGGGGCTCGCCGGGGCCGCACGCTTCCTGCCGGAGAAGGGAGAAGGGAGAAGCGCCCCGCCGTCGATCCCCCCACGGGTCGACGGTCGGGGCGCTTCCCATATCCCGGAGCGGATTCCCCCCACGGGATCCGGCCGGGCGTCTGCACGGAGCCGAAGCTCCCGTTGTTCTGTTGTGCCGCGATCTGCCGGGGTACGTACGCACGGGAGGGCCGCTCAAAGCTCCCCGGTGCACGTGCCCCGGCCAACGCATGCCATCAGGAGCGTCCCCCAAGACACTCCGTCGGACGTCCCCCAAGACATCCTTGGCAATCGCACTCTAAGACTCGCGAACCCACCGGATGGTTACCCTGAAATCGGTGTGATCTAAATCTCTTTGTGGAAGTTACGTGAAGGCACGCAACCGGAGGCTGTTCGTGACGACGAACACGGACGAAAACGCCATGGCGGCTCCCGCGATCATAGGGTTGAGCAGGCCACTCGCAGCCAGGGGCAAGGCCGCAACGTTGTACCCGAAGGCCCAGAAGAGGTTGCCCCTGATGGTGGCCAGCGTACGCCTGGAAAGGCGGATTGCGTCAGCTGTCACCTTGAGATCTCCACGAACCAGTGTGAGGTCGCTCGCTTCGATCGCCGCATCCGTCCCAGTGCCCATCGCCAGTCCCAGGGATGCCGTGGCCAGCGCGGCGGCGTCGTTGACCCCGTCGCCGACCATGGCGACGACCCTTCCCTCGGCCTGAAGGCGCTTGACGACGTTCACCTTGTCCTCGGGGAGCACCTCCGCGTGGACCGTGTCGATGCCCACCTCACGCGCGACGGCCTCCGCCACCGCCCGGTTGTCGCCGGTCAGCAGGATGGGCTCCAGCCCCAGGGCGCGCAGCTCGGCCACGGCGGCCGCGCTGCTGTCCTTGACCGCGTCCGCCACGCCGAACACGCCCCGGGCCTCCCCGTCCCAGGCCACGGCGACCACCGTGCGCCCGTGCGCCTCGTCCTCCTCCAGGGCCCGTGACAACGCCGGCGGAAGGGGAATGCCGGCGTCGGCGAGGAGGCGGGGCCGCCCGACGAGGACGGTGTGGCCCTCGACGGTGCCCTGGACGCCGAGGCCGGGGATGTTGGTGAAGTCCTCGGGGGTGGGGAGGGGGCCGGTGGCGGTGGTGGCGGCGGTGGCGAGGGCTTGGGCGATGGGGTGTTCGGAGGCGTTCTCCAGGGCTCCGGCGATCCGGAGTGCTTCGGTGGTGTCGGTGGTGTGGGTGGTGTGGGTGGTCTGGAGGGTCATGCGTCCGGTGGTGACGGTGCCGGTCTTGTCGAGGACGATGGTGTCGACGCGGCGGGTGGTCTCCAGGACTTCGGGGCCTTTGATGAGGATGCCGAGTTGGGCTCCGCGTCCGGTGCCGACCATGAGGGCGGTGGGGGTGGCGAGGCCGAGGGCGCAGGGGCAGGCGATGATGAGGACGGCGACGGCTGCGGTGAAGGCGGCGGTGAGTCCGGCGCCGTTGCCGAGCCAGTAGCCGAGGGTGGCGAGGGCGAGGGTGATGACGATGGGGACGAAGACGGCGGAGATGCGGTCGGCGAGGCGTTGGGCGGAGGCTTTGCCGTTCTGGGCGTCCTGGACGAGTTCGGCCATGCGGGCGAGTTGGGTGTCGCCGCCGACGCGGGTGGCTTCGACGACGAGGCGTCCGCCGGCGTTGAGGGTGGCGCCGGTGACGGTGTCGCCGGCGGTGACCTCCACGGGCACGGACTCGCCCGTGAGCATCGAGGCGTCCACGGCCGAGGAGCCCTCGACCACTGTCCCGTCCGTCGCGATCTTCTCCCCGGGACGGACGACGAAACGGTCGCCCACGACGAGCGTGCTCGCCGGGACACGTACCTCCCGGCCTCCTCTGAGCACGGCGACGTCCCTCGCGCCCAGGTGCATCAGCGCCCGCAGCGCAGCACCGGACTTCCGCTTCGCACGGGCTTCCAGGTAGCGGCCCAGCAGGATGAACGTGATGACACCGGCCGCCACCTCCAGGTAGATCGTCGAGGTGGCGTCGGCGCGCGCGACGGTGAGGTCGAAGCCGTGGCGCATGCCGGGCAAGCCCGCGTCGCCGAGGAACAGGGCCCACACCGACCAGCCGAACGCGGCGAGCGTGCCGAGCGAGACCAGCGTGTCCATCGTCGCCGCGCCGTGCTTCGCGTTCGTCCAGGCGGCCCGGTGGAAGGGCAGGCCGCCCCAGACGACGACGGGTGCGGCGAGGGTGAGGCTCAGCCACTGCCAGAAGTCGAACTGGAGCGCCGGGACCATGGCGAGCAGGACGACGGGGGTGGCGAGCACGGCGGAGACGACGAGCCGCTGCCGGAGCGCGGCGAGGGATGCCTCCTGCTCCGCTTCGCCGTCCCGGGCGATGGAGTCGGGGATGGATTCCGACGCGGACTCCGACACGGATTCCGATACGGATTCCGACGTGGACTCCGGCGCGGAGTTCCGGGCGGCCTCCTGGGCGGCTTCAGGGGGAGCGGCCGGAGCCGTGCCGGGGGACGGAGCAGGGGCGGTGCCGGGCGTCGCGGGAGAGGCCGGTGCCGGATCCGTGTCCGGGGGCGTTGCCGGGGGAGACAGGTCGGGGTCCGTGTCCGTGGACCTTGCCGAAGGCGGGCCCGGGTCCGGGCTCGGGGGAGTCGCCGGGGGCGGGGGCGCGGAGGTGGCGGCATCGGGTCCCGCCGATGCCGTCCTCCGTGCCGGCCGGGCGACGGGGCGGGCCGTGTAGCCGGTCTTCTCGACCGTGGCGACGAGATCCCCCAGCTTCAGCCCCTCCCCGAAGGTGACGCGGGCCTTCTCGGTCGCGTAGTTCACCGTGGCGGTGACGCCGTCCATCCGGTTGAGCTTCTTCTCGACGCGGGCGGCGCACGAGGCGCAGGTCATCCCGCCGATCATGAGCTCGGCCTCGGAGGCGTCGGCGGCCGGGAAGTCGGCTGCTGCTGTGCTGGCCATGTCCGGAACTCCTGGAAAACGCAGATCGGGCCGTACCCCACCAGTATCGGCTGGTGCGGCCGGCCCGACGGCGGACGGGTGGTGCGGCGGAGCGCCGGCTCTCAGGCGGCCGGGCCGAGAAGTTCGTAACCGGCCTCGTCCACGGCGGCACGGACGGCGTCCTCGGCCAGCGGGGCCTTGGACGTCACGGTGACCAGGCCGGTGGAGGCGACGGCGGCGACCGAGGTGACGCCCGCGATCCCGGAGATCTCCTCCGACACGGCCCCCTCGCAGTGGCCGCAGGTCATGCCCTTGACCTGGTACACGGTGGTGACCGAGTCGGTCTGCTCGATCTGCACGTCGGCCGCGCCGTCGTGGCAGGAACCGGTGGGCGAGCAGCAGGAACCGGTGGACGGCGTGGTGCCGGTCTCGGCGGTCATGACGTTCTCCTCTTCGCGAACACGTTTCGGGCGGCACGGCGGGACGCGTGGGACCGCAGAGGCCCCCGTGGCGCCCCGCCTCATCCATACTATACCCCTAGGGGGTATCAAGGCGCTCCGTCGTCGCCGGACACGACGCGTCGTGCCCGACCAGGGGATCCAGATAGCGGAACATCACCGTCTTCAGCTCCTGGATGTAGGCCGCGCGCTCCTCGCCCTCGGTGGCCATGATCAGGTCCAGTCCGGCCTTGAAGACCATGAAGGCCATCTCGGCGGTGCGGTGGATCTGGGCGGCGGGCATGTCCGGGAGGTAGTCGGCGAGCACGGATTCGACCCGCGTCAGCATCGTGGCGTGCAGCGTGTCGTGCGCCTCGGTGATCCGGCCGGGGATCTCCGAGCCGTGCATCAGGACGAAGAACGCCGGATTCTCGCAGTTGAAGGCGATCAGGGGGTCGAGGACGGCGTCCAGCATGCGGTCGAGCGGCAGCTCCGTGTGGCTCTGGGCGAAGGCGGCGCCGTAGGTGTCCCGCCAGCGGTCCAGCAGTCGGTCGCCGAGCTCGACGGCGATGGCCTCCTTGTTCGGGAAGAACTGGTAGAGCGTGCCGGGTGAGACCCCTGCCTCGCGGGCGATGGCGTTGGTGCTGGACGCGGTGTAGCCGCTGGTGCAGAAGACGTCGGCGGCGGCCCGGAGCAGTTGGGCGATCCGGGCCTCGCCGCGGGCCTGGCGCCGCCGGCGGGGGCGGGTGGGGCCCGGCGCCTCGTCGGCGGTGTCCCCGGCGGCCTCGGTGGCGGCTTCGACGGCGGCCTCGGCGGCGGTCTTGTTGGCTTTGGCCTCCGGCACGGTCCATCCCCAGCTCTCATGACGCGATTGACAAACACGAGTGGCCGCTCGCATTCTAAAGAAACGCGAGCGACTGCTCGTGTTTGCCACGATAAACGGCAATGACCGACCCATGCTGCCCTGCGCTGCCCGGGTCTCGGTGAAGGGGACACCGCACCATGCCCGAAGTCAACCGTTCCGCGCCGCCCCAGGTCGGCGGCTGGACCCGGTTCGTCACCGCCCGGCCACGGCTCGCGCTGCTGGCCGCGCTGGTGATCACCGCACTCGCCGTGTTCGCCGGGAGCGGGGTGGCGGACCGGATGGGCAGCGGCGGCTGGCAGGCCCCCGACGCCGAGTCGACCTACGCGACGGAGGTGCTCGCCCGGGAGTTCCCCGCCTCGCAGCCCAATCTGCTCCTGCTGGTGGACAGCGGCTCCGCGGGCGTCGACGACCCGGCCGTGGCCGCCGAGGCCGCCCGTCTGGCGGAGCGGCTGAAGGCCGAGCCGGGGATATCGGGCGTCGGGTCCTACTGGGAGACCGCGTCGCCCGCCCTGCGTTCCGAGGACGGTCAGGAGGCGATCATCGCCGCCCGGATCGGGGGCGACGAGAAGACCGCGGGCGAGACCCTCGACCGGATAGCCCCGGCCTTCGCGGGGGAGCGGGGGCCGGTGGCGGTCTCCCTCGGCGGGCCCGTCGCCGTGCAGCACGAGATGCAGACGATCATCCAGGAGGATCTGCTGCGGGCCGAGCTGATCGCCCTGCCGGTGACGCTGGTCCTGCTGGTCATGGTCTTCGGCAGCGCCGTCGCCGCGATGCTGCCGCTCGCTGTCGGCATCGTCGCCATCCTCGGCACCAACGCCGTGCTGCGGGGGCTGACGGAGTTCACCGACGTCTCCGTCTTCGCGATGAACCTCACCACGGCCCTCGGCCTCGGACTCGCCATCGACTACGCCCTGTTCATCGTCCGCCGCTTCCGCGAGGAGCTGGCGACAGGTGCGGACACCCGGACGGCGGTGGGCGCGACGCTGCGGACCGCCGGGCGTACGGTGCTGTTCTCCGCGCTGACCGTGGCGGTGTCCCTGTCGGCCATGCTCGTCTTCCCGCAGTACTTCCTGCGGTCCTTCGCCTACGCCGGGATAGCCGTGGTCCTCCTGGCCGCCGCTGCCGCACTGATCCTGCTGCCCGCGGCGCTCATGCTGCTCGGCCCCCGGATCAACTCGCTGGACCTGCGCCGGCTCCTCCGCCGTCGGAAGAAGGCGGCGACGGCCGGGGCGGACCCGGCGGGTGCCGGGGCCGGCGTCCCCGGGGCGGGTGCCGCCGGGGGTGCCGACGCGTCTCCCGGCCGGGGCTGGGCGTGGCTGGGCGCGCTGGTGATGCGCAGGGCGCCCGTCTTCGCCATCGTCACGACCGTCGGGCTCCTGCTCCTCGGACTGCCGTTCCTCGGCGTGAAGTTCGGCACGGCGGACGATCGCCAGCTGCCGGCCTCCGCGGAGTCCCGGGTCGTCCAGGAACACCTCCGCGACGGGTTCCCCGGCAGCCCCGGCGGCGGCCTGGAGGTGCTGGCCGAGGGACAGGGTTCCACCGCCGACCACGTGGATCTCAAGAACCGGATCGAACAGCTCCCCGGCGTCCTGCGGGTCGGAGGACCGGTCACCGAGGGTCCCGTCGCCCACTACAGCGTGCTGCCGGAGGGCGAAGCCGTCGGCGGGGAGACCCAGCAGCTCGTACGGGACCTGAGGGCCGTGTCCGCCGCCTCCTCGCTCGACATCTCGGTCACGGGCACGGCGGCGGTCCTCGTCGACTCCCAGGACGCCATAGCCGACCGGCTGCCCTGGGCCCTGGCGATCATCGTGGTCGTGACGCTGCTCCTGGTCTTCCTGCTCACCGGCAGCGTGCTCATCCCGCTCCAGGCGGTCGTGCTCAACGCCCTCAGCCTGACCGCGATGTTCGGAGCGGTGGTCTGGGTCTTCCAGGACGGGAATCTCTCCGGACTGCTCGCCTTCACCAGTACGGGTGACATCGAGACGACGCTGCCCGTCCTGATGTTCTGCGTGGCCTTCGGACTCTCCATGGACTACGGGGTCTTCCTGATATCCCGGATCAAGGAGGAGTACGACCGCACCGGCGACCACGAGCACTCCGTCACCTTCGGGCTCCGGCACACCGGCGGGCTGATCACCGCGGCCGCCGTGATCCTCGCGGTCGTCATGGTCGCCATCGGCACCTCACGGGTCACCAACACCAAGATGCTGGGGCTCGGCATCGCCCTCGCGGTCCTGATGGACGCCATGGTGGTGCGCAGTCTGCTGGTCCCCGCGGTGATGAAGCTGATGGGCCGCTCCACCTGGTGGGCCCCCGCGCCCCTGCGGGCCTTCCACCGCAGGTTCGGCCTGAGCGAAGGGGAGGCCGCCCCGGCCGCCGCCCCCGCCGCTGTGCCGGACCCGGGCGGCCGGGGCGGGCCGGAAGCCCCCGAACCGACAGCGGAGAACGAGGAGATGCCGGGCACGAGCAGGGATGTCGGCGAACCGGCGCGACGCTGAGATCCCCGGAGAAAGTCGTCCGGAAAGGGCCCTCGGGGAGGCCGGGAATGCCCTCCGGACGCGGCAGGAGGGGCCCGCCCGCCACCGGAAGGGTGGCGGGCGGGGGCCCGGCCCCTCCGCCCGCCAGGGAGGCTGCACAGGCCCGCGGGTGGTATCCGTGGAACGCCGCTGACCTGGGATTTCATACTCATCCAGCCTAAAGTTTCCTCAACGGAGAAGGGGGCCCGGATGAACCGGAACGTATCGACGACCGATGACGTATTGGCTTTGATGGACGGCCTGTTCGCCCCGGAGGCGGACCGGTGGACGGCCGGTGGGGCGTCCTGGTGGGACGAGTTCTACGCGGACCGTTCACGGCCGGTGCCGTTCTTCGCGGACAAGCCCGACGAGAACCTCGACGCCCACCTCCGCCAAGGGCGGATCGCCCCGGGGCGCGCGCTCGAACTCGGCTGTGGGCCCGGCCGCAACGCGCTCCACCTGGCCGCGCTCGGCTTCGACGTCGACGCGGTCGACCTCTCCCCGGCGGCGCTGGCCTGGGCCCGGGAGCGGGCCGAGGAAGCGGGAGCCGGCTCCATCCGGTTCCACCACGGGGACGCGTTCGCCCTGACGGCGGAGGGGGCCGCCCTGGCCGGCCCCTACGACCTGATCTACGACTCGGGCTGCTTCCACCATCTGCCGCCCCACCGCCGGATCAGCTATCTCGCCCTCCTGGAGCGCTGCCTCGCGCCCGGCGGCCACTTCGCGCTCACCTGCTTCGCTGCCGGACACGGTGGGATGGGCTCCGAACTGCCGGACGCCGAGCTCTACCTGACGGGCGGCCTGCACGGCGGACTCGCCTACACGGACGACGAGCTGCGCCGCGTCTTCTCCGGGCTGACGGAGATCGAACTGCGCCGGATGAACGACGAGGCACCCCAATCCCCGCTCTTCGGGGAGTCGTTCCTCTGGACGGCCCTCTTCCGCAGCCCCGCCGACCAGCGGTAGCGGGGCGTCAGCGCCCCCGGTTGCGGGGGCGCGAGGCGACCCAGGCGCGGACGGTGTCTCCGTACCAGTACGGCTTCCCGTTCTTCACCTGGTCGGGCGGGGGCAGGAGGCCGTGCTTGCGATAGGAGCGGACGGTGTCCGGCTGGACCTGGATGTGCGCGGCAATGTCCTTGTAGGACCAGAGCGTTCTGTCCGTCATCGATGACACCTCTCTGCACTTCCCAAGCCGACGATCGCTCAGCCTGTGCTCGGTTGAACGACCCCGGGCGGCAGGCGGGGTGGGGCTGTCGACCGGCTGTGACAGAAAACCCGCGTAACGGAGATATGTGTGCCGAAACGGTTACTGCTGTGACAGAAAGGATGAAGCGCGGCACCGGGACGAAGCAGCGAGCACCCGGGATCAGAGGGGTGAGCCGGGACGCCCGCAGGAGCGGAGGAACTCGCGGGTGCGGCGCGCGATGGGGAGCGGCTTGTCCGGCGGGCAGGGGTACATGTCCTGCTCCACGATCGCGAACAGGTCGACGTCCAGGGCGCGTGCCGCGTCCAGCACCGGTTCCAGGGCGGGGACCCCGCCGGGCGGCTCGCACATCACGCCTCGGGCCACCGCCGGGCCGAACGGCACCTCGTCCGCCACCACAGCCGCCAGGATCTCCGGGTCGACCTGCTTGAGATGGAGATAGCCGATGCGCCCCCCGTACGTCTCGATGAGCTTGACGCTGTCGCCGCCGCAGTAGGCGTAGTGCCCGGTGTCCAGACAGAGCGAGACGAGGTCCGGATCGGTGGCGTCGAGGAAGCGGTTGACGTTCTCCTCGGTGTCGATGTGGGTGTCGGCGTGCGGGTGGACCACGATCCGCAGCCCGAACCGCTCCCGGACCTCCCGGCCCAGCCGCTCCGTCTGCGCGGTCAGATCGCGCCACTGCGCGGGGGTGAGCGTGCGGTCCTCCAGCACCTCGCCCGTCTTGTCGTCGCGCCAGAAGGAGGGGATGACGACCAGGTGTTCGGCGCCCATGGCCCGGGTCAGCGCGGCGATGTCCGCGACATGCGCCCAGGTCCGGTCCCAGACGTCCGGGCCGTGGTGCAATCCGGTGAAGACGGTTCCGGCGGAGACCGTGAGTCCCCGGCCGCGCGTCTCGTCGGCCAACCTCGCCGGATCGGTGGGCAGATAGCCGTACGGGCCGAGCTCGATCCACGCGTAGCCGGCCTCGGCCACCTCGTCGAGGAAGCGTTGCCAGGGCACCTGCTGCGGGTCGTCGGGGAACCACACACCCCAGGAGTCGGGGGCCGAGCCGATACGGATGCGGGCCGAGGAGGGGACGGAGGGGGTCATAACGGCCAGCCTCCTGGCCCGCGCGGAAGGGTGTCAAGGGTTCGTCCGAATGTCCGGACAAAATGTTGACAGGGTTCCGGGCGGAGGGCTAGACCTGGGACCAGCCGGCCACCGGCGGTGCGAGCCGGTCGTGCGAAGGGATGGGCATGCCTGAGCCGTACGACGTGATCACCATGGGGCGGATCGGGGTGGACCTCTACCCGCTGGAGGTCGGGGTACCGCTCGCCCGGGTCGAGACGTTCGGCAAGTTCCTCGGTGGTTCCCCGGCGAACGTCGCGGTGGCGGCGGCCCGGCAGGGGCGGCGGACGGCCCTCATCACCCGGACCGGGCAGGACCCCTTCGGCGCCTATCTCCACCAGGAACTGGAACGGTTGGGCGTGGACCCCCGCTGGGCGACGGCCCTCGCGGAGTATCCGACCCCGGTCACCTTCTGCGAGATCTTCCCGCCGGACGACTTCCCGCTCTACTTCTACCGTCGGCCCAAGGCCCCCGATCTGGAGATCCACGCCCCGGACCTCGACCTGGACGCCGTGCGCGACGCCGGGATCTTCTGGATGACGGGCACCGGACTCAGCGCCGAGCCGAGCCGGTCCGCCACGCTGGCCGCCCTCGACGCGCGCGGCACCGGCCCGGCGGATGCGTCGCGTACGGCGACGGCGACCGTTTTCGACCTCGACTGGCGGCCGATGTTCTGGGACGGGGGCGACGACAGCACCGAGGCGCCCGCGCGGTACCGCGAAGCGCTCGCCCATGCCACGGTCGCCGTCGGCAACGTCGACGAGTGCGCCGTCGCGACCGGCGAACGCGAACCGTACGCGGCGGCCCGGGCCCTCCTCGCGGCCGGAGTGGAGCTCGCCGTCGTCAAGCAGGGGCCGAAGGGTGTGCTCGCCGTGCACCGTGACGGCACCACCGCCGACTGCCCGCCGCTGCCGGTCGCGGTGGTCAACGGCCTCGGCGCCGGAGACGCGTTCGGGGGTGCGCTCTGCCACGGGCTGCTCGCCGGGTGGCCCCTCGACCGCATCGTGCGGTACGCGAACGCGGCCGGCGCCATCGTCGCCTCCCGGCTCGCCTGCTCGTCCGCGATGCCGTTCCCGGACGAGGTCGAGGAGGCCCTCGCGGCCGGCGCCGTCACGGCGGACCTCGCCACGCGGACCGCCGGAGGCGCCGCGCGCGGTCCGGAGTCCCCGGCCGCCCCGGGCGCCGCAGCTCACCCCGAGACTCCCACCGCTCCGGGCGCCGCGACGGCCCCTGGCGCTCCCGCAGACCCCGACGCCCCTGCCGGCCCCCGGAACGGAGCGGGCTCGTGACGCCGATCGCGCCCTCCCTCTCCGCGCTCGTCCGGCTGCGCGCCGAGCGCCCTGAAGCCGTTGCCGAGGCCGCCGCACGACGGAAGAGGCGGCGGCTGATCCGGCACCCCGGCGACCGGTTGATGATCATCGCGGCCGACCACCCGGCGCGCGGCGCGCTCGCCGTGGGGGACCGCTCCCTCGCCATGGCCAACCGCTTCGAGCTGCTGGAGCGGCTCTGCCTCGCCCTCTCCCGCCCCGGGGTCGACGGGGTGCTCGCATCGGCCGATGTCCTGGACGACCTCCTCCTGCTCGGGGCCCTGGAAGACAAGGTCGTCATGGGTTCGATGAACCGTGGCGGTCTGGCGGGCGCGGCCTTCGAGCTCGACGACCGGTTCACCGGCTACCGCCCCGACGACCTGGTCCGGCAGGGGTTCGACGCGGGGAAGCTGCTGCTGCGCATCGACCACGACGACCCCGGTTCGCTGGACACCCTGCACACCGCCGCCCGGACCATCGACGCGATGGCCGCCCACCGGCTGCCCGTCTTCGTCGAACCGTTCCTCTGCCGCCGCGTCGACGGCCGCCTCCGCAACGACCTCGGCGCCGCCGCCGTGGCGACCTCCATCGCCATCGCGTCGGGCCTCGCCGGGACGTCCGCGTACACCTGGCTGAAGGTGCCCGTCACCGACGACCCCGACGCCATGGGCCGGGCGATGGAGGCCTCCACGCTGCCCGCCGTCCTGCTCGGCGGCGAGGTCGGCGACGACCAGGACGCCGCGTACGGGAAGTGGCGCGACGCGCTGCGGCTGCCCACGGTCCGGGGGCTGGTCGTGGGACGCTCGCTGCTCTACCCGGTCGACGGGGACGTGGCGCTCGCCGTCGACACCGCCGTATCGCTGCTCCGGCCGGGTAGGGAGGAGCCATGACGACGGACCACCCCGACCGGGGACAGCACCAGGGCCAGGGACAGCACGGGTTCCACCTGCCGTCCGGCGGCGCCGCGCGCGGGCCGTACGCCGTCGACATCGATCCCGAGAGCGCCGGCTGGGACCGCTCGGCCCTGCGGGTGCTGGAGCTGGAGCCGGGCGGTGTTCACACGCTCGTCACCGGAGGCAGCGAATGGATCGTCCTGCCGTTGGCCGGTGGCTGTACGGTGCGTACCGCAGGTGAGACCTTTGAACTGCGGGGCCGGGAGAGCGTGTTCAGCGGGGTCTCCGACTTCGCCTACGTACCGCGTGACGCCCACGCACAGATCGCCTCCGGCGCAGGAGGCCGCTTCGCCCTGGCAGGAGCGAAGTGCGAGCGACGACTCCCCGCTCGCTACGGCCCCGCGCCGGAGGTACCCGTCGAGCTGCGCGGCTCCGGGACCTGCTCCCGCCAGGTGAACAACTTCGCCGCCGCCGACACCTTCGACTGCGACCGGCTGATCGCCGTCGAGGTCCTCACCCCCGGCGGCAACTGGTCCTCCTACCCGCCCCACAAACACGACGAGCACGTGCCGGGCGAGGAGTGCGAGCTGGAGGAGGTCTACTACTTCGAGGTGCAGGACGGCGGGCTCGGCTACCACCGGGTCTCCCCGTCGCGCGAGGGCGGTACGGACGTCCTCGCCGAAGTCCGCGACGGCGACGTGGTCCTCATCCCCGACGGCTGGCACGGCCCGTCCATCGCCCCGCCCGGCCGGACGCTGTACTACCTGAACGTCATGGCCGGGCCGGGGGAGGAGCGCGCCTGGCTGATCCGCGACCATCCCGACCACCGGTGGATCCGCGACACCTGGCCAGACGAGCCGATCGACGCCAGACTCCCGCTCTACACGGCGCATCCGTCGCCCGGCCCGGAGGTAACGCCTTGAGCCCGACGAGTCCCGCGAGCCCGAAGAACCGCAGGTCCACCCCCACCCGCCGTCTGACCACCGCTCAGGCCCTGGTCGCCTTCCTGGCCCGGCAGTACACCGAGCGCGACGGCCGCCGGCAGCGGCTGATCAGCGCCACCTGGGGCATCTTCGGCCACGGCAATGTCGCGGGCGTCGGCCAGGCACTCGTGGAGGCGGGCCACGGAGGGAACGGCGCCGCACACCGCATGCCGTACCTCCAGGGCCGTAACGAACAGGCCATGGTGCACGCGGCCGTGGGGTACGCCCGCCAGTCGGGGCGGCTCTCCGCGCACGCGGTGACCACGTCCATCGGGCCGGGGGCCACCAACCTGGTCACCGGGGCCGCCCTCGCCACGATCAACCGGCTGCCCGTCCTGCTCCTGCCGGGCGACACCTTCGCGACCCGGCCCGCCGATCCCGTACTGCAACAGCTCGAAGTGCCGTACGCCGGTGATGTGTCCGTCAACGACTGTCTGCGGCCGGTCTCGCGCTACTTCGACCGGGTCACCCGGCCGGAGGCGCTGATTCCGGCTGCCCTCCAGGCGATGCGGGTCCTCGCCGACCCCGCCGAGACCGGGGCCGTCACGCTCGCGCTGCCGCAGGACGTCCAGGCGGAGGCGTACGACTGGCCGGAGGAGTTCTTCGCCGAGCGCGACTGGCACATCCGCAGGCCCGCCCCCGACCCGTACGAGCTGGAGACGGCGGTACGGGCGATCCGCTCCGCCCGCCGCCCCCTGATCGTCGCGGGCGGCGGGGTCCGGCACAGCGCCGCCGAGGAGACGCTCGCCGCCTTCACCGCCGCGACCCGCATCCCGGTCGCCTCCACCCAGGCGGGCAAGGGCGCGCTCCGCCACGACCACCCGGCCGACGTCGGCGGCATCGGCCACACCGGCACCGCCACCGCGAACGAGCTGGCCCGCACCGCCGACCTGGTCATCGGCGTCGGTACCCGCTTCTCCGACTTCACGACCGCCTCCGGCACCCTCTTCGCCGACCCTGCCGTCCGCTTCCTCCACCTCAACATCACCGCCTTCGACGCCCACAAGCTGGCCGCCCTCCCCCTGGTGGCGGACGCCCGCACGGGACTTGAGGCGCTCACCGCGGCCCTCGCCGGTCGCGGATACCGGGTCGATCCGGCGTACGAGACGGAGTACACCGGCGCGAAGGAGGCGTGGGAGGAACGGGTCGAGGCGTCCTTCGCCACCCCCGACCCCACCGCGCGCCCCACCCAGACCCAGGTCCTCGGCCTCCTGGACGACCTCGTCACCGAGGAGGACATCCTCATCAACGCCGCCGGCTCCCTCCCCGGCGACCTGCACAAACTCTGGCGGACCCGCTCCCACGACCAGTACCACGTGGAGTACGGCTACTCCTGCATGGGCTACGAGATCCCGGCGGCGATCGGCGTCCTGCTCGCGACCGGGGCCCGGAGCCGGGAGCACCGCCCGGTCTGGGCCCTGGTCGGCGACGGCACGTACCTGATGAACCCCACCGAGATCGTCACCGCCGTCCAGGAGAACCTGCCGCTGAAGCTGCTGATCCTCCAGAACCACGGGTACGCCTCCATCGGCGGCCTCTCCGAATCGGTCGGCGCCGAACGCTTCGGCACCGCCTACCGCCACCGCGACGCCGACGGCGGCTTCACCGGCCCGCCGCTCCCCGTCGACCTGGCCGCCAACGCGGCCTCCCTCGGCCTGCGGGTCCTGCGCGCCACCACCGTCGACGACCTGCGCAAAGCTCTCTCCGAGGCCCGCGACGCGGAGGGCCCCACTTGTGTCTACGTCGAGACCGAAACGCCCGACACAGTGTCGGGCCCCCCTCCGGCGCAGGCGTGGTGGGATGTTCCGGTAGCCGAAACCGCGAGCCGACCGGCGGCGGTGAAGGCCCGGGAGGAGTACGACCGCCAGGTCGCCGCCCGACGCCGCCACTTGTGAGACCAGCCCCCGCGCCTGCCCGAAGTCTGAAGGAGTACGTCATGACGAAGACCGTCAACCACTGGATCGGCGGCAAGACAGCGGAGGGCACGTCGGGCCAGTACGGTCCCGTCACCGACCCGGCCACCGGCGCGGTCACCACGCAGGTGGCGTTGGCCTCCGTGGAGGAGGTCGACGCGGCCGTGGCGGCGGCGAAGGCCGCGTACGCCACCTGGGGCACCTCCTCGCTCGCCCAGCGCACCGCCGTCCTGTTCCGCTACCGCGCGCTGCTCGACGCCCACCGCGACGACATCGCCGCGCTGATCACCGCCGAGCACGGCAAGGTGCACTCCGACGCGCTGGGCGAGGTCGCCCGGGGCCTGGAGATCGTCGAGCTGGCGTGCGGGATCACCACGCAGCTCAAGGGCGAGCTGTCCACCCAGGTCTCCAACCGGGTCGACGTCTCCTCGATCCGCCAGTCGCTGGGCGTGGTCGCGGGCATCACCCCGTTCAACTTCCCGGCCATGGTGCCGATGTGGATGTTCCCGCTGGCGATCGCCTGCGGCAACACGTTCGTGCTGAAGCCGAGCGAGAAGGACCCGTCGGCCGCCAACCTGCTGGCCGAGCTGGCGTCCGAGGCGGGCCTTCCGGACGGTGTGCTCAACGTCGTCCACGGGGACAAGGTCGCGGTGGACGCGCTCCTCGCCCACCCCGACGTGGCCGCCGTCTCCTTCGTCGGCTCCACCCCCATCGCCCGCTACATCCACGCCACCGCCTCCGCCAACGGCAAGCGCGTCCAGGCCCTCGGGGGCGCGAAGAACCACATGCTCGTCCTCCCGGACGCCGACCTGGACGCGGCCGCCGACGCGGCGGTCTCGGCGGCGTACGGCTCCGCCGGTGAACGCTGCATGGCGATCTCCGCGGTCGTCGCGGTCGGCGCGATCGGCGACGAGCTGGTCGCCA
The DNA here is from genome assembly GCF_032121415.1 of Streptomyces parvus. Classification (NCBI taxonomy): domain Bacteria; kingdom Bacillati; phylum Actinomycetota; class Actinomycetes; order Kitasatosporales; family Streptomycetaceae; genus Streptomyces; species Streptomyces parvus. The sequence continues at coordinate 2,209,379 of NZ_CP135079.1, read as the reverse complement.
AGATCCGCGAGCGCGCCGAGAAGATCAAGATCGGCCCCGGCGACGACCCCACCTCCGAGATGGGCCCCCTGATCACCGCCGCCCACCGCGACAAGGTCGCTTCCTACGTCACGGGCGCCGCCGCCCAGGGCGCCGAGGTCGTCCTCGACGGCACGGGCCACACGGTCGAGGGCTTCGAGAACGGCCACTGGATCGGCCTGTCCCTCCTGGACAAGGTCTCCACCGACTCCGACGCCTACAAGGACGAGATCTTCGGCCCGGTCCTCTGCGTGCTCCGCGTGGAGTCGTACGAGGACGGCGTCGCCCTGATGAACGCTTCGCCGTTCGGCAACGGCACCGCGATCTTCACCCGCGACGGCGGCGCGGCCCGCCGCTTCCAGCTGGAGATCCAGGCGGGCATGGTCGGCGTCAACGTACCGATCCCGGTCCCGGTGGGCTACCACTCCTTCGGCGGCTGGAAGGATTCGCTCTTCGGCGACCACCACATCTACGGCAACGACGGCGTGCACTTCTACACCCGCGGCAAGGTCACCACCACCCGCTGGCCCGACCCGGCCGACGCCCCGGCCGGCGTCGACCTCGGCTTCCCGCGCAACCACTGACCGGCCCCCGCCCGCGCCCGGGCCTCCGGCGAAATCCGGATGCCCGGGCGCGGCCGTGTCCCGCATCCTGGGGCCTATGAACAGCCCGTCCGTCCCGCCCCGCCATGAGATCCGCGCGCTCCACACGGCCACGACGGTCACCGTCTACCAGGCGTACCGGCCGGCCATCGGCCTGCCCGCCGCGCGCGAGGGACGGTTCCCCGCCGAGTGGAAGCGGGACCGGATGACCTGGATCAAGCCCAGCTTCCTGTGGATGATGTACCGCTGCGGCTGGGGCGCCAAGGAGGGGCAGGAGGTCGTCCTCGCCGTCGAGATCTCCCGGAGCGGCCTGGAATGGGCCCTCGCCCACGCCGAACTCTCCCACTACGTACGCGGGGTGCACCCGGACCGGGCCTCCTGGCAGCGCGGCCTGCGCACCTCCCCCGCCCGGGTGCAGTGGGACCCCGAACGCGACCTCGACCTGAACCCGCTCCCGTACCGCTCCCTCCAGCTCGGGCTGAGCGGCGAGGCGTCCCGCCGGTACGCGGACGAGTGGACCGTCTCCGTACGCGATGTCACGCCGCTCGCCCGCGAGGTGCACGCGGCGGTCCGGGCGGGGGAGCGGGAGCGGGCCGCCGCCCTGCTGCCCGTGGAGACGCCGCTCGACCTCGCCGCGCCCCGGCCGGTGCGGGACGGTTCCCCGGTGCCGGGCAGGTGACTTTCGGCAGTGCCGGAAGGCGTCCCGCCCTCCGTAACCTCTCCCTCGTGAACAGCTTCTCCCTCGTGAAAAGGACGGCCGGCGGGCGGCCCGGCCCGCGGTGGGCGGACCCGGGGGGTCTGCTGGTGCCCGCCACGGCGGCGTTCGGCGCGCTGAGCCTGGTGGGGTGGTGGTGGGGCCTGCCGACCGCGATCGCCGCGTTCGCCGCCGGGCGGGGGCCAGGGCGCGGCAGGACCGTCGTCCTGTTCCTGGCCGGAGCCCTGGTGGCCGGGGCGGTGGCGGTGGTCCTCGTGCCGTCCCTGCTCTCGCTGGCGACGCAGTTCGTCGCGGTCGTCGTCCTCGCCGTGCTGGTGCCCTGGTTCGTGGGGCGGTTCTCCCGCCAGTACCGGGAGCTGGTCCGGGCCGGCTGGGAGCGGGCCGAACAGATGGAACGGGAACGGCAGTTGGTCGCCGAGCAGGCGAGGCTGCTGGAGCGGGCCCGGATCGCCCAGGACATGCACGATGTGCTGGGACACGATCTGAGTCTGATCGCCCTGTCGGCCGGGGCCCTGAAACTGGCACCCGGCCTGGACGAGCGGCACCGGCGGGCCGCCCAGGACATCCGGGGCAGGGCGGCGGCAGCGGTGGAACGCCTCGGCGAGGTCATCGGCGTCCTCCGCGAGGAGAGCGAGAGCCCGCCCCAGGAGCCGGGGGACTCCGACATCGCCCGGCTCGTCGGGGACGCGGCCGCCTCCGGGCTCCCGGTCGAACTCTCCGTGGACGGCGACGCGTCGGGGCTGCCGCCCACCGTCGGGCGCGCCGCGCGCCGGGTCGTGCAGGAGGCCCTGACCAACGCGGCCAAGCACGCGCCCGGCGCGTCCGTGACCGTCGAACTCTCGCACACGGCGGCGGAGACCCGGGTGACGGTCCGCAACGCTGCTCCTGCGGCCCGGGAATCGTTCCCCCCGTCCCCCCGGCACGGCGGGCGCGGGCTCATCGGGCTGGACGAACGCGTCCGGCTCGTCGGCGGCTCCCTCGACCACGGGCCCCGGGACGGCGGCTTCGCCGTCTCCGCCCGGCTGCCCCACCGCGCCCCCGCGCAGATCCCGCCGCGGCCCGCCGGCCACCGGGAGAGCCCCGCGCCCCCGGGCTACCGGCGGGCCCGCCGGCGCGTCCACCGCACCCTGCTCACCGCGCTGACGGTGCCGCTGGTGGCGGGTGCGGTGCTGCTCGCCGTGGTCGGGACGTGGGAGACCGTGGCGGCGTCCCGGTCCGTCCTCGACCCGGGCGACTACGCCCGCCTGCGGCTGGGGCAGGATCGGTCCGAGATCCAGAAGGTGCTGCCGGACCGGCAGACGGCGGCGCGGCCGACGGGCGCAGGACCTGAGGAGCGACGCGAACGACAGGAACGTGGAGTGACGTGCGAGTTCTACGCGATGACGGCCGACCGCTTCGACGACCGCTCCGGCGACGCGTACCGGCTCTGCTTCCGGGACGGCAGGCTGGTCTCCCGCGACGCGCTGACACCGTGAGCGCCCGATGAGCCGGGCCGGTACGGCAGCGTCCGGACCGGTCCGGGTGCTCGTCGCCGACGACGAGCCGATGATCCGGGCCGGTGTGCGCGCCGTGCTCGCCACCGACCCGGGCATCGAGGTCGTCGCCGAGGCGGCCGACGGGCACGAGGCCGTGGAGCTGGCCCGGGCGCACCGCCCGCACGTGGCCGTCCTCGACGTACGCATGCCGCGGACCAACGGCATCGACGCCGCCGCCGAGATCCGGCGCACCCTGCCCGGTACCGGCGTCGTCATGCTGACCACCTTCGGCGAGGACGACTTCATCCTGCGGGCGCTGGGGGCCGGGGCCGCCGGATTCCTGATCAAGTCCGGTGAGCCCGAGGAACTCGTCGCCGGGGTGCGGGCCGTCGCCGACGGCGCCGCCTACCTGTCACCGAAGGTCGCCGCCCGTGTGGTCGCGCACCTCGCGTCCACCGGGGCCGGGGCCCTGGCCGAACGGCGGGACGCCGCCCGGGAGCGGGTCGCCGGGCTGACGCCCAGGGAGCGCGAAGTGCTGGCCCACCTCGGCGGCGGACTGTCCAACGGGCAGATCGCCCGGCGGCTGCACCTGGTCGAAGGAACGGTCAAGGCGTACGTGAGCTCCGTCCTGGCCCGTCTCGGCGTCGACAACCGGGCCGCGGCCGCCGTCGTCGCCCACGAGGCCGGGATCCTGCCCCCACCGCCGCCCGAGCAGCGCTGAGGCGAGCAGACCGGCGGGGCGCACCAGCACCAGGAGCACCGAGGCGACCACCGCACCGCCGAGCAGCGCGCCGGCGATCACGTCGTGCGGATAGTGGACCCCCACCAGGACCCGCAGCAGCGCCGCCGCCACCGCCACCGGCAGGGTCACCGCGGCCAGTCGGGGCCGCCGTACCGCCAGCCCCACCGCGAGGGCGGCGGCCAGGGTGGCGTGGTTGCTCGGGAACGACCAGTCGCCCGGTTCCGGGCACGCGGCGACCGCCTCGGCGCCGTCCAGCGCCCGGCACGGACGTTCCTCGTCGACGACCAGCTTCAGCGCCTCGCTGACGGCGTACGCCACGACGGTCCCGGCGCCGATGAGCACGGCCCCCGCCACCGCGTCCGGATCCCTCCGGCGTACGGCGGTCCAGCAGACCCCGAGCAGCAGCAGGCCGAGGACGATCAGCGTGGCCTCCGACGACAGTTCCAGCAGGTGCCCCACCCACCCCGGGGCATCAGCGACCGCCTCGGTCAGCGAGCGGTACGCGGATACGGACGCCCCGTCCGTGACCTCGGTCGGGCCGGGCCTCCCCAGACCTCCCGGGGAGAGCATCGTGATCACGGCCGCCGCCGTCGCCGTCAGGGCGAACGATCCGAACAGCCGGGCGGGCCAGTGGTGTTGACTTGTGTGCTGTGCCATGTGGCGAACGTACGGAGGGACGGCCGCCCGGCGCGGGGGCCGAAGGGCAGGAGCCGCCCCCGACGAACGTCAGGGTTGACGCCCGTCCGCGCCGCCCCCGAACTCCCACACCAGCATCGCGAACCGCCCGTCGGCACCCGCCCCCGCCGACCGGTACGTGGCGAGCGCCGCCTCGTTGTCCGGCTCCACCCCGACCCACACGTCGTAACAGCCCCGCCCCCGGGCGAGGTCCACCAGCGCCCGGGTCAGGGCCCCGCCGATGCCCCGGCGGCGGAACGGGTCGTCGACGCCGAGTTCGTACAGGCACATCTCCGTCCCCTTGTCCGGGTGCAGCATCTCGATGCCCGAGACGAAGCCCGCGGGGACGCCGTCGACGTACGCGATCAGCATCACGTGACCGTCCGCGGCGAGGAAGCGGGCCGCCCACTCCTCACGGGGCGGGGCGTCGAAGAGATGGCCGGCGGCCAGGAGCTCCGCGACGGTCGAAGCGGGGCGAATGTCCACAAGGGCCTCCCGAGGGCAGGAACTCCGTACCGCGTCCGGAGTACGGGCGAGGCGCACCGTACCTCTCAGGGAGGCCGCGCGCTTCACCCTGGCGGCACTCAACCGGCTTGCGTCCTCCGTTTAGGGTCGAGGGATGGAGACCCCTACTGCTCGATGGCGGCGCCTGCTGCCCCGTACACCTGGCCGGTGGGCCGCGGCCGGCGCCGCGCTCGCCGTACTCGTGGGCGGCGGCACCTGGTCCGCCGTCGCCGACGACGGCTCGCCCGCCGTGCAGCGCGAGGACCGGATCCTGCGCATGGACGGGGTGCCGATCGACACCTCGTACTTCCATGCCAAGGGTTCCGGCAAGCGGCCCGCCGTGCTCATCGGGCACGGGTTCGGCGGCAGCAAGAACGACGTCCGGGCCCAGGCCGAGAAGCTGGCCGCCGACGGATACGCCGTGCTGACCTGGTCGGCGCGCGGCTTCGGGAAGTCCGGCGGGGAGGTCTCCCTCAACGACCCGGACCACGAGGTCAAGGACGTCTCCCGGCTCATCGACTGGCTCGCCACCCGGCCCGAGGTGGAGCTCGACACGAAGGGCGACCCCCGCGTCGGCCTCACCGGGGCCTCCTACGGCGGGGCCGTCTCCCTGCTCGCCGCCGGGCACGACAAGCGCGTCGACGCCATCGCTCCCGTCATCACCTACTGGAACCTCGCCGACGCCCTCTTCCCCGACGGGGTCTTCAAGAAGCTCTGGGCCGGGATCTTCATCACCACCGGCGGTGGCTGCGAACGGTTCGAGAAGCGGCTCTGCGAGATGTACGAGCGCGTCGCCGTCAGCGGCAAGCCCGACGCGGAAGCGGTGGAACTCCTCACCGAGCGTTCGCCGTCCGCCGTCGCCGACCGCATCAAGGCCCCCTCGCTCCTCCTCCAGGGACAGTCCGACTCCCTCTTCCCGCTCGGCCAGGCCGACGCCATGCAGAAGGCCATCAGCTCCAACGGCGCACCCGTCTCCGTCGACTGGATCTCCGGTGGCCACGACGGCGGCGACAGCGAGTCCGGGCGTATCGAAGGGCGGGTCGGGGACTGGTTCGACCGGTATCTCAAGGAGGACACCGGCAGCGCCACCGGGCCCGCCTTCCGCGTCACCCGTACCGGGGGCGTCGACTCCACCGACGGCGCCGCCCTCCTGCGCGGTGCGAGCAGCGACACCTACCCGGGGCTGCGCAGCGGCGGCCGGGACATCGCGCTCGGCGGCGGGACGGAGACCTTCCGCAACCCGGCCGGATCCGCGCCGCCCGCCATCTCCGCCGTGCCCGGCGTCGGCGGCGGACTCGCCCAGCTCTCCTCCCTCGGCGTCGGGCTCTCGCTCGACTTCCCCGGGCAGTTCGGAAAGTTCGAGTCCGCCCCGCTGGACAGTTCCCTGCGCGTCACCGGCACGCCCACCGTCACGGTGAACGTGAAGGCCGACGGCGACCGGGACGCGGTGCTCTTCGGCAAGGTGTACGACGTGTCGCCGGACGGCAGGCAGCAGGTCCTGCCCCACCAGCTCGTCGCCCCCTACCGGATCACCCCCGACCAGCAGGGCAAGCCGATCGAGCTGGCGCTGCCCGCCGTGGACCACGAGTTCGACGCCGGACACCGGCTGCGCCTCGTGTTCTCCGCGACGGACCTCGGTTACGCCTCCCCGGCCGAGCCCGCCACGTACGACGTGACCCTCGACGGACCGCTGACCGCCCCCACCGCACCCGCCGTGAAGACCGCGGCGGCCGCTCTCCCGTGGTGGACCTGGGGCCTCCCGGCCGCTGCGGTCGTCATTGCGGCCGCGCTGCTGATCACCGCCCGGCGGCGGACCGCGACGCCCGCCCCGGACCACGGACTCACCGACGTACCGCTTCAGATCACCGGGCTCTCCAAGAAGTACGCGAAGTCCGTCGACCGGTACGCCGTGCGCGAGCTGTCCTTCCGCGTCGAGAAGGGCCAGGTGCTCGGGCTCCTCGGACCCAACGGCGCGGGCAAGACGACCACGCTGCGCATGCTCATGGGGCTCATCACCCCCGACGAGGGCGAGATCCGCGTCTTCGGGCAGGCCATCCGGCCCGGCGCCCCGGTGCTGTCCCGGGTCGGGGCGTTCGTCGAGGGAGCGGGGTTCCTGCCGCACCTCTCCGGGCGCGCCAACCTCGACCTTTACTGGCAGGCCACCGGCCGCCCCGCCGAGGACTCCCACATCGACGAGGCCCTGGAGATCGCGGGCCTCGGGGACGCGCTGGCCCGTGCCGTCCGGACGTACTCCCAGGGCATGCGGCAGCGGCTCGCCATCGCCCAGGCCATGCTCGGCATGCCGGACCTGCTGATCCTCGACGAGCCGACCAACGGGCTCGACCCGCCGCAGATCCGCGAGATGCGGGACGTGATGATCCGGTACGCGGCCGGGGGCCGGACCGTCATCGTCTCCAGCCACCTCCTCTCGGAGGTCGAGCAGTCCTGCACGCACCTGGTCGTCATGGACCGGGGCCGGCTCGTGCAGGCCGGTCCGGTCGCCGAGATCACCGGTTCCGGCGACATGATCCTGGTGACCACGGCCGAGGAGGTGTCCGAGCCGCTGGCGGAGAAGATCGCCGCCCTGCCCGGCATCGGCTCCGCCGTCCCCACCGACGACGGGCGCGGGCTCCTCGTCCGCCTGGACGGGGCCACCACCTCGCGGCTCGTCGCCGACCTGGTCCGGCTCGACGTCCCGGTCACCGGCGTCGGACCGCACCGCCGCCTGGAGGACGCCTTCCTCACCCTGATCTCCGGAGGAGCAGCATGAGCGCCCCCGTACAGCCGCCCGAGGCCCGGGTGGCGACCGAACACCCGGAGGCCGCGGGCTACCGCGCCGGGCGGACGCTCCCGCTCCGCGTCGAGGCCGTGCGGCAGCTGCGCAGGCGTCGCACCCTGCTCATGGGCGGGGTGCTCGCCGCCCTCCCCTTCATCCTGATCATCGCCTTCGCCATCGGCGGCACGCCGGACGGCGAGGACGGCGGCGGAGGGCGGGGCGGAGGCAGCCGGATCAACCTGATGGACGTGGCGACCGAGTCCGCGGCCAACTTCGCGGCCACCTCGCTGTTCGTCTCGGCCGGTTTCCTGCTGGTGATCCCGGTGGCCCTGTTCTGCGGGGACACCGTGGCCTCCGAGGCGAGCTGGTCCTCGCTGCGCTATCTGCTCGCCGCGCCGGTGCCGCGCGTACGGCTGCTGTGGTCCAAGCTCGTCGTCGCGCTCGGCTTCAGCCTCGCCGCGATGGTGCTGCTGCCGGTCGTCGCGCTGGCGGCGGGAACGGCGGCCTACGGGTGGGGGCCGCTGAAACTGCCGACCGGGGGAGCCCTGTCCGCCGGGGACACCGTGCCGCGCCTCGCGCTGGTCGTGGCGTTCATCTTCGTCTCCCAACTGGTCACGGCGGCACTGGCGTTCTGGCTCTCCACCAGGACGGACGCGCCGCTCGGCGCGGTCGGCGGCGCGGTCTTCCTCACCATCGTCGGCAATGTGCTCGACGCGGTGACCGCGCTCGGCTCCTGGCGCGACTTCCTGCCCGCGCACTGGCAGTTCGCCTGGGCCGACGCGCTCCAGCCGCAATTGGAGTGGGGCGGCATGATCAAGGGCGCGGCCGTATCAGTGACCTATGCCCTGATTCTGTTCGCGCTGGCCTTCCGCGGGTTCAGCCGTAAGGACATCGTGTCCTGAACCTGATGTTCCGCCGTTTTCCCGCCCGCTGTTGCCGCATCGAGATGGTTCCGCAACGCTTTCGTCGACTCCGGTCGGCGGTCCCGTACGTCACATTCACAGGTGTCGAGGACACCGTGACGACGTGGGGGGTTACGCATGAACCAGGTCAGCCGACGACATGGGACGCGGGCGGGAGAGCCGGCGGGAGGCCCGGCGACGGCCCCGGTGAGGAGCTGGGCAGGAGGCCGGGCGGGAGCTGTGGCGCTCCTCCTGGCGGGCGCCCTGGCGCTCACCGCCTGCGGCGCCGGCAGCGGGTCGGACGGTACGCGCGATCTGGGCTCCGGCTCGCGCAAGGGGCAGGGATCGACCGGCGGCGGACAGCCCGCGCCGGACGCGGTGGCGCCCGAGACCGGCCGGTCGGCCGCACCGGGGGGAGACGCCGGGTCCGGGGCCTCGGCCGCGCCGGACGCCAAGGCGCCCGACTACCTCTCCACCTTCGCCCTGGACGTGGACACCGCCAGCTACGGCTACGCGCGCCGCACCCTCGGCGACGGCCGGCTGCCCGCCGCCGAGGACGTACGTCCCGAGGAGTTCGTCAACAGCTTCCGCCAGGGGTACGAACGGCCCGAGGGCAACGGCTTCTCGGTCAACGTCGACGGGGCGCGCATCGGCTCCGGGACGGGCGGGGGAGGCGGAACCGGAGCCTCCGACTGGTCGCTGCTGCGGGTCGGCCTGGCCACGAAGACCGCACCGCCCGCCGCCGAACGGCCGCCCGCCGCGCTCACGTTCGTCGTCGACATCTCGGGGTCCATGGCCGAGACCGGCCGCCTGGACCTGGTCCGGAAGTCCCTGACCATCCTCGCCGACGAACTGCGCGACGACGACTCCCTCTCCCTGGTCACCTTCAGCAACACGGCCGAGACCCGGCTGCCGATGACCCGCGTCAAGGGCAACCGGAACCGGATCAAGGACGTGGTGGAGGAGATGGAGCCCGCCCAGTCCACCAACGTCGGGGCGGGCATCACCCGCGGCTACGAGGAATCGGTCGAGGGCCACCGCGAAGGCGCCACCAACCGCGTGGTGCTCCTCTCCGACGCCCTCGCGAACACCGGCGACACCGAGGCCGAATCCATCCTGAAGAAGATCGACTCGGCCCGTCGCGAGTACGGCATCACCCTCTTCGGCGTCGGTGTCGGCAGCGACTACGGCGATGCGCTCATGGAGCAGCTCACCAACAAGGGCGACGGCAACACCACGTACGTCGGTGACGAGACGCAGGCCCGCAAGGTCTTCGTCGACCAGCTGCCCGCCCACCTGGAGATCCGGGCCCGCGACGCCAAGGCCCAGGTGGCGTTCGATCGGAAGAACGTGCGGCAGTTCCGGCTGATCGGCTACGAGAACCGCAAGGTCGCCGACGAGGACTTCCGCGACGACAGCGTCGACGGCGGCGAGGTCGGCCCCGGCCACACCGTGACAGCTCTGTACGCCGTACGGCTGCGGGAGGGCGCGTCCGGCACCGTGGCCCGGGCGACGGTGCGCTGGCTCGACCCCAAGACCCGCAAGGCCCAGGAGGAGACCGGAACCGTCACGACCGGGGCGGTCGACGAAACCCTCTGGGGCGGCGAGAACGACCGGCTCCAAGTAGCGGCCGTGGCCGCCTACTTCGCCGACCGGCTACGCGGAGGCGATCTGCCGGGCGCGCCCCGACTCGGCGAACTCGCCTCCCGGGCATCCGGGTTGGCGGAGTCCACGGAGGACAGCGCGGTGGAGAAGCTGGCCACGGCCATCGGTCAGGCGGACCGGCTCCAGCGCGGAGCCGGTACGGACGACGCGCCGGAACCGAGCGAGGGCGAGATCGGCTGACGCGGATCGCCCGCCCCCACCGGCCCGGGGGCCGCCCGGATCGGACCCTGCCCGCGCTGGGCGGCCTGCGCCGGAGGTCGCCGGCCTGGGGCCGCCCGGATCGGAGCCTGCTCGCGCCGGGGCCCTCCACGCCGGGGGCCCTCCGCGCCGGAGGCCGCCCGCGCCGGAGGCCGCCCGCGCCGGAGGCCGCCCGCACGGGGGCCCTCCGCGCAGGGGGCCCTCCGCGCCGGAGGCCGCCCGCGCCGGGTCCCCGGTGCGGGCGCGGCCGGTCGCACGGTCACTCGAAAATGCGTGCTGTGAACCGTCCTTCCGGGCCATGATGTCCGCCATGACCTCCCTCTCCCTGGTACTCGCCACGATCGTCACCGGCCTCTACGCGGGCTTCATGCTGACCTTCCTGACGGGGATCATGCCCGGCCTCGCCGACCTGAGGGACGAGCAGTTCGCCGCGGCCATGCGCCGTTTCAACGAGAAGGTCCCCCGGCCGGTCTTCCTGGTGCTGTTCCTCGGCGTCGTCGCGCTGCCCGCCGCCGCGTTCTTCACGGGCCTCGGCGAACACGACCGGGTGGCGGGGCCCGCCATCCTGGCGGCGCTGATCTGCTCGGTCGCCGGTCATCTGATCACCGTGGTCGGCAACATCCCGCTCAACAACGCCCTCGCCGCCTCCGAGGGCGGCGACGACAGTGCGGCCCGCGCGGCTTTCGAGTCCCGCTGGAACACGCTGCACCGGGTGCGCACGGTGCTCTCGCTGGCGGCGTTCGTGCTGCTGGTCGTCGCGCGGTAAGTCACCACCGGGGTACGGCGGCGGGGCTACCGGCCGCCCCCGGCCTCCTCCCGCCCCGGATGCCGGGGGCCGAGCAGCACCACCAGGGCGGCCTTGCCGGGCACGGATGTGCCGACCCGCCGCCAGCCGGTCCGCTCGTACAGGCGCAGGGCCGCCTCGGCCCGCACCGAGGTCAGCAGCCAGCAACGGCCGCCCGGGGCCGCCCCCGTCACCGCGTCCAGCAGCGCCGCGCCGAGCCCGCCGCCGTGTGCTTCCGGGGCGACCGCCAGCTCGTTCACCTCCAGCGCCCCGCAGAGCCACGCCCGCGTGCGCCCCGCCCCGAGAGCCTGGGCGACCTGCCCGTAGCTGCGATCGGCCGGAAAGTGCTCCGGGGTGATCCAGGCGGTGGCGAAACCGGTCACCGTCTCGCCCGCGGTCGCCACCGCCCCCGTGAACCCGGGCCGGAGCGCGTCCCGGGCGAGCCGTTCCGCGTAGACGTCGGCCTCAGCCGGATCCTCGTTCCAGGGCGGGGCCGCGAAGGCGCTCGCGTACACGTCGCGGATGCCGTCGGCGTACCGCATCACCTCGCCGGCCTGCACCGTTCGTATCTCGGTCGTCATCGCACCGTCCCTCAAGATCCACCGGCTGACCATCGGCAGGTCACCGGCGCCGAGGGCAAACCCTAGAGGGCGGCGCGGTCTCCCTGCGCGACCTGAACGGCGACGGCCGCACCGAACCGGCCGTGGGCGCGCCGGGCGAAAATGCGGGCGAGGGCTCCCTGTGGGTGTTCTGGGCCACCGCCTCCGGCCTGGCGGCCAAGGGCTCCTTCAGCTTCGGGCACGGGGCGCTCGGCACGGTGGCCACGAAGGCGGGACGGGGCAGCGGCTTCAACCGCTGACCGCTGATCCGCGTGCGGTGGCCCGGCTCGCGCTCGCCGGAAGAGCGCGAGCCGGGCCACCGTGAGGCGCGCCCTGTCACACGTTGGGCACCTTGAGCCGGTCCCAACTGCTCTTCCCGGGAACGCCGTCCGCGTCCTCGCCCGAGTAGCCCAGCTTGCGCTGCCAGGCGGCGTACGACTTCCGGTCGGCCTCGGACCAGGCCGGGCCGGGGCCCACCGTGTACCGCCCGCAGCCCTCGGCCACCAGACGCTTGCCCATCGCCGTGATGACGGCGCTGTTCCGGCCCACCCTGAAGAACGCGGACCCCGGGAACGGCTCGTACGCAGGCTTCGGCGGCGGCTTGGAGGGGCCGTCCGGGGCGCCGTCCAGCCGCTTGCCGATCCGCGTACGCATCGAGTTCATCGTGAAGCCGCGCGGATCGACCTTGCCCGGCTGCCACTCCAGGTGCCCGATCACCGACCGCTCGGACCAGCCGTGCGCCCGGCAGACGGCGGCGGCGGCCCGCTCGATCGCCAGCAACTGGGCCGCCGGCCAAGGGTCTTTGCCGTCGCCGAGGTTGACGCACTCGAAGCCGTAGAAGTGCCGGTTGCCGTCGGTGTTGGCCTCGTTGTCCGGGGGCAGCGCCTTCTCCGCGATGACGGCGCGCAGCACGTCGTCGTCGCCGAGCCCGGCGTGGTTCGCCCGTCCGTTCCCCACGAGGTGGACGGTCCCGTCCTTGGCGATGACACCGTGGCAGAGCGGACCCGGCAGGGCGGAGTGGCCGTTGTAGCAGAGCTCGACGGAGGACGCGGTGCCCGACGTGACCGTGTGATGGATCATCACCCCGTGCGTCGGTCCCCAGGGACCCTTGTGATTACGGTTGTTGGTACGCCAGCTCCGGTGTTCGACGACGTGGAGGCCTTCGTCGCGGAGGGCTTTGAGCAGCTTGTCGGCGGACAGCGGCGTCGCCATCGCGGCGCTCCTTTCCCTGATGGTGCGCAATTCACGCAGGCGCTTCGGTGTGCGGGCGGCGGGACCGGGGGGACGGGCGGCGGCACGGAGTCGCGGATGCCCGCCGGGTGACGGGGTGCGGGGGGCCGGTCCTGCGGGAGGGGATTCCGCCTTTCGGAGCCCACCTGATCGATTTGCCCGCTCCCATGCCCTGACGAACGTCCCGCCGGGCGGAAGGTTTCACCGCACTCGAACTCCCGTCCGGGTATGCCCGAACTCCTGCCCGAAGGTCGCGGACATCGGGCGCATCGCCTCCCCCGGCCGTCGTAGGGGAGGCCGCCGACTTGACGGACTATCCCTCTTCCTTTGTGGCCGGGAGGGCTGCCGTCGTCTACTGCGGACCGTATGAGTTTTCACGTCCCTGCGACCGGCCTCGCGCACCCTTCTGTCCGGGCCACCGCCCGGCGAACAGGGGAAAGGGGAGCTCTCAGGTGAAGCGCGCGACGATCGATTCGAGAACCCGGTCCGCGGTCGAGGTCCGCAGTGGCAGCAGCCCGGACCCGCCCTGGAGATCCAGCTCGCCCTGCGTCTGCGCAAGGTCACCGAGTTTCTGGAGGGCCGGTCGGCGGTGGACCGGAGCACCGACGGTGTGAGCTGAACTCCGGCACGAGGAGAGGGGGTCCGGGGCCGCATGGCCCCGGACCCCCTCGTCGCCGGTTCGCCGGCTCCACGTCCGGCATCATCTTCAGCAGCGGTGCGGGCACCCACCGGGCACGTATGCCCATGAGCTGCGTGGCTGTGCGCCCCCGGCAGGACTCGAACCTGCGGCCAAGCGCTTAGAAGGCGCCTGCTCTATCCACTGAGCTACGGGGGCCGGGAGTCCTGATCGGTGGTTCCGTGGCCGTGCCGGGACAAGGATAGGGCTCCGATCCCCTGGACCCGGTTGCTTCACCTGCGTGGCACGATGTGGAGGTTCGGTGAAGCGAACCGATAATCGCAGGTAGGTGCGATTCCCGCAGCGCTTTTCGCCCGCTGCGCGCCGGGTGTTGTGCACTCGTTATGCCCCTGCCCCACTCGTCCCCTCTGTCCTGACTCTGTCCAGAGGGTGGAACCGCCGCGCAGAGGGGTCTATACGCTTCAAAAAGGCTCCAAAATTGGGCATTCTTCGCATGTGGTGACCATGGACGTACGGCCTCAGCTCATCGACGCACTTTCCGCCCTGCGCGACCGTGTCGCCGCCGTGCGTCTCCCACTGCCCCTGCCGGGGGCCGAACGGGCCCGGCAGGCCAGGGTCGAACTCCTCGCCCAGCTCGACGACTACCTCCTGCCACGCCTCAAGGACCCCGAGGCGCCGCTGCTCGCCGTGATCGGCGGATCCACCGGGGCCGGGAAGTCCACCCTGGTCAACTCGCTGGTGGGGTGCCGGGTCAGCGAGGCCGGTGTGCTGCGGCCCACCACCCGGACCCCGGTGCTGGTCTGCCACCCGGACGACCACCACTGGTTCGCGGGGGTGCGGGTGCTGCCGCAGCTCACCCGGATCTGGCTGCCGCCGGGCCAGACGCCCGACCCCGACGGGCTTGACGACCTCGCCGCACGCGGGGAGGACGGGGACGCCGCCCTGCGGGTGGAGACCGCGGTCAGCCTGCCCCGAGGGCTCGCCATCCTGGACGCCCCCGACATCGACTCCCTCGTCGTCCGCAACCGCGTCCTCGCCGCCGAACTCATCTGCGCCGCCGACGTCTGGGTCATGGTCACCACCGCCTCGCGCTACGCCGACGCCGTGCCCTGGCACCTGCTGCGTACCGCGAAGGAGTACGACGCCGCCCTCGTCACCGTCCTCGACCGGGTGCCCCACCAGGTGATCGCCGAGGTGTCCCGGCAGTACGCGGCCCTGCTGACCCGGGCCGGACTCGGGGACGTGCCCCGGTTCACCATCCCCGAACTGCCCGAGTCCACTGGCGGCGGCAGCGGACTGCTCCCCACCAGCGCCGTCGCCCCGCTGCGCGCCTGGCTCGCCCACCGGGCCCAGGACCCCGCCGCCCGGCAGCAGGCGGTGGGACGCACCGCCTCCGGCGTCATCGAGTCGCTCAACGTCCGGATGCCCGCCCTGGCCTCCGCCGTCGCCGCCCAGTACGCCGCCTCCGTACGGCTCACCGCGGCTGTCGACGAGGCGTACGGCAAGGAAGCCAACCGGATCCGCCGCCGGCTGAGGAACGGGGCGGTGCTCTCCGGGGACGCGCGGACCCGGTGGCGCGGCTACCCCCTCTACAGCTCGCCCGAGGAACTCCTCGAAGCCCTCGTCGACAGCCTGGTGGCCCTGCTCCAGTGCTCGGTCTCCGCCGCCGACGAACAGATCCGCACCCACTGGCTCCGCGAACCCGCCGGGGCCCTGTTCCGGTTCGAGGGCGCCGGACGCGAAGCCGGGGGCTGGGGGCCCGCCGAGGACGTCGAAGGGCGGATCGCCGTCGCCGTACGCCGGTGGCGCCGGGTCCTGGAGGAGCTGGTCGACGAGGAGGTGCGCCAGCTCGACCGCAGTGTGGCGCCCGCCCCCGAGAACGTCACGGCCCTCCTCGCGGCAGCCCTGCTCGGCGGGCGGCGCGCCCGTGCGGCGGGGGAGCAGCTCGCCGAACGCATCGGCGCCCAGGGCGCGCTGCGCCTCCGCGACAAGGGCGGCGAGCTGCTGACGAGCTGCCTCGACCAGGTGCTCCGCGGTGAACGCGAACGCCGCCTCGCCCCGCTCGACGCGCTCGACGTCGCCCCCGAGCCCCAGGCCGAACTGATCGCCGCGCTTTCCGTACTGCAGAAGGAGAGGTGGCAGCGATGACTGCCGTCACGGACGAGGGCCACGGCAAGGGCCGGGGCGACAGCACGGGGAAGCCGGACGGGCGTGAGGACGGGCGCTGGGACGACGGGCTCATCGCCCGGCGCGCGGCGGCGGCCGAGGCCCGCGAAGCGGAGGAGGCCGCGCCGCCCACGCCCGCAGAGGACGACGCGGAGCCGCAGGTCGAGGCGTACGCCCCCGCCGGCGGACCGCTGCCCACCCGGCTCGACGCCCTGCGCGAGCTCGTCGGACTCTCCCGCGCCCGGCTCGACCGGGACACCCTCGCCGAGGCGGGCCGCGTGCTGGACGAGGCCGCGGCCAGGCAGCGGCTCTCCTCCCGGCACACGGTCATCGCCGTCGCGGGAGCCACCGGCAGCGGGAAGTCGACCCTGTTCAACGCGCTCGCCGGGGCCCCCATCTCCGACACCGGGCTCCGCCGGCCCACCACCTCCCAGCCCATCGCGTGCAGCTGGACCGACGGGGCGGCGGGACTGCTGGACCGCCTCGCCGTCCCCGGGCGGCTGCGCCGCAGGCCCCACCCGGGACCCGCCGCCTTCGACGAGGCGCTCCAGGGGCTCGTCCTGGTCGACCTGCCCGACCACGACTCGGCGGCCACCGAGCACCGTGACCAGGTGGACCGGGTCCTGGCCCTGGTCGACGCGGTGATCTGGGTCGTCGATCCCGAGAAGTACGCCGACGCCGCCCTGCACGAACGCTATCTGCGCCCGCTCGCCGGACACGCGGAGGTCACCTTCGTCGTCCTCAACCAGACCGACCGGCTGCCCGGCGAGGCCGCCGACCTCGTCCTCGACGACCTCCGCCGCCTCCTCGACGAGGACGGCATCGCGCTCGGGGAGCACGGCGAACCCGGCGCCACCGTCATGTCCCTGTCCGCGCTCACCGGCGACGGGGTCCCCGAACTCCGCGAGATGATCGGCCGGTTCGTCTCGGACCGCACCGCCGCCACCCGCCGCCTCTCCGCCGACGTCGACGCGGCGGCGGCCCGGCTGCGCCCGGTGTACGTGGCCGAGGGGCGGCCCGGTCTCGGCGAGCGGGCCCGCGAGGAGTTCACCGACCGGCTGGCCGACGCCGTCGGGGCCGCGGCCGCCGGACAGGCCGCCGAGCGGGAGTGGCGCCGCAACGCGAGCCGGGCCTGCGGGACGCCCTGGCTGCGGCTCTGGCGCTGGTACGAGAACCGGGGCCTGCCCGGCAGCCTGGACCGGATGGGCCAGGCGCTCACCCCGCCCGAGGAGGAGCTGACGGCCCGGCAGCGGGTCGAGCAGGCGGTGCGGATCGTCGCGGACGACGCGGCCGACGGGCTGCCCGGCCCCTGGGCGCAAGCGGTGCGCGAGGCCGCGTTCACCGGGGCGCAGGGGCTGTCCGAGGCGCTGGACGAACTGGCGGTCAGGGCCGGGGCCCCCGGCGCGTCCAAGCGGAGCGGCGGGACGGAGACGGGGACGGGCACGGTCCCCCAGCTCGGCGGGCGACCGCCCAAGCCGCCCCGGCCGAAGTGGTGGCCGGCCGCGGTGCTGGCCCAGGTGTCGATGACGCTCCTGCAGATCTTCGGCGGCCTGTGGCTGGCCGGCCAGATCATCGGCGTCCTGGAACCCGGGCTCGTCACCCCCGCGCTCATCATGCTGGCCGGTGTCGTCGGCGGCCCGCTGGTCGAGTGGGCCTGCGCCGCGGCCATCCGTGGACCGGCCAGACGGTTCGGGCAGGACGCCGAGCGGCGGCTGCGCGAGGCGGCGGCCGGCTGCGGCCGGGCCAGGGTCCTGGACCCGGTCGCGGCCGAACTGGTCCGCTACCGGGAAGTGCGCGAGCGGTACGTGACGGTGACGGAGTTTTCCACAACCGGCCGGTAGTCCACAGGCCCCGACGTGATTCCTTTCCGGCGGCCACCATGGAGTGCGTACGACACCGCCGTGCGACGAGGTACGCGCGGTGCGGCACGGCATGGAAGACAAGCAAGGCAAGGAAGACAAGGAATGCGGGGGCGGAAATGAACGAGACCTTGGTGACCCTGGTGGGTAACGCGGCGACCGCGGTGGACTTCCGGGAGACGGCCACCGGAGGAATGGCGCGATTCCGTTTCGCCGTCACTCCGCGCCGCTGGGACCGCGAGAAACAGCTCTGGGCCGACGGCCGCACCAGCTTCTACACCGTCTGGTCCTGGCGGACGCTCGCCGCGAATCTCGCCGGTTCCGTTTCGGTCGGGGAACCTCTGGTCGTGCACGGCCGACTGAAGATCCGTGAGGAAGAACAGGCCGGTCAGCGACGGACGTTCGTCGATGTCGAGGCGGTCGCCGTCGGCCACGATCTGAGCCGGGGAACCGCCGCCTTCCGCCGGGCGCCCAGGTTGGAACCGCATCTGACGGAGCGTCCGGAGCGCGTCACGGACGGCGACACGGAGAGGGCGCCGAAAGAAGGAGAACAGGTCGGCGCAATGGCCGCAGTGTCCTGAAAAGGCTGTTCGGTGACGCGTTCTGGCGCCATCCCGCGATAACGATTCCGATTCGGAACGGTTGGCGAAGGGCAGTTCGGGGGACTCGCCTCCGCCCGTTCTTTAGGATTCCCAGTGCTCACGGGTCACTTGGGTCTGCTGGCGAGGCATTCCCCACACGCGCACCACGCGCAAGGGCCTCGCCCGGAGGGGAATTCTGTGTTTTCTGCGCCTTCAGCGTCCGCTGCGTCGTCATCCGGCACGACAGGAGCGGACCCCGGGCGCGGGATCCTCCGCCCGGTCGCCGCTCTGCTGGTCTCCGGTCTCGTCGCGGCAGCCGCGCTCGTCGGCGCCGGACCGGCGGCGGCCGACGACACCAGCCGGCACCACGGCGGCGCCGCCGCCGTGCTCGACGGACTGAAGACCTTCGACAGCGCCGTGCTCCGCATCGCGGGGGAGGACGGCGCGCCCGTCCGGACCCAGGAACTGCCCGCCGGACTTTTCGAGATGACCGTGGACGGCGGAGGGAAGCTCAAGACCTACTGCATCGACCTCCACAACCCCACCCAGGAGCAGGCCAAGTACCTGGAGACCCCCTGGGCCGAGACCTCACTCGGCGGCAACCGGAACGCGGGGAGGATCCGCTGGATCCTCCAGCACTCCTACCCGCAGGTCGACGACCTGGCCGCGCTCGCCGAGGCGGCCGGTACCGGTCCGCTGACGGAGCGGACCGCGGCCGCGGGGACGCAGGTCGCCATCTGGCGCTACTCGGACAACGCCGACGTCACCGCGTCGGACAAGCAGGCGGAGAAGCTCGCCGACTGGCTGCAGCGCAGCGCGCGCCCGGAGAAGGAGCCCCGGACCTCGCTGACCCTGGAGCCGGCCGCCGTCTCCGGCCGGGCCGGGGAACTGCTCGGTCCGGTGACCGTCCGCACCGCCGCGGGTCAGGTCTCGGTGTCGCCCCCGGTGGACGCCGCGGCCAGCGGCGTCCAGGTCACCGACAAGAAGGGCGCCCCGGTCACCGAGGCGTCCGACGGGGACCGGCTCTACTTCGCCGTGCCGAAGGGCACCGCCGACGGCACCGCGTCGCTGGCCGTCCAGGCCACCACCTCCGTGCCGGTCGGCCGGGCCCTCGCCGGGACGGGCCGCACCCAGACCCAGATCCTGGCCGGTTCCAGCGAGTCGACCGTCTCCGCCCGCGCCACCGCCGCCTGGGCCGAGACCGGCGCCGCCCCGGCGGTGACCGCCCGGAAGAACTGTGCGAAGGGCGGGGTGGACGTCACGGCCGCCAACCGGGGCGACGCGCCGTTCACCTTCGAGCTGGCCGGCGAGGAGCACACCGTCGCCGCCGGAGAGACCAGCACGGTCGCCGTCCCCGTCGCCGAGGACCAGGCGTACGACTTCACCATCACCGGGCCCGCCGGCTTCAGCCGTACCTTCACCGGGGTGCTGGACTGCGCCACCAGCGGCAGCGTCCTGGAGCGGGAGAGCCAGGAGGCGGGGGGCGCGGGCAACGACGTCGGCACGCGGAGCGCCGAGCGGTCCGTCCCGGCCACGACCGGCTCCGTCTCGTCGGGGCTGGAGGGCGACCTCGCCGCCACGGGTGGATCCAGCGCCACCCCGATGCTCGCCGCCGTCGCCATCGGACTGCTCGTCGTGGGCGGTGGCGCGGTCTTCGCCCTCCGCCGGAAGAAGCCGCTCGCCGACGGTGAGTGAGCACCTGCCCGCACACGGTGACCGCCGCTCCGGTGCCGGTGGGTGGACGGGTTTCCTTCCGGGGGCGGGTGTCAGGCAAGATGGGTGTATCTGCCCACACCTCTATTGCTGCCGGACGGTTTCTCTTGGCTGAGTACATCTACACCATGCGCAAGACGCGCAAAGCGCACGGCGACAAGGTGATTCTCGATGACGTCAATCTGAACTTCCTGCCCGGCGCGAAGATCGGTGTCGTGGGCCCCAACGGCGCCGGTAAGTCCACGGTGCTGAAGATCATGGCGGGCCTGGAGCAGCCGTCCAACGGCGACGCGTTCCTGTCGCCCGGGTTCACCGTCGGCATCCTCATGCAGGAGCCCAAGCTCGACGAGTCGAAGACCGTCCTGGAGAACGTCCAGGACGGCGCCGCCGAGATCATGGGCAAGCTCAAGCGCTTCAACGAGGTCGCCGAGCTCATGGCGACCGACTACTCCGACGCGCTGATGGAGGAGATGGGCAAGCTCCAGGAGGACCTGGACCACGCCAACGCGTGGGACCTGGACGCCCAGCTGGAGCAGGCCATGGACGCCCTGGGCTGCCCGCCCGGCGACTGGCCGGTCACCAACCTCTCCGGTGGCGAGAAGCGCCGCGTGGCGCTCTGCAAGCTCCTCATCGAGGCCCCGGACCTGCTCCTCCTCGACGAGCCCACCAACCACCTGGACGCCGAGTCGGTGAACTGGCTGGAGCAGCACCTCTCGAAGTACGCGGGTGCCGTCGTCGCCGTCACCCACGACCGGTACTTCCTCAACAACGTCGCCGAGTGGATCCTCGAACTCGACCGCGGCCGCGCGATTCCCTACGAGGGCAACTACTCCACCTACCTCGACAAGAAGGCCGCCCGCCTCAAGGTCGAGGGCCGCAAGGACGAGAAGCGCCAGAAGCGCCTCAAGGAGGAGCTGGAGTGGGTGCGGTCGAACGCCAAGGGGCGCCAGACCAAGTCCAAGGCCCGTCTCGCCCGGTACGAGGAGATGGCGGCCGAGGCCGACAAGATGCGGAAGCTGGACTTCGAGGAGATCCAGATCCCGCCGGGCCCCCGGCTCGGCTCCATCGTCGTCGAGGTCGAGAACCTCTCGAAGGCCTTCGGCGACAAGGTCCTCATCGACGACCTGTCGTTCACGCTGCCCCGTAACGGCATCGTCGGCGTCATCGGTCCGAACGGCGCGGGCAAGACCACGCTGTTCAAGATGATCCAGGGCCTGGAGGCCCCCGACAGCGGTTCGGTCAAGATCGGCGACACGGTCAAGATCTCCTACGTCGACCAGTCCCGCGCCAACATCGACCCGAAGAAGACCCTCTGGGCCGTCGTCTCGGACGAGCTGGACTACATCAACGTCGGCCAGGTCGAGATGCCGTCCCGCGCCTACGTCTCCGCGTTCGGCTTCAAGGGCCCGGACCAGCAGAAGCCGGCCGGCGTCCTCTCCGGTGGTGAGCGCAACCGCCTCAACCTGGCGCTGACGCTCAAGGAGGGCGGCAACCTGCTGCTCCTCGACGAACCCACCAACGACCTCGACGTCGAGACGCTCTCCTCGCTGGAGAACGCCCTCCTGGAGTTCCCGGGCGCCGCGGTGGTCATCTCCCACGACCGCTGGTTCCTGGACCGCGTCGCCACGCACATCCTCGCCTACGAGGGTGACTCCAAGTGGTACTGGTTCGAGGGCAACTTCGAGTCGTACGAGAAGAACAAGATCGACCGCCTCGGTGCGGACGCGGCCCGCCCGCACCGTGCCACGTACAAGAAGCTCACGCGAGGCTGATCGTCTTGGCTCGTCACCTCTACAGCTGCCCCCTGCGCTGGTCGGACATGGACGCCTTCGGCCACGTCAACAACGTGGTCTTCCTCCGCTACCTGGAGGAGGCGCGCATCGACTTCATGTTCCGGCTGGCGCCCGGGGACGGTTCCCCGTCGTTCTCGGGCGGGTCCGTCGTGGCCCGGCACGAGATCGACTACGTACGGCCGCTGGTCCACCGGCACGAACCGGTGACCGTCGAGTCGTGGGTCACGAAGATCGGCGCCGCGTCCCTGACGATCGCCTATGAGATCAAGGACCCCGAGCAGGTGTACGTACGCGCCTCGACCGTCGTCGTGCCGTACGACCTGGCGGCGGAGCGGCCCCGGCGGATCTCCGCCGAGGAGAAGCTCTTCCTCCAGCAGTACCTGACAGAGGAGCCCGCCGCGGCATGACCGTGCCCGTGCAGTCGCTGCGGTTCGCCGACCCGAGGGAGGCGGCGGATCTCGCCGCCTTCCTCGGCCGGCTGCTCCACTACGACCGGGCCGCCGCGGTCCGGTTGCAGGCGGGCGGCGGCGACGCGCTGGCCGTGTTCGGCCGCCCGCCCTCCTTCGAGGTCCTCGCCATCCGCACCGCCCGCCTGGCCCGCCCCGAGACCCTCGACGTCACGGTGTCGGCCGGGGAGCTGCTGGAGTCCCTCGACGTCTCCGGTGAGGGCCCGGGGGAGCGGGGCGGTGCGCTGCCCGCCCCCGTCACCGGGCCGCCCTGGACCGGCGTCCTGCCGCCCCGGGGCCCCTGGCAGGAGCAGGCGGGGCTGCCCGGCCCCGACGCCGTGCGCCTCGCGCTGGAGGCCGCCGTCACCGAGTTCCGCACCCGGGACGAGGCCCTGCCCGAGGAGCGGCGCACCCGCGCCGAGCGCGACCGGATCGGCCGCGAGATCTGGTCGCGGCCGGTCGGCACCACGGACCTGCCCCTGCGCGCCGTGCACGCCGCCCAGTCCCTCGGCTTCCTCCGCCCCGACCCCGACTTCCCCGTCTCGCTGCTCGCGGCGGGCGGCTGGCTGCGGCTGCGGACGCCCTTCGGCTCCATCGCGCTGCGCCGCGACCCGGCCGGCGGCCTGGGCGGGCCCGGCGGGCTCAGCCTCTCCGTCGGGCGCGGCTGAGCGGTCGCCCGACCCGTTCGGCCCGACCGGCGCTACTTCTCCGGTGCGTCCTGCGACGCCCCGTGCGCGTCCGGCCACACGCCGATGTGGTCCTGCTCCAGCTCCAGCAGCACCCGGTGCTCCATGCCCAGCGCCTGCGTGTAGTCCGCGGGCAACTGGAGCCGTCCCGCGCGGTCGAGCATCGCGTACTCCCGGGCCACCTGCGACTCCTGGCCCGTCGCCGCGTCCACCTCCGTGCGGCGCAGCACCTCGGAGGACGTACGGCCGTCGCGGATGGCGACCGTACGCCGGACCTCGTCGGCGACCGCCTGGTCGTGGGTGACGATCACGATCGAGGTGCCCAACTCCTCGTTGGCGCGGCGGAACGCGGCGAAGACCTGCTCCCCGGTGGCCGAGTCCAGCTCACCGGTCGGCTCGTCCGCCAGCAGCACGGACGGGTTGTTGGCCAGCGCCACCGCGATCGCCACCCGCTGCTGCTGTCCGCCGGAGAGCTGCTGGGGCCGCCGGTCGCGGCAGTCCGCGATGTCGAGCATGGCGAGCAACGACTCGGCGCGGGCCGCCCGTTCGCGCTTGGCGCCCCCGCCGCGCAACTGCATGGGCAGGGTGATGTTCTGGATCGCGGTGAGATACGGGAGCAGATTGCGGGCGGTCTGCTGCCAGACGAACCCGACCACGTCCCGCCGGTAGCGCAGCCGCTCCTTCGGGCCCATCGACAGCAGATCGCACCCCGCGACCTTCGCCGAGCCCGCCGTCGGCACGTCCAGCCCCGCCAGGATGTTCATCAGCGTCGACTTGCCGCTGCCCGACGCCCCCACCAGAGCCATCAACTCGCCCTCGGTGACCAGCAGGTCGAGACCCTGGAGGGCCTGCACCTCCACCCCGTCCGTGGTGAAGATCCGCACCACCCGGTCGCAGGCGATCAGCGCGTCGTGCCCGTAGGAGGGCCGGTCCCGGCGGGCCGCGGCCCGCCGCTCCAGCTCCGCGAGGGTCGTCTCGGCCGCGCGGGCCGTGCCTGCCGTCTCGGTGGACGAGGTCATCGGGAGTCTCCTGCCCTGAGTTCGGTGATCGATCCGCGGCGGCTCGCCCACCACGCCTGGACGCCCGCGACCGCGGCGGCGAGTGCCACGACCCCCGCGGCCGGCAGCGCCAGCGACCAGAGGTCGGCGCGCAGTGTGACGGGGCTCGTGTCCGATCCGGCGACGCCCGCGAGCGCCAGCGGCACCAGATCGATGCCGGGGGAGAGCAGGACGATGGTCGCCCAGCCGGTGAGCAGGCCGCCGCCCGCCGCCAGCAGCGCCTGCGGCGTCGCCTCGAAGGCCAGCAGCCGCCTGCCCTGCCCGGTGGTGAGCCCCATCGTCCGCAGCCGCGCCAGCAGCGTCCTGCGCTCGGGCGCGGTCTGGAGCAGCGACAGCAGGACGGCCAGCAGCGCGTATCCGGCGCCCGCCGCGACGGCCGCCAGATAGATCCGCTCCGCCCCCGCCTGCATCGGGGTGTTCACATAGCGCGCGCGCTCCTCGGAACGCAGCTGTACGACGAACTCCTCGCCGTTCCCGTCGGCCGCCGCGCGCAGCTTCCCGGGGTCGGGGGCGCCGGTGAGCAGCAGCGTCGTGGGCGCCCGCTCCTCCAGGGAGGCGGAGTTGACGATCAGGAAGTTCGTGGAGGCGAGCGACGCCACCCGCTCGACGGTCCCCACCACCCGGACCTTGAAGTCGCCGGACAGCGTGTCGACCGCGTGCGCCTCCTTGCCCAGCCGGGCCGCCACCGCCGGGGAGGCGATGACCGGAAGCACGCGCTCCGGGCCGGACTTCGCTCCCTCGGGCAGCGGCGCCGAGGGGCCGGTCGCCTTCAGCAGACCGCTCGGGAAGTCCGGCAGCCCGGTCGTGCGGGCCAGCCGGGTGTACGAGGCCGGATCGACGCCCACCATGGCCATGGCCCTCGCGCCGCTCGCCCCGGCCGCGTCGCCGCCACCGGTGTCCGCGCCCGAACCCGTATCCGTACCGCTGTCGTCCGCACTGCCGCCACCGGCCGCCGTCTCCGGCGTGGCGACGCCGAACTCGACCCGCAGCGCGGCCGCGCTCCGCACCCCGTCCAGGTCGCGCACCGCGCGGACCAGTCCGTCGGGCAGGGTCGCCCGCTCGCTCTCGCCGCTGACCCGGGCGTCCGCGCCGACGGCCGCCAGCGCCGCGTCGTCCCGCGCGTCCCCGATCCCGGCGATCACCGAGCCGCCGAACGCCGCCGTGGCCAGCGCCAGCAGCAGGGCCAGCAGCGGCAGCGCCCCGCCGGCCGAGGAACGGCCGGCCCGGGCCAGCGACAGGAAGCCGATCGCCCCGCGCAGCCGGGCCATGGGACGCGCGGCGAGCCGCAGGGGCAGCGGATAGAGCCGCACCAGCACCAGCGCCGCGATCAGCGCCACCAGCACGGGTGCCGCGCTGACCAGCAGATCGGTGCCGCCCCCGGACGTACCGCGACGGCGCAGCGCCGTCACCGCGCCCACCGCCAGCACGAGCAGGGTCAGTTCGGCGACGCTCCGCCGACGCGAGGGCCGGGCGCTCACCATGTCGTCGCGGGCGCCGTGCAGGGTGGGCCGGATGTGCTGGAGTGTCGTCCGCAGGGGCAGCGCGACGCAGACGAGAAGCCCGACGCCCGCCGCCGCCAGCGCCGCGGGCCACCAGCGGCCCTCGCCCACGGCCAGTACCGAGAGGAGCAGACCGAGCGCGCTCGCGGGCAGCACGGTCACCGCGGTCTCCGCGAGCAGACGGCCGCCGATGCCACGCAGCGAGCCGCCGCGCGAACGCATCAGGGCCAGTTCGGCCTTGCGGCGGGCGGCGATCAGGGCCCCCGTCATCACCAGGACGACGGCCGCCACGGAGCCGATGCCGAGGGCGGCGACCGCGATCACGGGACTGATCGCGTCGCGCATCCGCGCGTTGGCCTGCACGAGGTGACCGAGCCCGGTGAGGACCTCCGCGGTGTCCCCGGCGATCGCCCGCACCTCCAGCAGCCCGGGGCCGCTCTCCAGCGAGTCGACGACGGACGCCAGCCGCGAGCCGTCGGGGCCGGTGAGCGCGGAGGCGTCGGGCGGGAACCGCCAGAAGAGCGACGGTTCGGTGGCGGTGGCCAGGAGCGCGGGGCCGGCGTCCTCGGCCAGCAGGACGGTGCCGGTCCAGTAGTTCTGCGGGAAGGGGCTCGTGGGGTCCGGGATCAGGGACGGGGTGCGCACCAGCGGATCGGCGGACCAGTAGCCGCCGCCCGGGTCACGCGGGGCGACGATGCCCGTGACGGTCACCTTCAGCGGGCCCCCGACCGCGGTGGGCAGGTGGAGGGCCGAGCCGACCTTCATGTTCAGCGCGGCCGCCGTCTCCTCGGTGACCGTGCCCTGCACCGCACGCGAGGTGGACGTCACCGCGTCAGGCGTCGTCGGCCAGGCGCCCGAGACCAGCCGGGCGTGCTCCTTCAGCCCCGTCTGCGCCGTGTACGAGAGCTGCGGCGGCACCGTGTCGGGCCTCGGCAGCCACGGCTCGGTCGCGAGGACCGGCTCCATGGTGCGTATCCCGTACGCGACGGACGACGGGTCCGCGCGCAGCGGCGCGGGCAGCGCCTTCAGCAGCGCCCCGCCGACCCGTGTCAGCTCGGGGCCGCGCACCTCGGCCTCCCGCTGCTCCCGCGGCAGTTCCAGTCCGGGCTGGGGTCGGGAGACCTCCACCGCGCTGCGCCCCGCGTCGGCCAGCCGGATGTCGTGGCGCAGCCCCTTCGTCTCGTACGCGTCCACGGCCCGCGGGAACGCCGCGGCGAGGAACGCCGTCACCAGCACCAGCACCGCGAGGGCCACCGCGGCGCCGGGTGCGGTGCGCAGCCGGGTCCGTATCCAGGGGGCGCTCGCCGCCCGCTTGCCGTCACTCATGTCAGTGGTCCCCCTGGTGGCGCAGTGTGACCGCCGGGTCCCCGCGGCGCAGCGCCATCGTCGCGACGATCACGAGCGGCAGGGCGGCGACCCCGGCCAGCAGTGCGGCGACCTGCCCGGCGGGCAGCTCGACCAGCACCGTTGGAACAGGCCGGCCCGCCTGCCCGGTCAGGACGATGAGCGGGACGACGGCACGGGTCAGCACCGTGCCGATGCCGAGCCCGATCAGCAGGGCGAGAGCGATCAGCACGCCCTGTTCGGCGGCGATCATCCGGGCCAGCTGGCGGCGCGGGGCGCCGAGCGCCCGCAACACTCCCAGCTCCGCCGCCCGTTCGCGCCGGGAGCCCGAGGCGCTGACCGCGAAGCCGACCGCCGCCAGCGCGGCGGCGACCACCGCGACGGCCGGCAGAGCCGACTGGGGCCCCGCGCCCAGCGGGTCGTCCACCAGCTGCCGGGCTGCCTCGGCCCGGACCAGCACCTGGGCCGCGTCGGTGTCCGGCAGGGCGCGCAGGGCGGCGGCGACCTTCGGGGCGTCGCCGGGGTCGGCGCTCAGCCACCACTCGGTCGCCTCGATGGTGGCCGTCGTCCGCCAGGACAGGAGTTCGGTGACGGCCTTGAGGTCCAGCAGCAGCGCGCCGCCGCTCCGCGCCGGGTCGGCGGCGCCGGAAAGCTCGGCGGCCCCGGTGGTGGGCAGCCGGCGTACCGACTCCGCCAGGGTCACCCGGACGGTGTTCCCGGCCAGGGTGAGGTCGATCTCGTCCCCCAGCTTCGCGTGCGCGCTCTTCAGGTAGGCGTCCGTCGCGACCGCCTTGAGGGGCGCGGCCTTCGGCCGGGCGGCGGTGATCCGCAGGGTGCTGGTGGTCTGCTCCCAGCCGTCCTCGCTGCTCACCCCGGTGTCGTAGGTGAAGTCCGGCAGGCCCGGTGCCCCGTTGCGCACCGGCGGTGTGCCGGGCCGGCTGTCGCCGCGGTCGGTCAATGCCATCGACGCGTCCCAGCGCACCGACCCGGAGACCGGCACCGGGCGTTCCCGGCCTTCGGAGCCCTCGGAACCTTCGGGGGAGCCGGACGCGTTGCCGTCGCCAGGGGCCGTGACCACGCGTACGTCGCTCACCGCGACCCGGCGCTTCTCCGCTCGTCCGTACGGCGGTTCGTCGTCCACCTCGATGCCGGTCACGGCCAGACCGCCCGCCGCCGACACCGGGAACGACACCGGGACCGGGCGGCCGTCCACGGGCACCGGGCCGGCCAGGAACCGGTAGGGGAGGCCGTAGCGGTCCTCCAGGAGCACGGTGACCACCGGCGCCGACGTGTCGGAGGCGGCCTCGGAGCCCTTCGGTGACACCGTGGTGATCCGGAGGTCCATCGTGACCCGGGCGGTGTCCTTCGGGAGGACGAGCCCGGGGCGCGGGGTCCGCTTCGGGGCGATGGTGTCGAACACCCGGCGCGGGCTTCCGCCGGCCAGGTCGGAGCGGAGCAGCATCCCCTCGTCCGCGTGGGCGGTGTCCAGGGCGAGGATCTCGGCCGTGCGCCCCCCGGAGGCCTCCACCGTCGTCCGGTGGGCGGGCGCCGCCTGCCGCACCCCGTCCAGGCCGCTGTAGATTCCGGCCGACGCCGGACCGCTGCCGTGCCCGCCCACCAGCCGGACCGAGGCGCCGGAGCCGAAATCTGCCTGGTCGGACTGCGAGCGGTTCCACGAGGCGCTCTGCCCGATCGCCAGCATGCCCATCGCGACCGACAGGACCAGCAGCAGCACCGGACCCGCGCCGCGCAGCGGGCGGCGGCTGAACTGCCAGCCCGCAAGGGCCGCGGGCAGCCCCCGGCCCTTGGCCGCGCGCCGTTCCGCGAGCCTCGCGGCGGGCGGCAGCAGCCGCAGCGTGAGGACCGTTCCGGCGAGCAGCGCGAGGGCGGGGGCGGTGACCAGCAGGGGGTCGATCCCGAGGTTGCCGGCCCGGTCGCCGGTGAGCACCCCGCCGCCGGCCTGCCGGTCCAGCTGCCAGTACGCCACCCCCGCGATCAGCAGCAGCCCGAGGTCCGCGCCCGCCCGCACGGGTCCCGGCAGCGACGCGGCCCGGGTCCGGCGCCCGCCCGCCCCGGCCGTCAGCGACGGGGCCACCACCGCCAGGGCGCAGGCCAGCGCGACGGCCGCGGAGACCAGCCAGACGGTCCCGGTCGCGGCCGCGCCGACCTCCAGACCGATCCGGGACAGGGCGCTGCGCTCGGCCAGCAGCCCGGTCAGCGGCTCCGCGAGCAGCGGGGCCGCCACCGCGGCGGGCACGGCCAGCAGCAGCGCCTCGATCGCGGCGAACGAGGTGATGCGGGCCCGGGAACCGCCCCGGGCGCGCAGCAGTTCGCGTTCGCCGTCCCGCTCGCTGTTCAGCAGCCGGGCCACGAGCAGCAGGGCGTACGCGGCGAGCAGCACCAACTGCACCGCGACGATCATCAGCGTGGAACGGGAGACCAGCAGCGCCCGGTCGACCTGGTCGAGCACGGTCGGCAGCGGCATCCGCGCGGTGACACCGGACGTGAACACCGGTGCGGCCGCCAGGGCCTTCGGGGCCGCCGCCGACGTGTCCCGCAGCCCCTCCATGGAGCCGGTGGTCAGCGTGGTGAAGTCGGCGGCGGCCAGCCAGGACGTCTGCCCGCCGCCGAGCGCGCCCGAGGCGATGACCGAGGGGTCGGTGAGCAGCGGGCCGTACGTCGTGAACGCGAGCTTGCGCACCCCGCGCCCGCCGAGCGGGTCCAACTGCCAGTACGGGTCGGACCGGTCGGCGGCCTCGTAGACACCGGTGACCAGGACCCGTTGCTTCTTGTCGTCGTGCAGCCGGTCGGTGACGGTGAGCCGTGCGCCGGGCTTCAGCTTCAGCGCCTCGGCGGCGACGACGGGCAGCGCCACCTGCACGGGTCCGGTGCCGTCGGAGGCGGCGGGCGCCCTGCCCTCCGTGATCCGCACCCGGTCGCGGTCGAGGGCGGCGAAGTGGGTGAGGTCCGGTTCACCGCGCCGGGCGGCCGGGTCCCGGAGGTCCCGCGGCAGCGCGTACGACCCCGAACTCTCCAACTTCCCCACCGTCACGGGCAGGCCGTCGAAGGCGTCGCGGGAGGCCTTGCGGACGGCCTCGTCGGCCTCCGCGCGCTGTTCGTGGTCCACCGAGGCGGACACGACGAGGGCGGCGGACGCGGCCGAGCGGTGGGTGAGCGTGTGACGCAGGGCCGCGTCCCCCACGGAATCGGAGAACGCGGTGAGCGCGGCCAGGACGGAGGTGGTCAGCAGGACGGCGAGGACGGCCGCGGAGAGCAACAGGCGATGAGCCCGCACCCGCAGAAGGACGAAACCCGTCACCTGATCCCCCAGCCCCGGAAACACCACCTGCGCACGCCCCCCGACGTACCGGTGATGCTTTCAGAGGCACCAGGGTTTCGGTAACCGCTTACAGGCGCACCTTGATGCGATCGTGATCGTTATCCGGAGGTGGAGCGTCGAATTCCGGAGGCAACCGGTCACCGAACGTTCACATGCTCGCTCTCCGGTGATCCCTCGGCGCCCGCAAGCGATCAGTCCGCGGTGTTGACCATCGAGGCGGCGGCGTACGTCAGGTAGTCCCACAGCCGCCGCTCGTGCTCGGGCGCGAGCCCCAGCTCGTCCAGCGCGACGCGCATATGGGCGAGCCAGGCGTCGTGGGCCGCACGGTCCACCCGGAACGGCGCGTGCCGCATCCGCAGCCGCGGGTGGCCCCGGTGGTCGCTGTAGGTGCGCGGGCCGCCCCAGTACTGCATCAGGAACAGCGCGAACCGTTCCTCGGCCGGGCCCAGATCCTCCTCGGGATACATCGGCCGCAGCAGCTCGTCGCCCGCCACGCCCTCGTAGAAGCGGTGGACCAGGCGCCGGAAGGTCGCCTCGCCGCCGACCTGCTCGTAGAAGGTCTGCTCCTGAAGCGTGTCGCGCGGAATCTCAGTCACCCGTCCATGGTCGCAGACGCACCGCCCGAGGTCAGCGGTCCTAGGACCAACGTCCGGTGTCCGGCGGTGCGCTCCCCCTCGCCCCCACGGCCCCGGCGCAGGACAGTGGAGACATGGGTGCACACCGGCAGAGCCCCTCCCCGTCCGCCCCCGACGCCGAGGCCGACGCGGCGCGGCATGCCCTCGTGCGGGAGATCGTCGCGCGGGGCGGACTCACCGATCCCGCCTGGCGCACCGCCTTCACCGAGGTCCCCCGCCATCTGTTCGTGCCGTTCTTCTACGTGCACGGGATCGGGGGCTACGAACGCCTCGGGGACGAGGCCGCCGACCCCGGACAGCGCTCCCGCTGGCTGCACGGGGTGTACGCGGACGGGGCGCTGGCGACCTGGCTCAAGGACGGCGAACTCGTCTCGTCCTCCAGCCAGCCGTCCCTGATGGCCCTGATGCTCGACGCCCTCGACGTGGCGGACGGACACACGGTCCTGGAGATCGGCACCGGCCCCGGCTACAACGCGGCCCTCCTCGCCCACCGGCTCGGCGACCCCGCCGTGACCAGCGTCGATCTGGAGCCGGAGATCACGGAGTCGGCCCGCCGCCACCTCGCGGCGGCCGGGTACCACCCGACGGTGGTCACCGGCGACGGGGCCCGGGGCTGCCCGGAGCGCGCCCCGTACGACCGGATCATCGCGACCTGCACCCTGCCCTCCGTACCGCAGAGCTGGCCGGAACAGTGCCGTCCGGGGGCGTTGATCCTCGCGCCGCTCGCCACCGGCCTGGTCCTGCTGGAGGTCCGCGCGACGGCGCACGGACCGCGCGCCGAGGGGCACTTCCTGCACACCCCGGCGTACTTCGTGCCCCTGCGGGGGGCGCTGCCGCCGACCGACGGGCTGCCGCGCCTGGGCGGACTGCCGCGCCGGGTGGCCGGGGACGACCTGTTCCGGTTCCTCCTGACGCTGACCGCGGGCACCCTCGATCCGCACGAGGCACTCTCCCTCTGGGAGCGCGAGGGGCGCCCGCGCCGGGAGAGGTACGGCATCACGGTCGGCCAGGGCCGGCAGTGGGCCTGGCTCGACGATCCGCAGGGCCCCTACACCTGGCCGCTCGCCGCCGGCCGGTGAACCACGGCGGCGAGCGCACCCCGGCCCGGCGGTCTCAGTCCCGGCGGACCGTGATCGTCGTCCACGCCCCGACGTGCACCTGGTCACCGTCCTGGAGCGGCACGGGGACGTAGGGCTGGATCGGCTCCTCGGCACCGTTCAGCGTGGTGCCGTTGGTGGAGTTCTGGTCCACGACCGCCCAGCCCCCGTCGGGCTGCTGCACCAGCACCGCGTGCTGGTGCGAGACGCCCGGGTCCTCCGGGGGGACCGACAGATCGACGTCGGGGGACTCGCCGGTGCTCTGCCGACGGCGCCCGATGGTGACCTGGCTGCCGGTGAGCGGAAGGCGCTGCTCCGGGGAGTACGCGGGCAGGTTCAGCCCGGTCGCCTCGGGTCCGCTGCGCTGCATCATCGCGAGGAAGTACGCGCGGTCCGGGGCGATCACGGCGGTCCAGGTGGCGGGCTGCTGCGGTCGTCCCTGGCCGGGCACACCGTGCTGCTGACCCTGGTCGTACCCCTGGTCCTGCCCGTGCTGCAGGCCGGGGTGGCCCTGGTCCGGGTGGCCCTGGCCGGGGTGGCCCTGGCCTTGGTGGGGGCCCGGCTGCTGGAACTGCTGGGGCGGCTGCGCCTGGGAGGGCGGCGACAGCATCCAGTCGTCCCCGCCGCCGGTGTGCCCCGGCGACTGCGGAGGCGCCGACTGCTGCTGCTGCGGCGCGAAGGGCGACGCCTGCTGGGGCTCGAACGGCGACGGAGCCGACTGCTGGGGCTCGAACGGCGACGGAGCCGACTGCTGCGGTTCGAACGGCGAGCGCGCCGACGGCGGGCCCTGCTGCTGGAACGAGGAGGGCGGAGCACCCTGCTGGAACGACTGCGGAGGCCCGCCCTGGCCGCCGTTCCCCTGCGGGGCGTTCCGCTCCGGGGTGAGCGGCTCGGCGGGACGGTTCATCTGCGAGGGCCGCGAGCCCTGGTAGTCGAACGGGTCGCGCGGCTGCGGCGCGCCGGGCGGACCGCCCTGCGCACCAGGTCCACCGGGGCCGGGCTGACCACCGGGACCGCCGGGGCCGGGCTGTCCGCCAGGGCCCTGCGCCTGGAAGCCGGGCGGCAGGTTGAGGCCGGGCGGCGGGCCGCTGGGCGTGCTGTGCTGCGGGGCCAGAGGGGTGTAGGAGGTCGCCGTGTTGGTGAGGAAGTTCCAGCGGCACTCCTCGCAGAACGGCGCCATCGCCTCACGCGGCGTACGGCACTGCGGGCAGAGCTCCGCCTGCATGGTGGGCTGGCCGACATCGGAGCCGGAACCCGGCTGGGGGTAGCCGTAGCCGGGCGCGGGCGGCGGAGGAGGCGGCGGGGGCACCGCGCCCGCGGGCGCGCCGCCGGTCGTCATGCGGTGTCCGCAGACCTCGCACCAGTCCTCGGAACCCGACTGGTGTCCGTTCGGGCAGGTCGGCATGTCGGCGCTTCCCCCTCTCCTCTTCCGGCCGCGGAGGCCGCATGCTGTCGGTCGCGGTGCCTTGACCGCGAGGTGATCGCTCTGTGCTACTTCTTGACGCGAACGGTCTTGGTCGAGCGGGTTTCGAGGGTCATCTCGTCCGCTTCCGCGACCTTCGCCTTCAGTCGCACAGTACCTGTCGCGGCATCGACGACGTCGACCACCTTCGAAAGCAGTTTCGCAGTGTCCTGGTTCCCGGAGGCCGACGCCAGCTGCACCGCACGGCCCAGCTTCGCCGTCGCTCCGTCGAAGTCGCCCGACTTGCGCGCGTCCAGCCCCTGCTGGATGACTTGTGCCAGTTCCGCCTGACCCGTGTAGTGCGCGACCTGCGGATTGATCGACGTCGACGCCACCATGTCGTCCGTCCACACGGCCCGTACGAGCCCCTGCGACAGCGTCTGCGGGCTGCCCGCGCCCGAGTGGTCGGGCAGGATCAGCGAGACCCGGGCGGCCAGCATCTCCTGGCCGACCCCGGCCTCCGGCACCAGGACGCACACGTGGTAGTCGCGGGACTCGTCGCCCCAGGAACCGGTCGGGTAGTCCCCGGCCCGGGCGTTCGCCTCGGTGCGCCGGGCGGTCAGGTCGGCGACGGTCGGCGCGACCTGCTTCACGAACCGGATCTCCACGCCCACCGGGGTCCAGAGCCGCAGCGCCACGTCCGCGACCTCCTTGCCCATGGCGTTCTCCATCATCCGCGTGAAGTCCGCGGCCAGGCCCGAGGGGTCGGCGACGATGTCGGCCGTACCGAGGAGGGCGGCGGCCACGCCCGTGACCTCCTTCACCTCCCAGTCGGTGCCCACGCCCCTGGCGTCGCAGGTGAACCGGCCCACGCAGGAGTCCAGGGCCGCCCGCAGGTCCTCGGGCGACTCGTGCTCGTTGCGACCGTCGGTCAGCAGGATGCCGTGCCGGATGGCGACGTCGGCGGAGTTCAGCAGCCGGTCGGCCAGCCGCAGCCAGGTGCCGATGGCGGTGCCCCCGCCCGCGCTCAGCTTCCGCAGAGCCTCCTTGGCCTGCGCCTTCGTCTGCGCGTCGGCGACCGCGAGCCGTCCGCCGCCGGGGTAGACGTCCTTCGCCCCATGCGTTCCGGCGACCACCGCGAACCGGGTCCCTTCGCGCAGGGTGTCGATCGCCGCGGTCGTCGCGTCGCGCGCGTTGCGCATCTTCGTCGGCGGGTAGTCCATCGAGCCCGAACAGTCGACCATCAGCACCACGGCCGCGCCGGGCCCCTGCCCCGCCCCGTACGCGGGCGCCGCATCCGCCAGCGGTATCCCGCCGGTGGTGCCGCCGCCGGTCGAGGTCACCGTGACGATCGCGTTGACCTCGCGGCCGCCCTCGGGCAGGAACTCGTTCTGGTACACCTCGACGGAGAACTGCGGCACCTGCGACTTGGAGAAGTTGGCCATTTGGTCGGCTCCTTGAGGCTCAAACGGTTTCGCAGGCCGATCCTGCCCCTTGCGGCCGGACGGCGAACGGCAGAAGTGCCACTGTTACGTTGTCGTGGCCCCCGCCGTCGA
Source organism: Streptomyces parvus (assembly GCF_032121415.1). Lineage (NCBI taxonomy): Bacteria > Bacillati > Actinomycetota > Actinomycetes > Kitasatosporales > Streptomycetaceae > Streptomyces > Streptomyces parvus. The sequence goes on along the minus strand of NZ_CP135079.1, from coordinate 2,174,682 downwards.
GCGCGTGTCCGACGAGCACCTGGGCGCCGCGCAGCGGGTGTTCCTGGGCGTCGGCGGGGACCGCGGCGGCCATCTCCTCGGCGGATTCGGCGTAGTTCCACAGGCCGTCCGTGCACACGACGACCAGACCGGGCCGGTCCGGCTTGAACGCGGCGGTGTGCGGCTCCAGTTCGTACGCGTCGGCGCCGAGCCAGCCGGTGATGGCGTGGGCGCGCTCGTCCGCGTACGCCTCCGCCTCGTTCATCAAGCCGGCCGCCACCATCTGCGCGGCCCAGGAGTCGTCCTCGGTGAGCCGCGCGGTCGGCTGGGTCCGGTCCTCGGGCACCCAGTAGACCCGGCTGTCGCCGACCCAGCCGACGACCAGCAGCTCGCCCGCCATGACCGCGCCGACCAGGGTGCACGCCGGGGCGTTCTGATGGCGGTGCGCGTCGTGCTCCATCGCCCCGGCCGGCTCCTGCGCCAGGGCGTTGACCGCCTCGGACGCGGCGACGATCGCCTCGTGCATCGCCTGCTGCGGATGCGTACCGCGCGGCAGAGACTCCAGCAGCGACTCGTTGGCGGCGTTCGCGGCGGCGGCCGACGCCTCGTCGGGGCGGCTCGCCGAGGAGACGCCGTCGCAGACGATCGCGACGACGGCGGGCGAACCGTCCGGCAGGGCGGTCGAGGACACCGCGAAGGCGTCCTCGTTGCGGTGGTGCCGCAGGCCCCGGTCGCTCACCGCGGCCACCGAGCCGAGCTCCTGCTCCATGTGGTCGCGCTCGCGGGGCTGGGCGTGCCCGCAGTTCTCGCAGTAGCCGTCGCGGTCCACCCGGCCGGAGCGGCAGGCCACACAGACCTTCTCCCCGGCGGCGGGAGCGGCGGCCGCCGCTTGGTGCTCCGCCGTACGGGGATCGGGCGCGGCCGGCGCGAAGCCACCGGAGTGCTCCGCACCGCCCGGCTCGGCCCGGTCGTCGTGGCGCACCGGAACGGCCGAGGGCTCAGGCCCGCCGACGGGCTCCGGCTCCGGGACCCGTTCCTGCTCCCCCAGGGGCCTGCCGCCCGAGTCCGTCCCCGGCAGGTCCGACGGACGGTGCACGGGCGCGGGCGCGTCCGAGCTGCCGGTCTCCGCGGCGGCGGGCCATCGCACGGCCTCGGCACCCGACGCGGCCGGCGCCGCCTGGGCGGCCGATGCCTCCGGGGCGGCCGGGGGCACGGTGATGGGCATCGTGGGCCGGTCACCGGGGCGCGCGGGCACGGCCGAGAGGTCGTAGCCGCACGCCCCGCAGAACAGATCGCCCGCGGCCGGCGGTTCCTCGCAGCCGGGGCACTTCGCCAGGGCGGGCTGCTGGTGGCTCTGAGACATCTTCACACCCACGTCCGGGGGCGGAAACGGTTGGCCCGCTCCACCAGTTCGATCCTCTCGTCGCCCCGCTGCGCGAGCCGGGCGAGCATCCGGTACGAGCGCTCCAGCCCGAACCGCAGTCCCCGCTCGGTCGGTTCGGCGCCGAGCAGCTTCCGTGCATCCGGCGGACCCGCGTCCGGTCTGCCCGGCCCCGGGGCACCGGGACTACCGGAGAGTACCCAGTCCAGCGCCTTGCCCAGTACCTCCGTCGACAACTGCTCGCGCCGCACGGGGTCCAGACCGAAGGCGCCCAGCGACGTCACCTGGGCCCCGGCGGCCGTCAGATCGCCCAGCAGCGGTTCCCGGGGCGAGCGCTCGCGCAGCCGCGCCCGGACGGCGGCGACCCGCGCCGCGGTGTAGTGGATCGAGGCCTCCGGCACCGACTCCAGGGTGCTCACCGCCGCCCCCCGCTCCCCGGCGGCGATCTGCACCCGGGCCAGGCTGAACGCCGCGCTGACGAACCCCGGATCGGTCGCCCACACCAGGCGGTAGTACTCGGCGGCGTTGTCCAGCTGGCCCAGCACCTCCGCGCAGATCCCGAGCGCCAGCTTGGGCGCCATCTCCCCGGGGAACGCGTCGTAGACCGCGTCGAAGGAGAGCGCCGCCGTCTCGTGGTCACCGGTCACCAGCGAGGCGACGCCCCGATACCAGACGACCCGCCAGTCGTCCGCGTGTTCACCCTCCAGGGTGGTCAGCGCACGGGCGGCCGCATCCGGCTCCCGCATCTCCAGCCGGGCCCGCAGCTCCCGCAGCCGGGTCTCCAGCGAGGGGGCGGGGACCGTCTGCAGGGCGGTGATCAGCTCGGCCGGGGCGGCGGCCATCAGACCGGCGAGGAAACCGGCGTTCGGGTCCATCGCGTCGACCCGGGGGACCGGCAGCGCCAACGCGGTGGCCGGGGCGTCGAACCGGGCGAGCCGGACACCCCCGCCGGGGCCGTACGGTCCGGCCGGAGCGGTCTGGACGTACGGTCCGGCCGATGCGCCGGCGGCGTACGGTCCGGCCGGGAGGCCCGGGGCCCGCTCGGCCGCCCGGGGCGCCGGAAGAGGGGCGTGAGCCGGGGGCGCGTACGGGAGCGGAGCCCCGCCGCCCGGCGCGGAACCCCGGACATGGGTCGGCGGCACGGCCAGGGGAGCGGCCCCCGCCGCACCCGGGGCGGGACCGCCGGCCGGCCCGGACGGCTGCGCGCCCACCGGCAGCGCCCCGGCCACCGCGGATGCCACGGCCCCCGGCGCGACCGGAGCCGCACCGCCGTGGACCTGCCCCGAGCCGCCCTGCGCGGGAATGCCGGCCGTGGGACCGCCGCGGCCCTTGCGGCGGCCCAGCGGCCCGCCCCGCGCGGAGCCGGTGTCCCGGCCGCCCAGCTGGGAGACGTCGTCCGTCTGCGGGGCGAACAACTCCGTGTCGACCACGCGCAGTTCCGCGCCGAACAGTGTGGACAGGGCCGGGCGCGGCCGGCCGGTCTGCAGCGCCACGACCTCCCGCAGCACCCCCGTCAGCTGCTCGGCCATCTCCGCGGCGGAGCCGAACCGCCGGGCCGGGTCCGGATCGGTGGCCCGCACCAGCAGCCGGTAGAACGACTCGTAGGTGCGGAACACCTCGATGGTGTCCGGGTCCGGCAGCGAGTCCACGAAGACGTTCGTGTACCCCTGGAAGTCGAAGGTGAGGACCGCCAGCGTCCGGGCCACCGTGTACAGGTCGGAGGCGACCGACGGGCCCAGCTCCGCCACCTCGGGGGCCTGGTAGCCGACCGTGCCGTAGATCGCGGACTCGTCGTCGTCCATCCGGCGCACCGCGCCCATGTCGATCAGCTTGAGCTGGTCCTCGGTCTGGATCGCGTTGTCGACCTTGAAGTCGCAGTAGAGCAGATTGCGGCTGTGCAGATGGCCGAGCGCCTCCAGGGCCTCGATGCCGTACGCGCAGGCCTGCTCCACCGGCAGCGGGTCACGCTTCCCGGCCGGGGTGCGGCGGTCGTTGGCGATCTCCTTGAGGGCCTTGCCGCCGACGTACTCCATGACGATGTAGCCGTCGAGGGAGCCGGTGCGCTGGTCCAGGTGCTCGACGAAGTTGTAGATCCGCACGATGTTGGAGTGCTCGATCTCGGCGAGGAAGCGGCGCTCGGAGATCGCGGCCGCCATCGCGTCCTGGTCGCCGGTGTCCAGCAGGCCCTTGAGGACCACCCAGCGGTCGGAGACGGCCCGGTCCACCGCGAGATACACCCAGCCGAGGCCGCCGTGCGCCAGACAGCCCACGACCTCGTACTGGCCGTGCACGATGTCGCCGCCGGTCAGCTTCGGCACGAAGGAGTACGGGTGGCCGCACTTGGTGCAGAACCCCTCCGTACGGCCCGGCCGCTCACCCCGCGAACGGCCCACCGGGGCCCCGCAGTCCGAGCGGGAGCAGAACCGCTTGCGCTCGGGCACCTCCGCCCGCTCCATCACCGCCGTACGCGGATCGGGCCGGGGGACGTCCGGAACCTCCACCAGGCCGACGCCGAGCCGCCCCCGGGCCGAGGCCGCCGACGTCGAGCCGGAGGAGCGCACCGAGACCGAACGGGAGGTGGACGCCCCGGACAGCGAACGCGACAGCCTGCCGGAGACCGAACGGCGCGAGGTCGACGAACGGGACGAGGACCGGGCGGAGGCACGGGAGCTGGAGCGCTGCGAGGAGCTGTCCGGGCCGCTCGCCCGGCCACCCCCGGCGATCCCGGTCGGCGGCGAGGAGACCATGCCCGTCGGCGAGACGACCGGAGCCAGACCGCAGGTGTCGCAGTACAGCTCACCGCCGCCCATGTCCTCGTAGTTCCCCTCGCACGCGGGGCGCTGGCACTGCGTACTCATCGTGATTCCCCCTGTTCGCCCGCGCCTTGCCCGTCCTGCGGTCCGTCGGGCCGGCGCGGCGGCAGCGACTCCGCGACCGCGTGCTGGTAACGCAGGACGGCCTGCTCGGCGACCCGCAGATCGCACGGCGCGCTCCACAGCATGCGGCGTGCCGCGTCGTACCGCTCGATCAGCAGCGGGTCCTCCGCCAGGCCGTGCCGGGCCACCTTCGCCTTGTACGCGTCGAGCCGGCCGCGCAGCTCGGCGCGGACCGCCAGCGGCGCGGTCACCGAGGTCAACGACTCACGGGCGCGCAGCAGTTCGTCCTCGGCCTCCTGCTCCAGGGACTCCAGCAACGGTGAGAGCCGGTGCCACTGGGCGTGCCTGCGGTGTTCCGATGCCGCCGCCAGACGCTCCTGGAGAGCGGTCGGCGGACCGCTCACCGCGGGCACCTCGGACGCGGCGATCTTCGCCAGCACCTCGCCGCGCGCCGCCCGCGCCTCCGTCAGGGTGCGGTCGGCCCGCGAGAGCACGTCCCGCAGCCGCACCAGGCGCGCCTCCGCGTCCTGCCGGACCGCGAGCACCGCCTCGATCTCGCGCCGTACGTCCTCCAGGGCGCGGGCGGCCCGGTCGTAGCGCGAGGTGTCGGGGCGGCCGCCGCCGGGCGCGGCGCTGCCGGGGCCCGGCAGCCAGAACGCCAGCGGGTCCGAGATCACCTGCACCCGCAGCGTCGTCAGCTCCTCGGTGATCTCCGCCAGATCGTCCCCGGCCGGATGCTCACCGGGCCGCACCCCCACCGAGTGCGCCAGCGAACGCGTCCGGTGCAGCTCGGCGGCGAGCAGGTCGATCCGGGCGGGCAGCGCCGACCAGACGGAGTCGGAGGCGACGACCATGTCCAGGGACCTGGCGTACAGCTCGTTCATCCGGGCGACCAGCTCCTGGAGCGAGAACCGCTCGGAGAGCCGGGCCGGGCCTGCGGCCGAAGGCGGCGGCACCGCACCCGGGTTGGCGACCGTGACCGACTCGCCGCGCAGCAGCTCGGTCAGCGCGGCGAGGTCCTCCCGGTTCGGGTGCCGGCGGCGCGCACGGATCTCGCGGGCCTCGGACAGCGCCCCCGCGTACGCGTCGAAGTACCCCCACAGGAGGGTGATCGTCTGCTCGGTGGCGGCCCAGCGCTCCCGGGTGACGCCGGTCAGCTCGGCGCCCTCCAGGAGCCGGCGCCCGGCATGGTCCTGGAGCGCGAGGAGCGAGGTCTCGATGGCCTCGTGCTCCGCCCCGAGCCGGGCCAGCGCACGGTCCGCCTCCTCCCGGTCCATGACCGGTCCGGAGGGCCTCCCCGCGAAGCTGGGGAAGGATCCCGCGACGCCCATCGATCACCTCTCCGCTCTCCCCGCCGGGCCGGTGGGCCCGGCGGGATCGGTCTGCTTCGGTCTTGCTCCGGCCCGCTCGATCCGGTCCGTACGCTGCTGCGGTGCCGCGGCGCGGGTGCCGCGGGGTCAGTCGGTGCGGTACTTGGGGGCGGGTGGTGCGGTGATCCCGGGCAGGCCGGTCGCCAGCCACTTCTCGTAGGACCGCATCCAGGCGCTGTCCCCGCCGCCCGCCCGGTAGTCGACGAGGACCTTGTTGACCCGGGCCACCAGATCGTCGGAGCCCTTCTTCGTGGCGACGCCGTAGTACTCCGTGGTGAACGGGTCCTTCCCCTTGAGCTCCACCGCCGGGTCCTGCGCCGCCTGCCCCGCCGCCAGGGCGTTGTCCGTGACGACCGCGTCGACCTCGCCGAGCTGGAGCCGCACCAGGCAGTCCAGCTGGTTGGGTACGGTCAGCCGGTCCGGATCGCGCTCGGTGCCGTCGAAGTCGTCCTTGTAGAGCGCCCCGAAGGACTTCTTCTCCAGTGCCTCGTACGCCGTCGAACCCTCGGCCGAGCAGACCCGCTTGCCCTTCAGCGAGGAGTCGTAGCCGGTGATCGGCGACTTCTTCGGCGCGAGCACCTGCTGCCCGGCCTGGAAGTAGGCGGTGGAGAAGGAGACCTGCTCCAGCCGCTTGCAGTTGATCGTCATCGTCCGCACGACGACGTCGACCCGGTCGTTCTCCAGAGCGGCGATGCGCTGGTTGGTGGGGATGGCCCGGAAGACCACCGCGTCCGGGTCGCCCAGGAGGTCGTCGGCGATGGCCCGCACCAGATCGATGTCGAACCCTTCCAGGTCCCCGCTCTCCGGATTGCGGTACCCCCAGCGGAAGCTGTTCTGGTCGACGCCCGCTATCAGCTTGCCGCGCTCCTTAATCTTGTCGATGTTCGGCCCGTCGTCGCCGGACGCAGGCAGGCTCGCCTCCGGCTCGGTGCACGCCTCGGCCCGGGCCCGGTCAGCCGTCACCACCCCGCCCGACGTGCCCGCCCCGGCCGGCCCGCCGTTGTGGTGGGCCAGCGGCAGCAGGGTGACCGCGGCGGTGACCGCGCACGCCACCGCCATCCCCGTCACACCGCCCCAGCCGCGCAGGCCGCCGCGCCCGGGCCGGTCCTCGGACCTGCTCATCGCTGCCCCTCTCACCGGTACTCCGAGAGCCTGCGGTTGACCCCGACGATCACGGCGACCGCCCCCAGCACCGCCAGGGCCGCGGCCCCGGTCGGCAGGCCGCGCAGGGCTCCGCGCCCGTCCTTCGCGGCCGAGGTGAACTCGCTCTGCTCATGGGCGAGCGCCTTCTCCAGTGCGGCGTCCACCTGCTGGAAGGACTGCCCGGTGGACTTCTCCGTCCCGATGATCTGCTCCAGCGCGCCGTCGTAGTCGCCCCGGTCGTCCGTGGCCCGGGCCTCGCGGTGCCGCGCCTGCCACTGCGCCACGCCGTCCGCCGCCGTGGCCACCGGCGCGCTCCCGCTGTCGTCGTCCGCGAGCCGCTCGGCCTTGTCCAACTGCGCCTTCAGCGCCTTCATCCCCGAGCCGTAGTCCGCCTCGTACTGGTCGGCGGAGCCGTCGGGCGTCAGCACCGCGCCCCGCGCCACCAGCGTGAGGTTCTCGTTGGCGCGCGCCTTCAGGGAGTTGATCCGCGCGTCGTTGAGGACGTCCAGCGACTCCTGGCCGTGCACCATCGCCGACCGCAGCTCCGCGCGGGCCACCGTGTGCCCCCCGGCCAGCCAGACCACCGCCACGGAGGCGGCGGCCGTCGCCGCCAGCAGCCCGTGGTTCAGCACCCGGTTCGTCCGGCGGTAGGTGCGCCGCTGCATCCACCCCAGCGCTCCCACCACGACGATCCCGGCGCCGATCGACCACAGCGGCCACTGCCGGGCGTCGGTCGAGTCGCTCTCCAGCCGGCCCGTCTCCGCCGCGTACAGCCGCTCGGCGGCGGGGAGCATCTCGCCGGCCATCTTCTGGTTCGCGTACCGGAGATAGGCGCCGCCCAGGGGCAGGCCCTGGCGGTTGTTGGCGCGGGCGCGCTCGATCAGGCCCGTGTAGACCGGGAGCAGCTTGTTGAGGGTGGCTATCTCACGGCTGGACGCACTGGCGGAGTCGGTGCTCCCCGACGCCTTCACCAGCAGCCGGGCCGCCTCCTCGATGTCCTTCCGGTACTGCTCCTGCGCGGCCTCGGGCTCCTGCGCCCCCGCGAGGAACCCACTGGCCGCCGTCGTGTCCGCGTCCGCCAGGAAGCGGTAGATGTCCGCCGCGTCGGCGCTGAGCGGCTGACTGCGGCTGACCACGTCGTCGGCCGAAGAGGCCCGCTGCGATGTCTCCAGCGTGGTCACCGCGCCGAACGCGACGACCAGCAGGGCCAGAACCGCCCCGATGATCTGGAGCCGGCCGGGCTCGGTGGTCGCCACGGCACGCAGGCGCTGTGTGTGCGCTGCCCACGTGGTGGCGCGCTGTGCGGGCACGCCGGCGTGCCCGGACACCGGGCCCGGGGTACGCAGCGTCTGCGAGCCGCCGCTCGGCGGGTGTGTCACTCGACCTCCCCCTCGGTCACTGACAGTGGGTCCCCGTCCCGTCCTCGTCGTCAGTATCCGCATTCGATCAGGGCGGACACGGCCGATCAAGGCAAGCAGCGCAACGTGCCCGAATACATCCCCATAAGCGAACGGACTTCCCATCAGGTACACGTTCCAGAAGCCCGATCGGTTCCCTCACGCCCCTCGTACGACGGCCGTTCACCCGTACGGGGAACGGACGAGGAGCGTCCCCCCACGCGTATCGCGTGAGGGGACGCCCCGCCGATCTCCGACCGGTCCCGGTCCTCAGGCGTACCGCGCGCGCAGCTTCCGGTGGACCTCCGGACCCGCGCCCGTCCGGTCCAGCCCCAGCAGCGCCGCGCCCAGCACCGGCGGCTCGGACACGACGCGCACCTCGGCCTTCGGGGCGCGGGCAGCCAGCAGCGCGGCGATACGGTCGTTGAGCTGCGGGTGGCGGGCGGCCAGCACACTGCCGCCGAGCAGTACCGGAACCTCCTCCTCCAGCAGGTCGAGGCGGTCCAGCGCGACCGAGGCCATCGCCACCACCTCGTGCGCCTGCCGCTTCACCAGCGCGGCCGCCACCGGGTCCCCGGCCTCCGCCGTGGCGAACAGCACCGGCGTCAGCTCGTGCCGCCGCGTCAGCGGTATCGCGCCCCGGTGCAGCGCTTCGATCAGCCCGTACATCGAATCGAGCCCGAAGTGGCCCGGCAGCGCGCGTGCCAGCTCCGACGGCTCGCCGCGCCCGTCCTCGGCACGCGCGGCGAACCACAGCGCCTCCTCCGCGAGCCCCGAACCGCCGCCCCAGTCCCCGGAGATGCGCCCGATCGCGGGGAAGCGGGCGGTCCGCCCGTCCGGGGTCATGCCCACGCAGTTGATGCCGGCCCCGCACACCACCGCGACCCCCCGGGGCTCGTCCACCCCGGCGCGCAGGATCGCGAAGGTGTCGTTGCGCACCTCCACCGAGGAGCCCCACCCGCGGGACCCCAGAGCCGCGGCCAGCTCGGCCTCCTCGACCGGCAGATCGGCGTTGGCCAGACAGGCGGAGACATGACCGGAGAGGACGGGCGGAGCCGGCAGCTCCGCGACCGCCCGCCCCAGCACCTCGGCCAGCACGTCGAGCGCGGCCTCCACACCGATCACCGGCGGCTGGAAACCGCCGCCGCGCGCTGTGGCCAGCACCGTGCCGTCCTTGCCGATCAGTGCCACATCGGTCTTGCTGTTGCCCGCGTCGATGGCGACGACCGACACGTTCACGCCCACGCCAGGTGCTCCCGGTTGTGTGCGATCAGCCGGTCGGTGAGCCCCTCGGCGTAGTCGAACTGACCGATCAGCGGGTGGGCCAGCAGCGCCTTGAAGACCCGGTCCCGGCCACCGCGCAGCGCGGCTTCCAGGGCGAGGTCCTCGTACGCCGTGACGTTCGCGATGAGGCCGGCGTACAGCGGGTCCAGCGCCGGGACGGCCAGCGGCGTCGCACCGTCGCGCCCGACTCGGGCCTGCACCTCGATCACCGCGTCGTCCGGGAGGAACGGCAGGGTCCCGTTGTTGTACGTGTTGACCACCTGGACGGGGGAGCCGCCGTCGCCCAGCAGCGAGGCCGCCAGATCCACGGCCGCCTCGGAGTAGAACGCGCCGCCGCGCTTGGCGAGCAGCTCGGGCTTCTCGTCGAGCGCGGGATCGCCGTACATCGTGAGGAGTTCCTTCTCCATCGCCGCGACCTCGGCGGCCCGGGAGGGCTTGGTGCCCAGCTCCCTCACCACCTCGTCGTGGGCGTAGAAGTAGCGCAGGTAGTAGGAGGGGACGACGCCGAGCCGGTCGATGATCCGCCGGTCCATGCGCAGGTCGTCGGCGATGGCGTCGCCGTGCTCCGCGAGCAGTTTCGGCAGGACGTTCTCGCCGTCCGGGCCGCCGAGACGCACCCCCAGCTCCCAGCTCAGGTGGTTGAGCCCGACGTGGTCGAGGTGCACCTGGCCCGGCTCCACCTCCAGCAGCCGGGCGAACTTCCGCTGGAAGCCGATCGCCACGTTGCACAGGCCGACGGCCTTGTGCCCGGCCTGGAGGAGGGCGCGGGTGACGATGCCGACCGGGTTGGTGAAGTCGATGATCCAGGCGTCCGGGTTGGTGCGGCGGACCCGCTCGGCGATGTCCAGGACGACCGGCACGGTGCGCAGCGCCTTGGCGAGGCCGCCCGCGCCGGTGGTCTCCTGGCCGACGCAGCCGCACTCCAGCGGCCAGGTCTCGTCCTGGTTGCGCGCGGCCTGTCCGCCGACGCGCAGCTGGAGCAGGACCGCGTCCGCGTCGGCGACGCCCGCGTCGATGTCGGTGGTCGTCGTGATCTTCCCGGCGTGCTCCTGCTTGGCGAAGATCCGCCGGGCGAGGCCGGAGACCAGCTCCAGGCGGTCGGCCGCGGGGTCGACGAGTACCAGCTCCTCGATCGGCAGCGTGTCCCGCAGCCGCGCGAATCCGTCGATCAGTTCAGGGGTGTAGGTGGACCCGCCACCCACTACTGCGAGCTTCATGTCAGCCCTTTACTCCGGTCAGTGTGACGCCCTCGACGAATGCCTTCTGGGCGAAGAAGAAGACGGCGATCACGGGGGCCATGACCAGAACGGTCGCGGCCATGGTCAGGTTCCAGTCGGTGTGGTGTGCGCCCTTGAAGGATTCGAGGCCGTAACTGAGCGTCCAGGCGGCCGGGTTCTCCGAGGCGTAGATCTGTGGTCCGAAGTAGTCGTTCCAGGCGGCGAAGAACTGGAAGAGGGCGATGGCCGCGATCCCGGGTCTGGCCATCGGCAGGACGACCTTCATCAGCGTACGGAACTCGCCGCAGCCGTCGACCTTCGCGGCGTCCAGGTATTCGTTCGGGATGGTCAGCAGGAACTGCCGCAGCAGGAAGATGGAGAACGCGTCGCCGAAGGCCATCGGGATGATCAGCGGCCACAGGGTGCCGGACAGGTCCATCTGCTTCGCCCAGAACAGGTACATGGGGATGATGACGACCTGCGGCGGCAGCATCATCATCGAGATGACGAGCATCAGCGACAGCTTGCGGCCCCGGAAGCGGAACTTCGCCAGCGCGTACGCCACCGGGATCGACGACACCACGGTGAGGACGGTGCCGACCCCCGCGTACAGCAGGGTGTTGCGCCACCAGGTCAGAAAGCCCGGGGTGTTGAAGACCCGTTCGTAGTTGGCCCACTCCCAGGTGTTCGGGGTGAGGTCGCGGGTCAGCGCCTGCTGGTCGCTCATCAGCGAGGTCAGCACCACGAAGACGAAGGGCAGCACGAAGAAGAGCGCGGCGGCGATCCCGAGGGAGTGCACGGCGATCCAGTGCAGCAGCGCCTTGCGGCGTGCGGTGCGGGCGGCGGGCGTCCGCGGGCCGCGAGCGGTCGAGGGCGAAGGGGCGGCGGTCTTGTCGAGGAGGTGGGTCATGGCTCAGTCACCGGCCGAGATCAGGTTGTTGCGGCCCCGCATCAGCAGCGCCGTGAAGGCCATGGCCAAGGCGAACAGGACGAGGGCGACGACACAGGCGGCGCCGTAGTCGAAGCGCTGGAAGCCCAGGTTGTAGACGAGCTGCGGAAGCGTCAGTGTCGACTTGTCGGGATAGCCGGGTTCGAAGGACTGGCCGGAGCCGCCGATGACCCCGGAGGCGACCTTTCCGGCGACCAGCGGCTGCGTGTAGTACTGCATCGCCTGGATGACGCCCGTCACCACCGCGAAGAGCACGATCGGCGAGATGTTCGGCAGGGTCACGAAGCGGAACTTCTGCCAGGCGGACGCCCCGTCCAGCTCCGCCGCCTCGTACTGCTCGCCCGGCACGTCCAGCAGCGAGGCCATGAAGATCACCATCAGGTCCCCGATGCCCCACACCGCGAGCATGGTGAGCGCCGGCTTGGACCAGGAGGCGTCGTTGAACCAGCCGGGCGTCGGCAGCCCGAACTCCCCGAGGATCGCGTTGACCGGCCCCGTGCCGGGGTTGAGGAGGAAGACGAAGGCCAGCGTCGCGGCGACCGGCGGGGCCAGATAGGGCAGGTAGAACAGGGTCCGGAAGACCCCGGCGCCCGTCTTGATCTTCGTGATCAGCAACCCGACGCCGAGCCCGAAGACCACCCGGCAGGTGACCATCACGACCACCAGCCACAGCGTGTTGCGCAGCGACGGCCAGAACATCGGGTAGTCGCTGAAGACGTACGTCCAGTTGGTCAGCCCGTTGAAGGCCGGCGCCCCGAAACCGTCGTACTGCGTGAAGGAGAAGTAGACGGTCGAGACCATCGGGTAGGCGAAGAAGACCGAGAACCCGATCAGCCACGGCGACATGAAGGCCGCCGTGCGCAGCGCCGACCTGCGGCGCTTCGAGCGGAGCGTGTGCGTCGTCATCGAGGGCTACTTGGCCTTGGCGATGTCGGTGTCGATCTGCTGCGCGGTCTTCTCCAGACCGGCCTGGAGGTCCTTCACCGCGCCCTTCTCGTACTGGAAGCCGAAGTCCTGGATCGTCTGCTGGTACGTCGAGCCGTTGACGGCCCCGTCGGGGGTGTTGGACTTCGGGTGCTGCGCGATCTCCAGGAACGTCTTGAAGCGCGGGTCGAACGTCAGGTCCGGCGACTTCAGCGCCTCGAAGGTGGAGGGCACGTTCCGGATGCCGTTGGCGAAGTCCACGACCGCCTTGGTGTCGCTGGTCATGAACTTGACCAGCTCCCAGGCGGCGTTCTGCTTCTTGCTGGCCGGGGCGATGCCCACGATGGTGCCGGAGAGGAACCCCTTGCCGTAGCTGTCGGCCTCGTCGTCGGCGACGGGCATCGGCGCGACGCCGATCTCGAAGTCGACCCCGGCGTCCTCGGCCATCCCGAGCCGCCACTCGCCGTCCAGCTGCATGGCGACCTGACCGGTGTGGAAGGGGTGCTTGGCACCCCACTCGTCACCGAAGGTGCCCCGGTACTTCTCCAGCTTGTCGTAGCCGCCGAGATCCTCGACGAGCTTCTTCTGGTACGTGAACATCTCCGCGAACGCCGGGTCCTTGGCGATGTTGGACTTGCCGTTCTCGTCGAAGTACGTGTGGTCCCACGAGGAGAGGTAGTGGTCGGCGACGGTCTCGTAACCGTGGAAGGTCGGCATGAAGCCGAGTTGCTCGTAGCTGCCGCCCTTCTCCACCGTGAGCTTCTTGGCGACGCTCGCCAGCTCGGACATCGTCTTCGGCGGGGCGGTGATCCCGGCCTTCTTGAAGGCGTCCTTGTTGTAGTAGAGGCCGTAGGCGTCGGTGAGCAGCGGCAGGGAGCAGCGCTTGCCCTCGAACTGGGTGTAGTCCAGGAGGACCTTCGGGAAGGTCTTCTCCAGGTCCAGCTTCGACTTCTCGATGAACGGCTTCAGATCGGCGAAGGCGCCGGAGGAGCAGAACTTGCCGACGTTGGCGGTGGTGAACGAGGAGACCACGTCGGGTCCGTTCGAACCGCCCGCGCGCAGCGCCTGGTTGAGCTTGTCGTCGTTGATGTTGCCGGAGACCTTCACCGTGATGTTCGGGTGGGCCTTCTCGAACCGGTCGATGTTGTCCTGGACCGCCTTCACCTCGGCGGGCGCGCTCCAGCCGTGCCAGAAGTTGATCGTGGTCTTCGCGTTCGGGTCGTCGGAGGCGCCGGCCTCGGACTGGCCGGTACACGCGGTGGCGAGCACCGATATCGCGGCGACGGCGACAGCGGCGGTGGTGAGACGGCTGGTGCGCATGACGAGACTCCCAGGGACCAGGGACGGGAAAGAGAAGGGGACGGCAGGAACGGGAAGCGGGGGACAGGCTCAGCGTGAGGTGTCGAACACTTCGTCGCGGGTGTCGGCGAGCGCCCTCTCCAGGGCGCCGCGCAGAACGGGGGTGCGGTCGATCTCGCCGACCACCAGGCGCGGCCGGGAGGCGGCCAGCTCGGCCAGCTCGGACTGGATCAGGGAGCGCAGGATCTCGCCGCCCGCCGCGACCGCCCCGCCGGAGAGCACGATCAGCCCGGGGTCCAGGACGGCGGTGACGGAGGCCAGACCGGTGGCGAGCCGCTGGGCGTACTGGCGCAGCAGCTCGGTGAACGCCTCGTCCTCCTCGTACGCGTCGGCGGCCCGCGCCAGCAGTTCGGCGGCGACCTTCGCGTACGGCTGCTGCGGGGTGTCGATGCCCAGCGCCTTCGCGATCCGGGGCACCGCCTGGGCGCCCGCCAGCTCCTGGAAGCCGCCGCTGTTGGCCTTGACGACCTGGCGGACCAGCGGGGTGCCGGGCACCGGCAGGAAGCCGACCTCGCCCGCGCCGCCGGTGAAACCGCGGTGCAACCGGCCGTTGATGACGAGGGCGGCGCCGAGGCCCTCCTCGTTCCACAGCAGTACGAAGTCCTCGTGGCCGCGGGCCGCACCGAGGCGCTGCTCGGCGACGGCGACGAGGTTGACGTCGTTCTCGTACTCCACCGGCATCGGCAGGAACGCGGCCAGCTCGTCCAGCAGGGCGGGGGAGTGCCAGCCGGGCAGGTGCGAGGCGTACCGCAGCCGCCCGGTGCCCGGGTCGAACGCGCCCGGGGTGCCGATGACGATCCGGTGCACGTCCGCGCGGGTCAGCCCCGCCTCCTTGACCGCCCCGTCCAGCCCGTCGGCGACCTGCCGCACCACGCTGTCGGCGCGCCGCCCCGGGGTGGCCAGCTCGAACTGCCCGACGGTCGCCCCGGTCACGTCCGCGACGGCGGCGACGATGCGCTGCCCGTTCACGTCGAGCCCGGCGACATGGGCGGCGCGGGGGTTCACCGTGTAGAGCTGCGCGTTGGGTCCCGGGCGCCCCTCGCTGGTCCCGGTGGCGACGACGAGCCCGGCCGCCTCCAGCCGGGCCAGCAGCTGGGAGGCGGTGGGCTTGGAGAGCCCGGTCAGCTTGCCGACCCGGGTCCGGGAGAGCGGCCCGTGCTCCAGCAGCAGATCGAGGGCGGCCCGGTCGTTCATGGCCCGCAGCACGCGCGGGGTGCCCGGAGTGCCGGACGCGCCGGGTGGGCCAGGAGTGGTTCCCGCCATCGTGGATGCACCGCCCTCTGTCAGGAACTCACGTCCGTGACGTCCATCCGCGACGCCGGTCCGTGACTCTGTTAGGAAAGTTTCCTATTCGGTTGAGAGGACGGTAGGGCGCAGGTCACCGGGGCGTCAATGGGTGCCACCCGCCCGGCAATCAAAGTGTTACCTGCGACGCGGACGCCCCCGGCCGCGGTCCTGGGATCCAGGCGCGGCCGGGGGCGTCGGCAAAAGGGCTGCCTACTGCTTGTTCAGGTTCGCCGGCGGCGGTATCGGGGTGGCCGCCATCGACTGCGGGGAGGTCGCCGACGCGTACGCGGAGGGGGCCGCCATCGCCGCCGTCGGGTCCGCCGAGGACTCGCCCTCGGTCTGGGGCGGCAGCGCGCCGATCATGCGGATGCCCGCGTCGTCCAGCGCCTGCTTGATGCGCCAGCGCAGCTCGCGCTCCACTCCGATCGACTTGCCCGGCATCGTCTTCGCGGTCACCCGGACGGTCATCGAGTCCAGCAGCACCGCGTCCAGGCCGAGCACCTCGACCGGGCCCCACAGCCGCTCCGACCAGGGCTCTTCCTTGGTCATCGTCTCGGCCGCCGCGGTGATCGCCTTACGGACCTGCTCCAGGTCCTCGGTCGGGCGCACCGTGACATCGACCCCGGCCGTGGACCAGCCCTGGCTGAGGTTGCCGATCCGCTTCACCTCGCCGTTGCGGACGTACCAGATCTCGCCGTTGTCGCCGCGCAGCTTGGTGACGCGCAGGCCCACCTCGATGACCTCGCCGGAGGCGACGCCCGCGTCGATGGTGTCGCCGACCCCGTACTGGTCCTCCAGGATCATGAAGACGCCGGAGAGGAAGTCCGTGACCAGGTTGCGGGCGCCGAAGCCGAGCGCCACACCCGCGACACCGGCGGAGGCCAGGAGTGGCGCCAGGTTGATCTTGAAGGCGCCCAGGACCATCAGCGCCGCCGTGCCCATGATCACGAACGAGGCCACCGAACGCAGCACCGAGCCGATCGCCTCCGAGCGCTGGCGTCTGCGCTCCGCGTTCACCAGCAGCCCGCCCAGCGCCGTGCCCTCCACGGCCTGGGCGCTGCGGTTCATCCGGTCGATGAGGTTGGTCAGGGCGCGCCGGATCAGATAACGCAGCGTGATCGCCACGGCGACGATCAGCAGGATGCGCAACCCGGTGCTCAGCCAGGTGGACCAGTTCTCCTCGACCCAGCCCGCGGCGTTCCCGGCCTGTTCGGCGGCATCGCCCAACGAGCCACCCGGCTCGGGAGACGGGGCTGCGGCCAAGAGGACGGACAGGGACACGACGGGGACCTCCAGGGGGACGACGGCTGGTCAACAACACTAACGAAGCCGGGGGAGTGGATCGTTGCCGTCGCGGGAGGAGAGACGGGTCTCACCGGGAACGCCTGTGCTGTGGCCGATCGCACAGCGCGGACGGCCGCCCTGGTGAGGCACCTGTTCGACCCCGCGGAACGGTGCCCCGGGCCCGGGGTGAGAAAAATCCTCCCGGCCCGTTACCCGTACGTGGTGGCGCTTCGACCAGGCATGAGGAGAGACTGAGATCGGATCGTCCCGGCGCGAGCCACGCGCCGCCGGCGTACAAGGAGGCATCCACCGTGCCGCACGTCCTGGTTCTCAACGCGTCGTACGAGCCGCTCGGCGTCGTACCGCTCCGCCGCGCGCTCGTCCTCGTCCTCGAGAACAAGGCCATCTGTCTTGAGGAGTCCGGCGCCTTCCTGCACAGTGCCACCCGCGCCGTGCCCGCACCCAGTGTGGTCCGGCTCAAGCGCTTCGTCCGGGTGCCCTACCGGGGCCCCGTCCCCCTGACGCGGCGGGCGCTGTTCGCCCGGGACGGCGGGCGCTGCATGTACTGCGGGGCCGCCGCCACCAGCGTCGACCACGTCATCCCGCGCAGCCGCGGCGGTCAGCACGCCTGGGACAACGTGGTGGCGGCCTGCCGCCGCTGCAACCACGTCAAGGCCGACCGCCACCTCCCCGAGCTGGGCTGGCGGCTGCGCCACGAGCCCGCCCCGCCGACCGGCCTGGCCTGGCGGATCATCGGGACAGGTCACCGCGACCCGCGCTGGCTGCCGTACCTGCAACCGTTCGGCGCGGACGACGTGATGGCCCGGATCGACGGCGTGTCCGCCTGAGTCCGGGCCTTCGTCGTCCTCCGTCGTCCTTCGGCTCCCCCGTACGGCTCAGTCGTCCGCGACCGCGTAGGCCTCCACCGACCAGAGCGAGTAGCCGTACTGCGTGGCCCGGCTCCCGCCCTGCACCCGGATGAACCGGGTGTCCTTCGCGTCCATCCGGACCGACTCGCGCCCGCCCCGGCCCTCCGCCACGGTCGCGGCGGTCCGCCAGACGCGGCCGTCGGCGGAGACCTGTACGCGGTAGCGGGAGGCGTACGCGTCCTGCCAGCTCAGCACCACCTGGCCCAGCCGCACCGGCTTCTCCAGCTCGGTCTGCCACCAGGCGCCGTCCTCCACCGGCGAGGACCACCGGGTCTCCGGATCGCCGTCGGTGGCCGCCGACGCGGGGAAGTCCGGGGTCTCGTCGCCGGACGAGGAGGCCTTCGCCGTACGCGCCAGATCCGGGCCGCCCGTACGCGGGAAGGCCCGCACGGTCAGCGTCGACTCCTGGCCGCCGAAGGCCAGCGGCACCTCGTACTCGCCCGCCGGGGTGTCCTTCGGGACGGTGATGTCCACGGGCACCTCCGTACGCGATCCGCGCGGCACGGTCGTCTGCTTCGGGACCCGCACCTCGATGCCCTTCGGGGCCTTCGCGGTGAGCTTGCCCTTGACCTCGACCGGACGCCGGCCCGCCAGCCGCGCCGCGACCCGCTGGGGTTCGCCGCCGATCTCCGCGTCGGTCTCGCCGTGCTTCAGGTCGAGCGTGGCCGCGGGCTCGTCGCCGAACCACGGCACCAGGGCCCGTACCTGCGGGGCCCCCGCCACGACGGCGGGCGCGGCGGGCGGGGTCGGGCTCAGATAGGGCGGCCGGGCGGTCCGGGCGGCCTCCGGCACGGTGACCCGTACGGCGTCGGCGCGCAGCCCCTTCGCGGGGGTCTGGGTGAAACCGCTCGGCGACAGCCGCCCGAGCGGGCGCCACCCCTCACCGGGCACATGGGCCTCCACCACGGCGTCGGCGAGGGCGGCCCCGGGCTCGGCGAGCGCCGTGACGGCCTCCACCGGGCGGGCCGCGTCCAGCCGGACCGTATAGCCGCCGGCGTCCTTGGAGACCCGGCCCGAGGCGCGGTCGGTGCCGTTCCACCCGGCTGCCGCCTTGGCCGCCCTGTCCAGGAACGGGTCCAGCACCCCCTTGCCGACCGTGGCCCGGCTCGCCCTGATCTCCTCGCGCAGCGGCTCCAGGGCCAGCTGGATGCGCCAGGCGGCGGCACCGTCCCCGGCGGCCTGGGCCTGGAGGAGGTCCACCGCCAGCTCACCGGCCCGGCCGTAACGGGCCAGCTGCTCGGTCCAGGGGCGCACCTCGTCGCTCAGCCGGCCCTCCGCGGGGGTCTTCAGCCGCTCGGGGGCCTGCCGCATCACGGAGAACGCCGCCCGCAGCCCGTCCGCCGCCCGGTCGCGGCGGGAGGCGTCGGCGCGGGTGGTCCAGAACGCGTCGAACAGGGGCTGGAGGTAGGCGGACTCCTCCGCGCCGAGCACCGAGCCGGCGCTGTTCCCGGCGAGGGCCACCAGCGCGTCCCGGGCGGACGCGTCCCCGCCCGCCAGATCGTCGACCGCCGCCCGCCAGGACGCGGCGGGGTCGTACCCCTTCGGGTTCCAGGCGAAGTCGGCTGCGGTGAACAGCGGGATCCGGGAGGCGGACGGCTGCCCCATCGCATTGGCCAGCAGCGCGGCCGAACCGCTCGCCACCGCCGGGTCCCGGCCGGTGTACGGGCCGAGGAAGATGCGGTCCTGGGCGTAGTCGTTGACCGGGTAGTTGTCCATTGTCACCAGCGGGTGGCGGAACGCGGCGCGGGCCCCGGCCAGTTCACCCCCGGTGATCTTCTTCGGGACCACCCCGACACCCGTCCAGGCCACCTGCACCCGGTCGTCCAGCTCGGCCGCCAGCGCGGTGCGGTAGTCGGTGGCGCCGTCCTGGTAGAACTCCGTCGGCAGGACGGACAGGGGGGCCGCGTCCGGGTGCCGTTCCGCCAGATGCCGGGCGAGGGCGCCCGCCACCCGGGCCTGGGCGCGGGCCGCCGCCTTCGGACCGCTGCCGAAGGTCTCGGCGTCCAGATCGCAGTGCCACTCGCTGTAGCTGACGTCCTGGAACTGGAGCTGGAAGACCCGGACGCCCAGCGCCCACATCGCGTCGACCTTCCTGGTCAGCGCCTTGACGTCCTGGTCGGATGCCATGCACATCGCCTGACCGGGGGAGACGGCCCAGCCGAGCGTGACGTGTTGGGCGCGGGCGCGCTCGGCCAGCGCCCGGAAATCGGCCCGCCTGTCCGCGGGGTAGGGCTCGCGCCAGCGCGCCAGCCGGTAGGGGTCGTCGCCCGCCGCGTAGAGATAGCGGTTCTGCTTCGTGCGGCCCATGAAGTCGATCTGGGCGAGCCGCTCCTCGCGGGTCCACGGCTGTCCGTAGAACCCCTCGGCCATGCCGCGTACGGCGGTTCCCGGCCAGTCCCGGACGGTCACCCCGGCCACCGATCCGCCGGCGACGAGTTGACGCAGAGTCTGGACGGCGTGGAACAGGCCGTCCGCGCCGAGCCCTTCCAGCGCGACGGTGGACCGTCCGGCGACCTCGCCGACCGCGAGCCGGTAGCCGCCCGACGGCAGATCGGCCCGGTCGGCAGCGCGCAGCGCCCGCAGCGCCTCGCCGGCGCCCGTGCCGCCGAGCCGGACCACGGGGCCGCGGCCCGGCAGGCTCTCGTGCAGGGTCCGGACGCCCGCCGAGCGCAGCAGCGAGCGTGCCTGCTCGACGGCGTACGGATCGGCGTCCGGCGCGGCGACGAGTGTGGCCTCGCCGCCGAGCGGCACGGCGGGCCCGGTGGCCCGCATGCTCTGGGGGCGGGGCCACACGGACGGGGTCCGCGCGCTGTCGGCACGGTCGGCGGTGTCGGTGACGGGCCTGCCGGGATCGCTGGGGGCGGCCGCCGCCGACGGAGCGACGGAGACGGATCCGAGGAGTCCGCCGATCACGGCGGCGGCCACGGCCGTCGCCTGCCTTCTGCGCCCGATCCGCACGTCGCGTCCCCTTCCGTACGTCCCCACTGCCCCTGGCGGGCTCCGAGCCCACCACCCGGGCGCAAGGGTGTCAATGCGCTTGGCCGTTCTGCCCGAATTGCCGGTAATTGCGACACTTCGGGATCGGTGGGGCCGGCGTGACGGACGGGAGTGGCCGAAAACGGCTCATACCTGCCGTACGGGGGAACGGAATGTGACCCAGGGCACGTTGTGCTCGTTGTCATAACGCCTGCATCACGTCCACGTCTGCCGGGGCGAGGCCTGGGTAGGTCTGCTGTGTCCTGTTCTCCACGGCCAGGAGGCCACCATGCCCGCAGCTGCGCAGCTTCTGCTCTCCGCCCTCTCCAAACAGGTACCCGCCCAGCCCGCGTCCGCGCCGCTGACCAGTGAACTTCCCCTGTCCGATGTCGCCCACCTGATCAGCGGGCCGCCGCTCGCCGATGTCTCCCTGCTGCTCGGTGAATCCTCGTTCGCCGATTCCGCGCCGCTGACCAGCGAGCCGCCGCTCGCCGATGCCACCCCTCTCACGAGCGAGCCGCCGCTCGCCGCCGTCGCCCCACTGACCAGCGAGCCGACCGCACCCGGCACCGCGGGGGGGCTGGAGTTCCCAGGAGTCTGAATGGGCTTGTCCCGGCTCGCCGCACTGCACGGTGTCGCCACCTCCTACTCCCCGTCGCCGGATGTCACGGTGTCCGTCCCCGACGACACGGTCATCGCCGTGCTCGCCGCGCTGGGCGTCGACGCCGGCACTCCGGCGGACGTACGGAAGTGCCTCGCCGCCGCGGAGTCCCGCTCGCGCCTGCTGCCGCCGACCGTGGTGGTCTGGGCCGGCGAGCCCCTGCCGCCCGCGCTGGCCGGCCTGCCCCCCGGCTCGACCGTCACGGTCGAACCGGAGCCGTCCGGGCCCCCGGGACACCCCGCGGGCCGCCCGCCCGCCCCGCTGAGCATGCGCGCCCGGGCGGCGGCCCCGGCCGCGCCGGGGGTGCCTCCGCCCACGACCGCTCCGGGGGACGCCGCCGAGGGTTCCACCGACGTGCCGGCCTCCGACGCGCCCGGCGCCCCCGCCGCCCAGGACTCCGCCCCCGCTCCCCTCCCCGCCTGGTGGATCCCGCCGCCCCACGGCGTCCACCGCATGCACGTCCGTACGCCGGACAACCGCCGGGCCACCGCCACTCTCGTCGCCGCCCCGGCCCGCGTGCCGCAGCCGCCCGAGCGCACCCACGGCTTCCTGGTGCAGCTCTACTCCCTGCTCTCCGCCCGCTCCTGGGGCATGGGCGACCTCGGCGACCTGGCCGATCTCGCCGGCTGGGCCGGGCGCAGCATCGGATCCGGGTTCGTGCAGGTCAACCCGTTGCACGCGGCCGTCCCCGGGAAGCCCACCGACCCCTCCCCCTACCGCCCCTCCTCACGCCGCTTCCCCGACCCGGTGCATCTGCACATCGAGTCGATCCCCGAATACGGGCACGTCCGCGACCGGGCCGCCCTGGACGACCTCCGGCAGGATGCCGCCGCCCTCAGCGAGGCCGTGCTGAACAAGGGCGCGCTGATCGACCGGGACGCCGTCTGGGAGCTGAAGCGCCAGGCACTGGAGCTGGTCGTCCAGGTGCCCCTCACCCCCGGCCGCCGCGCCGACTACTGCGACTTCCTCGCCGAGCAGGGGCAGGCGCTGGAGGACCACGCCCTGTGGTGCGCCCTCGCCGAGGTGCACGGCCCCGACTGGCACACCTGGCCCGAGGCCCTGCGCGATCCCCGCTCGCCGGGGACCGCCCGTGCCCGCTCCGAACTGCTCGACCGGGTCGACTTCCACTGCCGCCTCGCCTGGCTGACCGCCACCCAGCTCGCCGCAGCCCAGCGGGCCGCCGAGGACGCCGGGATGGGCGTCGGCATCGTCCACGACCTCGCCGTCGGCGTGCACCCGGCCGGCGCCGACACATGGGCCCAGCAGGAGGCCTTCGCCCACGGCATGTCCGTCGGCGCGCCGCCCGACGCCTTCAACGCGCGCGGCCAGGACTGGGGCCTGCCGCCCTGGCGCCCCGACGTCCTGGCCGCCACCGGCTACGCCGCCTACCGGGGCCTGCTGCGCGGGCTGCTGGCCCGCGCCGGGGCACTGCGCATCGACCACGTCATGGGCCTCTTCCGGCTCTGGTGGGTCCCCGAGGGCCGCCCGCCCACCGACGGCACGTACGTCGCGTACGACGCCGAGGCGATGCTCGCCGTCCTCGTCCTGGAAGCCCACCGGGCCCAGGCCGCCGTCGTCGGCGAGGACCTCGGCACCGTCGCCCCCGGGGTCCGCGAGGCGCTCTCCCGGCGCGGGGTGCTCGGCACCTCGGTGCTCTGGTTCGAGCGCGACTGGGAAGGGGACGGCCGGCCGCTCGCCCCGGAGAAGTGGCGCCGGGACTGCCTGGCCACGGCCACCACCCACGATCTGCCGTCCACCGCCGCCCGGCTGACCGGTGATCATGTGACGCTGCGCCACCGCCTCGGCCTGCTCACCCGCTCCCTGGAGGAGGAGCTGACCGAGGACGCCACCGACACCGCCGAGTGGCTCGCCCTCCTGGCCCGGCTGCGGATGCTCCCCGAGGGCGACGGCGACGAGGAGGCCGCCGTCCGGGCCGTCCACCGCTTCCTGCGTCGCACCCCCGCCCGCATGACCGGTGTCTGGCTCCCCGACACCGTGGGCGACCGCCGCCCGCAGAACCTCCCCGGCACCTGGGACCAGTACCCCAACTGGCGGCTCCCGATCGCCGACCCCGAGGGCCATCCGGTCACCCTGGAGGAGATCACCGCCTCGCCCCGGCTGCACGCCGTGATGGAGGTCCTCAGGCCCCGAAAGCCTCGTACGGCACCCCCGGGCGAGCGCCGTCCTTAGGCGTTCGCTACGTTTGCACCGTGGACAAGAAGAACGCTATGCGCGCCGGCGTCGTTGCGGCCGGGACGACGCTGATGATGCTGCTCATGTCGGCCCCGGCGCTCGCGCTCACGCCCGACGACGGTGACGACCCGGCTCCGCGCCTGAGCGCGATCGAGACCATCGGTCTCTACGTGGTCGCGCCCATCGGCCTGTTCGTGGTGATCACGGCCCTGGTCATGGTCCTGGACAAGTCCAAGAAGCAGGTCTGACCCGCACGCGTACGCCACGCGTGAAGGGTGCGCCGCCGGTAGGAGCTACCGCGCGGCGCATCCGTGTGTCCGGCCCCGGGCGGGCCCGCCGGGAGGCGCGCGGGGCCGGTAGGTTGCGCCCATGACCGAGTGGGACGTCAAGAAGCTCCGCATCCTGCGTACCCTGCGCGACCGGGGCACGGTCACGGCGACCGCCGAGGCGCTCCTGATGACCCCCTCCGCGGTCTCCCAGCAGCTCACCAATCTGGCCAAGCAGCTCGGCGTCGACCTCCTGGAGGCCCAGGGCCGCCGGGTCCGCCTCACCGACGCCGCCCATCTCGTCCTGCGCCACGCCGAGGCGGTCTTCGCCCAGCTGGAGCGGGCGGAGGCCGAACTGACCGGCTATCTGCGCGGCGAGGCCGGAGAGGTCAGGGTCGCCGCGTTCTCCACCGCGGTGCCCGCCCTCGTCGTCCCCGCCGTCCGGCTGCTGCGCGCCGAGGACCGCCCGGGGCCCGACGTACGCGTCCGGGAGGCCGAGGCCGCCCAGGCGTACGAGCTGCTCACCGCGGGCGAGGTGGACCTGGCCCTGTCGCTGGCCGCCCACGCGCCGACCGCCCGCGACCCCCGCTTCAGCCTCTTCCCGCTGCTCGCCGACCCGCTCGACGTGGCGCTCCCCGTCGGCCACCCCCTGGCCGCCGCCCCCGGACTGCGCCTCGCGGACCTGGCCGCCGACCGCTGGATCTTCGGCGGCTCCGGACCCTGGTCCGAGATCACCACCGCCGCCTGCGAGGCGGCCGGCTTCGTCCCCGAGCAGGCCCACAGCGCCGCCGGCTGGACCGCGATCCTCGCCCTGGTCGAGGCGGACATGGGCGTGGCGCTGGTCCCCCGGATGGCCGCCCGGGAGCGCCGCGAGGGCGTGGTGATGCGGGTGCTGGAAGCGGACCGGCCGCGCCGCCATGTGGTGGCCGCGGTCCGGCACGGGGCGGAGAGCGGGCCGGCGGTGGCACGCGTTCTCGCGGCGCTCGCCGAGAGTGCGCGATCTTTCAGTTGAGCTGAACGGTATCTGCGAAAACTTTCGATGGACCTGATGGGTCCGGTGGCGTCAAGGTAAGGGACATGACCTTCGACGCGAGCGAGACCGCATTCCAGAACCCCGACACCGACCCCCACGCCAATGACGCCTCGCCCTACGGCGGCGGCGACCCGTACGCCGACTACCGGGAGGCCGGCGACCTCCCCTTCACCGAGCTGGTCGACCTCGCCGACCGCCGCCTCGGCGCGGGCGTGATCGCCGCCAACGACGAGTTCTTCGCCGAGCGCGAGAACCTCCTGATCCGCGAGCGCGCCGTCTTCGACCCCGAGCGCTTCGGTCACAAGGGCAAGATCATGGACGGCTGGGAGACCCGCCGCCGCCGCGGCGTCGACGCCGACCACCCCTTCCCGGCCCCCGAGGACCACGACTGGGCGATCGTCCGCCTCGGCGCGCCCGGAATCGTCCGGGGCATGATCGTGGACACCGCCCACTTCCGCGGCAACTACCCGCAGCGCGTATCCGTGCAGGCCACCTCCGTCGAGGGCGCCCCGGGCCCCGAGCAGCTGCTCGCCGACGACGTGAAGTGGGAGGAGATCCTCCCGCCCACCCCCGTACGCGGCCACGCGGCCAACGCCTTCGAGATCACGAGCGGCCGCCGCTACACCCACATCCGCCTCTGCCAGCACCCCGACGGCGGCATCGCCCGGCTCCGCGTGCACGGCGAGGTCGTCCCGGACCCGGCCTGGCTCGCAGCCCTCGGCACGGTCGACCTGATCTCCGTACTCAACGGCGGTACGTACGAGGACGCCTCCGACCGCTTCTACTCCTCGCCCACCCAGATCATCCTGCCGGGCACCTCCCGCAAGATGGACGACGGCTGGGAGAACCGCCGCCGCCGGGTCCGCGACACCAACGACTGGGTCCGCTTCCGCCTCCCTGCCCAGGGCGCGGTCCGCGCGATCGAGATCGACACCGCCTACCTCAAGGGCAACTCCGCCGGCTGGATCGCCCTCCAGGGCCGCAACGGCGACACCGGCGAGTGGTTCGAGATCCTCCCGCGCACCCGCCTCCAGCCGGACACCCCGCACCGCTTCGTGCTGCGCGCCCAGGCCGTCGTCACCCACGTCCGCCTCGACGCCTTCCCCGACGGGGGCGTGGCCCGGATGCGGCTGCACGGCACCTTCACGGAGTCCGGCGCGGCCGAGCTGACCCGCCGCTACGAGGAGTCGGGCGCGTGACCCCGTAGAGATCGGCCTCCCGGCCCCCCAGTTCCCGCCCGGCGGACGGCTGCGCATCAGCGCCCGCCCGCCGGGCGGTTCCCAACGGACCCGGCAGCTCGCAGCGCGCCCCGGCCCGGATCCGCCCCGCGCAGCCACCGCTGACCGGGAAGAGCCAGAAGTGGTCGGTCAGCTGTCTCCGTACGGCGTCCGCCTCGGTGAACGGGTGCAGCCCCAGGGTGTAGCCGTACGTGTAGAGGTCGTGACAGCCCGCCGGACCGGCCCGGCAGCCGGCGGCGGGCGACACGGCTGCGGCGGGCGCGGGGGAGGGGGCCGCCACCAGACCCGCGCACAGGGCCGGCGCGGCCGGCACCGCGGCGAAGCCGGGCATCGACCCTCCCGTGGCCTGCCTCCGAGGACTGCGACGACCCTTCGGACCGTAGGCCACGGGAGGCCCGCCCGCGCGCGGACGTACGACAGACGCGCGAGCGTACGCCGGAGGGGCGCCCCCTCCGCCGCAGCGCAGTGGACGCCCCTCCGGGTGTGCGTGTCAGGCCGTGGCCGCCGCGGCGT
This sequence comes from Streptomyces parvus, assembly GCF_032121415.1. Classification (NCBI taxonomy): domain Bacteria; kingdom Bacillati; phylum Actinomycetota; class Actinomycetes; order Kitasatosporales; family Streptomycetaceae; genus Streptomyces; species Streptomyces parvus. The sequence goes on along the minus strand of NZ_CP135079.1, from coordinate 2,148,423 downwards.
CCGCCGCCTGGGCCTTCAGGGCGCGCTCCACACCGGACCGCGACTCCGACATCAGCCGCCGCAGGGCCGCGCTCGGCTCGGCCGAGGCCAGCCAGGCGTCGGTGGCGTCCAGCGTCTCCTGCGAGACCTGGAGAGCCGGGTAGAGGCCCACGATGATCTGCTGGGCCATCTCGTGGCTGCGCGTGTCCGAGACGCCCTTCACCGAGGCGAAGTACTTCTCCGTGTACGGGGCCAGCAGCTCACGCTGGTCCGGCTGGACGAAGCCGCTGATGACCGCTTCCTGGAGCGAGTTGGGCAGCTCGCCGGAGTCCACGACCGCGGCCCACGCCCGGGCCTTGGCCTCCTCGGACGGCTGGGCCGCCCGCGCGGACGCCGCGTGGCGCTCGCCCGCCGCCGTCCTGTCCCGCTCGTACTCGGCGGCGATCTCCTCCTCGTCCAGCAGCCCGGCCGCCGCCAGCCGCTGCACGAACGCCCACCGCAGCTCGGTGTCGACGGCCAGGCCCTCGATCGACTCGGTGCCGTCCAGCAGCGACTGGAGCAGGTCCAGCTGCTGCGGGTTGCGGGCCGTGGCCGCGAAGGCGCGGGCCCACGCCAGCTGGTGGTCGCTGCCCGGCTCCGAGGCGCGCAGGTGCGCCAGGGTCGCGTCGGTCCACTGGTTGAGCGCGCCCTCACGGGTCTCCGGCGCCGCGTACAGGTCGAGCGCCAGCTTCACCTGGCGGTGCAGCGACTGGACGACGCCGATGTCCGACTCCTTGCCGATGCCCGAGAGCACCAGCGAGAGGTAGTCGCGGGTCGCCAGCTCGCCGTCGCGCGTCATGTCCCACGCCGAGGCCCAGCTCAGGGCGCGCGGCAGCGACTCGGCGAAGTCGCCCAGGTGCTCGGTGACGACCCGCAGCGACTCGGCGTCGAGGCGGACCTTCGCGTACGACAGGTCGTCGTCGTTGAGCAGGACGACCGCCGGACGGGCCTTGCCCACCAGGGCGGGCACGTCCGTGCGCTCGCCGTCGACGTCCAGCTCGATCCGGTCGGTGCGCACGAGCTTGCCGCCCGCGTCGAGGTCGTAGGCGCCGATGGCGATCCGGTGCGGGCGCAGCGTCGGCTCGCCCTTGGCGCCGGCGGGCAGCGCGGGGGCCTCCTGGAGCACCGTGAAGGAGGTGACGTGGCCGTTCTCGTCGGTCTCGATCTCCGGGCGCAGGATGTTGATCCCCGCCGTCTCCAGCCACGCCTTCGACCAGGTCTTCAGGTCGCGGCCGGAGGTCTTCTCCAGCGCGCCCAGCAGGTCGGACAGGCGGGTGTTGCCGAAGGCGTGCGCCTTGAAGTACGCCTGCACGCCCTGGAAGAAGGCGTCCTTGCCGACGTACGCCACGAGCTGCTTGAGCACCGAGGCGCCCTTGGCGTACGTGATCCCGTCGAAGTTGACGAGGACGTCGTCCAGGTCGCTGATGTCCGCCATGATCGGGTGCGTGGACGGCAGCTGGTCCTGCCGGTACGCCCAGGTCTTCATGGAGTTGGCGAACGTGGTCCAGGAGTGCGGCCACTTCGAGCCCGCCGCGTCCGCCTGGCAGGCGATCGAGGTGTAGGTGGCGAACGACTCGTTCAGCCAGAGGTCGTTCCACCACTCCATCGTCACGAGGTCGCCGAACCACATGTGGGCCAGCTCGTGCAGGATGGTCTCGGCCCGCACCTCGTACGCCGCGTCCGTCACCTTGGAGCGGAAGACGTACTGGTCGCGGATGGTGACCGCGCCCGCGTTCTCCATCGCGCCCGCGTTGAACTCCGGGACGAAGAGCTGGTCGTACTTGGCGAACGGGTACGCGTAGTCGAACTTCTCCTGGAACCACTCGAAGCCCTGCCGGGTCACGGCGAAGATGTCGTCCGCGTCCAGGTACTCCGCGAGCGAGGGGCGGCAGTAGATGCCGAGCGGGACGGTCTGGCCGTCCTTCTCGTACGTGCTGTGCACCGAGTGGTACGGGCCGACGATCAGGGCCGTGATGTACGTGGAGATACGCGGCGTCGGCTCGAACGTCCAGACGTCGTCCTTGGGCTCCGGCGTCGGCGAGTTCGAGATGACGGTCCAGCCGGAAGGAGCCTTCACGGTGAACTGGAAGGTCGCCTTCAGGTCCGGCTGCTCGAACGAGGCGAAGACGCGGCGGGCATCCGGGACCTCGAACTGCGTGTACAGGTAGGCCTGCTCGTCGACCGGGTCGACGAACCGGTGCAGGCCCTCGCCGGTGTTGGTGTACGAGCAGTCGGCGACGACCTTCAGTTCGTTGGCGCCCTCGCGCAGCTCCACCAGCGCGATCCGTGAGTCACGGAAGACGGCGGCCACGTCCAGGGCCTTGCCGTTCAGCACCACGTCGTGGACGGCCGGGGCGACCAGGTCGATGAAGGACTCCGCACCCGCCTCCGCGCAGTCGAAGCGCACGGTGGTCACGGACCGGTAGGTGCCGCCCTCCTGCGCTCCGGAGAGGTCGAGATCGATCTCGTACGCGTCCACGGTCAGCAGGCGCGCCCGCTCCTGTGCCTCTTCGCGGGTCAGATTCGTGCCAGGCACGCGGTCATCTCCTTTGATGGTGACGTTTCGGATCATCCTTCCATGTCCGGCCCTGCTCGACGATGGGCAGCACCTGCTGTCGAGCTGCTGCGCGCCTCGGACCCATCTCTCGCCCCTGCCCCTTCCAGGTGCTCCTTCAAGCGGGCGATTCCGGCTTGGCCAAGGACTCCGAGGCCCAGTGCGAGCAGGTGCGAGCGATGGCTCAGGAGCGGTTCTCGCGGCAGATCGGCCAGGTCCCCCGTCGGCGCGTGGCCGAGATCGACGCGGCCCTTTGCCGGCATCTCGCTCTGAACCCTCCGCACACGACGGGGCGGCCACCGGCGCACTCCGGTGGCCGCCCCGTCGGCGGTACGTGTGACGCCGCGGTCAGCCCTTCAGCTCGGCCGCCACCAGCTCCGCGATCTGCACGGCGTTCAGCGCCGCGCCCTTGCGGAGGTTGTCGTTGGAGACGAACAGCGCGAGGCCGTTGTCCACCGTCTCGTCCACCCGGATGCGGCCGACGTAACTGGCGTCCTTGCCCGCCGCCTGGAGCGGGGTCGGGATCTCGGACAGCTCGACGCCCTCGGCGTCCTTGAGCAGCTCCACGGCGCGCTCGACGCCGATCGGCCGGGCGAAGCGGGCGTTGATCTGGAGCGAGTGGCCGGAGAAGACCGGGACCCGGACGCAGGTGCCGGAGACCTTCAGCTCCGGAATCTCCAGGATCTTGCGGGACTCGTTGCGGAGCTTCTGCTCCTCGTCCGTCTCGAACGAGCCGTCGTCGACGATCGAGCCGGCCAGCGGCAGCACGTTGAAGGCGATCGGACGCTTGTAGACGCCGGGTTCGGGGAAGTCCACGGCCTCGCCGTCGTGGACCAGCTTCTCGGCGTCGGCGACGACCTTGGATGCCTGGCCGTGGAGCTCGGAGACTCCGGCGAGCCCGGAGCCGGAGACGGCCTGGTAAGTGGCGACGGTCAGCGCTTCGAGGCCGGCCTCGGCGTGCAGCGGGCGCAGCACCGGCATCGCGGCCATCGTGGTGCAGTTCGGGTTGGCGATGATCCCCTTGGGGCGGACCTTCGCCGCGTGCGGGTTGACCTCGGAGACGACGAGGGGGACCTCGGGGTCCTTGCGCCAGGCGGAGGAGTTGTCGATCACCACGGCGCCCTGGGCGGCGACCTTCTCGGCCAGCGCCTTCGAGGTCGCGCCGCCGGCGGAGAACAGCACGATGTCGAGGCCGGTGTAGTCGGCCGTGGAGGCGTCCTCGACGGTGACGGGGGAGCCCTGGAAGTCGATCGTGGAGCCCGCGGACCGGGCGGAGGCGAACAGCCGCAGCTCGTCGACCGGGAAGGAGCGCTCGGCCAGGATCCTGAGCATGACTGTGCCGACCTGACCGGTGGCGCCGACGATTCCGACCTTCACGAGGACTCCTCTGTTCTGTGCACCTGTGCGACTGTGCGGTCCGTATGCCGCTCCATGATGCGTATGTCCTGGCCCGCCTTGTCCAATCCATTGTCCGACCTGCGGACTCCTTCCGCGAGGACCGCAGATTCTGCAACGTCCTTGCCCGTGTGGGGAAACATCTGCGGCGGCGTCGTCGGCCTGTGACCAGGAACACGAACGGCGGGGCGGGTGCTCTCACGAGCACCCGCCCCGCCCTCGTATCGCGGGGGTCGTTACTGCGTGACCTTCTCGATCACGACGCTGCCGGTGCCCGCGGCGGTGCCGCGCGCGTTGACCAGCTGGACCTCACCGAAGAACTGACGGCCTTCGGGAGCCGCCCCGGCGACCACGACCTCGGCGCCGACCTGGGCGGACGCGCCGTTGGCCAGGTTCACCACCTTGGTGGAGTCGACCTTGATCGTGCCGAGCGACGCCGCGTAGTACACGTCGCGGTAGTCGTACGTGGTCGACCCGGCCGGGACCGAGTAACCGTCGACGACGACCGTGTACGTGCCCGCCGCGGGCTTCAGCAGGCTGACCGCCTCCTCGGAACCGGCGGTGGTGCCGCTGCCGACCTGCGTGGCGCCCCGGAAGACGTACAGGTCGAGGTCGGCGTTGGCGTCCGACGTACCGCCGATGGCGAAGTCGAGCTTCTCGACACCCGCACCGATGGTCACCGTGGTCTCACGGGTCTGACCCGTGGAGATCGACGGCTTGTCCACCTTGGCCGAGCCCAGCGAACCGCCCTGGAGCCTGCCCTGGAGGGCGGCGGCGGTGTTGGTGACCTTCCAGTCCACCGCGGCCGGAGCACCGATCTTCGCCTCGGCGATGGTGCGCACCGCCGGGTCGAAGGTCGCGCCGAGCAGCGAGACATCCAGCTTGTACGGGTTGTCCAGCACCGGCGACGTACGGCGCGACTCGACCTCGATCTCCCACACGCCGGGCTGCGGGTCCTTGTAGGAGCGCACGTCCGGGCGGCAGGTGTTGGCCGGGTTCTCGTAGTTCGGGTAGCAGTTGACCGTGGAGGTCGGGTCGACCGGCGTCCCGTACGGGTGCAGGGCGATGAACCGGGTCTGGCTGCCCGAGCGCAGCGCGCTGAGGGCGACCTCAAGGGTCTTCGCGCCCTCCGGCACGTTGACGAAGTACGACGTCGTGCCGTTGCGCTGCACCGAGCCGGACGCCTTGTAGGCGTATCCGGGCTGCTGCAGCTCGTGGGCGATGACGACCGTGGTCATGATCTGGTGGTCGACGCCGGAGGTCTTCTTGTCGTCGACCTGGAGGACGGCGCTGTGCACCCCGGCGGTCTTGGCCTTGGCCCTGACCTTCAGCTTGACGGGCGTGTCGAGCGGCAGCGAGACGTACTCGGGGCTGCTGAGCTCGAAGGTGCCGTCGTTGTTCTTCCACGTCAGCCTGTGCTGGACGTCGCGGTCCGGGCCCGTGGTGCGGGTGACGACCACGTCGTAGACCTTGGACTCGCCGACCTTCAGGCCGCCCTCGCGGTCGTAGAGGCCGGTGCCGAAGCCCGGGTCCTTGAGCGCGAAGTCGATCGCGGTGTCGACCGGGGCCTTCACCGAGAACTCGTGCGCGGGCTTGCCCTGCTTGGAGATCTGCTTCCAGGCCTTGACGATGTCGATCAGCCCGGAGCCCTGGACGTGCGCGGGCACGTCCGCGATGTGGCCCGCGGTGCTGGTCAGCGCCACACGCAGGTCGGCCGGGGGAAGCTCGATGCCCGTCTGCTTCGCCTTCGACAGCAGCAGCGCGGCAGCGCCAGCGGCCTGCGGGGAGGCCATCGAGGTGCCCTGGAGCATGGAGTAGCCGGCCGGCAGGTCGTAACCCGCCTCCTTGACCGGACCGCCCGGCGCCCAGGTCTGGGTGGTGTTGATGGACGCACCCGGCGCCGAGATGATCGGCGTGAAGCCGCCGTCCTCACGCGGACCGCGCGAGGAGAAGGGCATCATGTCGTACTTCTTGGTGACGTTGGAGCCGTAGTTGGCCGCCCACGTCTCCTTGGAGATCGACGCGCCCACCGAGATCACGTGGTCGGCGAGCGACGGGTCGCCGATCGTGTTGAGACCCGGGCCGCTGTTGCCGGCCGAGATGACCAGCTGCACGCCGTAGATGTCGACGAGCCGCTTGTACAGCTCGGCGCGCGCGTTGTTGCCGTCGTTCAGCGGCGGCAGGCCGCCGATCGACATGTTGACGATGTCGACACCGCGGTTGACGACGAGGTCGATCATGCCCTCGGTCAGCGCGATGTTGGTGCAGCCGCCGGACCAGGTGCAGGCGCGCGAGGAGACGATCTTGGCACCGGGGGCGGCACCGTTCATCTCGCCGCCGAACAGCCCGTTGGCCGCGGTGATACCCGCGACGTGGGTGCCGTGCGAACCCTCGATGACACCGATGTTGACGAAGTCGGCCTTGGCGCCGGCCGCGTTGTAGGTGACGCCCTTGCGGGTCTCGACGACGAACGGGATGCGCTCGACGACGGGGGTCCGCGGGTCGTCCTCACCGAAGTAGGAGACCTGGAACTTCTCCTTGTACGGCTTGAGGACCTTGTCGTCGGAGAAGTCCGCGTTGCTGTTCAGGTCGACCCGCGTGGTGCCGGTGACCGGGTCGTACAGCACGCCCCAGACGTCGGTGGTGTCACCGTCGCGGTTGAGGTCGCCCGCCATGTCGCCGCCGGTGGTGGCCGACTCGGCGAACGTGGCGAACTTGTAGCTGCCCGCGGGGGCCGCGTACGTCGTGCCGCCGGACGTGAACGTCGGGCCGCTGACGGACTCGGTCATCCGCAGCCAGGTGCCGTCGCCGTCGCTCACCGGGTCGGTGGCGGTCACCCAGTCGACGATCTTGCGCTCGCCGGTGGTGGTCTTCTTCAGGGCCGGGTGGCCGAGGTCGACGCCGGAGTCCAGGATGCCGATGGTGATCCCGCGGCCGTCGGCCTTCGGGTTCTTCGCGACGAAGTCGACCGCGCCGGTCTCGAACGACGGGTTGTACGGGTTCTTCGCCGGGGTCTTCTTGCCCGGCGCCGCGTAACTGCCCGTGGCCTTGGTCTGCTTGGACCCGGCGGCCCGGTCGCCCTTGGGCGTCGGGTCGTCCAGCTTGATCTCCTGCTTGAGATCGATGCCGAGGACGGAGGAGAGCTTGGAGGCCGCCTTGATGGTGGACTCGGCGCTCCTCGTCGGGACCGTCGCCCGGACGTAGCCGAGCTTGTCGTAGGTCTGGCCGAGCACGGAGCCCTCGACGGCGTCCAGCTGCTTGCTGACCTGCTCGGTCGCCCCGGGGGTGGTGGCGACCATCATGGTGATGCTCTTCTCGCCCTTGGCCTCGGCCTTCGCCAGAACATCGGCGTCGGCCTTGCCGAGCTTGTCGCCCCGGTCGCTGGTGGCGGCCGGTTTGACGGGTGCCGGTGCCGGGTCGTCGACGGCGAGGGCCGGTGCGGCGCCGGAGGCGGCCAGCGCGGCAGCCAGACCGGCAGCGGCCGCGATACGAGCCGCGCGTCTCGCCCCGGGTATGGAGCTGGGGGATTCCTTGGTCATCAGCATCCCTGTAATTGAAAGAGAGAGTCCGGAATTCGGTACCGGATGACCGCTCAGCCTGTCGTAAATGACAGGGGTTTGTGGAGAGTTGACGGAGACGAGTCAGGGACATGGCATAGATCCGCCATGGGGCGCGATATGCCACGAGGGAGAAATGGGGCCAAACGGTACGCCGGTGGCGCCTGAGGACACGAGTGGCGGGGCGGGTGGTCCGGACCAGCGGTGCCGGTGGTCCGGACCGGTGATCTCTGTGATCCGCACCGGTGATCTCCGTGATCCGGGCCGGGCGGGCGGGGTCGGGCTCCCCGGATCCGCCGTCCGGATCCATCGCCGCCCCCGGTTCAACGCGGCAGCACCCTCACATACGCCGCCGGCTCCCGGTCCGCCGCCGCCATCAGCGCCGTCCGTACGACCGTCGCCTGCTGGTCCGGAGCCTCGCGCAGCTTCCTCGGCGTGAGGTGGACGACCGTGACCCCGAGCCGCTCCAGATGCTCCCGCTTCGCGGCGTACGCGGACCACTGCGGGTCCTCCTGGACCCGGCCGCCCCTCCGGCCGGGCACGCCGTGCCTGGGCGCCCGGGAGTCCAGCTCCACCGCCACCGCGTGATCGGGCCAGTAGGCGTCGACCCCGCCGAGACTCGGCCCGCCCGGCAGCCGCAGCTCCACGTTCCACACCGGCTCCGGCAGCCCGTGCTCGCGCACCATCGCGTACAGCCGCGCCTCCGCCACCACCCGCCCCTCGGCCAGCAGCGCGTCCACCGCGCCCACCACGGCGGGCCGCCCCAGCAGCTTCGCCTCGCTCAACTCGCGTACCACGGAACCAGGTTCGCAGTGCCCGTCGCGTACCGCCTCGGTCAGCAGCCGCCGGACGTCCGCCGCGTCGGACGTGGATGCCACCGCGTCCGCGAGCGCCCGCTCCACCGGGGCGACGGGCACCTCGCCCACCCGCACCGGGCCCGGCATCGAGGCGGTCCGCAGCACCTCCACGAACCGGGTGGACCGCAGCCGCCGGGTGCGGGGGACCAGCACGTCGATCCGGTGCAGCGCGCCCAGCTCCCCGACCGAAAGGAAACCGTGCAGCGCGAGCGCGGCGACCCCGGTGACCATCGCCTCCCCGTACCCCCCGTCCGACGGGCCCGCGGCGGCGCGCCGTACGGAGGCCGGCGGCCGCCCCGCGTACAGCAGCGCCCCGTGCAGCCGCTCCTGGCCGGTGGGCGGGCCCGGGTGGAGCAGATAGACCCCCGGCAGCAGGTGCTGCCAGGGACCGCCCGGCAGACACTGGGCCGACGTCTGCGCGGCGGTCACGCCCCGCGCCCTCAACTGTGCGGCGGACAGGACACGCAGCGTCACATCATCGGGGTGCAGGGGGAGACGCGGGAGGCGGGCGGAGAGCGGGGTGTTCTGGGTCATGTCCCGGGGTTTCCCGCCCGCGGAGGGGGCCCTAACCCCTGTTACACACCCGTCGACATTCCCGGACAGCGCCGTCCTGAAGTACGGACGTTCGACAACCGAAAAGGGCCGTCGCGCCGGGAATCGGGGAGGGGCGTCCCGGGCGGATGTACGAGCGCCGCTTTCGCGCCGCACGCACGCCGTACCCGAGCGCCCCTCGGTCACGCCCCTCGGGTCACGCGGCCCGGTCGCATTCCTGCCCGCGCAGCGCCCGCGCGAGATCGTCCCGGGCCTCCAGCACCAGCCGCCGCAGCGCCGGGGCCGCGTCCTCGTGCTCGCCGAGCCAGGCGTCGGTCGCCGCGAGGGTCGCGGGACTGTCCTGGAGACCCGGGAACATCCCCCGCACCACATGCATACCGATCTGGATGGACCGCTCCGCCCAGATCCGCTCGATCACCTCGAAGTAGCGCTTGGCGTACGGGGCCAGCAGCTCCCGCTGCGAAGGCTGACCGAAGCCCGCGATGGTCGCCTCGACCAGCGCGTTGGACAGCTTGTCCGACTCCACGACCGCCGCCCACGCCTGTGCCTTCACCGCTTCCGACGGCCGCGAGGCAAGACACCGTACGTGGTGACGCTTGCCGGACGCCGTGTCGTCGCGGGCCAGTTCGGCATCGATCGCCTCCTCGTCCGCCGCCCCGTGCGAGGCCAGCGGGGAGAGGAAGGCCCAGCGCAGCTCCTGCTCGACGTCGAGACCGTCGATCCGTGCCGTGCCGTCCAGCAGCCCGCCCAGCAGCCGGAAGTCCTCCTCGGACGAGGCGACCGCCGCGAAGAAGCGGGCCCAGGCCAGTTGGTGCTGGCTGCCCGGCTCGGCGGCCCTCAGCTCGCGCAGCGCGCCCTCGGCCAGCGCCCGGCCGCCCTCCTCGCGCCAGTCGGGAGCCGCGTAGTCGACCAGCGCGGACTGCACCCAGGCGTGCAGCATCTGGAGCACGCCGATGTCGCTCTCGCGGCCGGCGAACGCCAGCACCAGCGCGACGAAGTCACGGGCCGGGAGAACGGCGTCCCGGGTCAGGCCCCACAGGGCCGACCAGCACAGGGCACGGGCCAGCGGGTCGGTGATCTCGCCCAGGTGGTCGCGGAGCGTGGCCAGCGAACCCTCGTCGAAGCGGACCTTGCAGTACGTGAGGTCGTCGTCGTTGACCAGGATCAGATCGGGCCGCTCGGAGCCGGCCAGCGCCTCCACCACGGTCCGCTCGCCGGCCACGTCCACCTCGGCGCGCGCGTACCGGGTCAGCTCGCCCTCCGGCGTACGCCGGTACAGGCCGACCGCGACGCGGTGCGGGCGCAGCTCGGGGTGGGAGGCGGCGGCCTCCTGGACGACGGCCAGTTCGGTGAGGACGCCCGCCCCGTCGTAGGCGGGCACCGGGGTGAGTACGTTGACGCCCGCCGTCTGCAGCCAGGAGCGCGACCAGGCGGTCATGTCCCGCCCGGAGGTCTCGGCGAGCACGGACAACAGGTCCCCGAGCCGGGTGTTCCCGTAGGCGTGCTGCTTGAAGTAGCGCCGGGCGCCTTCGAGGAACGCGTCGCGCCCCACGTACGCCACCAGCTGCTTCAGCACGGAGGCGCCCTTGGCGTACGTGATCCCGTCGAAGTTCAGCTTGGCGTCCTCCAGGTCACGGATGTCGGCCGTGACGGGGTGCGTGGAGGGCAGCTGGTCGGCGCGGTAGGCCCAGGCCTTGCGGTTGTTGGCGAAGGTGATCCAGCCATGGGTGAACCGGGTCGCCTCGACCATCGAGAAGGAGCCCATGAAGTCCGCGAAGGACTCCTTCAGCCACAGGTCGTCCCACCACTCCATGGTGACCAGGTCGCCGAACCACATGTGCGCCATCTCGTGCAGGATGACGTTGGCCCGCCGCTCGTAGGCCGCCGACGTGACCTTGCCGCGGTAGATGTACTCCTCGCGGAAGGTGACCATGCCCGGGTTCTCCATGGCCCCGAGGTTGTACTCCGGCACGAACGCCTGGTCGTACTTGCCGAAGGGGTACGGGTAGTCGAAGTGGTCGTGGAAGAAGTCCAGGCCCTGCTTGGTGATCAGGAAGACGTCGTCCGCGTCGAAGTGCTTGGCGAGCCCCTTGCGGCACATCGCGCCGAGCGGGATGTCCAGGGTGGTGCCGTCGTCGAACGTACGGCTGTAGTGGTCGCTGACGTAGTGGTACGGACCGGCGACGACGGCCGTGATGTACGTGGAGATCGGCTTCGTCTCGGCGAAGGTCCACACCCCGCCCTCGTGGGACTCCTCGGCCCCGTTGGACCAGACCCGCCAGCCCTCGGGAGCGGTGACCCGGAAGCGGTAGGGGGCCTTGAGGTCGGGCTGCTCGAAGTTGGCGAAGACGCGGCGGGCGTCGGCCGGCTCGTACTGCGTGTAGAGGTAGACCTCGCCGTCCTCCGGGTCGACGAAGCGGTGCATGCCCTCGCCGGTCCTGCTGTACGCGCAGCGGGCGTCGACCACGAGGACGTTCTCGCCCTCCAGGAGCCCGTCCAGGGCCACCCGGGCACCGTCGAACACGACCGCCGGGTCCAGGGCCGTCCCGTTCAGCGTCACGGCGTCCACACCCGGCGCGACCAGGTCGGCGAAGGTCGAGGCGCCGGCCCGGGCGGAGCGGAACCGGATCGTGGTGAGTGACCGGAACGTCAGCGGACCGCCGTCCCCGCCGGTCCCCTCGGGCTCACCGACGGCGGACCGCAGGTCGAGAGCGACCTCGTATCCGTCGACGGTCAGCAGCTCGGCCCTCGTCTGGGCCTCGTCGCGGGACAGGTTTTCACCGGGCACGGGCACTCCTTCGTGACGCGCGTCTTGTGTCGTGTTCGAACCCATTGATCCTTGCATGCGATTTCCGGCGGTGGCATCCAGGGAATGAGCCGCTCCTCGGAGACGTTCTCGCCCCAGGTGGAAGACGCCTCCGTGCGCCACGCCCCGCTGTGGAACCCGCCCCTTCAGAGGAGAGACATGTCCGAGAACACCCCGGCGAACGGCAAGACCCCGGTCGACTTCTGGTTCGACCCGCTCTGCCCCTGGGCGTGGATGACCTCGCGCTGGATGCTGGAGGTGGAGAAGGTCCGCGACGTCGAGGTCCGGTGGCACGTGATGAGCCTGGCCGTCCTGAACGAGGACAAGCTGGACGAGCTGCCCGAGGAGTACCGGGACATGCTGGAGAACCAGGCCTGGGGCCCGGTCCGGGTCGTCATCGCCGCCCAGCAGCTCCACGGCGACGACGTGGTCGGCCCCCTCTACACCGCGCTCGGTACCCGCTTCCACAACAACGGCGAGGGCCCCACCCGCGAGGCCGTGGCCGCCGCGCTGAAGGACGTCGGCCTGCCGGAGGACCTCGCGGAGTACGCCGACAAGGACACGTACGACACCGAGCTGCGCGCCTCCCACCAGGAGGGCATCGACAAGGTCGGCCAGGAGGTCGGCACCCCGGTCATCGCGGTCCCCGGCGCGGACGGTGAGCAGGTCGCCTTCTTCGGCCCGGTCGTCACTCCCGCCCCCAAGGGCGAGGAGGCTGCGAAGCTCTGGGACGGCACGCTGCTGGTCGCGTCCATCCCCGGCTTCTACGAGATCAAGCGGACCCGGACGCAGGGCCCGATCTTCGACTGACGCGGGCCGTGAATCCGCGAGGGCGGGTATCCGCGTGGGGGAGACTGCCTCCATGCGGATACGAGCGGGCGAGGCGGCCGAGGCCGCCGCCCTGACGGACCTGGCCCTGCGGTCGAAGGGCCACTGGGAGTACGACGCCGAGTTCCTGGCCGCCTGCCGCGAGGAGCTGACGATGCGCCCCGCGGAGGTGGCGGCGCGGCGGACGGCGGTGGCCGAGGAGGACGGCCGGATCCTGGGCTTCACCACCCTGGACGGAGAGCCGCCGAAGGGCGCGCTCGGCATGATGTTCGTCGAGCCGGACACCATCGGCAGGGGCGTCGGGCGGCGCCTGTTCACCCACACCATGGACGAGGCGCGCCGCCTGGGCTTCACCCGCCTCACCCTCGACGCCGACCCGAACGCGGAGCCTTTCTACCGGGCCATGGGCGCGGTCCGGATCGGTGCCACGCCGTCCGGCTCCCTTCCGGGCCGCGAGCTGCCGCTGCTGGAGGTCGTCCTGGTCTGAGCGGCCCCACGAGCCCCGGTGCTGCGGGGCGTTGTCACTGGTGCGCCGTACGGTGAGGGGCATGCGAATCTCACCGGAGATGATCACGATCGACTGCGCCGACCCCCAGACGCTGGCCGCCTGGTGGGCCGAGGCGCTGGGCGTCGAGGACACCCAGGACTACGACGCGTTCGTCGTCCTCGCGGCCACCCCGCTGGTCCTGGGCTTCCAGCGGGTGCCCGAGCCCAAGCCCGGCAAGAACCGGGTGCACATCGACTTCGCCTCGCCCGACCGCCCGGCCGACGTGGAGCGCCTGGCGAAGCTGGGCGCGACGGTCGTCGGCGAGCAGTCGATGCAGGGGATGGCCTGGACGGTCCTGAAGGACCCGGAGGGCAACGAGTTCTGCCTGGCGGACGCGGGCGGCCACTGACTGCTGCCGGGGCGCGGAGCCCTGCGGTCCCCGGGGTCGACCGACCCCGGGGACCCACCCTTCCGCCCCGGGTTTCCGCTACTTGATCCCGAGCACCTGCTCCAGCGGATCGATGAGGAAGTACACGAGGAAGAGCGCCGCGGTGCCCCACAGCAGCCAGTGGACCTCGCGCGCCTTGCCCAGGCACGCCTTGATGACCACGTAGGCGACGAAGCCGGCGCCGATGCCGTTGGTGATGGAGTAGGTGAACGGCATGACGACGATCGTGAGGAAGGCCGGGATGGCGACGTCGTAGCGGTCCCAGTCGATGTGCTTGACCTGGGTCATCATCAGGAACCCGACCACGACGAGGGCGGGCGCCGCGGCCTGCATCGGTACGATGGTCAGGACCGGCGTGAGGAAGAGGGCGAGCGCGAACAGCCCACCGGTGACCAGGTTGGCGAAGCCGGTGCGGGCCCCTTCACCGACACCCGCCGCGGACTCGATGTAGGTGGTGGCCGACGAGGAGGACGCGGCGCCACCGGCGACGGCGGCGGCACCGTCGATGAGCAGGACGCGGCCGAGACCGGGCACCTGGCCCCGCTCGTCGAGGAGACCGGCCTCCGCCGTGACACCCACGACGGTGCCCATCGTGTCGAAGAAGTCCGACAGGATCAGGGTGAAGATGAGCAGGACGACCGTCAGCACGCTGACCTGACCGAACGACCCGAACAGGTCGAACTGGCCCAGCAGTCCGAAGTCGGGAGCGGCGACGGGGTTGCCGGGGATCGAGGGCGAGGTCAGGCCCCAGGCCTTGATGTCGGCGATCTCGTTGATGACGATGGCGACGACGGTCATCAGGACGATGCTGATGAGGATGGCGCCCTTCACCTTCCGGGCGAGCAGCACGATCGTCAGGAGCACGCCGAGGCAGAAGACGAGCATCGGCCAGCCGGTGAGCGTGCCGGTGCCGAGCTGGACGGGCACGGTGGTGTTCGCGACGTCGGGGATGCGGGTGACGAACCCGGCGTCCACGAAGCCGATGAAGGCGATGAACAGACCGATGCCGACGCTGATCGCCTGCTTCAGGGGCTGCGGGATGGCGTGCATGATCGCCTCGCGCAACCCGGTCACCACCAGAACGCAGATCAGCAGCCCCTCGAGCACGATGAGCCCCATCGCGTCTTCCCAGCTCATCAGGGGCGCGATCTGGAAGGCCACGACGGCATTGATCCCCAGTCCCGCCGCCAGGGCCAGCGGCAGGTTGCCGCCCACACCCATGATCAGCGTCATCACCGCGGCGACCAGAGCGGTGGCGGTGACCAACTGCACGCTGTCCAGTGTCTCGCCGAACTTGTCCTCGGCCCCGCCGAGGATGATCGGGTTGAGCACCAGGATGTATGCCATCGTGAAGAAGGTGGCGAATCCGCCGCGTATCTCCCGTAGGTAGGTCGAGCCGCGTTCGCTGATCCGGAAGAACCGGTCGACGGCGCCGCCCTCTCCGGCGGGCTTCGCGTCGGGCGGCGGACTGGTCGGGCTGGCGTGCATGACGGAGTCTCCTGGGCGTGCGGATGAATGAGGGGGACGGGTGGGCGCCGACGCTGCCCGAAGGGCGTGGCAGGCGCTGTGCGAACGCACATGCGGCACCTTGCGAGCGGATCATACGCGGCACCCGTGGGATCGCAACTACCCGCGTAGAGCGTCTAGTTGGCACCTCTTCGCTCCTGTGCGTTCCTACGGAATCGACGGTGAACTTTTCCGTCAAACCGGCAGTCAGCCGACAGGGGGCATGGAAGTGGCGGTGACAACTCCCCTACTCTCCGTGTGTGCACCCACCACTCCCCTTCAACGCGCGGGCAGCGCGCGCCTTGCGCGAGAAGCTCGGGATGGCCCCCGGTCATGTCGCCTACGGCATGCGCGCGTCCTTCGGCACCTCGCACATCACCCCCGAGCACGTGATCGCGTGGGAACGCGGCACCCACGTTCCGGACGCTGGTGAACTGACCGCACTGGCAGGCGCGTTGTGGTGCCGACCCAGTGAACTCATGGGTCACCCGGGCACCTTGCTCGAACACCGCATCGCGCGTGGCGTCTCGGCCGAGGACGTCGCACGCGCCACGGGGCTGACCCTCGACGCGTACCTGTTCATGGAGGAGACCGGTCGGTGGACCGGCGACAAACGGCAGTCCGTCAAGCTCGGCGAGGTCCTCCGCCTCCCCCCGCGCGACTTCATCGCGATCACCAGACTGGAGGAGGAGCTGGCCCGCCTCCTCACCGAAGCGGTCTCCACCCGCTGGCAGGCCCACATCCGTGCCATCGCCAAGCTGGTCTCCATGGACCGCCGCGACCTGAAGGCCCCTTTGCAGGCCATGCAACAGGACTACCAGGCCCTGATGACGGCCACCCTGAGCCGGGCGGGCGGCACCACGGCATCCGGCGAGGACGGCCGCCGCTACGTCGAGAACATCGTCGACCACTTCTGGAGCCGGCTGCCGGGGGCGTCCTAGCGCTGTGACCGGGATGGTTCACCGCGGCCGGAAGGCGGCTCACGGGACGAGCGCGGTCCGCGAGGCGACTGGTATTACTGGTGCATGCAGGAAGACCAGGAAGAGACCGCGAGGTCTGCGATCGACACGTTCATCTCCGCGTTCAACGCCTCGGACGACAGCTCTGTGACTGCGCTGCTCTCCCAGGCCCTCACCTCGGACGTGGTCTTCTGGGGGCCGTTGGGCCGCAGTGAGGGGATCGAGGCGGTCGAGCGGTTCGTGCTGGACATCCGGCGCCACCCCGCGGGGACCGGCACGATGGTGCGCTGTTCGGCCGTGGACATGCCGGACGAGTGGGCCCGGTACCAGTGGGTCTTCACGACGCCGGGCGGAGGCCCCCGCCTGGCGGGAACGGACGTCGTCCATCTGCGGCGGAGCCTCATCGACCAGGTCATCGTCTTCGCGGGGGAGATCGAGCCGTCCGCCTCCTGAGTCATTCTCCTCCGGCGCCGCCCTTCTCCTGAACCGGTCCCCGGGCCGGGCGGTACGGGGTGCCCGGCCGTCTCGGGCCGCCGCCCCTACGCACCCCCCGGCGCCGCCGCCTCCAGGTCGGCCACCGTGCCCGACATCACCGTACGGATGTGGCGCGTGAGGTGCTCCGCCGGCCAGTCCCACCAGGCCGCCGCCAGCAGGCGTGCGATATCCGCCTCCTCGTACCGGGTACGGATCAGGCGGGCCGGGTTGCCGCCGACGATGCCGTAGTCCGGGACGTCCGAGACGACCACGGACCGGGCGCTGATGATCGCGCCGTGGCCGATGCGGACGCCGGGCATGATCACCGCCTCGTAGCCGATCCAGACGTCGTTGCCGATCACCGTGTCGCCCCGGTCGGGGAGGTTCGTCAGCAGGTCGAAGTGGTCGGTCCAGGAGCCGCCGAGCGTGGGGAAGGGGAACGTGGACGGGCCGTCCATGCGGTGGTTGGAGCCGTTCATGATGAACCGCACCCCCGTGGCCAGCGCGCAGAACTTGCCGATCACCAGGCGCTCCGGGCCGTAGTGGTACAGCACGTTCCGGGTCTCGAACTCCGTGGCGTGCTCGGGGTCGTCGTAGTACGAGTAGTCGCCGACCTCGATCAGCTCCGAGGTGACCAGCGGCTTCAGCTGCACCACGCGCGGCTGGCCGGGCATGGGGTGCAGGACGGCGGGGTCCGCCGGGACGGGGGCAGGTGACATGGGTTGCTCCGGGGACGGGGTGAGGGGCGGGCAGGGGTGCGCGGATCATCGTGGCATTCGGGGCGGGCCCCCCGCGAGGCGTTTCCCGCCCGGGCGGGAAGGGGCCCTGCGGTGGATCCGGCTCCGGACCCGCCGACCGGCAACCCCCTGCGCCGCCCCGCGGCGGGCACGGGCCGGCCATGGGAAAGCCCCCGCGAGTCACGTCCTCGCGGGGGCTCTCCGTTCATCCGCCTGCCGTGGTGAAGGTTGAGAAGACGATCACGAGGCAGGACGTCTGGGGTGCGTCGGCGTCACGTCAGGGGGCGAGCAGCAGCACGTCCACGCGCTCCTTCGCCGCGGCGTACCGCTTCGCCACGTCCTGCCAGTTGACGACCTGCCACATCGCCTCGATGAAGTCCACCTTCTGGTTCTTGTACTGCAGGTAGAAGGCGTGCTCCCAGGCGTCGAAGACCAGGATCGGGACCGAGCCCTGGCCGACGTTGCCCTGGTGGTCGTAGACCTGCTCGACGATCAGCTTGCCGCTGACGGGCTCGTACGCGAGCACACCCCAGCCCGACCCCTGAGTGGTGGCCGCGGCCTTCGTCAGCTGGGACTTGAAGCCCGCGTAGGAGCCGAAGGACTCGGTGATCGCGTCGGCGAGGTCGCCCACGCCGTCCGCCGCGAGGGGCTCGCCGCCGCCGTCGCCGGTCATGTTGTGCCAGTAGATCGAGTGCAGGATGTGGCCGGAGAGGTGGAACGCGAGGTTCTTCTGGAGGCCGTTGACCGCTCCCCAGGCCTCCTTGTCGCGGGCCTCCTCCAGCTGCTCCAGGGTGTCGTTCGCGCCCTTGACGTATGCGGCGTGGTGCTTGTCGTGATGCAGCTCGATGATCTGCGGATTGATGACCGGTTCGAGCGCCGCGTAGTCGTACGGGAGTTCCGGGAGCGTGTACGTGGCCATGGTTCGAACCCTCCGACTGCTGGGAATGCCGTCCAGTTGTTATTGCAACCTATATGCAGGAGCAACCTGAAAGCAGGCTAACAGCAGGATCGTCCGCCAAGTGATCAGCCCTTCGGCCTAGGACCAGTGAGCCCGCCCTTCCCCGTTTTGCCGGGCAAAGGTGATTTGCTCCTACTTCAGTGCTGCGTACGCCGTCGCGCGTTTGGTCCCGTCGTTCCGGGGGACCCGGCCCAGCAGCCGGGCGGCCGGTGCCGGGACCGCGTGCGCGCCGCCCGCAGCCCGCCCACCCCGCTGACCAGGAGGAATTGATGGCACCCCCCAACGCCCCCGAAGCGACGGACGGCCCGGACCGTGGCCGCGATCCACGACTGGCCCCGCCCCTGGCGGAGGCGGCGGGCTGGGGGCCGCTCGACGTCCGCGCCGTCGACACTGTGCGGACGCTGGCCGCCGACGCCGTGCAGAAGGCGGGCCACGGCCACCCGGGCACCGCGATGAGCCTGGCCCCGCTGGCGTACCTGCTCTTCCAGCAGGTGATGCGGCACGACCCGGCCGACGACCAGTGGATCGGCCGGGACCGTTTCGTGCTCTCCTGCGGCCATTCCAGCCTCACCCTCTACCTCCAGCTCTACCTGAGCGGGTACGGGATGGAGCTGGACGACCTCAAGGCGCTGCGCACCTGGGGCTCCACCACCCCCGGCCACCCCGAGTACCGCCACACCCGGGGCGTCGAGATCACCACCGGGCCGCTCGGCCAGGGGCTGGCCTCCGCCGTCGGCATGGCCATGGCGGGCCGCAGGGAGCGCGGTCTCCTCGACCCCGACGCGCCCGCCGGCACCAGCCCCTTCGACCACCATGTGTACGTCGTCGCCTCCGACGGCGACCTGATGGAAGGCGTGACGTCCGAGGCCAGTTCGCTGGCCGGACACCAGGAGCTCGGCAATCTGATCGTCTTCTACGACTCCAACCACATCTCCATCGAGGACGACACCGACATCTCCTTCAGCGAGGACGTCACCGCCCGCTACGCCGCGTACGGCTGGCACGTCCAGACGGTCGACTTCACCCGGACCGGTGACTACGTCGAGGACGTCGACGCCCTGCTCGCCGCCGTCGAGGCCGCGAAGAGCGAGAGCGGGCGGCCCTCCCTGATCCTGCTGCGCACGATCATCGGCTGGCCCGCGCCCACCAAGCAGAACACCGGCAAGGCCCACGGTTCCGCGCTCGGCGACGACGAGGTCGCCGCGACCAAGAAGCTGCTCGGCTTCGACCCGGACGCCGACTTCACCGTCGAGGACGACGTACTGGAGCACGCCCGCGCAGTCGTCGGGCGCGGGGCCGCGGCCCATCGTGCCTGGGAGCCCCGCTACCAGGTGTGGCGCGCCGCCCACCCCGAGCGCGCCGCCCTCCTCGACCGGCTGCGGGAACAGCGGCTCCCGGAGGGCTGGACCGACAGCCTGCCCGTCTTCGACGCCGACCCCAAGGGCATCGCCACCCGCAAGGCCTCCGGCGATGTGCTCACCGCGCTGGCCCCCGTGCTGCCCGAGCTGTGGGGCGGTTCGGCCGACCTCGCGGGGAGCAACAACACCACCATGGAGGGCGAGCCGTCCTTCGTACCGGAGTCCAAGCAGACCGGCGAGTTCCCCGGCAACCCGTACGGCCGCACGCTCCACTTCGGCATCCGGGAGCACGCCATGGGTGCGATCCTCAACGGCATCGCGCTCCAGAGCCTCACCCGCCCCTACGGCGGTACGTTCCTGATCTTCAGCGACTACATGCGCCCGGCCGTCCGCCTCGCCGCCCTGATGAAGCTGCCGGTCACCTACGTCTGGACCCACGACTCCATCGGCCTCGGCGAGGACGGCCCCACCCACCAGCCCGTCGAGCAACTGGCCGCACTCCGCGCGATCCCCGGCCTCGACGTCGTACGGCCCGCCGACGCCAACGAGACCTCCGTCTGCTGGCGCACCGTCCTGGAGCACCCCGACCGGCCCGCCGGCCTCGCCCTGACCCGGCAGCCGCTTCCGGTCCTGGAGCGGGGCGGGGGCGACGGCGCGTACGCCTCCGCCGAGGGGGCCGCCCGAGGCGGTTACGTCCTCGCCGACAGCCGCGGCGACACCCCGGAGGTCATCCTCGTCGGCACCGGATCGGAGGTCCACATCGCCCTGGAGGCACGGGAGTTGCTGGCCGCCGACGGGGTCGACGCGCGCGTGGTCTCGATGCCCTGCCGCGAGTGGTTCGCCGACCAGCCGTACGCCTACCAGGACGAGGTGCTGCCGCCCGGGGTCCGGGCCCGGGTGAGCGTCGAGGCGGCCGTCGCCCAGGGCTGGCGGGACGTGGTGGGCGACGCGGGCCGCATGGTCAGCCTGGAGCACTTCGGCGCGTCCGCCGCCTACCAGCGCCTGTACGAGGAGTTCGGCATCACGCCCGGCGCGGTCGCCGAAGCCGCCCGGGAGAGCATCCGCGCGGCAGCCGGCCCCGTCCGGCCCGGCGGGGAGCGCCCCGGCGCGACCCCGACGGGCGGCGGTACCGGGGACGTCGGCTAGACCATCGCCTGCCCCGCCGCCCCCGAAGCTGCCATCGATCGATCGTCCCCAGGAAGAACCGTCTTCGGAAAGAGGAGCCCATGGCCCCCGCACGCACCCCCCGCTACACCGTCCCCGGCCTCAGCGCCGACGAGGGCCGTCAGGTCATCGACCTCCTGACGCTGCGTCTGCACGCGCTCAACGACCTCGCGCTCACCCTCAAGCACATCCACTGGAACGTGGTCGGGCCGCACTTCATCGCCGTCCACGAGATGCTCGACCCGCAGACCGCCGCCGTACGGGAGATGGCCGACGCCGCCGCCGAGCGGATCTCCGCCCTCGGCGGCGAGCCGAACGGCACCCCGGGCGCCCTGGTCAGGGAGCGCACCTGGGACGACTACAGCGTCGGGCGCGCCGACGCCATCGCCCATCTCGGCGCCCTGGACCTCGTCTACACCGGGATCATCGAGGACCACCGCGAGGCGGTCGAGAAGGCCGGCGAGATCGACCCCGTCACCGAGGACCTGCTCATCGAGCACCTGCGCGGCCTGGAACAGTTCCAGTGGTTCGTCCGGGCCCATCTGGAGTCCGGCTCCGGCTCCCTGTCGAACGCCGGAGCCGACACCGAGAAGGCGGCGGCCGAAGCGGCGTCCCCGAAGCGGGCCGCCGCCAAGCGCGCCCCCGCCAAGAAGACGGCGCTGCCCGCCCCGGCGAAGAAGACCGCCAAGAAGGCGGTCAAGAAGACCACGGCGAGCCGGCGCACCACGCGTTGAGAAGGGGCGGCGGCCGGCCCGGACGCTCCGCCTGAGCTCCGGCGCCGGCCGCCCGCTACCCCCGCAGGTCCTCCCTGGCCTGTACCGCGACGTCCGGGAAGTCCGTCACCACCGCGTCCACGCCCTGCCCGTAGTGGAAGGCGTACTCGGCGAACGCGTCACCGAAGGCGTTCGGGTCGGTGCCCCGCCGGTACGTGGCCGGGAGGTACTGGTTCTCCGCCCGGAAGGTGTATGCGCCGACCTTCAGGCCCGCCGCGTGGGCGTCCGCCAGCAGGGTGTTCGGCGGGACCAGCGAGGACTTGTCCGGGCCGATCCACCGCGCGTACGAGGCGATCTCGCGCAGCCCGGCCGGGGTCATCATGTCCCGGTAGGTGATCCCGTGCCCGTACGGGCCGCCGCTCGTGCCCAGCGCCTGCCACAGCGGGAGGCCCAGGCGGGCGGCGGCCACCCGGCGCAGGCTGTCTGGCTCGAAGGACTGGACGACACAGTCCCGGGCGGTCAGCCGGTTGCGGCGGATCACCCGGATCAGCTCCTCCTCGAGCGGCAGCCCGATCGAGCGGAAGTACGTCGGGTGCTTCGTCTCCGGGAACACCGCGATCCGCCGGCCCGACTCCCGCGACAGCCGCCGCGCCAGGTCCACGACCTCCTGGAACGTCAGCACCCGGCCCCGCCCGTCGAAGACCGTGTTGCGGTCGCGGACCAGCGGCAGCCGCTCCACCGTGCGCAGCGTCCGCAGCTCGCGCAGCGTGAAGTCCTCGGTGAACCAGCCGGTCACCGTCTTGCCGTCGACCGTCTTCGTGGTGCGCCGGTCCGCGAACTCCGGGCGGTCGGCGACGTCCGTCGTCCCGCCGATCTCGTTCTCGTGCCGCACGACCAGGACATGGTCCTTCGTCGGCACGAGGTCCGGCTCGATCCAGTCGGCCCCGGCCCGTACGGCATAGGTGTACGCGTCGGCGGTGTGCTCGGGCCGCCAGCCCGCCGCCCCGCGATGCCCGATGACCAGGGGCCCCGACGGGCGGTGGGGGTGGCGGTCGCCGGCGGGGGCGGCGACGGCCGGGGCGGTGGCCGCGGCGGTGACGGCGGCGGTGGCCAGGAGGATCGAACGGCGCCTGGGGGCAACGGACATGACGGCTCCTCGGGTGGGGTGAGCCATCACGGAAGCGAGAACGGGTGACGGCCCGGGGTACGGCGCCCGGCCCTGCGATGTCCTGTCGGCCACGGATGCGCGCCGCGCCGGGCCCGGCACCGGAACGCGAGAGGCCGAGAACGCCGAAACGCCGGGCTCCGCCCCGATCGTACGAGGAGGAGCCCGGCGCTCGTAGCGGCCGTGCGGGAGCTGTGCCGTACCTACTGGCGCTGCGCCGGGATCTCGGCCGCGGTGCCGGCCCCCGTGCCTGTGCCGTCGTCGGCGCCCTCGTCGCCCCGCCGCCGCTGCCGCAGGAGGCCGAGGCCGATCAGCACCACCGTCAGCGCCCCCGTGGCCAGCAGCTGGTCACGGGTGTCCGGCTGGCGCAGCATCAGCAGGAAGATCCCCGCCATGGCCGCGAGCGCGACGATCGTCCCGACGGGGAAGAACCACATCCTTACGACCAGCGTCTGAGGCGCCTCCCGCTCGGTGCGCCGGCGCAGGATCAGCTGCGAGACCGCGATGAAGATCCACACCACCAGGATCACCGCGCCGATCATGTTCAGCAGCCAGGGGAAGACGTCGTCAGGCCGCCAGTAGCTGAGCAGCACGCACAGGAACCCGAAGACCGAGGAGAACATCACCGCGTTGCGCGGCACACCCGAGGAGATCCTGCCGAGCACGGACGGGCCCTGGCCGCGGGCGACCAGCGAACGGGCCATCCGGGACGCGCCGTAGATGTTGGCGTTCATCGCGGAGAGCAGCGCGATGAGGATGACCACGTTCATGATCTGCGCCGCGCTCCCCACACCCAGGTGGTCGAGCATCGCGTAGAACGGGCCGACCTCGGCGACCTTCGGGTCGTCCCACGGGACCAGCGTGACGATGACCGCCATCGAGCCGATGTAGAAGACCGCGATGCGCCACATCGCCGTACGGACCGCCTTCGCGACGCCCTGCACCGGGTTCTCGGACTCGGCCGCCGCGATGGTGACGGTCTCCAGACCGCCGTACGCGAAGACGGAGGCGAGGAGGCCGATGATGAAGCCGTCCATGCCCTTCGGCAGGAAGCCGCCGTCCCCCGTGAGGTTGGTGAGGCCGGGTGCGTCCGTGTCGGGCAGCACGCCGAAGATCGCCAGCAGGCCGAGCCCCAGGAACAGCGTGATCGCGATGACCTTGAGCGCGGCGAACCAGAACTCGAACTCGCCGAAGTTCTTCACGGCGGCCAAGTTGGTCCCGAGGAAGATCACCATGAACAGGGCGACCCAGGCCCACTCCGGGGTCCCCGGCAGCCAGCCGCTGACGATCTGCGCGGCGCCGATGCCCTCCAGGCCCACGGCGACGCAGAGCAGGAACCAGAAGGACCAGCCCGCGGTGAACCCGGCCCACGGGCCGATCGCCCGCTCGGCGTGCACGGAGAAGGAGCCGGACGCCGGGTTGGCGGCCGACATCTCGCCGAGCATGCGCATCACCATCATGACGAGCAGCCCGGATATGGCGTACGCGACCATGATCGACGGTCCGGCGGCGGCGATCCCGGCGCCCGAGCCGACGAAGAGCCCGGCACCGATCACCCCGCCGAGGGCGATCATCGAGAGGTGGCGCTGCTTGAGGCCGTGGGTGAGCGCGGAGTCCGCCGAGGGCCCTGCGGGGGCCGCGGAGCCGGCGGTGGGGGGAGAGGCGGAGGTCCGAGGCATGGACGAACTCTGTTCGGTAGCTGAGACAAGGGGGCGAACCCACAGTCTGGGCATCCGTACCGCTCACACGGAATGGCTGTCCGCTATACGGTCACCAGGCTCACACAAGGTGCACACGCGCCTACCGATCGGTAAACGCCGAGCGCTCCTGGTCACGCCAGCGGGATCCCTGACGTTCCCGCCGCTCACGCCCCACCGCCACCAGCAGCACCAGCGCTGTCGCCCCGGCCGACCACAGCACCTGCGGCCGGGCCGCGTCGTCGGTCAGCATCAGCAGCAGCACGCCCGACAGCCCCGCCAGCGTCACCCAGGTCAGATACGGGAACCACCACATCCGCAGCGCGAGCGCGCCGGGAGCCTCCTGTTCCAGCCGGGCGCGCAGCCGCAGCTGGGAGGCGGCGATCAGCGCCCAGACGAAGAGCAGGACCGCGCCGACCGAGTTGAGCATGTAGAGGAACACCGTGTCGGGCCAGAGCAGATTGAGCAGGACGGAGACGAAACCGAAGGCCACCGAGGCCAGCACGGCCCGCCGAGGCACCCCGGCCGCTTTGCCCGGAGAACCGCCCGAGACCTTCAGCAGTCCGCGCGGCGCCTCCCCGCGCTCCGCCAGCGAGAAGATCATCCGGGAGGAGCCGTACAGATTGGCGTTGAGCGCGGAGAGCAGCGCCACGAACACCACGATGTTCATGATCTGCCCGGCCGACGGCACCCCGATCGCGTCCAGCACCTTCACATACGGGCTCAGCCCGGCCTGCTGCGCGGTCCACGGCAGCACGCTCACGATCACCAGCATCGAGCCGACGTAGAAGAAGAGGATGCGCACCACCGCGCTGCGGACCGCCCGCCCCACCGCACGCGCCGGGTCGTCCGTCTCGGCGGCGGCGATGGTCACGACCTCAAGCCCGCCGAAGGCGAACACCACGGTCAGCACCCCGGAGACGACCCCGCTCCAGCCGTTCGGCAGGAAGCCGCCCCGGGCGGTCAGGTTGGTCATCCCGACCGGGTCGGTGTCCGGGAGCAGGCCGAAGACCGCCAGTCCGCCGAGCACCAGGAAGACCACGATCGCGCCGACCTTCAAGGCGGCGAACCAGAACTCGAACTCGCCGAAGTTCTTCACCGCCGTCAGGTTCGCCACGGTGAACACCACCATGAACAGCAGCACCCACGCCCAGGGTTCTACGCCCGGAACGCAGCCGTGGGCGATCTGCGCGGCCGCCGTCGCCTCCACCGCGAGGACCACCACCAGCAGGAACCAGTAGAGCCAGCCGACGCTGAACCCGGCCCACCTCCCGAGCGCCCGCTCCGCGTGCACGGAGAACGAACCGGAGGCGGGCATCGCGGCCGACATCTCGCCCAGCATCCGCATCACCAGCATCGCGAGCGCCCCCGCGATGAGATACGAGACGACGATCGCGGGCCCCGCCACCGCGATCCCGGCGCCCGAGCCCACGAACAGCCCCGCCCCGATCACCCCGCCGAGCCCCAGCATCGTCAGATGGCGCTGCTTGAGCCCGTGTGACAGCGGCTCGGCGGGGGCGGGCGAGGGGGAGGGAGGAGTGGGGGGAGCCTCGTGCATGGGTGCGGTTCACTCTCGGATGCTTTATCGGGAACCTACAGTCTGGGGCCGCGGTCCCTCTCCCGCCAAAACCGACCGCCACCTCCCCGACCTCCGTGACGAGCGTCACGCGCGGACGTGATTGCGCCGCAGGCTTTGTGTGAATCCCACCAACCCATCAACCGCCGCTTTGTGGGCGGCTGATGGTGAACGAGCGTTGACCCGTGGGCTAACGTCGGCGGGAGCCCGACCCACCCCGACCGCCGGGGGCCGCCCCGGCCCACCTGCCCTCACCCGCGGAGTCCCGATGAGCACTGCTGCCGCCCCCGTCCGCTCCGGAGCGGTCCTCGCCGACCTGCTGCCCGCAGCCCGGCACCGCTACGCCGTGGACGCGGCCCTCGTCCTCGGCGGCGCGGCCCTGACCGGCATCGCGGCCCAGATCGCCGTCCCGGTCCCCGGCTCCCCGGTCCCGGTCACCGGCCAGACCTTCGCCGCGCTCCTCATCGGCACCGCGCTGGGCGCCCGCCGCGGATTCCTCTCCCTCGCGCTGTACGCCCTCGTCGGGATGGCCGGCATGCCGTGGTTCGCCGAGGCCAGCTCGGGCTGGAGCATGCCGTCCCTCGGCTATGTCCTCGGCATGCTCCTGGCCGCCACCGTCGTCGGCGCCCTCGCCCGCCGCGGCGGCGACCGCTCCGTGCTGCGCACCGCGGGCACGATGGTCCTCGGCTCCGCGATCATCTACGCCATCGGCGTGCCCTACCTGGCGCTCTCCACCGGGATGTCGATGAGCGCCGCCGTCGCGGCCGGCCTCACCCCGTTCCTGATCGGCGACGCCCTCAAGGCGGCGCTGGCCATGGGCCTCCTGCCGACCACCTGGAAGCTGCTCGGCCGCCGCGGCTGACCAGCCCTCAGCCCTCGTAAGGCCCCCCGAAGAGGCCCGCCGGATCGTACTGGGAGACCAGACCGGCGAGCCTCTTCGCCGTTTCCGGCTCATGGAACCCGGCGGTACGGTCCCCGCCGCCGAAGCAGAAGTTGGCCGCGCGCCCCTGGACGAGCGGCCCCAACGCCCCGGACACCTCCCCGTACAGCGCGCGCACCGACGGCACGTCCGTACCGCCCAGCGGCGACAGCAGCCGCAGCAGGAAGCCCGCGTCCCGGTAGGGCACGGCGCTCGCCGCCTCCGGCTGCTCGGCCAACGCCCCGCCGAGGTGATTGAGCTGCACCACGTTCATCATCGGCGCCCCGGGCCCGGTCAGCTCCAGCACCCGCGCGGCCCGCCCCGCGTCCAGCTCCCGGAGCATCAGCCCCTCCCCGTAGTACGCGTGCGGGAACGGCGGGTCGTTGTGGATCGTCGGGCTCTGCGCGTACGGCATCTCCCGCAACGAGTCCTCCAGGGCCGGCCCGATCGCCCGCAGCGGGGCCACCAGCCGCTCGCCCTCGGCCGCGTCACCCGTGAACGCGACCCGCACCGAGACGACGTACCGCCCGCGCACCTTCTCCGGCACCTGCGGCAGGTCCGGGTAGGGCAGCGCGGCCAGGGATGACGTCAGGGTCTCCGGCACGGTCCGGGTCCACTCCAGATAGCGGGCCACCACCTCGGCCGCCCGTTCCCCGTCGAAGGCGATCACACCCCCGTACAGCCGCTCCACCGCCACCAGACCGATCTCCAGCGAGGTCACCACTCCCAGCCGGCGCCCGCCGCCGAGCAGCCCCCAGAACAGCTCCGGCTCGCGCTCCGGTGCGACCCGGTGCGGCACCCCGTCGGCGGTCACCACTTCCAGGGCCCGGACATGGTCGGCGGCGTACCCGAACTGCCGGGCGAGGATGCCCAGTCCGCCGCCCAGCGTGTACGAGACCGCGCCCACCGAGGGCGACGAGCCGTTGAGCGGGGCGAGACCGTGCGGGGCCGCCGCCGCGGCCACCGCGCCCCAGGTCGCGCCCGCGCCGATCGTGGCGGTGCGGGCGACCGGATCGACGGTGACGGAGTCCAGGCCGCGGGTGACCACCAGGACGCCGCCCTCGACCGCCCCGGACAGCCCGTGCCCGGTGGCGTGCGCGGTCAGCCGGAGCCCGTGCCCGGCGGCGTACGCCACGGCCTCCCGTACGTCGTCGGGGGTACGGGCCTCGATCAGCCGGTCGGGCCGGATCGGAAAGCCGGTCTGGAAGGTGGCGGGACCGGCGGGGGTGGTGGGTCCTTCGGCGCCTGCGGAAACCATGAGGGGAGGCTCTCCTTCGTTCGCGTTCTGGGCGGTACGAAGAAGAGCCTCCCCGGGAAGCCTGACATCTTCCGTCAGGTATGCGTCACTTCGCGACGGCCTTCCGGTTGCGCATCTCCCGGAACAGCGAGATGCCCACCACCAGAGCCGCGACCAGCAGCGACAGCACGACCTGCTCGCGGGCGGTGTCGTCGGTCAGCATGTAGACCAGGACGAAGGAGATCGCCGCGATCGTCGCCCAGGTGAGGTACGGGAAGAGCCACATCCGTACGACCAGCTTGCCCGGGTTCTCACGGAGGATGATCCCGCGCATCCGCAGCTGCGTGAAGCAGATGACCAGCCACACGAAGAGCGCGACCGCGCCGGAGGAGTTCAGCAGGAACTGGAACACCGTGTCCGGCCACTGGTAGTTGAAGAACACCGCCACGAAGCCGAAGACGACCGAGGACAGGATCGCCGCCTGCGGCACACCGCGCTGGTTGACCTTGGCGAAGGACTTCGGCGCGTCGCCCCGCTCACCGAGCGAGAACGCCATCCGGGAGGCCGTGTAGAGGCCGGAGTTGAGGCAGGACAGCACGGCCGTCAGCACGATGAAGTCCATGACGTTGCCGGCCTGCGGGATCCCGATCGAGTCGAGGGCGGCGACATAGCTGCCCTTCTCCAGGATCGACGGGTCGTTCCACGGGAGCAGCGTCAGCACGACGAAGATCGAGCCGAGGTAGAAGACCGCGATACGCCAGATCACGCTGTTGGTGGCCTTCGACACCGCGCGCTGCGGGTCGGCCGACTCGCCGGCGGCCAGCGTCACGATCTCACTGCCCATGAACGAGAACACGACCATCAGCACACCGGTCAGGATCGCACCCGGCCCCTCGGGGAAGAACCCGCCGCTGTCCGTCAGATGGGCCAGGCCCGACCCCGGGTTGTCCGAACCGGGCAGCAGCCCGAAGACGGCGAGGAGGCCGACGACCACGAACGCGGCGATGGCCACGACCTTGATCCCGGCGAACCAGAACTCGAACTCGCCGTAACTGCCCACCGACACCAGGTTGGTGGCGGTCAGCACGACCATCACGATCAGCGCCCAGGCCCACTGGGGCACACCCGGGATCCAGCTCTCCAGGATCTTCGCGCCCGCCGTGGCCTCGACGGCGAGCACCACGACCCAGAAGAACCAGTACAGCCAGCCGATGGAGAAACCGGCCCAACGGCCCAGCGCCTGGTCGGCGTAGGCGGAGAAGGAGCCGGAGCTCGGCCGGGCGGCGGCCATCTCGCCGAGCATCCGCATCACGAGGACGACCATCAGGCCGACCATCGCGTACGAGATCAGGATCGCCGGTCCCGCGGCAGCGATGCCCGCGCTCGATCCCACGAAGAGCCCGGCGCCGATCACGCCGCCGATCGCGATCATCGAGAGGTGGCGGTTCTTCAGGCCTGCCTGAAGCCCGCCCGACGAGTCCGGCCGGTCCGGCTCACCGGGCTCCCGGCCCGGCTTCGCCAGCGTCGTCTGCGACGTCATGGGGGGATTCCTTACCTTGTCGAGCATGAGGGTGTGCCCTGCTCCGCCGTTGGATCGTGCCCGTGGGGTGTGCGAAGACAAGGCCACGCATTCAAGCCCGATACAAGGCGGAAGGGGAACCCCCTCTTTCGGATCGTTTGCCGGATCGTTGCCCAAGTGGTGTTCGCCACAGAAAGGCGGGCCCGCGCCTGCGAATCATCGAATCGGGCCTCTCGACCCCGCTGACGGTTACCCCGCGAAGTTCGTGCCACACTTCGCACCATGCGCGTGTACCTCGGATCCGACCATGCCGGCTACGAACTCAAGAACCACCTCGTCGAGTGGCTCGGCGCCCACGGCCACGAGGCCGTCGACTGCGGCCCCCACATCTACGACGCCCAGGACGACTACCCGCCGTTCTGCCTGCGGGCCGCCGAGAAGACGGCCGCCGACCCGGACAGCCTCGGCATCGTGATCGGCGGCTCCGGCAACGGCGAGCAGATCGCCGCCAACAAGGTCAAGGGCGTCCGCGCGGCACTCGCCTGGAGCGAGCAGACCGCCGCCCTCGGCCGCGAGCACAACGACGCCAACGTCGTCGCGATCGGCGGCCGGATGCACACGGTCGAGGAGTCCACGAAGTTCGTCGAGATCTTCCTCTCCACGCCGTACTCGAACGAGGAGCGCCACACGCGCCGCATCGAGATGCTCTCGGCGTACGAGAACACCGGCGAGCTCCCCCCGATCCCGGCCCACCACCCCCAGCAGGGCTGACCGCCGCTCCCACCCCTTGCGTGCCGCCGGGTCCCGGACCCGGCGGCACGGCCATGCCACCGCCGGCCTCATCCGCAGGAGCCCCGTCGTGCCCGAGGGACACACCATCCGCCGTCTCGCCAACGACCACGCCGAGCGGTTCGCGGGCGCGCCGGTCCGGGTGAGCAGTCCGCAGGGGAAGTTCTCCGACAGCGCGGCCCTGCTCGACGGGCACACCCTCACCGCCACCGACGCCCACGGCAAACACCTCTTCCTCGGCTTCGGCGACACCGGCTGGGTCCACATCCACCTCGGCCTCTTCGGCAAGCTCGGCTTCGGCGCCGCCCCGCCCCCGCCGCCCACCGACACCGTCCGCCTCCGCCTGGTCAACGCCGGCCACTCCGCGGATCTGCGCGGCCCCACCACCTGCGCCCTGATCACCGAGCCCGAGAAGCGCGCGATACACGAGCGCCTGGGCCCGGACCCGCTGCGCGGCGACGAGGACGGGGGGCGCGCCTGGCAGCGGATCTCCCGCAGCCGGACCACCATCGCCGCCCTGCTGATGGACCAGAAGGTCATCGCGGGCGTCGGCAACGTCTACCGCGCCGAGGTCCTCTTCCGCCACGGCATCGACCCGTACCGCACGGGCCGGGACCTCACCCGCGCCGAGTGGGACACGATCTGGGCGGACCTGGGGGAGCTGATGCGCGAGGGCGTACGCAACAACCGCATCGACACCGTCCGCCCCGAACACCTCCCCGAGGCCATGGGCCGCCCGCCCCGCAGGGACGACCACGGCGGCGAGGTCTACGTCTACCGGCGCGCCGACCTGCCCTGCCACATCTGCGGTACGGAGATCCGCACCGCGGACCTGGTCTCGCGCAACCTCTTCTGGTGCCCCGGGTGCCAGCCCTCCGGCCCCTCGGACGGCGGAAAAGGCTGAAATCCGCCCGAAGGAGGCCGATGCGAACGCGCGGACAACCCCATTTCGAGCGCATTGTCACCGGGGTCCCCCTGCACCGAAGGCGTTCGGGTGGATAAGGTCCCGGCAGTGGCCCGTAGCGGAGGAACAGACGACTTCTGGGCCCGGTGGCGCAGAAAGATGCACCGGGTCCGTATCGGGCTGCGCAAATCCGGGGTCGACTACTTCCGCGGCGACGGCTCCGACTGGATCGCCCTGGCCGGCCTGTTGCTGACGATCCCGGCCATCACCTTCGCCACCGTCGTCAGCCCGGTCTGGATCGACCCGGCCGCCCTCGCCCTGCCCATCGTGGCGGGCGGCCTCCTGCTGCGCCCCTCCAGCCTGCTGGGCCTGTACGCGACGGCCGCCGGCGCGCTGATCATCGAGGCGCTCACCCTCGGCCCGTATCTGGACGGCCCCGCCCGGGTCACCCCGGGCACCGTGCTCGTGGTCGCCGCCTGCGGGTTCTTCGGGCTGATCCTCGCCCAGTTCCGGGCCCGGGTCGGCGTGCCCTGGCGGCGCGGCGGCACGATGCTCTTCGACCTGCGCGAACGCATCCGGGTCCAGAGCTCCCTGCCCCGGCTGCCCCAGGGCTGGCACCGTGAGATGGCCCTGCGCCCGGCCGGCGGCCAGTCGTTCTCGGGGGACTTCGTCGTCGCGGCCCGCACCCACGGGGGCCGCACGCTGGAAGCCGTCCTCACCGACGTCTCCGGCAAGGGCATGGACGCGGGCTCCCGGGCCCTGCTGCTGTCCGGGGCCTTCGGGGGGCTCCTCGGCTCGCTGGCCCCGCACGCCTTCCTGCCCGCCGCCAACGGCTATCTGCTGCGCCAGGACTGGGACGAGGGATTCGCCACCTCCATCCACCTGGTGCTGGACCTGGAGTCGGGCGACTACGAGATCTACTCCGCGGGCCATCCTCCCGCCCTCCAACTGCACGCGGGCAGCGGTCAGTGGGAGGAGAAGTCGGGGGAGGGGCCCCTGCTCGGCGTCTACGACGGGGCCGAGTTCGACGCGGTGAAGGGCTCGCTCGCGCCCGGCGACGTCCTGATGCTCTTCACCGACGGTCTGGTGGAGGCATCCGACCGGGACATCGCCGAGGGCATCGACCGGCTGACGGGCGAGGCCGACCGCTATGTCTCCACCGGCTTCGAGGGCGCGGCCTGGCATCTGATCGAGGCATGCGCCAAGGACGTCAACGACGACCGGGCGCTGCTGCTGCTCTCCCGCCGGGCCTGAGCTCCCTCCGGCACCCCCAGGGGGCCGGGCGGCCCCCCGGACGGCGGAGAGGCGCCCGTCACCCGGGGCCGGTTCGCGGGGTGCCTCTCCGCCGTCCGGTGGTGCTCCGCAGGTGCCGGTCAGACCGAGACCGGCACCTGCTCCTGGTGGTCGTCCTTCTTGCGGCCGCCCGGCAGGATGCGGGCCAGCCAGTGCGAGCGTCCGGCGGCCAGCGGCGCGAGGACGGCGAGCAGGAGGACGTAGCCGGCGATGAACGGCGAGAGCCGCTCGTCCAGTCCGGCGGCTGCGGCCATCGTGGCCAGGATGAGCGCGAACTCACCGCGGGCCACCAGCGTCGTGGCGATGTTGGACGTGGCCTGGGCGCCGAAGGAGTACACCTTCGCCGCCGCGAGTCCGGCCGCGATGTTCATGGCGAGCGTCAGCACCACGGCCGCAACCACCGGCCACAGCACGCTCGGCAGGTCACCCGGGTCGATGGAGAGGCCGAAGGCGAAGAAGAAGATGGCGCCGAAGGCGTCCCGCAGCGGGTGGACTAACTTGAGGATGCGGTCGCCCGACGAGGTGGAGCCGAGCATCAGGCCGACCATGAACGCGCCGATAGCGTCGGCGACGCCGAACATCTCCGAGACACCGGCGACGAAGACGGCCGCACCCAGGAACGAGATGACGAGCAGCTCGTCGTCCTTGGTGTTCATGAGCTTGCCGATGAGCTTCGTGCCGAACCGGGCCGCCAGCGCGAGCAGCAGCAGGAACCCGAAGGCCTTGCCGCCGTCGATCAGCGCGGCTGAGAGGCTGTCCGCACCGGACAGGATCGGCTGGAGCGCGGCGAGGTACAGGGCGAGGAAGATGTCCTCGACGACGATGATGCCGAGGATCGGGCGGGTCTCCGGATTACCGATGCGCCCGAGGTCCACCAGGATCTTGGTGACGATCGCGGACGAGGAGATACCGAGGACACCGGCGAGGACCAGCGCCTCCGAGGTGCCCCAGCCGAGCGCGAAGCCGAATATCAGACCGGCGCCGACGTTCAGGACGAGATACGTCCCGCCCGCGATGGCCATCTTCCGGCCGCCCGTCTTGAGGTCGTCCATGTGGAACTCGAGCCCCAGGTAGAAGAGCAGGAGGACGAGTCCCAGCGCGGAGAGCATCTCCAGGTCGTGCGGGTTGGAGAGGAGCGTGTATCCGGGGGTGTGCGGGCCGAGGAGGATCCCGGCCAGGATGAACAGGGGAATCGTCGGCAGCCCGATACGGCCGCCGAGGCGGGCGAGGACGGCAGCGGCCAGGAAGGCGCCGCCCATGGCGAGGAGGGTGTCTGCGTGTCCGATGAGCCTGGTCCTTCGGGTCGGTCAAGAGCTGGTCAAGGGGGCATCAAGAATCCATCAGTAATTAGTTTACCGAACGATTGACACTGCAACTATGGGTCCGTCAGATTGTCTGTGTTTGTCCGCTTGATTCGGTTAAGCGGTCTCGTCAACACCGTTGCGGGAGCGTCGCGTTCGGAATCCGGCCCCGGACGCGGCCGTAGGGTCGGCCCATGACTGGACGGCATCTGAGCGTCTCCGAGGTGGAGGCCATCGCCCGCGAGGCCCATGCGCGGCAGAGCGACAAGGCGGGCCGCCCGTACGTGGAACACCTCGCGGCGGTGGCCGAAGGCGTACGGGTACGCGGCGGCGACGACGGGCAGATCGCGGCGGCCTGGCTCCACGACGCGGTCGAGGACGACGCGCTCTCCGCCGAGTGGCTGGCGGCCGCCGCCCTGCCGCAGGAGGTGAAGGACATGGTCCTGGCGGTGACCAAGCGGCCGGGGGAGGAGCTGCCCTCGTACACCGCGCGGATCCTCGCCACCCCGGGCGCGCTGCTCGTCAAAGAGGCGGATCTCGCCCACAACGCGGATCCCGCCCGCCTGGCGGCCCTGGACGAGCCGACCCGTACCCGGCTGACGGCGAAGTATGCGCAGGTGCGGGGGCTGCTGGGGCTGGTCGGCGGCGAATCACCCTCGGACCGAAAGAATTCGGCCAACCCGGAAACGCACTGATCCACCCGCGGCGGGGCCGGCGGGTGGATCAGGGGGAGTGGCGCGGAGGGCGGCGGAGAGGGCGGCGACCGGGTCGGTGGAGGCTCCGGGCCGCCGGGGCTCAGCGCCGCGCGGAGACCTTCCGGAAAGCCCAGTTCATGTCCGGCTCGGTGGCCCATTTCAGCGCGCGGCCCACCGGCGGGGCGCACATGAGCGTCACGGCCACCGCCGCCACGAGCGAGACGGCGACCAGTCCGACCGGGTCGGAGAGCCAGGTGTAGCGGTCGAACAGGCCCGCGTACTCGGCCCCCTTGATCAGGAAGCCGTGCAGCAGATAGCCGCAGATCGTGCCGGCGCCGAGCACCGTGAACCACCTCGCCCGGCCGGGCACCCAGGCCAGGAAGCCCACCGTCAGCACCAGGGCGCAGCCGAACATCGCGAGCGTCATCACCGCGCCCGACCACCACGGAGCGCCCATCTCCTGGGCGCTGTTGGCGCGGTAGAACCAGCCGAGCTGCATGCGCGGGGCGGCCCAGTACGCGAAGACCAGCGCACCGGCGAACAGCGGCAGGGACAGCAGCCGCACCTCGCGCCGCCTGACCAGCTGGAAGTGCTCGGGCTTCAGCAGCAGGCCGAGCACGAAGAACGGCAGGAACTGCAGCACCCGCTGGAGATCGAGGTCGTCGCCGATGTCGGGGGAGACGGAGGCGAGCGCGGCGATGGCGAGGGCCACCGGCAGCGGATGGCGGATCGCCTGCCAGACCGGCGTGGTCACCCGCCAGATGAACAGGGCGATGAGGAACCAGGTCAGGAAGAACGGGTCCACCAGACTGATCGCCATGTCGGGCGAATCGTCCGCGTACCGCTTGAAGAGCGAATAGGCCGTCTCGAACACCACGTACGGCACCGCGACCGAGGTGATCAGCCGCTTCACCTTGGGGGCCGTCATGTCGAACGACCGGGAGAAATAGCCGGAGACGAGGATGAACGCCGGCATGTGGAACATGTAAACGATCATGTACAGCGCCCGGGTGGCCCGGCTGCCGTCCATCACGGGTTCCCAGGCGTGTGCCACCGCGACGAGGACGATGGCCAGATACTTCACGTTGTCGAAGTAGGGGTCGCGCTTCTTCGCCCCCGCGGACGCCGGAGCGGCGGCGACCGGAGCGCTGGCCCCGGGGGCGGTCCGGGGCGCGGTGGCGGTGAGCGTCTGCGTGTGTCTGGGCTCCGACTCCCGGGTCGCCGGTGGGAGCGGGGCCCTCTGAAATACGCTCGGAGCTTGGAACATCTAAGGCACCTTAGACCGGTCGATTGCCTCGCGTAAAACTCCGGGGAGATATCGCGTGTTCCCCTCCATTCGAATGTGAAACCGTCGAACACTGCCCGCTATGGCAGCATTGATCCCGCTTAAACAGGGCATATCGCCGGGCAGTTGGCCGGAGTGAATTACGTCGCATCCATGCCGTCAATTGGCTGTGAATGAAATGTGGGGATGTGGAAACGATCGCGGTGACGGATATTCGGCCGCCGGGTATTCACAGTCGGCGCACAGGAAGCGGCGCAGGGGTCCGGCTCCCGCCCGCTGTCCGGGCGCGGCGCGGCCGCGGCCCCGCGCCGGCACCCACCGCCGCGACGGTCCCGGCCGTCAAGGATGGCGGGATCCCGTCACTCCGTTCCGTCACCCGGCAGCAACCACGGGGGAGTTGGTGGCACGATGGGGGCGACGGGGCGCGCAGTGGTGCACGCTTCCGGGCCGGCAAGGCGGACCGACCGAGGGTGTGATCAGACGTGGCTATATCACTGTCTATGGTGCTGCTGTTCGCGGTCATCCTGGTGGTAATGATCCGTAGCGGCTCCATCAAGCCCGGACCCGCGATCGTCGCCGTGCTCTTCGGCTTCTTCCTGGCATCGACCGGCATGGCGCCGTCGATCAACAGGTTCATGAACTCGCTGGCCGACACCATCAACCAGATCAGCTTCTGAGCGCGGAGCGGTCCGTCGCGCACAGCGCGAGGGCCCGGGCCGGAGGATCATCCTCCGGCCCGGGCCCTCGACTGCGTGGAGCGGGCGACGGGAATCGAACCCGCGTAGCTAGTTTGGAAGACTAGGGCTCTACCATTGAGCTACGCCCGCAAGCGTCGCACCGCAGGTTTGTGGACCGCGGCACGAAGAGCATCGTAGCGGGTCGGCGGCGGTGCCCGCACACCCGTTGTGCCGGCCGCCGGTGTCGGCCGTGCCGCGACCGCCCCCCGGCCCGGTGGGGCCGCTCCGTAAAGCGGCGGATCCCCGGTCGCCGTGCATGTACCCTACGTGTCGCACCGACGGGGTGTGGCGCAGCTTGGTAGCGCGTCCGCTTTGGGAGCGGAAGGTCGTCGGTTCGAATCCGGCCACCCCGACCACCAGCAAGATCGCATTGTGGGAGTCCTCCCCCTTGCCGTTACTATGCAAAATGCGTGCCCGTGTGTCTGATGTACCGGGCTCGGTCCGCGAAGCCGTCACTCGGCGGCCCAGCAGAACCCCAAGAAGTCAGCCACCAAGGAGACCGAACCGTGAAGAGCGCCGTGGAGACCCTGAACCCGACTCGGGTTCGGCTCAGCATCGAGGTGCCCTTCGAGGAGCTCAAGGACAGCCTCGACGCGGCGTACAAGAAGATCAACCAGCAGGTCACGGTGAAGGGCTTCCGCAAGGGCAAGATCCCCGCCCGGGTCATCGACCAGCGGTTCGGCCGCGGTGCGGTGCTGGAGGAGGCCGTCAACGACGCCCTCCCGAAGTTCTACACCGAGGCGGTCAACGAGGGTGAGCTGAACGTCCTCGGCCAGCCCGAGGTCGACATCACCGAGCTGAAGGACGGCGAGCTGCTGGCCTTCACCGCCGAGGTTGACGTACGCCCCGAGATCGAGATCCCGGACTACTCCGGCATCGAGGTCACCGTCGACGCCCTCGAGGTCACCGACGAAGAGGTCGAGAAGGCGGTGGAGCAGCTCCGCGAGCGCTTCGCCTCCACCAACCCGGTCGAGCGCGCCGCCGCCGACGGCGACGTCGTCACGATCGACCTGCAGGCCAAGGTCGACGGCGAGGTCCTGGAGGACGGCGTGGCCGACGGTGTCTCGTACACCATCGGTTCCGGCGAGCTCCTCGACGGCATCGACGAGGCCGTGACCGGCCTGGAGGCCGGTGGCGAGGCCACCTTCACCTCCCAGCTGAAGGGCGGCTCCGCCGAGGGCAAGGACGCGGAGGTCACCGTCAAGGTCACCGCCGTCGCCGCCCGTGAGCTCCCCGAGCTGGACGACGACTTCGCCCAGATGGCCAGCGAGTTCGACACGCTGGAGGAGCTGAAGGCCGACAGCCGCAAGCGCCTGGAGACCACCAAGCAGTACGACCAGGCCACGCAGGCCCAGGAGCGCGTCCTGGAGGAGCTGCTGAAGCTCGCCGAGGTCCCGATCCCGGAGAAGCTGCTCGCGGACGAGGTCCAGACCCGCAAGCACAACCTGGAGCACCACCAGCTCGGCCAGATGGGCCTCGACCTGGAGAAGTACCTCGAGATCCAGGGCAAGACCCTGGAGGAGTTCGAGAACGAGACCTCCGAGCAGGCCATCAAGGGCATCAAGACCCAGTTCATCCTTGACGAGCTCGTCAACAAGGAGAAGCTGAACGTCAACCAGGAGGAGCTCACCGAGCACCTCATGAGGCGTGCTGCCTCCTCCGGCATGAGCCCCGACCAGTTCGCCCAGGCCGTCGTCGAGGGTGGCCAGGTGCCGATGCTCGTCGGCGAGGTCGCCCGGGGCAAGGCGCTCGCCGTCGTCGTCGAGGCCGCCAAGGTCGTCGACACCAACGGTGAGATCGTCGACCTGGAGGACGACGAGGACACCGCGGAGGCCACCGAGGCCTCGGAGACGGCCGAGGCCGCCACCGAGGAGAAGGCGGACAAGGCCGAGGAGAAGAACGAGGCCTGAGCCTCGCTCCGACCCGTGACAGCCTCGCGCTGATCGTCACGACGGGCCCCGAACGCATCCTGTGTTCGGGGCCCGTCGTCGTAGCGCGCCGGATCGCCGTGCGGCCCCGGAACCCTTGTGCCCACTGCGGACCTTGCGCTCCCAGCGAACAGTTGCGGAAGCGGGATGGCGTTGTCCCACCTGCGCGTTAGGGTCCATGAAGAGGAAGGGTGGAGCAGTGACTTCACCCGCCCGGTACGAAGACGCTGAGACGGCCGGAGCCGTCAGAGACGAGCAGGTGGATACGTGACGAATCTGATGCCCTACGCCGCCGGAGAGCCGTCCCTCGGTGGTGGCCTCGGTGACCAGGTCTACAGCCGACTGCTCGGCGAGCGCATCATCTTCCTCGGTCAGCAGGTCGACGATGACATCGCCAACAAGATCACCGCACAGCTTCTCCTCCTTGCCGCCGACCCGGACAAGGACATCTACCTCTACATCAACAGCCCCGGTGGTTCGGTGACGGCCGGCATGGCGGTCTACGACACCATGCAGTACATCCCCAACGACGTCGTCACCATCGGCATGGGCATGGCCGCCTCCATGGGCCAGTTCCTGCTCACCGGCGGCGCCTCGGGCAAGCGCTTCGCGCTCCCGAACACCGACATCCTCATGCACCAGGGTTCGGCCGGTATCGGTGGCACGGCCTCGGACATCAAGATCCAGGCCGAGTACCTGCTCCGCACCAAGACGCGGATGGCGGAGATCACCGCCCGCCACTCCGGCCAGACCGTCGAGACGATCATCCGCGACGGCGACCGTGACCGCTGGTACACGGCGGAGGAGGCCAAGGACTACGGCCTCATCGACGAGATCATCACGTTCGCGTCGGGCATCCCGGGCGGCGGCGGCACCGGTGCCTGATCCGGTAACCACCGGACCGTCGGCACCACTCCCGCACCACCGTCTCGTACGCCGAGACCTCCAGCCCCAGAACGCCACCAGGATGGTGAACACCCACATGAACAACTTCTCCGGCGCCTCCGCGAGCGGCCTCTACACCGGCCCGCAGGTGGACAACCGCTACGTCGTCCCGCGCTTCGTGGAGCGCACCTCGCAGGGTGTGCGCGAGTACGATCCGTACGCGAAGCTCTTCGAGGAGCGCGTGATCTTCCTCGGCGTCCAGATCGACGACGCCTCGGCCAACGACGTCATGGCGCAGCTGCTGTGCCTGGAGTCGATGGACCCCGACCGCGACATCTCGATCTACATCAACAGCCCCGGCGGCTCGTTCACGGCGCTCACCGCGATCTATGACACGATGCAGTTCGTGAAGCCGGACATCCAGACGGTCTGCATGGGCCAGGCGGCCTCCGCCGCCGCCGTCCTGCTCGCCGCCGGCACCCCGGGCAAGCGCATGGCGCTCCCGCACGCCCGGGTCCTCATCCACCAGCCGTCCTCGCAGACGGGCCGCGAGCAACTCTCCGACCTGGAGATCGCGGCCAACGAGATCCTCCGTATGCGTACGCAGCTGGAGGAGATGCTCGCCCGGCACTCGACGACCCCGCTGGAGAAGATCAGCGAGGACATCGAGCGCGACAAGATCCTCACGGCCGAGGACGCCCTGGCGTACGGTCTGGTCGACCAGATCGTTTCCACCCGCAAGACCACCGCGGGCGCATCGCTCTGACGTCGGTCTTTCCCCTTGGCACATTCCGTTTGCACGACCACGGCCGTGTGAACCGTGCCAAGGGGGGCCCGAACGGGGGCCCAGGCAAGGTACCGTCGGATAGAGGCACCAGGAGCCGCTGAACCAGGCGGCCTCCCAGGCGAAGGGGAAGCACCTCGTGGCACGCATCGGTGATGGCGGCGACCTGCTCAAGTGCTCGTTCTGCGGAAAGAGCCAGAAGCAGGTGAAGAAGCTCATCGCGGGACCCGGTGTGTACATCTGCGACGAGTGCATCGATCTCTGCAACGAGATCATCGAGGAGGAGCTCGCGGAGACGAGCGAGGTGCGCTGGGAAGAGCTTCCCAAGCCCCGCGAGATCTACGAGTTCCTGGAGGGGTACGTCGTCGGGCAGGAGCCCGCGAAGAAGGCCCTCTCGGTCGCGGTGTACAACCACTACAAGCGGGTCCAGGCCGGGGAGAACGGCGGCGGCGCCGGTCGTGAGGACGCGATCGAGCTCGCCAAGTCGAACATCCTCCTGCTGGGCCCCACGGGTTCCGGTAAGACGCTTCTCGCACAGACGCTGGCCCGCATGCTCAACGTCCCGTTCGCGATCGCGGACGCGACGGCGCTGACGGAGGCCGGCTATGTCGGCGAGGACGTCGAGAACATCCTGCTCAAGCTGATCCAGGCGGCCGACTACGACGTCAAGAAGGCCGAGACCGGGATCATCTACATCGACGAGATCGACAAGGTCGCCCGCAAGAGCGAGAACCCCTCGATCACGCGCGATGTCTCCGGCGAGGGCGTGCAGCAGGCCCTGCTGAAGATCCTGGAGGGCACCACCGCCTCCGTCCCGCCGCAGGGCGGACGCAAGCACCCCCACCAGGAGTTCATCCAGATCGACACGACGAACGTGCTGTTCATCGTGGGCGGCGCGTTCTCCGGCCTGGAGAAGATCATCGAGTCCCGGGCCGGCGCCAAGGGCATCGGCTTCGGCGCCACGATCCGCTCCAAGCTGGAGATCCAGGCGAGCGACCAGTTCCAGGAGGTCATGCCGGAGGACCTGGTGAAGTTCGGGATGATCCCGGAGTTCATCGGCCGTCTCCCCGTGCTGACCTCGGTCCACAACCTGGACCGCGAGGCCCTGCTCCAGATCCTCATCGAGCCGCGCAACGCCCTGGTCAAGCAGTACCAGCGCCTCTTCGAACTCGACGGTGTGGAGCTGGACTTCGAGCGAGGAGCGCTGGAGGCCATCGCCGACCAGGCGATCCTGCGCCAGACCGGCGCGCGCGGTCTGCGGGCGATCATGGAGGAAGTCCTCCAGTCCGTGATGTACGAGGTCCCGTCCCGCAAGGACGTCGCCCGCGTCGTCATCACTCCCGACGTCGTCCGCGACAACGTCAACCCCACGCTGGTGCCGCGCGAGCCGCGCGCGATCGGCAAGAACGACGGCGGCCGCCACGAGAAGTCCGCCTAGCCGCAGGCGGCTTGTCCTACGCCGAAGGGGCGCCCACCGGATGGAACCGGCGGGCGCCCCTTCGGCGTCGAGCGGTCAGACCTTGGTGCGGGCGGTGTTGTAAAGCTTGGCGGTGAGGGCCGCGGCCTGGTCCTTGGGCACGCCCTGGCCGGCGAGTGCCAGAGCCTTGTCCGCGGTCGTCGTGATGCCGGCCGTGCTGTAGTCGGCCCAGACGCAGACCGCGAGGATGAAGTGCTGGGGCCCCTTGGCGACCGAGCCGTCGCCGCTCTTGTTGGTCACCTTGAGGTCCTGGCACTTCATCACCGCCCCCTCGAACCCCTCGGGTTCGGCGGTCTCGGCCGAACCGACGAGTTCGATGGAGACCTCGCCGCCGCCCGACTTGGCGTCCTTCTCGACGTCCACGAAAGCGTCGTTGACCACCTTGGCCGGGTCGGCGATCTCTCCCCAGAAGCCCTCGAAGTTGAGCACCTTGGTCGCGGCGGCGGCGGTGCCCACCGAGTAGTCGGCCTTGGCCGCGCTGGGGTTCTTGATGCCCAGCGCCTCGACGTCCGTCTTCTTCGTCCCGGTCAGCGGTGCGCTGAGTACCGGCTTCGTGGTGTCCCGCTTGTAGGCGTCGACCGCGTCCGGGGGCGTGATCTTGTAGCCCTTGGTCGCCTCGGAGACGTCCGAGTTGCTGGCCTTGTCGCCCGCGGTGAGGAAGTACACCCCGCCCGCGATGACCGCCAGCGCCACCACGGCGACACCGATGATCAGCCCGGTCTTCTTCTTCGGCTGCGGCGGCTGCTGTCCGTACCCGGGCTGCCCGTACGGGGGCTGGGGCGGCTGCTGCCCGTACGGACCCGGCTGCTGCGCCTGCGGGTAGCCGTAACCCTGCTGCGGCCCCGGGGGCTGCTGCCCGTACGGGTTCGGCTGCTGCGGGGGGACGCCCTGCGGGGCCTGCTGCGGGTAGCCGTAGCCGGGCTGGCCCTGCGGCGGCGGGGCGCCGTACGGGCCCGGCTGCTGCCCGTACGGTCCGGGCTGGCCCTGCGGCGGCTGCCCGCCGTACGGGCCCGGCTGGTTGTAGCTCATCGAGGTGTCCCCTCCAGAATCCTTGTACGTTGCGAACATCCTGACGGAAGCCGCCCTGACACGGGGGACCGGGCCGGACACCGTTACTGAACCAATCCGTTTCAGTGCAGACCTGTGACGGCCCTAAACTGTCCCCCGTGACCGAGAACTCATCGCAGCAGCCAGCCAGCAACCCCGAACTGCCGACCACGTACGCGCCGGCCGATGTAGAGGGGAAGCTGTACGAGCGCTGGGTGGAGCGCGGTTACTTCGAGGCGGACGAGCACAGCGACAAGCCGCCCTACAGCATCGTCATCCCCCCGCCCAACGTCACCGGCTCCCTCCACCTGGGCCACGCCTTCGAGCACACCCTGATCGACGCCCTCGTCCGCCGGAAGCGGATGCAGGGCTTCGAGGCGCTGTACCAGCCGGGCATGGACCACGCCGGCATCGCCACCCAGAACGTCGTCGAGCGCGAGCTCGGCAAGGAGGGCAAGTCCCGCCACGACCTGGGCCGTGAGGCGTTCGTCGAGCGCGTCTGGCAGTGGAAGAACGAGTCCGGCGGCCAGATCTCCGGCCAGATGCGCCGCCTCGGCGAGGGCGTCGCCTGGTCCCGTGAGCGCTTCACCATGGACGAGGGCCTCTCCAAGGCCGTCCAGACCGTCTTCAAGCAGATGTACGACGACGGGCTGATCTACCGCGCCGAACGCATCATCAACTGGTGCCCCCGCTGCCTCACCGCGATCTCCGACATCGAGGTCGAGTACCAGGAGGACGACGGCGAGCTCGTCTCCATGACGTACGGGGAGGGCGACGAGACCATCGTCGTCGCCACCACCCGCGCCGAGACGATGCTCGGCGACACCGCGGTCGCCGTCCACCCCGACGACGAGCGCTACAAGCACCTGGTCGGCAAGCAGATCAAGCTGCCGCTGACCGACCGTACGATCCCGGTCGTCGCCGACCGCCACGTCGACCCGGCGTTCGGCACCGGCGCGGTCAAGGTGACCCCCGCCCACGACCCGAACGACTTCGAGATCGGCAACCGTCACGACCTGCCGTTCATCACCGTCCTCGACGAGCGTGCGGTCATCACCGTCCCCGGCCCCTTCGAGGGCCTGGACCGGCTGGAGGCCCGCTCCGCCATCGTCGCCGCCCTGCGCGCCGAGGGCCGGATCGTCGCCGAGAAGCGCCCCTACGTCCACTCCGTCGGGCACTGCTCGCGCTGCAAGACCACCATCGAGCCGCGCCTCTCGCTCCAGTGGTGGGTCAAGGTCGCCCCGCTCGCCGAGGCCGCCGGTGACGCGGTCCGCGACGGCAAGGTCAAGATCCACCCGC
The DNA here is from genome assembly GCF_032121415.1 of Streptomyces parvus. Taxonomy (NCBI): domain Bacteria; kingdom Bacillati; phylum Actinomycetota; class Actinomycetes; order Kitasatosporales; family Streptomycetaceae; genus Streptomyces; species Streptomyces parvus. The sequence continues at coordinate 2,104,515 of NZ_CP135079.1, read as the reverse complement.
AGGAGATGGAGAAGCGGTACTTCGACTGGGTCGACAACCTCCACGACTGGTGCATCTCGCGCCAGCTCTGGTGGGGCCACCGCATCCCCGTCTGGTACGGCCCGAACGGCGAGGTCGTCTGCGTCGGACCGGACGACGAGGCGCCCACCGGCGAGGGCTGGACCCAGGACAGCGATGTCCTGGACACCTGGTTCTCCTCCGGCCTGTGGCCCTTCTCCACGCTCGGATGGCCCGAACGCACCGACAGCCTCGCGAAGTTCTACCCGAACTCCGTCCTGGTCACCGGCTACGACATCCTCTTCTTCTGGGTCGCCCGGATGATGATGTTCGGCCTGTACGTCAACGACGGCGTCCCGCCCTTCGGCACCATCGTCCTGCACGGCATGGTCCGCGACGAGCACGGCAAGAAGATGTCGAAGTCCTTCGGGAACGTCGTCAACCCGCTGGACTGGATGGACAAGTACGGCTCCGACGCCCTGCGCTTCACCCTCGCGCGCGGCGCCAACCCGGGCACCGACGTGCCGATCGGCGAGGACTGGGTCCAGGGCTCGGCGAAGTTCTCCAACAAGATCTGGAACGCCACCCGCTTCGCCCTGATGAACGGCGCCACGATCGAGGGCGAGCTGCCCTCGGCCGAGGAGATGTCGGTCACCGACCGCTGGATCCTGTCGCGCCTGAACAAGACGGTCGCGGACGTCGACGCGTTCTACGACGACTTCCAGTTCGCCAAGATCAGTGAGGCGCTGCGCCACTTCGCCTGGGACGAGGTCTTCGACTGGTACGTCGAGCTCTCCAAGACCACGTTCTTCGCGGGCGGCCGCCCGGCCGAGGTCTCGGGCCGGGTCCTCGGCGAGGTCCTCGACGTGATGCTGCGGCTGCTGCACCCGATCGTCCCGTTCGTCACGGAGGCGCTGTGGACCGCGCTCACCGGGCGCGAGTCGATCGTCATCGCCGAGTGGCCGGCCGACTCCGGCTTCCGCGACGACGCGGCCGAGAAGGAGATCGAGCTGGTCCAGCAGGTCGTCACCGAGGTCCGCCGCTTCCGCAACGACCAGGGTCTCCAGCCCGGCCAGAAGGTCCCGGCCGAACTGACCCTGACCGGCACGGCGCTCGCCCCGCACGAGGCGGCCATGCGCCAGCTCCTGCGGCTCCAGCCCGCCGGCGACGGCTTCCACGCCACCGCGTCCCTCCCGGTCGCCGGGGCCACCGTCGCCCTGGACCTGTCCGGCACGATCGACGTGGCGGCCGAGCGCAAGCGCCTCACGAAGGACCTGGAGGCCGCGCAGAAGGAGAAGGCCCAGGCCACCGGGAAGCTCGGCAACGAGGCCTTCCTGGCCAAGGCTCCGGACAACGTGGTCGACAAGATCCGCGGCCGGCTCGCCAAGGCCGAGGCCGACATCGAGCGGATCGGCGCCCAGCTGGCGGGCCTCCCGCAGAGCTGATCAGCCAGGGGGTGTCCGACCGGAGCCCCCGCGCACCCGACCGACCGGGGCGCGGGGGCTTCGCCGTACCGCTCGCCGGCAGTTCGCCGGGCGCTGCGCGCGATGTCGGCGCCCATCCGTAGACTGGGCCCGTGAGTGAGCCCCGCCCAGACCGGCACGACGCGTCCGATCCCGACGACACCTTCGAGGAGATCGTCGACGAGGCGACCCAGCGCGACCCCGACCTGGCGGTGATCGAGGCCGGGAGCCGCACGCTGCGCGCCCACTCGGGTCAGCCGCAGGGCGAAGCGGTCCCCGCCCGGCCGGCCGACCCCGAGACCGACAAGGCGCTGCGCGCGGTGGAGCGGGAGCTCGCCGGACGCTGGGGCGAGACCAAGCTGGAGCCCTCCGTCACGCGCATCGCCGCCCTGATGGACGTGCTCGGCGAGCCGCAGCGCGCCTACCCCTCGATCCACATCACGGGCACCAACGGCAAGACCTCCACGGCCCGCATGATCGAGGCCCTGTTCAACGCCTTCGAGCTGCGCACCGGCCGCTACACCTCCCCGCACGTCCAGTCGATCACCGAGCGGATCAGCCTGGACGGCTCCCCGATCGCGGCCGAGCGGTTCATCGAGACGTACGAGGACATCAAGCCGTACGTCGAGATGGTCGACGCCCAGCAGCCCTACCGGCTCTCCTTCTTCGAGGTCCTCACCGGCATGGCGTACGCCGCCTTCGCCGACGCCCCCGTCGATGTCGCGGTCGTCGAGGTCGGCATGGGCGGCACCTGGGACGCCACGAACGTCATCGACTCCACGGTCGCCGTCGTCACCCCGATCTCGCTGGACCACACGGACCGGCTCGGCACCACGCCCGCCGAGATCGCCGGCGAGAAGGCCGGTGTCATCAAGCCGGGCGCCACGGTCATCCTGGCGCAGCAGCCGGTGGACGCCGCGCAGGTGATGCTGAAGAAGGCCGTCGAGGTGGACGCCACCGTGGCCCGCGAGGGCATGGAGTTCGGCGTCACCTCCCGCGAGATCGCGGTCGGCGGCCAGCTCGTCACGCTGCGGGGCCTGGGCGGCGAGTACGAGGAGATCTTCCTCCCGCTGTACGGCGCCCACCAGGCGCACAACGCGGCCGTCGCGCTCGCCGCCGTCGAGGCGTTCTTCGGCATCGGCGCCGAGCAGGCCCGCTCCCTGGACATCGACGCCATCCGCAAGGCGTTCGCCTCGGTGCTCTCCCCGGGCCGCCTGGAGGTCGTGCGCTCCAGCCCGACCGTCGTCCTGGACGCCGCGCACAACCCCGCGGGGGCCAAGGCGGCGGCGGACGGCATCTCCGAGGCGTTCAGCTTCTCCCGGCTGATCGGCGTGGTCGGAACGAGCGGCGACAAGGACGTCCGGGGGCTCCTGGAGGCCTTCGAGCCGATCTTCGCCGAGATCGTCGTCACGCAGAACTCCACCCCGCGCGCGATGGACGCGGACGAGCTGGCCGCGATCGCCGTCGAGGTCTTCGGCGACGACCGGGTCCAGGTCGAGCCGCGCCTCGACGACGCCCTGGAGGCGGCGATCACGCTGGCCGAGGAGGAGGACGAGTACGCGGGCGCCGGGGTGCTGGTGACCGGGTCCGTGATCACGGTCGGCGAAGCCCGGCTGCTGCTGGGAAGGGGCTGAGAAGCCGGATGCGGACGCTCTGTGCCTCGACGCTGATCGGTGAGTTCTTCGTGATCGGCTTCGCCGGTCTGGTCGCGATGAAGCTGGACGACGCCTCCATGACCGTGGTCTGGACGGTGTGCGGCATCGGCATGGCCCTGTCCGTGCTGCTGTGCGGAATGATCACCAGGCCCGGCGGCATCCAGCTCGGCTGGGCGCTCCAGGTCGCGCTGGTCCTCAGCGGGTTCGTGGTCCCGATGATGTTCGTCCTGGGGCTGGCCTTCGGCGGGCTGTGGTGGGCCTCGATCCACTACGGCCGCAAGATCGACGAGGCCAAGGCGCGCTGGGCCGCCCAGCAGGAAGCCGAAGAGGCCACCGCCTAGGGGGTGGCCGACACGCCCGTCCCCGCCGCGGGTTCCGGCGGATCCGGGGGGTGAAGGTGACCCAGGGTGAACCCGGGCGTGGATCCGTTCCCGTACCCCTGTAATCTCGCCTCACCGCACCCGTATGCCTGGCCTTGCAAGGAGCCGTACATGACTCAGCGCACTCTCGTCCTGCTCAAGCCCGACGCGGTCCGCCGTGGCCTGATCGGCGAGATCGTCGGCCGCATCGAGCGCAAGGCGAACTGGCGGATCACCGCCCTGGAGCTGCGCACCCTGGACCACGAGACGCTGGAGCAGCACTACGGCGAGCACAAGGGCCGCCCGTTCTACGAGCCGCTCATGGAGTTCATGGCCTCCGGCCCCGTCGTCGCCCTGGTGGCCGAGGGCGAGCGGGTCATCGAGGGCGTCCGCGCCCTGGCCGGCCCCACCGATCCGATCGCCGCCGCGCCCGGGTCCATCCGTGGGGACTTCGGCACGATCACCCGGGAGAACCTCATCCACGCCTCGGACTCGGAGGAGTCCGCAGAGCGAGAACTGAAGCTTTTCTTTCCGGGACTTTCCTGACCCGATCGGCCAAACAGCGCTGTAGGCGAGGGGCGACCGAAGTAATTCGGTCGCCCCTCGGCATAGGGTTTGGGATCGCGGGAACGCATCCCTCCGACGTAACGTCACCATGGGTAGAACGGCCACCCGTTCCGCTCACAATGGCGAAGGACCCTCGCGCTGTGTCCGTGCATACGGCACTACGATGGAAGCTTCCACGCCCGCAGCGCCAACCTCGCCTACCAGAACAAGCCATCTTCGCTACCTGGGAAGGCCCGACGCATCCTCATGGGGAACAAGGGGAACTCAATGTCGTTCATCGGCCGTGACATGGCTATCGACCTCGGGACTGCCAACACGCTGGTGTACGTCAGGGGGCGCGGCATCGTTCTGAACGAGCCGTCCGTCGTGGCCATCAACACCAACACCGGCGGAATTCTGGCGGTCGGCTCCGAGGCCAAGAAGATGATCGGGCGCACGCCGGGCAACATCGTTGCCGTGCGGCCGCTGAAGGACGGCGTGATCGCCGACTTCGAGATCACCGAGCGGATGCTCCGCTACTTCATCCTCAAGATCCACAAGCGTCGCTATCTGGCCCGTCCCCGTGTCGTCGTCTGCGTGCCCTCCGGTATCACCGGAGTCGAGCGCCGCGCCGTCATCGAGGCGTCCACGCAGGCCGGCGCGCGCCAGGTGCACATCATCGAGGAGCCCATGGCCGCGGCCATCGGCTCCGGTCTGCCGGTCCACGAGGCCACCGGCAACATGGTCGTGGACATCGGCGGCGGCACCACCGAGGTCGCCGTGATCTCGCTCGGCGGAATCGTCACTGCCCAGTCGATCCGGACCGCCGGTGACGAACTGGACAACGCGATCATCCAGCACATCAAGAAGGAGTACTCGCTCCTCCTCGGTGAGCGGACCGCCGAACAGATCAAGATCACGATCGGTTCGGCGTACGACCTGGACAAGGACGAGCACACCGAGATCCGCGGTCGCGACCTGGTCTCCGGCCTTCCCAAGACGGTCGTCATCTCGGCCGCCGAGGTCCGCAAGGCCATCGAGGAACCGGTCAACGCGATCGTCGACGCCGTGAAGACGACGCTCGACAAGTGCCCGCCCGAGCTGTCCGGCGACGTCATGGACCGCGGCATCGTCCTCACCGGCGGCGGCGCGCTGCTGCGCGGTCTGGACGAACGTCTGCGCCACGAGACGGGCATGCCGATCCACATCGCCGAGGACCCCCTGGACTCGGTGGCGCTCGGCTCCGGCAAGTGCGTCGAGGAGTTCGAGGCGCTCCAGCAGGTGCTGGACGCCCAGCCCCGTCGTTAGACGGAGCGCGGATTCCGCGGGACACACCCGATCCGGCGAGCGGACGCACCCGCTCCGGTCGCCGGATCGTTGATATAGATCGTTGCTGTACACGTACTGGAGCGGGGTCACACCCGACCGGTACCCCGTACGGAGACGTACACAGCCACGAATATTCCGACGAGGAAGGCACGGCCGCCGCACGTGAGGGACACACGAGAGAGCCGGCTGCTCCTGGTGCTCTTGATCGCCATCGCATTCGCCCTGATCACGGTGGATATCCGAGGCGGCGAGGGGTCACCGGTCGACGGTGCGCGGCAGGCCGCGGCCACCGTCTTCGGACCGGTCGAGAACGGCGTCGCGGCAGCGGTCGACCCGGTGGGCAACGCCATAGGCGCGGTCAGGGACTCCGGCAACCGGCACGACCGGATCTCCACCCTGGAGAAGGAGAACGCGGCGCTGAAGGCCAAGCTCGGCAGCGACGACCGCACCAACAGCCGGGTCCGTCAGCTCGACGCCATGCTGAAGAACGCGGGCGCCGGACAGTACGGCATCAAGGGCGCCGAGGTCATCGCCATAGGAGCGGCCCAGGGCTTCTCCTGGACGGTCACCATCGACGCCGGGTCCGACGACGGCATCCGCCGCGACATGACCGTCCTCAACGGGGAAGGTCTGGTCGGCCGGGTCACCACCGTCGGCCCGAGCACCGCGACGGTCCTGCTCGCCAACGACCCCGACTTCACCGTCGGCACCCGGATGGAGAAGACCGACGAACTCGGCTTCGCCACCGGCCAGGGCTCGCGCCCCCTGTCGGTGCAGTTCCTCAACGGCAAGGCCGAGGTCAAGGCCGGCGACCGGCTGGTGACCTTCGGCTCCAGCAAGGACAAGCCCTTCGTGCCCGGCGTCCCGGTCGGCGAGGTCGTCCGCGTCGACCCCTCCGGCGGCGCACTGACCCGGACGGTCTACGTGAAGCCGTACGTCGGGTTCACCAAGCTCGACATCGTCGGCGTCGTCGTCCAGGCCCCCCGGCAGGACCCGCGCGACACGGTCCTGCCCAAGCAGCCCGCCAAGACGAAGCCGAAGCCGACCCCCACGGTCACCGTCACGGTCCAGCCCAACGGCGACCTCGTCGACGGCTCCGGCAAGGTCGTCGGCAACATCAACGAGAAGCCGGGCGGCGGCGACGCCGGTGACGCGGCAGGCGACCAGCAGGGCAACGCACAGCAACCCGACAACGCGGCCGACGACCAGGAGCAGGGCTGATCCCCATGCGCATCAACCGGACCCTGCTCTCCACCGCCCTGGTCGTCGTCGCCCTGGTCATCCAGGTCTCCGTCCTCGCCCGTCTCCAACTCCCCGGCGCCGTCCCGGACCTGCTGCTCCTCACCGTCCTCGGACTCGCCTTCGTGTACGGGCCGGTCAGCGGCTCCCTCATCGGCTTCGGCGCCGGCCTCCTCGCGGACCTCGCGCCGCCCGCCGACCACGCCGCCGGACGCTACGCCCTGGTGCTCTGCGTCATCGGCTACCTCGCGGGTCTGGTCCGGCCGGAGAACGGGCAGCTGAAGTCGGCCTTCGCCCCGATGGCCGTGGTCGTCGCCGCCGCGATCGGCTCGACCCTGCTGTACGCGGGCGTCGGCGCGCTCGTCGGCGACACCGCCGCCCGCCATGTGGGCCTCGGCAGCCTGCTGTTCACGGCCGCGGTCTACGACCTGCTGCTGGCGCCCTTCACGGTGCCGCTCATCATGGCGCTGGCCAGACGCACCGAGAACGACCCGCTCGCCGAGGCGTCCTCCGGGGGCAACGACGTCGCCGCCGGCTGGCTCGCTTCGGGCACCGGTCTGCGGATCGGCAACCAGCGCGGCGGCCTGCGGGCCAAGGCGGCCCGCAACCGGGCCGCCCGCGCGGGCAGGATCAAGGGGGTCAAGCGCCTGTGAGGCTGTATTTCCCGGGGGACGCCCCCCGTACCCCCAGCCGGACCACCACCGGGGGCACCCCGTGAGCAACATCCCCGAGACCGGACGGACCCAGCGGGTCCAGATCCGGCTCATCGTCATCCAGGTCCTCGTCTTCTCGCTGCTGCTCACCCTCGGCGGACGCCTCTGGTACCTCCAGATCCGCAACGGCGACGAGTACACCGCCGAAGCCGCGGGCAACGGTGTGCAGCAGGTCGTCCAGCCCGCCGTGCGCGGCTCGATCCTCGACGCCCGCGGCGTACCGCTCGCCGACAACGAGACCCGCCTCGTCGTCTCCGCCAGCCGCACCGAGCTGCTGAAGATGAAGGACGACGGCGTCGGCGTCCTCACCCGTCTCGCCGACGTCCTCGACATGAAGGTCCAGGACGTCCGGGACAAGGTCCGCCTGTGCGACTCCAAGACCCCTCAGCCCTGCTGGAACGGCTCGCCCTACCAGCCGATCCCGGTCACCGACGAGGCCACCACCCAGCAGGCCCTCCAGATCCGTGAGCGCGCCGAGGACTTCCCCGGCATCACCGCCGAGCCCACCGCCGTACGCCGCTACGCCGCACCCGGCAAGGCGAAGACCGCTCAGGTGCTCGGCTATCTGTCGCCCGTCACCGACGACGAGATCCAGAAGGCGCAGGACGGCCCGTCGCCCTATCTGCGCTCCGACCAGGTCGGCCGGTCCGGGATCGAGCGCACCTACGACAAGGAGCTGCGCGGCAAGGCGGGTGTCACCCGCTACGAGGTCGACAACCTCGGCCGCGTCATGGGCGAGGCGGAGAACGACCCGGCGGTGGCCGGCTCCACCCTCGTCACCAGCCTCGACGCCCGCGTCCAGGCGGTCGCCGAGTACGAGCTGGCCCAGGCGATGAAGACCGTGCGCCAGGAGACCGACAAGATCACCGGCCGGAAGTACGAGGCCGACTCCGGCGCCGTCGTCGTCATGGAGTCGAAGACCGGCCGCATCGTGTCGATGGCCTCCCAGCCCGACTACGACCCCAACGACTGGGTCGGCGGCATCTCCGGCAAGCAGTACGCCAAGCTCACCAGCAAGAAGTCGAACTACCCGCTGCTCAACCGGGGCATCCAGGGCCAGGCCCCGGCCGGCTCCATCTTCAAGGTGGTCTCGGCCAGCGCCGCCGTGCGCGGCGGCCATGCCTTCAACGACCTCTACGAGTGCAGCAGCTCCTACAGCCTGGGCAACCAGACCTTCGCGAACTTCGAGTCCCAGGGCCACGGCCCCATCACCCTCGGGGACGCGCTCAAGTACTCCTGCAACACCGTCTTCTACCGCCTCGGCCACGACGAGTGGGTGAAGGACGGCGGCATAAAGCCCAAGAAGGACGCCAAGAACTGGTTCTACCGCACCGCCCGTGACTTCGGGCTCGGCTCCGAGACCGGCATCGACCTGCCCAACGAGGTCAAGGGCCGCATCCCGGACCGCCAGTGGAAGCAGGACTTCTGGGAGGCCAACAAGGACGCCTGGTGCAAGGAGGGCAAGAAGGGCGGCACCTACGTCCAGCAGATCGCGTACGAAAGCTGCCTCGAAGGCAACCAGCTCAAGGCCTACGACAGCATCAACTACTCGATCGGCCAGGGCGACGTACTCGTCACGCCCATCCAGATGGCCACCGCCTACGCCGCCATCAGCAACGGCGGCACCCTCCACAAGCCCACCGTCGGCAAGGCCGTGATCAGCCCCGACGGCAAGACCGTCCAGGAGATCAAGCCCAAGGTCAGCGGCAAGCTCCCGGTCGACGCCCAGACCATCAAGGACCTCGACAAGGGGCTGCGTTCGGTGGTCGAGCCGGGCGGCACCGCCGCCTGGCGGTTCGGCGGCTGGCCGCAGGACAAGATCCCGATGCGCGCCAAGACCGGCACCGCCCAGGTGTACGGCAAGCAGACCACCGGCTGGTTCGCGACCTACACCGACGACTACACCATCGTCATGACGATCTCCCAGGGCGGCACCGGCTCCGGCTCCGCCGGACCCGCCGTCCGCAAGATCTACGACGCGCTCTACGGGCTGGACTCCGCCGGCAACCAGGACCTGAAGCGGGCCCTTCTGCCCGAGCCGCAGAAGGCGCTGCCGAAGGTCCAGCCCGACGGCTCGATCCACGCGCCGAAGGTCAAGCCCTACGACCCCACCCCGGTCACGCCCGAGGAGAAGCCGGGGGGACAGGAACCCCAGTTGCCCCTGCCGCCCGGAGGCCAGCCCGGACTCACCGGATCACCCGCGTCCACGGGGAGGCAGCCGTAATGGCAGGTGGATTCTCCGTCTCCCGGTACGCCCCCGACCAGGGCTCCTGGGCCAAGCTGACGGCCCGCGACTCCCTCGTACGGCGGCTGGACTGGCCGCTGCTCGGGGCCGCGCTCGCGCTCTCGTTCCTCGGCTCGCTCCTGGTGTGGTCCGCGACCCGCAACCGCGACCACCTCACCCAGGGCGACCCGTACTTCTTCCTGCTGCGGCATGCCCTCAACACCGGCATCGGCCTCGCCCTGATGATCGGCACGATCTGGCTCGGCCACCGCACCCTGCGCGGGGCCGTCCCGGTCCTCTACGGCATCTCGGTGCTGCTGGTCCTCGCGGTCCTCACCCCCCTCGGCACCACGGTCAACGGTGCCCACGCCTGGATCAAGCTGCCCGCCGGCTTCTCGATCCAGCCCTCCGAGTTCACCAAGATCACCATCATTCTCGTGATGGCGATGCTGCTGGCCGCCCGCGTCGACGCGGGCGACCAGGCCCACCCCGACCACCGCACCGTGGCCAAGGCGCTGGGCCTCGCGGCGGTCCCGATGGCCATCGTCATGCTGATGCCGGACCTCGGCTCGGTGATGGTCATGGCCGTCATCGTCCTCGGCGTCCTGCTGGCCTCCGGCGCATCCAACCGCTGGGTCTTCGGCCTCATCGGCGCGGGCGCGGGCGGGGCCGTCGCCATCTGGCAGCTCGGTCTGCTCGACGACTACCAGATCGCCCGGTTCGCGGCCTTCGCCAACCCCGCGCTCGACCCGGCGGGTGTCGGCTACAACACCAACCAGGCCCGCATCGCGATCGGCTCCGGCGGGCTCACCGGCACCGGACTCTTCGAAGGCACCCAGACCACCGGTCAGTTCGTGCCCGAGCAGCAGACCGACTTCGTCTTCACCGTGGCCGGCGAGGAACTGGGCTTCCTCGGCGCGGGACTGATCATCGTGCTCCTGGGCGTCGTCCTGTGGCGCGCCTGCCGGATCGCCCGCGAGACCACCGAGCTGTACGGCACGGTCGTCGCCGCCGGGATCATCGCCTGGTTCGCCTTCCAGTCCTTCGAGAACATCGGCATGACGCTCGGCATCATGCCGGTCGCCGGACTGCCGCTGCCCTTCGTCTCCTACGGAGGATCCTCGATGTTCGCCGTCTGGGTGGCGGTCGGCCTGCTCCAGTCCATCAGGGTGCAACGGCCGATGTCCGCCTGAACCCGGACGGTCGCGGGTAGGTGTCCTTGCATGGCGGACACCAAACGCGAGATCGAACGGAAGTACGAAGCCACCGAAGACACCCGGCTGCCCGACCTGACGCGGGCGGCCGGGGTCGACCGGGTCGCCCCGCGCGGCCGGATGGAGCTCGACGCCGTCTACTGGGACACCGCCGACCTCCGCCTCGCCGCCGACTCCCTCACCCTGCGCCGCAGGACCGGCGGGGACGACGAGGGCTGGCACGTGAAGTTCCCCGTCGCGCTCGGCGTCCGGGACGAGATCCACGAACCGCTCTCCGACACCCTGCCGCCCTCGCTGGCCGCTCTTCTGCGCTCCCGGGTCCGCGACGCGGAGATCGCCCCGGTCGTCCGGCTGCTCTCCTCGCGGGACGTCCACCACCTGCTGGCCGACGACGGCACGCTCCTGGCCGAGGTCAGCGTCGACACGGTGCTCGCGGAGCGGCTCGCGGGGGAGGGGAGCGGCACCAGCGCCGCCTGGACCGAGATCGAGGTCGAGCTGGCCGACGACGGCGACCCGGCCGTCCTGGACGCCGTCGAGAAGCGGCTCCGCAAGGCGGGAGTGCGCCCCGCGGGATCCTCCTCGAAGCTCGCCCGGGCGCTGGCGGAGACGACACCGGACCGGGACGGCGAGGAGCCCGGAGAGGACGTGCCGCAGACCGCGGGCGACCACGTCCTCGCCTACGTACGGAAGCAGATCGCCACGATCGTCCGCCTCGACCCCGCCGTCCGCCGCGACCTGCCCGACTCCGTGCACAAGATGCGCGTCGCCACCCGCCGGCTGCGCAGCGCCTTCAAGACCCACCGCAAGATCCTCGACCGCGGGGTCACCGACCCCCTCGGTGCGGAGCTCAAGTGGCTCGCCGCCGAACTGGGCCTCGACCGCGACCAGGAAGTCCTGGACGAGCGCATCGGCTCCCGCGTCGAGGCCCTGCCCGCCACCCTGGCCCTCGGCCCGGTACGCGGCCGGCTCCGCGCCTGGTCGGCCGCCCGCCGCACCGGAGCGCGCCGCAGGATCATCGACGTACTCGACGGGCAGCGGTATCTGGACCTCCTGGAGGCACTCCACGCCCTGAGCGCCGAGCCGCCCCTGCGCCCCGCCGCCCGCAAGGCAGCGGAGAAGGCCCTGCCCCGGGCCGTGCTCAAGGACTACGAGAAGCTCGCGCGCCGTATGGACCACGCCCTGGAGCACCCGCCGGGCCCCGAGCGGGACACCGCCATGCACGAGGCCCGCAAGGCCGCCAAGCGCGCCCGGTACGCGGGTGAGTCGGCCCGCCCCGCGCTCGGCAAGCCCGCCGAGCGGTTCGCGAAACGCGTGAAGGCCGTGCAGTCCGTCCTCGGCGACCACCAGGACAGCGTCGTCGCCCGCGAGGCGCTGCGGACCCTCGCGATCCAGTCGCACGCGGCGGGGGAGACCGCGTTCACCTGGGGACTTCTGTACGGGCGGGAGGAGGCTGCCGCCGAGGCCCGGGAGCGTGAGCTGCCCGAGGTCTGGGCCCGTGCGTCGGCTCCCGGACCGCGGGCGGATCTGAAGGGCCGGTGACCGGGGTACGCTGGATGGTCACCCCTGCCGGCTCACGAAGGTTCGCGAGATGTCTGCCGCATCGGTCTTCCCACAGCTCGAAGCTCTGCTCCCGCATGTGCAGAAGCCCATCCAGTACGTCGGCGGTGAGCTGAACTCCACCGTCAAGGACTGGGACAGCTGTGACGTCCGCTGGACCCTGATGTACCCCGACGCCTACGAGGTCGGGCTCCCCAACCAGGGCGTCATGATCCTCTACGAGGTACTGAACGAGCGCGAGGGCGTCCTCGCCGAGCGCACGTACAGCGTCTGGCCGGACCTCGAAGAGCTGATGCGCGAGCACGACGTGCCGCAGTTCACCGTGGACAGCCACCGCCCCGTCGGCGCGTTCGACGTCTTCGGGCTCAGCTTCTCCACCGAGCTGGGCTACACCAACATGCTCACCGCCCTGGACCTGGCGGGCATCCCGCTGGAGTCCAAGGACCGCACGGTGGACCACCCGATCGTCCTCGCGGGCGGCCACGCCGCGTTCAACCCCGAGCCGATCGCGGACTTCATCGACTGCGCGGTCGTCGGCGACGGCGAGCAGGCCGTCCTGGAGATCACCGAGATCATCCGCGCCTGGAAGGCCGAGGGCCGCCCTGGCGGGCGCGACGAGGTGCTCTTCCGGCTCTCGAAGACCGGCGGCGTCTACGTCCCGCGCTTCTACGACGTCGAGTACCTCCCCGACGGCCGCATCGGCCGCGTCGTGCCCAACCGGTCCGGCGTGCCGTGGCGGGTCTCCAAGCACACGGTGATGGACCTCGACGAGTGGCCCTACCCCAAGCAGCCCCTCGTCCCGCTCGCGGAGACCGTCCACGAGCGGATGTCCGTGGAGATCTTCCGCGGCTGCACCCGCGGCTGCCGCTTCTGCCAGGCCGGCATGATCACGCGCCCCGTGCGGGAGCGAAGCATCACCGGCATCGGCGAGATGGTCGACAAGGGACTCAAGGCGACCGGCTTCGAGGAGGTCGGCCTCCTCTCGCTCTCCTCCGCCGACCACAGCGAGATCGGTGACATCGCCAAGGGCCTCGCCGACCGCTACACCGACGACAAGATCGGCCTCTCGCTGCCCTCGACCCGCGTCGACGCGTTCAACGTGGACCTGGCCAACGAGCTGACCCGCAACGGGCGCCGCTCCGGCCTCACCTTCGCCCCCGAGGGCGGCTCCGAGCGCATGCGCAAGGTCATCAACAAGATGGTCTCGGAGGAGGACCTGATCCGCACGGTCGCCACCGCCTACGGCAACGGTTGGCGCCAGGTGAAGCTGTACTTCATGTGCGGCCTGCCCACCGAGACCGACGAGGACGTCCTCCAGATCGGCGACATGGCGGTCAACGTCATCGCCAAGGGCCGCGAGGTCTCCGGCCAGAACGACATCCGCTGCACCGTCTCCATCGGCGGGTTCGTGCCCAAGCCGCACACCCCCTTCCAGTGGGCCCCGCAGCTCAGCGCCGAGGACACCGACGCCCGGCTCAAGAAGCTCCGCGACAAGATCCGGGGCGACAAGAAGTACGGCCGCTCCATCGGCTTCCGCTACCACGACGGCAAGCCCGGCATCGTCGAGGGCCTCCTCTCGCGCGGCGACCGCCGCGTCGGCTCCGTCATCCGCGCGGTCTACGAGTCCGGCGGCCGCTTCGACGGCTGGCGCGAGCACTTCAGCTACGACCTCTGGATGAACTGCGCCGAGAAGACGCTCCCCGAGTTCGGTGTCGACGTCGACTGGTACACCACCCGCGAGCGCACCTACGAGGAGGTCCTGCCCTGGGACCACCTCGACTCCGGCCTGGACAAGGACTGGCTCTGGGAGGACTGGCAGGACGCGCTCGACGAGACCGAGGTCGAGGACTGCCGCTGGACCCCCTGCTTCGACTGCGGCGTCTGCCCGCAGCTCGACCTGGACATCCAGATCGGCCCCACCGGCAAGAAGCTCCTGCCGCTGAGCGTGGTGAACAAGTAGCCGCTCCTCCGCCCGCGAGGGCGCTGATCGCAGGCCCGGTCCGGCAACCCCGGACCGGGCCTGACGCGTCCTTGTCGACATGGACTACGGCAAGCACCAGGCGTCCCAGGGATACGAGCCCGGCGAAGGGATCCTGACCACCCTGATCAGGATCCCGGTCCGGATCGTCGTCCTGGTGCTCGTCCTGCCCGCCCGCATGGTCTGGGACGCGCTCACCGCGCTCTGGCACGCCGCCGACCGCGTCCTGCTGCGCCCGCTCGGCCGGGCCCTCCGGTGGCTCCTCGACACGCTCGTCCTGACCCCGCTGGCCTGGCTGTACACCTGGGTCCTCACCCCCCTCGGCAAGGGCGCCGCCTGGCTGGCCGCCGTCCTGCTCGTCCGGCTCTGGATCGGCCTGTGGCGGTACGTGATCGTCCCCGTCGCCCGCTACGGGATCGCCGCGCCGGCGGTGTGGCTGTACGCCAACGTCCTCACTCCGCTGGGCCGCGGGCTGCGGTGGATCGGCACCGCCCTGCTCCTCCCGGCGCTGCACGGCCTCGGCTGGCTGCTCACCGTGCTCCTGATCGTGCCGCTGGAGTTCCTGTGGCGGTACGTGGCCGTCCCGGTGGTGCGTTACGGCCTGGTCGTCCCGGTGGTGTGGCTGTACGAAGCCGTCCTCACGCCGATCGGCCGCGGCACGGTCCGGGTCCTGAGCACGCTGTGGCAGGGCACGGCCTGGATTCTGGGCCGGCTCCGGCGGGGGATCGCGGCCACCGGACGCGGTCTCGGCCTGGCGGTCGCCTGGCTGGTGACGGCGCTGCTGGTCGCGCCCCTCGTCTGGACCTACCGCCGCATCCTCACCCCGGTCGGCCGGGAGATCGCCGCCGCGTTCGAGGTCGCCTGGCGGATCGCCGGATACGTCTCCCGGGCCGTCGGCCGGGCCCTCGCCGCGATCACCTGGTGCCTGATCGGCGCACCGGTCTCCTGGGCGTACCGCACGGTGTGCACCCCCGTCGGCCACTTCCTGCGCGACGCGCTCTGGGCCCCGGCCCGGCGCGCCGCCGCCGAAGCGGGCCGGGCCGCCCGCTCGGCCCTCGCCACCGCCCGGGAAACCGTGCGCCAGGCACGTCGCGACGCCTGGCGGGCGCTGGTCGGCGCCCCGGGCGGCGAACGGTCCGGGGAACCGCGAGGGATCCCTGCGCGTACTCTGGGTAGTACAACGACTGTCCCCAGCGCGGCGCAGGCGTCCGAGACCCCTCTGGGCGGCGATCCATTCGCCAAACAGGGGTGAGCCGGAGCGGCACCCCGGGGACCACCCGTATTTCGTGGGCGGCGCGCCACCGCGCCCGCCCCGCACCGAGGAGAAGAACCACTGGGCAAGCGACAGCCCGAAGGCCCGCCGCCCGCACCGGCAGTGCAGCGCATCCGCCTGCGCTACACCAAGCGCGGCCGCCTCCGGTTCACCAGTCACCGAGACTTCCAGCGGGCCTTCGAGCGGGCACTGCGCCGCTCCGAGGTGCCGATGGCGTACTCGGCGGGCTTCACGCCCCACCCCAAGGTCTCCTACGCCAATGCCGCACCCACCGGCACGGGCAGCGAGGCGGAGTTCCTGGAGATCGCCCTCACCGAGGCGCGGGACCCCGAGGTCCTGCGCGGACTGCTCGACGCGTCCATGCCGGCCGGCCTCGACATCGTCGACGCGGTCGAGGCCCGCACCCCGGGCCTGGCCGAACGGCTCACCGCCTCCGTCTGGGAGATGCGCCTGGACGGCGTCGGCCCCGAGGACGTCCGGACGGCCGTGGCAGCGTTCAACGACGCCGAGACCGTCGAGGTCCAGCGCAAGGCCAAGAACGGCATCCGGACGTTCGACGCCCGCGCCGCCGTCGCCGACCTGCGGGTCGTCGACGCTCCGGCCGATAGGCCGGGTGAGCAGCCTTGTGCGATACTGCGCCTGGTTGTTCGGCACGTGACACCTGCCGTGCGACCCGACGACGTCCTGTCCGGTCTCCGAGCTGTGGCCGACCTGGCGCCGCCGGTCCCCGCAGCGGTGACCAGGCTGGCGCAGGGGCTCTTCGACGAGGAGTCCGGCACGGTGACCGACCCTCTCGCGCCCGACCGCGAGGCCGCCCCGACCGCATATCCCGCGGTCGCCGGGGCAGCCGTCGCGACGGCGCCGGAAGGCGCAGGTTCCGCGTAAGGCGGTCGTTGTAGCGCAGCCCTCCGACCCGGGAGCCACCTGGGTCGGGCCGCGCACTGACCCACAAGACTTTCGCCAGGCCGTACGCACACCGCATACGGAACCGGCGAGCCAGACATCAGTTCCCGTGCGGCGCCCGCGCCCCGGACGGCGGTATCGCACCACTGCGGACCGAGCCGGACCGGAATCAGACGCGGCGCCCGGGAGCACGACGGGAGAACCGCCCGCATGCCTCAGCCGAACGAACCCGGCACGACCGGGAACAACGAAGAGAACACCCCCGGGGACAAGCTGCCGCCGCGCCGCAGGCGCCGCGCCGCCTCCCGCCCCGCCGGCCCGCCCGGCGGCCCCGTGAGCGCCGCCGAGGACGTCACGCCGGCCCCGCCGGCCGAGGCGTCCGCCGCCCCGGCCACGGACGACACGCCCGGCGAGACGGTCGCCGAGACCGCCCCGCCCGCCCGTGCGCGCCGCCGCGCCGTGCGCAAGGCCACCGCGCCCGCCGGGGCCCCCGCGCCGGTGGAGGCGGAGACCGCCGGGCCCGCCCCGGTCACCGAGCCCCCCGCGCAGCCCGCCGCCGACGAGGAGCCCGCCGCACCGGCGCCGCGCGCCCGCCGTCGCGCGGTCCGCAAGGCGACGGCCCCGGCCGGTGCGCCGCAGTCCGCCGAGGCCCCCGCCCCGGTCGTCGAGACCCCGGCCGAGCCCGCCCCGGAACCCGCGGCCGAGGAAGAGACCGAGGTCGCCGTGGAGAGCCCCGACGAGGTCCCGGCGCCCCGCCGCCGTCGCGCCTCCCGCAAGGCCACTTCGCCCGCCGGCGCCCCGCAGTCCGCTGAGGCCCCCGTGGTCGTCGAGCCCGCAGCCGAAGCCGCTGTCGCCGAGCCCGCCCAGGCCGCCGAGCCCGCCCAGGCCGCCGAGCCCGCCCAGGCCGCCGAGCCCGCTGCCGCGGAGCCCGCCGCCCCGCGTGGCCGTACCCGCCGTCGCGCCTCCGCCCCGGCCGGTGCGCCGCAGGCCGCCACGCCCGTCGCCGAGCCGGTGACCCAGCCGGAGCCGGCCGTGGCCGAGCCCGCCGCCCCCGAGGCCACGGAGGAGGCGCCCGCCCCGCGCAGCCGCCGCCGTGCGTCCCGCAAGGCGTCCGCGCCCGCCGGCGCCCCGCAGGTCACCGAGACCGCCGAGAGCGTGGAGGAGCCCGTCGAGACCGGCGAGAGCCTGCCCGCCGCCGTAGCCGAGGGGCTCGCCGCCGAGGCGGACGAGGTCGAGGAGGCAGCCCCGCGCGGACGCCAGCGCCGCCGCGCCACCGCCGCCGGCCGCCCCGAGTTCACGGCCAAGACCGAGGAGCCGACCCGCAAGGGCCGCCGCGCGACGCGCCCCGCCGTCGCCGTCTTCCAGGCCCCGGTCTTCGCCGAGCCGATGTTCCAGACCCCCGAGACCGCGGCAGCCGCCGCGGCGGCTGCCGGTTCCACCTCGCCCTACGAAGAGGTGGACGAGGCCGAGGAGCAGCAGACCGCCGAGGCCGAGCAGAGCGCCGCGCCCGCCGAGGCCGCGCCGCAGGGTGGTTCGCGTCGTCGTCGCCGCCGCCGTGGCGAGGCGGAGGCGACCGAGCAGGCCGCCGAGCCCGCCGCCCCGGCCCAGGCGCCCGCCGAGCACGAGGAGCCCGCCGACGAGGCCCCCGAGGCCGAGACGGACGAGCACGAGGGCGAGGACACCGACGAGTACGGCGACCGTCCCTCGCGCCGTCGTCGCCGTGGTGGCCGTCGCCGCCGTCGTGGCGAGGCCAACGACATGGACGACGAGCAGACCACCGAGGACGCGCCCGCGCCCGCCCGCGCCGAGGAGCCCCGCTCCGAGGACGAGCACGACGGTGGCCGCGGCCAGGACCAGGAGGCCGCCGAGGAGGGCGACGAGGACGACGACTCCTCGGCCTCCGGTTCGAGCAGCAGCTCCCGCCGCCGCCGCCGTCGCCGTCGCCGCAGCGGTGACGCCGCAGTCGACGCCGACAACGGCCCCGACGACCCGGAGCGTACGGTCGTCAAGGTCCGCGAGCCGCGCAAGAAGGAGGAGCGCGAGCCGGGCACCGGCTTCGACGAGGTCCAGTCCATCAAGGGTTCGACCCGGATGGAGGCCAAGAAGCAGCGCCGCCGCGAGGGCCGCGAGCAGGGCCGCCGCCGGGTCCCGATCATCACCGAGGCGGAGTTCCTCGCCCGCCGCGAGGCTGTCGAGCGCGTGATGGTCGTCCGCCAGAACGGCGAGCGCACCCAGATCGGCGTCCTCGAGGACAACGTGCTCGTCGAGCACTACGTCAACAAGGAGCAGGCCACCAGCTACGTCGGCAACGTCTACCTGGGCAAGGTCCAGAACGTGCTGCCGTCCATGGAGGCCGCCTTCGTCGACATCGGCAAGGGCCGCAACGCCGTCCTGTACGCCGGTGAGGTCAACTTCGAGGCGCTCGGCATGGCCCACGGGCCGCGCCGCATCGAGACCGCGCTCAAGTCCGGCCAGTCGGTCCTGGTCCAGGTGACCAAGGACCCGATCGGCCACAAGGGCGCCCGTCTGACGAGCCAGGTCTCCCTGCCCGGCCGCTACCTGGTCTACGTGCCCGAGGGCTCGATGACCGGGATCAGCCGCAAGCTGCCCGACACCGAGCGCTCCCGCCTCAAGACCATCCTCAAGAAGATCGTCCCCGAGGACGCGGGCGTCATCGTGCGCACCGCCGCCGAGGGCGCGAGCGAGGACGAGCTGCGCCGTGACGTCGAGCGGCTCCACCAGCAGTGGGAGGACATCCAGAAGAAGGCGAAGGGCACCAGCGGCTCCAACGCGCCGACGCTGCTCTACGGCGAGCCGGACATGACCGTCCGGGTCGTCCGCGACATCTTCAACGAGGACTTCTCCAAGGTCATCGTCAGCGGCGACGACGCGTGGGAGACCATTTACGGGTACGTCTCGCACGTCGCCCCCGACCTCACCGACCGACTCTCCCGCTGGACCTCCGAGGTCGACGTCTTCGCGACGTACCGCATCGACGAGCAGCTGATGAAGGCGCTGGACCGCAAGGTCTACCTGCCCAGCGGCGGTTCGCTGGTGATCGACAAGACCGAGGCGATGGTCGTCGTCGACGTCAACACCGGCAAGTTCACCGGCCAGGGCGGCAACCTGGAGGAGACCGTCACCAGGAACAACCTGGAGGCGGCCGAGGAGATCGTGCGCCAGCTGCGGCTGCGCGACCTCGGCGGCATCGTCGTCGTCGACTTCATCGACATGGTGCTGGAGTCCAACCGGGACCTCGTGCTGCGACGCCTCCTGGAGTGCCTGGGCCGCGACCGCACCAAGCACCAGGTCGCCGAGGTCACCTCGCTGGGCCTGGTCCAGATGACCCGCAAGCGGGTGGGCCAGGGTCTGCTGGAGTCCTTCTCCGAGACCTGTGTCCACTGCAACGGCCGCGGTGTCATCGTCCACATGGAGCAGCCGGCGTCCGTCGGCGGTGGTGGCGGCAAGAAGTCCAAGAAGCGCGGCCGCGGCGGCGCGGGCCAGGACCACGACCACGACCACGAGCACGGCTCCGACGACCACGTGTCCGCCGAGCCCGTGGAGACGGAGACCGAGGCCGAGCTGGCCGCAGAGGTCGCCGCCCCGGTGGCCGTGGAGCCCGCGGTCAGGGAGGACGACGAGTTCTACAGCAGCCCCGCCGAGGCCGAGGCGGCCGCCTCGCGCCGTGGCCGCCGCAGGGCCTCCCGCAAGGCGTCGGCCCCGGCCGGCACCCCGAAGGCCGAGGCAGCCGCCGAGGCGCCCGTCGCCGAGACCCGGCCCGAGCCGGTCCTCGACACGCCCGCCGAGACCCCGGTCGCGGAGGCTGCTGAGACCCCTGAGGCTCCGGCCGAGTCCGCGCCCCAGGGCCGTACGCGCCGTCGGGCCACCCGGAAGGCCACCGCCCCGGCGGGTGCGCCGAAGCAGGCCGAAGCGGCGGAGCCGGCGCAGCCGGCCGAGCCCAGCACGGACCCGGTCGCGGTCGAGGACCCGGTCGTCGAGGCGCCCGCCGCCGAGACCCCGGCCCCGGCGGAGCAGGCCCCCGGGGCCGAGGCCCCCGTGGCCGCCCCGCCGCGTGCCCGCCGCCGCGTGACCCGTAAGGTCACCGCTCCGGCCGGCTCGCCCACCGGGTCGGACGACGCGGAGATCGTCGTGGTCGCTTCGGCGCCCGAGGCGAAGGCGTCCGAGGCGAAGGAGACCGACACGGAGGCGTCCGAGGCGAAGGCCCCGGAGCCCGAGGACCGGTCGGCCGAGGCAGCCGCGGATTCCGAGCCCGCTGAAGCCGCCCCGGCGAAGAAGACGGCCCGCAAGGCCGCCGCCAAGAAGGCCCCGGCGAAGAAGGCGGCGGCCAAGAAGACCGTCGCGAAGAAGACCGCCGCGAAGAAGACGACGGCGAAGACGGCCGCGAAGAAGGCGACGAAGAAGACCGTCGCCGCCGAGCAGTCGTCGCCGTCCGTGACGGTCAACGCGCCCTCGGCGGAGGGCGAGTCGTCGGCGAGCTGATACATCCGTAACCGGTTGTTCACTTCAGGTGTCCCGCTCCGAGCCCGTCGGGGCGGGACACCTGCTTTGTTTCAGAACTGATGCAAGCACCGGTTAACGAGCCCGAAATGGGCCGAGAAATCCCTGATAATGTGACGACGGTTGCCCTACCTGTGTCGTTTCTCGGCGAAACTTACAGGCGGTGACAAGGCCCGGCGGGGATTCCGGCCGGGCCGGATCCCTCGGCAGGGCGTCGGCATTGCGCCGGTGGGGTTATGCGCGACCTCGTAAGGCGTCCCGCACCCAGAGCTCTGCCCGGTAACGAGCTCTTGCGGTGTTCAAGGAGGACGTTCATGTCGAGCATCAACGAGCAGCCGATTCCTGCTGCCCGCCCCGTCATCGGGGAAGACGAGATCGAGGCCGCGGTACGCGTACTGCGCAGCGGTCGCGTCGTGCAGGGCCCGGAGGTCGCGGCCTTCGAGGAAGGCTTCTCGCGGCTGGTCGACGACCGGCACTGCGTCGCCGTCAACTCGGGCACCTCGGCTCTGCACCTGCTGCTGCTGGCCCTGGGCATCGGCCCCGGCGACGAGGTGATCGTCCCCTCCTTCTCCTTCGCGGCCTCCGCCAACGCCGTCCGCCTGGTCGGCGCCGACGTGGTGTTCGCCGACATCGAGCCCGGCAGCTTCGGCCTCGACCCGGCCGCCGTCGAAGCCGCGATCACGCCGCGCACCGCCGCGATCATGCCGGTGCACCTCTACGGTCACCCCGCCGCGATGGACAAGCTCATGCCCATCGCCGAGAAGCACGGGCTCGCCGTCGTCGAGGACGCCTGCCAGGCCCACGCGGCGGCGCTGAACGGCACCCCGGTCGGCGCGTTCGGCGCGGGCGGTACCTTCAGCTTCTACCCGACCAAGAACATGCACTCCCTCGAAGGCGGCATGGTCTCCACGGCCGACGCCGAACTGGCCCGGACCCTGCGCCTGCTGCGCAACCAGGGCATGGAGCAGCGCTACGCCAACGAGATCGTCGGCGCCAACATGCGGATGACCGACGTGTCCGCCGCCGTCGGCCGCGTACAGCTCGGCAAGCTGGAGGGCTGGACCGAGCAGCGCCGCGCCAACGCCGCGTACCTCGACGCCCACATCACCGCCGCGGCCGTCACCACGCCGCCGGTCGCCGAGGGCGCGCGGCACATCTACCACCAGTACACCGTGCGCATCCAGGGCGACCGGGACGCCGCGATGGCGAAGCTCACCGAGGCGGGCGTCGGCAACGCGGTCTACTACCCGACGCCGATCCACCGCCTGAAGCCCTACTGGGAGCCGGACCAGAAGGCGGGCCGCACCTGGGACCTGCCCGAGACCGAGAAGGCCGCAGCCGAGGTCGTCTCGCTGCCCGTTCACCCTTCGCTCACCCAGGGCGACCTGGAGCGCATCGTCACCGCCGTGAACGACCTCGGGGAGAACCTGTGACCGCCGTACTCAAGGCCGGGCTCGTCGGCCTCGGCTCCATGGGGCGCCACCACGCCCGCGTCCTCGCGAGCCTGGAAGGCGTCGAACTGGTCGGCGTCGTCGACCCGATGGGCGACAAGAACGGCTGGGCCCAGGGCGCACCCGTGCTCTCCACCGTCGAGGAGCTCATCGCCCTCGGCATCGACTACGCCGTCGTGGCCTGCCCGACCGCGCTGCACGAGGAGGTCGGCCTCCAGCTCGCCGACGCCGGCGTCAGCGCCCTGATCGAGAAGCCGCTCGCCGACACCGTCGAGGGCGCCCGCCGCCTCGTCGACGCCTTCGAGTCACGCGGCCTCGTCGCCGGCGTCGGCCACATCGAACGCTGCAACCCCGCCCTGCTCTCGCTCCGCGCCCGCCTGGAGGCCGGCGAGCTGGGCGACGTCTACCAGGTCGTCACCCGCCGCCAGGGCCCCTTCCCGCACCGGATCGCCGACGTCGGCGTGGTCAAGGACCTGGCCACCCACGACATCGACCTGACGGGCTGGGTCACCGGCCAGACGTACAGGTCGATCGCGGCGCACACCGTCTCCAAGTCGGGCCGCCCGCACGAGGACATGGTCTCCGCGGTGGGCCAGCTCTCCGACGGCACGATGGTCAACCACCTGGTCAACTGGCTGAGCCCGCTCAAGGAACGATTCACCTCGGTCACCGGCGAGCGCGGCTGCTTCATCGCCGACACCCTCACCGCCGACCTCACGTTCCACTCCAACGCCGCCGTCGCCACCGAGTGGGAGGCGCTGCGCGCCTTCCGCGGGGTCGCCGAGGGCGACATGATCCGTTACGCCATCCCCAAGCGCGAGCCGCTGCTTGTCGAGCACGAGCTGTTCCGCGACGCTGTGCAGGGCAAGCCCGCCGACATCTGCACGCTCCGGCAGGGGCTGCGTACCGTCGAGGTGGCGACATCGCTGCTCGACTCGGCCAACCGTGGCCAGACCGTCGTATTCGAGACAGGAGAGCCTGCCCGCCATGGCGATTGACAGCTCGGCCGAGAGGCCGCAGCGCACTTCCCGGGGAAAGATCGTCATGCTCGTCGACAACGGCGTCAACGGCGATTCCCGGGTGCAGAAGGAAGCCCGCTCGGCGGCGGAGGCCGGGTGGGACGTGGTGCTTCTGGGCAAGTCGCCCACCAAGAAGTCCCAGAAGTGGTGGCTCGGCGATGCCGAGGTCCGCCTGCTGCACGTGCCGACGCCCATGCACCGCCGCCGTCATGAGTACCGCAGGGCCGTTCTGCGTTCGCCTCTCGCGTATCCGCCCGGTCCGCTCGCGGAGTACCGCAAGCAGCGGATGAAGGCGTGGCGCGCGGAGCTGAACGTCCGGAGCGTCGAGGCCAGGCGCAACGGTTCCTCACTCGGCGTGGCACGTCTGCTGCCCCCGCGTCTGCTGGCGAAGACGCTGAGCAAGTGGGTCCGCTTCCGGGCCGGCCGTACGGAGGCGCTCGCGCAGCGCCGCAAGAGCATGGACTCGCCGCTGGACCGCTTCACCACCGCCTTCTGGGTCCGCACCATGGGCGACCGGGCCTGGCGGCGCCTCGACCCGGCCCTGTGGGACTTCGAGCTGGCGTACGGGAAGGTCATCGACCGGCTCGAACCCGACGTGATCCACGCCAACGACTTCCGCATGCTCGGCGTGGCCGCGCGGGCGAAGCTGCGCGCCGAGGCCAAGGGCCGCAAGGTCAAGCTCCTCTGGGACGTGCACGAGTTCCTGCCCGGCATCAAGCCCTGGAACCCGCACCCGCGCTGGCACATCGCGCAGTGCGGGCACGAGCGGGAGTACGCCAAGTACGCCGACGCCGTGACCACGGTCTCCGGCACCCTGGCGGAGATGCTGGTCGAGCGCCACGGGCTGAAGGCCCTGCCGGAGGTGGTGCTGAACGCCCCGGACGCCGAGGTCTCCCCGGAGCAGGCCGCGGAGCCCGTGCCCGACCTGCGCGAGCTGTGCGGTATCGGCCCGGACGTCCCCCTGGCGGTCTACAGCGGTGCCGCGGCCCCGCAGCGGGGTCTCGACATCATGATCGAGGGGCTGCCCCAGCTCCCCGGTACGCACGTGGCCTTCGTCGTCCTGCGGCCCAACTCGGCCTACATGCAGGAACTCAAGGAACGAGCTGCCGAACTGGGCGTCTCGGACCGGCTGCACATCCTGCCGTACGTGCCGCACTACCAGGTGGTCCCCTTCCTGTCCGCGGCCAGCGTGGGCGTCATCCCTATCCACCACTGGCCGAACCACGAGATCGCCCTGATCACCAAGTTCTTCGAGTACTCCCACGCCCGTCTGCCGTTCGTCGTGAGCGACGTCAAGACGATGGGGGAGATGGTCGCCCGGACCGGTCAGGGCGAGGTGTTCACCGCCGAGGACGTCTCCGACTACGTACGGGCGGTCAAGTCGGTGCTCGCCGACCCCGCGAAGTACCGCGCGGCCTACGCACGCGAAGGGCTGTTGGAGAACTGGACCTGGGAGGCGCAGGCCGAGGTCCTGGACGGCGTGTACACGCGTCTCACCGGTGCCGCCCCGGTGAAGGCGCAACAGCCGGACTCGCAGGTGATGGCATGACACGAGAGCCCGACGTCACCGTCGTCGTCGCCGTCTACAACACCATGCCGTACCTCACGGAGTGCCTGGACTCCCTGATCCGGCAGAGCATCGGCCCGGAGCGGCTGGAGGTCGTGGCCGTCGACGACGGGTCGACCGACGGGAGCGGTGCCGAGCTCGACCGGTACGCCGAGCGCTACCCCGACGTCGTGAAGGTGCTCCACCAGCCGAACTCGGGCGGCCCCGCCGTGCCCAGCAACCGGGCGCTGGACGTGGCCACCGGCCGTTTCGTCTACTTCATAGGCGCGGACGACCACCTCGGCGAAGAGGCCCTGGAGCGGATGGTCTCCGCCGCCGACGCCAACGGGGCCGACGTGGTCGTCGGGAAGATGGTCGGCACGAACGGCCGGTACGTCCACCAGAAGCTGTACGACGGGAACCACCCCGACATCAGCCTCTACGACTCGGCGTTGCCCTTCACCCTGGCCAACACCAAGCTCTTCCGCCGCGAACTGGTGGAGAAGCACAGCCTCCGCTTTCCTGAGGACATGCCGGTCGGCAGCGACCAGCCGTTCACCATCGAGGCGTGCGTACGGGCCCGGAAGATCTCCGTCGTCTCCGACTACACCTGCTACTACGCGGTCAAGCGCGGCGACGCCAGCAACATCACCTACCGGGCGGACCACCTGGCCAGGCTCCGCTGTGTCGAGCGCATCATCGAGCACACGGCCGGTCTGATCCCCGCGGGTCCGCAGCGCGACGCCGTCCTCAAGCGCCACTTCGACTGGGAGCTGTCCAAGCTTCTCCAGCAGGACTTCCCCGCACTCGATCCGGACACCCGGCGTCAGGTGTGCCAGGGCGTCGGCGCGCTGGTGGACGCCTACTTCACCGACGGCCTGCGCGACGGCACCGGTGTCAAGCGCCGGGTGCGCTTCGGCCTCGCCCGCAGCGGCGCCGTAGAGGAGCTGACCCGCGCCATCGCCGAGGAGACCGAGCACGGTGCGCCGCCCTTCCTGCTGGAAGGGAGCCGCGCGTTCGCGGCCCACCCCGGTTTCAGGGACCCGGCCGTCGGCCTCGACGACCGCTGGTACGAGGTGCTCGGCGAGACGGTGGCGGGCCGCCTCTCCGCCGGTACGCGCCTGGAGTCGGCCGCCTGGGACCAGCACGGCACGGAGCTGTTCTGCGTCGTGAAGCTGCGGGCCGGCATCACAGGGGACACCTCCTCCGCTGTCATCGCCCTGGCCCAGGGCGCCATGCCCCAGAGCGCCGACAAGGCCGGTGCGCGCAAGCTCCCGGCGGACGCCCCGCGCCCGCGGCGCGTCGGCACGCTCACCGCCGGCACCGCGGAGGACGGCGGCACTCTGCTGACCGCCCGCATCCCGCTGGCGGCCACCCGGTCCAAGAGGGGCGTCCGCCTCTATGTGGACGTGGCGGGCTCGACGTACGAGATCCCGGTCCGCACCGACGGGCAGCCGATGCCGCTGGCACGCCGCTGGGGGAGCGATGAGCCCCACCGCGTGGCAGCGAGTACCAACAGCAAGGGCCGGCTCGTGATCACGACGGCCCCCCTGCGGGAACCGAAGCCCGGCGTCGGCGCACGGCTGCGCCGAACGCTGTCCAGGTCGAAGAGGAAGTAACCCCGATGAACATCTGTGTAGTCGCGCTCGGCAAGATCGGGCTTCCGCTCGCCGTGCAGTTCGCCGCCAAGGGCCACAAGGTCATCGGCGCGGACGTCAACGAGAAGGTCGTCGAGCTCGTCAACGCGGCCACCGAGCCGTTCCCCGGCGAGTACGACCTGGACGTCAAGCTGAAGGAGACGGTCGGCGCGGGCCTGCTCTCCGCGACGACGGACACCACGGCCGCGGTCGCCGCGTCCGATGCGGTCGTGGTCGTCGTCCCGCTCTTCGTGGACGCCGAGGGCACCCCGGACTTCGGCTGGATGGACGCCGCCACCAAGGCCATCGCGGCCGGCCTCAAGCCCGGCACCCTGGTCAGCTACGAGACCACGCTCCCGGTCGGCACCACCCGTACCCGCTGGGCGCCGATGCTGGCCGAGGGCTCGGGCCTCACCCCCGGTGAGGACTTCCACCTGGTCTTCTCCCCGGAGCGGGTGCTCACCGGTCGCGTCTTCGCCGACCTGCGCCGCTACCCCAAGCTCGTCGGCGGCATCGACGAGGCGTCCTCCGCGGCGGGCGTCGCCTTCTACGAGGCCGTCCTCGACTTCGACGAGCGCGAGGACCTGCCCCGCCCGAACGGCGTATGGGACCTCGGTACGGCGGAGGCCTCCGAGCTGGCGAAGCTCGCCGAGACCACCTACCGCGACGTCAACATCGGTCTGGCCAACCAGTTCGCCCGGTTCGCCGACCGACACGACATCGACGTCAAGAAGGTCATCGAGGCCTGCAACAGCCAGCCCTACAGCCACATCCACCAGCCCGGCATCGCCGTGGGCGGCCACTGCATCCCGATCTACCCGCGGATGTACCTGTGGAACGACCCGGAGGCGACCGTCGTGCGTTCGGCCCGCGAGGCCAACGCCGCGATGCCCGCCTACGCCGTGGACCTGCTGGCCGCCGCCTACGGCGACCTGGACGGCGTCGGGGTCGTGGTGCTGGGCGCGGCCTACCGCGGCGGCGTCAAGGAGACCGCCTTCTCCGGTGTCTTCGGCGTCGTCGAGGCGCTGAAGGCGCGGGGTGCGGTGCCGTTCGTCTCGGACCCGATGTACACGCCGGAGGAGCTGACCGCCCTGGGCCTCGTCCCGCACGAGGGCCAGGCCGTCACCGCCGCGGTCCTCCAGGCCGACCACGCCGAGTACCGCGAGCTGTCCGCCGCCGACCTCCCGGACGTCCGCGTCCTGGTCGACGGCCGCCGCACGACGGACCCGGCCAACTGGGCGGGCGTGCGCCGCGTCGTCATCGGCGGCTGAGCCGTCCGAAGAGACGGTGAGGGCGGGCGTCCCGCAGGACGCCCGCCCTCACCGTGTGCTCCGCGACTCAACGGAGGCTTGTCTCAACGCTCGGACAGCACGCCGTCCTTCTCGTCGTACAGCGTCCCGCTCTGCGGGCACTCCCACACGCCGGGCTCGTCCGGCCGCTCGGCCAGGCGCACTCCGGCCCGTCCGACCCAGCCGATCTGCCGTGCGGGCACGCCGACGACCAGGGCGAAGTCCGGCACGTCCTTGGTGACCACGGCGCCGGCCGCGACCATCGCCCACCGGCCGACACGGACCGGTGCGACGCAGACCGAGCGCGCGCCGAGGGAGGCGCCCTCGGCGACCTTCACGCCGACCGCCTCCCAGTCGCCGCCGCGCTTCTGCTTGCCTTCCGGGTCGACCGACCGCGGGTTGTGGTCGTTCGTGAGGACGACGGCGGGGCCGACGAAGACGCCGTCGCCGAGCTCGGCGGGCTCGTACACGAGGGCGTAGTTCTGCAGCTTCACGTTGTCGCCGATGCGCACGCCGGTGCCGACGTACGCGCCGCGGCCGACGACGCAGCCCTCGCCGAGCTTCGCTCCCTCACGGATCTGCGCCAGCTCCCAGACACTGGAGCCGTCCCCGATCTCGGCGGTCTCGTCGACCTGGGCGGTGGGCTGGACCCTGTAGTTCACGGCATGCCTTTCGGAGAGCTGATGCGCCCGGAAAGCATAAGGCGGGCGGCTCGGCGGCCCCGGCCCGCGGGCCCCCGCCTCCGGTCCCTCGACCCGGTTTGACCCCCACACCCCGGCCCCGTAACCTTGACCCTCGGTGTGTTTCCGTAATGCGCCTACCCCTGAGCACATCCCTCCCGGTAACGGTCGGTGTCCGCGCCGTCCGCCAGGAGAGGCCGCTCATCCTTCCGGATCGACACGGGCCCCGGCCCGTGCGGGCGGCTGGCATCAGGGGTTCCGTTCCGAGCGAGAGAGAGATCCGCGTGTACGCCATCGTGCGCAGCGGTGGTCGCCAGCACAAGGTTGCTGTCGGCGACATCGTTGAGGTTGACAAGATTTCCACTGCCAAGGTTGGCGACACGGTCGAGCTCTCGACCCTGCTCGTTGTCGACGGTGACGCGGTCACCAGCGACCCGTGGGTGCTGGACGGGATCAAGGTCACGGCCGAGATCGTGGACCACCACAAGGGCGCGAAGATCGACATCCTTCGCTACAAGAACAAGACCGGCTACCGCCGCCGCCAGGGTCACCGCCAGCAGTACACGGCGATCAAGGTCACCGGTATCCCCACGGCTGCGAAGTAAGGGACTGAGAACACATGGCACACAAGAAGGGCGCATCGTCCACTCGGAACGGGCGCGATTCCAATGCTCAGCGGCTCGGCGTGAAGCGCTTCGGCGGTCAGGCCGTCAACGCCGGTGAGATCCTGGTCCGCCAGCGCGGCACCCACTTCCACCCCGGTGCGGGCGTCGGCCGTGGCGGCGACGACACGCTGTTCGCGCTGACCGCCGGTGCGGTGGAGTTCGGCACGCACCGCGGCCGCAAGGTCGTGAACATCGTTCCGCTCGCCGTCTGAGTCCTCTCGACGCGCGCAGAACGACACACAGCACCTTCCGAGGGCGGATCTCAGCTTTCCCGGCGAACGGGGAAGCGGGTCCGCCCTCGGCGTGTTACGACAGAGACAATTCCGCATTTTCCGCTGTACCTGGAGGCACCCACCATGACCACCTTCGTGGACCGCGTCGAGCTGCATGCCGCCGCGGGTAACGGAGGCCACGGCTGCGCCTCCGTACACCGTGAGAAGTTCAAGCCGCTGGGCGGCCCCGACGGGGGCAACGGCGGCCGCGGCGGCGACGTGATCCTCGTCGTCGAGCAGTCCGTGACCACGCTGCTCGACTACCACCACCACCCCCACCGCAAGGCCACCAACGGCCAGCCCGGCGCCGGCGACAACCGCTCCGGCAAGGACGGCCAGGACCTGGTCCTGCCCGTCCCCGACGGCACCGTCGTCCTCGACAAGGCCGGGAACGTCCTCGCCGACCTCATCGGCCAGGGCACCACCTTCGTGGCCGGTCAGGGCGGTCGCGGCGGCCTCGGCAACGCCGCGCTCGCCTCGGCCCGCCGCAAGGCCCCCGGCTTCGCGCTGCTCGGCGAGCCGGGCGAGAGCCGGGACATCGTCCTGGAGCTCAAGACCGTCGCCGACGTGGCCCTCGTCGGCTACCCGAGCGCGGGCAAGTCCTCGCTGATCTCGGTGCTCTCCGCGGCCAAGCCGAAGATCGCGGACTACCCGTTCACCACCCTCGTGCCGAACCTCGGCGTCGTCACTGCCGGTTCGACCGTCTACACCATCGCCGACGTCCCGGGCCTCATCCCCGGCGCCAGCCAGGGCAAGGGCCTCGGCCTGGAGTTCCTGCGGCACGTCGAGCGCTGCTCGGTGCTCGTGCACGTCCTGGACACCGCCGCCCCGGAGTCCGACCGCGACCCCGTCTCCGACCTCGACACCATCGAGGAGGAGCTGCGCCAGTACGGCGGCCTGGAGGACCGGCCCCGCATCGTCGCCCTCAACAAGGTCGACATCCCCGACGGCCAGGACCTCGCCGACATGATCCGCCCCGACCTGGAGGCCCGCGGCTACCGCGTCTTCGAGGTCTCCGCCATCGCCCACAAGGGCCTCAACGAGCTGAGTTACGCGCTCGCCGGGATCATCGCCGAGGCGCGCGCCACCAAGCCGAAGGAGGAGGCGACCCGCATCGTCATCCGCCCCAAGGCCGTCGACGACGCGGGATTCACGGTCACCGCCGAGGACGAGGACCTCTACCGGGTGCGCGGCGAGAAGCCCGAGCGCTGGGTGCGCCAGACCGACTTCAACAACGACGAGGCCGTCGGCTACCTCGCCGACCGGCTCAACCGCCTCGGCGTCGAGGACGAACTGGTCAAGGCGGGCGCCCGGGCCGGCGACGGCGTCGCGATCGGACCCGAGGACAACGCGGTCGTCTTCGACTGGGAGCCGACCATGCAGTCCGGCGCGGAGATGCTCGGCCGCCGCGGCGAGGACCACCGCATGGAGGCCCCGCGCCCCGCGGCGCAGCGCCGCAAGGACCGCGAGGCCGAACGCGACGACGCTCAGAAGGAATACGACGAGTTCGATCCCTTCTAGCCGGGTCCGCCCCTTTCTCCGGGGCGTCGCTCACCGGTCACGGCCGACGGCCCGTCTCTCCGGAGGCGGGCCGTCCGGTAGCCTCGGGGCCGGGCGCAGGCGGTTTCCGCCGGTCACGCCGGGTGAACGTGCTGCAGATGTGCGGATTGAGCAACACAACTGTGGGGTCGGTCACCCCTGGTGTCACTTCGGCAGCGCCCAACTCCCTGGCCAGAGGGTGAACTGCGGGTATCCGCGCGGCGAGCGACGGACGACGTCCACCTTGCGAGACGGTCACGGAGAGTGCGACCATCACACTGTTCCCCCGTCATAGCAAGGTAGGTCGTCTGTGTCTGTGCCGCATGAAGCCAAGCCCCGGACCACAGCGGTCGTGCTCGCCGGTGGGACCGGTCAGCGCGTGGGCCTCTCGATCCCCAAGCAGCTGCTGAAGATCGCCGGCAAGGCCGTCATCGAGCACACGCTGACCATCTTCGAGAACGCCGAGGGCATCGACGACGTCATCGTGCTGATGGCGCCCGGTTTCGTCCCCGACGTCGAGAAGATCGTCGCGAAGGCCGGACTGAGCAAGGTCACCCGGATCATCGAGGGCGGCAACACCCGCAACGAGACCACCGAGCGCGCCATCGCCGTCCTCGGCGAGGGCCTCGCAGAGGGCGAGGACCGCAACGTCCTCTTCCATGACGCGGTCCGCCCCCTGCTGTCGCAGCGTGTGATCACGGACTGTGTCGACGCCCTGGAGCGCTACCAGGCCGTCGACGTCGCCATCCCGTCCGCGGACACGATCATCGTGACGCGTACGCATGGTGAGGACGGCGAGTTCATCACCGACGTGCCCGACCGCTCCCGGCTGCGCCGCGGCCAGACGCCGCAGGCCTTCAAGCTCTCCACGATCCGCAAGGCGTACGAAGTCGCGGCGGGAGACCCCAACTTCCAGGCCACCGACGACTGTTCGGTGGTCCTCAAGTACCTCCCCGACGTGCCGATCTACGTGGTCGCGGGCGACGAGTACAACATGAAGGTGACCCAGCCGGTCGACGTCTTCATCACCGACAAGCTCTTCCAGCTGGCCTCCACCGCCGCCCCGCGCCAGGCCGACGAGGCCGCCTACCGCGAGCTGCTCACCGGCAAGACCCTTGTCGTCTTCGGCGGTTCGTACGGCATCGGCGCCGACATCGCCTCCCTCGCCGAGAGCTACGGCGCCAAGGTCTACGCGCTGGGCCGCTCCACCACGGGAACGCACGTGGAGAACCCGGAGCACGTGGACGACGCGCTCTCCAAGGCGTACGGCGAGACCGGTCGGATCGACTACGTCATCAACACCGCGGGCGTACTGAGGATCGGCAAGCTGGCCGAGACCGACAACACGACGATCCAGGAAGCGCTGAACGTCAACTACCTGGCCCCCGTGCAGATCGCCCGCGCCTCGTACAAGTACCTGGCGGAGACCCAGGGCCAGCTGCTGCTCTACACCTCCAGCAGCTACACCCGGGGCCGCGCCGAGTACAGCCTCTACTCCTCCACCAAGGCCGCGATGGTCAACCTCACCCAGGCGCTCGCCGACGAGTGGGCGGGCGAGGGCATCCGGGTCAACTGCGTGAACCCGGAGCGCACCGCGACCCCGATGCGGACCAAGGCGTTCGGCCAGGAGCCCGAGGGCTCGCTGCTCTCCTCGGAGGCCGTCGCGCGCACCTCGCTGGACGTCCTGCTCTCCGAGCTGACCGGCCATGTCATCGACGTACGGCAGCAGGACCCGACGGCGGGCGCCGCCGAGTCCTCGGGCTTCGAGCAGGCCCTGGCCTCCGTGCTGGACCGTCAAGCAGATGTGTAATAATTCTTGACAAATGTGCTTTTCCGGGCCTCTGTTCGTCGCTTTGCGCGATGGCAGAGGCCCGAATGCGTGAAGCCGCACCTTCACATTTCCGTCAATAGGTGAATCAACCAGCACCCCCTGGAGCAGGTTCTTCGTGATCTCGACAGCCATTCGCCTGGCCCGTGTGGGCAGCAGGTCGGAACTGGCGGCAGCGTTGTTGATGGGGCTGGGATATCCCTGCGTCATGCTTGCCGCGCTCATTCCCCACATCTGGTTCTTCGCGGCGGCCGCCGCTGTCACGTATGCCGCCGACTGGTATCTGCACCAGCGGGGGAGCTATCTGATCAACCGCCTGGGCAAGGTGCGGGCCGGGCTCTCGATCCGCTTCCTGCTCCGGCAGCTGATGGTCATCCTGCTGCTGGCCCGCCTGGATCTCGCAGAGTCGCCGCTGTTCTACGCGGCGGTGGCCTGCTTCCTGCTCTTCTACGGCCTCCAGGCGCCGCACGGAGCCATGGCGACCCTGATCCGGCTCCGCCGCACCATGCCGGTCGTCACCCGCAACGTGGACCTGCACGCGGTCCGCATCCCCGACGCCCCGCCCGGCGCGCTGATGCGGCGCTCCGCGGAGAAGATGCTGCACCTCGACATTCCTGCCGTGGTGGGCGTGCTGATCGCCGCCGGGACCGGGGAGAACGTCATCGGCTATGCGGGCATAGGCCTGACGCTGCTGCTGGCCCTGCTCTACCTCGCGCTGCTCGTCCCGTACGTGCGCCGCGGCCGGCTGGCTCCTCCTGCTGCCGCCGTGCTCAAGGCCGTGGACGGCTGGCTGCGCGAGTACCAGCCGACCGTGGTGCTCTACTTCTCCGGCTCCAACGAGTCCGCCTACCAGGGCAACATGTGGCTGGAGACCATGAGCCGGGTCGAGGGCCGTCCGCTGATCATCATGCGGGAGCGCGGTCTCGTCCCGCAGCTCGCCGAGACCTCGGTCCCGGTGATCTGCGTGCCGGCGGGCACCCACCTGATGAACCTGGACCTCTCCACGGTCCGGGTCTGCCTCTACCCCGCGAACGTGGGCAAGAACATCCACATCCTGCGCGTCCCGACCATGAAGCACGTCTTCATCGGCCACGGCGACAGCGACAAGCTCGCCAGCGTGAACCCCTTCTCCAAGGTGTACGACGAGGTGTGGACGGCGGGCCGGGCCGGCCGCGACCGGTACGCGCTGGCCGATGTGGGGATCCGCGACGAGGACATCGTCGAGGTCGGGCGCCCGCAGCTGGAGCCCATCAAGAACTGGACGGGTACGGTCAAGAACCCCATCCCGACCGTGCTGTACGCGCCCACCTGGGAGGGCTGGGACGACAACCCGGGCAACACCTCCCTCCTGCTGGCGGGCGAGAACATCGTGCGCCGGCTGCTGAACGCCGCCGACCCGGTCCGGATCATCTACAAGCCGCACCCTTTCACCGGCATCCGCAGTGCCAAGGCCAAGGCCGTCAACGCCCGGATCCAGGCGATGCTGGACAAGGCCGCCGCCGAACGCGCGGCGGAGCCCCGCTGGGCGAAGGAAGCCTCATCGGCCGCCGCCGGGCAGAGCGCCGCCAAGGCCGAGCTCGCCCGGATCGAGGCGCGGCTCGCGCAGCTCACGGCCACCGGCCGCGTGGGCGGCGACGACGCGGAGGAGTCGCGGCTCTCGCTCGCCGACCCGGTCCGCGAGGCGGAGACCGCACGGCTGAGGGCCGAGTGGAACGACGCCTACTGGCGCTCCTTCGGCTGGTGGGAGCACCGTACGGTGACCGGCGCGCAGCCCAAGCTGTACGACTGCTTCAACGAGTCCGACGCCATGGTTTCGGACATCTCCAGTGTGGTCTCCGACTTCATCGCGAGTGGCAAGCCGTATGCGGTCACCGACTCGGCCGCGCTCGGAGCCGAGGAGTTCAAGCGGCAGAACACCGCGGTGCGCGCCGCGGTCATCCTGTCAAACGGCGCCGAGGAGCTCGACGCGCTGCTGGCCGCGGTGGCCGACCCGGCGGCGGACACGCTGGCGGATGCCCGCCGTGAGCTGAAGACCTACCTCCTGGGTCCGGACGAGCCGACCTCCATGGAGCAGTTCAACGCCGCGGTACGGGCGCTGGCGGCCAAGGCCGAGGCCCGTAACGCGGCCGTCGCCCAGCGGATCGGTGAGCAGGCCATAGCGGTGCCGGACGCGGAGGCCGTCTCCAGCGGCGTCGGGACCGGCGACCCGCAGGCGGCCGTTGAGGCCGACGCCACGGCGGATCCGGACGCTCCGGAGACCGACGCGGCGGAGAGCGAGGCGAAGGCCGCTCTCCGCGGGGGGGCCTCGTCCGTGCGCTGAGCGCGTGCGGTCGCACAGCCGCGCGCCGTACGTCTGATCGAACTGGCTGAGAAGCAGGCAACCCCGATCGCGACCCGTACGTCTCTCCTGAGGGAGGGATGTACGGGTCGTTCGGCATGTTCATGCACAAAAAGTGCATAGTCGGGCAATCTGCCTTCTTTCGTGATCAAATCGACAGGTGTACATGGCCGACATGCCCAGGAAGAACCACGAGCCCGATGTCAGTGTGATCATCGGGGCGTATGACGCGATGCCCTACCTGGTCCGGTGCCTGGAGTCCGTCGAGGCGCAGACCATCGGCGCGGACCGCATGGAGATCATCGCCGTCGACGACGGCTCCACCGACGGCACGGGCGCCTGCCTGGAGGAGTTCGCCGCCCGGACCGCGATCCCCATGAGAGTCGTCCGGCAGCCGAATTCCGGCGGCCCCAGCGGCCCGCGCAACCGGGGCCTCGACCTCGCCCGCGGCCGGTACGTCTTCTTCCTCGACGCGGACGACTACTTCGGCGAGGAAGCCCTGGAGCGCATGGTCGCCATGGGGGACCGGGCGGGCACGGACGTGGTGCTCGGGAAGATCGTCGGCGTCAACCGCGGTGCCGCGAAGTCCATGTGGAAAGAGACCGTCGAGCGCGCCGACCTGTATTCCTCCAACGTCAAATTCACCCTGAGCGCGCAGAAGCTGTTCCGGCGCGACCTCCTCGTACGCCTGGGGATGGCCTTCGACGAGCAGCTCAAGACGGGCGAGGACGCCCTGTTCACGATGGAGGCGTATCTGCGCGGCAACGGGATCTCCGTCGTCGCCGACTACACCTGCTATTACCTGGTGGGCCGCGAGGACCGCAACCAGATGACCAAGAAGGGCGGCTTCGAGCGCCGCTTCGACTCGGCCCGCGCCCTCATGGGGCTCATCGCCGAGTACGTGCCCCCGGGCCCCCGGCGCGACGCCTTGATGGTGCGCCCCTTCGTCATCACCCTGCTGCCGCAGTTCGGCCCCGGACTGGTGAAGCAGAAGGCCCGGGTCCGCGAGCGGAAGATGGCGCTGGCGGCCCCCCTGATGGAGGCGTACTGGACGCCGGGGCTCGGCCGCAACCTCAAGGTGAACGAACGGCTGCGGCTGATGTGCCTCGCCGCGGGCCGGCTCGACCTGCTCATGGACATCGCCGCCTTCCTGCGCGACAAGAAGGAGCCCGAGATCGTCCGCCGGGGAGACCCGCCCCGTCCGCACCTCGCCTACCCGCACTTCGGCGAGAGTTCCGTGCTCCCCGACAGCGCTTACGAGGTGACCGTCACGGAATGGGTCGGCGGACGGCGGATCGAGGCGCCGCAGCGGGGGCCCCGCCCGTCCTTCGCCCGTCGCGTGGTCCGCAAGGCCCGCCGGACCGTGCTCGGCGCCCTGCGCGGCCCCCGCACCCACCGCGTCTGACCGTGTGTTCGAGGGCTCGGGGGAGCCCTCGAACAGGGCTCGGAGGAGCTCTCGCCGGGGCGTGCGGTCAACCCTCGAACATGCCTTCCCGCCCTGGGCGCCGCCCGGGGCGAGTTCGTCCTGTGAGAGGTGTCACGTCATACTGTGGGGCAACCATGAGACGGTTGAACACGTCTCATTAACGCCCCGTCTTCCTGGGGTTCATCATCTGCACGTCCCCCCGGAAAGGCCTTCCCGCCGTGGCGTCCCTCGAAGCGATCCCCGACGAGCTCAGTCGGCTCATGAAGTACTTCCCGGAGACTCCGGTCGAGGAGCGCCCCGAATTCCACCGGGCGGCCAAGGATTTCCTGGCCCGTGCCGCCCCGAAGGTCGTCCGGCAGTTCTCCCCGATGGCCCGGGTCAAGTGGCACCTGGCGGCCAGCGGGCGCGGCGACGAACTGGTCGACCTGCTGCACTACGAGCGCGAGAACCCGGGCGCCTTCTCCGTCCGCGGCCTGCGGCGCGCCCGTATCGAGCTGCCCGGCGTCGAGAGCTCCTCGCTCCCCTCCTCCGTGCGCAACTTCAACCGCAGTGAGCTCCCCGTACGCGGCAAGCTCCTCGGCCTGGCCTGGGAGGACGGCAAGCTCCAGATCAAGGGCTACGCCTACATCCCCAACGTCCCCTCGGCCACCGGCAAGCGCTCGCTGCGCGTCGCCGTGCTCCGCCGCCAGGGCAGCCGCTCCACCCTCCCGCTGCGGCTGCGCACGGTCCTGGAGCCCCGCGCCACCGCCGAGGCCAAGGGCGCCCTGCACAACTACGACTGGTCCGGCTTCGAGATCGCCGTCGACCCGTCCCGCCTCCGGGTACGCGGCCAGTGGCAGCCCGGCACCTGGCGCCTGGGCATCGGCATCCCGCGCCCCGGCGGCATGTCCGTCGGCAGCATCACCAAGAACAACGCGGGCGCGGCCGGACACAGCCTGACCCGGACCCTCGACGACGGCGTCCGCCTCGTCGCCGGCTTCGACCGCAACCGGCTGAGGCTCTCCGTCGACGTCGTCCCCGCCGAGATCATCGCGCAGGACGCCGACGGCGACGCCCTCACCGTCACCCTGCGCTCCCGCGTCACCACCCCCGCGGGCAAGTACCCCACCGCCCTGCGCATCGACCACGAGCCCAGCGGCTTCGCCACCGACCTCCCGCTCCAGCAGGGCGAGACCGGCGCCGACGGCTGGCTCCGCCACACCGCCCGGCTGCCCCTGGCCGATCTGCCCGTCGACGGCGTACGGCCCGGCAAGGCCGTCAAGTACCGCACGCTCATCGTCTTCGCCGACGGCACCACCCGCCGCGCCACCAACGGCACCGGCCCCGTCACCGGCGTGCACCCGCTGCCCGAGGGCCGGGAGCTGGCGATCCTCACCGACGGCGCCGGCAACTTCACCCCGCAGCTCCGCACCGTCCAGCCGGTCGTCGACGGCGTCGAGTGGACCGCCGACGGGGAACTGGTCCTCTCCGGCGTCTACACCGGCCCCGCCGAGCAGATGAAGATGGTCCTGCGCCACACCGGCCGCAACGAGGACCGCCCGCTGCCCGTCGAGTTCGCCGACGGACGCTTCACCGCCCGGCTGCGCCCGGACACCATGCCCACCTACGAGGGCACCGTCCCGCTGCGCGCCGGCCGCTGGATGCCGCGGCTGCGCCGCACCACCGAGTGGGACCACACCCGCGACCTGCCCGTCACCGTCCGCCCCGACCTCGTCGGCACGCTCCCCCTGGCCCACCGGGGCGAGCACCGCACGTACACCGTCGAGCGGGTCGACTTCGACCGGATCTTCGTGGAGTCCGGCCCGGTCCTCGGCCCCGAGCTGCGCGGCGCCTACCGCCAGCGTCTGATGCGCGACGTCTACACGCCCGAGCAGCGCAAGCTGCCCCTGCGCGAGGCCGTGCTCTACAACAGCTTCGGCGGCAAGCAGTTCTCCGACTCGCCCCGCGCCGTCTACGAGGAGCTCAAGCGCCGCGGCACCGAGGTCGAGCACATCGCGATGGTCCACGACCAGCAGGTCGTGCTGCCGCCCGGCGTCCGGGGCGTCGAGTGGGGCAGCAAGGAGTGGTACGAGGCCCTGGCCCGCAGCCGGTACGTCGTCACCAACGGCGGCATCCGCGAGTGGTTCGTCCGCCGCGAGGGCCAGGTCGTCGTCCAGACCTGGCACGGCACCCCGCTCAAGCGCATCGGCGCCGACCTCCTCGGCACCCCCAAGGCGAACCTGGCCTACATCGCGAGCCTCCCGCAACGCTCGCGCCAGTACAGCCTGTTCATCACGCCGAACGCCTTCACCACCCCGATCATGACCAACTCCTTCCGCCT
The DNA here is from genome assembly GCF_032121415.1 of Streptomyces parvus. NCBI lineage: Bacteria > Bacillati > Actinomycetota > Actinomycetes > Kitasatosporales > Streptomycetaceae > Streptomyces > Streptomyces parvus. The sequence continues at coordinate 2,065,537 of NZ_CP135079.1, read as the reverse complement.
CCAGTGCGAGGTCCTGGAGGCGGGCTACCCGCGCAACGACGTCTTCCACGCCCCCGACCGCGTCAAGCGCGCCGCGGCCGTACGGGAGAAGCTCGGCATCCCCGCGGGCAAGAAGGTCGTCCTGTACGCGCCCACCTGGCGCGACGACCAGCGCTACGGCGGACGCCGCTTCAAGCTCGACAACAAGATCGACGTCGAGGCCGCCCAGCGCGAGCTCGGCGAGGACCACGTGCTGCTCTACCGCAAGCACCACAAGGTCCTCGACTCCATCCCCGGCGCCGGACAGGGCTTCGTCTACGACGTCACGTACTACCCGGACATCGCCGACCTCTACCTGATCGCCGACGTGATGATCACGGACTACTCCTCGGTGCTCTTCGACTTCGCGCACTCCGGGCGTCCGATGCTCTTCTTCACGTACGACCTGGAGCACTACCGCGACACCCTGCGCGGCTTCTACTTCGACTTCACCTCCCGCGCCCCCGGACCGCTGATCAAGACCTCCGAGGACCTGGTCGCCGCGATCCGGAACATCGACGCGGTCAGCGAGGAGTACAAGGAGAAGTACGCCCAGTTCCGGGTCGACTTCTGCGAGCCCTCCGACGGCCGTGCCGCCGCCCGGGTCGTCGACCGGATGCTCGCCATCAAGGAGGAGCAGCAGAGCTGAGCCCACCGGCCGCTCCCGCCGCCCGCCCGCGCCCCGCCCACCGGACGTCCCCCTGCCGGACGTCCACCGAGCGGAACGGGCAGGCGGCGGGGGCGGCCGCTCGCGTACTGTGACGTGCCGGGGGCGGCACCGGCCGACAGGCTGCGACGCCCTCGTCGGAACACCGGGGCGATCCAGAGCGGGGAAGCACGTGGCAGAGCAGAGGCCGTCGCACCGGGAGCCGGCGGTGACCGGCGCCCGCCGTGTCGTCGTCAAGGTCGGCTCCTCCTCGCTCACCACCGCCTCCGGCGGCCTCGACGCCGACCGGGTCGACGCCCTCGTCGACGTCCTGGCCAAGGTCAGGGACGGCGGCGAACGCGAGGTCGTCCTCGTCTCCAGCGGAGCCATCGCCGCCGGACTCGCCCCGCTCGGCCTCGTCCGACGGCCCAAGGACCTCGCCCGCCAGCAGGCCGCCGCCAGCGTCGGACAGGGCCTCCTCGTGGCCCGCTACACCGCCTCGTTCGCCCGCTACGGCGTCCGCGTCGGCCAGGTCCTCCTCACCGCCGACGACACCAGCCGCCGCGGCCACTACCGCAACGCCTACAGCACCCTGGACAAGCTCCTGGAGATGGGCGCCGTCCCCGTCGTCAACGAGAACGACACCGTCGCCACCGACGAGATCCGCTTCGGAGACAACGACCGGCTCGCCGCCCTCGTCGCGCACCTCGTCCACGCCGACCTCCTCGTCCTGCTCTCCGACGTGGACGGCCTCTACGACGGACCGCCCGGCACCCCCGGCGCGTCCCGGATCGCCGAGGTCACCGGCCCCGAGGACCTGGCCGGCGTCACCATCGGCAGCGCCGGGAAGGCGGGCGTGGGCACCGGCGGCATGGTCACCAAGGTCGAGGCCGCCAACATCGCCACCGCCGCCGGCGTCCCCGTCGTCCTCACCTCCGCCAGCCGGGCCGCCGACGCCCTCGCGGGCCGCGACACCGGCACGTACTTCCACCGCACCGGCCGCCGCTCCGCCGACCGGCTCCTGTGGCTGGCCCACGCCTCCACCCCGCAGGGCGCGCTCACCCTCGACGACGGCGCCGTACGGGCCGTCGTGGAACGGCGCACCTCGCTGCTGCCCGCCGGAATCTCCGGCGTCGAGGGCGAGTTCAGCGCCGGCGACCCGGTCGAACTGCGCGATCCGCACGGCGCCCCGATCGCCCGCGGACTCGTCAACTTCGACGCCAAGGAGATCCCCCAGCTGCTCGGCCGCTCCACCCGGGACCTGGCCCGTGAACTGGGACCCGCCTACGAGCGCGAGGTCGTACACAGGGACGATCTGGTCATTCTCACGCCGCGCCTCACCCCCTGAAACGGCGGAAAGTCCGGCTCTTCGGCGGGGACCTTCACCAAAACCACCCCACGCCCGGCTGTGGACTGGTCCACTTTGTAGTGGGGAAACAGGGGATCCGCACAGCAACACACCACAGGAGGCCGCCGGTGAGACGAGCGCGCCCGGGGGCGCCGCCCCGAGGCACGGCCAACCGCGCCCTGACGAGTGTCGGAGCGGGGGCGGATTTCGACCGGAATCCCCTCCCGTCGGACACCGCCGAACGAGAGCCGGTCACGACGGCGAAGGAGGAGTCCCCGCAGTCGAGACTCTGGCACATCACCCTCAGCGTGTCGGGCGCCGAGACTCCGCTGGGGGAGGTCAGACGCGGCCTGGAACAGCTCGCGCACGACCACCCCTTCCTGCTGACCAGCCGCTACGCGGGCGACCACGCGGAGATCCGCTACTGGGAAGAGGCCCGCGACCTGCACGACGCCGCCGCCGTCGCGCTGCGGCTGTGGGGCGAGCACCGCTCCAGCGCCCGGCTTCCGCCCTGGGAGATCGTCGGCCTCGAAGTCATCGACCGCGAGACCTACCACCTGCGGGTCGCCGAGGGCTACGGGCCGCCGCCCGCCTCCCCGGTGGGCGTCCACCCCTACTGACGTCCGCGCCGCTGCTCCCCAGGGGGCGTCCGACCCGCGGTCGGCCGTCTCGCATCACGGGATACGTGACGGATGCCCGCAGAGCGCGCATTACTCTGCGGGCATGACCACGCTCTCGCCCTACGACAACCTCTCCCCGGTCACGCAGGCCGCCTACCGGGCCCGCGCCGCCGCCTCCGACATCGCGCCCCTCCCGCGCGCGGCCAAGGACGACGCGCTGCTGGCCATCGCCGACGCCCTGGAAGTGCGGACCGCCGAGATCGTCGAGGCCAACGCGCAGGACGTCGAGCGCGCCCGCGAGGCCGGGACGAGCGAAGGCATCATCGACCGCCTGACCCTCACCCCGGACCGCATCCGTGCCATCGCCGCCGACGTACGGGACGTCGCGGCCCTCCCCGACCCGGTCGGCGAAGTGGTGCGCGGCTCGACCCTCCCCAACGGCATCGACCTCCGCCAGGTCAGGGTCCCCCTGGGCGTGGTCGGCATCATCTACGAGGCCCGGCCCAACGTCACCGTCGACGCCGCCGCCCTCTGCCTGAAGTCCGGCAACGCGGTCCTGCTGCGCGGCTCCTCCTCCGCCTACGCCTCCAACACCGCGCTCGTCCGGGTCCTGCGCGACGCGGTCGGCGGCTCCGGCCTCCCCGCCGACGCGGTGCAGCTCGTCCCGGGCGAGAGCCGTGACTCCGTGACGGAACTGATGAGGGCCCGCGGCCTCGTCGACGTCCTCATCCCGCGCGGCGGCGCCTCGCTGATCCGCACGGTCGTCGAGGAGTCCATTGTCCCCGTCATCGAGACCGGCACCGGCAACTGCCACGTGTACGTCGACGCGCGGACGGACCTGGCCATGGCCGTGGACATCCTGATCAATTCCAAGGCCCAGCGCCCCAGCGTCTGCAACGCGGCCGAGACCCTGCTCGTCCACAAGGACGTGGCGGACGACTTCCTGCCGCTCGCCCTGAACGCGCTGGCCGAGGCCGGAGTCACCGTCCACGGCGACGAACACGTCCTCGCCCGTGCCGAGGGCTCGAAGGCCACCGTGGTCCCGGCGACGACGGAGGACTGGGAGACCGAATACCTCTCCTACGACATCGCCGCGGCGGTCGTCGACTCCCTGGACGCGGCGGTCGCCCACATCCGGCTCTGGTCCTCCGGCCACACCGAGGCGATCGTCACCACCTCGCAGGCCGCCGCCCGCCGGTTCACCCAACTGGTCGATTCGACCACGGTCGCCGTCAACGCCTCCACCCGGTTCACGGACGGCGGGCAGTTCGGCTTCGGCGCCGAGATCGGCATCTCCACCCAGAAGCTGCACGCCCGGGGCCCGATGGGCCTGCCCGAGCTGACCTCGACGAAGTACATCGTCACGGGCGACGGCCACACCCGCTAGCACCCGTCTCTCCTGCACACCGTCGCCCCCTCCGCCCGGAGGGGGCGCCCGTGTGTCCCCTCCGGATCGATCCGGGGGAGTTTGCGGGGTCCCTGCCCAAAAGGTCCCGGCCCGGCTACGCTGAAACCGTGCCGGACGACGTGGGGGGCAAGCCGTTTCCTGACGGCTGGGAGCCCGACGACGACCGCGGGGGCGCGGACGAGGACTTCGCCTCCGTGGTGTTCGACGAGGACTTCGTCCGGTCGGCGCCCGTCCACGAACCCACCGCCGTGGAGCGCCTGCTCGCCGCTGCCGAGGCCCGTGCCGAGGCCGACGCGGCCCGCGCCCGCCGAACCCGTCGCGCGGACGACGACGAATACGGCTACGGCGGCTCCCGCGGCCACCACGATCCCCAGGACCTCGACTACGACCCGGACGACGGCTACGCGGACGACGGCGACGGCCCCGGGCCCTACGGCCGCCACGGCGGCTCCCTGCGCCCCTACCGCAACTCCGCCCGCTGGCACCGGCCGGTAGCCTGGCTGCTCGCTGTGGTGATGGGCGTCGGCATGGTCTCCCTCGCCTTCACCGCGGTCTACCGGGGCGCGTCGAACAACCGCCAGGACCAGGTGCCGCCCCCCGCCAGCAGCGATGTGGACAAGCCCGGGGCCGCCCCGTCGGCCTCCGCCGACTACTCCCGCCCCGTGGTCTCCGCCGAGCCCCGGGTGCCCTGAGGCGGGCGCCGGGCGGGCACCCCCCAGAGCCCCGGCTCCTCCCGTCACCCGTTCGCCGACGGTGGCCCCCGTCGCCTCCGCAGTTCCCGGCGGTCTCCGCGTTTACACGGAGCGCAATCGACCTACTCTGAAGATGTGACCCCTCGTTCCCAGGGGGGCTTCTCGCTGCCGCACGCCCCGCTCGGCCGAAGCAGACCGTTGCGCACCGAACCAACCGGTGTGGAGATCGGGAGAGAAGTCATGACAGGCCGCTCAGAACCGCCGGACGGCCCGCCCGAGAACCCTGCGGGCGGGGAGGACGAATACCGCTCGCTCGTCTTCGACGAATCGTTCATCCAGGCTGCCCGGATGCGGGAGTACTCCGCGCAGGAACGGATGGGCGACCACGCCCGCGCCGTCCGCACCGTCCCCGAGGAGCAGCCGCACGTCCGCGGCGGAGGCGGCTCCCGGGCCGCCATAGCCCTGGTGGTCCTCATCGCCCTGGCCTTCGCCGTGGCCGTCTACATCGGGTTCCGCAGCCCGTATCCCCAGCCGGCCCCCCGACGCGCCGAACCCCTGCGGACCACCGTCATCCCCCTGGCCCCCCGGGGCGCCGTAGCGGGCGGATCACCCGAGCAGCTGTACCGGGCCGAGCCGGTCTCCGGATTCCGCACGGGCGCGGAGGGCATCAACTTCCCCGCCGTGAAGCGCACCCAGAACTTCTCCGACAGCCAGATCACCGCCGCACTCGCCACGGTCAAGGACTACCTGGTGGAGTCGTCCCTCAACCCCGACGTCCTCACCGGCTCCGTACGCCGGCCCGTCGAGCACCTCCTCGACCCGGACCAGCGCGCCCAGTTCGAACGGAGCCTGAGCGACCCGGCGGACGACGGGAGCCACGCCGCCACCGGGTGGCTGGTCCGCTTCGACCCACAGCGGGTGGAGCTCGCGGACCCGCAGATCCGGGTCCAGGGCACCCTCCGCTACGAGGAGGAGGCGGCGGGCGTCCTCGGCGTCGTCTCGGACCACACCTTCACCTACGCCCTGCGTCCGGCGGAGGGGGCGTCGCGCAAGGACGGCGCGTCCCTGTTCACCGTTCGGCGTGAGCTGCACTTCCGCCTCGACCGGGAGGACCTGCGGCTCCACCGCCTAGAGGTGCGCACGGCCCATGTCCAGGCCGGGCCGCAGTCCTGCTCGGCCGAGGCGACCGGGATGCTCCGTCCTCTCCTGGCAGGGGAGAAGGCGGACGCCCGCGGCCCCGCCGCCACCGACCCGTACGCCTCGGGCCCGCCCACGGCGGCCCTGTGCGGGACCCTGGCGGCCGTCAGCCCTTCGACGGCCCCGAGCTCCCCTCCTCCGGGTCCTGAGGCCGATCGGACGCCCCGCCCCCGCCCGTAGCGGAACTGCCGCCGGAGCCGCCTCCGGTGAACCGGTCGCGCAGCTTGCCGCCCAGGTCCCCCGCGCCCCCGGCGATGTCGCCCACCAACTTCATCAGCGGGTCCTTGCTGGTGCGCACCGTGTCCGCGTAGTGCGATGCGGACTCCCGGAACGAGTCGGTCACCGAGGTGTCCTTGTCCTCGTCGCGCCGGGGGTAGTGGCCGTCCATGATCCGCTGGAATTCGCGGGTCTCCGACCACTTCTTCAGCTCGGCGGCGCGCACGGCGGTGAACGGGTGCGTCCGGGGCAGCACATTGAGGATCTTGAGGACGGAGTCGCGGAGGTCACCGCTCTTCTCGTACTCGTCGGCCTGGGCGAGGAAGGCGTCCACGTTCATCTCGTGGAGGTGGTTGCCGCCCGCGATCTTCATCAGGCCGCGCATCGACGCCTGGATGTCCTGTCCCACCAGCAGCCCGGCCCGGTCCGCGGACAGCTCCGACTTGCGGAACCACTCGCGCAGCGCCGTCACGATCGCCATGATCGCCACATTGCCCAGCGGGATCCAGGCGACCTTCACGGCGAGGTTGGTCAGGAAGAGCAGTATCGTCCGGTAGACCGAGTGACCGGAGAGGGCGTGGCCCACCTCGTGGCCCACCACCGCCCGCATCTCCTCCTCGTCGAGCAGCTCGACGAGGCCCGTGGTGACCACGATGATCGGCTCGTCGAGACCGATGCACATGGCGTTGGGCTGCGGGTCCTGCTTCACGTACATCGGCGGGACCTTCTCCAGGTCCAGGATGTAACACGCGTCGCGCAGCATGTCGTTGAGATGGGCGAACTGCGCGTCGCTCACCCGGACGGAGTCGGAGAGGAAGAGCAGCCGCAGGCTCCGCTCCGGGAGCAGCCCGCTGAGCGCCTTGAACACGGTGTCGAACCCGGTCAGCTTGCGCAGGGCCACCAGGGCCGAGCGGTCGGCGGGGTGCTCGTAGGCCCGGGAGGAGATCCCGGGAAATCGCCTGCGCGCCCTGCTCGGCACGTTCTCGTGACTGTCGTCGGTCATGGATGGCCCCCTGTTCGTACGAGACGTTGCTCGTCCCCCGGACAAAAGCCAGCGTATGCGCTGGCGCTACGGTGTGCGGGGGGCTGTGGATAACTGTGAGGAGCGCCCGAAATGCCGCACACCGCCGTACTGCTCGCCGCCGCGTCCCAGGAGCAGGGACCGGGTGACACCCTCCGGATCGTGCTGCTCGTCTCGATCCTCGGAGCGGCGCTGCTCGCCTGGTTCCTGCTGCGCGGATACCGCAACGACGACAACAACGACTGAGTCGCCGTGAGCGTGCCCGAGGGTCCCGCATACGATGGCCCCGACGTCTTCCTTCCGACTCACGATCGATAGGTCCTGCCGAAGATGAGCCTCACGAGCACCACTCACCAGCTGGTCACTCTCGCCTCCGGGGGCGAGGGCGGTGGCAACCACGAAAGCCTCAACCCCTACTTCGTCGGCGCCGGGGCCTTCGTCGCGCTGATGCTGCTTCTGTTCATCACCATCAGCTTCAACCGCGACCGCTGAGCCGGGGGCGTACAGCTGTGCCAGTAGGCTCTGCACGCATGGGAGAGCAGGAGATGCCTACCGGCCCCGGCAAGCGCCGTATCGGCGTGATGGGCGGGACATTCGACCCGATCCACCATGGACACCTGGTGGCGGCCAGTGAAGTGGCCGCCCAGTTCCATCTGGACGAGGTCGTCTTCGTGCCGACCGGGCAGCCGTGGCAGAAGAGCCACAAGAAGGTCTCCCCGGCCGAGGACCGTTATCTGATGACGGTCATCGCCACCGCGTCCAACCCGCAGTTCTCCGTCAGCCGCAGTGACATCGACCGTGGCGGACCGACGTACACCATCGATACGCTGCGGGACCTGCGCGAGGTCCACGGCGACGCGGACCTCTTCTTCATCACCGGCGCCGACGCGCTCGCCCAGATCCTCACCTGGCGCGACGCGGAGGAGCTGTTCTCGCTCTCCCACTTCATCGGTGTGACCCGGCCGGGTCACGTGCTCACGGACGACGGACTGCCCGAGGGCGGTGTCTCCCTCGTGGAGGTGCCCGCACTGGCGATCTCGTCCACGGACTGCCGTGAGAGGGTCGCGCAGGGGGAGCCGGTCTGGTACCTGGTGCCGGACGGCGTGGTCCGCTACATCGACAAGCGCCAGCTGTACCGCGGCGAATGAGCCACGGAGAGGGGCACCGGTGAACGACCGACAGAACCCGTACGACCCGTACTACCAGGAGCCGCAGATCGTCGGCTACGACGCGTACGGGCAGCCGGTCTACCAGCAGCAGGGGCAGCAGCAGTACGACCAGCAGGGCCAGGGCTACGACCCCTACGCCGCCCCGCAGGCCCAGGGCCCCCAGCCCCAGGACACCACCGGTTACGGCTACGGCCACGACGCGTACGGCAACCCTCAGCAGCAGCCGGGTTACGACCCCTACGCCGGCGCTCAGCAGGGCCAGGCGCAGGGCCAGGGCGGTGACCAGGGGTACGGCTACGGCTCCTACACCGACTACGGCTACGCCACCGGGCAGCAGCCCGCCGCGGTCGACACCGGCGAGCACTGGAGCATCCCGCAGCAGGGCGCCGCCCCCGCACCGGAACAGGCCCCGCAGGCCCCCGTGCAGCCCTCGCCGCAGGAGGCCGAGCCGGAGGCGGAGGCCGACGCCGTGCTTCCCGGGCAGCGCAAGCCCGACCCGGACTACCGCACCGAGCAGTTCTCGTTCATCGAGGAGCCCGACGAGGACTCCGAAGACGTCATCGACTGGCTGAAGTTCACCGAGAGCCGCAGTGAGCGGCGCGAGGAGGCCCGGCGCAAGGGCCGCAACCGCATGGTCGCCCTGATAGTCGTCGCCGTTCTCGTCGTCGTCGGCGGGGTGGGCTATCTGTGGTCCGCCGACATGATCCCGGGCCTGTCCGGACCGGACGAGAAGAAGACCGTCGCCGCCGGAGCCCAGCAGCGCGACATGATCGTGGTGCACCTGCACGACACGAAGAACGGCGGCACCTCGACGGCGCTGCTCGTCGACAACGCCACCACCAAGCAGGGCACCACCGTCCTGCTGCCCAACTCCCTCGCGGTCGCGGGCGACGACGGGACCACCACCACGCTCGGCAAGTCCGTCGAGGACGACGGCAGGACCGGAACCCGGGAGGCGATCGACACCCTCCTCGGCACCCGGATCACCGGCACCTGGCGGCTGGACACCCCGTACCTGGAGAACCTCGTCGAGCTGGTCGGCAACATCGAGGTCGACACCGACACCGAGGTGCCCGCCACGAAGAAGGGCGAGTCACCCCTGGTGAACAAGGGCGAGGCCCAGACGCTCAGCGGCCCGATGGCCGTCGCGTACGCCACCTACCGTGCGGAGGGCGAGCCCGAGGCCAAGCAGCTGGCCCGCTTCGGCGAGGTCATGCGGGCCACCCTGCGCAAGATCTCCGAGGACCCCAAGGCCGCCACCGTCACCATCGAGACCCTGCTCCAGGTGCTCGACCCGTCGCTGCCCGAGAAGGACCTCGGGGCCTCGCTCGCCAAGCTGGCCTCGCGGGCCAAGGTCGGCGACTACAAGACGGCCCTGCTTCCGGTCCAGGAGGACGGCACGCTCACCGAGGCGGACACCCGCGGCGTCGTCAAGGACATCCTCGGCGGCACGGTGAAGGCCCCCGAGGAAGGCGCTCCGCTCCGGGTCGCCGTCCGCAACGCCACCGGGAACCAGAAGGCCGCGGAGGCCGCCCGGGTCCAGCTGGTCAACGGCGGTTACGCCTTCGTGGACAGCGGCAAGGCCGGGGCCGAGGCGTCGTCCGTCGTGCTCTACCGGTCCGCGGAGGACAAGCAGAAGGCCGTCGAGGTGGCCAAGACCCTGGGTCTTTCCGCAGGCGGCGTGAAGAAGGGCGAACCGGCCGCCAACGCCGACGTGTCCGCGGTGCTGGGCCAGGACTACAAGGTCCAGTAGCCCGCTCGGTGCCGCCGGCCGGTGCTTCGGCGTCGGCCGGCGGCAGCCCGCGGCCCCGCCGGTGAAACGCAGTAAAGCTCTGTCGGCGGTCCGTGAGACCCTAGAGGTTGCATCCGACCGCCGACGAAAGCCTGCATGTGACCGCCACGGACCGCTCCATCGAGCTCATCAACGCCGCCGCCCAGGCGGCAGCCGACCGGCTCGCGCACGACATCATCGCCTACGACGTCAGCGATGTGCTGTCGATCACCGACGCCTTCCTGCTGGCCTCGGCCCCCAACGACCGCCAGGTCAAGTCGATCGTCGACGAGATCGAGGAGCGGCTCCAGAAGGAGCTCGGCGCCAAGCCGGTGCGCCGCGAGGGCGACCGCGACGCCCGCTGGATCCTCCTCGACTACGTCGACATCGTCATCCACGTCCAGCACAGCGAGGAGCGCGTCTTCTACGCGTTGGAGCGCCTGTGGAAGGACTGCCCGGAGATCGCCCTCCCCGAGGACGCGATCAAGACCCGCGGCAAGGCCGAGGAGCACGCACAGCTCAACGGCGGCACGGAAGGTGACCAGAGCTGAACGGCAGCAAGAGCGGCAAGGGCCGCAGGATCGTCCTGTGGCGGCACGGCCAGACGGCATGGAACCTGGAGCGCCGCTTCCAGGGCTCCACGGACATCGAGCTGACCGAGGCCGGCGTCGGGCAGGCCCGTCGCGCCGCCCGGCTGCTCGCCTCGCTGAAGCCGGACGCCATCGTCGCCTCCGACCTCCGGCGGGCGGCGGCCACGGCCGCCGAGCTCTCCGCCGTCAGCGGCCTGACCGTCGCCCACGACGCCGCGCTCCGTGAGACGTACGCGGGCGAGTGGCAGGGGCTGACGCACCAGGAGATCGTCGAGCGCTACGGCGAGCAGTACGCCGCCTGGAAGCGCGGTGAGCCCGTGCGCCGGGGCGGTGGCGAGCTGGAGACCGAGGTCGCCGACCGGGCGGCTCCGGTCGTTCTGGAGCACGCCGAGAAGCTTCCGGAGGACGGCACGCTCGTCGTGGTCAGCCATGGCGGCACGATCAGGACGACGATCGGCCGGCTGCTGGGCCTGGAGGCGCACCACTGGGAAGGGCTCGGCGGGCTGTCCAACTGCTGCTGGTCCGTCCTGGGGGAGGGCGCGCGCGGCTGGCGTCTGCTGGAGCACAACGCCGGCACACTCCCGGAGCCGGTGCTCGGCGACGACGACTAGAGCCGTCCGGGCGGCCGCCCAGTGGTCGCCGGGAGGCCGTTCGCGGGCCGTCCTCGGGCGGCCCGGGCCGGATTTCACTTTCCGGCCGGTCGCAGGCTAAAGTTCATCTTGTTCGCAGCGCGGAAACGCAGGAAAACGCAGCGAACAGCGGGGCTATAGCTCAGTTGGTAGAGCGCCTGCATGGCATGCAGGAGGTCAGGAGTTCAATTCTCCTTAGCTCCACAATCAGGATCCCGTCCCCGGCAGGGGGCGGGATCTTCTGCATGGAGGGGACGGAGGGCGTCGAGCGGGCTGCCCCTCTTGCGGGGCCATGGCAGAATCGGAGCGCCGGAGGGGGCGACGTACCGATCGGGAGGGAGCGCGATGCCTGCGAGTCGCGAACACGTCCCCGACCAGCGCCTTGTCACCGCCTCGCCCCCCGGCCCCGTAACGTCCGACGTTCGATCCCGTCTCGGCTGTCCGTCCTGCGGTTCGTCCCATGTGGCCCAGGTTCTGGGCGACAACGGAGGGGTCTCCTACGTGTGCACGGCCTGCGGCCACAGCTGGAGCTGACTGATGGGTGCACACAGGCGTAAATGCGACTGGTGCGGCAGCGGTACGCCCATCGTCAGGGACATGGACCCGGTCAACGCGGAGTACCAGTACTGGTGCGAGGAATGCGCACGGGCGCTGATCATAAAAGGCGACCCCATCGAGACCTATCGGGAGCTGGAGGGGGAGCCGATCTACGGGCGGCTCCTGGAGGAGCACTGCACCCTCAAGCGCTTCTACTCCTTCGCGACCGCCTGACCTGCGACTGACGGGCGAAAGCCCAGGGCGATTCGGGCATATTGGTGCGGACCGGAAACGATTTGGTGAAGCACCGGGGGGACCGTGTAATGTTCTCGATGTCGCCAAGGGGAACCGGGTGGCAAACAGCAAGGGGCTATAGCTCAGTTGGTAGAGCGCCTGCATGGCATGCAGGAGGTCAGGAGTTCAATTCTCCTTAGCTCCACAGGATCGACAGTGAGAAGCGGGCCACCCGGATCGGGTGGCCCGCTTCTTCCGTTCAGCCGCGCCCGCTGCCCAGTGCGCGCCGATGGGCGGCCGGCAGGGCGGGACGCTGTTCGGCCGGCGGCTGCTCGATACGGAGCGCCAGGGCGGGGCAGCGCCGTACGGCCCGCTGGGCGCGCCCGCGCAGATGCATCGGAACGGCGGCGTCCGCCAGGGCCGGATAGCCGTCCGCGCCCAGCCGGACGAGCTCGGGGACGATGTCCGCGCACAGGCCGTGGCCCCGGCAGAGCGTCCAGTCGACCGCGAGCTTCTCGCCGCTCGGAATCGACTCCTCCAGATCCTGGTAGCCCGGCGCGGGCAGCGGCAGCACCCCGACCGTCTCGCGGCCGCAGCCGCCGTCCAGGACGTGCGCGGCGAGGTCGTCCGTGAACGCCGACAGGGTCGAGAGCAGGAACCGGGCAGAGCCGTCCGGGTGTTTGCACGCGCCGCGGCCCTTCACGGCCTGGGTGACCTCGCGCAGGGCCTCCAGGGCGGCGGGACCGCCGCCGTTCAGCACGTCGGAGAGCCCGCCCGCGGCGGCGGGGAGCCCCAGCTTGCACGGGCCGCACTGTCCGGCGGTCTCGGCGGCCAGCCAGTTGGCTATCCGGAGGGACTCGCCGAGCGGGCAGGTGTCCGGGCCGATCGGCAGGATCGCCCCCGCACCGAGCGCGCCCCCCACGGTGCTCAGGGACTCGCGGGAGATCACGGCGTTGTGCGAGGAGACCGCGTCGATCCAGTTGCCGTGGTAGCCGCCGGTCAGCACGCCCTGGGGGAGCGGCGGGGCCCCGGCCAGTTGCAGGACGTACCGCAGCGGCACCCCGGTCGGCACCTCGACGACCATGGGTCTCGCCACGGCGCCGGAGACGGTGAGCAGGACGGTGCCGGGTTCGTCCGGCAGCCCGGTGTGCCCGTAGCGGCGGGGGCCGATCCGGGCGGCGACGGCGAGTTGGGCGTACGTCTCCGCGTTCGACAGCAGGGTCGGCGAGCCGGCCACCCCGGTCTCCGCCGCCCGCTCGCGCCGGCCCGGTGGCAGGGCGGGCCCGCCGTTCGCCGCCCGGATCACCGAGGACGCCTCGCCCGAGACCATGCGTTCCGGGGTGCGGACCACGCGGGCACGCAGTTGCTGGCCGCGCCGGTCGGAGAGGCCGCGTTCGGCGAGGGCCGCGCGTACGGAGATCTCCGTGGAGTTGCGGGTGACGGCGATGACCAGGGTGCGCGCACCGAGCGCCTCCGCGGCCAGCAGCGCACCGTCCAGGATCAGGTGCGGTGCGCGGTTGAGCAGCACGGTGTCCTTGCGGCAGGCGGGTTCGCCCTCGCTGCCGTTGATCACCACGACGGGCCGCACCCCGCGCTGGATGGACGCTTTCGCCACCGCTCGCAACTTCTTGCCGAACGGGAAACCGGCGCCGCCCCTTCCGCGCAGAGAGATCGTTTCGGCCAGTTCGGCCAGCCGCTCACCGGTCATCGGCTCCAGCGGCCCGTGCACCTTGAGGTGCATGGCGAGGTCGAGCCGCTCCACCAGGTCGAAGCCGGTGGTCAGGTGCGGCAGTCCGACGACGCGGACCTCGGGCACATCGGGGAGGGGGACGTTCACTATCGGTCTCCTGCGGGTGCGTGCCAGGGTTCGCCGGCCGGGGGCGCGGTGAACGGTCCGGCCCCCGGTTCGGCACGGGGCGCGGCGAAGGGGGAGGGAGCGGGGGAGGGGAAGGAGAAGGGAGCGGATGCGGTGGTGTCGTATGCGGTCGGTGCGCCGGCGTACTCCGAGGCCATGTACGTCGGTGTGCCGGTTTCGGGCGTGCCGTGCTCGGGGACGCCGGGTGCCGGTGCGGCGTGTTCCGGGATTCCGTACCTCGGTGTGCCGTGCTCGGGCGTCTCGTAGGAAGGCGTCGCGTACGTGTGCTCCTGCGCGGTGTACGCCGGAGGGTCCTGCCGGGGCGGGCCGTGGTGCGCCTGTCCGGGCGGGGCGGGGGACGGTGAGGGCCAGCGGGCCTCCGACGGGGCCGACGGGCCGCCGCCGAGCGAGACGGCGCGATACCCGGCCGTTATGCCCGTTCCGGGTCCCGGCCCCGCCTTCCTCCGCCCCGGGTCCGGCGACTCCTCCGAGGGGCCGAAGGCGATCCGGTCGGCACTCCGGGGCGGGGGCTCGTACAGCGGTGACCGACCGCTGAACAGCGTCTCCGTCGGCGCTTCGTGCAGCGTGCCGGGGATCGCCGCGGGAGGGGGCGCGGTCGGCGGTATCGGCGCCGAGAGCGTCCGCGGGCGCACCGGCGTGCCCCGTACGTCCCGGTCCGTCTCGCTCCAGGCGGCCGGATCGGACCAGGGCTCCCCGGCGGACGAGGAGGACTCCCGCAGGACCGGGTCGGGGGCGGCCGGGGGCCCCTGGCCCAGCAGTTCGGCGACCCGGTCGGCGATCCGCCGCTTCGTCGGGCGCGGCAGCAGCCGCAGACACAGCGCCCCGGCGACTCCGGCCAGGCAGAGCCCGTACATCACGACCACCCAGGTGGCAGGCGCACGCCCCGCGTACAGGCCGTGGATCAGCGCGGCGCACCACGCCGGATACGCCAGCGCGTGCAGGGCGCGCCACCGGCCCGCGATCCCGCCCGTGTCCCGGGGCGACCCCAGCGACTGCCCGAGCCGGGCGGCCTTGGGGGAGGGCTGGGCGAAGGCGCTGCGCAGGGCGCCGGTCGCGGCTGTGCCGACCATCAGCAGCGCGGCCAGCGAACCGAAGCCGATCAGCCCCGCAGCGCCGGTCACGCCGAGACTGAAGGGTATGAGAGCGCCGATCAACGCCACATGCCCGAGGGCGACCTTCACGGTTCCGTGCAGCAGCAGAAAGCCGAGCGAGGCCACGGCGCTGGCCCGGTGGACGCCCTGGCAGACGATGCGCTGACGGGTGGAGAGGAACAGCCGGTCGGTGGCCAGCAGGCCCCAGGCGACGGCAGCGCTGAGCGACACCAGCGACAGGACGCCGGTGGTGAAGTCGAGGGTGGCGCGCAGCTCGTCGCTCCCGGCGACGGCGAACAGAGGGACGAAGACCAACGCGGCGACAGTCAGGCCGCCCTGTACCGGCCGACTCATTGCGGGGCTCATGCTGGGGGATACGCGGATCTTGCGATGAGGGTTCATGGGGGCGACTCCGAATAGTTCGGCAAAGCGGTCCCGTTGCCGCATGCTAGGACGCCCCATACCAACCGGTACGAGGTTTGCTCGGTTGCCCCGATAGAGGTCGGTACGCGGAGTAACCCCTGCTTCCCGGGCGTTCTCCCTCCCCCCGCGGTCGTCCCAGGGCTCCGCGAAAACCTCATACGAAGCGCGCAGGGCGCACACGCCGCAGCCACGGGAACGCCATGTTCCGACTACGGAGAGTGGTGTGCGAAGGGCGGCAGGCGGCGCGCGAGAGGGCGTGCGGGCAGTGGGGGCCCGGTCTCGTGCGCGTGGTGTCCGCCCCCCCCGGTCACGCCCCGCTCGTCTCCGGGCCCGTGCGGTACCCTGACGCCATGCGTGCCGTACGCCTTCTGCTTAGCGAGCCGCGCTGAAGAGTCCCGACCGGTGAGAACGCCTGGTCGGAGTCAGCGCGGCGTCCCCTCCTGTGCGAGGGGATTTTTCGTTTCCCGGCAGATGACGATCGATGGAGCTTTGAGGATCATGAGCGAGACGAATTCCGCTGCCGAGACGGCCGCGCCGCACCGCTACACGGCGGCGATGGCCGCCGACATCGAGGCACGCTGGCAGGACTTCTGGGACGCCGAGGGGACGTACGAGGCGCCAAACCCCACCGGTGACCTGGCGGGCGACCCCGAACTGGCCGCCAAGCCCAAGAAGTTCATCATGGACATGTTCCCGTACCCCTCGGGTGCGGGTCTGCACGTCGGACACCCGCTGGGCTACATCGCCACCGATGTCTACGCCCGCCACCAGCGGATGACCGGCCACAACGTGCTGCACACCCTGGGCTTCGACGCGTTCGGCCTGCCCGCCGAGCAGTACGCGGTGCAGACGGGCACCCACCCCCGGGTCTCCACCGAGGCCAACATGGAGAACATGAAGGTCCAGCTGCGCCGGCTGGGACTGGGCCACGACAACCGCCGCTCCTTCGCGACGATCGACGCCGAGTACTACAAGTGGACGCAGTGGATCTTCCTGCAGATCTTCAACTCCTGGTACGACACCGAGGCCGACAGGGCCCGCCCGATCGCCGAACTGGTCGAGCAGTTCGAGAACGGCACGCGCGCGACCCCCGACGGCCGTGAGTGGAGCGCGCTGAGCGCCACCGAGCGCGCCGACCTGCTGAGCCAGTACCGACTGGCGTACGCCTCCGACGCCCCGGTGAACTGGTCGCCCGGCCTGGGCACCGTCCTGGCCAACGAGGAGGTCACTGCCGACGGCCGTTCCGAGCGCGGGAACTTCCCCGTCTTCAAGGCCAAGCTGCGCCAGTGGAACATGCGCATCACCGCCTATGCCGACCGGCTGCTGAACGACCTGGACGGGCTGGACTGGCCCGAGGCGATCAAGCTGCAGCAGCGCAACTGGATCGGCCGCTCCGAGGGCGCCCGGGTCGAGTTCCCGGTGGACACCGCGGGCGGTATCACCGTCTTCACCACCCGCCAGGACACCCTGTTCGGCGCGACCTACATGGTCCTGGCGCCCGAGCACGACATGGTCGAGCGGATCATTCCGGCCGCCTGGCCCGAGGGCACCCACCCGGTGTGGACCGGTGGCCACGCGAGCCCGGCCGAGGCCGTCACCGCGTACCGCAAGCAGGCCGCCGCCAAGTCCGACGTCGAGCGGCAGGCCGAGGCCAAGGACAAGACCGGTGTCTTCACCGGCGCGTACGCCACCAACCCCGTCAGTGGCGAGAAGGTCCCCGTCTTCATCGCGGACTACGTCCTGATGGGCTATGGCACCGGCGCGATCATGGCCGTACCGGCGCACGACGCGCGCGACTTCGCCTTCGCACGCGCCTTCGAGCTGCCGATGCGCTGTGTCGTCCAGCCTTCCGACGACCGCGGCACCGATCCCGCCACGTGGGACGACGCCTTCAGCTCGTACGACGCGAAGCTGGTCAACTCGGCCAACGACGAGATCTCACTGGACGGCCTGGGCGTCGTCGATGCCAAGGCGAAGATCACCGAGTGGCTGCGTGAGCACGGTGTCGGCGAGGGCACCGTCAACTTCCGGCTGCGCGACTGGCTGTTCAGCAGGCAGCGCTACTGGGGCGAGCCCTTCCCGATCGTGTACGACGAGGACGGCATCGCCCACCCGCTGCCCGAGTCGATGCTGCCGCTGGAGCTGCCCGAGGTAGAGGACTACTCCCCGCGCACCTTCGACCCGGAGGACGCGTCCGCCCAGCCCGAGACCCCGCTGTCGCGCAACGCCGACTGGGTCAACGTCACGCTGGACCTGGGCGACGGGGCGGGTCCGCGGAAGTACCGCCGCGAGACCAACACCATGCCCAACTGGGCCGGTTCCTGCTGGTACGAGCTGCGCTACCTGGACCCGAACAACGACCGTCAGCTGGTCGACCCGTCGATCGAGCAGTACTGGATGGGCCCGCGTGAAGGTCAGCCCACCGGCGGCGTCGACCTGTACGTCGGCGGGGCCGAGCACGCCGTGCTGCACCTGCTGTACGCGCGCTTCTGGTCCAAGGTGCTGCACGACCTGGGCCACATCTCCTCCGCCGAGCCGTTCCACAAGCTGTACAACCAGGGCATGATCCAGGCTTTCGTCTACCGCGACAGCCGGGGCATCGCCGTTCCCGCCGCCGAGGTGGAGGAGCGCGACGGCGCGTTCTACTACGAGGGCGAAAAGGTCAGCCGCGTCCTGGGCAAGATGGGCAAGTCCCTGAAGAACGCGGTCACGCCGGACGAGATCTGCGCGGAGTACGGCGCGGACACCCTGCGCCTGTACGAGATGGCGATGGGCCCCCTGGACGTGTCGCGTCCCTGGGACACGCGTGCCGTGGTCGGCCAGTACCGCCTGCTGCAGCGTCTGTGGCGCAACGTCGTCGACGAGGAGACCGGCGAGGTCACCGTCGTCGACACGGAGCCCGGCGAGGAGACCCTGCGCGCCCTGCACAAGGCGATCGACGGGGTCGGCCAGGACATGGCGGGGATGCGGTTCAACACCGCCATCGCCAAGGTCACCGAGCTGAACAACCATCTGACGAAGGCCGGCGGTCCGCTGTCGCGCTCGGTCGCGGAACGGCTGGTCCTGCTGATCGCCCCGCTGGCCCCGCACATCGCGGAGGAGCTGTGGCGCCGGCTGGGCCACACCGACTCCGTCGTCCACCAGGACTTCCCGGTGGCCGATCCGGCTTACGTGGTCGACGAGACCGTCACCTGCGTCGTCCAGATCAAGGGCAAGGTCCGGGCCCGCCTGGAGATCTCTCCCTCCATCACGGACGAGGAGTTGGAAGCGTTGGCCCTGGCCGACGAGGCGGTTGTCGCCGCGCTGGGCGGGGCGGGCATCCGCAAGGTGATCGTGCGGGCGCCGAAGCTGGTGAACATCGTCCCTGCGTGACGATGACGCGGAGAGCGGCGGTGTTACGGCCCTGTGAGCGGTGGGGGCCATCCCCTACGGGCAGGTTGGGGGTTCCGAAGGAACCCTCGGCCTGCCCGTTCCGTTTACGGTGGAGGGGGCGACCGGTACCGGGCGGCCGTATCGAGACACCGAGGGGCATTCATGGAAGCCGCGATCACGATCCTCGCGCTGCTCCTGGTCGCGTTCGTCGCGCTGGGTGTCTACGCGACCGTGAAGGCCGTCGGCGCGGCCAAGCGGGGCGTGGACCGCACGATCACGCAGGCCCGTCGCACGGTGGAGGACACCACGCTCCGGGCCAAGAGCTTCGGGCAGGTGGGTGTCGCGGGCGAGCTCGCACAGCTGCGGCTCTCCCTGCGCACCTCGATGCGGGCCACGCAGGACGCCCTGCACGCCGGTGTCGCCGAGGATGCCTCGCTGGCGGAGTCGGTGGACCTGTTCCGGCGGCTGAGCGCCCACGGCCTGGAGCTCGACGACGAGCTGAAGAGGCTGGAGCGCGAGCCGGACCGGGCGACGGTCGCGGGCCTGCTGCCCAAGCTGCGGGAGCGTACGCAGCGGATCACGCACTCCGCGGAGTCGCTGCGCTGGGCGGCGCGGGACCGGGCGCGGCAGTTCGCCGACGACGACCTGGACGCGCTGAACGCACAGATCGACATCGAGGCCGGGGCGCTGCGGCACTGGGCCGTGGACGAGCCGTCGCCGCAGGCGTCCGGCGCGGGCGCCTCCGCCACGTCCCCGGGCCCGGGGACGGACTGGCCGGAGCCGGCGGCCCCGGCAGATCCTTCGGCGGGCGGCAGCACGGCCGAGGAGGCGTGGTCCGGACCGGCCCGCGAGGAGAGCCCGCAGGCGATCACCGCACCGGACCCGCGGCTGCGCACGACCTACCCCTGGCAGAAGTCCACCCGGCCGGAAACGACGAACTGACGCACGCGGGTCGGTTCGGGCCCGAACGGATGCGTTCCGAAGCGGCCAGGAATGATCAGAGGGCCGGGGCCGGGCTGCCGCACTCCCACCCCGCCGGGTAACCTCCGGCTCATGTCCCGCCATGTCGCTATCGTCACCGATTCCACGGCCTACCTGCCGCGCCCGACGATGGAACGGCACGGCATCACCGCAGTGCCGCTGACCGTCGTCCTGGGCGACCGGGCGCTGGAGGAGGGCACGGAGATCTCCGCCCGCTCGCTCGCCCTGGCTCTGCAGAAACGCCACTCCGTGACCACGTCCCGCCCCAGCCCCGAGGTCTTCGCCGCGGCCTACCGGGCGGCGGCCGAGAGGGGGGCGGGCGCGGTGGTGTCGCTGCACCTGTCGTCGGAGTTCTCGGGCACGTACGACGCCGCGCAGCTCGCGGCCAAGGACGCCCCCGTTCCGGTACGTGTGGTGGACACCGGCATGGTCGCCATGGCCCTGGGGTTCTGCGCTCTCGCGGCGGCGGAGGCCGCCGAGGCGGGCGGCGGCCTGGACGAGGCGGTGTCGGCGGCGGAGAAGCGGGCCGCGGGCACCTCGGCGTATTTCTATGTCGACACGCTCGACTATCTGCGCCGGGGCGGCCGGATCGGCACGGCACAGGCCCTGCTGGGATCCGCGCTGGCGGTCAAGCCGATCCTGGAGCTCGACGGGGGGCGGATCGAGATGCTGGAGAAGGTGCGGACGGCGTCCAAGGCGATCGCCCGCCTGGAGGAGATCGTCGCCGAGCGGGCGGGTTCGGCCCCGGTGGACATCGCCGTCCACCACCTCGCAGCCCAGGAGCGCGCGGATCGCCTGGCGGAGCGGTTGCGCGAACGCGTGCCCGGCCTCGTCGACCTCCACGTCAGTGAGGTCGGCGCGGTGATCGGGGCGCACACGGGGCCGGGACTGCTCGGCGCGGTGATCTCCTTGCGGTGATCCGCCTGCGCTGATCCCGCTGGGGAGATTCACTCCGCGGAGTGGCCGAGTTTTCCACAACCGCCGGGCTGTCCACAGGAATCAGTGCTGCTCAGCGGGTTTCGGCGGATGTGCCTAACGTCGTGAGGCATGGCCCTTCGATCTTCTCGGGCGTCGGCTCCCGACGCTCCGATCACTTCTGCGTCCTCGTCCGACTCCTCTGATTCATCGTCCACGTCCACGCGTGCTCGGGCGAGGTACGGCCCCGGCACGCGCCCGAGCGGCCGGGCGGGTGTGCGGCCCGGGGCCCGCCCCGGTCCGCGACACGGCGGGCGTCGGTCCGCGCGAGGGCGGAGCGCCCTCGCGTCGGCGGCTGCGCGTCGCCGGGCGGATGCGCTGATTTCAGGCGCTTTTGGGCTCGTGAGCGATGTCGTGCCCGTAGCGGTCCATGAGCCGGCGGAGCCACCTGTGCCGGCGTCGACACCAGTGCCCACACCTCGACCCGAAACCGTGGGAGAGGTGCCCGGCGATACGTCTGGGGCGCGTCGTCTCGTGTCGGCGGTGCGGGAGCGGCTGCCGCTGTGGGTGCGGCTGCGGTGCGGGATGGCGCCGCGTACGCCGGTGGTGCTCGGTCTGGTGCTGCTCGCCGCCGTGGCCGTGGCCACCGTGCACTTCTGGTCCGTACGGCCCCAGGCCGTGCGTGTGCCGGAACCGGTCGCGGACGAAGCGGCGGCCTCCGCGCTGCCACCGGATCCGTTACGGTCCGGCGCCCCCGATCCGCCTCCCCGTCCGGCTGCCGGGGAGCTCCCGAGCGGGAGCGGGCAGATCGTCGTCGATGTGAGCGGCAGGGTGCACCGGCCGGGCGTCCGCCGGCTTCCGGCGGGGTCACGGGTGGAGGACGCGCTCGAGGCGGCGGGCGGGGTGCGCGCCGGCACGGATGTCACGGGACTCAACCGGGCACGGGTCCTGGTGGACGGGGAACAGGTCGCCGTGGGCCTTCTCCCGGGCCCCCCGGTCACCGGGACGGCCCGAGGCGGTGGGGTCGGGGCGCCTGGCGCGCCGGGCGGGGCCGGGCCTTCGGTGCCGTTGAGCCTGAACACGGCGACCGCAGAGCAGCTCGAAACCCTGCCGGGGGTCGGACCCGTGCTGGCCCAGCACATGATCGACTACCGCACGGAGAACAACGGATTCCGATCCGTCGACGAACTCCGGCAGGTCAACGGGATCGGCGACCGCCGCTTCGCCGACCTCCAGCCGCTGGTACGGCCATGAGCAGCCGTGCGGCCCGGCTCGACTGCCGGAACGAGTCCCGGCCCGACTCCCCGGACGTGGACCGGGGCAGCGCCGGGAACGCGGGCGAGGAGGGGGATGCGGGCGCGGCAGGGAAGGGGCCGCGGCGGGAGGGGCCCACGGATCTGCGGCTCGTTCCGCCCGCCCTGGCGGTCTGGGCGGCAGCGGCGGCGACGCTGGGCCTTTCGGGGCGAGGAGCGGTCGTCGTGGCCGTCGCCTGTTCGGTACCGGCGCTCGGCCTGCTGCTGGCGGCCGCGCGTGCCACTCGGCGGGGGAGGGTGATCGGAGGGTCCCGGGCCGGGAGGGCCGTCGGAGAGTCCGGGGCCGGGAGGGCCGGCGGAGCGCCCCGGGCTGGGAGAGCCGTCGGGCGGGCCGGGGTGCTCGCCGCCGGGGGAGCCGTGTTTCTCTGCGCGGCGGCGGGTGCGGCCGTGGCCGGGCTGCACGGGGCCGATGTGCGGCGCGGGCCCGTGCCCGGGCTTGCCAGGGAGTACGCGCGGATCGACGCCGAGGTGCGGGTGACCTCGGATCCCCGGACGGCCCGACCGGCGGTACGGGGCAACCACAGCGCCCCGGCCCTTCTCCTGATCGACGCCGAGGTCACGGAGGCGCGGACGCCGGACGGGCCGAGCACCCGGGTCCGGACACCGGTGCTGCTCATGGTCGCGGCGGGCGACCACCGGGCGGACTGGCGGCAGTTGCTGCCGTCCACCCGGCTCCGGCTCACCGGCCGGCTCTCGCCACCCGCACACGACGGCGAACGCCTCGCCGCGGTCCTGCGGGTGGACGACGAGGGAGAGCCCCGGATCACCCGGCCCCCGACGGGGATCCAGCGCGCGGCGGGAGGCCTGCGCGCCGGGCTGCGGGAGGCGACGGACGGTCTGGACGCGGATGCGCGTGCGCTGTTGCCGGGGCTGGTGGTCGGCGACACCTCCAGGGTCCCGCCCGAACTCCACGACGCCTTCAAAGCGACCGATCTGACGCACTTGCTCAGTGTTTCCGGAGCCAATCTGTCCGTGCTGCTCTTCCTTCTCGTCGGGCCGCCGGGCTCGGCGTCGAGCGCGGAACGGCGAGGTCTGGCACCTCTGTTGGGGCTCTCCCTGCGCGGGACCGCGGTGATCGGCGGTGTGCTGACCCTCGCGTTCATCGTCGTGTGCCGCCCGGAACCGAGCGTGCTCCGTGCGGCGGCCTGCGGGCTGATCACCCTCCTCGCGATCGGGACGGGCCGCCGGAGATCCCTGATCCCCGCCCTGGCGGCCGCTGTCGTCCTCCTGGTGCTCTACGACCCGTGGCTCGCCCGGAGTTACGGATTCCTGCTGTCGGTCCTGGCCACCGGTGCGCTGTTGACGCTCGCGCCGCGGTGGAGCGTCGCACTGCGGGCGCGGCGGGTGCCGGGCAGGCTTGCCGAGGTACTGGCCGCGGCGGCGGCCGCGCAGGCCGTGTGCGCGCCCGTGGTGGTGGTCCTGGCCTCGCGGGTCAGTCTGGTGGCGGTCCCGTGCAATCTGCTGGCGGAGTTCGCGGTGGCGCCGGCGACGGTGCTCGGGTTTGCGGCCCTGGCCGTCGCCCCGGTCGCCCCGCCGGTGGCCGAGGCGCTGGCGTGGGTCGCGAGCTGGCCGGTCGGGTGGATCGCCACGGTCGCCCGGACGGGGGCGGGCCTTCCCGGGGCCGAGGCGCAGTGGCCCGGAGGGTGGTCCGGAGCTGCGCTGCTGGCCGGACTCACGGTCCTGGCCGCGCTCCTGGCGCCGAGGCTGGCCCGTCACCCCTGGATCTGCGGTGCTGCCGGGCTGCTTCTGGTGCTGGCGGTGCTGCGGCCGGTCCCCCTGACCCGGATCATGACCGGATGGCCGCCGCCCGACTGGTCGTTCGCGCTCTGCGACGTGGGGCAGGGCGATGCGATGGTCCTCGCGGCGGGGGAGGGCACGGGGGTGGTCGTCGACGCCGGACCCGATCCCGGGGCGGTCGACCGGTGCCTGCGCGATCTGGCGGTGACCCGGGTCCCGCTCGTTGTCCTCACCCACTTCCACGCCGACCATGTGCGCGGGCTGCCGGGAGTGCTCCGGGGGAGGGCGGTGGGCGCGATCCAGACGACGAGCCTCGAAGAGCCGCCCGAACAGGCCGCATTCGTCCGGAGGGCGGCAGCCGCGGCACGGGTCCCGACGGTGCGGGCCGTGGCCGGTGAGCGCCGCCGGTCGGGCCCGGTCGAGTGGCGGGTCCTCTGGCCCCGCCCCGGACCCGGGGGAGTGGAGGAGGCGGCGGTGCGCGAGGCGAACGACTCCAGCGTCACCCTGCGGGTCCGGGCGGCCGGAGGGCTGACGCTGCTGCTCCTCGGGGACCTCGAACCCCCGGCCCAGCGGGAGTTGCTGCGCGGGCGGGAGGCGCCGGGTCCGGTGGACGTCCTCAAGGTGGCCCACCACGGCTCGGCCTTCCAGGACGCCGGGCTGCTCCGCAGCGTACGGCCGAGGCTGGCGCTCATCTCCTGCGGTGCCGGCAACCCGTACGGCCACCCCTCACCCCGCACGGTGGCCGCTCTCGGGGCTGCGGGGGCCAGGGTCCTGCGCACCGACACCGACGGCCCGATCGCGGTGGCGGGCGCGGGGGAGGAACTGCGGGCGGTGGGCCGTCGTGACACCGCGAGAGCCGGCCCCGCCCGCCCGCCGGCCGCCCAGACCCGTACCGCACTCGGCTCCCCGGAGCGCGCGGGTCAGGGCAGCCAGGTGCCGGTGCGCATCAGGTCGCGGTCGGCGAGTTCGTTCTCCTCGCGCCAGGTGCGCACGGTGCGGGGGGTGATGCGCAGGAACACATAGCGGGGGCCGCTCGGCCGCCACCCCCGGAGTTTCGCGGCGAAGGCGTCCCTCGTCGTGGGGGGAAGGTCCGTCGCTTCCACGATCCTCCCCTCGCCCTCGATCAGCACCACGTCGCGGGTGTGGCCCGCGGTGACCCGGATCAGCCCGTGGGGAGTCACGATGGCGGCCGCCGGACTGGTCCGCCGGGTGGCCATCACCAGCGCGCCGCTGTCGTCCTCACAGAGGAACGACAGCGGCACCAGGGTGGGAACACCGTCCGGGGACGCCGTCGCCACCCACGCGTCCTCCTCCTGCCGCAGGTGGTCCAGGACGTCCTGCTTGCCCTGTTCCCGGCTGCGCGGGAGCTCGTACTCGGTCATGATCGACACGCTGGAGGGCGGCCGCCGCTCCGCGCCTCGGGCCAGGGCCTCGGGCAGGAGCCCTCTGGGCCGCACTTCCGCCAATGCCTCGCTCCTCGCCTGTCGTCGCCTGCTGTGCAAGCCCGCCGTCCCCGAAATCCTCGGCCTTGTCGCCAGCCGGCTGGTTGCGTCCCCGCCTGACCGGATCTCGGTGAGTGGTGTCAACCGCCCGTGCGATGACCTACGTCCAGCTATAAACCGCGCGTATAAACCAGGTGTATAGACGCTGTGTATAGTCGGGGCATGGCTGCTACCGATCCGATCGTTTCACCCCGCCTGCGCGTGAAGAACGCCCCGGGTGCGGCTGTTCTGTGCCTCGGCGCAGGGCTCGTCGGGGGCATCCTGACGAACCTGGCGCAGGGCTGGCTGCCCGGGGCGTGGAACAACGTGGCGAACTCCGGTGCGGTGTGGACGATGTTCGCATTTGCCGCGGG
The DNA here is from genome assembly GCF_032121415.1 of Streptomyces parvus. NCBI lineage: Bacteria > Bacillati > Actinomycetota > Actinomycetes > Kitasatosporales > Streptomycetaceae > Streptomyces > Streptomyces parvus. The sequence goes on along the minus strand of NZ_CP135079.1, from coordinate 2,039,878 downwards.
CGCATCCCTCGCACACCGCACCGACGGCCATCGCCTTCCGGCGGCAGCCGGAGCCCTGGCGGAGATCGGCCTCGTCGTCGGCTACTACGGGTACGCCGAGTTCGGGCGGGACGGAATGGGTTCGCTCACATTTCCACTGCTCTGGCTGGCGATGGCGTGCGCCGCGGGACCCCTGTTCGGCGTCGTGGGCGCGTGGTCGAGACGCGGTACTCGACCCTGGCTGCGCTACGTGGCGCTCGGCGCACTCGGCGGCCTTTTCGGCAGTGAAGGCCTCCACTACTGGCTCGGCCTGGAGTACCTACCGCAGGCGGTGGTCTGCGGTGCTCTCGCCTGCGGTCTTCCGCTGCTGTTGGGGCGGACCTGGAAGGAACGCGGTCTGAGCCTCGCTGTGGCGATCCCCGCGTCCTTCGCCACCTATCAGATCCTCTACGGCCTCCTGGGCGCGGTGTCCGGCTGAGTGGGCCCGCCGGGCAGGGGCACGGCTGTCAGCGACGGCCACGAGGCTTGTCATGCGATATCGGGCCCACGTCAGGAGTGAGGCGAGGGTGACGGCTGCTTCGTAGGACTGGGCGGTCTTCTCGTAGCGGGTGGCGATGCCGCGCCATTGTCTGAGGTGGTTGAAGCAGCGTTCGATGACGTTGCGGTGCTTGTACGCCTCGCGGTCGAAGGCCGGCGGGCGGCCTCCGCGGCTGCCTCGCCGGGCCCGGTTGCGGGACTGGTCGGCCCCCGCGACGACACGGGCAGCCATGGCCGGACGAACTCCCACTCGGCATCCGGCAGTTCATGACGACGTATCACGACCCCATGGTCCACCACCCAAAACAGTTGGCGGCACGGCCTAGGACGCTGCGAATTCGGACCTTCGGTAACACCTCCGTACAACTCATTCCGAGGCACTCCGTTTGCCTCGAACGCCGCATCAGTGATCGAATGCATGCTCGTCGGCGGGCCGCTGATCCGACGAAGACGTCCAGCTGTCAGGGCCCCGAAGTGCGAAGCGTGCCTGGGGGGACGGAAGAGATGTTCGGCCGTTGGCTGGGAAACAGAGGCCAGGCGGGTGGGCGCGGTGGGGTCCTCGCCGGAGTCCGGGTACCCCGTACCGCGGGGGTGCTCAGCTGCCGGGTGCTGGACCCGGTCAACGAACCGGTCCAGCAGGCCGAGTTCGTCCTGACCGACAGCCTCGGCCGCAAGGTGACCGCCGGTGAGACGGACCCCTTCGGCAGTCTGCTCGCCATGCTTCCGGCCGGTGACTACCGACTGGCGGTCAAGGCCGAGGGGTTCGCCCCGTTCCACGGGGCGGCGACGGTGACCGAGGGGGCCCACGCCACGCTGGGCGATGTGACCCTCCAGGTTGCGCAGCCCCCGCAGCTGCCCGACCCCGGCGACTGGGACATCGAGCCGAACCACTCCCAGATCGGCTTCACCGCCCGGCACATCGGGCTGGCCCGCATCCACGGCAGGTTCAACACCTTCGCCGGGGCGGTCCGGATCGCCGACCGGATGGAGGACTCCGCCCTGCACGTGATCATCGACGCGGCGTCGATCGACACCAATGTGCAGATGCGCGACGACCATCTGCGCTCCGGGGACTTCCTCGACGTCGGCCGCTGTCCGACGCTGGAGTTCTACAGCGAGCGCTTCGTCCACCGGGGAGGCAACCGCTGGGGTGTCACCGGTGCGCTGACCCTGCACGGCGTCAGCCGTACGGTGACACTGGACACCCAGTACCTCGGTCTCGGCAGCGGTTTGGAGGGCGAGACGCGCGCCGCCTGCCGGGCCACCACCGAACTGCACCGCGAGGACTTCACCCTCACCTGGCAGACCATGCTGGCGCGCGGGATCGCGGTGGTGGGGCCCAGCATCAGCATCGACCTGGACATCCAGATCGTTCCCCGGGGCTGAATCGGCCGGGCGAGGGCGTCGGAGCGGCTACGGCTTCTCCAGCCAGCCTTCGTACTCGGCGGCGAGCTCGTCGAGCGCGGCCGGGTCCAGGCGCTCGGTCGCGTCCTCCACGACGACCAGCCACTGGGCGTCCTCGGCGTCGTCCTCGCCGGCCAGCGCGTCCCGTACGAGCTGGGGCTCCTCGGCGACCCCGAAGCGGTCCGCCAACTCCTCGGCCACCTCCTCGGCGGCGTCGCGGTCGGGCAGCACCAGTACATGTCTCACATCGCTCACCCGGACATTCTCCGGTACCCGGGCCCTGGCGCATGCCCCGGGCCGCCCGGGCCGCCCTGGCCGTCCTTGGCTGTCAGCGGGGCGTGGGATGCTGGATCGCGATGGCCACCAGGAAGAATTCCACCGACGATCCGCTCGCCCCCGTCACCCTCGCCGTGGGCCAGGAGGACCTCCTCCTGGACCGTGCGGTGCAGCAGGTGGTGGCGGCCGCGCGTGCTGCCGACGCCGACACGGACGTACGTGATCTGGCGTCCGACCAATTGCAGCCCGGCACGCTCGCCGAGCTCACCAGCCCTTCGCTCTTCGCCGAGCGCAAGGTCGTGATCGTGCGCAACGCGCAGGACCTCTCGGCCGACTCGGTCAAGGACGTCAAGGCGTATCTCGGTGCGCCGGTCGAGGAGATCACACTCGTCCTGCTGCACGCGGGCGGGGCCAAGGGCAAGGGGCTGCTGGACGCGGCGCGCAAGGCGGGGGCGCGGGAGGTCGCCTGCCCGAAGACGACCAAGCCCGCCGAGCGGCTCTCGTTCGTACGGTCGGAGTTCCGGACCCACGGGCGGTCCGCGACGCCGGAGGCGTGCCAGGCGCTGGTCGACTCCATCGGCAGCGATCTGCGGGAGCTGGCCAGTGCGGTGTCCCAGCTGATCGCGGACGTCGAGGGCACGATCGACGAGGCGGTCGTCGGGCGCTATTACACCGGGCGGGCCGAAGCGTCGTCGTTCACCGTCGCCGACCGGGCGGTCGAGGGGCGTGCGGCGGAGGCGCTGGAGGCGTTGCGGTGGTCGCTGTCGACCGGGGTGCCGCCCGTGCTGATCACCAGTGCGCTGGCGCAGGGGGTGCGGGCGATCGGGAAGCTGTCCTCCGCGAGGGGCGGGCGGCCGGCTGATCTTGCCCGGGAGCTGGGAATGCCGCCGTGGAAGATCGACCGGGTGCGGCAGCAGATGCGGGGCTGGACGCCGGACGGGGTGGCGGTGGCCCTGCGGGCCGTGGCTGCGGCGGACGCGGGGGTGAAGGGCGGGGGGGACGATCCCGAGTACGCCCTGGAGAAGGCCGTCGTCGTTGTGGCTCGGGCCGCGCGGGCGGGGCGGTAGGCCTCTCGGGCGGGGTGGGTTCGCCGCGGTGTTGCTGGGCCCTGGAGTGACCGGTTCCGCCCTTGAGCGCCGGACGGGCTGGGATTGCCCCGGACCGGCTGGGATGGCCTCCGCGCCGTGCCCGAAGGTGCGTCCTCTCGTGTGATCGCCGGTTCCGGCATCGAGCGCCGGACGGGCTGGGTGGTGCGCGGATGGGCTCGGGGTGCCCCGGACCGGCTGGGGAGTGGGCCTGTACGCACGGAAGCCCCGGTTCTCGATCTGGGGAGATCGGGGACCGGGGCTTCCGGGTCATGCTGGGGTGCGCCGCACCCGCGTGGCGAACGCAGGTTCGGTGTGCGGCGCGGGGTGCCGGTCAGGGGCGGGAGAGAGGGCCCGCTGGTCCGTCCCGGCGATCACATCAGTGAGCTTCGGGAAGAAGCTCAGGCCGACAGGGCGGCAACCTTGGACGCCAGCGCCGACTTCTTGTTGGCGGCGGCGTTCTTGTGGATGACACCCTTCGAGACAGCCTTGTCGAGCTGGCGGGAGGCGTCGCGGGCGGCCGTGGTGGCCTTCTCGACGTCACCGGCAGCGGCGGCCTCGCGGGCCTTGCGGATCGCGGTCTTGAGCGACGACTTGACGGCCTTGTTGCGCAGGCGCGCCTTCTCGTTGGTCTTGTTCCGCTTGATCTGGGACTTGATGTTCGCCACGAAAGAGCCTTTTCAGGTTCGTTGGATCTTCTAGGTGAGCCCCGCCGCTCGTGAGAGCCACGAGGCACAGCTGTCCACGGTAGCAGTCACTCTCCGACCGGCCCAAACCGGTCGCTGCCCCGCAGGCGTGGGACGATGGAGCCTACGTATCGATCCGACCGACCCGACATCGACCCGAGACACGGCGTTCGGCGTCTCAAGAATCAGGACCCTGCGTGCCCGCGACTCCTTCCAACGTGCCCGAGCCGAGCCGTACCGACCCGGCGCTGATCCGCAATTTCTGCATCATCGCGCACATCGACCACGGCAAGTCGACCCTTGCCGACCGGATGCTCCAGCTGACCGGTGTGGTCGATCAGCGGCAGATGCGTGCTCAGTACCTCGACCGGATGGACATCGAGCGCGAGCGCGGCATCACCATCAAGTCCCAGGCGGTCCGGCTGCCCTGGGCGCCCACCGAGGGTGAGGACAAGGGGCTGACCCATGTCCTCAACATGATCGACACCCCGGGGCACGTGGACTTCACCTACGAGGTCTCCCGCTCGCTCGCCGCCTGCGAGGGCACGGTCCTGCTGGTCGACGCCGCGCAGGGCATCGAGGCCCAGACGCTGGCCAACCTCTACCTCGCGATGGAGAACGACCTCACCATCGTCCCGGTGCTCAACAAGATCGACCTCCCCGCCGCGCAGCCGGAGAAGTTCTCCGAGGAGCTGGCCAACCTCATCGGCTGCCAGCCCGAGGACGTGCTCAAGGTCTCCGCCAAGACCGGCGTCGGCGTGGACGCGCTGCTCGACCGGGTCGTACGGGACGTGCCGGCCCCGGTCGGCGTCGCGGACGCCCCCGCCCGCGCGATGATCTTCGACTCGGTCTACGACTCGTACCGCGGGGTCGTCACCTACGTCCGTGTCGTGGACGGCCAGCTCAACAAGCGCGAGCGCATCCGGATGATGTCGACCAACGCCACCCACGAGCTGCTGGAGATCGGGGTGTCCTCCCCGGAGATGACCCCGGCCGACGGCATCGGCGTGGGCGAGGTCGGCTACATCATCACCGGTGTGAAGGACGTCCGGCAGTCCAAGGTCGGCGACACGATCACCTCCCTGAGCAACGGGGCGACCGAGCCGCTGGGTGGTTACAAGGACCCGAAGCCGATGGTGTTCTCGGGGCTCTACCCGCTGGACGGCTCCGACTACCCGGACCTGCGCGAGGCACTGGACAAGCTCCAGCTCAACGACGCCGCCCTGGTCTACGAGCCGGAGACCTCCGCCGCGCTCGGCTTCGGCTTCCGCGTCGGCTTCCTCGGCCTGCTCCACCTGGACGTGGTCCGCGAGCGGCTGGAGCGCGAGTTCGGGCTCGACCTGATCGCCACCGCCCCCAACGTGGTCTACCGGGTCGAGATGGAGGACGGAACCGAGCACATCGTCACCAACCCGAGTGAGTTCCCCGAGGGCAAGATCGACAAGGTGCACGAGCCGGTCGTCCGCGCCACGGTGCTGGCCCCGAGCGAGTTCATCGGCGCGATCATGGAGCTGTGCCAGGGCCGGCGCGGCACCATGCTCGGCATGGACTACCTCTCCGAGGACCGGGTCGAGATCCGCTACACCCTGCCGCTCGCGGAGATCGTCTTCGACTTCTTCGACCAGCTGAAGTCCAAGACACGCGGGTACGCCTCCCTCGACTACGAGCCCACCGGCGAGCAGGCGGCCAACCTCGTCAAGGTCGACATCCTGCTGCACGGCGACAAGGTGGACGCGTTCTCCGCGGTCACGCACAAGGACCAGGCGTACGCGTACGGCGTCCGGCTCGTCGCCAAGCTGCAGAAGCTCATCCCCCGGCAGAACTTCGAGGTGCCGATCCAGGCGGCCATCGGCGCCCGGGTCATCGCCCGTGAGACCGTCCGCGCCATCCGCAAGGACGTCCTCGCCAAGTGCTACGGCGGTGACATCTCCCGTAAGCGGAAGCTGCTGGAGAAGCAGAAGGAGGGCAAGAAGCGGATGAAGATGGTCGGCAACGTGGAGGTGCCGCAGGACGCCTTCATCTCCGTCCTGTCGACCGACGAGTCCGCGGGGGAGAGCAAGGGCAAGAAGTAGCCCGCCCCCGCCCGCCACTCGACCCCGGCCGTCGAACGGCGCCCAGGGCCCTTACGCCCGCAGTAACGTGCGGCGTGAGGGCCCTTTCGTTATGAAAGCGGCGGCCCGTTGCCTCTTACGTGGGGCGCGCGTGCGCTCTACTCTGATCACGCATCGTTGGTTACTCGCCAGTTAAACAAGCCGAACAAGCAGGTTGCGCAGCAGGACAGCAGCAGTAGTCGCAGGATCAAAGAAGCCGGTCGTAGCAATGCCGCAGGCCCGGAGGACGTCGTGAGCGACACACAGACCTTGATCGATAACCGGCCGCCCTCCGTGGCGTCCCTCTTCATCGACCGCGTGGCGGCGACCCCGGACGGGGAGGCGTACCGCTATCCGGTGCCGTCGGCCTCGGGCGAGGGCCCCGACGACTGGAAGTCGCTGAGCTGGGGCCAGGCCTCGGAGCGGGTCTACGCGATCGCGGCCGGGCTGATCGCGCTCGGCGTGCAGCCGGAGGAGCGGGTCGCCCTCTCCTCGGCCACCCGGGTGGAGTGGATCCTCATCGACCTCGGGGTGATGTGCGCGGGCGCCGCGACCACGACGATCTACCCCTCCACGAACGCCGAGGAGTCCGCGTTCATCCTGGCGGACTCCGAGAGCCGCGTCCTCGTCGCGGAGGACGCCGAACAGCTGGCCAAGGCCCGCGAGTGCCGCGCCGAGCTGCCCGACCTGGCCCATGTCGTCGTCATCGACCCGGCCGGCGTCGAACCCGCCGAGGGCGACCCCGAGGGCTGGATCATCACCCTCGCGGAGCTGGAGGCCCGGGGCAACGAGCTGCTCGCCAAGACCCCGGACGCGGTCACCGAGCGGGTCGCCGCCATCACCGCCGACCAGCTCGCCACGCTCATCTACACCTCCGGCACCACCGGCCGGCCCAAGGGCGTACGGCTGCCGCACGACAACTGGTCGTACATGGCCAAGGCCACCGTCTCGACCGGCCTCATCAACGCCGACGACGTGCAGTACCTCTGGCTGCCGCTCGCCCACGTCTTCGGCAAGGTCCTCACCTCGGGCCAGATCGAGGTCGGCCACGTCACCGCGGTCGACGGCCGCATCGACAAGATCATCGAGAATCTGCCGGTCGTCCAGCCGACCTACATGGCCGCCGTCCCCCGGATCTTCGAGAAGGTCTACAACGGGGTCGCGTCCAAGGCGCGTGCGGGCGGCGGCGCGAAGTACAAGATCTTCCAGTGGGCGGCGGGGGTGGCACGCGAGTACGCCAAGGTCTCCCAGGACAACTTCCGGCGCACCGGCAAGGCGTCCGTCCCCTTCGCGCTCGGCGCCAAGCACAAGGTCGCCGACGCGCTCGTCTTCTCCAAGATCCGTGAGGCCTTCGGCGGCCGGCTGCGCGCCTGTGTCTCCGGCTCCGCCGCCCTCGCCCCGGACATCGGCTACTTCTTCGCGGGCGCCGGGGTCCACATCCTGGAGGGCTACGGCCTCACCGAGAGCAGCGCCGCCTCCTTCGTCAACCCGGGCGAGGCCTACCGCACCGGCACCGTCGGCAAGCCGCTCCCCGGCACCGAGGTGCGCATCGCGGACGACGGCGAGATCCTGCTGCGCGGCCCCGGCATCATGCAGGGCTACCACAAGCTGCCCGACAAGACCGAGGAGGTCCTGGAGTCGGACGGCTGGTTCCACACCGGGGACATCGGCGAGCTGTCGGCCGACGGCTACCTCCGCATCACCGACCGCAAGAAGGACCTGATCAAGACGTCGGGCGGCAAGTACGTCGCCCCGGCGGAGGTCGAGGGCCAGTTCAAGGCGGTCTGCCCGTTCGTCTCCAACATCCTGGTGCACGGTGCGGACCGTAACTTCTGCACCGCGCTCATCGCGCTCGACGGCCCCACCGTCCTCGGCTGGGCCGCCGAGAACGGCCTGGAGGGCAAGTCGTACGCGGAGGTCGTCGCGGCCCCGCAGACCGTCGAGCTGATCGACGGGTACGTCAAGCGCCTCAACGAGGGCCTCCAGCGCTGGCAGACCATCAAGAAGTTCCGGCTGCTGCCGCGCGACCTGGATGTCGAGCACGGCGAGCTGACCCCCAGCCTCAAGCTGAAGCGGCCGGTCGTCGAGCGCGAGTACCAGGGGCTCATCGACGAGATGTACGCAGGCTCGCGCGAGGCTTAGCGGCTGCGCGCGTGAACCCGTCCGGGGGCTCGGCCCCGGACGGGCACGGCGGGGAGTGCGGGCCCTCACGGGGCCCGGGCTCCCCGCCCGTTTGTTCTCCCCCGCGCCGGGCGCAAAGGGCAGCGCCGCGTGCTTGCGCGGCGCTCGGAGGGACCACGGGCCGCTCCCGCCGCCTCAGCCGCGGCGGGCTCGCAGGACTCCGGCGAGCAGCACCACCAGCACTCCGGCGGCAGGGATCACCAGCAGGCCGGTGCGCAGGCCGGCCGCGTCGGCGACCTGGCCGACGACCGGCGGCGACAGCAGGAAGCCCAGGCGCATGAGCCAGGAGACGATCGTCAGGCCCGAGCCTGACTTGAGGCCGGGCAGCGCGTCGGCCTCGTGCATCGCGGCGGGCACCAGGGTCGCCACCCCGAATCCGGCCAGGGCGAAGCCCAGGACGGTGCCGGGCAGCGTCGGCACCGCCAGGGCCAGCCCCATGCCGACCGCGGTGATCAGACCGCCGGCCCGGGCCACGGCACGCCGGCCGAAGCGGTCGACGAGGCGGTCCCCGATGATGCGCCCGATGAACTGGGCTCCCACCAGGGCGATGAAGCCCCAGGCGGCGAGAGCCGCGGAGGCGTGCAGGGCGTCGCTCAGGTAGAGGGCGGCCCAGGAGTTCCCCGCGTCCTCCACGAGCGTCCCCGCCGTGGCGAGCAGGACGAGCGCCGCCAGCACCGGCCCGACGCGCGAGGTGCCGCGCGCCCCTTCCGTACCGCGCCGCTCCGGGCCGGTCTCCTCGGGTTCGCTGTCCGGTCCGGGGAGACAGAAGCGCAGTGCGGCCACGGCGGCGGCGACGAGGACGGCGCCCGAGACCGCGAGATGGACGCCGAGCGACAGGCCCAGCGACATCGCCCCCGCGGCCATCAGCCCTCCGGTGACGGCGCCGATGGACCAGATGGCGTGGAAGGAATTGAGGATGGACCGCCCGTAGAGCCGCTGCACCCGAAGGCCGTGCGCGTTCTGGGCGACGTCCGTGAGCGCGTCCATGGCTCCGGCCAGGAACAGGGCGGTCGCGAACAGGGCGACCGACGGGGCCAGACCGGCGACCAGGATCCCCGCGGCCATCAGCAGGGTCCCGAGCACCGCGACCCGCGCCGAGCCCATGCGGCGCACGAGCACCCCCGCCGCGAGGCCGGCCGTGATGGCCCCTGCGGGAAACGCGGCGACCGCGAGACCGTAGGCGCCGTTGCCGATCGCCAGATCCTCCTTGATCTGCGGATACCTCGGCAGCAGGTTGGCGAACAGCGCCCCGTTCGTGAAGAACAGGACGGCTACGGCGGCCCGCGCGTGGCGTGCGGCGGGGAGGGGCCGTGTCTCGATGTCGACGGTCATGCGGACGACCCTAGCTCCAGAGCGTACGAACGTACACTCGCGGGGGCGGTGAATTCCGACCGAGTGGTAAGTGTTTCGTCGGCCCTTTCGTCCGGGCGTGACCAGGGGGCCGGTGCCCGCCGTATGCGCGCCCGGTTAGGCTGGCCTTGCCTGGTGTGGTACCCGGCGGACGGAACAGGTAGAGGCGGGGTGCAGGTGGGAGACGGTGACCGGGCTCGTGCCCGGCGGGCGCCCGGGCCCGGGGCGAGGTCTCGTGGATGAGATCGCGCTCGCGGCCGGAGCCCTGTACGTCATCGTCCTGCTGCGCGCAGGCGGGACGTTCGCCGTCGGGTGGCTCGCCGGAGCCGGTGCCCGGCGCAGCAGGTTCGCGGCGCGGACCTCCTCGGCGAAGTTCCGGCGTGCCGAGCGGGCGATCCAGCGCTGGGGCGCGCCGGTGGTGGCCGTCTCCTTCCTGACGGTCGGGTTCCAGACCGCCGCCAACTTCCTCGCGGGCAGCATGCGGATGCCCCTGTCGCGCTACCTCCCGGCCCTGTTCGCGGGCGGGGCCGCCTGGGCGCTGATCTACGCGACCGCCGGCTTCGGTGTCCTCAAGGGGCTGGGGCGGCTCTTCGCCGAGCACACGGCCTACGGGGTGTCCGCCGTGGTCGTCCTCCTGCTCGCGGTGGGCGGCGCGGTGGTCCACCGCAGGCGACGCCCGGCGGCCGTCCCGTCCTCCGGTGACGCCGCTTCCGACATGTCGTAACCCGTCCCGCGCGTTCGAATCTGCTCGATTTTCCGCTCACTTCCGTAACTCGGTGCTTATGGATGCGGCCGGTCTGTCACTCTGTCGGTGTCGTCCGACCGGAGGAGCCGCCCCGTGGCGCCCATTCCCCTGCAGCGGGACACCGCGCAGCGTCCCGGCACCATCCGTGCCGGGGGCGCGCACGGCCCGCGCCTGGCCAGCCGCACCAGCCTGCCCGGGATACCGCTCGCCCCGTCCGCCGCCCGGCGGTTCGTCCGGGCCGCGCTCGCGGAGTGGACCGGGCTCGGGGTGCCCGCCGCCGTGGGCTTCAGCGACCGGCTGGCCGACGATGCCGTGACCGTCACCAACGAGCTGGTCACCAACGCCGTCGTGCACGCCGGCACCACCGTCGACCTGGTCCTCAGGCTGGAGGAGGACGGCGGTGACGAGCCGTCCGCCGCCCTCGTCCTGGAGGTCACCGACCACCACCCGGCCCGCCCGGTCAGCGGCGACGAGCCGGAGCCCGGGCCGGAACCGGACGCGGCGGTCGCCGGGGAGCTGCCGGACCCCGCCGAGTACGGCCGGGGCCTCCAGCTCGTCGCCACCCTCGCCGACTCCTGGGGCATCACCTACCGCACCGGCCTCAAGACCGTCTGGGCCCGCCTGCCCGTCGACGACTGGAGCGCCCCGCTCGCCCCGCCCGACGGGGAGGCACTCCGGCGCGGCCTGCGCGCCGCCGAGATCCTCGCCCCCGCCGCCCGGCGCACCGAACGCGACGACGCGGTCTGGGACAGCCGCGGCGCCCCGGCCTTCCTCGCCGAGGCCTCCGACCTCCTCGCCGGGCAGCTCGACGAGGACCTCGTGGCCGCCATAGCGGGCCAGCTGCTGGTGCCCCGGCTCGCGGACTGGTGCGCGATCTGGCTGGAGACCGAGGGCGGGGGACCGGCCGCCGAACCCCGGCCGGCCCGGGTCTGGCACAGCGACGAGACCGGCGCCGAGCCCCTGCGCACCGCTCTGGAGCGGGCCCCGCTCACCCTTCCCGCCGGGGCGGGCTCCGGCCCCGTCCCCGTGCCCTGGCCCGAGCACCCCGGCCACCCCGCCGATCAACCCGGTGGGGCCGAGGACGCCGCGCCGCCGCACCCCGGCGGCCGGGACGGGGCCGCGCTCGCGTTCCGCATCACCGCCGGGGGCCGGATGCTCGGCACCGTCCTCGTCGGGCGGGAGGGCGTCGCCCGGGTACCCGAGGCCGTCTCCTCGCTGATCGAGGACTTCGTCCGCCGCCTCGGCCTCGCCGTCGGCGCGGCCCGCGCCTACACCCGGCAGGCCACCATCAGCCGGATCCTCCAGCGCGGCCTGCTCCCCAGCAAGGTCGCGGACATCCCCGGCGTGACCAGCTCCCTCGTCTACGAACCGAGCGACGACGGGGTGGTCGGCGGTGACTTCTACGACATCTTCCCGTGCCCCGGCGACCGCTGGTGCTTCGTCCTCGGCGACGTCCAGGGCTCGGGCCCGGAGGCGGCCGTCGTCACCGGTCTCGCCCGCCCCTGGCTCCGTCTGCTCTCCCGGGAGGGCTTCGGCGTCGGCAAGGTCCTGGACCGGCTGAACCGGCTCCTCCTCGACGACGCCATGGAGGCCGCCGAGGCCGCCGCCCTGATGGTCGCCGCAGCCGGGGGCCGGCAGCTCCACGACGGCACCCAGTCGCGGTTCCTCTCCCTGCTGTACGGGGAGGTCGTGCCGCTCCCCGACGGCGGGGTCCGCTGCACGGTGGCCAGCGCCGGACACCCGTTGCCGCTGCTGCTGCGCCCCGACGGCACCGTACGCCCGGCCGCCGAGCCCCAGGTGCTGCTCGGGGTCGTCGAGGACGTGGCGTACGAGAGCCAGGTCTTCGACCTCGCGCCCGGGGACACCCTGCTCTGCGTCACCGACGGGGTGACCGAGCGGCGGTCGGGCCCGCTGATGTTCGACGACGGGGACGGGCTGGCCCGGGTGCTGGCCGGGTGCGCCGGGCTGCCCGCCGAGGCGACCGCTGAGAAGATCCGGCGCGCGGTCCACGAGTTCGCCGAGCAGCCCCCGGACGACGACGTGGCCCTGCTGGTCCTGCACGCGGACTGACACGCGGACGGAACGGGCCCGGACCGGACCCCCGGGCCCGCCCGGTCCGGGAAGCTCCGGCGGCGAGCGACAATGGGCGGTATGCCTTCCGTACTGCCCGATGGTGAACCCGTGCCCGACGACGGGGCGCTGCCCCGCCATGCCCTGGAAGGCGCAGCCGACCGCCCGCTCGGCTTCTACCTGCACGTCCCGTACTGCGCCACCCGCTGCGGCTACTGCGACTTCAACACCTACACCGCCACCGAGCTGCGCGGCTCCGGAGGTGCGCTGGCCTCCCGCGACAACTACGCCGTCCACCTGATCGAGGAGGTCCGCCAGGCCCGCAAGGTCCTCGGCGACGACCCGCGCCCGGTCCGTACCGTCTTCGTCGGCGGCGGGACCCCGACCCTGCTGCCCGCCGCCGACCTCGTACGGATGCTGGCCGCGATCAAGGACGAGTTCGGGCTCGCGGACGACGCCGAGGTCACCACCGAGGCCAACCCCGAGTCCGTCGACCCGGCCTACCTCGAAGCCCTGCGCGAGGGCGGCTTCAACCGGGTCTCCTTCGGAATGCAGAGCGCCAAGCAGCACATCCTGAAGATCCTCGACCGCACGCACACCCCCGGCCGCCCCGAGGCGTGTGTCGCCGAGGCGCGGGCGGCGGGCTTCGACCACGTCAACCTCGACCTGATCTACGGCACCCCCGGCGAGTCCGACGACGACTGGCGGTCCACCCTGGACGCCGCGATCGGCGCGGGCCCCGACCACGTGTCGGCGTACGCCCTGATCGTCGAGGAGGGCACCCAGCTCGCCCGCCGCATCCGGCGCGGTGAGATCCCGATGACCGACGACGACGCCCACGCCGACCGCTATCTCATCGCGGACGAGGCCTTCGCCGCCGCCGGGTTCCACTGGTACGAGGTCTCCAACTGGGCCACCACCGAGGCCGGCCGCTGCCTGCACAACGAGCTGTACTGGCGCGGCGCCGACTGGTGGGGCGCGGGCCCCGGCGCCCACAGCCACGTCGGCGGCGTGCGCTGGTGGAACGTGAAGCACCCCGGCGCGTACGCCCAGGCGCTCGCCGAGGGCAAGTCGCCCGGCGCGGGCCGCGAGATCCTCGCCGAGGAGGACCGCCGGGTCGAGCGCATCCTGCTGGAGCTGCGGCTGCGCGAGGGCTGCCCGCTGGACCTCCTGAAACCCGACGGTCTCGCCGCCTCCCGCCGCGCCCTGACCGACGGACTGCTGGAGCCGGAACCGTACGTGAAGGGCCGCGCGGTCCTCACCCTGCGCGGGCGGCTCCTCGCCGACGCCGTCGTCCGCGACCTGGTCGACTGAGCCCCCGGGGCGAAGCCCTCACCGTGCGTCGACCGAGCCCGGGGGCGAAGCCCTCACGGCTTGCAGTCCTTCGCCGTCAGCGGCGGGGCCACCCCGGCGGGCTTGCCGCAGACCAGGGTCCGCTCCGCGCTCGGCCCCGGCCGGACCACCTTGACGATGTTGAGGCCGTGCACATTGTCCGAGACCGAGGACCGCGCCCGGCTGAACGAGATCGTCCCCGTCGGCATGTTGTTCAGGTCCACCGTGTGCAGCGTCGCCCACGTCTCCGCCGCGCTCCGCCGCTTGTCGCCGCGCGCCGCCGCGTCGTACAGGGCGGCCGTGGCGCTGTAGGAGATCACGGTCTGTCCGCTGGCGAACAGATCGTCCTCGTACGCCGGACGCCCCGAGACCAGCGCGGTGACCTCGCCCTCGGGGTGCAGCCGCCGCAGGGTGCGGTACGCGTCCCCGTAGAAGCCGAGGTTCTTCCCCCGGTCCAGCGGAGCGAGCGAGGAGTGGTAGAGCGTGACGTTGGCCGCGATGGACGTGGAGTCGTCGAACGTCCCCTTCGTCAGATCGTCCCCGGTGAACACCGTCATCCGCCGGTCCGAGCACCCGGTGGTCTCGGACAGGCCCCGCATCAGCGTCGGTACGTCCTCGACCCGCCCCGCGAAGTACAGCGCGTCGGGAACCCGCTCGGCCTGGCAGATGGTCGTCAGCGGAGTGTTCAGGCTCGCCCCGCCCGCCAGGTCGTACGTCACGTCCTTCCCCGGCTCGAAACCCGCGTCCTGAAGCATCTTGCGGCCCGCCTCCCGCTGCTCGGCGGTGTACCGGTCCAGGTCCCCGTTGCGGTCCTCGCGCGACAGCACGATCGCGTGCGGGCGGTCGAGGCCCTTCGCGATCTGCCGGGCGACAAGACCGAGCACATGCGTCTGCTCCTCGTCCGTCGCCGCGAGGCCGAAGTAGTTCGGGTACTCGCGGGGCAGGTCGCTGCTGGAGTTCGTGGTGTTCACCACCGGCAGTCCGGCCTCCCGGAGCAGCTTCGTCGCCTTCTCGCTCTCCTGGGTGTTCCGGCCGAGACCGACCACCCCGACCACCGTCGGATCCCGCCGGGCCACCTCGATGATCTTCTCCACGGCGGTGAGCTGCCGCAGCATGTCCTCGCCGCCGTTGGCGGTCAGCACCCGCAGCTTCACCGACCGGCGCACCGTCTTGTTCACCGCCCGCTGCTGGAGGTAGACCCCGGTCAGCTCCTCCAGCCCCTTGCGGGTCGCCTCCCGGTCCTTGCCCGTGGCGGTGAGCGGGCCGGCGTACACGACCGTCACATACGCGTCGCCCGCCTCGATGTCGTCGTTCTCCTCGCGGATCGCCTGCTCGATCCGCTCGAACGTGATGCCCTTGCCCGCCCCGTTCAGCTCCAGGTCGTTGCCCCGCGCGAAGAGCACCTCGGGCGCGGTCGCCACCCCCACGCACTCCCGGTCGCCGGCCGGCCCCTGCCAGATCGCGTCCGTGTTCCGGTCGGTCAGCGGTCCGTGGCAGTACGTGTCGCGCCAGTGCCCGGCCCACAGGAACGCCCCCAGCAGCGAGCCCACGACGGCCGCGGCGATCGTCGCCCGCGACATCACCCACCACGCCCAGGTCCGCCGCACCCGGTGGGTGACGAGCTGGGCGTGCGCGTGCTCATGGGTCAGCTTCTCGGTGGACAGCGGCAGCAGAAGCACCCACGCCAGGGTCGCCGCGGCCACCGGCGACTGGCCCAGGCTCAGATCGTCCACCCAGCGCTCGTAGCGGGCCCGCGCCCCGGACGAACCGGTCGGCGCCCCCGGACCGGGCCGCTCCGGCGGCAGCGGCGGGGTGTGCCGCATGATCTCGGAGGCCGGCAGCGAGGCGAGCAGCAGCAGCGGATCGACCTCACTGCGCCGCGACCGTACGTTGTTGATCGCGTTGATCAGCAGGATGCCGCCGTTGTCCTGCGTGGCCCGGGGCAGGAACACCACCGGCGGGACCGTGCGCTTGCTGCGCCGCCAGTCCAGGGAGTGCGGGCGGTAGTTGTGCCGCAGATCCTCCAGCAGCGCCTGCACCCGCAGCTCCAGGTGGAACTGGCGCGCGTGCTCGTCGCCCGTCCCCGCGTCCGCCACCCGCTCCGCGACCGCCGCCGCCCGCGCCCGGATCACCCGCCACGACCCGCTCGGCGAGAACCACGACCAGCCGTCCGACGGATAGCCCGTGCTGGACGCGGCCAGCGAGGAGGTGGTGGCGAACCAGCGACTGGCCCGGCGCAGCCACAGCAGCGGCGGCGCGGCCCGGCTCGCCAGGCCCACCGCGGCGAGCCCGATCAGCGCGACCGCCGCCACCAGGGCCGTCAGCAGCCAGTCGATCTCCCCGAGCAACACGCTGAGCAGCGCGATGAAGAGCGCCCCGACGAACGTCTCGGGCCGCACCGACTGCCGCAGCGCGTCCCACCGGGTCCCCCCGCGCGGTCGGCCGGACCGCCAGCGCAACCGGCTCAACTGCTCCAGAATCCTTTCCTCACGGACCTCGGAGGGGTCGCCGCCGGACTGTTCGACCACCGTCGCGGTGGCCTGCTCGATCGCCCCGAGCAGCCGCGAGCGCGGGAAGGAGAAGTTCTTGTACTGGGTGTTCTCCCGGGTCTCCCACGGCTTCTCGGAGAGCGTGCGCACCATGTCGAGCGCCGCCTCGTACGGAGTCGCCCCCGCGCCGTCGAGCAGCCGCACCGGCACCCGGCGTAACTCGTTGGCCCGGTGCACCTGATGCACGAGCTGCTCCACCCGCGCGTCGATCTCCGGCCCGGCCCCGGCGTCCGCCGCCTGGGCCACCACGAGCGGCATCACCGGCCGGTTGACCCGGTACCGGTCGATCAACTGCTGCATCAGGTGGAAGACGGCCGAAGCCGCCTCGTTCTCCGCACTGTCCCGCCAGACCTCGCGCGCCATCGCCCCGTGCCCTTCCCCCGTGAACCGCCGGCCCGTTCTCCCCCTCGGTACCCCTCAATAACCGATGGTGCGTGTGGGACGCAGGCATTCATAGAGATCGGTACGTGATCGTCCGGGACGGACCGTCCTCGGCCCGGGGACATCAGTCCGGAAGGGTGACGAAGTCGATCAATTCCTCTACCCGGCCCAGCAGTTGGGGTTCCAGGTCCTTGTAGCTGCGGACCTTCGACAGAATGTGCTGCCAGGCGGCCCCGGTGTTCTCCGGCCACCCCAGCGCCCGGCACACACCCGTCTTCCAGTCCTGGCCCCTCGGCACCACCGGCCAGGCGTCGATCCCCACCGAGGACGGCTTCACCGCCTCCCACACGTCGATGTAGGGGTGCCCCACCACCAGCACGTGGTCACCGGTCACCTGAGCCGCGATCCGGGACTCCTTGGAGCCGGGCACCAGATGGTCCACCAGCACCCCGAGCCGCGCGTCCGGCCCCGGCCCGAACTCCCCGACGATCGCCGGAAGGTCGTCGACGCCCTCCAGGTACTCCACGACCACGCCCTCGATGCGCAGGTCGTCGCCCCACACCCGCTCCACCAGTTCCGCGTCGTGCCGGCCCTCCACGTAGATCCGCCCGGCCCGCGCCACCCGGGCCCGCGCGCCGGGCACCGCCACCGATCCGGATGCCGTACGCGTGGGGCGCACCGGACCGCCGGGACCCGGGCGCACCAGCGTGACGACCTTGCCCTCCAGCAGGAAGCCGCGCGGTTCCATCGGGAACACCCGGTGCTTGCCGAACCGGTCCTCCAGGGTCACCGTCGGCCCCTGGGCCGTCTTCTCGCAGCGGATCACCGCCCCGCAGAAGCCGGTGGCGACCTCCTCCACGACCAGATCGGGTTCGGCGGGCACCTCGGGCACGGGGGCGGACCGCTTCCACGGCGGGGTCAGGTCCGGCTGGTAGCTGCGCATGGCCCGACGATAATCGGCCCGCCGCCGTGAAGAACCTCACGCCGCCGCGGAGATCCTCACACCATCGCGAACCGCTCCGCCAGCGCCGCCCGTTGTGCCCGGACGAACGCCGCGTCCACCACCGCCCCGTGCCCCGGTACGTACAGCGCGTCCTCGCCCCCCAGCTCCAGCAGCCTCTCCAGCGCGGCCGGCCAGCGCGCGGGGACCGCGTCCGGGCCCGCCTGCGGATCGCCCGACTCCTCGACCAGATCGCCGCAGAGCACCACCGGAGGCTCGCCGTCCGAGCCCGGCACCAGCACCGCGAGGTCGTGGCTGCTGTGGGCGGGGCCGAGATCGGCCAGCAGCACCCGGCGGCCGCCGCCCAGGTCGAGCCTCCGCTCGCCGCACACCTCGTGGTGCGGGACCACCAGCGTGTCCGCCGACCGGGCCGCCTCGTCCTCGCCGACGCCATGGCGCACGGCCGACGCGTACAGCCCCTGCTCCTCCTCCCGCAGCAGGGCGGTCAGGCCCGCGGAGCCGTACACCCGCACCCCGGCGAACGCCGCCGTGCCCAGCACATGATCGAAATGGGGGTGGCTCAGTGCGATATGCGTCACCCTGCGTCCGAGCAGCGCCTCGGCCTGCCGCCGCAGTTCCACGCCCTCGCGCAGGGTCGAACCCGTGTCGTACAGCAGCACCCCCTCCGCACCGGCGACCAGCGCGACGGTGGCGTCCCAGCCCGGGAGCCGCCGCCGGCCGACACCGTTGCCCAACCGCTCCCACCCGAAGTCTTCCCAAGCGACGTCCATACCAGGACGCTATCGGCAACGACCTGCGCGGTCCCGTGGCGGTGCGGCCGGTCGCCCTTGCCCAGGCCCCACCCCACCCCCGTACACTGACGACGGGATTGCTGGCACTCGTACGCGCCGAGTGCCAGTCGGAGACCGGAGACATACATCTGGAGGTGTGCGCGATGCTGAGCGAACGCAGACTCGAAGTGCTGCGCGCCATCGTCCAGGACTACGTCGGCACCGAGGAGCCCGTCGGCTCCAAGGCGCTGACCGAGCGGCACCGGCTGGGAGTCTCGCCTGCCACCGTCCGCAACGACATGGCGGTGCTGGAGGACGAGGGCTTCATCGCCCAGCCGCACACGAGCGCGGGGCGCATCCCCACCGACAAGGGGTACCGCCTCTTCGTCGACAAGCTCGCGGGCGTCAAGCCGCTGTCCTCGCCCGAGCGCCGGGCCATCCAGAACTTCCTCGACGGCGCGGTCGACCTCGACGACGTGGTCGGCCGGACGGTGCGGCTGCTCGCGCAGCTGACCCGGCAGGTCGCGGTCGTGCAGTACCCCTCGCTCACCCGCTCGACGGTGCGGCACGTGGAGCTGCTCTCGCTCGCCCCCGCCCGGTTGATGCTCGTCCTGATCACGGACACCGGCCGGGTCGAACAGCGTATGATCGACTGCCCTGCGCCGTTCGGTGAGACATCGCTCGCGGATCTGCGGGCCCGGCTCAACAGCCGGGTCGTCGGACGCCGCTTCGCGGATGTCCCGCGCCTGGTGCAGGAGCTGCCGGAATCCTTCGACAGCGAGGACCGGGGGACGGTTTCCACGGTTCTTTCCACCCTCCTCGAAACCCTGGTCGAGGAGACGGAGGAGCGGCTGATGATCGGCGGCACCTCCAACCTCACCCGCTTCGGACACGACTTCCCGGTGATGATCCGGCCGGTGCTGGAAGCACTGGAGGAGCAGGTCGTCCTGTTGAAGCTGCTCGGTGAGGCCACGGACTCCGGCATGACCGTACGGATCGGGCACGAGAACGCCCACGAGGGGCTCAACTCCACGTCCGTCGTCGCGGTCGGCTACGGTTCGGGCGACGAGGCAGTCGCCAAACTCGGCGTGGTCGGACCGACCCGCATGGACTACCCCGGAACGATGGGAGCGGTACGCGCAGTGGCACGTTACGTCGGACAGATCCTGGCGGAGTCGTAAGTGGCCACGGACTACTACGCCGTACTCGGCGTGCGCCGCGACGCATCTCAGGACGAGATCAAGAAGGCATTCCGTCGGCTCGCCCGCGAGCTGCACCCGGATGTCAACCCGGACCCGAAGACCCAGGAGCGGTTCAAGGAGATCAACGCCGCTTACGAGGTGCTCTCCGACCCGCAGAAGAAGCAGGTCTACGACCTCGGCGGCGACCCGCTCTCCGCGAACGGCGGAGGCGGCGGCGGTGCGGGCGGTTTCGGAGCCGGCGGCTTCGGCAACTTCTCCGACATCATGGACGCCTTCTTCGGCAACGCCGCGCAGCGCGGGCCCCGTTCGCGGACCCGGCGCGGCCAGGACGCCATGATCCGGCTGGAGATCGACCTCAACGAGGCGGCCTTCGGCACCACCAAGGACATCCAGGTCGACACGGCCGTCGTCTGCAACACCTGCAGCGGCGAGGGCGCGGCCCCCGGCACCTCGGCCCAGACCTGTGACATGTGTCGCGGACGCGGTGAGGTCTCGCAGGTCACCCGGTCCTTCCTGGGCCAGGTCATGACCTCGCGGCCCTGCCCGCAGTGCCAGGGCTTCGGCACCGTCGTGCCCACCCCGTGCCCCGAGTGCGCCGGCGACGGCCGCATCCGCTCGCGCCGCACGCTCACGGTCAAGATCCCCGCGGGCGTCGACAACGGCACCCGCATCCAGCTCGCCGGAGAGGGCGAGGTCGGCCCCGGCGGCGGCCCGCCCGGCGACCTGTACGTGGAGATCCACGAGCTGCCGCACTCCGTCTTCCAGCGGCGCGGCGACGACCTGCACTGCACGGTCACCATCCCCATGACGGCCGCGGCCCTCGGCACCAAGTGCCCGCTGGAGACGCTGGACGGCCTGGAGGAGATCGACATCCGGCCCGGCACCCAGTCCGGCCAGTCCGTGCCCCTGCACGGACGCGGGATCACGCATCTGCGCGGTGGCGGCCGGGGCGACCTGATCGTGCACGTCGAGGTGATCACCCCGTCCAAACTCGACCCCGAGCAGGAGCGGCTGCTGCGGGAGCTGGCCGTTCTGCGCGGTGAGGAGCGACCCCTGGGTCAATTCCAGCCAGGTCAGCAGGGTCTCTTCTCCCGTCTGAAGGACGCGTTCAACGGCCGCTGAACCGCTTTTGGCCTTTCGCCGCACCGCCCGCCGGTTCTCCACCGGCGGGCGGTGCGGCGTTCGGCGGGAGAACCGGTCAGCCCGTCGGCTGGCTGATTCGGCCCCGTGCGCGGGACGTGGCACGATGCGCACATGTCCTCCGAGTTGACCGATCTCTGCCGGTATCCGATCGTGCAGGCCCCCATGGCGGGCGGCGCGTCCGGACCCCAGCTCGCCGGGGCCGTCGCCGAAGCCGGCGGGCTCGGATTCCTGGCCGCCGGGTACAAGACGGCGGACGGGATGTACAACGAGATCAAACAGCTCCGCCGGCTCACCTCCGGCCCGTTCGGCGTCAACCTCTTCATGCCGCAGCCCGCGCTCGCCGACCCCAGCGCCGTCGAGGTCTACCGCCACCAGCTCGCCGGCGAGGCCGCCTGGTACGAGACCCCGCTCGGCGACCCGGACAGCAGCGGCGACGACGGCTACGAGGCGAAGGTCGCGATCCTGCTGGACGATCCGGTCCCGGTCGTCTCCTTCACCTTCGGCTGTCCCGCCCGGGACACTCTGGACGCCTTCGCCCGCGCGGGTACGCACACCGTCGTCACGGTCACCTCCGCCGAGGAGGCCCAGAGCGCCCAGTGGGCGGGCGCCGACACCGTCTGCGTCCAGGGCGTCGAGGCGGGCGGCCACCAGTCCACCCACCGCGACGACCCGCAGCTCGACCAGACCGGCACCGGGCTGCTCTCCCTCGTCGCCCAGGTCCGCGAGACCGTGCAGATCCCGATCGTCGCCACCGGCGGCCTGATGCGCGGCTCCCAGATCGCCGCCGTCCTCGCGGCGGGCGCGGACGCCGCCCAGCTCGGCACCGCCTTCCTGGTCTGCCCCGAGTCCGGCGCGCACCCGCTGCACAAGCAGGCCCTGACCAACCCCCTGTTCGTCCGCACCGAGCTGACCCGCGCCTTCTCCGGGCGGCCCGCCCGCGGTCTGGTCAACCGCTTCGTCCGCGAACACGGCCCGTACGCCCCCGCCGCCTACCCCCAGGTCCACTACGTCACCAGCGGGCTGCGCCGGGCCGCAGCCAAGGCCGGGGACGCCCAGGGCATGGCCCTGTGGGCCGGACAGGGCCACCGGATGGCCCGCGAACTGCCCGCAGGCGAGCTGGTCGAGCTGCTCGCCGCCGAACTGGAGGCCGCCCGGGCGGCCCTGAGCATGAGGAGCCCCCGGTGACCGCACCGGTCTTCGTCGTCGAACGGATGCCCACCGGCACGGAGTTCGTCCTGGACGGCCCCGAGGGACGGCACGCCGTCTCCGTCAAGCGGCTCCAGCCGGGCGAGGACGTCGTCCTCACCGACGGAGTCGGCCGCTGGGCCGAGGGCGTCGTCCGCTCCGCCGAGGGCAAGGACCGCCTCACCGTCACGCTCCACGCGGGCGTCCGGGAGGAGCCGGGGCCCGCGCCCCGGATCACCGTCGTCCAGGCGCTCCCCAAGGGCGACCGGGGCGAGCTGGCCGTCGAGACGATGACCGAGACCGGCGTCGACGCGATCGTGCCCTGGCAGGCCGCCCGCTGCATCACCCAGTGGAAGGGCGACCGGGGCGCGAAGGCCCTGGCGAAGTGGCGCAGCACGGCACGCGAGGCGGGCAAGCAGTCCCGCCGGGTGCGGTTCCCCGAGGTGGCCGAGGCCATGACGACCAAGCAGGTCGCGGCCCTGCTCGCCGGAGCCGACTTCGCCGGGGTCCTCCACGAGGACCGCGACCACGACAGCACCCCGCTCGCCACCGCCGACCTCCCCGCCGAGGGCACGATCGTGCTCGTCGTCGGCCCCGAGGGCGGCGTCTCCTCGCAGGAGCTGACCGCCTTCGCCGAGGCGGGCGCCCGCCCCTACCGGCTGGGCCGCAGCGTACTGCGTACGTCCACGGCGGGGACGGCGGCGACGGCACTGCTGCTGGGACGCACCGGCCGCTGGGGATGAGCTGCTGCCGGCACGCACCGGCCGCCGGGGCAGAACGAGGCCCGGCGGCCCGGCGATAGCATGCCCCTGTACTGATCACCACGGATCACCAGCGAACGAGGAGGCCCGGCGCCATGGCGGGAGAGCCGCAGTCCGACTGCCTGTTCTGCAAGATCGTCTCGGGGGACATCCCGGCGACCATCGTCCGCGAGAGCGAGACCACCGTCGCCTTCCGCGACATCAACCCGCAGGCCCCGACCCACGTCCTGGTCATCCCCAAGGTCCACTACCCGGACGCCGCCTCCCTCGCCGCCGCCGAACCGAGGATCGCCGCCGACGTGCTGACCGAGGCCGGAGCGGTCGCCGCCGACGAGAAGATCGACTCCACCGGCTACCGGGTCATCTTCAACACCGGTTCCGGCGCCGGCCAGACCGTCTTCCACGCGCACGCCCACGTCCTGGGCGGCCGCGGCCTCCAGTGGCCCCCCGGATAGCCCCCTCGCAGCGCAGGAGCGTTTCCCCATGTCCGTACGCGAGCTGGTGGTGCTCGGCACCGCCAGCCAGGTCCCCACCCGTCACCGCAACCACAACGGCTATCTGCTGCGCTGGGACGGCGAGGGCATCCTCTTCGATCCCGGTGAGGGCACCCAGCGCCAGATGCTGCGGGCCGGGGTCGCCGCGCACGACATCCACCGGATCTGCGTCACCCACTTCCACGGCGACCACTCCCTCGGGCTCGCCGGGGTGATCCAGCGCATCAACCTGGACCAGGTGCCGCATCCGGTGACCGCCCACTACCCGGCGAGCGGACAGCACTTCTTCGACCGGCTGCGGTACGCCACCGCCTACCGCGAGACCGTCGAGCTGGACCGGGCGCCGGTCGCCGGTGACGGCGGAATCCTCGCCACCACCCCCGCGTACACCCTCGACAGCCACCGGCTCTCGCACCCCGTCGAGTCGTACGGCTACCGCCTCACCGAGCCCGACACCCGCCGCATGCTCCCCGCCCTGCTCAAGGAGCACGGCATCGCCGGACCGGACGTGGGCCGCCTCCAGCGCGCGGGCTCCCTCGGCGGCGTCACCCTGGAGCAGGTCTCCGAGCACCGGCGCGGACAGCGGTTCGCGTTCGTCATGGACACCCGCCTCTGCGACGGGGTGTACGCGCTCGCCGAGGGCTGCGACATGCTCGTCATCGAGTCGACCTTCCTCGACGAGGACGGGAGACTCGCCGTGGACCACGGCCACCTGACCGCTGGACAGGCCGCCCGCGTCGCGAAGGAGGCGGGCGTCCGCCACCTCGTGCTGACCCACTTCTCCCAGCGCTACAACGACCCGGAGCTCTTCGAGACCCAGGCCCGCGCCGCCGGGTTCGACGGCGAACTCACCGTCGCCCAGGACCTCATCCGCGTCCCGGTCCCCACCCGGCACCACTGATCCCACCAGCACCACCGTTTGCGAGACACCGTGCACCTCCCCAAGGCAGAACTCCACCTCCACATCGAAGGCACCCTCGAACCCGAGCTCGCCTTCGCCCTCGCGGAACGCAACGGGGTGACCCTGCCGTACGCCACCACCGACGAACTGCGCGCCGCCTACGCGTTCGACGACCTCCAGTCCTTCCTGGACCTCTACTACGCGCTGATGGCCGTCCTGCGCACCGAGGACGACTTCGCCGAACTGGCCGACGCCTACCTCGCCCGCGCCGCCGCCCAGGGCGTCCGGCACGCCGAGATCTTCTTCGACCCGCAGGCCCACACCGCCCGGGGCGTCCCCATCGGCACGGTCATCGAAGGGCTCGGCCGCGCGCTGGAGCGCAGCGAGGAGACCCATGGGATCTCCACCCAGCTGATCCTGTGCTTCCTGCGCGACCTGTCCGCCGAATCGGCCCTCGGCACCCTCGACGCGGCCAAGCCGTATCTGCACCGGATCAGCGCCATCGGCCTGGACTCCGCCGAGGTCGGCCACCCGCCCGCCAAGTTCCGTGAGGTGTACGAGGCGGCCACCGCGCTCGGCCTGCGCAAGGTGGCCCACGCGGGGGAGGAGGGCCCGCCGGAGTACATCCGGGAGGCCCTGGACGTCCTCGGCGTCGAGCGCGTCGACCACGGGCTGCGCTGCATGGAGGATCCGGAGCTGGTGGCACGGCTGGTCGCCGACCGGGTGCCGCTCACGCTCTGCCCGCTCTCCAACGTCAGGCTGCGGACGGTCGACACGCTGAAGGACCACCCGCTGCCCGCGATGCTGGCCGCCGGACTCCACTGCACCGTCAACTCCGACGACCCCGCCTACTTCGGCGGGTACGCCGGAGACAACTTCGACGCCGTCCGCGACGCGCTCGCCCTGGACCCGGAGCAGCTGCGCACCCTGGCCCGCAACTCCTTCGAGGCGGCCTTCCTCGACCACGACGAGGAGCGCAGGGCGCGCTACCTGTCCGAGGTCGAGGCGTACGCGTTCGACTGACCGGAACCGCCGTCCGGACCGGCCGTCCGGATCGCGCTGCGCACCAGCCGCCTGCGCCGCAGCGCCGGCACGCGCAGCTCCGTGACGGCCTGCTCCGGCGAACCGAGCTTCGGCACCGCGCCGGACAGGCCGCCGCCGGTGGTGGCGGCGAGCAGAGCGGCCGGCGCGCCACCGCGACGGCGCACCGAACCGGGCACCAGCGGACGGCCACCGGTGTGCAGTGCCACGGCGGTCACCGGGGCGGCGACCAGCAGGGTGGCCGCCCCCAGGATCAGACCCATCGCCGGATAGCCGGCCTCCTCGGAGAGCACGCTCCCCAGCAGCGGGCCGCAGGCGACGCCCACCGAGGAGGCCGAGCCCGCCAGCACCGCCCACCGGCCGCGTACGTCCAGGGAGGCGGCCAGGCCGATCAGGTAGGACAGGACCACCGGGTAGACGGTGTTCCACATGATCTCGCCGGTCGCGAACGACCCGAGGTCCCGGGCCGAGGAGCTGAGCACGATGCTCGCGGCGATGACCACGGTCCCGAGCCCGATCGGCACCGCCCGGCCCAGCCGGGCGCCGAGCAGCCCGGCGCCCGTCACCCCGAGCAGACCCGCGCCGAGCGCGGCGGCGAACACCGCGCCGACGGCGACCTCGGACAGCCCCGCCTGGTCGAGGCCGATGCGGCTGCTCACGCCCCACAGCGCGTTCTGCGCCATGGACCAGAGGAGCATGCCGCCCGCCAGGACGAGCCCGGAGCGGCGGTGCGGCAGCCGGCCGGTGATCGGCGAGCTGGTCTCCTCCGCCGTGCGCGCGCCGTCGAGCCGGGCGGTGGCGGGCCAGACGAGCAGGGCGACCAGGGCGATCGCGGCGAACGGAAGCCGGTGGCCGCCGCCGAGATGAGGGATCGTCAGGTACAGGACGCCCGCCGTGGCGGACACGGCGAGCAGCCCGAGCGAGGACGTCCGGTGCGGGTCGCGCCGGGCGGCGATCCCGGATGCCGCGACCGCCGTCGCCGTGCCCGAGCCGAAGCCGCCGACCATCACGCCGAGCACCACCAGCGGTACGGACCCGGCGAGCGCGGCGCAGCCGTAGCCGACGGCGGCCAGCACCAGTCCGGCGCGGGCGGGGGTACGGGCCCCGAACCGCTCGACCCGGCCCGCCAGGGCGAAGCCGGCTCCAGCCGAGCTGAGGAGCAGGGCGCTGCCGACCAGGCCGGCCTGAGCGGGACTCAGCCCGAGATGGGCACTGAGCCGGCCGACGACGGTGGGCAGCAGATAGGAGGCGAGGTATCCGGCGGTGAACACGGCCACCAGGGGCCACGCGGCACCAGGGCGCGAGGGCATGGGCGTTCCTGAAGACATGCCTGAGCAGGCAGGGGGAGGGGGAGGGGGTACTGCGCAAGGCGCGAGGGGGCAAGGCACGAAGGGGTACTGCGGGAAGGCGCGGGGGTACTGCGGAAGGTATGGCGATATGCCAGGGGATTGCGGCTCTCGTCGGACAACGTCCCCGAAGGTGCTCGCGGGGCAATTTGTATCAAGCGCTTCCGGCTCCCCGAAAGCCGCCCTGATGTGATCTGAGTCACATGTGCGTTTATGCAGCGAGACCCCGGGTATTAGCGCATGTTTATGCAGGTCAGGCGTACTGCGAACACATGGGCGCGGACACTGCGTTCCCCTCCGCCGATCGGGCAGACTGGCCGCACCTCACACGGTCCGGATCCCGCCGCGATCCGCCGCACGACCCCGGGAGCGCACGGTGAGCACACACACTCCGGGCATCGACCCGCTGGAGGCGCTGCGCGCCCCGCGCGACCCCGCCTGCGACGTCTTCCTGACGGGCCCGGTCTTCCTCGACATCATCTTCACGGGCCTCGACAGCGCCCCCGTGCGCGGCACCGAGTCCTGGGCCCGGGGGATGGGCTCCAGCCCCGGTGGCGTCGCCAACATGGCCACCGCCCTCGCCCGCCTCGGCCTGCACACCTCCCTCGCCGCCGCCTTCGGGGACGACCACTACGGCGAGTACTGCTGGGACGCCCTGGAACAGGGCGAGGGCATCGACCTGTCGATGTCGCACACCGTTCCGGGCTGGCACTCCCCGGTCACCGTCTCCATGGCGTACGAGGGCGAGCGCACGATGGTCTCGCACGGCCACGAGGCCCCCGCCCCCGCCGCCACCGGAGCCGCCGCCCCGGTCTTCCCGCGGTGCCCGCCGCGCGCCCGCGCCGCCATCGCCTCGCTCGCCCCGGGCCGGAGCGAGCCCTGGGTGGCCACCGCGGCCCGTGACGGTGCGCTGGTCTTCGGCGATGTCGGCTGGGACGAGACGGGCCGCTGGGACCTGGACGCCCTGCCCGACCTGGCGCACTGCGAGGCGTTCCTCCCCAACGCTCAGGAGGCGATGCGCTACACCCGTACCGACTGCCCGCGGGCCGCCGCGCACGCGCTCGCCGAACGCGTCCCGCTCGCCGTGGTCACCCTGGGCGCGGAGGGCGCGTACGCCGTCGACGGCCGCACCGGCACCGCCGCGGCGGTGCCGGCCATCGAGGTGGAGGCGCTCGACCCGACCGGGGCGGGGGACGTCTTCGTCGCCGGTTTCGTGACGGGCACCCTCGCCGACTGGCCGCTCGCCGACCGGCTCGCCTTCGCCGGGCTCACCGCCGCGCTCTCGGT
Organism: Streptomyces parvus; assembly: GCF_032121415.1. NCBI lineage: Bacteria > Bacillati > Actinomycetota > Actinomycetes > Kitasatosporales > Streptomycetaceae > Streptomyces > Streptomyces parvus. The sequence goes on along the minus strand of NZ_CP135079.1, from coordinate 2,012,122 downwards.
CCAGGAGTTCGGCGGCTCGCTCTCCGCCCCCGGCTGGGCCGAGATCGCCGCCTGGTGGCAGCTGATCCGCACCTGCGACCGCCAGGACCCGGCCGCCCTGGAGCGCTACGCCTTCCTGGACGACCTGCTGCCCACCACGGCCCGCGCCTGGCCGCTGCGACGCGCCGTGCCCACGATCGGCTTCCGCCAGTGAGCGGCCGGCGGCGGGCCGCGCACACGGGCCCCGGCGCGCACGGCACACGCGAACGGCGGCCGCGTCGCACACACGGCCGGTAAAACCCCTCGGTGTTGTCACTGCCAGGTCGTAGGCTTGGTGGTCCAGAGGTTGTCGAGCAGCGAGAACCCTGCAACGGGAGGTATGCGCAGGCCATAGGGCCGGCCCATGACTCAGTCACCCACACAGCCGCAGGCGCGTGCCCAGATCAGGATCCCGGCCGCACACCCCATGGTGATGCTCCTCGGATCGGGCGACTCGCTGTTGCGCGTGATCGAAGAGGCTTTCCCGGCGGCCGACATCCATGTCCGGGGCAACGAGATCAGTGCCACGGGCGAGGCCGCGGACGTCGCTCTCATCCAACGCCTGTTCGACGAGATGATGCTCGTGCTCCGCACCGGAGCGCCGATGACGGAGGACGCAGTGGAACGGTCGATCGCCATGCTCAGGGCGGCCGGCAACGGACAGGGAGACCCCCAGGGCGAGACGCCCGCCGAGGTGCTCACGCAGAACATCCTCTCCAACCGCGGCCGCACCATCCGCCCCAAGACGCTCAACCAGAAGCGGTACGTGGACGCGATCGACGAGCACACGATCGTTTTCGGCATCGGCCCCGCCGGTACGGGCAAGACCTACCTCGCCATGGCCAAGGCGGTCCAGGCCCTGCAGTCCAAGCAGGTCAGCCGGATCATCCTGACCCGGCCCGCGGTCGAGGCGGGGGAGCGGCTCGGCTTCCTGCCGGGCACCCTGTTCGACAAGATCGACCCTTATCTGCGTCCGCTCTACGACGCGCTGCACGACATGCTCGACCCCGACTCGATCCCGCGGCTGATGGCGGCGGGCACGATCGAGGTCGCGCCGCTGGCTTACATGCGCGGCCGCACGTTGAACGACGCCTTCATCATCCTGGACGAGGCGCAGAACACCAGCGCCGAGCAGATGAAGATGTTCCTCACCCGCCTCGGCTTCGACTCCAAGATCGTCATCACCGGTGACATCACCCAGGTCGACCTGCCGAGCGGCACCAAGAGCGGGCTGCGGCAGGTCCAGGAGATCCTGGAGGGCGTGGACGACGTGCACTTCTCCCGCCTCACCTCCCAGGATGTCGTCCGGCACAAGCTCGTCGGCCGTATCGTCGACGCGTACGAGAAGTACGACAGCCGAAACGGTCAGCAGGACGGTCGGGCGGAAGGCCGCCAGGACGGCCGGCGCGACCGCCGAAAAGGGAAGTAGCCGCAGCGCACCATGTCGATCGACGTCAACAACGAGTCCGGAACCGAGGTCGACGAGCAGGCGATCCTCGACATCGCCCGCTACGCACTGGCCCGGATGCGGATCCACCCGCTGTCCGAGCTCTCGGTGATCGTGGTGGACACCGACGCCATGGAGCAGCTGCACATCCAGTGGATGGACCTCCCCGGCCCGACCGATGTCATGTCCTTCCCGATGGACGAGCTGCGTCCGCCGGCCAAGGACGACGATGAGCCCCCGCAGGGGCTCCTCGGTGACATCGTGCTCTGTCCGGAGGTCGCGAAGAAGCAGGGTGAAGAGGCCCCGACGCAGCACTCCATGGACGAGGAGCTCCAGCTCCTGACCGTCCACGGGGTGCTGCACCTGCTGGGGTACGACCACGAGGAGCCGGACGAGAAGGCCGAGATGTTCGGTCTCCAGGCCGCCATCGTGGACGGCTGGCGCGGCGAGCACGGGCTCACCGGCCCGTCCCCCGCCCCCACGGTCTCGTGAGCACCCCGTTGGTCGTCGGCGCCGTCCTGCTGGTCATGGTCGGCTGGCTGGCCGCCTGCGCCGAGGCCGGTATCGCCCGTACCTCCAGCTTCCGGGCGGACGAGGCGGTCCGGTCCGGCCGGCGCGGCAGCGCGAAGCTCGCGCAGATCGCGGCCGACCCGACCCGCTATCTCAACGTCGCCCTGCTGGTGCGGGTCGCCTGCGAGATGTCGGCCGGGGTCCTCGTCACCTACGCCTGCCTCCAGGAGTTCCCCGAGACGTGGGAGGCGCTGGCCGTCGCGATGGGCGTGATGGTCCTCGTCTCCTACGTCGCCATCGGCGTCTCCCCGCGCACCATCGGCCGCCAGCACCCGCTGAACACGGCCACGGCCTCGGCGTACGTCCTGCTGCCGCTGGCCAGGATCATGGGCCCGATCCCGCAGCTGCTGATCCTCGTCGGCAACGCCCTGACCCCGGGCAAGGGGTTCCGCAAGGGCCCCTTCGCCAGCGAGGCGGAGCTGCGCGCCATGGTGGACCTGGCCGAGGCGGAGTCGCTGATCGAGGACGACGAGCGCCGCATGGTGCATTCGGTCTTCGAGCTGGGCGACACCCTGGTCCGCGAGGTCATGGTGCCGCGCACCGACCTCGTCTCCATCGAGCGCTACAAGACGATCCGCCAGGCCCTCACGCTCGCCCTGCGCTCCGGCTTCTCCCGGATACCGGTCACCGGCGAGAACGAGGACGACGTCGTCGGGATCGTCTATCTGAAGGACCTCGTCCGCAAGACGCACATCAACCGCGAGTCCGAGGCCGACGCCGTCTCCACCGCGATGCGCCCCGCCGCCTTCGTCCCCGACACCAAGAACGCCGGGGACCTGCTGCGCGAGATGCAGCAGGAACGCAGCCATGTCGCGGTCGTCATCGACGAGTACGGCGGCACCGCGGGCATCGTCACCATCGAGGACATCCTGGAGGAGATCGTCGGCGAGATCACCGACGAGTACGACCGGGAGCTGCCGCCCGTCCAGGAGCTGGAGAACGGCTGCTACCGGGTCACCGCCCGCCTCGACATCGGGGACCTCGGCGACCTCTTCGGGCTCGACGAGTACGACGACGAGGACGTGGAGACCGTCGGCGGGCTGCTCGCCAAGGCGCTCGGCCGGGTCCCGATCGCCGGCGCCTCCGCCGTCGTCGAGCTGCCGGACCAGCGCCGGCTCCGGCTCACCGCGGAGTCCCCGGCCGGCCGCCGGAACAAGATCGTCACGGTGCTCGTGGAGCCCGAGCACCAGGAGCCCGAGGAGAAGGAAGCGGAGTGACGCCGGAGCGGCTGCGGGCCTTCTGCCTGGAGTTCAACGCGAGCGTGGAGGAGTTCCCGTTCGGACCGGAGACCTCGGTCTTCAAGGTGCTCGGCAAGATGTTCGCCCTCACCGCGCTGGACGCCCGCCCGCTCACGGTCAACCTCAAGTGCGACCCCGACGAGGCGATCCGGCTGCGCGAGACGCACACCGCGATCGTGCCCGGCTGGCACATGAGCAAGCGGCACTGGAACACGGTCACCGTCTCCGGCGTCCCGGACCGGCTGCTGCGCGAGATGATCGAGGACTCCTACGACCTGGTGGTCGCCGGACTCCCGAAAGCGGAACGACTCCGCCTGGACCGGGCCTAGGGCGCGGACGTACGAGGACGGGCCCGCTCCTCCCCCGTGGGGAGCGGGCCCCTCGACGTACCGCCGGGAGATCAGATCGCCTTCTTCACCCGACCCCGCCCACCGCTCCCGCACCGGGGCTAGCCGGGACGCGCCGGCCCCGCAGGTGGTGGCCCGGTTCCGGGCGGCCGGGGGGTGACCCGCTCGGCCGGCCCGCCGCCCGCTTCGTATGCTCGTGCCATGACCGACACCACCGACCTCGACGCCGAGGACCGCAAGATCGTCACCCTGGCGCGCAGCGCCCGCGCCCGCAACGGGGTGCCCGAGGGCGCGGCCGTACGCGACGAGACGGGACGTACGTATGTCGCGGGCACGGTGGCGCTGGAGTCGCTGAAGCTCAGCGCGCTGCAGACCGCCGTCGCCATGGCCGTGGCCAGCGGTGCCACCTCGCTGGAGGCGGCGGCCGTCGTCTCCGCCGCCGAGGCCCCCTCCGACGACGACCGGGCCGCGGTGCGGGACCTGGGCGGACCGGACACCCCGGTGCTGCTCGCGGGCCCGGACGGCACCCTGCGCGTACGCGTCACGGCGGGCTGAGCCACCGCCCCGGCGGCCGTTCCCCCGGCGCTCCGGCGCGTCCCGGCGTACCGCTGTACAAGAGCGCCGCCGGGATCGGGGAGAATGGTCGCCATGAGCGCTCGACCGAACCAAGAATCCGCTGCCGCGCAAGCGGAGACCACCTCCCCCCACCGGGCCGGCTTCGCCTGCTTCGTGGGCCGCCCCAACGCCGGTAAGTCCACCCTCACGAACGCTCTCGTCGGTCAGAAGGTGGCGATCACCTCCAACCGCCCCCAGACCACCCGGCACACCGTGCGCGGCATCGTCCACCGGGACGACGCGCAGCTGATCCTGGTCGACACCCCCGGCCTCCACAAGCCGCGCACCCTGCTGGGGGAGCGGCTCAACGACGTCGTGCGGACCACCTGGGCCGAGGTCGACGTCATCGGCTTCTGCCTGCCCGCCGACCAGAAGCTCGGCCCCGGCGACAAGTACATCGTCAAGGAGCTCGCGGGGATCAAGAAGACCCCCAAGATCGCCATCATCACCAAGACCGACCTGGTCGAGTCCAAGGCGCTCGCCGAACAGCTCATCGCCGTCTCCGCGCTCGCGGAGGAGCTGGGCTTCGAATGGGCCGAGATCGTGCCGGTGTCGGCGGTCGGGGACAAGCAGGTCGACCTGCTCGCCGACCTCATCGCCCCGCTGCTCCCCGAGAGCCCGCCGCTCTACCCGGAGGGCGACCTCACCGACGAGCCGGAGATGGTCATGGTCGCGGAGCTGATCCGCGAGGCCGCGCTGGAGGGTGTACGCGACGAACTGCCGCACTCCATCGCGGTCGTCGTCGAGGAGATGCTGCCACGCACCGACCGCCCGGCGGACAGGCCGCTGCTGGACATCCACGCCAACGTCTACATCGAGCGCCCCAGCCAGAAGGGCATCATCATCGGCCCGAAGGGCAAGCGGCTGAAGGACGTCGGCACCAAGTCCCGCAAGCACATCGAGGCGCTGCTCGGCACGCCGGTCTTCCTGGACCTGCACGTGAAGGTCGCCAAGGACTGGCAGCGCGACCCCAAGCAGTTGCGCAAGCTCGGCTTCTGAGCCGGGCACGTCCGGCAACCGGAGGCCGACGCAGCCGTGAGACCCCCGGGGCCGATGTGAGCGACGCGGCAGACAGAAGAGGTTCCCGAGCAGCTGCGCGAGCTCGGCTTCCGAGTCACCGGGATCCGGGTGCCGATCTCACGCGCCCTCCTTCAGGACGCGTGAGATCAGCGTGCGCTGCGCCCCGGTCAGATCGGGGTCAGCGCAGTACACGGTGCGGCCGTCGACGGTGATCGCGTACCGGAAGCCGTCCGGCACCCCGGCCGACGGGGTGTCCCGCGCCGCGCCGAGCGCCTCCTCGGCGAGGGACCGCCACTCCGCGGCGTCCGCCCGGCCCTCCGTGTCGACCTCATGGCGGCGGGCGATGCCGGCGAAGCCGCCGGTCCGGCTGACCTGAATGCGCATGGGGTCCTGTCTATCGGGGGCCGGGCGGGCACTCAACCCCGCCCGCCGGTCGGGCATGCGACGGTCCGGGTCACGCCCGGGTGGGGACGCCCACCTCCGACCATGCCTTGAGGACCGCCTCCCGCTCGTCCGCCTCACCGAAGCGGGCGCCCGCCGCCGCGACCGTCAGCCGGGCGAACTCCGCGAAGTCCGCGTCCGCCGTCAGCTCGCCGCCGGTCAGCACGTCGAACCAGATCTGCCCGGCGCGCTCCCAGGAATTCCCGCCCAGCGCGGTGGCCAGGAGGTAGAACGCGCGGTTGGGGATACCGGAGTTGAGGTGGACCCCGCCGTTGTCCTCCTCCGTCTCGATGTAGTCGTCCATGGAGCCCGGCTGCGGGTCCTTTCCGAGGACGTCGTCGTCGTACGCCGTGCCCGGAGCCTTCATCGAGCGCAGCGCGTCCCCGCTGACCCGGGGCGCGAGCAGCCCGGCGCCGATCAGCCAGTCGGCCTGCTCGGCGCTCTGGCCCAGCGAGTACTGCTTGACCAGGGAGCCGATCACGTCGGACACGGACTCGTTGAGCGCGCCCGACTGGCCCTCGTAGCGCAGGTTGGCGGTGTACTGGGTGAGGCCGTGGGCCAGCTCATGGGCGATCACGTCGACCGCGACGGTGAAGTCGAGGAAGATCTCGCCGTCGCCGTCCCCGAAGACCATCTGCTCGCCGTCGAAGAACGCGTTGTTGTACTCCTGGCCGTAGTGCACGGAGCCGATCAGCGGCAGGCCCTTGCCGTCGATCGAGCTGCGCCCGTACGCCGAGAGCAGCAGCTCGAAGGTGGCGCCGAGCCCGGCGTACGCGCGGTTGACGCTGGCGTCGGACGTGGGCTTGTCGCCCTCCTCGCGGACCTTGACGCCGGGCAGGGTGGTGCCCGTCTCGCAGTCGTACAGGAGGCGCTGCGGCTTGCTGGGCACCGCGCCGGCGGTGTGCCGGGTCGGTGACGCGGCGAGCGCGGTGATCCGGCGGCGGTCACGGCGCAGGGCGTCGGCCGCCAGGGTGCGGCGGGCCGGGTCCGCGAGCCGGGCGTCGGCGGACCGGGAGAGGTGATCGAGGACGTGGGGCGGAACGATGGTGCAGAAGACGGGGTTGAGCTCGCCGTCGGTTCGAAGGTGCATACATACGACTGTGGCACTCCGTCACCTCCCTGTCACTGGTTGCGACGACGATTGACGAAATGGAGTGATGAGTCACCGTTTACCCGTCATTGATGCCCGGTCCCGCATACTGATACGGACCGACACCACGGGCCACCCTCGGTTACGCTCGTCGCATCATGCGTTTCGGGCTGCTTCTTCTTAGCTGCCGCGGCGAGGGCCTGTAGTCGTAGGCCGACCCCCTCCCCGCGGAGTCTGGTGCTGCAGCGACACAGTCGGCCGATCCCCGCTGGACCGAGGAGCCCTACGCCATGACCACCGTGAATCCCGCCGGTAATTCTGTCGGCCGCCCCACCCCGATCACCAACGCGACGCAGCTGCAGAAGCCCTCCGGGATGCCGGTCCACAAGTACGGCCGCTACGAGGCCGTCGACATCCCCGACCGCACCTGGCCCGACAACCGCATCACCGCGGCGCCCCGCTGGCTGTCCACCGATCTGCGCGACGGCAACCAGGCCCTGATCGACCCGATGTCCCCCGCCCGCAAGCGCGAGATGTTCGACCTGCTGGTCAAGATGGGCTACAAGGAGATCGAGGTCGGTTTCCCGTCCTCCGGCGAGACCGACTTCGCCTTCGTACGCTCCATCATCGAAGAGGGCGCGATCCCCGAGGACGTGACGATCTCCGTCCTGACGCAGGCGCGCGAGGAGCTGATCGAGCGCACCGTGGAGTCCCTGGTCGGCGCCCACCGCGCCACCGTCCACCTGTACAACGCCACCGCCCCGACCTTCCGCCGCGTCGTCTTCCGCGGCTCGCGCGAGGAGGTCAAGCAGATCGCGGTGGACGGCACCCGGCTGGTCATGGAGTACGCCGAGAAGATCCTGGGCCCCGAGACGGTCTTCGGCTACCAGTACAGCCCCGAGATCTTCACCGACACCGAGCTGGACTTCGCCCTGGAGGTCTGCGAGGCCGTCTGCGACGTGTGGCAGCCCGAGGAGGGCCGCGAGATCATCCTCAACCTGCCCGCCACCGTGGAGCGTTCCACGCCCTCCACCCACGCGGACCGCTTCGAGTGGATGTCCCGCAACCTGACCCGCCGCGAGCACGTCTGCCTGTCGGTCCACCCGCACAACGACCGGGGCACCGCCGTCGCCGCCGCCGAGCTGGCCATCATGGCCGGAGCCGACCGTATCGAGGGCTGCCTGTTCGGCCAGGGCGAGCGCACCGGCAACGTCGACCTGGTCACCCTGGGCATGAACCTCTTCTCCCAGGGCGTGGACCCGCAGATCGACTTCTCACAGATCGACGAGATCCGCCGCACCAGCGAGTACTGCAACCAGATGGAGATCCACCCGCGCCACCCCTACGCGGGCGATCTGGTCTACACCGCCTTCTCCGGCTCCCACCAGGACGCCATCAAGAAGGGCTTCGACGCCATGGAGGCCGACGCGGCCGCCCAGGGCAAGACCGTGGACGACATCGAGTGGGCCGTGCCGTACCTGCCGATCGACCCGAAGGACGTCGGCCGCTCGTACGAGGCCGTCATCCGGGTCAACTCGCAGTCCGGCAAGGGCGGTATCGCGTACGTCCTGAAGAACGACCACAAGCTGGACCTGCCGCGCCGGATGCAGATCGAGTTCTCCCGGATCATTCAGGCCAAGACCGACGCCGAGGGCGGCGAGGTCACCCCGACGCAGATCTGGTCCACGTTCCAGGACGAGTACCTGCCGAACGCGGAGAACGCGGGGGCGCGTTGGGGCCGCGTCCAGCTGCGCTCCGGCCAGACCACCTCCGACACCGACGGGACCGACACCCTGACCGTCGAGGCCGTCGTGGACGGCGTCGACACCGTCCTGACCGGTTCCGGCAACGGCCCGATCTCCGCGTTCTTCGAAGCGCTGCAGGCCATCGGCATCGACGCCCGGCTGCTGGACTACACCGAGCACACGATGAGCGAGGGAGCCAGCGCCCAGGCCGCCTCGTACATCGAGTGCGCGATCGACGGCAAGGTCCTGTGGGGCATCGGCATCGACGCCAACACCACCCGCGCCTCGCTGAAGGCGGTCGTCTCCGCCGTCAACCGCGCGGCCCGCTGACGCCGAACGGCTCGTTCCGAACCCCGACCCCCCGCTCCGGGAGGTCGGGGTTCGGCCATATCCGGGGGTTGTGACGTCCAAGAGGCTGACGCCCCCACGTGGATGTGGCTAACATCACGTCCAACACACGGCAATGTTGCCGGAGCGTTACGGAGGTGTGCGACGTGCGGTCAGCCAAAGGACAACGCGCTCTGAGGCCGGTCCTCTGCGGCGTTCGCACCGTCTGGGACGCCGTCGGCGACGGCGCCTTCTTCTGCCCCGGCTGCGGGGGAGACCGCAACTACCGCCGGCTCACCGGCCGCCGCCGCCTCACCGTCCTCGGTGTCCCGCTGGTCCGCCGGGGCGAGGTCGAGCCCGTCGTCGAGTGCGCCGCCTGCCTGGCCCACTACGCCCCCGAGGCGCTGGACCACCCCACCACGACCCGGTTCTCCGCGATGCTCCGCGAGGCCGTCCACACCGTCACCCTGGCCGTGCTCGCCGCCGGGGGCACCACCTCCCGCACGGTCCTGGAGGCCGCCGTCGCCACCGTGCGCGAGGCCGGGCTCGACGACTGCACCCAGGAGCAGCTGTTCACCGTGGTCGAGGTGCTCGCCGCCGACACCGGCCGCGGCTCCGGCACCGACCCGGCCGCCGAGGCATGCGGCCCGACCCTCGCCATCGAGCTGCACGAGGTGCTGGCCCCGCTCGCCCCGCACCTGGCCTCCGCCGGCCGCGCGTCCGTCCTCCTCCAGGGCGCCCGCATCGCCCTGGCCGACGGCCCCTACGGCGCCGCCGAGCGCCAGGTCCTGACGACGGTCGGCAGCGCCCTCGGCATCCCCGCCGAGGAGACCGCCCGGGTGCTGGCCGAGGCGGCCCGTACGCCGTCGTAGGCGGGTGGACAGCCTCGTAGGCCCGGCCGGGCGGCCTCGTACGCCCTCGTGGACCGGGTAGAGGGCCCCAGGGCCCCCGCCGGCCGCCCACGGTGGGCGACAATGGGCCCATGAGCTTGTTCCGGGACGACGGCATCGTGCTGCGTACGCAGAAACTGGGCGAGGCCGACCGGATCATCACGATCCTGACCCGCGGCCACGGCCGGGTCCGCGCCGTCGCCCGCGGGGTGCGCCGCACCAAGTCCAAGTTCGGCGCCCGCCTGGAACCCTTCTCCCACGTCGACGTGCAGTTCTTCGCGCGCGGCAGCGAGCTGGTCGGCCGCGGGCTGCCGCTCTGCACCCAGAGCGAGACGATCGCCCCGTACGGCGGCGGGATCGTCGCCGACTACGCCCGCTACACCGCCGGCACCGCGATGCTGGAGACCGCCGAGCGGTTCACCGACCACGAGGGCGAACCGGCCGTCCAGCAGTATCTGCTGCTCGTCGGCGGCCTGCGCACCCTCGCCCGGGGCGAGCACGCCCCCCATCTGATCCTGGACGCGTTCCTGCTGCGCTCGCTCGCGGTCAACGGGTACGCGCCCAGCTTCGAGGACTGCGCCAAGTGCGGAATGCCCGGTCCGAACCGGTTCTTCTCCGTCGCGGCGGGGGGCGTCATATGCGGTGACTGCCGGGTCCCCGGCAGCGTCGTACCCTCGGCACAGGCCCTCGGACTGCTGAGCGCGCTGCTCAGCGGCGACTGGGTGACGGCGGACGCGTGCGAGGCGCGTCATGTCAGGGAGGGGAGCGGGCTGGTGTCCGCCTATCTGCACTGGCATCTGGAGCGCGGCCTGCGCTCGCTGCGGTACGTAGAGAAGTGACACAGGGAGACTGAGAAGCACATGGCAGTACGCGGGATCCTCGGCGGCCGTAACCGGCGCACGTACAAGACCCCCGAGCCGCACCCCTCGGGCGCGACGCCGCCGAAGATCCCCGGCGAGCTGGTGCCCCAGCACGTCGCCGTCGTGATGGACGGCAACGGCCGCTGGGCCAAGGAGCGGGGGCTGCCCCGCACCGAGGGCCACAAGGTCGGTGAGGGCGTCGTCATGGACGTGCTCAAGGGCTGTATCGAGATGGGCGTGAAGAACCTCTCGCTCTACGCCTTCTCCACGGAGAACTGGAAGCGCTCGCCGGACGAGGTGAAGTTCCTGATGAACTTCAACCGCGACGTGATCCGCCGCCGCCGCGACGAGATGGACGAGCTCGGCATCCGCATCCGCTGGGTGGGCCGCATGCCCAAGCTGTGGAAGTCGGTTGTCCAGGAGCTCCAGATCGCCCAGGAGCAGACCAAGGACAACGACGCGATGACGCTGTACTTCTGCGTGAACTACGGCGGCCGCGCCGAGATCGCGGACGCCGCGCAGCGCATCGCCCAGGACGTGGCGGCCGGGAAGCTGGACCCGTCGAAGGTCAACGAGAAGACGTTCCAGAAGTACATCTACTACCCGGACATGCCGGACGTGGACCTCTTCGTGCGCCCCAGCGGCGAGCAGCGCACCTCGAACTACCTGATCTGGCAGAGCGCCTACGCCGAGATGGTTTTCCAGGACGTTCTTTGGCCGGATTTCGACCGCCGGGACCTGTGGCGGGCCTGCCTGGAGTACGCCCAGCGCGACCGCCGCTTCGGCGGGGCGCAGGAGGCGGAAGCCGCCAAGTGAGCGGAGAAGGGGCGGGCCCGGTGCGTGGTGCACCGGGCCCGCCCCTCTCTTCGTACGTCCGTTACGCCTTCTTCTCGGCGCACTCCGCGCACGTACCGAAGATCTCGACGGTGTGCGCGACGTTCACATAGCCGTGCTGGGCGGCGATCATCTCGGCCCACTGCTCGACGGCCGGGCCCTCGACCTCCACGGCCTTGCCGCAGAGCCGGCAGACCAGGTGGTGGTGGTGGTCGCCGGTCGAGCACCGCCGGTAGACGGCCTCGCCCTCGGTGGTGCGCAGGACATCGACCTCACCGGCGTCGGCGAGGGACTGCAGGGTCCGGTAGACCGTCGTGAGGCCCACGGAGTCGCCGCGGTGTTTCAGGACGTCGTGCAGCTCCTGGGCGCTGCGGAACTCGTCGACCTCGTCGAGCGCCGCCGCCACCGCCGCCCGCTGCCGGGTGGACCGGCCGCGTACCGGCGCTGCGTTCGTGCCACTGATCGGCGCCGTGGCCACAGGTGCCTCCTCGTGTCGCCCGTACATGTGTCGGGCCATTGTGCCAGCCCGACCGGGCGCCGTACTCAAACGCGCACGTCGTCCGCGCCTCGCCGGGCGGGTGGTACTTCCAGGGTGCACTCGGCACTCTTCGCCTCGCTCGCCCGGGCGCGCCGTCGCGCGAGCGGAGCGGCGAGCGCGGTCAGCGCGACGAACACCGCGATGGCGAGCAACACGATCGTCGCGCCGGGCGGAACGTCCTGGTAGTACGAGGTCACGGTGCCGGTGAGGGTGACGGCCGTGCCGATCACCACGGACAGCACGAAGGTGACCTTGAAGGACTTGGTGATCTGCTGGGCGGCGGCCACCGGCACCACCATCAGCGCGCTGACCAGCAGCAGCCCGACGACCCGCATCGCGACGGTCACGGTCACCGCGGCGGTGACGGCGACCAGCAGGTTCAGCACCCGGACGGGCAGCCCGGAGACCCGGGCGAACTCCTCGTCCTGGCTGACCGCGAACAGCTGCCGCCGCAGTCCCACCGTGACCAGCACCACGAAGGCCGCCAGGACACAGATCGCGACGACGTCGGACTCGGAGACGGTGGCGAGCGAGCCGAAGAGGTACGAGGTCAGATTGGCGTTGGAGCCGGTGTCGGACAGGTTGATCAGCATGACGCCGCCCGCCATACCGCCGTAGAAGAGCATCGCCAGGGCGAGGTCGCCGCGCGTGTGTCCGTACCAGCGGATCAGCTCCATCACGACGGCGCCCGCCACCGCGACGGCGGTCGCCATCCACACGGGGCTGGTGGAGAGCAGGAAGCCGAGGCCGACGCCGGTCATCGCGATGTGCCCGATGCCGTCGCCCATCAGGGCCTGCCGGCGCTGCACCAGGTAGATGCCGATGGCGGGTGCGGTGATCCCGACCAGCACGGCCGCGATGAGCGCCCGCTGCATGAAGGGAGGGTTGAGGAATTCGAAGAGCATCAGGTCAGCAGTCCCGTCCGGACGGGCTCGGCGGCCGTGTGGGGGTGTACGTGGTCGTGGCCGGGCAGGGCGTGCTGGCCGAGCGCCTCGGGCGGCGGCCCGTCGTGCGTCACGCAGCCGTCGCGCAGGACGACGGCCCGGTCGATCAGCGGCTCCAGCGGGCCCAGCTCGTGCAGCACCAGCAGCACGGAGGTGCCGAGCGCCACCTGCTCGCGCAGGGTCGAGGCCAGGATCTCCTGGCTGGCCAGGTCCACCCCCGCCATCGGCTCGTCCATGATCAGCAGCTCCGGTTCGGAGGCCAGGGCGCGGGCGATCAGCACCCGCTGGTGCTGGCCGCCCGACAGCGCGCTCACGGAGTCCTTCGCGCGGTCGGCCAGGCCCACCAGCTCGATGGCACGGTCCACGGCCGCCCGGTCCGCCTTCCCGGGCCACCGCAGCCCCGTACGGGACAGCCGGCCGGAGGCGACGACCTCGCGGATCGTGGCGGGTACGCCGCCCGCGGCCGTGGTGCGCTGCGGGACGTAGCCGATCCGGCCCCAGCGGCGGAAGCGGCGCAGCTCGGTCCCGAACAGCTCGACGCTGCCGCCGGTCAGCGGGACCTGCCCGATGACCGACCGTACGGCGGTGGACTTGCCGGAACCGTTGGCGCCGAGCAGGGCGACGACCTCGCCGCGGTGCACGGTCAGGTCGACGCCGCGCAGCACGGGGCGCGCGCCGAGGGTGGCCGTGGCGCCGCGCAGGGCGATGACGGCCTCCTGGGCGGGCCGACGGGCAGCCTCGCGGGGGGTGCTCTCACGCTCCGGCATGAGCGCCTCCGATCCGAACGTCACAAGTGGTGCGGGTCACTTCGCGCCGAGGGCCTTCTTCAGCGCGGCGAGGTTGGACTCCATGACCTCGATGTAGTCAGCGCCCTGGGACCTGTCCGTGATTCCCTCCAGCGGGTCCAGGACTCCGGTCCTGAGGCCGGTGTCCTTCGCGAGGGTCTTCGCCGTCCTGTCGCTGGCGAGCGTTTCGAAGAACACCGTGGTGGCCTTCTCCTTCTCCGCGATGGTGTGGATCTCCTGGATGCGGGCGGGGCTCGGCTCGGCCTCGGGGTCGATGCCCGCGATGCCCTGCTGGGTGAGCCCGTAGCGCTCGGCGAGGTAGCCGAAGGCGGAGTGGGTGGTGATGAAGGTCTTGGTGGCGGGGTTCTTCAGCCCGGTCTCGTACGCGGTGTTCAGCTCGCCCAGCTCGGCGACGAGGGCGTCGGTGTTCTTCTGGTAGTCGGCGGCGTGGTCGGGGTCGGCCTTCTCCAGCGACTTTCCGACACCCTTGGCGACCTCGGCGTACTTCACCGGATCCAGCCAGATGTGCGGGTCGGCGCCGCCCTCCTCGCCGTGGTTGTGGCCGTCGCCCTCGGAGTGCTCCTCGTGGGCTTCCTCGCCCTCGTGGCCGTGCTCGTCCGCGTGCTCTTCCTCGCCCTCGTGGCCGTGGTCGTGGCCGCTGACCTCGGAACCGTGGTTCTCCAGCGTGGTGAGGGTCGCGGCGTCGACGGTGTTCTTCACACCGGACTGCTTGATGGCGTCGTCCACGGCGGGCTGGATGCCCTTGAGGTACAGCACGTAGTCGGACTCGCTGATGGAGCCGATCTGGCGCGGGGTGAGCTCCAGGTCGTGCGGCTCGACACCCGGCTTGGTGAGGCTGGTGACGGCGACGTGCTCACCGCCGATCTTCTCGGCCAGGAACTGCATCGGGTAGAACGACGCGGTCACCTTCAGCTTGTCGCCGCCGCCGCCTCCGTCCGCCGCGTCGGAGGTGGAGCAGGCCGAGAGAGCGGTCAGACCGAGGACGACTGCTCCGGCGACGGCGGTGGTGGGTATGAGGCGACGTACGTTCATGACAGTCATTTTCAACAAAACTGGAAACGATTGTCAACAAGACGGATGAGATGCCCGGAAGATCACGAGCCGGCGGCACACGGCCTCCTCGGGCCCCTACCGATTTGATCCGGGGGGTGCGCACGCCGGTAACCTGAGTCATTCGCCGTTCGTCATCGTCGTATGAAGAGAGCACCGTGGCCGCCGACAAGATCGACACCATCGTCAGCCTGAGCAAGCGCCGTGGCTTCGTCTACCCCTGCAGCGAGATCTACGGCGGCCAGAAGGCCGCCTGGGACTACGGGCCGCTGGGCGTCGAGATGAAGGAGAACCTGAAGCGGCAGTGGTGGCGCTACATGGTCACCGCGCGCGAGGACGTGGTCGGTATCGACTCGTCGGTCATCCTCGCCCCCGAGGTCTGGGTCGCCTCCGGTCACGTCGCCACCTTCTCGGACCCGCTGACCGAGTGCACCTCCTGTCACAAGCGCTACCGCGCCGACCACCTGGAGGAGGCGTACGAGGAGAAGCACGGCAAGCCGCCGGTCAACGGCCTCGCCGACCTCAACTGCCCCAACTGCGGCAACAAGGGCACCTTCACCGAGCCCAAGCAGTTCTCGGGTCTGCTCTCCACCCACCTCGGCCCCACCCAGGACTCCGGCTCGGTCGCCTACCTGCGCCCCGAGACCGCCCAGGGCATCTTCACCAACTTCGGCCAGGTGCTGCAGACCTCGCGCAAGAAGCCGCCGTTCGGCATCGCGCAGATGGGCAAGTCCTTCCGGAACGAGATCACTCCGGGCAACTTCATCTTCCGGACCCGTGAGTTCGAGCAGATGGAGATGGAGTTCTTCGTCAAGCCGGGCGAGGACGAGGAGTGGCAGCAGTACTGGATGGACCAGCGCTGGAACTGGTACACGGACCTCGGCATGCGCGAGGAGAACATGCGCTGGTTCGAGCACCCGAAGGAGAAGCTCTCCCACTACTCCAAGCGCACCGCCGACATCGAGTACCGCTTCCGCTTCGGCGGCAGCGAGTGGGGCGAGCTGGAGGGCGTGGCCAACCGCACCGACTACGACCTCAAGGCGCACTCCGAGGCCTCCGGCACCGACCTGCGCTACCACGACCAGGAGGCCCAGGAGCGCTGGACGCCGTACGTCATCGAGCCCGCGGCCGGTGTCGGCCGCGCGATGCTGGCGTTCCTCCTCGACGCCTACGTCGAGGACGAGGCCCCCAACGCCAAGGGCGTCATGGAGAAGCGCACCGTCATGCGTCTCGACCCCCGCCTGGCCCCGGTCAAGGTCGCGGTCCTGCCGCTGTCCCGCAACGCGCAGCTCTCGCCGAAGGCCAAGGGCCTGGCGGCCGACCTGCGCAAGAACTGGAACATCGAGTTCGACGACGCCGGCGCCATCGGCCGCCGCTACCGCCGTCAGGACGAGATCGGCACGCCGTTCTGCGTCACCGTCGACTTCGACACCCTCGACGACAACGCGGTGACCGTGCGCGAGCGCGACACCATGAAGCAGGAGCGCGTCTCGCTGGACCAGATCCAGGCGTACCTGGGCGCGCGTCTGCTCGGCTGCTGACACCCGCTCGTGTGCGTGAGGCCCCCGGTTCCGGGTACGGAACCGGGGGCTTCGTCGTACGGTCCACCGGAGCCCCCGCCGTCGTTCCGGGAGGTATGCGATGCCGTCGATCACCACCAGCAAGGTCAGCAGATGGGACCAGCACGGCCGTGAACACGTCGTGCAGGTAAGGAAGTCGGGGATGGCGCGCCAGCTGACCTGCAGTACCTGCGCATGGCGGCGTTCGGCGCAGTTCCTGCCCTGGCTCAAGGCCGAGGAGCACCTTGCGGAGGCCCACCAGGCGACGGTCGACCCGAGGGCCTGATGCCTCCCCGGCGGCCCGGTACCCCTGGGCGGCCGAAAAACCTGGTGCGGCGCCCGCGCGGAGCGCGGTACGGTTTCCGCATGTCTTCGTTCTTCCAGATCTACGAGTGAGAGCGCGGCGGGTGCACACACCCCGCCGCAGCCCGGGGCCCGGCGCGATGGGCCCCGATCACCTTCACCTGACTCACTTCACCTTCCGTAGGGGAGAACACCATGGCCAAGAGCCGCAACAACCTCCTCGGCGTCGGCGGACAGCGCAAGAAGCTGTCCCGCGCCGATCAGCAGGGCGCGGGCTCGGCGCGCGACGCCGACCGCAAGGTCGCCGAGGACAAGAAGCAGGAGCTGGTCCGCAAGATGCGCGAGCGTGCCGAGGCCCAGTCGCCCGCGACCGGCGACGCGCAGGGCGCGTCGCCGTCGCCCGCGCAGAGCTGACGCCGCGGATCACGTAGGACGGGCCCTGGAGGCATGGCCTCCAGGGCCCTGACGTTCACCGCCGTGCGCAGGCCGGACCCGTGATCCTGAACCGGATCGCCTCGATCGCGCAGGGCCTCCACCTCTCCCTGGACGAGCGCGACCGCCTCTTCCGGCTCTCCGGACACACCCCACCCATCCGGGCGCCGTACGTGGCCGAGGACCACGCCTTCCTCTCCCGGATGTTCGCCTCCGGCCTGCGGAAGCCGGCCACCCTGCGGGGGACCGGCTCGCGGGCCGCGCACTGCGACGAACACGAGATCGGCGTCCGCCCGAACGAGGTCAAGCGCTTCATCCACCCCGAGGTCGGCGTACTCGAAGCTGAACTGCCAGCGGCTGCTGGACCCGGACCAGTCGCACGGCCTGCTCGTGTGCACGGCCGCACCGGGCAGCGAGAGCTACGAACGGCTGCGGCTGCTGCCGGTCACAGGGACACCGTGTCCTAGCGGAACAGATGCGGATGGAGCCGGGCCAGGTCCCGCGTGATGGCTTCGTCGGTGGGGTCGGTGACCTCCCAGCCGTGCCCGGACGGGTGCCCGGCGAACAGTCCGCAGGCGTCGTCGGCGTTCCCGGGGTCGCGGGCGGGGCACCAGGGGAGCGGCAGCAGCCGGGCGCGCTCCGTGTCCCACCGGACCCAGACGGCGCTTCCGGGCCGCCCGCCCTCGTCCCACAGCATCGCGGAGTGCTCGCCGTCGTGGCGCTCGCCCAGTTCGCAGAGGACGTGGCCGGGCTCCGGGCGTCGACCCGGGGCCGACAGGGCGAGCACGTGCTCCGGGGGTGGCAGTAACGCGACGGCGGTGCACTGGTCCACGGTCACGGGGTCACCCTTCGGGAGAGTCGCCGGAGACGATCCGCTCCGCGATCAGGTCGCCGAGCGGATCGGTCACGTCCCAGGAGTGGGGCGCGGTGTGGTGGTCGAGGAACGCGCACCGCCGTACGAGGCCGGAGTCGAGCCGGCGGAGGACGGCGGGGCACCAGGGTGCGGACTCGGCCCGGTGGATGCGTTCGGGGCCGCTGCCGGTCCAGAAGAACCAGAGCGCCGGTGAGTCGGGCGTCCTGCCCGGCCGCAGGTAGGCGGCGTGTTCGGTGCGCCGGTCGTCGTGCGCGCCGAGTTCGCACAGGACGTACGGCTCGGGTTCTTCGGGGCCGTCCACCCCGGGAGCGGTGAGCCGCAGCACGGCGTCGGGTGGAAGCAGCGTGACGGCGGTGCACTGGAACACGACGTTCAACTCCGGTTCTTGGCAGGGGACTACCGGTCGGCGGGTGAGCCGCGCCATCCGGCGAGCGTCAGGCTCAGCCCGACGGCGGGATCGAGAACGGTGAACAGAGCGGGGAACCCGGCCTCCAGGGCCTGTATCGCGTGGTTCTGGTGCGCGCTGTGGGTCGCCCAGCGGCGCAACTCTTCGGGTGCGTCCGAGCCGTGGAAGTGAACCGGCTGTACGTCGTCGCCGGGCGACAGCCGTACGGACTCGGCCGCGAGGGGCAGCCCATGACCGTTGGCCAGCCGGAGGGCCTGCCGCCGGAGCCAGAGGAGGACGAGCCGCCGGTTCCGTACGACGACCCCGCCGAGGGTGGCGAACCGCTGCCCGTCGGAGACGGTGACCTCGGCGGCGTACCCCGTCACGCGCGTCATGTGGACGGCGGCCCGGGTTCGCCGTGCAGGATCAGCGCCCGCAGCCGGGCGGCCGCCGCCTGGACCTCGGCCACGACGGTTGCGCGGTTCGCGAAGCGGTCCTGGACGGCGGCGTCCAACTCGGCGCAGAAGAGATTTCGGTAGGCCGGGTCGGACTCGATGCGGACGAGTTCGGCGAGGGGGTGCGGATGCGGATTCACAGGACCTCACCCCGGCTGCGGGCGTTGAGACGCGCGGTACGGGCGCGGAGCTGCTCTATGAGGAGTGCCGGGCGTACGTGGCGGGGCTCGACCTCCCACTCCGCGCCGCCCCCTACGGGCCGGAGCGACCAGTAGGGGCCGGCGACCCCTCGGAATTCGCCCACGCGGTCCGCACGGCTGGTGTCGGCCAGGAGGGTTCCGAGGGCGGGGAGGGCAGGGGGCTCCTGGTTATTCGGGCGTAAGTTCTCGCCGTACATCGATCGCTCCTCTCCGTAGCCGTTCGGCTACCGGGGCGATTCAGCGTGACCTAGGGTCGTGACGTCTTCAACCTGCGAGTTTTGCTCAGAGAGTTAGGGCTTCGGCATGGTGAATCGCAAGCAGCTCGACCCCGAAGATCCGGATGATTCCTTCGGATTGCAGTTGAGGCAGGCCAGAGACGCGCGCGGCTGGACGCAGGACGAGTTGGCCGGCCGCATGGGGTGCTCGGGGACACATATCTCGGCCGTGGAAACTGGTCGCCGCTCTCCGACTCCACGCTTCGCGAGAAGTGTTGACAGGGCGCTGGGGACCGGTGAGAAGTTCAGCCGCATGGTCCAGGCGATGAAGGACCTGACTCTGCTGGAGTGCTTCCCGGAGTACGCGCGCTACGAGGGCCGGGCCGTGGAGATCAGGTTGTACCAAGTCGGCATCGTCCCTGGGCTGTTGCAAACGCCGGAGTATGCACGAGTTCTGGCCGACAGTGCCGTACGGCGCGGGGCGATCACACAGGAGCAGGCCGACGAACGCGTGTCCTTCCTGGAGGAGCGCCAAGCGGCTCTGGTGCGGCCGAATCCGCCCATGCTCTTCGTCACCATGGACGAAAGCTGCATCCGTCGTCCGGTCGGAGGCTCCGCCGTCATGAACGCCCAGCTGGACCGGTTGACGGAATTCGCCGAACTGCCCAACACCCTGCTCCAAGTGGCTCCGTACGAGATCGGTGAACAGCGGACGTTCGACCTGCCGGTCAACATTCTGACGCTGCCGGACCGGTCGGTGATCTGCTACGCGGAATCGCAGACTCTGGGACATCTGGATCGGGAAAGCTCGTTCGTCCTGCCCATGTTGACGGCCTACCATCAACTTCAGGGCGCGTCGCTGTCGCAGACGGCGTCGGTGGCCAAGATCAGCCAGTTGCGAAAGGGCACCCTGTGACGACCGAATCCCCCCGATGGTTCACGTCTTCGTACAGCAACAACGGCGGTGACTGCATCGAGGTCGCCGGGAATCTCGCCGCCACGCGCGGCATCGTCCCGGTCCGCGACTCCAAGGTCGGGGACGGCCCCGTGGTAGAGGTCCCCGTCCCCGCGTTCGCGGCGTTCGTCGCGGGCGTCCGGGGCGGGACGTTCGACACCGTCTGAGGAACCGAGCAGAAGGAAGCCCCGCCGTGCCACGCATGGTGGGGCACCCTGCTGTTCGGGCACGGACCACGGCTTCGAGGGCACTCGGGCTACCCGCGGTCTGCCCCCATGTCCCTTCCCCCGGACTGACGTTCCTCTGCACACTGTGGTCCGAGCTGTAGTCCACGATCAGGGAAGAGTGCCCGTGCGCGCACACAGCAGGGAGAAGGACGAGGCCGAGCAACGGTCCCCGCAGGGGCGGTCGGCCGGCTTCGCGGACGCCGAGCCCCTCGCCGGACCGCACCACCACCTGCCACGGGCGGCGGGCAACGCGGCCGTCGCGCGCGCGGTCACCCGGGGACGGCAGGAGGCGCACGGAGAGTCCGGGCACGCGGCCGCGGACACCGCCGGTGCGCACCAGGGCACCGGGGCCGTGCACATCCAGCGGACCGCGGACGAGGAACTGCGTGAGGCGAAGACGCCCGAGCAGATCGTCGCCGCTCTCAAGAAGGCGGGGCACGCGGAGGACGACGCCTGGGAACTCATGAAGTACATGACGTCCCAGCAGTTCCCGGCCGGCGAGGGACAGGCCGATTTCGACATGCTCGGCAGCATCAAGGACGCCTCCGAGCAACTGCAGAAGGTCAAGGCTGTGCGCCGGAAGATGGCCGCGCCGCTGATGGCCAAGCGGTGGACGATCCGCCACTACACCGGCGCCGACCCGAACACCCCGCCGGGCTTCCAGGAGATCGCGTCGACCTACGACAACGCGGCCGCGGGCAGGGCGAGCGAGCACACCAACGTCGCGGACTGGCGCTCCCTCGGCAACATCAAGTTCACCTTCTACCTGGTGGCCGTGGACGGCCAGGTACCCCCGCGCAATTGGCTCAACAACACCCACTGGTACGCCGAGTGGGACCTCGACCGGATTCCGGAGTGCTGGGTCTCCCCGGACCTGCTGGAGAGGATGAACAAGCCGATGGACGCGGACGGGGCGCGGACGGCGATGCAAGGGGCCAAGGCGTTCCGCGGCACCGGCGCCCAGCTCAAGGAACTGCTGGCGATCAGCGCCTTCGGCGCCGGGAACGACCCGGCTTCCGCTCTGGACACGGCCATCGGCGGCGCGTTCGAGCTCAAGGTCCCCGACGGTCTGCCGGTCGCCGAGTGGCACAAGAAATAGGCCGCGCCCGCCGAACCGGCCCTCAGCCCGACCCCGTCCTTACCCCGGCCCAGGGGGGGCGTCCCGGGCCGGAGGCAGCGCTCGGAGCTGTTTCGAACCGTTGCCCGGGGGCAATCGGCCGCCATGGAAACCAACATGGGCACCAACCCGGGTACCGAAGAAGTGGCTCCGACCCAGGGCGAGGAGAACCATCTCCTTCTCAGCGCCGACACGAACGGCGACGGCAAGCCCGACGTGTGGATGACGGACACGACCGGCGACGGCAGAGCGGATCTCTACCAGTTCGACACCACCGGCGACGGCACGGTCGACGTGACGGTCGTCGAGGGAGCGGAGGAGCCCGGCACGGACCGGCTCGTCGTCGAGGGCGACGGCGGCCACCCCCAGGAGGTCTGAGGCGCCCCGTGTGGAACTCGGCACGGGCGGCGGGGGAGGGGCATGGCTCGTTCGGCCGGTACGGATACGGGTGCGGATGCCGGCGAATGCCTTCCTGCCACGGAGCGATCCGATCGTCTCCGGCGTCGGGGGCGGGGGCCTCGGCTGCCAGATCCGCGTGGAGCTGTCGGGCGCTTCGGTCGAGCCGGCGGACTCCGACGCGGCGGGCGCGGCCGACGCGCGGATCTTCGAGGAGCGCGACCGTCGGATGGCCGCCCGGCTCGCCGCCGGGCTCAGCGTGATCGCCGAGTCCACGAACGTCACGCCTCAGGCGCGGGAGCGGCTCATCGCCTTGGCCCGGCGCTTCGACGTCCCGGTGACCGCCTTGCGGTTCGCTCCGGACGTCGCCGACCTTCTCCGGCAGTACGCCGAGCGGGGCCGTGCGGACCTCACCGAGGCGGACGTCCGCGCCTACGCGGACCTGATGAGCCGGGACGCCGGTGTCGACCGGCTCCGGTCCGAGGGAGCGGCGGCCGTCCACGATGTGCCGGGACGCCGCCAGTCGGTCGCACCCGGCGAAGCCGCCCGTTTCACCTTCGCTCTGTGCGGTCCGGCCAGGCGGTGACCGGCCTCTGGGGCCGCACAGCGTGCCGGGTCCGCCGAGATCTCGGCGGACCCGGCGCCGCGGCCGTCGCAGCCGTACCGCCGGTCCGGTCACCGCCCGCCCGTCGGCACGGCGGGCCTCACTTCACCACGACGGTGTCCCCGGACGACGTCGACGCCCCGGTGGTGGTGTTGCCGTGGTACACCCAGCGCCACGTGCCCGTCCTGGACGCCTTCACGGTCGTCTTGAGGTTGCCCGAGCCGTCCGCGTACACCTTCTTCACCGTGGTGTAGGAGGCCGAGCCGGCGGGCTTGAACTGCAGGCTGACGTGGCGGCCTCCGTAGGAGGCGTACTTCCTGGTCTCCCAGTTGGCCCGCGTGACCTTGCCGGTCACGGTGATGGTCCTGCCCTTGGCCACCGGTTCCGGCGAGGCGTTGACGGTCAGGCGGGAGTTGCGCTGGACGTACACCGCCATGCCCTTGTCGTCGACGTCACCGCTGCCGTCCTTGAAGCGCACCTCGGCCCCGACCCTCCATACCCCGGCCTCTCTGTTGAGCATGGCCCACTCGCTCGGGTCGAAGTACATCCTCTCGTCGATGTCGCAGACACCCGGGCCCTGGGTGGGGCAGTCGTTCGTCTCGATCGAGTGCCACAGCTGTTCATTCCCACCGTCGCGGTGGAGGAACACCAATCCCGGCGTCTTCCTCTGCTTCGTGGTCGTTATCCGGAACGACGCGGGTGCCATGACCTCCTTCGTCGTCCCGATCACGATCGGCTTGCCGCCGTTCACCTGGATACGGCTGAACGAGGCCCCGCCCTCGGCCGCCCCGGCCGGCACCGCGGCCACGGCCGTGAACACCGCCGCCGCACCACCGGCCACGACGGCTCTCCAGACCTGCTTCCCCACCTGATCCCCGATCTCTGTACGGAAAGGCGCCGGAGGCTCATCCCTCCGGCGCTTTACAGACACCCGGCATCCGTCCAGGGTTGTGCACCCGTGCGTCACGATGGGGCCTCGGCGGGACCAGGCGGGTCAGCGTTCCGTGGAGCGTTGTCGTTCCGTCGGGCATGAGGCGGACTCCGATCGGTCGCCGGGACCGTTCGCTGCGCCTGACTCGGGCGGCGGCCTGCGCGACGGGCTACTCTCGTGCCGATCATCGACGTTGACGACCGGGGCGGGGGCGGACTGTGCGGGCGACCACGGTGACGGCGGGCGGTGACCGGATCCGCTGGGTGGAGCTGCCGGGTGAGGAGCCCGCCCGTGTCTACGTACACGGTCTGGGGGCCACGTCGCCCGCCTACTTCACCGAGGTCGCGGTCCATCCGCTGCTGGCCGGGCGCCGTTCGCTGCTCATCGATCTGCTGGGACACGGTCTGAGCGACCGGCCGACGGACTTCGACTACACCCTGGAATCGCACGCCGACGCCCTCGCCAGGGCCCTGGAGTCGGCGGACGTCACCGGCGCCGAGGTGATCGCGCACAGCATGGGTGGTTCGGTGGCCGTCGTTCTCGCCGCCCGCCACCCCCACCTGGTCTCCCGGCTCGTCCTGGTCGACGCCAACCTCGATCCGATCACGCCCACGCCCGGGGCGGGCGGCAGCAGCGGTATCGCCGCGTACGGGGAGGAGGAGTTCCTGGCCGGTGGCTGGGAAGAGGTCCGGGACCGGGTGGGGCCCGACTGGTGGTCCACCATGCGCCTCACCGGCCGCGAAGCCCTGCACCGCAGCGCCACCCATCTCGTCCGGGGGACCGTCCCCACCCTGCGCGAACTGCTGGTGGAGCTGAAGATTCCCCGTACCTATCTGCTGCCCGAGGCCGACGGCCCCCTCCCGGGCGCCGACGCCCTGACCCGGGCCGGGGTGTCCGTCGTCCCCCTCCCGGACTGCGGTCACAACATCATGCTGGACAACCCGCAGGACTTCGTACGCGTCACGGCGGCGGCGCTCAGGCACCCTCGGGGGCGGACGGCGTGACCTCCGCAGAACCGGGCCCACCGGAGGCAACGCCCAAGGCGGAAGGGGCAGTTGGCGGAGGGCCGGGAGGGGAGTAGCCGGCTGGCGGAGCCGTCCGACGGCGGCTGAGGCGTGTGCGCAGCACAAAGGCGAGGAGACACCTCTCCTCGCCACTCTCAACTTATAGCGCACAGGGGGCCTTGCCGCAAGGCCCCCTGTGCGCCGCAGAATGTCCGCCTATGCCACAGCCTGCGGAAGACACCGGGAATGACGACGTGCGCGACAAGAGGTTCGACGGAGGGAGCGGTGTGAGCGGGCCGTACGTGCTGGGCCTCGGCGAGGTCGACGGGGATCGGGCCGGCCTCGTCGGCGGGAAGGGGGCCCATCTCGGTGCGCTCTCCCGGGTCGACGGAGTCAGGGTGCCGGACGGCTTCTGCGTGACGACGGACGCCTTCCGGCGGGTCGTGGCGCGCGCTCCGGAGGTCGACGCGCTGCTCGACCGGCTGGCGGGCGCCGACCCGGACGACCGGCAGGCGGTCCGGACGCTCAGCGCGGAGGTCCGGGGGGCTGTCGAAGAGGCGGGGATCCCCGGTGATCTCGCGGCCGAGATCACCGGGGCGGTCGCCCGGTTCGGCGAGGGAGCCGCGTACGCCGTGCGGTCCAGCGCCACGGCGGAGGACCTGCCGACGGCCTCGTTCGCCGGGCAGCAGGACACGTACCTGAACGTCGTGGGGCCCGCGGCGGTCCTCCAGCACGTCAGCCGGTGCTGGGCGTCGCTGTTCACCGAGCGGGCGGTGATCTACCGGCGGCGCAACGGCATCGACGACCGTACGGTCCGGATGGCCGTGGTCGTCCAGCGCATGGTCCTTCCGGACGCGTCCGGGGTTCTGTTCACCGCCGACCCCGTCACGGGCCACCGGCGGACCGCCACCGTGGACGCCGGGTTCGGGCTCGGCGAGGCGCTGGTCTCCGGGCTGGTGAACCCCGACGTCTTCACCGTGCGGGACGGGAAGGTCGTCGCCAGGACGATCGCCGTCAAACAGCGCGCCGTGCACGCCCTGCCGGGTGGCGGTACGCGGGAGGTGGCGGTCGCACCGCAGGAGCAGGAGCGACCGGCGCTGACCGACGCGCAGGCCGTGGAGCTTGTACGGCTCGGGCGGCGGATCGAGGCCCACTTCGGGTGTCCGCAGGACATCGAGTGGTGCCTGACCGACGACGGTTTCCGGATCGTGCAGAGCCGGCCGATCACGACGCTGTTCCCCGTCCCCGTCCCCGCCCCCGGCCCGGAGGCCGCAGACGGCCGGCCCCCGAGCGTCTACGTCTCCGTCGGCCATCAGCAGATGATGACCGACGCCATGAAACCGCTGGGCTGGTCCATGTGGCAGCGCACCGCCATGGTGCCGATGCACGAGGCCGGCGGGCGGCTGTTCGTCGACGTCACCCCGCGGCTCGCCTCGCCCGCGTCCCGCGCCGCCCTCCTGGACGTCATGGGGAAGGGCGACCCGCTGGTCCGGGACGCTCTGGAAACGGTCCTGGAGCGGGACGAGTTCGATCTGCCGGTTCCGGACGCGGGCCCCGTCGGCCCTCCGGCGGGCGGCGCCCCCGGAGCGTCGGTGACCCAGGCCGATCCCGCCGTCGTCGCGGAGCTGGTCCAACGCAGTGAAACGTCCCTCGCCGCCCTGGAACGCGACATCCGGACGCAGCGCGGTCCGGAGCTGTTCGACTTCCTGGCAGAGGCCTTCGAGGAGCACAAGCGCGTGCTCAGCGACCCGCTGAGCATCCGGGCGATCATGGCGGGGATGGAGGCCACGTGGTGGCTCAACGACAGGCTGGGGGAGTGGCTGGGCGAGAAGAACGCGGCTGACGCGCTCACGCTCTCCGCCCCCGGCAACATCACCTCCGAGATGGGTCTCGACCTGCTCGACGTGGCCGACGCGATCCGCCCGCACCCTGAGGTGGTGGCGTTCCTGAACGACGTCCAGGACGACGACTTCCTGGACGAGCTCGCGAAACTGCCCGGCGGCAGCGCGGCGCGCGAAGCGATCGAGAGGTACCTCGGCCGCTACGGCATGCGCTGCGTCGGCGAGATCGACATCACCCGGCCCCGGTGGAGCGAGCGCCCCGCCACGCTGGTCCCGCTGATCCTCGACAACGTCCGGAACTTCGGGCCCGGCGCCGCCGAACACCGCTTCGAGCAGGGCCGGCAGCGGGCGCTGAGGGCCGAGCAGGACGTGCTGTCCCGGCTGCGGGCCCTGCCGGACGGGGAGCGGAAGGCCGAAGAGACCAAGCGGATGATCGACCAGGTACGGGCCTTCGCCGGATACCGGGAGTACCCGAAGTACGGCATCGTCTGCCGATATTTCCTCTACAAGCAGGCGCTGTTGGAGGAGGCCGGGCGGCTCGTCCGGGACGGTGTGGTCGCCGAGCGGGAGGACGTCTTCCACCTCACCTTCCAGGAGCTGGAGGACGTCGTCCGTTCGCGCCGGGTCGACGACCGGCTCATCGCGCGGCGCAAGGAAGCGTTCCGGTCGTACGGGGCGCTCACCCCGCCCCGGGTGCTGACCTCTGACGGCGAGGCCCTCACCGGCGCGTACCGGCGCAACGACATGCCGGCGGGGGCCCTGGCCGGTCTCGCGGTCTCCACCGGGAGCGTCGAGGGGCGGGCGCGCGTCATTCTCGACCTGGGCGAGGCCGAGCTGGAAGAGGGCGACATCCTGGTCACGCGGTTCACCGACCCCAGCTGGTCCCCGCTGTTCCTCGGCGTCGCGGGGCTGGTGACGGAGGTGGGCGGCCTGATGACCCATGGCGCGGTGATCGCCCGCGAGTACGGACTGCCCGCCGTCGTCGGCGTGGACCAGGCCACCCGGCTGATCCGGGACGGACAGCGCATCCGCGTGCACGGAACGGACGGGTACGTCGAGATCCTGGACTGACGGGCGGCGGGGCCCCAGCGCCCGCGTGGTGCTGCTCCCGCAAGCAAAAGCGCGTGTGCGCAAGGGACTTGGGGGCACCCGAACGTCAGGCCGGTCACTTCGCGACCGGATCTCGGAGCGACCGACCCGAAGGAGCGAGAGATGACTACGCAGTACGGCAACCAGCCGACCGGACAGCAGCACTACGGCGCGCCCCGGGCCCGCGCCGAAGGCAACGTCTTCAGCATCATCGCGATTGTCCTGGGCGTGATCGGGTTCATCTTCCTGCCGATCGTCTTCGCGCTGGGCGGGCTGATCATGGCCGTCATCGCCAAGACCGTCCGGCACGAGCGTCTCTCCACGATCGCCATCGTGATCAGCGCCGTCGGCCTGGTCGGCGGCATGGTCCTGGGCGCGATCTTCGCGAGTATGTAAGCCCGGGGGGCCGGGGCCTTCACGAGTGGGCCCCGCCCCCGAGGCGGGGTGAGAGGGGTGGCGGGGAGCCGGGTGCCGGCGGGCGGGGCATTTGGGATGGTTCCGGTGGGCGGGCAGACTGTGGGCGCTCTCCCCGGCCCCGCCCCGGCCGCCGGGCCCCGCTCCGCTCCCCGTCAGGAATCGCCGTGTCCCACCCCTCCGCCGCCGTCCCGGCGAGCAGTGCTGCCGCCCCGCGCACCGACGCGCACCGCTTCAGCGCCGTCATCAGCCGCATAGCCGAGGAGATGGCCGCCCGCGACGACCACGGCACCCCCGCCGACTACATACCGATGCTCGCGGGCGTCGACCCCCGGCGCTTCGGTATGGCCGTCGCCGAGCCGGACGGGACCGTCTACGGGGTCGGGGACTGGCAGCAGCCCTTCTCGACCCAGTCCATCTCCAAGGTCTTCGCACTCGCCCTGGCGCTCTCCCTGGACGGCGAGCGGATATGGCGGGGCGTGGGCCGCGAGCCCTCCGGCAACCCCTTCAACTCCCTGGTGCAGCTGGAGTACGAGAACGGCATCCCCCGCAACCCGTTCATCAACGCGGGCGCCCTGGTGGTGACCGACCGGTTGCAGGCGCTGACCGGGGACGCCGCGGGGCAGGTGCGCGAGCTGCTCCGTACGGAGAGCGGCAACCCCGCCATCGACTTCGTCCCGGACGTCGCCGCCTCCGAGGCGGCCCACGGCGACCGCAACGCCGCGCTGGCCCACTTCATGGCCTCCTACGGCAACGTCACGCTCCCGGTGCCCGAACTGCTCGCCGCCTACTTCCGCCAGTGCTCGATCGAGGCGTCCTGCGCGGACCTGGCCCTCTCCGCGGGGTTCCTCGCCCGGCACGGGGTCCGGGCCGACGGGTCCGCGCTGCTGACCCGCAGCCAGGCGAAGCAGGTCAACGCGGTCATGCTCACCTGCGGGACGTACGACGCGGCCGGGGAGTTCGCCTACCGGGTGGGGCTGCCGGGCAAGAGCGGCGTCGGCGGCGGGATCATCGCCATCGTGCCCGGGGAGTGCACCCTGTGCGTGTGGAGCCCGGGGCTCGACCGGCGCGGCAACTCGGTGGCCGGCGTGGCGGCGCTCGACCGGTTCACCACGCTCACCGGTCTGTCCGTCTTCTGACGCGCCGACTCGTCGTCCGGGGATTCCGGCGGTGCCGCTCGATCGCCCGGACGGTGGCTTCCTCCGGCATCAGATGACGATGACGCGGCGGCCCCGTGTGTGGCCCGCCCGGCTGTCGGCGTGCGCGGCAGCTGTCTCTGTCAGTGCGTAGGACTTCTCGACCGGGATGTGCAGCCTGCCGCGCCCGATGAGCGCGGCGGCCTCGGCCAGCGCGTCCGGAACGCTGCCCGCCACGCCGGAGAAGCGGACGCCGAACTCCGGCGCGTCCAGGTCCGCGATGGTGACCACCTTCGCCGGGTCCCCGGTCAGTTCGACGAGCTCGCGGATCACGCCGGAGCCCGCCAGGTCCAGCGCCGCGTCCACACGGCCGAGGGCTCGCACCCGCTCGGTCCAGCCCTCGCCGTACGTCGTGGCGAGCGCGCCCAGGCCGCGCAGGTAGTCCTGATTGGCGGCGCCGGCGGTGCCGACGACCTTGATGCCCCGCTCGCGCGCGATCTGCAGGACCGCTGATCCGACTCCGCCGGACGCGCCGCTGACCAGCAGGGTCCGGCCGGGCTGTATGCCGACCTCGCGGAGGACGCGCAGCGCGGTCTCCACCACCGACGGGTACCCCGCCGCCTCCGCGAACGTCAGGCCCTCCGGCATCCGGGCCCAGGCGGCCAGCACGGCGAACTCGGCGTAGGTGCTGGACCCTTCGCCGAACACGGGGTCGCCGATCTGCACTCCGCCGACGCCCTCGCCGACCTCGTCCACCACTCCGGCGGCGTCGATGCCCACCCCTGACGGCAGTTCGG
The DNA here is from genome assembly GCF_032121415.1 of Streptomyces parvus. NCBI lineage: Bacteria > Bacillati > Actinomycetota > Actinomycetes > Kitasatosporales > Streptomycetaceae > Streptomyces > Streptomyces parvus. Next base: position 1,982,408 of record NZ_CP135079.1, on the reverse strand, counting down.
TGGGATGTGCTCCGAGGACCTGGCCTTCGCGGATGCGCCAGTCGACCGGGTTCACTCCTGCGGCGCGCACGGAGATGCGTATCTCGCCGGGGCCCGCGTGGGGCTCCTCGGCATCGATGAGGCGGAGGACGTCGGGGCCGCCGAACTCGGCGAAGCTCACTTTCTTCATGCGGCGACCGTAACACTAACGGTTAGGGTTTTGAATCTGTTGTTGTTTTGTATTTGGTAGTGTCAGCGCATGATCGAGCCGTCCGGGCGCCGCGAGCGCAAGAAGGCCGCGACCCGCCAGAAGATCGCCGACACGGCTCTGCGCCTCTTCCTGGAACGCGGCTACGACGACGTGGGCATCCGGGACGTGGCCGCGGAGGCCGATGTGGCCGTCACCACACTCTTCTCGCACTTCGCCGCGAAGGAGGCGCTGGTCTTCGAGCGGGATCAGGGGTTCGAGCGCGGCCTCGTGCGGGCGGTCGCCGCCCGGGCGCCGGACGAGCCGCTGATCCCCGCGCTGCGTCGGGAGATCCACGCCCTGGTGCGGCACTGCACGGCGCCCGAGGCCGCCCCGGTCCGGAGTCTGATCGCAGCCTCGCCCGCGCTGCGGGAGTACGAGGAGACGATGCGGCTGCGTCACGCGGACTCGCTGGCTGCCGCCATCGCCGCCGACCTCGGCGTACCGGAGGCGTCGACGGCCTGTCGGACCATTGCGAGGTTCGTGATCGACGCCTACACGCTGGCCTGCGAGGCGGCCGAGCCGGGGGACGCGGTGGACGAGGTCTTCCGGATGATCGAGGCGGCCTGGGGCGCCTCGCGCCTCGCCTGAGTCGCCCGTCGGCCCGTCCGGGCGGCGATGACGCGGCCCGGACGGGCCGACGGCCGTACGGTCCGTCACCCGGTGTGCCCGTACGCGCTTGTCCGGCCGGCGGTCCTGAAGACCACCCCCCGATGCACCCTGCCCGGCGCCCCTCCGGCGTACGCGACAATGGAGCAATGACCACGCTCGCCCCCGCCCTCCCGCAGCTCCGTATCGGCCCGCACACCGTGCGGCCGCCGGTCGTGCTGGCCCCGATGGCCGGTATCACCAACGCCCCGTTCCGGACGCTGTGCCGGGAGTTCTCCGGGGGCAAGGGGCTGTTCGTCAGCGAGATGATCACCACGCGGGCGCTGGTCGAGCGCAACGAGAAGACCATGCAGCTCATCCACTTCGACGCGAGCGAGACCCCGCGCTCGATCCAGCTGTACGGAGTGGACCCGGTCACCGTCGGCAAGGCCGTCCGCATGATCGTGGACGAGAATCTCGCCGACCACATCGACCTGAACTTCGGCTGCCCCGTCCCCAAGGTCACCCGCAAGGGCGGCGGCTCCGCGCTTCCGTACAAGCGGCCCCTGCTGCGGGCCATCCTCAGAGAAGCCGTCTCGGGTGCCGGGGACCTCCCCGTCACCATCAAGATGCGCAAGGGCATCGACGACGACCACCTCACGTTCCTCGACGCCGGGCGCATCGCCGTCGAGGAGGGCGTGACGGCCGTCGCCCTGCACGGCAGGACCACCGCCCAGCACTACGGCGGCACCGCCGACTGGGACGCCATCGCCCGGCTCAAGGAGCACGTCCCGGAGATCCCCGTCCTCGGCAACGGCGACATCTGGTGCGCCGACGACGCCCTGCGGATGATGCGCGAGACCGGGTGCGACGGGGTCGTCGTCGGGCGCGGGTGCCTCGGGCGGCCCTGGCTCTTCGCCGATCTGGTCAGCGCCATGGAGGGGCGCGCCGAACGGCACGCGCCCACTCTGCGCGAGGTCGCGGACGTCATGGTGCGCCACGCGACACTGCTGGGGGAGTGGATCGGCGACGAGGCGCGGGGCGTCATCGACTTCCGCAAGCACGTGGCCTGGTATCTCAAGGGCTTCGCGGTCGGCTCCGAGATGCGCAAGAAGCTCGCCGTCACCTCCTCGCTGGAGGAGCTGGGCGGCCAGCTGCACGAGCTGGACCTCGACCAGCCCTGGCCGGACGGTGCCGACGGGCCCCGCGGGCGGACCTCCGGCAACAATCGGGTCGTCCTCCCGGACGGCTGGCTCAAGGACCCGTACGACTGCGCCGGCGTCAGCGCCGACGCCGAGCTGGACACCTCCGGCGGCTGAGCCCGTACCAGTCCTGCGGCCGGTCCCGCTTCCGTACGAGCGTCGGCCGGGCCGTCGCGGGCACCGCCGCTCATCTGATCGCGGTGACGGGCGTGTCGGCCGCCGCCCCGTCCGAGTCGCCGCCGAGCTGACCGGACCTTCCACCGCAAGGTCGACGCGGGCGCCCCGCTGCGCCCCGGGGCCGACGGCTGCCGGCCGCCCTGGAGCGGCACCGGGTGCCGCTCCAGGGCGGTCGGCAGCGCCTCGCCCGGAGCGTGCCGTGCTGGTGGGGCCCTCGCCACCGCTGGTCGACCCCGCGCGGGGGAGGACCTTCGCCCGTAGCCTGGAAGAGGTGGATCTCGGTGTGCTCAGCGACTGTGCGAGGCATCCCGAGCCGTCCGGATCCTGAAATCCGGGGTCCGAATCGGGCGTGATTCACGCCACCCTTGATCGGGGTTGCGCTCAGATGAGCGAAAAAAGGCTGGCTGCACTTCTGAAAGACGTGGCACTCAGTGCCACCTTCTTGCCTTCGAGAAGTGCACTCACCTGCTCAGCTACCCGCTCAGATGAGCGGCTATGGTCAAGTTTCGGCCATGCCGCTTTCAGGAGGTGAAGGCAAGGATTTCCGTGCTTCGGCCGAGCGACCCTTTCGATCTGCTGGCGGACGGGTGGTTGCGGCCGCATGACGACCAAGTGGACGTACCCATACACCTTCGATCTGGGTATGTTCCTCGCCGTCAGGGCAGCCACCGCGTCCTCGAGGAGTCGAGACCCGTGTCGGAAAACAAAGATCCCCAGAAGTTCGTCTACGACTTCACCGAGGGCAACAAGGATCTGAAGGATCTTCTGGGCGGCAAGGGCGCCAACCTCGCCGAGATGACCAACCTCGGGTTGCCCGTCCCTCCGGGCTTCACGATCACCACCGAGGCCTGCAAGGTCTACCTGGAGAGCGGCGACGCGCCGACCGCGCTGCGCGACGAGGTGAGTGCGCACCTCAAGGCGCTGGAAGAGCGCATGGGCAAGCAGCTCGGCCAGGCCGACGACCCGCTGCTGGTCTCCGTCCGCTCCGGCGCCAAGTTCTCCATGCCGGGCATGATGGACACGGTCCTGAACATCGGTCTCTCCGACGTCTCGGTGGCCGGTCTCGCCACCCAGTCCGGTGACGAGCGCTTCGCCTGGGACTCCTACCGCCGCCTCATCCAGATGTTCGGCAAGACCGTCCTCGGGGTCGACGGCGAGCTCTTCGAGGAAGCCCTGGAGGCCGCCAAGCACGCGAAGAAGGTCACGGTCGACACCGACCTCGCCGCGGCCGACCTGAAGAAGCTGGTCAAGCAGTTCAAGAAGATCGTCGAATCCGAGGCCGGACGCGAGTTCCCGCAGGACGCGCGCGAGCAGATGGACCTCGCCATAAACGCGGTCTTCGACTCGTGGAACACCGACCGGGCCAAGCTCTACCGCCGCCAGGAGCGCATCCCCGGCGACCTCGGCACGGCCGTCAACGTCTGCTCGATGGTCTTCGGCAACCTGGGCCCCGACTCCGGTACGGGCGTCGCCTTCACCCGCGACCCGGCCAGCGGCCACCAGGGGGTCTACGGCGACTACCTCCAGAACGCGCAGGGCGAGGACGTCGTCGCCGGTATCCGCAACACGGTGCCGCTCGCCGATCTGGAGTCGATCGACAAGAAGTCGTACGACCAGCTCATGCAGATCATGGAGACCCTGGAGAACCACTACAAGGATCTCTGCGACATCGAGTTCACCATCGAGCGCGGCCAGCTCTGGATGCTCCAGACCCGGGTCGGCAAGCGCACCGCAGGCGCCGCCTTCCGCATCGCCACCCAGCTGGTGGACCAGGGCCTGATCGACGAGGCCGAGGCCCTTCAGCGGGTCAACGGCGCCCAGCTCGCCCAGCTGATGTTCCCGCGCTTCGACGACGAGGCGAAGACCGAGCTGCTCGGCCGGGGCATCGCCGCCTCGCCCGGCGCGGCCGTCGGCAAGGCCGTCTTCGACTCGTACACCGCGATCAAGTGGTCCCGCTCCGGTGAGAAGGTCATCCTGATCCGCCGGGAGACCAACCCCGACGACCTCGAAGGCATGATCGCCGCCGAGGGCATCCTCACCTCACGCGGCGGCAAGACCTCGCACGCGGCGGTCGTGGCGCGCGGCATGGGCAAGACCTGTGTCTGCGGCGCCGAGGACCTGGAGGTCGACACCAAGCGCCGCCGGATGACGGTCGGCGGCATCGTGATCGAGGAGGGCGACCTCGTCTCGATCGACGGCTCCACCGGCAAGGTCTACCGGGGCGAGGTGCCCGTCGTGCCCTCGCCGGTCGTCGAGTACTTCGAGGGCCGCATGCACGCCGGCGCCGACGACGCCGACGAACTGGTCGCCGCCGTGCACCGGATCATGGCGTACGCGGACCGGGTACGCCGGCTGCGCGTACGGGCCAACGCCGACAACGCCGAGGACGCCCTGCGGGCCCGCCGCTTCGGCGCCCAGGGCATCGGCCTGTGCCGCACCGAGCACATGTTCCTCGGCGAGCGCCGCGAGATGGTCGAGAAGCTGATCCTGGCGGACACCGACGAGGAGCGCGAGAGCGCGCTGGCGGCTCTGCTCCCGCTCCAGAAGGCCGACTTCATCGAGCTGTTCGAGTCGATGGACGGGCTTCCCGTCACGGTCCGCCTCCTGGACCCGCCGCTGCACGAGTTCCTGCCCGACATCACCGAGCTGTCGGTCCGGGTCGCGCTCGCCGAGTCCCGCAAGGACGCCAACGAGAACGACCTGCGGCTCCTCCAGGCCGTGCACAAGCTGCACGAGCAGAACCCGATGCTCGGCCTGCGCGGCGTGCGCCTCGGTCTCGTCATCCCCGGGCTGTTCGCCATGCAGGTCCGGGCCATCGCCGAGGCCGCAGCCCAGCGCAAGAACGCCAAGGGCGACCCCCGCGCCGAGATCATGATCCCGCTCGTCGGCACGGTCCAGGAGCTGGAGATCGTCCGCGAGGAGGCCGACCGGGTCATCGAGGAGGTCCAGGCCGCCACCGGCACCGACCTCAAGCTGACCATCGGCACCATGATCGAGCTGCCGCGCGCCGCGCTGACGGCGGGCCAGATCGCCGAGGCCGCGCAGTTCTTCTCCTTCGGCACGAACGACCTGACCCAGACGGTGTGGGGCTTCTCCCGCGACGACGTGGAGGCGTCGTTCTTCACGGCCTACCTGGAGAAGGGCATCTTCGGGGTCTCCCCGTTCGAGACGATCGACAAGGACGGCGTCGGTTCGCTGGTCCGCAGCGCCGTCGAGGCCGGCCGGGCCACCCGCCCGGACCTCAAGCTCGGCGTCTGCGGTGAGCACGGCGGAGACCCGGAGTCGGTGCACTTCTTCCACGAGGTGGGCCTGGACTACGTCTCCTGCTCGCCGTTCCGCATCCCCGTAGCCCGCCTGGAGGCGGGCCGGGCCGCAGCCGAGTCCCGGGGCAGTGACAGCCGCTGACCCGGGCTCACGGTCCGGGGTGCACGAACACCCCGGACCTCAGGGGCAGGGCTGCACGAACAGCCCTGCCCGCCGACCAAGGCCGCCGAGCGGCCTGCCCCTCCGGGACCGCCCCGGAAGCCGAGCCCGGCCCTCACCGGGTGCACCGGCCCGGCGGCGGTCCCGGAGCACCGAGAAGCGGCGGCACCCTGTGCGGGGGTGCCGCCGCTTCGCTTTGCGCCGATCGGAAGCGACCCGCGGTAAGGGACCGGCGAGGCCGGAAGTGACCGGCGGTACGCGAGAGGCGTGCGCGGAAATGACCGGCGGTACGGAGAAGTCGTCAGGAGCGCGCACCGAATGGAGCGCGAAGAATGTGGCGCAGAGCACATTGCTTCGTTTAAGGCGCAAAGAAATTCGGGTGACGGCCGGGAAGCCGGACCGGGGTGCGGTCCATGGATCCCCACCCATGGACCGCACCCGGCTTACCCCCGTCGGGTACGGAGCCGCACCGTCGCCCACCGCCGCCGAACACATAAAGCCCCCCACGGCCTTCACGTGCTCATCCGGTGGGCACCGGATGCGTACCCGACGTCGTACAGCCTCATCGGTGAACCGGAACGGGGCGAGGCCTTTCACTTCTGGCCGAAACCCCGTGGTGACCTCCTGTGACGGTCCGCATACCCTTCGGTGGGGGCAATTGCGGATGCAACAGGTGGGGGAGTAGTGCTGCGGATCCATGTGTCCAGGCTGGACCTTTCGCGGGTGCGGATGGCCACGAGACCGGACGCCCTGTGGGAAACCATTCTGAGTTTTCACCGGCTCAGGGACCGGCGTGCTTCGACGGTGTTCGGAAAATGGCGTACGGAATCCCGGGCGCGGTTGAATGGTGAAGCACAGCTGCTGGCGGCGGTCGTTCCGCCCCGCGGCTATTTCCCGGATTTCCTGACGCCTTCCCCAGAGGGCGCCGAACCCCTTGGACTCGACGTCGGCATGGAGGCTTTGCGCGACACCCCCGCCGACCGGGTCCACGCCGAGCTGGAGCTGCTGGCCGCCGGCCGGACGCGGCAGCGGACAGACCGGTCGGTCGGTCAGCGGGCCGCCGGCGCGGCGCTGCCCGCCGCGCTCATGGAGGGCCGCGCCGAACCGCTCACCCGGCTCATCGGGGCGCTCCGCAGCTACCACCGGGCGGCCGTCGAGCCCTACTGGCCGCACATCCGGGCCAGCGTCGAGGCGGACCGGGCCGTGCGCGGCCGGGCCCTGCTGGACGGCGGCACGGACGAGCTGCTGGCCACCCTGCCGCCGATGATCCGGTGGCGCTCACCCGTGCTGGAGGCCGACTACCCCTTCGACCGCGATCTGTACCTCGACGGGCGCGGGCTCCTGCTCCAGCCGTCCTTCTTCTGCCGGGGCACGCCCGTCGTCTACCGGGATCCCTCCCTCCCGCCGGTCCTCGTCTATCCGGTGGCCAACCCCGGCGCCCCGGTCTTCGCCGAGCCGGGCCCCTGGCTCGGCCGGCTCGTCGGCCACACCCGCTCGGCCGTCCTCTCCTCCATAGGGACGGGCTGCACCACCAGCGAACTCGCCCGCAGGGCCGGGGTGTCGCTGGCGTCCGCGAGCCAGCACGCCTCCGTGCTGCGCGAGGCGGGCCTCGTTCTGACGCTGCGCCACGGCAGCTCGGTCCTCCACACGCTGACGCCGCTCGGCGGCTCCCTGCTGCGCGGCGGAGCCCCGCTCACCCTTCACTAGGGCGCCGCCGGGGGCCCGGAAAGTTCCTCCGCCACCGCCGATGAGTTCTGCGCGGCCCCGCCGTCTAACCATCGAAAGCGCCGGACGGAGCACCGCGGGCGCCACGGGACAGAGGAAGAGGAAACGACCCTGGCTCAGATGATCTTCGTGAACCTGCCGGTGAAGAACCTGGAGACGACGGTGGGCTTCTTCGGGAAGCTCGGCTTCACGACGAACCCGGCGTTCAGCGACGACAGGACCGCGTGTCTGGTGATCAGCGACACGATCTTCGCGATGCTGATGACGGAGGAGCGCTTCAAGGAGTTCACCAAGAAGGACGTGGCCGACGCCTCGACGGCGACCGAGGTCATCCTCGCCCTCAGCGCCGACAGCCGCGAGAAGGTCGACGAGATCGCCGACGCGGCGCTGGCCTCCGGCGGGTTCCCGGCGGGCGAGACGCAGGACCTGGGCTTCATGTACGGCCGCTCGTTCCAGGACCCCGACCACCACATCTGGGAGGTCATGTGGATGGACGAGGCCGCTGCCCAGGGCGAGGGCTGAGCGGCCTGGCCCGCGAGGGTGTGCGCCGGGGTCACGGGGGAGCCCCGGCGCACGCGGTGCGTCCGCGTCAGACCCGGCGTCCGCGTCAGCTGCGGAACGGCCCCTTCACCTCGTACGTGATACCGCCGGAGGAACTGCCGCTCGTCCCGCGCTGCGAGGAGAAGTAGAGCCGGCTGCCGTCCGGCGAGAACGCGGGCCCGGTGATCTCCGAACCGGACTGCCCGGTGATCCGCAGGAACGGGGCCACCGTGTCGTCCGGCGTGATCAGGCAGATCTCCATGTTCCCGCCGTCCTCCGCGATGTAGAGGTCGCCGGACCCGGACCGGGTGACGTTGTCCACCCCGGTCAGCGGGGCGGAGCCGCCCGTCACCAGCGAGTCGTCGTAGGCGAGCGAGATCGACGAGGTGGTCGCGTCGTACGCCCACACCCGGTTGTCGCCCTTGGTGGTGAACCAGCAGGTGCCCGCCGCGTAGAAGCAGCCCTCGCCGCCGTTGAACACCTTCGCGCCGGAGACCTGGTGCCGCGTCTGCGTGGAGGAGGCGGCCGGATCCGGTACGTTCGCCCAGCTCACCGGGCCGGATGCGCCCGTGCCCGCGACCAGCACCTGCAACGTGCCGCTCGACAGATTCCCCCAGGTCGTGGGCCGGAAGCGGTAGAAGCGGCCGTCGCTCTCGTCCTCGGTGAGATAGATGTAGCCGTGGTCCGGGTCGGCCGCCGCGGCCTCGTGCTTGAAGCGGCCCATCGCCGGGCGCCGCACCGCCGCGTTCGCGCCCCACGGGTCGGTCTCGTAGACGTACCCCCGGGTGACCTCCTCGCAGGACAGCCAGGTCTTCCACGGGGTGGCGCCGCCCGCGCAGTTGTTGTTCGTGTTGCCCAGGATCCGGTACGCGGAGGTCACCGTCCCCGAGGAGTTGAACCGCACCGCGCTCGCCCCGCCCCCGCTGCTCGGGGAGACCTCGGCGTTGGAGACATAGATCCAGCCCGAGCCGTCGGCGTACGTCGCGCCGCCGTCGGGCGCGCTGTGCCAGCGGTAGGAGGTGCCGGGCACGGTCTGCCCGGAACGGGCGATCACGCGGCTGGTGAAGCCGCTCGGCAGCTGGATCCCGTCCCCGTTGGCCGCCTGGAGCGCGCCGTACGGGCCGGGGGCGGGCTGGGCCGGGTCGGCGAAGGCGGCGCCCCGCCACAAGGTGCCGCCGAAGGCCGCCGCCGAGCTGCCGATCACCGCGGTGCGCAAGAAGTTCCGACGTTCCACGATCACTCCACGCATGAGTGTGGCCCGCCGCTCCGGACGGACCGGCGGGTCGCGCATCAGGACTGTAGGAGTGTGGAGTTGACGGAACGTCAAGTAGAGGTGAACGGTCGGCGGAGAGGCTGCGCAGGCCGCCCCGCCGACCCCCGGGCCGGAGCGAACCAAACCGTGCCCCTTCCCGCGGGCCGGGGGTCAGTCCGCCCGTACGGCGAACACCGGCACCGACACCTCCTCGTCGTCCAGGCACGCTCCCGTCGCCAGGTCGAAGCGCTGCTTCAGCAGCGGTGAGGCCACGAACGGCCGCCCGCCCGCCGAGCCGAGCAGCCCGCGCGAGAGGACGTACGCCCCGGTGAACGGGTCCCGGTTGCCGATCGCGTACACCCGGCCGGCCCGGTCCGTGAAGACGGCCGCCTGGTCCCCGTCCGGCAGCAGCACCGCCACCCCCCGGCCGGGGATCAGCAGCCCCCGCTCGCAGACCGTCAGCCAGTCCTCGCCGTGGGCGAGCCGGACGGATCCGGTGTCCCGCGCTGTCGTGATCGTCGCCGTAGCCATCAGGATGCGGTCCCTTCGAGGGTGCGGACGGCGAGGACGGGTCCCGCGAGCAGCTCCAGATCCGGCTTGATCTGGTCCCTCTCCGGAACGAACCTCACCGAGGGGTCGGGGGCGTCGGGGGCGTTGACGAAGGTGACGAAGCGGCGCAGCCGCTCCGGGTCGGCGATGGTCTCCGCCCACTCGTCGCGGTAGCCCGCGACATGGTCGGCCATCAGCCGCTCCAGCTCCTCGCAGAGCCCCAGCGAGTCGTGGACGACCACGTCCCGGACGTGGTCCAGGCCGCCGTCGATCCGCTCCAGCCAGGCGGAGGTGCGCTCCAGCCGGTCGGCGGTACGGATGTAGAACATCAGGAACCGGTCGATCAGCCGCACCAGTTCGGCGTCGGAGAGGTCCTGGGCCAGCAGGTCCGCGTGGCGCGGAGTGGCCCCGCCGTTGCCGCCGACGTACAGATTCCAGCCCTGGGCGGTCGCGATGATCCCGAAGTCCTTGCCCCGGGCCTCCGCGCACTCGCGGGCGCAGCCGGAGACCGCCGACTTCAGCTTGTGCGGGGAGCGCAGGCCCCGGTAGCGCAGCTCCAGGTCGATCGCCATCCGCACCGAGTCCTGCACGCCGTAGCGGCACCAGGTCTGCCCGACACAGGACTTGACCGTGCGCAGCGACTTGCCGTACGCGTGCCCGGACTCGAAGCCCGCGTCCACCAGACGGGTCCAGATCAGCGGGAGCTGGTCGACCCGGGCGCCGAAGAGGTCGATGCGCTGGCCGCCGGTGATCTTCGTGTAGAGGCCGAAGTCACGGGCCACCTCGCCGATCACGATGAGCTTCTCCGGGGTGATCTCACCGCCCGGGATGCGCGGCACGATCGAATACGACCCGTTGCGCTGGAGGTTGGCCAGGAAGTGGTCGTTGGTGTCCTGGAGCGCCGCCTGCTCGCCGTCCAGCACATAGCCGCTCGCGCCGACCGTGGGGGCCAGCGAGGCGATGACCGAGCCGACCGTCGGCTTGCAGACCTCGCAGCCGTCGCCGCCCCGCGCCTCCTCGCGGCCGTGCGAGTCGAGCAACTCCATGAACGAGGTGACTTCCAGGGTGCGCACGATCTCGTACAGCTCGCTGCGGCTGTACGGGAAGCAGCCGCACAGCCCCGAGTCCTCCGGCGGAGGCATCAGCTGCCCGATCACCTTGAGGCAACTACCGCACCCCGTACCGGCCTTGGTGCACTTCTTCACCTCGGGCAGGGTGGTGTGCCCGCAGATCGCGCCCTTGGTCACGTTGTGGCAGGAGCAGATCACCGCCTCGTCCGGCAGCGCGCCGGGTCCGAGCGGCACCGGGCCGCCGCCCGCCCCGGCCGGCAGCACCAACTGCTCGGGGGCGACGGGCAGTACCGTGCCCGTCAGCGGCCGCAGCGTGCCGTACTGCTCCGCGTCCCCGACCAGCACCCCGCCCAGCAGGGTCCCGTCCGGCCCGACCACCAGCTTCTTGTAGACCCCCGCCCGGGCGTCGGAGTACACGACGTCGAACGAGCCCTCGGCCGCCCCGTGCGCGTCGCCGAACGAGGCCACGTCCACCCCGAGCAGCTTCAGCTTCGTCGACAGGTCCGCCCCCGTGAACGCGGACCGCCCGCCCGCGATCACCTCGGCCGCCGTCCGGGCCATCTCGTAGCCCGGCGCTACCAGCCCGTACACCCGGCCGTCGGCGGTCAGCGCGCACTCGCCGATCGCGAACACCGCCGGATCCGACGTCCGGCACTCCTCGTCCACGACGATCCCGCCGCGCTCCCCGACCGCGAGGCCGCACTGCCGGGCCAGCTGGTCCCGGGGCCGTACGCCCGCCGAGAAGACGACCAGATCGACGGCGAGCGAGGACCCGTCGGAGAGGGACATCCCGGTCACCGCCCCGTCCTCGCCCGCGGTGACCTCCTGCGTGCCGACCCCCGTGTGCACGGTCAGCCCCATGTCCTGGATCGTCCGCAGCAGCGCCGCGCCCCCGCCCTCGTCCACCTGGACCGGCATCAGCCGGGGCGCGAACTCCACGACATGCGTGGCCAGGCCGAGCCCCTTCAGCGCCCCGGCCGCCTCCAGACCCAGCAGCCCGCCGCCGACCACCGCGCCGCTCGCCGCGCCCTTCGCGTACTCCTCGATCGCGAGCAGGTCCTCGATCGTCCGGTAGACGAAGCAGCCCCGGGCGTCCTTCCCCGGCACCGGCGGCACGAAGGGGTACGAGCCCGTCGCCAGCACCAGGGTGTCGTACGGGAACACCGCCCCGGACCGCGCGGTCACCGTCCGTCCCGCCCGGTCCACGGCGGTCGCCGGGTCGCCGACGTACAGCTCGATGCCGTGCCGGGCCATGAAGTCCGGCTCCACCAGCGAGAGGTCCTCGGGGCTCTGTCCGGCGAAGTACGAGGTGAGCCGCACCCGGTCGTAGGCCGGCCGGGGCTCCTCGCAGAGCACGACGACCCGGGCGCCGCCGGCCGCCGGGGTCAGCCCGCGCTCGGCCAGCGCCTCCAGGAACCGCTGGCCCACCATGCCGTGCCCGACGACCACGATCGTCGGGGCGGCGGTGTGCGCCTGGGTGTTCGGGGTGGTGTTCGAGGCGGCGGCGGTGGTGCGCGGCTCGAAGGTGGGCTCCGGCATCTCAGTGGCCTCCGTCGGTTGTCCTCATGCCCCGAGCCTGGGCGGGAGGTGTTACCCGGCGGCATCCCGTCTGTTTCCCGGGCGGAACCTTGCGCTCAGCGACCGGGCCCGGTCCCTGTGAGGGCAGGACGGCGGGCCGAGGCGGGACGACCCCTGGGGAACGGAGCCCCGGCGACAGCCGTCTAATGTCGGTTCGTGCCTGACATAACCCTGACGACGCTGATCCTCCTCTGTCTCGCCGCGGCCGCCGCGGGCTGGATCGACGCGGTGGTGGGCGGCGGCGGACTGCTGCTCCTGCCCGCGCTGCTGCTCGGCCTGCCGCACGTACCGGCGGCCCAGGTCCTCGGCACCAACAAGGCCGTCGCGATCGTGGGCACCTCGGGTGCGGCGGTGACCTTCCTGCGCAGAACCCAGGTACGGGTGGGGCTGGCGGTGCGGATCGGGCTGACGGCGCTCGCCGGGTCGATGACGGGCGCGTTCTTCGCCGCCGGGATCAGCAGCGAGGTGCTCCGCCCGGTGATCATGGTCGTGCTGCTGGGGGTCGCGGCCTTCGTGATGCTGCGCCCGTCCTTCGGTACGGCTGCGGCGGGCGACGGCACGGGCCGGCCGGCCGGCCGGGCCCGGATCATCACGGCGATCGTGCTGGTCGGCGGCGGGATCGGCTTCTACGACGGGCTGTTCGGGCCGGGCACCGGCACCTTCCTGGTGCTGGCCCTGACCGCCGTGCTCCACCTCGACCTGGTCACCGCGTCGGCCACCGCGAAGATCGTCAACGTGTGCACCAACGCGGGGGCACTGGCGATGTTCGCGTACCAGGGCACCGTGCTGTGGCAGCTCGCGGCCGTGATGGCCGTCTTCAACCTCGCGGGCGGGATGATCGGGGCGAGGATGGCACTGAGCCGGGGGAGCGGCTTCGTCCGGGCGGTGCTGCTGACGGTGGTGTTCTCGCTGGTCGCCAAGCTCGGCTTCGACCAGTGGAACGCGTAGCGTTCCTGGGCCGGGGCGTGTCCGGCGGATCTGGGACCCGACGGCCCCCGGTGGTCAGCGCACGTCCGTGAGGTGCGCGTACGCCACCACGTTGCCCTGGTAGCCGGTCTCCTTCGAGAAGCCGCCGCCGCAGGTGATCAGCCGGAGCGCGGCGTGCGGCGCGTCGCCGTAGACGCGCTGGTCGGGGAAGTCGTCGTTGTCGTAGACCTCGATGGCGTCGATCGAGAACACGGCGGTACGCCCGTCCCGGCGGTCCACCTCGACCCGGGCCCCCTTGGTCAGGGCGCCCAGGGCGTAGAAGACGGACGGGCCCTGCGCGTTGTCCACGTGTCCCGCGACGATCGCGGTGCCCTGCGCGCCGGGCGGGACGCCGTCCCGGTACCAGCCCGCGAGATTGCGGTCCTCGTCCGGCGGTACGTCGAGGCTGCCGTCGGCGGCCAGCCCCAGCGGCGTCATCGGCGCGTCCACCTCGATGGTCGGGATGCGGATGCGGACCGGATCGGAGGGGTTCAGCGGCTCGGCGACCGGGGAGCCGGGCTGGAGCTGGGGTCCGGCGGCGAAGGCCTGGGCACTGGAGGGCTGCGGCGGGATCAGCTGGCCGCCGGGCCCGTTCTGGATGAGCCAGATGCCGCACAGTACGGCGATGCCCACCAGCCAGCCCTTGGCCTTCTGCGCGCTCGGTGACACGGCGTCGTCCTCGGTCGGTGGTCCGGGGCGGGCGGGACGCGCTCGGGGACGCGCCCCGCCCGGTCAGAGGGGAAGCGGCGGTTCAGCTTCCTTCGGCGCCCTCGGAGCGGCGGCGCAGCAGCCACAGTCCGCCGACGGCGGCCAGGCCGATCACGCCGACGCCGAGGGCGACCTGCGTGGAGTTCGGCTCGACGCTGCCGCCGACCCCGGTCCGCACATGGCCGGACGGCCGGTCGTGGATGGGCTTCTCGTGTTTGCCGCCGCCGATCACCTCGAGGTCGCCGACCGCGTCCTTGCCGTTGTCGCAGGAGACGACGATCTCGTAGACACCGGGCCGGGTGTCGTGCGGCACGGTGAACCGGCCGACCACGACCTCCTTGTGGGTGCCGGGGCGCATCTCGAAGTCCCCGGCGTCCAGCTCGTTCGCGTCGCCGATGCCCGAGCCCTTCTTGCCGCAGGCGGTGGTGTTCACGGTGATGGTGGCGCCGGGGGGAGCGGTCGCCGGGGTGATCTCCAGACGGCCGAAGTCACCCGCGTACGCGGACGGAGCGGCGGCGGTGAGACCGAACGCGATGACGGTGAACGCGGCACCGACGGTGCCGGTCACGAGGCGGGCAGGACTGCGCATGGGGATCCTCCGGGCAGACGGCGCGAGCGGGTGTGTCCTGTCCCCGAGCCAACGGGGGCGCGACCCGCCACGCCTCCTGACGTGGGGTCAGCTTTCACCCGTACGGACCGGCGCGGCACCCTTGCCCCAATGGATCACCGCAGGTCGCGGCGGTGCGGCTGGGCCGTTCGGTCCGTGCTGCCGCGTCGGGTGCCGATCGGGTGAGGTGCGTACGTGAAGTGTGACGTAGGTCACATGTATGTCCTGGTGGACCCCGGGCAAACGCAAGACACCCCCCACGGGACGGATCCCCGCCCCCCACGGCACCCGGCCCCACCGGTCCACTCCCCCCCCTGGACCGATGGGGCCGGTGTCGGATCCCCCTCCGGCCGGCGTACGGGGTGCTCAGGCCCCGCCCGTGGCGCTCCAGACGACCTGCGGCGGACGCACCCGGGCGCACAGGGGCTGCCCCTTGGCGTCGGTGAGCCCGAGCCGCCCGGTGAGCTGCCCGGAGCGCGCGGCCGCGGCGAGGACGTCCGGATCGATGTCGCTGAACATCAGCTTCGCGCGCCGGAACATGCTGAAGGCCCCGGTGCCGTCCACCGTGCCCCAGGACAGATAGACGAACCGCCCGCCCAGCCGGTTCTGCACGTAGGGCCCCGACACCTCGACCCCGTCCTCCGTCACGGCGGCCTCGCAGTCGAGCACCCACGACGCGGAGGGGGCGTCCCCGGGGTGCAGGCCGAGCAGCTCGCCCGGCCGGTCCTTGCGCTGGACGCCGACGTGGATGTTCTCGTAGCCGGCGAAGTCGCTGTCCGGGCCGCAGGCGCGGCCGGGGAGGGCCGAGGCCTCGATGTGGATCTGCATGCCCCCATGGTCCGGCACGGCGGGGACCGCCGGCCCCGCCCTCCCGCAAGGCGCCCCCCGCGGGAGCCTCACACGGTGTCCTCCGGAGCGCTGTCGTACACCGCGCCCAGCTCCTTCATCAGCTCCTCGTCCACCGCGAACACGGTGTCGTCGATGCGCCGCACCGGCGCGATGCCCTGCGAGTTGCAGACGAAGGCGGCGGAGAAACGGCCCACCCCGTCCGGCCCGTCCAGCGTCACCGGACGGCGGACCGAGGGCCGTCCGGTCCGCTCCAGGCCCTGTTCCAGCAGGGCCATCGTGATGCCGGTGAGCGCCGGAGCGTCGGGCCACACCACCGAGGACCCGTTCCAGAAGCCGATGTTGGTGATCGCCCCCTCGGTCACCACGCCGCCCGGCGCGGTCAGCAGCGCGTCGTCGAACCCGGCCCGCCCGGCCAGCACCCCGTAGTACGTCTGCCCGAACTCGCCGGGCCGCTTGATGTGCGGTGCGGTGCGCGCGTACGGCACCGACATCAGGCTCCGCGCCCGGGACGGCATCACGGCGGGCTCCCGGACCGTCACCATCACGGTCGTACGCGCCGCCCCGGCCGGCAGATAGGCGTTCACCCGCACCGAGGCGTCCCGCCGCCCCGCCCGGGCGAGGGCGTGCCGGACCAGCTCCCGTACCCGGTCGCCGTCCAGCGGCAGGGCGAACAGCTCCCGGTTGGCGGCGTCCAGCCGCGCGAGATGCAGGCCCAGGCCCCGCACCCGGCCGTCCCGCACCTGGAGCGCGGTGAAGTGGCCGAAGCCGTACAGGGCGGGGATCCGCAGGGTCTCCTCGGTGGCCGGGAGGCCGTCGAACTCGATGTGGGGCGGGGGCGGCTGCGTCGTCATGCGGCCACCGTAGGCCGTGCGGCGATACGGGCGGGCTTGACCTCAACCATGGTTGAGGCAGAAAGGTCGACGCCATGGACACCACAGCCGCATCCACGTCATCCACGTCTTCCGCCTCCTCCGCCGGGGCGGACGCCCTCAAGGTCGCCGTCATCCTCGGCAGCAACCGCGACGGCCGCTTCGGCCCCGTCGTCGCCGACTGGTTCCTGGGCCGCGCGGCCCGGCACCCCGGCATCGAGACCGAACTGATCGACGTCGCCGAGGCCGATCTGCCCACCGCGATCACCTTCAGCCCCGGGCCGGAGGAGGCGGCGCGGCTCGCCGCGGTCTCCGAACGGCTCGCGGCGGCCGACGCCTTCGTCGTCCTCACCCCCGAGTACAACCACTCGTTCCCCGCACCGCTGAAGACCCTCATCGACTGGCACAGCGCCGAATGGCAGGCCAAACCCGTCGCCTTCGTGTCGTACGGCGGCATCTCCGGCGGGCTGCGCGCCGTCGAGCACCTGAGGCAGGTCTTCGCCGAGCTGCACACCGTCACCGTCCGCGACACCGTGTCCTTCCACAACGCGGGCGCCCTCTTCGACGACGAAGGGCGCCACCGGGACCCGGGCCCCGCCGACGCGGCCGCCAAGGTGCTGCTGGACCAGGTGGTGTGGTGGGGCACCGCCCTGCGCGACGCCAGAAACTCCCGCCCGTACGGCGCCTGACGCCCGGCGGGCCGACAATCGCATCGAAGGCCCACGGGCAGGGTGCCCACCGAGTCCGCATTCCGAGGAGACCGACGATGACAGCGCCGCCGGCATGGCTGACCGTACTGACCACGACCGACAGCGAGGACAAGGCCCACGCCCTGGCGCAGTCGGCGGTGGAGGCCAGGCTGGCGGCCTGCGCGCAGATCTCCGCCCCCGTCACCTCCGTCTACCGGTGGCGGAACGCCATCGAGACGAGCCAGGAGTGGCAGGTGCTCTTCAAGACGACGGCGGAGCGCTACGACGAACTGGAGGAGCACCTCCAGCGGGAGCACGACTACGACACGCCGGAGATCATCGCCCTGCCGGTGATCCGGGGCAGCGCCCGCTACCTCGGCTGGGTGACGGCGGAGACGGCTCCTCCGGCAGCCCTGTGACGGCGGCGCTCATGACCACCCCCGGTCCGGGCGGCGGCCCCGCCGACGCCGAACTGCCCTTCTTCGTGTACGGGACGCTGCTGCCGGGCGAACCCAACCACGACCTGTTCCTCCGGGGCCGTACGGCAGGGGAGCGCCCGGCCGTGCTGCCCCGGGCCCTCCTCTACGACGGCCCCGGCTACCCGTACGCCATCGAGGGGCACGGCCGCGTCCACGGCACCCTGCTCGTCGCCGCGCCCGGGGTGTACGGGGAACTGCTCGGGCTGCTGGACCACCTGGAGGAGTTCCTCGGGCCCGGCCACCCGCGCAACCTGTACGAACGCGTCGTCCGCGAGGTCGAGCTGCCGGGGACCGGGGACGGGGGCCCCGCGCGGGCCTGGGTCTACCTCGCCGCGACCGCCGTCACCCGCTCGCTGCGGACCGGCGGCGTGCTGATCCCCGAGGGGCGGTGGGTCACCGGCCGCGCACCGGACGACTCCTGAGGGGGCGCCCACCCGACGTCGGACGTGTCCCGGCCTTACGCCGGACGTGCGCCCGGCTTCATCCGCCCGGCAAGCGGCTCGGCCGCGCCCCGGGCCCGTCAGCGCGCCCCGGCCGCCAGAGCTTCCGCCACGCCCGGCTCCTCGGGCCCCAGGAAGCGCGGGTCGGGCCGGAACAGGGCGTCCAGGGCCGCCTTGCCCGAGGCGGCCAGCTCCCGGGCGCCGCCGTAGTACCAGGTGGCGTCCCGGGGTTCGTCGACCGCGACGCCGTACGCGTCGATCCCGGCGGACCGGCACAGCGTGACCGCCCGGTGGATGTGGAAGCCCTGGCTCACCAGCACCGCCCGGTCGACCCCGAAGATCTTCTTGGCCCGGACGCAGGAGTCCCAGGAGTCGAATCCGGCGTAGTCGCTCACGATCCGCCGGTCGGGCACCCCGCGCCCGGTGAGGTACGTGCGCATCGCGTCCGGCTCGTCGTACTCCACCCGGCTGTTGTCCCCGGTGACGAGGACGACCTCGACCTTCCCTGCGCGGTACAGCTCGGCCGCCGCGTCCAGCCGGTGCGCGAGGTACGGGGTCGGCCGCCCGTTCCACAGCCCGGCCCCGAACACCACGGCGACCTCCCGGGCCGGAGCCCCGGCCGCCGTGCCCACCCGGTCACCGGCCCCCAGCCGCATCCAGGTCGCGGGCGCCAGCGCCAGCACACCGGCGACCATCAGCCCCTGCACCAGCCGCCGTTGCCCCCGCCGGGTACGCGGCAGCCGCACGGCCGCGAGCCGCTCACGGAGCCGGGGCACGGACCGCCCCGGCAGCCGCGGCCCGGCGAACCGGAGGGGCAGCCGCAACGGGGGCCGCCCCGGCAGCCGCACGGCCGCGAGCCGCTCACGGAGCCGGGGACCGAGCCCCTCCGGAAGCCGCGAGCCCGTCCACCGCCCGGACCGCTTCCGTATCTCCCCGCTCTTCCCACGCACCGCAACCCCCATCGTCCCCGCGTCGTCCGTCCGTCGGCCGCGCCGTGCCCCCACCCCACCTGACGACCGGCGCGCCGCAAAGGTTCGCCCAAGGGCCCCCGGGGCGCCTCCGCACACCGCCCCCGCCCCCGCCGTGAGGTGGCGGAAAACGCCCGTGACCCTCACGCAACGGCCCGGCAACCTCCGCCCGGCACCATCGGTCCATGACGGAGCCGGACCCGGAACAGCCTCAACAGTCACCCCCGCTGACCGACAGCACCGCGCACCTTCTCGCCCGCATCACCGACCAGCTCGGCGCACAGCTCAGCCTCGTCTCCCGGAACGGAACCCGCAGACCCATGCATCGCACCCGGCACCCCGACCGCCCCGCAGCGGACGGCGGCGCCTCCGCCCCGGCCCTGGTCGCCGTGGCGCACGGCAGCCGCGACCCGCAGGCCCTGCGCACCGTGCTGGCCCTCCTGGACCGGGTCCGCGACCTGCGCCCCGGCCTCGATGTCCGGCTCGGCCACATCGAGCTGAACGCGCCGCTGCTCCCGGACACCCTTACGGCCCTGCGCGGGGCCGAAGCCGTCCTCGTACCGCTGCTCCTGGGGCGCGGCCACCACGTCAAGCGCGACCTGCCCGCGGCGACGGCCGCCGCCCCCTCCGTACGGACCCGGATCGCCGCGCCCCTCGGCCCGCACCCCCTACTCGTCGAGGCGCTGTACGGGCGGCTCGTCGAGGCCGGCTGGGACGTCGCCGACCACGGCGGCCGCCACGCCGCCGTGGTCCTCGCCGCCGCCGGGTCCCGCGACCCCGACTCCGCCCAGGACACCCGGCGCACCGCCCGCCTGCTCGCCGAACGCCTCGGCGTGCCCGTCGTTCCCGCGTACGCCTCCGCCACCACGCCCACCGTCCCGGCCGCCCTGCGCGCACTCGCCGCCCGAGGACGCCACCGGGCCTACGTCGCCTCGTACTTCACCGCCCCCGGCCGCTTCGCGAGCGCCTGCGCCGACGCCGTACCGCACCGGGCCGCCGCCCCGCTCGGCGCCCACCCGGCGATGGCCCGCCTCGTCCTGCACCGCTACGACCAGGCACGAGCGGCGTCAGGGGGCGTCGACGCGGTGAGCTTGCTCGCTTCCGCCTGACATCCCGGCCCGCTCACGCCCGTTGCCCGCCCCGGTCGCTACTGTCGGGACCATGGACGGCACACAGGGCGCACACGGGGCAGAACCGGCACACGGCACGCACGGCGCACGGAGCGCACAGAGCGCTACGGGGGCGAGCCCCTACGGCCCCGCCGACACCCAGCGCTTCGACACCGAGGAGGACAAGCGGCCCGGCCGCACGGCCTTCCAGCGCGACCGCGCCCGGGTCCTGCACTCCGCCGCCCTGCGCCGGCTCGCCGGGAAGACCCAGGTGGTCACCCCCGGCACCCGCTCCCACCAGTGGGACGCCAGCCCCCGCACCCGGCTCACCCACTCCCTGGAGTGCGCCCAGGTCGGCCGCGAGCTCGGCGCGGTCCTCGGCTGCGACCCCGACCTGGTGGAGACGGCCTGCCTCTCGCACGACATGGGCCACCCGCCGTTCGGCCACAACGGCGAGCAGGCGCTCAACGACTTCGCCTCCGACTGCGGCGGCTTCGAGGGCAACGCCCAGTCGCTGCGCCTGCTGACCCGCCTGGAGCCCAAGCGCTTCGTCCACGACCCGCGCACCGGCAAGCTGGTCAGCGTCGGCCTCAACCTCACCCGGGCCGCCCTGGACGCTGCCACCAAGTACCCGTGGCCGCGCGGCGCGCACCCCACCGACCCGCACTCGGTGAAGTTCGGGGTGTACGCCGACGACCTCCCGGTCTTCGCCTGGGCCCGCGAGGGCGCCCCCGAGGAGCGCACCTGCTTCGAGGCCCAGGTCATGGACTGGTCCGACGACGTCGCGTACAGCGTGCACGACTTCGAGGACGGGCTGCATGCCGGGCACATCGACCCCAACTGCCTCTACGCCGAGCCGGAGCGCGAGGAGATCTGGGCGGTCGCCATCGGCCGCTACGTCCCCGCCGACACCGACCCGCAGGAGCTGGCCGAGGCCCTGGACCGGCTGATCGACCAGGAATGGTGGCCGCACGGCTACGACGGCTCCGCCGTGGCCCAGGCCCGGCTGAAGGACGCCACCAGCCAGCTGATCGGCCGTTTCTGCACCGAGGCCGAGACCGCCACCCGCGCGGTGTACGGCCCCGGCCGCCTCGGCCGGTACGGCGCGGAGCTGGTCGTTCCGCGCACCGTCCGCCACGAGTGCGCCGTCCTCAAGGCGGTCGCCGACCGTTACGTGATGCAGCGCGCCGAGCAGGAGACCCTCCGCGCCGACCAGCGCGTCGTCATCGCCGAGCTGGCCGCCGCCCTCACCGCCCGCGCCCCCGAGGGCCTGGAGCCGCACTTCCGCGCCCTGTTCGACCAGGCCCCCGACGACCACGCCCGCAAGCGGGTCCTGATCGACCAGATCGCCGCCCTCACCGACGCCTCCGCACGATCCCTGCACGCCGCGCTCACCGCCCGTCGCGGCTGACCGGCAGACTGGAAGGGGCCGGACTTCTGACCACTGGGTGTGACCTGTCCGGGGCACACCCTCTTTCGCCATCACGCTGCGTGCGGGACGCTCGCAGCTGTGGGGGCGCCGCGCAGCACAGCACTGAGGAGGCATCAAGTGGTCGACGCACACCAGACGTTCGTCATCGTCGGAGCAGGACTCGCAGGGGCGAAGGCCGCCGAAACACTGCGGGCCGAAGGGTTCACCGGCCGGGTGATCCTCATCGGCGACGAGCGCGACCACCCCTACGAACGCCCGCCGCTCTCCAAGGGATACCTGGAGGGCAAGGCCGACCGGGACAGCGTCTTCACCCACGAACGCCCCTGGTACGCGGGCGCCGACATCGAGCTGCACCTCGGCCAGCCGGTCACCGCGCTCGACCGGTACGCCCGGACCGTGCAGCTCGGCGACAACACCGTCATCCACTACGACAAGCTGCTGCTGGCCACCGGCTCCGAACCGCGCCGCCTCGACATCCCCGGCACCGACCTGGCCGGCGTCCACCACCTGCGCCGCCTCGCCCACGCCGACCGGCTGCGCAACGTGCTCGCCGCCCTCGGCCGCGACAACGGCCACCTGGTCATCGCCGGAGCCGGCTGGATCGGCCTGGAGGTCGCCGCCGCCGCCCGGGGCTACGGCGCCGAGGTGACCGTCGTCGAGCCCGAGCCCACCCCGCTGCACCAGGTCATCGGCCCCGAGCTGGGCCAGATCTTCACCGAGCTGCACAGCTCGCACGGCGTCCGCTTCCACTTCGGCGCCCGCCTCACCGAGATCACCGGCCAGGACGGCATGGTGCTCGCCGCCCGCACCGACGACGGCGAGGAGCACCCCGCCCACGACGTGCTCGCCGCGATCGGCGCCGCCCCGCGATCCGCCCTCGCCGAGGCCGCGGGCCTGGAGCTGGCCGACCGGGCCCACGGCGGCGGCATCGCGGTGGACGCCTCGCTGCGCACCTCCGACCCGCACATCTACGCCGCCGGGGACGTCGCCGCGGCCGCCCACCCGCTGCTCGGCACCCGGCTGCGCGTCGAGCACTGGGCCAACGCCCTGAACGGCGGACCGGCCGCCGCCCGCGCCATGCTCGGCCAGGACGTGACGTACGACCGGATCCCGTACTTCTTCTCCGACCAGTACGACCTGGGCCTCGAATACTCCGGCTGGGCCCCGCCCGGCTCCTACGACGAGGTGATCATCCGGGGCGACGCCGGGAAGCGGGAGTTCATCGCGTTCTGGCTGAAGGACCGCCGCGTCCTCGCCGGGATGAACGTCAACGTGTGGGATGTCACCGAGACGGTCCAGGAGCTGATCCGGGCCCGTCAGCAGCACGACCCGGAGGCCCTCGCCGACCCGTCGGTCCCGCTGGACTCCCTGCTCTGAGACGCACGGCCGGGGCGTGGTCCACGCCGCCCGCGCCCCGGCCGCCCGCCCGCCGGGACCCGGGCTGTCCGAGCCCACCCGTAGACTTCACGCGTGGCAGGCAGGATCAATGACGACGACGTGAAGGCGGTACGGGACGCGGTCCCGATCGACGCCGTCGTGTCCGAGTACCTCCAGCTGCGCAACGCGGGCGGCGGGAATCTCAAGGGCCTCTGCCCCTTCCACGACGAGAAGTCCCCCTCCTTCCAGGTCAGCCCCGGCAAGGGCCTGTTCCACTGCTTCGGCTGCCAGGAGGGCGGCGACACGATCGCCTTCGTGATGAAGATCGACCACCTCTCCTTCTCGGAGACGGTCGAACGCCTCGCCGCCAAGGCGGGCATCACCCTGCGGTACGAGGAAGGCGGCTACAACCCCTCCCACCAGCGCGGCGAACGCATCCGGCTGATCGAGGCCCACCAGGCCGCCGCCGAGTTCTACGTCCGCGCACTGGAGAGCCCCGAGGCCGAGATCGGCCGCACGTTCCTCGCCGAGCGCGGCTTCGACCAGGAGGCCGCCGCCCACTTCCGGGTCGGCTACAGCCCGGCCGGCTGGGACCACCTCACCCGCTATCTCCGCGGCAAGGGCTTCAGCGACAAGGAGCTGATCACCTCCGGCCTCTCCCAGGACGGCCGGCGCGGCCCCATCGACCGCTTCCGCGGCCGGCTCATGTGGCCGATCAGCGACACGGCGGGCGACATCGTCGGCTTCGGCGCCCGCAAGCTCCGCGACGACGACAACGGCCCGAAGTACCTGAACACCCCCGAGACCCCGGTCTACAAGAAGTCCCAGGTGCTGTACGGCATCGACCTGGCCAAGAAGGACATCGCCAAGGCCAGCCGCGCCGTCGTCGTCGAGGGCTACACCGACGTCATGGCCTGCCACCTCGCCGGGGTCACCACCGCCATCGCCACCTGCGGCACCGCCTTCGGCAACGACCACATCAAGATCCTGCGCCGCCTCCTCATGGACAACGGCAGCGCCCGCGTGATCTTCACCTTCGACGGCGACTCGGCCGGTCAGAAGGCCGCCCTGCGCGCCTTCGAGGACGACCAGAAGTTCGCCGCCGAGACCTACATCGCCATCGCCCCGGACGGCATGGACCCCTGCGACCTGCGGCTCGTCAAGGGCGACGACGCGGTGCGCGACCTGGTCGAGCCGCGCACCCCGCTCTTCGAGTTCGCGCTGCGCCAGATCGTCGGCCGCTACGACCTGGAGACCCCGGCCGGTCGCGCCGCCGCCCTCGACGAGGCCGCCGCCGTCGTCGCCAAGATCAAGACGAGCAGCGTGCAGCGCGAGGTCGCCGTCCAGCTCGCCGGCCTCGTCGGCATCCTCGACCAGGAGTTCGTCGTCCACCGCGTCGCCCAGCTCGCCCGCTGGGCCCGCGACAAGGGCGGCGACCACGGGGACCGAGGCGGCCGGGGCGGACCCCAGGGCCGGGGCCCGCGCGGCGGCGCCCCGCGGCAGACCGCGCCCGCCCCCGCCTTCTCCGGCCCCGCGCTCAACCTCCGCAGCCCCGCCCACCGCACCGAGCGCGAACTGCTCAAGCTCGCCCTCCAGAAGCCCGCCCTCGTCTCCCCGGCCTTCGACGCGTACGGGGTGGACGAGTTCACCGCCCCGCCCTACGCCGCCGTGCGCCGCTGCATCGAGGAGGCGGGCGGCGCCGAGCAGGGCATCGCCGACGACCGGGCGTATCTGGGCGCGGTCCTGGACGCCGCCCCCGACAACACCGTCCGCAACCTCGTCACCGAGCTGGCCGTCGAGGTCTTCCACGGCCGTACGATCGACGAGACCTACGCCGGCATGCACCTCGTCCACGTGCGGCTGCGCGCCGTCGACCGCCGCATCGCCGACGTACAGAGCAGCCTCGCCCGCCTCGGCAACCACGTCGCCCCCCAGGACCTGGCCGCCGCGCAGAACGAGGTCTGGGTCCTCCAGCAGTACGCCCAGACCCTGCGCGCCCACGGCGCCGCCGCGCTCTGAGCCCTCCCACCGACCCGCCGGGCCGGTAACCGCCCGGTGACGGACCGGAATCAGAAAGTCCCCGCACGCCCCTCGTGACAGCCGTGTGTCGTACCCCACACTGGGGAATGTCTGAGTCATCGGAGCACGCCGGTCCGCAGGGGAACACCCGGGTCCGGAGAGGCCTCCGCCCCTGTCAACCGGCAGCGATCACCTGGAGGTCGCCCCCGTGCAGACCCGGACCGTGACGACCACGACCGCGCCCATGGCGGCCATCCCCGCGCAGAACAGGGCCCTGCACCACCCGGAGACCGCAGCCGGCCCGCCCGGACCCGCACCCGAGGCAGTCATGGTGGAAGCGACGCACCTCCCCGAACCGCCGGAGCCCAGGAACCGGGCGGACTCCGGCGGCCCCACCTCCGACCTGTTCCGCCAGTATCTGCGCGAGATCGGCCGCATCCCGCTGCTCACCGCCGCCGAGGAGGTCGAGCTCGCCCGTCGCGTCGAGGCCGGACTCTTCGCCGAGGAACGCCTCGCGGGCACCCCGGACCTCGACTCCCGCCTCGCCGGGGACCTGGACCGGCTGGTGGTGATGGGCCGCACCGCCAAACGCCGCCTGATCGAGGCCAACCTCCGCCTCGTCGTCTCCGTCGCCAAGCGGTACGTGGGCCGCGGGCTGACCATGCTCGACCTCGTCCAGGAGGGGAACCTCGGCCTGATCCGGGCGGTGGAGAAGTTCGACTACGCCCGGGGCTACAAGTTCTCCACCTACGCCACCTGGTGGATCCGCCAGGCCATGTCCCGCGCCCTGGCCGACCAGGCCCGCACCATCCGCGTTCCCGTCCACGTCGTGGAGCTGATCAACCGCGTGGTCCGCGTCCAGCGCCGCCTCCTCCAGGAGCGCGGTGTCGAGCCGACCGCCGAGGACATCGCCGTCGAGCTGGACCTGACGCCCGAGCGGGTCACCGAAGTCCTCCGCCTGGCCCAGGAACCGGTCTCCCTGCACGCCCCCGTCGGCGAGGAGGACGACGTCTCCTTCGGCGACCTCATCGAGGACGGCGACGCGGCCTCACCCGTCGAGTCCGCCGCCTTCCTGCTGCTGCGCCAGCACCTGGAGGCGGTGCTCTCCACCCTCGGCGAGCGCGAACGCAAGGTCGTCCAACTGCGCTACGGCCTGGACGACGGGCGGCCCCGCACCCTGGAGGAGATAGGACGGATCTTCGGCGTGACACGCGAACGTATCCGCCAGATCGAGTCCAAGACCCTCAGCAGGCTGCGGGACCACGCCTTCGCCGACCAACTCCGCGGCTACCTCGACTGATCCGAGCGAGGGGCGTCAGTCCACCTCGGCCAGCGACTGGGCGAACTGGGCGGCGTAGAGCCGGGCATAGGCCCCACCGGCCGCCAACAGCTCCTCGTGCGTGCCCTGTTCGACGATGGATCCGTTCTCCATCACCAGGATCACGTCCGCGTCCCGGATCGTGGAGAGCCGGTGGGCGATCACGAACGACGTACGCCCGTGGGCCAGGCGTGCCATCGCCTTCTGGATCAGCACCTCGGTCCGGGTGTCCACCGAACTGGTCGCCTCGTCGAGGACGAGGATCACCGGGTCGGACAGGAACGCCCGCGCGATGGTGATCAGCTGCTTCTCGCCCGCGCTGACCCCGGTCCCCTCGTCGTCGATCACCGAGTCGTACCCGTCGGGCAGCGTCCGGATGAACCGGTCCGCGTGCGCCGCCCGGGCCGCCTCCTCGATCTCCTCCCGGGTGACCTCGCGCGAAGCGCCGTACGCGATGTTCTCCGCGATCGTCCCGCCGAACAGCCAGGTGTCCTGGAGGACCATCCCCAGGGAGGACCGCAGGTCGTCCCGGGACATCTTCGCCACGTCGACCCCGTCGAGCGCGATCCGCCCGCCCGTCACCTCGTAGAACCGCATCAGCAGATTGACCAGCGTCGTCTTGCCCGCCCCCGTCGGACCGACGATCGCGACGGTCTGCCCCGGCTCCACGCTCAGCGACAGGTCCTCGATCAGCGGCTTGTCGGGCTCGTAGCGGAAGGAGACCTCCTCCAGCGAGACCCGGCCCTCCAGTCGCTCCGGGCGCTCCCCGTGCTCCGGGTCCGCGTCCTGCTCCTCGGCGTCCAGCAGCTCGAAGACCCGCTCCGCCGACGCGATACCTGACTGCACCAGGTTGGCCATCGAGGCGACCTGGGTCAGCGGCATGGAGAACTGCCGCGAGTACTGGATGAACGCCTGGACGTCACCGATCGACAGGGCCCCCGAGGCGACCCGCAGCCCGCCGACCACCGCGACCAGCACATAGTTGATGTTCGAGATGAAGAACATCAGCGGCTGCATGAGCCCGCTGGCGAACTGGGCCTTGAAGCCCGCCTCGTACAGAGCCTCGTTCTGTTCGGCGAAGTCCCGAGCGGACTCCTCCTGCCGGCCGAAGACCTTCACCAGGGTGTGCCCGGTGTACATCTCCTCGACATGGGCGTTGAGCGTGCCCGTCACCCGCCACTGCTGCACGAACTGCGGCTGCGACCGCTTGCCGACCCGCGTGGCCACGACCACCGACAGCGGGACCGTCACCAGCGCGACCAGGGCCAGCAGCGGCGAGATCCAGAACATCACGACCAGCACGCCGACGATCGTCAGCAGGGAGTTGATGAGCTGGCCCATCGTCTGCTGGAGCGTCTGCGAGATGTTGTCGATGTCGTTCGTCGCCCGGCTCAGCACCTCACCGCGCTTGGCCCGGTCGAAGTACGACAGCGGCAGCCGCGCCAGCTTCGTCTGCAGGTCCTCGCGCAGCTGGAACACGATCCGGTTGATCACCCGGATCGACAGGCGGGTCGCCACCAGCATCAGCAGCCCGGCCCCGACGTACACCACCAGGGCGGTCAGCAGGACGTTCCCCACCGCGCCGAAGTCGATTCCCTCACCGGGGGTGAAGTCCACGCCCGACAGCATGTCGGCCATCGACCCGCGGCCGTTCTCCCGCAGCCCCTCGATCGCCTGCGCCTTCGTCGTGCCCTCGGCCATGTCCCGCCCGACGACACCGGCGAAGACCAGGTCGGTCGCCCTGCCCAGGATCTTCGGCCCGGCCACCGACAGCGCGACGCTCACCGCCACCGCGCCCAGCATCAGCCAGAGGAAGGTCTTCTCCCGCCCGAACCGCTTCAGCAGCCGCTTGCTCGACCCCTTGAAGTCCATCGACCGGTCGGTGGGCGCGCCCCCGGCCATCATCCGTCCGCCCGGACCGGCCATTACGCGGCCTCCGCTTCCGTCAGCTGGGAGAGCACGATCTCCCGGTACGTTTCATTGCCGTCCATCAGCTCGTGATGGGTGCCGGTGCCCACGAGCCGGCCCTCGTCCAGCACCAGGATCCGGTCCGCGTCACGGATGGTGGACACCCGCTGTGCCACGATCACCACGGTCGCCCCGGCCGTCTCCCGGCCCAGCGCCGCCCGCAGCGCCGCGTCGGTCGCGTAGTCCAGCGCGGAGAACGAGTCGTCGAAGAGGTAGATCTCCGGGCGCTGCACCAGGGTCCGCGCGATCGCGAGCCGCTGCCGCTGACCGCCGGACACATTGGTGCCGCCCTGCGCGATCGGCGCGTCGAGCCCGTGCTCCAGCGCCTCCACGAACCCCTTCGCCTGCGCCACCTCCAGCGCGTGCCACAGCTCCTCGTCGGTGGCGTCCGGATTCCCGTACCGCAGGTTCGTCGCCACCGTCCCCGAGAAGAGGTACGGCTTCTGCGGCACCAGGGACACCGTCTTCGCCAGCAGCGCCGGATCCAGCGTCCGCACGTCCTCGCCGTCGACCAGCACCTCGCCGTCCGTCACGTCGAACAGCCGGGGTACCAGCCCGAGCAGCGTGGACTTCCCACTGCCCGTCGACCCGATGACCGCGGTGGTCTCGCCCGGCCGGGCCACCAGATCCACGGCCCGCAGCACCGGCTCCTCAGCACCCGGGTACCGGAACTCCGCGCCCCGCACCTCCAGATGCCCGTGCCGCCGCAGCTCCGTGACCGGGGCGAGGGGCGGCACGACACTCGACTGGGTCCCGAGGACCTCCTCGATGCGCTCGGCGCACACCTCGGCGCGCGGCACCATCATGAACATGAAGGTGGCCATCATCACGGCCATCACGATCTGCATCAGATAGGCGAGGAACGCGGTCAGCGCACCGATCTGCATCCCGCCGCTGTCGATCCGGTGCGCGCCGAACCACACCACCGCGATCGACGACAGGTTCACCACCGTCATCACGGTCGGGAACATCAGCGCCATCAGCCGCCCGGTCGCCACCGAGACATCGGTCAGCTCGGTGTTCGCGTGCCGGAAGCGCTTCTCCTCGTACCCGTCCCGGACGAACGCCCGGATGACCCGGTTGCCGGTGATCTGCTCGCGCAGCACCCGGTTCACGCTGTCCAGCCGCTCCTGCATGGTGCGGAACAGCGGTCCCATCTTCCGCACGATGAGGCCGACCGAGACGCCGAGCACCGGCACGACGGCCAGCAGCACGGCGGAGAGCGGCACGTCGAGGCCGAGCGCCATGATGATCCCGCCGACGCACATGATCGGGGCCGACACCATGAGCGTGAACGACAGCAGCACAAGCATCTGGACCTGCTGGACGTCGTTGGTGGTCCGGGTGATCAGCGAGGGCGCCCCGAAGCGCCCCAGCTCCCGGGCGGAGAAGGACTGCACCCGGTCGAAGACGGCGGCCCGCACATCACGCCCGAGGGCGGAGGCGGTACGGGCCCCGTAGTACACGGCCCCCACGTTGCACAGGACCTGCAGAACGCTGACGGCGATCATGAGACCGCCGAACTCCAGGATGTAGCCGGTGTCACCGCTGACGACACCGTTGTCGATGATGTCGGCGTTCAGGCTGGGCAGATACAAGGTGGCGCAGGTCTGGAGCAGTTGGAGGAACACCAGCAGCACGATGGGTTTCTTGTACGGGCCCAGATGGGCCCGCAGGAGTTTTATGAGCACGCGGGGTCTCTCGGAATCGGCGGCAGGCAGAGGCCGACCCAGTTTCGCGTACGCCGTACTCCACGGGCGAACCGTTTTCCTCAAGCCCGGGTCAAACCTGGAGCCCGGGGGGAGACCCCCGCGCTCGGGCTCACGCCGTCGCCCGGCCGTGCGCCGGACACACTCCGGTGTCACGGCTCCGCCCGGTGCGGCGGGTGCGCGCCGTTGGGCGAACGAGGCGCTACGCCGGGTGCCGGCCGCCGAAGGCGCCGGGGTGGATCTGGTCCCGGGTCGCCGCGTACTGCTGCCGCACCGCCCCGCCCACCGCCAGCTCGCCGCCGGGCTCCAGCACCTGGGCCGCCGCGCCCTGCCAGGGCGGGGGAGTGCGCGGGTCGAGGGAGCCCTGCGAGACCCCGAGCGCCCACGCCGCCTGCCGGGCCGCGCCGATCGCCGCGTACTGCGCGGGCTGCGGCACCACGACCTGGGTGCCGAACACCGCCGGAGCCAGCGCCTGGACGGCCGGGAGTTCAGCGGCGGCCCCCAGGAGGAACACCCGCCGCACCTCGACGCCCCGCCCGCGCAGCACGTCCAAAGCATCGGCGAGCGAGCACAGCATGCCCTCGAAGGAGGCGCGCGCCAGGTGCTCCGGCTTCATCGACTCACGCCGCAGCCCGCAGAGGGTGCCGGCGGTGTGGGGAAGCTGAGGGGTGCGCTCGCCCTCCAGATAGGGGAGCAGGACGAGCCCGGAGGCGCCGGGCGTCGACTTCAAGGCGAGCGAGGACAGCTCCTCCAACCCGTCCAGGCCCAGCATCTCGGCGGTGCCGCGCAGGGCGCGTACGGCGTTGGAGAGGTGAACGACCGGCAGATGCATGCCGGTGGCGTCGGCGAACGAGGTGATCATCCCGCTCGAATCGGCGAGCGCCTCGTGGTGCACCGCCATCACGGACCCGGATGCGCCCAGCGACACCACCGCGTCGCCCACCGCGACCCCGAGCCCGAAGGCCGCGGCCATGGTCTCGCCGGTGCCCGCGGAGATCAGCAGCCCCTCCGGGGTCGTCCCGGCGGAGTCGGCGGGCCCGAGCACCTCAGGCAGCGCGGCGGAGTGCCCGAGGGCCAGCTCGACCAGATCGGGCCGGTAGGAGGCGGACCCGGCCGACCAGTACCCGGTGCCCGAGGCCGCGCCCCGGTCCGTGGTCCGCCGGGCGGGCCGGCCGAGCAACTGCCACACCAGCCAGTCGTGAGGCTGGAGTACGGCGGCCACCCGCTGGGCGTTCTCCGCCTCGGTCCGCGCCAGCCACCGCAGCTTCGCCACCGGCTGCGCGGCGCTCGGCACGGCCCCGACGGCTTCGGCCCAGGCCTGCCGCCCGCCCAGCCCGTCGATGAGATCGGCCGCGGCGACCTGGGCCCGCCGGTCGTTGCCGAGCAGGGCCGGGCGTACGAGATTGCCCTGCTGGTCCAGGGGGACGAGCCCGTGCTGCTGCGCGGAGACCCCGATGGCCTGCACACCTTCGAGCAGCCCGCCGGAGGCCGCCTCGCCGAGCGAGAGCAGCCAGGCCTGCGGATCGACCTCGGTGGCCTTGGCCTCGACCGGATGGGCGGCGTACCCCTCCCGGAGCACGGCGCCCGAATCCGTATCGCAGACGACGATGTGAGTGAAGGCGGAAGAACTGTCCAGCCCCGCGACTATGCCCATACGGAGATTCTGCCGCACCGCTGGACCATCCCGTAACTCACCGGCGCCCCACGGGCACCTAGGTGTTGGTCGTCCCCCAGTCGTCCTCGAAGCCGTTCTGGCTGCTGCGGTCCCGCAGCGACCGGACCCGCTCGGCGACCGAGGCGGGCACCTTGTCCCCGACCTTGTCGCTGACCGAGTGGTACGCCTTGCCGGCGATGTCCCGCCCGCTGTGGGCGGCGCTCTCGGCGGCGTTGCGCACCGCGGGGTTCTCCGCGAACCGCTGGGCCGACTTCTTCAACTGCTCGTAACGCTCGCGCCCGGCTCGCGTGCCGAGCACGTAACCGAGGGCCACTCCGGCGATGAACGTGAGCCGGTACCGCATGGCTGCCACCCTTCCTACGCTTGGTGCGACGTGTGCAGCCCGCCTACCCGCGAGCACCCGAGATCACCCCGGGCGATACCGATTGGCGGAGCACCCCACTGCTTGCGCTAATGTATGTGTCGCAGCGAACGCGCGCCGCTCGGCAGCCGCCAGGCAGGTACGATTTCGAAGCAACGCAGCAATCCCCTGTAGCTCAATTGGCAGAGCAGCCGGCTGTTAACCGGCAGGTTACTGGTTCGAGTCCAGTCGGGGGAGCGCGATCCCCTGTAGCTCAATTGGCAGAGCATTCGGCTGTTAACCGGAGGGTTACTGGTTCGAGTCCAGTCGGGGGAGCAGTACGGGAGAGGACCCTTCGGGGTCCTCTTTCGCGTCCACGCCCTCCTCCCTTCCGGGCGCTGGACGGGGCCTCGGTGTGACTCTTTCGGGTCTCCTCGATCTTCCCCGCAACCGGGCAGCACGCAGCGACGTCCTCAAGATCAGGTGAAGTCGGCCAACCGAAGCGAGAGATCGTATGACCGGCTATGCTGCGGCAGACGGTGCGCACACTTGTACGCGCCACGCCGAAACGGGGCGGTAGCTCAGCCGGTTAGAGCAGCGGACTCATAATCCGTCGGCCGTGGGTTCGAGTCCCACCCGCCCCACCGAGCGTCCCCAGGCAGAATCGTTCTGGCCTGGGGAAACGCTGATTTGCGGCGGTTTTCCGTGCGGTACTGGCCGCGCGCCGTGCGGTAGAGACCCGCCACCGCGGCGTGTCAGGGGCTTCAGACGCGTCTGACCTGGTGTTTTAAGTGAGTCGTCATTGTCGAGATGACTTCGGGGCGTTTCTCAAGGCTGGTCATAGCTCGGGCACCTGAGTCGGGTCGGGACTGAGGCGTTCGCCGCGTACATCGAAGATGAGCAGGTTGCGTACGTCGATGAGCAGAGGGATGCGCTGCCCCCTTCGATGACGGGCACCGGGTTTGTCGCGTATGACGAGTTCCCCGATGCCTTGGCGGGCAGGGGGCCGCGACGGAGGCTGTGGGTCTCGGGGGAGTGTGAGGCGGCGGTCGAGGAGTCCGGCGCGGCGGCGGAGGTGCCGCAGGAAGTCGGCGGCGCTTCTGGGAGCCGGGTCGTGGGGGGTGTGGTCAGGGAGTTGGGCCGGCACGTCGGCTTGTTGTCCGCCGAGTGAGAGGTGGAGCAGCGCTTCGTGGCCTTGGAACTCGGTGTGCTCGACCACCCCGGTCGTGGCTCGCTCGAAGGCAGCGGCGTGTGTCTGGTCGGCGATGCGGATGGCTTCGGGACGCAGGCCGATGAGAAGCGGCTGTCCCTGGACTACGCGGAGCATCTGGTGGTCGTGGGTGAGCGGGTAGGACAGGGTGATTTTCTGGGCCCCGAGGTTGAGCGCCATGACGCCGTCGGCGGGGGCGTACACCGTGCCGTGCAGCAGGTTGATCCTCGGTGTGCCGACGAAGGTGGCGACGAAGGCGTTGGCGGGCAGTGCGTAGAGGTTGTGGGGGGTGTCGACCTGCTGGAGGATCCCGTCGCGCATGACGGCGACCCGGTCGCCCAGTGCCATGGCTTCGGCCTGGTCGTGCGTGACGTAGAGGGTCGTCGCACCGGTGCTCCGGGTGACCGCTAGCAGTTCGGTGCGCAGGCGGGCACGCAGGCGGGTGTCGAGGCCGGAGAGCGGTTCGTCCATCAGGAAGACCGAGGGGCGCCGGACCACGGCGCGGCCCATGGCGACACGCTGGCGCTCGCCGCCGGAGAGTCGGCCCGGGGTCTGGTCCAGGAGGTGGCCCATGCCCAGCGTCCGGGCAACGGACTGCACGCGGGCACTCACCTGGTCGGGGTCCTGCTTCTGGACCGCGAGGGGAAAGCCGATGTTCTGCGCCGCGGTCATGTGGGGGTAGAGCGCGAAACTCTGGAAGATCATCGCGATGTCGCGGTCGCTGGGCTGGAGATCGTTGGCGATCTCGCCGTCGAGGTGCAGCTCGCCCCCGCTGATCGTTTCCAGACCGGCGATCATGCGCAGCAGGGTGGACTTGCCGCATCCGGAGGGCCCGAGCAGGACGAGGAACTCCCCGTCCTGGACGGTCAGGGAGACCTGGCGCACGGCCCTCTGCCCGTTGGGGTAGGTCTTTGCGAGGTCGTGAAGGGTGATGGTGCTGCCCACGGGTGCTCCTGGTGCGAGTCGCGCTTGGCGGGATGAGAGGGCTGGCCGGTCAGGGGGTGAGTTCGTCGGCGGTGATGTGGAGGCAGGCGGCTACCAGGATGATGTTCTTGATGACGTACTGGCCTTCGAGGGTGGGAACGGCCGCAGCGTGCCAGGCGGCGTCCGGCAGCACGAACAGGGAGAGAAAGACTCCAGCCATGTGGAGGAAGAACGCTGCCAGGGCCCAGCGCAGGAGGAAGCCGGTCAGGAGCGCGAGTCCGATGCCCGTCTCCAGAACTGCGAGCAGGAGCAGGCAGACGGGGGCGGGGACGAGCCCCATGGTCATCTCGGTCATGGCCCCGATGGCGAAGCCCTCGGCCGCGCTCGCGCCGGGGAAGAACTTCAGGACGCCGAACCAGCAGAAGACCAGACCGATACAGGCGCGCAGGACGGCGGGGCTGATCCGCATGTAGCGGTGTGCGTGGGATGCGACGCGGCTTCGCAGGGACTGCCGCGGGCCCGGCAACCTGGCGGGTGCCCGGTCGGCGGGGACAGGGCCTTCGGCGGGGTGGCGGTGGTGGGAGGTGCTGGTCATCGTCGATCCTCCGCTGGAGACGACCTCGGACACAGGGTGCGGGGCGCCCTGACCGCGGCGGTTGTCGGCCGGCTCGGGGCCCTCTGGGGTTCGGAGGGGGAGGGCCCCGCGGGAGGCAGTGCCTCCTGCGGGGCCCGGTCAGCCGGCTTTGGTCAGCCGAAGTTGACGTCGCTGCACAGGAAGTACTTCTGGTCCATGTGCGATGCCTTCCAGACGGTCACCACGACGTGGCGTCCGCTGTAGCCGGAGGTGCTGACGTCCGTGACGTAGTGCGGCTGGTAGGGGTACCTGCCGGTCTTCTTCACCAGCTCGAGGTCGTCCCACCCGATCAGCTGGTACTCCGGGTTGAAGCCCTGCTTGGTGACGTAGACCTCGAGCCAGTCCGCACCGTGGCGGGCCTCGTCGTAGATGTCGACGGTGAAGTCGGAGCCGATGTCGGTCATCTTCCACGGGCCCGGGCGGTCCAGGGGCCGGTAGTTCGTCTCGCCCTGGCCGCCTGCGCTGCAGATCTCGCCGTTGGCGATGACCTGCTTGTAGTTGTCGCCGGTGTTGTTGGCGTAGACGGCCTTCCACGCGCCGATGGCGTTCGCGTTCTCGTGGTAGGTGCGGTAGCACATGGGGTCCTGGGACTCGTTGGGCTCCGTGTAGCCCCAGCGCTGCAGGCAGCCGTAGTTGCGGGTCTCGGGGGTGATGACGGTGCCGTGGGCGGAGGCCGCCGGTGCCTGGGTGACCCCGAGGAGGGCGGTGGCCAGTACGGCGGAGCTCAGCGCGACGACGCGGGACAGCGGGGCGGGTATGCGGTTCATGGTGCTCTTCCTCCGTGGGTGTGGAGATCACAGGCCGATTCCGACCCAGTGATTTAGGTGCACATGACATCCTGTGGTGCGTTCAGGCGTTGCCCGGGTGGGTGCTCACCTCCTCTCGTCGGCGCGCGGGCCGGTTCAGCAGAGCGGTCAGGGACCACCGGCCGGGGCCGAGGGCGGCGATGAGCAGGAAGGCCCAGCAGAACAGCGCGGCGCTCTCTCCGCCGTTCTGCAGCGGGAACAGTCCGTCGACCTGGTGGTGGACGAAGTAGGCGTAGGCCATGGACCCGGAGCACAGCAGAGCCGCCGGGCGGGTGCCGAGCCCGATCAGCACGAGTGCTCCGCCGGTCAGCTGGATCACCGCTGCCCACCAGCCGGGCCACTGCCCGGCGCTGGGTACCTGTCCGTGCGGGCCGCCCAGGACGTCGAAGAGGGTGGCGGCTCCGTGGGAGGCGAAGAGCAGACCGGTCACGATGCGGAAGAGGCTCAGGACGGGCTGCTCGAACCTGGCTGATGGCATGTGCGGTATGCCTTTCTGCGGGGTCGCGGGGTCGCGGGGGAGGGGAGGGGGTGCTGGGCCTGGCGGCCGGTGGCCGCCGCGATGGCGGCCACCGGCGAGCGGTGCGGCTAGGCGGTCAGGTTGAACTTCTGGCTTGCCCAGGTGCCGCAGTCCCACAGGTGGAGGCGGGCACCGTTGGCCGTGCTCTGGCCTTCGACGTCGAGGCAGCGGCCGGACTTGAGGTTCTTCAGCGTGCCGTTGGACTGGAAGGCCCACTTCTGGCTGTCCCAGCCGCCGCAGTCCCACAGGTGTGCCTTGCTGCCGTTGGCGGTGGCCCCGCCCTCGACGTCGAGGCATGCGCCGCCGGACTTGAGCTGCTGGCCGTCCAGCGTCCACGTCATCGACGCGGTGTTCGCGCAGGCCCACTGCTGGATCGCGGTGCCGTTGGCCGTTCCGGCTCCCGCGCGGTCGACGCACTTGGCGGTGGAGCCGTTGACGATCCGGCCGGAACCGGTGCCTGTGCCCGGGTCAGGGTCCGGGTTGCTGCCGCCGGGGCCCCAGGCGTTCCAGTTGTCCCAGTTCTCCGCGTCGAAGCCGAGCCGGCCGGGCTGGTCCGCCCCCCAGTTGGTGCCGGACTTGTTGATGGCGGTGCCGCCGACGGTGTAGTTCTCGAGCTTGAGACCCTTGCTCTGGGTCGTCTCGTTCCCCAGGGTGACCTTCTGGCCGGCGGTGTTGGTATAGCGCTTGAGGAGGCTGACCTGGCTGCTCGGGTCGAGGCCGTTCCAACTGTCGATCTTCAGGTTCTTGACGTGGATGTTCTCGGCGCTGGAGAGGGCGAAGACGCGGATCGCGCAGTTGGTCTGGCCTTCGACCGTGATGTTCTCGAAGGTCATGTTCTTGACCCAGGTGCTGGGGTCGCCCTTGGTGGTGGACCCCATGTCCTCCCAGTGGGAGGAGGAGTTGAGGATGCAGGTGTTGTACTTGACGTCCTTCCAGTACATCCGGTTGTGGATGACGTGGGTGTTGGTCACCCGGACGTTGTCGATGTTGCGGGGGGTCCAGCCCCACTGGATGACGGGGCCGTTCTCGTTCTTCCAGATGACGGTGTTATCGATGGTGACGTCGCTGTGGTACATCTTCAGCACGTCGTCGTTGGCGTTGAAGAACGTGTTCTTCATGGTGCTGCCGCGGTAGAGCTCGATGCCGTCGGTCTGCCAGTACCAGGAGCCGACCTGCTTGTAGTTGTCGACCCGCATCTGGAAGGTCTGCTCGTTGCCGTAGACGACGAACGAGTGGTAGGGCGGTTCGTTGATCGTCACGCCCTGCAGGTCGAGGTACTGCTGGGCGTCGGCGGACTGGAACTGGAGCATTTTCACGCAGGAGGCGTGGCAGTTCGACGCGCCGCTGAGGTGGTCGTAGTTGTTGTTGGTGTCCGCCTCGTAGACGTACTGCTCGCCGGAGAGCACGCCGTACCCGGTGACCTTGTACAGGCTCTGGTTGTCGTGGAAGAAGCGGAATGCTCCCTTCACGTAGGCGCCGGGGGCAAGGTAGACCCACTTGACGTTCGGCGGGAGCACCGCGTGGTACTTCGAGCCCATGGTGTAGGTGCCGGGGCGGAAGTAGATGATCTCCTTGTCGACGGTGTTCAGATTGGTGACCTGGCCGGGTTCGGGGTAGTGGATGCTCCCTGATGCGGCGGTGGGGATGAGCCGGTCCTTCTCCGCGCCGGTCGGCGCCGGCTCGGCGAAGATCATCATCGAGTTGCGCGGTTCGGTGTGGATGGCCCGGTGGTTGCCGCCGCCGCTGGTGGTCAGCTTGCCGGCGTCGCCGGCGGGGCCCGACATGTCGTTGTAGGCGGTGTAGAGCTGGGGGTCGAACTCGACGGAGAACCGGTAGCCCTTGCTGCTGTAGGGCACCTTGATCCGGATCGTCTTGCTGTTGACGAGCTCCTTGTCGAAGTTCAGGCTGCTCGGCTTGATCTTGACCTGGTCGGCCGAAGAGATGCTCTGGTCGGTGCGCAGGGACACGTCGACCCACGCATCGGCCGTGTACTGGAAGGAGGACCAGCTCATGGTGAGGTTCGCAGAGGCGGAGAACTCCGCCCCGTCCTCCTTGGTGTAGCCGATCTTTCCTTTGCCGCTGCGCGGGATGCTCATGTACGCGAACGAGTCGTACTTCGTCGTCGGCGCCGCGGCCGTGGCCACCTTCACGTCGTAGAAGGAGGACCGCCGCACCTTGTCACCGCCCACCGGGCTGCTGGTGTTGAACTCGTGGTTGTCGTGCCACCAGGTCTGCAGCTGCTCGCTGTTGGCGGTGTCGCCCGCCGCTCCGGCTGCCGGCGCCGCGAGTAGCGCGGCCGCGGGGACGAGCTGCCCTGCCGGAGCGGGGGCGGCCGCGGCCGGGGTGCTGGCGGGGACGACGGCTCCGGCGAGCGCCAGGGCCAGGCCGGCGGCGATGGCCGCCAGCGGATTGAGCCGTCGCAGTCTTCCTGCGGGCATGGTGATGTCCTCTCCTTGATGGATCGGGGCATGGCCCCGGGGCACCCGCCCGGGGGCGGGTACGGACACCGCTGGGACAGCTGGAACAGCTGTGTGGCGGAGTCATCGGTGCGTGCGGTCACCCGTTTCCGGGGTGTGACCGGGGTGCGGAGTGCGGCACTCGTCCTGGTCGGCGGTTCGTCTCTCTTCGGGGGAGCCTGGCTGAGGGAGTCCACGCAGGGGGTCATTCGCAGGGCCAGGAGTACAGGACACCGGTCCTGCGAGCGGAGCGAACCGGTCCTGCCCGTCCCGAGGGGTGAGGGGCTGCAGGTGTGGCGGCGGCCTCTGGCCCAACAGGCCCTGGCTCCGCCCCGGTTGCCGGTTAACTTCCCGTCATTTCTTCCCCGTGTCAATGAAATGAACAGGATTCTTCGACCCGTGGGAGCAGCGTGCGCATGGCAAGAGGTACAAAATGCGCAAATCGACTGTGAGTGTCCGGCAGGAGTGGGCCATCACGGTTGCGTAACGCGATGTTTTCTTCCTTGACGCACTTAAAGGCTGCGGGACACACTCCCGTCATCAGCAGCGACGCCGACTTCCACAGGTCGACGGCGTACCAGCCGCAGGAGGCGCGATGACGATCTCTGCAACGCTTGGCAGTGCTGGCCCCGTGCATACGGGAAGCCCTCGCCGCCCGCATCGGGTTCGATGGCGCTGAACCCGATGCAACGGCCCTGACAGACCACTAACTGGAGGCACCGCGTGATGAGCCCGTCCAAGATCCGGTTCTCGGAGCTTGTCAGTGAGCAGACCCGGGCGGAGATCTTCGCAACCGTGCTCACCGCAGGACCCATCTCGCGCACTCAGCTCGCCCAGCGCCTGGGCCTGGTGCCCTCCTCCGTCACCCGCATGCTGCCGCCGCTGCTCGAGCACGACTACCTGCGCGAGAGCGACCCGGTTACCCAGGGGCGGGGCAGGCCGCAGAAGATGCTGCACGTCAACCCCGACAAGCACGTGGTCGTCGGCATGAAGATCGGCCCCGGACGGGTCTTCGGCGTCGTCACCGACATGGCGGCCAACGTCCTGGCCCGGGACGAGGAGCCCTTGGCCGACTGCACCCCCCGGACCGCCCTGTCCGCCGCGGCCTCCCTGACCGGCAGGCTCCTCGAAGAGGCGCCCCAAGCGGCGGACAGGGTGCTCGGCCTCGGCGTCGGTGTCAGCGGCCACGTCGACTCGGCAGCCGGGATCTGCCGCTACTCCGCCCTGCTCGACTGGAACAAGGTGGACGTGGCCGGGCCCCTGCGGGAGGCGACCGGGCTGTCGGTGGTCGTCAACAACGACGTCAACACGCTGGTCGTCGCCGAACGCTGGTTCGGTGAAGGCCGCGACATCGACTCCTTCGCCGTGGTCACCGTCGGCCCCGGCATCGGCTGCGGCCTGCTCCTGGACGGCGCCCTGTTCTCCGGTGCCACCGGACTGGCGGGCGAACTCGGCCACCTGCCCCTGGACCCCTCCGGCCCCATGTGCAGCTGCGGCCGGCGAGGGTGCCTGGAAGCCCTGGCGGGCGACCGCGCCATCCTGCGCCATCTCGCAGACGGCGGGTTCCCCTGCGACACGATCACCGAAGCCATCGACCTCGCGCGAGGCGAAGCCGGGGCGGCCCGCACCGTGGCCCGATCCGCCTTCGCCGAAGCCGGCACCGCGCTCGGCAGAGGCGTGGCCGGCATGTGCAACCTGCTCAACCTGCAGAAAGTCATCCTCGCCGGCGAAGGCGCCGTCGCCTACGACCTGTTCGGCCCGCACATGAGTGAGGCGATGGAAGCCCAGGCGTTCTCCACCGCGGCCACCGACTGCGACATCCACGTCGACCCCGCCCGCCACGACCTCTGGGCCCGGGGTGCCGCCTGCCTCGTCATCCGCGACACCGTGGGCGCGGCCATCTCCTGACCGCAGCGCCCGCCGGTGCTGCGGCAACCCGCACCCGGATAAGTCACTAAAAGCAATCATGCGAACACGATGAGGTTTGACGTGCCCGAAATCGAAGCCAATCCCGCCGACGCCTGGTGGAGCGAGGCGGTGGTGTACCAGGTCTACCCCCGCAGCTTCGCCGACTCGAACGCGGACGGCATCGGCGACCTGCAAGGCATCATCGAACGGCTGGACTACCTTGCCCAGCTCGGCGTCGACGTCCTGTGGCTGTCCCCTGTCTATCCGTCCCCGCACGACGACAACGGGTACGACATCAGCGACTACCAGGACATCGACCCGCTCTTCGGAACCCTCGCGGACTTCGACCGGCTCCTGGCCGCCGTCCACGAGCGCGGCATGAAGCTCGTCATGGACCTGGTCGTCAACCACACCTCCGACGAACATCCCTGGTTCACCGCCTCCCGCGACGAAGGACCCGAGGGCGGCAAGCGGGACTGGTACATCTGGCGCCCCGCCCGCGAGGGCATGGAGCCGGGCACCCCGGGTGCGGAACCCAACAACTGGGGCTCCTTCTTCTCCGGCCCCACCTGGACCTACGACGAGGGGAGCGGCGAGTACTACCTGCACCTGTTCTCCCGCAAGCAGCCCGACCTCAACTGGGAGAACCCCACCGTGCGCCAGGCGGTCTACGCCATGATGCGCTGGTGGCTGGACCGGGGCGTCGACGGCTTCCGCATGGACGTCATCAACCTCATCTCCAAGACCCCCGGTCTTCCCGACGGCATCGTCCAGGAGGGTGCCCTGCACGGGGACGGCAGCCCCCACTACATCTGCGGCCCCCGCATCCACGAGTACCTGGCGGAGATGCACCGTGAGGTCTTCGAAGGCCACCCGCGCCGACTGCTGACCGTCGGCGAAATGCCCGGGGTCACTGTCGAGGACGCCAGGCTCTTCACCGACCCCTCCCGCCGCGAGCTCGACATGGTGTTCCAGTTCGAGCACGTCGGCCTCGACCAGGGGCCCGGCGGGAAGTTCGATGTCCGCCCGCTCAAGCTCACCGACCTCAAGGCCAGCCTCGGCCGCTGGCAGACCGGCCTCGGCGAGACCGGCTGGAACAGCCTGTACTGGAACAACCACGACCAGCCTCGGGCCGTCTCCCGCTTCGGCGACGACGGCCCCGCCTACCGCGACCGCTCCGCGAAGCTCCTCGCCACCGTGCTCCACCTGCACCGCGGCACCCCTTACGTGTACCAGGGTGAAGAGCTCGCCATGGCCAACACCCGCTTCACCTCCATCGATGACTTCCGCGACATCGAATCCCTCAACTACCACCGCGAGCAGACCGCCCACGGTGTCGACGAGGAACAGGTCCTGGCAGGGCTGCGCCACCGCAGCCGGGACAACGCCCGCACACCCATGCAGTGGGACACCTCCCAGCACGCCGGCTTCACCGCCGGCACCCCCTGGATCGCGGTGAACCCCGACCACACCCATGTCAACGCCAAGGCCCAGCTCGCCGACCCCGACTCCGTCTTCCACTACTACCGCCGCCTGATCGCCCTGCGGCACACCGAGCCCGCCCTCACCCACGGCGACTTCCACATGCTCCACCCCGACCACGAACAGCTCTACGCCTTCACCCGTCATGACGCGGCCTCCGGCACCGAACTGCTCGTCCTCGCGAACTTCGGACCGGACGACCTCACCGTCGACCTGCCCGACGGCTGGGAGAACAGCGAGACGCTCATCGCCAACGTTCCCGCCACCACCCCCCTCAGCGCCCCGCACACCCTGCAGCCCTGGGAAGCGCGCGTCCACCGCCGCAACGCCTGACCACCCCCACGGCCCCTCCAGCACCGTCTCTCTCCCCCCGCACCGCCCCGATCCGCGCACACCCAAGGAATCCTCATGACGACCATGCGCTTCCGTGCCACACGCCACACCACACGCCGGGCCCTGCTCGCCGTGTCCGCACTGGCACTCGTCGCACCCCTCGCCGCGTGCGGCGGCGGTTCCGACGCCGCAGAGGGAGACGGCAAGACCCTGCGCCTGTGGCACTACGAGCAGGAGGACGGCGCCCTCAGCAACGCCTGGGACGCCGCCATAGCCGAGTTCAAGAAGACCCACCCCGACGTGAAGGTCGTCTTCGAACGCAAGACGTTCGAGCAGATCCAGCAGAACGCGGGCATGATCCTCAACTCCGACAAGGCGCCCGACGTCATGGAGTACAACAAGGGCAACGCCACCACCGGCCTGCTGGCCAAGCAAGGGCTGCTCACCGATCTGACCGCCACCGCGAAGGAACGCGGCTGGGACAAGAAGATCAGCGAGAGCGCCTCCGTCACCGCTCGCTACGACGCCAACGGCGAAATGGGCGGTGACAAGTGGTACGGCGTCCCCAACTACGGCGAGTTCGTCCTGGCGTACTAC
This sequence comes from Streptomyces parvus, assembly GCF_032121415.1. Taxonomy (NCBI): domain Bacteria; kingdom Bacillati; phylum Actinomycetota; class Actinomycetes; order Kitasatosporales; family Streptomycetaceae; genus Streptomyces; species Streptomyces parvus. The sequence continues at coordinate 1,939,689 of NZ_CP135079.1, read as the reverse complement.
AACGACGACCTCTTCAAGAAGCACAACATCGCCAAGCCCACCGACCTCCAGAGCTTCGAAGCGGCCCTGGCCGACTTCAAGGCCGCCGGCATCACTCCGCTCGCCAACGCCGGCAACGACCACCCCGCCGGCCACTGGCTCTACCTCCTGGCCCTGGCCAAGGCGAATGACGCCTGGGTCGACGACTACCAGCTCTACAAGGGCAAGGTCGACTTCCACGGTCCGGAGTGGACCTACGCGGTGGAGACCTACAAGGACTGGCTCGACAAGGGCTACTTCGAAAAGAAGGACGTCGGCCTCAAGGGCAGCGACATGACCGAGCAGTTCGTCTCGCAGAAGCGGCCGATCATGGTCGGCGGCAACTGGTGGTTCGGCGGCCTGACCACCGACATCACCGACTTCTCCTGGTCCACCGCCGCCTACCCCGGCAGCAAGAAGACCCTCGGCTCCGGCGGCAACCACTGGGTCGTGCCGACCAAGGCGAAGAACAAGGAGCTCGCCGAGGGCTTCATCGACATCACCATGTCGGACAGGATCCAGAAAATCCTCGGTGAAGAGGGCAACGTCCCGCTCGCCGCGAAGCCGGACTCCATCGAGAACCCCAAGTCCCGCGAGCTCATCACCGCGTTCACCACCTACCAGGACGGCAACGGGCTCGCCTTCTATCCGGACTGGCCGGCACCCGGCTACTACGACACCTGGATGGGCGCCACCCAGAACCTCATGAACGGCGGCAAGCCCCACGCCGTCCTCGACGAGCTCCAGGCCCCCTACGAGAAGTACACCGCCTCGCGGCGCTGAGGCTGACCCGCCCGAGCCCGCGCGTCAGTCCCTTCTTCCCGGGGACGGCGGCCCGCCCGCACCGGGCCGCCGTCCCGCCCCTCTTGGAGCAACAGTGAAAACCACACGTCACCCGCGGCCCACGGGGTACGCCGTCTTCCTGGCCCCCGGCCTGCTGCTGAGCCTGCTCTTCCTCGTCGTCCCGCTGGTGATGACCTTCTATTACAGCCTCACTCAGTGGCAGGGGGTCGGAGAGCCCACCTGGATCGGCTCGACAACTACACCCGCCTGTTCAGCGACGCCGACTTCTGGGCCTCGTTCCGCAACATCGCCTTCGTCATCGTCGGCATCGCCGTCGTCCCCACCCTGCTCGGCCTGTTCCTCGCCGCGCTGCTTTTCGACTACATCGGCAAGAAGCACGGAGACGGCTTCGTCAGCCTCTTCCGCTCCGGCCTCTACCTCCCCCAGGTCATCCCCGTCGCCGTCACGGGCCTGATGTGGGGCTGGATCCTCGCCCCCGAAGGCGCCGTCAACAGCGTCCTCGAAACGATCGGCCTGAACTCCCTGGCCCAGAACTGGCTCGGAGACCCCGACCTCGCCCTCTGGATGGTCCTCGCCGTCCTCGTCTGGATGCAGCTCGGCTACCCCCTGGTCCTGTTCCTGTCCGGGCTCCAGCGCATCGACCCCGAACTGTACGAAGCCGCCTCCCTCGACGGCGCCACCTGGTGGCAGCGCTTCACCCGCATCACCGTGCCCATCCTGCGGCCCGAGGTCTACGTCGTACTCGTCACCACCACCATCGCCGGCCTGAAGGTCTTCGCCCAGATCTTCGTCCTCACCGGCGGCGGACCCGGCAACTCGACCCTCGTCCCCGCGTACTTCGCCTACCAGAACTTCTTCGAGCGCGCCGACGTCGGATACGGCTCCGCCATCTCCAGCACGATCACCCTGCTCGTGCTGATCATCGCCGGAACGATGCTCACCCGCCAGGCCCGCGAGGACGGATGACCATGACCACGCACACCACTTCCACGGCACCCCCCGGCCACCGGCGCAAGCCGGTCAAGGCCGGAGCGGGCAAGGCCAACGCCACCGGCAACCGTCGCACCCCCGGCTCCTACGCCGTCCTGGCCGCCGTCGCCGTATTCGTCCTCGCGTTCCTCGCACCCTTCATCGTCATCCTGCTCAACTCGTTCAAGACCAGCGCGGACTTCCGCACCAACGGCTCCCTCTCCCTGCCCGCCCAGTGGAACTGGAGCATCATCGCCGAAGTCTGGGAACGAGTCGGCTTCACCCAGAAACTCCTCAACAGCATCCAGATCAGTCTCGGCGTCGTCCTCATCGCCGTCCTGCTCGCCCTCTTCAACGCCTACGCCATCGGCATCGGCCGCATCCGCTGGCGCACCCCCTTCCTCATCTTCTTCCTCGGCGTCAACGTCCTGCCGCAAGAGGGCCTCGTCTACCCCATCTACTACCTCTTCAAGGAGATGGGCCTCTACGACGGGAAACTCGGCTACACCATCCTCGTCGGCATCACCTACAGCGCCTTCGGCACTTACCTCCTCTCCTCCGTCTTCGCCGGCTTCCCCCGCGAACTGATCGAAGCCGCCTCCATGGACGGAGCCGGCCGCTGGACCATCCTGTGGCGCATCGTCCTGCCCATGAGCTGGCCCACCCTCTCGGTGATGTGCGTCTTCTTCTTCGTCTGGAGCTGGAACGAGTTCCTCTACCCCCTCGTCCTGCTCATCTCCAACGACAACCAGACCGTCCCCCTCGGCCTGTCCGTGATGCAGGGCCAATACACCAGCGACCCCACCGCCATGAGCGCCGCAGCCCTCCTCGGCATCGTCCCCATGGTCGTCTTCTTCCTCGTCTTCCAGCGCTCCCTCACCCGCGGCATGACCGCCGGAGCCGTCAAGTAACCCAGCCGCAACACCCCAAAGCCACCCCGGATCCGGTACGCACCGCCCCGCCGCCGGATCCGGGGTCATCCTTGCTTTGATCGTGCCCGTACGCGCTGGACAGCCTCGGCACCACCGACGCGGCCCGGCTCGACCTCCTCGACGACGCCCCGCTCGTCCGGACGTTCCTGCCCATGATCCGGAACGACTACCGCTTGAGCGAGACCTATCGGCCCTCGCCCGGCGCGGGGCTGCGGACCCCGGTCATCGTGCTGTACGGCGACCAGGACCCGGAGATCACAGCGGCCGAGGCCCAGGGGTGGCGCGAGGTTCCCGACGCCGGTTGCGCGTTCCGCACCTTCGAGGGCGGGCACTTCTACCTGGACGAACCCGGGCCGACCTACGAGGACCAGGTCGTCGGCGGCCTGGACAGCGACACCGGGGTCGTGCTCCGCGGCTATCAACCCCCTAGTACGGGATCGCGCTGCCAGGAGCCGGCCCCCGGGCCCCGGACCTCCGGGCCGCTCAGGGCCCGTTCGGCCGGCCCGAAGGGCCCTGGCTACCATCCCCTGTGACCGAATCAGCCGAACCGCGTGCACGAAGCACCCATATACTCGCCGACCTCACGCCCCTGCGGACCTCGCCCGACTACCGGCGGCTCTGGTTCGGGAACACCGTTTCCTGGATCGGCCAGGGCATGACAGCGCTGGCGGTCTCGCTCCAGGTCTACGACATCACCGGGTCCGCGTTCTCCGTCGGGCTCATCGGGTTCTGCTCCCTGGTGCCGCTCGTCGTCTTCGGGCTCTACGGCGGGGCCGTCGCCGACACCGTCGACCGGCGCAAGCTCGGACTGTTCAGCGCCGTCGGGTCGTTCGGGCTCTCCCTCGTCCTGGTGGCGGCGGCCGTCGTCGGCGTCGAGCACGTCGGGCTGCTGTACGCGATCGTCGCCCTCCAGGCCGTCTGCTTCGCCCTCAACGCCCCGGCCCGCTCCTCGATGATCGCCCGGCTGCTGCCGGCCGGACAACTGCCCGCCGCCAACGCGCTGACGACCATGACCAGTACGACGGGCACCCTCGTCGGCCCGATGCTGGGCGGCCTGATCGTCGGCTGGTGGGGCTACCGGGCCGCGTACACCGTGGACGCCCTCTGCTTCACCGCCTCCCTGTACGCGATGTGGCGCATGCCCTCGATGCTGCCCGACCGCAAGGACGGCGAAGCGGGCAAGCGGGCCTCCGTCCTGGACGGGCTGAGGTTCCTCGGGACCCGGCCGAACCTGCGGATGACCTTCTTCACCGACCTGTGCGCCATGGTCCTCGCCCACCCCCGCGCCCTGTTCCCGGCCGTCGCCGTCCTCTGGTACGGGGGCGACGCGCGGACCACCGGCCTGCTCGTCGCCGCCCCGGCCCTCGGAGCGCTGCTGGGCGGGGTGTTCTCCGGCTGGCTCGGCCGGATCCGACGGCACGGACTGGCGATCCTGCTGGCGGTCGGCTCCTGGGGCACCGCCGTCGCCGTCTTCGGACTCACCCGCAACCTCTGGCTCGGGCTGCTGTTCCTGGCCCTCGCCGGCTGCGCCGACACCGTCTCCATGGTCTTCCGCAACACGATGCTCCAGGCGGCCGTGCCCGACGAACTGCGCGGCCGCCTCCAGGGCGTCTTCATCGTCGTCGTGGCGGGCGGCCCCCGCCTCGGCGACTTCCTGGCCGGCTCGGTGGCGGACCTCGCCTCGCCCACCGTCGCCGTCACCGGTGGCGGCATCCTGTGCGTGACCGGGGTGACCCTGCTCGCGCTGAAGTGGCGTGCCTTCGCCCGCTACGACGCCCGCGATCCGCAGCCGTAGCGGACGGAGGACCGGCAGGCCGTGTGCCCGCCGTCCACCGCCGGCGCGGTGCCGGTGATCCACCGCGCGTCCGGACCCGCCAGGAAGGCCACCGCGTTCGCCATGGCCACGCCGGCCCCGCAGCCGTGAACGGGGCCCGGGCCTACCGGACGATCGAGCGGGCGATGCCCAGATCCACGAGGTCCTGCGGGCGCAGCCGCAGCTGGTCGGCGGTGGCACCCGTCTGCGACGGCGGTCGCTTGAGGATCGCGGCGGCCAGTTCCGGGGCGATGACGGAGAAGTAACTGTCCACCGTGACATGGGTGTTGTCCGGTGCCGCGAGTGCCAGCGCCCCGCCCGAGCCGCCCTCGCCGATCACCAGCGTCGTCACCGGCACCCGGGCCGCCGCGATCGCCGCGAAGGTGTCCGCGATGGCCGCGCCCGCGCCCGCCCGCTCCGCCTCGGCGTCGTTGGCCGCGCCCGGGGTGTCGACGAGGGTCAGGACGGGGACGCCGAGCCGGTCCGCCAGCCGGATCGTCCGGGCCGCCGCACGGTATCCGGCCGGGCGGGTCGGCGTACCGCACTGGGCGACGTACGCCACGGGCCGCCCGTCGGCGCGCAGCCCGAAGCCGCAGAGCAGCCCGGGGTCCGTGGCGCCGGAGCGGTCCCCGTGGAGGGGGAGCCGTAGGGCGAGGCAGTCGGCCAGATACGCCTCGGCGCGCGGCCGTCGCGGATCGCGGGCCCGCGCCACCGCCTCCCGCCCGGTCTCGGGAAGCGGGGCCGCCGACGGCGTACCGGCTTCCGATCCCCTACCGGCTCCGGCCGCCGACAGCGCGCGGGGCACCGGCGCGGCCGGCAGACCTTCGTGCGGTCCCAGCGCGCGCAGCCACTGCGTCACCGTGGCGGTCAGCTCGTCGGCCGGGACGACCGCGTCCACCTGGCCCGCCGCGAACTGGCCCTCGGCGCTGTAGGCGTACGGATCGGCGTCCGGCGGCCGTACCCGGGAGCCGGCGAAGCCCACCTGCGCACCCGGCAGCGCCAGCACCACGTCCGCGCCCGCCCCCACCGTGGCCCAGCCGCCGCCGGTCGTCGGGTCGCGGACCACCGCGATCTGCGGGAGCCCGGCCGCGCGCAGCCGCGTGGAGGCGGCGGCCACCCGCTGGAGCTGGGTGAGCGCGACCATGCCCTCCTGCATCCGGCTGCCGCCGGTGGCGACGAGCGCGACCAGCGGGAGGCGGCGAGTGCGGGCCAACTCGTACGCGGCCGCCAGACGGTCCCCGGTCTGCCGGCCCAACGACCCGCCCAGGAAACCGAACTCGAAGGAGAGCAGGACGCATGCGCGGTCTCCGACGACCCCGGTGCCGTACACCACGGACTCTTCCTCGCCGGTCCGGGCCGAGGCACGTTCCCGCGCCGCGTCGTACCCCGCCCAGCCGAGCGGGCCGTCCGGCGGCAGGGGGCGCGGTGGCGGGCGGTGCTCGGTGAAGGCCGCCGCACCGGTGAGCAGGGTGATCGCCTCGCGAGCCGTCGCACGGGCGGGGTTCTCGTCAGGCACGGAGGGACCTCTTCATGATCTTGCCCAGGTCGTTGCGGGGCAGCGCGTCCAGGTAGCGCACGGTGCGCGGGCGCTTGTGCGGGGCCAGCTGGGCCGCCACCCGGTCCGCCAACTCTTCGGGGGAGGGAGGTGAGCCGGGGTCCGTCGCGACCACCCAGGCCACCACCCGCTCGCCGAGGTCCGGGTCCTCCTCGCCGGTCACGGCAACTTCCCGGACCCCGGGGTGCGCGAGCAGCACGTTCTCGATCTCGCCCGCGCCGATCTTGTAGCCGCCGCTCTTGATCAGGTCGGTGGCCTTGCGGCCGACGATGGAGACGTACCCGTCCGCGTCCACCGTGCCCACGTCGCCCGTGCGGAACCAGCCGTCCGCCGTGTGCGCGGCGGCCGTGGCGTCGGGCCGGTTCAGATAGCCGGTGAACAGGTTCGGGCCGCGTACCTGGATCTCGCCGATCGCGCCCGGCTCGTCGAGCACCGCACCGTCGTCCTCCGCGAGACGCAGCTCCACCCCGGCGAGCGGCGGGCCCACCGTGCCCGGGCGCGGTACGCCGTCCGCCCGGATCCCGGTGTTCATCAGGGTCTCCGTCATGCCGTACCGCTCGATCACCCGCCGCCCGGTCGCCGCCGCGATGCGCTCGTGGTCGTGCAGGGGCAGCGCCGCCGAACCGGAGACCAGCAGCCGCGCCCCGCTCAACGCCACAGCCAGCGCGTCCCGTTCGGCAGTGTCCGCGGGCCCGTCCAGCGCCTGAGCCAGCCGGTGGTACATCGTCGGTACGCCGAACAGCATCGTGCCCCCGGAGCCCAGCTCCCGGGCCACGCCCTCGGGTGAGAACTTCCCCAGATGGCGCACGGAGCCGCCACGCCGCAGCGGGCCGAGGACGCCCAGGATCAGCCCGTGGACGTGGAACAGAGGCAGCGCGTGGACCAGGACGTCGTCGCCGGTCCACGCCCAGGCGTCCTCCAGCGCGTCCAGGGACGCGGCGACGGCCCGGCGGGGCAGGACCGCCCCTTTGGGCGGGCCGGTGGTGCCGGAGGTGTAGACGATCAGGGCGGGGTCCTCGGGCCCGGCCTCGCCGACGTCGTACTCGTCGGGACGTGCCTCGCCCGCCTTGTCGGCCTCGCCCGCCCGCGCGTCCACCGTCACTCGCCGCAGCTTCTCCAGCGCCGGGGGCAGCTCGTCGTCCGGGCCCGCCAGTACGGCCGTGGGCTCGCTGTCGCCCAGGATGTGCGTCAACTCGCGTTCGCCCGTACGAGGGTTGAGCGGCACCGCCGGAACCCCGGCCCGCAGGGCCGCCACCACCGCGATCACCGTCTCCGGCGCCGGCGTGGCCCAGAGAGCGACCCGGCCCGCGTCCGCGATCCGGGCGGCGAGGGAGTCGGCGGCCCCGGCGAGCAGGCCGTAGGTCAAGGAGAGGTCACCGAAGCGCACGGCCTCCCGGGAGGCTGCCGGGCCGGTGGGGGACTGGAGCGCGGGAAGAAGGAGGGTCACGCGGCGAAGCCTAGGGCTTCGGGGCGTGACCGCCCCGGATCCGGCTGCCGATGAGGGCAGCGTCACCCCGGGGTGGCGGCCCGGCGGAATGGCTGCACGCAGCACCCAATCGCAATTTTGACACGACCTTGACAAATTATTCTTGCGTTGTCAGCATGCAAAAAGTCGCCCGGACGGCAGCGTTGGAGCGCTCTCCGGGAGAAAGAATCCGCCTGCGCCCGGGCACCGGCGCAGTCACCGCACACCGTTCGCCTGCACGCGGAACCGCACAGCGCACGCCTGCACACCGGCACATCGCATGCCCGCACGCCGTACCGCCCCGCCGCCGGGGCCCCTACGTCGCAAAGCGCGACAGCGCCTTGCCTGACAGACCCCACGTACCCGTCAGGAAGGAACCAGCCGCCCATGTCACCCGCACCCCCACGGTGGTCCGGATACGCCACCGCCCTCGCCGCACTCCTCGCGGCCACGCTCGCCGTCCCCGCCGCGGGCCCCGCGCTCGCCGCCGACCCCGAGGCGCGCGCCTCACAGTCCGCGGCCGGACCCTCCGCGGCCGACATCCCCGCCGCCGACTACCAACAGGTCCAACTCGCCCTCGGCGCAGCCGAGCTGGGCGAGGCCATGTCGATCGCCGTGCTGCCCGACCGGTCCGTGCTGCACACCGCCCGCGACGGCACGGTCCGGCTGACCGACGCCGCCGGGTCGACAAGGACGGCGGGCAGGCTCGACGTCTACACCCACGACGAAGAGGGCCTCCAGGACATCGCCGTCGACCCGGGGTTCTCGACGAACCGCTATGTCTACCTCTACTACTCCCCGCTCCTGAACACCCCGCCCGGCGACGCCCCCACCTCCGGTTCGGCCGCCGACTTCGAGGCATGGAAGGGCCACCTCAACCTCTCCCGCTTCGTCCTCAAGGCCGACGGCACGCTCGATCCCGGCAGCGAGAAGGTGGTCCTGGAAGTCGAGAGCGACCGGGGCCAGTGCTGCCACGTCGGCGGTGACATCGACTTCGACGCCGCCGGGAATCTCTATCTGACCACGGGGGACGACACCAACCCCTTCGAGTCGAGCGGCTACGCCCCGATCGACGAACGCACCGACCGCAACCCGCAGTTCGACGCCCAGCGCTCCTCCGGCAACACCGACGACCTGCGCGGCAAGCTGCTGCGGATCAAGCCCACGGCCGATGGCGGCTACACGGTCCCGGCGGGCAACCTCTTCGCTCCCGGCACCGCGGACACCCGCCCGGAGATCTACGCGATGGGCTTCCGCAACCCGTTCCGGATGTCCGTCGACAAGAAGTCCGGAGCCGTCTACATCGGCGACTACGGCCCCGACGCCGGCACCACCGACCCGGACCGGGGCCCCAGCGGTCAGGTCGAGTTCAACCGCGTCACCCGGCCCGGCAACTTCGGCTGGCCGTACTGCACGGGCACCAACACGCCCCCGGAGACGTACGGCGAGTACACCTTCCCCAGCGGCCCGTCCGGCGCGAAGTACGACTGCGCCGCGGGCCCGGCCAACAACTCCTTCCGCAACACCGGCCTCGCCACCCTGCCGCCCGCCCAGCCCGCCTGGATCCGGTACGCCGGTGACGCGGGCTCCCCGCCGGAGTTCGGCGGCGGCTCCGAGTCCCCGATGGCCGGCCCCGTATACGACTTCGACGCGGACCTCGACTCCGCCGTGAAGTTCCCCGCCTCCCTCGACGGCCGCTTCTTCGCCACCGAGTACGGCCGCAAGTGGATCAAGCCGGTCGAGATCACGGCCGACGGATCACCGGGCGGCATCGACACCTTCCCGTGGACCGGCACCCAGGTGATGGACTCCGCGTTCGGACCCGACGGCGCGCTCTACGTCCTCGACTACGGCACGGGCGCGGGCAACCAGGCCCTGTACCGCGTGGAGTACCTCGCGGGCAGCAACCGGTCCCCGGTCGCCGAGGCCGCCGCCGACAGGACGTCCGGGCCCACCCCGCTCGCGGTCTCCTTCTCCTCGGCGGGCAGCGCGGACCCCGAAGGCGGAAACCTGACCTACGCCTGGGACTTCGGCGACGGAGCCACCTCCACCGAACCGAACCCCAGCCACGCCTACACCACCGCCGGAACCTTCCACCCGACGCTGACCGTCACCGACCCCGAAGGCCTCACCGGCACCGCCAGTCTGGTCGTGACGGCGGGCAACACCGCGCCCACCGTCACCCTCACCACCCCGGCAGACGGCACGCTCTTCTCCTTCGGCGACTCCGTCCCCTTCACGGTCGACGTCAGCGACCCCGAGGACGGCACGGTCGACTGCTCCAAGGTCAAGGTCACCTACCTCCTCGGCCACGACAGCCACCGCCACCAGATCACCTCGAAGAACGGCTGCTCCGGCACCATCGACGTGCCCGTCGACGGGGAGCACGACAGCGCCGCCAACATCTACGGGGTCTTCGACGCCGAGTACACCGACGCGGGCGGACTCACCGCGCACAGCGACTCCGTCCTCCAGCCCCGCCACCGCCAGGGCGAGCACTTCGCGGCCCGGAACGGCATCGAGGTCGCCCCGCACGGCCCGGCCGGGGGCGGTGCGACCGTCGGCTACACGGACAACGGCGACTGGGTCTCGTTCAAGCCGTACGTGCTCTCGAACGCCACCTCCGTCACGGTGCGGGTCGCCTCGGGCGGCGCGGGCGGCACTCTGGAGGTACGGGCCGGCTCCCCGACGGGCGCGTTGCTCTCCTCCCTGCCCGTCGCCCCGACCGGCGGCTGGGAGAACTTCGTGGACCTCACGGCCGACGTGAACAACGCCCCTGCCGGACCGGCCGAGTTGTTCTTCGTCTTCACGGGACCCACGGGCCGGGGCAGCCTCTTCGACCTGGACGCCTTCACCTTCACCACCCAGGGAGCGCAGGTGAACGACCGATGAGACGATCCCGTACCCGCCGACTCGCCTGCGCCGTCGCCCTCGCCCTCGGGGCCGCCTTCCTGAGCCCCGGCGTCCAGAACGCGGCAGCCGCCGGCCCTTACCAGGTCCTGGTCTTCTCCAAGACCGCCGGGTTCCGCCACGACTCCATCCCGGCGGGCATCTTTGCCTTCCAACAGCTGGGAGCGGAGAACGACTTCACCGTCACCGCCACCGAGGACGCGACCGCCTTCACCCCGGCGAACCTCGCCGGGTACGAGGCCGTCGTCTTCCTCTCCACCACCGGCGACGTCCTGAACGACACCCAGCAGAGCGCCCTGAAGGGGTACGTCGACGGGGGCGGCGGCTTCGTCGGCGTACACGCGGCGGCCGACACCGAGTACGACTGGCCGGAGTACGAGGACCTGGTCGGGGCGTGGTTCCGGAGCCACCCGGCGATCCAGGAGGCCCGCCTCACGACCGAGGACCATCTCCACCCGGCGACCGCGCACCTGGACGACACCTGGACGCGGACCGACGAGTGGTACAACTACCGCTCCAATCCCCGCGACAGCGTCCACGTCCTCCAGTCCCTGGACGAATCCAGCTACAGCGGCGGCGAGATGGGCGGCGACCACCCCGTCACCTGGTGCCACGAACAGCAGGAGGGCCGCTCCTTCTACACCGGGCTCGGCCACACCACCGAGTCCTTCGCCGACCCCGCCTTCCGCCGACTCCTCCTCGGGGGCGTCCAGTACGCGGCCGGAGCCGTCGAGGCGGACTGCTCCTCCGGCGACCCGGGCCCGGACCCGGGCGGTGACAGCGCGGAGGCGGAGGCGTACACCTCCTCCTCCGGCGTCCGGAGCGCCGCCCACGGACCGGCCGGCGCAGGAGCCACCCTCGGCTACATCGACGACGGCGACTGGGCGGGCTACTCCTCCCTCGACACCGCCGGGGCCACCGGCTTCACCGCCACCGTCTCCTCGGCCGGTGCGGGCGGCACGATCGAGATCCGCTCCGGCTCCGCCACCGGACCGCTCCTCGGCTCCGTGGACGTCGCCCCGACCGGCGGCTGGGAGACCTTCACCGAGGTCACCACCGCCCTGACCGCCACCGGGACGGGTCCGCTGTTCCTGCGGTTCACCGGGGGAGCGGGCGCCCTCTTCGACGTGGACCGCTTCACCCTCACCCGCGCCCCGGCCACCGAGGGCGAGGGCTCGTCCAACGTGCACCTCTTCTACTACCCCTGGTACGGCACGCCCGACGGCCCGGCGGGCAGCTGGCGGCACTGGCAGCAGGGCGGCCACACCCCGCCGGACTCCATCGGCGCCGACCTCTACCCGAAGCTCGGCCCGTACGACTCCGGGGACATCGCCGGAGCCGTCGACCAGCACATGGAGTGGGTGAAACGGTCCGGCGCGGGCGTCATCGTCTACAGCTGGTGGGGACAAGGGGGGTACGAGGACGACCTCGCCGGTGAGGTGATGGACGCCGCCGCCCGCCAGGGCATCGAGGTCGCCTGGCACATCGAACCGTACGGCGGCCGCACCGCCGCATCCGTCGTCGACGACATCGCCTATCTGGAGGAGAAGTTCGGCGACCACCCCGCGTTCTACCGGGACGCGGCGCACGGCGACCGCAGCGCGTACTACATCTTCGAGAGCCTGAAGATCCAGGACTGGTCGGCGCTGGAGGCGGTCAAAGACACCGCCATCGTCCTCGCCCAGACCACCGACACCAGCAAGGCCGACCACTTCGGCGGGATCTACACCTACGACGGCATCGCCGGCGCCACCGCCCCCGGCTGGAAGAACGCGGGCGACTACGCCAAGGCCAACGGCCTCGTCTGGGCCCCCTCGGTCGCCCCCGGCTACATCGACGACCGGGCCGTCCCCGGCAACACCACCCCGACCCTCGGCCGCGACGACGGCGCCTCCTACGACCTGGAGTGGAACAACGCCCTCGACCCGGCCGTCGGCGGCGACCCCGCCTGGGTCTCGGTCACCTCGTTCAACGAGTGGCACGAGGGCAGCGCCATCGAACCGGCCTCCTCCAGCCCGCCCCCGGGCCACGGTTACGGGACCTTCGAGGGCGCCTACGGAAAGTCCGGGGAAGCCGCCGAGACGGCCTACCTCGACCGGACCGCGTACTGGGCCGACCGGTTCGAACAGAAGCTGAGGCAGCAGCGCGGGTAGCCCTGCCGGGCCCATGGACGAACGGCCGCGTTCCGGCGGGAACGCGGCCGTTCTCACGCCCGGCCGAGGATCACTCGTCGCGCTGGACGGTCCGCATCCGCCCGTACGCGTACACACACCCCGCCAGCGCCAGATCGGACAGCAGCATGAAACCGATCGCGTAGCTGTCCTTGGCGCTGTAGATCGCGCCCATCACCAGCGGCGGCACGAACCCGCCGAGCCCGCCCATCGCCCCGACGATGCCCGTCACACTGCCCACCTTCGGCTGTGGCGTCACCTGCGAGACCAGGGCGAACACACTGCCGCTCGCGGTGCCGAGCCCGGCCGCCATGGCCAGCAGCGCGATCGTACCGACCGGGTCCAGCGGCGGCTCGAAGGCCTGCACGATCGCCATCAGCGCGGCCAGCAGCAGCGCCGACGAGGTCACCACCGCCGGGTGGACCCGGTCCGAGAGCCAGCCACCGACCGGCCGGAAGACCACCGTGACCAGGGCGAACCCGGCCGCCTTGGTGCCCGCCTCGGTCGGCGACATCTCGTACCAGGTCTTCAGATACGTCGGCAGATAGACCCCGAACGCCACGATGCCGCCGAAGCCGATCGCGTACAGCGCCGACAGCTCCCAGGTCACCCGCAGCTTCCCGGCCTCGGCGAGCCGGTGCGCCAGGGTGTCCGTGGGGATCCTGCGGTCGGAGTGGTCGCTGATCAGGACGGCGGCGAGCAGCGCGAACACCACCAGCGCCCCCGCGACCACGAGGAACGGCAGATCGTCACCGTGCTCGGCGATCCGGGGGGTGAAGTACCCCGACAGCGCCACCCCGCCCATGCCCATGCCGAACACGCCCAGCGCGAAGCCCCGTTTGCGCGGCGGGAACCACGCGTTGACCAGCGGAACGCCGATCGCGAACGTCGTCCCGCCGAGCCCCAGCAGGAAGCCGACCGCGATCATCGCCGCGTACGAGTTCTTCGCCGGGATCAGCAGCAGCACCGGCACGATCGTCAGAGCGGAGACCAGCGGGAACATCAGCTTCGCGCCGTACTTGTCCGTCAGCGCCCCCACCGGGATCCGGCCGAGCGACCCGACCAGCACCGGCACCGCCACCAGGAACGACTGCTGGAACGAGCTGAGGCCCAGCCGGTCCTTGTAGTCCCCGGACATCGGCGCGATCAGATTCCACGCCCAGAAGGTCAGCGCGAAGCCGGCCGTCGCCAGGACGAGATTGCGGTACGCGGCCGGGGACGGCGCCGCTGCCGCCGGTGCGGGCGGCTCGGGGGACTGCTTGACGGAGGTGTCCACACGAGCAAGTCAAGGGGGCGGGCGATCGCACGGCCCGTGGGACTGCGCCGACCGGGCGACAGCGGTCCGCCCCCGGGCTCCCTCAGCCAATATCGTCACAAACTGGGACAATTGCCATATGGATCGGCTGGACAGGGAAATCCTCGGCATTCTCCAGGAGGACGCCCGGATCTCGTACCGGGATCTGGGCGTACGCGTGGGTCTCAGCGCCAACGCGGCGGGCGACCGGGTCCGCCGGATGCGCCGCGACGGGGTCATCCGGGGCTTCACCGTCATCGTCGACCCGGCCGCCGACACCCGTTCGGGCCTGGTCGTCTTCATCGATGTGACGTTGCGCCTCGACACGACGAACGAGGAGTTCGAACGCTCGGTGCTGATGCTGCCGGGAATCACGGAGGTGGTGCATGTGACCGGCGGCCACGACTACCTCCTGCGGGCCACCGCCGCCGACCCGGGGGCGCTGGACAGCCTGCTGCGCCGGCTGAAACGGGAGGCGGGCGTCGCCCACTCGAACACCCGGATCGCGCTGCGGGCGGCCCCGAAGCACTGAGTCCGCCCCGCCGGGCCCGGGATCAGATCGGGGCCTGCCAGGTCACGGTCGTCGGTCGGCCGCCGTCCTCGCCACGCCCGTCGTCCGCGACCACCAGCCGCACCCCGCTCCGCCCGTCCGGCAGCCGGACCGTGGCGTCCACCTCGACCTCGATGGCCGAGACTCCGGGCCTGCGGTGCGCGGCGGCCAGCGCCCCGCGCAGGGCGGCCAGCAGTTCCCGGCCCGTCTCCTCGCCCACCAGCGCGTCCACGGCCCCGGTGAACTGCACGGACGGCGGGAAGCCCAGCAGGGCCGCCGCACCCCCGGTCTCCCGCAGCACCCGGCCCCGGAAGGTGCTCGGGGCGGCGGCGGGCGGCTGCTGGAGCGCGAAGATGGCGGTGCGGACCTCCTGGATGGTGGAATCCAGCTCGTCCACGGCCCGCCCCAGCAGCACGCCGGCCTCCGCCTGCTCCTCCGCCTCCCCGCGGCCCCGGGCGCCCGGGCTCTCCTCCGACGCGGCCCGCCGCCGGGTCGACTCCAGCATCATCTCGGTGGCGAAGAGCCGCTGGACCACCAGATCGTGCAGGTCACGGGCGATCCGGTCGCGGTCCTCGTACACCGCGAGCTGCTCCCGGTCGGCCTGCGCGTCCGCCAGCACCAGGGCGAGGGCCGCCTGTGAGGCGAACTGGGTCGCCAGCAACCGGTCCAGCTCCGTGTAGGGGCGCTCGCCACGCCGCCGGGGCAGGGCGAGGGTGCCGATGAGCCGCCCGCCGCTCTGCAGCGGCAGCATCATGCTCGGCCCGAAGCGGGAGCGTACGCCGGTGGTCATCCGGGGATCGGCGGCCGAGTCGTCGATGAAGACCGGTTCCCCGCCGAGCAACTGCACGAGCACCGGGGAGCCGGGCTCGATCACCGTGCCGACGATGCCCGCCGGATCGTCCGGCGTCGAAGCGGTGACGATCTCCATCCCGCCCTCCTCCGTCGGCTGGAGGATCACCCCGGCCGACGCGCCCGCCAGCACCCGGGCCTGCTCGGCCACCGTCATCAGCGCGTCGGCCGCGTCGGTGCCGGTCAGCAGGGCCGTGGTGACGGCCGCCGCGCCCGCGATCCAGCGCTCGCGCTGCCGGGCCGTCCCGTACAGCCGGGCGTTGCCGATCGCGATGCCCGCCTGGGCGGCCAGGGCCCGCAGCAGGCCCAGGTCCGTGTCGGTGAACGGCCCCGGCCGCTTTCCGCCGAGGCAGAGGTGACCGAAGACCTCGGTGTGCACCACGATGGGCGCCCGGAGGAAGCTCGCCTCCGCCTCCGCCTCCGCCTCCGCCGTTCCGGTGGTGTACAGGGCGTCGATCCGGTCCCGGTCGGGTTCCAGCACCGCGAGCGCACCGTGGCGGGCCCCGGTGAGAGCCGTCGCGGTCTCCACGATCTGCTGGAGGGTGGAGCCCAGGTCCAGATCGCTGCCGACGTTGAGGACCGCCTCCAGAAGCATCGGCAGCCGCCCGACGGCGGCATCGGCCTCAGCCGGTTCCGGCTGGGCCCCGGTGCTGCCCGGCCCGCTCCCGGCCGGTCCCGGCTCCATGGTCCCGGGCGTCCGCGCCGACGCGCTCACCCCGCCAGCGGATTGAGGACCATCGGCTGGATCTTTCCCTCCAGCATCGCGCCCAGGCCGAGTACCGAGCAGACGTCGGGGCGTTCGGCGATGTGCACCGGCATCCCGGTCGCGTCCCGCAGCATCTGGTCGAGGCCGGGGAGCAGCGCGCTGCCGCCGACCATCATGATCCCGCGGTCGGCGAGGTCGGCCACCAGGTCCGGCGGGCAGTCGCGGAGCACCTTGCCCACCCCGTCGAGCACCGCGGTGAGCGGGGTGTTGATGGCCTGGCGGACGGCGGCGGTGTCGACCTGCACCGTGCGGGCCAGACCGGTCGCCACGTCGCGGCCGTGGATGTCGGTGAGGGCGGGACCGGTCAGCTGGAGCCCGTTGCCGTGAAGCGCCAGCTGGAGCGGGCGCACCGACTGGCTCGGCAGCAGCAGCTCGTGGTGCTGGCGCAGGTACTGGATGACCGCCTCGTCGATCGCGTTGCCGCCCACCGGGAGCCGTACGGCGGTCACGATCGAGCCGAGGGAGAGCACCGCGATCTGAGTGGTGGCGGCCCCGCACGCCATGATCATGGTGGCGGTCGGCTGCTCGACCGGCAGCCCGCAGCCCACGGCCGCCGCGATCAGCGTGTCCACCAGCTCGACGCGGCGGGCGCCGAGCCCGACCAGGGTCTCCACCGTCGCCCGCTGGGCCAGCGGATCGGCCTCGTGCGGGGTGCAGGCGGCGGCGCGCAGCCGGGGCTTGCGGCGCAACTGGCGGCGGAGCTTGTCGCCCAGCAGATGGCGCAGCATCCGCTGGGCCATCTCGATGTCGACGACGGTCCCGCCGGAGACCGGGCGGACCACCCGGATGTACTCCGGGGTGCGGCCGGTCATCTGCTCGGCGAGCGCGCCGACGGCGATGAGGGAGCCGGTACGGGTGTTGACGGCGGCGACGCTCGGTTCGTCGACGACGAGCCCGAGCCCCTTCACGTACACCCGGGTCCTCGCGGCCCCGAGGTCGACGGCGACATGGCAACGCTGCAACTGCTCAAGGCTGACGGTCACGGCGGTTCTCCCGAGCGCGCGGATGGAGGGGCACCGGCGGGCGGCCGGTCCCTCCTTGCATGGTCGCGCCGTCCGGCCCGTCGCGCGCGTTGAGATGCGCCGTAAGGGGAGCGGAAGCTGACGGCTCCTCAGCTCACGAGTCCGGCAGCAGCCGCTGGAACAGGCCCCAGGTGAACTCGGCGACCCGCTCCCGGCCGGACTCGGGGTCCGTGACGGCCAGCGACCACCGGGTCGGGGCGCTGCCCTCCATCGGCCGGGCCGGGGGAAAGGCGCGGGCCGCCTCGTCCACGGTGCACGACCAGGGGAGCAGATCCGTTACGGAGGTGAGCTCCGGGCCCGCCGCTCCCGGGGCCCGGACCAGCCACTCGTTCCAGACGGCGCCGCCCGGCCCGGCCGTCACCTCGAACCGCAGGGCGGGCCAGAGCGGCACCGGCCACAGCAGCGCCTCGCACTCCAGGTCGCCGATCCGGCGCGGCAGGATCAGCTCCGGTTCGCCGAGGGCCGAGCGGTAGCGCCGCAGCGATCCGCGTCCCCGGGGCGCCCGCACCATGGCCTGCCAGCGGCGGTTGGCCTCCCGCATGTCGGCGGGGGAGGCGCTCAGTTCGTGCCGGGCGTCCTCGACCAGGCCGGGCTGGAAGTCGGCCATCCGGCGCAGCAGGACCAGCTGGAACTGGAGCGGGCCGAAGGGGGCGGGAGTGCTCATGCCGCCCATCCTCCCGCGTGTCAGGCGTATCGGACCGGCTGTCCCCGGAATTCGACCTTCCTCACACAATCCTCACCTGGGCGGCTTCCCCGGTTGTTCCGCGCGCGCCTAACCTGCGGGCGCCATGGATTACTGCCACCCGTGCCGACGGCATCTCAACGGAGCCCTGGCCTGCGCCGGGTGCGGTACGCCCGCCGAGGCGCTGGGCCCTTATGCGATGCCCGCGGCCGCCGGCCCCGCCCCCGACGAGCCGTACGGGACGGCCGCCCCCGCCGACGAGACCGACGCCCCCCGCCGCACCCGGCGGGACGCCCGGCGCGAGCCCGGGCGGAAGTCCCGCCGCGAGGCCGCGGGCGAGCCTCGCCCCGGCTCCCGGCGGCGGGCCCGCGGCAGCCACCGCAGGCGCGGCCGGACCGTGCTCCTCGGGGCCCTCGGGCTGCTCCTCGCGGCGGGCGCCCTGAGCCTCGCGGAACTGGCCCTGGAGCCCGGGCGGGACGACGCCGCGGCCGACTTCGTCAGCGACGCGCCGGGCGACCCGGCCGAGCCCGCGCCCGCGGAGACCTCCGCCGACGCACCCCGCGACCCCGGCCCCGTCGGCTCCCGGGCCGGGGCGACCACGGGCCCCGGCGCGGACGCGGAACCGGCGGAGGCCCGCAGCGGGAGCCCGGACCCGTCCGGCTCGCCGAGCCCCGACGCCTCCGCCCCGGACGAGCCCACCGCCTCCCCCGACCCCGACGAGGCGGACCCGTCCGACGCCCCGGGCAGCCCGACCGCCGACCCGTCGGGCCCGGGCGACCCGCAGGAGCCGACGACGACCGCGCCCGCACCCCCGCCGCCCCCGGCGGAGCCGACGCCCAGCCCGACCCCGTCCCCGACCTGCACCCGCTTTCTCTGGTGGTGCTCGTAGGCAGTGTGACGACGGGCCTCAGGGGGTCTCCTCGCCGAGCATCCGGCGCAGCAGGTCCCGCAGGACCGTGCGCTCGGCATCCGACAGCCCGGCGAGCGGCTCCCGGGCGAAGTCCAGCGCGTCCCGCAGCTCACGGGCCGTGCGCCGGCCCTTCTCCGTCGCGGCGGCCAGCTTCACCCGCCGGTCGGCCGGATCGGGCCGGCGCTCGACCAGTCCCCGGGCCTCCAGCCGGTCGATGATCCCGGTGACGTTCGACGGCTCGCACTTCAGCCTGACGGCGATCTTCCGCATCGGCAGGGGCTCCAGCGAGAGCAGCCCGAGCACCCGTGCCTGCGCACCCGTGAGGGAGTGCTCGGCCGCGGCCCGGTCGTACTCCTCGTGGTAGCGCGCCACGACGGTGCCGATGAGCTCGACGACCTCAAGGGTCAGGGTGTCTGTACGAGTGGCCATGGACGACAGCGTACCGATTTACTTGACATCATGAAATATTCAGGAGCATGGTTGTTTCATGTAATGAAGCTTTTCGTGCCGTACGGCGCGGAGGCTCACCCCCCCCCGTAGGACATTGAGGAGAACCCGAGCCCATGTCTGCAGCACTTCCCACGTCCAGCCGCGAATGGCACCTCGTCGCCCGCCCGCACGGCTGGCCCAGGGCCGAGGACTTCGCCCTGCGTGAGGCCGCGGTGTCCGCTCCGGCCGAAGGCCGCATCCTCGTCCGCAACAAGTACTTCTCGGTCGACCCGTACATGCGCGGCCGGATGAACGACGTGAAGTCCTACACCCCGCCCTTCAAGCTCGACCACCCCATGGACGGCGGCGCGGTCGGCGAGGTCATCGCCTCGAACGCCGAGGGCTTCGCCGTCGGCGACCACGTCCTGCACGGTCTCGGCTGGCGCGAGATCGCCGACCTGCCCGCCAAGCACGCGGTGAAGGTCGACCCCGACATCGCCCCGCTCTCCGCCTACCTCGGCGTGCTCGGCATGCCCGGACTCACCGCCTACGCGGGCCTGTTCGAGGTCGCCTCCTTCAAGGAGGGCGACGCGGTCTTCGTCTCCGGCGCGGCCGGGGCGGTCGGCAGCCAGGTCGGCCAGCTGGCGAAGCTCAAGGGCGCCTCCCGGGTCATCGGTTCCGCGGGCTCCGACGAGAAGGTCAAGCTCCTCGTCGAGGAGTACGGCTTCGACGCCGCGTTCAACTACAAGAACGGGCCGGTCCGCGACCAGCTCAAGGCGGCCGCCCCCGACGGCATCGACGTCTACTTCGACAATGTCGGCGGCGAGCACCTCGAAGCCGCGATCTCCTCGCTCAACGTGCACGGCCGCGCCACCATCTGCGGCATGATCGCCCAGTACAACGCCACCGAGCCGACCCCCGGCCCGAGCAACATGGCGCTCATCATCGGCAAGCGGCTGCGCCTCCAGGGCATGCTCGTCGGCGACCACGCCCACCTCCAGGAGCAGTTCGTCCAGGAGGTCGCCGACTGGCTGGCCTCGGGCGAGCTGAAGTACCAGGAGACCAAGGTCGAGGGCATCGAGAACGGCTACGAGGCCTTCGTCGGCCTGCTGCGCGGCGAGAACACCGGCAAGATGGTCGTCTCCCTGGTCTGACCCACCGCCTCCCCCCACCGGCCACGCGTTAGGCTCATCCGCAGGCCGTCGCGATCGTGGGCGCGAGTCGCGGCGCACCAACCGGAGGAATCGTCACATCATGACCATCCAGAAGATCGACGTCGCCTACACCGCCGTCGCCACCGCCGAGAACGGCCGCGACGGCCGGGTCTCCTCCGACGACGGTCAGCTCGACGTCGTCGTGAACCCGCCGAAGGCCATGGGCGGCAGCGGCGCGGGCACCAACCCCGAGCAGCTCTTCGCGGCGGGCTACAGCGCCTGCTTCCAGGGCGCGCTGGGCGTCGTCGCCCGCCAGGAGAAGGCCGACATCTCCGGCTCGACCGTGACCGCCTCGGTCTCCATCGGCAAGACCGAGGCCGGCGGCTTCGGCCTGGAGGTCGCGATCAGCGCCTCCATCCCGAACGTCGACGCCGCCACCGCGCAGGCGCTCATCGAGAAGGCCCACCAGGTCTGCCCGTACTCGAACGCCACCCGCGGCAACATCAAGGTCGAGCTCTCGGTCGCCTGACGGCCAAGGCTCCTCGTGAGGACCGCACCCCTCCCAGGGGTGCGGTCCTCACGGCTGTCCCGCACGCCGTACGCTGACGCCCATGAGTGATCTCGGGGCGGGTTTCGGTTACTTGATGAAGGGGCAGCGCTGGGTTGCCCGACACGGACGATGGTTCGGCTTCGGGCTGCTGCCCGGACTCGTCACCCTCGTCGTCTACGCCGGAGCGCTGATCGGACTCGGCTACGGGGCCGACGACCTCGTCGGCTGGGCGACCCCGTTCGCCGACGACTGGTCCTCACCCTGGCAGGGACTGCTGCGCACCGGGCTGACGGCGCTCGTCTTCGTCTTCGGCCTGTTCCTCGCGGTCATCACCTTCACCGCCGTGACCCTCCTGGTCGGCCAGCCCTTCTACGAGTCGCTCTCCGAGGAGGTCGACCGCAGCGAGGGCGGCGGGGTCCCCGAGTCCGGACTGACGCTCTGGCAGGAACTGTGGATCTCCGCCCGCGACTCCGTACGCATCCTGCTGCGCGTCGCCCTGTACGGGATCATCCTCTTCGCCTGCGGATTCATCCCTGTCGTCGGGCAGACCGCGGTCCCCGCGATCGGCTTCTGCGTCTCCGGCTACTTCCTGGCCGAGGAGCTGACCGCCGTCGCCCTCCAGCGCCGGGGCATGGTCCTCAAGGACCGCCTCGCCCTGCTCCGCGGCCGCCGGCTGCTGGTGCTCGGCTTCGGCGTCCCGCTGGTCCTGTCCTTCCTGATCCCGTTCGTCGCGGTGTTCCTGATGCCGGGCGCCGTCGCCGGGGCCACCCTGCTCGCCCGCGACCTGGTCGACCCGGACCCGGCCCCGGCCAACGGGCCCGGCGCCGCCGGCAGCGGTGACGCTCCGCCCCCCCGGGCGTGGTCCGCGTGACCGAGCTGCTGGCGGTCGCCGCCATCACCGTCCTCGCGGTCGTCTCCCCGGGCGCCGACTTCGCCATGGTCGTCCGCAACAGCTATCTGTACGGGCGCACCACCGGCGTCCTCGCGGCCGCCGGGGTCGCCGCGGGCGTCCTGGTCCACGTCACGTACACGATGCTCGGCGTCGGGCTGCTCATCGCCTCCTCGACCGCCCTGTTCACCGCGGTCAAGCTGGCCGGAGCCGCCTATCTGATCTACATCGGGGTGCGCACCTTCCTGGCCCGCGCCGACCTCGACGTCGATCTGTCGGACCGGCCCGGGCTCTCCCCGTTCGGTGCGCTGCGCAGCGGCTTCCTGACCAACGCGCTCAACCCGAAGACGACCCTGTTCGTCGTCGCGACCTTCACCCAGGTCGTCGGCCCCGACACGGCGCTCTGGCAGCAGGCGGGGTACGGGCTGTTCATGTCCGCCGCCCACCTCGGCTGGTTCGCCCTGGTCGCGCTGTTCTTCTCGCACTCCCGGCTGCGCGGCGCGATGCTGCGCCGTCAGAAGGCCCTGAACCGCTCGATCGGCTCGGTCCTGGTCGGCCTCGGCGTCACCCTGGGCCTGGCCCGCTGAGCGGAGCGCCCGGACCGGAGCGCCTCAGCGCACCGAGAACGCGTACTCGGTGCGCGAGGCGAACCCCTCGCCCGGCCGGAGGACCGTCGAGGGGAACTCCGGCCGGTTCGGCGAGTCCGGGAAGTGCTGGGTCTCCAGCGCGATCCCGGCGCACGGCCCGAACGGCCGCCCGTCGAAGTGGTCGGCCGTGTACAGCTGGAGCCCCGGCTCGGTGGTCCGCACCGTCAGCACCCGCCCGGACCAGGCGTCGTACAGCTCGGCGGCGACGGCGTCCGCACCCCGGGCCCCCTCCTGAAGCACCAGGTTCTGGTCGTACCCCGCGCCCACCGCCCGCGTCTCCCGGAAGTCGAACCGGGTCCCGGCCACCGGCAGCAGCTCGCCGGTCGGCACCGACGCCCCGTCCACCGGGGTGAAGTGCCCCGCCGCGATCCGCAGTTGCTGCCCCAGCGCGCTCCCGCCGTCCGCACCCGCCAGGTTCCAGTACAGATGGCTGGTCGGGTTCAGCACCGTCGGCGCGTCGGTCACCGCCCGGTAGTCGAGCACCAGCGCCCCGCCGGTACCCAGGGTGTACGTCACCGAGAAGTCGAGCCGCCCCGGATACCCCTCGTCCCCGTCCGCCGAGACCAGGGACATCCGCACCCCGCCCGGCACCGCCACCGCGTCCCACACCCGCTTGTCGAAGCCCCTGGCCCCACCGTGCAGATGGGTGTCGCCCTCGTTGGCCGTCAGCCGGTGCGTACGCCCGTCCAGCACGAACGACGCGCCCCCGATCCGGTTCGCGTACCGCCCGACCACCGCGCCGAAGTACGGGCCGGGGAACTCCTCGTAACCCGCGACGTCCGGCAGCCCCAGCGCCACCGGAGCCCGGGAGCCGTCCCGGCCCGGCGCCCGAACCGACTGCACGATCGCGCCGTACGTCAGGATCCGCACCCGGACCCCGTCCCGCTCCAGCGTCCACCGGCGAACGGGCGTCCCGTCCGCCAGCGCGCCGAAGTCTTCCGCCTGTACCGCCGTGTCCGTGTCCGCGCCGCTGGTCATGGTCATCGACCCTACGCGGGCGGCTGTGCGGCCGTGACGTTGCGGTAGGCGATCTCCGCCAGCCTGGCCTGGCCGTCGCGGCTCGGGTGGAACCAGTCCCACGGGCTGAGCTGCGCCCCGGTGAACCGGAAGTCGAACACCGCCCCGCCGTCGTAGCGGCAGTGGCGGTCCTTCGCACACACGTCCCGCAGCACCTCGTTGAAGGCCACCACCCGGTCCTGCACCGCGTCCCGCCGGGCCACGGCGGCGGGCCCGAGGTCGTCCGCGTCGGCCAGCATCGACTGACAGATCCCGAGGTCCCAGATCTTCTTGCCCAGCTCGTTCACCCGCCCCGTCGACCAGAGCCGTTTCAGGTCCGGCACGCTGGAGACGTACACCTGCGCCTTCGGCGCCCCGGCCCGCAGCTGCCGCATCGACGCCTCGAAGGACGCCCGGAAGTCCGCCACCGGCGTCATCAGCCGCACCGAGTCCCGGCATGCGTCGTTCGCGCCCGTCATCACCGTCACCAGCTCCGGCCGCTCCTTCGCCGCCCGTGCCATCTGCTCGGGCAACTGCACCATCCGCGACCCCGACACCGCGTGGTTCCAGCTGCGGTCCGCCGCCTCCGACGGGCCGAGGAGCCGGACCGCGAGACTGCGCACCGTGTCGTCCGTGCCGGTCGCCCACGACACCTCGGGGCAGTCGGCCAGCACCGAGCACGCGTCGAAGCCCCGGGTGATCGAGTCCCCGACCGCCGCGATCGACCGGGGCCGGGGGTTCCAGTCCGGGGTGGGGGAGGGGGGCGGCGAGGCGCTGCGCGAGGCGGCCGGCGCGTCGTGCGACACGCCGCCCTCCGGGCCGCCGCCGGAGCATCCGGCCAGCGCGGCGGCGCCGACGAAGGAGAGCGCCGTCAACGCGGCGGCAGCGGTACGCATCCGTGGGCGTGTCGCACGCTCCGGCATCGGTCGGATCCCCTCCGGTCACCCTGTGGCGTATGCCTCTGGACATGCCCCCGGCAAACACAGGATCCCCAGGTCGGGGCCGTGCGCGCCCTGCCGGGTGAAACCCGGCGAATCAGGGGCCTGAGACCGACGGTACGTCACACGGACGGCCCCGGCGCACGGTAGCTTTTCCCCGTCGAACCAGTGGCGTTCCGCCCGGCCGCGCACACACGGACGGCTCCGGTACATTACGTCAGGTCACATACTGTCCCTTTTCAGGAGATTAACTCCCGATGCTGTTTACTGATGACAACCTCGGGCTCTGGCCGGAAAGAGGCGGTACGGACGCGAGGCCGCTGGGGAAGGCGTACCTCGTCCCACACGGGAGGTTCCGGTGACGACACGTGGAGTCCTGTACGTTCACTCCGCACCGCGCGCGCTGTGCCCACATGTCGAGTGGGCAGTGGCGGGCGTCCTCGGAGTGCGGGTCCAGCTGGACTGGATCAGACAGCCGGCCGCCCCCGGCACCTGGCGGTCCGAGTTCTCCTGGAAGGGCCGCGCCGGCACCGCCTCGCAGCTCGCCTCGGCCCTGCGCGGCTGGGATCTGCTGCGCTTCGAGGTGACCGCCGAGCCGTGCCCCACCGCCGAGGGCGAGCGCTACAGCTCCACCCCCGGCCTCGGCATCTTCCACGCCGTCACCGGCATGCACGGCGACATCCTGGTCCCCGAGGACCGGCTGCGGGCCGCCCTGGCGCGTTCGGCGCGCGGCGAGAGCGACCTGGAGGCCGAGATCGCCTCCCTGCTCGGCAAGCCGTGGGACGACGAGCTGGAGTCCTTCCGCCACGCGGGCGAGGGCGCGCCTGTCCGCTGGCTGCACCAGGTCGTCTGATTCCGGGGCGCGATGCAAGCCCCGCCGACGCTCCTGATCCCGCGGTGACCGGCCGCGTTTCAAGCCCCTCCGGCGATTGAGGCGCGGGGGCCGGGGCAGAGCCCCGAACACGATGGAGCCCGCCTCCCGGCAACCGGGAAGCGGGCTCCACTCGTCGAACCAGGGGTTACACGGACCGGAACGCCAGCACCACGTTGTGCCCACCGAACCCGAACGAGTTGTTGATCGCCGCGATCGGCCCCTCGGGCAGCGCCCGGGGCCCACCGCGCACGACGTCCGCCTCGATCGCCTCGTCGAGATCGTCGACGTTGATGGTCGGCGGTGCCGTGCGGTGGTGCAGCGCGAGCACCGTGGCCACCGTCTCGATACCGCCCGCGCCACCCAGCAGATGACCTGTCATCGACTTCGTCGCCGAGATCGCGACATGGTCCAGGTCGTCGCCCAGCACCTTCCGCAGCGCCTTGATCTCCGCGATGTCACCCTGCGGCGTCGACGTGGCGTGCGCGTTGAGGTGGACCACCTCGGACGGCTTGAGGTCGCTGGAGTCCAGCAGGTTCTGCATCGCGGCGGCGATACCCCGCCCGGTCGGCTCGGGCTGCGCGATGTGGTGGGCGTCGGCCGACAGGCCCTGGCCCAGCACCTCGCAGTAGACCTTCGCGCCACGCCCCGCGGCGTGCTCGGCGGACTCCAGGATGACGACGCCCGCACCCTCGCCGAGGACGAAGCCGTCCCGGCCGGTGTCGTACGGACGCGAGGCCTTCTCGGGCTCGTCGTTGTTCTTGGACATCGCCATCATGTTGGCGAACGCGGCGATCGGCAGGGGGTGGATCGCCGCCTCCGTGCCACCGGCGACGACCACGTCGGCACGGCCGGAACGGATCATCTCGACGGCGTACCCGATGGCCTCCGCGCCGGACGCGCAGGCGGAGACGGGGGTGTGGACACCGGCCTGGGCGTTGACCTCCAGGCCGACGTTGGCCGCCGGGCCGTTGGGCATGAGCATGGGCACGGTGTGCGGGGAGACGCGGCGTACGCCCTTCTCCTTCAGCACGTCGTACTGGTCGAGCAGGGTGATCACGCCGCCGATACCGGAGGCGATGACCGAGCCGAGGCGCTCGGGGGCGATGGCCTCGTCCTCGCCGGCCTTGGCGGTGAAGCCCGCGTCCGCCCATGCCTCGCGGGCCGCGATCAGCGCGAACTGCGCCGAGCGGTCCAGCTTGCGGGCCAGCGGGCGGGGAAGGACCTCGCCCGGGTCGACGGCCGCGAGGGCGGCGATCCGGACGGGCAGTTCGGCGAAGCGCTCGCCTTCGAGAGGCTTGACGCCGGACCGGCCGGCCATCAGACCTTCCCAGGTCGATGCGGAGTCGCCACCCAGCGGAGTGGTTGCGCCGATACCGGTGACGACCACGGTGCGATTGGTCGAGTTCACTGGAAAATCTTCTCCACGTGTAGAGGGTCGTGAATCAGCGGCGCCACCGCCGGGTGGCGACACAGCCGGGCTGGGATCAGCCCTGGTGCTTCAGGATGTAGTCGGCGGCGTCGCCGACCGTCTTGAGGTTCTTGACGTCCTCGTCGGGGATCTTCACGTCGAAGCGCTCCTCGGCGGCGACGACGACCTCGACCATGGACAGCGAGTCGACGTCGAGGTCGTCGGTGAAGGACTTGTCCAGCTGGACGTCCTCCTCCGGGATCCCGGCGATCTCGTTGACGATCTCGGCGAGACCCTTGACGATCTCTTCCTGCGTGGCGGCCATCTTGGCGCTCCTTCGGTGGTTTCTTCGGTGTTCGTGCGTCCGGACCCAAAAGGTCCGGTGTGACTAGGGGAGGGTAACGACCGTCGCGGCGTAGACGAGACCCGCCCCGAAGCCGATGACGAGCGCGGTGTCGCCGCTCTTCGCCTGACCGGTCGCCAGGAGCCGCTCCATGGCGAGCGGAATCGAGGCGGCGGACGTGTTGCCGGTGGACTCGATGTCACGGGCGACCGTGACGTGCTCCGGCAGTTTCAGGGTCTTCACCATCGAGTCGATGATCCGCATGTTGGCCTGGTGCGGGATGAAGACGTCCAGGTCCTCCGGGGCGATCCCGGCCGCGTCCAGCGCCTGCTGGGCGACCTTCGCCATCTCGAAGACGGCCCAGCGGAAGACCGCCTGGCCCTCCTGCGTGATGGCGGGGAACTTGACCTCGCCCTTCGAGTCGAGCGGCAGCTGCGAGACGTCGCCGAGGCGGAACTCGTTCCAGCCGACCGTCTGCTTGATGGTCTCGGACTTGTCGCCCTCGGAGCCCCACACGGTCGGGCCGATGGCCGGCTCCTGGGAGGGGCCGACGACGACCGCGCCCGCGCCGTCACCGAACAGGAAGGCCGTCGCGCGGTCCTCCAGGTCGGTCAGGTCGCTGAGCCGCTCCACGCCGATCACCAGTACGTACTGGGCCGATCCCTCGACGACCATGCCCTTGGCGAGGGTGAGGCCGTAGCCGAAGCCCGCGCAGCCGGCCGAGATGTCGAAGGCGGCGGGCTTGCCCGCGCCGATCCGGTGCGCGATCTCGGTGGCGACGGCCGGAGTCTGCTTGAAGTGCGAGACGGTCGAGACGACGACCGCGCCGATCTGCTCGGGGTCGATGCCCGCGTCGGCGATGGCCTTGCCGGACGCCTCGACCGACATCGCGGCCACGGTCTCCTCGTCGGAGGCCCAGTGGCGGGTGACGATGCCGGAGCGGGAGCGGATCCACTCGTCGGACGAGTCGATCGTCTCGAGGATCACCTCGTTCGGCACGACCCGGGTCGGGCGGTAGCCGCCGACCCCGAGGATCCGTGCGTACGGGGCGCCCTTGCTGGGCTTGATCTTCGACATGCTCGCTCCTTAGACGCCTGCGTGCTCGGAGATGAGCGCGCGGGCCGCGTCGAGGTCGTCGGGGGTCTTGAGCGCCAGCGTCCGCACGCCGGGCAGCGCACGCTTGGCGATACCGGTCAGCGTGCCGCCGGGGCTCAGCTCGACGAGTGCGGTGACGCCCAGGGCCTGGAAGGTCTCCATGCACAGGTCCCAACGGACCGGGTTGGCGACCTGCCCGACCAGCCGGGCGATGACCTCGGTGCCGGTGGCCACGGTGTGGCCGTCGGCGTTGGAAACGTAGCGCACCGTCGGGTCGGAGACGGTGAGGTCGCCGACCGCCGCGCGCAGCTTCTCCACAGCCGGGGCCATGTGGTGCGTGTGGAACGCGCCGGCCACCTTCAGCGGGACGACCCGGCGCACGCCCTCGGGCTTGTCGGCCTCCAGGGCGGCGAGCTGCGCGGCGGTGCCGGCGGCGACGATCTGGCCGGCGCCGTTGACGTTGGCCGGGGTCAGCCCGAGCTTCTCCAGGTGCGGGACCGTGACGGCGGGGTCGCCGCCGAGGAGGGCCGCCATACCGGTCTCGGTGACCGCGGCGGCCTCGGCCATGCCGAGCCCGCGGGTCCGGACGAAGCGCAGGGCGGCCTCGTCCTCGATGACACCGGCGAGCGTGGCGGCGGTGATCTCACCGACGCTGTGGCCCGCGACGACGTCGGGGGAGGCGGCGTCCAGGGCGGCCGCCGACAGCAGCCCGGCGGCCACCAGGAGCGGCTGGGCCACGGCGGTGTCGCGGATCTCGTCCGCGTCGGCCGCCGTGCCGAAGTGGGCGAGGTCGAGCCCGATGGCGTCGGACCAGGCCGCGATGCGGTCGGCGGCACCGGGGAGGTCGAGCCAGGGAGTCAGGAAGCCGGGCGTCTGAGCGCCTTGGCCGGGAGCGACGAGTACGAGCACCCTCACACTCTCTCTTGTGGACGGCTCCGTACGCCCGTGGGGACAGGGACGAAGAACCGTCGGGGGAATTGTTGAAGTCCAACAAAAGTCTAGGACTGAGGATCCGCTGCGGCCAAGCGCCCCAGGATCAGGGCGATCCGCAGCGTGAACGCGGAGCGCACGTCGGAGGGTGACCATCCGGTGACGTCGGTCACACGTCGAAGCCGGTAGCGCACGGTGTTGGGGTGCACAAAAAGCATCCGGGCGGCCCCTTCCAGACTGCTCGCCTGCTCCAGATAGACACTCAGCGTTTCCAGGAGAGCCGAACCGGCCTCCTCCAGCGGTCTGTAGATCTCCTCCACCAACTGGTCCCGCGCGGCCGGGTCTCCGGCCATCGCGCGCTCCGGGAGGAGATCGTCCGCCAGCACCGGGCGCGGCGCGTCCTGCCACGCCGAGCACGCCTTCAGCCCGGCCGCCGCCGCCTGCGCGGACCGGGTCGCGGCCAGCAGGTCGGGCACGACGGGCCCCGCCACGACAGGCCCGGCCGCGTACGGCCCGATCAGGCCCTTCGCGACCTGGAGCGGATTGTCGCTGCCGCCCGCGATGACGACGAGCCGGTTGCCGAGAACCCCGGTGAGGACCTGGAGCTTGGCGTGCCGGGCGGCGCGCCGGATCGCCTCAACGGTCAGCTCGCTGTCCCCGTCGGGTGCGGTGCCGAGGATGACGCACACGTGCTCCGGGGAGTTCCAGCCGAGCGCGGCGGCCCGGGAGACGGCGCCCTCGTCGGCCTCGCCGGAGAGCACCGCGTTCACCACCAGCGACTCCAGCCGGGCGTCCCAGGCGCCCCGGGCCTCGGCGGCCTGGGCGTATACCTGGGCGGTGGCGAAGGCGATCTCGCGGGCGTAGACGAGCAGTGCCTCCCGCAGCAGCGACTCGTCGCCGGGGGCGGCCACCTCCTCGATCGCGGCCTCCATGACCTCGATCGTGGTCCGCACCATCTCCACGGTCTGCCGCAGGGTGATGGCCCGGGTCAGTTCGCGCGGGGCGGTGCCGAACACATCGGTCGAGATCGCCTGCGGGGTCTCGGGATGCCGGAACCACTCGGTGAACGCGGCGATACCGGCCTGGGCGACCAGGCCGATCCAGGACCGGTTCTCCGGCGGCATCGCCCGGTACCACGGCAGCGATTCGTCCATGCGGGCAATCGCGTTCGCTGCCAGCCGGCCGGAGGACTGCTCCAGCCGTTTCAGGGTCGCGGCATGCAGGTGGGCGTCGTGGGCGGCGGAATGCTCAGGATCGGGTCGGGGCACGAGGACAAGACTGCCTTATCGGGCCGGTGGACCGGTGGGGCGGGGCGACGCTGCCCCGTACCGACGGGTAGTGCAACACGGGGCGCAAGGCCCCGCCCGCACCGCGCGAAGCCGCAGCGGCGTCCCGCCTGTGCCCGTGCCGAGCCGTACGGGCGTCCCGCCTCTGCCCGCACCGAGCCGGATCGGCGTCCCCCGGGCTACCGTGGCCGGGTGATATCCGTGCACCGGTCCGAGGACCGCTACCGGGGCGGCGACGAGGCCGCCGGGATCGACACCCGGCACGCCCTCTCCTTCGGTCCCTTCTACGACCCCGACAACCTCCGCTTCGGTCCGATCCTGGCCTGCAACGAGGAACGCCTCGCGCCCGGCGCCGGGTTCGAGGAGCACCCGCACAGCCATACGGAGATCGTCACCTGGGTCGTCGAGGGCGAGCTGACCCACCGCGATTCGGCCGGCCACTCCACCGCCGTCCGGGCCGGGGACGTGGCCCACCTGAGCGCCGCCTCCGGGGTCCGCCACGTCGAACGCAACGACAGTACCGACCCGTTGGCCTTCCTCCAGATGTGGCTGGCCCCTCTGGAGCCGGGCGGCGAACCGTCGTACACGGTGGTGCCCGGCATCGCCGACTCCACCCCGTACGCCCTGCCCGGCGCGGGCGCGATGCTCCACGTCCGCCGCCTGGCCGAGGGCGAACGCACCGCGGTCGCGGACGCGGTGCGCCTGTACGTGCATGTGGTGCGGGGCCGCGTCGGTCTCGGCGGCGGGGAACTGGGTCCCGGCGACGCCGCCCGGATCACCGGCGCCCGGGGCCTGGCGGCGGTCGCGGTGGCGGGCCCGGCGGAGCTGCTGGTCTGGGAGCTGGCGGGCTGACGGCGCCGGTCCCGTCCCTACGCGCCCCCGCGGGCCCGCCACAGGTCACGCAGCAGCGCGATCTCGGCCATGTGGTGGATGAGCTCCAGATTGGCGTTGGCCAGTGTGCCGATGTACGCGTCGTGGGGATCGGAGCCGTACGGGTACTGCGAGAGGCCGACCGTGTCGAGCTGCTCCTCGGTGAGCGTGCCGACGCTCGCGCGATGGCGGTCGAGGGTCGCCCAGAACCGCTCCAGCGCGAGCGAGGCGGACGGGGTGAAGTCGACCAGCAGACGCGGGTCCCGCCGCCGCCCGCCGAAGGTCCACTCCCAGCGGCCCGCGAAGTCGGAGTGCAGATGTCCGAGCCGCCACGCGATGGTGGTGACCGGTACGACGTCGGGCTCCGGCTCACCGGTGAAGGCGAGGACCTCCTCGACCCGTTCGGCGCTCACGCCCCAGTCCTCGGCGATCTCCGCGACGGACATCCCGTCCGCCGCCTGCCGCGCGACCTCCGCGTACTCGCTCGCCGGAATCTCCGGCGCCCCCTTGTCGATGACCCAGGCGCCGGGGCCGTACGCCCGGGGCGTCACCGCCTCCTCCCGGCGCCGGACCGACCAGCTGCCGGGGGCGGGCTCCCAGAGGTACTCCTCGTCCCCGAGTCCGTGCAGCCGGACCTCGGCCATCTCCCGTGCCTGATCGAACTGTTCGAGCAGAACACCCAGTCGGTCGGTCCGTGGACCCTCGCCGCTCATCCGCAGCCCCCTCGTCGTAGAGCCCCGGGCAGGCCCCGGCGTCCGGAGGGAAGCCAACGGCTCACCCCGTGGCGCGCGACCGAATTCCGGAGCTGCCCGGTCAGTGCTGCACCGCCGCCACCTCCGGGGGCAGATCGTCCGGGAGCAGCAGGCGCAGATCGTCCAGGCTCGGTGCGGACATCGCACCGAGGCGGCCCGCCTGGCGCGTCATCATCGCCTCCAGGATCTGACGGGCCGTCCGCGCGTTGCCGAAGGAGTGGTCGCGCGGCAGGGAATCCACGTAGGCGTACAGCGCGGCGATCGTCTCCGTGGAGCAGTCGTACCCGTAGCCGGTGGCCTGCTGGGTGAGGATCTCCAGCAGGTCGTCCGTGGAGTAGCTCTCGAACTCCACCGTGCGCGAGAACCGCGAGGCCAGGCCCGGGTTGGAATCGAGGAAGCGGCGCATCTCGCGGGTGTACCCGGCGGCGATGACCACGACCTCGTCGCGGTGGTCCTCCATCAGCTTCAGCAGCGTGTCGACCGCCTCGCGGCCGAAGTCGGAGGTCGCGCCCTCCGGCGTGAGCGTGTACGCCTCGTCGACGAACAGCACACCGCCCAGAGCGCGTTCGAAGGCCTCCTTGGTCAACTGCGCGGTGTGGCCCACGTACCGGCCGACCAGGTCGGCGCGCGCCACTTCGACCAACTGGCCCTTGGGCAGCACTCCGAGGGAGCGCAGCAGGTCTGCGTACAGCCGCGCGATGGTGGTCTTGCCCGTACCGGGCGGCCCGGAGAAGATGAGATGGTTGCTGATCTTCGGGGTGGGGAGTCCGGCGGCCCTGCGCTGCTTCGTCGCGGTGAGGAGGTTGACCAGCGCGGTCACCTCGTTCTTCACCGCCGTGAGGCCGATCATGGAGTGCAGCTGGGCGAGGAGTTCCTCGGAGCCCGGGCCCTCGTCCGCCGGTGTGCCCGTGTCGGGTGCGACGTCCTCGGGCAGCAGGAGGGCCAGGTCGCTCTCGGCGGGATTCTTCATCGAGGCGAACCGGGAGGCCTGGCGGTCCACCATCTCCTCGAACACCCGGCGTGCCGCGCGGCCGTTGCCGAACGTGGCGTCGCGCGGCATGCGTTCGTAGTGCCGGGCCAGGGCCTCCCGGGTCTCGGGGGCCAGCTCGTAGCGATGGCCCAGACACATGTTCTCGGTGATGGTCACCAGCTCGTCCACCGAGTAGTTGGCGAAGTCGATGGTCCGGGTGAACCGGGAAGCCAGACCCGGGTTGGAGGAGAGGAAGCTCTCCATCTCACCGGTGTACCCGGCGGCGATCACGGCGACGTCGTCGCGGTGGTCCTCCATCAGCTTCAGCAGCGTGTCGACCGCCTCGCGGCCGAAGTCGGCCCCGGAGCCCTTGCTGTCGGAGAGCAGGGTGTACGCCTCGTCGATGAACAGCACCCCGCCCAGCGCCTCGTTGAACGCCTCGGTGGTCTTGATGGCCGTGCCGCCGATCACCTGCGCGACCAGGTCGGCGCGGGAGACCTCCACGAGGTGTCCCGACCTGAGGACGCCGAGATCGGCCAGGATGCCGCCGTACAGCCTGGCGACCGTCGTCTTTCCGGTGCCGGGCGGACCGGAGAAGACCAGGTGGCGGCTGACCTGGGCGACGGGCATGCCGAGCTGGGCACGGCGCTGGTTGAGCTGGTTCAGGTTGACCAGGTTGCGCACCTGGCTCTTGACCTCGGCGAGGCCGACGAGGGACTCCAGCTCCTCCAGCGGACCCTCGGGCCCCTTCTTCGCGGCGTCGGGGCCGCCGCCCGCGACGTCCGGAGGGAGAGTGTCGCCCCAGGCGTCCGGGACCGCGTTGCCGGCGCTGTTGAGGCCCTCGATCGTGAGGCGTTCGTTGATCCGGGTCTGTCGCAGGCCCGCACCGCGGTTGTCGCGGACGGTGCAGTCGGCGACGGTGACCGGTTCCGCGCTGTCGATCCGGATGCCGTCGCCGACGCTGCCGATGACCTGCGAGGAGGTGAGCGTGGCGCGGGAACCGTTGGCGAGGAGGACACCGTGGGCGCCGGAGTCGGTGATGTGGACGCGCAGGACGGAGAGTTCACCGCCGTTGTCCACCGTGATGCCGCCCGCCGCCGCGAACTCGACGGCGCAGTCCCGGACGGTGCCCCGCCCCTCCGTGCCGACGGAGATCGTGGTGTCCTCGGCCGCTCTCATGACCGTGTCGCGGATGTCGGGGTTGCCGCCCGAGGCGATCCGTACCGCCGATCCGCCCGCGCGGTCGATCTCGCAGTGCTCCAGCCGGCCGCGTCCGTCCTCGGCCACCTCGACACCGTTGCCGCCCGGCGAGGTGATCCGCACGCGGCGCAGCAGCGGGTCGGCCCCGGTGCGGATACGGACGGCGACTCCGGCCGCGTCGCTGACGAGCAGTTCGTCGAACTCGGCGGTCGAGTCCTCCTCCAGCAGGACGGCACCGTTCGCGTCCGCGCAGTCGCGCACCGCGCAGCCGATCAGGGTGGGTGAGCTGGAGTTGATCACCCGGACAGCCGGGGCGGCGGCGGTGTCGAACTCGCAGTGCTGGAAGGTGCCCCGGGAGCGCTCGCTGACCACGAGGCCGCTGCCCTTGGTACGCGAGGTCCGGCAGTCGAGGAACTCCGGGTCGGCGCTCACGGCCAGCATGATGCCGGGGCCGGAGGTGTCGCTGACGGAGACGCTCTCCAGGGACGGGCGGGCGGAGCTGGTGATGTAGACGCCGACGGAGGTGTCGTGCACGGTGGTGCGCAGGACCCGGGTACCGCTGCGGCCCTCCAGGGCGATGGACGGCTTGTCCGTGCCGGAGATGTCGCAGTCCTCCACCAGGCCCTGTGCCTCGTCCGAGGTCAGTACGCCGTTGGCCCGCGCGTCGAGGATGCGGCAGTCCCGCACCGTCGTCCGGGCCTCCGCGCCGATGACGACGCCGGAGGTTCCGAGGTTCGATATGCGGCAGCCGGCTATGACGCTGCCCGTGGGTGCGGAGTCCACGACCCCGGCGCCCTTGGGGTTGCTGACCTGGCAGTCGCGCATGGCGACCGAGCCCGACTCCCGGGCCAGCACGGCCGTCCAGCCGGAGCCGACGATCGTGCACCCGTCCATCGCTACCTGGCCGCGCGGGGCGTCGACCACCGGCAGGTCCTCGCTCCCGCCGCGCAGGGTGAGGTCGGTGAGCATGACGGCGTCGGCGACCAGGATGACTGCGGTGCCCCGCCGCGGGCAGATCTCGGCGCTGCCCGGCTCCCCGTCCGCGACGATGGTGACCCGCGTCCGCACCGTCAGGTTCTCCGGGTAGCGGCCTGGGCTCACCCGGATCACCGCACCCGTGCGTGCCTTGTCCAGGGCTTCACCGATCGTCCGGAAGCTGTCCGGTTGGTCCGACCCGACCCTGAGCAATTGCCGTGACACGCCCGATCCTCCTCCTAGTGGTGCCGCTGCCCGCCTCTCCCGCCGGGGAGCGGAAGGAGGTGCCTGCATCTCCCGCCGGGCCGGAGGAAACCGGATCGCGTCGGGGCCGTGCAGCTGTGCGCACGCGAGGAAGGCTACGGGACCGGCACCGCGATGTTCCAGGTGGGACAGGACAGTTCAGGCCGGAACCGAAAAGCGGGTGCCGCATCCCGTGCGGCATACCGTCATCCGTTCGGCCTATCATGCGCGCCATGCCCCCTGCCCGAGTTCGCCGCCGCCCACGGGCCACGGCCGTCGCCGCCGCCCTGTCGCTCACCGTGCTCCCGACCGCGCTGGCCGCCGCGGGCACCACGCCAGCCGCGGCCGATTCCGTGGGACTCCCCGTCGTACGTTCCGTACTGGCGGAGGACGACACCTGCGTCGAGGCCTCCGAGGTGAAGGCCCGGTCCGAGCCCTGGACCATGGGCGCGCTCGGGGCGGCCCGCGCGCGGCCGCTCTCCCAGGGCGCCGGGCAGACCGTGGCCGTCGTGGACACGGGGGTCGGGCAGTCGGCCCCGGCGCTCTCCGGCCGGGTGACCGCGATCGGGGACGCGGGCAAGGACTGCGTGGGGCACGGCACCTTCGCGGCCGGTCTGATAGCGGCGACCCCGGGTGCCGCCGGAGGGCCGGCCGGACTGGCCCCCGAGGCCCGCATCCTGGCCGTACGGGGCGCGGACGAGCGCGGCGGGTCCACGGTCGCCCAGGTCGCCGCCGGCATCCGCGAGGCGGCCGACGAGGGCGCCTCCGTCATCTACGTCGCCGCCGCCCTGGCCGGCGGCAAGGCGGAGCTGACCAGGGCGGTCGCCTACGCGAGCGACAAGGACGCGCTGGTCGTGGCCCCGCTGGCCCCGGACGTGCTGCCGAGGGACGCGGAGCCCGCCGCCTGGTACTGGCCCGCCGCCGCCCCGGGGGCGATCGGTGTGACGGACTACGGCCCGGACGGGCAGCGCCCCACCAACGCGCCCGTGGTGGGCGGCGCGGACCTGGCCGCGCCCGGGGACGCGGTGGTGAGCATCGGCCCCGAGGGCTCGGGCCACTTCATCGGCTACGGGGCCTCGTTCGCCGCCGCGCACGTCGCGGGGGCGGCGGCGCAGGTGCGAGCGCGCCACCCGAAGCTGTCGGCGGCCGACACGGCACGCCGCCTGACCGAGGCGGCCTACCCGGCGAGCCCGCCGCGCCTGGACCCGTACGCGGCCCTGACGGCCGTCCTGACGGACGAGAAGGGGACGGTGCCCCGGACCGAGCGGGCCGAGGTCCCGCCGCCGCCCGCGGCGGAGCCCCGTACCCGCGCGTTGATCGCGGCGGGCGTGGGCGGCGGCGTGGTGCTGCTGGTCGCCGCGGGCGCGGTGGTGATCCCGCGCGGGCGGGCCCGCGGCTGGCGTCCTGCGGGGAGCTGAGGGCGCTCGGGGGGTGCTGGGACCGTCCCGCGTGGCGGAGCGGCTCCGGCACCCCCTGAGGCGCTGCTGAGGGCCGGGTGAGGCCAGGGCCCCGGCCTCACCGTGCTGCCCCCGGACCGGGGAGCCCCGTGCGGCCCGCGGTTCAGGACTCCTCGTCCTCCAGCACCGCCGTCTGCACCTGGATCTGCTTGCGGCGCGTCACCCGCGTGCCTCGGCCCGGCGGCAGGTTGCGGCCCTTGACGCTGCCCAGGATGAAGCCCTCCGACGGCGGGCACGACAGCAGCAGCGTCGGGGTGTTGACCTCCTGCATACGCCGCAGCATGGGCTCGCCCAGGCCTCGGCCCGCACCGGCGGCCGAGCGGGCGACGACCAGGTGCAGACCGACCTCGTAGCCGAGCGCGAGGTGGTTCAGCAGCGGGTCGAACGGCGCGTTCATCGCACTGGTGCCGAGCATGTCGTAGTCGTCCACGAGGATGAACAGCCGCGGCCCGTCCCACCAGTCGCACGTGCGCATCCGCGCCGGGGTGATCTCCGGGCCCGGTACGCGCGCCGCCACCGCCCGCGCCGCGCCGCCGATCAGCTCCTTGAGGGCGTCCATCGACACCGCGTGGCCGAGCCGGTACGCGTCCGGGATGGCCTCCACCAGGGCGCGGCGGTAGTCCACGACCATGATCCGCGCCTCGGCCGGGGTGTACCGGTCCATGATGGCCTTGGCCGTCATCCGCAGCATGTTGGTCTTGCCGCTCTCGGTGTCCCCGACCACGATCATGTGGGGGGTCTCGGAGAAGTCGTGCCACACGGTCGACAGGCGCTCTTCCTCCAAACCGATGGGCATCTTGAAGTCGCCCTTGGGCGCCGGGAGTTCGGACAGCTTGAGCCGGGTCGGCAGCATCCGCACCTGCGGAGCGGGCGGGCCCTGCCAGCTCTCGCGGACCGCCGCCACCAGGCCGGCCACCCCGTCGGAGAGGTCGTCGGCGGACTCGACGCCGTCGATGCGCGGCAGCGCCGTGAGGTAGTGCAGCTTGGCGTCCCGGGTCAGGCCGCGTCCCGGCAGCCGGGGCACGGTCGCGGCGCGCCGGTTGTCGATCTCGGAGTCCATCGGGTCACCCATCCGCAGCTCCAGGTGGGTCGCGGCCTGGTCCCGGATCGCCGAGGTCACCTCCACCCAGCGGGCGGTGGTGACGATCAGGTGGATGCCGTAGTTCAGACCGCGCGCGGCGATCGCGCCGAACGTCTGGATGTGCCGGTCGAAGTCCTGGCGCACCGTCGACCAGCCGTCGATCACCAGGAACACGTCGCCGTGGTGGTGCTCCGGAAACTCCCCGGCGGCCAGCCGGCGGCGGAACGTCGCCATCGAGTCGATGCCGTTGTCCAGGAAGAACCGTTCGCGCTCCGCCAGCAGGGTCGTGACCTCGGAGATCGTACGGCCCACCCGCTCGGCGTCCAGTCGTGCCGCGACGCCGCTGACGTGCGGCAGTCCGGCCAGCCCGGCGAGCGTGCCGCCGCCGAAGTCGAGGCAGTAGAACTGGACCTCGCGCGGAGTGTGGGTGAGCGCCAGCGCGGTGATGATCGTCCGGACCATCGTGCTCTTGCCGCTCTGCGGTCCGCCCGCGATGGCGATGTGCCCGCCCGCGCCCGAGAGGTCGACGGTCAGCAGGTCGCGCAGCTGGTCGAAGGGGCGGTCGACGATGCCGAGCGGGATGGTGAGCCGTCCGCGATGCGACGCGTCGGTCGTCAACCCGTACTCGGGGTGCGGGGTGAGCGGCGGCAGCACCTGGTCGAGCGTGGCGGGGAGGTCCAGCGGCGGCAGCCACACCTGGTGGGCCGGCGGTCCTGCGGTCAGCAGGCGGTCCACGGCGACCGAGAGCAGGGTCTCACCGGTCTCCTCGTGCTGCTCGGGCTCGGGTTCCGGGGTGTCCGGAAGCTGGCGCGGCACGACGTAACTGCTGGTCCACGGCACGGTCTGGCTGGCTACCCGCGCCTGGTTCGCACTGCCCCGGCGCTGCTGGTAGGGGCCGGAGACGTAGGCGGCGCGGAACCGGGTCAGCGCCTCCACGCCCGACTTGAGGAAGCCGCTCCCGGGGGCCGAGGGCAGCTGGTAGGCGTCGGGCACACCGAGCACGCCGCGGCTCTCCATCGCGGAGAAC
This sequence comes from Streptomyces parvus, assembly GCF_032121415.1. Taxonomy (NCBI): domain Bacteria; kingdom Bacillati; phylum Actinomycetota; class Actinomycetes; order Kitasatosporales; family Streptomycetaceae; genus Streptomyces; species Streptomyces parvus. Next base: position 1,900,865 of record NZ_CP135079.1, on the reverse strand, counting down.
GTCCGCAGACCGATCCGGTAGGAGAGATGGCTCTCCAACTGGTGCATGCGGCCCTCGTCCAGGCGCTGCGAGGCGAGCAGCAGGTGCACGCCGAGGGACCGGCCGAGACGGCCGATCATCACGAACAGCTCCATGAACTCGCGGTGCGCCGCCAGCAGCTCGCTGAACTCGTCGACGACGACGAACAGGCTGGGCAGCGGCTCCAGCGGGACGCCGGACGCGCGGGCCTTCTCGTAGTCCAGCGCGGAGGTGTAGTTGCCCGCCGACCGCAGCAGCTCCTGCCGGCGCATCAGCTCGCCGTGCAGGGCGTCCTGCATACGGCCGACCAGCGCCGCCTCGCCCGCCAGGTTGGTGATGACGGCGGAGGTGTGCGGGAGGTCCTCGAGACCCAGGAAGGTGGCACCGCCCTTGAAGTCGACCAGGACGAAGTTGAGCGTCTCCGAGGAGTTCGTCAGGGCGAGCGAGAGGACCAGGGTGCGCAGCAGTTCGCTCTTGCCGGAGCCGGTGGCGCCGATCAGCATCCCGTGCGGCCCGGTGCCGCCCTGGGCGGACTCCTTGATGTCCAGCTCGACCGGCTCGCCGTCCGCGCCGACCGCGATCGGCACCTTGAGCCGGTTGGGGCCGGTGTGCTGCTGCCACAGGGTGTTCGGTTCGTGGCGGTGCAGGTCGGGTATGCCCAGCAGCGTGGTCAGTTCCACGTTGGCGGAGAGCGGCTCGGAGGAGTCCGACGCCGAGCCCAGGCCCATGCGGTACGGGGCGAGCCGCCGCGCGAGCGACACCGCGCCCGTGAGCCCGAAGGTGTCGGGCCGGCCGAGCCGGGTGACCTGCTCCTTGCGCTCGCGGTCGGTCCGCACCAGGCCGAGTCCGTCCTCATCGACCGTGAAGCGCAGAGTGATGCGGCCGGGGCGCCAGGAGAGGGCGCCGCTGAGGTCCAGGACGACCGTGTTGCGGAAGCCGGGGCCGTCGAGCCGGTGACCCGCCGGAATGACCCCGCCGTCCACGACGATCACGGTGAACGGCTCCTCGCGTCCGGGCACCGCGTCCGGGTCGAACTGCGGCCGCTCCGTGAACTCGGCGCCGAGCAGGTTCTCCAGCTCGCCCCAGGCGGAGACGGTCATCCGGGTCGGGCCCGCGCCGTCCGTGTCGTGCGGGTGCAGGCTGTGGGGGAGCCATTTCGTCCACTCCCAGTCCGCGCGCCGCTCGTCGGAGACGCAGAACGTGATCCACACGTCGTCCGGCGAGTGGAAGGTGGCCAACTGGGCGAGCAGCGCCCGCACCAGGGAGCGTATCCGCTCCTCGTCGCCCTGGAACAGCACGCGGGCCCAGGCGCGCAGGTAGATCGCGATGGGCTGGTCCGGCACCGTCGAGTAGGCGCGGATGAAGCTGCGCAACGCGTGGGCGCTGAGCGGCTCCAGGTCCTCCACGGGGTTGGTCGAGTTCGACGCCAGCTTCAGGCCCAGCTTCTGCTCGCCGACGGCCATCCGGATCTCGCCGAAGTCCTCGTCCCGGGGGCGCCGCTCCCACAGCCGGGTGGTGCCGGTCATCGACCACAGGGCGGCGGGCTCCGGGTGCCGCCATGCCAGGGCCAGTTGCTGGTCCACGACGGCGCCGCGCACCTTGCGCCGGATCTGGGTGAGATAGCGCAGATAGTCCCGGCGCTCGCCCTTGAGCTTCTGCTTGCGCTCCGCCGCCCGGCGCATGAACTGGCCGATGAACATCGCGGCGGCACCGAGCACCATCAGCCCCAGGGCGATGTAGATGAACCCACCGGAGCCCCGGGTCATACCGGGGCGCATGAACATGAACATCATCGAGACCGACATCAGCGCCATCGGCAGGTACGTCCACACGGCGGAGGTGTCGGGCACCGTCTCGGGGAGGACCGGCGGCTCCTGGAGATTCAGCTCCCCGTCGGGCATCTCCGGGCCGCGGCGTCGGGCCGGGCGGCGGAACAGGATCACACTCAAGGAACCGTCTCCTTCAGGGACATGGGGGGAGAGCGGGCGGAACGGCGCCGCAGGGCACGCCGCCCGCCGTCGACCGGGGGCCGGGACGCGGACAGCCCTTCGCCGTGCACGCACCCTACGCCGCGCCCCGGCCGGGGCCGAAAGCCCGCCCGGGGCTCCCGCGGTGGGCGGGAGGGGGCCGGACCGCCGTGTCACAGTTCGGCTACATCACGGCTTCGGGGCAGGACCCGCGCGGCCGTTCGCCCGGCCGGAAGAGGGCAAACGGAGGCGCTTACCGGCCGAACGGGCGCCCCTGGAGCCTTTTTCCTGCCCGGACGGGCACACGCGGAACGGCCTTTCCGGTCGGACGGGCACACGCGGAGCTATTTCCCGGCCGAAACCGCGCATGCCGAACCGCCCTTCGTGCCCGTACGGCCGACCCTGCCGCAATTCGCCGAACGCGGACGGCCGTTTCGTATTCCGTGGCGCGGGCCACGTGGCCCAGACTAGGCCGCTGATATTACGATCGCCGTATCGATCGTCAACAACCGTTGGCGTCAGACGGTTTGGAACCCCCCACCGACGCAGGGTGTTCACCGGTCCGCCGGCCCCTGTTCCCCCGCCCGTTCTCAGCCGTAACCGGAGAAGCGTGAGCCATCTCGATGACTGACACTCAGGTGGCCGAGCTGTGCCGTCTGACGGTACGAGCTCCTGCCAAGAGCATCGATCTCGCCGTGCCCGCCGACGTCCCCGTGGCGGACCTGCTGCCCGCCGTGCTCGGCTACGCGGGCGACAACCTCGAAGAAGCCGGCATCGACCACGGCGGCTGGGTCCTCCAGCGGCTCGGCGGCGAGCCCCTGGACGAGGAACTCACCCTCGACTCCTACGGGCTGCGGGACGGCGACACCCTCTACCTCCGGCCGCGTGCCGAGGCCCTGCCCGAGGTGCACCTCGACGACCTGGTCGACGGCATCGCCACCACGATGCGCGACCACCCCTTCGGCTGGACCCCCAAGGTGAGCCGCTGGGTGCTCCTTGGCATCGTTGTCGCGGTCCTCGCCGGCGGCGTTCTGGTGATCGCCTGGCCCGGCGGCTCCTCGCTGTCCCGGTCCGTCTTCGCCACCGCGGCCGGCCTCCTCCTGCTCGCCGGTGCGGGCGCGGCCAGCCGGGCGGTCGGCGACGCGGGCGCCGGAGCCGCGCTCGGCTTCATGGTCGGGCCCTACCTGGCGCTGGCCGGCTGGCTGCTGCCCGGCGGGGAGCTCAGCGGGCCGCACGTCTACGAGACCCTGGGGGCCCGGCTGCTCGCGGCCAGTGCGGCGCTGGCCGGCGGGGCGGTCCTCGCGCTCGCCGTCGTGGCCGCGTTCGCAGCCCTCTTCCTGAGCGTCGCCGTCGTCTCGCTGTTCGCCGCCATCGCCGCCGTCCTGCTCCTCACCACGGACCTGGCGCCGGTGCACGCCGCCGGGATCCTCGCCGTCCTCGCGGTGATCCTGGGGGCGTTCGTCCCCTCGCTCGCCTTCCGGATGTCCGGGATGCGGATGCCCCCGCTGCCGACCAACGCCCAGCAGTTGCAGGAGGGCATCGAGCCGCACGCCGCCTCCGCGGTCTCGGCCCGCGCCATCCTCGCCGACGGCTGGATGACGTCGCTCTACGGAGCGGTGGGCCTGGTCGGGGCCGCGTGCGTGGCCATCCTGGCCCGGGAGCGTGAGCTGGCCGAGATCATCATGACGGTGGCGCTGTGCCTGCTGCTCGTCCTGCACGCCCGGGGCCTCGGCAACATCTGGCAGCGCATGTCCCTGGTGGCCCCGGGGGTCTTCGGGCTGATCCTGCTGGTGCTGGTCGCCGCCCCCGCCGCGTCCCCGGGGAACCGCCTGGTCACCGCCGCGGGGCTGCTCGCGGCGGCCGCCGCGGTCGCCATCACCGCCTGGACCGTGCCCGGCCGCCGGCTCGTCCCGTACTGGGGCCGCGCGGGCGAAGTGCTCCACTCGGCCCTCGCGATCGCCGTGCTCCCGCTCGCCCTGTGGGTGCTCGGCGTGTACGGCGCCCTGCGGGCCATCAACGGCTGACCGGAAGGGAGAACCGCTGCCGTGCAGTCGAAACGCGACCAGGTCCAGGCCCACATGTTCATCATGGGCCGGCTGACCTCCGGCATGCTCCGCGCCGACCCCGACGCCCCGGAGAGCCCGCAGGGGCGCACCAACCGGGGCGTGGTGATCGGCATCGTGATCGCCGTCCTGCTGTCGGCCGGCTCCTTCGTCCTCGGCCTCCTCAAGCCCGGTACCAAGGACTCCTGGCGGGCCGCCGGGACCCTCGTCGTCGACAAGGACACCGGGTCCCGCTACCTCTACCTGGACGGGCGGCTGCGTCCGGTGCGCAACTACGCCTCGGCGCGGCTGCTGGCGGGCGCCGACATGAAAGCGGTCGCGGTCGGCTCGAAGTCCCTGAGCGGCACCCCGCACGGGGCGCCCATCGGCATCAGCGGCGCCCCGGACGCCCTGCCCGGGAGCGCGGACCTGGACACGGGTCCCTGGCAGGTCTGTTCGGGCAGCGGAACCGGAGGGACCGGCACCACCGTCGCGGTGGGCCTGCCGGCGGACGCCACCGGGCTGCCCACCGACCAGGCCATGCTCGTCACGGGGCCGGACAAGGCCGACTACCTGGTCTGGCGCGGCAGCAAGCTGCTGCTCGACGAGGACACCCGTGCCCGCGAAGCCCTCGGCTACGCCTCCATCTCCCGGCTGCCCGTCTCCGCCGCCTTCCTGAACGCCCTGCCCTCGGGACCCGACCTGCGCCCGCCGAACGTACCGGGCAAGGGCGGGAAGGGCCCCGCGCTCGGCGGCGAGGAGTCCCGGATCGGCCAGGTCTTCCGGGTCACCGTCCCGGGCTCCGCCGACCGCTACTACCTGCTGCGCCAGGAGGGCCTGACCCCGCTCACCGCGACCGGGGCCGCGCTGGTGCTCGGCGACCCGGAGACCCGCGAGAAGGTGTACGGGGGAGGCGCGGCGAAGGTCGTGACGCTGGGCGCGGACGCGCTGAGCGGCCGGCTGGCCCCCGGTGCGGGGACCGGCGCGGAGGAGGCGAACCTGCCCCCGGAGCCGCCGGAGGCGGTGGCCCTCGGCGAGGACCGCACCGTATGCATCCGGGTCCAGCCGAGCGAGCGCGGACCGCGCATCAGCGTGGCGCTGACCGGGACGGGCACCCTGGGACCCGCCGCCCAGGCGCCGCCCGAGGGCCTCACCCCGGCCTGCATGCCGGTCGGCACGATCAGCGTGCGGCCGGGCGGCGGATCCCTGGTGCGCGCGCTCGGAGCGAGCGGGAGCACGGTCGGCACCACCGTCTACCTCGTGACCGACACCGGGATGAAGTACCGGGTCGGCACCGCTGACGGCCTGGCTGCCCTCGGCTACAGCGAGGGCCAGGCACGAGGGCTGCCGGCGCCGCTGCTGGCCATGCTGCCGACCGGGCCGGACCTCACCAAGGAGGCCGCCGCCCTGGGCCGGAACACGAACACGACCCCACGCTGCACCCGGACTTGAGAGCCCGGCGGATCGTCGTACCGGAGGAGGTGAATTTCTGGTGGCGCGGCTGATAAAGGCGCGTGTCGTGACAACCGGAGGGGGCGATCCACCGTCCTCCTCCCCGAAGGGATCCGCCAATACCGTTTCCCACGGCGGGCATTGCCCGTTCGGGCGCCGGGAAACAGATCCATTCGGCAGGTGATTCCGCAAGGGGCCTACCTCAGATCCCCATCAAATCTCCTTCGCGAATCACCCCAAAAGCGGGGTCGGGGCCGAGAAGATGACGCAGGCCATTGAATCCTCAACGCCCCTTTCTTTAGGCTCCGTTCGTCCAGACCATTCGGACGCCGGTCTTCCGGCCGCGTCCGGCCAGGCACCGCGCCGCGCGGGAACCGGAATCCGGCGGCGCGACACATCAGGAGGCGCAGCAACATGGCAGGTACGGGCACGCAGCAGTCACTGGCGTCAGCCACTCAGAACGGTGTCACCGCACTGGAGATGGCCTTCACCGGTGTGCAGAACAGCCGCCAGGACGTGGAGAACATGAAGCACAACCTCGCCTCCGGCTACGCCGGCAGCGACGGTGGCGCGTTCCAGAAGCTGCTCGACCGGTGGGACCAGCAGGCGGAGATCATCTCCGGCAACCTCCGCGACATGATCACGACGCTGGAGGAGACCATGCGCGCGCAGGGCATCCAGCAGAACAACTCGAACGACTCGATCCAGCAGGCGTTCAACCGCTCCGAGGAGATCTTCAACGCGCTCGCCGGCTCCACCGCGGGCCGCTGACCACTCCTCCCGGTACCCGGAGCCCTGACGGGTGACCGGGCCCCGCACACCACTGACCCTGACGCACCTGCCGCGAGACGAGGAAGACCATGACCCCTCCGCTTGACTTCACCGACGGCCAGATCTACGTCGACTACTCCCACATGGAGAACGCCGCCGACGACATGGTCCAGCAGACCAAGGCGATCGACAGCATCCTCACCAACCTGGAAGCCGAACTCCAGGAGCTCCAGCGCAGCTGGGAAGGTGAGGACAAGGCGGTGTACGCCGAGAAGCAGGCTTCCTGGAACAACGCGGTCGAGGAGATGAAGCGCATCCTCGCCGAGCACTCGGCGCTGCTGAACGACGTCTCGGGCAGCTACAAGTACAGCGAGAACTCCCTGAAGTCGCTCTGGGAGGGCGTGCGCATCGGCAGCTGACCCGGGGCGGCACGCCCCTGGTCCTTCCCGGGCGGCCGTTCGCGTGTGTCCTTCGCGCACGGCCGCCCGCCGCAGTCGGGGCGGTGCGTCGTCCGCCGGCGGCCCCGAGCCGCCGACGGACGGGCGCCGGCCCCGTGAGCCCTTGGACATCCCGGAAGACTGGAGAAGTGCGACATGGCGGAAGCACCCGCACTCAATCTCAACAAGGCGTGGCTGCAGAGCTTCCTCGACAACGACCTCGTCCCGTTCCTCGCCGAGATCAAGAAGATGAGGGAGGACGGCACCACGTCCGAAGGCACGACCGTGCCCGGAATTCCCACGCTGCAGGGCGGTGAGGACGGGTCCGCGACGGCGGCGGGCTTCCACGACGGCCAGAGGAAGCCGCTCGCCATCGGGACGATGGCGAGCGACGAGAACGGCCGTACCAACGGCGGCTACCTGGTCAAGTGCCTGAACGGGCTGGTCGATCAGCTCGACGACATCCTCAAGCTCCAGGTCGAGCTCTTCGAGCAGATCGAGGAGGACCTGGAGGACACCATCGAGGAGCTCTTCAAGACCCAGGACAGCAACCTGGAGAAGATCGACGGCAAGGACTTGATCGATTTCTTCGAGGGCGTGGACGAGGTGCTCTCCGAATCCGCCGGGGGCGGCTCGGACAACGACGAGGACGACTGACCTTCGTCGTGGTCGGCCGGTAGCCCCGGCCGGCGCTCCCCCGCACGCCCGCGGCCCGGCGGACCGTACCCCCGCCCTCCCGTCCCCTCTGTCTCCTTCCGACGAAAAGGCATTCCGGCATGGCGCTCGATTCCAGCAAGGTCGTCGAAGACCTCGGCGGCGGTACCAACGACAAGTGGGCCGAGGCTGTCGGCTTCTTCACGGGATTCAAGGCGCCGAACCGGAACGACCTGTTCGACTCGCTCGTCGGCAACGAGGGCATCCCCCTGATGAAGGTGGAGATCTCCGACGTGGGCTATGTCGACTACGTCGACACCGAGGACCTGAACTGGCTGTACGAGAATGCCGGTTCCGACATCAAGAACACCGACTTCGTCATCCCCTTCTACCACGCGAAGGGCGGGACGGGATCCGACGTGACGATGCACCGGGCGCGTATCACCCTGCTCGGGAGCAAGGGGGACGGGCGGGTACCGAGCCAGGGGTGGCAGGAGGGCGGGCAGTTCTCCAGCTCCATCGACGGTCACCTGGGGATGGACGGCAAGCCGACCTGGGACACCACGCCCACCGCGCGTTACGCCTACGGCACCGGGCTCGCCCTACAGGAACTGCTCAACAACGACTCGCAGGGTACGTACGGGTTCAGCTTCAACGGCAAGCCCGTGGACGACCCGGACTCGGTGACCCTCGACAACTTCGAGATCGTGGCCGCAGCGTTCGACCGCGTCGCCGGGTTCTTCTCGTCCCAGCAGAAGATCGTGGAGGAGTGGCAGAGCAGGCTCGGGACCGAGAAGGACAAGGCGTGGCGGGGCAAGGCCGCCGGTGTCTTCTGGGACCTCATCAACAAGATCAACCAGCAGTACTCGGACTACGCCGACGACATGAAGCCGGGCGGGAGCAGCACCGGGTCCAAGCAGGGCGACGAGATCCGGCAGGCGAAGAAGGACTTCCAGAATGCGGTCTGGGATCTCCACAGCGTCTGGGCGAAGTGGCAGTGGCAGTACGGCAACCCGCTCGTGGTGCTGCACACCCTGCTCTCCGCGATCATGAAGCACGTCTGGGACAACAACATCACGAAGATCACGTACGAGATCGAGACCCACGGGTCGTACGGCGGCGGCTACACCACCACGACGAACTACATCTCGGAAGAGTTCTTCAGCAACCAGGCCGCGATCGACGCGATCGAGGGCAAGGGCGACATGGCGCTGAACGTCGCCGCCGAGGACTTCGGTGAGCTCAAGGAACTCGACACCTGGGTGAAGATCGGCAACAAAGCCCTCCTCATGTGGAAGCAGACCGTCGAGGAGAACCTCGACAAGGCGGCCGTCGAGGCCATGACGAAGGTGCGCGACAGCTGGAGCAACAGTCAGCTGGACTTCGGATCGGTGAAGTCGCGGGGGACGAGCGACACGCTGGAGTCCGAATACAAGGAGGAGAAGGCCGAACTCGCCGAGGAGAAGGCGGAGGCGGACGCCGCCAAGGCCGAGGCGGCAGCCGAGGAAGCCGCCCGGAAGCAGGAAGAGTTCATCCAGTGGCAGAAGGACCAGGCCGCCAAGGCCGAGGCGGAGCGGAAGAAGGAGAAGGAAGAGGCCGAGCGCAAGGAGGCCGAGGCCAAGGCGGAGGCGGAGCGCAAGGAGAAGGAAGCCAAGGCGGAGGCGGAGCGTAAGGAGAAGGAAGCCAAGGCGGAGGCCGAGGCCAAGGAGAAGGAAGCCAAGGCCGAGCAGGAGGCCAAGGAGAAGGAGGCCGAGGCCAAGGCGGCGGAGCAGGAGGCCAAGGCGGAGGCCAAGGAGGCGGAGGCCAAGGCCGAGCAGGAGGCCAAGGAGAAGGAGGCCGAGGCCAAGGCGGCGGAGCAGGAGGCCAAGGCGGAGGCCAAGGAGGCGGAGGCCAGGGCCGAGCAGGAGGCCAAGGAGAAGGAGGCCGAGCAGAAGCAGGCCGAGCAGGAGGCCAAGCAGGAACAGCTCCGGGCCGAGCAGGAGGCCAAGCAGGAGCAGGTCCGCAAGGAGCAGGAGGCCAAGCAGGCCGAGGCCCAGGCTCGTGCGGAGAACATGCAGATGATGCAGATGAACCAGGCGAAGACCCAGCAGGAGGAGGCGAAGAAGGAGCAGGAGGCCAAGGAGGCCCAGGCCAGGGCCGAGCAGGAGGCCAAGGAGGCGGAGGCCAGGGCCGAGCAGGAAGCGAAGGAGAAGGAGGCCGAGCAGAAGCAGGCGGAGCAGGAGGCCAAGCAGGAGGCCAAGGAGGCGGAGGCCAGGGCCGAGCAGGAGGCCAAGGAGAAGGAGGCGGAGCAGAAGCAGGCCGAGGCCGAGCAGAAGCAGGACCGCATCCGCACCGAGCAGGAGGAGCGTCAGGAGCAGCAGCAGGCCGAACAGGAGCAGAAGCAGGCCGAGGCCGAGGCGAAGGCGGAGCAGAAGCAGGCGGAGCAGGAGGCCAAGCAGGAGGCCAAGGAGGCGGAGGCCAGGGCCGAGCAGGAGGCCAAGGAGAAGGAGGCGGAGCAGAAGCAGGCCGAGGCCGAGCAGAAGCAGGACCGCATCCGCGAGGAGCAGGAAGCCAAGCAGGACCGGCTGCGCGAGGAGCAGGAAGCGAAGCAGGACGAGGTCCGCGCCGAGCAGGAGGCCCGGCAGAAGGAGGCCGAGGCCAAGCAGGACGAGGTCCGCGCCGAGCAGGAGGCCCGGCAGAAGGAGGCCGAGGCCAAGCAGGACGAGGTCCGCGCCGAGCAGGAAGCCCGGCAGAAGGAGGCCGAGGCCAAGCAGGAGGAAGTCCGGCAGGAGCAGGAGCGCCGGCAGGCCGAGGCCGAGTCCAGGCTCGACGGCTCCCGGCGGGACCTCTTCGGGAACGGCGACATTCCCGACCTGTCATCCACCCCCATCACCGGCCCGGTCAACGACGGCCCGCTCGAACTCCCCGGCGGCGGTGAGTCGCGGCTCGACGCGGACGGCCGCGTGATCACCGAATACCCCGACGGCTCCAAGGTCACGATCGACCCGAACACGCACTCCTCGACCATCACCCGGCCCGACGGCTCCGTCATCTCCGGTCCGCTCAACCCGGGTGACCTGCTGTCCAACCCCGGCGGCAGCGTCACGCACCTGGACCCCGGCGGCAACGTGGTCACGGAGTTCCCGGACGGCTCCACCCAGACGATCAATCCGGACACCGGCACCACCACCATCACCCGGCCCGACGGCTCGACGGTCTCCGGCTACCTGGACGAGTCCGGCCCCTCCCGCTTCGAATCCGGCCAGCTCAACAACGGCTCCCTCAACAGCCCCGGCTCCTTCGGCGGCGGCCTCTCCAGCTACACGCCCCCCTCGTACGACCCGATCTCCTACGAGGAGGAGCTGTTCGACGACCAGCCCTACGAGTCGCCCCTGGCTGGCAACGGGGCGTCCGGTGGCTCGAACGCACCGAGCCACAACCGCCCGTTCCTGAACAGCGGGCCTTTCCCCGGCCCGAGCAGCTACGGCGGCGGCGAGGGCGGCAGCGGCGCACCGACGGGCGGAGCCCCGATGGGGGGAGCCCCGATGGGTGGAGGCATGGGCGGCGGTATGGGTGGCGGTATGGGTGGCGGCGGAGGCCAGTCCGACTCCGGTGAGCGCGTCCGCAACGTCATCGACGGATCGGTCTCCCGGAACCGCCGTGCGCGTCCGGGCGCCCCGGTCCCCGGCCCGGGCGGGCGCTACGCCGACGACGAGGTGCGGGTGGCGGCCGGCGGCCCCACCGCAGGCAGTTCGCCCTTCCTGCCGCCGATGGCCGGCGGCGCCCCGGGCGGGGGCGGCGCGCCCGGCCAGACCGCGACCCAGAGCGGCGAGCGGACCCGGGACTCCTGGGTGCCGGAGGACGACGACGTCTGGGGCACCGACGAAGGCGGCGCGCCGGCGGTGATCGGACGGTAGGGAGCGTTGCGCCGGCCACGGCCGGGACCCGCGCGGGGGGTGGGAGACGGCTTCGGCCGCCTCGGAAGCCGCTCCGGCGCGGAGGGAGTTCATAGCACGCACACGCGTACGACAGAATGGTGTACGCGCAGGTGGAAGGGCGACTGTTGAGCGACTCGATGGAGAAGAAGCTGGCCGAGGCCATGGCCGAACTCACGGCTGTGCAGGAAGCCGTGGCACGCGCCGAGGGCGAACTCGGCCAGTCCACGGCGACGGCCCGGTCCCGGGACCGTTCGGTGGAGGTGACGGTCGGCCCGCAGGGCGAGCTGACGGGGCTGAAGTTCCCGGACAACCGGCACAGGTCCATGACGGGCCCTCAGCTGGCCGCCTCGATCATGGAGGCGGTACAGGAAGGCCGCTCGGAGATGGCCCGCAAGGTGATGGACGCCTTCGAGCCGCTGACCCGGACCACGGGACGGGCCACGGGCATCAGAGGCATCGACATCGACTGGGACCGGGCCTTCGGCTCGGCCCTGGAGGGCTCGGACGGCGGCGGGCGGCGATCGTCGGCCCGCCTGCACGACGAGATCCACGAAGACTGACCGTACGGACCACCGGAGAGAGGGAGGCACCCATGGCGGTAGGAAAGTTCACCGCGAACCCCGGCGAACTGCGCCGGGCCAGCGACATGATGGAGCAACTGCCCGCGCAGGCGGCCAAGATCGGCGACAACTTCATCTCCGACATGCAGAACTACCGTGGCTGGGCCGGCTACAGCGACGACTTCGCCCTCGAAGTGCTGCCCAAGTACGACGCGAACAACCAGTCGTGCCTGGACCTGGTCAGGGCCCTCAGCAGCGCGTTCACGTCCCTCGGTCAGGCGGTCTGGGCCAACGGCCAGCACATCGAGGGCGTTTCGAACTACGCGCGTGAAGAGATCGACCGGCAGATGTCCAGCATGGACACGCCGGGCGACTCCTCCCAGGGTGGCCGGCACTAAGTGGAGGAGATCGACTTTCCGCCGGACGTCCGGACGATGCTCTGGATCCTGCTGGGTGAGATGCCCCTGCAGGCCAGGGAGAATCTGGCGTGGGAAAGTCGTGAGCTCTACCTGGCCCTCCAGAAGGGCCTGATCGATCTGCGCGCGGCCTCGCGGGAGACGATCCAGATGGTGGAGGCGGCGTTGCCGCCGGAGGTGGCAAAGCCGTACATCGAGAGTGTGCGGATGCTCACCGACGAACCGGGCGGCACCGACCCCGTCCAGCAGTTGCTGCTCCAGCTCGACGAACTGGCCAGCGGCCAGGTGGACTACTCGCAGAAGATCCAGGCGTCCAAGTGGGAGATCATCGCCGAGATCATCATGCTGATCGCCGAACTGGCGATCCTGGCGGCGCTGATCGCGTTCACCGGCGGCGCCTCGGTCTCGCAGATGTTCCTGGCGCGGGCCCGGAGCAAGCTCGCGATCCTTATCATCATCGACCGCCTGCTGCGGATGTCGCACATCGCCCCGACCCTGGGCCAGGCGATCCAGGAGGCGATCCAGACGCTGGCGGTCCGGCTGGCGCAGATCGGGCTGAACACCGGGGGCCGGAAGCCCGGGGGAGTGGACTGGAAGGACGTCGGTGTCGCCGCCGCCTTCGGCGCGCTCACGGCCGGCTTCATGGAGATCTTCGACAAGTTCCTGAAGCCCATCAAGAACTTCTTCAAGGACCTCCTCGGGGACGTCTTCAGCAAGTTCAAGATCGACCCGAACAGTCTGCTGTTCAAGGGGATCGTGAACGGTCCGCCGGTCGTGGTCACCACCTTCGTGGTCGGAGCCACCGCCGAGAGCACCGCCGAGGTCATCATCAACGGGGCCTTCTACGACAAGTGGGAGTTCAAGTGGGAGACGTTCGTCGGCTCCGGCACCAGCACCGTGTTCGACATGGGCGCGGGGCTGGCCGTCGGCGCGGGCGCCTTCTCGATCTACAACAACTACTTCAACAACAACCGGTTCACCGACATCAACGAACTGCCGGGCCCGAACAGCATCCTGGGCGGCGGGGACGGGGGACCGTCCGGGCCGGAGAAGACCGGCGGCCCGGCGAGCGGCACGGACGTCAAGGGCCCCCCGGTGGTGAAGACGAACCCCTTCACCCCCGGCCCCGCGACCCCCTACCCCAACACGGTCTCGGCCGACCTTCCGAACGGTCCGGGCAGCGGAATCGGCACCTTGCCGCCGCCCACGTACACGCCGCCGCCGGCCGTGTCGCCGCCGGCCGGTGTGAACACCCTGCCGAAGGCGGGATCCGACGCGCTGACCCGCCCCACCGACTTCACCCCGCGCAACCCCAGCGGCCCGAACGGCGTCACCGGCCCGAACAGCCTCCTCAACCCCGGCAACGTCGTCGGGCCCAACAGCCTCCTCAACCCCGGCAACGTCGTTGGGCCCAACAGCGTCGTCGGGCCCAACAGCGTGGTCGGTTCGAACGGTGTCATCGGGTCCGACGGCGTCACCGGTTCGAACGGCGTCACCGGTACGAGCGGGTCACCCCTGCCCCAACTGCCGCCTCCCACATCGTCGCTTCCCTCGTCGACGCCCTCCACGCTGCCGTCCTCGTCCCTGCCCGACAGCACGCCGGTGACGCCCCCGCCGACGTCGGGGCGCACGTCCGGGCCCGGGACGAACACCGACCTCACCTCGTACGACCTGACTCCGGAGACCACACCGGACCTGACGCCCGAGCGCACCCCCGATCTGACGCCGGACCTGGCGCCCGACCTCCTGCCGGGTGCGTCTTCGGACACGTCGGGGGCGACGAACGACCTCCCCAACAACCTCGGCGGGCCCAAGGGTTCGTCCTCCGCACCGGACCCGAGCGCGATCGGCGGCTCGGACAGCACCGGCCTTTCCGACGACGTCTCGGTCGACACGGACGCGGACGGCGTACAGGACCAGCGGCAGGACGACGGCACCGGTCAGGAGGCCCTCGGACGCGGCTCGGGCGGCCGGAGCACCGGGGGGCAGCCGGGGCTCGACGACACCGTGCACCAGCGGACGGACGGCGCACCGAACCCGGCCGACGCGGACGCCGACGCCGTGGCCCCGCCCACCCCCGTCGCCACCTCGGCGGGACCGAACACCCCGGCGCCCGCCGCCGGAAACCAGGGCACGCAGCAGGGCACCCACCAAGGTTCCTCCAGTACGGGGAACCCTTCGCAGCAGCCGTCCCAGCAGCCCTCCCAGAATGGCCCGGCCGAGCCGGGCGACACCGACGGCCCGCCGGACGAGCAGCAGACGGACCAGGCGGACACGGAGGGCCGGCAGGACCGGGGCGACGGCACGGAGAACCCCGCCCCTCCGCAGCCCCGGGGCACCGGCAGCGACGACACCGCCCGCGCTCCCGGCGGCGGACGGAGCACGGCCGGGCCCGAGACCGCCCCGGCCGCGCCCGAGGCCGTACGCACCTCCGCGGACATCCCGGCCGACGGTGTCACCGGCGACCGTACGAGCGACACCACCGGCGGCCCCGGAGCCGAGACAGCCGGGAAGGGGACGGGACCGGCCGCCGGTCCCACGCCCGCCGTGCCGGTGGCCGATCCCGTGCGGCCCGAGCAGTGGCGGGCCGGGCGGACCGACGCCCCCGTCACCGCCGTACGGACCGACCCGCCGTCCGCCGTCGGCCCCACCCCGGCGGACACGACGCCGCTCGACGGCCCGGAGACCCCGGTACGGGCCTGGGTCCAGCGCATCCAGGCCGATGACGGCCGCTGGTTGAGCAACGTCTCGCTCCACCTGCCGGTCCGGACGGGGGAGGGGTTCTCCCCGGCCGAACTGGACGCCCTCCAGGAGCGGATGCGCACGCTCCTGGACACCCACCTGAACCACGGTCTCCAGCTCCCGGGCTCGGGCGACCAGCTCCACATCGACGTCACGCTCACGGCCGCGCCCGACCACGCCGAGGCCGTCGAACTGAGCCGGGCCGTGCGGCCGGAGGGCTCCGACCATCTCAACTGGCGTCTGCACAGCACCGATCCGGCCATCTCCCCGGAGGAAGCGGCCGAGCGGCGGATCCGCGACGACGCGACGGTGCTCCAGCATCTGCTGGGCTACGCGGGCGTGCCGGACCGGGGCCCGGCGGCCGAGGCGCTGCTGCGCCGACTGGTGCGGCAGCGAGACACGGACACCCGTACGCCCGGCCCCGCCGTTCCGCAGCACTTCCTCCAGGCGGTCGAGTCCGTCGTCACCAGCGGCGCCGTGGCCGATCACCCGGTCACCGCGCGGGGCACCCGGCCCCCGAGCGGCATCGACGACCCGGCGCGGGCCCTGCGGACGCCGTCTCCCGGCAGCGTGGACCCCGAGGCCCCGGTCCAGGCGGCCGTCCCCTTCCGCACCACGTCCTCCGCACCGACGGAGACCGGAACGGCGGCCCGGACCCCGCAGTCGGCGTCCGCCACGGACGCCGACGAAGACGTTCGGGCTGTTACCGGGCAGGAGGCCATCGCGCAGGACACCGCGGAGACCCCGCCCGCCGCCGTTCCGCTCGCCACGGAGGGCCGGGGCGACGGCCGGGGACCCGCCCCGGGCGCGGGCAAGGGCAAGGGCCGGAGCACGGACCAGGAGACCGCGCCGGCCGACGAGCCGACCCTGCTCGCCTTCCCCGGCAGCGCGGCGGTCGACGACGCCGTGGACGCGGCCCGCCGGGAGTACGAGGACGCCGCCGCCGTCTTCGACCGGGCCGTTCGCACCGTCTCGACGCTCGACGCGCGCGTGGCCGGCGGCCGGGGCGGTACGGACGACACCGCGCGGCTGTTTGCCGCCTGGCAGGACGTGAGCCGGGCGCAGCGGCGGCTCGACGCGTCCCTGGACCGGCTGCGCGATCTCGGCGCGGACGCCGCCCACGACGCCGCCGTCGCGTCGATCGTGCCGCGCGTGTCCCGGACGGACGCCGAACGGCGGCTCACGGCCGGCCTGGTCACCGCCGACGACCTGCCGACCGACCCGCCGCGCCCGGCGCCCGACGACCTCATCACTCCCCAGGAGCTGGCCGCCGCCGGTGTCACGCCGGACCGGGCACCCGTGCTGGAAGCCGCCCTCAACGGCTCCGTGCGCTTCGGGGACAGCGGGATCACCGACCCCGTCCAGCAGGTGCGCCTGCTGATGAACCGGCCCGGCCCCTGGTCCGAAGCGCTCGACGGTATCGCGGCGCGCGCCTCCCGTCGTACGTGGAACGCCGCCTACGAGAGCTTCGCGCTCGACGCGCTCCGGACCGCCGCAGCGCCCGTCGGCACCGATTCGGCCGAGGCGTGGCGGCGGGCGACGTCGCTGGTGCTGCCGTTGGAGCTGCACCCCGTGCTCGCCGACTCCCGCCACGCGCGCGGCGACTACCTCGACGCCGTACGGCAGGTGGCCCAGCACCTCGCCGCGCACGGTGCGGACGCGGTGTCGGGAACGGAACTGGCCGCCCGGGTACGGCGTGAACTCGGCCTGCGCCCACGGCTGCTGGGCGGCGCCCCCGCGTCGGCCCAGTCCTACGCCGCCGCCGAACTGGAGCGTCTGGCGCAGCGGGAGGCGCCCGGCACCACGCCGGACATCGACGGCCTGGCCCGGCGCGTGCTGCACCTGCCCGCCGACGCCGAGATCTCGGCCGCGCGGCGGGCCCAGCTCCTCGTCACGGTGGAGAACGCGATGGCCGCCGGATGGTCGTCGAGCGTCGACGCGCTCGGCGCCTACCACCTGGCGACCGGCGGGGCGCTGGACCACGGGCGCCATATCCTGGCGGCGAACGGCGCCTACCAGGGGCTGAACCTCACCGGGCGGCCTGTCGGGCCGGTGGACACCACCCAGGTGTGGCAGCGCCGCAACGGCCAGTTCCAGGGCCCGCTCGATCCGCTGTGGGACGCCGGTACCGGGGCGTACGCGGTGGTCGCCGACGGCGGACACGATCACGTCATGCTGCCCTGGGGCGAGGGGCGGATCAGGGTCCCCTGGCGGGAGTTCGTGGAGCTGGTGGCCCATGACCCCGGCGTCGTCGGACTCCCGGCGGACACGCCCGTCGTCCTCGTGCTCGCCCACGGCGGCGACCAGGGCCTCGCCCTGCCCCGCACCCTGGCGTTCCGGACGGGCCGCGACGGCGTCTGGGCGCACAGCGGCCAGGTCGGCCTGGTCACCGACCCCGCCACCGGCGTCGAGCGGGTCGTCGTGGAGAACCGGCGGTCCGAAGGCCGCCCCCTGGGCGGATGGTTCGGCAGCGACGCCGACGACCTGGGCCCCGACGGAGTCGCCGAGGAAGGCTTCGTGACCGCGCTGGACGGCACGATCCTCCCCGACCCCGCCCTGAAGACGCGGACCATCGGCGACGACGGCCGGTCCATCGGCCGCGTCACCATGTCCGACCCCGACCTGGTCACGAACGAGCCCATGTTCGAATCCATGGCGGAGATCACCGAGTTCGTCCAGTTCGACCCGGTGTCGGAGGGAGCGATCGGCGAACCGGCCGCGCTGCTGGAGAACGGCCGGCCGGTCTACCACTTCGCGCAGCACGGACAGCCGCTGCGCGGGGTGATGGAGGTGGCCGACGGCAGTCCGCCGGTCCAGGTGGGCGGGGAGGAGACCGGCCGGTTCATCCGCCGTCGGCCGAGCATGCGGAAGCTCGGCCCGAACGCCGTCATCGACCTCGGCTCGTGCTGGGCCGACGCCATGGCGGAGGACCTGCCCTATCTGTCGGACGCGGGGGAGCCCCCCTACGTGTTCGACGTCCTCGGCACCACCTCGTACGCACAGGGCGTGGCCAACGGCAGCGGTGCCGGGGTCATGGCGGTGGACCGCGTCCATGTGCTGATGCGCGGGGCGACCCCGAAGGCGGGTGTGCTGGCGAGCCCCTCGGGCGAGCAGGGCGTGCGCCGCCTGCTGCTCCCCGAACCGGGCCCGGCCGAACTGGCCGCCCTGGCGCGCACGGCGCACCTGCACACCGGGGACGGGCCGGTACCCGCCGACGTCCTCGACACCACGCTGCGGCTCGTGAAGGCGCTGCGGCGGTCGTTCGGCGCCGACGTGGCGTCGGACGCCCAGTTCGAGGCGCTGCTGAGAGGCGTCGGGGCGCTGGAGAACATGCGCCGGGCCGATCCGCACCTGCGCGTCCTGGGCCCCTTCACCCTCCACCACCTGCACCTGGTCACGCACGCCCGCCACCGGCGCACCAGCAACAACCCGCCGTCCCGGGACGACGTCCGGCGGGTCCTGCTCGACGCCGCCGGGAAGACGGACGAAGCCGCCGCGGGACGGCTGACGCTGCACCAGTACACACCCATGCCGTCGCTGGACTGGGCGCTGAAGCGCCTGGCCGGGACGGATCTGACCGCGCTCGCCGCCGACGTGCTGCGGCTGCCGGAAGCGGGTGCGGTATCCCGTGCGGACGTGAGCCGGCTGGTGTGGGGCACGGTCAAGGGCGCCGAGGCCCTGCGGTCGGTGACCGACCCCGTCGCCCTGGCGAAGAAGGCGCTGCACCTGCCCGGCTCCGCCGCCCCGGCGCCGGACGAGGCGGGCGACCGGCTGCTGTGGCTGATGGCCGGCGCGGCGGTCACCGGGTTCGACCCCGCCGACCCGACGGAACTCGCCGCGTGGGACCTCGTACGGCACGGCGCCCTCGACGACGGCACCCGGCTGATGGCCGACGGCGTGCCGACCGGCCGCAACTGGACCCGCAGGACCATCACCGGGGACATCGCGACCGAGGGGTACCTCGTCTCGTCCGACGGGGGCCTGGACGGCGCCACCCCGCACCCGGCGCCGTGGCCCGAAGCCCCGCGGGGATCGGCCGCCAAGGCGTACGTGCTCAACGCGGACAGCACGAACGGCCATGTCTCCATGCCCTGGACCGACGGCTCCAGCCGCTGGGTGCCGGGCGGCGAGGTCGCCGCCCTGCTCCGCCACGACCGGGTCCACCAGCAGATCGCCCTGCGCGCCCCGCTCCTGGTGATCGGTTCCCACACCAACCCCGGCAGCCTCGCGCAGCACCTCGCCGGGCGTGCGGGGACGGCCCGCACGACCCTGCTGTCCGAGCTGCCCAGCGCCCCCGTCCCCCATCCGGCGAACGGCCGGAACACGATCGTCCTGACCGAGGGGACGGCCGCACGGTCCGACCACTGGCAGACCCGGCGGCCCGCCGCCCTGCCCGGTGTCTCCGCCCAGCAGGGGCCCCTCCACACGTTCACCGGACGGGCCCCCGGGACCGAGTCGTCCACGGCGGTGGGGACCACGTCCACCGCGGTCGCGCCCGCCCCGCTCTCGCAGTACATCCGCGACCACGGCCGCCGCCACGACGGGCACGTCGGCCTCGTCCTCCACGAGCCGACCCCCGCCACCGTCCTGGACGGACTGCACCGGAGCATCGTCCAGGCCCTCGGCGCCGACCCGGAGGACGCGGACGGACAGCGGCTGCTGACCCGGCTCCAGGACGTGCTGAGCGCCGAGGAGATCGAGCTCAACCGGCCGTACCTGCGCAGCCGCCAGGGGCACCGGATCACGCTCCGGCACGGCGGCCGCGACCGGTCGGTGGACGTACGTCTCTCCTACGCCGACCCCGTGCGGTCCACGAAGTACGGCGGCGACACCGACCGGCGCCCGCCGACCGTCCCGGACATCGGGCTCGAGGTCAGGACCGGCGGCGGGCAGTCCTCCTCGCACGTCGAGGGCGCGGGCAACATCCGCACCGGCTCGGTGCCGTGGAGCGGGATCTTCCCGGACGACCGCGCCGGGGCGCTCCGCTGGTGGGACAGCACCGTCAACGTGTCCGCGACGCACAACCAGCTCACCCAGTCCGTGACGGTCGGCGAGACCTTCCTGGTCACGAGCAAGCAGCAGGCCGAGGAACCCGCGCACCCGATGGACGTCGACGGGCGGTGGCAGATCCAGCTCGACACCCCCCGCGAGGGCGAGACCGACAACTGGCAGCCGGAGCAGTCGCACGGCGCCCTCACGATCTGGTTCCACGAGCACCTCGCCTTCGACGGCGACGACACCACCGCGCTGCCGGAGCCCGGTGACGTCGACGACCTGCCGCTGTGGGGCGGCGACAGCGTCGCCGAACCGCGCCGCCTGCTGACCGAACTGCTCCAGGACGACACGTTCGCGGCGCTGCGGAACCTCGACGAGGACTCGGAACGGGCGCTGGAGACCTTCCTCTCGCAGCGCATGCTCCAGGGCACCCCCCACCTCCAGCGCGACGGCGGGGTGTTCTCGCCGACCCTCCTGGACGACGACGGCAACGCGGTCGGCGTCCTGGAACTGACCGCGGTGATCGAACCGGGCCGGCCGCTGCGCAAGAGCGCCGACGGCAAGTCCACGCTGGAGACCTGGTTCTCGCACGCGTCCAGCGTGGACAAGTCGGCGAAGCTGACCAGCGGTATGGGCGTCGAGGCGGCCGGCGGGCCGGCGTTCACCACCGACCACGCGCCCGGCCATCCGGCCGCCGGCTCGTCCTTCGGCGGCAACCTCATGGGCAAGGCCGCCGTCAACTGGCAGCTGACCGACCAGCTCAGCAACGTCAGCAGCGCCACGCTCATGCACGGGCTCCGCACCAAGAGCAGCCACCTGCTGACCAGTGGCCGGGTCGCCTACACCGCGACGCTGCACCAGGCCGGCGGCGGCCGGGTCAGCTCCACCTTCGGTCCGTGGACGGACGGCCTGCGGCTGCGGATCGCCCAGCGCGCCACGATGGCGGGCCACCGCCCGGCCCCCGCGGAACTGCGCGAACTCCCCGAGCACCTGGAGAACCTGGAGAGCATCGGGTACACCGAGACGCCGCTGAAGGTGGACGGGGCGGACCCGCTGTTCACCGCCGCGGAGGCATGGCTGCGCCGGGAGGGGTTCCTGCCGCCCGCCCGGCCCCGGAGCAGGTCGGCGGTGTTCCGGCTGGACGAGCCGCTCGTGGTGGCCCAGTTGGAGAACCTGCGGCGGCTGCGGCAGATGCGCTCGACCTTCGGCCTCGCCTCGTCGGCGCCGGACGCCGTTGACGGCGGGGAGTCGGTCTGGTTCGAGCGGCCGAACGCGGTCTCGGGCACCCGTCGTGTGCAACTGGTCTTCTCCGCCGCCCGGGACACCACCCGGCCCGCCGTCCACACCCGCCACCTGCCCGACGTGCTGCACATCGGCTCCAGCTCGTACGAGTCCGGCGGCGGCCGCCAGCGGGGCACCGCGCTGAGCGGCGCCCTCGGTGGCGGCGGCGGCCTCAACGCCCCCATCGACCAGGGCTCCTGGGGCCTGAACACGGCCCCGGACTACCTCGGCACCCGGCAGCTCACCGACGCCTCCGCCACCGCCGGCCAGGTCGGCTACGACCAGTTGACGATGACCACCCGCAACGGCAGCGAACTCTTCGAGGTGCCCGCCCGGCTCGGCCTCGACCTGTACGAGGGCACCGGCGAGGACCCGCTCGTCCGGTTCGCCGAGACCGACGCCGACGGGAACCCGGCGCGGCCCGAGGCGGAGCCGGAGGCGGAGGACGACCTGGAGATGCAGCTCGGGGCCGCGGCCACGCCCACCGTGCCGGGGAGCGTCCGCCTGCTGGTGCCGCACTACCGCACCCGCGTCCCCGCCCCGGCGCCCCTGCCCGCCCCGGCCCCCGCGCCCCGTCCGGGACATGTGATCCGGCAGCCCGTCACCGACGGTGGCCCGACGGACGACCAGCGCCGCCTCGCCCTGGTCGACGAGCGCGGCCGTCCGCTGCCCGGCCTGACCAGGCTCCCGGAAGGCGCCATCGTCGACACCTTCCGGGGCACGACCGCGCTGATGGCGGCTCTGCGGCAGATCGTCGCGGGCACCTACCCCGGCAGTCCGGGCCGGGGCCGTGTCGGGCGCGCCGTCCAGCACGCCTCCGCGACGCTGTCCGGGCTGGCCACCGAAACCGCCCGGCGGGGCTCCGCGGTGAAGGAGGCGCTCCCAGCGAGCCTGTCCGGTGCCGTCAACCGGGCGGGCTCGGCCGTCAACTGGGCCGCCGCACCGGTGGTCTGGGCGGCCAAGACGTCCACGGACGGTGCGGCGGCGACCTACAAGTGGACCTCCGTCGCCGTGGCGGGCGCCTCCCTGAACGACCGGGGCACCCTGGCGGCCGAGGCCCGGCAGGACGCGATCAGGCCCGGCCAGCTCATCTCCCGGGCCCCGCAGATCCTGGGCGGCGCCTACGTGGTGGAGGGGCTGACGCTGCCCGGCATGGCGGCCGACCAGGTCATGATGCTGGAGGTCAGCGGCTACCTCTCCAACCCCCGCCACCTGGGCTCCGAATCGCTCTACTCGGAGCAGGACGTCCTGAGCGGGGACACCTCCGGCCGACAGCGCGGCGTGGGCGTCACCCACCAGGGCAACCTCCAGGTCACGGCGTTGCAGGCGGCCCCGACCCCGCCCGAGCTGCTGGTCCACCAGGCCAACCCGGGCGGCCGCTACTCCCAGTCCCGCCGCACCGACGGCACCGCCACCGTGGGCTCCGGCACGAAGATCACCCACGCCACGGAGCACAGCGGCGACACCCTCTGGATCGGCAACGACCTGACGCTGCTGCTGACCGTCCGCCGGGGCGTGCGCAACATCGCGGGGAACACCGTCGGCCTCGGCCCCTACGCCCCGGTCACGGTCGCCATCGATCTGCCGCGCGCCGTCACGTACCTCGCCCCCGCCCAGGCCGTGGCGCAACTGGCGGCCTGGTTCCAGAGCATGCCCGGCATCCCCGCCCTCACCCTGAACCCGCTCGACGTCCCGCTGCCCGACCGGTACGCCCGGACCCGCCAGTTGGGCAAGGCGACCGTCCTGACCGTCACCCAGCTCGACGACACGACCAACCGCCGCGAGCGCCGCGACCGGATGCGCCAGGAGCTGTCCGGCCTGGTGGAGAGCGAGGCGCCCGGCGCCCTCCGGCCCGGCCACGCCTCCTACCTGCCGGGCGTGGCCACCGAGATCGCCCGGGTCACCGAACCCGCCGCGCTGCGCGCCCTGCCCGGACGGGGCCCCGACGGAAAGGTGCGCTTCCACTTCCTCCACGTCGCCTACGGCGGGGCACGCCTGGTCGAGGTCACCCTGACCGCCGAACCGGTGCTCCAGACGCCCGCCCTGCGCGGCCTGCGCGGTCGCCGGGCGGTCGAGGGCACCGGACTGGAACACGTCGACACCCACACCCCGCAGTCCAGGGTGACCACGTCCGGGACCACCACCACCCGTCAGGGCACGGTCAACCCGGTCTCCCGCTACCCGCGCCCCGGCGCGACCGGGTGGACGGACCGCGCGGGGCCGTCCCTGGCGGGGGCCGAGACCCGGGCCCGTACAGCCCGCTCCGAAGTGGCCACGGAGGACCGCTTCTGGACCCGTTCGGGCAGCGCCGCCGACTTCGCCGTCGACTACCGCTACACCGCCACCGTCCGCTCCCAGGCCGTGTGGCAGTGGCCCGCCAACATTCCCGGCGCCCTCTTCCAGTCCGGCCTGCTCAACCTTTCCGGCCTGGAAGGGGACGTGGCGCAGCGGGTCCGCAGCTGGGCCGGGCGCCTGCTGCGCGGCCGCCCGGTCAGCCGCGTCTCCGTACCGGCCGCGACGGCCCTGCGGTTCGTCGCCTCCGAGGCCGACCAGCCCAAGCGGCACGAGGGGCCCCGGGCGCCCGCGCTGCTCGGCGGCGATCCGCTGCTGCTCACGGCTGCCGACGCCGCGGCCCAGGGGACCACCCCCTTCCCGCAGGGCGTCCGGCTGGAGACCACCGGCCCGACACCGGTGTACGACTACAACGCCGCCCCGCAGCTGATGCGGGCGCTGCACGACGTCGACCCGCGCATGGCCGCCGCGTGGGGGCTGCCCGCCAACGCCTCGGCGGAGGCCGTCGCCGCCCGCCTGGCCGAGCTGGTCCAGGCAGGCGAGATCAGCCTCGACCCCTCACGCTCGGCAGCGGGGCTGACCGAGCGGATGCCCGGCAGCTGGCCGGTCGAGAGCCCCGACACCGCGCCGTCCCTACGCATATCCCTGCACAACCCGCGGCCGGTCACCGAGGCCGGCGACGTCGCCATCGACCGGGTCCGGCGGCAGAACCGCACCGTGGCCGTGGCATCGTCCGCCGCCGGCTCCTTCGTCCTCAACCAGCAGGGCTCCTACAGCCTGGCCGACGGCAACCGCCAGGTGCTCGGGGTGACCTTCCCCCTGGCGGCGCAGCAGCCCCACGCCCTCTCCTCGGGCGGCAACGCTTCCGCCTTCTCCTTCAGCCGACTGCGGACCGGTGCGACCAGCGACCCGACCGACCGGCGCATCCCCCGCACCTACGAGACCCTCGTCGACACCGTCATCGAGGTCGACGGCCCCGACGGCGTCCGGTACGTCACCGGCAGCTCCACCACCCGCCTGTGGGAACGCGACGTCCTCGGCTTCGGCGTCACCCCGGCGCGACCGGGGCCCCGGATCTACGACCTGCCCGCGATCCTGGCCGACCAGGACGCGGACGACCTGCGCGACTGGGCCCAGCACCCGGTCACCGACCTGCCGGACGTGCTGGCGGACGCCATCGACGAGCAGGACGCGTCGGCCGAGCTGTGGCTCGCGCTCGGCCCCGACCCGGACGGCACCCGGCTGGCCCGCGCCCTGTTCGCCGGCTCCCTCACGGCCGCCCGGGCCGGGAAACCGGTCGAACTGGTCATCCGCACCGGCCAGGGGCTCCGGACCTGGCCCTTCGCCGCCGACGGCTCCCTCACCGACACCACGGCCGCCACCGACGAGGCCTGGCAGAACGTGGCGGACACCATCGGCGTTTACCTCGGCGCCGTCCGGGCCGAGGCGGCGGCCCGGTACCGCGAGGGGCGGCTCACCCGGCGACAGCCCGGCGCGCTCGCCGCGCTGGACACCGCCGACCGGGCCGTGGACACCGCCACCACCGCACACCGGGACGCCGACCGCGCCCATACTGCCGCCCGCCGCGACGCCGCGACGGTACGGACGGAACTCACCACGCTGCGGGGCAGGATCGCCGAGGACCGGGCGGAGACCACCCGGCTCGACACCGAGGCCCGGGAAGCACAGGCCCGCTACGACGACACCGCCGACGAGGAGCGCGGGCTCCACGACCGGTGGCAGCAGGCACGGGCCGAGGTGGCCCGGCTCGAAGAGCTCGTCGCCGCCGCCCCGGACGCCGACCCGGCGTCCCCGGACGGACAGGAGGCCCTGAACGCGGCGATCGAACAGGCCGACGCGCTCCGGGACCGGGGCCGCGCACTGCACCAGCGGCGCGAGGAGGACCTGGACACGGCGGAGACCGCCCGCGAGGAGGCGGGCGAGCTGCGGAGCCGCCTGGAGCGGGCCGTCGCCCGGGAGACCGCACTCGCCGGGGACCTCCGCCGCGCCGAGACGGCCGTCGCCGAGGCCGCCCGCGTCCTGCGGCAGACGGAGACCGCGCTACGCCGGGCGACCGGGGTACGCGACACGGTCCAGGACCAGGTCGACGGCATCGAGGCCGAACTGATCGACGTACGCGATGAGCTGAGCGAGCAGGCGCGCCGCCACACCCAGGCGTGGGAGGACCTGCCCGCCCTCACCGACGCGCTGGAGACCGGCCGCCGCGCCGAGGGGCTCGGCGACGGGCCGTCCCTGCGCAGCACCGTCTCCTCGGCGCCCGCCCGCCCGACCCGCGCCGGGCGGCTGCGCGGGCAGCCCCTGCCCGCCCCGCCGCCCGAGACGTCGGAGACAGCCACGGCGACGGCCACCGCCACGGCCCCGCCGCCCGCCGCGACCCCGGCGACCGCGCCACGCCCCGGCCTGCCCGTCGCCGAACGCACCGAACTGGCCGCCGGGCTGGCCGCGATGACCGAGGACGAGCGCACCTCCCGGCTGCTGTCCCTGTCGCCCGCCGACCGCGAGGCCCTGGCCGCCGACCCGGCGCTCACCGCCGGGCTGCGCCGGGCCCTGCCCGCCGAGGAATTCGCCCGGACCGCCGCCCTCCTGATGGTCGACGTACCGCCCGGCGTGGACCTCCCCGTCTCCTCCGGCATCGAGGCGCGGGCGCAGGTGGCCCGGATGCTGCGCTCGCCCGCCGTGGCCGAACGCATGCTGAACGAGGGCGCGCGGCTGATCGTGGTCCCCAAGGACACCGCGACGACCTCGCTCGACGCGTTCGGCCTCCTGCGCGGCGAGACGGACGAGAACGCGCGCCCCTACGACCTCCTGCGCGGTGTCGAGGCCGGCGGGCTGGCCGCCGTCGGCGAGGAGAACCTGCTGGGCGACACCACCGCCGTACCCGGGTCCGGGCTGTACGCCGACGGCTACTCCGCCGCGACCCACGAGTTCGCGCACGCCCTCCACCGCCACGGCCTCACCGACGAACAGCGCCGGCTCATCACCGAGGCGTACCACGACAAGGTGCTCGCCGGGGGATTCGCCGCCTGGCCCGACGGGCCGCTGTACGACAGCACCGGCACCCACCGCAACTACTCGGCCCGCAACGAGTTCGAGTACTTCGCCCAGCTCACCAACGCCTACCTCGGCACGAACACCGGCACCGACCCCTACACCGGCCATCCCCGCAACAACGGCGCGAAGTGGGTCCGGCGCAACGAGCCGAAGCTGCTGCCGCTCCTCCGCGAGCTGTACGGAGCCGATCCGAAGGCCGTACACCACTGGGGCGCCAACCCCCGGGCCGAGGAGGACACCTGGGCGGCCTTCCGCGCCCTGTGGGACGAGAACGACGGGGCGTACGAGCCGCAGCCCCACGGCCCCGTCCCCGCTCCGCCCGCCCCACCGCGCGGGGCCCCGCTCAGCCGCCCCCGGCTGACGGCGACGGCCCGGCGGATCGCGGGCCCCGCGCCGCGCCAAGGCCTCACCGAGCGGCGGTGCCTGGTGCTGCTGGGCTCGCTCCGCGACGCCCTGTACCCGAGCGGCGTACGGCCGGCGGCCACGCTCGACGACGCGGCGCTCAGCACCACGACACCCGGCTCCGCCCTGGTCCCGGGGCCGGGCTGGAGCCCCGTGGGCTCGTGGGAGGCGGTGGCCCGGACCGTCGCCGCCCAGGGGCCGGGCGCGGCGGCGTTCGTCCTGGCACGCCGTCAGGGCGAGGCGCTGGGCCACGCGTGGGCGGCCTACCACCTCGGCGGTTTCGACGGTGTGATGTGGCTGGACCTGTCGGCCCGGGAGGGCCGGCAGCTCTCCTCCGCGCCGCCCCCGGTCGCGGCGTCCGATGCACGGGCCATGGTCGTCGACCCGGCGGGCCGGGCCGTCGAGGGGGCCCTGCCCGCCTTCGCCGCGTCGTCGTCCACCCCGCACTCCCTGCTGGACGCGGCGACCGGCCGCGCCTACGGAGCCATCGGCCTGGAGATCGAACGGCGGCTGGTCTTCGTGGTCAGCGGCCTCGGCGACGTTCCGGCCAAGCAGGTCCTGGCCACCGCCCCCGGCTTCAGCATCGTCACGGACCACGCGAGCGTCACGCGGACGGCCGACGGCCGCCTGCACCTGACCTACCCGCCCATCGCGCCGGGCGACCCGAAGCCCCAGCAGTTCAGCTACCTCATCGGCGAGATCGTCGTCGAGCCGATGGCGGTACTCCCGGGCGAGCGGCGGCAGTCCCCCGAGGAGGCGCTGGAGCGGCTCGCCCGGGTGGAACGGGCCCTGGACGGCCGCGACCGGCCGGGCGCCGCCCCGCAGACCGCCCTCGCGGACCTGCTGCCCGCCCAGGACGGCTGGACGGTCACCGAACTGGGCGGCAGGACTCTGGTCGGCCAGACCCCGGTCCGGACCAACCGCGCCTACGTGCAGCCCACCACCGGCTTCCCCGCCCTGGGGCTGAGCCTGCTCCAGGACCGGGCGGTGGACCGGCTGCCCAGGGGCGCGATCGGGACGGTGGAGGCGTCGGGCCGGGAGTTCGCGATGAAGGCCACCGCGGAGTTCGTCCGCGCCGTCACCGGGCGGACCGACGTGCCCGACGTGGTCGTCCCCTTCCTCGCCCCGGTCCCGGACGTCGACGACCTGTGGGGTTACCTCCGCTTCGCCTACGCCCACGCCGTCGCCCGGCCGACCGGCGTCATCCTCAACCAGGGCCCCGCCGCCTTCATGGTGAAGAACGGCCTGGCGGTGGCGTCGCGCCCGGCCCTCGACCGGGTCCTGCGGGCGCTGCGGCCCCGGGCCAGGGGCTTCCTCGACCGGCACCACGACAGCATCAGCGCGGGACTCGCCGCCACCCTCGGGCGGCTGCTGGAGCTCTACCGACGCACCATCACCCCGGACAAGCCCCTTTTCCCGGGATACTTCGACGCCACGATCGGCGACGTCCCCTCCGCGCGCGAGCACACGACCTCCGTGCTGACCGGCCGCACCTCCGACGGCAGAACCGTCACGCAGAAGCAGACGGTCGACATGGACGACGACCGGTATCCGACCCTGGACACCGACGACGGCCGCCTCGACATCCCGCTGATCCTCACGGAACTGCGCCACTTCGCCTACGACGGCGAGCAGCTGATGACGCCGGAGCAGATCCGGCAGGCCGTGGCCGAGCTGGCGGAGCTGAGCCGTGAGGCCTACCGCCGGGCCCTCGCGCAGCGGGCCCCGCTGCCCGACGACGTCCTGACCGAGTCCCTGAACCGCATCCTGGACAACGAGGCCGTCCGGGGCCTCGCCCCCTTCGTGCAGATGGTCCTGATGGCCGGCCTGCCCCAGCCGTCGGGGTCCCCCCGCCGCCTGATGCCGGTGGGCGAGAGCCAGCGGATCTCCCGTGCCCTGGGCGAGTACGCGCTCGGCACCCCGCTGCCCGCCGACCACCCCCTGCACCGGGCCCTGCGCACGGCGGTCCAGGAGGCGGCCGACGCCGTCGACACGCTTCCCCCGGGCCACCGGCCGCGGCTCCAGGCCATGATCACCGCCGCCCAGGGCGCCCTGGAGGTCCTGGCCGACCCGGAGCGGACCCCGCCGCCGCTGGAGTGGGCGTCCGAGCTGGTCGCGGCGGACGGCTCCCGCGTCCTCCTGGACCGGATCCTCGCGGTCAGGCACCGGGCCGCCGACGGCACCCCGCTGGGCACCTCCTCCCGCCCCGACCAGGACTGGCAGGACGCCCGCCGGCAGACGTACGGCCTGCTGCCCGAGGTGGTCGGTTTCACCTACGTGCGCCCCGGCCCGGTGACCCTGGAGAGCCCGGTCCAGAACCTGCCGTTCCACGACGCGTACCTGGTCGGGCTGCGCGGCGGCCCCGACGGCGCGCTCCTCGCACTGACCGACGGCACCGACGCGGCGTTCTCTTACGCCCGGATCGTGGACTTCCTGTTCGCGGTCGACGGCGATCTGACCGCGCTCGCCCCGGAACGGCCGGTCGTGGTGACCGAGGCCGACCTGGCGGGCCCGCCGTCCGCCGACCCGCTGGAGACCCCGGTGGCCGGCCAGCAGCTGGCCAACGGCCTGGGCCGCTGGATCTGGACCACCGGCAGCGGTGCGGAGGCACTCCTCGTCCCCGGCGACCAGATGGCCGGGCCGCGCTGGCAACTGGCCGAGGGCGACTGGTGGGCCGGGTTCCGCCCCGAGCTGTCGACCGCCGAACTGGCCCGGTGGGCCGAGCGGATCACCGGCGACCGAGGCCGGGCCCCCGTCGTCCTGCGGTGGGTCCGGGCGGTCCGGCTGGTCTACGGCCCCCTGCTGGAGAACGACGCGACCGCGTTCGAGGCGCTGCTGCGGGGCTTCTGGGCGCTGGAGCGGACCCGAGCGGCCAACGGTTTCACGGCCCCGTTGACCTGGAGCGAGCTGAGGGCGGCGGTCAGCTCGTACTTCACCGCGAACGGGCAGGCCGAACCGCCGCTGCCGGTGGCGCTGCAGTTCCTGCTGCTCTCCGCGGCCGGATCGGTCGGGGTCGACCTGGAGCTGTCGGGGATGGCGATCACCTCGCAGCACCACAGTGTGCGCGCCTGGGACACACCCGCCACGGGCGGCGTCGTCGAGGACGTCACCGACAGCGACGAGGAGATGTCCCTCTTCGCCCCGCCGCCGAGCGCGCCGGCCGCGTCCGCCCCCGCCGCGCCGACCGCGTCCGCTCCCGCCACGACGTCGGACGCCTTCGCCGGCCCCGGCGACCCCGTGCTCGCCCCGGAGACCAGGATCAACGGTCCGTCCGGAACCACCCAGGGCCGCAACTGGACCCGGGCGAAGATCGACCGCGTCCTCCCGGGCACGTTGCGGACCATCGAGCGCCGGCCCGGCACCGCGGCGAAGGTCGTCTCGACCGGCCCGGCGCCGTGGCCGGACACCGCGTACGTGGTGATCGCCGACGACGAGGCCGGCCGCGTACTGCTGCCGGACGACCGGGAACTGGGCCCGGAGGCGGTCGCCGACGCGCTGGCCGCCGACCCGGAGCTGGCGAAGCTCCCCAAGGACGTGCCGGTCGTCCTCGCCGTCCCGTACACCGGCGACGGCTACCAGCAGACGCTCCAGACGGTGGCCGACCGGCTGGGCCGCACCGTGTGGGGGCCGAGCGGAATGGGCCGCGCCGTCCCCGACGGATCGGGCGCCCACGTCCTCGCGCTGCTGGACCGCGATGCCGACGCCCCGGTCGGCGACTGGATCGCGGTCGAGCCCTCGACCGCGATCGGGTCCCACCTCGACCGCACATGGACGGCGCTGGACGGCACCGTGTTCCGCGACAGCGACGTCCTCACCGTGCCGCTGACCGACGAGGACCACCGGCACTTCGGGCGGCTGGCCGTCGAGCAGAAGGACGGCCTGCGGCGGCGGGCGCAGCGGCTCCGCCGCTTCCTGAAACTGCGGGAGCTGTCCCACCGGCTCCCCGAGGGCACCGACGCCGGCACCGAGCACGAGCCGGTCGGTTCGGAGCCGGTCACGACGGACGCCGCCGTTTACGTCTACGCCGGGCACGGCGCACCGGGCCGGATGGCCCTCCCGCTGCGAGGCGGCCGGACCGTGTGGCTGACGAAGGAGGACGCGGCGGCGTACATCGCGGGCCTGCCCGAGGTACGCAAGCTGCCGCCCGGTCACCGCATGCACCTGGAAATCTGCTGGAGCTCCTCGGACGGCGACCCGCGCCGGCAGTACCCCTCGCTGGGCGACACGCCCCACGTGGACGACCCGCTCGACGACGTGGGGCTCGACCAGCTGGTGGCCAACCTCACCCGACTGGAGACGGACGGCTCCCTCCGCCAGACCGGCTTCAACGACACCCAGCGCATCGCCCTGGCCTCGGCGACCGGCCAGCGGGGCGGCAGGGTCCTGCGCCGCCCCGAGCCGCTGGGACCCGCGCTGGACACCCTGGCCCGGGACTTCGGACTGCACCGCGGTCCGGGCCAGGTCCCGCCGGAGACGCGGCAGACGATGCTGCGGCTGCTCCGGGCGGTGCGCACCGTCTTCGGCACCACGTTCGAGGGCCACCGGGGTGGACCGGACGGCCGGTTCGAGCGCGTCATGAAGGGTGTCGTCGCGCTGGAGCGGATGCGGGCGAACGACGGGACGATCTCCCACCTCACCCCGTTCCGGCTCGACATGCTGGACTTCTTCGTCCAGGAGCACACCGGCCGTACCCCCGACAAGCGGGGGTACGTGGAACTGCTCGACTTCGCCGCCGAGCGGATCGCCGCCGACGCGAACGCCAAGCTCACCGACGCGGTGCCCGCACCGTCGCTGGAGATCGCCCTCAAGCAACTGGCGGACAAGGGCGAGCAGATGATCCGCCACGTGCAGTCGCTGCCCGCCCCGGCGCCGTTCACCCCCCGGCTGGTCGCCTCGACCCTGTGGGCCACGACCCGCGCCGCCCGGCTGCTCCGGCCGATGACACCCGCCGCCCGGGAGGCCATGGGGCGCAGGGTCCTCCATCTCGACGCCGCCACCGCCTGGGACCGGTCGCGGCAGGAGTCGCTGTGGGCGCTGCTCTCCAAGGCGATCGCCGAGGGTGTGGACGTCGGCGACCAGGACGTCATGGCCGCCTACCACCTCGCGGAGAGCGGCGCGTTCGCCCTGCCCGCGGTACTCCGGCAGGGAGCGAACGACCAGGGGGTCAACTGGTCCGGCACCGCCATGCCCGCCGGGGTCGACTGGGGCACCGTGCGGCAGATGACGTTCGGGCCCAACGGCAGCAGCATCGCCTCGGTACAGCCCGCCTGGACCGGCCCGCACAAGCCGATGCCGGTCCTGAACGTCGTGGAGGTCGACGGGGCCGGGCGGATCGTGCTGCACCTGCCGGGCCGCGCGCCCCTGCCCGTATCCGAGAACGAGTTCCTGGCCCTGCTGGAGAGGGACCCCGGCCTGCGCACCCTCCCGCTGAAGCACCCGGTGCTGTTCCTGACCACCGGCCCGGGAACCCTGAGCCCCCAGCTGGTACGGAGGTTCTCCGAGCGCACCGGGCGCCCCGCGTACCGGTACAGCGCGCCGATGATGCTCTCCTCCGGCGACCCCGCCACCCCGCTCGGCATCCTCGCCCTGACCGACCCGGCCACGAAGACGCCGGGCAGGTGGACCCGCTCCGCCCGGCAGACCAACGCCCCCGCGGCCGCCTCCGGCACGGGCGACCTGATCGTCTTCAGCCCGTCGGACCGGAAGGCCGGCGCGCTGCCGGACATCGGCTCCCTGAGCGTCGGCGAGCAGCGGCGGCCCCCGGCCGGTTCGCTCCTGTCGCCCGCGACGCTCATGACGAACGCCTCGGGCGCCCCGCGCGGCCGCAATCTGACGGACCAGAAGGTGCGCCAGCTGCGCATCGGACGCATCCGGGTGTACGAGGAGGAGTCGGGCGCCCCGCCCAAGGAGAAGGCCGGCGAGGACCGGGCCGCACCGTGGGGCGACTCGGCCTACATCGTCTGGGGCGAGAGGGGCCCGGACGGGGTGCGGTTCCCCGACGGGCGCATGCTGGACCCGGAGCAGCTGGCGGCCGAACTCGCCACCGACCCCGAGCTGGCGAAGTTGCCCCGGGACGTCCCCGTCGTGCTGGTCGTCCCGCACCTGGCCAACGAGCGGTACCTGGCCTATCTGCGGGCGGTCGCCAACCTGCTGGAGCGTCCCGTGTGGGCACCCAGCGGCGACGGCCGACTGGTGCGCAACAAGAAGCGCGAGCACGTCCCGGCGCTCATCGACCACGGCCCGGACCAGCCCCTCGGCTCCTGGGTGCCTTTCCGGCCCACGAAGAAGGCCGCACCGCTCCGGGACCGCGTCTGGACGGCGCTCGACGGCACCGTCTTCCGCGACAGCGACGTCCTCACCATGCCCCTGGTCTCCGACCGGGACGAGCGGTTCGGCCGGATGTCGCACGGCGACGACGCCCGGGGCCGCGAAGACCTGATGCGGTCCTACCAGCGCGCCAAGAAGCTGGTGCACCTGATGGCGTCCGGCGGCCGGACGGCGCTGATCAGCGAGGAGGACCGGACCCCGGACCCGGCGTCGTACGTGTACGTGGCCCACGGGCTGCGGGGCGGCCTGCAACTCGCCCTGCGCGACGGCCGGACGGTGTCCCTGAGCGCGGGGGACGGCGGCCTGTACATCAGCGGACTGCCCGAGGTCACCGAACTGGCCGAGGGCCACCGGATCAAGCTGGAGGTCTGCTGGAGCGACGCGGCGGGGGACCCTACCCTGCCGCACCTGGACAACCGCCCCCCGCCCGCCGTGCAGGACCCGCTGGAGGAGGTCTCGCTCGCCCAGCACACGGCGAACGCGAGCCGCCGCCTCACCGAGGGGTCACTGATGAGCAGCGGCTTCCACACCGACGCGCACATCCTGCACGACGCCCCCGGCGGAGTCGTCGGACGCCGCAGGTGGGTCAGGCCCGAGCCGCTGCCGCACGAGCTGGACGAGATGGCCCGCGCCGCCGGCCTGCACACCGCGGAAGGGGAGGCGTCGCCGGAGGTGCGCGCGACCACGCTCCGGCTGGTGCGGGCCCTGCGCATCGTCTTCGGCCCCGAGGCCGAACAGGACAAGGCCCTGCACGCGCGGCTGCTCCGGGGCATCGGCGCCATGGAGACCCTGCGCGCCAACGACCCGGCGCTGAGCCGGTTCACCCCCTTCCGCATGGAGCTGTGGACCTTCATCGCCCAGCGGGTGGGGGGGAAGACCCCGGGCCCCGACGACTACCGCAAGGTCCTGGACCTGGCCGCCGGCCTACTGGCGCAGAAGCCGGAGGCCGCCCTCGGCGAGGCCATCGGGGACCCGGCGATCCAGCACGCGATACGGCAGGTCACCCAGTTCGGCGCCCCGCTCGTACGGAACGTGCTGCGGCAGCCCGAGAACGTACCGGTGACCAAACGCGCCGTGACCCAGGCCTTCTGGGCGATGGCGGGCGCCGCCCAGCAGATGGCCGGCCGGGACGACGCGTTCACGGAGAAGCTGGGTCGCCGGGTCCTGCACGTGTTCCCCGACGAGGAGTGGGCTCCGGCGCGGAAGCAGCACCTGTACATGCTGACGGCCCAGGCCATCGCGGCCGGACTCGACCCGGCGGACTTCTTCACGCTGGCCGCCTTCCACCTCGCCTCCAAGGGGGCATTCGGCCCCGCCCGGCAGCTGCGGTCCGGGGAGGGCTTCCAGGGCTTCAACTGGAGCGGCAGTCCGGCGCCCGGCGGAATCGACCTGCGGGCCGTCGGCCGTCAGGACACCGTGGACGACGGCGTGTCCCTCCAGCACTTCCGCGCGCCGTGGACCGCCGAGGGCGAATCCACGGACGTCATGGTCGCGTGGACCGACACCGACGCCGACGGCTTCGTGGTCCTCCATCTGCCGGGCATGCGGCCCCTCCGCGTCGCCGACCGCGAGTTCCTGGCCCTCCTCGACCTGGCCCCGCCGCTGCGCACCGTCGCGCTCGGCGTCCCCCTCCTGTTCGTACTCTCCGGCGCGGGCAGCGGCTCGGGACGCGCCGCCGCGCTCTCCGAGGCGTTCTCCAACCGCACCGCCCGCAACGGCTGGGCGTACAGCGGCGCTTTGACGGTGGCCCCGACCACCCCGCAGCCCGGTGCCACGGCCGCCCCGCTGCGGCTCATCGGACGCCCCGAGACCGCGAGCGGCCGGCAGGGCGTCTGGCGCAAGGCATGGCTGCAGGGCCTGAACTCCAGCGTCCTGGCGACCGCCCCGTACGGTGAGGCCCTGTTCTCCTCCCCGAAGCCGGCCACGCGGTTCACCCCCGTACCGGACACGGAACCGGCCACCACCGCGCTCACCACGCCGCGCAGCCTGACCGGGACCGAGATCACCGTGGGACCGCCGCTCGACCGAGCCGGACTCACCGCGCTGGTCCGCCGGGTGACGGACCGGGAACCGGTGCGCGGCCTGACGGTCGAACGCTGCCTGGTGCTCCTGAGCGCGCTCCGCGCCGAGCTGTTCCCGCAGGGCGTGCGCCCGGCGCGGACGGCGGACGACACGGCGGTCGGCATCCCTGCCACGGAGTCGTCCCTGGTCATGGGCCCCGGGTGGCGCCGGGTCCGGTCGTGGGACGCGGTGGCCGGAGCGGTCACCGCCCAGGGCCCGGGCACCGCCGCCCTCGTCCTGGCCCAGCGCCAGGGAACGAACCCCGGGCACGCCTGGGCGGCCTACCACCTCAGCGGCAGCGGTGGTGTGGTGTGGTTGGACCTCTCGGCCGGCCACGGCCGGCAGGTGTCCCTGCTCCCGCCCGCGGTCGCGGCGTCCGACGCCCGTGCCGTCGTCGTCGGCCCCGGCGGACAGGCCCTGGAACACGCCCTCCCCGAGTTCGCCCCGTCCTCCTCCACGGTGCACGCCGGTCTGGACGCGCCGGTCGAGCCCGGCTACGGCGCCATCGGACTGGAGGTCGAGGAGCGCCGCGACCTCTTCCTCGACCTGCCCGGCCGCCTCGACTCCACGCTCGTCCTCGCCCACGGCCCCGGCATCACGCTCGTCACCGACAGCCGCGGCTTCTGGATGACGGCCGACGGCCTCCTCCACGTCAACGAGCCGCAGGTGCCCCCGGGACAGCCGCGCCCGGTCCGCAGGAACTTCGTCATCGGCGAGTTCGTCCTCGACCCCATGGCCGTCCTCCCCGGCGAGCGCCGGCAGACCCAGGAGGAGGGCATGGCCCAGCTCCAGCGGGCGCGCGCCGCCGGACGGCTGCCGGACGAGCGCCAGGTCGCCGTCCCGCTCACCGAGATACTCGGCCCGCTCGGCGGCTGGACGTTCACCGAGACCGGGCTGAAGGCCAAGGTCAACCCCGCGCCCGAGGGCTTCGACTGGACCGCCTACGGCCAGCTCACCCTCGGCTACCCCACCGTCGGCCTCCGGGAGCTCCAGGACATCGCCCACCAGCGGCTGACCGTACCCAAGTTCGAGACGGCCATCGCCGGCGCCCGCAACTTCGGCCAGTGGCTCACCGCGACGTACGCGAACCAGGTCCTCGGCACGACCGCCGTGGAGAGCCACCTCGCACCCTTCCTCGCGGCCATCCCCGAGGTCGACGAGGTGTGGGGCTACGGATGGCTGGGCTTCCAGAACGTCGCGGCCGCGCCGATCGGCGACGTCTTCGACAACGCCCGCCCGCCGGGCACCGACCCTGAGCTGATCAAGAACCTCCTGCCCGCCGCCTCGCGCAACGCGCTGGACCGGATCCTGAGGGCGCTGCGCCCCCGCACCCGGGCGTTCCTGAACGAGCACCACGACCAGCTCTCCGCCGACGCCGCCCAGCAACTGGGCCGACTGCTGGACTACTTCCGGCAACGGCTGACGCCCCATCTGCCCGCCGACCCCGCCTTCTTCGACACCGCCGGCACGGAGGTGCCGACGCCCCGCGAGCACTGGACCGCCGTCCTCACCGGCCGCACGTCCCAGGGCGAGCCCGTCAGCCAGCGCTACGCCGTCGGCATGGACGACGGCGACTACCCGGTCCTGGACACCGACGACGGCCGGCTGGCCGTCCCCCTGGTCCTCGCCGAGCTGCGGCACTTCGGCTACACCGGCCAGTTCATGACGCCCGAGGAGATCCAGCGCGCCGTCACCGAACTGTCCGCACTCGGCCGCGCCGCCTACGAGCGCGCCCTGCGGTCCCGGGCGCCGCTCCCCGAAGACGTGCTGCGCGAGTCCGTCCGGCGGATCGTGGAGAACCCCGTGGTGCAGGGCGTCGCGGGCTTCCTGATGGTGGCGGCGCGGGCCGGGATCCCGCAGGTGGGCGGTGCCACCCGCAGGCCGCTGACCGAGTGGGACAGCCGGAACATCTCCCTGGCGCTGGGCGAGTACGCGCTGGGCCGGCCGCTGCACGAGGGCCACCCCGCCCACCAGGCCCTGCGGGCCGCGCTGACGGAGGCGTACGCGCTGCTGCCGACCATCCCCCCGGGCGGGCAGGCGAAGGCCCGGGGCTTCTTCGACGCGGCACGTGGCGCCCTCGCCGTCCTCGCCGACCCGGCGCAGACCCCGCCGGTCATGCGGTGGTACGCGGAAGTGGTCGCGATGGACGGCGCCCGCGTCCTCCTGGAACGCGTGATGGTGATCCGGCACCGCGACGCGCAGGACATCCCGGTGGGCACGTCCTCCCTGCCGCTGGCAGCCTGGCAGGACGGACTGCGGCAGCACTACGGACTGCTGCCCCAGGTGACCGGCTTCACCTACCTGCGGCTGGGCCCGGTACCGCTCGAAAGCCCCCTCCAGGCCCTGCCCTTCGAGGACGCGTACCTGGTCGGGCTGCGCGGCGGCCCCGACGGCGCGCTCCTCGCACTGACCGACGGCACCGACGCGGCGTTCTCTTACGCCCGGATCGTGGACTTCCTGTTCGCCGTGGACGGCGATCTGACCGCGCTCGCCCCGGAACGGCCGGTCGTGGTGACCGGGGCCGACCTGGCGGGCCCGCCGTCCGCCGACCCGCTGGAGACCCCGGTGGCCGGCCAGCAGCTGGCCAACGGCCTGGGCCGCTGGATCTGGACCACCGGCAGCGGTGCGGAGGCACTCCTCGTCCCCGGCGACCAGATGGCCGGGCCGCGCTGGCAACTGGCCGAGGGCGACTGGTGGGCCGGGTTCCGCCCCGAGCTGTCGACCGCCGAACTGGCCCGGTGGGCCGAGCGGATCACCGGCGACCGAGGCCGGGCCCCCGTCGTCCTGCGGTGGGTCCGGGCGGTCCGGCTGGTCTACGGCCCCCTGCTGGAGAACGACGCGACCGCGTTCGAGGCGCTGCTGCGGGGCTTCTGGGCGCTGGAGCGGACCCGAGCGGCCAACGGTTTCACGGCCCCGTTGACCTGGAGCGAGCTGAGGGCGGCGGTCAGCTCGTACTTCACCGCGAACGGGCAGGCCGAACCGCCGCTGCCGGTGGCGCTGCAGTTCCTGCTGCTCTCCGCGGCCGGATCGGTCGGGGTCGACCTGGAGCTGTCGGGGATGGCGATCACCTCGCAGCACCACAGTGTGCGCGCCTGGGAGACGGCCATGGCCGGCCCGGACTTCTTCGCCCCCGTCGCCACCGCGCCCGCCACCGCGCCGATCACCGCCGCACCGCTACCGGCGACCGGCGCGTTCACCGGGCCGAACGATCCGCTGCTCGCACCGGGCACCCTGCTGGCCGGACCGTCCGGCGCCGCGCAGGGCCGCAACTGGACCGCGAAGAACGCCACCCGCGTCCTCCCGGGGACCCTGCGGACCATCGAGCGCCGGCCCGGCACCCCGCCGAAGGTCGTCGCGACCGGCCCGGCACCCTGGCCGGACACCGCGTACGTCGTCACCGCCGACGGCGAGGACGGCCGGGTGCGGACGGCGGACGGCCGGGTCCTGGACGCGGAGGCGGTCGCCGACGCGCTGGCCGCCGACCCGGAGCTGGCGAAGCTCCCCAAGGACGTGCCGGTCGTCCTCGCCGTCCCGTACACCGGCGACCGCTACCTGGAGACGCTCCGGGTAGTGGCCGACCGGCTGGGCCGCACCGTGTGGGGGCCGAGCGGCGTGGGCCGGATCGTCCCCGACGGCACCGGGGACGCGCACGTCCTGGTGACGATGGACTCCGACCCCGACGCGCCGGTCGGGGCATGGGTGTCCGTCGCCCCGTCGCCGACGGCCGGACCGTACGAGGACCGGACGTGGACGGCGCTGGACGGCACCGTGTTCCGCGACGGCGACGTCGTCACGCGTCCGCTGGCCGACGAGAACCACCAGCGGTTCGGCCGGATCGCCGTCCACCGGCAGGACGGGCTGCGGCGGCGCGAGCGCAACTTCCGTGCCCTGCGCAGGATGCGACGGCTCGTCCACTGGACGCCCGCGGGCACCCGCGCCCAGGAGACGGCCTCCGAGCCCGTCGTCATGGACGGGGCCGTCTACGTCTTCGCGGGCCACGGCGACCCGGGCCGGATCGAGCTCCCGCTCCACGACGGCCGGACCGTCTGGCTGGGCAAGCACGACGCCGCCGAGTACATCGCCGGGCTCCGCGAGGTCCGCGAGCTGCCGCGGGGCCACCGCATGCACCTGGAGGTCTGCTGGAGCTCCTCGGACGGCGACCCCGCCCGGCCGCAGCCGTCGTTCGCCCCGGTCCCGCACGTCGACGACCCGCTGGGCGACGTCCCGCTCGACCAGCTCGTCGCCAACCTCACCCGCTTCGACACCGACGGCTCCACCCGGATGACCGGGATGGACGACACCCGGCGCTTCATCATGGACGCTGCCGACGGACAACGGGGCCGCCGGGTGCTGCGCCGCCCCGAACCGCTCGACGACGAGCTGGACCGGCTGGCGGGCGTCGCCGGACTGCACCGGACCACGGGCGACGTGCCGGCCGAGACCCGGGAGGCGACGCTCCGGCTGGTACGCGCCCTGCGGAGGGTGTTCGGCGACGCCGTCGAGGACGACCGCGCCACCCCCGGCGGGCGGTACGAGCGGGCGCTCCGCGGCATCGGCGCGCTGGAACGCCTCCGCGCCAACGACCCCGCCCTCAACACCTTCACCCCGTTCCGCGGCGACCTGCTCGACTTCTTCGTCCGCGAACACACCGGCCGGGCCCCGGACCTGGCCGGATACCGGGCTCTCCTCGACCACGCGGCCGCCCGCGTCGCGGCCGACCCCGACGCCCGGCTCACCGACGCCGTGCCCTCGCCCGCGCTTCAGATCACCCTGAGGCAACTGGCGGACGCCGGTGAGCAGATGATCCGGCACGTGCAGTCGCTGCCACCCCAGGCGGCCTTCACCCCGCGCCACGTCGCGTCCACCCTGTGGGCCACGGCCCGGGCCGCCCAGCTCTTCCGCCCGATGACCCCCGCCGCCCGCGAGGCCATGGGCCGCAAGGTCCTCCATCTCGATCCCGCCGTCACCTGGGGCCGCAACCAGCAGCAAGCCGTCTGGGCGGTGTCGGCCAAGGCGATCGCCCAGGGCATGGACGCCACCGACCACGACCTGCTGGCCGCGTTCCACCTGGCGGAGAGCGGCGCCTTCGGCCCGGCGTCCCTGCTCCGGCAAGGACCCAACATCCAGGGCGTCAACTGGTCCGGCGCCCCTGCCCCCGCCGGGATCGACTGGGGCGCCCTGCACCGGGCCGACGGGACCGCCTCCCGCCGGCTCACGCCCGAGTGGACCGGCCCGGACAAGCTCATGCCCCTGCTCAACGTCATCGAGGTCGACGCGTCCGGCACCCCCGTCCTCCATCTGCCCGGCCGCGCCCCCGTCCGCGTGCCGGAGAACGAGTTCCTGGCCCTGCTGGACCTGGCGCCCGCGCTCCGTACGGTCTCCCTCGGCAGTCCGGTGCTGTTCCTCACCACCGGACCCGGGGCACTGAGCCCGGAGCTGGTCCAGCGCTTCTCGCAGCGCACCGGGCGCCCCGCCTACGGCTACAACGCCCCGATGGTGCTCGCCGCCCCGGGGCCCGGGGCCCCGCTCGACATCATCGTCCTGCCGGACCCGGCGACCAACGCCCCGGGCCACTGGACCGCGGCCACCCGCCAGTTCACCGCCCCCACCGCCTCCGGCCAGGACCAGCCGGCCTTCTTCGGCCCGCCGGCCCCGGCCGACCTGGGGACGGACCCCTTCCAGGACCCGGCCACCGTGCTGCGGGACGACTCCGGGAGGGTGCTCGGACGCGATCTGACCGGCGCCTGGACCGACCGCGTGCGGACCGACCGGGTCCGGGAGGTCACGGACGGACAGGCCGCCCAGGAGCCGGACGAGCCCGCACCGTGGGGAAGCGAGGCGTACCTGGTCGGCGACCGTGCCCTCGACGCCCAGGGCCTGACCCCGGAGGCGTTCGCGGAGAAACTGGCCGCCGATCCGGAACTGGCCGCACTGCCGCCCCACGTGCCGGTGGTCCTGGCGATCCCGTACGCCGGCGCGCAGTACCTGGAACTGGTGCGCGCGGTCGCCGGCCGGCTCGGCCGGCGGGTGTGGGCCCCCAGTGGCGACGGGCGGTTCCGCCACGACTCCGCCCTCCAGGCCCGCATCCCGACGATGACGGTCCACGACCCCGCCGGCTGGCACGGCGACTGGGTGCCCTTCGACCCGCCCGCGGTGTCGGCGCCCTTCGTGGACCGGCAGTGGACCTCGATCGAGGGCCGGACCTTCCGCGACAGCGACGTGGCCACCCTGCCCCTGGTCTTCGACCGCCGGGTGCGGTACGGCAGGGTGTCGGTCGCCGACGACCTGGACCAGCGCGAGAGGATGCTGCGGGGGCTCTTCCGCCGACGGCAGCGGATCCACTACGCGGCCACCGGTCAGGGCGACCAGCTCGTCAGCACCGAGCCGTACACCCCGGACCCCGCGATCTACACCTATTACGGGCACGGTGGTCCCGGCGTGCTGGTCCTCGTCCTGCGCGACGGCTCGACGGTGACGCTGACCGCGCCCGACGGCGGGCGGTACATCGGGGGACTGCGCGAGGTCCGCGAGCTGCCGCCCGGTTACCGGATCGGCCTCCAGGTCTGCTACGCGGCATCGGCGGGCAACCACCGCGACCCGCAGCAGGAGGGCCGCCCGGTACCGCCTGTGGAGGACCCGCTGGAGGAGGTGTCCCTCAGCCGGCACACGGCCAATACCGCCCGGCGGGAGGTCGAGGGGCCGACCCTGGTCGCGGCGCTGGACGACGACTCCTACATACTGGAGGACACTCCCGGTGGGGTGGTCGGCCGCGTGGTGCGCGACCGGCCCGAGCCGACCGACGCCGAACTGGACCGCCTGGCCGTGATCGCGGACCTGCACGGCGACCCGGACACCGTGCCGCCGGAGGTCCGGGCGACCGTCCTGCGGCTGGTCCGCGCGCTGCGCCTGGTCTTCGACGACGCCGTGGAGGACGACCGCTGGGTTCCGGGCGGGCGGTACGAGCGGGCGCTGAAGGGCATCGCCGCGCTGGAGACCCTGCGCGCCAACGACCCCGGCATGCGGCGGTTCACTCCGTTCCGGATGGAGCTGTGGACGTTCCTCGCCCGGCGCGTCGGCGGTGACACCCCGGGCCGCGACGCCTACCGGGACGTCCTGGACGCCGCCCGGCAGCTGATCGTCGTGCAGCCGGACACCACGCTCTCCGGGATGCTGCCGGACACCCCCCTGACGTACGCCGTCGACGAACTCTCCGGCAGCCAGGGCGTGGACCTCGTCCGCGACGCGGTGGGCCTCCCCGAACCCGTCACACTGCGTCCCAAGGACATCACCCGCGCCTTCTGGGCGATGGTGGCCGGCGTCGACCTGGTCCTGTTCCGCCTGGACCCGGCGCAGCAGGAGAGCCTGGGCCGTCGCGCCCTCCACCTCGGGGACACGGAGGTGTGGAGCGACGCGACGACGGCGGACCTGACGTTCCTGGCGGTACGGGCCCACGCCCGCCGGATCGACATCACCGACCCGCACCAGCTCGCCGCCCACCACCTCCGCGAACTGGGCGCACTCCGGCAGACCCTCACCGACGGGACGGAGCCGACCGGCTACAACTGGAGCGGACGCCCGGCCCCGAACGGCGTGGAGCGCGACCGGTGGTACGCCCGGGTCAAGGCAGGCAACGACG
This sequence comes from Streptomyces parvus, assembly GCF_032121415.1. NCBI lineage: Bacteria > Bacillati > Actinomycetota > Actinomycetes > Kitasatosporales > Streptomycetaceae > Streptomyces > Streptomyces parvus. The sequence goes on along the minus strand of NZ_CP135079.1, from coordinate 1,857,823 downwards.
TCCTCACCGTTCCCCACCCGGCGCAGTGGAGGTCCACGGAACCGGGCGGAGACTCCCTGGTGATCTGGACCGGGACCCGGCCGGACGACGGCGGCATCGTCATCCACCTGCCCGGGCATGCCCCGCTGCCCGTCCCCGACGAGGAGCTGTGGGCGCTGCTCGACCTGGCGCCGCTGGTGACCGACGCGGGTGTCGACGTCCCCGTCGTCTTCCCGATGGCCGGCTTCACCAACCGCAACGTGCGGCGGACCCAGCCGTTCACCGACCGCACCGGCCGCAGCGCCTTCGGCTACTCCGGACCACTGGACCTGATCGAGGACGACCCGTTCGCCCCGCTGCGCATCACCGCCCTGCGGGAGAAGAAGCTGGGGCAGTGGACCAGGACCGTCTGGAAGCCCCGGCCGGTCCAGGGGGCCGCGACGGGGACGCCCGGTGAGGCGGTCAAGGCCGGCCCCTCCGCCTGGCCGGAGCACTCGGCCCGGCGCGACTCCGGCACAGGTACGTTCCACTTCACGGCCGGCACGCCCCGCCGTGCCCAGGAGCCCGACGGGGAGAGCGGTCGGCCGGACACCGCCTATCCGTCCGCCGTCCGCATCAACGCCACCCCGGTGTCCGCGGTCGGCCAGGACAGCACCCCGGAGCCCGACCCCGCCGAGGCGGCGCCCGCGGCCGCCGCCGGTCCGGCCTGGGCCCTACGGTCCTGGCGTCCCGCCGGATCGCCCGGCACGGCCCGGTTCGCCGCCCTGTACCGCGACCGGGAGTGGCAGCGTCGCAGCACGGCCTTCGAGCTCGCGTTCGCCGCGCACACGGGCCGCACCGCAGGGCTCACCGAGGCAGCACGCGACGCGGTGTCCCGCATGGCCCGCGAACTCACCGCGCGCCACGGCGAGCAGGCTGCCCTGCGCGCCTTCTTCGCCCCGGACGCGCCCCCGGGCGACCCGGCCGCGGCGCTGGACCGGCTGCTGAGCGCCCCGCCAGGACCGCTCACCCTCGCCTCGCTCATGACCGCGTTCACCTACGCGGCCCACGCGGGCCACGGCCTGCCCCGTGAGACGGCCGAGACCCTGGCCCGCCCGCCCGGCCGGCAGGGGCGCTACACGCCGGGCAGCTCCTACCGCGAGGTGCACGACAGCCGCGGCATGCGCCGCGTGGGCGGTGAGGACGGTCCCGCGCTACGGCTTCTGCGCACCTACGCCGCGCTCGGTGCGGCACCGGACAGCCTGGTCGCCCTGCGCGACGCGCTCATCTCCTGGGCGATCCCGGCCGACCTCCAGTCGCTCCACGAGATCCTGCGCGCCTCCCACCGGGCCGGCGGGGGAACCGCCGCGGAGCGCGATACCGCGCTGCGCGACGGCGCCGGACTCCACACCTGGGCGGCCGACTCGCTCATCACGAGTACCCCGGACGGGGAAAGCGGGACGGACCGGCCCGCGGCACGGCTGGTCCCGCCGCACCTGGCCCTGTACGCCGAGCGGATGACGTTCGGCCGTGACACCACGCGCAGCGGGCTGAACCTCCCCGGTGACCTCGCGCACCTGGTCGACGCCGCGCTCGCCGGCACTCTGCGCCCGGACACCGCCCGGGACCGGGTGCTTCTCGGCTGGCTGGACCGCTACGGCGACGCGGGCCGGGACGCGCTGCGGCGGCTGTCGCCCGCCCATCTGACGGCGATCCACCTGTACAGCGGTGCCGACTACCGTCTGATGAAGGCGTTCCTCAACGGCGAGCGGTTCGGCGCGGGTATGGGGCGTCGTCTCGTACGTCTCAACGCCTGGACGATGACCAGCAAGATGGCGGAGGTCGGAGCCGCCGGCCTCCTCCCGATGACGCTGCGCCGGCAGCGGGGTTTCACCGCTCTGTTCGACGCGATGTGGGACGTGGACGACCTCCAGGAGCAGACCGCCGAGGTGGCCGCCCTGAGGCGCCGTCTGGACGCGATGGCCGACGCGGTGTTCGCGGAGCTTCCGTGGCACGTCGACATGGTGGTCGAGGCGCTGGAGATCCTGCCCCCGCTGCACGGAGACGTCTGGTGGGGTGACCGCGGAATGCCCGGGCTGCTGGGCACGCCACCGCCCGACGGGCCGGTGTACGGGCAGAACCGCATCACCGTGCCCTTCTTCCGCAGCACGGCGCTGGTGCGGGACGAAGCGCTCGGCTTCATGCACCGCAGCAAGGGAGCCCCCGGCGGCACACACCTCGGACTGGTCCACGTGGCGGACTCGACCGCGCGGGAGGTCAGCCCGTTCGTGGTGCTGCCGCTGGAGACCGAGGTCCTCTACCCACCGGGCGCCTCTTTCGACATCACCACCCGGACGGTCGTCCCCGGCGACTCGAGTACGCGGCCGTACGAGAGCGTCGAGGTCACCGAGGCGACCACGCGCGGCACGACACCCGGCACGGCGGGCACCCAGCCCGGCAGGACCGGCGAACTCTTCGGCATCGCGCCCCCGGCCGGCATCGGGGAGGCGCCGTCCCATCGCGCGCCGGTGCTGCGGACCGTACGCCGGCAGGACGGCAGCACGGTCGGCATCGCGTCGTTCGACGACGCCGACTGGGCGCAACGGCAGGACGAGTACGGCCGACTGGCCACCGCCACGGGCTTCGTGTCGTGGGAACGCGACGGCGTCGGCAGGCCCGTCCCCACCCACCGGGCCCTGCCGGGGAGCGGAACGACAGGGGGGACGTTCTTCTTCGCGTCGCACGGCGGCGGCGACGGGCTCGCCCTCGTCACCGAGGACGGCGGCCGGCGGACGGATGACGGTTCCTACGCCGGACGGCTGGTGCGGTCGGCGGGCACGCGCGGCTTCGGCAGTGTGACGGTGCTCGCCTGCGGCCCCGGCGACGTGCCGAGGAACCGGGCGGAAGCCCGGGCGCGGGCCCAACGCATCGCCGACGGCGCGGCACTGCCGGTCCACCTCCCCACCGGCCGGGCGGCGGTGTCCGACGGGCTGCCGCACCTGCTGGAGGACGTCGACGGGCAGCCCACGCAGTGGGTCACGGCCTATCCGGCGGGCTGGACGGGCCCCCGCGTCGAGACGCCGGGTACGTCAGCGGCCGGACGCACCGCGTACCGCTACCCCGCACCCGGGCAGTTCAACGTCCAGGGCCGGGTGCTGGACGCCGCCCCCGAACAGCTCGACGACCTCGACGCCGACCGGGGCACGCCATGGTCGGTGTCGTCCTGGAGCCCCGCCGGGGCGCCGGGCACACCGCGGTTCACGGGGTTCTACCAGGAGCGCTCCTGGCGACAGGCGAGCGTCGACTGGGAGGACTCGCTCGCCGAGGCGCTGAGCGAGGTTCCCCGGCTCGCCGAGGCCGCCGGGCTCGCGGTGCGCGGACTGTACGGCCAACTCGCCCTCCGCAACGGGGAAGAGCGTGCGGCACGCGCGTTCTTCCCCCCGGACGAGACCCCGGACGACCCGGCCGCCGAGCTGGAGCGGCTGCTGGAGGAGCCTTCCGGCCCCGAGGCGCTGGACGGGCTGATGCGGGCGTTCGTGTACGCGGCCTACGCCGCACCGGGGCTGCCGACCCCTGTCCACGAGGCGCTCACCGAGGGCGGCGGGCGGTTCGGCGGGGACAGCGCCTACCGCGCCGTGCACGACAGCCGCGGCTTCCGCCGGGTCGGCGGCGAGCGGGGCCCCGCGCTGCACCTGCTGAGGGTGTTCGCCGCACTCGGCCTGCCGTCCGAGCTGCTCACCCCGTTCCGCGCCGCCGTGGCCGCCTGGACGATTCCCTACGACCTCCAGTCGCTGCACGAGGTGCTGCGCGCCTCCCACCTGATCGGCATGGGCGCCGCCGACGAGCGCGGAGCCGCTACGCGTGACGGGGCCGCGCTGCACATCTGGACCGTGGACGCCTTCACGGAGAGCGGCCTGCTTCCGCACGAGGACGACGGAAAGGCCCCCGCAGCCCTGGTTCCGCCGCACCGGGCGCTCTACCAGGACCGCATGTACTTCCCGTTCGAGCTCACCGGGACGATGGACGTGCCCGACGCCCTCGTCACGATGGCCGACGCCGCGCTCGCCGGGGCGCTGCCGTCCCGGCCGACGCCCAGACTCCAGGTCATGGCCGCGTGGCTGGAGCGGTACGGCGACCGGGGCGCCGCCGCGCTCAGCCGGCTCACCCCCGCCCACATCACGGCCCTGTACCTCTACAGCTCCTACGACTACCGGCTGATGAAGGCACTGCTCAACGGGGAGCGGCTGGGCCGGGGCGTCAGCCGTCACCTGGTGCGTTTCCACAGCTGGCAGTACCTGCTGGAGTCGGCGCGCGAGGAGGAGCTGGACATGCCGCCGCTCACCCTGCTCAGCCGTCCCGAGTTCGCGGATCTGTACGCCGAACTCACCGAGCTGCCCGACCTCGACACCCCCCACCCCGACCTGGTCGCGCTGCGCCGCCGCGCGGACGCGATGGCCGACCGGCTCCACGACGAGCTGAGGCTCCACATCGACATGGCCATCGAGGCCCTGGAGATCCTGCCGCCCGTCGACCGGACCATCTGGTGGGGCGAGCGGGGTGCGCCCGGGCCCATCGAGCGGCCCGCCCTGAACGGCCCCCTGTACGGTGACGGCGCCATCGAGGTGGCGTCCTTCCGCAGTACCTCGCTGAAGATCGAGGAGGCTGTCGAGTTCGCGCTGAGCGACAAGCCCGTGCCCGCCCGGTCGCACCGCAGACTGATCGAGGTCGCGAACTCCACGGCCCGCGACGCCGCACCCTTCCTCAAGCACCTGTCGGAAGGGGAGGCGCTGTACCCGCCGGGCATGCGCTTCGACGTCGTCAGCCGGCGACTCGTCGAGTCCTACCGGCGGCCTCCGATGCTGCACGAGGTGGCCGAGGAGGAGACCCCGCTGCCCGACGGCCTCTCCGAGGGGTCGCAGACCGGCCCGGTGCCGTACACACCGGCCGTGTTCGAGGACGCGGTGGACGACGTGTTCGACCTCGGCCGCTCCGACTCCGACCTGTCGGACGCCGACCGGTACTCCGAAACGGACTCCGACGCGGACTCCGGCCTCGTTGACGCGGGCCCCTGGAAGACGGACACCCGCGCCTACCCCCGGCACGACTACTGGAATGCCCCGTGGGAGGGGCGGGCGACCGCGCCGGCCACGCAGCAGATCGTCGTCCAGGAGATCGACGCGGACGGCAGGACCGTCGGCAAGGCATCCTTCACCCGGCGCGACTGGGTGCTGCGCGAGCCCTTCTACAGCCGCCTGCCGCAGGCCACCCACTACACCGAATGGAGCCGCGGATCCGCCCAGGAACGCGTCGCCCACCGGCGTCCCCTCCCCGCCACGGGAGCGTCCGGCACCTTCTTCTGGACGTCTCACGGCGGGCCGGAAGGCTACGCCGTCGCCGGGGCGAACGACCTGCCCACGGGCGCCGACAGCGCGGCGGTGGGGCGTCTGCTCGGACAGGACCTGGCCGCCGCGGGCTTCACCAGCATCACCGTCCTCGCGTGTGACGTGGCCACCGCCGCCGGCGGACCCTCCGGCACCGAACCGGGGGGCGGGAGCCTGGAGCGCGCCGTCCGCCGGGCCGCGGACATCGCCGACCTCACCGGCCTGGACGTGTACCTCAACACCGGTCGCACGGCGATCACCCCGGGCCGGGACGAGGACGGGGGACCGGCCGCCGACATCCACCTCCTGGAGGCGGCGGACGGGAGCCCCACCACCATCCTGCGGGTCCTGCCGAGGTCCCGGGCGGGCGCGAACGCCGTGCTCCCCGCCGTCCCGGCCCCCGCCACGGACGCCCCCACCCAGCCCTGGTCGGTGCCCGGGTGGCGGGTCGCCGGAGCACCCGAGACCGTGCGGTTCGCCCGGCTCTACCGGGACCGGAACTGGCGCAACCTCAGTTTCCGGTTCGAGGCGGGTCTGGCGCAGAGGCTGGCCGCCGAACCCGAGACCGTCCAGGCCGCCGCGCACGCCCTCTCCCGGCTCCGTCAGGCCCTCGCGCAGCGACACGGCCCGCTCGCGGCGGACGGCGCCTTCTTCCAGGGCTCCGAGGCCCAGCAGTGGACCGGACAGCCGGACGCGGTGTCGCGCTTCCTGGAGAGCCGGCCGTCGGTACCCCAGCTGGTCCAGGCGTTCGGCCTGGCGGCGTACGGCAACAAAGGCCCCGTCACCCTGCAGCAGACCCTGCCCGGCTGGCTCACGATGCCCCGGCCGCCCCGGCCGAACGGGAACCGGCGGGGCGCGTACCGGGTCGCACACGACCCGCGCGGATTCCGCTACGTCGGCGGCATGGTCGGCCCGGCCCTGTGGATGCTCCAGGCGTACCGGGCGCTCGGGGCGAGCGGGCCCGAGCTGCTGGCCTTCCGCAAGGCGGTGCTGTCCTGGTCGGTCCTGACCGAGACCCAGTCCCTGCACGAGGTGCTGCGCGCCTCGCACCTGGCCGGTGTGGGCCTGGAGGCGGAGCGCGCCGCGCTCGCCCAGGACGGCGCCCGGTTGCACCAGGTGACCGCGCGCGTCTTCGGCATGGGTCCGGTCCTGCCGCACCACCAGGCCTACGATCTGAGGACGCGCTTCTTCTCCCGCTTCGACACGGACATCCCCGGAGACCTCGTCCAGGCGATGAACGCGGCGATGACCGGGGCCCCCGTGAGCGAGGAGCTGGCGGAGCGGACCGAGGTGGCCGTCCAGTGGCTGGAACGCTTCGGCGACCGCGCACGGGCCTCCCTGCGCGCCCTGGCCCCGGGCCATCTGACCGCCCTGTACCTCTACACCGGCCAGGACCACGAGCTCTTCAAGACCTACGTCACCGCCGGGCGCTTCGGCGAGGCGGTCGGCCGCTGGATGTTCGGGCAACGGGTCTGGCGGTACGTCCGTGAGGACGCCGTGGACAGCGGGCAGGGCCTGCCCGAACTGCTGGACCACGACGAGGACCTCAGCGGTGCCATGGCCGATCTGCGGGACCTGGGCCCGGACGCGGCCGGGCCGGCCGTCCAGGAGATCCGCCGCCGGGTGGACCGCGTCGCCGACCGGCTGTACGACGACATGAGCACGCACGTCGACATGGCGGTCGAGGCGCTGGAGATCCTGCCGCCGCTCAACGGCCCGGTCTACTGGGGAGGCTGGCTCCCCGGGCCCTTGGACGCGATCCCGCAGGACTCGCCGCTCCTCACCGCGACCACGCTGTTCGTGCCGCGGTTCCGCAGCATGACCGAGAGCTGGGAGAGGGCCGGAGGCTACACCCGGGGTGATCTGAAGGAGATGGGCGACGCCCGGGACCGGCACGCGATGCGCGGATACGTCGAGCACTCCACCGCCCGTCCGGTGGCGCCGTTCTCGGCGTGGCTCGACGAGGAGGAGGTCCTCTATCCGCCGGGCGGGGCGCTGAGCATCGCCAACCGCGAGGTCGTGACGGAGCCCGAATCCGGACGTGACTACCTCGACTACGAGTTCCGGGAGATGCCCGGCTACCCGCACCCGGCCTACCACAACGCGGAGGACGGCACCTCGCCCCGGATCGTCGAGCTCACCGACGGAACAAGCGAGACCGGCGAGTCGGAGACGCGGCAGCCGGACGCGGCCAAGCCCCGTGACGGCTACCGCCGGACGGGGCCGTACGCCGCCGAACTCGACGGCGCCCTCTTCGGCCTGCACGAGTCCCCGGGCGAGGGGGACCGGACCGCGGACGTCCTGCTCTTCGCGGTCCGCCACGCGGCCGCGGAAGGACTACGGGACGCGGGCGTCGACACGGCGGAGGACTTCCGCGCCTGGCTGGGCGGCGCCGTCACCGACGACGACGTGTCCGACCTGGAGGTCCCGCCGCTGGACGACGGCCGGGACCTTCCGCTGGCCCTCCTCGACCGGGTCGGTGCCTCCCTCGGCATATCCCTGCGCACGGAGGCCATGCTCCTCGGCGACCGGCTCCCCGCCTCGCGGGTGGCGCTGAGCCCGGTGCAGCGCCTGCGGGTGCTGCTCGCCGACCCCGCCTACGGACCGGGCGGCACCGCACTGCCGATGAGGCCCCTCGTAGCGGCGACGGCACGCCGCCTCGGTGTGACGGTGGCCGTGGCGGGCCCCGACGACGAGGTGACGTTCCACGGTGAGCGCACCGACGGCGGACCGCTCGCCCTGCTGGTGGCCGACGGGGACCGCCATCTGGCCGGGCTTCCGGAAGGACCCGGCGATACGGCCCTCGACGAGGAGGAGCGGCTGAACCGGCTGGTGCACGCCCTGTCCTTCGCCCCCGCGTCCGTGCTGCGCCGGGCGGCGGACCGGCCGGCGCCGGAGTGGGTCATGGCCCGCATCCGCTACATGACCGAGGCCGTCCGTTTCGAGCAGCGCCTCGGCCGGTATCTCGGCGGTCACGAAGCGGTCGACGCCCAGCTCGCGGTGATGACCCGCGAGCTGTGGGACCGGGCTGTCGCGGCAGGCCGTTGGACGGAACTGGGCTCCAACGACCCCACTGTCGACGGGGCGGTCGGCACCGGTTGGGACCAGCTCCTCGCCGTCGTGGAGTCGGGCAACACGCGGGAACGCATGGGCATGCTCTGGATCGGCTCCCAGGCGCCGGACGGCCAAGGCGGACTCATCTCCGAACTGCTCGGCAGCCCTGACCCCAACCCCGACGTGATCACCGAGGAGTACCGGACCGCCAGGCCGCAGTCCCGGACGATCACCGACTACCAGCAGCTGTCGGGGCGATCGGACAGGACACCCGAGGAACAGCGGCGGATGGAGCGGGCCGGGCGTGAGCTGCGGACCCGGGCGCGTGCCGAGGACCTCTCGCCGCCTCTGAGCGAGGCCGAGCGGGCTCTGATGCCGGACGACGGCATCCCGTGGATTCCGGGCAGGCACCGGTACGACATCGCCATGGACAGCGTCCCGCAGGCGGAAGCGGAGGACAGGGGCGCCCTCGTCCGGGCCGCCACCTCCGGTTCGGCCCACCGGCTGATGTCGCAGGCGGTGAAGATGCGCCAGGAATGGGGTCTCGACATCGACCTCGGCCTGGTCCGGCTCGCCCTCATGGCAGAGATGCTGCAGGCGGAGCACCACGGTCTGGACGAGATCATGCGGGGCAGCCAACTGGTCCTCGACCGGCTGCGGTACGCCGGGGCCCCGGAGCCGGCCGACCTCGACTACGTCGACAACTGGGGCCGCTACTGGAGGATCGCGCCCTTGACCGAGGCGGAACTGAGGCAGCACGTGGCCGTCGACGGACTGTTCCCCGACGAGCACGCGCTGCGTCCCTTCGGGGACGAGGAGTTGTCCGGACCGGCCGATCCCGCCGACCCCGCGGTGGCCGCATGGGCCCAGGAGCACCACATCGTCCTGGAGGACGCCCTGCGCCTCCTGTCGGCGCTCGGTCCCGACACCGCCTCGGGGTCCGCCCCGCTGACGCCCGAGCGGCTGGAGCACCTGGTCGACGCCTGGTTCCGCACCCGGAACCGGGTACCCCCCGGCAGCCTGGCCGACCGGATCCGCCGCATACTGAACGACGTCCGTGCCTGATCCCAGCGAGGAATCCATGAACGACAGCACTGCCGCAGGACCGACCGCGACGGGCCACGACGCCGCGCCGCCGGTCCCCGAGGAGATCAGGGAGGCCGCCCGGCTCGCTCCCGATCACTGGCTCGGCATGGTCGACCCGGCATGGGCGGGCGAGGGCGACCCGCCGGAATGGGCCGTGGTGGGCCGGTGGCGGTCCGGTCTGGACGGCGACATCGAGGAGTGGCAGCCGAACGAGGCGTACCAGCCCTCGCCCCAGGCGCTCGGCTGGCCCGCCCCCACCGACCCGGTGGACGAGGCGGTGCAGCTCTCCGCCACGGGGTACGGTCCGGGGGAGGCGGTCCCCAGGGCGCTGGCCACGGCGGAGGTCGCCGTCCTGCTCGCGCCCGGCGGCACACCGATGTCGGCGGTCTCACCCGACGGGACCGCGGTGGTACCGGTCTTCTCCTCTCCCGTTCACCTGCACGCGGCCGGCCGATTCGGCTACGAACTCGCTCCGGTCACCGAGGTGTTGGAACGGCTGCCGGAGGGTCACCTGCTCTACGTCAACCCCTCCGGGCCGGTCGGCATGACCGTCGAGACCGACGCCCTGCGCCGGGCGGTCGACGAGGCCACCGGGGCGACGCCGGAAGAACCGCCGCGCTCCACCGTGGCCGAGGCCGGCGACCCGCAGTCCTCGGCCACCGGGGCGGACGGGCCGGAGTCCTCCCCCGCCGCCCCGCTCCCGGACCCCGCCGAAGAGACCGACCGCGAAGCCCCGCCGCGCTCCGAGAGCTGACCGTCCCCGTACATCGCACGAAGCGAACCGATGGAGTTGCCCCGATGACGAGCCCTTCCGGTGCACCGGACCGCGAGCCCGACGGCCCCGCCGAGGCGGAGACGGCCGACGGGCCCGCCGCCCCCGGACCGCGCCCTTCCGGTGTCCAGGGCGGCTCGTCCGCCGTGCTGCGGGGCCAACCGGGGTTCCGGGAGCCGCCCGAGGACTACGTGAAGGCCGCGAAGGCGGCCCCCGACCACTGGCTGTCCGTGATCGACCGGCACTGGACCGGTGACGAGGACGAGCCCACGCCTCCCTGGGCGATCCTGGGACGCTGGCGCAGCGACACCGAGGGCGACATCGTGGAGTGGGAGGAGAACGCCCAGTACCGTCCCTCGCCCGACGCACACGGCTGGGCCCCGCCGGTCAGCCCCGTGGACGCCGCCGTGCAGCTGGTCGCCACCGGGTACGCCTCGGAGGATCTGTTCGCCCTGATGGTCGCCGACGCCGAAGTCGCCGTGTGCCTCGACGAGGTGGGCGGCCTGGCGGTCACCGACGCGCAGGACGGCACCCAAGCCGTTCCTGTCTTCCCGGCCTCCCCGAAACTGGACCAGGCCAGGCTGCCGCCGCACGAGATGATGCTGGTCCCCGACCTCCTGGATCGGCTGCCCGAGGGGAAGGAGGTGCTGGTCCTCAGCTCCTCCGCTCCCGTGGGCCAACTCGTCACGGCAAGTGCTCTGCTGGCGGCCCACGCGGAACTGGAGGAGTTCGCCCGTCTGGAGCGGGCCGAGGCCTGGCCCCCCGGACCGGCGACGGGCGACGGCCCCGAAGCGACTCCCTGGCCCCCCGGACCGGCCGAGGAGCGGCCCGAGTTCTTCCGGGGGGAGAGCTGAGCCCGCGGGTTCCTGGTCGGCCGCATCGGCGGTGGCGGGGCAGGGCCGGGCGGCGGGGAGGGCAGGGCCGGGCGGTGAGGAGGGCAGGGCGGTACGGATCCGACTCCTCCAACTCCACTTTGTGCGGGTACGGTTCATCCGTGAGCAGGATCTTCGTGTGGTCCGTGATTCCGCTTGCCGCCCGCTCGCCGCTCTCTGCGCACCACGGCAGAGGGCCCGGCCCGGCCGTCCGTATCGCCGGACTGTCAACTGACGAGGGTGAGTTCGCAACAATGGCTCGTGTCTTCTGTTCTTGGAGTGCCCGCCGGTGAGTGAGTACGTCGACAGGTCCGTCCCGGAGATATCTCCCGGGCCCGGACCCGAACCCCTCCCCGCAGCCGAGGACGACCCGGCGATACCGGAGCCGGGGCCCGCGCCGGCCGGAGCGGTTTTGACCGCCGGGGGACCGGCGGACCCGGCCCCCGCGCCGGCCGGTCCTGCGGCGTCGGACGGGCCTGTGCCCGAGCCGCCCCCGGAGGTGGTCGAGGCGGCCCGGGAGCTGCCCGACCGCTGGCTCAGCGTGCCCGACGCCGCATGGTCGGGACGGGGCACACCGCCGGACTGGGCGGTCCCCGGCCGGTGGCGTACGGACTCCACGGGAACGATCGTGGCGTGGGAGGACAACGAGGGTTATCGGCTCTCCCCGGAGGCGCTCGGCTGGCCCCGGGCCACCGACCCGGTGGAGTCCGCCGTCCAGCGCGCTGTTACCGGTTACGGACCGGCCGCCGAGGTCCTGCGGACCCTGGCCGCGTCGAAGGTCGCGGTGCTCATCGGCCCCGACGGCGGCCCGGCGGCCCTCCGGTCGGCCCAGGGCGACCCCGTGGTCCCCGTCTTCACCAGCCCGGCTCACCTCCGAGCCCTGGGGTCGCTCGCCGCCCGGTTGATCCCGGTGGCCGACGTGGTCGCGGGGCTGCCCGAGGGGCACTCCCTCTACCTCAACCCGACCGGACCGGCCGGAACGATCATGGAGACCGAGGCGTTGGCCGAGGAGATCGCCGCCCAGGAGCGCGGCGAGATCCGGCCTGCGGGCACGGACAGCCCGGAAGGGCCGAACACACCGCGTATCCGTGCGGTCCACGTGACGGACGCCGACCGGATCGCCGTCGACGGGCCCGGTACCGGTGGGCCCGCCGACCTGTCCGGTCCGACGGAAGCGGACGCGGCCTCGGCCGGAACGGAGGCCCGGGTATGAAGGGCAGAGGACTCTTCACACGCCGACGCGACGCCGGACCCTCCACCCGCGCCGGGCGCGACCGCGCCGGTGCCGTGCCGACCGCCTCGACCGACATGGGCGACGGTGCCGAGGAGGGGTTCCTGGTCGAGGACCACGACGGCATGCTGCTGCTGCGGACCTTCTCCGACGACACGCTCTCCCCGGCCGACGTCGCCGACCTGGCCCGGACCCTGGGCGCGGACGAGGACACCGTGACCGTCATCGCGGGTGCCGAGGGGGCCGACTCCGCCGCTTTCTGGCCGAAGCTGAGCCAACTCCTGGACTCCCTGGGAGATTCGGGAGTCGAGAGAGTACGCCTGGTCGTACCGGGTGCCGGGCAGGACACCGAGGACCGGCCCGGCACCGGGCGTCGCATCTCCGAGGCCTGGCGGATGGTGGTCGAGGCGCCGGACGGGCCGCCGCTCGTCGTACCGGGCGGCTCCCTCTTCGTTCCGCCCGGCGGGGGAGCCGGACAGCGGAGTCCGGCCGGCGGCTGGTGGCGGTTCGCGCCGGGGAAGCGGCCGGAACCCCTGGGCCCGCGCAGTCCGCAGCCGTCCTGGCAGTCCGCCCTGAACCGCCTGCCGTCGGCCCTGGCGGGCGGCTGCGTCGTCGAGCAGATACCCGCCGGGGTGCTGGTCCGCCCCTCCGAGGCCGCGCCGACCCGGCCCGGTGACCTCTACCACGCCGTACCGGTCGACCCCCGGCGCCTGACCGTTGTGGTCGGCGTGCCCTTCGGCGAGGACATCGCGGCCGAGGAGGTCTCCGAGGTACTCGAAGCCCTGCCGGACGACGTCCAGGTCGCCGTGCGCCTCGTGCCCGGCGGGCGGCGCGATCTGCTGCCGCTGGCGCAGTCGGTCTCCGACCGGCTGGACGTCGAGGTGGAGGTCATGACCGGGCTGCCGCTCGTCGCGGCCGTCGGGCCGTTGGGCACGTACTCCGTGCGGTCGGTCCTGGCCGCAGCGGACGGCACCCCGGCGTGGATCCCCTTCGTGGACGCCGTCCGCTGCGCCCCACCGGACGCGGCGGGCCGCGCCCGGCCGCCCCGACTGCTGCGCTGGAGCCCCCCGCTGCCCGGCCCCGCTCGCCCGGAGGAGGGCGTGGTCGGGCTGACCGACAACTGGCAGCTCACGGTGACCCGGGCCGGCATGTGGGTGGGGCCGCGCGGCGGTCCGGCGCTGTCTCCCACGGCACGACGGGTGGACCCGGGCGGCCCGGTGATCGAGCTGGGAATGCCGGGCGAACCCCTCGACGCCTCGCTCTGGCCCGTCCTGTCGAATCTGCTGGAATCCCTGGCACCGGACCTGCGCGGCCGCACCACCCTCCACGTGCACGGTGTGGCGCGTGACGGCGGACGTGAGCTGCGTCGGCTGGCAGCCCAGTACGGACTGCGCACCCTGCGCCATGCCGCCCCGGCCGCGGCCCGCGCCAGGTCGGCAGCCACGGGTCGGCCGGCCGGGTCCGGGGTCGGCGCCGTCGCTTCGCCGGGAGCCGCCCCCGCACCGGCATCGTTGTCACCGACGCCTCCGCCGCGGGGCGGCGAGCGCCCGGCGTCGTCCGGACCGGCGGAGCGCCCCGGTCAGGGCCCGCGGACCCGGTCCGGTCAGCCCGCGGTGGCCCACCAGCCGGGACGGACCTCCGGATCCACCGCGGCCGCGCCGGCGAAGATCGGCGGCAGGGCGGCGCGCGTGGACCGCGCACGGCAGCTCCGGGAGGCGATGGACGCGGGTGCGGAGACGGGCACGGGGTCGCCGACGAGCGCCGTGACGGGAGCGGGCACACCCGGTACGCCGGGCGCTCCCGCGACGTCGGACACGGCGGGCGGGCCCGGTGGCTCCGGCGCGCGCCCGGCACCTCGTACGCTCTCCGCCTCCGGTACGTCCGCGGCGCCGGGTACGTCCGGTACGCCTGGTACACCCGCGATGCCGAGCACGCGGGGGGCGTCCGGAGCGTCCGGCACGGGGGCGGCGCGCGGGGAACGGCAGCGGCGGGCGAGCACCTTCGACTGGTCGGACGACCGCGTTCCGACGGGGTTCGCCGGGCGGGAGAGCGCATCGGGAACGACCGCCGGACCGGAGCGTGACCCCGCTGCCGCTCCGATGCCCGCGGGCCCGCAGGGGAACGCCGATCCGGCCGGGCGCCGGGAGGCGCGGAAACCGGAGGCGAACGCCCCTGCCGCCGCTCGGGGCGAGGACCCCGTGCGCACCTCCGGCCCGGAAGAGGCCGACCGCGCGGGAGCCGCGCACCGGGCCGGAAGAGACGGCAACGGGGGAGCAGCCGGGACTTCCGGTCCGGACGAGCGCGCCGAGGAGGCCGACGGCACCGCCACGACGAGCGGGACCGCCGAGAAGACCGAAGGCACGGTGGCAGCCGAAGGCCCCGGCGGCGGCGAGGGCCCCGACGCGCACCCCGGGCCGCTGTCCGCCGAGGGGCCGGCGGAGCCGGAGACGGGCGGTGCACCGGGCCCCGCGCCCGGCCCCGGGGACGCCGAAGTTCCGGAACCCTCCGCAGCTTTGGACCGTCCGGCAGCCACCTCCGCCCCGGAACCGGCCACCGGACCGGACTCCACCGAGGTCCCCCCGCCCGCTCCCCGCGCCACCGATGCGGACATCCGTGGTCCGGAGCCCGAGCCCGCCCCGCCGGGGCCGGCGCACCGGGTAGCCGCCGAGTCCTCCTACCCCGCGACGGCGACGGTCGCCCCGACCGCTTCGTCGGACTCCGGCGCTGCCCGGCTTACGGGTGGTCGGCCCGTAGCGAATACACCGGATTCCCGCAGGGGGCCCGATCCCGAGACCCCCGCCACGACCGGTGCCGGACAGGTGACCGAGGACGGGGACAAGGACGGAGACGGGGACGAGGGCGCGGACGTCACCCAGGCTCCGCTCCCCCCTGTCCTGCTGGAGCCCGGCCACCGCAGCTCCGAGGCCGAGCGGACCGCTTTCCGCGCGCTCGCGGGGGAGATGTGGGACCGGCACGGCGCGGCCGTCGCGCGGGCGCTCGCCCGGATGCCCGCGCTGCGCGGCAAGGAACAGGAGGCGGCCCGCGCCGATCTCATCGCGCTGCGGATGTACCTGCACCTTCCCGAAGGCCCGCTCAGTCACGGCACGTTGACCTGGAGCCTGCGCGACCGTGAACTGGACCTGCTGCCCTACGGCGCCTGTGTGGCCTCGGCGCTGAACCGGATGCCGTCCTACCGGGGCGCGGTGCTGCGCGGCACCACCGCCTCCGAAGGCACGGACCGTCCCGGATCACCACGCCCCGGAACGCTGCTGCGCGACGCTGCCCTGCTGAGCACCGTGCGGCTGGACGCCGGCACCGTACCGCCGCCGGGTGACAGCTATGTCATCTGGTCGGTGGCCGGCCGGCGCGTGCGGCAGTTCTCCGAGCAGCGCGGGCCGGAGGAGGTCGTGTTCGCCCCCGGGACGCTCTTCCGGGTGCTGGCCGTGCGCCGCACGGGGCCCGGCGTACAGATCCACCTGCGTGAACTGACCGGACCTGCCGAGGCGGTCGCGCCCGATCCCGAGGGGGATCGAGCCGTGCTGGCCCGGCTGGAGGCCGTCGCGCCCGGACCCGATGTGATGCCCGACGGCGCCGGCGACTGGCCGGAGCGCTGTGCGGGCGCTGTGGGGGCCGGGCCGTGACGCGACAACGAACCCCGACAAGAGCGAGGACCTTACGTGGCACGAGAGCATGATCCAACACCCCGCACAACAACGCGGTCGGGCGCGTCCACCGGTGACAAGGACACCGGGAAGAGCCGGAGTTCCCGCGGCTCCTCCGTATCGGTACGCCGAGCGGTGACCATGCCCGGAACGCCCGCCGACCCCGGCGGCGCACTGGCGCCGGGCGGCGGCGAGCGGACCGGTGGTACGGCCGTGTCCGCCGCCGGAGCCGTGACCGCCTCCCGAGCGGAGAACCCGCCTGCCGGGAACCCCGCGAACACGGGCGCCTCCCGGCGTCCGGAGGTCGCGAACACCGGCGAGGCGACCGGGGCGCGCACCGAGGTGCCTCGGGAAGCGGCGGAGAGCACCACCGAACCCGCCGCCTCATCGTCCGAGGGGCGGTCCGGCGACGCGGCCGCTGCCGTTCCGGCGTCGTCGGCGTCCGTCCCGACGGCGGAGCTGGCGACCGTCAGCACCGACGGCCCGGCTTCGGGCAGCGCGGTGGCCGCCACCGGAACCGGTGGCGGCGGCGGCGCGAGTTCGCAGGAGGGCGACGAACCGCCCGGCAGCCGGCCCAAGAAGCCGATGCTCGCGGCAGCCGGCATAGTCGGCGCACTCCTGATCGCCGTGCCCTTCCTTCTGGCGGGCCAGGACGATCGCAAGCCCGAGCGCACCCGGACCGAGAACGCGGCGGGCACGGTGCTGGACAGTGAGCGCCCTCCGGTCCCGGAGACGTACACCAGCCAGTCACCGGTGCCCTCCCCCACGCCGAGCAGGAAAGAGGAGAAGAAGGAGAAGAAGGAGAAGAAGCCGGTCGGGCCCGTGATCCACCAGCAGCCGGTCACGCCCTCGCCGACGCCCTCGCCGGAGAAGTCCAAGGTTGTGAAGAAGCCCCAGGTCAAGGCCAAGGTGCTGACGCCGGCCGAGAAGCTCCGCCAGTGGGCCAACGGACGCTCCGGGGTCCAGAACACCGTGATCAAGAACGCGGAGACCGGACAGTGCGTGGACGTCCCGGGCTGGGGCAAGGGCGAGGTCAACAGCCGTATCAACCAGGACCCCTGCACAACCTCGACCACCGACAACCAGCTGTGGAGCCTCGACATCGTGGACAAGGACGGCGGGCCCCAGAACGCGCCCCTCTTCCTGATCCGCAACAGCAAGGGCGGGCTGTGCCTGGACCTGGGCTACTACGGGGCGAGGTCGGCGGGAACGAAGGTCGCCCAGTTCCACTGCAACGCGACCGGCGACAACCAGCTCTGGTGGCTCGACCCTCGCGGGGACGGGACCAACTGGATCCGTAACGCGGTCAGCAACGACCTGTGCCTGCGTCCGACGGGCGGCGCGAGCGCTGGAGACGACACCGTGCTCGAGATCGCCGACTGCGGCTTCGGCGACCGCTGGATCGTCTGAGGGTCCGCCCCGGCGGAGTGGCGCCCCCGTTCCCACGGTGCAGTCCCACGCACCACGGGAACGGGGGCGTTCCGCTGCGGAGTTCCGAAGCGGTGGCCGTGGCGGGCGGTTCAGGACAGCTCGGCGAGAACCGCGTCCGTGAACGGTGTCCAGGCCTCCACCGCCCACGGTCCGAAGGCGCGGTCGGTCAGCGCGACGCAGGCCGCGCCCGCCACCGGGTCGATCCACAGGAACGTACCCGACTGGCCGAAGTGCCCGAAGGTCGCCGGGGACGATGTGTTCCCCGTCCAGTGCGGGGACTTGGAGTCGCGGATCTCGAAGCCGAGACCCCAGTCGTTCGGGCTCTGGTGGCCGTAGCCCGGCAGAACGCCCTTGAGGCCCGGATGCACGACGCTCTGGGCATCGAGGACCGTACGCGGGTCGAGCAGGCGGGGGGCCTGGACCTCGGCGGCGAAGCGGACCAGGTCGGCCACGGTGGAGACGCCGTCGCGGGCCGGGGAGCCGTCGAGGCTCGTGGACGTCATGGCCAGCGGCTCCAGGACCGCCTGGCGCAGGTACTCCGCGAACGGGATGCCGGACGCCTTCGCGATGTGGTCCCCCAGCACCTCGAAGCCCGCGTTGGAGTACAGGCGGCGGTTGCCGGGCGGAGCCGTCACCCGGTGCTCGTCGAAGGCGAGACCGCTGGTGTGGGCGAGCAGGTGGCGCACCGTGGAGCCCTCGGGCCCGGCCGGCTCGTCCAGCTCGACGGCCCCCTCCTCGTACGCCACCAGCGCGGCGTAGGCCGCGAGCGGCTTGGTGACCGAGGCGAGGGGGAAGCGGTGGCCGGCCGGCCCGTGCGTGCCGAGGACCGTGCCGTCCGCCCGCACGACGGCGGCCGCCGCCGTCGTGACCGGCCAGGTGTCGATGATGCGCAGGCTCTCCATGCGTCCGAGCCTAACCGCCGTGCCCGGCGGCCGGTCCCGGGGCCCGGGGCCGGCCGGCCACAGGTGCCGGGAAGTCCCGGGCCACGGGAAGTCCCGGGCCACGGGAAGTCCCGGGCCACGGGAAACCCCGGGCCACGGGAAACCCCGGGCCGCCGCCCAAGACCGGGCGCCGGGGGCGCTCACGCGGCCACCTGGGCGAGCGGGGCCAGGCGGGTCCCCAAGGCCATGATCCGCATCGCCCGCTCCGTGGCGTCCGCCAGGAACTCGCCGCTCCGGCCGATCGCCTCCACCAGCGTCATCGGCGCGGGCAGGATCGCGCTGTACGCGTCCACGCCCACCGCCCGTACGTCCTGCGCGCCCGGCCCGATCGTTCCGGCCAGCACCAGGACCGGTACCCCCGCCGCCCGGGCCCGGCGCGCCACCTCCGCCGGGATCTTGCCGCGTACGGTCTGGTGGTCGAGCGCCCCCTCCGCCGTGATCACGAAGTCGGCGCGGGCCAGGCGGGCGTCCAGGTCGAGGCCGTCGAGGAGGACGTCGTACCGGGGGAGGAGCCGGGCTCCGACGGCGGCCAGGCCGGCTCCCAGGCCGCCCGAGGCGCCCGTGCCGGGGGCCGTCCGCAGGTCGACCGGGGTACCGGTCGGCGGGGCGAACGACGGGGCCAGGTCCCGGGTGAGGACGGCGGCGAGCCGCTCCAGGCCCGCCGAGAGCAGCTCCACCTCCGCCGGGGTCGCCCCCTTCTGCGGGCCGAACACCCGGGCCACGCCGCGCTTTCCGCACAGCACGTTGTACGGGTTGCAGGCCACGAGCAGTTCGGCGCCGGCCAGCCTCGGGTCGAGGCCGGCCGGGTCGATGTGCTCCAGCTCGTGCAACGACCCGCCACCCGGCCTGAGTTCGCGGCCGTGCCGGTCGGTCAGCCGGGCCCCCAGCGCCCGGAGCGCGCCCGCGCCCCCGTCCGACGTACCGGAGTCGCCGCAGCCGACGAGGATGCGCCGGGCCCCCGCGTCCAGGGCCGCCCGGATCAGCTCGCCCACACCGTACGTCGTCGTCGCGCCCGGGTGGCGGCGGTCCGCCGGGACCAGGGCGAGGCCCGCGACGGCCGCCATCTCCACGACGGCGGTGAGCGGGCCGGGCCCGCCCAGCAGCGCGAAGTGCGAGGCGACCGGGTCGCCCACCGGGCCCGTCGCGGTGTACGGCACCAGGCGGCCGCCACTCGCCAGGGCCAGCGCCTCCGCCGTGCCCTCGCCGCCGTCCACGAGGGGGATGAGGTCCAGATCGGCGTCGGGGATCACCCGGCGTACGCCGATGGCGATGGCCTCCGCCACCCGGCCGGCCGACAGGGACTCCTTGAAACCGCTGGGGGCGATGGCGATGCGGTGGGCGGGACGGGTGTGACGGGTCATGGCTGGGTCTCCAGGAGGACGGGCACGCCGAGCAGCGGCCAGACGACGAGGGCGAAGGCGAGGACGAGGGCCGCCGTGAGCGGCGCGAGGAAGGCGGACAGCCGCAGCAGGTCGCGCGGGGTGTACGTCGGGGTGCCGGGCACGTCCGCGAAGAGCGCGACCGGCTTGGCCGAGGACGGCAGGGTGTGGCAGAAACCGGCGGCGGCCGTGGACGCCAGCGCCGCCGTGACCGGGTTGACCCCGGCCCCGACCGCCGCCGCGACCACCAGCGGGACGAGGACGGAGGACCGGGCGGAGCGCGACTGGAGCGCCAGATGGGCGGCCGTGCTGACGACGACCACTCCGGCCAGGAACAGCCACGGGGGCGTGGACGCCCCCAGGGGTATCCACCCCACCAGCCAGTCGGCCGCACCCGAGTCGGAGAGCGCGACGCCCATCGCCATCGTGGCGGCCATGAACAGCAGCAGCGGCCAGGGGACCGTCCGCAGACCGTCCTTGAAGCGGACCGTCCCCAGCGCGGGCGAAGTGGACACCAGCGCGCCGATGAGCGCGACCACGGCGGGCGACACCCCGTGCAACGGCTCGCTGCACCACAGCAGGACGACCGTCGCCAGGAGCAGCAGGCACCGGGACTCCGCCGGGGTGAACGGGCCCTCCACGGCCGTCTCGGAGTGCTCCTGGATCCGGGCCGCCGTGATCGTGACCGGACCCTTCCGGTCGGCGCGCCGGGTCGTCGTCAACAGCACCAGTTCGGCGGCGAGATGGGACGAGACGACGGCCAACGGCAGCCCGAGGACGAGCCATCGGACGAAGCTCAGGTGCTCCCCGGTCTGCTCCCACAGCACCCCGACCGTGATCAGGTGCGCGCCCGCCCCGATCAGCGTCGCGACCGCGGACAGCAGGATGACGGTGGGGAAGAGCAGCGCCAGCATGACGACGAGGCGGGTCCGCTCGCGGAGTGCGGCCGCCAGCGCCAGGAACACCGGGAGGGCGAGCGCCGCCCGCCCCGACGTCGCCGGCACGGCGAACGCGGTGACCACGAGACCGGCCGTGGTCAGGTGCACCAACTGGCGTACGGTCCTGGCCCCGCCGACCAGGAAGACGGCGGCCCGGCCCGCGAGCCCGGTCCGGGTCACGGCGGCCGCCAGGACGAAGGCGCAGATCAGCAGCCACACCGTCTCGTCGCCCAGGGTGGCGAACAGGGTCTCGCTGCTGATCACCCCCGTCACGGTCAGCGCCAGACCCGCGCCGAGCGCGATGTAGGCGTCGTCCACCGGGGTGGCGATCCAGGCGGCCGTGGCCAGGGCGAAGACGGCGAGGGAGAGCCGCCCGTCGGCGCTGAGACCGGGGGCGGCGCCGGGGACGGCGAGGAGAGCGCAGAGCCCGAGGACGGCACAGAGGCCGACGGTCTGCCGGAGAGGAAGAGGCACGCTGTACAGCCTCTGAAGGCGGGGTGAGCGCCCGATGAGCCGCCGGTGAAGGATCTTTCATGCGGCCATGGCCCCCGGGAAGGATTCCGGGGCCGACCGCTACGGCAGCCGGTACCCCATGCCCCGTACCGTCTCCAGCCGTTCCGCTCCCAACTTCCGGCGGAGCGCGCGGACGTACACGTCCACGATGTTGGAGCCGGGGTCGAAGTCGTACCCCCACACATGCGACAGGATCTGTTCGCGCGACAGCACCTGGCCCGGGTGGCGCAGGAACATCTCCAGCAGCACGAACTCGCGCGCCGTCAGATCCACCGTCCGGTCCTCCGCGCGGGCCCGGCGCGTCCGCAGGTCCAGGGCGAGGCTGCCGCTGCGCAACATGGTGACTTCGGGCGTGCGGGCCGCGGTGCGCCGGCGCAGCCGTACCCGGGCGAGCAGCTCCTCGAAGCGGAACGGCTTCGTCATCCAGTCGTCGGCCCCGCCCTCCAGTCCGGCCACCGTGTCGCGGACCGAGTCGCGGGCGGTGAGCACGATCACCGGCAGCGTGACGCGCGCCTCGCGCAACTCCCGCAGCACGGTGAAGCCGTCCCGGCCCGGCAGTCCGATGTCGAGCACCATCAGGTCGAACCCGCCGGTCAGCGCGTGGCCGAGCGCCAGATCGCCGTCCTCGGCGACGACCGTGGTGAAGCCGTTGGCGCGCAGGCCCTTCTGGACGAACGAGGCGATGCGCTCCTCGTCCTCGGCGATCAGGATGCGGTTCATGACTCGGTCTCCAGCATGAGTACGAAGGTGGCTCCGCCGCCCTCGGTCCGGCGGAGTTCGACGCGGCCGTGGTGGCCCTCCGCGATGGCCTTGACGATGGCGAGGCCGAGCCCGGCCCCGCTGGTGCGGGTCCCGCGCCGGGACGTGCCCCGGCGGAACCGCTCGAAGATGACCTCGGCGTCCTCCGGCGGAATGCCGGGCCCGTGGTCGGCGACGTACAGCTCGACGCGGCCCGCCCGGTCCCGACCCGCCTCGACCCGGGAGCCGATCCGGATGCGCTGGCCGGGCACGGTGTGCTGGACGGCGTTCTGCGCGAGCTGGACCATCGCCTGCGTCATCCGCTGCGGGTCCAGGCGCACTTCGCGGTCCGCGACCCCGTCGAGCTCCCACTCCCGCTCGCCGAGGGTCCGCACCTTCACGAACACGTCGGCGGTCAGCTCCGCGAGCTGGACGGGCTCGGGGGTGACGAAGTCGGGGCGCTCGGCCCCCGCGAGCAGCAGCAGGTCCTCCACGATGCGGCTCATCCGGTCCAGCTCGTCCGTGACCAGCCGTACCGTCTCCTCCCGGTCCGCCGGATCGTCGCCCATCAGCTCCAGATGGCCCCGGACGATGGTGATCGGGGTGCGCAGCTCGTGCCCGGCGTCGTCGACGAAGACCCGCTGCGCGGCGAACGCGCGCTCAAGCCGGTCCAGCATCGCGTTGAACGTCTCGGCGAGGGCCGCGATGTCGTCCCGGCCCTCCACGGGGATCCGCCGCGTCAGGTCCTGCTCGGTCAGCTCCGCCGCCGTCGTCCGCACCAGCCGGACGGGCGCGAGGATGCGTCCGGCGACGGCCCAGCCGATCCCGGTCGTCATCAGCAGGGCGACTCCGGACAGGGCGAGCAGCATCCAGAACGTCTTGTCGGCGACGGCCCGTTCGCGCTCCGGGTGGAAGGCGACGACGAACGCCCCGGGCTGCCCGCCCGCCGACGGCCCGATCTCGACCTTCGCCCAGCGCAGTTCGCCCTGCGGGCGCTCCAGCGTGCCGAACGAGTCCTGGGAGGCGCGGATGCGGGTGAGCGCGCCGGTGTCCTGCCACAGGGCGATGTCCCGGGGCAGCTCGCGGCGCTGCCGGATGACGTCCGGCCGGTCGCCGGCCGGGCCGGTCAGCCCCAGCAGCTCCTCGTCCGGATCGGCGTACTGGCGTTGCAGATAGACGCGGAGCAGCCGGTCGGCGGTGTCGAACCGGCCGCCGGTGTCCGGGTCCACCCCCTGCGGCACGAAGTTCGCGAACTCGCCGGTCTCCTGCGTGAGCAGCTGGCTGATGCGGTGGTCCACGTCCCGCTGGAGGATCGAGCGCACGGTGACGGCGACCGCGCCCAGCGCGACCGCCATCACGACCAGCAACCACAGCAGGATCCGGACGCGGGCGGAAATCCTCGGGAAGCCCAGGGGCGACCGGCTATCCGTCATCACCGAAGTCGTCGTCATCGTCGTCGTCGGCCGCGGAGGGGCCCGGGACGACCGAGCTGTCCGGGGTGCGGGCCGGGGTGGAGGAACCGCTCGGCGTCGGGAAGCCGCCCGGGGAGGCGGCACCGTCCGGCGACGCGTCCTGGCCCGGCGACGGTGTGCCGCGCGGGCTCTCCTCCAGCCGGACGGCGGGGGGCACCTTCGGCGCCTCCGATGGGTCGGTCATGGCATAGCTGGTGGCCGCTATGCCCAGCGGCACGGCGACGACGGCTGCCAGGGCCGCCAGACGAGGTGAGAAAGCCATGCGTTCACCCTGACGGTCCCGGGCGGTACGAACATGAAGCCAGGATGAACATTTCTTCATCTCGGACAAACGCGACATGTCCGGGCGGAGGGGGTGCCGGGAAGACAGCGCCGATTCCGCTTGCTTCGAGTGCACTCCAAGGATCTAGCGTGGAGGTCATGACGGAGCACCCCCGCCCCGCGGGCCAGGACAGCTACTCGATCAGCGAGGTCGTCGCCTTCACCGGGCTCACCGCGCACACCTTGCGCTGGTACGAGCGCATCGGGCTCATGCCCCACGTCGACCGCTCGCACACCGGTCAGCGCCGCTTCAGCAACCGCGACCTCGACTGGCTGGCCTTCGTCGGCAAGCTGCGGCTGACCGGGATGCCCGTCGCCGACATGGTGCGGTACGCGGAGCTGCTGCGCCAGGGGGAGGCCACCTTCGAGGCACGGCAGGAGCTGCTGGAGGAGACCCGCCGCGATGTGATCTCGCGGATCGCGGAGCTCCACGACACCCTCGCCGTCCTCGACCACAAGATCGATTTCTATGCGGGCGCCCGCCGGGCGCCGGAGAGGCACAGCGTCTGATGACCGTTGACAAGATCGCCACCGTGGAGCTGGGAGCGGGCGGACCGCACGTCGGCGTGCAGGGCCTCGGCTGCATGGGGATGAGCGAGTTCTACGGCGACACCGACGAACGCGCCGCCCGCGACACCCTCGACGCGGCCCTGGAGGCGGGCGTCACGCTCCTCGACACCGCCGACGCCTACGGGCGCGGGGCCAACGAGGAGTTCCTCGCCCCGTTCGTCGGGGCCCACCGGGACGAGATCACCCTCGCCACCAAGTTCGCCCTCGTCCGCACCGACGACCCCCACTACCGGGGCATCAGCAACGACCCCGCGTACATCCGTACCGCCGTCGAGGCGAGCCTGCGCCGGCTGGACACCGACGTCATCGACCTCTACTACATGCACCGCCGCGACCCGGCCGTCCCGCTCGCCGAATCGATCGGCGCGCTGGCGGAGCTGGTCCGGCAGGGCAAGGTCAAGCAGCTCGGCCTGAGCGAGGTGACCGGCCCCGAACTGCGCGAGGCGCACGCCGTGCACCCGATCGCCGCTCTCCAGTCGGAGTGGTCCCTCTTCAGCCGGGACGTCGAGAAGAGCGCGGTCGGCGCGGCGGCCGAACTGGGCGTCACGCTCGTCCCGTACTCCCCGCTGGGCCGGGGCTTCCTCACCGGGGCCTTCACCGACGCGGGCAAGGATCTGGCCGAGGGCGACTTCCGCAAGCACCAGCCCCGGTTCACCGGCGACAACGCCCGGACGAACGCGGCCCTGCTGGCGCCCGTCCACAAGATCGCCGCCGCGCACGGGGTGACGGCCGCGCAGGTGGCCCTCGCCTGGGTCCAGCAGCGCGCCGAGGTCCACGGCCTGAACGTGGTCCCGATCCCCGGCACCCGTAAGCGCAACCGCCTCCTGGAGAACGTCGCGGCGACCCGGCTGACCCTGACGGCGGACGAACTGGCCGCGCTGGAGCCGATCGCGGGGCGGGTGGCGGGGGACCGCTACCCGGACATGAGCAGTACGTCGGCGGCGCGGGAGGAGTAGCCCGGAGGCGTAAGCGGTGATCGCCCGGTTCATGAAGTTCATGACGGCTGCGCGACGCCTTGGGCACACCGCCGTCCCCTCACGCCAGCCCCAGCGCGAACACCGCGAACCCCGCCGCGAGCAGCCCCGCCAGCGCGCGGCGGGTGTTCGCGGCGCGGGTGTCCGCCCGCCGCGGGGCCTCGAAGCGGCGCGCGTACCGGGCGATCAGCACCAGCAGCCCGGCGAACACCGGCAGCCACGCGGCCCGGGCGAGGATCCAGCCCACCGTGTCCGGTGCCGTCGTCAGCCCCGCCACCGCCGTGCCCCCCGCTCCCGCGAGCGAGGCCGGTACGGCGGCGGCCAGCATCGCGGTCTGGTGCCAGCACAGGATCGTCATCGCGGACAGGTTGATCACCACGACCGGCGCCCAGAGCAGCGGCTTGCGCAGCAGCCGCCCCAGCCGGTCACGCAGCAGGATCGCCGCCCCGCTCTGGGCCGCCGCCAACGCCACCACCAGCAGCGACGGCGGATGCGAGTTCGTCCGGGCCTCGCCCGGCACCCCGACCATGGACGCCGGGTAGTGGAAGACCAGCAGCAGCACGGCGAACAGCACCCCGCCGCCGACCAGCAGCAGCCGGGCCCCGCGCTTGCCGATCCGCCCCTCGCCCCATGACACACCGAGCTGATACGCGAAGAGCCAGCCGGGCAGGACGTTGAGCACGCTCAGCCAGGACGGCATCGCCTCCGCGTACGGCCCGTAGCGCAGGAAGTCCACGACGGCGACGGAGACCAGCAGCGGGAGCGCCGCCCAGCCGTCGAGCTTCCGCGCCAGCGTGACGCAGACCGGCGTGAGGGCCGTGACCACGGTGTACACCCCGACGAACCAGAGCGGCTGGATCACCAGCGTCGACCCCGTACGCAGGGTGTCGCCGGGCACGCCCAGCGCGGAGAGCACCGCGAGCAGCACC
Organism: Streptomyces parvus; assembly: GCF_032121415.1. Lineage (NCBI taxonomy): Bacteria > Bacillati > Actinomycetota > Actinomycetes > Kitasatosporales > Streptomycetaceae > Streptomyces > Streptomyces parvus. The sequence goes on along the minus strand of NZ_CP135079.1, from coordinate 1,831,601 downwards.
GCCCACACGGCACTCACCCCGAGCACCGGCCGGCCGAGGCGGGCCAGCCGGCCGCCCAGCCAGGCGGCCGTCGTCGATGACCGGCGGCGATAGGAGAGGACCGAGGCATACCCGCCGACGAGGAAGAAGATCCCCAGCATCTGGAGCACCCAGCTCGCGGGGGCGAGCGCGCCGAACGTGGCCAGCGGGCTCGCGTTGTGCAGACCGTCCGCGTCCAGCCGGAAGCCGCCGAGCATCCAGTGACCGAGCGGCACGGCGAGCAGTGCCAGGGCGCGCAGGCCGTCGACGGCCCGGTCGCGGTGGGCGGGGGTGGAGGCGTCGACACGGGCGGCGAGCCGCCGCGCGTTCTCCCGTACGGCGTTCATCGGACCGCCCCTTCCAGGACCTGCTCGTCCGCCGGAACCGGTGGGCCTGCCAGTACCTGTGCGTCCGCCGGGATCCGTGCGCCTTCCCGCGTGGCCGTTCCCCGCGCGATGGCGGCGAAGGCCCGCAGCGAATCCGTTCCCGGCGCGAAGTAGCCGGCGTGGCCCCGGGCCTCGTCCGCCGGTACACGGCGGGCGCCGAACACCGGATCGGTCGGGTCCGTGCCGTGGCCGAGACCCGCGAAGCGCACGTTCGGCACGTTGTCGATCCAGTCGGTCGGGTCCTTCGCCGCCCACACCCGCGCCTTCGTCCGCAGCCCCGCGGCATCGTCCGCCCGCATGCCGGGGGAGCCGAGGACCACCAGGTCGGTGGCGGGGAGGCGGTGTGCGGCGATCCCGCAGACGACGGAGCCGTAGCTGTGACAGAACACGGCGGGCTCGGGCAGCCCGTCCGCCGTCAGCCCCTGTGCGAACCGGGTCAGCCGCCCGGCGCCCGCCTCCGCGAGACTGCCGGTGGCCGCGTCGATGCCGACGCCCACCGGCGTGGTGTACCCGACCCACGCGATGACGGCCGTCCCCGGACCGGCCGCCGTGTGCAGGGTCCTGGCCATCCCGGGCGGGGCCCCGTGCGCGGCGACCTTCCGGTCGAAGGTCCCGGCGTCGTTGTCGGACCCGGGCACCACCACGGAGACGCGCTGCGCGGTGCGCAGGTCCCCGAAGACCTCGGCGACCTGGCCGCGTCCGCGCGGGTCGAACGCGAGGATCTGCCGGCCGGGAGCGGCGAGCGAACGGTAGCGGGGAGCGTCCTCGGCGGTCAGGGCAAGGGAGTTGGCGCGGTAGCGCAGTTCCAGCGGCGCCCCGTCGAGGTTCCCGACGACGGACGGATGCCGCACCAGCAGCAGTTGCTGTTCGGCGGTGTCCAACCCGGCGAAGAACCGCGCGACTTCGGCAGGCGTGGCGCGCTCCGGATCAGGCAGCTCTGTGCCCAGTACCGGGTCCTCCCGCCACTGCGCACTGCCCGGCGGCGGCCCGGTCAGCGCCTGCTGCGCACCCCCCGAAACCCAGCCGGTGCTTCCTGCCGCCACGCTGGTGGCCAGTGCGAACGCGACCAGGGTTCTCGCGTATCGGCGCATCGTGCCCTCCCTCTCCGGATCCGCACCGACCGGTGCGACCGGGAGGAAGGTAGGAAGAGGACGGGTGACGCCACGTCACACCGGGGAGCCAACTGCGGGGTGATACCGGGGTAGGGGGTGGATGAGGAATCCCGTACGGCCGGGTGGGAGGAGCCCCGGACGGCTACGCCCCCGCGTCCCCCGGCGTCACCAGCCCCGACTCGTACGCGAAGATGACCGCCTGCGCCCGGTCCCGTAGATCCAGCTTGGCCAGCACCCGCCCGATGTGCGTCTTGACGGTCTGCTCGGCCAGCACGAGCCGCCCCGCGATCTCCTGGTTCGACAGCCCCCGGGCGATCAGCTCCAGCACCTCGCTCTCGCGCGGCGTCAGCCCGTTCAGCCGGAGCGCCTGCCCGGTGCGCGTCGCCCCGGCGGGACGCTGCGCCGCGAAGTCCGCGATCAGCCGCCGGGTCACCGAGGGCGCGAGCAGCGCGTCCCCGGCCGCCACCACCCGTACCGCCGCGATCAGATCGGCGGGCGGCGCGTCCTTCAGCAGGAAGCCGGACGCCCCCGCGCGCAGCGCCTCGTACACGTAGTCGTCCACGTCGAACGTCGTCAGCATCAGGACCTTCGGCCGGTGCACCACCCCCACCGGCGGGTTCAACAGCTCACGGGCGGCGGCCAGCCCGTCCATCTCCGGCATCCGCACGTCCATCAGGACCACGTCGGGATGCTGGTTGCGGCTGACGTCCACGCCCTGGCGGCCGTCCGCCGCCTCGCCCACCACGTCGATGTCGCTCTGCGCCGCCAGCAGCGCCGCGAACCCGGCGCGTACCATGGCCTGGTCGTCGACGATGATCACGCGGATGGTCACAGATCCTCCGAAGCAGGTGGTACGGACGGCGAGTCCGCCGGGGGCAGCGGCATCCGGGCGGCCACCCGGAACCCGCCGTCGGGCAGCGGCCCGGTGTCCAGCGTGCCGCCGGTCAACCGTACGCGCTCGCGCATCCCCACCAGCCCGTGCCCGGTCCCGGCGCTCTCCAGCGGCGAAGCGGGCTTCGGCGCGGGCCCGTTGACCACGAGGACGTTGAGATGGCCGGCAGCGGCCCGGACCGAGACCCGGGTGCGCGCCCCGGGTGCGTGCCGTACCACGTTGGCCAGCGCCTCCTGCACGATCCGGTACGCCGACAGATCCACCGCCGACGGCACCTCGCCCGGATCCGCGGCCAGCGACAGCTCCACCGGCAGCCCGGCCCGTACCGTCGCCTCCACCAGCTGCTGGAGCCGGTCCAGTCCCGGCTGCGGGGCCCGGTCGCCCTCGGTGCCGTCGCTGCGCAGCACCGACAGCAGCCGCCGCATCTCGCCGAGCGACTCCCGCGCCGCCGCCGCGATGGAGGCGAACTCCTCCTGCGCGGGCTCCGAGAGACCGGAGATCCGGTACGGCGCGGAGTCCGCCTGCACAGTGATCACCGACATGTGGTGCGCGACCACGTCGTGCAGCTCACGGGCGATCCGCGTCCGCTCCTCCAGCAGCGTGCGCTGCGCCCGCTCCGCCTCGCTGATCGTCTCCTGCTCGGCCAGCCGCCGGGTCGCCTCGCCCCTCTCCCGTACCGCCGCGCCGATCACCAGGACCACCACGCCGAGGATCGGCAGCAGCAGGGCGCTGCCGGTGGCGCGGTCCGAGGGCGCGATCAGATGCAGGACCGCCCCGGCGGCGGCCGTCACCGCCCACACCGCGACGACGGTCCGCCGGGTCTCGCGCAGGCCGAGGGCCAGCAGCAGGAAGAGGTAGGCGACGAGGGTCGGCGGGGGCCACGGCCAGGTGTCGTGCCGCCCGGGATCGTGGGCCAGCAGCACCAGCGCGCCCACGATGTCGGCCGGGAAGACGATCCACCACGCCTGGAGGGGCCGGTGGGCGAGCATCAGCAACGGGGCCGCCTGGGCCACCCCGAGCGCCCCGGCCAGCGCGCCCGGCACACCGTACTGCGAGGCCAGGACGGTGATGGTGACCGGGATGAAGGTCGCGGCCAGGGCGAGCACCACGACGTACGGCAGCAGCCGCTGCCACCGCCGCGGAGCGTCCGCCAGCAACGGGGTGGACGGATGGGACACGTGGGACAGCCCGTGGGCCAGCTCGCGCAGGTTGCGGCGGGCGGCGCTCAGCAGGCCGTCGGCGGGCGGCGGGGGCCCGGCGGGGGAGGGGGAAGGAGAAGTGGCCATGGCCCGGTCAGCCTAGGCAGGTGAAGACCCCTCGGGCGTCATACCGGGGTTCCGACCCGGCCGGATCGCCTCATACTCCGGTACGGGGTCGCGGAGTCACGGCTCGGCGAGCCGCGTCCGGTCACGGCACGGCGTGCGGGGCAAGCCCTGTACCGGCTCACAGCTCCGCGAGCAGCTGGGCCTTCTTCGCGGTGTACTCGGCGTCCGTCACCAGTCCGGCCTGGTGCAGCTCGCCGAGGTGGTGTATCCGCTCGGCGATGTCCGCGGGATCGCGCCGGCCTGCGTTCACCAGGGCCGGGGCGGAGGCGGCGGGCGCGGGCTGGGTGCGGCGTACGGATTCCAGGACGGCGGCGGCGAAGGGCAGCGACTCGTGCACCGGCCCGTAGCCCAGGCCGAACAGCACGGCGGCCGGATCCTGGTCCGCGGCCCGGGTGACGGGAGCCGCCACGGGCACCCCGTCGGCGCTCGCGCCGTCCGCGCTCCCGGAGCCGCCGGGGCCGTGCAGATCGCCCAGGCTGCCGCCGGTGCGGTGGTCGACCGGGGCCGCCGCGCGGAGCAGCAGCCGCAGATAGCCGTCGAGCGCCTCGGGCGAGCGCCATACGATTCCGGCCAACTCGCTCACCTTGAAGGTCTGGTCGCCGGCCTTCCACTTGGCGCTGGAGGCCCCGGTCCAGGACCACCGGAAGGAGATCCGCTCGCCGTCGAAGCTGGCCCGGCCGTCGTACGCCTTGAAGTTCATCGGGGCCTCGGGGGCGGCCACCAGGAAGCGGTCGGCGGGCTCGTCGCACTCCGGGTCCAGCAGGGCCCGCAACTCGTCCGCGTAGTACTCGGCGAGCACCTCCCGTTCCGCCGGAAGCACCAGGCGATAGGGGTCGCACCCCTCCTTGAGCTGCCCGGAGGCAGCCTCCACCAGAGGATCGGCACCCGCCCTCGGCACGGCACGCAGAACCACCGTGCCCCGCTTGCCGGGGGTCAGCGTCACCGACGACAGCGCCGCATACGGGATGCGGCGTTCCCGCAGGCTCTGGAAGAGCTTCGGTGTGCGGATGCCCCGTTCGAAGCGGATGAGCACGGAGTCGGTGTCGAACTCCCAGGTGGCATGAATTCCGGCCAGCACATCACCCATGTGCCTCATCGTATGCGGCACAGTCCCGCACGTCCCCCCTCGAAGTACGTCCCAATTTTTCGGCCCGGCACGCTCCTCTACGCGCGTCAGCCGTCCTGCCCGCCGGAAATACCGCTGTGGCATGTGCTGTCGGCGCTCGCGCAGCTGACCGATCCGTAGGCTCCGACGCCGATCGCGGCGAAGTTGTCGAGGCTCTCGGTGCCCGGTGCGAAGTAGCCGCTGTGCCCGGCGGCCCCGGCCGCCGAGACGATCCGCGCACCGAACGCCGGGTCGACCGGGTCGGCCCCGTGACCGATCCCGCCGAACTCCATGTGCGGCACGTCCCCGATCCAGTCGTCCCCGTCCCGCGTCGCCCAGATCCGGGCGCCGGTCTCCAACTGCCCGGCGGTGGCGGCCCGCATACCGGGACTGCCCGCGACCGCGATGTCGGCCACCCGGTCGGGGGCCCGGTGCGCGGCCACCCCGCACACGACGGAGCCGTAGCTGTGGCAGAACAGCGAGACCTTCGAGGTGCCGGGCAGCGCGCCGACCATCGCGTTCAGCCGGATCGCGCCGCCCGCCGCGAGCCCGCCCAGCGCCGCGTCCATGCCGAGACCGGCCGGGGCGGTGTAGTCGGCCCATGCGATGACCGCCGTACGGGTGCCCGGTGAGGCCGAGCGCTCCGCCCCGTACAGGGACTTGGCCATGCCGACGGGGGCCGCGTATCTGCGCGTGCTGCGCTCCAGGGTCAGCAGATGGGTGTCGACGCCCGGGACGACGACGGAGACCCGGGAGGCCCGGTCGAGATCGCCGAACACCTCGGCCGCCCGGCCCCTCCCGGACGGGTCGAAGGCCAGGATCTGCCGATCGCCCTTGAGCAGTGAACGGAACCGGTCGAGCCGGGCCCGCGCCTCGTCGCGCCCGTCCGGCGACAGCCTCGCGTCGTGCGCCCGCACCTTCTCCAGGGCCACCGCCTGCCCGAGGGCCACCCGGTTGGCGTGGTAGCGCAGGGTGACCGGCGCGCCGTTCAGATTCCCCACCACCGAGGGGTACTCTCCCGCGAGCGCGAACCGCTGCCTTGCGGTGAGGGTGGCGAAGAAGTGGGCCAGCCGATAGGCGGGGGCGTCGGCCTCCGGCAGCGAATGGCCCGCTATCCGGTCCCGCGCCCAGGCGGCGAGCGCCAGCTCGCGGGGCCCGTCGGCCTGGTGATCGCGTACGGCGCTCCAGCCCGTTGTCGCCAGCATCACGAACACCACCGCTACGGCGAGCAGCGCGCGCCATACGGCCAACGTGGGGGAGGTGTCGAAGGAAGTCACTGCGCCACACCCTAGGAGACGCCTGCCGACGACCGTGATTCGGGTGAGGTACATCACCCGTCCGCGAAGGATTGACCCGGGATTTCTCACGGAGGGCCACAGCGGTCCCGCCGCTGCGCTACCTCTCGTGCCAGTCGCGGGCGAGGGCGGGGACGAGCTGGTCGAGGTACTCCTCGGTCAGATCGCGCAGCGCCTCCACGCTCGGATCGACCCCCTGCCCCCACAGCTGTCCGGTCACCCGCATCACCCCGGAGAACGCGGCGACGGCCACCCGCGGCCGGGGGTCCCGCTCCACGTCCAGCCCCTCGCGCTCCGCGATCAGCCGGGCGACCTGGTTCTCCAGGGCGATGCCGCGCCGCATATGGGCGGCGAGCAGGGAGGGCGTCGACTCGATCATCTGGTAGGTGCGCATATGGAGGTCGACGGTGATGACCTCCTCGATCGCCTCGCCGATGCTGTTCCACGCGCACAGCACCGCTCGGCGCATGGCCTCGAAGGGCGCTTCGTGCGCGGGGCGCCGGCGCAGCTCCTCGATGAAACGGGACTCCACCATGTCCTGCACGGCGAAGGTGGCGTCCTCCTTGCTCGCGAAGTAGCGGAAGAAGGTGCGCTGGGAGACCTCCACGGCGTCGACGATCTCGTCGACGGTGGTGCGGTCGTACCCCTGGGTGGTGAACAGTTCGAGGGCGGCGCGCAACAAGGCGTCGCGGGTGCGCTGCTTCTTGCGCTCACGCAGTCCGGGTCGGGGCTCGACTGTCTGCCCGTCGGTCACGTACCGGTCCCTCTTTTCCCGAGTTTGTCCAGCTCAGCATATCTGTGAGCTTCCTGTGAGCTACGTGACAGTTACTGACTTGTGAATTGGTTTGTCAACTGTCAGAGGCTGTCACTAGTCTCCCCCGTATGACTAGTCAGACCACCGTCGAGAAGGCGCCGCGGGAGCCCGAAGACAACGCAGGACCCGCCCCGGTCAAGGGGCTTCGCGGCCACCCCTGGCTGACCCTCTTCGCCGTCGCCATCGGTGTGATGATGGTCGCCCTCGACGGCACCATCGTCGCCATCGCCAACCCCGCCATCCAGAAGGACCTCGGCGCCTCGCTCGCCGACGTCCAGTGGATCACCAACGGCTATCTGCTCGCCCTCGCGGTGGCTCTCATCACCGCGGGCAAGCTGGGCGACCGCTTCGGCCACCGGCAGACCTTCCTCATCGGCATCGCCGGCTTCGCCGTCTCGTCCGCCGCCATCGGCTTCTCCAAGGAGATCGGCCTCGTCGTTCTCTTCCGGGTGCTCCAGGGCCTCTTCGGCGCCCTGCTGATGCCGGCCGCGCTCGGCCTCCTGCGCGCCACCTTCCCCGCCGAGAAGCTGAACATGGCGATCGGCATCTGGGGCATGGTGATCGGAGCCTCCACCGCGGGCGGCCCGATCGTCGGCGGTCTCCTCGTCGAGCACGTCAGCTGGCAGTCGGTCTTCTTCATCAACGTGCCGGTCGGCATCGTGGCGGTCGCCTTCGGCCTGGTGATCCTCAGGGACCACCGCGCCGCGAACGCGCCGCGCTCCTTCGACATCCCCGGCATCGTGCTGCTCTCGGGCGCGATGTTCGCCCTCATCTGGGGCATCATCAAGGCTGGCGAGTCCTGGGGCTGGGGCGACGGGCGGACCTGGGCCTGGCTGGCCTCCGCCATCGTGCTCTTCATCATCTTCGGCTTCTGGGAGACCAGGGTCCGTGAGCCCCTGGTCCCGCTGGGGATGTTCCGCTCCATCCCGTTGACGGCCGGCGTCGTCCTCATGACGCTGATGGCCTTCGCCTTCATGGGCGGCCTCTTCTTCGTGACGTTCTTCCTCCAGGGCGTCCACGGCCTCAGCCCGGTCGACAGCGGTCTGCACCTGCTGCCGCTGACCGCCATGATGATCGTCGCCTCGCCGGTCGCCGGTCTGCTCATCACCAAGTTCGGCCCGCGCGTCCCGCTGGTCGGCGGCATGGTCTGCACGGCCACCGCGATGTTCGGCATGACCACGCTCAGCGAGTCCACCGGCACCTTCGCGATGTCCCTCTGGTTCGCCCTGCTCGGCTGCGGGCTCGCCCCGGTCATGGTCGGCGCCACCGAGGTCATCGTCGGCAACGCGCCCATGGAGCTGTCCGGCGTGGCCGGCGGTCTCCAGCAGGCCGCCATGCAGGTCGGCGGCGCGCTCGGCACCGCCGTCCTCGGCGCGGTCATGTCCTCCAAGGTCAGCGCCGAGTTCGCGGACAACTGGGCGGGCGCGGGCCTGCCCGGCGCACCCGACCCGAAGCTGGAGGAGGCCGCCGAGTTCGGCATGGTCCCGACCGAGGCGCTCTCCGAGGCTCCCGGCATGACGCCGGACGTCGTCGACCGCATCGGCGGGGTCATCCACGACACCTTCATGTCCGGCATGGGTCTTGCCTTCACCGTCGCGGGCTGTGTCGCGGTCGTCGCCGCCCTCGTCGCCACCCTCACCAAGCGCGGTGAGAACGCCGAGGCGGGTGCCGGGGTCGGTCACATCTGACGCACCCCGCACGACGGCCCAGGTCGTCAACACAACGCAGGTCACAGCCCCGCCGAATCCTTTCGGCGGGGTTGTCGCCTATCAGGGTGGAGCGCCCCGGCCCCTCTTCCGCACCTCTCGTCCGGTGACTCAGAGTGAACGGCGGAAGCACATCACCGACCAACCACGGGGGTTGATCCATCATGCGCACGAACCTCACGCGTACGGCCGTTCTCGCGGCCGCCCTGGCCGTCTCCGCGCTCGTTCCCCAGGCCCTGGCCCACGACCGGGCGGCCGCGGCCCCCGAGCGGTCCCCGGGCGTCGCTCTCGGCACCTGTGAGGCCGGCAGGCTCTGCCTCTGGAAGAAGCCCGAATTCACCGGGGCCCGCCACACCTTCGAGCTCTCCGACACCGACATCGAGAGCTGCGTCCCGCTGCCGAAGGGCGCCGACGCCCAGTCCCTCGCCAACCGCACCGGGCGGCCCGTCACCACCTACCAGTCCGCCGAGTGCGCGGAGACGGGGGAGTTCGAGACGTACCCGGGCGGGGGCACCTGGACGCCCAGGTCCCCGTACCAGGTACGTGCCTTCAAGATCTGGGAGAACTGAGCCCGCGCGCGAGGGGGAACACGCGAAGGGGCAGTGACGCGCTCGCGCGTCACCGCCCCCGGGAACCGCTTCCCCGCTGCTGCGCTACGCGTCGCCGCCCGCCGCGCCCGGATCGGCCGCGGCCACGTCCAGGAGGTCGTAGCGGTCGAGCGCCGTCTTCAGCGCGGACCGGTCGACCTTGCCCTCCTTGGCCAGCTCGGTCAGCACCGCCAGCACGATCGACTGCGCGTCGATGTGGAAGAACCGGCGGGCCGCGCCCCGGGTGTCCGCGAAGCCGAAGCCGTCCGCGCCCAGCGACTGGTACGCGCCCGGCACCCAGCGCGCGATCTGGTCCGGCACCGAACGCATCCAGTCCGAGACCGCCACGAACGGGCCCTGGGCCCCTTCGAGCTTCTTGGTCACGTACGGGACGCGCTGCTCCTCCTCCGGGTGCAGGAGGTTGTGGCGCTCCACGTCCACCGCGTCGCGGCGCAGCTCGTTCCAGGAGGTCGCCGACCAGACGTCCGCCTTGACGTTCCACTCGTCCGCGAGGATCCTCTGCGCCTCCAGGGCCCAGGGGACCGCCACACCCGACGCCATGATCTGGGCCGGGATCTCGCCCTTCTCGCCGGTGGAGAAGCGGTGGATGCCCTTGAGGATGCCCTCGACGTCCACGTTCTCGGGCTCGGCGGGGTGCTGGATCGGCTCGTTGTAGACGGTGAGGTAGTAGAAGACGTCCTCGTTCGCCTCGCCGTACATCCGGCGGAGCCCGTCCTGCATGATGTGCGCGATCTCGAACCCGAAGGCCGGGTCGTACGCGACACAGCCCGGGTTGGTCGAGGCGAGCAGCTGCGAGTGGCCGTCCGCGTGCTGGAGGCCCTCACCGGTCAGCGTGGTGCGGCCGGCGGTCGCGCCCAGCACGAAGCCGCGCGAGAGCTGGTCGGCCATCTGCCAGAACTGGTCGCCGGTCCGCTGGAACCCGAACATCGAGTAGAAGACGTACACCGGGATCAGCGGCTCGCCGTGCGTGGCGTACGCCGAACCGGCCGCGATCAGCGAGGCCGTGCAGCCCGCCTCGGAGATGCCGTCGTGCAGCATCTGACCCGTGGGCGACTCCTTGTACGCGAGCAGCAGATCCCGGTCGACCGCCTCGTACTGCTGACCGAGCGGGTTGTAGATCTTCGCACTCGGGAAGAACGCGTCCATGCCGAAGGTGCGGTACTCGTCGGGGGCGATCAGCACGAACCGCTTGCCGATCTCCTTGTCCCGCATGAGGTCCTTCAGGATGCGGACGAACGCCATGGTGGTGGCGATCGACTGCGACCCCGAACCCTTCTTCGCGGCCGCGTACGTCTTGTCCGCGGGCTGCGGCAGCGGCTTGGCACGGACCACCCGGGTCGGGACGTAACCGCCCAGGCCCTGCCGGCGGTCGTGCATGTACTGGATCTCCTCCGAGTCACGGCCCGGGTGGTAGTACGGCGGGTAGCCCTCGTCCAGCTGCTTGTCCGTGATCGGGATGTGCAGGCGGTCCCGGAAGCGCTTGAGGTCCTCGACCGTGAGCTTCTTCATCTGGTGGGTCGCGTTGCGGCCCTCGAAGTTCGGCCCCAGCGTCCAGCCCTTGACCGTCTGCGCCAGGATGACCGTCGGCTGCCCCTTGTGCGCCTTGGCCGCCGCGTAGGCCGCGTACACCTTGCGGTGGTCGTGACCGCCGCGCCCCAGGTGCAGGATCTGCTGGTCGGTCATGTCCTTGACCATGTCCCGCAGCCGCGGGTCGTCGCCGAAGAAGTGCTCGCGGATGTACGCGCCGGTCTCCGTGGCGTACGTCTGGAACTGTCCGTCCGGCGTGGTGTTCAGCTTGTTGACCAGGATGCCCGTGCGGTCCTGCGCCAGCAGCGGGTCCCAGGAGCGGTCCCAGACCAGCTTGATGACGTTCCAGCCGGCGCCCCGGAACTGCGACTCCAGCTCCTGGATGATCTTGCCGTTGCCGCGCACCGGGCCGTCGAGCCGCTGCAGGTTGCAGTTGACGACGAAGGTGAGGTTGTCCAGGCCCTCACGGGCCGCGATGGAGAGCTGGCCCAGCGACTCCGGCTCGTCCATCTCGCCGTCGCCCAGGTAGGCCCAGACGTGCGACTTGGAGGTGTCGGCGATCCCGCGCGCCTCCATGTAGCGGTTCATCCGCGCCTGGTAGATCGCGCCGAGCGGGCCGAGGCCCATCGAGACGGTCGGGAACTCCCAGAAGTCCGGCATCAGCCGCGGGTGCGGGTAGCTGGACAGCCCGTTCGGGGCCTTCGACTTCTCCTGGCGGAAGGCGTCGAGCTGCGCCTCGCTCAGCCGGTCCAGCAGGAACGCGCGGGCGTAGATCCCCGGGGACGCGTGTCCCTGGAAGAAGATCTGGTCGCCGCCGTCGCCCTGGTCCTTGCCCCGGAAGAAGTGGTTGAAGCCCACGTCGTACAGCGAGGCGGAGGAGGCGAAGGTGGCGATGTGGCCGCCGACGCCGATCCCGGGACGCTGGGCCCGCGAGACCATCACGGCCGCGTTCCAGCGGGTCGCGTTGAGGACCTTGCGCTCGATCTCCTCGTCGCCGGGGAAGAACGGCTCGTCCTTCGTGGCGATCGTGTTCACGTAGTCCGTGCTGCGCATCTCCGGCACGGCGACACGCTTCTCACGCGCGCGCTCGATGAGCCGGAGCATCAGATAGCGGGCCCGCTCACGGCCGCGCTCGTCGACGGCGGCGTCGAGGGAGTCGAGCCACTCCTTGGTCTCCTCGGGATCGAAATCCGGGACCTGGCTCGGAAGGCCGCCAATGATGATCGGGTTGCGATCGGATCCGGAAGCCACACTGTTCCTTCGCTGTTCGGTGGTGCTCTGCGGGGCTGTTCGCGGGGAACGTGCCCCCAGACAGCTCTGTCAACTCTGTCAACTCTGTGCGCGCCGCCTCCATCGTGCTACCGCGAGGCCCCGAACGTCATCTCTACCGAGGGGTAACCCCACGGTTCGGAAAACTCGTCCGCGGGGCAGGCGTGTGGGCGGTACGCGGCTGGGTACGGGCAAACCGCAACCTTACGCCCAAGGCGTCCAAGTGTTCCCAAAGGCTGTTCGACTCCTATTGGCGGAGCGAAACCGCATAAGCTGAGGAAGGACGTAAACGGATGGAGCGACCTGGGGCAGGCCCCGGGAAGCCGCCGGAGAGGCATGCCGGAACTTGCGGCGACGTGGCAGGGAACGTCACCGTATAGGCGGTCTCGCACGCTGGGTACTTGCGCGATTCGCCGGGCCCGTGTGGACTACGGCCTACGCCCCGCGCACGCGCGTGGCTGCAGCATTTTCCGAAGACATGATCAGGAGGCATCCCGTGAGCGCGACCGCGGACCACGCGGAGGAGCGGACCAACCCGGCAGCACGCCTGGGGTTCGAGCCCGGACAGGTGGTCCAGGAGATCGGCTACGACGACGACGTCGAGCTGGAGCTCCGTGAGGGCATTGAGGCCACTACCGGCCAGGAACTCGTCGACGAGGAGTACGACGACGTCGCAGACGTCGTCCTCCTCTGGTTCCGCGACGAGGACGGCGACCTTACGGACGCGCTGGTGGATGCCATCGGTCTGATCGAGGACGGCGGGATGGTCTGGCTGATGACGCCGAAGACCGGCCGTGACGGATACGTCGAACCGAGCGACATCAATGAGGCCGCCCAGACGGCCGGGCTCGCCCAGACCAAGAGCATCAGCGCGGGCAAGGACTGGACGGGCAGCCGTCTGGCCACCCCCAAGGGGGCCAAGGCCAAGCGCTGAACCGCTCTTCGCACCACCCCGAGGCCCTCACGGGCGCATCCGCACCCGTGAGGGCCTTCGTCCGGCCGCAGCCGGTCTGCGTAGGGTGGGAGTCACCCGGACGGACCCGGCCCGGGAAGCGGAGAAGCGGCGAAAGGACACGTGTTCCATGGCGATCGAGGTCGGCAGCCAGGCCCCGGACTTCCAGCTCAAGGACAACCACGGCAGGACCGTGCGGCTGTCGGAGTTCCGCGGTGAGAAGAACGTGGTGCTGGTGTTCTACCCGTTCGCCTTCACCGGCGTCTGCACCGGCGAGCTCTGCGCGCTCCGCGACGAGCTGCCCCGCTTCGAGAACGAGGGCACCCAGCTCCTCGCCGTCTCCAACGACTCCATCCACACCCTGCGCGTCTTCGCCGAGCAGGAGGGTCTTGAGTACCCGCTGCTGTCCGACTTCTGGCCGCACGGGGAGACCTCGCGGGCGTACGGCGTCTTCGACGAGGACAAGGGCTGCGCGGTGCGCGGCACCTTCGTCATCGACAAGGCGGGCGTCGTCCGCTGGAGCGTCGTCAACGGCCTCCCGGACGCCCGGGACCTGAACGACTACGTCAAGGCGCTCGAAGCACTCTGAGCCGATCTCCTGGCGACGCCCGGTCAAAAGCCTGTTTTGGCCGGGAACCGGTCACTAGGATCCAATCGTTGATCCGATGCCAACGAACGACGGGGACGCTGGTGTCTGCCGGCCCCTGAGAAAACTACTGGAGGACTCGTGGGAGTCAGCCTCAGCAAGGGCGGCAACGTCTCGCTGACCAAGGCCGCGCCCAACCTGACCGCGGTCATCGTCGGTCTGGGCTGGGACGCCCGCACCACCACCGGGGGTGACTTCGACCTCGACGCCAGCGCCCTGCTGACGAACCCCGAGGGCAAGGTCGCCGCCGACGGCAATTTCGTCTTCTTCAACAACCTGAAGAGCCCCGACGGCTCCGTCGAGCACACCGGTGACAACACCACCGGTGAGGGCGAGGGCGACGACGAGGTCATCAAGGTGAACCTCGCCGGTGTCCCGGCCGACGTCGACAAGATCGTCTTCCCGGTCTCGATCTACGAGGCCGAGAGCCGTCAGCAGAGCTTCGGCCAGGTCCGCAACGCGTACATCCGCGTGGTCAACCAGGCCGACAACACCGAGCTTGCCCGCTACGACCTGAGCGAGGACGCCTCGACGGAGACCGCGATGGTCTTCGGCGAGCTCTACCGCAACGGCGCCGAGTGGAAGTTCCGCGCCATCGGCCAGGGGTACGCCTCCGGCCTGCGCGGCATCGCCCAGGACTTCGGCGTCAACGTCTGACGTTCTGGCGCCAGGGGGGTGTCCGGCCGGTTCTGATCCGCCGGACACCCCCGACCGGGCGCTTTCGACGCCCGCCCCGGGCGTCGAAAGCGCCCGGCAGCGTTTTTCACGACTCGGGGAGGACACACATGGGCGTCACGCTCGCCAAGGGAGGCAATGTCTCCCTCTCCAAGGCCGCACCCAACCTCACCCAGGTGCTGGTCGGGCTCGGCTGGGACGCACGCTCCACCACCGGCGCCGCTTTCGACCTCGACGCCAGCGCCCTGCTGTGCCAGTCGGGCCGGGTGCTCGGTGACGAGTGGTTCGTCTTCTACAACAACCTCACGAGCCCGGACGGCTCCGTCGAGCACACCGGCGACAACCTCACGGGCGAGGGCGACGGCGACGACGAATCCGTCATCGTCCGCCTCGACCAGGTCCCCGCCCACTGCGACAAGATCGTCTTTCCGGTCTCGATCCATGACGCGGACAACCGGGGCCAGGCCTTCGGCCAGGTCAGCAACGCGTTCATCCGCGTGGTCAACCAGGCCGACGGCCAGGAGCTGGCCCGCTACGACCTGAGCGAGGACGCCTCGACGGAGACCGCGATGATCTTCGGCGAGCTCTACCGGTACAACGGCGAGTGGAAATTCCGTGCAGTCGGCCAGGGGTACGCGTCCGGCCTGCGAGGCATCGCTCTAGACTTCGGCGTCAACGTTTCATAACGCCGCGCACGGCGCGGGGGAGCCCCGACACACCGGGGGAGACCCGTTTAACAACACGATGGGGTAGCCAGTGGTTCTGAAAACCTTCGGCTGGTCGTTCGCGGTCACCGCGCTCGGCCTGGTCGCAGCGATTTTCTACGGGGGGTGGCAGGCTTTCGGCATCGTCGCGATCCTGTCCGTCCTGGAGATCTCGCTGTCCTTCGACAACGCGGTGATCAACGCCGGAATCCTGAAGAAGATGAATGCCTTCTGGCAGAAGATCTTCCTCACCGTCGGCATCCTCATCGCCGTCTTCGGTATGCGACTGGTGTTCCCCGTCGTGATCGTGGCCGTGAGTGCCAAGCTCGGACCGATCGAGGCCATCGACCTGTCCTTCAACGACCCGGACAAGTACAAGGAACTGGTGACGGACGCCCATCCGTCGATCGCCGCCTTCGGTGGCATGTTCCTGCTGATGATCTTCCTCGACTTCATCTTCGACGAGGACCGGGACATCCACTGGCTGCGCTGGATCGAGCGTCCGCTCGCCAAGCTCGGCAAGGTCGACATGCTGTCGGTCTGCGTCGCCCTGATCCTCCTGATGATCACCGCCATGACCTTCGCGACCCAGGCCCACCAGCACGGCGGCGGGCACGTGGACAAGTCGGCGACGGTCATGCTCTCCGGTATCGCGGGTCTGATCACCTACCTGATCGTCGGCGGGCTCTCCGGATTCTTCGAGGGCAAGCTCGAAGAGGAGGAGGAGCGTGAGCACGAGGCCGAGGAAGAGGCCAAGAAGAAGGGCAAGCCCGTCACCGGGGTCGCCCTTGCCGGAAAGGCCGCGTTCTTCCTCTTCCTCTACCTGGAAGTCCTGGACGCCTCGTTCTCCTTCGACGGCGTCATCGGCGCCTTCGCCATCACCAACGAGATCGTGCTGATGGCCCTCGGCCTCGGTATCGGCGCCATGTACGTCCGTTCGCTCACCGTCTACCTGGTGCGCGAGGGCACGCTCGACGACTACGTCTATCTGGAGCACGGCGCGCACTACGCGATCGGCGCGCTCTCGATCATCCTGCTGATCACCATCCAGCACGAGATCAACGAGCTCATCACCGGCTCGGTCGGCGTGATCCTGATCGCCCTCTCCTTCTGGTCCTCGGTCAAGCGCAACCGCGCGCTCGCCGCGGAATCCGGCGGGGGCGACGGCTCGGGCACCAAGGCGGAAGTGTCCTCCGGGGTGTGACCCGGTAGGGATTGAGGAACGCTCTCTGCGGGGCGGCCCACACGGCGACGGCTCTCCGGGAACTCCCGGACCCGGCCCGGCGGCCGCCCCGCAGTGATGTCCGGGGCGCGAAGAGGCAACGCGAACAGGTGGGGGTAGGGATGGGTTTCTTCGACGGCCTGTGGCCGGGGCGCGCGGCGCAGTTCGACTCGGGCAACGCGACGTCGAGCGCCGTCGTGCTGTCCAAACGGAACGCCACGATCTCGCTCAACAAGCAGGGCGCCCTGTCGGGCAACCTCCGGGTCAACCTCTCCTGGCGGATGCGGACCTCGGACATCGAGGGCCGCTCACGCCAGAGCGGCAGGCTGCGGCGCCCCCTCCAGCTCTTCAAGCCCGAGGTCGTCCAGGCGCACACCCAGGGCGTCGTCAACGTCGACCTGGACCTCGGCTGCATGTACGAGCTGATGGACGGCACCAAGGGGGTCGTGCAGCCCCTGGGCAGCCTGATCGGCGACCTCAACGGCCCGCCCTACGTCCGGCTCAGCGGCGACGACCGGTTCGGAGCGCCCTCGGGAGAGACGGTCTACGTCAACCTCGACCAGCGCGACAAGATCAAGCGGCTGCTGTTCTTCGTCTACATCTACGACCGGACGCCGGCGTTCGACCGTACGCACGCCAAGATCACGCTCTACCCGGGCCACGGGCCGCGCATCGAGATCGAGCTGGACGAACGCGCGCCGCAGGCCCGCTCCTGCGCGGTGTTCACGGTGGAGAACATCAAGGACGAGCTGATCGTGCGCCGCGAGGTGAAGTTCGTGTACGGATTCCAGTCCGAGCTGGACCGGCTGTACGGCTACGGCATGCAATGGGGGCGCGGCTACAAGTCCCGGACCTGATCCGGGGCCCGCTCCCGGGGCACGGCTCAGGACCGGACGAACTGCGGACCTTGTGGAGGCAGCGCGAAATGGGGGTCGGGCGCGTGCGCGGCGGCTGCCGCGGGCTGCGGATAGCCGTAGGCGGGCGGTGCGGCGGCGGGCTGGGGATAGCCGTACGCCGGCTGCTGGGCCCCGGCGCCGGCAACGGGAGGCGCGACCGGGGGCGGATAACCGTAGGAGGGCTGCTGATGCTGCACGGTGGCCTGCGAGTCGGGCCCGGTGGCCGCGGCCGGGACGGGGCCCGGCGGCGCGCTCGGAGGAGGCGGCACGGCGGCCGGGAGGGGCCCCGCGGCGGCCGACTCCTGTGTCCCCTCAGGCGCCCGGCCCTCGTCCGCCGCCTCCGACTCGTCCACCGAGATGCCGAAAGCGGTGGCCAGCCCGATCAGGCCGGTGGGATAGCCCTGGCCGACCGCACGGAACTTCCAGCCCTCGCCGCGGCGGTACAGCTCGCCGCAGATGATCGCCGTCTCCTCGCCGGTCTCCGGCCGTACATCGAAAACCGCCAGCGGCTCGCCGTCGGCGAACGCGGCGTCGAACAGGAGTATCCGCAGGTCCGGGACCTGTTCGAAGGCGGCCCCGTCGGAGGAGGCCGCGATGACGACCTGGTCCACCGAAGCGTCGAGCGCCCCGAGGTCCGCCTCGATCGTGTCCGTCAGCCCTTCCGGGACACTGCGCTTCGGCAGCCGCCGGACCAGGCCGGAGGGGTGCCGGGGCTGGTTGTAGAAGACGAAGTCCTCGTCGGACCGCACCCGCCCGGACGCACCGAGGAGCAGGGCGGAGGCGTCCACGTCGGGAACCCCGGCGCCCGGGGTCCAGCGCAGCACGGCCCGGACGGCCGCGGCATCGACAGGGACGTTCGAGCCCTTCAGCATCGTGTGCGTCATGACCGTCATCCTGCCTGCTGGGGGCCCGTGCGGACAACGCGGGGGGCGGCACGGCCGTGTCCGGCGGTGGCGCGGGCCGAGCGGGGCAGTACCGCGAGAGGGGGGCGGACAAGGGGCGAGTAACCGGAAATTCATGTACATGGGGAACTGTTGACACCCGTCCGTACGTACTATTACCGGCCATGCGTTCTTCGGCCGGTCAGGCAGTTCGGGGGAAAATCATGCGTCACTTCGGGCACATTTCGCCCGCTGCCCGCGAGGGCCTGTTCCACAGAGAGCCCAGCACCTTCACCGCGGACTCCCCGGCGAGGATGCTCTCCGTCGCCCTGGGGGCCACGCTCTACTCCCCGGCCACCCGTCCGTCGCTCGCCGAGGACGTGCTGAAGCAGGCCGCGCGCGGTGTCGTCTCCATGGTGCTCTGCCTGGAGGACTCGATCGACGACGCCGAGGTGACCGACGCCGAAGCCAACCTGATCAGGCAGTTCGCCGCGCTGGCCGCCCGGGACGCGGCGCCGGGGCCCGGACCCCGGCACGAGGGCGACGCCGGGAGCACGGCCGGCGCGGACGCCCCGCTCCTCTTCATCCGCGTACGGGAACCGGCCCAGATCACCGACCTGGTGCGCCGCCTCGGCGACTCGGTCCGGATGTTGTCCGGTTTCGTACTTCCCAAATTCACCGAAGAGCGTGGCAGGCACTTCCTGGAGGCGCTCGCCGAGGCCGAGACGGCATGCGGCCGACGGCTCTTCGCCATGCCCGTCCTCGAATCCCCCGAGCTGCTCCATCTGGAGACACGCGGCGAGATTCTCCGGGGCATCGCCCGCAGCGTCGACAAGTACCGGGACCGGGTGCTCGCCCTGCGGCTCGGCGTCACCGACTTCTGCTCGGCCTACGGGCTGCGCCGCGCGCCCGACATGACGGCGTACGACGTCCATATCGTCGCCTCCGTGATCGCCGACGTGGTCAACGTGCTCGGCCGGGCCGACGGCACGGGCTTCACGATCACCGGCCCGGTCTGGGAGTACTTCCGCCGCCAGGAGCGCATGTTCAAGCCCCAGCTGCGCCGCAGCCCCTTCCTGGAGGGCCGCGCAGAGGAGCTGCGCACGGCCCTCATCGAGCACGACATGGACGGACTCCTCCGCGAGATCGAGCTCGACCGGGCCAACGGCCTGCTCGGCAAGACCTGCATCCACCCGTCGCACGTGGCGCCCGTCCACGCGCTGTCCGTGGTCAGCCACGAGGAGTTCACCGACGCCCAGGACATCCTGAGCCCCGAGCGCGGGGGCGGCGGGGTGCTGCGCTCGGCGTACACGAACAAGATGAACGAAGTGAAGCCGCACCGGGCCTGGGCCGAGCGAACGCTCCAGCGGGCCGAGGTCTTCGGGGTGGCGAGGGAAGACGTCGGCTTCGTGGACCTGCTGGCCGCCGGCCTGACGAACTGAGCGCGCGTCGATGAGCGAGCGCGCGACGAGAGAAGAGAACGTGGACGTGGTGTGGTCGGGCGACTGGGTGGCCGAGCGGCTCGGAGTCGCCCTCGAAGGCGACGGAGACCTGCGGGAGCTGCTGGGCCTGGCCCTGCGCCGCAACCCCAAGCGGGCGCACCTGCTCGTCTCCAACGTGCTGGGCAAACATGTGCCCCAGCGGCCCTCCGTCGTGTACGGAGCGGGATACGGGCTCGGTGAGCGGGTACGGGCGCTGCTCGGCGAGGAGGAGGCCCGCCGCGCGGTGGTCCTCGGATACGCGGAGACGGCCACCGGTCTCGGCCACGCCGTCGCCGACGGCCTGCGGGACGCCCCGTACCTGCACTCCACCCGGCGTCCGGTGGCGGGCGCCCGGCAGGCGGGCGGCTTCGAGGAGGCCCACTCGCACGCCACCTCGCACCTGCTGCTGCCGGAGGACTCCGAGCTGCTGGCCGGGGGAGCGGAGGCCTCGACCCTGGTGCTGGTCGACGACGAGTTCTCCACCGGCAACACGGTGCTCAACACCATCCGCGCGCTGCACGAGCCGCACCCGCGCGACCGGTACGTCATCGTCGCGCTGGTCGACATGCGCTCCCCGGTGGACCGTGACCGGCTGACCGTCTTCGCCGCCGAGATCGGCGCCCGCGTCGACCTGGTGACCCGCTCCACGGGCACGGTCACGCTCCCGGACGGCGTACTGGAACGCGGCCAGGCCCTCGTCGCGGCCCAGGAGGCGGAGGTTTCCGCCTCGCCGCCACCCCCCGTACCGGCTCCCGCCCCGGTCACCCGCGTCGACCTCGCCTGGCCCGCGGGCGTTCCCGACGGCGGCAGGCACGGCTTCACCCCGGCCCACCGGGCGGCGCTCGAAGCGGCGCTGCCGGAGATGGCGGAGCGGATCGCGGGCGCGCTGGGCGGCGGTGCCCGCCGGGGCCGGGTGCTCGTGCTCGGCTTCGAGGAGCTGATGTACGCGCCGCTGCGCCTGGGCACGGCTCTGGAAGAGACCTTGGGGGCCGACACCGAGGTCCGCTACTCCACCACCACCCGCTCGCCCGTCCTCGCCGTCGACGACCCCGGCTACGCGATACGCACCCGCCTCGTCTTCCCGGCCCACGACACCCCGGCGGACGGCCCCGGCGACCGGTACGCGTACAACGTGGCGGGCGCCGGCTTCGACGCGGTGATCGCCGTCGTCGACTCCGCCGCCGACACCCCCGAACTGCACGCCCCCGACGGGCTGTTGGCCCGGCTCGCCGAGCACACCGGCCAGGTACTCCTCGCGGTCGTCCCCTCGTACACCCCCACACCTGTCCAGGAGCCCGCCGTGCTGCCCGAGCCCCTCCGAGGCCCCGACTTCTCCAGCTACGCGCCCGAGGACGTCGGCTGGCTGCTCCAGGACCTCTCGGACACCGAGCTGGAGGCCCCCACGGAGGAGCGCGAGGAGGCGATCCAGAGCGGCGGCGCGCACTACGCGGAGTCGCTGCCCGTGGAGTACCAGCCCAGCGCCGAGTACCAGGCGCTGTTCTCCGCCGCCCTGGAGACCTCCGCCGCGCGCATCGCCCGCGCGGTCGGCACCGTCACCGAGACGGTCCTCGCCGAACGCGGCCCCCGCCCCGTGCTCGTCTCGCTCGCCCGGGCCGGAACCCCGGTCGGGGTGCTGATGCGGCGCTGGGCCCAGCACCGGCACGGCCTGGACCTGCCGCACTACGCCATCTCCATCGTCCGGGGCCGTGGCATCGACGCCACCGCCCTGCGCTGGCTGGCCGCCCATCACGACCCGTCCGACGTGGTGTTCGTCGACGGCTGGACGGGCAAGGGCGCGATCACCCGCGAACTGGCCGCGGCGATCCAGGAGTTCGAGTCCTCGGGCGGGCCCGCCGGCTTCGACCCGGAGATCGCGGTGCTCGCGGACCCGGGCGGCTGCGTGCGGACGTACGGCACCCGCGAGGACTTCCTCATCCCCTCGGCCTGCCTCAACTCCACGGTCTCCGGCCTCATTTCCCGTACGGTGCTCCGCGCCGACCTGGTCGGGCCGAACGATTTCCACGGCGGGAAGTTCTACCGGGAGCTGGCCGGCTCCGATGTCTCGGGCGACTTCCTGACGGCGGTGGCCGCCCGCTTCGAGGAGGTGGCGGGCCAGGTCGAGGCCGAGGCCAAGGATCTGCTCGCCGCCGACCGCGCCCCGACCTGGGAGGGCTGGGCGGCCGTCGAGCGGATCAGCGAGGAGTACGGCATCCACGACGTCAACCTGGTCAAGCCGGGCGTCGGCGAGACCACCCGGGTGCTGCTCCGCCGGGTCCCCTGGAAGATCCTCGCCCGGCGCGGCGCGGGCACGGACCTGGAGCACATCCGGCTGCTGGCCGAACAGCGAGGCGTCCCGGTCGAGGAGGCCGACGACCTCCCGTACAGCTGTGTCGGTCTGATCCACCCCCGGTACACGCGCGGCGCGACGGGCGCGGACGGCAAGGCGGTGAAGGGCGCATGAACGTGAACTCCTCGACCCCTTCGACGTCTTCGGCCACCACCCTGGTGGCGAGCGACCTCGACCGTACGCTGATCTACTCGGCGGCCTCGCTCGACCTGTCCATGCCGGACGCGGAGGCCCCCCGGCTCCTGTGCGTCGAGGTGTACGGCCACAAGCCGCTCTCGTACATGACGGAGACGGCTGCCGCGCTCCTCACCGAGGTGACGGGCGCCACCGTCTTCGTGCCGACCACCACCCGCACCCGCGAGCAGTACGGGCGCATCCACCTCCCCGGGCCCGCCCCCCGGTACGCGATCTGCGCCAACGGCGGCCACATCCTGGTCGACGGCGTCTCCGACCGCGACTGGCAGCAGCGGGTGGAGTCCCGGATCGCGGCCGAGTGCGCGCCGCTCACCGAGATCCGCGCCCACCTCGCGACCACCGCCGACCCGGCCTGGCTGCTGAAGGAACGGGTCGCCGAGGACCTCTTCGCCTACCTCGTCGTCGAACGGTCCCTGCTGCCCGAGGGGTGGGTGAAGGAGCTGGCGGCCTGGGCCCGCCCGCGCGGCTGGACGGTCTCCCTCCAGGGCCGCAAGATCTACGCGGTCCCGGCGCCGCTCACCAAGAGCGCCGCGATGCACGAGGTCGCCCGCCGCACCGGAGCCACCCGCACGCTCGCCGCAGGGGACTCCCTCCTCGACGCCGACCTGCTGCTCGCCGCCGACCTCGGCTGGCGACCCGGCCACGGCGAACTGGCCGACGAGGGCTGGCGGGCCCCGCACGTGGTGGCCCTGGAGGAGCGGGGCGGCGCGGCGGGGGAGGAGATCCTGCGCCGCTTCCTGGCGGCCGCCGCTGGGTGAGTTCTCCTGCGCGCGGGCGCGCGTTGCGCGAGGCTGGGGGCATGACCAAGGGCAACGACACAACGATCACCGGCGAGCTCTACCGGTACATGCTGGCCCACAACCCGCCGCTGAACCTGGTCCAGCGGGAGCTGGTGGACACCACGTACGCACGATTCCCCGACCACGCGGGCATGGTGTCGGCCGAGGAGCAGGCCCCGCTGTTGGCCTTCCTCGTCCGGCTGGTGGGCGCCCGGCATGTGGTGGAGGTCGGCACGTTCACCGGGTTCAGCGCCCTGGCGATGGCCCAGGCGCTGCCCGCCGACGGCACGCTGATCGCCTGTGACATCTCGGAGGAGTGGACGGCGTACGGCCGTGAGGCCTGGGAGAAGGCGGGCGTCGCGGACCGGATCGACCTGCGCATCGCCCCCGCCCTGGACACCCTGCGCGCGATGCCCGCCGAGCCGCACATCGACTTCGCCTACCTGGACGCGGACAAGGACGGCTACATCGCGTACTGGGAGGAGCTGGTGCCCAGGATGCGGCAGGGCGGGGTCATCGCCACGGACAACGTGCTCTTCCACGGCGGGGTGACGGACCCGGAGGCGACGGGCCCGGCGGCGGCGATCAAGGAGTTCAACGACCATGTGAGCGCGGACGCCCGGATGGACAGCGTGCTGCTGACGGTCGCGGACGGCCTGACGCTGTCCCGCAAGAGGTAGGCCCGGGTTCAGCCGCAGCACCCGCCCCCGCAGCAACCACCGCCTCCACCGCCTCCACCGCCTCCGGACGGTGCGGGAGCGGACCCGGCAGCCCCGCCCACGGCCACGGCGGACAACAGCTTGACGGTGTCGTCGTGGCCCGCGGGGCAGGAGGCGGGGTCCGAGGACTGCGCCATGGGACGGCTGACTTCGAAGGTGTCTCCGCAGGTGCGGCAGCGGAATTCGTAACGAGGCATGGGCTCAGGCTAGAGCCATCGCGGGCCGCGGACCATGCCCCCTTCGATGCCGGACGGCTCGGCGCCTGTCCTCTGCGTCAGACTGCACGCGCCCGGATCAGGCTGCACGCGCCCGGATCAGGCTCTATGCGCCTGGATCAGGCTTTACGCGCCGCCGCCGCGTTCCTCGCGGATGTCGGAGACGACCCGGGCGGCGGTCTGCCGCACGGCCTCGGTCTCGGTCAGGAAGTGCCAGTAGTCGGGGTGGCGCCCTTCGAGCCCGGCGATGGCACGCTCCAGCCGGGCGACGGAGTCGTCGAGCGGCCGTGCGTGCCGGGGATCGGGCGTGTGCCGGCCGGCCATGGCGAGGCGCTGGGCGTCCCGCACCGCGAAGCGGGTCCGCTCGATCTCCTGCTGCGGGTCCTTCGCCACCGCGTTCAGCTGCTGCAACCGGTCTCCGGCGGCGGAGACCGCCTCGTCCACCGTGTTGAGCAGGGCGCGGACCGTGGACAGCCGGGACGTGGCGTCCGCCCAGCGCTGCTCCTCCCGCGCCTTCGCCGCCTCGGCGAGCTTGTCCTCCGCCTGCCGTACGCTGACGGCCGCCTGCTCGGGGACGGGCTGGAGGTCCTGCCAGCAGGCGGCCGAGAAGCGCCGCCGCAACTCGCTGAGCACCGGCTCCACCGAGCCCGCCCGGGTCGTCAGCGCCTGCGCCCGGGTCCGCAGGGAGACCAGCCGTCGGTCGATCTCGGCGGCCCGCTCGGGCAGCCGCTCCGCCTCGGTGCGCACCGCCTCCGCATCACGGAGGACCACGTCGGCGCGCTGGAGGGTCTCCGGTACGCCGTGCTTCCCCGCGCCCTGGTTCAGTTTGGTCAGCTCGGGGGCGAGCGCGGCCAGCCGGGCGGCGAGCTCGTCGGCCCGCAGTCCCGCGGCCCGCACGGTGTCGAGGGCGTTGCTCGCCGCGAGGAGCGCCTGCCGGGCCCGCTCGACGGCGGGGGCGAGCCGGGCGAGCTGGGTCTCCGCGCTGCCGAGCAGCGGCCCGAGCCCCTGGGCGAAGCGGTCCAGCTCGCCCTTGACCCGCACGAGGTCGTCTTTGGCCCGGGTCAGCTCGGTGCGGGCCCGGGAGGCGACGGCGGGCTCCAGGTCGTCCCGGTCCAGGTCATGGCTGTCGACGGCGGTGATGTAGGCGTGGCTGACCTCGTCGATGCGCCGGCCGAGCGCGGCGAAGTCCTCGGATGCCTTGCGGCCGCGCGAGGAGCTGTCCACGGCGTTGATGGTCTCGATGGAGATCCGCAGATCGCGCTGGGCGGTGTCCAGCTCGTAGAACGCCTCGGCGGCGGCGTCCTTCGCGGCCTGTGCCTCGGCCCGCTGACTCTCCCCGCCGCGTCCGCCGAACCACCGGCGCGTACCGCCACCGGCGAAGGCGGCGGGCAGCGCGGCCAGCACGAGGGGCACGGGCAGCAGCATCAGCGCCAGAAGGTCCCGGCCACTTCGAACGGCGGAACTCGCACCCGCTCCTGCCTCCGGCCGCGCGTTGGTCGCCGTCACATGCCTCTCCCGTGCCGATTCGCCCTGCCCGGTACATTGTCCCACCAGGTAAGGACGAACACACGGGTCGGTTAGTTCGCGCTTCGCACGGTGACTTCCCCGTTGTCGCTGTAGGCCTTCACGACGTGGGCGCTGTCGTCGCCGCGCGGCACGTCGACGGAGACGTCCCCGTTGTCCGCGGAGGCGTCGACCTTGTACTTCTGCCCGCCCGGCGGCAGATCGATGGTGATGCTCCCGTTGTCACTCACGGTGTCCACGAGGTCGGGCACGGAGGCGAAGCCCAGCCGGATCTCCCCGTTGTCGGCGCGGGCGGTCACGGAGGAGCCGGATATCCGCTCGGCCCGCACCTGCCCGTTGTCGCTCTTCAGCTTCAGCGCGCCGCTCGTGTCCCGGACGTTGATCTCGCCGTTGTCGGAGTACAGGTCCAACGCGCTGTCGAAGCCGGTGGCGCTGACCGTCCCGTTGTCCGAGGCGGCCGTCACCGCGACCCCGCGCGGCACCTTCACCCGGTGCCGGGAGTCGCAGTTGGCGATGCCTTCGCACTTCACCCGGAGCGTCAGGGTGTCGCCCTCCATCTTCCACACGGCGTCGGGCCCGCTGCCGAACACCGCCCACCCGTCGAACTGCCGCTCCACCTCGACCTGCTCCACATCAGCCGGCACCAGGTCCACGACACCGTTCTCGGCGTCGACGGTCAGCGTCTTCCCTTCCAGGGCGAACGACTTGCGCTCGACGGGGGCGCCGTCCACGTCCGTGCTCCCGCACCCGGTGAGAGCCAGCGCCAGCAACGCCGCCCCGCCCCCGAGAGCGAGGGCCCGCCCGGTGCCCCCGAGACGGGTGCGGGTCGGTGCGCTCGTAGCGATGTCCACGGTGATCGGTCCCCCAGTGCGTGCTGTGCGTGCCACCGGACGTCGGTGCCGGTGCACTCAAACCGTATGCAGCGACGGCCCCCGGCGGGATCCGGCCGGCTACCGTCTCGGGGGTGGGGTTATCCCCCGGTCCGAACGGTTTATGAGCACGGCCCCGGTCCATGTACGCTGTTGCCTCATCCACGGGTGCGTAGCTCAGGGGTAGAGCGCTGCTCTTACAAAGCAGATGTCGGCGGTTCGAAACCGTCCGCGCCCACCGAGGACAAGTAGCAGGTGAGAGCCTGTTTGGGCCCCCCAGTCGTGATCGGTCGGGGGGCCTTCTCGTGCCGGAAGCCTCCTGGGAGTCCACAGGGTCGTCAGGTGGACTGCGCCCGTGTGTCGACGGCACGGCCAGGGGCCGACGCGGTGCCGTAGCCGGCGGCCGCCTGCCGCAGCTCGGTGTGGGCGTTGTGCGTACGCTGCCGCGCCGCTTCGAGCCGGGCCTCGATCTCGGGCGTGTAGCGGCCGTCCTCCGGGACGCCGGGGTCGATATCACTCAGATCCAGGGCACTCCACGCAGCGCGTCCGGCCGCCCGGAGCAAGGTCTCGTCGGTGACGGCCAGGGCCAGCCGGTCCCGGGCCTCGGTCACATCACTGCGGGCCTGGTAGAAATCCGCCCGGACGACGGGGTCCGGCTCTCCCGCCCGGCGGGCGTCCACCCGGAGCCAGTACAGCTGGCGGTAGCGGAGCGCGGCGCTCAGGAGCTGGCCGGTGAGGTCGGCGACGCGCTCGCGGTGCTGCTCGCGCTGCCGGCGCCGGTCGGTCATCTGCTGGGTGATCGTGACGAGGAGCCCGCCGGCGAGGGTGCCTATGACGGCGATGGCGCTCTCCCACATCAGGCGTGATCCCCGTCGGTCTCGCTTCGGTCGCGGTGGTCGGGCTCGAACAGATCTTCATCGGTCATGGGGTTATCGTCCCTTCTGCCGTTGCCCGTTGGAGGCCGATCCGAGTTTCTCCCGCGCGGGCGGCTCTCGTCGCGTCGCCCATCGGGCCGTGCGGTGACACGGCGGGGCGACGGCCGGACCGGACGGCCAAGGACGAGGGGGCAGTTGATGGGGCGGACGCTGGCGGAGATCCTGGAGGGGGCGGCGTGCGGGCGGTTTCCGGAGACCGATGGAAGGACGACCGTGGTCCCCGCGCCGAGCGGCCGCGACACAGGAGTAATCGCCTTCACCGCGCACTCGGTCGTGTTCACCGATGAGGACCCCGCGTGGGTCCGTGCGACGCTGGCCGCCCTGGACTGCGACCCGTTGGCCGCGACCATGCATCCGCGCTTCCTGTCGGCCTTCCTGGAACGCACCGGGCGGACCACCGACACGATCGACCTCCTGACCGTGGCGTCCTCCCTGCCCGGTGGACCCGGCCTGGAGCTGCGGGAGGTCATCGATCCCGTGCACCCCCGGGTGATCAGCGCCCGTCGGCGCCGGGACGGGGTGCGGATGTGGGAGGCCGACGGGGGAGTGCTGGTGCTCGGGCGCGGTGTGGCGGGTCGTTGGGAGGTGGCCGTCGAGCTGGACGAGGACGCCCGGCACCGGGGGCTCGGGCGCGCCCTCGCCGCCGCCGCCCGGCATCTGGTGCCCCCGGGTGAACCGCTCTGGTCGCAGCAGGCCGCGGGCAACGCGCGCAGCATCCGGGCGTTCCAGGCCGCCGGATTCCGGCCAGTCGGCTCGGAGGCGCTGCTCCTCGGCCGTCGGGAGGGGGCGTGATCGACTCATTCACGAGCCCGACGGACACCGAGCTCGCGGCAGCCGCCGCGCTGGCCGGGGCGGAGGTCGTGCGGGCCCGGTACGGGCGGCCCCACTCCCGTATCGACAAGGGCTCCGGGGACTTCGCCACCGACGTCGACCTGGCCGCCGAGCAGGCGATCCTCGACGTCATCCGCGCCGCCCGCCCCGGGGACGCGGTGCACGGTGAGGAGGGCGGCCGGCAGGGGGCGGCCGACGCGGAGCGGGAGTGGCTGGTGGACCCCTTGTGCGGGACGCTCAACTACGCCGTCGGGTCCCGACTCGTCGCCGTCAACGTGGTGTTGCGCAACGGTCCGGCCGCCGTGGCCGATCCGTTCAGCGGCGAGGTCTTCCTCACCGACGGCGAGACCGCCCGGGTCCGGTCCGGTGCGGAGGGCGACGAGCGGCGGTTGGCGCCCGCGGCGGACACCCGGCTCGTGGATGTGAACCTCGACCCGCCCTTCCCGAGCGCGCCCGGCTTCCGGGCCGTCGACCTGCTCGGCCACCCCGGGTTCGTCGAGAACTTCCGCCCGCGCGTCGTCTCCACGACGCTGGCGCTGGCCTGGGTCGCGGCGGGCAAGCGGGCCGCCTACGTCACGGACGGCGGCGACCTGAGCGGGAGCGTGCACTTCGCCGCCGGGATCGCCCTGTGCCGGGCCGCCGGCTGCGTCGTCACCGGAATCGACGGCGCACCGGTCGGACCGGGCGGCCGGGGGCTCGTCGTGGCCGCGGACGCCGGGACGCACGAACTGCTCATGGCGATGATCGGCGTTCGCGGGCAGGGGAGTTGACCTCCGTCCGTGACCCGCGCGCGTCCCGGCTCAGATGCGCTCCTCGGGCGGGAAGCCGGTCCAGCGGAGTTCGGCGGGCAGATGGCCGGTGTCGTTGAACAGGAGGAGCGCCGGGGGCCGGCCGGGCGAGTAACGGATCACGGTCAGCCCGGCGTTGGCGTGGTGGAGGCCCAGCCAGCGCCACTTCGGGGCGTCCAGCGCGGCCCGGACGAGCCAGCCGACGAGGAAGTTGTGGGTGACGAGGAGTTCATGGCGGGGTTCGTCGCCCTCGACCGTTCCCGTGAACCGCGCGAGCGCCTCCTCCGCGAGACCGGGGCCCAGCTCGCGTTCCGCCGCCGGGAATTCGGCCAGCCGGGCGAGGGTCCGATCGGCCGACTCCGCCGGCAGCTCCTCCCGTGACGGCAGGTACGGGATGTAGTCACCCGCCGGTTCGGACCGCAGCAGGGGAACACCCGGCAGCTGCTCGCCCATCAGCCGCGCCGTCTGCTCGGCACGGGGGAGCGGGCCGTGGTGGACCGCCGTGATCGGCACCCCGCGCAGCCGCTCCCCGAGCAGAGCGGCCTGACGGCGGCCGGCCTCCGTCAGCATGGTCTCGTCCTCTGAGGCCTGGCCGTGACGGGTCACGTACAGATAGCGGGCAGCCGTTGCCGTCATGGGCGGGTCCTCCGTCGCGGTTCATGATCGTACGAACGTCTTCGGGGACGTCGGGCCGCGTCCGGGCGGTTCCGTGGACAGAGAGGGGGGAAGAGCCCTGCCCCCGGTGTGCGCGCGGTCCGCCTCCCGGGCCTGCGCGCGGCCCACCTCCCGGGCGTGCGCGACGCTCGCCTCCCGGGATGCGCGGGGTCAGTGCCCGGGGCACCGTGGAGGCATGGCCGAGCACCCGCCCGTGATCGTCTATCCGCCTTCCGCGACCGGAGGACGGCGGGTCACCGTGCACGGCCAGATCGTGGGCCTGGCGCACGGGCGGGGCGAGGTGGCCGCGCTGCTGCAGGCCGCCGGGTTCGCCCCCGGGCCCGACAAGATCGTCGAGCTGGACCGGCCCGGGCTGATCGAATGGCGCGGCGGCGACCTCGACACCTGGGGGTGATCCCGTGAAGCGTCGTCGACGGGAGAGCGCGTCGGTCGAACCACCGCCCGGCTGTCGCGTCGCCGGGGACGCCGGGCGCGACCCTCCCGACGCGACGCAGCGGGCGCTCATCTGGACTGGGTCGTCAGCCGGCGCCTCGCGAGCGGCTGGCGCGTCGAGTCCCGCTCCGGGAGCCAGGCGGTGCTGGTGCGCGGGCAGCCGGTCAACCACGTGCTGCACGCCTTCCTCACCGTCTTCTCGTGCCTGGTGTGGGGCGTCGTGCGGGGCCGGTACCGCCCTGGTCAACCGCGTCGAACGGGAGGCGCTCACCGTCGACGCCCAAGGGCGCGTCGTCACGGTCAGCGCGCCGTGACCAGCGCACCGTGACCCTTCACCCGAACGGGTGCGTCCCGCTGGCTGCACCCGGAGGCCGCGAGGAACGTCGGAGCTGATCTGCCCGCACCTCCAGGGCGGGTCAGGGCAGCAGGCGCCCGGCATCCGTTCCGGCTGCACCGGCGCCTGCTCCGGCCAAGGAGTCCTCATGTCGCAGTCCAGCACATCCCAGCCCCCGCCCGCCGCCTCGCGCCCCGCCGAACCCCGCCCGGGCAGCCCGTGGGCGGCCGGAGGAACGGTGTTCGCCGGTGTCCTGCTCTTCGTGGACGGTGTCCTCGGAGTGCTGAAGGGCATCGCGGGGATCGCCTCGAACGACGTCTACACGCGGATCAACGACTACGTCTTCAAGTTCAACGTCACCTCGTGGGGCTGGATCCACCTCATCCTCGGAGTGGTCCTCGTCCTCGTGGGCCTGGGCATCCTCAAGGGTGCGGCCTGGGCCCGCGGAGCGGGCGTCGCCCTCGCCTCCCTGAACCTCATCGCCAACTTCATGTGGCTCCC
The DNA here is from genome assembly GCF_032121415.1 of Streptomyces parvus. Classification (NCBI taxonomy): domain Bacteria; kingdom Bacillati; phylum Actinomycetota; class Actinomycetes; order Kitasatosporales; family Streptomycetaceae; genus Streptomyces; species Streptomyces parvus. The sequence goes on along the minus strand of NZ_CP135079.1, from coordinate 1,800,943 downwards.
GTACACCCCGGTCTGGGCCATCGTCACCATCGCGATCGACGTCTTCGTCATCTGGGCCCTGTGCACCGACCGGTCGGGCAGGGACGACCGGGCGCGGAGCAGCTGAGCGACCGGCGCGGGGAGTGAGCGCAGGCGGAGCGACACCCGGCCGCGGGGCGGCCGGGTGTCCGTTGTCAGTGGGGCGGTCCACACTGGAGTCATGTGCCGCAGCATCAAGACGCTCCGCCCGCCCGCTCTCCCCGAGGAGGCCACCGAGGAGGACATGCGGGCCGCCGCCCTTCAGTACGTACGCAAGGTCTCCGGGTTCCGCGCGCCCGCCGCGCACAACCGGGAGGTGTTCGACCGTGCCGTCGACGAGATCACCGCAGCGACGATGAAGCTGCTCGACGGGCTGGAGATACGGGGCGCGTCGCGGGGCGCTTGACCACGAACGCGGCCAGGGCGCCCGCCACGAACAGGGCCAGCACCGAGACGGCCGTGCCGAACCACGTCGAGCCCAGCCACCGGCCGCCGAAGTAGCCGAGGCCCACGCTGTAACCGGCCCAGGCCAGGCCCGCCAGCGCGGACCAGGGGAGGAAGTCCCGCTTCCTGCGGTGCGCGGCACCCGCGCCGAGGGAGACCACGGAGCGGCCGGCGGGGGCGAACCGGGCGATGACCACCAGCGCGCCCCCGCCCCGGCTCAGTGCCGCTCCGAGACGTTCCTGCGCGCTGGTCAGACGCCGGGAGCGGGCGATGGCCCGGTCCAGCCGGTCGCCCCCGCGCCAGGCGAGCCGGTAGGCGACGAGGTCGCCGAGCACCGATGCGGTGGCCGCGCACAGGATCAGGACGACGAGCGAGGGGACCTGCCCGCCGGCGCCCTCACCGGAGCCGTTGACGGTGGTGGAGCCCGCTGCCGCCGCCGTGGCCGCCGTGATGACGAGAACACCGCTGGGCAGGAGGGGCAGGAAGACGTCCAGGAGGACGGAGGCGGCGACCACCACGTAGATCCATGGGCTGCTGGTCAGCGCAGCCACACTCTCCAACACCGTCTACGACTCCCCGATCGTGTCGACGCCGCGACGGTCGCAGGGGAGCGGCAGGGGCGGCAGGTTCAGCTGTACAGCGTACGCGTGGGGCCTCTGACGGGATCGCCCAGGGCGGGTGATGTTGTGCAGGTCACGTACACCTGACGGCCATGCGCCCGTTAGGCGGGGAGAACGACCGGCACGAGCGAGGAGCAGCGCATGACGGCATGGATGGTACGGACGGGACCCGGTCCGGCGCACCCGATTTCGGGACGGTGGCCGACGGCGGGACCCGAGGGCGGCACGAGGTCGCGGGGTCGGGGCGTCTCGCGGGTCCCGGGCGTGCTGGCGGGCGCGGCGGCGCTGCTGACGCTGGCGTACGCCGCGGGCGTCGGCGTCGCCCAGGAGCCCATCCGGAGCGGGCACGGTACGCAGGGTGCTCATGGCGCCCACGACGTCCCCGGCGGCCACGACGCCCCCGGTGTGCGTGACACCCACGGCGCCCCCGGTGTGCGTGACACCCCCGGTGGCCACGGCGCGCCCGGCGCTCCTGCGGCGGACCCGAGCCGCACGGACGACGTCGCCGCCATGGGCGGCAGTTCGTGGATGCGGGCCGCGGGGGTGTTCTCCCCGCCCGGTTCGTTCGTCCCCTCCGACGCGTTGACGTACGACACCCGGCTGGTGCCGGCGGGCGCGCGGATCGAGGTCACCCGGTTCACGGGCCCGTCCGGCACCCGGGTCCGGGCACGCCTGCAAGGACTCGTGCCCGGCCGTGCGTACGGGATGCACGTGCACACCTCGCCCTGCGGCGCCGACCCGGCCGCTGCGGGGCCGCACTACCAGCACCGCCCGTCCGCTGCCGCGGACCCGGTCAACGAGGTGTGGCTGGACTTCCGGACGGACGAGGACGGCGACGGGGGAGCGGAGGCCCTGCACGACTGGAACTTCCGGGAGGGCGGGGCACGGTCGGTGATCATCCATGACCGGCAGGGCGGTGCGGGGGAGCGGGCCGCCTGCTTCACGGTGCCGTTCGGGCCCGACGGCCGGGCCTGACGGAGTAGCACGGCCTACGCCGCGGCGCCCCGCTCCCTCCGCGGACTCGGGGGAGCGGGGCGCCGCCGTACGTCTCCGGTCTCGCCGCGCGCCGGGTCGGCGCCGGAACGCGGGGGCCGGGGAGGGCCGGTCAGACCGAGACGGCCGGAGCCTTGTCCTGCCGTGCTGTGTCCTCGGCGGTGGCCGCCGGGCTCCGCGAACCGAAGAACCGGTCCAGGGCGACAGCCCCCGGACCGGTGAAGACCAGCAGCAGGAACGCCCAGCAGAACATCGCCGACGGCTCGCCGCCGTTCTGGAGCGGCAGGAACGCCTCCGGCTGGTGCACCTTGAAGTACGCGTAGGCCATCGAGCCCGAGGCGAGGAACGCCGCGGCACGGGTGCCGAGACCGAGGGCGACGAGAGCCCCGCAGACCAGCTGGATCAGAGCGGCGTACCAGCCGGGCCAGGCACCGGTCTCGGCCTGGTCGCCGCCGAGCACCCCGAAGAGGGTGGCGGCGCCGTGGAAGGCGAAGAGCAGGCCGACGACGAAGCGGAAGAGGCTGAGCACATAGGGCTGCGCCTGGTTCAAGCGGATGAGCATGGGGGGCGGGCTCCTTCGGTCGGGGTGGGGACGTGAACCGACTGGGCGCCTCAGGTTAGGGAAACCTCACGAGTACTTGCAACTTCAACATTCTGTCGGGTGGCTGAAAGCCGCCTAATCCTCAGGGGTGAGTGAACGCTCAAGAACCGCTGCGAGCTGGTCCCCCTGCTTTCCCGCTGTGGCCTGTACCAATGTCAGCGCAGACTTCCGGCCAAGCAATGTGAGCGTCATGAGCTGGTTACCGAACCAGGGGCCGCCCGCCCTGTCCCAGGTGACCGGCGAGGCTCCGGTGCGGCCGTGGCGTGTCAGGAGCCGGCCGATCCGCCGGCCCGTCCGGCTCCAGCCGAAGCGGAATCCCGCCTGGATCCACCGGGGGACCGAGTTGTGCACGGGAGAGCAGGTCAGCTGGAGGACGCGGGATGCCGGGGTGGGTCCGGAGCCGGGGCCGGAGGCGGTACCGGAAGCGCGTCCGTGGCCGGGCGGGGTGTCCGGCCACCGGGGCTCGGTGATGTAGGCGTGGTGCACATCGCCCGAGAGGACACATACCGTCGCCGGGGCGTCCGGACCGCTCGCGACCTCCCGCAGCAACGCCGTGAACCGGTCGAAGGATTCCGGGAAGGCGGCCCAATGCTCCAGGTCACCGGCGCGGCGCACCTTCTCGCCGAAGCGTGCCCACCGGTCCCCGCGTGCGCCGGCGCACAGGGCGGCATTCCAGCGTTCCGCGTCGTGGACGAGCGGGGGCAGCAGCCACGGCAGAGAGCTGCCGATGAGCAGATGGTCATACGAGGCGGGGTCGTCAAGGACCGCGTTTCGCAGCCAGTCGGCCTCCTCGGGATCGAGCATCGCCCGCTGCTCCTCGGCCAGGACGCGGGCCGCGCGGGTGTCGACCATCACCAGCCGTACTCGGCCGAAAACGCGTCGGTAGCTCCACCGGGTACGGGAGGGGTCCGCATCGGTCTCGGAGGCGAAGCGGCGCAGCGCCTCCGTGCCGTCGGGCGAGGCCGTGACCGCCGCGTACACGGGGTCGGCGGCCAGTTCGGCGGGGGAGAGGTTGCCCAGGTGCTGGTGGACCCAGTACGACATCAGCCCGCTGACGATCCGTTCGTGCCACCAGGGCGTGGCGCGCATGTCGCGCTGCCAGGCGGCGCTGGTGTTCCAGTCGTCGATCACGTCGTGGTCGTCGAAGATCATGCAGCTGGGAACCGTGGAGAGCAGCCAGCGGACTTCCGGGTCGCGCCACGATTCGTCGTAGAGGTACGTGTACTCCTCGTAGTCCGCGATCTCCGCGCCGGGCGGCTCCGCCAGGTCCCGGCGGGCGGCGAGTCTGCGCCGGGTCGCGGCGGAGGTCTCGTCCGCGTACACCTGGTCGCCCAGGAGCAGCAGGACGTCCGGCCGCTCGGCCGTCGGATCCGCGGCGAGGTGGCCGGCCAGGGTGACCAGGGCGTCCGGCCCCACGGGATCCTGCCCGCCTCCCGGGGCGGCCGCCCAGCGGCACGACCCGAACGAGATCCGCACGGCGTCCGGCGCGGCCCCGGCGCTCGCCGCCGCGCCCTTCCCCGGGCCTGCCGGCGTCGCCACCGGCGGTGTGGTGATGGTGCTCGGCGGGAGACGGGTGTCGTCGGGCGGCCAGACGCGCCGGGAGCCGATCAGCACCTCGTACGCCGTCGTGGAGCCGGGCGTCAGCCCCTCCACCACGACCAGGGCGTAGTGGTGCCCGGCCACCGAGAAGGTGGGCGACATCCCCGAAGCGCCGTCCGCGCACCGGACCTCCACGGTGCACGGACGGCTCGCCTCGACCCAGACGGTCGCGGTGGACCCGGACTCCCAGTCGACGTACCGCAGCAGTGGTCCCAGGCGCAGCCCGGCCATGTGGTGCCTCCTCGCGACGCCGGAACGGATCGGCTCCGTAACGTACAGAACGCGGAGGGGCTGCGCACGGGTCCCGGCGGGAGCGTCAGGGGCCCGCGACGGGTCAGCAGCCGTTCAGGGCCGACTGCAGGGCGCTCTTCTCGGCTGAGTCGACGCTCAGGTCGTACTGCTTCTTGACGTGGACCCAGGCGCGGACGTAGGTGCACTTGTACGAGGAGCTCGGCGGCATCCACTCGGCCGGGTCCTTGTCGCCCTTGGCCTGGTTCACGTTGTCGGTGACCGCGATGAGCTGGGGGCGGGTCAGGTCGTTGGCGAACGACTGGCGCTGGGCGGTGGTCCAGCTGCTCGCGCCGGAGCGCCAGGCCTCGGCCAGCGGGACCATGTGGTCGATGTCCACGTCGGAGGCGGCGCTCCAGGTGGCACCGTCGTAGGGCGAGTACCAACTGCCGCTGACCGCGGCGCAGGAGGAGTCCTGCTGGACGTTCGTGCCGTCGCGCTTGAGGACGACCTCACGGGTGTTGCAGGCTCCCGACTGGGTGATCCAGTGCGGGAACTTGTCACGGCTGTAGCCGGTGGACGAGCCCTCCGCGCCGACGGTGAGCTGGCCGAGGTAGGTCCGTGCGGTCGCCGCGCTGACCGGGGTGGGCATGGCGGCCTGGGCGCTGGGGGCGGTGAACAGGGCGGACGTGGCGGCGAGTGCTGCGGTTGCGGCGACGACGGTGAGGCGACGCGCGTAGACACCGGACATGCGAACTCCCTTGACGTGGGGGGTGCGTGGGTGGGCGACGATCGGGCGTTGGGCGGATCCCGGCCATCGTGGCGACGCCAGGTTTCTGTGGGGTAGGCGTCAGGTAACAGAGTGGCGACATGTGCACGTCACATCAAGGGGTGTGCAGGGGGAGTGACGGATCGCGGGGGCGCGTCGGCCCGTCACAGAGGTTGGTTCCGGGGGGTGTTGAGCGTCCTGCCGGAGGGTCGGGGCGCTCGGGCTTCCGGTCGCGCCCCCGGCCGCGCGCGGGCCGCCGCACCACGACTGAACCCCGGACCAGGGGGTCCGGGGTTCAGGGAATTTCGGGCCGGGGAGCCCAGGGGCTCCCCGGTCTGCTGGTCAGGCTTCGTCGATGTGCAGCCGGATCGAGCCGTCCTCGGCCGCCTCCACCCGCACCTGCGTCAGGTCCGCCACATGGGCGTCCGGCGCCAGGGCGGCGGCGCGCGGGCCGACGCCCACGACGCGCATGCCCGCCGCCCGGCCCGCCGCGATGCCCGCCTCGGAGTCCTCGAAGACGATGCAGTCCGCCGCGTCGAAGCCCAGCTCGGCCGCGCCCTTGAGGAAGCCCTCGGGGTCCGGCTTGCTGGCGCCGACCTGCTCGGCGGTGACCCGGACGGCGGGCAGCGGCAGTGCGGCCGCACCCATCCGGGCCGTCGCGAGCGCGCTGTCGGCAGAGGTCACCAGGGCGTGCGGCAGCTCGGCGATCGCGGCCATGAACGCGGGAGCCCCGCCGATCGGCACGACGCCCTCGACGTCGGCGGTCTCCTCGGCGAGCATGACCCGGTTGTCCGCGTAGTTCTCCTCCATCGGGCGGTCCGGGAGCAGGACGGCCATCGTGGCGTACCCCTGACGGCCGTGCACCACCTTGAGTGCGGCCTCGGGGTCCAGCCCGTGCTCGATCGCCCAGCGCCGCCAGCAGCGCTCCACCACCGCGTCGGAGTTCACGAGGGTGCCGTCCATGTCGAGCAGGAGGGCGTGAGCGGTGAGGACGGTGGCCGGCATCGGCTGCTCCAGAAACGCGGGGAGGTGTACGAACGGCCCGGGCGCGCGTGCGGCGGGGCGGTACCAGAGCAACCCCCGCCCGCCGGTCAGGGAGTGCGGGCGGGAGCTACTTTGTTCCATCACGATACAAAAACCGGAGCCGGAACGCCAATCCCGCCGCCGCCCGCACTCGCTCCCTTCGTTCGGCTCCCCCGCTCTTCGCCCGGTGTCCGGGGCCTCCGCGTTCAGCGGTGTCCGCGTCCGGTCGTCTCCGCCTCCAGCGCGCGCCGGGTGTTCGGCCCGTACACGCCCACCGGATCGCCCTGGATCGCCTTGTACGACTGGTAGATCGCCACCGCGTGCTCCACCCGGTCGCTGTAGTTCTGGTCGGTCGGCCCCGAGTAGAGCCACACCTCCCTGAGCCGGTTCTGCAGCACACCGACCTCCGGGCCGCGGTCGCCCGGCCGCAGCGAGGGGCCGGCGAACTCCGCGGGCGGGGCGGCGGACGGCGAGGACGTGGGCGCGCCGCCGTCCTCCGGGGCGGGCGACACGCTCGCCGTCGGCGACGCGGACGCGGTGGCGGTCGGCGAGGGCTCCCGGCTCCTGGCCGGCGATGCGGACGCGGACGCCGAGGCCGACGGCGCGGCCGAGCGGGACGGCGTACGGGAGGGAGCGGCCGACGCGGAGGCGGACGGGGCCACCGACGCGGCCGGTTCGCCCTCCGTGTCCGGAACGCTCGTGGTCGCCTCCGGCAGCGCCTCGTCCCCGCTCTCGTCGCCGCCGAACAGCCCTCCGGCGAAGGCGGCCGTGCCGACCACCGCGGCCACGGCCACCCCCGCGGCGAGCGCCCCGAAGGGCCGCCTGCGGCGCGGCTGCACGGGGTCGGGGGTGAAGGCGGGGCTTGCGGCGGCGGTCCGCCTGCGGTCTCCGCCTCCGGCCGGGGCGGCGTACGTACTCGCGCCCGCGCCCGGGTCTGCACCCGTGCCCGTTCCCGTACCGGCATCCGATCCGTCGCCGCCCAGGAACAGCGGCATCGTGGTGGCCGCCGCCCCCGGAGCGCCGGACCCGTGCCGCTCGGCCCCGGAAACCCCGCCCGCCCACGTACCGGGCTGCGTGCCGTCAGTCGTGCCGGAGGGCGACCCGGCCTGGTCGGTCAGTGTCACGTACGGCCGGATGCGCAGCGGGTCGAAGTCCTCGGCCGCGGCGATCTCCGCCGTACGGGCGGCGCGCTGCTCGTCCTCCGTGAGCGGGGCCGAACCCGCGCCCGCGCCGCACCGGCACGGCACCCGGTGCTCCGTGCCGGGCTCCCCGGCCGTCCGTCTACCGCACTGTGGGCATGCGTGTCCGGTCATCGTGGGTCCCCTCCCCTTGAACTGCCTGCGATTATGCAGCCCGCTCCGGGGAAGCCCAACGACCCGCAGGGGGCGCGGTCCGCCTTCGGCAGGCCATAACGGGGCGAAACGTCCAGGATGGGGGTGTAGTGGATCAGCGGACGCAGCGGATCGAGGAGACGCCATGGTCCAGCAGAGGAGACGCCCATGTCCCAGCGGCTGAGCCCGCCGCCCCCGGCCGCGGCCCCCGGTGAGGGGCACTCCCACCGGAGCGTCCTGGTGGCGATCGGAGCGCTGCTCCTCGGCATGCTGCTCGCGGCACTCGACCAGACCATCGTCTCCACCGCCCTTCCGACCATCGTCAGCGAGCTCGGCGGGCTCGACCATCTCTCCTGGGTGGTGACGGCCTATCTGCTGGCGGCCACCGCGGCGACCCCGCTGTGGGGCAAGCTCGGCGACCAGTACGGCCGCAAGAAGCTCTTCCAGACCGCGATCGTGATCTTCCTGATCGGCTCCGCGCTCTGCGGGGTCGCCCAGAACATGCCCCAGCTGATCGGGTTCCGGGCTCTCCAGGGACTCGGCGGCGGTGGGCTCATGGTGCTGTCGATGGCGATCGTCGGCGACCTCGTCACCCCGCGCGAACGCGGCAAGTACCAAGGGTTCTTCGGTGCCGTCTTCGGCGTGACGAGCGTCCTCGGACCGCTCCTCGGCGGCTTCTTCACCGAACACCTCAGCTGGCGCTGGGTCTTCTACATCAACCTGCCGATCGGCGTCGTCGCGCTGGGCGTCATCGCGGCCGTGCTGCACATCCCGGTCCGCCGCGAGAAGCACACCATCGACTACCTCGGCACCTTCCTCATCGCGGCCGTCGCGACCAGCCTGGTGCTCATCGCCTCCCTCGGCGGTACGACCTGGGCCTGGGGATCCCCGCAGATCATCGTGCTCGCGGTGCTCGCCGTCGTCCTGCTCGTGGCCTTCATCGCCGCCGAACGGCGTGCCGTCGAGCCCGTGCTGCCGCTGAAGCTGTTCCGGATCCGCACCTTCACCCTCGTCGCCGTGATCAGCTTCGTCATCGGCTTCGCCATGTTCGGCGCGATGACCTACCTGCCGACGTTTCTCCAGGTGGTCCACGACATCACCCCGACCATGTCCGGCGTGCACATGCTGCCGATGGTGTTCGGCCTGCTGATCACCTCGACCGCCTCCGGCCAGATCGTCAGCCGCACCGGCCGCTGGAAGGTCTTCCCGGTCCTCGGCACGGCCCTCACCACCGCCGGTCTCCTGCTGCTCCACCGCCTCGACGAGAACAGCTCCACCTGGCTGATGAGCGTCTACTTCTTCGTCTTCGGCGCCGGTCTCGGCCTGGTGATGCAGGTCCTCGTCCTGGTCGCCCAGAACTCCGTCTCCTACCAGGACCTCGGGGTCGCCACCTCCGGCGCGACGTTCTTCCGGTCCATCGGCGCGGCGTTCGGCGTGGCCGTCTTCGGGACCATCTTCACCAACCGGCTGACCGGCCGGCTGGCGGACGCGCTCGCCGGGCAGCCGCTGCCCCCGGGCATCGACGCGGGGAGCCTGTCCGCCGACCCCCGGGCCATCGGGCAGCTCCCCGCCGATCTGCGGCCCTCGGTCCTCAGCGCGTACTCCACCTCCATCACGGACGTCTTCCTGTACGCCGCCCCGGTCGTCCTCCTGGCCTTCGTCCTCGCCTGGTTCCTCCGCGAGGACAAGCTCCGGGGCTCGGTGACCGCCCCGGACGCGGGCCAGACCCTCGCCTCCAACCCCGTCGAGCGCTCCTCTTACGACGAGTGCGCCCGGGCCCTGTCCGTGCTCGCCACCCGGGAGGGGCGCCGCGAGATCTACGAGAAGATCACCGCGCGGGCGGGGTACGACCTGCTGCCCGCGGCCAGCTGGCTGCTCCTGCGGATCAAGCGGCACGGCATGGTCGAACCCGCCCGGCTCGCCGAGACGGCTCCCGTACCGCTGCACGTGATCACCGACGCGGCCCGCCAGATCGAGGAACGCGGACTGGCCCGCCGGGAGGGCCTGCAGATGATCCTCACCGACTCCGGGGCCGAGGCCGTCGTCCGCCTCTCGCAGGCCCGTGAGGACTCGCTCGCCGAACTCCTCGGCGACTGGTGGGGGCCCGAGCGCCCCACCGACCTGGTCAGACTCGTCGGCGAACTGAGCGCCGAGGTCGGCGGCTCTACCAGGGAACGCCCCCGCTCCCCGACGCCTCCCCGCGACCACGAGCCCCACCTGCGCCGCGACGAGCGCGAGGCCCACAGCCGGATCCACGACGGCCAGGACCCCCATGAGGACCGCGACGACCACGGCCGCCACCACCCGCCCGTCTGAGCCGCCCCGCCCGCCGGACACCTGCCCCGCAGCCCGTCCCGCCGCCCGACCGGGCCCGAACGTCTCCCGCGCGCCGGGTGCCGGGTCACAGCTCCTTGGCGAACCAGTGCTCCGCGTACTGGTTACGGCGGTGGAACGCCGGCACCTCCCGGTACCCGTGCTTCGCGTACAGCCCGCGCGCCTCGACCAGGTCGTTGCGGGTGTCCAGTCGCAGCAGCCGTATGCCGTACGCCCTCGCCGCCTCCTCCACCGCGGCCAGCAGCAGCCCGCCCCCGCCCGTCCCCCGGAACGCCGGGCGCACGTACACCCGCGTGAGCTCCGCCGTGCCCGCCCCGGCGTCCTCCGTGAGCACCAGCCCGGCACAGCTCGCCGCCTCGCTCCCGTACCGGCCGACGACGAACTGACCGGTCGGCGGTACGAGCAGGTCGGCCCCGTCGTCGTCGAGCCCGTCGGCGATCTCCTCGGCGGTCGCGGGCCGATTCCAGTAGCGGCTCGCGACCTCGTCGTAGTAGTCACGGCGCAGTGCGCTCGCGTCGGGGGAGTCGAATCGTTCGGCGGCCACGGTCCAGGTCATGTCCGGCATTCTTGCTGCCGTACGGCCTGACGACGAAGCAATTACCCGTGCAGGGGGCAGCAGTGACCGACGTGTCCGCGACCGACGCCGCGACAACGACCACGACGACCCGGGCGATCCAGCATCTCGCCGAACGCTGGATACAGGACGGCATGGCCGCCGGCCGAGCGGCCGGGGCGGCGGGCCGGGGCCGTACCGTGCCGACCGCCGGCTTCGTCTGCTCGCCCGCCGGGCTGTGGCTCGCCCTGGCCGCCGTCGCCGCGGGCGCCCGAGGCGGGACCGCGGCAGAGCTGCGGGCCCTCCTCGGCACCGCGGACCGGGAGGCCGCCCCGGCCGTCACGGAGGTGGCCCGCGAGCTGGCGGCGACCGGGGCGCTGGGCGTGGCCACCCGGGTCTGGAGCCGGGTGCCCGTGCTGCGCGCGTACCGGGAGGCGCTGCCGGACGTCCGCTTCGACCCGATGGACCCGGCGGCCGTCGACGCCTGGGTGCGCGAGGCCACCGGCGGGCTGATCGAGCGGCTGCCGCTGGAGATCACCGACGACACCCTGCTCGCCCTGGTCAACGTCCTGGCGCTGAAGGCCCGCTGGGAGAGGCCGTTCGAGGGGTGGCGCACCCAGGACCTGCCGTTCACCGACGCGGCCGGGACGGTCCGCCCGGTGCCGACCATGTCCAAGGACGTGCCGGTGGCCGACGCCTGGACGGCCGGCGGGGCGTACGTCGTCGAGCTGCGCTGCGCGAGGGAGCCCGGCGGCGGCCCCGGGGCCCGGGTCCGTCTCGTCCTGGGGGAGCCGGGGGCGGGCCCGGAACGTGCGCTTCCGCTGGGCTGGGCACCCCGGACCGCGGGCACCCCGCTGGACGCCGACCGGGTGACCGTCGGGCTGCCGCGGCTCGCCCTGCGGACCCGGGTGCCCGTGACCGAGCAGCTGCCGGCCCTCGGCGTACGGCTGGCCGCCTCCGACGACGCCGACTTCTCCGGCCTCTCGCCCGAACGCCTCTTCGTCTCCGACGTGATCCAGGAAGCCGTGCTGAAGATCGCCGAGGAGGGCGTGGAGGCCGCGGCCGTGACGGTGGTCGCCATGGCCCGGGGGAGCGCGGCGCCCCGGCCGCAGCGGGTGCACCACATCGCCTTCGACCGGCCTTTCGGCATCGTCGTGCTGGCCGGAGCCGATGACGTACCCCTGTTCACCGCCTGGCAGGCGGACGCCCCCGCCGCGGACGCCTGAGGCCCCCGCCGCGCCCGCCCGAGGTCTTCCGGCCCCCCGTCATCCCCAGGGACGAATTCTTCCGGACCAAAGCAGGATGACAGCCAGGCAAAGAGGGGGTTGATTGGGTCTACCTCGTAGGGCAATGCGAGGCTTCATCCTGCATGGCCCCCACTTCGAAGGGCGATGCACGGAACGGGTGGGAGGGTCGGCGCAGCGTGGTGAATGCGGATCACAGTGTGCGCGGTGACGCGGCGGCGGACACGGGAGCGGGGGCGGGGCTGACCAGGGCCCTGCTCTGGCTGGTCGTGGCCGTGCTCGCGGTACGGCAGGTGGCGGTGGTGCTCCGGCAGCCACCGGGGGAAAGGCTCCTCGATCTGGAGACCTGGATCGGGGAGAACGGCGTCCTGCACATGACGGGCTCGCTGTACGACAGCGGCCGGTTCACCGGGACGCCCTTCGCCGGGCTCGTCCTGAAACCGCTCACCGCCACGGCCCAGCAGACCCTGGGGGTTGCCTGGACGTTCGGGTCCCTGCTGCTCGTCGTCGCCCTCGGCCTCGTCGCGGCCCGCGCCCTGCCCGCCCCGATGGGCCGCCGGACGGCCCTGCTCGCGGCCCCCGTCGCGATCAGCCTGATCATGCTGTCGCTGCCGGTCCGCAACGCCCTGCACCTGGGCCAGACCAGCATCCTGCCCGTCCTGCTGGTGCTGCTGGCCTGGTTCACCGTCCGGGACCAGCGGGCGGCGGGCGTCCTCGTCGGCATCGCCGCCGCCTTCCAGCCGGTGCTGGTCCTCTTCGCCGCCCTCCTCTGGCTGACCGGCAGGCGGCAGGCGTCGGTGAGCGCGGGCGCGGCCTTCGCCCTCGCCACGGCCGTCGCCTGGGCCGCGGCGCCGAAGGACTCGTGGACGTACTGGGTGCACCATCTCGCGGGCGCCGGACTGGGGGAGCGGCCGGACAGCCTGGCCAACCAGTCCCTGCACGGGGCGCTGCTCCGGCTCGGCCTCGAAGGCCCTGTGGAGATCGCCCTGTTCCTGGTGCTCTCCGCCGCCGTCGTGGTCCTCGGGCTGCGGCGCGCGGTGCGGTACGCCGAGGACGGTCAGCTGCTCCTCGCGGTGGCCGTGACCGGGTGCGTCGTCGTCGCCGTCTCGCCGACCGCCTGGCAGCACCAGCTGCTCTGGGTGCTCCTCGCGGTCGTCGGCAAGGTCGGCAAGCGGGCCTCCGACCGGCTGGTCTGGCCGGCCGTGGTGGTGCTCGCCGTCACCCTGCCGGGCACGATGCTGCTGCCGAACATCGAGGCGCTCTTCCCCGTACGCGACAACATCCTGCTCCTCACGGCGCTCGGCGCGGCCTGCCTCGCCCCGTTCCTGCCCCGCACCTCGCCGTACTGGCAGCACCCGGTCCCCACCGACTACGCGAAACCGGTCGCGGCGCGCTGGAGACGCGTGCCGCTCCTGCCGTTCTGGCGCCGGGTCTTCACCCGCCCCAACCTGCTGCTGGAACTCCTGCTCATCCGGGTCGTCTACGACGCCTACGCCCAGGTCCGCCTCGCCGCCCGGGCGGGCCGCCCGCTCGCCGAGGAGCACGGCCGGCAGATCCACGCCATCGAGCAGTGGCTGCACATCGACATCGAACACTGGGTCAACCACACGGTTGTCAAGATCACCTGGCTGCGGGAGTTCTTCGACTACTACTACTCCACGTTCCACTTCATCGTCCCGCTGACGATCCTCGGCGTGCTGTACGTCCGCCGCCCCGCCGACTACCGCTGGGTCCGCTCCTCCATCGGCTTCGCCACGCTCCTCGCGCTCGTCGGCTTCTGGCTCTACCCCCTGGCTCCGCCCCGGCTCATGCCCGGCCTCGGCTTCATCGACACCGTCCACGGGGTGCAGGACTTCGCGAAGCCCGACTACGGGACGCTGACCACCGTCACCAACCAGTACGCGGCGATGCCGTCGCTGCACTTCGGCTGGTCGCTGTGGTGCGGTGTGGTCATCGTGATGCTGGCCCCGAAGCTGTGGATGAAGGCGCTCGGCCTGCTGCACCCGCTCTTCACCATCGCCGCGATCGTGGCCACCGCCAACCACTGGGTGCTCGACGCGGTCGGCGGCGCCCTGGTGGTGGCGCTGGGCTTCGGGCTGACGTATGTGCTGTCGGGTCCGCGGAAGCTGGTCGACGAGGAGCGGGAAGCGGCGGCGGAGCCCGTCGGGCCGCCCGCGGAACCCGCGGCCGAGCAGTCGGAGCCCGTGCCGGCCGGGAGAGCGGCGGCGAGCGGCACGTAGCACGTACGGCGCTCAGGACGCGCAGCCCGGGCCGAAGGGGGGCCGGGACGGTGAATGCCGTCCCGGCCTGCACGAACTGGAACGCCGCGACAAGGAGTTCGCGCTGATCACGATGTGCGCGGGAGGAGCCCTGGCGACGGGGACGATCATCCAGCGGCTGTGACCCCGCAACGGCACTTCACGGTGGGCCCGGGGCCCGTCCCCTCGGGCTCACCCTTCGGACGGCCTCCCGGGCTCGCCCTCGGCCTCCCCGAACGCCGCCCGCGCGTCGAACGCGGCGCGGCGGGTGGCCCGGCGCAGCGCCTTCAGCAGCGTCGGGCCGAGCGTCAGGGTCAGGACCACCGTCAGCACCGCCCGCCCCAGGTCCCAGCCCAGCGAGGTCGCCGCGCAGTAGGCGAGGAAGCGGACCAGGTTCTCGTGCAGCGGGTCGCCCGGGACGAACGAGATCCCCGAGCCGACACCGGTGAGGAGCGGCCAGCCCTGCAGATTCATCACCGCGCCGTACGCGAACGCCGCCACGCAGCCGTACGCCGCCAGCATCGCCAACTCCGCCCGCCCGCGCAGCCGGTCGGCCCCCGGCAGCAGGCCCGCGCCCATCGTGAACCAGCCCATCGACAGCATCTGGAACGGCATCCACGGCCCGACCCCGCCCGTCAGCAGCGCCGAGGCGAACATGGTCACCGAGCCGAGCACGAAGCCGAAGCCGGGGCCGAGCACCCGGCCGCTCAGCACCATCAGGAAGAACATCGGCTCCAGCCCGGCCGTCCCCGCTCCGAGCGGGCGCAACGCCGCCCCGACCGCCGCCAGCACGCCGAGCATCGCGACGGCCTTCGCATCCATCCCGGACTCGGAGATCGTCGCCACCACCACCGCGACCAGCAGCGGCAGCAGCGCCGCGAACAGCCAGGGCGCGTCCTTCGCGTGCGCGAGCCCGGACCCCGTGTCCGCCAGCAGCGGCCACCCGAAGGCGACCACACCGACGGCCCCGGTCAGCAGCAGCACGGCCACCGACTTCGGCCCGAGCCGCACGGGCCGGGGAGCCCGTTCCGTCATCCGCTTCACGCTCCCGCCTCCAGCGCCCCGCGCACCTGGGACACGGTCAGCCACTCCTGCGGGGCGAGGATCTTCGCCGTCTGGGGGGCGAACGCGGGGGAGGAGACCACCACCTGCCCGGTCGGGCCGTCCGCGACGACCTCCCCGTCGGCGAGGATCACCACCCGGTGCGCCAGCTCCGCCGCCAGTTCCACGTCGTGCGTCGCCAGGACGATCGCGTGCCCCTCGGCCGCAAGGCCGCGCAGGACGCCGACGAGCCGGGCCTTCGCCGCGTAGTCGAGGCCCCGCGTCGGCTCGTCCAGCAGCAACAGCGGCGGCCGGCCCGTCAGCACCAGCGCCAGGGCGAGCGCCAGCCGCTGCCCCTCGGACAGGTCCCGGGGGTGGGTGTCGTCCCCGACCCCCGGCAGCAGCTCCGAGACCAGCGCCCGGCAGGTGCCCGCCGCCGCACCCGCGTCCCGGTCGGCGGCGGCGCACTCGGCGGCCACCGTGTCCGCGTACAGCAGATCGCGCGGTTCCTGCGGTACGAGGCCGACCCGGCGCACCATCGCCCGCGGGTCCGTCCGGGCCGGGGCCAGGCCGCCGACGCGCACGGTGCCCGCGGTGGGTTCGATCATGCCGACGAGCGCGCCGAGCAGCGTGGACTTGCCGGCCCCGTTGCGCCCCATCAGGGCCACCGTCTCGCCCGGGGCCACGGTGAGCGTCACCCGCCGCAGCGCCTCGACCCGGCCGCGCCGGACCCCGAGCCCGTCGACGCGGGTGACGGGATCGGCGGCGGCCGGGGTGACCGGGGTGGCGGCCCCTCGTCCCAGCAGCCGGGCGAGGCGTCCGGGGCGTGAGCGCCGAGCTGCGACGGGCGGATGCACACCGGCCGGGCCGGTCACCGTCCCGGGGCCCGGAGACGGCACGGCCTCCGGCGGTACGGGCCCGGGCACCGGTGTCGGGCCAGACCCCGGGCCACCGCCCGTCCGTACGGGCACCGCGGCCCCCGCCAGCCGCTCCCGCAGCCCGCCCGCCCCGCGCCGGGCATCCCGTACCGACAGGGGCAGCGGGTCCCAGCCCGCCAGCAGACCCAGCTCGGCCACCGGCGGCCGGACCGGCGACACCTTCATGATCTCGGCGGGCGGCCCCATCACCGGGGGCGCCCCCGGTGCGGGCAGCAGGACGACCTGGTCCGCGTACTGCACCACCCGCTCCAGCCGGTGTTCGGCCATCAGCACGGTCGTGCCCAGGTCGTGCACCAGCCGCTGGAGCACCGCGAGGACCTCCTCGGCCGCCGCCGGGTCCAGCGCGGAGGTCGGCTCGTCCAGCACCAGCACCTTCGGGTGCGGGGTGAGCACCGAACCGATCGCCACCCGCTGCTGCTGGCCTCCCGACAGGGTCGCGATCGGCCGGTCGCGCAGCTCGGCCAGGCCCAGCAGATCGAGGGTCTCCTCGACCCGGCGGCGCATCACGTCCGGGGCGAGGCCCAGCGACTCCATGCCGTACGCCAGCTCGTCCTCGACGGTGTCCGTGACGAAGTGCGCCGGCGGATCCTGGCCCACGGTTCCGACCAGATCGGCCAGTTCGCGCGGCTTGTGCGTACGGGTGTCGCGGCCGTCCACCGCCACCCGGCCCGACAGCAGTCCGCCCGTGAAGTGCGGGACGAGCCCCGAGACTGTACCCAGCAAAGTCGACTTACCGACACCGGAGGGGCCGACGAGCAGCACGAGTTCGCCCTCGGGCACCGTGAGGTCGACCCCGGACAGCGTGGGGCGCTCCGTCCCCTCGTACCGCACGGAGACCCGCTCGAACCTGATCACGCCTGCTCCTTGCCGCGTTGCGCCGGTCTTTCGGTGGCCCGGATCGACGGCGGTACGGGGGCGGCCAGCGCGGGCAGCAGCCCGATCAACACCGCCGCCGCGGGCCACAGCGGCAGTACCGGCGCGGTCAGCGGTACGACACCGGGGCGCAGCGCCTCGGGGGCCACCGCGCTCGCCCAGATCATCGCCGCCGCGACCGCCGCACCCGAGCACGCCACCAGCCAGGCCCGCACGCCCCACCGGTCCGGGCGGTAGCGCGTACGCACCGAGCGCCGCCCGCCGAGCCGCAGCCCGGCCATCGCGACGACCAGTCCGAACAGCAGCAACGGCAGCCCGTACACCGCACCCTGCGCGGCCAGCAGCCCGTACGTTCCTGCGCACACCCCGAGCAGCCCGCCCAGGGTGAGGACGTTGGTGGTGT
Source organism: Streptomyces parvus (assembly GCF_032121415.1). Classification (NCBI taxonomy): domain Bacteria; kingdom Bacillati; phylum Actinomycetota; class Actinomycetes; order Kitasatosporales; family Streptomycetaceae; genus Streptomyces; species Streptomyces parvus. The sequence goes on along the minus strand of NZ_CP135079.1, from coordinate 1,783,673 downwards.
GCCGGACGGCCGCCGGGACCTGGGCGGTACGCCCGTACCCCCGCGCGTCCATCGACGCGGCCACGGCCACCGACCGCTCCAGCGCGCCCTCCAGCACGGGCAGCCCGATCTGCGCGACCGCCCGCACGCCGCCGGTCGGCCGCCCCCGCAGCCGGCGCGCGGTGCGCAGCCGGACCACGTCGGCCACCATGTTCGGCGCGAACGTCATCGCGACCACGACGGCGACCCCGGCCTCGTACAGCGCACCGGGCAGCGACTTCAGCAGCCGCGCCGGGTTGGCCAGGGCGTTCGCCGCGCCGACGCAGATCAGCAGGGTGGCCAGCTTCATCCCGTCGTAGAGGGAGAAGACGAGCTGCTCGGCGGTGACCCGGCCGCCGATCCGGACCCCCTGCGCCCAGTCGGGCAGCGGCAGTTCGGGGAGCGTGAACACGGTGTGCGTGCCGGGGATCTGCGAGCCGAGGAAGACGGAGAAGACCAGGCGCAGCGCCACGACGAAGAGCCCGAGCTTGATGAACGCCCCGTACGAACGGGCCCACGGCGCGTCCGTACGCCGGGCCGCCACCACGTACCCGGCCACGCCGACGAGCAGCCCGAGGAGCAGTGGGTTGGTGGTCCGGGAGGCGGCGGTGGCGAGCCCCAGCGCCCACAGCCACCACGCCCCGGCGGGCAGCGCGTTGGCGCGGTCCGCCTCGGGGGCGTGCAGGGCGCGGCGCAGCAGCCGGGCCGGGGCGGCGGTCACCGGCGGCGGCGTGCCTGGGCGACGGCGGCGATGCCGAGCAGCAGAACGGCGCCGATGCCGACGAGGAGCCCTACGGACGGACCGCCGGCGTCACCTTCCTCGCCCTTGTCCTGGTCCTGCTTCCCCTGGTCGTCGGCCGTCTTCGCGGGGTCGGACGGCTTCGCGCCGTCTCTGTCGCCGGACACCTGCTCGCCGCAGCCGGACTTCGGATAGCCGGAGATCGCGCAGAGCATGGCGCTGTCGTCGTACCGCAGCGGCTTCGCCACCGCGGCGAGCGCCTCCGCACTGCTGGCGTCCGGCGCGACCTGGGCGCAGGCCGTCCGCAGGGCGGGCGGCTTCTCCCCGTCCGGAGCGTCCGTGGTCGTCCCCGAGTCGATCACCAGCGCCACCCGCTTCCGGCCGTCCTTCGCCGGGGTGTCCGCACAGATCGCCCCGAAGCCGGGGGCGCGGCGCGGCTGGGCGGCGTCGCCCGAGTCCTCGCTCACGGCGAACCGGAAGCCCTGGACCGTGCCGTCGTCGGGGCGCAGGAGGGACGGCCCCTGGGTGGCGTACTCCCAGTTCTTGCCGTTGCCCTCCCAGAAGGACCAGTAGCGGTATCCGGCGGCCTGGGCGCTTCCTGCGCCGAGCAGGACGGCGGAGGCGGCGACCAGCGCGGCCAACAGGGGGACGAGGGGAACGCGAAGCCGGGCGGAGACCCCTGCACGGCTCCCGGCTGCTTCCTGCGGGGCAGCGCTCACGGCTGCTGCTTCTTCCGGCGCATGCTGAGGAGGAAGCCGATGCCGGTGCCGACGAGCAGCCCGATGCCGATCAGCCACCCCAGGGACAGCCCGCTGTCGTCGCTGTCGGTGCCGCTGGAGGGCTGCGGGCCGGTCGGCGTCGGCGAGGGGAGGGCGGTGGCGGCCGGGGAGGGGCCCATCGAGTTGAGCTGCTTGACGAGGTCGACGCCGCCGAAGCTGCGCGCGTCGGCGCCGGTGGCGTGCGCTGCGAGGATCAGCTGCGCGGTGGCGGCCGGACCGCCCTGCTTCGCCCAGCCGCCGGCGTTCTTCTGCAGCCAGGACACCGACGCCTTGGCCTTGTCCGTGTGCCCGGAGGCGGCGAGCGCGACAACGGCGTCCGCGGTGTTGCCGTAGTCGGGCTGCGGGGCGGAGTCCTCGGCGCCCGGCATCGGGGCCTGCTCCAGATACGGCTGCTTCTTCAGCGTGTCCGCGAGGAAGAAGGCACCGTTCTGGGCGCTCTGCTCCGGGCTGAGGTCGTCGCCCTTCGCGCAGGTGGGGTCCTTGACCGCGCTGGACGTGCCGGAGGCGATGCCCTTGCCCATCAGACCGAGCACGGAGGCCGCGGTGGCGTCCATGTTGGCGGCCGGCTCGCCCTTCTTGCCCGGCTGGTAGGCGAACGCGCCGCCGTCCTTCTCGCCGCAGGCGATCGCCAGGGACTGGAGCGCGGTGTACGGGGTGCTGCCGTTCGCGGTGGTGAGCTCGTTGACCGGGACGCCGGTGCGGGCGAGCGCGCCGATGACGATGGAGGTGGAGTTCGCGTCGGACGGGCTGCCCGGGTTGTAGCCCCAGCCGCCGTCCTCGTTCTGGACGGACTTCAGCCAGTCGGCCCCGTTGTTGGCGTCCTCGCGGCGCTGGTTGATCTCGACGAGGGCCTGGACGGCGACGGCGGTGGCGTTGGTGTCCATGACGGTCGAGGCGTCGCAGGGCTTGGAGGCGTCGCGGTACGAGGTGAACGCCCCGCTGTCGCACTGCTGGCCCACCAGCCAGTCGACCGCCTGCGTCGAGGGCGTGACGTACTCGATCTTCTGCGCGAGGAAGGCGAGCGACTGCCGCCACACCCCGTCGTAGGTGGGGTCCGTCGTGCCGTAGAGCCCGGCCGGCAGATCCGCCGACGGAGAAGGGCTCGGTGCGGCGACCCCCACGGGGGCGGCGACGCCCAGGAGCACGGCGGTGGTCGCGAGCGCGGCTGCGCTGCGGCGTACGGTCATGGCTGGCTGGGCCTCTCCTGCGAGGGCCGGACTCCCCGGGCGCACGAGGGCACCGGGCTCCGGCCCCGTATGCCTCGACGGTGCCGGCCACCGGGGTTCCGGTGGCCCGAGCCGGTCACGCTCCGCGGAGGGCGGTCCGGCTGCCGTCGGGCGGACGGGTCACGGCTGGGGCGCTGCGCCGGAGGTCTCCGGCGTCCCCCGGTACGGGCATGATGACGACCTGCCCACTCTACCGGTCCGTAGGGGAGCGGCCGGGGGCCGCACGTCGCGACGTACGTCACCGGGGCCGTCCTCGGCCGCGCGGGGCTCACACGGCGATGTACGTCACCGGGGCGCGGGCTGCGACGGGGCGGGGTGGCACACGGCGATGTACGTCACCGGGGTCCCGCCCGGGGCGGCCTCCGCGCGGCCGAGCTTCACGAGCCGCCGCAGAGGGGACTCGGCCTCCGACACGGCGATGGACCGCGAACCGTGCGGGATCTGCTCCCAGGGCCGGTTCCACTCCATGCGCTCGGCGAGCTGCCACGGGGTGAGGGGCGTGGCGAGCAGGGCGAGGAGCCCGGTCAGCCGCTCCTCGTGGTGGTCCGGCAGCTCCCGCACCCGCCCGCCCGCGTCGGTGAAGGCGTGCTGGTGCGCGGGCAGCACCTCGGCCACCCCGAGCCGGCCGATCCGCTCCAGCGAGGCGAGGTGGTCGCCCAGCGGATCGGTGACGGCGGTGTCGTCCGGGTCCTCGTACAGCGCTACGGCGAGTTCTTCGAGCACAAGATGATGCACCTGCCCGCCGGCTACCGGGAGGCGCGATGGGCGACCGCTGGCACGCGGAGGTCGACCGCTCGGTCTGCGTCGGCTCCTGCGTGTGCGTCAACCACGCGGGGGACGCCTTCCACCTGGACTCGGCCCGCCAGTCCCGCCCGACGACGGAGCACCGCGACGCGGGCGAACACGTCCTGGCGGCGGCGGAGGGCTGCCCGGTGGAGGCGATCACGCTGACGCTGGCGGGGCCGGGGGAGGTGGTTTTCCCGCCGGAGGACTGCGGGGCGCGGGGCCGTCCGGGCTCAGCTGGGCGAACGCACGATGAACCAGTACGCATCCTCTTCCTCCGACACCGCGCACAGGGAGCGTCCCGTCCGCGGACCACGCGAACGAACTCGGGAGCCCCGGGCGCCGCGGCGATGCGGGAGGGCAGGCCAGGGGGGGGCGATGTCCGATCACCTACGGGTCTGCCCCGCACCACCGGTCCGCCGCGCCCGGGCGGTCCGGGTCAGATCGCCGGTTCGCCCTCCGCCTTCGTCCGGAGCAGGCCCTCCGGTGCCCGGCGCAGTGCTCGGATCGCCGGGACGCTCAGCATCACCGCCAGCAGGGCGCACGACATCACCGACGAGAAGATCAGCACCTCGTTCGCGCCGAACGCGTCCGCCGCCGGGCCCGCCAGGGCTCGGCCCAGGGGGATGACCATGATGGAGCCCGCCACGTCGTACGCCGAGACGCGGCTCAGGACCGTCAGCGGGATGTGCGACTGGACGCTCGTCGCCCACATCACGCCCCAGAACGCGAAGCCGTAACCCGCGATCACGTGGGCGGTCGCCGTGGCCGCGAAGGACCATTCCAGGGCCGGGGCCAGGGGGTTGAGCGCGAAGCAGAGCATGGCCAGGGCGCCCGCCACCAGGGGGCGGCGGGGGCGGACCCGCATGCCGATCAGACCGCCGATGATCGTGCCCGCGCCGTCCGCCGAGGCGATCCAGCCGTACCCGCTCGCCCCGTGCTGCTCGATCATCAGCGCCGCGCCCAGCGGCAGCGCCGGGCCGAACACGAACAGCCCGTACACGGACCAGACCGCGATCACGCCCCACAGCCACTGGCGGGACCGGAACTCCTGCCAGCCCGTCGCCAGCCTGCGCCACATCGGGTCGTCGCCCTCGTCGCGTTCCGTGTGCAGCTTGCGCAGGGGGAGCAGGACCAGCGCGCTGAGCACGTACGCCGCCGCGATGACCACGTACGAGCCCGACACCTGCCAGTACGCGACGAGGATGCCCGCCAGGCCCGGGCCCAGCAGGGTGCTCAGCGCCTCGGAGATCCGCAGCAGCGCGTTGGCCTTCTGGATGTCCTCCGCGACCCGGGGCACCATGCTCGCCATCCCGGGCTGGAACATCGCCGTCGCGGCCCCGCTCAGCGCCATCAGCCCCATGATCTGCCACAGCGGGACGCTGTCGGAGGAGAAGAGGAGCGTGGCCAGCGTGAGCATGGCCAGCATGCGCACCACGTCCGCGCAGATCATCATCAGCTGAGGCGTGAAGCGGTCCGCCAGCACCCCGCCGAACAGCACCAGCAGAACGATCGGGGTCATCCACGCCGCCAGCGCGTACCCGACGCCGCTCGCCCCGTGGCCCGCCCCCAGCACCGCCGTGGTCAGGGAGACCATCAGCATGCCGTCGGCCAGCAGCGACGCGCTGCGGGCCGTGAAGAACAGCCGGAACCGGGGCGACCGCCAGGGGCTCGGCAGCGCGGCGGACTGCTGTGGAAGGGTCGTGTCGTCAACGCTCATGTCACACCTGCCGGCTTCTGCCGGTCCCTTCCTCGATGATCTCCGGCCGACGCCATGCGTCGCTCCGGTCCGGCTCGGTGGGTGGGTTCTCGACCAGTACGTAGCGGTGGGGGGCCAGGACCCCCGAACCGGCGGCCGGGATGAGGGCGGTCAGCGCCCGGTGGGCCTCCGCGGGCGTCAACGAGGTCTCGCCGCGGGCGATGTACGCCGTGAGGCGCGGGTCCGTGCCGGCCGCCCGCTCCGGGCCGTCCGCGCTCCCGTCCGGTCCAGGCTCTTCGACCACCCGCACCGGTAGTCCGCCCACCGCCCGGCCGAGGGTCTCGCGCACGGCGGCCGGCGAGACCCAGCAGCCGTCCACCCGGAGCCAGTCGGGCCCGCGTTCGGCGGGACGTACCCCCGTCACCTCGGCCAGCGCCTCCATCGAAACGTCCCCGGCGGCGGCCGCCTCCAGGAGCAGGACCAGCCCGGAGAGAAACCCCTCCGCCTCCTCGGGGGTGAAGAGCGAGGGGGCGGCCCACAGGGAGATGTGGAGCTGGGGCGCCGTCCGGTAGGTGAAGGCGAGCAGCCGGGTCGGCAGCGTCTGGCGCGGCCCCCAGGCCAGCTCCTGCTCGGCGTCGTCGCGGTCCTGCGCATCGGTGCCCAGGAGCGGGGCGGGCAGGGCGCTCACATCGTTGAACACCACGTCCCGGCCGAAGTGGCTGCCGCGCTCGGCGGTGACCCGGTCGATCATCTCCCACAGCCGTACGGAGTCGAACTGGCTGTGCCGGTAGGCGTTGAGCACCGCCCCCCAGGTCCGGGCGACCAGGGCATCGAAGGCGGGCACCCGGACATCCAGGTGGAGCAGAGCGTCCTGGGACGTGGTGGTCACCGAACGGGCGACCCGGGGGTGGAACCGGTTGGCGCTCGGGACGGCGGTGACGCAGCTGTCCTGGCCCGCCCGGTGGGCCACCAGGGCGCACCAGGCGGCCATCAGCACGGTGGCCTCGGGGTGCCCGGTGCGGCGGGCCGCCGCGGCGAGCGCCCGTCCGCCCCGGCGGGAGCGGAGCGTCAGCTGCCGGGCCTCCTCGTCGGTCCCCGGTCTCCTGCCGCGCGGCTCCGCGAACATCTCCTGCGGCCCGGTGCGGATGATCCGCTCCCAGTACCGCAGGGAAGCCTCCGACTTCCGCAGCCCGGCCGGGGACGCCTCCACGGCGGCCAGGTCGATCGGGGGCAGGGAAGTGAGCCCCGGCAGCTCCTTGCCCGCCAGCAGTTCGGCGAACTCCTCGCGCAGGATGGCCATCGCGCTGCCGTCCGCCACCGCGTGGCTGAACGCCAGCGCCACGTGGACCGGTGCTCCGGCCGCGGTGAGCAGGGTGATCCGCAGCGGGAACTCCCGCTCCAGGGCGAAGCGTCCGGCCCGGGCCGCCCGCGCCACCGACTCCGCGTACCCCGCCGGATCACCGGGGGGTTCGGCGTGGTCGAGCACGGTCACGGTGAACGTGCCCTCCGCCGCCACGACCTGGTCGACCGGTGCGGCGCCCGGCGGGTGCGGGAAGGTGGTGCGCAGCCCCTCGTGCCGTACGGCCAGGGCGCGCAGGGCGTCGGTGACGGCCGCTGAGGTGGTGCCCTCGGGGACGGGCCACACATCGTGGATGTTGATGTGGGTGGGGTCGTCCCGCAGGATGCAGCGGATCATGTTGGCCTGGCCCATGGTGAGGGGGCCCCGGCGCTCGTCACCGCCCGCGTAGGCGACGGTGATCGTCGTGGTCGTGGCGGTGGTCGAGGGGTTCGGGTCCATGGTGTCCTTGCCGACGGCGGGGGTCATCGGGTCACGGCCAGACCCGCTTCGGCGCTCGCACCGGTCAGGGCCTCCCAGTGGTCCATCAGGTGTGCGAAGTCGGCCATGTCGTCGCGGGCCTCGTCCAGGAGGCGGGAGCGACGGCCGGCGAGGGCGTCCGCGACCGTCGTGTAGCGGCCGCCGAGCCGGCGGTAGGCCCGGTCGACGGCGTCGAGGCGGCGGGCGACGTCCGTACGGTCCAGGCTGACGCTGTCCCGGACGAAGCCGGCCACCGTGGACGCCGTGATGTGGCCCTCCGTGTCGAGCAGCGCGTCACCGGCCGCCGCCGTCCTCGCGTACACCGTGTTCAGATACGCCTTCGCCAGAAGGAATTTCGCGAACCGGAGCTGGTACGCGAGGAACCCGGCGTCCGTACGCCGCTCCTCCGTATGGAAGTTCACGATGTGCCGGTTGTGCTGGAGTCCGGGCAGCCGGGCGTCGTGGGTGAGGTGGAGCAGGAAGTAGTCGGTGCCGATGGTGTCGGGTGCCGGCGGCAGCGGGACCCTGCGGTACAGCTCGTGGTCGAAGCCGATGTTGCACATGTCCACGCGCATCGGACTGATGGGGGCGAGCGTGGCGTGGTCGCGGTCGAACGCCCCGTTCCCCGCGCCCCGGAAGGACGCGTCGATCAGATGGTTGCGCCAGATCTCCGGACAGTCCTCGGGCAGCGACAGGCCGACCAGTTCGCCGTACGTGTCCGGGTCGAGGTCGCGGATCTCCGCGACGTCCACCGACATCTCCCCCACGAAGGAGCCGCCCACCACCGCCACCCGCCGGTCGCCCGAGCCGGGTGGCAACTTGCTCCTCGTCGCCGACTGGCGTACGTCGTCGGCCCGTTGGCCCAGGTAGGTGAGTTCCTGGTGGAGGGGGAAGACCGGCCGGCCGTCGACGTACTGGTAGCGGCTGTCGGAGTCCCGGCGGTGGACGGAGGTGCAGCGGAGGGCCTGGGCGATGAGGAACGCCCGGTTGGTGCACGCCCCGTAGGAGACGCGGGACGGCAGCATCAGCTCCAGCAGCCGGTCCGCCGAAGCTCCGGCGGACCGGGTCGCCACCTCGCGCAGGAAAGCCCGCTGCTCGTCCTCGTCGAGGTGGTGGACGGTCACCCCGGGCGACGCGGGCAGCGCGGCCACCGCCTGCCGGTGCTCGGCGAGCACCGGCGCGGGGGAGGAGTCCAGGATCAGGAGGTGTATCTCCGCCCCGAACTCCGCTGCCCCGTCAGCTGCTTCCTCGGCAATCGCCGCGATGGTGCCGGTGCACGCCCGGTGCGTGGGCAGGGTCAGGCAGACGCGGCGCACGAAGGCTCCCCGCTCCGCGCGGCGGGTGCCGAGGCGTCGGCGTCCTCGACCGGGTCCTGCCAGGAGGCCAGCCCCAGCAGGCGGCTGCCCAGCGGGTTCAGCTCGGCCGTCGGGTAGCGCTTGGACTCGTGCAGCACCGGGTCGCCGACGAGGGTGCGGTTCCAGCGCGGGGTCCGCAGATGGCGCCAGGACTCCACCCGGGACGTGCGCAGCCGCTGGTGCTCCTCCAGCGCGGGCATCATCGACAGGTACTGCACGGCCCGCACCCCGTTCTCGGAGAGGTTGCGGGCCACCCCGTGAGCCAGCAGGCCGTTCCAGATCAGCAGGTCACCGGGGCGCAGATCCGGTCGTACGACGGGGAGTTCGTCCCGGTCGATGTCCGGGCGCAAGGGGTCCCGGTCCGCGGGCTGGGCGACCTTCCAGGCGTCGAACTGCCGGAACAGCTCCGGGCAGCACTGGAAGCCGCCCGTCTCCGGCCGGGTGTCGTTGAGCGCGATGATGCCCTGCACCCGCTGCGGCGGCACGGCGAGCGTGGTGTCGATGTCCCAGTGCAGCTCGATGTCGAAGCCCCGGTCCGTTGGTTCGATCAGCGCGCGGTCGCGGTTGCCCCGGTTGGGCGGGTTGAGGTTGAGCCGGTCCAGGGTGACCCACAGCTCCTCGCAGTCCCACACGTCGACGAAGGCGTCGTACACCCGCTGCGACTGCCGGTTGTCCCAGAGGAGTTGGTGGTGGTACGCCTCCACGAAGCCGTAGATGTGCAGTTGCTGGTCCAGCTCGGAGCGCAGCGGCCGGTCCTCGTACCAGCTCTCCGGCCGGTCCGGGTCCAGGCCCTGGAACTCCCAGGTGAAGTCGAGCAGTCGGCGGGCCGTCGCGGCCGGTATCGCCTCTCGGACGATGACGTAGCCGTACGTCTGCCAGTGGGCGAAGTCCTCCTCGGACAGCACCCGCAGCGGACGCGACTTGTCGAGCTCCCGCAGGGCCGTCTGCGCGAGGTAGGCCTCGCCGTCCGCGCTGAAGTACGGGATGTCCGAGGCCGCGCGGTGCAGGCGGGGCCGACGGCGAGGGGCGGGGGTCGTCATGAGGTTCATGGCAGGTTCTTCTCCTCGGCCGGCCGCGCGGCGACCCCGGGGGAGCGGGGTCGCCACGGTCGGCGGGACGGATGGCAGTGCCGTGGTGCGAGGAGCGGTGACCACGTCGATCAGCAGGATTGGTCCAGACCGCCTGGACTGTCAAGTGCCCGGTGCATATGGGGATATGGTGTGCCGTCCTGTCCGCGGTGGCCACGGAACCGATACCTGTCGTTCGGTATTTTTGGTCTAGACAACAAGCGAGCGGCGGGCCTAGTGTCCAAGGGCGTGGTCGGGTCTGTGACGCCCTGTCAACCCGCTTTTCAGAAGGACGCGGTCCCATGAACACATCCAGCATCACGGCCTTGCCGGACATCGAACTGAAGAGCCCCGGTGCCGGGCTGATCACGCTGGACCCGGTCCGCACCGCCCTGCTGCGGGGCCTGGACGACCTGCTGACCGGCCTGGCGGCGCAGCTCTCCGCCCCCGAGGTGGTGGGGCCGCCCCTGCTCTCCGTAGACGGGCTGGCGCGGCTGGACTTCTTCCGCAACTTCCCCCATCTCGGCGTATCCGCCGGCAGGTTCGGCCCGGACGTGCTCGACGGGCTGGCCTCCGGCGGCTCGCCCCGGGATCTCCCGCTCCGGCCGACCGGGCATGTGCTGCCGTCCGCGACCTGCTACGGCCTGCTGCTCTCCCTGGAGGGCGAGGACGTCGGCGAGGACGGGCTGCGGCTCTCGGCGGTCGGCCGCTGCTTCCGCAACGAGACCCACTACGACGGCCTGCGCCGCCTGTGGGGGTTCCATATGCGTGAGGTGCTCTACCTCGGGACCAAGGACGGGGCCACCGAACACCAGGCGCGCGGAGGGGAGTTCGTCCAGGAGGTGGCCGGTCGGCTCGGCCTGGCCCTGACTCGGGCGGCGGCCGACGACCCGTTCTACGACAACGGGGGGTCCCGGGCCCGCCTGATGGCGCTGGACCCGGTCAAGTACGAGTACAGCGCCCCCGACGGTACGGCCATCGCCTCCGTCAACCGGCACCGCAACTTCTTCGGCGAGCGGCTCGGCATCCGCGCCGGCTCCCACGGGTCCGCGTACAGCTCCTGCGTCGCCTTCGGCGTCGAGCGCTGGGTGCACGCGATGATCCTCGCCCACGGCACGGCCGAGCGGGCGCTGGAGCGGCTCCGGACCGCCACCGGATCCTGACCCCCTCGGCGGCCGGAACGGTTCGGTCACCAGAACAGCAAGAGGAGCGATTTCCCCCATGGATCAGGTCTCAGCGTGGCTCCACGAGAAGAACCCCGGCCTCGACGGCCCGATCGGCGTGGACGAGGACCTCATCGAAGCCCGCCTCATCGACTCGATGGACTTCCTGGAGTTCATCGATCTTCTGGAGGAGATCTCGGGCAGCAGCATCGATCTGCAGGAGGTCACCATCGACGACTTCCGCACCCTCGCCCGCGTCAAGGAGCGCTTCCTCGACCCGGCCGGCCACGCGGAGGTCCCGGCCGGGTGAGCGCGGGGCCGACCGCTGCGTACGGGCAGCACGCGGCCCCCGTCGCGCTGGTCGCCACCACCGCCGAGGTGCTGGCCCACCCGGAGCTGGACGAGCGCCTGCTCGCCCCGTGGGAGCGACGCAGACTCGCAGGCATCCGGGTGCCCGCCCGACGCGACGACGTGGTGGCGGCCCGGCTGCTGCTGCGGCTGTGCGCCTCCCGGGTCACCGGGCTGCCGCCCGGGGACGTCGCGCCGGCCCAGCGCTGCCCCGGGTGCGGGCGGGACGGGCACGGTCGGCCGTATCTCCCGGACCGCCCGGGCCTTGGCGCCAGTTTCAGCCACGCCGACGGTCTGGCCGCGGCGGTGGTCGGGCCGGGCCCGGTCGGTATCGACGTGGAGCCCCTGACGCGTCGGCCGGGGCCCGTCTCGGTACTGAGACGGCTGCTGCCGCACGACGAGGTGGACGCCGCCTGCGCCGAGCCCGATCCCGGTCCGGCGCTGCTGCGGTTGTGGGTCCGGCGGGAGGCGTTGTTCAAGGCGGGGAGGAACGACGTCCGGCTGACCGAATGGACGGACCGGCGCCGCGCCGCCGTGGTGGCCGTGACCGGCGCGGGCCCCTCGGAGAGCCGTCCCGCCGATGCCCTGCCCTCCGGTTCGGATTCGGGCCCGGCCCCACCCCTGGGGCCCGGCCCGGCACTGCTCCTCGGGCCCGCCCCGGACCGGCCTCTCAGTCCGGCCCCGTCTCCCGCCCCGGCTCCGCCGTCAGGTCGATGAGGCGGCAGACCGTCTCGATGTCGATCTTCACCTGGGCGATCGACGCCCGGCCCGACAGCCAGGTGATCAGCGCCGAGTGCCAGGTGTGCTCGATGACCCGGACCGCCGAGAGCTGCTCCGGGTTCGGGTGCTCCAGGCCCATCGCGTCCAGGATGATCGCCGTGGTGAGCCGGGAGACGGTGTCCACTTCGGGGCTCACGCTGCGGTCGGCGAAGGTGAGGGCGCGGACCATGGCGTCCGCGAGGTGCGGTTCGCGCTGGAGGGCGCGGAAGGCGCGCATCAGCGTCTCGGCCACCCGCCGGGCCGCGTCGTCACCGGCCGGCGGGCGCTTGCGGAGTGTGGTGTGCAGGTGCTGGAGCTGGTCCTGCATGGTCGCGACCAGCAGATGGATCTTGGACGGGAAGTAGCGGTAGAGCGTCCCCAGGGCGACCCCGGCGGCCTCGGCCACCTCCCGCATCTGCACCGCCTCGAACCCGCCCCGGCTGGCCAGCTGGGCGCTGGCGTGCAGGATGCGGCGGCGGCGGGCCTCCTGGCGCTCGGTCAGCGCAGCCGCTGCCGCTCTGGCGTCCCCGGTCATGCTGTCCCCGTTCCACGATCCACGATCCATGGCTTGATCCGCCCGAACGGGCGAAGCGGGCCGTCCGGGCGCGCACAGCATGCCAGGGGCGTCCGTGGTGGCGCGAATCACCTGATCCGGCCGTTCCGCGGACGCTACCTGCCGGTAGATTCGATGCACGTCGAGCGATCAAGTAGGAAACTTGTTCAGCAAGTCTGAAACTTGTTCTAGATTAGCGCGACCGGTTACGCTCCGGCGAACACGCAGTCAGAAGGGGGCCGAGTGTGACCGCTGAGGCCGTGGAGACAGGCCCCCGCACGGGCGACGGCAGCATCGCCGGGACCGGCGACCGGCCGTTGCGCATCGCACTCCTCACCTACAAGGGCAATCCGTTCTGCGGCGGCCAGGGTGTCTACGTCCGCCACCTCGGGCGCGAGCTGGCCCGCCTCGGCCACAGCGTCGAGGTGATCGGCGCGCAGCCCTACCCGGTGCTCGACGAGGGCGTTCCGCTCACCGAGCTGCCCAGCCTCGACCTCTATCGGCAGCCCGACCCCTTCCGCACCCCGAAGCGCGGCGAGTACCGCGACTGGATCGACCTCGCCGAGGTCGCCACCATGTGGACCGGCGGCTTCCCGGAACCGCTCACCTTCAGCCTGCGCGCCCGCCGCCACCTGCTGGCCCGGCGGGGCGAGTTCGACGTCGTCCACGACAACCAGACCCTCGGTTACGGGCTCCTCGGCGACCTCGGGGCGCCGCTGGTGACGACGATCCACCACCCCATCACCGTGGACCGCAGGCTCGACCTGGCCGCCGCGACCAGCCGCCGCCGCCGTGCCTCCGTACGCCGCTGGTACGCCTTCACCCGGATGCAGAAGCGGGTCGCCCGCAAGCTGGACACCGTTCTCACCGTCTCCGGCTCCTCCCGCGACGAGATCGTCGAGGACCTCGGTGTACGCAAGGACCGGATCAGCGTCGTCCACATCGGCGCCGACACCGACCTGTGGTCGCCCGACGCCTCCGTCCCCGAGGTCCCGGGCCGCATCGTCACGACCTCCAGCGCCGACGTCCCCCTCAAGGGCCTCGTCCACCTCGTCGACGCGCTCGCCAAGCTGCGCACCGAGAACCCCGCCGCCCACCTCGTCGTCGTCGGCAAGCGCGCCGAGGACGGGCCGGTCGCCCGCGCGATCGAGCGGCACGGGCTCGCGGACGCCGTCGAGTTCGTCAAGGGCATCAGCGACGCCGAGCTGGTCGACCTGGTGCGCAGCGCCCAGGTCTCCTGCGTGCCCTCGCTGTACGAAGGTTTCTCGCTGCCCGCCGCCGAGGCCATGGCCACCGGCACCCCGCTCGTCGCCACCACCGGCGGGGCGATCCCCGAGGTCTCCGGCCGCGACGGGGAGACCTGCCTCGCGGTGGAGCCCGGCGACGCGGACGCGCTGGCCGGTGCGCTGGCCCGGCTGCTGGCCGACCCGGAGCTGCGCGCCCGGCTCGGCGCGGCGGGCCGCGAACGGGTGCTGGCCAACTTCACCTGGGCCAGGGCGGCGGCCGGAACGGCCGAGCTGTACCGTCAGGCGATCACCGCCCGCGGAGTCCGCAGGTGACCGCCGATCCCCGGACGGCCGCGCGCCACCGGGAGGCCGTGGACCCGTTCGTCGCAACCCGTACCTCCGACCTCGAAGGCAGGCCCTCGTGCTGACCGTCGACTTCACCCGCTTCCCGCTCGCCGCCGGCGACCGAGTGCTCGACCTGGGCTGCGGTGCCGGCCGGCATGCCTTCGAGTGCTACCGGCGCGGAGCGCAGGTCGTCGCCCTCGACCAGAACGGCGAGGAGATCCGCGAGGTCGCCAAGTGGTTCGCCGCGATGAAGGAGGCCGGCGAGGCCCCCGAGGGCGCCACCGCCACCGCGATGGAGGGCGACGCCCTCAACCTGCCGTTCCCCGACGACTCCTTCGACGTCGTGATCATCTCCGAGGTCATGGAGCACATCCCGGACGACAAGGGCGTCCTCGCCGAGATGGTCCGGGTGCTCAGGCCGGGCGGCCGGATAGCGATCACCGTCCCGCGCTACGGTCCCGAGAAGATCTGCTGGACGCTCTCCGACGCGTACCACGAGGTCGAGGGCGGCCACATCCGCATCTACAAGGCCGACCAGCTCCTCGCCCGGATCCGCGAGGCCGGGCTCAAGCCGTACGGCACCCACCACGCGCACGCCCTGCACTCGCCGTACTGGTGGCTCAAGTGCGCCTTCGGCGTCGACAACGACAAGGCGCTGCCGGTGCGGGCGTACCACAAACTGCTGGTCTGGGACATCATGAAGAAGCCGCTCGCGACCCGGGTCGCCGAGCAGCTGCTCAACCCGGTCGTCGGCAAGAGCTTCGTCGCGTACGCCACCAAGCCGCACCTTCCGAAGGCCGAGGCGTGAGCACCCCCGAACAGACCGAACACCTGGTTCTGCCCGGCGTCCTGACGGCGTCTCAGGCCGCTGAGACGGTCGCCGCGATCGCCGCCGTACAGCGGGAGGACGGGGCGCTGCCCTGGTTCCGGGGGCACCACCTCGACCCGTGGGACCACACCGAGGCCGCGATGGCCCTGGACGCGGCCGGCGAGCACGAGGCCGCAGCCCGCGCCTACGAGTGGCTCGCCCGCAACCAGAACGGCGACGGCTCCTGGTACGCCGCCTACCACGACGGCGATCCGCTCCGGCCGACGGACCGGAGCCTGGAGAGCAACTTCTGCGCGTACGTGGCCGTCGGTGTCTGGCACCACTACCTCGCCACCGGCGACGACGCGTTCGTCGACCGGATGTGGCCGACGGTCTACGCGGCGGTCGAGTTCGTGCTCCGGCTCCAGCAGCCCGGCGGCCAGATCGGCTGGAAGCGGGAGCCCGACGGCACCCCGGTCGTCGACGCGCTGCTGACCGGATCCTCCTCGATCCACCAGGCGCTGCGCTGTGCGCTGGCCATCGCCGAGCGCCGCGAGGAACCGCAGCCCGACTGGGAGTTGGCGACCGGTGCGCTGGCCCACGCGATCCGCAGCCACCCCGAGCGGTTCCTCGACAAGAACCGCTACTCGATGGACTGGTACTACCCGGTCCTCGGCGGCGCCGTCACCGGGACCGAGGCCACCGCCCGCATCCAGGAGGGCTGGGACCGCTTCGTCGTCCCCGGCCTCGGGGTGCGCTGCGTGCTGCCCAACCCGTGGGTGACGGGCGGCGAGAGCTGTGAACTCGCCCTGGCCCTCTGGATGACGGGCGAGTCGGACCGGGCCCTGGAGATCCTCCAGTCCGTCCAGCATCTGCGGGCCGAGGGCGGGCTGTACTGGACGGGGTACGTCTTCGAAGGCAACAAGGCCGTCTGGCCCGAGGAGTTGACCACCTGGACGGCGGGCTCCCTGCTGCTCGCGGTGGCCGCGCTCGGGGGGGACGAGGCGACCACCGCGGTTTTCGGCGGCGAGCGGCTGCCGGTCGGCCTGGAGCCGGACTGCTGCCGCTGAACACCGCTTCGGGCGGCGCCGGTTCAGCGACGGAGCCGGCCCGCCACGGCGTGCCCGATGAAGAGGTAGACCGCCGCCGCGAGACCGTAACCGGCGACCACGTTCGCCCATGTGCGGTCGAACGTGAACAGGTCGTACGACCAGCCGGCCAGCCAGCGGGCCGAGTCGTGCACCCACTGCACGAAGTCGTTGCCGCGGTTGGCGTCCAGCAGGTACATCAGGATCCAGAGGATGATGATGAAGGCCAAGATGTCGGCCACGACGGCGATGACGCGTGCCGCTGAGCTGCTTCCTGAACGGGTTCTGGGAGACATGGAACTCTGGTTGCCGCTTTACGCAGGGTGAAACCCGGACGCCCCGCGCCGAGTGGCCGCCGCCCGGGGAGCGGGCGAGTCCGGGCGGAAGTGTCGAGATTCGTCACTCTCGGTCATGATGCCCCGCAGTGCCCCGTTCCGTACCGCTCCGCCGTACCCCGGCCGAGCGGCAGGAACGCGGGCAAGGACGCGGGCGCCGAGGTGACGGACAAGGCTCCCTCCACCTCCCGGCTGACCGGGGAGCGCCGGGGCGGATATCCGGATGATCATCCCGGGTTCCCCGGTTAAGGTGCCGCATGACGTCTCTCTCCCACGACCGCTACTGCGACGAGATCCTGGCCCAGACCGACGCCCTGCGCGCGGTGCTGACCGGTGCCGATCTCACCGCGACCGTTCCCACCTGCCCCGACTGGACCCTCCGTGAGCTCGCGGTGCACGTCGGCGGCGCGCACCGCTGGGTCGGCGAGATCGTCCGGACCCGGGCTTGTGAGGAGTTCCCGGAGGACAAGGTGCCCGGATTCGCGGGACCGGAGAGTGCGGACCCGGCCGCGCTGGACGCCTGGCTCGCCGAGGGTGCGGCCGCCACCGTCGCCGCGTTGCGGGAAGCCGGGCCGGACACCGAGGTGTGGACGTGGGTGACGGAGCGGCGTACGGCCTTCTGGGCGCGCCGCATGACGCACGAGACGGCCGTGCACCGGGCGGACGCGGCGCTCGCCGCCCGCGCCCCGTACGAGGTCGACGCCGAGGTGGCCGCCGACACCATCGACGAGTGGCTGGGCATCGTCGCCCTGGCCCAGGAGGAAGGCGACCCGGAGGCGGCGGAACTGCGGGGCGGCGGGCGCTCGTTGCATCTGCACGCCACCGACGTGCCCGGCGCGGAGTGGCTGATCGAGTTCGGCGACGACCGCTTCACCTGGCGGCACGCGCACGACAAGGCCACGGTCGCGCTGCGCGGCACGCTCACCGATCTGATGCTCGTCTTCAACCGGCGTCTGAAGCCGACCGGTTCACGGGTCGAGGTGCTCGGTGACGCGACGCTGCTGGACTTCTGGCTGGACCGGTCCTCGTTCGGCTGAGCCGGCCCCAGGAGCCGAGTTCCGCCAGGACCCGGAGCGTGTGCGGGTCCGGGGCGGTGGCCAGCGGATCCGTCACCGGGCCCGTGCGCCACAGCTCCAGCCGCTCGGCGATGCGGGCGCGCGGCCCGATCAGCGAGATCTCGTCGGCGAACGCGTCCGGCACCGCCCGCACCACCGCCTCCTTGCGGCCCTGGAGGAACAGCTCCTGGATCCGCCGGGCCTCCTCCTCGACCCCCATGCGGGCCATCAGGCCGGCGTGGAAGTTGCGGGCCGCGTGCCCTCGTAGCCGAGCGCGAGTCCGAGCCGCATACCGTTCCCTCCAACCGTGACTGACGGAACGTCAGAAACGTCGGGTGCGGGGTGGACTGTACGACAACGGCCCCCCGCCCGGAAGGGCGGGGGGCCGCGGTGCACGCGTCGGGGATCAGCCGCGCTGGATGCCCGTGGTGTCCTGGAGGACGCCGCGACGGCCGTCCTGCGTCTGGGCGATCAGGCTCTGGCCGCGCTGCTCCACCGCGAGGTACCAGGTGCCCGGCGCCAGCTCGGCGATCGGGTTCGGCGAACCGTCCTCGCCGTACAGCGGGCGCGCCACGGGAACGGCGAACCAGAACGGGGTGAAGTCACCCGCCGGGGCCGCGCCGCCCTGCGCGGGCTGCTGGGCCTGGGCCTGCTGCGCCTGCGCCGGGTCGGCCTGGGCGGGCTGGCCCTGCTGGGGCGCGCCCGGGTAACCGTAACCCTGGCTCGGCTGGGCGCCGTACGGCGTCTGCTGCTGGCCGCCCGGGAAGCCGTAGCCCTGACCGGGCTGTGCGCCGTACGGCTGCTGGCCGCCCTGCAGGCCCTGTGCCGGGGAGGCCGGGCTGAGGAGCGGGGCCTTGAGGAAGGGCACCAGCGGTCCGGCGATCGCGCCACCGGCGAGCACGATGGTGGCGAGCAGGCCGAGGATCAGGCCGGCGCCGGCGCTGCTGATGTCGAGGATCGTCCAGAAGGCGGTCCACAGGGCGAAGACGGTGAGCGCCGCACCGAACTGGCCGAGGTCCAGCCCGACGACCTTGCGGCCCGGCATCGTACGGCTGATGATCACCAGCGCCGCCGCGATGACTCCGCCGAGGTAGACGCTCATCAGGATGCCGAGCGAGTCCCAGGCGTTCGGGTTGTCGATCCGGGAGCAGTCGATGCCCTGCGGGCAGTAGCTGGAGTAGTCGAGGAAAGAGGCGATGAACAGCACGACCGCTGCTCCGATCACCACGCCGTCGCCTCGTGTGAGGGATCGGATATTCACGTGAAGGTCCTTAGTCGGTCGTCTCGTCGGGGCGGTCGTCGCTGTTGCCGGTGCGGCTCGAAGCTCGGGAGCGGCTCCCCATCGTACGGATGAATCTATCGTCTGCCCGGGCGGGTTGCCCCCCAGCCCGGACCATGAACGGTTATCCCCCCAATATCACCGCAGAACTACCCCTTCAGGTAGCTGGTAATGCCGTCGGCCAGTCCCTGGGCCGCCTTCTGCCGCCAGCGCGCGGCGGTGAGCAGTGCGGCGTCCTTCGGATCACGCATATTGCCGCATTCGACGAACACTTTGGGCACGGTCGACAGATTCAGTCCACCGAGATCATCGCGGGTGTCCAGGCCGGTATTTCCGCCGATGTAATTGGAAGGCGCGCTTCCGGTCGTGCGGGCGAAGTGTTCCGCGATCCTCGCGCCGAGATCGGCGGAACTCTTCACGATCTTCGAGGTGTCGGCCCCGCCGCCTTCGACCCCGGCGGGCAGGATCACATGGAACCCCCGGTTGCCCACCGCGGATCCGTCGGCGTGCACCGAGACCACCGCGTCGGCCTTCGCCTCGTTCCCGATCCGGGCCCGCTCGTCGATGCACGGCCCGAACGGCCGGTCCGCGTCGTGCGTCAGCCGGACCCGGGCGCCCTCGGCCTCCAGCAGTGCGCCCAGCCGGTGGGAGACGTCGAGGGTGAACCGGGCCTCCGCGTAACCGTCGTTCGTCGCCGTCCCGGTCGTATCGCACTCCTTGCGGCCGGTGCCGATGTCGACCTGCTTGTTGATCTCCCGGGTGTGATCGCGGTTACCCGGGTTGTGACCGGGGTCGATCACCACGGTCCGGCCGGTCAGCGGGCCCTTCGCCGGTGGCCTGGGAGGGGTGGGGGAGGCGGCGTCCGCGCCGGGGCGGGGCGAGGCCGCACCGGCCTCGCCGGTCTCCGGGCCGCCGCCGCATCCGGCGGTCAGACATACGGCGGCCAGCGCGGCGGCCACGGACAGGGGCCGGGCGCGGCGAGTGGGGGGAGGGCTGTCGTCGTGCGGCACCCGGCGATGCTACCTATCCGGCTGTCCGGGCGGTCAGATTCCGGCGTCCGTGCGGCGCAGTACGCGCAGCGAGTCCGTCACCGACACCTCCGTGAACGCCCCGGAGGTCAGTGCCCGCCGGTAGATCCGGTACGGGGCCTGCCCGCCGTCGGCCGGGTCGGGGAAAACGTCGTGGATCACCAGCAGCCCGCCCTCGACGACATGCGGGGACCAGCCGTCGTAGTCGGCGTTCGCGTGCTCGTCGGTGTGCCCGCCGTCGATGAAGACGAGCCCGAGCGGTCCGCTCCACACGGCGGCGACCTGCGGGGAACGCCCGACGAGCGCCACCACGTGGTCCTCCAGGCCGGCCCGGCGCAGGGTGCGGCGGAAGGTCGGCAGCGTGTCCATCAGCCCGACCTCCGGGTCCACCACGCTCGGGTCGTGGTACTCCCAGCCCGGCTGCTGCTCCTCGCTGCCCCGGTGGTGGTCCACGGTGAGCGCGGTCACGCCGGCACCCCGCGCCGCGTCCGCCAGCAGGATCGCGGAGCGTCCGCAGTACGTGCCCACCTCCAGCAGCGGCAGCCCGAGCGCACCGGCCTCGGTGGCGGCGGCGTAGAGGGCGAGGCCCTCGTGGACCGGCATGAAGCCCTTGGCGGCCTCGAACGCGGCGAGGATCTCCGGCCCGGGTCCGGTGGGCACGGCCGGTCCGGGTCCGGAGGCGGAAGCGGAAACGGCGGCGGACTCGGCGGTCACGGGGTTCCTCCAGAGGGGGCGGGGCGGCTCACGGGCCGGTCGACGGCGACCCATCGTGCCGTACGTTCCGGCCGGCGGCCTCGGCGGGGGCCGTGGCGGCGAACGGGGCGACCGGCGCGGGGGAGGGGGCGGGGCCCGGGTCGGTGTCCGCACTGCTCGCCAGGAGGACCGGGTGCGTGGAGGGCCGCTGCGAAGGCAGGAACGCCGCCAGCACCAGGCCGATCAGCACCGCGCCCGTGGCGATCAGGAACGAGATCCGGAAGCCCTCCATGGACGGCACCTCGACCGAGCCCATGGTCACGGAGGTGTTGGCCAGCACCATGCCGATGACGGCGCTCGACACCGAGGTGCCGATGGACCGCATCAGGGTGTTGAGACCGTTGGCCGCACCGGTCTCCGAAGGGTCGACGGCCCCGATGATCAGGGCGGGCAGCGAGGAGTAGGCGAGGCCGATGCCCGCGCCGAGCACCACCGCGATCAACACGGTCTGCCAGGCGGCGGAGAGCAGGCCGAGCCCGGCTCCGTAACCGATCGCGATGACCAGCATGCCGAGCATCAGCGTGGCCTTGGGGCCGCGGCGGGCCGAGATCCGGGCGTACAGCGGGGCGACGAACATCATCGTCACGCCAAGCGGGGCCACGCAGAGCCCGGCGGCCACCATGGACTGTCCGAGGCCGTACCCCGTCGACGTGGGCAGTTGGAGCAGCTGCGGAAGGACCAGGGAGACCGCGTAGAAGGCGACCCCGACCATGATCGAGGCGAGGTTGGTGAGCAGCACCTCGCGGCGGGCGGTGGTGCGCAGATCGACCAGCGGCGCCGGGGTGCGCAGCTCGAACAGGCCCCAGAGCACCAGGGTGGCCGCGGACGCGGCGAGCAGCCCGAGGGTCGGCGCCGAGGTCCAGCCCCAGTCGCTGCCCTTGGTGACCGGCAGGAGAAGGAGGACCAGGCCGAGCGAGAGTCCGAGAGCGCCGAGGAGGTCGAAGGAGCCGGGTGCGCGCAGCGGAGGTTCGGGCACGAGCGCGTACGTGAGCGCCATCGCGAGCAGGCCGAGCCCGGCCGACCCGAGGAACAGGGCGTGCCAGTCAGCGTGCTGGGCGACCAGCGCGGCGACGGGCAGCGCGAGCCCGCCGCCCACGCCGATGGAGGAGCTCATCAGCGCCATCGCCGAGCCGAGCTTCTCGCGCGGCAGCTCGTCGCGCATGATGCCGATGCCGAGCGGGATGGCGCCCATGGCGAAGCCCTGGAGCGCCCGGCCGGTGATCATCACGATCAGGTCGTCGGTGGAGGCGCAGATCAGCGAGCCGATCACCATGACGGCCAGCGAGACGAGCAGCATCCGCCGCTTGCCGTGGAGATCGCCGAGGCGTCCCATGATCGGGGTCGAGACGGCGCCCGCGAGCAGGGTGGCGGTCATCACCCAGGTGGCATTGGCCGGGGCGGTGTCCAGCAGGACCGGCAGATCCTTGATGACCGGGACGAGCAGGGTCTGCATGACCGCGACGGTGATGCCCGCGAAGGCGAGGACGGGCACGACGCCGCCGGAACGCCGCGTCCTCGGCGGCTCGGGAAGCTCCTGTGCGGGCCGTATCTGTCGCGTCCGTCGCATGCGTGGGGCCTCCCGGGCAGCCTTCCGTCACCCGGGCTCCCCCCAAGTGTGTGCAGGGTGAACGCTTCTGGGGGGCGCTTCTATTCCGGCCCGGATCCGGCAGTCTTCTGACCTTCCGTCAGGTTGAAACGTGTTCTACTCTTGCGCCGTTCCAGTGGCTGTGACCGGCGGAGACGCGCATGCGCAGGGCATGGGCACGGCTATCGGCACCGGCTTCGGGATCACCGAGGAGCACCACACCGAGGGTGGTGAACCCGTCCGGCGGGCTGATCTCCAAGGGCCATCCGCTGGGCGCCACCGGCATCGCCCAGGCCGCCGAGCTGACCTGGCAGCTGCGCGGCGAGGCCGGTGCCCGCCAGGTCCCGGGCGCCCGGACCGCCCTCGCCCACAACATCGGGCTCGGCTGAGCCGCGGTGGTCGCGCTGCTGCGGCGCGGCTGAGGCTGAGGCGGGGCGCGTGGCGCGGGACCCCGGTCCGGCGCGTCCGGGCAGGTGCGGACCTCGGTCCCGTGACCGGGCAGGTGCGGACCTCGGTCCCGTGACCGGGCAGGTGCGGGACCTCCGTCCCGGCCGCCGAGGCCCGGGGCCTCGGTCCGATACCCGATGTACCGGCCCCGCGGCACCTGCGACCATGGCCGTCATGCACGACGTCTCCGCGCCCGTCTCCGCCCCGCCCGCCACCTCCCGCATACGGCCCAGCACCTGGGCCGTCGTGCTCGCCGCCTGCACCGGCCAGTTCCTCGTCGTCCTCGACGTCTCCGTCGTCAATGTGGCGCTGCCCTCCATGCGGGCCGACCTGGGGCTGAGCGCGGCGGGGCTCCAGTGGGTCGTCAACGCCTACTCGATCGCGTTCGCCGGGTTCATGCTGCTGGGCGGGCGGGCCGCCGACATCTACGGGCGCAAGCTGATGTTCCTCGTCGGGCTCGGCCTCTTCACCGCCGCCTCCCTCGCGGGCGGTCTCGCCCAGGAGGGCTGGCAGCTCCTCGCCGCCCGTGCCGTGCAGGGCCTCGGGGCCGCCGTCCTCGCGCCCGCCACCCTCACCATCCTCACCGCGGCCGTGCCCGATGGGCCTGCCCGCACCAAGGCGATCGGCACGTGGATGGCGGTCGGAGCGGGCGGCGGCGCGGCCGGCGGGCTCATCGGCGGGGCCCTCACCGACGCCCTCTCCTGGCGCTGGGTCCTCCTGATCAACGTGCCCATCGGTGCGCTCGTCCTGATCGCCGCCGCCCTGCGCATCACCGAGGGCCGCGCGGGCGACCGCCGCCGCATCGACCTGCTGGGCGCGGTCCTGGTCACCGCGGGCCTCGCCGCCGTCGCGTACGGCATCGTCCAGACCGAGGCCGAGGGCTGGGCGGCCGCCGCGACCCTCGTGCCGCTGCTCTCCGGGCTCGCGCTGCTGGCCGCCTTCGTACTCGTCGAGGCACGGACCGCCGTCCCGCTGATCCCGCTGCGCGTCTTCTCCGCGCGGGCCGTCTCCTCGGCCAACGTGTCGATGCTGCTCATGGGGTCGGCGACCTTCTCCATGTGGTACTTCATGACCGTGTACGCCCAGAACATCCTGGGCTACACGCCGTTGCGGGCCGGCCTCGCGCTGATCCCCACCTCGGCCGCCGTCGTCATCGCCTCCAAGCTGGCCCCCCGCCTCATGGTCCGCACCGGGGCGAAGAGCCTCGCCGTCGCCGGGGTCCTGATCACCGCGGCGGGCTTCTGCTGGCAGTCCACGATGGGCGTGGACGGCTCCTACCTCACCGCGATCTGCCTGCCCGGCGTCCTCATGATGGCCGGTGCCGGGCTCGCCTCCACCCCGCTCGCCACCCTCGCCACCTCCGGCGCGGAGCCGGGCGACGCCGGACTCGTCTCGGGCCTGGTCAACACCTCCCGCACCATGGGCGGAGCGCTGGGCCTCGCGGCGCTCTCCACCGTCGCCGCCGCGCGCACCGCGGGCTCCGGCGACACGGCCGAGATCACCGCCGGATACGCCATGGCGTTCCGCACGGCGAGCGGCGTGCTGCTGGCCGGGGTGATCGTGATGCTGCTCTGGCTGCCGAACCACCGCACGCCCCGCCCCACGTCGTAAGGGGCCTGTTCCCTCCCGGCGATCTGACAGGACGTCAGCGGTCTTCCCGACCTCCGGGGCCTTCGTTGTACAGGGGCCATCGGCATCGGCTAGAACGCGTTCTAGAAGAACTGTGCCTGTTCCCGAAGGGGCGTGCCCTGCCGGTCACCGCGCGACCTCGGACTGCCCGTCCTGCAAGCGCGGCCAGACCCACCTGTGCCTGGCGGGCTTCATGAACGCGGGCACCCCCAACTTCAAGCGCCCCGGCGGGGACGTCTTCGGCTTCGCGGGCACCGGCACCTTCACCGAGGAGGTCGTCGTCGGTTCGGGCTGCGCGGTGCCGATCCCCGACGACGTACCGTTCGAGATCGCCGCCCTGATCGGCTGCGGGGTCACCACCGGCCTCGGCGCGGCCATCAAACGGCCCAGGTGGAAGCCGGTTCGTCGGTCGCGGTGATCGGCTGCGGCGGCGTCGGAATCTCCACGATCCAGGGCGCCCGGGTCCGGGGCCATGGACGACACCTTCCAGGTCAACATGTTCGATCTGTTCTTCGACGAGAAGCGCATTCTGCCCTCCATGTACGGCGGCGGGGACGTCCTGCGCTCCTACGAGCGGGCCATCGCGCTCTGGCGGGCGAGCCGTATCGACCTGGAATCGATGATCACCCACCGGGTCCGGCTGGACGGCATCAACGACGCCCTGGACCAGATGCGCACGGGCGAGGCGCTGCGTACCTGCATCGAGCTCTGACCCCGTCCGCATCCAAGGAAGCCGAGGACCGTGATGTCACTTCACTTCCCCCCGCTGGACGGGCTGTCCGCGATCGTCACCGGCGCGGGACGCGGCCTCGGCGTGCCGAAGCCCTCGAACCGGCCCGCCTCGGCGCGGCCGTCGTCGTCAACGACTACGGGCAGCCCGGCCGGGACGGCTCCGGCGAGGCGTCCGCCGCCCCCGCCGAGGAGGTCGCCGCCGAGATCCGCGCGGCCGGCGGGCAGGCCGTCGCCCACCTCGGGGACGTCTCCGACCACGAACAGGCCCGCGAACTCGTCGAGTCGGCGGTCCGCGCCCACGGCCGGCTCGACATCCTGGTCAAAAACGCGGCATCCTGCGCGACCGGATGGTCTTCTCGATGACCGAGGAGGAATGGGACTCGGTGGTCCGCGTCCACCTCAAGGGCCACTTCTTCGCGGGGTTCCAGGAACCGGCGGACGGCAGCCTCGATCCGCTGGCGCCCGAGCATGTCTCCCCGCTCGTCGGCTATCTCGCCTCACCGGCGGCGGCCGGGGTCAACGGGCAACTGCTCGTCGTCCACGGGGGGATGGTCGCCGTCGTCGAACGGCCGAGGGTGGCCGCCCGGTTCGACGCGGCGAAGGAGACGTTCACCTTCGCGGAGCTCGGCGAGCTGCTCACCCCGTACTACGCGGACCGGCCGCCGAACGAGACCTTCGCCGCCGAGGTGCTGGGGCTGAAGCGGCGGTAGCCGTATCTCTCCCCTGTACGCGCCGGAGGGCCCGGACCGGCGGTCGTCCGCCGGTCCGGGCCCTCCGCAGTGCACTGCCCGGCTGTTCAGGCCGCCGTGGATTCCGCTTCGGCGGGCCTGCGGTGGCGGCCGTGCGGCTGCACCCACGTGTTCTCCGCCGACGCACCCCCTCGGTGCCTTCCGGAACCGCCGGTTCCGGCTCCCTCGTCCGCCCCCGACGGGCGCTGCTGGGTCGTGTCGGTCCGCATTTCGGACATGTGGGAAGTCACCCCGTTGTGATCGCTTGCTTGTGTCGCGCCTACGTGTGTCGCCGGCCCCGCCACCGTCGTCCGACCCGGTCGCCGTCGGAACCCGCCCGGAACGGTCGCGTAGCCCAGGCCCCGAATTCAATCAGGTCGAGCGGCTCCGCGCAGAGGCGCCTGCCCCAACGGAACGGGCTTACACACAGCAGGAACGGTATCGGCGGCGGACGGTTCCCTTCCACCTTCCCCGCCACCCGTACGGCCGGTCACGGAGGAGGGTTCCACGTCCTCGGGCGCATCCACCAGCGCCACGCCGCAGGGCGTCGCCCCGTTCGCGTACGGCAGGCGCAGCACGCCGTCCCGGCTCCAGTACCCGGCCCCCGGCACCCAGCCCAACGGGGCCGCGAACTGGTGCAGTCGCCGGCCCGCCGGACGCCAGACGCCCACCCAGCTGCCCGGCGCCCCGTCGATCCGCAGGGCCACCGCGCAGCTCTCCGGCATCAGCATCTGGCCCGGCTGCACCGCGAACGGCGTCACCGCCACGTCCGCGAGGCGCAGGCACTCGGGGAACCGCACGGGCAGGCAGCTCCCCAGCACCCCCCAGCCGAGCCGGTCGTGGCCCGGGGCGTCGGAGCGGAGCAGCAGCAGCCCGCTGTCCGGGTCCGCGAGCAGCAGCCGGTCATCGCTCCCCGGTGCGATCTGGAGCAACGGCGTCACCGCACCCCGCCGCGCGAGGTCGACGGCGACCGCCTTGACCGGCCCGCCGCCCGGCTCCTGCCGGTCCAGCGCCAGCATCCGGCCCGCCCGGTCCAGCCACACCCCGCCGGAGCAGCGCCCGGGGATCCGCGCGACCTCCTCGGGCCCGAACGCTCCGCCCGCCACCAGCCACAGCGACGCGTGGTCCGCACCGGCCGCCAGGGCGTACACGCTCCGGCCGTCCGGCGACGGCGGCAGCAGGGTCATCTCCGCGCACCCGACCGCGCCCAGCAGGAGTTCGCCGGTCCCGGGCCCGGTCGGGTAGAGCAGCGAGAACATCTGCCGGTCCGCCACCCGCCGCCGGATCAGCACCCGCCCGTCGGCGAGCGGGGCCACCTCGGAGTCCGGCTCCTCGGGCTGGTCGAGGGGGAGGGGCACCGCATACGGCTCGGGCCCGTCCAGTGTCCACCGCTCGGGATACCAGGCGCGCTCGCCCGGCGGCCCGGGTGCGGCGGTGAGCCGGGCGGCATAGGCGCCGTCCGCGGTGAGCGTGAAACCGCCGGGGAGCGGTGGGGCGTCCGCCTGTACGTCCCCGGCCGGTGCGTCGCCGGCCAGTACGTCGTCGGCCGACACCTCCGGCGCCCGCCCGGCGGCCGCCGTTTCCGGTCCGGGACCTGCTCCGGCTCCCCCTTCGGGGCCCGCTCCCGCTTCCGCGGCGGGTTCGGGCCGGCCGGATGCGGCCGCCCCCGCGGTCTTCCCGAGGTCGCCGGGCCCCTCCGGGACGGGCTCCGGATCGGGCTCCACTCCCGGTTTCGCTTCGAGGTCCGCCGTCGCGGCGGCCCCGGCGGATCCACCCTCGATGGCACAGGCAGTCATGGACTCGTCACCTCCGGCTACGAAAGCTAGTTTTCGCACTTCCAGCCGAACAACACGAGCCACCTCACTTCACACATAAGGGTGGCGATGCCCGGATTCTCCTGAGGTGGAGGGGGTGAGTGTGCTGCTGGAAGTGGTCCTGGCTATGGTTAGGCGGCCCTAACCGGCACCCGTGCCCCGGGCACACCGGTGCCCCCACGCGCATCCGTGCCCCGCGCACGTACGCGGACAAACTGGAGCAAGCGATGTCCCTACGCCCCCGCGGTACCGCCGCAGTCGCCCTGGCCGTGGCGGCCGCCCTCTCCCTGTCGGCCTGCGGAGGCGGTGGCGGCGGGGACACGGACGCGGCGAAGTCCGACGGCGGCAGGAAGGCCGCCGTCGCCACGGGCGGCAAGGACTTCGCGGACGCGGCGAAGAAGACCGCGTCGTACGGCACGGACGCCGAGGCCGGCGAGTTCCCCCGTACGGTCACCCACGCCATGGGGAAGACCGAGATCAAGGCCGCGCCCAAGCGTGTGGTCGTGCTGGACGTCGGCGAGTTCGACAACGTGGTGTCGCTGGGCCTGAAGCCGGTCGGCTACGCCCCCAGCGAGGGCGACGCGGCCATCCCCTCGTACCTGGAGAAGGACGCGGGCGAACCGAAGAGCGTCGGCACGATCAACAGCCTCAACCTCGAAGCCATCGCGGGCCTCCAGCCGGACCTGATCCTCGGCAGCGAGCTCCGCGCCGCGGACAAGTACGACGAGCTGTCCAAGATCGCCCCCACCGTGTTCTCCATCCGCCCCGGCTTCACCTGGAAGGAGAACTACCTCCTCAACGCCCAGGCGCTGGACCGCACGGAGCAGGCCGAGTCCGCGCTCGCCGCGTACGAGAAGAAGGCTGTCGGACTCGGCGAGGACATCGGCCCCGACAAGCCGACCGTGTCCATGGTCCGCTACATGCCCGACCGCCTCCGGCTCTACGCCAAGGCCTCGTTCATCGGCACGATCCTGGAGGACGTCGGTCTGCCGCGTCCGAAGAACCAGCAGATCGACGACCTCGCCGCCGAGATCAGCCCGGAGAAGATCGACGAGGCGGACGCCGACTGGATCTTCACCGGCGTCTACGGCGACCCGAAGGCCACCCAGCGCGACACCGCCCGGTCCAACCCGCTGTGGAAGAACCTGAAGGCCGTCAAGGAGGGCCGGGCCGAGGACGTCTCCGACGAGACCTGGTACCTGGGCCTCGGCGTCACCTCGGCCGATCTGGTCCTCGACGACCTCCGCGCGTACCTGGCGAAGTGACCGCCCCGGCCCGGGCCCGGTGAAGTAACGATTCGTGTCCGGCCGCCGGTCCTGGCGTACAGGTCCGGCGGCCAGGGGCGGCGGACCACCCCGGACAGGTAGCCTTTCCCCCGTGCCCCGTCTGTCTGAAGTCATCGCCGCCCTCGACGCCCTCTGGCCCCCCGAGCGGGCCGAGGGATGGGACGCGGTCGGGACGGTCTGCGGCGACCCGGACGCGGAGATCGACCGGGTGCTGTTCGCCGTCGACCCGGTCCGCGAGATCGCCGACGAGGCCCTGCAGCTCGGCGCCCAGCTGGTCGTCACCCACCACCCGCTCTATCTGCGCGGGACGACGACGGTCGCCGCCGACACCTTCAAGGGCAAGGTCGTCCACACCCTCATCAAGCACGACATCGCCCTCCACGTCGCGCACACCAACGCCGACACCGCCGACCCCGGCGTCTCCGACGCCCTCGCCGGCGCCCTCGACCTGCGCGTCACGGGACCGCTCGTCCCCGACCCCACCGACCCCGCCGGGCGGCGCGGACTCGGCCGGATCTGCGAGTTGGACCACCCCGAGACCCTGGCCGCCTTCGCCGCCCGGGCCGCCGCCCGGCTCCCCGCCACCGCGCAGGGCATCCGGCTGGCCGGCGAC
Organism: Streptomyces parvus; assembly: GCF_032121415.1. Classification (NCBI taxonomy): domain Bacteria; kingdom Bacillati; phylum Actinomycetota; class Actinomycetes; order Kitasatosporales; family Streptomycetaceae; genus Streptomyces; species Streptomyces parvus. Next base: position 1,754,617 of record NZ_CP135079.1, on the reverse strand, counting down.
CCGGAGGCGCTCGTGCGCACCGTCGCCGTCAGCGGCGGCTCCGGCGACAGCCTCTTCGACGCCGTGCGCACCGCGGGCGTCGACGCCTTCCTCACCGCCGACCTGCGCCACCACCCGGCGTCCGAGGCCGTGCAGCACTCGCCGCTCGGCCTCGTCGACGCCGCGCACTGGGCCACCGAGTGGCCCTGGTGCGAGCAGGCGGCGGCCCAGCTCGACGCGCTTTCCGACCGCCACGGATGGGGCCTGCGGGTCCATGTCTCGAAGCAGGTCACCGACCCCTGGACCACCCACCATTCCTCTGGAGCCCCCAACTGAACGCCGCGCCCGCCGACCAGATCCGACTTCTCGACGTCCAGGCCCTCGACACCCGCCTCGCCCAGCTCTCCCACAAGCGGTCCTCGCTGCCGGAGCACGCCGAGATCGAGCAGCTCAGCAGCGACCTCGCGCAGCTGCGTGACCTGCTCGTCGCCTCCACCACCGAGGAGAGCGACACCGCCCGCGAGCAGACCAAGGCCGAGCAGGACGTCGACCAGGTGCGTCAGCGCGCCGTCCGCGACCAGCAGCGCCTGGACTCCGGAGCGGTCTCCTCGCCCAAGGACCTGGAGAGCCTTCAGCGCGAGCTCACCTCGCTCGCCAAGCGCCAGGGTGACCTGGAGGACGTCGTCCTGGAGATCATGGAGCGCCGCGAGGCCGCCCAGGAGCGGGTCGCCGAGCTGACCGAGCGGGTCTCCGCCGTCCAGGCCAAGGTCGACGACGCCACCGCCCGCCGCGACGCGGCCACCGCCGAGCTGGACGCCGAGGCCGCCACGGTGGCCAAGGACCGCCAGGTCGTCGCCGAGGTCGTCCCCGCCGACCTGATGAAGCTGTACGACAAGCTCCGCGCCCAGCAGGGCGGGGTCGGCGCCGCCCGCCTCTACCAGCGCCGCTGCGAGGGCTGCCGTCTCGAACTGAACATGGCCGAGGTCAACGACGTGAAGGCCGCCTCCCCCGAGACGGTCCTGCGCTGTGAGAACTGCCACCGCATCCTGGTCCGCACCTCGGAGTCGGGCCTGTAATGAGCGTCGCCCGCCAGGTGGTGGTCGAGGCCGACGGCGGCTCCCGGGGCAATCCGGGGCCCGCCGGTTACGGCGCGGTCGTCATCGACCCCGCCACCGGGGAGCCCCTCGCCGAGGTGGCCGAGTACATCGGCGTCGCAACGAACAACGTCGCCGAGTACCGGGGCCTGATCGCCGGTCTCACGGCCGCGAAGGCGCTGTTCCCGGACGCGGGGGACGCGCTCCGGGTCCACGTCCGGATGGACTCCAAGCTGGTGGTCGAGCAGATGTCGGGGCGCTGGAAGGTCAAGCACCCCGACATGAAGCCGCTGGCGGCCCGCGCGGCCGCGATCCTGCCGCCGGCCTCGGTGACGTACGAGTGGATCCCGCGGGCGCAGAACAAGCACGCGGACCGGCTCGCCAACGAGGCGATGGACGCGGGGCGCGACGGCCGGCGGTGGGAGGCCTCCCCCTCGACGGCCGCCCTGGACTCCCCGGCCGCCGGCGCGCTCTTCCCCCTGCCCGAGGAGACGGCGGAATCGGTCGGGGAGCCGACGGACGCCCACCCCGCCCCGCAGCAGGCCGCCGGGACCCCGCAGACCGGCTGGGGCTCGGCCCCCGACCTGGGCGCGCCCGCCACACTCGTCCTGCTCCGGCACGGCGAGACCGCCCTCACGCCCGAGAAGCGGTTCTCCGGCAGCGGCGGCACCGACCCCGAACTCTCCGCCGTCGGCCGCGGCCAGGCCGAGCGGGCCGCCGACCACTTCGCCGCCCTCGGCACGATCCAGGAGATCGTCAGCTCCCCGCTGCGCCGCTGCCGCGAGACCGCCGCCGCAGTCGCCGCCCGCCTCGGCCTGGACGTCCGGATCGACGAGGGCCTGCGCGAGACGGACTTCGGCGCGTGGGAGGGCCTGACCTTCGGCGAGGTACGGGAGCGCTACGGCGACGACCTCACCGCGTGGCTGGCCTCCCCGGACACCGCCCCGACCGGCGGCGGCGAGAGCTTCGCCGAGGTCGCCGAACGGATCGCCGCCGCCCGGGACCGGCTCGTCGCCCGGTACGCGGGCCGCACGGTCCTGCTGGTCACCCATGTGACGCCGATCAAGACGTTCGTCCGGCTGGCCCTCGGAGCCCCGCCCGAGGCGCTGTTCCGGATGGAGCTCTCGGCGGCCTCGATCTCCACCGTCGCGTACTACGGGGACGGCAACGCCTCCGTGCGCCTGCTCAACGACACCTCGCACCTGCGCTAGCGGGGCGGGGCGTACATGGACTGGTCGACGGGGGTGCTCGGGTTCGCCGCCGGGCTGCTGATCTCCACGGTGACCGCGCCGGTAGGCGTCTCGGGCGCGGTGTTCCTGCTGCCGGTCCAGGTCAGCGTGCTCGGGGTGCCCAGCCCGGCGGTCACCCCGACCAACCTTCTCTACAACGTGGTGGCGGGCCCCGGAGCCCTGCTGCGGCACCACAGGGCCGGGACGCTGCGGGGGCCGCTGACCCGGCTGCTCGTCCTGGGCACCGTGCCCGGGGTCGTCGTCGGCGCGGTGATCCGCGTGTTCGCGGTGCCGGGCCCGTCGGTGTTCCGACTGCTCATCGCCGTTCTGCTGCTGCCGTTGGGCGGCTGGCTCTGCCTGCGCACGCTGCGACGCGCCTCCCGCCCGGCCCCCGCACGGGAGCCCTCGCCCCGTGCCGTCACCCGGCTGGCCGTGGCGGTCGGCATCGCCGGAGGGATCTACGGGATCGGCGGCGGCTCGCTCCTCGGCCCGATCCTCGTCGGGCGCGGCATGCCGGTGGCGAAGGTCGCCCCCGCCGCGCTCGCCGCCACCTTCGTGACCTCGGTGGTGGGCGCCGGGACGTACGCGCTGCTCTCCCTGACCATCACCGGGGACCTCGCGCCCTACTGGTCCCTCGGCCTGGCCTGCGGACTCGGCGGACTCTGCGGCGGCTACCTGGGCGCCCGCCTCCAGCCGCGCGTGCCGGAAACGGCGCTGCGGTTGCTGCTGGGGGTGCTGGCCCTGAGCGTCGGAGGGCTGTACGCCGTGCAACTCCTGCCCTGACGACAGGTCCGGGCGACGACGGCGGTGTGACGAGGGGCCCTAGGCGGCGAGCGCCGCCGCCTCGGCCGCCAGGCGGGCCACCCGGTCCCAGTCCTTCGCCGTCACCGCGTCGCCGGGGACCATCCAACTGCCGCCCACGCAGCCGACGTTGGACAGAGCGAGATAGGAGGGCGCGGAGGCGAGCGAGATGCCGCCGGTCGGGCAGAAGCGGGCCTGGGGGAGAGGCGCCGACAGGGCCTGGAGATAGGCCGTGCCGCCCGCCGCCTCGGCCGGGAAGAACTTCATCTCCCTCACCCCGCGCTCCAGCAGGGCCACCACCTCGGAAGTGGTCGAGACGCCCGGCAGGAACGGCAGCCCGGACGCCTTCATCGCCTCCAGCAGCGCGTCCGTCCACCCCGGGCTGACCAGGAACCGGGCCCCGGCGGCCACCGTCTCCCGGACGTGCTCCGGCGAGATCACCGTGCCCGCGCCGACCACCGCGCCCGGCACCTCGGCGGCCATGGCCCGGATCGATTCCAGCGCGGCGGGCGTCCGCAGCGTTACCTCGATCGCCGGGAGCCCGCCCGCCACCAGCGCCCGCGCCAGCGGCACCGCGTCGGCGACGTCGTGCAGGACGACGACGGGGACGACGGGCGCGAGATCGAGCACGGAGGCGTCGGAGGCGGCGTGCGAGGGCGCGGCGGGCGGCACGGAGGAGGTCATGGGGCCATCCTGCCGCGAGCAAGTCATTATCTGCAACGAGCGTTGCGTTCTGTGCAACGCTCCCGTTCCGGGAAGGTCGGTCCGGCGGGTCGGTTCGGCGGGTCAGATCCGATGGGCCGACTCCGGTGGAGTCAGTGGATCTCCGTCACCACCACGTCCAGCGACCACGGCCGCCCGGCCCGTGCGGGGGCCTCGGCCTCCACCACGTAACCGAGGTCCCGCAACACCTCCACCAGCCGCGCCGGGTCCTTGGGCCGCGCACCGGCCACCAGCAGGTCGCGCACCAGCCGGCCCTTGGTCGCCTTGTTGAAGTGGCTCACCACGGACCGCTTCTCCACGCCGTCCACGATCTGCGAGTGGAGCACCCGCACGCTCGCCGTCCGCGAGGCCACCTCGCCCTTCGGCTTCCACGCCGCCGCGTACGCGGAGGAGCGCAGGTCCAGGACGAGCCCGTCGCCCGCGGCCTCGGGCAGCACGGTCTCCATGGGGGTGCGCCAGTACGCGCCGAGGGCGCCGAGACCGGGCAGCTTCACCCCCATCGAGCAGCGGTACGGCGGAATCCGGTCGCCGATCCGGACCGCGCCCCACAGCCCCGAGAAGACCAGCAGCGAGGTGGTCGCCCGGCGCCGCGCGGCCGCCTCCAGCGTGGCCAGGTCGAGGGCGTCGTACAGCACGCCGGTGTACAGCTCCCTGGCCGGGCGGGTCCCCGCGGTGCGCAGTTCGGCGTTCTTCCCGACCTCGCCCGCCAGCCCCACGCTCAGCCCGAGCACCTCCCGGGCCTTCTCCTCGTCCGCCTGGCACAGCTCGACCAGCTCGTCCAGCACCGCCGCACGGGCCGGGGCGAGCCCCGGCAGTGACAGCGACTCCGGCTTCAGCGAGGCCCCGCGCCCCGAGGCGGCCTTTCCTTCGGAGGGCGGCAACAGCACGAGCACGGCGGTTCTCCTTCGTACGTACGGCGAGCGCGGATCCGGGGGCGTGCGGGCTCGCCGGGTCCTCGGCAAGGGTACGGGGAGGGGGCGGGGGTTCCCGTACGGCGGTGAGATCCACCTGCGCCGACGGGGTCCTCGTACGGCGGCGGGCCGAGCCGGGAGCGGCCTTCGGGAGCGGACTCCGGGTACGCCCTCCGGAGCGGGCTCGGGAACCGCCCCGGATGCCGCCCGCCCCCTCCCGGCCTACGCTCGGGCCATGCCCCGCCGCCACCTGCGTATGACCGGCGCAGCCGACTGCTCGCTCGGGGCCGCCCTGCGGGCGCTGCGCACCGAACTCGACCTGCCCGGCGCCTTCCCGCCCGAGGTGCTCGCGGAGGCGGCGGACGCGGCCCGGGCCCCGGACCTGTCGGCCCACGAGGACGCCACCGGCCTTCCCTTCCTCACCATCGACCCGCCCGCCTCCACCGACCTCGACCAGGCGATGCACCTGGAACGCCGCCGGGACGGGCGCGGATACCGGGTGCACTACGCCATCGCGGACGTCGCCGCGTTTCTCCGCCCGGGCGGCGCGCTCGACGCCGAGGCCCACCGCCGGGTCACCACTCTCTACTTCCCCGACGACCGGATCCCCCTCCACCCCGCCGTCCTCTCCGAGGGCGCCGCCAGCCTCCTCCCCGGGCAGACCCGACCGGCCGCGCTGTGGCGGATCGACCTGGACCGCGACGGGCTGGCCGTCGCCACCGACGTACGGCGGGCCCTGGTCCGCAGCCGCGCGAAGCTCGACTACGCGGGCGTCCAGCGGCAGATCGACGCGGGCACCGCCGAGGAGCCCCTCGCCCTGCTCCGGGACATCGGCCGGCTGCGCGCCGAACAGGAAGTGGCCCGGGGCGGTATCTCGCTCGACGTCCCCGAGCAGGAGATCGTCGAGCACGACGGCTCGTACGGCCTCGGCTACCGCGCCACGCTCCCCGCCGAGGCCTGGAACGCGCAGATCTCGCTCCTCACCGGGATGGCCGCCGCCCGGCTCATGGCCGACACGGGCACCGGCATCCTGCGCACTCTGCCGCTCGCCCCCGACGGGGCCGTCGCCCGGCTGCGGCGCTCCGCCCACGCCCTGCGCATCGACTGGCCGCACCACGTCCCGTACGCCGAGGTCGTCCGCTCCCTCGACCCGGAAAGGAGCAACCACGCGGCGTTCCTGCAGGAGTGCACCACCCTGCTGCGCGGCGCGGGTTACACCGTCTTCGAGGGCGGAGACCTCCCCGACCCCGCCGTGCACGCCGCGGTCGCCGACCTCTACACGCACTGCACCGCACCGCTGCGCCGCCTGGTCGACCGGTACGCCTCCGAACTCTGCCTCGCCGCGACCGCGGGGAAGGCACCGCCGGATTGGGTACGGGAGGCCCTCCCCGCGCTCCCGAAGGAGATGGCCGAGGGGACGCGCCGCGCCGGCACCGTGGAGCGGGCCTGCGTCGATCTGGTCGAGGCGGCGCTGCTGGAGGGGCGCGAGGGCGAACTCTTCGACGCGTACGTCGTCGACGTCCAGGACCGGGACCCGTCCATCGGCACGATCCACCTCCGGGACCCGGCGATCGTCGGCCGGGTCGAGGGCGGCACGGCTCCGCTGCCGCTGGGGGAGCGGCTGCGGGTCCGGCTCACGCGGGCGGGGCCGGCGGCGAGGACGGTGCTGTTCGCTCCGGGGTGAGCGGCTTCCGCCCGAGCGCGGCGACGGCCGCCCGCGCATCGTCCGCGTGGAACCGGAGCGTTCGCGCGCTCCCGCGCTGCCCCAGAGGCCGGACGAACCTCACCGGCTCAGCCAGCTCCACGGTCACCGTCGTCTGGCTCCCCACCGCCAGGTCGAGGACCCCGTCCTCATCGACCCGCACGAGCCCGCCGCCGTCGTAGCGCCGCTCCACCCGGGCGGCGGTGATGAGCGAGGCGGGCACCGGCAGGTCGAACAGGGCGCCGTACCGCAGCCGCAGCGAACCGTCGGTCCCCACCACGTGCGGCCGGGTCACGCAGGCCGCGTGCAGGGCGACGATGAGCACCGTCCCGTACACGCCGACCACGAGCAGGATCAGGTGGACCAGCGGCCACGGGATCACCAGGGCCAGCACCACGGTCTCCAGGACGGAGGCGAAGAAGAACGCCCACGCCGTCCCGATCTGCGGTTCGGTGTACGAGAAGGGCAGCGCACCCTCGGGGATCCGGTGCCGACGGCGTACGGTCCACAGCCCGAGGCTGTGCAGCGCCCGGACCTCGTGCACCATCAGCCGCCGCACCGCCACCGGCACCACGGCACGCGCCGCCGACAGCGTGGCCGCCCGCCGCCCGTCACCGGCCCGCCGCCGGGCCGTGTACAGCGGCCACATCACGGCGGCCTCCAGCGCGAGCACGCCCACGACGAGCGCCTCGGCCGCCAGCAGGACCGCACCGGTGATCCGCACCCCTCCCACCAGGCAGACCATCAGCGCCAGTTCGGCGGGCAGCGCCACCCACAGGGCGGCCCGAGCCGCCCGCAGAGCTATCACTCTCACGGCGTCCACCCTCGCGTCGCGCGGACCCGGACGGCCAGCGCTTCCATCACCCGGCGCACCACCTCGCGCTGCGCGGGCGGATAGTCCTCCAGCAGCACCCGCCCGAACCCCGTCGGCGACGGCTCCCCGTCCGGGATCACCGCCAGCACCTCGTCCGGTACGGCGGCCACCAGCTCGGCCGCCAGGGGCGCGATCCGCGGATCGTCCACCCCGGCGCCGACCAGCTCGTCCAGCCGCTCGTACAGCCCGGTGAGACCGGGGGCCTCGGCCAACGGCCGCAGCGCCGCGTACAACTCGGCCCCGGCCCCACCGCCCGCGGTGTCCAGCAACGCCAGATGCTCCCGGTCCTTCGCCGCGGCCCTCGACCCCGTGGCGGGCGCACTCTCAAGGAGCGCGGCCAAGGCGGGCGAGAGTGGCCCGTCCGAGGTCAGCGGCGCCTCCAGCAACGCCGCCAGCACCTCCCGCCGCTCCCGGATCTCCCGCTCCTGCCGTGCCAGGTCCGCGTCCAGCTCCCCGAGCACCTCGACCAGCTCCCGCCCCGCGTCATCCGCCAGCACGTCCCGCACCTCGTCCAGCGAGAGCCCGATCTCCGTCAGCCGCCGAATCCGGGCCAGCAGCACGGCATCCCGGACGGTGTACGCCCGATAGCCGTTGGCCTGCCGGCCGGGCTCGGGCAGCAGACCGATGTGGTGGTAATGCCGGACGGCCCGGGAAGTGGCTCCCACGAGCGCGGCGATCTCTCCGATACGCATGCGGCCAGTAGAAGCGTTGACGCTGCGACAAGGTCAAGCGCCACGTTCCTCCCCGCGCTTCGTCCGCGTCGAGCGGTCCTGTGCCACGATCGGAGGAAGAACTCCCATCTCATGGACGGCTGGTCCCCCGATGCCCCAGTCTGGCGAGCGACCGAGGAAGGAGCGTGACATGACTGCCATGGCGCACGAGCCGCTCACGCAGGCAGAAGTCCTTCTGGAGGGCTTCCTGGCCCTGGACACGCCGGAAGGCTTCCGGGCCGAGCTGATCGAGGGGGAGATCGTCGTGACGCCGCCGCCGGACGGGGACCACGAGGACTACATCAGCCTGGTTCTGAAGCAGGTGCTGAGGAAGTCCCGCATCGACATGGATTTCTCAGGGAACAAGGGCCTGAAGCTCCGCAGCGGCCGCGGCTGCCCCAAGAACCACGCCATCCCCGACGGGACCTTCGCCCCCACCGAGCGTCGCCTCTTCCGCGGCGCCGACCCCTGGATGCCCTGTGAGGGCGTCGCCCTGGTGGTCGAGGTCACCTCCACCAAGCCGCAGGCCGACCGCGAGGCCAAGCGCCGCTGCTACGCACGCGGTGGCATCCCGCTCTACCTGCTCATCGACCGGGACGACAGCTCGGTGACGCTGTTCAGCGATCCCGAGGGCGACGACTACCGCCAGCACCTGACCATTCCGTACGGGAAACCGCTCCCGCTCCCCGAGCCCTTCGCCTTCGACCTGGAGACCGGCGACTTCGGCCGAGGGGCACCGACAGGGCGGTCGGTCGGTATGGCCCGGTAGGATGGCGATCACGGCAGACGAGCCGTGCGGACGGCCGCGTGAGGATCCCCGGATCCTCCCGAGGAACGTCCGGGCTCCACAGAGCAGGGTGGTGGCTAACGGCCACCCGGGGTGACCCGCGGGACAGTGCCACAGAAAACAGACCGCCCGGGACTTCGGTCGCGGGTAAGGGTGAAACGGTGGTGTAAGAGACCACCAGCGCCTGAGGTGACTCAGGCGGCTAGGTAAACCCCACCCGGAGCAAGGTCAAGAGGGGTCGTGCCGGAAACGGGGCGGCCCTGCGCGGACGTTCGAGGGCTGCTCGCCCGAGTTCGCGGGTAGACCGCACGAGGCCTGCAGCAATGCCGGCCCTAGATGGATGGCCGTCTCCCCGGCCGCCGCGAGGCGACCGGGAGACAGAACCCGGCGTACAGCGCGACTCGTCTGCCGCAAGAGCCCCTGACCGGCGTTGAGCTGGTCAGGGGCTCTTTCCGCACGCCTTTGCTTCCTTGTCGGCATCAGTACTTCGTGTACGTGATCCAGTCGTAGCGGGCGGTCAGCGGCCTGCCCGGGTAGGTGAACGGGCCGAGCCAGCCGTCGACCCCGATTCCCGGCCACAGGTTGGTCATGATGCGCATCGGGCGGGTGGGGAGCGGGCCGCGGGAGCCGTTCTCCTGGTGGACGAGCCTGCCGTCCACGAACCAGTTGATGGTGCCCTGGTTCCACCACTCGATGGCGTAGTCGTGGTAGCCGGCGGAGGCGTCGAACCCGAGGTCGATGACGGTCTCATGGCCGCCGACACCGTTGGTGAAGTAGTTGGTCTGCATCTGGGTGGTGTTCTTGCCGAGGATCTCGACGTCTATCTCGTCCCAGGGCTGACCGTCGCTCGGCCCGGTGTACGTGAAGAACCCGGTCACGACGCCTTCGCGCTTGACCGCCTGGAGCCGGGCCTCGAAGCGGCCGTACGAGTACAGCTCGTTGGTGCGGTACTCACCGGAGGCGTAGGGCTTGCCCGAGCAGCCGGCGGGGCAGGTCGCGACGTCGAGGTTCTGGCCCATGACGCCGCCGTTGAACCAGGTGTGGTCGGCGCGCCAGCCGACGTTGAACATGCCTCCGTTGGACCAGCCGTCGGCCTTGCTCCAGCGGCTCGTGTTGGGGGAGTCGAAGGTGTCGGTGAAGCTGCCGCCGACGGCGTACGCGGGGCCGGTCATCGGCTGGAAGATCAGCGCGAGGGCGGCCAGCGGAGCCAGCAGCCAGCGAGGTGTGGGGAACCGACGTGATCTCGTGCGGGAGTGCATCTCGGCCTCCTTGTGCCGTGAAACCCATGTGCGGGACAGGCTCGGCGTCCGCTGACGGCACGACCGTGCGGGGGGAGGACGCCTGGCGTTGCGGAGAAACTGGGAGCGCTTCCAGAAAGTAGCAGCGCCCCACATGGCCGACAAGGGATCGGACATGGCGGTCCGGGTGGAAGCGCTCCCGGGGTGCGGTCTCCCGCTCGCGACGACGACGGACGGCTCACCCACCGGGGACGCTGCCGACCTGCGGGAACTGCCCGCTCCGAAACCGTCGGCCGTCAGGTACTGGAACGCTTCACCAGACGGGTGGGCAGGATAAGCGGGCCGGCCGTACGGCCCGCGACGACCCCGACGAGCATCCGGGCCATCTCGCGCCCGAGATCCCGGATGGGCTGGTGGATCGTGGTGAGCGCGGGATCGGTGAGCTGCGCGACGGCGAGGTCGTCGAACCCCACCACGGCCACGTCCTCGGGCACCGACCGGCCGGCTCCGCGCAGCGCGCGCAGCGCGCCCGCCGCCATGTTGTCGTTGGCCGCGAAGACCCCGTCCAGGTCCGGATGGGCTTCCAGCAACCGGGTCATGGCGGCGGCTCCGGCGGCTTCCGAGAAGTCCCCGGCCTCGGGCGGGCGAGGCGTCAGACCGGCGAGCGTCATGGCTTCCCGGTAGCCGCGATACCGGGATCTGGCCACCTCCGTCTCCTGCGGTCCGCAGATCGTGACCACCCGGGTCCGCCCCCGCGCGAGCAGGTGCTCGGTCGCCTCCCGCGCGCCGCCGACGTTGTCGATGTCCACGAACCAGCGCGGTTCGAAGTCCACCGGGCGGCCGCCGAAGACGACCGGCAGCGGGCTCTCCTTGGCGATCCGGGCCAGGGGGTCGTCCTCGTGCGACGCCGTCAGCATCACCCCGTCGACGGCCCGGGAGCGCACGAGCTGCTCCACCCGCTCCCGGCCGCGCGGGGTGGCGGCCACGCACAGCATCATGTGCAGGTCGGCCTCCTCCAGGGCGCCGGCCACTCCGGCGATGAGCTGCCCGAAGAACGGGTCCGTCAGCACCTCCGGGTCGTCCCGCGAGATGACCAGCGCCGCCGCACCCGCCTGACGTGTGGCCAGGGCACGCGCCTTCGGGTTGGGCACGTAGCCGAGTGTCCTGACCGCCTTCTCGACGGACTCCCGCTTGGCCCGGCTGACATGGGGAGCGTTGTTGATCACCCGGGAGGCCACCGACCGCGAGACTCCGGCCAGCGCGGCCACCTCGTCGAGCGTGGCGTGCCGGTGCGGCAGTTCCTCGGCCATGGGCACGGGCCTTCCCTCGCAACGGATCTGGAAGCCCTTCCATTGTGGCCCGTCCAGGGCTCTTCCGGTGCGGCTCAGCCTCATGATCTGATCATCCGCATGACGGACCATGAGACCGGGTGTCTACCCGCACACGACGGCGTACGGCTGCGCTCGGCGACGGCCGGGGACGCGGAAGCCGTCACGCGGGTCTTCCTGGACTCCCGGGCCGCAGCCATGCCGTATCTGCCGCGGATCCACAGCGACGAGGGCACCCTGGCGTGGATCACCCATGTCGTGCTGCCCACCAGCACCGCGGTGTGGGTGGCCGAACAGGCGGGGCAGGACGGGGAGGACGCGGGGGACGGAGAGGGCGGGGAACTGCTCGGGTTCGCCGCGCTCGCCGGGGGCGACGAGCTCGACCACCTCTACCTGCGGCCCGACGCGTTGCGGCGGGGGATCGGTAGCCGGCTGCTGGCCGAGGTGCGCGGGGCCGTGGACGGGCCGATCAGCCTGTACGTGTTCCAGCGCAACGCCGCTGCCCGCGCCTTCTACGAGCGGCACGGGTTCACCGCCGTCGCGTTCGACGACGGCGGCCGCAACGAGGAGAACGAGCCGGACGTCCTCTACCGCTGGACGCCGCAGGGCGTGTCCGGCGGACCCTGACCGGGGCCGCGACGCCGGACACGCCCTGGCGGTGGGTCAGATGACCGGCGGGCGGCCCAGCCGCGTCATCTGCCACACCGTGGACCAGCGCATCGGGCGCCGCTCCCCGCACGGCGTGCGGACGCCCTCGACGAAGCCGCCCGCCCAGGCCCGCAGGCCCTTCGGGTCGCGGGTGCGGGCGAGGGTGAGCAGGGTCCAGGTGCCGAGGTAGGCGGGGACCAGGGGGAGCGGCAGGTTGCGGCGGGCCAGCCAGACGCGGTTGCGTGCCGTCATCCGGTAGTAGACCGCGTGCCGGGCCGGGGACGTCTTCGGGTGCTGGAGCAGCAGCTCGGGGTCGTACTCCACCTTCCAGCCGGCGTCCAGCGCCCGCCAGGCCAGGTCCGTTTCCTCATGGGTGAAGAAGAACTCCGCGGGCCACAGACCGGTCTTTGCCAGCATCTTCATCGAGAACGCGTGGCCGCCGCCCAGGAAGGCCGTGACCGGGCCGCCGCGCATCGGGTCGCCCGCCCGCAGACGCGGCACGTGGCGGCGCTGCGTCTCGCCGGTCTCGTCGGCGATCCGGAAGCCGACGATGCCGAGCCGGTCGTCGCCCGCGAAGTGGTCCCGCACCCGGCGGAAGACGTCCTTGTCGACCAGCAGCCCGTCGTCGTCCAGCTCGATCACCACGTCCACGTCGCCGATCTCGGCGAGCTTGCGCAGCCCTTCGTTCCGGCCGCCCGGGCAGCCGAGGTTCTCCGGCAGCTCGATGGTGGTCACCCCGCCGTCGAGGTCCTCCAGGCCGGGTGTCGCGGAGTAGTCCGGGAGGGCCGTACCGTTGCCGATGATCACGAGCCGGGTGGGCCGGACGTCCTGCATCGCCACGGACGCCAGCAGCGCCTCGACCGCCTGCGGGCGGTCTCCCATGGTCACGATGGATACGCCGATGCGCGGTGCGGACACGGTCGGTACTCCTGGAGCTCGGCTGCCGGTGGCCGGCTGCTGGTCGGCAGCGGTGCCCGCGATCGTAACGCCTCGGTGTTCAGTCCGCGGTTACCGCCCGGCCATCCACGGGTCCGTCGCTGTTCAGCAGTGCGTACACGGCCATGTCCCGCCGCTCGTCGCCCACCTGCTGCCAGCCGCGCAGCAGGCCCTCCCGCCGGAAGCCGATGTCCTCGGCGATCCGGGCGGAGGCGGTGTTCCACGGTTCGATGTAGAGCTGGAGGCGCGGGACCCCGAGGTCGCGCAGGGCCCAGCCCGTCACCGTACGCAGCGCGGCCCGGGCGACCCCCTGGCCGCGGGCGGGGCCGGTGAGCCAGTAGCCGAGGGAGGCGCGGCCCTCGGGCAGCTCCCGGAGCCAGAGCCCGATCGCGCCGACCGGGCGCCGGTCCCGGGAGCGCACGATGGCGAACGGGTACCCCGCGCCGGTGGCCGCGCGCTCCCACTGCCCGCGGACGAACGCCTCCGCCGCCGCTTCGGAGTAGGGGGCCGGGATCGTGGTGATGAGCGGGATGTACGGGTCGAGCGAGGCCTCGCGGACCAGCGGGAGGTCGCTCATCTCCCAGGGGCGCAGGACGAAGTCCGGGCCCGCGGACATGCTCGGAACGGTCAGCGGCTCGGGGCCGGGGGCGGGGTCGGGGGCCGACCCGGGGGTGTGGGCGGTGGAGCCGGGGGTGGAGCCGGTGCCGGGGGCGGGTGCGGGGTCAGGCTCGGGAGCAGCCATGTCCGTATCCTCCCGCTGTCGATCCGGTCCCGCTTCCCGGGCGGGCCCGGGAAGCGGGACCGGATCACCCGTCCTCCCGCCTCCGGACGCCGCCCGCCAGGAAGTACCCGGCCAGTACGGCGCCGGCCAGGACCAGTGCGGAGTTGACCAGGATCGCGGTGGAGACGCCGGACAGTACCGCGTCGGGCCCGTTCGCGCCCCCCGTCCGGGCGGTGACCACCGCGCTCATCACCGGAATGCCGAGGGCGATGCCCACCTGCTGTGTCATCGTCGCCAGCCCGGTGGCCCGCCCCTGCTCCTCGTCCGGCAGGCCCGAGGTCGCCGTGACCATGAAGCCGACGATCACCAGCATGTTGCCGACGCCGCCGACGAAGGTGGCCGCAAGCAGGAGCCAGATCCACGCCCCGGAGGTGCCGAGCGCCACGAGGGAGAGGGTGGCTGCGGCCTGGACGGTGCCGCCCAGGACGATGGCGCGGCGGTTGCCGAAGCGGCCCACCGCCCGTCCGCCGAGCACGCCGCCGACCACCGTGCCCGCGCCGAGCACGCCGAACGCGAGGCCGGTGGCGAGTGCGGAGTAGCCCAGGACCTCCTGGAGGTAGAGGGTCAGCAGGAAGACCAGCGAGGTTTCGGTGACGAACGCGATCAGCCCGGCGGTGTTGCCCCAGACGACGCTGCGCCGCTTCAGGATGCGGATCGGGACGAGCGGTGCGGCGGCCCGCTGCTCGATGCGGACGAACGCGACCAGGAGGACGGCTCCGGCGGCCAGCGCGGCCAGCGTGGTCGGCCTGGTCCAGCCGGTCTCGCCGGCCTGGGTCAGCCCGAGAACGAGCAGCAGCAGTCCGCCGGTGACGGTGACCGCGCCGGGCACGTCCAGCTGGGGGCGTCGCTCCGGCCGGGAGTCGGTGATCACGGCCGGAGCGAGGATCACGACCAGCGCCGCGACGGGGACGTTGATGAAGAAGGCCCAACGCCAGGAGAGCAGGTCCGTCAGGAGCCCGCCGAGGATCGCTCCGGCGGTGAACCCGGCGGACATCAGGGCCCCGTTGAGCCCCAGCGCCCGCTCGCGCAGCGGCCCCTCCTTGAAGGCGGTGGTCAGCAGCGCGAGTCCGGCCGGGGTGACGGCCGCGGTGGCCAGTCCCTGCAGCACCCGCGCGGTGAGCAGCACCTCGGGCGAGGTGGCGAGGCCGCCGAGCACGGAGGAGAGTCCGAGGACGGCCATGCCGCCGACGAACAGGTTCTTGCGGCCGACGAGATCGGCGACCCGGCCGAAGAGCAGCGTGAACCCGGCGGCGGCGAGCGCGAAGGAGGTGGCGATCCACTGGAGACCGGCGAGGGAGAAGCCGAGCCCTTCCCCGACGACGGGCAGCGCCACGTTCAGGATCGAGAAATCCACCGCGATCATGAACTGGGAGCCGAGCAGCAGGGCCAGGACGAGTCTCTGGCGGCTGGACATGCGGAGGGAGGCGGCGGGCGGAACGGTCGTGGGGCCCACCGCGGGGCCGGTGTCGGAGGATGCGGTACGGGGAGCGGGCATGGCAGGGGCGCCTTCCTGGACGCGGGAAAGGCTTAACGGTTCTGCGGTTCCGTTAAGGTGGTGTCACCGTAGCAGGAGGGGTGTCGTTAATGGAACTGGAGACCCGTTATGACTTCTGAGGGTGCTGAAGGTGCTGAAGACGTCGACGTCGAGGAGGTGGAGCCCGGCACCGTGCGCCCCGGCGGTCGCACCGCCCGGGTGCGCGAGGCGGTGCTGCGCGCGGCCGGTGACGCGCTGGTCGAGCACGGCTTCGACGGCCTCGACCTGGCCGACGTCGCCCGGCGGGCCCAGGTCGGCAAGACGACCGTCTACCGTCGCTGGTCCGCCCCCGCCGGGCTGGTCGCCGACCTGCTCACGGACATGGCGGAGCAGTCACTGCCGCGTACGGACACCGGATCCCTGGCCGAGGACCTCCGGGCCAACGCCCGCCTCGTGGTCCGCACGCTGACCGACCCCCGCCAAGGGGCCCTCTTCGTGGCCGTCATCGCGGCCGCCGCCTGCGATCCGCGTACCGCCGAGGCGCTCCACCGCTTCTACGCGGTGCGGATCCGGGAGTGGTCCGGCTGTGTGGAAGCGGCGGTCGAACGCGGTGAACTGCCCGCGGGCACGGACCCGGGCGAGGTGATCGCGGCGGTGTCGGCGCCGCTCTACTACCGGCTGCTCGTCAGCGGCGCCCCGCTGGACGAGGAGGTCGCCGACCGGGCGGCCGCCGCGACCGAAGCCGCCGCGCGGGCGGGCGTGTTCGTACGGTGAGGGGCGCGGGAGCCCGTGGCGGGGTCGGTTCCCCTGGGCGGGACCGGCTTCATGGCATCGAACGGGCCGTCGATAAAGTGGGGGAATGATATTCGGTAGAGCCGGGTTCGGGGGAGCCGTCGCCGACTTCGAGGCGGCGGTGTCGGCGCAGGACGCCAAGCGGTCCGGCAAGGCGTTCGTCCGGTTGCAGGAGACCTTCGGTCAGGCCAGGGAGGCGGAGCTGCTGGACGGCGGGCCGCGGCTCGCCGCCGTGCTGGAGCAGGTGCCGCCCGGCCCGCGTGCCGTGGTCGCCGTGCTCGTGGGGGCCTGCGTCGAGCGCGGCGCGGACGCCGAGCGCTGTGCCCCGGGGGTGCTGGCCGGGCTGCGGTGGGCGCTGGAACAGGCCGTGGCGTTCGCCGACGCCTGGGCCGCGACCGGAGGCGGCGGGTTTCCCGCCCCGGACGGCGGCGAGCCGGGCCCGGAGCTCGTGGAGCGGGCCGGCTTCGAGGCGGCCGTCGGCTGGGGCACGCTTCCCCAGTGGGAGATGGCCGCCGTCGCGATGCTGAACCACCCCGGCGTGCGGCGGGAGGCCGGGGCCCGGGGCGACGCGCTGCGGCTGCTCGGCGCGTTGGAGCGGGTCTCCGGCCTGGAGCTGAAGTCCCTCGCCCACGCACTCCTGGTGCTGGACGACGAACCGCTCGTCGCCCTCCACCGGACGAGCGGCACCGGCTACCTCCTGCGGATCTCCGGTATCGGGGACAACTTCCAGCTGCACACGCTGCTCGCCGACGCGCTCATCGGCGGGGGCCATGTGGAGGGCCATGCGCCGTCGTCGCAGGAGGTGGCCGTCTGCCGGGAGACCCCCGGCCAGGTGGACACCGTGGGCTCCTTCGACCTGGTGGCCCCGGACGGCGGACTGATCTGGAACGAGGGCGCCCCCGCCGACATACCCGTCGTCGACGGCGTCCGGCTGCTGGTCCTGGACGAGCCGTCCTACCGGCGGACCTGGCCCGCGGGCCGCTTCCTCCCCGGCATGCGCGGGGAGGCCCTGCTGGAGCGCGCCCTCGACCCGGAGGAGACGGAGCGCTGGTACGCCCATGTCTCCCCGGCCGAGAACGCGACCGGCTGAGCCGGGCTCCCGGCCCCGCCCCGTACGTCGGAGGTCCGGTCGGCCCGCGGCGGGTCCTCGGCCGACCCCGTACTCCGGCCCTCAGCCGATCCGGGCGCCCGTTCCGCTGACCCGGATCCGGGCGTCGCCCGCGCGCAGTTCGACGGTGAGGGTGCCGGGGCGGCCCATGTCCGCCCCCTGGTGCAGGGTCAGTACCGTCGCCTCCGGTACGAGCCCCAGCTCCCGTGCGTACGCGCCGAAGGCGGCCGCGGCCGCGCCGGTGGCCGGGTCCTCGACAACCCCGCCCACCGGGAACGGGTCCCGGACGTGGAACACCCCGGGCCCCTCGCGCCACACCAGTTGCAGGGTGGTCAGGTCGATCCGGCGCATCAGCGCCTCCAGCCGCGCGAAGTCGTAGTTTAGGTCCGCCAGCCGTTCCCGGGTGGCGGCGGCCAGCACCAGGTGCCGGGCCCCCGCGTAGGCGATCCGGGGCGGCAGGGCCGGGTCGAGATCGGCTGCCGCCCAGTCCAGGGCCGCCAGAGCCTCCGCCAGGTCGGCCTCGGCGGTCTGCTCGACATGCGGCGCCACGCTGGTCAGGGTGGCGAGGAGGGTGCCGCCCTCCCGGACGACGGAGACCGGGACCACGCCCGCGGGCGTCGTGAACTCCAGCGCGCCGGGCCCGTCCCGTTCGGCCAGTGCGAGAGCCGTGGCGACCGTGGCGTGACCGCAGAACGGCACCTCGGCCTTCGGGCTGAAGTAGCGGATCGTGTACGCGTCCGCGCCGGTCCGCTCCGTCAGGAACGCCGACTCGCTGTAACCCAGCTCCGCCGCGATCGCGAGCATCCGCTCCCCGTCCAGCCCGCCGGCGTCCAGGACGACCCCGGCGGGGTTCCCGCCCGCGGGATCGGCGGAGAAGGCGGTGTAACGCAGGACCTCGGGCCGGTGATCATGTGTCATGCAGCAGACAACCGTGCCGCCGCCCCCGCCATTCCCTCCGTGGGAGCGGGCTGGTCGCGACTCCCCGGCAGCCGCGACCAGCCCTCCCCGAAGGCACCTGACGGCTCAGTGGCAGTTCTTGGCGCCCTTGTTGGCCTTCGTGGACTTCCCCCAGGAGCAGGAGTCCTGGAGCTTCCCGTTCGGCTTGATCAGCCGCGCCTTGTCGCCGGTGTTGTTCCAGACGTACGAGCCCCGGTTCCAGTGCACGGTGCCCGAGACGTTCTTGCCCTTGCCGGTGCGGAGCTTGACCGTCTTGCCCGCGCCGACGGTGTAGCTGCCGAAGGTGTAGGTGTAGCCCGTTTCGTCCTTCACCTTGAAGCCCTTGAGCTGGACCTTCTTCTTGCTGTTGTTGTGGATGTTCACCCACTCGGCGTTCAGCGACTTCTTCGACCGGTCGTCCTTGCCGGGGCCGTCGAACTGAACAGCCCCGAAGTGCAGCCCGCCCTGGTGGGCGGCCGCCGAGGCCGGCGCCGCCGTGGCGAGGAGCGAGCCGGCCAGTGCGGTGGCGGCGGCCAGGGCGATCGGCGCGGCGATACGTATGCGCATGCGGTGTTCCTTCTGTGTCGTTCTGGTGAAGGCGTAACAGGATGCGATCATACGGACAGCGCGCGGTTGCTCGGCCACGGATCGTGAAATCCGCAAGTCCGGTTATCTGTTGGCCCGTTCGATCGGATGTGATCGCGGGTGATCATGTGTACCCCCGGGTCTCAGCCCCGTCCGACGTACGGCATGTTCGTCGCCATGACCGTGGCGAACTGGACGTTCGCCTCCAGCGGCAGCTCCGCCATGTGCAGCACCGTCCGCGCCACGTCCGCCGCCGCCATCACCGGCTCCACCGCCAGCTCCCCGTTGGCCTGGAGGATCCCGGTCCGCATCCGCTCGGTCATCTCCGTCGCCGCGTTGCCGATGTCGATCTGGCCGCAGGCGATCCGGTAGGGGCGGCCGTCGAGCGACAGCGACTTCGTCAGCCCGGTGATCGCGTGCTTGGTCGCCGTGTACGCGATCGAGTGCGGGCGCGGTGCGTGGGCGGAGATCGAGCCGTTGTTGATGATCCGGCCGCCCTGCGGGTCCTGCTCCTTCATCAGCCGGTATGCCGCCTGCGCGCACAGGAAAGCGCCCGTCAGGTTCACATCGACGACCGCCCGCCAGTCCGCTACGGCCAGGTCCTCCAGCGGTACGCCGCCGGGGCCGAACGTGCCCGCGTTGTTGAACAGCAGGTCCAGCCGGCCGAACCGGGCCCGTACGGCGCTGAAGAGCGCGGCCACCTCGTCGGCGTCCGTCACGTCCGCGGTGACGCACAGTGCCCCGGTGTCCCCGGCGGCGGCCGCCGTCTCCGCCAGCGGCTCGGCCCGCCGACCCGCCAGCGCCAGCGACCAGCCCCCGCTCGCGAGGGCGAGCGCGACGGCCCGTCCGATCCCCGATCCCGCCCCCGTGACCACGGCCACCTTCCGGCCGGGCTGCCCGGCATCCCCGCCGGTGCGCCCGGCTCGTTCGGTCTGCCCTGTCTGCTCTGTCAGCTCTGTGTTCATGGCCCGGCAGCGTACGGGACAGCTGCGTGCACAGGGCACGCGGTGCTCATCGACCCGCCATGCGGATGTTGTGCACGCGACAACGGTGCGTCGTTCCCTCCCACTGCCATGAATCCCGACAGCATCCGGGCTGAGGAGGGGCATATGACAACCGCACGGACCATCATGACGCCCGATCAGAGCAACCGAGCCAACGAACTCCGCACCGCCGCCCGCTTACTGGAACCAGGGGTGGGCCGTCGGCGCTTCCTGACCGTCACCGGAGCCGCCGCCGCGCTCGCCTTCGCCGTCAACCTGCCCGCCGCCGGCACGGCGAGCGCAGCCGAGGTCGACGCCCGCCGGATCGCCGAGGACCCCTTCACCCTCGGGGTCGCCTCCGGCGATCCGCATCCCACCTCCGTCCTGATCTGGACCCGGCTCGCCCCCCGCCCCTTCGAGCCGGGCGGCGGACTGCCGAGCGGCCGGGTCGAGGTGCGCTGGGAGGTCGCCCGCGACGAGCGCTTCCGCCGTATCGAGCGGCGCGGATCGGTCACCGCCCACCCCGAGTTCGCCCACAGCGTCCGCGCCGAGGTCCAGGGCCTGGACTCCGGCCGCCTCTACCACTACCGCTTCCGTACCGGCAGCTGGACCAGCCCGGTCGGCCGCACCCGCACCGCCCCCGCCCCCGGCGCCCGTAACAGCTCCCTCACACTGGCCGCCGTCTCCTGCCAGGCGTACCACGACGGGTACTTCACCGCCCTCCGCCACCTCGCGGCCGAGGACGTCGACGTGGTCTTCCACCTGGGGGACTACCTCTACGAGTACGCCGTCAACGCGACCGGCGGGGCCCGCAACTACACCGACCGCCGCCTCCCGGACCTCTTCAACCGCGAGACGACGACGCTGGAGGACTACCGGCTGCGCTACGCCCTCTACAAGTCCGACCCGGACCTGCGCGCCGCCCACGCCGCCCACCCCTTCGTCGTCACCTGGGACGACCACGAGACCGAGAACAACTACGCGGGCGAGATCCCCGAGAACGAGGTCGCCCCCGAGGAGTTCCTGCTCCGCCGGGCCGCCGCGTACCGCGCGTACTGGGAGAACCAGCCGCTGCGCACCCCGCAGCGCCCCACCGGACCCGATATGACGCTCTACCGCCGCCTCCGCTTCGGGCGGCTCGCCCAGTTCGACATCCTCGACACCCGCCAGTACCGCAGCGACCAGGCGTACGGCGACGGCTGGCGCACCCCGGGCCCCGAGTCCGAGGACCCCGCGCGCACCATGACCGGGGCCACCCAGGAACGCTGGCTGATCGACGGCTGGCGGGCCTCGAACGCCACCTGGAACGTCGTCCCGCAGCAGGTCACCTTCGCTCGGCGGCGCGATGTGCCCACCAGCGCCTTCAAGCTCTCCATGGACTCCTGGGACGGCTACCCCGCCTCCCGGCAGCGGGTGCTGGCCGGCGCCGAGGCCGCCGGGGTGGACAACCTGATGGTCCTCACCGGCGACGTCCACGTCTCGTACGCCTTCGACCTGAAGAAGGACTTCGCCGACCCCGCATCGCGCACCGTCGGCACGGAGATCGTCACCACCTCCGTCGCCAGCGGCAGGGACGGCTCGGACCGGCCCGCCAACTGGGAGAACCAGACCCGCGCCAACCCGCACCTCAAGCACTACAACGGGCGGCGCGGCTACGCGGTCGTCACCCTCGGCACGAAGGAGGCCCGCGCCGACTTCCGTACGGTAGCGGCCGTCACGACCCCCGGGGCCCCCCTCACCACGGCGGCCTCGTTCGTCACGGAGGCCGGGAACCCGGGGCTCACGCCCGCCTAGCCCGCGAGCAGCGTCAGGCATCCGCCGGGTAGCGGACGCCGATGCGGTCCCGTACCGCGTCGAGCGTCCGCATCACCGCCAGCGAACCCTCCAACGGGACGAGCGGGGACTCCGGCTCGCCCGCCCGCACCGCGCGCGCCACCTCGACCGCCTCGTACTGCATGCCCGACAGCCCCTGCGGGCCCGGCCCCGACGTGACCGTCTCGGGCTCCGCACCCGCCCGCCGCAGCACGAAGTGGTCCGGGTGGAAGAAGTCGCGCGGGATGTCGATCCGCCCGGCCGTGCCGATCACGGTGGCCGCCGTGGGATGGTGGCCGACGATCGAGCAGGACAGCAGCGCGGTGGCACCGGAGTCCCAGCCGAGCAGCATGCCGGTGTTCAGGTCCACACCCTCCGGCGACAGCAGTGCGTCGGCCTGGATCCGGTCCGGCTCGCCCAGCAGCAGGTGCGCGAACGACACCGGGTAGACCCCGAGGTCCAGCAGCGCCCCGCCGCCCAGGGCCGGGTCGCGCAGCCGGTGGCCGGGCGCGAAGTCGCCCGCGAAGCCGAAGTCCGCCTGGACGGTACGGATCTCGCCGATCGCCCCGTCCCGGACCAGCTCGGTCAGCCGGCGGACCACCGGGTTGAGGTAGGTCCACATGGCCTCCATCAGGAACAGGCCCCGCTCCCGGGCGAGCGCCACCAGCTCCTTCGCCTCCCGGCTGTTGAGCGTGAACGCCTTCTCGCACAGCACATGCTTTCCGGCCCGCAGCGCCAGCCCGGCCGCCGCGTGGTGCGCCGAGTGCGGGGTGGCCACGTAGACCACGTCCACCGTGTCGTCGGCGACCAGCTCCGCCCAGCTGCCGTACGCCCGGGCGATCTCGTGCCGGTCGGCGAAGGCCCGCGCCGAGGCCTCCGTACGCGAGGCGACGGCCACCACCTCGGCGTCGGGGAGCCCTTGTACGTCCGCCGTGAAGGTCGCGGCTATGCCGCCCGTCGCCAGAACACCCCAGCGCACCCTGTCACCCATGCCCGCCACCCCAGCCCACCCGAAAAAGGTATCGACCACTCCGGCCGAGCTGAGAGCATAGATGCGGATTCAACGATGTGGAGATGACCATGCCGGAGAGCGGCGGCAGCCGGGCCCAGCGAGCACACATACCCACCTCCGGGACCGGACCCGGAGCCGACGAGGCCACGGCCGTCCCGCACGGGGACGCGGGCGCCCTCTCCGTCGACCCGGCCGCCCCGCGGGCCACCGCCCCCGCCGGCCTGCCGGGAGCGCCCGGCGGGCCCGCGACCCCCGGACTCCCCGGCCCGGCCGCGAAGGCCGCCCGGCGCACCGGACTCCTGGTCACCCTGGTCCTCGGCGGGCTCACCGCCCTGCCGCCGCTGTCCATGGACATGTACCTCCCGGCGCTCCCCGCCGTCACCGACTCCCTGAGCGCCCCCGCCGCCACCATCCAGCTCACCCTGACCGCGTGCCTGGCCGGCATGGCGCTCGGCCAGCTCGTCGTCGGACCGATGAGCGACCGGTGGGGCCGCCGCACGCCGCTGCTCCTCGGCATGGTCGTCTACGTCCTCGCCACCGCGATCTGCGCCCTGGCCCCCACCGCCGAACTCCTCATCGGCTTCCGCCTCCTCCAGGGGCTCGCGGGCGCGGCCGGGATCGTCATCGCGCGGGCCGTGGTGCGTGACCTCTACGACGGCGTGGAGATGGCCCGCTTCTTCTCCACCCTGATGCTGATCTCCGGGGCCGCCCCGATCGTCGCGCCGCTGATCGGCGGGCAGGTTCTGCGGGTCACCGACTGGCGGGGCATCTTCGTCGTGCTGACCGTGGTCGGCATCGTGCTCACCCTCGTCGTATGGAAGTGGCTGCACGAGACGCTGCCGCCCGCCGCCCGCCACACCGGCGGTGTCGCCGACGCCCTGCGCACCATGCGCGGGCTGCTCGCCGACCGGGTCTTCACCGGCTACATGGTCGCGGGCGGGCTCGCCTTCGCCGTCCTGTTCGCGTACATCTCCGCCTCCCCGTTCGTCGTGCAGGAGATCTACGGGGCCTCGCCGCAGACCTTCAGCCTGCTCTTCGGGCTCAACTCCATCGGTCTGATCGCCGTGGGCCAGATCAACGGCAAGCTCCTCGTGGGCCGCTTCCGCCTCGACAAGGTGCTCGGCTTCGGCCTCGCCGTGATCGTGCTGGCCGCCGTCGCGCTGCTCCTCATGACGACCGGCGTCTTCGGCGAGGTCGGGCTCGTCCCCGTCGCCGCCGGGCTGTTCGTCCTGATGTCGGCGATGGGCCTCGCGATGCCGAACACCAACGCCCAGGCCCTCCTGCGGACCAAGCACGCGGCGGGCTCCGCCTCCGCGCTGCTCGGCACGTCCTCGTTCCTCATCGGGGCCGTCGCCTCCCCGCTGGTCGGCGTCGCGGGGGAGGACACGGCCGTCCCGATGGCCGTCGTCCAGGTGGTCTGCGCGGTGGCGGCGGTGGGCTGCTTCCTGATCCTGTGCCGCCCCTGGCAGCGCGCGGGGCGCGAGGCCGGCGGCCTCTGACACAGAGGTCCGGGCGGGCTCAGCCCGTGCGCGGGTAGCCGATCAGATGCGTGCGGTCCTGCCGGTCGGTCCAGCGGAACACCCCGACCCCCGTCGTCTCCGTCCCCGGCAGCCGGGCGTTGCGCGACAGCCGCTCGGTGCTCCAGGTGGCGAAGTCCATCGCGACCGGGAGCCCGCCGCCGGACAGCGCCTCCGAGGCGTCGCGCGCGTTCTCGGCCCCGTACGCGATCCCGTCGTCCGTCACCGTGGCCAGCGTCAGATGCGCGGTGCCGCCCTCGTCCTCGAAGCAGCGGCCCTGTTTCGCCTCCAGGTCGAAGGCCAGGTTCCCGGCGATCAGGTAGTCGCCCGACGGGGAGAGGACCGCCTGCGGGTAGCGGCCCGGCTTTATGGCCGGCTTGTGGCACTCCACCGAGGTGAGCACCTCCCCGGTCGCCGCGTCGTGCACCGCCCACAGCTCATGGGTCGCCGCCCGCTTGGTCTTCTTCGCGGGCTGCCACTTCGCCAGCACATGGTCCGGGGTCATCGACGTCACCACGCCGCTGCCCTTCTCGGTCCCCTTGGGCGCGACGTTCCGGCTGAACCAGCCGCCGCGCACCCAGAACTCCCGTGCCCCGCCCAGCAGCAGGCCGTCGGCGGTCTGGCCGTGCACCTCGGTGAGCTGCTTGCAGGCCGGGCAGCCCTTGGGATACCCGAGCTTGTCCGCGCCCAGCTCGGTCACCTCACCGGTGACCGGGTCGATCAGGGTGCTGTTCGCCTTCGCGTCGCTGATCACGATGCCGGGCCCGGTCGTGGTCACCTTCGGGGCCCCGGACCACGGCACCTCGACGCGCTGCCGGTTCCCGTTCGTCACGTCGTACAGATCGAGGGCGAGGAAGGTGCTCGACGGCGAAAGACCGTCGCCGACCTTCCCGTAGGACCAGGTCACGAAGTACTGCCGGTCGCCCTTGGCCACCGTGGCGAGCTTCGGGTAGTGCAGCGGGTCCGGCGGCTGCCAGGCCTGGCCCCGCCAGCCCAGCTCGCCGGTGGCCGTGTCGACGGTGCGCAACCGGTAGCGGTTCTCCTCGGCCCGCTCCAGATAGGCCAGCAGACCCGTCGTATGGGAGACGGCGACATCGGGGGAGGAGCCGATGATCTCCCAGCCCCGCTCCGTCGTGTACTCGGGCGGAACGGTCAGCCGGGTCACCGGGCCCGCGCTCGGCAGCACCGGCTTCGCCGTGGCGGCGGCCGCGCCGTCCTTCTTCTTGCCCTCGGGATCGCCGCCGCAGGTGGCCAGCAGCAGGAGCAGGGCGAGAAAGACCACCCCGCCGACCAGCGTCAGCCGCACGATCTTCTGCCTCATGGCTCCCCCGCTGGACCATCTTGATCTGGTGCCGTGCACGCGCGGGCCAGCGTAGCAACAGGCTTCCGGTCACGTGGAGTTCGCCGGATTCCTGTTCCGTACCGGTTACGTGAACGCTTGGTGGGGCCCGCCCGGCCCCCCGGTCCCGCCCGCGTACCCCCTCCCGCACCGGCGAAGCGGAATGCGGCCGACGGGGCGCCTCCGCCTACAATTCGGCGGTGAACGTCACCCTCCCCACCGCACAGTCCCTGCGCGCGGCGCTGGCCGGACTGCTCGACGGAATGCCGCCCAAGCAGGCCACGCAGGCCGTCGACCGGCTGATCGCCAGCTATCGCGGGGAGACCCCGACGAACGCCCCGATCCTGCGGGACCGCTCCGACGTCGTCGCCTATGCCGCGTACCGGATGCCCGCCACCTTCGAAGCCGTACGGTCCGCCCTCGACGCCCTCGTCGAGGCCGCGCCCGACTGGACCCCCGCCACCCACACCGACGTCGGCGGCGGCACGGGCGCGGCGAGCTGGGCGGTCGCCGGGGCCTGGGAGGGCGCGGCGACCACCGTTCTGGACTGGGCCGAACCGGCCCTCGCGCTCGGCCGCGAACTGGCCGAGGCGTCCGGCGTGCCCTCACTCCGCGACGCGCGCTGGGAGCGGGCCCGGATCGGCGCGGCCCTGGAGCTGGCCCCGGCCGACCTGATCACCGTCAGCTACGTCCTCAAGGAGCTGACGGCCGCCGCCGGGGCCGAGCTGGTCGACGCCGCCGCGGCGGCCGGGCAGGCCGTGGTGATCGTCGAGCCCGGCACCCCCGACGGCTACGCCCGCGTCATCGAGGCCCGCGACCGGCTGATCGCCGCCGGGCTGCGGATCGCGGCCCCCTGCCCGCACA
The DNA here is from genome assembly GCF_032121415.1 of Streptomyces parvus. Lineage (NCBI taxonomy): Bacteria > Bacillati > Actinomycetota > Actinomycetes > Kitasatosporales > Streptomycetaceae > Streptomyces > Streptomyces parvus. The sequence goes on along the minus strand of NZ_CP135079.1, from coordinate 1,728,454 downwards.
GCGACACCTGCCCGATCGAGCCCGGGGCCGACTGGTGCCACTTCTCGGCCCGGGTCAGCCGCTCCTCGCTGCACCGGCAGGTCAAGGGCGGCTCGCTGAGCCACGAGGACGAGAAGTTCAGCTACGTCGTCGGCACCCGCTTCCCCGTCGCCCCGGGGCCCGCCCGGATCACCCGCAGACCGCAGATCCGCAAGGGTCTGGTCCAGCTGGAGCTGTGCACCCGGGACGAGGGGCTGGCCCGCGCCACGGTGAGCAAGCGCCACGGCGAGCTGTACCGGGCGGCCAGGGACGTCGCCTGGGGCGATCCCTGGCCGCCGGAGGGCTCGGAGGGCTAGCCGCGCAGCTCCTGCGTACAGCACTTCACGCTGCCGCCGCCCTTGAGCAGCTCGCCCAGGTCCATCGGGATCGGCTCGAAGCCCCGGTCCCGCAGGGGATCGAGCAGCCCGGTCGCGCCCTGCGGCAGCAGCACATGACGCCCGTCGCTGACGGAGTTGAGCCCGAACGCCGCCGCGTCCGCCTCCCGGGCCAGCAGCGCGTCCGGGAACAGCCGGCGCAGCACCGCCCGGCTGCCCGCGGAGAACGCGTCCGGGTAGTACATGATCTCGTCGGCCGCCGCGTCCAGCACACAGAGCGCGGTGTCCAGGTGGTAGTAGCGCGGGTCCACCAGATCGAGGCCGATGACCGGCACCCCGAAGAACTCCTGGGCCTCCATGTGCGAGAGCGGGCTGGAGCGGAAACCGCGCCCGGCCAGCAGACAGGAGGCGGTGACGGCGAAGTCCCCCTCGCCCTCGTTGACGTGTTCCGGCTCATGGACCTCGGCGAAGCCGTTCTCCCGGAACCAGTCACGGTGGGCCCCGGCCTCCTCGAACCGCTCCCGGTACGCGAACAGCGCGCCGAGCACCCGGCCGTCGATCACCGTGGCGCCGTTGGCGGCGAAGACCATGTCGGGCAGGTCGGGGCGGGGAGTGAGCAGCTCGACGGTGTGGCCGAGGCTCCGGTAGCGGTCGCGCAGATCCTCCCACTGGGTCTGGGCCAGCGGCAGGTCGACGGGTTTGGACGGGTCCATCCACGGGTTGATGGAGTAGGTCACCCGGAAGTGCGTCGGAGCGCACATCAGGTAGCGACGAGGGGTGGCGTCACGGTTCAACTCGGGCTCCTCGCGATCGGCGGCCGGAGCCGCGGAACGGTGGGATGCGCACGGTCTGTGCGTGAGCCCATGGTGCGCCGTGCGCGCCGGATCCGCAGTGATCCGATCGGGTGGTTCACCCGACCCCGCGAAGAACATCGCAAGACGATACGTATCGGCTCGCCTGGCGTAGATTGGCCGCATGGCACCCACCAAGGCACCCGACTCCAGCCGCCGCAGCGACCGCTCCCGCCGCGCCATCCACGACGCCGCCCTCGCCCTCGTCACGGAGGTGGGGTACCGGCGTACGACGATCGAGGGTATCGCCGCCCGCGCCGGGGTCGGCAAGCAGACCATCTACCGCTGGTGGCCCTCCAAGGCCGCCGTGCTGATGGACGCCTTCCTGGACCTGGCGGGCCGGTCCGCCGAGGGGGCCGGGACCGAGCCGGAGGCCGAGGGCGCCGGGGAGTCCGGCAAGGGGGCGCAGACGCCGGGCATCCCCGACAGCGGTGACCTGGTGGCCGACCTCAAGCTCGTCCTGCGGGCCACCGTCGACGAGCTGAACGACCCGGCGCTGGAGGCCCCCACCCGCGCGCTGACCGCCGAGGGCATCGTGGACGCGAAGCTCGGCGCCGAATTCGTGCGCAAGCTGCTCGATCCGCAGCTCGCGTTGTACGTCACACGGCTCGGGGCCGCCCAGGAGGCCGGGGACGTGCGCGCCGACATCGACCCCCGGATCGCCCTGGAACTGCTCATCGGACCGCTCATGCACCGCTGGCTGCTCCGGACCCTGCCGCTCACCCATGCGTACGCCGACGCGATCGTCGACTACGCCGTCGGCGGGCTCGCTCCGCGACCGTGACGCCGGGGCCCGCCGTCGTATCCGATATGTGGGGACATCGGGCGTGATGGTGCTCACTCGGTGCAGTGGTACACGGCCCCGCTGGTGAACTCTGGCCACCCGAACCGCAGGATGGTGCGACCATGGAGAGGCAACGCTGAGGTGAACTGCTGAGGTGAGGGGATAGATGGGCGCCGATTCCGGCCGTTTCCGCGGCACAGAGAGCAGGATCTCCCAGTGGCTGCGGCGACGTCCCAAATCAGCCGGGGCCGAGACCGACGAGTCGGCCCGGGTGGCCATGCTCGTGGCGGTCGCCGAGGCGGGCATGCCGATCGCCCCCGCCGCCCACCCCGTCGGATACCGATGTTCGTGCGAACGCATCGGCTGTCCCACCCCCGCCCGGCATCCCGTCTCCTTCGCCTGGCAGACGCAGTCGACCACCGACCGGGCCCAGATCGAGCGCTGGGCCGCCGGTCAGCCGCAGGCCAACTTCATCACCGCGACCGGCATGATCCACGACGTGCTGGACGTCCCGCTCACCGCCGGGCTCAGCGCCCTGGAGCGTCTTCTCGACGCGGGCATCGACGTCGGCCCGGTCGCTCGGTCCGGCGACGACCGGATGCTCTTCTTCACAGCCACCCGCGGCACCCCCGAGGACGAGGACGAGTGGTGGCCCTGCGAGCTGGACTGCCACCCCGAGACCATGGACGCCCACCCGGGTCTGCGCTGGCACTGCCGTGGCAGCTACGTCCTGCTGCCGCCCGCCCGGCTCCCCGGTGAGGTGGACGTCCACTGGGTGCGCGGGCCCGAGCACGAGCTGCCCGACCCGCTGACCCTGCTGGAGACGCTCACGGATGCCTGCGCCCGGTACGCGGGCAGCGCCGAGCAGAGCGAGCTGGACCACGACGCGATCGCCTGGCCGCTGAGCCGCTGAGCCGAGCCGCGCGGGGGTGCGCTGCCGGCTCTCGGCCGCCGCTCGCCCTGATCCGGCTACTCGCCCTTCGCCGCGATCAGGCCCGGCAGCCGGTTCAGCATCCGCACCTTGCCGCCGGAGGCCGTGTCCGCACCGGAACCGGCCCCCGCGGCCCGCGGCGGTACGTGCACCAGCTGGCTGGAGACGCGCTCCTTGGTGAGGGTGCTGTTCACCTCGCCGGTGAGCAGCGCCTTCACATCCGGGTTGACCTCGGGCCGCAGCCCCTCCGCGGCGACCTGCCGTTCGAAGTGCTTGCTGTTGAAGAAGACCAGCGCCCCGCCGTCCTCGGTGCGCAGCCCCAGCGGTGCGAACGTGCTGCCCGTCAGCGGCTGGTCGACGTACTGGTACGAGAACCCCGCCCGCCGTGTGGTGCGGCGCGTCTCGCGCCAGCCGGAGGTCGACGTGGACGGGGTGAACACGTCCGGGGCGCCGTTCTGCAGATAGCCGGTGTACGAGGCGCTCAGCTCCGCGGGCGCCACGGCCAGCTCGTCGTCCTGCGGCTTCACCGGGGTGGCGAGCCCGTCCCCGTCCAGGGCGAACTCCGGCACCTGGGACGCCGGGAGGACGCCGAGGTAGGCCGCCTTCCACAGCGCGTCGGGGCCCGTCCGTACGAACACCACCAGCCAGCGGGTGTCCAGCTTCCCGCCGTCCTGGTCCCGGTTGGAGTCGGTGTCCGCGAGGAACCAGCGCGGCCAGCCCGCCTTCTTGGGGATGACGTACACCGCGTCGTCCAGCACCAACGGCTTGTGCGCCTTGTTGCCGTCGGGGTTGTACGTCCGGCGGGCCTTCAGCCCGGCCTGGTTGATCGCGCCGAGCGAGCCCGTCACCCGGTCCGCGTCCAGGGCCGGATCGAACGCCTTGTCCGCCGCGTTGTAGGCGTCGGTGAAGTCCTTGAGCGCCTGGGCGGCCTCGGACTTCTTCGCCCCGGGCAGCACTTCCAGCTCCCCGTGCACCGTCACACAGCCGGTCGCCGTCACGCACAGCGCCGTCGCCGTCGCGAGCCCCGCCGTCAGCCGACCCAGCCCAGGGTGTCTCGTCATCCGTTGCTTCTGCGCCTTCTGCATCCGTCGCCCGCACTGACCGTCGAAACCCTACCGGGGCCGCGAACGGCGTGCGGGCGCGGACCGGATACAGCGTCCACACCGTGACTTCGGGCCCGAAGTCCCCTCCGCGCCGGGCCGCTTCAGGCGTGGCGGACCGGCACGATCAGGGGTGTGCCCGTACGGGGATGGGGGAAGACCTCCACCGGCTGCCGGTAGACCTCGCCGAGCAGTTCGCCGCTGAACACCGTCCCGGGCGGGCCCAGTTCCGCGATCCGCCCGTCATGCAGGACGGCGGCCCGGTCCGCGTACGCCGCGGCGAGACCCAGATCGTGCAGGACGACGACCACCGCGTCCCCGGCGGCGGCCCGCTCCCGGCAGATCCGCAGCACCAGCTCCTGGTGGCGCAGGTCCAGGGCGGCGGTCGGCTCGTCGAGCAGCATCAGCGGGGCCCGCTGCGCCAGCACCCGGGCCAGCGCCACCCGCGCCTTCTCCCCGCCCGACAGCGCCGAGAACGGGCGGGCCGCGAACCGGGCCACCTCGGTCGCCGCCATCGCAGCGGCCACCGCCGCGTCGTCCTCGTCCTCCCGCTCCGTACCCGCCCAGGGCGCCCGCCCCATCCGTACGACGTCCTCCACCGGGAACGGGAAGGACAGCACGGCCGACTGCGGCAGCACCGAGCGGCGCAGCGCCAGTTCGGGCGCGGACCACGCGGCGGCCGGGCGGCCGTCGATCCGCACCTCGCCGCTTCCGGGGGCCAGATCGGCGGCGAGCGCGGCCAGCAGCGTCGACTTGCCGGCCCCGTTCGGACCGACCAGGGCGACCACCTCGCCCGCGTACGCGGTCAGGTCGACGGAGTCCAGCACCTGCCGCTGCCCGAGGCGGACCGAGAGTCCGGCGGCCTCGACGGCGGGGGAGCCGGGCGTGACGGACGAGGGCAGCTCCCGGGTCCGTACCGCGAACAGATCTCTCAGCGTCCTCATGCCCAACCACCTTGCTTACGACGGGTCCTGCGCAGCAGCCAGAAGAAGAACGGGCTGCCGAAGAGCGCGGTCAGCACCCCGAGCGGCAGTTCGGCCGGGGCTGCCACCGTCCGGGCCGCGAGGTCACCCGCCACCAGGACCAGGGCGCCGCCGAGCGCGCTGCCCGGGACGAGGAAGCGGTGGCCCGGGCCGTTCGCCATCCGCAGCAGATGCGGGACGAGCAGCCCGACGAAGGAGATGATCCCGGCCACGGCGACCGCGGCGGCCGTCAGCAGCGCCACCACCAGCACCAGCACGATCCGCAGCCGCTCCACGTCCACGCCCAGGTGCCGGGCGGGCCGCTCGCCGAGGGCCAGCAGGTCCAGCTTGCGGGAGTGGAACGGGGCGATGAGCAGCCCGGCCAGCGCGCACGGCAGCACGGCCAGCACCTTGGGCCAGGTCGCCTGGGAGAGCGAACCGAGCTGCCAGAAGGTGATCTGGGTGATCTGCGCGTTGTCCGCGAAGAAGATGAAGAGCCCGATCAGCGCGCCCGCGAAGGCGTTGACGGCGATACCGGTGAGGATCAGCGTCACCACCTCGGTCCGGCCGCCGGAGCGCGACAGCGCGTAGACGAGCAGCACGGTCGCCAGCCCCGCGAGGAACGCGAAGACGGTGATGGTCCAGTTGCCGAAGAAGGTCAGGCCGAGCGCGATCGAGGCGACCGCGCCGACCGCCGCGCCCGCCGAGATCCCGATCACGCCGGGTTCGGCGAGCGGATTGCCGAACACGCCCTGCATCAGGGCGCCCGCGCAGCCGAGCGACGCGCCGACGAGTACCGCGAGGGCGACCCGGGGGAGCCGCACGTTCCACAGAACGCTCTCGCCGACCCGGTCCAGCGCCTGCCCGCCGAGCCCGATCCGGTGCTGTACGGAGGACAGGACGTCCCCGAGCGGGATGCTGTACGCGCCGATCGCCGCCGACAGCAGACAGCCGGCGAGCAGGGCGAGCGAGAGCCCCAGAGTGAGCAGATACGCCTTCCTGCGCGGGGACGTGGCGCCGGGGGCCTCGGGGGCGACGCCCTCCGCCGGTCCGCTCGCGGACTTCTCCACGGGCCCGGTGCGTTCCTGGTACGAGGTGGTCACCGGCCCTTCCCGCCCTTCGCGTACAGCTGCTCGACGATCTCGGTGAGCACCCGGTCGGTACGCGGCCCGTAGTTCAGCAGCACGCCGTCGTCGACCGTGACGACCCGGCGGTCCATTCCGGCCGGGGTCTCCGCGATCCCCGGGATCCTCACCAGTCCGTCCATCCCGCCGACCGACTCGAACCCCTTGGTCATCAACAGGATCGCGTCCGGGGCGGCCTTGGCGAGGGCCTCGCTGGTGATGGCGGTGAAGTCCTTGTCCAGCCCGGATTCCTTCCCGGCGTCGACCGCGCCCGCCGCCTCCAGCAGCGAACCGGCCCCGGACTCCGCGCCGCCCAGCAGATAGACGGAGGCCGAACCGCGCAGATAGAGGAAGGCGACCCGGGGCTTCTCGCCGTCGGTGTGGTCCGGGACGGTCTTCTGGACCTCGGCGATCCGCTTCTCGGTGCGCTCCTTGAGCTCCGCCCCGGCCGAGGGTACGCCGAGGGCCTCGGCGACGGTGTCGATCCGGCGGCCCACGTCGTCGAGCCCCTGGGCGGGTTCGACGACGAGCAGCGGGATGCCCGCGTCCCGGATCTGGTCGATGGCCTCGGACGGGCCTGTGGTGGTGTCGGCCAGCACGATCGTCGGCTTCAGGGAGAGCACGCTCTCCGCCGAGACGTCGTGGGCCCGGGTCACCACCGGGAGTCTCGCAGCCTGTTCGAAGGTGGCGGTGATGTCCCGGGCGACGACCTGCTCGCCGAGCCCGAGGGTGAAGACGATCTCGCTGAGCGACCCCGTCAGCGGCACGATCCGGTCGGTGGAGCCGATCGTGACCTTCTCGCCGTCGGCCGAGTCGACCGTCACCGGCAGCTTCGGCTTCGGCGCGCCGGCCAGCGGCTCGACCCGGTCCGCGTCGGCGGAGCTCCTGGCGGACGCGGACTTCGGTGCCGCATCGCCTCCGCCGCCGCAGCCGGTCAGGACCAGGGCGAGGGCGAGCGCGGCGGCAGCCCTGCCCCGGGCCGGGCGACGGCGGGCCGTCGTCGCGGCGTCCGGGCCCGTCGGGGCGAAGTCCTGCGAGATGCGCACTGGGGCACCGTCCTGTCGTTCTGCGGCGTGCGATGGGCCGTTCGCCGTAACGGCGTGACCGGAAGGGTTCCGGCTCGGGCTGGGGATAGCTTAGGTTAGCCTTACCTGTGTAGCCAGTCCTCGGAGGGTCCGTCATGCCGTCGTCCAGATCCAGCCGCGCACTCGCCGTCGCGCTCCTCGCGGTACTGCTGGGAGCCCTGCTCCCCGCCGCCACCGCGCAAGCGGCAAGCCGCACGGTGCAGGGCGGGCGGTTGGACTGGGGCATCAAGGCCTCCTTCCAGAGCTATGTCACCGGGCCCATAGCGAACGGCAGTTGGAGCCTGACCGGCGGCGCGGCCACGGTCGGCGGCAGCCAGTTCCGCTTCCACTCGGCGACCGGCTCCTACGACCCGGACTCCGGGGCGTTCAACTCCGCCTTCTCCGGCGGCGTGCACTTCACCGGCCACAAGAAGGCCGACGGCGGCAACGAGCTGGACCTCACGATCAGCCGCCCCACGATCCGCATCAGCGGCGGCAGCGGCATGCTCCACGCGGACATGGTCAGCAAGGAGCGGGGGACCGGCAAGGTCTCCAACCGCTCCCAAGTGCCCCTGGCCAAGCTCGGTCTCGGCGGTATCGACATGAAGGGCGGGTCCACCCCGATCGCCCTCACCGGCGTCCCCACCACGCTGACCGCCGAGGGCGCCTCCGCCTTCGCCGGCTACTACACCGAGGGCACCCCGCTCGACCCGGTCAGCCTCTCCGTCGACACCGAGGGCGCCGCCGCCCAGCCGAAGCGGACCGCCCCGGACGAGAAGAAGGACGGCGGCGAGAAGAAGGACCAGCCGAAGAAGGACAAGGAGAAGGCGGGCCGCTTCGAGGACGCCGCTGTCGACTGGGGCGTACGCCGCACCTTCCGCGAGTACGTCACCGGCTCCATCGGCCAGGGCGCGTGGACGCTCGCCGACGGCGCCGAGGACGGCGGGGCCCTGTTCCGCTTCCCGCAGGGCAAGGGAACGTACGACGCGAAGAAGCGGACGCTGGACGCCGAGTTCAGCGGCAGCATCCGCTTCACCGGCGCCCATGGCCTCGACCTGAAGTTCTCCGCCGTCACCGTCGCCGTCACCGAGGGCGAAGGCACCCTCTCCGCCGACGTCACCAGCGAGGGCAGGACCACCGAGAACGTCCCGGTCGTCACCTTCGCCGCGAAGGGCTTCGCTCCGAAGAACGGCCTCGCCGCCCTCACCGAAGCCCCCGCCACCCTCACCGCCGAAGGCTCCGGGGCGTTCGGCTCCCTGTACAAGGCGGGTACGGCGATGGACCCGGTCTCGCTCGCCGTGACCGTCGACGACCAGGCCCGGCTGCCCGCCCTGCCCGACCTCGGCAGCGAGCCGACCGCGGCCGCCGAGCCCACGAAGAAGGCCGCCGGGGAGCCCTCCGCCGCACCGGCGGGCGCCTCCTCCGGCTCCGGCCCGGGCGCCGGCGCCCGGGCGGCCATCGGCGGCGGTGCGCTGCTCCTCCTCGGAGCGGTTGCGGCGTTCCTCGCCCTGCGCCGCCGGTCAGCGCGGCCGGCCCCCGAGGCCGCCGACGCCTCCGCGACCCCCGACGCCCCGCAGACTTCCTGACCCCGGCATCCCCCATGCGTGCCTTATGGATCCTCACCCCTCCCCCCACGCTTCTCTACCGCCCCCGGTCCCCTTAGGAGACACACCGACATGGCAGCAACCCGCCGCCCCACAACCCTTGCCGCGGCCGTCGCCACGGCCGCCGCCCTCGGCGCCACCGCCTTCGCCCTCCCGGCCCTCGCCGCCGGCTCCCCGGCGGCGGGGCCCGCCGCCGGGCCGAAGCTGGAGATCGTGGACGGCACCCTGGACTGGGGCGTCAAGGAGTCCTTCCGCAAGTACCTCGTCAGCCCCATCGCGCAGGGCAAGATCACCGTCACCGACGGCGCCCGGCAGGCCGACGGCAACGGTGTGTTCACCTTCACCGGTGCCAAGGGCTCGTACGACGTGGGGACGCACGAATCCCTGGCCGCGTTCGAGGGTGGCGTCCGGTTCGAGGGCCACCACGGTGTGCTCGATGTCCGGCTGAGCGACATCAAGGTCGCCTCGGGCACCGGGACCGGCACCATCACCGCAGACTTCACCAGCAAGAAGACGGACGGCACCGTCGTCACCAAGGACGACGCCCCCATCGCCGTGCTCGACATGACCGCCGCCGAGCGGGGCCGGGGTGCGGGCGGCGAGACGGTCCTCACCGGCATTCCGGCCAAGCTGACCGCCGAGGGCTCGGAGGCCTTCGCCGGCTTCTACCAGGAAGGCGCCGAACTCGACCCGGCGACACTGTCGCTCAGGACCGCGGCGCCGAGCCCGTCCCCGTCGGACGACCCGACCAAGGACCCGACGAAGGACCCGGACCCGACCAAGGACCCGAGCAAGGATCCCTCCGCGGACCCGAGCGCGGACCCGAGCGCGGACCCGACCAAGGACCCGGGCGGCGACCCGACCCCGACCGCCTCCCAGACCGCCGCGCCCGTCAGTGGCCCGGTCGTCGACGGCACCCTCGACTGGGGCGTCAGGCAGCAGTTCCGCGACTACGTGGTCGGCCCGATCGCCCACGGCAAGATCGTGACGAGCGACGGCGCGTCCGCCGACGGTGACGGCTACCGCTTCACCAGGGCGACCGGCCTCCTCGACGCCGACAAGAACACCCTCGACGCCGCGTTCAAGGGCAAGGTGCGCTTCCTCGGCCACGAGACCAAGGGCGAGTACGTCCTGGACCTCTCCCTCAGCAACCTGAAGGTCGACATCGAGGGCACCTCCGGCACGCTCCTCGCCGACGTCTCCTCCAAGGACCAGAAGTCCGGCAAGGTCAGCGAGTTCACCGCCCTGTCCTTGGCCGACCTGAAGGTGCCCGCCGGCGCGCTCGCCGCCAAGGGCGGCATCGTGAACCTCAGAGACGTCCCCGCGACGCTGACCACGGACGGCGCGAAGGCGTTCGGCGGCTTCTACCGGAAGGGCGAGGCCCTCGACGCGCTGAACGTCGCGGTCTCCCTCGACAAGGACGCCCGGCTCCCGGGCGGCTCCACCGGCGGTTCCGGCTCCACGGGCGGGGCGGGCTCCACCGGCGGCTCCACGGCGGGCGGTTCGACCACCGGCGGCTCCACGGTCGGCGGCGGCTCCACCGGCGGTTCGGTCGGCGGCTCCGGCTCCCTGGCGGCCACCGGCTCCGGCCTCCCGGCCGGCGCCCTGATCGCCGCCTCCGGCGTCGTCGTGGCGGCCGGCGCCGGTGTCGTGATCGCGGCGCGCCGCCGCCGCGACACCACCGCCTGACGCACCCGCACATCCCCGGGGCCGTACCGGCGGCAGCTGTGCCCGCCGGCACGGCCCCGCGGCCCTTACCGCTCGTTTCCCGCCCCGGCGCCCGGCAGTGCTTGAATGCCCTGGTGAACGACTACGACGTACCCCGGGGCATCGACGTCCTGCGGGTGTTCTGCGGACCCGACGGCCGGTACGGCAACGCCCTCGGCGTCGTACGCGACGGAAGCGGCCACCCCGACGAGGCGTCCCGGCAGCGGCTGACCCGGCAACTGGGCTTCAGCGAGACCGTGTTCGTCGACGACCCGGAGCGCGGCCGGGTGGACATCCACACCCCGGGCCTCCGGCTGCCGTTCGCCGGACACCCGCTGGTCGGCGCCGCCTGGCTGCTCGACCTGGAGGTCCTGGAACTGGCCGTCGGGGACGTGTTCGCGCGCCAGGACGGCGAGTTCACCTGGATCACCGCCCGCCCGGAGTGGGCCCCGCCGCGCACGCTCCAGCAGTACGCGAGCGCCGCCGAGATCGAGGCGCTGCCGGGACCGCCGCCCGGCGAGGGGTGGCTCTACGCCTGGGCCTGGGAGGACGAGGCGGCTGGACGGGTCCGGGCACGGGCGTTCCCGAGGCGGGGCGAGGAGAGGGGGATCGTCGAGGACGAGGCGACGGGCGCCGCCGCCATGCTGCTGAGCGCCCACCTCGGCCGGGCCCTGAACATCACACAGGGACGCGGCTCCCAGATCCTCACCGCGCCCGCGCCGGACGGCACGGTGGAGGTCGGGGGCCGCGTCCTGATGGCCGCCCGGGGCTGAACCCGGGGCGGCGACGGGCCGTACGCCTAGGCGCTGAGCGGGAAGACCTCGCCCAGCTCGTGGAAGACCGCGGTGTTCAGCGCGAAGGCGCGCTTGCACTCCTCGACGATGCGCTGCTTCTCCAGGTCGTCCGCGTTCACCGCGTCCAGCAGCTCGCGGTAACCCCGCTTGAAGGCGGCCGGGTTGGTGATCTGCTCGAAGACGTAGAACCGGACGCCGTCGCCCCTGCGCTCGAAGCCCCAGGTCTTCTCCGCCTTGTCGCGGATGATCTGACCGCCCGACAGATCGCCCAGGTAGCGGGTGTAGTGGTGGGCGATGTAACCGGCGGGCCAGGTGCGCGCGCACTCCGCGACCCGGGCCGCGTACGCCGCGGTGGCGGGCAGCGGCTCAAGACCCTCGCGCCAGTCGGCCCCCCGCAGATGCGCCAGGTCGCGCTCCAGCTCGGCGGAGCGCATCAGCTCGGGCTGTATGAACGGACCGGCGACCGGGTCCTCGCGCAGGGCCTCCGCGCCCTCCTCCAGCGCCCGGTACACGAACCACAGCTGCTCGGTGTAGCGCGTGTACGCGTCCACTCCCAGCCGCCCGCCGAGAAGGTCACTCATGAAGGTCGAGGTCTCGGCCTCGGTGTGCTGCTCGTGCGACGCGGTGCGGATGAGCGTCGAGAAGGGAGTGACGGTGGCGGTTGCGTCCAAGGCGGGCCTCCGGGGACCGAGGGGACGGGAAGTCCAGAAAGAGACGGACATATCGGCAGGCGGGCGCCGCGACGGTGCGGCGGCGCGCGCCGGTACGCCGATCCTCCTACTTAGGCTTACCTAAGTCAACTGGTTCCCGACTGCTTGTCGGTAAAAAACTACGCCACGAGGAAGTGGGAGGCCCGATAACGGACAGTTCGGGGTGATTACGGAAGGGTGAGGATCTCCGCTCCGGTCTCCGTGACGACCAGCGTGTGCTCGAACTGGGCCGTCCGCTTCCGGTCCTTCGTCACCACCGTCCAGCCGTCCTCCCACAGGTCGTACTCGTGGGTGCCGAGCGTCAGCATCGGCTCGATGGTGAACGTCATCCCCGGCTGCATCACCGTGGTGGCGTTCGGGCTGTCGTAGTGCGGGATGATCAGGCCGGAGTGGAACGAGGTGTTGATCCCGTGCCCGGTGAAGTCGCGCACGACCCCGTAACCGAAGCGCTTGGCGTACGACTCGATGACCCGGCCGATCACATTGATCTGCCGCCCCGGCCTGACCGCCTTGACGGCCCGGTTCAGAGACTCCCGGGTGCGCTCGACCAGCAGCCGGGACTCCTCGTCCACGTCGCCGCAGAGGTAGGTGGCGTTGTTGTCGCCGTGCACCCCGTTGATGTACGCGGTGACGTCCAGGTTCACGATGTCGCCGTCGCGCAGCACGGTGGAGTCGGGGATGCCGTGGCAGATGACCTCGTTCAGCGAGGTGCACAGCGATTTCGGGAAGCCCCGGTAGCCGAGCGTCGAGGGGTATGCGCCGTGGTCGACCATGAAGTCGTGGGCGACCTTGTCGAGCTGGTCCGTGGTGACGCCCGGGGCGATGTGCTTGGCGGCCTCCTCCATCGCCTGCGCGGCGATACGGCCCGCGATGCGCATCCGCTCGATGGTGTCGGTGTCCTGGACCTCCGGGCCGGTGTACGGCGTCGGAGCCGGCTTCCCCACGTACTCGGGACGCCGGATGTTTCCGGGTACGGAACGGACGGGAGTGATCTCCCCTGGTACGAGAAGCGACTGGCCAGACATGCCAGCGAGTCTAACCAGCGGCCCCGGGGCACCATGGCGATAAGGAAAGGAGCCGTCGATGGCCCTGTTCAAGAAGCGCACGGTCGGCAAGCCGGGCGAGTGGTACTACTGCCTGGAGCACAAGAAGGTCGAGGAAGGCCCGGAGTGCCCGGCGCTGAACCGTTTCGGCCCCTACGCCTCCCGCGAGGCGGCCCAGCATGCGATGGACACCGCACGCGACCGCAACCTGGAGTGGGACACGGACCCGAAATGGCACGAGGAGGACAAGCCGAGCCCGTCCGGCGATTGAGGACGTCCTTCGAAGCCCGCCGGCGATTGAGGCAGCACTCCAGCCCCTCCGGCGTCTGAGGAGCGGGGGTGCGGGGCGGAGCCTCGGGTCACCCCTCCACCCGGGCCTCCCGCCTCCGCACCGCATCCTCGTCCGTCTCCGAGTCGTACCGCACCAGCTTCGGCAACGCGGCGGTCAACAGCACCACGGACGCCACGCACGCCACCCCGCCCGTCCAGATCGCCGAGCGGGTCCCCGTCCAGCCGGCCATCGCCCCGGCCCGCACCTGACCCAGCTGCGGCCCGACGCTGTACGACAGCACCTCGATGCCCGCCAGCCGCCCCCGCAGCTCCTCCGGGATCGTCTGGTTCCAGATCGTCGAGCGCCCCAGCCCGCTCAGCATGTCGCCCGCCCCCGCCACCGCCAGGCAGATCAGCACCACCCACACGCTGGAGAACCAGCCCGCCGCCGCGATCGCCAGACCCCAGGCCGCCGCACCGAACACCACGAACAGCCCGTGCCTGCGCACCCGGCTCGTCCAGCCGCTGGTCAGCCCGAGCACCAGCGAGCCGACCGAGCCCGCCGCGTACATCAGCCCGAGCGACCACTCGGCGTCCAGCTCGTCCGCCAGGAACGGGAAGATCGTGTTCGGGAAGGCGAAGAACATCGCCGCCAGGTCGATCGCGTACGTCCCCAGCAGCACCGGCCGGCTCCAGGCGTACCGCGCCCCCTCCACGATCCCGCGCAGCGACGGCTTCGCCGCCTCCTTGGCAGGCGGCGCGGGGGAGAGCCGCAGACAGAGCACGACGGAGACGGCGAACGTGCACACCGTCACCGCGTACGCCGTGCCGTGACCGGCGTACGCCACCACCAGACCGGCCAGCGCCGGGCCCGCGATCGCCCCGATCTGCCAGCGCAGCGAGTTCAGCGCGGCCGCCGCCGTCTGCTGGGCGTGCGGCACGATCCGGGCCATCAGGGAGTCCAGGGCGGGCCGCTGGAGTCCGGCGAGCGCGGAGACCCCGCCGGCCACCACGTACAGCGGCCACAGCAGTGGCTCCGGGAGCAGGGCGTTGACCAGCAGGACCGCGGCGAGCACCCCGAGCCCCGCCTCGGTGAGCAGGATGACCCGGCGGCGGTCCGCCGAGTCCGCGAGCGCCCCGCCGTACAGCCCGAAGACCACCAGCGGCACCAGCTCCACCGCGCCCATCGCCCCGACCGCGAGCGGGGAGCCCGTGAGGTCCTTGATCTGGAGCGGCAGCGCGATGAGCGCCATGAAGCTGCCGAAGTACGTGATCAGGCCCTGCACCCACAGCAGCCGGAAGTCCGGCGAGGAACGCCACGGCGCGAGATCGGGCAGCAGGGCGCGCAACCGCCCCGGCGGCGGGGGCGAGGGGGCGGAGGCAGGCGGGGGAGGTGCTGAGGTCACGAAGGGCCATGATCCGTACAACGGGGTGTACCGGGCAAGCGAGTTTCCCGGCCGCGCTACCAGCGGGCCGGCGGCGGCTGGGTCAGTCGGTCGGCCGGCCCAGCGAGCCGGTCCCGGAACGTGCGCGGCCCGCCCGCCGGAGGCCGCCCGTTCTCCCCGGCGGCCGCGCTCACCAGATGCTGCGCGATGTCGAGGTCCACCTCGTCGTCCCCGCCGCCCACCAGCGAGTCGTGCGCCAGGCCGCCGACCTCGGGGTCGCCGCCGTCCAGGGTGAGCACCCGCGCCCCGGCCCGCCGGGCATCGTGCACCCGCTCCAGCAGCCCTTCGCCCGGCCGCTCCGGCGCGACCAGCAGCACCGTCTCACCCCGCCCCGCCGCCGCGATCCGGCCGAGCCCGACCGCCAGGTGCGCCGGGTCGCCCGCCGCCACCCGGTGCCGTACGAGCGTGGGAGCCGGCTCCGGCTGCCCCGACCAGGCGGCCTCGTCGGACAGATGGGCCGCAAGATGCCACGGCTCGTACGCCTCGGTCCCCGCCAGCAGCAGGCCGCCGCGCGGGACGACGGAGGCGCGCAGGGCCAGCGCGAACCGGCGGGCGTCCTGCGGCCACCGGGTCCCGGCCAGCACATCGCGGAGCAGGGCGACGCGTACGGCATCCATGGCCCGGCATCCTGCCCCCGCCCGCCGCCCCGGCCGGCCCCGTCGCCCGCCCCCTCACCCGAACGGAGGACGGTGCGGGGAACCGAACCGGCGAGCCGAACCGGCGAGCCGAGCGGGCGAGCTGAACCGGGACGGGCGCGTACCCACGGCCGCTCCCCCCGGCCTACCTGGCAGTAGGGTCGGCCCCATGACTACACAGGACAGCAGCGGCAGCGCGCCCAAGCCCCCCGCCAAGGACCCGTGGGACCTCCCCGACGTCTCCGGACTGAGCGTCGGCGTGCTCGGCGGAACCGGACCGCAGGGGCGCGGCCTCGCCTACCGGCTCGCCCGCGCCGGACAGAAGGTGACGCTCGGCTCGCGGGACGCGGCCCGCGCCGAGCAGGCGGCGGCCGAGCTGGGCTTCGGCGTCGAGGGCGCGGACAACGCGGAATGCGCACGGCGCAGCGACATCGTGATCGTCGCCGTGCCGTGGGAGGGCCACGCCAAGACGCTCCAGTCCCTGCGCGAGGAGCTCGCGGGCAAGCTCGTCATCGACTGCGTCAATCCGCTCGGCTTCGACAAGAAGGGCGCCTACGCCCTCAAGCCCGAGGAGGGCAGCGCCGCCGAACAGGCCGCGGCGCTGCTGCCGGACTCCCGCGTGACCGCCGCCTTCCACCACCTCTCGGCCGTGCTGCTCCAGGACGAGTCCATCGAGGAGATCGACACCGATGTGCTGGTCCTGGGCGAGGCGCGCGCCGACACGGACCTCGTCCAGGCGCTGGCCGGGCGGATCCCCGGCATGCGGGGCATCTTCGCCGGCCGGCTGCGCAACGCCCACCAGGTCGAGTCGCTGGTCGCCAACCTGATCTCGGTCAACCGCCGCTACAAGGCCCACGCCGGACTGCGCACCACCGACGTCTGACCGGGCCCGGTCGGGGCACAACGGGGCATGGGGGACACTGGACGGGACCGCGACCGTTCCCGGCAGGGAGCGCGACCCGTTCCCGACAGGAGCCGACCCCCATGCCCCGCATCGCCCTCTACGCCCTCGTCGTCTGCGTCCTCGCCGTCGTGGCGGCCGTGGTCTCCTTCGCCCAGGGCAGCCTGCTCGGGATCGTCTGGGTGCTCATCGCGGGTCTCTCGTCCAACATGACCTGGTTCTACGTGCGCAGGCACCGCCTGGCCACCGCCCCCGACGCGGGCTGATCCCACGCCGCTCCCCGCTCCACCGCCCGCGGCCTCCGCCAATCAGGTCGAGCGCACCTCTCCCCAGGCGTGCCCCGCCCGGCGGACGCCGCCGGGGGCCGAGCATGTGACGGCTCCGCCACGGACGTGGCGGAACCGGGCGAGGGAGGCCGTGTGGCAGACGCGAGGGACCACGACGTTTCGGGGTCGACCGTGCAGAGGGGTGACCGGACCCAGGGCTTCTGGGAGGAGGTGCGGGACGCCGTCTCGACCCGGGCCGCGCTCGTCATGCTCGGGGTGCTCCTGCTCCAACTGGGCTTCGCCCTCTCCTACATGGGCGCCTTCCACGCACCCGAGCCGCGCCGCGTGCCGATCACCCTGGTCGCCCCGCCCGCCGTGGAGCGGGACCTGGTGGCACGCCTCGACGCGCTGCCCGGCGACCCGCTGCGGGTCACCGCCGTCCAGGACCGCGCCGAGGCACGCGCACGGCTGCTGGACCGCCGTACGGACGCCGCCCTCGTCGTGCACCCGGTGAGCCGCACCGACACCCTGATCGTGGCCTCGGCGGGCGGGCCCTCGGCCACCGCGGCGGCCGCCGAGATCCTTCAGGAGGTCGCCCGGACGCAGAACCGGACGATCGTCGTCCGAGACATCCGCCCGCCCGCCGCCGGAGACTCGCGGGGCCTCTCGTCCTTCTACATCGTCCTCAGCTGGACCATCGGCGGCTATCTCGCGGCCTCGGCCCTGAACATGGCGGCCGGATCCAAGAAGCCCACGCTGCGCCGCACCCTCGTCCGGTTGACGGCGATGCTGCCGTACGGCTTCGTCTCGGGCATCGGCGGCGCGATCATCGTGGGCCCCGTGCTGGACTGCCTGCCGGGCGCGTTCTGGGAACTCGTCGGGATCGGCACCCTCGTGGTGTTCGCCTCCGGCGCGGTGGGAGTCGCCCTCCAGTCGGTGGCGGGCACGATCGGCCTCGGTCTCACCATCCTGATCTTCACGGTCCTGGGGAACCCCAGCTCCGGCGGGGTGTACCCGTCCTCCCTGCTGCCGCCGTTCTGGAGCGCGATCGGCCAGGCGCTCCCGCCGGGCGCCGGGACGACCGTGGTGCGCAACACCGTCTACTTCGACGGCAACGCCACCACCGGCGCTCTCTGGATCCTCGGCGCCTGGGCCTTCGGCGGCGTCGTGGTGGCGATTCTGGCCGCTGCCGTACGGGCGTCCCGGGCAGCTCGTCCCCCCGCCCCGGCCGCCGGGCCCACCGCCCCGGCGGTCTGACGCCGCGACCCGGGCCGTGCGGTCAGCCGACCGCGCAGCCCGGGTCCTGCTCGTCGAAGAGGCCCCGCCAGAAGCGGTACAGGTCGTAGCCGCAGTACCGCTGGAACTCCTCGACGCCCAGGCCGCGCAGCAGCGCGTGGATCGCGTCGAAGAAGGCGATGTTCACCTCGGGGATCCACAGGATCGCGAACACGGCGATCAGCCCGAACGGCGCGATCGGCTCCACCTGGCGGCGGATCCTGTTCGAGAGCCAGGGCTCGATCACCCCGTACCCGTCCAGCCCCGGGATCGGCAGGGAGTTCAGGATCGCCGCCGTCACCTGGAGCATCGCCAGGAACGCCAGCGCGTACTGGAAGGCGCGCGGCACGCCGTCCAGCGCGTCCAGCCAGAACGGGGCCGTACAGAGAATCGCGAACGCCACGTTCGTCAGGGGGCCCGCCGCCGAGATCAGGCTGTGCTTCCACCGGCCGTGGATCCGGCCGCGCTCGATGTAGACCGCACCGCCGGGCAGCCCGATGCCGCCCATGATCACGAAGAGCACCGGGAGCACGATGCTCAGCAGCGCGTGCGTGTACTTCAGAGGGTTGAGCGTGAGATAGCCCTTCGCCCCCACCGACAGGTCCCCGCTGTGCAGCGCGGTGCGGGCGTGCGCGTACTCGTGGAGGCAGAGCGAGACGATCCAGGCCCCGGTGACGAACAGGAAGACGGCGAAGCCGGTGGCGTCCGCGAAGCCCGTCCACACCGCCCAGCCCGCGACCGCGGTGACGGCGGCGATGCCGAGGAAGACCGGGCTGATCCTGCGGTCGCCGCGGGTGGCTGCGGTGGTCATCGGCGTTCGACTCCCTCGGGTGGGGACGGGGTGACCCTACGGTCCGGCAGGACTGGAACGTCGGCGACCGCTTGTGGAGTTCCACCCGGTCAACGCCGGTCCTTCGTCCGTCACGGACAATAGGCCCTGTGCACTACAGCGTCCTCGGCACCACCCGGGCACTCCGCGACGACGGCACGGCCGTCACCCTCGGCGGGGCGCGGCTGCGCGCCCTGCTCACCGTCCTCGCACTGCGCCCCGGACGGACGGTCCCGGCCGGGGTCCTCGTCGACGAGGTGTGGGACGGTGAGCCGCCCGCCGACGCGGCCGGCGCGCTCCAGGCCCTGGTCGGACGGTTGCGGCGGGCGCTCGGCCGCGGCGCCGTCGAGTCCGTGGCGGGCGGCTACCGGCTCGCGGCCCCGCCGGACGCCGTCGACCTGCACCGTTTCGAGCGGCTGGCGGGGGAGGGGAGCCGGGCCCTGGAGGACGGCGACGCCGCTTGCGCCCTCGCCGTCCTGCGGGAGGCCCTCGCCCTGTGGAACGGGCCCGCCCTCGCCGATCTCCCCGACCGTACGGCGACCGCGTCCCGCTGGGAGGCCCGCAGGCTCGACGCACGGCGGGCCGCGCTCGGGGCGCTCCTCGCGCTCGGCAGACCGGCGGAGGCGCTGCCCGAGCTGGCCGTGCTCTGCGACGCCCATCCGCTCGACGAACCGCTCCAGGCCCTGCGCATCAGGGCCCTGCGGGACGCCGGACGCCCCGCCGAGGCGCTGGCCGCGTACGAGGAGGTCCGCACCCTGCTCGACGACCGCCTCGGCACCGCCCCAGGACCGGCCCTGCGCGCCCTCCACACCGAACTGCTCCACCCCGACCCGGCCGACCCGGGGCCGCTCCCCCGCTCCCCGGGTGCGACCGCGCCGGGGCCTTACGCCCGGTCCTTTGGGGCCCCCGCGCCGGAGCCCGCGACCCGGCCCGCCCCCGGCCTCGCGGGCGGGGCCGCCCCGCAGCCCGGGGCCCGGCCGCCGGCCCCCGACGCCCCGGCGGTACCGGCCCCCCACCGCACGCCCGGCCCCGGCGACCACCTCGCCCCCGGCGGTCCGGCGTCCCGCGGTGGCCCGGCGCTCCCCGACGGCTCGGCGTACCCCGGCAGTCCGCCCGCCCCCGGCAACCTCCGCGCCCGGCTCACCAGCTTCGTCGGGCGCGCCACCGACATGGCCGCCCTGCGCGAGGACCTCGGCCGCGCCCGGCTGGTCACCCTGCTCGGACCCGGTGGCGCGGGCAAGACCCGGCTGTCGCAGGAGACCGCGGAAGCCGCCGCCGACGCCTGGCCCGACGGTGTCTGGCTCGCCGAACTGGCCCCCGTCGACGACCCGGACACCGTGCCCGAAGCCGTCCTCGGCGCCCTCGGGGCCCGCGAGACCGTGCTGCGCGGAGCGGGCGCCGAGGAACTGCGCGCCGCCGACCGCACCGGCGACGACCCCCTCGTACGCCTCACCGAACACTGCGCCCCGCGCCGGATGCTGCTCCTGCTCGACAACTGCGAGCACGTCGTCGGGGCCGCCGCCGCCCTCACCGACCACCTCCTCACCCACTGCCCCCGGCTCACCGTCCTCGCCACCAGCCGCGAACCCCTCGGCGTACCGGGTGAGTTCGTCCGCCCCGTCGACCCGCTGCCCGACCCGATGGCCCTGCGCCTGCTAGCCGAGCGCGGGGCGGCGGCCCGGCCCGGCTTCCGTACCGACGCCGACGAGGCGACCGCCGCCGCCTGCGCCGAGATCTGCCGCAGGCTCGACGGGCTGCCGCTCGCCATCGAACTCGCCGCCGCCCGGCTGCGGATGCTCACCCCGCGCCAGATCGCCGACCGGCTCGACGACCGCTTCCGCCTCCTCACCAACGGCAGCCGCACCGTCCTGCCGCGTCAGCAGACCCTGCGCGCCGTCGTCGACTGGTCCTGGGACCTGCTCGACGCCGCCGAACGCGCCGTGCTGCGCCGCCTCTCCGTCTTCGCCGGAGGCTGCTCGCTGGCCGCGGCCGAGGAGGTCTGCGCCCTGCCCGAACCGGCCGACGGCGTCGTCGTGGACTCCCCGGACGTCGCGTCCCTGCTCGGCTCCCTCGTCGACAAGTCCCTCGTGGTCGCCGCGCCCGGCGACGACGGGGAAATGCGCTACCGGTTGCTGGAGACGGTCGGCGAGTACGCCGCGGAGCGCCTGGAGGAGGCGGCGGAACGGGCCGCCGTCGCGCGCCGCCACCTGACCCACTACCGGGAGCTCGCCCGGATCACCGGGCCGAAGGTGCGCGGCAGCGGGCAGCGGGAGGCGATCGCCGTCTTCCAGCGCGAGTACGAGAACCTGCGCACCGCCCTCCGCCACGCCGTCGTCGGCCGGGACGAGCACGAGGCGCTGTGCATCGTGCTGTCGATGGCCTGGTACTGGACGCTGCGCGACCTGCGCGCGGAGGCCCGTCAGTGGAGCGAGCTCGCCGCCTCGCTCGGCCCCGATCCCTTCGCCCCGCCCGGCCTCCAGGCCCCCTGGCTCTCGGAGCGGCCCACCGACCGGCCCCCGCCGATGGGAGACGAGCAGCTCGCGGAGGCACGGCGCGGGGTGTCCCTGATCCAACTGGCCGGAGTGGACAACGCGATCAGCACCTGGTCGACCCCGGAGGGCAAGGCGCGGCTGCGGATCATCGCGGACACCTACCGGCCCGGCATGCCGCAGACCTGCCGCATGCCCGGAACGTTCTGGCTGTTCGCGATCATGTTCACCGGCGACCTGGAGCAGCTGTACGCGGTGCTCGACGAGACGGTCCGGGCCTCCCGGGTCCATGGTGCCGAGTGGGAGCTGGGCTCCGTGCTCCACACCCGTGCCAACCTGCTGGCCAACAGCCCCGAGCGGGTGGCCGACGCGCTCGCCGACGCCGACGAGAGCCTGGAGATCTACACCCGGCTCGGCGACGACTGGGGCGCTGCCGAGGCGCTCTCCGCACGGGGCGAGGCCAACGAGCGGGCCGGTGACTTCGCGGCGGCGCTGGACGACTACCGGGCCGCCGTGGAGTACGCGCGGAAGATCGGCGCGCAGAGCCAGGCGGCGCTGCTGCGGGCCCGGTACGCCGGATCCCTCATCGAGCTGGACCGGCTCCCGGAGGCCGAGGCCATCCTGCGCGAAGTCACCGAGAACGGGCGGGAGCTGGGCCACGAGGCGACACCGATGGCGCGGATGCACCTGGGATTCGTGCTCGGTCTCCAGGGGCGGGTGGACGAGGCCCGCCAGCAGGCGTACCTGGTCCGCGAGGACTTCAGTTCCCGGGATGTCGCCATCTTCGGCGGCTTCGTCCACGGCGTGCTGGCCTGGCTGGACAACCTCGACGGAGACCACTCCTCCGCCCTGGAGAACGCGCTGACCGCTCTGGAGAGCGCGCGGGAACCGCTGTCGATGATGGTGGCCCCGCAGATGCCGTCGGCCCATCTGACCGCCATCGCCCAGGCGCTCGCCGGGTTCGGCGGAGCCGACGCGGCGAAGGACGCCGCCCGGCTGCTGGCGTTCCAGGCGGTGCTCCTGCCGAAGGGGCATGTGCCGACCACGATGGAGCGCCGAAACCTCGTTCTCGCCGAGCAGGCCGCCCGGGACCGGCTCGGCGGCGACGCGGCCTACGAGGCGGCGTACGAGCAGGGCGGCGGCCTCACCCTCGACGAGGCCACCGCCCTGGCGGAGGCGTACCGGCCGACGCCTCCGCCCACGTAGCGGCCCGCGGTTCAGGCCTTCCTGCGGAACTTGGCCACCGCCAGCGGAGCCATCACCAGCGTGATGCCGACGGCCCAGGCGAGCGTCCACCAGACCGAGTCGCCGACCGGGCCGCCCTGCATGAGCGCCCGTGCCGCGTCGGCGAGGTTGGAGAGCGGGTTGTAGTCGGTGAAGGCCTGGAGCCAGCCCGGCATGGTCTGGGTCGGCACGAAGATCGAGGAACCGAACTGCAGGGGCATCAGCACGAGCATCGCCGTCCCTTGAACAGCCTGGGCCGTCTTCATGGTCAGCCCGAGCAGGATGAAGATCCACATGATGGCGGCGCCGAACACCGCCGACAGCGCGACCGCCGCGAGGAGCCCGAACACGGAGCCGTGCAGCTCCATGCCGACGACGAACCCCATGGTGAGCAGGATGAACATGGCGACCATCAGCCGGCCGAGCTCGACCACGATCTTGGCGATGAGCACCGAGGACCGGGCGATCGGCATCGTCCGGAACCGGTCCATGACCCCCTTGCGGAAGTCGTCGTTGACGCCCGTGCCGACGGCCATGGCGATGTTCAGCCCCATCATCGCCATCAGCCCCGGCACCAGGTAGTTCACATACTCCTGCCGGTTCCCGCCGAGGCTGGCGCCGACCGAGCCGCCGAAGACGTACACGAAGAGCAGGATGAAGATGACCGGCATCAGAAGGACGTCGAACATCGACTCCGGGTCCTTCTTGATCTGGAGCAGATTGCGCCGCGCCAGGGCCCCGATGTGCCGGAGGTTGGCCCGCAGGCCGATCCGGCCCTCGTCCGCCACGGCCGCCTTGACGGGTGCGGGGCCCGGGGACCCGGCGGGCGCGGGGGTCGGTGCTGTGGTGGTGGTGCTCATGCGGCGACCTCCTGGGGAGCCGGGTCGGAGAGGGGGGCGGCCTTGTCGCCGGTGATCGCGAGGAACACCTCGTCCAGGCTGGGCAGGGCGGTGGAGACATGGGCCAGCGAGAAGCCGCGCACGCCCAGCAGCCCGATGACGGCGGTCAGCTGCTCGTCGCTGAGGATCGGCACGTACAGCAGCCCCTCGTCCCCTACGGCCTGGACCCCGGCGACACCGTCGAGCCCGGCGTCCCGGATCGCCTGCGCCATCGCGGCCAGCTCCGCCGGGTCCGAGGGCCGGATGTGCAGGGTGCGGCCGCCGACCTTGGCCTTCAGCTCGTCGACCCCGCCCCGGGCGATGATCTTCCCCCGGTCGATGACCGTCAGCTCCTTGGCGAGCTGCTCGGCCTCCTCCATGTACTGCGTGGTCAGCAGGACGGTGGCGCCCTCGGCGACCATCCGCTGCACCTCGTCCCAGACCTCGTTACGGGTCCGGGGGTCGAGCCCCGTCGTCGGCTCGTCCAGATACAGCACGGCCGGGCTGCCGATCATCGAGGCGGCCAGGTCGAGGCGGCGGCGCATCCCGCCGGAGTACTCCATGCACGCCCGCTTGGCCGCCTCGGTGAGCGAGAACCGCTCCAGCAGCTCGTCGGCGCGGGCCCGGGCCTGCTTGCGGGGCAGATCGAGCAGCCGCCCGATCATGTAGAGGTTCTCCCGGCCGGAGAGCTTCTCGTCGACCGAGGCGTACTGCCCGGTGAGGCCGATGGTGCGGCGGAGCTGCCGGGGCTGCTTCACCACGTCGTAACCCGCGACGACCGCGTGGCCGGCGTCGGGGGTGATCAGGGTGGACAGGCAGCGTACGAGGGTGGTCTTGCCCGCGCCGTTGGGGCCGAGCACACCGAGGACGGTGCCTTCGCGCACATCGAGGTCCACGCCGTCCAGAGCTTTGGTCTCGCCGTAGTGCTTGACCAGCCCCCGCACCTCGACGGCGTTCCGGCCGCTGCTGGGGTTCTTGTCGATTCGTTCCATGTGCACCAGCAGACCAGCGCCCACCGACAGCTCACCGACAGCCCGCCGACACGGGCTCCGGACGCGCGACAGCCCGCCGATGGGGGATGTCGGCGGGCTGTCGGTGGTGCGGGAAATGGCTGGTGGGCGCCGCTGTCGAGCAGCGGCGGCGACCGGGTGGATCAGTGGAAGGTGTGCTCCGCCGCCGGGAACGTGCCCCCGACGACCTCGTCGGCGAACTCCTTCGCCGCGTCGCCGAGGACCCGGCGCAGATTCGCGTACTGCTTGGTGAAGCGCGGCACCTTGCCGCCGGTCAGCCCGACCATGTCCGTGTAGACGAGCACCTGCGCGTCGGTCCCGGCACCGGCGCCGATGCCGATGGTCGGGATGTGCAGCGTACGGGTGACCTCGGCGGCCAGCTCGGCGGGGACCAGCTCCAGCACGACGGCGAACGCACCCGCGTCCTGGACGGCCTTGGCGTCCCGCAGCAACTGCTGGGCGGCCTCCTCGCCGCGGCCCTGGACCCGGTAGCCCATCGCGTTGACGGACTGGGGGGTCAGGCCGATGTGGGCCATGACCGGGATACCGGCCTCGACCAGCAGCCGGATCTGTTCGTGGGACCGCTCGCCGCCCTCCAGCTTGACCGCGCCGACGCCCGACTCCTTGATCAGCCGGGTGGCGTTGCGGAGTGCCTGTACGGGGCCTTCCTGGTACGAGCCGAAGGGCAGGTCGGCGACGACCATGGCGCGCTTGGTGCCCCGGACGACGGCGGCGGACAGCATGGCGATCTCGTCCATCGTGACAGGCACGGTGGTCTCGTAACCGAGGTGGACGTTGCCCATCGAGTCCCCGACGAGCATGACCGGGATCCCGGCCTCGTCGAAGACGGACGCGGTCATCGCGTCGTACGCGGTGAGCATGGGCCACTTCTCGCCGCGCTCGGTGGCGGCGGCGATGTCGTGGACGGTGATGCGGCGGGTGGACTTCCCTCCGTACAGCGCTTTGCTGCTGTCGGCGGGGGAGGACTGATTCTGCGCAGCCTGAAGCGACATGGCCAACGGCTCCTTCGTCATCTCGAGGCGCCCTGACGGCGTCCCCGGATCCCTTCCATGGTGGCATCCCGCCCCGCCCCTCGTGAAGTGGGCCCGCACACACCCCTCCGTACGGCCTCGTACGGCCTCATTGGGGAAAGCTTTAACAATACGAGACGGTCTCGTATCGAAACGGGGTCTAGACTCTCCGCATGCCCATACCGTCCGGCGCTCCCGCCGCCGTGCCCCGTGTTCCCGAGGCGATCCACCGCCGCCGCTGGTGGATCCTCGCCGTCCTCATGTTCAGCCTGCTCATCGTGGTGCTGGACAACTCGATCCTGAACGTCGCGGTCAAGACGATCGCCAGCCCCGCCCCCACCGGCATCGGCGCCACCCAGAGCGAGCTGGAGTGGGCGATCAACTCCTACACGCTCGTCTTCGCCGGCCTGCTGTTCACCGCGGGCCTGCTCGGCGACCGGATCGGCCGCAAGAAGGTCCTCCTCGCCGGCATCCTGGTCTTCGGCGTCGGCTCCGCCCTGGCCGCCTTCTCCACCTCGCCCGATGAGCTCATCACCTGGCGGGCGCTGATGGGCTTCGGCGCCGCCTTCGTGATGCCCGCCACCCTCGCCGTCCTGATGAACGTCTTCGAGCGCGACGAGCAGCCCAAGGCCATCGGCATCTGGGCGGGCAGCGTCGGCCTCGGCATCGCCATCGGCCCGATCACCGGCGGACTGCTCCTGGAGCACTTCTGGTGGGGCTCGATCTTCCTGGTGAACGTCCCCGTGGTCGTCCTCGCCCTGATCGCCATGGCGGTCCTGGTCCCCGACTCCCGCGACCCGAAGCCCGGAAAGGTCGACCCGCTGGGCGTCGCGCTCTCCATCGTGGGCCTGGTCCTGCTGGTGTACGGCATCATCCGGGGCGGCGAACTGGCCGACTTCACCGACACCACCGTCCTCCTCGCCATCGCCGGCGGGCTGCTCGTGCTGGCCGGATTCGTCTGGCACGAGAAGCGCAGCAGCCACCCGGCCATCGACATCACGTACTTCCGGAAGCCCGCGTTCTCCGCCGCCGTCGCCGCCATAGCGCTGGTCTTCTTCGCCCTCATGGGCGTGACCTTCTTCTCCGCCTTCTACCTCCAGAGCGTGCGCGGCTACACGGCCCTGGAGTCGGGTCTGCTGATCGTTCCGCTCGCGGCCGCCCAGATGATCTTCGCGCCCCGGGCCCGGCTGGTCGTCGACCGCTTCGGCGCCCGCGCGGTCTGCACGGCCGGCATGCTTCTCGTCGCGGCCGGACTCGCCTCGTTCGCCCTGTTCGACGCCGGTACGCCGGTATGGGTGATGTGCCTCGTCTTCTTCGTCCAGGGCACCGGGATGGCGCACATCATGCCGCCCGTCACCGTCGCCGTGATGCAGGCGCTGCCCCGCGAGAAGGCGGGTTCCGGTTCGGCCGTCAACAACACCTTCCGCCAGGTCGGCGGGGCGCTCGGCATCGCGGTCCTCGGCTCGGTGCTCTCCACCGTCTACCGGGGCGACATCGAGGGCCACCTCGGCGCGGTCCCGGCCGGGGCCCGGGACGTGGCGGGCGAGTCCATCGAGGCCACGCTCGGCGTCGCCGAGAAGCTCGGCCCGGTGGCCGGAAAACCCCTGGTCGTCGCCGCCAACGACGCGTTCATCAGCGCCATGCACGTGACCGCGCTCGGCTCGGCGGCCGTCGCCCTGATCGGCGCCGTGGTCGTCGGCCTGTTCCTGCCGGGCCGGCCCCCGGCCACGCCCGGGGCCACCGAGGAAGCCCGCCCCCCGGCGGAACAGCTGACCCGCTGAGCCGCTGACCCGACGAGGCCGTCGATCCGCGCCCCCTGGGTCGGCGAGAATCGGGGCGACGGACGTGCGCGGAACGTACTGCGGACGTACGAGGGATGGCGACGGCGCGACGAGAGGCGGCTTCACGGTGCAAGGCCAGGACGGCGAGCGGGTCCGGCACGGCGCACGGAAGGGGGGCGACCCGTCGCCCGGGACGTCGGAAGAGGTTCCGGCCGGGGCTCCGGGCGGGTCGCCGGACGCGGAGCCCCGCCGCGGACGCCCCCGCTCCGCCGCGGCGGAGCGGGCGATCCTGGACGCCGTCATCGCCCTCCTGGAGGCGGGCGAACCGCTCGCGGGCCTCTCCATCGAGCGCATCGCACGCACGGCGGGCGTCGGCAAGGCCACGATCTACCGCCGCTGGTCGGGAAAGGAGGAGCTCTTCGTCGACGTCGTACGGGACATGGAGCCCGACGACCCGCCGGTCTCCGGCACCGAGGGCCTCGCCGACCTCCGCGTCATGCTGGAATCCCTGCGCACCCGGGGCCTCGCCCAGCGCTCCTCGGCGCTGCTGCACAACATCTTCGCTCAGATGAAGAGCCACCCGAAGCTGTGGGACGAGTACCAGGGCACGGTCATCACCCCCCGCCGCGTCGCGATGCAGGAGGCGGTGCGGCGCGCGGTGGCCGCCGGAGAGCTGCGCGACGACCTCGACGTGGAGCTGATCGACGACCTCTTCGTCGGCCCCATGCTCGTCCGTGCGGTGCACCGCCCCGACGCGCCGCTGCCGGACGACCTCGCGGACCGCATCATCACCGCCCTGCTGCAGGGACTCGCCCCCACGGCACGAGTGTGATCGTTCTGTCACAAGCGCCACCGGTCGGCCCCGGCCCGGAACCCGTCGTCCCGGCTCCGTCGTCCTGGTCTCCGTACGGGATCCCCGTACGGTCGTCGGAGACGGGACACCGGAGGGGCCGCCATGTCGGCGGCCCGGCGGGCCGGTAGGTCGACGGCGGGAAAGACGCCGCTCATCACCTAGGGTCGAGGGCGCGGCGATGTGCAGGGCAAGGCAGTGAGGACAGCGCGATGGTGCAGGCGTACGGAGCGGACACGGACAACGGCAGCGCGGAGCAGCCCGGGGCCCGCGGATCCCGCTTCCGGGTCCTGTGGGCCCGGCTGAGAAACGACCGGGGCGTCTGGCGGCGAGGCATCCTCCTGGCCCTCTGTTCGGTGCTGCTGACCCTGCTGATGGTCGTCCACGCGCAGATTCCCAACCGCCTCGGCAACCTCGGCAGCCTCATCGAGACGTTCCTGCCGTGGGTCGCGCTCTTCATCCCGGTGCTGCTGGTCCTGGGCCTGCTGCGGCGCTCCGCGACCGCACTGATCGCGCTCCTGCTGCCCGCCGTGGTCTGGCTCAACGTCTTCGGCGGCCTGCTCACCGACAAGTCCGGCGGCGGCGGCGACCTCACCGTCGCCACCCACAACGTCAACGCGGGCAACCCCGACCCCGAGGGGACCGCCCAGCAGGTCGCCGGCTCCGGGGCGGACGTCGTGGCCCTCCAGGAGCTTCCGGGCCGGCAGGTCTCCACGTACGAGAAGTCGCTGGCCGGCCGCTACCCGTACCACTCGGTCCAGGGAACCGTGGGCCTCTGGAGCAAGTACCCGCTGGCCGACACCAAGCCGGTCGACATCAAGATGGGCTGGACCCGGGCGATGCGCTCGACGGTGAAGACCCCGCGGGGCGAGGTCGCGGTGTACGTGGCCCACCTGCCGTCCGTCCGTGTGAAGCTGCACGCCGGGTTCACCGCCAACCAGCGCGACGACAGCGCCGACGCGCTCGGCGAGGCCATCGCCGACGAACGCGTGGAGCGCGTCGTCCTGCTCGGCGACCTGAACGGCACGATGAACGACCGCTCGCTGAACGCGGTCACCGCGCAGATGCGCTCCACCCAGGGCGCGGCGGGCGACGGCTTCGGTTTCAGCTGGCCCGCCTCGTTCCCGATGGCCCGGATCGACCAGATCATGGTCAAGGGCGTCGAGCCGATGGCCTCCTGGACCCTCGCGGCGACCGACAGCGACCACCTCCCGATCGCGGCCCGCGTGAGGCTGTGATCACGGCCACGCAACCGTCCGTTCACCGCGTGGCACAAAACGTCTGCGACAATTTGTTCCAGTCGCATACATAAAGAGGACTCAGCCGTCGCCCGGCGTCCCCGCCGAGGCGACGGCTTCGTTCTGCCCCTGACCCGCGTGACCGCGAAAGGCTCTCCCCATGCCCCTGGCCCTCCTCGCCCTGGCCGTGAGCGCCTTCGGCATAGGCACGACGGAGTTCGTCATGATGGGCCTGCTGCCCAACGTGGCGGACGACCTCGGCACGTCCGTGCCCACCGCCGGATACCTCGTGTCTGCGTACGCGATCGGCGTCGTCCTAGGCGCACCGCTCCTCACCGGCCTCGGCTCCCGCATCCCGCGCAAGAGCATGCTCCTGGCGCTGATGGCGCTCTTCACCGTCGGCAACCTGGCCTCCGCGCTCGCCCCGGACTTCGGCTGGCTGGTCGCGGGCCGCCTCCTCGCAGGCCTCCCGCACGGCGCGTTCTTCGGCGTCGGGGCGGTGGTCGCCGCCCGGCTGGTCTCCGAGGGCCGCCAGGCGCGGGCGGTGGCGACGATGTTCCTCGGCCTGACGGTGGCGAACATCGTCGGCGTACCCGCCGCCACTCTCCTCGGCCAGCACCTCGGCTGGCGCGCCACGTTCCTCGTCGTCGCGGCGATCGGGCTGGCCGCGATGGCGGCCCTGGCCCGCCTGGTGCCCCGCATCCCGGTCGAGGCCCACCAGGACGTCCGCCGCGAACTGCGCGCCCTCGGCAACCGTCAGGTGCTCCTCGGCCTGCTCACCGCCGTCTTCGGCTTCGCCGGGGTCTTCGCCGTGTACTCGTACCTCTCGGCCATGACCACGAAGGCGATGGGCTTCGGCGAATCCTCCGTGACCCTGGTCCTGGCCCTCTTCGGCATCGGCATGACCCTGGGCGCCCTGGCCGCGGGCCCGCTCACGGACCGCGCGCTGCGCCCGACGCTGTACGGCTCGCTCGGCGCCCTCGCGGTGGTCCTCGTGGCGTTCCCGTTCACGGTGCACGTGCAGTGGGCGGCGCTGGCGATGGTGGTGCTGCTGGGCGCCGTGGGCTTCATGACGACGACCCCGCTCCAGATGCTGGTCATGAACAAGGCGAAGGACGCCCCGACCCTGGCGTCCGCCTCCAACCACTCCGCCTTCAACCTGGCCAACGCGGGCGGCGCATGGCTGGGCGGCGTGGCGATAGCGGCAGGCTGGGGCTGGACGTCGCCTGCCTTCGTGGGCGCGGTGCTGGCGGTGGCGGGCCTGGCGATAGCGGCGACGGCGGGCTACCTGGACCGGGGTCAGGGAAAGGGATCCCGGGTCGTGGCGGCCCATTCAGCCCGTCCGGCGCTGGAGGACGTCACGCGGGACGAGCCCGAGGTGACTTCGCCGTCGGCCAGGTCGGGCCACTCCGGCTAGCCCGGCGCCCCGTTCAGCCGTCCGGCGTTCGAGGACGGAACCGACGCGCCGGACGGGCCGGACACCCACGTGGGAACCAGCCCGTCCGGCGTTCGAGGGCAAGGCGGCCGCCGGACGCCCCGGCAACCACCCACCCCCGCTAGGACGACTCGCGCCAGCGATTCGTGATCGGCAGCCGCCGGTCCTTCCCGAACCCCTTGGGCGAGATCTTCGTCCCCGGCGGATACTGGCGCCGCTTGTACTCCGCCGTATCCACCATCCGCAACGTCTTCGCCACCAGTTCCGCGTCGAACCCGGCCGCCACGATGGCATCCATCCCCTGGTCCCGGTCGACGTACAGCTCCAAAATCGCGTCCAGGACCTCGTAGTCCGGCAGCGAGTCCGTGTCGACCTGCCCCGGCCGCAGCTCCGCGCTCGGCGGCTTGGTGATCGAGGCCTCGGGGATCGGCGGGGTCTGCCCCCGCTCCTCCGCCGCCCGGTTGCGCCACTTCGCCAGGCGGAACACCGACGACTTGTAGACGTCCTTGATCGGCCCGTACGCACCGACCGCGTCCCCGTAGAGCGTGGAGTAGCCGACCGCCAGCTCCGACTTGTTGCCGGGTGCCAGCACGATCTGCCCCTCCTGGTTGGAGATGGCCATCAGCGTCGTGCCCCGCAGCCGGGCCTGGAGGTTCTCCTCGGCCAGACCCGTGAGCTGCAACGACTCCATGTACGCGTCGAACATCGGCGCGATCGGAACCGTACGGAAGTTGAGCCCGGTACGCCGCGCCAGCTCGGCCGCGTCGCCCTTGGAGTGGTCCGAGGAGTACTTCGACGGCATCGAGACCCCGTACACGTTCTGCGCACCGAGCGCATCGCACGCGATGGCCGCGCAGATCGCCGAGTCGATCCCGCCGGAGAGGCCGATCAGCACACTGCTGAAACCGTTCTTCGCAGCGTACGCGCGGAGTCCCACGACCAGCGCCGAGTAGATCTCCTCCTCGTCCTCCAGCCGCTCCGCGTACCCGCCCGCGAGCTCCGGCTCGTACGCGGCGACCGGCTCGGCCGACAGCACGACATGGTCGATGCGCAGCCCGTCGTCGACCACGCCCGAAGGCGCCTCGGCCGCCGCGGCGGGCAGCTCCAGGTCGAGGATCACGCTGCCCTCGGAGAACTGCGGGGCGCGGGCGATGACCTCGCCCTCCTTGTCGACGACGATCGAGTCACCGTCGAAGACCAGCTCGTCCTGACCGCCGATCATCGCCAGATAGGCCGTCGTGCAGCCGGCCTCCTGGGCCCGCTTGCGGACCAGCTCCAGCCGGGTGTCGTCCTTGTCCCGCTCGTACGGCGAGGCGTTGATCGACAGCAGCAGCCCGGCCCCGGCGGACCGGGCGGCCGGGACGCGCCCGCCGTCCTGCCACAGGTCCTCGCAGATCGCGAGGGCCACGTCGATGCCGTGGACCCGGACGACGGGCATCGAGTCGCCCGGCACGAAGTACCGGAACTCGTCGAAGACGCCGTAGTTCGGCAGGTGGTGCTTGGCGAAGTTGAGCGCGATCCCGCCGCGGTGCAGCACCGCGGCGGCGTTGCGCGGGGAGCCGGCCGGCTGTCCGTAGCGCGCCGCGGCGTGCTCGGAGCGGTCCAGGTAGCCGACGACGACCGGCAGTTCGCCGAAGCCCTCCGCGTCGAGCCGGGCGGCCAGCGCGCGGAGCGCCTGCCGCGAGGCCTCGACGAAGGACGACCGCAGGGCCAGGTCCTCGACGGGGTATCCGGTCAGCACCATCTCGGGGAACGCCACGAGGTGGGCGCCCTGCTCGGCGGCGTGCCGGGTCCAGTGGACGATCGCCTCGGAGTTGCCGGCGAGGTCGCCGACGGTCGAGTCGATCTGATTCAGTGCGAGGCGTAGTTGAGGCACGTCCGCCAGTGTAATCGTCTTTCTGACGCGATGTCCCGGTGGGCCGGGCAAAATCTCCTTCGGCCCGTCGAAACCGCAGGTGGGAGCGGTTCTCCGCGCCAACCCGCCGAGGCTCGCGGGGGCAGTTCCGGTAACCGAGGACCGTCATCATCCCCGCCTCCGCGTGGTAGGCGTTGTGGCGGTGGACCATCCACGGCCCCGCATTGTCGGCGTCGAAGTCCACGGTCGACGACCGGTGCGGCAACACGATGGCGGTGTCCTTACGGGCCCCTGCGGCGTTCCCGCCGAGCGCGAAGGTGTGCCCGTGCGGATGCAGCGGATGCCACACGCCGTCCCGTTACCGAAGACGAGCCGCACCCGCCCGCCCGCCTCCACCGGCCGCCGCCCGTCGGCCCCGGGGGTGTCGTGCGGCGCGGGATGCTCGGCCATGGCGGCCGGCGACGGCGAGGTCGCCGACGGCGTGGACACCGCCGACATCCGGCCGATCCGCTGTGCTCGGCCGGATGACCGACCGTATGCATGGTGACGATGCCGAACAGCGTCAGCTGCCCGCACGTCACGCTCCTGCTCCGCGCCCTGCCCGCCATGCAGCGCCCCTACCCCTGGCGGGTATACGGGCGGACGACGGCCCGGCACCTCACCGCCGCGGCGGACCAAGGGCGCCGGGCCGCTCTCACGATCCGGCCGCTCAACTGCGGGAGTAGACCTTCTCCGCCCAGCCCGCGATCTGCTCCTCGGTGAGGTGCTGCGCGAGGTCGGCCTCACTGATCATGCCGACCAGCTTCTTGTTCTCGACGACGGGCAGCCGGCGGATGCGGTGGGTCTGCATCTCCTCCAGGACCGCGTCCACATCGGCCTCCGCCTCGATCCAGCGGGGCGTGCCCTGCGCGAGATCGCCCGCCGTGACCTTCGACGGGTCGTGCCCCTTGGCCACACAGCCGACGACGATGTCGCGGTCGGTGATGATGCCGACCATCCGGTCCGAGCCGCCGTCGGCGGAGACGGGCAGGGCGCCCACGTTGTGCTCGCGCATCAGCTGCGCCGCACGGTCGAGGGTCTCGTGGGCCGGGATCCAGCGGGCCCCGCTGTGCATGATGTCTTTGGCGGTCGTCATGGGGGATTTCCTCCTGCGTGCCGATGGCACTGCCGTACGGCCCCGAGCGCACCCATCGTCATCGGCCGGGAGGGCAGGCGCGACCGCAATCACCCGTTCGGGTGCGCCGACGCGGGGACGCAAGCTGACGCGGGGGCGGTAGGCCCCGGGCCCGCCGCCCCCGCGCGAGGCTCCTTTGGCGCGCCGGTCCTCAGGAACGCGGCTTCGCCCCGCGCTCGGTGAGCATGTCGCGCATGAGGCCCAGCTCGGACTGCTGCCCCTCGACCATGCCCTGGGCGAGCCGCTGCTCCACCGGGACGGTGCACCGGGAGGCACAGGCCTCGGCCATGGCCACACCGCCCTTGTGGTGGTCCGTCATCAGCTGGAGGTAGAAGACCTCGGCCTGCTTGCCGTCGAGGCGCGCGAGCCGGTCCAGCTCGGCTCGGGAAGCCATCCCCGCCATGAGCACACCGTCGCTCCCACCGTCCGGGTGGTGGCCGCCGTGAGCGTGCTCGTCCCCGCCGCTGCCGCCCATCCAGGCCATCGGGGGATCGCCGCCGGCCGCCACCTTGGGCAGCCCCCAGAGGTCGAGCCAGCCGAGGAGCATGCCGCGCTGGTTGGCCTGGGTGTTGGCGATGTCGTACGCGAGACGGCGTACGTCCTCGCCCTCCGTGCGGTCGCGGACGATGAACGACATCTCGACGGCCTGCTGATGGTGGACGGCCATGTCCCGGGCGAACCCGGCGTCGGCGGAGTCCGAGGCGGGTGTGCCGGCCGCGCGGGGCACCGGACCGTCCTCCCGGGCGGAGGCGACGGCGGCGGCCCCGGCGAAGAACAGGGCCAGGGCCACCGCTGCCCCGGCCGCCCACCGGACGCGCGCCGTCTTCCGGCGTTCGGCACCTGCTGCCGGGTCCGCAGGGTCCGTCGTACCGGTCACCGCGGTGCCGTTTCCAGCCCGCCGGTGCAGGGGGCGCCGGGCTCGGGCGTCTGGGCACCCTGGACGTACTGGGCGAGGAACCGGTCCACCCGCCGGTCGTCGGCGGAGTCCACGGTGACCTGCTTGCCCCAGGCGCTGAGCGTGATCGCGCCCTCCTGGCCGGCGTACGGGCTCATCAGGGTGAACGGGGTCTTCCTGACGCGTTCCGCGAGCGCGGCCACGTCGCCGTCGGCGGCCTTGCCGTTGTACGTGACCCAGACCGCGCCGTGCTCCAGGGAGTGGACGGCGTTGACGTCCGGGACGGCCTCTTCGTATACGTCGCCGTCGCAGTTCATCCAGGACGGGTTGTGGTCGCCGCCGACCGGAGGCTTCATCGGGTAGTCGACCGTGCCCGCCACGTGGTTGCGGCCGAGCTTCGCCGCGTCCCAGGACTTCAGCCCCTCGATGGCCCCGCCCTTGGCGTCGCCGTGCCCGCCCGGGTGCTTGCCGTCGTGGGCCGCCGAAGCGTTGTCGGACTTCTCGTCGGCCGCGGAGTTCTCCAGCAGCAGGAAGGAGCCGAAAGCGACGAGACCGGCCACGACGGCGGCGCTCAGCCCTATGGCGATGGCCCGGTTGCGGGTGGAGCGCGCGCCGGGGGCGGGGGCCTGCGGCTGGGGGTGCCGGGGATCGAAGCTCATGTCGTGGAGTCCTTCTGCGAAGGGGCCGGGAGGCGGGAGAACGGTCCGTGGACCAGAGTGCTCGGACGGGCGGGAAGCCGGAGGGGGAGCGGGCCCCGAAGCCGTCCGCCGCACGGTCGCCGATCGTAGTGGGTGGCCGAGTGCTCTCTCTCACACCGTGTGCGTAATCTGGGGGAAATCCCGGGTCGCGATACTGAAGTGTCCCCCTACCCCGGGCGGTGGTGCACGGACCGTCTGAACTGCAAGGATGTGGCAATGGACAAGCAGCAGGAATTCGTCCTCAGGACCCTTGAGGAGCGCGACATCCGCTTCGTGCGGCTGTGGTTCACCGACGTCCTCGGGTTCCTCAAGTCCGTCGCCGTCGCCCCGGCCGAGCTGGAGCAGGCCTTCGACGAGGGCATCGGCTTCGACGGCTCGGCGATCGAGGGCTTCGCACGGGTCTACGAGTCGGACATGATCGCCAAGCCGGACCCGGGCACCTTCCAGATCCTGCCCTGGCGTGCGGAGGCTCCCGGCACGGCGCGGATGTTCTGCGACATCCTCATGCCGGACGGCTCGCCGTCCTTCGCGGATCCGCGCTACGTCCTGAAGCGGATCCTGGCCAAGACGTCCGACCTGGGCTTCACCTTCTACACGCACCCCGAGATCGAGTTCTTCCTGCTGAAGAACAAGCCGGTCGACGGCACCCGCCCGACGCCGGCGGACAGCTCGGGCTACTTCGACCACACGCCGCAGAACGTCGGCATGGACTTCCGCCGCCAGGCGATCACCATGCTCGAATCGATGGGCATCTCGGTCGAGTTCAGCCACCACGAGGGCGCCCCCGGCCAGCAGGAGATCGACCTGCGGTACGCGGACGCGCTCTCCACGGCGGACAACATCATGACGTTCCGCCTGGTGATGAAGCAGGTGGCGCTGGAGCAGGGCGTGCAGGCGACGTTCATGCCGAAGCCGTTCTCGGAGTACCCGGGCTCGGGCATGCACACGCACCTCTCCCTCTTCGAGGGCGACCGCAACGCGTTCTACGAGTCGGGCGCGGAGTACCAGCTCTCCAAGGTCGGCCGCTCCTTCATCGCGGGCCTCCTGAAGCACGCGGCGGAGATCTCGGCCGTCACCAACCAGTGGGTCAACTCCTACAAGCGCATCTGGGGCGGCTCCTCCCGCGCGGCCGGTGCGGGCGGCGAGGCCCCCTCGTACATCTGCTGGGGCCACAACAACCGCTCCGCCCTCATCCGCGTCCCGATGTACAAGCCCGGCAAGACCGGCTCGGCCCGCGTCGAGGTCCGCTCCATCGACTCCGGCGCCAACCCGTACCTCACGTACGCGGTCCTGCTCGCCGCAGGCCTCAAGGGCATCGAGGAGGGCTACGAACTCCCGGCCGGCGCCGACGACGACGTCTGGGCCCTCTCCGACGCCGAACGCCGCGCGATGGGCATCGAACCGCTCCCGCAGAACCTGGGCGAGGCGATTTCGCTGATGGAGAAGAGCGAGCTGGTCGCCGAGACCCTGGGCGAGCACGTCTTCGACTTCTTCCTCCGCAACAAGAAGCAGGAGTGGGAGGAGTACCGCAGCGAGGTCACCGCCTTCGAGCTGAAGGCGCTGCTGCCGGTGCTGTAGCGGCACGGGGGACGGTTGTGGCCGTCGACGCGTGATCCCGGGCCGGAGGCGGTGAGCCTCCGGCCCGGTGCGTTCCGGCGGGTGCCGGGCAGCCTGGGGGCCGTCGCGGTTGCGCCGAGGCGGGTTGCTGATCACCCGGCCTGCGGAGGCTCCTTCAGCTTGGCCAGCCGAGCCGTGACGGCGACGATCCTCTCGATCGCCTCCTGGAGGAAAGCCGCTCCGGGTATTTCGCCGCTGTGGACCAGGTCGTTCCTGATGCGCCGCAGGTAGTCGAGTTCGCGCTTGAGGGGATCGGTGAGGTTCGGAATCCTGTTGATGAGAGCCCCCACACCCATGAAGCGCGTGTCCTCGGGGTCCACGACGGCGAGCCCGCGCAGGGTCTTCTCCAGCGCTGTCCATTTGGACCAGAACCTACCGACGATTTCATCGGACACCGCGGACTGGTCGGAAGCGGGGGGCTTCATGGACGAGAAGCTCATCTGGAATTGGATTTCTTCGAACCGTCGGTACCGCTCAGGATCCTCGGAAATGATCGCATCAATGACTTGATCGGCCAGCGGGCGCTCTTCCAGATCCTCATGGAGGGATGAAATGAAGGGCGCCAGCGAGTTGGGCGTGTTGAACTCCAGATCGGTGAGAAGCTGAAAGAGAAGGTCGACACGGCCGAGCCCTGACTCCTCGACCGGGCTTTTGCGTTCCTTGTTCGCGTGAGCGAGTATATGGGCGGCGAGTTCGTAGTGGTTGAGGAAGGTGCGGTCGGTGCTGGCGACGCGGACCTCTCCTGCCTTCTGCAGCATTTCGAGAGCGATTTCGCCGGCCAGGACCAGCCCGTTGAGTTGGTCCAGAATATGGAGTTCCTCCTCGGAGAGCCCTCCTTCGAGCGGCTTGTAGATGAGGTCGTGCTCGACCTCGGACCACGAGTGCATCAGAACGGAGGCGACTTGAATCTCCACTCGCGCTTTGGCGTACCTCTTGTCGCTGTCTCCCAGGCTGCGTTCGGACAGCTGGGCCCTGTAGTGTGCGGCGGAGTAGCCAGAGAATTTCTTGGAGGGGTTGGCTTTTCCGGGATCCGGAAAATCTCGCCTTTCCTCCAGGAGATGGAAGAACCTGTTGATGATTCTGTCCACGCGCTCCCGGTCTCCGGGGAAGTAGAGGGCGACGCGCACCCCTGCCAGGTCGACGATGTCGCTGTAGATGTCCTGGATCTTCTTATAGGGATCTTCCGCGTTGCGCTTCTCGCATTTCTCGGCAAGCCGGGATATGTCCTTGGCGCGATGGGTCACGATGCAGCGGATTCCTGACCTGTGGAGATTGCTTTCCAGCGTTTCGGCTGCCAGTCGGGCAGCTTGGCTGTAGAAGTCGTACTCTCTGATGTATCTGGAAATGAATTCCTCGATCAGTTGCATCCTCGGACCCGTCGTCGTGTCTACTGAGCCGTGCTGCACTATGCGTCGGACAACAGGATGCCCCAGGACAGCGGAGAGGTTTCCGTTTTTCAAGGAAGTCGGCCCCGTCGGCGATGGCACCGACAGGGGCCGCAGCCATTGGACAGTTCGTTCAGGATTGACGGCTATGCCCTCCGGGGAGAGGGTTGCACCTTCCGTAGCGTCATGTGGTCCGGTGGACGTACGTCCCAGCCCTGAGAGAAGGTCCCCGCCCATGCCCGCGTCTTTCGTGCCACCCCGTCAGGTCAAGATCGGCGACGCGGCCGCCTTTGCCGGCTGCACACCGCGGGCGATCCGCCACTACCACGGGATCGGCCTGCTCCCCGAGCCCGAGCGGGGCGGCGACGGCCGTCGCCGCTACGGGTACGAGGACATGATCCGCCTG
This sequence comes from Streptomyces parvus, assembly GCF_032121415.1. NCBI lineage: Bacteria > Bacillati > Actinomycetota > Actinomycetes > Kitasatosporales > Streptomycetaceae > Streptomyces > Streptomyces parvus. Next base: position 1,689,840 of record NZ_CP135079.1, on the reverse strand, counting down.
CTGTGGATTCGCAGGATGACCGACGCCGGGATCGCGCTGGAGGACATTCGCGAGGCTTTCGCCACCGGCAAGGATTCCGCCGGGGCGGACGGCGGGGACGGTATCGAGGCCATGCTGGAGCGCGTGGAGGAATCCCTCGCCGCCCAAGAGGCGGAACTGCGGCGCCAACGGACCGCCGTGCAGCGGATGCGCGTCGAAGGCAGCCGGACGGGCCTGCTCTCCGACCTGGTCACCGAACGCCTCAAGGGCCTGCCCGAGGGCTCGCTGCGCCAGGCGGATCTGGACACCCTGCTGGTCACCGAGCGGATCTTCGGCCCGCTCGGAGCGGCCGTCCAGGCCACGCGCTTCGTCGCCCTGGCCACGCATCCCGCGCTGCGGGAGGAATCCGACCGCATCGACGACGCCGAGGAGGCGCTCGACGACAGCGTCGCCGTCGACGACCCACGGGTGGCTCAAGTGGCCGCCGAACGGCACGCCTTCGAAACCGCCCTGCACGCCGTCATCGAGGAGTCCGGCCTCGACGAGGCCGACGACGCCCTCTTCGATGCCTGGGACGCCGCGCACCCTGAGACCGGCGATGATGACGAGAACGGTTCGGTCTCCCACTCCGGCAGGGTCATGAGCGTGCTCGAAGCCGCCGGAAAAATGCCCTACGACTTCTCCCCGGCCCGCCTGCGCTGTATGGAACTGGCCGAAGAACTCTCCGTGCTCATGGAGGAGAAGGGGGAAGAGGGGGGTGGGAATCCACGGCTTGCACCATAGTCCCGAGGTGGCTCCCGGGGACCTTTGTGCCCACCCCCTTGACCGCGTACCTCGAAGGTCTGGCCGGTCTGCAACCACCGGGCAACCCGGCAAGGGGTACTGACAACGGCCCGGGCTTCCGGAGAGGGGCGCGGGCCGGGCGGGGCGCGGGCTCTACACCGGCGGGGTTCCCGGCGGTGACGGGGCCGGGGGAGGGCTGGGCAGCGGCGGGCCCGGGTCGGGCGGGAGCTTCGGGGGGCCGCCGCCGTGTCGGCCGTCGTCCAGGAGCTTGCGGGCCGTCAGGCGGTAGATGCCGAACGGCGGGAAGAGGTCGACGCGGCGCGGGTAGTCGCCCTCCGCGCACTCCTCGCAGAGCAGGTCGCGGCCGGCGGGGGTCTGCCGGGCGGCGGTGACCGGGGCGTTCCAGCACGCCTCGCAGTCGAGGACGTCCGTCGGGGAGAGGGCGATCATTCGGGCCTCCGGGGAGATGCCGGTAACGCCTGGCGGGTGCTGCGCATCAGGTGCCTCCGTCGCTGGTGGGGGTGGTGGGGGTGATGTGGCCGGAGGCCTCATCGGCGGGTCTCCCGCCAGGCGCGGACGAGCTTGGTCGCGTCGGGGCAGATCGCGCCGGTCCGGCAGGCGGTGCAGGCCATCGTGTGGCCGAGCAGGGCGCGGTAGGCCGTGTCGGGGGATTCGGTCGTGGTCACGTTCGCCTCTCTGCTGATCTCGGCCCAGACGTACTCGGCCGTGCGGGTGCGCGTGTGCCCGTAGCGGTCCGCCGTGGCCAGGGCGGCGAGGACGGCCGCGTGGGCGGTCGCGCTCAACTCGGCGGGGAGATCGGCCTCGACGCGGAGGACGTCCAGGTCGGTGGCCACGCGCGGTTCGGTGCCTGTGGCGGCGGTGAGCATGCCGGTCAGCGCCGCGACCCGCGCCTGTGCAGAGCGCACACTTCTCCCCTGGTGAACCGACTGTCACGCCATGTAATGCTGAGTATTCAGCTTCAACCTGATGGGTTAGCTTTGTCAACAGCGACGCCCATTTCGACGCCGAACCCACGGAGCTGCTCAAATGCCACGTGATACGCCGTACTTGCAGGTGGCGGACAAGCTGCGGGCTCGCATCCGAGCCGGTGAATGGGCCGTCGGCGACAAGCTGCCGTCCCGGGCGCGGTTCGCGGAGGAGTACGGCGTCGGTCAGTCCGTGGCGCAGCGGGCCATGGAGCGTCTGATCATCGAGGGCATCCTCGAAGGCCGCGCCGGTTCCGGTACGTACGTCCGCCGGGCCCGTGAGCGCCAACGCATGATCCGCTCACGCCACCGCGAGCAGCGGAACGGAAGTCCGTTCGCCTCGGACATGGCCGAACTCGACCACGAGGCGGACTGGGAGTGCACCAGCACGGCCCGCGTCCCCGCGCCCGAGGACATCGCGGAACGCCTGGCGATCGAGCCCGGCGACCTCTGTGTCGTGACCGACTACGAGTTCCTCGCCGACGGTCTGCCCGTACAGCTCGCCAGGAGCTGGGAGCCGATGGCCATCACGGACGGGACGCCGGTCCTGCTCCCGGAGATGGGCCCGTACGGCAAGATCGGCGTCGTCGAGCGGATGCGCTCCATCGGTGTGGACATCGCCACCGGCATCGAACTGCCCCGCCCGGCCCGCGCGACGCGTGAACAGGCCAACCTCCTCGGGATCTCCATCGGTGACCTGGTCATCGAGATCGAGCGCACGTACTTCGACCGCGAGGGCCGCCCCGTGGAGACGGCCGACGTCGTCGTGCCGGACATCCGCTGGGAGATCGCCTACGAGATCCGCATCGACCGGCCGGACTCCTGAGGCGGGCCGCCGAGGGGGCGGGTTCACCGGCGGGCCCGAGCCTTCGGAAGCCCCGCCCTCACGCGAACCCCCGCCCCATCTCGTCCAGGATCTCGTCGATCACCGCCGCCGGCTCCCGCGCCAGGTCCTCCTCGATCCACATGCGCATCGCGATCCGCAGCGAGGCGAGGAAAGCCGCCGCCAGGACGATCGGGCGGACCGGGGCCGACGGTGGGCCGGGGCGGGCTGCCACCGCTTCGGCCAGGTCGCGTTCCAGGGCGGCGTGGTTGGCCAGCTGGCGTGCCAGCAGCGAGGGGTGACGCATCGCCAAGCGGGTGCGGATCGCCCATTCGCGTTCCGGGGGCGCCACACGGTCCGCGAACTGGGCCACCGCCGCGCGCAGGGCCGGCCAGGCGGGTTCGTCTGCGGGGCGGTCGCGGACCGTGCGGACCAGGGCCCTGATCTGCTGCTCCTCGCCGTAGAGGAGGGCGTCCTCCTTGTTGGTGAAGTGGTTGGAGAACGTTCTGCGGGAGATCCCGGCCGCGTCCGCCACCGCCTCGACCGTCACACGGTCGAATCCGTGCTCCACCGTCAGGCGCAGGGTCGCCTCGTGCACGGCCTGGCGGGTGGCTTCCTTCTTGCGTTCCCGGAGTCCCGGTTCCGCGGTGCTGCTGTCCATGGGGGGCATTATCCCCGGGGTGTGAAATTGTTGCGCAGTGGGCAAAATTGCCCAGTGTGCATGTATGGTGAAGCCTTCTCCCGTCCGTACGGGGTCGTGCACGGATTCGCCCGGTGCCGGCACTTCGTACGGGCCTCTCGTACGAACTTTTCCGGAGGTTGCGCGTGAGCGCAGCAGACACCGCCGCCCCCGCCGGGGCCCCCGCCGCCGCACCCATGGACCACCGCCACGTCCTGCGGGCCCTCAGCGGGCTGCTCATCGTGCTGTTCGTGGCGATGATCAGCAGCACCGTGGTCTCGGTCGCGCTGCCGCAGATCATCGGGTCCCTCGACGGCACGCAGTCCCAGTACACCTGGGTCGTCACCGCGACCCTGCTCGCCTCCACGGCCTCCACCCCGATCTGGGGCAAGCTGGCCGACCTGTTCAGCAAGAAGCTGCTGCTCCAGATAGCCATCGGCCTCTTCGTCGTCTCGTCCGTCGCCTGCGGGTTCGCTCAGTCCACCGAGCAGCTCATCGCCTTCCGCGCCGTCCAGGGGCTCGGCATGGGCGCGCTCCAGGTGCTCGTCCAGGTGATCATCGCCGCGATGATCAGCCCGAAGGAGCGCGGACGCTACAACGGCTACCTCGGCGGCGTCATGGCCGTCGCCACCGTCGGCGGGCCGCTGCTCGGCGGGTTCATCACCGACGCCTCCTGGCTCGGCTGGCGCTGGTGCTTCTTCATCGCCGTGCCCTTCACGCTTCTCGCCTCCGTGATGCTCGCCCGCACCCTGCATCTCGTCGAGGTCCGCCGGCCCGACACCAAGGTCGACTACCTCGGGGCCTCCCTCATCGCCGCCGGGGTCAGCCTCCTGCTCCTCTGGGTCACCTTCGTCGGCGACGACTTCGACTGGATCTCCTGGCGGAGCGGACTGATGGTCGGCGGGAGCGTGGTCATCCTGGGGGCGGCCGTTCTCGTCGAGACCCGGGTCAAGGAGCCCGTCGTTCCGCTGCACGTCGTCCGCCGCCGCGACCCCGCCCTCGCCATCGTCGCCAGCCTCGCGGTCGGCATGGCCATGTTCGGCGGGGCCGTCTTCCTCGGCCAGTACTTCCAGATCGGCCGCGGGTACTCGCCGACCGAGGCGGGGCTCCTCACCATCCCGCTCATGGCGGGCGTCCTCGTCTCCTCCACCGTCGCCGGACGCCTCGTGTCCAAAACCGGCAAGGTCAAGCCGTTCATCGTCGCCGGTGTCCTCGTCCTCGCCCTCGGCTTCCTCGGACTGTCCTTCATCGACCACGAGACCTCGCTCGTGATGGTGTCGCTGGGGATGCTCGGTGTGGGGGTCGGGGTCGGTATGTCGATGCAGAATCTGGTGCTGGTCCTCCAGAACACCGTGCCGCTCAGCGAGATCGGCGCCGCCAGCGGGGCCATCACCTTCTTCCGCTCGCTCGGCGGCACCATGGGCGTCTCCGTCCTCGGCGCGGTCCTCGCCCACCAGGTGTCCACGAAGATCACGGACGGGCTCGCCGCGCTCGGCATCGACCCGGCCGCCTCCGGCTCCGGCGGCTCCACCCTCAACGTCGCCGCCATGCCGCCCCAGGTCCAGGACGTCGTCCGGGCCGCGTACGGGGACGCCACCGGCCACATCTTCCTCATCTCGGCCGGCATCGCCGTGATCGGTGTCATCGCCTCCCTGTTCCTCACGCCCACCAAGCTGAGGGACAGCGTGGATCTGTGAGCCCGCACGGCTCGTGCAGCCCGCTTCCGCGCCCCGCACGGGCGCGGAAGCGGGCTGTTGTACTGTTACGACCCCCGTACGCCACGGGGAACGAGGAGACCGGCCGAGGAGGTGAGACCCATTACCGCTGGACCAGGCTGGGTGCTCACCCCGCGCGATCACGTCGGACGGCCGGCGGCAGCAGGCGCAACGCCGGCAGGCCGGACGGACTAGGACGATCGTCGAGCGCCCATCGGTTTTCCCGAAAGGCTTCGCTCGTATGTCCGTTCGCCCCATCAGCTCCCTCTCCACCACCGCCCTCGCCCTCCGCCGCGCCGGGTGCGTCTTCGCCGAGGACGAGGCCCTCCTCCTCCACGAGGCCGCCGCTTCCCCCGACGAGCTGTCCGCACTCGTCGAGCGCCGCGCCGCCGGGCTCCCGCTCGAACACGTCCTGGGCTGGGCGGAGTTCCGCGGCCGCCGCTTCGCCGTGGACGCCGGTGTCTTCGTGCCCCGGCGGCGTACGGAGTTCCTCGTGGCGCAGGCCGCCGCCCTCGCACCCCGCCGGGCCGTCGTCGTCGACCTCTGCTGCGGTTCGGGTGCGCTCGGCGTCGCCCTCGCCACCGCCCTGGACCGGGTCGACCTGTACGCCTGTGACGTCGAACCCGCCGCGGTACGCTGCGCGCGGCGCAACGTCGACGGCCTCGGACAGGTCTACGAGGGCGACCTCTTCGACCCCCTTCCCACCGCCCTGCGCGGCCGCGTCGACGTGCTCCTTGCCAACGTTCCGTACGTTCCGACCGCCGATGTCGAGCTGCTCCCCGCCGAGGCCCGCGTCCACGAACCGCGCGTCGCCCTCGACGGGGGCGGCGACGGCCTCGACGTCATGCGCCGGGTCGCCGCCGAAGCACCCGACTGGCTCGCCCCGGGCGGCAGCATCCTGGTGGAGGCCAGTGAGCGGCAGCGGGATGTCGCGGCGGAGATTCTGCGCGCCGCCGGGCTCACCCCGCGGGTCCGGGTCTCCGAGGAGCTGTACGCCACCGTCGTCATCGGCACGGCCCGCCGGGTCACGTGAAGCGGTGGCGCGTCTGGCTGTACGGCGAACACATGGGCGTGGCCCGCCTCCGCCTGGACGAAGCTGCCGTCCGCGACGTCGAAGTGCCAGTCGGCACCGTACTTCGCCTCCCACTCCCGGGCCGGCTCCGCGAGCCGGCCGTGGTCCGTCACCCGGTCCGCCCGGCCCTCGACCACCACGTCGAAACCCGAGTCGAGGGTGTTGGCCCCCGTCGTCAGGACCACCTCGGGGTTGGCCGCCAGGTTGCGGGCCTTGCGTTCCGCCGGGCCCGTACAGAAGTGGAGGGCGCCCTGCGACCAGACGCCGATGAGCGGGGTGACGTGGGGGCGGCCGTCGAGAGGGACCGTGGAGAGCCAGTACAGCGGGGCGCCGGTCAGTGCGGCGGCCGTCTCCGGCCAGGGGCGGGCCGTCGCCCCCTCGCTGCTGTAGCGGGCGTCCAGCTCGGTGGCCGGGGGCTGCTGGTTCGGGGACATGGTTCCTCCGGGGTGGTGTCAGGCGGTGCTGCCAGGTCTTTCCCCCAACGGGTGGACTCCGCCCCCGCCCCGAATTCATCGGCACAGGACTAGGCTCGGAGAGCTGTGACGCCGGCAGGGACGCCGGCCGAGCAGTTCCGCAGATCGGTTCGGCTGGCAGGAGAGCACGGGATGACGACCGCGCCGGGGCGCAGAAGCAGTACGTTCACCAAGCTGCTGCGGCACGGATTCACCGACCCGTCCGCCGCCGAGCACCTCCTCGGCCTGGACGCGCTCGCCTCCGTACGGTCCGATCCGGTCCTCCTGGAAGCGCTCGGGGTGACCGCCGACCCCGATCTGGCCCTGCGCGGACTGGTCCGGATCGTGGAGGCGGGGGAGGAGAGCGAGCGGCAGGTGCTGCTCGACACCCTCATCACCGCCAAGCCCCTGCGCGACCGGCTCCTCGGGGTCCTCGGCGCCTCCGAGGCGCTCGGGGACCACCTGGCCAGGCACCCGCGCGACTGGCAGGCGCTCGTCACGTACGAGTCGGCCGACCTGAACCCCGGCGTCGCCGAGTTCGAGCAGGGGCTCGCCGGCGCCGCCGACCCGGACTCGCTGCGGGTCGCCTACCGTCGGTGCCTGCTCACCCTCGCCGCCCGGGACGTGTGCGGGACGACCGGTCTCGCCCAGACCGCCGCCGAGCTGGCCGACCTCGCCACCGCCACCCTGCGCGCCGCGCTCGCCATCGCCCGTACCGCCGCGCCCGAGGACGCCGCGCAGTGCCGGCTCGCCGTCGTGGCGATGGGCAAGTGCGGGGGGCGGGAGCTGAACTACGTCTCCGACGTCGACGTGATCTTCGTCGGAGAGGCGCGCGTCGGGGTCGACGAGACCAAGGCCATGCAGGCCGCCACCCGGCTGGCCGCGCACATGATGCGGATCTGCTCCGACACCACGGTCGAGGGCACCATCTGGGAGGTCGACGCCAACCTCCGCCCCGAGGGCCGCAACGGGCCGCTCGTGCGCACCCTCAGCTCCCACCTCGCCTACTACCAGCGCTGGGCCAAGACCTGGGAGTTCCAGGCCCTGTTGAAGGCCCGGGCGGTGGCCGGCGACCCCGAGCTGGGCGCGGAGTACGTCGAGGCGGTGTCACCGCTCGTCTGGGGGGCCGCCGACCGGGAGAACTTCGTCCCCGATGTGCAGAAGATGCGCCGCCGGGTCGTCGACAACATCCCCGCCGACCGCATCGAGCGCGAGCTGAAGCTCGGCCCCGGCGGGTTGCGGGACGTCGAGTTCGCGGTCCAGCTCCTCCAGTTGGTGCACGGGCGCAGCGATGCCTCGCTGCACAGCGGCTCCACCCTGGAGGCGCTGCGGGCGCTCGCCGAGGGCGGGTACGTGGGGCGCGCGGACGCCGCCCAGCTGGACGAGGCGTACCGTTTCCTGCGGGCGATGGAGCACCGCATCCAGCTCCACCGGCTGCGCCGCACCCACCTGGTCCCCGAGGACGAGGCGGATCTGCGGCGGCTCGGCCGGTCGCTCGGCATGCGCACGGATCCGGTGGCCGAGCTGAACAAGGCATGGAAGCGGCACGCCTCCGTCGTACGGCGGCTGCACGAGAAGATTTTCTACCGGCCGCTGCTGGACGCCGTCGCCCAGCTGGCCCCCGGCGAGTCCCGGCTCAGCGCGAAGGCCGCCGCGATCCGTCTGGAGGCCCTCGGGTACGCCGACCCGGCGGCCGCCCTGCGGCACCTGGAGGCACTCTCCTCCGGGGTGACCCGCAAGGCCGCCATCCAGCGCACGCTGCTGCCGGTGCTCCTCGGCTGGTTCGCGGACTCCGCCGACCCGGACGCCGGGCTCCTCGGCTTCCGCAAGGTGTCCGACGCACTCGGCAAGACCCCGTGGTATCTGCGGCTCCTGCGCGACGAGGGCGCCGCCGCGGAGAACCTCGCCCGGGTCCTCTCCGCCGGCCGCCTCGCGCCGGACCTCCTCATGCGGGCCCCGGAGGCTGTGGCGATCCTCGGCGACCCGGAGGGGCTGAAGCCGCGCACCCGGGACCACCTGGAGCAGGAGGTGCTGGCCGCGGTGGGGCGCGCGGGCGATGCGGAGTCGGCGGTCGCGGTGGTGCGCGGGGTGCGCCGCCGGGAGCTGTTCCGTACGACGGCCGCCGACCTCATCGGCTCGTACGGCACCGAGGACAGCCCCGCCGAGCAGGACCACGGGGCCCTCGTCGACCGCGTCGGCTCCGCCGTCACCGACCTCAACGCCGTCACCATCGCGGGCGCGCTGCGCGCCGCCGTCCGCGAGCGGTGGGGCGACACCCTGCCGACCCGGTTCGCCGTCATCGGCATGGGCCGCTTCGGCGGACACGAGCTGAGTTACGGCTCCGACGCCGACGTCCTCTTCGTCCATCAGCCGCGCGATGGCGTGAGCGACGAGGAGGCGGGGAAGGCGGCCAACGCGGTCGTGGGGGAGATGCGGCGACTGCTCCAACTGCCGACCGCCGACCCGCCCTTGCTCATCGACGCCGATCTGCGCCCCGAGGGCAGGACCGGGCCGATGGTGCGCACGCTGAAGTCGTACGAGGCGTACTACCGGCGCTGGTCGCTGGTCTGGGAGAGCCAGGCGCTGCTGCGGGCCGAACTCATGGCGGGTGACGAGGAGCTGGGGCGGTCCTTCGTCGAGCTGATCGATCCGCTGCGGTATCCGGTGGAGGGGCTCGGCGAGGACGCCGTACGCGAGATCCGCCGGCTCAAGGCGCGGATGGAGTCCGAGCGGATGCCGCGCGGCGCGGACCCCACGCTCCACGCGAAGCTGGGGCGGGGCGGGCTGAGCGATGTGGAGTGGACCGTCCAGTTGATCCAGATGCAGCACGGGTGGGCGGAGCCCGGCCTGCGCACGACGCGGACGCGGGAGGCGCTGGCCGCCGCGTGCGCGGCCGGCCTGATCCCGGCGGAGGACGCGCAGACGCTGGACGAGGCGTGGGTGCTGGCGGCGCGGGTGCGCAATGCGGTGATGCTGGTGCGTGGGCGGCCTGGCGACACGTTTCCGTCCGATCCTCGGGAGCTGGCGGCCGTGGGGCGGTATCTGGGGTACGAGCCGGGGCATGTCGGGGACATGCTGGACGACTACCGGCGGATCACTCGGCGGGCCCGGGCGGTGGTGGAGGAGCGGTTCTACGGGGCGGCGGGCTGAGGGTATCGCCCGGGGCCCGGCCCCGGGCCCCTACGGGGCTCCGCCCCCGACCCCGCTCCAAAGCGTCGGAGGGGCTGGAGAAGACGCAGTCCTTACGGCACGGCCGCTACGGCATGCGCGCCCCGGCCGCCTCCGGCTCGGCCTCCGCCCCCGGCTTGGGCGGTGCCTTCGGATCCGGTTCTGACGCCGGGCGGGGCAGGCGTGCCGCGCGCAGTCCGGTCAGCCGGCCTTCCGCCACCCCGGGCACCCCCTTCGGCAGCCGGTGCGGCAGCGAGCCGTACCAGACGCGGGAGACCGCGTAACCGAACGCGAGGCAGGCCATGCCGCCCACCGCGTCGAGCCAGAAGTGGTTGGCGGTGGCCACGATGACGACCAGGGTGAGGGTCGGGTAGAGCAGGCCCAGGACCCGGGCCCACGGCACCGAGGCCAGGGCGAAGATCGTCAGACCGCACCAGAGCGACCAGCCGATGTGCATCGACGGCATCGCCGCGTACTGGTTCGACATGTTCTTGAAGTTGCCCGAGGCCATCGAGCCCCACGTCTCGTGCACGAGGACCGTGTCGATGAAGTTCGCGCCGTTCATCAGACGGGGTGGCGCCAGTGGATAGAGGTAGTAGCCGAGCAGGGCCACGGCCGTCGTCGCGAAGAGCACCAGCCGGGTCGCGGCGTAGCGGCCGGGATGGCGTCGGAACAGCCAGACGAGGACGCCGATGGTCACGACGAAATGCAGCGTCGCGTAGTAGTAGTTCATCGACACGATCAGCCACGTCACGGAATTGACCGCGTGATTGACCGATTCCTCGAAGGCGAGGCCCAGGGACTTCTCCGCCGACCAGATCCAGTCCGCGTTACGCAGCGCCGCCGCCTTCTGCTCGGGGACGGCATTGCGCACGAGCGAATACAGCCAGTAACTGACCGCGATGAGCAGGATCTCGAACCAGAGCCGGGGGCGGCCGGGCGTCCGCAGCGAGCGGATGCGGGCCGACCGACCGGCCTTCCCGGTGGCCGGGGGAGGCGTGGACGACGCGGCGGCGGTCTCGGGGGCCGCCCCGGCCGCGATGGGTGAAGGACCGGCCGTCGACCGGCCTTCCTGTGCTGTCACCTGTGTTTCACCCATAGGCAGAGAGTCTTCCATAGAGCTTCCTCTGCCTACGATCATCCTCCGGTCGGGTTCCGGCCGCACGTCCTGCACCTCAAGGACGAGGAGCCGACCCCGAACCGCCTGCGGGTCCGGCGGCCGTCGAGCCGCGAACCACCAGCTCGGGCATGAAGACGAACTCGCTGTGCGGGGCCGGGGTTCCGCCGATCTCCTCCAGGAGCGTACGGACCGCGGCCTGGCCCATCGCCGTCACCGGCTGCCGGATCGTCGTCAGCGGCGGGTCCGTGAACGCTATGAGGGGCGAATCGTCGTAGCCGACCACGGAGAGGTCCCGGGGGACCTCCCTCGACTCCCGGCGGGCCGCCCGGATCGCCCCGAGCGCCATCATGTCGCTCGCGCACACGACCGCCGTGCAGCCGCGCTCCATCAGCGCGGTGGCGGCGGCCTGGCCGCCCTCCAGCGTGTACAGGGAGTGCTGGACCAGCTTCTCGATCTCCTCCTCGGCGAGGCCCAGCTGCTCCCGCATCGTCGCGTGGAAGCCCTCGATCTTGCGGAGCACCGGAACGAAGCGCTTGGGGCCGACCGCCAGGCCGATCCGGGTGTGGCCGAGCGCCGCCAGATGCGTCACCGCCAGCCGCATCGCCGCCCGGTCGTCCGGGGAGATGAACGGCGCCTGCACCTTGGCGGAGAAGCCGTTCACCAGGACGAAGGGGACGCCCTGGCCGCGCAGTTGCTCGTAGCGCTGCATATCCGCCGAAGTGTCCGCGTGCAGCCCGGAGACGAAGATGATGCCCGAGACGCCCCGGTCCACCAGCATTTCGGTGAGTTCGTCCTCGGTGGAGCCGCCGGGGGTCTGGGTCGCCAGCACCGGGGTGTAGCCCTGCCGCGTCAGCGCCTGGCCGATGACCTGGGCCAGCGCCGGGAAGATCGGGTTCTCCAACTCCGGGGTGATCAGGCCGACCAGCCCCGCGCTGCGCCTGCGCAGCCGCACCGGGCGTTCGTAGCCGAGGACGTCGAGCGCCGCGAGGACGGATTCGCGGGTGGCCGCCGCGACTCCGGGCTTGCCGTTCAGGACTCGGCTGACCGTCGCTTCGCTGACCCCCGCCTGAGTTGCGATATCGGCAAGCCGTGCGGTCATGGGATGCGACTGTACCGGGCCCGTGTCGGATTGCCCACTGTGCGGGGGGCCGTGTGGGACGGGGTTTCGGGCGGGCTTCCGGCAACGCCTTGCAAGGACTTGCGGGCCCGGATCGCGGACCGTTGCCGGATCGTCGCCCTGTGGATATGGCCAGGCCCGCCCGCCCCTGCCAGGGGTGGGCGAGGGTCGTCAAGGGGCTTGACGGCAACCTTGAGGACACGCGAATGTAACGATCACCAAGGCTTGCAGAAATCTTCCGCAAGGTCTTTCGGTCGTCTTTCATCCTTGTTACGTTCACGTCGACCCGGCGCCGCGACGGAGCGGTACGGCAGTTGAAGGAGTTCAGATGCGACGTGGCATAACGGCCACCGCCCTGGTCGCGGCCCTGGCGCTCGCGGCGACCGCCTGCGGCAGCGACGACGAGACCGGCAGCAAGAGCTCGGGCGAGCTCTCCGGCACCGTGACCTGGTGGGACACCTCCAGCGTCGGCAGCGAGGACAAGGTCTTCAAGAAGCTGGCCGAAGGCTTCGAGAAGAAGCACCCGAAGGTCGACGTCAAGTACGTCAACGTGCCCTTCGGCGAGGCGCAGAACAAGTTCAAGAACGCCGCCCAGGCCGGCGACGGCGCGCCCGACGTGATCCGCTCCGAGGTCGCCTGGACGCCGGACTTCGCCAACCTCGGCTACCTGGCCCCGCTGGACGGCACCGCCGCCCTGAAGAACCAGGACGACTTCCTCAAGCAGGCCGTCGCGTCCACCAAGTACGAGGACAAGACCTACGCCGTCCCGCAGGTCATCGACTCCATGGGCATTTTCTACAACAAGAAGATGTTCGAGGAGGCCGGTGTCGAGGCGCCCGCCGACCTGGCCGACCTCAAGACCGTCGCCAAGAAGATCAAGGACAAGACCGGCAAGACCGGCCTCTACCTCCGCGGCGACGACCCGTACTACTTCCTCTCCTTCCTGTACGGCGAGGGCGGCGACATGGTCGACGCCGGCTCCAAGAGCGTCACCATCGACAAGCCCGAGGGCGTCAAGGCGTTCAAGGCGGTCAAGGAACTGGTCGACGACGGCACCGCGAAGACGGATGCCTCGGACGGCTGGGAGAACATGATGCAGGCGTTCAAGAACGGCGACGTCGCGATGATGATCAACGGCCCCTGGGCCGTCGCCGACACCCTGACCGGCAGTGAGTTCACGGACAAGGACAACCTGGGCGTCGCCCCGGTCCCGGCCGGCTCCGCCGCCCAGGGCGCCCCGCAGGGCGGCCACAACCTCGCCGTCTACGCCGGCTCCAAGAACCTCGACGCCTCCTACGCCTTCGTCGAGTACATGACGTCCGTGGACAGCCAGGCCACCGCCGCCGGCGAGCTGAACCTGCTGCCCACCCGCACCTCCGCGTACGCCAAGAAGGAAGCGGTCGACAGCGAGATCGTCGGCTTCTTCAAGCCGGTCGTCGAGACCGCCGTCGAGCGCCCCTGGATCCCGGAGGGCGGCAGCCTCTTCGAGCCGCTGCGCATCGAGTACACCAAGGTCCTCACCGGCCAGACCACGCCGGAGAAGGCCGCCAAGGCCACCGGCGACTCGTACCGCAAGCTCCTGAAGGACTGGAAGTAACAGGAAGGTTGGCCGACTGATGGCTGTCCACACCAGCCAGTCGGTGGTGAAGGCCGCGGGCGAGAACACCGCCCGCGGCCGGAGCCGCGGTACTGGCACCCCACCGCCGACCCCCGGCCGCCTCCGGCGCGCCCTGTCGGTCCACTGGTACGCCTGGGCCATGGTCGCCCCGGTCGTCGTCGTGATCGGCGTGATCATCGGTTATCCGCTGGTCCGCGGTATCTACCTCTCGCTGACCGACGCAGACGAGCGCAACGTCGCCCGCTCCATCGGGGTCAACGAGATCCCCGCCACCTACGAGTTCATCGGCGCCGACAACTACGTCGACGCGCTGACCGGCTCGCAGTTCCTCGGCACGCTCGGCTGGACACTGGTGTGGACGGTCTCCTGCGTGAGCATCACGTTCGCCCTCGGCATGGCCCTGGCGAACATCCTCAACCGCCGTATCGCCGGACGCTCCGCCTACCGCATGGCCCTCATCCTGCCCTGGGCCATCCCCGGCTTCGTCTCCGTCTTCGCCTGGCGCTTCCTCTACAACGAGGAGCGCGGCCTGCTCAACAAGATCCTCGGGGGCGCCGGCTTCGACGCCGTCCCGTGGCTCAACGACCCGACCTGGGCCAAGTTCGCGGTCATCGCCGTCAACGTCTGGCTCGGCGTCCCGTTCATGATGGTCGCCCTCCTCGGCGGACTCCAGTCCATCCCCTCCGAGCAGTACGAGGCGGCCGAGATGGACGGCGCGACCGCCTGGCAGCGCTTCCGCCACATCACGCTGCCCGGACTGCGCCCGGTCTCCACCACGGTGATCCTGCTCTCCACCATCTGGACCTTCAACATGTTCCCGGTGATCTTCCTGCTGACCCGCGGCGGACCCGGTGAGGCGACCCAGATCCTGGTGACCCAGGCGTACAAGTTCTCCTTCGAGATCAGCCCGCGCGACTACGCGCAGTCCTCCACGTGGGGCGTGCTGATCCTCGTCCTCCTGATGGTCTTCGCCGTCGTCTACCGGCGGGTCCTGCGCTCCCAGGGAGACAACTGGTGACCACCGTGACCGACACCCCCGCCCGGCACGCCGTGCGCAAGGTCCGCCTCCGCGGCGAGCGCTCCCCGCTCGCCTCCGCCGGCCTCCACCTGACCCTGATCACCGCCTCGGTGATCGCGGTCTTCCCGGTGCTGTGGGTCCTGCTGACCTCGCTCAAGCCCGCCAAGTACGCGACCACCACGGACTTCTTCCGCGAGACGACGCTCGTCAACTACACGAACCTCATCCGCGACACCGAGTTCCTCAACTGGTTCGCCAACTCCGTGATCATCTCCGCGCTCTCCACCGTGATCGGCGTCTTCGTCGCCGCCACCACCGGATACGCGGTCAGCCGCTTCCGCTTCCCCGGCAAGCGCGGGCTGATGTGGACGCTGCTGATCACCCAGATGTTCCCGGTCGCCGTCCTCATCGTGCCGATCTACAACATCATGTCGACCCTGGGGCTGCTCAACCAGCCGGCCGGTCTCGTCATCACCTACCTCACCATCTCGGTGCCGTTCTGCGCCTGGATGATGAAGGGCTTCTTCGACACCATCCCGCGCGAGATCGACGAGTCGGGGGAGGTCGACGGCCTCACCCCGTTCGGCACCTTCTTCCGGCTGATCCTGCCGCTGGCCAAGCCGGGCCTCGCCGTCACCGCGTTCTACTCCTTCATCACCGCCTGGGGCGAAGTCGCCTACGCCTCCGCCTTCCTGGTCGGCGACGAGAACCTCACGCTGGCCGGCGGACTCCAGAAGTTCGTCAACCAGTACGGAGCCCAGTGGGGTCCCATGACCGCGGCCTCCGTCCTCATCGCCATCCCGGCCGCCCTGGTGTTCCTCTTCGCCCAGAAGCACCTGGTCACCGGCATGTCCGCCGGAGCCGTCAAGGGCTGACACCGCCACGACGCCCCGCACCCGCACGCATCACCGCACCCGTCACGGCGGCGCCGGAAACCCCGACCCGGTCACCGGCGCCGCTCCCCACCCAGACACCCCAGGGACGACATGACCCAGCACCTCGCTGCCCCCTCCACCGGCACGTCCGACGACGCCCCGGGCCACCGCACCGGCTGGTGGCAGGACGCGGTGATCTACCAGGTCTATCCGCGGAGCTTCGCCGACGGCAACGGCGACGGCATGGGCGACCTCCCCGGCGTCACCGCCCGCCTGCCCCACCTCAGGGACCTGGGCGTCGACGCGGTGTGGCTCTCCCCCTTCTACGCATCCCCGCAGGCCGACGCGGGCTACGACGTCTCCGACTACCGGGCCATCGACCCCATGTTCGGCAACCTGCTGGACGCCGACGCGCTGATCCGCGAGGCGCACGGCCTGGGCCTGCGCGTCATCGTCGACCTGGTCCCCAACCACTCCTCCGACCAGCACGAGTGGTTCAAGCGCGCCCTGGCCGAGGGCCCCGGCTCCGCCCTGCGCGAGCGCTACCACTTCCGCCCCGGCAAGGGCGCCGACGGTGAACTCCCGCCCAACGACTGGGAGTCCATCTTCGGCGGCCCCGCCTGGACCCGTACGGTGAACCCGGACGGCACCCCCGGCGACTGGTACCTCCACCTCTTCGCCCCCGAGCAGCCCGACTTCAACTGGGAACACCCGGCCGTCGCCGACGAGTTCCGTTCCATCCTGCGCTTCTGGCTCGACATGGGCGTCGACGGCTTCCGGGTCGACGTCGCCCACGGCCTCGTCAAGGCCGAGGGGCTGCCCGACCTCGGCACCCACGACCAGCTCAAGCTGCTCGGCAACGACGTCATGCCGTTCTTCGACCAGGACGGTGTGCACGCGATCTACCGCAGCTGGCGCACCATCCTCGACGAGTACCCCGGCGAGAGGATCGCCGTCGCCGAGGCGTGGACCCCGACCGTCGAGCGCACCGCCAACTACGTGCGCCCCGACGAGATGCACCAGGCGTTCAACTTCCAGTACCTCGCCACCGCCTGGGACGCCGCCGAGCTCCGCAAGGTCATCGACTCCTCGCTCGACGCCATGCGCCCGGTCGGCGCCCCCACCACCTGGGTGCTCTCCAACCACGACGTCACCCGGCACGCCACCCGGTACGCCAACCCGCCCGGCCTCGGCACCCAGATCCGCACCCCCGGCGACCGCGAGCTGGGCCTGCGCCGCGCCCGCGCCGCCTCCCTGCTGATGCTCGCCCTGCCCGGCTCCGCCTACGTCTACCAGGGCGAGGAGCTCGGCCTGCCCGACGTCACCGACCTGCCCGACGAGGCCCGCCAGGACCCGTCGTTCTTCCGCGCCGAGGGCCAGGACGGCTTCCGCGACGGCTGCCGCGTCCCGATCCCGTGGACCCGCGAGGGCACGAGTTACGGCTTCGGCGACGGCGGCAGCTGGCTCCCGCAGCCCGCCGGCTGGGGCGAGCTGTCCGTCGAGGCGCAGACCGGAGTGGAGGGCTCCACCCTGGAGCTGTACCGGGCCGCCATCGCCGCCCGCCGCGAACACCCGGGCCTCGGCGCGGGCACGGACGTCGAATGGCTGGACGGCCCCGAAGGCGTCCTCGTCTTCGCCCGCCCCGGCTTCGTCTGCACCGTCAACACCACCGGCGCCCCCGTCCGTACCGCCGCCCGCGGCCGGGTGCTGCTCGCCAGCTCCCCGGTCACCGTGGACGGCGCAGAGGCCGAGCTGCCCGCCGACACCACGGTGTGGTGGACGGTGTGACACTCCCCGCGCCCAGGACCACCGCCGCGCCCCGCCTCTCCGACATCGCCGGACAGGCGGCGGTCAGCGAGGCGACGGTCAGCCGGGTCCTGAACGGGAAGCAGGGCGTCGCGGACTCCACGCGTCAGCGGGTGCTCGCGGCGCTCGACATCCTGGGCTACGAACGCCCCGTACGGCTGCGGCAGCGCAGCGCCGGACTGATCGGTCTGGTGACGCCCGAGCTCACCAACCCGATCTTCCCGGCGTTCGCGCAGTCCGTCGAACAGGTGTTGGCCGGGCACGGCTACACCCCCGTGCTCTGCACCCAGCTCCCGGGCGGGGCCACCGAGGACGAACTCGTCGAGCAGCTCGTCGAGCGCGGCGTCGGCGGCATCGTCTTCCTGTCCGGGCTGCACGCGGACACCTCCGCCGACCCCGGACGGTATGCCGCGCTCTCCGAGCGCGGCGTGCCGTTCGTCCTGATCAACGGGTACAACGAGCGCATCAGCGCCCCGTTCGTCTCGCCCGATGACAACGCTGCCGTACGGATGGCCCTCCAGCACCTCGCCGACCTCGGCCACCGCCGGATCGGCCTGGCCATCGGCCCGCAGCGCTACGTCCCCTCCCGCCGCAAGCGGGACGGGTTCGTGGAGGCGGCCGCCTCGGTGCTCGGCATGGACCGGTCCGAGGCCGAAACGCTCGTCTGCTCCACCCTGTTCAGCGTCGAGGGCGGCCAGGTGGCGGCGGGCGCCCTGCTGGACGCGGGGTGCACCGGCATCGTCTGCGGCAGCGACCTGATGGCGCTGGGCGTGGTCCGCGCCGCGCGGGGGAGGGGACTGGACGTACCGCGCGACGTCTCGGTCGTCGGCTTCGACGACTCCCAGCTCATCGCGTTCACCGACCCGCCCCTGACCACCGTGCGCCAGCCCGTGCAGGCGATGGCGGCGGCCGCGGTGGGGGCGCTGCTGGAGGAGATCGGCGGGAGCCCGGTGCAGCGCACGGAGTACGTCTTCCAGCCGGAGCTGGTCGTACGGGGCTCGACCGCGGCGGCGCGCGTGTAGAGCGGTCCGGCGGGGCCGCGGGGGACACGTACAGGAGAGGCACCAGGAGTCGGCCCAGGAAGGGCCGGCGGGGAGTTGTAGCGACTCCGGGTGCCTCTCTTGTCGTGACCGGCCCGGCCGGCCGGGCGCGTGGAGTCCGGAACCGCGAGACGGGACCGGAACCCTCGGCCGACCGGACCGGAGTCGAAGGCAACGTAACAGGCCCGCAATATCTTGCGAAAGACCTTGCAGGAAGAAAACTGCTTCGTTTCGCGGATATGAGCAGCGTGTGTCCAAAGGGTTGACCGGCAGGGGGAGGGCTCGTACGGTCTGCTCCGCGGCAAGGTTTGCATTCTTGCAGCAAGAACCTTCAGAAGCCTTGAGGGCATGGCGCGTTGCCGACTGAGGCTGCACCGTCACCCGCGTTTCCCCCACCCGCAGGAGGAAAGACATGGCCCGCAGACCACTGTCTGCCGCGCTCGCCCTCGTGGCCGGCGCCGCCGCCCTCGTCGTCCCCACCGGATTCGGCGCCGCGTCCCCCGCGCAGGCCGCCGCTCCGGGCGACAAGGACGTCACCGCCGTGATGTTCGAGTGGAAGTTCGCCTCCATAGCCAAGGCATGCACGGACACCCTCGGTCCGGCGGGCTACGGCTACGTCCAGGTCTCGCCGCCCCAGGAGCACATCCAGGGCGGCCAGTGGTGGACCTCCTACCAGCCCGTCAGTTACAGGATCGCCGGCCGTCTCGGTGACCGGGCCGCCTTCTCCGCCATGGTCAACACGTGTCACTCGGCGGGCGTGAAGGTCGTCGCGGACTCCGTCATCAACCACATGGCGGCGGGCAACGGCACCGGCACCGGCGGCTCCGCGTACACGAAGTACGACTACCCGGGCCTCTACTCCGGCGCCGACATGGACGACTGCCGGTCCCAGATCAGCAACTACAACGACCGCGGCAACGTCCAGAACTGCGAACTGGTCGGCCTCGCCGACCTGGACACCGGCGAGGACTACGTACGCGGCAAGATCGCCGGATACCTCAACGACCTGCTCTCGCTCGGCGTGGACGGCTTCCGCATCGACGCCGCGAAGCACATGCCCGCCGCCGACCTGGCCGACATCAAGTCCCGGCTGGCCAACCCGAACGTCTACTGGAAGCAGGAGGCGATCCACGGGGCCGGCGAAGCCGTCTCGCCCTCCGAATACCTCGGCACCGGGGACGTCCAGGAGTTCCGTTACGGGCGGAGCCTCAAGCAGGTCTTCCTCAACGAGAACCTCGCGCACCTGAAGAACTTCGGTGAGGGCTGGGGCTTCATGGCGTCCGGCAAGTCCGGCGTCTTCGTCGACAACCACGACACCGAGCGGGGCGGCGACACCCTCAACTACAAGAACGGCTCCGCCTACACCCTCGCCAACGTCTTCATGCTGGCCTACCCCTACGGCTCCCCGGACGTCCACTCCGGCTACGAGTTCAGCGACCACGACGCCGGACCGCCCGGCGGCGGACAGGTCAACGCCTGCTACAGCGACGGCTGGAAGTGCCAGCACGCCTGGCGCGAGATCTCCTCCATGGTCGGCTTCCGCAACACCGCACGCGGCCAGGCCGTCACCAACTGGTGGGACAACGGCGGCGACCAGATCGCCTTCGGCCGCGGGAACAAGGCGTACGTCGCCATCAACCACGAGGGCTCCGCGCTGAACCGGACCTTCCAGACCTCGCTGCCCGCCGGTGACTACTGCGACGTCCAGTCCGGCAAGGGCGTCACCGTCAACGGCTCCGGCCAGTTCACCGCCACCGTCCCGGCCGGCACCGCCGTCGCCCTGCACACGGGCGCCCGTACATGCTCCGGGGGCGGCGGCACGAACCCCGGCCCCGGCAACGGCTCCTCCGGCGCCTCCTTCGGCGTCAACGCCACCACCCAGCCCGGTCAGAACATCCACGTCACCGGCGACCAGGCCGCCCTCGGCAACTGGAACCCGGCGAACGCCCCCAAGCTCGACCCGGCCGCGTACCCCGTGTGGAAGCTGGACGTGGCCCTGCCCGCCGGGACCACGTTCGCCTACAAGTACGTCCGCAAGGACGCGGCCGGCAACGTCACCTGGGAGAGCGGCGCCAACCGCACCGCCACCGTCCCGGCCTCCGGGAAGGTCACGCTCACCGCCGACGTCTGGCGCGGCTGACCCGTACCCCCTTCTCCGCGGGCCGGTGGCGGCGCCACCGGCCCGCGGCCCACCTCCTGACATCAGCCGAGGAGCACCCTCCGTGTCCCGAACCACCCTCAGGCGAGGGGCGGTGGCCGCCCTGTGCGCGGCGCTGCTGCCCGTCGTCCCGGCGGCCACGGCCGCCGCGTCACCCCGGCCGCCGGCCCCGCCCTCGGACGCCGAGCTCGCCCGTGAGCCGGCCCGGCACGACCTGACGCGCGAGCAGTTCTACTTCGTGCTGCCCGACCGCTTCGCCAACGGCGACGCCTCCAACGACCGGGGCGGGCTGACCGGTTCACGTCTCGACCACGGCTACGACCCCACCGACAAGGGGTTCTACCAGGGCGGCGACCTCAAGGGGCTCACTCGGAAGCTCGACTACATCAAGGGACTCGGCACCACCGCCATCTGGATGGCGCCGATCTTCAAGAACCGGCCCGTCCAGGGCACCGGCAAGGACGCGTCGGCGGGCTACCACGGCTACTGGATCACCGACTTCACCCAGGTCGACCCGCACTTCGGCACCAACGCCGACCTGGAGAAGCTGATCGACAAGGCCCACGCCAAGGGCATGAAGGTCTTCTTCGACGTCATCACCAACCACACCGCCGACACCGTCGACCACGCGGAGAAGGCCTACGGCTACAAGCCCAAGGGCGCCTTCCCCTACCTCGACCAGGACGGCCGCCCGTTCGACGACCGCGAGGGCGTCGAGAAGGTGGACCGGGGCTCCTTCCCGTACACCCCGGTGCAGGCCCCCGGCACCGGAAAGAAGGTGCCCTCCTGGCTCAACGACCCCACCATGTACCACAACCGGGGCGACTCGACGTGGGCCGGAGAGTCCAACGAGTACGGCGACTTCTCCGGGCTCGACGACCTGTGGACCGAGCGTCCCGAGGTCGTGAGGGGCATGGAGAAGATCTACGAGAAGTGGGTCCGCGACTTCGACATCGACGGCTTCCGCATCGACACCGTCAAACACGTCGACCTGGACTTCTGGACCCAGTGGGCCACCGCGCTCGACGAGTACGCGGCCAAGCGCGGCCGGGACGACTTCTTCATGTTCGGCGAGGTCTATTCCGCCGACACCGAGGTCACATCCCCGTACGTGACCCGGGGCCGCCTGGACTCCACGCTGGACTTCCCGTTCCAGGACGCCGTCCGGCAGTTCGCCTCCCAGGGCGCTCCGGCCGAGAAGCTCGCCTCGGTGTACGGCAACGACTTCCGCTACACCACCGGCAAGGCCAACGCCTACGAGCAGGTCACCTTCCTCGGCAACCACGACATGGGCCGGATCGGGACCTTCCTCAGGCAGGACAACCCCAAGGCCGATGACGCCGAGCTGCTGAAGCGGGCCCGGCTCGCCAACGAGCTGATGTTCCTCGGCCGCGGCAACCCGGTGGTCTACTACGGCGACGAGCAGGGCTTCACCGGCGCGGGCGGCGACAAGGACTCCCGCCAGACCCTCTTCGCCTCGAAGACAGCCGACTACCTCGACGACGACCAGCTCGGCACCGACCGGACCCACGCCTCGGACGCGTACGACACGAAGCACCCCGTCTACCGCTCCATCGCCGCGCTCTCCCAGCTCACCGAGGAGCACCCGGCACTGCGGGACGGCACCCAGATCGAGCGGCTCGCGGACGGCTCGGTGTACGCCACCTCGCGCATCGCGACCGAGCGGCCGTACGAGTACCTCGTCGCCTCCAACAACAGCGCGAGCCCGAGGGAGGTCCAGCTCGCCACCGAGTCGACCGAGATGAACTTCCGTACCCTGTACGGCGGTTCCGGCACGGTCCGCAGTGGCAAGGACAAGAAGGTCACCGTCACCGTGCCCGCCCTGACCAGCCTGGTGCTCAAGGCGGACAAGGCCGTCGGCGCCCCCGCCGCCAAGCCCGCGGTTTCGCTGAAGGTCCCCGCCGCCGGCGCCACCGGCACCGTCGGGATCGCCGCCGACGTGGACGGCGGACAGCTCAACCGGGTCGTCTTCGCCGCCCAGGTCGGCAACGGCACGTGGCAGACGCTCGGCACCGCCGACCACGCCCCGTACCGGGTCACCCAGCACCTCGACGCGACGGTGAAGGCGGGCACCCCGCTGCGCTACAAGGCCGTCGTCGTCGACCGCACCGGCCGCACCTCCAGCGCCCTGGCGTCCACCACCGCCGGTCAGGCGCCGCCGCCCGGCAAGCCCGTCGCCGTCGAGCGCGACCGGGCCGTCGTCCACTACCAGCGCCCCGACGGCGACTACGACGGCTGGCAGCTCAAGGCCGGGGGGAAGACCGCCGCGTTCATCGGGCGGGACGCCTACGGCGCGTTCGCCTGGATCGACCTGGAGAAGGGCACCGACTCCGTCCCGTACACCGTCGAGAAGAACGGCACGGCCGACGGACCGCAGCGGACCATCGACCTCGGCGTGACCGGACAGGTCTGGATCGAGCAGGGCAAGGACGGGCAGACGGCCGAAGCCCCCGAGACCCCGCCGCAGGACACCACCAAGGCCGTCCTCCACTACCACCGTCCGGACGGGAACTACGACGGCTGGGGGCTGCACACCTGGACCGGTGCCAGGGAACCCACCGACTGGGCCGAGCCGCTGATGCCGGTGAAGAAGGACGCCTACGGGGTCACCTTCGAGGTGCCTCTCGTCGACGGCGCCACCAGCCTCGGCTACATCCTGCACAAGGGCGACGAGAAGGACCTGCCCAGCGACCAGTCCCTCGACCTCGCCACCTACGGCCACGAGGTCTGGATGCTCGGCGGCAAGCCCGGCTACCTCCTCCCGCAGACCGGCGGCGGCGCGGCCCCCGACCTGTCCAGGGCCGAGGCGCAGTGGATCGACGCCGACACCGTCGTCTGGAAGGTGAAGACCACCGACGCCACCAGCCAGCAGCTCGTGTACGCGAAGAAGGGCGGCATCTCCGTCGTCGACGGGGCGCTCTCCGAGGAGGGGCAGTGGCTGCGGCTCCAGCAGGGCGAGCTGAGCGACGCCCAGAAGGCCGAGTTCCCCCACCTGAAGGACTATCCGGCGTTCACCGTCGACGCCCGCGACCGCGACCGCGTCCGCGAGTCCCTGCGGGGCCAGCTGATCGCCACCCAGCGCGCCGCCAACGGGGCCCTGCTCGCCGCCACCGGCGTACAGACGGCCGGAATCCTGGACGACCTGTACGGCAGGAAGGCCGCCTCGGCCGAACTCGGCCCGGTCTTCCGCGAGAAGACGCCCACCCTCTCCGTCTGGGCCCCCACCGCACAGGCCGTCGCCCTCGAACTCGACGGCCGTACCGTCCCGATGAAGCGCGACGACCGCACCGGCGTCTGGTCCGTCACCGGAAGGAAGAGCTGGCAGGGCAAGCCCTACCGGTACGCCGTGACCGTCTGGGCCCCCACCGTCCAGAAGGTGGTGACCAACAGGGTCACCGACCCCTACTCCACCGCCCTGACCGCCGACTCCGCCCGCAGCCTCGTCGTCGACCTCACCGACCCCGAGCTGGCGCCGCGCGGCTGGTCCGGTCTGAAGAAGCCCGCCGCCACCCCGCTGCGGGACGCCCAGATCCAGGAGCTGCACGTCCGGGACTTCTCCGTCACGGACCGCACGGCGAAGCACCCCGGTGAGTACCGGGCCTTCACCGACACCCGCTCGAAGGGCATGCGGCACCTCAAGAAGCTCGCCGACTCCGGCACGAGCTACGTCCACCTGCTGCCCGTCTTCGACATCGGGACCATCCCGGAGAAGAAGAAGGACCAGGCGACGCCCGACTGCGACCTGACCGCCTCCGCACCCGACTCCGAGAAGCAGCAGGAGTGCGTGAGCAAGGCCGCCGCAAAGGACGGCTTCAACTGGGGCTACGACCCGCTGCACTACACCGTCCCCGAGGGCTCCTACGCCTCCGACCCGGACGGCACCGAGCGCACGGTCGAGTTCCGGCAGATGGTCCAGGGTCTCAACAAGGCCGGACTGCGCACCGTCATGGACGTCGTCTACAACCACACCGTCGCCTCCGGGCAGGACGACAAGTCGGTGCTCGACAAGATCGTGCCCGGCTACTACCAGCGGCTCCTGGAGGACGGCACCGTCGCCACCTCCACCTGCTGCGCCAACACCGCCCCCGAGAACACCATGATGGGCAAGCTCGTCGTCGACTCCGTCGTCACCTGGGCCAAGGAGTACAAGGTCGACGGCTTCCGCTTCGACCTGATGGGCCACCACCCCAAGGACAACATCCTTGCGGTCCGCAAGGCGCTGGACCGGCTCACCCCCGCCGAGGACGGCGTCGACGGCAAGAAGATCATCCTGTACGGGGAGGGCTGGAACTTCGGCGAGATCGCGGACGACGCCCGCTTCGTCCAGGCCACCCAGAAGAACATGGCCGGCACCGGCATCGCCACCTTCTCCGACCGGGCCCGCGACGCCGTGCGCGGTGGCGGCCCCTTCGACGAGGACCCCGGCGTCCAGGGCTTCGCCTCCGGCCTCTACACCGACCCCAACTCCTCGCCCGCCAACGGCGCCCGGGCCGAGCAGAAGGCCCGGCTGCTGCACTACCAGGACCTGATCAAGGTCGGCCTCACCGGCAACCTCGCCGGCTACACCTTCACCGACACCTCCGGGCGTACGGTCAAGGGCGCCGACGTCGACTACAACGGGGCGCCGGCCGGATACGCTGCCGCACCCGGCGACGCGCTCGCCTACTCCGACGCCCACGACAACGAGACCCTCTTCGACGCCCTCGCCTTCAAGCTCCCGGCCGACTCCACGGCCGCCGAGCGGGCCAGGGCCCAGGTGGTCGCGATGGCCGCCTCCGTCCTCTCCCAGGGGCCCTCGCTCTCCCAGGCGGGCACCGACCTGCTGCGCTCCAAGTCCCTGGACCGCAACTCCTACGACAGCGGCGACTGGTTCAACGCCCTGCACTGGGACTGCCGCGACGGCAACGGCTTCGGCCGGGGTCTCCCGCCCGCCGCCGACAACCGGGACAAGTGGTCGTACGCCAAGCCGCTCCTGGCCGCCACCGGCACCATCGCCCCCGACTGCGCCGAGATCGACGGGGCTTCGGCCGCCTACCGCGACCTGCTCGCCATCCGCTCCACCGAGAAGGAGTTCTCCCTGCGCACCGCGGACCAGGTGCAGTCCGCCCTGTCCTTCCCGCTCTCCGGCAAGGACGAGACCCCCGGCGTGATCACCATGCGCCTCGGCAAGCTCGTCGTCGTCCTCAACGCCGCCCCGGACGCCGCCACCCAGCGGCTCGCCGCACCGGCGGGGAAGACGTACGCGCTGCACCCGGTCCAGGCCAAGGGCGCGGACCTTACTGTCAAACGAGCCAGGTACGACGGCAAATCAGCCACTTTCACCGTACCGGGACGCACCGCGGCCGTCTTCACCCTGCGCTGACCTCCCACGGCACTACGGTGACGGCAGACGTCGGCAACGGAGCCGCGACAGCCGTCCCCGGCACCGTCCGGCCGGTCCCGGCCACCCCGACGGGGGTGGCCGGGACCGGCCCGGTTCGCGTGGCGGGATCCCGCCCGGAGCGGTCGGCTCACCGGCGCCCCCTGCCCCAGCGTGCGGACGGTGATGATGACCAAGGTGGGATACCTTCCCGAGGAGACGAGCAGCTTCGTCGGGAGGCGGGCCGAACTGGCCCGGCTGCACACCGCGTTGACCACCCGGCGGATGACCACCCTGATCGGCCCCGGCGGGGTCGGCAAGACCCGGCTCGCGCTCCGGGCGGCCCGCGCGGTCGCCGACCGTTACCCGGACGGCGCATGGTGGGCCGACCTCTCCCCGCTCTACGACGACCGGCTGCTGCTCCCCACCGTCTCGGACGCGGTCGGACTCGCCGACCACACCCTTCGCATGCCCGTCGAGGCGCTCTGCGAATGGCTCGGCGACAAGCACCTCCTGCTGGTCCTCGACTCCGCCGAACACCTCCGCGGACCCTGCTCCCACCTGCTCGCCGAAATCCTGACCACCTCGATCGGCCTGACCGTCCTGGTCACCAGCAGGCAGCCGCTCGGCACCCGCGGCGAGCACGTCGTCGAGGTGCCGCCGCTCCCGGTCGACGGCGCGCCCGACGCCCTCCAGCTCTTCGCCGACCGGCTGCGCGCCACCGACCCCCGGGCCGGCCTCGACGCCCCCGGGGACGAGGCGGCCGCCGCCGAGATCTGCCGCCGCCTCGAAGGCATCCCGCTCGCCATCGAACTGGCCGCCGCGGGCATCGGCCGGCACAGCGTGGCCCAGCTCGCCACCCGGATCGGCACCCGCTTCGACACCCGGAACGGCACCGTCGCCCTCGCCCCCGGCGGCTCCCGCCTCGACCTCCTCGCCGACGAGAACGTCTGGCCCCGCCGCCACCGCACCCTGCGCACCGCCATCGGCTGGTCGCACGAGCTGTGCACCCCGCTGGAGCGCCTTTTGTGGGCCAGGCTCACCCCGCTGCGCACCGACTTCGACGCGGAGGTCGCCCGCGAGGTCTGCGCCGGGGGACCGCTCACCCCCGACGAGGTGGACCGGGCGCTCCAGGGGCTCGTCGCCCAGTCCGTCGTCCAGCGCGACGGCGACCGCTACCGGATGCTCGACACGCTGCGCGAGTACGGCCGGATGTGGCTCGCCGAGCTGGGCGAGGCCCGCGCCGCCGCCGACCGGCACGCCGGAAGCTTCCTCGGCCTCGCCCGCCGCGCCCACGAGGGCTGGACCGGACCGGACCAGGTGTCCTGGTACCACAAGGTGTCCGACACCCACCTGGACCTGTGCGCGGCCCTGGAGCACCTGCTCGCCCACGACGTCGAGGGGGCCCAGGAGATGGCGGGCCGGGTCGGCTTCTTCTGGGCCTGCTGCGGCCACCTCTCCGAAGCCCGGAACTACGCCCAGCGCGCCCTGGACGCGGGCCCCGCCGAGGGACCCCACCGGACCAGGCTGCAGTGGGTCCTCGGCGTCGCGGCCCTGCTCCAGAGCGACTTCGCGACCGCCGAGAAGTACGGGGCGCTCTGCACGGCCACCGCTCTGTACGACCGGGACGACGAGGGCATGCTCGGCGCCACGTACCTCTCCGGGCTCACCCGGCTGATGACCGGGGAGCCCGCGGCGGCCCTGGAGGCGGCCGGGCGCGTCCTGCGGATGACCGAGGGCGTCCCCGTGGACTCCGGCCACCGGCTGCGCTGTCGCCTCGTCACCGTCTTCGCGCTCACCGCGCTGGGCCGGCTCGCCGAGTCCGAGGCGGCGGCCACCGCGCTGCGCCGCGCCTGCGAACGCGCCGGTGAGTTCTGGACCCGCTCCTACGCGGACTACCAGCTCGCCCTGATCGCCCTGCTCCAGGGCCGCCCGGAGGCCTCCGCCACGCACGCCCGGGCGATGCTCGCGGGCAAGCACCGGCTCCGCGACAGCTTCGGCATCGCACTGGGCCTGGACCTCCTGGCCGCCGCCATCGCCGCCCAGGGCGCCGGTGCCCAGGCCGCCCGGGTCTACGGCACCGGGCACGCGTACTGGCGGATGGTCGGCCACCCCCAGCGCGGCACACCCGAGCTGGCCCCGGTCCGCGAGCGGTGCGAACGCCAGGCGCGGGCGGCCGTCGGCGACGAGGCGTACCAGCGGGCCTTCGAGCGCGGCCAGTCGGACAACGCCGAGGTCGGCCTCGCTGCCGCCCTGCGCACCGAACTACAGCTCTGACCAGGGTGTGAGCGTCATTCGTGGTTCCGGACTACCCGCATCCACCGCCAATGGGTAAGGTTAGGCATACCTAAGTCGCCGCTTGGGTTCCGCTGACCCTCCCTGGAGAACTCGGATGCGTCTTCACCGCCCCCGCGCCACGCAGCCGACCCGCGCCGAGCGTGTCCGGTCGATCCTGACCGTCGCCCACTCCATGACGGTGGTCAGCGACGGACTGCACACCGAGGTCCGCCGCCTCGACGGCACGGGCGCGATGGGCCACATCCACCTGCATGCCCCGGACGACGGCAGCCGCGCGCCGACCGCCGAACGCGTCCCGGCCCGCCTGGAGTTCACGGACATCGCCGCCACCCCCGTACGCGACCGGCTGCGCGCCCGCGTCACGGTCACCGGGCTGCTGGCCTCCCCGTACAGCACCGGCACCGAGCAGTCCACGTGCATGGAGTTCGGGCAGGCCGTCCTGGAGGATGCCGAGGGCCGCACCTTCGTCACCCTGGAGGAGCTGGAGGAGGCGGAGACCGATCCGATCGCCGCCTGTGAGGCGGGCATGCTCACCCATCTCGTGGACGACCACGCCGAACTGGTCCCGCTGCTGCTGCGCCTGGTCCACCCCCGCCCGGAGCGCGGCATGACCCGGGCCGTGCCGCTGGCGATGGACCGGTACGGCGTGACCCTGCGGCTCGAATACCCGAACGCCCACGAGGACGTCCGGCTGCCGTTCCCCCGCCCGGTCACCGAGATCGACCAGGCGGGCCCGCAGATCCACGCCCTGCTGGCCGCCGCCCGCCGCGTCTCCCACCGCAACGGCCTGCCCGCCTGAGCCCTACGGCTTCGCCGGCCGCTGGGCCGGGACCGGCGGCCCGTCCGGCGCGAACGCGGAGAGCCGGGCCAGCAGGTCCCCGAACGGGCCGTCCGCCGGCTCCTGGGACAGCACCCGCAGCACGATGCCCGCCATCTCCTGGTCGTACGCGGCGCTGACGGCGGCCAGCGCCGCGAAGTCGTGCACCAGCTGCATCTCCAGCTCCTCGCGCGAAATGCGCCGCCCGTCCAGCCAGATCAGCGCCGTCGACTCGGCGAGCGACACCCAGGAGCGGACCACCAGCTCCAGCCGGGCGGGCGGTTCGCCCACCCCGAGATGCGTGATGATCTGCTCGTACGCGGCCTGCCGCACCCCGTCGATCATGGCGTTCGCCGTCGAGGAGCCGGCGGCGGGCCCGCCGCGCATCAGCGCCGAGAAGCCCGGGCCGTGCTCGTCGACGAAGTCGAAGAACCGCCCCATCACCCGCAGCAGCCGCGCCCCCAGGGGCCCTTCGAGCGGCTCCAGGAAGCGGGCCGCCAGCTCGTCGGCGGCCCGGCGCAGCGCCGCCTCGTACAGGCTCTGCTTCCCGGGGAAGTAGTGGTACACCAGCGGACGCGAGATCCCCGCGGCGGCGGCGATCTCGTCGATCGACACGTCCTCGGGCGAGCGGCGGCTGAACAAGTCCAGCGCGACGCCGATCAGTTGCTGTCTGCGCTCGTCGACGCCCATCCTGCGCCGCACCCCGGTCGTCATGCGAACAGCCTATCCGGGGCGCGCACGGCGGACCCCAGGGCCTGTCGTCACACTGCCGCCTGCCGCGCGACGGCGGTGTGACGGCACGCCCTAGAGGTCCAGGACGAGACGCCCGCCCCGGCACCGCGAGACGCAGATCAGCATCGAGTCGCCCCGCTCGTCGTAGGTCAGCAGCTCGTCCCGGTGGTCGATCTCGCCCTCCAGTACGCGCTGTTGGCAGGTCCCGCAGAACGCCTGCTCGCAGGAGTACGCCACATGGGGCAGCTCCGCGCGGACGGCGGCCAGCACCGACTGCCCGGCCGCGACCGGCACCGTACGCCCGCTGCGCCGCAGCTCCACCTCGAACGCCTCGGAGCCTTCGCCGGAGCCCGCCGTGCCGCCCGGCGCAGCCGAGAACCGCTCCAGGTGCAGGGTGCAGCCCTCGGGGAGCGCGGCGGCGGCGGAGGCCATCAGCGGCTCGGGGCCGCAGCAGTAGACCGCCGTCCCCGGGGCGAGGTCCGCCAGCGCCCCCGCCACGTCAGGGTGGCCCGCCTCGTCCTGGGCCACGACGGTGACCCGGTCCCCGTCCGCGTCCAGCTTCTCGACCTCCGCCAGGAACGGCATCGAGGCCCGCGACCGGCCCCCGTACAGCAGCCGCCACTCGGCCCCCGACGCGGCCAGCGACCGCAGCATGGGCAGGACCGGGGTGATGCCGATACCGCCCACGACGAAGACGTAAGCCGGGGCCTCGGTCAGCGGGAAGCGGTTGCGCGGCCCCCGCACCTCCACCTCCAGTCCCTCGCGGAGCTGTTCGTGCACCTCCCGCGAACCGCCCCGGCCGTCCGCCACCAGCCGGGTCGCCACGGTATAGGCGCCGGTGTCCTCCGGGTCGCCGCACAGCGAGTACTGCCGCACCAGACCGGACGGCAGCACCAGATCCAGATGGGCGCCGGGTGACCAGGGCGGCAGGCCGTTCCCCTCCAGGCGCAGTTCGACGACTCCGTCGGCGACCTGGGTCCGCCCGGTGATCAGCAGTCTGCGGACCGCCGTCGCGCGCCGCTTCGAGTGCCCCGATATCGGATCGGGCAGGGCGGGCAGCGGCCACAGCGGGGACCGGGCGATCCGGCGTTTCAGGGCGCGCCGGGTGAGCAGAGCGGCGCCGGAGACCAGCACGACGGCACGGAGACGGGGCAGCGCCATGGTCAGGCCCCCTTCGCCGTGGCCGATTCGGCGGCGAGGGCGGCGGGGGAGCGGGTCAAATACGCGACCGCCTGGGCCGTACTGCCCTCCTGCGAGGGATGGTAGGACCGGCTGAGATAGCTGGGCACCGAACGCAGGATCGCGCCCGTGCTCGGCAGCGTGCCCTGCTTCCCGCTCGCGTGGAACGCCTTGAAGGAGGCCTTGCCGTCCAGCAGCGTGGGGTCGTTCTCCATGAAGAACCGGGTGCCGCGCTGCCACAGGAACACCAGCGCGGAGAACGCCGCCGCCCAGGT
This sequence comes from Streptomyces parvus, assembly GCF_032121415.1. Lineage (NCBI taxonomy): Bacteria > Bacillati > Actinomycetota > Actinomycetes > Kitasatosporales > Streptomycetaceae > Streptomyces > Streptomyces parvus. The sequence goes on along the minus strand of NZ_CP135079.1, from coordinate 1,658,750 downwards.
GCGCACACGCCGCCGGTAGCCGCCGTCCACATGCATGAAGACGTCGAAGGCCACCGACCGGTGCTCCACCTCCTCCGCCCCGTGCCAGCGCAGCAGGTCCAGCATGGTCGGGTCCGCGCCCCGGCGGTCCAGGGCCTCGGCGTTGAGGATCCAGTCGCCGAGGAACGCGGTGTAGTGCTCGATCGCCGCGATCGTCGCCACCCGCTCCATCAGCCACCACTTCGACGCCCGCCCCGGCGGCAGCGTCCGGTCGCCGAGCAGCTTCTCGAAGAACCAGTCGACCTGCGCGGTGTACGGGGTCGGGTCGAGGCCCAACTCCCGCAGATGCGGCAGGACATCGTCGTGCGCCTGCGAGTGCACGGCCTCCTGCCCGATGAACCCGATGACGTCCTCGCGGAGCTGCTCGTCGTGGATGTACGGGAGTATCTGCCGGTAGACGCGGATGAACCAGCGTTCCCCGGCCGGGAGCAGCAGATGCAGCACGTTGATGGTGTGCGTGGTGAACGGGTCGCCCGGCACCCAGTGCAGGGGGGTCTCCTCCCAGGCGAAGGACACCTTGCGGGCCTTGAGGGGCGTCCGCTCCGACGCGACCGCCGCTGGCTGCGTGTTAGACATGCTGTCAATGTACTGACGGGTATCCGGGGGGACCAGAGGCGTGCGGGGACTTTCCCCACGACTCCGTGAGCAACGCGCGATGATCGCCGGTATGACGAAACCTGTGCAGGCACGCTCCTTTGACGCCATCGCCGCGGCCTACGACGCCCACCGTCCCTCCTACCCGTCCGCGCTGTTCGACGCCGTGGAAGAGCTGGCCGGGATCCCGCTCGCCGGCGCCCGGGTCGCGGATGTCGGCGCGGGCACGGGGCTCGGCACCGCCCGGCTGTACCGGCGCGGAGCCCGGGTCACCGCGGTGGAGCCGGGCGACGGGATGGCCGAGCAGTTCCGCCGGAGCCTGCCGGACGTGCCCGTGGTGCGGGGCGACGGGAACAGCCTGCCCCTGCGGACCGGCTCGATGGACCTGATCACGTACGCCCAGGCATGGCACTGGACCGACCCCGCCCGCTCGATCCCCGAGGCCCGCCGGGTGCTGCGGCCGGGCGGCGCGCTCGCCCTGTGGTGGAACGACGGCGACCCGGCCGTGGAGTGGCTGGTGGACCAGGAGAACCGGATGCGGGTCTTCTTCGGGGTGGAGATCCCCGCCGTCCCGAACCGCCGGGCCCGCTTCCGGGCCGAACTGCCCGACGGGCTCGAATTCCGCACCCGGCAGGTGGCCTGGAGCCGCCGCGTACCGGTCGACGCCCATATCGCCAACATGGCCACCCACTCCGACTTCCTGATCGGCGATCCGGTGGCGGTCCGCGACTTCTTCGACCGGGAACGGGCTCTGCTGACCGCCCTGTTCCCGGACGGCCACGTCGAGGAGGCGTATCTCGTGAGTCTTGCCGTAGCCCACCCGTGACCCCGTTTCCGGGTGCAGGATGGCCCGATGGTGACACGACCGGAATGGCGAGACGCGCGGCACGACGGGGCAACGGCCCTTGTCCTGGCGGGATTTCTGCTCCTGGCCGGGTGCAGCGCACAACCGGCCGACGACCACGGCGGCCGGGAGCGGCCCACGCCGAAGCCGGCCGCGACGGGCACGCTGGAGGAGCTGGCGGAGAAGGCCGGCTGCGAACCGAACGTGCAGACCGACGCGGCCGAGCTCCGGCAGGCCAACTGCAGGACAGATGAGGGGCGTTACGTCCTCACCACCTTCGCCACCGACCGCGGGCAGCGGGAGTGGATCAACGAGGCCGACGACTACGGCGGCTCGTACCTCGTCGGACGGCGGTGGGTGGCCGTCGGTGAAGCGGAAGTCGTCGCGGCGCTGCGCGGCCGGCTCGGGGGGACAGTGGAGACCGCCTCGCCTCACCACTCGGGGGACAGTGGCGGAGGGGGGAGCGAGGACGGGCACTCCGGTCACCGCCCGGGCTGACCGCGCAGGTTCACGGGGGCCGCACGCGCCGCGTCAGCGGCAGCGGCGGCCGTCGTTGATGCACCGCACCATCTTGTTCATCAGCCGGTCGTCGAAGACGTTGATGAAGTCACCGTGATCGGTGATCGGCTTGTGCAACTGCTCGGGGAACGAGTCCACGGCGAAGCCGGGCCCCGGCGGAACGTCGTAGACGATGCGCTGCACCAGCTGCGGCACCGCCCGGAACCCTTTCGGGCACCGCCCGTCGTCCTGTGCGAACGCCACATGGGTGCGGTGGTTGGCGCTGTCGGTGTTCTGCCCGTCCCAGCAGTTCTGGAAGGCGAACGTCCGCACCACCTGACTGCCCTCGGGGCAGATCGGATACTTGTCCGTCAACTGGCGGTCCTCGAATCCGGTGCAGCTCCACGAGGCGTTGGCATTGGCGTCGCCGTTGGTGAACGCCTTCGCGTCCCCGGTGATGATCCGCAGGAAGCGCGGCATCGCGGTGACCCTCCCGACGGGCGAGCCGACGAACTTCAGCGTCACCTGGGACGGGGTCTGGATCTCCCCGACGTTCTGGTCACGGCCGCCGCCGTCCGCGTCCGCGTCGTCCTCGTCCTGCCCGTTCTGCAGGCGCAGGACCGGCCAGTAGTAGGTGGAGCGGTCGCCCTGGTTGCGGCAGGTCGTCGCACCGTTCGCCAGATCGTCGTCGCTCGCGAAGGCGTCGTTGGCCTGGTTGCCGATGTAATCGTGCATATGGTGCGCGCCGTTGCTCACGCCGGGCGCGACGATCACGTTGTCCGGGTTGAATTTCCCGTTCTCATTACGCCCGCAGTCGGTGGTGAAGGTGCCCCGGGACGCGCCGCGGCGCTGGCGGGGCCGGTCGGCGCCTGGCTGCACGGACTGGATATCGACGAAATCGGCGGCCACGGGCCCGTTGCCGACCTGGCCCTGGTCCTGCCCGGGGTCTTCCCCCTGCCCGGGATCCTGACCGCCCGGGTCCTGCCCGGGATCCTGCCCCTGGCCCGCGTTCTGGCCCTGGTCCTGGCCGTCGTCCTGACCACCGCCATCGTCACCGGGCCCTCCGTTGCCGTCACCGCGGCCGTCGCCGTTCCCGTCGCGGCTGTCGTCGGCGCGCAGGCTGCACCCGGCGAGGCTCTCCAGCCCCGCCGGCCGCTCGCCCGCGCGCCCGATCGCGATGCCGATACGGTCGAGGCTCGCCGTCCGCCTGCTGCGCAACGGGCCGAGCACGGCGTTCTCCGCCAGCCCGGGATCCCGGGCTATCTGCTCCTTCCGGTCCGCGAACTGCTGGTAGGCGTCCGTGATCTGGGTATCCATCGCCGCGAGTTCGCGGTCGACCTCCCCGCGTGCCTCGTCCGGCACCTCGGGCAGTCCGTTGACTGCTTCGGGGCAGTCGATGGTGGACAGCTGACGGCCCGCGTTCTGGGTCCGGGTGGGCGGAGAAGAACCGGACGGTCCTTCTCCCGCGGAGGCGTAGACATTGACCGCGACCAACCCGCCTCCCCCCAGGATCAGGGCTGCGGAGGCGGCGATGGCCCGGTTGGCCAGCGTGGAACGTTTCTTGCGCGATGTGCGTCGCATGGGACTCCTCTGCTTCGAGGGAGAAGCGTGACGTCCCATACGGACGGGGAGCCCGGCCCGTTCACCGCACGTTCGACCAACGCGCGAACGCGGCCTCTCGCTCGTCCGGCGGAGCCGCCCCCCCCGGGTCCCCGGCCGCGCGTGCCGGCGCTCAGCCGCGGTCCAGGTACGCCAGCACCGCCAGCACCCGGCGGTTGTCGTCGTCCGACGGAGGCAGGTCCAGCTTCCCGAAGATGTTCGACGTGTGCTTGGCCACCGCCCGCTCCGTGATGACCAGCTGCGAGGCGATGGCGGCGTTCGACCTGCCCTGCGCCACCAGCTCCATCACCTCCCGCTCACGCGGGGTGAGTCCGCCGATCGGCTTGTCCTGCGAACGGCGCGACAGGAGCTGGGAGATGACCTGCGGGTCCATCGCCGTACCGCCCGTCGCCACCCGCCGTACCGCGTCGATGAACTGGTCCGCGTCGAAGACCCTGTCCTTCAGCAGATAGCCGACCCCGCCGTTGCCGTCCGCCAGCAACTCCCGTGCGTACAACTGCTCCACGTGCTGCGAGAGCACCAGCACCGGAAGCCCCGGCCGGGCCCGGCGGGCGGCCAGGGCGCACTGGAGCCCCTCGTCCGTGTGCGACGGCGGGAGCCGGACGTCGACGACAGCGACGTCCGGCTCCAACTCGGCCAGTGCCTTGGTCAGTTCGGGCCCGGTCTCCACAGCCGCGGCGATCTCGAAGTCATAGGCCTCCAGCATGCGCACCAGGCCGTCGCGCAACAGGAAGAGATCTTCGGCTAGGACAACTCGCAAGGGATCTCCATGGTCACCATGGTGGGACCGCCCGCGGGGCTGCTGACGGCCAGGACGCCGTCGAATGTACCCAGCCGCCGTTCGATTCCGCTCAGTCCCGAGCCCCGTCCGACCGTCGCACCGCCCCGGCCGTCGTCCGTCACGGAGATCCGGAGCATCCCCTCCGCATGGTGCAGGTCCACGTACACCCGCTCCGCCTCCGCGTGCTTCACCGTATTCGTCAGGGCCTCGCTGACCGCGAAGTACGCCGCCGACTCCACCGGGGCCTCCGCACGCCCCGGCAGCTCCACCGTCACCTCGGAGGCGACCGGCAGCCGCAGCGCCAGCGCCCGGACCGCGTCCCCGAGCCCCCGCTCCGCCAGCACCGGCGGGTGGATGCCCCGGACCAGGTCGCGAAGCTCGGTGAGCGCCTCCGCCGACGACTCCCGGGCCATCGCCAGCAGCTTCTTCGCCTGGGCCGGGTCCTTCTCGATCAGCGCCTCGACCGTGCCCAGGTTCATGCCCATCGCGACCAGCCGGGCCTGTGCCCCGTCGTGCAGGTCCCGCTCGATGCGGCGCAGTTCGGCGGCAGCGGTGTCCACGGCCTCGTGCCGGGTCTCGGTCAGCCGCTCGACACGCTGCGCCAGCTGCTCGTCCCGGGTCGGCGCCAGCACCGTACGGGCCAGCAGGAAGTGCGACCGCAGCAACGGTTCGGAGGCCCGCATCCCCAGGTGGAAGAGCACGACCCCCAGCGCCAGGGCCGCGATGCCCGTCGCCTGGCTGTCCACCGGCACGAACCCGTACCAGTACGGATCGTCCTGGAACACCCGCCACAGCCCCGCCGCCAGGACGAGACCCTCCACGGGGTAGATCATCAGGGCCGCCGCCAGGACCGCCAACACCGTGCCGGCGGTCATGTCCACCAGCAGCCACAGCAGATCGCGCCAGGTCGCCGGATCCTTCAGCATCAGCGTCGTGCGCTCCACCTGACCGGTGACGCCCGGCCGCAGGTCCTTCGGGAACGGCCGGTACGGGACCGGTATGCGCACGTCCGACCAGGTCATCGCCCACAGTCTCCGCTGATTGGCGTGCTTGCGGACCGCCTCCAGCACCACCGGGGTGGTGAACACGCCGACGCCCAGCAGGATGAAGGAGATCGAGAGCACCGCGAGCACGAACAGGGTGATGGACACCGCCAGGCCGACCACGGACAGGAACAACCCCCGCCCCGCCGCCCTTGCCGACGGCGCCAGCCGCCCCGAGAACACCTTCATCGCGATACCTCTCCCCTCGCCGAAGCCGGGCCGATCCCCGATCCGGATGCCAGTCTCACCCGGGCCGGCCCCGCCGCGTCAGCCGGTCCGCCACCCGACGGGGGTGTACCTGGCACCACCCCCGCGTCCGCCCCCTACGCCTCCGTGACCGGGGGCTTCGACGGCTGGGGCGGACCGCCCCCGATTCCTAGATTCGAAGCGTCCCGATCCACTTACCTGACGCTTACCTCCGGGGGAGAGACCACATGAGGCGCAACCTCGCCGCACGCATCGGCGTGTGGAGCACACACCACCGCAAGACCGCCGTACTCGGCTGGCTGCTCTTCGTCGTGCTCGCCACGGGCATCGGCGGAGCCACCGGCATGGTCGAGATGACCAACGCTGCGAGCGGCGCCGGGGAGTCCGCCCGTGCCGAGCAGATCCTCCTCGACGCCGGCCTCGACAAGCCCGCGGGCGAACTCGTCATGGTCTCCGCCCCCGCCGCGGGCGGCTGGAAGCCGGCCGCCGACGCCCTCGCCACCGCCGTACGGGAGACCGGCGAGACGCAGAACCTCGCCCCGCCCGTCGCCTCGAAGGACGGCAAGGATGGTCTGATCACCTTCGAGATGCGCGGCGACGCCGCCACCTCGCCCGACCGGATCCAGCCCGTCCTGGACGCGGTCGCCGCCGTGGGCGATGACCACCCGGACGTCGAGATCCACCAGTTCGGCGAGGCCAGCGCGGGCAAGTGGCTCGGCGACCTGCTGGCCGAGGACTTCAAGAAGGCCGAGTTCACCGCCGTACCGCTGGCCCTCGGCATCCTCGTCGTCGCCTTCGGCGCGATCGTCGCCGCCCTGCTCCCGGTCGGGCTCGCGCTCACCGCCTGCATGGCGGCCTTCGGCCTGCTCTCGATCGCCAGCCACCAGCTCCACCTGTTCCAGACCACGTACTCGGTGATGTTCCTGATGGGCTTCGCCGTCGGCGTCGACTACTGCCTGTTCTACCTGCGCCGCGAACGCGACGAACGCGCCGCCGGACGGGACGCCGAGACCGCCCTGCGTATCGCGGCGGCCACCAGCGGCCGGGCGGTCCTCGTCTCCGGCCTCACCGTGATGGTCGCGATGGGCGGCATGTTCCTCTCCGGGCTCCTGCTGTTCAAGGGCTTCGCGCTCGCCACGATCATCGTCGTCTTCATCGCCATGCTCGGCTCGGTCACCGTCCTGCCCGCCCTGCTCTCCTGGCTCGGCGACCGCGTCGACGCGGGCCGCATCCCCCTGCTGAACCGCCGCGCCGAGCACGGCCACTCGGGCAGCGGACGCATCACCGGCAGGCTGATCGACCCCGTCCTCGCCCGGCCCCGCACCTTCGCCGTCGCCGCCGTCGTCCTGCTGCTCGCCCTCGCCGCGCCCGCCCTCGGCATGAAGACCGAATCCCTGGGCCTGGAGAAGCAGTTCGGCTCCGACTCCCAGCTCTCGATCGCCCACAGCCGCATCACCGAGAGCTTCCCCGGCGGCCCCGCCCCCGCCCTCGTCGTGGTCACCGCGCCCGACATCACCGCCCCGGAGGTCGGCAAGGCCCTGGGCGGCTTCGAGGACGTCACCGTCCACCGCGACCGGAACGTCGCCGAGATCGAGATCCCCCTCCCCGGCGGCCCCGCCGACCTCACCGAACTGCGCGAGCGGACCCTGCCCGCCGCGTTCGACGGCACCGCGGCGAAGACCCACGTCACGGGGGAGACCGCCGCGTCGGTCGACTTCAACGACCAGCTCCGCCGCGGCATCGTCCCGGTCTTCGCCTTCATCACGGCGGTCACCTTCCTGCTGATGCTGTTCTGCTTCCGCAGTTACGTCATCGCCGTGACGTCCATCGTCCTCAACCTGCTCTCGGTGGGCGCCTCCTACGGGGTGATGACCGCCGTCTTCCAGCACGGCTGGGGCGCCTCGCTCATCGGTTCGGAGGCCGTCGGTGCGATCGAGGCGTGGATGCCGATGTTCGTCCTCGTCGTCCTGTTCGGCCTCTCCATGGACTACCACGTCTTCGTCGTCTCCCGGATCCGCGAGGCACGCGGCGGCGGCCTGGACAACCGGTCGGCGATCGAGACCGGTATCCGCCGCACGGCCGGGGCGGTCACCGGAGCGGCGGCCATCATGGTCGCGGTGTTCGCGGTGTTCGGGACGCTGGCCATGCAGGACATGCAGCAGATGGGCGTCGGCCTCGCCGTCGCGGTGCTGCTGGACGCCACCGTCGTACGGATGGTGCTGCTGCCCTCCGTGATGCTGCTGCTGGGCGAGCGCAACTGGCGCACCCCGCGCGGGCTTTCCCGGCTCCCGAGCCTGGAGCACGAGGAGCCCGCCGAGCCGGCGCGCGACACCGCACGCGTCTGAGCACAGGGCCCGCACACCCGGGGCAGCCCCGGACCACGGTCGACGAGGACCGTGCTCCGGGGCTGCCGGGTGTGCGTTGTGCTGTGCCGCGATGTGCCGAACCGGCCGGTCAGGGCGTGTACTTGTACCCGACCCGGCGGACCGTCTGGATGGAACGGCGGTACTCCGCACCCAACTTGCGGCGCAGCCGGGCGACATGGACATCGACGGTGCGCCCGTCGCCCACATGCCCGTAGCCCCACACCGTCGTCACCAACTGGTCGCGGGTGTGCACCCGGTGCGGGTGCGCCACGAGATGGGCCAGCAGCTCGAACTCCAGGTACGTGAGGTCGAGGGCGACGCCGTCGACCGAAGCCGTACGCCGGGTGGCGTCGATCCGGACCGGACCGGCCGACCCCCCCTCGGCAAGGGCGCCCGCGTCCGGGGCCGGCCGGAGCGGGACGCCGGCGGCGGCCCCCGCGACCGCGGATTGCTGATCGGCCGGCACGAGCACCAGGTAACCGATCATCGGCGGCTGGCCGGGCAGCGAGGGCAGGGTGTGCGGCGGGGCCGGCAGCCAGGTGGCCCCGGGCGGGAGGAAGCCCGCCACGTCGGCCGGGGCCGCGACCTCGTCGCGGTCCACCGCGCGCAGCCGGTGCCGGTTCGGGTGGGCGGGGACGGAGCGGGCGGTGGGATGGGCCGCAGCGGGCGCCGGGGACGCCGCGGTGGCGGCGGACGCGGCGGAGAAGGTACGGGTGTTCGCCATGAGGGTCAGCTCTTTCGCGCGAGGAGTCGTCAGGGACGGACTTACGTCGTACGCGCGGACCGAAGGCCGGGGTGAGCGGCTTTAGTGGGCCTGCGCGTTCCACGCGCGGCAACACACCCGGTCGAAATCATGGTGCTGACGGGAGGGCCAGAACGGTTCGAGGTCGCTGCGACCCGACGCGATGTACTGGAAGCTGGCCATGTGCTCCATTGAAGCAGACATTGCGGCGGTGCATCAGACTCCTCTCGCCCCTCGATACGGCCCGTCGCGTTGCGTTCCTCACGCGACGCCTGCCGCGCCCACGCAGGAGGGGCCCGCCGGTGCTCCGGCGGGCCCCTCCTACGGGTGGAACGCGTACACGACACGTACGCGGCGTCGGGGTCAGACCTGGTCGGCCTTCTCCAGCGCGGTGCAGCAGGTGTCGACGATCAGCCGCGTGACGACGTACGGGTCGACGTTGGCGTTCGGACGGCGGTCCTCGATGTACCCCTTGCGGTCCTGCTCGACCTGCCACGGGATACGGACCGAGGCGCCGCGGTTGGAGACGCCGTAGCTGTACTCGTTCCACGGCGCGGTCTCGTGCAGACCGGTGAGCCGGTCGTCGATGCCCGCGCCGTAGTTCTTCACGTGGTCCATCGGCTTGGAGCCCTCACCCAGCGACTCGCACGCGGTGATGATCGCGTCGTAGCCCTCGCGCATCGCCTTGGTGGAGAAGTTGGTGTGCGCGCCCGCACCGTTCCAGTCGCCCTTGACCGGCTTCGGGTCCAGCGTCGCGGAGACGTTGAAGTCCTCCGCGGTGCGGTAGAGCAGCCAACGGGCCACCCACAGCTGGTCGGAGACCTCCAGCGGGGAGAGCGGGCCCACCTGGAACTCCCACTGGCCGGGCATGACCTCGGCGTTGATGCCGGAGATCCCGAGCCCCGCCGCCAGGCAGTTGTCGAGGTGCTTCTCGACGATCTCGCGGCCGAAGATCTCGTCCGCCCCGACCCCGCAGTAGTAGCCGCCCTGCGCGGCCGGGAAGCCGCCCTCGGGGAAGCCGAGCGGCCGGTGGCCGTCGAAGAAGGTGTACTCCTGCTCGATGCCGAAGATCGGGGCCTGGCCCGCGAACTGCTCGGCGACCGGACGCAACGCCGCCCGCGTGTTGGACTCGTGCGGCGTCATGTCGATGTTGAAGACCTCGCACAGGACGAGGACGTCCCCGCCGCCGCGGATCGGGTCCGGACAGGTGAAGACGGGCTTCAGCACCCGGTCGGACGCGTGGCCCTCGGCCTGGTTGGTGCTGGAGCCGTCGAACCCCCAGATGGGAAGGTCCGCCACGTCCCCCGACGGCGCGCCGTCCATGATCTTCGTCTTGGAGCGAAGCTTGGCGGTCGGCTCGGTGCCGTCTATCCAGATGTACTCAGCCTTGAACGTCACGGACGCCATCCTTTGCGGGTGCAGCGGTCTATGCAGCGCAGCTTGGCAAGACGCGATTTCCCGTCCGTTGCCCGTGTGTGAACCCCGTGTTACCGAGGTTTCCCGCGGTCCTTCCCGGGCGAAGGCGGCCTCGGAGACTGCTTTCAGAGGCTGCTCCTGAGCAGAGCCGAGAACCCCGCCGCCCGCATCCGTCGCACCAGCTCCTCGCGGCTCGACCCCAGCGCGGCGGCCGCCCGGTCCAGCTCCCAGTCGGCCCCGGCCACGGTCCGCAGCAGATGGCCCCGGCGGATCTGGGCGTCGGAGAGCCGGAACGTCTTGAGGTAGGCGACCTGCCCCTTGTGGTCGGTGATCGTCTCCCCGATGTGCTGCCCGCCCCCGTCCCGGACGAACGGCGGCAGAAAGCGCCACAGGGTGAAGGACTTCATGCGGTACACCCGCTCGAACGCGTACGAGGTGTCCAGCAGCTCCCGCGCGAACAGGGTGTCGTGCGCCTCGGCCCACGCCCGCTCCTGCGCCCGTGCGGCGGACCGCAGCGCTCCGAGGTCCCGGATGTGCTCCGCGCCCCCGATCCGCACCACGGGCGCGGCCACCGGAGCCCCGTACAGCGCGTACTGGTGCACCAGCTCCCCGTAGAGGTCCTCCACCAGCGAGGCGTGCAGCACGCGGTAGTCGTCCGGGTGCGCGACGACGAACGCGGCCGCGAGCGCGTCGGAGACGTACACCATCACCCCGCACTGGCCCGGATGGATCTCGAAGATCCGCAGCGCGTCCGCGAGCCCGCGCACCGACCGCCCGAGGTAGGCGTCCTCCGCGCGCGGCGTGAGCCCGTCACGCAGCGCCGTGCGCGACCACTCCTCCCAGGCGGTCGACGGCCCGCCGAAGTGCAGCGCGAGATACCCCTCCAGCGCCAGGTGCAGTGGCAGGAACCGCAGCCGGTCGCCGGGGCGCCGCTTGGCCATCCGGTGGTGCGGCACCGGCGGCAGGGGAACGGTCCGGGGCACGTCGCCGCCACCGAACTGGGTGCCGTACGCGGCCGACTGCCGGCCCGCCCCCCGGCCGTCCTCCTCACCCGACCAGTCGGCGACCAGCCCGTGCGGAATGTACGAGAGATAGCGCTCCCGGGGCCCGAGCTCGACGATCCCCGCGCCGAGGCCCTCGTAGACCTCGCGATGCAGCCGCAGCCCCTCCACCGGCGCCCGGCGGACCAGCGGGACGAGCCGGACACCGCCCCACACCTGTGCGGGGCCGGCGGTGAGTCCGGTCAGCTCCAGCCGGTTCACGGTGCCACGTCCTCTCCCGCCGCCCGCGCGGTGCGGGCGGTCGCCGGTGCCGACTCCAGCCGCTTCACGAGGCCGCTCCCGCTCCGCTGAACCGGGCCACTTGCCGGTCCAGATACGCGTACAGCTCCGCAGGTCCCGAGCGCCCCTCCGCGAACCGGGCGATCTCCACCAGGGCGGGCAGATCCTCCGCGTCCCGGATCCCGGCCGTCGCCGCCTCCGCCGCCAGCCGCCGCACGTCGAAACCCTCCGCGTCGTATACGGGGTTGACGTGCACCACCGCTGTCCGCCGCGCCGGATCCAGCCGACGCCGCCACACCCGCAGCACCTCGCCCGCCAGACCCGACGGGGCGTTGTCCCAGCCGTCCGAGACGATCACCAGCCGGTCCGGAGCCGCCCCGTCGGCCCCCGGCTCCAGCGCGTCCAGGATCCGCATCCCCAGCGGGGTCGGCCCCCAGGGACGGACGAGCAGCGCATCCCGCGCCCCCGAGGTCCACGACCCCCGGTACGCCCCCGGCGCCGCGAGCACCTCCAGCAGGTGGTGGCAGGCCAGGGCCACGGCGAGCGGCCGACGCCGCTTCTGCCCCGAACCGGACGAGGAGAAGCTGTCGTCCAGCACCGCGTGCACCCGCCCCCAGCTCCCCGCGTGCGCGCCCGCCGCCCGGCGGGCCGCCGCGCGCAGGGCACCGGTCAGCTCGGCCCGGCGCTCGGCGCGCTGCTCGAAGCCGAGCGACAGCACGTACAGCGCGAGCCGGGTCAGCGGCATCACGGTCAGATCGGCGTCCGGCCGCCGCTCGCCCATCACCCGCTGCTCCCGGGTGCGCAGCCGCTCCAGCCGGGTCATCCGGGGCGCGGCCCGCTTCAGGAACACCTCGCGCTTCATCCCGTGCTGGGCGGCGAACCCCTCCGCCACGGTGAACGGCAGCTCGGCCAGGGCCCCCTGCTCGTAGTGGGCGCGCCGCCAGGCGTCCAGCGTGCCGTGCTCGTACCGGCGCAGCCGGCCCGGCCGGAAGAGGAACGCCCCGACCTCGGCGAGCGGGCCGCCCCCCTCGGGGCAGGGCAGATGGATGTGCCGGGCGGCGGTCTTCAGCCCGGCCCGGTACTTCACCGCGTCATGGCCCAGATCGGGGCGGGCCGCCAGCCAGTCCCGCATGATCGCCCGGGTGCGCCGGTTGTTGACCTTGGCCCGGCGCAGCTCGCCGAAGAGCCGGTAGACGCGCTGCGGCGGCAGCGCCGCCAGCCGGGCCGCGATCAGCCGGCCCTCGGTACGCCGCTCCTCGGGGGACGCCTCGCCCGCGGTCTCCAGCAGCCGGCGCACGATGAGCGCCGCGTTGTGGTGGTTGATGTCCAGCGCCAGCGAAGCCGCGTACACCCGGCGGTAGTTGACCCGTACGTAGGTGTGCAGGAAGTCCAGGGAGAGCTGCTGGTCGACGGCGCGGGAGCGGAATTCGCGCTGTCCGGTCGCGGTGATCGCCGCGTTCACGAAGAGGAGGACGTCCTCGGCGGCGACGAGGTCGGCGGGGCTGTGGGCGCGGCTGTCGGGCGTGTTCATGGTCGTCCCCCGGGTGGCTGGAGTGCCGGCCGGGGAATGGGGGCGCGAACGACGAAATCATTGCTTCACAGGCAGGTCTCGGAAGTCGCACCGGAGTCCCGCGGCCGGCTCGGGAAACGTAACGGGGCGGGGCGGCTTCGCGCCACCGCATTCGAGGCCGGCGCTGTCCGGGCCCCCTGTCCGGGCGGCCACCGCGCCCGGCACACTGGCACGCATGACGACTGCAGCCACTCCTCCTCTGCGCATCGGCCTCCTCGGCGCCGGCCCCTGGGCCCGTAACACCCAGGCTCCCGCGCTCGCCGCCCACCCCGGCGTCGAGCTGAGCGGTGTGTGGGGCCGCAGGGCCGAGGCGGCGGACGCGCTCGCCGCCGCCCACGGGACCCGGGCGTACACCGGCGAGGAGGGCATCGACGCGCTCCTCGAAGGGAGCGACGCGGTGGCCTTCGCGCTGCCGCCGGACGTCCAGGCCCCGCTCGCGGTCAGGGCGGCGGGGGCGGGCTGCCACCTGCTGATGGACAAGCCGGTCGCCACGACGGTCGCCGGGGCCCGCGCGGTGGCCGAGGCGGCGGAGAAGGCGTCGGTGGCCTCGGTCGTCTTCTGCACACTGCGCTTCGCGCCCGAGACCTCCGCCTGGATCGCCGAACAGGCCGCGTTGGACGGCTGGTTCACGGCGCGCGCCCAGTGGCTGGGCTCGCTCTACGCCACCGGTTCGCGCAGCGAGTACGCGGACTCCCCGTGGCGGCGCGAGAAGGGCGGCCTGTGGGACGTCGGCCCGCACGCGCTGTCCGTGCTGATCCCCGTCCTGGGCGACGTCGAGCACCTGACGGCCGCCGCGGGACCGGCCGACACCACGCACCTGATCCTGCGCCACGCCTCCGGCGCGTCCAGCACGGTGACCCTCGGACTGAGCGCCCCGCCCGGCGCGGCGGGCGTCGAGATCGAGCTGCGGGGCGAGCGGGGGACGGCGTCGATCCCGGGCTGGGGCGGCGCGGAGACCGCGTTCCGGGGCGCGGTGGACGCCCTGACCGAAGCGGTCCGCACGGGGGTGCCGCACGCCTGCGACGCGCGCTTCGGCCTCCACCTCACGGAGCTGCTGGCGGCTGCGGAGGCACAGGCGCAGGCGGGCTGACCGGGGGCAGGGAGCGGCACAGGGCGTCGAGCGCCTCGGGGTAGGCGGATTCGGCGGGGGTGGCGTACCCGACGACGAGCCCGTCGCGGCGGGGGGCGAGGGTGTCACCGGCGGAACGTCCGGCACCGGTGGCACGTACGGCACCGGTGGCATGCCCGGCACCGACGCCACCGGTACGGCGCGAGTGCTCCGCGCCCGGGTGCAGGTAGTCGCCCAGCCCCTCCACCGCGAGCCCCTGCCAGGCCGCCGCCCGGACCACCGAACGCTCGGTGCCGGGCGGCAGCTCCACCACGGCATGCAACCCGGCCGCGATCCCGGTGACCCGGACGTGCGGGGCCCGCGCGTGCAGCGCGGCCACCAACTGGTCCCGGCGGCGGCGGTGGCGCTGCCGCATCCGGCGTACCTGCCGGTCGTACGCGCCCGACTCGACGAAGTCCGCGAGGGTGAGCTGCTCGGTGGCGCTGGAGAACTGCTCCCGCTCGCCCTTGGCCGCGACGACGGGGGCGACGAGCCGCTGGGGCAGCACCAGCCACCCGATCCGCAGAGCGGGGGAGAGGCTCTTGCTCACCGACCCCACCAACACCACATGCTCGGGATCGAGCCCCTGGACGGCCCTCACGGGCTGCCGGTCGTAGCGGAACTCCCCGTCGTAGTCGTCCTCGACGACGAGCCCGCCGGTGGCCCGGGCCCAGTCGACGACGGCCGCCCGCCGCGCGGGGTGCAGCGGCCCACCGGTGGGGAACTGGTGGGCGGGTGTGAGGAGTACGGCCCGGTCGCGGCGGCTGAGCCCGTCGACCCGGGCGCCGTCCGCGTCCACGCCGAGCGGCCGGGTGCCGACCCCGTGGGAGGCGAGCAGCTCGCGGTGGAAGGGCAGCCCGTACTCCTCCGCCGCCCAAGGGCCGCCGACCACCTCCGCGAGCAGCCGCAGCCCGTGCGCGGCGCCCGAACAGAGCACGATGCGATCCGGCGCGGCCCGCACCCCGCGCACCCGGGCGAGATAGCCGGCCAGGGCCCGCCGCAGCTCGGGCCGCCCGTGCGGATCGCCGGGCCCGAACGCGTCGTCGGGGGCGGCGGCCAGCGCCCGCCGGGCCGAGGCCAGCCAGGCGGTGCGCGGGAAGGCCGAGGGGTCCGGCTGCCCCTGGACCAGGTCGTGGACCGGGCGTGCGGCGCGCTCGGGGGTGCGCGGCCGGAGCACCGGGGTCACCGGGGCGGCCCGCTCGGCGACCCGGGTCCCCGAGCCCTGGCGAGCGGCCAGCCACCCTTCCGCGACCAGCTCCGCGTAGGCGTCGGCGACGGTGTTGCGGGCCAGGCCCAGGTCGGCGGCGAGGGAACGGTAGGGCGGCAGCCGGGTGCCCGGTGCGAGCCGCCCGCTGCGCACGGCCTCGCGCAGCGCGTCCATCAGCAGGGCCCGGCGGTTACCGGTGCCGGAGAGTTCCAGGGGCAGATCGCTGCCCAGGACCTCCGCGGAATTGACCCATGAATCCCTCACAGAAGTGCACCCCACGCCCAGTCGCTTGTCGCCCTAGATTCGTACCCATGACGACGACGGAGATCAAGACGAACGACCGCACGACCACTCCGGCCACCACCGTCCGGCCCAACACGGCCACGCCCCGGCTGAACTTCGCGAAGGCGGCCCCGAAGGCGTTCCGGGCCGTGATCGGCCTGGACGCGGCGGCCCGCGAGGGACTGGACCCGGCCCTGGTCGAACTGGTCCAGATCCGCGCCTCGCACCTGAACCGCTGCGCCTACTGCCTGCACATGCACACCACGGACGCGCGCAAGGCGGGCGAGAGCGAGGAACGCCTGCACATGGTCGCGGTGTGGCGGGAGGCGGACCACTTCTTCACGGACCGGGAGCGGTCCGCCCTGGCCCTGACGGACGCGGTCACCCGGATCGGCGACGCGGGTGTGCCGGACGAGGTCTACGACCGCGCGGCGGCCCACTTCACCGAGGAGGAGCTGGCCCACCTGCTGGCCCTGATCTTCACGATCAACACCTGGAACCGCATCGCCCTGTCCACGGCCAAGCGAGCGGGCACGGACGAACGCTGAGGCTGCCCGGCGTCCGTCCCCCGGCGGTCCACAGCCTCAGGCGCCACGCCCCAGCGCGTCCCGCACCGCCTCCTCGCTCCGCGCCACCACGGCCGTGCCGTCCTCGGCCGTGATGATCGGCCGCTGGATCAGCTTCGGGTGCTCGGAGAGGGCGGCGATCCACCGCTCCCGCGAACCGGCGTCCCGCGGCCAGTCCTTGAGGCCCAGCTCCTTGGCCACCGCCTCCTGCGTCCGCGTGATGTCCCACGGCTCCAGACCGAGCCGGCCCAGCACGGCGCGGATCTCCTCGGGCGACGGCACGTCCTCCAGGTAGCGGCGGACGGTGTAATCGGCCCCTTCGGCGTCCAGCAGGGTCACCGCGCCGCGGCACTTGGAACAGGCGGGATTGATCCAGATCTCCATGGGGCCAAGGGTACGTGAGGGACTGCCGAAATGGCCTCTGGCCAGGGGCGATTGTCAGTGGGGGGCAGTAGAATGGAGGGAGTTCGTGAGGGTTCCACCACGCTGCCAGGAGGATGCCGATGGCCGTCGCCACAGCCACGACCGAGCCGCTCGACCGACAGCTCCCGATGCCCTTCCACCCGCCGCTTCCCGCGCCGCCCGCGAAGAAGCGGCTGCCCGCGGGCCGCCCCCGCGAGTGGTACGTCTCCCACAACCGCCGCCTCAAGGCCATGCGCCTGGCCATCGCCCTGCTCGACAGCGGGGTCTACCAGCCCTCCAGCGCCGGCAACCACCGGATACGGATCACCGCCGAGCGCATGGGCATCCACCCGCCGTCCGACACCACCTGCCGCATGGTCCGCGCCCTGATCCGCTACGGCCGCTGACCGGAACCGACCACTGCCCCCGGACCGTCGAGCGACGTGTCCGGGGGCACCCGGCTGCCGGGCTCCGCCAGGAGGGACCATGGCCCGTCAAGGAGGCCCTGGGCGTGGCGGCCGCCGTGACCCTGCACCCGGAGGAGGCCCGGGAGAGGCTGCGCAGGGCGGCGGCGGACGCGGTGAGCCGCCGCGCGGAGATCCCGCCCCCGGCCCTCGGCGGGCCCCTGGACGTGGAGGTCGGCCTCGCGAGCCCGCACACCATCGACCTGGCGACCCTCCTACCGGGCGTCGCGCGCACGCCGGGCGCCCGGACGGTCGCCTTCACGTCCCCCGACTGCGCGACGGCGTAGCGCCTGATCCTGCTGCTCGCGCAGCTCGCCACGATCAGGCCCGCCTAGGCGGGCCGGGTGCCGCCGCGCACCTCGTCCAACGAGGTGCTCATGATCTCGGTGGCCCGCTCGAACCAGTCGGCGAGCACGGCGATCTCGTCCGGCCCGTACGCGGCGAACAGGGCGGCGAACCGCTGGTAGTTGGGGCCGTACACCGCGAAGAGCCGGGCGGCGGCGGTCTCGTCGGCGACCACTCTCACCCGTCGGCGGTCGGCCGGATCGCTCTCCCGGCGTACGTACCCGGCGCGCTCCAGCCGGGTGATGACGCCCGTGATCGCACCGGTGGTGAGGTTGGCGCGCCGGGCCAGTTCACCGGCGGTCGCGGCCGTCCCCGCTCCCTCGGCCTCCAGGACGAACCCCAGACAGGTCAGATCGGTGATGTTGAGCCCGAGCCGACCCGCGATGTCGTGCTGGGCGACGATGCCCAGCGCCATGAGCCGGTCCATCCGGGCATGCGCCTGCTCCGGGGTGGCGCTCGGCCGTTCCGGGGCGGCGTCCGGCCGTGACTTGCCGTCCACGCAGAAATTCCCTTAGCATCTAAGTAACTTAGTTCGTGAGATAAACGCTCTCTCGATCAGCCTACTGTCCGCTTCCCGGGGAGAGTCATGAGTGCACACGGCCACGTCGATCTGGGCCACACGGCCGCCGGTTGGGCGGGAACAGCGGTCGCGGTCATCGGCCTGACGCTCACGGGCGTCGCCGTGACCGCGGTCTCCGCACTCCTGGCGCTCGTGGGCATCGGCATCACTCTCGGTGCGGGCGTGCTGGCCTGGCTCCTCCACCTGGCGGGCTGGGGCAAGCCGAGCGGCCCCCGTCCCGAGAGCGAGTGGCCGTGGAAAGTGCGGGACCGCACCGCCCGGCAGGGTCACCCGGGCTGTCTGGGCTGCCGACTGGCCGGACGTGGCGTGCAGCGGTCCGAAAATACGTCGAACACCGCACGGGTTGCCTCTACCGTGTCCGGGTGGCCACCCAAGTGATCGTGCTGAACGGCGGGTCCAGTTCCGGCAAGTCCGGCATCGTCCGCTGCCTCCAGGCGGAGCTGCCGACTCCGTGGCTCGCTGCCGCGATCGACACCTTCGTGGACTCCCTGCCCGCGTCCCTGCGCACGTCGGACGCGGGCATCGCGTTCGCCGACGACGGCGGCGTGGCCGTCGGCGAGGAGTTCCGGAGACTGGAGGCGGCCTGGCGCGAGGGCGTCGCCGCGATGGCCCGGGCGGGCGCGAAGGTCATCGTCGACGACGTGTTCCTGGGCGGCCCGGCCTCCCAGGAACCGTGGCGGAAGGCGCTGACGGGCCTGAACGTCCTGTGGGTGGGGGTCCGCTGCGAGGGTGCGGTCGCCGAGGCCCGCGAGATCGCCCGGGGGGACCGCCCGAGAGGCATGGCCGCGGCACAGGCGGTGAAGGTGCACGACGGGGTGTCGTACGACCTGGAGGTGGACACGACACACAGGGAGTCCCTGGCCTGCGCGAGGACGATCACGCCCCACGTAGCCTGACCGACCGACCGATCGACCTGCCTGCCCCTACCCCCTCATACCTGACTGGAGCGAGATGACCGACCTGTGGACCGGCGAGAGAGTACGCCTGCGGGGCATCGAACCGCAGGACTGGGAGGGTTTCCGGGCCCTGGCCCTGCACACCGTGGACGCCCGCAACGCCGACGTGGTCGAACCCCCGCGCTCGGACGAGAGCTTCCGCGCCTGGGCCACCGAGCGCGCCGGCCGCACCCCGAACCCGGCCTCGTACCAACTGGTCATCGAGACCCGCTTCGAGCACGCCTTCGTCGGCGCGGTGTCGGTGGGCGAGACGGACGCCCGGGCGGGCCGCTTCCGTACAGGCATCGAGGTCACCCGGGAACACCGCCGCCAGGGCTACGCCGCCGAGGCCACCGAACTGATCCTCACCTACATGTTCGCCGAACAGCGCTGCCACAAGTGCGAGGTGGAGGTCTACGCCTTCAACGACGCCTCCCTGGCCCTCTACCGCGGACTCGGCTTCGTGGAGGAGGGCCGCCTGCGCCAGCACGAGTACTTCGCGGGCGCGTACCACGACGTGGTCCTGCTGGGCATCACGGCGGACGAGTACTGGGCGGGGAGGGCACGGCCCTTGCTCCGCTGAGACCGGGCGACCCCGTTCCCCCGAGGCGCCGCACCGGCAGTAGCGGCCGCACCGCCGAGACCGGCTCCGGCGCCCGCCCCGCGCGCTGGGCGCTGTCGGGCTCGGGCGCCCGCCCCGCTCCATCCACCACGCGGTGTTCCGGCACCGGCCGGCGCTGCTAGCGTTCCCCCGCGTGAACGACAGCGTGTACGTGGGCAACGCGGGCAAGGACGCGGCACTGGACCGAGGATGGCTCCTCGGGCACTTCAAGGACGCCGACGACCCGCGCCACAGCGAAGCCGTGGAGATCAAGTGGGGCGTCCACCCCCGTGCCGACAGGCGATCGCAGTGGGTGAGGGGCGAGGAACGCACGGCTCTTCTGGTTCTCATCAGTGGCCGCTTCCGCGTCGAACTGCCGGGCCGTGACGTCCTGCTGGAGAAGCAGGGTGACTACGTCGTGTGGGGGCGCGGAGTCGATCACTCATGGTTCGCGGAGGAGGAGTCGGTGGTTCTGACGGTTCGATGGCCGTCCGTGCCGGGCTATGCGGTCGTGCCCTGCGACAGAACGGTGCCTGGTTCCCAGTGACCCCGCCGTCTCCCCGTACGCCGGCCACGGCCCGGGCGCCGAACTCCTCGGCGGGCCTGCCTCGCTGGAAAAGGCCGTGGGCCGTACCCCCGGAGGGATACGGCCCACGGCCCACAGACGGCCCAGGCGAGAGGAGAACCCCTCTGACCTGCGGCGGTCCTAGATGTCGAAGTACAGCTCGAACTCGTGCGGGTGCGGCCGCAGCTGGATCGGGGCGATCTCGTTCGTGCGCTTGTAGTCGATCCAGGTCTCGATCAGGTCCGCCGTGAAGACGCCGCCCGCCTGGAGGTACTCGTTGTCCGCCTCCAGGGCGTCGAGCACGGCCGGGAGGGAGGTCGGGACCTGCTGGACGTTGGCGTGCTCCTCGGGAGCCAGCTCGTAGAGGTCCTTGTCGATCGGCTCGGCCGGCTCGATCTTGTTCTTCACGCCGTCCAGGCCCGCCATCAGCAGCGCGGAGAACGCGAGGTACGGGTTGGAGGACGGGTCCGGGGCGCGGAACTCGACGCGCTTGGCCTTCGGGTTCGAGCCGGTGATCGGGATGCGCATCGCGGCGGAGCGGTTGCGCTGCGAGTACACCATGTTGACCGGGGCCTCGAAGCCGGGGACCAGGCGGTGGTAGGAGTTCACCGTCGGGTTGGTGAAGGCCAGCAGCGACGGGGCGTGCTTCAGGATGCCGCCGATGTAGTAGCGGGCGGTGTCCGAGAGGCCGGCGTAACCCTGCTCGTCGTAGAAGAGCGGCGTGCCGCCCTGCCACAGCGACTGGTGCACGTGCATGCCCGAGCCGTTGTCGCCGAAGATCGGCTTCGGCATGAAGGTCGCGGTCTTGCCGTTGCGCCAGGCGACGTTCTTCACGATGTACTTGAAGAGCATCAGGTCGTCGGCCGCGGCGAGCAGCGTGTTGAACTTGTAGTTGATCTCCGCCTGGCCGGCCGTGCCGACCTCGTGGTGCTGGCGCTCGACCTGGAGGCCGTTCTTGTCCAGCTCCAGGGAGATCTCGGCCCGCAGGTCGGCGAAGTGGTCCACCGGCGGGGCCGGGAAGTAGCCGCCCTTGTAGCGGACCTTGTAACCGCGGTTGTTCTCCAGCGCACCGGTGTTCCAGGCGCCGGCCTCGGAGTCGATGTGGTAGAAGCTCTCGTTCGCCGACGTCTGGAAGCGGACGTTGTCGAAGACGTAGAACTCGGCCTCCGGGCCGAAGTACGCGGTGTCCGCGATGCCGGTCGAGGCGAGGTAGGCCTCGGCCTTCTTGGCGATGTTGCGCGGGTCACGGCTGTACTGCTCGCCCGTGATGGGGTCGTGGATGAAGAAGTTGATGTTGATCGTCTTGTCGCGGCGGAAGGGGTCCACCCGAGCCGTCGACAGGTCCGCCCGCAGCGCCATGTCCGACTCGTGGATGGCCTGGAAGCCGCGGATCGACGAACCGTCGAAGGCCAGTTCCTCGGCCGGGTCGAAGGTCGCTGCCGGGATCGTGAAGTGCTGCATCACCCCGGGCAGGTCGCAGAACCGGACATCGATGAACTTGACGTCGTTGTCCGCTACGTACTTCTGCACTTCGTCGGCGTTCTGGAACATCCAACTCCTCCTCCTCCCGACCCGGGAGGGGCGGGGGTTGTGTAGCTCGTGGTGCGGCCAGTGCGGTGGCGCACGCTGGACCCGACCATAGGCAGGCTCGATTTCCCAAGCGTGACCCATTTGTTTCGCCCAAGTTAACCGGGGCGGTGGTGGGCGGCATCTCAGCGGCGGTCTCCGTGCGGCTGTTTCCGTGCCCCGCCCGGCCGGGCCCAAACCCGGGCGCAGTACCGTGGACGGGTGGACAACAGGCAAGCAATCGGATCGTGGCTCTCGGGGCCCCGCGCGGCCGCCGAGGAGATGGGCGCCGACTTCGGCTACCGGGGCAAGGGTCTCGGGCTGCCCGAGGAGGGGCCCGGCTCGATCGCGCCGCTCGGCCGGCGCTTCGGGGCGATCTTCATCGACTGGACGCTCTGCATGCTGATCGCATACGGGCTGTTCGCTCGCGGTGACCAGCAGGCGGCGGGGAACTGGGCGCTCGGGATCTTCCTCGTGATGAGCCTGCTGACCGTCGGCACCGTCGGCTGCACGCCCGGGAAGCGGCTGCTGGGTGTGCGCGTCGTCGCCGACGACGGCGGGCGGCTCGGGTTCGTGCGCGTGGCCGTGCGGACCGTGCTGCTCCTGCTCGTCATCCCCGCGCTCGTCTGGGACCGCGACGGGCGCGGTCTGCACGACCGGCTGTCGCGCTCCGTTCAGATTCGGATGTGACCTCCTCCCGCGCACCCATGCGACGTGCACTCATGCGACGCGCACCATGCGACGTGCACCATGCGAAACGGGGCGGTCCCGGACCGGTGAAGGTCCTGGGGCCGCCCCGTTTCCGTAGGTCGCGGTCAGCGCATCTTTCCGCCGCGCGGCATCCGCATGCCCTTCGGCATCGGGCCCTTCGGCAGCGGCATGTTGCTCATCAGGTCACCCATCGCGCGCAGCCGGTCGTTGGTGGTGGTCACCTGCGGGCCGGTCAGGACGCGGGGGAGCTTCAGCATCTTGGTGCGGACCTTCTTCAGGGGCACCTGGCCCTCGCCGTTGCCGACGATGATGTCGTGCACCGGCACGTCCACCACGATGCGGGCCATCTTCTTCTTCTCGGCCGCCAGCAGGCCCTTCACCCGGTTCGGGTTGCCCTCGGCGACCAGGACGATGCCCGCCTTGCCGACCGCCCGGTGGACGACGTCCTGGCTGCGGTTCATCGCCACCGCGGGGGTGGTCGTCCAGCCGCGCCCGATCCGGTCCAGGACGGCGGCCGCCGCTCCGGGCTGGCCCTCCATCTGACCGAAGGCCGCCCGCTCGGCGCGTCGGCCGAAGACGATCGCCATCGCGAGGACGGCCAGGACGAAGCCCAGGATGCCCAGATAGACCGGGTGGCCGATCGCGAAGCCGATGCCGAGGAGGACACCGAACGTGACGATTCCGACACCTGCGACGACAAGACCGATCTTGCTGTCGGTCCGCCTGGTCATCTTGTAGGTCAGGGCGATCTGCTTGAGTCGCCCCGCGTTCTCGGCGCTGTCCGCGCCTTCAGTTTTTGCCTTCCTCGCCATGTACTGAAGTTTACGTGGCGAGGAAGCGCCCCAGGAACGTGGGAGCGTCCCGGGAATGCGCGAGCGACCCGTGGCGCCGGAGCGGCCTAGGAACGGTGGTCGGCCACGGCGTCCAGCACGTACTGGGCCTCCACCCGGTCCTTGGCACGGCGGCGGTCCTCCAGGACGGCCGTCCAGGCGTTGCGGCGGGCGGTGCGCTGGCCGCTGCTCAGCAGCAGCGACTCGACGGCGCGCAGGGCGGTGGTGACGGACGGAAGGGCGTGGGCGCGGACCGGTGCGGCCTGCATCGTGGTGTTCCCCCTCGGAATGGATGCGCCCGGTGGCGCGGATGAGTGCGGGAAGCGGTGACGGCGGCGGCTGCTGGAGCCGCTGCCGCGCGTGTACCTAGGGTCACTGCTTGGTGTTACCAGCGCATGACCGGGTGGTCAAACACCAATGAAGCCTTGATTCCGGCGCCGCGCACGCCGAAGCGGTCCGTACGCGTCCCTCACCTGCGAGGAGCGTCCGGACCGCTTCGGTCATGCGGCGGGGGCCTGGTGGCCGCTCGTGAGCGGATTCACACGGCTGTTGCGGCCTGGACGGCCCCGGCGGCGGTGCCCCGCGCGTCCATCGCCTGCTGGAAGAGACGCCCCGCGCGGTACGAGGACCGCACCAGCGGCCCCGACATCACGCCGGAGTAGCCGATCGCGTCGGCCTCGTCCTTCAGCTCGACGAACTCGTGCGGCTTCACCCAGCGCTCGACCGGGTGGTGCCGTACGGAGGGGCGGAGGTACTGCGTGATCGTGATGAGCTCGCAACCCGCGTCGTACAGGTCCTGGAGCGCCTCGCTGACTTCCTCGCGGGTCTCGCCCATGCCGAGAATCAGGTTCGACTTGGTCACCAGACCGGCCTCGCGGGCGCGGGTGATGACCTCCAGGGAACGCTCGTAACGGAAGCCGGGGCGGATCCGCTTGAAGATCCGCGGCACCGTCTCCACGTTGTGCGCGAGCACCTCGGGGCGCGAGGAGAAGACCTCGGCGAGCTGCGCGGGCTCCGCGTTGAAGTCGGGGATCAGCAGCTCGACCTTGGTCGCGCCGGCCTCCCGCTCCGCGGTGAGCGTGTGGATCTGGCGGACGGTCTCCGCGTACAGCCAGGCGCCGCCGTCCTCCAGGTCGTCGCGGGCGACGCCGGTGATGGTGGCGTAGTTCAGGTCCATCGTCACGACGGACTCGCCGACGCGGCGGGGCTCGTCACGGTCCAGCGCCTGCGGCTTGCCGGTGTCGATCTGGCAGAAGTCGCAGCGCCGGGTGCACTGGTCGCCGCCGATGAGGAAGGTGGCCTCGCGGTCCTCCCAGCACTCGAAGATGTTGGGACAGCCCGCCTCCTGGCAGACCGTGTGCAGGCCCTCACCCTTGACCAGCTGCTGCAGCTGCTTGTACTCGGGGCCCATCTTCGCCCGCGTTTTGATCCACTCGGGCTTGCGCTCGATGGGGGTCTGGCTGTTCCGGACCTCCAGGCGCAGCATCTTGCGCCCGTCGGGTGCGACAGCGGACACTCCGGCTCCCCTTTGCTCTCTGCTGCGTTGGATTCGCGTCGGGTTCGCGTGGGATGCGCGAGCGATGCGCGAGGGATTCACTTTGGATTCTTCGGCGAACACCAGGGTACGCCCCTACATCGAACGGCCTTACGTCTGGCCAACCTGCGGCCGACGGGCCCTATTCCCCCGTCGGCGGCGGGGGACGCGCTACCGATCGGTACGGCGGCGGCTCCTCACGCCGGGACCGAAGCCTGCGGCGCCGGGACCGAAGTCTGCGGCCGTTCGATCTCGCGCGGTGCGAGATCCGCGTTCTCCAGGATGTCCCGCAGGTGCTTCTCGACGACCGGCAGCACCTCCTCGATCGTGATCTGGCGGCCCAGCTCGTTGGAGAGGGACGTGACCCCGGCGTCCCGGATGCCGCACGGGACGATCCGGTCGAACCAGGTGTTGTCCGGGTTCACGTTGAGCGCGAAGCCGTGCATCGTGACGCCCTTGGCGACCCGGATGCCGATCGCCGCCAGCTTGCGGTCCTCGCGGCGCTGGCCCGCGTTGGACGGGGCGTACTCCGGGCCGTTCAGCCGGGGGTCGAACTCCTCGTCCTGGAGCCTCGGGTCGAAGTCCAGCGAGAGCCCGCCCAGCGCCTGGCGCTGCTCGACCGGGTCGCCCAGCACCCAGACCCCGCTGCGGCCCTCGACCCGGGAGGTCTCCACGCCGAAGTCGGCGGCCGTGCGGATCAGCGCGTCCTCCAGCCGGCGCACATGCGCGACGACGTCGACCGGGCGCGGCAGCTTCTGGATCGGGTAGCCGACGAGCTGGCCCGGACCGTGCCAGGTGATCTTCCCGCCCCGGTCCACGTCGATGACGGGGGTGCCGTCGAGCGGACGCTCGCTGTCCGCCGTACGGCGTCCCGCGGTGTAGACGGGCGGGTGTTCCAGAAGCAGACAGGTGTCCGGCACCCGGTCCTCGAACCGGTCCGCGTGCACCTCGCGCTGCTTCTGCCAGGCCTCCGTGTATTCGACGGCCTGTTCGCCGAAGCCCAGACGGATGAACCGCAGCTCGCTCACCGATGCCTCCCTCTGCGGGCCCCGCAGGCCCGGAGGGGTGTCCCCGGGATGACGGTGCCCTGCACTGATCGCGCCCGCATCCACTGTACGACCGTCGCCCGAACAGGCCCCCGGCAGGTGGAACGGCCTCTCACGGGCACGACGGCCGCGCACCCACGTGTCGGGCGTTTCCGTCAGCTCCGTCCGGAATCCTCACACGATCGGATGAACGTGGAGCAAAGGGTGGCAGTGGCCGCCCCGGTGGCCGCTAAATTCGCGCCGTTCCCATGAGGGCTGCCCGTCCGGCCCCGAAGGCAGGAGACCGTACAGCTGATGTCGGAACGACCCTCGCAGCGCACGCCCAACCGCAGACTCGCCTCACTCATCGCGGAAGCCGGGTTCTCCCACGCGGGCCTCGCCCGCCGGGTCGATCAGCTCGGCCTCGAACACGGCCTCGACCTGCGGTACGACAAGACCTCGGTCACCCGCTGGCTGCGGGGACAGCAGCCGCGCGGCACCACTCCCGCGCTGATCGCCGAGGTGTTCACCCGGCGGCTCGGCCGGCGGCTCTCCGCGCAGGACCTCGGGCTCGACGCCTGTGCCCCCGTCTACGCGGGACTGGAGTTCGCGGCCACCCCCGCCGAGGCGGTCGACATCGTCAGCGGCCTGTGGCGCAAGGACTCGGGTACGCACACGGAGCTGCGCAAGATCGCCTTCACGCCCGCCGGACTCGTCGTCCCCAGCCGCGACTGGCTGATCGGCCGGGCCGACGAATGGGTGGCCCGGGACGGCGGGGCCGCCCGCCGCGCCGGGGGAGAGGCCGGGGCCACCGCTGCGGGACGCATGGCCCCGGGGCGTACGGACGGGGCGCCGCGCACCGAGGCCCGCACCCTGCCGCGCCCGCCCGCCGGACCGCACCGGCCCACGCCGTCGGGGCCCGCCGCCACGCACCCGCCCGCGACGCCCCCGCCCGCCGCCGGGGCGCACCCCGGGGCCGGTGCGCTGCCCGTGGTGCCGCGCCAGCGCCAGACGGACCGCGGCCCCGGCCAGCGGGTCGGCACCGGGGACGTCGCCGCGCTGCGCTCCGTCGGGGAGCTCTTCCGCACCCTGGACCACGCCTACGGCGGCGGTCACGCCCGGCAGGCCCTCGTGCGCTATCTGGAGCACGAGGCCGAGCCGATGCTCCGGGGCACCTACGGCGAGACCACCGGGCGGCGGCTGTTCGCCGCGGTGGCCGACCTGACCCGGCTGGCCGGCTGGACCTCGTACGACATCGCCGCCCACGGCCTCGCCCAGCGGTACTTCGTCCAGGCGCTCCGGCTCGCCCAGGCCGCCGGGGACCGCGGTTACGGGGCCTATGTGCTGCTCACCATGAGCCGGCAGGCCGTCTACCTCGGGCACGGCAGGGAAGCCGTCCAGCTCGCCCGCGTCGCCCAGCAGGGCATCGGCTCGGCCGCCCCGCCCCTCGTCCAGGCGCTGCTGCACGCGGTCGAGGCGCGCGGACACGCGGTGCTCGGCGAGGCGCGCTCCTGCACCGCCGCCCTGACCCGCGCCGAACACGCCCTGGAGACCGCGCGCCCCGGCGACGAGGTGCCGCACTGGGCCCGCACCTTCGACGAGGCGCAGCTCGCCGACGAGCTGAGCCACTGCCACCGCGACCTCCAGCAGTACCGGGCCGCCGCCCAGCACGCCGAGCGCTCGCTCCAGCTGCGCGCCCCCGCGTACGCCCGCAGCAGACTGCTCTGCCGGATCGTCCTGGCCTCGGCCCGCCTCGGCCTCGGCGAGCTGGAGCAGGCCTGCCAGCTCGGTGCGGAGGCGGCCCAGCAGGCGGCCGAGATGCGCTCGGTGCGCGCCACGGAGTACGTCCGCGCCTTCGAGCGCAGCCTGGAGCCCTACCGCGACGCGGTCGCCGTACGCGGCTACCGCGACCGGGTGGCCGCTCTGGGCTGAGCCCCGTGGGACCCGGGG
This sequence comes from Streptomyces parvus, assembly GCF_032121415.1. Classification (NCBI taxonomy): domain Bacteria; kingdom Bacillati; phylum Actinomycetota; class Actinomycetes; order Kitasatosporales; family Streptomycetaceae; genus Streptomyces; species Streptomyces parvus. The sequence goes on along the minus strand of NZ_CP135079.1, from coordinate 1,631,079 downwards.
CCAGGGGCCGGGTCCCAGGCGGCCCGGCCTCACGCGGCCCGGGGCAGGCTCCCCGCGTGCGCGCCCCCGACACCCAGGTCCGTGAGGATCGCCCCTGCCGCCCGGCGGCCCGAGTGCAGCGCTCCCTGGACCGTGCTCGTGTCGCGGTGGTCGCCGCAGACGTACAGTCCGGCCAGCACCCGCACCGGGCGGCGCGGGTCGTGCGGGGTCTCCATCGCGGGCACCGCCTCCGGGTCGTGGTGGGCCGCCAGCAGCTCCCAGCCGTCGGTCGGCACGCCGTACAGCGCCGCCAGATGCGTCCGTACCGAGCGGTCCAGGTCCGGCGGCGGGGTCCCGAGCACCGTCGAGGTGATCAGCGTCCGGCCCTCCGGCGCGCGCGAGGGGTCGACCTCGCTCATCACCGAGGTGTACGCCACCGGGCCCGACCGGTCTCCGTCCAGCACCAGCGACCTGCCCGTGGGCGGCGGGGCGGACGCGGTGTGGTGAAGGACCGTCACCGGGCGGAAGGACGGCACCCGAAGCCCGGGCAGCAGCTCGGCCGCGGCCCCCGCCCCGGTCGCCAGCAACAGCGAGCGGCACCCCAGTTCGCCGTGCTCCTTGGTGCGTACGGAGGTGATGCCGGCGGCCGTCACATGCACCCCGGTCCGCACCGTGCCCGGTGGCAGCGCGGCCGCCAGCAGGCCCGGCAGCGCGGCCGATCCGCCCGCCGGTACGCACAGGCCGCCGCGCGCGTAGTCCCGCAGCGCCAGATCGGCGGACCGGCTCGACGTGGTGAGGGCGGGGTCGCTGAGCAGCGCGGCCAGCAGCGGGCGCAGGATGCCGTCCACCGTACGGCCGGGCAGCCCCACCCCGGCCAGCGCCTCGGCGGCCGACCGCTCCGGGCGGGCCAGCAGCCGGGCCTCCGGTGTGAGAGCCAGCCGGTGCAGCGCCGCGCCCAGCCGGGCCCGGTCGATCGCGCCGGTCACCACGCCGCCCCGGCCTCCGCCGCGCGCCGGAGCGCCGAGTTCGTGCCCGTGCACACCCTGCGCCGAACCGGCGGCGCCGGAGGCCGCGGGAGCCGCAGAAGCCACGGAAGCCCGGAGAGCGCGGGGCGTGCGCGGAGCGCGTTGGGTCCAGGGGGCGCTCGATCGGGTGCGTGCCGCTTTGAGTGCGCCCCTCGCGCTCCGTATGTCGCCGGTGAGATGGCGGCGCCCCTCGCTGTGGATCAGGACCCCCGGGGCGAACTCCCGCAGCTCCGGGGCGCCGAGCCCCGGGCCGCCGGTCAGCTCGGGCCAGGAGGTGCAGAGCAGCGGGCCGAGGCGGTCGAGCCGGAACCCGTCCACCTCGTCGGTGGCGAGCCGGCCGCCCACCCGGGGCGCCGCCTCCAGAACACTGACGCCGAGCCCTGCCCCGGTCAGCAGGTGGGCCGCTGACAGGCCGGCTACTCCGGCCCCGATGATGATCACGTCTGCGTGATGTGCCGTGCTGCGCACGTGCCCCTCCCCGAGTCGGTGCGACTGGTGGGGGGTTCTTGCCCCCAACAGGTCCCCGGAAAGCCGGAGTTCGCATCGAGGCTAGGAGGATGGCTGATACTGGGTCAGACGCGCGCCGGGGAGCACCGGGGCACGGGGTCGCACACGCGGTCCGAGGGCGCGGGACGGTCCCGGGCGCTCGCACCCGCCCCGCCACAGGCCCGCCCGGCTCAGCGCAGTGCGGCGCGGATCGCCCCGTCGATGTCGGGGAAGGCGAACGAGAAGCCGGAGTCCAGCAGCTTCGCCGGGATCACCCGCTGACTGCCCAGCACATCCTCCGCGAACTCCCCGAGCGCCAGCTTCAGCGCGGGCGCCGGCGCGGGGAACAGCGTGGGACGGCGCAGCACCCGGCCCATGGCGGCGGTCACCTCGGCGTTGGTGACCGGCCTCGGCCCGGTCAGGTTCACCGGCCCGGTCAGCGACTCCGTGTCCAGGATGTGGCGCAGCGCCGCGACATGGTCGTGCAGGGCGATGAAGCTCCAGTACTGGCGGCCGTTGCCCAGCTTCCCGCCCAGACCCGCCTTGAACAGCGGGAAGAGCCGCCCCCAGGCGCCGCCCTCGCGGCCGACGACCAGTCCGGTCCGGGCGTGCACGGTACGCACCCCCGCCTCCTCGGCGGCCGCGGTGGCAGCCTCCCACTCCTCGCAGACCGACGGCAGGAACCCGTCCCCGAGCGGCGCGCTCTCGTCCACCGGGGAGCTCCCGGTGTCGCCGTAGAAGCCGATGGCGGACCCGGAGAGCAGGACCCGGGGCGGGGTGTCGAGCGAGGCGACGGCCTCGGCGACGGCGGCGGTCCCCAGAACCCGGCTGTCCCGGATCTCCCGCTTGTAGGCCTCGGTCCAGCGGTGGTCGCCCACTCCTGCCCCGGCCAGATGCACGATCGCGTCGCAGCCGACGAGGCCGGCCACGTCCACGTAACCCCGCTGGGGGTCCCACTCGACCTCGTCGCCGCTTCTGGCAGGCCGGCGCACCAGGCGGGCCACCTCGTGCCCGTCGGCGCGCAGCGAGCGCACCAGCGCCGCTCCGATGAGTCCGGACGATCCGCTGACGGCGATACGGGAGCTGGGCATGGGCCCATCCTGCCCCATGAAACGCCTCGAACACGGGGAACACCCCATGACACAGTGACCCCATGGTCGCCCCCGTACTCCGCCCCGTCCGCCCCGCCGTACTCGCCGACGACGACGCACTCGCCGAGCTCGACCGGTCCACCTGGTCGACGCTGCACGCCGTCCTGCCGAGGCCGGTGCCTCCGTACGAGCCCTTCTTCGACGAGGGGCACGGGCCCGAGGACTTCCTCGTGGTGGAGGCACAGACGCCGGACGGCCGGGTGGGCATCGCCGGGTACATCCGGCTCGTCCCGCCCACCCCGCTCGCCTCCAACGCCCACGTCCGCCAGATAAAGGGGCTCGCCGTGGCGACCTGGGCGCGCGGGGCCGGGGCGGGGAGGGCCCTGCTGCGGGCCGCGTTCGCCGAGGCCCGCCGCCAGGGCGCCAACCGGATCACGCTGCGGGTGCTCGGCCACAACACCCCCGCCCGCGCGCTCTACGCCTCCGAGGGCTTCGCCGTCGAAGGGGTGCTGCCCGGGGAGTTCTTCCTGAACGGGCGTTACGTCGACGACATCTGCATGGGCCGCTCGCTCGGCCCCGCCTGAGCGCCGGGTATCACCGCGGTCCGAAGCGGTCCCACAGCTCGGGGAACCGGGCGGCGAGCGCCTCCTCGTCCTCGAAGTCGACCGGGGTGCCCAGCGGCTCGGCGGGCTGCGGCAGAAGCCCCAGCTCCGGCGCGACCACCCCGGTGAGCTGCTCGTACGCCTCGTCGGCCGCGTAGCCCAGCTCCTCGCCGTCCCCGTCGATCTCCTCGTCGAAGTCGTCCAGCAGCTCCGCCAGGGCGTCCGGATCGTGCAGCGCCCCCTCGAAGACCTCCCGGCCCTGGCCGATCAGCCAGCAGCGGAACCAGTCGAACGCGTCGTCGCTCGCCCCGCCCAGCAGCACGGCCGCGGCTCCCCACAGATCCCAGGCGTAGGCGCGGTTGTAGCGGGCCTCGAAGTGCCGGGCGAAGTCCAGCACGGAATCGGGATCGAGCTGCGTCAGCCGTTCCACCAGCAGGTCGGCATGGTCCTCGGGGTCGCCGTCGGCGGCCTCGCGGGTGCTGTCGATGATCTCCCAGAATTCCGTTTCGTCCATCACGGGTCCAGCATCCAGCCTGCCGGGGGCTCCCGCACGCGCAGACGCCGAATTGCAGCCTTTCAGCGATACAACTCGCGCAGGCGTTCGGCCGCTTCGGTGAACCGCGCCCGCAGCTCCTCGGGCGCCACCACTTCCAACTCGGGCCCCAGCGCCAGCAGCTGGCCGTACGCCACGTCCAGGGATTCCACCGGCAGCGTCAGCGTCCGCCACCCGTCCGGGCCCGGCTCCGAGGCCTCAGCGAGCGCCGAGGCGGCCGCCGCCCGGTCACCGGCGTACGCGAGCATCCGCCCGCCGCGCTCGGACACCCGTACGGTCACCTCGGTACGCAGCAGGGACCGGGCGAACCCGGCGGCCCGCTCCGCCCAGAACCCCGGCAGGTCGAACGTCTCGTCCCGCTCGAAGCGCTCGTCGGCCTCCTCCACGGCGGTGAAGCGGTCGATCCGGTAGACCCGGAAGTCCTCGCCCGCCCGGGCGCAGAGGTACCAGATCCCGGCCTTCAGGACGAGACCGTACGGAGCGAGCTCCCGCGCCACCTCCGTACCCGCGTGGTCGCGGCCCCCGCCCCGGCGGTAGCGGACCCGCAGCAGCCGGTCGTCCCAGACCGCGTCGGCGATCGCGGGCAGCAGTTCGGGGGTCTCCGGCTCGTGGTACCAGGAGGGCGCGTCCAGGTGGAAGCGGCGGGCCGCGGACGACGAGGCGTCGCGCAGGGAGGGCATGAGCGCCGCCGACACCTTGAGACGGGCGGCCGACGCCGCGTCCTCCAGGCCCATCTCGCGCAGCGCGGCGGGCAGCCCGGAGAGGAACAGCGCCTCCGCCTCGTCCCGGGCGAGACCGGTCAGCCGGGTGCGGTAGCCGCCGACGAGCCGGTAGCCGCCGGCCCGGCCGCGCTCCGCGTACACCGGGACGCCCGCGTCGGACAGGGCCTGCGCGTCCCGGGTGACCGTACGCTCCGACACCTCCAGCTCGGCCGCCAGCTCGGCGGCGGTCATCGCGGGGCGGGCCTGCAGGAGCAGCACCATCTTGATCAGCCGGGCAGCGCGCATGGGCCCATTGTGGCGGCAGGGCGGACCCGTCCCCCAGCGGAACCCCCGGCCGCCGCGCGCGGGACGCGCGAACGCCGGACCCCCGGCCGCCGGGCAGGCGCGCTTTCGGAACGCGCGCCTGCCCGGTGACCGGGGGTCCGGCTGGGTCCTACGGGAGCGGGGATCAGATCCCGTAGCGCTCCCGGGCCTCCTTCACCGCCGAGGCCGGGACCTCGCCGCGCTTGGCGAGCTGGGCCAGCGAGGCCGCCACGATCGACCGGGCGTCGACGCCGAAGTGGCGGCGGGCCGCTTCGCGGGTGTCGGAGAGGCCGAAGCCGTCCGTGCCGAGCGAGGACCAGTCCTGCTCCACCCACTGGCTGATCTGGTCCGGGACCTGGCGCATCCAGTCGCTCACCGCGAGCACCGGGCCCGGGGCACCGGAGAGCGCCTGCGTCACGTAGGGGACCCGCACCTCACCGCGGAGCAGCGCCTCGTCGGCCGCCAGGGCGTCGCGGCGCAGCTCGCCCCACGAGGTGGCGGACCAGACATCGGCCGTGACACCCCAGTCGGCGGCCAGCAGCTCCTGGGCCTCCAGGGCCCAGTGGATCGCCGTACCGGAGGCCAGCAGCTGGAGGCGCGGCGCGTTCGCCGTCGCGGGCGTGCCCTCCTTGAAGCGGTACAGGCCCTTGACGATGCCCTCCTCGACGCCCTCGGGCATCGCGGGCTGGGGCTTCGGCTCGTTGTAGACCGTCAGGTAGTAGAAGACGTCCTCGGCGTCGGGGCCGTACATCCGGCGCAGACCGTCCTTGACGATCACCGCCACCTCGTACGCGAACGCCGGGTCGTAGTTGAGCGAGGCCGGGTTGGTGGCCGCGATCAGGTGCGAATGGCCGTCCGCGTGCTGGAGGCCCTCGCCCGTCAGGGTCGTACGGCCCGCCGTCGCGCCGACGATGAAGCCCTTGCCGAGCTGGTCGGCGAGCTGCCACATCTGGTCGCCGGTCCGCTGCCAGCCGAACATCGAGTAGAAGATGTAGAACGGGATCATCGTCTCGCCGTGCGTCGCGTACGACGTGGCGGCGGCGATGAAGTCGGCCATGGCCCCGGCCTCGGTGATCCCCTCGTTGAGGATCTGGCCGTCCTTGGCCTCCTTGTAGTACATCAGCTGGTCGCGGTCGACCGGGTCGTACGTCTGCCCCAGCGGCGAGTAGATACCGGCCGAGGGGAACAGCGACTCCATACCGAAGGTACGGGCCTCGTCCGGGACGATGGGCACCCAGCGCTTGCCGGTCTCCTTGTCCCGCATCAGGTCCTTCACCAGGCGGACGAACGCCATGGTGGTGGCCATCTCCTGCTTGCCGGACCCCTTGTACAGGGCCTTGAACGCGCGCTCCTCGGGCTGCGGCAGCGGAGCCGAGGCGTGCAGCCGGCGGGCCGGGGCGGGGCCGCCGAGTGCGGCACGGCGCTCCTGGAGGTAACGGACCTCGGGGGAGTCGGCACCGGGGTGGCCGTAGGGGACCAGGCCGTCCTGGAAGGCGCTGTCGGGGATCGGGAGGCCGAGCAGCTCGCGCATGCCCTTGAACTCGTCGATCGACAGCTTCTTCATCTGGTGGTTGGCGTTCTTGGACTCGAAGCCCTTGCCGAGTGTGTAGCCCTTGACCGTCTGGGCCAGGATCACGGTCGGCGCGCCCTTGTGCTCGATCGCCGCCCGGTACGCCGCGTAGACCTTGCGGGCCTCGTGGCCGCCGCGCGAGGTGTAGAAGCACTCGGCGATCTTCGCGTCGGAGAGCAGTTTCGCCAGCTCGACCAGGGCGGGCTCGGTGCCGAAGAAGTGCTCGCGGATGTAGGCCACGTCGCGGGTGGCGTACGTCTGGAACTGCGCGTCCGGGACCTCGCGCAGGCGGCGCAGCAGCGCCCCCTGGGTGTCCAGCTGGAACAGCTCGTCCCAGGCGTTGCCCCAGAGCGTCTTGACGACGTTCCAGCCGGCCCCGCGGAACTGCGCCTCCAGCTCCTGGACCACGCGGAAGTTGGCGCGGACCGGGCCGTCGAGGCGCTGCAGGTTGCAGTTGATGACGAACGTCAGGTTGTCGAGTTGCTCACGGGCCGCGAGGGCCAGGGCGGCGGTCGCCTCGGGCTCGTCCATCTCGCCGTCGCCCAGGAAGGCCCATACGTGCGAGTCGGCGGTGTCCTTGATGGAGCGGTTGGCCAGGTAGCGGTTGAAGCGCGCCTGGTAGATGGCCGAGAGCGGGCCGAGGCCCATCGACACGGTGGGGAACTCCCACAGCCAGGGCAGCCGCCGCGGGTGCGGGTAGGACGGCAGACCGTCGCCACCCGTCTCCTGACGGAAGTTGTCCAGCTGCCGCTCGCTGAGCCGGCCATCGAGGAAGGCGCGGGCGTAGATGCCGGGGGAGGCGTGGCCCTGGATGTAGAGCTGGTCCCCGGAGCCGTCCCCCTCCTTGCCGCGGAAGAAGTGGTTGAAGCCGGTCTCGTAGAGCCAGGCCGCCGAGGCGAAGGTGGCGATGTGGCCGCCGACCCCGTACCGGGCGCCCCGGCTGACCATCGCGGCCGCGTTCCAGCGGTTCCACGCGGTGATCTTCGACTCCATCTCCAGGTCGCCGTCGAACGCGGGCTCGGCGGCGGTGGGGATGGTGTTGACGTAATCGGTCTCCAGCAGCTTGGGCAGCGCGAGACCGGCGCCCTCGGCGTGCTGCAGCGAGCGGCGCATCAGGTACGCGGCGCGGTGCGGGCCGGCAGCCTTGGTGACGGCGTCCAGGGAAGCCGCCCATTCGGCGGTCTCCTCGGGGTCACGGTCCGGGAGCTGGTCGAGCTCGCTCGGAAGCTTTCCTACGGGGTCGGTCATGATCGCCGCCTTCCGGAGAGGAGGGGGGTGGAGAAGGCTCTATCTGGCAGGACAGAGCGATGGGGCCGGTGGGCCCGCGAAATGAACTGTAAGACGCTGATCGATGATCGATCAAAGGATTGAAGGCAAAACTTCTCGATACGAAGAAAAGTGGCATGGGGTGCCTCGAAACAGGGCACGGAGTGACGCGAAAAGGTGCACAAAAAGGGCGCTGACCTGCACGGAAGAGCAGGTCGCGCGCCAGATGATCGGACGGCCGCAGGGGTGGACCCACGGGCTCACGCGCGGGGCGCGCACCCGAGCACATGGGCCTTCACCAGGGCCCCGATCCGCGGGTCCTCGGCGAGGAACGCGTCGATGAGCGCCTGGTGCTCCTCCGCGTACGACTTCTGCACCGTGCCCAGCCAGCGGATGGACAGCGCCGTGAACACCTCGATGCCCAGCCCCTCCCAGGTGTGCAGCAGCACCGCGTTCCCGGCGGCCCGCACCATCTCCCGGTGGAAGCCGACCGTGTGCCGCACCTGGGCCTCGCCGTCGGCCAGCCGGTCCGCCTCGTACAACGCGGCCACGTGCGGCTCCAGCGCCGAGCAGTCCTGGCCGAGCCGGGGGGCCGCCAGCTCGGCCGCGATCTGCTCCAGGCCGGCCCGGACCGGATAGCTCTCCTCCAGGTCGGCGGCGGTCAGACTGCGGACCCGGACGCCCTTGTTGGGGGCCGACTCGATCAGCCGGAGCGTCTCCAGCTCACGCAGCGCCTCGCGCACCGGGGTCTGGCTGACCTCCAGCTCGGTGGCGATACGGCGCTCCACGATCCGCTCACCCGGCTTCCAGCGCCCGCTGACGATCCCCTCCACGATGTGCTCGCGGATCTGTTCGCGCAGCGAGTGGACGACGGGCGGGGTCATGGAGGGCTCCTTCAGGGCAGACCGGTGCTGCCTACATCATCACGGCGCCGGGTCGGCCTCCTGTGGTGTTTAGACAATACGGCGGCGCCCCCGCCCGGAAGAGTTCCGGACGGGGGCGCCGCTGGTGAGGCTGGTTACAGCCGGGGCGTTCAGAGGCCGAGCTCGACCTCGAACTCACCCGCCTCCAGGATCGCCTTGACCGACGTCAGGTAGCGGGCGGCGTCCGCGCCGTCCACCAGACGGTGGTCGTAGGAGAGCGAGAGGTACGTCATGTCGCGCACCGCGATGGTCTCGCCGAGGTCCGGGTGGTCGATGACCACGGGACGGCGGACCGTCGCGCCGATGCCCAGGATGGCGGCCTGGTTCGGCGGCACGATGACGGTGTCGAACAGGGCGCCGCGCGAACCGGTGTTGCTGATGGTGAAGGTGGCGCCGGACATGTCGTCCGGCGTCAGGCCGCCACCGCGCGCCTTGCCCGCCAGCTCGGCGGTCTTCTTGGCGATACCGGCGATGTTCAGGTCGCCCGCACCCTTGATGACCGGGGTCATCAGACCCTTCTCGGCGTCCACGGCGATGCCGATGTTCTCCGAGTCGAAGTACGTGATGGTGCCCTCGTCCTCGTTGATCCGGGCGTTGACGACCGGGTGGGCCTTCAGCGCCTGGGCCGCCGCCTTCACGAAGAACGGCATCGGGGACAGCTTGACGCCCTCGCGGGCGGCGAACGCGGCCTTGGCCTGGTTGCGCAGCTTCATCAGCTTGGTGATGTCGACCTCGAGGACCGAGGTCAGCTGGGCCTGCGAGTGCAGGGCCTTCATCATGTTGTCGCCGATGACCTTGCGCATCCGGGTCATCTTGACCGTCTGACCGCGCAGCGGGGAGGCCTCCACCTTCGGCGCCTTGGCGGCGGCCGGAGCGGCCGGGGCCGGAGCAGCGGCGGCCTTGGCGGCCTCCGCGGCGGCGACGACGTCCTGCTTGCGGATACGGCCACCGACGCCGGTGCCCTTGACCGAGCCCAGGTCCACGTTGTTCTCGGACGCGAGCTTGCGGACCAGCGGCGTGACGTACGCGCCGTCGTCACCGGAGGGCGCGGCCGGTGCCGGGGTGACGGGGGCGGGCTGCGCCGGAGCCGGAGCGGCCGGAGCCGACGGGGCCTGGGCCGGAGCCGGGGCGGCCGGAGCCGGGGCGGGAGCCTCGGGGGCCTCCTGCTTCGGCGCCTCCTGCTTCGGCGCCTCGGCCTTGGGTGCCTCGGCCTTCGGGGCCTCCTGGGCCGGGGCCGCGGGCTGCGCCGGAGCGGCGGCCGGAGCCGCGCCCGGGGCGCCGATGACGGCGAGCTTGGCGCCGACCTCGGCGGTCTCGTCCTCGCCGACCACGATCTCCAGCAGCACACCCGCGACCGGGGCGGGGATCTCGGTGTCGACCTTGTCCGTGGAGACCTCGAGCAGCGGCTCGTCCTCGGCCACCTCCTCGCCGACCTCCTTGAGCCAGCGGGTGACGGTGCCCTCGGTGACGCTCTCGCCGAGCGCGGGGAGGGTGACGTCGGTGCCCTCGGCGGACGAACCGCCGGTGGTCGCCTCGGCGGTCGGGGCCTGGGCCGGAGCCTCGGTCTCGGTCGACGGGGCCGTGGGCGCCTCCTCGGCCTGCGGGGCCGGGGTGGCGGCGGGCTCGGCGGCCGGAGCCGCGGCCTCGGCCGGAGCGCCCGAGCCGTCGTCGATGACGGCCAGCTCGGCGCCGACCTCGACGGTCTCGTCCTCGGCGACCTTGATGGAGGCCAGGACGCCGGACGCGGGGGCGGGGATCTCGGTGTCGACCTTGTCGGTCGAGACCTCGAGCAACGGCTCGTCGGCCTCGACGCGCTCGCCCTCGGCCTTCAGCCAACGGGTGACAGTGCCCTCGGTGACGCTCTCGCCGAGCGCCGGAAGGGTTACGGAAACCGACATGGTTTCAGTTGCTCCTTACGAAAATGCGGAAGTGGTCGGTCGTCGCGCCCGGGACCGGGGGATCAGTCGTGGGCGTGGAGGGGCTTGCCGGCCAGCGCCAGGTGAGCCTCGCCCATCGCCTCGTTCTGCGTCGGGTGTGCGTGGATGAGCTGGGCGACCTCGGCGGGCAGCGCCTCCCAGTTGTAGATCAGCTGGGCTTCGCCGACCTGCTCGCCCATGCGGTCGCCCACCATGTGGACGCCGACCACGGCACCGTCCTTGACCTGGACGAGCTTGATCTCGCCCGCGGTCTTCAGGATCTTGCTCTTGCCGTTGCCCGCGAGGTTGTACTTGAGGGCGACGACCTTGTCCGCGCCGTAGATCTCCTTGGCCTTCGCCTCGGTGATGCCGACGGAGGCGACCTCGGGGTGGCAGTACGTCACCTTGGGCACGCCGTCGTAGTCGACCGGGACGGTCTTGAGACCGGCCAGACGCTCCGCCACCAGGATGCCCTCGGCGAAGCCGACGTGGGCGAGCTGGAGGGTGGGGACGAGGTCGCCCACGGCCGAGATCGTCGGGACGTTGGTCTGCATGTACTCGTCGACCAGGACATAGCCGCGGTCCATCGCGACGCCCTGCTCCTCGTAGCCGAGGCCCTGCGAGACCGGGCCGCGGCCGATCGCGACGAGGAGGATCTCCGCCTCGAAGGTCTTGCCGTCGGCGAGCGTCACCCGGACGCCGTCCTGCGTGTACTCGGCCTTGTCGAAGAAGGTGCCGAGGTTGAACTTGATGCCGCGCTTGCGGAACGCGCGCTCAAGAAGCTTGGAGCTGTTCTCGTCCTCGACCGGGACGAGGTGCTTGAGGCCCTCGACGATCGTGACCTCGGTGCCGAAGGACTTCCACGCCGAGGCGAACTCGACGCCGATGACGCCGCCGCCCAGCACGATCGCCGACTTCGGGACGCGGTCGAGCTTCAGCGCGTGGTCCGAGGAGATGATCCGGTTGCCGTCGATCTCCAGGCCGGGCAGCGACTTCGGCACGGAGCCGGTCGCCAGCAGCACGTGGCGGCCCTGGACGCGCTGGCCGTTCACGTCGACCGAGGTGGGCGAGGAGAGCTTGCCCTCACCCTCGATGTAGTGGACCTTGCGCGAGGCGATGAGACCCTGCAGACCCTTGTACAGGCCCGAGATCACATCGTCCTTGTACTTGTTGACGGCCTCCATGTCGATGCCCTCGAAGGTGGCCTTCACGCCGAACTGGGCCGACTCACGGGCCTGGTCAGCGATCTCGCCCGCGTGCAGCAGGGCCTTCGTGGGGATGCAGCCGTTGTGCAGGCAGGTGCCGCCGACCTTGCCCTTCTCGATCAGGGCGACGTCCAGGCCCAGCTGCGCTCCGCGCAGGGCCGCGGCGTAACCGCCACTGCCACCGCCGAGGATCACTAGGTCGAAAACGGTGCTGGCGTCGTTCGCCACGTCACGTCCTCCATGCATGTGCGCCGTACGCCGGGCCCCGTCGCTGGGGTGTGACCGGCCGGTCGGCTGGTGTGCGGCCGCTTTTGTCTTCGGCCCTGTGGTGGGGGCCCTGTCCTGCCGAGAACCCATCTTCGCACTTGTCGACGGTGGGCGGGACGCGGGGCCCGGGTCCGGGACGGATGATCGTCCGTCCCGGAGGGTTACTGCTGCGTAGATACCTACGGATTCGGCCCGTGTTCGTCGAGAGCGAAACCCTGCCCTCTCCTTACCGGCCTCGCCCGGACAACACGTACGGCCCCGGACCTATGCCCGGGGCCGTACACGCTGGTCGCTCAGCCCAGGTCGCCGTCGGCGGTGCGCTCGGCGAGCCGCACCAGCGTGCGGACCGCGGAGCCGGTGCCGCCCTTGGGGGTGTAGCCGTACGGGGCGCCCTCGTGGAAGGCCGGACCCGCGATGTCCAGGTGCGCCCAGGCGATGCCCTCGCCCACGAACTCCTTCAGGAAGAGACCGGCGACCAGGCCGCCGCCCATCCGCTCGCCCATGTTGGCGATGTCGGCGGTGGGGGAGTCCATGCCCTTGCGCAGGTCGGCGGGGAGCGGCATCGGCCAGGAGGCCTCACCGACCTCGTCGGCGATCTCGTGGATCGACGTACGGAAGGCGTCGTCGTTGGCCATGATGCCGAAGGTGCGGTTGCCGAGCGCCAGCACCATCGCACCGGTCAGGGTCGCCACGTCGACGATCGCGTCGGGCTTCTCCTCCGAGGCGCGGGTCAGCGCGTCGGCCAGGACGAGCCGGCCCTCGGCGTCGGTGTTGAGGACCTCGACGGTCTTGCCGCTGTACATGCGCAGCACGTCACCGGGGCGGGTGGCGTTGCCGGAGGGCATGTTCTCGGCCAGCGCCAGCCAGCCGGTGACGTTGACCTTCAGGCCCAGGCGGGCGGCCGTGACGACGGCGGCGAACACGGCGGCGGCGCCGCTCATGTCGCACTTCATCGTCTCGTTGTGGCCGGCCGGCTTGAGCGAGATGCCGCCCGAGTCGTAGGTGATGCCCTTGCCCACGAGGGCCAGGGTCTTCTCCGCCTTCGGGTGCGTATAGGCGAGCTTCACCAGGCGCGGGCCGTGCGTGGAGCCCTGGCCGACGCCGAGGAGGCCGCCGTAGCCGCCCTTGACGAGGGCCTTCTCGTCGAGGACCTGGACCTTGATGCCGTGCTCCTTGCCCGCGGCGGTGGCCACGGCGGCGAAGGACTCGGGGTACAGGTCGTTCGGCGGGGTGTTGATGAGGTCGCGGGCCCGGTTGATCTCCTCGACCAGGGCCAGGGCACGCTCGACGGCCGCCTTGTAGGCCTTGTCGCGCGGCTTGCCGCCGAGCAGGGCCACCTCGGCGAGCGGCTGCTTCGGGCCGCTGTCCTTGGACTTGGCTTCCTTGGGGGCCAGCTTGTTCTCGCCGCCCTGGTAGGCGGTGAAGGCGTAGGAGCCGAGGAGCGCGCCCTCGGCGACGGCGGCCGCGTCCTCGACGGAGCCGGCGGGCAGCGCGAAGCCCGCCTTCTTCGAGCCGGACAGCGCACGGGCCGCGGTGCCCGCGGCGCGGCGCAGCGCCTCGGCGTCGTAGGCGTCCTCCTTGTCCGGGACCGGACCGAGGCCGACCGCGACGACGACCGGGGCCTTGAGGCCGGACGCGGCGGGCAGCTTGGTCAGTTCGCCCTCGGCACCGGTGGCACCCAGGGTCGCGAGGACGGCGGCGAGCTTGCCGTCGAACGCCTTGTCCACGGCCTCGGAGCCGGGTGCCAGGACCGGTCCCTTGACGCCCTTGGCGACGCCGACGACGAGTGCGTCGGCGCGCAGCGTCGCCGCACCGGCAGTGCTGAGAGTGAGAGCAGTCACGGTGGTGAAATCTCGCTTCCGTTGAGTTCGTGTGCGGCCGAGGGGTGGGCCGGCCGTGCCCGGCGCATCGTAGACGCCCCGACGATGTGCCGGGAATGAGCCTACGCGCGCAGTTCCTGCTCCGTGACGGCGGCGGGCCTTCCCGACGGCCTCTCCGACCGGCGAGGCGGTCGGGAAGCGGCCCCACGGGGTCTGCCGCCCCCTCAGGCCCCGAGCGCCAGCACCACCAGGGCCGCCGTCGCCGCGGCCTCCTCGACGCCGCCGAAGACATCCCCGGTGACCCCGCCGAACCGCCGTACGCAGTGCCGCAGCAGCAGTTCGGCGGCGGCGAGGGCGCCGAGCACCGCAAGCCCGTGGTGCAGCGCCCCGTACGGCCCGAACACGGCGCCCGCCGCCGCGCACAGCGCCACCGTCACCGCTGCCGCGAGCAGCGCCCGCCCGGCCGGAACCGTGCCCGCCACCGCCGCCCCGAGCCCCTCCGGCCGGGCCGCCGGGACGCCCTGACGGGACGCCAGGGTCAGCGCCAGGCGGGCGGCGACGGCCGCGACGACGGTCCCGAGGGCCCCGTGCGCCCAGCCCTCCCCGTACAGCTCGAAGAGGACCGCGACCTGCGCCAGCAGCGCCAGGAGCAGCGTGATGACACCGAACGGCCCAATGTCGGACTGCTTCATGATCCGCAGCGCGTCCTCGGCCGGCTTCCCACTGCCGAGGCCGTCCGCCGTGTCCGCCAGGCCGTCCAGATGCAGCCCCCGGGTGAGGGCGGCCGGCACCGCGGTGGAGGCCACCGCGGCGAGCAGCGGCCCGGAGCCGGCCAGCAGCGACAGCGAGCCGAGGGCGGCGGCGAGCAGCCCCACGACGAGGCCGGCGAGCGGGGCGCAGAGCATGCCGGAGCGGGCGGTCGCGCGGTCCCAGCGGGTCACCCGGACCGGCAGGGCGGTCAGGGTGCCGAAGGCGAAACGTATGCCGTGGCTGTTCAGGGAGGTCACCGCGCGCAGGCTAGCCGCTGGGCCGCACCGATAGATTGGGCGAAACGCGCCGAACGCTGCGAAACCTGACGTATCGGGAGTGGGTGGCATGGGTCACTGGTGGCACGAGAACATCGCGGAGCCGGGCAAGCTGCCGCTGCTCCTCGCGCTGGCCGCCTTCGTCCTCACCTTCGCGATCACCCGCACCATCACCCGCATGATCCGTGCCGGGAAGGGCCCGTTCCGCAACATCACCCCCGGCGGGGTGCACATCCACCACGTGGTGCCCGGGGTCGTCCTCTGCGTCGTCGGCGGGTTCGGCGCGGTGGCCAGCGGGCAGCACGGGGTGACGGCCGGGGTGTTCGCGGTGATCTTCGGGGTGGGGGCCGGGCTGGTGCTGGACGAGTTCGCCCTGATCCTGCATCTGGACGACGTGTACTGGACCGAGGAGGGCCGCCAGAGCGTGGAAGTGGTGGTGCTGACCGCGTCGCTGGTGCTGCTGGTCCTGGCGGGGTTCTCCCCGCTCGGCGTCGACGACGTCACCGACGAGGAGCAGCAGGGCAGACTCGGCCTCATCACGACGTACGTGATCAACTTCTGCTTCGTCCTGATCTGCCTGTTCAAGGGCAAGCTGCGGATGGCGGTGCTCGGCACCCTCGTCCCGTTCGTCGCGCTGGTCGGCGCGATCCGCCTGGCCCGCCCCGTGTCCCCGTGGGCCCGGCGCTTCTACCGCCACCGCCACCGGGCCCGCTCCCGGGCGATGTTGCGGGCCTACCACCACGACGTGCGCTGGGCCGGGCCGCGCCGGAAGTTCCAGGACCTCATCGGCGGCGCCCCGGACCGGGTCCCGCTGCCGCCCGTCGGCAAGTCCTGACCGACGCGCCGGGGTCCCGGGATGCTCGCCGCCGCCCGCGCCACTCCCGTACGCCGCACACCGCCAGGACGGCGGCGATCGCGGCCAGATGCTCGCGGCCCGCCAGGTTGTCCTTGACCAGGACCTCCACCACCATCGCGAGGACCACCAGCGCCCCGGTGAACCAGGCGCGCCGCTGGTGGCAGACATAGACCGCGAGTCCGACGACCGCCGCCGAAGGCCCGGTGTCCACCACCTGCGCGTCCGAGGCGGGCAGCCCCAGGAACGTCCCCGGCCCGAGGGCGACGCCGACCCGGGCGTACAGCGTTCCGGCCAGCGTCGCCGCGTACGCCACCGCGAGCGTGCGCCACCGCCCCAGGCACACCTCCGCCACCCCGAACACCAGCAGGATCTGGGCCAGCGCGCCCCACACCGGCAGATCGAGCGCGGGCACGAACGGCGACAGCGGGGTGCGCAGGAGGGCGAGCGGGAGGGGGTCCTCGGCCCGTACGGCTCCCAGGCTCCGCACCGGCCCGTAGCCCCACGCCTGGTTCTGCGTCACCTGGACGGCGGCCGTCAGCGCCACCGCGGCCGATGTCAGCGCGAGCGCCCGCAACCCGTGTACGGCGAGCCGCTGCCGTACGGCCGTGAACAGCGGGCCCCACTCCCGTGCCGCCGCCCGGCGCAGCGCCGGGAGAGGGCTCATCCGCGCTTCACGAACAGCATGGAACGGGCCCCCGGTAGGTCAGTCGGTCGGTTCGTCAGTCGGTCGGATCCCTACCGAAGACGGACCGGGGCCGCGCGAAGTTGAGCGACACCGAAGTGACGCCGATCTCGTCCGCGCGATGGGGGAGCGGCCCTCAGGCCCGGTCGACGGCTGCCGCGTCCTCGGACTCCGACGCCTTCTCGGCCTCGGCCTCCTCGTCCTCGTCCACCGCCTTCTCCGGCTCACGCTCCGGGAGTTCGGCGGCCAGCGCCGCCGCGGCCCGCACCAGCGGCAGGGCCAGCAGCGCTCCGCTGCCCTCGCCCACCGTCACCCCGTGGTCCAGCAGCGGGGTCAGGGCCATCCGGTCCAGCGCCTTCGACTGCGCGGGCTCCCCGCTGACCTGGCCGGCCAGCCACCAGTCCGGCGCCCGGAACGCCGCCCGCTGCGCCACCAGCGCGCAGGCCGCCGAGACGACCCCGTCCAGGATCACCGGCATCCGGCGCACCGCGCTCTGCAGCAGGAACCCCGTCATCGCCGCCAGGTCCGCCCCGCCCGACGTGGCCAGCAGCTCCACCTGGTCGCCCAGCACCGGCCGGGCCCGGCGCAACGCGTCCCTGATCGCCGCGCACTTCCGCATCCACGCCAGGTCGTCGATGCCCGCGCCGCCGCGCCCGGTCACCACGGAGGCGTCCGTTCCGCAGAGCGCGGCGACCAGGGTGGCCGCGGCCGTCGTGCCGCCCACGCTGAGGTCGCCGAGCACCACCAGATCGGTGCCGGAGTCCGCCTCCTCGTCGGCGATCGCCATGCCGAGGCGGATCGCCCGCTCGGCCTCCTCCGCGGTCATCGCGTCCTCGACGTCGATCCGCCCCGAACCCCGCCGCACCCGGTGCCGCACCACGGACTCGGGCAGCAGCTCCGGATCGCAGTCCAGGCAGACGTCCACGATCCGCGTCGGCACCGAGAACCGCCGGGCCAGCACCGCGACCGGGCTCGACCCGTCCAGGACGGCCCGCACCAGCTCGTACGCGCTGCCCGCGGGCCGGCCCGAGACGCCCAGCTCCGCCACCCCGTGGTCACCGGCGAAGAGCACCAGACGCGGCTGCTCGACGGCCCTGACCGGCACGGACTGCTGCGCGGCGCTGAGCCACTCGCCCAGCTCGTCCAGGCGCCCGAGCGCTCCCGGGGGGACGGTCAGCCGCTCGCGCCGCTCCTCGGCATCGCGCCGCACACCCCCGTCGGGGCGTTGGATCAGGTCGGAGAAGTCGTCCAGGTTCACGGAGGTCTGCCTCGCGGGTCGTCAGGTCGGATCCGGGTCGGGGAACCCGGCGGCGGGTCCCCAGGGCGTGTCCGGGGGACACGCCCCAGCGGGAACAGTACCGGTCGGCCCCGGGGGCGGAACGGGCCGTGAGCGGCGGAACCGGCCACTCCCGCACCCCTCGGGAGCCGGGTCCCGAGCGCTGACGCCCCCGCGCCCCCCCCGCAGAACGGCACGCCCCTTACCCCCGCAGCACCAGCACCTGCCCCGCCACCACCAGCAGCACCTGCTCGCACTCGGCCGCCACTGCCGCGTTCAGCCGCCCCAGCTCGTCCCGGAACCGCCGCCCCGCCGCCGTCGCCGGGACCACCCCCGACCCCACCTCGTTGGTCACCAGCACCACCGGCCGCCGGGTCCCGCGCACCGCGGCGACCAGCGCCGCGACCCGCTCCCGCAACGCCGCCTCGCCGCCGTCCTGCCACCGCTCGTCCTCCCAGGCCCCCACCCGGTCCATCGCGTCGGTCAGCCACAGCGACAGGCAGTCGATCAGCAGCGGCGGCCCGTCCGCCCCCAGCAGCTCCGTGAGTTCGCAGGTCTCCTCGGTCCGCCAGGCGCCCGGCCTGCGCTCCCGGTGCAGTCCGATCCGGGCCGCCCACTCCGGGTCCCCGTCGCGCCGGCCGCCGGTCGCCACGTACACCACCTCCGGGAACGCCTCCAGACGCTGCTCCGCCTCCAGCGACTTCCCCGACCGCGCGCCCCCCGTCACCAGCACCCGGCGCGGCACGTCCGGCACCGCGTGGTACTCGCCCACCACCAGCGTCGTCCCGTCCGGCACCGCCCGCGCCCCGCCCGCCGCGAGCCGCCGCTCCAGCGCCGGACCCGGCGGGGCGTCGTGGTCCAGGTGGACCGCGATGACCTCGGTGGTCGGCCCGACCGCGCCCGCCGCCCGCAGTCGGGCCACCGCGTCGGGGCGCCCGATCACATCGAGGACGACCATCTCGTACGGCCGCTCCACCCGCTCGGGCAGCCCGGAGGGGGCGGCCCCCGGCGGCAGGTACAGCAGCCGCTCGCCCTCAGGGGAGGTCACCTCGTAGCCGGTCCCCGGGGCGTCCATCGCCACCGCCCGCACCCGGTGCCCGCTGATCAGCGTCAGGACCTGGCCGTCCGGGACCCGCCCGGCGGGGGGCAGCAGGGCGGGCAGTTCGACGGCGGGCCCGTCGTGCGGGTGGGTCAGCAGCACCTGGCGGACCGCGCCCAGCGAACGCCCCGCGCGGGCGGCCGCGAACACCGCGCCGGGGGTGAGGTCCAGCAGCAGCGCGTCGTCGACCAGCAAGGCCGTCGCGGCCCGCGCCCACGGGCCGCGGGCCGAGGCGCAGACCGCGCAGGGGCAGGAGGGGCGCGGCAGCCCGTCAGGGGCTCCGGTGCCGAGCAGTGTCAGTTCCACGCCTTGATCCTCCCGTGTCCCCGCTCCGGCTGCCCGCCCGGCTAGGCTTCGGGCAGCAACGTGACCCAGGAGGCGGACATGGCGTGGACGTGGCGGTTCGAGAAGTCCGACGGTACGGAGACGGAGCCGGCGCTGCAGCCGGAGGAGTTCACCACCCAGGGCGACGCGGAGTCCTGGATCGGTGAGTACTGGAAAGAGCTCCTGGAGGGCGGTGCCGCACAGGTGACGCTCTTCGAGGACACCACCAAGATCTACGGCCCGATGAGCCTGCAGGCCGACGGCGCCTGACGCCCGGCATACGGAAAGGGGCGGTACGGGAGACCCCGTACCGCCCCTTTCCGGCTCTCCGACTCCGGGGGATCAGATCTCCCCGAGCGTGACCTCCGCCGTCCGGCTGTCGCCGTCCCGGGTGTACGTCACGGTCACCTTCCCGCCCGGCTTCTCACCCGCCAGCGCCTCGGAGAGCGAGGTGATCGTGGTGACCTCGGCGTTCCCGATCCTCGTGATGGTGTCCCCGGGCCGCAGCCCCGCGTCGGCCGCCGCACCGCCCCGCTCCACACTGACCAGTGCCACCCCGGCGGGGCGGTAGTTGTCGTCGACGACCGTGCGGCCGGTGATGTTCAGCGCGGCCCGGCCCGAGTCGGTGACCTTGCCGTCCTCGATGATCTGGTCGGCGACCGTCCTCACCATCGAGACGGGGATCGCGAAGCCGATGCCCGGCGCCGCGCTGTCGCCCATCTGCGGGTCGGTCGCGGCCAGGGTCGGGATGCCGATCACCTGGCTGTCGAGGTTCACGAGCGCACCGCCGCTGTTGCCCGGGTTGATCGCCGCGGACGTCTGCACCATGTTGGCGATCGTCGCGCCCGTGCCACCGCCAGACCGGCTCTCGCTCACCGTCCGGCCGAGCGCGGAGACGATGCCCTGGGTGACGCTGCTGGACAGGCCCAGCGGCGAGCCCATCGCCAGGACGATCTGCCCGACCTCGACCTTCTCCGCGTCGCCGAACTTCGCGGCCCGCAGCCCGTCCGGCACCTCGTCGAGCTTGATCACCGCCAGGTCCTGCTCCGGGTAGGAGGAGACCAGGGACGCGCTCAGCACCGCCTCCCCGGTGGCGACGCTGACCTTGAACTTCTTCTCGTCACCGACCACATGGGCGTTGGTGACGATGTGTCCCTTGTCGTCGTACACGATCCCGGAGCCGAGCCCCTCCGAGGCGTCGATCTGCACCACCGACGGCAGTACGTCGTTGATGACGTCCTGGTAGGCGTTCTCCAGATCGTCGGGTGCGCGCTTCACCGCGCCCTGCGCCGTACCCGACGCACTGGCCTCGGGGGCCGGGGCCGCCGGACTCGTACCGGAGCAGCCGCCCGCCAGGGCGATGGCGCAGAGGGCCGCGGACAGGGGAAGCAGCAGCCCGCGCGCCCGGCTGGGGAAGGGGGAAGCGTCCATGTCCGAAAGTCTCGTGCCGGACCCGTTCGGGTGCCCGTGCTGATGGGCCGAACGAGAGGCCTACCCGCGCACCCCGCACAGATGCAGCAGCGCCGCCACACCCCGGTACGGGTCGGTCCGCCCGGCCCGGTCCTCCAGGGTCAGGACCCGCTCCAGCTCCTCGGCCGGCAGCTCCACGTCGTTGCCGACGTTGTCCGTGAAGACCCGCACCCCGTACCAGGCGTGCAGCGGCGCGGCGATTCCGGCGAGCGTGGCCCGCAGGGCGTCGAGCCGGTCGGCCCGCACGCTGAGGCCGAGGCGGTTGGTGTACGCCGCGGTGTCGAAGGCGGCCAGGGCCGCACCGAAGTCACCGGCGAGCCCCGGGCGCATCGCGAGCGCGTCCGCGTTCCGCACGAGCAGGGAGAGCAGACCGCCGGGCGCCAGCATCCGGGCGAGCCCGGCCAGCATCGGGTCCGGCTCCTCGACGTACATCAGGACGCCGTGGCACAGCACCACGTCGAAGCTGCCCGGCAGGAAGTGCACGCCGGTGTCCCGGCCGTCGCCCTCGATGAGCCGGACCCGCTCCCGGATGCCCTCGGGCTCGCCCGCCAGGGCCGCCCGGGCCGAGGCCAGCATCTCCGCGTCCGACTCCAGACCGGTCACCGAATGACCGGCCCGCGCGAGGCGCAGCGCCTGGGTGCCCTGGCCCATGCCGACGTCCAGGACACGCAGCCGACGGCCCACCGGGAACCGTCCGGCTATCTGTTCGTCCAGCTGCCGGGCGACCAGTTCCTGGCGGACCGTGTTGCGTACGCCGCCGAGACCCGCCAGCCACGCCGAGGAGACCGCGGTGAAGCCGGAGGCCTCCGTGCTCAGGGCCGCTCTCCGCGCTTGACCTGCGGCTTCGGCAACCGCAGTCGGCGCATCTGGAGCGTGCGCATCAGGCCGTACGCCACGGCTCCGCGCTTCGGGGTGTCCGGGAAGCGCTCACGGAGCTGCTTCTTCAGGCGGATCGACAGACCGATCGAGTCGATCACGATCAGGATGATCACACCGAGCCACAGCAGCAGCGAGATGCTCTGGATGTTCTGCACCTGGATCACGCTGAGGACCAGGATGATCACGGCGAGCGGCAGGAACCACTCGGCGATGCAGAAGCGCGAGTCCACGTAGTCACGGACGAAGCGGCGGACCGGGCCCTTGTCGCGGACCGGGAGATACCGCTCGTCGCCCGACGCGAGCGCCTCACGCTGCCGGGCCAGGTCGGCGCGGCGCGCTTCGCGCTGGCGCTTCATGGCCGCCTTGCGGTCGGCGGGCGCCGCGGACGCGGCACGACGCCGCTGCGTCTGGGCCTCGCTGCGCTTGGGGGTGGGGCGACCCTTGGGAGCCTGCGGGTCGCGGGGCTGCTGGGAGAGGTCCGCCGTCACCTTGTCGGTGGGGGCCTTCTCTGTCTTGGCACGGCTACGGAACACAAAACCCAAGGGTACGGGGTCGCCGCGCGGGCCCGGCGACCCGGGCGGGCACGATCCGGCAACGGAGGGGGTGCCCACAAGGGCCCCGACCGGCCGATACAGGCGTTTACCGGCTGTTCCGCAGACCGTCACGGGACGGTCCCGGGGCCTCACCTACACCCTGGGCGGGAGCGTGGGCCGGGTGCAGTCGTCCTTGGGGAGGAGCACATCGGTGCCCGAACAGTGCGGTAATAGAGGCAGGGCCCGTACTGTGGGTTCTATCGGGAGTGCTGGAGCTCAGTCCGTCAGAAGGGGGCGCGCGAAGCCCATGAGCGGTGTCATGAAGCGTATGGGGATGATCTTCCGCGCGAAGGCAAACAAGGCCCTTGACCGGGCCGAGGATCCGCGCGAGACCCTCGACTACTCGTACCAGAAGCAGCTGGAGCTGCTTCAGAAGGTGCGTCGCGGCGTCGCCGACGTGGCGACGTCCCGCAAGCGCCTGGAGCTGCAGCTGAACCAGCTGCAGGGCCAGTCGTCCAAGCTGGAGGACCAGGGCCGCAAGGCGCTGGCGCTGGGCCGCGAGGACCTGGCGCGCGAGGCGCTCTCACGGCGCGCCGCCCTCCAGCAGCAGGTCACCGACCTGGAGACGCAGCACACCACGCTGCAGGGCGAGGAGGAGAAGCTCACCCTCGCGGCGCAGCGCCTGCAGGCCAAGGTCGACGCCTTCCGCACGAAGAAGGAGACCATCAAGGCCACCTACACGGCGGCCCAGGCCCAGACCCGGATCGGTGAGGCCTTCTCCGGCATCTCCGAGGAGATGGGCGACGTCGGCCTCGCGATCCAGCGGGCCGAGGACAAGACGCAGCAGCTCCAGGCGCGGGCCGGCGCCATCGACGAACTGCTCGCCTCCGGTGCCCTGGACGACCCGACCGGCACGGCGAAGGACGACATCGCCGCCGAGCTGGACCGGATCTCCGGCGGCAGCGACGTGGAGCTGGAGCTGCAGCGCATGAAGGCCGAGCTGGCCGGCGGCCCCTCGTCCTCGCAGCAGGCCATCGAGGGCGGCTCCCAGGACGGTTCCCAGCAGTCGCAGCAGTCGTCCCCGCACAAGTTCGACAAGCAGTAAGGGCAGCGTCATGATCGTACGGATCATGGGGGAGGGCCAGGTCAAGCTGGCCGACAGTCACATCGTCGAGCTGAACGAACTCGACGACGTCCTGCTCAAGGAGATGGAGAGCGGCGACGGCCCCGGTTTTCGCACCACCCTCCACGCGCTCCTGGACAAGGTGCGCGAGCTCGGCACTCCGCTGCCGGACGACTCCCTGGAACCGTCCGAGCTGATCCTGCCGGCGCCCGACGCCACCCTCGAAGAGGTCCGCGCCATGCTCAGCGACGACGGACTCATCCCCAACTGATCCACGGGCCCGCCCACCAGCACCCAGCACCGCCTGCCCCGCGTCCGGTCCGCCGGCCGCGGGGCAGCGGTGCTTCCGGGCCGGGCCGGTCCCGGCCGGTCTCCCCGCCGTCCCGGCCGGCTCTTGTCGGGGAAGGCCCACGCCGCGGAGGACCGGCCGCGTACCGTTGCTGGACGTGACCACCTTCTCGTCCGGCTTCGCGCGCGCCCGCCGCTGGCTCCGGGAACATCCGCTCGCTCTCGACGCGTCCCTGGCGTTCTGCACCCTCGTCGCGATGATCTGCAGCTCGTTCACCGATCCGGGCGACGGCCACGGGCCGCCCGCCTTCGGGGTCCGTACCCCCGAGCTGTTCAGCGTGCTCCTGATGACCCTCACCGCCGCGGCCCTCGTCCTGCGCCGCCGCCGCCCGATGCAGGTCCTCGCCGTGACCGCGGCGCTCGCGGCCGTCGAGTACGTCCTGATGGACCCGCCGGCCCCGGTGGTCATGTCCACCGTCATCGCCCTCTACACCGTAGCCTCGCGCACCGACCGCCCCACCACCTGGCGGGTCGGGCTGCTGACCATGGGAGGGCTCACCGCCGTCGCGATGGTCTTCGGCTCGACCCCCTGGTACAGCCAGGAGAACTTCGGCGTCTTCGCCTGGACCGGTCTCGCCTCCGCCGCCGGGGACGCCGTACGCAGCAGGCGCGCGTTCGTCGATGCCATCCGGGAGCGGGCCGAGCGGGCCGAGCGCACCAGGGAGGAGGAGGCCCGCCGCCGGGTCGCCGAGGAGCGGCTGCGGATCGCCCGGGACCTCCACGACGTCGTCGCCCACCACATCGCCCTGGTCAACGTCCAGGCCGGGGTCGCCGCCCACGTCATGGACAAGCGCCCGGACCAGGCCAAGGAGGCGCTCGCCCACGTCCGCGACGCCAGCCGCTCCGCCCTCAACGAACTCCGGGTCACCGTCGGCCTCCTGCGACAGCAGGGCGACCCCGAGGCGCCCACCGAACCGGCCCCCGGGCTCGCCGTCCTCGGCGAACTGGTCGCCACCTTCCGCAACGCCGGGCTACCCGTCGAGGTGGCCTGCGCCGACCGCGACCGGCTGCCCGCCGCCGTCGACCTCGCCGCCTACCGGGTCATCCAGGAGGCCCTGACCAACGTCCGCAAGCACGCGGGCGCCGGGGCCAGGGCCGAGGTGAGCGTCGTACGGGTGGGCGCCACCGCCGAGGTCACCGTGCTCGACAACGGCCGGGGGAGCGCCTGCCGGCGCCCCGGGACCGCACCGGACGGCGGTGTTCCAGGTGACGGCGACGGGCCCGCCGAGGGCGGCGGCCACGGCCTGATCGGCATGCGGGAACGCGTCACCGCCCTCGGCGGGGCCCTCACCGCTGGGCCTCGGTACGGCGGCGGGTTCCGGGTCCATGCGATCCTTCCGGTCGAGGCCCGCACGGGTGAACCGGAGCGGCCGGGCACAGCGGGCGGGACGGGGCTCCGCCGATGACCCAGCCGATTCCGGCAACCACGCCCGACGCGCGGGAAACGCCGATCAGGGTGCTGCTCGCCGACGACCAGGCGCTGCTGCGCAGCGCGTTCCGGGTGCTGGTGGACTCCGAGCCGGACATGGAGGTGGTCGGCGAGGCCGCCGACGGGTCCCAGGCCGTCGAACTGGCCCGCGCCACGGGCGCCGACGTGGTGCTCATGGACATCCGGATGCCGGGCACCGACGGGCTCGCCGCCACCCGCATGATCAGCGCCGACCCTGAGCTGTCCGCGGTGCGGGTGGTCATGCTCACCACCTTCGAGGTCGACGAGTACGTGGTCCAGTCGCTGCGCGCCGGGGCCTCCGGCTTCCTCGGCAAGGGCGCGGAGCCGGACGAACTCCTCAACGCCATCCGGATCGCCGCGGCCGGCGAGGCGCTGCTCTCCCCGGCGGCGACCAAGGGGCTCATCGCCACGTTCCTGGCCCAGGGCGGCAGTGCGCAGGAGGGGCCGGACAGCGCGGAGTACGCGGAGCGGCTGGCGGCGCTCACCGGCCGCGAACGCGAGGTGCTGGTGCAGGTCGCGGGCGGCCACCCCAACGACCGGATCGCCGAGCGGCTGGAGGTCAGCCCGCTCACCGTCAAGACCCATGTGAACCGGGCGATGGCGAAACTGGGCGCCCGGGACCGGGCGCAATTGGTGGTCATCGCCTACGAATCGGGCCTGGTGCGTCCCCGCGCGGAGTGAACCGGAGGCGGCACGGTGTACGGCTGTGTACTCCACCTGCGGTATGCGCGGCATAAGAAAGCAGCCCGGCGGGCGACGTTTCGGCGGCGCGGAGCGGAGATCGTAGGACTGGGCTGGAGGGGTGGTCCCCGATGTGTCCCCTCCCCGCCCTCTGCCGCGTACGCCACAGAAGAGAGACCCACCCATGTCCTGGCTGTCCAGATTCAGCCTCGCGCAAAGGGCCCTGATCGGGCTGATCTCGATCGTCGCGCTGGTCTTCGGCGCGATAGCGATCCCGCAGCTCAAGCAGCAGCTGCTGCCGACCATCGAACTGCCGATGGTCTCGGTGCTGGCGCCCTACCAGGGTGCGTCTCCCGATGTGGTCGAGAAGCAGGTCGTCGAGCCGCTGGAGAACTCCCTCAAGGCCGTCGACGGCGTCGAGTCCATCACCTCCACCGCCAGCGAGGGCAACGCCATCATCATGGCGACCTTCGACTTCGGCGACGAGGGCACCAAGCAACTCGTCGCGGACATCCAGCAGGCGGTGAACCGGGCCCGCGCCCAGCTGCCCGCCGATGTCGACCCGCAGGTCATCGCCGGTTCCACGGACGACATCCCGACCGTGGTCCTCGCCGTCACCTCCGACAAGGACCAGCAGACGCTGGCCGACCAGCTCGACCGCACGGTCGTCCCGGCCCTCCAGGACATCGACGGCGTCGGCCAGGTCACCGTGGACGGCGTGCGGGACCTCCAGGTCTCCGTCGTCCCCGACGACAGGAAGCTCGCCGCGGCCGGTCTGAACGCGGGCACGCTCGCCCAGGCCCTCCAGTCGGGCGGCGCCACCGTGCCGGCCGGTTCCTTCTCCGAGTCCGGCAAGAGCCGCACCATCCAGGTCGGCGGCCCCTACACCTCCCTGAAGCAGATCGAGGACCTCCAGGTCGTCGCCAAGGACCCGGCGGGCGCCGCGGGCGAGCCGGCCGGGCCGGTGCGCCTCGGTGACGTGGCTGAGGTGAGGCAGGAGCCGTCCACGGCGGTCTCCATCACCCGCACCAACGGCAAGCCGAGCCTCGCCGTGATGGCGACGATGGACAAGGACGGCAGCGCCGTCGCCATCTCGGACGCCGTCGAGGACAAGCTGCCCGACCTGCGCAAGGACCTCGGCGCCGGCGCCGAGCTGACCGTCGTCTCCGACCAGGGCCCCGCGGTCTCGAAGTCGATCTCGGGTCTGACCACGGAGGGCGCGCTCGGCCTGGTCTTCGCGGTCATCGTGATCCTGGTCTTCCTCGCCTCGATCCGCTCGACGCTGGTCACCGCGGTCTCCATCCCGCTCTCGATCGTCCTCGCGCTGATCGTGCTCTGGACCCGCGACCTGTCGCTCAACATGCTCACCCTCGGCGCGCTCACCATCGCCATCGGCCGGGTCGTCGACGACTCGATCGTGGTCCTGGAGAACATCAAGCGCCATCTCGGCTACGGCGAGGAGCGCCACGCGGCGATCGTCAACGCCGTCAAGGAGGTCGCCGGAGCGGTCACCTCCGCGACCCTCACGACCGTGGCGGTCTTCCTGCCCATCGGCCTGGTCGGCGGCATGGTCGGCCAGCTCTTCGGCTCGTTCTCGCTGACCATCACCGCGGCGCTGCTGGCCTCCCTGGTCGTCTCGCTCACCGTGGTGCCGGTCCTGTCGTACTGGTTCCTCCGCGCACCCAAGGGCACCCCCGAGGACGCCGCGGAGGCCCGGCGCCTGGCCGAGGAGAGGGAAGCGGCCAGCAGGCTCCAGCGGATCTACGTCCCGGTCCTGCGCTTCGCGACCCGCCGCCGGATCACCAGCCTCGTCATCGCCGTCGCCGTGCTCCTCGGCACCTTCGGCATGGTCCCGCTGCTGAAGACGAACTTCTTCGACGCCGGCGAGCAGGAGGTCCTGACCGTCAAGCAGGAACTCGCCCCCGGCACCAGCCTGGAAGCCGCCGACCAGGCCGCCCGCAAGGTCGAGAAGGTCCTGACCGAGGACAAGGGGGTCAAGGACTACCAGGTCACCGTCGGCTCCTCCGGCTTCATGGCCGCCTTCGGCGGCGGCACCGGCTCCAACCAGGCCTCCTACCAGGTCACCCTGAAGGACGCCGCGGACTACGAGGACGCCCAGGACCGCATCGACGAGGCCCTCGGCAAGCTCGACGGCATCGGCGACACCACCATCGCCGCGGGCGACGGCTTCGGCTCCCAGGACCTGAGCGTCGTGGTCAAGGCCGCCGACGCCGACATCCTGAAGAAGGCGTCCGAGGCGGTCCGTGACGAGGTCGCCACCATCAAGGACGTCACCGACGTCCAGAGCGACCTGGCGCAGAGCGTCCCGCGCATCTCGGTCACCGCCAACGACAAGGCGGCCGCCGCCGGATTCGACTCCGCCGCCCTCGGCGGAATCGTCGCCGGAGCCGTCCGCGGTACGCCCGCCGGCTCCGCGACGCTCGACGACACCGAGCGCGACATCGTCATCCGGTCCGCCGAGCCCGCCGCCACCGTGGCCGAGCTGAAGGCCCTGCCGCTCGGCCCGGTCAAGCTCGGCGACATCGCCGACGTGAAGGTCGTCCCCGGCCCGGTCTCGATGACCCGGATCGACGGACAGCGCTCCGCGACGGTCACCGCCAAGCCCGTCGGCGACAACACCGGCGCGGTCAGCACCGATCTCGCCACGAAGATCGACGCTCTGGACCTGCCGGAAGGCGCCACCGCCACCATCGGCGGCGTCACCGAGGACCAGAACGAAGCGTTCATGCAGCTCGGCCTCGCCATGCTGGCGGCCATCGCGATCGTCTTCATGCTGCTGGTGGCCACGTTCCGGTCGCTCGTCCAGCCGCTGATCCTGCTGGTCTCCGTGCCGTTCGCGGCGACCGGCGCGCTGGCCCTCCTGCTCATCACGGGCACACCGCTGGGCGTCCCCGCGATGATCGGCATGCTGATGCTCATCGGCATCGTGGTCACCAACGCGATCGTGCTGATCGACCTGATCAACCAGTACCGGGCCCAGGGTCTCGGGATCATGGAGGCGGTCATCGAAGGCGGCCGCCACCGCTTCCGCCCGATCATCATGACGGCGCTCGCGACCATCTTCGCCCTGCTCCCGATGGCGCTCGGCGTCACCGGCGAGGGCGGCTTCATCTCGCAGCCGCTGGGCGTCGTGGTGATCGGCGGTCTGATCAGCTCCACGCTGCTGACCCTGCTGCTCGTGCCGACGCTGTACGCGATGGTCGAGCTGCGCAAGGAGCGCCGCGCCAAGAAGAAGGCCGCCAAGCGCGCGGCCAAGGCCGGCGCCCCGGACCAGCCGAAGCCGGAGGAGGCCCGCGAGGCCGAGCCCGCGCAGGCCTGACCCGCAGGCGGAACCCCAAGGCAGGGACCCGGCCCACGCACCCGCGTGGGCCGGGTCCCTGCCGCGTACGGCGGCTCTCAGGGGGACCCGGGGGGCTCCCGGCGGCCCGGCGGGGTCCCGCTCGGCCTCGCTCCGCCGGTCCCGTACGTCGTGCTCCGCCCGCGCCGACGCCTCGGCCGTCTCGTCGCCCGCACCCGACGACCGGAGGCGCGTCCCGGTCATGGCTCCCGGGCACGCGAAAGCCCCGGTACGCCGGCCTGCGGCATACCGGGGCTCCCGGCGGGGAACGGCGTCCGTTACGGCAGCGCCAGCATCCGCTCCAGGGCGAGCTTGGCGTACTTCTCCGTCTCCGGGTCGACCTCGATCCGGTTGACCAGCTTGCCGTCGGCCAGGGACTCCAGGGTCCAGACCAGGTGCGGCAGGTCGATGCGGTTCATCGTCGAGCAGAAGCAGACCGTCTTGTCGAGGAAGACGATCTCCTTGTCCTCGTCGGCGAAACGGTTCGCCAGGCGGCGTACCAGATTCAGCTCCGTACCGATGGCCCACTTCGAGCCGCGCGGGGCCGCCTCCAGGGCCTTGATGATGTACTCCGTCGAGCCCACGTAGTCCGCGGCGGCGACGACCTCGTGCTTGCACTCCGGGTGGACCAGCACGTTGACCCCGGGGATCCGGGCCCGGACGTCCTCGACCGACTCGACCGAGAAGCGGCCGTGGACCGAGCAGTGGCCGCGCCACAGGATCATCTTCGCGTCCCGCAGCTGCTCGGCGGTGAGGCCGCCGTTCGGCTTGTGGGGGTTGTAGACGACGCAGTCGTCAAGGCCCATCCCCATGTCCCGCACGGCCGTGTTGCGGCCCAGGTGCTGGTCGGGGAGGAAGAGGATCTTCTCGCCCTGCTCGAAGGCCCACTCCAGGGCCCGTTTCGCGTTCGAGGACGTGCAGATCGTGCCGCCGTGCCTGCCGGTGAAGGCCTTGATGTCGGCGGAGGAGTTCATGTACGAGACGGGCACCACCTGGTCGGCGACCCCGGCCTCCGTCAGCACGTCCCAGCACTCGGCGACCTGCTCGGCGGTGGCCATGTCGGCCATCGAGCAGCCGGCCGCCAGGTCGGGCAGCACGACCGCCTGGGCGTCGGTGGTCAGGATGTCCGCGGACTCGGCCATGAAGTGCACACCGCAGAAGACGATGTACTCCGCCTCCGGGCGCGCGGCGGCGTCGCGGGCCAGCTTGAACGAGTCACCGGTGACGTCCGCGAACTGGATGACCTCGTCGCGCTGGTAGTGGTGGCCGAGGACGAACACCTTGTCCCCGAGCTTCTCCTTCGCGGCACGGGCGCGCTCCACCAGGTCCGGGTCGGACGGGGAGGGGAGGTCACCGGGGCATTCGACGCCGCGCTCGCTCCTCGGGTCGGCCTCGCGGCCGAGCAGCAGCAGCGCGAGGGGTGTGGGAGTTACGTCCAGGGGCTGGGCCGTGGTCACGTCACGCACCCTTTCTTCTCTGCGTTCTGCTCTGCGGCTTCGGCGAACGCGCCTTTTCGTCTATTTGACGCTATCTATCATAGCCGCTTCGTGTCACTTTGACGATGCCGATAGCGTCGATGTGACGCATCCCCCGGGCGAGCGGGTGTGCGAGCATGAAAAGGAACAGACACGCGCTTGGCCCGGAATGATTCCGGGGCTGAGACGGTTGAACCGTCGGCAAGCAGTCCGTACAACCCGGGAGAGAAGCAGATGTCCGTATCGGACGAGACCACCACCGTGAGCGACGGCATCCTCCTGTCCGACGCCGCCGCAGCCAAGGTCAAGGCTCTGCTGGAGCAGGAAGGCCGCGAGGACCTGGCGCTGCGCGTCGCCGTTCAGCCCGGCGGTTGCTCGGGCCTGCGCTACCAGCTCTTCTTCGACGAGCGCTCGCTCGACGGTGACGTGGTGAAGGACTTCGACGGTGTCAAGGTCGTCACCGACCGGATGAGCGCCCCGTACCTGGGCGGCGCCTCCATCGACTTCGTCGACACCATCGAGAAGCAGGGCTTCACGATCGACAACCCCAACGCCACCGGCTCCTGCGCCTGCGGCGACTCGTTCAGCTAAGCGCTGCGAGCGGCAAGCACACGGCATACGGAGGCGGCCCCGGGAATCCCTTCCCGGGGCCGCCTCCGTGCGTACGTGGTGTGTGCCGCGCGAACGTCCGCGTCAGCCGCGCGGTACCGCGCCGCCCGATGCCGCGTCGATCACCGTGCGGTCGCCCAGCGGCTTCTCCAGCGTCACCGTCCGGGTCATCTCCTTGGCGATCATGATGCAGGCCTTCTTGCCCTCCTGCGGCTTCTCCGTCACCGTGATCCGCACCTGGCCCGCGCTCTCCTCGGCGTTCGCCGTGTACGTACTGCACACCCCGCCCCAGAAGGTCACCTCAAGGGTCCGCCCGTCCGCACCGTACGAGGTCACCTTCCGGTCCCCGGAGGGCGTCGTGGGCGCATCCGGCTTCTCGATGAACTTCGGGTCCACCGCCACCTGCGTGACCGTGTTCTCCGGACCGCCCGGCGCCTGGCGGACCGTGAAGAGCCAGGACGGCACCAGCGCCTGCCGGCCGTCCACGTAGTTCAGCGCGAGACCGAACACCGCGTCCTCGACCGTCTGCGTCACCGGCGCCCGCTTGCCGTTCGACGGCACGCACTGCGGATCGGCGGGAGGCTTCGGCTCGCCCTCCAGCGGTACGGGGGTGGCGCAGCCGCCGATGTCCCGGCCGCCGTCGCCCTTGCCCCTGCTCGCCTCGTTCAGCTGCTTCAGCGCCTCGTCCGCGCCGACCGCCGGGTAGGTCGCGCCCTTCTCCAGCGCCTTCAGATGCCCGCTGCCGCCGGTCACCGTGCCGTCCGGGCCCACCTGGACCCCGGTCGACCAGCCGTACGTCACAAGCCCGTCGATCTTCGGGTCGGCGTTCACCACGCGGACATCGCCCATGAGCTGGCCCGCGTCGAGCGCAGCGTCGTCCTGGCCGGCCGCCTTGAGTACCGGGGCCGCGGCCGCCTTCGCCGCCTTCTCGCTCACCGGGTCGCCACCGGGCTCCGTGGCGCCGTTCGCGCACATCTTCCCCGGCTCGCAGGGCTCGGACGGGGTGGTGCCGGCGAACGTCCAGGTGCCCGGAGCCTGCTTGGCCACCTTCAGCAGCGCGCCGGGACCGTCGTCGTCCCCGACCACCCACGAGGTGCCCTCGGTGCGCGGCGAGCCCGGAATGCCCAGCGCCTTCGCCAGCCGGGCGACATCGGCCGACGCCACCGTGCCCTTCGCGTGGTGGACGGCCGCCTCGTCCGGACCGTCGGGGAGCTCGCCCGCGGCCCGGTAGATCACGGGCGGGCCGCCCGGGTCCGGTTCACCGGGGGCGATACCGGCGGGTGGGGAGTCCGGGGCCGAGGACGTGCCGCCCGGGCCGTCCGCCGGGGCGTCCAGGGCCAGCAGGGGGGCCGACTTCTTCGCCGCCGTACCGCTCGCGGCCCTGTCGCCGTCGCCCGAGGCGGTCGAGGCCCAGTACGCCCCGCCGCCCCCGGCCAGCAGCACGGCCGCGGCCACCGAGGCCACCGCGAGCGGCGGACGCCGCCGCCGGGGACCGGTCACGTCGTTGTCGGGTCGCTCGGTGCTCACCGGATCGCTCCTTCGACTGCGTTGCCGTCGCGGCGCCTACCGCGTGTCCCCGGACGGGGACACCGGTGGGACGGAGCCGAGGAGCCTGCGGTTCCACCGCCCGGGGGAGCCCCGGACACGAGCACGCCCGATGCGCGCCGGAAGGGGTGCGGAAAGGCCGAAAGGCGACGCGGCCCGGCCGGTCCCCTTTCGCTCCTCAGTCCCCGTACTCGGACATCGCGTCGATCAGCCGCGCCGAGGAGGGCGGGATCGTCACCCCGCTGATCAGGGACGGCTTCACCGGGACCGGGGCGCTCTTCCCCGCCGCCGTCCAGTGCGGCGCCATCCGCGCGCAGTCACCGCGCAGGGCGGCCAGGCTCAATTCCGACTCGGGCAATGCGGTGTGCTTCGACATATCCGCACCGTAACCACGGTCGAGCTCAGGTAGAAAGCCCTACTATCGGGTAGTTTTCCCTTTTCCTGGAGGTCGGGCCACCCGGTAGCGTGAACTGTCACGTCGTCCCGGAGGGCGCACTCACGGCCCTTCGCCTTCCGCAGGAGCAGCCTCCCCGTGCGTATTGCAGTCACCGGCTCGATCGCCACCGACCACCTCATGACCTTCCCCGGCCGCTTCGCCGACCAGCTGGTCGCGGATCAGCTGCACACGGTCTCCCTCTCCTTCCTGGTCGACAACCTCGACGTCCGCCGCGGCGGTGTCGCCGCCAACATCTGCTTCGGCATGGGCCTGCTCGGCACGGAACCGATCCTGGTCGGCGCCGCCGGGGCCGACTTCGACGAGTACCGCGCCTGGCTCGACCGGCACGGCGTCGAGACCGGTTCGGTCCGCATCTCCGAGGTCCTGCACACCGCCCGCTTCGTCTGCACCACCGACGCCGACCACAACCAGATCGGCTCCTTCTACACGGGCGCGATGAGCGAGGCCCGCCTCATCGAGCTCAAGAGCGTCGCCGACCGCGTCGGCGGCCTCGACCTCGTCTCCATCGGCGCCGACGACCCCGAGGCGATGCTCCGCCACACCGAGGAGTGCCGCTCCCGGAACATCCCGTTCGCCGCCGACTTCTCGCAGCAGATCGCGCGGATGGACGGCGAGGAGATCCGCATCCTCCTCGACGGCGCCACCTACCTCTTCTCCAACGAGTACGAGAAGGGGCTCATCGAGTCCAAGACCGGCTGGAGCGACGAGGAGATCCTCTCCAAGGTCGGCCACCGCGTCACCACCCTCGGCGCCCGCGGTGTCCGGATCGAGCGGGCCGGCGAGCCGGTCATCGAGGTCGGCTGTCCCGAGGAGGAGACCAAGGCCGACCCCACCGGCGTCGGCGACGCCTTCCGCGCGGGCTTCCTCTCCGGCCTGGCCTGGGGCGTCGGCCTGGAGCGCGCCGCCCAGGTCGGCTGCATGCTCGCCACCCTGGTCATCGAGACGGTCGGCACCCAGGAGTACACCCTGCGCCGCACCCGCTTCATGGACCGCTTCACCAAGGCGTACGGCCACGAGGCCGCCGCCGAGGTCCAGCAGCACCTGGCGTGATCAGCTGAGCCGGCGGACCACATAGGCCGAACCCCGGTCCGCCGGTTCCTCGCCCACGTACTCCTGACCCCGCATCTCGCACCAGGCCGGGATGTCCAGGCGCGCCGCCTCGTCGTCGGCGAGCACCGTCACCGTGGCGCCCACCGCTACCTCTCCGATCACCTTTGCGAGTTCGATCACCGGGATCGGGCAGCGGCGGCCCAGCGCGTCGACCACCAGCGAGGCGGCGGGCGCGGGGGAGGGGGGCGCGGTCACCGGGGCACCGAGCCGCTCCCGCACCTCCGCGACCACCTCGGGCAGCACCTCGAGGAAGCGGTCCACGTCCGCCCCGGCCGTGCCCGGCGGCAGCGACACTCGGACGTTCCCCTCCGAGAGCACCCCCATCGCCTTCAGCACATGGCTCGGCGTCAGCGTGCTGCTCGTACAGGACGAACCGGACGAAACGGAGAATTCCCTCCGGTCCAGCTCGTGCAGCAGGGTCTC
Organism: Streptomyces parvus; assembly: GCF_032121415.1. Classification (NCBI taxonomy): domain Bacteria; kingdom Bacillati; phylum Actinomycetota; class Actinomycetes; order Kitasatosporales; family Streptomycetaceae; genus Streptomyces; species Streptomyces parvus. The sequence continues at coordinate 1,596,628 of NZ_CP135079.1, read as the reverse complement.
CCCGTCGACATAGAGACAGGAGAAGGTGACCAGATGCGGCAGCCGCCGCACCGGATCACCCACCACCTCCACATCGGGCACCCGCTCGGCCACCACGCTCCGGATCCGGTCCACCAGGTCCCGCAGCCGTACCGCCTCCGCCGCCGCCTCGGCCCTTACCGCGCGCAGCGAGGCCGCCGCCGCCACGATCGCCGGCAGGTTCTCGAACCCCGGCGCCCGCCCCGACTCCCGCTCCCCGGCCGGTCCTCGGGGCGAGAAGCGGGTCCCCTTGCGGACCGCGAGCAGCCCGACCCCGGCCGGCCCGCCCCACTTGTGCGCGCTCGCCGTCAGCAGCGACCAGCCCGCCGGGACCGGCCCCCAGCCGAGCGACTGGGCCGCGTCCACCAGCAGCGGCACCCCGGCCTCAGCGCAGAGCGCGGCGACCTCGGCCACCGGCTGCTCGGTGCCCACCTCGTGGTTGGCCGACTGGAGGCAGGCCAGCGCGGTGTCCGCCCGCAGCGCCCCGCCGAACGCCGCCGGGTCCACCGCCCCGAAGCGGTCCACCGGCACCTCGGTGCACGAACCGCCCGCCGCCTCGTGGGCCGCCGCCGAATGGAGCACCGACGAGTGTTCGACCGCCGAGTGGGCCAGATGGCGGCCGACACGCCGACGCCCCGAAAGGGTCCCGGCAATTCCCGCGTGCACCGCCGTCGTCCCGGACGATGTGAAGACCAGCTCGTCGGGGCGGCACCCGACGGCCTCCGCGGCCGCCTCCCGGGCCGCGTCCAGGAGCAGCCTGGCCCGCCGCCCCTCCCGGTACAGGCGGGCGGGATCGGCCCAGCCCTCGTCGAGCGCGGCAAGCAGCGCCCGGCGTGCGACGGGGTGCAGGGGGGCGGCGGAGGCGGTATCGAAGTAGGGCACCCCGCCACGCTAGCCCGCACCCGGCCCGACCTCGCCGGGGACCGCTCCTGCCGGGCGGGCGAGTGGGCGTCAGATGAGGTCCGGAGGCCCGCATTCCACCCCAAGGGGGTGTCGGGCGGCGCGTTGGGCACCCTCCCCGCGCGACCCCAAATAGCGTCCAGTAGGGTTTGGTCCGCATAAACATCCAAACCCCTGCCCGCGTCAGGGCCGGCGACCGACCAGAGACATACGGGCGCGCCGACCGTGCGGGCGAGACTCTCGGGAAGGCGCTACGTGAGTCCCAACGGCTCCGACCGCTCGTCGCGGCGCCCGATGCGGCGGAAGCTGCCGCAGGTGCTGACTGCGGGCCTGGTCCTGGCGACGGCCTCCGGTTGTTCATACAACTGGGAGGATTTTCCCCGCCTCGGTATGCCCACCCCGGTAACGGAAGAGGCCCCTCGGATCCTCTCCCTCTGGCAAGGCTCGTGGGCGGCAGCGCTCGTCACGGGTGTCCTTGTCTGGGGGCTGATCCTCTGGAGCGTCTTCTTCCACCGGCGTAGCCGGACCAAGGTGGAGGTACCTCCGCAGACCAGGTACAACATGCCCATCGAGGCGTTGTACACAGTGGTTCCCCTCATCATCGTCTCGGTGCTCTTCTACTTCACCGCGCGTGATGAGTCGAAGCTCCTCGAGCTCTCCGACAAGCCGGCCCACACGATCAACGTGGTCGGCTTCCAGTGGAGCTGGGGCTTCAACTACATCGAGAAGGTGGATGGCCAGCCCGCAGCGGGCCCCGAGGTCCCCAAGGAGCTCAACGCCATCCCCGACAAGTTCCAGAAGGACTTCCCCGAGGGCGCCGGCGGCGTCTACGACGTGGGCATCCCCGGGACCCGCAACCCGCAGAACGGCAACCCGGGTCCGACCCTGTGGCTGCCGAAGGGGGAGAAGGTCCGCTTCGTCCTCACCTCGCGTGACGTCATCCACTCCTTCTGGGTGGTGCCGTTCCTCATGAAGCAGGACGTCATCCCGGGCCACACCAACGTGTTCGAGGTGACCCCCAACCGCGAGGGCACCTTCATGGGCAAGTGCGCCGAGCTCTGCGGCGTCGACCACTCCCGGATGCTCTTCAACGTCAAGGTCGTCTCCCCGGAGCGTTACCAGCAGCACCTCAAGGAGCTGGCTGAGAAGGGCCAGACGGGCTACGTGCCGGCAGGGATCGCGCAGACGGACCCGGCCAGGAATGCGGAGAAGAACCAACTGTGAGCATCCTCAACGAACCTCAGGGTGCCGCTCCGGCAGACGACTCGTACGAGGACGAACTGCCCGTGCGGCGCAAGCAGCCGGGAAACATCGTCGTGAAGTGGCTGACCACCACCGACCACAAGACGATCGGTACGCTCTACCTGGTCACCTCGTTCGTGTTCTTCTGCATCGGCGGACTCATGGCGCTCTTCATGCGCGCCGAGCTGGCCCGTCCGGGCACGCAGATCATGTCGAACGAGCAGTTCAACCAGGCGTTCACGATGCACGGCACGATCATGCTGCTGATGTTCGCGACGCCGCTGTTCGCCGGATTCGCCAACTGGATCATGCCGCTGCAGATCGGCGCGCCCGACGTGGCGTTCCCGCGGCTGAACATGTTCGCGTACTGGCTGTACCTCTTCGGCTCGATCATCGCGGTGGCCGGGTTCCTCACCCCGCAGGGTGCGGCCGACTTCGGCTGGTTCGCCTACTCCCCGCTCTCGGACGCGGTCCGTTCGCCGGGCGTCGGCGCCGACATGTGGATCATGGGTCTGGCCTTCTCCGGCTTCGGCACGATCCTCGGCTCGGTCAACTTCATCACCACGATCATCTGCATGCGCGCCCCCGGCATGACGATGTTCCGCATGCCGATCTTCACCTGGAACGTCCTGCTGACCGGTGTTCTGGTCCTGCTGGCCTTCCCGGTCCTGGCCGCCGCGCTCTTCGCGCTGGAGGCCGACCGTAAATTCGGTGCGCATGTCTTCGACGCGGCCAACGGCGGCGCATTGCTCTGGCAACACCTCTTCTGGTTCTTCGGACATCCAGAGGTGTACATCATCGCGTTGCCATTCTTCGGAATCATTTCCGAGGTCATCCCGGTCTTCAGCCGCAAGCCGATGTTCGGCTACATCGGTCTGATCGCCGCGACGATCGCGATCGCCGGCCTTTCCGTGACGGTGTGGGCGCACCACATGTACGTCACCGGCGGTGTGCTGTTGCCGTTCTTCTCCTTCATGACGTTCCTCATCGCCGTACCGACAGGCGTGAAGTTCTTCAACTGGATCGGCACGATGTGGAAGGGGTCGTTGTCCTTCGAGACACCGATGCTCTGGGCCGTCGGCTTCCTGATCACCTTCACCTTCGGTGGTCTGACCGGTGTCATCCTCGCCTCGCCCCCGATGGACTTCCACGTCTCCGACTCGTACTTCGTCGTCGCGCACTTCCACTACGTCATCTTCGGCACCGTGGTCTTCGCGATGTTCTCCGGATTCCACTTCTGGTGGCCGAAGTTCACCGGCAAGATGCTGGACGAGCGGCTCGGCAAGATCACGTTCTGGACGCTGTTCGTGGGCTTCCACGGCACTTTCCTGGTGCAGCACTGGCTCGGTGCCGAGGGCATGCCGCGTCGTTACGCGGACTACCTCGACGCCGACGGCTTCACCGCGCTGAACACGATCTCGACGATCTCCTCGTTCCTGCTCGGCCTGTCGATGCTCCCGTTCTTCTACAACGTCTGGAAGACCGCGAAGTACGGCAAGAAGATCGAGGTCGACGACCCGTGGGGTTACGGCCGCTCGCTGGAGTGGGCGACCTCCTGCCCGCCGCCGCGGCACAACTTCCTCACGCTGCCGCGGATCCGTTCCGAATCCCCGGCGTTCGACCTGCACCACCCGGAGATCACGGCGCTGGAGCAGCTCGGCCATGACTCCGAGTCGGACAAGGCTCTGGCCGGCGGCAAGGAGGCAGGCAAGTGAAGATCCAGGGACAGATGTTCATCTGGCTGAGCGTCTTCATCCTCGGCATGGCCGTCGTGTACGGCGTGTGGTCGAAGGAGCCGGTCGGCACCACGGCGCTCTTCCTGGCCTTCGGCCTGGCCGTCATGATCGGCTTCTACCTGGCCTTCACGGCCAACCGGGTCGACGCGATGGCCCAGGACAACAAGGAAGCCGATGTCGCCGACGAGGCGGGCGAGCTGGGGTTCTTCTCCCCGCACAGCTGGCAGCCGCTCTCCCTGGCGGTCGGCGGAGCCTTCGCCTTCATGGGCGTCGTCTTCGGCTGGTGGCTGCTCTACTTCTCCGCCCCCCTGCTCCTGATCGGCCTCTTCGGCTGGGTCTTCGAGTACTACCGGGGCGAGAACCGCACCCAGTGACACCCCACCCCGTGCCACCGCACCGCCGGTGACACGCGCTACACCAGGAAAGGCCCGCGCCGCCGCAAGCGGCGCGGGCCTTTCGCCCGTTTGCAGTCACTGAACGCGCTGGAACGGAGGAACCTTCCTAGCGTGGAGCGCATGAACCACACGCCACGCATCCGCACCGTAGTGAGCTGCACCCTCCTGGTCGTGACCCTCGCCGCGGGTGCGACCGCATGTGGCTCGCCCGACGGCCACCCGCTCTCGACGAAGCCTTACGACGCGGGCGACCAGGTCTCCTTCAACGGCCCCTCCGACAAGGAGAAGGCCGACCCCGACAAGCCCCTGGAAGTCACCGTCAAGGGTGACGACGGGCGCATCACCGACGTCAGCGCCGTGGACACCGGCGGGCGCCACCTCGCGGGCGAGCTGTCCGCCGACGGCAGGCGCTGGCGCTCCACCGCCCCACTGGCGGCCGGCACCGGATACACCGTCAGGGTCTCCACGGAGAACGGCGACGGCGCCCCAGGCGTCCGTACGCTCTCCTTCGACACCTCCTCGCCCAAGAAGCTGCTGAAGGTCGCTTTCGGCCCGGAGGCGGGCACCTACGGCGTCGGACAGCCCATCACGGCGGAACTCAGCGCTCCGGTCACCGACAAGGCGTCCAGGGCCACCGTCGAGCGTGCCCTGAAGGTCCGCTCCACCCCGGCCACCACCGGCTCCTGGTACTGGGTCGACGACAAGAAGCTGCACTACCGTCCGAAGGAGTACTGGCCGGCGAACGCCACCATCGAGGTGCGCTCCAACCTGGCCGGCATCAAGGTGACCAACGCGCTCTACGGAGCCGAGGCCAAGCCTCTCAAGCTCACCACCGGCGACCGGATCGAGGCCGTCACCGACGCCTCGGACCACTCCATGACGGTGCTCCGCAACGGAGAAGTGATCAATACCATTCCGGTCACCACCGGCAAGCCCGGCTTCTCCACCCGCAACGGGGTCAAGGTGGTGCTCGCCAAGGAGCAGTTCGTACGCATGCGCGGCGAGTCCATCGGCATCGCCGCCGGCTCCTCGGAGTCGTACGACCTGCCGGTCTACTGGGCCACCCGGGTGACCTGGAGCGGCGAGTACGTCCACGCCGCCCCCTGGTCCACCGGCTCCCAGGGCAACGCCAACGTCAGCCACGGCTGCACCGGCATGAGCACGAGCAACGCCGAGTGGTTCTTCGACACCGTGCGCGAGGGCGACATCGTCAAGGTCGTCGGCAGCGAGGGCGAGGACATGGACCCGTTCGGCAACGGGTTCGGCGACTGGAACCTCTCCTGGGAGAAGTGGCAGCAGGGCAGCGCACTCCACGAAGGGGCGCCGGACAGCCCGCAGACGCTCCAGACCGCCCGGCTGCGGCCCCACGTCTGACAACCGGGACCGCCGGGCACCGAGAAGCCCCCACGCCCTCCTACGGGCCGTGGGGGCTTCTGCGGGCCTCAGGCCGCTCTCAGGCCTCCACGGCGAGCCGCTGCCGCAGCAGGGCCGCCAGCGCGTCGGGGAACTCCACCGGGTCCACCGGCAGCGTCACGGCGGACTCCGCACGGCTCCAGGTGGCCAGCCACGCGTCCTGCGGGCGGCCGATCAGCAGGAGGACCGGCGGGCAGTGGAAGATCTCGTCCTTGATCTGGCGGCAGACGCCCATGCCGCCGACGGGAGCCGTCTCCCCGTCCAGCACACAGACGTCGATGCCGCCGCCGTCCAGCGCCTTCAGGACGGCCGGGAGCGTCGCGCACTCCAGGAACTCCACCGGTGGGACGTCCGCGGCAGGCCTGCGACCGGCTGCCAGCCTCACCTGCTCGCGGATGTTGGCGTCGTCGCTGTAGACCAGGACCGTGGCGGTCGCCTGCATTGTTCCTCCGTGACATCGACGTCGTCGGGGCTCTCGGGGCATGAACCGATGCGCGGATCGTACTCCGCCCGACCGGCCGTCAGCACCGGTGATGACGACGATGCGATGGGCCGTTCGGCGCAGGGCGGGGCCCCTGCGGACGGTCCGGACACACCGAACGGCACCCCCCGGGGTGAGGGCGGGATAAGCGACCGACATAATGTCGGTCGTGGCGACAGCAACGACAGTAGAAACCGGGCACGCGCACCCGTCGGTCAATCGGCCGAACCTCACCAGCGTCGGAACCATCATCTGGTTGAGTTCCGAGCTGATGTTCTTCGCGGCCCTCTTCGCGATGTACTTCACCCTGCGATCGGTGATGGGACCCGATTACTGGAAGGAGATGTCCGATCATCTGAACTTCCCGTTCTCGGCGACGAACACCACGATCCTGGTGCTCTCCTCACTCACCTGCCAGCTCGGCGTCTTCGCCGCCGAGCGGGGCGATGTGAAGAAGCTCCGCACCTGGTTCATCATCACGTTCGTGATGGGTGCGATCTTCATCGGCGGCCAGGTCCTGGAGTACACCGAGCTGGTCAAGGACGCGGGGCTCTCCCTCTCGTCCGACCCCTACGGCTCGGTGTTCTACCTGACCACCGGCTTCCACGGTCTGCACGTGACAGGCGGTCTCATCGCCTTCCTGCTGGTCCTCGGCAGAACGTACGCGGCCAAGAGGTTCACCCACGATCAGGCCACCGCCGCCATCGTCGTGTCCTACTACTGGCACTTCGTCGATGTCGTATGGATCGGCCTGTTCGCAACGATCTACATGATCAAGTAACCCGGGCTCGCACCCGCCCACCATCGACGCAGAAGATCCTGACACCGGGGTAATCCGTGAAAAAGCTCTCCGCACGACGACGCCATCCGCTGGCGGCGGTCGTCGTACTACTCCTCGCGCTGGCGGCTACCGGGGGGCTGTACGCCGCGTTTGCGCCTGCGGGCAAGGCGCAGGCCGATGAAACCGCCCAGTCCCTCGCCATCGAAGAGGGCAAGAAGCTCTACTCCGTAGGCTGCGCCAGCTGCCACGGCACCGGCGGTCAGGGCACCACCGACGGGCCGTCCCTCGTGGGCGTGGGCTCCGCCGCCGTCGACTTCCAGGTCGGTACGGGCCGTATGCCCGCGCAGCAGCCGGGCGCCCAGGTACCGAAGAAGAAGGTCATCTACAGCCAGGCTGAGATCGACCAGCTCGCGGCGTACATCGCGTCGCTCGGCGCCGGTCCGGTCACCCCGACCGACAAGCAGGTCGACCCGGCGGGCGCGGACGTCGCCAACGGCGGCGAGCTGTTCCGTACCAACTGCGCCCAGTGCCACAACTTCACCGGTAAGGGCGGAGCCCTGACGGAGGGCAAGTACGCACCGGACCTCGAAGGTGTGAGCCCGAAGCACATCTACGAGGCCATGCAGACCGGCCCGCAGAGCATGCCCTCCTTCCCCGACACGACGATGCCGGAGCAGGAGAAGAAGGACATCATCGCGTACATCGAGTCCGTGAACGGTGACGAGACGGAGAGCCCCGGCGGTCTGGCCCTCGGCGGTCTCGGTCCGGTCAGCGAAGGTCTGTTCGCCTGGATCTTCGGACTCGGCGCGCTCGTCGCAGTCGCCGTTTGGGTCGCGGCCCACACCGCTAAGGCCAAGAAGTCATGAGTAGCCAACAGATTCCAGAAGACAGCCTGCCCGTGGTGCAGGAGACCGCGCACGGCGCGGTCGAGGGTACGGACGACCCGTTCGCCGACCCGGGGCTGCCGGCCCACAAGCCGCGCATCCAGGACCTGGACGAACGCGCCGCGAACCGCTCCGAGCGGGCCGTCGCGCTCATGTTCACCCTCTCGATGCTGGCGACGGTGGGCTTCATCGCCTCCTACGTCATCTTCCCGGTGGACAAGATCGTCTACATCTGGCCGTTCGGCCATGTGAGCGCGCTCAACTTCTCCCTGGGTCTCACCCTGGGCGCGGCGCTCTTCTTCATCGGAGCGGGAGCCGTCCACTGGGCGCGCACCCTGATGTCCGACGTCGAGGTCGCCGCCGACCGGCACCCGATCGAGGCCCCGGCCGAGGTCAAGGCCCAGGTCCTGGCGGACTTCAAGGCCGGTGCCGAGGAGTCCGCGATCGGCCGTCGCAAGCTGATCCGCAACACCATGTTCGGTGCGCTGGCCCTGGTGCCGCTCTCCGGTGTGGTCCTGCTGCGCGACCTCGGTCCGCTGCCGGAGAAGAAGCTCCGCAACACCCTCTGGGCGGAGGGCAAGCAGCTCATCAACATGAACACGATGAAGCCGCTGCGCCCCGAGCACATCACCGTCGGGTCGCTGGCCTTCGCCATGCCCGAGGGGCTCGACCCGGAGTCGCACGACTTCCAGACGCAGATGGGCAAGGCCGCCCTGATGATCGTCCGCATCGAGCCGGACGACATCAAGGACAAGCGCCAGCGTGACTGGGCCCACGAGGGCATCGTCGCGTTCTCCAAGATCTGCACCCACGTCGGCTGCCCGATCAGCCTGTACGAGCAGCAGACGCATCACGTGCTCTGCCCGTGCCACCAGTCCACCTTCGACCTCTCCGACGGCGCTCGCGTCATCTTCGGTCCGGCCGGCCACCCCCTTCCGCAGCTGCGGATCGGTGTCAACAGCGAGGGCAACCTCGAGGCGCTCGGCGACTTCGACGAGCCCGTCGGTGCTGCCTTCTGGGAGCGCGGATGAGTACTGCGACAAAGAACCCCTCCGCCGCCGAACCGGCGAGCGGGCGCAAGGCTCCGGCCGGCGAGCGGGTTGCCGACTGGGCGGACGGCCGGCTGGGCATCTACGGCCTCGCCAAGGCCAACATGCGCAAGATCTTCCCGGACCACTGGTCCTTCATGCTCGGTGAGGTCGCGCTCTACAGCTTCATCATCATCATCCTCACGGGTGTGTATCTGACGCTGTTCTTCCAGCCGAGCATGGGCGAGATCGTCTACCACGGTCCGTACGAGCCCATGCAGGGCATCCGGATGTCCGAGGCCTATGCCTCGACCCTGAAGATCAGCTTCGAGGTCCGCGGTGGTCTGCTTGTGCGGCAGATCCACCACTGGGCCGCGCTGATCTTCCTGGCCGCCATGTTCGTGCACATGATGCGCGTCTTCTTCACGGGCGCCTTCCGCAAGCCGCGCGAGATCAACTGGCTCTTCGGCTTCCTGCTGTTCGTGCTCGGCATGTTCACCGGGTTCACCGGCTACTCCCTCCCGGACGACCTGCTCTCCGGTACGGGTGTCCGCTTCACCCAGGGCGCGATCCTGTCGGTGCCGATCGTCGGTACCTACATCTCGATGTTTTTGTTCGGCGGCGAGTTCCCCGGCCACGACTTCGTGGCCCGGTTCTACTCGATCCACATCCTGCTGCTGCCGGGCATCATGCTCGGCCTGCTGGTGGCCCACCTGATCCTGGTCTTCTACCACAAGCACACGCAGTTCGCGGGTCCCGGCCGGACCAACAAGAACGTCGTCGGCATGCCGCTGCTGCCCGTGTACATGGCGAAGGCCGGAGGGTTCTTCTTCCTCGTCTTCGGCATCATCGCGGTCATCTCGGCCATCGCCACGATCAACCCGATCTGGGCGCTCGGCCCGTACCGGGTCGACCAGGTGTCCACCGGCGCCCAGCCCGACTGGTACATGGGCTTCGCCGAGGGTCTGGTCCGTGTGATGCCGGGCTGGGAGATCAACCTGTGGGGCCACACGCTCGTCCTGGGCGTGTTCATCCCGCTGGTCGCGTTCGGTCTGGTGCTCGGTGTCATCGCGCTCTACCCGTTCATCGAGTCCTGGATCACCGGCGACAAGCGCGAGCACCACATCCTGGACCGCCCGCGCAACGCCCCGACCCGGACCGCGTTCGGCGTCGCCTGGATCACGGCGTACTTCGTCGGCCTCATCGGCGGTGGAAACGACCTGTGGGCCACGCACTTCCACCTGTCGATCAACGCGATCACCTGGTTCGTCCGGATCTTCTTCTTCGCCGGACCGGTCATCGCGTTCATCGTCACCAAGCGGATCTGCCTCGGCCTCCAGCGCCGCGACAAGGAGAAGGTGCTGCACGGTCGCGAGAGCGGCATCATCAAGCGCCTGCCGCACGGTGAGTTCGTGGAGATCCACGAGCCGCTCAGCCAGGAGCAGCTGCACACGCTCACGGCGCACGAGCAGTACAAGCCGCTCGAACTCGGCCCCGCGGTCGACGAGAACGGCGTCAAGCGCAAGATCTCCCCGGTGCAGAAGCTGCGCGCCAAGCTCAGCAAGGGGTACTACGCCGACGGGAACCAGATCCCCAAGGCGACCGCCGAGGAGTACAAGGAGATCAGCGAGGGCCACGGCCACCACTGATCACCTGAACTGATCGCCACCGTGAGGGCCCCGTCCATTCGATGGACGGGGCCCTTCGCGGTCCCCGGGGCTGGATAGGGTGGAGCCGACTCTTCTGACCGGCTGTGGACCCTGGAGCGGACCATGAACGTGGTGACCCCGAGCGGCGGCGACGGCGTGGCGGACCGTTCCTGGCCCGGCCTTCTCAACCCCCTGCTGCGCGGCGAGAACCTCAGCGCCGAGGAGACCGCCTGGGCCATGGACCGCATCATGAGCGGCGAGGCCACCGACGCGCAGATCGCCGGGTTCGCCGTGGCGCTGCGGGCCAAGGGTGAGACCGTCGACGAGGTCACCGGCCTGGTCCGCGCCATGTACGCCCACGCCAACACCATCGAGGTGCCCGGCCGCACCGTCGACATCGTCGGCACCGGCGGCGACCTGGCCAAGACCGTCAACATCTCCACCATGTCCGCGATCGTCATCGCCGGCACCGGTGCCAAGGTCGTCAAGCACGGCAACCGGGCCGCGTCCTCCGCGAGCGGCTCCTCCGACGTCCTGGAGAAGCTCGGCGTCAACCTGGAGCTGACCCCGCGCCGGGTGGTCGAGGTGGCCGAGCAGGCGGGCATCACCTTCTGCTTCGCCGTGAAGTTCCACCCCGCCCTGCGGTACGCCGCCAAGGCCCGCAAGGAGCTCGGCGCGCAGACCACGTTCAACATCCTGGGCCCCCTCACCAACCCGGCCCAGGTGCGCTCCCAGGCCGTCGGGGTCGCCGACGCCCGGATGGCGCCCATCGTCGCGGGCGTGCTGGCCGACCGGGGCAACTCCGCCCTCGTCTTCCGCGGCGACGACGGGCTCGACGAGCTGACCACCACCGCCACCTCCCGGGTCTGGGTGGTGCGCGACGGCGCGGTCCGCGAGGAGGCGTTCGACCCGCGCGACGTAGGGCTGCCCATCGTCCCGGTCGAGGCGCTGCGCGGCGCCGACGCCTCGTACAACGCCGATGTGGCCCGCCGCCTGCTGGACGGCGAGAGGGGCGCGGTACGGGAAGCGGTGCTGCTCAACTCGGCGGCGGCGCTGGTCGCCCTGGACCCCGGCCCCGGCACGCTGACCGAGCAGCTCGCGGCGAGGATCGCGGTGGCGGCCGAGTCCATCGACTCCGGGGCGGCCAAGCGGGCCCTGGAGCGCTGGGTGGCGGCCAGCAACGCCTGAGTCCAGTCCGCGGCGCACACGTGTGACCCAGGGCGCAGTCCGGATGCCGGACTGCGCCCTTGCGCGTGCGGACACATATGGCAAGATGCTGCGCAGGTCATGAGTGACAGCGACTACGGCCCCGGCCCGCTGTCCGGCAACCCTCCGTCCGTGGCGGGGTGCCCCGGGTGAAGACCAGGCCGTAGGCAGCGAGGTCTGCGGCAAGCGCGGGCCCCTCGGCATCCAGCGGATGCCAGCCCCCGGGGTCCTGGTCCCTAGGGAGCCTTCTGTGAGCAAGCGAATGCGTTAGGGCTCGTCCCAGGGCTTCTTTCTGCCCTGAGCTGACCGCCCTTCTTCAGCGCACCTCTCTTCCTTCCCTCTCCGCGCCGCCGCGTATCCGCGGGCGCGTTGATTTCGCCTGCCTGTTACGGGAGTTCGCCATGTCTGTCTCCACCGCTGCCCTCGAACCGTCGGTTTGTGCCCCGCTGCCCGTTCTGGGTCAGGACGTCACCGTTCCGCTCGTCACCGGCGGTGAAGTCTCCTACGCCGCGCTCGACTACGCCGCCAGCGCCCCTGCCCTCCAGCGGGTCTGGGACGACGTCGCCGCGTACGCCCCGTACTACGGCAGTGTCCACCGCGGTGCCGGATACCTCTCGCAGCTCTCCACCGACCTCTTCGAGAACAGCCGCCGCACGGTCGCCGAGTTCCTCGGCTGCCGCCCGGAGGACCAGGTGGTCTTCACCCGCTCCACGACCGACTCCCTCAACCTGCTGGCCGCCGCCATCCCCGCGAACTGCCAGGTCTTCGTGTACGAGACCGAGCACCACGCCTCCCTGCTGCCCTGGCGCGACGCCCGGGTCACCTACCTCGACGCGCCCCGCACCCCGGGCCAGGCCGTCGAGACCCTGGAGCGCGCGCTCGCCGACCGCGACCCCTACGGCCCGGCCCTCGTCTGCGTCACCGGCGCCTCCAACGTGACCGGCGAGCTGTGGCCGGTCAAGGAACTGGCCGCCGCCGCCCACGCGCACGGCGCCCGCATCGTCCTGGACGCCGCCCAGCTCGCCCCGCACCACCCCGTCGACATCGCCGAACTGGACGTCGACTGGGTCGCGTTCTCCGGCCACAAGCTGTACGCGCCCTTCGGCTCCGGGGTCCTGGCCGGCCGCGCCGACTGGCTCCGGGCCGCCGAGCCGTACCTCGCCGGCGGCGGCGCGTCCCGCAAGGTCGCCCGGCGCGCCGACGGCGGCGTGGACGTCGACTGGCACACCACGGCCGCCCGCCACGAGGCCGGTTCGCCCAACGTCATCGGCGTCTACTCCATCGCCTCCGCCTGCAAGGCCCTCACCGAGGCGGGCTTCGACAACCTCGTCGCCCGGGAGCAGGAGCTGGTGTCCCGGGTCCGTGAAGGGCTCGCCGAGGTGCCCGAGGTGCAGGTGCTCTCGCTCTTCGGCGAAGACGCGCCCCGGGTCGGCGTCATCTCCTTCGTGGTGCGCGGCTGGAACAGCTCGCACTTCGCCGCGGCGCTCTCCGCCGAGTACGGCATCGGGGTGCGCGACGGCCTCTTCTGCGCCCACCCGCTCGTGCGCACCCTCCTCGGCAGCGACCCGCAGGACCCGGGGGAGTGCGGCGCCCCCGAGGCCGAGCCGGGCGAGCTCTCGCTCAACGCGATCCGGGTCAGCTTCGGGGCCGGCACGCCCGACGAGCACATCGACCGTTTCCTGCGCGCGGTCTCCGAGCTGGTCCGCGAGGGCGCCCGGTGGAAGTACCGCACCGAGGACGGCCGCTGCGTCCCGGACCGCGGGTAGGGGGTGTCCTGTCGGTCAGACCGGATCAGGGTGCGGTGCCGGGGCACGCGAGCCTGGGACGGCCGGCAGGACACCCCCTCGGGCCGCGCAGGTCCGAGGGCGGGACCGTACGGAAACACCTCGGCCGGGGACGGGCGCGCTGCCCGTCCCCGGCCGAGGTGTACCGGAGTTACGCGTCGAGGCCGATGGCGAACGCCGCTTCCAGGTCGTGCTGGGAGTACGTACGGAACGCCACATGGGTGTCCGTGCCCTCGACGCCCGGAATCTTGCTGATCCGGCCGGGGATGACATCGGCGAGGTCGTCGTGCCGGGCGACCCGGACCATGGCGATCAGGTCGTAGGTGCCGGTGACGGAGAAGACCTCGCTGACGCTGTCCAGCGCGGCGATGGCCTCGGCGATCTCCGGAATCCGGTCCACACTGGTCTTGATGAGCACGATCGCGGTGATCACGGCTGACTGTCTCCCTCGGTGGCCGTGGCTGGAACCTTCACTCTAGCCCTCCGCCCATACCGCACCCAGGCGTAGAGGAACCCGGCGGCGAACCCGGCGACATGCGCCAGATACGCCACCCCCGGCCCGGCGTCCGCGCTCTGCGCCGCCGCCCACTGGAGCCCGAACCAGAAGATCAGCACGATCCAGGCGGGAAAGCGCAGTGGCAGGAAGAAGAGGAACGGGAACAGGCTGGTCACCCGGGCCTTGGGGAAGAGGTACAGGAACGCGCCGAGCACCGCGGAGATCGCCCCCGACGCCCCGACCAGCGTCTGCTCGGAGTCCGCGTGCGCCGCCGCGTAGCAGACCAGCGCCACATAGCCGCAGCCCATGTAGAACAGCGCGAACCGCGTCCGCCCCATGCGCTCCTCGGCCATCGCGCCGAACACGTACAGGAACAGCAGGTTGCCCAGCAGGTGCAGCCAGCTGCCGTGCACGAACAGCGCCGTGAACGGGGTGGTCAGGGCGTGCGCGGAGCCCTCCCACAGCTCGGCGGGGATCACCCCCCACCGCTCGAAGTACGCGGCCTGCGCGGAGAGCAGCGCCTCCTCGCTCCGGTGGGCGGCGCCGCCGAAACCGGAGAGCGGGCTGATCAGGAAGATGACCCCGCACACGCCGATCAGCCCGTACGTGACCGGGGCGCCGCTCGACACCGCCGCGTCCCGGATCCTGCCGGCCGTGGTCCGCCATCCGGCCTGCCGCCACTCGATCATGTACAGAGCATGGCGTACCGGTCGAGAACGGGACGGAGCGCCTCGCCGTGCCGATGCCTATACGCGAGGCCGTAGGGTTACGCCAGGACTTCCGCAGTTCGACGGCGCACCGCGAGATCCTTGACGTAGACAGGTGGAGTCGCGGCGGCGCGCCCGGCGCGGGCTCCTGGAAACGACGAAAGAGGACGCAAACGATGGCGACGGTTCCCCTGCCGACGGACTCGACCCGCTGGCGCTGCACCCTGTGCGGCAACCTCACGCGCTTCGACGTGACCCGCTCCTCCAAGGTCGTGGAGTACGTGCACCTCGACCTGGCCGGTGAGTCGAGTGTCGAGGAGCGGGAGGTCGTCAGTGAGACCATCGAGTCGGTCCGCTGCCGTTGGTGCAACGCGGTGGACCAGATCGAACTGGTGGACAGGCCGGGTGCCGCTTCCTGAGGGAGCGCACCCTTCGACATATCTATGGGGTGACGGACGGTGGATCAGCCGACCAGCGGCGCCGGACCGGCCGAGGAGGCCGACGGCGGCGCAGAGGCGCTCGGCCGTCCGCTGCCCGAGGGCGTGCGACGGCGGGTGATCGCGCTGGTCTCGGACGCCTTCGGTGCTCTGACCGTCGCCGAACTGCCCGCCCAGCTACGGCAGTACGCCCGGTTCACCCCGACCCGGCGGGCGAAGTTCGCGGGGAACGCGATGGCCGCCGCGCTGGAGGGCGACGCCGTCTTCCGGCGGCGGATCGGTGAGCGGCTCGGCCAGTCCCAGCCCGAGCTGACGGGTGCGCTGGAGGCGGGCGCGCCGCCCGCCGCCGCCGATCCCCTCGATGTGGCCGCGGCCGCCTATGTGCTGCGCCCGGCCGGCTGGGTCAAGCTGGTCGAATCGGCCGGCGAGGAGGTCCAGCGCGCCGACGCGGAACGGGCGGACGAGGAGACGCGGCGGGAACTGGACCAGCTGCGCGAGGAGCTGGAGCGGGCCCGCGCCCACACCCGCACCGAGACCGAGCGGCTGCGCACCGAGCTGGAGGCGGCCCGCAAGGAGGCCGAGTCGCTGCACCGCAAGCTGCGCAGCGCGCTCAGCGAGGTGAAGCGCGGCGAGGCCGCCCTGCGCCGCAGCGCCGCCGAGACCGACGCCGTACGGGCCGAGTCGGCCGCCCAGCTCTCCGCCGTGGAGAGTGAGTCGCGCCGGCTCAAGGGGCGGCTGGCGGAGGCCGAGGCGGCCCTGGAGGCGAGCCGCCGCGCCGCCCGCGAAGGCCGCTCGGTGGAGGACATGAGGCTGCGGTTGCTCCTGGACACCGTGCTGGACGCGGCCGCGGGGCTGCGGCGGGAGCTGGCGCTCCCTCCGGCGACCACCCATCCCGCCGACACCGTGGACGCGCTGGAGCCGGGCCGCATGTCGCCCAAGGACATTGCCGCGCGCGCTCTTTCGGAGACCGATCCGGCGCTGCTGGACCAGCTGCTGGCGCTGCCGCAGGCGCACCTCATCGTGGACGGCTACAACGTCACCAAGACCGGCTATCCCCAGATGCCGCTGGAGAAGCAGCGGTTGCGGCTGCTGGGCGGGCTCTCCGTGCTCGCGGCGCAGACCGGCGCCGAGATGACCTGTGTCTTCGACGGGGCCGAACTGGCCGCCCCGGTGCTGCTCGCCCCGCCGCGCGGCGTACGGGTGCTGTTCAGCAAGCCCGGCGTCACGGCGGACGAGGTGATCCGCCAACTCGCCCGCGCGGAGCCGCCGGGACGGCCCGTGGTGGTCGTGTCCACCGACCGCGAGGTGGCGGACGGCGTGGCGAAGGCCGGGGCGCGGCCGGTCGCATCCGTCTTGCTCCTCAAGCGCCTTTCGCGTGTCTAAAGGGGTTTGGGTGGCATGTGTGACATGCCGGATTTCTGGGAACGTACCGTCAAGTCGCCGCTACACGCGGTGGAGTGAGAGTAAAGAAGTTCCTGGTGTGACGAGAAAAATCCTGTGAGGATTTGAACTGATCACAAGATGGTCACTAAGGTCAGGCCTCGAACCTTCGCACGGTTGATCACCCATTGGGGGTGGCGGCGAAGGAACCGCCGAGTCCGTCATGTGCACGGAGCCGGGGATCCTGTCCCCCACAAGCCCGGTAGGCGGCTCTGAGGAAGAAGGAGCTCGCCTTCGTGGCGTCCCACCGTCGTCCCAAGCAGCCGAGCCGCACCCGCGTGACCGTGCTCACCGCGACCGCCGCCGCGGCCGTGGCCCTGACCTCCCAGGCCGCCCACGCCGACCCCAAGCCGAGCAAGAGCGAAGTCAAGGCGAAGGTCGACAAGCTCTACCACGAGGCCGAGGCCGCCACCGAGAAGTACAACGGGGCCAAGGAGCAGCAGGACAACCTGAAGAAGGAAGTCGACGCGCTCCAGGACAAGGTCGCCCGCGGTCAGGCCGAGCTCAACACGCTCCGCACCGAGCTGGGTTCGATCGCCACCGCGCAGTACCGCTCCGGCGGCATCGACCCGTCCGTCGCCCTCTTCCTCGCCTCGGACCCGGACAGCTTCCTCGACCAGGCCTCCGCGCTCGACCAGCTGACGGTCAAGCAGACGGAAGCGCTGCAGAAGATCCAGTCCAAGCAGCGCACCCTCGCCCAGCAGCGCAAGGAAGCCCAGGACAAGCTCGGCGACCTCGCCGACGTCCGCAAGGCGCTCGGCGAGAACAAGAAGAAGTACCAGGGCAAGCTGGCCGACGCCCAGCAGCTCCTCAACACGCTGACGCAGGCCGAGCGGGCCAAGATGCAGCAGGACGAGCAGCGCGCCAGCCGCGCCGCCAGCGACCGGGTCGAACTCGGCAACGAGGCCCCCGCGTCCAACCGCGGCGCGGCCGCCCTGGCCGCCGCCGCCACGCAGATCGGCAAGCCGTACGTCTCCGGCGGCACGGGCCCCAACTCCTACGACTGCTCCGGCCTGACCCAGTGGGCCTTCGCCCAGGCGAACGTCCACATCAGCCGGACCACGTTCACCCAGCACAACGACGGCACGAAGATCGGCCGCAGCCAGCTGAGGCCGGGCGACCTGGTCTTCTTCAACAACCTGGCGCACGTCGGCTTCTACGCCGGCAACAACCAGATCCTGCACGCCCCGAAGCCGGGCACCGTCGTCCGCTACGAGTCGATGGACTACATGGGCACCTTCCAGTTCGGCGTCCGCATCTGACGCTGACGCTGACGCGACAGCGCGCGACGGCACGCCCGAACGAGGGAATCGCCGCGCACCACGCTGACGCCCCCGCCCCGCCGGAGACCAAGGTCACCGGCGGGGCGGCGGCTTTCCGGCCCCCGTTCCGACCGCGGAGGGGTCTTTGGCCGGTGCGTAGTCATCCGATTACTGTCTGGCTGCTGCGCAGCTCCCGGACTCCGTCCGCCCACCCGGGCGGCAGGGGCTGCGCACCACCGCGTCAGCGGAAGGGAGTGCGGCTACCAGTGGTGTCCCATCGCCGTTGCACACAGTCCGGCTTCACCAGAGGCGTCCGGGTCACGGTCGTCTCGGCGGCGGCAGCCACCGCGGCCGCCACCCTGACCGGGGCCCCGGCGAGCGCCGACCCGAAGGAGACCCGACAGAGCGCCAAGGCCGCCGTCGACCGCCTCTACGAGGAGGCCGAGCAGGCCACCGAGCGGTTCAACGCCGCCGGGGAGCGCGTGAAGCGGCTGCGCGGCGAGGCGGACCGCGCCCAGGACGCCACGGCCCGGGGCCAGCAACGCGTCAACGAGATGCGCAACGCGCTCGGCGCGATGGCGGGCGCCCAGTACCGCACCGGCTCCATCGACCCCTCGGTCGCCCTGCTGCTCTCCGCCGACCCGGACACCTACCTGGAGCAGGCCGCGGCGCTCGACCGGGCCGGAGCCCGCCAGGCGATGACCCTGGACAAGCTGCGGCACGCGCAGCGGGGGCTCGCCCAGACCCGCGCCGAGACCACTCGCGCCCTGACCGACCTGGAGCGCAACCGGGCCGCCGTCACCCGCCACAAACGCGCCGTCGAGTCCAAGCTCCGCGAGGCCCGCCGACTGCTCGACTCGCTGCCGCCCGAGGAACGCGCCTCCTTCGACCGGGCCTCCCGCTCCGGCCGCGAAGGACTGCCCGACCTCTCCGGCGTCGCCCCCGGCTCGGCCCGCGCGATGTCCGCCGTGGCCGCCGTCCACCAGGCGCTCGGGAGACCCTACGTCTGGGGCGCCGACGGACCCTCCGGATTCGACTGTTCCGGCCTGATGCAGTGGGCCTACGCCCAGGCCGGGGTGAGCCTTCCCCGCACCTCCCAGGCCCAGCGCTACGCGGGCCGCATGGTGCCCCTCTCCCAGGCCCAGCCCGGCGACCTGGTCGCCTACCGGGCGGACGCCAGCCACATCGGCATGTACGTCGGCAACGGCCAGGTCGTCCACGCCCCCTACCCGGGCGCCGCGGTCCGCTACGATCCGGTCGGCATGATGCCCGTCTCCTCGGTCACCCGGATCTGACCGTACGATCGGCAGGGTGGCCGTACGAGGACGTGACGCGCGTGGGGGAGGCCCCCGGGGACGGCGGCGTGCGGCGGGCCTGCTGCTCGCCGCACTCCTGACCGCGTCCGCCTGCACGGCCTCCGCCGCCCCGGACACCTTCCTCACCACCGGGGCCCTCGACGCCACCCTGGAGCGCCGCGCGGCGGCCGTCCTCGCCCACGACGCGGCGGGCTACCTCGACGGCCTCGCCCCGGACGCCGCGAAGCTGCGGGCCGCCCAGCGCACCGAGCTGGACCGGCTCGCCGACGTGCCGCTGAAGTCGTGGACGTACGACGTCAAGGACATCACCGAGCAGGACGGGCAGTGGGCCACCGCCGAGGTGGAGCTGCGCTACCGGATCGACGGTTACGACACCGCCCCCGTCGCCACCCGCCGCGTCCTGGAGCTGATGCGCGACGGCGACCGCTGGTACATCACCGAGGACCGGCCCGCCAAGGGCGCCTCGGGGCAGCTGTGGCAGCAGGGGGACGTGGAGGTCGTCCAGGGCGCCCACAGCATCGTCCTGGGCGTCGGACGGGGCGAGGAGGAGCTGCGGCAGATCGCCGACACCGTGGACCTCGCCGTACCGGCCGTCTCGGACGCCTGGCCGCGCCCCTGGAACCGCCGGGTGGTCGTCCTCGTCCCGGACTCCGTCGAGTCCATGGCGGGACTGCTCGGCTCGCCGGAGGCCAGCTACCGGGGCATCGCCGCCGTCACCACCGGCGAGGTCGGCGGCACCGGCGAACGCCCCGCCATCGCCGACCGGGTGATCGTCAACCCGCAGGCGTACGCCACCCTCGGCAGCTTCGGGCAGCGGATCGTCCTGACCCATGAGACGACCCATGTCGCCACCCGGACCAGCACCTCCACCGCCACCCCCGTCTGGCTCTCCGAGGGCTTCGCCGACTGGACCGCCTACCGGGGCGAGGACCGCGCCGCCGACACCATCGCCCCCGAACTGGCCGAGGCCGTCCGCAGCGGCCGGACCCCCGCCGCACTCCCCGCCGACCCGGACTTCGGCTTCGACGGCGACCCGGCGAAGCTCGCGGGAGCGTACGAGGGCGGCTGGCTGGCCTGCGAGCTGATCGCCGAGCGATGGGGCAAGGAGAAGCTCATCGCCTTCTACGAGGCCGTCGGTGCGCACGACGGGCGAAAGGGGGCGGTGGACAAGGCCCTGCAGGCGGTGCTCGACACCACCCCCGGGCAGTTCACCGCCGACTGGCGCGACTACCTCGCCACCCGGCTCGGCTGACCCTCCACCGCGCTGGGGACGGCCTCCGCACGCGGCCTCCCCGGAACCGTCGACCGCCACAGCCGCCGCGCCGCGATCAGCGAGGCCGCCACCAGCAGCCCGTTCCGTACGACCAGGAGCGTCACACCGCGCGCGTCGCTCGCCACCACATGGCCGAAGCCGATCGGGAACTCCAGCAGCGTCACCCCCGCGGCCACCAGCACCAGGACCGCGGGCAGGGCCATCGCCGCCCCCCTGAACACCAGGCACACCGCGGCCAGCCCGACCAGCCACACCACGTACTGCGGGCTGATCACCCGGCTGGTCACCGTGAACAGCAGCACCGCCGTGAACGCCGCCTCGGCCGGAGTGCGCACGGCGAAGAGGCGCGCCCGCAGCCGCCACAGCAGCAGCCAGCCCAGCGCCAGGACCGCGAGCCCCAGCGCCAGCGTCGACACCAGCTCCACGTGCGGCCCGACGAACTCCAGCGAGCCGTAGCGCAGCTCCACCCGCCCCTCCCAGCCGAACTGCCGGGCCACATGGAAGACCAGCGCCCCCAGCGACTCGACCTCGGTGCCACGGTCCCGCTGGAAGGCCAGGAACGCGAACGCCCCGGGCATCCACAGCGCGAACGCCGCCGCCAGACCCGCCGCGCTCAGTGCCGCCGAGGTCCAGGCGACCCGGGTCGGGCGCCCCTTGCGCACCCCCACCAGCAGCAGCGCCGGCCACCCCTTCAGCAGCGCCCCGAACGCGGCCAGCGCCCCCAGCGCCCGGGGCCTGCGCACGCCTGCCAGCAGCGCCGCCACCGCGACCGCCGTCACCATCAGGTCGTAGCGGGCGTAGACCGTCGGGCCCAGCAGCGGCACCCCCACGACCCACACCCAGGCGCCCGCCGCCCGTATGCCCGGCCCTCTTCCCGCGTACAGCAGCAGCCCCAGCACCAGCGCGTCGCAGACCAGCACCAGCACGAAGAACGCCGTCGCGTACTCCCAGAACGGCAGCAGGGCGGGGGAGAGGACCGCCAGGGCCGCCCCGGGCGGGTACTGCCAGGTGACGTCGTCCCGGGGGTACGTGCCGGTCAGCAGGACCTCGTACCAGCCCCGGTAGATAACCGAGACGTCCACCGTGACGTCCGGGCCGGCCACGGTGGACACCTTGAACACGCAGGCCAGCAGCCAGAGGCGGGTCAGCGCCCACACCGCGTACGGCCACGGTCCGGTGCCGGTGGGTGTTCGTCCCGTCGTCATCGCCGCCTCGTCGTCGCTCGTGTCCGGCCGGCCCCCCGGCGGCTCATGATGCCGTCGGGAGAGCGCGTCAGCGGTGAAGCGCGGCCGTTCGGTACTGTCGGCGGCGATGGACAAGACCTTGATCGTGACCAACGACTTCCCGCCCCGCCCCGGTGGCATCCAGGCGTTCCTGCACAACATGGCGCTGCGCCTGGATCCCGAGAGGGTCGTCGTCTACGCCTCCACCTGGAAGCGCGGCGAGGAGGGTGCGGCGGCCACCGCCGCCTTCGACGCCGAGCAGCCCTTCCCCGTGGTCCGCGACCGGACGACGATGCTGCTGCCGACCCCGCGCGTCACCCGCCGGGCCACCGAACTGCTGCGCGAACACGGCTGCACCTCCGTCTGGTTCGGAGCAGCCGCCCCGCTCGGCCTGATGGCCCCGGCGCTGCGCCGCGCGGGCGCCGGGCGCCTGGTGGCCACCACCCACGGCCACGAGGCGGGCTGGGCGCAACTGCCCGCCTCCCGGCAACTGCTGCGCCGGATCGGGGATGCCACGGACACGATCACCTACCTCGGTGAGTACACCCGCTCCCGGATCGCCGCCGCGCTCACCCCCGACGCGGCCGGCCGCATGGTCCAACTGCCGCCCGGCGTCGACGAGAAGACCTTCCACCCGGCTTCCGGCGGCGACCGCGTCCGGGCCCGCCTCGGGCTCGTGGACCGCCCGGTGGTCGTCTGCGTCTCGCGCCTGGTGCCGCGCAAGGGCCAGGACACCCTGATCCTGGCCATGCCCGCGATCCTCGCGCGGATCCCGGACGCGGTGCTGCTGATCGTCGGAGGCGGGCCGTACGCCCAGGACCTGAAGCGGCTCGCGGAGCAGACCGGGGTGCGGGACTCGGTGCGCTTCACCGGACCGGTGCCCTGGGCGGAACTGCCCGCGCACTACGGAGCGGGGGACGTCTTCGCGATGCCCTGCCGGACCCGGCGCGGCGGGCTCGACGTGGAGGGCCTCGGGATCGTCTACCTGGAGGCGTCCGCGACCGGGCTGCCCGTGGTGGCCGGTGACTCCGGCGGCGCCCCGGACGCGGTGCTGGACGGCGAGACGGGCTGGGTGGTGCGCGGCGGCAGTGCCGAGGAGTCGGCGGACCGGATCGTCACGCTGCTCGGCGACCCGGAACTGCGGCAGCGGATGGGGGAGCGCGGCCGGGCCTGGGTCGAGGAGAAGTGGCGCTGGGACCTGCTCGCGGAGAAGCTCAAGACCCTGCTGTGACCGTGCGTACGCCGGAGGGGCCCGCGCTTTCGAAAAGCGCGGGCCCCTCCGGCGTAACCCTCAGGCGCGGTAGATCGACTCCACCTCGTCCGCGAAGTCCTTCGCCACCACGTTCCGCTTGAGCTTCAGCGACGGGGTGATGTGGCCCGCCTCCTCGGTGAACTGGGACGGGAGAATACGGAACTTGCGCACCGACTCCGCCTTGGAGACCGCCGCGTTGCCGTCGTCCACCGCCCGCTGCACCTCGGCCAGGAGCTCCGCGTCCTCGCGCAGCGACAGGGCCGTCGAGCCGGCCGGCTTGCCGTTCTCCTCGGCCCAACGGCTCAGGAACTCCTCGTCGAGGGTGACCAGCGCGCCGACGAACGGGCGGCCGTCGCCGACCACCATGCACTCGGCGACCAGCGCGTGCGCGCGGATCCGGTCCTCGATGACGGCCGGAGCGACGTTCTTGCCGCCCGCCGTCACGATGATCTCCTTCTTGCGACCGGTGATCGCGAGGTAGCCGTCCTCGTCGAGCGTGCCGATGTCCCCGGTGTGGAACCACCCGTCGGCCAGCGCATCGGCGGAGGCCGCCTCGTTGTTCCAGTAACCGGTGAACAGGTGCTCGCCGTGCAGCAGCACCTCCCCGTCGTCCGCGATCCGCACGACCGAGCCGGGCAGCGGCTGGCCGACCGTGCCGATCTTCGGCCGGTCCCACGGGTTGAACGCGGTGGCCGCGCACGATTCGGTCAGGCCGTAGCCCTCCAGGACCGTGAAGCCGATGCCCCGGTAGAAGTGGCCGAGCCGCTCGCCCAGCGGCGCGCCGCCGGAGATCGCGTACTCGCCCCGGCCGCCGAGGACCGCGCGGAGCTTGCCGAAGACCAGCTTGTCGAAGAGCTTGTGCTTGAGCCTCAGACCCAGCGCCGGGCCCTGCGGAGTGCTCAGCGCCCGGCTGTAGGCGATCGCCGTGTCGGCGGCCCGGTCGAAGATCTTGCCCTTGCCGTCCGCCTGCGCCTTGGCGCGGGCCGCGTTGTAGACCTTCTCGAAGACCCGGGGCACGCCCAGGATCAGCGTCGGCCGGAACGAGGCCAGCTCGTCGGTGAGGTTCTTGATGTCCGGGACGCAGCCGAGCTTGATCGGGGCCATCACCGAGGCCACCTCGACCAGCCGGCCGAAGACGTGCGCGGCGGGCAGGAACAGCAGCACCGAGCACTCGCCCGTACGGAACAGCGGCTTCAGCCGCTCCACCACGTTGCCGCACTCCGCGAAGAAGCTGCGGTGGGTGAGCACACAGCCCTTGGGGCGGCCCGTGGTGCCCGAGGTGTAGACGATCGTCGCCGGGTCGTCCGCCTTGGCGCTGACCATCCGCAGGTCCATGGTCTCCTCGGAGACCTCGGCACCCGCCTTGCCGAGCGCCTCCACCGCGCCCGCGTCGATCCGCCAGACATGCGCCAGCTCCGGCAGGGAGTCCCGTACGGAGGCCACGGCCGCGGCGTGCGCTTCGCTCTCCACGAGCACCGCCACCGCCCCGGAGTCACCGAGGATCCACTGCACCTGCTCGGCGGAGCTGGTCTCGTACACCGGCACGGTCACCGCGCCAGCGCTCCAGATCGCGAAGTCCAGCAGCACCCACTCGAAACGGGTGCGCGACATCAGGGCGACCCGGTCGCCGGGCTGCACGCCCGAGGCGATCAGCCCTTTGGCGGCGGCTCTCACCTCGGCCAGGAACTGGGTGGCGCCGACGTCCGTCCAGACGCCGGCCACCTTGCGGCTCATCACCGCGACTTCGGGATGCTGAGCGGCATTGCGGCGGATGAGATCCGTCAGGTTGCCGTCCGTCGGGACCTCGTACAGGGCCGGAAGGCTGAACTCGCGCAAGACTGCTGCTCCTCATCGGGCTCCGGTGCCACGGCTCTGTGTGACGCACCGGCTGCGGTCCAAGATGGGCGGGTGCTCAGTGGGGTGAGCACGACTGGACTGCCCGGACGTTACCCACCGGTACTCGGTTCCGGATAGGGGGTTCCGGCCAGATGTCTTATGCATCACACATATAAATGGCCCTTTCGCGCACAGTAGTCCACTGCCGTCCCGACGTGGAAGTAACCGCAGGTCCGGACGGTCTACCCGGGACCGGAGGGGCGCTCTAGGGTGATCGCATGCGAGGCAGCGAACCGGACAGCCGGGACCCGGCCGCCAGGCCGACCCGGATTCACGTGGTCAGCGACGTGCACGGCAACACCGAGGCCCTGGCCCGTGCGGGGGACGGCGCCGACGCGCTGATCTGCCTCGGTGACCTGGTGCTCTTCCTCGATTACGCCGACCACTCGCGCGGCATCTTCCCCGACCTGTTCGGCAAGGAGAACGCCGACCGCATCGTCGCCCTGCGCACCGCCCGCCGCTACGACGAGGCCCGCGCCTTCGGCCGCGAACTGTGGGCCGGCCGCGACCGCAACACCGAGATCCTCGCCGCCGTACGCAAGCAGTACGCCGAACTCTTCGCGGCCTTCCCCACTCCGACGTACGCCACCTACGGCAACGTCGACGTCCCCGACCTCTGGCCCGAGTACGCCCGCCCCGGCACCACCGTGCTCGACGGCGAACGCGTCGAGATCGGCGGCCGGGTCTTCGGCTTCGTCGGCGGCGGGCTCAAGACCCCGATGAACACCCCGTACGAGATCAGCGACGAGGAGTACGCCGCCAAGGTCGAGGCGCTCGGCCCGGTCGACGTCCTCTGCTCGCACATCCCGCCCGAGGTCCCCGAGCTGACCTACGACACCGTCGCCCGCCGCTTCGAACGCGGCAGCACCGCCCTGCTGGAGGCGATCCGCGCCACCCGCCCCCGATACGCGCTTTTCGGCCATGTTCACCAGCCGTTGGTCCGCCGGATGCGCATCGGTACCACCGAGTGCGTCAACGTCGGCCACTTCGCGTCGACCGGAACGCCCTGGGCGCTGACCTGGTGAGCGCCGGCGGCCGGGGCGTGGACCGGAGCGCCCCGGGCACGCGATAGCCTGCACAGCGGCAGGCTCCTGCCGACAGCGACCGGTATCACCGCACTGGAGGGCCACGGCGATGGCTGAACACACCAGCTCGAGCATCACGATCGAGGCGGCGCCGGCCGACGTCATGGGCGTGATCGCCGACTTCGCCCGCTACCCGGAGTGGACCGGCGAGGTCAAGGAGGCCGAGATCCTCTCCACCGACGGCCAGGGCCGCGCCGAGCAGGTCCGCCTCGTCCTGGACGCCGGAGCGATCAAGGACGACCACGTCCTCGCCTACACGTGGACCGGTGAGAACGAGGTCAGCTGGAGCCTCGTCAAGTCCCAGATGCTGCGTTCCCTGGACGGCACCTACGCCCTCACCCCGGTCGCCGGCGGCGAGCGCACCGAGGTCACCTACCGGCTCGCCGTCGACGTCAAGATCCCGCTGCTCGGCATGATCAAGCGCAAGGCCGAGAAGGTCATCATCGACCGCGCCCTCGCCGGTCTGAAGAAGCGCGTCGAGTCCGCCCCCGGGGCCTGAGCGACGTGCGTACGGTCCTGGTCACCGGCCCCGGCGGCGCGGGCCGTACCACCGTCGCGGCGGCCACCGCACTGGCCGCCGCCGACCGCGGCAGCCGTACCCTGCTGCTCTCCGCCGAGGCCATACCGGGCTTCCCGGCCGGCACCGGACCCACCCCGGTCACCGACCGCCTCGACCACGTCCGCATCGACTCCGGCGAGCACTTCCGCGCCGAACTCACCGAGCTGCAGAACCGTGCCTCCGGCGTCCTCGACCTGCTCGGCGCGGGCCGGCTCGACGGCGAGGAGCTCACCGAACTCCCCGGCTCCCCGCAGCTCGCCCTGCTGCACACGCTGCGCCGCGCCGCCGAGGGCGACCTGTCCGGCTACGAGACCCTCGTCGTCGACCTCCCGCCGCTCACCGAGGCCCTGGCCCTGCTCGCCCTCCCCGAACAGCTGCGCCGCTACCTGCGCCGGCTGCTCCCCGCCGAACGCCAGGCCGCCCGCGCCCTGCGCCCCGTCCTCGCCCAGCTGGCCGGGGTCCCGATGCCCGCACAGTGGCTGTACGAGGCCGCCGCCCGCAAGGACGAGGAGCTGGCCGCCGTCCAGGCCCTCATCGAGGACGGGGCCACCACGCTCCGGCTGGTCGCCGAGCCGGGCCCGGCCGCCGAGGACGCCCTGCGCACCGCCCGGACCGGCCTCTCCCTGCACGGGCTGACCGCCGATCTGCTGGTCGCCTCCCGTGTGCTGCCCCGCCACTCCTCGGACCCCTGGTTCGCCGCGCTCGCCGCCCAGCAGGAGAAGTGCCTGGACCACTGGCACCAGGACGTCGCCCCGGACCTCCCCGTGCACGAGGCCGCCCACCTGGGCCGGGACCCCGAGGGCGTGGACGACCTGGCCGCGCTGGAGATCCCCGCACCCGGCGACCGGACGCCCGGCCGGGCCGGCGACCCCTGGTGGACCGAGGAGGAGCAGGACGCCGAGGAGGCCGCCACTTTCACCTGGTGCCTGCCGCTGCCCGGGGCCGCCAAGGAGGACCTGCGCCTGGTCCGCCGGGGCGACGAACTGCTCCTGACCGTCGGCCCCTTCCACCGGATCGTGCGGATCGCCTCCGCGCTGCGCCGCTGCACCGTCTCCGGCGCGGCCCTGGCCGACGGGGTGCTGCGGGTGCGGTTCACCCCGGACCCGGCCCTGTGGCCGCGTACCTCCTGAACGCCCTGCGGCCATTCGGGTAACGTCGGTAGTACGTGAACGGCAGGCCGACCGTCGGCCGCCCGCGTCGCAGGAGTCCGCCATGAGTGAAGCCACCGATCGTCCCGTCGACGGCGACGCGTGGGCCGACGCCTGCGCCGAGGACCTCGCGGCCGAGAAGGCCCGCCGCCGCGCGCAGTACGGCCCGCAGCCCGGATCCGCCGCCGAGGAACTGCGCAAGCTGGTCGACGCCGTCGCCGACAAGGTCTCCTCGCTCCAGACCCCGCTGTTCGGCGTCGCCGCCCAGGGCGCGGTCCAGCAGGCCATCCGGCAGGCGAAGTCCGCCGTGGAACCCGTCATCGAACGCAACCCCCAGGTCTTCGACCACCTCGCCGCCGCGGGCAACGAACTGCTGGCCGCCTACCGCTCCGCGGTGGAGGGCCAGGAGAGCCGCTGGACCCGCACCGCCGAGGGCGCATCGGGCACCGCGGGCCCCTCGAAGGAGGCCGCCGACGACCCGTCCGACCCCCGGGACGACGGCCCTTCCGGCACCGAACGCATCGACCTGGACTGACCGGCTCCGGCCGGTACCGGGCGCGGCCTCGGGTACGGTTGCCCCTAGCGGGGCTCGACCGAAACTGAGGGATTCATGGGACTCACCATCGGCGTCGATATCGGCGGCACGAAGATCGCGGCTGGAGTGGTCGACGAAGAGGGCCGGATCCTCTCGACGTTCAAGGTGGCGACCCCGCCGACGGCCGAAGGCATCGTCGACGCGATCTGCGCGGCGGTCGCCGGGGCGAGCGAGGGCCACGACGTGGAGGCCGTCGGCATCGGCGCCGCCGGTTACGTCGACGACAAGCGCGCCACCGTCCTCTTCGCACCGAACATCAACTGGCGTCACGAGCCGCTCAAGGACAAGGTCGAGCAGCGCGTCGGCCTGCCCGTCGTCGTCGAGAACGACGCCAACGCCGCGGCCTGGGGCGAATACCGCTTCGGGGCCGGCCAGGGCCATGACGACGTCATCTGCATCACGCTCGGCACCGGCCTCGGCGGCGGCATCATCATCGGGAACAAGCTGCGCCGCGGACGCTTCGGCGTGGCCGCCGAGTTCGGCCACATCCGGGTCGTCCCGGACGGTCTGCTCTGCGGCTGCGGCAGCCAGGGCTGCTGGGAGCAGTACGCCTCCGGCCGCGCGCTCGTCCGGTACGCCAAGCAGCGCGCCAACGCCACCCCCGAGAACGCCGCCGTCCTGCTCGGCCTCGGCGACGGCTCGGTGGACGGCATCGAGGGCAAGCACATCAGCGAGGCCGCCCGCCAGGGCGACCCGGTGGCCATCGACTCGTTCCGCGAGCTGGCCCGCTGGGCCGGCGCCGGGCTGGCCGACCTCGCCTCGCTGTTCGACCCGTCCGCGTTCATCGTCGGCGGCGGCGTATCGGACGAGGGCGAGCTCGTCCTCGACCCGATCCGCAAGTCGTTCCGGCGCTGGCTGATCGGCGGCGAGTGGCGTCCGCACGCCCAGGTGCTGGCCGCCCAACTCGGCGGCAAGGCAGGGCTCGTGGGCGCGGCCGACCTGGCCCGCCAGGGCTAGGGGGCTCCGGGGCCACCCGCGCCGCACGGCCCCACGACGCATCGGACGCCCGCCGCCGCCCTCCGGGGCAGCGGCGGGCGTCCGCCGTATCGTGGCCCGCATGGTCCTGACGCCCCTGCCCGACTCCCGTACCGAGCCGGACGGTTCAGCCGTCATCAGAGTGCTGAGCTACAACGTCCGTTCCCTGCACGACGACACCGCGGCCCTGGCCCGCGTCATCCGCGCCTGCGCGCCCGATCTGGTCCTCGTCCAGGAGGCCCCGCGCTTCTTCCGCTGGCGCAAGGCCGCGGCCCGGCTGGCCAGGAGCAGCGACCTGGTGGTGCTGAGCGGCGGGGCCACCGCCGCCGGGCCCCTGCTCCTGTGCTCGCTGCGGGCGAGGGTCGAGCGCACCGAGGACGTCCTCCTGCCCCGCACCCCCGGCCTGCACCGCCGGGGCTTCGCCACCGCCGTCGTGCGGATCGCCGGGGCCCGGCTCGGGGTGCTGAGCTGCCATCTGAGCCTCCAGCGCGACGAACGCCTCGCCCAGGCGGGCCTGCTGCTGGAGCGGCTGGCCTCGATGGGCGTGGAGCACGCGGTGGCGGGCGGCGACCTCAACGACGTACCGACGGGGAAGGCGTTCCGGTATCTGGCCGGGCCGCTCCAGGACTGCCGGGCCGTCGCCCCGTGGGGCGGCGAGCTGACGTTCCCGCCCGGTGAACCCCGTAAGCGCATCGACGCGGTCTTCGCGACCCCGGGCATCGAGGTGCTCGGCTGCGGGGTGCCGAGCGGGCTGCCCGGGGTGGGCGAGGGCGACCTGAGGGCGGCCACGGACCATCTGCCGGTCCTGGCCGCCCTCAGAGTGCCTGCCGCGAGGTGACCTACACGACCGCGCCGCGTCCCGGGTCGCCGTAGGTGTCGTCATCGTCGTCGTGGGGCATCCGGGCCACCAGCGTGGCGAAGCCGCCGAGGAAGCCGCCGATGCAGAGCGTGGTGAGCCACCACGTCATCTCCCACTGGAACACCACCGCGACCAGCATCAGCACCGGCCCGCCGATCACCGCGAGCCAGGCGAACTTCGCCGTGACGTCGGCCTCCGGCAGCGGCGGTGGCTCCGGGGGCACGAAGTGGCCCTCGTCCCCGTCGTCCGGTTCGTCGATGCCGTCGTCCTTGGACTCGGGTAGTTCGTAGTCACGGGGGCCCGTGACGCCGGGCGCGAAGACCACCGAGCTGCCCAGCGCCTTCTTCTCCGGCGGCTTCGGGGGCGTCTTGTCGGACCCCTTGTCCGCCGGTTCACCGGCCGAGGCGTCGCCGGACCCCGTCACATTGCGCTGATCGTCCTCCAGCAGGGCCAGGTCCTCGATGGACTTGAACGGCTTGGCGCCCGGCGGGTCCGGCGGCTCCTCCCCGTACCCCGCGACGATCGCGGCCCATGCCGCGTCCTCGTCGATCGCCCGCTCCGGCTCCGCCCCCTCCGCCCCGGCCGGCTTCGTCCCCTCCGGGACGGCCGCGGGCTCCGTGGGGCGCGGTTCGCGCTCCTCGTCGCTGCCTGTGCGTTCCGCGTCGTGCTCAGCCACCGGACGTGCTCCCCTTCATCCCGACGCTCGGTGCGAGACGGCCGATGAACCGGTAGCTCTCATCGAAGATCCGCTCCGCATCATGGTCCAACGTCGCCACGTGGTAGCTCTGTTCCAGCAGGATCTCCGCAACATCCGTGGAGGAGATCCGGCTGAGGATCCGCGCGCTGTCGGCGGGCGGTACGACATGGTCCTGCGGGCTGTGCAGGAGCACCACCGGCTGGGTCACCTGGGGCAGCTCCCCGTCGACCAGGCGGAAGAACCTCCGCAGCGAGTGCGCGGCGTGCAGCGGCACCTTGGTGTACCCCACCTCGTGCGAGCCCGGCAGCGCGATGTCGTCGGCCACGCCCTTCGTCGTCCGCACCAGATGACGGGCGACCGGCAGCGCGTAGGCCGAGAGGCCGTGCACCTTGTTGGCCGGGTTGACCAGCACCAGACCGCTGATCGTGTCCCCGTGCTTGGCCGCGAGCCGCAGGGACAGCGCGCCGCCCATGGAGAGCCCGAAGACGAAGACCTGCTCGCACCTCTCCGCGAGGACCCGCAGCTCCCGGTCCACCTCGGCGTACCAGTCCTGCCAGCCGGTGGCCGCCATGTCCTCCCAGCGGGTGCCGTGGCCCGGCAGCAGCGGCAGCGAGACCGTCAGTCCGCGCTCGGCGAGATAGTCGGCCCAGGGGCGCAGCGACTGCGGGGATCCGGTGAAGCCATGGCAGAGGAGGACGCCGACCTCTCCGCCCTCGTGGCGGAACGGCTCGGCTCCAGGGAGGACAGGCACCAGGGTCTCCTGTTCGTGGGACGGGGCGGGGGAGGGCGCACCTGGGGGAGTGCTTGACGGATGACTTCACCGTACGCGACCGGACCGACACCGACCAGGTCCTTCACGCCCCCACGAAGCGCCCCGCACGGCCCGGCCGGGAGGCGGGTCCCCTGCCGGGCAGAGGCCGCGACGACGGCACAGGCTAATCTCTAGCGACAGCACACAGGAGGAACCAGAGTTGATCTACGGCGCCATGAAGTTCTCCATCGGCGGGTCCCTGAAGCTCGCCTTCCGGCCGTGGGTGGAGGGCCTGGAGAACATCCCCGAGCGCGGGCCCGCGATCCTCGCCAGCAACCATCTCTCGTTCTCCGACTCGTTCTTCCTCCCGGCCGTGCTGGACCGCAAGGTCACGTTCATCGCCAAGGCCGAGTACTTCACCTCGCCCGGCGTGAAGGGCAAGCTCACCGCCGCCTTCTTCAAGGGCGTCGGCCAGCTCCCCGTAGACCGCTCCGGAGCCCGCGGCGCCGGTGAGGCGGCGATCAGGGCGGGCATCCAGGTCGTCGAGAGCGGCGGCCTCTTCGGCATCTACCCCGAAGGCACCCGCTCGCCCGACGGCCGCCTCTACCGCGGCAAGCCCGGCGGCCTCGCCCGGGTGGCGCTGGCCACCGGCGCCCCCGTCATCCCGGTGGCCATGATCGACACCGAGAAGATCCAGCCGCCCGGCCAGGTGATGCCCAAGCTCATGCGCCCCGGCATCAGGATCGGCAAACCGCTGGACTTCAGCCGCTACCAGGGCATGGACGGCGACCGCTTCATCCTGCGCTCGGTGACCGACGAGGTCATGTACGAGATCATGAAGCTCTCCGGCCAGGAGTACGTGGACATCTACGCCACCGCCGCCAAGCGCCAGATCGCCGACGAGGCGAAGGCCAAGGCCGAGGAGGCCAAGCGGGAGCGGAAGCAGGCCGCCGCGGGCAACGAGAACGGAACGGAACGGTCCGGCGCGTAGCCGCGTCGTCGACTCTTCGGGGGGGTGTGGCCATGGCCGAGCGTGAGCGGGTCGTACGGATGTCGGTCGAGCTGCCGCTGTGGCGTGCGCTGACGGGCTACCGCGTCCTGACGATGATCTACGCGGTGCTGCTCGCGATCTTCGGCAAGGACAACGTGGGCCGGGAGAGGTTCGAGCGGCCCTGGGTCGCCGTCGCCTATCTGGCGTTCCTCTGCGTCTGGACGCTCGCCACCCTGCCCAAGGTCCGCTCGGCGGCGAACTGCACCAAACGCTTCCTCGGCGCCGACCTCGTCGTCGCGCTGACCGGCATCCTGCTCACCCCGCTCGCCGACGTCGACTCCCAGTCCTTCGACGGGCCGACGCTGCCGTCTATCTGGACGGCCGGCGCGGTCCTCGCCTTCGCCGTCAAGGGCGGCTGGCGGTGGGCGGCCTTCGCCTCCACGTTCGTCGCCGCCGCCAACATCATCCAGCGCGGCGAGCCCAGCCGGGACACGTACCACAACGTCCTGCTGGTCTGGGTCGCCTCCATCGCCATCGGATACGTGGTCGAGGTCGCCCGCGCCAGTGAGCGCACCCTCGCCCGCGCCCTGGAGATCGAGGCCGCGACCCGCGAACGCGAACGGCTCGCCCGCGACATCCACGACAGCGTGCTCCAGGTCCTCGCCATGGTCCAGCGCCGCGGCACCGCCATCGGCGGCGAGGCGGCCGACCTGGGCCGGATGGCCGGGGAGCAGGAGGTCGCCCTGCGCACCCTGGTCTCCAGCGGCCTGGTACCCCCCACCCGGGTCTCCGAGGACGCCGCCGATGGCGCCGTGGTCCGCACGGTCGAGGTCGACGAGGAGGGCCCCGCCGACGGGACGCCCTGCGACCTGCGCGCCCTGCTCGCCCCGCACGCCGGATCCCGTACGAGCTTCGCCGAGCCGGGCGCCCCGGTGCTGCTCCCCGCCGCCGCCGCCCGGGAGCTGGCCGCCGCCGTCAGCGCCGCCCTGGACAACGTCCGGGTGCACGCGGGCCCGGACGCCCAGGCGTGGATCCTGGTCGAGGACGAGCCGGACGAGGTGATCGTCACCGTCCGGGACGACGGCCCCGGCATCCCCGAGGGACGGCTCGCCCAGGCGGAGGGGGAGGGGCGGTTGGGGGTGGCGCTCTCCATCCGCGGCCGGCTGCGCGATCTGGGCGGCACGGCAGAGCTGATCTCGGTGCCCGGTCAGGGCTGTGAGGTCGAGTTGAAGGTTCCCAAAGCACCGAAGGTTTCCCGGGGGAAGGCAGGAACGGCCCGATGAGCACGCAGAACACACCACAGGACGAGCAGGGGGCGGCGGACCGGCCCATCAGGGTCATGGTCGTCGACGACCACCCCATGTGGCGCGACGCGGTCGCCCGCGACCTGACCGAGTCCGGCTTCGACGTCGTCGCGACCGCCGGGGACGGCGCGCAGGCGGTGCGGCGGGCCAAGGCGGTGAACCCGGACGTCCTGGTCCTCGATCTGAACCTCCCCGGCATGCCCGGCGTCCAGGTCTGCAAGGAGCTCGTCGGCTCCCACCCCGGCCTGCGGGTCCTGGTCCTCTCCGCGAGCGGCGAGCACGCCGACGTCCTGGAGGCGGTGAAGTCCGGGGCCACCGGCTATCTGCTGAAGTCCGCCTCCACCCAGGAGCTGACCGACGCCGTCCGCTCCACCGCGGCCGGGGACCCGGTCTTCACCCCGGGCCTGGCGGGCCTGGTCCTCGGCGAGTACCGCCGGCTCGCCTCCGACCCCGCACCCGTGGCGTCCGACGAGCCCAAGGCCCCGCAGCTCACCGACCGGGAGACCGAGGTGCTGCGGCTGGTCGCCAAGGGACTCTCGTACAAACAGATCGCCGAACGGCTGGTGATCTCCCACCGCACGGTCCAGAACCATGTGCAGAACACCCTCGGCAAGCTCCAGCTGCACAATCGGGTGGAGCTCGTGCGGTACGCCATCGAGCGCGGCCTCGACGACGTCTGACCCGGCGCGGGCGGGGCCGTGGCCGTATATTCGCGCTGACCGGCCCTGCCCTGTTCCGTCCCCAGACACAGCTCGGGAGAACCCGTGGAAATCCTGGCCTTCGGAGTGCAGTCCGACGAGAAGCCCCTCATCGAGAGGGCATTCGAAGGGCTGCACGAGGTCCGCTGCCTGGACGTCTTCCTCAACCGGGACACCGCACCCATCGCGGCCGGCTACGAGATCATCTCCACGAGTGTCAACGCCGACCTGAGCGCCCCGGTGCTCCAGACGCTCGCCGCGGGCGGGACGCAGATGATCGCCCAGCGCTCCACCGGCTTCAACAACATCGACCTGGACGTCGCCGAGCGCCTCGCCCTGCGCGTCGCCCGGGTCTCGTACTACTCGCCGTATTCGGTCGCCGAGTTCGCCTGGACGCTCGCCATGGCGGTCAACCGGCGCATCATCCGGGCCGCGGGCCGCACCCGGGACTTCGACTTCCGCCTCGACGGGCTGCTCGGCCGGGACATGCGCGGCCGGACCGTGGGCGTGCTCGGCACGGGCAAGATCGGTGAGGCGTTCACCCGGATCGCCCACGGCTTCGGCATGAAGCTGCTCGGCTGGGACGTCGTCGAGAACCCGGCCTGCGTCGAGCTGGGCATGGAGTACGTGGAGAAGGAGCGGCTGTTCGCCGAGGCCGACCTGATCAGCCTGCACGTGCCGCTGCTGCCCGCCACCCGGCACATCATCGACGAGGCCGCCCTCAAGGCGATGAAGGACGACGCGATCCTCGTCAACTCCAGCCGGGGCGGCCTCATCGACACCGCCGCCCTGGTCACCGAAGTCCGCGCGGGCCGCTTCCTCGGCGTCGGACTCGACGTGTACGAGGCGGAGGCCGGGCTGTTCTTCCTCGACAAGTCCCTGGAGGGCATCGACGACGACACCCTCGCCCGGCTGGTGACCTTCCCCAACGTCATCGTCACCTCGCACCAGGCGTACTACACCGAGGACGCGGTGGGCCAGATCATCGACGCGACCGTCAAGAACGTCACCGACTACCTGGCCCGCCGCACCGGCGAGAACGTCCTCGTCCCGAGGGCGTGAGACCGGCTGCTCAGCCCGCCACGGGCAGCCCCGCCAGCAGCTCCGTCACGATCGCCGAGCCCCGCACGGTCAGCACCGACTCCGGGTGGAACTGCACCGAGGCGAACCCCGGACCACGCAGCGCGTGCAGCTCGCCGCTCCCCTCGTCCCGGCTCACCTCGATCCCGTGCGCGGCCAGCTCGGCGGCGGCCGGGCCGTCGCACCGGGCGGTGAAGCTGTTGTAGAAGCCCACCGTCTCCGGCCGCCCGAACAGCTCGATCGTGGTCTGCGCCCCCTGGTACGGCACCGCCTTGCGGACGATCTCCAGACCCAGCTCCGCCGCGATCAGCTCATGCCCGAGGCAGACCCCCAGCAGCCCGTGCCGGTGGTCCCGCACCATCTCGGCGGCGATCTCCCGCAGCAGCCGCATCTTGGGGTCGGTGAGGTCACCCGGATCGCCCGGGCCGGGGCCCAGCACCACGGGCCCCTCGTGCGCCCGGACCACCTCGCGCAGCCCCGGCCCGTCGTAGCGGCGCACCGAGACATCCAGCCCGGACGCCCGCAGCAGATGGGCCAGCATCGCGGTGAACGTGTCCTCGCCGTCCACCACCAGGGCGTGCCCGGACAGGTGCCGGACGCGCTCCTGCATCCGCAGCCAGAACGGGGCGAGCCCCCCGCGCCGATCGTCCAGCGCCGCCTGCACGCGGGGGTCGGAGGCAAGGCGAGGCCGGTCCGCCTCCTCCGCCGGGCGGCCCGGCCGCACCCCGAGCGCGGCCAGCACCCCGGCCGCCTTGGCGTGCGTCTCGGCGACCTCGCTCTCCGGATCCGAGTGGCGTACCAGCGTGGCCCCGACCGGCACCTCCAGCGAACCGTCGGGAGCGATGTCGGCGGTACGGATCAGGATCGGGGAATCCAGCGTCTGCGCCCCGTTCGCGTCCTGGCCCAGCAGGGCCAGCGCCCCCGCGTAGTAGCCGCGGCCCCCGGACTCGTACCGCTCGATCACCCGGCACGCGTTCTGCACCGGGGAGCCGGTCACGGTCGCCGCGAACATCGTCTCGCGCAGCACGTCCCGCACATCCAGCGACGACTTCCCGCGCAGCTCGTACTCGGTGTGCGCGAGGTGGGCCATCTCCTTGAGCCGGGGGCCGACCACCACCCCGCCCATGTCGCCCACCGTGCACATCATCTTCAGCTCCTCGTCCACCACCATGGACAGCTCCTCGCTCTCCTTGCGGTCCCCTAGGAACGCGAGCAAACTCTCCGCGGTGGGCCCCTCCGCCGGGTAGCGGTACGTCCCGCTGATCGGGTTCATCACGACCGTGCCGCCCGACATCCGCACGTGCACTTCAGGGCTGGCTCCCACCAGCGTCCTGTCCCCGGTGTGCACCACGAACGTCCAGTACGCGCCCCGCTCGCCCGCCAGCAGCCGCCGGAACAGCGCCAGCGCGTCCGCCCGCCCGAACCCGGGGATCTCACCCCGGAACGTCCGCCGGATCACGAAGTTCGCGCCCTCGCCCTGCCCGATCTCGTCCCGGATCACCCGCCGCACGATGTCCGCGTACTCCTCGTCCGGCACATCGAAGCCGTGGTCCGCCACGGTCACGTCATGCGCGGGCAGCGCCGCCAGCACCTCCGCGAGCTCCAGCTCGTACGACTCGTCGGCGACCAGCACGCTCAGCGGGGTGCCGTCGTCGCGGACGTCGAAGCCGCGCTCGGCGATCTGCCGGAACGGCACCAGGGCCAGCGCGGGCGACGCGCCGACCGGCAGATCGGCCAGCCGTTCCGCCTCCCGCACCCCGCCGATCAGCAGTTCGACGTGATCGTGGTCACGGCCGGGCGTGCGGCGCCGCAGCAGCGCGAACGGCGGGGCCTCCTCGGCGAGCAGCCGGCGGATGAGGGCGGAGGCGGATCGGGACGGGGTCTGGGACATGGGGAGCGGGTTCCTTCCGGACGGCCCGTACGGGGGTCCACAGGGGATCCGCACGGGGTTCACAGGGAGAGGAACGGCTCCTGAACACAGAAAGGCCGCCCCTCGGGCGGCCTTCGCGAAGTGTCAGCGCGATGAATCAGCGGGCCGCCGGATGAGCGGTCCACCACCAGTTCTGGATCGAGATCTGGATCTGTTGCGTCGACATGCTCCGACCCTAGCGGACGATCCGGGCATCGAAGCGGGTGTCTCAACTATTGAGCGTTCGAAGGGGCGCCCTCCGGGACCCCGTAATGTTGTGCACGTGACCGTGAACGCCAATACCTCCGTCGCCGGTGGCAACACCTGGCGAGACCTTCCCGCGGCGCAGCAGCCCGAGTACCCCGACTCCGAGGCCCTGCGCGATGTACTCGCGGACCTCGCGTCGTATCCGCCCCTCGTCTTCGCGGGCGAGTGCGACCAGCTGCGCGCCCGTCTGGGAGCCGTCGCCAAGGGCGAGGCGTTCCTGCTGCAGGGCGGCGACTGTGCCGAGGCCTTCGACGGCGTGTCCGCCGAGCACATCCGGGCCAAGCTGAAGACGCTGCTCCAGATGAGCGCCGTCCTGACCTACGCCGCCTCCGTGCCGGTCGTCAAGGTCGGCCGGATCGCGGGCCAGTACTCCAAGCCGCGCTCCAAGTCGACCGAGACCCGCGACGGCGTGACCCTGCCGACCTACCGCGGCGACTCGGTGAACGGCTTCGCCTTCACCGAGGAGGCCCGCGTCCCGGACCCGCAGCGGCTGAAGCAGATGTACCACGCGTCCTCCTCCACGCTGAACCTGGTGCGCGCCTTCACGACGGGCGGTTACGCCGACCTGCGCCAGGTCCACGCCTGGAACCAGGACTTCGTGAAGTCGTCCCCCGCGGGCCAGCGCTACGAGGCCCTGGCCCGCGAGATCGACAACGCGCTCAACTTCATGAAGGCGTGCGGCACCGACCCGGCCGAGTTCAAGGCGGTCGAGTTCTACGCCTCGCACGAGGCGCTGCTGCTGGACTACGAGACGGCGCTGACCCGCACCGACTCGCGCACCGGCCAGCTGTACGACACCTCCGGCC
Source organism: Streptomyces parvus (assembly GCF_032121415.1). Classification (NCBI taxonomy): domain Bacteria; kingdom Bacillati; phylum Actinomycetota; class Actinomycetes; order Kitasatosporales; family Streptomycetaceae; genus Streptomyces; species Streptomyces parvus. The sequence continues at coordinate 1,558,085 of NZ_CP135079.1, read as the reverse complement.
ACATGGTCTGGATCGGGGAGCGCACCCGCCAGATGGACGGCGCGCACATCGAGTTCGCCTCGAAGGTCCGCAACCCCATCGGCATCAAGCTCGGCCCGACGACCACCGTCGACGAGGCGCTCGGTTACGTCGACCGCCTCGACCCCGAGCGCGAGCCGGGCCGACTGACCTTCATCGTCCGCATGGGCGCCGACAAGGTCCGCGACAAGCTCCCCGAGCTGGTCGAGAAGGTCACGGCCTCCGGCGCGACCGTCGCCTGGGTGACCGACCCGATGCACGGCAACACCTTCGAGGCCGCCTCCGGCCACAAGACGCGCCGCTTCGACGACGTCCTGGACGAGGTCAAGGGCTTCTTCGAGGTCCACAAGGGCCTCGGCACCCACCCGGGCGGCATCCACGTGGAGCTCACCGGCGACGATGTCACCGAGTGCGTGGGCGGCGGCCACGAGATCTTCGTGGACGACCTGCACCAGCGCTACGAGACGGCCTGCGACCCCCGGCTCAACCGCAGCCAGTCGCTCGACCTGGCCTTCCTGGTCGCCGAGATGTACCGCGACCAGTAGACGTCCTCGCCGGACACATCTGTGGGGCACGGATCGATGTGATCCGTGCCCCACAGGCCGTCCCAGGGCTTTTGCGCCACTCGCGGGACGGCTAAGGTTAGGTTAGCCTCACCGACGAAGACGGGGCGGCACCAGCGACCGACCCGCAGGGAGGTGAACCGCATGTACGTCTGCTCCTGCTTCGGCGTCACCGAGGCCCAGGTCAAGAAGCATGCGGACGCCGGTGCCTGTACACCTCGGCAGATCGCGTCGGCCTGCAAGGCCGGCACGGACTGCGGCGGCTGTGTGCGCCGCATCCAGGCTCTGCTGGGACGCGGCGACTGCCCGCGCCGCGAGCTGCTCGACCAGCGGCAGGAGCCCGTGACCGCCTCCGTCGCCCGCCCGGTCCTCTCCGACGCCGCCTGAGATGCCGGCCGGCGGTCAGCTCTCCGGCTGCTCGATCAGCTGGGCGATGTAGAGCGGCTCACCGAGCTTCTCCACCAGCTCCAGCTGGGTGTCGAGATAGTCGATGTGGTGCTCCTCGTCCGCCAGGATCGACTCGAAGATGTTCGCGGAGGTGATGTCCCCCTTGCCGCGCATCACCTCGATACCGCGCTTGAGGCGGTCGATCGCCTCCACCTCGACCTGGCGGTCCGCCTGGAACATCTCGGTCACCGTCTGACCCACCCGGACATGGAACAGCCGCTGGTAGTTCGGCAGTCCGTCCAGGAACAGGATCCGGTCGGTGAGGATCTCGGCGTGCTTCATCTCGTCGAAGGACTCGGCCCGGGTGTACTTGGCGAGCTTGGTCCACCCGAAGTTGTCCTGCATCTTCGCGTGCAGGAAGTACTGGTTGATCGCAGTCAATTCGGCGGTCAGCTGCTCATTGAGAAACTCAAGGACCTCGGGGTCGCCCTGCATGGCAAAGGCTCCTTCCAACCGGTGATCGATCTGGCAAGTTGGCCAGATCCTCGCACCGCGCTCAGCGGCCGTCCAGTAAGTGCACGCTTAGTACGAGTTGCCCCGGTGGAGGTCCTCCCTGGTCATGACCACCCCTGCCTGTCTGTCACCATGGAGACATGGGTCAGCCGGAAAACCGGGAGAATCGCGGAGCAGAGCAGTCGGAGCTTCCACCAGGACAGCGACTGCAGCGCGGATGGCCGGTCACCCATTACGGGCCCGTTCCCAAGTTCAAGCCCGACCGCTGGGAGTTCCGGGTCTTCGGGGCCACCGCCGACGGCGACAAGCACTGCTGGAACCACCAGGACTTCTCGGCGCTGCCGTTCTCCTCCGTCGTCGCCGATCTGCACTGCGTGACGAAGTTCAGCATGATCGGCGCCGAATGGGGCGGGGTCCCGGCCCGGTCGATCCTCGAACTGGCACCGCCGGCCCCCGACGCCACCCATGTGATGGTCTGGGCCGAGTACGGCTTCTCCTCGAACCTGCGCCTGGCCGACTTCGCCTCCGAGCGCACCCTCTTCGCCACTCACAAGGACGGCGAACTCCTCACCGCCGAGCACGGCTTCCCGCTCCGCCTCGTCGTGCCGCACCTGTACGCCTGGAAGGGCCCGAAATGGGTCCGGGGCATCGAGTACATGACGGCGGACCGGCGCGGATTCTGGGAGGAGCGGGGCTACCACAACATCGGCGACCCCTGGTCCGAGCAGCGCTACTCCTATCAGGAGGAGCCGGGCGACGGCCCGGAGCTGTAGACCGGCTTCCGCGGCCGGCTCAGCTCCTGCGGCTCTCCCGCGGCCGCAGGACCCGGGCTCAGTCCCGGCGGCTCTCCCGCAGCTCCTTCAGCCGGGCCACGTCCGCCGCGTGCCCCTCCTTGCCGCCGGGCGTCTCGATGATCAGCGGTACGCCCTCGGTCGCCGGATGGGCGAACAGCTCGGCGAACGGCTCCGCCCCGATGCGACCGGCGCCGATGTTCTCGTGCCGGTCCTTGTGGGCGCCCACGACGTCCTTGGAGTCGTTGGCGTGGATCAGCTTCAGCCGCCCCTCGCCGACCGTCTCCACCAGCAGGTCCAGCGTCTGCCGCATCCCCGTCGGGCCGGTCAGGTCGTGCCCGGCGGCGTAGATGTGGCAGGTGTCCAGGCAGATGCCCAGCTTCGGGTGGGAGTCCAGCGCCTCGAAGTACGGTCCGAAGTCCCAGGTCCGTGAACAGAGCGAGAAGCCCTGGCCGGCCGTCGACTCCAGCAGGAGATCCGGATCGTCGTCATGGGTCAGCTCGTCCAGCAACGGCCGCAGGTGCTCCCGCACCTGGGCCAGCGCCTCGGCGCGCGGCCGCCCGCCGGTCGCCGATCCGGTGTGCACCACCACACCCAGCGCGCCGATCGCCCGGGCCCGCCGCAGCGAATGGCGCAGGGACTCCACCGACTTCTCCACCGTCGCCTCGGTGTGCGAGCCGAAGTTGATCAGATACGGGGCGTGGACGTACGCCGGGATCGAGGCCGCCGCGCACTCGGCGCGGAACAGCTCGTCCTGCGCCGGGTTCCCGGCGGGCGTCGCCCAGCCGCGCGGGTTCGCCACGAAGACCTGCACGGTCTCCGCCGCCAGCTCGCGCGCGTACGCCAGGCCGACCTTGGCGAGGCCGCCGGCCACCGGGACATGCCCGCCCACCGGGTTGCGCAGAGAGTCCATCCGGTTCTAGAGCCCCTTGGTCTTGATGGTGATCGTGGAGCCCTCGGGGGCCTGGTCGCCGCCGTCCACGGACTGGCTCGCGATCGTGTCGCTGAAGGAGAGGAACGGCCGGTCGACCTTCACCTCGAAACCCGCCTCCTCCAGGGTGCTCCGCGCCTCGTCGACGTCCCGGCCGGTGACGTCGGGGACGTCCAGCATCCGGGGGCCCTTGGAGAGGGTCAGCTGGATCGTGTCGCCCTCGGCGGCCTCGGCCCCCTCGCCGGGGGACTGCTCGGCCACATCGCCCTCGGCCTCGGGGGAGTGGACCCGGCCGGGCAGCACCTCTGCCTTCAGCCCCTCGGCCTCCAGCTCGGCGGTGGCTTCCCCGGCGGAGAGCCCGGTGACGTCCGGGACGTCGATCGGGGCGCCCTTGCTGACGACGAGCGCAACGGCCGTGTCCGGGTTGCGGTCCGTGCCGGCGCGGGGATCCGTACGGATCACCTCGCCCCGGTCCACGTCCTCGCTGAACTCCCTGGTCACCATCCCCGGGGCCAGGCCCACCTTCTTCAGGGAGCGCCGGGCGTCCGCGAGGGAAGCGCCGACCACATCGGGCACCCGCACGATCTCCGGGCCCCGCGAGACGACGAGCCTCACCGAGCCGTTGCCCCGGATCCGGTCGCCGGAGGCGGGGTCGCTGCTGACGACCTCGCCCCGCTCGACCGTGTCGCTGAAGACCCGGTCCACGCCCTTCAACCCGAGCCCGGCGTCCGCGATCCGCTTCTCGGCGGTCTGCTGGGTCTGCCCGAGCACCGAGGGGACCTGGGTGAACTGGCCGGAGTTGATGTACCAGACACCCGTGCCGATCCCCAGGGTCAGCAGGACGGCGGCGAGCGCGATGACCAGCCTGCGGTGCGGCCCGCCGAGCGGACCGCGCCGGCCGGCCCGGCGCGGAGCGGCGGGTCCCGCGGGCGGCATCGCCAGGCGGCTGGTGCGGTGCACCCCGGCCCCGTCGCCGTCCTCCGCGAGGGCCCGGGGGATCACGCTCGTACGGTCGTCCGCGCCGTCGTGGGAGTCCGACAGCGCCTGCGGCGGTACGGCGTCCAGCTCGTCGTCGGTCAGCCCGGCGCGGGCCTCACGGGTCTCGGCCAGCAGCAGCACCGCGTCGTGCGGGCGCACCCCGGGGTTGCGGGCGGTCGCGCTCGCCACCAGGGAGTCCAGCGCGACCGGGAGCCCCGGCACGACGGCGGACGGGGCCGGGACGTCGGAGTTGAGGTGCTGGTAGATGACCTGGGCGGCGTTCTCGCCGGTGTGCGGCTTGGCGCCGGTGAGCATCTCGTACAGCACGACCCCGCAGGCGTACACATCGCTGCGGGTGTCGGCGGTGCCGTGCTCGATCTGCTCGGGGGCCAGATACGACACCGTGCCCAGCAGCGAGCCGGTGGTGTCGGTGGCCGTGCCGACCGCCCTGACCAGGCCGAAGTCGGCGACCTTCACCCGGCCGTCGTCCCCTATCAGGACGTTCTCCGGCTTCATGTCGCGGTGCACGAACCCGGCCAGGTGCGCGGCGCCGAGCGCTGCGAGGACCGGCTCCAGGATGTCCAGCGCGGCCCGGGGCTGGAGGGCCCCGCGCTCGCGCAGCACGTCGCGCAGCGTGCAGCCCGCCACGTACTCCATCGCGAGATAGACGTACGCGCCCTGAGCGCCCTGGTCGAAGACCGCGACGACGTTGGGGTGCGCCAGGCGGGCCACCGACTTGGCCTCCCGGATGAAGCGCTCGACGAACGAGACGTCGGTGGCGAGCGCCGGGTGCATCACCTTGAGGGCGAGCACCCGGTCCAGGCGGGTGTCCACGGCCCGGTAGACCGTGGCCATCCCGCCTACGGCGATGCGCGCCTCAATGCGATACCGGCCGTCGAGCAGCTGCCCGACGAGAGGGTCCTGGAGGGTCGTGTCCACCCCGAGAGTCTACGAGCCGCCACGGACACCCCGGACGGGCCGGGGCACTCCCGGGGCCGTTCTGCAGCCGATCCGTGACAGGGACACGTTCTGTGGCTGGGGGGCGTTTCAGGCCCCTCCGGCGATCGAGGAGCAGGGGCCGGGGGACGCGCCCCGACCCCCTGATCTCAGAACGCGGGCCGCTCCGGATCCAGCGCCGCCCGCCCGGCCACCGGGGACGAGGCCTCGGCGAAGTGCCGGCGCGGAATCCGGCCCGCCCGGTACGCGAGCCGACCGCCCTCCACCGCGTGACGCATCGCACCCGCCATCAGCTCCGGCTCCTGCGCCCGGGTCACCGCCGAGGCGAGCATCACGGCGGCGCATCCCAGCTCCATCGCCTGCGCCGCGTCCGAGGCCGTCCCGGCCCCGGCGTCGAGGATCACCGGCACCCCGGCCCGCTCCACGATCAGCTCGAAGTTGTGCGGGTTGCGGATGCCGAGCCCGGATCCGATGGGGGAGCCGAGCGGCATGATCGCCGCGCACCCCACGTCCTCCAGCTTCCGGGCGAGCACCGGGTCGTCGTTGGTGTACGGCAGCACCACGAACCCGTCGTCGACCAGGGTCTCCGCCGCGTCCAGCAGCTCGATCGGGTCGGGCAGCAGGGTCCGCTCGTCGGCCACCACCTCCAGCTTCACCCAGTCCGTGCCGAGCGCCTCCCGGGCCAGCCGGGCGGTCAGCACCGCCTCACCCGCCGTGAAGCAGCCCGCGGTGTTCGGCAGGACCTGGATGGAGAGCCGCTCCAGCACGGAGAGCACCGACCCCTGCACCGTCGGGTCCAGCCGGCGCATCGCGACCGTGGTCAACTCGGTGCCGGACGCGATCAGCGAGCGCTCCAGCACCTCCAGGCTCGGGGCCCCGCCGGTGCCCATGATCAGCCGGGATCCGAACGAGGCGGGTCCCAGTGTGAAGACGTCGTCCGACACGGTCAGCCTCCCTGTACGGCCGTCAGGACCTCGACGCGGTCGCCCTCGCCGAGCGTGGTGGCGGCCCACTGGCCGCGCGGGACGACGCTCTCGTTGACGGCTGCGGCGACCCCGGAGCGGGCCGGGGTCAGGGCGCCGATCAGGGCGCCCAGATCCGTCCCGGCGGGAACGGCACGGGCTTCCCCGTTCACCGAGACGGAGACGGTGGCGGTCGCGGCGCCTTCCGGAGCGGCTGCTCGCGGTACGGAGGTGCCTTCCGGTGCGACGGGCTGCTGGGTCATACGGGCTGCTCCTGGAGTACGGGGGCGGCGGCGGGTTCGAAGCGGCCGGGGGTGAACGGTCGGGCCGCCTCGGGCAGCTCGCCGGTGGTCAGGGCGTCGGCCATCGCGTCCCCGGTGACGGGCGTCAGCAGGACACCGTTGCGGTGGTGGCCGGTCGCGAGCAGGAGACCGGGCAGGGCGGTCGGGCCGAGCAGCGGGGCGTTGTCGGGCGACGCGGGACGCAGACCGGCCCGGGTCTCGGTGAGCGGCAGCTCGGTGATGCCCGGCACCAGCTCATGGGCGTCGCGCAGCAGCTCGTACACCCCGCCGGCGGTGACCGTGGTGTCCCAGCCCATCTCCTCGCTGGTGGCGCCGACGACCAGCTCGCCGTTCTCGCGCGGGACGAGGTAGAGGTGGCCGCCCCGGACCACGGCGCGCACGGTGCGGCTGAGGAAGGGGGCGTACGCCGGGGGCACGGTGAGCCGGAGGACCTGGCCCTTGACCGGGCGGACCGGTGGCACGAGCTGGGGCGGGAGCCCCGCGAGCCGGCCGCTGAGGCTGCCCGCGGCGAGCACGACCTGGTCGGCCGCGAACTTCGTGCCGTCGCCGAGCGACGCCCCGGCGGCCCGGCCCCCGTCGACGGTGAGCCGCTCGGCGGTCGTCCGGCGGAACGCGACCCCGGCCCGCTCGCACGCGGTCAGCAGCGCCGCGGCGAGGCGGCGCGGATCCACCTGGTGGTCGCCGTCGACCCGGAGGCCGCCCCGGACGCCCGGAGCCAGCATCGGCTCGAGACGGCGGCACTCACGGCCGCTCAGCCAGACCGACTCCAGCCCCGAACGCTCCTGGAGGGCGTGGAGTTCGCGCAGGTGCGCCCGGTCGTCGGAGTCCAGCGCGACGGCGAGCGTGCCGCAGCTCCGGAAGCCGGTGTCCCGGCCGCTCGCCTCCTCCAGCTCCTCGACGAACGCCGGATAGCGGGCGGCGGAGGCGAGGTTGAGCCCGAGCAGCATCTGCTCGCCGTAGTGCAGTTCGGTGACGGCGGCCAGCATGCCCGCCGCGACCCGGGCGGCTCCGCCGCCCGGCGCGGGATCGGCCACGGCGACGGCCAGCCCGCGCTGCGCGGCCCGCCACGCGGTGACCAGGCCGATGATGCCGCCCCCGATGACGAGGACGTCGGATCCTGGGGTGCCCGTTCCCCCCGAGGCTCCGGAGGTCTTCCCCGAGACGCGCATGAGTGTCCAGCCCCTCCCTTCGCCGGCATGACCCGGATCAGGTGCGTACGGTCGGAGGCCGTCCAGCCTCCCTCTCAGCCCGGTGCGTCCGGGCTCCCGCGAGTGTTCTACCGTGGCCAGCCTAAACCCACCCGCCCACGGCACGGACAAGGGAGCAGCCACCGTGGCCCGTTCGCTCGATGGACTCGTCCTCGCCCCCGTCGCCGACCAGGCCCCGGGCCAGGTCGGCACCCGCACCCGCTTCACGTACCACGAGCGGGACGGGCGGATCTGGGCCGAGTACACGGGTGGCGACGTCGTCCGCGGCCATCTCGTCGGCAGCCGGGACGGGGACGCGCTGGACTTCCGCTACGTCCAGCTCAAGCAGGACGGAACGACCTCCTCCGGGCACTGCCTCTCCACCGTCGTCGATCTCGCCGACGGCCGGGTGCGGTTGGAGGAGCGGTGGCAGTGGGAGTCCCAGGAGGGCAGCGGGACGAGCGTGGTGGAGGAAGTGGCCTCCTGAGCGCCGTCCTCCCGGCGGCCGTCTCCCTGACGCTTCGTCAGATGATTAAGGTGGACGGGTGAGTGAGCAGACGGAGAAGAGCCCGGTTCGTAACGTGGTGGTCGTCGGCGCGGGCATGGCGGGCGTGCAGAGCGCCGTCGCCCTGCGCGAGGCGGGGTTCACCGGCCCCGTCACCCTGATCGGCGCCGAGCCCCACCAGCCCTACGACCGCCCGCCGCTGTCCAAGGCCGTGCTGCTGGGCAAGGCCGAGGACTCCGCCTTCGACGTCGACTTCGATGCGCTGGACATCACCCTGCGCCTCGGCCTGGACGTCACCGCCCTGCGCGCCGCCGACCATGTGCTGGACACCGCCGAGGGGCCCGTCCGCTACGACGCCCTGATCCTCGCGACCGGCGCGGAACCCCTGGCCCTGCCCGGCACCGAGGGTGTGCCCGGCGTCCATCTGCTGCGCACTCTCGACGACGCCGCCCGGCTGCGGCCCGTCCTGGACCGGCAGCACGACGTGGTCGTCGTCGGGGCGGGCTGGATCGGCGCGGAGTTCGCCACCGCCGCCCGCGCCGCGGGCTGCGCGGTCACCGTCGTCGAGGCCGCGGCCCGCCCGCTCGCGGGCGCCCTGCCCGCCGAGGTGGCCGCTCCGATGGCCGCCTGGTACGCCGAGAGCGGCGCCGAACTCCTCACCGGGGCCCGGGTCGAGCGCGTCGCGGAGGGGACCGTGCTCCTCGCGGACGGCCGCGCGCTGCCCGCCGGAGCCGTGGTCGTCGGCATCGGCGCGCGCCCCGCCACCGGCTGGCTGGCGGGCTCCGGGATCGCGCTCGGCCCGGACGGATCGGTCACCGCCGACAGCGCCCTGCGCACCTCGCTGCCCGATGTGTACGCGGTCGGCGACTGCGCCTCCTTCCCCTCCGCCCGCTACGGGACCCGTCTGCTGGTCCACCACTGGGACAACGCCCTCCAGGGCCCGCGCACCGCGGCCGCCGCGGTCATGGCGGCGGAGAGCGGCGGACCGCTCCCGGTCTACGACCCCGTCCCGTACTTCTGGTCCGAGCAGTTCGGCCGCTTCGTGCAGTACGCCGGCCACCACGCCGACGCCGACACCCTGCTGTGGCGCGGCGACGGGGCGGACGCCACCTGGTCGGTGTGCTGGCTGCGCGAGGGCGCGCTGGCCGCCGTGCTCGCCGTGGGCCGCCCGCGCGATCTCGCCCAGGGCCGCAGGCTCATCGAGTCGGGGGCCGCCCTCGACCCGGAGAAGGTCGCCGACCCCGCCGTACCGCTGAAGTCCACCGCTCTCTGACCACCCCGGGACCGCCGCCGGCACCCCCGTACGGTCGGCCCGGCTACCGGCTGTCAGTCCCAGGTGGCACGCTTGTCCCTGTGACCGTGATTGACGCAAAGACCGATGCTCTCGTCCCTGCCTGGCTCCACCTTCCCGACATCGCCGAGATGCTCGATGTCGAGGTGACGCGCGTACGCCAGCTGGTCAAGGAGGGCCAGCTCATCGCCGTACGCCGTGGTGAGAACCGGACGCTCCAGGTGCCCGCCGCCTTCATCGACGGCGACAAGGTGGTCAAGGGCCTCTCCGGCACCCTGACCCTCCTGAAGGACGACGGCTTCTCCGAGGAAGAGATGCTGGAGTGGCTCTTCACTCCCGACCCGACCCTGCCCGGCACCCCCGCGCAGGCGCTGAGCGAGAATCGCGGGACGGAGGTGAAGCGCCGCGCCCAGGCGCTCGCCGTCTGACCGATACGACAGGAAGTGGTGCACGGGCCGTCCGACGCGGCCCGTGCACCGTCACGGTCACGGGGGAGCCCACTCCCCCGTGACGACCACGGGGAGTTTCCACCATGTCCACGCCTCGCGAGCAGCTGTCCGGCGCCCGGCTCTACCTGTGCACGGACGCCCGCAAGCGGCAGGGCGACCTCCCCGCCTTCCTCGACGCCGTGCTCACCTCCGGGGTCGACATCGTCCAGCTCCGGGACAAGGGCATGGAAGCCGCCGAGGAGCTGGACCACCTCGCGGTGTTCGCCGACGCCTGCCGCCGGCACGGCAAGCTCCTCGCCGTGAACGACCGCGCCGACGTCGCCCACGCCATCGGCGCCGACGTCCTGCACCTCGGCCAGGGCGACCTGCCCGTCCCCGCCGCCCGCGCGATCATCGGCGCCGACCGGCTGATCGGCCGCTCCACGCACGCCGAGGCCGAGGTCGACGCCGCCGCCGCCCAGGACGGCGTGGACTACTTCTGCACCGGCCCCTGCTGGCCCACCCCCACCAAGCCCGGCCGCCACGCCCCCGGCCTCGATCTCGTGCGTTACGCCGCCTCGCTCGGCGGGCGGCGCCCGTGGTTCGCGATCGGCGGGATCGACGCGGGCAATCTGGACCAGGTCCTGGAGGCCGGAGCCCGCCGCGTCGTCGTCGTCCGGGCCGTCACCGAAGCCGACGACCCGGCCGCCGCCACCGCCGAGCTGGCCCGCCGCGTCCGGGCGCACACGCTCTGAACTCCGGGTCTACGGACGGCGGACGTCCCGGGCCCGACATCCAGGAATGTCCGAGGAGTGGACAACAGTCCGGCAAAACGAGACAAAATCTCCCGCTCTGGTTGGGTGAGTGTCCACCCCCTGGTTAACCTCCCCTTATGGCCCTCGGAACACCTTCGACCAGGACGGATCACGCGCGCACCGTGCGCGACCTGCTGGCGACCGGCAAAACGTCGTACTCCTTCGAGTTCTGGGCTCCCAAGACGGAAAAGGGCGAGCGCAACCTCTGGAACGCGCTGCGCCGGGTCGAGGCGGTCCGGCCGAGCTTCGTCTCCGTGACGTACGGCGCCGGGGGCTCCACCCGCGCCGGGACGGTCAAGGCCACCCAGGAGATCGCCGCGGACTCCACGCTCACCCCCGTCGCCCACCTCACCGCGGTCAACCACTCGGTCGCCGAGCTGCGCAACATGATCGGGCAGTACGCCGACGCGGGCATCAGGAACATCCTCGCCGTCCGCGGCGACCCGCCGGGCGACCCGATGGGCGAGTGGGTGGAGCACCCGCAGGGCGTGAAGTACGCCGCCGACCTCGTCCGCCTCATCAAGGAGTCGGGTGACTTCTGCGTCGGCGTCGCGGCATTTCCCGAAATGCACCCCCGGTCCACCGGCTGGGAGGCGGATATCGGTCATTTCGTGGACAAGTGCCGGGCGGGCGCGGATTACGCGATCACCCAGATGTTCTTCCGTCCGGAGGACTATCTCCGGATGCGTGACCGCGTGGTCGCCGCGGGTTGCGAAACGCCGGTGATCCCCGAGGTCATGCCCCTCACCAGCGTGAAGCAACTGGAAAAGTTCTCCCAGCTCAGCAACGCGACCGTGCCCGCGTCGTTGAAAGAGCGCATCCTCGCCGCCAAGGACGATCCAGCCGCTGTACGCTCCATTGGCATCGAGTTCGCAACGGAGTTCTGCGCGGAGCTGCTGTCCGAGGGTGTGCCCGGACTGCACTTCATCACGCTCAACAACTCGACGGCTACGCTCGAAATCTACGAGAAACTCGGACTGCACAAGCAGTCGTGACCGGTCGTACCCGCCCCCGAAGCGGTGACGGCCGAAGGAGGGGGCGGGCGTGGGCTGGACGGTCCTCTACATCGCATTCGGTCTGGTGGCCCTGTGGCTGCTCGGCGAGGTGCTGCTGCAGTACAAGGCACGACTGCGCTGGCGGCTGCTCGCCTTCGCCGGCTTCCTCGGCGTGGTGGTCGGGGTGCTGCTGGCCTATGTCCCGGTCATCGTCGTCGGGACGCTCGCCTTCGCCACCGGCCAGACCTTCGTGACGCTGTCCTTCCGGCGGGGCTTCTCCACCGGCTGGGCCATAGGAGGCAGCCCGGGTGCGAGCCGTCGGCGCAAGGGCCGCGGCGAGGGCGCGGCGGTGAGGGAACCCACGCTGGAGGTCTCGGACCTGGAGGTCGCGGAGCCGGACGCCCCCGCCGGGTACGACCGGCCCCCGGCCGCCCCGCCCGCACCGTCCGTCTACGAACCGCAGCCGCTCCCCGACGACACCGGCCAGTACGGCGTGTACGGGGCCACCGGCTACGACCCGAACGGCCAGGCCCACCAGGACCAGGACCAGGGCCACGACGCCGACCCCGCGGCCCAGCCGCAGTACGCCGCGTACGACCCGTACACCGGCTACGGCCGGCCGCAGGCTGAGGACCCCTACGCCGGAACGTACGACTACGGCACCGGCGAGCAGAGCTACGCCGCCTACTCCGACCCGTACATCGGCACCACCAACGGAACCCCCTCCTACGGCTACGACGCCTACGGCAACGGCGACGGCGACGGCTACGACAGCCAGGGCGGGCAGCAGGGCTACGCCGACCCCTACGCCCAGAGCCACGGCGCGGACACGTACGACACGGGGGCGTACACCACGGACACCCCGCCCGGCGGCGTCTGGGTCCCGCAGCAGCGCGACGCCGAGCAGTACCCCCCGCTGCCACCGGAGCAGCCCACCGGGCCCGCCCCGTACGGCAACGGCTACGACACCGGCCAGAACGAGCAGTACCGCTAGCTACTGAGCGAGCCCTCGCGGGGCCGCCGCCGGGGGTGTGACCCGTCCGGCTCCGGCCCCGGATCGGCGCCGGAGCCGGAAACGGCGGCGACCCCGGCCGCAGGAACCCTCAGCGGGAGCCGCGGAAGCCGTCGCCCTCCACCACGAGCCCGGCCACCAGCGTCCCCGACATCCCGGAGTGCGCGAGGCCGCCGCCCGGATGCGCCCAGCCGCCCGCGAGATACAGCCCCGGCAGGCGGGTGAGATTGCCCGGGTGCAGATACGCCCCCGCCGCCCCGGCCAGCGCGGGCGGCGGCACCGCACCGCCCTCGGCCCCCGTCTCCGCCTCGGTCTCCGCCGGCGTACGGCTCTCCGTGTGCAGGATCCGCTCCCGCAGCCCGGGAACGGCCGCGCCCGCCCGCTCCACCAGGACGTCGGCGAACCGCTGCCGCACCTCCGCGTCCCGCCAGTCGACCGGGCCCTGCGGAGCGACCGTCGCGGTGAGCGTCACCGCCTCGTGCTCCCCGTCAGGCCGGGTCGCCGGATCGTCGGGGCGCAGCACCGTCACCGTGGGATGGTCGGAGACCCGGCCCGCGAACACCGCCTCCTGCTCCGCCGCCCCTTCCGCGCTGTGCACCACGGTCCGGTGCACCGCGTCCGCCTCCCGGGCCCCGCGCAGCGACAGCAGCACCGTGAACCGGCCCGCCGCGCCCGCGCCGGAGCACGCCCGGACCGGCACGTCCCCCGCGCCCGCCACCGGCTGACCCGGCACCAGGCCCGGACGCGGCCGGACCCCGAGCACCACCCGGTCGGCCTCGGCCACCTCACCGCCCGCCAGCTCCACGCCCGCCGCCCGGCCGTCCTTCTCCACGACCCGGACCACCTCGGCCCCGAAGACGAACTCCACCCGGCGGGCCACGCACCGCTCGTACACCGCCCGGGCCAGCTCCCGCATCCCGCCCATCACGTACCAACTGCCGAAGGTCTGCTCCATGTACGGCAACAGCGCGGCGCTCGCGGGGGCGGTGCGCGGGTCGAGGCCGTGGGCGAGCGCATACCCGTCGAGCAGGGCCGCCAGGCGCGGGTCCGCCAGCTCCCACGCGCCGATCTCCGCGACCGTGGCCGCCTGCCGGGCCGGGCGCAGCAGACGCCGCTGCCGCACCGCCGGATACGGATCGCGCCCCAGCACCTGGTGATCCGGGCGCAGAGGCTCCTCCAGCAGCGGCCGCCGTGAGCGGTCCCAGGCGTCCCGGGCCCGGACCATGAAGTCGCTCCAGCGCGCCCCGGAACCCGCGCCCAGCGCCCCGTCCAGGGCCGCGGCCACCCCCGCCCGGGAGGCGTTCGGCAGGGACACCGCGGTGCCGTCCGCGAAGAGATGGCGGCTCGCCGGATCGACCTGGGTCAGCGTCACGGACTGCTCCAGCGACTCCTTGCCGGTCTTCACGAAGAGGTCCCGCTGGACGGCGGGCAGGTGCAGCAGTCCGGGGCCGGTGTCGAAGACGAAGCCCTCGTGCTCATGGCGGCCGACCGAGCCGCCGTAGCTCGCGGACCGTTCGTAGACCGTCACCTTCTCGCCCGCCACGGCCAGCCGGGCGGCCGCCGCCATCGCGCCCGTCCCGGCGCCGATCACCGCAATTCGTGCCATGCCGGTGACCTTATCGACCGGCGCCCACAGCTCAGCCGTCAGGCCAGTTCCCACCCGTACCGGCCAGGCGCTTCTCCTCGCGGCGCTGGGCCCGGCGGCGCAGGAAGCGGCGGATCCGGGAGGCGAGGAAGAGCACGGTGACGATCCCGAGCACCAGCAGCACGGCAGCGATCACAGCGGCGGCCACGGGATCGCATACGGCGAAGGTGATGACTCCAGAACCGGGTGAGGTCGCGGGCGCAGCCCTGAGTACCCGTACCTAGGCGCACAGATGAGTACCTGCGCGGATAGGCCTCCACCCGCGGGGACGGCAGAGTGATGGCCACGGGAGGGGCGCTGCGCCAGGACCGCCGGCACGGGGCGGCGGAACGGTGCGGTTCCCCCGACGCAACGGGGGTGCGCGACGGAGCCCGGGGACCACGGGGGACATACGGGGTCACGGGGAACGGGTTTCCGGATGCACGGAAGACGCCGGTCCGATGATGTTCGCGGGGGATGCGAACCTCATCGGCCGGCGTCTTCGGCTTTCCCGGTGCCTTCCCGGGAGCCGCGGTCTCAGCGCCCGCTGACCCGCCCGTGCAGCAGCAGGGACAGCGCCGAGTGGACCTCGTCGATCGAGCGCTCCGGCTGGAACGCCTGCCAGTCCAGCGCCGCCACCAGCACCATCCCGACCAACGCGGCCGCCGTCAGCGGGATGTCGATCTCCTCGCTCAGCTCACCGCCGCGCACCGCGTCGCGCAGGACGCCCTCGACGACCGCCACGGCCTGCTGACGCACCACCAGCAGGGTGGACTGCCAGGCGCGGTTGGTGCGCCAGAGCTCGGCCACGTACAGCTGGGTGAAGGCCGGGTAGCGGTCGATGAAGGCGAGCCCGGCCCGGATCATCGCGTCCAGCGCCTCGACCCGGGTGCCGCCACGCTCCTCGGACTCCTCGGCGGCGGTCCGCAGTGAGGCGGTGAGCAGCCCCACGCCGTGCCGGAGCAGCTCCTCGAACAGCTCGGTCTTGCTCTTGAAGTTGTAATAGACCGTGCCCTTGGCGACCCCGGCCCGCTCGGCGATCTCGTCGACGGTGGTCGCGGAGAAGCCCTTCTCGGCGATGAGCGTCACCGCCGCCTCGTAGAGCTTCTGCCGGGTGGCCTGGCGGCGCGTGGTGCCACTGCTTTCCATGGGGCCGATTCTTCCAGGCCCGGGCGTACCCGGGGACGCGACAGCGGGCGCGCTCACAGGCTCAGCTCCGGATGCAGCCGACTCAGGCTCCACACCTGTTTGCGGCGGGCGGTGAACGCGGTCAGGGCGAGCGCGCCGACGGTGAAGGCCGCCAGCACCGCGCAGCCCAGCCAGACCGGGGTGAGCGGACCGCCCGTGATCAGCCTGCGCAGCCCCTCGACGACGTACGTCATGGGGAGGTACGGGTGGATCGCACCGAAGAATCCGGGACTCGTCTGGACGGGGTACGTGCCCCCGGCCGAGGTCAGCTGGAGCATCAGCACCACCAGCACCAGGATCCGCCCGGCCGCCCCGAAGCAGGCGTTCAGCCACTGCACGATCGCGGCGAAGCAGCACGTCACCAGGGCCAGGAAGCCGATCGTTCCGGCGGCGTGGGTCATCTGGAGGCCGAGGCCCCAGTGCAGGACGGCCATCAGGGCGCCGACCTGGGCCGCGCCGATGGCGGCGACCGGGAGCCAGCCGGCGAACGCGATCCGCCACGAGGAGGCCCCGGCGGCGAGCGCCCGCCGGTTGAGCGGCTGGATCAGCATGTACGCCACCATCGCGCCGACCCACAGGGACAGCGGGATGAAGTACGGGGCGAAGCCGGTGCCGTAGTTGGGGGCCTCGTGCAGCGACTTGGAGGCCAGCTGGACGGGGTCGGCCATGACATCGGTCCGCGCGTCGCGGTCCTTCTTGTCGTAGTCCGGGATCTTGTCCGCCCCGTCGTTGAGGCCCTGGGCCAGCTCGGCCGAGCCGTCGCCGAGCCGGAACAGCCCGCCGTCCAGGTTCTCCGCGCCGGTCTTCAGCTTGCCGACGCCGGTGTCCAGGTTGCTGGAGCCCGTCTGCGCGGTGCCGAGGCCCGTGTGCAGCGCCTGCGCGCCCTTGGCGACCTTCCGGGCGCCGGTGTTGAGCTCGTTGACCTTGGCCACGGCCGTCGCCAGGTCGTCGTCCAGCGTCGGGGCGCGCTTGGCGAGCGCCTCGGCCTGCTTCTGGAAGGCGACCAGCTGGTTGCTCAACTTCGTCAGATCGCCGTTCTGGCCGGCGACCAGGGTGTTCACATCGGCGGCGATCTTCGCGGCGTCCTCGGCCGTGACCTTGGCGCGCTCCAGCGGCGGGCAGGCCGTGGCGTCGGGCTCCTCGGCCTCCTCGCACTGCGTGCGGTGGATCTCGGCCAGCTCGTCGGCGGCCTTCCTGGCGCCGGACGCCGCGGTGGGCGCGGTCTTCACCAGCACGTCGAGGTTGTGCCGTACGGCCTGCGAGGTGTCGGCGACCAGCCGGGCGGTGTCCCGGATGGATTTCCCGTTGTCCTTGAAGAACGGGCGTACGTCACCTGCGATCCCGTTGACCTTGTCGGCCAGGACCTGGGTGCCTCCGGCGACCTGCTGGGAGCCTGTCGCGAGGTCGCGGGAGCCCTGGTTCAGCTTCACGATCCCGTCGGAGAGCTTCTTGCTGCCCGCTTTGGAGTCCTTGAGGCCGTCCGCGAGGTCCTTGGAACCCTGCTTCGCCTTCGAGATGCCGCCCTTGAGGTCGTCGGCGCCCTTGGCCGCCTCGGCGGTCTTGTCGTGCAGATCGGAGAAGTTGATGAAGATGCGGTCCAGGAAGCCCCGGGAGGCGTTGGTGGAGGCGGCGTTGCGCACCTCTCCGAAGACGGTCTTGGAGATCTGCCCGACGATGTAGTTGTTGGCGTCGTTCGTCCGTACCTGGAGCGCGCCGGTCTCGGGGGAGTCCCCGCCGCTGGACGCGATCTTCTCGCTGAAGTCCGACGGCATCGTGAGGGAGAGGTAGTACGTGCCCTCCTCGACGCCCTTCTCGGCCTCGGCGGAGCTGACCTCGTGCCAGGCGAAGACCTTGGAGTCGAGCAGCTTCTCGCTGATCTCGTCCCCGGCGGTGATCCGCTTGCCGTCGCTGGATGCTCCCTTGTCGTTGTTGACCAGCGCGACGGGCAGCTTGTCGAGCTTCCCGTACGGGTCCCAGAACGAGCACAGGTACAGGGCGCCGTAGAGCAGCGGCAGGAGCAGCAGGGCGACGAGCGCGGCGGCGGGCAGCTTGCCCCGGCCGAACCGCTTCAGCTCAAGCGCGGCGAGCTTCGGCGAACGCATCGGCCGTCTCCTCTTCGGTGGTGGGTTCCTCGGTGGCCGGTTCTTCGACATCGGCTTCTTCGGCGGCCGGTACGGTGCGTACGACCTGGGTGTTCCCGGGGGCCTCGCTGCACACGGCGAGCACCGTCGTCCCGGCGTCGGCCACGGAGCGCAGCAGCGCCCAGGCCTCGGCGCGCTCGGCGTCCGAGAGCTTGAGGTCGGTGTCGTCGACGGCCAGCAGCCGCGGCCTGCCGATCAGCGCCAGCGCGACGGAGAGCCGCAGCGCCTCAAGGCGCTCCAGGTCGCGTACGGAGGTGCGCCCCGACTTCGGCAGTGCGGCGGGGTCGAGCCCCGCGGCCTCCAGGGCCTCGTCCACCCGGGCCCCGGCGGCTGCCCGGCGCTCGGCGCGCGGGCGCAGCAGGGTGCGCAGGGGCGAGCCGTAACGGCCCTGGAGCAGGGCGCGTTCGCCCAGGTGCTCGGCGACGGTGAAGGCGGGGTCCAGCTCACTGACGCCCGGCACCGGCCCCAGGGCGGCGATCCTGCGTACGGCGGCGGCCTGCTTGGGCAGGCGCAGTCCGCCGGTCTCCGCACGGCCCTCGGTGGTGCGCATCCGGCCGGTCAGGGCGAGCAGCAGACAGGTGCGGCCCGATCCCGACGGTCCCTCGATGGCCACCAGTTCCCCCGGCTCGGCACTGAACGTCACGTTCCGGAAGACCCGGCCGCGCGGTCCTTCCAGTCCGAAGTCCTCGGCGCTGACAGCCGCGCCGTGCGGGCTCTCCACAGAGACCCTCCCCTTTTGAACTGACCAGTCAGTGCAAAAAGGTAGTCCGAACTCGCGCTCGAAGCAAAACAGCAGGTCAGAACCGACTGTGGGCCGATTGTCAGTGGGGCCCGCCACCATGGACACAGACGGCCACGGAGCCGTCACACGACGACAGGAGGTTCGTCATGGCCAGCTCGTCCGCAGCCGCCGCCCCGCGGCGCCGCGCAGGCAGCCCTGCCCCCTCACTGACCGGCCCGGCTAGCGATGTCCACCCCGTCCTGCGCCGGACCACGGCGCCGCCCGCCGCCCTCGATCTGCTCGCCAAGGCCCGCTCCGGCCTCGACGAGGCCGCCGTGCTCCGCGAGCCCAACGAGCGGTACGCCACCGCCCACCTCGCCGCCCTGCGCACCGCGGCGGCCGTGCTGGCCGCCCGCGGCCGCCCCGAGACGAACAAGCGCCGCCGCGACCGCATCCGCAGCGCCTGGGAGGTCCTCCCGGAGATAGCCCCGGAGCTGACCGAATGGAGCGCCCTCTTCGCCTCGGGCGCCGAGCGCCGGGCCCGTGCGGAGGCCGGCATGCCGGGAGCCGCCGGCCGGCGCGACGCCGACGACCTGCTGCGCGACGCGGCCATGTTCCTGCGCCTGGTGGAACGGCTGCTCGGGCTCCAGCCGGTCCTTCCGCAACCCCGCCCGGAGCGCCCGGGCGGCGGGTGACCTGGACGGCGGGGCGAGGCAATAGGGTGGTGACCGCTCACATCACCACCCGCACTGTTCACGCTCCGCCGTCCCCGGCGGCACCGTGCCGAGGAGTCATCTGCCGTGTCGGACCAGCCGCGCCCCCGCGCCTCCCTCCGTACCGCCGTGGTCTGGGAGGTCCTCAAGGAGGCCCTGGACCGTCAGGTCAAGGCGACCGGCAGGGGCGCCCTGGATGTCCTGGACACCGGCGGCGGCACCGGCAACTTCGCCGTGCCCGCGGCCAGGCTCGGCCACCGGGTCACCGTCGTCGACCCCAGCCCCAACGCCCTCTTCGCGCTGGAGCGCCGCGCCGCCGAGGCCGGGGTCGCCGACCGGGTCCGGGGGGTCCAGGGAGACATCCTCGGCCTGTTCGACGTCGTGGAGCGCGACGGCTTCGACGCGGTGCTCTGCCACGGCGTCCTGGAGTACGTCGACGAGCCCGCCGAGGGCGTACGCAACGCGGTCGAGGCGCTGCGCCCCTCCGGTGCGCTCAGCCTGCTCGCCGCCGGCCTCGGCGGAGCCGTTCTGGCCCGCGCGCTCGCCGGACACTTCACCGAGGCCCGGCAGGCGCTCACCGACCCGGCCGGCCGCTGGGGCGAGGGCGACCCGGTGCCCCGCAGGTTCACCGCCGAGCAGCTCTCCGGCCTGGTCTCCGATGCCGGGATGGAGATCGCCGCGGTGCACGGCGTCCGGGTCTTCGCCGACCTCGTGCCGGGCGTCCTGGTGGACACCGAGCCCGGCGCCATGGAGGCCCTCCTCAAGCTCGAAGCGGCCGCCGCCGAGCAGCCCGCCTTCCACTCGGTCGCCACCCAGCTGCACGTTCTGGGCGAGAAGCGCCACTGATCAGCAACGAAGCTGCGGACGGAGTGGGACTCAGGACCCCCGTACAGGGCGTAAGCCCCGTATGATCGGGTGACACCATCCGGCATGGCGGATCGGTCGTCGGGGAATCTACGCCTCAGCAGCCGAGCCGACATAGCGGTCCGGACTGGCTGAACGCTAGAGGGCGGGTTTCACGGGGGCGAATCCCTGCCTATCCTGGAAGGGCCGCATACCGGTCGCCCCCGCGGCCGACGACGAGGAGGATCCCGTGCCGCTCTCGGAGCACGAGCAGCGCATGCTCGAGCAGATGGAGCGAGCGCTGTACGCCGAAGATCCCAAGTTCGCGACAGCGCTCGAGGGAAGCGGGCTGCGTACGTACACCCGCAAAAGGGTCTACCAGGCGGTCGCAGGCTTCCTGGTGGGTATCGCGCTCCTCATGGCCGGAATGGTCGCCCAGCAGATCTGGATCAGCGTGGTGGGGTTCCTCGTCATGCTCGGCTGTGCTGTGCTCGCGGTCACCGGTTGGCGCAAAGCGCCCAAGCCCGGTGAACAGCAGCCGGCCGCCGCAGGTGGCGGGGACAGCGGCGCACGCCGCCGACCGAGACAACGCCGGTCGATGATGAACCGCATCGAGCAGCGGTGGCAGCGCCGCCGCGACGAACAGGGCCAGTAGTACGCATCGGCCCTGTTCTTCCCGCCCAGGGCCGGGCGATGTACGACGCAGGACATCGATGGGTGAGGGGCGGCCGCGGAAACGCGGCCGCCCCTCACCCATGCCGGACGGGGCGCCGGGCGGTAGAGCCGACGGGCCACCGGCGGGGACCTCCGACAGAGCCGACGGGCTCCGGCAGAGCAGAGAGAGCCTCCGGTCCGGGCCCGTTCACGGGGTCCGGACCGGAGGCTCTCCAGGGCGGGGCCTCTGCCCGCTTCAGCCGTGCTGGCGGGTGAGGCGGCGCAGCCGGGCCGTCCAACGACCGGCTCCCGCCCGGCCCGCCCACCGCTCCGCGAGCGCCGTCCGGCGGTCGGCGACCGCCCACACCACCCGGACGGACGAGCGGGGCAGGAGCGTTGCCCGCAGCCGGGTGCCACGGCCCGCCGATCCCCGCAGACCCGCCCGCACCGCCGACGCGTCCTCGGCCAGGCCGGTCGCCGGGTGCGGCTCGGGGGCGTACAGCACCTGCTCCACCGAGCCCGCGATCCGGTGGACCGCCTCGGCGGCGGTGGTGTCGAGCCGGCCCAGCCGTACGATCCGGGCCGCCGCCTTCCGGGGCGTCAGCGAATCGTCCGGGGCGATGCCGTGGTCCCAGGCCGTGTCGGTGACCTCCCGCCAGGCGGCCAGCGTCCGCGCGGCGGCGTCGGCGGGCGTCCGGCCCCCGGAGCCCAGCCGGCGGTTGCTCGTCCGGGTCCGCCACAGCAGCGGTGCCAACGGCAGCGCCAGGACCAGGACCGCCGCGAGGACCACCAGCAGCACCGTCCCGAGCGGGGTGCCCCGGTCGGTCGGCACCGCCGCCCCCGCTTCCTGCGAGGGCCCGCACCCGCCTTCCTGGCGCAGCTGCGGCGGGCAGCTGTCGTCGGCGGAGGGGAGGGCGGACGGCGCGGTGGAGGTGTCCGCGGAGGGCTCGGCCGCATCGCTCGCGGTGTCCGTGGGGACCTCGGGGCGGGTCCACGAGGGCGTGCTGCCCCGGCTCGGGGTGGGCTCGAACCGGGTCCACCCGACGCCCTCGAAATACAGCTCGGGCCAGGCGTGCGCGTCGCGCAGGCCGACCGAGATCGCCCCGTTCGACTTCATGGTGCCCGGGGTGAAGCCCACCGCGACCCGGGCCGGGATGCCCAGCGTCCGGGCCATCGCGGCCATCGAGAACGAGAAGTGGACGCAGAAGCCCTCCTTGTCACGGAGGAACCGGGCGATGGCGGACGACCCCGTGCCCGAGGTGACGGTCGTGTCGTAGGTGAAGCCGCCCTCGGAGGCGAACCAGTCCTGGAGCTTCACGGCCCGCTCGTAGGCGTTGGCCGAGCCTTCCGTCACCCGCCCGGCGGTCTCGGCGACCACCTTCGGGAGCGAGCCGGGGAGCTGGGTGTACTCGCGGCGCAGCTCCTCGGGCGGCGGACCCGCGGCCGCGAGCTGCTCCGCCGTGGGCTCGACGACCAGACTTCCGACCTCGTACCGCGCGCCGCGCGTGGTCTGCCCGTCGTCGCCGACCAGGGTGCGGCCCTCGGGTTCGTACCGCCAACGGCCGCCGACCCGGACTTCGCTCGCCGGATAGGGGAGCGGCAGATACGTCTGCTGGTAGGAGCGCGAGGCGGAGATGTTCGTCCGGACCTCCGTGACCGAGACGTCCCCGCCGAGCCCCGCGGGCTGCGGAAGGCGGTCGGGCACGTCCGTCAGCCGCCGGGTGGAGGAACGCCACTCGCTGCCGTTGAACTCGTCCAGGGCCAGGATCCGGAGATAGAGGTTCTGCGGGTTCTCGATGTTGCTGCGATACGTCATCACCTCCCGGTTCTCAGGCTGGTTGAGGTTGTTCTGGAGGGAGACCAGCGGATTCACCGCGGAGATGGTGCCGCCGCCGCTGCCCTTGCCGTTCCCCGGGCCGTTGCCGCCGAGCAGGCCGCTGTCCAGCGCGGGCAGGGCGAGGGGGGCCACCAGGGCGATACCGAGTGCCAGCACGCCGATCCGCCGCCCGGTGCGGACGGGGGAGGAGCCGCCGCCCGTACCGGACAGCCCGTCGGCCAGACCGCCCTTGGTCCGCGAGGCCCCACCGAAGACGCGGCCCCACTGGGAGAGCCGGTCCCGGCCCTCCGCCAGCAGGAGCAGCAGATAGCCGGAGGCGGCCAGCAGGAACCACAGCCAGCCCGCCCCGCCGTCGGAGAGGCCGGCCGCGACCGAATACAGGGCGAGGAGCGGCAGCCCGGCCGGGGCCGCGCTGCGGAAGGTCACCGCCATGGCGTCCACCACGAGGCCGATCAGAATCACCCCGCCGACCACCATCAGCTTGATGCCGTCGGTCAGCGGGGCCGGGGTGGAGTACGTACCGACGTCCTCGCCGCCCGCCGCCAGCAGCTCGCCGAGCCGCATGACGGCCTGCGGCCCCGGGACCACCCCCAGCAGGGCGTGGTCCCGCGCGAACACCAGCGTCAGCAGTACCAGCGTGACCAGCGCCTGGGCGGCGACGGTCAGCGTCCGGGCCAGCGGCACCCGGCGCGCCAGGGCGCCCACCCCGCTCTGGGCGCCGAGCAGCACCGCCGCCTGCACCAGCCAGCCGGCCCCCTCCACCAGCGGGATCAGCGCCCCCGCCGCCAGCAGTGTCGCCGCGTAGGCGCTCAGCGCCAGCCTGGCCCGTCCGCTCATGACCATCCCCCCGCGAAACCGGTCGGGCCGCCGCTCGGGGCGGACGGCGTGTCCGTGCGCATCCCGGCGGCCAGCTGCCACAGCTCGGGCAGCTCGTCACCCGGCTCCACCGGCACCGCCGTCCAGCCGGACTCGCGCAGCCGTCGCAGCCGGTCGTCGGCCGCGCCCTCGTCGCCGGCCCAGGCGGCGCTGTCCAGGACGAACGCGACCCCGGCGCCCGCACGTTGCCGCATCCGGGCCGCGACCGCGGTCTGCTCCTCGTCCAGATCGCCGAAGAACGCGATGAGCAGCCCCTCGTTGCCGCCGCGCAGCACGTCATGGGCGCGGCTGAGGCCCCCGCCGTCGGAATGGCCGACCACGGCGAGCGTGTCGAGCATCAGCCCCGCCGAGTCCGCGGACTCCTGGGTCGAGCCAGCGAAGCCGTCGGTCCCCTCGCCGGGCACCGCGTTCCCGTCGTCGGTGAGGAGCCGGACGGCGAAGCCGCGCTCCAGCATGTGCACCAGGGCGGAGGCCGCCCCCGAGACCGCCCATTCGAACGCCGAGTCGGGCCCGGCGCCCTGGTAGCCGGTCTGCCGGGTGTCCAGCAGGACCGTGCATCTGGCCCGCTGCGGCTGTTCCTCGCGTCGCACCATCAGCTCGCCGTGGCGCGCGGTGGAGCGCCAGTGGACCCGCCGCAGATCGTCGCCGTGCCGGTAGCCGCGCGGAATGATGTCGTCCTCACCGGCGAGCGCGAGCGAACGCTGCCGCCCGTCGCCGTAGCCGGAGGCCTCGCCCGCCAGCCGCAGCGCGGGCAGCGGCACCGTGCGCGGGATGACGACGAGGGTGTCGTACGCGCTGAAGGAACGCGTCAGCTCGCACATCCCGAAGGGGTCGCTGAGCCGGAGCTGCAACGGTCCCAGCGGATAGCGGCCGCGCAGATCGGAGCGGACCCGGTAGGACACCTCGCGCCGGCCGCCCGGCTCCACCCGGTCCAGGACGAAGCGCGGCCGCGGGCCCAGTACGTACGGCACGCGGTCCTGGAGCATCAGCAGACCGGTGGGCAGCCGGGAGACGTTGTCCATCCGCAGATGCACCCGCGCCTCCGCGCCCGCGGCCACCCGGGACGGCGAGAGGCGTCGGGTGCCCGTGACCCGGTAGCGGGTGCGGTAGAGCGCGGTCACACAGACCAGGGGCAGCACGGCGAGCAGCAGCCCGACCCGCAGCAGGTCGCCCTGGCCCAGGACGTACGCGCAGACGGCGGCGGCAAGACCGGCGGCCAGGAACGAGCGTCCCCGGGTGGTCAGTCCGCCCAGGGCGGTCCGGAGGCCGCCCTGCCGCCCGCCGTCCTCCACGGCGCCGGGCTCGCCGGCCGCCATCACAGCCGCCGTGCCCCGGGCTGCTGCTGGTGGTACAGCGGGCGGCCCGGCTCCTGCGCGGGCGGCGCGGTGCCACCGGCCGAGGTCGGTACGGGGGTCCGCTGGATGATCTCCCCGACCACCTGCTCCGCCGTGCGGCGGTTCAACTGGGCCTGGGCGGTGGGCAGCAGCCGGTGCGCGAGCACCGGGGTGGCCAGCGCCTGGACGTCGTCCGGCAGGGCGTAGTCACGCCCGCTGAGCGCTGCGGACGCCTTCGCGGCGCGCAGCAGATGCAGCGTCGCGCGCGGGGAGGCGCCGAGCCGGAGGTCGGGGTGGGTGCGGGTGGCCGCGACGAGCTCCACCGCGTAACGCCGGACGGCGTCGGCGACATGCACCGTACGGACGGCGTCGATCAGCTTCACGATGTCGTGGGCGTGGGCCACCGGCTGGAGGTCGTCCAACGGGGAGAGGCCCCCGTGCACATCGAGCATCTGGAGCTCGGCCTCCGGGCTCGGGTAGCCGATGGAGACCCGGGCCATGAAGCGGTCGCGCTGAGCCTCGGGCAGCGGGTAGGTGCCCTCCATCTCGACCGGGTTCTGCGTGGCGACCACCATGAACGGGTCGGGCAGCTCGTAGGTGTGCCCGTCGATGGTGACCTGGCGCTCCTCCATCGACTCCAGCAGCGCCGACTGCGTCTTCGGGGAGGCGCGGTTGATCTCGTCGCCGATCACGATCTGGGCGAAGATCGCGCCAGGCTTGAACTCGAAGTCCCGCCGCTGCTGGTCGAAGATCGACACACCGGTGATGTCCGAGGGCAGCAGGTCGGGCGTGAACTGGATCCGCCGCACCGAACAGTCGATGGACCGCGCCAGCGCCTTGGCCAGCATGGTCTTGCCCACCCCGGGGACGTCCTCGATGAGGAGATGCCCCTCGGCGAGCAGCACGGTCAGCGAGAGCCGTACGACCTCGGGCTTGCCCTCGATCACACCCTCCACCGACCTGCGCACCCGCTCTGCGGTGGTGGTCAGATCCGTGAGGCTCGCTCGATCGTCATAGGTCGTCACCCGGCCCTCCTCGGCCCTTTTGCGCAGGGGCCGTCGCGCGTACCCGCGCGGCCCACCCCGAAAATCGGACACTCCTCCGGAAGACCCGGGGGAGGTCACACCCGCATTCTTGTTGCCGTTACCGCTTCGTGTCACTCGCCTGTGGATAAGTGGGTGCGAAAAGGCAGTGTCTGTCACGATTCCGGCGCCGCAGGGCACGGCGATGCGTGCGTGAGGTGCGGCGGAGGCCGGGAGGCGGCGGGGGATCCGTTCAGGAAACGGAGTCGATCTCCCGCAGCAGACCGGTGGTCACGTCGAAGACGAATCCGCGCACGTCGTCGGTGTGCAGCAGGAACGGCGAGGTCCGCACCCGCTGCATCGACTGGCGCACGTCCTGGTCGGCGTCCGTGTAGGCCTCCACGGCCCAGGCCGGACGCTGGCCCACCTCGCGCTCCAGGTCCTGCCGGAAGTCCTCGGTGAGGGACTCCAGACCGCAGTTGGTGTGGTGGATGAGGACCACACTGCGGGTGCCGAGCGCCCGCTGGCTGATGGTGAGCGAGCGGATCACGTCCTCGGTGACCACACCGCCCGCGTTGCGGATGGTGTGGCAGTCGCCGAGCTCCAGGCCGAGCGCGGCGTGCAGGTCGAGACGGGCATCCATACAGGCGACCACGGCGACCTGGAGGACGGGGCGGGCGTCCATGCCCGGGTCGCGGAAGTCCTTCGCGTACTCGGAGTTCAGCGCGACGAGGCGGTCGGTGACCTGGCCCCCCTCGCGGACCGCCGCAGCGGTGGACGTCACGGACTCGGCGGGGGAGTGAGCAGAAGTCGACATGGCTACGACGTTAGCCTTCCCACCTGGCACGGGCGGCCTGTGAGAGCGGACAAAGAACGTCAACACGGCTTGTTGTGAGCTAATCCACAGGGGCCCGTGGACGCACCCGTTCGGGTGGGTTCGCCGCATCCGGTCGGGTGGCGCGACGCGCTGCGCGGTTCGTTGATCGCGAATCGATCGAATGGCAGGGTGGACTAAAGTAACGCGAAGTCAACACCCGCATTCCCGCACCACTGCCCCATCGCACCCCCCGCACCTCCTGCACATTCCGTATCTCCCCCGTGATGTGCGGCGTACGTGCGACCCGGCCCTCTCCCGCTCTTCGGTCGGCCGACGCCCCTTCCCCGGCGCCGGCGGGCCTCCCCTTCAGAGCGGGCGGGGACCAGGACGTACGTGCCGGCCGCGGGACAGAGCCTGAGAGGGCGCATTGAGCCAGACCCGACACGTCCCGGTGATGCTCCAGAGGTGTCTGGACCTGCTGGCCCCGGCTCTCCAGGACCCGGCCCACCCGGAGCCCGTGGTCGTCGACTGCACCCTCGGCCTCGGCGGTCACAGCGAGGCCCTGCTCGCGGCGTTCCCCACCGCCCGGCTGGTCGCCCTGGACCGCGACAAGGAGGCGCTCCGCCTCTCCGGCGAACGGCTCGCCCCCTACGGTGACCGGGCCACCCTCGTCCACGCGGTCTACGACGAACTCCCCGAGGTCCTCGCGCGGCTCGGGATCCCGAAGGTCCAGGGCATCCTGTTCGACCTCGGCGTCTCCTCCATGCAGTTGGACGAGGCCGACCGCGGATTCGCCTACGCCCAGGACGCCCCGCTCGACATGCGGATGGACCAGTCCACCGGGATGGGTGCCGCCGAGGTGCTCAACACCTACCCGCCCGGCGAGCTCGTGCGGATCCTGCGCGCGTACGGCGAGGAGAAGCAGGCCAAGCGGATCGTCTCCGCGATCGTGCGCGAGCGCGGGAAGGAGCCGTTCAGCAACAGCGCCCGGCTCGTCGAGCTGATCCGCGACGCGCTGCCCCAGGCTGCCAAGCGCACCGGCGGCAACCCCGCCAAGCGGACCTTCCAGGCGCTGCGCATCGAGGTCAACGGCGAGCTGAGCGTCCTGGAGCGGGCCATTCCGGCCGCCGTCGACAGCCTCGCCGTCGGCGGCCGCATCGCGGTGCTGTCGTACCACTCGCTGGAGGACCGGCTGGTCAAGCAGGTCTTCGCGGCCGGCGCCGCCAACACCGCGCCCCCCGGGCTCCCCGTCGTCCCCGAGCGCTACCAGCCCCGGCTGAAGCAGCTCACCCGGGGCGCCGAGCTGCCCACCGAGGAGGAGGTCGCCGCGAACCGGCGGGCCGCCCCCGCCCGGCTGCGCGGCGCCCAGCGCATCCGCGAGGAGGAGCGATGAGCACCGGGGCCGGACGTCGCAGCGGGGGAGTCGTGGGGTGAGCAAACCGGCCGCACCGCTGAAGGGGCGGGCCGCCCGGCTCGCCCGGCTGATGCCGTCCGCCGGGCCCAGCACCGCGGCCCGCACCCCCTTCGTCCTGCTGGTCGTCCTGCTCCTGGGCGGCGGACTCATCACCCTGCTCCTGCTGAACTCCGCGCTCAACGAGGGATCGTTCCGGCTCAGCGAGCTGAAGCGGGACACCACCGAGCTCACCGACGAGCAGCAGGCCCTCCAGCGCGACGTCGACAGCCGGTCCCAGCCCGACGCCCTGGAGAAGCGCGCCCGGGAGCTCGGCATGGTGCCGGGCGGCAGCCCCGCCTTCCTGAACCCCGACGGCTCGGTCCACGGCAAGCCCTCGGAGGCGACCGCCCCGCCGCCCAGCCCCACCCCGAGCCCCAGCGCCTCACCCGACCCCGACGCCCCGGCGGCCGGGTCCCCGGCCGCCGGGGCGTCGGCCGGCACCTCCGGCTCCCCGCCGCCCTCCGGATCCGTGTCCGCGACCGCGCCCGACCCCGCAGCCGCCCCCTCGGCGGAGAACAGCCCACCCCCGACGAGCCCCGGCAGGTGACGCAGTGCCGCCCAAGGAACCGCCGCGCCGCCGCGTACCCGGACCGGCCCGCCCCCGTAACGGGGCATCCGGATCCGGCCGCTCCGGCCCGCGCCCACCGGCCCGCCGCCCCCGCCCCGCCCCGGGGCGCACCACCCGGCGCGGCACCGCACCCCGCTCCCTGCGCCTCGGCAGCCCACGCCCCCGGCTGCGGCTCGTCAGCCTCGGCCTGACGCTGGTCATGCTGGCCTTCGTGGCCCGGCTGCTCCAGGTCCAGGCCGTCGACGCCAGCGCGTACGCGGCCAAGGCCGAGAAGAACCGCTACCTGGAGTACACGGTCGCCGCCGAGCGCGGCGAGATCACCGACCGCAACGGCGTCGCGCTCGCCACCAGCGTGGACGCGCACAACATCACGGCCGACCCCAAGCTCTTCACGCCCGAGGAGAGCAAGGCCCCCGACGCCCCGCAGCAGGCCGCGGCCCTGCTCGCCCCGATCCTCGGCAAGGACGTCGACGAGCTCGTCAAGAAGCTCTCGACGCCCAAGAGCCGCTACACCGTCCTCGCCTACCGGCAGACCCCCCAGGTCTGGAAGCAGATCAAGGACCTCAAGGCCGTCTTCGCCGAGAAGGCGTCCGAGGACGAGCTCAAGGGCGGCCCCGGAGCCAACGTGCTGGCCGGTGTCCTCCAGGAGCCGACCACCAAGCGCGTCTACCCCAACGGGGATCTCGCCGCCGGGATACTGGGCTTCGTCAGCGCCGACGGCAAGGGCGGCGGCGGCCTGGAGTCACAGCTGAACAAGGAGCTGGCGGGCGAGGACGGCAAGGTCCGTTACGCCCAGGCGGGCGGCCGGCGGGTCCCCACCGCGGGCAGCAGCGAGATCCCGGCCGTGCCCGGCTCCGACATCGAGCTGACCATCGACCGCGATATCCAGTGGGCCGCGCAGAAGGCCATCAGCGACCAGGTCGCCGAGTCCAAGGCGGACCGCGGCTACGTCATCGTGCAGAACACGAAGACCGGCGAACTGCTGGCCATGGCCAACGCCCCCGGCTACGACCCCAACGACCTCTCCCGGGCCACCTCGGCCTCGCTCGGCAACGCGGCCCTCCAGGACGTGTACGAGCCCGGCTCCACCAGCAAGGTCATGTCGATCGCGGCCGTGCTGGAGGAGGGGGCCGCCACGCCCGGCACCCATGTCACCGTCCCCAACCGACTGCACCGGGGCGACCGCCTCTTCAAGGACGACGTCGACCACCCCACCTGGTACCTCACGCTCAACGGGGTGCTCGCCAAGTCCAGCAACATCGGCACCATCCTGGCGACCGGTCAGCTCGGCAGGACCCAGGCCGAGTCGAACAAGGTCCTCTACGACTACCTGCGGAAGTTCGGCCTCGGAAAGAAGACCGGCCTCGGCTACCCCGGCGAGTCCCCCGGCCTGCTGGCCCACCCGAAGGACTGGTCGACCTCGCAGCAGTACACGATCCCCTTCGGCCAGGGCCTCTCCATCAACGCGGTCCAGGCCGCCTCGGTCTACTCCACGGTCGCCAACGGAGGCGTACGGGTCGCCCCCACCCTCGTACGCGGAACCAAGGGATCCGACGGCCGCTTCACCCCGGCCGACGCCCCCGAGGAGAACCGGGTGGTCAGCGAGAAGACCGCCAAGACCCTGGCGACCATGCTGGAGTCCGTCGTCGACGACCGCGAGGGGACCGGAACCAAGGCCGCCATCCCCGGCTACCGGGTCGCGGGCAAGACCGGAACCGCCAACCGGGTCGACCCCGTCCGCGGCGTCTACAAGGGCTACACCGCCTCCTTCGCGGGCTTCGCCCCCGCCGACAACCCGCAGGTCACCGTCTACTGCGCGATCCAGAACCCCACCAAGGGCAGCTACTTCGGCGGCCAGATCTGCGGTCCGATCTACAAGAAGGTCATGGAGTTCGCGCTCAAGACGCTCCAGACCCCACCGTCCGGCAGCAAGCCGCCCCGGCTGCCGGTGTCCTTCAAACCCGGCGAGTGAACACGGGGGTGCGCGAGCATCCCCTCCAAGGGAACCCTCAGTGACAACGATCACCCCCGACCCCGGGAACCGGAACGAGAACCGCCGGAACCAGGGTCCCTCGCTTCGCGAGAGCCCGCACCGGCCCGGTACGCTCACCGCCGTGCCCCACGCTGATCAGTCCCAAACCTCTCAGAAGGACGCGCCTGTGACCTACCCGGGAGCGCCCCGACCGGACCGGCTCCGGCCCACCCCTCTCGGCGAGCTGGCCGCCCGGCTCGGCGTCGAGACCGCCGGGAGCGGTGACGTCACCGGTATCACGCACGACTCACGGGCCGTGCGACCCGGAGACGTGTACGCGGCCCTGCCCGGCGCCCGTATGCACGGCGCCGACTTCGCGGCCCAGGCCGCGGGCCTGGGCGCCGTCGCCGTCCTCACCGACCCCACCGGCGCCGAACGCGCCGCCGCCACCGGCCTGCCGGTCCTGGTCACCGAGAACCCGCGGGCCGTGATGGGCGAACTGGCCGCCGACATCTACGGGCGGCCCGGCATCGGGCTGCTCCAGATCGGCATCACCGGAACCTCCGGCAAGACCACCACCGCGTACCTCGTCGAGGGTGGACTGCGCGCCGCCGGACGCCCCACCGGGCTGATCGGCACCGTCGAGATGCGGATCGGCGACGAGCGCATCAAGTCCGAGCGCACCACCCCCGAAGCCACCGACCTCCAGGCCCTGTTCGCCGTCATGCGCGAACGCGGCGTCGAGGCCGTCGCGATGGAGGTCTCCAGCCACGCCCTGGTGCTCGGCCGGGTCGACGGCTGCGTCTTCGACGTCGCCGTCTTCAACAACCTCAGCCCGGAGCACATGGAGTTCCACTCCGGCATGGAGGACTACTTCCAGGCCAAGGCCCAGCTCTTCACC
Source organism: Streptomyces parvus (assembly GCF_032121415.1). Classification (NCBI taxonomy): domain Bacteria; kingdom Bacillati; phylum Actinomycetota; class Actinomycetes; order Kitasatosporales; family Streptomycetaceae; genus Streptomyces; species Streptomyces parvus. The sequence continues at coordinate 1,526,786 of NZ_CP135079.1, read as the reverse complement.
CCCGAGCGCAGCCACCGCGGCGTGGTCAACTTCGACGACGAGTACGGCCGCAGGCTCATCACCGAGTCCGGCGTCCCCGTCACCACCTTCTCCGCCGAGGGCCACCCGGACGCCGACTGGCACGCCGAGGACGTCGAGGTCGGGCCGCAGGACAGCACCTTCACCGCCGTCGGTCCCAAGGGCGAGCGGATCACCGCCCGCGCCCCGCTGCCCGGCCCGTTCAACGTCGCCAACACCCTCGCCGCGATCGTCACGCTGGCCGTCGCGGGCGTCGACCCGCAGATCGCCGCCGACGGCGTCGCCGCCGTCCCCGGGGTCCCGGGCCGGCTGGAGCGGGTGGACGCCGGACAGCCCTACCTCGCCGTCGTCGACTACGCGCACAAGACCGACGCCGTCGAGTCCGTCCTGCGCTCCCTGCGCAAGGTCACCGAGGGCAAGGTGCACATCGTCCTCGGCTGCGGCGGCGACCGCGACACCACCAAACGCGGCCCGATGGGCGCCGCCGCGGCCCGGCTCGCCGACACCGCCGTCCTGACCTCCGACAACCCCCGCTCGGAGGACCCCCTCGCGATCCTCGCCGCGATGCTCTCCGGCGCCGCCGAGGTCCCCGTCCACGAACGCGGCGACGTGCTGGTCGACGCGGACCGGGCCGCCGCCATCGCAGCAGCCGTCGCCCGCGCCGAGCCGGGCGACACCGTCCTGGTGGCGGGCAAGGGCCACGAGCAGGGCCAGGACGTCCACGGAGTGGTCCGCGCCTTCGACGACCGCAAGGTCCTGCACGCAGCCATCGAGCGGTCCCTGGCGCACCCCGGCGCCGACCGTGCCCCTCACCACGAGAACAACAGTCAGGGATGACCAAGTGATCACCCTTTCCCTCGCCGAGATCGCCGAAATCGTCGGCGGGCAGCCGCACGACATACCGGACCCGGCAGTCACCGTGACCGGACCCGTCGTCATCGACTCCCGCGAGGTCGCGCCCGGCAGCCTGTTCGCCGCGTTCGCCGGAGAACGGGTCGACGGCCACGACTACGCCCAGCGCGCCGTCGAGGCGGGCGCGGCAGCCGTGCTGGCGGCCCGCCCCGTCGGCGTTCCGGCGATCGTCGTGGACGACGTCGTCGGCGCGCTCGGAGCCCTCGCCCGGGCCGCCGTCGAACGCCTCGGCACCAGCGTCGTCGCCCTCACCGGCTCGGCCGGCAAGACGTCCACCAAGGACCTGATCGCGCAGCTCCTCCAGCGCCACGGCCCGACCGTCTGGACACCCGGCTCCCTCAACAACGAGATCGGGCTGCCGCTCACCGCCCTGAGCGCCACCGCCGAGACCGAGCACCTGGTCCTGGAGATGGGCGCCCGCGGCATCGGCCACATCCGCTACCTCACCGAGCTGACCCCGCCCCGGGTCGGCCTGGTCCTCAACGTCGGCTCCGCGCACCTCGGCGAGTTCGGCAGCCGGGAGGCCATCGCCCAGGCCAAGGGCGAGATGGTCGAGGGCCTGCCGGAGGACGGCTGCGCCGTGCTCAACGCCGACGACCCGCTCGTCCGGGCCATGGCCTCGCGCACCAAGGCCCGCGTCCTGCTCTTCGGAGAAGCCCCCGAAGCGGACGTACGGGGCGAGAAGGTCCGGATGACCCCCGACGGGCGGCCCGCGTTCGAGCTCCACACACCCACCGGGTGCAGCGACGTGACCATGCGCCTGTACGGTGAGCACCACGTGTCGAACGCGCTCGCCGCGGCCGCCGTCGCCCATGAGTTGGGCATGTCCGTGACCGAGATCGCCGATGCGCTCTCGGAGGCGGGCACCCTCTCCCGCTGGCGCATGGAGGTCACCGAGCGCGGGGACGGTGTGACGGTTGTCAACGACGCCTACAACGCGAACCCCGAATCCATGAGAGCCGCACTGCGTGCGCTGGCCGCCATGGGCCAGGCCCGAGGGGCCGACGGGGGACGCACCTGGGCGGTGCTCGGCCAGATGGCCGAGCTCGGTGACGCGTCGCTCGCCGAGCACGACGCGGTCGGACGGCTCGCCGTCCGGCTCAACGTCAGCAAGCTCGTCGCTGTCGGGGGCAGAGAAGCCTCCTGGCTGCAACTGGGCGCATATAACGAGGGTTCGTGGGGTGAGGAGTCGGTGCACGTGTCCGACGCGCAGGCGGCCGTCGACCTGTTGCGCAGTGAACTGCGCCCGGGAGACGTCGTGCTGGTGAAGGCGTCCCGGTCGGTCGGCCTGGAGAAGGTCGCCCAGGCACTGCTGGAGAACTCGACCGAGGGCGAGGTCGCCGGCCGATGAGGCAGATCCTCTTCGCGGGAGCCATCGGGCTCTTCCTGACCCTGGTCGGCACCCCGCTGCTGATCAAGCTGCTGGCCCGCAAGGGCTACGGGCAGTTCATCCGGGACGACGGCCCGCGCACCCACGGCAGCAAGAAGGGCACGCCCACGATGGGCGGCATCGCCTTCATCCTGGCGACGATCGTCGCGTACCTCCTCGCGAAGGTCATCACGGGTGAGGACATCCGCTACTCCGGTGTCCTCGTGCTCTTCCTCATGGCGGGCATGGGCCTCGTCGGCTTCCTCGACGACTACATCAAGATCGTCAAGCAGCGTTCGCTCGGTCTGCGGGCCAAGGCGAAGATGGCCGGACAGCTGATCGTCGGCATCGCGTTCGCGGTGCTCTCGCTCCAGTTCCCCAACTCCATGAACTACACCCCGGCCTCCACCCGGCTCTCGTTCGTCGAGGACTTCGGCTGGTCGATCGGACCGGTGCTGTTCTGCGTCTGGGCGCTGTTCATGATCCTCGCCATGTCCAACGGCGTGAACCTGACCGACGGCCTCGACGGTCTGGCCACCGGCGCCTCGGTGATGGTCTTCGGCGCCTACACCTTCATCGGCCTCTGGCAGTTCCAGGAGTCCTGCGCCAACGCGGACAACCTGACCAACCCCAGCGCCTGTTTCGAGGTACGCGACCCGCTCGACCTCGCCGTCGTCGCCGCAGCCCTGATGGGCGCCTGCTTCGGCTTCCTGTGGTGGAACACCTCGCCCGCCAAGATCTTCATGGGCGACACCGGCTCGCTCGCCCTCGGCGGCGCGCTCGCGGGCCTCGCGATCCTGTCCCGCACCGAGTTCCTGCTCGCCATCCTCGGCGGCCTCTTCGTGATGATCACCATGTCCGTGGTCATCCAGGTCGGTTCGTTCAAGATGACCGGCAAGCGCGTGTTCCGCATGGCGCCGCTCCAGCACCACTTCGAACTCAAGGGCTGGTCCGAAGTCCTTGTCGTGGTCCGCTTCTGGATCATCCAGGGCATGTGCGTGATCGTCGGACTCGGCCTCTTCTACGCGGGATGGGCAGCCAAGAAGTGAGCACCGTGGACTGGCAGGGCAAGCACGTCACCGTCGCCGGGCTCGGCGTCAGCGGAATCCCCGCTGCCCGCGCCCTGCACGAGCGCGGCGCGCTCGTCACCGTCGTCAACGACGGCGACGACGAACGCGCCCGGGCGCAGGCGGCCGAACTGGAGGCGCTCGGCATGACCGTGCGCCTCGGCGACGGCGCCACCCTGCCGCCGTCCACGGAACTCGTCGTCACCGCCCCCGGCTGGCAGCCGGACAAACCGCTCTTCCTGGCTGCCGCCGAGGCGGGCGTCCCGGTCTGGGGCGACGTCGAACTGGCCTGGCGCCTGCGCGGCGACAACGGCAGGAAGTCCGCCCCCTGGCTCGCGGTCACCGGCACCAACGGCAAGACCACGACCGTACGCATGCTGGCCTCCATCCTGGAGGCGGCGGGCCTGCGCACCGCGGCCGTCGGCAACATCGGCGTATCGCTGCTGGACGCGGTGCTCGGCGAGAGCGAGTACGACGTCCTCGCCGTCGAACTCTCCAGCTACCAGCTGCACTGGGCGCCCTCCCTGCGCGCCCACTCCGCCGCCGTCCTCAACCTGGCCCCCGACCACCTCGACTGGCACGGCTCGATGGAGGCGTACGCCGCCGACAAGGGCCGCGTCTACGAGGGCAACACCGTGGCCTGCGTCTACAACGTGGCCGACCCGGCCACCGAGGACCTGGTCCGCGAGGCCGACGTCGAAGAGGGCTGCCGCGCCATCGGCTTCACCCTCGGCGCCCCCGGCCCCTCGCAGCTCGGCGTGGTCGACGGGATCCTCGTCGACCGGGCGTTCGTCGCCAACCGGCAGAAGCAGGCCCAGGAGCTGGCCGAGGTCACCGACGTCAACCCGCCCGCCCCGCACAACATCGCCAACGCCCTCGCGGCCGCCGCCCTCGCCCGTGCCTTCGGTGTGGAGCCGGCCGCCGTCCGCGGCGGGCTGCGCGCCTTCCGGCCGGACGCCCACCGCATCGAACACGTCGCGGACATCGGCGAAGTCGCCTACGTGGACGACTCCAAGGCCACCAACACCCACGCCACCGAGGCCTCGCTGGCCGCGTACGAATCCATCGTCTGGATCGCGGGCGGCCTCGCCAAGGGCGCCACCTTCGACGAGCTGGTCACCGGCGCGGCGAAGCGGCTGCGCGGCGTCGTGCTGATGGGCGCCGATCGCGCCCTCATCCACGAAGCCCTGACGCGACACGCCCCGGAAGTCCCGGTGGTCGACCTCGACCGGACCGACACTGGGGCGATGTCCGAAGCGGTGGCGCGGGCCGCCGAGCTCGCCCGGCCGGGCGATACGGTACTGCTGGCCCCGGCCTGTGCCTCGATGGACATGTTCACCAACTACAACAAGCGGGGCGAGGCGTTCGCGGACGCGGTCCGCGCACGCGCCGACGAGAGCGCCTGACCGACCGGGCTCCGCGCCCGGGGTCACGGGCCCCGGCGCACGAGCAGTGGAGGGGACAGCGACAATGCCGGCCGACGAGAGATCCGCCGTACGGCGGGAGAGCGCACGGGCCTCGGCACCCCGCCCTCTCGCCGCGGCGCCCGCCGCCGCCGGCGTACCCCTGCCCCCCGGGCTCGCCCTGCGCGGACGGCTCGCCACCGGCGCCCGGCGCCCCGAGACACCCCGCGCCACGGGACGCGGCGGGTCCGGGTCCCGTACCCCGCGCTCCGGGCGAGGCGGCGGACCGCGCCGGGCCTACGAGCGGGCGCGGCGGGCCTGGGACCGGCCCCTGACCGCCTACTACGTGATCCTCGGCTCCAGCCTCCTGATCACCGTGCTGGGCCTGGTGATGGTCTACTCCGCATCGATGATCAAGGCGCTGGACATCAGCAAGCCCGCGACGTACTTCTTCGGCAAGCAGTTCCTCGCCGCCGTCATCGGGGGCGGACTGATGCTGATCGCCGCCCGGATGCCCGTGAAGCTCCACCGGGGGCTGGCCTACCCGATACTGATGGTCACCGTCTTCCTGATGGTCCTGGTCCAGGTGCCGGGGATAGGGATGTCGGTCAACGGCAACCAGAACTGGCTCTACCTGGGCGGCCCGTTCCAGCTCCAGCCCAGCGAGTTCGGCAAGCTGGCCCTCATCCTGTGGGGGGCGGACCTGCTGGCCCGCAAGCAGGACAAGCGGTTGCTGACGCAGTGGAAGCACATGCTCGTACCGCTCGTACCGGTCGCCTTCATGCTGCTCGGACTGATCATGCTCGGCGGCGACATGGGAACAGCGATCATTCTCACGGCGATCCTGTTCGGGCTGCTCTGGCTGGCCGGCGCCCCCACCCGCCTCTTCGCCGGGGTCCTCGGCTTCGCCGCCGTCCTCGCGTTCCTGCTGATCAGGACCAGCCCCAACCGGATGTCCCGGCTCGCCTGCATGGGTGTGAGCGAACCCGACCCCGAGGGCGGCTGCTGGCAGGCCGCCCACGGAATCTATGCTCTGGCGTCCGGCGGATGGTTCGGTTCCGGGCTGGGTGCGAGTGTGGAAAAATGGGGTCAACTCCCGGAACCCCACACCGACTTCATCTTCGCGATCACCGGTGAGGAACTGGGTCTGGCGGGGACGCTGTCCGTGCTCGCCCTCTTCGCGGCTCTAGGCTATGCGGGTATCCGCGTGGCCGGACGCACGGAGGACCCCTTCGTGCGGTATGCCGCGGGAGGCGTGACCACGTGGATCACGGCCCAGGCCGTGATCAACATCGGTGCGGTGCTCGGCCTGTTGCCGATCGCCGGGGTTCCGCTCCCGCTGTTCTCCTACGGGGGATCGGCCCTGCTGCCGACGATGTTCGCGGTCGGGCTGATGATCGCCTTCGCACGGGAGGACCCCGCGGCGAAGGCGGCCCTGGCCATGCGGAAGCCCGGGGTGAGATGGAAGACGATGAGACGGCGCGTCAAGAAGCGTCCGTCCGGAGAGCGGTGAATTTCGGTGCATGTCGTACTCGCCGGCGGGGGGACCGCCGGACACATCGAGCCCGCGCTTGCCCTCGCAGACGCCCTGCGCAGGCAGGACCCGACCGTGGGAATCACGGCCCTCGGCACGGAACGCGGCCTGGAGACCAGGCTCGTACCCGAGCGGGGGTACGAGCTGGCGCTCATCCCCGCCGTCCCGCTGCCGCGTAAGCCCACGCCCGAACTGATCACCGTCCCGGGCAGGCTGCGCGGCACGATCAAGGCCGCCGAGCAGGTCCTGGAGCGCACCAAGGCGGACTGCGTGGTCGGCTTCGGAGGCTATGTCGCCCTGCCCGGCTACCTGGCCGCCAAGCGCGTCGGCGTGCCGATCGTCGTCCACGAGGCCAACGCCCGCCCGGGCCTGGCCAACAAGATCGGCTCGCGGTACGCCCACGGGGTCGCCGTCTCCACCCCGGACAGCAAGCTGCGCGGCGCCCGCTACATCGGCATCCCGCTGCGCCGCACCATCGCCACCCTGGACCGCGCCCGGGTCCGCCCGGAGGCCCGCGCCGCCTTCGGCCTCGACCCCAACCTGCCCACGCTGCTGGTCTCCGGCGGCTCGCAGGGCGCGCGCCACCTCAACGAGGTGGTCCAGCGGGTCGCGCCGCTCCTCCAGCGCTCGGGGATCCAGATCCTCCACGTGGTGGGCCCGAAGAACGAATTGCCGCGCATTGACAACATGCCCGGGATGCCGCCCTACATCCCGGTACCGTACGTGGACCGGATGGATCTCGCGTACGCCGCGGCCGACATGATGCTCTGCCGCGCGGGCGCGATGACCGTCGCCGAACTCTCCGCCGTCGGGCTCCCCGCCGCCTACGTCCCGCTGCCCATCGGCAACGGCGAACAGCGGCTCAACGCCCAGCCGGTGGTCAACGCCGGCGGCGGCCTGCTGGTGGACGACGCGGCGCTCACCCCGGAGTGGGTGCAGTCCAACGTCCTGCCGGTGCTGTCGGACCCCCACCGGCTGTACGAAATGTCCCGCGCCGCCGCCGAGTTCGGCCGGCGCGACGCCGACGACCTGCTCGTCGGCATGGTGTACGAAGCGATTGCCGCGCGCCGCTAGGCGTACGGCGTGATGCGGTACGGACCCGGGGCGGGCGTCCCGGGTCCGGCGAAGGAGCGAGCGTGGCCGGACCGACGACCGCCCAGCGCGGCGCACCCGGGCGGGCGGACACTTCCGCCCGCCCGCCGCACATCGGCCCCGTGGGGCCCCGGATCAGCCGCCGTGCCCTGCTGATCCTGATCGGCGCCGCGGCGGCCCTGCTCGCCGCGTTCGTGATCTGGGCGCTCTACGGCTCCTCCTGGCTCCGCGTCGAGAAGGTCACCACGAGCGGCGTCGAGGTCCTGACCCGGGAGGAAGTGGAAGCGGTTGCCGCCACTCCGGTCGGAGCTCCGCTGGTCTCCGTGGACACCGATGCGATGGAACACCGGTTGCGCCAGAAGTTGCCTCGTATCGACAGAGTTGATGTCGTTCGGTCCTGGCCGAACGGAATCGGCCTTAAGGTGACGGAGCGAAAGCCGGTCCTTCTGGTCGAAAAGGCCGGGAGGTTCGTGGAAGTGGACGCCAAGGGCGTGCGCTTCGCCACCGTGGAACGGGCTCCGAAGGGCGTGCCCCTGCTGGAGCTGAATCCCGAACCGTCCGCGAGCCTCCGCCGCTTCGGCGGTGACCGTCTGTTGCGGGAAGCGGTCCGGGTCACCGGCGACCTTCCGGCGGCCGTCGCCAGGGACACCGAGGTCGTCCGGGTCGCCTCGTTCGACGCGATCTCCTTGCGGCTCACCCGGGATCGCGAGGTGACCTGGGGCAGCGGTGAGGACGGCGCGGCGAAGGCGCACATCCTCTCCGCGCTCATGAAGGCGGAGCCCAAAGCAGGACAGTTCGACGTAAGCGCTCCCACCGCCCCGGCGGTATCGGGGAGTTGACGGGCATTTGTGCTGGCCAGCACCCTGGTTGGTCAGCGCTACGGGTGATCACATAGGGTGAAAAGAAAAACGGGAGGTTCGGCGTGTTCGTTGAACGTGCGCCACTTGTCGACTTAGTGTCCTGTTCGGAAGAGTCCAGGAAGCAGACACACTGGTAACCCTAAACTTGAACGTTAGGGTTTGGGTCGGCGTTCGGACCGTCCCCATCGACATCAGTCGTCGCCGCGGGGCCACCGCAGAGCGACGACACGTAACTCGAGGCGAGAGGCCTTCGACGTGGCAGCACCGCAGAACTACCTCGCAGTCATCAAGGTCATCGGTGTCGGCGGCGGTGGTGTCAATGCCATCAACCGAATGATCGAGGTCGGTCTCAAGGGCGTCGAGTTCATCGCGATCAACACGGATGCACAGGCCCTGTTGATGAGCGACGCCGACGTCAAGCTCGACGTCGGCCGCGAACTCACCCGGGGCCTCGGCGCCGGGGCGAACCCGGCCGTCGGTCGTAAGGCGGCAGAGGACCACCGTGAGGAGATCGAGGAGGTCCTCAAGGGGGCCGACATGGTCTTCGTCACCGCCGGCGAAGGCGGCGGCACCGGCACCGGCGGCGCACCCGTCGTCGCCAACATCGCGCGCTCGCTGGGCGCCCTGACGATCGGCGTGGTCACCCGCCCGTTCACCTTCGAGGGTCGGCGACGCGCGAACCAGGCGGAGGACGGCATCGCCGAGCTCCGCGAAGAGGTCGACACCCTCATCGTCATCCCCAACGACCGCCTGCTGTCCATCTCGGACCGTCAGGTCAGCGTGCTCGACGCCTTCAAGTCGGCCGACCAGGTGCTGCTCTCGGGTGTCCAGGGCATCACCGACCTCATCACGACCCCGGGCCTGATCAACCTCGACTTCGCCGACGTCAAGTCGGTCATGTCCGAGGCCGGATCGGCGCTCATGGGCATCGGCTCGGCGCGCGGCGACGACCGCGCGGTGGCGGCGGCGGAGATGGCGATCTCCTCGCCCCTCCTGGAAGCCTCCATCGACGGCGCCCGCGGGGTCCTGCTCTCCATCTCCGGCGGCAGCGACCTCGGTCTCTTCGAGATCAACGAGGCCGCCCAGTTGGTGAGCGAGGCGGCCCACCCCGAGGCCAACATCATCTTCGGCGCCGTCATCGACGACGCCCTGGGCGACGAGGTCCGGGTCACCGTGATCGCCGCGGGCTTCGACGGCGGACAGCCGCCGGCCCGCCGGGAGAACGTCCTCGGCGCGAACAGCGCCAAGCGCGAGGAGCCGGCCACCCCGGTCAGGTCCGCCCCCGAGCCCGCGCGCCCGTCCGGCGGACTCGGTTCCGTACCCCCGCGTGAGGAGAGCCCGGCCCCGGCCGAGCCCGCCCCCGCGTCGGCTTCGAGCGAGAGCGCGCTGCCGCCCGTCTCTCCGCCGCACGTCCCGCCGGCCCGTCCCTACCAGGACACCCAGGCCGAAGAGCTGGACGTTCCGGACTTCTTGAAGTGATAGATCGGCACCGGACGGAAACCGTCACGGGCAGCGCTCACTTCGCCTTCACCGACCGGTGGGGCGGAGTGAGCGCCGCTCCGTACGGCGAACTCAACCTCGGCGGCGCGGTCGGAGACGATCCCGCCGCCGTCGGCGCGAACCGGGAGCGTGCCGCGCGCGACCTCGGTATCGACCCGGCGCTCGTCGTCTGGATGAACCAGGTGCACGGCCGGGACGTCGCGGTGGTGGACGCACCCTGGGGTGCGGACGCGGAGATTCCGGCCGTGGACGCGGTGGTGACCGCCCGGCGTGGGCTGCCGCTCGCGGTCCTCACCGCCGACTGCACCCCCGTCCTGCTCGCCGACCCGGTCGCCGGAGTCGTCGGGGCGGCGCACGCGGGGCGGCCGGGACTGGTCGCCGGAGTCGTTCCGGCGGCGGTCGAGGCCATGGCCGTGCTCGGCGCACACCCCTCCCGGATCATCGCCCGCACCGGACCGGCCGTCTGCGGACGGTGCTACGAAGTGCCGGAGGCGATGCGGGCCGAGGTCGCCGCGGCGGTCCACGGCACCTGGTCCGAGACCAGCTGGGGCACCCCGGCGGTGGACGTCACCGGCGGAGTCCATGCCCAGCTCGCCGCTCTCGGTGTGACGGACCGGCACTCCTCGCCGTACTGCACCCGGGAATCGGGCGACCACTTCTCGTACCGCCGAGACCGCACCACCGGGCGGCTCGCCGGATATGTCTGGTTGGACGGATAGGGCATGACGGACCGTAAGGCAGAGCTCGCGGCGAATCTCGCGCAGGTGGAGGAAAGGATCGTCTCCGCCTGTGCCGCCGCGGGACGCGAGCGGGAGGAAGTGACCCTGATCGTGGTCACCAAGACCTACCCCGCGAGCGATGTGCGGATCCTGCATCAACTCGGTGTGCGCCATGTCGCGGAGAATCGTGACCAGGACGCCGCCCCCAAGGCCACCGCTTGTGCGGATCTTTCGCTGACATGGCACTTTGTCGGACAATTGCAGACGAACAAGGTGCGCTCCGTGACCGGTTATGCCGATGTGGTGCAGTCGGTGGACCGCGCCAAGCTGGTCACCGCCCTCTCCGCCGCGGCGTTGCGCGGGGAGCGCGAACTCGGCTGTCTGATCCAGGTCGCCCTGGACGCGGGGAGCGGTGAGCGCGGTGAGCGCGGCGGTGTCGCGCCGGGCGGGGTCGAGGAGTTGGCGGCCGCGGTCGACGCGGCTCCCGGACTCCGGCTCGACGGGCTGATGACCGTGGCGCCGCTGGCCGGGGAGTACGCCGGCCGGCAACGGGCCGCGTTCGACCGGCTGATGGAAATCTCATCCCGCCTGCGCGCCGGTCATCCGGCTGCGAACATGGTCTCCGCAGGTATGAGCGGGGACCTGGAGGACGCGGTGGCGGCCGGAGCGACACATGTACGCGTCGGTACGGCGGTACTCGGAGTCCGACCCCGGCTCGGGTAACGTCGCGAAGCAAGTCGGACCACAGCAGAAAATATGGTCATTCCCACTCCTAGCGGGCAGACCACAGTGGATCGCTGGCACTTGGTGACGAATGCCGATCCACCACAGAGCGGAGGACTCGGAGCATGGCCGGCGCGATGCGCAAGATGGCGGTCTACCTCGGCCTCGTGGAGGACGATGGGTACGACGGCCCGGGGTTCGACCCCGATGACGAATTCGAACCTGAGCCGGAGCCCGAGCGCGACCGGCGGCGGCACCAGCCCCCGCACCAGGTGGAGCGGGAACGGGAGCGCGACCGGGAGCGTGAGCGCGAAAGGGATGAACCGGTACGAGTGGTGCAACCACCCGCCCAGCGCGAGCCGGTTCAGCTCCCCGCGGAAAGCGTGCGACCCGCCCGGATCGCACCCGTGGCATCCATCACACCTGAACGCCCGAACATGGAGAAGAACGCACCGGTGATCATGCCCAAGGTCGTGTCCGAGCGGGAGCCGTACCGCATCACCACGCTGCACCCCAGGACCTACAACGAGGCCCGTACCATCGGGGAACACTTCCGTGAGGGCACTCCGGTGATCATGAATCTCACGGAGATGGACGATACGGACGCGAAGCGACTTGTCGACTTTGCCGCGGGACTCGTCTTCGGTCTCCATGGCAGCATTGAACGCGTGACGCAGAAGGTGTTCCTGTTGTCGCCTGCTAACGTCGATGTCACGGCGGAGGACAAGGCCCGCATCGCAGAGGGCGGATTCTTCAACCAGAGCTGAGAACACGACACCGGGAACGACCCGGCCGCGAGGCCGGTGCCGGCCGCGAGGCCGGAGCTGACGAGAGCCAGGGGAGAGGGAAGCGCGAGACATGGGCGTCGCACTGGATGTGGTCTATATCGCGCTGATGTGTTTCCTCATCGTGCTGATCTTCCGGCTGGTCATGGACTATGTCTTCCAGTTCGCACGTTCATGGCAACCCGGCAAGGCGATGGTGGTCGTACTTGAGGCCACCTACACTGTCACGGATCCACCGCTCAAGCTTCTGCGGCGGTTCATCCCGCCGCTGCGTCTCGGGGGCGTGGCACTCGACCTGTCCTTCTTCGTTCTGATGATCATCGTCTACCTCCTGATCTACGTTGTGGTCAGGTTGTGAGCGATACGGTCTTGCCGACTGCCGACGACTACGTAGAGGTGAAGAAGAGATGCCGTTGACCCCCGAGGACGTGCGGAACAAGCAGTTCACGACCGTCCGCCTCCGAGAAGGCTATGACGAGGACGAGGTCGATGCCTTTCTCGATGAGGTCGAATCGGAGCTGACCCGTCTGCTCCGTGAGAACGAGGACCTGCGAGCCAAGCTGGCCGCTGCCACGCGCGCCGCCGCGCAGAACCAGCAGCAACAGCAGCAGCAGGGTATGCGCAAGCCCCCGGAGCAGCAGGACCGCCCCGGCGCGCCCGTTCCCGCCGCCATATCTGGACCGCCGCAGCAGCAGCAGCCCCCGCAGATGGGTCCGCCCCAGCTGCCCGGTGGCGCGCCGCAGTTGCCCGCAGGTCCCAGTGGCCATGGCCCCCAGGGTGGCCACGGTCCCGGTCCCCAGGGCCCGCACGGCCCCGGCCCGATGCAGGGCGGTCCCATGGGTGGCCCGATGGGCGGTCCCATGGGTCAGCACCCCCAGCAGCAGATGCAGCAGATGCAGCCGCCGCAGATGCAGCAGCAGGGGCAGGGCCCCGGTGGCGACAGTGCCGCCCGTGTCCTCTCGCTCGCGCAGCAGACCGCCGACCAGGCGATCGCGGAGGCCCGTTCCGAGGCCAACAAGATCGTCGGCGAGGCGCGCAGCCGCGCCGAGGGCCTGGAGCGCGACGCGCGTGCGAAGGCCGACGCCCTGGAGCGGGACGCGCAGGAGAAGCACCGCGTGGCGATGGGCTCGCTGGAGTCGGCCCGCGCGACGCTGGAGCGCAAGGTCGAGGACCTGCGTGGCTTCGAGCGCGAGTACCGCACGCGACTGAAGTCCTACCTGGAGAGCCAGCTGCGTCAGCTGGAGACCCAGGCGGACGACTCGCTCGCCCCGCCGCGGACGCCGGCCGCCGCTTCGCTGCCGCCGTCCCCCTCGCTGGCTCCGGCCGGTGCGGGTGCGATGGGTCACTCCATGGGCGGCTCCACCCACGGTGGCCATGGCGGCCAGCAGATGGGTGGCGGTCAGTCGATGGGCAGCGGACCGTCCTACGGTGGGCAGCAGCAGATGTCGCCGGCCATGACGCAGCCGATGGCGCCGGTGCGGCCGCAGGCGCCGCAGCCGATGCAGCAGGCGCCGTCGCCGATGCGTGGGTTCCTGATCGACGAGGACGACAACTGAGCGGTGCGCGCTCGCTGAGCGCGTAGCCGTCGGCAGGCTGAGGGCCGGGCCCCGGGTTTTCCCGGGGCCCGGCCCTTTGCCGTGGCGGGTGCCCCGGTCCCTTGTGTCCTCAAGCGCCGGACGGGCTGATTTCGGGGCGCCGCCCCGGACCCCCGCTCCTCAATCGCCGGAGGGGCTTGAAGTGGCCCGGCCCGTTGCTCAGGTGCGGGAGGGGCTTGAGTTGGTCCGCTCTTCTCTCGGGGGCGGGAGGGCAGATCCAGCCCTTCCGGCGATGGAGGACATCTCTTGAGCCTCGCCGGCGATTGAGGCGCGGGGGTTCGGGGGCGGAGCCCCTGAGGGAGGACGTGGAAGGGCCCGCCGGAGCGAATTCCGGCGGGCCCTTCCCCTTGGTGCGGGCTACCCCTACCGCTTGCGGAGGCGGAACGTCAGCGCCAGGCCCTCGTCCTCGAACGGCGTGCCGTACGTCTCGTCCGCCTCGCCCTCCGCGTAGTCCACCGCCAGGACCTCCTCGGAGATCAGGGGGGCGTGCTCCGTGAGGGCCTCAGCCGTTGCCGGGGACGTCGTCGTCCAGCGGACGGCGATGCGGTCCGCCACATCCAGGCCGCTGTTCTTGCGGGCCTCCTGGATCAGGCGGATCGCGTCACGGGCCAGGCCCGCCCGACGCAGCTCGGGAGTGATCTCCAGGTCCAGGGCCACCGTCGCGCCCGAGTCCGAGGCGACCGACCAGCCCTCGCGCGGGGTCTCCGTGATGATCACCTCGTCGGGGGAGAGCGTGATCTGCTCGCCCTCCACCTCCACCGAAGCCGTGCCCTCGCGCAGGGCGAGGGAGAGCGCGGCCGCGTCCGCGTTCGCCACCGCCTTGGCCACCGCCTGCACGCCCTTGCCGAACCGCTTGCCCAGCGCCCGGAAGTTCGCCTTCGCCGTCGTGTCGACCAGCGAGCCGCCCACCTCGGAGAGCGAGGCCAGCGATGTGACGTTCAGCTCTTCCGTGATCTGGGCGCGCAGCTCGGGGGAGAGGGACTCGACGCCGTTCGCCGCGACCAGAGCACGGGACAGGGGCTGGCGCGTCTTCACGCCCGACTCGGCGCGCGTCGCACGGCCCAGCTCCACCAGGCGGCGCACCAGCGCCATCTGGGAGGAGAGGACCGGGTCGATCGCCGCGACCTCCGCCTTGGGCCACGACGCCAGGTGCACCGACTCCGGGGCGTCCGGCGTGACCGGCGTGATCAGGTCCTGCCACACCCGCTCCGTGATGAACGGGACCAGCGGGGCCATCAGCCGGGTCACGGTCTCGACGACCTCGTGCAGCGTGCGCAGGGCCGCCTTGTCGCCCTGCCAGAAGCGGCGGCGCGAGCGGCGTACGTACCAGTTGGAGAGGTCGTCCACGAACGTCGAGAGCAGCTTGCCGGCGCGCTGGGTGTCGTAGCCCTCCATCGCGACGGTCATCTGGTCGACCAGCGCGTTGAGTTCGCTCAGCAGCCAGCGGTCCAGGACCGTGCGGTCGGCCGGGGCCGGGTCGGCCGCCGACGGGGCCCAGCCCGACGTGCGCGCGTACAGGGCCTGGAAGGCGACCGTGTTCCAGTACGTCAGAAGCGTCTTGCGGACCACCTCCTGGATCGTGCCGTGGCCCACCCGTCGCGCCGCCCAGGGGGAGCCGCCCGCCGCCATGAACCACCGCACCGCGTCCGCCCCGTGCTGGTCCATCAGCGGGATCGGCTGGAGGATGTTGCCCAGGTGCTTGGACATCTTGCGGCCGTCCTCGGCGAGGATGTGGCCCAGGCAGACGACGTTCTCGTAGGACGACTTGTCGAAGACCAGCGTGCCGACCGCCATCATCGTGTAGAACCAGCCGCGGGTCTGGTCGATGGCCTCCGAGATGAACTGCGCCGGATAGCGGCTCTCGAAGATCTCCTTGTTCTTGTACGGGTAGCCCCACTGGGCGAACGGCATCGAACCCGAGTCGTACCAGGCGTCGATGACCTCCGGGACGCGGTACGCCTCCAGCTGGCAGTTCTCGTGCGTGCAGGTGAAGGTGATCTCGTCGATGAACGGGCGGTGGGGGTCGAGCGACGACTGGTCGGTGCCTGTGAGTTCGGTGAGTTCGGCGCGGGAGCCCACGCACGTCAGGTGGTTGTCCTCGCAGCGCCAGATCGGCAGCGGCGTACCCCAGTAGCGGTTACGGGACAGCGCCCAGTCGACGTTGTTGTTCAGCCAGTCGCCGAAGCGGCCGTTCTTGACCGAGTCCGGGAACCAGTTGGTCTTCTCGTTCTCCTGGAGGAGACGGTCCTTGATGGCCGTCGTCCTGATGTACCAGGACGGCTGCGCGTAGTAGAGCAGCGCCGTGTGGCAGCGCCAGCAGTGCGGGTAGCTGTGCTCGTACGGGACGTGGCGGAAGAGCTTGCCGCGCGCGTCCAGGTCCGCGGTGAGCGCCTCGTCGGCCTTCTTGAAGAAGACCCCGCCGACCAGGGGGACGTCCTCCTCGAAGGTGCCGTCCGGGCGGACCGGGTTGACCACCGGGAGGCCGTAGGAGCGGCAGACCAGAAGGTCGTCGGCGCCGAACGCGGGGGACTGGTGGACCAGGCCCGTACCGTCCTCGGTCGTGACGTACTCGGCGTTGACCACGTAGTGGGCCTCGGCCGGGAAGTCGACCAGCGTGAACGGGCGCTCGTAGGTCCAGCGCTCCATCTCGGCGCCGGTGAACGACTGGCCGGTCGTCTGCCAGCCCTCGCCGAGCGCCTTCTCCACCAGCGGCTCGGCGACGACGAGCGTCTCCTCGCCGTTCGTCGCGACGACGTAGCGGACCTCGGGGTGCGCGGCGACCGCCGTGTTGGAGACCAGTGTCCACGGCGTGGTCGTCCAGACCAGGAGCGCCGCCTCGCCGGCCAGCGGGCCGGAGGTCAGGGGGAAGCGGACGAAGACCGAGGGGTCGACGACCGTCTCGTAGCCCTGGGCCAGCTCGTGGTCGGAGAGGCCCGTGCCGCAGCGGGGGCACCAGGGGGCGACCCGGTGGTCCTGGACCAGCAGGTCCTTGGCGAAGATCTCCTTGAGCGACCACCACACGGAGTCCACGTACTCCGGGTCCATCGTGCGGTAGGCGTCGTCCAGGTCGACCCAGTAGCCCATGCGGGTCGTGAGCTCGGCGAACGCGTCGGTGTGCCGGGTCACCGAGTCGCGGCACTTGGCGTTGAACTCGGCGATGCCGAACGCCTCGATGTCCTTCTTGCCGTTGAAGCCCAGCTCCTTCTCCACCGCCAGCTCGACGGGCAGGCCGTGGCAGTCCCAGCCGGCCTTCCGGCCGACGTGGTAGCCCTGCATGGTGCGGAAGCGGGGGAAGACGTCCTTGAAGACGCGGGCCTCGATGTGGTGGGCGCCCGGCATGCCGTTGGCGGTGGGCGGGCCCTCGTAGAAGACCCACTCGGGGCGGCCCTCGGACTGGTCGAGGCTCTTGGCGAAGACCTTGTTCTCCCGCCAGAAGTCGAGCACGGCGTGCTCCAGCGCGGGCAGGTCGACCTGGGCGGGTACCTGGCGGTACTGCGGCGATGTCATGTGCGGCTTCCTCCGGCGGACGTCTTCCTCTTCCGTCGGAGGGACGAGAGCGTCTCGGCTCCCGCGGTACCACCCTCCTTGGCCCCGGGCGCAGCCCGTGGCCCCCTCATTGGGGTCGCGATGCCGGGTCTAGTGGCCTGGTGCCCGTGGGTGGCCCACGTGTCCCAGGCGTTCTTCCGGCGGCTCAGGGGTGATCTTCACATCGCGCTCGCCCCCGGGCTCCCACCGTCCCCGGGTCGCTGCTGGCTGCGTACGGCGCTACTCGTCCCGTCGATGCCTCTCGCTGGGGCCAGTGTACGGGCCCGTACGGGCGACGGCCGACCGGTTTATCGGGGGCGCGTGGCGTGACCCGAGTGGCGGGACGGGGTACAAGCACTTGCCGGCGAGGCCCGGGGGCCGGATTACCGGGCGGGGAGCTGGGAACAACGGAGGCAGGCGCGCCACGACCGGACACGGGGGAGGCGAGAGGGCGGCGTGCCCCGTTGCCGCGGGGCTGGAGTCGATTTATCGTCCCAGCACGATTCGCGAGCAAGATCACAATATGTGAAGGGGCCGCGGCCATGGTGGCGAAGAAGGCAGCGAAGAAGACGGTGAAGAAGGCCGCCGCCAAGAAGACCGCGGCCAAGAAGGCGGCGGCCGGCGACAAGCCCGCCGCCAGGAAGACCGCGAAAAAGGCCGCACCGGCGGCCACGGAGGCGGCCCGGGCCGCCGAGCAGACGGGAGCCCCCACGGTGGTAGCCAAGAAGAGCGCGAGTCGTCCCGCAGCAGGCGCACAGGCCACGGCCCCCGTGCCGCCCGCCCGTGCCGCCGCCCCGGACGAGCTGGCCGTGCGGCCCGGGGAGGACCCCTGGACGCCCGAGGAGGTCACCGAGGCCCGCACCCTGCTGACCAGCGAGATCCTGCGGCTCCGCAGTGAACTGGAGGCCTCCGGCGCGGCCCTCGCCGGGCTGATGCGGGACTCCGGCGACGGCGCGGGCGACGACGAGGCCGACACCGGCACCAAGAACATCACCCGCGAGCACGAGCTGTCGCTCGCCGCCAACGCCCAGGAGATGCTGGAGCAGACCGAGCGGGCGCTCGCCCGGCTGGAGGCGGGGACGTACGGGCTCTGCGAGATCTGCGGCAATCCGATCGGCAAGGCGCGCATGCAGGCCTTCCCCCGGGCCACCCTGTGCGTCGAGGACAAACAGAAGCAGGAGCGGCGCGGCTGATCCGCACAGGTGTGTCGTACCCTCATCCGAAGGCAGGCACCTAGGGTTGAGGGACTTACGTGGCAGAGGCGGAGCGCATCATCGGTACGCCGGACAATCCCGAGGCCGAGGGCACGGACGAAGACGGCAGCACGGCCGCCGACGCCGCCGTCAACGCGGGCCGGGGCAAGCGGAAGGTCCTCGTTCTCCTGAGCGTGGCCGTCGTGGCCTATCTGCTCGACCTGGTCACGAAGATGATCGTGGTCGCCAAGCTGGAGCACCAGCCGCCGATCGACATCATCGGCGACTGGCTGCAGTTCCGGGCGATCCGGAACGCGGGCGCCGCGTTCGGGTTCGGCGAGGCGTTCACCGTGATCTTCACCATCATCGCCGCCGGCGTGATCGTGGTGATCGTCCGGCTGGCCCGCAAGCTCTACAGCCTGCCGTGGGCCATCGCCCTGGGCCTTCTCCTGGGCGGTGCGCTCGGCAACCTCACCGACCGGCTCTTCCGGGCGCCCGGCGTGTTCGAGGGCGCGGTGGTCGACTTCATCGCCCCCAAGCACTTCGCCGTCTTCAACCTCGCCGATTCCGCCATCGTCTGCGGCGGCATCCTCATCGTGATCCTCTCCTTCAAGGGCCTGGACCCCGACGGGACCGTCCACAAGGACTGACCGGGCTGCACGGGGAGCGTGTCGCGCAAGGCATACTCGACTGGTGAGTACGCACCCCGAGATCCGCACCCTGCCCGTACCCGACGGCCTGGAGGGCGAGCGCGTCGACGCCGCCATCTCCCGGATGTTCGGTTTCTCCCGCACCAAGGCCGCAGAGCTGGCCGCCGCCGGGAAGGTCCAGGTGGACGGTTCGGTGGCCGGGAAGTCCGAGCGCGTCCACGGGGGTGCCTGGCTGGAGGTCGAGATGCCGGGGGCGCCCGCTCCCGTCCAGATCGTCGCCGAGCCCGTCGAGGGCATGGAGATCGTCCATGACGACGACGACATCGTCGTCATCATGAAGCCGGTCGGCGTCGCCGCCCACCCCAGCCCCGGCTGGACCGGCACCACCGTCATCGGCGGCCTCGCCGCCGCCGGCTACCGGATCTCGACGTCCGGCGCCGCCGAGCGCCAGGGCATCGTGCACCGCCTCGACGTCGGCACCTCCGGCCTGATGGTCGTCGCCAAGTCCGAACGCGCGTACACCCTGCTCAAGGCGCAGTTCCGCGACCGGGTCGTCGACAAGAAGTACCACGCCCTCGTCCAGGGCCACCCGGATCCGATGAGCGGCACCATCGACGCCCCCATCGGCCGCCACCCCAACCACGACTACAAGTGGGCGGTCACCGCCGAGGGCAAGCCGTCGGTGACCCACTACGACCTGATCGAGGCCTACCGCGCCGCCAGCCTCCTCGACATCAAGCTGGAGACCGGCCGCACCCACCAGATCCGGGTCCACATGTCCGCCCACCGCCACCCCTGCGTCGGCGACCTCACCTACGGCGCCGACCCGACGCTGGCCAAGCGCCTGGGGCTGACCCGGCAGTGGCTGCACGCCGTGCGCCTGGGCTTCGAGCACCCGAGCGACGGCGGCTGGGTGGAGTTCTCCAGCACCTACCCGGCCGACCTCCAGCACGCCCTCGACACCATCTCCGCGGAGAGCCAGTGACCGGCGCGCCGACCGCGTACAGCACGCGCAGGGCCGTGGAGGAGAGTGACCTGGCGGCCTGCTTCCAGGTCCGCAAGGACGTCTTCGTCGGCGAGCAGAACGTGCCCGAGGAGCTGGAGTACGACGCCTACGACGCGACCGCCGTGCATGTCCTGGCCGTCGCCGCCGACGGCACCGCCCTCGGCACCGGGCGGCTGCTGCACGGCGCGGACGCGGCAGGGAAGACGGGCGGCGACCCGGCCGTCGGCTCGCTGGGCCGGCTCGCCGTGAGCCGCCGGGCCCGCGGCCTCGGCGTCGGCGCGGCCCTCGTACGGGCCATCGAGGACGAGGCGCGCACGCTCGGCCTCGCCGCCGTCGACCTGCACGCCCAGACGCACGCCCTCGGCTTCTACGAGCGGCTCGGTTATGTCGCGTACGGCCCCGAGTTCCCCGACGCGGGCATGCCGCACCGGGCCATGCGGCGGGAGATCCGCCCGGCCTGAGCGCCGGAAACCGGGGGATCGAGCCGGGTCCCGGGGGGTATCCGCGGAAACGCGTACCCCCGCGTGGCAGGGTGGAAGCCCTGTTCGGCCGCTCGTGACCTGCCGGACCCGCACGCTCCGGAAGGCCCCTCCGTGGAACAGATGGCCCTGTTGCTCCTGCTGCTGCTCGGAGCCGTGGTCACGGTGCCGCTCGGCGACCGGCTGGGGCTGCCCGCGCCGGTGCTGATGACGCTCGCGGGCATCGCGATGGCGTTCACGCCGTTCGTGCCGAACGTGGACATCCCGCCGGAGATCATCCTTCCCGCGCTGCTTCCGCCGCTGCTCTACGCCACCGTGCAGCGCACCTCCTGGCGGCAGTTCGCCGCCAACAAACGCCCGATCTTCCTGCTGGCCGTGGCCCTCGTCTTCGTCTCCACGGCCGCCGTCGCCGCGGTCGCCAACTCGATCGTGCCAGGGCTGCCGATCGCCGCCGCCGTCGCGCTCGGCGCGCTCGTCGCGCCGCCCGACCCGGTCGCGGCGACGGCCGTCGCGGGCTCGGTGGGGCTGCCGCGCCGGCTGGTGTCGATCCTGGAGGGCGAGGGGCTCTTCAACGACGTGACCGCCATCGTGCTCTACCACGTGGCCATCGCCGCCGCCGTCAGCGGCACCTTCTCGCTCCCCGAGGCCTTCGGACTGCTGATCCTCTCCGCCGTCGTCGCGGTCGCCGTCGGCCTCGCGATCGGCTGGCTCACCATCAAGCTGATGAACCTGCTCGGCGACGCCACGCTCCAGGTCGGCCTGACCCTGCTGGTGCCGTTCGTCGCCTACGTCCTCGCGGAGGAGCTGGAGGGCTCCGGCGTGCTGGCCGTCCTGACCACCGCGCTCTTCCTCGCCGAGCACACCGCCGACGCCGACGACGTGCTGGGCCGGCTCACCGGGCGTACCTTCTGGGACATCGTCGACACCCTCGTCACCGGTGTCGCCTTCGGGCTGATCGGCCTGGAGCTGCACACCGTGTTCGGCACCGCCGACGGGCACGCCCTGGAGATGGTCGGCTGGGGGCTCGCGATCGTCGCCGTCGTCGTCGGGGTCCGGCTGCTGTGGCTGCTCCCCGCGACCTGGCTGGCCAAGCGGCTGCACACCCGCCGGGACGTCAGCGAGGAGATCCCCACCAGCTGGCGGGAGACCGTCGTGATGTGGTGGGCCGGTATGCGCGGGGTGGCCTCCGTCGCCCTGGCGCTGGCGATCCCGCTGGAGACCGACGACGGGCAGCCCTTCCCCGGCCGGGACGAGATCATCTTCATCGCGTTCGCCGTGATCATGGCCACCCTGGTCTTCCAGGGGCTCACCCTGCCCTGGCTGGTGCGCAAGCTGAAGGTCCGGGCCGACACCGCCGCCGAGGAGGCCCTGGAGCGGGACCTCGCGATCCGGGCCGCCAAGGCCGCCAAGTACCGGCTCAAGGAGATCCAGGAGGTCGAGGACTTCCCCGAGGAGGTCGTGGAGCGGCTCCAGCGCGCCGCGTACGACATCGGCGCCCGGATCAGCCCCGACATGATCGACGAGGAGCGGCGCGAGGCCTACGCCCAGCGCGCCAAACGCTTCAAGGCGATCAGCCGGGTCCAGCGCGAGATGATGTCGGCCGCCCGCCACGAGGTGCTCTCCGCGCGCAGCGAGCCCGGCTCCGACCCCGAGGTCGTGGACCGGGTGCTGCGGTATCTGGACTTCCGCTCCCTGCGGTGAGCCGGCCGGAGCCGGGGCTCAGCCGCGCCCCGTGCGCGGTGCCTTGGCGTCGTCCCGGTCGGCGAACGGCGCCGACCCGTTGCGGCCCGCCTTCGCCCCCGTCAGCTCCGCCCACTGCTCGCCCGGCGGCAGCGCGGCGGGCGCGGTGGCGATCCGCGGCAGAGCGTACGGATGGTGGTCGCGCAGCCAGCCGATCAGCTGCTCGCGCACCGCGCAGCGCACCGTCCAGATGTCGTCCGCGTCCTTCGCCGTCACCACGGCCCGTACCTGGATCGTGGACGGCGTCGTGTCCGTGACCGCCAGCGACCAGTCCCGGCCGTCCCAGGCGGCGATGTCACCGAGGATCTCCCGCAGCTTCTCCCGCATCGCGGCGACCGGGGCGGAGTGGTCGAGATGGAAGAAGACCGTGCCGGTCATCTGCACCCCGCCGCGCGACCAGTTCTCGAACGGCTGGCTGGTGAAGTACGAGACCGGCATCGTGATCCGCCGCTCGTCCCAGGTCCGTACCGCCAGGAACGTCAGGGTGATCTCGTCGATCGTGCCCCATTCACCGTCCACCACCACCGTGTCGCCGATCCGCACCATGTCGCCGAACGCGATCTGGAGCCCGGCGAAGAGGTTGCCCAGCGTCGACTGGGCGGCGACCCCCGCGACGATGCCGAGCAGACCAGCCGAGGCCAGCATCGACGTACCGACCGCCCGCATCGGGGGGAACGTCAGCAGCATCGCCGCGATGGCGACCACCGTCACCACCGCTATGACGACCCGCTGGATCAGCGTCACCTGCGTCCGGACCCGGCGGACCCGGGCCGGGTCGCGGGTGCCCGTGGCGTACCGGGCGTAACTGGCCTCCACGACCGTCGCCGCGATCCGCACGACCAGCCAGGCCGAGGCGCCGATCAGCACCAGGGTCAGGACCTGGCCGATCCCGGCCCGGTGCTCCCACACCCAGTCGATCTTCGTCTGACGGTAACTGCCGCGCAGCAACGCCGTGATGACCACCACCTGCAACGGTGGACGGCAGCGCCGCAGCAGCCCCCACAACGGGGTCTCGTGGTGACGGCTGTCGGCCCGCCGGAGCAGCAGGTCGACCAGCCAGCCGATCAGCAGGGTGATCACCACGGAACCGCCGATCACGAGCAGCGGGCGCAGCACGCTCTCCATTCGCTCGTCCTCCCAGGCGTAGGGCGGCCCTCAGCGGGTGCGAAATGGCACCATGGGCCTCATGAACATCATGCTTTTCCACTCGACGTACGGGCTCACGCCCGCCGTGCACGCAGCGGCCGCGCGCCTCAAGGACGCCGGCCACGAGGTGCGCGTGCCCGATCTGTTCGAGGGGCACACCTTTGACACGGTGGAAGAGGGCATGGCCTACAAGGACGAGATCGGCAAGGACGAACTGCTCAAGCGCGCGGTGCTTGCCGCCGCGCCCTACTCCGACCAGGGAATCGTCTACGCCGGCTTCTCCCTCGGCGCGGCGACCGCCCAGACCCTGGCGCTCGGCGACGCGAAGGCCCGGGGGCTGCTGCTGTTCCACGGCACCTCGGACATCGCCGAGAACGCCACGGTGGACGAGCTTCCCGTCCAGCTGCACGTCGCGGACCCGGACCCCTTCGAGTCCCACGACTGGCTGAACAGCTGGTACCTCCAGATGCAGCGCACCGGCGCGGACGTGGAGATCTACCGCTATCCCGGGGCCGGGCACCTGTTCACCGACCCCGATCGGCACGACTACGACCAGGCGGCCGCCGAGCAGACCTGGAAGGTCGCGCTCGGCTTCCTGGCCACGCTGTAGAAACGCGCGGAACCCGGCGTTCCCGGGCGGTCCGACCGCCCGGGAACGCCGGGTTCCACGGAGTTGCGAGGCGTTACGCCTTGAGCGCCTTGTCGATGGCCTTCGTGAACTCGTCGGCCGTCATGGGGGCGTTCTCGCTGCCCTCGGCCGTGATCTTCTTGTCGTCCATCATCACCGTCGGCGTGCCCTGCACCCCGCTCTTGTCGAAGGTCTTCGACATCTTCATCGCCCAGGCGTCGTACGTGCCGTCCTCGACGTTCTTCTGGAAGTCCTTGTTCCCCTTCAGCGCGTCCACCGAGTTCGCGACCTCGATCAGATAGCCGTCCTTGGCGAACTTGTCGTCGCTCTCCTCGGGGTGGAACTTCGCCGAGTACAGCGCGGCCTTGTACTCCATGAAGGCCTCGGGGCTCACGTCCAGCGCCGCACCGAGCGCGCTCAGGGCGTTCTTGGAGCCCTCGCCGTTGTCGGTGTTGTCGATGAAGGCCGCGCCGACGTACCGGACCTTGTACTTGCCGGCCTCGACGTCCTTCGCGACGGTCTCGCCGACGCCCTGCTCGAACGTGGCGCAGACCGGGCAGCGCGAGTCCTCGTACAGCTCCAGGGTCTTCTTCGCGCTCGACTTGCCGACGACCACGGTGGTGCCGTCCTTGCCCGAGGTGTTCTTCGGCGCGGTGACGTTCTTCGCGTCGGCGGCCGCCTCCCAGGCGTCCGGCTTGTTCAGCTGCATCACGCCGTAGCTGATGCCGCCGACCACGGCGAGGGCGGCGACGACCGAGACCGCCACGACGACCTGCTTGCGGGTCCTGTCCTTCTTGGCCTGGCGCTCGCGCTCGGCGCGCAGCCGCTCGCGGGCCGCCGCCTTGTTCGCCTGGGTGTTGCGCTTGCTCATGTCTGTTCTCCGTGTGTACGTGTGTGGGGAGCGGGGTGGTGCCGTCGTCGCGTCGCCGAGCCCTCAGGCAGCGGCGTGCATCGCGAGCGGCGGGCCCCTGCGTCCCACACAGTGCACGAGGAAACGGGTGGCCAGCGGCGGGTGCGGACGCCCGGCGGGCCGCGAGCGCCGGGCCGCGGCCCGCACCCCCGCGCGGACCACGGCGACCGCGGTCAGCAGCGGCCGGAACGCCAGCAGGGCCGCCGCGCGCACCAGCCCGGCCAGGGCTGCCTCGCCGCGCCGCAGCCAGGCCGCGGCGAGCAGCCCGACCGCCACATGGGCGACGAGCAGCAGCCACGGCACCGCGGGTCCGGGGTGGGCGAGGAGGGCCGCGGCGCGGTCGCCCGCGCCGGCCACATCGGCCAGCGGGGTGCCCACCGCACCGACGCCCGCGATCCGGGCGCCGCCCGTGCCGACCTCGCCGCCGCCGCACAGCACGTCGAAGCCCACCGCGCGCAACGGGCCCGCGACCGGGCCGCCGGCCGCCCCGTAACAGAGGTTCTGGCCCGTGGTGAAGAGCGTGTCGGCGGCCAGCTCCAGCGGGACCAGCAGCCCCGCGATCGCTCCGAAGCCCCGCTCCCGGCCCGCCAGCGCATAGGCCGCGGCGAAGACCGCGGCGGCCAGCAGGGCGACCGCGGTCAGTGGCAGCGGCACTCCGGAGAGGAGCACATGGGACGCCGTGGACAGGGTGACGACGAGCGCGGCGAAGACCGCCGCGCGCGCGACCCTGAGC
Source organism: Streptomyces parvus (assembly GCF_032121415.1). Classification (NCBI taxonomy): domain Bacteria; kingdom Bacillati; phylum Actinomycetota; class Actinomycetes; order Kitasatosporales; family Streptomycetaceae; genus Streptomyces; species Streptomyces parvus. Next base: position 1,501,199 of record NZ_CP135079.1, on the reverse strand, counting down.
TGCGTCCCTGAGATGTCCATCGCCGGAAAGTGTGTCATGCGCGGAGGTAAGCGGACCTTAAAAGAGGCTGAGAGTCTCGCCCTGGAGGCCCGGGATCCGGCCGTTGCGGAAGAGGTCCACGAAGATCTGGTGGTCCGCGCGAGCCCGCGCCCCGTAGCTGTGGGCGAAGTCGACCAGCAGCGGTGCGAAGCCCTCCTCGTCGGCCGCGATGGCCGCGTCGATCGCCCGCTCCGTGGAGAACGGCACCAGCGAGTGGCCGCTCTCGTCGTCCGCCGCCGCGTGCATCGTGGCCGTCGCCCGGCCCAGGTCCGCGACGACCGCCGCGATCTCGTCCACCTCGTCGATGTCGGACCAGTCCAGGTCGACCGCGTACGGAGAGACCTCGGCGACCAGCTGGCCCGCCCCGTCCAGCTCGGTCCAGCCCAGCCACGGGTCCGCGTGCGCCTGCAGCGCCCGCTGCGAGATCACCGTGCGGTGCCCCTCGTGCTGGAAGTACTCCCGCACGGCGGCGTCCGTGATGTGCCGGGAGACGGCCGGGGTCTGCGCCTGCTTGAGGTAGATCACCACATCGTTCTCCAGGGCGTCGCTGTTGCCCTCCAGAAGGATGTTGTACGAGGGCAGCCCGGCCGATCCGATGCCGATGCCCCGGCGGCCCACCACGTCCTTGACCCGGTAGGAGTCGGGGCGGGTGAGGCTCGACTCCGGCAGCGTCTCCAGATAGCCGTCGAACGCGGCGAGCACCTTGTAGCGCGTCGCGGCGTCGAGGTCGATCGACCCGCCGCCGTCCGCGAACCGGCGCTCGAAGTCCCGGATCACCGTCATCGAGTCCAGCAGCGAGAACCGGGTGCGCGAGCGGGCGGCGCGCAGCGCGCCCAGCAGCGGGCCGTCCGCGGTGTCCAGCGTGAACGGCGGCACCTCGTCGTTCTTCGCGCCCGTCGCCAGCGCGCGGATCCGCTCGCGGTAGGCGGTGGCGAAGACGCCGACCAACTCGGTGATCTGCTCGTCGGCGAGCGCCTTCGCGTAACCGATCAGCGCCACGGAGGCGGCGAACCGCTTCAGGTCCCAGGTGAACGGGCCCACGTACGCCTCGTCGAAGTCGTTGACGTTGAAGACGAGGCGGCCGTTGGCGTCCATGTAGGTGCCGAAGTTCTCCGCGTGCAGATCGCCGTGGATCCACACCCGACCGGTGCGCTCGTCCAGGAACGGGCCGCCGTGCCGCTCCCGCTCCAGGTCGCTGTAGAACAGGCAGGCCGTGCCGCGGTAGAAGGCGAAGGCCGAGCCCGCCATCTTGCGGAACTTGACCCGGAAGGCGGCCGGATCGGCGGCCAGCAGCTCCCCGAAGGCGGTGTCGAAAACGGCGAGAATCTGCTCCCCGCGCTGCGCTGCGCCGGTCTGCGTTTCCGACATTTCTTACTGCCTCCTGCGGTAGCTGGTGTGTGGGGTCGAACCCTGGATCCATGTGACCGAGTACATGACAAAACGGACACGTGTTCCGCCCTCTCCAACGCTCGGCGGAAGCCGGGAGTGCCCGTCGTTCGACTCCGTCACGTCGTAGACTTCCACGCTGTCCCCCCGTCCGTCATCGCCCGACTTCCCGGAGGCCCGACGCCGTGACCAAGCCGCCCTTCACGCACCTGCACGTTCATACCCAGTACTCGCTGCTGGACGGTGCGGCGCGGCTCAAGGACATGTTCGAGGCGGCCAACGAGATGGGCATGACGCACATCGCGATGACCGACCACGGCAACCTCCACGGGGCCTACGACTTCTTCCACTCGGCGAAGAAGGCGGACGTCACACCGATCATCGGCATCGAGGCGTACGTCGCCCCCGAGTCGCGCAAGCACAAGCGCAAGGTGCAGTGGGGGCAGCCGCACCAGAAGCGCGACGACGTGTCCGGTTCCGGTGGTTACACCCACAAGACGATCTGGGCGGCGAACAAGACCGGGCTGCACAACCTCTTCCGGCTCTCCTCCGACGCGTACGCCGAGGGCTGGCTCCAGAAGTGGCCCCGGATGGACAAGGAGACCATCTCCCAGTGGTCCGAGGGGCTCATCGCCTCCACCGGCTGCCCTTCGGGCGAGGTGCAGACCCGGCTGCGGCTCGGCCAGTTCGACGAGGCGGTGCAGGCGGCCTCCGACTACAAGGACATCTTCGGCGAGGGCAAGTACTTCCTGGAGCTGATGGACCACGGCATCGAGATCGAGCGCCGGGTCCGCGACGGGCTGCTGGAGATCGGCAAGAAGCTGAACATCCCGCCGCTCGTCACCAACGACTCCCACTACACGTACGCCCACGAGGCCACCGCCCACGACGCCCTGCTCTGCATCCAGACCGGCAAGAACCTCTCCGACCCCGACCGCTTCCGCTTCGACGGCACCGGCTACTACCTGAAGACGACGGACGAGATGTACGCCGTCGACTCGTCCGACGCCTGGCAGGAGGGGTGCCGCAACACCCTCCTGGTCGCCCAGCAGATCGACACCACCGGCATGTTCGAGGCGAAGAACCTCATGCCGAAGTTCGAGATCCCCGAGGGCTTCACGGAGATCACCTGGTTCCAGGAGGAGGTTCGGGCCGGCATGGCCCGCCGCTTCCCGAACGGGGTCCCCGACGACCGGCAGAAGCAGGTCGAGTACGAGATGGACATCATCATCCAGATGGGGTTCCCGGGGTACTTCCTGGTCGTCGCCGACTTCATCATGTGGGCCAAGAACAACGGCATCGCGGTCGGCCCCGGCCGTGGCTCCGCCGCCGGTTCGATCGTGGCGTACGCCATGGGCATCACCGACCTCGACCCGATCGAGCACGGGCTGATCTTCGAGCGGTTCCTCAACCCCGAGCGCGTCTCCATGCCCGATGTCGACATCGACTTCGACGAGCGTCGGCGCGTCGAGGTGATCCGGTACGTCACCGAGAAGTACGGCGCCGACAAGGTCGCCATGATCGGCACGTACGGCAAGATCAAGGCGAAGAACGCCATCAAGGACTCCGCCCGCGTGCTGGGCTACCCGTACGCGATGGGCGACCGGCTCACCAAGGCCATGCCCGCCGACGTCCTCGGCAAGGGCATCGACCTCAACGGCATCACCGACCCCAAGCACCCGCGCTACAGCGAGGCGGGCGAGATCCGTGGGATGTACGAGAACGAGCCGGACGTCAAGAAGGTCATCGACACGGCCAAGGGCGTCGAGGGCCTGGTCCGGCAGATGGGTGTGCACGCCGCCGGCGTCATCATGTCCAGCGAGCCGATCGTCGACCACGCGCCCGTCTGGGTCCGGCACACCGACGGCGTCACCATCACGCAGTGGGACTACCCGCAGTGCGAGTCGCTCGGCCTGCTGAAGATGGACTTCCTCGGCCTGCGCAACCTGACGATCATGGACGACGCCATCAAGATGGTGAAGTCCAACAAGGGCGTCGACCTGGAGATGCTCTCCCTGCCGCTGGACGACCCCAAGACGTACGAACTGCTCTGCCGCGGTGACACGCTCGGCGTCTTCCAGTTCGACGGCGGGCCCATGCGCTCCCTGCTCCGCCAGATGCAGCCCGACAACTTCGAGGACATCTCCGCCGTCTCGGCCCTCTACCGGCCGGGCCCGATGGGAATGAACTCGCACACGAACTACGCGGAGCGCAAGAACGGCCGCCAGGAGATCACCCCGATCCACCCGGAGCTGGAGGAGCCCCTCAAGGAGGTCCTCGGCCTCACCTACGGCCTGATCGTCTACCAGGAGCAGGTCCAGAAGGCCGCCCAGATCGTCGCCGGGTACTCGCTCGGCGAGGCCGACATCCTGCGCCGCGTGATGGGCAAGAAGAAGCCCGAGGAGCTGGCGAAGAACTTCGTCCTCTTCGAGAAGGGCGCCAAGGAGAAGGGCTTCTCCGACGAGGCGATCAAGGCCCTGTGGGACGTCCTGGTGCCGTTCGCCGGGTACGCGTTCAACAAGGCGCACTCCTCGGCGTACGGCCTGGTCACCTACTGGACCGCCTACCTCAAGGCGAACTACCCCGCCGAGTACATGGCCGCCCTGCTGACCTCGGTCAAGGACGACAAGGACAAGTCCGCGGTCTATCTCAACGAGTGCCGCCGCATGGGCATCAAGGTGCTCCCGCCGAACGTCAACGAGTCGCTGTCCAACTTCGCCGCCCAGGGCGACGACGTGATCCTCTTCGGCCTGACCGCCGTCCGCAACGTCGGCCAGAACGTCGTCGACTCGATCATCCGCTCCCGCAAGGCGAAGGGGAAGTACAGCAGCTTCCCCGACTTCCTGGACAAGGTCGAGGCGGTCGTCTGCAACAAGCGCACCATCGAATCGCTCATCAAGGCCGGCGCCTTCGACGAGATGGGCCACACCCGCAAGGGCCTCGTCGCCCACCACGAGCCGATGATCGACAACGTGGTCCAGGTCAAGCGCAAGGAGGCCGAGGGACAGTTCGACCTCTTCGGCGGCATGGGCGAGGAGGAGAGCGACGAGCCGGGCTTCGGCCTGGACGTGGAGTTCTCCGACGTCGAGTGGGAGAAGTCCTACCTGCTCGCCCAGGAGCGGGAGATGCTCGGCCTGTACGTCTCCGACCACCCGCTCTTCGGCCTGGAGCACGTACTGTCCGACAAGGCCGACGCCTCCATCTCCCAACTCACCGGCGGGGACTACGGCGACGGCTCCGTCGTCACCGTCGGCGGCATCATCTCCGGCCTCCAGCGCAAGATGACCAAGCAGGGCAACGCCTGGGCCATCGCCACCGTGGAGGACCTGGCGGGCTCCATCGAGTGCATGTTCTTCCCCGCCACCTACCAACTGGTCTCCACCCAGCTCGTCGAGGACACCGTCGTCTTCGTGAAGGGACGCCTCGACAAGCGCGAGGACGTGCCCCGGCTCGTCGCCATGGAGATGCAGGTCCCCGACATCTCCAACGCCGGGACCAACGCCCCGGTCGTGCTCACCATCCCCACCGTGAAGATCACCCCGCCCATGGTCACCCGGCTCGGCGAGGTGCTCAGCCACCACCGGGGCGACACCGAGGTACGCATCAAGCTCCAGGGCCCCCGCAAGACCACCGTCCTGCGCCTGGACCGGCACCGGGTCAAGGCCGACTCGGCGCTCTTCGGCGACCTGAAGGTGCTGCTCGGCCCGTCCTGCCTGGCCGGCTGAGCCCCGGCCGGATCACCCGGACAACGACGAGAGGGGCGCCCCGCCGGTGCGGGACGCCCCTCTCGCTGTCTTCAACGCCTGTCACTACCGCAAGCGGCCGACGGGTCAGTTGTGGCCGAAGCGTCGCTGATGCTTGCGCGCCACGTCGGACGGGCTGCCCTGGGCCTGCGCCTGCGGCTGGTTCTGGGACTCGAACGCCGTCGACTTGGCCTGCTCCGCGCTACGCTCCGACGCGGACGCGCGGTCGTGCTGGCTGCCCTGCTTGCGGTTCTTGTTCTTGGCCATGATGAATGCCTCCTGTGGGGAATCCTGGGGGGCCAGGACCGCTGTCAGACTCACATAGCGCCGCAAACACCGCATGTTGGATCATTACCGTGCGTAGCGGTTTCCGCGGCGGCCCCGTCCCGCGCGCCTTCTTCCTTCCTTTTCCGCTTCCTTTCCGGATCCGCCACGCCGATGATCCAGTTCCGGCCGTTAACCCCTGTGCGGTCGGGCAGACTCGAAGGAAACCCTGGGTAAGCGGACCCGGTCATCGGGGAACGGGCCGCTGAACCGTTCCCGAGTTCTGGAAGAGGGTGGAACGCGTGGACCGATGCGTCGTCCTGGTGGACGCCGGCTACTTGCTGGGCGCAGCCGCGAGCCTGCTGGCCGGAGAGCCCGCCCGTTCCCGCATCACCGTCGACCACGCCGCCCTCATCCAGGGACTGCGCGAGCGGGCCGAGGCCGACACCCAGCAGCCCCTGCTGCGCATCTACTGGTTCGACGGCGCCCCCGACCGGGTGCCGCAGCCCGAACACCGCCGGCTCCGCGTGATGCCCCGGGTGACCGTGCGGCTGGGCGCCCTGACCCGCAGCGACGGACGCTGGGCCCAGAAGGGCGTCGACGCCGCCATGCACGCCGAACTCACCGAACTGGCCAGGAACCGGGCCTGCTCCGACGTGGTCCTGGTGACCGGCGACGGCGATCTGCTGCCCGGCCTGATGTCCGCCAAGGAGCACGGGGTCGCCGTCCACCTCTGGGCCGTACAGGCCGCCGACGGCGACTACAACCAGTCCGAGGACCTCGTCGCCGAGGCCGACGAACGGCGGGTCCTCGACCGGGTCTGGATCACCAAGGCCGTACGCGCCAAGGACCTCGGCGGCGCCTGCGCCCCGCAGCCCGCCACCCGCCCCGAGATCGCCGCGATCCTCTCCGCGCCGTTGCCCGAGGCCGCCCTCGCCGCCTCCGCCGAACGCGCCTCCGAGGCCCAGGCCGCCGCGGCCCGGTCGAGCGCACCGGATCCGGCCGAGAGCGCACCCGCCGCCACCGGCACGCCCACCGCCGGCCACAAAGGCGTGCCGACCCCCAAGGATCTGGCCGCGCTGCGCGCCCACGCCACCCACCCGGACCGCCAGCAGCCGGCCCAGCCCGCGGGCGCCACGCTGCGCTGGTCCTCCGACAAGGGGTGGGTGGAGCGCGGCGGCCCCCTCGGCGAGCCCGCCGAGACCGCGTCCCTGCCGACCCTCGCCCAGGTCACCAGCGCCGAACAGCGCTGGGCCGACCGCGAGGAGGACATCACCACGGTCGGCGGCGACCCCTTCGAAGTCGGCCAGGTCTTCGCCCGCCGCTGGATGGAACGCCTCCCGGAAAGCGTCCACCTGCAGAAGCTCTCCACCATGTACCCGCGCATCCCGCACCGGATCGACGGCGAACTCCTGCGGTACGCGGCCCGCTTCGGACTCCTCGCCCACAAGGACGACCAGATCGACGAGCACGACCGCTACGCGATCCGGGCCGGCTTCTGGCGGGAGATCGACGTACGGGCCGCCGCCGAGCACGTACCGGCGGGGGAGTAGCCGGGGAAGCCGCCGTCCTCCCGGGCGGCGACGCGGGGTGGCCCCGGGCGCGAACCGGGGCATGTGACCCCGTACCCTCGTACCTCGTGAGTACGGGCACAGCACAGGCGCAGCGGGGCACCGGCACCGTGTGCGTGGTGCGCGATCTGGTCAAGACCTACCCCGCGACCCGCGGCCGCCGGGGCGCACCCGCGACGCCCGGGGTCCGCGCCACGGACGGCATCGGCCTGGACGTCGAGCGCGGCGAGATCTTCGGTCTGCTCGGCCCCAACGGCGCCGGCAAGTCGACCCTGGTCCGCCAGCTCACCGGGCTGATGCGGCCCGACTCCGGCAGCGTCGAGGTGCTGGGCCACGACCTCGTACGCCACCCCGAGCGGGCCTCCCGGCTGATCGGCTACCTCGGCCAGGAGTCCACCGCCCTCGACGAGCTGACCGTCTCCCTCGCCGCCGAGACCACCGGCCGGCTGCGCGGCCTCTCCGTGCAGGACGCCCGCGCCGAGCGCGACGCCGTCCTGGAGGAGCTGGGCCTCACCGCGATCGCCGGGCGTCCCCTGAAGAAGCTCTCCGGCGGCCAGCGCCGGCTCGCCTGCTTCGCCGCCACCCTCGTGGGAGACCGGCCCGTCCTGGTCCTCGACGAACCGACCACCGGCATGGACCCGGTCGCCCGCCGGGCCGTCTGGGCCGCCGTCGACCGCCGCCGGGCGGAGCGCGGGGCCACGGTCCTGCTGGTCACCCACAACGTGATCGAGGCCGAGACCGTCCTCGACCGGGTCGCCGTCCTCGAACGCGGCCGGGTCATCGCCTGCGACACCCCCGCCGGGCTCAAGGAACGGGTCGCCGGGGAGGTCCGTGTCGAGCTGGTCTGGCGCGAACGGGCTCCGCTGGACGTCCCCGAGGTGGCGGCGCTGCGGGCCTCCGCCCAGGAGTCCGGACGGCGCTGGGTGCTGCGGCTCGGGCCGGACGAGGCACGGGCCGCGGTCGCCGCGGTGACGGGCGGCGCGGCCTTCGCCGCGCTCGACGATTTCACCCTGGCCACCCCCAGCCTGGAAGATGTCTACCTCGCGCTCGGGGGAGACGCCGGCGACGCGACCGAGGGGCTGGTGAAGGCGTGAGAGGCGTACGTGTCGTGGAGAACGTGAACGCGCCGGGCGCGGGGGACGTACTCGACAAGGGGAACGGGCCGGACGTGCTGGACGGGTTCGACGTGGTGGATGTGTCTAAGGGGAGCGGCCTCAGGTGACGAGCATCATTCCGGCCACGGCCGCGGCGACGCGTACCGGGCCAGCGCCCGGCCCCTCCGGCACCGGTCCCGCCTGTACCGCCACGGCGCCCCTCGCCCCGCGCGCCCGGCTGCTGCCCTCGCTGGCCGCCGTCTACCGCGCCCAGCTCTCCCGGGCGCGCGTCGCCCGGATCCCGCTGCTCTTCGTGGCGACCTTCCAGTCCGTCGGCATCATGATCCTGATGCGGGGGGTCGTGGACGGGGGCGCGGAGGCCCGCGCGGTGGTCGCGGGATCCAGCGTCCTGGTCGTCGCGTTCGTCGCGCTCAACCTGCTCGCCCAGTACTTCGGGCAGCTGCGGGCGAGCGGCGGGCTCGACCACTACGCCACCCTGCCCGTGCCGCCCGCCGCGGTGGTGCTCGGGGCGGCCGCCGCGTACGCCTCGTTCACCGCGCCCGGCACGGTCTTCACCGCGATCACCGGAAGCGTGCTGTTTCAGCTGCCGATGACGCACCTGTGGGTCCTGGTCGCCGTCGTCCCGCTCTCCGGCGCCGCCCTGGCCGGGCTCGGAGCGGCTCTCGGGCTGCTCGCCCCGCGCCCGGAGCTGGCGACCCTGCTGGGCCAGCTGGGGATGTCCGCCGCCCTGCTCCTCGGCGTGCTGCCGGCCGAGCGGCTGCCGCAGCCGGTGGTGTGGGCGCGCGACCTGCTGCCCTCGACATACGGGGTCGAGGCGCTGGCCCGGTCCTTCGACGCCCGCCCGGACTGGGGGATCATCGCCTTCTTCCTCGCGATCTGCGCGGCGGTGGGGGTGCTCTCACTGGCCGTTGCGACGTGGGCCTACCGGCGGGCCGCCGTACGGTAGGGCCGTCTCCTCCCCTTTCCCCCCGCGTCCGGTTCGGGCCGCCCGAACTCCCGTCCGGCGTGTCCGGGCGGGAGCCCTGGCCCGGGTGCGGTATCCGGTGAGGCGCCGCACAGGGTGGCCTGGCACGATGGCACGGTGACCGCACCTCTGACGCCGCCTCACCAGCCCGGCCCCCACGATCCCTGGCAGGCCCCGCCCTCCGGCTCCCACCTCGTGCCCTCCCCGGGTGCGCCGGACGACCCGGACACGGCCACGGAGCTCCGTCAAGCCGCCGTCGTCGCGGCCCTCGTCGCGGTCTCTGGCCTCGCCCTCGGGCTGCTGTGGCTCTGGCTCGCGCCGCGCGTTCCGCTGGTCTCCGACGACACGGCGGTCTTCCTCAAGAACAGCGAGGGCGAGGAGGCGATCGGGGCGGACGGCACGTTCGTCCTGCTGGCCATCGGCTTCGGCGTGCTCTCGGCGGCCCTCGTCTTCTGGCGGCTGCGCCGCGGGGGCGTTCTCGTGGTCGTCGGTCTGGCGCTGGGCGCGGTGCTCGCCTCGCTGATCGCGTGGCGCGTCGGAATCTGGCTGGGGCCGTCGTCCGACGTGGTGGGGCGGGCCCGGGAGGCGGGGCAGGGCGTGACGTTCGACGCTCCGCTGGAGCTGCACACGGTGTGGGTGGCGGTGCTGGCGTGGCCGTTCGCGGCGATGGGGATCCATCTGCTGCTGACGGCGGCGTTCGGGCCGAGGGATGTGGAGTCGGACTGGCCGGGGTATCCGGGGTACTACGACGGTCCCGTGCAGGGGCCCCTGGCGGGGCCGCCCTCAGGACCGTCGTCCGCGGGTGGTGGGACGGCCTAGGCCGCCTGCGGCGGGCTCTCGGGGCTCCGCTCCTCCATCGCCGGCGATGGAGGAGCGGTTTTCAGCTCCGCGCGATCTCCGCGAACGTCGCCCCCGTCAGCTCCGCCAGGTCCGTCGCCGACAGTTCGACCTCCAGGCCCCGGCGTCCCGCCGAGACGCAGATCGTGGCGTGCGTCCGTGCCGACGCGTCCAGCACCGTGCGCAGGCGCTTGCGCTGGCCCAGGGGGGAGATGCCGCCCCGGACATAGCCCGTCGTGCGTTCCGCTGCCGCCGGGTCCGCCATCGTGGCGCGTTTGCCGCCCACCGCGGCTGCCAGGGCCTTGAGGTCCAGGGAGCCGGCCACCGGGACCACCGCGACCGTCAGCGCGCCGTCCACGTCCGCGACCAGGGTCTTGAAGACCCGGTCGGGGGAGACGCCCAGGGCCTCGGCGGCCTCCTCGCCGTAGGACGGGGACGCCGGGTCGTGGTCGTAGGCGTGGACCGTGAACGCGGTGCCCGCCGCCGTCAGGGCGACCGTGGCGGGGGTGCCGCCCGGCTGGTTCTTCTTGGATTTCTTCGCCAACGGGGGCCGGTCCTCGTCAGTTGGGGTGGGTGGGGGCCCGCGTCAGGTCCGTCGCCGGCAACGAGGGCAGGTGCCGGATGACCGCCGTCTCCTTGCGCAGCAGCGTCAGCTCCTCGCGCAGCCGGGTCGCGGTGTCCGGGGCCTGGAGCAGACGCTGTCTGGTGGGGACGTCCAGGACCGTGGCCGCCGCGACCAGGTAGGAGATCACGGACGGGTCGTCGGGGAGGTCCGCGCCGGTCGCCAGCGAGCGTTCGCTCGCCCCGGCCAGCCGCTTCTGGTACGAGCGGAAGGCCCGCAGAACGCCCTCCGCCAGGGCTCCGGCCTCGTCGGCCTCGTCCCCTGCGGGCGGCTCTTCGGCCAGGTCCTCGACCTCGGCGGTCAGATACGGGCCGTCCGCTTCGACGGACAGCAGCCTGACCCGGGTGGTGCCGGTGGCCAGGACCTCGAAGCTGCCGTCGGCGCGCTCGCGGATCGTCGCCGCGTCGGCGACGCAGCCGACCCGGTGGAAGGTCTGGATCGGATCGGGGCCGAACCCGTCCGCCGGGGCGCGCTCGGCGGGCGCGGCCGCCGCGCCCGTGTCCGGCATGCCGGTGGCCGTCGGGGCGATCTCGCGGCCGTCGCGGATCGCCACCACGACGAAGCGGCGAGGTTCGTCCTCGTCGCTCTTCAGCAGCTCCCGCATCATGGCGCGATATCGCTCTTCGTAGACGTTGAGCGGCAGCACCAGGCCGGGGAACAGCACCGCGTTGAGCGGGAAAAGGGGAAGGCGGGCGGTGGTCACAACGCTCAAGCGTAATGGCCCCTGGGGCGGCCGTGACCGGTCCGGTCGCGGAGCGGGGTCAGGGAGGCCACCTGGAGGCGTGCGCCGTCCCGCGCGTCCAGGAAGCGGCCGAGCGCGTCCTCGGACACCGACGACCACGGGAACGACGTCGCGTGCAGGCCGATCAGGTTGAACTGGTGCAGCGCCTCCGCCCAGCGGCCCCGGGCGAGCAGGACGTACGCGAGGAGGTTGCGGACCTCGGCCGGCCAGGGATCGCCGGGCCGGTAGGCGGCGGAGAGCTTGATCGCCAGATCGGCCGCCGCGTCGACCCGCTCCTCCAGTACGGAGGTGGTCCGGCCCGCCGCCTGGGAGTCCAGGAGCAGCGCGAAGGCCGCCCGGACCGGCAGGGCCTGCACCAGCGAGTCGGGCAGCGCGTCCGCCGCGGCCTGCTCGGCGAAGTCGAAGCACTCGCGGTGCGAGCCGTACCAGGCGGCGGAGAGATAGCGCAGCGCCGCCACATGGCAGCCGTAGTGGTGCGCTGAGCGCCGTACGGCCTGCTCCCACAGCGACTCGAAGGCGGTGTGCGTGGCGTGGGTGCCGCGCGCGTGGTCCAGGGCGAGGCGCCACGGCACGGGGTCGCGCGGGTCCGCGTCGGCGGCCGCGGTGATCAGCGGGCCGACCTCGCGGAGCCGTTCCGCGCGGGCGGGCGACTCCCAGGCCCGGCGGACCGACAGCTCGGCCTTGACCAGCAGCGCGTCCGGATCGCGGGGGGCGGCGGCCAGCCAGTCGAGGAGCCAGCCGTCCCGGCCGCGGGCGAAGGCGACGAGCCGGCCGAGATAGCGGTCCCGGTTCTCCCAGTCGGCGGCGTCCCGGGTGGTGGCGAGCAGCTTGGCGGCCGGTTCGTGGTCGCCCAGGGCAGCGGCGACCAGCGCGGGAGAGAGCCGCTCGTCGGGGGCGTCGAGCAGCACCGCGTCATCCGCGGACAGTCCGGCGGACAGCGGAGGGCTGTGCCGGATCATGCGCGCGGTACTGAGCAGAGCGCGAAGGAAAGCCATGGTGCAGACCATTGAAAAGCGCTGGTGAGGGCCGCGCCAGAGGCGTGCTGTGAAGCTTCTGTGCCGAGTGAATGGGTTGTATCGGGCCTGGTCAAGAAAGGGCAAAGGAAATGCCCGCCGTTGGCTTGATTGCATCCGCCCGGGGGCCTCTTCCGTCCCGGTGACCCCGGGCGCGAGGGCCGCCGGGGCCGAGTCCCCGGCCGCTCGCGATCGTACGGTGACGCCTCCGGGAGCAGTCCCCGTACGGCATCCGGCCCCCTCCGCCCGGTCTCCCGGGTCAGCCTTTGCGCAGCATCCGGGACGCCCCCGCCGCCACCGTGGTGGCCAGAACCCATCCCACCAGCACCAGACCGGCCGCGGCCCACTGCCAGGCACCCTCCATCCGCCAGTAGCCGTCCTGTCCGAGGTTGATCACCGGGACCAGCAGATCCAGCGCGTACAGGGCCGGATTCCACTGCGGATGCTCCTCGCCCTTGATCGAGGGCGGGGCGTGCTGCGCGAACGCCGCCGTACCCGCCGCCCACAGCACCGCCATCCACACCGCGGCCCGCCCGGGCCGGTAGCCGTACGCCACCGTCCAGTCCTGCAGGTACCCCCATGCCTTCGCGGCGGGCGGCAGCGTCTCCCGGCGGCGGCGCTGCTTGGCGAGCAGCACCTCACGCGCGTCCGCGTCCTCCCCGCAGCTGCGCATCACCGTGGCCAGCCGCTCGTACGGCTCGGGGACGTACTCCGGGGTCGCGGCCTGCACCCACTCCAGCCGCCGGGAGAGCGGGAAGTGGCCGTAGGGGACGAGGTTCTCGTAGACGAAACCGCCCATCGCCAGCCCCCCGGGGCCCGGCCAGCTCGTCGACAGGTCGATCAGGGTCACCACCTTCGCGCCGTTCAGCACGACCCGCCCCTCCTCCGGGCGCTCCGCGTTGAACCGCAGCTCCGGCGTGACGATCCGGCGCAGCGACAGCTCCTCCTGCCGGGTCATCGTGAACCGGGCCTTGTGCAGGTCCACCGCGTCCCCGAACCGCCCGTCGTCCAGCCGCACCCCGCCCCTGCTCTCGAAGATCTGCGAGCGGGTGCCGCGCGCCGGGGTCGGGGCGTAGACCACGCCGTACGGGGGAGTGGTGCCCTGGTTCCCCGTGTCGACGCTCACCCACGCCTCGGTCATGTACAGCGTGCGCTCCACCGTCAGCTGCGGGGCGTTCAGCGCGCGCCGGTCCTCCGCGGCGCGCAGCCGGCTGCCGCGCAGGCTCAGCGAACCGCCCACCTTCGTCCCGCGCAGGCTCAGCTCGCCCAGCGTCTCGATCATCTCGGCCTGGAGATCCTGCGCGACCGCCATGCCGTCCCCGACGATGGCCCGCCCGTGCCGGTCCGGGCCCACGCTGAGCTGGTTGATCAGCAGGTCCGTGCCGATCTGGGCGTCGGTCAGCCGGATCCCCCGGTCGATCCGGCAGCGCGGCAGATGCAGATCGCCCTCGGTCTGCAGGCGCGCGGCCTCCAGCCGGGGCAGCGCGCAGCCCACCAGCCGCAGCGTCGTGAAGTGGCACTCGGGGAGCACCACCTCCTGCTCGAAGCGGCAGCCGGTCAGCTCCACGTACGGGGAGACCCGGCCGCCCGCCAGATCCAGCTTCCCGGTGATCCGCACCCCCCGGAGCTTCAGCGCCGCCACCCGGCCGGGCCGGGCGGGCGGGCCGTCCAGCAGCAGTCGCGCCACCGTGCGCGCGCCCACGCTCCGCTCGGGCCCCCACGTCTGCGGGGCGAACGGGTCGTTGCGGGTCGTGTCGTAGCTGCGTAAGTCGTAGGTGGTCCCGTTGCGGAAGGACTGCCACATGCCCAGCTCCGCTGCGCTGAGGCCGTCCGGGATGTCGCCTTCGTGCGGCTCGGTCACGGCCGCTCCCTCCGTGCACACATGCTCCGGCGCTGCCGCCATGCCCTCGTGGGCACACATGCCGTAGAGCCGTTATGCCCCTGTGTGACGCCGTGAAAGCCAGCGGTCAGCAGTGACGGCCGGACATGGCCGAGACACGTATCAGCCAGTGGTGCGGACGACCGGTATCAGCCAGTGATACGGGCGACCGACCGCCCGGGGCGGTCTGAGAGAATTGCCGTGTGATCTCTCGAATCGACCTGCGCGGCGCCGCCCTCCCCGAGGGTGGAGCCCTGCGCGACCTGCTGCCCCGTGCCGAGTTCGACGTGGAAGCCGCCCTGGAGACGGTGCGGCCCATCTGCGAGGACGTACGCCATCGTGGCTCCGCGGGAGTGATCGACTGGGGAGAGAAGCTCGACGGTGTCCGGATCGCGTCGGTCCGGGTGCCCGCCGAGGCCCTGACGAAGGCTCTTCAGGAGCTGGACCCGGCCGTGCGCGCCGCGCTGGAGGAGTCGATCCGCCGCGCCCGCCTCGTCCACCGCGAGCAGCGCCGCACCACGCACACCACCCAGGTCGTCCCCGGTGGCACCGTCACCGAGAAGTGGGTCCCCGTCGAGCGTGTCGGGCTCTACGTCCCCGGCGGCCGCTCGGTCTACCCCTCCTCCGTCGTGATGAACGTCGTCCCGGCCCAGGAGGCGGGCGTCGAGGGCGTCGCCGTCGCCTCCCCGCCGCAGAAGGACTTCGGCGGCCTCCCGCACCCCACGATCCTCGCCGCCTGCGCCCTGCTCGGCGTGGACGAGGTGTACGCGGCCGGTGGCGCCCAGGCGGTCGCGATGTTCGCGTACGGCACCGATGACTGCCCTCCGGTCAACCTGGTCACCGGCCCCGGCAACATCTACGTCGCCGCCGCCAAGCGCCTCCTCAAGGGCCGCATCGGCATCGACGCCGAGGCCGGGCCCACCGAGATCGCGATCCTCGCCGACGCCACCGCCGACCCGGTGCACGTGGCCGCCGACCTGATCAGCCAGGCCGAGCACGACCCGATGGCCGCCGCCGTCCTGGTCACCGACTCCGAGGAGCTGGCCGCCGCCACCGAGGCGGAGCTGGTCCCGCAGGTCGCCGCCACCAAGCACATCGCCGACCGCATCGAGCCCGCCCTTGCCGGCCGCCAGTCCGCGATCGTCCTGGTCGCCTCGGTCGAGGACGGCCTCAAGGTCGTCGACGCGTACGGCGCCGAGCACCTGGAGATCCAGACCGCCGACGCCGCCGCCGTCGCCGACCGGGTCCGCAACGCCGGAGCGATCTTCGTCGGCCCCTGGGCCCCGGTCTCGCTCGGCGACTACTGCGCCGGTTCCAACCACGTCCTGCCCACCGGCGGCTGCGCCTGCCACTCCTCGGGCCTCTCCGTGCAGTCCTTCCTGCGCGGCATCCACATCGTCGACTACACCCGCGACGCGCTCGCCGAGGTCACCCGCCATGTCGTGACCCTCGCCGAGGCGGAGGACCTCCCCGCCCACGGCGCAGCGCTCAAGGCAAGGTTCGGCTGGAAGGTCCCGCAGCAGTGACGAACGGCAGCACCACCCCCCGCAACCCCTGGGACGAGCTCCCCATCCGCGACGAACTGCGCGGCCAGTCCCCGTACGGAGCACCCCAGCTCGACGTCCCCGTACGCCTCAACACCAACGAGAACCCCTACCCGCTCCCCGAGGCACTGGTCGAGCGGATCGCCGAGCGGGTCCGCGAGGCCGCCCGCGGCCTCAACCGCTACCCCGACCGGGACGCCGTCGAGCTCCGCACCGAGCTGGCCCGCTACCTCACCCGGACCGCCGGACACGCGGTGACGGCCGCCAACGTCTGGGCCGCCAACGGCTCCAACGAGGTCCTCCAGCAGCTGCTGCAGACCTTCGGCGGGCCCGGCCGCACCGCGATCGGTTTCGAACCCTCGTACTCCATGCACGCCCTGATCTCCCGGGGCACCGGCACCGGCTGGATCTCCGGGCCGCGCAACGACGACTTCACCATCGACGTGGACGCCGCCCGCGCCGCCGTCGCCGAGCACCGGCCCGAGGTCGTCTTCATCACCTCGCCCAACAACCCCACCGGCACCGCCGTCGAGGCCGAGACCGTCCTCGCCCTGTACGACGCCGCCCAGGCAGCCGGGCCCTCGATCGTCGTCGTCGACGAGGCGTACGGCGAGTTCAGCCACCACCCCTCGCTGCTGCCGCTGATCGAGGGCCGCCGCAACCTGATCGTCTCCCGGACGATGTCCAAGGCGTTCGGCGCGGCCGGGCTGCGCCTCGGCTACCTCGCCGCCGACCCGGCCGTGGTCGACGCCGTCCAGCTGGTCCGGCTCCCGTACCACCTCTCCTCCGTCACCCAGGCCACCGCGCTCGCCGCCCTGGAGCACACCGATACGCTGCTGGGGTACGTCGCGCAGCTCAAGAGCGAGCGCGACCGGCTGGTGGCCGAGCTGCGCGCCATCGGCTACGAGGTCACCGACTCGGACGCCAACTTCGTCCAGTTCGGCCGCTTCGACGACAGCCACGCCGTCTGGCAGAGCATCCTCGACCGGGGCGTCCTGGTCCGGGACAACGGCGTACCGGGCTGGCTGCGGGTCACCGCGGGCACCCCGGCAGAGAACGACGCGTTCCTCGATGCGGTACGCGAACTCAAGAAGGAGCACGACGCATGAGCCCCCGCGTAGGCCGCGTGGAACGCACCACGAAGGAAACGTCCGTGCTCGTCGAGATCAACCTCGACGGCACCGGAAAGGTCGATGTCGCCACCGGGGTCGGCTTCTACGACCACATGCTCGACCAGCTCGGCCGCCACGGCCTCTTCGACCTCACGGTCAAGACCGAGGGCGACCTGCACATCGACAGCCACCACACCATCGAGGACACCGCCCTCGCGCTCGGCGCCGCCTTCAAGCAGGCCCTCGGCGACAAGGTCGGCATCTACCGCTTCGGCAACTGCACCGTCCCGCTGGACGAGTCGCTCGCCCAGGTCACCGTCGACCTCTCCGGCCGCCCCTACCTCGTGCACACCGAGCCCGAGAAGATGGCGCCGATGATCGGCGCGTACGACACGACGATGACCCGGCACATCCTGGAGTCCTTCGTCGCCCAGGCGCAGATCGCCCTGCACGTCCACGTCCCGTACGGGCGCAACGCGCACCACATCGTCGAGTGCCAGTTCAAGGCGCTCGCCCGCGCCCTGCGCTACGCCTCCGAGCACGACCCGCGCGCCGCCGGAATCCTGCCCTCCACGAAGGGCGCCCTGTGACCGGCCTCAACACCATCCTGATCGTCGTCGGCCTCTTCCTGGCCGGCGGCGTCTACTCCTTCGCCAAGCAGGGGATGCCCAAGGGCGTCATCGTGCTGCTGTCGATCGGCTCCGTGATGTGCCTGGTGGCGGGCATCCTGCGGATCCAGGGACTGTGGGACTGAGGACAGGTACGTCATGAGCGAGAACCAGAAGAAGGTCGTCGTCTTCGACTACGGCTTCGGCAACGTCCGGTCCGCCGAGCGGGCCCTCGCCCGCGTCGGCGCGGACGTCGAGATCACCCGCGACTACGACCGCGCGATGAACGCCGACGGGCTGCTCGTCCCCGGCGTCGGCGCGTTCTCCGCCTGCATGGACGGGCTGAAGCGGGCCCGCGGCGACTGGATCGTCGGCCGCCGGCTGGCCGGCGGCCGCCCCGTCATGGGCATCTGCGTCGGCATGCAGATCCTCTTCGAGCGCGGCATCGAGCACGGAGTGGAGACCGAGGGCCTGGACGAATGGCCCGGCACGGTCGGCCCCCTGAAGGCCGACGTCGTCCCGCACATGGGCTGGAACACCGTCGACGCCCCCGAGGACTCCCGGCTCTTCGCCGGCCTGGACCCCGAGGCCCGGTACTACTTCGTGCACTCCTACGCGGCGCACGACTGGACCCTCGAAGTCACCAACGCCAAGATCCGTGCGCCCAAGGTGACTTGGTCCACGCACGGCGAGCGGTTCGTGGCCGCCGTGGAGAACGGCGCGCTGTGGGCCACCCAGTTCCACCCCGAGAAGTCCGGCGATGCCGGCGCCCAGCTGCTGACCAACTGGATCGAGACGCTGTAATGCCGAAGCTTGAACTGCTCCCCGCCGTCGACGTCCGCGACGGCCAGGCCGTCCGCCTCGTCCACGGCGAGTCCGGCTCCGAGACCTCCTACGGCTCCCCGCTGGAGGCCGCCCTCGCCTGGCAGTCCGCCGGCGCCGAGTGGCTGCACCTCGTCGACCTGGACGCCGCCTTCGGCACAGGTGACAACCGCGCCCTGATCGCCGAGGTCGCCGGGGCCATGGACATCAAGGTCGAGCTGTCCGGCGGCATCCGCGACGACGCCTCGCTGGAGGCCGCGCTCGCCACCGGCTGCCGCCGCGTCAACCTCGGCACCGCCGCCCTGGAGACCCCCGAGTGGGTCGCCAAGGTCATCGCCGAGCACGGCGACAAGATCGCCGTCGGCCTCGACGTCCGCGGCACCACCCTGCGCGGCCGCGGCTGGACCCGCGACGGCGGCGACCTCTACGAGACCCTCGCCCGCCTCGACGCCGAGGGCTGCGCCCGCTACGTCGTCACCGACATCGCCAAGGACGGCACCCTGGAAGGCCCCAACCTCGGCCTCCTGCGCGACGTCTGCGCCGTCACCGACCGCCCGGTCGTCGCCTCCGGCGGAGTCTCGTCCCTGGACGACCTCCGTGCCATCTCCCTCCTCGTCCCCGAAGGCGTCGAGGGCGCGATCGTCGGCAAGGCGCTGTACGCGAAGGCGTTCACGCTGGAAGAGGCGCTCAAGGCGGTCGCCGCATGACGGACGCCGCCCCGGCCGCCGGTGTGCGCCGGATCTCCACCGGCGCCCCCTGGGAGGAGAAGTTCGGTTACTCGCGCGCCGTCGAGCTCCCGGGCGGGCTCGTCCTGGTCGCCGGCTGCACCTCCGTCGTCAACGGCCAGATCTCCGCGGGCTCCCCGTACGAGCAGGCCGTCACCGCCTTCGACGTCGCCTTCGCGGCGCTGGAGCAGGTGGGCCTGGGGCGCGAGGACGTCGTCCGCACCCGGATGTACATCACGCACGCCCGGGACGTGGACGAGGTCGGCCGCGCCCACAAGGAGCTGTTCGACGCCGTACGCCCCGCCGCCTCGATGATCATCGTGTCCGGTTTCGTGGACCCGAGCCTGGTCGTCGAGGTCGAGGTCGAGGCCTACCGAGGAGGCGCGAAGTGACTCTCGCCGTACGGGTCATCCCCTGCCTCGACGTCGACAACGGCCGGGTCGTCAAGGGCGTCAACTTCCAGAACCTGCGCGACGCCGGGGACCCCGTCGAGATGGCCAAGCTGTACGACGCCGAGGGCGCCGACGAGCTGACCTTCCTCGACATCACCGCCTCCAGCGGCGACCGTGAGACGACGTACGACGTGGTCCGCCGCACCGCCGAGCAGGTCTTCATCCCGCTCACCGTCGGCGGCGGCGTCCGCACCCCGGAGGACGTCGACAAGCTGCTGCGCGCCGGGGCGGACAAGGTCGGCGTCAACACCGCCGCCATCGCCCGCCCCGACCTCATCCGCGAGATCGCCGAACGCTTCGGACGCCAGGTCCTGGTGCTCTCGGTCGATGCCCGCCGTACCCCTCGGGGCACGTTCGAGGTCACCACGCACGGCGGCCGCAAGGGCACCGGCGTCGACGCCGTCGAATGGGCCCACCGGGCCGCCGAGCTGGGCGCGGGCGAGATCCTGCTCAACTCGATGGACGCCGACGGCACCAAGGACGGCTACGACACCGAGATGATCGAGGCGGTCCGGCGGCACGTCACCGTGCCCGTCATCGCCTCCGGCGGCGCGGGCCGGCTCGCCGACTTCGCCCCGGCGATCGAGGCAGGGGCCGACGCGGTGCTCGCCGCGTCGGTCTTCCACTTCGGCGACCTGCGGATCTCCGAGGTCAAAGGCGCGCTGCGGGACGCGGGGCACCCGGTCCGCTGAAGCCCGAGTGAGCACTACGGCGGTATCACCGGTCTGCCGAGACCGGTGATACCGCCGATGCGTACCCCCGGGACGCGGGGTGAGAGTGGCGACCGCCGACGGACGACGTCGGCAGCCACGCGGTGCACCCCGGCCCCCGGACGACGGGCCCGCGGGTCTCGCGTGGTGTGGTTCCGCCACCACCGAGAGGATCCCCCCGTGCAGCAGCACCTCCCCTCCGGCACCATCCCCCCGCGCCCTTCCCGCCCGAGCCGCTCCGGTACGTTCACGGGTCGCTCCCGTAGGCTGACGGGTCTGGCGACCGCCTGTGCGGCCACCGCCGGTCTCCTGATGACCGCCCTGGTCCCGGGCGCCCAGGCCGCCGACAACCCCTACGAGCGCGGCCCGGCCCCCACCAACGCCTCCATCGAGGCGAGCCGGGGTTCGTACGCCACCTCCCAGACCTCTGTCTCCTCGCTCGCCGTGAGCGGATTCGGCGGCGGCACGATCTACTACCCGACGTCCACCGCCGACGGCACCTTCGGCGCGGTCGTCATCTCGCCGGGCTTCACCGCCTACGAGTCCTCCATCGCCTGGCTCGGACCGCGTCTGGCCTCCCAGGGCTTCGTCGTCTTCACCATCGACACCAACACCACGCTCGACCAGCCCGACAGCCGGGGCCGCCAACTTCTCGCCGCCCTGGACTACCTGACCCAGCGCAGCTCGGTACGGACACGGGTCGACGCCGGACGCCTCGGCGTGATGGGCCACTCGATGGGCGGCGGCGGCACCCTGGAGGCCGCCAAGAGCCGTACGTCGCTGAAGGCGGCGATACCGCTGACCGGCTGGAACACCGACAAGACCTGGCCCGAACTGCGCACGCCCACCCTCGTGGTGGGGGCGGACGGCGACAGCGTCGCCCCGGTCGCCACGCACTCCGAGCCGTTCTACGAGTCGCTGCCCGGCTCCCTGGACAAGGCGTACCTGGAGCTGCGCGGCGCCTCGCACTTCACGCCGAACACCTCCGACACGACCATCGCCAAGTACAGCATCTCCTGGCTGAAGCGATTCATCGACAATGACACCCGCTACGAGCAGTTCCTCTGCCCGCTTCCGCGGCCGAGCCTGACCATCGCGGAGTACCGGGGGAACTGCCCGCACACCGCGTAGCGCGAGGCGATCCGCCCCTGGCGCCCCTGCCGCGCTGTGCCGGAGCACAGCGCGGCAGGGCTCCGGGTGGGAGCCCGCACCGCACCGGGCGGTTCCCGGACGGGAGCCGGACGCGGTGCTTCCTCCCTCGCCGACGGATACGTACCGTGCCGGTGTGACCCCATCGACGACCGTGCGCAGTCCGCTCCGGCTGTACGGCCGGGATGACGAACTCGCCACCCTCGGGAACCTGCTGGCGTTGTCACGGCGAGGTGAGGGGGGTGCGCTGGTGGTGGCGGCGCCGCCCGGTCTCGGCCGTACGGCACTGCTGTGCGCGGCGGCCGAGGCGCACCGGGCCCGAGGCCCCGTGCTGTGGGCCATGGCCGCCTCGGCCGAACGTGCCGTGCCCTACAGCGGCCTGGGCGCCCTGCTCGGCGTGGGTCCGGCCGGGGCTTCGCCGGCCGCTCCACCCACCGGCATCACGCCCGACGCCCTGGCCGGCCGGCTGCGGGAGTTCGCCGACGGCGGGCCGCTGCTGGTCTGCGTCGACGACGCGCACGCCTGGGATGCGGCGTCGCGGGCCGCCCTCGCCTTCGTGGCCCGCAGGCCGGGTGCGGGCAGCGGGATCGCCTTTCTCCTCTCGGCCTCCGACGGCACCGCCTTCGCCGGACTGCCCACCCTGCATCTCGCGCCCCTGGGCGAGGTGGCGGCCTCGGCGCTCCTGGACCGGCTGACATCCGGCTCGGAGGGGCTCGACCCGGTGGTACGCGCCGAACTCCTCCGCGAGGCGGGCGGAAACCCCCGGCTGCTGGCCGGGCTCACCGGCCGGCTCACCCCGGACCAACTCGCCGGACGCACCCCGCTGCCCTGGCCGCTGCCCGGCGGCGAAGCGGTGCTGTCCGCCCACGCCGAACGCCTCGACGACCTTCCGGACCGGACCCGCGCCCTGCTCCTGCTCGCCGCGGCGGCCCAGGAGCACGAGCCGGAGGGCGCTGGGGCGGACGCGCTGCTCCTGATGCGCACAGGCACCCGCGCCGGGCTGCCCCGGGTCTTCCTGGACCGAGCCCTGTTCGACGGCACCGGTACCGGCGGCCTTCTCCAGCGATCCGGCAGCCGCGTCCACTTCGCCCACCCCCTCGCCGCCCGTGCCGTGCTCCACCACGCCCCCTGGGCCCGCCGCAGAGCCGCCCACGAACTGCTCGCCACCCTGTTGGCGGAGGCCGGCGACCGGGACGGGGCGGACGATGCGCCGGCCCGGGACGGGCAGGGCTTCCCGGACGCCCCGCCCGCCCGCACCGCGCGAACCACCACCGCGCCCCCGGCCCTCCCGCTCGCCGCCCTCGTCCAGCGGGCCTGCGCCGCCTCCGGGCCGGACGCGGCGCTGGCGGACGGGCTCGAAGCGGCCGCCGTCGCCCCCGTCGCGCACGCCGCGCGCTCCGCGGCCCTGGCCCGCGCCGCCCTGCTCTCCACCGGGCCGGCCCTGCGCGCAGCCCGGTTCGCCGCGGCGGCCGAGCAGGCGCGGCTGGCGGGCGACCCGCCCTTGGCCCGTGCCCTGCTGGCCAGAACCGGGCCCCGCACGGCCGAAGCGGACCCGGCCGCCCAGCCCCGCGCGGTGGGCGGGGCCGTCGAGCCCCGCGAGGCGGGTCCGCCCACCGGCCCCGCCCCCGCGGATCCGGTGACCGCCCCTGTCGACGCCGGCGCCGCCACCGACCCCGCACCGGGTCTCGCCCCCTACGTGCACGGCATGCTGGCCCTCCGGTCCGGGCCCGTGGCCGACGCCCACGAAGCCCTGCTCGCCGCGGCAGCGCTTCTGGCACCGCACGATCACCGCCGGGCGCTCGACGCCCTCCTCGGTGCGGCCGAGGCCGCCTGGGCGGCGGGAGACGCCCTCGGCTACCTCGACGCCATGAACCGCCTCGCCCGCAACCCCGCGGACGAGGGCCTGGAGCACTACCGGGCCGGCATGAGCGGTGTACTCGAAGGCCGCACCGCCGAAGGGCACGCCCGCCTCCGCCGTTGCCTCGCCCCCGGCGGGGACCCCGGCGACCCGGCCGCGCTGCTCCGGGCCGGTGTCGCGGCCCTGGTCCTCGGCGACATCGCCGCAGCCTGCCGCGCGGGCGCCCGCGCGCTCGCCGCCGTACGGACCAAAGGCCCCGACGCGCTGCTGCCCCAGGCGCTCGAACACCTCGCCTACGCCGAGCTGCGGGCCGGCCGGCACGCCGGTGCGCGGGCCCATGCCCTGGAGGGGCTGCATGCCGCCCGGCGTACGGGGCAGCCCAACAGTTCCGCCCATCTGCACGCCGTGCTCGCCCTCGCCGCTTCCGTGGAAGGGCCCGCCGAGGCGTGTGCCGCGCACGGGGACGCCGCGCTGGCCGGGGCGGGCCCGCACGGGCTGGTCCAGGCCGCCACCCTCGCCACCTGGGCCCGGGCCCGGGCGGACCTGGCCGCCGGGCGGCCGGGCGAGGCGGCCGCCCGGCTGGCCCCCCTCGTCAAGGCCGGGCCTGGCCGGGGCCACTTCGCCACCCGGACGCTCGCCGTGCCCTGCTGGGTCGAGGCCGCCGTGCTGGACGGACGACTTCCCGAGGAGTCCCGCGCACTCCACGCCGCCGTCGACGAGTTCGCGCTCTGGGCCGCCCGGGCAGCCGACCCGGGCGCCCCCGCCCAGCTGGCCCGCTGCCGTGCCCTCCTTGCCCCAGCCGACGAAGCCGATGCCCGCTACTCCGAGGCACTGGCCCACCACGAAGAGGCCGGCGGCGAGTTCGAACAGGCGCGCACCCGGCTGCTGTACGGGCAGTGGCTGCGCCGCCGTCGGCGTACCCGCGAGGCCCGCGGCCCCCTGCGCGACGCCCTGGTCGGCTTCCAGCGCTGCTCGGCCCGCGCCTGGGCGGACCGGACCGCCGGGGAACTGCGGGCGGCGGGGGAGCCGGCCGGAGCCCGGCCCGACCGGGCGGGCGACCCGTTGGCGGCGCTCACCCCCCAGCAGCAGCGCATCGCCCGCTGCGTCGCCGAGGGGGCCACCAACCGCGAAGTGGCGCTTCGGCTCTCGCTCAGTCCGCGCACGGTCGACCACCACCTCCGTAACGTCTTCGCCGCCCTCTCCATCCGCTCCCGCACCGAACTGGCCCGGCTGCTGAGCCCCTGAACCCCGCCAGGGCCGCTCCACGGCCGGGAGGTTGCGAGACCGTGATGACGAGTTCCGCGCAGACCTCTAGGTACCGACTGGGCGGTATGTCATTCTGCGGGCGTCAGGATCGTCTCGCCGCGCTCGCGCCCCTGCCGGGCCGGTGCGCCGGGCCGGCCGCTCGCGCGGCCGGCCGATTCCCGGTGGAGGCCGCCATGCCACAGGTCGTACGTTCGCGGATCGGGGCGCTGCACGGCCGCTCCCCGGTGCCGCCGTTGCCGCACCGCTTCCGGTCCCTGGCCGACCGCGAGGCCGTCGAGGTGCTGCACCGGGCCGCCCGGGTCCTCGTCGCGTCACTGCCCGCCCTCACCGACCGGCTCGTCGAGGCCCTGTACGCCCAGGAGCCCGCCTACCGGGCGGCGATCGACTCCGACCGGGCCGAGGTCTGGCAGGAGGTCCACCACTCGCTGCGGCACAACGTCGGCTCGCTGATCCAGCCCCGCGAGTTCCGGGAGCCGGCCCACCGCACCTCCCGCTGGATCGGCGAGATCCGCGCCGAGCAGGGCGTACCGCTCGACGCCGTCCTGCACGCCTTCCGCATGGGCGGCGCGATGGTCTGGCAGGACCTCGTGGACGAGACCGCCCGGCGCGACCCCGACGACATCCGGCTGCTCGTCCATGTCGCCGCCGATGTGTGGAACTTCGTCGACGAGCACTGCGGGGTCGTCGCGGACGCCTACCGGCAGGCCGAGCGGCGGCTCTCCTGGCGGCGCGAGAACCGCCAGCGGCTGATGGTCGCCGCCCTGCTCGACGGCACCGCCCGGATCGCGGACCTGGCCGAGGCGGCGGAGATGCTGGGGCTGCCGGAGCAGGGCCGGTACGCGGTGCTCGCGGTGGCCGGAGGGCGGCGGAGCGGGGCGGGGGCCGGTGGTGTGAGCGGGGCGGGAGGCGTCCCGCACGGGCCGGCCTCCGGCGTCGCGAGCGGGGCAGAGGCCGTCCGGCAAGGGCCGGGGTGCACAGCTCCACCGCCGGTGGTACTGCCCGCCGCACCTCCGGGAGCGACGGCGCTCTGGCACCCGGGCCCGGACGCCGAGTTCGCGATCCTGCCGCTGGCCGGCCCGCCCGGCGAGCTGAGCGAACTGGCCGCCGCGCTGGACGTACCGGCCGGGACCCGGGCCGGGATCGGCTCGGCCGTCGAGGGCCTGGCCGCCCTCGGTGACGCCCGGCGGCTGGCGGAGACCGCACTGCGGGCCTGCCCTGCCTCCGGGGGGACCGTCCTGCTCGACGAGCACCTCCCGGACGCCCTGGTCGTGTCGTCCCCGGCGCTCGCCGGCGCGCTCGCCGACCGGGTGCTGGGCCCGTTGGACCGGCTGGACCCCGCCGACCGCGACGTCATCGTGGAGACCCTCACCGCCTGGCTGGACGCGGACGGCTCGGCGCAGCGGGCAGGGGCCCGGCTCTACTGCCACCGCAACACGGTCCTCAACCGCCTCCGCCGCTTCGAACAGCTCACCGGTCGCTGCCTCACCCGCCCCCGGGACGCGGTCGAGGTCTCGCTCGCCCTGGCGGCGCGGCGGCTGCTCGGCACCTGAGGCACCCCGACCGTCCGACACCCGAACCGGCCGGGGCCGCCGCCCCCGGCCGGACGCCCGCAGGACCGCCGGTCCCGTCACGCGCCCCGCATCACATCCCCAGCTCGGCCTTCCGCAGCCGCTCCACCGCCGCCTCGTCGCCCTCCACCCGCACGTCCGCCGAGTCCTGTCGGCCGAACGCGTACAGCAGCAGCTCGGCCGGCTCCCCGGTCACCGTCACCACCGGGGTGCCCTTGTGGGCCACCGCCGTCCGGCCGTCCGGGCGGCGCAGCACCAGCCCCACCGGGGACCTGCGGCCCAGCAGGCGGGAGCTCTTCTCGGTGTGGGACCAGAGCACATCGGCGAAGACCGGGTCCAGCTCGCGGCGCGACCAGTCGGGCTGGGCCCGCCGCACATCTTCCGCGTGGACGAAGAACTCGACCGTGTTGGCCGCCTCGTCGATCTGCTTGAGGGCCATCGGGGAGAACCGGGGCGGGCCGGTGCGGATCAGCTGGATCAGTTCCTCGTACGGCTTCGCCGCGAACTCGGCCTGCACCCGTTCCAGCCGGGCCTTGAGCGCACTCACCAGCAGCCCGCCCGCCGCGTCCGCGCGGCGTTCGCGGACCACCACGTGGGCGGCCAGGTCGCGGGTCTTCCAGCCGTCGCACAGGGTCAGGGCCTCGGGACCGGCCGCTTCCAACAGATCGGCGAGCAGAAGACGTTCACGCTTCGCATGGGTCGACATGCCCGCCAGCGTACGACCGTCACCCCGGGTCCGCCCAGTGGACGTCCGGCCGGGAAACGCCCGGCGCCACGGCACAATGGCCCCATGACCAGCACGCCCGACCCCACCACGCCCGCCGGCAACCTCGACCCCGCCGTCGCCGCCCGCCTCAAGCGCGGCCCCGACGGCCTGGTCCCGGCCATCGCCCAGCAGTACGACACCGGTGAGGTGCTGATGCTCGGCTGGATGGACGACGAGGCGCTGCACCGCACCCTCACCACGGGCCGCTGCACCTACTGGTCGCGCAGCCGCCAGGAGTACTGGGTCAAGGGCGACACCTCGGGCCACGTCCAGCACGTGAAGTCGGTCGCCCTGGACTGCGACGCCGACACCGTCCTCGTCAAGGTCGACCAGACCGGCGCCGCGTGCCACACGGGCGACCGCACCTGCTTCGACGCCGATGTCCTTCTCGACAGCTAAGGTCCGGCCATGGATCTCGACACCTTCCGCAAGCTGGCCGTCGACCGGCGCGTCGTCCCCGTCAGCCGCCGCCTCCTCGCGGACGGCGACACCCCGGTCGGCCTGTACCGCAAGCTCGCCGCCGAACGCCCCGGCACCTTCCTGCTGGAGTCCGCCGAGAACGGCCGCACCTGGTCGCGCTACTCCTTCATCGGCGTCCGCAGCGACGCCACCCTCACCACCCGCGACGGCGAGGCCCACTGGCTGGGCACCCCGCCCGTCGGCGTCCCCGCGGCCGGGGACCCGCTGGACGCGCTGCGGGCCACCGTCGAGACCCTGCACACCCCGCGCGACCTGGTCGTGGACGAGGGCCTCCCGCCGTTCACCGGCGGCATGGTCGGCTACCTCGGCTACGACGTCGTGCGCCGCCTGGAGAAGATCGGCGAGCACGGCGGCGACGACCTGAAGCTGCCCGAGCTGACCATGCTCCTCACCTCGGACCTCGCCGTCCTCGACCACCAGAACGGCACCGTCCTGCTGATCGCCAACGCGATCAACCACAACGACCTCGCCACCGGCGTCGACGAGGCCCACGCGGACGCCGTCGCCCGCCTCGACGCGATGGAGCGCGATCTGCGCCGGCCGGTCGAGAACGCTCCCGCCGTCCTGCCCCCGTCCGAGCTGCCCCCGTACACCGCACTGTGGGGCGGCGAGGCCTACCAGGACGCCGTGGACGACATCAAGGAGCGCATCCGGGCGGGCGAGGCCTTCCAGGTCGTCCCCTCCCAGCGCTTCGAGACGCCCTGCACGGCGAGCGCCCTGGACGTCTACCGGGTCCTGCGGGCCACCAACCCGTCCCCGTACATGTACCTCTTGCGCTTCGACGGGTTCGACGTCGTCGGCTCCAGCCCCGAGGCCCTCGTCAAGGTCGAGGACGGGCGGGCCATGGTCCACCCGATCGCCGGAACCCGGCACCGCGGCACCACCCCGCAGGAGGACCAGGCGCTCGCCGAGGAACTGCTCGCCGACCCCAAGGAGCGCGCCGAGCACCTGATGCTCGTCGACCTCGGCCGCAACGACCTGGGCCGGGTCTGCGAACCGGGCAGCGTCGAGGTCGTCGACTTCATGTCCATCGAGCGCTACTCCCACGTGATGCACATCGTCTCCACCGTCACCGGCCGCGTCACCGAGGACCGCACCGCCTTCGACGTGCTCACCGCCTGCTTCCCCGCGGGCACCCTCTCCGGCGCCCCCAAGCCCCGCGCCATGCAGATCATCGAGGAGCTGGAGCCGAGCCGCCGCGGACTGTACGGGGGCTGCGTCGGCTACCTCGACTTCGCCGGGGACTCCGACACCGCCATCGCCATCCGGACCGCCCTCCTGCGCGACGGCACCGCGTACGTCCAGGCCGGAGCGGGCGTCGTCGCCGACTCCGACCCGGTCGCCGAGGACACCGAATGCCGCAACAAGGCGGCGGCCGTGCTCCGCGCCGTCCATACGGCGAACCGGCTCCACGGCCGCTGAGCCGCTGACGGCCGACCGGCTCCACGGGCGTCGGGGCGGTAGGGGATAGTGGAGGGCGTGAGTGCTGTTCCCGTACCCCAGCCCCGTGCCCGCACCGCGGACTCCGCGTCCGGCGCCGCGCCCGACTCCGCGGGGAGTCGCCGCTCCCTCGCGGCCGGTCTGCTCCTGGGCGCGGTGGGCGCTACCGTCGTCCTCCTCGCCTCCGGGCAGACCTGGGCCGAGGGCCAGGCGGCCACCGGCGGCGGCGCGCTGCCGCTGACCGCCGACGGCCGGGACGTCACGGGCGCCCCCGCCGCCCTCGCCATCGTCGGGCTCGCCGCCCTCGTCGCCGTCTTCGCCGTACGCGGCGCGGGCCGCCGGATCGTCGCCGCGCTCCTGGCCCTCAGCGGCCTCGGCGCCACCCTCAGCGCCTGGGCCGGCGCCTCCGACAGCACGGCCCTCGACGAGGAGGCGGCCAGGACCACCGGTGACGCGGCGGCCACCATCCACGCCCTCAGCCACACCGCCTGGCCCTACGTCACCGCCGCCGGCGGCCTGCTGATCCTGCTGGCCGGGCTCCTCGCCCTGCGCTACGGCAGCCGCTGGCCCGCCATGTCGGGAAAGTACGAGCGCGACGGCACTCCCCGCCCCGGCAAGGCGCCCCGCACCGCCCCCGACCCGGACCGGCCCGAGGACCTGTGGAAGGCCCTGGACCGAGGCGAGGACCCGACGCGCGAGGCGTGACCCCAGGCTCACCCCCGGCAGCCCCGTACGGGACAATGGAACCGAGCCGTCCCCCGAGCGGCGGCCCCATCTACCGCGTCACCCACAGCGCAACACCAACGAGGAGTAACTCATGGCGGGCACGAGCCACGGACACACCCCGGCCGCCTGGACCGGTGCCATCATCACGTTGATCGGCTTCTGCGTCGCAGGCGTCTTCATGGTCGCGGCCAACCCGCTCGGTTTCTGGGTCGGCGTCGCCGTGATCTTCGGCGGCGGACTCGTGGGCCTCGCCATGCGGGCAGCCGGGCTCGGCGCGCAGAAGGAGTCGGCCGAGATGGTCGAGGCCAGGGCGAGTGCCGGACGGGCGCAGACCTCCCACTGATCCGGCCGCCGGACCGTCCCGGCGACCGACACGCAGACAGGCGCAGCCCCCGTGGGGCTGCGCCTTTTCGCGTCGGCGGGGGACAATCGGCGGGTGGACGCCTCGCCTACCCCCGCCGCAGCCCAGCCCCCGGACCCCGACCCCCAGGGCGCCGGCCCCTGGAACATGCCCCTCACGGTCTGCCCGACCCCGGAAACGGCAGTGCCCGCCCCCCAAGCCCGCCCGGCACCCGAGGCCGAAGCTCCCGCCCTTCCAGCCCGTCCGGCGTTTGAGGACGGAACCCTCGGCGGGGAGAGCCCGGAGGCCACAGGGCCCGTGGGCGAAGGAGCCTCGCAGGTGCACGGACCCCACGGCGCCGGTTCCGTCCTCAAACGCCGGACGGGCTGGGTAGGCAACCTTGAGCGCCGGAAAGACCAGGTGGGCCAGCCGGGCCAGGTGGGCCGGTCGGGCCGGGTGCGTCGGCTTGGCACGCCCCTCGGGATCATCGCCGCCGTCACCGGCGCCTTCGCCTACGTCGGCACCGTCGACCCCAACGAGCCCGGCCACTACCCCGTCTGCCCCCTGCTCAAGCTGACCGGCGTGTTCTGCCCCGGCTGCGGCGGACTCCGCAGCGCCCACGCCTTCGTCACCGGCGACCTCGGCGCGGCGTTCTCCGCCAACGCGATCGCCACCGCCGGCTACTTCCTCTTCGCCGCCGTCTGGGTCCTCTGGCTGGTGAGGGCCTGGCGCGGACAGCCCCTGCGGATCGCCCTGGCACCCGCCTGGTGGTGGGGCGTGGGCGCCGTCCTGCTGGTCTTCACCGTCGTCCGGAATCTGCCGTTCGGCTCGGCGCTGGCCCCCTGAAATGCCCAGGTAATGGGACGCGGCGTGGCCGGATGCGAGCCCTGGACGTTCCTGCGGATACCATCGGTACGGCTGATCCTGTTCCCTCATCACCGTTCCGGAAGGGGGCCGCTCGCGTGAGTGTGCTCGACGAGATCATCGACGGCGTTCGCGCCGACCTCGCGGAGC
This sequence comes from Streptomyces parvus, assembly GCF_032121415.1. NCBI lineage: Bacteria > Bacillati > Actinomycetota > Actinomycetes > Kitasatosporales > Streptomycetaceae > Streptomyces > Streptomyces parvus. The sequence goes on along the minus strand of NZ_CP135079.1, from coordinate 1,470,444 downwards.
GGCAGGCGCGCGTCAGCCTCGACGAGCTGAAGGAGCGCGCCGCCCGCGCCCCCCAGGCCAAGGACGGAGTCGCCGCCCTGCGCGGCGAGGGCGTCACCGTCATCTGCGAGGTCAAGCGCTCGTCGCCCTCCAAGGGGGCCCTGGCCGCCATCGCCGACCCGGCCGCGCTCGCCGCGGACTACGAGGCCGGCGGCGCGTCCGTCATCTCGGTCCTCACCGAGGAGCGCCGCTTCGGCGGCTCGCTCGCCGACCTGGAGGCCGTCCGCGCCAAGGTCGACACGCCGATCCTGCGCAAGGACTTCATCGTCACCTCGTACCAGCTGTGGGAGGCCCGCGCCTACGGCGCCGACCTCGCCCTGCTGATCGTCGCCGCCCTCGACCAGGAGGCCCTGGTCTCCCTCATCGAGCGCGCCGAGTCGATCGGGCTCACCCCGCTCGTCGAGGCGCACGACGAGGAGGAGGCGGAGCGCGCCGTGGACGCCGGAGCCAAGATCATCGGTGTCAACGCGCGCAACCTGAAGGACCTCAAGGTCGACCGCTCCACCTTCGAGCGCGTCGCACCCGAGATCCCCGACCACATCGTCAAGGTCGCCGAGTCCGGTGTCCGCGGCCCGCACGACCTGATCGCGTACGCCAACGCCGGCGCCGACGCCGTCCTGGTCGGCGAGTCCCTGGTCACCGGCCGCGACCCGCGCGCCGCCGTCGCCGACCTCGTCGCCGCGGGCGCCCACCCGGCGCTGCGCCACGGCCGCGGCTGACCGGGGGACCGACGACGATGACCGACCGTCCCGTGCCCCGTTCCCGCCCGGGCCTCGCCCCGGCCGGGGCCTCGGCGCGGGACCCGTACGCCCCGCCGGCGCGCGGCTGCCGCCACCACCCCCAACCCCGGCGCTGCGCGCCGCCCTTCTGGCACCGTGGCTGCCGCGCCCCCGCCCGGCGCGTGCACGGACGGCGTGTGCGGTACGTCATCGGGGACGAGCCGGGCCAGGTCAACGGCATGCGATGGCGCCCGGGGTCCGCGCAGTAGGCGAGCCCCGGCCGACGTACCGCACCACCCCCAGCACGTTCGTACGTACGACCGCACCGCCGTGACCGCACGCCGGTCCCGGTGGCGCTCGTCGCTCCGCGCATACGGTGAACCCACCCGTTGCCATGCCAAGGAGCACGTCGCATGACGTCCGAGTTCTTCATTCCGGACCCCGAGGGTCTGATCCCCAGCGCCGAGGGCTATTTCGGCGCGTACGGCGGCAAGTTCATCCCGGAGGCGCTCGTCGCCGCCGTGGACGAGGTCGCCGTCGAGTACGACAAGGCCAAGGCCGACCCGGCGTTCGCCGCCGAGCTCAACGAGCTGATGGTGAACTACACCGGCCGCCCCAGCGCGCTCACCGAGGTCCCGCGCTTCGCCGAGCACGCGGGCGGTGCCCGGATCTTCCTCAAGCGCGAGGACCTGAACCACACCGGCTCGCACAAGATCAACAACGTGCTGGGCCAGGCGCTCCTCACCAAGCGCATGGGCAAGACCCGCGTCATCGCCGAGACCGGAGCCGGTCAGCACGGCGTCGCCACCGCCACCGCCTGCGCCCTCTTCGGCCTCGACTGCACCATCTACATGGGCGAGATCGACACCCGGCGCCAGGCCCTGAACGTGGCCCGCATGCGGATGCTCGGCGCCGAGGTCGTCGCCGTGAAGTCCGGCTCGCGGACCCTGAAGGACGCCATCAACGAGGCGTTCCGCGACTGGGTCGCCAACGTGGACCGTACGCACTACCTCTTCGGTACGGTCGCGGGCCCGCACCCCTTCCCCGCGATGGTCCGCGACTTCCACCGGGTCATCGGCGTCGAGGCCCGCCGCCAGCTCCTGGAGCGCGCAGGCCGCCTCCCGGACGTGGCCGTCGCCTGTGTCGGCGGCGGCTCCAACGCCATCGGCCTCTTCCACGCCTTCATCCCCGACGAGGGCGTTCGCCTGGTCGGCTGCGAGCCCGCCGGGCACGGGGTGGAGACCGGCGAGCACGCGGCGACCCTCACCGCGGGGGAGCCAGGCATCCTGCACGGCTCCCGCTCCTACGTCCTCCAGGACGACGAGGGCCAGATCACCGAGCCGTACTCCATCTCGGCGGGGCTCGACTACCCGGGCATCGGCCCCGAGCACTCCTACCTCAAGGACGTCGGGCGCGGCGAGTACCGCGCGGTCACCGACGACGCGGCCATGCAGGCGCTGCGCCTGCTGTCCCGCACCGAGGGCATCATCCCGGCCATCGAGAGCGCCCACGCGCTCGCCGGGGCCCTGGACCTCGGCAAGGAGCTGGGCAAGGACGGGCTGATCCTCGTCAACCTGTCCGGCCGCGGTGACAAGGACATGGACACCGCCGCCCGCTACTTCGGGCTCTACGACACCGACGCCGTCGTCGAGGCGGACGCCGACAGCGACCGCGCCGAGATCGAGGGGGACGCCAAGTGAGCGGCAACATCGAGCTGTTGAACACCACCCTGGCCGCCGCGAAGGCCGCGGACCGGGCGGCGCTCATCGCCTACCTCCCGGCGGGCTTCCCGACCGTCGACGGCGGTATCGAAGCGGTCAAGGCCGTCGTCGCGGGCGGCGCGGACGTCGTCGAGGTCGGCCTCCCGCACAGCGACCCGGTCCTCGACGGGCCGGTCATCCAGACGGCCGACGACATCGCCCTGCGCGGCGGCGTCCGGATCGCCGACGTGATGCGCACGGTCCGCGAGGCGTACGAGGCCACCGGCGTCCCCATTCTCGTGATGACGTACTGGAACCCCATCGACCGCTACGGCGTCGAGCGCTTCACCGCCGAGCTGGCCGAGGCGGGCGGCGCCGGGTGCATCCTGCCCGACCTGCCGGTCCAGGAGTCCGCGCTGTGGCGCGAGCACGCCGACAAGCACGGCCTGGCCACCGTGTTCGTCGTCGCGCCCAGCAGCCAGGACGCCCGCCTCGCCACCATCACGGCGGCCGGGAGCGGCTTCGTCTACGCCGCGTCCCTGATGGGCGTCACCGGCACCCGCGCCTCCGTCGGCGCCCAGGCCCAGGACCTGGTGGGACGCACCCGCGCCACCACCGACCTGCCGGTCTGCGTCGGGCTCGGCGTCTCCAACGCGGCACAGGCCGCCGAGGTCGCCGGATTCGCCGACGGCGTGATCGTCGGCTCGGCCTTCGTCAAGGCCATGCTCGACGCCCCCGACGAGGCCGCCGGCCTGGCCGCCGTCCGCTCCCTGGCGGGCGAACTCGCCGCAGGTGTTCGAAAGCGCTGACCCCGTGAACCACCCGAATGGGTGGATTGTGGACCGGGGAGGCGCGGAGGTGCCTCCCCGGTTCGTTCCCCGGGTGTGAGCGACAAGATCCCTGAGGGAAACAGAAGCGCGCGTGAGCGCCTGGCCCAGCAGCGCGAGCGGGAGAAGGGGCGCGAGAAGCGCCGCCGGACGCTGATCGTCGCCTCGGCGGTGGTCGGGGTGCTCGGCCTGGCCGCCGTGGTCGGCCTGATCGCGGCCAACGCGGGCAAGGACGGCGGCGGCGACTCCGCCTCCGGCCCGGCGGTCGCCCCGTCGGGCGCGATCGGCGAAGCCGCCCTGACCCTGCCGGTCGGCGCGGCCGACGCCCCGTCCACCCTCACGATCTGGGAGGACTTCCGCTGCCCGGTCTGCGCCCAGTTCGAGACGGCCTTCCGGGACACGATCACCGAGCTGGCCGACGACGGCCAGATCCGGGTGGAGTATCACCTGGCCACCATCATCGACGGCAATCTCGGCGGCTCCGGATCGCTGCGCGCCGCCAACGCCGCCGCCTGCGCCCAGGACGTCGGCAAGTTCGCCCCGTACCACGACGTCCTCTTCAGCAACCAGCCTCCCGAGCCGGACGACGCCTTCGCCAGGAACAGCCGGCTGATCGAGCTGGCCGGGGAGGTGAAGGGGCTCGACACGCCGGACTTCCGCGGCTGCGTGGAGGACGGCGAGCACGACAGCTGGGTGAAGAAGTCCGACACGGCGTTCCGCGAGGGCGGCTTCCAGGGCACGCCGACGGTGCTGCTCAACGGGGAGTCCGTCTTCCCGGGCAAGGGCGACGAGCAGATCTCCCCGGAGAACCTGAAGAAGTGGGTCGCCGAGGCCAACAAGGGCAAGAAGCCCGGCAGCGCCACCCCGGCCGAGGGGGCCACGTCCCCGTCCGGCCCGGCCGACGGGTCCGCACCGGCCGACGGGTCCGCCGCCCCGTCCAGCCCGGCCGAAGGGGTCTCCGCCCCGGTGGCGCCCTCCTCCGCGGCCGGTTCCTGACCGCGCTCCGCGGCCGCCCCTGACGCGGTCCTCGTTACCCAGACGTTGCCAGGTGGCTTGCCGTACCCACCGCCCGGCAAGGTAGCGTCGACCCCGCCATGAATCTTGCCTCCATTCCCAGTCCGTCGACCGGCGTGATCGAGCTCGGCCCGATCCCGCTCCGCGGCTACGCGTTCTGCATCATCATCGGTGTCTTCGTCGCTGTCTGGTTCGGCAACAAGCGCTGGATCGCCCGGGGCGGCAAAGCCGGCACCGTGGCCGACATCGCCGTCTGGGCGGTGCCCTTCGGCCTCGTCGGCGGGCGGCTCTACCACGTGATCACCGACTACCAGCTGTACTTCAGCGAGGGTGAGAACTGGGTCGACGCCTTCAAGATCTGGGAGGGCGGCCTCGGCATCTGGGGCGCGATCGCGTTCGGCGCCGTCGGTGCGTGGATCGGCTGCCGCCGCCGGGGCATCCCGCTGCCCGCCTGGGCCGACGCACTGGCCCCGGGCATCGCCTTCGCGCAGGCCATCGGACGCTGGGGCAACTGGTTCAACCAGGAGTTGTACGGCAAGCCCACCGACCTCCCCTGGGCGGTGGAGATCAGCGAGGGCCCGAACCGGGTCGCCGGGACCTACCACCCGACCTTCCTGTACGAGTCGCTGTGGTGCATCGGTGTGGCGCTGCTGGTCATCTGGGCCGACCGCCGCTTCAGGCTCGGCCACGGACGGGCGTTCGCGCTGTACGTCGCGGCCTACTGCGCCGGTCGCGGCTGGATCGAGTACATGCGCGTCGACGAGGCCCACCACATCCTGGGCCTCCGCCTGAACGTGTGGACCGCGATCATCGTCTTCGTCCTCGCCGTCGTCTACATCGTGGTCTCCGCGAAACTGCGTCCGGGCCGCGAGGAGATCGTCGAGCCCGACCGCGACACCACCCCCGGGAAGGACTCCGGCGCGGACGGCTCCGCGAAGGCGGACGCCGCCGAGCAGGACGCCGAGGACGCCGACGCGAAGAAGGACCCGCTCGGCAAGGACGAGCCGGGCAAGGGCCTCACCGCCGAGAGCACCGAAGCGGCGGCCGAGAAGGGCTGACCCCCTGCGCCCTTCCCGGGCGCACCCCGCACCACCTCCCGCTCGCCGGGCGGGCCCGCAGTCTCAGGCCCGCCCGGCGAGCGCGATCGTACGGCGGGCGGACGCCACCACCGCCGCGTCCACGAACCTCCCGTCCGGCAGCGCCAGCGCCCCCGCCTCCACCTCCGAGGCCGCGACGATCTGCTCGGCCGCCTCGACCTCCTCGGCCGTCGGCCGGAACGCCCGCTCGATCACCTCCAGCTGGCGCGGATGGATCGCCGCCCGCCCCAGCATCCCGAGCGCCCGCCCCCGCCCGCACGAGGCCCACAGCCCGTCCAGGTCCTGGACGTCCGGGAACACCGACTGGACCGGCGGCGGGAGGGCCGCCGCCCGGGCCGCCACCACGACCCGGCTGCGCGGCCAGTCCAGCCCGGCGTCCTCCCGTACGCCCAGATCGGCCCGGAGGTCCGCCTCGCCCAGGCCGATGCCCCGCACCGCGTGGTGCGCCGAGGCGATCGAGTACGCGTGCTCGATCGCGAGCGCCGACTCCAGCAGCGGATAGAGCGGTACGCCCGGGGCCACGGCCGCCACATGGTGCACCGAGACCGCATGGGTGATCTTCGGCAGCCGGAACGCGGCCAGACCCGGCAGCCCCGCCAGTGCCCGGATGTCCACCTCGCCGTGCACCCGGACATGGACCGGTACGGCGTCGGGGGCGGCGGTGACCTGGTCGCCGAGGAGTTCGGCGGTGGCGGAACGGGCGTATTCCTTGCGGTCCGGGGCGACGGCGTCCTCCAGGTCGACGATCACCACGTCCGCCCCCGAGCCCAGCGCCTTGGCCACCACCTCCGGCCGGTCCCCGGGCACGTACAGCCAGGTCAACGGCGGCCGGATGGGATCGGCCGACGGATCCCCCGGCAGCGGCGGGAAGGGCGTGTCGCAGCCGGTCACAGCGCCCCCTGGTCCCGCAGCGCCGCGATCCGCGTCTCCGAGAGGCCGAGCCCGGCCAGGATCTCCTCGGTGTCCGCACCGTGCGGGCGGCCCGCCCACCGGATGGAGCCGGGGGTCTCCGAGAGCCGGAAGAGGACGTTCTGCATCCGCAGCGGCCCCAGCTCCGGGTCGTCGACCTCGGTGATCGTGCCCAGCGCCCGGTACTGCGGGTCCTCCATCACCTCCCGTACGTCATGGATCGGCGCGACGGCCGCCTCCGCCTTCTCGAAGCCGTTCAGCACCTCCTCGCGGCTGTGCCGGGAGATCCAGTGGCCGACCGCCCCGTCCAGCTCCTCGGTGTGCTCGGCGCGGGTGGTGCCCGATCCGAACCAGGGCTCGTCGATCAGCTCCGGGCGGCCCACCAGGCGCATCACCCGCTCCGCCACGGACTGGGCGGAGGTGGAGACCGCGACCCAGTGGCCGTCGGCGGTGCGGTAGGTGTTGCGCGGGGCGTTGTTGCGCGAGCGGTTGCCGGTGCGCGGCTGGACGTAGCCGAGCTGGTCGTACCAGAGCGGCTGCGGGCCCAGCACGGTCAGGATCGGCTCGATGATCGCCAGGTCCACCACCTGCCCCTCGCCGGTCTTCTCCCGCCCGGCGAGCGCCGCCATCACCGCGTACGCCGTCGCCAGCGCCGCGATGGAGTCCGCCAGCCCGAACGGCGGCAGTGTCGGCGGTCCGTCCGGCTCCCCGGTGATCGCCGCGAACCCGCTCATCGCCTCGGCCAGCGTCCCGAAGCCGGGGCGGTGGGCGTACGGCCCCGACTGGCCGAAGCCGGTGACCCGGGCCAGCACGAGCCGCGGGTTGACGGCGTGCAGCTCCTCGGGGCCCAGCCCCCAGCGCTCCAGCGTCCCGGGCCGGAAGTTCTCGACGATGACGTCGGTCTCGGCGGCCAGTCGCAGGAGCACGTCCCGGCCACCGGGCGCGGACAGGTCGAGCGTCAGGGTCCGCTTGTTGCGGCCGAGCAGCTTCCACCACAGGCCGACCCCGCCCTTGGCGGGCCCGTGCCCGCGCGAGGGGTCCGGCTTACGGGGGTGCTCCACCTTGATCACGTCGGCGCCGAAGTCCCCGAGCATGGTGGCGGCGAGGGGGCCGGCGAAGAGGGTGGCCAGGTCGATGACCTTCAGCCCGGTCAGGGGTCCTGCTGTCGTGCTCATACGGCCTCGGCCTCGATCTCGCTGCGGTAGGGCATGGATGTGGAAGCGCCGGGCTTCTGGACGCAGAGCGCGGCGGCCGAGGACGCGAACGCCACCGCCTCGGCCACCGGACGCCCCTCGCCGAGCGCCACGGCCAGCGTCCCGACGAAGGTGTCCCCGGCCCCGGTGGTGTCGACGGCGGTCACCGGAGGGGCCTCGAAGAGCACCGGCTCCCCGCCCCGGGCGGCGTACAGGCAGCCCTTCGCACCGAGCGTGACGATGACCTCGGGCACCCGGCGCAGCAGGATCTGGGCGGCGGCGTGCGGTTCGGCCTGCCCGGACAGCTCGGCGGCCTCGTGCTCATTGGGAACCAACAGGTCGATGTGGTCGACGAGTTCGTCGGGCAGGGGCTGCACGGGGGCGGGGGTGAGGATGGTCCGCACGCCCTGCGCCCGGGCCGCGCGGGCACCCTCGACGACGGCGGACAGGGGGAGTTCGAGCTGCATCAGCAGGATTTCGGATGCGGCGATCGCCGCGATCTCCCCGGGTCCGAGTGTGGTGACGACGCCGTTCGCCCCCGGGACCACCACGATCGCGTTGGACCCGGTGTCGTCGACGACGATGTGCGCGGTGCCGCTGGGACCCTCGGCGGTGTGCAGGAGGTCGGTGTCGACCCCGGCGTGTTCGAGACCGTCGCGCAGCCGTGTCCCGTACGCGTCGTCGCCGACCGCGCCGATCATCATCACCTCGCCGCCCGCACGGGCGGCGGCGACGGCCTGGTTGGCGCCCTTGCCACCGGGGATCGTCCGGAACTCCCGTCCGGTGACGGTCTCACCGCGTCCGGGGGCGCGGGCCGTGTAGGCGACGAGGTCCATATGGGTGCTGCCGAGCACCGCGATGCGGGTCATGGGCGCAGAGCCTCCTGGTGGGTCAGTGCGGCGAGGGTGTCGAAGCCGGTGTGGTCGAAGCCGGGTACGGAGGTGGCGAGCCGGTTCCTCAGGGGAGCCGTCCAGTGCGCGGGCAGGGCGTCCGGCCCGCCCGCCAGCAGCCCGGCCATCGATCCGGCGGTGGCCCCGTTGGAGTCGGTGTCCCAGCCGCCGGAGACCGCGTTGCCGATCGACCGGGTGAAGTCGCCGTCGGCGTGGGTGAGGGCGGCGGCGAGCAGCGCGGCGTTGGGCAGCACGTGCACCCAGTGGTGGGTGTCGGCGTAGACGGCGTGCAGCCGGTCCACGACGGTGTCGAACTCCCTTTCCGCACGGGCGGTTTCGATGCCGAGCCGGACCGCGCGGGCGTACCGCGAATGCGGAGGCACCACCCGCAGACCGGCGGCGAGGCAGCCGTGCACATCGCTCTCGCCCCCGGCCGCGACGGCGAGCGCGGCGGCGGTGAACATCGCGCCGTACACCCCGTTGCCGGTGTGGGTGAGGGCCGCGTCCCGGTGCGCCTGGGCGGCTGCCCCGGCCGGGTCGCCGGGGTGGGTCCAGCCGTGTACGTCGGCCCGGATCTGCGCGCCGATCCATTCCCGGAACGGGTTGCGGCGGCAGGCGGTCTCCGGGGGGTCGACGCCGGCCAGGAGGTTGCCGTACGCGATGCGCTCGGCGGTGAAGGTGCGCCCGGCCGGAAGCTCGTCCAGCCAGAGCCGGGCCAGATCGGCGGTGGTGAAGGTGCGCCCGTGCCGTTGGAGCAACAGCAGGGTGAGCAAGGGGTAGTTGAGGTCGTCGTCCTCCGGCATGCCGTCGATGTTCTCGGCGAGCGACGTGGGGGCCGAGCGACGGTTCCAGGGGTGGGCGGCCAGCAGTTCGGCGGGCACGCCGCGCTCGGTGAACCAGGTGGTGAGGGGCCAGTTGCCGGTGGCCCGGGCGAGCGCGCGGATGCCGGTCAGCGGCAGCTTCTCCACCGGCTTGCCGAGCAGGCAGCCCGCCGCCCGCCCGAGCCAGGCGGCGTGCAACCGGGCGGGGGTGATGGCGGGCGTCCGGCCCCGGGCGGCGGCGGTCGGCCTGCCCTGGTCCGCGACGGGCGTACGGTCTTTGACGCCGAGCGGGGCCCCGGGCGGCCCCGGCCAGTGCGGGCAGGCGGCCACGATCGCGTCCAGGTCGGTCGGCTCGTCGGCGGCCGACGGCGTTTCCAGCGTGGCGAGTTCGTCCAGCAGCTCACCGGCCAGCGCCCGCAGCCGGGCCGGTGCGGGCGGCTCGGACGCGCCCGCGCGGTCCGGGGCGGGGGAGCCCCCGGCCGCGTACCACCGCTCCTCGATCTCCCGGGCGTCCCGGCCGTCCTGCGCGGCCTGCCGCAGCTCGTGCCCGATCAGGTCCTCGGGCTGCACCCAGGTGAGGCGGACGCGGGGGGCTCCGGGCCGGGCCGAGGGCAGGGGGGAGTGCGGGTTCGGGGGCTGCGCCCCGGGCGGGTGGGCGTTCACGTCCCGGGGCTGTGCCTTGGTCGGGTGGGCGTTCGCGTCCCGGGGCTGCGCCCGGGTCGGGCGGACGTCCGTGTCTCCGGTGTGCGCCCGGGGCGGGTCGACCTTCACCGCTCACCGGCCAGCGCGGTGAACGCCTCCTCGTGGGCCGCGCGCCGCTCCAGGTCGCGGGCGAAGACCTCCCGGGCCACCTGCGCCAGCGCCCGGGCCGGGGTGTGCAGATCCAGGCGGCTCGCCTCCGCCACCGTCTCCGCCCAGTCGGCCGGGATCTCACCGCCCAGCGCGCCCGCGATCGCCCCGCTCATCGTGGCGATGGAGTCGCAGTCACGGCCGTAGTTCACCGAACCCAGCACCGTACGCCGGTAGTCACCGTCCCCGACCAGCAACATCCCCAGCGCGACGGGCAGTTCCTCGATGGCGTGCAGCCGGGAGGGGCGGCGGGCGCCGAGCGCGGGGGAGCGGTAGTCGGGGCCGACCGTGTCGAAGGGCTCCACGGCCGCCCGCAGCGGGGCGAGCGCGGACTCGAAGTCGTCGTGGTCGGCGGCCACTTCGCAGACCGCCTCGATCGCGGAGCGGGTGCCGTCCTTCGCCGCCGCGAGGGCGGCGTCGATCACCGTGCCGGGGGTCGCGTCCGGGTGGCAGGCGGCGGCGACGGCGGCCGCGAAGACCCCGGCGGCCTCCCGCCCGTACGACGACTGGTGCGGGGCCGCGACCTCCAGCGCCTCGGTGTACGCGGCCTCCGGGTGGCCGGCGTTGACCAGGCCGACCGGGGCCATGTACATCGCCGCCCCGCAGTTGACGATGTTGCCCGCCCCGGCCTCGCGCGGGTCCACGTGCCCGTAGTGCAGCCGGGCCACGATCCACTTCTCCGCCAGGAAGATCCGCTGGAGGGGGAGCGCCTCGGCCTCCAGCTCCGGGATCCAGCGGGGCGACAGCAGATCCGGTACGAGATGGTCGGCGACGGCGTACGCGTCGAGGTGGCCGCGGACCTTCTCGTAGACCCGGATCAGGGCGTGGGTCATCAAGGTGTCGTCGGTGACGTGCCCGTCGCCCTTGTGGTACGGCGCGATGGGGCGGGCGGTGCGCCAGTCCTCGCCGTACCAGGGTCCGACGATCCCGGTCACCCGGCCGCCGTGGCGCTCGGCGATCTGCTCGGGGGTCCAGCCCTCGACCGGGCCGCCGAGCGCGTCCCCGACGGCCGCGCCGACGAGGGCCCGGGTGAAGCGGTCATCGAGTCCGGGGGTGGAGGGGGAGGTCTGCGGGGTCGAGGCGGCCGGCGCTGTGGCCGTTGTGGGCGTCATGCCGGAATTGTCCACCCGGGAGGGCCGGTTCCGTGGCTGCCAGCAGCCCGGCGAGTTCGATCAGGTCCGTGCCCGCGAGCCGGGGCAGCGCGCAGCCCGCGAGCGTCCGGCAGGCCTCGCGCCAGCCCGCCGGTACGGCGGTGATCGAGCCGATCGCCCCGGTCAGCGCCCCGGCCAGGGCGGGTGCGGAGTCGGCGACCCGGGAGAGGCAGGCGGCTGCCGGGATCGCCTGGGCGATCTCACCCCGGGCGGCGGTGGTGAGGGCGAGGGCGACGGGGACGGTCTCGGCGGCCGCGATCCCGTAGCTGTAGACGTGGTCGACGATCTGGTGCTCCAGGACCGGGACCAGGGCGAACGCCCCGGCCGGCTCGTCCGCGAACTCCCGGGCCAGGCGGACCGCGTGCACAGCGTTGCGGGCGATCTCGGTGCCGTCGGGGAGCCGGTCGAGAGCGGCGTTCACCACGGTGTCGACGTCCGCGCCGGCCAGCGCCACGGCGATCGCGGCGGCCATGGCCCGTGCGCCGTGCACCCCGTCGCCGTCCTGGGTGTACCGGGCGTCGAACTCCGCGAGGGCCGCGGCCTCCGCCGGATCACCCGGGTGGACCACGGCGAGGACGGCCGCGCGGACGCAGGCGGCGTCGTCGAAGTAGTGCGGGTTGTCGTGCCCGGTGGCGGGCGGCCGGAGCCCGGCGGCCAGGTTGCCGAGCCCGGCCCGCACCGAGATCCGGGCCCGCAGCGGAAGGACGGCCGCCTCGACCTCGGGGGCCCGGGCGCTGGCGGCGGCGACGGTGGCGGCGAGCGCGTTCCAGGCCCGGTCGACGGCGTCCCGCATCCGGCGCCCGGACGAGAGGCCGTCCGCCTCGTCGGCAGCCGCCGCCAGCACCGTGCGGGCGGCGAACGCGGCCCACTCGGCGTCGTCGGACGGCCCGAGCCGCAGCGGCTCGGGCGGCTGGTTGAGGGCGATGGGCACGGGGAGCGTGGTGGTCGCGTTCTGCTCGGCGAAGGTGTCCAGCTCCCGGGTGAGCCGCCGGGTCCACTCGGGCATCCGGGCCGCCCGATGCCGCGCGGCGGGCCACCCGGCGGCGTCCCCGGCAGCCAGCCCGAGCAACAGCCCCTCGATCCGGGCACGCCGGGAGGGGGCGGGGGCCGGGCGGGGCACTTCCTCGGGCGGGCGGCGCCCCTGCCGGCCGGCTCGGGGCGCGCCTCCACCCGGTCGGGCCCGCTCGCGGGCCCCGGTGATCCCGGGCGGGGGTGCGGTCCCGGGGGTCGGGGCCGTCGGCGCCCCGGTCGTCCGGTACGCGGTTGCCGCTCCGGCCCCGGTCGTCACCGCCGCCTCTCGGCCGCGGGCGGACCCGGCGTCGCCGGGTGTGTGGCCCGGGGCCCCGGTCTCCGTGACCCCGAGGGCGGGGGCCGTCGGCACCCCGTCCGTCCCGCACACGGCCTCCGCCCAGGCCCCGGGGCCCGCCCCCTCCGTGCCCCCAGCCCTCGTCGTCATCGCCGCTCCTCCCGCCCCGGCTCGAAGGACGCCGCCACCGACGCCATGTCCCGTACGGCCGACGGCTCGCGGCCACCGCCCCGCTCCCGCGTTGCCCCGGCCGGGGTGGCCGCCTCCGTGTCGTCCGGGGTCAGCAGTTCCGCGATGTCCAGCACGTGGTAGCCGCGCATCGAGGGCAGGCAGCTGCCCCGGACCGGACCGATCACGCTCGCCCAGGCCGGCGGGATGGCGCTCGCCCCGTGCAGCGCCCCGGCCAGCGACCCCGCCACCGCCGCCGTCGTGTCCGCGTCCCGGCCCATGTTGACCGCCGTCAGCACCGCTGTCCGGAAGTCCCCGCGCGCCGCCGTGAACGCCCCGAACGCCAGGCCCACCGCCTCCGGCGCGAGGTCCGTCCACGGGTAGCCGGCGATCACCACCGCCGAGCGCACCGCCCGTTCCATCGTGAGGCGGTCCGGGTAGGGGCGCTGGGCCGCCGCCACCGCCCGGCGCAGCGAGCGGGCCGTCCAGGAGTCCATCGGGACCACCGAGAGCGCTGCCGCGACCACCGAGGCGAGACCCGAGCCGACCATGGCCGCAGCGACCCCGGCCGCCACCGCCTGACCCCCGTAGATCCCCTCGCCCTCGTGGCTGACCCGGCCGTCCACCGCGACCAGCCGGGCCGCCTCGGCGGGGCGGCCCGCCGCGAACACTCCGAAGGGCGCCGCCCGCATCGCGAGCCCGTCGCTCCAGGCGTGCCGGTGCTGGGCCGAGATCGGTGCGGCCAGGCCCCGGCGCAGGTTCTCCAGCGTGCCGCGCTCGCTGAACCCGGCCCCCCGGAACGGGCCCTCGTCGAGATCGGCGATCCAGTGGTGCCAGGCCCGCTCCACATGGGTGACGTCGAGCGCGGAGCCGTGCCGGGCCAGCAGCAGCCCGGAGAAGATCGCGTACTCCGTGTCGTCGGTGCCCGCCGGGTCGTCGCTCACGAACCCCTCGATACGCCCCCAGCGGCGGCGGATCTCGGAGGGCCGCAGGTTCTCCGCCGGGGCGCCGAGCGCGTCCCCGACCGCCAGTCCCAGCAGTGCGCCTCTGGCCCGGTCGTGGCCGGTGGCCGTGTCCATCGCGTCGCCCTTCCGCTCGTCCGGCGGGTCCGAGCCCGAGGCGGACCGGGTCCGTTTCCGGGCTCTGTCCGCATCTGTCCCACGTGGAGCGCGAAGGGAGGCGGAATTCACCGGGAAAGGGGCCAGGCGGATGACGGTCCAGAAAGCTGAGGCTGACCTTTCTTCGCAGGTCAGAGGGGGTATAGGTCAGCCTTGCCTTGCTGGCGGCGAACGCTCGGACGGCGTACCTTGGACTTTGTCGAAAGTTGTACCCAGTAGGGGAGAAGTGAGTCGTGGCCATCATCGAGACCGACGCCGTTCTGCACGAGGCGCACCGGGACAACCACACCCACCGGGATGTCAACGGTGGCTGGCTGCGTCCCGCCGTCTTCGGTGCGATGGACGGCCTGGTCTCCAACCTCGCCCTGATGACCGGCGTCGCCGGCGGCGCGGTCTCCCAGCAGACCATTGTGATCACCGGGCTGGCGGGTCTGGCCGCCGGGGCGTTCTCCATGGCGGCCGGCGAATACACCTCCGTCGCCTCGCAGCGCGAACTGGTCGAGGCCGAGCTGGACGTCGAGCGCCGCGAACTCCGTAAGCACCCCGACGACGAGATGGCCGAGCTGGCCGCGCTCTACGAGTCCCGGGGCGTGGACGCCGCGCTGGCCCGTGAGGTGGCCCGGCAGCTGTCGCGCGACCCGGAGCAGGCGCTGGAGATCCACGCCCGCGAGGAGCTGGGCATCGACCCCGGCGACCTGCCCTCGCCGCTGGTGGCCGCCGTCTCCTCGTTCGGCGCGTTCGCGCTGGGCGCTCTGCTGCCCGTCCTGCCCTACCTCCTCGGCGCGAGCGCCCTCTGGCCCGCCGTGCTGCTCGCGCTCATCGGCCTCTTCGCCTGCGGCGCGGTCGTGGCCCGGGTGACGGCCCGCAGCTGGTGGTTCAGCGGACTGCGCCAGCTCGCCCTCGGTGGTGCGGCGGCCGCGATGACGTACGGACTCGGCACCCTGTTCGGTGTCGCCGTCGGATGACTCCCGCGGGCGGCCCGGTGAACGGCGTAACCGGGCCGCCCGAACGGCGCAACCGCCCCGCAACGCGTGTGACGTACGTCTTGGCGCCGCCCACTGGGCGCGACCGGCCCCGCCACCGTAAAATGAGACGCTATGCAGCGCTACACATAAGTAGCCGTTACTCGGTGGTTTCGTTTCCCGTGCCGCCGGGCAAGAGCCGTAAGCACCGCAGGCAACGACGCCTGCTCTCTGCGACTCCCCGGGCGCCGATCGTTCCGACAGCGACCCACCCCCTGGTCAGCCGGTCACCTCTGGTCACCCAGTCACTTCCGGTCACCACGGTGTCCGCATGTTGGAACAAGTCTTCCGCTTCTTGAGAAGCGCCCCATCATGTAACCTGCACGAAATTTCGCAGAGGGCCAACGTCGTCCCTCGGCACCGCAAATGCCACGACGACGACGGGAGAGCCGATGCGTATCGACGCCTGGTCGCCCATGGACGGTCGCCCCGCCCAGCAGGGGATGTACGACCCCCGTAACGAGCACGACGCCTGTGGCGTCGGGTTCGTGGCCACTCTGACCGGTGTGGCCAGCCATGAGCTGGTCGAGCAGGCGCTGACCGTACTGCGCAACCTCGAACACCGCGGCGCCACCGGCTCCGAGCCCGACTCCGGCGACGGCGCCGGCATCCTCTGCCAGGTCCCGGACGCCTTCCTGCGCGCCGAGACCCCTTTCGAGCTTCCCGAGGCCGGCTCGTATGCCGTGGGCATCGCCTTCCTCCCCGCCGACGACTCCACCGAGGCCGTCCGCACGATCGAGAAGATCGCGGCCCAGGAGGGCCTGAAGGTCCTCGGCTGGCGCGACGTCCCGGTCACCCCCGAACTTCTCGGCAACGGCGCCCGCGCCACCATGCCCACCTTCCGCCAGGTCTTCGTCGCCGACGGCGAGAGCGCGGGCATCGTCCTGGACCGCAAGGCGTTCGTCCTGCGCAAGCGTGCCGAGCGTGAGGCCGGGGTGTACTTCCCCTCGCTCTCCGCCCGCACCCTCGTCTACAAGGGCATGCTCACCACCGGGCAGCTGGAGCCGTTCTTCCCGGACCTCTCCGACCGCCGCTTCGCCTCCACGGTCGCCCTGGTCCACTCCCGGTTCTCCACCAACACCTTCCCCAGCTGGCCGCTGGCCCACCCGTACCGCTTCGTCGCGCACAACGGCGAGATCAACACGGTCAAGGGCAACCGCAACTGGATGAAGGCCCGCGAGTCCCAGCTCGCCTCCAGCCTCTTCGGCCAGGCGCAGCTCGACCGGATCTTCCCCGTCTGCACCCCGGACGCCTCCGACTCGGCCTCCTTCGACGAGGTCCTGGAGCTGCTCCACCTCGGCGGCCGCTCGCTGCCGCACGCCGTGCTGATGATGGTCCCCGAGGCGTGGGAGAACCACGACTCGATGGACCCGGCCCGGCGCGCCTTCTACCAGTACCACGCCGCGATGATGGAGCCCTGGGACGGCCCGGCCTGCGTCACCTTCACCGACGGCGTCCAGGTCGGCGCGGTCCTCGACCGCAACGGTCTGCGCCCCGGCCGCTACTGGGTCACCGACGACGGTCTCGTCGTCCTCTCCTCCGAGGTCGGCGTCCTCGACATCGACCCGGCCAAGGTCGTCCGCAAGGGCCGCCTCCAGCCCGGCCGGATGTTCCTCGTCGACACCGCCGAGCACCGCATCATCGAGGACGACGAGATCAAGGCGTCCCTCGCCGCCGAGCAGCCCTACCAGGAGTGGCTGGAGACCGGCGAGATCCAGCTGAGCGACCTGCCCGAGCGTGAGCACATCGTGCACACCCACGCCTCGGTCACCCGCCGCCAGCAGACCTTCGGCTACACCGAGGAAGAGCTGCGCGTCATCCTCGCGCCGATGGCCCGCACCGCGGGCGAACCGCTCGGCTCCATGGGCACCGACTCGCCGATCGCCGCGCTCTCCGAACGCCCGCGTCTGCTCTTCGACTACTTCACCCAGCTCTTCGCCCAGGTCACCAACCCGCCGCTGGACGCCATCCGCGAGGAGCTCGTCACCTCGCTGCGCTCCTCGCTCGGCCCCCAGGGCAACATCCTGGAGCCGACCGCCGCCGCGGCCCGCAGCGTCACGCTGCCCTTCCCGGTGATCGACAACGACGAGCTCGCCAAGCTGATACACATCAACGCCGACGGCGACATGCCGGGCATGCGGGCCGCCACCCTCTCCGGCCTCTACCGGGTGAGCGGCGGCGGCGACGCGCTGGCCGCGCGGCTGGAGCAGATCTGCACCGAGGTCGACGCCGCCATAGAGGACGGCGCCCGCCTCATCGTCCTCTCCGACCGGCACTCCGACGCCGAGCACGCGCCGATCCCCTCGCTGCTGCTCACCTCCGCCGTCCACCACCACCTCATCCGCACCAAGCAGCGCACCCAGGTGGGCCTGCTGGTCGAGGCCGGGGACGTCCGCGAGGTCCACCACGTCGCGCTGCTCATCGGCTACGGCGCCGCCGCGGTCAACCCGTACCTCGCCATGGAGTCCGTCGAGGACCTGGTCCGCGCCGGGACGTTCATCGAGAACATCGAGGCCGAGCAGGCCATCCGGAACCTGATCTACGCGCTCGGCAAGGGCGTCCTGAAGGTCATGTCCAAGATGGGCATCTCCACCGTCGCCTCCTACCGCGGCGCCCAGGTCTTCGAGGCCGTCGGCCTCGACGAGGAGTTCGTCGCCACGTACTTCAACGGCACCGCCACCAAGATCGGCGGCGCCGGCCTGGACGTCATCGCCAAGGAGGTCGCCGCCCGGCACACCAAGGCGTACCCCGCCTCCGGCATCGCGGCATCCCACCGCGCGCTGGAGATCGGCGGCGAGTACCAGTGGCGGCGCGAGGGCGAACCGCACCTGTTCGACCCGGAGACCGTCTTCCGCCTCCAGCACGCCACCCGCAACCGGCGCTACGACATCTTCAAGCAGTACACGGACCGGGTGAACGAGCAGTCCGAGCGCCTCATGACGCTCCGCGGCCTCTTCGGCTTCACCTCGGACCGGGCCCCGATCTCCATCGACGAGGTCGAGCCCGCCTCCGAGATCGTCAAGCGCTTCTCCACCGGCGCCATGTCGTACGGTTCCATCTCCCGCGAGGCCCACGAGACCCTCGCCATCGCGATGAACCAGCTCGGCGGCAAGTCCAACACCGGCGAGGGCGGTGAGGACCCCGAGCGCCTGTACGACCCGGAGCGCCGCTCCTCCATCAAGCAGGTCGCCTCCGGCCGCTTCGGTGTGACCAGCGAATACCTGGTCAACGCGGACGACATCCAGATCAAGATGGCGCAGGGCGCCAAGCCCGGCGAGGGCGGCCAGCTGCCCGGCCACAAGGTCTACCCGTGGGTCGCCAAGACGCGGCACTCGACGCCCGGCGTCGGCCTCATCTCGCCGCCGCCGCACCACGACATCTACTCCATCGAAGACCTCGCGCAGCTGATCCACGACCTCAAGAACGCCAACCCGCAGGCCCGCATCCACGTGAAGCTGGTCTCCGAGGTCGGCGTCGGCACGGTCGCCGCCGGTGTCTCCAAGGCGCACGCGGACGTCGTCCTCATCTCCGGCCACGACGGCGGAACGGGCGCCTCCCCGCTCACCTCCCTCAAGCACGCGGGCGGCCCCTGGGAGCTCGGCCTCGCCGAGACCCAGCAGACCCTGCTGCTCAACGGCCTGCGCGACCGCATCGTCGTGCAGACCGACGGCCAGCTCAAGACCGGCCGCGACGTCGTCATCGCCGCCCTGCTGGGCGCCGAGGAGTTCGGTTTCGCGACCGCGCCGCTCGTCGTCTCCGGCTGCGTCATGATGCGCGTCTGCCACCTGGACACCTGCCCGGTCGGCATCGCCACCCAGAACCCGGTGCTCCGCGACCGGTTCTCCGGCAAGGCCGAGTACGTCGTCAACTTCTTCGAGTTCATCGCCGAAGAGGTCCGCGAACTCCTCGCCGAGCTGGGCTTCCGCACCATCGAGGAGGCCGTCGGCCACGCCGAACTCCTCGACACCGACCGGGCCGTCACCCACTGGAAGGCGCAGGGCCTGGACCTCGCCCCGCTCTTTTACGTGCCCGAGCTGCCCGAGGGCGCGGTCCGCCACCGCATCGTCGAGCAGGACCACGGTCTGACGAAGGCGCTCGACAACCAGCTCATCAAGCTGGCCGCCGACGCCCTCGGCGCCGAGAGCCCCGAGGCCGCCCGGCCGGTCCGCGCCCAGGTCGCGATCCGCAACATCAACCGGACCGTCGGCACGATGCTCGGCCACGAGGTGACCAAGAAGTTCGGCGGCCCGGGCCTGCCCGAGGACACCATCGACATCACCTTCACCGGCTCGGCCGGCCAGTCCTTCGGCGCGTTCGTGCCGCGCGGCATCACCCTGCGCCTGGAGGGCGACGCCAACGACTACGTCGGCAAGGGCCTCTCCGGCGGCCGGGTCATCGTCCGCCCGGACCGGGGCGCCGACCACCTCGCCGAGTACTCCACCATCGCCGGCAACACCATCGGCTACGGCGCGACCGGCGGCGAGATCTTCCTCCGCGGCCGCACCGGCGAACGCTTCTGCGTCCGCAACTCCGGGGCGCTCGTCGTCTCCGAAGGCGTCGGCGACCACGGCTGCGAGTACATGACAGGCGGCCACGCCGTCGTCCTCGGCGAGACCGGCCGCAACTTCGCCGCCGGTATGTCGGGCGGCGTCGCGTACGTCATCGACCTGAACCGCGACCACGTCAACGTCGGCAACCTCGGCGCGGTCGAGGAGCCGGACGACACCGACAAGCAGTGGCTGCACGACGTCGTGCGCCGCCACCACGAGGAGACCGGCTCCACCGTCGCCGAGAAGCTCCTCGCCGAGTGGGACACCGCCGTGGCCCGCTTCAGCAAGATCATCCCGTCCACGTACAAGGCAGTGCTCGCCGCCAAGGACGCCGCTGAGCTCGCCGGTCTCTCCGAGCAGGAGACCACCGAGAAGATGATGGAGGCGGCGACCCATGGCTGACCCCAAGGGCTTCCTGACCACCGGACGCGAGGTCGCCCAGACCCGTCCCGTGGCCGAGCGCGTCAAGGACTGGAACGAGGTCTACGTCCCGGGCTCGCTGCTCCCGATCATCAGCAAGCAGGCCGGCCGCTGCATGGACTGCGGCATCCCGTTCTGCCACAACGGCTGCCCGCTCGGAAACCTCATCCCCGAGTGGAACGACTACGCCTACCGCGAGGACTGGACGGCCGCCTCCGAGCGGCTGCACGCCACGAACAACTTCCCGGAGTTCACCGGGCGGCTGTGCCCGGCTCCCTGCGAGTCGGCGTGCGTGCTCGGCATCAACCAGCCCGCCGTGACCATCAAGAACGTCGAGGTCGCCATCATCGACAAGGCGTGGGACAGCGGCGACGTCACCCCGCAGCCGCCCGAGCGCCTCTCCGGCAAGACCGTCGCGGTCATCGGCTCCGGACCGGCGGGACTCGCCGCCGCCCAGCAGCTGACCCGGGCCGGACACACCGTCGTCGTCTACGAGCGCGCGGACCGCATCGGGGGCCTCCTCCGCTACGGCATCCCCGAGTTCAAGATGGAGAAGTCGCACATCAACCGCCGCATCGAGCAGATGCGCCTGGAGGGCACCAAGTTCCGTACGGGGGTGGAGATCGGCCAGGACATCGACGCCGCCAAGCTCCGCCGCCGCTACGACGCGGTCGTCATCGCGGCCGGTGCGACCGTCTCCCGCGACCTGCCGGTCCCCGGCCGTGAGCTGAACGGCGTCCACTTCGCGATGGAGTACCTGCCGCTCGCCAACAAGGTGCAGGAGGGCGACCTCACCGTTCCCCCGATCACCGCCGAGGGCAAGCACGTCGTCGTCATCGGCGGCGGCGACACCGGCGCGGACTGCGTGGGCACCGCCCACCGCCAGGGCGCGGCCTCCGTCACCCAGCTGGAGATCATGCCGAAGCCGGGCGAGGAGCGGAACGCCAACCAGCCCTGGCCGACCTTCCCGATGCTCTACAAGGTCACCTCCGCGCACGAGGAGGGCGGCGAGCGGGTCTACTCCGTCTCCACCACCCACTTCGAGGGCGACGAGGACGGCAATGTCCAGGCCCTCCACCTGGTCGAGGTCGAGTTCAAGGACGGTAAGCTGGAGCAGAAGCCCGGCACGGAGCGGCGCATCCCCGCGCAGCTCGTCACCCTTGCCATGGGCTTCACCGGAACCGACCAGTCCAACGGTCTGGTCCAGCAGTTCGGCCTGGAGCTCGACCAGCGTGGCAACGTCGCCCGCGACGAGAGCTACGCGACCAACGTCGACGGTGTCTTCGTCGCCGGTGACGCGGGACGCGGCCAGTCGCTGATCGTCTGGGCGATCGCCGAGGGCCGCTCCGCCGCCCGCGGAGTCGACCGCTTCCTGACCGGGACCAGCGCGCTGCCGGCCCCGATCCGCCCGACGGACCGGTCCCTGCTGGTCTGAGCACCACCCGGGTTCCCCCTGGGCCACGCGGCCCGGGGGAGTCCCCTCGATACGTCCCGTACAACGGCGTACGGAACTGAACGCGGCGCCCGCCTGTCCCCGACCGGACTCAGTGGGCGCCGTGGCGCGTCCGGGGCCGTTGCGCCCCGGGGCGCTCAGCCGCCCGTCAGCGCCGAGGTCCTCATGACCACCGCCACCGCGAACAGCCCCAGCAGCACCAGCCCGCCCGCCAGCTGGAGGGGCCCGGTCCGCAGCTTCGCCGGTGCGTAGGCCAGGCCGTACGTCACCAGCGCCCCGGTCAGCAGCCCGCCCAGGTGACCCTGCCACGAGGTGAACAGCGCCGAGAGCACCATCCAGAGCAGGAACCCGGCCATGAACCGGTTGACGGCCGCCATGTCGTGGCCGAGCCGCCGGTGGATGACCCAGTACGCGGCGGCCAGGCCGAAGACCGCACCGGAGGCGCCGACGGTGGAGGTGTCCGGGGCCAGCAGATACACCAGGACCGAACCGCCCACCGCCGACAGCAGGTACAGCGCCAGATAGCGGGCACGGCCGAGCTGCCCCTCCACCGCCCTGCCGATGTTCCACAGCGCGAACATGTTGAACAGCAGGTGCATCACCCCGAACGACGCGTCCGGCGGCAGGTGAAGGAAGGCCCCGGTCACCAGCCGGTACCACTCGCCGTCCGCGATCCCCGTCAGCTCGTACCCCGGGAAGGTGTCACCCCGGTAGTAGTACTGCTCGCCGTCCGGCCCGGTGAGCAGCGCCCCGAGCACCGCGAACCGGTCCACGATCTCCGGCCGGACCACCTCGCCGAGGTAGGCGAGCACGTTGAGCGCGATCAGGACGTACGTCACCACCGGCGCCGTCGCCCGGGACATCGCACCGCCGAAGACCGTACGGGACTGCCGCACCGACCGCTGCCCCTCCTTCACGCACTCCACGCACTGGTGGCCGACGGAGGCCTCCCGCATGCAGTCCGGGCAGATGTAGCGGTCGCAACGGGTGCAGCGGACGAACGCCTCGGTGGACGGATGGCGGTAGCACGTGGTGGCGGCGGCCTCCATGGCCGGCTCCTTCACTGGGGGTGGGCAACGGGGCCGGTGGGGGCGGCGGCGATCAAGATAGCGAACCGGTGTGACGGGCCGTGCGCCCGGGGCCCGGCCGTGGCCTACGCTCGGACTCCGCGGAACGCGGAACGCCGAATGGGGGGAGCCGTCATGCACGGTGTGGACACGGCCGTGGGCAGGGGCGGCCCGGCCATCAGCCTGACCAAGGTCCAGGAGACGGCTCCGGCCCTGGTC
Source organism: Streptomyces parvus (assembly GCF_032121415.1). Classification (NCBI taxonomy): domain Bacteria; kingdom Bacillati; phylum Actinomycetota; class Actinomycetes; order Kitasatosporales; family Streptomycetaceae; genus Streptomyces; species Streptomyces parvus. Next base: position 1,447,912 of record NZ_CP135079.1, on the reverse strand, counting down.
AGCCTCTACAAGAGCGCCGGGGTCTCGCTGGAGAAGCACGGCCTGGGCGGTCACCGCGCGGCCGTCTACCTCGTCATCGACTACTCCGGCTCGATGAAGCCCTACTACACGGACGGCAGCGTCCAGGCGCTTGCCGACCGGGTCCTTGGCCTGTCGTCCCACCTCGACGACGACGGCACGGTCCCCGTCGTCTTCTTCTCCACCGACGTGGACGCGGTCACCGACATCGCCCTCGACAACCACCGCGGCCGGATCGAGAAGATCGCGGCGGGCCTCGGGCACATGGGGAAGACGAGCTACCACCTGGCGATGGACGCCGTCATCGACCACTACCTCGACAGCGGCTCCACCGCGCCCGCCCTGGTCGTCTTCCAGACGGACGGCGGCCCGATCAACAAGCTCGCCGCCGAACGCTACCTCTGCAAGGCCGCGAAGCTGCCGCTGTTCTGGCAGTTCGTCGGCTTCGGCGACACCCGCAGCAGCCAGTTCGACTTCCTGCGCAAGCTCGACGAGCTGGCCGTCCCCGCCAAGCGGCCCGTCGACAACGCCGGGTACTTCCACGCGGGCCCCGACCCCCGGAAGGTCCCGGACTCCGAGCTGTACGACCGGCTCGTCGCCGAGTTCCCGCTCTGGCTGGCCGCCGCCCGCGAGGCGGGCATCGTCCGGTGACCGTACGGATCCTGCGCGCCGCCGACCTGACCGCCGCCCCCTGGAAGAACGGCGGCGGGCTCACCCGGGAGATCGCCACCGGCCCCGAGGACGCGGGAGCCGACGCCTTCGACTGGCGCGTCAGCCTCGCGGACGTCACCGCCGACGGCCCCTTCTCCGCCTTCCCCGGTGTGGACCGCATCCTCACCGTGGTCGAGGGCGCGGGCATGGACCTGGTCGTCGGCGGCGAGCACCACATCGTGGACGAGCCCCTGTGGCCGCACGGCTTCCCCGGCGATCTGCCCACCGAGGGCTTCCTGCTGGGCGGGCCCGTCGTCAATCTCAACGTCATGTACCGCAGGACCCGTAAGCGGGCGGAGACCGCCGTCGTCTGCGGCACGGTCCGCCTGCTGCCGCCGGAGGGCGGCGCGGTCCTCGCCGTCTCCCTGGACGACGGCGCGGAGCTGGCGGGCGGGGGCGGCGGTGTCCGGCTGGACCGCTACGACGCGGTGCTGGCGGCCGGGGGGCCGCCCGGGGTCCTGCGGACGATGGGCCAGGCGGTGCTGATCACGTTCTCCCGCACGTGACCGACCGGCCCTTGGCGGGCCGGAAACTCGGCTGCCGATCTCCCCGTCGCGGGATACGGTCCCACGCATGCCCGAAAACGTATCCGGAAGCACTGTGATCCGCCGCTACGCCGCCGCGGACGAGAACGCGGCGATGGACGTCTGGTCCCGTGCCGGCGGCCTGGCCCACCCCTTCATCCCCGGCGAGGGCGAGGGCGAGCGCGCCCGCAAGATGCGCGAGATCTACCTCGTCCACGCCGAGAACTGGGTCGCCGAGACGGACGGCCGGGTGGTGGCCCTGCTGGGACTCCTGGACGCCGAGATCGGCGGCCTCTTCGTGGCCCCGGAGGCACAGGGCACCGGGGTGGGCCGGCGCCTGGTCGAGCACGCGGCGGCGCTGCACGGCTCATTGACCCTTGAGGTGTACGAGAAGAACACGGGGGCTCGTGGCTTCTACGCGCGGATGGGTTTCGTGGAGGAGAGCCGCCGCGTCGACGAGGAGTACGACGAGGTGATGCTGAGGCTCACCCGGCGGGCTCCGGAGAACCACGCCTGAGGCGGTGAGGGGTGCGGCGGCGGTGGTGGTGCCAGGCTCGCCGGAATTCGTCTGCATGTCGCGCACAAACACCGACAGGAGTTGTCGGGTATCCGGTGTTGCATGGCGTCCATGACGTCTTCTTCACCTTCGCACGCCCCCGCCCCCTGGGACGGCTTCGCCGCCGCCGAGCCCGAATTCGCCGACACCGTGCGAGCCCGCTTCCGCCTCTACAAGCACCATGTCCTCGCCACCCTGCGGAAGGACGGGTCGCCCCGGGTCACCGGTCTGGAGGCCGACTTCCGCTTCGGTGAGCTGCTGCTCGGCATGATGCCGGACTCGCTCAAGGCGCTGGACCTGCGCCGCGACCCGCGCTTCGCGCTCCACGCCAACCCGGGCCCCGACGCCGAGATGAACGACGGCGACGTCCGGGTCAGCGGCCGGGCCGTGGAGATCACCGACCCGGAGGTGATCGCCCGCTTCATCGAGGAGGCCACGCCGCCCGAGCCTTTCCACCTCTTCCGTGCGGAACTGACCGAGGTGGTCCGTATCGGGCTCGACAACGATGAGCTGGTCATCCGGTCCTGGCGACCGGGGCAACCCCTGCGCACCGTGCGCCGGAAGTGACAACGGTCCCCGCGGCCGGGGCGGGCGGCCGCAGGGGCGCTCACCCCGCCGGCACCCGGGCCCGGCACGCGGACGGCGTTCCCCAGGCGTCCCGCAGCGGCCGGGCCCGGCGCAGCCACCACGCCAGGTCCAGCTCCTCGGTGTAGCCGACCGCGCCGTGCGGTTGCAGCGCGGTGCGGGCCGCCGCGTACCCCGCCTCACCCGCCGTCACCTTCGCCGCCGCGACCGCCGCCCCGGCCCCGGGCGACCCCTCGGCCAGCTCCACCGCCGCCCCGTACAGCAGCGGGCGGGCGAACTCCAGGCCGAGCAGGGTGTCCGCGAGGCGGTGCTTGACCGCCTGGAAGGAGCCGACGGGCACGCCGAACTGGGTGCGCTGCTTCACGTACGCCACGGTCGCCCGCAGCAGCTCCTCCCCGCAGCCGAGCGCCAGGGCCGCCGTGGCGAAGGCGGCCGTGTCGCCTGCCGCCCATGCCGCTGCCCGTACCGCCGGGCCTGGGCGACCGGGGCGCCGCCCGGCTCGGGACGGAACAGCCGGCGCGCCGGATCGGCCGATGCCGACAGCTGACCGGGGCCCGGGGCGAGCCGCAGTTCGTCGCCGGTCACCGTGAACACCGCGTCCGCCGCGTCCGCGTCCGGGGCGTACGGGGAGTCGTCGTCAACAACGCCTCCGTCGTCGGCTGGCGCGCCCAGCGCGGCCAGGCCCACTACGCCGCCGCCAAGGCCGGCGTCATGGCCCTCACCCGCTGCGCCGCAGTCGAGGCCGCCGACTACGGCGTACGCGTCAACGCCGTCGCCCCCAGCCTCGCCCTCCACCCTCACCTCGCCAAGGTCACCTCCGCCGAACTCCTCGCCGAACTCACCGGGAAGGATGCCTTCGGCCGGCCCGCCGAACCCTGGGAGGTCGCCAACGTCATCGTCTTCCTCGCCAGCGGCTACTCCTCCTGCATGACCGGCGAGGTCGTCCCCGTCAGCAGCCAGCATGCGTGAGCGCCCGCACGGGCACCTGCGTGAACACCCGGGCCGCGGGCGGACAATGGCCGGGTGTCTACCAAGAAGAAGCCCCAGGTGACCCCCACGCCGGAGCGACGCCGGGAACTGCTCGCCACCGCCGCCGAGGTCTTCGCCGCCCAGGGATACAACGCCACCACCGTGCGCCGCATCGCCGACGAGGCCGGGATGCTCGCGGGCAGCCTCTACTACCACTTCGATTCCAAGGAATCGATGATCGACGAGATCCTCTCCACCTTCCTCGACGAGCTCTGGCAGGGCTACGACGAGGTCCTGGCCGCCGGCCTCGGCCCCCGCGAGACCATCGAGGCCCTGGTCACCGAGTCCTTCCGGGAGATCGACCGGCACCGCCCCGCCGTCGCGATCTACCAGAAGGAGTCCAAGCACCTCGCCACCCAGCCGCGCTTCGCCTACCTCGCCGACTCGCAGACCAAGTTCGAGAAGGCATGGCTCGGCACCCTGGAACGCGGCGTCACCGAAGGCGTCTTCCGCGACGACCTCGACATCCGCCTCACCTACCGCTTCGTCCGCGACACCGTCTGGGTCGCCGCCTCCTGGTACCTGCCCGGCGGACACCACAGCCCCGAGGAGATCGCCCGCCAGTACCTCTCGATGGTCCTGGACGGCATCGCCCTGCGCACCTAGCCGTACGCCTGTGCCCCCTGTGCCCGCGTGAGGAGCAGCAGCCATGGCCGAGGCCTACATCGTCGAAGCCGTACGCACCCCCGTCGGACGGCGCGGAGGAGGCCTCGGGGCCGCCCACCCCGCCGACTCGGCGCCCATGTGCTGCGCGAGCTGATCGCCCGATCGGGCGTCGGCCCGGCCGCCGTCGAGGACGTCGTCTTCGGCTGCCTCGACACCGTCGGACCGCAGGCCGGCGACATCGCCCGTACGTCTTGGCTCGCCGCCCACCTGCCCGAAGAGGTCCCCGGCGCCACCATCGACCGGCAGTGCGGCTCCTCGATCGACCGGCAGTGCGGCTCCTCGATCGACCGGCAGTGCGGCTCCTCGCAGCAGGCCCTCCACTTCGCCGCCCAGGGCGTCCTATCCGGCACCCAGGACCTCCTCGTCGCGGGCGGCACCACGTCGACGGCGGGGCCATCGCCCTGAGCCATCCGCTCGGCGCCACCGGCGCCCGGCTCATGACGACCCTGCTCCACGAACTGGAACGCACCGGCGGCCGCTACGGGCTCCAGACCATGTGCGAGGGCGGCGGACAGGCCGACGTCACCATCATCGAGCGGCTCTGAGCGCTGTCCCCGACCCGCGGCGGCGTGTCAAGATCCACCGCCGCGGGGGAGGGCGTGCTAGGGTGGTCCGCGTTGCAGTTTTGGTACCCATGAACTTTATGTGCGCCTGACGGGAATGCTTCGTCAGGCGCTTTATTGTTTTCCGGCTTTCTCCGGATGGGGCTCAATGCGGCGACTTGGAATTCGTAAAGTGCGGATTTCCGGCACTGCACCTGTTTTAGGAGAATGACATGGCCACCGGTACCGTGAAGTGGTTCAACTCGGAAAAGGGCTTCGGCTTCATCGAGCAGGACGGCGGCGGCGCCGACGTCTTCGCCCACTACTCCAACATCAACGCCTCCGGCTTCCGCGAGCTGCAGGAGGGCCAGAAGGTCTCCTTCGACGTCACGCAGGGCCAGAAGGGCCCGCAGGCGGAGAACATCGTCCCGGTCTGATCGTCGGACGCGTACCTCGCTGACCGGGGCCCGCACCGTGAAGGTGCGGGCCCCGGTTTGTGCTGTCCGACCAAACAAGCCGTTCTGTGCGCACATCCTGGGGGCGCACGGGGAACGGCCGGGCCGGCACATCGCAGTAACCCATTCGGCAGTGGCCCAGGAATCCCCCCAGGAGGGCAATTCCGTATGACCAGCTCCGAACGCCAGGACCGCACCCCCCGCTCCCGACCGGCCCGTGGCCGGGGACGCGGCCAGGGCGCCGGCTCCCCGGCACCCTCGAACGGCCGGGGCGGCGCACCCCGCTCCCGGGCCCAGGGCGGCTCCAAGCCCGCGGCCCGCCGCAAGCCCGCCGTCGCACCGCCCGCCGAGTTCGCTCTGCCGGAGACCGTGACCCCCGCGCTGCCGTCCGTCGACGCCTTCGCCGACCTGGACATGCCCGCCGGGCTGCTGAAGACCCTCGCCGCGCAGGGTGTCACCGAGCCGTTCCCGATCCAGGGCGCGACCCTGCCGAACTCGCTGGCCGGCCGCGACATCCTCGGCCGGGGCCGCACCGGATCCGGCAAGACCCTCGCCTTCGGCCTGGCCCTGCTGGCCCGGACCGCCGGCCGCCGCAGCGAGCCGCGCGCCCCGCTGGCCATGGTCCTCGTCCCCACGCGCGAGCTGGCCCAGCAGGTCACCGACGCGCTGACCCCGTACGCGACCGCCGTGAACCTGCGGCTCGCCACCGTCGTCGGCGGCATGTCGATCACCAAGCAGTCCGCCACCCTGCGGCGCGGCGCCGAAGTGCTCGTCGCCACCCCGGGCCGGCTCAAGGACCTCATCGAGCGCGGCGACTGCCGCCTGGACCAGGTCGCCATCACCGTGCTCGACGAGGCCGACCAGATGGCCGACATGGGCTTCATGCCGCAGGTCGTCGCCCTGCTCAAGCAGGTCGAGGCGGACGGCCAGCGCATGCTGTTCTCCGCGACCCTCGACAAGAACATCGACCGGCTCGTCAAGATGTTCCTCACCGACCCGGTCGTGCACTCCGTCGACCCGTCCGCCGGTGCGGTCACGACGATGGAGCACCACGTGCTCCACGTCCTGGACGAGACCGACAAGAAGGCCGTCGCCACGAAGATCGCCGCCCGTGAGGGCCGGGTGATCATGTTCGTCGACACCAAGCGCGCCGCCGACCGCTTCGCCAAGCGGCTGCTCGCCAGCGGTGTCCGGGCGGCCGCCCTGCACGGCGGGCGCTCCCAGCCGCAGCGCAACCGGACGCTGGACCAGTTCAAGAACGGTCAGGTCACCGCGCTCGTCGCGACGAACGTCGCGGCGCGCGGCATCCACGTCGACGACCTCGACCTGGTCGTCAACGTGGACCCGCCGACCGACCACAAGGACTACCTCCACCGCGGTGGGCGCACGGCGCGTGCCGGGGAGTCCGGCAGCGTCGTCACGCTGGTGCTGCCCGACGAGAAGCGCGAGATGACCCGGCTGATGCAGGACGCGGGCATCGCGCCGCGCACCACACGGGTCACGTCCAGCGACGAGGAGCTGAGCCGGATCACGGGTGCCCGTGAGCCGTCGGGCGTCGCGATCGTGATCGAGGTCCCGCAGCCGACCCCGCCGAAGCAGCGGACCCGGTCGGGCTCCGGCGCCGCCGGCGGCGCCGGCACGGTGCGCTCCGGGAGCCGGGGGCGGGGGCGGCGCGGGTCGGGTGCCGGTGCCGGTACCGCCGCGCAGGCCGGTGCTGCGCGCTCCGGCACCCCGGCCCGCTCGGGCGCGCCTTCGCGGCGGCGCCGGGCGGCGTAGGGGGCGCCTTTCAAGCCGTCGATTGAGGACCGGGGCCCGGGGCGGAGCGCCGTAAGCCCCGGGCCGGGGGCGGGTGCGGGCCGATCTCGGCTGAGGCCCTGTCCTCAATCGTGGGACGGGCTGGGGTGTGGCCGCCTGGTCCGTGGCTTCGGGTAGAGGTGTCCTCAATCGCCGGACGGGCTTGAGTGTGGCCGCCCCGTCCTCGGTCCCGGGCAAAGGGGCCCTCAAGCGCCGGGCCGGCCCGTCATCGCACCCAGGGCCATCAGGCTCCGCTCCGCGTCCGCCATCACCCGCTCCACCAGCCCCGCCACGCTCGGCAGGTCCTCGATCAAGGCCGCCACCTGGCCCGAGGCCATGATCCCGAGGTCCGTCCGGCCCTCGACCATCGCCGCCCCCGCCGCCCCGTACGCCAGCGCCGCCACCAGGCCCCGGCCGTCGTGGAAGCCGCCGGCCGCGATCACCGGGATGTCCACCGCGTCCACCACCTGGGGCAGCAGCACCGTGGTGGCGACCGCCCGTGTGCCGCCGCCCTCGCCGCCCTGCACGATCACCGCGTCCGCACCCCAGGCCGCGGCCTTCTCCGCCTGCTGCCGGGCTCCCACCGACGGCACCGCGCCCATCGGACTGGCCACGATATCCCCGTCGCCCCGCCATGCCTCCGCGCAGGCGATCACGCAGTGCTCGGCACGGGTCGCGGTCGCTGTGGCGGGCCGCATCTCCCTCATGGAGGGCTGGCGCCCCGGGCCCACCGACGACCGGGGCGCGCGCAGGTCCCCGGTCGAGGCGGGCGAGGCGGTGCGCCGACTGCCGGCGGACGCGGAGAAGCCGGGGCAGGTGTACGGGGCGTCGTAGACGGCCACGCGGCGGCGGCCCCACGGCCCCAGCGGCTTGGGGGCTTCACGGCCTTCAGGGACTTCGGGAGATCAGGGGCTTCGGGGCTTCGGGGGGAAACTCGCTTGCACGGACGTCCAGGCGCCCGGTATCCAGCACAGGACACCCGAGGAGCACACGATGACACGGCACGGCCCCCTGAACGAGTTCTGCTGGATGGACCTCAAGACGCGCGACCCCTCCGGCACCGCCGCCTTCTTCTCGGCGGTGCTGGGCTGGGACTTCGCCGTGGACGAGGCGGACTGGCGCCGGGCCGTCAAGATCTCCGCCGGGGACCACCGGATCGGAGGCCTGAGCGACCTCGCGCAGCCCGTCCACCCGCCGGACCTGCCCGCCCACGTCGCCTACTGCCTGGCGGTCGACGACGTGGACCGCCGTACGGCGGTGGCGGCGGAGAACGGCGCAGAGATCCTTCTGCCGCCCTTCGACGCGGGGGACCAGGGCCGGACCGCCACCCTGATCGATCCCGTGGGCGCGGCCGTCTCCCTCTGGCGGCCCCAGGGGTTCGCGGGGTGGCCGGTATCGCCTCCGGACGAGGGCGTGGCGATCCCTCATCACATGGTCCTGGTCTGCGCGGACCCCGAGCGTGCCCGGCACTTCTACAGCGGGACGACCGGCGCTCCGCTCGCCCGGGCCACGTTCGTGGAAGCCGCGCCCGGGACCGCGCCGCAATGGGAGCTGTGCGTGGCCGTGGGCGATCCGGACCGCGCCGCCGCCCGGGCCCGCGAGCTCGGCGGTGAGTTCGTCACCCTCACCGGAGGCGCCGCACGGCTGTCGAGCCCGGAGGGGCTGACCCTCCGGCTCACCACCACCCCGCAGGTCTCCCCGGCCTTTCCGGAGACCGATTCCTTCCTGGAGACCGACCGGCTCGCCCTGCGCCCCGCCACAGCCGCCGACGCCCCCCACCTGCTCGCGCTCGACAACGACCCGGCCGTCATGCGCTACATCAACGGCGGCAGGCCCACCAGTGCCGAGGACATCCGGGACCGGACCCTGCCGAGGCTCCTCCACGACCACGCGTGCACCGGGACCCGCGGCTACTGGATCGCACGGGAGAAGGACACGGGGGCGTTCCTCGGCTGGTTCGAACTCCGGCCGCTGGACGACCACGACCCCGCCGTGGTCGAGCTCGGTTACCGGCTGAACCGGGCCGCCTGGGGCCGTGGATACGCCACCGAAGGAGCACGCGCCCTGGTCGACAAGGGGTTCACGGACCTCGGGGTCCAGCGTGTCACCGCCAACACCATGGCGGTCAACACGGGTTCCCGGCGCGTGATGGAGAAGACGGGGCTGACCTTTCTGCGGGCCTACACCGAGGACTGGCCGGAGGTCATCGAGGGCTCCGAGCACGGCGAGGTGGAGTACGAGCTGACGCGGGAGGCGTGGCAGCGCGGACGGTGAGGGGGGCGGGGCCGGCGCCCCTTCCGCTCAGGCGCGGCTCACGTCCGGCCCGCGCCCAGCCCACGTTCGGCTCACGTCCGGCCCGGGCCCGGCTCAGGTCCACCCCTCCAGCAGCGTCACGATCTCCGCGTGCCCCGTGTGCTGGTCCACCCCCGCCGACGGGACCCCGTCCCGGAGCAGCTCCACCGCCACGGTCTCCTCGCCGTCCCGCCGCTCGCGGAGCACCACCGTGTCGAGCCCGGGGCCGTACATCTCCTCCAGCCGCCGCAGCAGCTCCCGCTCCGGATCGAGTCCGGCGATGCGCCGCGCCTCGGCCAGCGCGACCGCGACCGCGGACTCCTGTCCCTCCGCCGCGCCGCCGTGCGCGAGCAGCGCCCGTACCGTACGCACCGAGCCGCGCTGCGCCGCCAGCACCAGCATCGCCTCGCCCCGCGGGCCCGGCAGCAGCGGGTCCGCGCCCCCGGCGAGCAGCGCCTCGACCGTCTCGGCGTGCCCCAGGCCGACCGCCCAGCGCAGCGCGGTGAAGCCGAACTCCTCCCGCAGATCCGGCCGGGCCCCGGCGGACAGCAGCGCCTCCACCACCTCGGTGTGCCCGCCGCACGCCGCCCCGCACAGCGGCAGATCACCGGCCTCGGGCCCGCTCGCCCGGTTGGGGTCGGCCCCCGCCGCGAGCAGCAGCCGCACCATCTCGGGGCGGTCCTGGACCGCGGCCGTGTAGAGCGCGGTCGTGCCCTCCTCGTCGCTCGCCTCGGCCCGCGCACCCGCGCGCAGCGCCCGTACGACCGTGTTCTCGTCCTCGTACAGCGCGTCGAACAGGCTTGGTTCGTCCCTGATCGGCTCGTTCGTCATGCTTCGACCCTACGGGGGACCACGGACAGCCCCGCTGCTCAGGTGTCGCACTCCAGGCGCGTACGGCACAGCCCGCACCGTGCGCTGACCCGGCCCCGGACGGGGAGCCGGATGCGCTGGTGGCAGGTGGGGCAGGGGAAGGAGACGCGCAGCCCTTCGGCGCCGGTCTCGAAGACGTACGGAACGTTCGGGTCCGGGGCGGCGTCGGGGTGGTCCTGGGCGTACCGCCGGTCCTTGGCGTAGCGGCGGCGGCCCGTCCAGCCGGCGGCGGTCAGCGGAGGTCTGCGCAGATCGTCCAGCGCCCGCCGGTGCCCTTTGGTGTACGCGGTGTACGCCTGGGGGCTGGTGAACCACGGGGAGGGGTCCTCGTCGAAGGCGAACGCCCGCTTGGCCAGGACGTATCCGAACTCCTCCGGCGTCAGATAGCCGAGCTTCTGGCGGGACGTGGCGTCCTCCCGGAACGCGTCCAGCAGCAGCCAGCCCGCGCCGAGGTAGGCCGTCGTCGTGTCGGTGAGGATCTCGTTGGCGCGGGTACCGGGGAACTCCAGGCCGAGCCGGTGCAGCAGCACATGGGTGACCTCGTGCGCGAGCGCCGCCCCGATGTCCCTGCGGTGGGTGCGGAAGCGGTCGTTCAGCTCGATGAAGTACTCGGGGCCGGCGGCCAGTTCCACGCTCGCCGCGTGCTCCATCGCCCGGAAGCCGACGATCATCCGGGCCTCGGGGAGGCGCAGGTGCTGGACCAGGGCACGCGCCACCCGCTGGGCTCCCAGATGCAGGTCGTCCTCGTCCGCGAACGCGGCGTCGGAGGGCGCGAGGCTGGTGGCGTAGGCGCGGACGCCGTCCGCCGAGAGCCGCCGGTAGAGCGCGGTGACGGCGGAGCGGACCGTGTCCAGATGCGGGAAGCCATGGGCGACGGGTGCGCCCGGAGGACTGTTCGTCACGCCGGAATCCCCCATCCGCGACGGTCGACGGATCTCCACTGTATGCCGGGCGGGGGAGGGGGGCCGGAAAGCCACCTGATGATCTTGGCTGAAAAGAGCACCTTGTGGCAGCGGTCACCCGACGCCGATAATCGGAGTGTTCTTGTCGCGTACATGACTAATCCGGTCTCCGTGCCGGAGGCCGTCACCCGGCAGGGGCACGCGCGCCGGACCGCGCAACCCACAGCGCGTCAGCACGTCCGGCCTGCCGTACAGGGACTCCTGCACGGCAACGCGGTACCGCAACCCCCCACAGCAACCCCCCACACGAAATCCCCCCACGAAAGCAGGCATCTGTGAAGCTTCCGAGCGCGCTGAAAAGGTGTTCCGTCGCCCTGGCCGCCGTCGCCCTCGCGACCGTCAGCCTCCAGCCGGCCTCCGCCGCCCCCCAGCCGATCGTCGGCGGGGAACGCGCCGAACAGGGTGAATTCCCGTTCATGGTCCGGCTCTCCATGGGCTGCGGCGGTTCGCTCTACACCCAGGACATCGTCCTCACCGCCGCCCACTGCGTGGACGGTTCGGGCGACAACACCTCGATCTCCGTGACCGGCGGCGTCGCCGACCTCGAGTCGCCCGACGCGATCACGGTCAAGTCCGCCAAGGTCCTCCAGGCCCCCGGTTACAACGGCACCGGCAAGGACTGGGCGCTGATCAAGCTCGCCCAGCCGATCGACCAGCCCACGCTGAAGATCGCCACCGACGCCGCCTACGACGAGGGCACCTTCACCGTCGCGGGCTGGGGCGCCGACAAGGAAGGCGGCAGCCAGCAGCGCCACCTCCTCAAGGCCGACGTCCCCTTCGTCTCCGACTCCGACTGCCAGGGCGCCTACAGCGGCCTCGTCGCCGACGAGGAGCTGTGCGCCGGCCTCCTCGACACCGGTGGCGTCGACAGCTGCCAGGGCGACTCCGGCGGCCCGATGTTCCGCAAGGACGACTCCGACGAGTGGGTCCAGGTCGGCATCGTCAGCTGGGGCCAGGGCTGCGCCCGCCCGAACTACCCGGGCGTCTACACCCAGGTCTCCCACTTCGCGGCCGACATCGCCTCCGCGGCCGACTCGCTCTGACCCGTACGGAGCGGCTCCGACCCCACGCGGAGCGACCTGCCGGCTCAGGCCTGAGCCACCCGATCGTCGGACGTCAGCCCGGTGATCACGGCTGAACCACCCCGGGGGTGCCCGCACGAACGGGCGCCCCCGGACCCAGCTCCACCCACGGCTCGCCCGTGCCCTCCAGCTCCAGCACCCACACCTCGTTGGCGCCCTCGCGGAGCACCGGACCCGGCACGTACAGCGTTCGCTGCGGGCCCGCCGACCAGTACCGGCCCAGGCAGAAACCGTTCACCCAGACGAACCCGCGCGTCCAGCCCGGCAGTTCGAGCCCCGCGTGACCGACGCCCGCCGCGCCCTCGACCGTGAACGCACCCCGGAACAGCCCCGTCCGCCCCGCGTCGCCCGCCCCCGCCGCGGCCTCCACCGGCGCGAACGGGAGCGCCGCCACCGCGCCCGGCGCGTCGAAGGCGGCCAGCCGCAGCCCCCGGGCCCGTACCCCGTGCAGATACTGCCGCTCGTGCAGCACTCCGCCCGTGACCCCCTTCGGCTCGCCGAGCCGCGGCCCGTAGTTGACGCGGCCCAGCGACTCCACCCACAGCTCGACCTCCGCGGGCCCCGCCACCGGCTCCGGCAGCGTGCCCGACTCCTCGGTCAGCACCCCGGCCCGCACCCCGTCCACGTACACCACCGCCCGGTCCCGCAGACCCGAGGCGCCCAGCGGATACGCCTGGCGGGGCCCCGGCACCGCCACCCGGTAGCGCACCAGACCCCGGTCCACGCCCAGCTCCTCGAAGGTCGGCGGCACCCCCGACTCCGTCTCCGGATCGCCCAGCGCCTCCAGTACGTCCCCGAGCCCCGCCCACCCGGTCAACTCCGCCCGCAGCGGTCCGGCCAGCCCCTGCGGCTCCGGCGGCAGCGCGGGCAACGGCCCCTTGGCGTACCCCTGAAGAACCGTCCGGAACAGGTGGAACTTCTCCGTGGCCCGCCCGTACTCGTCGACCGGCGCGTCGTAGTCGTACGACGTCACCGTCGGCTGGAACTCCCCGTCCTGCAGGGGGCCACCGCGGTTCGCCCCCGCCCAGCCCGCGAAGTTCGTCCCCCCGTGCGCCATGTAGATGTTCACCGACGCCCCGCACTCCAGGATCTCCCGCAGCGCCCCGGCCGCCTGCGCCGCCTCCCGCAGCACCGGTTCGGCCCCCCAGTGGTCGAACCAGCCGCACCAGAACTCCATGCACATCAACGGGCCCTGCCGCTGATGCCGGCGCAGGACCTCGAAGCCCTCCCGCGCCCCCGAACCGAAGTTCGCCGTCGCGAGGAGCCCCGGCACCGAACCCCCGGTCAGCATGTGGTCCTCCGGACCGTCCGACGTGAACAGCGGGACCGTCACCCCGCACCGCCGCAACAGCCCCGCCAGCCACTCCAGATACACCGCGTCGCTGCCGAAACTCCCGTACTCGTTCTCCGCCTGGATGAGGACCACCGGACCGCCCCGCGCCACCTGGCGCTGCACCACCTGCGGCAACAGCACCCGGAACCACCGCTCCACCACCGCCCGGTACTCCGCGTCCCGGGTCCGCACCCGCCGCCCGAACCGGCCCGTCACCCACACCGGCAGACCGCCGTTCTCCCACTCGGCGCAGATGTACGGACCCGGCCGCACGATCGCCCACAGCCCCGCCCGCTCCACCGCGTCCAGGAACCGGCCGAGCGCCCCCACGTCCCGGACCTCACCCTCCCGGGGCTCGTGCAGATTCCACGGTACGTACGTCTCCACGCAGTTCAGGCCCATAGCTGCGAGCATCGCGAGCCGGTGCTCCCACTGCTCCTCGTGCACCCGGAAGTAGTGCAGGGCGCCCGACAGCAGCCGTACGGGCTCCCCGTCGAACCGGAAGCCGTCGTCCCCCACGGTGAAGTCGGTCATGGTGCAGTTACGCTCCTGTGCTCGGCCGCAACCGGCGGCCCCCGGGTCGATTGGTCCGACCACTGTCACCCCTGGCGCGCACCGGGTCCATGGACAAAGATCGCTGTTGATTGGACGCAACGGACCGCCCGGGTCCGGCGGCCGAGGACTACCTGGGAGGGGAAAGCCGCGATGTACCACACCTGGATGCGCTTCTTCACCCCGAGCCCGCTCCACCACCGCCTGGGCCTCGTCTGCCTCGGCGTCGGCCTCCAGCACGGCGCGCTGCCCACCGTCGGACCCCGCACCCTCGACCACCACGTCGCCGTGATCGTCAACTCCGGCACCGGCTGGTTCAAGGGCCCCGACGGCCGCCGCACCCCCGTCACCGGCCCCAGCCTCATCTGGCTGACCCCCGGCACCCCCCACCACTACGGCGCCGACCCCGGCACCGGCTGGGACGAGAGCTTCGTCGACTTCACCGGCCCCGCCACCGCCACGTACACCGAGCTCGGCTACATCGAGCCCGAACGCCCCCTCGTCCCGCTCGCCGACACCGCCGCCCCGCGCGCCGCCGTCGGGCGCATCGTGCGCGCCGCCCGCCGCGGCAACCCCCTCCTGGAGGCCGAGACCGGGGCCGCCGTCCACGAACTCCTCGTCTCCCTGCGCCGCGCCCGCGCCGGCATCGGCCCCGACGGCGACCCGGTGCTCCAGGCGCTCGCCCGCGACGCCTACCAGCCGCTCACCGTCGCCCAGCACGCCTCGCGGCACGGCATGACCCCCGCCGAACTGCGCACCGCCGTACGGCGCGGCGCCGGCTGCAGCCCCAAGGACTACCTGCTCGGTATCCGTCTCGGCCGGGCCAAGGAACTCCTCGCCGCCACCGACCTCCCGGTCGCCGCCGTGGCCCGCCGCGTCGGCTACGACGACCCCGCCTACTTCTCCCGGCTCTTCGCCCGCCGGGTCGGCACCGCCCCCGTCCGCTTCCGCGAACAGCAGGGCCGCAGCGTGCCCGGCGGCTGGAGCGACCAGGTACCCGACCCCGACGACCCGCCGACGATCGGGCCGTGAGGGCGGCCGTCTAAGCTCGCTGACCATGAGTACGAGCGAGATCGACGCGACCGTCCGGGCCGAGCTGAACCGGCTGCGCGAGAGCATCGACAACATCGACGCCGCCGTCGTCCACATGCTGGCCGAACGCTTCAAGGCCACCCAGCAGGTCGGCCGCCTCAAGGCCGACCACCGGCTGCCGCCCGCCGACCCCGCCCGCGAGACCCGCCAGATCGCCCGGCTCAGGGAGCTGGCGCAGAGCGCCAACCTGGACCCGGCGTTCGCCGAGAAGCTGCTGAACTTCATCATCGCCGAGGTGATCCGGCACCACGAGCGGATCGCCGAGGAGGCGGAGAACGGCCAGGCGCGGGACGCCTGAGCGGCTACCGGGCCGCCTGCCGGAGCCCCATCCGCCCCGCGGCCCACGCGCCGAGCACCGCCCCCACGGCCGGCCCGAGAACGTACACCCACAGCCGGCCGGTGTCCCCGGCCAGCAGGGCCGGGCCGAACTGCCGCGCCGGGTTCGCCGATCCGCCGCTCAGCGGGCCG
This sequence comes from Streptomyces parvus, assembly GCF_032121415.1. Lineage (NCBI taxonomy): Bacteria > Bacillati > Actinomycetota > Actinomycetes > Kitasatosporales > Streptomycetaceae > Streptomyces > Streptomyces parvus. The sequence goes on along the minus strand of NZ_CP135079.1, from coordinate 1,432,381 downwards.
AGGACCCCGATCACCAGGGCCGTCGTCAGCCCCACCGCGTACGGCAGGACCCGGCGCCCGCCCGGCGACGCGAGCAGCACGGCGAGCATCAGCGTCGACCCCGCCACGACCCCCGCCTCGGCCGCCAGGACCGCCGCGTCGCCCCACGCCGGATCGGCCCGCACCGAAGCGTGCCGGACCGGCGGGCGCCCGGCCGCCGGACCCCACACCAGCCCCGCGCACCACACCCCGAACACCGACCCTGCCAACTGGGCCACGGCGTACGGCATGACCTCGCGGCCGGGGAAGGCCCCGAGCCGCCACAGGGCGAGGGTGACGGCCGGGTTCAGATGGCCGCCCGAACACCGGCCGGGCGGGGACATCATGAACAGGGCGACCACGGTCCCGACGACGCCGCCCAGCACCGCCGGACGGGCGGCCGCCGCCGGGTCCGGCCCGACGAGCCACCGCACAGCCGTCACGACCAGGAACAGCAGCAGCGCGGTCAGCGCCGCCTCGCAGAGCGCTCGCGGCAGCACGGGAGCGGGACCGCGCGGGGACTCCGGTGACCGGAGACCGTCCGCGGCGGGCGGGGCCGCCGGCCCGGGTCTCGGAACGACGGGTTCGGGCGCAGGCGTGAGCGTCATGAGGGACGTCCTCGGTACTCGGTGTGCCGCGCCGAGGAGAGGGTAAGCGGCAGCAGCCCCCGGGGGTACCCACCCGGCACGATCACGCCCTCTGCCCGTCCGTCCGCCCAGGGAGAACCCCGCTGCGCCCGCCGTCCCCCGTACGGCAGCATGGGGCCATGTCCGTACTGACGCGCGACGAAGCGCAGACCCGAGCCCAGATCCTCGACGTGGAGCGGTACACGATCGCCCTCGACCTCACCACCGGCGAGGAGACCTTCGACTCCGCCACCGCCATCCGGTTCACCGCCCGCGCGGCCGGAGACACCTTCGTCGAGGTCAAGCCCGCCACCCTGCGCTCGATCAGCCTCGACGGACAGCCCCTGGACCCCGCCCTCCTCGACGGCAACCGCTACCCCCTCACCGGGCTCACCGCCGGCCCCCACGAACTGCACATCGACGCCGCGATGCGCTACTCACGCACCGGCGAGGGCATGCACCGCTTCACCGACCCCACCGACGGCGAGACCTACGTCTACACCCAGCTGTTCATGGAGGACGTCCAACGCGTCTTCGCCGCCTTCGACCAGCCCGACCTCAAGTCCGTCTTCGCCATCGACGTCACCGCCCCCGCGGGCTGGACCGTCCTCGGCAACGGCGTCGCCGAACGCACCGGACAGGGGCGCTGGACCATCGCGCCCACCCCCCTCATCTCCACCTACCTCGTCGCGATCGCCGCGGGGCCCTGGCACTCGATCACCACGGAGCACGCCGGACTGCCCTTCGGCATCCACTGCCGCCGCTCCCTCGCCCCGTACCTGGACGCCGACGCCGACGAGATCCTCGACATCACCCGCGCCTGCTACGACCGCTACCACGAGAAGTTCGACGAGCCCTACCCGTTCGACTCCTACGACCAGGCCTTCGTCCCCGAGTTCAACGCGGGCGCCATGGAGAACCCCGGACTCGTCACCTTCCGCGACGAGTTCGTCTACCGGTCCGCCGTCACCGACGCCGAGCGCCAGACCCGCGCCATGGTCATCGCCCACGAGATGGCCCACATGTGGTTCGGCGACCTCGTCACCCTGACCTGGTGGGACGACATCTGGCTGAACGAGTCCTTCGCCGAGTACATGGGCTACCAGACCCTCACCGAAGCCACCCGATTCACCGACACCTGGGTCGACTTCGGCGTCGCCCGCAAGGGCTGGGGATACGACGCCGACCAGCGCCCCTCCACCCACCCCGTCGCCCCCGACCCCGACGCCGTCCCCGACACCGCGTCCGCCCTCCTCAACTTCGACGGCATCAGCTACGCCAAGGGCGCCTCCGCCCTGCGCCAACTCGTCGCCTGGCTCGGCGAGAAGGACTTCCTGGCCGGCATCAACGCCCACTTCGCCCGCCACAAGTTCGCCAACGCCACCCTCGCCGACTTCATCGACAACCTGGCCTCCGCCACCGACCGCGACGTCCACGCCTGGGCCCAACAGTGGCTGCGCACCACCGGCATCGACACCCTCACCGCCGAGGTCGGCGCCCCCGCACCCACCGAACCGGCCGGGCCCACCGCGCACGGCAACGGCCAGTCCTGGGCGCTCACCATCACCCGCGAGGGCTCCCGACCCCACCGCATCACCGTCGGCGCCTACGACCACGCCCTGAACACCCAGGCAGGACCCGGCCACCTCGCCCTGCGCGACCGCTTCGAGACCGACGTACCCGGCGACGGGACACCCACGATCCGCCCCGGCCGCCGCCCCGCCCTCGTCGTCCTCAACGACGGCGACCTCACCTACGCCAAGATCCGCCTGGACACCGCCTCCTGGGACACCGTCCTGACCGGCCTCTCCGGCATCCCCGACGCCCTCACCCGGGCCGTCCTGTGGAACACCGCCCGCGACATGGTCCGCGACGCCGAACTCCCGCCGGCCACCTACCTCGCGGCCGCCCGCACCCACCTCCCGTACGAGACGGACCTCGCGCTCGTCCAGGGCGTCCTGTCCTTCGCCGCCGGCCAGGTCGTCGACCGCTACACCCTCCCCGAGGGCCTGCCCGCCGCCCGCGGCACGCTCACCGACCTCTGCCGCGACCTTATCCGCCGCACCGAGGACGGCTCACAGCCGGGCCTGCGCCTCATCGCCGTACGCCACTTCATCGACGCCGCCACCCAGCCGGACACGCTCCGCAGCTGGCTCGACGAAGGCACCGTCCACGGCGGACCCGAGCTCGACCCCGAGCTGCGCTGGCGCATCCTCACCCGGCTCGCCGTCCTCGGCGCCACCGACGAGGCAGCCATCGCCACCGAGCTGGCGGCCGACCCGAGCGCCACCGGCCGCGAAGGCGCCGCCCGATGCCGTGCCGCGCTGCCCACCCCCGAGGCCAAGGCCGCGGCCTGGGACGCCCTGTTCACCGACGACACCCTGTCCAACTACCTCTTCACCGCCACCGCCCAGGGGTTCTGGCAGCCCGGACAGGAAAAGCTGACCGACGACTACGTCTCCCGCTTCTACCCGGACGCCGTCGCGCTCGCCGCGCGCAGGGGCCCCGCCATCGCCGAGGCCGCCGGACGCCACGCCTTCCCGGTGTACGCCGTCGACCCCGCGAGCCTGGGCACCGGCCTACGCGCCCTGGAGGACCCGGCCCTCATCCCGGCCCTGCGCCGCAAGCTCGTCGACCAGCTCGACGACCTCCGCCGCGCCCTCGCCGTACGGTCGGCCGTCGCCCTCGCCGACTGACCCCTGAGAAGCCATCTCCTCCGGCGACTCGGCGGTACCGGACGAGGGTGCGGACGATGCTGGCGAACGCGAGGAAGCGGTCGGCCTCGCGTTCGCGGCGCCGGTGGAGTCGGCTGCGGCCGGCGATCGCGCACCGCGCCCGGTCCGGCCGGCCTCGCTTCCGAGCTGGAATCTCGGCCGAGGGGTCATTCCGGCCCGAGCACCTTGCCGGGGTTGAGGATGCCGGCCGGGTCGAGCGCACGTTTCACGGCGCGATGCATCTCCAGGACGGCCGGGCCGAGTTCACGGGTGAGGCCGTGCCGCTTGAGGAGTCCCACGCCGTGCTCACCGGTCACCGTCCCGCCCAGTTCCAGGGCGTCCGCGATGATGTCGTCGAACGCCGCTCGGGCCCGGATCTGAGCCGCCGCGTCCCCGTGTTCCGTCACGAGCAGCGGATGCAGGTTGCCGTCGCCGACGTGTGCGATGTTGGCGATGGTTATCCGATGCTTCTCCGCGGTCCGGTCGATGCGGGCCAGCATCTCGGCCACCGCCCCGATGGGCACGCAGACGTCCTCCGTGAGTACCGGCCCCAGCCGCTCGAGCGCGGGAAAGGCCAGTCGGCGGGCCGCGAAGAGCATCTCGGCCTCTTCGGCTGTCTCCGACCGGTCCGCCCAGGTGGAGCCGGCCCCGCGGAAGCAGTCGACGATCTGTCGGGCGCCGTCCTCGGCGGCGCGGCCCTCATCGTCGAAGCGGGCCAGGAGGACCACGTCCGCCTCGGCGGAGAGCCCCATGTTCTTCCAGGCGTCGACCGCGCGCAGACAGTGCCGGTCGACGAGTTCCAGGGCGGCAGGCCGTAGCCCGGCGGCAGCGGTCGCACGCACCGCGTCACCGGCCTGCGCGACGCTGTCGAAGTAGCCGATGGCGGTCACGCCGACCGGAGGCAGACGTCGCAGCCGGACCGTGATCTCGGTGACGACGCCGAGAGTGCCCTCGGCGCCCACCATGAGTCCCACAAGGTCGTAGCCGGCGACGCCCTTCGACGTGCGGCGCCCGAGCCGGACCACCTCGCCCGTGCCGGTCACGACCTCGAGACCGAGGACGTAGTCGCGCGTGACGCCGTACTTGAGGCAGCACACTCCGCCGGCGTTCGTCGCGACATTCCCTCCGATGGTCGACCAGGGCGAACTGGCGGGGTCGGGCGGGTACCACAGGCCGAGCGTCGCTACGTGGGCGCGCAGGTCGTCGTTGACCACACCGGGCTGCACGACGGCGATGCGCTCCAGCTCGTCGACCTCCAGCACCCGGTCCATGCCGTCCAGCGCGAGGATCACGCCGCCTTCGACGGCATTGGCGCCCCCCGACAATCCGGTACCGGCGCCGCGTGCGACCAACGGGACGCCCTGCTCCAGGCACGCACGGACCACGGTGCGGACCTCGTCGGTGCTCCTGGCGCGTACGACGGCCACCGCTCGGCCGGCCGGCGCCCACACCGCCTGGTCGTGGGAGAGACCGGCGACGATGTCAGGATCAGTCACCACCCGGCCGGCGGGAAGCCGTCGCCCGAGTACTTCGGCGATACCCGCGGCAGGGGGCGTCGTGCCGGCGGAGTCCTGCTCGGTCACCCGCACACCTCCAGAGAAGTTGTCTCACCTTTGAATGCGACGTGGATGGCGCCCGCGGCGTTTAGGCCTACTGGGCGCGGCAGGTCCTGAGGTAGCTGAGGAACGATGCCTGCAGCCCCGTCACGTGCGTTTCGTGCATGAGTGCGCTGGTGACGGATCCGCCGCGGGCGGTGAGGTGGTGAAGGAACGTGGCCGCGTTCTTGGCGAGGTTCTGGTAGACCGCCAGGTCTCCGAGGATCTCCCGGTCGTTGAAGGTCACGTGGAGCTTGGTGCCGGGCAGGGTGTCGCCCATCGCTTGAAGACGAGCGAACACCTGACTGTCTGCACCGACGATGCCGGGGCTGCCGGCGCCGACGCTCTCGAAGAAGGCGCTCTTGGTGAGCCAGGCGTAGAGGCTGAAGAGCCCGCCGTAGGAGTAGCCGAAGAGGCCGTGACCGCTCGGGGCTGTGCCGTAGTCGCGCTCGATCCGGGGGTGCAGGTCGTCGGTGAGGAAGTCCAGGAACATGTCCCCGCGGCTGTCGCTCAGTTCAGCGAGGTAGGCGTCGGCTTGCTCGCGGGTCATCGTGCCTGTCGCGACCCCCATCTCCACCGCGTCGACGTACTCCTTCCCGATGGGTTCGCCGGGGGGCACGAGGTCGCGGTTGCGCAGCCGCTCCCACTGCCCTGCTTCCTCGCCCGCGTAGCCCACGCTGACTTGGACGTAGGGCTGGATCGACTGCATGGGGTCGAGTTGCGTGACGATGAGGGGGGCGGTCATGCCCACGGCCCAGTTGCCGTCGAGGACGTACACGACAGGCACCTGGGTCGCGGCAGGGTCGTAGTTCGGTGGCGTCGTGACCCAGATGCCGTAGTCGTGCCCACCGCTGGAGCGCATCTCGAAGTACTCGGTGTGGGGGAGACAGCCTTGCCACATGGTGCTCATCTGAGGTCCTTCACGATTTGGCCGGCCTGCATGACGAGAACGGCGTTGTTGGGGTCGGAGAACAGTTCCGGGTCTTCGAGCGGGTTGCCGTTCCACAGAACGAGGTCTGCCTGCGCACCGGGAGCGATGATCCCCACCTGGCCGGACAGGCCGAGGATCTCCGCGTTGGTCCGGGTCGCCGCCACGATCGCTTCCATCGGCGTCTCAAGGGCGGCACGCAGGCTGAGTTCCTTGCCCCGACGGCCCTGGGCAGGTCCGATGAGGTCGGAACCCAGCCCGAGCCGTACCCGCGCCTGCTTGGCGACAGCGAGCGCCTTCGTCATCTGCTCGCGTACGCCCTCGACCCGGTCGCGGGTCGACTCGGCGAGACCGGCTCCGGCGGTGTCGTGCAGCAGTTGCTCGACCACGGCGAACGTGGGGACGAGGGCAACCTCGCGAGCGGCCATCAGGGCCGCTGTGGATTCATCGAGGCTGGTGCCGTGCTCGACACAGCGCACCCCGGCCTCGACGGCATTGCGTATGCCCTCGTTGTTGTGGGCGTGAACGGTCACGTACGTGTTCCGTGCCGCGGCTTCTTGAACTGCGACAGCGATCTCTTCCACGGTGAACTGGGTGTCGGAGAGCCGATCATGTGCGCCCACCACTCCGCCGGTGACGCAGAGCTTCAGGAAGGAGGCTCCGCGACGGAAGGCTTCGCGGACGTTGTGTCGCAGTTCGTCCGCGTTGCCCGCCATCATGGAGAGGGCGCACAGGCCCGGGATGTGGTGGCTGCTCCACAGCTCGGTGGGTTCCCATTCGGCTCCGTAGTAGCCGTGCCCGCCGACCTGGCATTGAACCGGTCCGCACGACAGGACGCGCGGCCCTCTGACCTTGCCCTTCGCGATCGCGGTGACGACACCGCCGTCGATCCCGCCGGTGTCGCGAACGGTGGTGAAGCCGGCGTCGAGCGTCGCGCCGGCCGTGGCGAAGATGTCCGCCGCGATCTCGGCTGCGCTGAGCTGGAACGAGAAGTGCGGCTGGATCGGGCTCGACAGGCCCAGGTGGACGTGAGCGTCGATCAGGCCGGGCGTCATCGTCAGCCCCTCGGCGTCGAGACGCTCGCCGTGCGCGCCGGAGGCGTCGCCGAGCCGGGTGATGCGGCCGTTCTCGACAGTGATGTCGAGGTAGCCGGGGTCACGCCCCGATCCGTCGATGACCGCGGCGCCGACTACATGAGCAGGTCCCATGGTCGATCCTTTGTCGTTGCGAGCCGGCTGAGACCATGTGCCGAGCACCACGGAACCGCCGAACTGTCTTTTCCAATGGATAAACTGTAGGAGTGATCCTGTCAACCTCGGAACGCAAGGGCAGCGCGCGCGAGCGACTCCTGGCGCGGCTTCTCGACGCCTTCGGCGAGGCCCTTCCCCCGCCGGAGATGTCGCTCCGTGAGATCGCCGCCCGGATCGAATCCAGCCATGCCCTGCTCCGCTACCACTTCGGGTCGCTCTCGGGCGTTCTGGCCGCCATGCTCAAGGCCCAGCGATCCCGTGACAACGAGGCACTCCTGGAGACGGCCCAGCAGGGCACCTTCGACGATTTCGTCGCCGCGATCTGGCGCACCTACACCCGCCCGGAGCAGCTGTCGCGTATCCGCGGCTTCTTCTTCGTCGTCGGACTGGCCGCGTACGGTCCCGAGGACTTCCGCGAGTTCGTGGAGTCGATCGGCGACCTGACCGTGATGCTGTCGTCGCTCGCGGAACGCGAAGGGCTCGGCCCGAAGGAAGCACGGGAGGTGGCCGCCGTCACCGTCGCCGCGATTCGCGGCCTCCTCCTGCAGGAAGTCCTGAGCCCCGGAACCCGCCCGGAGGACGCGGTCACCCTGATCCTGCGCATGAGAGAGGGCCGGTCCGTTCCACGATCCCGTCCGGAGCGTTGAGCGGGCCCTTGCCCTTGCCGCCGCCCCACCTGATCGGCCCTGTCTGCGGACGCGCTGACGATCGGCCTCGACACCCGGTTGCCTCAGCCCGTGCGCGTCGTTCCCGCGGGCGGGCGACACCTGTCGGGTACGAGGACGGAAAGCAGCGACAACAGTCGCCGGAACATGGTCTCCGACCTGCGTAATGTGCGGACGACGGGCGGAGCGGCGACCCTCCGCGCCGCTGGAGGAACTGTCTGGTCCGGCAACGAGAAGGCGGGTTGGAACATGGCTGAGAGCACAGACGTAGTCGTCGTCGGGGCCGGAGTGATCGGATCCTCTGTCGCCCTCGAACTGGCGCGGAGCGGGCTGCGGGTCGTCGTGGTCGACAAGTTCGGCGGCGCGGGCAACGGCTCCACCAGCGCCTCGAGCGCCGTGGTCCGCTTCACCTACCCGACGATCGCGGGCGTCACCGCCGCCTGGGAGTCCCGTCACTGCTGGGAAGCGTGGCGCGACCATCTCCAGGCACCCGCCGGTGAACCCCTGGCGGCGTTCGACCGATGCGGCGTCACCCTGCTGGACGTGGACATCGCGCCCTCCGGCATGTTCACCCGGCACTTCGACAAGGTCGGTGTCCCGTACGAGGAATGGGATGCACGAGAGCTGTCCGAACGGCTGCCCGCCGTGGACACCGGCCGGTACTTCCCGCCCCGCCCCGTGGATGACGAGGAGTTCTTCGCCGACGCGTCCGCTCGGCTCGGTGCTCTTCACACACCCGACGGGGGCTTCATCGACGACCCGCAACTCGCCGCGCACAACCTCGCTGCGGCAGCCCGGCGGCACGGAGCCGTCTTCCGGTGGAAGGCCCCCGTCGCCGCGGTACTGCGGCGCGGGGGACACGTGCGCGGGGTGCGCCTCCGGGACGGAAGCGAACTGTCCGCCGGGGTGGTCGTCAACGCGGCCGGCCCGTGGTCGGGACAGCTGAACCGGCTCGCCGAAGTGGGCCGCGACTTCACCGTCGGTCTGCGGCCGCTGCGCCAGGAGGTACACCACGTAGCGGCGCCCTCCGGCTACCACGAGGCCACCGGCGACGGGCGCGCCCCGGTGCTGGCCGACATGGACCTCGGCACGTACATACGGCCCGATGGCAGGGAGTTCCTGCTGGTCGGCGGCACGGAGCCCGAGTGCGATCCGCTGGAATGGCTCGACGATCCGGACGACGGCAGTCCCACTCCCACCGCGTCGCGGTTCAGGACGCAGGTGACGCGGGCGGCCCGCCGACTGCCCGGCCTGCGCGTTCCCAACAAGCCCAAAGGGGTGGCAGGGGTATACGACGTGACCGACGACTGGACCCCCGTGTACGACCGAACCGACCTCGCGGGCTTCTACGTGGCCATCGGCACCAGTGGCAATCAGTTCAAGAACGCCCCTCTCGTGGGGCGCCTCATGACCACCCTGATCCACGGTGTCGAAGGCGGGCACGACCACGACAGCAGCGCGCTCACGCACACCTGCGAACACACCGGCCGGACCATCGACCTCGGTGCGTTCTCACGCCGACGCCGACCGGCCGCGTCCACGGGCACGGTCCTCGGCTGACGTGCGCAGCGCACATCAGCAGGGCCTTGACCGTCGCGTTGCGGCACGGGGCAGGCCCGCAGCGGCGTCGCCGCAGCTGCTGCGCGTGCTCAGAACACCACGTCCGGCGCATCCGTCGATGCCGGCAAACGGGGGTGCAACTCTGCCGCTTTCAGGCCGAGATGCGCCGCCAGTCGGTCATCGCCGACGTCCAGTCGCAGTCCAGTCAGCTGCTCAACGCGGTGCAGCCGTTTGTACAGCGTGGAGCGGTGGACATGCAGGGCGGTGGCGGCATGCCGGGCATCGCCGGCGTGATCGAGATACACCCTCAGAGATTCCACCAGCCCTCTGTGCGCGGGGTTCGAAAGCAGGGGTCGCAGCCCCGGGGGGATGCTCTCGGCAAGCTCGTCCGGGGTGAGCTTTCCCAAGAGCGCGTACGCCCCCAGCCGTGCATGAGCCACCACGTGGCCCAGGGTGCCCGTGATACGGGCGACCTCGGCGGCCCGGCGGGCCTCCTCGTAGGAAGAGAGGGCCTCCGTGAGGCGTGGGCGTGGCCCGCCCACGCCCACCCAGCACTGGGCGGCCCGTCCCGGGCCGACTTCCGCGACCAGCTTCTGGCGCAGCACCTCGGCAAGCTCGGCGGCATCGCGCTCGATGACCCGGGAGCGCGCCCCGGGCCAGAGGGTCAGCAGAAGCGCGTGATCCGGACGCGTCAGGATCAATCCGCGCGAGGGAGGAAGCCGCCGTCGACAGCGGTCGACCGCGAGCTCCAGGGCCAGACGGCGTTCTTCGGCCGGGGACTCGTCCGTCTCGCCCACCACGGCTACCAGGACGGCGACCGGGCCGGCCACGGCGTGTCCCTCCTCGACGAGTGCGACACCCGCCTCCGCCCGGAGCGCCTGGTCCGGGGCGAGCAGGTCGCGGACCAGCTCCCTGGCACGGCTGTGAGTCACTTCGGCGCCCAGGCGGGCGCGGTGCAGGACCAGGGCGGCTTGCGCAGCCGCCTCCCGCAGCAACTCGACGGCCCCGTCGCCGACCGGACCGTCGGAACCGATCAGCCATACGTAGCCGAGCAGGGCGTCGTCGTAGCGGATCGGCATACCGACCCGTTCCATCGTGATGCCGATCCGGGGGCACGGCGCGAGAGTGAAGACGTCGAAAGCCCGGGCGGCGCCCTGCTCGCAGACGTGCGCGACCAGCGCTGTCGACACACCACGGTGCATGACCGACTCGATCCGGGCATCGTCGACATCGCCGGTGTGCGCGTTGTACGCGAGCAGTTTGAGTCGCGCGTCGTCGACGGCGATCGACCGGCCGAGGCGGGCACCGAACGAGTCGACGAGGCGCTGCAGCTCCGAAACCATCCCGGCACTGTATAGGGGGCATGAACGTTCCACAGATCGGCATAGGGCATCGGCCATCCCGCGGGGACACGATGCCGGATGCCTCGCCGGGACAGCCATCGCCGCAGAGGGCGGTAGCTGTCGCCCTCATGGGCTGGAGCAGCTCCCCCACCTCATGCGGAACCGCCCGGACGAGCATCGTCCGGGCCGTCGTTCCCCGACCTGAGGTCGGCCAGCAGCTCCGCCTGGCCCGCCAGCACCCCGGTCAGAATCGTCCGAGCCACCCGCAGCAGCTCCGCCACCCCCGGATCGGCCAGCGTGTAGTGGACGGCCGATCCCTCCCGCCGGGCCGTCACCAGACCGGACCGGCGCAACACGGCCAACTGCTGCGAGAGATGGGCGGCCTCGACCCCCACCTCGTTCAGCATCTCCGAGACCGCGTGATCGCGTTCACTGAGCAGTTCGAGCACCCGGATCCGGACCGGGTGCCCCAGCGTCTTGAAGAACTCCGCCTTCAACCGGTACAGCGGCGTGCTCACCTGCGGCACCCCGTTCCGTGCGACGGAAGCCCGCCGCACCACTGCTGACCTGAACTCTTCTCCATGGGTTCATCCTCGCGCCTTCGCACCCCGGGCGGGTACCCGAGGGTCACCGGAGGCCGCGCCGCAGCGGCAGGGTGACCCAGATGCTCTTGCCGCCCTCGTCGGCGTCGCCCCGCACCACCGCGCTGCCGCCCAGGCCATGGGTCAGCTCCATCACGGTCGCCAGCCCCCGCCCCGGCGCCATCCCGGCGGAAGCGAACAGCGCCGGGCGGTACGGATGACGGTCGTGCACGCCGAACGCGAACGTGTCCGGGCCGCCCGCGAACACCACCGTCACCTGCGGCGAGAGCGCCGCCGCATGCCGCACGCTGTTGGCCACCAGCTCACTGAGGATCAGCAGCGCCGGATCACGGCACGGCTCCCGCGCCGCCACCCCCCACTGCTCCAGCACCTGTTCGGTGGTCTCCCGGGCGACGCGCACGGCCTGCCCCGTCGCGGGCAGCGTCAGCACATGCCTGTACGGCAGCGGATCGGGCGGCGTGAGCATCGCGCGGGCTCCCTGTCAGGGGGAAACGACCTGTACAGCATGTAGTGAATTGCATAAATCTGCAATTCACTCATTGAGAAGGTGAGGTGGCCCCCGCACACCGGTCCAGCACCCCCGCACACCGGTCCAGCACCCCCGCACACCGGTCCAGCAGTCGCACACCCATACCGCCCCCGCCCGGCCGGACCCGACCGCTCCGGCCGCCAGTACCCCTTTCGAGTTCGAATCGTTGGGCTCTTCGGCCGCGCCACCCGAAACCAGGGGCAAGCTGGCATGTCCACCCCCGCGCACCCGAAGGACCACCCCACCCATGCCCACCCCGCCCCTCGCCGGAGGCACCGCAGGCCCCGCCGCACTGCGCCCCCTCCTGGACACCGTCCTCGCCGCACTCCACGACGGCGCGGCCCTCCGCGGCGGGCCCCTCCCCGCAGGCGGACCCGACACCGTCACCCCGCGCACCCGCACCGCCACCCACCCCCTCATCCCCGACCACGGCACCGGCCCCCACCACGCCCTGCGCGCCCTCGTCACCGCCCTCGCCGCAGGCGCCGCCGACCCCGCCCACCCCCACTGCGCCGCCCACCTGCACACCCCGCCCCTCGCCCTGGCAGCAGCGGCCGACCTCGCCGCCAGCGCCCTCAACCCCTCCATGGACTCCTGGGACCAGGCCCCCGCCGCCTCCGCCCTCGAAGCCGACCTCACCAGCGCACTCGCCACCGAGATCTACCCCGGCGCCCCCTCACCCGACGCCGTCGTCACCACCGGCGGCACCGAGGCCAACCAACTCGCCCTGCTCCTCGCCCGTGAACGCCACGGCCCCGTCCAGACCGTCTGCGGCGCCAACGCCCACCACAGCATCGCCCGCGCCGCCTGGCTCCTCGGCCTCCCCGAACCGGTCGTCGTACCCGCCCCCACCGGCACCCTCGACCTCGCCGCCCTCGACGACGCCCTCACCGAACTCCACCGCCCCCTCCTGGTCGTCGCCACCGCCGGCACCACCGACACCGGCGAGATCGACCCCCTCGACGCCATCGCCGACCTCTGCACCACCCACGACGCCGAACTCCACATCGACGCCGCCTACGGAGGACCGCTCCTCTTCAGCCCCACCGCCCGCCCCCTCCTCCAGGGCCTCGACCGCGCCCACAGCGTCACCCTCGACCTCCACAAACTCGGCTGGCAGCCCGCATCCGCCGGCCTCCTCGCCGTACCCGAACACCACCACCTCACCCCGCTCCACCACCACGCCCCCTACCTCAACGCCGACGACGACACCGAAGCCGGCCTCCCCGACCTCCTCGGCCGCTCCCTGCGCACCACCCGCCGCCCCGACGCCCTCAAGATCGCCGTCACCCTCCAGGCACTCGGCCGCAGGGGACTCGCCGACCTCGTCGACCGCACCATCGCCACCGCCCACCACCTCGCCGATCTCATCACCCAGACCCCCGCCCTCGACCTCTACGACCGCCCCACCATCAGCACCGTCCTCTTCCGCCCCACCGGCGCCGACGACCACACCGTCGCCACCGTCCGCCGCACCCTCCTCCAACGCGGCCACGCCGTCCTCGGCCGCGCCCACGCCGAAGGCCGCCTCTGGCTCAAGGCGACGCTCCTCAACCCCCACACCACGCCCCAGGACCTCCAGACCCTCCTGGCCCTGGTCGCCGGCACCACCGCCGGCCTCCTCACCGGCCCACCCGCACCGGCGTCACCAGCGCCCGCCCCCGCCGCAACCCACCCCACCCCTCACCCCACGGAAGGCGAGACCCCGCGATGACCGACCGGCCCGCCCACGAACCCGACCAGCCACACGACCTCGTCGGCATCGGCATCGGCCCCTTCAACCTCTCCCTGGCCGCCCTCGCCCACACCATCCCCGCCGCCCCCGGCGACCCCCGCCCCCTCGCCGCGACCTTCTACGAACAGCGCCCCGCCTTCCACTGGCACCCCGGCCTCCTCCTCGACGGTGCCAGCCTCCAAGTCCCCTTCCTCGCCGACCTCGTCACCCTCGCCGACCCCACCAGCCCCTGGAGCTTCCTCAACTACCTCCGCACCCGCGACCGCCTCTTCCCCTTCTACTTCGCCGAGCGCTTCCACATCCAACGAGCCGAATACGACGCCTACTGCCGCTGGGTCACCGAACAACTCCCCGGCCTCCACTTCGGCCACCAGGTCGACGCCGTCCGCTGGAACACCGACCGCGCCCTCTTCGAAGTCGACTTCACCCAACTCGACCGCGACGGCGAGGCCGAAGCACTCGGCCGCGCCTACACCCGCCACATCGCCCTCGGCATCGGCACCGAACCCTTCGTCCCCGAACCCCTCAAACCCCTCGCCGAAGCCGAAGCCGTCCCCGTACTCCACTCCGCCGACTACCTCCGCCACCGCGAACGGCTCCTCGCCGCCGACCACATCACCGTCATCGGATCCGGCCAGTCCGGCGCCGAGATCTTCCTCGACCTCCTGCGCGCCCGCCCCGAAGGCGCCGAGAAGATCCACTGGCTCGCCCGCACCCAGGCCTTCGCCCCCATGGAGTACTCGAAGCTCGGCCTGGAGCACTTCACCCCCGACTACAGCCGCTACTTCCACGCGCTGCCCGAATCCGCCCGCGACGAACTCGTCCCCCGGCAGTGGCAGCTCCACAAAGGCATCGACGCCGACACCATCGCCGCCATCCACGACGAGCTCTACCGCCGCACCCTCCACGGCGGCTGGCCCGACGCCACCCTCACCCCCGGCGTCCACGTCCGCACCGCCGGACGCCTCGCCAACACCCGCGTCGAACTCCACCTCGAACACACCCAGCAAGGCACCCGCAGCCGCCTCACCACCGACGCCGTCATCCTCGCCACCGGCTACCGCGAACGCCCCCTCGACGCCATCCTCGGCGGCCTCGACCCCTACCTCCGCCGCGACTCCTCCCACCGCCCGCGCATCGACGACCAGTACCGCCTCGTCCTCGCCCCCACCGTCACCGGACACGTCTACGTACAGAACGCCGAACGCCACACCCACGGAGTCGGCGCCCCCGACCTCGGCCTCGCCGCCTGGCGCGCCGCCACCATCCTCAACAACCTCACCGGCGCCAACCCCTACCCCCTCCCCGAACGCACCGCCTTCACCACCTTCGGCCTCACCCCCCACCCCCCGGCGATCCCCGCCCAGAGCCCCGAGCTCGTCCCCCTGAGCCAGTCCCTCTGACCCCCGGGGACAGCGAACGGCCCGGGCCCCCACAGACGGGGAGACCCGGGCCGAACGAACAGCTCACACCCGACGCAGTACGGAGTTACGGGAAGACCGGCGTCCCCTCACGCGTCAGCCGCCACCCCACCGAAGCGAACGCCGCCGGGTCCACCGACCCCTTCGCGCGCACCCACCCGATGATCGTGTTCCGGATCTCGTCCGAATTCGCCCACAGCTGCTGCGCACCCGGCACATGCGGGAAGTTCCCCCCACCGCTCGCCCGGTAGTTGTTCACCGCGAACACGAACCGCGCCGCCGGGTCGATCGCCTTACCCTCGAACGACAGACCCACGATCCGCGAACCCGCCGGCTTCGCGATGTCGATGTCGTACGTCACGCCCGACACCGCGTCGTAGTTGTAGTCCGGAATCCCGCCCGCGTTCGTCAGCTTCGCCGTGTCCACCGGACCGCCCGCAGACGTTTGTACGTAATACCGGGCCGAATACTCCAGGTAGTCCTTCAGCTGGGCGCCCGTGATCGCCCGCGCCTCCAGCGTGTTCTCGAACGGATACAGCCCCGCCGCGTCCTTGATCGTCACATCACCGGCCGGAATCCCCGCCGTCCGCGAGAAGCACGACGCCTGCGACAGCACCGGCAGCGCCGCGTACTCCCCGCCCGCCAGCGCCGCCTTCACCGTCTCCGTCTGCACCTGGTTGATCAGGTCGATGATCGGCTCGTCCTGCCACGGCGCGTCCGCCGTCGACATCGCCACCACCGACGTACCGATCACCTGGTTGACGTACTCCACCACCTTCCGGTGCTCGCGGCGCAGCAGCGACGTCACCTCCGGATCCTCCGGCACCGTGTTGGAGTTCAGCACGCGGGAGCCGGCCTTCTCCACCGTCCAGCGGCCCCTCTCCCACACCAGGTCGAAGTCGAACAGCGTCAGCCGCTGCCCCCACTTCGCCGGCTCCGACAGCACGACCCGCTTGCCGGTCTCCTTGTTCGTCACGAAGTGCTCGGCGATCTCCACATGCGCGTGGCCCACCAGAATCGCGTCGATCCCCGGCACCTGCTCCGCCACCAGAGCCGCCGCGTTCTCCACGTACGGCAACTGGTCACCCCACGACGACGTCCCCGAAGAACCCGAATGCGCCGAGACGATCACCACGTCCGCACCCATCGACCGCAGCTTCGGCACCCACTTCGCCGCCTGCTCCTCAAGACCCGGGAACACCATCTTCCCGCCCACGTTCGCCTTGTCCCAGATCGCGATGCCGGGATTCGTCAGCCCCAGCACCGCCACCCGCACATCGCGCCCGCACGGCGTGTGCATCCGCTTGATGACATACGGGGCGAACGCCGGCCGCAAGGTCTTCGCATCCAGCGCATTCGCCCCCAGCAGCGGAAAATCGCACTGCTCCTCGAATTTCCGCAGCACCGGAATGCCGTAATTGAACTCGTGGTTCCCGAGCGCCGCCGCGTCGTAACCGATCGCGTTCATCGCCCGCGCCATCGGATGCACCGGACCACGCCGCGCCGTGATCGGATCGACCTTCGCGTAGTAGTACGACAACTGGGTGCCCTGGATCGTGTCACCCGCGTCGATCAACAGCGTGTTCCGGCGCCCCTTCTCCCGGCGCACCTGATCCACCAGCGTCGAGATCTTCGCCAGACCGACGTCGTTGTGGGCGGAGTCGTCGTACTCCTTGTCCGTGAAGTAGTCCCAGTTGAAGACGTTCCCGTGCAGGTCGGTCGTGCCCATCACCGTGAACGAGTACCGCTTCGCAGGCCGCCCATGACCATGCCCGTGGCCCTGCCCCGCGGCCTGCGCCGCACCCGCCGAGCCGACGACCGCACCGCCCGCCATCGCCACACCCGCACCCGCGGCGGCCGAACGGCCCAGAAACGTCCTGCGGTTCAACGGCATCTCTTCACTCCTCGTTCAGTAGGGCAACGCGCGTAGATTCTGGCCCAGCACCCCTCACCAGCAACACCCCGCGCAGGTTTCGATCTGATGACCACCCGACACACCCCCTCGCGCGCCCCGCCGTGCCACAGTGAACGCATGACCGAAACCGCCACCCCCGCACCCCACCCCGCCCACGGCACCCCCACCGCCCCCCGCGTCACCGTCCGCGGCGAAGCCCACCTCGAAGTCGACCCCGAGATCGCCCGCATCGACGTCACCCTCACCGCCCGCAACACCGACCGCCGCACCACCCTCGACGACCTCACCCGCCGCAACGCCGCCACCCTCGACCTCATCAAGGGCTACGGCGACGCCGTCGAGAAGCTCGAAACCGGCACCCTCGCCATCCGCCCCGAACTCACCCGCCACGGCCGCGGCGAACGCATCCGCGCCTACCACGGCAGCATCCAACTCACCGCCACCCTCAGCGACTTCACCGTCCTCGGCGAACTCGTCGCCCGCCTCGCCGACCAGGAACTCATCCGCGTCGACGGCCCCTGGTGGGCCCTGCGCCCCACCTCCCCCCACCACGCCGCCGCCCGCCGCCAGGCCGTCCAGGAAGCCCTCCAGCGCGCCCGCGAATACGCCGAAGCCCTGGACACCCGCATCGGCGCCCTCCTCGAACTCGGCGACACCGGCGCCGTCGGCGGAGCCGCCTTCGCCACCGCGGCCTACGGAGGCGCCGGGGTCCTCCGCTCCGCCCGCGCGGAATCCGCCGCCGACGCGGCCCCCGTCGACCTCGAACCCGTACGCCAGAGTGTCGACGCCCAGGTCGAGGCGTCCTTCACCCTCATCCCGCCGAACCTCGGATAAACGCTCATCAGAGCGCCCCGCCGCACAATTCAACACTTGTCAATAACCCTTCACGCAAAGGTTGTTGAGGTGTCATGCGGAGCCAAATACCTACCCGTAGGTAAGGTTTAGGCTCGCTGTATGCGCCGAGCGAAAATCGTTTGTACCCTGGGACCCGCAACCGACTCATACGACCAGATCAAGGCCCTGGTCGGAGCGGGAATGGACATCGCCCGCTTCAACCTCAGCCACGGCAGCTACGCCGAACACGAAGAGCGCTACCACCACGTGCGCAAGGCGTCCGAGGAAGTCGGCCGCAGCGTCGGCATCCTCGCCGACCTTCAAGGCCCGAAGATCCGCCTCGGACGCTTCCGCGAAGGCCCCGTACTCCTTGAACGCGGCGACACCTTCACCATCACCGTCGAACCCCTCGAAGGCGAGGGCACCGGCGACATCTGCGGCACCACCTACGACGGACTCGCCGCCGACGTCACCACCGGCGAACGCATCCTCGTCGACGACGGCCGCGTCACCCTGGAAGTCACCGGCGTCGAAGGCCCCCGCGTCCACACCACCGTCATCGAAGGCGGCATGGTCTCCGACAACAAGGGACTCAACCTCCCCGGCGTCGCCGTCTCCGTCCCCGCCCTCTCCGAGAAGGACATCGACGACCTCCGCTGGGCCCTGCGCACCGGCGCCGACCTCATCGCCCTCTCCTTCGTCCGCACCGGACGCGACATCGACGACGTCCACCGCGTCATGGACGAAGAGGGCCGCCGCCTCCCCGTCATCGCCAAGGTCGAAAAACCCCAGGCCGTCGACAACATCGACGACATCGTCGCCGCCTTCGACGGGATCATGGTCGCCCGCGGCGACCTCGGCGTCGAAATGCCCCTCGAACAGGTCCCGATCGTCCAGAAGCGCGCCATCAAGCTCGCCAAGCGCAACGCCAAACCCGTCATCGTCGCCACCCAGATGCTCGACTCGATGATCGACAACTCCCGCCCCACCCGCGCCGAAGCCTCCGACGTCGCCAACGCGATCATCGACGGCACGGACGCCGTGATGCTCTCCGGCGAGACCAGCGTCGGCAAGTACCCCGTCGAGACCGTGCGCACCATGTCCCGCATCGTCGAGGCCGCCGAGGAAGACCTCCTCGCCAAGGGGCTCCCGCCCCTCACCGAACGCAACAAGCCCCGCACCCAGGGCGGGGCCGTGGCGAGGGCCGCCGCCGAGATGGGCGACTTCCTCGGCGCGAAGTTCCTCGTCGCCTTCACCCAGAGCGGCGACACGGTCAAGCGCCTCTCCCGCTACCGCTCACCCATCCCGCTCCTCGCCTTCACCCCCGACGAAGCCACCCGCGCCCAGCTCAACCTCACCTGGGGCGTCGAGACCTTCCTCGGCCCGAAGGTCGACTCCACGGACGCGATGGTCGCCCAGGTCGACGAGGAACTCCTGCGCATCGGCCGCTGCGCGAAGGGCGACGTGGTGGTCATCACCGCCGGCTCCCCGCCCGGCGTCGCGGGGTCGACGAACCTGGTCCGCGTCCACCACATCGGCGAGGACGACAGCCCGAAGTAGGGCGGCTCAGTATGTCGGCCCGACGTGCGCATCCATGAGGGCGACGGATGCCCGTCGGGCTACGGAGATGTTGTAGGGCTTGCCCGCGCGCGTGCAGTGCGTCCATACGATGCCGAGCGCGTCGAGGGCGTCGGTGTAGAGGCGGCGGATGTCGTCGGAGACGTTGGTGAACCAGTAGCGGGGATACTCGTAGCGCTTGCGTTCACCGCCGACCACGCGAGTCGTCCAGTCGGTGAGCCGACAGCCGTCGGAGTGGATGAGACCTCGGACGAGCTGCCCGGGATGGGCGCCGACGATCTTCTGCTGCCAGGGCTCCAGGACTATCGCGCGCTCGTGCTTCCCGCCCGGACCGTGCTGCGGGAAGTAGCAGACGAGGTGCTTCGAGTACACCTTGATGTGGTGGCAGCCGGTCCGGCGGACCCGGCACGTGGCGTTCTGCGGGAAGACCTTGCGTAACGCGGCCTCCGCCTCGTCCTGGATGCCTGGCCAGTCATCGTCCAGCGTGATCATCAGGCTGGGTGCTCGATGCGCCGAGCATTGGCTGATGTGGCGCTCGCCCAGGTAGAGCCCGAGCAGGTAGGCGTAGGCCGGCTCGTCCAGGACGGTGCCGTCGCACCGGTGGCACGACGGGCTGTGCTTCCCGGGGCGCTCGCCAGGCTTGGAACGGTCCCTGGGGAGCCAGTACGGGACGGTGCCGCGGGGCACGCTCAGTCGGCGGGCCACTTCGGCGTTTCCGGTGCCGCTCCGGAGGAGGGCGAGAGCTTGTTGGCGCACTTCTGTGCTGTGCGCGTTCACTCGTCCACTCTTGGTGGCGAGAAGCGACTCTGAGCAGCAAAAAGCGGATGTTCACGCGAAAGTGAACATCCGCTCCGCAGGATGTACCGGGTATGGGATTCGAACCCACATGTCCTTTCGGACAGAGGTGTTTGAGACCTCCGCGTCAACCAATTGCGCCAACCCGGCATGGTGACCGATCAGCAGTGTACCTGGTGACAGGAGGCGGCAGCAGGTAGGTAGGCTGCTTCGCAGCAGTGCCCTGCCCTGAATCAAGGAGCCCCGTGACCACCCCCGAGTCGCCCCAGCCCGTAGACGCCGTCGACGACGACAAGTCGCACGTCCCGCCGCTGACGACCCGCGTCGTCATCGCCGAGGACGAGGCCCTCATCCGCCTCGACCTCAAGGAGATGCTGGAGGAGGAGGGCTACTCCGTCGTCGGGGAGGCGGGCGACGGGCAGCAGGCCGTCGAGCTGGCCCGGGAGAACAAGCCGGACCTGGTCATCCTGGACGTGAAGATGCCGGTCCTCGACGGCATCTCCGCCGCCGAGAAGATCGCCGAGGAGTCCATCGCCCCGGTCCTGATGCTCACCGCGTTCTCGCAGCGCGACCTCGTCGAGCGGGCCCGGGACGCCGGGGCCATGGCGTACCTCGTGAAGCCGTTCAGCAAGAGCGACGTCGTGCCGGCCATCGAGATGGCCGTCTCCCGGTTCGCGGAGCTGAAGGCGCTGGAGAGCGAGATCGCGGACCTGTCCCAGCGGCTGGAGACCCGCAAGCTGGTGGACCGGGCCAAGAGCATCCTGCAGACGGATTACGGGCTCTCCGAGCCGGCCGCGTTCCGGTGGATCCAGAAGACGTCGATGGACCGCCGGATGTCGATGCAGCAGCTCGCGGAGGCGCTGATCGCGGACGCCGAGGAGAAGAAGAAGTCGGCCGAGTAGCCACGTACACGACGTACGCGTTCTCGTACGTGACGAGAGAGGCCCGCACCCGGAACGAACCGGGTGCGGGCCTCTTCCGTACGGCTGGGGCGTCAGTCCTCGCCGAGGTACGCCTTGCGGACCGACTCGTCGTGGAGCAGGTCCGAGCCGGGGCCGGAGAGGACGATCTTGCCGACCTCCATGACGTGACCCTGGTCCGCGAGGGACAGGGCGGCCTGGGCGTTCTGCTCGACGAGCAGGATCGTGGTGCCCGCCGCCTTGAGCTCGACGATGGTCTCCATGATCTTCTGCATCATGATCGGGGAGAGCCCCATGGAGGGCTCGTCGAGCATGAGCAGCTTGGGCTGGGACATCAGGGCGCGTCCCATGGCGAGCATCTGCTGCTCGCCGCCCGAGAGGGTGCCGGCGGCCTGCTTGCGGCGTTCCCCGAGGATGGGGAAGAGGTCGTAGGCGCGCTGGACGTCCTTCTCGATGCCTGCCTTGTCTGTGCGGAGGAACGCTCCGAGCTGGAGGTTCTCCGTGATGGTGAGGCGGGGGAAGATGTGCCGGCCTTCGGGGGAGTGGGCGAGTCCGAGCGCGACGATCTTGTGCGCGGGGACGCTGCCGAGGGGCTTCCCGTCGAAGGTGATGCGGCCGCCGGAGGGCTTGAGGAGCCCGGAGAGGGTGCGCAGGGTGGTGGTCTTGCCCGCGCCGTTGGTGCCGATGAGGGTGACGACCTGGCCGGCCTCGACGGAGAAGGAGATGCCCTTGACGGCTTCGATCTTGCCGTAGGCGACGCGGAGGTCTTCGACCTCTAGCAGGGCGGTCACTGGGTTTCCCCTTCCGTGCGGGTGGTGCGGGTGGTGCTCTGCGCCTCCGCCGCTTCGACTTCGGCGACTTCGTCCGCGCCGGGGTCGCCCTCGAAGGGGGTGCCGAGGTAGGCGGCGACGACGCGTTCGTCGGCCTGGACCTCGCCGGGGGAGCCCTCGACGAGCTTCTCGCCCTGGACGAGACAGGCGACGCGGTCGCAGAGGTTGAAGATGAAGCGCATGTCGTGCTCGATGACGAGTACGGCGATGCCCATGTCCCGGATCGCGAAGATGAGCTCTTCGGTGACGCGGGTTTCCTGCGGGTTCATGCCGGCGGTGGGCTCGTCCAGGAGGAGGAGGCCGGGGTCGCTGGCGAGCGCGCGGGCGATTTCCAGCTTGCGCTGGTCTCCGTAGGGGAGGTTGCGCGCGAGGTGGTCGGCCTTGTCCTGGAGGCCGATGAACTCCAGGAGTTCCATGGCGCGTTCGTGGGACGCGGCTTCGGCCTTCTTGAAGCCGGGTCCGCGCAGGAGGGCGGACCAGAGGCCTTCCTTGGTGCGGGTGTGGCGTCCGACGAGGACGTTCTCCAGCACGGTCATGTTGGCGAAGAGCCGAATGTTCTGGAAGGTCCGGGCGATGCCTGCCTGGGTGACGAGGTGGGGCTTGGGCGGCAGGACGGTGCCCTTGTAGCGGACCTTGCCCTCGGTAGGGACGTAGAGGCCGGTGAGGCAGTTGAAGAAGGTGGTCTTGCCGGCGCCGTTGGGGCCGATGAGACCGACGATCTCGCCCGCCTTGACGGTGAGGTCGACGTTGCGTACGGCGGTGAGTCCGCCGAAGCGCATGGTGACGCCGCTCGCGTCGAGCACGGTGGTGGCGGTCTCGGGTGTGGTGGTGGTCATGGTGTTCACGCCCCCGCCTTCGTGGTGCCGGAGGTGGTGCCTGCCAGGGTTTCGTCGGGTACGTCGAGCTGGCCGGTCTCGTGGTACTCCAGCTTGGCCCGCCGGTTGGCGATGAGGCCCTCCGGGCGGAAGCGCATGAGCAGGATGAGGGCGAGTCCGAAGCCGAGGAGCTGGTAGTCCGAGAGGAACTGGAGCTTGGCCGGGATCATGTAGAGGAGGGCCGCGCCGATGAGGGGTCCGCTGATGGTTCCCATGCCGCCGAGGATGACGGCGGCGAGGAGGAAGGCGGAGTTGGGCGGGACGGGTCCGGCGAAGACGTACATCTCGGGGACGACGGTGCTCTGGACGTGGGCCTGTACGGTGCCGGCGATGCCGGCGAGGGTGGCGCCGAGGGCGAAGGCGATGAGCTTGACGCGGAAGCCGTTGATGCCCATGGCGGTGGCGGCGGTCTCGTCCTCGCGGATGGCGACCCAGGCGCGGCCGATACGGGAGCTGCCGGCTCGGCTGAAGACGAGGACCACGAGGATCATCGCGAGCAGCATGAGCATGTAGTAGTTGGCGTAGGCGCCGAGTTCGAAGCCCAGGATGGTGTGGGACTCGCCGAAGTCGTACCCGAAGAAGTTGAGGTCGGGAATGTTCGGTACGCCGTTGGGGCCGTTGGTGACGCGGGGTCCGGAGACGCCGTCGAGGTTGCCGACGGCGATGCGGAAGATCTCTCCGAAGCCGAGGGTGACGATGGCGAGGTAGTCGCCGCGGAGGCGGAGGGTGGGTGCTCCGATGACGACGCCGAAGACGAGGGAGACGGCGGCGCCGAGGAGGACGGAGGCCCAGAAGGGGAACTGGACGCCGAACGCGGATGCGCTGGTTCCGGAGACGAGGGCGGCCGTGTAGGCGCCGACGCCGAGGAAGGCGACGTATCCGAGGTCGAGGAGTCCGGCGAGGCCGACGACGATGTTCAGGCCCAGGGCGACGGTCGCGAAGATGAGGATGTTGACCGCGATGAGGGTGTACTGGTCGGTGTTCTGGGTGAACGGGAAGACGGCTGCGGCGACGAAGGCCGCGGCGACGGCGATGGAGCGGTACTTCGTGGTGAGCGCGGAGAGGCGGGCCATGAGGCCGGCTTTGAAGAGGGCGGTCACGGCGAAGCCGGTGATGATCAGGTAGCCGACGAAGAGTTCGGGGTAGGCGGTGTCGATGCCGTAGGTGACGACGAAGAGACCGATGCCGAACGCGGCGACGATGATCAGGATCTCGGCCCAGGAGGGGAGCTCCTTGGGGCGTCCGGGCGCGGGGGCGCGGAGGCTGTTGAGGAACCGTTCGAGGGCGGTGGGCCGGGTGGTGTCGGTGATGTCCTGGTCGTGGGGGAGGCCGAGGGAGGCGACGACGGTGATGATGGCGCCGACCAGGCCGATCCAGGCTCCGGGTTCCAGGTTGACGACGCCGCCGAGTTCGACGGAGATGGCGCCGACGGTGAAGCCCATGGTGCCGAGCAGGCCGAGTGCGGCGAGTCGGACGGGGCTGTTGGAGCCGCCGGGGGTGAGCCAGCGCAGGCCCTTGATGCCGTACCCGGAGAGGGTGAACAGCAGGGTGAGGGCGGCGCCGACGAGGGTGAGGACCTGGAGGCCGCCGGGGTAGCCGGTGACGGTGAGGTCGCCGGGGAACTTCGCGGTCCAGGTCCAGGCGAGGAAGGTGGAGCCGAGGGTGAGTGCGGCTCCGGCGGTGGTGGCCGCGCGGGCCGCCGGTGCGGGGATGGCGAGGACGGGCGTCGTCTCGTGGTTCTTGGTGGTCATGGGTATCACGCCCGATCCGTGACGCGCTCGCCGAGCAGGCCTTGTGGCCTGACGAGGAGGACGACGATGAGAAGGACGAAGGCCCAGACGTTGGCCCAGGCGCCGCCGCCGAGCTGCTGCATGCCGGGGATCTCTTCGATGTATGCGATCGAGAGGGCTTCGGCGAGGCCGAGGACGACGCCGCCGACCATGGCTCCGTAGATGTTGCCGATGCCGCCGAGGACGGCGGCGGTGAAGGCCTTCAGTCCGAGGATGAAGCCCATCTCGAAGTTGATCTGGCCCTTGTCGAGGCCGTAGGCGACCGAGGCGACGGCGGCGAAGGCGGCGCCGATGGCGAAGGCCATCACGATGATGCGGTCGGTGTTGATGCCCATGAGCTTGGCCGTGTCGGGGTCCTGGGCGGTGGCCTGCATGGCGCGGCCGCTGCGGCTCTTGGCGACGAAGAGGCCGAGGGCGAGCATGCAGAGCGGGGCCAGGACGAGGACGAAGGCGTCGGCGCGCTGGAGGTAGAGGTTGTCGAGCAGTTTGAAGGATTCGCCCTGGAACTCGGGGAAGCTGCGGGGCTTCTTCGCGTCGGGGTAGAAGCCCCAGACGAGCTGCTGGAGCACGATCGAGAGGCCGATCGCGGTGATGAGCGGGGCGAGGCGGGGGGCGCCGCGCAGGGGCCGGTAGGCGAACCGTTCCGCGGCGGTGGCCACGGCGACGGAGGCGATGGCACCACCGATGATCATGAGCGGGATGGCGACCAGGAGGGTGGTCCCGCTGGGGAGCATGATGTAGGTGGTGAGGGCGCCGAAGCCCCCGATCATGAAGATCTCGCCGTGGGCGAAGTTGATGAGCTGGACGATGCCGTAGACCATGGTGTACCCGATGGCTATGAGGCCATAAAGGGCGCCGAGGGCAAGGCCGTTGGCCAGCTGTTGCGGCAGTTCGTGCACCGCAGGGCCTCCGATGAGCTTGTCGGATATGACTCCGCGCGAGGGCGCTGTTTGCGCCCTCGCGCGGTCTGGGTCAGGTGGGGCGGGGCTGTGCTGGGGGGATCAGTCCTCGAACGTGGCGCTCTTGACGTCCTTCCAGGCGCCCTTCTGGACCTCGTAGACGGTGAGCTGCTTGTTGGTGGTGTCGCCGTTCTCGTCGAAGGAGACCTTGCCGGTCACACCGTCGAAGGAGACCTTGGCCATGGCCTCGGTGACCTTGGCGCGGGCGTCCTCGGGGAGCTTGCCGTCGTTGTCGGCGACGACGGCCTTGACGGCCTGGATGATGGCCCATCCGGCGTCGTAGGAGTAGCCGCCGTAGGCCGCGTACGGGTCCTTGTAGCCGGCGGCCTCGTAGTCCTCGATGAACTTCTTGGCGGTCGGGAGGGCCTCGACGGGGTAGCCGATGGAGGTGGCGTAGTCACCGTCGTTGGCCTCGCCGGAGGCGCTGATGAAGGCCGGGTCGTAGATGCCGTCGCCACCCATGGTGGGGATCTTGGCGCCGGTCTTCTTGATCTGGTCGGAGAGCAGGCCGCCCTCGGGGTACTGGCCGCCGTAGTAGACGGAGTCGGCGCCCGAGCTCTTGACCTTGTCGGCGGTGCTGGAGAAGTCGGTCTCCTTGACCGTGACGTGGTCGGTGCCGACGACCTTGCCGCCGAGGCGCTTGAACTCGGCGGAGAAGATCGCGGCGAGGCCGGCGCCGTAGGTCTGCTTGTCGTCGACGACGTAGACCTTCTTCTTCTTGGCGTCGTTGAAGAGGTACTGGGCGGCGAACTTGCCCTGGACGACGTCGGTGGCGCAGGTGCGGAAGTAGGTCTTGAAGGGACGCTCGACGTCGCCCTTGGCCCAGTTGTCGCCCTGGCTGAGCGCCGGGTTGGTGTTGGCCGGGGAGACCTGGGCGAGGTCGGCCTTCTCGAAGACGCCCTGCATGGACTGGGCGACGCCGGAGTTCAGGGGGCCGACGGCGCCGAGGACGTCGGTGTTGCCGACGAGCTTGGTCGCGTTGGCCTGTCCGGAGGCGGGGACGGCCTGGTCGTCGAGGGCTTCGATCTTGAACTCGATGCCGGGGACCTCGTTGTTCTTGTTCGCGGTCTTGGCCGCGAGGTCCACGGAGTTCTTGATGCCCTGGCCGAGTGCGGAGAGGGAGCCGGTCAGGGGCGCGTCGACGCCGATGACGACGGTGGTCTTGCCACCGCTGTCGCCGCTGTCCTTGCTGCCTTCGTCGCGCGACCCGCAGGCGGTGAGCGTCAGTGCTCCGGTGGTGAGCACTGCGGTGAGTATGAGCAAAGAACGGTGTCGCACGAGAGGGTCCTTTCCCTGGCGCGGCGCTCCTCGGGCATGAGGTGCCGTGATCATCGCCGGGCCGTACTGGGGTGGTACAGGGCCGTGCAGCAGACGCGCCCGGCGGCGCGGTGACTGGCCGTGACTCTAAGCGCAGCCGGGGGCCATCGGGACGGGTCGGCTGCGGATGTGACTCTCTTGTTATGCCCTTGAGCAAGGCTTGAGGTTCCTGTGAGGGGATGTGCGGGTTTCGCCTGGACTGCGCATTGCCCACATGGTGAGAACGCGCAGCTCTGCTAAGGGGCTTGAGGTGATCTTGGTGCTGTCGCGGGGGCCGGGGCGCGAGGGTGGCGGGGGGAGGCGGGCCGGGGTGCGGGGGTGGGGGTGCCGGGTTTTTCGTGTATTGCGCAAACGTTACGCAGTGTTACATGTGTGGGGTATGTGTGCTGCGCTGCGGGGTCTGTGTGGCTGTTGAAGCAGGTCATGGAACAGGTGCGGCCGTCAAGGGTGTTGACCGTGTGTTTCCATCAACTTCCTTCAGCGGCCCCGGATATGGGGGTGCGCGGTCCGGTATGCGGTGCGGCCGTGGACGGCGAACGGCCCGCCGACCTAGGTCGGCGGGCCGTTCGCGTGCGGTGCGGGGTCAGTCCGCTTCGGGCTTGGGGAGGTCGCGGAGCAGGCAGGTGAGGCGTGCGGTGCAGACCCGCTTGTCCTGTTCGTCGGTGATGACGATCTCGTACGTGGCGGTGGAGCGTCCCCGGTGTACGGGGGTGGCGACGCCGGTGACGAGCCCGTTGCGGACGCCCCGGTGGTGGGTGCAGTTGAGGTCGACGCCGACGGCGATCTTGTTCGCGCCGCCGTGGAGCATGGAGCCGATGGAGCCGAGGGTCTCGGCGAGGACGGCCGAGGCGCCGCCGTGCAGGAGGCCGTAGGGCTGGGTGTTGCCCTCGACGGGCATGGTGCCGACGACGCGGTCGGCGGCGGCCTCGACGATGGTCACGCCCATGCGCTCGCCGAGGTGGCCGGCGGAGAAGAGGGCGGGCAGGTCGATGCCGAGTGCCGCGTACTCGTCGATGACTTCCTGCGGGAAGAGGGGTGCGGTGTGCTCGCCCATGGATCCTGCTCCGTTCGTCTGCTGCGCTGGTTCGTTGCTGTCTGCACTGTTCTTATCAGACGGCTGAGCGCGCGCTTAGGGGATGGCGGTTCTCATTCGCTGCCGGGGGTGCTCCGGGGTGCCTCGAAGCGGACGACGACCGACTTGCTGGCCGGGGTGTTGCTGGTGTCGGCCGTGGAGCCGAGGGGGACCAGGACGTTGGTCTCCGGGTAGTAGGCGGCGGCGCAGCCCCGGGCGGTGGGGTAGTGGACGATACGGAACCCCTCCGCGCGGCGTTCCACGCCGTCTTTCCACTCGCTGACGAGGTCGGTGTACGCGCCGTCGGCGAGGCCGAGGGCGGCGGCGTCCTCGGGGTTCACCATGACGATGCGGCGGCCGCCCTTGATGCCCCGGTAGCGGTCGTTGAGGCCGTAGATGGTGGTGTTGTACTGGTCGTGGGAGCGCAGGGTCTGCAACAGGAGCCTGCCGTCGGGCAGTTCGGGGTACTCGACGGGGGCGGCGGTGAAGTTGGCGCGGCCCGTGGCGGTGGGGAAGCGGCGCTCGTCGCGGGGGGCGTGCGGGAGGGCGAAGCCGCCGGGGTGGGCGATGCGGGTGTTGAAGTCCTCGAAGCCGGCGACGACGCGGGAGATGCGGTCGCGGATGGTGCCGTAGTCCCGCTCGAACTCCTCCCACGGCGTACGGGAGCCGGCGCCGAGGACCGCGCGGGCGAGGCGGGCGACGATGGCCGGCTCCGAGAGCAGGTGGGGGCCGGCGGGGGTGAGGTTGCCGCGGGAGGCGTGGACCATGCCCATGGAGTCCTCGACGGTGACGAACTGCTTGCCGCCCGCCTGGACGTCCTTGTCGGTGCGGCCCAGCGTCGGGAGGATCAGGGCGCGGGTCCCGGTGACCGCGTGCGAGCGGTTGAGCTTGGTCGAGACGTGCACGGTGAGGCGGGCGCGGCGCATCGCGGCCTCGGTGACGGCGGTGTCGGGGGTGGCCGCGACGAAGTTGCCGCCCATGGCGAAGAAGACCTTCGCCTCGCCGTCGCGGAGCGCCTGGATGGAGCGCACCACGTCCATGCCGTGGTGGCGGGGCGAGGTGATGCCGAACTCCTTGTCGAGGGCGTCGAGGAAGGCCGGTGCGGGCCGTTCGAAGATGCCCATGGTGCGGTCGCCCTGGACGTTGGAGTGGCCGCGCACCGGGCAGACCCCGGCGCCGGGGCGGCCGATGTTGCCGCGCAGCAGAAGGAAGTTGACCACTTCGCGGATGGTGGGCACGGAGTGCTTGTGCTGGGTGAGGCCCATGGCCCAGCAGACGATGGTGCGCTGTGACGCGAGGACCAGGGCGAGCGCCTGCTCGATCTCGGCGCGGGTGAGGCCGGTGGCCTCCAGCGTCCCGTCCCAGTCGGCCGCTTCGGCGGCCTTGGCGAACTCTTCGTAGCCGTGGGTGTGTTCGGCGACGAACGCGGTGTCGACGGCGCCCTCGGTGGCCAGGATCAGTTTGTTGAGGAGGCGGAAGAGGGCCTGGTCGCCGCCGATGCGGATCTGGAGGAAGAGGTCGTTGAGCGGGGTCCCCTTGAGCATGCCGTGCGGGGTCTGGGGGTTCTTGAACCGCTCCATACCGGCCTCGGGCAGCGGATTCACCGAGATGATCTTCGCTCCGGACTGCTTGGCCTTCTCCAGGGCGGACAGCATCCGGGGGTGGTTCGTGCCGGGGTTCTGGCCGGCGACGATGATCAGGTCGGCCTGGTGGAGGTCCTCCAGGAAGACACTGCCCTTGCCGATGCCGATGGTCTCGGTGAGCGCCGAGCCGGACGACTCGTGGCACATGTTGGAGCAGTCCGGGAGGTTGTTGGTGCCGAACTCGCGGGCGAAGAGCTGGAGGAGGAACGCGGCCTCGTTGCTGGTGCGGCCGGAGGTGTAGAAGAGGGCCTCGTCGGGGGAGCCGAGAGCGGTCAGCTCCTCGGCGATGATCGCGAACGCCCGGTCCCAGGTGATCGGCTCGTACCGGTCGGCGCCCTCGGGGAGGTACACCGGGTGGGTGATCCTGCCCTGCTGGCCCAGCCAGTAGCCGCTGCGCTCCGCGAGGTCGGCGACGGGGTGCGCGGCGAAGAACTCGGGGGTGACGCGGCGCAGGGTCGCCTCTTCGGCGACGGCCTTGGCGCCGTTCTCGCAGAATTCGGCGGTGTGCCGCTTGTCGCCCTCGGGCCAGGCGCAGCCGGGGCAGTCGAACCCGTTCTTCTGGTTGACCTTGAGGAGGGTCTGCGCGGTGCGGCGCACGCCCATCTGCTGCTGGGCGATGCGCAGGGAGTGGGCGACGGCGGGCAGCCCGGCGGCGGCGTGCGGGGCCGCTTCGACCTGCGGGGCGTCCTGGACCGGGTCACCGGTCGGCGGCTTGGTGGCCATGATGCTGCTCCCCTTCGAGCGCTCTTCCAAATGGCGACGTGCTCATGTTCATGTCCTCACCATCGATCCTGTCACGGCCCCGCGGAAGTCGCGCCGGTCCGGATTGTCAGTGGTCCGTGGCAGGATCGGGGGCGTGGCTGAGACGGCATCGAAGAAGACGGCAGACAACCGACCGCGCCTGCTCCTCATGGACGGGCACTCCCTGGCGTACCGGGCGTTCTTCGCCCTGCCCGCGGAGAATTTCACGACGGCGGTGGGGCAGCCGACGAACGCCGTGTACGGCTTCATGTCGATGCTGGCGAACACCCTGCGTGATGAGGCCCCTACGCACTTCGCGGTCGCGTTCGACGTGTCCCGCAAGACCTGGCGGGCGCAGGAGTTCCCGGAGTACAAGGCGAACCGCTCCAAGACCCCCGACGAGTTCAAGGGGCAGGTCGAGCTGATCGGCGAGCTGCTGGACGCGATGCACGCCGACCGGTTCGCGGTGGACGGGTTCGAGGCGGACGACGTCATCGCCACGCTGGCGACCCAGGCCGAGGCGGCCGGGTTCGAGGTGCTGATCGTCACCGGTGACCGGGACTCCTTCCAGCTGATCACGGACAACGTGACCGTGCTGTACCCCACCAAGGGGGTGTCCGAGCTGACCCGGTTCACCCCGGAGAAGGTCGTCGAGAAGTACGGGCTCACCCCGCAGCAGTATCCGGACTTCGCCGCCCTGCGCGGCGACCCGTCGGACAATCTGCCGAGCATCCCGAAGGTCGGTGAGAAGACGGCCGCGAAGTGGATCAACCAGTTCGGCACCTTCGATGAGTTGATCGCGCGGGCCGACGAGGTCAAGGGCGTGGCCGGGCAGAATCTCCGGGACCACCTGGACGCGGTGAAGATGAACCGCGTGCTGACCGAGATGGTCCGGGACGTGGAGCTGCCGAAGACCCCGGCCGAGCTGGAGCGAGCCCCCTACGACCGTACGGCGGTCACCGGCATCCTCGACATACTGGAGATCCGCAACCCGAGCCTGCGCGAGCGTCTCCTCGCCGTCGACCCCGGGGCGGCGGAGGCCGAGCCGCCCGCGCCCGCCGCCGGGATCGAGCTGGACGGGGCCGTGCTCGGCTCCGGCGAGGTCGCCCCCTGGCTGGAGACGCACGGCGCGCAGCCGCTCGGCGTCATGACGGTGGACACCTGGTCGCTCGGGGCCGGCACGGTCACCGAGATCGCGCTCGCCGCCGCCGACGGGGCCGCCGCCTGGCTGGACCCGACGCAGCTGGACGAGGCCGACGGGCGGGCGTTCGCCGCCTGGGTCGCGGACCCGGCGCGCCCCAAGGTCCTGCACAACGCGAAGAACGTCATGCGGGTCTTCCCGGAGATGGGCTGGCAGCTCGAAGGCGTCGCCATGGACACCGCGCTCGCCGCGTATCTGGTGAAGCCGGGCCGCCGGTCCTTCGCCCTGGACGCGCTGGCCGTGGAGTACCTGGGCCGCGAGCTGGCCCCGGCCGCCGCCTCCGACGGACAGCTGGCCTTCGGCGCGGACGACCGGGCCGAGCAGGACGCCCTGATGGCCCAGGCCCGCGCCGTCCTCGACCTGGGCGACGCGTTCACCACCCGTCTCAAGGAGGTGGGCGCGGCGGAGCTGCTGCACGACATGGAGCTGCCGACCTCCATCCTCCTGGCCCGCCTGGAGCGGCATGGGATCGCGGTGGACCGGGCCCACCTCGAAGGCATGGAGCAGCAGTTCGCCGGGACCGTGCAGCAGGCGGTGAAGGAGGCGCACGCGGCGGTCGGCCGCGAGTTCAACCTCGGATCGCCCAAGCAGCTCCAGGAGATCCTCTTCAACGAGTTGGGCCTGCCGAAGACGAAGAAGACCAAGACGGGATACACGACTGACGCGGACGCGCTGGCCTGGCTGGCCGCGCAGACCGAGCACGAGCTGCCGGTCCTGATGCTCCGCCACCGCGACCAGGCCAGGCTGCGGGTCACCGTCGAGGGCCTGATCAAGACGATCGCCGCCGACGGCCGCATCCACACGACGTTCAATCAGACGGTCGCGGCGACCGGCCGGCTCTCCTCCACCGAACCCAACCTGCAGAACATCCCCGTCCGCACCGACGAGGGCCGGGCGATCCGCCGGGGCTTCGTCGTCGGCGAGGGCTTCGAGACGCTGATGACGGCGGACTACAGCCAGATCGAGCTGCGGGTCATGGCGCACCTCTCCGAGGACGCCGGTCTCATCGAGGCGTTCACCTCCGGCGAGGACCTGCACACCACGGTCGCCTCGCAGGTCTTCGCCGTCGAGAAGGACGCGGTCGACGCGGAGATGCGCCGCAAGATCAAGGCCATGTCCTACGGCCTCGCCTACGGTCTCTCCGCGTTCGGCCTCTCTCAGCAGCTGGGCATCGACCCCGCCGAGGCCCGGGTGCTGATGGACACCTACTTCGAGCGGTTCGGCGGGGTGCGGGACTATCTCCACCGGGTCGTCGAGGAGGCCAGGGCCACCGGCTACACGGAGACGATCCTCGGCCGCCGCCGCTACCTCCCCGACCTGAACAGCGACAACCGCCAGCGCCGCGAGGCCGCCGAGCGCATGGCGCTCAACGCCCCGATCCAGGGCACCGCGGCGGACATCGTGAAGGTCGCGATGTTGCGGGTGGACAGGGCGCTGACCGAGGCCGGGCTGACCTCGCGGATGCTGCTCCAGGTCCACGACGAAATCGTCCTGGAGATCGCGAAGGGCGAGCGGAAGCAGGTGGAGGAGATCCTGCGCCACGAGATGGCGAACGCGGTCGAGCTGCGCGCCCCGCTCGACGTCTCGGTCGGCGTCGGCAAGGACTGGGAGTCCGCCGCGCACTGATCCACCACCGCGCGCTGAGCCACCTGGCAGCGGGCGGGCCCGGAACCGCACCACGGTTCCGGGCCCGCCCCTTCTCCCTGCCGCAGTCCTCGGCCGGCCGCCGCTACCTCCGGCCGGCCCGCGCTTCCGTCCGGGGCTCATCCGGTACGGACACGGGGCGGCCGGGGCCCCGCGTCCCCCGCCACAGCAGCATCCCCAATCCGTACAGCAGCAGCCCGGCCGCCAGCCCCGCGCCCGCGCCGAAGCACGCCGTCGGGATGATGTCGAGCGGGCTCTCCACCCGGCCGAAGTGGGCGTACCAGCGGGCGCACCGGTGAACGACACCGGCCAGCACACACAGCGCCAGCAGACCGAGCGCACCCCACCGCTCCCGGCGGCCGAGCACCGGCACCTCCGCGGGCGCGGGCCCGGCCGGGGCCCGCCGCAGCCCGGTGACGGCGAACCAGCCGATGACCACGAGGGCCAGCGCCGAACTCCCGTACTGCACGAACTGGAACACCGGGTAGCCGCCGACGCTCCGGTTCAGGAACGGCAGCAGCTCCGTGCCCCACCGGCTGTGGTGGGTGAACGCGTCCCACACCACATGCGTGGCCGCGCCCAGCGCGCCGGAGGCGGCGAACCACAGCCAGGCGGACGGACCGAAGGCGGCCCGCGTCCACCGCTGCCCCCGGACGAACGCGTGGACGCGCCCCCGTACCCGTACCGGCAACAGCGCGACCAGCGGCTCCCGCAGCAGCGCCCAGACCGCGACCAGCACAGCGGCGATGGCCACGTTCACCGTGACGATCCCGGCGAGGGTGTGCGTGAACGACCCGAACTCCATCGCCCCGGGGACCACCGTGTCCGCGAAGTAGGTGATGTCGGGCGCGAACGAACCGGCGACGAGGGCCGAGGGGAACAGCGGCCCCCGGCCGGTCCCGTTGCGGCGGATCGCCGGGAGCACGGCGGCGGCATGACTGAGCGTGAACGGCATGGCGGCAAGTATGACGGGCCCGCCGGGGCACCCTTTCGTGGCCAGGCGGACAACGTGCGCCCGCGAACGTGAAAAAACAGTAAGAAGCGGTCAGCTCTCGGTGTCTGGGCGACACGAGGTGCCGTAGGGTCGCTGGAGTCGTTGCGCTGGGGAGCGCGAGCAGCCTTCGAGGGGGAGGGACCGGAACGTATGGCAGCGCACATTCGCCGACGTCTGCGCAAGGGAGCCACGACCACCGCCGTGGCGGCGGCCGCGGTGGCGGCGCTCGCGGCCTCGCAGGCGCCCGCGGCGACCCTGGCCGACGGATCCGCGGGCAGCGGCGACCCGAAGGCGGCGGGTGAGGACACCGCGAGCGGCGAGACCGACGGCGCCGCCACCGGCAACTCGCCCTACTACACGGACCTTCCGCCCCTGGTCACGCCCGACAGGCCCGGTTCGTCCAGCGACCTTCCGGCGGCCGGCAGTGCCGAAGCGGGCATTCCGGCGTCCGTCCTGGCCGCGTACAAGCAGGCCGAGCGGACCGTCGCGACCACCGACCCTTCCTGCCGGCTGCCCTGGCAACTCCTCGCGGCCATCGGGAAGGTCGAGTCCGGCCAGGCCCGCGGCGGCCGCGTCGACGCCAACGGCACCGCCAGCCCCCGCATCCTCGGCCCGGCCCTCAACGGCCAGGGCTTCGCGCTGATCAGGGACACCGACGGCGGGGCGTACGACGGCGACGCGGTCCACGACCGCGCGGTCGGCCCGATGCAGTTCATCCCCTCGACCTGGGCCTCCTGGGGCCAGGACGCCAACGGCGACGGCCGCAAGGACCCCAACAACATCTACGACGCGGCCCTCGCCGCCGGCCGCTACCTCTGCGCCAACGACCGCGATCTGGCCCTCGCCGCCGACCTCGACAAGGCCGTGCTGAGCTACAACCGGTCGAGCGAGTACCTGCGCACGGTCCGCTCCTGGTTCTCCTACTACCAGCGCGGTACGCACGAGATCCCTGACGGCACAGGCACGCTCCCCAGCACCCCGAGCACCCCCACCCCCACCCCGAGCCCGCGTCCGGGCACCGGCTCCGGCCCGGGCGTCACCCCCAGCCCGAAGCCCTCCTCGTCCAAGCCCGGCGGCAAGCCGAGCCCGGGCCCCTCCAAGCCCGGCGGCGGAGGCTCCACCAACCCGACGCCGAAGCCGCCCACCCCCAAGCCGACGCCGCCCTCCGAGACCTTCGGCTCCCTGGAGAACGCGGGCACCGGCCCCCTGCGTGCCACCGCGGGCCAGGAGTTCGACGAGCGGGTCTCCGTCCTGGCGCGCAACGCGGTCGGCGCCCCGCTCGCCAAGGTGCCCGTCGCCTTCACCGTCACCGGAGACACCGGAACCCTCTTCGCCGGCGGCAGGAAGACCGTGACGGTACGGACCGGTACCGACGGCACCGCCACCGCACCGAAGCTCCAGGCCGGCGAGAAGGCCGGGCAGTTCACCGTGACCGCCGTCGCGGGCAGCGGTCGGCCGCGCACCCTGACGTACGCGGCGACGGTCACCGCCCGCCAGGCCGACGCGATCGCCCGGACCGACGAGAAGGCGCTCGTCGCCGCCCCCGGCGAGAAGTTCGCGGACGCCGTCACCGTCAAGGCCACCTACAAGGACGCCGTCGCGGCCGGAGTGGCCGTCACCGCCACCATGGTCAAGGACCGCCCGGGCGTCATCGACAACGACAAGGGCCCGTACTTCAAGGACGCGGACGGCAAGCCGGTCCGCACCCTCACCACGCTGACGACGGACGCCGACGGACAGCTGCGGCTCCCGGAGATCTTCGCCGACGGCAACGAGGGCACCTATCTGCTGCGCCTCACCACCGAGGGCGGTGCCTCGGTCGTCATCGAACTCACCGTCGAGGCGCCGCAGGAGACGGTCCCGGAGGAGCCGGCACCGGACGAGACGGCCGCACCGGACGCGCCCAAGCCCTGACCCCGCCCCACCGCGCGATCACCGCACAGCCCCTCGGCCACCCGGCCGAGGGGCTGTCCGCTCTGTTCTCATCTCGCGCCCCGGTCGCTACGGTGCCCCCGCCCTGACGGCCCATCAGTTCGCCGTCGCCGGACCACCGCCCCGGGAGGCCGAGCATGCGTGCCCTCGCCACCGCCGCCACCGGACTGGCCGCGCCGGCCCTGTGGCTGGAGGCGCGCTCGCGGCGGCCGGGGAGCCCTACGAACGCTTGAGCCTCGCCGACGTGTACCGCGTCGCCGGTACGGTCGCGGGGTCCTCCGGCCACGGGTGCTTCGGGTAGCGGCCGCGCAGCTCCGCGCGCACCGCCCTGTAGCCCTCCCGCCAGAACGACGCCAGGTCCGCGGTGACGGCCGCGGGGCGTCCGGCGGGGGAGAGCAGATGCACCAGGACCGGCACCCCGGCCACCCGGGGCGTCTCGGCCAGCCCGAACAACTCCTGGAGCTTCACCGCCAGTACGGGCTGGTCCCCGCCGTACTCCACCCGGACCCGGGACCCGCTCGGCACCTCGATCCGCTCCGGCGCCAGCTCGTCCAGGCGGGCCGCCTCGCCGGTCGCCCAGGGCAGCAGCCGCCGCAGCGCCTGGCCCGCGTCGATCCGGCCCAGATCGGAGCGCCGC
Organism: Streptomyces parvus; assembly: GCF_032121415.1. Classification (NCBI taxonomy): domain Bacteria; kingdom Bacillati; phylum Actinomycetota; class Actinomycetes; order Kitasatosporales; family Streptomycetaceae; genus Streptomyces; species Streptomyces parvus. Next base: position 1,395,718 of record NZ_CP135079.1, on the reverse strand, counting down.
CGGGCCCGCGACAGCTCGGGCTCCAGCCACGCGCCCGGATCCGCCAGCAGCGCCCCGTCCGACACGTCCGGCCACGGCGCCCCCAGCACCCGGCGCAGGAACGCCAGGCGCGACCGCAGCTGCTCGGTCTCCCGGTTCCAGCGCAGCAGCCCGAGCCCCTCGCGCCGCAACCCCTCCACCAGGGCCCCGCGCACCAGCTCCGGATCGGGCTGCTTCAGCGGCCGTACCGCCAGCTCCACAGCCCCCAGCCGGTCCACGGACCGGGCGACCGCCTCGCCGTCCACCCAGCGGACCTCCTCGCCCCGCACCCGCAGATGCCCGGCGGCCGCCAGCGCGGTGTCCTCGTCGATCACCGCCGCCAGCCGCACCCGCGCCGAAGCCGCGTGGGAGGGCCGGTCCGCGACCGCCACGGCCAGCCAGGGCGCGCTCCGCAGCCGCGACCCCGCCCGCAGCTCCGCACCCGTGCCCGACGCCATCAGGAACGCCCCGTCGCCCCGGGCGCGCGCCACCCGCTCCGGGAACGCCAGGGCGGCGACGAGACCGACGACGGCGTCATCGGAGCGACCCCCGCCGGTGCCGGAGCCCCTGCCCGGCGCGGCCCCGGAGCCCGGCGACTTCCGGGAGCCCGCGCCGTCCACCTGGGCCGACAGCCGCCGCACCTCCTGCTTCCAGCGCGCCGCGTACCCGTCCTGCCCCCGGCGGGCGGTCCGCAGCGCCGCCGCGAGATCGTCCCCGTACTCTCCGGGCGGCTCCTCGCTCAGCAGCGCCACCACCTCCGCGGCCCGCCGCGCCCCGACCTCCGCGGCCCCGTCCAGCAGCGCCCGCGCCAGCCGGGGGTGCAGCCCGAGCCGGGACATCCGTACGCCGCGCTCGGTGACCCGGCCACCGCCGTCCACCGCGCCGATCGCCCCCAGCACCTCCCGGGCCGCGCCCATCGCCCCGGCCGACGGCGGGTCCAGCAGGGCGAGCGAGGAGGCGTCCGGATCGCCCCAGCACGCCGCCTGGAGCGCGAACGCCGCGAGGTCGGCCACCTTGATCTCCGGGGCCGGGAAGCGCGCGAGCCGCCCGTCCTCGGCCTGGTCCCAGCACCGGTACACCGCCCCCGGAGCCTCCCGCCCCGCCCGCCCGGCGCGCTGCCGCCCGGCCGCCTGCGAGGCCCGTACGGTCGTCAGGGCGCTCAGCCCCCGGGCATGGTCGGTACGCGGCTCCCGCGCGAGCCCCGAGTCCACGACGACCCGGACGCCCGGCACCGTCAGCGACGACTCCGCCACCGAGGTCGCCAGCACCACCCGCCGTAGGTCGGACGACCCGGCCAGCACCGCGTCCTGCACGGCGGCCGGAGCCCGCCCGTGCACCTGGAGCACCTCCGCCTCCACCCCCGCGAGCTGCCCGGCCACCCGGCCGATCTCCCCGACGCCGGGCAGGAAGCAGAGCACGTCCCCCTCCCGCTCCGCCAGCGCCCGCCGCACGGTCGCCGCCACATGCGTCAGCAGCGCCGGATCGACCCGCATCCCGTGCGGAGGCTTCACCGGCCGCACGGGCGGCGTCCAGAGGACCTCCACCGGGTACGAGACGCCCTCGGCCTCGACGACCGGGGCATCGCCCAGCAGCCGCGCCCAGCCCTCCGCGTCCGTCGTCGCGGAGGCCGCCACCAGCCGCAGATCGGGCCGGATCGCCTCCCGTACGTCCAGGAGGAAGGCGGCCACCGTGTCCGCGTCCAGGTGCCGCTCGTGGCACTCGTCGATGATCACCACGTCGACCCCGGGCAGCTCCTGGTCGCGCTGGAGCCGCTGGAGCAGCACCCCGGTGGTCACGACCTCCACCACCGTCTCCCGCCCCACCACGCGCTCGCCGCGCACCGTGAAGCCGACCCGTTCACCCGGCCGCTCGCCCAGCAGCCAGGCCATCCTGCGCGCCGCCGCCCGCGCGGCGATCCGGCGCGGCTCGGCGACCAGGACCCGGCGCACCGGCCCGTCCCCGGTCAGCCCGGCCAGCACCAGCGGAACGAGCGTCGTCTTGCCGGTGCCGGGCGGGGCGCACAGGACGGCGACGCCCCGGTCGTCGAGCGCGCGCCAGAGGGCGGGCACGGCGGTGCGGACGGGCAGGCGGTCCAGGGCATCGGTACGGATCACGCCCCCAGTGTCGTCCCTGCTCCGCGGCGGGGAGCGATCAGTCCCGCTCGCACACGAAGATCGCCGTGCCGGGGATCAGGTTGCCGCGCAGCGGGGACCAGCCGCCCCACTCCTGATCGTTCCAGGCGGGCCATTCCGGTTCGACCAGGTCGACCAGCCGGAAACCGCCCGCCACCACGTCCCGGACCCGGTCACCGAGCGTGCGGTGGTGTTCCACATAGACGGCGTTGCCGGCCTCGTCCTGCTCGACGTAGGGGACGCGGTCGAAGTACGAGGCGGAGACGGAGAGCCCCTCGGGCCCGGGCTCGTCCGGGAACGCCCAGCGGATCGGGTGCGTCACGGAGAACACCCAGCGCCCGCCGGGCCGCAGCACCCGGTGGACCTCGCGGAAGACCCGCACGGGATCGGCGACGAACGGCACCGCCCCGTATGCGGAGCAGGCCAGGTCGAAGGAGGCGTCCCGGAAGGGGAGCCGGCCCGCGTCCGCCTCCACCAGGGGGAGCCCTTCGCCGATGCGCAGGGCGTGCTGGAGCTGGCGGTGGGAGAGGTCCAGCGCCACCGGGCGGGCGCCCTGGGCGGCCAGCCAGCGCGAGCACTGGGCGGCCCCGGCGCCGATCTCCAGGACGTCGAGGCCCTTGAGGGCCGCGGCGGGCCCCAGCAGGGCGGCGTCCGCCTCGTCCAGCCCTTCGGGGCCCCAGACGAAGCGGTCGTCGCCCAGGAAGCCGCCGTGGTCGCTCTGGTACTCGTCGGCGTTGCGGTCCCACCAGCCGCGGCTGGCCCGGCTGCTCTCGGCCTCGTCCGCCGCCCGGCGCGTGGCCTCCGGCTCCGAGGGCTCTGCGGGTTCCGAGGGGTGGGTCCCGTGGATCTCTTGGCTCATCGTGCCCGTCGTTGTAGTTTGCCTTCACCTGCCGCGTGCGGTCCGTACCAGGGGCGTACCCCGGGCGTACGGAGGCGTGCCCGCGGCGCTGTGCCGTAGTGTTCTCGGGCCGATGTGGCCTCGGAGAACACGAGTTGTGCCCGGTTTGGGGCGATGTGCCCCGGCTGTGCGCCTTCGCGCATTGACCCTGTCCGGCTGCCCCCGTATGCTACAAGTTGCGCTGCGAGCCTGCGCGCCTCAGACCTAGCAGGCCGCGCTCGCGTCTGTTGCATGTCCCCTCGGTTGTCGAGGCGTCTCTCCGGAAACGGATTGCGCGCTTTCCAGGCTGTCCGGCTTCTGCAGAGGCGATACGGGCTTTCGGCGTAGCAGTACCTACGACTCTCTGTCCGTACCGGAGCCCTTTCCCACATGACGAGCAGCACCGAGACCACCGCCACCACTCCGCAGGTTGCGGTCAACGACATCGGCGACGCGGACGCGTTCCTCGCGGCGATCGACGAGACGATCAAGTACTTCAACGACGGCGACATCGTTGACGGTGTCATCGTCAAGGTTGACCGGGACGAGGTTCTCCTCGACATCGGTTACAAGACCGAAGGTGTCATCCCGAGCCGCGAGCTCTCGATCAAGCACGACGTCGACCCGAACGAGGTCGTCAAGGTCGGCGACGAGATCGAGGCCCTGGTTCTCCAGAAGGAGGACAAGGAAGGCCGCCTGATCCTCTCGAAGAAGCGCGCTCAGTACGAGCGTGCCTGGGGCACCATCGAGAAGATCAAGGAAGAGGACGGCATCGTCACCGGTACCGTCATCGAGGTCGTCAAGGGTGGTCTCATCCTCGACATCGGCCTCCGCGGCTTCCTCCCGGCGTCGCTCGTCGAGATGCGTCGTGTCCGCGACCTCCAGCCCTACGTGGGCAAGGAGCTCGAGGCGAAGATCATCGAGCTGGACAAGAACCGCAACAACGTGGTCCTGTCCCGCCGTGCCTGGCTCGAGCAGACCCAGTCCGAGGTTCGCCAGACGTTCCTCACCACCCTGCAGAAGGGTCAGGTCCGCTCCGGCGTCGTCTCCTCGATCGTCAACTTCGGTGCCTTCGTGGACCTGGGCGGCGTCGACGGTCTCGTGCACGTCTCCGAGCTGTCCTGGAAGCACATCGACCACCCCTCCGAGGTTGTCGAGGTCGGCCAGGAAGTCACCGTCGAGGTCCTCGACGTCGACATGGACCGCGAGCGCGTCTCCCTGTCGCTCAAGGCGACGCAGGAAGACCCGTGGCAGCAGTTCGCCCGTACGCACCAGATCGGTCAGGTCGTCCCGGGTAAGGTCACCAAGCTCGTTCCGTTCGGTGCGTTCGTCCGCGTCGACGAGGGCATCGAGGGCCTGGTCCACATCTCCGAGCTGGCCGAGCGCCACGTGGAGATCCCGGAGCAGGTCGTCCAGGTCAACGACGAGATCTTCGTCAAGGTCATCGACATCGACCTCGAGCGTCGTCGCATCAGCCTCTCGCTGAAGCAGGCCAACGAGTCCTTCGGTGGCGACCCGGCCTCGGTCGAGTTCGACCCGACGCTGTACGGCATGGCCGCGTCGTACGACGACCAGGGCAACTACATCTACCCCGAGGGCTTCGACCCCGAGACCAACGACTGGCTCGAGGGCTTCGAGGCGCAGCGCGAGGTCTGGGAGACCCAGTACGCCGAGGCGCAGCAGCGCTTCGAGCAGCACCAGGCCCAGGTCATCAAGTCCCGCGAGGCCGACGAGGCCGCTGCGGCCGAGGGCGCTGCTGCCCCGGCCGGCGCTGCTCCGGCCGCCTCCGGCGGCAGCGGTGGCGGCGGCGGTTCGTACTCCTCGGAGTCGGCGGACAACTCCGGCGCCCTGGCGTCGGACGAGGCCCTTGCCGCGCTGCGCGAGAAGCTCGCGGGCGGCCAGAGCTGAGGCTCCGACCCCGGCGGCTCATCGGCTGCGGTAGATCTGTAGAGCGGTAGGTGAGGCCCGTCCCCTTCGGGGGGCGGGCCTCACTCGCGTATCCGCGCGCCTGCGGCTACGGCGTGACGACGATGTTGGTCAGCCCCTTGCCGCCGGTGACGGTGTTGCTCGCGTAGACCGTGGTGCGGCAACTGGAGCTGTGGTTGGTCACGTTGATGGCGAGCTGTTTGTCGCCGGCGGCCCCGGTCAGGTTCGAGGAGTTGTTCCGGAAGACGGTGCCGCAGCCCCAGCCGCTCTGCTGGGTGTGGGTCTCGTAGCCGTTGTTGGTGGTACGCGACCCCCTGTTGCCCTCGACCAGGACGTTGTTGCCCTTCACGTCGACCCAGGAGTCGTCGTAGTTGGCGCCGGTCAGGCCGTGGCCGTCGAAGGTGTTGCCGATGATCCGCGCACCGGTCGTGCCTTCCTTGATGTCGACGGACTCGCCGCCGACGTCGGGCCCGATGGTGTTGTTCAGGATCTGCGCGTTGTCGCTGCGGTCGGAGAGATCGCCGGCCGAACCGACGTACACGCCCTCGCCCATGCCGCGCCCGTTCTGCCCGGTGTCGTAGATCCGGGAGTTCTTCAGGACGCCGTCCTTGCTGGACTTACGGAGGTGGACGCCCTCCATGTCGAGGTCGTGCACGGTCACCGAGTCGATCACGACACCGTTCGCCGTGTCGGCCATGATGCCCTTCTGCCCGCCCTTGATCGTGACCCCGAGGACCGTCCAGTACGAGGCGCCGTCGAGGTGCAGCCCGTAGCCGCCGCCCGCCGTCAGCACGGCCCTGCTGGAGCCGGTGAGGGTGATCCGCGCGCCGGAGGTGCCGGGCCGGGTGGCCTTGAAGTTGCCGGTGTACGTGCCGTCGGCGAGCCGGATCGTGTCGCCGGGGGAGACGGCGGTGAGCGCCGACTTGAGCTGGGCCGCGGTGCTCACCTCGATGACCGCGGCGTCGGCGGGCCCGGCACCGGCCAGGGTGAGGCCGCCGGCGGCCAGGGCGGCGGCGAGCAGGACGGTGAGGGGGGAGCGGGTGCGCATGGGGGGTGCCTTCCCGTCGGAGGAGTCCAGGCGTTCCTGTACGTGAACACAGGACGTGTGCCTGAACCTGCTGTCCAGTGACGGTAGGGACGGCGACAGGGTGCGTCAAGGTCTGGACCAGGATCTGCGGGGCGGCTCCGGATGCGATGAAGCGCAGCCGCCGCGACCGCAACTGACGTGCCGTGACCTGCCCCCGGCGGGGAAAGATCGGGGGGCGGGGAATGCTCGTGCGGCCGGTCGTGTTCTTGTCTAGGAACACGAGGAGGAGCGGTAACCGTGCCTGATCCGCAGAGTTTGTACGAATGGGAGCCGAAGGGCCTGGCCGTCGTCGACATGGCGTTGGCGCAGGAGTCGGCCGGCCTGGTCATGCTCTACCACTTCGACGGCTACATCGACGCGGGTGAGACCGGCGAGCAGATCGTCGAGGGCCTGCTGGAGACGCTGCCGCACCAGGTCGTCGCGCGCTTCGACCACGACCGGCTCGTCGACTACCGCGCACGGCGCCCCCTGCTCACCTTCCGGCGCGACCGCTGGGCGGCCTTCGAGGCGCCCGCCCTGGAGGTCCGGGTGGTCCAGGACGCCACCGGAGCGCCCTTCCTGCTGCTGTCGGGCCCGGAGCCGGACGTGGAGTGGGAGCGGTTCGCCGCCGCCGTCGAGCAGATCGTCGAGCGCCTCGGCGTCCGCCTCGCGGTGAACTTCCACGGCATCCCCATGGGCGTCCCGCACACCCGCCCCGTCGGCATCACCCCGCACGGCAACCGCACCGACCTGATGCCCGGCCACCGCAGCCCCTTCGACGAGGCCCAGGTGCCCGGATCCGCCGAGGCCCTCGTGGAGTACCGGCTGATGGAGGCCGGCCACGACGTCCTCGGGGTCGCCACCCACGTACCGCACTACGTCGCCCGCTCCGCCTACCCGGACGCGGCGCTCACCGCGCTGGAGGCGATCACCGCCGCGACCGGTCTGGTGCTGCCCGCCCTCGCGCACTCCCTGCGCACCGAGGCGCACCGCACCCAGACCGAGATCGACCGGCAGATCGGCCAGGGCGACGAGGAACTCGTCTCCCTCGTCGAGGGCCTTGAGCACCAGTACGACGCCGTCGCCGGCTCCGAGACCCGCGGCAACCTCGTCGCCGAGCCGGTCGAACTGCCGTCCGCCGACGAGATCGGGCGCGAGTTCGAGCGGTTCCTCGCCGAGCGGGAGGGCGAGGGCTGACCGCCCCGGACCGGGCCGTAGGCTGCGGCCCATGCTGAAAGTGGGCCTGACCGGCGGCATCGGCGCCGGCAAGAGCGAAGTGTCGCGGCTGCTCGTCTCGTACGGCGCCGTCCTCATCGACTCCGACCTGATCTCGCGCGAGGTCGTCGAGCCCGGAACGCCCGGACTCGCGGCCGTCGTCGAGGAGTTCGGGCCGGGTGTCCTGACCGCCGAAGGCACCCTGGACCGCCCGGCACTCGGTGCGCTCGTCTTCGCCGACGCCGGGCGGCGGGCCGCCCTCAACGCGATCGTCCACCCCCTGGTGGGCGCTCGCGCGGCCGAACTGGAACGGGCGGCCCCCGAGGACGCCGTCGTCGTCCACGACGTCCCCCTCCTCACCGAGAACGGGCTCGCCCCCTTCTACGACCTGGTCGTGGTCGTCGACGCCTCCGCCGAGACCCAGCTCGACCGGCTCGTACGGCTGCGCAAAATGACGGAGTCCGACGCCCGTGCCAGGATGGCGGCCCAGGCGACCCGCGAGGAGCGCCGGGCCGTCGCCGACCTGATCGTGGACAACGACGGGCCGCGGGAGGCGCTGGACACCCGGGTCCGCGAGGTCTGGGACGAGCTGGTCCGCAGGGCTGCCGCCGCCCGCTGAGCGCGCCCGGCGGGAACGCTCCGGCCGGAATGGCGGAGCCGGGGCGGATGTTGGACCCACGCGGGGAAGCGACGGTGGACCCGCGCGAGAAGACCGCGAGGAGAGGAAGGGACGCGACCGTGCCCGAGAGGAACCCCGAGACCGACGTCATCGACTTCCGTGCGGCCGAGCAACTGCTCGACGCCCGGGACCCCCGGGGCGCCGTGAAGCTCCTCGACTCGGTGATCGCCGCCCATCCGGAGAACACCGCCGCCCGGCTGCTCCGGGCCCGCGCCTTCTTCGCCGCCGCCCAACTGCGCCCCGCCGAGCTGGAATTCGAGCTGGTGCTGGAGCGTGAGCCGGACAACGCGTTCGCCCACTTCGCGCTGGCCCGCACCTTCGAACGGTCCGGCAACCCGGAGCGGGCGACCCGGCACTTCCGTCTGGCCGCGGCGCTGGACCCGAAGCCGGAGTACCTGCGGGCGGCGAAGTTCGAGGAGCGGGACTGACGGGGCGCGTCAGGGGTGCCCGGAGGGACCGGTTCGTCCGCCGCCCGGCCGCCCGCCGTCACCGCCGGGCCCCCGCCCGGGCGGACGGCCGTCGCCGTGGTCCGGCTCGTACGGCGGGACGTCACGGCCCGGCTGGTAGTGCGGGCCCTGGCGCATGCGGTACGTGATCACGCAGAGGTCCACCACGGCGAGCAGCAGCACCACCGCGCAGGCCGCCGCCCAGCCCGGCCGCCCGTTCATCGCGAAGGCCACCAGGCCGAAGAGGGCCCAGGCCATTCCCCACAGGCTCAGCCAGAGCCGCATCCGGAGGGGACTGCGGGCGGTCGTGGGTTCACTGCCCGTGCGCATGGCGATCACCTCACCTTCCAGAATGGACCCACTCGGCGGCGGACGGAACAGCGTCGGGGCGGGGAACCGCGCCCGTGGACGGTTCGTTCCTCCCGCATGGGCGAATCACTGGTACGCGAGGGGTACGCGGGTACGGGTCCCGGAGCCATCACACCGGACGGCTGCGCGGTGGAGCTGTACCGCCGGCTGGCCGTCGGCGATGAGCCGGACGTGATCGCGGGCGTGGCCCCCGAGGGGGCGAGCATTCTCGAACTGGGCTGCGGGGCGGGCCGGGTGACCCATCCGCTGGTGCGGCGCGGGTTCCGGGTGACGGCGGTGGACGAGTCCGCGGAGATGCTGGAGGAGATCGTCGGAGCGCGCACGGTGCGCAGCGCCATCGAGTCGCTGGACCTGGGCGACGAGCGGTTCGACGTGGTGCTGCTCGGCTCGTTCCTGGTCCACGCGGGCGAGCACCGGGTGCGCGACGGAATGCTGCGTGTCTGCCGCGCCCATGTGCGGGACGACGGGATCGTCCTCGTCCAGCGCGAGGGCGTGGCGCACCGCTCGGAGCTTCCGTGGGAGCGGACCGACCCGTCCGGATGCCTGGTCCGGATCGTCTCGGCGGATCCGGTGGGCGACGGTGTGCGCTCGGTGCGCGCGGAGTACCACTTCGACGACGCGCGGTGGACGCAGACCTTCCTCTCCCGGGAGCTGTCCGAGGAGGACCTTGCCGGACATCTCGCGGCGGCCGGGCTCACGGTGGAGCGCACCCTCACCGACGACGGCACCTGGCTGCTGGCCCGCCCGGCGCTCTGACCGCACGGACCGGGCCCCGGTCCACGCACCGGTGTCCGCGTCCGCGGGTCAGTGCACGAAGCTGTAGCTGCGCCACGGGCCGCTGCCCGGCGCCGTCACATCGCTGAACCGGGTCGGCACGTAGGTCGTCCCCCGGCCCGTGCAGTCACGGGTGCGGTAGAGGATCACGTCGACCAGCGTCCCGTTCTCCACCTCGTGCGCCCCCGCCGGGGCGATCCGGTGGCAGCCGCGTACCGACGGGCTGTTCACCTGGATCACCGCTTCGCGCTCCGTCGTGTAGGTCACCGGGCCCACGGCGGTGCGGCCGAGGCCGGAACAGCCCGTGGCGGCGAGGGCGAGGAGCGAGACTCCGGCGGCGACGGCGAGGCGGCGTCGGCGGCGGGGAACGGTAGCGGTCACGGACATGGGCGGGTCCTCGTCTGCTCGTCCGGTGCTCGCCCGGCAAAGTCGGTACGTCGGAAAAGACGTGCTGGCGCTGGCCACCCTGCCCGGCCCGGTCACCCCCGGCATCCCGGGCGCGGCCGACCGGGCGAGCCGCGGAGCGACGGGGGTTCACCGGCCGCAGCCCGTCCGCCCATCACCGAGCGTGGCGACCCGCTCGCGGAGCCGGAGGCGCACGGGACGTACCCCTGAGCGGTCGATGCCCCGCTGACCTGGGGTGATGTGGCGGGCGTCCGCGGTGTCAGACCTCCCGCCTAGACTCGCGGAGTCGGCACATTCCGTGCCGAAGGAGACCGGAGACCCCGAGACCGGGGATCGAGTGGGAGGGGGAGTGGACATGACGGATCAGACCCGTGAGGGTGCGGCGCCGGACACCGCCGGTGCCCCCCGGACCGCCGACGTCACCCGTCTGCTGCGCCACCCCGCGGTCTTCCTGCCCGGACCGGTGCCCAGGGAAGGCCGCATCGCCTTCTGGGACCCCCGCGCCGACGGCGGCTCCCACGCCGGCGGCCCTCCGTGGCGGGCCGACCCCGCGCCGGAGCGGACCGGGACGCCCTTCGCGTACGCGGACGCCGCCGCACGCCCCGACACCGTCCCGTACACCTCCGCCCGGCTCACGGTCGTCCGGCCGGACGTTGCCGCGGGCCCCGCAGGCGTCCGCACCGCCGAGGTGCCCGCGGCCCTCCTGTCCGTGGCCGACGCGCTGCCCCTGCTCGTCCGGGCCCGGCAGCAGGCGTCCGCCCACCCCGCCGCGCGCTGCTGGGGCGCGGCCGCTCTGCACGCCCTCCACCTCGTCGCCCGCGGCCGGATCCTCCCCGGCCTCACGGCGGACGGCCACGACGCCTGGCGGGCCGGACCGTCGGACGCCGAGGACGTGGCGCATCTGCGGGCGGTCGCCGCCGCCCTGCCGCCCGAGGGGCACGCGGTGCCGGTCCCCGGCTCCGAGCCGCCCCGGCTGCCCGACGCCGAGGCGCTGACCGGGTCTTTCCTGGACGCCGTCGCCGACACGCTGCCGCGCACGCCCGCCGCCGCGTTCGCGATGGGCGCGCCGTTCGCCGCCCGCGAGCCCCAGCATCTGCCCCGCGCCGCCGCCTGGGCCGTCGAGGTGGCCTCGGGCCTGGACGCGGGCGTGCGGGTCTCGCTGCGTCTGGACCTCTCCGCGTACGAGCTGTTCGACACCGCCGACACCTACGCGCTCACCGCCGCCCGGGAGGAGGCGGAGACCGACGACGGCCCCGCACGGCCGGAGCATGCGGACGACCCGGCGGTCCGCCCCGCCGCCGCGGCGATCGTGCAGGTGCACAGCCTCGCCGACCCGACGTACGTGGTGGACGCGGCGGCCCTGTGGAACGGCGGGGCGGGCGAGCCCTTCGGGCCGCGCTCCCAGGTCGACGCCGTGCTGGCCCTGCGCCGCGCCGCCCGTGTCTGGGCCCCGCTGGAACGACTTCTGGGGCAGCCCGTCCCCGATGTGCTCGCCATCACCGAGGACGAGCTGTACGAGCTGCTGAGCGACGCCGGATCCCGGCTGGCCGCAGCCGGGGTCGAGGTGCGCTGGCCGCGCGAGCTGGCCCGTTCGCTCACCGCGGCCGCTGTCGTGCGGCCCGCGCCCGGATCGGCCACCGACGGCACGTCCTTCTTCGACGCCGATCACCTCTTCGCCTTCGACTGGCAGCTGTCCCTGGGCGACGAGCGGCTGACCGAGGCCGAGATGGACCTCCTGGCCGAGGCGCACCGCCCGGTGGTGCGGTTGCGCGACCAATGGGTGGTCGTCGATCCCGCGCTCGTACGCAAGGCGCGCAAGCGGGAGCTGGGGCTCCTGGATCCGGTGGACGCGCTGGCCGTCGCGCTCACCGGCAGTGCCGAGGTGGACGGCGAGCGGGTGGACGCCGTCCCGGCCGGGGCCCTCGCCGCGCTCCGGACCCGCCTCCTCGCCGACGACACGGCGATCGCACCGCCGCCCGGCCTGGACGCGACCCTGCGCGACTACCAACTGCGCGGCCTGGCCTGGCTGGACCGGATGACCTCGCTCGGTCTCGGCGGCTGCCTCGCCGACGACATGGGCCTCGGCAAGACGATCACCCTCATCGCCCTCCACCTGCACCGGGCGCACCCCTCGCCCACCCTCGTGGTCTGTCCCGCCTCCCTCCTCGGCAACTGGCACCGCGAGATCAACCGTTTCGCCCCCGGCGTGCCCGTGCGCCGCTTCCACGGCACGGACCGGAGCCTGAGCGATCCGGACGGGGGGTTCGTCCTCACCACCTACGGCACCATGCGCTCCAGCGCCGCGCAGCTCGCCGGGCAGAGCTGGGGCCTGGTCGTCGCCGACGAGGCGCAGCACGTCAAGAATCCGCACTCCTCCACCGCCAAGGCGCTGCGCACCATCCCGGCCCCGGCCCGGGTCGCCCTCACCGGCACCCCCGTCGAGAACAACCTCTCCGAGCTCTGGGCGCTCCTCGACTGGACGACGCCCGGACTGCTCGGCCCGCTCAAGGCGTTCCGGGCCCGGCACGCCCGGATCGTGGAGAGCACGGACACGGCCGCCGGTCTCGGCAACGACGAGGCGGTTGAGCGGCTGTCCCGGCTGGTGCGCCCCTTCCTCCTGCGGCGCAAGAAGTCCGACCCCGGCATCGCCCCCGAGCTGCCGCCCAAGACCGAGACCGACCACCCCGTCTCCCTCACCCATGAACAGGCCATGCTCTACGAGGCGGCCGTCCGCGAGACGATGGCGCAGATCGAAGCGGCCGAGGGCATCGCCCGCCGGGGCCTGATCATGAAGCTGCTCACCTCGCTCAAGCAGATCTGCAACCACCCCGCGCAGTATCTGAAGGAGGAGCCCACCCGGCTCACGGGCCGCTCCGGCAAGCTCGCCCTCCTCGACGAACTGCTCGACACGATCCTCGCCGAGGACGGCTCGGTCCTGATCTTCACCCAGTACGTGTCGATGGCGCGGCTCCTCTCCGCGCATCTCGCCTCCCGCGCGATCCCCTCCCAACTCCTGCACGGCGGTACGCCGGTGCCCGAGCGGGAGCGGATGGTGGACCGCTTCCAGTCCGCCGAGGTCCCCGTCTTCCTGCTCTCCCTCAAGGCGGCCGGCACCGGGCTGAACCTCACCCGCGCCGCCCACGTCGTCCACTTCGACCGCTGGTGGAACCCGGCCGTGGAGGAGCAGGCCACCGACCGGGCGTACCGGATCGGCCAGACCCAGCCCGTCCAGGTCCACCGGATCATCGCCGAGGGCACGGTGGAGGACCGGATCGCCGAGCTGCTGGAGTCCAAGCGGGCCCTGGCGGACGCGGTCCTCGGCAGCGGGGAGAGCGCCCTGACCGAGCTGAGCGACCGGGACCTCGCCGACCTCGTGTCCCTGCGGAGGCCCGCATGAGCCCCCGGCCGGCCATCGGACCGGCCGCCCGCAGATCCGCCCCGCGCGCCCGGATCGGCCCGGACGATCTGCGGCGCACCTTCGAGGCGGTGCCCGCCCGTACCTCCGCCGAGGGCGAGCCCTTCGCGGGCAGCTGGTGGGGCCGGGCCTGGGTGGACGCGCTGGAGTCCCTGTCGATGGACGAGGCCCGCCTCGCCCGGGGCCGGGCGTACGCCGACGACGGCCAGGTCGCCGCGATCACCGTCACCCCGGGCCGCGTCGTCGCCTATGTGCACGGCAGCCGGGCCCGCCCGTACCGTGCCGAACTGCGCCTGCGCACCTTCGCCGACCCGGGCTGGGAGGCCCTGCTCGACGCGGTCGCCGCCCGGCCCGGCCATCTGTCCGCGCTGCTGGCCAAGGAGATGCCGCACTCCCTCGCCCGTACGGCCGAGGAGGCCGGGGTCCGGCTCCTGCCCGCCGCCGACGACCTCGACCCCAGCTGCACCTGCCCCGACCGCGGGCGGCCCTGCAAGCATGTCGCCGCCCTCTGCTTCCAGACGGCGCTGCTGCTCGACAGCGACCCGTTCGTCCTGCTGCTGATGCGCGGCCGGGGCGAACGCGAGCTGCTGGACGCGCTCGCCCGGCGCAACGCCGAGCACTCCGCCCGCGAGCGCCCCGCCGCCCCGGCCATGCCCTCGGTCGCGGCGGGCGAGGCCTTCGCCACCCGCTTCCTCCCGCCGCTCCCGGCGCCCCGTCCCGTCCCGCCGCACCCCGGCCAGCCACCGTCGTACCCGGACCTGCCCGGCGCCCGCGACCCGCTGGGCCTGGACCACCTCGCCACCGACGCCGTCGCCCGCGCCCACGCCCTGCTGACCACCGGCCGCGACCCGCTGGCCGGGCTCACCGCATGGCAGGACGCCGTCCGCCTCGCCGCCGCGCGTCCGACCGCCGGGCTCACCGCCACCACCCGCGCGCTCTACCGCGAGCTGGCGTACGCGACCGGCCGTACCACCACCGACCTGGCCCGCGCCGTCGCCGCCTGGCGCCAGGGCGAGGCCGAGGGCCTGGCCGCCCTGGAAACGCCCTGGGACCCGCCGGCCGGCCCCTTCGACCGGGCCAGGCCCGCGCTCGCCGCCGCCGGCTTCCCGCGCTTCACGCCCTGGCGCAACCACCTCACCCACCCGGCCGGTTCGCTCCAGCTCCGCTTCGGCCAGGACATGCGCTGGTACGGCTACGAGTCCGACCCCGGCGCCGACGACTGGTGGCCGCGTGCCGCCCCGGACCCCGATCCGGTCTCCGCCCTCGAGGCCCTGCTCGCCGGCGACGCCGTCCCGGAGACCGCCGGGGACGACGACCCCCACTACGTACGGTAAAACCTTTGGCCGCCGGTGAGTTGTCCCTGTTAGCGTCCTCGACGTGGCGAAACTCAATCAGATCATCGCAGTGGAGAAGGGCGTCAAGTCCAAGGCGCACCAGGACCTGACGGCGGCCCATCACGGCCTCCAGAAGGCCGCGTTGCTGGCCGGGATCTCCCGTACCTACCAGCCCAAGGACGAGGAGGGCGAACAGCTTCCGCCCGAGTCGACGCTGGTCCAGGTCAAGGCCGAGGACGTGCTGCGGGAGACCGCGGCCACGCTCACTCGCCTCTTCGATGTGACGGCCACGAAGGACTGGGCGAACTGCACGGCCCGGGCCGATGTGAAGGTCGAAGGCCGGGTGCTGGTGAGCGAGGTGCCGGTGGCGTATCTGCTCTTCCTGGAGAAGCAGCTGACCGACCTCAACACCTTCGTCCGCAAGCTGCCCGTCCTGGACGCGGCCGAGGCCTGGGTGCAGGACCCGTCGACCGACTCCTGGAAGACCGAGCCGGTCCGTACGCTCCGTACCAAGAAGGTCCCCCGCAACCATGTGAAGGCGGAGGCCACCGAGAAGCACCCTGCGCAGGTCGAGGTGTACTACGAGGACATCCCGGTCGGATACTGGACGACCGTCAAGTTCTCCGGGGCGCTGCCCGCGCGGCGCGTCAACGAACTGCTGGACCGGATCGAGAAGCTCCAGCAGGCCGTGAAGTTCGCCCGCGAGGAGGCCAACGGTGCGGAGGTCACCGACCAGCAGGTGGGTGATGCGGTATTCGGTTACCTCTTCGGGTGACCGACCATGGATTCCCCGGTCGCCGATCAAGGCGATGGGGGTGCGCGAGGAGCGCAAGCTGAAACTGAAGCTTGTCGTGAAGGCGCGGTTCCAGTGGAGGTTCGACTCCTCCCTCCGGCACGGGCCGGAGTAGCCCAAGCAGGCAGAGGCAGACCGCCGTCAATCTCAGACTCTTGCTCCAGACTCAGCATTCGCCGCCGATCGCCGGATCGAACGGGCCCGGGCCCGCGCGCGTCGAGATGCCGGTTCAAGTCCGGCCCGCAGAGCTCCGATCTGCGGTGGTCCAAAGGCAGGACGCGACGACATCATGACTGACCCGGACCCTTAAACGTGCCGGCGTGCCAGATGGGCGGCGCTCACAGGGCCCGGAGGCCGGCTACGCCTCCGGGCCCGCTCCCGTTCCCGAACCCGGGGCGAGGACGTGCGGGAGGCTCACTGCCGGTATCCGCTGAGGAAGCGGCCGATGCGGCTGATCGCCGCGTCAAGATCGTCAGCGTACGGAAGGGTCAGGATGCGGAAGTGGTCCGGGCGCGGCCAGCTGAAGCCGGTGCCCTGCACCACCTGGATCTTCTCCCGCAGCAGCAGGTCCAGCACGAACCTCTCGTCGTCGACGATCGGGTGCACCTTCGGATCGATGCGCGGGAAGGCGTACAGCGCGCCCTTGGGCTTCACGCACGAGACGCCGGGGATCTCGTTCAGCCGCTCCCAGGCCCGGTCGCGCTGCTCGTGCAGCCTCCCGCCCGGGGCGACCAGCTCCTTGATGGACTGCCGGCCCCCGAGCGCGGCCTGAATGGCGTACTGCGCGGGCGCGTTGGGGCACAGCCGCATGGAGGCCAGCATCGTCAGGCCCTCCAGGTAGCTGCGGGCGTGCTGCTGCGGACCGGACACCACCATCCAGCCGGAGCGGAACCCGGCCACCCGGTACGTCTTCGACAGGCCGCTGAAGGTCAGGCAGACCAGGTCCGGGGCGAGGACGGCCGCGCTGTGGTGCTCGGCCCCGTCGTACAGGATCTGGTCGTAGATCTCGTCGGCGAACACCATCAGCCCGTGCCGTCGGGCCAGATCGAGAATGCCTTCCAGGATCTCGCGCGGATAGACCGCGCCGGTGGGGTTGTTCGGGTTGATGATCACGACGGCCTTGGTCCGGTCGGTGATCTTGGCGGCCACGTCGGCGAGATCCGGGTTCCAGTCGGACTCCTCGTCGCAGACGTAGTGCACGGCCTTGCCGCCCGCGAGCGTGGTCACCGCCGTCCACAGGGGAAAGTCCGGGGCCGGGATCAGCACCTCGTCGCCGTCCTCCAGCAGCGCCTGCACGGCCATCGAGATCAGCTCGGAGACCCCGTTGCCGAGGAACACGTCGTCCACGCCGACCTCGGTCAGCCCCATCGACTGGTAGCGCTGGGCCACCGCCCGCCGGGCCGAGAGGATGCCGCGCGAATCGGTGTAGCCGTGGGCCTGCGGCAGCATCCGGATCATGTCCTGGACGATCTCCTCGGGAGCCTCGAAGCCGAAGAGCGCGGGGTTGCCCGTGTTGAGCCGGAGCACGCTGTGGCCCGCCTCCTCCAGGGCGTTGGCGTGCTCGATGACCGGGCCCCGGATCTCGTAGCAGACCTCGTTGAGCTTGCTGGACTGCCGGAACTCCATGCGCTGCCTCCCGAGCCGAATTGCGATACTTGGTTTTACCAAGCTTGAGCTTGGAAAGTCCAACAACATGTCTAGACTGCGTCGCATGCCACGTCAGCAGCAGCCAGCAGCACGCCCCGTCCGTCGCCGGAGCTACGACCAGTTCGACGCCACCGCCCGCGCCCTGGACTCCGTGGGCGACCGGTGGACCCTGCTGATCGTCCGTGAACTGCTGGGCGGGCCCCGCCGGTACACGGACCTGCACGCCGACCTGCCCGGCGTCAGCACGGACGTGCTGGCCTCCCGTCTGAAGGACATGGAGCAGGCCGGGCTGGCCCTGCGCCGCAAGCTGCCGCCCCCGTCGGCCGCGTCGGTCTACGAGCTGACCGAGCGCGGCCGCGGCCTGCTGCCGGTGCTCGCCGCCCTCGCCGAGTGGGGCGCGCCGGCCCTCGCCGAGCGCCGCCCGACCGACGCGGTGCGGGCCCACTGGTTCGTCCTGCCGCTGCTCGGCGCCCTCGCCGGACTCACCCGGGAGGGCGTCCTCGAAGTCCGCCTCGACGAGGGCGCGTTCCACCTCCGTGTCGGTGGGGGAGCGGGGTTCGTGCTCCCGGGCGCCGACGGGTACGGGGCGGTGTACGGCTACGGCCCCGCCGACCGCCCCGACGCCCTGATCGTCCTCGGCGCGGAGGTCTGCCTGGAGCTGGCGCAGGGCGCGGCGACCCTCGCGGAGGCGGTGAAGGACAGCCGCGTCGAGGTGCAGGGTGACGGCCCGCTCGCGGCGGAGCTGCGCGGGGAGTGAACCGCCCGCCGGGCGACCTCTTCGGAGCGCCCGCCCCGAGCGGCCTCCCTCCGGTGCGGCGATGATGGGACCGTGCCATTCGAAGCGATCACCTGGGAACGGCTGGCCGGCGAAATGGCCCGGTACGGCGACGGGCTGTCCGCCGCCGACGGCGGGCCCTGGCTAGCCCTCGGGATCGACGGCGCGCCCGCCGCCCGCACCGGCGAGTGGGCCGAACGCCTCGCCGAGGAGCTGCGGCTGCGCGGCCGCTCGGTCCTGGTGGTCTCCACCGAGGGGTTCCTGCGTCCGGCGAGTCTGCGCTTCGAGTACGGGAAGCAGGACGCGGACGCGTATCTCGACGGCTGGTTCGACACCGGGGCGCTGTGGCGCGAGGTGTTCGGGCCGCTGGAGGCGGGCGGCTCCGGCCGGGTGCTGCCCGACCTCTGGGACCCCGTGACGGACCGGGCCACCCGCACCCCGTACCACCCGCTGCCCGAGGGCGGGGTGGTCGTCGTGCACGGCCCGTTCCTGCTGGGGCACTGGTTCCCGTTCGCGCTCACCGTCCATCTGCGGCTGTCGCCGGGGGCGTTGCGGCGGCGCACGGCGGAGACGGAACGCTGGACGCTGCCCGCCTTCGCCCGGTACGAGGACGAGGTCGCGCCCACAGAGAGGGCGGACGTGGTGGTCCGTGCGGACGATCCCGCGCACCCGGCCTGGTCGGGGCTGCCGGGGAGCGGGTGAACCGTGCGCGGTGCGGCTCACCGTGCGCGCGGGCGGCCCCCCATACTCGGTGAACCGGTGGCCGGCCGCCCGGCACTGGTGCTCAGCGAACCGGTGGCCGGCCGCCCACCGCGGCCACGGCCGACGCCCCCGCCCGGCAGCCCTCGGCCGCGGCGGTCACCTCGTCCGCACCGGCGAGCAGGGCCGCCAGGAACCCGCCGGTGAACGCGTCGCCCGCGCCCGTCGAGTCGACCGGTTCGGGCACCGGCGGGGCGGGAACGCGGCCGACCACCTCGCCCCCGGCGGCCACCACGGCGCCCCGCGCGCCCAGGGTGACGACGACCCGCGGGAACCGTCGGCTCAACTCGGCCGCAGCGGCACCGGGTTCGGGCAGGCCGGTGAGCAGCCGGGCCTCGTCCGCGTTCGGCAGGAGCAGCTGCGCCCCCTCCGCGAACTCCAGGAACCGCTTCGGCCCCAGCTCCCCGAGGAACCCGGCCGACGCCGGATCCACGCTCACCGGAACCCCCCGCTCCACGGCGGTGCGCAGGGCGAGGAGAGCGGCGGCCCGGCTCACCGCGGCGAACAGGAGGTAGCCGGAGAGGTGGAGCCGCCCGACGCCGTCGAGCATCGTGGGCGCGAAGTCCTCGACGGCCAGCCGCAGGACCGCTCCGCCGTCGGTCAGGAACGTCCGCTCCGCCGCCGCGTCGACCAGGGCGACGACGGTCGCCGTCGGCACCTCGTCGTCCACGGCGAGGAACGCCCGCACCCCCGCCGTCTCCAGCGCTTCCCGGTGCCAGTCGGCGGACTCCGCCCCCGCCCGGGCCAGCAGCCGGACGTCCGGACAGCCCGAACGCACCGCCCAGCAGGCCACGTTGGCTCCCGCGCCCCCCGGCAGGGTGCGGATCCGGGCCTTCGTGTCCGTACCGTGCGCGAGCGCCGACCCGTGCCGCGCCACCACATCGGTGACCACGTCCCCCACCACCAGAAGCCCACGCCCGGCCTCCGGACGGCTTACGCGGCGCCCGAGGCCGTGACCGTCCAGCGGGGACCCACCGCCCTGACCGCTCACCTCGCCTTCGCCGCTGGGCCCGCTCACGGGGCTTCCGCCGCCGCGACGGCGATCCGCGCCGCGAGCGTCACGTTCCCGCGTACGGCCGCGAGGTTCGCCTCCAGTGACGCGCCCCCGGTCCGCCGCATCAGCTGGTCCAGCAGGAACGGGGTGACGCCCTGCCCCGAGACGCCCCGCGCCCGGCACGCGTCCAGCGCCTCCGCCAGCACCCGGTCGTGCAGTGCCGGATCCAACTGATCCGCCTCCGCTACGGGGTTGGCGACGATCAGCGCGGACGCCGGCCCGCCCAGCGCCTCCCTCGCCCGGATCACCTCCACCACCTCCCCGGGGCCGCGCACCGTCCAGTCGACGGGCTCGCCGGAGCTGCTCAGATAGAAGCCGGGGAAGTGCCCGGTGCCGTAGCCGACGACACAGACGCCGAGGGTCTCCAGCCGCTGGAGGGTCGCCGGGACGTCGAGGATCGACTTCACCCCCGCGCAGACCACGGTGATCCCGGTGCGGGCGAGCAGCCGCAGATCGGCCGACTCGTCCTGGTCGGCTCCCCACTCCCGGTGTACGCCGCCGAGCCCGCCCGTGGCGAAGACGCCGACGCCCGCCCGGGCCGCCAGGAACGCCGTCGCGGACACCGTCGTCGCCCCGCTCGCTCCGGCGGCGAGCGCCGGGGCGAGATCGCGGTGCCCCAGCTTGCGTACCGCAGGGTCCCCGGCGACCCGCTCCAGCTGGTCGTCGCCCAAGCCCACATGGGCCCGGCCGTCGAGAACGGCGACGGTGGCCGGGACGGCGCCTGCGGACCGGACGAGCCCCTCCAGCTCCCGGGCCACGGAGAGGTTGCGGGGGCGCGGCAGACCGTGCGCGATGATCGTCGACTCCAGCGCCACGACGGGCAGACCGGTGCTCAGAGCCGCGCGCACCTCTGCCGAGAGCACCGGCCCGTAGGGTTCTGGTGAGTTCTGAGGCATGCCCCATCCCTGTCGCGGGTGGAAGGGGCGCAAACCACGGCCGGACGTATCCGGTGGGTCCTGGTCACCCGGTGGCCAAAAGCGGTCGCTAAGGTGACCGGCCATGACGACAAACGACCAGGTCCCCGCCTCCTTCGCCGTGCACATCCCGGACGCCGACCTTGTCCCGGAACCCCTCGATCCGGCGCAGATCGTCTCGGGCGACCCCGTGGTGACGGGCAAGGTGCTGTGGGAGTCGCCCGACGGCAAGCAGATCCGGGGCATCTGGCAGATCACGCCCGGCGTGGTCACCGACACCGAGGCGAACGAACTGTTCGTGGTCGTCAGCGGCCGGGCGACGGTCGCGGTCGAGGGCGGGGCGACGCTGGAGATCGGCCCGGGGGACGCCTGCGTCCTGCGCGAGGGCGACCGGACGACCTGGACCGTTCACGAGACGCTCCGCAAGGCGTACCACATCAGCCTCTGAGGACCCGCCGGGTCTGCTGGGCCCGCCGGGTCGGCAGCTCGGGCGTTCGGGTCGTTCGGCCGGTCCGGCGGTGCGGGGTCAGCCGTCGGCCGTTCCCGGCCGTCGCAGGCTCCGGCGCAGGGCGAGCGCGGCGACCGGCAGCAGCAGCGCGGCGCCGACCGCGTTGAGGGAGCCGTACCCCCACTGGGCGACGATCACTCCCGCCGTGGCCCCGCCGACGCCCGCCGCGGCGCTCATGGTCAGGTCCGACAGCCCCTGCACCGCCGCCTGGGCGGACCGGGGCACCGCGTCGGTGAGCAGCGCCGAACCGGCGATCATCCCCGCCGACCAGCCGAGACCCAGTACGAAGAGGCCCGCCGCGGTCTGCCCGTGCCGGGGCCCGGCCGTGCCCGCGAGCAGCGCGGCGCAGCTCAGCAGTCCGACCGCCAGGCCGATCACGGTCAGCCGGCCGAATCGGTCGGCCAGCCACCCCATCACCGGCGAGAACGCGTACATGCCCGCGATGTGCCCGCTGATGACGAGCCCGATCAACTGGAGGCCGGCGCCGTGCCGGCTCAGATCGACCGGGGTCATGACCATGATCGACACCATCGCGGTGTGCGACACGGTGACCGTCACCAGGGCGAGCCGCGCCATCGGGGACGCGCGCACGGCCTCGATCCCGGCGCGCAGGGAGCGCTTCGGCGGCCCCGCCGGGCCCTCCGGGGCCAGGGCGCGGGCGGTGAGGAGCGGATCCGGGCGCAGCGCGAGCGCCACGACGAGACCGGCGAGCAGAAAGACGGCGGCCGAGCAGAGGAACGGCCCGGCCGCCTCGGGCACCGGCGTACCGCGGAACAGCCGGCTCGCCGGGGCCGAGATGTTGGGGCCCAGGACCGAGCCGATCGTGGTCGCCCAGACGACGGTGGAGATGGCCCGCCCCCGCCGTTCCGGCCCCACCAGGTCGGCCGCGGCGAACCGCGCTTGGAGACCGGCCAGCGACCCCGCGCCGAACCCGGCCATGCCGAGCAGCAGCAAGGGGAAGCTCGGCAGCATCGTGGCCAGGACCACCAGGCCGCCCCCCAGCGCACCGATCAGATAGGCGAGCATCAGCCCGGACCTGCGGCCCCGGGAGGTCATCAGGGCGGCCAGCGGCAGTGACAGCAGCGCCGTGCCGAGGACGGACGCGGTCGGCGCGAGTCCCGACAGCGCCTCCGATCCGCTCACCTCGGCGGCGAGCATCGGGGCCAGGGCGATGCCGATGGCCACGCCGAGGCCGCCGAGTATCTGGCTGACGACGAGCACGGCCGACGTCCGCCGCCGCAGAGCGGGCAGGCCGACGGCCGGGGCCGGAGGAAGGGAGAGGGGTCGGGTCACCGGCGCAGTGTGCCACCGCCCGGCCGCCACCGTGCACCCGGGCGGGTGAACGGCCTCTCGGCGAGGACCGCCCCGACGTGGCCGCCGGTGCCCGACCGCGGACGCCGCCGGACCCGGACCGCGACGCTGCCAGGCCTGGGACCACCCGGAGCCCGCCGGGCCTTCGGGCCCGGCTCCTAGGGACTGTCGTCGGACTGCCGCCCTCCCGGCGACGACGGCAGTGTGACGAGAGGCCCTAGAACAGTGGTTGCGGCAGCACCCCCTCCAGCGCCAGCAGCTGTCGTTTGGTCTCCAGACCGCCGCCGAACCCGCCCAGGCCCCCGTCGCTCTCCACCACCCGGTGGCACGGCACGACCACCGGCAGCGGGTTGGCCCCCATGGCCGCGCCCACCGCCTGCGCCCCCTCCGGCCGACCCACCCGCGCGGCCAGTTCGCCGTACCCGACGACCGTCCCGTAGGGCACGCCGGACGCCAGCTCGCGGAGCACCTCGCGGTGGAAGCCGGAGGTCAGCGACCAGTCCAGAGCGAGATCGAAGTCCCGCGGCTCGCCCGCGAAGTACGCCGCGAGCCGGCGTATCGGCTCGGCGAGGCGGGCCGAGCCGGGCGCCGCCACCGGCTCTGTGCCGAACCGGGTCCGCAACCGGTCGAGAACCGCGTCCCGGACGGCGGGGCGGGCGTGGAAGGCCACGTTCACCAGGCCGGTCGCGGTCGCCGCGAGCAGCAGCGGGCCGATGCCGCTGTCCACGACGTCCCACTCGACGGTCGGCTCTCCACCGACCCCGTAGCTGTCCATGCCGACCACCGTACGACCCGCCACTGACAGCGACGGGACGGCCGACGGGAACAGGCCCGTCGGCGGAGGGCGGAAGGCGGAGGGGCGGGCCCGCCCCTCCGCCGGGGCGGCCCGACACCGCCGCGTCAGCTCGTCGCGTCGCGCACCACGTCGGGGAAGTTGGTGATGATGCCGTCGACCCCGTAGTCACGGGCCTTCACCGCGTCCGCCGCTTTGTTGACCGTCCACGTGTTCACCCGCAGACGCTTGCCGTGTGCGCCCTTGAGCCGCTGGACTGCCGCCACGTAGTCGGCGCCGATCGTCGCGTACGACGGGTTGATCTGATCGGTGAACGCCGCGTACGAGGGCAGGTCGGCCACCGCCGGGGTGCCCAGGAAGCCGGTCGTGACGTCGGGGCGCAGGGCGTGCACCGTCTTCACGCTGTCGGCGCCGAAGCTCTGGATGACCAGCCGGTCGCGTACGTGGGAGCGGTCCAGCCACCCCGACCGGCCCAGCGTCCGGATGATGTCCCGCTCGATGCCCGGGTAGGTCGCCGGGCTCTTGATCTCCAGGAGCAGCTTCTGCCGGTTGCGCTCCAGGCGGTGCAGGAACTGGGTGAGCGTCGGGATCCGGGCCCCGGTGAACTGTTCCCCGAACCAGCTGCCCGCGTCGAGTTTCGCCAGCTCCGCCGCGGTGAAGTCCTTGACCGCCCACGGCGCCCGGTCGGGGAAGACCTCCTCGGCGTCCGTCGTGCGCTTCAGATCGGTGTCGTGCAGCACGACGAGCACGCCGTCACGGCTGCGGTGGACGTCGTTCTCGACCCAGTCGATGCCGAGCGCGTCCGCGGCGTCGACGGCGGCGAGAGTGTTCTCCGGCGCGTAGCCCGACGCCCCCCGGTGGGCCACGACGACCGGGTTCGCCCGCTGCGCGGAGACCTGGTCCGGTGCCGCGGGCCGGTCGGCGGGCAGCAGCAGGGCGCCGGCGCCGAGCAGGGCGGCGGCCGTGGTGGAGGCGGTTGCGGTACGGACGAACACGGGGACTCCTCACGTCGGGAGTGTGCGGACACGCAGAGAGTGACAGCGGCCCGCCAACACCCGGCGGGGTGGCGATGGCCGCGAAATGAACGGAACCTTCGGTCCCGGGGACCACCGCGGGAGCACGGCGCGCGTCCGGGCCGATAAAATGCGCCTTCTTTTGTCCGTCTGCCGGGACTCGCCCCTTGGGGACCCTCCTCGACCCCGGGCATTCTCGAAGGGCGTACGCGCATGCAAGGAACAGTCGACGGTTTCGCCTACGGCCTGGTGACGCCGGTCGCGGCGTTCCTCATGGCCGCCCTGGGAGCCGCCCTCGGGCTCCGCTGCACCACCAGGTCCCTTCACGCCACACGCTCCTGTCGGGTCGGCTGGCTGGCCCTGGGCTCGCTGTCCATCGGCTCCGGGGTGTGGACCATGCACTTCGTCGCGATGACGGGCTTCACCGTCCAGGAGACGCCGATCTCCTACGACAAGCCCCTCACCTTCGCCGGCCTGGCCGTGGCCGTGGTGATGATCGGCATCGGCATCTTCATTGTCGGGTACCGGGGCGCGACCCGCATGGCGTTGATCACGGGTGGCACCATCACCGGTCTCGGCATCGCCTCGATGCACTATCTCGGGATGGCGGGCATGCGCATGGCCGCCCAGTTCGCGTACGACACGCCTCTCGTCGTCCTCTCGGTACTGATCGCCGGGTGCGCCGCCACGGGCGCGCTGTGGGCGGCCGTCACCCTGCGGGGAGCCCTCTCCGGCCTCGGCGCGAGCGTCCTGATGGCCGTCGCGGTGACCGGGATGCACTACACCGGCATGGCGGCGCTCGACGTGCACCTGCACCTGCCGCCCACCCTGCCGTCCGACCTGTCCGCCGTCCTGCCCGGCGACCGGCCCGTCGAGATGATCGGCCCGATGCTGGTGGGCCCCGGCTGCTTCCTGCTCCTCGCCGCCGTCGTGCTCCTGTTCGATCCCGGGGCAGTGACGGGCGAGCCGGGCCCGGACCCCCGCCCCGGCCACCGCGCGGGGGACCACCTGGTCCCGCAGGCGCGCCGGCGCCCGCCGGACGATCCGCACGCGCGCGGACGACGCCCGCGGAGCACCGCCCGAAAGGACGCGGGAAGGGCCCGGTACCGCTGAGCCGAGGCCGTTGTCAGTGGGGAGCCGTACGGTGGTTGCATGCGGCCCGTTTCCAAGATCGAACGTTCGGTGCGGCCTTTCGAGGTCGTCAGTCCCTACCAGCCCAGCGGCGACCAGCCGGCGGCCATCGCCGAGCTGGAGCGGCGTATCCGCGCCGATGAGAAGGACGTCGTCCTGCTCGGCGCGACCGGCACCGGCAAGTCGGCGACCACCGCCTGGATGATCGAGAAGCTGCAGCGCCCCACCCTGGTGATGGCGCCGAACAAGACGCTCGCCGCCCAGCTGGCCAACGAGTTCCGCGAGCTCCTCCCGAACAACGCGGTGGAGTATTTCGTCTCGTACTACGACTACTACCAGCCCGAGGCGTACGTCCCGCAGTCGGACACCTACATCGAGAAGGACTCCTCCATCAACGAGGAGGTCGAGAGGCTGCGCCACTCCGCGACGAATTCGCTGCTCACCCGGCGCGACGTCGTCGTGGTCGCCTCCGTCTCCTGCATCTACGGCCTCGGTACGCCCCAGGAGTACGTGGACCGCATGGTCCAGCTCAAGGTCGGCGAGGAGATCGACCGCGACCAGCTGCTGCGCCGCTTCGTCGAGATGCAGTACACCCGCAACGACCTCGCGTTCACCCGCGGCACCTTCCGGGTTCGGGGCGACACCATCGAGATCTTCCCGGTCTACGAGGAGCTCGCCGTCCGCATCGAGATGTTCGGCGACGAGATCGAGAACCTGTCCACGCTCCACCCGCTCACCGGCGAGATCATCAGCGAGGACCCCACGGTCCACGTCTTCCCCGCCAGCCACTACGTCGCCGGGCCCGAGCGCATGGAGCGGGCCGTCAGCGGCATCGAGCGGGAGCTGGAGCAGCGCCTGGCCGAGCTGGAGAAGCAAGGCAAGATGCTGGAGGCCCAGCGACTGCGCATGCGCACGACGTACGACATCGAGATGCTCCGCCAGATCGGCACCTGCTCCGGCGTCGAGAACTACTCGATGCACTTCGACGACCGCGCGCCCGGCACCGCCCCCAACACCCTCCTCGACTACTTCCCGGACGACTTCCTGCTGGTCCTGGACGAGTCCCACGTCACCGTCCCGCAGATCGGCGCGATGTACGAGGGGGACGCCTCCCGCAAGCGGACCCTCGTCGACCACGGCTTCCGGCTGCCGTCCGCCATGGACAACCGGCCGCTGAAGTGGGAGGAGTTCCTGAAGCGGATCGACCAGACGGTGTACCTCTCCGCCACCCCGGGGAAGTACGAGCTCTCGCGCGGCGACGGGTTCGTCGAGCAGATCATCCGCCCCACCGGTCTCGTCGACCCCGAGGTCGTGGTCAAGCCCACAGAGGGCCAGATCGACGATCTGGTCCACGAGATCCGCGAGCGCACCGAGCGCGACGAGCGGGTCCTGGTCACCACACTCACCAAGAAGATGGCCGAGGACCTCACCGACTACTTCCTGGAGCTCGGTATCCAGGTCCGCTATCTGCACAGCGACGTCGACACCCTGCGCCGTATCGAGCTGCTGCGCGAGCTGCGCTCCGGTGAGTACGACGTGCTCGTCGGCATCAACCTGCTGCGCGAGGGCCTCGACCTTCCCGAGGTGTCGCTCGTGGCCATTCTCGACGCCGACAAGCAGGGCTTCCTGCGCTCCGGCACCTCGCTCATCCAGACCATCGGCCGCGCCGCCCGCAACGTCTCCGGCCAGGTCCACATGTACGCCGACAAGGTCACCCCGGCCATGGCGCAGGCGATCGACGAGACGAACCGGCGCCGCGAGAAGCAGATCGCCTACAACACCGAGCGGGGCATCGACCCGCAGCCGCTGCGCAAGAAGATCAACGACATCGTCGCGACCATCGCCCGCGAGGAGATCGACACCGAACAGCTCCTCGGCACCGGCTACCGGCAGGGCGAGGAGACCAAGGCCCCGGTCCCCGCGCTCGGCGGCAAGGCGGCCAAGGGCGGGGCGAAGGGGGCGGCGAAGGGTAAGGCCGCCAAGGCCGGCGCGGTGCTCAGCGACCGGCCCGCGACCGAACTGGCCGGGATCATCGAGGAGATGACCGACCGGATGCGGGCCGCCGCCGCGGACCTGCAGTTCGAGGTGGCCGCCCGGCTGCGCGACGAGGTGGGCGAACTGAAGAAGGAACTGCGGCAGATGAAGGAAGCGGGCATGGCCTGATTCCGCCGTCGAGCGCCGGTGCCGGGCCGCTCCCGGCACCGGCGGCCGACACCGTTTCCACCGCACCGGGCCGGGCGCGCCGGGTGTGTTGCAAGACCGACACAAAAACGGACCGAACCTGCTGCCGCCCGGGGTGGAATGCGTAGGGTGCGGGGAAACCGCACACGGATGGCTGCGGGGCAATGCCGAGAGGGGACAGCGCGTGACGGTCAATATGACCAAGGGTCAGGCCATCAACCTGCAGAAGAGTGACGGGGGGACCCTGACCGCGGTACGCATGGGGCTCGGCTGGCAGGCGGCTCCGCGCCGTGGCCTGTTCGGTTCGCGCACCCGCGAGGTCGACCTGGACGCCTCGGCGGTGCTCTTCGCCGACAAGCAGCCCGTCGACGTCGTGTTCTTCCGCCACCTCGTCAGCGACGACGGCTCGGTCAAGCACACCGGCGACAACCTGGTCGGCGGCGCGGGCTCCGGCGGCGACGACGAGGCGATCCTCGTCGACCTCCAGCGCGTCCCGGTCCACATCGACCAGATCGTCTTCACGGTGAACTCCTTCACCGGGCAGACGTTCCAGGAAGTCCAGAACGCCTTCTGCCGCATCGTCGACGAGACCAACGGCCAGGAGCTCGCCCGGTACACGCTCGACGGCGGCGGCCAGTACACCGCCCAGATCATGGCGAAGGTGCACCGCGCGGGCAGCGGCTGGAAGATGACGGCCCTCGGGAACCCGGCCAACGGCCGCACCTTCCAGGACCTGATGCCGTCGATCCTCCCGCACCTGTAGGACCCGGACAGCTCCGGGTCCCGGCCCGGCGTGGAAACAGGCGGGGGCGGCTCCCGGCGGCACAGGCCGCCGGGAGCCGCCCCACGCACAGCACGGCAGTACGCAGCAGGAACACGGCATCGCACGGCCCGGCGCCCTCAGCGGCGCGCGGGCCATCGTCGAGGGGGACAGGGCAATGACGGCCGAACTGGTCCGGGGGCAGAACCACACCTTGCCCCAGACCCGTCTGGAGATCCGGGTCTCGGCGGGCACGGCCGTCGTGGCCGGGGCCACCCTCGGCGACGAACGGGGCACGGTGCGCGGCGTCGAGTGGATCGCCCACCCCGGCTCACCCCAGCTCCCCGGGCTCGAAGTCTCCCAGCAGGCGGCGGCCGACCACCGGCTCGCCGTCGACCTGGAGGCCCTGCCCACGGGCGTCCACCGGGTCACCGTGCTGCTTGCCCTGCCCGTCGGAGTCGGCGGCCCGGTGCGGTTCGGCGCCGTCCCCGCCCCCTTCGTCGCCGTCACCGGGCTCGACGGCACCGAGATCGCCACCTTCACACTCACGGGCCTGGACGCCGAGTCCGCGGTCAGCGCCCTGGAGCTCTACCGCCGCCAGGACGCCTGGAAGGTCCGGGCCGTCGGCCAGGGGTACGCGGGCGGGCTCGCCGCGATGCTCGCCGACCAGGGCGTGACCGACCCCGCCGCCCTGGCCGGAACGATCCAGGAAGCCGTCACCCGGGGCCTGGCCCGCGCGGTGGCCCCGCCGCCGCCCCGCACCCCGGAAGGCGACCGAGTACGCCACGCGACGGGCTCCGCCGACCACCGGCCGACCGCGCCGCCCCCGGCCCCCGAGCCGCTGACCGGCCCGGCCACCACCGGCCCGGCGCACACCACCCAGCCGCACACCGCCGCCCCCGGCCCGGCCGCCGCAGGGCCCTCCGCCGGCGGGCCCATCAACTACGCGCACCCGCGGCGGCAGCATGCCGCACCCCCCTCGCCGCCGCCTGCCGCGCCCCCCGCCCCGCCGGGACAGCCCGCTCAGCCGGTCGCGGGCGACGCCACCGGCTGGTCGATGGACGAGCGCCTCTACAACCAGATCTGGGGGATGTTCGAGGATCTGGCCCGCGCCGTCGCCGCCTACCGCAGCGCCGTCGACTTCGCCGAGTCCCGGATGGACCAGGAGCTCGACCGGGCCCTGTCCGACCCGCGCAACCGGATCGGCGGTGCGGGCGACCGCGCACGCGAGGCGGCCCGTGCCAAGCGCGACGAGCTGGCCTCCCGGGCCCGGGAGGCCCTCGACCGCGATCTGGCCCAGCTGGCCGCCGAGGCGGCCGTCGTCGAGCCCGCGCTCCCGGCGGCGTACGCCGGCTGGGACAACCCCGTCTGGCACGCCCACCGGGTTCCCATGGAGATACCGATGGCCCTGCGCATCGGCGATCTTCATCTGCCCGAGCGCACCGACCTGCGCATCCCGCTGCTCGTCCGGCTGCCGCTGGAGCGCGGGATGTGGGTGGACAGCGGGCGGACGGCGTCCGAGGCCGCCGCCCTGATGGACACGGACCGGCTGCGCCGACTGGCCATGGAGGCCGCGGTCGCGCACGCGGCCCGGCTGCTCGCGGTGTATCCGCCCGGGGAGTTCGCGGTGCACGTCATCGACCCGGCGGGTTCGGCGGCCGGTCCGCTCGCGCCGCTCGTCGAGGCGGGCGTCCTCGCCGGACCGCCTGCCGCCGGGCCCGGGGGAGTGGCCTCGGTCCTCGCCCACCTCACCCGGCGGGTGGACCTGGTGCAGATGGCGGTCCGGGCCCGGGCGGCCGACTCGCTCCCGCCCGACCTGGACACCGGCGAACAGCTCCTGGTGGTCAACGACTTCCCGCACGGATTCGACGACCGGGCCGTCACCCAGCTCCGCTACCTCGCCGACGAGGGCCCGGCGGTCGGGGTGCACCTCCTGATGGTCGCGGACCGGGAGGAGGCCAGCGCGTACGGGCCGGTCCTCGACCCGCTGTGGCGTTCGCTGCTGCGGATCACCCCGGTCGCCGACAGTCACCTCGCCGACCCCTGGGTCGGGCACGCCTGGACGTACGAGCCGTTGACCATTCCGCCGGGCAGCCGCGTCCTGGAGCAGGTGCTCGGGGCGGTGGCAGCAGCCCGCAGAGCTGCCGGCCGCTGAAGGAGCATCGGTCTCTGACCTGCGTTTTTGACGATCCCTTTACCCTTTCCTTTACCTTTCCTTGGTGATACCTGTACTGTTCGGGGAACGGAGGGGAGTACTCCTTACGCGACGTCCCGTCAATACGGACCGCAATCGGTCCCGGGGCGTCGGTCCAGGCGCGCACCACGTGCAGGGATGGAAGAGACCTCCGGCAGCGACGACGCTGATCCAGTAGCCGTAGCGAACTGCCGGAGGCGCAGTGGACGTTTCATGGACCGTATGGGGCCTGACCATCATTGGTCTCTCAGCCCTGATCGCCGTCGACTTCTTCATCGGGCGCAAGCCCCATGACGTGTCGACCAAGGAAGCCGGGATCTGGACGGTCGTCTGGATCGCGCTGGCCGTCCTCTTCGGAGTCGGCCTCATGGTCGCCGGCGAGAGCCAGGCCTCCGGCGAGTTCTTCGCCGGATTCATCACCGAGAAGTCACTGAGCGTCGACAACCTCTTCGTCTTCGTCCTGATCATGGCGAAGTTCTCGGTGCCCTCGCACCTCCAGCAGCGCGTGCTGCTCATCGGTGTGCTCATCGCTCTCGTGCTCCGTGCGATCTTCATCGCCGCCGGCGCCGCCGTGATCGCGAACTTCTCGTGGGTGTTCTACATCTTCGGCGCGTTCCTGATCTACACCGCCTGGAAGCTCATCCAGGAGGCCCGGGCCGACGAGGAGGACGAGGAGTTCGAGGAGAACCGTCTCCTCAAGAAGATCGAGCACCGCTTCGGTGTCGCCGACCAGTACCACGGCACGAAGCTCTTCATCCAGAAGAACGGCAAGCGCATCCTGACCCCGCTGATGGTGGTCATGCTCGCCATCGGTATGACCGACGTGCTGTTCGCACTGGACTCGATCCCGGCGATCTTCGGCCTGACCCAGGACCCGTACATCGTCTTCACGGCCAACGCGTTCGCGCTGATGGGCCTGCGCCAGCTGTACTTCCTCATCGGCGGTCTGCTGAAGAAGCTGGTCCACCTCAGCTACGGCCTGTCGGTGATCCTCGGCTTCATCGGCGTCAAGCTGGTGCTGCACGCCCTGCACGAGTCCGGGGTGCACACGCCCGAGATCTCCATCCCGTTCTCGCTCTCCGTCATCTGCGGCGTCCTGGTGATCACCACGATCACCAGCCTCATCGCCAACAAGAAGCAGGCGGCGGCCGAGGCGGAGGAGGCCGAGAAGGCCGAGACCACCGGTCCGGCCGACGAGGAGAGCAAGACCCTCAGCTGACCCGGGCCGCCCGAGCGGCACAGGGACACACCGGCAGCGGCCGGGGTGGATACGGCGAAAGCCGTCCACCCCGGCCGCTTTCGCGTGCGTGCACGGAAGGCGCGTACGCGGGAGGTGGTGCGGGTGTGGGGGAGGAGCGGGTGGGCCGCCGCGCGGGCTACCAGCCGCGGGCGCGCCACTCGGACAGCTGGGGGCGCTCCGTGCCCAGCGTCGTGTCGTGCCCGTGGCCGGGGTAGACCCACGTCTCGTCGGGCAGCCGGTCGAACAGCTTCGTCTCGACGTCGTTCAGCAGGCTCGCGAACGCCTCGGGGTCCTGGCGCGTGTTCCCGACCCCGCCGGGGAAGAGGCAGTCCCCGGTGAACAGGTGCGGGGCGCCGTGCGGGTCGTCGTAGACCAGGGCGATGGAGCCCGGGGTGTGGCCGACCAGATGGCGGGCGGTCAGCTCGACCCGGCCGACAGTGATCGCGTCGCCGTCCTCGACCAGGACGTCGGTCGGCACCGGGATGCCCTCCGCGTCGTAGCGGCCCGCGAACGTCCGGGCGCCCGTCGCCCCGACCACCTGGGCCAGTGCCTGCCAGTGGTCCCCGTGCCGGTGGGTGGTGACGACGGAGGCGATCCCGTCGTCACCGATCAGCGCGAGCAGGGTCTCCGGCTCGGCGGCGGCGTCGATCAGCAGCTGCTCGCCGGTGGCCCGGCAGCGCAGCAGATACGCGTTGTTGTCCATCGCGCCGACGGCGACCTTGGAGATCATCAGATCCGTCAGTTCGTGCACGCTCGCCGGTCCGCCGACCTTCACCGCTCCGCTGTACGTCATGCGGCTCAGCCTATAGCGGGGGCAGCGTGGGCAACGGGCCCCCGGCCACGGTCAGGGCGGAGCCGTCGCGGCGTCCGCAGAGCCAGCCCAGCAGCTCCACGGCGGGCCCCTGCACCGTCACCAGCTCGCTCGGCGGGCCGCCGCCCGTGCTCCAGGTGCGGTCGTCGAGGTCGGTCAGTCCGGTGGCGGGCACGGCCTCGTTGCCCAGGAAGCGCTCGGCGAGGAAGGAGATCTCCCGCTCCACGAACTCGGCGGGAAGGTCCTCCAGCTCGTAGCCGATGTCGAGGTCGACGTGGTGCAGCTCCACCTCGACCCAGCGCCGGAAGGGGACCCGGGCCGCCGAATCCGTCACCCCGTTGCGCAGGGCGACCGTACGGGACCAGTCGGCCGGTCCGGCGGAGACCGCCTGGAGGGCGTCCGCGCTCTCCCGCAGGTCGGCCAGCTGCTCGGCCATCGGGCGGGGGGCGCCGTCGGCGATGTCGGCGTCGCGGGTTTCGCTGCTCGCGTACATCGGGAGGCCCCGGAGAACATTTCCGAGCGCGTCGGCGTTACGTGACAGGTGGGTCAGGACATGGCCCCGACTCCAGCCGGGCAACCGTGACGGCTCGGCGACAGCGGCGTTGTCCAGTTTGCCGACTGCGTCGAGCAGCCGTTCGGTCGCTTCGCGTACAGCTCCCAGGTCGTGCGCATGATCAATCATGCGGCCGAGCCTAGCCCCGCCACTCATTCGGGTGAAGGAGGGGAAGGGCCGCCGTAAATCGAATGTGCGTGCTATACGCTCGGAGTCGAAAGCCTCTGACACTGCTGTGGCGCCCCCCATACCCTGGGAGAGGGGCTCAGTTCCCCCGCTTCTCTCTAGAAAGGTGCGGACCGGCGTGGCCGACCGTCTCATCGTCCGTGGCGCGCGCGAGCACAACCTGAAGAACGTCTCGCTCGACCTGCCCCGTGACTCCCTCATCGTCTTCACCGGGCTCTCCGGGTCGGGCAAGTCGTCCCTCGCGTTCGACACGATCTTCGCCGAGGGGCAGCGCCGCTACGTGGAGTCCCTCTCCTCGTACGCCCGGCAGTTCCTCGGCCAGATGGACAAGCCGGACGTCGACTTCATCGAAGGTCTGTCCCCGGCTGTCTCCATCGACCAGAAGTCGACCTCGCGCAACCCGCGCTCGACGGTCGGCACCATCACGGAGGTCTACGACTACCTCCGGCTTCTCTTCGCCAGGATCGGCAAGCCGCACTGCCCCGAGTGCCACCGGCCCATCTCCCGCCAGTCGCCGCAGGCGATCGTCGACAAGGTCCTCGGCCTGCCCGAGGGCAGCCGCTTCCAGGTCCTCTCGCCGCTGGTGCGCGAGCGCAAGGGCGAGTTCGTCGACCTCTTCGCCGACCTCCAGACCAAGGGCTACAGCCGCGCCCGGGTGGACGGCGAGACGATCCAGCTCGCCGAGCCGCCCACGCTCAAGAAGCAGGAGAAGCACACCATCGAGGTGGTCGTCGACCGCCTCACCGTCAAGGACAGCGCCAAGCGCCGGCTGACCGACTCGGTCGAGACCGCGCTCGGCCTCTCCGGCGGCATGGTCGTGCTCGACTTCGTCGACCTCCCCGAGGACGACCCCGAGCGCGAGCGGATGTATTCCGAGCACCTCTACTGCCCGTACGACGACCTCTCCTTCGAGGAGCTGGAGCCGCGCTCCTTCTCCTTCAACTCCCCCTTCGGCGCCTGCCCCGACTGCACCGGCATCGGCACCCGCATGGAGGTCGACCCGGAGCTGATCGTCCCGGACGAGGAGAAGTCCCTCGACGAGGGAGCCATCCACCCCTGGTCCCACGGCCACACCAAGGAGTATTTCGGCCGTCTGATCGGCGCGCTCTCCGAAGCCCTCGGCTTCCGTACGGACATCCCCTGGGCCGGGCTGCCGCAGCGGGCCAAGAAGGCCCTGCTCTTCGGCCACAAGATCCAGACCGAGGTCCGCTACCGCAACCGTTACGGGCGCGAGCGCGCCTACACCACCCCCGCCTTCGAGGGCGCGGTGCAGTTCGTCAAGCGGCGCCACACCGAGGCCGAGAGCGACTCCAGCAGGGAGCGCTTCGAGGGCTACATGCGCGAGGTGCCCTGCCCCACCTGTGAGGGCACCCGGCTCAAGCCGATCGTCCTCGCGGTGACGGTGATGGAGAAGTCCATCGCCGAGGTCGCCGGGATGTCGATCAGCGAGTGCGCCGAGTTCCTCGGCCGCCTCAGGCTGAACGCCCGCGACAAGAAGATCGCCGAGCGGGTGCTCAAGGAGGTCAACGAGCGGCTGAAGTTCCTCGTCGACGTCGGCCTCGACTACCTGTCGCTGAACCGCGCGGCCGGCACCCTGTCCGGCGGCGAGGCCCAGCGCATCCGGCTGGCCACCCAGATCGGCTCCGGCCTGGTCGGCGTGCTGTATGTCCTGGACGAGCCGTCCATCGGCCTGCACCAGCGCGACAACCACCGGCTGATCGAAACCCTGGTCCGGCTGCGCGACATGGGCAACACGCTCATCGTCGTCGAGCACGACGAGGACACCATCAAGGTCGCCGACTGGGTCGTGGACATCGGCCCCGGCGCCGGTGAGCACGGCGGCAAGGTCGTCCACTCCGGCTCGCTCAAGGAGCTGCTGGGGAACAAGGCCTCGATCACCGGCCAGTATCTGTCCGGCAAGCGGTCCATCCCGACCCCGGACGTCCGCCGCGCGGTCGACCCGGCCCGCAGTCTCACCGTGCACGGCGCCCGGGAGAACAACCTCCAGGACATCGACGTCTCCTTCCCGCTCGGCGTCCTCACCGCCGTCACCGGCGTCTCCGGGTCCGGGAAGTCGACCCTGGTCAACGACATCCTCTACACCCACCTGGCCCGCGAGCTGAACGGCGCCAAGTCGGTGCCCGGCCGCCACACCCGGGTCGACGGCGACGACCTCGTCGACAAGGTGGTGCACGTCGACCAGTCGCCGATCGGCCGGACCCCCCGGTCCAACCCGGCGACGTACACCGGAGTCTTCGACCATGTCCGCAGGCTGTTCGCCGAGACGATGGAGGCGAAGGTGCGCGGCTATCTGCCGGGACGCTTCTCCTTCAACGTCAAGGGCGGCCGCTGCGAGAACTGCTCCGGCGACGGCACGATCAAGATCGAGATGAACTTCCTGCCCGACGTGTACGTCCCGTGCGAGGTCTGCCACGGTGCGCGCTACAACCGGGAGACCCTGGAGGTCCACTACAAGGGCAAGTCCATCGCCGAGGTGCTGGACATGCCGATCGAGGAGGGCCTGGAGTTCTTCGAGGCCGTCCCGGCGATCGCCCGCCATCTGCGCACCCTCAACGACGTGGGCCTCGGCTATGTCCGGCTCGGCCAGTCCGCGCCGACCCTCTCGGGCGGCGAGGCACAGCGCGTCAAGCTGGCGAGCGAGCTCCAGAAGCGTTCCACCGGCCGTACGGTCTACGTCCTGGACGAACCGACCACCGGTCTGCACTTCGAGGACATCAGCAAGCTGATCACGGTGCTCTCGGGCCTGGTGGACAAGGGCAACTCGGTGATCGTCATCGAGCACAACCTCGATGTCATCAAGACCGCCGACTGGGTGGTCGACATGGGCCCCGAGGGCGGCAACGGCGGCGGACTGGTCGTCGCCGAGGGAACACCGGAACAGGTCGCCTCGGTGCCCGCCAGCCACACCGGGAAGTTCCTCCAGGGCATCCTGGACGCGGACCGGATCGCCGAGGCCGCGGTGCCCTCGGGCGGGACCCCCCGCAAGACGGCCGCCCGCAAGACCGCCCCGGCGAAGAAGGCGGCGGCCACGAAGAAGACGGCAGCCGGCAAGAAGGCCGCGGCGACCGGCACGAAGGCTGCCGCCGCCAAGAAGACGACCCGGGCCCGCAAGGCCTGAGCCCCCGGGCTCACGACGGCGGCGGCTCCCGCAGGACGAGGGGGGCCGCCGCCATCGGCATGGGCGGCCCCCGCCTGTCCGCCGCAGCCGCGCCGTCCGGAGAATGCCGGGCGGCGTTCGGCCGTACTCCGGCGGGGCGGGGTCGGCCCCCGGCCGGTCCCGGGCGGTGGGCGTGCCGTCCGAGCGGAGTCGTGACTTCCGGAGAGTGCCGGGCCGCGCTCGGCCGTTCCCTGGCGGAGGCCGGACCGATCCGGCCGTTCCCCGGCGGGGCGGGACCGACCCGGCCGGACCCGCCCCCCTCTCGACCGGCCCGCCCGCAAGGCTCCCGTTCCTCGCCGGTATCGTCGGTTCTGTCACCGGCACACGCGGTCGCCGTCGTCGCTCCGCGCCCGTCCGGCGACCCCGGCCGCGGTGATCCACCGCGATCCGCCTCGAACGACACCCCGTGGAGTCCGCATGCCCGGCCTGCCCGCCGCCCGCCGTACCGTGCTGAAGGGCGCCGCGCTCGCCGGTGCCGCCGGGCTGGGAGCGGCCGCCTGCTCGACCGAGTCCAAGCTCGGGCACGCCAAGAACCCCACGCCGACCGCCCCCGTCGCCCTCGGCGCGGCCTCCGAGGTTCCGGTCGGCGGCGCCAAGCTCTACCGGGAACAGCGCCTCGTCGTGAGCTGCCCGGCCAAGGGCGAGTACAAGGCGTTCAGCGCCCAGTGCACCCACGGCGGCTGCGTCCTGACCAAGATCGAGGGCACCGAGGGCCACTGCCCCTGCCACGGCAGCCGCTTCGACACCACCACCGGCGAGGTCATCGAGGGCCCGGCCACCGTGCCGCTGCCCGCCGTCCCGGTCACCGCCGAGGGCGGAAAGCTCGTCGCGGGCCCCGACGCCTGAGCCACGAACGGCGGACGGCCGCCCGGCCGCCCCCCCGCCGGGCCTCCGCCCCACAGCACCTCCGCCCCGCCGGCTCACAGGCTCACCGGCCAGGCGGGCGCACCGGGCCCGCAGACCCATCGGGCGGTGCTCACCGGCCCGGGGAGGCCGACCGGCCGGCCCTCACTCCCAGTCCCAGTCGATCCCGATCAGCCCCGGCCGTACGCCCTCCTCCACCAGGTGCACGGTCCGGTGCCGGCCGGTCAGCGTGAGGTCCCCGCGGCCCCCGCGCGCCGCTCCCGCCGACGCCTGGGCGAACCGGCGGCACCGCACCGGGAGCGCGGCCTCGTCGAAACCGACCTGGAGCACGTACTGGCCGCCCCCGAAGGTGAAGCCGCGCACGTACTCACCGCTCGCCCCACCCGTACCGTCGTCGAAGCCGTAACCGAAGAGGTAGGTCTCGCCGGACCGCAGCCGGGTGTCGAACAGCAGCTCCGCCACCAGCACCCCCGCGTCCCCGTCCCAGCGGACCCGGCCCGTCCGGCAGTTCTCCAGGGCGCGCACCGTGATCCGGGACGGGTCGCAGCCGGCGTCGCCCCGGTGCACCGCGAGATAGCGGTCCACGCCGTCCCGGTGCGCGCGCACCACATGGCGGGAGGTACGGCCCGCCAGCTCCCGGCGCGCCCCGATCCGCACCCGCTCCTGGTGTCCCACCGTGTGCAGCCCGCCGTCCACGGGGGACTCCATCGCCGCGAGAAGCCGCTCCACCGAGCCCGACGCCTCCATCAGCGACCGGTACGAACGCCCCGCCGGACGGTCCCCCTCGCCCGGGGCGTCGCCGTCGCGCAGCAGCCGCAGCAGCGAGTCGTCCGGCAGCGCGAGCACCTCCTCCAGCGCTCGCACGGCCCGCAGCGACTCGGCCCGCCGGGGGCGGCGCACCCCCTGCTGCCAGTAACTGAGGCTGGTCACCCCCAGCTTGACGCCCCGGTGCGCCAGATGGTGCTGCACCCGCTGGAGCGGCAGCCCGCGCACCGACAGGGCCGTGCGCAACGCCAGATGGAACGGCCCGGTCCGAAGAACCTGCGCCAGTTCGGTCTCGGTCTGCCGCATGGCGGGCCTCCGGTGAACGTTCACGTGGGGAGTGGCGACACCGACCCCCGGGGGATGCGGGGGAGCAGGTGACCGGGGCGGTGCCGTTCACACGGACGCCGTGCCGTTCACACCGTGATGTCACCTCGCATTGAAGCGTGTTGACCTGCTCCGGACAACGCCGGATGCTCTTCGTCAGCGTCCGGACGCGCTCCTCCGATCCCCACCCCCGTTTCGGGAGGAACGCCATGCGCAACCGAGAAGTCAGCCCCAGACGGCCCGGCAGGAACGGAAGGTTCTCGTTCACCGCCCTTCTGGCCGCCGCCCTGCTCGCCGTCCCCGCGGCCACCGCCACAGCCGTCCAGTCCCCTGCCACGACCGGCTCCACCGTCGCCGCCGCCCAGCGGCTCGACATCACCATGCAGGCGCAGCAGCAGAGCAACTGGTGCTGGGCGGCCGGCGGCAACACCATCGCCGCCTGGTTCGGCCGCGGCTACTCCCAGAACCAGTTCTGCAACGCCGCCTTCAACCGCAACCAGAACACCCAGTGCCCCAACTCGCAGGCCACCCTGGGCCATGTCCAGACCGGCCTGTCCTGGGCCGGGGTCAGGCCCGGCAGTTACGTCACCGGCTGGCTGCGCTACCCGACCGTGCAGGCGGAGATATCCGCCCAGCGTCCCATCGAGACCCGGATCCAGTGGTCGTCCGGCGGCGGCCACATGCATGTCATCCACGGGTACGACGACGCCAACAACTGGGTCTACTGGGGCGACCCCTGGCCCTCCAGCGACCGCTACAACTGGGCCTCGCACGCCTGGTACGTGAACAACAACGAGTTCTCCTGGACGCACTCGCTCTACCGGATCGGGGCGTGAGCCATGAACTCCACCACCCGGCACACAGCCACCACCCGCCGTATCGCCGTCGCCACCGCCCTCACCGGTGCCGCCCTGTTCACCGCCGCCGCTCCCGCCCTCGCCGACGACGGCCGCGCGGCCCCGCCGAAGCTGACCGCGTCGACCCTCGAAGCCGCCCACGAGGCCGCGACCGAGCCGGCGACCCTGGACACCCTGTCCCGGTTCTTCGCCCGGGAGGGAGCGGTGAGCCAGAAGGCGAGCGCACCCCGGATCGAGGGCGAGGCCGTACCCGTACGCACGCTCTCGGCCGCCTTCGTCGCCGGAAAGCCCGGGGCCGCCCCGAGCACCCTGGACTACCTCGCCAGCACCGCCGTCTCCTTTGACGGCCAGAAGGCCTCCCTGTGGACCCTCCCCGGGACGAGCGGCAACGGCGGCTGGCAGGTGGTGAACATCGCCACCGGCGACGACGAGGCCCGTTACGCCGCCCAGGGGGCCCGCGCGCTCCCGGGTGGCACGGTCTTCCGCGAACCGCAGATCGACGCCTGGTACGTCCACGACGGCTCCCGGGTGCTCCCGCTCGACCGGGACGCGAAGACCGCCGTCGGAGCGAAGGGCACCAGCCTCCACGCCTACCGGAACCGGGTGAAGGAGGCGTACGGCGACAAGCTGCCCGGCTCCGGATACGCCCGTTCCGGCAGGGCGGGCGGCTACGGCCCCGACGCGGCCACCGGGCCCGCGCCCGCGCCCGTCTGGGGCCCGGCGGCGGACCAGCCCGCCCCGGACCGCGACGCAAACCCGGCACTCGCCGGCGAGGCACAGGGGCCCGACGCAGCCCTGAAGGCGGTCTCCACCACCGCAGGGGCCGGGGCGCTGCTCGCCCTGGTCCTGTGCGGGGCCGCCGCGCTGCGCCGCCGGAGCCGTACCGGGCGGTCCCCGGCCACGGATGCCTGAGCTGCGGCTCCAGCGGCCCACCCGGCCCGCGCTCCGGGGTGCGGAACACCCCACGGCACTCCGGAGCGCGGCACCACCCGAGGACGACGCACTGTCACTGCCCGCAAGTAGGGTGTGAGACATGGCAGACCCCTCCAGCTACCGCCCCAAGCCGGGACAGATCCCCGACTCCCCGGGGGTCTACAAGTTCCGCGACGAGCACCGCCGGGTGATCTACGTCGGGAAGGCCAAGAACCTGCGCCAGCGCGTGGCCAACTACTTCCAGGACCTGGCGGGCCTCCACCCGCGTACGCGCACGATGGTCACCACCGCCGCCTCCGTCGAGTGGACGGTCGTCTCCACCGAGGTCGAGGCGCTCCAGCTGGAGTATTCCT
This sequence comes from Streptomyces parvus, assembly GCF_032121415.1. Taxonomy (NCBI): domain Bacteria; kingdom Bacillati; phylum Actinomycetota; class Actinomycetes; order Kitasatosporales; family Streptomycetaceae; genus Streptomyces; species Streptomyces parvus. Next base: position 1,355,165 of record NZ_CP135079.1, on the reverse strand, counting down.
GGATCAAGGAGTTCGACCCCCGGTTCAACGTCAAGTACCGGGACGACAAGAGCTATCCCTATCTCGCGGTCACGCTCAACGAGGAGTTCCCCCGCGTCCAGGTCATGCGCGGCGCCAAGAAGAAGGGCGTGCGCTACTTCGGTCCGTACGGCCATGCCTGGGCGATCCGCGAGACGGTCGACCTCATGCTCCGGGTCTTCCCCGTCCGCACCTGCTCCGCCGGGGTCTTCAAGAACGCCGCGCGCACCGGCCGCCCCTGCCTGCTGGGCTACATCGGCAAGTGCTCCGCCCCTTGCGTCGGACGGGTCACCCCCGAGGAACACCGGGAGCTGGCCGAGGACTTCTGCGACTTCATGGCCGGACGCACCGGCACCTACATCCGCCGCCTGGAGAAGGACATGATGCAGGCGGCGGAGGAGATGGAGTACGAGCGGGCCGCCCGCCTCCGCGACGACGCCGAAGCCCTCAACCGCGCCATGGAGAAGAGCGCGGTCGTCCTGGCCGACGCCACCGACGCCGACCTGATCGCCGTCGCCGAGGACGAGCTGGAAGCCGCCCTCCAGATCTTCCACGTACGCGGCGGGCGGGTGCGCGGCCAGCGCGGCTGGGTCACCGACAAGGTCGAGGCGGTCGACACCTCCGGCCTCGTCGAGCACGCCCTCCAGCAGCTGTACGGGGAGGAGCGCGGCGACGCGGTCCCCAAGGAGGTCCTGGTCCCCGCCCTGCCCGAGGACACCGAAGCGGTCTCCCAGTGGCTCGCCGAGCGCCGGGGTTCCCAGGTCAGCCTGCGCATCCCGCAGCGCGGCGACAAGAAGGACCTCATGGCCACGGTCCAGCGCAACGCCCAGCAGGCCCTCGGGCTGCACAAGACCAAGCGCGCCTCCGACCTGACCACCCGCTCCCGCGCCCTGGAGGAGATCGCCGAGGCGCTGGGTCTCGACACCGCCCCGCTGCGTATCGAGTGCTACGACATCTCCCACCTCCAGGGCGACGACGTGGTGGCCTCCATGGTGGTCTTCGAGGACGGCCTCGCCCGCAAGAGCGAGTACCGCCGCTTCCAGATCAAGGGATTCGAGGGCCAGGACGACGTCCGCTCGATGCACGAGGTGATCGGCCGCCGCTTCAAGCGCTACCTCCAGGAGAAGGAGCGCACGGGGGAGTGGGAGGAGCAGCCGACGGACACCCCGGCGGACGGGCCCGCCGCCACCGGCCCCGTTCCCGCCCCCGCCCCGGCCGACGGGCCCGCCGAGGACGCCGAGCCCCGGGAGGACGACGGCCGTCCCAAGCGGTTCGCCTACCCGCCGCAGCTCGTCGTCGTCGACGGCGGGCAGCCCCAGGTCGCCGCCGCCAAGCGTGCCCTGGACGAGCTGGGCATCGACGACATCGCCGTCTGCGGCCTCGCCAAGCGCCTCGAAGAGGTCTGGCTCCCCGACGACGACGATCCCGTGGTCCTGCCCCGCTCCAGCGAGGGCCTCTACCTCCTCCAGCGCATCCGGGACGAGGCGCACCGCTTCGCCATCACCTACCAGCGGGCCAAACGCGCCAAGCGCATCCGCTCCAGCCCCCTCGACGACGTGTCCGGCCTCGGCGAGACGCGGAAGCAGGCGCTGATCAAGCATTTCGGCTCGGTGAAGAAGCTCCGGCAAGCGACAATCGACGAGATCTGCGAGGTCCCCGGGATAGGGCGGAGGACGGCGGAATCGGTGGCCGCCGCCCTCGCCTCGACCGCTCCCGCGGCACCTGCCGTGAACACGGCCACAGGAGAGATCATTGAAGAGGACGACGGGGGCAGCTCATGACCGAGAACAGCCACGAGACCGCACAGAACACCGCAGACCGAGCAGGCCGAGCAGACGGAGCAGCAGACGTGAGTACGAACACCCCGAACGAGACGGGTGACGCGGCCATCCCCGAGCTGGTGATCATCTCCGGGATGTCGGGCGCCGGCCGCAGCACCGCCGCCAAGTGTCTGGAGGACCTCGGCTGGTTCGTCGTCGACAACCTGCCGCCCGCGCTGATCCCCACCATGGTCGAGCTCGGCGCCCGCTCCCAGGGCAACGTGGCCCGGATCGCCGTCGTCGTCGACGTGCGAGGCCGGCGCTTCTTCGACAACCTCCGCGAATCCCTCGCGGACCTGGAGGCCAAGCACGTCACCCGGCGGATCGTCTTCCTGGAGTCCTCCGACGACGCCCTCGTGCGCCGATTCGAGTCCGTCCGCCGCCCGCACCCCCTCCAGGGCGACGGGCGCATCGTCGACGGCATCGCCGCCGAGCGCGACCTGCTGCGCGAGCTGCGCGGCGACGCCGACCTGGTCATCGACACCTCCAGCCTCAACGTGCACGAGCTGCGGGCCAAGATGGACGCCCAGTTCGCGGGCGAGTCCGAGCCGGAGCTGCGGGCCACGGTGATGTCCTTCGGCTACAAGTACGGCTTGCCCGTCGACGCCGACCTGGTCGTCGACTGCCGCTTCCTGCCCAACCCGCACTGGGTCCCCGAGCTGCGCCCCTTCACCGGCGTCAACGAGGAGGTGTCCGACTACGTCTTCGACCAGCCGGGCGCCAAGGAGTTCCTCAACCAGTACACCGAGCTGCTCCAGCTGATCGCCGCGGGCTACCGCCGCGAGGGCAAGCGGTACGTGACCATCGCCGTGGGCTGCACCGGGGGCAAGCACCGCTCCGTCGCCATGTCCGAGAAGCTCTCTGCCCGCCTCGCCGCCGAAGGCATCGAGACCGTCCTCGTGCACCGCGACATGGGGCGAGAGTGACCGGACGCAATCTGCGGATGCGGCGCCTGAGCCGCGCCACATCGGCGCTCTCGGGCCGCAAGCGCGGTGCTCAGCCCAAGGTGGTCGCGCTCGGCGGCGGCATGGGTCTCTCGGCGTCCCTGACGGCGCTGCGCCGGATCACCGGCGATCTCACGGCCGTGGTCACCGTCGCCGACGACGGCGGCTCCAGCGGCCGGCTGCGCGAGGAGCTGGGCGTGCTGCCGCCCGGCGACCTCCGCAAGGCGCTCGCCGCGCTGTGCGGGGACGACGACTGGGGCCGTACCTGGTCCCAGGTGGTCCAGCACCGGTTCGAGTCCAAGGGCGACCTGCACGGGCACGCGGTCGGCAACCTGCTGATCGTGGCGCTCTGGGAGCAGCTCGGGGACCATGTCCAGGCGCTCGACCTGGTCGGCAAGCTGCTCGGCGCCCACGGCCGGGTGCTGCCGATGTCGGCGGTCCCGCTGGAGCTCCAGGCGCTGGTCAAGGGCCACGACCCCGACCTGCCCGACGCGATCGTCACCGTGCGCGGCCAGGCCACGGTGGCGCTCACCCCCGGCGAGGTGCAGTCCGTGCACGTGGTCCCGCCCGACCCGCCGGCCGTCCCGGAGGCCGTCGCCGCGGTCCTGGACGCCGACTGGGTGGTTCTCGGCCCGGGCTCCTGGTTCTCCTCGGTGATCCCGCACCTGCTCGTGCCGGAACTGCTCGACGCCCTGGTCACCACGAAAGCCCGCAAGGTCCTCTCGCTGAACCTCGCGCCCCAGCCCGGCGAAACAGAAGGCTTCTCACCGCAGCGTCATTTGGAGGTTTTGGGGCGACACGCCCCTAAACTCGCCTTGGACGTGGTGCTGGCCGACGAGGCCGCCGTGCCTGACCGTGAGTCCCTCGACGACGCCGCCCAGCGGCTCGGAGCGGCGGTCGAGCTGGCGCCGGTGGCATCGCCCGACGGCGTTCCGGTCCATGATCAGGAGCTGTTGGCCGCCGCGTACGACCGTATTTTTCGGATGCATGGAAGGATCGGCCCATGGCGATGACGCCAGCGGTGAAGAACGAAATCTCTCATCTTCCCGTCACCCGGACCTGCTGCAGGAAAGCAGAGGTCTCGGCGATTCTTCGGTTCGCGGGCGGGCTGCACCTGGTGAGCGGCCGGATTGTGATCGAGGCGGAGCTGGACACCGGCAACGCCGCCCGCCGCCTCAAGCGCGACATCCTGGAGATCTTCGGGCACAGCTCGGAGCTGATCGTGATGGCCCCCGGCGGACTGCGTCGCGGCTCGCGCTATGTCGTACGCGTGGTGGCGGGCGGCGACCAGCTGGCCCGCCAGACCGGTCTGGTCGACGGCCGCGGCCGGCCGATCCGCGGGCTGCCCCCGCAGGTGGTCTCGGGGGCCACCTGCGACGCCGAGGCGGCCTGGCGCGGCGCCTTCCTCGCCCACGGCTCGCTCACCGAGCCCGGCCGCTCCTCCTCCCTGGAGGTCACCTGCCCGGGCCCCGAGGCGGCCCTCGCCCTGGTCGGTGCGGCCCGCCGGCTCTCCATCGCCGCCAAGGCCCGCGAGGTGCGCGGCGTGGACCGCGTGGTCGTCCGCGACGGCGACGCGATCGGCGCCCTGCTGACCCGGCTCGGCGCCCACGACGCGGTGCTCGCCTGGGAGGAGCGCCGCATGCGCCGCGAGGTCCGCGCCACGGCGAACCGGCTCGCCAACTTCGACGACGCGAACCTGCGCCGCTCGGCCCGCGCCGCGGTCGCCGCCGGGGCCCGGGTGGGGCGCGCGCTGGAGATCCTCGGCGAGGAGGTCCCCGAGCACCTCGCCGCCGCGGGACGGCTGCGCATGGAGCACAAGCAGGCCTCCCTGGAGGAGCTGGGCGCGCTCGCCGACCCGCCGCTGACCAAGGACGCGGTCGCCGGCCGGATCCGCCGGCTGCTCGCGATGGCCGACAAGCGGGCCCAGGACCTGGGTATCCCGGGGACCGAGGCGACCCTGAGCGAGGAGCTCGCCGACGGCCTGGTCGGCTGACTCGGCGGCGAACGGGGGACGTTGGTCCCGAACCCGCCGGGACCTCGGTCCCGCGCCACCGGGCCCCACGTCCCGGGAGGCGGAGCGGAGGCCCGTACTCCTACTGGCGAGTACGGGCCTCCGGCCTTTTCCGGTGGCGCATAGGGGCCCTCTCGATGTCACTCCCCGGCCCTCGGAGAGGTAGGGTCGGAAGCGGTCGGGGACATCCCTATACAACTCGCCGGCGTCGAAAACCGGCGTACCTAACGAGGAGATCGGTTCGTGACGATCCGCGTAGGCATCAACGGCTTCGGCCGCATCGGTCGCAACTACTTCCGCGCGCTGCTCGAGCAGGGTGCGGACATCGAGATCGTGGCTGTCAACGACCTGGGTGACACTGCGACCACGGCACACCTGCTGAAGTACGACACCATCCTGGGCCGCCTCAAGGCAGAGGTCAGCCACACCGCCGACACCATCACCGTCGATGGTCACACCATCAAGGTGCTCTCCGAGCGCAACCCGGCCGACATCCCCTGGGGTGAGCTGGGCGTCGACATCGTCATCGAGTCGACCGGCATCTTCACCAAGAAGGCCGACGCCGAGAAGCACATCGCGGGCGGCGCCAAGAAGGTCCTCATCTCGGCTCCGGCCAAGGACGAGGACATCACCATCGTGATGGGCGTCAACCAGGACCAGTACGACGCGGCCAAGCACAACGTCATCTCCAACGCCTCCTGCACCACCAACTGTGTGGCGCCGATGGCCAAGGTTCTCGACGAGAACTTCGGCATCGTCAAGGGCCTGATGACGACGGTCCACGCGTACACCAACGACCAGCGGATCCTGGACTTCCCGCACTCGGACCTGCGCCGCGCCCGCGCCGCCGCCGAGAACATCATTCCGACCACCACCGGTGCCGCGAAGGCCACCGCCCTGGTCCTCCCGCAGCTCAAGGGCAAGCTCGACGGCATGGCGATGCGCGTCCCGGTCCCGACCGGCTCCGCCACCGACCTGGTCGTCACCCTCCAGCGCGAGGTCACCAAGGACGAGGTCAACGCCGCGTTCAAGAAGGCCTCCGACGACGGCGCCCTCAAGGGCTTCCTGACGTACACCGAGGACCCGATCGTCTCCTCGGACATCGTCGGCGACCCGTCGTCCTGCACCTTCGACGCCTCCCTGACCATGGTCCAGGAGGGGAACTCGGTGAAGATCCTCGGCTGGTACGACAACGAGTGGGGCTACTCCAACCGCCTCGTCGACCTCACGGTCTTCGTCGGCGAGCAGCTCTGATCCTCGGGTCGGCAGGCACATCGATGTGAGCTGAGGGGCTCGACCGGCGCAACGGAGCGCGGGTCGGGCCCCTTAGCATGCTCATCGGTCCTTCCAAGGAGTAAACGGAACAGATGAAGACGATCGACGAACTTCTCGCCGAAGGGGTCGCGGGCAAGCGGGTATTCGTCCGCGCCGACCTCAATGTGCCGCTGGACGGCACCACGATCACCGACGACGGCCGTATCCGCGCCGTCCTCCCGACGGTCGCCAAGCTCGCCGAGGCCGGCGCGCGTGTCGTCGTCGCCTCGCACCTCGGCCGCCCCAAGGGCGCCCCGGACCCGGCGTTCTCGCTGGCGCCCGCCGCCGCCCGCCTGGGTGAACTCCTCGGCGCCGATGTCGCCTTCGCCACCGACACGGTCGGCGAGTCCGCCCGCGCCACGGTCGCCGGCCTCGCCGACGGCCAGGTCGCCGTCATCGAGAACCTCCGCTTCAACCCCGGCGAGACCTCCAAGGACGACGCCGAGCGCGGTGCGTTCGCCGACCGGCTGGCCGAGCTCGCCGACGTCTACGTGGGCGACGGCTTCGGTGCCGTACACCGCAAGCACGCCTCGGTCTTCGACCTCCCGGCCCGGCTGCCGCACTACGCCGGCTACCTCATCGCCACCGAGGTCGGCGTCCTGAAGAAGCTCACCACCGATGTGAAGCGGCCGTACGCGGTCGTCCTCGGCGGCGCCAAGGTCTCCGACAAGCTCGGTGTGATCGACCACCTGCTGGAGCGGGCCGACCGCATCCTCATCGGCGGCGGCATGGCGTACACCTTCCTCAAGGCCAAGGGCTACGAGGTCGGCAGCTCGCTGCTCCAGGAGGACCAGATCCCCGCCGTGCAGGAGTACCTGCGACGGGCCGAGGAGAAGGGTGTGGAGTTCGTCCTCCCCGTCGACGTCGTCGTCGCCCCCGCCTTCCCCGACCTGAAGACCAAGGCCCCGGCCCACCCCACCACCGTCGCCGCCGACGCCATGCCGGCCGGCCAGATGGGGCTGGACAACGGACCCGAGACCAACAAGCTCTACGCATCGAAGCTCGCCGACGCCGCCACCGTCTTCTGGAACGGCCCGATGGGCGTCTTCGAGCACCCCGACTTCGCCGACGGCACCCGCGCGGTCGCCCAGGCGCTCGTCGACTCCCCGGCCTTCAGCGTCGTCGGCGGTGGCGACTCCGCCGCGGCCGTCCGCATCCTGGGCTTCGACGAGAATGCTTTCGGACATATTTCGACCGGTGGCGGCGCGAGCCTCGAATACCTCGAGGGCAAGACGCTTCCCGGGCTCGCCGCACTGGAGGACTGACCTTTCATGACCACCCGCACCCCGCTGATGGCGGGCAACTGGAAGATGAACCTCAACCACCTCGAGGCCATCGCCCACGTCCAGAAGCTCTCCTTCGCACTGGCCGACAAGGACTACGAGGAGGTCGAGGTCGCCGTCCTGGCGCCCTTCACCGACCTGCGCTCCGTGCAGACCCTGGTCGACGGCGACAAGCTCAAGATCAAGTACGGCGCCCAGGACATCTCGGCGCACGACTCCGGCGCGTACACCGGTGAGATCTCCGGCCCCATGCTCGCCAAGCTGCGCTGCACCTATGTGGCCGTCGGCCACAGCGAGCGCCGCCAGTACCACGGCGAGACCGACGAGATCTGCAACGCGAAGGTGAAGGCGGCCTTCAAGAACGGCCTGACCCCGATCCTCTGCGTCGGCGAGGGCCTGGACATCCGCAAGGCCGGTGACCAGGTCTCCTACACCCTCGCGCAGCTCGACGGCGCCCTGAAGGACATCCCGGCCGAGCAGGCCGAGACCATCGTCATCGCGTACGAGCCCGTCTGGGCCATCGGGACCGGCGAGGTCGCCACCCCCGAGGACGCCCAGGAGGTCTGCGGCGCGATCCGTCGCCGGCTGGCCGAGCTGTACTCGCCGGAGCTGGCCGACGCCGTCCGCATCCAGTACGGCGGCTCCGTCAAGTCCGGCAACGTCGCCGCCATCATGGCGCAGCCCGACGTGGACGGCGCCCTCATCGGCGGCGCCGCCCTGGACGCCGACGAGTTCGTCAAGATCGTCCGCTTCCGCGACCAGTGAGTATGCGCTAGCGGCGATCCGTCGTACCCTTGCGGGGGCCGAGGGGGTGGTCACCCTCCGGCCCCCGCTGTACGTACAGGCAGTATTCGAGAAATCCGGAAAGTAGGGACCAGCCGTGATTCTGGCGTTCCAGATCGCCCTGATCGTCTTCAGCCTGCTGCTGATGCTGCTGGTGCTCATGCACAAGGGCAAGGGCGGCGGCCTCTCCGACATGTTCGGTGGCGGAATGCAGTCCTCCGTCGGCGGCTCCTCGGTCGCCGAGCGTAACCTCGACCGGATCACCGTGGTGGTCGGACTGGTCTGGTTCGCGTGCATCGTCGTCCTCGGTCTGCTCATCAAGCTCGACTGAACGACCCGTTCCGCAATTCCGGTAACGGTGTAACTCCTTCCACTGGACGCGCGTTGGGCCTTACGTAGACTGGGGCATCCTTCGAGCACCATCACGCAGGGAGTTACGACCGTGGCAAGTGGCAACGCGATCCGGGGAAGCCGGGTCGGAGCGGGGCCGATGGGGGAGGCCGAGCGGGGCGAGTCGGCGCCGCGCCTCCGCATCTCCTTCTGGTGCTCGAACGGGCACGAGACGCAGCCGAGCTTCGCCCATGACGCGCAGGTGCCGGACACCTGGGACTGCCCGCGCTGCGGCTTCCCGGCCGGCCAGGACAAGGACAGCCCGCCCGACCCGCCCCGCACCGAGCCGTACAAGACGCATCTGGCGTACGTACGCGAGCGGCGCAGCGACGAGGACGGCGAGGCGATCCTCGCCGAGGCACTGGCCAAACTCCGCGGCGAGATCTGATCTCCTCCCCGCACAGCTCCACGGAAACCCAGTCGTTCACCGGCCGGACACCCCACAGGTGTCCGGCCGTATCGCGTTCCCGCGCCACCCTCCTCCTCCACGCCGTCGGCCTCCTCGATCAATTAGGTTGGAGGGGCAGCGGGGATGCTGATGACGAGTGAGAAGTGGGCTGATATCCCGGATGAACGCAGCAAGCCGAACCAAGCTCAACCAGACGCCCGAGTGGACGGCTCTCGCCAAGCACCGTGAGGAGCTCGGCGCACCTCAGCTGCGCGAGCTGTTCGCGCGGCAGCCGGACCGGGGCACCGCCTACACCCTGCGGGTCGGCGACCTCCACCTCGACTACTCCAAGCACCTGGTCACCGACGAGACCCTGCGCCTGCTGCGCGAGCTGGCCGCCGCCACCGGGGTCGCGGAGCTGCGGGACGCGATGTTCCGCGGCGAGAAGATCAACACCACCGAGGACCGGGCGGTCCTGCACACCGCGCTCCGCGCCCCGCGCGACGCGGTCGTCGAGGTCGACGGCGAGAACGTCGTACCGGCGGTGCACGCCGTCCTGGACAAGATGGCCGACTTCGCGGACAAGGTCCGCTCGGGGCAGTGGACCGGCCACACCGGCAAGCCCGTCAAGAACATCGTCAACATCGGCATCGGCGGCTCCGACCTCGGCCCCGCCATGGCCTACGAGGTGCTGCGCTCCTTCACGGACCGCGACCTCACCCTCCGCTTCGTCTCCAACGTCGACGGCGCCGACCTCCACGAGGCCGTCCGCGACCTCGACCCGGCCGAGACCCTGTTCGTCATCGCCTCCAAGACGTTCACGACGATCGAGACCATCACCAACGCCACCTCCGCCCGCGACTGGCTGCTGACGGAGCTGAGGGCCGGTCAGGACGCTGTCGCCAAGCACTTCGTGGCGCTGTCGACCAACGCCGAGAAGGTCGAAGAGTTCGGCATCGACACGGCCAACATGTTCGAGTTCTGGGACTGGGTCGGCGGCCGCTACAGCTACGACTCGGCGATCGGCCTCGCGCTGATGATCGCCATCGGCCCGGACCGCTTCCGCGAGATGCTCGACGGCTTCCACCTCGTCGACGAGCACTTCCGCACCGCCCCCGCCGAGCAGAACGCCCCGCTCCTGCTGGGCCTCCTCGGCGTCTGGTACGGCAACTTCTTCGACGCCCAGTCGCACGCGGTGCTGCCCTACAGCCACTACCTGTCCAAGTTCACCGCGTATCTCCAGCAGCTCGACATGGAGTCCAACGGCAAGTCCGTCGACCGCGAGGGCGACCGCGTCGACTGGCAGACCGGGCCGGTCGTCTGGGGCACGCCCGGCACCAACGGGCAGCACGCCTACTACCAGCTGATCCACCAGGGCACCAAGCTGATCCCGGCGGACTTCATCGGCTTCGCCGCCCCGGTCCACGACCTGCTGCCCGGGCTGATCGCCCAGCACGACCTGCTGATGGCCAACTTCTTCGCCCAGACCCAGGCCCTCGCCTTCGGCAAGACACCCGAGGAGGTCCGGGCGGAAGGCGTGCCCGAGGAGCTGGTCCCGCACAAGACGTTCCGGGGCAACCACCCCACGACGACGATCCTCGCCGACAAGCTGACCCCCTCGGTCCTCGGCCAGCTCGTCGCGCTGTACGAGCACAAGGTCTTCGTCCAGGGCGCCATCTGGAACATCGACTCCTTCGACCAGTGGGGCGTCGAGCTCGGCAAGGTCCTCGCCAAGAAGATCGAACCGCTGCTCACCGGTGACGGGGGAGCGGACGCCGGGCAGCTCGACAGCTCCACCGCCGCCCTGGTCGACGCCTACCGCACCCTGCGCGGGCGCTGAGCCGATGCCACAGGGGGAGGGGGAGACGGTCCGGCTGCGGCCGCCGCGCAACACGCTGAACGAGCGCGCCGTCGGCTGGTGGCGGGCCCAGTGGCTGCTGATGACCGCCGTGCCCGTCGTGCCGCTCGCGGTGCTGGGCACGCTGATCGAGCCGGCCCGCTTCTGGCTGCTGCTGCCCGCCGCGATCCTGGCCGCGGCGGGCACGGCGACCGCCGCCCTCTTCCCCCGGTGGTGGTTCCGCACGCACCGCTGGGAGGTCACCGAGGACGCCGTGTACGTCCTCACCGGCTTCTTCTGGCAGGAGTGGCGGATCGCCCCGATGTCCCGGATCCAGACCGTGGACACCGTACGGGGCCCGCTGGAGCAGCTGTTCCGGCTCGCCACCGTCACGGTCACCACCGCCTCCGCCAAGGGCTCGGTACGGATCGAGGGCCTGGACCACGAGGTCGCCGCCGACCTGGCCGAACGGCTCACCCGCATCACCCGCGACACCCCCGGCGACGCCACATGAGCACCGTCGCCCCGCCCGCCGACTGGCGCCGCCTCGACCCCCGTACGGTCCTGGTCACCGCACTCGTCGTGGCGGGGGTCGTCGCGGGCGCCGCCGTCCCCCTCACGCTCGGGCTCACCCGCTGGTTCAGCTTCCCCGCCGCCGTGCTCCAGGTGCTCGCCGGAGCCGTCCTGGTCATCGGGTTCGCGGCGGGCGCCGACCGGGTCCGCTGGCACCGCACCCGCTACCGGATCGGCCGCGAGCACGTCGACCTCCACACCGGCCTCCTCCTCGTCAAACGCCGCTCCCTGGCCCGCGGCCGCGTCCGCACGGTCGACCTCACCGCCAACCCGCTGCTCCGCCTCCTCGGCCTGGTCACCGTCCGGATCGGCACGGGCGAACAGGGCTCCGAGTCCACCCTCGAACTGGACCCGGTCACCCGCGCCGAGGGCGAACGGCTGCGCCGCCTCCTCCTGGACCGCGCCGCCGCCGGACCGGCCGGCGGCGTCCACCACGAGGGCGAGCTGGCCGTCCTGGACCCCCGCTGGATCCGTTACGCCCCGGTCTCCTTCGTCGCCCCCATGCTCGGCGGGGCCGCCGCCGGGGCCGTGATGCAGGTCAGCGACTGGGTCGGGGCCCAGGGCGAGGTCATCGAGTGGGTCGGCGACCGCTTCCGGGACACCCCGCTGCTCTGGATGATCGTCGCCCTGGTCCTGGCCGCCCTGGTCGCGGGCGTCGTTGGAGCGCTCGGCCTCTGGATCGAGATGTGGTGGAACTACCGCCTGGAGCGCGAACCGGGTGGCACGCTGCGGGTCCGGCGCGGGCTGTTCACCTCCCGGTCCATCTCCGTCGAGGAGGCCCGGCTGCGCGGCGTCGACCTGGTCGAGCCGCTGGGCGTCCGGCTGCTCGGCGCGGCCCGCCTCGACGCCATCACCACCGGCCTGGCCAAGGACCACGAGGCCAGGAACGCCGACCACAACACCCTGCTCCCGGTCGTGCCCCGGCCCCGGGCCGACACCGTCGCCTCCGACGTCCTGCGCGAGGCGGCCACCCCGACCGGTGCGGCGCTCACCCCGCACCCACGCGCCGCCCGGGGCCGCCGACTGCGCTGGTCGCTCGCGACGGTCCTCGGCCCGGTTCTGGCCCTGGCCCTCCTCGGGACGCTGCTCACGCCCGTGCTGCTGTGGATCGCGCTCGGCTGCGCGGTGGTGGCCGTCCCCGTGGCGGTGGTGCTCGCCCTGGACGCCTACCGGGGCCTCGGGCACGCGCTCTCCGGCCGCTATCTGGTCACCCGCTCCGGTACGGTCCGCCGCTCCACGGCGGCTCTGGAACGGGCCGGGGTGATCGGCTGGACGGTCAAGCAGTCGGTGTTCCAGCGCCGGGCCGGGCTGCTGAGCGTCACGGCCACCACGGCGGCAGGAGGCGGTGCGTACACGGCGTACGACACCGACGTGTCCGAGGGCCTGGCCTTCGCCGCCGAGGCCGTACCGGGCCTGCTGGAGCCCTTCCTGGTGCGCGCCGGGGGCCCCGGGCACCCCCGCCCGTAGAACCGCCGGAAAACTCGCGGGCGCCCCGCCCCGGGCCCGTCCTGTCCTGACCGCTGCCGTCCGCACGGGACGGGGTGACGGAGAGGCGGCCGGCTGCGTGCCGGACGTCTACGGGTTCCAGCTGCACGCCGAGTTGCGCAAGGCGTTCGACGTGTGGTCGGGCTGTCTGAAGAACCGGACCCGCGAGGACCCCGGGACCCGAGCCCGGTTGCGCGCCCGCGTCTGCATGGCCCTGGACCTCGCCCACGCGACGGCGGCCCGGCGGGAGTTCGAACGCCTGGAGGCACTCGCGCGACGCCTGGGCGTGAAGCCCTGAAGCCCTGCGGGGGTCGTCTCAGCCGCCGTGCGTCGTGTCGATGACGCAGAAGCGGTTGCCCTCGGGGTCGGCGAGCACCACGAAGTCCGGGTCCGGCGGATACAGCTCCCACGCCACTCTGGTCGCCCCGAGCCCGATCAGCCGTTCCACCTCTGCCTGCTGGGTGTCCGAGTAGAGGTCCAGGTGGACCCGGGGGACCTCCTGGACGGGGGAGGTGGAGCGCCCCAACGCCACGCCGGCGCCGGGCCCTTCGACCGGGACCAGCACCACCCAGTCGTCCGTCCCCGGCTCGCGCTCGGTGTACGTGAGCGCCGCCTTCCAGAAGGCGGCGGCCCTGCTCACGTCGGTCGCGCCCATCACCACGGTTCCGATATGCACCATGGGCCGAGCCTTTCACGCCGGACACCCCGAAGGCCCGGACCGTTCGGGAAAACGGTCCGGGCCTTCGGCGTGTCGACGCTCAGGCGGAGGCCGGAGGGTAGAGCGCGCGCGGCAGTTGCGAGGCCGCCGCCGCGTCCAGCAGCCACAGGGTGCGGCTGCGGCCGTACGCGCCCGCCGCCGGGGCCTGGATCTCCCCGGCCCCGGACAGCGCGATGGCCGCCGCTTCCGCCTTGTCCTCGCCCGCCGCCAGCAGCCACACCTCGCGCGCCGCGCGGATCGCGGGCAGCGTGAGCGAGACCCGGACCGGCGGCGGCTTGGGCGCCTCGTGCACACCGACGACCGTGCGCTCGGTCTCCCGTACCGCGGGCAGCTCCGGGAAGAGCGAGGCGACGTGCGTGTCCGGGCCGACGCCCAGCATCAGCACGTCGAACGTGGGCACCGGGCCATGGTCCTCGGGGCCCGCGGCGGCGGCCAGTTCGTCGGCGTAACCGGCCGCCGCGGCGTCCGCGTCGTCGCCGTACGGGCCGTCGGACGCGGGCATCGCGTGCACCCGGGCCGGGTCCAGCTCCACCGCGTCGAGCAGCGCCTCGCGGGCCTGGGTGACATTGCGCTCCGGGTCGCCCTCGGGCAGGAACCGTTCGTCGCCCCACCACAGGTCCAGGCGCGACCAGTCGACCGCGTCCCGGGCGGGCGCGGCGGCGAGCGCGGCCAGCAGGCCGTTGCCGTTGCGCCCGCCGGTCAGCACCACCGACGCGTGGCCCCGGGAGGCCTGGGCGTCCACGATCTTCGTGATCAGCCGGGCCGCCGCGGCCTGGGCCATCAGCTCCTTGTCGCGGTGGACGACCAGTTGGGGAGGCGTCACTTCGACGCCGCCTTCTTGGCCGGGGCCTTCTTCGCGGCGGGGGCCTTGGCCTCGACAACCTTGTCCGCCTTGTCCGCCTTGTCCGCAGCGCTCTCGACCGGCTTGGCCGTGACCTCGCCGCCCGCGTGGAGCCGGTCCACGCCGAACTTCACCGACGAGGCGTAAGTGTTGTCCGGGTCGAGCCGGCGCAGCTCCTCCGCCAGCAGCTCGGAGGTGTCCCGGCGCTTGAGCGCCACCGCGCGGTCGGGCTGGTTCTGCATGGAGAGCGTGGCCAGCGAGCCGTCGGCCCGGTCCAGGACGATGACGCCGTTCTTCGTCTCCATCCGGACCGCGGTGAGACCGGGGCCCTCGGAGAGCGTGCGCTCCACCGGGACGCCGAGCCGGTCCGCGAGCCACATGGCCAGCAGCTCGCAGCTCGGGTTGTCGCTCTCGCCCTCGACGGTCGCGGCGATGACCTCGGCCGGCTGCTGGTCCAGCGCGGCGGCCAGCATCGAGCGCCACGGCGTGATCCGGGTCCAGGCCAGATCGGTGTCGCCGGGGCTGTACGTCGCGGCCCGCACCGCCAGTTCGTCGAGCGGACGCTCCGCCGAGTAGGTGTCGGTGATCCGGCGCTGGGCCAGGGCCCCGAGCGGGTCGTTCGCCGGGTCGGCGGGGGCGTCCTCGGGCCACCACACGACGACCGGGGCGTCCGGCAGCAGCAGCGGCAGGACCACCGACTGGGCGTGGTTGGCCAGTTCGCCGTGGAGGCGCAGGACGACGGTCTCGCCGGTGCCCGCGTCGGAACCGACCCGGACCTCGGCGTCGAGCCGGGCGTCGCGCCGGGCCCGCGGCGAGCGGCTGACCCGCTTGATCACCGCGATGATCCGCGAGGGGTGCTCGCGCGAGGCGTCACCGGCCGACTTGAGCGCGTCGTAGGCGTTCTCCTCGTCGGTGACGATGACCAGCGTGAGCACCATGCCGATGGCGGGGGTGCCGATCGCCCGGCGGGCCGAGACCAGCGCCTGGTTGATCTTGCTGGACGTGGTTTCCGTGAGATCGATCTTCATGGCCGCCTCCAGCTCCGTCCGTCTCGTGCGAGCATCTCGTCGGCCTCGGCCGGACCCCAGGTGCCGGCCGCGTACTTCGCGGGCTTGCCGTGCTTCTCCCAGTACTCCTCGATCGGGTCGAGGATGGTCCAGGAGAGTTCGACCTCCTGGTGGCGGGGGAAGAGGTTGGCGTCGCCGAGCAGGACGTCCAGGAGGAGCCGCTCGTACGCCTCCGGGCTGGACTCCGTGAACGACTCGCCGTACGCGAAGTCCATCGTGACGTCCCGGACCTCCATCGAGGTGCCGGGCACCTTGGAGCCGAAGCGCACGGTGACGCCCTCGTCCGGCTGGACCCGGATGACCAGGGCGTTGCCGCCCAGCTCCTCGGTCGCGCCCGACTCGAAAGGCAGGTAGGGGGCGCGCTTGAAGACGACCGCGATCTCCGTGACCCGGCGGCCGAGCCGCTTTCCGGTGCGGAGGTAGAACGGCACGCCCGCCCAGCGGCGGTTGTTGATCGTCAGCTTGATGGCCGCGTAGGTGTCGGTCGTCGACTTGGGGTCGATGCCGTCCTCCTCGCAGTAGCCGAGGACCTCCTGGCCGCCCTGCCAGGCGTGCTCGTACTGGGCGCGCACGGTGTGCAGACCGAGGTCCTCGGGCAGCTCGACGGCGGTGAGCACCTTGAGCTTCTCGGCGACCAGGGCCTTCGGGTGGAAGGAGCCGGGCTCCTCCATCGCGGTCAGCGCCAGCAGCTGGAGCAGGTGGTTCTGGATGACGTCACGGGCGGCGCCGATGCCGTCGTAGTAGCCGGCCCGGCCGCCGATGCCGATGTCCTCGGCCATCGTGATCTGTACGTGGTCGACGTAGGACCGGTTCCAGATCGGCTCCCACATCGTGTTGGCGAACCGCAGCGCCAGGATGTTCTGGACCGTCTCCTTCCCCAGGTAGTGGTCGATGCGGAAGACCTCGTTGGGCGGGAAGACGTCGTGCACGAGCTGGTTGAGCTCCTGCGCGCTGGCCAGGTCGTGACCGAACGGCTTCTCGATGACGGCACGCCGCCAGGAGCCCTCCTTCTGGTCGGCCAGCCCGTGCTTCTTCAGCTGCTGGACGACCTTGGGGAAGAACTTCGGCGGCACGGAGAGGTAGAAGGCGAAGTTGCCGCCCGTCCCCTGCGCCTTGTCGAGCTCCTCGATGGTCGCCTTCAGCGTCTCGAACGCCTCGTCGTCGTCGAAGTTGCCCTGGACGAAGCGCATCCCCTGGATGAGCTGCTGCCAGACCTCCTCGCGGAACGGCGTACGGGCGTGCTCCTTGACGGCGTCGTGGACGACCTGGGCGAAGTCCTCGTCCTCCCAGTCGCGGCGCGCGAAGCCGATGAGCGAGAAGCCCGGCGGCAGCAGACCGCGATTGGCCAGGTCGTAGACGGCGGGCATCAGCTTTTTACGGGACAAATCGCCCGTGACGCCAAAGATGACCAGGCCCGACGGCCCCGCGATACGCGGGAGCCGTCGGTCCTGTGCGTCACGGAGCGGGTTGGCTCCGGGAACAGCAGACAAAGTGGTCAGCCCTCCGAGGGGGCGAGGCGCGAAAGCTCCGCCTCGGTCGACTTGAGCAGGTCGTTCCAGGACGCCTCGAACTTCTCGACGCCCTCGTCCTCCAGCACCTGTACGACGTCGTCGTACGCGATGCCGAGCTTCTTGATGGCGTCCAGGTCCGCGCGCGCCTGGTCGTAGCCGCCGGCGACGGTGTTGCCGGTGATCTCGCCGTGGTCGGCCACCGCCTCCAGCGTCGCCTCCGGCATGGTGTTCACCGTGTTCGGCGCCACCAGGTCGTCGACGTACAGCGTGTCCTTGAGTGACGGGTCCTTGACACCGGTCGAGGCCCACAGCGGACGCTGCTTGTTGGCCTGCGCCTTGTCCAGGGCCGCCCAGCGGTCGGAGGAGAAGACCTCCTCGTACGCCTCGTAGGCCAGCCGTGCGTTGGCCAGGGCGGACTTGCCCTTGGCGGCCTTCGCCTCGTCGGAGCCGATCGCGTCCAGCCGCTTGTCGATCTCGGTGTCCACGCGGGACACGAAGAACGACGCCACCGAGTGGATCTTGGAGAGGTCCAGGCCCGCGGCCTTCGCCTTCTCCAGGCCCGCCAGGTAGGCGTCCATGACCGCGCGGTAGCGCTCCAGCGAGAAGATCAGCGTCACGTTGACGCTGATGCCCCGGCCGATCGTCTCGGTGATCGCCGGGAGTCCCGCCTTGGTGGCCGGGATCTTGATGAGCGTGTTCGGCCGGTCGACCAGCCAGGCCAGCTGCTTGGCCTCGGCGACGGTGGCCAGGGTGTTGTGGGCCAGGCGCGGGTCCACCTCGATGGAGACCCGGCCGTCCTGGCCGTCCGTGGCGTCGAAGACCGGGCGCAGGATGTCGGCGGCGTCGCGGACGTCCGCCGTCGTGATCATGCGCAGGGCTTCCTCGACGGTGACCCTGCGGGCGGCGAGGTCGGTGAGCTGCTGCTCGTAACCGTCGCCCGAGGAGATCGCCTTCTGGAAGATCGACGGGTTGGTGGTGACACCGACGACATGGCTCTGGTCGATCAGCTCGGCCAGGTTGCCGGACGTGATCCGCTTGCGCGACAGGTCGTCGAGCCAGATCGCCACGCCCTCGTCGGAGAGGCGCTTGAGTGCGTCTGTCATGAGTTGCATCTCCTACTAGTCGTATCTACCGGCGTCAGCGTGCTGCGGCTTCGAGAGATTCCCGCGCGGCGGCGGCCACGTGCTCGGGCGTGAAGCCGAACTCGCGGAACAGCACCTTCGCGTCGGCGGAGGCCCCGAAGTGCTCCAGCGAGACGATCCGGCCCGCGTCGCCCACGTACCGGTACCAGGTCAGGCCGATGCCCGCCTCGACGGCGACCCGCGCCTTCACCGACGGCGGCAGCACGCTGTCCTTGTACGCCTGGTCCTGCTCCTCGAACCACTCGACCGACGGCATCGAGACCACCCGGGTCGGCACACCGGCCGCCTGGAGCTGCTCACGCGCCTCGACGGCCACGTGCACCTCGGAACCGGTCGCGATGAGCAGCACCTGCGGCTCGCCGCCTTCCGCCTCGAAGAGGACGTAACCGCCCTTGGCCGCGTCCTCGTTCGCCTCGTAGGTCGGCACACCCTGGCGGGTCAGCGCCAGACCGTGCGGGGTGCCCTTGCCGAACACCTTGGTGTAGCGGCGCAGGATCTCGCGCCAGGCGATGGCGGTCTCGTTGGCGTCGGCCGGGCGCACGATGCTCAGGCCCGGGATGGCGCGCAGCGAGGCCAGGTGCTCGACCGGCTGGTGGGTCGGGCCGTCCTCGCCGAGGCCGATCGAGTCGTGCGTCCACACGTACGTCACCGGCAGGTGCATCAGCGCGGAGAGCCGCACCGCGTTGCGCATGTAGTCGGAGAACACCAGGAAGGTGCCGCCGTAGATGCGGGTGTTGCCGTGCAGCGCGATGCCGTTCATGGCGGCGGCCATCGCGTGCTCGCGGATACCGAAGTGGATGGTGCGGCCGTACGGGTCGGCCTCCGGCAGCGGGTTGCCCGCGGGGAGGAACGACGACGTCTTGTCGATCGTCGTGTTGTTCGAGCCCGCGAGGTCGGCGGAGCCGCCCCACAGCTCGGGCACGATCTCACCGAGCGCCTGGAGGACCTTGCCGGAGGCGGCGCGGGTGGCCAGAGCCTTGCCGGGCTCGAAGACGGGAAGCTTCTCCTCCCAGCCCTCGGGCAGCTCGCCCGCGGCGATCCGGTCGAAGGAGGCGGCGCGCTCCGGGTTGGCCGTGCGCCACGCGGCGAACGACTTGTCCCACTCGGCGCGGGCCTCGCGGCCGCGGTCCAGGGCCTCGCGGGTGTGGCCGATGACCTCGTCGGAGACCTCGAAGGTCTGCTCCGGGTCGAAGCCGAGGACCCGCTTGGTCGCCGCGACCTCGTCGTCGCCGAGCGCCGAGCCGTGCGCGGCCTCGGTGTTCTGCGCGTTCGGGGCGGGCCAGGCGATGATCGAGCGGGCCGCGATGAACGACGGGCGCTCGGTCTCGGCCTTGGCCGCCTGCAGCGCCGCGTACAGACCCGCCGGGTCCAGGTCGCCGTTGGGCAGCTGGTCGACCCGCTGGACGTGCCAGCCGTACGCCTCGTACCGCTTGACGGTGTCCTCGGAGACCGCGGTCTCCGTGTCGCCCTCGATGGAGATGTGGTTGTCGTCCCAGAGCAGGACCAGATTGCCCAGCTTCTGGTGCCCGGCCAGCGAGGACGCCTCGGCCGAGATGCCCTCCTGGAGGCAGCCGTCACCGGCGACGACCCACACCATGTGGTCGAACGGGGAGGTGCCGGGGGCCGCCTCGGGGTCGAACAGGCCGCGCTCGTAACGGGCGGCCATCGCCATGCCCACCGCGTTGGCGACACCCTGGCCCAGCGGGCCGGTCGTCGTCTCGACACCGGTGGTGTGGCCGTACTCCGGGTGGCCCGGGGTCTTGGAGCCCCAGGTGCGGAAGGCCTTGAGGTCGTCCAGCTCCAGCCCGTAGCCGGCCAGGTAGAGCTGGATGTAGAGCGTCAGGCTGGAGTGGCCGGCGGAGAGGACGAACCGGTCGCGACCGGTCCACTCGGCGTCCGCGGGGTCGTGCCGCATCACCTTCTGGAACAGGGTGTACGCGGCGGGAGCCAGGCTCATCGCCGTGCCCGGGTGGCCGTTCCCGACTTTCTGTACGGCGTCCGCAGCGAGGACGCGGGCGGTGTCCACGGCCCGCTGGTCCACATCGGTCCACTGGAGGTCTGTGGTGGTCGGCTTGATGCTCACCCTGAGTCAGGGCTCCTCTCCACTGTTGTAAACCGGTGACCGTTACCGCACCGGGCGCTGTCGAGCCTACCCCCGTTGCCGGGCGCACTTTCCGTGCACTTTCCAGGGTGTGGGCGACCCGTGGAGTTCGCCTCCCGGCGGAATGCACATCCGGCGAACAGTCACCCTCAACACGACCCCACCCCCGCGAAGGGCGGTGTATCCCCAGCGTCTAGAGTGGTCGAGTTCGCGCAAGTCTTCACAAGGGCCTCCATGCCCGGAGCTTGCTGGGATTTCTCTGTCAGGGGTGTGCGTGACGGCCGTCGAGTCCCGACCCGCAGGGGTCGCCTTGACTCCCAGCCCAGGGGGCCATCGCCCGTTCGGGGCCCGCGTCAAGGCATTCGTGGCGCTTACCAAGCCACGGATCATCGAGCTGCTGCTCATCACCACCGTTCCGGTGATGTTCCTCGCTGCCCAGGGTGTACCCGACCTGTGGCTCGTCCTCACGACCACCATCGGGGGGTACCTCTCCGCGGGCGGCGCCAACGCGCTCAACATGTACATCGACCGGGACATCGACGCGCTGATGGACCGTACGTCCCAGCGCCCGCTGGTCACGGGCATGGTGAGCCCCCGCGAATGCCTGGCCTTCGGCATCGGCCTCGCGGTGTTCTCCACGCTCTGGTTCGGGCTGCTGGTCAACTGGCTCTCGGCCGCCCTCGCGCTCGGGGCGCTGCTCTTCTACGTCGTCGTCTACACGATGCTGCTGAAGCGCCGCACCTCCCAGAACATCGTCTGGGGCGGTATCGCGGGCTGCATGCCGGTCCTCATCGGCTGGTCGGCCGTGACGAACACGGTCTCCTGGGCCGCCGCCATCCTCTTCGCCGTCATCTTCTTCTGGACGCCGCCGCACTACTGGCCGCTGTCGATGAAGGTCAAGGACGACTACGCCCGGGTCGGCGTGCCGATGCTCCCGGTCGTCGCCACCAACCGGGTGGTCGCCAAGCAGATCGTCCTCTACAGCTGGGTGATGGTCGCGGTCTCGCTGCTGCTCACCCCGCTGGGCTACACCGGCTGGTTCTACACCGCGGTGGCGCTGCTCTCCGGCGGCGCCTGGCTCTGGGAGGCCCACGGCCTGCAGAACCGCGCCAAGGCCGGGGTGACCGGGGCCAAGCTCAAGGAGATGCGGCTCTTCCACTGGTCCATCACCTACGTCTCGCTCCTCTTCCTCGCCGTCGCGGTGGACCCCTTCCTCCGCTGACGCCCCCGCTTCCGGCGACGGGCGGGTCGCGTGGCACAAGCCACGCGACCCGCCCGTCGCCAGTTCGTCTACCCGTCGGTAGCATCCTGTTCATGGCAGAGACGGCAGCAGACGCAGCGGACACCGAGCAGACCTCACGGACGGACGCCAGGAAGGCGGCACGGGCCGAGCGCAGGGCGGCGAAGCTCGCCCGCGAGATCGGCGCGTTCGCCAAGAAGCACGGCGGCGCGGAGGGACAGCTCGCCTACATCGGCCAGGCGGGCGCCCGTATCGTCCTGGTCGGCCAGGACGGCGCCTGGGGCGACCTCGTGGCCCCGACCTACGCGGTGGCCGAGAGCGCGGTCGCGAAGTCCGGCATCACGATGCACGACGAGTTCGACGGCGAGTTCGCGCTCAAGGTCCGCACCGGCCCCTACGAGTGGTCCCGGATGGCCGGGATCCAGGTCGGCGGCCCCTCCAACGACCGCTGACGCGGCTTCCGCTCCCGGCGGGTGCCGCGGCGGGCACACCTGACCCGGCGCTCACCCGTCAGGCCGTGCGTACCCGCGCCGTCCCAGGGAGCCCCCGGATGACCGACACCGTGCCCGTGGCCGATCTGTCGACCAGAACCGCCACGGCGTGCTCCGCACCGAGCTGGGCCTCGGCACCTTCGAGGCCCGGCTCGGCGCCGCCCGCGCCCCCGGCACCACCTTCTTCGACACCCGGACCGGCTTCGCCGTGCGCTGCTGGTGCCCGCCGCTGCTCGGTCTCGAAGCGCACTGCCCGCCCGGCTGCCGGACGCCGGCCGGCCCGGCGGGAGGAGGCGCGCCGGGGCACGGCGGGCCGGGAGGGCGGCGGGGTGCCCGTCGAACCGGAGCTGCTGGATCATCTGCGCTGGTCCGCGGTGGCCTGCGGGCTGCCGCCGCAACCGCGCCTGGGCGCCGCGGACCCGGCCTGCCCCGCCGTCTTCGCCGCCGCCACCGAGGGGCACGGCTGCGACCTCGTCCTCCTGCACGGCTCCCCGTACCACCGGTAGACCGCCGCGCTCGCCGGCCGGCATCCGCACGTCTACGCGGACCTCGGGGCCGTACCGGCGCGGACGGGGGTGCGGGCGGCGGCCGTGCTCGCGGAGATCATGGAGCCGGCACCGTTCGGCAGGCTGCTGTTCTCCAGTGGGCCCGGGCTCTGCCGGAACTCCACCTGGTGGGCGCGGCAGTTCGGCGAGGCGGTGGAGCGGGTGCTGGGCGGCTGGGTCGAGGACGGCGCGTGGACCCGCCAGGACGCGGCCAGGGTCGCGACGATGGTCGGGTCGGGCAGCGCGCGCCGGGTGTACGGGCTGGGGTGAGAGGCCGGGACACGGGTGAGGGGCGGCGGCCCTCAGGCCCGCCGCCCCTCACCCGTCGCTCGTGTGCCGGTCAGACGGCCGTCGCCGGTGCCGTCTCCGGTCGCTCGGCGGACGGGCCGGGCAGGGGGGCGGTCGCGCCGTCTCCGCGCTCGCGCATGCTCAGGACCAGGCGGACCACGGCGATCCACATGATGGCCGAGCCGAACATGTGGACGCCGACCAGGATCTCGGGGACGTCGCTGAAGTACTGCACGTAACCGATCGCGCCCTGGGCGAGTAGGACGAACAGCAGGTCACGGGCGCGGGCCCGGGTGTCGGCGGGCGCGTCGACCACCCGCAGGGCCAGCCACATCGCGATGGCCAGGGCGCAGACCACCCAGGCGGCGACGGCGTGGACATGGGCGGCGGCCGACCAGTCCCACGGCATGCGCGGTACGTCGCTGCTGTCGCCGGCGTGCTTGCCGGAACCGGTCACGGAGGTGCCCAGCACGATCAGGACGACCGTGGTCGCGAGGATCGCCCAGGACAGCCGGCGCACCGGCAGCGGGGTCCGGGGCCGCGGCGGGCCGTCGCCCTCGCCGATCCGCACCCAGGTGATCACGGTGATCGCCAGGAGCGCGTTGGCCAGCAGGAAGTGCCCGGCCACCGTCCACGGGTTGAGTCCCGCCCAGACCGTGATCCCGCCGAGGACGGCGTTGCCCAGCACGATCCAGAACTGCGACCAGGCCAGCCGGGTCACCTTGCGGCGGCGCGGCTTCATCGAACTGACGGCGATGATCGCCCAGCCGACCGCGGCCGACAGCACATAGGTCAGCATCCGGTTGCCGAACTCGATCGCACCGTGCAGCCCCTGCTCGGGCGTCGCGAACAGGCTGTCGTCGGTGCACTTGGGCCAGGTGTCGCAGCCGAGCCCCGAACCGGTGAGCCGGACGGCCCCGCCGGTGACGATGATGAAGACGCTCATCACGACGGCGGAGAGCGCGGCGCGCTTCACCATCTTGGTGGACGGCGTCCAGCGCTTGGCGATGAGGGAGATGGGGGTTTCCACGCGGACCATCGTAGGACGGGGCTTGTGCGCGTTTTCACGAGGGGGTGGGTACGTGTCTGCTTGACCGGAAACCGCCCGTTGCGGGGCCTACTCCCAGCGGAAGAACGTCGCCGCCGTGCCGAGCCCCAGCACCGCCCACACCGCGAGGATCGCGGCCTGGGCCCACGGCATCGACGCACCGTGCTGGAGGACGTCCCGCAGCCCCTCCGAGAGCGCCGAGACGGGCAGCAGCCCGAGCACCGACTGCACCGTGTCCGGGAACTTGTCCAGCGGCACGATGACCCCGCCGCCGACCAGCAGCAGCAGGAAGACCAGATTGGCGGCGGCGAGTGTCGCCTCCGCCTTCAACGTCCCCGCCATCAGCAGCCCCAGCCCGGAGAACGCGGCGGTGCCGAGGACGAGGAGCAGCAGCACCGAGAACGGATCACCCTCGGGCGACCAGCCGAGCGCGAGGGCGATCGCCGTCAGCAGCACGATCTGGAGCACCTCGGTGACCAGCACCGACAGCGTCTTCGCGGTCATCAGCGCCCAGCGGGGCAGCGGAGAGGCCCCGAGCCGTTTGAGGACCCCGTAACGGCGTTCGAAGCCGGTGGCGATGGCCTGGCCGGTGAAGGCGGTGGACATCACGGCGAGCGCCAGGATGCCCGGGGCCAGGAAGTCGACCGACGCGCCCGAGCCCGTGTCGATGATGTCCACCGCGCTGAACAGGACCAGCAGCAGCGTCGGGATGATCACCGTCAGCAGCAGCTGCTCGCCGTTGCGCAGCAGCATCCGGGTCTCCAGCGCGGTCTGCGCGGCGATCATCCGGGGGAGCGGGGCGGCGCCGGGGCGCGGGGTGTACGTACCGGCGCTCATGCGCGCAGCTCCTTGCCGGTCAGTTCGAGGAAGACGTCCTCCAGGGTGTGCCGCTCGACCGAAATGCCGTCGGGCATCACGCCGTGCTGGGCGCACCAGGAGGTCACGGTGGCCAGCAGCTGAGGGTCGATGCTCCCGGTGATCCGGTACGTCCCCGGCAGCGGCTCGGCGGCCCCGCAGCCGTCGGGCAGCGCCTTGAGGAGGGAGCCGAGGTCGAGCCCCGGGCGGCCGGTGAAGCGCAGGGTGTTCTCCGCGCCGCCCCGGCAGAGCTCCTCCGGGCTGCCCTGGGCGATGACCCGGCCCGCGTCGATGATCGCGACGTCGTCGGCGAGCGCTTCGGCCTCGTCCATGAAGTGGGTGGTCAGCACCACGGACACGCCGTCGGCGCGCAACTCGCGGACCAGGTCCCAGGTGGACCGGCGGGCCTGCGGGTCGAGGCCGGCGGTCGGTTCGTCCAGGAAGACCAGCTCGGGCCGGCCGACGACCGCCAGGGCCAGGGAGAGCCGCTGCTGCTGGCCGCCGGAGAGCCGCCGGTAGGTGGTGCGGCCGCAGCCGCCGAGGCCGAGGCGTTCCATCAGGGCGTCCACGTCCAGGGGGTGGGCGTGCAGCTTGGCCATGTGCCGGAGCATCTCGTCCGCGCGGGCGCCGGAGTACACGCCGCCCGACTGGAGCATCACCCCGACCCGCGGGCGCAACCGCTCCGCGTCGGCGACCGGGTCGAGCCCGAGGACGCGTACGGTTCCCGCGTCGGGGCGGCGGTAGCCCTCGCAGGTCTCGATGGTGGTGGTCTTCCCGGCGCCGTTCGGGCCGAGGACGGCGGTCACCGCGCCGGCCGCGACGACCAGATCGAGGCCGTCCACCGCGGTCTTCGCGCCGTACCGCTTCACCAGGCCGGTGACCTGTACGACGGGCTCGTTCTCCATGGCGCACCAGTCTAGGCAGCGCCCCGGAGAGGCCGTCCCGCGGGGCCAGATTAGGTAACCCTAAGTGACGAACCGCACCGTAGATCGTTTCGGACCGTGGTTGTCAGGGGCGAACGAATTACGCAACAATGGTGTTGTGAAATACGACGGACGGGCTCCTCAGGAGGAACTCGCGACCGGTGAGCGCTCGACGCGCAACCGGGTCGCGCGCTCCATCCTGGACCACGGTCCCTCCACCGTCGCGGACCTCGCGGGGCGCCTGGGTCTCACCCAGGCGGCCGTCCGCCGCCATCTGGACGCACTCGTCTCCGACGATGTCGTCGAAGCCCGTGAACAGCGGGTGTACGGGGCGCGGACCCGCGGCAGGCCCGCCAAGGTGTTCGCCCTGACCGACTGCGGCCGGGACGCCTTCGACCATTCCTACGACAAGCTGGCCGCCGAGGCACTGCGCTTCATCGCCGAATCCGGCGGGGACGAGGCGGTCATCGCCTTCGCCCGCGCCCGGATGGCGGCGATGGGCGAGGTGTACCGCGCGGCGGTCGAGGCCGCGGACCCCGAGGGGCGGACCGAGGCCCTGGCCAGGGCCCTGTCCGCCGACGGGTACGCTGCTACGGCGCGAAGCGCGCCGGGCCCGCAGCAGGGCGAACAGCTGTGTCAGCACCACTGCCCGGTGGCGCATGTCGCCGAGCAGTTCCCACAGCTGTGCGAGGCGGAGACGGAGTTCTTCTCCAGCCTCCTCGGGACCCATGTGCAGCGGCTGGCCACCCTCGCCCACGGCGACGGCGTGTGCACGACCTACGTGCCGCGAAGTGGCCACGCAGCACCCCCACAGACCACCCATTCAGCATCTGCAAGCACGGCCGGGAGGAACCCCGCATGACGCTCCCCACGGAGACTGCCCACCCTGAGCTCGAGGGTCTGGGTACGTACGAATTCGGCTGGGCCGACTCCGACGCGGCAGGCGCGGCGGCGAAGCGCGGTCTCTCCGAGGCTGTCGTCCGCGACATCTCGCAGAAGAAGAACGAGCCCGAGTGGATGCTGAAGCTGCGGCTCAAGGGCCTCAAGCTCTTCGACAAGAAGCCCATGCCCAGCTGGGGCTCGGACCTGTCGGGCATCGACTTCGACAACATCAAGTACTTCGTGCGCTCCACGGAGAAGCAGGCCGCCTCCTGGGAGGACCTGCCCGAGGACATCAAGAACACGTACGACAAGCTCGGCATCCCCGAGGCGGAGAAGCAGCGCCTCGTCGCCGGTGTCGCCGCGCAGTACGAGTCCGAGGTCGTCTACCACCAGATCCGCGAGGACCTGGAGGAGCAGGGCGTCATCTTCCTGGACACCGACACCGCGCTGAAGGAGCACCCGGAGCTCTTCAAGGAGTACTTCGGCACCGTCATCCCGGTCGGTGACAACAAGTTCGCCTCGCTGAACACGGCCGTGTGGTCCGGCGGCTCGTTCATCTACGTGCCCAAGGGCGTCCACGTGGACATCCCGCTCCAGGCCTACTTCCGTATCAACACGGAGAACATGGGCCAGTTCGAGCGGACGCTGATCATCGTCGACGAGGACGCCTACGTCCACTACGTCGAGGGCTGCACCGCCCCGATCTACTCCTCGGACTCGCTGCACAGCGCCGTGGTCGAGATCATCGTGAAGAAGGGCGGCCGCTGCCGCTACACGACCATCCAGAACTGGTCGAACAACGTCTACAACCTGGTCACCAAGCGGGCCGTGGCCTACGAGGGCGCGACCATGGAGTGGGTCGACGGCAACATCGGCTCCAAGGTCACCATGAAGTACCCGGCCGTCTACCTGATGGGCGAGCACGCCAAGGGCGAGACCCTGTCCATCGCCTTCGCCGGCGAGGGCCAGCACCAGGACGCCGGCGCCAAGATGGTCCACATGGCCCCGAACACCTCCTCGAACATCGTCTCCAAGTCGGTGGCGCGAGGCGGTGGCCGTACGTCCTACCGCGGACTGATCGAGATCGGCGAGGGCGCGCCGGGCGCGAAGTCCAACGTCCTCTGCGACGCTCTGCTCGTCGACACGATCTCCCGCTCGGACACCTACCCCTACGTCGACGTCCGCGAGGACGACGTGTCGATGGGCCACGAGGCGACCGTCTCCAAGGTCTCCGAGGACCAGCTCTTCTACCTCATGAGCCGCGGACTCACCGAGTTCGAGGCCATGGCGATGATCGTGCGCGGCTTCGTCGAGCCGATCGCCAAGGAGCTGCCCATGGAGTACGCCCTGGAGCTCAACCGGCTGATCGAGCTGCAGATGGAGGGTTCGGTCGGCTAGGTCCGCACCCGAGGACCACCGGGACGGCCGTTCGCGGCCGTCCCCGCCCCACCGAACCACCCCCCTTCTTGACTGAGAAAGCGAGCACTACGACAGCCATGGCTGAGGCTCAGAACACTCCGGTGGGCTCCACCACCGCCGGCTCCATCGCGGTCGCCGCCGAGTCGACCGTCGCCACCCGCATGAGCGCACCCCCGTCCTTCGACGTCGCGGACTTCCCCGTCCCGCACGGCCGTGAGGAGGAGTGGCGCTTCACGCCGCTGGAGCGCCTGCGCGGACTGCACGACGGCACCGCCGTTGCCACTGGCAGCGGCGTGAAGGTCGCCATCGAGGCCCCCGAGGGTGTCACCGTCGAGACCGTCGGCCGGGACGACTCGCGGCTCGGCAGGGGCGGCACCCCGGTGGACCGGGTCGCCGCCCAGGCGTACAGCTCCTTCGAGCAGGCGTCGGTCGTCACGGTCGCCAAGGAAGCCGTGCTCACCGAGCCGATCCGGATCGCCGTGCACGGCGAGGGCGGCACCGCCTTCGGCCACCAGCTCATCGAGCTGGGCGCCTTCGCCGAGGCCGTCGTGGTCATCGACCACACCGGTGACGCGGTGCTCGCCGCCAACGTCGACTACGTCCTGGGCGACGGCGCCAAGCTGACCGTCGTCTCCGTCCAGGACTGGGACGACACGGCCGTCCACGTCGGCCAGCACAACGCGCTGGTCGGCCGGGACGCCTCCTTCAAGTCGGTCGTCGTCACCTTCGGCGGCGACGTCGTGCGCCTGCACCCCCGGGTCGCCTACGCGGCCCCCGGCGGCGAGGCGGAGCTCTTCGGTCTGTACTTCACCGACAAGGGCCAGCACCAGGAGCACCGCCTCCTGGTCGACCACAACACCCCGCACTGCAAGTCCAACGCGGTGTACAAGGGGGCCCTCCAGGGCGACGGCGCGCACGCCGTCTGGATCGGCGACGTCCTCATCCAGGCCGCGGCCGAGGGCACCGACACCTACGAGATGAACCGGAACCTCGTCCTCACCGACGGCGCCCGGGTCGACTCCGTGCCCAACCTGGAGATCGAGACCGGCGAGATCGTCGGCGCCGGCCACGCATCGGCGACCGGCCGCTTCGACGACGAGCAGCTCTTCTACCTCCAGTCCCGCGGTATCCCGGCCGAGGAAGCCCGCCGCCTGGTCGTGCGCGGCTTCTTCGCCGAGCTGGTCCAGCAGATCGGCCTGCCGGACGTCGAGGAGCGGCTCATCGAGAAGATCGAGGCCGAGCTGAAGGCGTCCGTCTGATGTCCTTCGTCAAAGCCTGTGCGCTGAGTGAGCTGGAGGACGACACCCCCAAGCGGGTGGAGCTCGACGGCACACCCGTCTCCGTCGTCCGCACCGGGGGCGAGGTGTTCGCGATCAACGACATCTGCTCGCACGCGAACGTCTCCCTCTCGGAGGGCGAGGTGGAGGACTGCGCGATCGAGTGCTGGCTGCACGGATCCGCGTTCGACCTCCGCACCGGCAAGCCGTCCGGCCTTCCCGCGACGCGCCCCGTCCCCGTATACCCCGTAAAGATCGAAGGGGACGATGTGCTCGTCTCCGTCACCCAGGAGTCCTGAGTCACCCATGGCAACGCTTGAAATCCGCGACCTGCACGTCACCGTCGAGGCCGACAACGCCACGAAGGAGATCCTCAAGGGCGTCGACCTGACCGTGAAGCAGGGCGAGACCCACGCCATCATGGGCCCCAACGGGTCCGGCAAGTCCACCCTCGCGTACTCGCTCGCGGGTCACCCCAAGTACACGATCACCGGCGGTTCGGTCACCCTGGACGGCGAGGACGTCCTGGAGATGTCCGTCGACGAGCGGGCCCGCGCCGGCCTGTTCCTCGCCATGCAGTACCCGGTCGAGATCCCCGGTGTCTCGGTCTCCAACTTCCTGCGCACCTCCGCCACCGCCATCCGCGGCGAGGCCCCCAAGCTGCGTACGTGGGTCAAGGAGGTCAAGGAGACGATGGCCGAGCTCCAGATGGACCCGGCCTTCGCCGAGCGCAACGTCAACGAGGGCTTCTCCGGCGGTGAGAAGAAGCGCCACGAGATCCTTCAGCTGGAGCTCCTCAAGCCGAAGATCGCCGTCCTGGACGAGACCGACTCCGGCCTGGACGTCGACGCGCTCAAGACCGTCTCCGAGGGCGTCAACCGGGTCCGCGCCTCCGGCGAGGTCGGCACCCTGCTGATCACGCACTACACCCGCATCCTGAAGTACATCCAGCCCGACTTCGTGCACGTCTTCGCCAACGGCCGGATCGCGGCCTCCGGCGGCGCCGAGCTGGCCGACCAGCTGGAGAACGAGGGCTACGAGGCCTACACGAAGGGTGGCGCTTCCGCGTGACTGACGCCCGACAGGGGCTCTCCGGCCTCCTCGACACCGAGGCGATCCGCAAGGACTTCCCGATCCTGGACCGCACGGTCCACGACGGCAAGAAGATCGTTTACCTGGACTCCGCGGCGACCTCGCAGAAGCCGCGCCAGGTCCTCGACGCGCTCAACGCGTACTACGAGCGCCACAACGCGAACGTGCACCGCGGCGTCTACACGATCGCCGAGGAGGCCACCGCGCTGTACGAGGGCGCCCGCGACAAGGTCGCCGCCTTCATCAACGCACCCAGCCGTGACGAGGTGATCTTCACGAAGAACGCCTCGGAGTCGCTGAACCTCGTGGCGAACATGCTCGGCTGGGCGGACGAGCCCTATCGGGTGGACCGCGACACGGAGATCGTCACCACGGAGATGGAGCACCACTCCAACATCGTGCCGTGGCAGCTGCTCGCGCAGCGCACCGGCGCGAAGCTGAAGTGGTTCGGCATCACCGACGACGGCCGCCTCGACCTGTCGAACATCGACGAGATCATCACCGAGAAGACGAAGATCGTCTCCTTCACGCTGGTCTCCAACATCCTGGGCACGGTCAACCCGGTCGAGCAGATCATCCGCCGCGCCCAGCAGGTCGGCGCGCTGGTCTGCATCGACGCCTCGCAGGCGGCCCCGCACATGGTGCTCGACGTGCAGGCGCTCCAGGCGGACTTCGTGGCCTTCACCGGCCACAAGATGGTCGGCCCGACCGGCATCGGGGTGCTGTGGGGACGGCAGGAGCTCCTGGAGGACCTGCCTCCGTTCCTCGGCGGAGGCGAGATGATCGAGACCGTGTCGATGCACTCGTCGACGTACGCCCCCGCTCCGCACAAGTTCGAGGCCGGTACGCCGCCGATCGCCCAGGCCGTCGGCCTCGGCGCGGCCGTGGACTACCTCACCTCGATCGGCATGGAGCGGATCCACCAGCACGAGAAGGCGATCACCGAGTACGCGGTGAAGCGCCTCCTGGGCGTCCCCGACCTGCGGATCATCGGTCCGGCGACGGCCGAGGACCGCGGTGCGGCGATCTCCTTCACGCTCGGCGACATCCACCCGCACGATGTGGGCCAGGTCCTCGACGAGCAGGGCGTCGCCGTCCGGGTCGGCCACCACTGCGCCCGCCCGGTCTGCCTGCGGTACGGAATTCCCGCGACGACGCGAGCGTCGTTCTATCTGTACTCCACGCCCGCCGAGGTCGACGCCCTGGTGGACGGTCTGGAGCACGTCCGGAACTTCTTCGGCTGAGGGCTGACTGGTGAAGCTTGATTCCATGTACCAGGAAGTGATCCTGGACCACTACAAGCACCCCCACGGGCGTGGCCTGCGGGACGGCGACGCCGAGGTGCACCACGTCAACCCGACGTGCGGCGACGAGATCACGCTCCGCGTGAAGTACGACGGCGAGACCATCGCCGACGTGAGCTACGAGGGCCAGGGCTGCTCCATCAGCCAGGCCTCCGCCTCCGTGCTGAACGAGCTGCTCGTCGGCAAGGAGCTGTCCCAGGCGCAGAGGATCCAGGACGCCTTCCTGGAGCTGATGCAGTCCAAGGGCCAGCTGGAGCCGGACGACGCGATGGAGGAGGTGCTGGAGGACGCCGTCGCGTTCGCCGGCGTCTCCAAGTACCCCGCCCGGGTCAAGTGCGCGCTGCTGAGCTGGATGGCGTGGAAGGACGCGACGGCCAAGGCGCTGTCCGAAGGGAAGACCGCATGAGCGACAACGAGACCGCGACCATGAAGCCGGCCTCCGAGGAGGAGGTCCGCGAGGCGCTGTACGACGTCGTCGACCCCGAGCTGGGCATCGACGTCGTCAACCTGGGCCTGATCTACGGCATCCACGTCGACGACGCCAACATCGCCACCCTCGACATGACCCTGACGTCCGCGGCCTGCCCGCTGACCGACGTCATCGAGGACCAGGCGAAGTCCGCCACGGACGGCATCGTCAACGAGCTCCGGATCAACTGGGTCTGGATGCCGCCGTGGGGCCCGGACAAGATCACCGACGACGGACGCGAGCAGCTCCGCGCGCTGGGGTTCAACGTCTGATCCCGTACTGCGAGCACCATGTGAACGGCCGTGCCCGCCGGATTGACCGGCGGGCACGGCCGTTTCCTGTGGCAGGTCGTCATACGTGGGCGGGCGGCGGCGGGCCGTACTGCTCGGGCAGCGTGGATCCGGCCGCCTCGGCCAGGACCGGGCCCAGGTTCTCCGTACGCATCCGGAGGTCGACGTAGAGCAGGCCGACCACCAGCGGCGGGAAGATCGCGGTGAACAACTGGGCGATCAGCTGGCTGATGAACGACAGCAGGATCAGACCGCCGAACAGGGCGATGAGCTCCCCGCCGCTCGGGTCGGTGCCCATGTCCTCGGGTTCGAAGAGGCCGGGGACCATGCCGACCATCTGGAACGGCATCTGGATCATGTAGCCGATCATGGACGCGAGCACGTAGGCGAGCAGCCCGACGCCGAAGACCCGCCACCACGTGCCGCGCACCAGCTGGGCCGAGCGGCGCAGGGCAGCGACCGGGCGCTGCCCCTCGAAGACCACCACCGTCGGGGCCAGGGAGAACCGCACCCAGAGCCAGATCGCGAACGGGCCGATGAGCAGGGCGCCGATGAGGCCGACCGCGATCAGCGGCATGACGCCGTCCTCGTCGCCCAGCGAGATGGTGTAGATCATCAGTCCGGCGAAGCCGGCCAGGAAGAGCGCCGTCGGGACGAGCATGATCAGCCCGGTCAGGAACACCGTGCCGATGATCGACCAGACCCGCGCCCACGCCCGCTTCCAGACCTCTCCGAAGCGGATCGGCCGGCCCAGGACGGCCTCCTGGAGGACGACGGGAACCGCCGCCTGCACCACGGCCGACGCCAGCAGGTAGGTGATCAGGCCGATGATCATCAGCACGCCGAACGCGACGCCCAGCGGGACCAGTTGCGCCGCGTCCGGAGACCCCGGGGAGTCGGACGTCAGCTCGTCCCACTGGGTCGCGACGGCGGAGGCGGCCACCACCAGCGCGACGGCCATCACGAGCGTCGCCGCGCCGAACAGCGTCAGCGCCATGCCGATCAGCGGCTTCCAGTACCGCCCGAGCGTCGTGAAGGCGCCGCTGAGCATGTCCGAGATCCTCAGCGGCGCCAGGGGTATCACCCCCGGCTTGGGCGGTGCGGCCCATCCGCCGTGCCAGCCGCCGCCCGGACCCTGCGCGCCCCCGTGGAAGGGCCCCCCACCGTGAGGTGCGCCCCCGTACGGGCCACCGCCCCACCCTGCATCCTGCGCCACTGCGTCTCCGTCGAGTCATCGGCCCGGTCGGCCGGGCCGTTCGTTTGTCGGCACACCGTAACGCCCCCCACGCGGACCGATGATATGTACGGCCGTACGCAACGTTGGGTACAGTCGTACGCATGGGATACGCATACGGACTGCTCGCCGGCGCCATCGCGGCGGAGGTGGCCGGGACGACGGCCATGAAGTACAGCGAGGGCTTCACTCGGCTCTGGCCCTCGATCGGCACCGCGGTGGGCTATCTGATCGCCTTCACCCTGCTCGCCCAGACCCTCAAGACCCTCTCCGTGGGCACCGCGTACGCCATCTGGGCCGGCGTCGGCACCGCGGCCGTCGCTCTCATCGGCGTCCTGTTCCTCGGGGAGTCCAGCAGCCTGGTCAAGATCGCGGGCATCGCCCTGATCGTCGCCGGCGTCGTCGTCCTGAACCTGGGAGGGGCCCACTGATGGCCCGCCGGTACGACCCCGGGCGGCGGACGCGGATCATCGACGCGGCGCTGACGGTGATCGCG
Source organism: Streptomyces parvus (assembly GCF_032121415.1). NCBI lineage: Bacteria > Bacillati > Actinomycetota > Actinomycetes > Kitasatosporales > Streptomycetaceae > Streptomyces > Streptomyces parvus. The sequence goes on along the minus strand of NZ_CP135079.1, from coordinate 1,321,086 downwards.
GCCGACGGCATAGCCGGGCTCAGCCACCGCACCGTGGCCGCCGAGGCCGATGTGCCGCTCGGCTCGACCACGTACCACTTCGCCTCGCTCGACGAACTCCTCGTCGCCGCCCTGCGCCGCTGCAACGAGAACTTCGTCCAGGCGCTGCGCTCCAGCGGCCTCTTCGGCGAGGAGGGGGACGGCGAGCGGAGTGGGGCGGAGGCGGACCTCGCGGAGGAGCTGACCCGGCTGCTCGACGGGTGGTTCGCGGGCGAACGCGGAGCGATCGAGCTGGAGTACGAGCTGTATCTCGCGGCCCTGCGCCGCCCCGCGCTGCGCCCCGTCGCCGCCGAGTGGACCGAGGAGGCCGTCGCGCTGCTGTCCCGGCGCACCGATCCGGAGACCGCGCGGGCCCTCGTCGCGCTGATGGACGGCCTCTGCCTCCAGGTCCTGCTGACCGGGGGCACGTTCGACGCGCCGTACACCCGCGTGATGCTGGAGCGGATCGTCGCGGGCGGCGAGGCCTGACCCGCGCTCGGGGTCCGCGCGCCCCCGGCCCGGCCCGGCTCGGTTCTCCTCGGTGGGCGGCGACGCCTGACCAGGAGTGAGGCCCCCGGTCAGTCCTCCCTGCGGCGCACCGCTTCCAGCGCTTCCTGCGCGATCAGCACGGGCAGCAGGGCCCGGCCGCGCGGGGTGAGGCGGTGCTCTTACCGGACGGGGCGGTCCTGGTACGGCTCCCGCGTCAGCACGCCGGCCTCGATCAGCAGCCGCAGCCGCTCGGTCAGCACCTTGCGCGAGAGCCCCAGCTCCCGCTGGAGCGCGTCGAACCGGTGCACACCGCGCGCGGTGTCCCGCACGATCAGCAGCGTCCACCAGTCGCCCACGACGTCGAGCGCCTGGGCGATCGAGCAGCCGGCGTCGGCAAGGCTGGTGCGCTGAGGCATCTGGCTACGCCGTCCTGATCCCCGGTGCGGGCGTGCCCCGCGGCAGGTGCTCGCCCCGCCGCCCGGGGCCGCCCTGTACGCGGCGGCCCCCGGGCTGCTCCGGCCGGTATCCGCCCTGCTCGCGGCGGCCGCGGGGGAGCGGTGCTGGCGGCGCGGCGGCTGCCCGGGCCGGGGAGCGGGTACGGGCGGCGGGAAAGGAGCCGCACGCTGAGACCGGTTCGCCCGAGCGGGCCCCGGCCGGTTAGGTTGCTGTTCATGACCGACACGACTTCCCAGGGTTCTGCCCGCACCACCGGCGCCGTCGCCGCCGGCCTCGCCACCGTCGCCGGTGACGGCACCGTCCTCGACACCTGGTTCCCCGCCCCCGAGCTGACCTCCGAACCCGGCCCGGCCGGTACGCAGCGGCTCACCCCGGACGAGGCCGTCAACCGGCTCGGCGAGGGCGCGGCCAAGGCGATCGGCGTGGACGCCCGGCGCGGCGTCGAGATCGTCGCCGTGTCCACGGTCATCTCCTCGCTCGACGACAAGCCGCTCGACGCGCACGACGCCTACCTGCGCCTGCACCTGCTCTCGCACCGGCTCGTCCAGCCGCACGGCCAGAACCTCGACGGCCTCTTCGGGCTGCTCGCCAACGTCGCCTGGACCTCGCTCGGCCCGGTCGCCGTCGACGACCTGGAGCGCGTGCGGCTCAACGCCCGCGCCGAAGGCCTGCACCTCCAGGTCACCTCGGTCGACAAGTTCCCCCGCATGACGGACTACGTGGCGCCCCAGGGCGTCCGCATCGCCGACGCCGACCGCGTCCGGCTCGGCGCGCACCTCGCCGCCGGGACCACCGTCATGCACGAGGGCTTCGTCAACTTCAACGCGGGCACCCTCGGCACCTCCATGGTCGAGGGCCGGATCTCCGCGGGCGTCGTCGTCGGCGACGGCTCCGACATCGGCGGTGGCGCTTCCACCATGGGGACCCTGTCCGGCGGCGGCAAGGAGCGCATCATCATCGGTGAGCGCTGCCTGGTCGGCGCGGAGGCGGGCGTCGGCATCGCGCTGGGCGACGAGTGCGTCGTCGAGGCCGGTCTGTACGTCACCGCCGGTACGCGCGTCACGCTGCCGGACGGCCAGGTCGTCAAGGCCCGCGAGCTGTCCGGCGCCTCGAACATCCTCTTCCGCCGCAACTCGGTCACCGGCACCGTCGAGGCCCGCCCGAACAACGCGGTCTGGGGCGGCCTGAACGAGGTCCTGCACGCCCACAACTGACCCGTTCGCCCTTCTCAGGCCGCGAGGAGCTCCTCGTACGCCTGCCGCAGCCCGTCGGTCGCCTCGCGCCCGGCGGGCTGCAGCGGTTCCCGGACCGGGCCGGCGTCCAGAAGCGCCTTCGCGGTGACGGTCCCGGGCAGCCCGCTCGCCATCATCAGCTCGGTCAGCCGCATCGTGAGCCCGTTGAGCCGGGCCGCCTCGTCGGTGCGGCCCGCGTCGAACGCGTCCAGCGGTGCCCGCATCCGGCGCGGGGCCACGTTCGCGACCGTACTGACATAGCCCGCGCCGCCCACCGCGTACAGCGGAAGGTTCAGCTCCTCGCAGCCCGAGTAGTACGCGAGCGAGGTGCGGGCCAGCACCTTCGTCGCGCCGAGCAGGTCCAAGGAGCAGTCCTTCACCGCCACCACCCGCGGGTGCTCCGCCAGCCGCAGCAGGGTCTCCGGCTCGATCCGGACGCCGGTGCGGCCGGGGATGTCGTACAGCATCAGCGGCAGACCGGTGGACTCGGCCACCCGCAGGAAGTACGCCTCGACGGCGGCCTGCGGCGGGCGGCTGTAGTACGGGCTCACCACCAGCAGCCCGTCCGCGCCCGCCTCCTCGGCCTGCCGGGCCAGGCGCAGGGTGGTCGCGGTGTCCGGGCCTCCGACGCCGGAGAGCAGCGGCACCCCCTCGCCGACCTCGGCGCGGACGGCCCGCAGCAGGGCGGACTTCTCGGCGTCCGTCGTGGTGGGGGACTCGCCCGTGGTGCCGCTGAGGACGATCCCGTCGCAGCCCCCGGCCACCAGGCGCGCGGCGTGCGCGCGGGCTGCGTCCGGGTCCAGGGCCCCGGCGGTGGTGAAGGGCGTGATCATGGCGCAGAGCGTGCGGCCGAAGGGGCGCGGTGCGGTGGCGGTCATGGGGAAAGTCTCCGCGCCCGGAACCGTAAAGGTCTACTTAGATCTCCTTGTGGTGAACGGCAAGAGCTGCTGAAGAGTGCGGCGACGTCGCCGTTCCTCTGACAAGATCGAACGCGCGGACGACCGGCCGCGGCGAGGGGTGGGCGACATGAATGAGCGCGTACGGGTACGGAGACGGGTCCGGGTGGCCCTGCCGGCGGCCACGCTGGTGGCTCTGACCGGTTGCTCCGGCTTCCTCGTGCCGGCCGGTGAGGGCGAGCGGCCGGACCCCGCCCCGTCCGCCTCCGCGCCTCGCGCCGAGACGCTGCCCCCGACCTCCGCACCCGGAGCGGACGCCCCCGCCCAAGGCGCCCCGGCGCAGAACGGCCCGACCCCGGCTCCGCCCGGGACGTGCCCCGCTTCCGGGGTCGTGGTGGACATGGGCCCGGTGGAGACCGGAATGATGCACCGGGCCGTCGTGCTCACCCTCACCAACTGCGGCCGCAAGCCCTATGCGGTCGACGGCTACCCCTGGGTCCAGGCCCTCGGCGAGGACGGCAACCCGCTCCCCGTCAAGGTGAACGAGGACGGCTCCTACTTCGGCAGCGACCCCGGCCCGAAGAAGCTCCTGCTCGACCCCGGTCTCACCGTGAAGTCGATCCTCGCCTGGGTCTCCACACCCGAGGGCGGCGACCTCGTCGAGGGCGACGCCCTGGCCGTTTCCGCCGCCCCCGGCCTCCCGGTGCGGGTCTTCCCGCTGGAGGGGCACGACATCCGGCTGATGGACGAACTCAACACGACGGCCTGGCGCACCGAACTCGGCGGCTGACACGCGCTCACGCCATGGGCGGACGGACTCCGACGACCTCCGGTGGAACGGCCTTGACCTCAACCGGGCTTGAGGTGTGAACGTGGTCGTCACGTGCACCGGATGGTGCGCAGGAGAGGGGAACCGTCATGACCACGCACTTCACCGACCGCCCCGACCCGGCCCGCACCGATGCCGGGATCGCCAAGGCCAGCACCTGGAACGTCGGGACACCGCAGCGGCAGCAGGAGGCCGTCGACGCGATCCGGAAGGCCTGGGGGAGCCGCGAGTGGCCGCATCCCGGGCTGCTCTCCTACAGCGTCCACGCCGGGGAGGACGGCGCGACCCTGCTGCACTACTCCCAGTGGACCGGCGAACAGGCCTACGAGGACTTCGTACGGGAGGGGCGTGACATCCGCAACGCGGAGATCGACGCGGCGGTCCCCGGCATCGAACGCCTCGGGCTGCACACGTACGAGCTGTACCGCTCCGGGCTGCGGGCCGAGGGCGACACCCGGGAGACCGGCTGTGTCGTCATCGTCGACGTCGAGTTCGACGGGCCGGACGCGGCGCGCCAACGCGACTGGGTGGACAGCGTGTTCGCGGCGCTCGGCGAGGAGGAGAGCCTGCCCGCCGGCGGCATCGCCGCACACTTCCATCTCGGCACCGACGGCACCCGGGTCCTCAACTATGCCGAGTGGGAGAGCGCCGAGCACCACGTCGCGGCTCTCGCCGCACCGGGCGAGGGCGTCGGATCCCCGTCCCCGCTCTGGGAACGCGTCCAGAAGTACCCGGGCATGACCGGCGGCGGCGTGCGCCGCTACACGCCCGCGCTCAGCATGGAACCGGACGCGGGTGCGTAGGGCTGCAGGCGGGTGGCTGGGGGTGAGGGGAGCGACGGGCGGCATGCGGGGAAGGGTGACGGTGCAAGCGGGCGAAGCCGTGGGCGGCATGCGGTGAAATGCGTCTAGGCTTGGGCGGCTGAACCGCGTACGCACGCCGTATGCTCCCGAGCACGCACCGAGGAGAACCCCCGATGTCCGCAGAGCGCCCCTCCCTGCCGCCGGTGCGGCTCAACTCCGAGGCCGAACTGGCACGGGACGCGCTCGCCGCTCCGCTGTTCGTCCGGGCCGTCAAGCTCGCCCGGTGGGCCGGTCCCGACACCCGGGTCGGCGCGGGCGGCGAACTCGTCGAGGCGCAACTGCCCGCGGCCGCCGAGCACCTCGGGCTCCCGGCCGACGACGACGGTGCCGCGTACGCCAGCGAGGCCTGGCGGCTCGCCGTGGACACCGGCCTCCTCGACGTCACGGACCCCGAGGAGGAAGGTGCCGACGGTGCGGAGGCCGAGGGCACCGTCTCCGCGGGCGAGAACCTGGCCCTGCTCACCGGCGGCTCCCCGCAGGACGTCCTGGCCATCTGGCTCGACGGCCTGGACGCCGTGCACGCCGACGCCACCGCACCCGCCCTGGACGACTTCGCGGACCTCGTCGGCGAGGACGGTTCGATCGACTTCGACGCCCTGGACTGGGACCCGGAGGCCGAGGCGGAATTCCTCGACGGCGTCCTCGGCAACCTCTACCTGCTCACCCTCGCGGACAAGGGCGCGGGCGAAGGACCGGTCCCGCTGCCCGCCCTCGCCGCGTCGATGATCGTCCCCGACGACATGGGCGAGCCCACCGACGACATCCTGGAGCAGGTGTCGGAGGCGATGATGTGCCTCGACGACCAGTTCCGGCTCCTCGAACCCATCGGGATCGTCGAGTACCGGCCGGTCGACGAGGCGCTGATGGTCGAGGAGGGCGAGGCGTCGGTCGACACCGTCGAGGGCGACGAGGACGACGTCACCCGGTACGGCATGGTCAAGCTCACCCCCCTCGGCCTGTACGGCATCCGCGCCCGGATGCTGGAGGCCGGGGTGGACGCCCCCGCCGTCGGCGACCTCGCGGACAAGGGCGCCGACGCCCTCCTCGACGGCATCGCCCACTACCCCGAGTCCGCCGCCCGCGCCGAGGTCGAGCTCTGGCTCGCCGGGTACGCCGACGGCGCGGTATCGGCGGCGGCCGAACTGCTGGCCGCCGCGCGCGGCGCGGACGAGGGCGCACCCCTGCGCCGCCTCCACTGTCAGCAGGCGCTCGCCCTGGCAGGCCCCGAGGCGGAGCCCGCCGTACGCGCGGTGCTCGGCGACCAGGAACTGGGCGGCCTCGCCCGCGTCTGGCTCGCGGAGCGCGGCGCCGCCGACGTACCCGCCCCGCCGGAGGACATGATCTTCTGGCTGGCCATCGACACCATCGCCGCCCACCTGGACGCGGACGGCGAGCTGGACGAGCTCCAGGGCCTGATCGAGGGCCTCTCCGCCCAGCACAGCGGCTTCTTCGACGAGGTCTGGCGCGTCGACCACCCGGCCACCGCCGATGTGCTGGAGGCCATGGGCCGCCTGCACAGCGACAAGAAGGCCGCCAAGGACGCCCGCAAGGCGGCGTTCAAGGCCCGGTCGCGCGCGGGGGGCTGAGGGAGAGCGGAGCGCAGGTTCTTCCGTAGGCATCTGCTCGGACCAAGCGGATGCCGACGGTCGAACCGCCACACGTTCGGGGTGCTTTTCCGGTGCCCCGATCCGTGTGTTTCTGCCCCTGGAGGCCCGGGAAAGCGCTGACCGGCCCCGGTCCGCGCGGGTCACGAATGCGGTACGTCTGGGGGTCGAGCGGCGGACGGGCATGGCGTCGGGCCTTCACAGGGCGCATACTCGACTTGATGAAACAGTCAGCCGGTTCCCGGCGTCACCTGCCGTCCAGTCCCTTCAACCGCCCGGCCCAGGAGGCCCCACCGGTCGAATGCTTCGATGTGGGCGACAGGGTGTCGCACGACCAGTTCGGCCTCGGCAGGATTCTTGCTGTCGAGGGCGACAACGACGCGGTCCTCATCGACTTCTCGGGGCGACAGGGGAGGATCCTGAGCCCCTACTCCAAGCTGACCAAGCTCTGAATCACCCACCTTCTCCGGATCCGGGGCACCTGAACCGCACCCGTTCAGGTGCCCCGAATGCGTCTAAAGCGCCTTGGCGGCGGGCTTCACCATGCCGCGCACGGTGCGCGACTTCACGAACTCGCCCATCGCGGTCATCTCCCACTCGCCGGTGAACTGCTTGATGAGCTTGGCCATCATCACCCCGGTCTGCGGCTCGGCGCCGGTGAGGTCGAAGCGGACCAGCTCCTCGCCCGAGGCGTCGTCGATCAGCCGGCAGTAGGCCTTGGCGACCTCGTTGAACTTCTGTCCGGTGAACGAGTTCACCGTGAAGACCAGGCCCGTCGCCTCGGCGGGGATCCGCCCCAGGTCCACGATGATGGTCTCGTCGTCGCCGGCGCCCTCACCGGTGAGGTTGTCGCCGGAGTGCTTGATCGCTCCGTTCAGGATGGTCAGCTTGCCGAAGTAGCAGCTGTCCAGGTGGTTGCGGTTGGGGCCGTAGGCGATCACCGACGCGTCCAGGTCGATGTCCTTGCCGCGGAACGCGGGCTCCCAGCCCAGGCCCATCCTGACCCGTGAGAGCAGCGGTGCGCCGCCCTTGACGAGGGACACGGTCTGGTTCTTCTGGAGGTTGACCCGGCCCTTGTCCAGGTTGATCTTGCCGGAGCCCGCGGCGGGCGCCGTCGGGGGAGCGGGCGGGGCGGCCGGGGCGGGCGGCGCGATCCTCGGGTCGACGGGGGCGGCGACCGGGGCGGGCGGCTGAGGGGCGACCGGGGCGGGGGCCGCCGGAACCGGAGGGGCCGCCGGGGCCGCGGGCTCCTCGACCGAGACGCCGAAGTCCGTGGCGATCCCGGCCAGCCCGTTCGCGTACCCCTGGCCGACCGCGCGGGCCTTCCAGGCGCCGTTGCGCAGGTAGATCTCGATGACCACGAGCGCCGTCTCGGCGCCCAGCTGCGGCGGGGTGAAGGTGGCGAGCGCGCTGCCGTCGTCCGCGTTGCGCACGGTGGCGGTGGGCTCGATGCCCTGGAAGGTCTGGCCCGCGGCGTCCGGGCTCGCGGTGACGACGATCTTCTCGATGCCCGGCGGCACGGCGGTGGTGTCCACCACGATCGCGTCGGGCGCCGAGCCCCCGCCGGCGCGGTAGGTCACACCGGGGCCCGAGGGCTGGTTGTAGAAGATGAAGTCGTCGTCGGAGCGCACCTTGCCGTCGGCGGTGAGCAGCAGGCCCGAGACGTCGAGCCGCACCGGAGCGGCGACGTCCACCGCCACGCGGGCGGCGGAGAGGGGAATGTTCGAGCCGGGGGTCATTGCGGTCATGCACGGGGTAACGAACGACCCCGCTTTGCCGTTCCCTTACCTTCGCCTCCGTCCACCAGACGCTCCTCGGCCGTCCCGCAGCGGCTCAGCAGGGGCCCGGAAGCACCTCAGCGGCGGTTTCGCGGGTGGTTGCGGGCCGTGCGCTCGTTGCCGTGCTTGTACGCGCCCGTCCAGCGCGCCATCACCAGTTGGGCGTCGCCCGAGACCACCTCGGCCAGGAACTTCTCCGCCCGGCCGCCGCGCAGTGTGCCCGCGGGCCTGCCGTGGTGGGTGATGGTGACGCTCTGGTCGCCCTGCTGTTCGTACTGGAATCCGGAAGGTCTCGGCATGGCCGTATCCTGCCTGCCCGCCCGCTCCCGCGTCGCCCGGATTTCCGTCGTCCCCGCCGCTCCCGGGGGTCTCCTCGGGGCGTGCGTACGCGACGGGTGCTGTGCGTAAAGCCGGCCGACATTCACATGCGTGGACAGGTGAGGGAGGGCAAGTGGCGTGCGTCGAGAGGTCGTTCGGGCGCAGCGTCAGCCTTGACCTGTCGTCGGAGGCTGGCTTAGCGTGACGCTGTTCATAAATATGGACGTCGATCAGCATTGTGCACGCCTGAATCTGCTCAGGGAGCGCCCGTGACCTCAGCCCCCCTTGCTGCCCGGCTCCGTGAAGTCGCCGGGCCGCTCTTCTTCCCCGTGACCGCGTTCGGGCCGGACGGCACCGTCGATCCCGACGTCTTCCGCGCTCATGTGCGGGCCGGGATCGACGCCGGAGCCGCCGCGGTCTTCGCCTGCTGCGGCACGGGCGAGTTCCACGCGCTGACCATCGAGGAGTTCCGCCTCGCGGTCGCCGCCGCCGTCGAGGAGGCGGCCGGACGGATCCCGGTCGTCGCCGGGGCCGGTTACGGCACGGCCCTCGCCGTCCAGTACGCGCGGGCCGCCGAGGAGGCCGGAGCCGACGGGCTCCTCGCCATGCCGCCCTACCTCGTCGTCGCCGACCAGGAGGGGCTGCTGAACCACTACGCGGCCCTCGCGGCGGCCACCGGCCTGGAGACGATCGTCTACCAGCGGGACAACGCCGTCTTCACCCCGGAATCCGTCGTCGCCCTCGCCCGCACACCCGGCATCATCGGGCTCAAGGACGGCCTCGGCGACCTCGACCTCATGCAGCGCATCGTCAGCGCGGTCCGTACCCACCGGCCCGACGGCGACTTCCTCTACTTCAACGGGCTCCCCACCGCCGAGCTGACCGGCCTCGCCTACCGGGGCATCGGCGTCACCCTCTACTCCTCCGCCGTCTTCGCGTTCGCCCCGGACATCGCGCTCGCCTTCCACCGGGCCCTGGACTCCGGCGACGACGCTCTGGCCGACGCGCTGCTCGACCACTTCTACCGGCCGCTCGTCGAACTGCGCGCCCAGGGCCGCGGCTATGCCGTCTCCCTGGTCAAGGCAGGTGTCCGGCTGCAGGGGCTGGACGTCGGCGAGGTCCGCACCCCGCTCACCGAACCGTCCGCCGCCCACGTCAAGGACCTCGTCGAGATCATCGCGAGCGGGCGCACCCTGCTGGAGGAGCACGCCGCCAAGGGGCACGGTGCCGAGGGGCACGGTGCCGAGGGGCACGGCACGCCGGGAGGCCGGGCGTGAAAGCGGGTGCCTTCCTCTATCCCTGGGACGTCGTCGGGGACCCGGACGCCCCCGGCCGGATCGCGGACCTCGGCGTCCAGCAGGTCACCCTGGCCTCCGCCTACCACTCCACCCGGGCCCTGACCCCCCGCCACCCCGCCCACCGCGTCGTGACCGCCGAGCACGCCGCCGTCCTCTACCCGCCGGACCCGGACCGCTGGGCGGGCCGGGCCCTCGCCCCGTACCGCCAGAGCTGGACGCCCGGCGACGACCCGTTCGGGGAGGCCGCCGAGGCGCTGGCCGCCGCCGGCCTGGAGGTGCACAGCTGGGTGGTCCTCGCGCACAGTTCCCGGCTCGGTGCGGAACACCCGGACACCTCCGTGGTCAACGCCTACGGCGACCGCTACCCCTGGGCACCCTGCATCGCCCGCCCCGACGTACGCGCCTACCTCGTGGACCTCGCGGCGGAGGCCGCCGCCCGGCCCGGCACGCGCGGCACCGAACTGGAGTCCTGCGGCTGGTACGGCTTCGCCCATCTCCACGCCCACGACAAGGTCGCGGGCGTCGGCCTCGGCGACGCGGCGCAGTATCTGATGTCCCTGTGCTTCTGCGCGGTGTGCCGCGAGGGGTACGGGGAGGCGGGTGCCGACCCCGAGGCGCTGTCCGCCGCCGTACGCCGGGCCCTGGAGCCGGCCTGGTCCGGCGGCGGCTCCCCGGAGTCCGGCCGCGACGGCATCGCGAAGCTGCTCGGGCCGACGTACGCGGAGGCCACCCTCCGCCGGCGCGGCCGGGTGGCCCGTACGGTGCAGGAGGCGGCCGTCACAGCCGTACGGGCGGCGGCCCCGCCCGGCTTCCAGGTGCTGCTGCACGCCGACCCCGTCCCGTACCGCACGGGGGCGAACGTCGGCGTCGAACCGGACCGCATCCTCGCCGTGGCCGACGGCGTGGTGCTGCCCTGCACCGGGTCCGACGCCCAACGCGAGGCCGTCCTCGGGCCGTTCGCCGGGCGGGGCGGGGTGCGCGCCGCCAACTTCGGGGTCGTCACCGGGATGGGCGGCAGCCCAGGCACCCTGGCGCGCGACGCGGCCCACGCCGCCGCGCTCGGCGCGGACCAACTGCGCCTGTACCACGCGGGACTCGCCTCCGGCCCGGACCTGGAGGCGGTAGCGGCGGCCCTCTCACGACTGGGGTGACGGGCCCGCGCCGCACGGCCGGGTGACCCCTCCCCGCCTTACGGCCGGCACGACCGGCTCCCGCGCCTCCCGGTGCGGTGACCGCTCCCCGCTCACGCCCCGGGGAACGGCTCCCGCGCCTCACTACCGGCACAACCGCCCCCCGCGCCTCACGGCCGGGGTGATGCGGCGTCGGACCCCGGCTCGGGGGGTGCCTGTGCCGGTACCCCGGGTGCGCGGGCCGGGGAGCCGGGACCCCCGCGTCGGCTTCGCGCACCCGCCGCCAGGGCCGCCGCGGTCAGCACCCCCGCGGCCCCGGCCGACGCCGTCAGCACCCTCACGTCCACCACCGCGACGAGCCCCGCCCCCAGGGCCAGGGCCACCGCGTTGGGTGCCGTCATCAGTGAGCCCGCCGTCGCCGCCGTACGCCCCAGCACCGCGTCCGGCGTCTCCCGCTGCACCGCCGTCATCGCCGCGATCAGCACGCACGGCAGGCCGAACCCGATCGCCGCACTCGCCCCCAGCGCCACCGCGTCCGGCGACACCGTCCGCGCCCCGAGCCCCAGCGCGAACAACGCGATCCCGCCCGCCGCGAACAGCCGCTCGGGCAGGCGGCGCAGCAGCGGGCCCGCCAGCAGCCCCACTGCCACCGAACCCGCGCCCTGCACCGCGTACAGCACCCCCGCGTACGCCGGGGCCCTGCCGAGCACCTCGTCGACGTACGCGAAGGTCACGGCCCCGTTCACTCCCGCCAGGAACATCGTCGCCGCCCCCGCCGTCACCAGCGGGCGCAGCACGGCCGAGGCGCGGATCCGCCGCAGGCCGGCGGCGAGTTCATCGCGCCAGGAACCCGCTGGGGACGCCGCCGGCCCCGGCGCCCGGGGCTTCTCCCGCACCGGCAGCCGGGTGAAGACGAGGGCGGCCAGGGCGCAGGTCGCCGCCGCCAGCAGCGCCACGGCCGGGCCGCCGAACCGGACGTACAGCCCCGCGCCCGCCAGCGGGGCGACCAGCTTCATGCCCTCGTTGGCCGTCATCCGCAGCCCGTTGAAATCCGCCAGCAGCGAGGCGGGCACGGTCCCCGCGACGAGCGCCGACTCCGCCGCGTCGAGCACGACGCCGCTCGCCCCGTGGAGCACCAGCACCGCGAAGAGCAGCCAGACGGTGCGGCCCGAGTCCACCAGCACCAGCGGGACCAGCAGACAGGCCATCACCAGATTGCCCCGGACCAGCACCACCTTTCGGTCCATCCGGTCCGCGAGCGCGCCGAGCGCAGGCCCGGCCAGCACCGGGGCCCACATCGCGCCCACCGTCAGCGCCGCCAGACTGTTCGACCCCGTCAGCGACTTGACCCAGATCCCCGCCGTGAGCCACATCGCCGACGTACCGAACCCGGAGACGACCACCCCTGCCAGACAGCGCCCCGCCGCCCGGTCCCGCAGGACCCTCACCACCACCGAACCGCCGCCCATGCCGCCGTCCTCTCCACTCCACGTTCCGCATCTGCGCTGTGTGCGGCTCATGGTGGGGAGTAAGGCGGCCCGGCGGCATCGGGCGGATGTCTTAGGCGTCCCCCGTACGGTGCGCCTCCGCGCGCTCCACGAAGATCCGGTGCAGATCGCGCGCGGCCCGGGAGACCGAGCCCGAACGGCTGCGCTGCACCACCAGGAGCACCGTGGTCGTGTCGTCCTTCAGAGGGCGGCAGGTGATCGCGCCGGTGCGTTCCAACGGGTCCCCGATGACGCTGTAGTCCGGCAGCACGGTGGCGCCCAGTCCCTCCGCCACCATGAGCTTGCCCATCTCCGCACCGTCGGCGGAGTACGAGAACGAGGGCACCCGGCCCTTCAGCAGCCGGTGCGTGAAGCGGTGCATCAGATAGCCGGAGCGCATCACGATCAGCGGGCCACTCAGCAGGTCCTCCACCCCGACCGACTCCAACGCCGCCAGCGGGCTGTCCGGGCGCAGACAGACGACCGGGCGGCCCCGGAGCAGCTCCGTGGTGTGGAGGTCGGGCGCCAGATCGTCGCCCTCCAGGTAGTTCACCAGGCCGAGGTCGACGCCGCCCTCCAGCAGGGAGCGGTGGATCACCGACTGCTGGGCCGCGATCACCTCCACCTCGGTGGCCGAGTGCAGCGCGTGGAACTCCCGGATCGCCGGTACGAGCAGGGGGACCGTCGCCGCGAAGACCGTGCCGAGCCGGACCGTGCGGCTCGTGCGGTGCTGCTCGTCGGCTGCCCTGCGCAGCCGGTCGACCGCGTCCAGCACGCCGATGATGTGCGGCAGCAGCTCGCGCCCGGCGTCGCTGATCGTCGCCCCCGACCGTTTGCGGTCCAGCACGGTCACCCCGAGCTCGCGCTCCAGGTTCCGTACGGTCTCGCTCAACGCGGGCTGTGACAGGTGCAGTTCCTCCGCCGCCCGGCGCAGGGACCCCAGCCGGGTGACGGCCTCGATGTACTCCAGCTGTTCGATCCGCATCGCCTTTCCTCATCTCCGGAGGCGGGTGGAAGGGGAACCCTATCGCTCCTTCGTCGATGCCTTCTCGACCTGGAGCGTTCCCGCGCCCTACTCTGGAACCCGAAGGCGCCCCGTGAGCCACCGGGCGCCCGCCGCGGAACGCGAAAGGAGAGGGATGTGCGCCGCTTGACCCGTCGCCGCCACATCGACCTCGGCCGCGTTTCCAGCGCCTTCTGTTGTTCCCGCTGACGCGAGGTCAAAGGGGCCGGCCCCTCCTTCGCGCCCCCGCGCCCCCACACGTACGCCCACGTCCGGCCGTGTGAGCCCGTGCACGCCCTCGCGACTCCTTTGCCGCGCCCATCGCCCCTGATCGGGTTTCTCGATCACCGGGGCCGGTTCGCCGTGCCCGCCACCGCGCCCGGCCCGCCTTCCTGTTCCGGGAGAACCTCATGTCCCATCCGCCCTCCGCCGACCCGGTGCGCTTCGCGTACTGGGTCCCCAACGTCAGCGGTGGCCTCGTCACCAGCACGATCGAGCAGCGCACCGACTGGGGCTACGACTACAACCGCGAACTCGCCGTCCTCGCCGAGAACAACGGGTTCGACTACGCGCTCAGCCAGGTCCGCTACATGGCCAGCTACGGCGCCGAGTACCAGCACGAGTCCACCTCCTTCAGCCTCGCCCTGCTGCTCGCCACCCAGCGGCTGAAGGTCATCGCCGCCGTCCACCCCGGCCTCTGGCACCCCGGCGTCCTCGCCAAACTCGGTGCCACCGCCGACCACCTGAGCAACGGACGCTTCGCCGTCAACGTGGTCAGCGGCTGGTTCAAGGACGAGTTCACCGCGCTCGGCGAACCCTGGCTGGAGCACGACGAGCGCTACCGCCGCTCCGAGGAGTTCATCCGGGCCCTGCGCGCCGTCTGGACCGAGGACCGCACCGAACTCGCCGGAGACTTCTACCGCATCCGGGACTTCTCCCTGAAGCCCAAGCCGATCGCCTCGCCGGACCGCCCGCACCCGGAGATCTTTCAGGGCGGCAACTCCACCGCCGCCCGGAAGATGGCCGGCCGCGTCTCCGACTGGTACTTCTCCAACGGCAAGGACTTCGACGGCGTCACCGAGCAGATCCAGGACGTGCGGACCGCTGCCGAGAGCGCCGGACGCACCCCGCCGCGCTTCGGCCTCAACGGATTCCTCATCGCCCGCGACACCGAGGCGGAAGCCCGCGACACCCTGCGCGAGATCGTCGCCAAGGCCGACACCGAGGCCGTTCACGGCTTCGGCTCGGCCGTCAAGCAGGCCGGAAGCTCCACCGCCGACGGCAAGGGCATGTGGCAGGACTCCTCCTTCGAGGACCTCGTCCAGTACAACGACGGTTTCCGTACGGGGCTGGTCGGCACCCCGGAACAGATCGCCGAGCGCATCGTCGCCTACAAGCGCCTCGGCGTGGATCTGCTGCTCCTCGGCTTCCTCCACTACCACGAGGAGGTCGAGTACTTCGGCAAGAAGGTGCTGCCGCTCGTCCGCGAGCTGGAAGAACACCGGCCGGAGGACCACCGCGCCCCCCTCTCCCCGGATCTCTCCCCGAAAGGTTCGTCATGAGCACCGCAGCGCCCACCCAGTGGAAGACCCTCCCGTCCCCCGACAGCCCCGCCGCCTGGATCGAGCGCGCGGCGGAGGTCGCCGCCGTCCTCGCCACCGACGCCGCCGCCCGCGACAGGGCGGGCGCCACCCCGTACACCGAGATCCGGCTGCTCAAGGACTCCGGACTCGTCACCCTGCTCGGCCCGGCCGGGCACGGCGGCGGGGGACAGGACTGGACGACCGCCTACCGGGTGATCCGCGAGGTGGCCAAGGCCGACGGCTCGATCGCCCAGCTCCTCGGCTACCACTACCTCTGGAACTGGGCGGCCCGCCTCGTCGGCACCCGCGAGCAGTGGGAGCACGTCGAGGCCGAGGCGGTCCGGCACACCTGGTTCTTCGGCGGTGCGGTCAACCCGCGCGACAGTGACGTGGTGGTCACCGAGGACGGCGACGACCTCGTCTTCACCGGCGCCAAGACCTTCTCCACCGGCAGCAAGGTCTCCGACGTCACCGTCCTCGAAGGCGTTCTGGAAGGCACCGACCAGCACATCTTCGCCATCGTGCCCTCCGACAGCCCGGGGCTCGTCTTCCACGACGACTGGGACAACATCGGCCAGCGCCTCACCGAGAGCGGCGGCGTCACCATCGACGGCGTCCGCACCCCGTGGGCCTCCGCCGCCGGTTATGTCGACAAGGAGTTCCGGCCCCGCGTCTACAACACCCTCAACGTGCCCACGATCCAGCTGGTGTTCATCAGCTTCTACCTGGGCATCGCCGCCGGAGCCCTGGAGACCGCCGCCGCCTACACCCGCACCAAGGCCCGCTCCTGGCTGCACGGCGGGTACGACAAGGCGGTCGACGAGCCGTACGTCATCGACACCTACGGCGACCTCACCGCCAAGCTCTGGGCCGTGGAAGCCCTGGCCGACGCGGTCGCCGCCGAGGGGCAGAAGCTGCACGACGCGCCCGACGAGGTGACCGAGCGGTCCCGCGCCGCGTTCGAGGTACGGGTCGCAGCGGCCAAGGCCCGGGCCACCGAGGTCGCGCTGGAGGTCACCAGCCGCATCTTCGAGGTCACCGGCGCCCGCGCCACCGCCTCCGCCGAGGGCCTCGACCGCTTCTGGCGCAACGTCCGCACCCACACCCTCCACGACCCGGTCGCCTACAAGCGGCGCGAGGTCGGCCGGCACGTCCTGACCGGCGAACTCCCCGAACCCACCTGGTACTCCTGACCCGCCGCCGGATCCGGGGCGGCGGGAATTCCGCCCCGGGCCCCGGCGCACTCCGCCCAGCAAACGAGGTCCCCATGGCCACCGTCCTGTCCGTCTCCGGCAGCCCCTCCGCCACCTCCCGCACCGCCCGTCTGCTCCGCCACCTCGACGCCGACCTGGCCGCCCAGGGCCACGAGGTGATACCGCTCGACGTCCGCACCCTGCCCGCCGACGCCCTGCTCGGCGCGGACTTCGCGCACCCCGAGATCGTCCGCGCCACCGAGCTGTTCGCCCGCGCCGACGGCATCGTCATCGGCACCCCTGTCTACAAGGCCGCCTACTCCGGCCTGCTGAAGACGCTGCTGGACCTGCTGCCGCAGTACGCCCTGACCGGCAAGACCGTCCTCCCGCTGGCGACCGGCGGCACCACCGCCCATGTCCTCGCACTCGATTACGCGCTGCGCCCGGTGCTCTCCTCGATGGGCGCGGCCCACATCGTCCAGGGCTGGTTCGTCCTCGACCGGCACATCACGGCCGGCGACGACGGGGGAGTGGTCCTGGACCCGGCCTCCGCCGCCCCGCTCGACCAGGTGGTCGCCCAGTTCGCCGCGGCCCTGGACCACCGGACCGCCCCCGTTCCCGCCGCCCGCTGACCCCTGCCCGTACTCCTTCCCGCCACCCTTCCCGCCCTTCTGGACCTTCTGGAGGCAGGCCCGTGACCGCGCCCACCCGACGACGACCACCCCTCACCGCGCGGGTGATCCGCGACGACGCCGAGGCGCTGCGCACGGCCGCCGGACTCGCCGAGGAGTTCCGCCCGGGCGCCTCCGGGCGGGACGCCCGCCGCGAACTGCCCCGCGCCGAACTCGACCGGCTCACCGCCACCGGCCTCCTCGCCGTCACCGTCCCGGCCGAGCACGGCGGGGCCGACGTCTCCGCGGTCACCCTCGCCGAGGTCTTCCGGCTGCTCGCCTCCGCCGACGCGAGCCTGGCGCAGATCCCGCAGAGCCACTTCGCGTACGTCAACGTCCTGCGGCAGCAGGGCAGTCCGGAGCAACGGGCGTTCTTCTTCGCGGAGGTGCTGGCCGGCAGGCGCTTCGGCAACGCCCAGTCCGAGGCCGGGACCAAGCACCTCCAGGACATCCGCACCCGGCTGGTGGCCGCGGGCGACGGCTCGTACCGCCTGACCGGGGTGAAGAACTACTCCACAGGGGCCCTCTTCGCCGACTGGATCCCCGTCCTCGCCCGCGCCGACGACGAGCTGCTCCATGTCGCGTACGTCCCCGCCGACGCGCCCGGCCTCACCGTCACCGACGACTGGGACGGCATGGGCCAGCGGACCACGGCGAGCGGCACGGTCGAACTGGCGGACGTCGTGGTTCCCGCGGCTCATGTCGTCCCGCACCATCTCACCTTCACCGGACCCCAACTCCACGGTGCGCTGGCCCAGTTGCTGCACGCCGCCATCGACGCGGGGATCGCGGCGGGCGCGCTGGCCGAGGCGGTCGGTTTCGTGACGACGCGGAGCCGGCCCTGGTTCGAGAGCGGGTACGAGACCGCTGCCGAGGACCCCCTCCTCGTCCAGCGCTTCGGCGAACTGGCCCTGCGCCACCGGGCCGCCGACGCCCTGCTCGCCACTGCCGCGCGTGCCGTGGACACCGCACGCGCCGCCCTTGACGACGACAGCGCCGCCGAGGCGTCGATCGCGGTCGCGGCGGCGAAGGCGTACTCGGGGAGCACGGCGCTGGAGATCGCCGACGCGCTGTTCGAGGTGTCCGGGACGCGCGCCGCCCTCGACGGCCTCAACCTGCACCGGCACTGGCGCGACGCCCGTACCCACACCTTGCACGACCCGGCGCGCTGGAAGATCCAGCACCTCGGGCGGTACGTCCTGAACGGCGCCCGCCCGCCCCGCCACGGCCTGCTCTGAACCCCCGTCCCCCGCGGAGAGAACAGATGTCCCTGACCTTCCACTGGTTCCTGCCCACCAACGGCGACAGCCGCCATGTCGTCGGCGGCGGCCACGGCACCCCGGTCACGGCGGCCGGCGGCGACCGCCCGCCGACGGTCCGCTACCTCGCCCAGATCGCCCGGGCCGCCGAGGACCTGGGCTTCACCGGGGCGCTCACCCCGACCGGGGCCTGGTGCGAGGACGCCTGGCTGACCACCGCGATGGTCGGCCAGCACACGGAACGGCTGAAGTTCCTCGTCGCCTTCCGCCCCGGCTTCGTCTCGCCGACCCTCGCCGCGCAGATGGCCTCCACCTTTCAGCGGCAGACCGGCGGCCGGCTGCTGCTGAACGTCGTCACCGGCGGCGAGAGCCATGAGCAGCGCGCCTACGGGGACTTCCTCGACAAGGACGCCCGTTACGCGCGCACCGGAGAATTCCTGGAGATCGTCCGGCAGCTGTGGGACGGCAAGACCGTCGACCTCCGGGGCGAGCACCTGCACGTCGAGCAGGCCCGGCTCGCCCAGCTCCCCGACCCCGTGCCGGAGGTCTACTTCGGCGGCTCCTCCCCGGCCGCCGCACGCGTCGCCGCCCGCCGCGCGGACGTCTACCTCACCTGGGGCGAGCCGCCCGCCCAGGTCGCGGAGAAGATCGCCCGGATCCGGTCCCTCGCCGCCGAGCAGGGCCGTACCGTACGGTTCGGCATCCGGCTCCATGTGATCACCCGCGACACCTCCGAGGCGGCCTGGGCGGAGGCGGACCGGCTGCTCGCGGGCTTCGACCCGGCCACCGTGCGGGCGGTCCAGGAGGGCCTCGCCCGCAGCGAGTCCGAGGGGCAACGGCGGATGCTGGAGCTGCACGGGGGCGGCCGGGACGGTCTGGAGATCCACCCGAACCTGTGGGCCGGCATCGGGCTGGTCCGGGGCGGCGCGGGCACGGCATTGGTCGGCAGCCATACGGAGGTGGCGGACCGCATCCGGGAGTACCACGCCCTGGGCATCGACGAGTTCGTGCTCTCCGGGTACCCGCACCTGGAGGAGGCGTACTGGTTCGGCGAGGGCGTGCTGCCCCGGCTGGCCGCGGCGGGCCTCTGGGCGCACCCCGGGGGCCCGGTGCGCGCGGGCGGCGGCGCGGACATCCCGTTCGCCGCGGGGGCGGCGGGGCGCTGACCGTCGTACACCACCGTCCGCGCGACCCCCGCCGACGCGGCCTGGGCGCCGGCCGGGATCGTAGGTTCCGGGGGCTCGTTCACCGCTCCAGCGCCGCCTTCATCATCTTCTGGGCGATCGGTGCGGCCAGCCCGTTGCCGCTGACCTCGGAGCGTGCCGAGCCGGAGTCCTCGACGATCACCGCGACCGCGACCTCCTTGCCGCTGCTGTCGTCCTTCGCGTAGGAGGTGAACCAGGCGTACGGGGTGTTGCTGTTGTCCACGCCGTTCTGCGCCGTGCCCGTCTTCCCGCCGACCTCGGCCCCGGCGATCCGGGCGTTGGCGCCGGTGCCCTCCTCGACCACGGTCACCATCGCGCTGCGGAGCTGCTCGGCGGTCTCCTCCTCCACCACGCGCTTCGTGTCGCCGTCCTCGGTCTCCTCCAGCACGCTGCCGTCCCCGTCGGTCACGGACGAGACCATGTGCGGCGCGGCGAGCTCACCGCCGTTGGCCAGCGCCGAGGTGACCATCGCCATCTGGAGCGGGGTCGCGGTGACCTCGAACTGGCCGATCCCCGTCAGCGCAGTCTGCGCCTTGTCCATCCCGGTCGGATACACGCTCTCCGCCGCCCGCACCGGGACGTCCAGCTTCTCGGTGCCGAACCCGAACGCGTCCGCCATCTCCTTGACCTTGTCCTGGCCGAGGTCCGCAGCCGCCTTCGCGAAGACGTTGTTGCAGGAGTACTGGAGCGCGGTGCGCAGGGTCGCGTTCTCGCAGGGGGCGGAGGCGTTCTCGTTGCGCAGGACCGTGCTGGTGCCGGGCAGGGTGTACGGGTCGGGGCTGTCGGTGCGCTCGTCGACCGAGCCGTAGAGCCGGTTCTCCAGCGCGGCCGCGGCCACCACCAGCTTGAACGTGGAGCCGGGCGCCAGCGGCTGCCGCAGCGCCCGGTTCACCAGCGGCTTGTCCGGGTCCTCCAGCAGCTTCTGCCAGGCGTCGCCGTCCGTCGTCCCGCTGATCTTCGAGGGGTCGTACGAGGGGGTCGAGACCACGCCGAGGATCCGGCCGGTCTTCGGGTCGATCGCCACCGCCGCGCCCTTGTCGTCGCCGAGCGCCTCGTACGCCGCCCTCTGGACACCCGGATCGATCGTGGTGAGGACGTTGCCGGGCTTCGCCTGCCCGCCGGTGATCAGGTCCTTCGGGTTCTTCAGCCGGTCGTCCGTGCCGTCCAGGACGTCGCTGTGGATGCCTTCGAGCTGGGTCGCCCCGTACGCCTGCGAGCTGTAGCCGGTGACGGCCGCGTACAGCTCGCCCTGGGTGTACGTGCGCTGGTACCGGAGGTCGCCACCACTGGTCCCCTTCGATCCGGTGACCGGCGAACCGGCCACGATGATGTCCCCGAGCGGCTGCGCGTACTGCGCGATGGTGTTCCGCCGGTTGTGCTCGTCGTCTGCGAGCGCCTTGGCCTCGTAGCCCTGCACCCAGGTGGCCCGCACCAGCAGGGCGAGCACCATGAGCAGGCAGAAGACCGAAGCGCGCCTGATTGTCTTGTTCATCCCGCTGGAGGGACGAGCGGGCTCGTTCCGGCCGTTCCCGATCGTGCCGCTTCTCACCGTTTTCTCACCCGGCGCGCGAGCTGTCCTCCCACCGGCGCGCGGCGCCGAGCGGCTCCGCCCGAGCGGGAGGCCCCGCGGGTCGAAGGCGCTACCCGCGGAGCGT
Source organism: Streptomyces parvus (assembly GCF_032121415.1). Taxonomy (NCBI): domain Bacteria; kingdom Bacillati; phylum Actinomycetota; class Actinomycetes; order Kitasatosporales; family Streptomycetaceae; genus Streptomyces; species Streptomyces parvus. The sequence goes on along the minus strand of NZ_CP135079.1, from coordinate 1,300,119 downwards.
CACCGGCACCTCGTCGGTCTCCTCGCCCCGGGCCCGGGCGAACCCCCGGTCATCAGAGCCGCCGCGTCGCGAGGGAGAGCCGGTCCCGGGCGTCGAACAGGGCGTCCTTCACCATCTGTTCGTGGCCCGGGGTGAGCCGGGCGACCGGCACCGAGCAGCTGATCGCGTCCCGGGCGGGCGTCCGGTAGGGGATCGCCACACCGAAGCAGCGCAGGCCGAGGGTGTTCTCCTCGCGGTCCACCGCGTACCCCTGCTCGCGGACCAGCCGCAGCTCCTCGATGAGCTTCTCGCGGTCCGTGATGGTGTGTTCGGTCAGCGCGGGCAGCGTCTCGGGCAGCATCTTGCGGACCTGCTCGTCGCTGTGGGTGGCCAGCAGGGCCTTGCCCAGCGAGGTGGAGTGCGCGGGCAGCCGGCGGCCGACCCGGGTGAAGGGGCGCAGATAGTGCTGGGACTGCCGGGTCGCGAGGTAGACCACGTTCGTCCCGTCGAGGCGGGCCAGGTGGATGGTCTCCGTGGTGTCGTCGGACAGCCGGTCCAGCGTCGGCCGCGCGGCGGCCACGACCTCGTCGCCGTCGATGTACGAGGTGCCGACCAGCAGGGCGCGGACACCGATCCCGTACCGGGTGCCCGTCGCGTCCGTCTCGACCCAGCCCAGTTCCACCAGGGTGCGCAGCAGCATGTAGAGGCTGGACTTGGGGTAGCCGACCGCCTCCTGGACGGCGGCCAGCGAGTGCATGCCGGGCCGCCCCGCGAAGTATTCGAGGAGCTCCACGGTCCGTACCGCGGACTTGACCTGTGCCCCACCGGACTCGGCGACCGACATCGCCCACGCCCCCTTCTTCTCCAGCTCATCGACTTCTCGTCCGCGTCGCCGTCCGAAAAGCCGCCACACGATTGCCAACTCGGAACGCCCGGAAATAGAGTCTCAGCACATTCACGATCAGGAACTCTGTTCAGAATACCGAACACTTGCTGATGTGCGGCCGAAGTCGGCCGGGGCGCCGACCGGGCGTCGGTCGCACGGCGATCGGGGCCGGCCGGGGACCGGTCGCGCGACGGAAGGGAATCACGGTGAGCGCAGTACCAGTCTGGAGTGTCGACCCCCGAACCGGGAACCCACGCGAGCAGGTTGCCGTGGAGGCCACCGCCGAGGAGATCGACCGCGCGGTCCGGTCGGCCCACGCCGTGCGGGGCGCCCTCGCCGACCGGGTGGCGCGCGCCGCGTTCCTGCGGGCGGCGGCAGAGCTGCTGGAGGAGTCCGGCGAGCACATCATCGAGGCCGCCGACGCGGAGACCGCCCTCGGGCCGGCCCGGCTCACCGGCGAACTCGCCCGTACCGCGGCCCAGTTCAGAGCCTTCGCGGAGGTCGTCGACGAGGGCGCCTACCTCGACGTCCACATCGACCACCCGGACGCCTCCCGGACCCCGCCCCGGCCCGACCTGCGCCGCTACAAGATCCCGCTCGGGGTCGTCGCCGTCTACGCGGCCAGCAACTTCCCGCTCGCCTTCTCCGTCCCCGGCGGCGACACCGCCAGCGCGCTCGCGGCCGGCTGCCCGGTCGTCGTCAAGGCGCACCCCGACCACCCGGCGACCTCCGAACTCTGCGCCTCGGTCCTGCGCCGCGCCGCCGCCCGCACCGGGCTGCCCGAGGACGTCCTGACCGTGGTGCACGGCTTCGACGCGGGCGTCGAGCTGATCCGCCACCCGCTGGTGAGCGCCGCGGGCTTCACCGGCTCGGTCCGCGGCGGACGCGCCCTGTTCGACGCGGCGGCCGCCCGCCCCGCCCCCATCCCCTTCCACGGGGAACTCGGCTCCCTCAACCCGGTCGTCGTCACTGCGGCCGCCGCCACCGAGCGCGCCGGGGAGATCGGCGCGGGGCTCGGCGGCTCGATGACGCTCGGCGTCGGCCAGTTCTGCACCAAGCCCGGTTTCGTCCTCGTCCCCGAGGGCGCGGCGGGCGACCAGCTCCTCAAGACCCTCACCGAGACGGTCAGCTCGACCGGCTCCGGCGTCCTGCTGGACCACCGCATGCGGGACGCCTTCGTCACCGGCGTACGGGAGCGGGCCGCGCTGCCCGACGTCGACGCCCCGGTCACCCCCGGCGCGGCCGGCGAGCACACCGTCTCCGCCGGATTCCTCACCGTGCCCGCCGCCCGGCTCACCGCCGAGGGGCCGCACGACGCGCTGCTGGAGGAGTGCTTCGGCCCGGTCACCGTGATCGCCCGGTACGCCTCCGTGGACGAGATCACCGCCGTCCTCGACCGGCTGCCGGGGAACCTCACCGCCACGCTCCAGACCGCCACCGACGAGGGCCGGGACCCCGACGCGGGCCCGCTGCTCGCCGCCCTCACCCCGCTCGCCGGGCGCATCCTCGTCAACGGCTGGCCGACCGGCGTCGCCGTCGCCCCCGCCCAGCACCACGGCGGTCCCTACCCGGCGACCACGTCCACCTCCACCTCGGTCGGCGCGGCGGCGATCGAGCGCTGGCTGCGCCCGGTCACCTACCAGTCCACCCCCGGGACGCTCCTCCCCCCGGAGCTGCGCGAGGACAACCCGCTGGGCCTGCCCCGCCGGGTGGACGGACGCCGCGCGTGAGCCTGCACCTGGACCGCATCCCCTTCGCCCTGGAGCCGGCGGGGCCCGACGGGCGCTGGACCCACGCGGACGGCGTCCTGACCGGCCGAGCCGGCCCCGGCCAGGACCTCTTCGTCCCCCCGTCCGGGGACGGCCTCGACCCGGTCTCCGACGCGCCGCGCCTGCTCGGCGCGGTGGGCGACGGGGACTTCCGGCTGGTGGCCCGGGTCCGCCCGGGGCTGGTGTCGGCCGGTGACGCGGGGGCGCTGTTCCTCCAGGTCGCGGACCGGGAGTGGGCCAAGCTCTGCCTGGAGCACTCCGCCGACCTCCCGACCGTCTGCACCGTCGTCACCCGGGGCCACTCCGACGACGCCAACGCCTCCGTGGTGGAGGAGGGCGTCTGCTGGCTCCGGCTGAGCCGCACCGGCAGCGCCTACGCCTTCCACGCCTCCGCCGACGGCGACAGCTGGACCTTCGTCCGCGTCTTCACCCTCGGTACGCCCGAGGAGCGGGCGGCCGCCCGCGTCGGCTTCCTCGTCCAGTCGCCCACGGGGGAGGGCTGCGGCGCGGTCTTCGACCGGATCGCCTTCCTGCCCGGGGGAGTGGCGAACCTGCGCGACGGGCGGTGAGGCCAGAGAGGAGGGGGAGGGCCGGGGCGCACATCACGGGTTCAGGGCGCGCGTCCGCGCGTCAGGAAACCGTCGCGGCCCGGTCGGACTCGCCGCGCAGAACGCAGAACTCGTTGCCCTCGGGGTCGGCGAGCACCGCCCAGCCGGAGCCGTCCGGGTTCCGGAGGTCGGCGACGAGGGTCGCGCCGAGGGCCAGCAGCCGCTCCACCTCCTCCTCGCGCGAGGTCTTCGGGCGCAGACACAGGTGGAGCCGGTTCTTGCCCTTCTTGGCCTCGGGGACCTGGTGGAAATAGAGCACCGGGCCCTCCGCCGTCATCACCTGCGTCTCCGGCATGCCCGGTTCGTCCTCGGGATGGAGCGGACGGCCGGTCACCTCGCTCCAGAACCGCGCCAGCTCATACGCGTTCACACAGTCGATCGCCACGTTCTGCACCACTGAGACCATGCGCGCGAGCTTTCCCGATTTCCGCTCCGGGCGCCAGCGGGCCGCGGCGCGGGAATCGCCAGGTCAGGTCCGGTGTTCGCAGGGAGACGTGACGTACGGAGGGCCTCTCCGCACGCCCCCCGTGAGCCTTGGAGAGAAGAAGAGTCATGCGCGTCGAGATCTGGAGCGACATCGCCTGCCCGTGGTGCTACATCGGCAAGGCCCGCTTCGAGAAGGGCCTCGCGGAGTTCGCCCACCGGGACGAGGTCGAGGTGGTGCACCGGTCCTTCGAGCTCGACCCCTCCCGGGCCAAGGGCGACACCGCGCTCGTGATCGACATGCTGGCCGAGAAGTACGGCCGCAGCCGCGAGGAAGCCGCCGCGATGGAGGCCAACGTCGCCGCCAACGCGCAGTCCGAGGGGCTCGGCTACCGCACCGAGGGCCGCGACCACGGCAACACCTTCGACATCCACCGGCTGCTGCACCTGGCCAAGGCCCGCGGCCGCCAGGAGGAGCTGCTGACCCTCGCCTACCGGGCGAACTTCGCCGAGGAGCGCTCCGTCTTCGACGACGAGGTGCTGGCCGCCCTCGCCGAGGAGGCCGGACTCGACGCCGACGAGGCCCGCGCGGTGCTCGCCGACCCCGAGGCGTACGCGGACGACGTCCGGACCGACGAGCGCGAGGCGGCCGAACTGGGCGCCAACGCCGTGCCGTTCTTCGTCCTCGACCGGCGGTACGGAATCTCCGGCGGCCAGCCCTCCGAGGTCTTCGTCCAGGCGCTGGAGCAGGCCTGGAAGGACCGCCCCGCCACCGCTCTCACCACCGTGGGCGGGGACGCGGCGGCCTGCGACGCCGACGGTGCCTGCGAGGTTCCGCGGAACTGAGCGGCAGCGCCGAGCTTCTGTCGGCCGCGTCGGTCGCATCGGTCGCGATCCATAAGTGTTTCTTTGGAGTTCCCCTTAACTCTTCGTAATTGACTTTGGGTTGAGGGGGCTTCAGGGTGGACGCATGACGATCCTCGCGCCCATCCAAGCCGCAGCCGTCGAATTCGCGCCCGAGGTCACCTACCTCAACACCTCCAGCTGGGGGCTGCTGCCCCGCCGGACGATCGCCGCCGTCAAGGCCCTGGCCGACGAGAACGCCGCGGGCCGCCGGGTGGGGGCCGGCAGCTTCGAGGCCGTGGAGGCCGCCCGGGTCGGCTTCGCCCGGCTCGTCGGGCTCCACCCGGACCGGGTCGCCACCGGCAGCTCCGTCACCGTCCACGTCGGTCTGATCGCCGCCTCGCTGCCGCCCGGTGCCGAAGTCCTCTGCCCCGAAGGCGAGTTCTCCTCCGTGGTCAGCCCGTTCGCGCTCCGCGGCGATCTGCGCATGCGGTACGCGCCGCTCGCGGACCTCGCCGGGGCCGTCCGCGATACGACCGCGCTGGTCGCCTTCTCCGCCGTGCAGTCGGCCGACGGCCGGGTCGCCGACCTCGCCGCCGTCCGGGCCGCCGCCGCGGCGCACGGGGCCCGCACCCTGCTGGACGCCACCCAGGCGGCGGGCTGGTTCCCGGTGGACGCCGGGGCGTACGACTACACCGTCACCGGCGGCTTCAAATTCCTGCTCTGCCCCCGCGGTACGTCGTTCCTGACCGTCACCGAGGAGGCGCAGGGCACGCTGCCCGCCCTCTTCGCGGGCTGGGTCTCCGCGGGCGCCCCCTGGACGGGCAACTACGGCCCGCTGGAGCGCCTCGCCCCCACCGCCCGGGGCTTCGACGAGCCGCCCGCCTTCCTCTCGTACCACGGGGCCGAGCACTCCCTCGCCCTGCTGGCGGAGGTCGGCGCCGCCGCCCTGTACGCGCACGCCACCGGGCTCGCCGCCCGGCTGCGGACGGGTCTGGCGGCCCTCGGGCACAAGCCGGTTGCCGGGGAGTCGGCGATCGTCTCCGTGCCGGGGCTCGACGGGCGTCAGCCCGAGCTGGTGGAGGCCGGGATCGCCGTCTCCGCCCCGGCCGGGAATCTGCGGATCTCCTGCCACCTCTACAACACCGAGGCCGATGTGGACCGGCTGCTGGACTTTCTGGCCTGAGTCGTACGGGACGGCTCAGCCGGATGCGGTCCGGCGCCGGTCGGGGCAGTCCTCGGTCTCCCGGCAGAGGTTCTCCTCGACCTTCGCCAGCAGCCGGACCAGCTCCGTGCGCTCGGCCGCATCCAGGCCCGCGAGCGTGTGCTCCTCCAGGCTGCCCCAGGCGGCCTCCACCGCGGTGTGCAGCGCGCAGCTCTCGTCCGTCGCCTCGACCAGCACGGCCCGCCGGTCGGCCGGGTCGGGGCGGCGGCGCACGTGCCCGGTCTGCTCCAGCCGCTGGAGCATCTTCGTGACCGTGGACGGGTCCAGCTCCAGGGCCCGGATCAGCTCCGTCTGCCGGACCGCCCCCCGGTCCCACAGGTGCATCATCAGCAACTCCTGCCCCGGGTAGAGGTCCACCCCCCTGAGCGCCTTGCCCGCTGCGATCCGGTGCAGCCGGGCCACCCGGGAGACGGCGTGGCTGACGGGCCCGCTGAGCGCCGCCATGGGCAGCGCGTTCGTACAGGCGTCTTCCGCGGGGGTGGCGCGGCCGGTGGTCATGGCGGGCTCCTGGGGGTCCTCGGGGCGGTGGGGGACGGCTTCGGTGATGGCCTCTGTGGCGGCTTCCGATGATGCCCGACGGTTTCGGACAACTTTACCTTGGTCGACCAATGAATGGGTTACAGTTGCTCCCGGCGGCGATCGTTGGCCGACCACATACTTATCCGGGAGCCCTCATGACCACCGTTTTCGACCCGATCGACCTGTCCGGCACCCCTCTGGCCAACCGCATCGCGCTGGCCCCTATGACCCGCAGCCGGGCCGGTGAGGGCGGCACCGCCACCGAGCTGACCGCCACGTACTACGCCCAGCGCGCCTCGGCGGGACTCGTGATCACCGAGGGCATCCAGCCGTCCGCCGTGGGCCAGGGCTATCCCTCCACGCCCGGCCTGCACAGCGCCGAGCAGGTCGCCTCCTGGCGTACGGTCACCGACGCGGTGCACGCGCAGGGCGGCAAGATCTTCGCCCAGATCATGCACGCGGGCCGCATCGGCCACCCGGTCCTGCTGCCGGACGGGCTCGTCCCCGTCAGCGCCTCCCCGGTCAGGGCCGAGGGGCAGGTCTACACCCACGTCGGCCCGAAGGACTTCGTCGAGCCGCACGAGCTGACCGACGCCGAGGTCCGCGCGACCGTCGCCGACTTCGTCACCGCCTCCCGCAACGCCGTGGAGGCCGGATTCGACGGGGTGGAGCTGCACGGCGCCAACGGCTACCTCATCCACCAGTTCCTCGCCCCCAACACCAACCGGCGCACCGACGCCTGGGGCGGCTCCGACGAGGCCCGCACCCGCTTCGCCGTCGAGGTCGTCAAGGCCGTCGCCGCCGAGATCGGTCCGGAGCGCACCGCACTGCGCATCTCGCCCGGCAACCCGTACAACGACATCGACGAGCCCGCGCCGGAGGCCACGTACACCGCGCTGGTCCGCGCGATCGAGCCGCTCGGCCTCGCCTATCTGCACATCCTGGAGGCCACCCCGATCCGCGAGCTGACCCTCGCCCTGCGCAAGGCCTTCTCCGGGACCCTCGTCATCAACGTGCACTCCGAGGGCCCCACCGGACCGGGCGACCACACGGTGATCGACGACGGCATCGCCGATCTGATCTCCTACGGGGCGCTCTTCCTCGCCAACCCGGACCTGCCCGCCCGGCTGAAGGCGGGCGGCCCGTTCAACACCCCCGACCCGTCGACCTTCTTCGGCGGCGACGCCAAGGGCTACACCGACTACCCGGCGCTCGACGCCGTCTGATCCTCCAGGGGCCGCCCGTCCCACCGCCACGCGGTGCGGCGCGGGTGGCCCGGCAGCTCGGCGCGGCCGGTGGCCCACAGCAGGACGGCCCACCGGTCGCCGCCCGCCGGCGCGTCCGGGAAGAGCCGGGCCAGCGCCCGGTCGCAGAGCGCGGTGGGCGGCGCCCATTCCAGCCCCAGGCCCTCCGCCAGGTCATGGGTGTGCACCAGGGTCTCCACCACGCCCATCGCGGCGAAGCCCTCCGGGTCCGATACGCCGTACACGTGGTACGCGCGCGCCCGGGGCGAAGTCGTCCGCACCATCGACGCCAGCAGCGCCCCGCTCGCCTCCACCGTCGCCAGCAGCCCGGCGGGCCCGTCCTCGCGGTCGACGACGAGGTAGCCGTCCGGTCCGCCCGGCCGTTCGGGACCGGACCGGAAGGGGAGGTTCTTCTCCAGCGGGGGCGTACGGGGGCCCAACCGGACGGCGTACGTGAACAGATCGTCGCCCAGGTGCTCCGCCGTCTCCCAGCACGTCCACTCCAGCGATCCGGCCCGGGCCTCCCAGCGGTCCGCCGGGGCCTTCGCCAGCACGTCCACCGCGAGCCGCACCGCGGTCGTCACGTCGTCGGCGGTCAGCGGCAGCCGGGTCCCGGTCAGTGCCGCCCGTTCGGCCGCGCCGCACTCCACGCAGAACTCGTTGCCCTCGGGGTCGGCGAGCGTCGCCCAGCCGCGCCCGTTCGGCCTGCGGTGGTCCCCGACGAGGGTCGCACCGAGCGCGAGCAGCCGCTCGACCTCCTCGTCGCGGGAGCGGTCGTGCGGCTGGATGTCGAGATGGACGCGGTTCTTGGTCTGTTTCTCCTCGGCCACCTGCACGAAGAGAACCGCCGCGCCGGGGGTTTCCACCAGCGCCTCCGGGTCGCCGGGTCGGTCCTCGTCGGAGAGCGGCGCGCCGAGCACCTGGGCCCAGAAGCTGCCCAGCGCGTAGGCGTCGGCACAGTCGATCGTGATGTGGCGTACATGGGAAGTCATGGCCGCCACCCTCCCCGCCGACTTGCTCCCGGTCCAGCGAGTTACGCGACGACCGGCCCCGCGGGCCGCCCGCGCCCCGGTCCCGCGCGGCACGCGCGAAGGGCCGGGACGGCGTACCGTCCCGGCCCTTCCGCCTGCGCGTCGCGCTACTTCACCGGGGTGAAGTCCCGCGCCCCGATGAACTCCGGGCGGCGGATAGGAGCCGCGAAGGGCTCCTGCGCCGTGTTCTCCACGCTGTTGAAGACGATGAAGACGTTGCTGCGCGCGTACGGGGTGATGTTGTCGCCCGAGCCGTGCATGGCGTTGCAGTCGAACCAGGTCGCCGAACCGGCCTTGCCCGTGAAGAGCTTGATGCCGTGGCGGTCGGCCATCTTCGTCAGCGCCTCGTCGGAGGGGGTGCCGGCGTCCTGCATCTGGAGCGACTTCTTGTAGTTGTCCTTCGGCGTCTCGCCCGCACAGCCGAGGAACGACTTGTGCGAACCGGGCATGATCATCAGCCCGCCGTTGGTGTCGAAGTTCTCCGTCAGCGCGATCGACACGGACACCGTCCGCATGTTCGGCAGACCGTCCTCAGCGTGCCACGTCTCGAAGTCGGAGTGCCAGTAGAAGCCCGAGGCCCCGAAGCCCGGCTTCACGTTGATCCGGGACTGGTGGACGTACACGTCCGAGCCGAGGATCTGGCGTGCCCGGCCCACCACCCGCTCGTCGCGGACCAGCCCGGCGAAGACCTCACTGATCTTGTGGACCTCGAAGACGGACCGCACGTTCTGCGACTGCTTCTCCACGATGGAGCGCTCGTCGGCGCGGATCAGCGGGTCCGAGACCAGCCGGTCAAGCTCCGCCCGGTAGACGGCGACCTCGTCCGGCGTGATCAGCTGCTCGATGCTGAGGAAGCCGTCGTGCTCGTAGCTCTGCAGGTCCTTGGCGGCGATCGGACCCGGTGCGCCCGGCGCGGACCAGATGACCGGGTCCTGGCGGGGAGTGGTCATCTCGGCGGCGCCGCGCGAGGGGTACAGATCGGCGCGTACTTCGGTGGTCATGGTTCAGCCCTCCTCGGTCAGCAGTGGATAGACACCGTTCTCGTCATGGTCCTCCCGTCCGGTGACGGGGGGATTGAAGACGCACACGCAGCGGAAGTCGGTCTTGGGCCGCATGGTGTGGCGCTCGTGCCCGTCCAGCAGATACATCGTGCCGGGCGTGATCCAGTGCTTCTCGCCGGTCTCGTCGTTGGTGAGCTCGGCCTCGCCCTCGGTGCACAGCACCGCCTCGATGTGGTTCGCGTACCACATGGAGGTCTCCGTGCCCGCGTACAGCACGGTCTCGTGGAGCGAGAAGCCCACCTTCTCCTTGGCGAGCACGATGCGCTTGCTCTCCCAGGTGCCGGACGCGGCCTTCACATGCCGGTCGGTGTTCTCGATGTCACTGAACGATCGGACGATCACGGTGAGCGGTTGCCTTTCTCTTCTCTGCACGGGCCCCGGGCCTCGCGGCCCGGGGCCTCTCTTCTTCCACCTGCCCCGGCAGGACCGGGTCAGGCCGTCTCGCGGACGGAGCGGGCCAGCGTGCGCAGGCCCTCGTCCAGCTCCTCGGGGGTGATGGTCAGCGGCGGCAGCAGCTTGACGACCTCGCTCTGCGGGCCGGAGGTCTCCAGCAGGAGCCCCAGCTCGAAGGCGCGGGCGCAGACCGCCGAGGCCCGCGCCGGGTCCTCGAACTCCATGCCCCACACCAGGCCCCGGCCGCGGAAGTGCGCGGTCGGCTCCTCGGCGCAGATGGCCAGCAGCGTCTGCTCGATCTGCTCGCCGCGGGCCAGGGTCTGCTTCTCCATCTGGCCGTCCGCCCAGTACGCCTGCAGTGCGGCGGCGGCCGTGACGAAGGCCGGGTTGTTGCCGCGGAAGGTGCCGTTGTGCTCGCCCGGCTCCCAGATGTCCAGCTCCGGCTTGAACAGGCAGAGCGACATCGGCAGCCCGTAACCGCTGATGGACTTCGACAGCGTGACGATGTCCGGGGTGATCCCGGCCTCCTCGAAGGAGAAGAAGCCGCCGGTACGGCCGCAGCCCATCTGGATGTCGTCGACGATCAGCAGCATGTCCTGGCGGTGGCACAGCTCCTGCAGCGCCCGCAGCCACTCGGCGCGGGCGACGTTGATGCCGCCCTCGCCCTGGACCGTCTCCACGATCACCGCGGCGGGCTTGTTGAGACCGGAGCCCTGGTCCTCCAGGAGCCGCTCGAACCACAGGAAGTCCGGGACCGTGCCGTCGAAGTAGTTGTCGAACGGCATCGGGGTGCCGTGCACCAGCGGGACCCCGGCCCCGGCGCGCTTGAAGGCGTTGCCGGTGACGGCCAGCGAGCCCAGCGACATGCCGTGGAAGGCGTTGGTGAACGAGACGACGGCCTCTCGGCCCTTGACCTTACGGGCCAGCTTCAGCGCCGACTCGACGGCGTTGGTGCCGGTCGGGCCGGGGAACATCACCTTGTACGGCAGGTCGCGCGGGCGCAGGATCACGTTCTGGAAGGTCTCCAGGAACGCGCGCTTGGCAGTGGTCGCCATGTCCAGGCCGTGGGTGATGCCGTCGCGCTCGATGTAGTCGATCAGCGCTCGTTTCAGCACCGGGTTGTTGTGGCCGTAGTTGAGCGAGCCGGCCCCGGCGAAGAAGTCCAGGTAGGAGTGGCCGTCCTCGTCGGTCAGCCGGGCGCCCTGCGCACGGTCGAAGACGGCGGGCCAACCGCGGCAGTAGCTCCGGACCTCGGACTCCAGGGTCTCGAAGACGCTCAGTGCGGGCGGGGTGATGGTCACAGCGGATCTCCTGCGTGAGGGGGTGTGACGGGCGGTGGTCTGGTGCTCCCCGCCGCACGGATGCGGCCGGGACCGCGCCGGGTGGTCGGCCGGCGCGAAAAGTCGTGGGGACCGGGCGCACGGGTCGGGTGCGCCGGGCGGGGGTCGGGCGGCGGGGCGTACGGGTCGGGTACGCGGGAAGCGCGACCGGGCGGGCTCAGGTGGTGAACGGGCCGATCCGGTAGAGCACCTCGGGCAGGTGGGTTCCTTCGGGGAAGAGGTCGCCGTCGAAGAGGACCTCCTGCTCCAGCGCCACGTCGTGCCGCTGGGCGTAGGACCTGAACAGCCGGTCGGAGGCGGTGTTGTCCGGGGTGATCGTCGTCTCCACGGACGACAGTCCCTGGTCGGCGGCGACCCGGGCGGTCAGCGCGTCCAGCAGCGTCGCGGCCAGTCCCTTGCCGCGGTGGGCCGAGTCGACGGCCACCTGCCAGACGACCAGGGTCTGGGGGCGGTCGGGCCGGATGTAGCCCGTCACGAAGGCGATGGGCTCGCCGCTCTCGCCACGGGCGACGACGGAGGTCGCGGCGAAGTCACGGCACCACAGCAGGTAGCTGTACGAGGAGTTCAGGTCCAGGACCTGGGAGTCGCGGGCAATGCGCCAGATCGCGGCTCCGTCCTCCACTCGCGGCGCATCGATACTGAGGAATTCACTTCGGGCACGGGCAAAATCTGCTGGTGCGGCGGTCATGCGAATTGAATTTACCCAGCAAATTTCGAAATTGCATCGACGTAAGGGGTTGGGTGAAGGGCGCCCATGTGTTATCAGGCGTGCGCGAGCCGCCCCATGATCCGGGTGGAACTTCCCCCGCTTTGTCCTGAATTTAACGGGCATAACGCCGCCGATGTGGAGTCGGTCACAGGCTCGTAACTCTCCTGGAACGTGTCCGAATCATGAAGTTCGACCTGCGTGAAAACTGACGCGTTTAGCCGACGGGAAAGCGGGCAGAAGAATGCGGGAAGCTGCTTTCGATAAAGCGGCTCCCCGCATATGGAGAATCTATCGGCTCGGCCAGGTTTCCGAAACAGCTCGGCGGGCAGCCTCGATATCGACCTGCCGGCCCGCATCGGTCAGCGCCGCCCCCAGAGCCGCGAGCGAGGACAGCACCGCGCCCCGCGTCGCATCCGCCCCGTAATGGTTGACCCGGATCATCTCCTTGGACAGCGCCCCGCCGCCCGCGACCAGCGGCAGCGCGGGGTCCGCCGCCAGTGCCGCCGCGACCAGCGCGGCCGCGTCCGTCCCCGCCGGGGCGCGCAGCGTCGTCGCCACCGGGGCGGCGTCCCGTGCCGCGTGGACGTACGGTTCCAGCCCGCCGCCCAGCGCCACCGTTCCGGCCCTGGTCGCCGCGGCGGCCGAGGCGTGGCGGGCCATCACCGTCTCCAGGCCCTCGTCCTCGATCCGGGCCACACATGCCTCCAGGCCCAGCATCTCCAACTGCGCCGGAGCGTGCGGCAGGGCCGTGCGGCCGCCGTCGATCCAGCGCTCCTTCCAGTCCAGCAGCGAGAGGTAGGAGCGGCGCGGTGCGGCCGGGTTGGCGGCGATCCGCTCCCAGGCCCGCGCGCTCACCGACACCGCGGAGACCCCGGCGGGCCCGCCCATGGCCTTCTGTGCGCCGATCACGCACAGGTCGACGCCCCAGGCGTCCGGCAGCAGCGGTTCGGCGCCCACCGAGGCGACCGCGTCCAGCATGAACAGCGCGCCGTGCGCCCGGACCACCTCGCCGATCTCCGCGACCGGGTTGGTGTTGCCGGTCGCCGCCTCGGCGTGCACCAGCGAGACGAAGTCGATCTCCGGGTGCCCGGCGAGCGCCTCGGCGACCTGGTCGGCGGTCACCGCCGTGTGGAAGGGCACCACGAGGTCGACGACCTGCGCACCGCAGTCCCGCAGCCAGTTGCCGAAGGTCTGCCCGTACGGGCCCGTGACCACGTTCAGCGCGGTCGAGCCGGGCCGCGCGCCGCTGCGGATGCAGCCCTCCAGCGGCAGCAGCGCCTCGCCCTGGGTGATGACGACGTCCTGTTCCGTGGCGAGGAGCCGGGCCACGCGCCGCTCGATCGACGCGAAGTGGCCGGCGGTCAGCGGGGGCAGGTCGAGGAAGGGGTGCGTCACGGTGGGGCTCTCTTCGGGTTCGTCCGTCGGTCGAAAGGCACTGGCAGCCTACCGACGGCCCACCGGTGGCCTCGTACAGTGCCGCGTATGAGTGATCGGGTGAGGGATCGGGCGGGTGGTCGAAGTGCGTGACCGGGAGGAGCGGCCGTTGCTGCGGGTGAAGGGCCGGGTGCTCGTCGGCCCGGACGAGGTGCGGGACGAACTGTGGGCCGTGGACGGGCGGATCACCTATGAGCGGCCGCCCGGCGCCGACGGCGCGGTGACGGTCAGGGGGTGGGCGCTGCCCGGCCTCGTCGACGCCCACTGCCATGTCGGGCTCGACCGGCACGGCCCGGTCGACGCGGCGACCGCCGAGAAGCAGGCGCTCACCGACCGGGAGGCCGGGACCCTGCTGATCCGGGATGCCGGATCGCCCTCCGACACCCGCTGGATCGACGACCGCGAGGACCTGCCGAAGATCATCAGGGCCGGCCGCCACATCGCGAGGACCCGCCGCTACATCCGCAACTACGCGCACGAGATCGAGCCGGGCGACCTCGTGGCGTACGTCGCCCAGGAGGCCCGTCGCGGCGACGGCTGGGTCAAGCTCGTGGGGGACTGGATCGACCGCGACGCCGGGGACCTCACCGCCTGCTGGCCGCGCGGCGAGGTCGAGGCGGCCATCGCCGAGGCGCACCGGCTGGGCGCCCGGGTCACCGCGCACTGCTTCGCCGAGGAGTCGCTGCGCGATCTGGTGGAGGCCGGCATCGACTGCGTCGAGCACGCCACCGGCCTCACCGAGGACACCATCCCGCTCTTCGCCGAACGCGGCGTCGCGATCGTCCCGACGCTGGTCAACATCGCCACCTTCCCCGACCTGGCGACGGGCGGCGAGGCCAAGTTCCCCCGCTGGTCGGCCCATATGCGGCAGCTGTACGACCGGCGCTACGACACCGTGCGCTCCGCGTACGACGCCGGGATCCCGGTCTACGTCGGCACCGACGCGGGCGGCTCCCTGGCGCACGGCCTGGTCGCGGGCGAGGTCGCCGAGCTGGTCAAGGCGGGCATCCCGCCCCTGGAGGCCCTCTCCGCGACGGCGTGGGGAGCCAGGCGCTGGCTGGGGCGGCCCGGGCTCGACGAGGGGGCTCCGGCGGACCTGGTCGTGTACGACGCGGACCCGCGCGCGGACGTCCGGGTGCTGGCGGCGCCCCGGCACATCGTGCTGAACGGGCGGGTCATCGGCTGACCTGGCGGGGTGTTGACGGGCAGTGACGGATACGGTCGTCGGCTCGTTGGTACGGCTCGGCCCGTTCACGTACCTCGGCCTCCGCCGCGTGAATCGGGTGACGGGGAGAGGCGGGAGGGAACGCACGTGCCGAAAGATTCGAATATGCGCACGGAAACCCCCCTTTGGGGTGAACTCACGTCAGGTATCCGCCAGTTCACCCTCAGTGCGTAAAGATTCACGGAGTCGAGGCCACCGGCGCAGGCGATGTCCCCCATTGGACTGTGCCGGTGGCTCCATGTCTCTTGTGGGGGTTCCACCATCTTGAACAGCAACACCTTCCGTCTCGCCGCCGTGGCGGCCGCCGCCGCCCCCGTCGCTCTGCTTGCCGCCGTCCCCGCGCACGCAGCCCCGGCGACGCCCACCACCGGCGGTGAGGGCAGGGCGAGCGCGGTCGTGCTCCGTACCGGGCTCGACGTCTCGCTCCTCAACAAGTCCGTCCAGGTGCCCCTCAAGGTCACGCTCAACGAGGTGCAGGCCCCGGCCAGCGCCGAGAAGACCGCGCTGAGCGTCAACCTGGACGGGGTGGAGGGCCGCCCGGTCGACGTGCTGCGTGCCGACGTGGCCACCGCCGACGCCACCGTGGACGAGCGCAGGGCCGAGGGCCACACCAACCTGGCGAAGGCCCGGATCCACGTCCCCGGACTCGCGGCGCTCTCGCTCATCGAGGTCGAGAAGGTCACCTCCAAGGCGGTCTGCGAGACGGGCAAGCAGCCCGTCGCCGAATCGAACGTGCTCGGTCACGTCGCGGTGCTCGGCAAGAAGGTGACGCTCAGCGCGGGCGGTCCGACCCAGGTGTCGGTGCCGGGCGTCGGCGAGGTCTCCCTCGACCTGTCCGAGACGGTCACCACCGAGCGCACGGCGGCCGCGACGGCGCTCCGGCTCAAGGTGGCGGTCAACCCGCTGAAGCTCAACGTCGCCGAGGTCAACGGCGAGGTCACCCTCGCCGAGGCGACCTGCGAGACCCCGAAGGGGCCGAAGGCCCCCGAGGAGCCGAGCACCACGGGCGGCTCCACCGGCGGCGGCAAGGGCGACGTGACGACACAGACCGGCTCCGACACCGCCCCCGCCGAGGCCAACCTCGCCGAGACCGGCGGCAGCTCCACCACCCCGTACATCGCGGGCGGCGCTGCCCTCCTCCTCGCCGTCGGCGCGGGCGCCACCGTGCTGGCGCGCAGGCGCAGCAGCGGCCAGAGCTGATCCGTGTGACGGGGGCGGGGGCGGCGTTCGCGCGAAGAACGCCGCCCCCACGTGCGGGGCCGCTCAGCTCCCCGATCTCGCGGGCAGCGCCTGCACGGCCTGGTCCAGGGCCTGGAGGAAACGATTGGTCGTGGCCCGGTCGCGGACCGCGAGCCGCAGCCACCGCGGCCCGAGCCCCGGGAACGTATCGCCGCGCCGGGCCGCGAAGCCCAGCAGCCGCAGCCGCTCCCGGACCTCCGCCGCCCGCTCCAGACGCGCCAGCACGAACGGCCCCCGGGCCGCCTCCACCACCTCCACCTCGCTGAACTCCGCAAGACCGGCGAGCAGATGGGCCCGGTCCACGGTGATCCGGTCCGCGGCCTCCGCCGCCTCCACCAGCGCCCGCGGCTCCATGCACGCCTCGGCCGCCGCCAGCGCCGGGGTGGACACCGGCCACAGCGGCTGCGCCTCGGCGAGCAGCGCCACCGTCTCCGGCTCGGCCAGCACATAGCCGATCCGCAGCCCGGCGAGCCCCCACGTCTTGGTGAGGCTGCGCAGCACCACCAGCCCCGGAATGTCCGTCCGGTCGCACACCGCCTCGCGCTCGCCCGGCACGACGTCCATGAACGCCTCGTCGACCACCAGCGTCCGCCCCGGCCGCGCCAGCTTCTCCAGCAGGGCCGCCGGATGAAGCACGGACGTCGGGTTCGTCGGATTGCCGACCACCACGAGGTCCGCCTCCTCGGGCACCGCCGCCGGATCGAGCCGGAAACCGTCCTCGGCCCGCAGCAGGACCCGCCCCACCTCGTGCCCGGCCGCCCGCAGCGCCGCCTCCGGCTCCGTGAACTGCGGGTGCACCACGACCGGGCGGCGGGCCGGAAGAGCCCGGGCGATCAGGACGAACGCCTCGGCCGCGCCCGCCGTCAGCAGCACCCGCTCCACGGGCAGCCCGTGCCGGCCGGCGACCGCGGCCCGGGCGGACGACCCGTCGGGATAGGCGGCCAGCGAGGTGAGCGACGCGGCTATCCGCTCACGCAGCCACGGGGGAGGGGTGTGGGTACGGACGTTCACGGCGAGATCGGTCAGATTCTCGCCGCGGACCTCCGCGTCGCCGTGGTGCCGCAGGTCGGGCCCGGCGCTCTCGATGTCCCGCATGGGGGGACGCGTGGGGGGGTTCATGGCAGCCATGGTGAACGGGCGGGAGCCTGCCGTCACCGGTGAGGTGGAAGTTTTCCTGCCGGAAACACCGAAAGTCCCGTCGACGGGCGGAAGACGGCGGGCCACCGCACAGGTCGCCACCCCCTTCGCCGCCGCCTCCCCGCCCGGGGCGCGCGTCTTCGGCACCACCAGTTCGTCCGCCTCGATCAGCGCGGCCGCCTCCGCGACCGACGGGGTCCCCAACGCCGCGCCCACCGTCCCCGAGGGGTGCGGCACCCGGACCGCGGCCAGCGCCCCGGCCGGATGGGTCCGCACCGGCACCCCGAGCCGGGCCGCCGCCCCCACGATCCCCGGCTCGTCCCCCTTGGCGTCGACCGTGGCCACCTCCGCCACATCCGCCGGGTCCAACCCCGCCCCGCTCAGCACCGCCTCGATCAGGGCGAACACCACATCGCCCGAGGCACCCCTGCGCGCGCCGACCCCCACCACCAGACTGCGGGCGCCGGACTCCGGTCCGGGGCCGACGGATGCTCCGGTCATCGGCGGAGTCCTGCCTTTCAGGTCGAACGTCTCGGTGGTATGAGGGAGAGGGCGGGGCTCCGTATACGGAGCGCGGACCCGGGCGAGGGGAAGGGCGGCCAGAACGCCACCGGTAAGGACACCCTGAGATGCGCGGAGGGGGCCCGATCGGCTAGCAAGGCCCCATGGCGGTGTTCGTCGCGCTCGGCGCGTTCCTGATGACCCTGGCCGGCGGCTGGGTCGCCCAACGCGTCACCGACCGCCGCCATCTGGTGCTCGGCCTCGCGGGAGGCCTGATGCTCGGCGTGGTCGGTCTCGACCTCCTGCCGGAGGCGATCGAGGCGGCGGGCGAGCCGGTGCTCGGGGTGCCGATGGCGCTGCTGCTCTTCGTGGGCGGCTTCCTGGTGGCCCATCTGGTCGAGCGGCTGCTCTCCGTACGCCAGGTGGCACACGGGGCGGGCGGGCAGCACGGCGAGCGCGTACCGCAGGTGGGGCTGGCGGCGGCCGCCGCGATGGTCGGCCACAGCCTGATGGACGGCATCGCGCTCGGCGCCGCCTTCCAGGTCAGCGGCTCCATGGGCGTGGCCGTCGCGCTGGCGGTGATCAGTCATGACTTCGCCGACGGATTCAACACGTACACCCTCACCAGTCTGTACGGGAACGCCCGCCGCAAAGCGCTCCTGATGTTGTTCGCGGCCGCCGTGGCACCGGTCGTGGGCGCGGCGACGACGCTGCTGTTCACCCTTCCGGAGGAACTGCTCGGCGGCTATCTCGGCTTCTTCGGCGGAGCCCTGCTCTACCTGGCCGCTGCGGAGATCCTTCCCGAGGCGCACCACACCCATCCCGCCCGCTCCACCCTTCTCTGCACCATCGGGGGCGTGGGCTTCATCTGGCTGGTCGTCGGCATCGCCGAGTGAGCCACGCGTACGCCCCGGACGTCCCCGTGCGCCGGACGCGCCGCTCACCGCGCCGGAAGCACCCGGCAGTGCTCCACGAACCGCCGGGCCACCTCGGGCGACGCGGCCCAGTGGGTGTGCAGATAGCTCGCGTGCACGCCCCGCTGGACGTACCCCTCGACCCGCCGCTCCGGCTGGTGCATGCCCCAGGCCGGAGTGGCCCCCGCGGCGGGCTCCAGCACCGTGCGGTGGAACTCGTGCCCCCGCACCCGGGTCCCCGCCGCCGCCAGCGGGCTGTCCGAGACCGCCACCGCCTGCCGGTACCCGAGCGTCAGCCGCTCGGACATCCGGGCCCCGGCGTCCAGCACCCCGCACATCGGCTTCCCGTCCAGCTCCCGGGCCAGATACAGCAGCCCCGCGCACTCGGCGGCCACCGGCGCACCGCTCAGGGCCAGTTCCGTGACCGCCCGCCGCAACGGCTCGTTGGCCGACAGCTCGGGGGCGTACATCTCCGGGAACCCGCCACCGATGACGAGTCCCGCCGTACCCGCGGGCAGCTTCTCGTCCCGCAGCGGATCGAAGGTCACGACCTCCGCACCGGCCGCCGTCAGCAGCTCGGCGTGCTCCGCGTACGCGAAGGTGAACGCCGCCCCGCCCGCCACGGCGACGACGGGCCGGGGGCCCTGACCGGTGGCGGCGCGGCCGTACGCGGGCTGCCACGGCTCGACCGCCGGTGCGGGAGCCGTCCGCGCCAGCGCCAGCAGCGCGTCCAGGTCGCACCCGGCGCGCACCCGCTCGCCCATGGCCCGAACGGCGTCCACCGCTTCGCTCTGCCGCTCGGCCACCGGGACCAGTCCCAGGTGCCGCGAGGGCGTCGCGACCTGCGGCGCCCGCCGGATCACCCCGAGCACCGGCAGCCCCGACTCGTCCAGCGCGTCCCGCAGCAGCGCCTCGTGCCGGTCGGAGGCCACCTTGTTCAGGATCACCCCGCCGATCCGCACCTGAGGGTCCCAGGAGGCGAACCCGTGCACCAGGGCCGCCACGGACCGGGACTGCGAGGAGGCGTCCACCACCAGCACCACGGGCGCCTTGAGCAGCTTGGCCACCTGCGCGGTCGATGCCAGCTCCCCCTGGCCCGAGGCACCGTCGTACAGCCCCATCACGCCCTCGACCACGGCGAGGTCGCACCCCGCGGACCCGTGCGCGAAGAGCGGGGCGACGAGGTCCGTCCCGCACATGTACGCGTCGAGATTCCGGCCGGGGCGGCCCGTCGCCAGGGAGTGGTAGCCCGGATCGATGTAGTCCGGGCCGACCTTGTGCGGCGAGACGGCCAGCCCGCGCGCGGCGAAGGCGGCCATCAGACCGGTGGCGACGGTGGTCTTGCCGCTGTTGGAGGCCGGCGCGGCGATGACCAGACGGGGCACACTCACCACTCGATGCCCCTCTGGCCCTTCTGCCCCGCGTCCATCGGGTGCTTGACCTTCGACATGTCGGTCACCAGGTCGGCGGCCTCGATGAGCTTGTCCGGCGCGTTGCGGCCGGTGATCACCACATGCTGGGTGCCGGGCCGGTTCCGCATGACCTCGACGACCTCGTCGGTGTCGATCCAGCCCCAGTGCAGGGGATAGGCGAACTCGTCGAGCACGTACAGCTTGTACGTCTCCGCCGCCAGGTCCCGCTTGACCTGCTCCCAGCCCTCGCGGGCCTTCTCCTCGTTGTCGAGCTGGCCGTCGCGCTGGACCCAGGACCAGCCCTCGCCCATCTTGTGCCAGTCGACGGTGCCGCCCTCGCCGCTCGCTCCCAGCACCTTCAGCGCGTTCTCCTCGCCGACCTTCCACTTCGCGGACTTCACGAACTGGAACACCCCGATCGGCCACCCCTGGTTCCAGGCCCGCAGCGCGAGCCCGAAGGCGGCGGTGGACTTGCCCTTCCCGACGCCCGTGTGGACGAACAGGAGCGGGCGGTTGCGCCGCTGACGGGTGGTGAGCCCGTCGTCCGGCACCGTGGTCGGCTGTCCCTGTGGCATTAAGCGGCCCTCCCGGCTGCGGTGACGTCCTTGACGAGCCCGGCGATCGAGTCGGCCCGCAGCTCGTCGAGCGTGACGGCGGTGCCTCCCAGTTCCCGGGCCAACTCCCCGGCGAGACCGAGGCGTACGTACCCCGACTCGCAGTCCACGACGACGGATGCCGTCCCCTCGGCCCGGTGCAGCCGCCCGGCCCGCCCCGCGAGCGCCACGGGATCCGGCCCGCCGGTCGCCCGTCCGTCCGTGACGACGACGAGCAGGGGCCGCCGCGACGGATCGCGCAGCCGCTCCACCCGCAGCACGTCATGGGCCTTGAGCAGCCCGGCGGCCAGCGGCGTACGGCCTCCGGTCGGCAGCGACTCCAGCCGGGAGGCGGCCGCGTCCACGGACGAGGTCGGCGGCAGCGCCACGTCGGCCTCCTTGCCCCGGAAGGTCACCAGACCGACCTTGTCCCGCCGCTGGTAGGCATCGAGCAGCAGCGACAGCACGGCCCCCTTGACCGCACTCATCCGCTGCCGGGCCGCCATCGACCCGGAGGCGTCCACGACGAACAGCACGAGGTTGCCCTCACGCCCCTCCCGGGTCGCCTGCCGCAGATCGTCCCGGCGCACCACGAGCCCGCGCCCGGCCCGCCCGCGCGCACGCTGGTGCGGGGCGGCGGCCTGCACGGTCGCGGCCAGATGCAGCTTGGTCAGCGCCCCCTCGGGCCGCCGCGCGCCGGTGGTACGGCCATGCTCGGTACGGGCCCGGGAGCGCCGCCCCGCAGCACCTTCGCCGAGCCCCGGCACGCTGAGCATCTTCGTCCGGAACGGCTCGGCGGAGGCCACGGGCTGCTGCTCGCCCCCGGCGGGCCGTCCGGGCGTGTCGGGCGCGCCCCGGGGGGCCGGGGACGGAGAGTCGCCCTCCGAGCCCCGGGGCGGCGTACGGTCCTCCCCGTCGGCCTGCGGCGGCACCCCACCGCCCCCACCGCCGTCACCGCCACCGTCGGGACCGGGGTCGGGGTCGTCGTCGTTGTCCTGCCCCTGGTCCCCGCCGGCCTCGTCCAGGGTCTGGTCGAGCTTGTCCTCGTCGAGACCGGGCGCGTCGAACGGGTTGCGCCGCCGCCGGTGGGGGAGGGCCAGCAGGGCCGCCCGGCGTACGTCGTCGGCGGTGACCTCCTCGCGGCCGGCCCAGGCGGCGAGCGCGGTGGCGGTACGGGCCATCACGATGTCGGCCCGCATCCCGTCGACCTCGAACGCGGCGCAGGTGGCCGCGATCTGCCGCAACACGCCGTCGCTCAGCACGACCCGGGGCAGCAGGACGCGCGCGGCGGCGATCCGCTCGCGCAGGGCGCCCTCCTCCTCGGCCCAGCGCGCGGCGAAGCCCTCGGGATCGTCGTCGTACGCGAGCCGACGGCGCACGACCTCGACCCGCTCGTCGGTGTCCCGGGACGCGGAGACCTCCACGGTCAGCCCGAACCGGTCCAGCAACTGCGGCCGCAGCTCGCCCTCTTCCGGGTTCATCGTCCCGACCAGCAGGAACCGCGCCGCATGCCGTACGGAGACGCCTTCGCGCTCGACGTACGAGGCGCCCATGGCCGCCGCGTCCAGCAGCAGGTCCACCAAGTGGTCGTGGAGGAGGTTGACCTCGTCCACGTACAGGATCCCGCGGTGCGCGTCGGCCAGCAGCCCCGGCTCGAACGCCTTCACGCCCTCCGAGAGCGCCCGCTCGATGTCCAGCGCCCCCACCAGCCGGTCCTCGGACGCCCCGACCGGCAGCTCCACGGTCCGCGCGGCCCGCGACACCCCGGCCGCCTCCGCGTGCGGCCCATCAGGACACGCAGGGTCCGGCGAGACCGGGTCACAGGAGAACCGGCACCCCGGTACGACGGAGACCTCGGGCATCAGCGCGGCCAGCGCCCGCACGGCGGTGGACTTGGCGGTCCCCTTCTCACCCCGCACGAGCACCCCGCCGACGGCCGGACTGACGGCGTTCAGCAAGAGCCCGAGCCGCAGATCGTCCTGCCCGACGATCGCGGTGAAGGGATACGGCGTACTCACAAGGCCTCCTCGTCGACATGCTGTTCAGCTTCTACGGGACCGGTCGCACCAAGCCCCTGGGGCGTGGCGATCTCACGCCCCTCCGGCGACGGAGCAGCGGGGTCCGGGGCAGCGGCCCGGACCGCCGAACCACCCGCACCCGGCGTCGGCGCCCCCGGCGGAACGAACGGCAGCCCCCCCGGCGCACCCCCCTCGATCAAGCGCCACAACGCATCCGTGTCCGCGTGCTCCTCCACCAGATCCCCGAGCCGGTCCAGCTGCTCCTCCCGCAGCACCCCGAAACTCGTGTCCGGCGCGGGAACGAACCGCCGCCCGGCGGCCCGGGCCACCTCCACCAGGAACCGCCGCCGGAACGCATCGCTCTCCAGCGAGCCGTGCCAGTGCGTCCCCCACACCGCCCCCACCCGGCACCCGTCCAGGAACGGCTCCCCGCTCCGTACGTCGGCCACCCCGTGGTGGATCTCGTACCCCTCCACGGTCTCGCCCAGCGCCGAACCGACCGGCCGCGCCAGGGTCTTGTCCCGGTCGAAGCGAATCCGCACGGGAAGGACCCCCAGCCCGGCCACGACCCCCGCCCGCGACTCCACCTCGTCCTCGATCCGCTCACCGAGCACCTGGAACCCGCCGCAGATCCCCAGCACGGGCCGGCCCTCCGCAGCCCGCCGCACCAGCGCCTCCGCGAGGCCGCGCTCCCGCAGCCAGGCCAGCGCCTTCACCGTGCCGCGCGTCCCCGGCACGATCACCAGGTCCGCGTCGGCCAGCTCCTCCGCCCGGTCCACGAACCGCACGACGACGCCCGGTTCGGCGGCCAGCGCGTCCACATCCGTGAAGTTGGACATCAGCGGCACCGCGCAGACCGCGACCCGCAGCACGTCCTCCCCCTGGGGCGGCGCCACGACCGACTCCCGCACCGCCCCCCGCAGGGAGACCCGCAGGCCGTCCTCCTCGTCGATGCCGAGCCCGTGGGCGTACGGCAGCACCCCGTACGTCCGCCGCCCGGTCAGCCCGTACAGCATGTCGAGGCCCGGCTCCAGCAGCGAGACGTCCCCCCGGAACTTGTTGACCAGGTAGCCCGCGACCAGCGACTGGTCCTCTGCGCTCAGCAGCGCCGTCGTCCCGAAGAACGAGGCGAAGACCCCGCCGCGGTCGATGTCCCCGACGACCAGCACGGGGAAGCGGGCGGCGCGCGCGATCCCCATGTTCACGATGTCGGTGCGCCGGAGGTTGATCTCGGCGGGGGAGCCGGCCCCCTCGCAGATCACCGCGTCGTACGTCGACCGCAGCTCCTCCAGGCAGGCGGTCACCGTGCCGAGCAGCGCCTCCTGACGGCCTCCGTGGTACCCGCGGGCGCTCATCTCGCCGACCGGCTTCCCCATCAGGACGACCTGGCTGGACCGGTCGCTGCCGGGCTTCAGCAGCACCGGGTTCATCAGGGCCGTCGGCTCCACCCGGGCGGCCTGCGCCTGCATCGCCTGGGCCCGCCCGATCTCCGCACCCTCGCGGGTCACGAAGGAGTTGAGGGACATGTTCTGCGCCTTGAACGGCGCGACCTTCACGCCCCGGCGCACCAGCCAGCGGCAGATGCCCGCCGTGACGACGCTCTTGCCCGCGTCCGAGGTCGTTCCCGCGACCAGCAGCCCGCCGCCCCTCATGCCCGCCCCCGTTCCCGTACCGCACGCGACCGTGCCGTACTGCTCCCCGCTATACCGTTCCCTGCCGTACCGCTCATGCCCGACCCCGCTTCCGCCCCGCGACCGACCGCCGCGCGGCCAGGCGGCCCGCAGCCAACCGGCCCGCCACGCACACCCCCAGGGCCAGCGCGCTCACCCGGCGCGACAACCGCACCGCGCGCTCGATGTCCGCGCCCCGCACGTCCCGCCCGGCCGCCCCGTTCAGCACCGGCCGGTGCTCGACGCGCCCCGCGTACGCGAGCGTGCCGCCCAGCCTTACGCCGAGCGCCCCCGCGAACGCGGCCTCCACGGGTCCCGCGTTCGGACTCGGGTGGCGGTGCGCGTCCGCCCTCCAGGCGCGTACGGCCTCCGCGGGCCGCCCGCCGCCGACCACGGCCAGCGCGGCCGTCAGCCGGGCGCCCGGCCAGCCGGCCACGTCGTCCAGGCGGGCCGAGGCCCAGCCGTAGCGGCGGTGGCGGGGCGACTTGTGGCCGACCATCGCGTCCAGCGTGTTCACCGCCCGGAACCCGACCAGCCCCGGCACTCCGCCGATCGCCCCCCACACCAGCGCACCGACGACGGCGTCCGAGGTGTTCTCGGCGACCGACTCCACGACCGCGCGGGCGATCCCCGGCCCGTCCAGCGCGTGCGGATCGCGCCCGCACAGATGCGGCAGCCGCTCCCGGGCCACCTCCAGGTCCCCGGCGGCCAGCGCGCCCCCGATGGCGCGGGCCTCCCGGCCCAGCGACGTACCGCCGACGACGGACCAGACGGTGGCGGCGGTCAGCGTGACGGCGAGCGCGGGGCGTCCCCCTACGGCGCGGGCGGTCAGCGCGGCGGCCCCCACGGCGCCTCCGGCGCACACCAGGGTGTGCAGCGCGCCCCGGCCGCGGTCGTCGCGCCACAACAGGGACTCGACCCGCGCCGCGGCGCGGCCGAATCCGGCGACGGGGTGGCCCCGGCGGGGATCGCCGAGCAGCGCGTCGGCGATCAGCCCGGCCGTGGCGCCGTACGCGAAGACACGGTCGGCACGCACGGCTCAGCCCGTCGCGGAAAGAGGCGTTCCGACACGGAGGGGGACAGGAAGCGGCGCACGGCGGCCGGGCATGGCGTAGGTCCTCACTCAGGGTCCGCGCCCTGGTTCGACGTGACCGGCGACGAGAGTCTCCTGGCTCCCGGATCCGCAGTTCCCCCGGCCTTCCAGCCCGCGTACCGCGAGCCGTGACGTCCGGTGTGGGGGAGTGCTCCCCGGTGACAGTGGCGGGACCGCGCCGGATTCACACCGGCTTCCTCTGCTGTCGCCGTAAATGGCTCAGGCAGTCCACCACGCCCCGAGAACAGCCGTCAACTCGCTGTTGACCTGCGGGGCTCCACTGTGGGCGGACGCACATCGGGCCGGACACACGAGGGTGTGTCCGGCCCGGGGGAGTGCGGGGTACGGGGTCAGGCGACGATCAGATAGATCCCGTACGAGACCGCCGCCACGCAGAGCCCGAAGCAGGCGTACGCACCGGTGCGGGCCAGCGCGACCGATCCGCCGGAGGCGCTGCCTCCGGCCGTCGCGGACTGCTTGGAGAGGGCGACGATGCCCAGGGTGAAGAGGCCGACCAGCGCGACGGTGACCACGAGGCTGACACCGAAGACGGAGGCGAGAGCTGCCCAGTCGATTTTCATGCGGATCTTTCCTTACACCTTGGCCGGCGGCCGGGCCGGGTCGTCGGGAGCCGAGGCCGGGATGGTGGTGATGAGGTCGGCGGCCGGGACCCCGACGGGCGGCGGCTGGACCGCGGCGATGGCCGTGGTGACGATGCCCTGGGGCTCGTCGCCGTCCGCGTCGTTGACGTTGGTGTGGTCCACGGGCTGGCGGCGCGAGGCCAGCCAGATCGCGAAGGAGCCGCCGACGAGCAGGATCGCGGTGACGGCGATGCCCCACGTGCCCTGCTTGGTCAGGAACTCGGCGGCGGCGCCGACCAGACCCGCCGCCGGCAGCGTCAGACCCCAGGCGACGAACATCCGGGTGGCGGTGGACCAGCGGACCACGCCGCCCTTGCGGCCGAGGCCCGCGCCCATCACGGCGCCGGAGCAGGACTGCGTGGTGGAGAGCGAGAAGCCGAGGTGCGAGGAGGCCAGGATGACGGTCGCCGCACTGGTCTGGGCGGCGAAGCCCTGCGGCGGCCGGAGGTCGGTCAGGCCCTTGCCCATGGTGCGGATGATGCGCCAGCCACCGAGGTAGGTGCCGAGCGCGATGGCGACACCGGCGGAGACGATGACCCACAGCGGCGGGTTGGAACCGGGGGCCAGGACACCGCTGGTGACCAGGGCGAGGGTGATGATGCCCATCGTCTTCTGGGCGTCGTTGGTGCCGTGGGCGAGCGAGACGAGACCGGCGGAGGCGATCTGCCCGGCCCGGTAGCCCTTGGCGGTCGACTTCAGTTGGTTCGGGTCGGTGACGTTCCGGTTGATCCGGTACGTCAGCCGGGTGGCCAGCATCGCGGCGATGCCGGCGACCAGCGGGGCGGCGATCGCGGGGAGCAGCACCTTGGTGACGACGGTGCCGCCGTTGATCGAGGACCAGCCGGCCGACATGACCGCGGCGCCGATCAGACCGCCGAACAGGGCGTGGGAGGAGCTGGAAGGCAGCCCCAGCAGCCAGGTCAGCAGATTCCACAGGATGGCGCCGACGAGCGCCGCGAAGATGACCTCGGTTCTGAGGCCGTCCTCGTTGACAATCCCGCCGGAGATCGTCTTGGCGACCTCCACCGACAGGAACGCGCCGATCAGGTTGAGAACGGCGGACATGGCCACCGCTGTCTTGGGCTTCAGTGCGCCGGTCGAGATGGTGGTCGCCATCGCGTTGGCGGTGTCGTGGAAACCGTTCGTGAAATCGAACACGAGAGCTGTTACGACCACAATCGCAAGCAGCAGCGTGATGTGTTCCATTTACCCAGGCAATCGTTCGACGTCAGTGGCTCGTGGACCGTAGGCAACCTGGGTGAACGGAAGATGAACTGGGCAGGGCGCTACGGTGACCCCAAGCGGAGCCCAGTGCTTCCGCTTGTGTGCGGGTGGGGTTGTCCGAGGCCGGAGGGGCGCGGCGTGGGCTGCCCTTTGCCGCCCGTTGGCGAACATTTTGAACGGCCGTTCGGCACCCTGAAGAGATCCCCGTCACTCCCCGGGTGACGTTCCGGTTGCGCGCCTTCCCCCCTACGCTCGCCCCATGAGCGAGCAGCAGCCGGAATCCGTCCGCCAGGTCTGGCAGGACGTCG
The DNA here is from genome assembly GCF_032121415.1 of Streptomyces parvus. Lineage (NCBI taxonomy): Bacteria > Bacillati > Actinomycetota > Actinomycetes > Kitasatosporales > Streptomycetaceae > Streptomyces > Streptomyces parvus. The sequence goes on along the minus strand of NZ_CP135079.1, from coordinate 1,272,680 downwards.
TCGACACGGCCCGCCGGAGCGCGGCGGACGGCCTCGTCGTCGGCACCTCCGGCAACGTCTCCGCCCGCGTGGGCGACCTCGTCCTGGTGACGCCCAGCGGGGTGCCCTACGACCGGCTCGGGCCCGGGGACGCGGTCGGCGTCGACCTGGAAGGACGCCAGGTCCTCGGGGACCTGGGGCCGACCAGCGAACTCCCCCTCCACCTGGCGGTCTACCGCTCCACCGACGCCGCCGCCGTGGTCCACACCCACGCCGTGCACGCCACCGCCGTCTCCACCCTCGTCGCCGAGGTCCCGCTCGTGCACTACGCGGCGGCCATCCTCGGCGGCCCCGTCCGCACCGCCGCCTACGCGCGCTACGGCACCCCGGAGCTGGCCGACGCCATGCTGGAGGCCCTCCGGGACCGCACCGGGTGCCTGCTCGCCAACCACGGCACCGTCACCTACGGCGGCACGCTCGACCAGGCCTACGACCGCACCGCCCAACTGGAGTGGCTGTGCCGCCTCTGGCTCACCGCGAGCTCGGTGCCCGGCCGCACCCCGGCCCTGCTCTCCACCGCCCAGCTGGCCGAGGTGACCGAGGCCCTGAAGGGATACGGCCAGCGCGGCTGACCGGGGGCGGGCCGGGGTCCGCCCCCGGACGGCCCCCGCCCGCTGGCAGCCCGGCTCCCGCCCCGCGAGACTGAAGCGGTGCGCCCGGTAACCGCGACGGCAGCGGCCGTCACCTCGATCCTCGGCGTCGGCGCGGCAGCGGTCGCGGCCGGCCGGTACGCCAGCGCCGCCGCCCTCAAGGCGACGCCCCGACGTCCCCTCCCCGCCGACCGCAGACTCACCGTGCACGCCACCGCGGCCGGGCAGGTCACCCTCACCCGTTCCCTCTCGGCGCTCCGGCCCGGCACCTGGGGCCTCGCCGGACCCGGGGTCCACGCGGTCGTCGGCCCCGTCGTCGAAGGGGCCTCCGAAGGCGCCGACACCGTCGTCCGCAGGCTGGAGAGGGTCGGCCAGGGGATCCTCGAACCGGGCGTGAAGGTCCGGCTCACCCCCGCCCTTTACGGCGGCGACCCCGGCTGCGACCTCGGCCTCGACCACCAGGAGGTCGAGATCCCCGGCGAGCTCGGTGCCCTCCCCGCCTGGTACGTCCCCGGCACGCGCGACACCTGGATCATCACCGCGCACGGCCTCGGCACCACCCGGGCCCACCCCATGAACCTCATGGGGTTCCTGCACCAGCAGGGCTTCCCCGTGCTCGACCTCGCCTACCGCGGCGACCCCGGAGCCCCCCGCCCCGCCGACGGCCTCGGCCACTTCGGCGCCTCCGAGTGGCGCGACCTCGACGCGGCCGTCCGCCACGCCCTGCGGTACGGCGCCCGGAACGTGATCGTCCACGGCTGGTCCACCGGCGCCACCATGGCCCTGTACGCCGCCGTCGAATCCCCGCTCCGCGACCGGATCAGCGGCATCGTCCTCGACTCCCCGGTCCTGGACTGGCCGGTCACCCTGCGCGCCCTGGCCGCCGCCCGCGGCGTCCCGGCCGCCCTGCTGCCGCTCGCCGTCCGCGCCGCCCAGGGCCGCACCCAGATGGGCGCCACCCCGGTGCTGAAGACCTCCGTACCGGCCTCCCTGCGTACCCCGACCCTGATCCTGCACGGCCCCGACGACACGATCGCCCCGTGGGGCCCCTCCCGCGAACTCGCCGCCCGCCGCGCGGATCTGGTCAGCCTGCACGCCGTACCGCAGGCTCCGCATGCGTCGATGTGGAACGCCGCCCCGGCCCGCTACGAGGAGACCCTGCGACGCTTCCTCACCCCCCTGATGTGAGCCGATGGGGTGAACTCTCCCCCTTGCCGCCGCGCGCGGGGAACCTTTCACGTACCGGTGAAACGGCTTCCGTTTGGGCTTTCGGGCCGTCAGGGGCAAGACTGCTCCCGTGACGTCCCGTACTCCGCGCGACTCCAGGCTGCGACTTGTCCGCCCGCGACCCCTTGCCACCGCCCGCAAGGCCGTGACCACCCGGCGCACCAGGCCGGCTCCCCGGCCCCCCGAGGGCACCCCGCCCCGCGCGGAACTGGCCCGCCAGGCCAGGGCGGTGCTCGCCGACGCCGTGCGCATCGCCCACTGGGCGGCCGGCACCCCGGGGCCGGGCACCGCCGCCCCGCTCGCGGCCCACGCCCTCGAACGGGCGGCCACCGCCCTGGAGCTCTCCCCGGCGCAGGTCCGTGCCGGCTGGGACCGGGCCCGGCTGGCCGGACTCGTCGAACTCCACGGCGACACCGCCCGCCCCGGCTGGCGGCTGCGCGCCTGGGACCGGGACGACTCCGCCGTGCTGCGCGGCTGGGTCGCGCTCTTCGACGCCTGGTCGCTCGTCCACGCCGCACCCGAGGGCATCGAGGCGGGCGCGGTCGCCGAAGCCGTCGAGGCCGTGCCCCAGGTGCTCTCCCTCCTCCAGCTCTCGGCGGGCCCCGTCACCGTCCCGGCCCTGCTGGACCTCCTCGGCCAGCGCGTCGCCGAACTCCATGAGGAGCGCTGCGAAGTGCCCCTGGGACCCGGCAGAACCGCGTCCGCCGCCCCGGCGGAGACGGCCGCCGACCGGGCCTCCGCCACCGCCGGACCCGCCCCGAGCGCCGACCTCAACGCCCTGCTGCTCGACTGGGCCCTGGAGGGCCTCGCCGCCGTCGGAGCGCTGACCCTCGGCAAAGGGCACGCCACGCTCACCCCGCTCGGCAACTGGGCGGTCTGGGTCAAGCTGGAACAGATCTGCGTCGCCGCCCAGAGCCCGGCCGGAAACATCGAACAGTCCGCCGCCGACATGCTCCTCGGCTGCGCCCGGCTCACCCCGGGGCCGGCCCGCGACGAATACCGCGCCTGGCTCGCCGCCCGCACCGTCGGCAGCGCCGTCGCCGAACTGCTCGCCGTCGCCCGGGGTGAGGACGCGCTGCTGCGCGGACTGGCCTTCGAGGCCCTGCGCGTCGTCGGCGCCCCCGCCGAACCCGAGGTCCGCGCCGTGCTGGCCGAACCCTCGCTGCGCCCCTACGCGCTGCTCTGGCTCGCCGAGTACGAGGGCAACGACCCCGACGACGCCCAGGACGTCCTCAGCCGCGAGGAGGCCACCTGGCTCTGGGTCGACACGGCCGCCGCCGTAGCCGACCACGGCGAGACCGGACTGCTGGTGCGCCACCTCGACTCCGCAGTCCAGGGCACCGTCCCGGCCCTCCTCGACGAGGTCAGGGCCGTCGGCCACCCCCGCACCGTCCAGGTCCTGGTCGCCCTGGCCGCGGCCCACCCGGACCCGGCCCTGGCCAAGGCGGTCCGCCGGGCCGCCTTCCAGGTGCACACCGGAGGAGTCTGATCCCGAGCGCCCCGGGGCCTCCGCTCAGCCGGCGGACCCCGGGGCGTACGTCCCGAAGCTCCACACATTGCCCTCGGCGTCCCGCGCCATGTAGTCCCGGGAGCCGTAGTCCTGGTCGGTCGGCTCCATCAGGATCTCCACGCCGAACTCCCTGGCCCGGGCGCAGTGCTCGTCCACCTCGTCGACCACCACGTACACCCCCGCCGGCCCCGCGCCCGCCATCGCCCGCGCGAACACGCCCTCGCGCCCCTTGGAACCGAGCATCACCCTGCCGTTGCCCAGGGACAGCTCGGCATGCAGCACACTGCCGTTCTCGCCCTCGTACACCGCCTCCTCGGTGAAGCCGAGCCCCAGTGTCAGCGTCCTGATCGCCGCCCTCGCGTCGTCGTAGAGGATCGTCGGGTAGATCGTCGGGACCCCGCTCGCCGCGCCCGCCATGCCACTCACCTCTCCTGTCGTTCACACCGTCCGGTGTGATCTGCGTCTCAGTCTTCCATCAGGCGCTGACAACGGCAGGCCGTCCCGGACCCGCTGTCCCGGACCCGCTGTCCGGATCAGGCGAACGTGTCGCACCGCTCCATGTCGCCCGTGCGGAACCCGGTGGAGAACCACTGCTGCCGCTGCGCGGCCGAACCGTGCGTCCACGACTCCGGGGTGACCCGGCCCTGGTACCGCTCCTGGATCCGGTCGTCGCCGACCGCCGCCGCCGCGTCCAGGCCGTCGCGGACGTCCGCCCGGGTCAGCTCGGTGATCAGCGGCCGGCCGGTCGACTCGTCCGGCGTCGTCGTGGCGTGGTGCGCCCAGACGCCGGCGTAGCAGTCGGCCTGCAGCTCGACCTTCACCGCGTTGCTGTTCTCGCCCTGCCGCCCGTCCCGCGACCGGCCCAGCGTGCCCATCAGGTTCTGCACATGGTGGCCGTACTCGTGCGCCACCACGTACGCCTGCGCGAACGGGCCGCCGCTGGAGCCGAACTTCGTCCGCAGGTCCTCGAAGAACCCGAGGTCCAGATAGACTTTCCGGTCGCCGGGGCAGTAGAACGGCCCGACCGCCGAGGTGGCGGTCCCGCAGGCGGTGCCCACCTGCCGACTGAACAGGACCGTCCGGGCCTCCGCGTACGTGGCGCCCCGCCGCTGGAACTCCAGCCGCCAGAAGTCCTGCACGCTGTTGACCACCGCCACCGTCCGGCAGTCCTCCCGGCTGTTCGCGTCCTGCCCCTTCAGACAGCTCTCCTGCACCTGCCCGGCCGACGAGACGGTCGCCACCGGATCCGCGCCGTCGGAGGAGAGCCCGAGCTGATCGGGGCCGACACCGAAGAGCAGCCCCAGGATCAGGGCGATCACCCCGGCGATGCCGCCGCCCACGGTGGCCCGCCCGCCCGGGATCCGGCTGCCGCGCACGTCCTGGACCTCGGAGGTGTCCAGATCGGCGTCGTCGTCGAACTGCACGGTCGCACCACCCTCGGGATCGGGCGGGCGACGCCGTGCCGCCCTGGGCCGAGTATCGGACGGTTCGTCCCACCGGGCACGCGGAAAAGCAGTTGCGCACCGCCAGTAGAATGGCCGTATGGCCTACCTCCTTGTGCATTAGCGGCGTCGAGAGACCTCCGCCCTCGTCCCTCCGCCGTCCTGACTGCCCTGGAGTTTTTTCCCGTGATCACCGCTTCCGGCATCGAGCTGCGCGCCGGCGCCCGCATCCTCATCGAATCCGCTTCCTTCCGTATCGCCAAGGGCGACCGCATCGGCCTCGTCGGCCGCAACGGAGCGGGCAAGACCACCCTCACCAAGTGCCTCGCGGGCGAAGGCACCCCCGCCGCCGGCACCATCACCAAGTCCGGCGAGGTGGGCTACCTCCCGCAGGACCCGCGCACCGGCGACCTCGACGTCCTCGCCCGCGACCGCATCCTCTCCGCCCGGGGTCTCGACGAGATCCTGCGCAAGATGCACGAGAACGAGGACCGGATGGCGAACGGCAAGGGCGCCACCCGCGAGAAGGCGATGAAGAAGTACGAGCGCCTGGAGACGGAGTTCCTCACCAAGGGCGGGTACGCCGCCGAGGCCGAGGCCGCCACCATCGCCGCCGCGCTCAACCTGCCCGACCGGGTCCTCGGCCAGCCCCTGCACACGCTCTCCGGCGGTCAGCGCCGCCGCGTCGAGCTGGCCCGGATCCTCTTCTCGGACGCCGACACCCTGCTCCTGGACGAGCCGACCAACCACCTCGACGCCGACTCCATCGTCTGGCTGCGCGACTACCTCAAGACCTACCGCGGCGGCTTCGTCGTGATCTCCCACGACGTCGAACTGGTCGAGACGGTCGTCAACAAGGTGTTCTACCTCGACGCCAACCGCTCCCAGATCGACATCTACAACATGGGCTGGAAGCTCTACCAGCAGCAGCGCGAGGCCGACGAGAAGCGCCGCAAGCGCGAGCGCCAGAACGCCGAGAAGAAGGCCGCCGCCCTCAACTCGCAGGCCGACAAGATGCGCGCCAAGGCCACCAAGACCGTCGCCGCCCAGAACATGGCCAAGCGCGCCGACCGGCTGCTGGCGGGCCTGGAGGCGGTCCGGGTCTCCGACAAGGTCGCCAAGCTCCGCTTCCCCGAGCCCGCCCCCTGCGGCAAGACCCCGCTGATGGCCGAGGGCCTGTCCAAGTCGTACGGCTCGCTGGAGATCTTCACCGACGTCGACCTCGCCATCGACAAGGGCTCCCGCGTCGTCATCCTCGGCCTCAACGGTGCCGGCAAGACCACGCTGCTGCGCCTGCTCGGCGGTGCGGAGGAGCCCGACACCGGCGAGGTCATCCAGGGACACGGCCTCAAGCTCGGCTACTACGCCCAGGAGCACGAGACCCTCGACCCGGAGCGCACGGTCCTGGAGAACATGCGCTCCGCCGCCCCCGACCTCGACCTCGTCGAGGTCCGCAAGACGCTCGGCTCCTTCCTCTTCTCCGGCGACGACGTCGACAAGCCCGCGGGCGTCCTCTCCGGCGGCGAGAAGACCCGGCTCGCGCTCGCGACCCTGGTCGTCTCCTCCGCCAACGTGCTCCTGCTCGACGAGCCGACGAACAACCTCGACCCCGCCAGCCGCGAGGAGATCCTCGGCGCGCTGCGCACCTACAAGGGCGCCGTCGTCCTCGTCACCCACGACGAGGGCGCCGTCGAGGCGCTCCAGCCGGAGCGGATCATCCTGCTTCCGGACGGTGTCGAGGACCTCTGGGGAGCGGACTACCGCGACCTCGTCGCCCTCGCCTGATCCATCGGGGCCCCTGCCCGATCCACCGGGGATAGATCATTCGGCCTACGCGTGATCCGTCATCTGCGTGAGGGCGTCTCGTACTCCGGTGGTGCGCCCGGCGCTCATCCGTCGCGCGCCCCTTTTCCGGGTGCTCCTCCCCGTACGGCCCTGACCTGCCGGTTCTCCGGACGGTCAGGGCCGTACGTCCTCGTGCGCCCGCGGGAATCGGGGATTCCGCTCGTGTCGACGCGCCTTTCGTCAGGGAAACCGCTCGCACCGACCTTGCCGAATGGGTGGCCAGGAAGCGCGGGAGGGGTGATCATGAGAAGTCCAGAGCGCACTTCCCATGAGGAGGCACGGGTGGCCGAGACTCTGAAGAAGGGCAGCCGGGTTACCGGCGCCGCGCGTGACAAGCTCGCGGCAGACCTGAAGAAGAAGTACGACTCCGGTGCGAGCATCAGGGCGCTGGCCGAGGAAACCGGCCGCTCCTACGGGTTCGTCCACCGGATGCTCAGCGAGTCCGGAGTGACGCTGCGGGGACGCGGCGGCGCGACACGGGGCAAGAAGGCCGCTTCGGCCTGAGGCCTCAGAATTTCGGCGTCGTCGGCGTCATTCGGGACCGACGGATTTCGGGGTGGCCACCCGGCTGACCGCAAGGTCGTCCGGGTGGTTACTGTTCAGTCACTTACTACCGAGTGCTGACTGCACCCCATCCGGAGGCGCCCCATGACCTCGCTCGACACTGTGCTCGACAAGGACGGCGTACGGCTCACCGTCGACGATGCCGTCGCCACGGTGACGCTCACCAACCCGGCCAAGCGCAACGCTCAGTCTCCCGCTCTGTGGCGGGCGTTGACCGAGGCCGGACGGGCGCTGCCCGGCACGGTGCGGGTCGTGGTGCTCCGCGGCGAGGGCGCGTCCTTCTCCGCGGGACTCGACCGGCAGGCCTTCACCCCCGAAGGCTTCGACGGCGAGCCGTCGTTCCTCGACATGGCGCGCGGCCCGGAGGCCGAACTCGACGCGACCATCGCCGAGTACCAGGAGGCGTTCACCTGGTGGCGCCGCAACGACCTCGTCTCGATAGCGACGGTCCAGGGCCACGCCATCGGCGCCGGCTTCCAGCTCGCCCTCGCCTGCGATCTGCGGATCGTCGCCGAGGACGTGCAGTTCGCCATGCGTGAGACCAGCCTCGGTCTCGTGCCCGACCTCACGGGCACCCACCCCCTGGTGAACCTCGTGGGGTATGCCCGCGCGCTCGAAATCTGCGCCACGGGTCGCTTCGTCCACGCCGAGGAGGCCGAGCGCACCGGCCTGGCCAACCTCGTGGTCCCCGCCGACCAGCTCGACGCGGCGGCCCGCGACCTCGCCGGGGCCCTGCTGGCGGCGCCCCGCGACGCCGTCGTCGAGACCAAGGCCCTCCTCGCCGGCGCGCTCTCCCGCGACTACGAGCAGCAGCGCGTCGCCGAGCGGGCCGCCCAGGGCCGCCGGCTCCGCGACCTGGCGGGCATCACGGACTGACACCCCACCAGGGTCTGCGAACGGCGGCCCTCACACGGTGTCCGGCTTGCCGCCGGAGGCCGTCACACGGTGGTGCCCCGGCCGGGCTCCGCCCCCGGAGGCTGTGACACGTCGGCCGGGCCCGGCCCCACCACGTCCGTGACCAGCACCGACACCGGCAGCCGTTCCTCCGTGGCCGCCGCCACCGCCGTACGCACCGATCGGGCGACATCCAGCGCCCTGTGGTTCCCGGCCGTCGCCACCTCCACCCGTACGTGGTCCCGCGCGGTGTGCACCGGGCTGCCGAGGACCCGGGTCAGCGCGACGACGCCCGGCGCCCCGGCTGCCGCCGCCGCCACCGGACCCTCCGGCTCCGCGACCCGGGCGGGCGGTGCGGCCGCGGACGCGGTCACCTGATCGGACGTACCGTCCTCCAGCAATGCCGTCACCGTCAGGTCCACCTCGGTGATCTCCAGGCCCAACCGGGCCGCGGCGGCGGCGAGGAGCGCCGCGCGCAGGGCCGCAGCGGTGTCCGGCAGCGGCCGGTCCGGGGCCGCCGAAAACTCCGCCGCGATCCGCAGCGGTCCCGGCGGCAGCGCGCTCGGCGGAGCCGGCGGCGCTGTGGGGCCTCCCCGGTCCGCCGGAGCCTGCGGACCGTCGCGCCCGTCCCCGGCCCCCGCGGCCGTCACCGAACCTTCCGCCACCGCTTCCTCCGCCAGGCCGATCCGCAGCACCCCGAGCACCGCCCCGGGACGGGCCGCCGCCCCGCGCAGCACCGACGCGGCAGCTGTCTCCGCGATCCACACGCCGTCCGCCGGGCCGCCCAGCGGCAGCAGCCTGCCCAGGCCCAGCCGTTCCCGTACTCCAGCGGTCCATCCGTCGGCCCTCCGCGGGCCCCGCGTCGTTGTCATTGCCCCAGCCTGCCGTATCCACGGCGCGGGATGGGGAAAGCGCACTTAACGTGGGCGAGGAAGTCCCACCCCGTCCCGAAGGGAAGAGCGGCGATGACTGAGAGTTCCCAGCACAACAACCCCACCGGCGGTCCGGGCGACAAGTCCCTCGGCAAGCGCGGCGGCGGTGACCCCGGGACCCGGGGCCGTACCACCATCGCCGACGGTGTCGTCGAGAAGATCGCCGGAATGGCGGCACGCGATGTCGTCGGCGTCCACGCCATGGGCAGCGGCCTGTCGCGGACGTTCGGTGCGGTCCGCGACCGGGTCCCCGGCGGCGGCAAGTCCGTCACCCGCGGCGTGAAGGCGGAGGTCGGCGAGTCCCAGGCGGCCCTCGACCTGGAGATCGTCGTCGACTACGGCGTGTCCATCGCCGACGTGGCCCGCGATGTCCGCGAGAACGTCATCGCCGCGGTGGAGCGTATGACCGGTCTCGAGGTCGTCGAGGTCAACATCGCGGTCAGCGACGTCAAGCTGCCCGACGAGGAGGACGACGACGACGAGACCGAGCAGCGGGTCCAGTAGCCCTTTCACACCTCCATCGCACGGCAGTTGAGGAGAGACACGATGAGCATGGCTGTCGCCGGTCTGTTGGCCGGCATGGCGCTCGGGTTCGCCGGATATTTCGGCGGCTTCGGAGCCTTCGTCCTGGTGGCCGCCCTGGGCGCGATCGGCTTCATCGCCGGCCGCTTCCTGGACGGTGACCTGGAGCCCGGCGACTTCTTCCGGAGTCGCGAGCGCGGCGACCGGCGACGGTGACGGCGGTGACCGGCCGGGTCGCCGCCGCCGCACGGGGCGAGACCCGGATCGCCGACCGTGTCGTCGCCAAGATCGCCGCCCAGGCGGCGAAGGAAGCGGTCGAGGAACCGCCCGCGGACGGGGCGTCGCCGCGTGCCACGGTCACCGTGCACCGCGACACCGCCCGGGTCCGGGTCAGCCTGGAGCTCGGCTACCCCAGCGACATCGGCGGCCAGTGCGGTGCCGTACGCCGACGGGTCGCCCAGCGGGTCAAGGCGCTGGCCGGCATGGAGGTGCCCGAAGTGGCCGTCCAGGTCGAACGGCTGCACCCCGCCGGAGCGAACGCCGCACACGGGAGGATCCGATGACCGAACCCGGCGAACCGACCGGCTCCACCCGGCGGATGCCCACCGTGGAACCGAGCGGCAACGACGCGCACACCCCCGCCCCGGACGCGCCGGCCGACGCCCGCGAACCGGTCCCCACCCTGGAGCAGGGCGACGGCCGGGCCGGCCGCTTCTGGTCCGCGCGCCGGGTCCCGGCCGCCCTGCTGGCGCTCGTGCTCCTCGGCGCGGCCGGCCTGCTCCTCTACGACATCGCCGCCGTACGGGCCGATCATCCGGCCATGCAGTGGCGGCGCTCCCTCGCCGACGGCCTGGCCGAACAGCGCCTGCACGACACCCCCGTGCTCATCGGAGCCGGGGCGGCCGCGGCGATCGGCCTCTGGCTGGTCCTGCTGGCCCTCACGCCCGGACTGCGCGACCTGCTGCCGATGCGCCGCGACCGCGCCGACGTCCGGGCCGGACTCGACCGCACCGCCGCGGCCCTGGTGCTGCGGGACCGGGCCGTGGAGGTGTCCGGCGTGCAGTCCGTACGGGTCAGGATGGGGCGGCGGAAGGCGAAGGTGCGGGCGCTCTCGCACTTCCGGGAGCTCGACGACGTGCGGACCGACCTGGACGCCGTGCTGGAGGAGGCCGTCCGGGAACTGGGCCTGGCCAAGCCGCCGGCCCTCTCCGTCCAGGTGCACCGACCGGCGAAGAAGGGATGAGCCGTATGCGCTCCACCGTCAACCGGGTCCTGCTGGCCCTGGCCGGGCTGGTGCTGGTCGTCGTGGGCGGCGCCGTGCTCGCCACCGGCCTCGGCGTGTCCGTACCCTCCTGGTGGCCCTGGGACGGCGAGAACGACGTCCTGCTCAGCGTGGCCGACCGGCACCGCTGGCGTGACGAGGGCTGGTGGTGGCCGACCGTGATCGCCATCCTCGCCGTCCTCGTGGTCCTCACCCTGTGGTGGTTCCTCGCCCAGTTCCGCCGCGGCCGGCTCACCGAGGTCCTGGTGGACAGCGGCGACGGCGAAGGGGCCCAGCTGAGGGGCCGGGCCCTGGAGGGTGTGCTCGCCGCGGAGGCGGGCGAACTGGACGGAGTGGCCCGCGCCCAGGCGATGCTGACCGGCCGCCGCACCGCGCCCCGGTCCCGGCTCCGGCTGCTGATGGAGCCGCACGCCGCGCCGCTCGGGACGCTGAAGGCGGTCGCCGACGGGGCGCTGGCGCACGCACGCGAATCGGCCGGTCTGGACGAGCTTCCCGCCGAGGTACGCCTCAAGGCCGTCAAGCACCGCGCGGAACGGGTGTCCTGACGGTCCCTGGGCGTACGGGCGGGAGGCGGGGCTCAGAAGCCGTGCCGGTACCCGCCGTCGACCGGGACCATGACGCCCGTGAGGTACGAGGCGGCGGGGGAGAGCAGGAAGGCCGCGGTCTTCCCGAACTCCTCCGGCGTCCCGTAGCGCCGCAGCGGGATCCGCGCCTCGTTCGCGGTGCGGGCGGCCTCGGCGTCGCCGGACAGCGCGTCCAGCTCCCGGACCCGGTCGGTGTCGATCCGGGCGGGCAGCACGCCCACCACCCGGATGCCGCGCGGGCCCAGCTCGTCGGCGAGCGACTTGGCGAAACCGGCGAGACCGGGACGCAGCCCGTTGGAGATGGTCAGCCCCGCGATCGGCTCATGGACCGACCCGGAGAGCACGAAGCCGATCACACCGCCCTCGCCGAGCGCGGCCGCCGCCGTCCGGGCCAGCCGCACCGCCCCCAGGAACACCGTCTCGAACGCCGTCTGCCACTGGTCGTCCGTGTTGTCGGCGAGGAAGCCGGGGGCGGGTCCGCCGACGCTGACGAGGATGCCGTCGAGCCGCCCGAAACGTTCCCGCGCCGTGTCCACCAGGCGCTGGGCGGCGCTCGGGTCGGCGTTGTCGGCGGCGAGCCCCAGCACGCCCCCGCCCAGCTCGGCGGCGGCCTCCTCGACGGACTTCTCGTCCCGGCCGGTGATGATCACCTTCGCTCCGTCGGCGGCCAGCGCCCGGGCCGTGGCGTTGCCGAGGCCCCGGGTCGCTCCGGTGACGATGTAGACGCGGTCCTTCAATCCAAGATCCATGGCCCTATCCTGCCGGGTCGTCCCCGGCCAGGTCGACAGCGGAGTTCACCAGTCCGATATGGCTGAAGGCCTGCGGGAAGTTGCCGAGCTGCCGCCCCGCCGCCACGTCGTACTCCTCCGCCAGCAGCCCCATGTCGTTGCGCAGCTGCAGCAGATGCTCGAACAGCTCCCGCGCCTCGTCCGGCCTCCCGATCCGCCGCAACGCGTCCACCAGCCAGAACGAGCAGGCGAGGAAGGCCCCCTCGTCGCCGGGCAGTCCGTCCACGGAGACACCCTCCGTGCTGTAGCGCCGGACCAGCCCGTCACTGCCCAGCTCGTCGCGGACCGCGTCGACCGTGCCGATCACCCGGGGGTCGTCCGGCGGCAGGAACCCGGTCCGCACGATGAGCAGTGTCGCGGCGTCCAGCTCCCGCGACCCGTAGGACTGGGTGAAGGTGTTCCGCTCGGGGTCGTACCCCTTCTCGCAGACCTCGGCGTGCACGGCGTCCCGCATCGCCCGCCACCGGTCGGCGTCGCCGGGCAGCTCCGGGTTCTCCTCCAGCGAGCGCACCGCCCGGTCGGCGGCGACCCAGGCCATCACCTTGGAGTGCACGAAGTGCCGCCGCGCGCCGCGGATCTCCCACAGCCCCTCGTCCGGCTCGCGCCAGCTCGACTCCAGGAAGCCGAGCAGGCTGAGCTGGAGGTTCCAGGCGTGCGGCTTGTCGTCGAGCCCGGCGACGCGGGCGAGCCGGAGCGCGTCGATGACCTCGCCGTACACATCGAGCTGACGCTGCCGCACGGCCGCGTTCCCGATCCGCACCGGACGGGAGTGCTCGTACCCGGCGAGCCAGGGCAGCTCCATCTCGGGGAGCCGGCGCTCGCCCGCCAGCCCGTACATGATCTGGAGGTCGGCCGGGTCCCCGGCGACGGCCCGCAGCAGCCAGTCCCGCCACGCCTCAGCCTCCTCCAGATAGCCGGCCGAGACCATCGCCCCGAGGGCCAGCGTGGCGTCCCGCAGCCAGCAGAAGCGGTAGTCCCAGTTCCGTACGCCGCCGATCTCCTCCGGCAACGAGGTGGTCGGGGCCGCCACGATCCCGCCGGTCGGGGCGTACGTCAGCGCCTTGAGCGTGATCAGCGAACGCAGCACCGCGTCGCGGTAGGGCCCCTCGTACGTGCACCGCTCGGTCCACTTCGCCCAGTCGTGCAGCGTGTGCCCCAGCGCCTTGTGCGGGTCGATCAGCTTCGGGCGCGGTGAGTGCGAGGGGTGCCAGGTCAGCACGAACGACACGCTCTCGCCCTCGGCGACGGTGAACGAGGAGCAGGTGCTGAACTGCTGGCCCCACGTCTTGACCGGCGGCTCGCTGCGCAGCCACACGGAGTCGGGCCCCGCGACGGCGACCCGGTGGCCGTGGGACTTGCGCACCCAGGGCACCACGGACCCGAAGTCGAAGCGCAGCCGCAGCACCGAACTCATGTCGACGGTCCCGCTGACGCCCTCGACGATCCGCATCAGGTCCGGCGCCTTGTCGCGCTGCGGCATGAAGTCGATGACCTTCACCGTGCCGCTCCGCGTCTCCCAGTACGTCTCCAGGACCAGGGAGTCCTTCACATACGCGCGCCGGGTGCAGGTGTCCGAGGGGCCCGCTCCCTTGGGCGCGATGCGCCAGTGGCCGTTCTCCTCGGTGCCGAGCAGGGCGGCGAAGCAGGCGCCGGAATCGAAGCGGGGCAGACAGAGCCAGTCGACGGAACCGTTCCTGCCGACGAGCGCGGCGGTCTGGAGATCGCCGATCAGGGCGTAGTCCTCGATGCGTGGGGTCACGCCAGGCGCTTTCCCGGACCGGACCGTTGTCAACCAGCTCTTATGGCCCGAAGGGTGTGGAGCGCGTCTCAGGCGCTCGCCGGTTCGGGCTGCTCCGGGGCGTCGGCCGTCGCGTTCTCGGCCGCGGCCTCCTCGCGGTCGCGCTTCTCCCGGCGTACGAGGACGATCCAGCCGACCGGGACGGCGGCGACGAACAGCCACCACTGGACGGCGTAGGCCATGTGCGGGCCGATCGAGCTGTCGTCGGGGCGGGCGATCTGCTCGGGCAGATCACCCGACGGCACGGGCTCGGTCTGCTCGATGTATCCGCCGAGGACCTTCCGGGACAGCAGCTGGGACTGCTGCTCGCTGTTGATCAGCATCACCTGCCGGTCCGGCAGTCCCGCCAGGTCCTTGATGCCGCTGCTGCCGGTCGTCTCGTCCGCCTTCAGACGGCCGGTGACGGTCACTTCGTCCCGCGGCGCGGGCGGCACGTCGGGGAAGGCGGTCTGGTTCGGCGCGGCCGGGACCCAGCCCCGGTTGACCAGCACCGTGCCGCCGTCCTTGAGGTCCAGCGGGGTCAGGACGTGTACGCCGATGCGGTCGTCGTCCGAGGTCCGGCGACGGACGACCACCTCGTGCTCGGTGTCGAACGTGCCCGTCGCGGTGACCGTCCGCCAGTAGTCCGAGCGGGGGACGGTGTGCCCGGCTGAGGTGAGGTCGGTGACCGGGACCGGCTGGGCGTCGAGGTTCCGCGAGATCAGCTTGTTCTGCTCGACCCGGTGCTCGTGCTTGTGGAACTGCCAGAAACCCAGCTCGATCATCGTCGGGATCAGCGCGAGGCCGAGCAGGGTGAGGATCACCCACTGCCGGGTCAACAGGAAGCGGTACACCCCATGACCGTACAACCGGGGTCATGGGGTGCGGCACTCAGGGGTGCTGCCCGGCAAGCCAGACAATGAGGCGGTCCGTCATACTTTGTCCACGATGCCCGCCTTCCCTTCCGCACGGGCGCAGTGGGCGCCGCAGTACCAGTGCCCGTCGACCTCGACGCCCTGCCCGATCACCTGGACCCGGCAGTGCTCGCAGATCGGCGCCATGCGGTGGATGGCGCAGGAGAAGCAGTCGAAGACGTGCACCGCACCTTGTGCGTGCACCTCGAAGGACATGCCGTAGTCGTTTCCGCAAACCTCACAACGTGCCATGCGCCACAGGGTGGGACGCCGGACGGCCCCGGGCGAGCGGCTGCCGGGCGAGTCGCGCCCGGTTCACTCCGATGACGGGGTCGCTTCCGGTGGCGGCGGGGAAGCCTGCTGCGGCAGTACGGCCCCGTCGGCGGGGGCCACATCGCGCAGCAGATGGGTGAAGGCGCTCTCCTCCAGGATCGGCGTGCCGAAGGACTTGGCCTTCTGTGTCTTGGAGGTGGCCGCGTCCGGATCGTTGGTCACCAGCAGACTGGTCAGCCGCGACACGCTGGTCGCCACATGGAGCCCGGCCTCGATCGCCCGGTCCTCCAGCAGTTCCCGGTCGATCGAGGTGTCCCCGGAGAAGGCGACCCGCATCCCCTGCTTGAGCGGCTTCTCCTTCTCGTAACGCCCCGGATTGGGATACGGGCAGGCCGGCCGCTTGCGGGAGGGCCGCCAGCTGTTCGGCTGCCGCGAGGTCTGATATCCGACGCGCGGGGTGACGGGGGAGTCGGACCACTCGGTCAGCGGCCGGCACTCCAGCAACGGCAGCCGCACCCCGCCCCGGGCCGCCGCGTGCAGACTCGGCCGGAACGCCTCGGCCAGCACCCGGGCGTCGTCCAGGGCGTGGTGGGCCTGCTGCTGGACGACCCCGAAGTGCGCGGCGAGGGAGGCCAGCTTGTGATTGGGCAGCGGCAGCCGCAACTCCTTGGCCAGCGCGATCGTGCACAGCCGGTGCTCGACCGGGGCGACCACGGAGGCCCGGGCGTACTCCCGGGCGATCATCGACCAGTCGAACGCCGCGTTGTGCGCCACGAGCACGCGGTCCGCGAGCCGCGCGGACAACTCCTCGGCCACGTCGGGAAAGAGCGGAGCCCCTTCGAGCACATCGCTGGTCAGCCCATGGATCCAGACGGGCCCGGGGTCGCGCTCCGGGTTGACCAGCGTGTACCAGTGGTCCTCGACGTTGCCCAGCGCGTCCAGCCGGTAGACGGCGGCGGAGATTATCCGGTCGTCGCGGGCGAGGCCGGTGGTCTCCACGTCGACGACCGCGTACCCCTGGGGGTAGGCGGTCGGCCACGGTGCGGCTGTCTGGCGGTCGTCGAGCATGGTCACAGACAATACGGGCCGCGACTGACAGTGCCCCATCCGGCGGGTCACGGTGACGTGATCCCGTCGTCGGGGGAGGCGGACGAGGCGCTCGGGCGGGAGGAGTTCGGCGCGCGGCCGCTCCGGGTCCGGGACCAGGCCCGCGCCCCGCCTGAGGGCCGCCGCCGCGGCCACCTGGGTGGCCAGCCGTAACAGGGCAACTGCCGTAACGGAAACGCGCGTTCCGCCCCTGGAGCCTGTCCGGCAGATCCTGTGACGCCGTCTCTTGGCAGAAGGTGCCAAAGACTGCTGACAGCAGGTCTCGCATACTTGTGGGTAACAACCCCTAGCCCTCACCGACCGACGGCCCTACGGTGCTCGCATGGAGCCGAACCTGCCCGATGTCGTGCTGTGGTCGATACCGGCCTTCGTGCTGCTCGCCGTGATCGAGATGGTCAGCTACCGCCTCCATCCGGACGAGGACGCGGCCGGATACGAGACCAAGGACGCCGCCACCAGCGTCACCATGGGGCTCGGCAGCCTGGGCTTCGATCTGCTGTGGAAGATTCCCGTCCTCGCGATCTACATGGGGGTCTACGAACTGACGCCGCTGCGGGTGCCCGTGGTGTGGTGGACCGTCCTGCTGATGCTCCTCGCCCAGGACTTCTTCTACTACTGGTCCCACCGCGGCCACCATGTGATCCGGATCCTGTGGGCCTGCCATGTGGTCCACCACTCGAGCGAGAAGTTCAACCTCACCACCGCACTGCGCCAGCCCTGGACCTCCGCGACCGTCTGGCCGTTCTACCTGCCGCTGATCGCCTGCGGCGTGCACCCGGCGGCGCTCGCGTTCTGCCAGTCGGCCAACCTCGTCTACCAGTTCTGGGTACACACCGAGCGGGTCGGCAAGCTTCCGCGCCCCTTCGAGTACGTCCTCAACACGCCCTCCCACCACCGCGTCCACCACGCTTCGCAGGGCGGCTACCTGGACCGCAACTACGGCGGCATCCTGATCATCTGGGACCGCCTGTTCGGGTCCTTCGCGGCGGAGGTCGAGCGGCCCGTCTACGGGCTCACCAAGAACATCTCCACCTACAACCCGCTGCGCGTCGCCACCCACGAGTACGCCGCCATCGCCCGGGACGTCCGGGCCGCCGACACCTGGAGCGAGCGGGCCGGCCGGGTCTTCCGCGGGCCGGGCTGGCAGCCGGCCTCGAAGGCGGGGGCTGACACGGCCGCCCCGACCCCCACGCCCGCGCCGTCCGCCACGCCTCTCACGCCCGCCGCGCCCGCCACGTTCGTGCCGGAGAGCCTGTCCCCGCAGGCCTCCGCCCCGGAACGCGCCCTGTGAGCGCCACCGCCGCCCGCCCCGGCCCCGCCGGAACCACCGGTGCCGGTCCCGGCCGACGGGCCGAGCGCTTCGCCCGCCCCGTGCTCCTCGCCTTCCTCCTCGTCGCCGCGGCCGACCTCGCCGGGCTCCTCGCCGGGGCCGGGACCGTCCACCTGGTCGCCAAGCCGCTGCTGATGCCGCTGCTCGCCGGGTACGCTGCGCTGCGCTGCGCACCCCGACTGCTCGTGGCGGCCCTGCTGTTCGGGTGGGGCGGTGATGTCTTCCTGCTCGCCGACCACGACCTGGCCTTCCTGGTCGGCATGGGGTCGTTCGCCGTCGGCCATGTCTGCTACCTGACGCTGTTCGGGCGGGGGGAGGGGCGGAGCCGAGGCGTCGGCCGCTCCCCGGCCGGCCTGGCCACGGGGGCCGGGTACGCCGCCGTCCTCGTCGTCTTCCTCGTGCTGATCTGGCCGGACCTCCCGGCGGACCTGCGGATCCCGCTCACCGGATACAGCCTGCTGCTCACCGCCATGGCCTGGCGGGCGGGCGTGTTCGGACCGTACGCGGCGGTCGGCGGTGCGCTCTTCCTGCTCTCGGACGCCCTCATCGCCACCGGCATCGCCGAGTGGCCGCAGGCGCCCGCCCCCGACTTCTGGGTGATGCTCACCTACATCGCCGCCCAGGCCCTGCTGGCCCTCGGGGTGCTGACGAAGCACACACCGGGGGCATGATCCCGGCGCACGCCCGAGGGCCCGGGGAGAACGATCTCCCCGGGCCCTCGGCCGTACCGCGACGTGCCGTTACCAGCGCACCGCGTCCAGCGCGTCCACCACTCCGGCCCCGTAGAAGCCGTTGTAGCTCTTGCCGCCCTCGCAGACCGCGTCGATGACGCCGTCACCGTTGATGTCGTACGGCTCGCCGCACGCCTTCGCGTCCGCCTCCACCGTCAGCAGCGCCTTGACCGCCGCCGGCGAAGCGTGGGGGTGCTTCGACTTGATCAGCGCCACGACGCCCGCGACATGCGGGGACGCCATCGACGTACCGGCCTTGTAGCCGAACTTGCCGCCCGGCAGCGTGGAGAGGATCAGGCCGTTGACGGCGGGCGGCTCGGGGGTCTGGTAGACCGTCGAGTCACCGCCCGGGGCCGCCACGTCGATGATGCCCTTGCCGTAGTTCGAGTACGAGGACTTCAGGCCCTTCGCACCCGTCGCGGAGACCGTCACGACGCCCGGCAGCATGGTCGGGATGTCCGGGCAGGCGCTCGGGTCGATCGTCCGCGTGACCGTCTCGGAGTCGTTCGGGCTGGTCGTGTCCTCGATCGCGTCGACCGCCAGGTCGTGGCGGGAGTTGCCCGCCGCCGCGACGTTGACCGTGCCCTTGCGCTCCGCGTACTTCACGGCGCGGGTGAGCGCGTCGACCAGGGCGCCCTGGTCGGCGTCGTTCTTGCAGTTGAACAGCCACGGGTCGGTGTAATAGCTGTTGTTGGTCACCTCGACACCGCGCTCGGCGGCCCAGAGGAACCCGCAGACGACGGCCTCGGTGTAGAAGAACCCGTCCGGGTTCGACACCTTGATGCCCGACACCTTCACGCCCGGGGCGACACCGGTGACACCGACGCCGTTCTTCGCGGCGGCGACGGTGCCCGCCACATGCGTGCCGTGGTCGCTCTCGCCCGCCGCCGGACGCCAGGAGCCGGCGGTGGTGTCCGGAGCGCCCGTCACGCAGTTCGCCGAGGCGCGCTCGTCGAAGTTCGGGGCCAGGTCCGGGTGGGTGTCGTCGACGCCCGTGTCGATGACGGCGACCGTCACCTTCTTCGAGCCCAGCGACTTCTGGTGCGCCTTGTCCGCCTTGATCGCGGGCAGCGACCACTGGAGCGGCTCCAGCGGGTCCTCGCCGGCCTTCGCGTCCGCGGCGGCGGCCGCCGCCTGCTCGGCCGTGAGCGGCTCGGCTATCGAGCCCATGTCCTTCGTGGCCTGCGGCACGATCGGGTTCGTGCGGGTGGCGCCCGCCGACTCCACGCCCCGTGCGCGGCGGATCGTTTCGCCGAAGGCCGGGTTCTGCGAGTGGACGACGATGACGCCGATCTGCTCATAGGCGATGACGACGGTGCCGCCGGCCTTGGCGATCGCCTTCTTGACGTCCTTCACCGTGCCGTGGCCGCCACGGACGTTGACCACGTAGGACAGCTTCGGCCCGTCGGTCCGCACGCTCGCCGCGGCCTGCTCGCCGGTGGGCGCCGCCGTGGCCGTCGCCGTCGGCAGGAAGCCGAGCGAGGCGGTCAGCGCGAGTCCGACGGGCACCGCGAGTGCGCGGGTCCGTCTGGATGCCAGATGAGCCATGGGTTCTCCACATCATCCGTGCCGAACGACCGGACACCTGGCGTGTTCGGTCGCGTACATGACGAGTGAAGCTATCGCTGATCATCCCGGCACATCAACGTTTACGGGCAAGTGAGTTCGAAGAGTGACCGATGCGGCCGAATGCGAACGGGTGACGCCCCGCCAACCGGCCCTACGGCCACCCCTCCGGTAAGGCGAACGAGACGGCGAAAGACGCGGTGAACCGCTTCGTCGCGCCCTCCGTGCCGTTGTCCAGGAGGTACATCACCGTCCCCCGCCGGTAGAGAGGCCTCCTTGACACCCAACGTCCCCCAGATCACCGCACCCGCGTCGCGAGGAGATTCCGTGGCTACCGATGCACCGCCCCCCGAGGGCACATCGCCCACCGGGCCCGTACAGCCCACCACCGAGGCGTTCGTCGCGGTGCAGTCGAGCCCGGACTTCGCCGAGCTGCGCCGCTCCCACCGTTCCTTCGCCTTCCCCCTGACCATCGCCTTTGTGACCTGGTACCTGCTCTACGTCCTGCTCTGCAACTACGCGGGCGGATTCATGGCCACCAAGGTCGTCGGCAACATCAACATGGCGCTCGTCCTCGGACTCGCCCAGTTCGCCACCACCTTCCTCATCGCCTGGCTCTACTCCCGGCACGCCGCGAGCAAGCTCGACCCCAAGGCCGAGGCGATCAAGTCCCGTATGGAGGCCGACGTATGAGCGCCGCCCACGCCCTCTATCCCACCGTCCAGCTCGCCGCCACCGAGGGGGCGAGCGAGCACCGGCCGCTGATCATCACGCTGTTCGCCGCGTTCGTCGTCGCCACGCTCTTCATCACCGTGTGGGCGGGCCGCCAGACCAAGAGCGCCTCCGACTTCTACGCGGGCGGCCGCCAGTTCACCGGATTCCAGAACGGACTCGCGGTCTCCGGCGACTACATGTCCGCCGCGTCCTTCCTCGGCATCGCCGGAGCCATCGCCCTCTTCGGGTACGACGGCTTCCTGTACTCCATCGGCTTCCTCGTCGCCTGGCTCGTCGCCCTGCTCCTGGTCGCCGAACCGCTGCGCAACTCCGGCCGCTACACGATGGGCGACGTCCTCGCCTACCGGATGCGCCAGCGCCCGGTCCGCACCGCCGCCGGTACGTCCACGATCGTCGTCTCGATCTTCTACCTGCTGGCCCAGATGGCCGGAGCCGGCGTCCTCGTCTCGCTGCTGCTCGGCATCACCAGCGACTTCGGGAAGATCGTCATCGTCGCCCTGGTCGGCATCCTCATGATCCTCTACGTCACCATCGGCGGCATGAAGGGCACCACCTGGGTGCAGATGGTCAAGGCCGTCCTGCTGATCGCGGGCACCCTGCTCATCACCTTCCTGATCCTGCTGAAGTTCAACTTCAACATCTCCGACCTGCTCGGCACCGCCGCCAGCAACAGCGGCAAGGGCGCGGCCTTCCTGGAGCCCGGTCTGAAGTACGGCGCCACCGGCGTCTCGAAGCTGGACTTCATCTCGCTCGGCATCGCCCTGGTCCTCGGCACCGCCGGCCTGCCGCACATCCTGATCCGCTTCTACACCGTGCCCACCGCCAAGGCCGCCCGTAAGTCCGTGAACTGGGCGATCGGCATCATCGGCGCCTTCTACCTGATGACGATCGTGCTCGGCTTCGGCGCCGCCGCGATCCTCAAGCCGGACGACATCATCGCCTCCAACAAGGCCGGCAACACCGCGGCGCCCCTGGCCGCACTGGAGATCGGCGGCGGCTCCGGGTCCACCGGCGGCGCCATCCTCCTCGCGGTCATCTCCGCGGTCGCCTTCGCCACCATCCTGGCCGTCGTCGCCGGACTCACCCTCGCCTCCTCCTCGTCCTTCGCGCACGACATCTACGCCAACGTCATCCGCAAGGGGCAGGCCACCGAGAAGGAGGAGGTCCGCGCGGCGCGCTGGGCCACCGTCGCGATCGGCATCGTCTCCATCGCGCTCGGCGCACTCGCCCGCGACCTGAACGTCGCCGGACTCGTCGCCCTGGCCTTCGCGGTCGCGGCCTCCGCCAACCTGCCGACGATCCTCTACAGCCTCTTCTGGAAGCGCTTCACCACGCAGGGGGCCCTCTGGTCCATCTACGGCGGCCTCGCCTCGTCCGTCCTGCTGGTGCTGTTCTCGCCGGTCGTCTCCTCCAAGCCGAGCTCGATGTTCCCGGACGTCGACTTCGCCTGGTTCCCGCTGGAGAACCCCGGCCTGATCTCGATCCCGCTCGGCTTCCTGCTCGGCTGGGTCGGCTCGCTGCTCTCCAAGGAGAAGGCCGACACGGACAAGTACGCCGAACTGGAGGTCAAGTCCCTCACCGGCGTCGGAGCCCACTGAGCACACCTCGCGTCCACCGGGAGCGCACCGGGCCACCCCAGGCCACACCGGGTCGGGCCTCCTTCGAGGCTTCACCCGCCACCTGCGGCCGGGCCGCGTCGTAGAGTCCTACGACGCGGCCCGGCCGCACCTCGTGGCAAACGGGCCACGCCGTTGTCACATGTCTCACGTAGGCTCGGAAGCAGCAGAGAACGAGAAGAGCGACCGCACCACCGCGGACCACCGGGGGAGGGACCCACCGTGCTCATCGACACCTACGACCGGGTCGCCACCGACCTACGTGTGTCACTCACCGACAAGTGCAATCTGCGCTGCACCTACTGCATGCCGGAGGAGGGCCTTCAGTGGCTCGGCAAGAGCGAGCTGCTCTCCGACGACGAGATCGTGCGCCTGATCCGGATCGCCGTCACCTCGCTCGGCATCACCGAGGTCCGCTTCACCGGCGGCGAGCCGCTGCTGCGCCCCGGCCTCGTCTCCATCGTCGAGCAGTGCGCCGCGCTCACCCCCCGCCCCCGCATGTCCCTCACGACCAACGGCATCGGACTCAAGCGGACCGCCACCGCCCTCAAGGCCGCGGGTCTCGACCGGGTCAACGTCTCGCTGGACACCCTGCGGCCCGACGTCTTCAAGACCCTCACCCGCCGTGACCGCCACAGGGACGTGCTGGACGGCCTGGAGGCCGCCCACGAGGCCGGGCTCACCCCGGTGAAGGTCAACTCCGTCCTGATGCCGGGACTCAACGACGACGAGGCCCCCGAGCTGCTCGCCTGGGCCGTGGCCCACGACTACGAGCTCCGCTTCATCGAGCAGATGCCGCTCGACGCCCAGCACGGCTGGAAGCGCGACGGCATGATCACCGCCGGGGACATCCTCACCTCCCTGCGCACCCGCTTCACCCTCACCCCCGAGAGCGACGCGTCCCGCGGCTCCGCCCCCGCCGAGCGCTGGACCGTCGACGGCGGCCCGCACCGCGTCGGCGTGATCGCCTCCGTCACCCGCCCGTTCTGCCGGGCCTGCGACCGTACGCGGCTCACCGCCGACGGCCAGGTCCGCACCTGCCTCTTCGCCCGGGAGGAGACGGATCTGCGCGGGGCACTGCGCGGGGACGCGCCGGACGAGGAGATCGCCCAGCTCTGGCGAACGGCGATGTGGGGCAAGAAGGCGGGCTCCGGACTGGACGACCCGTCCTTCCTGCAGCCCGACCGCCCGATGTCGGCGATCGGCGGCTGACGCCGAGGTCTCCCGACGAGAGCTGATGCTCAGGCGTCCGGCGAGCCCTCGGGCCCGGGATCCCAGTCCTTCAGCGCCACGACATCCTTGAGGAAACCCCGTACGTCGAGGAACGAGGACAGGTGCTCCCGGTGCTCGTCGCAGGCCAGCCAGGTCTTGCGCCGCTCGGGCGGGTGCAGCTTCGGGTTGTTCCAGGCGAGCACCCACACGGCGGCGGACCGGCAGCCCTTGGCGGAACAGAGCGGGGCACCGGAAGGACTCTCGGCGGACGTCTCGGGGAAAATCACGGGTCCCAGCCTAGAACAGGTACTCGCGAGCCGAGTCAGCTGGATCGCAAGCCCTCTGACGCATCCCCTGCCGGAGAAAAGGCGACGCCGAGCAGCCACGGGGGGAGCTGCCCGGCGTCGGTCCATCGCTCCGACGGGGGATGCGGAGCGCTTTCGAAGTATGTCACGGGGACCCGGGTGCGGTGCACCGGAACGTCATGATTGATGTGAGCTTTCCTGAGCTTCGCGCGACGTGGGGGCTCAGCCGGGCTCATGCGACGGCGGAACGCGGCCGGACGCCCCCTGCGCGTCCCCCGACTCCGCCGAACCGGCCACCGGAGCGGTCTCCAGAGCCGGGCGCATCGGCATCGGCACGAATGTCGTCGGCAGCGAAGTCGCGTTCTCCCGGCCCGCGTTGGCGATGACCACCGCCACGTACGGCAGCAGGACGCCGAGCGCGAGCGCCACGATCGCCACATGCCGCTCCACGTTCCACAGCACCGCGGCCAGCACCACCGACACCGTGCGCACCGACATCGAGATCACATAGCGTCGCTGCCGGCCGCGGACGTCTTCCGTCAGCCCCTGACGGGCGCCCGTGATCCGGATGACCTCCGAATCCGCGTTCTTCCGCAGCATGCTCCACCACCAGATGTCGTCGCCGGACCCTCACGGACCGGGCCGCATCCACGGTACGCCCGGTATCCGCCGGGCAGGCGACCGGGGCCCGCCCGGCGGGTGAGACCCGGGGTCCCCCGAACGGCCCAACCGGGCATGCGGACGCCCGGACGGCGGGACGAGACTGGGCGGACGCGCACTCCGCGCCGTACGAGGAGGCGAAATGAGCTGGTTGTGGGCAATCATCGTGGGATTGGTGCTCGGTGTCATCGCCAGAGCGATCCTGCCGGGCAAGCAGGACATCCCGCTCTGGCTGACGGCCGTGTTCGGCATCCTCGGCAGCATCCTCGGCAACGCCGTGGCGGGCTGGATCGGTGTCGAGGACACCAAGGGCATCGACTGGATCCGCCATGTGCTCCAGCTGGCGGGCGCCGTGGCGGTCGTCGCCGTCGGCGACATGGCCTGGCAGAAGATCCGGGGCGGCCGCCGTCAGAGAACCTGACCGGTCACCGCTCCACCGACGCCGCGGCCGGACACGCTTTCCTCGCGTGTCCGGCCGCGGCTTCGTGCTGAGCGGGAGGGCGGCGGGAGAGGTCAGCCCGTCGGGCTGACCTCCACGGCCGCCAGGTTCTTCTTGCCTCGGCGCAGCACCAGCCAGCGCCCGTGCAGCAGCTCCCCGGCGTCCGGCGCGACCTCGCCGTCGACGACCTTCACGTTGTTCACGTAGGCGCCGCCCTCCTTGACCGTACGGCGGGCACCCGACTTGCTCGGCGCGAGGCCGACCTCCACCAGCAGGTCGACCAGCGGGCCCAGCTCGGCGACGGTGGCGTGCGGCACCTCGGACAGGGCCGCGCTCAGCGTCGCCTCGTCCAGCTCGGCCAGGTCGCCCTGGCCGAACAGCGCCTTCGACGCCGCGATCACGGCCGCGCACTGCGCACCGCCGTGCACCAGCGTCGTCAGCTCCTCGGCCAGCGCCCGCTGCGCGTTGCGCGCCTGCGGGCGCTCCTCGGTCAGCTTCTCCAGCTCCTCCAGCTCCTCACGGCTCCTGAAGCTGAGGATGCGCAGGTAGCGGGAGACGTCCCGGTCGTCCACGTTCAGCCAGAACTGGTAGAACGCGTACGGCGTCGTCATCTCCGGGTCGAGCCAGACGGCGCCGCTCTCGGACTTGCCGAACTTCGTCCCGTCCGCCTTCGTCATCAGCGGCGTCGCCAGCGCGTGCACGACCGCCCCCGGCTCCAGCCGGTGGATCAGGTCGATGCCCGCGGTGAGGTTGCCCCACTGGTCGCTGCCGCCCTGCTGAAGGGTGCAGCCGTGCCGGCGGTACAGCTCCAGGAAGTCCATGCCCTGGAGCAGCTGGTAGCTGAACTCGGTGTAGCTGATGCCCTCCTGCGACTCCAGTCGGCGGGCGACCGAGTCCTTGGCGAGCATCTTGTTGACCCGGAAGTGCTTGCCGATGTCCCGCAGGAACTCGATCGCGGACATACCCGCGGTCCAGTCCAGGTTGTTGACCATCGTCGCCGCGTTCGGGCCCTCGAAGGTGAGGAAGGGCTCGATCTGCCCCCGCAGCCGCTGCACCCAGGCGGCGATGGTCTCCGGGTCGTTCAGCGTGCGCTCGGCGGTGGGCCGCGGGTCACCGATCTGCCCCGTGGCCCCGCCGACCAGCGCCAGCGGCTTGAGCCCGGCCTGCTGGAGCCGCCGCATGGTGAGCACCTGCACCAGGTGCCCCACGTGCAGGCTGGCCGCGGTCGGGTCGAAGCCGCAATAGAAGGTGACGGGACCGTCCGCGAGAGCCTTGCGCAATGCGTCCTCGTCAGTGGACTGGGCGAACAGCCCGCGCCACTTCAGCTCGTCGACGATGTCCGTCACGGTTCCGGTGCTCCTTAGCGATGGTAGAGATCTACGTGTCAGTCTAGGCGGGTCACACGCCCGGGCTGACCGAGCTCATGTTGAAGTCCGGGATGCGCAGCGCGGGCATCGCCGCCCGGGTGAACCAGTCGCCCCACTCGCGCGGCAGCGTCTTCTCCGTACGCCCGGCCTCCGAGGCCCGCGACAGCAGGTCCACCGGCGACTCGTTGAACCGGAAGTTGTTCACCTCGCCGACCACCTCGCCGTCCTCGACCAGATAGACGCCGTCCCGGGTCAGCCCGGTCAGCAGCAGCGTCGCCGGGTCCACCTCGCGGATGTACCAGAGGCAGGTCAGCAGCAGCGCCCGCCCGGTCGTCGCGGCGACCATCTCCTCCAGCGACTGCTCGCCGCCGCCTTCCAGGAGCAGGTTGTCGATGCCCGGGGCGACCGGGAGGCCGGTCAGGCCCGCCGAGTGCCGGGTCGTCGTCAGCCGCTCCAGCTTCCCGTTCCGGACCCACTCCGTCGGGGCCAGCGGCAGCCCGTTGTCGAAGACGGAAGCGCTGTCGCCGGAGGAGTGGGCGATCACGAACGGCGCCGACTCCAGGCCCGGGGCGTGCGGGTCGCTGCGCAGGGTGAGGGGGAGCGGAGCGAGCTGCTCGCCCAGCCGGGTCCCGCCGCCGGGCGTCGAGAACACCGTCCGGCCCTCCACCGCGTCCCGCGCGGTCGACGACCAGAGCTGGTAGATCAGCAGGTCCGCCACCGCGGTCGGCGGCAGCAGCGTCTCGTAGCGGCCGGCGGGCAGCTCGATGCGCCGCTCCGCCCAGCGCAGCCGCTGCGCCAGCTCCGCGTCCATCGCCGCCGGGTCGACGTCCTTGAAGTCCCGGGTCGCCCGGCCCGCCCACGCCGAACGCGTCCGGTCGGGCGACTTCGCGTTCAGCTCCAGCGTCCCGTTCGGCTGGTCGTGGCGCAGCCGCAGCCCCGTCGACGTCCCCACATAGGTCGAGGTCAGCTCGTGGTTGGCGAAGCCGTACAGCTCACGGCCCCCGGAACGGGCGCGCGCGAAGGCGTCGCCGAGCGCCGGGGCGAAGTCCGCGAAGACCTCCGAGCCGGTCTCGGCGGGCGCGTCCGTGAAGTCGGGCGATGCGGGCACCCCGCTCACCAGCGGCTGCGCGTCCTCGGCCGGGCCCGCGCCCCGGGCGGCGGCCTCGGCGGCGCGGACCAGCGGCTCCAGGTCGTCGGTGGTCACGGCGGACCGGGAGACGACACCGGAGGCGGTTCCCTCGGCCCCGTCCACGGTCGCGATGACGGTCAGGGTGCGCCCCCGGGTCACCCCGTTCGTGGTGAGCGCGTTGCCCGCCCAGCGCAGGTTGGCGGAGGACTGCTCGTCCGCGATGACCACCAGACCGTCCGTGGTGGACAGCTCCAGAGCCCGCTCGACGATCTCGTACGGCTTGCTGACGCGGCTCATCGTCCGGCCTCCTGCGTCGTGTTGAGACTGTGCTTGCCCGGGGGACGACCCCCGGACCCCCAGCCGGTTCCGTGGTCGCCGTTCATCGTCCGGCCTCCTGCGTCGTGTTGAGGATGTTGACGCCCCGGAAGAGGGCGGAGGGGCAGCCGTGCGAGACTGCCGCGACCTGGCCGGGCTGGGCCTTGCCGCAGTTGAACGCGCCGCCGAGCACATACGTCTGAGGGCCGCCGACCCTCTCCATCGAGCCCCAGAAGTCCGTGGTCGTCGCCTGGTACGCCACATCGCGCAGCTGCCCGGCGAGCCTGCCGTTCTCGATGCGGAAGAACCGCTGACCGGTGAACTGGAAGTTGTAGCGCTGCATGTCGATGGACCACGACCGGTCGCCGACCACGTAGATCCCGCGCTCGACCCCGCCGATCAGGTCCTCCGTGGAGAGGCCGCCCGGATCCGGCCGCAACGACACGTTCGCCATGCGCTGGACGGGGACATGGCCCGGCGAGTCCGCGAACGCGCAGCCGTTGGAGCGGCCGAGGCCCGTCAGCTTCGCGATGCGGCGGTCCAGTTGGTAGCCGACGAGCGTGCCGTCCTTCACCAGGTCCCACGACTGCGCCTCGACGCCCTCGTCGTCGTACCCGATGGTGGCGAGCCCGTGCTCGGCCGTGCGGTCGCCGGTCACGTTCATCACGGGGGAGCCGTACGCCAGCTTGCCGAGCTGGTCGAAGGTGGCGAACGAGGTCCCGGCGTACGCCGCCTCGTACCCCAGCGCCCGGTCCAGCTCGGTGGCGTGGCCGATCGACTCGTGGATCGTCAGCCACAGGTTCGACGGGTCGACGACCAGGTCGTACGCCCCCGCCTCGACGCCCGGCGCCCGCATCTTCTCCGCCAGCAGACCGGGGATCTGCTCCAGCTCGGTGTCCCAGTCCCAGCCGGTGCCGGTCAGATACTCCCAGCCCCGGCCCACCGGCGGCGCGATCGTGCGCATCGAGTCGAACCCGCCGGTCGTGCCGTCCACCGCGACGGCGGTGAACTGCGGGTGGATCCGCACCCGTTGCTGCGTGGTCACGGTGCCCGCCGTGTCCGCGTAGAACTTGTTCTCGTGCACGGTCATCAGGGACGCGTCCACGTGCGCGACGCCCTCCGCGCCCAGCAGCCGCCCGCTCCACTCGGCGAGCAGCGCCGCCTTCTCCTCGTCCGGTACGGAGAAGGGGTCGACGTCGTACGCCGAGACCCAGGTCCGCTCACCGTGCGACGGTTCGTCCGCCAGCTCCACCAGCTCGTCCGAGCCGGCAGCGGCGATCACCTTCGCCGACAGCTTGGCCATCGCGACGGCCTGCGAGGCCACCTTCGCGGCCGCGTCCATCGTCAGATCGACCCCGGACGCGAACCCCCAGGCCCCGCCGTGCACCACGCGCACCGCGTACCCGAGGTCCGTGCTGTCCGACGCCCCGGCGGGCCGCGCGTCCCGCAGCCGCCAGGTGGCACTGCGCACCCGCTCCAGCCGGAAGTCGGCGTGGGTCGCGCCGAGGGCCCGAGCGCGGGCGAGCGCCGCGTCGGCCAGCGCGCGCGACGGCAGTGCCAGGAATGACTGATCTACCTCGTGGGGCACAGGGAGTTCCCTTCTCGATACACCACGGCAGTGAACCACGCCGGAGGGTGACCGCACCGGGGGATATCGCAGACGCGTGGGCCGACCACGCATCGGCGCGGACTGTAGGAACCCCACAGCACCCCGGACAAGCCACTGTCAGGGCCCGATTCCCCGATCGGCGCACGGTACCGATAGGTTTTCGACGTACCCGACCGCCCGGGACCACGCACCAGACCGCCAAGGAAAGGGTGATCCGTTGAGCCGCTCGGTTCTCGTCACCGGAGGAAACCGGGGCATCGGCCTCGCCATCGCCCGCACCTTCGCCGACAACGGCGACCAGGTCGCGATCACCTACCGCTCCGGCGAGCCTCCCCAGGTCCTCACCGAGGCCGGTGTCCTCGCGGTCCGCTGCGACATCACCGACGCCGAGCAGGTGGAGCAGGCCTACAAGGAGATCGAGGAGAAGCACGGTCCCGTGGAGGTGCTGGTCGCCAACGCCGGTATCACCAAGGACCAGTTGCTGATGCGGATGTCCGAGGAGGACTTCACCTCCGTCGTCGACACCAACCTCACCGGCACCTTCCGGGTCGTCAAGCGCGCCAACCGCGGCATGCTGCGCGCCAAGAAGGGCCGCGTCGTCCTGATCTCCTCCGTCGTCGGCCTCCTCGGCTCGGCGGGCCAGGCGAACTACGCCGCCTCCAAGGCCGGACTGGTCGGGTTCGCCCGGTCGCTGGCCCGGGAACTCGGCTCGCGGAACATCACCTTCAACGTCGTCGCCCCCGGTTTTGTCGACACCGACATGACCCAGGTGCTCACCGAGGAGCAGCGCAAGGGCATCGTGTCCCAGGTGCCGCTGGGCCGCTACGCGCGGCCCGAGGAGATCGCCGCCGCGGTGCGCTTCCTCGCCTCCGACGACGCGTCGTACATCACTGGAGCCGTCATTCCCGTTGACGGCGGATTGGGCATGGGTCACTGATCACCATGAGCGGAATTCTCGACGGCAAGCGCATCCTCATCACCGGGGTGCTGATGGAGTCGTCCATCGCGTTCCACGCCGCGAAGGTGGCCCAGGAGCAGGGTGCCGAGGTCATCCTGACGGCCTTCCCGCGTCCCACCCTGACCGAGCGCATCGCCAAGAAGCTGCCGAAGCCGGCCAAGGTCATCGAGCTGGACGTGACCAACCAGGAGCACCTGGACCGGCTGGCGGGTCTGGTCCGCGAGGAGCTCGGCTCGCTCGACGGCGTCGTCCACTCCATCGGCTTCGCGCCGCAGGACGCGCTCGGCGGCAACTTCCTCAACACCCCGTTCGAGTCCGTCGCCACCGCGATGCACGTCTCGGCGTTCTCGCTGAAGTCGCTGGCCATGGCCTGCAAGCCGCTGATGAGCGAGGGCGGCTCGATCGTCGGCCTCACCTTCGACGCCCAGTACGCCTGGCCGCAGTACGACTGGATGGGCCCGGCCAAGGCCGCGCTGGAGGCCACCTCCCGCTACCTCGCCCGTGACCTGGGCAAGGACGGGCTGCGCTGCAACCTGATCTCCGCCGGTCCGATCGGCTCCATGGCCGCCAAGTCCATCCCGGGCTTCTCGGAGCTGGCCGACGTCTGGAACCACCGCGCCCCGCTCGCCTGGGACATGTCCGACCCGGAGCCGGCCGGTCGCGGCATCGTCGCCCTGCTCTCCGACTTCTTCCCGCGTACCACGGGCGAGATCATCCACGTCGACAGCGGCGTGCACATGATGGGCGCCTGACCGCGCACGGCCCCAGCTGAACGGCCCCCGGCCGCGTCACCCCCTCCCGCTCACGGAGGCGGTACGCGGCCGGGGGCCGTTCACGCACCGTGGCCCCTCGCCGACGCTCCGGTCGAAAAGTCGGCCGATCCACCGCAGAATGAGGAGGAACCGGACTTCTGGTCAGGCTGCGGGAGGGAGATCGCTGTGCGTCCCACGCGCCGACGCCCCCGTCTCCTCCTGGCCGTACCGCTGGCCGTCGCCGCCCTCGCCGTACCCCTGGGGGTCCACGCCGCCAGGGGAGCCGACTCCGGTACGGACGTGGCGGCCCCGAAGCCCGAACCGGCCGGTTCGGAGTGCCGTACGACCGTCGAGGGCTCCCGGGTCGTCGCCTACTGCCACAACCCCTACCCCTCCGTGGACCTGGTCCGGCTGCACACCGAGTGCGACCGGTGGTGGGACGTCGACGCGGACGGCGAGGTGGTCGCGGTGGAGCCCGGCCGGACCGTACGGCTGGAGGACCGCTGCTGGAAAGAGGTCGCGACCGCCTGGGTCAGCCACCACCCCGCCCCGCTGTGAGCAGGCCCGGGTGCTACACCCGGTCCGTCAGGCAGTGCAGCGCGTGGCTCGCCGCCTCGGCCGCCGCCGTCTCCGCGTCCCCGGCCCGGATCGCCTCGACCAGCCGGCCGTGGTCCATGTGGTTCTCCGGCCGCAGCTCGGGACCCACGTCACCGCGCAGGTAGTCGCGCAACAGATCCCCGAGATCGGCGTAGAGCCCGGTCAGGACGTCGTTGTGCGAGGCGGCCACCACCGCCAGGTGCAGCGTGGCGTCCGCCGCCACGAACGCCTCCGCGTCGCCCGACGCCCAGGCCTCCTCCCGGCGGGCCATCAACGCGTCCAGCTGCCGCAGATCCCGCTCGGTGCGCCGGGCCGCCGCCAGCCGGGCCGCCGACGATTCCAGCGTCGAGCGCAGCTCCGCGACGTGCCGGGGGTCCGCCGCCGCGAACCTGCGGTGCATCACCCCGGCCAGCTCGCTCGTGGCGATCACATACGTGCCGGAGCCCTGCCGGATGTCCAGCAGCCCGTTGTGCGCGAGTGCCCGCACGGCCTCGCGGACGGTGTTACGGGCCACGCCCAGCTGCTCGACCAGCTCGGGTTCGGTCGGAATCCGCGAGCCGACCGGCCACTCGCCCGAGGTGATCTGGTTCCGCAACTGGGCGATCACCTGGTCGGAGAGTGCCGAACGCCGAGGGGACGTCAGCGCCATGGTGCTCCTTGCTCGTGAGCTTGAGGTCCGGGCCGGATTCTCTCCCGCATTCTCTCAACGCGTGCGGGGGATGCAGGGCCATGACCGGATTGGACAATCAATCATCCCATGATTCTATGATGGCTCCATGCCGGACGACGAGACGCAGACCCCGACCCTGAACCGCGAGGCCACCGCGCGCACGCCCCACGACACCCGGCCCCAGCCGCTCCCCGGAGCCGCCGAGGGCCCCTCTCCGTGGCTGCTGCGCCTCATCGCCGTGGGGCTCGTCCTGGCCGCGCTCAACCTCCGCCCCGCCATCACCAGCCTCGGCGCCCTCCTCGAAGAGGTCCGCGAAGGGCTGCACATGAGCGGCAGCGTGGCCGGCGTCCTCACCTCCGTGCCGCCCCTCTGCTTCGCCGTCTTCGGCGTCATGGCGCCGCGCCTCGCCCGCCGATTCGGCGCGGGCACCGTCGTCTGCGCCGGCATGGCCGCCATCGCGGTGGGCCTGGCCGTCCGTCCGTACATCGGCTCCACCGCCGGATTCCTGGCCGCCAGTGCCCTGGCCCTGATGGGCATCGCCGTGAGCAACATCCTGATGCCGGTGATCGTCAAGCGCTGGTTCCCCGACCGCGTCGGTACCATGACCGGCCTCTACTCCATGGCCCTGGCCCTCGGCACCGCCCTGGCCGCCGCCCTCACCGTCCCCGTCACCGGCGCGTTGGGCGGCAACTGGCAGACGGGCCTGGTCGTCTGGGCCGTGCTCGCCGCCGTCGCCGTGCTGCCCTGGATCGTCCTCGTACGCGACCGCACCCCGGCCCCCGGCCAGTCGGCGCCGGTCGCCGCGAACGCCCCCGATGCGCAGCCCCTGCGCATCGCTCGCAGCCGTACCGCCTGGGGCCTCGCCTGCTTCTTCGGGCTCCAGGCCACCGCCGCGTACATCACCATGGGCTGGATGCCGCAGATCTTCCGCGACGCCGGGGTCTCCGCCGGCACGGCCGGACTCCTGCTCGCGGTCACCATGGCGATGGGCGTCCCGCTGGCCTTCGTCATCCCCCGGGTCGCCTCCCGGCTCAAGAACCAGGGCCCCATCGTCGTCGTCCTCGGGCTGTGCGGCCTGATCGGCTACAGCGGCCTGTACCTCGCGCCCGCCGCCGGAGCCTGGGCCTGGGCCCTGCTCCTCGGGGTCGCGAACTGCGCCTTCCCGCTCGCCCTCACCATGATCGGCATGCGGGCGCGGTCCGGCGCGGGCGTGGTCCGGCTCTCCGCCTTCGCCCAGTCCACCGGCTACCTGCTCTCGATCCCCGGTCCGCTGCTCGTCGGCGTGCTCTACCAGCACAGCGGCGGGTGGGGGCTGCCGATCGCCCTGATGGCGGGCCTCATGATTCCCCAGATGGTGGCCGGGATCCTCGCCGGCCGGGACCGGACGATCGAGGACGAGTGCTGAGATGCGACACTGACCTCATGCCAGTGCTCGATCCGAATCCCCAGAACGGCCAGAAGAAGCTTCTCCTCGTGTTCGGGGCGATGCTCCTCATCACCGTCGTCATCGGTGTGATCGCCACGATCGCCTCACCCTGACGCCCGCGAACCCCGCGAGGGGTGGGGCTGGCCCCACCTTCCCCTAGGGGGCCAGGGTCAGGGTGAAGTGGGTGGGTCACCGGATGGGACCGGCCGTCTCCGTTCCGTAGGTTCTTCGGTAACGACCCGATGACTTGACGGAGGCGGACATGCCGGCACCGACGCACACCAGGTCCCATCGACCGGCCGCCGACGGTGTCGGGATCCGGCTGCCCTGGTGGGCCATCGCCCTGCCCGCCGTCGCGTTCGCCGGGCTGCTGCTGATGGTGCTCAGCCCCGGGCAGGCCCAGGCCGCCACCACCGCCCCCGCGTTCGGACAGCTGATCGAGCGCACCTTCCAGCTGCTGTTCCGCTGAGCCGAAGCAGCCCCGGACCAGCGCGTGAACTGTCCGGACGAGCCCGTCAACACCCTGCGCCGGAGGGCGCGTTTCATGCGAAGCTGAGATGTATGAGCGTCGAGACACCTCGCAGGATCGTCCTTCTCCGGCATGCCAAGGCGGAATGGTCACAGGCTTCCGATCATGAGCGCCCGCTGGCCGAGCGCGGCCGAAAGGACGCGCCCGTGGCCGGCCGCAGGCTCGCCGATTCCGGCATCGACTTCGATCTGGCCCTCTGCTCCAGTGCCGCCAGGACACGGGAGACCTGGAAGCTGGCGGTCCATGAATTCTCCCAGCGCCCCCGGACCGTCTACGAGGAGAGGCTGTACGAGGCCTCCCTCGGCGAACTGATCGCCCTGTTCAACGAGACCCCCGACGAGGTGCGCAACCTCCTGGTCATCGGGCACAACCCCGGGATGCACGGGGCCGCCGACGCCCTCTCCGGCTCGGCCGAGGGCGACACCCTGGCCCGGATGACCCGGGACGGCTTCCCCACCGCCGCCTATGCCGTGGTGGAGTTCCCCGGCTCCTGGAAGAGCGTGGAGCACGGCGCGGGCAGGCTCACGGAGTACTGGACCCCGAACGACTGAGCACGCACAGGGCCCCGGCACCACTGCGGTGCCGGGGCCCTGTCCTTCGCTCGGACGGGTTCAGCCGACGAGGCCGTCCGCCGCCTCGACCTCTTCCCGGGTGATGCCGAGCAGATAGAGCACGGTGTCCAGGAACGGCACGTTCACCGCGGTGTGCGCCGCCTCGCGGACCAGCGGCTTGGCGTTGAACGCGACGCCGAGCCCGGCGGTGTTCAGCATGTCGAGATCGTTCGCCCCGTCCCCGATCGCCACCGTCTGGGCCAGCGGTACGCCCGCCTGCTCGGCGAAGCTCCGCAGCAGCCGTGCCTTGCCCGCCCGGTCCACCACCTCGCCGACGACACGGCCGGTGAGCTTGCCGTCCACCACCTCCAGGGTGTTGGCCGAGGCGAAGTCGAGGCCGAGCCGCTCCTTCAGATCGTCCGTGACCTGGGTGAAGCCACCGGAGACGACGCCGACCTGGTAGCCGAGCCGCTTCAGCGTACGGATCAGGGTGCGGGCGCCGGGAGTGAGCCGCACCTCGGTGCGGACCTTGTCCACCACCGAGGCGTCCAGACCGGCGAGCAGCGCGACCCGGGCGTGCAGCGACTGCTCGAAGTCCAGCTCGCCGCGCATCGCCTGCTCGGTCACCTCGGCGACCTTGTCCTCGCAGCCCGCGTGCGCCGCGAAGAGCTCGATCACCTCGTCCTGGATCAGCGTGGAGTCGACGTCCATGACCACCAGCCGCTGGGCCCGCCGGCTCAGCCCGGCCGAGACCACCGCGACGTCCACACCGATCTCCGCGGCCTCGGTCGCCAGCGCGGTCCGCAGCTCGGCCGTCCCGGTCCCCGACACCGCGAACTCGACGGCGGTGACCGGGTACTTCGCCAGCCGGAAGATACGGTCGATGTTCCCGCCGGTCGAGGTGATGGTGGCCGCTATGGCGGCGGTCGACTCGGCGGTGAGCGGGTGCCCCAGCACCGTCACATGGGAACGGCCGTCACCGCGGGGCCGGTTGTCGCCGATGCCGGAGATGATCTCGGCCTGCAGCTTCAGGGAGTCGGCCCAGCTGTGCACGGTCGCCCGCAGATCGCCCTCGGTGGTCCCGCCCGCCGTGGGCGCGGTGACCAGGGCGCACAGCACGATGCGGCCCCGGGTGACGACCTGCTCGATGTCCACGACGTCGACGGCGTACGCGGCGAGGGTGTCGAAGAGGCCGGCGGTGATGCCGGGACGGTCCTTGCCGAAGATCTTGACCAGCAGCGTGGGTGCGTCACTGCCCGGAGGGGGCCCGTCGCCGGCTCCGTCGACCCGACGGGATCCCAGGGGTCCAAGGGGCTCAGGAGACTCAGAGGGCTCAGAAGACGAGGGGGGCTGAGGTGGCTGAGATGCGCTCATGGTGCTCCCACCGTATCGGTCCCGCCGCCTCCTCCGGCCGCCCGTCCCGAGTGCCGGACGGAATCGCTCCGGTCCCGCCGACGCCGCGTCCGAATCTGGCCGGTACGAGTCTTGCGCCCGGCCGCACCGGCTGTCTTGTATCAGCCCATATCGTGTCGCCGGACGTCTTTTGGACGGTAGCTGGCCCTTCGTCCGGACTCGACCGTATCCGCTCCCGTTTCGCCCCCCGGTATCGGGGTGTTCGCGCAGGTCTCCTCGCGCTCTTCACCCGCCCGACTTTCGGATCGGGGACTGGTCCTGGAATAGTTCCCCACGATGTTCAGCATCCCTAGACTCCCTGCGACGGGGGTATCACGGGGGACAACTAGTGGGGCGCGGAGTGCCGGAACTCGTACTGGAATTGAATGGCAGCACCTGGACGCTCGATCCGTCCAGGTCGTACACCCTTGGACGTGATCCGCAGGGCGACCTGACGATCGACGACGCCAGAGTGTCGTGGCGGCATGCCACGATCGGCTGGAACGGCCGCAGTTGGTCCATCGAGGACCACGGCAGCACCAACGGCACCTATGTGCAGGGCCGGCGGATCCAGCAGGTGGAGCTCGGCGCCGGCTCGGTGCTGCACCTGGGCAACGCCACCGACGGACCCCGGGTGAGCCTCAGCGCCGCCGCGGGAGCCGGTGTCGCCGGCGGCCAGGCGGCCGGCGCGCAGCAGGCCCCGGCGCACCAGCCCCACCACCAGCCCCAGGGCGGCGCCGCGGGCTGGCACGGACAGCAGGCGCCCGCCCAGCACCAGGCGCCGGCGCACCACCAGGCCCCTGCCCAGCAGCAGGCCTGGCAGCAGCCGCAGGCGCACCAGCAGCAGGTCCCGCACCAGCAGCCCGCGCACCAGAACGTGCCGCACCAGCAGAACCCCGGGCAACAGGGCGGACCCGGACAGGGCGGTGCCGCGGGGGCGCCGCCGGTCTACGGCGACCGCAGCCCCACCACGTTCCACCAGCTGGCCCTCGGCCGGGTCATGCGCATCGGTCGTGCGCTGGAGAACGAACTGGTCGTCTCCGACCTCCAGGTCTCCCGCCACCACGCCGAGTTCCACGCGACGCCCGACGGCCGCTTCGAGATCCGCGACCTCGGCTCGCACAACGGCACGTACGTCAACGGTCAGCCGCTCCAGAAGTCCGGTTCGGCCCTCCTCGGCCCGAACGACATCGTCGGCGTCGGCCACTCGACGTTCCGGCTGGTCGGCGACCGGCTGGAAGAGTTCGTCGACACCGGTGAGGTCTCCTTCTCCGCCCGCCACCTCACGGTGACGGTCGACGGCGGCAAGCAGATCCTCAAGGACGTCTCCTTCGGCGTCCCCGAGAAGTCGCTGATCGCGGTCATCGGCCCGTCCGGTTCCGGAAAGTCCACCCTCCTCAAGGCGCTCACCGGTTACCGGCCCGCCAACCAGGGTGACGTCCTCTACGACAACCGGAACCTGTACAAGCAGTTCGCCGAGCTGCGCCAGCGCATCGGTCTGGTCCCGCAGGACGACATCCTGCACAAGGAGCTGACCGTCACCAAGGCCCTCAAGTACGCGGCAAAGCTCCGCTTCCCCGCGGACACCACCGAGGCCGAGCGCCAGTCCCGGATCACCGAGGTCCTCGCCGAGCTGAAGCTCGACATCCACAAGGACAAGAAGATCACCTCGCTCTCCGGCGGCCAGCGCAAGCGCGTCTCGGTCGCCCTGGAGCTGCTCACCAAGCCGTCGCTGATCTTCCTGGACGAGCCGACCTCCGGCCTCGACCCGGGCATGGACCGCGATGTCATGCAGCTGCTGCGCGGCCTCGCCGACGACGGCCGCACGGTGCTCGTGGTCACGCACTCGGTCGCCGAGCTGGCGATCTGCGACAAGCTGCTCGTGATGGCGCCCGGCGGTTCCGTCGCCTACTTCGGCCCGCCGGAGGAAGCGCTGAACTTCTTCGGCTACACCAGCTGGGCCGACGTCTTCTCCGCCTTCGAGAACTACCGCGACTACGACTGGGCGGGCCGCTGGCGCGGTTCGCAGCACTACCAGATGTACGCCGCCGACATCGACGCGGTCGCGGCCCAGCCGGTCACCATGCCGCCCCCGCAGCAGATGCGCCCGCCGAAGCCGCAGGGCTGGATGGCCCAGCTGTGGACGCTGATCCGGAGATACTCCTCCGTCATCGCGTCCGACAAGGGCTTCATGGGTCTGATGCTGATCCTGCCCGCCGTGCTGGGTGTGGTCAGCGTGGTCATCCCGGCGGAGTTCGGGCTGGGCGATCCCACCCCGCCGTCCCGGTTCAACGGCAAGGCCGGGACGATCATGCTGATCCTCGCGGTCGGCATGTGCTTCTCCGGCGCCGCCAACTCCGTACGAGAACTGATCAAGGAACGGGTCATCTACGAGCGCGAGCGGGCCACCGGCCTCTCCCGCTCCGCCTACCTGATGTCCAAGGTGATCGTCCTCGGCGTGATCACCGCCTTCCAGGGCGTGATCATCTGCGGTATCGGCTTCGCCACCCGCCAGCTGCCGGAAGAGGGCCTGATCATGCCCCCGGCCGTCGAGATCTGCCTCTCGATCATCGCGCTGGGCTTCACGTCGATGATGGTGGGCCTGGTCATCTCCTCGCTGGTGAAGACCGCCGAGAAGACCATGCCGCTGCTGGTGATGTTCGCGATCGTCCAGGTCGTCTTCACCGGCGTGCTCTTCCAGGTGTACGGGTCGCCCGGCCTGGAGCAGTTCGCCTGGCTGATGCCGTCCCGCTGGGCGATGGCCGCGGCCGGCACCACGCTGGACCTGGGTCGTCTGACGCCGCCGTGGGACCCGAAGGACCCCACCGACGTCGACCCGCTGTGGGAGCACACCGCGAGCCAGTGGGGCATCAACATCACGATCCTGCTCGCGCTCGGCGTGATCTGCTGCTTCGTGGTCGCGCGCCTGCTGCGCCGCCACGAGCCCGAGGTCATGCGCAAGTAAGCACCGGGTACGGAACGGAGGCCGGCACCCCCGCGGGGGTGCCGGCCTCCGGCATGCGTACGGCTGGTCCCGGAGACTCGGCGGCTCAGTACGCGCTGTTCACGTTGTCCATGGAGCCGTAACGGTCGGCCGCGTAGTTGCAGGCGGCGACGATGTTGGCGACCGGGTCGTACAGGTCCTTCTTGGTTCCCGCCACGTGGTAGCGGTCGAAGGTCGGCTGGATCACCTGGAGCAGACCCTTGGAGGGGATGCCGTTCCGGGCGTTGATGTCCCAGTTGTTGATGGCCCAGCGGTTACCGCTGGACTCCCGGATGATGTTGCGGTGGATCCCCTCGTAGGAGCCGGGGATGCCTTCCTTCTTCATGATCGCCATGGCCTCGCGGATCCAGCCGTCCAGGTTGTTGGCGTAGACGGGCTTGCGCGCGGTGGAGCGGTTGGCCTTCTCGGACGCGCGCTTCTTGGCGTCCGCCTTGGCCTTGGCGGCCTTCTCGGCCTTGTCCTTCGCGTCGGCGGCGGCCTTGGCCTTCGCCTCGGACGCCGCCTTCGCCTTGGCGGCCTTGGCCTTGGTCTCGGCGGCGGCCTTCGCCTTGGCGGCGTCGGCGGCCTTCACGAGCTTCTCGGCGGTGGAGTGCTGCTCGATCATGCTGTTCTGCACGGTCTTGGCCTGTGCGGTCCCCGCGGCGTTGGTGAAGGCCACGGGCGCAGCGGCGGCTGCCGCCTGCGGGGCAATCTCGGCATCGGCGTTCGACGGGACGAGCGAGAAGGTCAGGGCGGCGACGCCCAGGGCCGACACACCGGCCACGGAGATCTTCTGGACCTTGTTCAGACGACGGAGACGACGGGGAATGCGAGTCGCAGACATGTAGGGCTACCTCTTCGAATGCTCAGGTGTCCTCACGGAGGACGAGACCGGAGGCGGTGATGCGCACCTCCGTCGGGGACGAGAGCAATTCTTAGCGGCAGCAAAATCCTGAGGCAAAGGTGTGACGTACGAAGCCGGGTAGTGGAGAAGGGTCCCGTTCGCCCGAAATGACCCTCGTGCACGCCTGCTCAAAACGCCCTTATATGCCCACTAGGTGCGTTCGTAAGTGACGTGCGCCCTATGCCTGGGCTCACATCGGCGAGGTGGCAGTCTCACCGCTCGTTGCTGAAGCAATCCGGAGGGTTACGTTCCTCATCCGCCAGGATGAGATGGACGTCCCCGAACTCATGCCAGAGGTACCGCTCCTGGAGCGCCGCCTCGTACCCGCGTCGCAGCGCCTCGCGCCCCGCCACCGCCTCCAGCATCAGCAGATGCGAGGCCTGCGGCTCGTGCAGCCCGGTCAGCAGCCCGTCCACCACCCGGACCCCGCGCCGCGGCGTCACCACGAGGTCCGTCCATCCCCCGGCTGGCCGCACCACCCCGTCCGCGCCCGCCGCCGACTCCAGCGCCCGCACGGCCGTCGTCCCCACCGCGACCACCCGCCCGCGGCCCGCCGCCCGGACGGCGTTCACCAGCCGGGCCGTCGCCGCCGGCACCGCGAACCGCTCCGGGTACGGCGGCTCGTGCGCCTCCGCCGAGGCCACCCCCGTATGCAGGGACAGCGGGGCGAACAGCACACCCCGGCGCACCAGCTCCGCCACCAGCGGGAGCGTGAAGGGGCGCGCCGCACTCGGCATCTCGGCCGAACCGCTCCCGTCCGGGGAGGGCACCGCGAACACCGTGCGGTACGCCGACAGCGGCTGATCCCGATCCGTGTACCCGTACCGTATGGGCCGCCCGTACCTGCGCAGCAGCTCCGGCACCCCCTCCGGCACGCTCGCCCACCACAGCCGGGCCCCGGCCGCGGGCCCCAACGGCTCCTCCAGCACCAGGGCCCGCCCGCCCGGCAGCCGCACCGACGCCCCCGCCGGACCACCCCGCCGCGGCCCGGTGACACCCGCCCCCCTGGGCGCCCGCAGCTCCACCGCCCACCGCCCGTCCGCACCCCGCGTGGAGAAGTGCACGACGACCCGCTCCCCGCCGACGCGCCCGTTCACCGCGGCGGGCAGCGTCATGGAGGTGTTCACCACCAGCACGTCCCCGGCCCGCAACTGCTCCGGCAGCTCCCGGAACGCGTGGTGCGCGACCGCCCGCCCCCGGGACACGA
This sequence comes from Streptomyces parvus, assembly GCF_032121415.1. Classification (NCBI taxonomy): domain Bacteria; kingdom Bacillati; phylum Actinomycetota; class Actinomycetes; order Kitasatosporales; family Streptomycetaceae; genus Streptomyces; species Streptomyces parvus. Next base: position 1,231,407 of record NZ_CP135079.1, on the reverse strand, counting down.
GCAGCCGCACGTCGTCACGCCCCGCCCCGCGCTGCTCGGCCGGCACCCGTGCCGACAACGCGTCCGGCACCCGCAGGGCCTCCAGAGCGGTGGCCTCCGCCGCGCCGGCTGTTCGGGCTCCGGCCGGGCCGGGCGAGGCGGAGGGCCCCCCTCCCGCCCCCGGCACGGCGAGGGCCACGTCGCCGCGCCCGTTCCGCCCCCGCGCGGTCATCGCGCACCCCCGTCCCGCCCCGCCGGCCCCTCCAGCAGGGCCCAAGCCGCGTACCGGCCGCCGGCCGGGCGCTCCCGTACCAGTCGCAGGAACGCGGGCACCACGCTCTCCGGCGACGGCCGCGCCGCGTCCGCGTCCTTTGGGACCGCCGCGGCGTACAGGTCCGTCGCCATGTCGCCCGGGTCGACCGCCCACACCCGCAACCCCGGCTCCTCCTCGCCCAGCACCGCCGCCAGCTGGTCCAGCGCCGCCTTCGACGCCCCGTAACCACCCCACGTCGGGTAGGGCTCCGCCGCCGCGTCCGAGCTGATCACCACCACCGTCCCCGCCTCCGAGGCCCGCAGCGACGGCAACGCCTCCTGTACGAGACCGAGCGCCGCCACCACATTCGTCTCCAGCGCCCGCCTGAGCCCCTCCAGCGGCAGCGCGTCCAGCCGGACCAGCGGTTCCGCGCCCAGCACGCTCGCGTTGCTCACCAACAGGTCGAGCCCGCCCAGCGACCCGGCCGCCGCCACCAGATCCGCCCGGTGCGCCGCGTCCGTGACGTCCCCCGGCACCGCCACCACCCGCGTCCCGTACCGCCCGCGCAGCTCCCGCGCCGTCTCCTCCAGCACCCCGGCGGTCCGGGCGTCCAGCACCAGGTCCCAGCCCTCCCCGGCCAGGGCCCCCGCCAACGCCCGCCCCAGCCCCTTCGAACCACCCGTGATCATCGCGACCGGCATGGTGACCGTCCCCTTCGCACCCTCGGCGTCCGCCGGGAGACCCCGGCGATTTCACCGTAGGAAGGCCCGGCCGCACCGCGCCTCGCCCTGGAGCCGCACCCTTACCCGGCACTTCGGCGTAGGTCCCGGGCAGTCCTACGACCTCCGGCCGAGGGGCCGTCCCGCCCCGGCCTAGGACCCGGCGGGCCGGGCCCCGACCCGGGCCCGATACGACCGCCCACCCCCGCCGGTACGGTGATCCCATGAGTGATCGCCCACCGTCGGGCCTCGCCGCGGTGAGTGCCGCGCTGCTCGCCATGAGCCGGCACCTCGAAGTGGGCGACGTCCTGAAGACGATCGTCGCCTCCGCCCGCGAGCTGCTCGACGCCCAGTACGCGGCCCTCGGCGTCCCGGACGACCACGGCGGCTTCGCCCAGTTCGTGGTCGACGGCGTCAGCGACGAACAGTGGAAGGCCATCGGCCCGCTGCCCCGCCAGCACGGCATCCTGGCCGCGATGCTCCACCAGGCGAAGCCCGAACGCCTCGCCGACGTCCGCGAGGACCCCCGCTTCGAGGGCTGGCCCGACGCCCACCCCGACATGTCCGACTTCCTCGGCCTGCCGATCACGGACGGCGACGAGATCATCGGCGCGCTGTTCCTCGCCAACAAGATGTGCCCCAAGCCCGAGGGCGGCTGCGGCTTCACCGCCGAGGACGAGGAACTGCTCTCGATCCTCGCCCAGCACGCCGCCATCGCCCTCACCAACGCCCGCCTCTACGAACGCAGCCGCGAGCTGACCATCGCCGAGGAGCGCTCCCGCCTCGCCCACGAGCTGCACGACGCGGTCAGCCAGAAGCTGTTCTCGCTCCGCCTCACCGCCCAGGCCGCCGCCGCCCTCGTCGACCGCGACCCCGTCCGCGCCAAGGGCGAGCTCCAGCAGGTCGCCGTCCTCGCCGCCGAAGCCGTCGACGAACTGCGGGCCGCCGTCGTCGAGCTGCGCCCGGCCGCCCTCGACGAGGACGGCCTGATCGCCACCCTCCGCACCCAGATCCAGGTCCTGGACCGGGCGCACGCCGCCGACGTCGCCTTCGAGAGCTGCGGAGTCCGCGCACTGCCCGCCGCCCAGGAGGAAGCGCTGCTCCGGGTCGCCCAGGAAGCCCTCCACAACGCCCTGCGCCACTCCGGGGCGGAGCGCGTGAGCGTCACCCTGGCCCGGCGCGGCAGCGCCACCGTCCTGCGCGTCACCGACGACGGGCGCGGGTTCGACCCCACCGCCGTCCGACGGGCGGGCCGCCACCTCGGCCTCGTCTCCATGCGCCACCGGGCGAGCAGCGTCGGCGGCCGACTCACCGTTGCATCGGAGCCCGGCAAGGGCGCCACGATCGAGATGGAGGTCCCCGGTGGCTGACAAGATCATCAGGGTGCTGCTGGTCGACGACCATCAGGTGGTCCGCCGCGGACTGCGCACCTTCCTGGAGATCCAGGAGGACATAGAGGTCGTCGGCGAGGCGTCCGACGGCGCGGAGGGCGTGGCCCGGACCGAGGAGCTGCGCCCCGACGTCGTGCTGATGGACATCAAGATGCCCGGCACCGACGGCATCGAGGCGCTGCGCCGCCTGCGCGAGCTCGACAACCCGGCCAAGATCCTCATCGTCACCAGCTTCACCGAACAGCGCACCGTGGTCCCCGCCCTGCGCGCCGGAGCCTCCGGTTACGTCTACAAGGACGTCGACCCGGACGCCCTGGCCGGCGCCATCCGCTCCGTCCACGCCGGACACGTCCTGCTCCAGCCCGAGGTCGCCGGCGCCCTCCTCGCCCAGGAGGACGCGGGCACCGGCACGGGCCGGGGAAACACGCTCACCGAGCGGGAACGCGAGGTCCTCGGCCTCATCGCGGACGGCCGTTCGAACCGGGAGATCGCCCGGGCGCTCGTCCTTTCGGAGAAGACGGTCAAGACGCATGTCTCGAACATCCTGATGAAGCTCGACCTGGCCGACCGCACCCAGGCGGCGCTGTGGGCGGTACGCCACGGAGCGGTGGGCTGACGTCGCCGAGAGATTCATACTGTCGGGTGTATGTCACCCGAACGGCGCATCCTTCCGGGCGGCACGGCGTTCTCCAGATCGTGCTGCGGCGGCCTGCCGCAGCCTTTCCAGGAGGATCCTGAAGTGAAGAATTTGAAGAAGGCCGCCGCCGTCACGATGATCGCGGGCGGGCTCATCGCCGCCGGCGCCGGTGCCGCCTCCGCCACCGGCCACAGCGGTGCCGACGCCCACGGCGTGGCCACCAACTCCCCGGGCGTCGCCAGCGGCAACCTCGTGCAGGTCCCGGTCGCCGTCCCGGTGAACGTGGTCGGCAACACGGTCAACGTCGTGGGCCTACTCAACCCGGCCTTCGGCAACCTGGGCCTGAACCACTGACCAGCCCGTCTGACGCCGGGAGCCCCGCTGTTCCAGCCCGCCCGCCCCCAGCCCGTCTGACGCCGGGAGCCCCGCTGTTCCAGCCCGCCCGCCCCCAGCCCGTCCGGGCACCCCCGGCCCGTCCGGCGCTTGAGGACGGAACCCTCGCGGCGGGGCTCCCGCACCAGAACAAGGCCCCCCGCCCGGGGACACCGCGCCCCAACCCGTCCCGCGCTTGAGGACAACGGGCCCCACGGCCCTACCGCCGCACCTCCCCGCCCTCCACATACGCGTTGTACGCCGCCACCAACGCCCGCCGAGCCACCCGCTCCACCGGCCGCAACGCCTCCCCCCGCGCCGCGATCTCCGACGCGCTCACCGCACCCCCGTGCCCGTTCTCGTACGCCACCGAGACCAGCAGCCCCACCCGCTGCGCCATCTCCAGCACCCGCACCGCCCTCGGCGGATACCCGGGCGCCAGCACCTCGTGCCCACCACCCCGCTCCACCCGCGCCCGGTACGCCTCCACCGCCGCCTCCGCCACCGGCCCGGAACCGGCCACGTCCAACCGCGACAGCACCGCCGTCGCATCGCGCAACGCCTCCGCCAGCTCCCGCTCCGCCTCGCCCAGCGACGGCACATCCGCGGGCGGCGCCTCCCGCACCGGCAGCACCCGCCACACCACCTCGATGTGCAGATCCCCCTCCGGCCCGGCCCCGCTCACCTCCGGCACCAGCCCGTACGGCACCCCGTACGCGACGACCGCCTCCTCCGCCTCCAGCGCCCGCGCGTTGAAGTCCGGCGGACCGCTCAGCCCCAGCGGATGCCCCGGCACCGGCAGAGCCAGCCGGAAACCGGTCGCCCCCAGCCCCCGCAGCCGGCCGAGCGCCAGCGTGAGCCCGACCGGCCCCGCCTCACCCGGCAGCCCCTCGACGCGGTGCACCGCGTCCTCTCCGACAATCGCGAGGGCCGCCTCGTCCGGCGAGACGAGTCCCGCCAGGAGCGCGTTTCCCCAAGCGGCCAACAACCCTGAACGTGGTTCGACAAGCATGCCGACAGCCTAGGGAACGCCCGGGCCGAGCCCGGGGTCCGGACCTCACGCCCGAACCACTCGCGCGGTGGCGTAGGTTTTCCCTGGGAGCCGTGCCCACCGGCACGCGACGATCGACGAGACTGCTTGGGGAGACAACGCGCCATGAGCGATGTACTGGAGCTGGTGGACGTATCCGTGGTCCGCGACGGACGCGCTCTGGTGGAAGACGTCTCCTGGTCGGTCAAGGAGGGGGAGCGCTGGGTCATCCTGGGCCCCAACGGCGCCGGCAAGACGACCCTCCTCAACCTCGCGTCCAGCTACCTCTTCCCGAGCAAGGGAACGGCCACCGTCCTCGGCGAGGAGCTGGGCGGCGTCGGCACCGACGTCTTCGAACTCCGCCCCCGCATCGGCATGGCGGGCGTCGCGATGGCCGACAAGCTGCCCAAGCGCCAGACCGTGCTGCAGACGGTCCTCACCGCCGCGTACGGCATGACCGCCACCTGGCACGAGAACTACGAGGCCGTCGACGAGGAGCGCGCCCGCGCCTTCCTCGACCGCCTCGGCATGACCGAGTACCTGGACCGCAAGTTCGGCACGCTCTCCGAAGGAGAGCGCAAGCGCACGCTCATCGCCCGCGCCATGATGACCGACCCCGAGCTGCTGCTCCTCGACGAGCCCGCCGCCGGGCTCGACCTCGGCGGGCGCGAGGACCTCGTCCGCCGCCTCGGCCGCCTCGCCCGCGACCCGTACGCCCCCTCCATGATCATGGTCACCCACCATGTCGAGGAGATCGCACCCGGGTTCACCCACGTCCTGATGATCCGCCAGGGCAAGATCCTCGCGGCCGGTCCCATGGAGACCGAGCTCAGCTCCCGCAACCTCTCCCTCTGCTTCGGCCTGCCGCTCATCGTCGAGCACACCGGCGACCGCTACACCGCCCACGGCCTCCCGCTCTCCTGACCGTCACACTCCGATCGGCAGGCATTTCACCGGAGTTGACCCCCGTGCGCCCTGTCGGTGACGCACCGACAGTCCTACGATGACCAGGTGGACATCGACGCATGGGTGTGGTGGCTGATCGGCGCGGTGGGACTGGGCATCCCCCTCGTCCTGACCGCGATGCCCGAATTCGGCATGTTCGCCGTCGGGGCTGTGGCCGCATCGGCCGTCGCGGCCCTGGGCGGCGGAATCGTCGCCCAGGTCCTGGTCTTCGTCCTGGTCTCGGTCGCGCTGATCGCCGTCGTGCGCCCGATCGCCGCCAGACACCGGGCCGGACAGACCGGACAGGCCAGCGGCATCGAGGCCCTGAAAGGCCGTCAGGCAGCCGTGCTGGAACGGGTGTCGGCCGACGGGGGCCGCATCAAGCTCGCCGGCGAGGTCTGGTCGGCCCGTTCCTACGACGCCGAGCAGGTCTTCGAGCCAGGCACTCAGGTCGATGTCATCGACATCGACGGAGCGACGGCCGTCGTCATGTGACCGAAGCGCGTACGGGGCGGGCCCAGGTCTGCCAGACTCGAAGTCGATCATGTCGATCATCATGGGACCCCGGCCCGGCCCGCTCCTCGCCGACCACCGTCCCCCACGAGGACCGACCCCGATCACCGCGATCCACCGGCCAACCGAAGGGCACGAGAGACACGATGCAACCGATCATCATCGTTCTGATCATTCTGGTGGTGCTCGTCTTCATCGCCCTGATCAAGACGATTCAGGTCATCCCGCAGGCCAGCGCCGCCATCGTCGAGCGATTCGGCCGCTACACCCGCACCCTGAACGCGGGCCTGAACATCGTCGTCCCGTTCATCGACTCGATCCGCAACCGGATCGACCTCCGTGAACAGGTCGTGCCCTTCCCGCCGCAGCCGGTGATCACCCAGGACAACCTGGTCGTCAACATCGACACCGTCATCTACTACCAGGTGACCGACGCCCGCGCCGCGACCTACGAAGTGGCCAGCTACATCCAGGCGATCGAGCAGCTCACCGTCACCACCCTCCGCAACATCATCGGCGGCATGGACCTGGAGCGGACCCTCACCTCCCGCGAGGAGATCAACGCGGCCCTGCGCGGCGTCCTCGACGAGGCGACCGGCAAGTGGGGCATCCGCGTCAACCGCGTCGAACTCAAGGCGATCGAGCCGCCGACCTCCATCCAGGACTCGATGGAGAAGCAGATGCGCGCCGACCGCGACAAGCGCGCCGCGATCCTCACTGCCGAGGGCATCCGGCAGTCCCAGATCCTCACCGCCGAGGGTGAGAAGCAGTCCGCGATCCTGCGCGCCGAGGGTGAGGCCAAGGCCGCCGCCCTGCGCGCCGAGGGCGAAGCCCAGGCCGTCCGCACGGTCTTCGAGGCCATCCACGCCGGGGACCCGGACCAGAAGCTGCTCTCGTACCAGTACCTCCAGATGCTCCCGAAGATCGCCGAGGGCGACGCCAACAAGCTCTGGATCGTGCCCAGCGAGATCGGCGACGCCCTCAAGGGCCTCAGCGGAGCCTTCGGCAACCTCGGCGGCGGCGTACCCGGCTTCAACACCGGCGGCGACGGCGGAAACGGCGGGAACGGCGGTGGAGCCAAGGGCGGCATCCCGGCCCCTGCGGTGGAACGACGCGAGGAACCCCCGGTCTCCTGACCCCGAAAGCCCTTCGTGCATGATCGGTGAGGCCCCTCGACCTTCATGGCGGGGAGGCGTCACTGACCACCGAAGGAGATGGTCTTGTCCATCTGGGAAATACTCGCCGTCTTCGCGGCCGGAGTCGGAGCGGGCACGATCAACACGATCGTCGGCTCGGGCACCCTGATCACCTTCCCCGTCCTCCTCGCCACCGGCCTCCCCCCGGTCACGGCGACGGTCTCCAACGCGCTCGGCCTCATCCCCGGCTCCATCAGCGGAGCCATCGGCTACCGCAAGGAACTGGCCGGCCAGCGCCGCCGGATCGTCAAACTGGGCATCGGAGCCGCCATCGGCGGCCTCACCGGAGCCACGCTCCTGCTCGCCCTGCCCTCCACGGCCTTCGAGACGATCGTCCCGGTCCTGGTCGCCATGGCGCTCGTCCTCGTCATCCTGCAACCACGCATCAGCAAAGCCGTGCAGCGCCGCCGCGAACACACCGGCACCGTGGCCCGTACCGACGGCGGCCCGCTCCTGTTCAGCGGCCTCATGCTCGCCAGCGTCTACGGCGGCTACTTCACCGCCGCCCAGGGGATCATCTACCTCTCCCTCATGGGCATGCTGCTCGACGACACCCTGCAGCGCCTCAACGCCGTCAAGAACGTCCTGGCCGCCATCGTCAACAGCATCGCGGCGCTGTTCTTCCTCTTCGTCGCCCACTTCGACTGGACGGCCGTCGTCCTCATCGCGGTCGGCTCGGCCATCGGCGGCCAGATAGGCGCCAAGGTCGGCCGTCGACTGAGCCCCACCGTCCTGCGCGCCCTCATCGTGGCCGTCGGAACGATGGCCATCGTCCAGTTGCTGCTCCGCTGACACACGTGGGCCCGCCCCTTCCCGGGGACGGGGCCACGCATACATCACCAGGCGTACGCCGACTACGCCGCCGCGGCCGCCCGGTCCAGCCACTCGGGCAGCTCCGCCCGGTCACCGGCCCCCATCGCCAGCAGCATCGCCTCGGCGGGGGAGGGGACGAACGGCTGCTTCAGGAGCGGCATCCCCGCCTGCTCGGGCGTCCGGGCCGCCTTGCGGTGGTTGTCCTCGGCGCAGGAGGCCACCGTGTTCAGCCAGGTGTCCTGCCCGCCCTGGGCACGCGGCACCACATGGTCGACGGTGGACGCCCGCCGCCCGCAGTACGCGCACCGGTGCTGGTCCCGTATGAGCACGCCCCTTCTGGACCACGGGGCCTGTCTTCGGAACGGCACCCGCACGTACCGGCAGAGCCTGATCACCCGGGGCGCCGGAATGTCCACGGCGGCACCACGCATACGGAGCTCGGGATGCGACTGCTCGACGACGGCCTTGTCCGTCAGGATCAGGACCACCGCACGGTTGAGCGTCACTGTCGACAGCGGCTCGAAGCTCGCGTTGAGAACCAGCGTGTCACGCATCCTGCCCACCTCCCGTGTGCCGCCCGCCCCCTGGCAGGCCCGGATCAACTCTGGCTGGGCAGGCCGCGATGGACAACGCAATAAAAAATGCCCTGCTCTGATCTCTCCAAGACCAGAGCAGGGCAAACAGCAGACGAACTAATCGTCGGCGGGAGCCTGGTACTCACCGATCAGATGCGCACGCCCGAGCGTGTGGAACCGGAGGTTGAACCCGACCACCGCGGGCGAGGAATCACTGTCGATCCCGAGCTTCTCGGTGTCCACCGCGTACACGGTGAACACATACCGGTGATTCTCGCCGGCCGGCGGCGCGGCGCCGCCGAACTCCTTCGACCCGTAGTCGTTACGCGCCTGAACGGCGCCCTCCGGCAGCCCCTTGAACTCCCCGCTGCCCGCACCGGCGGGCAACTCGGTCACCGAGACCGGGAGGTCGAAGAGCACCCAGTGCCAGAACCCGCTGCCCGTCGGCGCGTCCGGGTCGAAACACGTCACGGCGAAGCTCTTGGTCCCCTCGGGGAACCCCTCCCACCGCAGCTGCGGCGAAGTGTTCCCGGCCGCAAGCACCTGAGCGTCGCCCAGCACGGCTCCCGGCGCGAGGTCGTCGCTCACCACGGTGAACGCCGGCACCTCCGGATGGAAGTCATGCGGCAGCGGGGCCCTGTTCGACTCGGTCACGTCTCGCACCTCTCCTGATCGGTTCGTCTGCCTTCTTCCCCGACTGTAGGGGGCGTACCGCCCTCGCTCCGGAGGGCGTACCGCCGCCTAGATGTATTGATCACGAGCGTTGTTAACGCCGACCGGGCTTGATCATGGCGAAGACCTCCGGTGTGGTGGAGGTGTCTAGGCTCCACACCACACACGGAGGTCTTCGTGTCCCACCGTAATGCCCGGCTGACCGTTCACGGCAGGCGAATCCTGGTCGATCGCGTCCTCGGTGGGCGGCCAGTTGCCCATGTGGCGGCCGAAATGGGCATATCCAGGCCTACCGCCCACAAGTGGATCCGCCGTTGGCGCGCGGAGGGTGACTCGGGCCTGGCCGACCGCTCCAGCAGGCCCCATCGCACACCGCACCGCACCCCACGGGCCGTCGAGGCTCGCGTCTGCGACCTCCGCAGGACCCGCAAGCTCGGCCCCGCCCGCATCGGCCCGGTCCTGGGCCTGCCCGCCTCGACCGTGCACCGGATCCTGACCCGCCACAGTCTGAACCGGCTGTCCTGGATCGACCGTCCGACCGGCACCCTGATCCGCCGCTACGAACGCGACCGGCCCGGCGAGCTGATCCACATCGACGTGAAGAAGCTCGGCCGGATCCCCGACGGCGGCGGTCACAGGACCCTGGGCCGCCAGGCCGGCCGCGCCACCCGCAGCAACATGGGCTTCGACTACATCCACTCTGCCGTCGACGACCATTCCCGCCTGGCCTACAGCGAGATCCACCCCGACGAGAAGGTCGCGACCTGCGCGGGCTTCCTCACCCGCGCAGCCGCCTTCTTCCACCGCCAGGGCATCCCCCGCATCGAGCGGGTCCTGACGGACAACGCCTGGGCCTACCGCAAGGGCCTGGCCTGGAGGAACGCCCTCGCGGACCTCGGCGCCACAGGCAAGCTGACCCGGGCCTACCGGCCCCAGACCAACGGCAAGGTCGAACGCTTCAACCGCACCCTGCTCGACGAATGGGCCTACATCCGGCCCTACACCGCCAACACCGAGCGGGCCGAAGCCCTGGCAGACTTCCTCCACACCTACAACCACCACCGCAGCCACACCGCACTCGGCGGCCACCCACCCATCACCCGTGTCAACAACCCTGCGGGTCAATACACCTAGAGCCAGTTGCGCTGACCGCCGACCTGGGCGAGCCACTGGTTGAGGTACGCCGCCCAGTCGGTCTGCTGGTAGTCGTGCAGCCCCACCTTGAAGGCGCGGTAGGAGTCGCTGCCTTCGCTGAACAGCCCCGGCTTCTTGTCCATCTCCAGGACGACGTCCATCTCACGGTCGTCGGCGACGAAGGTCAGCTCCACCTGGTTCAGCCCGCGGTACTGCGCCGGCGGGACGAACTCGATCTCCTGGTAGAACGGCAGCCGCTGACGCGTCCCGCGGATGTGCCCGCGCTCCATGTCCGCGCTGCGGAAGCCGAAGCCCAGCTGCCGGAAGGCGTTGAGGATGGCCTCCTGTGCCGGCAGCGGGTGCACGTTGATCGGGTCCAGGTCACCGGAGTCCAGCGCCCGGGCGATCTCCAGCTCGGTGGTCACTCCGATGTTCATCCCGCGCAGCTGCTGGCCGCCGAACATCGTGATCGGCGTCTCCCACGGGATCTCCAGACCGAACGGCACCACGTGCACCGCGCCCGCCTGGACCTCGAAGGCGCCGCCGAGGTTCAGCTTGGTGAACTCGATGTCCTGCTTGGTCTCCTGGTCCCCGCCCTCCACCTCGACCCGTGCCTGGAGCCCGACGTTGAGCCCCTCGATCTGCTGGGCGACCGAACCGCCCTGGATCCGCACCTCGCCCTGGACGACCCCACCAGGGACGACATTCACCTCGGTGAGCTCGGTCTCCACCGAGGCACCGCCGGCACCCATGCTCGCGAGCAGCCGCTTGAAGCCCATAGTCACTCCTTCTTGGTCCTGACCCCTACATACGCGCCACGACGGTAGCCGGTTCCCTTCGGAGCGATCCCAGTACCCTCGGACGCCATGACCAAAAGCCTGGACCGCACACCACTGACGCGAGATTTCTTCGACCGGGACGTCCTGGAGGTCGCTCCGGACCTGCTCGGCCGCACCCTCGTACGCCGGGAGCCGACGGGCACGATCGAGCTGCGCCTGACCGAGGTGGAGGCGTACGCCGGCGAGATCGACCCCGGCTCGCACGCCTTCCGCGGCCGCACGCCCCGCAACAGCGTGATGTTCGGCCCGCCCGGCCACACGTACGTCTACTTCACGTACGGGATGTGGCACTGCCTCAACCTGGTCTGCGGCCCGGACGGGCACGCCAGCGGGGTTCTGCTCCGGGCCGGCGAGATCAACGTGGGCGCCCACCTGGCTCGCGACCGTCGCCTCTCGGCCCGCAACGACAAGGAATTGGCCAAAGGTCCGGCCCGGCTCGCCACCGCCCTCGACGTCGACCGCGACCTGAACGGCAGCGATCTCTTCGGCGGCCCCGCCCCGGCGCTTTCCGTTCTGCACGGCACCCCGCCGCCCCGTGACCTCGTACGGAGCGGCCCCCGCACGGGAGTGGGCGGCGACGGAGCCCATCAGCCGTGGCGCTTCTGGATCGAGGGAGACCCCACGGTGAGTCCGTACCGCGCCCACGCACCGCGCCGTCGGCCAAGCCGCAAGGCGACTTGACGTGCCCTCGGCGGACGCCTAATGTGGTCCGAGCCGCTTGACACGGGTACAGCTCTTGGCACAGTCCATCGGACCGGACCGAGCCACTCGAAGCGGCCACACCACTACCTACGACTCACCCTGGCGGGTGCGAATTCGGCATGCCCGTAATTCGCCCTACCGGCTCGATTATGAGCTCCCAAGGGAATCGGTTAACGTAGTGGACACGCCGAAAGGCAAGGCCGCTCCACAGGCCACCGGAATTCACATTCGGGCCGGAAACGGAACGAAATAGAGTCTGGTAAAGTTGGAATCGCCGGAAAGGGAAAGCGCGAAAGCGGAGAACCTGGAAAGCGAAACTGTACCGCCCGCTTCGACCGGGAATCGGACACGAAAGAGTCTGATAGAGTCGGAAACGCAAGAACGAAGGGAAGCGCCCGGAGGGCCCCGGTGATACGGGACCGAAGGAAGCGTCCGTTCCTTGAGAACTCAACAGCGTGCCAAAAGTCAACGCCAGATATGTTGATACCCCGGCCTGCTTCGGCAGGTTGGTGGTTCCTTTGAAAGTCCTACGGCCACCATGTGGTGGTGGTAGGCGATAACACAGCGAGGACGCTGTGAACAACGGGTCTTATTCCGACCGGTTGTTCCGCTCTCGTGTGTGTGCACCCGATTACGGGTAAACATTCACGGAGAGTTTGATCCTGGCTCAGGACGAACGCTGGCGGCGTGCTTAACACATGCAAGTCGAACGATGAAGCCGCTTCGGTGGTGGATTAGTGGCGAACGGGTGAGTAACACGTGGGCAATCTGCCCTTCACTCTGGGACAAGCCCTGGAAACGGGGTCTAATACCGGATAACACTCTGTCCCGCATGGGACGGGGTTGAAAGCTCCGGCGGTGAAGGATGAGCCCGCGGCCTATCAGCTTGTTGGTGGGGTAATGGCCTACCAAGGCGACGACGGGTAGCCGGCCTGAGAGGGCGACCGGCCACACTGGGACTGAGACACGGCCCAGACTCCTACGGGAGGCAGCAGTGGGGAATATTGCACAATGGGCGAAAGCCTGATGCAGCGACGCCGCGTGAGGGATGACGGCCTTCGGGTTGTAAACCTCTTTCAGCAGGGAAGAAGCGAAAGTGACGGTACCTGCAGAAGAAGCGCCGGCTAACTACGTGCCAGCAGCCGCGGTAATACGTAGGGCGCAAGCGTTGTCCGGAATTATTGGGCGTAAAGAGCTCGTAGGCGGCTTGTCACGTCGGATGTGAAAGCCCGGGGCTTAACCCCGGGTCTGCATTCGATACGGGCTAGCTAGAGTGTGGTAGGGGAGATCGGAATTCCTGGTGTAGCGGTGAAATGCGCAGATATCAGGAGGAACACCGGTGGCGAAGGCGGATCTCTGGGCCATTACTGACGCTGAGGAGCGAAAGCGTGGGGAGCGAACAGGATTAGATACCCTGGTAGTCCACGCCGTAAACGTTGGGAACTAGGTGTTGGCGACATTCCACGTCGTCGGTGCCGCAGCTAACGCATTAAGTTCCCCGCCTGGGGAGTACGGCCGCAAGGCTAAAACTCAAAGGAATTGACGGGGGCCCGCACAAGCAGCGGAGCATGTGGCTTAATTCGACGCAACGCGAAGAACCTTACCAAGGCTTGACATATACCGGAAAGCATCAGAGATGGTGCCCCCCTTGTGGTCGGTATACAGGTGGTGCATGGCTGTCGTCAGCTCGTGTCGTGAGATGTTGGGTTAAGTCCCGCAACGAGCGCAACCCTTGTTCTGTGTTGCCAGCATGCCCTTCGGGGTGATGGGGACTCACAGGAGACTGCCGGGGTCAACTCGGAGGAAGGTGGGGACGACGTCAAGTCATCATGCCCCTTATGTCTTGGGCTGCACACGTGCTACAATGGCCGGTACAATGAGCTGCGATGCCGTGAGGCGGAGCGAATCTCAAAAAGCCGGTCTCAGTTCGGATTGGGGTCTGCAACTCGACCCCATGAAGTCGGAGTTGCTAGTAATCGCAGATCAGCATTGCTGCGGTGAATACGTTCCCGGGCCTTGTACACACCGCCCGTCACGTCACGAAAGTCGGTAACACCCGAAGCCGGTGGCCCAACCCCTTGTGGGAGGGAGCTGTCGAAGGTGGGACTGGCGATTGGGACGAAGTCGTAACAAGGTAGCCGTACCGGAAGGTGCGGCTGGATCACCTCCTTTCTAAGGAGCATTTCTTACCAGGCTTCGGTTTGGTCAGAGGCCAGTACATCGGCGAATGTCCGGTGCTGGTTGCTCATGGGTGGAACGTTGACTATTCGGCACGATGAGCACGGTTTCGTGAGTACTGCTTCGGCGTGGAAAACGGGAACGGGTTGATTGTGTCGGGCACGTTGTTGGGTGTCTGAGGGTGCGGCCGTTATGGTTGTTCCTTCTGATCCGGCCCCAGTGAACTCATCCGTTGCGGGTGGGGTGGTGGGTGGCTGGTCGTTGTTTGAGAACTGCACAGTGGACGCGAGCATCTGTGGCCAAGTTTTTAAGGGCGCACGGTGGATGCCTTGGCACCAGGAACCGATGAAGGACGTGGGAGGCCACGATAGTCCCCGGGGAGCTGTCAACCAAGCTTTGATCCGGGGGTTTCCGAATGGGGAAACCCGGCAGTCGTCATGGGCTGTCACCCGCTGCTGAACACATAGGCAGTGTGGAGGGAACGAGGGGAAGTGAAACATCTCAGTACCCTCAGGAAGAGAAAACAACCGTGATTCCGGGAGTAGTGGCGAGCGAAACTGGATGAGGCCAAACCGTATGCGTGTGATACCCGGCAGGGGTTGCGCATGCGGGGTTGTGGGATCTCTCTTTTACGGTCTGCCGGCTGTGAGACGAGTCAGAAACCGTTGATGTAGGCGAAGGACATGCGAAAGGTCCGGCGTAGAGGGTAAGACCCCCGTAGCTGAAACATCAGCGGCTTGTTTGAGAGACACCCAAGTAGCACGGGGCCCGAGAAATCCCGTGTGAATCTGGCGGGACCACCCGCTAAGCCTAAATATTCCCTGGTGACCGATAGCGGATAGTACCGTGAGGGAATGGTGAAAAGTACCGCGGGAGCGGAGTGAAATAGTACCTGAAACCGTGTGCCTACAAGCCGTGGGAGCGTCGCTGTGTGTGCTTGCACATGCAGTCGTGACTGCGTGCCTTTTGAAGAATGAGCCTGCGAGTTAGCGGTGTGTAGCGAGGTTAACCCGTGTGGGGAAGCCGTAGCGAAAGCGAGTCCGAATAGGGCGTTTGAGTTGCACGCTCTAGACCCGAAGCGGAGTGATCTAGCCATGGGCAGGTTGAAGCGGAGGTAAGACTTCGTGGAGGACCGAACCCACCAGGGTTGAAAACCTGGGGGATGACCTGTGGTTAGGGGTGAAAGGCCAATCAAACTCCGTGATAGCTGGTTCTCCCCGAAATGCATTTAGGTGCAGCGTCGTGTGTTTCTTGCCGGAGGTAGAGCACTGGATAGGCGATGGGCCCTACCGGGTTACTGACCTTAGCCAAACTCCGAATGCCGGTAAGTGAGAGCGCGGCAGTGAGACTGTGGGGGATAAGCTCCATGGTCGAGAGGGAAACAGCCCAGAGCATCGACTAAGGCCCCTAAGCGTACGCTAAGTGGGAAAGGATGTGGAGTCGCAGAGACAACCAGGAGGTTGGCTTAGAAGCAGCCACCCTTGAAAGAGTGCGTAATAGCTCACTGGTCAAGTGATTCCGCGCCGACAATGTAGCGGGGCTCAAGCGTACCGCCGAAGTCGTGTCATTCACACATATAGGGCCAACGCCTGTGTGGATGGGTAGGGGAGCGTCGTGTGCCGGGTGAAGCAGCCGCGGAAGCGAGTTGTGGACGGTTCACGAGTGAGAATGCAGGCATGAGTAGCGATACACACGTGAGAAACGTGTGCGCCGATTGACTAAGGGTTCCTGGGTCAAGCTGATCTGCCCAGGGTAAGTCGGGACCTAAGGCGAGGCCGACAGGCGTAGTCGATGGACAACCGGTTGATATTCCGGTACCCGCTTTGAAACGCCCAGTACTGAATCAGGCGATGCTAAGTCCGTGAAGCCGGCCCGATCTCTTCGGAGTTGAGGGTAGTGGTGGAGCCGATGAACCAGACTTGTAGTAGGTAAGCGATGGGGTGACGCAGGAAGGTAGTCCAGCCCGGGCGGTGGTTGTCCCGGGGTAAGGGTGTAGGACGCACGGTAGGTAAATCCGTCGTGCATGAGTCTGAGACCTGATGCCGAGCCGATTGTGGTGAAGTGGATGATCCTATGCTGTCGAGAAAAGCCTCTAGCGAGTTTCATGGCGGCCCGTACCCTAAACCGACTCAGGTGGTCAGGTAGAGAATACCGAGGCGTTCGGGTGAACTATGGTTAAGGAACTCGGCAAAATGCCCCCGTAACTTCGGGAGAAGGGGGGCCATTCTTGGTGATCCGATTTACTCGGTGAGCTGGGGGTGGCCGCAGAGACCAGCGAGAAGCGACTGTTTACTAAAAACACAGGTCCGTGCGAAGCCGTAAGGCGATGTATACGGACTGACGCCTGCCCGGTGCTGGAACGTTAAGGGGACCGGTTAGCTGCTCTTCGGGGTGGCGAAGCTGAGAACTTAAGCGCCAGTAAACGGCGGTGGTAACTATAACCATCCTAAGGTAGCGAAATTCCTTGTCGGGTAAGTTCCGACCTGCACGAATGGCGTAACGACTTCTCGACTGTCTCAACCATAGGCCCGGTGAAATTGCACTACGAGTAAAGATGCTCGTTTCGCGCAGCAGGACGGAAAGACCCCGGGACCTTTACTATAGTTTGATATTGGTGTTCGGTTCGGCTTGTGTAGGATAGGTGGGAGACTGTGAAGCGGCCACGCCAGTGGTTGTGGAGTCGCCGTTGAAATACCACTCTGGTCGTGCTGGATGTCTAACCTGGGTCCGTGATCCGGATCAGGGACAGTGTCTGATGGGTAGTTTAACTGGGGCGGTTGCCTCCTAAAGAGTAACGGAGGCGCCCAAAGGTTCCCTCAGCCTGGTTGGTAATCAGGTGTTGAGTGTAAGTGCACAAGGGAGCTTGACTGTGAGACCGACGGGTCGAGCAGGGACGAAAGTCGGGACTAGTGATCCGGCAGTGGCTTGTGGAAGCGCTGTCGCTCAACGGATAAAAGGTACCCCGGGGATAACAGGCTGATCTTCCCCAAGAGTCCATATCGACGGGATGGTTTGGCACCTCGATGTCGGCTCGTCGCATCCTGGGGCTGGAGTCGGTCCCAAGGGTTGGGCTGTTCGCCCATTAAAGCGGTACGCGAGCTGGGTTTAGAACGTCGTGAGACAGTTCGGTCCCTATCCGCTGTGCGCGTAGGAATATTGAGAAGGGCTGTCCCTAGTACGAGAGGACCGGGACGGACGAACCTCTGGTGTGCCAGTTGTCCTGCCAAGGGCATGGCTGGTTGGCTACGTTCGGAAAGGATAACCGCTGAAAGCATCTAAGCGGGAAGCCTGCTTCGAGATGAGTATTCCCACCCTCTTGAGGGGTTAAGGCTCCCAGTAGACGACTGGGTTGATAGGCCAGATGTGGAAGCCCGGTAACGGGTGGAGCTGACTGGTACTAATAGGCCGAGGGCTTGTCCTCAGTTGCTCGCGTCCACTGTGTTGTTCCCGGGTTGCGAACAGTTATCGCACCGGTTGAACAGTTTCACTACTTAATTGAAGAGTGTGCTTGTTCGCTAGAACCCGATAGGGTTTCGGTGGTCATTGCGTTAGGGAAACGCCCGGTTACATTCCGAACCCGGAAGCTAAGCCTTTCAGCGCCGATGGTACTGCAGGGGGGACCCTGTGGGAGAGTAGGACGCCGCCGAACAATCTTTCAAGGACCCCTGGTCCCAGCGTTCATGCTGGGACCAGGGGTCCTTTTGTTTTTCCCGAAGCGCGTCGGCCGGCCGGCTGCGCGAGAATGTCTGTGGTACCCGAAGACAGGAGTCACACCCATGTCCACCAACTCTCCCGACGACCGTCCGGAGCGCGAGCCGCGTCGCCGGGACGGCGGTGACAGGGGCGGTTACCGCGGTGGTCGTGACGACCGGTCCGGTTCCGGCGCACCTCGACGCGACAACGACCGTGGCGGCTTCCGCCGCGACGACCGGGACCGCGACCGCGGCCCGCGCCGGGACGACAGCCGGCCGACCGGTGGCGGCTTCCGTCGTGATGACAACCGTGGTGGTGGCTCCGGCGGTGGGTTCCGACGGGACGACGACCGACCTTCCGGTGGCGGTGGGTTCCGTCGTGACGACCGGGACCGGGACCGGGATCGTGGGCCCCGTCGTGACGATGACCGGCCTTCCGGTGGCGGCTTCCGTCGTGATGACAACCGTGGTGGTGGCTCGGGCGGTGGGTTCCGCCGTGACGACAACCGGGGCGGTGGCTTCGACCGTCGTGATGACCGTCCGCGCGGTCCCCGCCGTGACGACGACCGGCCCTCTGGCGGCGGCTTCCGTCGTGATGACAACCGTGGTGGTGGCTCGGGCGGTGGGTTCCGTCGTGATGACAACCGTGGTGGTGGCTCGGGCGGTGGGTTCCGCCGTGACGACAACCGGGGCGGTGGCTTCGACCGGCGTGATGACCGTCCGCGCGGTCCCCGCCGTGACGACGACCGGCCCTCTGGCGGCGGCTTCCGTCGTGATGACAACCGTGGTGGTGGCTCGGGCGGTGGGTTCCGTCGTGATGACAACCGTGGTGGTGGCTCGGGCGGTGGGTTCCGCCGTGACGACAACCGGGGCGGTGGCTTCGACCGTCGTGATGACCGTCCGCGCGGCCCCCGCCGTGACGACGACCGGCCCTCGGGCGGTGGGTTCCGTCGTGATGACAACCGTGGTGGTGGCTCGGGCGGTGGGTTCCGTCGTGATGACAACCGTGGTGGTGGCTCGGGCGGTGGGTTCCGCCGTGACGACAACCGGGGCGGTGGCTTCGACCGGCGTGATGACCGTCCGCGCGGTCCCCGCCGTGACGACGACCGGCCCTCTGGCGGCGGCTTCCGTCGTGACGACCGGGACCAGGACCGGGATCGTGGGCCCCGGCGTGAGGACGACCGTGGTGGGTACCGGGGTAGCCGCCCCAGTGGTGGTTTCGACCGGCGTGATGACCGTCCGCGCGGTCCCCGCCGTGACGACGACCGGCCTTCCGGCGGCGGTTTCCGTCGGGACGACAACCGTGGTGGTGGCACCGGCGGTGGGTTCCGCCGGGACGACAGCCGCGGTGGTGGGTTCCGCCGTGACGACAACCGGGGTGGGGGCTTCCGCCGCGACGACCGGGGTGGATACCGCGGTGGCCAGCGTGACGACCGGGACCGTGGCGGCTTCCGGGGGCGCGATGACCGTGACCGCGACCGCGAGCCGATCAAGCGGCTGCCGATTCCGGACGACGTCACGGGCGACGAGATCGACAAGGACGTACGCCAGGAGCTCATGAGCCTGCCGAAGACCCTTGCCGAGGATGTCGCGCGCAACCTCGTCATGGTGGCCCGGCTGATCGACGAGGACCCCGAGGAGGCGTACGCGTACTCCCGCATCGCCCTCCGGCTCGCGTCCCGCGTCGCCGCGGTCCGTGAGGCGGCCGGGTTCGCGGCGTACGCGACGCAGAAGTACGCCGAGGCGCTCGCCGAGTTCCGGGCGGCCCGGCGGATGACCGGGTCCGTGGAGCTGTGGCCCGTCATGGCGGACTGCGAGCGCGGGCTCGGGCGGCCCGAGCGGGCGATGGCCATGGCCGGTGAGCCCGAGGTGCAGAAGCTGGACAAGGCCGGGCAGGTCGAGATGCGGCTCGTGGCCGCTGGGGCCCGACGCGACATGGGCCAGATCGACGCCGCCATCGTGACGCTCCAGAGCCCCGAGCTGGCGTCCAGCTCCGTGCAGCCGTGGACCCCGCGGCTGCGGTACGCGTACGCGGACGCCCTGCTGGAGGCCGGGCGCGAGGACGAGGCCCGGGAGTGGTTCGGCAAGGCGATGGAGGCCGACAAGGACGGTGCCACGGACGCTTCGGACCGGCTCGCCGAGCTGGACGGCGTGGAGTTCGTCGACGCCCTCGGTGACGACGACGCGGACACGCCCGACGAGGACGCGCCTCGTGACGAGAACGGCCCCGCGGACGGTTCCGCCAAGGCCTGACAACCGATGAGAAGAAGGGGCGGCACTCCGGTCGGAGTGCCGCCCCTTCTTCTTTCCTCAGCGCATGGTCAGTCGAGGGCTAGGCTCCGCATGACCAGGCCCGTGGCCGGCTTCGGGCCGAACGACGTCGACTTGCGGGGCATCGTCACGCCCTGCCGGGCCAGGTCCCGGACGACCTCTTCGCGTACGGGATGCATCAGGACCGCCGTGGCGTCGAGGCGTTCCGCCTGTTCGACGGCTGCGGCGGCGTCGTGGATGTAGCCGATGTGCTCGGGTGCGTCGGGGATCCGCCACACCTCGTCGAGCAGCGTGGAGTGCAGGACCGTCGCGTCCAGGGTGCGCCAGGCGTCGGGGCGGTCCGCCCGGACGGTGCGGGCCAGCAGGGCCGGGTCGGGGCAGTCCACCAGATGGAAGCCTCCGTCGCCGGCGAGGAGGAACGCGTTGCCGGCGGTCGCCGCCTCGGCCAGGGCGTCGAGGGCCCGGGGCAGCGGCCCCTCGACCCGCCGGATGCGGAAGTGGCCGGTGAGCGCCTTCAGGGCCCGGGCGACCGGCAGCCGGCGCAGGAGCCGGTGGATGGCGCGGACCTGGAGCGGGTGGCGGGCCGTGTCGACGAGGAGGACCAGGCCGAAGTCCCAGGGGCCCGGGGCGGTCTGTTCCCGCTGGAGCCGGAGGTAGGTGGCCCACCGGTGGTGGCCGTCCGCGATGAGCGCCTGGTGCCGGGCGAGGTCTGTCTCGATCTCGCGCCGGTCCGACGGGTCCGTCACCGCCCACAGCCGGTGCCGGAAACCGTCCTCCGTCGTCGTGGCGAGCAGCGGTTCCCGCAGGACCGTGCGGTCGATCACCGCCGCCGCCCCCGTCGGCGTACCCTCGTCGCCGCGGTAGGTCAGCAGCAGCGGTTCCAGATGGGCCCCTGTCGTACGCATCAGCTCCGCGCGGTCCGCGACGACGTCGTCCATGACGTCCTCGTGGGGCAGCACGATGCCCTCGGCGGCGGGGGAGAGGGCCAGGGCGCCGATCAGGCCCCGCTGGAGGATCTCCTCGTTGCGCTGCTCGTAGACGTACAGCACCGGGTCGGGGTCCGGGGCGATGACCCCTTCGGCCAGCCAGCGGTCCAGCGTGTCGGCCGCCTGCCGGTGCCGGTCCCGGGCCGTGTCCGCCTGGGGGAGGATGAGGCGCACGATGTTGTGCGGATCCGCGGACTCCAGGTGGTGCAGCCCGTCCGGACGGACGACCACGTCGTACGGCGGCGAGGTCACGGCGGCAAGGCTGCCGACCCGCTCGGGGACGTAACGCAGTCCGCGGAACGGGATCAGCCGCAGCCCCTGCTCGACGGGACCTGAAGTGTTCATCAGGGCATCGTATGTGCGCCTGGGGCATACGCGATGATCGGGGCAGACGCAGAGTGAACAGGAGCGAGTCATATGAGCCACCAGCAGGACAGTGTTCGGCCGTCGGGGAGCGCCACGGCGCTGAGCGAGGCGTACGACACGGCTCTCCTCGACCTCGACGGGGTGGTGTACGCGGGCGGCGAGGCCATCGCCCACGCCGTGGACTCGCTGGCCGCCGCGCGGGCCGGGGGCATGCACCTCGCGTACGTCACCAACAACGCCCTGCGGACGCCGGACGCGGTGGCGGAGCATCTGACGGAGCTGGGCGTGCCCGCCGAACCATCCGACGTGATCACCTCCGCCCAGGCCGTCGCCCGGCTGGTGGCCGACCAACTGCCGCCCGGGGCGCGGGTTCTGGCGATCGGCGGCGAGGGGCTGCGGGTCGCGTTGCGGGAGCGCGGCCTCGAGCCGGTGGAGTCGGCGGACGACGACCCGGCCGCCGTGGTCCAGGGGTACGGCGGGCCGGACATGCCGTGGGGACGGTTCGCCGAGGCGAGCTACGCGATCCGGCGCGGGCTGCCGTGGTTCGCGTCCAACACCGATCTGACCATCCCGAGCGCCCGGGGCATCGCCCCCGGCAACGGGGCCGCCGTCGAGGTCGTACGGATCGCCACCGGGGCCGAGCCGCAGGTGGCGGGGAAGCCGCTGCCGCCGATGCACCGCGAGACCGTGCTGCGGACCGGGGCCAAGCGTCCGATCGTCGTCGGGGACCGGCTGGACACGGACATCGAGGGGGCGTTCAACGGAGGCGTGGACTCCCTGCTCGTGCTGACCGGGGTGACCGACGCGGCCCAGCTCCTGGCAGCCCCGCCGGAGCACCGGCCGACCTATGTGGACCGGGACCTGCGAGGGCTGCTGACCGGGCAGCCCGAGGTGACCCCGGACGGGGACGCGTACCGCTGCGGGGGCTGGACGGCCGCTGTGCGCGGGGACGCGCTGGCCCTGGAGGGGGAAGGCGACGCGCTCGACGGGCTGCGGGCCCTCTGCGCGGCGGCCTGGGCCTTCGCCGGTCCGGGTGTGTGCGGGCTGGAGACGGGGAAGGCCATCGCCGGACTCCAGCTCTGAACCAAGCGCCCCTTGTTCGCCAGGGTGTTGGGCGTGCGGGGCCGGCGCCGGACCCCGGGGCGCAAAGAGGAGGATAGGTTAACCTAACCTGGTGCTGCCCGGTGGTCCGCCCGCGCCCCGCGCCGTACCGCTTCACCTCACCGACTCCGGGAGTACGACCATGCAGCGCCTCACCGCGGAATCGGTGACCCTCGGCTACGACCAGCGGGTCATCACCGAGAACCTCTCGGTCGAGATTCCCGACAACTCCTTCACCGTGATCGTCGGGCCCAACGCCTGCGGCAAGTCGACCCTGCTGCGGGCCCTCGCCCGGATGCTGAAGCCGAGCCGGGGGCAGGTGCTGCTGGACGGGCAGGCCATCCACCAACTGCCCGCGAAGAAGGTCGCCCGGACGCTGGGGCTGCTGCCGCAGTCCTCCATAGCCCCCGACGGGATCACCGTCGCCGACCTCGTCGCCCGCGGCCGCTACCCCCACCAGGGGTTGCTGCGGCAGTGGTCGCCGGAGGACGAGCGGGTGGTGAACGAGTCCATGGAGTCCACCGGTGTGGCCGGGCTGGCCGAGCGCTATGTCGACGAGCTGTCCGGCGGTCAGCGCCAGCGGGTCTGGATCGCCATGGCGCTGGCCCAGCAGACGCCGCTGCTGCTGCTCGACGAGCCGACGACGTACCTCGACATCCAGCACCAGATCGATGTCCTCGACCTGTGCGCGGAGCTGCACGAGACGCGGGGCCGCACGTTGGTCGCCGTGCTCCACGATCTGAACCACGCCGCGCGGTACGCCACGCATCTCATCGCCATGCGGGACGGGGCGATCGTCGCCGAAGGGGCGCCTTCGGACGTCGTCGACGCGGAGCTGGTGGAGCGGGTGTTCGGGATGCGCTGCCAGGTGATCGACGATCCGGAGACGGGGACGCCGCTCGTCGTGCCTGCGGCACGTAAGGCGCGGAAGGTTGCCGCCTGAGGCGGTGCCGGGGTGCGCCCCGGTGGGCGCTCCGTCCTCGATCGCCGGACGGGCTTGAATGTGGTGGCCGTGCGTCGCCCGTGCGTTCTTGGCCGGGCTACAGCAAGGATCTCAGTTTCAGCAGGTCTCTGAAGCCTGCCTCCAGACGTACGCGACCCGATGCCCACGCCTTCGCGAAGTTCAGGTCGCCGTCCACCAGGGCCACCAGGTCGTCGCCCGTCATCGCGAGCCTGATCTCGGCCTTCTCCCTGGGCGGTCCCTCGACCGTGTCCACCACCCGGATGAGGCCCTCGGCCAGCCGGCCGGTGAACGTGATGTCGAGATCCTTGATGTGACAGCTCAGCGAGCGGTCGAGGGCAGCCGCGCCGCGCACGTCGCCCTCGGCGGCTGCGAGGTTGTCGGAAAGTCGTCTCAGTGCGCTGCGGCACTCTGCCATGGTCGCCATCGTGCTCGACGGTACACCGGCCGGTCGCGGTAGCGTTTCGGCATGAGCGACTGGATGCCGGAGGCGGGGTCACCGCCCGTGAGCACGTCCGATGAGCCGGTGGGCGGGGAGCCGGCCGCCGCGGCACCCTCCTTCGAGCCCGCCGGGCCCGCGCCCCTGGGGGTCGTGCGCACCCCCACCGGCCATGCCGCGGTGGACGCCCGGCTGGAACGGCTCGCCGACGCAGACCACCTCCCGGCGGACGGGCACATCGAGGTGTACGAGGATGTACACCGTGGGCTGCGGGCCGAGCTGACCTCGCTGGACGCCCGTCCGGACGCCGCACCCGGTCCCGTACCCACGCCTTCGCAGCGCCCGCACGACCCGCACCGCACGCACGACACGCGTCACGACAACAGGAGCTGAACCGAACGTGGCAGGAGTGGCACGTCGCCGCCTCGACGCCGAGCTGGTACGCCGCAAGCTCGCCCGCTCGCGCGAGCACGCGAGCCAGCTGATCGCCGCGGGGCGCGTCACCGTCGGCCGGACCACCGCGACCAAACCCGCCACACAGGTCGAGACGGCCGCCGCGATCGTCGTCACGCAGGACGAGGACGACCCGGACTACGTCTCGCGCGGCGGACACAAGTTGGCCGGGGCGCTCGCCGCCTTCGTGCCGCTCGGGCTGACGGTGGAAGGGCGGCGGGCGCTGGACGCCGGGGCCTCCACCGGCGGGTTCACCGATGTGCTGCTGCGGGCCGGGGCCCGGCAGGTCGTCGCCGTGGACGTCGGCTACGGGCAGCTCGCCTGGTCGCTGCAGTCCGATGAACGGGTCGTCGTCAAGGACCGTACCAACGTACGGGAGTTGACCTTGGAGAGCATCGACGGCGAGGCGGTCGACCTGGTGGTGGGGGATCTGTCCTTCATTCCGCTGGGGCTCGTGCTGCCCGCCCTCGCCCGCTGCGCCGCGCCCGACGCGGACCTGGTCCTCATGGTCAAGCCGCAGTTCGAGGTGGGCAAGGAGCGGCTCGGCAGCGGCGGAGTCGTGCGGAGCCCGGAGCTGCGAGCCGAAGCCGTACGGGAAGTGGCGCGGCGGGCCTGGGAGCTCGGGCTCGGCGTCCGCGGGGTGACGGCCAGTCCGCTGCCCGGGCCGTCGGGCAACGTCGAGTACTTTCTGTGGCTGCGGGCCGGCGCACCTGAGCTGGATCCCGCGGATGTCGACCGTGCAGTGGCGGAGGGGCCCCGTTGACGACGAATGTGACGACCGATACGGCACGAACAGTCTTCCTTCTGGCGCACACCGGCCGCCCGGCCGCGATCCGCAGCGCGGAGCTCGTCGTGCAGGGACTGCTGCGCAACGGGCTCGGCGTACGCGTCTCGGCGGCCGAGGCGGCCGACCTGCCGCTGCCGGACGTGGTGGAGACGGTCACCGACACCAGCCCCTCCGCCGTGGACGGCTGCGAACTGCTGATCGTCCTCGGCGGTGACGGCACCCTGCTGCGCGGCGCGGAGTTCTCCCGCGCCTCCGGGGTGCCGATGCTCGGCGTCAACCTCGGACGCGTCGGCTTCCTCGCCGAGGCCGAGCGCGACGACCTCGACAAGGTGGTCTCCCGGGTCGTCACCCGCGACTACGACGTCGAGGAACGCATGACGATCGACGTCCTCGTGCACAGCAACGGCGATGTCGTGCACAGCGACTGGGCGCTCAACGAGGCGGCCGTGCAGAAGGTGTCGCCCGAGCGGATGCTGGAAGTCGTCCTGGAGATCGACGGCCGTCCCGTCACAGGCTTCGGGTGCGACGGGATCGTCTGCGCTACCCCGACCGGTTCGACGGCGTACGCCTTCTCGGCGGGCGGGCCCGTCGTCTGGCCCGAGGTCGAGGCGCTGCTGATGGTCCCGATCAGCGCCCACGCGCTGTTCGCCAAGCCCCTGGTGACCTCGCCCACGTCCGTGCTCGCGGTCGAGGTCCAGCCGCATACGCCGCACGGGGTGCTGTGGTGCGACGGCCGGCGGACGGTGGAGCTGCCCGCGGGCGCCCGGGTCGAGGTGCGGCGGGGCGCGGTGCCCGTGCGGCTGGCGCGCCTGCACCAGGCCTCGTTCACCGACCGCCTGGTGGCGAAGTTCGCGCTGCCCGTCTCGGGGTGGCGGGGCGCGCCCCACTGACGGTCACCGGGAGCGCCCGCGGCCCCCGCTCCACCCGGGAGAGTGAATCCGGGAGCGGGGGCCGTCGCGCGTCCGGCCCGGGACCTCGTAAGGTCATGTCCGTGTTGGAGGAGATGCGGATACGGTCGCTCGGAGTCATCGACGACGCGGTGGTGGAGCTGTCACCCGGTTTCACCGCGGTCACGGGTGAGACCGGGGCGGGCAAGACCATGGTCGTCACGAGCCTCGGGCTGCTGCTCGGCGGGCGCGCGGACCCCGCTCTCGTACGGGTCGGGGCCAAGGCCGCGGTCGTCGAGGGCCGGATCACCGTGTCCGAGGGCGACGCGGCGGCGCTGCGGGCCGAGGAGGCCGGGGCGGAACTCGACGACGGCGCGCTGCTCATCAGCCGTACCGTTTCGGCCGAAGGGCGCTCACGGGCCCACCTCGGCGGCAGATCCGTGCCGGTGGGGGTCCTGACCGAGCTGGCGGACGAACTCGTCGCCGTGCACGGCCAGACCGACCAGCAGGGTCTGCTCAAGCCCGCCCGGCAGCGGGGCGCCCTGGACCGGTACGCCGGAGCCGGCGTGGAGGTCCCGCACGCGAAGTACGCGGCGGCCTACCGGCGGCTGCGCGCCGTCGCCGCCGAGCTCGACGAGCTGACCACCCGGGCCCGGGAGCGGGCCCAGGAGGCGGATCTGCTGCGCTTCGGGCTGAACGAGGTCGCCGCCGTCGAGCCGTTGCCGGGGGAGGACGTCGAGCTGGCCGCCGAGGCGGAGCGGCTGGGTCACGCCGAGGCCCTCGCCTCCGCCGCCTCCCTCGCGCACACCGCTCTGGCGGGGAACCCGGAGGACCCGGAGAGCGTCGATGCCACCACCGTCGTCGCCGCCGCCGGGCAGGCCCTGGACGGGGTCCGGGCCCACGATCCGGCGCTGGCCGCGCTGGCGGACCGGATCGGGGAGATCTCCATCCTGATCGCCGACGTCTCCGGCGAGCTGGCGGGGTACGCCGACCAGCTGGAGGCCGATCCGCTGCGGCTGGCCGCCGTGGAGGAGCGCCGGGCCGCGCTGACCGCCCTGACCCGTAAGTACGGCGAGGACATCGCGGCCGTGCTGGCCTGGGCCCAGGAGGGTGCGGGGCGGCTCACCGAGCTGGAGGGCGACGATGAGCGGATCGGCGAACTGACCGCCGAGCGCGATGCGCTGCGGGCCGAACTCTCCGTGCTCGGGCAGGCCTTGACCGACGCGCGCACCGAGGCCGCCGCCCGGTTCGCCGAGGCGGTGACCGAGGAGCTGGCCTCGCTCGCCATGCCGCACGCCCGGGTCTCCTTCGCCATCCGGCAGACCGAGGCGGCGGACGAGGCGTCCGGCATCGACATCGGCGGGCGGAGCGTCCTCTACGGGCCTTCGGGCGCCGACGAGGTGGAACTGCTCCTCGCCCCGCACCCGGGCGCCCAGCCCCGGCCGATCGCCAAGGGCGCGTCGGGCGGTGAGCTGTCCCGGGTGATGCTCGCGGTCGAGGTCGTCTTCGCGGGCTCCGACCCCGTACCGACGTATCTCTTCGACGAGGTCGACGCGGGCGTGGGCGGCAAGGCGGCCGTCGAGGTCGGCCGACGGCTCGCCAAGCTCGCCAAGTCCGCGCAGGTGGTCGTCGTGACCCACCTGCCGCAGGTCGCGGCCTTCGCCGACCGGCAGCTGCTGGTCGAGAAGACCGTGGACGGTTCGGTGACCCGGAGCGGTGTCACCGTCCTGGAGGGCGAGGACCGCGTCCGGGAGCTGTCCCGGATGCTGGCGGGCCAGGAGGACTCCGAGACGGCCCGCGCCCACGCCGAGGAGCTGCTGGCCACAGCGCGCGCCGACGGATGAGGTCCGGGGGCGTGGCACCGTCGGGCGCGGCGCGCACCGGTGTGGGCGCGGGCGGGGATTCCTCCGCCCGGGCCCGCCTCCCCGGATGACGGGAACCCCGCGTCTCATCCTGCACCCTTGATTCACCCGTGAGGGTGATGCGGTGTGGCCGGTTGTCGCCGTGAGTGCGGCAGCAACGTTACGGCGGTGCCGGAACGTGCGTACGGGCTGGCATCCTTGGCGCTGTACTTACCGCCGACTCCGGAGCCCCGGGGAGCCAATCAACGTGTCACAGCTGCGTACGGTCCAAGTCCTGGGCGGCGGCAGTGCGGGCAGCAGCGCGCACGTCGGTTCGCTGGCCGCCGGGCTGGCGGCGCGCGGGGTGCAGGTGACCGTCTGCGCGCCGGCCGCCGTGGACCGCGCCCACGACTTCACGGCGACCGGAGCCCGCTTCCTGCCGGTGCCCCGGCGCAGCGACCCGGCCGCCGTCGCCGCTTTGCGGGCCGCCTGCACAGGGGCGGACGTCGTCCACGCCCACGGTCTCCACGCGGCAGCCCGCACCGCCCTCGCGCTGAGCGGACGCCCTGTGCCCCTCGTGATGACCTGGCACACCCGGCGGTACGCGGAAGGCGCCCGCCGCCAGATCCTCCACCTGCTGGAACGGCGCGCCGCACGGGCGGCGGCCGTGGTCCTCGCCCCCTCGTCCGACCTGGTGGACCGGGCCCGGGCGCGGGGAGCCCGCGATGCCCGGCTCGCCCCCGCCGCCGCCCCGCCCGCGCACCCGGTCCGAGCTGTCGACGAGGGCAAGGTGCGGGCCGAACTGGGAGCGGTGGACCGGCCGTTGCTGATGGCCGCCGGCAGTCTCGTACCGCAGCACGGCTTCGGCACCCTGCTGGACGCGGCCCACGCCTGGCGGCGGCTGGACCCCGCGCCGCTGCTCGTCATCGCGGGGGAGGGGCGTGACCGGGAGGCCCTGCAACGACGGATCAGGGACGAGGAGTTGCCCGTTTCCCTCATCGGGGCGCGCGAAGGTGTGGGGGAGTTGGTCGCCGCAGCGGATCTGGCCCTTCTGCCGAGCCGGTGGGAGGGCCGCCGCTCCCCGCTGGCGCAGGAGGCGCTGCGGTCCGGGGTGCCACTGGTGGCCACGGCGGTCGGTGGTGTGCCCGAACTGGTCGGTGGAGCAGCTGAGTTGGTGCCGTACGGCAACGCCGATGCCCTCGCCCGTACGGTCGTGAGGCTGCTCGGGGACCCGGCGGCGCGGACCCGGCTCGCCGAGGCCGGGCGGGTGCAGGCGGCGGGCTGGCCCACCGAGGACGACACGATCGCCCATGTGCTCAGCGTCTACGACGAGCTGACGCAGCCGCTGGCGACGGGACGCGGCCGCTGACCGGACGGGCGGGGCCCGGGACGCCCGTCCGGATCGCCGAGGGTCCGGCGCGGCCGTCTCTGGGCCCGGCGCCTCTGAGGTGTGGCGGCGGGCCGGCGCGTCAGGTCGTGTGGCGGCGGGCGCGTAGCGCCAGGCTCAGGGCGAGCACCGTCTGCGGGTCGTCCAGGTCCGTGCCCAGCAGCTCGCCGATCCGGGCGAGGCGGTTGTAGAGGGTCTGGCGGTTGAGGTGCAGCTCGCGGGCGGTCTCCGCCTTGCGGCCCGCGTGCGCCAGATAGGCCTGGAGCGTCGGCAGCAACGGCGGGCGCGAGGTGCGGTCGTGCTCGCGCAGCGGACCGATCGCCCGGTTCACGAACGCCGACAGATCCGGATGGTCCCGCAGCCGCCACAGCAGCAGATCGATGTCGAGCCGCCGGGCGTCGTACCAGGGCCGGTCGTCGAGGCCCTGCGCGGCCGTCGCCGTCTCCGACGCATGCCGCAGCCCGGCGCCCGCCGCAGCCCAGCCGCCCGCGACGCCGACCACGACCACCGGCTGCTGCGATCCGGCCCGGTCGAGACCGGCCCGCTCCACGCCCGCCCGCAGCGCCGCCGCCACCCGGTCCGCGACCGCCGTGCGCTCGCTCTCCGACCGCAGCCCCAGCAGCAGCGGAACCCGCCCCTCCACGGGCCGTACGCCGAGCAGCACCGGCACCCCGACCGAGGCCAGCTCCTCCAGGACCGCACGGGCCAGCAGCGCCCAGTTGCCCGACGGGGACAGCTCGGGGGCCAGCCGCATCACGACCGGGAGGAGCGGGGTCTCACCGGGGCGGAAGCCGAGCACCCGGGCCTGGGCGGGGGCGTCCTCCGGGGCGATCCGGCCCTCCGCCAGGTCGGTCAGGAAGTCGCCCCGGCCCCGGGCCGCCAGCTCCTCCTCCTGCCGGGCCTGCATCAGCACGACCGCGAGGAGGCCCGCCGCACGCTCCGCCGCCATCCGGTGCACGGTCGCCAGCGGCCCGGCCACCGCGAGCAGCACCAGCCGCGCCCGTACCGAACCGGTCTCGGGCCCGCCGCCGGGCACGTCCACCAGCAACGCACCGGTCGGCGGGGACTCCCGGGCCGCCCGGTCGCCGCGCATGCCCTCCCAGACCTGGAGCGGGTCCGCGCCGACCGGGCCGGTCCCGGTGGACGCCGCGTACAGGAGCCGGCCGTCGGGGGTCTCCAGGAAGACCGGATTGGCGGTGAAGTCGGCGAGGATCCCGAGGACCTGCGGCACCCCGCCCCCGTCGAGCAGTGCCCGGGTGGCGCGCCGGTGCACCTCCTCCGCCTGCTGGAGCAGCGCGTAGTGCCCGTTGACGATCTCGGTGTGCACCTCCTCGGTCACCGCGACGAACGGCACCTCGCGGTGCAGCTGGACCAGCGGAAGACCGGCCGCGCGGGCGGCGTCCACGATGGAGGCGGGCAGCCGGCCGAAGCGCGGACCCAGCTCCACCACCAGGGCCGCGATGCCCCGGTCGGCGAGGCGGCGGACGAAGGCGCGCTGTTCGGCGGGGCGGGCGCCCAGGCCGAGACCGGTCGTCAGGAGCAGCTCGCCGCCCTTGAGGAGCGAGGCGATGTTCGGGACCTCGCCCGCGTGCACCCAGCGCACCGTACGGTTCAGCCGGTCGGCGCCGGCCACCACCTCCGGGAGCCCGGCGCGCAGCCCCGGCAGCTCCAGCGCCCGCTGCACGGTGATTCCGCTGTGGCTCTCCACGTACCCGGCCCGCTTTCCCCTTGTTCCACGCCCGTGCCCCGGGCGGTCGTCCTGTTCAGGACGCTACCGCCCGGGGCACGGGGTGCGCATGGCAGGGGAGTCCGGATGCCGTGGACGGGCCGGGGAGGTCGTGGCCCGGCCCCGGGCTCCCCGGGGCCGGACGGCCCGGACGGCTCACCGCCCGTCACCGCTCGCCCAGCAACCCCACCAACGCCCCCCGGCTGCGCCGCAACGCGTCGATCTGCTCGTCCATCGCCGCCAGCTCCCCGTCCAGGATCTCCCGCAGCTCCGCACACCAGTCGAACCCCGGCTGCTCACCCCCGGCGCACGGCAGCACCTCACGGATCACCTCGGTGGACAGCCCGGCCCGCAGCAGCGTGCGGATCTTCGCCACGGTGAGGACCGCGTCGTCGTCGTAGGAGCGGTAGCCGTTCGTCCCGCGCCGGGCCGCCAGCAGCCCCTGCGCCTCGTAGTAGCGCAACGACCGTGCGCTGACGCCCGTCCGCCGCGACAACTCCCCGATCAGCATGGATCCCCGCCCTCGACGCTTGACCTTGACACCGGTGTCAAGCCCTAACGTCCCAGCCATGAACGAGAATTCCCCGCACACCGCGCACCGGGACGGGCGCCCGGCGACCACCGGCGACCTGGCGCCGCTCGCCTTCTCGGGCCACGCCCACTTCACCGCCCTGCAGATCCGCGACGGGCGGGCCCGGGGCCTGGACCTCCACCTGGAGCGGCTGCGGCTCGCGTCGGTGGAGCTGTTCGGCCGGGCCCTGCCCGAGGACGTGGTCCGCACCCATCTGCGTACGGCCCTTCACGACGGACCGGCCGACATGTCGCTGACGGCCACGGTCTCCTCCACGGCCGGCGAGTTCTCCGCGGCCGACGGGGAGCTGACGCTGCTGGTGCGGACCGGGCCGCCGTCGTCCGGACCCGACGGCCCGCTCGCCCTGGCGGCCGTGGCGCACGAACGGTTCCTGCCGCACGTCAAACACGTCGGCGAGGTGGCCAAGACGCATCTGCTCCGGCAGGCCGTCGCCGGCGGCTTCGACGACGCCGCCTTCCTGGACCGCGAGGGCCGCTTCAGCGAGGCGACCATCTGGAACCTGGTGTTCTGGGACGGCGACGCGGTGGTGTGGCCCGAGGCCCGGATCCTGACCGGTACGACGCTGGGCATCGTCCGCAGGCAACTGGACGCGCTCGGCATCGGCCAGCGGGTCGCCCCGGTCACCCCCGCCGACCTGCCCGCCCTCGCCGGTGCGGCCGTCATGAACTCCTGGACCCCCGGCATCCCCGTCCACCGCATCGGTCCCACCGGACTGCCCGCCGCGCCCCGGTTCCTGGAGACCCTGCACCGGGCGTACGAGGCCGAACCGCTCACCGCCCTCTGAACGGAACAGGACCCCGCGTCCCCGTCCGTCGGGACAGGGACGCGGGGTCCGGGCTTCCGTGCGGGCGAGCTCAGCCCACGTACGCCCCGCTCGCCGTCAGCCGCAGGGCCGTGTCGATCAGCGGGACGTGGCTGAACGCCTGCGGGAAGTTCCCCACCTGGCGCTGGAGGTTCGAGTCCCACTCCTCGGCCAGCAGGCCCAGGTCGTTGCGGAGCGACAGCAGCTTCTCGAACAGCTGGCGTGCCTCGTCGACCCGGCCGATCATCGCGAGGTCGTCCGCCATCCAGAACGAGCAGGCCAGGAACGCGCCCTCGTCGCCCTCCAGACCGTCGACGCCCGCGTCCTCGCCCTCGGTGGGATAGCGCAGGATGAAACCGTCCTCCGTGGACAGCTCCCGCTGGATCGCCTCGATCGTGCCGATGACCCGCTTGTCGTCCGGCGGCAGGAAGCCCATCTGCGGGATGAGCAGCAGGGAGGCGTCCAGCTCCTTCGACCCGTAGGACTGGGTGAAGGTGTTGCGCTCCTTGTCGTAGCCGCGCTCGCAGACGTCCCGGTGGATGTCGTCGCGGAGCTCGTACCACCGCTCCAGCGGGCCCTCGACGTCACCGGACTCGACCAGCTTGATCGTCCGGTCGACCGCGACCCACGCCATCACCTTGGAGTGCACGAAGTGGCGGCGCGGCCCGCGCACCTCCCAGATGCCCTCGTCGGGCTCCTCCCAGTGCTTCTCCAGATACTCGATCAGCTTGAGCTGGAGACCCATGGCGTAGTCGTTGCGGGTCAGACCCGTCATGTGCGCCAGGTGCAGTGCCTCGGTGACCTCGCCGTAGACGTCCAGCTGGAGCTGGTTGGCGGCGCCGTTGCCGACGCGGACCGGGGTGGAGTTCTCGTAACCGGGCAGCCAGTCCAGCTCCGCCTCGCCGAGCTCGCGCTCGCCGGCGATGCCGTACATGATCTGGAGGTTCTCCGGGTCGCCCGCCACCGCCCGCAGCAGCCACTCGCGCCAGGCGCGGGCCTCCTCCCGGTAGCCGGTGCGCAGCAGTGAGGAGAGGGTGATCGCGGCGTCCCGCAGCCAGGTGTAGCGGTAGTCCCAGTTCCGTACGCCTCCGATCTCCTCGGGGAGCGACGTGGTCGGCGCGGCGACGATGCCGCCGGTCGGGGCGTACGTGAGGGCCTTGAGCGTGATCAGGGAGCGGACGACCGCCTCCCGGTAGGGCCCGTGGTACGTGCACTGCTCGACCCATTCGCGCCAGAAGGTCTCCGTCGCCTCCAGCGAGTTCTCCGGCTCGGGGAGGGCGGGCGGCTCGTGGTGCGAGGGCTGCCAGCTGATCGTGAACGCCACCCGGTCGCCGGGGCCCACCGTGAAGTCGGAGTACGTGGTCAGATTCTGGCCATATGTTTCCGTTTCGGTGTCCAGCCAGACCGAGTCCGGCCCGGCGACCGCGACCGTACGGTTGTCGACCTTGTGCACCCACGGTGTCACCCGGCCGTAGCTGAACCGCATCCGCAGCTCCGAGCGCATCGGCACCCGGCCGCTGACACCCTCCACGATCCGGATGAGCTGGGGCGCGCCGTCACGCGGGGGCATGAAATCGGTCACCCGTACGGTGCCGCGCGGCGTGTCCCACTCCGATTCCAGGATGAGGGAGTCACCGCGGTAGCGCCGCCGGTCGGCGGAGGCTGGTTCCGTTCCCTCCGCTCTCGCGGGGCCCAGGCGCCAGAAGCCGTGCTCCTCGGTGCCCAGCAGCCCCGCGAAGACGGCGTGCGAGTCGAAGCGGGGAAGGCACAGCCAGTCCGCTGTGCCGTCCCGGCAGACCAGGGCGGCGGTCTGCATGTCTCCGATGAGTGCGTAATCCTCGATGCGCCCGGCCACGTGCGTCTCCAGTCGAACGGCCATGTCGCCCCGTCAAAGGGCGCTTACTGCGGGTCAAGGGGGTCGTAGGGTCTTTCACCCGGGAAGATCCGACGAGTCCTGTACCGGTGGGCGGCCTGGGTGGTGCCGCCGCCCGGCCGTCTCGGCAGCGAGTGTTTGAGCAGGATACGACGCACCGCGAAGATCCGCGCGACCGTCCCCGGAAGATCTCTGAGCTGATCGGGTGGGACGTGAAATGCCTGAGGTGATGGTGTGACGCCCTTGTGCAGGGTGTGGCCGGAAGCAGCCTCCCCCCGTCGCTGTTACCCTGGTAGCCCGTGGACGGTGGTCGTCTCTGACAGCGGACGAGGCCCCCGAACCGCAGCGACGGCACCCCCGGAACCCCGGTTCGGCTGCCGTACGCACCTCAGAATCGCGACCACGGGAGCCCCCTTTGGCTATGCAGCCCACATCCACGACGACCAAGCACATCTTCGTCACCGGGGGTGTCGCCTCCTCCCTCGGCAAGGGTCTGACTGCCTCCAGCCTGGGTGCCCTGCTCAAGGCACGGGGCCTGCGGGTCACCATGCAGAAGCTCGACCCCTACCTCAACGTCGACCCCGGCACGATGAACCCGTTCCAGCACGGTGAGGTCTTCGTCACCAACGACGGCGCCGAGACCGACCTGGACATCGGCCACTACGAGCGCTTCCTCGACGTCGACCTCGACGGCTCCGCCAACGTGACGACCGGCCAGGTCTACTCCCAGGTCATCGCCAAGGAGCGGCGCGGCGAGTACCTGGGCGACACCGTCCAGGTCATCCCGCACATCACCAACGAGATCAAGCACCGCATCCGCCGCATGGCCACCGACGACGTGGACGTCGTCATCACCGAGGTCGGCGGCACGGTCGGCGACATCGAGTCGCTGCCGTTCCTGGAGACCGTCCGCCAGGTCCGCCACGAGGTCGGCCGGGACAACGTCTTCGTCGTGCACATCTCGCTGCTGCCCTACATCGGCCCCTCCGGCGAGCTGAAGACCAAGCCCACCCAGCACTCCGTGGCGGCCCTGCGCAACATCGGAATCCAGCCCGACGCCATCGTGCTGCGCGCCGACCGCGAGGTGCCCACCGCCATCAAGCGCAAGATCTCGCTGATGTGCGACGTCGACGAGGCCGCCGTGGTCGCCGCCATCGACGCCAAGTCGATCTACGACATCCCCAAGGTGCTGCACACCGAGGGCCTGGACGCCTACGTCGTGCGCAAGCTCGACCTGCCGTTCCGCGACGTCGACTGGACCACCTGGGACGACCTGCTGGACCGGGTCCACAACCCCGACCACGAGGTCACCGTCGCCCTGGTCGGCAAGTACATCGACCTGCCCGACGCCTATCTCTCGGTCACCGAGGCGATCCGCGCCGGCGGCTTCGCCAACAAGGCCCGGGTCAAGGTCAAGTGGGTCACCTCCGACGACTGCCGCACCGCCGCCGGAGCGGCCGAGCACCTCGGCGACGTCGACGCGATCTGCATCCCGGGCGGCTTCGGCGAGCGCGGGGTCGACGGCAAGGTCGGCGCCATCCGCTACGCCCGCGAGAACAAGGTCCCGCTGCTCGGCCTCTGCCTCGGCCTTCAGTGCATCGTGATCGAGGCGGCGCGCAACCTCGCCGGGATCCCCGACGCCAACTCCACCGAGTTCGACGCGGCCACCTCCCACCCCGTCATCTCGACGATGGAGGAGCAGCTCGCCTATGTCGAGGGCGCGGGCGACCTCGGCGGCACCATGCGGCTCGGCCTCTACCCGGCCAAGCTCGCCGAGGGCTCCGTCGTGCGCGAGGCGTACGCGGGCGAGCCGTACGTCGAGGAGCGCCACCGCCACCGCTACGAGGTCAACAACGGCTACCGCGCCGAGCTGGAGAAGAAGGCCGGACTGGTCTTCTCCGGCACCTCCCCGGACAACAAGCTCGTCGAGTACGTCGAGTACCCGCGCGAGGTGCACCCCTACCTGGTCGCCACTCAGGCGCACCCGGAGCTGCGCTCGCGCCCGACCCGCCCGCACCCGCTCTTCGCGGGTCTGGTGAAGGCCGCCGTCGCGCGCCAGGTCGCCGCGGAGGGCGCGGACGCGTAGCACCGAGGCATTACGGTTGACCGGGGTACGGATCCGATACGGAACCGTGCCCCGGTTTCCTTTTGGTTCGTGGGAGGACGTAGGTACATGGGTATCCAGGACACGCCCGAGGAGTGGCAGGTCACCGCGACGGTGACCCCCTTCACCGGCAGCAAGACCAGCGTCCGCACCGACCAGGTGGTGATGCCCGACGGTTCCGTCCACGGCCGTGACTACCAGGTCCACCCGGGCTCCGTCGCCGTCCTCGCGATCGACGACGAGGACCGGGTCATCGTGCTGCGCCAGTACCGCCACCCGGTACGCCACCGGCTCTGGGAGATCCCGGCCGGACTGCTCGACATCCCCGGCGAGAACCCCCTGCACGCCGCCCAGCGCGAGCTGTACGAGGAGGCGCACGTCAAGGCCGAGGACTGGCGGGTGCTGACCGACGTCTACACCACGCCCGGCGGCTGCGACGAGGCCGTACGCATCTTCCTGGCCCGGGACCTTTCCGAGGCGGACGGCGAGCGGTACGCGGTCGCGGAGGAAGAGGCCGACATGGAGCAGGCCCGGGTGCCGCTGGACGAGCTGGTCCGCTCGGTCATCGCGGGAGACCTGCACAACAACTGCCTGGTCGTCGGGGTGCTCGCGCTCACCGCCGCACGCGCGGGCGACGGCGTCGACTCGCTGCGCCCCGCCGAAGCGCCGTGGCCGGCCCGGCCCTTCGAGGCCTGACGGCCCGTCCGGTCCCGCCCCCGATCGGCCGAGCGAGCTGAAAAAGTGAAGAGCTGAAGAGCGGGGGAAGTTAAAAGCTGGAGAGATGCTGATCCGATCGGGGGATATCGGGGGCGGTCCCGCCTCGCTCCGCAGTGATCGTCCCCGCCGCTGAACTACGCTCGAACCGCGCCCGACCGGAGTTCCGGCGGGCATCGCGTGCAGCGAAGTGGAGCGTGGCTCGTGACCGATCAGGCGGTGGACACCAGCGGCCCGGCGAAGGCCCCGGGGGCCGAGGAGCAGTCCGGCGCCGCCCCACCCCGATTCTTCGGCCGCGAACGGGAGTTGAGGGATCTGCGGGCGGACATCGAGCGCGCGGGACTGGACACCCTGGCCGGCCGCAAGACCCCCCGCGCCCGGGTCCTGCTCATCGCGGGCCGCCCCGGCTCCGGCCGCAGCGCACTCGCCGAGGAGCTGGCCGGCGCGCTCACCGGAACCGACGCCGCCGGGGCCGCCGCGGCCGCCACGGGCACCCTGCCCTGGGCCGTCGCGGGCACGGGCTCCGGCGACTATCCCGACGGGGTGCTCCGGGTCGGCCTCACCGACCCCCACGGCGAGCGGGTCCCCACCGAACGCACCGCCGGCGAGATCCTCGGCCTCCTCGGGATCGCGGTCCCGCCCGGCGCCGACCAGGACGAGCTGTCCGAGCTGGTCCGCGAGGCCCTGGCCGGGCGCCGCCTCGTCCTGGTCCTCGACGACGCGGCCGACGCCGAACAGGTCGACCCGCTGCTCCCGGAGAACCCCGACTGCCTGGTCCTCGCCACCGCGACCGGGCCGCTGACCGGCATCCCGGACGTACGGCCCTGCACCCTCGGGGGGCTGGAGAAGGGCGCGGCTGTGCGGCTGCTCGCCCGCGCCATCGGCCAGGTCCGCATCACCGTCGACCCCCGCACCGCGGAGCGGCTGGCCGAGGAGTGCGGGGGACAGCCCGCGGCGCTCGCCCTGATGGGCGGCCTGCTCGCCGCCCATCCCATGACCTCGGTCGCCGATGTCGCGGGGCAGCTGCACGAGCTGCCCGACCCCGATGGGCAGCAGCCCGTCGGGGCCCGCCCGCTGGCCCGCGCCCTCCGTCTCGTCCACGACTCCCTGCCGCAGGCCGCCGCCCGGATACTGCGTCTGCTGGCCCTCGCCCCCGCCGGACTCGCCGACGCCCACACCGCCTCCGCGCTGGCCGGCTGCTCGGTCTCCGCCGCCCGCACCACCCTCGACGACTTCGTGAAGCTCGGGCTGCTGCGGACGGACGGCGCGGCCCACCCCCAGTACGCGGTGCCCGGCTGCCTCGCCCCGATGCTGCGGGCGTTCCTGGAGGACCGGGACCGCCCGGCCGAGATCCAGCTCGCCCGCGCCCGGATGCTGGAGCGGACGGTGCGCCGGCTCCAGGCCTGCCGCGCGATCACCGAGCCGGAGGGGTCCACCGCCCGCGGCAAGCTCGCCGGACTGCCCCGCTCGCTGCGCTTCCCGAACGCCGAGGAGGCCGGCGCCTGGCTGCGGGTCCGCCAGCCCGCCCTGCTCGCCTCCGCCCGGCTCGCCGTGGCCGACGGCGAGCTGGACACCCTGGCCCGGCGCCTGGTGGCGGCCCTGGTGCGGGCGCTGGCCGCGCACCGGGGGACGGAGGAGGCCGCCCCCGAGCTGTACGGGCTGCACGGTCTCGTCCTGGACGTGGCGCTCCGCCGCGAGCTGCCCCGCGAACAGGCGGCCGCCCTGCTCAACCTCGCCGACCTGGACGCCCGCACCGGCCGCACCCGGGAGGCGCTGACCCGCTACCGGGCCGCGCTGGACGCCGGAAAGGCCGCGAAGGACCTGTACGCCACCGGCCGCGCCATGGAATCCGTAGGCGGCGCGTACGAGGAACTGGGGGACTACCACCGGGCCGCCGACTGGTACGGCCGGGCCCTCTCCCAGCGCCTCACCCAGGGGGAGCGGGCCGACGAGGCCCGGCTCTACGGCCGGCTCGGAGCGGTCCACACGTACGCCGGGCGCTACGGCGAGGCCCTGCGGAACTGGCGCGCCGCCGCCTCCGGCCACCGCAGGCTCGGCGACCTGGCGGCCCAGGCGCGCTCGGCCAGTGAAGCGGCCAGGGTCCAGGAGTACGCGGGCCGGCCGCACGACTCGCTCCAGACCTGCCGGGAGGCCGTCGAGCTGGCCCGGCGCGCCGGTGACGTGCGGCTTCAGGCCGCGCTCCAGCTGCGACTGGCGGACACGCTGGACCGGCTCGGGGATCCCGCGGCGGCCCGGTTGCACCGGGGCGCTGCCGATAGATTGCTGGGCGAGGAGGGCTCAGCCTACGAAATCCGTAGTGCTTCGACAGAAAATTAAGGCTTTGTAAGGCTAGACAGCGAGAAGTCCTTCATTAGACTGGCTCTGCCGCGTTCCTCCGTGGCGTCTCCATTTATGCTGTATATGTCCGGGTGTGCTCCGTTGTGCCCGGATGACCCTCCGAGCCAAGGACCGTGATCGACGTGAAGGTCGGCATCCCCCGCGAAGTCAAGAACAACGAGTTCCGGGTGGCGATCACCCCCGCCGGAGTGCATGAGCTCGTCCGCCACGGCCACCAGGTCGTCATCGAGCACGACGCCGGCGTCGGCTCGTCCATCCCCGACGCGGAGTACGTCGCCGCCGGTGCGCGGATCCTGGCCACCGCCGACGAGGTCTGGGCCGCCGCCGACCTGCTGCTCAAGGTCAAGGAGCCGGTCGCCGAGGAGTACCACCGGCTCCGCAAGGACCAGACGCTCTTCACCTACCTGCACCTCGCAGCCTCCCGCGAGTGCACCGACGCGCTGCTGGCCTCCGGCACCACCGCCATCGCCTACGAGACGGTCGAGACCGCGAACCGCGCGCTCCCGCTGCTCGCCCCGATGTCCGAGGTCGCGGGCCGCCTCGCCCCGCAGGTCGGCGCGTACCACCTGATGCGCTCGGTCGGCGGCCGCGGCGTGCTGCCCGGCGGCGTCCCCGGCACCCACGCGGGCAGGGCCGTCGTCATCGGCGGCGGCGTCTCCGGCTGGAACGCCACCCAGATCGCCGTGGGCCTCGGCTTCCACGTCACGCTGCTCGACCGCGACATCAACAAGCTCCGCGAGGCCGACAGGATCTTCGGCACCAAGGTGCAGACCGTCGTCTCCAACGCCTTCGAGCTGGAGAAGGCCGTCGTCGAGGCGGACCTCGTCATCGGCGCCGTATTGATCCCCGGAGCCAAGGCCCCGAAGCTGGTCACCAACGAGCTCGTCGCCAAGATGAAGCCCGGAAG
The DNA here is from genome assembly GCF_032121415.1 of Streptomyces parvus. NCBI lineage: Bacteria > Bacillati > Actinomycetota > Actinomycetes > Kitasatosporales > Streptomycetaceae > Streptomyces > Streptomyces parvus. The sequence continues at coordinate 1,191,212 of NZ_CP135079.1, read as the reverse complement.
TGTACTTGTCGACATTGCAATCGATCAGGGCGGCTGCTTCGAGGACTCGCGTCCGACGACCCACGCGGAGCCGACCTTCCTGGTCCACGACTCGGTCTTCTACTGCGTCGCCAACATGCCCGGCGCGGTCCCGAACACCTCCACCTACGCACTCACCAACGCGACGCTTCCCTACATCGTGGAGCTCGCCAACCGTGGCTGGGCCGACGCCCTGCGCCGCGACGCCGCGCTGGCCAAGGGCCTCAACACCCATGAGGGACAGGTGGTTTACCGCGAGGTGGCCGAGGCGCACGGTCTCCCGCACGTCGAGCTGAGCACGCTCCTCGGCTGACGGGTCAACTCCCTTCGTCAACATCGGGACTCCGGCCGGACCTTGGCGCGCAAGGTCCGGCCGGACGCGTATCGGGCCCTGTGAGGCCCTTGCGCAACTCGCGCCGAACGTAACTCTTTACCCGTTTCGTGCAGCGGTGAAATGTGCGGCTTGGTCGCTGTGCACCCTTGACAGCGAGGCGTTCGATTGCCGACACATCGGGCCGGGTCCGGCGGATTGTGTTGCTGCGGACCGGTGACACGCCATAGAGTCGCCAATCGTCGGCATGGTGCCACGCTGACCTATCGATAAGTTTCCTGGTCACGTCCAAGGAGGTAAGACGACTTGTGAATGAGTCGACAATTACTCCTGGGGGTGGTCAACCAGGGATGCCTGTACGGGGTCTGAGCCCGACCGGGCTCGAAGCTGTCGGCTCCGTCGCGGTCCGCACCTTCGCCACCCAACAGCACATGACGACAGCCCCCCAGATGATGGACGGCCCACACGTGAACGCCACGGCCGGCAACGAGAGCAGCCGGGACACCGACCGCTTCGCCGACTTCGCCGAGGTGCCCGAGGGGCACTTCTACGACCCCGACGCCGAGTACGAGCCCGATCCGGAGTACGCGGCCACCCTCGCGCCCGACGCCGCGCGTCAGCGCCGCGAGCGCATCGGCCCGACCGGACGGCCCCTGCCGTACTTCCCGATCCCGGGTCCCCTGACCGACCACGGCCCCGCGAAGATCATCGCGATGTGCAACCAGAAGGGCGGCGTCGGCAAGACCACGTCGACCATCAACCTGGGCGCGGCACTCGCGGAGTACGGACGCCGGGTCCTGCTCGTCGACTTCGACCCGCAGGGCGCGCTCTCCGTCGGCCTCGGGGTCAACCCGATGGAGCTGGACCTCACCGTCTACAACCTGCTCATGGAGCGGGGCATGGCGGCCGACGACGTCCTGCTCAAGACCGCGGTCCCCAACATGGACCTGCTGCCCAGCAACATCGACCTCTCCGCGGCCGAGGTGCAGCTCGTCAGCGAGGTGGCCCGCGAGTCCACGCTCCAGCGCGCTCTGAAGCCGCTGATGGCCGACTACGACTACATCGTGATCGACTGTCAGCCCTCGCTCGGCCTGCTCACCGTGAACGCCCTGACGGCCGCTCACAAGGTCATAGTGCCGCTGGAGTGCGAGTTCTTCGCGCTGCGCGGGGTGGCGCTGCTCACCGAGACCATCGAGAAGGTCCAGGAGCGGCTCAACCCGGAGCTGGAGCTCGACGGGATCCTCGCCACCATGTACGACTCCCGTACGGTGCACAGCCGCGAGGTCCTGGCGCGCGTCGTCGAGGCCTTCGACGAGCACGTCTACCACACGGTCATCGGGCGCACGGTCCGCTTCCCGGAGACCACGGTGGCCGGTGAGCCCATCACCACCTACGCCTCCAACTCGGTCGGCGCCGCCGCCTATCGCCAGCTCGCCAGGGAGGTGCTCGCCCGGTGTCACGCCGAGTGAGTCTGCCGGGGGCCGACGAACTGTTCCGTACCACCGGAGGCGGGATGGGCCTCCAGCCGTCCTCCCCCGCGGAGCGGCGGCGCAAGGCGAACGGCGAGCCGCGGGTGCCCGCGCCCGCCGGGGAGAGCGATCCCTCCGGCCCGGCCCCGTCGTCCGCCGACCGTGAGGAACACGCCGCGGCCGACGGCGGCGACTCGCGCGGCCGCGGGGGCGAGGGCGAACGAGCCCCGTCCGCCAAGGCCGCCGGCGAGCGGCCCGCCGCCTCCGCCCCGGCCGAGCAGTCCCCCGCGGTCCAGCCCCAGCGCAGGCGCGGCGGCGCACGCGGTGCGAACCGCCGCCCCAGCGGCCGGGAACGCCACGACGAGAAGATCACGGTCTATGTCTCCGCCGAGGAGCTGATGGACCTCGAACACGCCCGGCTCGTCCTGCGCGGCGAACACGGCCTCGCCGTCGACCGCGGCCGTATCGTCCGCGAGGCGGTGGCGGTGGTCCTCGCCGACCTGGAGTCCCGGGGCGACGCGAGCATCCTCGTACGGCGGCTGCGCGGCCGCTGAACGGCACGGCGCGGGTAGCCTGCCCCGCAGGACCCACCGACCGCCGGGACCCGCCACCGCCGCCCCACCCCTGGACCCCCCCATGCCCACGCCCGACGACCCCGCCGCCCCGCGCCGCCGAGCCCTGGGCCGGGGACCGGGCGTGGCGGCGTTCCCGGAGCCCGGGCCCGTGCCGGAGCCGGAAGCCGTGCCGGAGCCGGACCCCGCCCCGGAGCCGGAAGCCGTCCCCGTACCGGCTGCCGGACCGGAGCCCGCGGAAGCGGCCGAAGAAGCTCCGGAGCCAGAGCCCGAAGCGGCCGAACCGGAGCCCGAGGGCGACGGCAAGCGGTTCACCGTCCGCCTCGTGAACTTCGAGGGCCCCTTCGATCTCCTCCTCCAGCTGATCTCCAAGCACAAGCTGGACGTGACCGAGGTCGCCCTCTCCAAGGTCACCGACGAGTTCATGGCGTACATCCGCGCCATGGGCCCCGACTGGGACCTCGACCAGACCACCGAGTTCCTCGTCGTCGCCGCCACCCTGCTCGACCTGAAGGCCGCCCGGCTGCTGCCCGCCGCCGAGGTCGAGGACGAGGCGGACCTGGCGCTCCTGGAGGCGCGGGACCTGCTCTTCGCGCGGCTGCTCCAGTACCGCGCGTACAAGCAGATCGCCGAGATCTTCCAGGGCCGTCTGGAGTCGGAGGCCCGCCGCCACCCCCGTACGGTCGGCCTGGAGGACCAGCACGCCGAGCTGCTGCCCGAGGTGGTCATCAGCATCGGACCCGAGGGCTTCGCGAAGCTCGCGGTGAAGGCGCTGCAGCCGAAGCCGAAGCCCCAGGTGTACGTGGACCACATCCACGCCCCCCTGGTCAGCGTCCGGGAGCAGGCGGGCCTCGTGGTGGAGCGGCTGCGGGCGGCCGGGGCCGCGGTCAGCTTCAGGACGCTGACCGAGGACGCCCCCGACACCCTGACCGTGGTGGCCCGGTTCCTGGCCCTGCTGGAGCTGTACCGCGAGAAGGCCGTCACCCTGGAGCAGGACGAGGCGCTGGGCGACCTGCTGGTGGCCTGGTGCGGCGGGGAGGGTGCGGAGCCGGTGGTGACGGACGAGTTCGACCAGGAACCAGGCGGCGGCACGGACGAGGAGGGCGTACAGGGATGAGCGAGCAGCCGGACCAGGAGCGGGACGAGGGCGCTGTCGCCTCGCTCGACCTCAAGCCCGCCCTGGAGGCGGTCCTCATGGTCGTCGACGAGCCCGCCACCGTCGACCACCTCGCCAAGGTGCTCCAGCGCCCCCGCAGGGCCGTGGCGGACGCGCTGCGGGAGCTGGCCGACGAGTACACCGTGCAGCGCCGGGGCTTCGACCTGCGGCTCGTCGCGGGCGGCTGGCGGTTCTACACCCGGCCCGAGTACGCGGCGGCCGTGGAGGCCTTCGTCCTGGACGGCCAGCACGCCCGGCTGACCCAGGCCGCGCTGGAGACCCTGGCGGTCGTCGCCTACCGGCAGCCGGTGAGCCGCTCGCGGGTCTCGGCGGTGCGCGGAGTCAACTGCGACGGGGTCATGCGGACCCTCCTCCAGAGGGGCCTGGTGGCCGAGGCGGGCGCGGAACCCGAAACAGGTGCGATCCTGTACAGGACGACGAACTACTTTCTGGAGCGAATGGGCCTGCGCGGCCTGGACGAGCTCCCGGAACTCGCGCCCTTCCTCCCGGAGGCGGACGCGATCGAGGCTGAGACGCTAGAGGGTGTGCCGTCGTTCGATCCGGACGCACCGGACACCCCGGATACTCACGCAGACGACAAGACGGAATTTTGATGCGAAGCAGTGGCAGGAACAGCGGAAGCGGCAGCGGCGGCAGCGGCCGGAGCGGCGGCCAGGGCGGTCGCCCCGGTGGTCAGGGCGGTCGCCCCGGTGGTCAGGGCGGCGGCGGACGCGGCCAGGGCGGCCGCAGCGGCGGCGGGTCCTTCCGCCAGGGCCAGGGCGGCGGCCAGGGCGGTCGCCCCGGCGGCCAGGGCGGCGGCGGACGCGGCGGCAGCGGCCAGGGCGGGCGTTCCGGTGCCCAGGGCGGCCGTCAGGGCTTCCCGGGCGGGCGCGACGAGCAGCAGCAGGACCAGCGCCCCCGCCGTCCCCGCCCGGAGGAGCGCCGCTACGACGTCGGCAACGACGCCCCCGGCGCCCGGGACGGCCAGGAGGGCCCCCGCAAGGGCCGGGGCGCGGCGGCCCGCGGCGGCGCCAAGGGCGGCCCGAAGCCCGCACAGGGCGGCGGCAGCCGCAGTGGCGGCTTCCGGCGCGGCGGCGCCCCCTCGCGCCCGCGTGAGCTGGACGCCAAGATCGAGCAGCGCAACCGCGACCGGTACGCGAACAAGCCCGACATCAAGCTGCCCAAGACCCACCCGGGCGCCGAACAGGAGGGCGAGCGGCTGCAGAAGGTCCTCGCCCGGGCCGGCATGGGCTCGCGCCGCGCGTGCGAGGAGCTGATCGAGCAGGCGCGCGTCGAGGTCAACGGCGAGATCGTCGTCGAGCAGGGCATGCGCGTCGACGTGCACAAGGACGAGATCAAGGTCGACGGGCTGACCGTCGCCGCACAGTCGTACCTCTTCTTCGCGCTGAACAAGCCCGCGGGCGTCGTCTCCTCGATGGAGGACCCGGACGGCCGCCAGTGCCTCGGCGACTACGTGACCAACCGCGAGACGCGGCTGTTCCACGTCGGCCGGCTCGACACCGAGACGGAGGGCATCATCATGCTCACCAACCACGGTGAGCTGGCCCACCGCCTCACGCACCCGAAGTACGGCGTGAAGAAGACCTACCTGGCCGCCATCCAGGGCCCCCTGCCGCGCGACCTCGGCAAGCGGCTCAAGGACGGCATCCAGCTGGAGGACGGCTACGCCCGCGCCGACCACTTCCGCGTGGTCGAGAACACCGGCAAGAACTACCTGGTCGAGGTGACCCTCCACGAGGGCCGCAAGCACATCGTGCGCCGGATGCTGGCCGAGGCCGGCTTCCCGGTCGAGCGGCTGGTGCGGACGTCCTTCGGGCCGATCCCGCTGGGCGACCAGAAGTCCGGCTGGCTGCGGCGCCTCACCAACACCGAGGTCGGCATGCTGATGCGCGAGGTCGGCCTCTAGGCAGCACGTTCCCGGGGCCCGCGGCCGGTAGCTGTTCGGAAAGTTCGAACAGAACCGGCCGCGGGCCTTTCGCTGTCCCCGCCCACCCTTTATAGTCAGAGTGACTATAAAGAAGGAGGCGGGCCCGTGAGCCTCGCGGACATACTCGATCCCCTGCAGCAGCCCCTGGTGACCGTCCTGGACACTCCGGTCAGCTGGGCCGAGGTGCTGGGCTTCGGCAGCGGAGCGCTCTGCGTCTGGCTCGTGGCCCGCCAGCACATCGCCAACTGGCCGATCGGCATCGCCAACAACCTCTTCTTCATCCTGCTGTTCACCCAGGCCGGCCTGTACGCCGACGCCGGCCTCCAGATCGTCTTCATCACCCTCGCCGCGTACGGCTGGTGGACCTGGACCCACGGGGGTGGACCAGGGACCTCGGCCCTGCCGGTGCGCAGGACGACGCGCACCGAATGGGCCTGGCTGCTCGCGGCGGGGGTGGTGGGGACCGCCGCGATCACGCTGCTGCTGTCCCGGGCCACCGACTCCACCGTCCCGTTCTGGGACGCGCTGACGACGTCCCTGTCGCTGATGGCGACGTACGGGCAGTGCCGGAAGCGGCTGGAGTCCTGGTGGCTGTGGATCGCCGCCGACGTGGTCTACATCCCGCTCTACGCCCACAAGGGGCTGTATCCGACCTCATTGCTGTACGCCGGGTTCCTCGCGCTCTGCCTGTTCGGCCTGCGCAACTGGCACCGCGACCTGACCGCCCGCACCTCGCGTCCGGTGGCGGTGGCGGCCGCGTGAAGCGCTACGGACACGGCCTGGTCCTCGGCAAGTTCTACCCGCCGCACGCCGGCCACCACCACCTCGTCCGGACCGCCCAGGACCGCTGCGAACGGCTGACCGTGCTGGTCTGCGCCGCCTCCGTGGAGTCCGTCCCCCTCGCCGACCGGGTCGCCTGGATGCGCGAGATCCACCCGGACGTCACGGTGGTGGGCGCGGTCGACGACACCCACATGGACGTGCACGACCCGGCGGTCTGGGACGCGCACATGGCCGTCTTCAGGGCGGCCGTGCCCGAGCGCGTGGACGCGGTCTTCAGCTCGGAGGCGTACGGAGAGGAACTGGGCCGCCGCTTCGGCGCGGACTCCGTCCTCGTCGACCCCGACCGCACCCTCTTCCCGGTCTCCGGCACCGCCGTGCGCAAGGACCCCGTCGACTGCTGGGACTTCCTCCAGCCGCCCGTACGGGCCGCCCTCGCCCGCCGCGTCGTCGTCCTCGGCGCGGAGTCCACCGGCACCACCACCCTCGCCAGGGCGCTCGCCGCCCACTACCGGGCACGCGGCGGGGTGTGGGCGCGCACGGGGTACGTCGCCGAGTACGGGCGCGAGTACAGCGAAGACAAGCTCGCCGCCCTGCGCGGACGGTGGCCCGGGGCCGCCTGGGAGGACGTGGTCTTCACCACCGACGACTTCCCGCTCATCGCGAAGACCCAGAACGACCGCGAGGAGGCCGCCGCCCGCGCCGGGTCCCCGGTGCTCTTCTGCGACACCGACTCCTTCGCCACCACCGTCTGGCACGAGCGGTACGTCGGCGGCCGCAACCCCCTCGTCGAGGAGATCGCCGACCGGGTCGACCACCACCTGTGGCTGCTCACCGACCACGAGGGCGTCGCCTTCGAGGACGACGGACTGCGCGACGGCGAGGAGCTGCGCCCCTGGATGACCGATCGCTTTCGCACCGAACTCACCCGCACGGGGCGCCGGTTCATCGAGATGACCGGACCGCCCGAGACGCGGCTCGCCGCCGCGGTCACCGCCGTCGACAAACTCCTCGCCACCGGCTGGGACTTCGCCGCACCTCTCCCGGAGAAACGATGAGCACCGCCGCCCCCGAGGGCTACGACCCGCACGCCTTCGCCCCGTTCGCGGTCACCGTCGACCTCGCGGTCTTCACCGTCCGCGAGGCTCGGCTGCACGTGCTGCTCGTCGAACGCGGCCAGGAGCCCTTCCGGGGGCGGTGGGCGCTGCCCGGCGGCTTCCTGCTGCCCCGTGAGTCCGCGGGCGACGCGGCCCGCCGCGAACTGGCCGAGGAGACCGGCCTCGGCCCCGGCACCGTCGGCGCCCTCCACCTCGAACAGCTGCGCACCTACACCGACCCGGACCGCGACCCGAGGATGCGGGTCGTCTCCGTCGCCTATGCCGCTCTCCTGCCGGACCTGCCCGAACCGCGCGGCGGGGGCGACGCGGCAAGCGCCCGCTGGTGGGACGCGGACGCCGCCGGGCCCCTCGCCTTCGACCATGACGAGATCCTCGCCGACGCCCGTGACCGCATCGGCGCCAGACTCGAATACAGCTGCCTGGCCACCGCGTTCTGCCCCGCCGAGTTCACCCTCGGCGAGCTCCAGCAGGTCTACGAGACGGTCTGGGGCGTCGAGCTGGACCGCCCCAACTTCCGGCGCAAGGTGCTGAGCGCGCCGGGCTTCGTCCAGCCGGTCGGCGGCCCCCCGCGCCGCACCGGCGGCCGGGGCAAACCCGCCGCGCTCTACCGGGCGGGCGACGCCACCGCCCTGCACCCGCCGCTCCTGCGCCCGCCGCGCACCGACGCCTCCTCCTCCCGAACGGAAGGACACGACCGATGACTCTTGCCATCCCGCCTCTCACCAAGCAGGCCGCGACCGGCGTCCTGACCGGGCTCGCGCTCGGTGACGCGCTCGGCTTCCCCACCGAGTTCAACGACGTGCCGTCGATCCTCGCCAAGTTCGGCCCCTGGCGGCAGATGCCCCTGCTGGAGCCCGCCGTCGTCTCCGACGACACCCAGATGACGATCGCGCTGGGCCGGGGCATCCGTACCGCCATGGACAGCGGGCTGCTCACCCCCGAACGGATGGCGGGCCCGGTCAGCGCCGAGTTCATCGCCTGGTACCACTCGCCGGACAACAACCGCGCCCCCGGCAACACCTGCCTCACCGCCTGCCGGCTGCTCGAACACACCCGGATCTGGCAGGAGGCCAGCCAGACGCACTCCAAGGGCTGCGGCGCCAACATGCGGGTCGCCCCCCTCGGCCTGGTCCCCGGCCTCAGCGAGGAGCAGCGGGCCGGCGCCGCCCAGCTCCAGGCCGCGCTCACCCACGGCCACCCCACCGCCCTGGCCGCCTCCGACCTGCTGGCCCGCGCGGTTTTCCTGCTCGCCCAGGGCACCGAACCCCTCGGACTGATCGGCCAGTTGCGCAGCTACGCCCTGGAGAACCAGGGCCGCTACCACACCCGCTGGCTCGGCAACCTCTGGCACCACGCGGGCGACGCCACTCCGCAGGCGTACATCCAGCGCGGCTGGGACGAGTGCCTGGCGGCCCTGGAGACCGTCCGGGACGCCCTGCGCGACCCCTCGCCGGAGACCGACCCGTGCGAGCGGACCGGTGACGGCTGGACCGCCGAGGAGGCCCTCGCCACCGCCCTGCACTGCTTCCTGCTCTTCCCCGAGGAGCCCGTCACCGCCCTGCGCCGGGCCGCCTGCACCCGCGGCGACTCCGACTCCGTCGCCTGCCTGACCGGAGCGCTGGCCGGGGCCCACCTGGGCGCGGCGGCCTGGCCCAAGGAGTGGTCCGAGCGCATCGAGTACCGCAGCGACCTGCTGTCCCTCGCGGCACTCTGGGACGCCTGAGCGGCGAGCGACCGGGTACGAGAGGGCGAACCCGTTCCCGTACGAAGGTCTGGTGGTATCCGTGTCCTCCTCGCTCGTCGAGACCGTCGACATCAAGGCCCCGGTGGCCGTCACCTGGTCCCTGTGGAGCGATGTCACCCAGTGGCCCCGGTTCCTGAGCCATGTACAGCGCGTCGATCCGATCGACGAGCGGCGCTTCGCCTGGCAGCTCTCGCTGCCCGGCGCGGACAAGAACTTCGTCGCCGAACTGACGGAGGTGATCCCCGAGGAACGCATCGCCTGGAAGACGACCGAAGGGGTGCACCACGCGGGGGTGGTCACCTTCCACCGGCTCGACGAGACGTCGAGCCGCGTCGCCCTGCAGATCGAGTACGACCCCCAGGGCTTCATCGAGCACCTCGGGGCGCTGACCAACCTCGACTCCACGCTGGCCAACTACGACCTGGGCGAGTTCCAGAAGCTGGCCGAGCTCACGGCCGAGGCGGGCGGTCCCCGGACGCTCTGAGCCCGCCGGAGGCCCCGGGGGTGTCGTGCCGATCAGGCCGGGCTCGCGTGCCCCGGCACCGCGCCGCCGAGGCCCTCCGGGTCCGGACGAGGAAGTCCTCCACGGCCGCCCGGTCCGGCTCCGCCGGCAGCGGGGACCGGGCCGCCGCCTCGGCGTTCTCCTCGCCGAGGTGGTCCATCCGGCGCTCCACCTCCGCCCAGGACACCTCGCCCCGCTTCACCGCCAGCAGTTCCTCCCGCGCATCGCCGACGTCGATGCGCAGCTCGCCCGTACGCAGCAGATCCCGGCTGCTCGCCAGCAGCCGCAGCAGATGCATCGCGTGCTTCCATCGCGGCGCGCCGTGCACCCGTACGTCCGCATCCAGCTTTCTCCGCTGGCCCAGCGCGTACCGGACGAACGTGCCGTGGACGAGCCGCGACAGGAACGCCCCGCGCAGCGCCAGCAGGTCCCGGCCGGTGTCGTCCACGGACTCCACCAGCGGGGAGTGCAGGCACTCCAGGACGTTCGGGTTGGCCCGGAGGGCCAGCTCGCAGAAGCGCTCCAGCTCCCAGGAGAACTGCTCCGGCGCGGGACCGTCGACATGCGTCGGCGGCTTCTCGAACCGCCAGAACAGCTCCGTGGGCGCCAGGAAGACACCCCGCCGGTCCGTGTCGCTGTCCTCCGTGGCCAGTCCGAACGCGCGCGAGCCCATCACGCAGGCGTAGACCGTGTGGTCGCGTACGAGTGCCTCGTCGGTGGCGGTGATCATGGCGGCGAGCGTACGGGGGAGCGGGCCGCGGCGCCCCGGGATTTCGGCTCCGTCCTCAGCCCAGCCGGATCGCCCCGCCCGAGACGCTGATCTCCTCGGCGGGCAGCGGCCGGGGAGCCGGGCCTGCCTCGACCGCCGCGTCCGTGATGCTGAACCTGCTGCCGTGGCAGGGGCAGTTGATGGTGCCGTCGCTCACCGTCGAGACGAGACAGCTGGCATGGGTGCAGACGGCGGAGAACGCCTTGAACTCGCCCTCCGTCGGCTGGGTCACCACGATCTTCCGCTCCTTGAAGACGGTGCCGCCGCCGACCGGGATGTCCCCGGTCCGGGCCAGCTCCGCACCGCCCGTGGCGTCCCCCGGCCCGCTCGGCTTCGGGCTCGCGTCCTCGCCGCCGTCCCCGTCGGTGGATCCGCAGCCGGTGGCCAGGGCGGCGGCGCCCGCCGCACCCGCGGCCAGCACCGTCCTTCGCCGTGCGTTCATGGGGGCTCTCCTTCGGTGACGGTGGGTGGGGCCATCGTGGCGGCGGCCGGCCCCGGGGCGAAGCAACCGGGCGGTCCGTGCCCCCGACCGGGTGGCGGCCGGTGCTCCGACGGTCGCGGCCCTCCCGTCTCACGGACGGAACACCGTGACCGGCTCCGCCCCTGTCGATCTAGGCTGAGGAGGGCAACGGGCCGCGCCGGAAGACGCCGGCCCAGGCACCGAAGAGCAGCGAAGAACGAGGAGTGCGACGTGGCGGTACGAGCGGTCCGGGGCGCCGTCCAGCTGGAGCGGGACGAGGCCCGGCACATGGACGAGCGGGTCGGCGAACTGCTGACCGCCGTCCTGGAACGCAACGAGCTCGTCGCCGACGACCTGATCAGCATCTGGTTCACCGCCACCCCGGACCTGCGCTGCGACTTCCCGGCCGCCGCCGCGCGCGGCCTCGGGATCGTCGACGTACCCCTGATCTGCGCCCAGGAGCTGGACATCGACGGGGCGATGCCCCGGGTCGTCCGTATCCTCGTGCATGTCGAGACCTACCTCTCGCGCGCCGAGATCAGCCACGTCTACCTCGGCGCCACCGCCGCCCTGCGCAAGGACATCGCCCAGTGAGAACCGCCCTCGTCATCGGAACCGGGCTCGTCGGCACCTCCGCCGCCCTCGCGCTGACCGGCCGGGGCATCCAGGTGCACCTCGTCGACCACGACCCCGAGTCGGCCCGCACCGCTGCCGCCCTCGGCGCCGGGACCGAGGAGCCGCCCGCCGGTCCGGTCGACCTCGCCGTCGTCGCCGTGCCCCCCGCGCACACCGCCGCCGTCCTCGCCACCGCCGTGCGCGACGGGGCGGCCCGCGGCTACCTGGACGTCGCCAGCGTCAAGGGCGGCCCGCGCCGCGAGCTGGAGGCGCTCGGCCTCGACCTCACCCGGTACATCGGTACGCATCCGATGGCCGGCAAGGAGCGGTCGGGGCCGCTGGCCGCCACCGCCGACCTCTTCGAGGGGCGTCCCTGGGTCCTCACCCCGACCCGGGGCACCGACACCGAGGTGCTCAACCTCGCGCTGGAGCTGGTCGCCCTGTGCCGGGCCGTCCCCGTCGTCATGGACGCCGACGCCCACGACCGGGCCGTCGCCCTCGTCTCGCACACCCCGCAGCTGATCTCCTCGATGGTCGCCGCCCGGCTGGAGGAGGCCGACGAGACCGCCGTACGCCTGTGCGGCCAGGGCATCCGCGACGTCACCCGGATCGCCGCCTCCGACCCCCGGATGTGGGTGGAGATCCTCTCCGCCAACCCCGGCCCGGTCGCCGAAGTCCTCGCCGGGGTCGCCGCCGACCTGGAGGAGACCGTGACCGCGCTGCGCGGGCTCGGCTCCGCCGACGCGGACCGGCGGAGCGCGGGCACCCACGCCATCGAGGACGTCCTGCGGCGCGGCAACGCGGGCCGCGTCCGGGTCCCCGGCAAGCACGGCGCCGCCCCCACCGCGTACGAGACCGTCGCCGTCCTCATCGGCGACAAGCCGGGCGAGCTGGCCGCGATCTTCGCCGACGCCGGGCGGGCCGGGGTCAACATCGAGGACGTCCGCATCGAGCACGCCACCGGCCAGCAGGCGGGCCTCGTCCAGATCATGGTCGAGCCCAGCGCCGCCCCGGTCCTCGGCGCGGCCCTCCAGGAACGGGGCTGGTCGATCCGCGGCTGAGCCCGTCGCCCGCCCTGCGCACGGGGGGCGGCGGGCGCCTCCCCCGTACGGGGTACAAGGGCACGTCCCGCACTCGGTAACCTGGTACGAGGCCGTTCCCTGGCCCGTCCGTCCCCACCCCGTGTACCAGGAAGGTGTCCACCACCGTGGAAACCGCACGCTCCTCCGTGATCGTCGCCATCGACGGGCCCTCGGGCACCGGCAAGTCGAGCACCTCCAGGGCCGTCGCCGCCGCGCTCGGCCTGAGCTACCTGGACACGGGCGCGCAGTACCGGGCCATCACCTGGTGGATGCTGACCAACGGCATCGACGTGGACGACCCGGAGGAGATCGCCACCGCCGCCGCCAAGCCCGTGATCGTCTCCGGCACCGACCCCGCCGCCCCGACGATCACCGTCGACGGCGAGGACGCCTCGGGCCCGATCCGCACCCAGGAGGTCACCTCCAAGGTCAGCGCCGTCAGCGCGGTCCCCGAGGTGCGCACGCTCATCACCGCGCTCCAGCGCTCCATCGCCGCGGCCGCCACCGGCGGCATCGTCGTCGAGGGCCGGGACATCGGCACCACCGTGCTGCCCGACGCCGACCTCAAGATCTTCCTCACCGCCTCCCCGGAGGCCCGCGCGGCCCGCCGCAGCGGCGAGGTCAAGGGCTCCGACCTGACCGCCACGCGTGAGGCCCTGATCAAGCGGGACGCCGCCGACTCCGGCCGCAAGACCTCCCCGCTCGCCAAGGCCGACGACGCCGTCGAGGTGGACACCACCGAGCTGACCCTCCAGCAGGTCATCGAGTGCGTCGTCACCCTCGTCGAGGGGAAGCGGGTCGCCGCGTGAGCGATGCCACAGGCGCGCCCACGCTGCGCGGAGCGGCCGTCGGGCGCACCATCGGCATCGGCCTGATGTACGGGCTGTGGAAGCCCCGGGTGCTCGGCGCCTGGCGCGTGCCCGCCGCCGGACCCGTCATCCTGGCGGTGAACCACTCCCACAACATCGACGGACCGATGCTGATGGGCACCGCACCCCGGCCGGTGCACTTCCTGATCAAGAAGGAGGCGTTCATCGGCCCCCTCGACCCGTTCCTGCACGGAATCGGGCAGATCGAGGTGGACCGCACGACCGTCGACCGCACCGCGATCAGCCATGCGCTCGGCGTACTGGCGGACGGCGGCGCCCTCGGGATCTTCCCGGAGGGCTCCCGGGGTGAAGGAGACTTCGCCTCGCTGCGGGCCGGGCTCGCCTATTTCGCGGTACGGGGCGGGGCCCCGATCGTCCCCGTGGCGGTCCTGGGAAGCACCGAGCGCCGCGGACGGTTGATACGGGGGCTGCCCCCGCTGCGCAGCCGGGTCGACGTCGTCTTCGGCGACGCGTTCGACGCGGGCGCGGGCGACGGGCGGCGTACGCGCAAGGCGCTGGACGAGGCGACCCTGCGGATCCAGGCGAAGCTGACCGCCCACCTGGAAAGCGCCAAGCGCCTCACCGGGCGATAGGCGAGACTTGACCTGACTTGAGTAGTGGACCGCGCTGATCGTGGTCCATCGATGATGATGCAAAGAGGAACGGACTTCATGAACGACCAGATTCACTCCGAGGGCTCGGGCCACGAGCACGGAGAACTTGGCGATGCCGAGTACGCGGAGTTCATGGAGCTCGCCGCGCAGGAGGGCTTCGACCCCGAGGATGTCGAGGGCGCCCTCGGGGAGGCCGGTCACGGCCCGCTCCCCGTGCTCGCCGTTGTCGGCCGCCCCAATGTCGGCAAGTCGACCCTGGTGAACCGGATCATCGGCCGCCGCGAGGCCGTCGTGCAGGACAAGCCCGGCGTCACCCGCGACCGCGTCAGCTACGAGGCAGAGTGGGCCGGCCGCCGCTTCAAGGTCGTCGACACCGGCGGCTGGGAGCAGGACGTGCTGGGCCTCGACGCCTCCGTCGCCGCCCAGGCCGAGTACGCCATCGAGACGGCCGACGCGGTCGTCTTCGTCGTCGACTCCACCGTCGGCGCCACCGACACCGACGAGGCCGTCGTCAAGCTGCTGCGCCGGGCCGGCAAGCCCGTCGTCCTCTGCGCCAACAAGGTCGACGGCCAGAGCGGCGAGGCCGATGCCACCGCCCTGTGGTCCCTCGGCCTCGGCGAGCCCTACCCGGTCTCCTCGCTGCACGGCCGCGGCACCGGCGACATGCTCGACGCGGTCCTGGAGGCCCTGCCGGACGCCCCGGCCCAGAAGTTCGGCACGGCGCTCGGCGGGCCCCGCCGGATCGCCCTGATCGGCCGCCCGAACGTCGGCAAGTCCTCCCTGCTGAACAGGGTCGCGGGCGAGGACCGGGTCGTCGTCAACGAGCTGGCGGGCACCACCCGCGACCCGGTCGACGAGCTGATCAACCTCGGCGGCATCACCTGGAAGTTCATCGACACGGCCGGTATCCGCCGCCGCGTCCACCTCCAGGAAGGCGCGGACTACTACGCCTCGCTGCGTACGGCCGCCGCCGTCGAGAAGGCCGAGGTCGCCGTCGTCCTGATCGACTCCAGCGAGTCCATCAGCGTCCAGGACCAGCGCATCATCACCATGGCCGTGGAGGCCGGGCGCGCCATCGTCGTCGCCTTCAACAAGTGGGACACCCTCGACGAGGAGCGCCGCTACTACCTGGAGCGCGAGATCGAGACGGAGCTCGCGCAGATCGCCTGGGCCCCGCGCGTCAACGTCTCCGCCGTCACCGGCCGCCACATGGAGAAGCTGGTCCCGGCCATCGAGACCGCGCTGGAGGGCTGGGAGACCCGCGTCCCCACCGGCCGGCTGAACGCCTTCCTCGGTGAGATCGTCGCCTCCAATCCGCACCCGATCCGCGGCGGCAAGCAGCCGCGCATCCTCTTCGGCACCCAGGCGGGCACCAAGCCCCCGCGCTTCGTGCTCTTCGCCTCCGGCTTCCTGGAGCACGGCTACCGCCGCTTCGTCGAGCGCCGGCTGCGTGAGGAGTTCGGCTTCGAGGGCACCCCGATCCACATTTCCGTCCGGGTCCGCGAGAAGCGCGGCCGCAACAAGTAGCACCGGCGTACGACGAAGCCCTGGGCCGCTCTCGCGAGAGCGGCCCAGGGCTTCGTCGTACGGTCCGCGTCGTACGGCCTCAGCCGTGCGGCCCTTGTCCGTCGGGCGTCAGGAGTCCCGTGACCCCGGTGGCAGCGCCGCGGGACGGGGCCGCCCCGCATGCCGCCCGACCCGCTGCCAGGAGCCGAGGCCGCCGGTGGTGTGCTGGCTCTGCCCGCCGCTCCCGCCGTGGCCGTTGTGTCCGCCGTGCGAGGAGGAGGCGGAGTGACCGCTCAGCGGGGCCCGGGAGGCGAAGAGACCGGCGCCGAAGGCCGAGAAGGAGAGATTCTCCTCGCCGCTCCGGTCGCCCGGCAACGCCCGGAACGAGCGCCGGTACTCGGAGTACAGCGCGTCGTAGATCGGCGTGGGGGACGGGCCCCCCGACGGATCCTGCGAGGGGCGCATGGCAGGGATCTGACTCTGATGCTGGCGGGGGGAGTCGTATGAGTGCACGTAGGTGCCAACGACCTCATGGCCCGTCGGATGCGGCCCCGCCGGAGAAATCGCTGTTCGGCGGGGGTGACCGAGCTGGGCGGACATGATCAGGTCCCGGCCAGCGGCATGGAGGCGGCGACCAGGAGCCCGTTGACCGCGGCCTTCTCCAGGGCGTCCCGGAGGAGGTCCTCGCGCGGCTGCTTGCCGATGGTGCCGGCCGGGGCGGCGAAGACGAGGACCGTCTGCGACTTGTTGACCGCCGCCCGCCAGCCTTCGGTGACCTGGAGCGGCTGGTGGGCCTGCCACCAGGCGACCGGGTTGCCGCCGCCCGCGCTCGGCTGCAGCACGGCGTGCAGCTGACCCACCGCCAGCAGCACGGACCAGCCCGCGAGGACCTCCGGCAGCCGGTTCAGGTCGGGGGCCGGGAGGAAGCCCTGCTCCAGCAGCAGCTGAAGGAACTCGTCGCCGCCGCTGCCGTCGGTACCGGGCCGGGCGACCGGGCCGGTCGGTTCGACGACCAGGGCCGGGCGCAGATCGTCCTCGATGAGGACGAGTCCGCTGGTGATGCCGAGGACGGCCTGTTCGGGCATGAGCCCCTCCGTGTCCTTCTGCTCGCTTCCGGTGATACTGCGCACCGCGCCCTGGAGCTGGTCCTCGGCGACCCTGACGACCTGCGAGGGGATGCACGTCGCGTGGGCGAACGCGAGGACGGCGGTCTCGTCGCCGATGAAGAGCACCGTGCTGGTGCGTTCCTGGTCGGAGTCGCCGGGGGTCCGGCAGGAGGTGCAGTCGTAACTGCCCGGGGCGTTGTCGCCGACGAGCAGCCGGTCGGCTTCGTCGTCGCCGATCTCGGCGCGTACGTCCTGGCTGACGTCGAGCATGCGCGGCACGGGGGCTCCTCGAACTCGGTGCGTGGGCCGGGTGGTTCCCGGCTCATGAAGAGACAACGCGGGATCCGCGGCCGGGGTCACGCACCTGGGCGGACGGAAGTGCGGCCAGGTCGACACATCGGTACATCGACTGTTCGGCGTACGGCACCCGGGTGTCCGGCGTACGGCTCCCGCGTCCCGCCCGGAACTTTTACCGGGGCGCGGGCAACCTCCCGGCATTTTCCTTCGTCAAGCTCGGAGGAAAGTACTGGCGAACGGGTGGCGGGCAGGCGCCGGTTTACCGCACCGGTGGGCCCGCAGCCGCGGTCCCGTCACTTCCGGGCCCGCAGGAAAACGGATGGACAGCTTCCGTAAGCCGCAGGTCAGCGAGGGTCCGGTGGTGGAACCGGGGCCCCGTGCGCCATGTCGCGGATGCTCCGGGATTTCCCGGCGTATTTCGGGCAGAAATCCGCCGGGAAGTTACAGTCTTGACAAGATCGGGTCGACAGGGGAAACAGCTCCACCATGCATATTTCTTTTCTTCTGCACAATGCCTACGGAATCGGAGGAACGATCCGGACGACGTTCACGCTCGCCCGTACGCTCGCCGAGCAGCACGACGTCGAGATCGTGTCCGTCTTCCGGCACCGTGACGCTCCCGTCCTCGGCGCACCCGAGGGCGTGACGCTGCGCCACCTCGTCGATCTGCGGAAGAAGAGCGCGACCTACGACGGCGAGAGCGCCGAACACGCCCGGCCCGCCACCGTGTTCCCGCGCGGCGACAGCAGGCACAAGCAGTACAGCCGGCTCACCGACGCCCGGATCGCCGCCCATCTCACGGGCGTCGAGGCGGACGTCGTCGTCGGCACCCGCCCAGGACTCAACGTGCACCTCAGCCGGCAGACCCGCCGCGGACCGGTACGCGTCGGGCAGGAGCACCTGACGCTCGACAGCCACGGCTACCGGCTGCGCCGCGAGATCGCCCACCGCTACACGCTGCTCGACGCGCTCACCACCGTCACCCGCGCCGACGCGGAGGACTACCGCAGCCGGCTGAGGCTCCCGGGCGTACGCGTCGAGGCCATCCCCAACGCCGTCCCCGAGCCCTCCTGCCCGCCCGCGGACGGCGACCTGAAGTGGGTCGTCGCGGCGGGCCGGCTGCACCGGGTCAAGCGCTACGACCACCTGGTGCGGGCCTTCGCCCAGGTGTCCGCGGCCCGCCCCGACTGGCGGCTGCGCATCTACGGCGGCGGGGACGCGACCGGGAACGAAGAGGCGGCGCTGCGCACCCTCATCGACCAACTCGGCCTGCACAACCACGTGTTCCTCATGGGCTCGGCCAACCCGATGGAGGCCGAGTGGCCCAAGGGGTCGATCGCCGCCGTCACTTCGGAGCGCGAGTCCTTCGGCATGACGATCGTCGAGGCGATGCGCGGCGGACTGCCGGTCGTCGCCACCGACTGCCCGCACGGACCGGCCGAGATCATCGAGGACGGCGTCGACGGCCGCCTGGTGCCGGTCGGCGACCCGGACGCGGTCGCCGCAGCCCTGCTCCAGCTGATCGAGGACGACGGACTGCGCCACCGGATGGGCGGGGCCGCGCTGAAGGCCTCGGCCCGCTTCGACCCCGCACGGATCGCCGAACAGCACGAGAGCCTGTTCACCGAACTCGTCGCGCGCGGCTCCCACGGGCACGGGCACGGCGCCCTGCGCACCGCGCTGCACCGCACCCGGGGCAGCGTCCTCGACGGGGCCTACGCCCTGCGCTACAAGGCCGCCGACGTGCTCCGCAAGGGAGGGACCTCATGAGCTCCGCCGTACGGGCCGACTGCGCCGCCGATCGCGCCGGAACGCTCACCTTCGACCTGACCGCCCCGGCCCCCGCCCCCGACTCCGTGCTGCTCCTGCGGCGCCGGGGCGCGGCGGGCAGGAAGCCCGGCGGCACGGTGCGCATACCGCTCAGCAGGCCGGCGCCCGGGCGGCTGCGGGCGGTGCTCCCGGCCGCCACCGAACTGGCCGAGGGGCGCTGGGACGCGTATGTCGAGGAGCCCGGGGACGCGCCCGCCCAAGCGGTCGTCGAACCGGGGCTGCGCGACCTGCGGGCGCTCGTCGACCGCTGCCCGGACACCGGGGCCGCGAGCGTCAGCGCCCGGGTCCCGTACCCGACCCTCGACGGCCGGCTCGCCGTGCGCTCCTGGGTCCGCGCCCCGCACGCCGAGGCGGGCGCCGTCGTCGCGGGCCCGGCCGGCATGGCGGTCCAGGGCGTGCTGTACGGCGTCGAGGCGGGGGAGGGGGCCGCGGTGGAGGCCCGGCTGCCGGGGGAGCCGGGCCGGGTGCACGGCGTCCCGCTCACCGCCCCGGCCCCGGACGGACCGGCCGGGTCCTTCGCCTTCACCCTGCCCTACGCCCCGCCGGCCGCCGGACCGGTGCCCGAGGCGCAGCTCTGGCAGCTGTGGCTGGTCCCGGCGGCGGGCGCGGACGGGGTCAGGATCTCCCGGATCCTCGACGACGTCTGGTCCCGGAACAAGTCCTTCGTCTACCCGGGCCACCAGGCTGCCCCCGGGGTGCACGCCACTCCCTGCTACACCGCCGACAACGACCTCTGCCTGCGCCTGGAGCCCGCACCCGCCGACCGCTGAGGAAGGAGGCCGTCGCGGTCGCCGTCGGCCCGGGGCCCTGGAGGCCGAGGACGCGGAATCGTGCGGCTCACCGCGGACCGTGAGTCCGCCGGGTGATAAGGAAATGAAGGTTTACGGGGGAGGGAAATTCCGGTGCTCCGGCCATTCTGAAGATCTGCTGCTCCGATCGTGAAAGAAGCAGGTCACCCCATGATTCCGGAAGACTTCCCGCACCACCCCCGGCCCGGTGAACCGGAGCCCCGGTTAATGCGCGCCGACGCTTCCCGCCAGTCCGTTCGGGTGAATGGACTGGCGGATATACGTGTGGGGATCCTGTGACACAAGCGTGACCGGCACGGCATGTGGAGATGCGACGGAACGCCCCTGCGGCCCCGCCTTCCGTCACGGTCCGGGGCCGCCTACGGTGAGGGCATGGCATCTCTACCGACCCCCCCAGCACAGCCGGACGACGACGCCGACGCGTATGTCGGCCTCGCCGCCGACGCCGCCGAGCGGCAGGCCAGAAACCGTGGCTGGGACACGGTCCGGGCCGTTCCGCCGGGCACGTTCCTGACCATGGAGTTCCGCCAGGGCCGCATCAACTTCCAGGTCGAGGACGGCACCGTGACGCGCTGCTGGGTGGGCTGACCCGCTCGCCCCCCGACACCCGCAGACGTCGAAGGCCCCGACCGCGGTCGGGGCCTTCGACGTCTCCACGGGCTCGTGTCAGCCGCCGGTCACCGGGCGCGCCGGGCTGCTCGCGCGCGGGCCCCGTTCGGTGTGCGGCGGCGGACGGCGGACGCCCGCCGGGGCCACCGGCATGGAGCCCGGGCGCGCGGGGTGCCCGCCGTGGGCCCGCGCCCTGGTGGGCGCCGCCGGATGCCCGGCGGAAAGCACCGGTTCGGCCGGGGCCGTCACGGCCTCGGCGGTGAGGCCGTCGGTGGCCATCGACTGCGGCAGCAGCACCGGCTGCGGCCCGGCATCGGCCACGGGCGCCGGGCGGGCCCCGCCGCGACGCTCCCGCCACCGCTCGCGCACCGCGAAGATCCACTCCTCGGTCCGGGCGATCAGCGGCTCGAACCACGGCAGCGCCAGCAGGATGAGCAGGCCGGCCGCCCACCCCAGCAGGACATCGCTGAGCCAGTGCGTACCGATGTAGACGGTGGTGAGGCCGACCCCCAGCGAGACTGTCGCGGAGACCGCCGACAGATAGCGCCTGGCCCGCGGCGTGGTGGCCAGATAGGCGAGGATTCCCCAGGTCACGACGGCGTTCGCGGTGTGCCCGGAGGGAAATATATCGCCGCCGGCGAACATCTCGGCCGAGCCGATCTGCGTCGCGTAGTGCGGGCCCAGCCGCCCGAGCCCCAGCTTGACCGCGCCCACCGTCACATTGAGCAGCAGCAGGGACGTGCCGAGGACCAGCAGCGGCCGGAGCGTGTGCTGACGCCAGGAGCGCCAGCCCAGCCAGCAGGCGACCATCACCGCCGTGGGGCCGCGCTGGCCGAGCACGACGTAGTAGTCCAGGAAGGGGTGCAGCTCGGGCCACTGCTGGTAGGGCCGGAACAGCATGACCTTCCAGTCCAGGGCCACGAGCCAGGAGGTGATCAGCACCGCCCAGACGATGGCGAGATAGAACACCAACGTCCCGCCGAAGAGGGCGATGCGGTGACGGCTCATCCGCGGTGCCTCTATCTTCGGCGGTTCCGGCTCCCGGTCCAGCCGGGCAAAGATGTCGGTACGCACCCAATCGACGTTACAGCGAGTGAGTGTGCAAGCAGGCCAATCCGGCCGCTTTGTGATGACGATGTGATGTGGACTTTGCCTCGGGACGGCGTCTTTTCCGGGCGTCGGTAAGAATCCTCGTGATCTTGGTCCCAATAGCGTGCGGGTTCCGTTCGTAAGCGTGTTTGATCTCTCGGAAAATGATGCGCACCGGAATCCGCGGCAATTGATCCCGCCATTCGGGGGACGCGCGCCCCGCCCCGCCGCCCCCGCGCCGGCCGTCCGCGGCCCCGCCGCGACGGGCCTGCCACGACGGGCCTGCCGGACCCTTCGGAGGGAGCCCCCCGGCCGAGCCCGGCATGGCGTACGCCACACTGTGCGGCGGACCGGGGTATGACGTGGACCACGTGTGACCACCCCGAACTCGCGTACGCTGGCGAACCACTCGCCGGTCGATGCCGGGCCCGAGGGACGCGCACCCCCACACGTCACCGTCGGTCCGCCGAGCGCGAGGGACTCATCGGGAGGTACGTAGATGTCCGGGACGACCACGGCCGGGGTCCGGCTGCGCAAAGCCGCCGACGACGCCAACCGCTGGGTCGTCCTCGTCGTCCTCTGTCTCAGTCTTCTGGTCGTCGCCCTCGACGCGACCGTGCTCCATGTCGCGGTTCCGTCCCTCACCGAGGACCTGCGCCCGAGCGGTACGGCCCTCCTGTGGATCGTCGACGCCTACCCGCTCGTCTGCGCCTCGCTGCTCATCCTGTTCGGCACGCTGGGTGACCGGATCGGCAGACGGCGTGTGCTCCTGATCGGTTACGCGCTGTTCGGGGTCGCCTCCGTGCTCGCCGCGGCGGCCGACAGCTCCGGCGTCCTGATAGCGGCCCGCGCCCTCCTCGGCGTCGGCGGCGCGATGATCATGCCCGCCACGCTGTCGATCCTGCGCCAGGTCTTCCCCGACCGCCGGGAGCGGGCGCTCGCCATCGGCGTGTGGACCGCGGTCGCCGCGGTCGGCGCAGCCACCGGGCCGGTCGTCGGCGGCTTCCTGGTCGAGCACTTCTGGTGGGGCTCGGTCTTCCTGGTCAACATCCCGCTGATGGCCGTGATCCTGCCGCTCGGCCGCTGGCTGCTGCCCGAGTCGCGCGGCGACGGCGACGGCCCGTGGGACGTGCTGGGCGCGCTCATGGCCGCGGCCGGGGTGCTCGGCGTCGTCCTGGGCGTCAAGCGCCTGGGCGGCGACTCGGGGCTCCTGGATCCGGTCGCGCTCGGCCCGCTGGCTCTCGGTCTCGCACTCCTCGTCCTTTTCGTCCGCCGGCAGAAGCGCCGCACGCATCCGCTGATCGACGTCGCGATGTTCGCCCGCCCGGCCTTCTCCACCGCCGTCGGCTGCATCGTGCTCGCCATGCTGGCGCTGGTCGGCCTCCAGCTGATCGCCGTCCAGTACCTCCAGCTGGTGCTGGGGCTCACCCCGCTGGAGACCGGGCTGCGCCTCCTGCCGCTGACCTTCGCGGCGATGGCCGCAGGCGCAACCGGCTCGTACACCCTGCGCCGCTTCGGCCCCCGGCGCATGGTCGGCTGGGGCTTCGTCCTCACCGCGTCCTCGGTCCTGGTGCTCACCGCGATGGGCCAGCACGACCGGCCCGGCCTGCTGACCGTCGCGTTCGTGCTGCTCGGCTTCGGACTGCAGACCACGCTCTTCGGGGCGTACGAGTCGATGCTCAGCGACGCCCCGCCGGAGCGGGCGGGCGGCGCCGCGGCGATCGGCGAGACCTCCTACCAGCTGGGCGCGGGCCTCGGCATCGCCCTCCTCGGCAGTGTCATGAACGCCGCCTACGCCCCCGGCCTCGCCTCCCTGAGCGAGAAGGGCGTCCCCGCCCGCGCCGGGGCCGAGGCCTCCCACTCGCTCGGCGAGGCCTACCAGGTCGCCGCCCAGCTCGGCGGCCCGATGGGCGATCTCCTGCGCTCCACGGCCCGGCACGCCTTCATCGGCGGACTCCACATCACGCTTTTCGTCAGCGCCGGGCTCCTGCTGCTCGGGGCGCTGGCCGCCCTGCGGCTGCCGAAGGTCATGGACTGCCCGCCGAAGGAGCCCTGTCGCCGGAGCGACGCCGAGTCGGCCGCATCGGCCGAGGCAGCCGAGGCCGTCCGTCCGGCCGCGCGGAACCGTCCGGTCCCGCGCCCGATGGTGCCCGCGCGCCGCGAACCGGCCGAGGCGGCCGGCTCTGGACGAGCGGCACACTGACCCGTAACGTCAGCACGACGCCCTGACTACCACTGCTAGTTTTCGGAGGGCGGGCGTCTCCCGGTCCCTCCGAGCACCGTGCGAGCCGCCGGAGGCACCCTCATGTCCAGCACCGAGTCCGCGAAGCCGTCGAAGCTCCCGCCGTTCGACGCCTCGGATCCCCTCGGCATCGACGACCTGCTCGGCCCGGACGACCTCGCGATCCGCGACACCGTCCGCACCTGGGCCGCCGACCGCGTCCTGCCGCACATCGCCGAGTGGTACGAGAAGGGCGAGCTGCCCGGCATCCGGGAGCTGGCCCGCGAGCTCGGCGCCCTGGGCGCGCTCGGCATGTCGCTGGAGGGCTACGGCTGCGCCGGGGCGAGCGCCGTCCAGTACGGTCTTGCCTGCCTGGAGCTGGAGGCCGCCGACTCGGGGATCCGCTCGCTCGTCTCCGTACAGGGTTCGCTCGCCATGTACGCGATCCACCGCTTCGGCTCCGAGGAGCAGAAGCAGCGGTGGCTGCCCGGCATGGCGTCCGGGGAGATCATCGGCTGTTTCGGCCTGACCGAGCCCGACCACGGCTCGGACCCGGCGGGGATGCGGACGCACGCCAAGCGCGACGGCGAGGACTGGATCCTCACCGGCCGGAAGATGTGGATCACCAACGGCTCGGTCGCCGGGGTGGCCGTCGTCTGGGCGCAGACCGACGAGGGCCTGGACGGCCGGGGCATCCGCGGATTCGTCGTGCCGACCGACGCCCCCGGCCTCGAAGCCCCGGAGATCCACCACAAGTGGTCGCTGCGCGCATCGGTCACCAGCGAGCTGGTGATGGACGAGGTGCGGCTGCCGGCCGATGCGGTGCTGCCGGACGCGAAGGGGCTGCGCGGCCCGCTCAGCTGTCTGAGCCATGCGCGTTACGGCATCGTCTGGGGGTCCATGGGCGCGGCGCGGGCCAGCTTCGAGTCGGCGCTCGACTACGCGCGGAGCCGGGAACAGTTCGGCCGCCCGATCGGCGGCTTCCAGCTCACCCAGGCCAAGCTGGCGGACATGGCCCTGGAGCTGCACAAGGGCATCCTGCTCGCCCATCACCTGGGGCGCCGGATGGACGCGGGCGGGCTCCGGCCGGAACAGGTCAGTTTCGGCAAGCTCAACAACGTGCGGGAGGCGATCGAGATCTGCCGCACCGCGCGCACGATCCTCGGGGCCAACGGAATCTCGCTGGAGTACCCGGTCATGCGGCACGCGACGAACCTGGAGTCGGTGCTCACCTACGAGGGAACCGTGGAGATGCACCAACTGGTACTGGGCAAGGCGCTCACCGGTCTCGACGCCTTCCGGTGACGGGGGTGCGCCGTGACGCACACGCCGACCGGCGGCGTTGACCGGAACTCTCCGGCGAGCGCCCTGCTCAGCTCTGGTTGAAGAAGCCGTCGGCCTTCCGGCCGGCGGCTTCGCCCGCCACCACCTGGGTGTCGGCGGGGGAGAGCAGGAAGACCCGGGTGGCCACCCGGTCGATCGAGCCGCGCAGACCGAAGATCAGTCCGGCGGCGAAGTCCACCACGCGCTTGGCGTCGGCGGGGTCCATGGCCGTGAGGTTGACGATCACCGGGACGCCCTCCCGGAACAGCTCGCCGATGGCCCGGGCGTCGCGGAAGCTGTCCGGAGTCACCGTCGCGATCCGGCGGTCCCGCTCCTCGGCCGCCTCGGCGGCCACCTGCACCCGCGGGTCGGTGACCCAGGCCTGGTTGCCCGTACCGGTCTCCGTGCCCTCGTTGTACTCGTCGTCGTAGTACCGCTCGTCGTTGTCCTCCACGAGGCCCAGCCAGGCACTCGCCTTGCGCACCGATCCCATGGACGCCTCCTCTCACCGCGGTTCTGTGGCGTTCCGCATCTCTTTCGTATCCCTATGGTCGTCCATGATGCGGATAGCGCGCCAAGTAGATAGTCGGCTCGCAGGCGATTCGTGACGCTACTGGTGCAGAGGATGTGGCGATTCGTCAGGGTTCGTCCTGCATAAGGGGGGTTGCAAAAAGAAAATATGACGCTTCGAGCCGTACGGGTGATCCTGCCGACGGACGGGTGAACGGATGGCTCGATACGATGCATGACGCCCCGGTTCGCGAGCGTCGCGCACCGGCTGAACGGCTCCCGGGGGATCGTCGTGTTCGGAATCGTCAGGCCCTGCACCCACCGCCTCTCCGAAAGTCTGAGAGTCGAGTGGATGGCCCATCTCTGCGGTCTCTGCCTGGCTCTGAGGGCGGATCACGGACAGTTCGCCCGTATCGTCACGAACTATGACGGCCTCATCGTCTCCGTCCTGACGGAGGCTCAGACGGGCCTCGCCGCCGGCGGGCGGCGCACCGCGGGCCCCTGCCCGTTGCGCGCCATGCGGACCGCGCCGGTCGCCCAGGGCGAAGGGGCCCGGCTCGCCGCCGCCGTCTCGCTCGTCCTCGCCTCGGCCAAGGTCCGCGACCACGTCGCCGACCGGGACGGGCTGTTGGCCCGCCGCCCGGTCGCCGCCGCCGCGCGCCGGGTGGCCGCCGGGTGGGACCGGGCGGGTGCGCGGACCGGGGCGGCCCTCGGCTTCGACACCGCCCTCCTGGTCGACGCGGTCGACCGGCAGACCGGGATCGAGACGCTCGCCGGGCTCGGCACCCCGCTGCTGACGGTCACCGAACCCACCGAGACCGCCACCGCCGCCGCCTTCGCCCACACCGCCCGTCTCGCCGGGAAGCCGCAGAACGCCGCGCCGCTCGCGGAGGCCGGCCGGCTCTTCGGGCGGCTCGCCCATCTGCTGGACGCGGTCGAGGACCGGGAGGCGGACGCCGCGTCGGGTGCCTGGAACCCGCTGACGGCCACCGGCACCCCGCTCGCCGAGGCGCGCCGGCTCTGCGACGACGCGCTCCACGGCGTACGGCTCGCGCTGCGCGAGGTGGAGTTCACCGACGGCCGGCTCGTTCACGTCCTGCTCGCCCATGAGCTGCGGCGCTCGGTCGACCGGGCGTTCGGCACCTCCTCCTGCTCGCACCGGGAGGGTCTGGGGCTGCTGACCCCGGACGGCTCCTACGGGCCTGAGCCGGGCAATCCGTACGGAGCGCCGCCCGGCAACCCGTACGCCCCCGGCTCCCCGACGCCTCCGCCGCGGCCGCCCCGCGACCGGCGCGGGCTGATCGCCGGCTGCCTGGTCTGGGCCGGGCTCGCCTGCACCTGCCAGATGTGCTGCGGGAGTTTCGAGGACCCCTGGAGCAGGGAGCAGCGGCAGTCGCCGTGCCAGAGCTGCGGCGACTGCTGCGAGGCGTGCAGCTGCTGCGGCGACTGCGGCGAGGGCTGCTGCTGTTGCGGGGAGTCCTGCGGCTGCGACTGCTGAGGCCCGCGCGGCTGACGCGGGGTCACTTCAGCTCGGGCGGCGAGATCTCGGAGGTCTCGATCGCGGACTCGGTGGTGCCCCACTTCTTCAGGATGCGGTCGTAGGTGCCGTCCTCCTTGAGCCGGTTGACGGCCGCCTGGAAGGCAGGGGGCAGCGGGCTGCCCTTCTTGAAGGCGAAGCCCACGTCGAGCCGCTTGAACTCGTTGAGGAAGCGCAGCCCCTCCTGCTGGGTCACCGCGTAGCGCAGCCCGTTGATGGTCGACATCACCACATCGGAGCGGTTCTGCCGGAGCGAGATCCACACCGCCGCCTGGTCGGCATAGGTCTTCACCCGGTACGGCTTCCTGCCCGCCTTCGCGCACCGGGGCAGATTCTCCTGGAGCGTCACCTCGAAGGTGGTGCCCGCGCCGGTCGCCACGTCCAGGCCGCACAGCTGTGTGAGGTCGTCGACCTTCTCCAGCTCGCTGTCCTCGCGGACCGCGAAGCCCTGCCCGTCGTTGATGTAGGTCACGAAGTCGATGGTCCTGCGGCGTTCGTCGGTGACACCGAAGTTCCCCGTGCCCAGGTCGTACTTCCCGCTGCCGAGCGCCGGCAGGATCGCCTCGAAGGACGCCACCTCGCGCTTCAGCTCCAGCCCCAGCACCCGGGCCACCGCGTCCGCGAAGTCGATGTCGGCG
The DNA here is from genome assembly GCF_032121415.1 of Streptomyces parvus. NCBI lineage: Bacteria > Bacillati > Actinomycetota > Actinomycetes > Kitasatosporales > Streptomycetaceae > Streptomyces > Streptomyces parvus. The sequence continues at coordinate 1,163,690 of NZ_CP135079.1, read as the reverse complement.
CCGGCGGCGGTGGAACCGTCCTCCTCGTAGAAGGCGCCGGGCGGGGCGCCGACGGACGAGGCGATCCGCAGCGTGCCAGCCTCCCGCACCTCGGCGGGCAGCAGTTTCGCGGCGGCCTCGTCCTCGCGGACCTCCGAGACGACGTCGGTCGTCGGGGTCTTCCCCTTGGCGGCGGCCCGGTCGGATCCGCCCGCCGCCGTGTCCGTCGGCTCCGCGCAGCCGGTGAGCGTCAGGGCGGCCGCGGTGATCAGGGCGAACAGGCCGGTATGCCGGGATCGGGACATGAGGGTGCTTCTCCGGATTCGTCGGGGGATGCCGACCACCCCCGGGCCGCGGCGGCACGGAGCCGGGGCGGCACGGGGGAACGGCGAAAGAGTTCAGCGGTGCGAGGGGAGGGTGGAGCGGTGTGGCGGAGGTGAGGGTGAAGTCACGCGGGGAACGGGGCTCGAACGCCGGAAAGAGCGGCGTGAGCAGGGGAAACCGGACAGCAGGGAGTCAGCTCAACAGGAAGAGGACCACACGCGACCGAAGTCGATGTGGGAGCGGGTGACCAGCCACTGCTGCGGATGCATGGCCCAAGTGGAACAGGCATCCGAGTGCGCGTCAACCGCGGTGAGATCCACGGCTCACAGTGTGGACAGGCTTGACAACTGCCCGCGCACGCCGCTTATCTCGGAAGCGGACCGGCGCTGAGGGGCCCGGTCCACGTGTGGTTTTCCGGTGTGAAGGCACGCCCCGTGTTCGATCTGAGCATCCACGGAGCTCCCGCATGCCCCCGCAGACCGTCTCGCTGCCCTCCTCCTCGCCTCCCCCCGCCTCGCCGTCGCTCGCCAAGGACGCTGCCGAGGCGGTGCCGCGCATCGTCCCCGTACGCCGAACAGGTCGTTGGGCGGCGGCAGTTGCCGTCCTCGTGCTGCTCGCGCTCGCGCTGAACTCGGTCGTCCGCAACGACGCCTTCCAGTGGGACGTCGTGTTCGCCTACTTCGCCACCGTGCCCGTCCTGCGGGGGCTCTGGCTCACCCTCTGGCTCACCGCCGTGGTCATGGTGCTCGGATTCGCGCTGGGCGCCCTGCTCGCCGTCCTGCGTCTCTCCGGCAACCCGGTTCTCCAAGCGGTCAGCTGGGGGTACGTCTGGCTCTTCCGGTCCACCCCGATCCTGGTCCAGCTGCTGTTCTGGTTCAACATCGGCGCCCTGTACCCGCAGATCCTCGGCGTCTCCACGGTCAGCCTCCTCGGCCCCGTCACCATCGCCGTCATCGGGCTCACCCTGCACGAGGCCGCGTACGCCGCCGAGGTGGTGCGCGGCGGCATCCTCTCCGTCGAACGCGGACAGATCGAGGCCGCCCAGTCCCTCGGCCTCGGCCCCTGGCGGCGGTTTGGGCGCATCGTGCTGCCGCAGGCCATGCGCTCCATCGTGCCGCCCGCCGGGAACATGCTGATCGGCACCCTCAAGGGCACCTCCATCGTCAGCATCATCGCCGTGCAGGACCTGCTGTACTCCGTCCAGCTCGTCTACCACCGCACCTACCAGGTCATCCCGCTGCTCCTGGTCGCCACCCTCTGGTACGCGGCCGTCACCACCCTGCTGAGCATCGGCCAGCGCTACGTCGAGCGGTACTACGCACGTGGCACGGCGGGTGCGCGATGACGTCCGCACCCAGCATCGTGGTGATCGGCGGCGGCCCCCGCGGCACCGGCGTGATCGAGCGCGTCGCCGCCAACGCCGGTGAGCTGTACGGGGACCGGCCCCTGGACCTCCACGTCGTCGACCCCCACCCGGCGGGCGGCGGCCGGATCTGGCGGCCCGACCAGTCGCCGCTGCTGTGGATGAACTCCATGGCCGAGGACGTCACCATGTTCACCGACGAGACGGTGGGGCTGGCCGGCCCCGTCGTGGCAGGACCGGCCCTGGACGCCTGGGCCGAGGACGTCCGCGCCGGGCGCATCACCCCGGACGCGGACCCCGCCGTGCTGGCCGAGATCCACGGCCTCGCCGGAGCGGACTTCCCCACCCGGCGCCTCCAGAGCGCCTATCTGCGCTGGACCTACGAACGCGCCCTCGCCGCCCTGCCGCCCGGCATCACCGTGCACGAGCACCGCACCACCGCCCTCGCCATCACCGGAGCGCGCGGCGGCCGCCAGCGCGTCCGGCTCCAGGGCAGCCCCGAACCCCTGCTCGCCGACCTCGTCGTCCTCACCGTGGGCCACCTCGACGCAGAACAGGACCCCGAGCAGAGGGGACTGGCCGACTTCGCCCGGCGGCACGCCCTGGTCCATCTGCCGCCCGACTTCACCGCCGACAGCGACCTCGACGCCCTCCGCCCCGGGGAGGCGGTCATCGTCCGGGGTTTCGGCCTCGCCTTCGTCGACCTGATGGTCCTGCTCACCGAAGGACGCGGCGGACGGTACGAGGCCGGGGAGTACCTGCCGTCCGGCCGCGAACCCGTGCTGTACGTCGGATCGCGGCGCGGCGTCCCGTACCACGCCAAGATCGGCTACCCCTGGACCGGCGACCGCCCGCCCCTGCCCCAGCACCTGGGGCCGGGGTGGGCCGAGGAGCTGCTGAGCAGGACCGGACCGCTCGACTTCCGGCGCGACATCTGGCCGGCGGTCGCGAAGGAGCTGGGCCACGCCCACTACCACCGGCTGTTCACCGCCCACCCCGATCGCACCGCCCTGGCCCACGAGGTCTTCGCCGAGAAGTACGCCGCCGCCGACCCGGGCAGCCCCGAACTGGCCGGTCTGATCGCCGAGGCCGTGCCCGACCCCGCCGACCGGCTCGACCTCGACGCGCTGGACCGGCCCCTGGACGGCGTCCGCCACGACTCGCCCGAGGACCTCCAGGAAGCTCTGCGCGCCTACATCACCGCCGACCTGGCCCGCCGTCACGACCCGGAACACAGCGAGGACCTGGCGGTCTTCCTCGGGCTGCTCTCCGCCTACGCGCAGCTCATCCGGCTCGGCGACATCGGCTCCTGGTGGCACGGCTTCTTCAGCTATCTGGCCTCCGGCCCGCCGGGCCCCCGCCTCCAGCAGCTCCTGGCCCTCTCCCGGGCCGGGGTGGTCCGCTTCCTCGGCGCCGGCCTCACCGTGGAGACGGACGAGGAGCAGGGCCTCTTCCGGGCCCGGAGCGCCACCGTCCCCGGTGCGTACACCGAGGCCCGCGCGCTGGTCGAGGCCCGGCTCCCCGACCCCTCGCTCCGGCACACCGCGAGCCCCCTGCTCCGCGGTCTGCGTGAGGGCGGGGCCGCCGTCACCGACGACGGGCTGCTCGCCGTGGACCCGGCCGACAGCCGGGTCCTGGACGACGAGGGCCGCCCGCACCCGCGGCGGTTCGCGCTGGGCCCGTTCACCACCGCCCGCTCCAGCGGGGCCTTCACCCGGCCCCGTACCGGCGGACCCGCGTTCCGGCAGAACGACGCCGCCGCCCGCGCGGCGCTCACCTTCCTCCGGGACCTCTCCTGTCGCGGTCGCCTCGCCTCCTGACCCGTCCGGCCCCCTTTTCCGTACCGCCGGACCCTCGCACCCTCCGCAGCCCTCCCGTACCACCGCTTCGGCGCCCAAGGACTCCTCCCATGTCACTGACCATCGACCCACCCGTCGACCCACCCGTCGACCCACCCGTCGACCCACCCGTCGACCCACCCGTCGACCCACCCGTCGATCCGCCCGTCGATCCGCCCACCGCGAAGGAGGCCGGACGGGGTGCGGGCCCCGACGAGCTGACCGTCGTGCCCGTACGCCACCCCTGGCGGTGGGCCGCCATCGCCGCGACAGCCGTCCTGCTGGCCCAGTTCCTCAACGGGCTGATCACCAACCCCGGCTGGGAATGGGGCGTCTTCGCGCAGTTCTTCACCGCGCCGACCATCCTCAAGGCCGTCTGGGTCACCCTCCAACTGACCTTCTACGGAACGGCGATCGGCTTCGCCCTAGGGATCGTCCTGGCCTTCATGCGGCTGTCGGCGAGCGCGTTCCTGAGGACCGTCGCGTACGGCTACATCTGGGCCTTCCGCTCGATCCCCCTCATCGTGCAGCTGCTGTTCTGGTTCAACCTCGCCTACCTCTACAAGGAGTTGACCTTCGGCATCCCGTTCGGGCCGGGATTCTTCGCCTTCGAGACGATGAACCTGGTCGGGGCGATGAGCGCCGCCGTCCTCGGCCTCGCGCTGCACCAGGCGGCCTACGCGGCGGAGATCGTACGAGGCGGCGTGCTGGCCGTCGGAAGCGGCCAGTCGGAGGCGGCGGCCGCGCTCGGCATCCCCAAGTTCCGGCAGCTGCGGCGGATCGTCCTCCCGCAGGCCATGCGCTCGATCCTGCCCAACGCGGCCAACGAGATCATCTCGCTGTTCAAGGGCACCTCGATCGTCTCCGTCATGGCGATCGGCGAACTCTTCTACCAGGTGCAGGTGGTCTACGGCCGCAACGGCCGGGTGGTGCCGCTGCTGATGGTCGCCACCGTCTGGTACATCCTCCTCACCACCGTGCTCTCCGTCCTCCAGTACTACGTCGAACGTCACTACGCCAAGGGGGCCGTGCGATGAGCACACCCAGCGATGCCATGGTCGAGATCCGCTCCGTGCACAAGAAGTTCGGCTCCCTGGAGGTGCTCCGCGGGATCGACCTGTCGGTCCGCCCCGGCGGGGTCACCGTCGTCCTCGGCCCTTCCGGCTCCGGCAAGTCCACCCTGCTGCGCACCATCAACCACCTGGAGAAGGTCGACCAGGGCTGGATCAGCGTGGACGGCACCCTGGTCGGCTACCGCAGGGACGGCAACAAGCTCCACGAACTGCGCGAACGCGAGGTGCTGCGCCAGCGCACCAAGATCGGCTTCGTCTTCCAGAACTTCAATCTCTTCCCGCACCTCACCGTCCTGGAGAACATCATCGAGGCGCCGATCTCGGCGCTGGGCCGCCCCCGCAAGGCGGCCGTGGCGGCGGCGGAGAAGCTGCTCGAACGCGTCGGCCTCGCCGACAAGGCGACGTCCTACCCCGCACAGCTCTCCGGCGGTCAGCAGCAGCGCGTCGCCATCGCCCGCGCCCTGGCCCTGGAACCCCGGCTGCTGCTCTTCGACGAGCCGACCTCCGCGCTCGACCCCGAACTCGTCGGCGAGGTCCTCGACGTCATGAAGGACCTGGCCCACGGCGGCACCACCATGATCGTCGTCACCCATGAGATCGGCTTCGCCCGCGAGGTCGCCGACACCGTCGTGTTCATGGACGAGGGCCGCATCGTCGAACAGGGCCCGCCCGCCGACGTACTCGACCACCCCGCCCAGGAGCGCACCCGCGCGTTCCTCTCCAAGGTCTTCTGAACCGCCCCGCCCCGCCCCGCCTCTCCTCTCCTTTCCAGGCTTTCCGCGTTTTCCACGCTAGGAGCACGTACGTGTCCGTCCGCCGCAGCGTCATCCTCGCTCTCGCCACCCTCACTGCCACCGGTCTGCTCACCGCCTGCGGCGCCTCCGACCCCGCAACCGATCTGGCGGCCCCGAAGAACCACCAGGACGCCGGGGTCAACATCGGGCCCGACCAGGACCGGATCAGAGGCAAGAAGGTGGCGGCCGCCGCCGATCTCGTCCCCGAGGCGATCCGCAAGCGCGGCACGCTGCGGATCGGGGCCAGCGCCGAGGCCTCGCCGCCGCTCGGCTTCTACGCCACCGACGACCAGACCCGGATCGGGTCCGAGATCGACATCGCCACCCTCGTCGCCGACACCCTCGGTCTGAAACCGCAGTTCGAGGAGGTCTCCTGGGAGAACCTCTTCGTCGGCCTGGACAGCACCAAGTTCGACGCCGTCCTGTCCAACGTCACCGTGACCGAGGAACGCAAGGAGAAGTACGACTTCGCCACCTACCGGCTCGACAACATCGCCTTCGAGGCCAAGAAGGGCTCCGGCTGGACGGTGAAGGAGCCCGCCGACGTCGCCGGGAAGACGATCTCGGTCTCCTCCGGCACCAACCAGGAGAAGATCCTCGTCGAGTGGAGCGAGGAGAACGTCAAGGCCGGGCGCAAGCCGGTGGACATCAAGTACTTCCAGAAGGACACCGACTACTACCTGGCCCTCCAGTCCGGCCGTATCGACGCCCACCTCGGCCCGAGCCCCACCGCCGCCTACCACGTCGCCACGGCCGGCCAGTCCGAGATCATCGGCCAGCTCTCCGGCGCGGGTGGCGACCTCCAGGGCAAGATCGCCGCCACCACCAAGAAGGACAGCGGTCTGGTGAAGGCGTACGCCGCCGCGATCGACCACATCGTGCAGGACGGCTCCTACGGCAAGGTCCTCGAGCGCTGGGGGCTGAGCGGCGAGGCCGTGGAGAAGTCGGAGATCAACCCGCCCGGCCTGCCCAAGACCAGGAGCTGACGCCCCGGCCGTGAGGACGTCGTCGTGGCCGGGTTCCGTCCGGCCCGGCCACGACGACCCCGCGAGGCCCCCGACCGACCGCAGACCCGAGAGGTCCCCGATATGTCCGCCCGTACATCCCTCCATCTGGCCGCCGAGATCGGCGGCCCGCCGCACTACGACGCCGGCCACTACCTCCGGCTGGCGGGGCTCGCCGAGGACGGCGCCCTCGACTACGTCACCCTCGGCGACTCCTTCGCCCGCCCCGGGCTCGACGCGCTCGCCGTCCTCGCCCGCGTCGCCCCCGCCACCGACCGCGTCGGCCTCGTCCCGACCGTCACCACCACCCACACCGAGCCCTTCCACGTCTCCTCGGCCGTCGCCACCCTGGACTGGGTGAGCCGGGGCCGCGCCGGCTGGCAGGCCGACGTCTCCACCACCGAGGCGGAGGCCCGGCTCTTCGGCAGACGTCCCGCCGCGCCCCCCGCCGCGCTCTGGCAGGAGGCCGGGGAGGTCGCCGACGTCTCCGGACGGCTCTGGGACAGCTGGGAGGACGACGCCGAGATCCGGGACGCCGCCACCGGCCGCTTCATCGACCGGGACAAGCTGCACTACGTCGACTTCGAGGGCTCCACCTTCACGGTGAAGGGCCCCGCGATCGTGCCGCGACCACCGCAGGGGCGCCCGGTCATCGTCATCGACGCCACCACCGCCCCGGCCCGCGAGGCGGCCGCCCGGCACGCCGACGTCGCCCACATCCGGGCCACCACCCCCGAGCAGGCGGCCGCCGTCCGTGAGGAGGTGCTCCGCAAGGCCGCCGCCCACGGGCGCGATGCCGGGTCCCTGCGCGTCCTGGTCGCGCTCACCGTCGACCTCGGCGATGTGGAGACCGCCCCGGAGCCCGGTCTGGAGAGCGGACCGCAGCTCGCCGGAGGCGGCACCTACTTCCGGGGCGGTCCGGTCGATCTCGCCGACCTCATCGCCCAGTGGCACCGATCGGGCGCGGCCGACGGCTTCCACCTCACGCCCATCACCCCCGAACGCGACCTCGAAAGGATCGTCAACGGCACCGTGGCCCTCCTCCAGCACCGCAGCCTCTTCCGCACCTTCCACCCCGGCGGCACTCTGCGCGAACACCTCGGGCTCGTACGCCCCGTCGGCCGGTACGCCGCGAAGGAGGCCTGACCGTGCCCCGTCCGATGCATCTCGCCGCCCACTTCCCGGGCGTCAACAACACCACGGTGTGGGCCGATCCGCGCTCCCGCAGCCAGATCGACTTCTCCTCCTTCGAGCAGCTGGCGAGAACGGCGGAGCGCGGGAAGTTCGACTTCTTCTTCCTCGCCGAGGGGCTGCGGCTGCGCGAGCACAACGGCCGCATCCACGACCTCGACGTGGTCGGCCGGCCCGAATCGCTGACCGTGCTGAACGCCCTGGCCGCCGTCACCGACCGGCTCGGCCTCGCCGCGACCGTGAACGCCACCTTCAACGAGCCGTACGAGCTGGCCCGCCGGATCGCCACCCTCGACCACCTCAGCGCTGGCCGTGCCGCCTGGAACGTGGTGACCTCGTCCGACGCCTTCACCGGGGAGAACTTCCGCCGGGGCGGCTATCTGGACCGGACCGACCGGTACACCCGGGCCGCCGAGTTCGTCGCCACCGCCCGCGAACTGTGGGACTCCTGGACGCCCGAGGGCGTCTCGCGGCCGTTCGCCCACGAGGGGCCGCAGTTCACGGTCTCCGGGGAGTTCACCGTCCCGCGCTCGCCGCAGGGCCACCCGGTCGTGATCCAGGCCGGGGACTCCGGCGAGGGCCGGGAGTTCGCCGCGTCCACCGCCGACATCATCTTCACCCGGCACGGCACCCTGGAGGCGGGCCGGGACTTCTACGCCGACGTCAAGGGCCGGCTCGCGGCGTACGGCAGGGAGGCCGACAGCCTCAAGATCATGCCCGGGGTCACCGTGGTCGTCGGCGACAGCGACGCCGAGGCCCAGGAGAAGGCCGCCGAGATCCGCCGCCAGCAGGTCTCCCCGCAGAACGCCATTCTCGCCGCCGAGCAGATCTGGGGCACCGACCTCTCCGCCTACGACCCCGACGGGCCGCTGCCCGGCATCGACCCGGTCCCCGACTCCGAGATCACCCAGGGCCGGGTCCGGCACGGCGACCCCTTCGCGATCGTCGCCCGCTGGCGCGCGCTCGCCGAGGCCAAGGGGCTCTCCCTGCGGGGGACCGTCATCGAGACGACCACTCGGCAGTCGTTCATCGGTTCACCCCGCACCGTCGCGGCGGAGCTGACGGCCTTCGTCGACGAACGGGCCGCCGACGGCTTCATCCTCGTCCCCCATCTCACCCCCGGCGGCCTGGACGACGTCGTCGACCGGGTCGTCCCGCTCCTCCAGGAGAGCGGTGCGTTCCGCTCCGAATACACCGGCTCCACGCTGCGGTCGCACCTCGGCCTCCCCGAGCCGGTATGGAAAGGTTGACCGCATGAGCACGGACGCACAGCAGCAGGAACAGGGCGGCGGCGGGCCGGACGCCGCGCGGGACTGGCAGCGGTGGCACGAAGGGCGCGTCCTCGCCGTCGCCGCCCCGTACGGCCCCCTCTCCCTGACCGGGACCCACTGGCTCTCCGACTACCCGGAAGGGCGAATTCCGGCCGTCCCCGGTCTCTGGCGCGAGGACGGCGACGAAGTGGTCCTCACAGCCGCCGCCGAGGACGGCGTCGTCGTCGACGGCAAGCCCCTGACCGGCGAGGTCCGGCTCGGCGCGGACCGCGGACCCGTCGACGACTCCCGGGTCGCGCAGGGGGAGCGGCGGCTGGTGGTCCTCCGTCGCGAAGGGCTGTGGGCGGTACGGGACTTCGACCCGGGATCACCGGCCCGGCACGCCTTCTCGACCATCGAGGCCACCCCGTACGACCCCCGCTGGACGCTGTCCGGGACCTTCCGCCCGTACGCCGACCGGACCGTACGGGTGGCCAACGCGGACGGGGTCGAGCGCGGTCTCGGGCTCGGCGGGGAGATCGCCTTCACGGTGGAAGGACAGGAGCACACGCTCCAGGTCGCGGTCGAGCCCGACGGCTCGCTGTGGGCCGTCTTCGCCGATGTGACCAGCGGGAACAGTAGCTACCGCTTCCGTTTCCTGCGGCCCGGGGCGCCTGCCGCCGACTCCAGCGTGAGCGTCGACTTCAACCGCGCGCTGCTGCCGCCGTGCGCGTTCGCCGATCACTTCATCTGCCCCTTCCCGCCCCCCGGCAACACGCTCACCGTGGCGGTCCCGGCGGGGGAGCGGAACCGGATCGACGCCTGACCCGCGTGACACCTCTTCCGGCCCCGGCAGCCCCACGGCTCCCGGGGCCGGAGACGTGCGGGACCCGCGTGGCCGAAAGGCATTCTTGCGCCTCCCGTCCGGGCCCCTCGATACTCCGGTCAGCGATTGTCAGGGGCACGGCAACTCCGGAATCCGGACAGGCCCCCGACTGCGCCTCACGGGCCCGCCACCCCACAGGAGGGCCCCCGATTCCCCTCGGAGGAACCCGACGTGAGGATCAAGCGCACCAACAACCGCTCCAACGCCGCGAGACGCGTCCGTACCACGGCCGTCCTCGCGGGGCTCGCCGCCGTCGCGGCGATGGCCATCCCCACCGCCAACGCGGAAACCCCCCGGACGTTCAGCGCCAACCAGCTGACCGCGGCGAGCGACGCCGTGCTCGGCGCCGACATCGCGGGCACCGCCTGGAACATCGACCCGCAGACCAAACGCCTCGTCGTCACCGTGGACAGCACGGTCACCCAGGCGGAGATCAACACGATCAAGAAGTCGGCGGGCGCCAACGCCGACGCGCTGCGCATCGAACGCACCCCCGGCACGTTCACCAAGCTGATCTCCGGCGGCGACGCGATCTACTCGGGCACCGGCCGCTGCTCGCTGGGCTTCAACGTCCGCAGCGGCAGCACCTATTACTTCCTGACCGCCGGTCACTGCACCGACGGTGCGACCACCTGGTACGCCAACTCCGCCCGCACCACCGTGCTCGGGACGACCTCCGGGTCCAGCTTCCCGAACAACGACTACGGCATCGTGCGCTACACGAACACCACGATCCCGAAGGACGGCACGGTCGGCGGCCAGGACATCACCAGCGCCGCCAACGCCACCGTCGGCATGGCCGTCACCCGCCGGGGCTCCACCACCGGCACCCACAGCGGTTCGGTCACCGGACTCAACGCCACGGTCAACTACGGCGGCGGCGACGTCGTCTACGGCATGATCCGCACCAACGTGTGCGCCGAGCCCGGCGACTCCGGCGGCCCGCTCTACTCCGGCACCCGGGCGATCGGTCTCACCTCCGGCGGCAGCGGCAACTGCTCCTCCGGCGGCACGACCTTCTTCCAGCCGGTCGTGGAAGCCCTGAACGCGTACGGCGTCAGCGTGTACTGACCGGTCCCGCCGATCAGGTACGGAGCTGTCCGTACATACGTGCCCCCGTCCGGAGTTCCGGACGGGGGCTCCCGCTCGCCGGGGGGCTCTTGAGAGGATGTCGCCACGACGGATCGTCGTGACGGGGCGGCAGGGGGCGGGGCGCCCCCGGGGCGCGCTCCGCTGGCATCAGGGGGTAGCAGGTCCGTGTATCGCATCGGAGTGACCGGTCACCGCTCCATCCCCGTCGAGGCGCAGGCCCATGTGCTCGCCGGAATGCGGGCCGCTCTCTGCGGCCCCGACCGCCCCGGCCAGGCCCTCTCCAGCCTGGCCGTCGGCGCCGACCAGCTCTTCGCCGACCTCGCCCTCACCTGCGGCGCCGAACTGACCGCCGTGATCCCCAGCGGCGACTACGAAGCCTGCTTCGACAACGCCGCCGACCTCGCCCGCTACCGGACGCTCAAGGCGCGCGCGGCACGGGAGGTCCGGCTCGACTTCCCGCACTCCACCGACGAGGCGTACTACGCGGCGGGCGCCTACATCGCCGACCACTGCGACCGGCTGCTCGCGGTCTGGGACGGCCTCCCCGCCCGGGGCCTCGGCGGTACGGGCGACATCGTGACGTACGCCCGCACCCTGGGCCGCCCGGTCACCGTGATCTGGCGCGACGGGGTGCTGCGCGGCTGACCCGAGCCGGGGTGGGGAAGAGGGTCACACCCGGTGTCTGACCAGCCAGTCGGTGTGCTCGGGCGAGACGATCCGCTCGGTCTCGAACACCGCCGTCGGCCAGTGCCGTTCGGTGAGGGTGGTCTCCATGGCGGCCTGCATCGACTCCAGGTCCTGTTCCACCAGCGAGTGCGCCGAGATCAGCGGATGGTGCCGGCGCATCTCGTTCCAGGCGAGACAGGCCGCCGCCGCCGCGGACAGGGCCCCCGTTAGACCGAACGACCGGCCCACCCCGAAGGTCTGCAGTACGCTCAGCGCCAGCGCAGGGAGCGTCAGCGCGACAATGGCGCCCGACCACATGAGCGCCCCGCGCCGGGAGGCCTGCTGACGTCGGCGGTACCAACGGCGCTGTTCGATGAGCCGGTCCCGTACATACGTCTCCTTGCGGACCGTGTACGCCTTGTTCCGCAACGCGCGCATGGACTCCGTGATGAGTCCGCCGGAATCCGGCATTTCCTCGCGCGGATCGGCCCAGCCCACCTTCCGCAGCTCCTGGAGTCCGTCCTCCAGCCGATTGGCGAACAGCGCCTCCGGATGCTCGGACGCGCTGTCGAACGGGGCGCCGTGCACCGCGTAGCGCCAGCAGTTCGATTTGATGAACTCCGCTGCGGATCGGTTGAGTTGCCAATGCGACTTTGCTTTGCGCTGGGAGGCGAGGAAGGTCGTGAAGAGCACGCCCAGATAGGCCAGCACCGCCGCGCCGTACAGCGCCCGGGCCGCGGGCCCGTCGTCGGTGTGCCAGGGCAGCGCCGCGGGTACCGTGCCGGCCACGAGCAGCGCCAGCTGCACCCGTGTGGTGTTCACGGCCTCGCGCTGGCGGGCCACGGCGACCGCGTCCGTGTGATGGAACAGGTCCGGCAGGTCGTCGTTCCTGAAGACCATGGATCTCAGCGGCTCGGGCAACGCCGTCATGGTCGCCTCCGTCTGCAGTTGTCGTATGACCCGGCCGGCCGTCACGCCTGACCCGCCCGGGGCCACGAGAGTAGGTGGGAGGGAGGGGCCGGGCAAGAGCGTCCCGGCCCCTCCGAGGGCCGCCGCGACGGGGTTCGGCCACTTCCGCGCGGGGTGCGCGGAGAGGGCCGAGCCGCTCCCTGTCCGGGCCCGGGGCGGCGTGGGGAGGTCATGACCGCCGCGCGCACGGCGACCGCCCCGGAGCGGAACCGGTGAACGAGTGAATTACCGCCCCCGCCAGGGCGTCCGGGCGGCCGTGGCGGCCGCGTCGCGGTTCGCGCGACCGCCCCCTGCCCGGGCGGGCTCCGGACCCGTCCGCAAGCCTCCCACCTGCGAAAGCCGGCGGCGCGGAAGCAGGCTCTCCCGTCCGGAGGTCCCGCCGCCCGTGCCCCGCTCACCCAGGAGGCCGAACGCAAGGCATGTTTCGACTTTCGAAACACTGGAGTGAAGGCTGTTCCGCCGGCATGTGGAGGGGCCTCGGCGGTAGTAAAGTGCGCGTGCCGGACCGTGTGATGACGCGGAATCCGGCAGCATTTCAATGTCCGGAAACAGACCCCCTCAGGATCCCCCTAGGACGGCCGTGAAGACCTACGGAACCACCCCCGACTTCGCCCCTGCGAAGACCCGCGCAACCCTCGCGGCGACCGACGTCCGCAGCGCCGACGCCGTCACGAAGATCAACCGCGTATGCGGTGCGACCACGGCCCGGTCCACCCGGATCTCCACGTTCAATTCCGCTCTCTGAGCAGGCGTCAGAACTGGCTAGAATGGCGGAATGACAGGACCCCTGGTCCCCTTCCGCGAATTCGTTCTCAAAGTGCACAGCAGGTGCGATCTCGCCTGCGACCACTGCTACGTCTATGAACATGCAGATCAGAGCTGGCTGACCCGACCGAAAGCCATCTCCGACGAGGCGATTTCCTGGACAGCCCGGCGTCTGGCCGAGCATGCGACCATTCATGCGCTTCCCTCCGTCACAGTGATCCTGCACGGCGGGGAACCGCTCCTGGCAGGGCCCGCGCGACTGCGCCGGGTCTGCGAGGAGCTCGGCTCGGCCCTGAACGGCATCGCTGAGCTGGACCTCAGGATCCACACCAACGGCGTCCAGCTCAGCCCCCGTTACCTCGACCTCTTCGACGAGTTCCACGTCCGCGTCGGGATCTCGCTCGACGGCGACCGCGCCGCCAACGACCGCCACCGCCGGTACGCCGACGGACGCAGCAGCCACCCGATGGTGCTGCGAGCGGTCGGCCTGCTCCGCGAGGAGCGCTACCGCCATCTGGACCTCGGTCTGCTCTGCACGGTCGACATCCACAACGACCCGGTGGCCGTGCACGACGCCCTCGCCGCGCTCGAACCCCCGCTCGTCGACTTCCTGCTGCCGCACGCCACCTGGGACGACCCACCGCCGCGGCCGGACGGATCGCCCACCGCGTACGCCGCGTGGCTCCTGACGGTCTTCGACCGCTGGACGGAACAGGGCCGCCCCATGCCCGTCCGGATGTTCGCCTCGGTGCTCTCCAGTCTGAGCGGCGGCCCCAGCCTCACCGAGTCCCTGGGCCTCGCCCCCACCGACCTCGTCGTCATCGAGACCGACGGGAAGCTGGAACAGGTCGACTCGCTCAAGAGCGCCTACGAGGGCGCCGCCGCCACCGGGTTCGACGTCTTCCGCAACACCTTCGACGAGGTCGCCGCCCACCCCGGCGTCCGGGCCCGCCAGCTCGGTCTGGCCGGCGTCAGCGAGACCTGCCGCCGCTGTCCGGTCGTACGCTCGTGCGGCGGCGGGCTCTACACCCACCGGTACCGCTCCGACGACGCCTCCGGCGGCGGCTTCGACCACCCGTCCGTGTACAGCGACGACCTGGCCGCCCTCATCCGGGGTATCGAGGAGCGTACGGCCGCCGCCATCGCATCACCCGCCGTCCGGTCGCCGGACGCCCTGCTCACCGCCCACCAGGACCTGACCCGGACCCTGCTCGCCGTGCTCCACGACACCCTCGACGGCCGGGGCGGAGCGCTCTGGGACGACGCCTGGCGGCTCGCGGCGGCCGTCGAGGCGGACGCCACCGGCGCCGACGCGCTCGACACGGTTCTCGCGCACCCCTACACCCGCACCTGGCTGGTCGACGCCCTGGCGGACGTCGACGCCGGCCGAGGGCTCACGGAACCCGCCGCCGAACGGCTCGCCGCGACCGTGGCCGCCGCGGCCGTCCGCGCCCGGCTCGACCTGCCCGTCCCCGTGGCGTACCGCGACGGAAGCCTCCACCTGCCCACCCTCGGCACCGTGCTCCTCGGCGGGCCGGGGAAGCGGGGGACGGCCGTCGTGCACTCCGGGGACGGCGGGTTCCTCGTCCGGGAGACGCAGGCCACGCCCGGCACCGGACGGCGCATCGCACCCGACGAGCCCGAAGGACCGCACTGGCTGCCCGTGCGCGTCCTGCGGCGGGCACCGGCCCCCGCCGTCCTCCTGGACGACCTCGACCCCCTCCGCGACTGCTTCGACGCTCCCGCGGCCGACCGCCTCGCGGCAAAGGACGCCGAAGCCTGGGCGCACCGGATCGCCGAGGCCTGGTCGCTGCTGGCCGACGCCGTACCGGACCAGGCCGCCGAGGCCGCCCGTACGCTCACCACGATCACGCCGCTGTCCACCGGGGCGGCCGCACCGGGGCGCCACGGACCCGGCGCACTCGGCACCGGGCCGGTGACCGGCGCGGACGAGCTGGCACTCGGCCTGCTCAGCGGATTCCGCCGGGCGAAACTGCGCGCGCTCGGTGAAGTGACGGATCTTTACGCCCTGGACGGTACCTGGGACCATCGAACGCCTTGGGGGAGCGAACACGTGCCGTTCTCCCGACTGCTGGCCGAGACGTTCGAACGCGCGGGGCTCGGGCTTTACGATCCGCGCTTCCTCACGGGTGTTCCGGAAGCACTCGACATGATCGAAAACGCGGCGGAGGTGACGGTCGACGGGAAACAGCTGATCGCCGCTGTCCGCAAGGAGATCAGCGGAACGCGGAGTGCGGCCGGAAAGAATCGCGGCAGGATCCTCTCGCCGTCCGGTCCGTTAGCGAACGTCCTGGCCTCTGACCGGAAAGTGACGTTCGAATGACCGAACGGGAGGGGCTGGAATGCGGCCCGCTCCGGAATGATGAGTTCGCTTGCACTCCCTTCCTCCTTCTGGGATGCGAGTGCTCATACAGGACGGGGGTCGTGTGCACGCATCGACGCAACAGCGAGCGGTGGGCCATCGGCCGTATTTCTTTCTGAGTTACGCCCACACGCCCGGGTACGGCGCCGGAACGGACCCCGATATGTGGGTCGAACGGCTTTTCCAGGATCTCTGCGGCCATGTGATGGCCATGACCGACTTACCCGCCGGCGCCCCCGCGGGCTTCATGGACCGGGAGATACGCTCCGGCGAGGGCTGGTCGGAACGGCTCGGCGACGTCCTCGCCACCTGCCGGGTCTTCGTTCCGCTGTTCTCGCCGCGCTACTTCGCCAGCGAGATGTGCGGCAAGGAGTGGTACGCCTTCGAACAGCGGGCCATCCACCACCGGGCCCGCTCCAACCAGCCGGCCGAGGCCATCGTCCCCGCGCTCTGGGTGCCGGTGCCACCGAGCCAACTGCCCGGCTCAGCCGAGCGGTTGCAGTTCAACCACCGCGACTTCGGCGAACGGTACGTCAGCGACGGCCTCTACGGTCTGATCAAGCTCAGACTCTTCGCCGAGGAGTACGAACGGGCCGTCTACGAGCTGGCCAAACGCATCGTCAGCGTCGCCGACTCGGTCCGTATCGACACCGGCCGCCCCGTCGACTACCGCCTCGCCCCCAGCGCCTTCGGCTCCCCCAGCAGCGGAGTCGGCGCACCCCGGCCGATGCAGATCACCATCGCCGCGCCCACCCGCCACGATCTGCCCGAGGGGCGCAACAGCGACCACTACGGCGACCATCCCCAGGACTGGAACCCGTACTACCCCGCCTCCGCCCGGCCGCTGGCCTATGTGGCCGAGGAGCTGGTCCGCTCGCTCAACTACCAGGCCGTCATCACCTCGTTCGACGAGGACCGGCACGACGGCAAGGCGCCGCCCAGCACCCCCGAGATCCTGCTCGTCGACCGCTGGGCCCTGAAGGACGCGGACCACTGCCGCAGGCTCGCCGCCTTCGACGCGGAGAACCGGCCCTGGGTGACCATGGTCGTCCCGTGGAGCCGTGACGACCACCAGAGCAGAGCGGCGGAGACGGAGCTCACCGAGAAGCTCGAAGCGGTCATGCCGGTCAAGATGGGCCAGGGCCGGGCCCTCTGCCGAGCCGCCGCGAAAGGAGTGCCCACGATGGAGGCGTTCGGCCAACTCCTGCCCCAGGTGGTCGAGGTGGCAGCCCAGCAGTATCTGAAGCACGCGAAGGCCTACCCGCCCGGATCCGGCGGCGGATCCGGCGAGCGGACCCGGCTCACCGGCCCCATGGGCTACACGAGCTACATACCCGACCCGCACGACCCTGCGACGGAAGCGGAGGACCTATGAGTGCCGGTCGTGACGGGCGCATCGTCACCTTCTACTCGTACAAGGGCGGTACCGGGCGCACCATGGCGCTCGCCAACACCGCCTGGATCCTCGCGGCCAACGGCAAGCGGGTGCTGGCCGTCGACTGGGACCTGGAAGCCCCCGGACTCCACCGCTTCTTCCACCCCTTCCTCGACCCGGCCACCCTCGGCGCCACCACCGGCGTGATCGACCTGATCACCGAGTACGCCTGGGCCGCGACCAGCCCCGCCCAGCGCGCCGAGGACTGGCACCGCGACTACGCCCGCATCCAGCCGCACGCCGTGTCGCTGACCCCGGAGTCGCTGGGCTGGGAGTTCCCGCAGGGCGGCACGCTCGACTTCGTCTCCGCCGGACGGCAGAACCGCGAGTACAGCGCCACCGTCTCCACCTTCGACTGGGACAACTTCTACGACCGGTTCGGCGGCGGCCACTTCTTCGACGCCCTGCGCGACGACATGAAGGCCAACTACGACTACGTCCTCATCGACAGCCGGACCGGCCTCAGCGACATCGCCGACATCTGCACCGTCCACCTCCCGGACGTGCTCGTCGACTGCTTCACCCTCAGCGACCAGTCCATCGACGGCGCGGCCTCCGTCGCCCGCCAGATCGCCGAGCGCAACACCGGCCGCCCGATCGCCCTCTACCCCGTACCGATGCGGATCGACGAGGGGGAGAAGGAGAAGGCGGACGCCGGACGGGCGCTGGCCCGGCTCAAGTTCGACCGGCTGCCGCGCGATCTGTCCGGCGACGAACTCACCGCCTACTGGGGGGCGGTGGAGATCCCGTACCGGCCCTACTACGCCTACGAGGAGACCCTCGCCACCTTCGGCGACGAGGCCGGGCTCACCAACTCCCTGCTCTCCGCCTTCGAACGGCTCACCGCGGTCATCACCGACCGGGAGATCACGTCGATGCCCCCGATCGGGGAAGAGGTCCGGCTGCGGATCCGTGACGCCTTCACCCGGCGCAGGCCCGCCCTGCCCGCCGATCTCCACCTCAGCTATGTGGCGGAGAACCGGATGTGGGCCGACTGGCTCGAATCGATCCTCACCCGGGCCGGGTTCCGCGTCGTTCCGCGCGATGTCTCCGCCGAACGCCCGCCCGAGGAGCCGGCCGGCACCACCGCCGAGAACGCCGCCCGCACCGTCGTCCTGCTCTCCAGCGCGTATCTGAAGTCCCAGCGCGCTGTCGAGCTGTGGGAACGGGCCTCCGCCGAGGCCGTGGGCAGCGGCCGCCGCCGCCTTGTCCCGCTGCGGGTCGGGGACGTACGCCTCACCTCCCCGTACATCGACCGCAACCCGGTCGACCTCTTCAGGCTGGACGAGGTGCACGCCACCACCGCCGTGATGCGGGCCCTGGACCGCCCGGTGCAGGTGGCCGACGGGGTCTCGCCCGGGCCCCGCTTCCCCGGCACCGTGCCGAGGATCTGGAACGCGCCGCCGCGCAACCCCGGCTTCACCGGCCGCTCGCTCGTCCTGGAGCGGATGCGCGACCAGCTCGGCGGCGGCCTGGCCGTCGTCCTGCCGCAGCCGCAGACCCTGTACGGACTCGGCGGCGTCGGCAAGACCCAGGTGGCCCTGGAGTACGTGCACCGCTTCATGGCCGACTACGACCTGGTGTGGTGGATATCGTCCGAGCAGCCCGACGACGTCGTCGCCTCGCTCGCCGAACTCGCCGGCCGGCTCGGCGCCCAGGGCGGCGACGACATGGCGGCGGCCTCCCAGGAGGCCGTCGACCTGCTGCGGCGCGGGGTGCCCTCCGACCGCTGGCTGCTGGTCTTCGACAACGCCGACGACCCCGAGCAGCTGCGCCGGTACTTCCCGCAAGGAGGCTCCGGCCACATCCTGGTGACCTCCCGCAACCAGAGCTGGTCCCAGCACGGTGACGCGCTGCCCGTGGACGTCTTCCTGCGCGAGGAGTCGATCGAACACCTCCAGCGCCGGGCCCCGGGGCTCAGCGACGAGGACGCCGCCCAGGTGGCGACCGCGGTGGGCGACCTGCCGCTCGCCGTGGAGCAGGCGGCCGCCTGGATCGCGGAGACCGCCACCCCCATCGGCGCCTATCTCGAACAGCTCGCCCGGCAGGCGCCCCAGGTCCTCGCGCTCAACCAGCCGGCCGGCTACCCGGAACCGGTCGCCGCGACCTGGAACATCTCCATCGCCCGGCTCAAGGAGCGCTCGCCCGCCGCCGTGCGGCTGCTCCAGCTCTGCGCCTTCTTCGCCCCCGAGCCGATCTCCGCGAACCTCCTCTACAGCAAGGAGATGATCGACGCGCTGAAGCCGTACGACTCCTCGCTCCAGGAGAAGCTGGTGCTGGGCCGGGTCATCCGGGAGGTCGGCCGCTTCGCCCTGGCCAAGGTCGACCAGGTCTCGAACTCCATCCAGGTGCACCGCCTCGTCCAGGCCGTGATCAAGGCCCAGCTCAGCGAGGAGGAGCAGCGCGAGGCCCGGCATGTCGTCCACCGCATCCTCGCCGGGGCCCGGCCCGACGACGACGAGCCGATAGACAACCCGGAGACCTGGCCGCGCTTCGCCACGATCTGGCCGCACCTCGGCCCCTCCGACGCCCGCAACTGCAAGGAGCCGGAGACCCGCAGACTCCTGATCGACCGGGTCCGCTACCTCTGGAAGCGCGGCGACATCAGGACCGCGTGGGCGCTGGGCGAGGATCTGCGCGAGCTCTGGCGCGAGGAGCTCGGCGAGCGCGATCTCCAGTACCTCTACCTCCGCTTCCACCTCTCCAACATCCTGCGCACACGCGGGCGTTACGTGGAGGCGAAGGAATTGGACGAGGTCACCCTGGAGCGGCAGCGGGAGGTGCTGGGACCCGAGCACCCGCACACGTACATGACCACCAGCAGCCTGGCCATCGACCTCGGACTGCTCGGGGACTACGCGCGGGCGATCGAGATGGCGACCGAGGCCCACGAGGGGTTCGGGCAGATCTTCCACGACTCCCACCCCCGGACCCTGGCCGCCGCCAACAACCTGGCCCTGAACCTGCGCAGCGTCGGCCAGTACGCCCGTGCCCGGGAGATCGACCAGGACGTCTACGACCTGCGCACCCAGGTGCTCGGACCGGACCACCCCTACAGCCTGTCCTCCGCCATGAACCTGGCGCGCGACCTGCGGGAGGTCGGCCGGTACGACGACTCGGTGGGGCTGCTGAGCACGACGTACAACAGCTTCAAGGAGACGATGGGCCGGACCTTCCCGACCACGCTCAGCGCCGCGAAGAGCCTCGCGGTCTCGCTGCGCAGGGCGGGCCGGCTGGAGGACGCGCGCCGTCTCACGGTGGCGACCCGCGCCCGCTACCGGGCGAAGTACACCATCGCCAACCCCGAGTCGCTGGCCTGCGACCTCAACCTCGCGGCGGACCTGTTCGCCGCGGGGGAGAGCGCCGAGGCGCTGGACACCGCGCAGGAGGTCGTCGACCAGTACATGAAGGTGCCGGGGGAGAAGCACCCGTACACCCTGGCGGCGCAGAACAACCTCGGCGTCTATCTGACGGGCGTCGGGGAGTCGGAGGCGGCGGAGCGGGTGCTGAAGCAGGTCGTCGCCGCCATGCGGGAGGCGTTCGGCCGGGAGCACCCCAACACCCTGTTCTGCGTGATGAACCTGGCCAGCGCGACGGCCGACCGGGGCGAGCTGGACATCGTGCTGGAGACCGAGCAGCGGCTCTCCGGGCAGTTGCGCGAAGCGCTCGGGTCGCACCATCCGGAGACCCTGGCCATGACCTCGAACATGGCGGTCACGCTCGACGCGATGGGCCGGGAGGACGAGGCGGCGCAGTTGCGGTCGGAGATCGTCGTGGAGCTGTCGCGCCAGCTCGGCGACGACCATCCGCTGGTCCGGATCGCCCGCACCGAGGAGCGGTTCCGGCGGGAGCTGGAGCCCATGCCGGTCTGATCCGCACGGCCGCCGGGAGGCGCGTCCTCCCGGCGGCGCGGCGGCCGGGGTCAGTTCCCGCCGCAGTGCTCCCGCTCGTCCAGCAGCCAGTCGAGGACGCGGGGGAGCATGGGGAACGCGTCGAAGTGGGCCGCCCTCGGCTCCAGTACGGCGGTGGCGCCCGGGATCTGACCGGCCAGCCAGCGGGAGTGGCCGACCGGGGCGAAGACGTCCTGCACCCCGTGCCAGAGCAGCACCTCGCCGGTGATCCGGGCCGGATCGAACCCCCAGGGGCGGCAGAACGCGATGGCGTCGTCGATCCAGCCGTACGCCGAATGCCGCAGCCCCTCGCTGAAGTTGCGCAGCAGCATGGACCGGATGCCCGCGTCGTTGACGACCAGCCGGTCGGAGTCGGTGAGCTCCCGGCGCAGATCGTCCAGCAGCCGGACCGGGTCCCGCCGGATCTGCGCCGAGCGGACGATGAAGGAGCGCGCCAGGGACTCCGGGTCGTCGGCCGCCGTGGAGTACGCCAGCACATTGGAGGCGGTCATCCCGTCGAACCAGTCGAGACCGGCCGCGTCCCGGGGCGCGAGACTGACCAGGGCCGCGGTCCGGGTGACCCGTTCCGGCATCAGGGCCGCGCAGGCCAGGGCGTGCGGTGCCCCGCCGGAGCGGCCCACCACGGCGAAGCGGTCGAGCCCCAGGGCGTCGGCGATGGCGCGGACGTCCTCGACGACGTCGCTGATCCGCCGGCCCTCGTGCCGGTCGCTGCCGCCGTAGCCCGGGCGGTCGTAGGCGATCAGCTGCGTATGGCGCTGGTAGAGGACCATGCCGCGGGGAGCGGGGCCGAGCCTGCTGCCCGGGGTGCCGTGGAGGAGGAAGACCGGTCTTCCCCGTGGGTCGCCCATCCGCTCGACCATCAGATGCCGCCCGTCCGCCGCGAGCACCCGATTGCGCACCCGTGCCTCCCTCGCTCGGTCACCCGGTCACCCGGCGGGCCCGGACCCGATGTGCTCCGGTGCCTGCCGCCGTTTCGATGATGACCCATCAGGGGCGTTACGGGGACCGTTCGTCCACGGGGAACTGTGAAGGTCCTGGGAGGCCGTCGGCGGACGATTCCCGCCGCCATCCGGACGGACCGCACCATCATCCGGACCGCAGGGGCGAATATCGGACAGGACTAGTCCTCACCCTGGGGCCGCCGACGGTTGCACCGGGTGTTTGCGAAGGGAACCGACAAGGCATGACCGTGGGTAAGTGAACGACCCGAGGGCGAAGCGTCGGTGTCGTGTGCACGTCCGGAAGTCGGCCTTGTGTGCGTTTCCCGGCCTCGGAATAGTGGGCGCCCCATCCTCCGTGTACGGGCACCCCACATGCTCCGTGCACGGCCCCACAGGAGGTCGAAGTTGAAGCATCGACGCATATCCAGGAAGCGCGCGACGCTCGCCGGCTCGGCCGTCGTCGCCCTGGTCGCAGCGGGATTCACGTTCCAGTCCGCGAACGCCAGTGACGATGTGCCGCAGTTCGCGGCCAAGACCCTCAGCGCGGGCGCGGCCGGAAAGCTGGCCGACACCCTGGGCCGTGATCTGGGTGCGGACGCGGCGGGCTCGTACTACGACACCACGGCGAAGGCCCTCGTCGTGAACGTCGTCGACGAGGCCGACGCCGAGCAGGTCCGCCAGGCGGGCGCCAAGGCCAGAATCGTGGAGAACTCCCTCGCCGAGCTGAAGTCCGCCCGCCAGACCCTCACCGACAGGGCGACGATCCCGGGTACCTCCTGGGCGGTCGACCCGGTGACGAACAAGGTGCGGGTCACCGCCGACAGCACGGTCGACGGCGCGGCCTGGAAGAAGCTCTCGGCCGTGGTCGACGGCCTCGGCGGCAAGGCCGAACTCACCAAGACCAAGGGTGAGTTCCAGCCGCTGATCGCGGGCGGCGACGCGATCTGGGGCTCCGGCTCCCGCTGCTCGCTCGGCTTCAACGTGGTCAAGGACGGCGAACCGTACTTCCTGACCGCCGGCCACTGCACCGAGTCGGTCACCAGCTGGTCGGACTCCCAGGGCGGCGCGGAGATCGGGGCGAACGAGGGCTCCAGCTTCCCGGAGAACGACTACGGCCTGGTCAAGTACACCTCGGACATCGAGCACCCGAGCGAGGTGAACCTCTACGACGGCTCCACCCAGGCGATCACCCAGGCCGGTGACGCGACGGTCGGCCAGGCGGTCACCCGCAGCGGCTCCACCACCCAGGTGCACGACGGCGAGGTCACCGGGCTGGACGCCACGGTCAACTACGGCAACGGCGACATCGTCAACGGCCTCATCGAGACGACGGTCTGCGCCGAGCCGGGCGACTCCGGCGGCGCCCTCTTCGCGGGCGACACCGCGCTCGGTCTGACCTCGGGCGGCAGCGGCGACTGCTCCGCGGGCGGTACGACCTTCTTCCAGCCGGTACCGGAGGCGCTGGCCGCCTACGGTGCCGAGATCGGCTGACGCACCACCGTACGACGGCAGCGAGGAAGGGCCCCCGGTTCGCCGGGGGCCCTTCCCCTATGCGCTGACGCGGTGGGGCTCAGGCGGCCCGGGGCAGATTGCGGGCGCCCGCGTCCGCCGGGGAGACGCCGAAGACCTTCACGGCCTGGTAGTAGGTCCAGGCCGTGCTGTTGCACGAGGTCTTCGTGGCGCCCGAGTAGCCGGCGCACACGCGCTTGAGGTCCTCGTAGAAGGCGGAGTCGATCCGGGCCTTGTGGGCGGAGAACGTGCCCGCGGCCTTGTAGTTCCGGTACCCGAAGTCGTGGCGGGCGCAGGACTTCTGGAACGGGAAGCCGAAGGGGTTGTCGGGGGAACTGCTGCAGTAGTCCGTCGACCAGTCGAAGCCGTACGCGGCCCAGGCGCCCTGGTTGTTGCGGGCCGCGCTCCAGGCGTTGTGGCTGGAGGCGCTCGTCTGGGTCCAGGAGCTGAGCACCTGGGGCTTGTCGGCGGGGGCGGCCGACGCGGAGACGGCGGAGCCCAGGGCGAGGGGGAGCGACAGGGCGACGGCGGCGAGCGGAACCGTGAAGCGACGACGCATGGACGACCTCCGTGGGGGTGAATGGAGTTGCTCCTGAGGTGCTCCTCGCCGGGTGGTGCGAGGAAGCAGGAGCAGCATGTCGTCATGAACGCGTCATGCCTAGATGTCGAGCCGAGCGGACATCGGGAATTGTCTCTCCGGCACCGGGAGTTGGGGTGTACGCCGGTCGGGGCCACCGCCGGGGCCCTGGCCGCGGCCGACCGCGGTACGTGATCCCGCCCGGGGCCGCACCAGTTTTTACCGACGCGTAACTTCCCTGGCCGACTTACTCGTGCGTAATTTGGCATGAGCACACACAGCTTGTGGTCCGGGCCACAGGGCGCACCGCCATCGCACCTCCCTTGAGCCGCAAGGAGACCACACGATGCTGCCCTGGATCCGTGCTGCGCGCGTCCCCCGCACGCGCAGTCTGCTCGCCGCCCTGCTCCTCGCCCTCACCGTTCTCGTCGCCCCCACGACGGCCGCGAGCGCGGCACCGGCCGCCGAAGCGGCCACGACGCGAGGGTGGAACGACTACTCCTGCAAGCCTTCCGCCGCTCATCCCCGTCCCGTCGTCCTGGTCCACGGAACGTTCGGGAACTCGATCGACAACTGGCTGGGCCTGGCCCCCTACCTGGTCAACCGGGGATACTGCGTCTTCTCCCTCGACTACGGCCAGCTGCCGGGCGTGCCGTTCTTCCACGGCCTCGGACCTGTCGACAGGTCCGCCGAACAGCTCGACGTCTTCGTCGACGAGGTGCTCGCCGCCACCGGAGCCCCGAAGGCCGACATCGTCGGCCACTCCCAGGGCGGCATGATGCCCAACTACTACCTGAAGTTCCTCGGCGGCGCCGCCGAGGTCAACGCCCTCGTCGGCATCGCCCCGAGCAATCACGGCACCAGTCTGCTCGGCCTCACCAAGCTGCTGCCGTACTTCCCCGGCGTGGAGAGGTTCATCAGCGACAAGACCCCCGGACTCGCCGACCAGGTCGCGGGGTCGCCCTTCATCACCAAGCTCACGGCGGGCGGCGACACCGTTCCCGGCGTCCGCTACACCGTCATCGCGACCATGTACGACCAGGTCGTGACCCCGTACCGCACGCAGTACCTGGACGGGCCGAACGTACGCAACGTGCTGCTCCAGGACCTGTGCCCGCTCGACCTCTCCGAGCACGTCGCGGTCGGGACCGTCGACCGCATCGCCTTCCACGAGGTGGCCAACGCCCTCGACCCGGCACGCGCCACCCCGACCACCTGCGCCTCGGTCGTCGGCTGACCCACCGCACGACAACGGGCCGGGGTCCGCCGTCCGAGGGTACGGACGGCGGACCCCGGCCCGTCATGGCCTGCCGCGCCCGACGTCCCGGAGGGACGCGGCAGGGGTACGGAGGGGGCGCTGCGGTCAGCGGCTGTGGCGCCCCGTCGCGGCGGCGGCCCGCCGGCGCTGCGAGGCGAACAGCACGGCCGCACCGGCGGCGAGCACTCCGGCGCCCCCGATCGCCAGGTAGGTGCTGCTGCTGGAGCCACCGGTCTCGGCCAGCACCTCGTCCTTGCTCGCGGTGTTGACCTCGGGGGCATTGCCCTCGGCCTTCGTCTCCGGGGCGGCCGGAGCGGCGGCGGTGACCTTCGCCCCGGTGTCCGCGTCGTCGTCACCGTGGCCGTTGTGCTCGACGGAGGACTTCTCGGCGCCGTCGGTGATCGCCTCCTCGGACGGCGCGGAGGGAGCCGGTGCCGGAGCCCCGGCGCCGGCGTCACCACCGGACCCCTGCTCACCCTCTTCCTGCTCCGCCGGTCCGCCGTCCGCCGACCCGCCGCCGAACGTCACGTCGGAGCAGGCGTAGAACGCCTCGGGGGAGTCGGAACGCTGCCAGATCGTGTAGATCAGCTGCCGCCCGGAGCGCTCGGGGATCGTCCCGTCGAAGACGTACGAACCGTTCTCCAGCACCGGGTCGGTGACCTCGGCGAAGGGCTTCGCCTCCAGGTCCGACCAGGCCAGCGGCTTCGTGGCGTCATAACCGGGCTTGGTCAGGTACAGCTCGAACGACCCCTTGTGCGGGGCCGTCGCACGGAACCGGAAGGTGTGCTTGCCCGCCGACAACGCGGTGGCCGGCCAGTCGGCGCGCGGGAGGTCGAGGCCCTTGAACTTGTCGTTGGCCGCGCTGCAGAGCTTGCCGTCCGGGATCAGATCGCGGTGCTTGCCCGCCGCGTTGGCGATGTTGACCCCGTTCCAGTCGTACAGCGCCTGCGTACCCCCCGCCGCGACCGCCGCCTGGCACGCCGCCGACTTCGGACTCTCCGGCCCCTCCGCGAAGCACGCCGACACCCGGCTCACCGGGTCGGTCAGCGAACCGTGCGCGACGGCGGGCGCGGCGGCCAGCCCGGCCAGCGCGAGCGGTGCGAATCCGAGGGCGAGGACGCCGGCTGCCTTGCGACGAGCTGTCATGGATGGATCTCCTTCGGTACGGCACTGCTGTCGGGGGGTGGCGATCAGCAAGCTAGCCGCTCGGAAGGGCGAAAACCCCTGCTGGGAGGGGGTGGGGGCGATCCTTATGGTCCCGTTAAGGAGCGGTTAGGGGAGGGCTCAGGAACACGGCCGGGCCCCGCCCCGGGGCGCCTCGGGCGGGTGCCCCGTCAGCGGCGCCCCGCGACCCCTCACGCCCTCCAGCGGTAGCGCCGCTCCGGCCGCCCCGTCCCCCCGTAGCGCAGCGTCACCTCCGCGCGGCCCGTTCCGGCGAACCACTCCAGGTAGCGGCGCGCGCTCACCCGGGACAGGGCTCCCGCCTCGGCGCACTCCGTTGCCGACAGGCCCCCGGGGTGGTCGCGCAGGGTGCGTTCCACCAGGTCGGCCGTGGGGGCGGCCAGGCCCTTCGGCAGCTCGCGGGAGCCGGGTGGGCGGGTGCCGAAGATCTGGTCGACGTCCTCCTGGCGGGCCTCTCCCAGCTCGTCCAGGCGGGTCCGCAGCGAGGCGACATGGCGCAACTGCTCCTGGAGGGCGGAGCGGTTGAACGGCTTGATGAGGTAGTGCAGCGCCCCGGCCCGCAGCGCCGCCCGGATCACCCCCGCGTCCCGGGCCGCCGTGATGAACAGGGCGTCCGTGCTGGGGCGCGAGGCGTCCCGCTCCTCCGCCGTGCGCAGGGCCCGCAGGACGTCGATCCCGTCCATGTCGGGCAGGTAGATGTCGAGCAGCACCAGATCGGGGTGCAGCCGCTCGGCGGCCCGCAGGGCATCGGCGCCGTTGTGCGCCACCCCGACCACCGTGAAACCGTCCATCGCGGACACATAGCGGCCGTGCAGCTTCGCGACCATGAAGTCGTCGTCCACCACCAGCACAGTTGTCACGCCGCCACGCTAGGCCGCGACCTCAATGACCACAACGTCCGTTGATACCGGAAGAGAGACAGCTTCTTAACGCGCAGGCAACATGTGGGCCACTTCACAGCGAAAGGCGGAACCTGTGCGACTGCGCACTCTCCTCGCTCTGTTCGGGGCCGCACTGCTCGTGGTGGTGGGGCCACCCCTGCTCTCCACGGACGACGGCTCCGAGACCGGCACCCAGATCCCCGGGCTCCGCTTCATGGTCCCCAACACCCCCGGCGGCGGTTACGACATCACCGCCCGCACCATGGCCAAGAACGCCGAGGACGCCGGACTCACCCACAACATCGAGGTGTTCAACCTGCCGGGCGCCGGCGGAACGGTCGGCCTGACCCGGCTCGTCGGCGAACACGGCAACGGCAAGCTCGCGCTCTCCATGGGCCTCGGCGTCGTCGGTGCCGTCCACACCAACAAGTCCCCGAGCACCCTCGCCGACACCACCCCGATCGCCCGGCTCACCGAGGAGCCGGACATCGTCGTCGTCGCGAAGAACTCCCCGTACCGCACCATGGCCGACCTCCTCGCCGCCTGGAAGAAGGACCCGGCCAGTGTCCCGGTCGGCGGCGGCTCCTCGCCCGGCGGCCCGGACCACCTCGCACCGATGCTCATGGCGCAGGCCGCGGGAATCGCGCCGAAGACGGTCAACTACGTGCCGTTCGACGGCGGCGGCGAACTCCTCGCCTCCATCCTCGGTGACAAGGTCGGCTTCGGGGTCTCCGGCCTCGGCGAGTACCGCGACCAGATCGAGGCGGGCGAGCTGCGGCTGCTCGCCGTGACCGGCCCGAAGCGGGTGCCGGGCCTCGACGCCCCCACCCTGCGCGAAGCCGGACTCGACACCGAGTTCACCAACTGGCGCGGCATCGTCGCCCCGCCCGGCCTCTCGGACACCGAACGCGACAAGCTCACCGGTCTCGTCCGCGAGCTCCACGCCTCGAAGGAGTGGAAGGAGTCGATGAAGACGAACGGCTGGGACGACGCCTTCCTCGCCGGTGAACCCTTCGGCGACTTCCTCGACGAGCAGGACCGGCGCGTCGCCACCGTCCTCAAGGAGCTGGGACTGTGACCACCCGACCCACCGAACCCACCGGACCCGTCGAACCCATCGGACCCGCAGCGGCGAGCGGCGGCGGTGCCCGCGCCTGGCTGCGCGAACACTCCGAACTCGGCGTCTGCGTCCTGCTGTTCGCGCTCGGCGCGCTCGTGCTCACCGACGCCCTCACCATGAGCGTCGACATCGCCCAGCGCGGTCCCATCGGCCCCCGCACCGTCCCCTTCGTCGTCGGCGCAGGGCTCCTGCTGGTCGGGGCCCTGCTCGCCCTCGACGTCCTGCGCGGCGGACGCGGCGAGGCCGAGGGCGGCGAGGACGTCGACCTCGACGAACCCGCCGACCGGCGCACCGTCCTCCTGCTCACCGGAGTCTTCCTCGCCGCCGCGGTCCTGATCGGCCCGCTCGGCTTCCCGATCGCCGGGGCGCTGCTCTTCTGGGGGGCGGCCTACGCCCTCGGCAGCCGCCACCACGACCGCGATCCGCTCATCGCGGCCGGGCTCTCCCTCTTCACCTACTTCGTCTTCGACAACCTGCTCGGTGTCCCCCTTCCGGGCGGCCCGCTGATGGGGGTGCTCTGACCGATGGATTCCCTCAACTCCCTCATCGACGGCTTCGCTACCGCGCTCACTCCGATGAACCTGCTGTGGGCCGCGACAGGCGTCCTGCTCGGCACGGCGATCGGCGTGCTCCCCGGCATCGGCCCGGCGATGGCCGTGGCGCTGCTGCTCCCGGTGACGTACGGTCTCGACCCGACCGGCGCGTTCATCATGTTCGCGGGCATCTACTACGGGGCGATGTTCGGCGGGTCCACCACCTCGATCCTCCTCAACACCCCCGGTGAGAGTGCCGCCGTGGTCGCCGCGATCGAGGGCAACCCGATGGCGAAGGGCGGGCGCGGCGCCCAGGCGCTCGCCGCCGCCGCGATCGGTCACTTCGCGGGCGGCATGATCGGCACGATCCTGCTGGTCGTCCTCGCCCCGACCGTGGCGTCCCTCGCCATCGGCATCGGCGCACCCGACTACTTCGCCATCATGGTGCTGGCCTTCATCGCCGTCACCTCCGTCCTCGGCGCCTCCCGCATCCGCGGCATCGCCTCCCTCCTCGTCGGCCTCACCATCGGTTTGGTCGGCCTCGACCAGATGACCGGCCAGCAGCGCCTGACCTTCGGCTCCCTCCACCTGGCCGACGGCGTCGACGTGGTGATCGTCGCGGTCGGGCTCTTCGCCATCGGCGAGGCCCTCTGGGTCGCCGCCCACCTGCGCCGCTCCACCGGGAAGCCGATCCCCGTCGGCCGGCCCTGGCTCGGCCGGGCCGATCTGAAGCGCACCTGGAAACCCTGGCTGCGCGGGCCCGTCATCGGCTTCCCGTTCGGGGCGATCCCGGCGGGCGGCGCGGAGATCCCCACCTTCCTGAGCTACGTCACCGAGAAGCGGCTCTCCAAGCACCGCGACCAGTTCGGCAAGGGCGCCATCGAAGGCGTCGCCGGACCCGAGGCCGCCGCCTCCGCCTCAGCCGCCGGGACCCTCGTCTCGATGCTCACCCTCGGACTGCCCACCACCGCCGTCGCAGCCGTGATGCTGGCCGCCTTCCAGCAGTACGGAATCCAGCCGGGGCCGCTGCTGTTCGAGCGTGAACCGGAGCTGGTCTGGGGCCTCATCGCCTCGCTGTTCGTCGGCATGGTGCTGCTGCTCGCCCTCAACCTGCCGCTCGCGCCCGTCTGGGCGAAGCTCCTGCGGATCCCGCGCCCCTACCTCTACGCGGGCATCCTCTTCTTCGCCGCCGTCGGCGCGTACGCGGTCGGCGGCGAATCCCTCGACCTGGTGATCCTCCTGGTCATCGGTCTGATCGGATTCGGGATGCGACGGTACGGGCTGCCGGTGCTGCCCGCCGTCATCGGGGTGATCCTCGGCCCGGCCGCCGAACAGCAGCTGCGCCGCGCGCTCCAGATCAGCGACGGCAGCGTGACCGGCCTGGTCAACACCCCCTTCTCCGTCACCGTCTACGCGATCGTGGTGCTGATCGTGGCCTGGCCGCTGATCGGCCGGCTGATCGTACGGCTGCGCGGTGGGCGGAAAACGGCAGAGGAGTCCCGCACCGTCAGCGGCGGCTGAGAGCATCGGAGCCATGACCACGATCGACTGGGACGCGGCGGCCGGATCCTTCGACGAGGAGCCCGACCACGGGCTCCTCGACCCCGCGGTGCGCGACGCCTGGGCCGGGCGGCTGGAGAGCTGGCTGCCCGCCACCCGCGGCGATGTGCTGGACCTGGGATGCGGCACCGGAAGCCTCTCCCTGCTCGCCGCGGGCCAGGGCCACCGCGTCACCGCCGTCGACCGCTCGCCCCGCATGGCCGATCTGGCCCGGGCCAAGCTCGCCGGGACCGGTGCCGAGGTCCTCGTCGGTGACGCCGCCCGGCCCCCGGTCGGGGAGCGGGCGTTCGACGTGGTCGTGGCCCGGCACGTCGTCTGGCTGCTGCCCGACCCGGCGGCAGCCCTGGAGCACTGGTTCGGCCTGCTGAAGCCGGGCGGGCGGCTCGTCCTGGTCGAAGGGGTGTGGGGCGGCACCGGTCTGTCCGCCACCACGCTCACCGCCCTGCTCTCCGCCCACACCGAGCGCGTCCACCACGAGGACCTGGCCCCCGACAGCCGGCTCTGGGGCAGGAAGGTCGACGACGAACGCTACGCGCTCATCGCCCGCGCGATGCCGCCCCACCGGCACACCGAGGTCGTCGACGTCCATCTGATCCTGCGCCGGGGCCCGGACGTCCTGCTGGCGCGCCGCTCCAACACCGGCTATGCGGACGGACTGCTCCACATGCCCTCCGGCCACGCGGAGGACGGCGAGGACGTCCGCGAGGCGATGGTGAGGGAGGCCGCCGAGGAGATCGGCCTCGATCTGGACCCCGACGAGCTGCGGGTGGCCCTCGTGATGCAGCACCGGGGTCCCGGGGGCGGGGCGCGCATGGGCTGGTTCTTCGTCGCGGAGTACGACCCGGAGCGCCCGCCGCGCAACGCCGAGCCGGAGAAGTGCTCGGAGCTGGACTGGTTCCCGCTGGCCGCGCTGCCGGACGACATGGTGGCGTACTGCCGCGCGGGCCTGGACGGCTATCGGGCGGGCGGCCACTTCATGATCCACTGGCACCGGGACGGGGAGCCGATCGCGTACGTCCCGGGCGGCGTCGGCCGGGCGGTCCCGCTGCCCGCGGCCGGGGAGACGACCGGCCGGGTGCACCACATCGAGCTGTGGGTGGCGGACCTGGCGGCGGCGGAGCGCAGTTGGGGCTGGCTGCTGGGCCGCCTCGGCCATGTCCCGTACCAGCACTGGGCCCACGGCCGCAGCTGGCGGCGCGGCGACGCGTATGTCGTGCTGGAGCAGTCCCCGGACCTGGTCGCGGGTGCCCACGACCGGTGCCGCGCCGGGCTCAACCACCTGGCGTTCCACGTCGCGGACCGGGCCGCCCTGGACGCCCTGACGGCCGAGGCCCCGGCGTACGGCTGGCGCCTGCTGTTCCCCGACCGCCATCCGTACGCGGGCGGCGACGGGCACCACGCCGCCTATCTGGAGGACCCCGCGGGGTACGAGGTGGAGCTGGTCGCCGCCTCCCGGCCGCGTCCCTGAGCCGGGTGCCGCACGGGGAGCTCTCGCACCGCGCCTGACCTGGCCGGGCGGCCGCGGACCCGTACGGAGACCCGCCCCGCCCCTGCCCCCCGGCGGCGTTCCGTCGGCCTGGGCCGGGCTCGGGGCGGGGCAGGTCCGGTCAGATCAGGAGGGGGGCCAGCCCCTCGGACCTCGCCAGGCGTTCCAGCTCGTCCAGGGCCGAGGCCGCCGCACCGGCCGCCGCCTGGTCACGCTCCGCCAGGCCGCTCGCCTCGAACTCGTCCTCGTCCAGCCGCAGCACGGTCGCGCCGTCGGCCGAGACCCACAGGTCCAGGTCCAGGTCCTCGACCGCCAGCACCCCGTCCGCGAGCACGGCGGGCCGGGTGATGTCGCAGTACCAGCCCTTGAGCCCGCCGTCGCCGGTGCGGACCTCCTTCACCGCGAACCACCGGTCCCGCCAGTAGTGCTCGGTGAACACGTCGCCCGGCTCGAACCGGACGAAGCCGAAGTCCCGCACCCCGGGCGCGGCCCACGGCGCCCGCACGGTGAGGCGGACGCCGTCGTCCCGGACCAGCTCCGCCGGATAGCGGATCTTGGTGCGGCCCGCCTTGGCCAGGGCGACGACCAGCTCCTCCGGGCCGCCCGCGCGGGGCTCAGAGGGTGCGGACATGGCGGACCTCCGTCGCGCAGACCTGGTAGCCGAACCACTGGTTGACGGCCAGCATCGGGCCGTTGCCGGCGTCGTTGGAGGTGTAGGCGTCCGTGTAGCCGGCCGCCCGCGCCCGGTGCAGCGAGTCGTTCTTCGCCAGCTTCGCCAGGCCCCGCCCCCGGAACTCCCGCCGGGTGCCGGTCATGGAGCTCAGATACGTCCGTTCGCCGTCGGTGGTGGCCGCGCTGAACGCCGCCACCTTCCCGTCCACCAGCGCCACCGACGTGAGCCCCTGGTCGAAGGCCGGGTGCCGCCAGACGTTCGTCAGCCAGTCCTCGTAGTCGTCCAGCTCGCAGGCGATGTCGCCGGGCTCGTCCGCCGTCACCTCGGAGTCCGCCTCGAACAGCGCCCGGGGATCGTCGGCGAAGTCCGCCCCGGTCCGCAGCTCGACACCCGGCGGCAGCTCCCGACGCGGCGGCAGGGTGCCGCCCGCCAGGTCCAGTCGCTGGAAGTGGGCCGAGCGCTTGGGCTCGTAGCCCCGCTTACGTGCGAACTCCAGGCTCTCCGGGTTGTCCAGCACCCACGCGTAGAGCGCCGTGGCCCCGACCCCGGCCAGGTGCTCCTCCGCCGTGCGCAGCAGCAGCGACCCCGCGCCGCGGTTCGTGCGGCCGGGGAGCGTCTGCGGGGTGAAGTAGCCCTGCCCCGGCTCGGGGCTCTCGTGGGCGATGCCCGCCTGGGCCGTGGCGATGATCTCGCCGTCCTCCTCGGCGACCAGCAGCCGGTAGTGCTTGTCCGGATGGGCGTGCGTCAGGTCGTGGACGACCTGCTCGGGGGTGGCCACCATCCAGGGGACCGAGGCCCGGCGGGCCCGGGTCCAGGCCTGCGCGTCGGACGGGCGGAAATCACGCACGATCACAGTCATGCGGTGGACCGTATGCGCAGCCGCGCCCCGAACGCCTCCCCTTTTTCCGCCGGTGGGGGACAATCGGCCCGTGACTGAGAAGATCGTCCTCGACCCGGACTCGGGCATCGCCCCGTACGAGCAACTGCGCACCCGGCTCTCCGAACTGGCCCGTTCCGGTGCGCTCCCCGTCGGCCACCGGCTCCCGACCGTCCGCGGCTTCGCCGAGGAGCTGGGCCTCGCCGCCAACACCGTCGCCAAGGCCTACCGGGCCCTGGAGGCGGACGGCGTGATCGAGACCCGGGGGCGTAACGGCACCTTCGTCGCGGCTGCCGGGGGAGCGGCCGAACAGCGGGCCGCGACCGCCGCGCAGCAGTACGCCGAGACCGCCGAACGGCTCGGTCTCACCCGGCAGCAGGCCCTGTCGCTGGCCAAGGACGCGGTCCGCGCCGCGTTCGGCGACTGACCCCTCAGCCGCAATCCGAAGGAGCCGAGGTCAGAGGTACAGCCCCGCGTCCGCCCCCGTGTCCTGCTTCGGCACCGACGCGGGGCCGGTGCCCCGGCGCAGCGCGTACAGCTCGGCCAGGGAGTTGCCCTCCCGGCCCACCCCCTCGTCCGTGCCCAGCCAGGCCACCGACTCCTGGCGGGTGAGCGGGGCGACCTCGATCCTGGCCAGACAGCGGCCGGGCCGGACGACCGCCGGGTGCAGCCGCTCCAGGTCCTCGTTGGTGGTGACCCCGACCAGCACGTTGCGGCCCTGGCCCAGCAGACCGTCCGTCAGGTTCAGCAGCCGGGACAGGGCCTGGCCCGCCGTGTGCTTGGCCTCGCCGCGGATCAGCTCGTCGCAGTCCTCCAGGAGCAGCAGCCGCCACCGGCCCTTCTCCGTGCCGTCGTCCTCGCCGATCGCGATGTCCATCAGATACCCGACGTCGCTGAAGAGCCGCTCGGGGTCCAGCACGCAGTCGACCTGGCACCACTCGCGCCAGGAACGGGCCAGGGTGCGCAGCGCGGACGTCTTGCCGGTGCCGGGCGGGCCGTGCAGCAGGAGCAGCCGCCCCGCGATGTCGTCCGGGGTCACCTTCATCAGCCGGCCCATGGCATCGGCCACCGGCGCGGTGTAGTTGGGGCGGACCTCGTCCCAGCTCCCGGCGGCGATCCGGCGGGTGGTGCGGTGCGGGCCGCGGGTCGGCGAGACGTACCAGAAGCCCATGGTCACGTTGTCGGGCTGGGGTTCCGGCTCGTCCCGCGCCCCGTCCGTGGCCTGGCCGAGGATCTTCTCCGCCAGCTCCGCGCTGGTCGCGGTCACGGTGACGTCCGCGCCCCGGTTCCACCGGGAGGCCAGCAGGGTCCACCCCTCGCCCTCCGCCAGCGTCGAGCCGCGGTTGCCGTCGCGGGTGCTCCGCAACACCCGGGCGTCCGGCGGCAGCAGCGTGGCCCCGGCCTTGATCCGGTCGAGGGAGGAGCTGTGGGAGTACGGCTGCTCGCCCGTCGCGAAGCGGCCGAGGAAGAGCGCGTCGACGACGTCGGACGGTGAATCGCTGTCGTCGAGGGTGAGCCGGATCGGCAGTGCGGACGCGGGGGAGTCGGGCATGGCGCTCATGATCCGGCACGGGGGACCCCCGCGCACCCGGTTTCCCGGCGCGTGCCGGGCGCGCGGGCGGGCGACAAGGGGGTTTGGATGAGCGCCCGTTGAACCGCCGGGGGCGGACGGAAGCACTCCACTCAATTTTTGGCATGAACACTTCCGGTCGAGCCGGGGCGCTGCTACTACGGAGTAGGCAGATACCCCCTGCTCAAGGAGGTTCCATGAAAATGTCCAGACTCGTGGCGTTCTCGTCCTCTCTCCTGCTCGGCGCCGCCCTCGCCCTGACCGGTGCGGGGGTCGCGAACGCCGACTCGTCCGCCGCCGTCGACTACGTCGCCCTCGGCGACTCGTACTCCTCCGGTGTCGGAGCCGGCAGCTACGACGGCTCCGGCTGCAAGCGCAGCAGCCGCGCCTACCCCGCCCTCTGGGCGGCCGCCAACTCCCCCTCGTCCTTCGACTTCGCCGCCTGCTCCGGTGCCAGGACCAACGACGTCACGGGCGGTCAACTCGGCAGGCTGAACACCTCGACCGACCTCGTCTCGATCTCCATCGGCGGCAACGACGCCGGGTTCGCCGACGTCATGACGACCTGTGTCCTCCAGTCCGAGGCCACCTGTCTCAACCGGATCGCCACCGCCCGCGCCTATGTCGACTCCACCCTCCCGGGCAGGCTCGACTCCGTGTACTCGGCCATCCGCTCCAAGGCCCCCTCCGCGCAGGTCGTCGTCCTCGGCTACCCCCGCTTCTACCAGCTCGGTGGCGGCTGCATCGCCGGTCTGAGCGAGAAGGAGCGCACCGCCATCAACGGGGCGTCCGACCACCTCAACACGGCCACCGCCAAGCGGGCGGCGGACCACGGCTTCACTTTCGGCGACGTCAGGACGACCTTCACCGGGCACGAGATCTGCTCCGGCAACTCCTGGCTGCACAGCGTGAACTGGCTCAACATCGGTGAGTCCTACCACCCCACCGCCGCCGGACAGTCGGGAGGCTATCTCCCGGTCTTCAAGTCGGCTCTCTGACAGGTCAGTTCCTCCGTCCGGCCGCTTCGTGCGGGAGACCTCGCCGGTCGAGGCCTCCCGCTTCGGGGCTGAACGGCGGGCGGCCTAAGGGGCAAACGTGCCGAACTGCCCCAAGTCGCCCTGGAATCGCGCGGATTCGGTAACGGGCCGTCAACCTCCGTATATGTGTGCGCAATCGTGTGGCCGGGATACACGGGTGTCACCGCGGGACGATAGGGTTAACCTGCCCGGACCGGGTGCCCTCGTACGGGTGGGGAGTGACATGGAACAGATAACGGTGCGAAGCAGGCCGCGTGTGCCTGCCATCACATGCGGGAGCGGTGCGACCAGTACGCGCCTCGACCGCCATCTCGCGGTGCTCGGCGGCCCCGTCGTCCCGCAGCGCGAGTCGGCCGAAGCGACGCTGCTCATGCGTGAGCTGACCTCGCGTGATGTCGCGCACACCCGTCGGAGCAGGAGCGCCCGTGTGTCGCTCTTCGCGCCGCTGCGGCGACTGCGGCGCTCGCTCTTCGGCAGCCGCCGCTGACCCACGGCCCGGCCCGCCCGCCCCCGGGGCCTCTCGTTTGGATCAGGTCGGGCTCGCGGGCCCCGGCACGCGCATCTGCGGCGTTGTCGTCAATCACCAACGCTCGGCGTTGCCCCGATCCTCCGCCTGGCAGCTGCACGCACCGGACCCCGCTCCCTGATCCGACCTGATCCAAACGGAAGGCCCTGGCCGGCCCACCGCTCGGGACGGACCGGGTCAGGCGATCACTCCGTCCCGGCGCAGCACCGATGTCTGCTCGTCCGTCATCCCCAGGGCTCGCAGCAGCGCATCGGTGTGCTCGCCCAGACCCGGTACGGCACCCATCCGCGGATCCTCGCCGCCCGGCAGCTTGATCGGCGGCAGCAGCGCCCGCAACGGCCCCACCGGTGAACCCACTTCCCGCCACCGGTCCCGTGCCGCGAGCTGCGGATGCGCCGCCACGTCGGCCACCGTGTTCAGCCGGGCACAGGCGATACCCGCCGCTTCGAGACCGGCCAGCGCCTCCTCACCCGTCAGGCCCGCCAACGCCCGGCCCACCGCATCGTCGGTCCGCTCCCGGTTCGCGGTCCGCGCCGCGTTCGTCGCGAAGTCCGGGTCCGCGGCCAACTCGGGCCGCCCCAGCACCTGCTCCGCCAGCCGCCGCCACTCCCGGTCGTTCTGCACGGAGAGCAGCACCTGCTCACCGTCGGCCGTGGCGAAGGCGTCGTACGGGGCGATCACCGAGTGGGCGAGACCGGTACGCGGCGGGGGCGTGGCCCCGTGCATCCCCTGGTGCAGCGGGTGGCCCATCCACTCGGCCAGCGCGTCCAGCATGGAGACCTCCACCGGGCCGCCCCGCCCCGTAGCCGCCCGCCGCAGCAGCGCCGCGAGCACACCGGAGAACGCGTACATGGCCGCCGCGATGTCGGCCGCCGGAACGCCTGTCTTCACCGGCTGCTCCGCCGTCCCCGTCACCGAGACGAGCCCGGCCTCGCACTGCACGAGCATGTCGTAGGCCCGCTTGTGGGCATACGGCCCCTCCGCCCCGTAACCGGAGATGTCGACGGCCACGAGCCGCGGGTGCGCGGCGCAGAGCGAAGCGGCGTCGAGCCCGAGCCGGGCCGCCGCCCCCTGCGCCAGATTCTGGACGAACACATCGGCTCCGGCGACGAGTTCACGGACCACCGCGAGGCCGCGCGGATCCTTCAGGTCGACGGCGAGGGATTCCTTGCCGCGGTTGCACCAGACGAAGTGCGAGGCGAGACCGCGCGCCGCCGTGTCGTAGCCGCGCGCGAAGTCGCCGCCGTCCGGGCGCTCCACCTTGATGACCCGGGCTCCCAGGTCGGCGAGCTGCCGGGTGGCGAAGGGGGCGGCGACCGCCTG
Source organism: Streptomyces parvus (assembly GCF_032121415.1). Lineage (NCBI taxonomy): Bacteria > Bacillati > Actinomycetota > Actinomycetes > Kitasatosporales > Streptomycetaceae > Streptomyces > Streptomyces parvus. Next base: position 1,125,714 of record NZ_CP135079.1, on the reverse strand, counting down.
CTCGACGGCCACCACCGTGATGCCGTCGAGGGGGAGGGGCAATGTGTTCATGACCCCGTGCATACCCGCTGACCGGCGCTTTCGCCACCCTCCGCTGCCCGGCCCGCCCCTCGCGGCGCTGCGAACCGCCTCTCTCCGGCCGCCGCTACAGCAGCGCGAACTGCCCCTCCGGGCCCTCCTCCAGGTGTCCCAGCACCGATGCGGGGCGCCGTGCCGAGGGCGGGACGGGCAGCACGCCCGACGCCCGCAGCTCGGCCGGACCGATCAGCGGACCCGCCTCCAGCGAGGCCGTCAGCTCCTTCCGGGGACCCGCCGTGCCGTCCAGCAGAGCCAGTACGGTGATGAGTTCGAGCAGCTCCGAGGTCCACTCCCGGGGCCAGCCGCGCGCCCCGACCGCGTCGAGCCCGTCCGCGGCCGTGCCGTCCGGCCCCCGGCCCGCCGCTGCCGCCGCCCGGCGGCCGAACCAGAGCTCCAGCACCCGCACCCCGCCCACCGTGAACTCCCAGGCCTCCGCGGGCACCGGCGAGATCCGGCCGTCGCCGACGATCAGCGCCTCCTCCCCGGCGTCGTAGGACAGCCCCGTGGGGCGGGCGGGGAGCGCCGCCCGCACATAGGGCCTGCGCCCGCCCGGCAGCCGGGGCCGTTCCCCGCCCCTGGCCCCGCGCGACTGGAGCCGCAGCAGCTCCCGGCCGAGCGCCACCCCCCGCGACCACAGCTCCGCGTCGGCCGGCAGCGGGACCAGGGCGCCGGTGGCGACGGGCCGGGCGGCGGCCAGCACCCAGGCCAGTACCGCTTCCGGGGTGAACGCGTCCGGCTCCGCGCCACTGCCGAGCCGCCCGCGCAGCAGGTCCAGCAGCCCCGGCGCGAGGTTGGGCTCCATGCCCCCGGGCCTGCGGTGGAGCGGCCTGATCCGGCCGGGCCGCCCGGCGGGGGAGTACCCGTCGGGCAGCAGCGCGGTCACGGACAGGGCGGGCCCGGCGTCCTCGGGGGCGGAGCCGTGTTCGACCGCGAAGAGCTGCTGCCCGTCGGCGACCCGCCACAGCTCCGGACGGGCCGCGTCGATCAGCCGGTGGTCGGGGAGCAGCCACTGTTCGTCGTACGGGCCGTGCAGGATCCGTACGGGGTCGGGGCAGGGGCCGGGATCCCGGGCGAAGCGGGCCGTGCCGGCCGACTGGCCGGGCAGAGCCGCGACCGAGGTGTGCGGCGTACGGGAACGGGTGGGCGCGAACAACCGCTCCTGCTCGGCGGCGTCGGCACCGGCCAGCCGCTCCCAGCGGGCCCGGAGCGCCACGGGGTCGGGGCCGCTCACCCAGGCGCGGCCGGTTCGCAGCGGTCGCACCGACCACGGCATCAGCTCGTCCAGGGGCACGAACGCGTCGAACGGCGAGGACTCCGTGTCCCCGCCGGATCCGGCCGCCGTCCTGCGCGCTGCCACCGAGCCGTCCCTCCCCTGTCCGCCGTGACCTGGCCGCGATGACCTGCCGGCCGTGGCCCATCGCATCGTAACGGCGGGCGGTCTCCCCCGGGGCGGGGTCAGTGGGCCTCCACCGTCACCGAGAAGGAGAACCGGTCGCCCCGGTAGCGGATCCGGGCCACGTCCACCGCGCGCCCCTCCTCGTCGTACGTCACGCCCGTGTAGTGCAGGATCGGGCTGAGCAGCGGGACCTGGAGCAGCTCGGCGGTGACGGGGTCGGCGAGCCGGGCCTCCACCGTGTCGGTGATCCGGGAGATCCGGACTCCGACGACATCGCGCAGGACCTTGGTCATCGGCCAGCGTTCGAGGTCGGCCACGTCGATCCGGGCGGCGATGTCGGGGCGCACCGCGTTCTCCGCCCAGTTGGTGGGCTCGTCGCTCTCGCCGTCGCGGCGCAGCCGCCGGTAGCAGGTCACCTCGTCGCAGTCGGGGAAGTACTCCGCGAGATCGCCGGGGAGCGGCACCGGGCCGTGGCCGAGCACGGTCGTCGCCTCCCCGGACTGCTGGGCCACGATCGCGTCGACCGAACCCAGCAGCCGGACCGGGGAGACCCGCCGGGCGCGCGGCTCGATGAACGTGCCGCGCCGCCGGTGCCGGCTGATCAGCCCCTCCGTCTCCAGCTCCTTGAGCGCCTGGCGCATCGTGAGCACGCTGACCCCGTAGTGCGCGGCGAGCTGCTCCTCGGTGGGCAGCCGGGCGGAGGCGTCCTGCGGGCGGCCCAGTATGGAGGCCCGCAGGGACTGGGAGACCTGGTACCAGAGCGGCAGCTTCCGGTTCAGGACGAGGGAGTCGGGGGCGAAGGCGGGCGGCCGGCCCGGCTGCTCCGCACCACTGTCGGCCCCGGCCCGCTCACGGCTTTCGGTCATGTCGTCCCCGTCCCGTCCCATCCCGCCCCTCCGGGCCTCCGTGCCCCTCGGCTACGGCCGGAAGTTGCGGCTCAGACCCTGCCACACGTCGTCGTAACCGCGCTGCAGATGACCGGCGGAGGCCGCCTGTTCCGTCGCCGTGACGGGCCAGCGGGTCTCGAACATGAAGGCCAGACCGTCGTCGATCTTCTGCGGCTTCAGCTCCGCCGCGCTCGCCCGGTCGAAGGTCTCCCGGTCCGGTCCGTGCGCCGACATCATGTTGTGCAGGGAGCCGCCTCCGGGGACGAAGCCGTCGGCCTTCGCGTCGTACGCCCCGTCGATCAGGCCCATGTACTCGCTCATCACGTTGCGGTGGAAGTAGGGCGGGCGGAAGGTGTCCTCGCCGACCAGCCAGCGCGGGGCGAAGACGACGAAGTCCACTCCGGCCAGCCCCGGGGTGTCGGACGGCGAGGTCAGCACCGTGAAGATCGACGGGTCGGGGTGGTCGTAGCTGATCGTGCCGATCACGTTGAACCGGCGCAGGTCGTACACGTACGGGGTGTGGTTGCCGTGCCAGGCCACCACGTCGAGCGGCGAGTGGCCGTACGTCGCCGACCAGAGGTTCCCGCAGAACTTGTTGACCACCTCCACCGGGCCCTCGTGGTCCTCGTACGCGGCGACCGGGGCGAGGAAGTCCCGGGCGTTCGCCAGGCCGTTGGCGCCGATCGGGCCGAGGTCGGGCAGCGCGAACGGGCGGCCGTAGTTCTCGCAGACGTAACCGCGCGCGGACTCCTCCAGCAGCTCCACCCGGAAGCGGACCCCGCGGGGGATCAGCGCGATGTGGCCCGGATCGGCGCGGAGCAGGCCCAGCTCGGTGCGCAGCAGCAGCGCGCCGCGCTCGGGGACGATCAGCAGCTCGCCGTCGGAGTCGCTGAACACGCGGTCCGTCATCGAGGAGTTGGCGTGGTAGAGGTGGATCGCCATCCCGGCGCGCTCGGCGGCGTCCCCGTTGCCGCCGAGCGTCCACAGGCCGCTCAGGAAGTCCGTGCCGGGCGCGGGGTCGGGCAGCGGGTTCCAGCGGAGCCGGTTCGGGTCCGGCACGGTCTCGGTGAACGGGGCCGAGCGCAGGGCGCCGTTGTCGATGCGGGTGAACGCCGGGTGGGCGGCCGAGGGGCGGATCCGGTAGAGCCAGGAACGGCGGTTGTCCGCACGCGGCTCGGTGAACGCGGAGCCGCTCAGCTGCTCCGCGTACAGCCCGAGGGGGGCGCGCTGGGGGGAGTTGCGGCCGTGCGGGAGCGCCCCCGGCACCGCCTCCGAGCTGTGCTCGTTGCCGAAGCCGGAGGAATAGGTCAGCCCCCCGGCCGTCTTCCTCGCCTGGTCGATCGCGCTCATCCCGCACTCCCGGTGCCCAAGAAAGCCCTCGGATCCGTCGGACGACGAATCCTATGCACCACCGTAGGAATAGGAGCGGGGCGCGTCAACGGCATACATCGCGCCATTCGGTGCGTGTGCCTCTGGTGTCCGGCCGGTGCGGGGGGCACGGCATCATGGGCCCGTGCCTCCTCAGCCCCATGTCAACCCGAACCTCCGCCGCGCCCCCGTGCAGCAGCGCAGCGCCGACCGGCTGGCCCGAATACTCGACTCCTGCGCCGGGCTCCTCGACGAGGCCGGTTACGAGCAGCTCACCACCCGGGCCGTCGCCGAGCGCGCCGAAGTGCCGATCGGCTCCGTCTACCGGTTCTTCTCCAACAAGCGCGCGCTCGTCGACGCCCTCGCGCTGCGCAACCTGGACACCTACGCCGACCGCATCGGCGCCCGGCTCGCGGACCTGCCCGCCACGGACTGGCGCGCCGCCATCGACGCGGTGCTCGACGAGTACCTGGCGATGAAGCGGAGCGTCCCCGGCTTCGCGCTCGTCGACTTCGGGCCGCCGTTCCCGGCGGAGGGGGCGGCGGACGACGCCAACCGGCGGCTGGCGGACCGGCTCGCCGTGCTGCTCGCCGGGCACCTCGGCCGCCGGCCCGACGAGGGGCTGTCCCGGGCGATCCTGGTGAGCGTCGAGGCGGCCGACGCGCTGCTGCAACTCGCCTTCCGTACGGAACCGTCGGGCGACGCGGCCATCATCGCCGAGACCCGGACGCTGATCAGGTCCTATCTCGCGCAGACGCTGGACTGAGCCGAACGGCTCGGGGCCGCCCGCCTTCTCGGGGGGCTGTCGCCCCTCCGCCCCGCGGGACCGCCGCATCCGGTGCCGGAGGCTGCCCGTCCGTCGTCTTCTCCGTGCGACACCTCCCCACCGTGCGTACCGGTCGGTATGCTCGCCCGTGCCGGGGCTCCCGGGGCTCCACGCCCCGCCCGGCCCATGTCCGCGTGCCGTCGCCGCAGCCGCCCCGGGGAGGGCCCATGTCCCACGCATCCCGCACCGCACCGCGTATCTGCCCCCTCTGCGAGGCCACCTGCGGCCTCACCCTCACCATCGAGGGGACCACCGTCACCGGTGCGCGCGGCGACCGCGACGACATCTTCAGCCGGGGCTTCATCTGTCCCAAGGGGGCGTCCTTCGGAGGGCTCGACGCCGACCCCGACCGGCTGCGCGTCCCCCTCGTGCGCGGCGACGACGGGGAGCTGCGCGAGGCGACCTGGGGCGAGGCGTTCGACCTGATCGCCGCGCGGATACCGGACCTGGTGCAAGCCCATGGCCCGCAGGCCGTCGGTGTGGTCCTCGGCAACCCCAACGTGCACACGATGGCGGGCTCCCTCTACCCGCCCCTGCTGCTCGGGGCCCTGCGCACCCGCAACGTGTTCACCGCGAGCACCCTGGACCAGATGCCGAAGCACGTCTCCAGCGGTCTGCTCTTCGGTGACGCGCACGCCATCCCCGTACCTGATCTCGACCGCACCGACCATCTCCTCCTGATCGGCGCCAACCCGCTGGAGTCCAACGGCAGCCTCTGCACCGCCCCCGACTTCCCCGGCCGGCTCAAGGCCCTGCGCCGGCGCGGCGGCACCCTCACCGTCATCGACCCGCGCCGCACGCGCACCGCCCGTCTCGCCGACCGGCACGTCGCGATCCGGCCCGGCGCGGACGCCCTGCTGCTGGCCGCCCTCGCGCACACCCTCATCGACGAGAAGCTCGCCGACCCCGGGCCGCTCGCCGAGCACCTGGTAGGCCTCGACGAACTCGCCGCCGCCCTGGCGGACTTCACCCCGGACACGGTCGCCGCCGCCTGCGACGTGGACGCGGACACCATCACCGCCATCGCCCGCGAACTCGCCGCCGCCCCCACCGCCGCCGTCTACGGGCGCATCGGCAGCTGCACCGTCGAGCACGGCACCCTGGCCAGCTGGCTGGTGGACGTCCTCAACATCCTCACCGGCAACCTCGACCGGCCCGGCGGCGCGCTCTTCCCGCTCTCCGCCACCGCCCGCGCACCGCGCGCCGCCGAACCCGGGACACGTCACGCCGCCCCCGGCAAGGGCTTCGCGCTGGGCCGCTGGTCGAGCCGGGTCTCCGGGCACCCCGAGGCCAAGGGCGAACTGCCCATCGCCGCTCTCGCCGAGGAGATCGACACCCCGGGCGAGGGCCGCATCCGCGCCCTGGTGGTCATCGCGGCCAACCCCGTGCTCTCCGCGCCCGACGGCGACCGGCTCGACGCGGCCCTCGCCGACGGGCTCGACTTCATGGTCAGCGTCGACCCGTACCTCAACGAGACCTCCCGCCGCGCCGATGTCGTCCTGCCCCCGCCGCCGCCCTCGCAGAGCGCCCACTTCGACTTCGCGTTCAACAGCTTCGCCGTCCACAACCAGGTCCGCTACACCCGCGCCGCCGTCCCCCTGGAGGCCGGGCGGATGGACGAGAGCGAGATCCACGCCCGGCTGATCCTCGCGGTGAGCGGCATGCACGGCGCACCGCCCTCCGCCGTCGACGACCTGGCCGTCGACACCGCGCTCACCCGGGCCGGGGCCCCGAAGGAGCTGGCCGCCGGGCTCACCGGCGAGAGCGGTCCCGAGCGCCGACTGGACCTGATGCTGCGCCTCGGCCCGTACGGGCTGACGCTGGAGCGGCTCCTGGCCCATCCGCACGGCATCGACCTCGGCCCGCTGAAACCCCGCCTCACAGAGGTCCTGCGCACCCGCTCCGGCCGCGTCGAACTGCTCCCGGAACCGATCGCCGCCGATCTGCCGCGCCTGCGCCGGGCGCTGGGCGACCGGCCCGCCCCGCTCGTCCTCGTCGGCCGCCGCCATCTGCGCTCCAACAACAGCTGGATGCACAACGTCGGCTCGCTCACCGGCGGGTCCAACGTCTGCACCCTCCAGATCCACCCCGACGACGCGGCCCGCCTCGGGCTGGCCGACGGGGACACCGCCCGCATCGAGTCGTCGGGCGGCGGCATCGAGGCGCCCGCCGAGATCACCGACACCGTGCGCAGCGGGGTGGTGAGCCTCCCGCACGGCTGGGGCCACAGCCGCCCCGGCACCCGCTTGTCGGTCGCCGCCGCCCACCCCGGGGCGAACGTGAACCAGCTGCTCGACGGCACGCTCCTGGATCCGCTGTCCGGCACCGCGGTCCTGAACGCCATCGCGGTCTCCGTCACCCCAGCTCGCTAGCACCACCGCGTTGACCTGGGGTTTTGCTCGTATTGCTCACAGGTCAACATCTTGTTAACGCTGCGAGAGGGCCCCTAACGTCATCCGGACCGACCGCCGAGACCGGTGGGAGTTCAAGGATGAACGTTAGGTATCCCCCATGCTGACAATCCTCGGCTTCGCCATGATCGCGACCTTCCTGGTCCTGATCATGACGAAGAAGATGTCGCCGATCGCGGCGCTGGTACTGATCCCCGCACTGTTCTGTGTCGCCGTCGGGCAGGGCGCCCAACTCGGCGACTACGTGATCGAAGGCGTCGGAAACCTCGCCCCCACCGCTGCCATGCTGATGTTCGCCATCGTCTACTTCGGCGTGATGATCGACGTCGGCCTGTTCGACCCGATCGTCCGGGGCATCCTGAAGTTCTGCCAGGCCGACCCGATGCGCATCGTGGTCGGTACGGCGGTGCTCGCCGCGATCGTCTCGCTGGACGGCGACGGTTCCACCACCTTCATGATCACCGTCTCGGCGATGTACCCCCTCTACAAACGCCTGAAGATGAGCCTGGTCGTGATGACCGGCGTCGCGGCCACCGCCAACGGCGTCATGAACACCCTGCCCTGGGGCGGCCCCACCGCCCGAGCCGCCACCGCCCTCAAACTGGACGCCTCCGAGATCTTCGTCCCCATGATCCCGGCGCTCGCCACGGGCCTGCTCGCCGTGTTCGTGCTGGCGTACGTGCTCGGCATCCGGGAGCGCAAGCGCCTCGGCATGCTCACCCTCGACGAGGCGCTCGCCCGGGAGCCGCAGCCGGAGCCGGAGACCGTGTCGGCCGGCAGCGGCGGCACCGGCGGCAAGGACCGCCTCCACAAGGGCGCCGCGGCCGCCGTGGGCGGTACAGGAACCGGGGCCGGGGTCTTGGCCAGTGGTACGGAGGACGGGGACGACGACGAGTTCCAGGGCCTCGACCCGAACCGGCCCACCCTCCGCCCCAGGCTCTACTGGTTCAACGCCGGACTCACCGCCGCCCTGCTGACGGCGATGATCATGGAACTGATGCCGATCCCGGTGCTCTTCCTCCTCGGCGCGGCCCTCGCGCTCACCGTCAACTTCCCCCACATGCCCGACCAGCGGGCCCGGATCGCCGCGCACGCCGACAACGTGCTCAACGTCTCCGGCATGGTCTTCGCCGCCGCCGTCTTCACCGGGGTCCTCACCGGGACCGGCATGGTCGAGCACATGGCCGACTGGGTCGTCGGCGCGGTCCCCGAGGCGATGGGCCCGCACATGGCCATCGTCACCGGCCTGCTCAGCCTGCCGCTCACCTACTTCATGTCCAACGACGGCTTCTACTTCGGCGTCCTGCCCGTCCTCGCCGAGGCGGGCGCGGCCCACGGGGTCTCGCCGCTGGAGATCGCCCGCGCCTCCCTGGCCGGTCAGGCCCTGCACATGTCCTCGCCCCTCGTGCCCGCCGTGTACGTCCTCGTCGGCATGGCGAAGGTCGAGTTCGGCGACCACACCCGCTTCACCGTCAAGTGGGCGGTGCTCACCTCGCTCGTGGTGCTCGGGGCGGGCATCCTCTTCGGCATCATGTGATGACCGGCCGACCGCGATCCGGGCCCGGCAGGGGCTGGCTGCTGCGCCTCGTCATCGCCTTCGCCTTCGCACAGGGCGCGGTGTCGATGGCGCGGCCCGCCGTCTCCTACCGGGCCCTCGCGCTGGGCGCGGACGAGACGGCCGTCGGCGTCATCGCCGGGGTGTACGCGCTGCTCCCGCTCTTCGTCGCCGTACCGCTCGGCCGCCGCACCGACCACGGGCGCTGCGCGCCCCTGCTGCCGCTCGGCGTCCTGCTGATCTCCGGCGGCTGCGCGCTCAGCGGCCTCGTCTCCTCGCTGCCCGCGATGGCCGCCTGGAGCGGGGTGATGGGCCTGGGGCATCTGTGCTTCGTGATCGGCGCGCAGTCGATCGTGGCCCGGCAGTCCGCACCCCAGGAACAGGACCGCAACTTCGGGCACTTCACCATCGGGGCCTCGCTCGGCCAGCTCATCGGCCCGATCGCGGCGGGCGCGCTCATCTCCGGACAGGGCGGAGCCCTCGGCCGTACGAGCGCGCTGGCGCTCCTCGTCTCGGCCGGGGTCTGCGCGGTCGCCCTCACCTCGCTCCGGCGCGTCGAGCACCGCCGGACGACCGACGCCCGGCCGCGGACCGACGGCAAGGTCCCCGTCCGGGCGATCCTCGGCGCGCGCGGCGTCCCCGCGGGCATCCTCATCAGCATGGCGGTGCTGTCCGCCACCGACATCCTCACCGCCTACCTGCCGGTCGTCGGGGAGCACCGCTCCATCGCGCCGGCCACCGTCGGCCTGCTGCTGAGCCTGCGGGCCGCGGCCACGATCACCTGCCGGCTGGTGATGACGCCGCTGCTGCGGCTGCTGGGCCGCCGTGCCCTGCTGACCACGAGCTGCCTGGTCGCCGGACTCCTCTGCGCGGGCGTCGCCCTCCCGGTCTCCGTCCCCGTCCTCGCCGTGATGCTGGCCGTGCTCGGCTTCTGCCTCGGCGTCGGCCAGCCGCTGTCGATGACCACGGTGGTCCGCGCCGCCCCCGAGGGCGCCCGCTCCACGGCCCTCGCCCTCCGGCTGACCGGCAACCGGCTCGGCCAGGTCGCCGCCCCCGCCGCGGCGGGCCTGATCGCGGGCGCGGTGGGGGTGGCGGCCCCGTTCGTGCTGCTCGGCGTGGGGTTGGCGGGCGCGGCGGGCCTCGGCCTGCGCGGCGAGGGCCGTGCGGGGTCAGAACCCGCCGACGAGGGCCGTACGGAGCCGGTGCCCGCCGACGAGGCGGTCAGCGACCGGTCGAACCGTCGATCAGCTCCCGGAGGATGTCCGCGTGACCGGCGTGCCGCCCGGTCTCCTCGATCAGGTGGGTGAGGGCCCAGCGCACGCTGGGGGAGGGCTTGCCCGGCCGCGCCCGGGGCAGCGGTGCGCCGAGGTCGGCGCACCCGTCGAGTACGGCGTTCGCCTCCGCGACCGCCTCCCGGTAGCGGGCCACCACCTCGGCCACGCCGTCCTCGGGCGCGGCGTGGAACGTCGACGGCCAGTCGGTGACGCGGTCCCCGAGGAAGGTGGCCCGCTCGACGAAGGTCAGATGCCGGAGCAGGCCCAGCAGGTTCGTCCCCGACGGCACCCCGGCGGCCCGGGCCGCCGGACCGGGTGCGCCCTCGACCTTCTCCGCGATCGAGGCGCGCAGGTAGTCGAGGAAGCCGCGCAACACCTCCGCCTCGCTGTCGCCGGTCCGGGGCGGCGGGGTGTCCCGGCGTCGGGTGCGGTTGCGGGGCGTGGCGGTCATGGTGCCTCCTCGGTCGGGGCGGCGCGGGGGGCGGGCTCGCCGGTCTCGTCCCAGTCTTGTCCGGTCGGCCGCCGCCGGGGCAAGGGATCATGCCGTTCCGGCAAGCCGCCGGCGGGGGCGCCACGGTGCGACGGCGTGACCGGTGTCTCGGAAGGCTCTCTGGCGCCGGAAAACTAACGGCGCTAGTTTGGGCGGGTGCGACGTGTGCCCCGCGCCCGCCGCACGGCTTCGGCGCTCCGCAGAGCACGTCCGGGAGGAAACAGCCATGCAGGCCCATGACCAGATGTACATCGACGGTGCGTGGCGGCCCGCCGTCGGCCGGGACACGATCGCGGTCGTGAACCCGGCGGACGAGCAGGTCATCGCCCACGTACCGGCGGGGACGGCGGAGGACGTCGACGCGGCGGTGCGGGCCGCGCGCGCCGCCTTCCCCGCCTGGGCCGCGACCCCGCCCGCCGAGCGCGCAGCCCGGCTCACCGCGCTGGCCGACGCGCTGGCCGCCCGCAAGGACCTGCTGGCGGAGACGATCACGGCGGAGCTCGGCTCACCGCTGCCGCTGTCGCAGGCGGTCCACGCGGGCGTGCCCGTGCTGGTGGCCGCCTCGTACGCCGAACTGGCCGCCCGTCACGCCTTCGAGGAGCGGATCGGCAACTCCACCGTGCTGCTGGAGCCGGTCGGCGTGGTCGGTGCGATCACCCCCTGGAACTACCCGCTCCACCAGATCGTCGCCAAGGTCGCCGCCGCGCTCGCCGCGGGCTGCACCGTCGTCCTCAAGCCCGCCGAGGACACCCCGCTCACCGCCCAGCTCTTCGCCGAGGCCACCGAGGCCGCCGGTCTGCCGCCGGGGGTCTTCAATCTCGTCACCGGCCTGGGACCGGTCGCGGGCCAGGCGCTCGCCGCCCACGAGGACGTCGACCTGGTCTCGTTCACCGGTTCCACCGCCGTCGGCAAGCAGATCGGCGCCACCGCCGGGGCCGCGGTCAAGCGCGTCGCCCTGGAGCTGGGCGGCAAGTCCGCCAATGTGATCCTGCCCGGCGCGGACCTCGCCAAGGCGGTCAACGTCGGCATCGCCAACGTGATGAGCAACTCCGGTCAGTCGTGCAGCGCCTGGACCCGGATGCTGGTGGACGCCGAACGGTACGACGAGGCCGTGGAGCTGGCGGCGAACGCCGTCACCAGGTACGTGGCCGGGGAGCGGGTCGGTCCGCTCGTCAACGCCAAGCAGCAGGCCCGGGTGCGCGGTTACATCGCCCAGGGCATCGCGGAGGGCGCCCGGCTGATCGCGGGCGGCCCGGACGCGCCCCTGGAGACCGGCTACTACGTCAGCCCGACCGTCTTCGCCGACGTCACCCCGGACATGACGATCGCCCAGGAGGAGATCTTCGGCCCGGTCGTCTCGATCCTGCGGTACGAGGACGTGGACGACGCGCTCCGGATCGCCAACGACACGGTGTACGGGCTCGCCGGGGCCGTGTGGGCAGCCGACGACGAGGAGGCGGTGGCCTTCGCCCGCCGGATGGACACCGGGCAGGTCGACATCAACGGCGGGCGGTTCAACCCGCTGGCCCCGTTCGGCGGCTACAAGCAGTCGGGGGTCGGCCGCGAGCTGGGCCCGCACGGTCTGGCGGAATACCTCCAGACCAAGTCGCTCCAGTTCTGACCTCCGTGACCCTTTCCTCGTAAGGAGCCTGTTCGTGGTCCGCGCCGCCGTACTTCCCGCCGTCGGAGCTCCGCTGGAGATCACCGACATCGTCCTGCCGGAGCCCGGCCCCGGCCAGGTGCGTATCGCACTCACCGCCGCCGGGGTCTGCCACTCCGACCTCTCCCTGTCCAACGGCACCATGCGCGTCCCGGTGCCGGCCGTCCTCGGTCACGAGGGAGCGGGCACCGTCCTGGCCGTCGGCGAGGGCGTCACGCACGTCGCGCCCGGCGACGGTGCCGTCCTCAACTGGGCCCCCTCCTGCGGGGTCTGCTTCCACTGCGGGATCGGCGAGGTGTGGCTCTGCGCCGACGCCCTCAAGGGAATCTCCCGGCTCCACGCCCGTACGGCGGACGGCACCGATCTCCACCCCGGGCTCAACGTGGCGGCCTTCGCGGAGGAGACCGTCGTCGCCGCCAACTGCGTCCTCCCCGCCCCCGACGGCGTCCCGCTCACCGACGCCGCCCTCCTCGGCTGCGCGGTCCTGACCGGCTACGGGGCGGTCCGCCACAGCGCCCGGGTCCGCGAGGGCGAGAGCGTCGTCGTCTTCGGGATCGGCGGCGTCGGCCTCGCCGTGCTCCAGGCCGCCCGGATCGCGGGCGCCTCCAGGGTCATCGCGGTCGACGTCTCCCCGGCCAAGGAGGAGCTGGCCCGGCGGGCGGGCGCCACCGACTACGTCATCGCCTCCGCCACCACCCCGCGCGAGATCCGCAAGCTGACCGGCGGCCAGGGCGCGGACGTCGCGGTGGAGTGCGTCGGCCGGCCCGCGACCATCCGGGCCGCCTGGGAGTCCACCCGGCGCGGCGGCCGCACCACGGTCGTCGGGATCGGGGGCAAGGACCAGGAAGTCACCTTCAACGCGCTGGAGATCTTCCACTGGGGCCGGTCCCTGACGGGCTGCGTCTACGGCAACAGCGACCCGGCCCACGATCTGCCCGTCCTCGCCGACCACATCCGCGCGGGCCGCTTCGACCTGTCGATGATGGTCACCGAGCACATCGCCCTGGACGGCATCCCCGCCGCCTTCGACAACATGATCGCGGGCAAGGGCGGCCGCGCGCTGGTGGTGTTCTAGACCTGGCAGTCCGTCGTCCGGGAGGTCGAGGCGGCCGGCCCCGGCGGCCGGGCGTCTCTCTCGCCCTCCTCGAACAGCCGGGGGGCCGGGCCCTCGATCAGCGGGTCCGGCGCTGCCCGCCGCGTCCCGGCTCGCGAAGGACCGCCGGCCGCCCGGCCCGCCCCTGGCCCCGTTACGTCCGTTCCGCTCGGCGCTCCTCGTCCTGACGGGACCCCTCCACCGGCCGCGCCGGAATTCCCCGTGCGGGCCCAGGCTGCTGACGGCTCCGGGAGACCGCCACCCCGGCCAGGCACAGCGCCCCGCCGACGATGCCGAGCGGGGTCGGCACCTCGTCCAGGAGCACCCACGCCATCCCCACGACGAGCGCCGGGACCGCGTACGTGGTCGCGCCCATCTTCCCCGCGGTGGTCCGGGCCAGCGCATAGCCCCAGGTGGTGAAGGCCAGCGCGGTCGGGAAGACGCCCAGGTAGACCATGTTCAGGGTGGCGGACAGCGGGGCGTCGGCGGCCTCGGAGACCAGCACCCCGGTGAACGGCAGACAGACGACGGCCCCGATCAGGCAGCCGAAGGTGTTGATCTGGAGCGAGGAACCGTGCGCGAGGGCCGGCTTCTGGCTCACCACGCCCGCCGCGTACGCCACGGCGGCCAGCAGGCACAGCGCCACGCCCAGCACGGAGGAGCCGCCGTGCCCGGACATCGCGAGTCCCACGACGACCGCGCCCGCGAACGAGACGCCCATCCCCAGCAGCAGCCGGCGCGGCAGCCCCTCGCCGAGCATGCGGGCGCCGAGCAGGGCGATCAGGATCGGCCCGATGTTCACGAGCATCGCGGCCGTTCCCGCGTCGACCTCCTGCTCGCCCCAATTCAGGGCCACCATGTACAGCCCGAACCACAGCACCCCCGAGGTGATGATGCCGGGCCAGGCACCGCGCCTCGGGAGCCCCTCCCGGCGGATGATCAGGATCGCCCCGAGCACCAGCGCGCCCGCCAGCAGCCGACCCAGGGCCAGCGCGCCGGGGGAGTAGGCCTCGCCCGCACTGCGGATGGAGACGAAGGCGGAGGCCCACAGCACGACGGTGGTGCAGGCGGCGGCGGGGGCCCGCCAGCGGTGGGCCGGTGGGGAGACGGGGAAGGGGGTCGGGGTCGTCGTCATGGCCACGACCGTAAAGCCGAAACGCTTCGCTCCCCACCGAATTGTCATTCCCCGTCAACCGGCGCCCCTCCTCCAGCTCGTCCGCGCCCCCTCCAGCCTGTCTGCCCCCCCAGCTTGTCCGCCTCCGAGGCGCAGCCCGTCCGGCGTTTGAGGAAGGAACCGTGGCGCCGTACGGGGCGACTCCTCCGTGTCCGGAAAGCAGGGGCCCCGCTCAACCCAAGCGCCGGTTCCGTCCTCAAACGCCGGACGGGCTGTGGTGGCGCGGGTCCGTCCGCAGGAGTCGGTCCGGTTGTGGTGGCGCGGGTCCGTCCGCAGGCGGCGGGGTGTCAAGCGGTGAGGGACGCGGCGTCGATGCCCAGCGCCTTGGACAGTGCCTGCACCCCCGCCGAAGTCACCCGCACCGCCCGACCCGACCCGACCCGCTCGCACCACCCCGCCTCCAGCACATGCGCGCACAGCGCCGCCCCCGCCGCCCCTGCGAGGTGCGGACGCCGCTCCGTCCAGTCCAGGCAGCCCCGCACCAGGGGGCGCCGCCCGGACCGGTCCAGGGAGATGCCGAGCGCGGCGAACCACTCCAGGCCCGCCTCGGTCAGCGCGAACCCGGTGTCCTGCCGCAGCAGCCCCCTTACCGTCATCGCCTCGGTGATCCGGATGCCGAGCCGCCCGGCGAGATGGTCGTAACAGGTCCGCCCCCGGGCCAGCGCACTGCCCGCGCTCGCCGCCCGCAGGGACCGCGGCCGCTCAGGCTCGCCGGACGCCGTCCGGGAGGCCAGCTCCTCCACCAGGTGCGCCGCCCGCTCGTCGACCAGCCGGACATAGCGGTGGCGGCCCTGCCGCTCCTCGGCGAGCAGCCCGCCCGCGACCAGCCGCCCCAGGTGCTCACTGGCGGTGGACGGGGCGACACCGGCGTACCGGGCCAGCTCGCCGGCGGTCCAGGCCCGCCCGTCCAGGAGCGCCAGGCAGAAGGCGGCGCGGGTCTCGTCCGCGAGGAGGGCGGCCAGCGCGGCGAGGCGTACGGCGCCGGAGCCGTGCGGCCGTGGCCGGGGGGAACGGTCCATACGTCCAGCGTGCGTCACGGACGGTTCGGCACCGGCCGAACCGTCGCCGTGTCGCCGCCCACCGGCCGCGCGTACTGCTCGTACTGGATCGCCAGCCCTTCCAGCAGCGCCCGCAGCCCCGTCTCGAAGGCCCCTTCGTCGACCTGGCGGCGGTGGTCGGCCAGCAGGTGGGCCTGGCCGAGATGCGGATAGTCGGCGGGATCGTAGGCGGTCTCGTCGTCGACGAAACCCCCGGCGAAGGAGCCCAGCGCCGAGCCGGTGATGAAGTACCGCATCAGCGCCCCGATCCGGGTCGCCTGCGCGGGCGGCCACCCCGCCCCCACCATCGCCCCGAACACCGCGTCGGCCACCCGCAGCCCCGCCGGACGGCGGCCCGGCCCCCGGGCCAGCACCGGGACGATGTGCGGGTGCGCGGCGAGCGCGGCCCGGTAGGACAGCGCCCAGTCGTGCAGGGCCTCACGCCAGTCGCGCGGGTCCGACTCCTCGAACATCGACAGGTCGACCTGTGCGGAGACCGCGTCGGCGACGGCGTCGAGGATCTCCTCCTTGTTGCGGAAGTGGTTGTAGAGCGAGGGCCCGCTCACCCCGAGGACGGCCGCCAGCCGACGGGTGGAGACGGCGTCGAGCCCCTCGGCGTCCACGAGGGCGCTCGCCGCCCCGACGATGCGGTCTCTGCTGAGGAGGGGCTTGCGCGGTCGGGCCATGCGGCTCATAGTAGGCCCTGCGAACCAGAAACTAGCAGTGCTAATTAAGCGATCGTCGGAAGCGGGGTGGCGCACGATGGACCTGGCGCTCAGCGTGGAGCAGGAAGCCGTCCGGAAACTGGCCGAGGACTTCGTCGCCCGCGAGGTCACCCCGCACGTCGTCGCATGGGACCGGGCCGAGAATGTCGACAGGTCGATCGTGAGGAAGCTCGGAGACCTCGGCTTCCTGGGGCTGACCGTCCCCGAGGAGTACGGCGGCTCCGGCGGCGACCATCTCTCCTACTGCCTGGTCACCGAGGAGCTGGGACGCGGCGACTCCTCGGTGCGCGGCATCGTCTCCGTATCGCTCGGCCTCGTCGCCAAGACGATCGCGTCCTGGGGGAGCGAGGAGCAGAAGCGCGCCTGGCTGCCCCGGCTGACGGCGGGCGAGGCGATCGGCTGCTTCGGCCTCACCGAGCCCGGCACCGGCTCGGACGCCGGGAACCTCGTCACCGGGGCCGTCCGCGACGGCGGTGACTACGTGGTCAACGGCACCAAGATGTTCATCACCAACGGCACCTGGGCCGATGTCGTCCTGCTCTTCGCGCGGACGGACGACAGCCCCGGCCACCGCGGCGTCTCCGCCTTCCTCGTCCCCACCGACACCCCCGGCCTCACCCGGCGCACCATCCACGGCAAGCTGGGCCTGCGCGGCCAGGCCACCGCCGAACTGGTCCTGGAGGACGTCCGGATACCGGCGTCCTGCCTCCTCGGCCCCGAGGGCAAGGGCTTCTCCATCGCCATGTCCGCCCTCGCCAAGGGGCGTATGTCGGTCGCGGCGGGCTGCGTCGGCATCGCCCAGGCCGCCCTGGACGCGGCCGTGCGCTACGCCGGTGAGCGCGAGCAGTTCGGCAAGGTCATCGCCCGCCACCAGCTCGTCCAGGAGCTGCTGAGCGACATCGCCGTGGACGTGGACGCCGCCCGGCTGCTGACCTGGCGGGTCGCCGACCTGATCGACCGGGGCCGGGATTTCGCCACCGCCGCCTCGAAGGCCAAGCTGTACGCCTCCGAGGCCGCCGTCCGCTGCGCCAACAACGCCCTCCAGGTCTTCGGCGGCTACGGCTACATCGACGAGTACCCGGTCGGCAAGCTGCTGCGCGACGCCCGCGTGATGACGCTCTACGAGGGCACCAGCCAGATCCAGAAGCTGATCATCGGTCGGGCGCTCACCGGCGTTTCCGCCTTCTGACCGGCGCCCGGGCTCGTACGGGTGTCTGAGTACCGGCCTGAGTACGGGCACGGATGTGGCGTGCGCCACGTCGGCGGATGCTGAGCCCATGAGTGACACGACATCGGTCAAGCAGCAGAGCACCGCAGCCTTCTACGTCCAGGCCGTGGCTTCCTTCATGGTGGCCATCGGCGCGGTCGCCTTCGGTATCTTCTTCCTCGACGCCGACGCCTGGGTGCGCGGATTCCTCGCCATCGGCGTGCTCTACCTGGTCACGTCCTGCTTCACGCTCGCCAAGGTGATCAGGGACCGCCAGGAGGCCGGGCAGATCCACAGCCGGGTCGACCAGGCCCGGCTGGAGAAGATCCTCGCCGAGCACGACCCGTTCCAGAAGCTCTGACCCCTTACCGTCGGCCGGACCGCCCCTAAGCGCTTGCTCAGGTTCGGGGTATGGTGTTCGTCCTGTCGACGGAGAGGGGCTTTGGGCGATGAGTGCGGCGGAGGAGACGACCGGCGAGGACGCGCCGTGGGGCGAGGTCACCCCCGAGGCGGCCAGGCGGCTCCTCGTCGCCGCCGTGGACGCCTTCGCCGAGCGCGGGTACCACGCGACCACCACCCGTGACATCGCCGGCCGGGCCGGAATGAGTCCTGCCGCGCTCTACATCCACTTCACGACCAAGGAAGAGCTGCTCCACCGGATCAGCAAGATCGGTCACGAGCGGGCGCTGCACGTCCTCGACACCGCGGCGGACCGGGACGGCACGGCCGCCGAACGGCTCGCCGGGGCCGTCCGCTCCTTCGTCCGCTGGCACGCGGAGCGCCACACCACCGCCCGGGTCGTGCAGTACGAGCTCGACGCGCTCGGCGAGGAGCACCGCACCGAGATCGTCGCGCTGCGGCGCAGGAGCGACGCGGTGGTGCGCCGGATCATCGGCGAAGGGGTGCGCGACGGCGAGTTCGACGTCCCCGACGTCCCCGGCACCACGCTCGCGGTGCTCTCCCTCTGCATCGACGTGGCCCGCTGGTTCAACGCCCAGGGCAGCCGTACGCCCGACGAGGTCGGCGAGTTGTACGCCGACCTCGTCCTGCGGATGGTCGGAGCCCGGCAGATTCCGCGGTAGCCCCGGCGGTCCGGGAGTGGTGTCCGGAATCAGAAGTAGTAGCGGGACACCGACTCCGCGACACAGGCCGGCTTCTCGCTGTCCTCGCGCTCGACGGTGACGACCGCCGTGACCTGCACGCCGCCGCCCACCTCCGTGACCTCCCGGAGCACCGCCGTGGCCCGCAGCCGCGAGCCGACCGGGACGGTCGAGGGGAAACGGACCTTGTTGGCCCCGTAGTTGATGCCCATCTTCATGCCCTCGACCCGCATCACCTGCGGTACCAGCGCGGGCAGCAGCGAGAGCGTCAGATAGCCGTGCGCGATGGTCGTGCCGAACGGCCCGTCCTTCGCCCGCTCCGGGTCCACGTGGATCCACTGGTGATCGCCGGTCGCCTCGGCGAACTGGTCGATCCTCTTCTGCTCGATCTCCAGCCAGTCGCTGTGTCCCAGCTGCTCGCCCACTGAGTCCCGCAGCTCCTGTGCGGACGTGAAGATCCTCGGCTCTGCCATGTTCCCGGTCCCTGCCTTCCGGCTCGACGCGCCATCCGGCGCGATGTCTAAGCGCTTGCTCAGCATCGTTGGGCGGCACGTTCCTGTCAACGACATGGCAGTAGGTTTGAGGGGTGCCCCAGATCCCGCAGACACTCCACGAACTCTCGGTCGGCCAGCTCTCGGCGCGCAGCGGCGCCGCCGTCTCGGCCCTGCACTTCTACGAGTCCAAGGGCCTGATCACCAGCAGCCGCACCAGTGGCAACCAGCGCCGGTACTCCCGTGACGCGCTGCGCCGGGTCGCGTTCGTCCGGGCGGCCCAGCGCGTCGGTATTCCGCTGGCCACGATCCGGGACGCGCTCGCCGAACTGCCCGAGGAGCGCACGCCGAACCGCGAGGACTGGGCCCGTCTCTCCGAGGCATGGCGCAGGGAACTGGACGAGCGCATCACGCAGTTGCACCGGTTGCGCGACCATCTGACCGACTGCATCGGTTGCGGCTGTCTGTCGCTGGAGACCTGCGTCCTCTCCAACCCCGACGACATCAACGGCGAGAGGATCACCGGTTCCCGTCTGATGCCCGAACGCAAGCAGCCGACCGAACACCGCCCTTAGTACCGACGTACCGACGTACCGAAGCACCGAACGTCGTTCTTGGTCAGGTCACGCGGCCGCCGCGGTCGGCCTCCGGTGCCGTGGCAGCCGGGCCCTGGCCAGTGTGCGGTCGGTCAGGGCGGGCTGCGGCACCGCGATCCCGCAGCCCGTGCACACCGGGCCCGCCCACGGCTCCTCGCCCCGCTCCTGCCGCCACTCGATGCCGGTGCCCGCACAGACCGGACAGGCGGAGCCGGGGCCGGAGCCGAGAGCCGCGATCAGGCGGCGCAGGACCTCCGCGAGCGGCTCCGTGGGATGGACGCCCGGGTCGGTGCAGCGGGCCACCCCGTGACCGCCCCAGGTGCGCCGGTGCCAGTCGTCGAACGCGCCGGGCCGCCGCAGCCCCGCATGCTTCTCGCGCCGCCGTCGCTCCGCGAACCCCGCCTCGTACGCGAGCCAGACCGCCCGCGCCTCCTCCAGTTCGTCCAGTGCGCGCAGCAGGCGCACCGGATCGGGCTCCCGGTCCTCGGGGTCGATCCCGTGCCGGGCGCACAGATGGTCCCAGGTCGCCCGGTGCCCGTACGGGGCGAACCTCTCCAGACACTTCCGCAGTGAATACCGCCGCAGGGCCAGATCGCCCCGCGGATCTCGGACCTGTCTCGCAAGACTCCGGAAACCGGCCATGACACCGCCACCTCCGTCGCTCGTCCTTGGACGTCATGGAATGGACGTACGCCTGCCCGTTTCGGCTCCATCGAAAGATGAAATCCGTCCATTGGCCGAGAATCCCCATGTGGGGCGGGGTGCCATGGGCGGAAGCGGAGCGGCGCACGGGCGGGTGGTGCGAGGGCGCGCGGTCCCCTCGGGGGTGGCGAAACCCGATGGCGTCGGCGCGGGCCCGCGCGGTTGGATCCCCCCATGACAACAGCTCACCCGCGCCTGGAGAAGGTCACCCCCGACAACGTGCTCGCCGCCTGCGGGCTGGAAGTCGCACCCGAGCAGCGCGCTTTCGTCGCCCCGGTCGCCCAGTCCCTGGCCGAGGCCTACGTGCATCCCGACCTCGCCTGGCCCCGGCTGATCTGTGACGGTGAGCGCGTCGTCGGCTTCGTGATGGCCTACTTCGACCTGGCGTTCGACTTCGACGCGGGGGCGCCGGACGCCCCGAACCGGTCCGGGCTCTGGCGGCTCGCCGTCGCCGCGGGGGAGCAGGGCCGGGGCTACGGGCGGTTCGCCGTCGGGGCGGTGAACGAGGAGATCCGCCGGCGCGGCGGGAAGGTCTCGACCGTGACCTGGAAGCCGGGCGAGGGCGGGCCCGAGGAGTTCTACCTCCGGCTCGGCTACCGCAAGCGTGGCCTCACGGACGACGGCGAGTACCTCGGCGACATGGAGCTGGAAGGCCCTGTCGGGCCGGACCCCGTGGGCCCGGCCCGATGCGAACAGCGGTCCTAGCCCCCGTACCGCAGATACCTCCGCCGCTTCGCCCGGAACGCCGAGAGGTCCCGCTGCCACGCCCGTACCACCGCGTCCGTGTCCGCGCCCGCGTCGATCATCGTGCGGACCCGGGTGTTCCCGGTGAGCTTGTCGATCCAGTTGTCCGGCCGCCAGGCGAAGCCGCTCCACGTCTGCTTCGCGGTCACCAGCAGGGCGATCCCGGTGCGGACCGGGTCGAAGACCTCCCGGTCCTGGACGTGGACCTGGACCCCGCCCACCGTCTTGCCCCGGAACTTGGAGAACGTCGGCGCGAAGTACGCCTCCCGGAAGGCGACCCCCGGCAGCCCCAGCGCGTTCGCCGCGGCCGCCCAGCGGTGGTCGATGCCCTCCGCGCCGAGGAGTTCGAAGGGGCGCGTGGTGCCCCGGCCCTCGGAGAGGTTCGTCCCCTCGAAGAGGCAGGTCCCGGAGTAGACGAGGGCCGTCTCGGGCGTCGGCATGTTCGGGCTCGGCGGCACCCACGGCAGCCCGGTGTCGTCGAAGAAGTCCGAGCGCCGCCACCCCGACATCGTCACCACCTCCAGCCGTACCGGGTTCTCGTGCAGGAACTCCGCGTTGAAGAACAGCGCCAGCTCCGCCACCGTCATCCCGTGCGCCTGGGCGATCTCCCGGCGGCCGACGAACGTGGCGAACGCCGGGTCCAGCACCGGACCCAGCGCCGCCCGCCCGGTCACCGGGTTCGGCCGGTCCAGCACGACGAGCCGCTTCCCCGCGAGCGCCGCCGCCTCCATGCAGTCGTAGAGCGTCCAGATGTACGTGTAGAAGCGCGCACCCGCGTCCTGGATGTCGAAGACGACCGTGTCCACGCCCGAGGCGGTGAAGACGTCCGCGAGGTCCCGCCCGCTCTTGAGGTACGTGTCGTAGACCGGCAGCCCGGTCGCCGGGTCGTCGTAACGGCCCTCGGATCCGCCCGCCTGCGCGGTGCCCCGGAACCCGTGCTCGGGGCCGAACACGGCGGTCAGGTTCACCCGCTCGTCGGGGTGCATCACATCGACGATGTGCCGGACGTCGGCGGTGATGCCGGTGGGGTTGGTGACGACTCCGACCTTCTGGCCCCGCAACAGCCGGTAGCCGTCGGCCGCCAGCCGGTCGAAGCCGGTACGCACCCGGCCGCGCCCGCGTCCGGGGGCGGCGGAGGCGCTACCGGTGCCGGCCACCGTCGCCGCAAGCGCCCCCATCGCGCCTCCCGCGGCCAGCACACCACGTCGGGACAGGCTCATTCCGCTACCTCCATGATCGCGCCGACTGTCATGGCCACGCACGCTAGCGCGGGCCGGGGCCGCGCGGAACGACCTGGGCGGCGCTGATTCCCCGAGCCGCCCTCCGCGCTCCTCCCCGGCCACTCCCGACCCTTTCCGGATCACATACCGACCGGTTAGTCTGCCGGTGCAGCCGGATCGGAGAGGCGGGATGACGATGGGTACGGTGCAGGGCGCCGGCGTGGTGGTCACGGGGGCCGGAGGCGGCATCGGAGCCGCCCTGGCCCGCAGGTTCGCCGCCGGAGGGGCGCGGGTCGTCGTCAACGACCTCGACCTCGCGCGGATCGAACCGCTCGCGAAGGAGATCGGCGGCATCGCCGTCGCCGGGGACGCATCGGGGATCGTGGACGCGGCCCGGGAGGCGCTGGACGGCACGGTCGACGTCTACTGTGCCAACGCGGGTCTGGCCTCGCCCGGTGACGCGTTCGCCGACGAGGAGGTCTGGGCCGCCGCCTGGGACGTCAACGTGATGGCCCACGTCCGCGCGGCCAGGGCCCTCCTGCCGGACTGGCTGGAGCGCGGCAGCGGGCGGTTCGTCACCACCGCATCCGCCGCCGGCCTGCTGACGATGATCGGCGCCGCCCCGTACAGCGTCACCAAGCACGGGGCGGTGGCCTTCGCCGAGTGGCTCTCGCTCACCTACCGCCACCGCGGGATCAAAGTCCACGCGATCTGTCCGCAGGGCGTGCGCACCGACATGCTCACCGCCGCCGGATCGGCCGGCGAGCTGGTCCTCGCCCCTGGCGCCATCGAGCCGGACGCCGTCGCCGACGCCCTGTTCGCGGCGATGGACGCCGACCGCTTCCTGGTCCTGCCGCACCCCGAGGTGGCCGGGTACTACCAGGCCCGCGCCGCCGATCCCGACCGGTGGATGCGCGGGATGAACCGGCTCCAGCAACAGTGGGAGGAGGGGAGCGGAGCATGAGCGACCCGACTCCTTCCGACGCCCCGGCGGCCGGAGCCACGACCTCCGGAGCCCCGGCTCCCGAAGCCCCCGCCCCTTCCCCCGGCGGCTCGATCTACGCCGCCCAGCCCTGGCTCGCCCTGCTCAGCGAGGCCCAGCGCGCCCCCGTCACCCCGCCCCCGACCGTGCTCCACGCCTGGCGGGCGGCCGTGGACCGGGCCCCGGACCACGCGGCCCTGGCCTACTTCGACGGACGGCTCAGCTACCGCGAGACCGACGAGCTGTCCGACTCGGTGGCCGGGCACCTCGCCGCCCGGGGGCTGGGCCGCGGCGACCGGGTCGCGATCATGCTCCAGAACAGCCCGCACTTCGTCCTGGCACTGCTGGGCGCGTGGAAGGCGGGGGCCACCGTCGTACCGCTCAACCCGATGTACAAGGCGGGCGAGGTCGCCCACGTCCTCGCGGACGCCGGGGTCACCGCGCTGATCTGCTCGGCCCGGGCGTGGGAGACGTACCTCCGGGACACCGCGGCGGCCGCCCCGGCTCTCCGCATCGCGCTGACCGCCTGCGAGCTGGACCTCCAGAGCGTGAACGACCCGCGCGTCCTCGGCTTCGAACGGCTTCCGGCCCCCGGCCCCGACGACCTCGCGGACGATCTGCTGGCCGCCGCCCGCGCCGGGAACCCGGCCCCGGCGGACCGCGGTCCCGCCGCCCAGGACGTGGCGCTGATCAGCTACACGTCCGGCACCAGCGGCACCCCCAAGGGGGCGATGAACGCCCACGGCAACATCATGGTCAACGCCGAACGCCAGCGCACCGGCCATCCGATCGCCGAGGGCTCCGCGTACTTCGCGCTCGCCCCGCTCTTCCACATCACCGGCATGGTCTGCCAGCTCTCCGCCTGTATCGCCAACGCGGGCACCCTCGTCCTGGCCTACCGCTTCGAGGCGGGCGTCGTCCTGGAGGCCTTCGCCACGCACCGACCCGCCTACACCGTCGGCCCTTCCACCGCCTTCATGGCGCTGGCCGCGCATCCGGACGTCACCCCGGACCACTTCGCCTCGTTCCGGGTGATCTCCTCCGGCGGCGCGCCCCTGCCGCCCGCGCTCGTGGAGAAGTTCCGCGCGGGCTTCGGCCCGTACATCCGCAACGGTTACGGGCTCACCGAGTGCACCGCCCCCTGCGCCTCGGTCCCGCCCGAGCGGGAGGCCCCCGTCGACCCGGTCTCCGGCACGCTCTCCGTCGGCGTCCCCGGACCCGACACCGTCGTCCGGATCCTCGACGAGGAGGGGCGGGAGGTGCCCTTCGGGGAGCAGGGGGAGATCGCGGTGCGCGGCCCCCAGGTCGTCTCCGGCTACTGGAACCTCCCCGAGGCCACCGCCGCCGCCTTCCCCGGCGGCGAGCTGCGCACCGGTGACATCGGGTTCATGGACGCGGCGGGCTGGCTGTACGTCGTGGACCGCAAGAAGGACATGATCAACGCCTCCGGGTTCAAGGTGTGGCCCCGCGAGGTGGAGGATGTCCTCTACACCCACCCGGCGGTGCGGGAGGCGGCCGTCGTCGGCGTGCCCGACGCCTACCGGGGGGAGACGGTCCGGGCGTACGTGAGTCTGCGCCCGGGGGCCTCGGTGGAACCCGGCGAGCTGGGCGCGTACTGCGAGGAACGGCTCGCCGCGTACAAGTATCCGCGCGAGGTGGAGATCCTGACCGAGCTGCCGAAGACGGCGAGTGGGAAGATCCTCAGGCGGGAACTGCGTTCCCCCCGTTAGAACAGCGTCGAAACAGCACACGCGCAGTACGAAAGGAAGGTGGCGGCTCATGGCCAAGGCGACGGACCAGAACGGCACTCCCGTCCCCCAGAGGCTGCTGGCCGCCGCCACCCGGCTCTTCGCCGAGCGCGGGTACGACCGCACCTCGGTCCAGGAGATCGTCGAGGCGGCAGGCGTCACCAAGGGGGCGCTCTACCACTACTTCGGCTCCAAGGAGGACCTGCTCCAGGAGGTCTACGCCCGGGTGCTGCGGCTCCAGCAGGAGCGCCTGGACGCCTTCGCGGACGCCGAGGCCCCCGTCGAGCAGCGGCTGCGCGACGCGGCGGCCGACGTGGTGGTCACGACCATCGACAACCTGGACGACGCCGCGATCTTCTTCCGCTCCATGCACCACCTGAGCCCCGAGAAGAACAAGCAGGTACGCGTCGAGCGCCGCCGCTACCACGAGCGGTTCCGGGCGCTGATCGAGGAGGGGCAGGACAGCGGCGTGTTCTCCTCCGCCACCCCCGCCGACCTGGTCGTCGACTACCACTTCGGTTCGGTCCACCACCTCTCCACCTGGTACCGCCCGGACGGCCCGCTCAGCCGTCAGGAGGTCGCCGACCACCTCGCGGACCTGCTGCTGCGGGCCCTGCGCCCGTAGGGCCGTGCCGGGGTTCCGGCACCACGGGGTGATCCAGTGGCCCACCCCGCCGGGCGGGGCGAATCTGGATGTATGAGGTATGTCCGGCCCCCGCCGGGGGCGCCAGCGTTCACGGGCCGAGGTCTGTTCGTTAATAGAACGGACCTGTCCGGTTTCCGCTCTTGACGGAGCACTGTCATTTCCTTGAGCATCGGTCACGCATTGCGCACCTCTGGGCCGCTTTCCGGCCCACGCTCCAGGACCCGGCCGGATCACCGCGCGGCCGGGGACCCCCCGCACGTTCCGTCAGTCCCCAACGGAATCCGGAGCCCGTGAATGAGACCGAACCGTTCCACCCTGCGCAGATCCCCGGCGGCCCTGGCCGCCGTAGCCCTCGCCGTCGCCCTCGGGGCCGGCGCGCCGGCCGCCCAGGCCGCCGGGGCGCCGACACCGTCCGCTGCCGCGGCGACGCCGGACATCCCCGTGGCCAACGTCAAGGCCCATCTCTCGCAGCTCTCGACGATCGCCGCGAACAACGGCGGCAACCGCGCCCACGGCCGCCCCGGCTACAAGGCGTCCGTCGACTATGTGAAGGCCAAGCTCGACGCGGCCGGATACACCACCACGCTCCAGCAGTTCACCTCCAACGGCGCCACCGGCTACAACCTGATAGCCGACTGGCCCGGCGGCGACCCGAACAAGGTCCTGATGGCCGGGGCCCACCTCGACTCGGTCTCCTCCGGCGCCGGGATCAACGACAACGGCTCCGGCTCGGCCGCCGTGCTGGAGACCGCGCTCGCCGTCTCCCGCGCCGGGTACCAGCCCGACAAGCATCTGCGGTTCGCCTGGTGGGGCGCGGAGGAGCTGGGCCTGGTCGGCTCGAAGTACTACGTCAACAACCTGCCGTCCACCGAGCGTTCCAAGCTCTCCGGCTATCTCAACTTCGACATGATCGGCTCGCCCAACGCCGGCTACTTCGTCTACGACGACGACCCGGTCATCGAGAAGACCTTCAAGGACTACTTCGCGGGTCTGGGCGTCCCCACCGAGATCGAGACCGAGGGCGACGGCCGTTCCGACCACGCCCCCTTCAAGAACGTCGGCGTCCCCGTCGGCGGGCTCTTCACCGGCGCGGGCTACACCAAGTCCGCGGCCCAGGCGCAGAAGTGGGGCGGGACGGCGGGCCAGGCCTTCGACCGCTGCTACCACTCGTCGTGCGACAACCTGAGCAACATCAACGACACGGCCCTGGACCGCAACAGCGACGCCGCCGCCCACGCCGTCTGGACCCTGTCCTCCGGCACCGGCGAACCGCCCACCGGCGAAGGCGTGTTCAGCAACACCACCGACGTGGCGGTCCCGGACGCCGGAGCGGCGGTGACCTCGTCGGTCGCGGTCACCGGACGAACGGGCAACGCCCCGGCCGCACTTCAGGTCGGCGTCGACATCAAGCACACCTACCGCGGCGACCTCGTCGTGGACCTGCTCGCCCCGGACGGGAGCGCGTACCGGCTGAAGAACTCCAGCAGCGGCGACTCGGCCGACAACGTCATCACGACGTACACGGTCAACGCCTCCAGCGAGGTGGCCAACGGCTCCTGGAAGCTCCGGGTCCAGGACGTCGCCCGCCAGGACACCGGCTACATCGACAGCTGGAAACTCACCTTCTGAGTTCCGCTCCGAGTCCTCCCGCAGGCGTACGTGCATGTGTAGGCCCCCTCCCGACGAGCACCTCGGGAGGGGGCCGCACCGCGTCCGTCACACGTACCGCTTGATCTCCCGCCGGGCCAGCGACCGCTGGTGCACCTCGTCGGGACCGTCCGCCAGCCGCAGCGTCCGCGCCGAGGCCCACAGCTCCGCCAGCGGGAAGTCCTGGCTCACCCCGCCCGCGCCGTACAGCTGCACCGCGGAGTCCAGGATGTCCACCACCGCGCGCGGGGTGGCGATCTTGATGGCCTGGATCTCGGTGTGCGCGCCCCTGTTCCCCACGGTGTCCATCAGCCAGGCCGTCTTCAGCACCAGCAGCCGCAGCTGCTCCACCGTGACCCGGGCGTCCGCGATCCAGTTCTGCACGACGCCCTGCGCGGCCAGCGGCTTGCCGAACGCCTCACGCGCCACCGCCCGCCGGCACATCAGCTCGATGGTCCGCTCCGCCATCCCGATCAGGCGCATGCAGTGGTGGATCCGGCCCGGACCCAGCCGTGCCTGGGCGATGGCGAAGCCGCCGCCCTCCTCGCCGATCAGATGCGCCGCGGGCACCCGCACGTCGTGGAAGACCACCTCGGCGTGGCCGCCGTGCGAGTGGTCCTCGTACCCGTACACCTGCATCGCGCGCCGCACCTCGACGCCCGGGGTGTCGCGGGGGACCAGGATCATCGACTGCTGGCGGCGGATGTCCTCGCCGTCCGGGTCGGTCTTGCCCATCACGATGAAGACCGCGCAGTCCGGGTTCATCGCCCCGGAGATGTACCACTTCCGCCCGTTGATGACGTAGTCATCGCCGTCCCGGACCATCCGGGTCTCGATGTTCGTCGCGTCCGACGACGCCACGTCCGGCTCGGTCATCGCGAACGCGGAGCGGATCTCCCCGGCGAGCAGCGGCTCCAGCCACTGCTTCTTCTGCTCGTCGGTGGCGAACTGGAACAGCACCTCCATGTTCCCGGTGTCCGGGGCGGCGCAGTTCGTCGCGGTCGGCGCGAGGTGCGGGGAGCGTCCGGTGATCTCCGCGAGCGGGGCGTACTGGAGGTTCGTCAGCCCGGCCCCGTACTCCGCGTCGGGCAGGAAGAGGTTCCACAGTCCCTGCCGCTTGGCCTCGGCCTTCAGCTCCCCGACGACCGCCGGGGTGTCCCACGGCGAGGCGAGCCGCGCCCGCTGTTCCTCGGCGACCTGCTCGGCCGGATAGACATGCTCGTCCATGAACGCGAGCAGCCTGCTCCGCAGCTCCTCGGTACGGGCGTCGAATGCGAAGTCCATGGGGGTTCAGCCTTCCTGGAGGGTGGTGAGGCCGTGCGCGATGAAGACGGGGACCAGCTCGCCGATCCGGTCGAAGCCCGCGCCGACGGTCTGGCCGAGGGTGTAGCGGTAGTGGATGCCCTCCAGGATCACGGCGAGCTTGAACCACGCGAACGCGGTGTACCAGGAGATGGCGGAGGCGTCCCGGCCGGAGCGGGCCGCGTAGCGCTCGATCAGTTCGGCGGGGGACGGGTGCCCGGCCGCCCCGCTGGTGGTGGAGACGGGCGACTTCGGCAGACCGAGGTCGGAGCTGTACATCACGAGCAGCCCGAGGTCGGTCAGCGGATCGCCGAGGGTGGACATCTCCCAGTCGAGCACGGCCTTGATGCGGTCGTCGGAGCCGATCAGGACGTTGTCCAGGCGGTAGTCGCCGTGGACGACGGTGGGCGCTGGGGAGGAGGGCAGCGCGCGGCCGAGCGCGGCGTGCAGCTCGTCGATGCCCGCCAGGTCACGGTTGCGGGAGGCGTCCAACTGCTTGCCCCAGCGCCGCAACTGCCGGTCCAGGAAGCCCTCGGGCCGCCCGAAGTCCCCGAGCCCGACCGCATCCGGGTCCACGGCGTGCAGGTCGACCAGGGTGTCGACGAGCCCGAGGACCGCGGCCCGAGTGCGCTCGGGGCCGAGTGGGGCGAGCTGCTCGGCGGTGCGGTACGGGGTGCCCTCGACGTACTCCATCACGTAGAACGGCGCGCCGATCACCGAGTCGTCCTCGCAGAGCAGCAGCGGCTCCGGCACGGGGACGGCGGTCGGGTGCAGACCGCTGATCACGCGGTGCTCGCGCGTCATGTCGTGCGCGGTGGCCAGCACATGGCCGAGCGGAGGCCTGCGCACCACCCACTGCCCGGTCCCGTCGCCGACGACGTACGTCAGGTTCGAGCGGCCGCCCTCGATGAGCCGCGCTTCGAGGGGTCCGCTCACCAGCCCCGGTCGCTCGCGGTCGAGATGGACGCGCAGCAGCTCCGGGTCGAGACCTGGTGGGGGGGCTGAGCTCATGGTGCGTACCTCCGGGCGACTGGCGACGGAACGAGGTGACCGGACGAGGTGACGGAACGATCGGAAACCATGATGCCGACCAGTCGGTATGTCGTCCAGTGCCCTTCGGGATCTGCCGCCCGGGAAGACGTTCGCACTCTGGTGATGAAACGTATCCTTGAATACAGTTCACGTATGAATACAGCTCTGGTGATCGAAGACATCCGGCTCACCCCGATCCTCGTGTCCGATCCGCCCCTGCTGAACACGCAGGGCGTCCACCAGCCCTACACCCCGCGCCTGATCGTGGAGGTCGTCACCCGGGACGGAACCACCGGCGTGGGGGAGACGTACGGCGACGGCGCCTACCTGGAGGCCGCACGCTCCCTCGCCGAGGCGCTCCCGGGCCGGGCGGTCACCGATCTGAACGGGTTGTTCGCCCTGGCCGACGAGGTGTGCGACGGATCGCGCGCCGCCGACGACGGGGTCGACGCCGGAGGGCTGCGCGGGGTCAGGAACGCCGGGAAGATCCGGCTCTCGGCCGTCTCCGCCTTCGAGGTCGCCTGCCTGGACGCCCTCGGCAAGGCCCAGGGCCTGCCGGTGCACGCGCTGCTGGGCGGCAGGGTCCGCGACAGCGTCGAGTACAGCGCGTACCTCTTCTACCGCTGGGCCGCCCACCCCGCCTCCGGCGAGCGCGACGACTGGGGTGCGGCGCTCGACCCGGCCGGCGTGGTCGCCCAGGCCCGGCGCTTCGCCGACACCTACGGCTTCGGCTCCTTCAAGCTCAAGGGCGGTGTCTTCGAGCCCGACCGGGAGATCGCCGCGATCCGCGCGCTGGCCGAGGCGTTCCCCGGCCGCCCGCTGCGCCTGGACCCGAACGGCGCATGGTCCGTCCCCACCTCGCTGTACGTCGCCGACCAGCTGAAGGACGTCCTCGAATACCTGGAGGACCCCACCAGCGGAGCCGATGGCATGGCCGCCGTCGCCGCCTCCACCGACGTCCCGCTCGCCACCAACATGTGCGTCACCACCCTGGCCGAGGTCCCCGGGGCGTTCGCCCGCGACGCCGTCCAGATCGTCCTGAGCGACCACCACTACTGGGGCGGACTGCGCCGCACCCGGGAGCTGGCGGCCATCTGCCGCACGTTCGGTGTCGGACTCTCCATGCACTCCAACACCCACCTCGGCGTCAGCCTCGCCGCGATGACCCACGTCGCCGCCACGGTGCCCGACCTCGCGTACGCCTGCGACAGCCACTACCCCTGGCAGACCGAGGACGTCATCGCCGAGCGCCACACCTTCACCGGCGGACGGCTGACGGTCTCCGACGCCCCGGGACTCGGCGTCGAACTGGACCGCGACCGCCTCGCCGCCCTGCACCGCCGCTGGCTGGACGACGACGGTACCCACCGCGAACGCGACGACGCGGCGGCGATGCGCGTCGCCGACCCGGACTGGACGACGCCGGCGGTCCCGCGCTGGTGAGGGCGGGGCCCACGGCCGTACCGCCTGAGTTGCGGCGACCCCCGCCTGCGCGGAAGGTCGAGGGATGAAGGCGATCAGCTACAGCGCGTACGGCTCCGCCGACGTCATGGAGTACGGCGAGCGTCCCGACCCCAAGGTCGGCCCCGACAGCGTCCTGGTGAAGGTGCGGGCAGCCGCCGTCAACCCGGTCGACTGGAAGGCCCGCGAGGGCTACCTCCAAGGCGCCCTCGACGCCGTCTTCCCGGTGATCCCCGGCTGGGACGTCTCCGGGGTCGTCGTGCAACCGGGCGTCGC
The DNA here is from genome assembly GCF_032121415.1 of Streptomyces parvus. NCBI lineage: Bacteria > Bacillati > Actinomycetota > Actinomycetes > Kitasatosporales > Streptomycetaceae > Streptomyces > Streptomyces parvus. The sequence continues at coordinate 1,094,586 of NZ_CP135079.1, read as the reverse complement.
CGTCGACGAGTTCGCGGTGGGCGACGAGGTCATCGGCTACGTACGCGAGGACTTCCTCTCCCGCGGTACGTTCGCCGAGTACGTCGCCGCCCCCGTGCGCACCCTCGCCCGCAAGCCCCTGAGCCTGAGCTTCGAGGAGTCGGCGGGCCTGCCGCTGGCCGGGCTGACCGCGTACCAGGTGCTGCACCGCACCCTGAAGGTCCGCGAGGGCGACACGGTCCTGGTCCACGCGGCGGCCGGGGGCGTCGGATCGCTCGCCGTCCAGATCGCCCGGCACACCGGCTGCCGGGTCGTCGGCACCGCGAGCCCCCGCAACCACGAGCACCTGCGGAGCCTGGGCGCGGAGCCGGTGGAGTACGGCGAGGGCCTCGTCGAACGGCTGCGGGAACTGGTCCCCGAGGGCTTCGACGCCTCCTTCGACACGGTGGGCGGCGACGCCCTGAAAGCCTCCGCCGAGACCCTCGCCCCGGGCGGCCGGCTCGCCTCCATCGCGGACGACGAGGTCTTCTCCTACGGCGGCCGCTACGCCTTCGTCCGCCCCGACGCGGCGGACCTGGCCCAGGTCGCGGAGCTGGCCGAGCGGGGGATCGTCACCGTCCACGTGGACCGGGTGTTCCCGCTGGAGGAGGCCGCCGATGCGTACCGGCTCAACCAGGAGGGGCGGACCCGGGGCAAGATCGTGGTCACGGTGGACTGGGACGCGTAGGGGACGGGACAGCGCCCCGGGCCGCCACAGCGCCCGGGGCGTCAGAACAGCATCGCCGCCGCGAACACCGCCAGCGCCACCGTGCACAGCGCCGCCGCCAGGGCCCCGCGCGCCGCGAACTGCTCGGGCCGCGCCACTCCCAGCGCGGTCACCCGGCGGTGGGCGACCCTCAGGAACCCCAGCCAGGCCAGCGCGCTCAGCGCCACCGCGACCAGCGCCGCCGGGGCCGCCCCGCTGTGCAGCGCCTGCCGCCCCGCGAGGAGCGCGACCACGGTGGCCGTCAGCGTCGTGCGCCGCCAGGCCAGCCGCGTCCGCTCCGGCTGCAGCCCCGGATCCCGGTCCGCCGCCGTCACACGCCCTCCCAGCCGAAGAGGACCACCACCACCATCGCCACGGCGACGACGGCGACCACCAGACTCAGCAGGGTCGGGAACCGGGACACCGGCAGGTCCTCGCCCCGCCGCATCGCCCGCTCGCACCGCACCCAGTGGTTGACCGCCCGCAGTGCGCAGAGCACCCCGGCGGCCAGCAGCCCGAGCGCGAGCCCGGCCCGGACGCCCCACACCAGCTCCGGCAGGAACTGATCGACGGCGAAACCCCCGCCGATCAGGGCCAGAGCCGTCCGGATCCAGGCGAGGAACGTCCGCTCGTTGGCCAGCGAGAACCGGTAGTCGGGGGTGTCCCCCTCCTCCCGGATCCGCTGCGGCGCGAACCACAGCCGTACACTCTGCGCGATCTTGTTCACACGGGAACCCTAGGGGGTGTCCTGCCGATCAGGCCGTGCGCGCGGCACGGGCCCGGTCAGCCCGCCCGGAGCTTTCGCAGCCGCCGGTGCGCCTCCAGACCGTCGGGCACCCAGGGCCACTCGCCGAGCCGCCGCTCCAGCTCGGCGTCGTCCAGGAACGCGTGCCAGGCGACCTCCTCCACCTGCGGGGAGACCGGCAGCTCGCACCGCACCTGATAGACGGCCGACCACCAGGTGTGCTCACCGTCGGCGTACAGGAACCGGAACAGCGGTTCGGGCCGCGGAAGCCCCGAGACGCCCAGCTCCTCCTCCGCCTCGCGCAGCGCCGCCTCGTCGTACGACTCGCCCGCGCCCACGACCCCGCCGACGAACATGTCGTAACGCGAGGGGAAGACCGGCTTCGTGGCCGTACGCCGGTGGACGAAGGTCCGCCCCTCCGCGTCCCGCACCTCGATGAACACGCAGCGGTGCCGCAACCCCCGCGCGGTCGCCTCGCCGCGCGGTGCCTGCCCGATGACCTCGTCGTTCTCGTCGACGATGTCCAGAATCTCGTCAGAGGGCGTCATGCGTTTCATCCAACAGCACCGGGACGGTTGACGTGGCAGCGACGGGTATCCAAGATCTGACGCACGGGTAACTTGTCTCCCGGCTCGCCCCTCCCCGACAGGATGGAACCCATGGCGTACGACGCTGATGTGATCGTGATCGGGGCAGGACTCGCCGGGCTCGTGGCCACCGCCGAACTGGTCGACGCCGGCCGTTCCGTGATCCTCCTCGACCAGGAGCCCGAGCAGTCCATCGGCGGCCAGGCGCACTGGTCCTTCGGCGGGCTCTTCTTCGTGGACTCGCCCGAACAGCGCCGGCTGCGGATCAAGGACAGCCGGGAACTGGCCCTCCAGGACTGGTTCGGCACCGCGGGCTTCGACCGCGAGGAGGAGGACCGCTGGCCGCGCGAATGGGCCGAGGCGTACGTCGACTTCGCCGCCGGTGAGAAGCGTTCCTGGCTGCACCAGCAGGGGCTGCGGCTCTTCCCGGTCGTCGGCTGGGCGGAACGCGGCGGCTACGACGCGACCGGCCACGGCAACTCCGTCCCCCGCTTCCACATCACCTGGGGCACCGGCCCGGGTGTCGTCGCCCCCTTCGAGCGCCGGGTCCGCGAGGGCGTCGCCAAGGGGCTCGTCCAGCTGCGGTTCCGCCACCGGGTCACCGGCCTCGCCCGCACGGCCGGGGCGCTCGACACGGTCACCGGCGAGATCCTGGAGCCCAGCACCGCCGAACGCGGTACCGCGAGCAGCCGGGAGGCCACCGGCGCCTTCGAGCTGAAGGCCCAGGCGGTGATCGTCACCTCGGGCGGCATCGGCGGCAACCACGACCTGGTCCGCGCCCAGTGGCCCGAGCGGCTCGGCACCCCGCCCGAGAAGATGCTCTCCGGCGTCCCCGCCCATGTCGACGGGCTGATGCTCGGCATCGCCGAGAAGGCGGGCGCGCACCACATCAACAGCGACCGGATGTGGCACTACACCGAGGGCATCGAGAACTGGAACCCGATCTGGGCCAAGCACGGAATCCGGATCCTGCCCGGCCCCTCGTCCCTCTGGCTGGACGCGCGCGGCAAACGGCTGCCGGTCCCGCTCTTCCCCGGTTTCGACACGCTCGGCACCCTGGAACACATCATGGGCTCGGGCCACGGCTACACCTGGTTCGTGCTCAACCAGCGCATCATCGGCAAGGAGTTCGCGCTCTCGGGCTCCGAGCAGAACCCCGACCTGACCGGCAAGTCCGTCCGCGACGTGATCGGCCGGGCCCGCGCGGACGTGCCCGCACCGGTGAAGGCGTTCATGGACCACGGCGCGGACTTCGTCGTGGAGAAGGATCTCGACGCCCTCGTCCGGGGCATGAACGCGGTGACGGGCGACGGCCTGATCGACGCGGCCGATCTGCGCCGCGAGATCACCGCCCGGGACCGCGAGACCGCCAACCCGTTCACCAAGGACCTCCAGGTCACCGCGATCCACGGGGCCCGCGCCTACCTGGGCGACCGCCTGATCCGCACGGTGAAGCCGCACCGGATCCTGGACCCGGCGGCGGGCCCGCTGATCGCCGTCCGCCTCAACATCCTCACCCGCAAGTCTCTGGGCGGCCTGGAGACGGACCTGTCCTCCCGCGTCCTGACCGCCGAGGGCACCCCGCTCCCCGGCCTGTACGCCGCGGGCGAGGCGGCGGGCTTCGGCGGCGGCGGAGTCCACGGCTACCGCTCCCTGGAGGGTACGTTCCTGGGCGGCTGCATCTTCTCGGGCAGGGCGGCAGGCAGGGCAGCGGCACAGGCGCTCTGAGCTCTCCCGGCAGGTTTTCGGCCGCTCCGGCGATGGAGGAGCGGGGTCCGGGGCGGAGCCCCGGCAGTCACCCCAGCCGCTCCACCACCCGAAACCGCTCGGCGACGATCATCGTCCCGTCGTCCACCGTGAACGACGGATCCCCCAACGCCTCCCGCATCTCCTCGCTGTGCCAGAACCGCTCGTGCCCCGCCCGCCACTCCGCCACCGACGTGTACCCCTCACCCTCGTCCAGCGCGTGCTGCAGGTCGACGGCCCCCAGCGGCAGCACCCGTACCTCGGTCACCTCGACCACCGCCACCTCCCGGCCGTCCGAGTCGATCAGCGCGGAGCGTTCGCCCACCGGAGGCAACTCCTCCTGCTCCAGCTCGTACTCGCACAGCAGACCGGTGGTGGACACCTTCTCGCCGGACAGGACCGCCGCCACCAACCGGTCGCGCAACGGCCCGGGAAAGGCGAGAAGGAAGGGGGCGAGGGGTTCACGAGGCTCCATGCACGCAGTGTGTCAGGCGTCACCCCGCCCCGCCCGCCCACCCGCACGCTGGGCCGATACGGTCGACGGTCGACCAGATCCAGCCAACTGGCCGAGGAGACGGAGCAGTTGCCGGAGGGTGCCCCTTGACGTGGGGCATGGCCTGCCGCTTTGCTGTGCGCGATCATCTGCTCGCACACCGCATCGAAAGAAGCCAGCGGCATGCCCCCGCCCCCGCCGCCCCTGGGTCGCTCCCGCCGTCGGGGCAGCCGCTCGGACCACGTCTTCGACCCCGCCCTCGACGACGACGAACTCATCGCCGCACGCGGCCAGTTCGTTCAGGGCAGATGGTCCGAGGCGCGCACCCTGCTGGTGGCCACCGGCAGGGACTGGGACCGCCGCGGGCATCGCGTCCTTGCTCTGGCCGAGACCTCGTCCGCCGAGGACTGGGCCGGTGACTGGCTGCTCGTCGAACCCGAGAGCGCCGACGCGGCTCTCCTCCTCGCCTGCGCCCGGGTCGTGCGCGCGCTGCGGCCCAAGGCCAGGGCGAACGATGCCGTCCGCGCCCGGGAAGCCTGCCTGGCCGCCGCCCGCCTCACCCCCGACGACCCCACCCCGTGGCTCGCGCTGCTCCTCCTGGACCGGGGCCGCGACGACGGCGCGGACGAGACCGGCAGGCTCTTCGAGGAGGTGCGCTCCCGCCACCCCGACCACCACCACGCCCACCATGTGATGACCGCGCTGCTGGCCGAGAGCAATCCCGCGAGCGGCCACGACCCGCTCCACGAGGTGTACGACTTCGCTGCCTGGGCCGCCGAACTGGCCCCCGCCGACTCCCCGCTGGCCGTGCTCCCGGTCGTCGCCCACGCCGAGCGCTACCGCGTCCTGGTCGCCGCCGGCATCGAGCCCGACGACCCGGCGCGCTCCGAGCACTGGTCCGGCCGCCGGGCCCGCCAGGTGATGAAGGCCGCCTTCGACTGGTGGTTGGAGTGGGAGCGCGACGACCACCCGCGCCACCGCCTCGACCTGAACTTCCTGGCCCACGCCAAGGTCTGCGAGGGCCGGCCCGCCGAGGCCGCCGCCCTCTTCCACCGCATCGGCTCCTACGCCACCCCCGCGCCCTGGTCGTACTCCGGCCGGGAACCCCACGCGGCGTTCACGGCCGCGCGCACGTACGCACTCGGCACCCCGTGAAGCACGGAACGCGGCACGAAGGGCACCACCCCACTGCGAGGAACCACGAGAAAGGGACCCATCCCGCCATGCCGACCGGCAGTTCATTTTCCAGCGAGACCGGAACCACCAGGAAGACGGCCGATACCGGCGCGATCAACACCTACAAGGGCGAGGAACGCGCGCTGCGCGCCGACCGGCTCGGCACCCCCGGCCTCCTGCTCTCGGTGGTCGCGGCCAGCGCCCCGCTGATGGTGGTCGCCGGGGTCATGCCCACGGTCTTCGGCGTGATGGGCATCGTCGGCCAGCCGCTGCTCTACATCATCCTGGGCCTCGTCCTGATGCTGTTCAGCGTCGGTTACGCGGAGATGAGCCGGCACGTCCACAACGCCGGGGCGTTCTACGCGTACATCGCCCGGGGGCTCGGCCCGACCGCCGGAGCGGGGGCGTCGCTCGTGGCGCTGGTGGCGTACAGCGCCATGCAGGTCGGCATCTACGGGATCCTCGGCTTCGAGGTCTCCGGCATCTTCGCCACCTACCTCGACATCGAACTGGCGTGGTGGATACCGGCCCTGGTCTCGGCGGCCGTCGTCGGCGTCCTCGGCTGGCTGAAGATCGACCTCAACGCCAAGGTCCTCGGCGTCCTGCTGGTCATCGAGTGCGCCCTCGTCGTGGTCTTCGACATCGCCGCCGTGAGCAAGCCGGGCCCCGAGGGCCTGTCGCTGCACGCCTTCAACCCCGAGACCCTCACCGGCGCAGGGCTCGGCACCGCGCTCTGCTTCTGCATCGCCGCGTTCGTCGGCTTCGAGCAGGCCCCCGTGTACGCGGAGGAGACCAGCCGCCCGCAGATCGTGGTCTCCCGGGTGATGTTCCTCGCAGTGGGCTACGCCGCGCTGTTCCTGGCCATCAGCTCCTGGGCCCTGACGGTGGCCGCCGGACCCGGCTCCATCGCCGACACCTCCCTCAAGGAGGGCCCCGGCATGCTGTTCGGCCTCACCGAGGAGCGGGTCGGCTCCACCTTCACCGACGTGCTGCACATCCTCTTCGTCACCGGGATGTTCGCGGCGCTCCTCAGCTTCCACAACGTCGTGGCCCGCTACGCGTTCGCGATGGGCCGCGAGGGCCTGCTGCCCGCCGGCTTCGGTCGCACCAACCGGGCGAGCGGCGCTCCCGGCACCGGTTCGCTGCTCCAGTCCGCCGTCTCCGTCGTGATCATCGCGGCGTTCGCGTTCACCGACGACAACCCGGTCGGCGACCCCACCGCCCCCGTCCTGCGGCTGTTCACCTGGATGGGCAACGTCGGCGCGCTCGGCGTCATCCTGCTGATGGCCGCCGCCTCCTTCGCCGTCATCGCCTTCTTCGTCAAGCGCGGCGCGGGCCGTGCGCAGGCCCCGCGCCTGGTCGCCTCCGCACTCGCCGGACTCGCGCTCCTGGCGATCGCCGTCTTCACCGTCCGCGACTTCGACGTCCTCGTCGGCTCCGGCCCCGGCTCGGCCCTCAACTGGCTGCTCCCCGGCGTGATCATCCTCGCCCTCGTCGGCGGCCTGGTGTACGGGGCGGTGCTGCGCTCGGTCAAGCCCGAGGTGCACGCCCGGATCGGCCTCGGCAACGAGGCGTTCCAGCTGGAGAAGGCGGCCGAGAGCGAGGCGGTCCGCCGCTGACACCCCCGTACACGCAACGTACGCACGCGCACGCCCGCCCCGGTGGCGTACCCCCGGGGCGGGCGTTTCGCGTACTGCCGTACCAAACCGGCTACAGCAACAGCGACAGCAGCAGGATGAAGGCCAGGGCGACCACGGAGATGATCGTCTCCATCACCGACCAGGTCTTGATCGTCTGGCCGACGTTCATGCCGAAGTACTCCTTCACCAGCCAGAACCCGGCGTCGTTCACATGGCTGAAGAAGAGCGAACCGGCGCCGACGGCCAGCACCAGCAGCGCCGCGTGCGAGGTCGACATGTCGGCGGCGAGCGGGGCGACCAGACCGGCGGCCGAGATCGTCGCGACCGTGGCCGAGCCGGTGGCGAGGCGGATCGCGACGGCTATCAGCCAGCCCAGCAGCAGGGCGGGGATCGACCAGTTCTCGGAGAAGTCCAGGATCATCTGGCCCACCCCGGCGTCGATCAGCGTCTGCTTGAAGCCGCCGCCCGCGCCGACGATGAGCAGGATCCCGGCGATCGGGGCGAGGGACTTCTCCACGGTGCCGGCCAGCCGGTCCTTGGTGAACCCGGCGGCCCGGCCGAGCGTGAACATCCCGACCAGCACGGCCGCGAGCAGGGCGATCAGCGGCGAACCGATGACCATGGTGACCTTCTGGAGACCGTTCTCCGGGTTGTCGACCACGATCTCGACGAGCGCGTTCAGCAGCATCAGGACGACCGGCAGCAGGATCGTCGCCAGGGTGGCGCCGAAGCTCGGACGGCGGTCCAGCTCCTCGGAGGGACGCTGCGGGATCATGTTCTCCGGCGGCTTGATGTCCACCCAGCGCGCGGCGTAACGGGAGAAGACCGGACCGGCGATGATCACCGTCGGGATGGCGACCAGCACACCGAGCGCCAGCGTCACACCGAGGTTGGCGTCCAGGGCGTCGATCGCGACCAGCGGGCCGGGGTGCGGCGGGATCAGCCCGTGCATCACCGAGAGCCCGGCGAGCGCGGGGATGCCGATCCGCATCAGGGAGTAGTTGCCGCGCTTGGCGACGAGCAGCACGACCGGGATCATCAGTACGATCCCGACCTCGAAGAACAGCGGCAGCCCGATGATCGAGGCGATGAGGACCATCGCCCAGGGCATGGCCCGGCCGCCGGCCTTCGCCAGGATGGTGTCGACGACCTGGTCGGCCCCGCCGGAGTCGGCGAGCAGCTTGCCGAGGATCGCGCCGAGCGCGATGAGGACGCCCACGCCCGAGACGGTGGAGCCGAGGCCCGCGGTGAAGCTGAGAATCGTGTCGCCCGGGGCGGCTCCGGCGAAGGAGCCGAGCGCCAGCGAACCGATGGTCAGCGCCAGGAACGCGTGCATCTTGAGCTTGGTGATGAGGAGAACGATGACGGCGATACCCGCCAGGACGGCGATGCCCAACTGAGCGTTGCCTGCCGAGGTGATCGGTTCGGCGGCGTCCGCTGCCAGCATCTCGACGCTGAGACTGGTCACGGTGATGGTCCTTAACTGTCGAGCCGGCGCAGCGCGGCGGCGGCTCGCTGGGTGATTTCCTCGGGGGTGCCGGACACGTCGACACTCACCCCGGCCTCGTCGGCCTGGAGCGGCTGCAACGTCGCGAACTGCGAGTCGAGCAGCGCGGTGGGCATGAAGTGGCCCTTGCGGTCCGCCATCCGCTCCTCGATCAGCGCCCGGTCACCGGTGAGATGCAGGAAAACGGCGTCCGGCGCCCCGTCCCGCAGCCGGTCCCGGTAGACCCGCTTGAGCGCGGAGCTGGAGACGACCCCGCCGAGCCTCGCCCGCCCGTGCGCCCACTCACCGATGGCGTCCAGCCAGGGCCAGCGGTCGTCGTCGTCCAGGGGGGTGCCGGCCGACATCTTGGCGATGTTCGCCGGGGGATGGAAATCGTCGCCCTCGGCGTACGGAACGCCGAGTTGGGCGGCGAGCAGGGGCCCGATCGTGGTCTTGCCGGTTCCTGCTACGCCCATCACCACGACGACGTGGGGGGTGCTTGCGGGGGATGCGGTGTTCATGGGGGTGTCTCGCTGTCTTCTTCGACATCGGTCCGTCGCGCTACTGAAACCTATTAGGTACGACTTATTCAAGAGCCTGTGACGCAAACGTCGTACTTTTTCTTCCCGAGGGCCGCCCCGTAGGCTTGACCCATGACCACACAGAGCCAGGGGCTGCATACACATGTGCTGGACACCCTGGGTCTGGAGATCTCCTCCGGCCAGTGCCCGCCCGGCAGCGTGCTGCGCACCGACGAGCTCGCCCAGCGCTTCGACGTCTCTCGTACGGTGATCCGCGAAGTCGTCCGGGTCCTGGAGTCGATGCACCTGGTCGAGTCCCGCCGCCGCGTCGGCGTGACGGTCCGCCCCACCGAGACGTGGAACGTGTACGACCCCCAGGTCATCCGCTGGCGCCTGGCCGGCGCCGACCGCCCCCGCCAGCTGCGCTCCCTCACCGTGCTGCGCTCCGCGATCGAGCCGGTCGCCGCCTCTCTCGCCGCCCGCAACGCCACCGCCGAACAGTGCGCCGAGCTGACCGAACGCGCCCTCGGCATGGTCGCCACCTCGCGCGGCCAGCAGCTGGAGGGCTACCTCGAACACGACATCGCCTTCCACCGCATCGTCCTCAACGCCTCCGGCAACGAGATGTTCGCCCGCCTCGGGGACGTCGTCGCCGAGGTCCTCGCGGGCCGCACCCACCACCAGGTGATGTTCGAGGACCCCGACCCGGCCGCCGTCACCCTGCACGTCCGCCTCGCCGAAGCGGTCCGCGAGGGCGACCCGGAGGCCGCCGAGCGGATCACCAAGGAGATCGCGGTCGGCGCCCTGCACGAACTGGACGTCCTCGCTCCGTAGCGGGTCTCCCAAGGCGTACGGTGGTCCGCGATCGATCTTCGCGAAGCGCGGGAGCAGGGAGAGCACGGATATGTCACAGCAGGTGCAGGCGGTCATCGCACCGGGCAGGAACGAGCCGGTCAGGGTCGAGACGATCGTGATCCCGGACCCCGGACCCGGCGAGGCCGTCGTGAAGATCCAGGCGTGCGGCGTCTGCCACACCGACCTGCACTACAAGCAGGGCGGCATCAACGACGAGTTCCCCTTCCTCCTCGGCCACGAGGCCGCCGGTGTCGTGGAGTCGGTCGGCGAAGGCGTCACGGACGTCGCCCCCGGCGACTTCGTCATCCTCAACTGGCGTGCCGTGTGCGGCCAGTGCCGTGCCTGTCTGCGCGGCCGCCCCTGGTACTGCTTCGACACCCACAACGCCAAGCAGAAGATGACGCTGCTGGACGGCACGGAGCTGTCGCCCGCCCTGGGCATCGGCGCGTTCGCCGAGAAGACCCTCGTCGCCTCCGGCCAGTGCACCAAGGTCGACCCCGAGGTCGCCCCCGAGGTCGCCGGACTGCTCGGCTGCGGCGTGATGGCGGGCATCGGCGCCGCCATCAACACCGGTCAGGTCGGCCGCGGTGATTCCGTCGCCGTCATCGGCTGCGGCGGCGTCGGCGACGCGGCCATCGCCGGATCCCGGCTGGCCGGCGCGGCGAAGATCATCGCGGTCGACATCGACGACCGCAAGCTGGAGACGGCGAAGAAGATGGGCGCCACCCACACCGTCAACTCCAGCGCCGACGACCCCGTCGAGGCGATCCGCGCCCTCACCGGCGGCAACGGCGCCGATGTCGTCATCGAGGCCGTCGGCCGCCCGGAAACGTACGAACAGGCCTTCTACGCCCGCGACCTCGCCGGAACGGTCGTCCTCGTCGGCGTTCCCACCCCCGACATGAAGCTCGAACTGCCGCTCCTGGACGTCTTCGGCCGCGGCGGCTCCCTCAAGTCCTCCTGGTACGGCGACTGCCTGCCCTCCCGTGACTTCCCCATGCTCGTCGACCTCCACCAGCAGGGCCGCCTCGACCTCGCCGCCTTCGTCACCGAGACCATCGGACTCGGCGACATCGAGCAGGCCTTCGCCCGCATGCACGACGGCGACGTCCTCCGCTCGGTGGTGGTCTTCTGATGACCGCCCGCATCGACCACCTGGTCACCTCCGGCACCTTCGCCCTCGACGGCGGCGAGTGGGACGTCGACAACAACGTCTGGATCGTCGGCGACGACACCGAGGCGATCGTCATCGACGCCGCTCACGACGCCGCCGCCATCGAGGCCGCGCTCGGCGGCCGTACGCTGCGCGCCATCGTCTGCACCCACGCGCACAACGACCACATCGACGCCGCCCCCGCCCTTTCGGCGGCCACCGGCGCCCCGATCCTGCTCCACCCGGACGACCTGCCGCTCTGGCTGCAGACCCACCCGGAGCACACCCCCGACGGCGCCCTCACCGACGGCCAGGAACTCACCGTGGCGGGCACCACGCTCAGGGTCCTGCACACGCCGGGCCACGCCCCCGGCGCGGTCTGCCTGTACGCCCCCGGGCTGGGCACCGTCTTCACCGGCGACACCCTCTTCCAGGGCGGCCCGGGCGCCACCGGCCGGTCCTTCTCGTCGTTCCCCACGATCATCGACTCGATCCGGGACCGGCTGCTCACGCTCCCGGGCGACACCGAGGTCCGCACCGGCCACGGCGACCCCACCACCATCGGCGCGGAGGCCCCGCAGCTCGACGAGTGGATCAAGCGCGGCCACTGAACGCCGCCCGCCTCACCCCTCCGGCCAGGCGGAGAGCCGCAGTGCGCTCGCGAAGCGACGCGGCTCCCCGCCGACCGGATCGGTGAACTCCAGCACCCGCGCCAGCAACTGCAGCGGTTGCGAGAAATCGTCGGCGGCCCCCTCCGCCACCACCACCGGATACAGCGGATCGTGGACGATCGGCAGCCCCAGGGCGTTCATATGGACGCGCAGCTGATGCGTCCGCCCCGTCGCCGGCAGCAGTCGGTACCGCCCGACCCCGCCCCGGTGCTCCACCAGCTCAACCCGGCTCTCACTGTTCGCCTCGCCCGGCTCCTCCCGGGCGGCGAGCACCCCGCGTTCCTTCACGATCCGGCTGCGTACGGTCCGGGGAAGGGCCACACCGGGGTCGTACGGTGCAAGCGCCTCGTACTCCTTCTTCACCCGCCGGTCCCGGAACAGCGTCTGGTACGCCCCCCGGTCCTCCGGCCGCACCACGAACAGCACCAGCCCCGCCGTCAGCCGGTCCAGCCGGTGCGCGGGCTGGAGGGCGGGCAGCTCCAGCTCCCGCCGCAGCCGGGCCACCGCGGTCTGGGTGATGTGCCGCCCCCGGGGCGTCGTCGCCAGGAAGTGCGGCTTGTCCGCGACCACGATCCGCTCGTCCCGGTACACCACCCCGACCGGGAAGGGCACCGGCTCCTCGGGCGCGAAGTCCCGGTGGAACCAGAGACACCGCCCGGCGGCGTACGGCTGCGAGCCCCGCACGGCGACCCCGTCGGCCCCCACGAACCGCCCGGCATCCAGCATCGCGGCCACCCGGTCCGCCCCGACCGCCCCGCCGAACCGGGCGACCAGATGCTCCCCGACGGTGGCCCAGAGCCCTTCGGGGTCCTCCGGAAGCCGCACCCGTACGGCATCGATCCCGTCCCGCTGGGGAAGAGGGGCGACGGGCGGCTTCCTGCGACCCCGCATCCTCGCCCCTCTCCCTGATCGCCCGGTGACGCAAAAGAGCCCCACCGAAGTGGGGCTCCTGCTGGTGTCCGAGGGGGGACTTGAACCCCCACGCCCGATAAAGGGCACTAGCACCTCAAGCTAGCGCGTCTGCCATTCCGCCACCCGGACAAGGTGTCTGTCTCGCGGGCCGTGCCCGTTCCGACGTGGAAAACCATAGCAAACATTCAGGGGTGCTCGATCACGCCCCGATGGCTGTGAACGGTGCGTGACGGGGGGTGTGCGGCCTTGGGCGTACGCCGTGGGCGCGGGAGGATGAGAAGGAGCACCACAGCGACAGTGGAAGGAACCAGCGTGAGCGAGAGCAGCACGGGCAAGGCCGGCACGGGCAGGGCCGAGCAGGAGGTCGTCGGCCTCTGTCGTGACCTGATCCGGATCGACACCAGCAACTACGGCGACCACTCGGGCCCCGGCGAGCGGCTCGCCGCCGAGTACGTCGCGGAGAAGCTCGCGGAGGTCGGCCTGGAGCCGCAGATCTTCGAGTCGCACAAGGGGCGCGCCTCCACCGTCGCCCGGATCGAGGGCGAGGACCCCTCCCGCCCGGCGCTCCTCATCCACGGGCACACCGACGTCGTCCCGGCCAACGCGGCGGACTGGACGCACGACCCGTTCTCCGGGGAGATCGCGGACGGCTGCGTCTGGGGCCGGGGCGCGGTCGACATGAAGGACATGGACGCGATGACCCTCGCGGTCGTCCGCGAGCGGATGCGCAGCGGCCGCAAGCCCCCGCGCGACATCGTGCTCGCCTTCCTCGCGGACGAGGAGGCGGGCGGCACGTACGGGGCCCGCTATCTCGTGGACAACCACCCGGGGCTCTTCGAGGGCGTCACCGAGGCGATCAGCGAGGTCGGCGGTTTCTCCTTCACCGTCAACGAGAACCTGCGGCTGTATCTGGTGGAGACCGCCCAGAAGGGCATGCACTGGATGAAGCTGACCGTGGACGGCACCGCCGGACACGGCTCGATGATCCACAAGGACAACGCCATCACCGAGCTGTCCGAGGCGGTCGGGCGGCTGGGCCGGCACAAGTTCCCGGTGCGGGTCACCAAGACGCTGAGGCACTTCCTGGACGAGCTCTCCGACGCGCTGGGCACCGAGCTGGACCCGGAGAACATGGACGAGACGCTCGCCAAGCTCGGCGGCATCGCCAAACTCATCGGCGCCTCCCTCCAGAACACCGCCAATCCCACCCAGCTCGGCGCGGGCTACAAGGTCAACGTCATCCCGGGCCAGGCGACCGCCCATGTCGACGGCCGGTACCTGCCGGGGTACGAGGAGGAGTTCCTCGCCGACCTGGACCGGATCCTCGGCCCCAACGTCCGGCGCGAGGACGTGCACGCGGACAAGGCCCTGGAGACGACGTTCGACGGGGCCCTGGTCGACGCCATGCAGACCGCGCTGGTCGCCGAGGACCCGATCGCCCGGGCCGTGCCGTACATGCTCTCGGCCGGCACCGACGCCAAGTCCTTCGACGACCTGGGCATCCGGGGCTTCGGCTTCGCCCCCCTGAAGCTGCCGCCGGAGCTGGACTTCGCCGGGATGTTCCACGGCGTCGACGAACGGGTCCCGGTCGACGGGCTCCAGTTCGGCGTGCGGGTGCTCGACCGGTTCATCGACCACTCCTGACCGGCCCTTGACCGATTCGCCGCCGATTCGGCCACCTGTGCGGACATGTCCGAACGGGTGAAACGAGCCGTTCACACGTAGCCCCGCGAATTCCTCCTCGTTACAAGGTTTGCGGTCCGCGGCTGGGACCGCGTTTTCCAACTAGGAGGAATCATGATCAAGAAGGTCGTCGCAGTTGCGGCTGCCACCGGTGGCCTCGTTCTCGCGGGTGCGGGCATGGCTTCCGCCGACGCGGGTGCCCAGGGTGCGGCCATCGGCAGCCCCGGCGTGCTCTCCGGCAACGTCGTCCAGGTTCCGGTCCACGTGCCGATCAACGTGTGCGGCAACACGGTCTCCGTGATCGGTCTGCTGAACCCCGCCTTCGGCAACACCTGCGTCAACGCCTGATCGTTGAACGTCAACCCGTAAGGGTTTGAGCTCGACCGGTCCCGGAGTGCACTCCATGCACTCCGGGACCGTTCGGCATTCGGCTCCCGCACGGTCATGTCCGGGGGTTTTTCGGAAGCCAGAAGGCAGGAAACGAACCTATGCGACAGGTCACTCGTAAAGGCCTGATCACCATGGCGGCTGCGGGCGGAGTGCTCGCGCTGAGCGGTGGATACGCCCACGCCGACTCCGGAGCGGCGAGCACCGCCTCCGGCTCGCCGGGCGTGCTGTCCGGCAACTCGGTCCAGGTCCCGATCGACATCCCGGTCAACGTCTGCGGAAACTCCGTCAGCGTCGGCGGACTGCTCAACCCCGCCAGCGGAAACGACTGCGGAAACGGATCAGCAGGATCCGACCGGTCCGCGCAGTCCGACCGATCCGCCTCCGACGGGTCCGGCGGCGCCCAGAACCGCTCGGTCCCCGGCGGCTCCGGGAACGGCGCCCAGGCCGGCGACACCACGGCCTCGGACCGCACCTCCGAGCCCGGCACGGGCCGTCACCGGGCCCCGGGCGGCGGCGCCACCGCCGAAGGAATCGCCCAGGGCTCGCCCGGCATCCTCTCCGGCAACTCGATCCAGGCGCCGATCGACATTCCCGTGAACCTCTGCGGGAACAGCGTCACCATCGGCGGACTGCTCAACCCCGTCTTCGGCAACAGCTGCTCCAACGACGCCGAGGTTCCGCCCCCGCCGCCCGAGGAGCCGGAGAAGCCCCCGGTCACGCCCGAGAAGCCGGTCGACCCGCCGGTCAACCAGCCGCCCGAGCCGAACGCCCCCGAGCCCCGGAACGTTCCCCGCGAGCAGCTCGCACAGACCGGTGGTGACGGGCTCGAACTGCTCATCCCGGCCGGCGCCGGACTGCTGTTCGCCGGCGCCGGATCGGTGCTCTACCGCCGCTCGCGCAGCGCCGCCTGATCCGAGCGCGCACAGCACGGCACGACGCACGAAAGAGGGCGGGCCCCGCCACCGCGGGGCCCGCTCCCTGTCACCAGGTCGCCCGCAGCTGACGGATGATCCGTCGGCGCAGCCGCACTCTGCGGCTGCCGTCCCTGCGGAGCGTCAGGCGGTCCAGCTCCCAGTGTCCGTACTCGGCGTGGTCGGTCAGGAGTCGGGCCGCATCCTTGCGGGAGACCCCGCGCGGCACGTACACGTCGATGAATTCGTATTCCGGCATCGCATCTATTGTGCGGGCAGAGCCCCGCTACGGATAGCGTCTGCACTATGTCTGATGCTGCGCAGCCCACCGCTGCCGAGGTACGTGCCGCCGCCGAAGCGGTCAAAGCCGCGATCGACCGTCACCTCGACGCGGTCGAACGCCGTACCGGGGACGACGACCCCGCCGTCTACGACGCGTTCAACGCCCTGGCGGCTGCCGCCGAGGTATACGACGAACTCCTCTACGACCGCTACGACGAAGTCACCCCCTTCGAGATTCCCGGCGCGGACGATTCCCTCCCTCCCTACGCCGGTCCCGCGGAGCCCAGCGCGCTCAGTGTCCTGATCCGGCGCGACTACCTGGTCGCGGAGCCCGAGCGCCTCCTCGCCCAGGCCCAGCGCCTCGCCGACGTCGACCCGGGGCCGGGCGCCGAGGAGACGACCCCGGTGGTCGGCACCAGCGTCCACGCCGCGCTCGGCGTCCTCTTCGGCGAGTACGAGCCGGACGAGATCGCCTCGCGGCACAAGGAGTTCGGTCTGGAGGAGGGCGACTCCACCCTCTGGGTCTCGGCCGGGGAGACGGCGCCGGAGCCGGGGGAGTGGCTCGGCGCCCCCTTCGAGGACGCCGACCCCGAACTGGTGGTCTGCCGCTTCGACGTCAGCGCGGTCTTCGACGAGGAGGAGGAGCCGGACGACGACTTCGCCGGACCGGCGGTGGGCGGCGCCTGACCGGAGCCTGTTCCCGCACCGGACGCGACGGTGGGCCCCGGCGCGCATCGCGCCGGGGCCCACCGCTGTCCGGTCCGGGTCGGCCCGGCCGCTCAGGAAGCCGCGTCGGGCGTCGGAAGCGCCTCCAGGAGCGAGCGCAGCCGGGTCGTCCGCTCCTGGGCCGGGACCTGCGCCACCGCGTGGGGGAGCGCCTGGTCCACCCCGTGCACCACCGACAGATGCCGCTCGCCCCGGCCGAACGCCGTGTACACCCACGGCCGGCTCAGCCCCTGCGCCGCGTCGCCCGGCAGCACGACCACCGCGGCGGGCCAGCGCATCCCGGCCGCCTGATGGGCGCTGAGGGCCCAGCCGTGCCGCACCGACGACTCCACCCCCTCCTGCGGTACGACGACGGGGACACCCCCGCAGTCCAGGTGCAGCCCCTCGGCGTCGGCCGAGCGCACCACCCCGGGCACGGCACGGCCGGGCGCGGGCACATGGACCACCCGGTCGCCCGGGTCGAAACCGCCGAACCGGCCGGGGCCCGGGTTGAGCCGCTGCTTCAGCGCCTCGTTGAGCACCCTGGTCCCGGCGGCCCCGCCATGGCCCACCGTGATCACCTGGGTCTCGTCGGCGGGGATGGAGAACGCCCGGGGCACCGAGTCGGCGACCAGCTGCACGGTGCGGTGGACGGCCTCGCCCGCGTCACGGACGGGGACGATCACCACCTCCTTGCCCGGGGCGTCGACCTGGTTCAGCTCGCCGATGCCGATGCCGGAGACCAGCTCGCCGATCGGTCCGGGGTCCGGGGTGCGGGAGACGACCTGAGGGCAGGTGCGGGCGGCCAGCACATCGGCGAACACCCGCCCGGCGCCCGCCGAGCCCAGCACGCCCGGGTCCCCGCTCAGCACCAGCCGGGCGCCGTCGGCCAGCGCCTCGACCAGGACCGCCGCGCTCTCCACGTCCAGCTGCGGGGCGTCCAGCACGACCAGCAGGTCCAGGGCGAGCGCCCCCTCCTCGTCCCGGCCGGGGCCCTGGGCGCCGGACAGCAGCCCCGCCAGAGTGACCGCCGTGTCCGGATCTCCGGTGGCCGCCGCGAGCCGCCGCCGCCCGTCCTCGCTGTGGGTCGCGCCGAAGGCCCGCAGCCCCAGGCCCCGCGCCGCGGCGATCAGCGCGGCGGGCTCGGCCCGCGCCGCCTCACCGCCGCTGTGCGCGACCAGTCCGGCGGCGGCCGTCGTACGGATCAGCTCGGCGGCCGACGGGCTCGGGGCGGCGGCAGCGGCCTCCGCCCAGTCGGCGGCCTTCTCGCAGGTGTTGACCAGCCGGGCCAGTCCGTCGGCGAGACTCTCCTCGGCCAGGGCGTAGCGGTCGAGGCCCAGCAGGATGCGGACCGGCTCCCGGGGCGCATCGGCGCCCTCTGCGAGGCTTTCCTCATCCGTTTCGCCCGCGTCCGCCTCGACTCCGTCCGGCTCCTCGTCCTCCCCCTCCCGGAAGAGCAGGGCGACGCCTTCCTCGACGGCCTCGCGCACCGCCGCGTCCGGGTCGCTCACCGCACGCTCGGCGAGCGCCGCCCGGACGGCTTGGGCGTCCAGGGCCGTGTGGCCCTGGAGGGCGGCGCGCTCCAGCACCCAGCCGACCAGGGCCGTCGTCCGGCGGCCGTCGTCCGGGCCGCAGTCGGCGCCGAGCAAGGCCCGGGCGAAGCCGTCGGCCTGTTCCGGCCGCACACCGGGCACGGCCAGCAGCTGCCAGGGGTCGGTGCGCAGCAGCTCGGCCGCCTGCTCGCCCAGCGCGCCGACGGCCGGGCGGGCCAGCGCTTCGGGGGCCCCGCCCTCCACGAGCACCGCGCGCACCGCGTCCAGGGCTTCCGGGGATGCGGCCTGCGGGGCGGGGGCGGCCTGGGACGCGGGGGTCCGGGGCGGCTGGGCGGCGGCCGGGGCGGGGCGCCGGG
This sequence comes from Streptomyces parvus, assembly GCF_032121415.1. Taxonomy (NCBI): domain Bacteria; kingdom Bacillati; phylum Actinomycetota; class Actinomycetes; order Kitasatosporales; family Streptomycetaceae; genus Streptomyces; species Streptomyces parvus. Next base: position 1,075,997 of record NZ_CP135079.1, on the reverse strand, counting down.
GCGCCTGCGTCGGGGCGGGAGACCCGAAGAACGCGGAGCCCGCCTTCTCACCGCTCTCCACGGCCCGGACGGCCGCGAGCAGATCGGCGGCCGTGCCGCTCAGACCCGCACCGGCGGCGACGGGCGCGGCCTTCGCGGCCTTGCGCTGCTCGATGCGCTCCCGCAGCTCGCGCTGGGCGACCAGCTCGGCCTGCGCCTCCGAGAGCTCGGGGGCGGTGGAGGCGTCGGCGGTCCCGGCCCCGGTGCTCGCGGAGTCGGCCGGCGACGCTTCGGCGGCCCCGGCCCCGGCTTCGGTGCTCTCGAGGCCGGCTGCCTCAGTCCCGCCCCCCTCGCTCGGGGAGCCGGCGGCCTCGCCCCCCTCGCTCGCGGGGTCGGCGTCCGCCGCGGGCTCCTGGGCCCCGGCCTCGTCCGGCGGGGACACGTCGTCCTGCGGGGTGTCCGTGCCGCCGGTGCCGGGGGTCTCCCCGGGAAGCGCAGTCACAGCGTGCTCCAGTCCTGGTCGGGATAGCGGTGCACGGGCGCCGACACATCGTCGAGCGCCTGGCAGATCTCGTAGGGAAGACTAAGCGCCTCCACTGACAAAGCCTCCGTGAGCTGCCCGGCGTTGCGCGCACCGAGGATCGGCGCGGCCACCCCGGGCCGGTCCCGGACCCAGGCGAGCGCCACCCGCAGCGGGCTCGTCGCCAGGCCGTCCGCCGCCGTCGCCACCGCGTCCACGACCCGGGCCGCCGCGTCGTCGAGATACGGCTCGACGAACGGGGCGAGCCGCTCGGACGCGCCCCGCGAGTCGGACGGGGTGCCCTGGCGGTACTTGCCGGTGAGCACGCCGCGCCCCAGCGGCGAGGACGGCAGCAGCCCGACCCCGAGGTCCAGCGCGGCGGGCAGCACCTCGCGCTCGATGCCCCGCTGGAGCAGCGAGTACTCCATCTGCGTACTGGCCAGCCGGGTACGCACCCCGGGCGCGGCGAGCTGCCAGGTGGCCGCCTTCGCCAGCTGCCAGCCGCAGAAGTTCGACACGCCCGCGTACCGCACACGGCCCGAGGAGACGGCGAGGTCCACCGCCTGGAGGGTCTCCTCCAGCGGGGTCGCCGGGTCGAAGACGTGGACCTGCCACAGATCCACGTAGTCCGTCCCGAGCCGCTCCAGGGACGCGTCCAGGGCGGCCAGCAGATGCCCGCGCGAGCCGTTGACGCGGCGATAGGGGTCCGGGACGTTTCCGGCCTTCGTGGCGATGACCAGATCCTCGCGGGGAACCAGGCTGCCGACGAGCCGCCCGAGCAGATACTCGGCCTCGCCGCCCCCGTACACGTCGGCCGTGTCCACCAGGGTGCCGCCCGCGTCCCAGAAGGCCTTCAGCTGGTCGGCGGCGTCGTGCTCGTCCGTGTCCCGGCCCCAGGTGAGGGTGCCGAGCCCGATCCGGGACACGCGAAGGCCGGTGCGGCCGAGATGCCTCTGCTCCATGGGCGCTGAGATTACTGGCCAGGACCCCACGGGGTGCAGCCCTGTGGACAACCGGAGGTCCGCCGGGTCTGCCGGATGGCCGTCGGCCGCGCTAGAGTCCGGAGCAAGGGACGTTACTGATCAGTAAGGAGAGCGGCTATGCGGCTCGGCATCAATCTCGGTTACTGGGGCGCCGGCATGGACGGCGACAACCTCGCCGTCGCGCAGGAGGCCGACCGGCTCGGCTACGACGTCTGCTGGGCGGCCGAGGCGTACGGCTCCGATGCCCCGACCGTGCTGACCTGGGTCGCGGCACAGACCGAGTCGATCGACGTCGGCTCCGCCATCATGCAGATCCCGGCCCGGCAGCCCACCATGACGGCGATGACCGCCGCCACCCTCGACTCGCTCTCCGGCGGCCGTTTCCGGCTCGGCCTCGGCGTCTCGGGCCCGCAGGTCTCCGAGGGCTGGTACGGCGTGAAGTTCGACAAGCCGCTGGCCCGCACCCGCGAGTACGTGGAGATCGTCCGCAAGGCGATGACCCGGGAGCGCGTGTCGTACGAGGGCGCGCACTGGACGCTGCCGCTCCCCGGCGGACCGGGCAAGCCGATCAAGCTCACCGTGCACCCCCAGCGCGAGCACATCCCGCTCTACATCGCCGCGATCGGCCCCAAGAACCTGGAGCAGACCGGTGAGATCGCCGACGGCGCCCTGCTGATCTTCCCCTCCGCCGAGCACCTGGAGGAGACCGCGGTCCAGCCGCTGCGCGCGGGCCGCGAGAAGGCCGGCAAGACCATGGACGGCTTCGACGTCAGCCCGACGCTCCCGCTGGCCGTGGGCGACGACGTCAACGGCCTCGCCGACATGTTCCGCCCGTACACCGCCCTGTACGTCGGCGGGATGGGCAGCCGGAAGCAGAACTTCTACAACCAGCTCGCCCAGCGCATGGGGTACGAGAAGGAGGCCGCCGAGATCCAGGACAAGTACCTGGACGGGGACAAGGCCGGGGCCGCCGCCGCCGTACCGCACCAGCTGATCGACCAGACCGCACTGCTCGGCCCCGTCGAGCGGATCGCCGACCGCATGCAGGCCTACGCCGCCGCCGGGGTCACCACACTCAACCTCGCCCCGGCCGGTTTCACCCTGGAGGAGCGGCTCACCGCCCTGCGCGCCGGCACGGACGCCCTGGAGCGCTCCGGCCTCGCCTGAGCCTCCGGGATCTCCGGGAGCAGCACTACGGCCGTGGTGGGGGCTCGGGGGTCTTCCCCGCCACGGCCGTCAGCAGGAACAACGCGCCACGCGCCCAAGGGTTACGCCGTCCCCGCGGGCCTCCCGGCCGTCGCCGGCCCCCGACCGCCGCCGTGTGCGGTGCGTGGCCGCTCCGGTTGCCGAGCGCCCCGCAGCGCCTTTGACTCGTTCTGCGGACTACCGCTCCGCGGACCTGGGCTCCGCGGGCAACGGGTACGGAGGTGGCCCTCATGCTCTCTGCGCAGACCCTGTTCCAGGAGATCCTGGACAACGACGAGTCCTACCGGCTCTTCTGTTCCATCGCCGCGAGCGGCGAGGCCCAGGGCGGCTGGGAGAACGCCCGCATCGCCGCCCTCGTCCCGGAGGGCCGCCGTGAGCTGGCTCCCAGGATCGTCCGGCACGGCGCCGACGAGGACAAGCACGGCCGGATCTTCAACGCCCTTCTGAAGAAGCGCGGACTGCCGCCCGTCGAGGTCCCGCCGGAGACGGACTACACGATGCTCCTGGAGCAGCAGGGCATCGGCCTCGCGCACTCCCGGCTGCGCGGCGAGGAGCGCCTCACCGAGCGCGACATCATCACCTATCTGGCCCACAGCCGGATCACCGAGCAGCGCGCGTCCGAGCAGATGCAGCTGCTGCGCCGGTACTTCGCCGACCACCCCGACATCGGCCGCGCGGTGAAGATGATCTCCAGCGACGAGGACAACCACCTCGCCTACTGCCACGAGGAACTGCTCGCCCTCGCGCGCGAGGGGCGCGGCCGGACCATCCAGCGGATCATGCGCGAGTGCGCCCTGGCCGAGATCCGCGTCTACCGCGACGTCAGCCTCGCCGTGATGGCCCACATGGGCCGCATCCTCGGCTGGTCCCGCCCCAAGGCAGCCGTCCTCGCAGCGGGCATCCACGCCGTGTACGCGTACGAACGGCTCTTCGGCTGGCGGCGCATGGTGACCCTGGAGATGCCGGAGCGGCGCAACGCGCTCGGCAGCCCCGCGGTGCCCGAGCACGAGTACGCCTGAGGCCCAAGCGGCCCGGCGCCTCCCGGGCAAGCTAGAGCCAGCCGCGCCGTTTGAACAGCCGGTACAGTCCGTAGACCGCGAGGGCCATCAGCGCGACCACCGTCGGGTACGTCCACGGCCAGTGCAGCTCCGGCATGTGGTCGAAGTTCATGCCGTAGATGCCCGCCACCATCGTCGGCACGGCGGCCATCGCCGCCCAGGCGGAGATCTTGCGCATGTCGTCGTTCTGCCGCACGCCCATCTGCGCCAGATGCGCCGACAGGATGTCCGAGAGCAGCCGGTCCAACCCCTCCACCTGCTCGTTGGCGCGGGTCAGGTGGTCGGCCACGTCCCGGAAGAACGGCTGCGCGTGTTCGTGGACGAACGGCACGCCCGCGGCCGAGAGCCGGGCCATCGGCGCCGTCAGCGGACCGGCCGCCCGGCGGAACTCCAGCACCTGCCGTTTGAAGGTGTAGATCCGGGCGGCGGTGTTCTTGGAGTCGCCCGAGCCGGTCGGCGCGAAGACCTGCGTCTCCAGCTCCTCCAGGTCCACCTGGAGCTCGCCGGCCACGTCCATGTAGTGGTCCACGACCGCGTCGCTGATCGCGTACAGCACCGCTGTCGGGCCGTGCTTGAGGACCTCGGGCTCGGACTCCAGCCGCTGGCGCACGGCCGCCAGCGGGGCGCCCTCGCCGTGCCGGACCGTCACCACGAACGCGTCCCCTATGAAGACCATCAGCTCGTCGGCGCTGACGGTGTCGCTCTCGGGCTCGTAGACGATCGGCTTGAGCACCGCGAACAGGGAGTCGTCGTACACCTCCAGTTTGGGCCGCTGGTGCGCCCGCAGCGCGTCCTCCACGGCCAGCGGGTGCAGCCCGAACTCGTCCCGTACGAGGTCGAACTCCTCCTCCGTCGGCTCGTGCAGTCCGATCCACAGGAACGCGTCGTGCGAGGCGCGCGCCTCGTCCAGGGCGTCGGAGAAGTCGTCGGGCCCCTCGGTGCGGCGCCCGTCCCGGTAGATGGCACAGTCCACGATCACGGCGGGCATTCTTCCCCGTGAACCCGCCTCCACGCACCTCGGACGTACGCTGGCGGGTATGCCCACGCTGATCCTCGTACGCCACGGACGCTCCACGGCCAACACCGCCGGGGTGCTCGCGGGCCGCACCCCCGGTGTCTCCCTCGACGAACGCGGTGCCGCACAGGCCGCGGCCCTCCCCGGCCGGCTCGCCGCCGTCGTCCCGGTCCTCGCCGTCAGCAGCCCCCTGGAGCGCTGCCGGCAGACGCTCCAGCCGCTCCTCGACGCGCGCCCGGGCCTGCCCCTGCACACCGAGGACCGGATCAGCGAGTGCGACTACGGCCACTGGTCGGGCCGGAAGCTCGCCGAACTCGCCGACGAGCCGCTGATGTCGGTCGTCCAGCAGCACCCCTCCGCCGCGGCCTTCCCCGGCGGCGAGTCCATGCGCGCCATGCAGGCCCGCGCCGTCGACGCCGTACGCGACTGGAACGAGCGCGTCGAGGCGGAGCACGGCGAGGACGCCACGTACGTCATGTGCTCGCACGGCGACATCATCAAGTCCCTCGTCGCCGACGCCCTGGGCATGCACCTGGACCTCTTCCAGCGCATCCACGTCGACCCCTGTTCGGTCACCGCGATCCGCTACACCCGGCTGCGGCCCTTCCTCCTGCGGCTCGGCGACACCGGCGACCTCGACTCCCTGGCGCCCCGCGAACACGCCGCCGGCGCGGACGCCGCCGCGTCCCCCGCCGGTGACGGTTCGGCGGACGCGACGGTCGGGGGCGGCGCGGGCGCGCCGTGATCGCTCCGGGCAGTAGGGTGGACGCGCCGTAGCGCCGCCCAACCACCATCGAAGCTCAAGGGAGCAGGACGTGTCCCGTCAGGTGTTCCTCTACGACCCACCGGACCGATTCGTGGCCGGTACGGTCGGGCTGCCTGGCCGCCGTACGTTTTTCCTGCAGGCGTCCTCCCAGGGCCGGGTCACCAGCGTCGCCCTGGAGAAGACCCAGGTCGCCGCGCTCGCCGAGCGGATCGACGAACTGCTCGACGAGGTCGTACGCCGCACCGGCGGCAACTCCCCGGTGCCCGCCGTGGCGCCCACCGACGTCACCGACACCGCGCCGCTCGACGTGCCTGTCGAGGAGGAGTTCCGGGTCGGCACCATGGCCCTGGCCTGGGACGGCGAGGAACAGCGCATGATCGTCGAGGCGCAGGCCCTCGTCGAACTCGACGCCGACTCCGAGGACGATCTAGCGGAGGCCGAGGAGAAGCTCCTCCAGGACGAGGAGAACGGCCCGCCGATGCTCCGCGTCCGGCTCAGCGGCGCCCAGGCCCGCGCCTTCGCCAAGCGGGCCCTGGACGTCGTCAACGCCGGCCGCCCGCCATGCCCGCTGTGCAGCCTGCCGCTCGATCCGGAAGGACATGTATGCCCGCGCCAGAACGGATACCGTCGCGGAGCCTGACGGACCCCGAGTCGCTGACCCTGCTCACCGAGGGCACGCTCACCGTCCTCGGGCAGGTAGGCGGGGCGTCCAACGCGGTGCTGCACTGCACGGTGGCGTACGACGGCGAGGAGCGCACCTGCGCCTACAAGCCGGTCGCGGGCGAGCAGCCGCTCTGGGACTTCCCCGACGGCACCCTCGCCCAGCGGGAGGTCGCCGCGTACGAGATCTCCCGGGCGACCGGCTGGGACCTCGTGCCGCCGACCGTACTGCGGGACGGGCCGTACGGGCAGGGCATGGTCCAGCTCTGGATCGACGGCCCCGGGGACGGTGAGGACGCCCCCGAACTGCTGGCGCTCGTCGAGGGCGAGGAGCCGGGCGACGGCTGGAAGGCCGTCGGCTTCGCGGACGTGGGGGAAGGGAGGACCGCGCTGCTGGTGCACGCGGACGACCCCCGGCTGCGGCGGCTCGCGGTGCTGGACGCGGTGATCAACAACGGCGACCGCAAGGGCGGCCATCTGCTGCCCGCGGCCGGCGGGCGGCTCTTCGGCATCGACCACGGCGTCACCTTCAACGCCGACGACAAGCTGCGGACCCTGCTCTGGGGCTGGGCGGGCGAACCGCTCACCGAAGAGGCCCTGGCGGTGCTGGGCCGGCTCGCCGCCGAGCTGGCGCCGGGGGTCGCCCTCGCCACCCGGATGGCCGAACTCATCACACCGGCCGAGCTGGAGGCCCTGCGGGAGCGGGTCGACGGGCTGCTCAAGAGCGCCGTGCACCCGAAGCCGAGCGGCCAGTGGCCGCCCATTCCCTGGCCGCCGGTGTAGCACACGCCCGACGGCGACCCGCCCCCTACCGCCTGCCGGGGGATGCGTGCAAGAGAGCCTCTTCGGACAGGTTTACGGAGCCGGTTCGTATCCGGAAGCAACGTCCGGTTACGCTCATGACATGCATGCCTGGCCCGCTTCTGAGGTCCCCGCCCTGCCCGGCAAGGGCCGCGACCTTCGGATCCACGACACCGCGACCGGCGGACGGATCACCCTTGACCCCGGTCCCGTCGCCCGCATCTACGTCTGCGGCATCACGCCGTACGACGCGACCCACATGGGTCATGCGGCGACCTACAACGCGTTCGACCTCGTTCAGCGCGTGTGGCTCGACACCAAGCGGCAGGTTCACTATGTCCAGAACGTGACCGACGTGGACGATCCGCTGCTGGAGCGGGCCGTGCGCGACGGTCAGGACTGGACCGAGCTCGCGGAGCGCGAGACGGCACTCTTCCGCGAGGACATGACCGCCCTGCGGATGCTGCCCCCGCGGCACTACATCGGAGCGGTCGAGGCCATACCGGGCATCGTGCCCCTCGTCGAACGCCTCCGGGACGCGGGCGCCGCCTACGACCTGGACGGCGACATCTACTTCTCCGTCGACACCGACCCGCACTTCGGCGAGGTGTCCGGCCTCGACGCCGAGGCGATGCGCCTGCTCTCCGCCGAGCGCGGCGGCGACCCCGAGCGCCCCGGAAAGAAGAACCCCCTCGACCCGATGCTCTGGATGGCCGCCCGCCCGGGCGAGCCGAGCTGGGACGGGGCCTCCCTGGGCGACGGCCGCCCGGGGTGGCACATCGAGTGCGTCGCCATCGCGCTGGACCACCTCGGCATGGGCTTCGACATCCAGGGCGGCGGCTCCGACCTCGCCTTCCCGCACCACGAGATGGGCGCCTCGCACGCCCAGGCGCTGACCGGCGAGCACCCCTTCGCCCAGGCCTACGTCCACGCGGGCATGGTCGGCCTGGACGGCGAGAAGATGTCCAAGTCGCGCGGCAACCTGGTCTTCGTCTCGGCGCTGCGCCGCGACGGCGTGGACCCGGCGGCCATCCGGCTCGCGCTGCTCTCCCGCCACTACCGCTCCGACTGGGAGTGGACCGACCAGGTGCTGGCCGACGCCGTCGAGCGCCTCGCGCGCTGGCGGGCCGCCGTCTCGCGCCCCGACGGGCCGTCCGCCGACGTGCTGGTCGAGGAGGTCCGGGACGCCCTCGCGGACGATCTGGACAGTCCCGCCGCGCTCGCCGCGGTGGACCGCTGGGCCGCGCTCCAGGGTGCGGAGGGCGGCACCGACGAGGGCGCGCCCGGCCTCGTCTCGCGTACGGTCGACGCCCTGCTGGGGGTCGCGCTGTAGGCGGTTCCTCTGCCCGCCCGATGGCTCGAACCGGCCTCGGACTTCTCTACGAAGTTCGAGGCCGGTTCCTTTTTGTCCATGGTGATGTGCTCGAAGTTGCGCTAAACGCTCTCTATGCAAACATCAACGCGCATGCGAGCGGCGGCGGTTGCTGCGCTGCTCGGACTGGTCGCGGTCCTCACGGGGCCCGGCGGGGCCCACGCCGACGAGGCCCCGCCGGAGAGCACGGAGACCACCACCGTCGGGGACGTGACCGGCTTCCGCGCGGACGGGGCGGTCTACCGGCTGATCGCCGGGCAGGCCGAGGCCCGGGTCCGCTTCGTCTCGGACGAGACCTTCCGTATCGAGCTCGCCCCGGACGGGAAGTTCACCCACCCCACCGGCGACGACATCGTCCTGCCGCAGGGCGAGCCGCCCCGGACCCGCTGGAAGGAGCGCGGCGACCGCTACGAGCTGTCGACGGGAGAGGTCACCCTGCGGGCCTACGAGAAGCCGCTCCGCTTCGCCCTGCACCGGGCCGACGGCAGCCGCGTCCGGTCCGAGACGAAGGGCCTGAGCTGGACCGGCGAGAAGACCGTCCAGACGCTGGCCCGGGGCGCCGGTGGGTAGTTCTACGGGGCCGGGATGCAGAACGGCCGCGGCAACACCACCCACCGCGACAAGACCGTCGAGGTCGCCGTCGACTACAACTGGGACGACGGCGGCCACCCCGCAACGCCAACCGGGGCGAGCGCCGCCCCCTGGACTCGCTGAAGGTCGCCGACGGATACGTCGAGAACGACATGCCGAACGGCTGGATGCTCGCCAACGACGGCTACGGCTGCGGCTACGAGGACCTGGAGGAGACCGCCCAGGGGCTGAAGGACCGCAACATCGAGCTCGGCCTCTGGACCGAGGACGGCATCGAGAACCTCGAAGCCCAGGTCAAGGCCGGCCAGCGGGTCGCCAAGCTGGACGTCCCCTGGGTCGGACCCGGCTACAAGTTCGCCCTCGACGCCGGCAAGGACGCCTATCAGGGCATCGAGGACCACAGCGACGCCCGCGGCTTCACCTGGGCCCCCGAGAGCTGGGCGGGCGCCCAGCGCTGCGGCGTCCAGTGGTCCGGCGACCAGTCCGGCACCTGGGAGTACATCCGCTGGCAGATCCCCACCTACGCGGGCGCCACCATGTCCGGGCTCGCCTACACCACCGGTGACGTCGACGGGATCTTCGGTGGCAGCGCCAAGACGTACACCCGCGACCTCCAGTGGAAGATGTTCCTCGGCACCACGATGACCATGGACGGCTGGGCCGCCATGGACAAGCAGCCCTTCCGCTACGGGGAGCCGTACACCTCGGTCAACCGCGACTACCTCAAGCTCAAGGAGTCGCTGCTGCCCTACCAGTACAGCTACGCCCACGAGGCCACCAAGACCGGTGTCGGCATGGTCCGCCCGCTGGTCCTCGAATACCCCGACGACCCGAAGGCGTCCACGGAGGCCGCCAAGTACGAGTTCCTCTCCGGCGAGCACTTCCTCGTGGCGCCGGTCTACCAGGACACCACCGAGCGCAAGGACATCTACCTCCCCAAGGGCACCTGGGTCGACTACTGGAGCGGCCGCACCTACGTGGGCCCCACCACCATCGACTCCTACAGCGCCCCCCTCGACACCCTGCCGCTCTTCGTGAAGGCGGGCGCGGCCGTCCCGATGTGGCCGGGCATCCGCTCGTACCGCGACCGCACCGCCGACTCCCCGCTGGCCTGGGACGTCTACCCGCAGGGGAACACCTCCTTCACCCTGTACGAGGACGACGGCGTCACCTGCCGGCACCGTGACGGCAAGTACGCCACCCAGCGCGCCGACGTCCGGGCCCCCGAGCGCGGGGCGGGCGACGTCTCCGTCACGATCAACGAGAGCCGGGGCAGCTTCACCGGCAAACAGACCGCCCGCCCCTACGAGTTCACCGTCCACACCGGCTCCGAGCCCCGGGCGGTGAAGCTGGACCGGACGCTGCCCGAGCTGACCTCGAAGGCCGCGTACGACCAGGCCCGCCAGGGCTGGTGGTACGACCGCGACGACCGGGGCGGCGTGGTGCACGTGAAGACCGCGCCCCTGAGCACCGCGAAGAAGTTCACGGTGAAGCTCCTGGGCACCAGCGCGGTCGGCGGCAGGAAGGCCTCGGCCGCCGCAGCCCTCACCGCCCCCACGGGCCAGGAGGCCGGAGCGGGCACGCCCGGCACGGTCCAGGTCGATGTGACCGCGGGCCGGTCCGACCTCACCGACACCACGGTCTCCCTCCAGGTCCCCGAGGGCTGGCAGACCGCCACCGCGAAGGTCCCGGGCCGCACCCCGGCGGGCGCCACCCGCCGCATCGAGGTGGCGCTCACCCCGGCGAAGGACGCCCGGGTGCGCGAGACCCGGCTGACGGCGCTGGCCCGCTACCGGGCCGGCGGGGAGACCCGCACGAGTCAGCAGCGGCTCGCCGTGTCCGTCCTGCCACCGGCCCCCGAGGGCGAGGCATGGGGGAGCGATCTCGTCTGGCTCTCCGAGACCAACGGCTACGGCCCCGCGGCACGCGACCGCTCCAACGGGGAGTCGGGCGCGAGCGACGGGAAGACGCTGACGCTCGCGGGAAAGACGTACGAGAAGGGGATCGGCACCCACGCCGACTCCGGCATCGCCCTCCATCTCGGCGGCCGGTGCACCGCGTTCACCGCCGACGTCGGGATCGACGACGAGATCAACGGCTACGGCGAGGTCGCGTTCTCCGTGGAGGGCGACGGCAAGGTGCTGTGGACCTCGCCGAAGCTGACCGGCGCCTCGGCGACCGTGCCGGTGGACGTGGAGCTCGACGGCGTACGCCGTGTGCGGCTGAAGGTCACCGACACGAACGGCTCCAAGACGGGGGACCACGGCGACTGGGCCGCGGCGAAGTTCCACTGCGCCTGAGCCGCACCGAGACCCTGAACACAGGGGCGCCGCACGGGATCATCTCCCGTGCGGCGCCCCGCCGTTCGTCCCTCAGCTCTCGCCGTCCTCCTCGGGACGGCCGCCGGAGCCTTCCTCGCCGTCGGTCCCCGACGCCTCGTCGGAACCCTTGGCGCCCTTGTCGTCGGTGGCGTTTCCGCGCCCCGTCTCCGGGCGCGGCGGCTTCGGCGGGCGGGTACGGCCGCTGGAGGGGTCGCGCAGATAGGAGACGTCCCCGGTCTCCGTGGCATGGCCGCCCGGCCCCTGCCCGGGACCGCCGTCCCGCCGCCGCAGATACCGCTCGAACTCCCGGGCGATGGCCTCGCCGGACGCCTCGGGCAGCTCCGCGGTGTCCCGCGCCTCCTCCAGCGTCTGCACGTACTCCGCGACCTCGCTGTCCTCCGAGGCCAGCTGGTCCACGCCGAGCTGCCAGGCCCGGGCGTCCTCGGGCAGTTCGCCCAGCGGGATGCGCAACCCGATCAGATCCTCCAGCCGGTTGAGCAGGGCCAGCGTCGCCTTCGGGTTCGGCGGCTGCGACACATAGTGGGGGACCGCCGCCCACAGGCTGACCGCGGGCACTCCGGCGTGCGTGCACGCCTCCTGGAGGACCCCGACGATGCCCGTGGGGCCTTCGTACCGCGTCTCCTCCAGGTCCATCGTCCGGGCCAGGTCCGCGTCGGAGGTGACCCCGCTCACCGGCACCGGCCGGGTGTGCGGGGTGTCACCGAGCAGCGCGCCCAGGATGACGACCATTTCGACACCCAGCTCATGGGCGAAGCCGAGGATCTCGTTGCAGAACGACCGCCAGCGCATCGACGGTTCGATCCCGCGCACCAGGACCAGGTCGCGGGGTTTGTCGCCGCCCACCCGCACCACGGACAGGCGCGTCGTCGGCCAGGTGATCTTCCGCGTGTTGCCGTCCAGCCACACCGTGGGCCGGTTGACCTGGAAGTCGTAGTAGTCCTCGGCGTCCAGCGCCGCGAACACCTCGCCCTTCCACTCCCGGTCCAGATGACCGACCGCGGTGGAGGCGGCGTCCCCGGCGTCGTTCCAGCCTTCGAACGCGGCCACCATGACCGGGTCGACCAGCTCGGGCACCGACTCGAGCTCGATCACCCGGGCCTCCTTCCGATGTCTCCATACATACGGAGCAACCTTACGGCTTCCCGGGCCCCCGGCCGCAGCCCTCTTGCACGGCCGGGTGAACAGTGTTCGATCAGTCCCGGAGCGAGGACGGCGCCTGGCTCCGCACCACCGGGGCGATCTCCTCCGCGAACCGCTGGAGCGTCTCCAACTGCTCAGGACGGCCCAGCCCGAAGCCGTCCACGGTGATCGACTGGAGGTCGTGGCGGTAGACCTCGTGCCAGCCGAGGATCTTGTCGATGATCTGCTGCGGACTGCCGATCAGCTGCGGGCCGCCCTCGATCGCCTCCTCGATCGTGCGGAAGGGGGTGTTGTAGCCGGCCCTGCCCGCCAGATGCGGCTTGAAGGCCTGCCGGACCCGCGCCTCGTACAGCTCCTTGTACCGCGTGACGGCCGCCTGCGAGCTGTCCGCGATGAGCAGTCCGCCCGATCCCGCCGCCACCTTCGCGTCCGCCGGATCGTGCCCGTACGCCTCGAACCGCTCCCGGTAGTGGGTGATGAGCTTCGCGTACGCCTCACGCGGCTGGACGGCGTTCGCGGTGAACAGCGGATCGCCGTGTTTCGCCGCCAGCTCGGGGGAGTTGAGGCTGGTCGCCGAGCCGTGCCAGATCCGGGGGAGGCCGTCGTAGGGACGGGGCACGGTCGTCACGTTCTTCAGCGGCGGGCGGAACTCGCCTTCCCAGTCGACGCCCTCCTCGGTCCAGAGCCGGCGCAGCAGCTCGTACTTCTCCTTCTGGAGGTCCCACTGCCGCTCCTCCTCCAGACCGAACAGGTCGAAGTGGCCCGCCTCCGCGCCCTTGCCGACGACCAGTTCGACACGGCCCCGGGAGATCTGGTCGAGTGTCGCGAAGTCCTCCGCCACCCGGACCGGGTCGAGGATCGCGACGACGGTCACACCGGTGAGCAGCCGGATGGTGCTCGTCCGGGCCGCGATGGCGCCCAGCACCACGTTGGGGCTGGAGGAGAGGAAGGCGCCCGCATGCCGTTCGCCGACGGAGTAGGCGTCGAAGCCGAGCCGCTCCGCCACCGAGGCCGTGTCGATCACTTCCTCGAACCGGTCGGCGGCAAAGGGCAGATCACCGGTCAGCGGGTGCGGATCGTGACCGATCAGGGAGAGTACGGAGAATCGCATGAACACCACTGTCCCCGCGGCACGTTGCACGAGTGTGGCGGGAGTGTGGCGCCCGCCCGGTGCACCTGGGGGGTACGGGAACGGGGGCGGCTACGCGAGGTAGCCGCCCCTCCCGTACCCGTGGGGGGTGGGTCCGGTGGATCAGTCCCGGTCGGCCAGCAGCTTCTCGACGCCCTCGCGGACGTCGTCCGTCGCCAGGCCCCGGATCGTCAGCGTGGTCCGGCGGCGCAGCACGTCGTCCGCCGTCTCGGCCCACTCGTGGTCCCGGGCGTAGGCGACCTGGGCCCAGATCTCCGGGGCGTCCGGGTGGACGCGCTCGGCCAGCCGAGGGTTCTCGTTCGCCAGGCGCGCGATGTCGAAGGCGAGGGATCCGTAGTGCGTGGCCAGGTGCCGGGCGGTGTCCGGGGCCATGCGCGGCCCGGGCGCCGGACCGTCGACGAGCAGCCGGTGAGCGACCGCGTTCGGGTTGGCGATACCGGGGAGCGGCAGCTTCCGCGGCAGCCGGTTCATCGGCTCCATGTCCTCGGCCAGCGGGTGCCCGGGCAGCGCGGCCAGCTTGTTCATGACCGTACGGCCGATGTGGCGGAAGGTCGTCCACTTGCCGCCCGCGACCGACAGCATCCCGCCGCGGCCCTCGGTGACGACCGTTTCGCGCTTGGCCTTGGAGGTGTCGCCGGGACCGCCGGGAAGCACCCGCAGACCCGCGAAGGAGTACGTGATCAGATCGCGCGAGAGCTGCTGGTCCTTGATCGAGAACGCCGCCTCGTCGAGGATCTGCGCGGTGTCGGCCTCGGTCACCGAGACGTCCGCCGGATCGCCCTCGTACTCCTCGTCCGTCGTGCCGAGGAGCAGCATGTCCTCCCACGGCAGCGCGAACGTGATGCGGTACTTGTCGATCGGGGTGGCCAGCGCCGCCCGCCACGGCCGGGTCCGCTTGAGGACCAGGTGCGCGCCCTTGGAGAGGCGGATGGAAGGAGCCGCGTTCGGGTCCTCCATCTTCCGCAGGTGGTCGACCCAGGGGCCGGTCGCGTTCAGCACGAGCCGGGCGTCGACGCCGAACTCGGTGGAGTCGGTGCTGTCCTTCAGCTCGGCGCCGGTGACCCGGCCCCGGGTGAAGCGGAGCCCGGTGACGGCCGCGTGGTTGAGGACGACCGCGCCCGCGTCGACGGCCGCGCGGACCGTCATCAGCGCCATGCGGGCGTCGTTCATCTGGTCGTCGCGGTAGACCGCGACCGCCTTGAGATCGTCCGTACGCAGCTCGGGCACGTCGCGCTGGGCCTTGGCCGGGGATATGACGTGGCCGACGCCGTCGCCGAACGCGGAGAGCGCGGAGTAGGCGAAGACGCCCGCGCCGAGCTTGGCCGCGCCGTGCGGGCCGCCCTTGTAGACGGGCAGGTAGAAGGTGAGCGGGTTGGCCAGGTGCGGGGCCACCTCGCGGGAGACCGCGCGCCGCTCGAAGTGGTTCTCCGCGACCAGCTTCACCGCGCCGGTCTGGAGGTAGCGCAGACCGCCGTGGAGGAGCTTGGAGGAGGCGGAGGAGGTGGCGCCGGCGAAGTCGCCGGCGTCCACCAGAGCCACCCGCAGCCCGGACTGCGCGGCATGCCAGGCGGTGGAGATGCCCAGGATGCCGCCGCCGATGACCAGGAGGTCGTACGTGGCCCGGGACAGCTGGTCCCGGGTCTCGGCGCGGCTCGGCAGCGAGCCGGAGGCCGGGTGCGTTCCGAGGGCGGGAACGCTCTGCAGGGTGGTCATGGTGATGCTCCTCGTCAGCTTTCTTCGTCCTCGATCCAGCCCATGGTCCGTTCGACGGCCTTGAGCCAGCTCTTGTACTCGCGGGCACGGGTGTCCGCGTCCATGCGGGGTGTCCACTCGGCGGCCCGGCGCCAGTTGGCGCGCAGCGCGTCGGTGTCCGGCCAGAAGCCGACGGCGAGACCGGCGGCGTAGGCGGCGCCGAGGCAGGTGGTCTCGGCGACCATGGGGCGCACCACGGGCGCGTCCAGGAAGTCGGCGAGCGTCTGCATCAGCAGGTTGTTGGACGTCATGCCGCCGTCGACCTTGAGCGCGGTCAGCTCGACGCCGGAGTCCTTCGTCATGGCGTCGCTGATCTCGCGGGTCTGCCAGGCGGTGGCCTCCAGGACGGCACGGGCGATGTGCGCCTTGGTGACGTAACGGGTGAGACCGGCGATGACGCCACGGGCGTCGGGACGCCAGTAGGGGGCGAACAGTCCGGAGAAGGCGGGCACGAAGTACGCGCCGCCGTTGTCCTCGACCGAGGAGGCCAGCGTCTCGATCTCGGCGGCCGACTTGATCAGGCCCATCTGGTCGCGCATCCACTGCACCAGCGAACCGGTGACCGCGATGGAGCCCTCCAGCGCGTACACCGGGGGCTTGTCGCCGATCTGGTAGCCGACGGTGGTGAGCAGCCCGTTGTACGAGTTCACCGGGGTGCCCCCGGTGTTCATCAGCATGAAGGTGCCGGTGCCGTACGTGGACTTGGCCTCGCCCTCGGCGAAACAGGTCTGGCCGAAAAGCGCCGCCTGCTGGTCGCCGAGCGCGGAGGCGACCGGGACGCCGTCCAGGATGCCGCCCTTGGCGTTGCCGTAGACCTCGGCGGAGGAGCGGATCTCGGGGAGCACTGCGGCCGGGATGCCGATGGAGGAGAGGATCTTCTCGTCCCAGGCCATCGTGTGCAGGTTCATCAGGAGGGTGCGCGAGGCGTTGGTCACGTCGGTGACGTGGACGCCGCCGTCGGTGCCGCCGGTGAGGTTCCAGATGACCCAGGAGTCCATGGTGCCGAAGAGGATGTCGCCGCGCTCGGCGCGCTCGCGCAGCCCCTCGACGTTGTCGAGCAGCCAGCGGACCTTGGGGCCTGCGAAGTACGAGGCGAGCGGCAGCCCGGTCTCGCGGCGGAACCGGTCCTGGCCCACGTTGCGGCCGAGCTCCTTGCAGAGCGCGTCGGTGCGGGTGTCCTGCCAGACCAGGGCGTTGTGCACCGGCTCACCGGTGTTCTTGTCCCACAGCAGCGTGGTCTCGCGCTGGTTGGTGATGCCGATCGCCTTGACGTCGGCGGAGGTGATGCCGGCCTTGACGATGGCCCCGGCGACGACCTCCTGGACGTTCTCCCAGATCTCGGTCGCGTCGTGCTCGACCCAGCCCGGCTTCGGGAAGATCTGCTCGTGCTCCTTCTGGTCGACGGAGACGATCCGGCCGTCCTTGTCGAAGACGATGCAGCGGCTGGAGGTGGTGCCCTGGTCGATGGCCGCGATGAACGGCCCGGTGCCGTGGGTGCCGGTGGTGTGTGCGTCGGTCACGGTGTGCTCCCGGAAGTCTGTGAGGTGATGAGCGAGCGGCTAGGCGAAGGCGAGGTTGTAGAGCCCGCCGGCGAGTGCGCCGCCGACGAGCGGACCCACGATGGGTACCCACGCGTAGCCCCAGTCCGAACCACCCTTGTTCGGCAGCGGAAGCAGGGCGTGCACGATGCGCGGACCGAGGTCGCGGACCGGGTTGATGGCGTAGCCGGTCGGGCCGCCGAGCGAGAGGCCGATGCCGACCACGACCAGGGCGGTGATCAGCGCGCCGAGCACGCCGAGGCCGTTGCCCTCGTTGTTGAGGCCCTGGGTCAGGATCGCCAGGACCAGCACGACGGTGGCGATGATCTCGGTGACGACGTTCTGCACGCCGTTGCGGATCTCCGGACCGGTGGAGAAGATCCCGAGCACCGGGCCCGCCTCGGGGGCGGCGGTCTGGTCGACCATGCCCTCGTCGGTGGACTTGGTACCGATGATCTCCGGGTCGGTCAGGTGGGCGTGGAACTGGCCGTAGTAGACCGCCCAGACCAGCAGGGCGCCGATCATCGCGCCGAGCAGCTGCGAGCCGAGGTAGAGCGGGACGTCGCCCCACTCCGTGCCGCCCTGGATGGCCAGGCCGACCGTGACCGCGGGGTTGAGGTGGGCGCCCGATACGCCGCCGGCGAGGTAGGCGCCGGTCAGCACGGCGAAGCCCCACCCGAAGGTGATGGCCAGCCAGCCCGCGTTCCGGGCCTTCGAGCTCTTCAGCGTGACGGCGGCACAGACACCGCCGCCGAGCAGGATGAGTACGGCGGTACCTATGGTCTCGCCGATGAAAATGTCGGAGCTGGACACCCGCGACTCCTTTGTCCTTCGTCCAGGGGAGAGCGGATCACCGGTCCCGCCGGTGTTCCGCGCCCCAGATGGGTATCCACGAAGCGTGGGCAGCCCATCTGTAAGGGCTTGACCGGCCCTTGGCACTGTCACACCCTAACGCGTATTGCCGTTAGGCGTTCGACAATGCCGACCGCTGAACGGCAGTGTTTCCCCGAAGTGAAGGAAGCGTCAAGGGTTCTGCGGTGCACGACTCGGTGCGCGACGGGATCGTTACCGGCCGGTGTCGGATGTGCCGGGCGCGGGCGTGCCGGCCCCGGTGGGGGCGCGTGGCGTGCGGGCTGTCAGAAGCGCCCGGCGCCCAGGTCCCGGGAGACCGCGCGGGCGCAGTCCCGTACGGCCGCGATCAGCTCGGGGCGCAGTGTGCCGCCCGGGGCCACGCGCTCCACCGCGCCGGTCACGGCGACCGCGCCCACCGGCATCCTGCGCCGGTCGTGCACGGGGGCGGCCACGGCGGCGACGCCCTCCCAGGTCTCCTCGGCGTCGGCGGCCCAGCCCTGGGCCCGGACCAGGTCGAGCATCGACTCGAACGCGTCGGCCTCGGTGACGGTGCGCCCGGTGAAGGAGCGGCGTTCCGCCTCCATGACCTCGCTGTGGGCCACCGGGTCGTACGCGGACAGCACCTTGCCCAGCGCCGTGGAGTGCAGCGGCTGCATCGCCCCGACCTCCAGCACCTGGCGGCTGTCGTCGGGCCGGAAGACGTGGTGGACGATCAGTACGCCGTGCTGGTGCAGCACCCCGAGGTGGACGCTCTCGCCGCTGGAGCGGGCCAGGTCGTCCGTCCAGACCAGGGCGCGGGCCCGCAGCTCGTGGACGTCCAGATAGCTGTTGCCGAGCCGCAGCAGCTCCGCGCCCAGCTGGTAGCGGCCCGACGCCGCGTCCTGTTCGACGAAACCCTCCAGCTGAAGGGTGCGCAGAATGCCGTGCGCCGTGCCCTTGGCCAGCCCCAGCGAGGAGGCGATGTCGGAGAGCCCGAGCCGGCGCTCGCCGCCCGCCAGCAGACGCAGCATCGCGGCCGCCCGCTCCAGCGACTGGATGTTCTTGGCCATCGCGCCGTACTCCTCCACCTCGGTTCGACAATGCTGAACACTATCGGTCGATGCCGACCTGCGCCGGACTCCGGGGAAAGTCTCCGCCACCCGGCCGCACGTGTCGCACCCGCCACAGCATGCAGGTCGTACGCGTTCCGCCCCGTGGACGCCCCTACGGACCCGGGCCCCGTCGGGCTAGGCTGGCGAGGTGCGCCTTCCCCGAGAAGGACGCAAAGCCGACAGCCGTCGCATCCCTGGGAGATCATCCATGGCCTCGTTGCCGACATCCGCCGCCGACAGCCGGACCCGCGCAGAAGCACTCCGAGAGGCACTCGCCACCCGCGTGGTGGTGGCCGACGGGGCGATGGGCACCATGCTCCAGGCACAGGACCCCACGCTGGAGGACTTCGAGAATCTCGAAGGCTGCAACGAGATCCTCAACATCACCCGGCCCGACATCGTGCGCTCGGTCCACGAGGAGTACTTCGCGGTCGGCGTCGACTGCGTCGAGACCAACACCTTCGGCGCGAACCACTCCGCCGCCAACGAGTACGAGATCGCCGACCGGATCTTCGAGCTCTCCGAGTCCGGCGCCCGGATCGCCCGCGAGGTCGCCGACGAGTTCGGTGCGAAGGACGGCCGCCAGCGCTGGGTCCTCGGCTCGATCGGCCCCGGCACCAAGCTGCCCTCGCTCGGCCACATCACGTACGACGTCCTGCGCGACGGCTACCAGCAGAACGCCGAGGGCCTCCTCGCGGGCGGCTCCGACGCGCTGATCGTCGAGACCACCCAGGACCTCCTGCAGACCAAGGCCAGCATCATCGGCGCCCGCCGCGCGATGGACGCCCTCGGACTCCAGGTGCCGCTGATCTGCTCCCTCGCCTTCGAGACCACGGGCGTCATGCTCCTCGGCTCCGAGATCGGCGCGGCGCTGACCGCCCTGGAGCCGCTGGGCATCGACCTGATCGGGCTGAACTGCTCGACCGGCCCGGACGAGATGAGCGAGCACCTGCGCTACCTCGCCCGCCACTCCCGTACGCCCCTGATGTGCATGCCCAACGCCGGGCTGCCCGTCCTCACCAAGGACGGCGCCCACTTCCCGCTCGGCCCCGACGGTCTCGCCGACTCCCAGGAACACTTCGTCCGGGACTACGGCCTCTCCCTCATCGGCGGCTGCTGCGGTACGACCCCGGCGCACCTGAAGGCCGTCGTCGACCGCGCGCGCGAGCTGACGCCGACGGAGCGCGACCCGCGCCCCGAGCCCGGCGCCGCCTCCCTCTACCAGCACATCCCCTTCCGCCAGGACACCGCCTACCTGGCCATCGGGGAGCGCACCAACGCCAACGGCTCCAAGAAGTTCCGCGAGGCCATGCTGGAGGCCCGCTGGGACGACTGCGTGGAGATGGCCCGCGACCAGATCCGCGAGGGCGCGCACATGCTCGACCTCTGCGTCGACTACGTGGGCCGGGACGGCGTCGCCGACATGACCGAGCTGGCCGGCCGCTTCGCGACCGCCTCCACCCTGCCGATCGTGCTGGACTCCACCGAGCTGGACGTCCTGCGGGCCGGTCTTGAGCAGCTCGGCGGCCGGGCCGTGCTGAACTCGGTCAACTACGAGGACGGCGACGGCCCCGAGTCCCGCTTCGCGCAGGTCAGCGCCCTGGCCGCCGAGCACGGCGCCGCCCTGATCGCCCTGACGATCGACGAGGAGGGCCAGGCCCGCACGGTCGAGCACAAAGTCGCCATCGCCGAGCGGCTGATCGAGGACCTCACCACCAACTGGGGCATCCGCGAGTCCGACATCCTCATCGACACCCTGACCTTCACCATCTGCACCGGCCAGGAGGAGTCCCGCGGCGACGGCATCGCCACCATCGGGGCCATCCGCGAGCTGAAGAAGCGCCACCCCGACGTCCAGACCACGCTGGGCCTCTCCAACATCTCCTTCGGCCTCAACCCGGCCGCCCGTGTCGTGCTGAACTCCGTCTTCCTCGACGAGTGCGTCAAGGCGGGCCTCGACTCCGCGATCGTGCACGCTTCGAAGATCCTGCCGATCGCCCGGCTGGAAGAGGAGCAGGTCGAGGTCGCCCTCGACCTGATCTACGACCGCCGCGCCGAGGGCTACGACCCCCTCCAGAAGCTCATGGAGCTGTTCGAGGGCGTCAACATGAAGTCGATGAAGGCGGGCAAGGCCGAGGAGCTGATGGCCCTCCCGCTGGACGAGCGGCTCCAGCGCCGCATCATCGACGGCGAGAAGAACGGCCTGGAAGCCGACCTCGACGAAGCCCTCCAGGACACCCCGGCCCTCGACATCGTCAACAACACGCTGCTGGAGGGCATGAAGGTCGTCGGCGAGCTGTTCGGCTCCGGCCAGATGCAGCTCCCGTTCGTCCTCCAGTCCGCCGAGGTCATGAAGAGCGCGGTGGCCCACCTGGAGCCGCACATGGAGAAGTCCGACGACGAGGGCAAGGGCACCATCGTGCTGGCCACCGTCCGGGGCGACGTCCACGACATCGGCAAGAACCTCGTCGACATCATCCTCTCCAACAACGGCTACAACGTCGTCAACCTCGGCATCAAGCAGCCCGTCTCCGCGATCCTGGAAGCCGCCGAGGAACACCGCGCCGACGTCATCGGCATGTCCGGTCTCCTGGTGAAGTCGACCGTGATCATGAAGGAGAACCTCCAGGAGCTCAACCAGCGCAAGATGGCCGCCGACTTCCCGGTCATCCTCGGCGGCGCCGCGCTGACCCGGGCCTACGTCGAGCAGGACCTGCACGAGATCTACGAGGGCGAGGTCCGCTACGCCCGCGACGCCTTCGAGGGCCTGCGCCTGATGGACGCGCTCATCGGCGTCAAGCGCGGCGTGCCGGGCGCGGCCCTGCCCGAGCTGAAGCAGCGCCGGGTTCCCAAGAAGGACACCGACACCGCCGTGCTGGAGGTCGAGGAGCCCGAGGGCTCGGTGCGCTCGGACGTCTCCACCACCAACCCCATCCCCGAGCCGCCCTTCCGCGGCACCCGGGTCGTCAAGGGCATTCCGCTCAAGGACTACGCCTCCTGGCTCGACGAGGGCGCCCTGTTCAAGGGCCAGTGGGGCCTCAAGCAGGCCAGGACCGGCGACGGGCCGACGTACGAGGAGCTGGTGGAGACCGAGGGACGCCCGCACCTGCGCGGCTGGCTCGACCACCTCCAGTCCAACAACCTCCTGGAAGCCGCCGTCGTCTACGGCTACTTCCCCTGCGTCTCCAAGGGCGAGGACCTGATCCTCCTCCACGAGGACGGCTCGGAGCGCACCCGCTTCACCTTCCCGCGCCAGCGCCGCGGCCGCCGCCTCTGCCTCGCCGACTTCTTCCGCCCCGAGGAGTCCGGCGAGACCGATGTCATCGGCCTCCAGATCGTCACCGTCGGCTCCCGGATCGGCGAGGCCACCGCCGAGCTGTTCGCCGCCAACTCCTACCGCGACTACCTGGAGCTGCACGGCCTCTCCGTCCAGCTCGCGGAAGCCCTCGCCGAGTACTGGCACGCCCGGGTCCGCAGCGAGCTGGGCTTCGGCGGGGAGGACCCGGAGGACGTCGAGGACATGTTCGCGCTGAAGTACCGCGGCGCGCGGTTCTCCCTCGGTTACGGGGCGTGCCCGGACCTGGAGGACCGGGCCAAGATCGCCGACCTCCTCCAGCCGGAGCGGATCGGCGTGCACCTCTCCGAGGAGTTCCAGCTCCACCCGGAGCAGTCCACCGACGCCATCGTCATCCACCACCCCGAGGCGAAGTACTTCAACGCCCGGTAGGACGGATTTCGCCCCGCGGTCACGCGCCTGCCGCGCACCGCGGGACGACACGTCGTACACTGGTCGGTCCAGCGCAGGCCGGTCGCCCTCCCACTTCTGGGAATGGCGGCCGGCCTTCTCGTCCCTTACGGAAGGTGTGCCGGATGACCAGTACGGTTCCCGCGTCCTTGACCCGCACGGCCGAAGAGGCCGCCCTGCAGGCGGTTCTTCTCGACATGGACGGAACCCTGGTCGATACCGAGGGATTCTGGTGGGACGTCGAGAAGGAGGTCTTCGCCGGCCTCGGACACCGTTTGGACGAGGCCTGGCGGGACGTGGTCGTCGGCGGTCCGATGTCCCGCAGCGCCGGCTACCTCATCGACGTCACCGGCGCCGACATCCGGCTGGACGAGCTGACCGTGCTGCTCAACGACGGATTCGAGAAGCGCATCAGCCGGGGTGTGCCGCTGATGCCGGGAGCCGAGCGGCTGCTCGCCGAGCTGGCCGTGTACGAGGTGCCCACCGCACTCGTCTCGGCCTCCCACCGCCGGATCATCGACCGGGTGCTGGAATCGGTGGGCCGCCACCACTTCGCGCTCACGGTCGCCGGGGACGAGGTCGCCCGGACCAAGCCCCACCCCGAGCCCTACCTCACCGCCGCCGCCGGCTTCGGCGCCGACCCCTGGCGCTGCGCGGTGATCGAGGACACCGCGACCGGTGTGGCCGCCGCCGAGGCCGCCGGCTGCCGGGTCGTCGCCGTGCCGTCCGTCGCCCCCATCGCCCCGGCGGCCGGGCGGGTGGTCGTCGGATCCCTCGAAGAGGTCGACCTCGCGTTCCTGCGCGGGCTGATCACCGGATCGAGCCGCAGTATGTGAACGAACGATGGATTTCCTGCTCCGCTCCGTGTGCTTTCCGGCAGTGTTCCGTGGATGTGGATCAGTTGCAGGGTGATTCTGTGAAGGGGGCGGAGGAGTGACCTTGCTCACTCGGGGGTCGCCCGCGCCTCGCCGAAACGGGTGAGCTGTCCTTAATGGTGATCGTATGTCCGCCTCGCTGATGACCGGGTGAGCGTGGACCGTTCACCGGGCGGTCGGAGGGCTCACCCACGGCTACTAACTTGGATTCCTCACCTGCCGGGATGAGGGAGAACGTCCAGATGAACCGCAAGACCCTGGTGCTGCCGGCCGTCGTCGGCCTGCTCGCCCCCGTGCTCGCCGCCTGCGGCAGCGCGGACAGCGGCGCCGGTGGCAAGGGGGCCATCGTGGTCGGCACCACGGACCAGCTCGTGGCCTCCAAGGAGAACCCCGCGCCGCTCGACCCGGCCATCGGCTACGAAGCGGGCGTCTGGAACGTCCTGCGGCAGACCGTGCAGACCCTGACCACGGTGCCCAACGGCGGCGGCGAGCCGGTGCCCGAGGCCGCCCGCAGCTGCACCTTCACCGACACCGCGAACGAGAGCTACCGCTGCACCCTGCGGGCGGGCCTCACCTTCGCCGACGGGACGCCCGTCACCGCCGAGGACGTGAAGCACTCCATCCAGCGCGTCATCGACATCGACTCGGACAGCGGCCCGGTCGGCCTGCTCGCCAACATCGACATGATCGAGACCAAGGGCGAGGACCAGGTGATCTTCCACCTGAACACGCCCGACGCGACCTTCCCGTACAAGCTCGCCACCCCCGCCGCCGGCATCGTCCCGAAGACGCAGTACCCGGCGAACGAGCCACGCACCGGCTTCCAGGTCGACGGCTCCGGCCCGTACACCATGAAGCCGCAGGTCGAGGACGGCCGGGTCGTCAAGATCGCCTTCGAGAAGAACCCCTCGTACAAGGGTGAGCTGAAGGTGCTCAACGACAAGGTCGAGATGGACCTCTTCCCCGACGCCGAGGCCATGGGCAAGGCGCTCGACGAGGAGAAGATCCACCTGATGACCCGGGCGATGTCGCCCGAGCAGGCCCACGACATGCTCGTGGAGCCGAAGGAGGGCGTCGACCTCACCGAGCTGCCCGGACTGGCCATCAGCTACCTCGGGTTCAACACCAAGAACCCCGTGGTCGACAAGCCCGTCCGGCAGGCCGTGGCGCAGATCATCGACCGGGGCCAGATCGCGGGCAAGGTGTACGGCACCACCGCCGAACCCCTCTACTCGCTGATCCCGTCCAGCATCGCCGGGCACACCAACGCCTTCTTCAACAAGTACGGCGAGCCCAGCGCCGCCAAGGCCGCGGCGATCCTCCGTGACGCCGGGATCAAGACGCCGGTGAAGTTCACCCTGCACTACACCAACGACCACTACGGTCCGGCCACCGCAGCCGAGTTCAAGGCGATCCAGCAGCAGCTGAACGGCTCGGGCCTCTTCGACGTCTCCGTCCAGGGCAAGGAGTGGTCGAAGTACCGCCCCGAGCAGAAGCGCGGCGACTACGCGGCCTACGGCATGGGCTGGTTCCCCGACTTCCCGGACCCGGACAACTACACCGCGCCCTTCCTGGACGCCAACAACTTCCTCAACTCGCCCTACCGGTCGCCCGAGGCGGAGAAGGTCCTCATCCCGCAGTCCCGCCGTGAGGCCGACCGCACCGCGGCCGCCGCCACCTACGAGAAGCTCCAGGACATCGTCGCCACCGACGTGCCGGTGCTCCCGATCTGGCAGGGCAAGCAGTACGTGGCCTCCCGCGACGGGATCGCCGGGGTGGAGCGCTCCGTCAGCGCCACCTCCGAGCTCCAGCTCTGGGAGCTCAACCGGCCCGGCGCCTGAGCCCCGACCGCGCAACGCCGTCCGGCCCGCACCCCCCTCGCGAGAAGGGGGCGCGGGCCGGACGGCGTTGCGCGGTCGGGGCTCTCGCGCGGTCTCTCTTCCGCGAGCGCGGTGCCGCTACTGCGCGCCGGGGCGCACCAGCCCGCTCTCGTACGCGTACACCGCGGCCTGCACCCGGTCGCGCAGGCCGAGCTTCGTGAGCACATGGCCCACATGCGTCTTGACCGTCGTCTCGCTGACGAAGAGCTCCGCCGCGATCTCCGCGTTGGACAGCCCCCGCGCCACCAGCTTCAGCACCTCGACCTCACGGTCCGTCAGCGTGTGCAGGGCGTCCGGCACCGGCTCCTCTCCGGACGGCAGATGATCGGCGTACTTGTCGAGCAGCCGGCGCGTGATGCTCGGCGCGAGCATCGCCTCGCCCGCCGCCACCACCCGGATCGCCTGCACCAGCTCGGCCGCCGGGGCGTCCTTCAGCAGGAAACCGCTCGCCCCCGCCCGCAGCGCCTCCACCACGTACTCGTCGAGATCGAAGGTGGTCAGCACCAGCACCTTCGCCGGGCCGTCCTTCCCGGGGCCGGTGATCTGACGGGTCGCCTCCACCCCGTCCATCCGCGGCATCCGGATGTCCATCAGCACCACATCGGGCTGCAGCGCCCGCACCTGATCGATGGCCTGCAGACCGTCACCGGCCTCCCCGACCACCGCCAGATCGCCTTCCGCCTCCAGGATCATCCGGAAACCGGTGCGCAGCAGAGGCTGGTCGTCGACCAGAAGGACGCGGATCGCCACAGGAACTCCTTAAGGGCCCTCAAGGGCCACGGCTCGGCCGGCCTCGGCCCGGACCGGTCCCATTCTGCCCTGGTCATCCTCGCCCGGACCCGCCGGGCGGACCGACAGCGGATAGACCGGGGGAGTCCCGCCGAATTCCGGACACACCGCCTGGTGGTCGCACCAGCCGCACAGCTTCGTCGGCCGGGGCCGCCAGTCGCCGGTCTCCGTCGCCAGCCTGATCGCGTCCCACAGCGCCAGCAGCTTGCGCTCCACCCGCTCCAGGTCCGCCACCACCGGGTCGTACGTCATGACGTCCCCGCTGCCCAGATAGACCAACTGGAGGCGGCGCGGCACCACGCCCTTCAGCCGCCAGATCACCAGCGCGTAGAACGTCATCTGGAACAGCGGCCCGTCGGAGTACTCCGGCCGCGGTGCCTTGCCCGTCTTGTAGTCGACGATCCGGACCTCGCCGCTCGGCGCGATGTCCACCCGGTCGATGACCCCGCGCAGCCGCAGCCCCGACGCCAGCTCGGTCTCGACGAACATCTCGCGCTCGGCCGGCTCCAGCCGCGTCGGGTCCTCCAGCGAGAACCACCGGTCCACCAGCCGCTCCGCCTCGCCCAGCCAACGCGTCAGGCGCTCCCCCTCGGCGTCCCCGGCGAACAGATCGCTCAGCTCCGGCTTCGACTCCAGCAGCCGGTCCCACTGGCCGGGGATCAGCGCCCGCGCCCGAGGCGCCGTACGGTCGGCCGCCGGGACGTCGAAGAGGCGCTCCAGCACCGCATGGACCAGCGTGCCGCGGGTAGCCGCCTCGCTGGGCTTTTCCGGCAGCTTGTCGATGACCCGGAAGCGGTAGAGCAGGGGGCACTGCATGAAATCGCTCGCCCGCGACGGCGACAGGGACGAAGGCGGCTGAGGCGGCCGCGGCACGGAGGTCATGTCCCAAGACCCTACGGCCCGCCACTGACACCGAGCGGCATACCATCGACGGCAGACCCTCGCACACTGCATGATCGTGGCACAGACCACGCACCGAACCGAAGGGACCCCGTGGACGACAGCGGCGACAGCGGGCGGCCGCAGCCCGGCGCAGGGGGAACGGCCCCCGGCACCGACCCGGACAACGGCAAGCCCAAACGCCCCGCGGAGCCGGGCGGCGGCCTGCTCATGGGCCGCCCCTTCGGCGTGCCCGTCTACGTCGCCCCCAGCTGGTTCGTCGTCGCCGCGCTGATCACGTGGGTCTTCGGCGGCCAGCTCGACCGCGTGCTGCCCGAGCTGGGCGGCGCCCGCTATCTCGTCGCCCTGTTCTTCGCCATCGCCTTCTACGCCTCCGTGCTCGTCCACGAACTGGCCCACACGGTCGCCGCCCTGCGCTACAAACTCCCGGTCCGCCGCATCCAGCTCCAGTTCTTCGGCGGCGTCTCGGAGATCGAGAAGGAGACGGAGACCCCCGGCCGAGAGTTCGTCCTGGCCTTCGTCGGACCGCTCCTGTCCCTGGTCCTCGGCGGTGTCTTCTACGGCGCGATGCAGCTGGTCGAGCCCGGCACCGTCCCGGGCGTCCTGCTCGCGGGCCTGATGATCTCCAACCTCATCGTGGCCGCCTTCAACCTGCTGCCCGGCCTGCCGCTGGACGGCGGCCGGATGCTCCGCGCCATCGTCTGGAAGATCACCGGCAAGCCCATGACCGGCACCATCGCCGCCGCCTGGGTCGGCCGGGGCCTCGCCGTCACCGTCCTCGTCGGACTGCCGCTGCTCACCCACACCGGAGCCCTCGGCGGCACCGCCCAGGACATCGGCGGCGTCGAGACCGTCATGGACGCGCTGCTCGCCGCGATCCTCGCCGGCATCATCTGGACCGGCGCCGGGAACAGCCTGCGCATGGCCCGCCTCCGCGAGCACCTGCCCGACCTCAGGGCCCGCACCCTGACCCGCCGCGCCGTCCCCGTCGAGTCCGCCACCCCGCTCTCCGAAGCGCTGCGCCGGGCCAACGAGGCCGGCGCCCGCGCCCTGGTCGTCGTCGACGGACAGGGCAACCCCAAGGGCGTCGTCCGCGAGGCCGCCATCGTCGGCGTCCCCGAGCACCGCCGCCCCTGGGTCGCCGTCAGCGGCCTCGCCCAGGACCTCACCGACGGCATGAAGGTCCCCGCCGAACTGGCCGGCGAAGCCCTCCTGGACCGGCTCAAGGCCACCCCCGCCACCGAATACCTGGTCGTCGAGGAGACCGGCGAGATCTACGGAGTCCTCTCCACCGCCGACGTGGAGCGCGCCTTCGTCAAGGCCATGGCCCGCCCCGGCGCCTGAGCCCTCTCCCGGCGGGGAGGGGCGGCAGGAGGCCCCGGAATCACCGGTAGGCTGGTCACATGTCTGAACCGACCGGTGCCGCCCGCCGACGTGGGCCCTTCAAGGTCGGGGACCAGGTACAGCTCACCGACCCCAAGGGACGCCACTACACCTTCACGCTCGAAGCCGGAAAGAACTTCCACACCCACAAGGGTTCTTTCCAGCACGACGAGCTGATCGGTGCTCCCGAGGGCAGTGTTGTCCGCACCACGGGAAACGTCGCCTACCTCGCGCTGCGCCCCCTGCTCCCCGACTACGTCCTGTCCATGCCCCGCGGTGCCGCCGTGGTCTACCCCAAGGACGCGGGCCAGATCCTGGCCTTCGCGGACATCTTCCCCGGCGCCCGCGTCGTGGAGGCCGGGGTCGGATCCGGATCGCTCTCCACCTTCCTGCTGCGCGCCATCGGTGAGCAGGGCATGCTGCACTCCTACGAGCGCCGCGAGGACTTCGCCGAGATCGCCCAGCAGAACGTCGAGCGCTACTTCGGCTCGCCGCACCCCGCCTGGCAGCTGACCGTCGGAGACCTCCAGGACAACCTCTCCGACACCGACGTCGACCGCGTCGTGCTGGACATGCTCGCCCCCTGGGAGTGCCTGGAGGCCGTCTCCAAGGCCCTGGTGCCCGGCGGCATCCTCTGCGCCTACGTCGCCACCACCACCCAGCTCTCGCGCACCGTCGAGTCCATCCGCGAGATCGGCTGCTTCGCCGAACCGCAGCCCTGGGAGTCGATGATCCGCAACTGGCACGTGGAGGGCCTCGCCGTCCGCCCCGACCACCGGATGATCGGCCACACCGGCTTCCTGGTCACCGCCCGCCGCCTCGCGGACGGCGTCGAGCCGCCGCTGCGCCGCCGCCGCCCCTCCAAGGGCGCCTACGGCGAGGACTACGAGGGACCGGGCAGCCAGAGCCGCGGGGGCTCCGCCGCCGACCGCGGCTGACCCGCGCAACGCACCGGCGCCGCCGCGCAGTTCCCCGACCGACCGGAGAACGGCGCGGCGGCGCCTTTTCGTTGACCCCGCCGTTCCGCCCGGCTGTGAGGTGTGGCACGATGCCGGGCAACCCCTCGGGGTGTTCCCACCCCTACACCGGGCTCCCAGGAACCATCAGGAGACATACCGCGTGCAGACCTCCGCGCTCCCGGACCCCGCCCACACCGCCGCCAAGCCGATGCACTGGCTCGCCACGGCCGCGGCGATGGCGGGCGTCGTCGCGCTGGCCGGGCTGCTCCAGCCCCGTACGGCCACGGCGACCGCCACGGCCTCCGAGCAGCGGACCACCACACAGCAGGGCGCTCCCGTGCCCGCCCCGGACCCGGTCGGCGTCGACTTCCCGCTCCAATGCGGCGGCGCCGGGACGACCGTCGCCAAACAGGCCCCCGGGGACCTCGACGGCGACGGGCGGCCGGAAACCGTCGCCGTGGTGCACTGCGCCGCCGGATCGGGGACCCCGCCCGGCGGCATCTACGTCCTGACACAGGCGAGCGGGGCCGCACCCCGGGTCGTGGCGACCCTGGTGGACCCCGCTGACAGGAAGACCGTCGGGGACTTCGCCGTACGCGACGGCGTCGTCTCGGCGACCCTCCTCGGCTACTCCTCGCTGAAGGTGCCCCGCTGCTGCCCCGACCAGGAGGAACAGGCCTCCTGGCGGTGGCAGGGGCAGACCTTCGTCCGCAGCGCCGGGGAGCTCGCCCGCAGCGTCTGAGCACCGCCTCCCGGGCTCGCCGGTGCGTCCCGGGCCCGCGGGCCCGGGACGACTACTCGGCGTCCGGCCCGTACACCTCGACGCTGTCCTTGACGCGCCGCACGTGGATGCAGTCGCCGGGGCACTCCTTGGCCGAATCGACGACGTCCTGGAGGAGCGGCAGCGGTACCGGCGTGGTCGCCCCCGGGGCCTGCAACAGCTCGTCGTCGGAGCTCTTCACATAAGCCAGGCCGTCGATGTCCAGCTCGAAGACATCGGGGGCGTACTGCACGCAGATGCCGTCCCCCGTACAGAGGTCCTGGTCGATCCAGACCTCCAGGTCCTGCGTGTCACTGTCGCCCGGCGAGTCCTGCTGCACGGTCATGTGTCCTGCCGTTCCTGCGTATCCGAACCAATTGGAGCCAGCCCTGACGGGTGTTGAACAGTTCGACGATACAACCGGCGGCTTTCCGGTGCCGAAGGGTGGGTATTCCCTTGACGTGAGGGAGAGCGCAAGGGTGAAGATCGGACACGCCCCGCAGTCTTTGTGATCTAGGGGTTTCAATCACCACCCACCCAGGTAGGGTCAGGAAGCGTCCAGCTCCCCATGGAGGAGGTGAGGACCGTGGCAGCCCACGACGACGACATCAACCGCGGCATCCGGCCCGCGCGCGGGTCCGAGGACCCAGCCGGCCAGGTTGCCTATCTCGAGCAGGAAATCGCCGTCCTGCGACGTAAGCTCGCCGACTCTCCGCGTCATACGAGGATTCTCGAAGAGCGGATCGTCGAGTTGCAGACGAATCTGGCAGGCGTGTCCGCTCAGAACGAGCGGCTCGCCAACACGCTCCGTGAGGCGCGTGACCAGATCGTGGCCCTCAAGGAAGAGGTCGACCGGCTCGCGCAGCCGCCGGCGGGCTTCGGCGTCTTCCTGCAGGCCAACGAGGACGGCACCTGCGACATCTTCACCGGGGGCCGCAAGCTCCGGGTGAACGTCAGCCCCAGCGTCGAGCTCGAGGACCTGCGGCGTGGCCAGGAGGTCATGCTCAACGAAGCGCTCAACGTGGTCGAGGCCATGGAGTTCGAGCGGGCCGGGGACATCGTCACCCTCAAGGAGATCCTCGAGGACGGCGAGCGCGCCCTGGTGGTCGGGCACACCGACGAGGAGAGGGTGGTGCGGCTCGCCGAGCCGCTGCTGGACATCACCATCCGCTCCGGCGACGCCCTGCTCCTGGACTCCAGGTCGGGTTACGTCTACGAGGTGGTCCCCAAGAGCGAGGTCGAGGAGCTCGTCCTCGAAGAGGTCCCGGACATCGACTACGACAAGATCGGCGGCCTGGGCGACCAGATCGAGCTGATCCGCGACGCGGTCGAGCTTCCGTATCTGCACCCCGACCTCTTCAAGGAGCACGAGCTCCGCCCGCCGAAGGGCATCCTGCTCTACGGCCCGCCCGGCTGTGGCAAGACGCTCATCGCCAAGGCCGTCGCCAATTCGCTCGCCAAGAAGGTCGCCGAAGTGACCGGGCAGCCCGCGGGGAAGAGCTACTTCCTCAATATCAAGGGCCCCGAGCTGCTCAACAAGTACGTCGGCGAGACCGAGCGGCACATCCGCCTGGTCTTCCAGCGGGCGAGGGAGAAGGCGAGCGAGGGCACCCCCGTCATCGTCTTCTTCGACGAGATGGAGTCCCTCTTCCGCACCCGCGGCAGCGGCGTCAGCTCGGACGTGGAGAACACCATCGTCCCGCAGCTGCTCGCCGAGATCGACGGGGTGGAGGGCCTGGAGAACGTCATCGTCATCGGCGCCTCCAACCGCGAGGACATGATCGACCCCGCCATCCTGCGGCCCGGCCGGCTCGACGTGAAGATCAAGATCGAGCGTCCCGACGCCGAGGCTGCGAAGGACATCTTCGCGAAGTACCTGACCCCGTCGCTCCCGCTGCACGCGGACGACCTCTCCGAGCACACCGGCTCGCGCGAGGCCGCCGCCCACGCCATGATCCAGTCGGTCGTGGAGCGGATGTACACGGAGTCCGAGGAGAACCGCTTCCTCGAGGTCACGTACGCCAACGGCGACAAGGAAGTCCTGTACTTCAAGGACTTCAACTCCGGCGCGATGATTCAGAACATCGTCGACCGGGCAAAGAAAATGGCCATCAAGGCATTCCTGGAACAGGGCCAGAAGGGGCTGCGGGTCGCTCATCTCCTGCAGGCCTGCGTGGACGAGTTCAAGGAGAACGAGGACCTGCCGAACACCACCAACCCGGACGACTGGGCCAGGATTTCCGGTAAGAAGGGTGAGCGGATCGTCTTCATCCGCACACTCGTCACCGGAAAGCAGGGCGCGGACACCGGGCGCTCCATCGACACGGTGGCCAATACCGGTCAGTACCTGTAATACCCGGACCGGCTGCGGAAGGCCCCTGGGGCCTTCCGCAGCCGGTTTCATTCCCACGTTCCGGCCATGCCGGAGCAAACTCGTAATGGAGCTCCCCACCGGCGCAGAGGCGCTCTAGGCTCTGCGGTACCGCCGAGTCGCGCAGTGCGGTGACGGGCACCGCACAGACGCACCGGACACAGCAGCGGTACGTGAGCGTCGCTCCGGGAGGGGCCGACGCCGGGCAAGGAGGGCCGCATGACCGTACGGCGAGTAATGGGCATCGAGACGGAGTACGGGATCTCCGTCCCCGGCCACCCCAACGCCAATGCCATGCTCACCTCGTCCCAGATCGTCAACGCGTACGCGGCGGCGATGCACCGGGCGCGCCGCGCCCGCTGGGATTTCGAGGAGGAGAACCCGCTGCGTGACGCGCGAGGCTTCGACCTCGCCCGGGAGACCGCCGACTCCAGCCAGCTCACCGACGAGGACATCGGCCTGGCCAATGTCATCCTCACCAACGGCGCCCGGCTCTACGTCGACCACGCGCACCCCGAGTACAGCTCCCCGGAGATCACCAATCCGCGCGACGCGGTGCTCTGGGACAAGGCCGGCGAGCGGATCATGGCGGAGGCCGCCGAGCGGGCGGCCGCCATCCCCGGCGCC
The DNA here is from genome assembly GCF_032121415.1 of Streptomyces parvus. NCBI lineage: Bacteria > Bacillati > Actinomycetota > Actinomycetes > Kitasatosporales > Streptomycetaceae > Streptomyces > Streptomyces parvus. The sequence goes on along the minus strand of NZ_CP135079.1, from coordinate 1,042,892 downwards.
CAGCCGATCCACCTCTACAAGAACAACACCGACAACAAGGGCGCCTCCTACGGCACGCACGAGAACTACCTCATGCAGCGGGAGACGCCGTTCTCGGACATCGTCCGCCATCTGACGCCGTTCTTCGTCTCCCGCCAGGTCGTCACGGGCGCGGGCCGCGTCGGTATCGGCCAGGACGGCCATGAGCACGGCTTCCAGATCAGCCAGCGCGCCGACTACTTCGAGGTCGAGGTCGGCCTGGAGACCACGCTCAAGCGCCCCATCATCAACACCCGGGACGAGCCCCACTCCGACGCCGAGAAGTACCGCCGGCTCCACGTGATCATCGGCGACGCCAACCTCTCGGAGATCTCCACCTACCTCAAGCTCGGCACCACGTCCCTGGTGCTGTCGATGATCGAGGACGCGTTCATCACTGTCGACCTCGCGGTCGACCAGCCCGTCCGCACCCTGCACGAGGTCTCGCACGACCCGGACCTGCGTCAGCTGATCACGCTCCGCAGCGGCCGGACACTCACCGCCGTGCAGCTCCAGATGGAGTACTTCGAGCTGGCCCGCAAATACGTCGACGAGCGGTTCGGCGCCGACGCCGACGAGCAGACCAAGGACATCCTGGCCCGCTGGGAGGACACCCTCAATCGGCTGGAGACGGATCCGATGAGCCTGTCGGGCGAGCTGGACTGGATCGCCAAACGGGAGCTGATGGAGGGCTACCGCCGCCGCGACGCACTGGACTGGGACGCCCCCCGGCTGCATCTGGTGGACCTCCAGTACGCGGACGTACGGCCCGACAAGGGCCTCTACAACCGCCTGGTGGCGCGAGGGAAGATGAAGCGCCTCCTGAACGAGGACCAGGTCACCAGGGCCCGTACGGTGCCTCCTGAGGACACCAGGGCCTACTTCCGCGGCCGCTGTCTGGAGCAGTACGCCGATGATGTGGCGGCGGCCTCCTGGGACTCGGTGATCTTCGACCTGCCGGACCACGACTCCCTGCAGCGGGTGCCCACGCTGGAGCCGCTGCGCGGCACCAGGGAGCACGTGAAGGATTTGCTCGACCGCTGCCGTACGGCCGAGGAACTGGTCCGGGCGCTGTCGGGCGGCTGAAAGGCCTCCGGGCTGGGAATCAATCACCTGAGGCACGGGCTTGCATCAACTACCGGGCCAAATGTCGGACCCGGTGGGTAGGGTCTGATCAAGAGCTTCGATTGCTTCGAACCGAGCGGGGTGAGCTACATGGCGACCAAGGACACCGGCGGCGGACAGCAGAAGGCGACACGTTCCACCGAGGAGGTCGAGGAGCAGGCGCAGGACGCGCAGGCGTCCGAGGACCTTGCGGAGCGACAGGAGAAGCTGAGCGACGACGTCGACTCGGTGCTGGACGAGATCGACGACGTGCTCGAAGAGAACGCCGAGGACTTCGTCAGGTCCTTCGTCCAAAAGGGTGGACAGTAGTTCACGAATGTGAACGCTTGGTAGGAGGCGGGGTGACGGCGTACGCCGTCACCCCGCCTGCCGACGGGGCCCGGTCGACGGGCCGCCGGATCGGCGCGGATTCCCCCGCCGAACATGTGGATCACTCCCACGGGGCGGGTAGGGTCCGTGGCACAAGTTGCTTCAACTGCAATTCGGCCATCGGCAAGTTGGGGGATGATCCTGACTTTCTTGCGCAGGGCCATCGCATACCTGGAGGGAAACGCGTGGAAGCCAACACTCGTAGCACCGGGCGTCTACCAGCTGCCTTCCTGACGCCGGGTTCGTCCTCGTTCATGGACTTCCTGTCCGACCAGTCGCCCGAGATGCTCCCGGGCAACCGCAGCCTGCCGCCGCTCCAGGGGGCGATCGAGGCGCCGCACGGGACGACCATCGTCGCCGCGTCCTTCCCCGGTGGCGTGGTCCTGGCAGGCGACCGGCGCGCCACCATGGGCAACATGATCGCGCAGCGCGACATCGAGAAGGTCTTCCCGGCCGACGAGTACTCCGCGGTGGGTATCGCGGGCACCGCCGGGCTGGCCGTGGAGATGGTCAAGCTGTTCCAGCTGGAGCTGGAGCACTTCGAGAAGGTCGAGGGCGCCCAGCTCTCCCTGGAGGGCAAGGCCAACCGGCTCTCCACCATGATCCGCTCCAATCTCGCCATGGCCATGCAGGGCCTCGCCGTGGTTCCCCTCTTCGCGGGCTACGACGTCGACCGCGAGAAGGGCCGCATCTTCTCCTACGACGTCACCGGCGGCCGCTCCGAGGAGACCGGGTACGCCGCCACCGGCTCCGGGTCGATCTTCGCCCGCGGCTCGATGAAGAAGCTCTACCGTGAGGACCTGACGCAGGAACAGGCCCTCACCCTGGTCGTCCAGGCGCTGTACGACGCGGCGGACGACGACTCGGCGACCGGAGGGCCGGACGTGGCCCGCCGCATCTATCCGATCGTCACCGTCATCACCGACGAAGGCTTCCGGAGGCTGACCGACCAGGAGTCCTCCGAGATCGCGCGTTCCATTCTGGAACGCCGACTCGAGCAGCCCGACGGCCCGCGCGCCGCGCTGCTCTGATCCGGACTCCGAGCCTTTTTCCGATGCACTCGTCACTGACAGGAAGGGACGGATAGCCGGTGTCGACGCCGTTCTATGTCTCACCCCAGCAGGCCATGGCCGACCGGGCGGAATACGCCCGCAAGGGCATCGCCCGTGGTCGCAGCCTCGTTGTGCTGCAGTACGCCGACGGCATTGTGTTCGTCGGCGAGAACCCGTCCCGCGCGCTCCACAAGTTCAGCGAGATCTACGACCGGATCGGCTTCGCCGCCGCCGGCAAGTACAACGAGTACGAGAACCTCCGCATCGGCGGTGTGCGCTACGCCGATCTGCGCGGATACACCTACGACCGGGACGATGTGACGGCCCGTGGGCTGGCCAACGTCTACGCCCAGACGCTCGGCACCATCTTCTCCAGCGCGGCCGAGAAGCCGTACGAGGTGGAGCTGGTGGTCGCCGAGGTCGGCAGCGAGCCCGAGGGCGACCAGATCTACCGGCTGCCGCACGACGGTTCGATCGTGGACGAGCACGGCTCGGTCGCGGTCGGCGGCAATTCCGAACAGATCAGCAGCTTCCTCGACCAGCGGCACCGCGACGGCATGACGCTGGCCGAGGCGCTCAAGCTGGCCGTCCAGGCCCTCTCGCGGGAGCCGGGCGGCGGCGAGCGGGAGATCCCCGCGGAGCGCCTGGAGGTCGCGGTCCTGGACCGCACCCGCCCCCAGCAGCGCAAGTTCAAGCGGATCGTCGGCCGTCAGCTCGCCCGGCTTCTGGGGACGGAAGCCGCGGCCACCACGCCCACGGACGCCCCGTCCGACGCCGAGGACGGCGACTCCACCGATACCGGCACCGGCAGCGCGTCCGGCTCCACGGAGGAGACCGGCAAGTAGCCGAGCGGCGCTCGGCGTGCCCCCGGGCCCCTGCCCGGGGGCACCGTCATGCCCGGTCGGCGGGCGGGGGCGCCGTGGAGCCGCGTACGACGAGCCGGACCGGCAGACCGCCCTGCTCGGCGGGGCGGCCGTCCAGCACGGCGAGCAGCGCCTCCATGCCCCGCTCCCCGACCCGCTCCGCCGGCAGTCGCACGGTGGTCAGCTCCGGCTCCAGCGCGGTGGCCAGCGCCAGGTCGTCGAACCCGGTCACCGACAACTCGTCCGGCACCCGCAGTCCGAGCCTGCGCGCCGCCTTGCAGGCTCCGGCGGCCAGGATGTCGTCGTCGCAGACGATCGCGGTGGGCCGGTCCCCGGTGACCGCCAGAGCCTGCTCGGCCGCCTCGCGCCCCGCCCCCACGTCCAGCGGGGCACGTACCGTACGCACCGTCGCATCCCCCGCCGCGCCCAGCGCGTCGTACAGCGCCTCGGCGCGTACCGCGAACGTCCAGGTGTCCACGGCGGACGCCAGATGCAGGAAGCGACGGTGGCCGAGCTCCAGCAGATGGCCCGTCACCTGCCGCATCCCGTCCGCGATGTCGAGGTTCACACGGGCGGCGGGCCCGGTGTCGGAGGGGTCGCTGTCCAGCATCACCAGCGGCAGATCCGCCCCGTGCAGCGCGTCCAGCGCCTCGGCGGCCATCGAGGACGCGATGACCCCGTCGAGAGCGGCCCGTGCCGAGGCGAAGGGGTCCCGGGCCGGGCCCGTGCCGTCCGGCGAGGGGTAGAGCACCACACCGAAGTCGTGCTCGGCGGCGAGCGCCGCCGCCCCCGCGTACACCCGGGCGAAGAACTCGTTGGTGAGCGCCGGGACCACCAGCAGCGCGGTCCTCGTGCGGCCGAGCCGCAGACTGCGGGCCGCCAGGTTGGGCCGGTAGCCGAGCTCCGTCGCGGCCTCCCTCACCCGCCGGGCGGTGACCTCCGACACCCGGCCCGGCCACTTCCCGCCGAGCACCAGGGAGACCGTCGCCTGGGAGACGCCCGCCGCCCGGGCCACATCACGACTGGTGGGCCGGGCGGGGACGGGCTGCTGGGCGCTGGTCACTCGTGCCTCCGTGCGGGACGTCTCCGTAACACCGCGGGGTGGACCCGCGAACTGCGCACATGGTACGTATGAACCTCGACGTTATACGTAACACTTCGGCGGGCGCACGGCCGGCCGGGGCGGAGAGGGGCGGGAATGGCCGCGGGATATCTGGACATCCTCCGGGCGCGGCATGCCGCCCGGCTGCTGACGGGCACCCTGGTGGGGCGGCTGCCCAACGGCACCGCGCACATCGCGATCGTGCTGTTCACCCGGGCGGAGGGCGGCAGCTACACCCTGGCCGGCGCGCTCGCCGCCGCGTACGGCCTGGCCACCGCCGTCGGGCAGCCGCTGCTCGGCCGCGCGGTCGACCTGTACGGGCAGCCGCGCGTCCAGCTCCCGGCCGCCGTGCTCTCCGCGCTCGGGATGGCCCTGCTGGCCCTCACCGGCCTCGGCTCGCTCCCGCTGGCCTACCTCGCCGTCATCGTCGCCGGAATCGCCACCCCGCCCTTGGAGGGCGGCCTGCGGGCCCTGTGGCCCAGCGTCCTCAAGGGTGAGGGCCAGGTGCACCGGGCCTACGCCATGGACGCCGTGGCGCAGGAGATCATGTTCACCGTCGGACCGCTCCTGGTGACGCTGCTCGTCTCGCTCTGGTCCCCGGCCGCCGCGCTGCTCGTCATCAACGCCATCGGCGTCCTCGGCGCCCTCTCGGTCGTCCTGTCCGAGCCCTCGCGCACCTGGCGCTCCGCACCCCGCGAGGCGCACTGGCTCGGCGCCCTGCGCTCGCCCGGACTCCTCGCGCTCCTCGGCGCGTTCTTCTTCGTCGGCCTCGCCCTCGGCTCCATCACCGTGGCCGGGGTGGCGTACGCCGACGACCACGGGCGGGAGTCGGTGTACGGCTGGCTGATGGCCGCCCTCGGCCTCGGCGCGCTGATCGGCGGACTGGTCTACGGGGCACGGCAGTGGGCCGGCGCCCCCGAGAAGCGGCTGCGGGTCATCGTCGGACTACTGGCGCTGGGCTACCTGCCGCTGGCGCTCACCCCCTCGGTGCCGCTCATGACCGCCTTCGCCGCTCTCGCCGGGGTCTTCCTCGCCCCGGCCATCGCCTGCTCCTTCATCGTGGTCGACCGCCACGCCCCGCGCGGCACCGTGACCGAGGCGTTCTCCTGGCTCGTCACCACGTTCGGCGTAGGCGCCGCGGCCGGCACGGCCGTCGCCGGACCGGCCGTCGAACTCGGGTCGACCGCCTGGAGCTTCGCCGTCGCGGGGGCCGGGGGAGTGGCCGCCCTGGTGGTCCTCCTGGCCACCGGGAAGGTCCTCGGGGGCGTCCCGGCAGCTCCCGCCCGTACGGCCGCCGTCGTGACGGGATCGGAAAATGATCGAAACGGTGCCGTCGAACCCGGTTTCAGCTCGGGCCACAAGGCGTAATGTTCAGTCATGGACCGCCGCATTTTCGGGCTGGAGAACGAGTACGGCGTCACGTGCACGTTCAGGGGACAGCGCCGACTGTCACCTGACGAAGTGGCGCGCTACCTCTTCCGCCGTGTCGTGTCATGGGGCCGCAGCAGCAATGTCTTTCTGCGGAACGGCGCCCGCCTCTACCTCGACGTGGGATCGCATCCGGAATACGCAACCCCGGAATGCGACAACGTGACCGAACTGGTCACCCACGACAAGGCCGGCGAGCGCATTCTCGAAGGCCTGCTCGTCGACGCCGAACGCCGCCTGCACGAGGAGGGAATCGCGGGCGACGTCTATCTCTTCAAGAACAACACCGACTCGGCGGGAAACTCCTACGGCTGCCACGAGAACTACCTCGTGGCCCGGCACGGAGAATTCTCCCGGCTCGCGGACATCCTCATTCCGTTCCTCGTCACCAGGCAGCTGATCTGCGGCGCCGGCAAGGTGCTCCAGACGCCGCGCGGCGCTGTCTACTGCGTCAGCCAGCGTGCCGAGCACATCTGGGAGGGCGTCAGCTCCGCGACGACCCGCTCCCGGCCGATCATCAACACCCGCGACGAACCCCACGCCGACGCCGAGCGGTACCGCCGCCTCCACGTCATCGTCGGTGACTCGAACATGTCCGAGACGACCATGCTGCTCAAGGTCGGCGCCACCGACCTGGTGCTCCGCATGATCGAGGCGGGCACGGTGATGCGCGACCTGACCCTGGAGAACCCGATCCGGGCCATCCGCGAGGTCAGCCACGACCTCACCGGACAGCGCAAGGTGCGTCTCGCCAGCGGCCGGGAGGCCTCTGCCATCGAGGTCCAGCGGGAGTACTACGAGAAGGCCGTGGACTTCGTCGAACGCCGGGGCATCCGCACCGGCACCGTCGACCAGGTCCTGGAGCTGTGGGGCCGCGCCCTGGAGGCGATCGAGGCCCAGGACCTCGACCGGATCGACACCGAGATCGACTGGGTCATGAAGTACAAGCTCATCGAGCGGTACCGGGCCAAGCACAACATGACCATGTCGAACCCGCGGGTCGCCCAGATAGACCTCGCCTACCACGACATCCACCGCCGACGCGGTCTCTTCTACCTCCTGGAGAAGAAGGGGCAGACGGCCCGCATCTGCAACGACCTGAAGATCTTCGAGGGCAAGACGGTGCCCCCGCAGACCACCCGGGCGCGGCTGCGCGGCGACTTCATCCGCAGGGCCCAGGAGCAGCGGAGGGACTTCACCGTCGACTGGGTCCACCTCAAGCTCAACGACCAGGCGCAGCGCACGGTGCTGTGCAAGGACCCGTTCCGGTCCGTGGACGAGCGGGTGGAGAAGCTCATCGCCGGCATGTGACGGGCCGGCCCGCGCGGGAGCGCGGGACTCGTGGGAAAAGGGACACATTGTACGCCGGGGCAGCCCGCCCCGGCGTACAGCCGTGTCGGTATCCGTGATGCCGCTGGGGCGAAGTCGTAGAGTGGCGGGAGTGCCCGGAGCCCCCTACGCGAGTTGGACTGATGATCCCCACGAAAACTGCCCGGCGTGCCGCCGCCCTGCTGGCTGTGCCCGCTCTGCTGATCACCGCCGCCTGCGGTTCCGATTCCAAGGACGACGCCGCGCCGAAGAACTCGGGCCCCGTCGCCGAGGTCTCCGGGAAGTTCGGTGCCGAGCCCAAGATCGAGATCGCCAAGGACGCCAAGGTCTCCGACGAGGTCGTCGCGAGCGACGTCTCGACCGGTGACGGCGCCGAGGTGAAGAAGGGCGACATCGTCCGCCTGGACTTCGCCGGCAACATCGAGGCGCTCGGTTCCACCTGGGCCAAGCGGCAGGGCGCCGACCCGAAGGCCCCCCGCGCCCAGGTCGTTCAGGAGGTCGGCCAGCAGGGGCAGATGCTGCCGACCAAGGTCGCGGACGCGCTGGCCGGTCACAAGGTCGGCAGCCGGGTCCAGGTCGAAGGCACGGCCGAGGCGATCGTCGGCGAGCAGCTGAACCCGCAGTCCGGGATCAAGCCCACCGACCCGCTGGTCTGGGTCGTCGACATCGTCAACGCCAAGAAGGTGGACAAGAAGGGCGAGGCCAAGGGGGCCCAGGCCGCCAGTGAGGCCGGGATGCCCGAGGTGAAGGCCGCGTCGCAGAAGGCCGCGACCATCACCATCCCCAAGGGCGAGAAGGCCCCGAAGGCTCTCAAGGAGCAGGTGCTGATCAAGGGCGACGGTGCCGCGGTCAAGGCCGGCGAGGGCCTGGTCGTCCAGTACACCGGGGTGAAATGGGAGGACGGCAAGAAGTTCGACTCCTCCTGGGACCACGGTGGCGCGAGCGCCTTCCCGATCGGCGTCGGCGGCGTCATCCAGGGCTGGGACAAGGGGCTGGTCGGCAAGCACGTCGGCGACCGTGTCCTGCTGACGATCCCGCCGAACCAGGCCTACGGAGCCGACCCCTCCAACCAGCTGGCCAAGAACAACCTGGTCTTCGTCGTCGACATCCTCGGCACGGTCTGAGACACCTCTCGGTACGGTCCGGGCGACGGGGCGACCCGTGCGAAACTTGTGGGGTTTCCCCAAGATTCTTTTAGGAGCAGTTCAGTGAGCATCGAGAAGCCCGAGGTCGACTTCCCGGGCGGCGAGCCGCCGGCCGATCTGGAGATCAAGGACATCTGGGAGGGCGACGGCCCGGTGGCCCAGGCGGGCCAGACCGTCTCCGTCCACTACGTCGGCGTCTCCTTCTCCACCGGCGAGGAGTTCGACGCCTCGTGGAACCGCGGCACCCCGCTGCAGTTCCAGCTCGGTGCCGGCCAGGTCATCTCCGGCTGGGACAAGGGCGTGCAGGGCATGAAGGTCGGCGGCCGTCGCCAGCTGACCATCCCCGCCCACCTCGCCTACGGCGACCGCGGCGCCGGCGGCAAGATCGCCCCCGGTGAGACGCTGATCTTCGTCTGCGACCTCGTCGCGGCCTGATCGCTCCCGCTGTACGCCCGAGGGCCCCCGTCGCACGGCGGGGGCCCTCGGTGCTGTCCGGAGGGCCCCCGCCCGCGCTCGGGACGACGGCCGGCTTTGGATCCCCACACCCCGGGGCGGTACGGTCGACCGTCGTAGAGCACCGGAGAAAGGGCGTCGATGGCGATTGCCAAGGCCGAGCGGTTGATGAACCTCGCGCTGTGCCTGCTGGGGACCCGGCGCCCCCTCAGCAAGCGCGAACTCCGCGGATCCATCGAGGCCTACCTCGAAGCGGGGTCCGACGACTCCTTCAACCGGATGTTCGAGCGCGACAAGGACGATCTGCGCGAGCTCGGACTCGTCATCGAGACCGTCGAGAACCTCGACGGCGACACCGGCTACCTCGCCCGCCGCGACAGCAACCGGCTGCCCCCCATCACCCTGGACGCCGAGGAGGCCGCCGCCCTCGGCCTCGCCGCCAAGGTCTGGCAGCAGGCCCGCCTCGCCGGCGCCGCCAGCGGCGCCCTGCAGAAGCTGCGCGCCGCGGGAATGCCCGAGGCCGAGGACGCCTACGAGGTCCACAGCGCCCTCGAACCCCGCATCCCCGTCCACGAGGCCGCCTTCGAGCCCCTGATGCTGGCCTGCCGCGACCGCCGTCCGGTCACCTTCGACTACCGCAAGGCCAACTCCGCCCGCGCCGAGCAGCGCCAGGTCGAACCCTGGACCCTCGAATGCTGGCGGGGCCACTGGTACCTGGCCGGCTGGGACCGCGAGCGGGGCGCCGAGCGCGTCTTCCGGCTCTCCCGCATCACCGGCAAGGTCCGCTCCCGTGCCGGAGCCTTCGGTGCCGAGGTGCCCGACGTGGTCACCGTCCGCGAAACCGTCGAGAGCTGGGCCGGCGAGACCGCGACCCGGACCGCGCGGATCAGGCTCCGCGCCGGAGCCGGCTACCCGCTGCGCTCGCGCGCCACCGCCGTACGGGAGCGCGGCGACGGCTGGGACGAGCTGGAGATCCCGTACGGACACGGCCTCGACGCCTGGCTCGTCGAGTTCGGCCCGGACGTCGTCGTGGAGGAGCCCGCCGATCTGCGGGCCGATGTGGTGGACCGGCTCCGAGCCGTGGCCAAGGACTAGGGGAGCCGACACGATGGCCACGAACGCGATCGACCAGACCCGCCGGATGCTGTCCCTGGTGACATATCTGCGCGAGCGCCCCGGCGCCCACGTCCAGGACGTGGCGCGGGCCTTCGGGATCACCGAGGACGAGCTGATCTCCGACCTCGACGTCCTGCCCATGTGCGGCACCAGCTTCCGCGGCGGCGACCTCCTCGACATCGACACCGACGGCGACCGCATCTGGTGGCACAACCCGGACGACGTCGCCGAGCCGCTCCGGCTCGCCGCCGACGAGGCCACCGCGCTGCTCGTCGCCGCCCGTGCCGTCGCCACCCTGCCCGGCCTGCGCGAGAGCGACCGGGACGCCCTCGTCCGCGCCACCGCCAAGCTGGAGACGGCAGCCGGCGAGTCCGGCGCGGCCAGCTCCCGGCTCTCGGTGACCTTCGAGGCGGAGGGCGGCGTCTTCGCCGACGTCGACCGGGCCATCTCCGAGCGCCGCCGGCTCTGGCTGCGCTACTACTCGCCCGCCCGCGACGAACTCACCGAGCGCGAGGTCGACCCGATCCGGCTCTTCGCCGTCGGCCACACCTATATGGAGGGCTGGTGCCGGCTCTCCGAGGCCCGCCGGACCTTCCGTCTCGACCGTGTCGCGGAGATCCGCCTCCTCGACGCCCCCGCCGCCCCGCCCGAGCTGGAACTGCGCGACCTGTCCGCCGGGCTTGTCCAGCCCGCCGCCGAGGACCCGGAAGTCGTGATCGAGGTCGGCACCGGCGGCCGCTGGGTCGCCGAGTACTACCCGCACGACTCCGCCGAGGAACTGCCCGACGGCGGCCTGCGCATCACCCTGCGCACCCCCGATCCGGCCTCGCTGCGCCGACTCGCCCTGCGGCTCGGCGGCGACGGCCGTATCGTCGCCCCGCCGGAGCTCGCGGACAGCGCCCGCGAGGCCGCCCGCGAGGCGCTCGCGGCCTACGAGGACGCGGTCTGAGGGCCAGGGGAGTGAGACGACGATGAACCGGACGCCCCTGTTCCCGGCCACCACCCAAGGCCGCCCGGAGGCTCTGCCCGGCACCGGGATACGCCCGGCGCCCCGGTCCGGCACCGGTCCCGTCCCCGTGCCGGTCCCCGCAGCCGTACGCTTCCGGGCCGCGTGCCCCGACTGCCGCGGGCGCTTCGAACTGGCCGCCGCCGCACTGCGCCTCGCGATCGGCGCCACCCGCCGCACCACCTTCTACACCTTCACCTGCCCCGAGTGCGGCGCCTCGGTCCGCAAGCCCGCCGGGGAGCGCATCATCGAACTGCTCACCGGCGGCGGCGTACGGACCCTGCGCCTGCACACCGCCCTGTAGCGCCCCGATCGCAGCCCGCCCGCCGCAAGCCCGCGGGACGCTCGTAGGAAGAGGCACCCCGTATGTTCTGGCCCATGCTCGCCATCGCCCTCGGATTCCTGGGCGTCGCCGTGCTCGGTGTGCTCGGCATCAAGGTCTTCGTCGAGGCCCAGCGTCTCGGCCGGCAGGTCACCGAGACCACCGAGCGCATCAACCGGGCGTCCGAGGACCTGGAGCGGGCCGCCACCCGGCTCGCGGCCACCGGTGACGGCCTGCCCTAGCGCGCCGGGGGCCTGATGCCCCACAGCACAGGGGGGTACGCTGCATGGGTCGGCCCAGGCAGGGAGGTGCGGGGCCGCAAGCCGGAGTACGCACGGGCATTGCCTCGCGTTTACCCCTGCGGGTTACGATCGCTGCCAAGCGCAACGATCGGACGTATGCCCGGTCGAACGGGTAGCGAGCCCACCCCCCAGCCGCCTCAGTGAGAAGGAAGTCGCACATGATCGGCAATCTGAAGCCCCTCGAGATCGTTCTGATCATCGCTGTCATCCTGCTGCTCTTCGGTGCCAAGAAGCTCCCCGACATGGCGCGCTCGCTCGGCAAGTCGGCCCGCATCCTCAAGAGCGAGGCGAAGGCCATGAAGAAGGACGACGCGGCGACCGCGACGCCCACCACGGAGACCGTCGACGACACGGTCCCGCCGCAGTCCACCACCGCGCGCACCATCCAGGCCGCGCCGGGAGACGTCACCAGCTCCCGCCCGGTCAACGAGGCCAAGCCCACCACCCAGAGCTGACCGCCGACGCGCTCCGCCGACAGCCGCCGCACGAGACGAGGGAAGTGGGTTGCTCAAGTCTGCCCGCAAGCAGGAGAAGGACGACGAGGGGCGGATGCCTCTCCTCGATCACCTGCGTGAGCTGCGTAACCGGCTGCTGAAGGCCGTGCTGGCGATCCTGATCGCCGTCATCGGGGCCGCCTTCTTCCACAAGGAGATCTTCGAGTTCCTGATGAAGCCGATCCTCGACTCGGTCGGCTGCAAGAACGGCGTCCAGACGATGGTCAACGGCCGCCCGTGCGCGGAGATGACCACCAACGGTCTGCTGTCACCCTTCACCATCGCGCTGAAGGTGTCCCTCATGGCGGGCGTTCTCCTCGCCACGCCCGTCTGGCTGTACCAGCTCTGGGCCTTCGTCGCTCCCGGTCTCCACCAGAAGGAGAAGCGGTACTCCCTGGGTTTCGTGGCCGCAGGGGTTCCGCTGTTCACCGCGGGCGCCTACCTCGCTTACACGATCCTGCCGCAGACGGCCGAGATCATGCTCGGCTTCACGCCGGACAACGTCACGAACCTCCTGCCGCTCGACGACTTCCTCGACCTGATCACCCGCATGGTGATCGTCTTCGGTCTCGCCTTCGAGCTGCCGCTGCTGCTCATCGCCCTCAACATGACCGGGGTCCTCACGGGCGTCCGTATGCTGCGCTGGTGGCGCGGCATGATCGTCGGCCTCACCGCCTTCGCGGCCATCGCGACCCCCGGCGGCGAGCCCATCTCCATGCTGCTCCTCGCCGGGCCGCTCGCGGTGCTCTACTTCTTCTCCGTCGGCTTCTCCTTGCTGAACGACAAGCGGCGCAACCGCAACAACCCCGATGCCGCGCTCAGCGACGACGAGGCGTCGGAACTCGATCTGACGCCCGAGCCCGTCGGCCGCGTGGAGAACGTCTCCTCCTCCCGCCCCGCGCTGCCCGGGCAGGCCACCGGTGAGGCGGACGGGCCCGGATCGCACCGGATGAACGGTTACGACGACATCACCTGACCTTGTAGGGTCCGGCGGGTGACCAGCGAGATCACCCTCTTCGTCAATCCCACCGCCGGACGCGGCCGGGGCGCGCACGCCGCGCCGCCGGCCGCTTCCGCGTTGCGGGACGCCGGGTACTCCGTCCGTACGGTGCTGGGCGAGAACGCCGACGACGCCCTGCGCCGGGCCCGCGCGGCCGTCGCGGCGGGGACCGGAGCGCTCATAGCCGTGGGCGGGGACGGGCTGATGTCCCTCGCCCTCCAGGCCGTCGCCGGGACCGCCACCCCGCTCGGGGTCGTTGCCGTCGGCACCGGCAACGACTTCGCCCGTGCGCTGGGTCTGCCGATCCGCGACCCGGCCGCCGCCGGACGGCTGGCCGCGCGGGCCCTCAAGGCCGGCGGCCACCGCGAGGTCGACCTGGGGCGGGTCGGGGACCGCTGGTTCGGGTCCGTCCTCGCCTCCGGCTTCGACTCCCGGGTCAATGACCGGGGCAACCGGATGCGCTTCGTCGGCGGCCGGTTCACGTACGACCTCGCGATCCTCGCCGAACTGGCCGCCTTCAGGCCGATCCCGTACCGGATCCGGCTCGACGGGGGAGAAGCCGCCGAGATCGAGGCCACCCTCATCGCGGTCGGCAACGGAACCACGTACGGCGGCGGCATGCGGATCTGCGCCGAGGCCGAGATGGACGACGGGCTCTTCGACGTGACCGTGGTCGGCGAGTGCACCCGCACCACGCTGCTCAAGGTGTTCCCGAAGGTCTACCGGGGCACGCATCTGAACCACCCCGCCGTGACCGTGCACCGGGTCTCCTCGATCGAGCTGGCGGCGGAGGGGATCACGGCGTACGCGGACGGCGAACCGATGGGCCCGCTGCCGCTCACCGCCACCTGCGTACCGGGGGCCGTGCGGGTGCTCACCGGGGGCTGACCAGGGGCCGGCCGGGCGGAAGCCCCGGGGGATTAAAGATCGGGCTGACTGTCAGAGGTGACGGGTAGGCTCGTAGCCAAGATGACAGAGGACCTCTCACCAGCTGAGCGATACCAGGCATCCCGCGCCCGTGCGGCCGAGATGGCGACGGCCCTCGGGCCCTTCCGGGAGATGTACGACTTCGGCCTGGACCCGTTCCAGATCGAGGCCTGCCAGGCCCTGGAGGCGGGCAAGGGGGTGCTGGTCGCGGCCCCCACCGGGTCGGGCAAGACGATCGTCGGCGAGTTCGCCGTGCACCTGGCCCTGGAGCAGGGCCGCAAATGCTTCTACACCACGCCGATCAAGGCGCTCTCGAACCAGAAGTACGCCGACCTGGTCAAGCGGTACGGCGCGGACAAGGTCGGTCTGCTGACCGGCGACAACAGCGTCAACTCCGAGGCGCCGGTGGTCGTGATGACCACCGAGGTCCTGCGGAACATGCTGTACGCGGGCTCCCAGTCGCTGTCCGGCCTCGGCTATGTGGTGATGGACGAGGTGCACTACCTCTCCGACCGCTTCCGGGGCGCGGTGTGGGAGGAAGTGATCATTCACCTCCCCGAGTCGGTGACGCTGGTATCCCTGTCGGCGACCGTCTCCAACGCGGAGGAGTTCGGCGACTGGCTGGACACCGTGCGCGGCGACACCGAGGTCATCGTCTCCGAGCACCGTCCCGTGCCGCTGTGGCAGCACGTGATGGCCGGACGCCGGATGTACGACCTCTTCGAGGAGGGGACCGACCACGGCGGCCGGGGCGCCGGACGCCGTGAGGTCAATCCGGACCTGGTGCGGCTCGCCCGCCAGGAGAGCCAGAACACCTACAACCCCCGCGACCGCCGCCGGGGCAAGATGGTGCGCGAGGCCGACCGCGAGCGTGAGCGGCGCCAGCGCGGCCGGATCTGGACGCCCGGCAGGCCCGAGGTCATCGACCGGCTGGACAACGAGGGACTGCTCCCCGCGATCACGTTCATCTTCAGCCGGGCGGGGTGCGAGGCCGCCGTCCAGCAGTGTCTGTACGCCGGACTCCGGCTCAACGACGAGGACAACCGCCGGCTGGTCCGGGAGATCGTCGAGGAGCGGACCGCGTCCATCCCCGGCGAGGACCTCCATGTCCTCGGCTACTACGAGTGGCTCGAAGGGCTGGAGCGGGGCATCGCCGCCCACCACGCGGGCATGCTGCCGACGTTCAAGGAGGTCGTCGAGGAGCTGTTCGTCCGGGGCCTGGTGAAGGCCGTGTTCGCCACCGAGACACTGGCGCTCGGCATCAACATGCCCGCCCGCTCGGTGGTGCTGGAGAAGCTCGTCAAGTGGAACGGCGAGCAGCACGCCGACATCACCCCCGGCGAGTACACCCAGCTCACCGGCCGGGCCGGACGCCGCGGCATCGACGTCGAGGGTCACGCGGTGGTCCTGTGGCAGCGCGGACTGGACCCGACGGCGCTGGCCGGCCTCGCGGGGACGCGTACGTATCCGCTGCGCTCCAGCTTCCGGCCCTCGTACAACATGGCCGTGAACCTGGTGCAGCAGTTCGGGCGGCACCGGTCGCGGGAGCTGCTGGAGACCTCGTTCGCCCAGTTCCAGGCGGACAAGTCCGTCGTCGGGATCTCCCGGCAGGTGCAGCGCAACGAGGAGGGACTGGAGGGCTACAAGGAGGGCATGACCTGCCACCTCGGGGACTTCGAGGAGTACGCGCGCCTTCGGCGCGACCTCAAGGACCGCGAGACGGAGCTGGCCAAGCAGGGCGCGGCGCAGCGGCGGGCGGCGGCGGCCTCGTCCCTGGAGAAGCTGAAACCGGGCGATGTCATCCACGTTCCGACGGGCAAGTTCGCGGGTCTGGCGCTGGTGCTGGACCCGGGGCTTCCGGCCGGGCGGGCCAACGGGCACCGCGGCTTCGACCACCACGACGGGCCTCGGCCGCTGGTGCTGACCGCCGAGCGGCAGGTCAAGCGGCTGGCCTCGATGGACTTCCCGGTGCCGGTGGAGGCGCTGGACCGGATGCGCGTCCCGAAGTCGTTCAACCCGCGCTCGCCGCAGTCCCGGCGTGATCTGGCCTCCGCGCTGCGGTCCAAGGCCGGGCACATCGTGCCCGACCGGCACCGCAAGGGGCGGGCGCCGGCCGCCGACGACCGCGAGATCGTCCGGCTGCGGGCCGAGCTGCGCGCCCACCCGTGCCACGGATGCGACGAGCGGGAGGACCACGCGCGGTGGGCCGAGCGCTACCACCGGCTGCAGCGGGACACCCGCCAACTGGAGAAGCGGATCGAGGGGCGGACGAACACGATCGCCCGCACCTTCGACCGGATCGTCGCGCTCCTCACCGAGCTGGACTACCTCCGGGGCAACGAGGTCACCGCCAACGGGCGGCGGCTGGCCCGGCTCTACGGTGAGCTGGATCTGCTGGCCAGCGAGTGCCTGCGCGAGGGGGTCTGGGAGGGGCTCAACCCCGCTGAGCTCGCCGCATGCGTCTCGGCTCTGGTCTACGAGGCGCGGCAGGCCGATGACGCGGTCGCGCCGAAGCTGCCGTCCGGTCCGGCCAAGGTCGCCATGGGCGAGATGGTGCGGATCTGGGGGCGGCTGGATGCCCTGGAGGAGGACTTCAAGATCAACCAGACGGAAGGGGTCGGGCAGCGCGAGCCCGATCTCGGCTTCGCCTGGGCGGTCTACATGTGGGCCTCCGGCCGGACGCTGGACGAGGTGCTGCGCGAGGCGGAGATGCCGGCGGGGGACTTCGTACGGTGGTGCAAGCAGGTGATCGATGTGCTGGGGCAGGTGGCCGCGGCGGCGCCTCGGGATGCCGGGGAGGGAGCGTCCGGCGTGGCGAGGAGTGCGCGCAAGGCGGTGGACGCGGTGTTGCGGGGAGTGGTGGCGTACAGCTCGGTGGGGTGAGCGGTGCGCTGGCCGGGCCCCGCTCCTCAGACGCCGGAAGCGCTGGAAGCGCCGGGCCGAGGCGAGGAGCGGGGTCGTCGGGGTGGTGCGGCGTGCTCGTCCGTCACGTGCTGCGGGTTCTCGTCGTTGCTCCTGCGCAGACCATGCCCAGCAGCACCGTCAGCCCGCCGACGATGATGTTGTTGATCACGACTCCGGCGTCCGGGCTGTTGCCCACCACCCAGGTCGACACGATGATCCACGCCCCGATGGCGCAGATCGCCCAGCTCAAGCCGTACATGCGCTCGGGCATCACGGTGAAGCCGAGAGCCAGCACCGCGATGGCGATCCCCATCACCAGGTTGTGCGTGACCAGGGCCGGCTGGCTCGCCGTGAAGTGGAGCACCCACGGGGAGACGGCGCAGTAGAGGCCGACGAGGAAGACCGGCGCGTCCACCAGCGCCACATCGCGGCCGCCCATCACGCGGTCGTACCGTGCACGCATTTCGGAGGCGTCGGGGTGGCCCGACAAGTCACTCCTCGCGTGTGAGACGTTGCTCATGAGATTTCGTCCCCTTCGATCCTGCGGGCCCTGCCGCTGTACGGATGGGTGTGGCAGGCGCCCATACCTCCATAGTGCTCTTATCTGGCACTTATGTGTATATTTCGGGCGGGATTTTTCCCGGGCGACGAGGGGCGGGGAGCCGCGGCGCACCGCGGCTCCCCGCCCCTCGTCGATGGGGGAATCGGTCGAGGGTTACTTCGGAGGCATCAGGACCGTGTCCACGATGTAGACCGTCGCGTTGGCGGTCGGGACGTTGCCGCAGACGACCTTCGAGGAGTCGTTCACGGTGTACTCGGTGCCCGAGCCGGCCGTCGTCAGCCTGCTCTTCTCCAGGGTGCCGAAGGACCCCTTCTCCAGCTGCTGAGGCGTCAGCTTCTCGCCCACCACGTGGTAGGTGAGGACCTTGGTGAGCTCGGCCTTGTTCGCCAGCAGCGCGTCCAGGTCGGCCTTCGGGATCTTCGCGAAGGCGTCGTTGGTCGGGGCGAACACCGTGATGTTCTCGGCGTTGTTGAGCGTGTCGACCAGGCCGGCCTGCTTCACGGCGGCCACCAGCGTCGACAGCTCCTCGTTGTTCGAGGCGGCCGTCGCGACCGGGTCCTTCGCCATGCCGTCGAACGAGCCCGCGCCCTCCTTCGGCACCGACGAACAGGCCGGGCCGAACGGCTTGTCCATGGTCGCCGAGTCGTCGGCCGAGGGGCTCGCCGGCGCGGACGCGCTGGGCGTGGAGCCGGCCGCCGAGTCCTTGGAGGAGTCGTCCGACGAGCAGGCGGTCAGCGCCAGCGGCAGCACGGCTGCTGCGGACACGGCGACGGCTGCGCGGCGGAAGATGAGCGTGTTCATGGCGTTTCTCCTGGATCGGAAGTGTCGTGCGGAGAGCGGTCTGTTCGGACACAGGGGGTTCGGCGCCGGTCGGTCGGCAGATTGGTCCCGGACTCCTCATTCACTCGTTCGGATCAGATTCGGTGATCGACCAATCCGTTCGGCCACCGGCCACGAATGCCACCTGAGGGGCGCTCCAGCAGCGCTCCGACCAGGCGCAGGGACCGGAGGGAGCCGGAATGGCAGGGGAACGGCGGCGGACGGCCGTGGTGGGAGCCGGAGTGGCGGGGCTGACCGCCGCCCACGTCCTTCGGGACGCCCACGAGGTGACGCTGTACGAAGCGGACGACCGGGTCGGCGGCCACGCCCACACCCACGATCTGGCCGCGTCCGACGGCCGGGTGCACCGTGTCGACTCCGGGTTCATCGTGCACAACCGGCGGACCTACCCCCACCTGCTGCGGCTCTTCGACGAACTGGGCGTCGCCACCCAGGAGTCCGAGATGTCGATGTCCGTACGGTGCGAGGGCTGCGGTCTGGAGTACGCCGGAGCCCGGGGGCCCGCCGGGCTCTTCGCGCAGCCGCGCTCCGCCGCGCGCGGCCCCTATCTGCGGATGCTCGCCGAGGTGCCGCGCTTCCACCGCGCCGCCCGGGCCCTGCTGGCGCTGCCGGAGAACGGGGCGAGCGCGATGACGCTGGGGGAGTTCGCCCGGCGCGGGCGCTTCTCGCCGTTCTTCCACGCCCACTTCCTGACGCCCGTGGTCTCCGCGGTCTGGTCCTGCGACCCGGTCACCGCCCTGCGCTACCCGGCCCGCTATCTCTTCCGCTTCCTCGACCACCACGGCATGCTCACCATCGGCGGCTCACCGGTCTGGCGCACCGTCACCGGCGGGTCGCGCGCTTACGTCGACCTCGTCGTCAAGCAGCTCGCCGCCGTGCACACCGCGACCCCGGTCCGCGCGATCACCCGGCACGCGGACGGCGCCGACATCACCACCGAGGACGGCACGACCACCCCGTACGACTCCGTCGTCGTCGCCACCCACCCCGACCAGGCGCTGCGGATGCTCGCCGACCCGACCGACGCCGAGCGCAGCACGCTCGGCGCGTTCCGGTACTCCCGCAACCCGACCCTGCTGCACACGGACACCACGCTGCTGCCGCGCGCCCCAGGGGCCAGGGCCTCCTGGAACTACCTGATGCCCTCGTGCGCCGCCGACGCCGACCGGGTGACCGTCAGCTACGACATGAACCGGCTCCAGCGGCTCGACGCCCCGGACACCTACGTCGTCACGCTGAACGGCGCCGAGCGGGTCGCCCCGGACACCGTTCGCGCCCGCATGGTCTACGAGCACCCCGTCTACACCCCGGAGTCGGCCGCGGCCCAGGCCCGGCTGCCCACGCTGTCCGGTCCCGTCACCGCCTACGCGGGGGCGTACCACGGCTGGGGCTTCCATGAGGACGGCTGCCGTTCGGGGGTCGAGGCCGCCGCCGCCCTGGGGGTGAGGTGGTGAGCGCCCTCTACCCGTGCACGATCACGCACGTACGCAACCGGCCGACGAAGTACGCGTTCCGGCACCGGACCTACCTGTGGCTGATCGACCCGGACCGGCCGCCCGAGCTGCCGCGCGCCCTGCGGCCGCTGGCCCGGTTCGACCCCCGCGACCACTTCGGCGGCACCGCCCCCACCGTCCGGGCCGGGCTTGAGCGTTTCCTGCGGGCCCGGGGCGTGGAGCTGGGCGACGGCACCATCACCATGCTCACCCAGGCCCGGGTGTTCGGGTACGTCTTCAACCCGATCACCGTCTACTGGTGCCACCGCGCCGACGGCAGTCCCCTCTGCGTCGTCGCCGAGGTGCACAACACCTACGGCGGACGGCACGGCTACCTTCTGCACCCCGACGGTATGGACCGTGCCGTGACCGGCAAGGAGTTCTACGTCTCGCCGTTCTTCCCCGTGGACGGCGGCTACCGGATGCGGCTGCCCCAGCCCGGGGCCCGGCTCGACCTGAGCGTCCGTCTGGAGCGTGAGGGAGCCCGCCCGTTCACCGCGACCGTACGGGGAGCCCGCCGCCCGCCCACCTCCCGGGAGCTGGTGCGCCTCGCCCTGCGCCACCCCCTCTCCACCGTCCTCGTCTCCGCCGCGATCCGCCTGCACGGCATCCGGCTCTATCTGCGCGGGCTCCCCGTGCAACCCCGTCGTCCGCACCGCACACAGGAAGGCATGCAGTGACCGCTCCCACCTCGGCGCTGCCGGCAGAGCACACCCCCGGGGCCGACCCGGAACGCTGGCCCGACATCGTCACCCTGCCCCGGGCCTCCCGCGCCCGGACCGCCGTCGCGGAACGCACCGTCCGCCGCGCGCTCGGCAGGCTCCCCCTGCGCGCCCGGCTCGCGGGCCGGGACCACATCGGCCTCGGCGGGCCGCTCATGGACATCCGCGCCCCCGACGCCTTCTTCCGGCGGATCGGGGCGAGCGGACTCATCGGCTTCGGCGAGTCCTACATGGCCGGGGAATGGGACGCGCCCGACCTCGTCGCCGTGCTGACCGTGCTCGCCGACAACGCCGCCGACCTCGTCCCCCGGCCGCTGCAACGCCTGCGCGGCATCTGGCACCTGCGCAGGCCCGCCGCGCAGATGAACACCCCCGAGGGCTCCCGGGACAACATCAGCCACCACTACGACCTGTCCAACGAACTGTTCGCCCTCTTCCTGGACGAGACGCTCTCCTACTCCTCCGCGGTCTTCCGCGGCTTCCCCGCCGAACACGACCTGCTGCCCGCCGCCCAGCACCGCAAGATCGACCGGCTGCTCGACGCAGCCGGGGTCGCCGACGGCACCCGGCTGCTGGAGATCGGCACCGGCTGGGGCGAACTGGCCATCCGCGCGGCCGCCCGCGGGGCTCGGGTCACCACCGTCACCCTCTCCGCCGAACAGCGCGAACTGGCCCGGGCCCGCATCCGCGAAGCCGGGTTCGAGGACCGCGTCGAGGTACGGCTGAGCGACTACCGCCATGTCACCGGCGACTACGACGCCATCGTCAGCGTCGAGATGATCGAGGCGGTCGGCGAGGAGTTCTGGCCGGTCTACTTCCGAACCCTGGACCGGCTGCTCGTCCCCGGCGGCCGGATAGCCCTCCAGGCCATCACCATGCCCGACGACCGGCTGCGCGCCAGCCGCTCCACGTACACCTGGATCCACAAGTACATCTTCCCCGGCGGGCTGCTGCCCTCCACGGAGGCCGTCGAGCGGACCACCACCAGGCACACCCGGCTGCGCACCACCCAGCGCATCCGGTTCGGCGCGCACTACGCCGAGACGCTCCGGCTGTGGCGCGAGCGGTTCACCGAGCGGGCCGCCGACGTCGACGCCCTCGGCTTCGACGCCGTCTTCCGCCGGATGTGGACCTTCTACCTCGCGTACTCGGAAGCGGGCTTCCGCTCCGGCTATCTCGATGTGCAGCAACTGCTGCTGACCCGTGAGGAGACCGCGTGACCACCTCCGCCACCAGGGCGCCCGCCCTGCGCCTCGGCGCGGTCGGCTCCGCCGTGACGCCCGCCACCCGGCGCCACCGGTACGCACCGGCCGGGCCGGAGGGGGAGCGGTGAGCGGCTTCGCCTGGTCCGTGTTCGCGAGCGGGCTCGCGGGCGCGGCCGTCGCAGCCCTCGGCGTCATGCTCGTCACCTTCGCCATCTCCCTGAAGAAGGGTGTGCACCGGATCGTCGACGTCGCCTGGGGCATCGGGTTCGCCGCCGTCGCGCTGGTCTCCTACGGCCTCTCGGCGGGCGAGGGCGACGACGCCCGCCGGCTGCTCGTCACCGCCCTGACCGTGATCTGGGGGCTGCGCCTCGCGATCCACATCGGGCGGCGCGGGAAGGGGCACGGAGAGGACCCGCGTTACGAGAAGATGCTGGCCAGGGCCCCCGGCAACCCCCAGCTGCATGCCCTGCGCAAGGTGTACCTCCTCCAGGGCGCGCTGGTCTGGCTCGTCTCGCTCCCGGTCCAGGCGGCGCAGTACCTCACCGCGCCGCTCGCCTGGTGGGCCTGGGCGGGGGTGCTGCTGTGGGCGGTCGGGCTGGCCTTCGAGGCGATCGGAGACGCCCAGCTCGCCCGGTTCAAGGCCGACCCCGCCAACAAGGGGAAGATCATGGACCGGGGACTGTGGTCCTGGACCCGCCATCCGAACTACTTCGGCGACTTCTGCGTCTGGTGGGGCCTCTTCCTCTTCGTCTGCCAGGCGCCGGCCGCCGCTGCCGCCACCGTTGTCGCTCCCCTGGTGATGAGCTTCCTGCTGACCAAGGGCAGCGGAGCGGCCCTGCTGGAGCGTCATATGGCCGACCGGCCGGGGTTCGCCGAGTACCAGGCCCGGACGAGCGCCTTCATCCCGAGGCCGCCACGTCGCCCGTGAGTTACCCGGAAGGGCCTGTTCCGCAGCCGCGCGGAACAGGCCCTTCCCGAGGGCCGTACGGGTCAGTCCAGGCCGCGCGCGCGTTCGAAGCGGGACCGCGCCTCGGCCAGGTCCACCACCGGGTCGGGGTAGTCGACGCCCGCCCGGTCCAGGCCCTCCAGTTTCCAGGGTTCGTGGATCGCGGGCCCCTCCACCTCCGCCAGCTCCGGCACCCACCGCCGCACGTAGGCGCCGTCCGGGTCGAAGCGCTTGCCCTGGATCACCGGGTTCAGGATGCGGTTGGGGCGGGTGTCCGTCCCTGTGCCGGCCACCCACTGCCAGTTGAGCTGGTTGTTCGCCACGTCCCCGTCGACCAGCAGGTCCAGGAAGTGCCGGGCGCCCACCCGCCAGTCCACGTACAGCGTCTTCGTGAGGAAGCTCGCGGCCAGCATCCGACCCCGGTTGTGCATCCAGCCCTCGTGCGCGAGCTGCCGCATCGCCGCGTCCACCAGCGGATAGCCCGTCCGCCCGGACTTCCAGGCGTCGATCTCGTCCTGGTCGGAGCGCCAGCGGTCGTGGCGCGGCCGGTAGTCGGACCAGGAGGCGTCGGGCCGGGCCGCGAGGACCTGGTGGTGGAAGTCGCGCCAGGCCAGCTGCCGCACGAACGCCTCACCGCCGGGCCCGCCCTTCTCCCGTGCCCGGTTGGCCAGTTCGGCGGCGGAGACCGTACCGAAGTGCAGATGCGGGGAGAGCCGGGACGTCGCGTCGCCCGCCAGGTCGTCGTGGCCCTCCTCGTAGTCGGCCACGGGGCCGTGGAGCCAGGACGCCACCAGCTTGCGGCCCGTTTCCTCGCCGCCCCGGGCGAGACCGGGGGAGACGTTCTTGACGGCGTCCCGGTCCGGGAGCGCGTCGCCGGACACGCCGTCGGGCACCCGGACCGTGCGGGGAGCGGTCAGTGTGCCCCGTACCCCCTCCGCCTCCCAACGGCGGAAGTACGGGGTGAACACCGCGAAGTGGTCCTTGCCGCCCGTCGGGATCACCCGGCCCGGAGCGAGCGCGGTGACCACCGCGTCGTGGACGTGCAGATCGCAACCGGTCCCCGCGAGGGCCTCCCGGATCCGTTCCTCGCGCTGTGCCGCGTACCCGCTGACCCCGGCGGCCATGTGTACGGACTCCGCCCCGGTCTGCTCGACGATCCGTTTCACCTCTCGGGCCGTCCCGCCCCGGCGGACGACCAGTCTGCCGTCGCGGTCACGGAGTCCGGTGTCCAGCTCCGCCAGGCAGTCCGCGAGGAACGCCAGCCGGTTGGGTGCGTCGAACCCGGCCCGGTGGACGGCGTCGTCACGGACGAACAGCGGGACGACCTCGTCCGCGTCCCGCAGGGCGGCACGCAGCACCGGATTGTCGTGCAGACGCAGGTCGGAGGTGAACAGCACCACCGCGACACTACTCATGGGACATGCGCTCCCTTGCGGTACTCGTGAGTGAAACGTCAGGCGGTCGGAAAGTCCATCAGCGCCACCGGGGACGAGGTCGGTTCGGCGGAGCCGCCGGCGGGCTCGACCGTGATGCCCATCCCGGACGCCCGGTCCACCGGCCCGTCGAGCAGGACCGCGTCGTCGCTCGCCCGCGGGTCCATCAGCCCGGCCGAACGCATCGTGCCCTCGTCGTTGAACCAGATCTGGTAGACCTTGCCGCTCGGCGGCGGAGCCATCCCCGAGGCCAGGAACACCGCGCGGTTGTGGCTCTGCGAGACGACGACGGTGGCGCGAGCCCCGCCCGTCAGCTCGCCCGAGGAGGTCTTCGCGTCGGGTGCCGAAAGCACCTGCGCCAGCTGCGCGTTCTGACGCTGCGCCTGGTCCGCCTCCTGCCGCGCGTCCTGTGCCAGCTGGTTCTGCCAGACCGCGACCCCTCCGAACGCGGCGGCCGCCGCGAGGCAGGCGGCGAGCGCGTAGGCGTACCACCGCCCGGTGCGCCCCCTCCCGCCGGTCCTTTCACGTCTGCCGTGCGCCGGAGCCTCCTGGCGTACGGTCGTGATCTCCCGCAGCACCCTCTCGCGCAGCTCGCGCGGCGAGGGCTCGGCGACGGCGAGACCGAGCCGGCCGGCGGTGGCCGACAGCTCCCGCACCTCCTGGGCGCAGGCCTCGCAGTCCTCCAGATGCCGTTCGAACGCCCGCTGTTCGGACTCCGGCAGCGCATGCAGGGCGTAGGCCCCAGTCAGCGTGTGCAGTTCGGCCGTGCTCATGCGCTCACCCCCAGGCAGTCGCGCAGCCGGATGAGGCCGTCGCGGAGTCGTGTCTTGATGGTGCCCAGGGGCACGGAGAGGAGTTCGGATACCTCGCGGTAGGTCAGGCCCCGGTAGTAGGCGAGGGTCACCGACTCCCGTTGCAGCTCGGACAGGGTGCGCATGCAGCGCCGTACCTGTTCTCTCTCCAGCCGGGTCTCGACCTGTTCGGACACCTCGTCGAAGGCGGGCGTCCGATCCAGCAGCGCCGCCTTGTGCTCCCGGGCGGCGGCGGCCTCGGCCGAGCGGACCCGGTCGACGGCCCGGTGGTGGGCCAGGGTCAGCACCCAGTTCATCGCGCTGCCACGGGAGGCCTGGAAGCGGGGCGCGGTGCGCCACACCTCCACCAGCACCTCCTGCGCCACCTCCTCCGACTGCGCCGGGTCGCGGAGGACGCTGCGCACCAGGCCGAGCACGGGCCCGCTCACCGCGTCGTACACCGAGGCGAACGCGTCCTGGTCGCCCCGGGCGACCCGCACCAGGAGCTCCTGGAGATCGGTACCGGGCGAGGGCACCCCACTGATGTGTACGGCTTCCTTCACGCGGGTTTCCTCCCGGGGCGATCGTCGGTTCCGCAAGTGATTCGGAGCCGGCGGCCGTGCGGATTGGTCGGAATGTTGCGATCTTTCCAGACCGGGCCCGGGAGGACGCGCCACTCAGCCCTGGAGCGGTTCGCGCCGCCGCAGACGGACGGCGCGGACGGCGAGGAAGATCAGCAGCCCGAACGGCGACAGCAGGATCGTCAGCACCAGCAGCGGGCCCATCAGCAGCGGTGAGAGACCCAGCTTCCGGCTCTGGAGGTACATC
Source organism: Streptomyces parvus (assembly GCF_032121415.1). Lineage (NCBI taxonomy): Bacteria > Bacillati > Actinomycetota > Actinomycetes > Kitasatosporales > Streptomycetaceae > Streptomyces > Streptomyces parvus. The sequence goes on along the minus strand of NZ_CP135079.1, from coordinate 1,017,117 downwards.
CACTGGCCGAGCAGGAGATCCCAGGCGATCACCTGCGCCCAGATCGCCGCCGCTCCGCCGGCCAGAGCCGTCAGATCACGGAGGGCGTCGAGGTCCGGGTTGCTCACCGCCGTCCACAGCTCCGGGAACACGGGGACGGCCAGGACCACGTAGACGGCGAGCACCGGCAGCACGGTCAGCGGCGAGGCGACGACGCGGGCGGTGCCGGACCAGGTGGGGGCGAAGATCATCAGCAGCCAGAACGGGGCGGCCAGCCAGAAGGTGATCTCGAAGAGTGCGCCGGTCATGCCACAGGCTCCTGTTCGGCTTCGGTACGGGACGGGTGGGCGGGGACGGCGGGGCGCAGCGCCCTCCAGGCGCCGTACGCCATCGCCGCGACGATCGCTCCGGCGGCGGCCAGGGTGACCGCGTCGGGATGGATCAGCGGCTGGCCGCGGAGCGCCTGCCAGGTGATGAGGGCGACGAGCGCCGCGTAACCGCCGACGGCGACCCGTACGAGGCGCAGCCGCACCCCGGGGTCGCGCAGCGGGGCGCAGCGGGGTGCGAGCAGCACCAGCGCGATCAGGAGGAGCGGTATCAGCTGGAGCGCGTGCATGCCCACGAAGTGCGGGGCCCGCAGATCGCCGCCGGTCGTCGACCAGCCGGTCAGCGGCATGGACGGGCCGCCGTCCGGTACGCCCACGGAATGCGCGCCGATCGCGTCGGCGGCGTCGAGATCTCCGGCCGCCCGCTGGCTCTCGCTCGGCAGCGTCATCAGGAACCCGAGGGCCCCGCCGGCCAGGGCGATCAGCAGCCCGCCCCGGACGGCGAGGGCCGTCGCCCGGTCGGTGATGCGGGTGACCGCCAGGAGGACGGCGATCACCAGGGTGGCCGCCCACAGGACGACGATGGTCATGCCCATCGCGTTCCACAGTGCCGAGTCGAAGGACGTCGCGGTGTTGAAGTGACTGCGCTTCCCCCGGAGGACCTGCACGGTGATGATCACCATCTCGACCAGACCCGTCACGACGACGGCGTGCCCCGCCCACCGCCCGATCCGGCGCCCGCGCGTGAGGAGCGTCAGCATCCAGGCCAGCGTCAGGCAGTACGCCACGAACGACACGCTGAACTTGAACGGCTTCGCCCAGATCGGCGCCCCCACCAGGACCCGGTCGTCGACCACGAGGCCGACGGCGGAGACGACGGCGAGAGTGGCCATCGCGGCGGAGAAGACGACTAATGGACGATGCCAGGAACGCCATGACGACATGGGAGACCCCCCTGTGGTGATACGGCGGCGCCGGTCAATATGGATAGCCGCGCTGTCCACTATCCGATAGGGTGACTATCTATGATGGGGGCGGTTTCTGGCAAGGGCAGAAGGGCGAACACGCGGTGCGCATCGGTGAATTGAGTCGCAGGTCCGGCGTTCCGGTGCCGACGATCAAGTACTACCTACGGGAAGGGCTTCTGGCCGCAGGAGAGTTGACCAGCCCGAACCAGGCGCGTTACGGCCCGGGGCACGAGCGCAGACTGCGGCTGATCCGGGCGCTGCTGGATGTCGGCGGCCTCTCGCTCGCCGCCATCGGCGAGGTCCTGCGGGCGATGGACGATCCCGGGCAGCCGGTGCACAAGGTGCTGGGGGTCGCGGCGGACGGCGTGACGCCGACCGACGGGGAGGCGGCGGGGCCCGAACTGGAGGACGCGCGCGAGGAGGTGGCCGAACTGGTGCACCGGCGCGGCTGGCAGGTGGACGAACGGGGCTCCGCCGCCGAGTCGCTGGCGGGGGTGCTGTGCGCGCTGCGCAGGGCTGGGCACCGCGGGTACATCGACCTGCTGGACGTCTACGCGGACGCCGCCGAGCCGGTCGCCCGTGCCGATCTCGACTACGTGCAGCGGCGGGTGGCCCGCGAGGACCTGGTCGAGAGCGTCGTGGTGGGGACCGTCCTCGGCGAGGCGATGTTCGGCGCGCTGCGGAGGCTGGCGCACATCGACGTGTCCTACCGGCGCTTCGAGTCGCCGGAGCACCTGTCGGGGCCGGTCGATCCGGGAGGCTCGGGGGCTCCGGTGGCGGGGAGGCAGCCGGGGGAAGCGGGCGGTGTCCGGGGTGCGGAAGGCTCCGGTGCCGCGGAGGGGGCCGGTGGTCCGGAGGGTTCCGGCGGCGGGGGGCAGCCGGAGGAGCGGCGGTGCCCGGGGCCCGGAGGGTTCCGGCGGCGCGGAGAGGGGCCGGGGGCGGAGGCGGGTGCTGCGGGCGCCTGAAGTCGGGGCCTGCCTTTCGGTCGGCTCGCCCCGGCCGAGTGGATCTGGCCCCCGGTGGCTGGGGGTGATGCCCAGCGGCCGGGCGGGCGGGCGTCCGACGCCGGGGCCGCCGACCGGCCGCCGGGCCCTCGACCGAGCGGACCCCGTCCGCCGCGAGGTGCGGCGGACGGGGTCCAGGTGTCTGCTGGGGCCCGCGCGGCCGGGGGCCAGGAGGTCGGGCGCCCCGGGCGGCGGCGGCGGGAGGTTCGGCAGCCGGGCTGCGCGCCTGCGGTCGGGCCGGGGGCCGCTACGCGGCCTGCGTGCCGCCCTCCTGCTCGCGCTCCACCTGCTCGTTCCACTCGCGCTTCACCGCGCGCCAGGCGTCGTCGTTCTGGCCGAGGCGCCAGTAGCCCGAGATCGACAGCTGCACCAGCGGGATCTGCCGTTCCACGCGGAGATAGCGGCGGATCTCCTTCACGAAGCCCGCCTCCCCGTGCACGAACGCCTGGACCTCGCCCTCGGGGAAGTCCAGCCCCTTCACGGCGGCGGTCAGCAGTTCGCCGACGGGCCGGTCCCCACGGTGCAGCCAGGTCACGGCCACCCCGTCGGGCGTCACGATCTTCTGCTCCTCCGAGGCGTCCGGCACCTCGACGAAGGCGTGCACCAGTGCGCCCGCGGGCATCTGCTCCAGGGCCGCCGCGATCGCCGGCAGCGCGCTCTCGTCGCCGGCCAGCAGGTGCCAGTCCGCCGCGGCGTCGGGGCCGTAACCGCCGCCGGGGCCGAGGAAGGTCACCTGCTCACCCACGCGCGCCCGCCGGGCCCACGGTCCCGCCAGGCCCTCGTCGCCGTGCACGACGAAGTCGACGGCCATCTCCCTGGCGGCCGGGTCCCACGAACGTACCGTGTACGTACGGGTGGTGGGCCACAGCTCGCGCGGGTAGGACTCCCGGATGGCCGCCATGTCGAACGGGTGCGCGTAGTCCGCGCCCTCGGGCGCGAAGCACAGCTTGATGTAGTGGTCGGTGAAGCCGGAGAGGGAGAAGTCCGCAAGGCCCTCGCCGCCGAGGACCACCCGCACCATGTGCGGGGTGATCTGCTCGGTGCGCACGACCTGCGCCCCCTGGGCCTTGGGTCCCTGCCGGGCCGGCCGCTCTGCCACGAGGTACTCCCTGGTTCGAAGACTTAGGTAAACCTAAGTTAACACCCCGGCCCGGGTCCCGGTCGACCCCTCAGTACTGAAGGACGGTCAGCAGGCGCTGGAGCGCCCCGCTCAGCCCCCACTGCTCCGCCAGCGCCTCCAGGGCGGCCGGGTCGCGCGGCTCGCGCGGCAGCGCCGGGTCGAATTCCGGCAGCGGGACGTCCCCGGCCACCCGGACCACCTTCGGTGCGACGGCGACATAGGCGCGCGACTCGTCCAGCCGCTTGCGCTGCGACGGGGTCAGCTTCGCCTTCGGATCGTCCACCGCCGCCATGATCCCGTCGAGATCGCCGTACGCGTCCAGCAGCTTCGCCGCCGTCTTCTCGCCGATGCCGGGGACGCCCGGGAGCCCGTCGCTCGGGTCGCCGCGCAGCAGCGCCAGGTCCACGTATCCCGCGCCGTCCACGCCGTACTTCTCGCGCAGCCACGCCTCGTCGGTCACCTGGAGCGTGCCGACGCCCTTGAGCGGGTAGAGCACGCGCACCTGACGGGCGTCGTCGACCAGCTGATACAGATCACGGTCGCCGGTGACGATGTCGACCGGGCCCTTCGCCCGCGCCGTGAGCGTGCCGATGACGTCGTCCGCCTCGTAGGGTGTGACGCCGACCCGGGCGATCCCGAGCGCGGCCAGCACGTCCTCGATGATCGGGACCTGCGGCGACAGCGTGTCGGGGATCTCCTCCTCGTCCGTCTGTCCGGCCGGCGTCTCCTCGGCGACCCGGTGCGCCTTGTACGTCGGGATCAGGTCGACCCGCCACTGCGGACGCCAGTCGTTGTCCCAGCAGGCGACCAGCTCGTCCGGCCGGTGGTCGTGCACCAGGCGGCCGATGAAGTCCAGGAGGCCGCGCACGGCGTTCACGGGCGTCCCGTCCGGCGCGCGCACCGAGTCGGGCACCCCGAAGTAGGCGCGGAAGTACAGGGAAGCGGTGTCGAGGAGCATCAGGCGTCGCGTCACAGACCCGATGATGCCCCACCCCGCCGACAGTCGCTCCCAGTAACCGCTTACCCGCGCTCCGTCGCAGGTCAGTGACCTGGGTCACGGTCGCGTTTGGGTGGTGTAAGTGCGGGCAGGCGCGCCACCGGAGCGGACCACGTCGCATTTTCAACCAGTGCATGTGCCACGCGGACAGAGCCCGCATCGCTCCACGGTCTGCCGGAGGGGGTGGCAGACCGTTTTTCGGTCCAACGCGTGAGGTGTATGTGTCCAGGCTGCAAGCCGAGCACTTGTACAAAGTGTTCGGAAGACGACCCGATGAAGCCGTGCGGAAGCTGGAGAGCGGTGCGGACCGCGACGAGCTGCGCGCCGAAGGAACGACCGCAGCGGTGATCGACGCCTCGTTCACCGTCGAGCCGGGCCAGATCTTCGTCGTCATGGGGTTGTCCGGCTCGGGCAAGTCCACCCTGTTGCGGATGCTCAACGGCCTCCTCGACCCCACCGCCGGCCGGGTCCTCTTCGACGGCCAGGATCTGACCGCCCTGAGCCCCCGCGAGCTCCGGCACGTCCGCTCCACCAAGATCAGCATGGTGTTCCAGCACTTCGCGCTCTTCCCCCACCGGAGCGTCCTGGAGAACGCCGCGTACGGCCTGGAGGTCCAGGGCGTCCCACGCGAGGAGCGCGAGGTGCGCGCCGCCGAGGCGCTGCGGCTCACCGGCCTCGAAGGCTGGGAGAAGTCCTGGCCCGACGAGCTGTCCGGCGGTATGCAGCAGCGCGTGGGCCTCGCCCGCGCCCTGGCCACCGACGCCGACCTGCTGCTCATGGACGAGTCCTTCAGCGCGCTCGACCCGCTGATCCGCCGTGACATGCAGGACCAGCTGCTGGAGCTCCAGAAGCGCCTGAAGAAGACCATCGTCTTCATCACCCACGATCTCAACGAGGCCATGCGCCTCGGTGACCGGATCGCCGTCATGCGCGACGGGAAGATCGTCCAGCTCGGCACCGCCGAGGACATCCTCGTCACCCCGGCCAACGACTACGTCGCCTCGTTCACCCAGGACGTCGACCGCTCCCGGGTGCTCACCGCCGGCGCGATCATGGCCGAGCCGCACACCGCGATGGGCGGCAAGGCGGCGGACGGCACGGAGCTGCGCACCCCGCAGGACGTGCTCGCCGCCGCCCCCGCCACGGTCGCGGAGTCCACGCCGATCATCGACCTGTTCACGCCCTGCTCGCAGAGCCCGGACCCGGTCGCCGTCACCGACGCGAAGGGCAAGCTCGTCGGCGTCGTCCCCAGCTCCCGGCTGCTCGCCGTCCTCGGCGAGCCGATGACCCCGGCCGAAGCCCCGCGCGACACCGTGTCCACGGCCGACGTGCAGAACACCGACGAGAAGAAGGTGGCCGGTGTTTAGGCTTCCCCTCGGCGAATGGGTCGACTCCGCGGTCGACTGGCTGCAGACCCACCTCGTCTGGCTCTTCGACGCCATCAGCTCGATCGTCAGCGGCATGTTCGACGGCATAGCCGCCGTCCTGTCCGCCCCCGCACCGCTGCTGTTCGCGGGCATCGTCGCCGTCATCGCCTGGTGGCTGCGCGGCCTGCCCGCCGCCCTGCTGACCTTCGTCGGATTCGCCCTCATCGACTCCGTCGAACTGTGGGACGAGGCGATGGACACCCTCACCCTGGTGCTCGTCGCGACCCTCGTCACCCTGGTCATCGCCGTACCGCTGGGCATCTGGGCCTCCCGGTCCAAGACGGTCAGCGCGGTGGTCCGCCCGGTCCTGGACTTCATGCAGACCATGCCCGCCATGGTCTACCTGATCCCCGGCGTCATCTTCTTCGGCGTCGGCGTGGTACCCGGCATCATCGCCACGATCATCTTCGCGCTGCCCCCGGGCGTCCGGATGACGGAACTCGGCATCCGCCAGGTGGACGGCGAGCTCGTCGAGGCCGCCGATGCCTTCGGCACCACCTCCCGCAACACCCTGCTGCGCGTCCAGCTGCCCCTCGCCCTGCCCACGATCATGGCCGGTATCAACCAGGTCATCATGCTCGGCCTGTCCATGGTCGTCATCGCGGGCATGGTCGGCGGCGGCGGCCTCGGCGGCTCCGTCTACCGCGCCATCGGCAACGTCGACGTCGGCCTCGGCTTCGAGGCGGGCATCTCCATCGTCATCCTCGCCATGTACCTGGACCGGATGACCGGCGCGCTCGGCACCGTGGTCTCCCCGCTGGGCCGCCGCGCGGTGGCCAAGGCCCGTGCGATGGCCGAGGGCTGGAAGATCTGGACCTACCGCCCGCAGCCCGTGGTCGCGGTCGCCGCCATCGTCGCCCTCGCCCTCGTGGCGGGCGGCATGAGCGTCTTCGGCGGCTCCAAGGACGACACCGCCGGCAAGAGCGCGCAGGTCGGCGACGGCAAGAAGATCAGCATCGGCTACATCCCGTGGGACGAGGGCATCGCCTCCACGTTCCTCTGGAAGGAGATGCTGGAGCAGCGCGGCTTCGAGGTCGACGTCAAGCAGTACGAGGCCGGCGCGCTGTACACCGGCATGGCCAACGGGCAGATCGACTTCCAGACCGACTCCTGGCTGCCGGTCACCCACGCCAGCTACTGGAAGAAGTACCAGGACCGCCTGGAGGACATGGGTGCCTGGTACGCCCCCACCTCGCTGGAGCTGGCCGTCCCGGCGTACATGAAGGACGTCACGTCGATGGAGGACCTGAAGGGCCGGGCCTCCGAGTTCAAGGGCCGCATCGTCGGCATCGAGCCGAGCGCCGGTGAGATGGGCCTGCTCAAGGACAAGCTGCTGCCGGGCTACGGCCTGGACAAGGAGTACAAGCTCATCGACGGCTCCACGCCGTCCATGCTGGCCGAGCTGAAGCGCGCGTACGCCAAGAAGGAACCGATCGTCGTTCCCCTCTGGTCGCCGCACTGGGCCTACAACGACTTCGACCTCACCAAGCTCGAGGACCCCAAGGGTCTGTGGGGCAAGGGCGACGGCATCCACACCCTGGCGCGCAAGGGCTTCTCGCAGGAGAACCCCGAGGTCGCCAAGTGGCTGAAGAGCTTCAAGATGACCGAGAAGCAGCTCACCAGCCTGGAGGCCGAGATCCAGAAGGCCGGTTCCGGCAAGGAGCAGGAAGCCGTTCGCACCTGGCTGAAGGACAACTCCGGCGTCGTCGACACGTGGGCCCCCGCCCCGAAGGGCGCCGCGGCCGTGAGCGGTGACGACGAGCGCAAGCGCCCGGTCGAGGTCGCCTGGTTCCCCTGGGAGGAGGACATCGCCGCCACGTACCTGTGGAAGGCGGTCCTGGAGGAGCGCGGCTACAAGATCAACCTCAAGCAGTTCGAGATCGGCCCCATGTACGCGGCGATGTCGCGCGGTCAGATCGACGTCCAGTTCGACGGCTGGCTGCCGTACACCCAGAAGAATTACTGGGACAAGTACAAGGACAAGCTGACCGACATCGGCTCCTGGTACGGGCCGACCTCCGTGGAGGTCGCGGTCCCCGACTACGTCAAGGACGTCAAGTCCCTGGAGGACCTGAAGGGCAAGGGCTCCGACTTCAAGGGGCGGATCGTCGGCATCGAGCCCGGCACCGCCGTCATGGAGAACCTCAAGGAGAACGTCCTGCCGAAGTACGGGCTGGACGGCGAGTACGAGGTCGTCGACTCCTCCACGCCCGGCATGCTGGCCGAGCTGAAGCGCGCGTACGCCAAGAAGGAGCCCGTCGCCGTCCTGCTGTGGACCCCGCACTGGTCGTACAACGAGTACGAGCTCACCAAGCTGAAGGACCCGCAGAAGGTGTTCGGCGAGGGTGACCGGCTGCACACCATCGCCTCCAAGGAGTTCCCGGAGCAGTACCCGCAGCTGACGAAGTGGTTCAAGGACTTCAAGCTCACCGAGAAGCAGCTCGGCGGCCTGGAGAACGAGATCCAGAAGCGCGGCGCGGGCCACGAGGAAGAAGCCGTGAAGGCCTGGATGGACGACAACCCGGGCATCGCGGACACCATGGCGCCCCAGTAGGGTCCACGGGCGCGAAAAGCACAGGTAGGAAAGGGGTGGCCCCGCCTTCGGGCGGGGCCACCCCTTTCCGGCTGCCCGGAGGTCGTTTTCCGGACGTCGTGCCCAACCATGTGCGTAAGGTGCTGGCAACCGCGAGGATGGGCGGGTGCGGGAGGGAGCTCGGAGATGGACGACAAGGACACACCGCGGGTGGGCGCCGCGGTCCGGCGCCGGCGCCGGACCCTCGGCCTCACGCTGGCCGCGGTCGCCGAGCGCAGCGGGCTCTCCGTGCCCTTCCTCAGCCAGATCGAGAACGAACGGGCCCGCCCCAGCGCCCGCTCCCTCGACCGGGTCGCCGAAGCGCTGGAGACCACCACCAAGAAGCTCCACGCCGCCGCCGACTCCGCCCGCGCCGTGGACGTCGTCCGGGGCGGGGAGGGCGAGGGCGTACGCCGCCTGGTGCGCGGCCGCCACCAGCTCAGCGCCCTGGAGTTCTCCGGCGAACCGGACCTCGGCCGGGAGTTCCAGCACCGCAACGACGAGCTGATGTACGTCGTCGCGGGCGCCGTCGACGTCGAGGCGGAGGGCCGGGTGCACCGGCTGGAGGGCGGCGACACCCTGTTCCTCTCCGGCGGGGTCCGCCACCGCTGGCGCGCCACGGTGCCCGGCACCAAGCTCCTCGTGGTCTCGGTGGCCGAGCACATCGACGCCACCTTCGACTCGCGCCGCTGAGCCCCGTCCCGTTCCCGAAAGGCGTTCCGTGCGCGTCGTCTCGCTGGTCCCCTCGCTCACCGAGGCCGTCGCCCACACCGCCCCCGGGCTGCTCGTCGGCGCCACCGACTGGTGCACCCACCCCGCGGACCTCGCCGCCGCGAGGATCGGCGGCACGAAGAACCCGGACGTGGCCGCGATCGCCGCCCTCGCCCCCGACCTCGTGATCGCCAACGAGGAGGAGAACCGGGCCCCCGACCTCGACGCGCTCCGGGCCGCCGGGCTCGACGTCCTGGTCACCGGGGTCCGCACCCTGGACCAGGCCCTCGCCGAACTCCACCGCGTTCTCGTCGACGGCTGCGGGCTCGACCGGCCCCGCTGGCTGGACGAGGCCGAGGCCGCCTGGGCCGCCCTGCCCGCGCCCTCCACAAGCCCCCGCCCCGCCGTCGTACCGATCTGGCGCAGGCCCTGGATGGTGCTCGGCCACGACACCTTCGCCGGGGACCTCCTCGCCCGCCTCGGCGTCCGCAACGTGTACGCCGACCACCCCGAGCGCTACCCCCGCATCCCGGTCGGCGAGCTGAACGCCTCCGGGGCCGAGCTGGTCGTGCTGCCCGACGAGCCCTACCGCTTCACCGCCGACGACGGGCCCGAGGCCTTCCCCGCCCTGCCCGCCGCACTCGTCGACGGGCGGCTGCTCACCTGGTACGGGCCGTCGCTGGCCGAGGCGGCCCGGGTGCTGCCGTCAGCGCTCCGCTGAGCACCCCGGGCACCGTCCGCGTCCCGGCCGCCGCCCATGCGACGACCAGGAACACGTACAGCGCCCCCGCGAGCCAGGTCAGCGCGTCCAGACCGGTGTGCCGCGCCAGACCCGCCGCGCCGGTCACACACGTACCGACGGGGAAGGTGAACGCCCACCACGTCATCGCGAACCCCATCCCGTTCCGCGCGGCCCGCACCACCATCGCGGCCGCCAGGGCCAGCCACAGCAGCGCGAAGCCCAGCACCGGCACCCCGTACAGCACGGCGAACGCGCCGAACGCCGAGGCGTAGGGGGCCGCCACCGCCCCAGGGGCGACATCGGCCAGCTGGTTGACGGCGGTGGTCGACTGGCCGAGCGGCCCCAGCACCAGAAACAGCGTCGGGGTCAGCGCGAGCGGCAGCGGACCGTGGTGGACCAGCCGCGAGAAGACCAGCGGCAGCACCACCAGCGTCGCCAGCAGCGACAGCCCGAACATCGCGTAGCAGGCCAGCAGCAGCGCCTCACGCCCCTGCCCGGCCCCCAGGTGCGGCACCAGCAGCGCGCCCTGCGAGGCCGACACCATCGGGGCGACCAGCGGCAGCAGCCAGACCGGCGACGCGGTCCCGGGCGCGGGACGGTGGCGTACGACCATCAGATACGGCACCACGACGGCGACCGCCAGGCCGATCACCGTGCCCGCCACGAACAGCACCACGTCCACCGCGAGCGCTGCCCGCGCGCCCACGACGTCCACGCCCACCGTCAGGGTGGCCCCGCCGACGGCCATCAGCGCCATCGGCAGACAGCCGTAGAACGGCGCGACCGCCGGGTCCAGCAGATGGGCGCGGGCCTGGTCCCGGTGGTGTATCCAGTGCCCGGTCCGCGCGGCGAGGACGGCCAGGAGCAGCACGGCCGACAGCGCCCACACCGCGGTGACCACGGCCCGCAGAGCGGGAACGTCGACGGGGAGCACGGCCCCGGCGCCCGCGACGATCGCGGTGCCCATGACGCTCGCGTACCAGTTCGGGCCGATGTGCCGCAGGGCCGGTGGCCGCAGCGGACCAGCCGTCCGGGGAAGCGCGGCGTCGCAAGGCGGCTGAAGGGGTGCCTGGGTCTGCGGAAAGATGGCCATGCCACGATTCTTCGCGGCAGCTTCCCCACCCACCAGGGACCACGCCCCTATGAGGTCATAAGCTGGCTTTATGACCGACGGCGAACCCCAGGCACCCCCCACGCCCCTCGCCCACCGGGTCCCCGACCTCGGGGCGTTGGAACTGCTGCTCGCCGTCGCCCGGCACGGCAGCCTCGGCCGGGCCGCCCGGGACGTCGGCATCACCCAGCCCGCCGCCTCCAGCCGCGTCCGGTCCATGGAGCGGCAGCTCGGCGTCACCCTGCTGGACCGCTCCCCGCGCGGCTCCCGGCTCACCGACGCGGGCGCGCTGGTCACCGACTGGGCACGCCGCGTCGTCGAGGCGGCCGAGGCCTTCGACGCGGGCACCCAGGCGCTGCGCGACCGCCGCGACTCCCGGTTGCGGGTCGCCGCCAGCATGACCATCGCCGAATACCTGCTGCCGGGCTGGCTGATCGCCCTGCGCGGTGATCGCCCCGACACCGCGGTCTCGCTCCTCGTCGGGAACTCCGCGGCCGTCGCCCGCCGCCTGGTCACCGGCGAGGCCGACCTCGGCTTCGTCGAGGGCCTGTCGATACCGGAGGGCCTCGACGGCACCGTCATCGCCCACGACCGCCTCGTCGTGGTGGTCGCCCCCACCCACCCCTGGGCCCGCCGCCGCACCCCGCTGCTCCCCGGCGAACTCGCCGCCACCCCGCTCATCCTGCGCGAACACGGATCCGGCACCCGCCAGGTCCTGGACGCCGCGCTCGCCGGGCACGGCGGCCTCGCCCAGCCGCTGCTGGAACTCTCCTCCACCACGGCGGTCAAGGGCGCGGCCGAGAGCGGCGCGGGCCCCTGCGTCCTGAGCGAACTGGCCCTGGGCGAGGAGCTGTCCTCCCGCCGCCTCGTCAAGGTCCCGGTCGCGGGCGTACGGCTGCGCCGCCAACTGCGCGCCGTCTGGCCCGGCGGCCACCGCCCCACCGGCCCCGCCCGCGATCTGCTCTCCCTGACCGGCCGCGACACCTGAACCCGGGACCCCCGCGACCGTGTCGGAGGCGGACTCTAGAGTGTGGGGATGAGCTACGCGACGCCGCCCGGCTGGTATCCGGACACGGGCGCACCCGGTCTGGAGCGCTGGTGGGACGGCACCGCATGGACCGCGCACACCCGCCCGCTCGCCGCCGACGGGTCCGCGCCGCACCAGCCGCCCGCACCGGCGCAGTCCGGCCCGGCGGGGTTCGGTCCGCCGCCGTTTCCGCTCCCGCACCAGCGCGACCCGCACGACGGGGCCGGGGGCGGCAACCGGACGAAGATCCTGGCGGTCACGCTCTTGGGGGTGCTGGTCCTGGGCGCGGCCGTCACCGCCGCGGTCCTGCTCGGCCGCGACGAGGGCGGCACGCCGGCGGCCCCGGCCACGACCACCTCGGCCCCCGCCCCCGTCACCACCCCCACAGCCCCCGCCACGACCACCGACGAACCCGACCCCGACGAGAACCCGGCCCTCCTCGTCGACCAGCTCAACGGGGTCACGGTGCCGGTGCCCCGGGGCTGGGAGAAGCCGAAGAGCAGCTCTTTCGACGTCCCCGCCATCCGCACCGTCCAGTCCTACGACTGCCCCGGCGGCTCGTCGTCGTGCTACCACGGCACGGTCACCACCCACACCGCCCGGAGCGCCGAGACCGACCCCAAGGCCCTGGCCGAGGCCGATATCGTCACCGCCGCCGACCTCGCCTACGAGGAGGACAGCCTCGGCCGTCGCAACCACGGCGGCATCACCGCGCACAAGGTGCTCAAGGCCCAGCAGCTGTCGGTCGCCGGACGCGTCGGCTACCTGGTGCGGTGGCAGGTCACCACCGGCGAGGGACCCGGGGGATACGTGCAGTCCGTCGCCTTCCCCTCGTCCGTGGGCAGCGGCACCCCCGTGATCGTCCGGCTCGCCTTCGACGCGGACGTCGCCGAGCTGCCGCTCTCGCTGATGGACACGATCACCCGGGGCATCCGCCCGCTCGGAGACAGCAGGACGAGCGGAGGCGTGGGCGCGTCCATCAGCCCCTGAACCCGCGCGTCCCCGGTCAGAGGAAGGTCTGCCCCTCGCCCCGGTACGTCGGAACGCTCGCTGTGACCCGGTCGCCCTCGATCAGGTGCAGCGTGTCGAAGCGCTCGCACAGCTCACCGGCCTTGGCATGCCGGAACCAGACCTTGTCGCCGATCAGCAGATCGTCGGCGGGGGATCCCAGCAGCGGCGTCTGCACCTCGCCCGCGCCCTCCTGCGGGTCGTAGCGCAGCCCCTCCGGCAGATACGGCACCGGCGAGCGGTCCGCACCGGCCGCACCGGACGCCGGATAGCCGCCCCCGAGGACCGTCACCACGCCCACACCGGGCCGGCGCACCACGGGCTGCGCGAACAGGGCCGCCGGCCGGGCGGTGAACGACGTGTAGTTGTCGAACAGCCGGGGCACGTACAGCCCCGAACCGGCGGCGATCTCCGTCACCGCGCTCTCGGCGGCCGTGTGCTGCACGCTGCCCGTGCCGCCGCCGTTCACGAACTCCAGCTCCGGCGCGACCGCGCGGACCGCCCGCACCACCTCGGCCCGGCGCACCGCCAGCTCCTTGCGGGCGGCGGCCTGCATCAGCCGGATCGCCCGGGACCGCAGCGGCCGCCCGGCGACCGCGTCCCCGACTCCGGCGACATGGCCCTCGTACGCCATCAGCCCCACCAGGCGGAAGCCCGGCCTGCGCGCCACCGAGCGGGCCAGTTCGGCGAGCTGGGCGGGGGAGCGCAGCGGCGAACGCAGCGCCCCGATCCGCACCCGGCCGCCCAGCATCCGCAGGGAGGTGTCCAACTCCAGGCAGACCCGGATCTCCTCGCGCCCACCGGCCCGGGAGGCGTCGATCAGCTCCAGCTGGGAGTGGTCGTCCACCATCACCGTCACGGCCGCGGCCAGCTTCGGATCGGCGGCCAGCTCCGCGAAGGCGGCCCGGTCCGCCGAGGGGTACGCCAGGAGTACGTCGTCGTATCCGGCCCGCGCCAGCCACAGCGACTCCGCCAGCGTGTACGACATGATCCCGGCGAACCCGGGCCGTGCGAGCACCCGCTCCAGCAGGGCCCGGCACCGCACCGACTTGCTCGCCACCCGGACCGGCTTCCCGGCCGCCCGCCGCACCAGATCGTCGGCGTTGGCGTCGAACGCCTCCAGATCCACGATCGCGATCGGGGCGTCGAGATGGGCGGTGGCCCGGTTGTAACGGGTCCGGTCAGCGGCGCGGGCAGTCATGGCCGCAGCTTGCCAGAGAGCCGCTACGGCTGGGTAGGGGGACGATCGGGACAGATCCTCCACCGGCGGGGAGTCCCGTTCCCCGCGGCCCGCCCGCAGCCCGTAGAGTGACCTGCACGCGAGCACCAACGGGCCTGTCAGCGGCGGTGATCCGTGGTCGGTACGAGGATGTGTCAGCAGGGGGCCGGATGAGTACCGAAGCGCATCGCGCCCCCGTCCCGCCCCGCCCGACCACCCCTCCCGCGACACCACCCCGGCCCGCCGCACCCCCCGCCCCCGCGGCCCCGAACCCTCCGGCTCCCGCGCAGGAGGCTCCGATCGGCCCGCCCGCCGCATCGGACCGACCCGGCCCCCCGGCAGCCTTCACCCAGCAGGGCGCACCGCACCGCCAGGCACCCGCGCAGAGCCCCGGCCGGCCCTCCGCGCCCGCCACACGCCCCGGCCCGCCTGCCGCCCGGCCGGCGCACCCCGGTCCGTCCGCAACGGGCTCAACGCGCCCCGGCCCGCCCGCCGCCGCTCCCGCGCCCCCCGGCCGCTCCGCGAGCCCCGCGCCCTCAGCGCGCCCGGGCCCGCCTCCTGCGTACCCGGCGCGCCCCGGTCCGTCCGCAACGGGCTCAACGCGCCCCGGCCCGCCCGCCGCCGCTCCCGCGCCCCCCGGCCGCTCCGCGAGCCCCGCGGCCCCGCAGGCCCTCGCGAGCCCGGCGTCCACGCTGCCCGCCGCGAGCCCCGCCCCACCTGCCGCTTCTGCGCAGGCCCCCACTCCCACGCCGCCCGCCAGGCATCCGGCCCCGGCGCCCCCCGCCGCGCCCCCCGGCACCCGGCGCAGGCCCGTCGGGGCCGTTGATCTGACGCCCGCGCCGGGGGCCGTTCCGCCGCTCCCCGGTGGCTACCGGACGCCCGTCCGCTACGGCTTCCCGGAGACGCCCGTCGAGACCACCACCCGGCTGCGCCCCGTCCGGCCCCGGCAGCGGTGGCGTGCGGCGGCGGCCGCCACCTGTGTCGTGCTCGGGCTCGGGCTGATCGGCGGGGCCGCCACCGGTGCCTGGCTGACCGGCGACTCCTCGGCCGGGACCGCCAGGAGCCCGTACACCGCCGCCCGCGCCGCCTGGCACAGCGTCCCCGTCGACACGTTGTTCCCGCCCACCCTGAAGGGCAGGGGCGCGGGCCCCGGCGGCACCCACCGCACCTGGACCAGGGCCGCCGTCGCCGCCGACGGCACCTGCAAGGACGGGCTCGACCCGCTGCTCCTGACCACGCTCCGGTCCGTCGGCTGCGAGCGGATGGTGCGCGCCACCTACACCGACGCCACCCGCTCCGCCGTCACCACCGTCGGCCTGGTCTTCACCGAGGCCGACGCCTCCGGCATGCAGGCCCTGCGCACCCGCTTCACCGAGCAGAAGCTCGGCGCGCGCAAGGACCTCATGCCCCGTACGTACGCCCCCGAGGGCACCCCCGCGGCTTCCTTCGGCAGCGCGCAGCGCGCCAGTTGGACGGTCAACCCGCTCACCGAGATCCCGGTCGTCGTCCTCGCCGTCTCCGGCTTCGCGGACGGCCGCGCCGTCGCCGAACCGCAGCCCGCCGCCGACGCCATGGCCTCCGGAGCCGAGACGGACATCGCCCAGGCAGGGCTCGGCCACGAGGCGAAGGGCGTCGCGGACCGCGTGGAGCGCGGACTGCGCACAGCCGTCGCCGACCTCACGGAGCAGCCCGGATGACCCGACGTCCCCACCGCGCCCTCGCCGCGGTCTGCGCCGCCGCCGTCCTCGTCCTCACCCCCGCCGCGCCCGCCCGCGCCGACGCCATCCGCGACCAGCAGTGGGCCCTGGACGCCCTGCACACCGACCGGGCCTGGCAGACGACCCGGGGCGACGGCGTCACCGTCGCCGTCCTGGACACCGGGGTCGACGACGCCCACCCCGACCTCACGGGCCAGGTGCTCCCCGGCAAGGACCTCGTCGGCTTCGGCGCCGCCCGGGGCGACTCCTCCTGGGCCCTGCACGGCACCGCCATGGCCGGCATCATCGCCGGACGCGGCAACGGCCCCGGCCGCACCGACGGCATCCTCGGCATCGCCCCCGAAGCCCGGATCCTGCCGGTCCGGGTCATCCTGGAATCCAAGGACCCGGCCCGTGCCAAGGCCCGCAAGACCCGGGGCGCCGCCCTCGCCGACGGGATCCGCTGGGCCGCCGACAACGGCGCGGACGTCATCAACCTGTCCCTGGGCGACGACAGCAAGTCCGCCCACCCCGACCCCGGCGAGGACGCGGCCATCCAGTACGCCCTGTCCAAGGGCGTCCCCGTGGTCGCGTCGGCGGGCAACGGCGGCGAGAAGGGCGACCGGATCTCCTACCCCGCCGCCTACCCCGGCGTGATCGCGGTCGCCGCAGTCGACGAGTACGGCACCCACGCCTCGTTCTCCACCCGCCGCTGGTACGCCACCGTCAGCGCCCCCGGCGTCGACATCGTGGTCGCCAACCCCGACGGGCACTACTACATCGAGTGGGGCACCTCCGCCGCCGCCGCGTTCGTCTCGGGAGCGGTCGCCCTGGTCCGAGCCGCCCACCCCGGTCTCTCCCCGGCCCAGATCAAGAAGCTCCTCGCCGACACCGCCCGCGACGCCCCCGCGCAGGGCCGCGACGACGCCCGCGGCTACGGCATCGTCGACCCTGCGGAGGCCATCGAGGCGGGCGCCCGGCTGCACCCGGCGGACCTGGACGCCAAAGCCGCCCCGGCCGGACACCGGGGGCGGTACTTCGGCGCGGGCCCGACCCCGCCCCGCACCGCCGACGGGACGGCCAACTGGGCCGCCCCGCTCGCCGGCGGCCTCGGCGCGGCGCTGCTGGCCGTCGCCGTCGTCCTGTGGCGCGGCCGGAACGGCGCCGGCCGCCGCTGAGCACGCTCGCCCCTCCGGCGTACGCCCAGCCCGGCCGCCGAGGCGTGGACCTCCAGGCACTACCCTCGTCCCGTGGAGCTCAAGAACATCCCGGACCCCGGTTTCTCCGACGACGACGGCTCGGCGTCCCCCGCCCTGACCAGTGCCCTGGACGCGTGGTCCCGCGACCGGAGCGCCGTCGGCCCGGTCCTCACGGCCCTGCGGGACGCCCGGCTCCTGGTCCCCGTCGTCGCCGTCCTCGGCGAGGTCGAGGAGGACGAGAACGGTCTGCGGCGCGAGAAGACCAGCGACATGGCCGTCCCCACCCTCAAGGCGGGCGACCGGCGTGCGCTCCCCGCCTTCACCTCGACCGCATCACTGGCGCTGTGGGACCCCGAGGCGCGCCCTGTCGCCGTACCGCTGCACCAGGCTCTCCAGGCCGCCGCCCACGAGAAGGCCGACACCGTCGTGCTGGACCTCGCCGGGCCCGTCGCCTTCGAGCTGAGCGGGCAGGCGCTCCTGGCGCTGGCCGAGAACCGCACCAGCACCGACCCGCTCCAGGACCCCGCCGTCATCGAGGCCGTACGGGAGACCGTGGCCGCCGACCCCGCCGTGGTCCGCGCCCACCTCGGTCCCGGCAGTGCGGACGGCACCCTCGCGCTCGTCCTCGCCCCGGACGCGGTGCCCGCCGATGCGGCCCGCCGCGTCGCGCAGGCCCTCTCGGCCAGTGAGGTGCTGCGGGCCCGGCTGGTCAGCGGTCTGGACCTGGCCCTCCTTCCCCCCGGGACGGCCATGCCGGGGGAGCCCCTCTTCGTCCGCTGATCAACGGGCCGGCCCCGGTCCGACGAGCGCGAAGCGCCCACCACCGTGAGAATTATCGGGAAAATCGGAGGAATCCGACCAACCGGACGACATCGCGAGGTGGTTCCATGCAGAAGCGGATCGTGGCGTCAGAGTTTCTCGGCACTTTGCTGCTGGTGTTCTTCGCCGTGGGGTCCGCCGTGGTCGCCGTCGAATACCTCGGCACCGTGGGCATCGCCCTCACCTTCGGCTTCACCCTCCTCGCGCTGGCCTACGCGCTGGGCCCGATCTCCGGCTGCCATGTCAACCCGGCGGTGACGCTGGGCATGTTCATGGCCGGCCGCATCGGCATCCGTACAGCCGTCGAGCGCTGGGTGGCCCAGTTCCTCGGCGCGATCGTCGGATCGGCGCTGCTGTTCCTGCTGGCGAAGCAGATCCCCGGTCTGGAGACCAGCGGCGAGTTCGGTACGAACGGCTACGACGACCGGTCGGCCGTCGGCATCAACATCGGCGGCGCGTTCCTCGTCGAGGTCATGCTGACGTTCCTGCTCGTCTACGTCGTCCTGGCGGTGACCCACAAGGTCGCGGTCACCGGCTTCGACGGGCTGCCCATCGGCCTGGCGCTGGCGGCGGTCCACCTGGTGGGCATCCCGCTGACCGGCACCTCGGTCAACCCGGCGCGCAGCTTCGGCCCGGCGCTCTTCGCGGGCGGCGCCGCCCTCTCCCAGATCTGGCTGTTCATCCTCGCGCCGCTGGTCGGCGGAGCGATCGCGGCCTACGCCCACCGGCTCACCCACCCCTTCCCCAACGTCCTGCCGAAGGAGACCGAGGACGCCGTCTGAGGATCCGCGAACGGCCCCGGCGCACGCGCGGGAGCCCGCCGCCCCACGGGGGGACGGCGGGCTCCCTGGCGTACGGGGGGGGCGGGCGGCTAGCCGTAGACGGGGCCGGTGTACTTCTCGCCCGGGCCGTGACCGGGCTCGTCCGGCACCAGCGAGGCCTCACGGAAGGCGAGCTGGAGCGACTTCAGGCCGTCGCGCAGCGGGGAGGCGTGGAAGGTGCTGATCTCCGTGGCGCTCGCGTCCAGCAGTCCGGCCAGCGCCTGGACCAGCTTGCGGGCCTCGTCCAGATCCTTGTGCTGCTCGCCCTCCTCCGTGAGGCCGAGCTTCACGGCGGCCGCGCTCATCAGGTTGACGGCGACCGTCACGATCACCTCGACCGCGGGGACCTCCGCGATGTCGCGGGCCATGTCGTCGAAGCCGGGGTTCTCACTGCTGGGGGTCGCGTCGCTCATGCCCACACGATAAGGCCAGGCCACCGCCCTGACGCCCGCGGGCGTCCCTCCGGCCTCCGTGGTGCGGGTCCCGGGGATCGTGCGGTAGTCTGGAGGAACGACCGGCCGGACATTCATATGCCCGGCCCACAAGTGGAGGCTCCGATCTCCCACCTGGCTGTCCGTGAAGGACGGCGGGTCACCGGTCAGGCGGCGACCATCGTTCCGTACGGACGATGGGCCCGCCCGATAGCCCCGCGGTTCACCGCGGCGGTGTTCCGGTAGTTCCTGGAGCCTCGCCTTGTGTCCCGGCCGGGGCATTTTTGCGGTTCCGGCGCGGTTGGTCTTGACGTTATAAGACGTTACGCGGCTGTCCGCCAGGCGGTCGCGTGGTGCTACCGAGGAGGATCCATCAGCGCCGAGCCCCGCATCAACGACCGGATTCGCGTTCCCGAGGTCCGACTTGTCGGTCCCAGTGGCGAGCAGGTCGGGATTGTTCCGCTTGCCAAGGCCCTGGAACTCGCACAGGAGTACGACCTCGACCTGGTCGAGGTGGCGGCGACAGCCCGTCCGCCCGTGTGCAAGCTCATGGACTACGGGAAGTTCAAGTACGAGTCGGCCATGAAGGCCCGTGAGGCGCGCAAGAACCAGGCGCACACGGTCATCAAGGAGATGAAGCTCCGGCCGAAGATCGACCCGCACGACTATGACACCAAGAAGGGTCACGTCGTCCGGTTCCTCAAGCAGGGCGACAAGGTCAAGATCACGATCATGTTCCGTGGTCGTGAGCAGTCCCGCCCCGAGCTGGGGTTCCGACTGCTCCAGCGTCTCGCTTCGGACGTCGAGGACCTGGGCTTCATCGAGTCCAACCCGAAGCAGGACGGCCGGAACATGATCATGGTTCTGGGCCCGCACAAGAAGAAGACCGAAGCCATGGCCGAAGCCCGTGAGGCCCAGGCCGCCCGCAAGGCGGAGCGTCAGGGCACGAACGACGCCCCGTCCGAGGACGAGACCGCCGAGGCCCCGGCCGACGCGGCCGAGGCTCCGGCCGAGACACCTTCCGAGGCGTGACCTTCGGGGGCCGCCATCCAGGCGCCCCCGGGTCATCCCGGAATCCCATAGAGATCTGACGCCCCTGCAGTCCGGTGCTCCGCACCGTGAGGGGCGCCACTGACGAGGAGAGAACGGCGCGATGCCGAAGAACAAGACGCACAGCGGTGCCAGCAAGCGCTTCAAGATCACCGGCTCCGGCAAGGTGCTCCGCGAGAGGGCCGGCAAGCGCCACCTGCTCGAGCACAAGTCGTCCAAGAAGACCCGCTCGCTGACCGGCACGGTCGTCGTGGCTCCGGCCGACGCCAAGAAGATCAAGAAGCTTCTCGGCAAGTGAGGCCCGGCCTCCGGCTCGCCCCGGAGGCACGACCTCGATCACACCGGGACCAATTCGTTTCCGGGCCGTGTGAAGACACCCACGGCCCCGCTACAAGGAGTTAACAAGTGGCACGCGTCAAGCGGGCAGTCAACGCCCACAAGAAGCGCCGGGCAATCCTCGAAGCCGCCAGCGGCTACCGCGGTCAGCGCTCGCGTCTGTACCGCAAGGCCAAGGAGCAGGTCACCCACTCCCTGGTCTACAACTACAACGACCGCAAGAAGCGCAAGGGCGACTTCCGGCAGCTGTGGATCCAGCGCATCAACGCCGCTGCCCGCCAGAACGGCATGACGTACAACCGCCTCATCCAGGGTCTGAAGGCCGCCAACATCGAGGTGGACCGCAAGATCCTGGCCGAGCTCGCGGTCAACGACGCCAACGCGTTCGCCGCCCTCGTCGAGGTCGCCCAGAAGGCCCTCCCGAGCGACGTCAACGCCCCGAAGGCCGCCTGATCCAGGCGCCCCCTTCCAGGTACGTGAACCGGACCCGCAGGCGGACGCCGTCTGCGGGTCCGGTGCGTTGCCGCTGAACCCACCGCCGTACGCAGAGAGGCTCGCCGCCGACCATGGGCACCCCCGAACTGATCTCCCCGCGCTCCCCGCGCGTCGCCGCCGCCCGCCGGCTGGCCCGCCGCAACTTCCGGGGCAAGGAGCGCAGGTTCATCGCCGAGGGGCCCCAAGCCGTGCGCGAGGCCGCCGCACACCGCGGCGGGGACGGTGAGCCGACCCTCATCGAACTGTTCGCCACGCCCGAGGCCGCCGACCGGTACGCCGACATCGTCGAGGCCGCTCACACGGCGGGCGCCCGGGTCCACCTGGCCGACGCCGACGTCCTCGCCGACGTCTCCCAGACCGTCACTCCGCAGGGCCTCATCGGCGTCTGCCGCTTCCTGGACTCCCCGTTCCAGGAGATCCTGGACGCCAGGCCCACCCTGGTGGCCGTTCTGGCCAACGTCCGCGACCCCGGGAACGCCGGTACGGTACTGCGCTGCGCGGACGCGGCGGGCGCGGACGCGGTGATCCTGACCGACGCCTCCGTCGACCTCTACAACCCCAAGTCCGTGCGTGCCTCGGTCGGTTCGCTCTTCCATCTCCCCGTCGCGGTCGGGGTCCCCGTCGAACAGGCCGTCCAGGGGCTGCGGGACGCCGGGGTGCGGATCCTCGCCGCGGACGGGGCCGGGGCCGACGACCTGGACGACGAGCTGGACTCGGGCACCATGGGCGGCCCCACCGCCTGGGTCTTCGGCAACGAGGCATGGGGGCTCCCCGAGGAGACCCGCGAGCTCGCCGACGCCGTCGTCCGCGTCCCCATCCACGGCAAGGCGGAGAGCCTCAACCTCGCCACCGCCGCCGCCGTCTGCCTCTACGCCTCCGCCCGCGCGCAGCGTCCGCGGCGCGCCCCCGACGCGTAACCCAGCGCCGTCCTCACGGTCCGCCGGCACACGGTCCCGGCCATTCCCGCGCCGCTCCCACCGGCGCGCTCCCCTTCGCGCCCCTACAGGGTGTCGCCGGTTCACCGACGACTAGTAGGGTGACGAACTCGGGGGCCCACTGCACCGGTTCGAGAGGTGGGGTACGGGAAGATGGCTGTCGGCATGAGCTCGCCGCGACCGGCGCGCACCACCGCCGTGCGCGCCGCGGCCGAGGGGCCGGCCGGTCCGGACGGCCTCGGCGCGGGCCTCGACCCGGACGATCTACCCGACGGTCTCGTCGTCGCCGACGAGCGGGGACACGTCGTCTGCTTCAACACCGCGGCCGCCCGGATCACCGCCACCCCCCGCGCCGACGCGATCGGCCGGCCGCTGGACGCCGTCCTTCCGCTGGAGGACCTCAAGGGAAAGCGCTGGTGGCCGCTGACCGACCCGTACGGCGGTCTCGCCACCCGCAACGGCCAGCCCGAGCGCAATCTGCTGCTGCCCGGCGGCCGTGAGGTGCTGGTCTCCGCCCGTTACGTACGCGAGCACCCGACCGGGCCGGTGCGCCGGGTCGTGGTCTGCCTGCGGGGGACCGAGGCCCGTCGCCGTACCGAACGCAGCCACGCCGAACTGATCGCCACCGTCGCCCACGAGCTGCGCTCCCCGCTGACCTCCGTCAAAGGGTTCACCGCCACGCTGCTCGCCAAGTGGGAGAGGTTCACCGACGACCAGAAGCGGCTGATGCTGGAGACCGTCGACGCCGACGCCGGCCGGGTCACCCGGCTCATCGCCGAACTGCTCGACATCTCCCGCATCGACTCCGGACGCCTGGAGCTGCGCCGCCAGCCCGTCGACATCCCCGCCGCCGTGGCCCGGCACATCCAGGCGCTCATCACCGGAGGCCAGGCCGCCGAGCGCTTCCTCGTCCGCACCCGCGGGCCGCTGCCCGCCCTGTGGGCCGACCCCGACAAGGTCGACCAGGTCCTCGGCAACCTCCTGGAAAACGCGGTGCGCCACGGGGAGGGAACCGTCACCATTGAGATCGCCCCGGCACCCGCGCCGGGCGCCGACGACGAGATGGGAACGGCTGTCACCGTGAGCGACGAAGGCCCCGGCATCCCCGAGGAGTCGATGAGCCGCGTCTTCACCCGCTTCTGGCGGGGCAGCAAGCGCGGCGGCACGGGCCTGGGCCTCTACATCGTCAAGGGCATCGTCGAGGCCCACGGCGGCACCATCACCGTCGGCCGGGGGCCCGGCGGCGGAGCCGAGTTCCGATTTATTCTGCCCGTGAGCATGCCCGCCTACCTGGTGTGAGCGGCCCACGGGCGCCCCGACCGTCCTGCGGCCTTTAGACTCGACCTTTGGCACCTTTGCGTCCTCCAGTCGTCGAGCGGGGTCGCGCCATCAGCCAATCGGAAGCACGGGAAGAGATGTCGGCACCGAACAAGTCGTACGACCCAGTCGAGGTCGAGGCACTGAAACCGGAAGAGATCGAGCGCCTGCGGGACGAGGCGTTCGCCGCCTTCGCCGCCGCCGGTGACCTCGACGCGCTCGCCCAGGCGAAGACCGCGCACACCGGAGGCACCTCGCCGCTGTCCCTCGCCAACCGCGAGATCGGCGCCCTGCCCCCGCAGGCCAAGGCCGAGGCGGGCAAGCGCGTGGGCCAGGCCCGCGGCGCCGTCTCCAAGGCCCTGGCCGCCCGCCAGGCCGAGCTGGAGGCCGAGCGCGACGCCCGGGTGCTCGTCGAGGAGGCCGTGGACGTCACGCTGCCCTACGACCGCGTCCCGGCCGGCGCCCGCCACCCGCTGACGACGATCATGGAGCGCGTCGCGGACGTCTTCGTGGCCATGGGCTACGAGATCGCCGAGGGCCCCGAGGTCGAGGCGGAGTGGTTCAACTTCGACGCCCTGAACTTCGTGCCCGACCACCCCGCCCGCCAGATGCAGGACACCTTCTTCGTCCAGGGCACCACGCCCGACGGCAAGGCCACCGAGGGCGACGAGTCCGGCGTCGTGCTGCGTACGCACACCTCCCCGGTCCAGGCGCGCTCGCTCCTGGAGCGCAAGCCCCCCGTCTACGTGGTCTGCCCCGGCCGGGTCTACCGCACCGACGAGCTGGACGCCACGCACACCCCGGTCTTCCACCAGATCGAGCTGCTCGCCGTCGACGAGGGCCTCACCATGGCCGACCTCAAGGGCACCCTCGACCACATGGTCCAGGCGCTCTTCGGCGCGGACATGAAGACCCGGCTGCGGCCGAACTTCTTCCCGTTCACCGAGCCGTCCGCCGAGATGGACATGGTCTGCTACGTCTGCCGCGGCGAGTCCGTCGGCAAGCCCGACCGGCCCTGCCGCACCTGTGGCAGCGAGGGCTGGATCGAGCTGGGCGGCTGCGGCATGGTCAACCCCAAGGTGCTCACCGCCTGCGGCGTCGACCCCCGGAAGTACAGCGGATTCGCCTTCGGGTTCGGCATCGAACGGATGCTGATGTTCCGCCACAACGTCGAAGACATGCGAGACATGGTCGAGGGTGACGTCCGGTTCACCCGGCCGTTCGGGATGGAGATCTGATGCGCGTCCCGCTTTCCTGGCTGCGGGAGTACGTCGACCTGCCGGAGACGGAGACCGGCCGTGACGTACAGGCCAAGCTCGTCTCCGTCGGCCTCGAGGTCGAGACCGTCGAGCAGATCGGCGCGGGCCTCAAGGGCCCCCTGGTCGTCGGACAGGTCCTGACCATCGAGGAGCTGGAGGGGTTCAAGAAGCCCATCCGCTTCTGCACCGTCGACGTCGGCACCGCCAACGGCACCGGCGAACCGCAGGAGATCGTCTGCGGCGCCCGCAACTTCTCGGTCGGCGACAAGGTCGTCGTGGTCCTCCCGGGCGCCGTCCTGCCCGGCGACTTCGCGATCGCCGCGCGCAAGACGTACGGCAAGACCTCGCACGGCATGATCTGCTCCACCGACGAGCTGGGCATGGGCGACGACGGCACGCACGGCATCATCGTGCTGCCGCCGGAGCACGAGGTCGGCACCGACGCGATCGAGCTGCTCCAGCTCGTCGACGAGGTCCTCGACATCGCCGTCACCCCGGACCGGGGCTACTGCCTCTCCATGCGCGGTGTCGCCCGCGAGACCGCGACCGCCTACGGGCTGCCGCTGCGCGACCCGGCGCTGCTGGACGTGCCCGCGCCCAACGCGTACGGCTACCCGGTCCAGATCTCCGACCCGATCGGCTGCGACCGCTTCACCGCCCGCACCGTCACCGGTCTCCAGCCCGAAGCCCGCTCCCCGATCTGGATGCAGCGACGTCTGCAGAAGGCCGGCATGCGGCCGATCTCGCTGGCCGTCGACATCACCAACTACGTGATGCTGGAGCTGGGCCAGCCGCTGCACGCCTACGACCGCAACAGGGTCGCCGGGCCGATCGGCGTGCGCCGCGCCACCCAGGGCGAGAAGCTCACCACCCTGGACGGCACCGTGCGCGTGCTGGACGCCGAGGACCTGGTCATCACCGACAACCGCGGGCCCATCGGCCTCGCGGGCGTCATGGGCGGCGCCAACACCGAGATCGCCGACGCGGACGGCGAGCACGCGCTCACCACCGAGGTCGTCATCGAGGCCGCGCACTTCGACGCGATCTCGATCGCCCGCACCGCGCGCCGCCACAAGCTGTCATCCGAGGCGTCCAAGCGCTTCGAGCGCGGCGTCGACCCGCAGGCCGCCGCCGCTGCCGCGCAGCGCACGGTGGACCTGCTGGTCCTCCTCGCGGGCGGCACCGCCGAGGCCGGGGTCACCGAGATCACCTCGCCCCACGCACCGCGCACCATCGCGATGCCGGCGAACCACCCGGACAAGGTGGCCGGTGTGGAGTACGGCCGCGAGACCGTCGTCCGCCGCCTCCAGGAGGTCGGCTGCGACGTCTACGGGCAGGACGAGCTGATCGTCACCGTCCCGTCCTGGCGGCCCGACCTGGGCGAGCCGAACGACCTCGCCGAAGAGGTCATCCGGCTGGAGGGCTACGAGAACCTGCCCTCCACCCTGCCCACGCCCCCCTCCGGGCGCGGCCTCACCGACCGGCAGCGGCTGCACCGCCGCATCGGCCGGGCGCTGGCCGGAGCCGGTTACGTCGAGGCGCTGAACTACCCGTTCATCGGCGACGCGGTCCTCGACCAGCTCGGCCTGGAGGCGGACGACGCCCGCCGCCGGACGGTCAAGCTGGTCAACCCGCTCTCCGACGAGGAGCCGGCGCTGCGCACCACGCTGCTGCCGGGCCTCCTCGGCACACTGCGGCGCAATGACGGCCGGGGCAGCCACGACCTGGCGCTCTTCGAGACCGGCCTGGTCTTCAGGCCGACCGGTGAGGAGACGGCCGCGGTCCGGCTGCCCGTCGACCGCCGGCCCACCGACGAGGAGATCGCCGGACTGAACGCGGCCCTGCCGCGCCAGCCCCGCCGCGCCGCCGTCGTCCTCGCGGGCGCCCGCGAGCAGGCCGGCTGGTGGGGCAAGGGCACCCCGGCGACCTGGGCGGACGCCGTCGAGGCGGCCCGCCTGATCGCCGCGGAGGCCGGTGTCGAGGTCGTCGTCCGCGCCGACCAGCACTCCCCGTGGCACCCGGGGCGCTGCGCCGCGCTGTACGTCAACGTGAACGGCGAAGAGACCCTCTTCGGTCACGCGGGCGAACTGCACCCGCGCGTGATCAAGGCGCTCCACCTGCCCGAGCGGACCTGCGCCGCCGAGGTCGAGCTGGACGTCCTGGAACAGGCCGTCGACGGAGTGCTCCAGGCGCCCCGGATCTCCACCTTCCCGGTGGCGACCCAGGACGTCGCGCTCGTCGTCGCCGGGGACGTCCCCGCCGCCGACGTGGAGCGGGCGCTGCGCGAGGGCGCGGGTGAACTCCTCGAATCGCTGCGGCTGTTCGACGTCTTCACCGGCGAGCAGATCGGCGGGGGCAACAAGTCCCTGGCGTACGCGCTGCGCTTCCGCGCCGCCGACCGCACGCTGACCGTCGAGGAGGCATCGGCCGCCCGCGACAGCGCGGTGGCCCTGGCCGCCGAGCGTACGGGCGCGGTGCTGCGCGGGGCGTAGGCGCCACAGCGTTGAGAAGGGGCGTATCCGGCCACCGGATACGCCCCTTCTCCGTCCCGCCGATCGGCGGAGGGACCACACGCCGGATCGGGAGCGGGAACCGGGAGGAAACGCGGTTCCGGCAGCCGTTCCGCAGCCACCCTCCTTCGTCGTCGGTCAGTGGGCCGTGCGGTCCGGGCGCCGTCCGCACTGCCTCGGAGTGTCGGGCAGGTAGCAGTGCGGACGGCGCGGGTGCGGGTCGTAGGCCGTTACGAGGGGGAGCCGACGACCCGGCCGCCTCTTGCGAGGGAGTTCATTCAACCGAGCCGGGGGTCCGGGCGGCAGAGCGCACAGCAGGAGGGTTCGGGCATTCCGTTCACACCCCGTGTGAATCGTGCTCCACTAGGCTCATTGCGACACGCACCTGGGGGGACGATGGAGCCCAATGTCCTGCTCGAATCGTTGATCGAGGAGTCCGGAGTCTCCCGGGCGGGCCTCGCCGGTCACATCAACCGGGCGGGCCGGTCCCGCGGGCTGAGCCTTCGGTACGAACACACCGCCGTCTCCCGCTGGCTCAAGGGCCAGCGCCCGCGCGGCCAGGTGCCGGATCTCATCTGCGAGGTGCTGGGCGGACGGCTGGGCCGGCCCGTCGGGCTCGACGACATCGGGATGGGTGTCTCGGCCGCATCCGCGGGGACGGACGCCGGCGCCGGGAGTGCCTCCCTCTCCGGGTTCGTCGAGCGGGCCACCGCGCTCTGGCGCTCCGACGAACAGCAGCGCCCGCATCTGGCCACCGTTCCCGCCGTCACGGGCACCTCGGCGGTCATGCCGGTCTGGGAGTGGGAGAACCCCCCGGAGGACACCGACGTCTCCCGTCCCGGCCCCGGCCGGGTGAGCCCCTCGGACATAGCGATGCTCAAGGCGGCCCGCGTCCACTACGAGCAGATGTACCGCAAGACGGGAGGCATCGCGACCAGGTCCCGGATCGTCCGCTTCCTCGACGCGGAGGCGGCTCCGCTGCTGCGGGGCGGCCACAGCGACGCGCTCGGCCGGAGCCTGCACCGGGCGACGGCGGGACTGGTCGCGGTGGCGGGCATCTGCGCCTACGACTCCGACGCCCACGGGCTCGCCCAGCGCTACTTTCACCAGGCGCTGCGGCTCGCCAAGTCCAGCGGGGACCGGGGGCTCGGCGGCTATGTGATCGCCCTGCTGGTCACCCAGTCGCTGTTCCTCGGCGACTACCGCCGCTCCGTCGCCTTCGCCGAGGCCGCGCTGCGGGCCGCCGGAAGCCATATCACCCCGGCCCTCGCCGCCGATCTGCACGCCATGCAGGCCAAGGCGTACGCCCAGCTCGGCGACGCGGTGAGCGCCCGCGCCTGCATCGGGCGTGCCGAGGCGCAGGCGGGCCGGATCCACACCGGCCGGGAGCCGGACGAGACCGGGTACGTCCAGCCGGGCCTGGTCGACGTCCAGGTGGCGGAGGCGCTGCTCGGTCTCGGGGACCTGTCCGCCGCCCGGGAGCACGCGGCCTCCGCGGTGCGCGCCCCGGCGCACGACCGGGGGCGCGTGCACCGGCTGGCGATGCTCAGCCATATCGAGCTGCTTCAGGGCGAGCCCGACCGCGCGGCCGGTACAGCTGCCGAAATGGCGATGAGGGCCCGGGGCATGGAGTCCCAGCGGCTGCGCGACCGGCTGCGACAGGTCCGGCGCGAGCTGGCCGCGAGCGGCTGCGCCGACGCCGCGGGGACCGCCGATCTCATCGACGAGGCGCTCCGCGTGCCTCTGTGAGCTCCGCCGACGCCCCGCCGCTCGTTCCCCCTGACAGCCGAGCCTGCTGACATGTTGACCCCAACATGTCGAAAGGCGGCAGAACCGTGCAGTGGACGAACTTAAGCGAACAGAATGTGTATCAGAACCCATGGTTCCGGGTGAACCTGGCGGATGTCGAACTCCCCGACGGCAGCCACCTCGACCACTTCGTCATCCGGCTGCGCCCCGTCGCGGCCGCCACCGTCGTCAACGAGGCCAACGAGGTGCTGCTGCTCTGGCGGCACCGGTTCATCACCGACAGCTGGGGATGGGAGCTGGCCGCCGGGGTCGTCGAGGACGGCGAGGACATCGCGGCGGCGGCGGCCCGCGAGATGGAGGAGGAGACCGGCTGGCGCCCCGGCGAGCTGCGCCCCCTGCTCACCGTGGAACCCTCGAACGGCCTCACCGACGCCCGCCACCACCTCTACTGGTCCGACGAGGCGCAGTGGACCGGCGACCCGCAGGACCCCTTCGAGTCGTCGCGCCGCGAGTGGATACCCCTCAAAGTGGTCCCGGACATGATCGCCCGGGGCGAGGTGCCCGCCGCGAACATGGCGGCCGCCCTGCTGATGCTGCACCACCTGAGACTGGGCTGAGCCGGGACCCGTGCGCGTGTCCCGTCGCGGAGCTCTCTGCGGTGATCGTGTTCGAGCCCACAGCGGAGGAGGTCCCCCTGAAGCCGGACGAGACCCTCACTGTGGAATGGTTCGCCGAGAAGACGGACGGAATGGTCTCGCTGGATGAGGGAGACCTCGTCGTGTCGGCCCCGAGCGGCGGGTACACACGAGTCTGGGGATCCGGCGGCGCGGAAATTTACGTGGGCCCCGACTCGCGCAGCGACGCACGGTGATCGACCTCGCCGGTAAGTAGGTCTCCGGACCGACAGCGGGTGGTCTCCGAAGACTCCGGAGCCCACCCGCTGATGTGTACCGCGAGGCCGGCCGTCGCACCGGCCTCAAGCCCCGCTTCCGCTCCCCCCGTTGAGCTTCGCGTCCAAGGTGATCGCCGCGTCGATCAGGGCCAAGTGCGTGAAAGCCTGCGGGAAGTTGCCGAGCTGCCGCCCGGTCAGGCCGATCTCTTCCGAGTACAGGCCCAGGTGGTTGGCGTAAGTGAGCATCTTCTCCAGCACCAGCCGGGCCTGGTCGGTGCGTCCGGCTCGCGCCAGGGCGTCGACGTACATGAAGGTGCACAGGGAGAACGTTCCTTCGGAGCCACGCAACCCGTCGGGTGAAGCCTCGGGGTTGTAGCGGTAGACCAGGCTGTCGCTGACCAGCTCCTGCTCCATGGCGTCCAGCGTGGACTTCCACATCGGGTCATCGGGGGTGATGAAACCGACCGTCGGCATGCGCAGCAGCGACGAATCGAGCACATCGTCGCCGTAGTGCTGGACGAACGCCTGCTTCCGCGGGTCCCACCCCCGGCTGAGCACCTGCGCGTAGATCTCGTCACGCGCGTCCACCCAGCGGCCACGAGCGGCGGGGCGTCCGTCGTCGTAGGCGATGCGAAGGGCACGGTCGAAGGCCACCCAGGACATCACCCGGCCGTAGGTGAAGTCCTTCCGCCCGCCACGGGTCTCCCACAGCCCTTCTCCGGGCTGGTCCCAGTGGTCCACCAGCCAGTCGAGAAGGGTGTGCAGCGCGGTCCAGCCCCTGTGGTCGAGGTGCATGCCGTGCCGATGCGCGAAGTAGATGCTGTCGAGCGCCTCGCCGTAGATGTCCAGTTGCCGTTGGGTCGCGGCTCCGTTGCCGATGCGGACCGGTGCGGAGCCGCAGTAGCCCTCCCAGTGCTCCAGCGCCTCCTCGACCATGTCGGACGAACCGTCGACCCGGTACATGATGTTCAACGGCCCCGCGCCGTCACCCTGGCCGGCCTCTTCCTTCACCCGGTCGTGCAGCCAGCTGTTGAACGCCGCCGCCTCTTCCTTGAAGCCCAGGCCCAGCAAGGCGTACACCGAGAACGACGCGTCCCGGATCCAGGTGAACCGGTAGTCCCAGTTGCGCTCTCCCCCCAGCTGTTCAGGCAGAGCGGCGGTGGGGGCGGCGACCAGGGCGCCGGTCGGCGCGTAGGTCATGAGCTTCAGGGTCACAGCTGAACGCTCCACCGCTTCGCGCCAGCGGCCTGTGTAGGTGGACTGCCCCAGCCAGGAGCGCCAGAAGAGGACCGTCTCGTCGAAGAGGTGCTCGAACTCGGCTCCTCGGACCTCGTGCGGCGGCCCGCCGGGGGACGACTCAAGGACAAGACCGCGCTGCTGCCCCGCCTGCAGAGTCAGCGTGAACCGCAGGTCGTTGTCCCCGGAGAGGATGTTCAGCAGCCGCTCGTCCTGAGGTTCACGAACTGCGTGGACGGCGAGGTCCATGTCCTGCGCAGTGAACAAGGCCCCATGCTCGGTGATGTGCAGCTCGTGCGGCTTGCGGCCGTAGTCGAAGCGCGGAGCGATCTCGCCCTCGAACGTCATGCTCCCCCGGACACAGCGCAGCATCCGGACCAAGCGGTGCCGGTCCGTCGCCGTCGTGCCGGTCACCGGCATGAAGTCGACCACCTCGCCCGCCCCGGCTTCGGTCATGAAGCGCGTCACCAGCACAGCGGTGTCCGGATGGTAGAGCTGCTTGGTGGTGTAGTTCTCCGCGGCGGGCCGGACGGTGAAGTGGCCGCCCTTCCGCTGATCGAGCAGAGCACCGAAGACACTGGGCGAGTCGAAGCGCGGGCAACAGAACCAGTCGATGGTCGCATCGGTCGTCACGAGCGCGGCAGTCTGCAGATCGCCGATCAGACCGTGGTTCTCAATGAGGGGGTAATCGTCCATCTTGAGCCCCTTTCGACCTCGAATGACAAGCCTAGGCCAGTGGTGGCGCCCCGTCCTGGCGGAGTGACGTGAGGTGCGGGCAGGTGTGGGACGTTGCGCGTCGGCGTGTCCCTCCCGGAGGCAGGCGTCGCGGCTGTTTGAATCCGCCCTATGACGATGCGCGATGACTCGGCGCTTTTTGGCAACCGATTTCTGACCGCGCCCGCCCCCTCGGATACTTTCCCCGAAGAGGGCATGGCGGCGACGGACGCAATGAGGCTCGTCGACGTCGATCTCGCCATGGAGGGCGACCCCCAGCGCAATCTCGCGACGTTCGTCACCACGTGGATGGAGCCGGAGGCGCAGCGGCTCATCTCCGAGAATCTTCACCGTAATTTTATCGACCATGCCGAGTACCCCATTTCCGCCGAGATCGAGCAGCGTTGCGTGCGGATGCTCGCCGACCTCTTCCACGCGCCGGGAAAGACGACCGGATGCAGGACCCAGGGGTCGTCCGAGGCGATCATGCTGGGCGCGCTGTCACTGAAGTGGAAATGGCGCGAGCGCCGTGAGGCGGCCAACTTGTCGGCCGACAGGCCGAACTTGATCTTCGGCGGGGACGTTCACGTCGTGTGGGAGAAGTTCTGCCGCTACTTCGACGTCGAGCCGCGGATCGTGCCGCTTGCCGAGGGAAAGTACACGATCGGCCCGGAGGACGTGGAGCCTCACCTCGACGAGAACACGATCGGCGTCGTCGCCGTCCTCGGTACCACCTTCACCGGGAACAAGGACGACGTCGTCGGGATCGACAAGCTCCTGCGGGAAGTTCGCAGAGAGCGAGACCTCGACATCCCGATCCACGTCGACGCCGCCAGCGGCGGATTCGTGTGGCCCTTTCTCTACCCGGACTCCCCATGGGACTTCCAGCTCGAACAGGTCCGCTCCATCAACGTCTCGGGCCACAAGTACGGCTTGGTCTACCCCGGCGTCGGCTGGCTGATCTTCCGTGAGGAGTCCGACCTGGCCCAGGACCTCGTTTTCTACGAGAACTACTTGGGCAAGACCGACGCCACATTCACCCTGAATTTCTCAACCGGTTCGGCGATGGTGCTTGCGCAGTACTACAACTTCGTACGTCTCGGTCGCCAGGGCTACACCTACGTCATGAAAATCATGCAGGAGAACGCCCGCGTATTGGCGGAAAACCTACGTAAAAGCGGCCGCTTCGAAGTGATCGGCAGCGACGCTGAGCAGCTGCCCCTCGTCGCTTTCCGTCTCGCCGGCCATCACCCCTACGACGAGTCCGACGTTGCCTGGCAGCTCTCGGCCGAGCGCGGCTGGATGGTGCCGGCCTACACCCTGCCGCCCGACGCGGAAGGGGTGAAGATCCTGCGTGCCCTGGTCAAGGAGACGCTGAGCCGCGAGCAGATCCACCGTCTGAGCCAGGACATCGCCGACGCGTGTCGCACCTTGGACGACAAGGGGTCGACTCACCGTGTCGAGCGGAGCCAGGTCAAGCGCGGGACCGGTTACTGACGCGACTCACCGATTGCTCCCACCAGCCTGACAGGCCCCGAACGATCGCGATCGGGCTACGGCCACGTGTCCGTCGTACGGCTGTCTCACCCTCCGGGACGCACGGAGTGGACGTCCGCCTGGGCGACGGGGTTCGGTACGTGCAGATCCATACGGGTGACACGCTGCCGGAGCCGGAACGCCGCCGGGGCATCGCGGTAGAGCCCATGTCCTGTTCGCCGGACGCTTTCGCAGCGGCCTCGGCCTCGACGTACTGGAGCCAGGTGCCACCCATGTTCCGCGATGGGGCCTGACGGCATGGCAGGCCCATGAACGCCGCCCGGCGTCACAGCTGAGCCTACCGGGGGAAGCGGTACCGCCCAATGGCCCAACAGCGGCCCGCCGTGGCTGTGGCCCCGTTCGCCCGGTGGTTTCCTGATCCCCGCTCGCCGGGCAGTGGCCGGGTGGGCCGAGCCCCGCAGCGAGGAGACAGGGCATCATGCATTCCCACGCCGAGGCAGCGCAGGTTGATCTGCCTCCCACCTTGTTGAAGGGCCAGACGGCGCTGGTGACCGGAGCCAATTCGGGCATCGGAAAGGGCACGGCCATCGCGCTGGCCCGTGCGGGCGCCAACGTGGCGGTGAACTACGTGAGCGACCGGGAAGCAGCCGAGCAAGTGGTCCAGGAGATCACGTCGTTCGGGGTGCGCGCGGTGGCCTACGAGGCGGACGTGTCGCAGGAGACCCAGGTGACCGCGATGGTGGACCGGACGGTCCAGGACTTCGGAACCCTCGACATCCTGGTCGCCAACGCCGGTATGCAGCGGGATGCCAGGTTCACCGACATGACGCTCGCCCAGTGGCAGAAGGTCCTTGACGTCAACCTCACAGGTCAGTTCCTGTGCGCAAGGGAGGCGGTCAAGGAGTTCCGCCGGCGCGGAGTGGTTCCGGAAGTGTCCCGGGCGGCCGGGAAGATCATCTGCATGAGCTCGGTGCATCAGCTCATCCCCTGGGCGGGACACGTGAACTACGCCTCGTCCAAGGGAGGCGTGCAGATGATGATGCAGACCCTGGCCCAGGAGCTCTCCCCGGAGAAGATCCGGGTGAACGCCGTCGCCCCCGGGGCGATCAAGACCCCCATCAACCGCAGTGCCTGGGAGACCCCGGAGGCCCGGGAGGACCTCCTGCGACTGATCCCCTACGACCGGATCGGTGACCCCGACGACATCGCCCACGCCGTGGTCCTGCTCGCGTCCGACCTCATGGACTACGTCGTGGGGACGACTCTCTACGTCGACGGCGGTATGACGCTCTTCCCCGGGTTCGCGACCGGAGGCTGACCGCTTTCGCGGGCCCCGGACAGCGAGGCGGTCGTGGACACCCCGGTCCTCCTCCTGGCCGGCGCTCCGGCTCGACTCCGGCTGCCCGGGAGGCCTCCTGCCGGCGCGGCGCTGGTCGGCGGTCATGGCGGTGCGGTTCGCCGTCGGTGCCGTGGCCGACACCGTGCTCTCCTTCGAGTCCGGCCTGCTCTGGCCGCCTCATCCACCACGCCAGAACCCGGCCGAAGGGAGTCGCAGTGACAGACGACGAAATGTACCTCGGCATCGCGCTGACCTTGTTGCTTGCCACCGGGTCACAGATCCTGGCGAGCAGACTGCGTGTCCCCGCACTCATCATCCTGCTGCCCGCAGGGTTCACGGCAGGCGCGCTGACGGACGTCATCCACCCCGACAAACTGATGGGGCAGAACTTCGACGTCCTCGTGTCGATGTCCGTGGCGGTGATCCTCTACGACGCAGGCCTCGGGCTCAACCTGCGCAAGCTCACCGGCCGCACGCGATGGATCGTGGGACGGCTGCTGCTGCTCGGTGTGCTTGTCACGTTCCTGACCACCGCCGCCGTCGCACCGGCCATGTTCGACATGCCCCTCAGAGTGGCGTCGATGCTCGGTGTCATCCTCGTCGTCTCGGGCCCCACGGTCGTGGGCCCCCTTCTCGACTTCGTACGACCCTCGGACAAGGTGCGCCGCATCCTCATCTGGGAAGGCACCCTGACCGACCCGATCGGTGCCATCCTGGGCGCGCTGGTGTTCCACGCCATCGCCACCACGCACCAGGTCGACATCGGCCGGGGCTACCAGATCGGCCAGTTCGCCCTCAGCTTGGCCGTGGGCCTGGCCGGTGGCGCGGTCGGCACGGTGTTGCTGTGGCTGACGCTCCGTACGCTGCGGCTCGGCGAGACCCTTGGCACGCTGGCTCAGCTGGCCACGGTGATCGTGGTGTCCGCGGGCGCCGACATCGTCAGGGACGACACGGGACTCATCGCCGCCATTGTCACGGGTCTGGCCGTCACCAACATCAACGGATTCGACATGCCGGCGCGGCGTCCCTTCTTCGAGACCCTGGCCCAGCTGATCATCGGCCTGCTGTTCATCTCCATCTCCTCGACCATCACACCCGCGTCGCTCGTACCCGTGCTCCTGCCCGCCCTCGCCCTCATCGCCATCCTCGTCCTGGTGGTACGTCCACTCGTCGCGTACGTGTCGACCGCACGCGCCGGGCTGACCCCGGGCGAACGGGCCTTTGTCGGATGGATGGCCCCCCGTGGCATCGTCGCGGCAGCCACAGCGACGGCCTTCTCCGCAAACCTCGTCGACAGGGGAGTGGACGGGGCTGCCGAAATCCTGCCCGTCACGTTCCTCGTGATCGTCGGCACGGTCCTCCTGTACGCCCTGACCGCGGCACCGGTCGCCAGAATGCTGGGCATCGTCAAACCCGCCGGCACGCGAATCCTCCTCGTGGGCGGCGAGCCCTGGGTGGTGGATCTGGGAAGAAGCCTGAAGTCCGCGGGCCTCGACCTGCTGATGTGGGCCGGCCTCGAACAGGAGCGCCGAAGGATCACCGAAGCCGGTGTCGAACTCGCCACGGGCGATCTGCTCGCCACGGCCACCAACCCGGGGGCCCGGCTGGAGGGGGTCACGGCAGTGTTCCTGGCCACGGATGACGACGACTTCAACGCGCTCGCTTCGGTCGTGATGCAGGACAGCGTCGAAGGGCCCGTCTACCGGGTCGGACCTCCGCACGACAGCCACGGAGTCGTCGCTCCCTATACCGGCGGGGACATCCTCTTCGGCAGGGCGCTCGTCCGCCACGCGTTGGCGGCGCAGTACGACGCGGGCGCACGGTTCCTGGTCCAGCCGGCCTCCGCACCCTTTCCGGCCGGGAGCGAGACACTCTTCGTGATCCACGACGACCTGAGGCTGGAACCCGTCACCGAAAAGCGCCGGGTCGTCCCCGGGCAAGGCGACAGAGTCGTGCTGCTGGCCCCCGGAACCGAGCGGTGAGGCTCACGGTGCCTGACCGCAGGGGAACACGCCCGCACCATGGCACCGACGAACTGCCGTCCGAAGGGCGCGATGCCGCATGAGCATCATGATGTCCTGGGCCTCCGCATTCCGGCTGCGGCAGTACGTGAAAGCAAGCTTGTGGATCAGCCCGTTGCTCGGGCTCGTCCTGGGAGTCGTTCTGGCCGAACTGGCCATTACCGCCGACGCAACGGACTGGCCACCGAGGGGCTGGCGCTATTCGGCGACGACGGCGAGCGGGGTGCTGAGCTCCATCGTCGGGTCGATGATCGCCCTTCTCGGGTTCGTGGTGACCATCGGTGTTCTCGTCATCCAGCAGGCCACCGGCACGTTGTCGCCCAGGTACATGCGCCTCTGGTACAGGGACCGGCTGCAGAAGACCGTGCTGGCCACCTTCACCGGCACCTTCGCGTTCGCCTTCTCCCTGCTGCGCAGTATCGAGTCGAGTTCGGTACCCGACCTCGGGGTCACCGTGGCCGGAGGGGCCGTGGCCGTCAGCCTGTTGCTGCTGCTCGTCTACCTCAACCGCTTCACCCACAATCTCAGGCCGGTGGCCATCGCCGATCTCGTCGGCCGCATGGGGGAGGACGTCCTGGAGCGCGGAGCCAGGACGATCAGGGCCTCGGCGCCGGACCGCGGTGAAGGCGCGGGCAGCCCGAGCGGAAGGGTGACCGCCGTCCGCGCGACCCGGGGCGGAGCCATCCAGGCACTGGACACGGCAGGCCTGGTGACCGTCGCCGCGCGGCACGACTGTGTGATCTCGGTGCCCCACATGATCGGTGACTACGTCCACCGGGGCGCCCTCCTCGTCGAAGTCCACGGCGGCACGTCCCTTCCCGACAGTCGGCATGTCACTGGCCTCATCGCACTCGGCCCCGAACGGACGATCGAACAGGACCCGGCCTTCGCCCTGCGCGTGCTCGTCGACATTGCCATCCGTGCCCTCTCGCCCGCCGTCAACGACCCCACCACTGCCGTGCAGGTCCTCAACCACACCGAGTCGTTCCTCACCGTGGTCGGCAAGTTGCCCCTCCCCGGCCAGTACGCTCTGGCCGGGGACGACGGCAGACCGCGACTCTTGCTGCGGGGGAGGGGATGGGAAGACTATCTCCAGCTCGCTGTCTCCGAGATCCGCGACTACGGGGCAACGTCCATGCAGGTCTGCCGACGGCTGCGGGCGCTGCTCGACGGGCTGCTCGACAGCCTGCCACCCACTCATCATCCGGCGGTCCGGGCAGAGTTGGATCTCCTGCGTGAATCGGTGGAACGGGCGTTTCCGGATGCGGCGCGCCGTTCCACCGCGCACACGGCCGACAGTCAGGGGGTGGGAGGAAGCTTCCGGCCTGGCCGATAGGCGGGACGGCCGCGTCCGGACCGGCCCCGTGCCCACCGCCGATCGCCC
This sequence comes from Streptomyces parvus, assembly GCF_032121415.1. Classification (NCBI taxonomy): domain Bacteria; kingdom Bacillati; phylum Actinomycetota; class Actinomycetes; order Kitasatosporales; family Streptomycetaceae; genus Streptomyces; species Streptomyces parvus. The sequence goes on along the minus strand of NZ_CP135079.1, from coordinate 979,205 downwards.
GGCTCCCCACGGCTGAGCCGAGCCCGCCCACGAACAGCTGCCTGTCCGTGTGGCCCACGTACGGACAGCTCAGCAGATCGGTGGGCCTTCCATCTCGCCCCGGTGGCACGGGCGGACCGAGCGGCACCATCAGCCCTCTGCTCGCGTGCGGGGCGAGGAAGTGCGGATGAAACTCCCCGTCTCATGCTGTCAGCTCCCCTCCCGCGGTGATCACTCATTCGGGTGCACCGTGCCCAGCACGCGGCTTCGACCCTGTCGGCGTGATCATGATGGAGCCACGTCGAGTTGGGGTTGAGGGCGGCCGAAGCACGGTCCGTGCTGCGCCAAGAGCAGCGAAAGCACCGTCATGAAGGCTTCCGGACCGCGGATGCGCGTGGCCGTCCTTCCCCCTCGCGGCCCAGGACAGGAGTCCTGGGTGGAAGCCGATGCAGGGACATATCTGTGCACCTCACCCCACACGAGCAAGAACGCCTGATGATGCACGTGGCCGCCGACGTGGCGGAGAAGCGCCGGACCCGCGGCGTGCTGCTGAACTACCCGGAAGCAATGGCGCTGTTGATCGTGCATGTTCTCGAAGGGGCCCGGGACGGCAGGACCGTGGCCGAGCTGATGTCGTCCGGCCGCAAGGTGCTGTCGCGGGAGGAGGTCATGGAGGGCGTTCCCGAGATGATCGAGAACGTGCAGGTGGAGGCCACGTTCCCCGACGGGACGAAACTGGTCACCATTCACGGGCCGTTCCCGGAGGCGGGAGAGGACGAGGAGCCGGTCACCTGTCCGGGGAGGGTCGACTTCTCCCCGGTGAAGGAGGACGAGGTGGTGATCTTCAACGAACGCCACAGGCAGCTCGGCCAGGTGACGGAGCTGATGGTCGCCAATCCGACCGACCGGCCCGTCCAGGTCGGCTCCCACTACCACTTCGCCGAGGCCAACGACGGGCTGGAGTTCGTCCGCAAGGAGGCATGGGGCAGGCGTCTGAACGTCCCCGCCGGCAGCTCGGTGCGATTCGAACCCGGCATCACCGAGAAGGTCCAGCTCGTCCCCATCGAGGGCGCCCGAGTGGTCCACGGCCTGCGCGGCAGGATCGAGGGGCTGCCGGAGAAGGTCAACGGCTCGCTCGACAAGGTCAAGGGTTCATTCCACAAGGAGCAGGTGTGAGTACCACCGTCCAGTGCCCCGACTGCTCCTGCTGCCCCGGAGAGCCGACGGCCTTCGACCCGTTGACGCGACCGGCTTACGCGGACCGTTTCGGGCCGACGACCCGTGACCGTATCCGCCTCGCCGACACGGCGCTGAGCGTCAAGATCGAGGACGACTGGTCGGGCGGCCCCGGCCGCAGCGGCAACGAGATGGTCTTCGGCGGCGGCAAGGTGATCCGCGAGTCGATGGGACAGTCCGTCGTGCCGCGCGACCCGGCGAAGACGAAACGCGGAAAGCCGGCCGGCCCCGCGGCGGCGAGCCCCCCGGACACCGTCATCACCGGTGTGGTCGTCCTGGACCACTGGGGCATCGTCAAGGCGGACGTCGCCCTCCGCGACGGGAACATCGTCGCGCTGGGCAAGGCGTACAACCCCGAGACCATGAACCCGCTCCATGAGGGCGCGGAACCCCACAACGGGATCGGCCCCAGGCCCACCGACTTCGTCATCGGGCCGGACACCGAGGTCATCTCGGGCAAGGGCAAAATCCTGACCGCCGGCGGGATCGACACGCACGTCCACTTCATCTGCCCCGACCAGGTCCGCGAGGCGCTCGCGGCGGGTGTCACCACGCTCATCGGCGGCGGTACGGGCCCGGCGGAAGGCAGCACGGCGACCACGGTCACTCCCGGCGCCTGGCACGTCAGCCGCATGTTCGAGGCGCTGGACAGCGCGCCGGTGAACATCGGGCTGCTCGGCAAGGGGGCCACGATGTCGAAGGAGTCGATGCTCGCCCAGGTCGATGCCGGGGTCCTCGGTCTGAAGATCCACGAGGACTGGGGCGCCACACCGGCGGTCATCGAGCGGTGCCTGGAGGTGTGCGAGGAGACCGGGGTCCAGCTCGCCCTCCACGCCGACTCGCTGAACGAGGCCGGGTTCGTCCAGGACACCATCGGCGCCATCGACGGCCGCTCCATCCACGTCTTCCACGTCGAGGGCGCGGGAGGCGGCCACGCTCCCGACATGATCAAGATGGTGAGCGAGCCGAACGTGCTGCCCGCCTCCACCAACCCCACCCGTCCGCTGACCGTCAACACGGTCAAGGAGCACTTCGACATGGTGATGGTCTGCCATCACCTCAACCCGAAGGTCGAGGAGGACCTCGCCTTCGCGGACTCCCGGATCCGGCCCTCCACGATGGCCGCCGAGGACATCCTCCACGACCTCGGTGCCATTTCGATCATGTCCTCCGACGCCCAGGCCATGGGCCGCATCGGCGAAATGATCATGCGTACGTGGCAGACCGCCCACGTCATGAAGGTCCGCCGCGGCTTCCTGGAGGAGGACCGGCCCCGGGACGAGCCGGAGACCGGCGGCCCGAAGGCCGGGACAGCGCAGGACGAAACGGCGGGGGACACGACCCCGGAGGCCCGGCCGCCTCTGGCGGACAACCGGCGTGCTCGCCGGTACGTCGCGAAATACACCATCAACCCCGCACTCGCCCAGGGCATCGACGCCGTCGTCGGCTCCGTGGAGACCGGAAAACTGGCCGACCTGGTCCTGTGGGAGCCGAAGTTCTTCGGCGTCAAGCCCCACATGGTCATCAAGGGCGGCCAGATCGCCTACGCGCAGGTCGGCGACGCCAACGCGTCGATCCCTACTCCCCAGCCCGTCCTCCCCCGCCCCATGTGGGGGGCCACCGGCCTGGCGCCCGGCTCCCTCTCCTACAACTTCGTCACCGAACGCGCCATCGGCAACGGCCTGGGCAAGAACTCCAGACTCAACAAGCCGTTCAAAGCGATCACGGGCACACGCGGCGTGAAAAAGGCCCACATGAAGGAGAACCACGCCACTCCGCACGTCCGCATCGATCCCGACACCTACGACGTCATCATCGGCGGAGCGAAGGTGACGGACGTGACGACCTTCGTCGACGACCACATCGTCGACCGCGCGTATGTATCCGAACTGCCCATGGCTCAGCGCTACTTCCTCTTCTGAGCTTCCCCGGAGCGCAGCGAGCCGATCCGAGCCGTCAAGCAGAGGAGTGAAGAATGAACCGTGCCGCGCTGCTCATCCTGGCCGACGGGCGGTTCCCCGCCGGAGGCCACGCCCACTCGGGCGGTGCCGAACCGGCGGTCGCCGCCGGCCGGATCACGGACGTCGGCACACTGGCGGAGTTCTGCCGGGGACGGCTGCACACCGCCGGGCTGGTCGCGGCGGCGCTGGCCGCCGCGGCCGCCACCGGGCACGATCCGCTGGCCCTTGACCGGGCCGCCGACGCACGTACCCCCGTGGCCGCCCTGCGGAACACCGCTCGCAAGCTGGGCCGGCAGATGATGCGGGCAGCCCGCGCCACGTGGCCGTCGGCCGAACTCGACGCGCTCGCGGCGGCCCTGCCGCGCGGCGCGCACCAGCCGGTGGTGCTGGGAGTGGCCGCCCGGTCGGCCGGACTCGATCCGCTGGACGCCGCGTACGCGGCGGTGTACGAATCCGTCAGCGGACCGGCCACCGCGACGGTCCGGCTGCTGAGCCTGGACCCGTTCGACGCGAGCGCTGTGCTCGCCCGCCTGGCGCCTGAGCTGGATCGCGTCGCCGCGGCCGCCACCGCCGCGGCACAGCGAGTCCGCGAAGAAGGAGTCGGCGCCCTGCCCGCGGCTTCCGCGCCGCTTCTGGACATCAGTGCCCAGCAACACGCCACCCGGCCCGCTCGCCTCTTCGCCTCCTGACCCCGACCACGAAACACAACACAAGGAAACCGGATGCACCTCGACCACGACCTCGACGAGAAGTACCCGCACCGCCACACCTACAGTGCCCCCGGCACCGAGCGCCCCGACGGCACCCGCCGCGCGCTGCGCATCGGGCTGGGCGGCCCCGTCGGCTCCGGCAAGACGGCGACCGTCGCGGCCCTGTGCCGGGCCCTGCGCGCCGAAGTGTCCATCGCCGTGGTCACCAACGACATCTACACCCGCGAGGACGCCGACTTCCTGCTCCGGCAAGCGGTCCTGCCGCCCGAGCGGATCCAGGCCGTGGAGACCGGCGCCTGCCCGCACACGGCGATCCGCGACGACATCTCCGCCAACCTCGAAGCGGTCGAGGAGCTGGAGGAGACGGCCGGCCCCCTCGACCTGATCCTGGTGGAGTCCGGCGGCGACAACCTCACCGCCACCTTCTCCAAGGGGCTGGTCGACGCGCAGATCTTCATCATCGACGTGGCGGGCGGCGACGACATCCCGCGCAAGGGCGGCCCCGGCGTCACCACCGCCGACCTCCTCGTCGTCAACAAGACCGACCTCGCCCCCTACGTCGGCTCCGACGTAGAAGCCATGGCGCGCGACGCCAAGGCCCAGCGTGGTGAGCTCCCGGTCGCCTTCACCTCCCTCAAGGAGGAAGGAGGCGTGAAGCCCGTCGCCGACTGGGTCCGCGAACACCTCGCCGACTGGGCCGCGGGTTCCGCATGACTTCCGCCACAGCACCCGCCGTTCCGACAGCCCCCGGCACGGCTGCCGTCGGCGTACGGGCCACGGCACGCGTCACGGCCTCCGCCAGGGGAGGCGCCACCGTCCTGCCTGTTCTCGACGGCGACGGCCCTTTCGAACTCCGGCGGCTGCGCTCACGGGGCGCCGAAGCGCGGGTGTGCGTGGTCGGGGCCATGAGCGCTCCCCTCGGCGGCGACCGCCTGCGCATGGAGGTCATCGCCCAGCGTGGTGCCGCCCTCCACGTCACGTCTGCGGCCGCGACCCTCGCTCTGAGAGGCCCCACCGCAGCACACGCCACATACGACGTGCACGTGTCCGTGGAGGACCACGCGGAACTCCGCTGGCTGCCCAAACCCCTGATCAGCGCCGCCGACAGCAATCTGCGGCAGACGTGGACGATCGACCTCGCCCCCACCGCCCGACTCGTCCTGCGCGAGGAACTGGTCCTCGGGCGTACAGGTGAACCCCCCGGCCGCGTGACCACCCGGCTCACCGTCCGCCGCGGCGGACGGGTACTCCTCGACCAAGAGGCGGATTACGGGCCGGGAGCCACCGGCTGGGACAGCCCGGCCGTCCTCGCCCACCACCGGGCAACCGGCCACATCCTCATCGTGGACCCCGGCTTCGAGGCGGAACCACCCGCCTTCCAGACCCTGACCGAGACCTCGCAGGACGGGCTGGCGGTCCTCACCCCCCTCGCGGGCCCCGCGGCGCTCATCACCGCCATCGCCCCCGACGGCCTGCGCCTGCGCCACCTCCTCAACACCGCCCACCTGTCCCACCTGTCCCGCTGATCCGAACAGAGCCTCCGGGCCGATCCGTCGCAAGGACGGTCGACAGCCGGCCTCAGGGGTTGTCGGCGAAATCTCCGTGCCCTTTGGGGCGTTGGGCCGTTAGCGGTGTCGGGACGCACGTGGCGTCCCGAACGGAGGGATGCTTGATGTCAACGAAGCGCGTTGCCCGCCGCCTGCTGGTACTGACCGCTACGGCGGCCACCGGTACGGGTGCGCTGAGCGGTCCGGCCGTCGCGAGCACGAACATCCTGGCGGTGGGGAACGCCGCTTACGACACCACGATGATCAACAAAGACCGTGAGAGCACGGCGGTCGGCGTGACGGCCTACAGCAGCGGGGTCGGCAGCGGTCTGGTCCAGCTTCCGGTGAACAGCCCGCAGAACCGCGGTGGCGGAGGCAGCCTGCTCTTCTCGGACCGTGCACTGAAGGCCGACGTCACCGCGGTGGTCTGGGAGCGATGAGCCACCGGCGGTGGAAAGGGGCCCTGGCCAGGGTGCGGACGTCGTCCCTGGTCAGGATGTGCCTGCGGCGGAATGCTTCTGCCGCTGGTCTGGCATCCGGTGCTGTGTCGGGTGCGGTGCGCGGTAGCGATCCGGTCAACGGCTACCAGGTACTGGAACAGGTGGTGCGGCTACCGGTCAGCACGTGGCGGTACCACTGGGACCCGCCCCACGTACGCCACCTGGGCCCCATGGCACAGGACTGGTGGAAGGCGTTCGGAGTCGGTGAGAACGACCGGACGATCTGCTGCACCGACGCCAACGGGGTGGCCATCGTCGCCATCCAGGCACTGCACCGGGAACTGACCGAACTACGAGGCGAAGTCGAGGCCCTACGAGCCGAGAGTCCACGGCAGGCGCATCCGAGCTGTGCGCCTGCGCACATGACCTCGGGGAAAGCCGCGGAGAAAGCCTAGGAGTGCCCTCGGTACCGGCCGTCCTGACCTCGGGTGACGTGCCCCGACGGGCCCGGCGGCGTGAGCGCCGGGCCCGCCGCAGGACGGTCAGTAGGCGTAGAAGCCCGAGTCCGTCTTGCGGCCGAGGCGGCCCGCGTCGACCATGCGCTGGAGCAGCGGGGGAGCGGCGTACAGCGGCTCCTTGTACTCGGCGTACAACGGGGGGCAGCGCACACCCTTGTGGACTGCCCTTTCGTTGGCTACGCGGCGATCACTGTGGTCTCCGCGGTCAGCCGCGTACCGGATGGCCGGGCCCTGGTCCCTGCTCCAGTGCGCCGACGAACCGGGACGTCAGGGCGGTCGGCGCGGTGATGGCCGTGCCGACCACGACGCTGTGGGCGCCGCGGGCGAGTGCCTCCGCAGCTTCCTCGGGGGAGCTGATCCGTCCTTCGGCGACGACCGGTACGGAGATCGCCGCCGCGAGCGAGGCCACGAGAGCCAGATCCGGGCCGGCCTGCTTCGGCGTTCCGGGAACGTAGCCGGAGAGGGTGGTCGAGACGAAGTCGGCCCCCTGCGCGGCGGCGGTGACTCCCTCGGCCAGTGTGGCGACGTCGGCCATGACCAGGGCTCCCGCCGCGTGGACGGCGTTCACCAGCTCGGCGAAGGTGGAGCCGTCCGGGCGCGGCCGGTCGGTGGCGTCGGCGGCGACCACGGCCGCGCCGGCCTCGGCGACGGCCAGGGCGTGCCGGACGGTCGGCGTGATGTACACACCGGTGTCACCGTCCTTCCACAGGCCGATCACCGGCAGGTCCACGGCCGCCACGATCGCGGCGACCACCTCGGGCTCGTTGGCGCGGATCGCGGATCCGCCGCCGGCGGCGGCCGCGCGGGCAAGCCGCACCAGGGTGGCGGTGTCCCGCATCGGGTCGCCGGGGGGCGCCTGGCAGGAGACGATCAGCCGGCCCCGGAGCGTGTCGGCCAGGTGCTGTGCGTTCATCGGAGTGCTCCCGGGTGGTGGAGGGGGAGGGTGGTGGTCAGGACCGCGGCGCCCAGGACGGCGGCGTCCTTACCGTGGAGCGGAGGTACGGGGACGAGCCGGCGCAGGGGTGGCATCAGCTCGGCGGTGAAGGCGGACGCCAGGGCGTCCCGGTACAACCCGCCGATGTGGGGAACCCCGCCCCCGACGACGACCCGGTCGGGTCCGAGCGTGTTGGCAAGGCCGCCCAGCGCCCGGCCCATGGCCGCCGCGCCGGTGGTGATGGCCTGTACCGCTGCCTGGTCGCCCCCGGCGGCGCGGGCGCCGACCGTTTCGAGCCGGTCCGCCGACATGCCGGAGAGCCGCTCGTAGTGGGCGGTGATGCCCGGACCGGACGCGATGATCTCCAGGTGCCCGACGGCACCGCAGGTGCACGACAGCCCGGCCGCCTCCGTGCTGGGCAGATGGCCGAGGTGACCGGCGATCCCGGCGGCGCCGTGCAGCATCCGTCCGTCGACGGCGAGGGCGCCTCCGACCCCCGTGCCCACGGCCGCGAACAGCAGCGAGCCGCGGCCGCCCGGCAGGGCGGCGAGCTCCGGCCCGGCGGTGGCGCGGACGTCGTTGTCGCAGGCCACCGGCAGGCCCGTACGGTCCGCGAGACCCTTGCCGAGTGCGGTGCCGGCCCACCCCCGGATGGAGTCGGTTGCGCTGGTGACCCTCCCGAGGCGAGGATCGACCACACCGGCGGCGGCGACACCGACCACCGTCGCCAGAGCGCCCGGGTCCACCGCGGCAGCGGCCTCGGCCAGGGCGCCGAGCACGGCCGTCGCGCCCTCCCGGGCCGGGGTGGGCCTAGTGTGCCGGGCCAGCACCCCGCCGTCGGGTGCGAAGAGCGCGGCCGCGATCTTCGTGCCCCCGAGGTCGAGGCCGATGACCACGGCCCCGGTCGCCCGCCCGGTCATCGGACCAGCGGCAGACCGGCGCCGCGCAGCCGCTCCGCCACGAGGGCGACGGAATCGACGGAGAGCGGGAGCTGCGGGAAGGCGGTGGCACCGTGGTCGACGACGCTGAGCAGCCGCAGCGCCTCCTTGAAGGAGCCGAGCGCCGAGGAGCTGCGCCCCATCTCGTGCTCGGGGCCGGCGTCGACCATGGCGAACAGCTCGATGAGCCGTTCCTGCTCCCGTACGGCGAGCGCCCAGTCACCGGCGCGCGCGGCGTCGTACAGCCGTACGTAGCCGGCCGGGTCCACGTTGCCGAGGCCGGGCACGACACCGTCGGCACCGGCCAGCAGGGCGGCGTCCACGGTGAGTTCGGACCCCGTCAGTACGCTGAAGTGCGGCACGGGGCCCCGGGCCCGCCCCTCCCGCCCGCCGAGCTCGACGAGGAGCCTGCGCAGCCCGCCCTCGTCACCGCTGCTGTCCTTGAGACCGGCCAGGGTGCCGTCCTCGGCGAGCTCGCGGACCAGGGCGGCCGAGAGCTTGGAGTGCACGGCGACCGGGATGTCGTAGGCGAACAGCGGCAGGTCGACGTCGGCCCGCAGCCGGCGGAAGTGCCCGGCGATCTCCTTGGGATGCGTGCGGGTGTAGAAGGGCGCTGTGGCGACCAGCGCGTCGGCCCCCAGCTCCTTGGCGGTGCGGGCGTGCTGGACGACCCGGGGGGTCGTCGTGTCGATGACCCCGGCGAGGACCGGGACCCGGCCCGCGGTCGCGGCGACCACGGTCTCCAGGGCGAGGGCGCGCTGGGCGTCGGTCAGGTAGGCGACCTCGCTGGTCGAACCGAGGGCGAAAAGCCCATGCACGCCACCGTCGACGAGGTGCCCGACGAGCCGGGTGAGGGAGGCGGTGTCGACCTCCCCGCGAGCGTCGAGCGGAGTGCAGACCGGCGGGACGACGCCGTGCAGCGGTGCGGTCAAGGACATGGTGAAGGGGCTCCAGCTCGTTCGGGGCGCCGGCCGGCGGTACGAAAGGCCGAGGCAGCCGGGACATGAGACGTAAGATGTCTTACGTCTTGGCTTACCTTAAGCCGATTCCCCGGCGGCCGGTCAAGAGGCGACGGGCCGACGACACCCCAGGAGGATGGTTGTGGCCCGCCCCACCATGGCCCAGGACATCGAGCGACGGATCAAGGAACTGATCCTCGACGGAGCTCTGGGCCCCGGCGATCCGCTGCCCACCGAGAGCGAACTGATGGAACGGTTCTCCTCGGGGAGGGTCTCGGTCCGCGAGGCGCTCAAGGCGTTGCAGGCCGTGAACGTCGTCGAGATCCGACGGGGCTTCGGGACGTTCGTCGGTTCGCTCTCCCTGACGCCTTTCGCCGAGGGCCTGGCCTTCCGGGCGGTCGTGCGCCAGGGCCGGGGCGAGCCGGGGCTCCTGGAGCTGATGAGGGTGCGCGAGGCGCTGGAGACCGGACTGGTCGGCACGGTCACGGTCGGTATTCCCGCGGAGGACCTGGCGGTCCTGCGGGCCCTGGTCGCCGCGATGGAGACCGAGGCCGCCCAGGAGGGCCGGGTCGCCCGCGCCACCGACCGGGCCTTCCACCTCGCGCTGTACGCCTCGCTGGAGAACCACCTCCTCAGCGAGGTGCTGGACGCCTTCTGGGCGGCCATGGACCGGGTGCGCGCGAGCGTGGACGACGGCCGTCAGGACCCCGCCGTCACCTGCGCCCAGCACCACGAGATCGTCGCCGCGGTGGCGGCCCGCGACGGTGCCCGCGCGGTGCGGGCCATGCGCGCCCACTTCGACGGCATCCGCACGCGACTGGAATCCGCCGCGTCCGCATAGGCGGTGCCGGGCCGCACGGGCCCCTTCACCCGTACGGAGGGCACGCCGCCGCCCCCACCGTCGGGTGCAACGATGGGGGCAGCGGCCGCTGCGGACCGGTGGTTACGGGGTCACCGTCACCGTCCGGCTGCCGGAGGCCTCCTTGCCGTCGGCCTTGTAGGTGACGGTCAGCTTGGCGGAGCCGGAGGCACCCGCCGGGATGGTGACCGGGACCTTGATGTTCGCTCCCTCGCCCGGGCGGGTCGCCGGGAACGCCACCTGCTGGGTCGTCCAGCCGTCGGGCACCGCGAGGTCCAGCGTCCCCGCGTTGCGCGTGACGTCCATCCGGTTGACGACCCGGACGGTCACCTCGGTGGTCGTCCCCGCCTTCATCGTCGCCGGGGGCGTGATCGTGATGTCCGCGCAGGTGCCGCCGAGCCACTTCAGGTCGAACGAGGAGTAGGTGATGTGCTGGTAGTCGTCGCGCTCGTACAGGAGGCCGAGCCGGCCGTCCGGCAGTCGGGTCAGCGTCGAGTAGGCGGCGCTGTCCGGGTTGACGACTTTCCGGATCGGCCAGGTCTTCCCGTTGTCGCAGGACATCTTCACGGTGAGGTTCTTCCGCGAGGTGCTGTCCGTGTTGCTGAACAGCAGCCACGACGCCTGGGGGTGGGAGGCGGGGACGTCAGGGGCGTAGCGGATGATCGAGCCGTTGTTCGCCGGGTCGGGCAGGTTGGTGTCCTGGGTGAACGGTGTGTAGTTGACGCCGCCGTCGGTGGAGTAGGCCACGGTGCGGTAGGGCGCGGAGCGGTTGTTGAGCATGATCCGGCCGTCGCTGAGTTCGACGGTCTTGTTCTCGTCGCCGCCCGGGCCGACCGGGTTGCCCATCTTCCAGTTCGCCCCGTGATCGTCGCTGTAGGCGCTGACGGCGTAGTTGGCGCCGTTGTTGCGAATGGCGTACTGCTGGATCAGCCGGCCCTTGTGCGCGCCGTTGCGGACCTGGATGCCCTCGCCGGAGGCCGCGAACATGCCGGCCCAGGCGGGGTTCTTGATCTGCTTCGTGATGCGGCGGTGTGCCCAGGTGAGGCCGTCGTCGTCGGAGTAGCTGTAGTCGGCCTGGAGGATGTCGGGGTCGTTCTCGTCGTTGCCGGTGCCCGAACCGAAGAAGCCCTGGTTCACGGAGCCCGCGTAGAAGACGAAGATGCGGCCCGTTGTGCGGTCCACGAGCAGACTGGGGTCGCCGTAGCCCTTGGGGGCGGCCTCCTTGCGGATGACCTGCTGGCTCTGCCAGGTGGTTCCGCCGTCGGTGCTGCGGCGCAGGACCACTCCGAGGTTGCCGGGCAGGTCGCCGAGCGTGGGGCGGCTGTCGTAGGCGGCGAGCAGTGTGCCCTTGACCGACGTGGTCAGCGCCGGGATGCGGTAGTGGGGGGAGCCGACGCCCTGGGTCGCGATGTCCTGGGAGGTCAGGGTGCCGGGAGCGGCCGCGGCGACGGCCGCCGCGGAGGGAGACGCGTGGGCGGTGCCGGCCGCGGTGACCACCATGAGGGTGGCGGACAGCATGGCGACGGATACTCTGCGCTGCATGGACGATCTCTCTTCCGGTGAGGGGGAGACGTGCGGATGGAGCGGAGCGGCGGCTCGGTGAACCGACGCGTCAGGGGGGAGGAACGGGTGCGGAGCCGACTGTCCGTGTCGAAGCGCTGGGGGTCCCTGGTCTTCGAGGCGGCATGGTGGCGGCCCGGCTCGCCCGGAAGCGGGACGCGCTCTGCGCACGGACCGTCCTGCACGGTCAGGAGCGGGCGGCCGGCCCGGCCGGGAGTCCGTCGAACAGGGCGCGGACCCAGGCCAGTTGCTCGGCCCGGTGGTGCTCGGTGCCGCCTTCGTGCCCGTTGAACTCGTAGACCCGCACGTCCTTGGGGCCCGCATAGCGGTTGTAGGCCGTGAAGCAGGTGGAGGGAGGACAGATGTCGTCCATCATCGCGATCGAGAACAGTCCTGGCGCGGTCGCTCTGGTGGCGTGGTGCGCGGCGTCGAAGTACGACAGCGTGCGGAAGGCGGAGGCGGTGCGGTCCCGGTGCAGCTGAAGGTAGGAGGCGACCTCGGTGTACGGCGGCACCGCGGCGATGCGTGAGGCCCGCGGGATGTTGCACAGGAAGGGCACATCCGGCATCACCCCGGCCAGCCCCGCCACGAGCCCCGCCACGGCCAGGGCGATCCCGCCGCCTTGGCTCACCCCGGTCACCACGATGCGGGTGGGATCGACCTCGGGGTGCGCCCGCATCGCCTCCACGCATCGGACCGCGTCGGTGAACACCCGGCGGTAGTAGTGCGTTGAAGGATCTTCGATGCCCCGGGTGAGGAAGCCCGGAACGGTCCCGGCTGTGCCGGTGTGAGGGTCCGGGGTGTCGCCGGTGGCGGCCGACCAGCCCTGGCCGCGCGTGTCCATGACCAGATGTGCATACCCCGCACAGGCCCACGTCAGCTGTTCATGGGCCAGGCCCCGCCCTCGCCCGTATCCGAGGAACTCCACGATGCAACCGAGCGGCCCGGAGGCGCCAGCGGGCATGCGGAGCCACCCTCGCACGGGCTGGCCGTCGTACCCGGGAATGCTCACGTCGTACGTGCGTACGTGGATCAGCCCGCTGTCCACCAACTCGAAACGGGGCCGACCCCGCTCCTCGCCGGGGGCTTCGGCACGCAGGGTGTCCCGCCAGAACGCGTCGAATCCCTCAGGGAGTGGAAGATCCGGCTGGTAGGTGCGGCATTCGGCTAGGGAGAGATCGGTCGACGGCATGAGTGGGCCCTCCTGGGGACGCTACGGCGAAACAGGACAGAAGACGTCAGATGTCCTGGCGCAGCACCAGACCGTAGGGAGTTGCGCCGTACGCGTCAAGAGGTGGTCGGGGGCGCCCTCCCGCCCGGAGGCCGGCCGGGAACGCCCCCCGGCTGCTGTCAGCCCTGGTCGTCCTTGCCTGATCTGGCCTCGGCGATACGGCGTCTGACCGGCGCGTAGTGCTCTTCGAGAGCCTTGAGGAAAGCGACGGTGTCACCGGCGCGTGCCGCGTCCACGATGTTCTGGTGGGCGGTGACCGTGTCCGCCTCGTCGGCGTGCGTGAACCCCTTCAGATGCGGCGCGACGATCGTGTAGACGTCCCAGAAGGCCATCGACAGCTGGCCGATCAGGTCGTTGCCGAGCGGGGCGACGAGCAGGGCGTGGAACGCCCGGTCCGCGGCCACGAACCCGTGCCCGTCTCCGGCGCCGGTGGCGCGCATGGTGGCCACCAGGCCGTCCAGCCTGTCGAGTTCGCCCGCATCGAGCGAGGAGATGATCCGGTCGGCCATGCCCCGCTCGAAGAGCTCGCGTACGTCGACGAGGTCGGCCATCACCTGGAAGTCGTCGTCGGGGGAGAGCAGGCCGCGGAAGGTGAGGCTTTCCACCAGCGCCGACAGGCTCAGCCGCCCGACGTACGTCCCGTGACCGTGGCGGACCTCGACGATGTCGAGAGCGTCCAGGATCTTCATGGCTTCCCGGACGCTGGAGCGGCTGGCTCCGAGCGTCTCGCACAGGGTCGGCTCCGTCGGCAACGGGTCCCCGGGGCGCAGCCGTTCGTCGAGGATGTAGCGCTTGATGCCCTCCACCACTTCCAGCCGCAGAAGAGTGCGGCCGGGTCGCGTGCCGGACATGTATGAACTCCCCACCTCTTGACCCCTCTCATTTGTCGAGCTACGTTCCCACGCTATCAAGGCATCGGACATCTGACGTCTTACCCCTTGCGTCTCGAAGGCAGCCCGTTAGCCTTCGAATCAGTCGTTCTCCACCCTTTCCCACCCAACGTCCCTTGGAGGACCCGTGCCCGAGCTGAGGCCAGCCGGCGTCGAGCGCCGCACTTTCCTGCGTTACACCAGTGCTCTTGGCGCGGCCGCCGCCATCACCGCGGGGCTTTCGGCCTGCGGCGGGCCCTCTTCGACTGCCGACGGTCAGGAGGGAGCCGGAGGCAAGGGCGACGGGAGCGGCACCATCGAGGCGGGTCTGTCGTACCCGCTGTCGACCGGATTCGACCCGATGATCACGTCGGGCGCCACGCCGTACGCCGCCAACATGCACATCTTCGAGGGGCTCGTAGATCTCGATCCCGCAACACTCGTGGCACGCCCCGCGCTCGCCACCGAGATGCCGAAGAAGATCAACGCCACCACCTACCGCGCCAAGCTGCGTGACGGCGCGACCTTCCACGACGGCTCACCGGTGACCGCCGAGGACGTCGTGTTCAGCTTCGAACGCATCCTGGACGAGAAGAACGCGTCGCTGATGGCGCAGTTCGTGCCCTTCATCGACAAGGTCACGGCGGTCGACGCGAAGACGGTCGAGTTCAAGCTCAAGTACGCCTTCGCGCTCTTCCCCTCCCGCATAGCCGTGGCACGGATCGTGCCGAAGAAGATCGTCGAGGCGGACGTCAAGGGCTTCGACGCCAAGCCCGTCGGCTCGGGGCCGTACAAGTTCATCGAGGCGACCCGCGAGGACAAGATCGTCTTCGAGCGCTTCGACAAGTACAACGGCCCCCACCCCGCCAAGGCCAAGAAGATGGTCTGGCGCCTGATGTCGGACCAGTCGGCACGTGTCAGCGCCATGGAGTCCGGCCGCGTCCAGGCCATCGAGGACGTTCCGTACATCGACGTCCAAAGGCTCTCGTCCACCGCGAAGACCGAGTCGGTCCAGTCCTTCGGTCTGCTCTTCCTGATGTTCAACACCGCCGACAAGCGGTTCGCCGACAAGCGGGTCCGTCAGGCCCTGCACTACGCGCTGGACACCGAGAAGATCATCAAGACCGCGATGGTCGGCAACGCGACGGCCGCCACGGGTTACGTCCCCACCACCCACCCCGATTTCCACAAGGCCGCCACCGCCTACACCCACGACGTGGCGAAGGCGAAGAAGCTGCTCGCCGACGCGGGCGTGGGCAAGCTGAAGTTCACCGTGCTGACCACGGACACCGGCTGGGTCAAGGACATCGCCCCGCTGCTCAAGGAAAGCTGGGCGGCGGCCGGCATCGACGCCACCCTGAACATCGCCCAGTCCGCCGCCCAGTACGCCAAGGTCGACGGCGGCGACTTCGAGGTCCTGGTGGCCCCGGGCGACCCCTCGGTCTTCGGCAACGACGTCGACCTGCTGATGCGCTGGTTCTACTACGGTTTCTGGCCGGAGAAGCGTTACGGCTGGTCCAAGTCCTCCGAGTACAAGAAGGTCAAGCAGCTCCTCGACAAGGCCGCGCAGGCCGCCGACGAGGCGACCCGCAAGCAGCTGTGGGGCGAGATCACCGACATCGTCGCCGACGAGGCCGCGCTCTACCCGATCCTGCACCGCAAGCTTCCCACCGCCTGGAACGAGAAGGCCCTGTCCGGCTTCAAGCCGCTGCCCACCACGGGCCTGTCCTTCGTGGACGTCGGCCGCGCCTGACGTCCGCCCGGTCCGGGCCGCCACCTCCCCGGCGGCCCGGACCCGCCCTCCGCCCAATCGCAAGGAACCCGACGATGGTTGCTTTTCTCCGGCTCGCGCTGCGCCGCGTCGCGATGATGCCGGTGATGATTCTCGGCATCGCACTGCTGGTCTTCGTGGTGCTGCAGTTCTCGCCGGCCGACCCGGCCTACAACGCGCTCGGGGAGAGCGCCAGTCCCGAGGCCAGAGAGGCCTTCGCCGAGGCCAACGGGCTCAACGACCCGCTGCCGGTCCGCTACTTCGACTTCCTCGGCCAACTCCTCCACTTCGACCTCGGGATGACCGTCCCGCCGAGCCAGCCCGTGATCGACCGGATCACGGCGGCCTTTCCCCTCACCCTCCAACTGACCTTCCTCGGACTGTTCCTCGCGGTCACGCTCGCCGTCATCGGCGGCGTCCTCGGCGCGATGTACCGTGACCGCTGGCCCGACCAGCTCTTCCGCGTGCTGTCCATGGCCGGCGTCGCCATCCCCTCGTTCTGGCTCGGCGTCCTGCTCATCCAGCAGTTCGCGCTGAACACCCGCATCTTCCCGACCGGCGGCTACACCAACCCCGCCGACTCCTTCAGCGGCTGGCTCACCACCATGGCCCTGCCCGCCGTTTCGCTCGCCGTGCCGGTCGCGGCGTCGCTCGCCCGCCTCGTACGCACATCGATGGTCGCCGAGCTGGACCGCGACTACGTCCGTACCGCACAGGGCAACGGCCTCCCGGTGTTCCTGGTGATCCGCTCGGTCCTGCGCAACGCACTGGTCACCCCGCTCACCGTGCTGGGTGTCAAGGTCGGCTACCTGCTGAGCGGGGCCGTCGTCATCGAAGCGATCTTCGACCTGCCCGGCATGGGCAAGCTCATTCTCGAAGGTGTCACCGGCGGCGATGTCGCCCTGGTCCAGGGCACCGTACTGACCATCGCCATCGCCTTCCTGGTGGTCAACGTCATCGTCGACCTGCTCTACCTGCTGGTCAACCCGCGCATCAGGACGGTGTGACATGTTCGCCACGGGCCGTCTGGCCACGAAGCTCTCCCGACCGGGCATCGCCTTCCGCGCCCTGCCGGTCACCTCCCGCGTCGCCCTCGGCGTGCTGATCGTCGTCATCCTCGGCGCCGTACTCGCCCCGCTCCTCACCCAGGACCCGCTGACCACCGGCACCCCCGTCCAGGCCCCGGGCGCCGACCACTGGTTCGGCACCGACCGGGCCGGCCGCGACGTCTTCGCCCGCGTGGTGCACGGTTCGCGCTACTCCCTGGTCATCGGCCTCGGCGCGACCGCCGTCGCGCTGATCGCCGGGGCCGTGCTCGGCTCGCTCGCCGCCACCTCGCGCAAGCTCGGCGACGAGTCCGTCATGCGCACCCTCGACGTCGTGATGTCGTTCCCGCCGATCGCCCTCGCGGCCGTCCTGGTCGCCGTCTTCGGCACCAGCGTCCCGGTGATCATCTTCACCATCGCCTTCGTCTACACCCCCTCACTCGCCCGCGTCGTCCGGGCCAACGTGCTGGCGCAGTACGGTGAGGACTACGTCGCGGCCGAGAAGGTCATCGGCGCCCGGCGCGGGTACATCGTGCTCCGCCATGTCGCCGTCAACTGCATGGCGCCGGTCATGGTGTTCGCCACCGTCATGGTCGCCGAGGCGATCATCTTCGAGGCCAGCCTCTCCTTCATCGGGGCCGGCGTGCAGGACCCCGACCCCAGCTGGGGCAGCGTCCTCGCCTACGGCCGGCAGATCCTCCTGGCCGGCGGCTGGTGGGCCACCTTCTTCCCCGGCCTCGCCCTCCTGATCACCGTCCTCGCCCTCAACATCCTCTCCGAGGGCCTCACCGACGCCTCCGCCGCGCCCAAGAGCGCCCGCGCCGCCACCCCGGCCACCGCGCCCACAGCCGCGGACCCGGTCGAGGCCGCCGCCACCGTCGACATCGACGCCGCCCTCGCCAAGCTCGCCCGGCACATCGACTCCACCGAGCCCACCATCACCCCGGTGCGCGAGGGCGCCGACGAACTCCTCGTCGTCCGCGACCTGGCGATCCGCTTCCCCGACCGCTACGGCGACATCCCCGTCGTCGACCGGCTGAACTTCACCGTCCACGAGGGCGAGACCCTCGGCCTGGTCGGCGAGTCCGGCTGCGGCAAGTCCATCACCAGCCTCGCCGTCATGGGCCTCCTCGCCCGCAACGCCGAGGTCAGCGGCGAGATCCTCTACCGCGGCCGGGACCTGCTGAAGCTCCCGCCCAAGGAACGCCGCGCCCTGATGGGCCCCGAGATCGCCATGGTCTACCAGGACGCGCTCTCCTCCCTCAACCCCTCCGTGCTCGTCGGCACCCAGCTGAAGCAGCTGACCTCGCGCGGTGGCACGAAGACCCCCGCCGAACTCCTCGAACTCGTGGGCCTCTCGCCCGAACGCACCCTGCGCAGCTACCCGCACGAACTCTCCGGCGGACAGCGCCAGCGGGTCCTGATCGCCATGGCCCTCTCGCGCAGCCCGCGCCTGCTGATCGCGGACGAGCCGACCACCGCCCTCGACGTCACCGTCCAGGCCCAGGTCGTCGAACTCCTCATCAAGCTCCGCGACGAGCTCGGCTTCGCCATGGTGCTGGTCTCCCACGACCTCGCCCTGGTCGGCGACCTCTCCCACCGGGTCGCCGTCATGTACGCGGGACGCCTGGCGGAGGTCGGGGACACCCGCTCCGTCCTCACCGGCCCCACCCACCACTACAGCCGCGGCCTCCTCGGCTCCGTCGTCTCCCTCGAAGCCGGCGCCGACCGGCTCCACCAGATCCGCGGCGTCGTGCCCGCCCCCCAGGGCTTCGGCGAAGGCTGCCGCTTCGCCGGGCGATGCGGAGCCGCCACGGACCTCTGCCGCACCACGACACCCGCGCTCACTCCGCGCGGAACAACCGCCGACCACGGCTTCGCCTGCCATCACCCGGCCGGCACGGCCGCCAAGAAGCTCGAAGGGAGCGCCCTGTGATCAGGCTCGACGGCGTCCACGTACGCCACAAGGCACGCAGCGGCGGTCTGTTCAGCCGCGACGCCGTGCACGCGCTCACCGACGCCACGCTGGAGGTCAAGCGCGGCGAGATCGTGGGCCTGGTCGGCGAGTCCGGCTGTGGCAAGTCCACGCTCGCCCGCGTACTGACCGGCCTGCAGAAGCCCACCGAGGGCGAGGTCCTCTTCCACGGGCGGGACCTGTGGAAGATGACCGGCGCCGAGCGGCGCGACGACTTCGGTTCCGCCGTCGGCGTCGTCTTCCAGGACCCCTCCACCGCGCTCAACCCCCGCCTAACCGTCCGGCAGATCCTCCGTGACCCGCTGGACGTGCACCGGCGCGGTACGCGGGAGGCGCGCGAGGCACGGGTGGAGGAACTGCTCGACCTGGTCGGGCTGCCCGGCCACACCCTCGCCGCCCTTCCCGGACAGCTCTCCGGCGGCCAGCGTCAGCGCGTCGCCATCGCCCGAGCCCTGGCTCTCGAACCGGAGCTGATCGTCGCCGACGAACCGACCTCCGCGCTCGACGTCTCCGTACGCGCCCAGGTGCTCAACCTCCTGGTCGACCTGCGCGAACGCCTGGGTCTGGGCATGGTGTTCATCAGCCACGACATCCAGACCGTGCGCTACCTCGCCGACCGCATCGCCGTCCTCTACCTCGGTCGCATCGTCGAGGAAGGCCGAGCCGCCGATGTGGCGGGAAGCCCCTCCCACCCGTACACCGAGGCGCTGCTCTCCGCGACCCCCAGCCTGCTGGAGGCGACGGAACGCATCGTGCTCACCGGCCCGGTGCCCTCCGCCACCAACCCGCCGACCGGCTGCCCGTTCCGCACCCGCTGCTGGAAGGCCGACGACGCATGCGCGGGCGTCTTCCCCGTGGAGACCTTCGGACCGCGCGAACACCGCTGGCACTGCATCCACCCCCAGACCCCCGTCACGCCCGCAAGGAGCACCGCATGACCACCCCCGCCCGGCTCTACTCCGGGGTGATCCCGCCCGTCGTCACCCCGCTCACTGCCGACGGTGACCTCGACCGCGCTTCCCTGGAACGGGTCGTGGGCCATCTCCTCGACGGCGGCGTCAACGGTCTCTTCGCCCTCGGCAGTTCGGGTGAGACCGCCTATCTGACACCCGCCCGGCAGGATGAGGTCATCAAGGTGATCACCGCGACGGCGGCCGGCCAGGTCCCGGTACTCGTCGGAGCCATCGAAACCACCACCGACCGGGCCGCCGAACGAGCCCGCGCCGCGGCCGCCCTGGGCGCCGACGCCGTCGTCGCCACCGCCCCCTTCTACACGCGCACCCATGTCACCGAGATCGACCGCCACTTCCGGGACCTCGCGGCCGCCGTCGACCTGCCGCTCCTGGCGTACGACGTGCCGGTCTGCGTCCACAGCAAGCTGGACCCCGAACTCCTGCTGCCGCTCGCGGCGGACGGGGTGCTCGCGGGCGTGAAGGACTCCAGCGGCGACGACGGATCCTTCCGACGTCTGGTCATCGGAGCGCGGGACCTCCCGGGATTCTCCATCCTCACCGGTCATGAACTGGTGGTCGACGCGATGATGCTGAGCGGCGCCCACGGCTCCGTACCCGGCCTGGGCAACGTGGACCCGCACGGCTATGTGCGGCTGCACGAGGCGGCCGTGCGAGGCGACTGGGCCGCCGCGAAGGCCGAGCAGGACCGGCTCGTCGGCTTGTTCGACATCGTCCGGGCAGCCCGCCCCGGCACGGCCTCGGCGACGGCTGCCGGCCTCGGCGCGTTCAAGACCGCCCTGATGCTGCGCGGTGTCATCGCCACCAACGTCATGAGCCCGCCCATGCGACGGCTCGACGAGGCGGAGACGGCCTCCGTCAGCAGCTGTCTCACCCGCGCCGGCCTGTCCCGAGCGCAGTAGATCCCGCCACATAGGCGTCGAGGCGTGCGTCGTCCCCCGGCCGTCCGGGGGACGACGCACGCCTCGACGCTCGCCGGGACCGACGCCGGAGCATCCGCCCACCCGGGACGGGGTGAGCGGGTGCGGCACGGATGTCAGCGGGTGGCGAAGGCGAGTATCTGGGACGCGTCGGAGTTCTGCGGCCGGGGCATTGCCGAACCGTCGGCCGCCAGGAACCGGGGCGCGCCCTCCACCACGCCATGGCGAATCTTCCAGGAAACACCGGGTGCGGGGGTCGAGGCGGACCTCGAACTCCCCAGGTGATGAATTCGGCGGACTGCTTGAATCCGCCAACGCGCCTCGCAATCGGCGGAAGCGGCGCCCTGCCGAGCACGTTGTCGTCGGCGTCCAGTCCATGAATGCGTTGAGGCTGGACTATGGAGACCCGGAGGGTTTCGCGCTGCGGACCGCAGCGGCCTGGGCCGCCGACGGATACCGCGTCGCGGTGATCGTGGCCGATGAGCCGTTCCTTCGAACGGCACGTCGCTGGCCCTACTGGTACGACGATCGCGCTAAGCCCGGACCTGGCCGCAGCACGGTGGCACGAACGCGAGCTGTCCGGCAAACGAGCTGATGACGCAGGTCACTTCGGCGGGCGGCACTTCCGTGCGGAGCCCGAGCACGGCGCCGGTCGACGACTACGACCGCGAGGTTGAGCGCCACCTGGCGCGACGGTGGCCCGCTCGCCAGCGGGCCACCGACTGGCCTATTCAGGCTGTCGACATGCCGATCCCGAGAAGCCTCCCCGGCAATGGGGGTGAGGGTGGACGGGCCCAGCAGGGTGAGCGCCGGGCCCGCGGGCGGTGGTCAGCCGTACGGGTAGAAGCCCGACCCCGTCTTGCGGCCGAGGCGGCCCGCGTCGACCATGCGCTGGAGCAGCGGGGGAGCGGCGTACAGCGGCTCCTTGTACTCGGCGTACATCGAGTCCGCGACCGAGGCCACGGTGTCCAGGCCGATCAGATCGGCCAGCTTGAGCGGACCCATCGGGTGGGCGCAGCCCATCTCCATGCCGTTGTCGATGTCTTCGCGGCTGGCGATGCCGGACTCGAACATCCGGATCGCGGAGAGCAGGTAGGGGATCAGCAGCGCGTTCACGACGAACCCGGACCGGTCCTGGGCGCGGATCGGGTGCTTGCCGAGCACGTCCTGCACGACGGCCTCGGCGCGCTTGATCGTCTCGTCCGACGTGGTCAGTGCCGGGATCAGCTCGACGAGCTTCTGCACCGGTGCCGGGTTGAAGAAGTGGATGCCGATGACCCGGTCCGGGCGCGAGGTGGCGACGGCCAGCTTCACCAGCGGGATCGAGGAGGTGTTGGAGGCCAGGATCGCGTCCTGCCGGGTCACCACCTGGTCGAGCACCTGGAAGATCTCCGTCTTGACCTGCTCGTTCTCCACGACGGCCTCGATGACGAGATCGCGGTCGGCGAACTCCCCGAGGTCGGTCGTGAAGGTCAGCCGGCCGAGGGTCTCGTCCCGCTCCGCCACCGTGATCTTGCCGCGTTCGGCGGCCTTCGAGAGGGAGTTGTGCAGGCGGGTGCGGCCGATCTCCAGCGCTTCACCGGTGGTCTCGGCGACCTTCACTTCGAGGCCGCTGCGCGCGCACACCTCCGCGATACCTGCGCCCATCTGGCCACAGCCCACCACTCCGACGCGTGCAATGTCGGCCATAAGGTCCGTCACCTCGTGCCTTTCGCTGTTCTCCGTATCGCAGGGTCCCGTGTGATTCCGGTGCCCGCCTCGACCCCACGACGTTACTCCGAATGCCGCCGTGAACGTCCCGCGGGTCGCGGCGGCTACGGATGGGCATGATGCGGTTACGTAGAGCCATTGGAGTCGGGTGCGGGACACGGCGGAGAGAGGTGGGCCGGGATGCGGCGCACAGGTGTGGCGAGAAGGACGTTCGTACTGAGCGCGGCCGGACTGCTGGCGGCGATGACGACCGCCGGTGACGCGGTCGCCTCCCCGTCGGGGAGACGGAAGGGCGGCGGGCTCCCGAGGGCGGCGGGGGAGGTGCGCGGCATGTGGATCGCCACCGTCGCCAACATCGACTGGCCATCGAAGCCGGGCCTCACCGCGGCGCGGCAGGAGGCCGAGCTGTTCGCCTATCTGGACCGGGCGGTGGAGCTGCGGCTCAACACGGTGGTGCTCCAGGTCCGGCCGACCGCCGACGCCCTGTGGCCCTCGCCGTACGAGCCGTGGGCCGGCTGCCTCACCGGCACCCAGGGCAAGGACCCGGGCTGGGATCCGCTCGGCACGGCGGTGCGCGCGGCGCACGACCGGGGCCTGGAGCTGCACGCCTGGTTCAACCCGTACCGGGTGGCGAACCACACGGACCCCTCCCGCCTGATCGCCTCCCATCCCGCCCGGAAGCACCCGGACTGGGTCGTGCCGTACGGCGGGAAGCTCTACTACAACCCGGGGCTGCCGGAGGTACGACGCTTCGTCCAGGACGCGATGCTCGACGCCGTACGCCGCTACGACATCGACGCCGTGCACTGGGACGACTACTTCTACCCGTATCCGGTGGCCGGGCAGACCTTCGACGACGACGCGGAGTTCGAGCGGTACGGCGGCGGCTTCGCCGACCGGGCGGCCTGGCGGCGCGACAACATCGACCGGCTCGTGCGCGAGACGGCGGAGCGGATCCGGGCGATCAAGCCGCACGTCCGCTTCGGGATCAGCCCCTTCGCGGTCTGGCGCAACAAGGGGACCGATCCGCTGGGATCGGACACGCGGGCGGGCGTGCAGACGTACGACGACCTGCACGCCGACACCCGTAAGTGGGTCAAGGAGGGGTGGATCGACTACATCTGCCCGCAGATCTACTGGCACATCGGCCAGACCGCCGCCGACTACGCCAAGGTCCTCGCCTGGTGGAGCGCGACCGTCCGGGGGACGGGCGTCGACCTGTACGTGGGCGAGGCGCTGTACAAGGCCGGCGATCCGGCCCAGGCGGACGCCTGGCAGGACCCGGCGGAACTCTCCCGCCACCTCACCCTCGCCCGGGACCACGAGGAGGCGGGCGGCCACGTCTTCTTCTCCGGGAAGAGCGTGCTGGCGGACCGGATCGGCGCGATGCGACGCGTGGTGGCCGACCACTACCCGGACCGGGTCCGGCTCTACCCGGACCGGATCCGTGCCCGTTCCCACCGGCGGGGCCGGTTCTCGGGCTGAGCCTGCCGGCGCGGTTCGCGAGCCGAGCCTCCGGGAACGGTTCGCGAGCCGAGCCGCCGACGCCGGGGCCGGGATCTTCCCGCACGGTCCGGTCCCGGCCCTGCTACCGCTCGTCCTTCGACGTCTCCAGGTGC
Source organism: Streptomyces parvus (assembly GCF_032121415.1). Lineage (NCBI taxonomy): Bacteria > Bacillati > Actinomycetota > Actinomycetes > Kitasatosporales > Streptomycetaceae > Streptomyces > Streptomyces parvus. The sequence goes on along the minus strand of NZ_CP135079.1, from coordinate 955,452 downwards.
TGGACGACGCTGTCGGGGCCCGGTGACACCAGGTGTTCACGGCCGTCGTCGAAGCGGAGCCGGTACGGGGGAGCGCCCCCGTCACCGAGCACCTCGATGATCTCGGCGACCCGGTCGTGCTGTCCCACGGTCCTGCCGTGCATCAGCAGCCGGTCGCCCGTGTGCGCCTCCATCGGGAGCGACCTCCTCACAGGGGAAGACGGTGTCCGTGTCGACAAGTCTATGACCGTACGGTCCTGGCTTCCCGTCCTGCGCGGCGGCCCGCCCGCTGGGTGGCGGCGATGCAGACGAGTACGGCCACCGCCGCGACCGGAGCCGCCGCCGACAACTCCTCGCCGAGCAGAAGGAAGGACCACACGAGCGTCAGCAGTGGCTGGGCGAGTTGGAGCTGACTGGCGCGGGCCACCCCGATCGCCGCCATCCCCCGGTACCAGACGTACAGCCCGAGGAAGGTGGATCCGGCGGCGACCCAGACCAGGCCGAGGACGCCGTGGGCGTTCAGGCGCACGGGTTCGAGCGGCAGAGCCACCAGGCTGCCCGCCACCGCGAGCGGCAGGCACAGGACCAGTGCCCAGCCGATCACCTGCCACCCCGGCATCACGCGGGCCAGCCGGCCGCCCTCGGTGTATCCGGCCGCGCAGACCAGCAACGCGCCGAACAGGTAAAGATCGCCGGCCGCCAGGGCGCCGCCGCTCTGCTGCACGGTGAAAGCGATCACCACGGCCGCCCCGGCGAGGGCCGCGATCCAGAACGTCCGCGAGGGCCGCTCCTCGGTGCGCAGGGACCCCAGCACCGCCGTGGTCAGCGGCAGCAGACCCACGACCACGGCCGCGTGCGAGGTGGTGGAGGTCTGGAGGGCCAGCGTGGTCAGCAGCGGGAAGCCCACGACCACCCCGCCTCCTACCACCGCGAGCCCGGCCAAGTGGCGGCGCGCGGGCAGCGGGACGCGTGCGGCCAGCAGCACCCCGCCCGCGACCAGGGCGGCGAGCACGCTGCGCAGCGCCACCAGGGACCAGGGGCCGAAGCTCTCCAGACCCCAGGCGGTGGCCGGAAAGGTGAGCGAGAACGCCACGACGCCGAGCCCGGCGAGCACGGTGCCGCTCCGGCCGGCCGAAGAAGCGGCCGAAGGGCCGCTTGATGGGTCTCCGGTCGACGGCCCCGGCGTGGGGCCGCTCGCCGCCCCGGCTCCTCCCGGCGCTGTCGACGGGCCCGCCCCGGGGGCCGCCGACGTGGGGTGCGGGGTGACCGCCGGACCAGCGACCGCTATCGCTGAAGAAGGGGTAGCGCTATCCTGTGCTCTCATGCAAGAGCGTAGCAGCGTCGCCGAACTGGTCACTTCCCTGCGGGCCGAGCTCAACCGCTACTCTCCCGGTGGAAAGCTGCCGTCCAGTCGCGCACTCGTCGAACGGTTCCGGGTCAGCCCCGTCACCGTCTCCCGCGCCATCGCCCAGCTCGCCGCCGAGGGGCTCGTCACCACCCGCCCCGGCTCCGGCGCGTTCCGGGCGCAACCCCGCGCAGTACTGCCCGCCCCGGGCGACACGTCCTGGCAGGAGGTGTCGCTGAGCGGCGACGGCGGGCCAGAGGTGGTGCCCCGTACCGTCGACGCCTCCGGGGTGCTGGTCACCCTCGCCGCTCCACCGCCCGGCGTCATCGAGTTCAACGGCGGCTACCTCCACGCCTCGCTCCAGCCCGAACGGGCGCTCTCCGCCGCCCTGGCCCGCGCGGGCCGCCGGCCGGGCGCCTGGAGCCGCCCCCCGACGGACGGGCTGCCCGAGCTGCGGTCCTGGTTCGCCCGTGAGATCGGCCCCGCCGTCAGCGCCGCCGACATCCTGGTCACCGCGGGTGGCCAGGGCGCCCTCGCCACCGCCCTGCGCGCCCTCGCCCCGCCCGGGGCCCCGGTCCTCGTGGAGTCGCCCACCTACCCGGGGATGCTCGCCGCCGCCCGCGCCACCGGACTGCGCCCCGTCCCCGTGCCGATGGACGCCGACGGGGTCCGCCCCGAGCTGCTCGCCGCCGCGTTCCGCGCCACCGGCGCCCGGGTCTTCGTCACCCAGCCGCTCTTCCAGAACCCCACCGGGGCCACCCTCGCGCCCGCCCGCCGCCCCGACGTCCTGGCCATCGCCCGGGCGGCCGGCGCGTTCGTGGTCGAGGACGACTTCGCCCGCCGGCTCGTCCACGACGACTCGGGGCCGCTCCCCGCGCCGCTGGCCGCCGACGACCCCGACGGGACCGTCGTCCACGTCTGCTCGCTGACCAAGGCCACCTCGCCCAGCCTCCGGGTCGGCGCGCTGGCCGCCCGTGGTCCGGTGCTGGAGCGCCTGCGGGCCATCCAGGTCGTCGACAGCTTCTTCGTGCCCCGGCCGCTCCAGGAAGCCGCCCTGGAACTCGTCGGCTCCCCGTCCTGGGGCCGGCACCTGGCCGCCGTCTCCGTCGAGCTGGGGCGCCGCCGTACGGCCATGGCGGCCGCCCTCGGCAGCGAACTGCCGGAACTCACACTGGCGCACCTCCCTGCGGGCGGCGGCAGCCTCTGGCTCCGGCTCCCCGGCGGCGGGGCGGGAGCGGGCGCCGACGAGCCGGCCGTCGTCTCGGCCGCGCTGCGCGCCTCGGTCGCCGTCGCCCCCGGCCGCCCCTACTTCTGCGCCGAGCCTCCGGCCGGACACGTGCGCCTGAGCTTCGCCGGGGTCTCCGGGGCGGCCGAGATCGCGGAGGGCGTCCGCCGCCTCCGTACCGCTTTCGACGGGCTTCTGGACGGCTGAACGCGGCGCCGGGCACACAGGCCCTCTTGACCAAACAGGCGTTCGGCCTCACGATCCCGCCATGACGCTTCGGGTCTCCCTGGTCGCAGCGGCGCGCACCTCCTCCCGGCTGGCGGAACGCTTCGACGACGACCGGCCGCTCGACCAGGCCGGCTGGCACGAGGTGCAGCTGGTCGCCCACACGCTCGTCCCGCTCGGCGCCGCCGAGCTGCGTTACTGCTCGCCCACCCCGCGCAGCCGCGCCACCGGGGACGCCCTCGGCTTCGCGCCGATGGCCCAACCGGCCCTGCGCGACTGGGAGATGGGCCGCTGGCGGGGGATGACCCTGGGCGAGGTCACCGCCCGGGAGCCGGCCGCCGTGGACCGCTGGCTCGCCGACCCGCGCAGCGCCCCGCACGGCGGCGAGTCGATGCTCGGCTTCATCGGGCGCGTGGGCGGCTGGCTGGACACCCGCCCCGCCGACGACGGCCTCGTCGTCGCGGTCGCCGAACCCGCCGTGATCCGGGCGGCCCTGGTCTACGCCCTGAACGCCCCGCCCGCCACGTACTGGAACGTCGACGTCCGCCCCCTGTCGACGATCACGCTGACCGGCCTGCCGGGCCGCTGGAACCTGAGCCTGGAGTCGGGTGTCCGCTGACCGCGCAGCGGCAGCCGGGGCCTTCGCGGTTCCCGGGACACCGGCCCTTCCCTCCGGGCCGACCGGTCGGTACGTTGCGTGGGGCATCCGGTTCCGCCGCCGGACGCGCGCCCGCGACGAGGGAGGCTCCGTGCCGCAGATCCACGGCCACTGCGACGACCGGTTCGCCGGGGTCCGGGACGCCTTCGAGGAGAACTTCACAGAGCGCGGCGAACTGGGCGCGGCGGTGACCGTCCTGGTCGACGGCGCAACGGTGGTGGACCTCTGGGGCGGCTGGGCGGATGCGGCCCGCACCCGCCCCTGGGAACGGGACACCCTGGTCAACGTCTGGTCCACCGGCAAGGGCCCGACCGCGCTCTGCGCCCATGTCCTGGCCGACCGGGGACTGCTCGACCTCGATGCCCCGGTCGCCGACTACTGGCCGGAATTCGCCGCGAACGGCAAGGAATCCGTCCTCGTACGCCACCTCCTCTCACACCGCTCCGGAGTGGCCGGGCCCGACACCCCGCTCACCCTGGAGGAGCTGTACGACTGGGAGACGTCCTGCGCCCGGCTCGCCGCCACCGCCCCCTGGTGGGAGCCCGGAACCCGCTCCGGCTACCACGCGATCAGTTACGGATTCCTCGTCGGCGAAGTGGTGCGCCGGATCACCGGACTGCGGCCGGGGGCGTTCCTCCGGCAGGAGATCACCGGACCGCTGGGCATCGACTTCACCTTCGGCCTCCCGGAGAGCGAGACCCACCGGCTCGCCGAACTCGTCCAGGAACCCTCCGACCGGGCCGCCCAGGCGGCCCTCCTGGACCGGATGACACCGGTCGCCGTCGCGTCCCTGCTCAATCCGCCCACCGGCCGGGCCGCCGCCAACACGCCCGCCTGGCGCGCGGCGGAGATCCCCGCCGCCAACGGCCACGGCACCGCCCGGGCGGTCGCCGCGCTCTACGGGATCCTGGCCGGACGCGGCAGCCTCGACGACCGCCGGATTCTCTCCGGGAAGGCGGCCGCCCGCGCCGGGGAAGGGCAGGGGGCCTGCCGCGACCTCGTCCTCGGCGACGGCTTCCCGCACGAGACGGAGATCGCCCTCGGCTTCTGGCTGAGCGGCGAGAACCGCTCCTACGGCCCCGACCCGCGGGCGCTGGGCCACGACGGCGCGGGCGGTTCCTGCGGCCTGGCCGACCCGGATGCCTCCATAGCCCTCGGCTACGTCATGAACCGGATGGGCTCCCGTCTCGCCGACGACCCGCGCAAGACCGCCCTGGTGAACGCCGTCTACGCGGCCCACCGGGGAGCCGCCGGAGGCTGAGCGGAAACCGGACATCCGACGTGCCGACCCAACCCGGGTTTCACCTGCGGTTGCCAGGAATGTGAGGATGTCACCATGACAACAAAGGTCTACTTCGACATCACCATCGACGACGCCCCCGCAGGACGGATCACGTTCAACCTGTTCGACGACGTCGTCCCCAAGACGGCGGAGAACTTCCGCGCGCTCGCCACCGGCGAGAAGGGCTTCGGCTACGCCGGCTCGTCCTTCCACCGTGTCATCACGGACTTCATGCTCCAGGGCGGTGACTTCACCCGCGGCGACGGCACCGGCGGCAAGAGCATCTACGGCGAGAAGTTCGCCGACGAGAACTTCAAGCTCAAGCACGACCGTGTGGGCCTGCTCTCGATGGCCAACGCCGGCCCGAACACCAACGGCTCGCAGTTCTTCATCACCACGGTGCTCACCCCGTGGCTGGACGGCAAGCACGTGGTCTTCGGCGAGGTCGCCGACGAGGACAGCATGAAGCTCGTCCGCAAGATCGAGGCGCTCGGCTCCTCCAGCGGCCGCACCCGCGGCAAGGTCACCATCGCCGAGTCCGGCGTTCTCTGACCGAACCGGTACCCGACGGGCCCGTGGCCGGGCCGCGCCACCGACGTACACGTCGGCGGGGCGGACCCGGCCACGGGCCCGTGGCATGTGTCCGGCCGTTCGCGGGGTGCCCGCCCCGGCGATCGGGCAGTACCGGCGGCCACGATTCACCGTGCGGTGAGCCTGGGCGAGTTTCCGCAGGGCCGGGGCCGGAGGCCGTGACGGCCGGCCGGGGGCCTACTCCTGATCGTCGGACCGCGCGGCCCGCTCGGCGTTGCGCTCCTTGATGCGAGCGGCCTCCTTGCGCACCTCGGTCTGCGTGGCGCGCTCCTTCTGGAGCCACTCGGGCATCTCGTCCTTCAGCGCGTCGATCTGCTCGGTGGTGAGCGGCTCGGTCACCCCGCCGCGGGCGAGCCCCGCGATGGAGACGCCGAGCTTCGCGGCGACGACCGGGCGGGGGTGCGGACCGGTGCGGCGCAGCTCGACCAGCCAGGCGGGCGGGTCGGTCTGGAGGGCGTTGAGCTCGGTGCGGGAGACGGCACCCTCCTGGAACTCGGCGGGCGTGGCCTGGAGGTGCACACCCAGCTTCTTCGCCGCCGTGGCGGGCTTCATGGTCTGGGCGGTCTTGTGCGACGTCATGGGTCCAGGGTATCGACCATGGGACATACCTCCGACCACCGACCGGTAGCCTGGTTCCGTGACAGGCTCGGACATCCCCTCATCCTTCCGGCTCGCGTACGTCCCCGGCGTGACGCCCACCAAGTGGGTGAGGGTCTGGCGCGAGCGGCTGCCCGACACCCCCCTGGAGCTCGTCCAGGCCACGGCCGCCGATGCCCCCGGACTGCTGGCGGCCGGCGGTGCCGACGCCGGTCTCGTACGGCTGCCGGTCGACCGGGACGTACTGGCCGCGATCCCCCTCTACACCGAGACGACCGTCGTGGTGATCCCCCAGGACCACGTGGCGACCGCCGCCGAAGAGGTGTCGCTCGCCGAGCTGGCCGACGAGATCGTGCTGCACCCGCTGGACGACGTCCTCGACTGGGAGACCCTGCCCGGCCGCCCCGCCATCGAGCGCCCGGCCACCACGGCGGACGCGATCGAACTGGTCGCGGCGGGCGTGGGCGTCCTCCTCGTCCCGCAGTCCCTGGCCCGGCTGCACCACCGCAAGGACCTCACCTACCGCCCGGTCCCGGAGACCCCCGAGTCACGGGTCGCCCTGTCTTGGCCCCAGGCGGAGGAAGCCCCCGACCTGGTGGAGGAGTTCATCGGGATCGTCCGGGGCCGCACCGTCAACAGCACCCGGGGACGCGCGGCCACCCCGCAGCGACCCACGGCCAAGGAGAAGGCCAAGGGCAAGCGGGCCGGTACGGGCGGCGGGCAGGGCGGTGCCCGGCACAAGCCCGCGGCGGGCAGGAAGCCCTCGCCGGGCCCGGGCGGCAGGGCCGGCGGCCAGAGCGGCAAGCGCGGAAAGCCGCGCGGCCGGTAGCGGGCACCGAGCCCGCCGGGACCGGCACGCGCGCCCGATCCCGGGACCGGCACGCCCCGTATCCCGGAAACCGCCCCCCGTAACCGCTCCGGAACGCCACCCCGCGCCGGTTCTCTCGTTGATGAGGCAACCGCCGTATGCAGGGGAGCGCCCGCCGATGCCGAACATCCGCAGAACCCAGCACCTTGGTCTCATCGGGATGCTGCTCATCGTCGTGGCCTTCACCGGACTCCAGCTGACGGCGGTCACCGGCCGGGCCTCGCCCGATACGAAGAACTACCTCTCCTACGCCCTGAGCCTCAGCGGGGAGAGCCGCGAGGAGGCGGGCCGGAGGGCCATCGCGTACTCCTGCGACAGCGGGCAGCACGCCACCCTGAACACCATCCCGTGGACCAGCAGGAAGTCCGCGGGGGAGTCAAAGGAGCAGTGCGTGCGCCGGCTGAACGACTCGGTCGCGTACTGGTCCCGCCACGGCAACACCTCAGGGATGACCGCGCCGTTCGCCAACCAGCGGTTCATGGCCATCTTCGAGGCCAGGCCCGGCTATCCGCTGTTCCTGGTCCCTTTCATCGCCGTCTCCGGCACCACCTGGGGCCTCTGGCTGGCGGGGCTCGTCGTCGCGCTCGCGGGAAGCGTCTGCGTTCTGCTCACCCTCCGCGCGGCGGGCGCTTCCCGGCGCGCCGGTCTGGCCGGTCAGACCCTGTACCTCGCCCTGCCCACCGGCACCGTCGCCATGAACCCCCTGAGCGACGGCCTCTCCCTGGCGCTGGGCACGGCGGTCGTCCTCGGCTCTGTCCTGCTGCTGCGGGACCGGCCCCGCACCGGTGCGGGGCTCGTCGCGGGCGGCCTCGCCCTGATGTTCCTCGTCCGCTACTCGCAGGCACTGCTGCTGGCGGCCGCTCTCGCGGGAGTCCTCCTCCTCCGGTCCGGGTGGCTCCGCCTGAAGCGGCGGCAGTTCACGCCCGTACTCCGGACGGCCGGACTCTGCGCCGGCCTGACGGTCTGCATCTACGCCGGGGCGCATCTGCTGTCCTGGCCCATGGGCCAGGACAGCGCCCAGGACCTGCTGACCCACCACTACCAGCGCCCCGATCTGCCCAACCCCTGGCCGGAGTTCTTCGCGCAGGAGGGGGTCTTCTGGTCGGCGTGGCTGCGGCGCCAGGCCGACCACCCCGTCCTCCCCGTCCTGCTCGCGCTCTCGGCCTGGGCGATGCTGAGGCGGCGCTCCGCGGTGGTGCCCATCGCCCTGGCGGCAGGTGCGGCGGGCCTGCTCAACCAGGCGGGCCACCCGAACCTCGCCCAGTTGTACGGCTACCGCCTCATCGTGTTCGTCTGGCTGCTGCCCGCCCTGGTGATCCCGCTGCTGCTGGACCGGCCGGTCCGGGGCGCCTCACCCGTCCCCGCGCAGCCGGAGAAGGTAGGCGGCGGTCAGCGCGACGGCCGGGTCGGCGTCGCCCAGCAGCTCCACGAGGGCGCGTGAGGCCGTAGGGCCCGGGATGCCGGCCAGCGCCTGGGTCAGCCGCCCGCGCGCGGGCGGCCCGGTGGTCTCGTCGCCGAGGCGGCCGACGAGGAGGGACGCGATCCGGTCCGCCGCCGCTTCGTCGCCGGACAGGGCGCTCAGGACGTCGGCCGCGTCGGTGTCGTTCGTTCCCGCCACGATCATGTCGACGAGCACCGGGATCGTGGCGGCCTCACCCTGGGCCCCGAGCGCCAGGGCGGCCCGGCCCCGGACCACGGCGTCGGGGCTCGCGAGGGCGTCCCGGAGCAGCGTGGTGGCCTCGCGGCCGGGCATCTCGGCGAGGGACCGGACGGCACGTTCCCGTACCGCCGCCACCGGGGAGCCGAGCCCCTCCGCGAGCAGCGGGGCACCGCCGCCGCCCGACCGGGACAGGGCCCATCGCAGGGCCCCGGCGACGTACGGGTCGCCCTCGCCGAGCGCCGCCTGGGCCAGCGCCTCCACCGGAACCTCGTCGACCGAGGCGAGGGCGGCGCGCTGGCGGGTGCCGGCACTCGTGGACCCGAGGGCCCGCAGGAGCGCCAGGACCTGGAGGACGTCCTCCCAGGCGGCCGGGTCCGCCGCGCGGACGCGCCGCAGCCGGGTGAGCAACTCGGTCTCGGCGGCGATGCGTTCGCGCGTCCGGAGGATGAGGTCGTCGACGAGCGCCGAGGGTGTGAAGCCGGGATCGTCGAGCGCGCGCCCGATCTCCCGCAGTGACAGCCCCACCGCCCGCAGGCTCTCGATATGGAAGATGCGCCGGACATCCTCCCCGGAATACTCCCGATAGCCGGATCCGGTGCGGCCCGAGGGCCGCACCAGACCGAGCGACTCGTAGTGCCGGAGCATGCGGGCGCTGACCCCGGACCGCCGCGCGACCTCACCGATCAACACGCGCTACGGCCCTTCCCCGTCAAAGTCTCGGGAACCGCCGGAACGATCGGAGCTGCCGGAACCGCCGAAGCTGCCGGAGTCGCCGGAGCCATCGGAGCTGGTGGTGCCTGCCTCAGCCCCCGCCCCGCCCAGGGCCACCACGCGCTTCGCCTCCTCCAGGGCGAACGCGAAGCCGGTGTCCGGATCGTGGCGCAGCCGCTCCGTGGCGAGCGCGTGCGCGCGCACATCCGGGGCGGCGGAACGCTTCGCGGTGTCCAGGGCCGACACCATCGCGCTCCCCAGGCCGACCAGCGCCCGGCTGAGGCTCAGCTGTGTCTCCTGCCCACCGCGCCCGAGCTGCGTCACCAGCACCGCGGCCAACGCGGCCTCCTCCCCTTCCGGTACGAGCACGACGGCCGCCCGCCAGGCAGTCCGGGCGACCTCGTCGTCGCCGTCCGTCAGGAGCGCCCGGGTGATCGCGGGCCACGCCCGCGGGTCCCCGACCTTGGACAGGGTGTGCAGCGCCTGGCTCCGCGCCTGCGGACGCTCCGAGCGGACTTCCCGGAGCAGCGGGGGCAGGGTGTCGGCGACCGGGTGGCGGGTGAGCGCCCACGTCAGCATGTCGCGGACGAGGAACTCCGGCTCGACCGCGCACCGCTCGACCAGCGGGCCGACGAAGCGCGGATCCGGCGTCGAGCCGATCGCCAGAGCGGCGCCCAGCCGCACCGACGAGCGCTCGTCCCGCAGCGCCCGGAGCTCCCGCGTCCCATCCGTACCGTGTCCCGTGACCGTCATCGAGACCACCTCCTCGGCAAGCAGTGAAGAGCTTGTCACCGTGTCAAGGTCAAACCGCGGGAGGCGGGGTGCCGGCTCAGGGGCCGCGCCAGACGTTGGCGAAGGCGGTGTTCTCGATGGTCCGCCGCTGCCGTACGGCTTCCAGCTCCATCACCGCTTCATGGACGGTGGCGACCACGGTGGTCACCGTCTCGTCACCGAGGCGGGGTTCGTCGTCGTCGGACCGCTCGCCGCCGAGGCCCACGGCCGACGCGAGGGAGGCGAGGACGGGATCCCCCTCGTCCCGGCGGGCCACGGCCGCGCGGCGAGCCGGCGTGTCCACCAGCTCCACCTCCTTCGGGCCGAAAGGCAGCAGGCCGCTCCGCTTCCGCGTCAGCTCGCCGTCCTCCTCCAGCGCGTCCTGGTAGGCGGCCGCGAGGTCCCGGCCCCGGCGCCACAGCCAGTCCTCGATCCGCTCGTAGGGCGGCTGCCGGGTGATTCCCGCGGCGGCCGCGGCGAGGAGCCGGTCGTCCGGCACCGACGCCCCGCCCGGTACGACGAGGTCGCCGTCCACGGTGATGGTCCCCGCGTCGAGGAGGTCGAGCAGCTCGGCACCGGCGAGGGCCAGCGACAGATCGCCCTGCCCCACGGGGTGTCGCGGCGCGGGGTCCATTGCGATGATGAACAGGTCTTTCGCCGTGGTCATGAACGGCTCCCCTCAAAGGCATCGTCGATGCGTCGACCAAGGATGGGACCTCACCGCCCGATCCCGCCCGGCGAGGCGACTGCCAGGACCAGTATCGCTCCGCCCGGCGCCCTCCGGGTGAGCCCCGCCCCCGTTCCGACCTCGTCGTCCGCCCGTCGGCTGACTACCCTCACGCAGGGGTGTGGGCCCTGCGGTGGGTTATGGAGCGGGGGCAGCGGGACATGGGCGCGAGGGATCTGGTGGCGGCGGTTCTGCGGGGGGACGCGGAGAGGGTGACCGCACTGCTGGCTGCGGGAGAGGACCCGGACACCCGCACGGACGACGGCCTGCCGGTGCTGTGCCTGGCGGTCGCCGCGTACGACGACGCCGTCGCGGGGGCTCTGGTCGAGGGCGGCGCGGACCCGGACCACGGGCTGCCGGACGGAACGACCCCGCTGGTACGCGCCGTCGACGGGGGTTCTCCCGCGATGGTGACGGCCGTGCTGGGCCGGGAGCCCAGGCTGCGCCTGGCGGAGTCCCGGAGGGCGCAGCTGCTCGCCCTCGCCCGGGACCGGTACGAGCAGGGCGCGGAAGCCGTGCTGCGGACCAGGGCGGGCGGGAGCGGCTCCGTACACGCGTGCCGTGTGAAGGACGACGAGTACGACCACCTCACGCAGCTGACGCTCGGCGACGTCACCATCCGCGCCGGACACGGGGCGATTCTGACGGACCTGGAGTGGGCGTTCCGCGTCCTGACGCCCGTGGACGAGCTGGTGACCAGGGCCGTGGCGCCGCGCGACCGGGAGCATGTCGACCGCTCGTCCGCCCGGTGGATACTCAGCGGACGCCGCAGCAAGGAGACCTGGTCGGCCGTCACGGCGTACCGCCGCAGCCCGGACCCGGAGCACCGCCACTTCGTCCTCGACGTGCTCGCCTGTCGCCGGTTGACGGAGTCGAGCTGTCGGAACTCCTACGAGAAGGAGACGGCGGATCTCCTCGTGGCCTGGACCGTGGAGGGGGAGGACGATCCGGGTGTCCTCGCGGAGGTGCTCCGGGTCCTGGGCGACGTCGAACACCGGGAGGCGGAGGCAGTGGGGCTGCGGCACGCCGGTCACCCCGACCCGGGCGTCCGCGCCCAGGTCCCCGGCCTCCTCCTCGACCGGGACGACGCGGGCCCCACCCTGGGCGCGGCGGCCCGTGCCATGCTGCTGGAGCTGGCCCGGGACGAGCACGGGACGGTGCGTGCGGCGACCGGCGCGGCCCTGGCGGCGGCTCACGACGGAAGCACGGAATTCACAAACGCCGTCGTCGCGCTGCTGCGGGATCCTGCGGCCGATGTGCGGGCCGTCACCGCGGAGGCCGCGGCCGACGGCAAGGACGGCACAGCGGCGGTCGCCGACGCCCTGACGGCCCTGCTCGACGCGGACGACCTCAAAACCCGCCTCAACGCGGCCTACGGCCTCCTCCGCCGGAACGACCCGCGCACCGGCGAGGCGATCGCCCGCGTGGGAGCGCACCACCGCCACGGCTACGAGCACGACCACCGGCTATCCGCGCTCCGGACCTGGGAGTGGAACAACCGGAACGGCGGCGGGCGCGACGACCGCGCATCCTGAGGAAGCCGCCGGCCACGCCCCGAGAGCTGCTGCGGCGGCCTTCCCAGGACCGGTGCACCGTGCATGAGGATCCGAGCCGCCCCCATCGATGCTTTGCATAAAAGTGCGTGAATGCGTATAGTCATGCCATCGATCAGGAGGGTTACCGATGGTGGTACGAGCAGCAGTGGCAGGGGCGAGCGGATACGCCGGCGGGGAGCTGCTGCGTCTTATGCCGGCGCACCCGGAGGTCGAGATCGGCGCTCTCACCGGGCACTCCAACGCCGGGCAGACGCTCGGTTCGCTCCAGCCGCACCTGCGGCCCCTGGCCGACCGGGTACTGGAGCCCACCACCGCCGAGGTGCTCGCCGGGCACGACGTCGTCTTTCTGGCGCTCCCGCACGGCCAGTCCGCCGCCGTCGCCGAGCAGCTCGGGGACGAGGTCCTCGTCGTCGACATGGGGGCCGACTTCCGGCTGAAGGACGCGGGGGACTGGGAGGCGTTCTACGGGTCCCCGCACGCCGGGACCTGGCCCTACGGGCTGCCCGAGCTGCCGGGCGGGCGGGCCGCGCTCGCCGGGTCGAAGCGGATCGCGGTGCCCGGGTGCTACCCGACCGCCGTGTCCATCGCGCTCTTCCCGGCGTACGAGGCCGGTATCGCCGAGCCGGAGGCCGTCATCGTCGCCGCGTCCGGCACCTCCGGGGCGGGCAAGGCCGCAAAGCCGCATCTGCTCGGCTCCGAGGTCATGGGCAACATGACCCCGTACGGCGTCGGCGGCGGGCACCGCCACACGCCCGAGATGATCCAGAACCTCAGCGCCGCCGCCGGGCAGCCGGTCACCGTCTCCTTCACGCCCACCCTCGCCCCCATGCCCCGCGGCATCCTCGCCACGTGCAGCGCGAAGGCGACGCCCGGAGTGAGCGCCCAGAGCCTGCGCGCGGTGTACGAGAAGGCGTTCGCGGACGAGCCGTTCGTCGATCTCCTGCCCGAGGGGCAGTGGCCCGCCACCGCCGCGGTGTACGGCTCCAACGCCGTACAGGTCCAGGTCGCGCACGACCCGGCCGCCGGACGGATCGTGGCCGTCTGCGCCATCGACAATCTCACCAAGGGCACCGCGGGCGGCGCCCTCCAGAGCATGAACATCGCCCTCGGACTCCCCGAGGACACAGGTCTTTCGACGATCGGAGTGGCACCGTGAGCGTCACGGCAGCACAAGGATTCTCGGCGGCGGGCATCGCCGCGGGAATCAAGGAGAGCGGCAACCCGGACCTGGCCCTCGTGGTCAACAACGGGCCGCGCCGCGCCGCCGCGGGCGTCTTCACCTCCAACCGCGTCAAGGCCGCCCCCGTCCTCTGGACGGAGCAGGTACTCAAGGGCGGCGAGGTCACCGCCGTCGTCCTCAACTCCGGTGGCGCCAACGCCTGTACCGGCCCCAAGGGCTTCCAGGACACCCACGCCACCGCCGAGAAGGTCGCCGAGGTGCTCGAAGGCCACAGCGCCGGCGAGGTCGCCGTCGCCTCCACCGGGCTCATCGGCATCCTGCTCCCCATGGACAAGCTCCTCCCGGGCATCGAGCAGGCCGCCGCCGCCCTCAGCGAGCACGGCGGCGAGAAGGCCGCCATCGCCATCAAGACCACCGACACCGTCCACAAGACGGCCGTCGCGGGCGGCGACGGCTGGACCGTCGGCGGCATGGCCAAGGGCGCGGGCATGCTCGCCCCGGGCCTCGCCACCATGCTCGTCGTCCTCACCACCGACGCGGATGTGGAAGCCCCCGCACTGGACGCGGCACTCCGCGACGCCACCCGCACCACCTTCGACCGGGTCGACTCCGACGGCTGCATGTCCACCAACGACACCGTGCTGCTCCTCGCCTCCGGCGCCAGCGGCATCGCCCCGGAGCAGGCCGAGTTCGCCGAGGCCGTACGGGCCGTCTGCGAGGACCTCGCCCGGCAGCTCATCGGCGACGCCGAGGGCGCGTCCAAGGACATCCGGATCGAGGTGATCAACGCGGCCACCGAGGACGACGCCGTCGAGGTCGGCCGGTCCATCGCCCGTAACAACCTCCTCAAGTGCGCCATCCACGGCGAGGACCCCAACTGGGGCCGTGTCCTCTCCGCGATCGGCACCACGAAGGCGGCTTTCGAGCCGGACCAGCTCAACGTCGCCATCAACGACGTCTGGGTCTGCAAGAACGGCCAGGTGGGTGAGGACCGCGATCTCGTCGACATGCGCTACCGGGAGGTCAGGATCACCGCCGACCTCGCCGCCGGATCCGAGTCCGCCGTCATCTGGGCCAACGACCTCACCGCGGACTACGTCCACGAGAACAGCGCGTACAGCTCATGAGCGCCGCGCGGAAGCACACCGCACTCCCGAAGGCGCAGACCCTCATCGAGGCGCTGCCCTGGCTGACCCGGCACAACGGCAAGACCGTCGTCATCAAGTTCGGCGGCAACGCCATGATCGACGAGGAGCTGAAGGGCGCCTTCGCCCAGGACGTCGTCTTCCTGCGGCACGCCGGCCTCAAGCCCGTCGTGGTGCACGGCGGCGGCCCCCAGATCAGCGCCCAGCTCGACAAGCAGGGCCTGGTCAGCGAGTTCAAGGCCGGGTTGCGCGTCACCACCCCCGAGGCGATGGACGTCGTACGGATGGTGCTCGCCGGACAGGTCCAGCGCGAACTGGTCGGCCTCCTCAACCAGCACGGCCCGCTCGCCGTCGGCATGACCGGCGAGGACGCCCACACCATCACCGCCACCCAGCACCGGCCCACCATCGACGGCGAGTCCGTCGACATCGGCCGGGTCGGCGAGATCACCGCCATCGACACCGGGGCCATCCAGGCGCTCCTGGACGACGGCCGTATCCCGGTCGTCTCCTCCATCGCCCGGTCCGCCGACGACCACCACGTCTACAACGTCAACGCCGACACCGCGGCCGCCGCGCTCGCCGCCGCGCTGAACGCCGAGACGCTGATGGTCCTCACCGACGTCGAAGGGCTGTACGAGGACTGGCCCAACAGCGACGACGTGATCAGCCGGCTCACCGCGAGCGAGCTGGAGAAGCTGCTGCCCGAGCTGTCCAGCGGCATGGTCCCCAAGATGCAGGGCTGTCTCCACGCCGTACGCAACGGCGTCGAGACCGCCCGCGTCATCGACGGGCGGGTCCAGCACTCGATCCTGCTGGAGATCTTCACCGACGAGGGCATCGGCACGATGGTCGTGCCGGACGCCCCCATCGACGTACACACAGGTCCTGAACAGGGGGAATCATGACGACGGGCACCGGCACCGGTACCGGGACCGCGGGACTCACCGCGCGGTGGCAGGGCGCGCTGATGGACAACTACGGCACCCCCCGCCTGCCCCTCGTCCGGGGCGAGGGCGCCCACGTCTGGGACGAGAACGGCACCCGCTACCTCGACTTCGTCGGCGGGATCGCGGTCAACGCCCTCGGCCACGGCCACCCCGCCGTCGTCGAGGCCGTCTCCACCCAGATCGCCTCCCTCGGGCATGTGTCGAACCTGTTCATCGCCGAGCCGCCGGTCGCGCTCGCCGAACGGCTGCTGCAGCTCTTCGGCCGCCGGGGCCGGGTCTTCTTCGCCAACTCCGGCGCGGAGGCCAACGAGGCCGCGTTCAAGATCGGCCGGCTCACCGGACGCGGCCACATGGTCGCCACCGACGGCGGCTTCCACGGCCGGACGATGGGTGCGCTCGCGCTGACCGGCCAGCCCCGCAAGCAGGAGCCGTTCGTCCCGCTGCCCGGTGACGTCACGCATGTGCCGTACGGGGACGTGGACGCCCTGCGCGCAGCCGTCACCACCGACACCGCACTGGTCATCATCGAGCCGATCCAGGGCGAGAACGGCGTCGTCGTCCCGCCCAAGGGGTACCTGGAGGCCGCCCGGGAGATCACCCGGGCGACCGGGACGCTGCTCGTCCTCGACGAGGTGCAGACCGGGATCGGGCGCTGCGGCCAGTGGTTCGAGCACCAGGCGCACCAAGGCGTCGAGCCGGACATCGTCACGCTCGCCAAGGGCCTCGGCGGCGGTCTGCCGATCGGCGCGACGGTCGCCTTCGGCCCGGCGGCCGACCTGCTGAAGCCGGGCCATCACGGCACCACGTTCGGCGGCAACCCGGTCGCCTGCGCCGCCGGGCTCGCCGTCCTGGACACCCTCGCGGCCGACGGCGCGCTCGACGAGGTCAAGCGGCTCGGCGAGAAGATCCGGGACGGGGTGGAGGCGCTGGGACACCCATTGGTATCCCATGTCCGCGGCAGTGGCCTGCTGCTGGGTATCGTGCTCACCGGACCCCTCGCACCGCAGGTGCAGCAGGCGGCCCAGGGAGCCGGCCTCCTGGTGAACGCGCCCGCCCCCGATGTCGTACGGCTCATGCCGCCGCTGATCATCGGTGACGCGGAGGTGGACGCGTTGCTGGAGATCCTGCCGGGCGCTCTCGACGCGGCACACGGGGACGGACGATCCGGAGCATGACCCTCCGGAGAATGAGGCGACGACGATGACCGAGGCGCAGGAATCCGAGCACGGCGGGCCGTCCGTGCCGCAGACCCGCACCGCCCGCCACCGCCGGATCGTGGACATCCTGAACCGGCAGCCGGTCCGCTCGCAGAGCCAGTTGGCCAAGCTCCTCGCCGACGACGGGCTGAGCGTCACCCAGGCGACGCTCTCCCGTGACCTCGACGAGCTGGGCGCGGTGAAGATCCGCAACACCGGCGGCGAGCTGATCTACGCGGTGCCCAGCGAGGGGGGATTCCGCACCCCGCAGGCCCCGCTGGGCGGCTCGGCCAAGGAGGAGCGGATGCGCAGGCTCTCGGCCGAACTGCTCATCTCGGCCGAGGCATCGGCCAACCTGGTGGTGCTCCGTACGCCGCCGGGGGCGGCCCAGTTCCTCGCCTCGGCCATCGACCAGGCCGAACTGCACGACATCCTCGGCACCATCGCGGGCGACGACACGCTGATGCTCATCAGCCGCGACGCGAACGGCGGTCAGGCGCTCGCCGACCATCTGCTGAGGCTCGCTCAGAACGACCGCTGAACCTCTCTAGTAGCGCGTGATCGCGGTCGGGCCCGACGAGGTCCCGACCGCGATGTGCGGCCGCCGCTCCGGCTTCGCCCAGGCCAGGATCTCCGCCATGGCGTCGGCGGGTACGGACACACAACCCGCCGTCGCCCCGCGCCCGTTCACATGCAGGAAGATCCCCGCGCCCCGGCCCCGTACCGGCCGCTCGTAGTTGAACCCGATCACCAGCGCCCGCGCGTACTGCGTCCCGTAGGAGACGAGGTGCTCCGCCTCCGCCGCCCGGCAGTGGGAGGGCCGCGGTTCCACCCAGCGGTTGTACGCGACCGAGTCGTTGTCCTGGCACCACCAGGAGTCGTCGTTCACCTTCCGGTACGGATACGTCGTCCCCGCCGGGGCGTCCTCGATGCCGAAGGCGTACGGCAGGTCGTACAGCCCCGTCGGCGTGGTTCCGGTGCCCTGCTCCCGGGTCGCCCCCTCGGCCAGCCCGTTCGCCCCGAACCGCGCGGGCGCGGACCCCGCCTCCGCCCACCGCCCCCCGCGCCGCTCCCACCAGGTCACCGTGCCGGTGGTGGAGCCGGTGCCGGGGGCCTCGGCGGTGATCAGCTGCGACCCGCCGCCGGTGTCCGCCAGCCGGTCCGGCAGGGGCGGTGCGTCGGAGGCCGGGGCGGCCGCGAGGGAGCCGGCCAGGGCGAGGAGTACGGCGGCGGTCACGAGTGGTCTGCGCATGCTCCGGACCGTACGGCGACCGGGGACGCCGCCCCACCGGACCTGCTCCGTACGGCTCAGCGCCCCCACCCTCGCAGCGACGGCCGGGAGTTCACGGCAACCCGGGGCCTGCGGCCTCCGGCAACAGGGCCCGAATCGCCGCCGTATGGCCAATGGCACCCCTCTGACCTGCCGCTTTGACAAACAATACAGAGGAACGCATAGTTATACCCATCAGTGATTGCACCGTAAGGAGAAACCCGTGACCGAGCGCGTCGTACTCGCCTACTCGGGCGGCCTGGACACCTCCGTCGCCATCGGCTGGATCGCCGAGGAGACGGGCGCCGAGGTCATCGCCGTTGCCGTGGACGTCGGCCAGGGCGGCGAGGACCTGGACGTCATCCGCAAGCGCGCGCTCGCCTGCGGTGCCGTCGAAGCCGAGGTCGCGGACGCCAAGGACGAGTTCGCCGAGGAGTACTGCCTCCCGGCGATCAAGGCCAACGCCCTCTACATGGATCGCTACCCGCTGGTCTCGGCCCTCTCCCGGCCGACCATCGTCAAGCACCTCGTCGCCGCCGCCCACAAGCACAACGCCGGGATCGTCGCCCACGGCTGCACCGGCAAGGGCAACGACCAGGTCCGGTTCGAGGCCGGTATCTCCGCGCTCGGCCCCGACCTGAAGTGCATCGCCCCGGTCCGGGACTACGCGATGACCCGGGACAAGGCGATCGCCTTCTGCGAGGAGAAGAACCTCCCGATCGCGACCACCAAGAAGTCCCCGTACTCCATCGACCAGAACGTCTTCGGACGGGCCGTCGAGACGGGCTTCCTGGAGGACATCTGGAACGCGCCGATCGAGGACATCTACGAGTACACCTCCGACCCCGCCGCCGCGCGCGAGGCCGACGAGGT
The DNA here is from genome assembly GCF_032121415.1 of Streptomyces parvus. NCBI lineage: Bacteria > Bacillati > Actinomycetota > Actinomycetes > Kitasatosporales > Streptomycetaceae > Streptomyces > Streptomyces parvus. The sequence goes on along the minus strand of NZ_CP135079.1, from coordinate 936,643 downwards.
CGTCATCTCCTTCAAGGAGGGCGTGCCCGTCGCCATCGACGGCCGGCCCGTCACCGTCCTCCAGGCGATCCAGCAGCTCAACGAGCGGGCCGGCGCCCAGGGCATCGGCCGGATCGACATGGTCGAGGACCGGCTCGTGGGCATCAAGTCCCGTGAGGTGTACGAGGCGCCCGGCGCGATCGCGCTGATCACCGCCCACCAGGAGCTGGAGAACGTCACCGTCGAGCGCGAACTGGCCCGCTACAAGCGGCAGGTCGAGCAGCGGTGGGGCGAGATGGTCTACGACGGCCTGTGGTTCTCCCCGCTGAAGCGGGCCCTGGACGGCTTCATCAACGAGGCCAACCAGCACGTCACCGGCGACATCCGGATGACCCTGCACGGCGGCCGCGCCGTCGTCACCGGCCGGAAGTCCGAGGAGTCGCTGTACGACTTCAACCTGGCCACCTACGACTCGGGCGACACCTTCGACCAGTCCAAGGCACAGGGGTTCATCGAGATCTTCGGCCTCTCCTCGAAGATCGCCGCCAAGCGCGACCTCGCCTGACCCCTTCTCGTTGTACAGCCGCCTCCCCGTCCGTACGCGGCAGGGAGGCGGCCGCATATCCGCACCCCGGCCTACGCCCGGGCCCTTGCCTTTGCTTTTTTGAGGAGCACGCAGTGAGCAGCAACAACGGTGACGTCCGGCTCTGGGGCGCGCGGTTCGCCGACGGGCCGGCCGAGGCGCTGGCCAAGCTGTCCGCCTCCGTCCACTTCGACTGGCGGCTCGCCCCGTACGACATCGCCGGCTCCCGTGCCCACGCCCGAGTGCTCCACACGGCGGGCCTGCTCACCGAGGACGAGCTGACCCGGATGCTCGCCGGGCTCGACCAGCTCGAAGCCGACGTCGCGGACGGCTCCTTCACCGGGACCATCGCGGACGAGGACGTCCACACCGCCCTGGAGCGCGGCCTGCTGGAGCGCCTCGGCCCCGACCTCGGCGGCAAGCTGCGGGCCGGCCGGTCCCGGAACGACCAGATCGCCACGCTCTTCCGGATGTACCTGCGCGACCACGCCCGGACCATCGGCGGCCTGATCGCCGACCTCCAGAGCGCACTGGTCGGCCTCGCCGAGGCCAACGCGGACGTCGCGATGCCGGGCCGGACCCACCTCCAGCACGCCCAGCCCGTCCTCTTCGCCCACCACGTGCTCGCCCATGTGCAGTCCCTCTCCCGGGACGCCGAGCGGCTGCGCCAGTGGGACGAGCGCACCGCCGTCTCCCCGTACGGCTCCGGGGCGCTCGCCGGATCCTCGCTCGGGCTCGACCCGCAGGCGGTCGCCGCCGACCTCGGCTTCGAGCACGGTTCGGTCGCCAACTCCATCGACGGCACCGCCTCGCGGGACTTCGTCGCGGAGTTCGCCTTCATCACCGCGATGATCGGCGTCAACCTCTCCCGGATCGCGGAGGAGGTCATCATCTGGAACACGAAGGAGTTCTCCTTCGTCACCCTCCACGACGCCTTCTCCACCGGCTCCTCGATCATGCCGCAGAAGAAGAACCCGGACATCGCGGAGCTGGCCCGGGGCAAGTCCGGCCGCCTCATCGGCAATCTGACCGGCCTCCTCGCCACGCTCAAGGCGCTCCCGCTCGCGTACAACCGGGACCTCCAGGAGGACAAGGAGCCCGTCTTCGACTCCTGCGACCAACTGGAAGTCCTGCTGCCCGCCTTCACCGGCATGATGGCCACCCTCACCGTCAACCGCGAGCGCATGGAGGAGCTGGCCCCGGCGGGCTTCTCGCTCGCGACCGACATCGCGGAGTGGCTGGTCAAGCAGGGCGTCCCGTTCCGGGTGGCCCACGAGGTGGCCGGCGCCTGCGTCAAGGAGTGCGAGCAGCACGGCATCGAGCTGGACCAGCTCACCGACGAGCAGTTCGCCAGGATCTCCGAGCACCTCACCCCCGAGGTCCGCACGGTCCTCAACGTGCGGGGCGCCCTCGCCTCCCGCGACGGCCGGGGCGGGACGGCCCCCGCCGCCGTCGCCGTACAGCTCGCCGAGGTGAAGGAAGACCTGGCGGCCCAGCACGCCTGGGCGACCGCCCGCCAGTAGGGCGGTGCCGGTCGGAGCTGGTGGTGGCGGTGTCGTAAGAGGTCCACGAAGGGTGTCGCGAGCTACGTTCACCGGGGTAGGAGTAACCGAACCCGACCCCGAGGAGCCCGCGATGCCCTTCGCCGCCCTGGCCGCCGCGACGACCCCGACCGCCCACATCGGACTCGGCCTGGCCGCCGTGGGGAGGCCCGGCTACATCAACCTCCACCGGGACCGCGACCTGCCCGCCGACCGCGACCCCGACGCCCTGCGCGCCCGCACCCACGAACTCCTGGACGCCGCCTACGCGCAGGGCGTCCGGTACGTCGACACCGCCCGCTCCTACGGCCGCGCCGAGGAGTTCCTCGCCGAGTGGCTGGACGCCCGGCCCTCCTTCACCGACCTCGTCGTCGGCAGCAAATGGGGCTACACCTACACCGCCGACTGGAGCGTCGAGGCCGAGAACCACGAGGTCAAGGACCACAGCCTCGCCACCTTCGAACGCCAGTACGCCGAGACCCGCGACCTCCTCGGCGACCGGCTCAGCCTCTACCAGGTCCACTCGGTCACCCCGGACAGCCCGGCGCTCACCGACAAGGAACTGCTCGACCGCCTCGCCGCCCTGGCCGCCGACGGCGTCACCGTCGGCCTCTCCACCAGCGGGCCCGCCCAGGCCGACGCGATCCGGGCCGCCCTCGCCGTCACGGTCGACGGCGAACCCCTCTTCCGTACGGTCCAGGCCACCTACAACGCCCTGGAGACCTCGGCCGCGCCCGCGCTCGCCGAGGCCCATGACGCCGGGCTCACCGTGATCGTCAAGGAGGGCATGGCCAACGGGCGGCTCGCGGGGGACGAGGCCCCCGCCGTGTTCCAGGAGATCGCCGCCGACGCGGGGGTGGGCGGCGACGCGGTGGCTCTGGCGCTCGTCCTGCACCAGCCCTGGGCGGGCGTCGTGCTCTCCGGCGCCGCCACGGTGGGCCAGCTCTCCGGCAATCTGCACGCCGCCGTCGTCGATTTGGACGACGAGCAGCGGGCGGGCCTCGACGCCCTGGTCGAGGAGCCGGAGGCGTACTGGCGGCACCGCGCCGGGCTTCCCTGGCACTGACGCCGAACCGGCCGGGCGGCCTCAGGAACCGGTGAGGACCACGAGCTCCCGGGTCGCCCGGGTCATCGCGACATACCGGTCCACCGCCCCCCGGACGCCTTCACCGAACTTCTCCGGGGCGACGAGCACGACCAGGTCGAACTCCAACCCCTTCGACAGCTCCGGCGTCAGCGACCGCACCCGGGCCGTCGCCCGGAAGTCCGGGGCGCCGATGACACAGGCGGTCCCGTCCTCGTGCGCGGCGAGCCAGTCGGCGACGACGGTGTCCAGGTCGTCGACGGAGCCGTGGGCGACCGGGATGCCGCTGCTGCGGACGGAGACCGGCACATTGGCGTCCGGGAGGGCGGCCCGGACGACCGGCGCAGCCTCCGCCATGATCTCCTCCGGCGTGCGGTAGTTGACGGTCAGCGAGGCCAGGGCGATCCGGTCGAGGCCGACCCGCTCAAGACGCTCCTGCCAGCTCTCGGGGAACCCGTGCCGGGCCTGTGCCCGGTCCCCGACGACGGTGAAGCTCCGGGACGGGCAGCGCTGGATCAGCATCTGCCACTGGGCGTCGGTCAGTTCCTGGGCCTCGTCCACGACGATGTGCGCGAACGGCCCGGCCAGCAGGTCCGGTTCCACGCCGCTCGGCCGGTCGGCCGTGGCCAGCGACTCCCGCAGATCTGCCCCGCGCAGCATCACCAGCGCCCCCTCGCCGTCCGCGTCCGCGTCGACCAGCGTCTCGTCGGCGAGCAGGCTCTCCACGACCCGGTCCATCTGCTCCCGCTCGGCGGCGGCCGCCGCCTCGTGGCGGCGCCGGCGCCGGGACGCCTCCGGATCGCCGAGCCGCAGCCGTGCCGCGTCCAGGATCGGCAGGTCGGACTCCGTCCAGGCCTGCGCGTCCGCCCGTCGCAGCCGCCGCGCCTCCTCCGCGGTCAGCCAGGGGGCGCACTTGCGCAGATAGGCGGGTACGGCCCAGAGGTCGCCGACCAGGTCGGCCGCCTCGATCAGCGGCCAGGCGCGGTCGAAGAGGGCGAACAGCTCCCGGTTCTGCCGCAGGGAGGCGCGCAGGTGCTCCTCCGGCGCGTCGCCGTCGTGCTTGTCCACCAGGATCGTGAGCAGTTCCTCCCAGACCTGGTCGCGCGCCTCGTTGTGCGGAGTGCCCGGATCCGGCGCCCCGAACGCCGAGGCCCAGTCGGCGGCGCTCAGCCAGATGTCCGACCAGTGCGTCTCCACCCGTACGCCCTCGGAGGGCGGCTCCTCGTAGAACCGGACGGCCGGCTCGACCGCCTTCACCAGCTCCGCCGAGGCCTTCAGCCGCGCCACCTCCGGATCGGTCTCGGGCCCCGCCGCCGCGCCCTCGGCGACCAGGTCCCGCAGGGTGCACGTCTGCACCCCCTCCTCCCCGAGGCTCGGCAGGACATCGGCGACGTACCCGAGATAGGGCTCGTTGGGACCGACGAACAGCACGCCGCCGCGACGGTGGCCCAGGCGCGGATCGGAGTACAGCAGATACGCGGAGCGGTGCAGCGCGACGACGGTCTTTCCCGTGCCGGGCCCGCCGTCGACGACGAGCGCGCCCCGGGAACCCGCCCGGATGACGGCGTCCTGGTCGGCCTGGATGGTGCCCAGCACATCGCGCATCCGGGCCGACCGGGTGGAGCCCAGGCTGGCGATGAACGCGGACTGGTCGTCCAGCGCGGCATGCCCGGCGAACCCCTCCGGTGCGAACACCTCGTCCCAGTAGTCGCCGACCCTGCCGCCGGTCCACCGGTAGCGGCGGCGGCTCACCAGGCCCATTGGATCGCCGTGGGTGGCCCCGAAGAACGGCTCGGCGGCGGGGGAGCGCCAGTCGACCAGCAGCCGGCGGCCCGTGCTGTCGGTCAGGCCCAGCCGCCCCACGTACAGCGGCCCGGAGCCGTCCGCGGCGACCATGCGCCCGAGGCACAGGTCGAGACCGAACCGGCGCAGGGTGCGCAGCCGGGCGGTCAGCCGGTGGATCTCCACGTCCCGGTCCATCGCCTGCCGGCTCGCCCCGCCGGGCGCCCGGCGCTCGGCCGCGAGCCGGTCGGTCAGCTCGGCGATCGACTGTTCCAGGCAGTGGGCGATGGCGGCGAAGTGCTGCTCGTCCTCGGCGATCAGCGCCGGGTCGGCCTTGGCGGAGAGCCGGTCGGGGAGGTCGAACACGCTGGTGGTCAGAGGTGTCACGTCGTCAGTTCCGATCTGCGGTGCTTACGGGGGCGGCGCCCCCGTCCCGGCTACGGCGGACGATTCTGCGGCATATGGGGGGTCTTGCGGCAAGGCCCCCCATGCGCTATAAGTTGAGAGTGGCCAGGAGAGGTTCTTCCTGCGGCCACTTTTTTTGTTTCCCGCCCCACCTCGCGCCCCCCGTCCTTCCGTGCGGCTCCCCGCTGTGCGGCCGCACACTCTTCGATGAGACGAAGATGTCTCACATGGGTTATGGTTGTCTCATGACACTCGATCGTGAGCAGGTGCTGCGCAGCGCCGCCGCCCTGCTGACCCGTAAATCAACGGCCACCATGGACGAGGTCGCCAAGGCGGCGGGTATCGGCCGGGCTACCCTCCACCGCCACTTCGCGGGGCGCGACGCCCTGGTGAAGGCGCTGGAGAACCTCGGCCTCCAGGAGTTCGAGGCGGCCCTGGACGCCGCCCGGCTCGACGAGGGCACCTCCGAGGAGGGGCTGCGGCGCCTCATCGCGGCCGTCGAGCCCAGCGCCGGGCTGATGTCCTTCCTCGTCAACGAGAACCAGCTCTTCGAGGGCGACGAGGTCAACGAGGGCTGGAACCGGGCCGACGCCCGCGTCTCCGCCTTCTTCCGCCGCGGCCAGGAGCGCGGCGAGTTCCGTATCGATCTCACCCCCGCCTGGCTGACCGAGGCCCTCTACGGCCTCGTCGGCACCGGAGCCTGGTCCATCCAGGCGGGCCGGGTCGCCGCACAGGATTTCCAGTACATGATCGTCGAGCTGCTGCTCGGCGGAGCGCGCCGGAGTGTGGAGCAATGATCAGCACCGAGAAGACCCCGGACACCACGGACGCGGTACGCCGTCCTGGGCGGTGGATCGCGCTCGCCGTCCTCGTCCTCGCCGTGCTGCTGGTGGCCGTGGACGCCACCGTCCTCGGTCTCGCCACCCCGTTCCTCAGCGAGGACCTGGAGCCCACCGGGACCCAGCTGCTCTGGATCGGCGACGTCTACTCCTTCGTCATCGCCGGCCTGCTCGTCTCGATGGGCAGTCTCGGCGACCGCATCGGCCGCAAGAAGCTGCTGCTGGTCGGCGCGGTGGCGTTCGGCGCGGTCTCCGTGCTCAACGCGTACGCGACCACGCCCGAGATGATGATCGTGGCCCGGGCGCTCCTCGGTGTCGCCGGCGCCACCCTGATGCCGTCCACGCTCGCCCTGATCCGCAACCTCTTCCACGACCCGCGCGAGCGCAGCCTCGCCATCGGGATCTGGGGCGCCATGGCCTCGGCGGGCGCTGCCGTCGGCCCGGTCGTCGGCGGATTCCTGCTGGAACACTTCTGGTGGGGCTCGGTCTTCCTGATCAACCTGCCCGTGATGGCCGTCCTCGTGGTCGTCGGCATCAAGCTGATCCCCGAGTCCAAGAACCCGGCCCCCGGCCCGTGGGACATGCTCAGTGTCGGGCTCTCCCTGGTCGGCATGATCGGTGTCGTCTACGCCATCAAGGAGACGGCCTCGCACGGAGTGAGCTGGGACCCGGCCGTGGCCGCGGTCGCCGGCGTCGCCGCGCTGACCTGGTTCGTCCGCAGGCAACTGCGGCTGCCCGCACCCCTGCTGGACATGCGGCTCTTCCACCACCGGGGCTTCTCCGGCGCGGTCCTCGCCGACCTGCTGACCATCCTCGGCCTGTCGGGCCTGGTCTTCTTCCTCTCCCAGTTCCTGCAACTGGTGCAGGGCCGCGGGCCGCTGGAGGCCGGACTCGCCGAACTGCCCGCCGCGATCGGCGCGGTGACCGCCGGTCTGCTGGCCGGATTCGCGGCCCGCCGCTTCTCGGTCCGCTCCGTCGTCTCGGGCGGCCTGGCGGCGGTCGGTCTTGCGCTGGGCAGTGTGACCCTGCTCGACCAGCACACCGACTATCCGCTGCTCGGCGCCATGCTGCTGGTCGTCGGCGTCGGCGCGGGCTTCTCCTTCACCGTCACCGCCGACGTGATCCTCTCCAGCGTCCCGAAGGAGCAGGCGGGCTCCGCGTCCGCCGTCTCCGAGACCGCGTACGAACTGGGCGCGGCCCTCGGCATCGCCCTGCTCGGCTCCATCGTCACCGGTGTCTACCGGGGCTTCCCGACCCCGGGCGGCATCCCCGCCGACGTCGAGGCGGCCGCCCACGAGTCGTTGGGCGGGGCGGTCGAATCGGCCGCGGCGCTGCCCGCCGCCCAGGCGGGGCCGCTGGTCTCGGCGGCCCAGGAGGCGTTCGTCGACGGACTGCGGTCGGCCGCGGGGGTCGGCGCCGCGGTCCTGCTGGCGGCGGCGGCCGCCGCCTGGTTCCTGCTGCGGGGCCAGAAGCTGGAGGACGGCGTCGAGCACCCGTAGGGGTGTCCGGCCGCACGCCGTTCACGGAGAAGGGCCCGCACCCCGGAGTGGGGTGCGGGCCCTTCCCGCGTCTTCACGGCCGACGGGATCAGGCCGCCTTCGCCTTCGTCGCGTACATGTCCACGTACTCCTGGCCGGACAGCCGCATCACCTCGGCCATCACCGAGTCCGTCACCGCCCGCAGCACATAGCGGTCGCGGTCCATGCCCTCGTACCGCGAGAACTCCATCGGCTCACCGAAACGCACCGTGACCTTGCCCGGCCGGGGCAGACCCGCGCCGCCCGGCTGCAGCTTGTCCGTCCCGATCATCGCGAACGGGACCACCGGCGCGCCCGTCATCAGCGTCAGCCGGGCGATGCCCGTACGGCCCCGGTAGAGCCGGCCGTCGGGGGAGCGGGTGCCCTCGGGGTAGATCGCGAAGGCCTGCCCCTCCTCCAGCACCCGGCGGCCCGTCATCAGCGCCGCGACGCCGCCCCGGCCGCCGTCCCGGTCCACCGGGATCATGCCGCAGCCGGTGAAGAACCAGGCCATCAGCCGGCCCTTGAGACCCTTGCCCGTGACGTACTCGTCCTTGCCGATGTAGAACACCGGCCGGTCGACGCAGATCGGCATGACCATCGAGTCGATGAACGTCAGGTGGTTGCCCGCGAGGATCACCGGCCCGGTCCCGGGAATGTTCTCGGCGCCCTCCACCTGGGGGCGGAACATCAGGCGCAGAATCGGTCCGAGCACTGCCTTGATGACCGTGAGACGGGACAACGGTTCCTCCGGTGTCGTGGCCGGGCCGACCGCGAGGGAACGGGTCCCCCGGGCGGTGGCCGGTGCCGACGGATGATGGTCGGTGCAGGTGAGGACGATACTCGCGGGTATGCGCTGATCGCACATCGGGTTCACGGAGCGGATCCGCGGTGTTGACATGTGTTTCCGCCACGTTGGCCGAAGGTCCGTCCTCCCGTACGTCTCCCAGCCTACGATCGGGCCTCGCTCGACCGGTCCCGGACATACCAAACGAGGAGCATTCATGATGGAGCGTGCGCGGAAGACCCCCGGCCGGCGGACCCTTCTGGGCGCCGCGGTCCTCGGCACCGCGGCCCTCGGCCTGCCCGCCGCCGCCCAGGCCGCCGAGCGGGGCCGCGGCCACGGCACAGGCGGTCGGTCGCTGCGCGATCTGCCCGTACCCACGGTGATCGGCCACCGCGGGGCCAGCGGCTACCGCCCCGAGCACACCCTCGGCTCCTACCAGCTGGCCCTCGACATGGGCGCGCACATCGTCGAGCAGGACCTCGTGCCGACCAAGGACGGCCATCTCGTCTGCCGTCACGAGAACGACATCACCGGCACCACCGACGTCGCCGACCACCCCGAGTTCGCCGGCCGCAAGACCACCAAGAGCATCGACGGCGTCTCCTACACCGGCTGGTTCACCGAGGACTTCACCCTCGCCGAGCTCAAGACCCTGCGGGCCACGGAGCGCATCCCGGGCAACCGCCCGGACAGCACCCTCTACAACGGCCGGTGGGCGGTTCCCACCTTCGAGGAGGTCCTGCGCTGGGCCGAGAAGGAGGGCCGCAAGCGCGGTGCGCCCGTCTGGCTGTACGTCGAGACCAAGCACCCCACCTACTTCCGGAAGCTCGGCCTCGGTCTGGAGGAGCCCCTCGCCCGGCTGCTGCGCCGGTACGGCCGGGACCGCAGGAACTCCCCGACCATTCTCCAGTCCTTCGAACCCGGCTCGGTCCAGCGCCTGGCTCGGCTCGTCGACACCCCGCGCATCGTCCTGCTGTCCGGGCCCAGGGAGCGCCCCTGGGACTTCGTCGAGTCGGGCGACCCGCGCACGGTCGCCGACCTGGTGAAGCCCGCCGGTCTGCAGTGGATGGCTTCCTTCGCCCAGGGCATCGGTCCCACCCTCGACCTGATCATCCCCAAGGACGCGTCGGGGCGGCTCACCACCCCGACCACCCTGGTGCGGGACGCGCACGCCAAGGGCCTGCTCCTGCACCCGTACACCCTGCGCAACGAGAACAGCTTCCTGCCCGCCGACTTCCGTCGCGGCACCGACCCCAACGCCTACGGGGACGTGTTCGGCGCCTACGCGGCCTACTTCGCCACCGGCATCGACGGCATCTTCGCCGACCACCCGGACACGGCGCTGCTCGCCGCGGCGGACCGCGCGGGACGCTGACGCGACGGCGCGCCTCCCGTACGCGAGGCGCGCCGTCAGCCGTACGCCCCGCATGCCCCGGTCGGGTGGCGCGGTGCGGCCGGAGCAACCGGCCGCCCCCGCAGGCACGTCCGCCGGGGCATGACGCTTCTCGATCATGACCGCGACCCGGCCGCCTCCACCGCCCTCGTCGTCCGCGCCCTGCAACCCCTGGTGCGCGCGGAGGCGAGGGCCGAGGCCCCGGCCGCCGGAGTCGATCCCGCCGACCTCGAACAGAGCGTCTGGGTGCGGCTGCTGGAGCGCCCGGCCGCCGGACCGCCCGCCGACGCCGCCCGCTGGGTCCGCGACACCGTACGGGCCGAGGCCCGCCGCGGCCGCCGCACGGTCCGGCGCGAACGCCCCTACGCCGGAACGGAACCAGTCGCCGGACCGGCCGACTGCCCGGAACGCGCCGCGCTCGGGGCCGCCGAACGCCGGGCGCTGCGCTCCGCGATGGCCCGGCTGCCCGGACGCTGCCCCCGGCTGCTGGAGGCGTTACTCGACCCCGGCGACCCGACCTACCGGGAAATCGCAGGGGAGTTGGGTATGTCACAGGGGAGTTTGGGTCCGATCCGTTCCCGTTGCCTTGGATGTCTGCGCAGAATGCTGGCTGCGGAGGTTGTCGCCCCATCCGTGCGGGGATAGGGAGCGGTAGGCAACCGGCGGACAGGTGAGCGGGAGGCGTGCACACATGGGCATGAGCGTGACCATCTCGGCGGCGACGGCACAGGACGTCGAGCAGATCTTCAGACTTCAGTACCTCTGCTTCCAGCGCGAGGCGGAGCTGTACGACAACTACCGGATCGACCCGCTCGTCCAGACCCTCGACTCACTGCGGGCCGAAGTCTCCGACGACCTGGTGTTCGTGGCCCGGCTGGGGGACGAAGTCGTCGGCTCGGTCCGAGGATTCACCGACCCCGACGGCACGGGCCTGATCGGGAAGCTCTGCGTCCACCCCCGGCTCCAGGGCCACGGCCTCGGCGCCCGGCTGCTGCTGGCCGCCGAATCGGCCCTGACCGCCGAGCGGGCGGCGACCCGTTTCCGGCTGCGCAGCGGCCACCGCAGCGAGAGCAATCTGCGGCTCTACCGGAAGGCCGGATACGCCCAGGTCGGGGCAGTCACCGGAGCCGACGGCGTACAGCTGATCCTGCTGGAGAAGGACGCCGCCGACCGGGAGTTCGTGGCCAGCGCCTGACGGGGCGCCGCGCGAGGTCGGGCGGACGGGGCCGGTCGGAGCGGCAGGCCTCAGACCGCTGCGGTCTTCGCGCGGCGCAGCCAGATCATCCCGGTGACCGGCAGGATCACCGGGATGAAGAGGTAGCCCATCCCGAAGTCCGACCACACCGTCGCGTCCGGGAACGCGGCCGGCTCGGCCAGCGTCCACGCACCGACGGCCAGGACGCCCAGCAGCTCCGCCGCGCAGCACACCAGCGCCGCCCTGCGGGCCTTCTCCCCGCCGCGCACCAGCGAGTACGTGATGAAGCCGTACACCACGGCCGCGACGGCCGAGAGCACGTACGCCAGCGGCGCCCGGTCGAAGTCCATGATCATCTGAACGATCGAGCGCGAGGCCGCCGCGACCGTGAAAACCCCGTAGAACCAGACCAGGACCCGGCCGGGGCCGGTGCCGAGTTCGAAGGCCGGCTTCGGAGCCGTTGCCACCTCGGGGCGGTCGGTGTCGCTCACGTCAGTTTCCCCAGATGTCATAGAGCCGGACCTCCAGAACCGCCAGCACGACCGCGCCCGCCGCCACCGTGACCGAGCCCCAGCGGGTCCGCTCGGTCAGCGACAGGAATCCGGCCGCGGGCACCGCGGCGAACGAACCGACAAGATAGGCGATGAACACCGCCATGCCCTGCTCCGGCCGCTCCCCGCGTGCCAGCTGTACGACGCCCACCACCAACTGGGCCAGTGCCAGCACGGAGACGACCGCCATCCCGATGAAATGCCAGTCCTTCGTCGGCTGGTCCCGGTAGGCGGCATGTCCGCACCAGGCGGCGAGGGCGAGCGCGGTCACGGCGACCGCGACCGTCAGGGCGTCAAGCATGAGTCGAGGGTATTACGGACGGAGCGCCCGCCCGCCTGCGGCCCCGGCCACCGCGCGGGCGGTTGCCGCCCCGGCCGCGCGAGGGTGGCCTTGAACACAACCGGCGGCCAAGGTTCCGCTCCCCGAGGGGTCGGTTGCCGCCGGACGCACCCCCGGATCATGCCCGTCATTGCAGGTCACAGCCGTATCCGCAGCGCCGGGCGGCCGAACCGGAAGGCGAGCGTCCGGCCATCCAGCACTGTCCGCTATGCGGACAGTCGGGATCACGGCGACCTCACGTCTGTTTTACTTGGGCCCATGACCACGACGAGCAGCCGCACCCTTGCGACCGAGGCGATCAGCACGCCCGGTGCTCGTTGTATGTGTCGAATGCGCGCCTTCTGAGGGCCCCCGCCTGAGCCTCGCGCCCCGAAGCGAGACCGAGCCTGTGCCGTTCGCAGTCCACGGAACGAGCCCGCCCGCGCATGTGCTGCCCCCGGCCGATCGCCGCCCGAAGCCATGCCGAGACGTGACCCGGCCCACCAGCCCGAACAGTCTCCTCGACGAATGCCCCGTGCCCGGCGGACACCGCGCCGCGCACTCGACAGTGACGGAAACCCCCTGTGATCACCACGACGGGCCTCACGAAGGTCTACCAGTCGCGCGACCGTGAGGTCACCGCACTCGACGGCGTCGACCTGCACGTCCGCGAAGGCGAGGTGTACGGCGTCATCGGACAGAGCGGCGCCGGCAAGTCCTCCCTCATCCGCTGCGTCAACCTCCTGGAACGCCCCACCTCCGGCACCGTGACGGTGGCCGGCCAGGACCTCACCGCCCTCGCCGGCCGCGGCCGGCGGGCGAGCGCCGAGCTGCGCCGGGCGCGCACCCGCATCGGCATGGTCTTCCAGCACTTCAACCTGCTGGGCTCCCGCACCGTCCTGGACAACGTGGAACTGCCGCTGGAGATCCTCGGCGTCTCCGGCCAGGCGCGCACCCGCAAGGCCAGGGAACTGCTCGACCTGGTCGGCCTCGCCGACAAGGCGAAGTCCTACCCCGGACAGCTCTCCGGCGGCCAGAAGCAGCGCGTGGGCATAGCCCGCGCCCTCGCGGGCGACCCCCAGGTGCTGCTCTCCGACGAGGCGACCTCCGCGCTCGACCCCGAGACCACCCGCTCCATCCTCCAACTGCTGCGCGACCTCAACCAGCAGCTCGGCCTCACGGTCCTGCTCATCACCCACGAGATGGACGTCGTCAAGACCGTCTGCGACTCCGCGGCGCTCATGCGGCGCGGCAGGATCGTCGAGTCCGGGACCGTCGGCGAGCTCCTCGCCACCCCCGGCTCCGAACTGGCCCAGGAGCTGTTCCCGGTCGGCGGGAGCGCCTCCGGCCCGGACCGCACGGTCGTCGACGTGACCTTCCAGGGGGAGTCGGCCTCCCGGCCGGTCATCTCCCAGCTCTCGCGGACGTACAACATCGACATCTCGATCCTCGGCGCCGCGATGGACACCGTCGGCGGCAAGCAGATCGGCCGGATGCGCATCGAACTGCCCGGCCGGTTCGAGGAGAACGTCGTCCCCATCGGCTTCCTGCGCGAGCAGGGCCTCCAGGCCGAGGTCGTCGACGGCGAGCCCGCCGCGACCGCCGCCCCCCTCGTACCGGAGCAGACGCCCGCGGCGATCACCAAGGAGGTCGTCAAGTGACCTGGTCCGAAATGCAGCCCCTGCTGACCCAGGGCACCCTCGACACCCTCTACATGGTGCTGTGGTCCGCCCTGGTCACCGTCGTCGGCGGACTGCCGCTCGGCGTCCTGCTGGTCCTCACCGACAAGGGCGGACTGCTCCAGAACACCGTGGTGAACAAGGTCATCGGCGTGATCGTGAACATCGGCCGCTCGCTGCCGTTCATCATCCTGCTGATCGCCCTGATCCCCTTCACCACCTGGGTCGTCGGCACCTTCATCGGCCCCACCGCGATGATCGTGCCCCTCGCCGTCGGCGCCATCCCGTTCTTCGCCCGGCTCGTCGAGACGGCGATCCGCGAGGTCGACCACGGGCTCGTCGAAGCGGTCCAGTCGATGGGCGGTTCCATCCCCACGATCGTCCGCAAGGTGCTCCTCCCGCAGGCCCTGCCCTCGCTCGTCTCGGGCGTCACCACCACCCTCATCGTGCTCATCGGCTACTCCGCGATGGCCGGCGCGGTCGGCGGCGAAGGGCTCGGCTCCAAGGCCGTCACCTACGGATTCCAGCGCTTCGACAACCAGTTCATGCTGATCACCGTCGCGCTGCTGATCGTCATCGTCACCGTGATCCAGCTGATCGGCGACCTCACCGTCCGGCTGCTGGCCCGCCGAGGCCGCACCGCCTCCTAGGGGGCGTCCGGCCGGCCAGGGCCCCAGAACTTTCCGCCCCACCGAGCCCGAACTCCTTGTCCGGGCGCACCACCACAAGAAAGAGGCACTCTTCGTGCGCAAGAACATCAAGGTCACCGCAGCTGCCGCCGCCACCGCCGCGCTCGCCGTCGGCCTCAGCGCCTGCGGTGCGTCCTCCGACCCGGCGTCCAAGAGCGAGACCGGCGCGAACGCCGACCCCTCCAAGGCCCTCGTCGTCGCCGCGTCCCCGACACCGCACGCCGACATCCTGAACTTCGTCAAGAAGAACCTGGCGGACAAGGAGGGCCTCAAGCTGGAGGTCAAGGAGTTCACGGACTACGTCCTGCCGAACACCGCCACCCAGAACGGCCAGGTCGACGCCAACTTCTTCCAGCACAAGCCCTACCTGGACGACTTCAACGCCAAGCAGAAGACCACCATCGTGCCGGTGGCCGACGTCCACCTGGAGCCGCTCGGCCTCTACTCCAACAAGGCCGAGGACCTCAAGGACATCAAGGCCGGCCAGACCATAGCCGTCCCCAACGACACCACCAACGGCGGCCGCGCCCTCCAGCTGCTCGCCGAGAACGGCCTCATCACCCTCAAGGACGGCGTCGGCACCAGCGCCAAGCTGAGCGACATCACCGACAAGAAGGGCCTGGAGTTCAAGGAGCTGGAGGCCGCCACCGTGCCCCGCGCCCTGAACGACGTGGACGCCGCCGTCATCAACGGCAACTACGCCATCGAGGCCAAGCTGAAGCCCGGCAAGGACTCCATCGCCCTGGAGAAGGCCGAGGGCAACCCGTACGCCAACTTCCTGGCGGTCAAGAAGGGCAACGAGAAGGACCCGCGCGTCGAGAAGCTCGCGAAGCTCCTCAACTCCGACGAGGTCAAGAAGTTCATCGAGGACACCTACCAGGGATCGATCATCCCGGCCTTCGGCGCCCCCGCCAAGTCCTGACATCCGCCCGGCACTTGCCGACGGAGCCCCGCACCTCCCACCCCGGAGGTGCGGGGCTCCGTGGTGCCGACCCGCCCATGCACAAGGCGGACCCGATGCTGCATGCTGTGCTTTTACCCGGTCTTCGGCATGGAGCTGCGCATGACTACCACCCTTCCGTCCATCTCCATCAGCACGGACAGGTTGGTGATGCGCCCCTTCGAGATGGCCGACATCCCCGCGTACATCGAGATGATGAACGACGAGGCGGTCGTCGCGTGGATGGACGGACCCAACCCGTACACCCAGGTCGACGCCGAACGCTGGGTCCGCAGGATCGCCCCGGCGGAACGCACCGGCGGCCAGGGCATCGCGCTCGCCGTCACCGAATTCCTCACCCAGCGGCTCGTCGGCAGCGTCCGCCTCCTCAACACGGACTGGCGCACCCGCTCCACCGAGGTCCGCTACATCACCGCTCCCTGGGCCCGCGGCGAGGGGTACGCCACCGAATCCGTGCTCGCCATAGCCGAATGGCTCTTCCGCGACCAGGGCTTCGAGCGCATGGAGCTGCGCACCCCCGCCGACAACACCGCCTCCCAGCAGGTCGCCCAGAAGCTCGGCTGCATCAGCGAGGGCGTCCTGCGCAACGCCCGGATCGCCCGCACCCGGACCGAGAACGGCACCGACGGCGGCTGGACCGACATCCGCACCGACCTGATCGTCTGGGGACTCCTCCCCGAGGACCTCGAAGGGGTCGCCGAACAGCTCGCGGACGCCGGCGGCTACGGCACGTACAACGACTGGAAGTAGCGCCCGAGGCCACCCGCGGGCCCGAGGCCCGGACCAGGTACTCTCACCCCTGCCCGGCACCGTACGGGAAACGCCCCGCACCGCACGGGTGAACGCCCACCCCTCCGACACCCCAGGAGACAGACGACGATGGCCGACCGGGTCACGGTGATCGGCTGGGACGGCTCGCCACTGACCAGAGCGGCCACGGCCGCGCTCTCGGCCGCCACGCTCGTCGCCGGCGCCGCACACCACCTCGCCCTGCCGGAAGTGCCGCCGAACGCCGAACGCATCCGGCTCGGCAGCGTCGACCGCGCCGCCCGCAGGATCGCCGGACACCGCGGCAGCGCCGTCGTGCTCGCCGACGGCGACCCCGGCTTCTTCGGCGTCGTCCGCACCCTGCGCGCCCGCGAACACGGCCTGGAGGTCGAGGTCGTCCCCGCCGTCTCCTCCGTGGCCACCGCCTTCGCCCGGGCCGGCATGCCCTGGGACGACGCCCAGATCGTCGTCGCCCACCCCCGCAACCTGCGCCGCGCGGTCAACGTCTGCCGGGCCCACCACAAGGTCGCCGTCCTCACCTCACCGGGCGCGGGCCCCGCCGAACTGGCCCTCCTCCTCGACGGCGTCCACCGCACCTTCGTCATCTGCGAGGAGCTGGGCACCGACCGCGAACGCGTCACCGTCCTCACCTCCGACAAGGCCGCCGACCACACCTGGCGCGACCCCAACGTCGTGATCGTCATCGGCAGCGGACCCGAGACCACCACGGCCGGCGCCTGGATCGCCGGCCGCCAACCCGCCTACCCCCAGGGGATACGCGGCTGGGCCCTGCCCGCCCAGGCCTACCGGGCCGCCGGGGCCGAACGCATGCAGGAGTCCGGCGAGGGGGAGTTCCCCGGGCTGCGCGCCGCCCAGCTCGCCCGCCTCGGCCCCCGCACCGGCGACCTGCTGTGGGACATCGGCTCCGGCAGCGGCGCCCTCGCCGTCGAGGCGGCCCGCTTCGGCGCCGCGGTCCTCGCCGTCGACGCCGACCCGGCCGCCTGCGCCCGCACCGAGGCCGCCGCCCGCGCCTTCGGCGTCCCCGTCCAGGTCGTACGCGGCAGCGCCCCGCATATCCTCGAACGGCTGCCCGAACCCGACGTGGTACGGATCGGCGGCGGCGGAGTCCCGGTGGCCCGGGCCGTCATCGACCGGCGGCCGGAACGCATCGTCACGCACGCCTCCAACCGGGACGAGGCCGAGGCGCTCGGCGCGGCCCTCACCGGCAACGGCTATACCGTCGAGTGCTCGCTGCTCCAGTCCGTCGACCTGGACACCGAGGTGTGGACCGAGCGGGAGAGGTCCGTCGTGTTCCTTCTCTCCGCAGGGCGTTCGGACCTCGCCCCCTGATCCCTTGCGCCCGGTACGCGAGGTAGGCTGGCCGATTGTTGTACCGCGCCCGGACGTTCGTCACTTCGTTCGTCAATGTCCGGAAAAGTGGACTGTTTTGGTCCGCACTGTGGTACGGCACAACCCGGGGGACGCGCAACGTGGCGCAGTCCACAGTGAGCCGTGGCAGAACTGCCTGTCGCGGCGGCGATCGGCCGCGAGAATAGGAAGCCCCGCGGGCGTTTCGTGCCGCGCGGCGAGCCCGCTCGTTCTTGATGACGAGCACCGGCGTGCCGTGGTTCGGCGTCCCGGGCGAAGGGCCGAAGGAGCACTGACGATGGGCGAGGGGTACGCATGACTGACACCGGCCAGATCCCGGGCGAGGGACTGCCGGAGAACGCAGGCATGGTGGAGCAGCCGGGCATCCCCGCCCCGGACGCGCACACCTTCCTCGACCCCTCCGAGCACACCCCCGAGGACGACGACCTTCTGCTGATGCCGACCTCCCAGGGCGCCTGGAGCGACCCGCAGGCCGCCCCCGCCCCCGCGCACGGCCAGCCCCTCGCGCAGACCGCGGCGCCGCAGCCGCCCGTGGCCGAACACGGGCCGGCGCAGCCCCAGCCCCAGGTTCCCGTGCAGCAGGTCCAGGCGGCCCCCGCCGTGGAGACGCACAGCACGCACGAGTCCGGGGGCCGCGACTCCGGTTCCGTGGACCTCAACGGCGTACGCGTCCCGGCGCCCGCCCCCGCACCGGTGGGCGCGCACGCCGCGGCCCCCGCCCGCCGCCCCCTGCACCGGGGCCCGGCCGCCGCCGACCCTCCGTCGTACGGCGGCGGTACGCAGGGCGGCGTCGTACGCTCCCTGGCCGACCGGGGCCCCGCCGGGGCCACCCGGACCGCCGCGCCCGCACGCCACGCGGGCCCGCCGACGAGCGGCCCCGAGTACTTCGACATCCCGGCCGAGGACCCGTCGAACCTGCCGGGCCCGCAGCTGGGCGAGATCCCGCCGCAGGCCGGCGCCCCGTGGGGGGCACAGCCGGAGCAGCCCGTCGCGGAGCCGGTGCCCGCCGAGCAGACGGCTGCCGAGCCGGTTCAGCAGCCGGAGCAGGTCGTCGCGGAGCCGGCGCAGGCTGTCGCGGCCGAGCAGCCGGTGGTGGCCGACCAGGCCGAGGCAGTGGCCGAGCAGCCGGTTCGGACGGCTCCGCCGGTCCAGCCGACGGAGCAGGCGGCCGTGCCCGCCCCCGAGGAAGTCCTGGTGGCCCCGGTCGCCCCGGCGGCCCCGGTCGAGCAGCCGGCCCGGCCGGATCAGCTGGTGCAGTCCGCTCCCGGTGTGCAGCACGAGCCGGCCCCGCAGGCCGCCCCGGCAGAAACGGTCGTTCCCGAGCCGGTCGCGATGGCGATGCCCCCCGCAGGACCGGTCCTCGTCCCGGAGCCCGAGGCGGCACAGCCCGAGACCCCGGCCGAACCGGCGGAGGCACCCCTCCAGGCCCCGGCCGACGAGGCGACCGCACAGGAGAGGCCGGAGCCGGTGGAGCCGCTGGGGCCGCCGGAGGCCCAGCACGGAGTAGCCGTCGCCCCGGAGCCCGAGGCACAGGCCGTCCCGACGGAAGCCGTCGCCCCGGAGCCCGAGGCACAGGCCGTCTCGACGGAAGCCGTCGCCCCGGAGCCCGAGGCGCAGGCCGTCCCGACGGAAGCCGTCGCCCCGGAGCCCCAGGCCCTGGTCCAGGAACCGCCCGTCGTCGAGCCGGTGGTGGCCCGGCCCGAGTCCGTGGTGCAGCAGGAGCAGGAGCAGCCCGTCGAACCGGCCCCCGCCGCGGCAGTGGCCGAGAGCCCGGAGGCGGTGGTGGTTCCGGAGACCGCCGTGCCGGAGGAGCAGGCGGCCACGCCGCTCGCCCCCGAGCCCGTACAGCCGGAGCCCGTCGCGGAAGAGGCCGCCGAGCCGGTGACCGGGGGAGCGGTCGAAGGGAACGCACCGGAGCAGGAAGTGACCCCGGCTCCCGCCCCCGAGCCCACGGTCGAGCCCGCAGTGGCGGCGACGGAGCCCGAGGCCGCCCACGCGGTCGCGCCCGACGCCGAGGACGGCACCGGCCCGGAGGTCATCGAGACGCCGGAGCTTCTTCCGGAGCCGCAGGCGGCCGTAGCGCAGCCCGCGCAGCCGCAGGCACAGACCGGGGCGGCGCAGCAGGTGGAGACACCGCAGCCCGAGGAACAGGCGGAGGCGCTGGAGCCGGTGGAGGCCGCCGAGCAGCCGGTCACCCCGCCCGCCCCCGGTTACGACGACGCCGAGCGCGAAGCGGTGCTGCGGGTCATGCGCGAACGCCGGGACATCCGCAACGGCTTCCGCAGCGACCCGATTCCGCACGAGGTCCTGCTCCGGGTGCTGGAAGCGGCGCACACCGCGCCGAGCGTCGGCCACTCGCAGCCGTGGGACTTCGTCGTCATCCGCTCGGCGGAGACCCGCCGCTCCATGCACGAACTGGCCCAGAGCCAGCGCGACGCCTACGCCAAGTCGCTGCCCAAGGGCCGGGCGAAGCAGTTCAAGGAACTGAAGATCGAGGCGATCCTCGACACCCCGGTCAACATCGTCGTGACCGCGGACCCGACCCGCGGCGGCCGCCACACCCTGGGCCGGCACACCCAGCCGCAGATGGCCCCCTACTCCTCGGCGCTGGCCGTGGAGAACCTGTGGCTGGCGGCCCGCGCCGAGGGGCTCGGCGTCGGTTGGGTCAGCTTCTTCGACGAGCGGGAGATGGTCCGCGCGCTGGGCCTGCCCGAGCACCTGGAGGTCGTGGCCTACCTCTGCGTCGGTTACGTCGACGAGTTCCCCGAGGAGCCCGAGCTGATGCAGGCGGGCTGGTCGAAGCGCCGCCCGCTGTCGTGGGTCGTCCACGAGGAGACGTACGGCCGTCGCGCGCTGCCCGGCGCCGAGCCGCACGACCTGCTCCAGGAGACGGTCTCCGCGATCCGCCCGCTGGACGCGAAGGCGCTCGGCGAGGCGTGGGAGCGCCAGAAGCGGATGACGAAGCCCGCCGGGGCGCTCGGCATGCTGGAGATCATCTCCGCGCAGTTGTCCGGGCTCTCCCGGATGTGCCCGCCGCCGATCCCGGAGCCCGCGGCCGTCGCGATCTTCGCCGGTGACCACGGGGTGCACGCCCAGGGGGTCACCGCCTGGCCGCAGGAGGTCACCGCCCAGATGGTGGCGAACTTCCTCGGCGGCGGAGCCGTCTGCAACGCCTTCGCGGCACAGGTCGGGGCGGAGGTCTGCGTCGTGGACGTCGGCGTGGCGACGGACCTGCCCGCGACCCCCGGTCTGCTGCCCCGCAAGGTGCGCCCGGGTACGGCGGACTTCACGACGGGGCCCGCGCTCACCCGCGAAGAGGTCCTGGCCGCGATCGAGGTCGGCATCGAGACGGCCAGGGACCTGGTGGCGGCGGGCAACAAGGCGCTGCTCACCGGTGAGATGGGCATCGCGAACACCACGGCGTCGGCTGCGCTGATCTGCGTCTACACGGGGATCGACGCGGCCGAGGTGACCGGCCGGGGGACCGGCATCAACGACGAGATGCACGCCCGCAAGGTCGACGTCGTACGCCGCGCCCTCGACCTGCACCAGCCGGACCCGGCCGACCCGATCGGCGTGCTCGCGGCGGTGGGCGGCCTGGAGCACGCGGCGATGGCGGGCTTCCTCCTCGGCGGAGCCTCCCTGCGTACGCCGGTGATCCTGGACGGCGTGAGCGCGGGGGCCGCCGCCCTGGTCGCCCGCGCCATCGCCCCCGAGGCGCTGGCCGCCTGCATCGCGGGCCACCGCAGCGCGGAGCCCGGCCACGTCGCCGCGCTCAACAAACTGGGCCTGCGCCCCCTGGTCGACCTCGACCTCCGTCTCGGCGAGGGCACCGGCGCGCTGCTGGCACTCCCGATCGTGCAGAGCGCGGCACGGGCGATGCACGAGGTGGCGACGTTCGACTCGGCAGGCGTAACGGAGAAGTAGAGCACCCGACTCCGCCCCGGCCCCATTCCAGCTCCTCCGGCGCTTGAGAAACGGGGCCCGGGGCCGAGCCCCGGTTCGGGAAGGGGCGGGACAGGGGAGGAGGCCCGCCGCAGGCGCCCCCGCCCCGGGCCCCCCGTCACCCCCACCCCGTATCGTGTTCCCACCCGCACCCCCACTTTCCGCACGTCACAGCCGCTTCACCGCCGCAGCGGCACGCAACGCAGGACCCGCACGAGGAGCCGTACCGCCATGGCCGAGCACGCAGACCACGCCGACCGCTCAGGTCACGCCGACCGCGCGGGTCACACCGACCACGCCGACCACCCCGCGTACCCCGTAGGACTGCGCCTGCACGGCCGCCGCGTCGTCGTCATCGGCGGTGGACAGGTCGCCCAGCGCAGGCTGCCGCAGCTCATCGCCACCGGTGCCGTCATCACCCTGATCTCCCCCTCCGCCACGCCCTCCGTCGAGGCGATGGCGGACGCCGGGGAGATCCTCTGGGAGCGCCGCCGCTACCAGGACGGCGATCTCGCCGACACCTGGTACGCCCTCGTCGCGTCCTCCGACACCACGGCCAACGACGCCGCCTCCGCCGAGGCCGAGCGCACCCGCACCTGGTGCGTCCGGTCCGACGACGCCGAGGCCGCCACCGCCTGGACCCCGGCCACCGGCCGCATAGAGAACATCACCGTCGCCGTCCTCAACACCACCCCCCGAGGCCGCGACCCCCGGCACTCCGCCGCCCTCCGCGACGCCATCGTCGAGGGCCTGCGCGACGGCACTCTCGTCGCCCGCCACCACCGCACCCGCGCCCCCGGGGTCGCACTCGTCGGCGGCGGCCCCGGCGACCCGGACCTGATCACCGTCCGGGGCCGCCGCCTCCTCGCCGAGGCCGACGTGGTCATCGCCGACCGCCTCGGCCCCCGCGACCTGCTGGACGAACTGCCGCCGCACGTCGAGGTCATCGACGCCGCGAAGATCCCCTACGGCCGGTTCATGGCCCAGGAGGCGATCAACCAGGCGCTCATCGAGCACGCCAAGGCGGGCAAGTCGGTGGTCCGGCTCAAGGGCGGCGACCCGTTCGTCTTCGGCCGCGGCATGGAAGAGGCCCAGGCGCTGGCGGCCGAGGGCATCCCCTGCACGGTCGTCCCCGGCATCTCCAGCACCATCTCCGTCCCAGGGGCGGCCGGAATCCCGGTCACCCATCGGGGCGTCGCCCACGAGTTCACCGTGGTCAGCGGCCATGTCGCGCCCGAGGACCCGCGCTCGCTGGTCGACTGGGCGGCCATCGCCCGACTGCGCGGCACCCTCGTCCTGCTGATGGCCGTCGACAAGATCGGCGCCATCGCCGCCGCCCTGATCGCCCACGGCAAGGACCCGGCCACCCCGGTCGCCCTCGTCCAGGAGGGCACCACCGCCGCCCAGCGCCGGGTCGACGCGACCCTTGCGGACGTCGGGGAGCGTGCGGTCGCCGAGGACGTGCGCCCGCCCGCCGTGATCGTCATCGGCGACGTCGTCGCGGTCGGCCCCGACTCCGCGCCGGCCTCCGTCCAGGACACGGCCGAGTAGGCAAGAGCCCGCACCTCCGCCCCGTAACCCGCGGTTACGCGACTCCCTCCCAGGCGTTGGCCCCACACACCGGACAAGGCAGTATCACCCTGTGGCAGATCTCATCACCGTCGACGACCCCGACGACCCGCGGCTGAGCGACTACATCGGCCTGACCGACGTCGAGTTGCGACGACGCCGCGAACCCGCCGAAGGGCTCTTCATCGCCGAGGGCGAGAAAGTGATCCGCCGCGCCCGGCAGAGCGGGTACGGGATGCGCTCCATGCTGCTCTCGGCCAAGTGGGTCGACGTGATGCGCGACGTCATCGACGAGGTCCCGGCCCCGGTGTACGCGGTCGCCCCCGAGCTGGCCGAACGCGTCACCGGCTACCACGTCCACCGTGGCGCGCTCGCCTCCATGCAGCGCAAGCCGCTCCCCGCCGCCGACGAACTGCTCGCCACCGCGCGCCGGGTGGTGGTCATGGAATCGGTGAACGACCACACCAACATCGGCGCCATCTTCCGCAGCGCGGCGGCCCTGGGCATGGACGCCGTCCTGCTCTCCCCGGACTGTGCCGACCCGCTCTACCGGCGCTCCGTCAAGGTCTCCATGGGCGCGGTCTTCTCCGTCCCCTACGCCCGGCTCGAAGCCTGGCCCAAATCGCTGGAGACGGTACGGGAGGCTGGCTTCCGGCTCCTCGCCCTCACCCCCGACGCCAAGGCCACCAGCATCGACGAGGCGGCCCCGCACCGGCTGGAGCGGGTGGCGCTGATGCTCGGAGCCGAGGGCGACGGGCTGTCCACGCGGGCCCTGACGGCCGCCGACGAATGGGTCCGCATCCCGATGGCGCACGGCATCGACTCACTGAACGTGGGCGCCGCCGCCGCGGTCGCCTTCTACGCGGTGGCCACGGGACGCCCGGAGAGCTGAGCGCGGACGGCCTGGTCCGGATCGGGCGTCACCGCCTCGCGGGGACCGGGCCTCAGGGTGCAGGCGCCTGCGCCTGCGACACCCCGCCCGGCCGCTCGCTCCCGCCCAGCCCGCGCGCCGGCCCCTGGCAGCCCTGCGCCGCGGCGATGCCCAGCGCCACCAGCAACGTCACCACGACGAACACCACCAGCCGCTGACGCAGCAACCGCGGATTGGCCGGACGCCGCCCCGCCGAGGTCGTGCGGCCCCCGGAACGCGTGCCCGGGCGTCCGTTCGTACCGGCCGGAGCCCCCTGCCGCTTCCCGGTCTTCCCACCCGAACGCGTCGTGTTGCGCGACGCCTGCTGCGGGCGCGAGCCACCGGTGCGCGGCGGCCCCGAACGTACCGGCGCGCCACGCCTGCCCGGCTGGGGGCGGGAGCCGGACGGGCCCTCCGAACGACGGGTGTGCTGATCGGCGTACGGATCGGCCATCCGCCCCGTCGGCCGGTCGGCCTCCTGGGCGGAACGCTGGACGGGCGGCCGGCTCTCGTGCAGCCCCTGTGCCTCGCGCGCCGCGATCTCCTTGAGCCGCATGGACAGTTGCAGCGTGCTCGGCCGCTCCTCCGGATCCTTCGCCAGACAGGCGCTGATCAGCGGGGCCAACGCGTCGTGCACCCCGCGCAGCTGCGCCTCCTCGTGCACCACGCGGTACAGCATCACCTCGGAACTGCCGTGCCCGAACGGGGAGTCGGCCGTCGCCGCGTACGCCAGGGTCGCGCCGAGCGAGAACACGTCCGTCGCGGGCGTCACCGCCGCGCCCCGGACCTGCTCGGGCGCGAGGAACCCCGGCGACCCCACCGCCGTACCGACATGGGTGAGCGTGCTCGCCCCGGTCGCCCAGGCGATGCCGAAGTCGATGATGCGGGGGCCCTTGGGGGAGAGGAGGATGTTCGACGGCTTCAGGTCCCGGTGGACCACCCCCGCCTCGTGCACCGCCACCAGGCCCTCGGAGAGCGCCGCCCCGATCGAGGCGACCTCCGCGGCGGCCAGCGGCCCTTCCTCGGCGACCTTGTCGTGCAGCGAGGGGCCGGGCACGTACTGCGTGGCGAACCACGGGCGGTCCGCCTCCAGATCGGCCGCGACCAGCCGGGCCGTACAGCCGCCCCGGATCCGCCGCGCGGCGGACACCTCGCGCGCGAACCGCGAACGGAACTCCTGATCCTCCGCCAGGTCGGGACGGATCACCTTGAGGGCGACCCGCTGGCCGCGCCGGTCGGAGCCGAGGTAGACGACGCCCATGCCGCCCGCGCCGAGCCGCCGGTGCAGCCGGAACGAGCCGACGAGACGCGGGTCCTCGCGCCGGAGCCGCATCATCGCCATCGTCTGCCCATCCCCGCTGCCTGGTCCGCCTGACGAGGCACAGCTTACGTACCCCGCGCCCGGCGCGCTCAGAGGCCGCGCCCTCGCCGGGGTTTCGATTGTCCGTGCCGGGCGGGAGAAGGAAGAGGGGTCAGTGCGCAGGGGGCCCGGGCCCGTCGGCCGGCCGCTCGCCCCAAACGGCCACCGGGGCAGGGGGATTGGATCACCGAGGGAATGCCGGGGCGCGTCCGCCACCCAGGACGTGACCACCGCCCCCCTATACGGCCCGAGGCGTCCCCGACGGTCCCCGGCGCGGAACGGCCGCCCGCCGGGGAGCGGCGGACGTGAGTGAAGTCACCCGCGGGCGCCCTTCCGGAGCCCGCCGGCCGCACCGCCCGTGTGCGCGAGGGGGCCCGGGAGCCCCTCCGGGATGACCCCAACCTTCGGCCGTCCGTCTCCACCCAGGGGAGTACGCCGATCGACGGCCACTCATCCTCCGGGAGGCCCGGCATTCGGTACGCGGGCATGACGCCCCGTGCTCGCCGCTTACCTAATGTTGAGATCAAGCGGCGGGCGCAGCACTCGTCCCCCGAGGTCACGCCCGCCGCTTCCCGATCAGGTCAGGAGAGGAACCATGGCGGACACGGCAACGCGGACGGTGGTCCGTGCGCGGGGACGCAAGGCGTACGCCTCGTTCGGCGCCCGTCCGTCCGGCACCCGTCACCCGTTGGTGGCGACGGCGATGGTCCTTCCCCTGGCGGCCCTGCTGGTGGTCGTCTTCGGCGGCTGGGAAGCGGTGGTCACACAGGCGTCGTCCGTGGCGGTGATGCTGGGGCGCTGAGCGGCGCCCGGGGTCCGGAAGAGCGGTCCGGACCCGCACATCCGGCCAACAGCCCCGTGGGGACGGGGGTGCGGCGGACGGCAGCGTTTGTCCGGTCAGCTGGGGAGCTGACCGGACATCGCGCTGTCCGGGCCCGGACGCTTCCCGGCGGTCGGGGCCCGGGTGCTCCCCGACGGGCCGACGCCCCGCGCACCGCCGGGGCTCGGACCGTCCCGCGCGTTACGCTCACGGCGGGCCCGGTGCCACGGCCGGGCCGACCGCCGCCGGGGGAGCCGTTGACCACCACCCAGACCTCAGTAGTCCATGACCTGGGCACACTCGCGCACCGCCTCTCCCACCCCGCCCGGACGCCGTGCGTGTGCGAGCCGCCGCAGGTCCTCGCGGACCGGCCCGACGGCACGGTGGTGCGCAGTGGCGCGATCGTCGCGAAGGCCCACGCCGCGGACACCGACCGCGAGGCGCTGGCCGCCCGGATCGCCCTGGCCGCCGCCCCGCAGCTGGCCGGCATCCTGCTCCCGCCGCTCACCGCCCCGCCGCCCGCCGCACCCACCGCCCGCCCGGTCACCCTCTGGCCGCTCGGCGCGCCCGTGGACCCCACCGACCCCGGCGCAGCCCCCTGGGCCCAGGCCGCCGACCTGCTCGCCCGCCTCCACCGGACGACGCCCCCGTTCCCGCTGCCGCCGATGCGCGGCCCGGCCAAGGCGGCCCGGGCCGTCGCCCGGATGCGCGCGGCCCACCAGGCTGATGCGACCGCCCCGCTGCGTGACCCGGCCGCCCTCTCCGTACTGGCCGGCTGGCGGGCCCTGCCCGCCTGGGCGCGGGGCGAGGTCCCGGCCCCCGCGCGGAGGGCCGGGGCACTGTGCCACGGGGACCTGCACCTCGGTCAGCTCGTCCGCCACCCCGCCCCGGACGGGCCCTGGCTGCTCATCGACATGGACGACGCGGGGGTGGGCGATCCCGCCTGGGATCTCGGCCGGCCCGCCGCCTGGTTCGCGGCCGGACTCCTGGCCCCCGAGGACTGGTCCACCTTCCTGGACGCCTACCGCTCCGCCGGGGGACCGGCCCTTCCCGCCGACGGCGACCCCTGGCCCGCACTGGACGTCCCCGCCCGGGCGCTGACGGTGCAGACGGCGGCCGTCGCCCTCGCCAAGTGCGCCGCGGAGCAGCGGGATCCGGACGGGCACGAACAGCTGATGATCGAATCCTGTGCCCGAATCGCTACGTTGCCGCCCGAGTTGGCCACCGGTCCCGCGACGTAGGGTGAACGGACCGTGGCCGGGCAGACATTCCGGCGACGGCACAACGAGGGCGAGGAGCCGAGTCGATGATGCAGTGTCCGAAGTGTCACGCGCAGATGAACACGTACAACCGCAACGGTGTTCAGATCGAGCAGTGCAACGGTTGCCGGGGGATATTCCTCGACTACGGCGAGCTGGAGTCCCTGACCCGCCTGGAGTCCCAGTGGGCCCAGCAGGCTCCTCCCGCGCCCCCCGCCCCGCAGGCCTACCCGGCCGCGCCTCCCGCCGCCCACGCCCCGGCCTGGGGCGCGCCGCAGCACGGCGGGCACTACGGCCACCACCGCCAGAAGGGCTTCGGCCGGATGCTCTTCTCGTCCTGAGCCGTTTCCTGCGCGGCCCGGGCCCCGGGCCGCGCAGGGTGGGATGGACCGTACGACGAAAGAACCCCCGGTCGTGGAGACGACCGGGGGTTCTTGCTGGTGCGCGATACTGGGATTGAACCAGTGACCTCTTCCGTGTCAGGGAAGCGCTCTCCCGCTGAGCTAATCGCGCAGGTGAACCTGCGTTTACCGCGTGTGTACTGCGTGCGCGATACTGGGATTGAACCAGTGACCTCTTCCGTGTCAGGGAAGCGCTCTCCCGCTGAGCTAATCGCGCGGGGATCCTTGCGGATCAGTGGACGATACTGGGATTGAACCAGTGACCTCTTCCGTGTCAGGGAAGCGCTCTCCCGCTGAGCTAATCGTCCTTGGAGGTGGAGACGGGATTTGAACCCGTGTAGACGGCTTTGCAGGCCGTTGCCTCGCCTCTCGGCCACTCCACCAGGGGTGGGGGTTCGGGAAGAATCCCCCACCTTCTGCGAGCGGACGACCAGGTTCGAACTGGCGACCTCAACCTTGGCAAGGTTGCGCTCTACCAACTGAGCTACGTCCGCTTGTCTTTCCCGTTCCGCTTGCGCGTCCCGGCGACGTGTTGAACTCTAGCGGATTCCTGGGCCAGCACAAAAACGCGTTTGTGCAGCGTGCTGCGGCGACCCCGGGCCGGTCCTCGCCCCGACGCAGGTCACCGCGCACCGTCCTAGACTCATTCGCGTGTCCGACCTCGCCCCCTTGGCCCGTTTCGACGGCCTCATAGCCTCCGGTCTGCAGGATGTGACCCACGATCCCGCGGCGCTCGACTCGTCCGGCTTCTGGGCGGTATCCGCTGATTTCGAGGGCCGCATCGTCTGTGCCCGCTTCTCCGACGTACGCGGGGAAGCGGTGCCGCCTCCCGTGCCCGGAGCCTGGCGCGGCCCCGCGGCCGGGGACTGGACCTCCTCGCTGGACCGTGGCGCCTACACGGCGGGTGTGCGGCGGATTCGTGAACACATCGCGGCGGGCGACGTCTACCAGGCCAACCTCTGCCGGGTGCTGTCCGCACCGCTCCCCGGCGGCGGGGCCGGCGCCGACGTCGACGCCCTGACCGCCCTGCTCGCCCGCGGCAACCCCGCCCCGTACGCGGGAACGATCCGGCTGCCCGGCCACGGTGTGGAGGTCGCCACCGCTTCCCCGGAGCTCTTCCTCCGGCGCGACGGGCGGACGGTGGAGTCCGGGCCGATCAAGGGCACCGGCCGGACCGAGGACGATCTGCTGGAGAAGGACCACGCCGAGAACGTGATGATCGTGGACCTGGTCCGCAACGACCTGGGCCGGGTCTGCGCCACCGGCAGCGTGAGCGTGCCCGATCTCTGCGTGGTGGAGAAGCACCCTGGCCTCGTCCACCTCGTCTCCACCGTCCGGGGCCGGCTGGCCGACGGGGCGGGCTGGCCGGAGCTGTTCGCGGCGGCCTTCCCGCCCGGCTCTGTCACCGGCGCGCCGAAGTCCAGCGCGCTGAGGATCATCGCCGAGCTGGAACGGGGTCCGCGCGGGCCGTACTGCGGGGCGATCGGCTGGGTCGACGCCGACCGGGGCACGGCCTCGCTCGCCGTGGGCATACGGACGTTCTGGATCGACCGGACCGGGCCCGCGCCGCTGCTGCGGTTCGGCACCGGCGCCGGGATCACCTGGGGATCCGATCCGGAGCGCGAATGGGACGAGACCGAGCTCAAGGCTTCCCGGCTGCTCGCTGTAGCGTCGGGCGCGTATCCGGAGACAGGAAGGACCGCATGATGAGGATCTGGGTCAACGGCGGACTGCGGGACGCCGACGACGCCCGGCTTTCGGTGCTCGACCACGGACTGACCGTGGGCGACGGCATCTTCGAGACGGTGCGTATGAGCGAGGGGCGCCCCTTCGCGCTGACCCGGCACCTCGACCGCCTCACCGGGTCCGCCCGGGGCCTCGGCCTGGCCGACCCGGACCACGACGAGGTCCGGCACGCCGTCGCCGCGGTCATCGAGGCCAACCCCGTCGCCCTGGGGCGCCTGCGGATCACTTGCACCGGCGGGCTGTCCCCGCTCGGCTCGGACCGGGGCGACCACGGGACGAGCCTCGTCGTCGCCCTCGACGCGGTGAGCCGCCGCCCGGACAGCACCGCGGTGATCACCGTCCCCTGGACCCGCAACGAACGCGGCGCGCTCGCGGGCCTGAAGACCACCTCGTACGCGGAGAACGTCGTCGCCCTGGCCCGGGCGCGGGAGAGGGGCGCGTCCGAGGCGCTGTTCCCCAACACCGCCGACCGGCTCTGCGAAGGCACCGGCTCCAATGTGTTCGTCGTCCTGAGCGGCCGCATCCACACCCCGCCGGTCGCCTCAGGCTGCCTCGCCGGGATCACCCGGGCGCTGACCGTGGAGTGGACGGGGGCCGAGGAGACCGACCTGCCGATGGACGTCCTCGCCGAGGCCGACGAGGTGTTCCTGACCTCGACCCTCCGCGACATCCAGGCGGTGCACCGGGTCGACGACCGGGAGCTGGCGCCGGAGATCGGGCCGGTGACGGCGAAGGCCATGCGGATCTTCGCCGAGCGGGCCGGCGACGACCTCGACCCGTAAAGCGCGTGACGTGGTGCCGTCCAGGGGATACAAACCTCTGATGACGACGACACTCCGGCCGTCCGGGCCGCTTCAGCAGGGCGCCGACGGCGCGCGGGCCCGCCACTACGACGTGTGCGACAACGGGCGGCCCGTCGGCTCCGTCGCGATCAGCACCGACGACGCGTTCGGCCCGACCGCCGGAGTGCTGCGCTCCCTCAGCGTGGAGGAGTCCCGGCGCAGGCGCGGCCGGGGCGTCATCGCGGCGCTCGCCGCCGAGGAGGTGCTGCGGGGGTGGGGCTGCACCCGGGTACGGGTGGAAGTCCCCGCCGACAACGATCCGGCCCGACGTCTCGCGGACGCCCTCGGCTACACCGAGCGCAGCCGCAACATGGTCAAGGACCTCGGCCCGGACACCGTCCCGCTGCCCGCGGGTCTCACCTCGCGCGACATGAGCGAGGAGGAGTTCGCCGCCTGGCGGCAGGACGCGGTGCGGGCGTACGCGCAGAGCTGGACCGACCGCGGCGTCGAGCCCGAGCAGGCCCGGCTCAAGTCCGAGACCGACCACGCGGCCCACCTGCCGGACGGACTGGCGACCGAGGGGATGCGCTTTCGGGTGCTGCTCCAGGCCGACGAGGTCGTCGGCCATGTGTGGGTGGCCCTGCGGGAGCAGGAGCCGGGCGGCGCCGCAGGATTCGTCTTCGACGTCGAGGTGCGCGAGGGGCACCGGGGCCGGGGCCACGGCCGGGCCCTGATGCTGCTCGCCGAGGACATCACCCGTGCATGGCGCGTGGACCGGCTCGGCCTGCACGTCTTCGCGTCCAACACCCCGGCCCTGCGGCTGTACGAGTCCCTGGGCTACACGACGACGCGGTACAACCTGGCCAAGGCGTTGTAGCGGCCGCTCCGGAGCCGGCCGGCCCCCCCGCCCCCGGCTGCCCCGCTACCGGTCCTGGGCGGCGAGGGTCCGGTCGACGATCTCCTCGATCCGCTCGCGCAGCCCGTCCTGGCTCTTGCCGCCGTCCAGTCGCTCGTCGCCGATCACATAGGTGGGCGTGCCCGTGACGCCGATCGCCTTGCCCTCGGCGTGGTCGGCGTCGACGATCAGCAGATGCCGGCCGTCGATCAGCGCCGTGTCGAACTCCTCGGATTCCAGGCCCAGTTCGCGGGCCACGTCGAGGAGCACCGGCTCGCCCGTGCGGCCGAGGTCGTCGGTCCGGGAGAGCAGGGCCTCGATGTACGGCCAGCCCTGGCCCTGCTCGACGGCCTCCTCGGCGGCCTGGGCCGCGGCGAAGGCGTGCTTGTGCTTCTCCAGCGGGAAGTGCCGCAGCCGGATCTCGAGGCGATCCCCGTACCGGGCGCGCAGGGCACGTACGTCGTCGAGGGCGCGGTGGCAGTCGGGGCATTCGAGATCGCACCAGAGGTCGAGGACGACCGGTGCCGCGGGGGTGGAATCGCTCATGCGCCCAGTCTTTCAGGCCGGGGCGGGCGCGACCCAATCCGCACCGGGCCCCACCCCCTGGGGAGGAGCCCGGCCCTGAAATCTCCCTGAGGTGGGACGCCGCCGTGGCCGCGACGGCGCTCGCCGGTGCAGGATGGAGGGGACGTACCCCCTGCGCCTGGAGGCCGTGATGCTTGCCGAGACCATCTGTTCCGCGGTGTCGGCGGCCGGCCTGGGCATCGCCGCGGTGACCGCGTACCGCAAGCGGTTCCTCACGGCGACGAGGATCGCCGCCTACTCCCTCGTCCCGGTCGGGCTCGTGCTGACCGGAGTCGTCGAGTGGGTCGCCGGGATCGCCTTCAAGCCGAGCATCTGGCTCGGCTTCGGGGTGCTCGGCCTCTCCTGGCTGCTGTTCATGATCTCCCGCGCCATCGAGCGCCGCAGCGGCACCACCCGCGCGGAACGCAAGGCCGCGCGGGCCGCCGGGCGGAACGATGCGGTCGCCCCCGCCGCCTCCGCCCCCTCGCTCGCCGCGGGCGGTGGGACCGGGCCCGCGGTGACGGCGGCGAAGCCCCGGTCGAAGCCGAAGAAGGGGCAGGAGGCCGCCGCGCCCGGCGACGACTTCAGCGACATCGAGGCGATCCTCAAGAAGCACGGCATCTGAGGCCCTGGCCTCCCGGCGGGCCCCTCCGGCCCGAATGCCTGACGGCGACCCGTACGCCGGAGCGATTTTTGATGGCCACGGGACGGTGAACTCCCGGGGGAATGACCCCGGTTGAGCGCAACCCCTCCCACGCGTGCGTCATGATCACACCGAGATGGTGGATACTTCCCGGGGCGAAGCCCCCGCACGCCCCGCCGAAGAGCCCCGCGGCTGTCTCTTCGCGCTCTCCCAGCCGCCTCTGATGATCTTCCTGACGGTCATCGGGGTGCTGCTGCTGATGGCCGCCCTGCACGACCTCTTCATGCTGTGACGCGCCGCGCCGCCGCGCGGGGCGACGTCGGTGACGGCGTCAGCCCGCGGCTTCCTTGCGCCGGGCCCGGTACGCCGCGACGTGGAGCCGGTTCCCGCACGTACGGCTGGAGCAGTAGCGGCGGGAGCGGTTGCGCGACAGGTCGACGAACGCGTGCCCGCAGTCCGGGGCCTCGCAGCGCCGCAGCCGCTCCTGCTCGCCCGCCACGATGATGAAGGCCAGCGCCATGCCGCAGTCGGCCGCGAGATGGTCGGCGATCGAGGCGTCCGGGGCGAAGTAGTGCACGTGCCAGTCGTAGCCGTCGTGGTCGGTGAGCTGCGGGGTGGTCCCGGCCGCCGCCACGAGCCGGTTGACCAGGTCGGCTGCGGTCCGGGGGTCGGGCGCCGCGAAGACCTCGGCGAAACGGTCCCGTACGTCCCGTACGGCGGCCAGGTCCTTCTCGCCGAGCCTGCCGACACCGCTGATGTGATGCCGCTGCGCGAAGGCGTACAGCGATGTGACATCGACGAGCCCGTCCTCGGTCCCGTCCGGCGGCGGCTCGCTCTCCGGCGCGGTGTTCATCAGATCGACCACCGTGTCGAGGGCGATCCGGGTGTCGTGAGGGATCAGCACGCTTCGCTCCCTGGCCTCCGGCGGGCGGGCGCCTGCCGATGGCGGCTGACTCTACTGGCTCGGCCCGCCGGCCCCCGGGCCGGTGCGGGCCCGGCCGGGAGCGGAACGGAGCCCTCCGGCATCCGGGAGCGGGAGAGGGAGAGGCGAGACGCACCGGCGCCGCCGTCGCGGTGGATTCCGCGGCGACGGCGCCGGTGTCTGCCCTATGCGGTTGTCGGCACGACGCCGTCGCCCCGAGTCGGACGGCGTCGAGCGGCTCTCTGCCTGGCTCAGCTCTCGGCCAGGATGTGGGAGAGCTCCGTGTCGAGATCGAAGTGACGATGCTCGGTGCCGGGCGGAACCGCGGCGTCGGTCCTCTTCAGGAACGACTCCAGGGCCCGCGCCGGAGCTTCGAGCAGGGCTTCTCCCTCCGGGGAGCTCAGGGCGATGCATACGACGCCTTGACCGTGACTACGAGATGGCCAGACGCGGACGTCTCCGGTGCCGGTGGGCCGGTGCAGCCCCTCGGCGAGGAGGTCACGGGCGAATACCCATTCGACCGTCTCCTCCGCTCCGGTGTGGAAGGTGGCGTGCACGGCATAGGGATCGGCCGTGGCATACCGCAGGCCCGCGGGTACAGGCAGTGAGGACTCGCTCGACACAACGAGGCGCAGGTGCAGCTCGCAGCTGACCGTGGTGTTCATAAGCGCCAGGGCCTTTCGCTCAGTGTGCGCTCGGGGATTCGCACGTCGGCGAAATCGACATGCCACCTACGGTGGCGTTGTAAACCCCTCTGACCCATTTGTGATGCTTCGGGTCCCTCGCTCAGCGGTGTGTAACTTTGGGTTATGCGCCCGTTCCAGTGACAAAAGTATGACCGCGACGGGTCGGGTAAGTTGGGGTCATGAACGCGGAGAGTGACGAGCGGAACGGGGTCGCCGAACAGGCGCCCCCAACATCCGCCACGGGGGAATCGGACCGGGAGGAACGCGAGCTGGGCTCGCGCGCGCCGGGCTTCATCAAGGCGTCGAAAGCGCTCCACCTGAGCTGGCAGGTCGGCGTCTTCGTCGTCGGCCTGGGCGTCGTGGTCGCGGGCGTGCTCATGCTGGTGCTGCCCGGCCCCGGCTGGCTGGTGATCTTCGCCGGCATGGCGATCTGGGCGACCGAGTTCGTCTGGGCCCAGCTGGTGCTGCGCTGGACCAAGCGCAAGGTCACCGAGGCGGCGCAGCGGGCCCTCGATCCCAAGGTCCGGCGGCGCAACATCATCCTCACCACGGTGGGGCTCGTGATCATGGCGGTGCTGGTCGGGGTCTACGTCTGGAAGTTCGGCATCACCATGCCGTGGAAGATCAGCGAGTAGCCCGGGGACGGTCCGGGAGCACCGCTGACATGGGGTAATGTTTGCGGTGCGCCCGGGCGATTAGCTCAGTGGGAGAGCGCTTCGTTCACACCGAAGAGGTCACTGGTTCGAACCCAGTATCGCCCACCCGGATCGAGGGCCCGGGAGACGGAATCCGTCTCCCGGGCCCTCTGCGTTGCCCGCTCCCGCCGGCCCGGGAGCCGCCGCGCACAGCGCGCCCCCGGGCCGGCACGGCTCACCGCATCCGCCCCAGCGCGTCCTTCAGCCGGCGGGCGTCGCGCAGCCGCTGCTCGTACGTCGCCCCCACCACCAGCAAAAGCAGCCCGGCCAGGGCCGGCGGCAGCCAGCGGGGGAGCGCCCCGGCCACCTGCACCACGTACGGCGCCAGCTCGTGCAGCCCGTCCAGCGCCAGCACCGCCCCGCCGAGCAGCAGAAGCGCCTGGAGGCGGTACCGCGCCCCCAGCAGTGTCACCACCAGTGCCGCCACGCCCAGCAGCAGCGGGCGCTGCCAGTGCGGATCGGACCAGGCCACCGCCAGGCTCGGCAGCAGCGTCGCCGCAAGCCCCGGCCCGTACGCCGTCCACGTCGACGCCTCCGGGTCCTTGCGCCGCCGCAGGAACCCGACCGCCAGCGCGGGCACGGTCACCGGCAGCGTGTACGCCTCCGGGAACGACACCCCCGAGGCCGCCAGCCGCACCCAGGTGGCCAGCACGAACAGCGCCGCCGCCAGGCAGCCCGCCACCGGCCGCCGCTCCGGCCGCACCGCCGCACCCGCCGCCAGCACCCCGCACAGCGCCAGCACCAGCGCCAGGAACGGAGCGTCCGGCACCGCCAGCCCCACGGCGACCAGCGCACCCAGCGCGCCCGTCAGCTCCACCGGCAACGCCACCGGGTTCCGCCGCAGCCGGGCCCCGAACAGCACCGTCAGCGCCGGCACCAGGAGCACCAGCGGCGCGGCCTGGTGCGGGGCGAGCCCCAGGGAACGGCCCGCGAACCCCGTGAGCACGGTGCCCCCGACCGTGGCGGCGACGGCGAACACCGCACGCGGCACCCCGGCCCCCGCCCGGACCGCGGCCCCGGCGAACAGGGCCGCCAGCGCGCCGAACACCGCATAGGAAGCCCCCTCGGATGCCAGCGACAGCAGCCCGGCGCTCACCGCCCCGGCCGGCGCCACTACCAGCGCGGTCACCGGCACGGCCGCCGAACCGTCCCGGCCGCTCCCCGCTGCGCGTACGGCCAGGGCCAGCAGACCGGCCACCAGAACCGTCTCCCCGGCCACCGCGAAGGCGTAGGGCACATCCAGCACGGCCCCGGCCAGCAACAGCGCACCCCAGCCCAGCACCGCGGCCCCCGCACCGGCAGCCCCGCGCAGAGCCGCCCCGGACGGCCGTCTGCGGGCAGCGGGCACCCCACCGGCGTACCAGGGGGTTCCCGTCCGGCCTCCGGCGTACCAGGGCGCTCCGGTCCCGTGCGCCGCCGCCCCGGGCACACCGCCCGCGTTCGGGGTCCCCGCGCCCGGCACACCCGGGACCGGCGTGCCGCCGGCCTCCGCCACCCCGGCGCCCGGCTCTCCACCGGCCCCTGGAACGGCCGCCCCGGCCGCCTGAGGCGTCTCCCGTGCGATCAGCGGTGCGGCGATCCGGGCCACCGACGGCCACCACCGGTACGCCGACCCCAGCAGCCCGGCCGACACGGCGAGCACCACCGGGGCCGCGGCCAGCTCCGACCACGGCAGCGTGGAGCCCAGTGCGGCCCGGAAGCCCTCCGGCGGCCCCGCCCACCCGTCCGACGCCGGCGTCACCGGGCCCAGCAGCACCGCCGCGAGCCCCGGCACCGCCCCCACCAGGGCCCCGGCCACCACCGCCGCCGACGCCACCAGCACGCCGATGGCCGCGTCCCTCGGCGCCCGGGTCCGTACGACCGCCGTCAGCGCGAGGCCGGCCGACAGGTACGCGAGCACCCGCCAGCCTTCCGGCACCGCTGCCGCCGGTACGCCGCCCACGGCGGACACCGCCGCGAGACCGGCCACCACACCGCCCGCCCGCGCGAAACCGCTCGGCGCGCGCCACGCCCCGGCCAGGGCCACCGCCGCGGCCGTCAGCAGCAGCGCACCAGGCGCCAGAGCCCCGAGCGGCCCGGAGGCCGTCACGGACAGCGTCAGGCCCACCAGCAGCGCGGAGAACGCCGTCACCGATCCGCCGACGCACGCCGTGACCCGCGCCCCGGTGCCCTTGACCCGCAGTGCGATCGCCCCGTCCAGCACCGCCGTGGCCAGCAGCGCCCACCCCACCACCAGCGCAGGAGCGTCCGCGGCCCACGCCCCGAACAGCAGCGGCCACTGGGCGAGGACCACGGAGGCGGGCAGCGGAAGGTGCAGCTTCCCCAGCGCCAGCCCGTACGCCGTCCACAGCGCCGCGAGCACCGCGGCCGCCACGGCGGTATAACCGAGCCCGTCCGCGTCCGGGGCCGCCACCGCATGGACGGCGTAGGCGTCCAGCAGCGTCAGCACCAGGGCCAGGGCGGCCAGCGCCTCGGCGGTGGCGTTCAGGCCCCGCCGCAGCAGCACCGCCGGGGCGGCCAGGGCCCCCGCGGTCACCGCCGCCAGCACGGCCGACCGGCCGCCGATCCCCATCGAGCCCCAGCTCACCAGCGTGAACGCGATGGCCGCGACCGTCAGCAGCAGACCGCCCAGCGTCAGCAGGACGTTCTGCGCACTGCGCGGCGCGGACGGCCGC
Source organism: Streptomyces parvus (assembly GCF_032121415.1). Classification (NCBI taxonomy): domain Bacteria; kingdom Bacillati; phylum Actinomycetota; class Actinomycetes; order Kitasatosporales; family Streptomycetaceae; genus Streptomyces; species Streptomyces parvus. Next base: position 899,310 of record NZ_CP135079.1, on the reverse strand, counting down.
TTCGGCGGAACGTAGCCCCACGGGTGGGCCGGAGCGCCCGGGCCGGCGGGAGGCGCGCCCCAGGCCGACGGGTTCCAGCCCGGGGCGGCCGTCGGCGTGGGAGGCCGCAGCGCGGCCAGCAGCCAGGCGCGCCGGGTCAGCAGCTGGGCCCGGCGGGCGTCCAGCTCGGCCAGTTCACGGTCGAGGCGGGCCAGTTCCTCGGCGGGCGGGGGCACATGTTCCATGTACGGGAGTGTGACCCCGGCCGCCCGGCCCGTACATGCGCTCGGATACTCACTTCCCGGCCGGGAAGCCCTGAGTGGAGCGCGGCCGGAAGCGGTTTGAACGAAGCCCGCGAAGCCCTGTATGGTTCAACCCGTTCCCGGGCGATTAGCTCAGTGGGAGAGCGCTTCGTTCACACCGAAGAGGTCACTGGTTCGAACCCAGTATCGCCCACCGGGGAGAGCCGGTCCGCACGCGTCACGCGGACCGGCTTTCGCATGTCCGGGCCACCCGGCCCGTCACGCCGCGGCGGGCAGCTCCGGACGCAGCGGCCACGACGGGTCCACCGCCTCCGGCGTCCCGCTCTTCGCGAACCAGGCCTCCAGGCCACGCGCCTGGGCCGCGTGCCAGGTCGCCTGCAGGGTGTGCAGCTCCGACGGCGACAGCCGCTCCAGCCGGGTCGAGAACCGCCGGCACACCGCCCGCACCAGCTCCAGCGAAGCCGTCGCGTCGGCCGCCGCGTCATGGGCCCCGTCGAGCACCACCTCGTACCGTGCGCAGAGATCCGTGAGCGTACGGCGGCCCTTGCGGTAGCGGTCCAGATGCTTGTCCAGCACCCGCGGGTCCACCACCCGCATCGGCACCCCCTCCAGATACCCCGCAAGCGACGACGCCCGGTGCCGCCGCAACTCCCGGTCCAGCAGCGTCAGATCGAAGGGGGCGTTCATCACGACCAGCGGCCGGCCCGTCGCACAGCTCTCCGCCAGCGCCCGGGCTATCTCGTCCATCACCGGGGCGGGCCAACGCCCGTTGCGCTGAAGGTGATCGTCGGTCAGCCCGTGGATCTCGGTCGCCCCGGGCGGAACCGGAACCCCCGGATTGACCAGCCAACGGGTGACGCGGACGCGACCGCCCGCGGTGTCCTGCGCGACGAGAGCGGCCGAGACGATCCGGTCCTGCTCGACGTCCACGCCTGTCGTCTCCGTGTCAAAGGCGGCCAGCGGCCCTTCGAACCAGTGCATCATCCCCGAACTCCTCGCACCCGCACGGCAGATGGAGTGATTCCTCTGCCCGATATCGGTGATACCCGGGCTGTTTGCCTGATACGCCGTTTGCGGGCGGTCTGATGCGGTGACAACACAGGTGTGACGCCCGGCAGTTGCCGCCGACGTCCGTCGATCCGCCCAGCCCGCGAAACCCGCCTGCAGACCACCTGCCATCGATCGGCACGCCCGGAAGGCACACGGAGCCATGGCGCTCGCGCAGCCCGACCCCGGGGGAACCGCCCGCGCCGAGCCCTTCGGGCCCCGGCCGCCGCAGCAGCCGGACGCGCCGCTGCGCGGCTCCCTCGCCACCACCGCCTGCATGGAGACCCTTCAGGTGGGCTATCTGCACGCCGTCGCGGCGGCGGCGGGATGCTCCCTGTCCCAGCCCTTCCCCGACAACGGCATCGACTGGCACGTCAGCCACGGCGCCCCCACCCACACCGTCGACGACGAAGTCACCATCAAGGTGCAGCTCAAGTGCACCTACCAGATACCGCCGCACCCGGCGGGCGGGGCGTTCTCCTTCACCCTCGACAACGCCCACCTCGCCAAACTCGCCCGCAGCCCGGTGACGGTGCACAAGATCCTGGTCGTGATGATCGTGCCCCGCAGCCAGGACGACTGGCTGCGCGCCGGGCCCGGCGGCCTCGACCTGCGCCACTGCTGCTACTGGACCAACCTGGCCGGCCACGCGGTGACGGGCCGGTACCGGACCACTGTGCGCATCCCGACCTCGCGGATCTTCGACGACCGCGCACTCTGCGACATCATGGCCCGGGTCGGGGCCGGAGGGAGACCCTGATGCACCGGTCGATGGACGAGCCCACGGGCGCGGCGGGGCTGCCCCCCGCCCGCTCGCACCCCACCGCCCGCCCCTGGCCCCCGCCGCTCGCCGAGGGGGGCACCGAGCTGCCCGACCCCGCCGTCCTCGGAGCCCTCCTGCGCCGCCACGGCTGGCAGCGGCGCGGGGGAGCGCCGGGACGCTACGGCCGCTGGACCCCGCCCGGATCCGCCGCCGGGGCCACCAGCCTGCTGGTGCCCGAGAGCGCGTCCTTCCCCGACAGCGGGGAGCTGATCGAGGAGGCCCTCGTCGCCCTCGGCCGCAGCGCCGACCCCTCCGCCCGCGACGTCCTCGTCTCCCTCGCCGTGCCCAGCGACGAGATCCGCTGCTGTCGCGAGGTCCCCGAATCGGCGGCCGGAGCGGCCGGGGCCGCGGGCTGGACCGAGGCGGAGGAGCTGCGGTCGGCCGCCCGGCAGGTCCTCATGGCCGGAGCCCTCGCGGCCCGCGGCCGGGCCGGCTACCACGGCGCCCGCCACCGCCGGAAGGCCCGGGCCGCCCTCGACGACGCCCTGATCGGGCCCGGCGCCGACGGCCGCAGCCTCACCGCGTACGTCCCCGTCGCCTCCGGGCGCGCCGTCGCCGTCCAGCTCTGCCACGCCCTGCACGCCACCCGGGAGGCCGTGGACTACCAGCGGGCCACCGGCGGCATGGAGGCCTTCGACAGCGCGGTCGCCGCAGGCGTCGGCCGCGAGCTGACCGAGGCGCTGATCGCCCTGGTACGCGGCTCGGAAGGGGCCCGGATCGACCTGCGGTGGGCGCCCGCCGCAGGCACCCCGGACGGCTGCCCGGCCCGCCCCGCGCCCGTCGAGTTCTCCCCGGGCGACCTGCCGGCCCTGCGCGCCGCCGGAGCCCGCTACCTGCGCGACGAACCCGCCGTGCGGGTCCGGCTGACCGGCGCGGTGGTCCGGCTGCGCCGCTCCGGGCCGCGCGGCGCCGGGATCGTACGGCTGCGGGTGCTGGCCGGGGCCGAGGTCGCGCATGTCCGCGTGGAGCTGGACGAGGAGGCGTACCGCATCGCGGGCCACGCCCACCTCGTGGGGCTGCCGCTGCGGGTCGAGGGGCGGCTGGAGAACCGGGGCGGCTTCCGGCGGCTCACCGGGGCCTCACAGGTCGCGCCCGTCCAGGTCGACGAGGCGGAGCGGGACCGGCTGATGAAGGTGCTCCAGGAGAACGTCGACTTCTTCGAGGAGGCGTGCGCGGGGGAGGAGGCGTAGGGCCGTCCGGAAGGCGTTCGCGTCGGGGGCGTACGGCTCGGTACGATTCGTATCTCCCTGGCCGAGCGAGCCGGGGTGCCCCCTCAGACAGGAGAAACCGGTGTCAGACGTCCGTGTGCTCATCCAACGCGATTCCGAGCGGGAAGAGCACGTGGTGACGACGGGCACGACCGCCGGCGAGCTCTTCCCCGGTCAGCGCACCGTCGTCGCCGCGCGCATCGGCGGCGAGCTGAAGGATCTGTCGTACGTCCTCCAGGACGGCGAGAGCGTCGAGCCCGTGGAGATCTCCTCCGAGGACGGTCTCAACATCCTGCGCCACTCCACCGCGCACGTCATGGCCCAGGCCGTGCAGGAGCTCTTCCCCGAGGCCAAGCTCGGCATCGGCCCGCCGGTGAAGGACGGCTTCTACTACGACTTCGACGTCGAGAAGCCGTTCACGCCCGAGGACCTCAAGGCCATCGAGAAGAAGATGCAGGAGATCCAGAAGCGGGGCCAGAAGTTCTCCCGCCGCGTGGTCTCCGACGAGGACGCCCGCGAGGAGCTGGGAGACGAGCCGTACAAGCTGGAGCTCATCGGCATCAAGGGCTCCGCCTCCTCGGACGACGGCGCGGACGTCGAGGTGGGCGGCGGCGAGCTGACCATCTACGACAACCTCGACGCCAAGACCGGCGAGCTGTGCTGGAAGGACCTCTGCCGGGGCCCCCACCTGCCCACCACCCGGTTCATCCCGGCGTTCAAGCTGATGCGCAACGCTGCGGCGTACTGGCGCGGCAGCGAGAAGAACCCGATGCTGCAGCGCATCTACGGCACCGCCTGGCCGACCAAGGACGAGCTGAAGGCGCACCTGGAGTTCCTGGAGGAGGCCGCCAAGCGCGACCACCGCAAGCTCGGCAACGAGCTGGACCTCTTCTCCTTCCCCGACGAGATCGGCCCCGGCCTCGCGGTCTTCCACCCCAAGGGCGGCGTCATCCGCCGGGCCATGGAGGACTACTCGCGCCGGCGCCACGAGGAGGAGGGCTACGAGTTCGTCTACTCGCCGCACGCCACCAAGGGCAAGCTCTTCGAGAAGTCCGGCCACCTGGACTGGTACGCCGACGGCATGTACCCGCCCATGCAGCTCGACGACGGGGTGGACTACTACCTCAAGCCGATGAACTGCCCGATGCACAACCTGATCTTCGACGCGCGCGGCCGCTCCTACCGTGAACTGCCGTTGCGCCTCTTCGAGTTCGGCACGGTGTACCGGTACGAGAAGTCGGGCGTCGTGCACGGCCTGACCCGCTCGCGCGGCTTCACGCAGGACGACGCGCACATCTACTGCACCAAGGAGCAGATGGCGGAGGAGCTCGACCGCACGCTCACCTTCGTGCTGAACCTGCTCCGCGACTACGGGCTGACCGACTTCTACCTGGAGCTGTCCACCAAGGACCCGGAGAAGTACGTCGGCTCCGACGAGACCTGGGAAGAGGCCACCGAGACGCTGCGTCAGGTCGCCGAGAAGCAGGGTCTGCCCCTGGTCCCGGACCCGGGCGGCGCCGCGTTCTACGGGCCGAAGATCTCCGTGCAGTGCAAGGACGCGATCGGCCGTACCTGGCAGATGTCGACCGTGCAGCTCGATTTCAACCTGCCGGAGCGGTTCGAGCTGGAGTACACCGGCCCCGACGGCTCCAAGCAGCGCCCGGTGATGATCCACCGTGCTCTGTTCGGCTCCATCGAGCGCTTCTTCGCCGTGCTCCTGGAGCACTACGCGGGTGCGTTCCCGGTCTGGCTCGCCCCGGTCCAGGCCGTCGGCATCCCGATCGGCGACACCCACATCCCCTACCTCCAGGAGTTCGCCGCCAAGGCCCGCAAGCAGGGGCTGCGGGTGGACGTGGACGCCTCCTCGGACCGGATGCAGAAGAAGATCCGCAACCAGCAGAAGAACAAGGTCCCGTTCATGATCATCGCCGGTGACGAGGACATGGCCAACGGTGCCGTCTCCTTCCGTTACCGCGACGGTTCGCAGGAGAACGGCATCCCCGTCGACGAGGCCATCGCCAAGATCGCGAAGGCCGTCGAGGACCGCGTACAGGTCTGATCCGTCCGGCGGAGGTTCGATCCGTACGACAGGAGCGGCCCCCGGAGCGCTACCCGTGCTCCGGGGGCCGTTTCTCGTCCTCGCTGGTGAACACCTGGATCAGCCACGACGAGAACGACCCCGTCACCGCCCCGAGCAGCGCGAGACCGCCGGTCATCAGTCCCGCCGCGACCACCCGCCCCCAGAACGTGACCGGGGTGGCGTCCCCGTAACCGACCGTCGTCAGCGTCGCGCACGCCCACCACACCGCGTCGCCGAAGCTGCGGATGGAGGCGCCGGGGGCCGGGTGTTCGAAGTGGTAGACCGCGAGCGCCGCGGCGAAGCCGAGGAGGACGGCGGTCAGGCCGGCGTAGGACATCACCCGCGCGTACAGGCTCAGCCGCGGCCGGTCGCGGCGGCGCTGCACCGCCTGGTAGACCCGCACCATGCGCAGCGGGCGCAGCAGCGGCAGCAGCAGGACCAGGGTGTCGAGCCAGTGCGCGCGGACGAAGCGCGCGCCCAGGCCGCTGAGGTGCAGCCGGGTCGCGTAGTCGGCGAGGAAGAGCAGCCAGGTCGACCAGACGAGGATCAGGGCGACGCCGTTCCAGGGCTCCGCCTCGTGCGGGGTCAGCACCCGGACCGCGTACCCCGCCAGGAAGAGCAGCCCCGCGGCGAAGAGCGGCACCTCCGTGCGCTGCTCCCAGCGGGTCAGCCGGGCGGGTGGATCGGGGGCGGTTCGGTCGCTCATCGCCTCAGCATCGTGGGCGGCCGAGCGGTGCGGCCCCGGCGACACGCTCCGCCGGGGTGACGCAATATGCTGATCGGCATGACGAGTGAGCCGGAGCAGCAGATCGGCGTGGGGACGCCCGACGCATTCCAGCGCCTGTGGACGCCCCATCGGATGGCGTACATCCAGGGCGAGAACAAGCCGAGCGGCCCGGGTGCCGAGGACGGCTGTCCGTTCTGTTCGATCCCGGCCAAATCCGACGAGGACGGGCTCGTCGTGGCCCGCGGCGAGCACGTCTACGCGGTGCTGAACCTGTATCCGTACAACGGCGGCCACCTCATGGTCGTGCCGTTCCGGCATGTCGCCGACTACACCGAGCTGGACGGGCCGGAGACCGCGGAGCTGGCGGACTTCACCAAGCGGGCGATGGTCGCGCTGCGCGCCGCCTCGGGGGCGCACGGCTTCAACATCGGCACGAACCAGGGCTCCGTCGCCGGCGCCGGGATCGCCGCCCACCTGCACCAGCACCTGGTGCCGCGCTGGGGCGGGGACACCAACTTCATGCCGGTCATCGGCCACACCAAGGTGCTGCCCCAGCTGCTGGGCGACACCCGGGCGATGCTGGCCGACGCCTGGCCGACGGGCGAACTGCCGGCCCGCTGAGCGAGCGCGGCACAGGCGAGGGGGAGGCCCGCCCGGGCCTCCCCCTCGCCTGTGCCGCCGTAGTCACGCGTCGTAGACGTCGGCCTTGCGCGGGGCCGGGTCCTGGACGAGGCCGCTCAGTATGATCGAGCGGTTGTCGAAGCGTTCCGTGTCGACGCCGTTCTCCGCGAGGACCCGCATCGCCGCCGAGTGGACCGCCCGCAGCACCGGGGTGGCGGCACGCATCGCGTCGTCCGCCATGAAGCGGTGGTTCCACGGCTTGGCCGCCCACGCGTGCCGCAGCCCGAACGGCTCGGGCAGCACGATCTTCCCGCCCAGGTAGTCCAGCAGCGGCGGATACCAGGTGAGGGGGGCGCGCAGGGCGAGCCGGACGACCTCCTTGGCGTCCACCAGCGCCAGTTGGACGTCCCGGGTCTCCCAGAAGCGGACGGTCTTGTTGACCGTCTTCGTCTTCGCCGCCGGCTTGCTGAGGAACAGACCGTGTACCGGGCCGAGCGCGTGGCCGGTGACCTCGATGCGCAGCGTCTCGTGGAGCACGGTGACGCTGATCATCATCGTGATCACCAGCTGGCCGTCCCAGAGGGTGAACTGGACGCCCAGGTAGTGCCGGTCGCCGCTGCCGAACTGCTGGTGGTTGCAGATCCGCTGTATCTCGTGGGGCTTCACCTGGAAGGTCGCGACGTCCTCGCCCTCGGGGCGGGTGACGGAGTCGGCGTTCTCCCCGATGGGCGAGACGATCCAGTGCTTCACGGACGGCTTCGGGAAGCCGCCGGTGTTCAGCGGGCCGCGCTCCAGCATCTTCAGCTGGTCGTGGATGATCCGGATCAGGTCCCAGCTGCGGAACTGGTGGATCTCCTTCGTCGGGTCCTTGGGGACCAGCTCCTCGGCCAGCTGCCAGCTGCCCCAGCGGGTGCCCATCCCGAGGACGCCCTTGGGGCCGGCGTAGAAGACGGAGTTCGACTGCTGCTCGGCCGACAGCTTCTCCAGACCCTGGCGCAGGGCCTCGCGCGCGGTCTCGTTGGGGTTCTTCGGCACCGCCTCGGGGATCTTCGCGATCACCCCGGTGCCGGAGAGAAGCCCTTCCCACCGGGCCCGCAGGTCCTTGGCCGAGGTCTCCGCGATCCGCTTGGCGAGCACCCAGCCGATCACCGGCGCGATGACCGCGCCCCGGAAGTAGAGGGCCCAGAAGCCGTTCAGCGGCAGCTTCACCACCAGGATCAGCGCACCGACCCCGAAGGCGGCCAGCAGCACCGTGCCGACGGCCTTGAACGCCGTGTCCTTGGACTTGTTGAGCGCGTCCCGGATCCGGAAGGCGATCACCCAGGCCAGCATGCCGGGCAGGAACAGCACGCCGAACACCACGGTCACCAGGGTGAGACGGGTGTCGCGGGCCTTGCGCAGGTTGTTCGCCGACAGGCAGTGCTCCACCACGGTCTGCGGGTCCGTCCCGAAGGACTGGATGAGCGCCTTGCGGGCGCCGCCGAGCATGCGCTCCTGGACGGCACGGGCGAACGCCTCACCGAGATTCGGCTTGAAGTAGTCGGACTTGAAGAGTTTGGAGGAGCCCGGCTTCACTACCGATTTGTGCCACTCGCTGTTGGCGTCGAGGATCGTCTCCACCGGACTGTCCCGATACGCCGCCGAGGCCAGGGCGTTGGTCGCCACGGTCTGACCGCCCGAACCCTGGATCGGGATCTGGGCCCCGGGTGAGAAGTCGAATCCGTCGTTGGCCACCTTGTCGCCCCCACTCGCCGCACGTCTGCTCCTGCGGTGTGCCCAACTACCGTACGCGGCATACCTTCTGAGCTGCGACCACAGCGTATCGTCCGGATCACACCACCACCGGTCACGGGCGTGAACGGGACGGCGTGTGCGACAGTGCGCCGGTCACGCGCCGGGGGACCCGTCGGCCGGCTCCGCGCGGACCCGGTCGGCGACCTGGGGCGGCATCGCCTCGTGCCGGGCGTACGCGCGGTCGAAGCGGCCGGTGCCGTGCGACAGGGAGCGCAGGTCCACCGCGTAGCGGCCGACCTCGATCTCCGGCACTTCCGCCCGTACGAGGGTGCGCCCGCCGGCGCTCTGCTCCGTGCCGACGACCCGGCCCCGCCGCCCCGACAGGTCGCTCATCACCGGGCCCACGTAGTCGTCGGGGACCAGGACGCTCATCTCGCACACCGGTTCCAGGAGCCGGGTGCCGGATTCGGCCGCGGCCTCGCGCAGCGCCAGCGCCCCGGCGGTCTGGAACGCGGCGTCCGAGGAGTCCACCGAATGCGCCTTCCCGTCCAGCAGCGTGACCCGTACGTCGACCAGCGGGTGCCCGGGGGCCAGCCCCTTGGCGGCCTGGGCCCGGATGCCCTTCTCCACCGAGGGGATGAACTGACGCGGCACCGCACCGCCGACGACCTTGTCGACGAACTCGATGCCGGAGCCCGCAGGCAGCGGTTCCACCTCGATCGCGCAGATCGCGAACTGGCCGTGCCCGCCGGACTGTTTGACGTGCCGTCCGCGCCCGGCGGCCCGCCCGGCGAACGTCTCGCGCAGCGGCACCCGGTGCGGCTCCGCGTCGACCTGGACGCCGTACCGGCTGCGCAGCCGCTCCAGGGCCACTTCCTGGTGGGCCTCGCCCAGGCACCACAGGACGACCTGGCCGGTGTCCGGGTTCTGTTCGAGGCGCAGCGTGGGGTCCTCGGCGACCAGCCGGGCCAGGCCTTGCGAGAGCTTGTCCTCGTCGGCCTTGCCGTGTGCCCGTACGGCCAGCGGAAGCAGCGGGTCCGGCGTCGACCAGGGCTCGATCAGGACCGGGTCGCCGGCCGGGGAGAGCGTGTCGCCGGTCTCCGCCCCGCCGAGCCGGGCCACGCACGCCAGGTCGCCCGCGATGCACCGGTCCAGCGCGTTCTGCCGGCGGCCGAACGGAGAGGTGAGCGCCCCGACGCGGACCTCCGCCTCGTGGCACGGGCGCGGTGCGTGCCCCGTGGCGTCCAGGCCGTGGCCGCACAGGTGCACGGAGTCGTCGGGGCGCAGGGTGCCGGAGAAGACGCGGACCAGCGAGACGCGGCCCACGTACGGATCGGAGGACGTCTTGACGACCTCGGCGACCAGCGGGCCGTCGGGGTCGCAGACCGGTGCGGGCCGCGGCTCGCCCGAGGGGGTGGTGACGGCGGGCGGGGTGCGCTCCAGCGGGGACGGGAAACCGCGGGTGATCAGCTCCAGCAGTTCGACGGTGCCGATGCCTTGGCGGGCGCCCTCGGCCGCCGGGGCCGCCGTGAGGACGGGGTGGAAGGAGCCCCGGGCGACGGCCCGTTCCAGATCGGCGATCAGGGTCGCGGCGTCGATGTCCTCGCCGCCGAGGTAGCGGTCCATCAGGGACTCGTCCTCGCTCTCGGCGATGATCCCCTCGATCAGCCGGTCCCGGGCCGCCCGCAGCGGTTCCTCCTGCTCGGGCGCGGGCGGCAGCTCGGTGCGTTCACCCGAGGAGTGGTCGAGGATCCGCCGGCTCAGCAGCCCGGTGAGGCCGGTCAGCGGGGCGTGCCCGTCGGCTCCCTCGGGGCCCAGCACGGGCAGGTACAGCGGCAGTACGGCGTCGGGGTCCTCGCCCCCGAAGTTCTCGGCGCAGATCCGGGTCATGTCGTCGAAGGAGGTGCGGGCGGTGTCCAGGTGCGTGACGACGATCGCGCGCGGCATGCCGACGAGGGCGCACTCCTCCCAGGCGGCCCGGGTGGTCGCCGCCACGGCCTGGGCCTCCTGGGCCGCGGAGACGACGAAGAGGGCCGCGTCCGCCGCGCGCAGACCGGCCCGCAGCTCCCCGACGAAGTCCGCGTAGCCCGGGGTGTCCAGCAGATTGATCCTGCACCCGTCCCAGGCCACCGGGACCAGCGAGAGCTGTACGGAACGCCGTCGGCGCTGCTCGATCTCGTCGTAGTCGGAGACGGTCGCCCCGTCCTCGACCCGGCCGGCCCGGTTCACGGCCCCCGCCGTCAGGGCCAGGGCCTCGACCAGCGTGGTCTTGCCCGATCCGCTGGGGCCGACCAGCACCACGTTCCGTACGGCGGAGGGGTGGCCGGCCGCCGGTGCTCCTCCGGCGGCTCCGGGGTGTGCGTGTGCCTTGTCGCCCATGGTGCGTGCCTCCCGGTCGGTGGCGCGGTGCGGGGGAGGGCGACCGCGCGCGGAGCAGCGGTGGTCACGGGGGTGGAGAGGCCGCCGCGGCGGTCTCGGCGACGCCCGCGGTCCTTCGAGCTTGGCACCGCGGCGGGGCCTCGTCCATATCTCGCGCACGGGCGGCCTCGTCCGCGGATCGCGCCCCGGGCACCGCGGGGCCCGGTGCGGGTGACACCCGGCGGCGGGTGCCCGTCCGGTGGAAGGGACCGGCCGTGACTACGATGGGCCAGCCGGTGGCCGAAGGGGCCGTCCGGCGAACCGAACCCTCGGGAAGGCCATGCTGAACAAGTACGCGCGTGCATTCTTCACGCGTGTCCTCACACCGTTCGCCGCTCTGCTGCTCCGCCTCGGGGTCAGCCCCGACGCGGTCACTCTCATCGGTACGGCCGGAGTGATGGCAGGTGCGCTGGTCTTTTTCCCGATGGGGGAGTTCTTCTGGGGCACGATCGTCATCACGATCTTCGTCTTCTCCGACCTCGTCGACGGCAACATGGCGCGGCAGGCCGGGATCTCCAGCCGGTGGGGCGCGTTCCTCGACTCGACGCTGGACCGGGTCGCGGACGGGGCGATCTTCGCCGGGTTCGCCCTCTGGTACGCGGGCAGCGGTGACGACAACATCCTCTGCGCCGTCGCGATCTTCTGCCTGGCCAGCGGCCAGGTGGTCTCGTACACGAAGGCGCGCGGCGAGTCGATCGGGCTGCCGGTCGCGGTCAACGGCCTCGTGGAGCGCGCCGAGCGCCTGGTGATCTCCCTGGTCGCCGCCGGTCTCGCCGGACTGCACAAGTTCGGCGTCCCCGGCATCGACGTCCTGCTCCCGATCGCCCTGTGGATCGTCGCCGTCGGCAGCCTCGTGACGCTGATCCAGCGGGTGGTGACCGTACGCCGCGAATCGGCGGAGGCGGACGCCGCCGAGGCAGCCCCCGCGGGCTCCGCCGGGCAGGGCAGCGAGGCCGACCGGTGAGCGCGCTCAAGGGCCGGCTCACCGACGGGCTGTACGGGCTGGGCTGGGGCGCGGTCAAGAAGCTGCCCGAGCCCGCCGCCGCCCGTCTCTTCCGCACTATCGCCGACCAGGTCTGGAAGCGGCGCGGCAAGAGCGTGCTGCGCCTGGAGTCCAATCTGGCGCGGGTCGTCCCCGACGCCGGACCGGAGCGGCTGGCCGAGCTGTCGCGGGCCGGGATGCGCTCCTACATGCGCTACTGGATGGAGTCGTTCCGGTTGCCGACCTGGAGCCCGGAGCGGATCAGGGCGAGCATCGACGTCCAGGACGTCCACCATGTGACCGAGGGCCTGGACGCCGGGAAAGGCGTGATCGTCGCCCTGCCCCACCTGGGCAACTGGGACCTCGCGGGCGCCTGGGTCACCACCGACCTCAAGGTCCCCTTCACCACCGTCGCCGAACGGCTGGAGCCCGCCACCCTCTACGACCGGTTCGTCGCCTACCGCGAGGGCCTCGGCATGGAGGTCCTGCCGCACAGCGGCGGGGCCGCTTTCGGGACCCTGGCCCGGCGGCTGCGCGCGGGCGGCCTGGTCTGCCTGGTCGCGGACCGGGACCTGTCCGCGTCCGGGGTCGAGGTGTCGTTCTTCGGCGCCACCGCCCGGATGCCCGCGGGCCCGGCGCTGCTCGCCCAGCAGACGGGCGCACGGCTGCTGCCGGTCACCCTCTGGTACGACGGCACGCCGGTGATGGGCGCCCGCGTCCACCCGGCGGTCGAGGTGCCCGCGGAGGGCACCCGTACCGAGAAGGCCTCCGCGATGACGCAGGCGCTGGCCGACGCCTTCGCCGGCGGGATCGCCGAGCACCCGGAGGACTGGCACATGCTCCAGCGGCTCTGGCTGGACGACCTGGATCCCCGGGGGGGACCGAAGTGAAGATCGGCATCGTCTGCCCGTACTCCTGGGACGTACCGGGCGGCGTGCAGTTCCACATCCGGGACCTCGCCGAACATCTGATCCGGCTCGGCCACGAGGTCTCCGTGCTGGCCCCCGCCGACGACGAGACGCCGCTGCCTCCGTACGTGGTCTCGGCGGGCCGCGCCGTCCCGGTCCCGTACAACGGCTCCGTCGCCCGGCTGAACTTCGGCTTCCTGTCGGCGGCCCGGGTGCGGCGCTGGCTGCACGAGGGCACGTTCGACGTGATCCACATCCACGAGCCGACCTCCCCGTCGCTGGGGCTGCTGGCCTGCTGGGCGGCGCAGGGGCCGATCGTGGCCACCTTCCACACCTCCAACCCGCGTTCCCGGGCGATGATCGCGGCGTATCCGATCCTCCAGCCCGCGCTGGAGAAGATCAGCGCCCGGATCGCGGTCAGCGAGTACGCCCGGCGCACCCTCGTGGAGCACCTCGGCGGGGACGCCGTCGTCATCCCCAACGGTGTCGACGTCGGCTTCTTCGCCAAGGCCGAGCCGAAGGCCGAGTGGCAGGGCCAGACGCTCGGCTTCATCGGCCGCATCGACGAGCCCCGCAAGGGCCTGCCCGTCCTGATGAAGGCGCTGCCCGCGATCCTCGCCGCCCGCCCCGAGGCGCGGCTGCTGGTCGCCGGGCGCGGGGACGAGGAGGAGGCGGTGGCCACGCTGCCCGAGAAGCTGCGCGAGCGCGTCGAGTTCCTCGGCATGGTCAGCGACGAGGACAAGGCGCGGCTGCTGCGCAGCGTCGATGTGTACGTGGCCCCGAACACCGGCGGCGAGAGCTTCGGCATCATCCTGGTCGAGGCGTTGTCGGCCGGCGCACCGGTCCTCGCGAGCGATCTGGACGCCTTCGCGCAGGTGCTGGACCAGGGGGCGGCGGGCGACCTGTTCGCCAACGAGGACGCCGAGGCACTGGCCGGGTCCGCGATCCGGCTGCTGGGCGACCCGGAGCGCCGGAAGGGGCTGCGCGAGCGCGGCGAGGCCCACGTACGGCGCTTCGACTGGGCGACGGTGGGGGCCGACATCCTCGCGGTGTACGAGACGGTGACCGACGGGGCCGCGTCCGTCGCGGCGGACGAACGCCTCGGGCTGCGGGCCCGTTTCGGGCTCGCGCGGGACTGAGAGCGAGGGCCCCCGCCGAGCGTGGGGCTCCCGGCGGTTGAGGTCCGGGCCCCGCGCGACGGTAGCGTGTGGGCCCGTGACCGTAACCCTCATCGTCTGGATCGTCGTCGCGCTCATCGCGATCGGCGTGTACCTCAGCTGGACCGCCGGCCGGCTCGACCGCCTGCACTCCCGGATCGACGCCGCCCGCGCCGCCCTCGACGCCCAACTGCTGCGCCGCGCCTCGGTCACCCAGGAGCTGGCCACCTCCGGCGTCCTGGACCCGGCCGCCTCGATCGTCCTGTACGAGGCCGCGCACGCCGCCCGGCAGGCCGAGGAGGACCACCGCGAGGTCGCCGAGAGCGAGCTGAGCACCGCGCTGCGGGCCGTCTTCGGCGAACCTGCCCAGGTCGACGCGGTGAAGGAGATCCCCGGCGGCGAGGAGGCGGCCACCGAACTGGCCGCCGCCGTACGCCGCGTGCCCATGGCCCGCCGCTTCCACAACGACGCCGTGCGCGCCGCCCGCGCCCTGCGCCGGCACCGTACCGTCCGGCTCCTCCGGCTGGCCGGGCACGCCCCCTTCCCGCTCGCCTTCGAGATGGACGACGCCCCGCCGGTGGCCCTCGCGGACCGCCCGGGCACCTGAGAGGACGTCGGGTGACCTCGGCCCGGGCGGCCCGAGGCCACCCGGCAGCCTCCGAGCCGGAGCACGATCCCAGGCCAAAACGATCCACGGCCTGTTCATTGGCCCTTGCTGTGGCCTGCTTCCACAGCGTTTGCTCGGCGATGCAGTATCCAGCGTCTTTCACCGAGTGAGGTCCCGTGTCCACGCTTCCCAGCACCCCGCAGTCCGCCGAGTCCGCCGCCACCGGCACCGCCCGCGTCAAGCGCGGCATGGCCGAGCAGCTCAAGGGCGGCGTGATCATGGACGTCGTCGACGCCGAGCAGGCGAAGATCGCCGAGGACGCGGGCGCCGTGGCCGTCATGGCCCTGGAGCGGGTCCCCGCCGACATCCGCAAGGACGGCGGCGTGGCCCGGATGTCCGACCCCAACATGATCGAGGAGATCATCGGGGCCGTCTCCATCCCGGTCATGGCCAAGTCCCGCATCGGCCACTTCGTCGAGGCCCAGGTCCTCCAGTCCCTCGGTGTCGACTACATCGACGAGTCCGAGGTCCTGACCCCGGCCGACGAGGTCAACCACAGCGACAAGTTCGCCTTCACCACCCCCTTCGTCTGCGGCGCCACCAACCTGGGCGAGGCCCTGCGCCGCATCGCCGAGGGCGCGGCCATGATCCGCTCGAAGGGCGAGGCCGGCACCGGCAACGTCGTCGAGGCCGTCCGCCACCTGCGCCAGATCAAGAACGAGATCGCGCGTCTGCGCGGCTTCGACAACAACGAGCTGTACGCCGCCGCCAAGGACCTGCGTGCCCCCTACGAGCTGGTCAAGGAGGTGGCGGAGCTCGGCAAGCTGCCCGTCGTGCTGTTCTCCGCCGGTGGCGTCGCCACCCCCGCCGACGCCGCCTTGATGCGCCAGCTCGGGGCTGAGGGCGTCTTCGTCGGCTCCGGCATCTTCAAGTCCGGCGACCCGGCCAAGCGCGCCGCCGCCATCGTGAAGGCCACCACCTTCTACGACGACCCGAAGGTCATCGCGGACGCCTCCCGCAATCTGGGCGAGGCCATGGTCGGCATCAACTGCGACACCCTGCCCGAGTCCGAGCGCTACGCCAACCGCGGCTGGTAACCACTGATGAGTGACACCCCTGTGATCGGTGTCCTGGCGCTCCAGGGCGACGTACGGGAGCACCTGATCGCCCTGGCCTCGGCTGATGCCCTGGCCAGGCCGGTCCGGCGCCCCGAGGAGCTGGCGGAGGTCGACGGTCTGGTCGTCCCGGGCGGCGAGTCGACCACCATGTCCAAGCTGGCGGTCCTCTTCGGCATGATGGAGCCGCTGCGCGAGCGGGTCCGGTCCGGGATGCCCGTCTACGGCACCTGCGCCGGCATGATCATGCTGGCCGAGAAGATCCTCGACCCGCGCTCGGGCCAGGAGACCGTCGGCGGCATCGACATGATCGTGCGGCGCAACGCGTTCGGCCGGCAGAACGAGTCGTTCGAGGCCGCGGTCGAGGTCGCCGGGGTCGACGGCGGCCCCGTGGAGGGCGTCTTCATCCGCGCCCCCTGGGTGGAGTCCGTCGGGGCCGAGGCGCAGGTCATCGCCGAGCACGGCGGTCACATCGTGGCCGTACGCCAGCGAAATGCCCTCGCCACGTCGTTCCATCCCGAACTGACCGGCGACCATCGCGTGCACGCTCTGTTCGTGGACATGGTGCGCGCAGTGAAGTGAGCGGACCCCGGTAGGATCTCTCGGGTTCGACTCGATTCTGGTGACGCGAAGGAGAAGGCAGATGTCCGGCCACTCTAAATGGGCTACGACGAAGCACAAGAAGGCCGTGATTGACGCCAAGCGCGGCAAGCTCTTCGCGAAGCTGATCAAGAACATCGAGGTCGCGGCCCGCTCCGGCGGTGTCGACCCCGACGGCAACCCGACGCTCGTCGATGCCATCCAGAAGGCGAAGAAGAGTTCCGTTCCGAACAAGAACATCGATTCCGCCGTCAAGCGCGGCGGCGGTCTCGAAGCGGGCGGTACCGACTACGAGACGATCATGTACGAGGGTTACGGCCCCAACGGTGTCGCGGTGCTCATCGAGTGCCTCACCGACAACCGCAACCGTGCCGCGTCCGACGTACGTGTCGCGATGACCCGGAACGGCGGCTCGATGGCCGACCCCGGCTCCGTCTCGTACCTGTTCAACCGCAAGGGCGTCGTGATCGTGCCCAAGGGCGAGCTGACCGAGGACGACGTCCTCGGCGCGGTCCTCGACGCGGGCGCCGAGGAGGTCAACGACCTCGGCGAGACCTTCGAGGTGGTCAGCGAGGCCACCGACATGGTCGCGGTGCGCACCGCCCTCCAGGAGGCGGGCATCGACTACGACTCCGCCGAGGCCAACTTCCTGCCCACCATGCAGGTCGAGCTGGACGAAGAGGGCGCCCGCAAGATCTTCAAGCTCATCGACGCGCTGGAGGACAGCGACGACGTGCAGAACGTCTTCGCCAACTTCGACGTGTCCGACGAGGTCATGGAGAAGGTCGACGCCTGAGGCGCGGGCTGGTACAGCACGGTACGACGGGCCGACGGGGACACCCCGTCGGCCCGTCGTCATGTGGTTGCGAGGCATTGTCGGTGCGAGCCGATAGCCTGCGGGAACAGATGAACGAGTGGGCGTCGCGAGCAGCGAGGACAGGGGGGCTCCATGCGGGTTCTGGGCGTTGACCCGGGACTGACCCGGTGCGGTGTCGGCGTGGTCGAGGGGGTCGCGGGCCGCCCGCTGACCATGCTCGGCGTCGGCGTCGTGCGCACCCCGGCCGACGCGGAGCTGGGTGATCGGCTCGTCGCCGTGGAGCGGGGCATCGAAGCCTGGCTCGACGAGTACTCCCCGGGTTGTGTGGCGGTGGAGCGGGTCTTCGCCCAGCACAACGTCCGTACGGTGATGGGCACCGCCCAGGCCAGCGCGATCGCCATGCTCTGCGCCGCCCGCCGGGGCATCCCGGTCGCCCTGCACACGCCCAGCGAGGTCAAGGCCGCCGTCACCGGATCGGGCCGCGCGGAGAAGGCCCAGGTCGGGGCCATGGTGACCCGGCTGCTCAGACTGGACGCGCCGCCCAAGCCCGCCGACGCCGCCGACGCCCTGGCCCTCGCCATCTGCCACATCTGGCGGGCTCCCGCGCAGAACCGGCTCCAGCAGGCGGTGGCGGCCCACCGCACGTCCGGCGCCCCCGGGGCCTTGGGCGCCGCCCGTGCGCCCGGTGTCTCGCGCACGCCGCGCACATCCGGTACACCCGGCTCGTCCGGCACCACTCCCGGCGTCACCGGTACCTCGGGCACCACTCCCGGCGCGACCGGCACCCCCCGTACCCCCGGCACGCCTCGCACGCTGAAAGGCCGCACCGCATGATCGCCTTCGTCTCCGGCCCGGTGGCCGCCCTCGCCCCGACCACGGCCGTCATCGAGGTCGGCGGCATCGGCATGGCCGTCCAGTGCACCCCGCACACCCTCGCCGACCTGCGCGTCGGCAAGGAGGCCCGGCTCGCCACCTCCCTCGTCGTCCGGGAGGACTCCCTCACCCTGTACGGCTTCCGGGACGACGACGAGCGACAGGTGTTCGAGCTGCTCCAGACCGCCAGTGGAGTCGGGCCCCGGCTCGCCCAGGCGATGCTCGCCACCCACAGCCCCGACGCCCTGCGTCTCGCGGTCTCCACCGGCGACGAGAAGGCGCTGACCGCCGTCTCCGGCATCGGGAAGAAGGGCGCCCAGAAGCTGCTGCTGGAGCTCAAGGACCGGCTCGGCGAACCGGTCGGCGCGCACATCGGCCAGCAGGGCATCGGCACCCCCGTCACCTCGGGCTGGCGCGACCAGCTCCAGGCCGCCCTGATCGGCCTCGGCTACGCGAGCCGCGAGGCGGACGAGGCCGTCAACGCCGTCGCCCCGCAGGCCGAGGCGGCCGTCGCCGAGGGCACCGCACCCCCCGTGCCCCAGTTGCTGCGGGCCGCCCTGCAGACTCTCAACCGCGCACGCTGACCGGCACCGAACCACCGAAGAGGCCCTTGATGAACTGGGACGAGACCGGACCCGAGACCGACGAGCCGACCGGCCCGGTCTTCGACGACCGGCTGGTCGACGCGGACGCGGACGGAGAGGACACCGCGGTCGAGGCGGCGCTGCGCCCCAAGGACCTGGAGGAGTTCGTCGGCCAGGAGAAGGTCCGCGAACAGCTCGACCTGGTCCTCAAGGCGGCCCGCGCCCGCGGTGCCACCGCCGACCACGTGCTGCTCTCCGGCGCCCCCGGCCTCGGCAAGACCACCCTTTCGATGATCATCGCGGCCGAGATGAACGCCCCGATCCGCATCACCTCGGGCCCCGCCATCCAGCACGCCGGCGACCTCGCGGCGATCCTCTCCTCCCTCCAGGAGGGCGAGGTCCTCTTCCTCGACGAGATCCACCGCATGTCCCGGCCCGCCGAGGAGATGCTCTACATGGCGATGGAGGACTTCCGGGTCGACGTCATCGTCGGCAAGGGCCCCGGCGCCACCGCGATCCCGCTGGAGCTGCCCCCCTTCACCCTGGTCGGGGCC
Organism: Streptomyces parvus; assembly: GCF_032121415.1. Classification (NCBI taxonomy): domain Bacteria; kingdom Bacillati; phylum Actinomycetota; class Actinomycetes; order Kitasatosporales; family Streptomycetaceae; genus Streptomyces; species Streptomyces parvus. The sequence continues at coordinate 880,213 of NZ_CP135079.1, read as the reverse complement.
ACCACCCGGGCCGGACTGCTGCCGCCCCCGCTGCGCGACCGCTTCGGCTTCACCGGGCACATGGAGTTCTACGCCCCGGCCGAGCTGGAACGCGTCGTCCACCGTTCCGCCCGCCTCCTGGACGTGGGCATCGATGTGGAGGGCGCCGCCGAGATCGCCGGACGCTCCCGGGGCACCCCCCGTATCGCCAACCGGCTGCTCCGCCGCGTCCGCGACTACGCCCAGGTCAAGGCGGAGGGAGCGATCGACCGGGAGATCGCCGCGGCGGCCCTCAAGGTGTACGAGGTTGACGCCCGCGGACTCGATCGGCTGGACCGCGCCGTCCTCGGCGCCCTGCTGAAGCTGTTCGGCGGCGGCCCCGTGGGCCTGTCCACCCTGGCGGTCGCCGTGGGGGAGGAGCGCGAGACCGTCGAGGAGGTCGCCGAGCCCTTCCTCGTAAGGGAAGGACTGCTGGCCAGGACCCCGCGCGGCCGGGTCGCCACGCCCGCGGCCTGGGCGCATCTGGGACTGGTCCCGCCGCACCACGGAGCAAAGGGACAACAGGGCCTGTTCGGGGCGTGATGCGTCACAGGTTCGCGCGGACAGGAACCTGGGTGCCATGCTGGGCGTTGTTCCATCGATGCGGACTCGCTTAGACTCCGCCGATGCCGCCCTAACCGGTCGGTGTACCCACCCCCGTATATACAGGCCGCATTCCAGCGCGGTCGTGCGAAGGAATTCCCGTCCCGTGGATCTCTTGACTCTTCTCCCCTTCATCGTGCTCATCGGGGCCATGTTCCTGATGACCCGCTCCGCCAAGAAGAAGCAGGCGGCGGCCGCCCAGATGCGCAACGACATGCAGCCCGGCACCGGCGTCCGGACGATCGGGGGCATGTACGCGACCGTCAAGGAAGTCCACGACGACACGGTGCTCCTCGAGGTCGCCCCCGGCGTGCACGCCGTCTACGCGAAGAACGCCATCGGCGCCGTCCTGGACGACGCGGAGTACAACCGCATCGTGCACGGCGACGACCCGGAGCTGGACACGGACGGCACCGTCGTTCCCGACGACGCCTCCTCGCTGACCGGTGAGGGGGACGCCGAGGTCGCCAAGATCGACCTGGGCAAGGACGGCGCGGCCGACGACGCCGAGGCCGAGGACGCCACGGCCAAGGACGTCAAGGACGCCAAGGGCGAGGGCAAGACCGACGGCGACGCCGACTCCAAGTAGTTCTCACGATCCCGGGGACGTCGCGCGCCCACCGGCGCGGGGCGTCCCCGGGACCGTGCGGTCGTCTGCGGGGGCAGGGTCCCCACTACACTTCGTGGCCGCTCGGGCGCGTACCCGGCGCGGGCGGTTGGACAGGGAGAAACGAGAAGGTGGCAGCACCCAAGAAGGGCCGAGGGCCGGCCGGCGGTCAGGGCAGGCCGGGGCGTGCCCTGGCTCTGATCCTCATCGCCATGGTCGCGCTCGCCGGCGGGATGTTCCTGTCCGGGCACACCACACCCCGGCTGGGCATCGACCTGGCCGGCGGCACGTCGATCACGCTGGAAGCGCAGAACCAGCCCGGCAAGCCGAACGCGATCAACCAGACCAACATGGACACCGCGGTCGGGATCATCGAGCGGCGGGTCAACGGTCTGGGCGTCTCCGAGGCCGAGGTCCAGACCCAGGGCAACAAGAACATCATCGTCAACATCCCCAAGGGGACGAACTCCAAGCAGGCCCAGGAGCAGGTCGGTACCACCGCCCAGCTCTACTTCCGGCCTGTGCTGACGGTGCAGGCGAGCGGTCCCGAGACGCCCAAGCCCTCCGGCTCCCCCTCGGCCTCCGGCACCCCGAAGCCCGGCGAGTCCGCCCAGGGCGGGGACAAGGCGACGGACGAGGACAAGCCCCAGGGTGAGGAGGCCACCGGTTCGGAGGCCACCCCCTCGGCGAGCGCCACCACCCAGGGCCGCGCGGTCACCGGCGCCCTGAAGAAGGACGACCCGACCCCCGGCGCCTCCGACAAGCCGAAGGCGTCGGAGTCCCCCGAGGCGTCGCCCTCCGCGGACCCGGCCACGGCCAAGCTCCAGGAGGAGTTCACCAAGCTCGACTGCACCGACCCCAAGCAGCGGTCCGACGCGGGCAAGAACGCCAAGCCCACCGACTCGATCGTCGCCTGCGGCTCGAACGTCCCGGGCAGCTACGAGAAGTACATCCTCGGCCCCGCCGAGGTCTCCGGCAGCGACGTCGACGACGCCAAGGGCGCCATCGACCAGCAGTCCGGCGAGTGGATCGTGTCGATGGAGTTCACCTCCGCCGGCGCCAAGAAGTTCCAGACGATCACCGGCCGGCTCTCGCAGCAGCAACCGCCCATGAACCAGTTCGCGATCGTCCTCGACGGCGAGGTCGTCTCCGCCCCGTCGGTGCGCACGGCCCTCAGCAAGAACGCCCAGATCTCCGGCAGCTTCGACCAGCAGTCGGCCGAGGACCTCGGCAACATCCTCTCCTACGGCGCCCTGCCGCTGACCTTCAAGGAGGTCAGCGTCACCACGGTGACCGCCGCGCTCGGCAGCGAGCAGCTCCAGGCGGGCCTGATCGCCGGTGCGATCGGCCTGGCGCTGGTCATCATCTACCTGGTCGTCTACTACCGGGGTCTCGCGTTCATCGCGCTGCTGAGCCTTCTGGTCTCCGGCATCCTGACGTACACGATCATGTCCTTGCTGGGCCCGGCCATCGGGTTCGCGCTGAACCTCCCGGCGGTCTGTGGCGCCATCGTCGCCATCGGCATCACAGCGGACTCCTTCATCGTCTACTTCGAACGCGTCAGAGACGAGATCCGCGAAGGACGCACGCTGCGACCGGCCATCGAGCGCGCCTGGCCGCGTGCCCGGCGCACCATCCTGGTCTCCGACTTCGTGTCGTTCCTGGCCGCCGCGGTGCTCTTCATCGTCACCGTCGGCAAGGTGCAGGGCTTCGCCTTCACGCTCGGCCTCACCACCCTGCTCGACGTCGTCGTGGTGTTCCTCTTCACCAAGCCCCTGATGACGCTCATGGGCCGGACGAAGTTCTTCTCCAGGGGCGGCCCGTGGTCCGGGCTGGACCCGAAGCGGCTCGGCGCCCAGCCGCCGCTGCGCCGTTCGCGCCGTGTCAACGCCCCCACCGAACCGAAGGAGGCGTGAGATGTCGCGACTCGGCAATCTCGGCGCCCGGCTCTACCGCGGCGAGGTCGGCTACGACTTCATCCGCAACCGCAAGATCTGGTACGGCGTCTCGATACTGATCACCATCACGGCCATCATCGGCGTGGCGGTCGGCGGCCTCCGCATGGGCATCGAGTTCAAGGGCGGCGCGGTCTTCACGACCGACACCAAGGCCCAGATCTCCACCGCCCAGGCCACGGACGTGGCGACCGAGGCCTCCGGCCACATGGCGATCGTCCAGGAGCTGGGCAACGGCGGTCTGCGCATCCAGATCACCGAGGTCGACACCGCCAAGGCGAACGAGATCAAGGAGACCCTCTCCGACGAGCTCGGCATCCCCGCCAACGACATCAACGCGGACCTGGTCGGCCCCAGCTGGGGTGAGCAGATCGCCAACAAGGCGTGGACCGGCCTCGGAGTCTTCATGATCCTGGTGGTGATCTATCTGGCCATCGCCTTCGAGTGGCGGATGGCCGTCGCCGCCCTCGTCGCGCTGATCCACGACATCACCATCACGGTCGGCGTCTACGCCCTGGTCGGCTTCGAGGTCACCCCGGGCACGGTGATCGGTCTGCTGACCATTCTCGGTTACTCCCTGTACGACACGGTGGTCGTCTTCGACAGCCTGAAGGAGGGCCAGAAGGACATCACCAAGCAGACCCGCTACACGTACAGCGAGATCGCCAACCGGTCGATCAACAGCACTCTGGTCCGCTCCATCAACACCACCGTGGTGGCGCTCCTGCCGGTCGCCGGCCTGCTGTTCATCGGCGGCGGCGTCCTCGGCGCGGGCATGCTGAACGACATCTCGCTGTCGCTGTTCGTCGGTCTCGCCGCCGGTGCCTACTCCTCGATCTTCATCGCCACGCCGCTCGTCGCCGACCTCAAGGAACGCGACCCGCAGATGAAGGCGCTGAAGAAGCGGGTCCTGGCCAAGCGGGCCGCCGCGGCCGCCAAGGGCGAGTCCCCCGACGACGGCCCCGAGGGCCCGCGCGACGGCGCGGAGACCGCGGGCACGGCGATCGGCCGCCCCCGGTCGCACCGCACCCCCGGGAAGCGCTGAGCGATGACGAGCACCACCGAATCCCTCAGGGAGCTGCTGCTCAGCCGGATCCGCGATGTCGCGGACTACCCGAAGCCGGGCGTGGTGTTCAAGGACATCACCCCGCTGCTCGCGGACCCGGTCGCCTTCACGGCGCTCACCGACGCCCTCGCGGAGCTGTGCGTGCGGCACGGCGCCACGAAGATCGTCGGCCTGGAGGCGCGCGGGTTCATCCTGGCCGCGCCCGTCGCGGTCCGGGCGGGCATCGGCTTCGTCCCGGTCCGCAAGGCCGGAAAGCTCCCCGGAGCCACGCTGAGCCAGACCTACGAGCTGGAGTACGGCAGCGCGGAGATCGAGATCCACGCCGAGGACCTCGACGCCGACGACCGGGTCATGGTCATCGACGACGTCCTCGCCACCGGCGGCACCGCCGAGGCCTCGCTGGACCTCATTCGGCGGGCCGGCGCCCAGGTCGCGGGCGTCGCGGTCCTCATGGAGCTCGGTTTCCTCGCGGGCCGCGCCCGCCTGGAGCCGGGCCTCGCCGGCACCCCGCTGGAGGCCCTGATCACGGTCTGAACACCGGACCGCGGTCCGGTGACGGACATCGAGCGCAGCGGAGCGGGCACCCGGGAACACCGGGTGCCCGCTCCGCGTTGTTCCTTCTCCCACCGTCCCCGGGCGAGGTCCCGCCGGGGGATCGATACCATGGGCTCTCCGGGTACCCCGGATCCGCACGAGGAGCGCTCTTGCCAGACGAGGCCCAGCCAGCCGCCGCCCCGCAGCCCGACAAGCCCGTGGCGGCCCCCGCCACGCCGGAGAAGGCTGCGCCCTCGAACGCGCCGGAGCCCGCGCCCGCCGAGCCGGCCGCCGATCCCGCGCGCCCCCGGGCCGCGAAGCCCGCCACTCCTCCCGAGAAGCCCGCGGCCCCCGAGGCCCCGCCGAAACCTGCAGGGACGACGGGCCCCGCGCAGCCCCCGGCCAGGAAACCGGCGTCCGCCGCGCCCAAGCCCCCGCCCCCCGGGCCCCCGGCGAAGGCCGGATCCACCAGTGGCTCCGCCTCCCGCTCCGGCGGCTCCTCCAACCGGGTGCGGGCCCGCCTCGCCCGGCTGGGCGTACAGCGCTCCAGCCCGTACAACCCGGTCCTGGAACCGCTGCTGCGTACGGTCCGGGGCAACGACCCCAAGATCGAGACGGCCACGCTCCGGCAGATCGAGAAGGCCTACCAGGTCGCCGAGCGCTGGCACCGGGGCCAGAAGCGCAAGAGCGGCGACCCCTACATCACCCACCCGCTGGCCGTCACCACGATCCTCGCCGAGCTGGGCATGGACCCGGCGACGCTGATGGCGGGCCTGCTGCACGACACGGTCGAGGACACCGAGTACGGCCTGGACACCCTCAAGCGCGACTTCGGCGACCAGGTCGCCCTGCTCGTCGACGGCGTCACCAAGCTGGACAAGGTCAAGTTCGGCGAGGCCGCCCAGGCCGAGACCGTACGCAAGATGGTCGTCGCGATGGCCAAGGACCCCCGGGTCCTCGTCATCAAGCTCGCCGACCGCCTGCACAACATGCGCACCATGCGCTACCTCAAGCGGGAGAAGCAGGAGAAGAAGGCCCGCGAGACGCTGGAGATCTACGCCCCGCTGGCGCACCGGCTGGGCATGAACACCATCAAGTGGGAGCTGGAGGACCTCGCCTTCGCGATCCTCTACCCCAAGATGTACGACGAGATCGTCCGCCTCGTCGCCGAGCGGGCCCCCAAGCGCGACGAATACCTCGCCATAGTGACCGACGAGGTCCAGTCCGACCTGCGCGCCGCCCGCATCAAGGCCACCGTCACCGGCCGCCCCAAGCACTACTACAGCGTCTACCAGAAGATGATCGTGCGAGGCCGCGACTTCGCCGAGATCTACGACCTGGTGGGCATCCGCGTCCTGGTCGACACGGTCCGCGACTGCTACGCGGCGCTCGGCACCGTTCACGCCCGGTGGAACCCGGTGCCCGGGCGGTTCAAGGACTACATCGCGATGCCCAAGTTCAACATGTACCAGTCGCTGCACACCACGGTGATCGGTCCCAGCGGCAAGCCCGTCGAGCTTCAGATCCGTACGTTCGACATGCACCGCCGCGCCGAGTACGGCATCGCTGCCCACTGGAAGTACAAGCAGGAGGCCGTGGCCGGCGCCTCCAAGGTCCGTACCGACGTCCCCAAGAACACCGGGCGCGGCCAGGACACGGTGAACGACATGGCGTGGCTGCGCCAGCTCCTGGACTGGCAGAAGGAGACCGAGGACCCCGGGGAGTTCCTGGAGTCCCTGCGCTTCGACCTCTCGCGCAACGAGGTCTTCGTCTTCACGCCGAAGGGCGACGTCATAGCGCTGCCCGCCGGCGCGACCCCCGTCGACTTCGCGTACGCCGTCCACACCGAGGTCGGCCACCGGACCATAGGAGCACGCGTCAACGGGCGGCTCGTGCCGCTCGAATCGACGCTCGACAACGGCGACCTGGTCGAGGTCTTCACCTCCAAGGCGGCCGGCGCCGGACCCTCCCGGGACTGGCTCGGCTTCGTCAAGTCGCCGCGCGCCCGCAACAAGATCCGCGCCTGGTTCTCCAAGGAGCGCCGCGACGAGGCCATCGAGCAGGGCAAGGACGCCATCGCGCGCGCCATGCGCAAGCAGAACCTGCCGATCCAGCGCATTCTGACCGGCGACTCCCTGGTCACCCTCGCCCACGAGATGCGCTACCCCGACATCTCCTCGCTGTACGCGGCGATCGGCGAGGGCCATGTCGCGGCGGCGGGCGTCGTCCAGAAGTTGGTGCAGGCCCTCGGTGGCCATGACGAGGCCAACGAGGACATCGCAGAGTCCACCCCGCCCTCGCACGGCGGCCGCAGCAAACGCCGCGCCAACGCGGACCCCGGCGTCGTCGTCAAGGGCGTCGAGGACGTCTGGGTCAAGCTGGCCCGCTGCTGTACGCCCGTCCCCGGCGACCCGATCATCGGCTTCGTCACCCGGGGCAGCGGCGTCTCCGTGCACCGGGCGGACTGCGTCAACGTGGAGTCGCTGTCGCAGCAGCCCGAGCGCATCCTCGACGTCGAGTGGGCGCCCACCCAGTCCTCCGTCTTCCTGGTCGCCATCCAGGTCGAGGCCCTGGACCGCTCCCGGCTGCTCTCCGACGTCACCCGGATCCTCTCGGACCAGCACGTCAACATCCTGTCGGCGGCCGTCCAGACGTCCCGTGACCGGGTGGCCACCTCGCGCTTCACCTTCGAGATGGGCGATCCCAAGCACCTGGGCCACGTCCTGAAGGCCGTACGCGGCGTGGAGGGTGTCTACGACGTCTACCGGGTCACGTCCGCCCGCAGGCCGTAGGCGCTGCCACAACGAGGAAGGCCCCGGTACGCATCGCGTACCGGGGCCTTGTCTGTCCGGCTTCTCAGCCGCCGAACTCCTCCAGGCCCTTCAGCGCCTGGTCCAGCAGCGCCTGGCGGCCCTCCAACTCCTTGGCCAGCTTGTCCGCACGGGCGTTGTTGCCCTGGGCACGCGCGGTGTCGATCTGACCGCGCAGCTTGTCCACGGCGGCCTGGAGCTGACCGGTCAGACCCGCGGCGCGGGCCCGCGCCTCCGGGTTCGTCCGGCGCCACTCGGACTCCTCGGACTCCAGGAGCGCCCGCTCCACCGCCTGCATCCGGCCCTCGACCTTCGGGCGGGCGTCACGCGGTACGTGGCCGATGGCCTCCCAGCGTTCGTTGATGGACCGGAACGCGGCGCGGGCCGCCTTCAGGTCCTTCACCGGCACCAGCTTCTCGGCCTCGGCGGCGAGCTCCTCCTTGAGCTTGAGGTTCTCGCCCTGCTCGGCGTCCCGCTCCGCGAAGACCTCGCTGCGGGCGGCGAAGAAGACGTCCTGGGCGCCGCGGAAACGGTTCCACAGGTCGTCCTCGGCCTCGCGCTGGGCGCGGCCCGCCGCCTTCCACTCGGTCATCAGGTCGCGGTAGCGCGCCGCCGTGCCGACCCAGTCCGTGGACCCGGACAGCGACTCGGCCTCGGTGACCAGCTTCTCCTTGGCCTTGCGGGCCTCCTCGCGCTGGGCGTCCAGCGCGGCGAAGTGGGCCTTGCGCCGCTTGGAGAACGCCGAGCGGGCGTGCGAGAAGCGGTGCCACAGCTCGTCGTCCGACTTGCGGTCGAGGCGGGGGAGACCCTTCCAGGTGTCCACCAGCGCCCGCAGCCGCTCGCCGGCCGACCGCCACTGCTCGCTCCGCGCCAGCTCCTCGGCCTCGGCGACCAGCGCCTCCTTGGCCTGCTTGGCCTCGTCGGTCTGCTTGGCCTTGAGGGCCTTGCGCTCCTCGCGCCGCGCCTCGACCGTCGCGACGAGCGCGTCCAGCCGCTTGCGCAGTGCTTCGAGGTCGCCCACCGCGTGGTGCTCGTCGACCTGCTGCCGCAGATGGTCGATGGCCGTCGTCGCGTCCTTGGCCGACAGATCGGTGGTCTTCACCCGCCGTTCGAGGAGGCCGATCTCGACCACAATGCCGTCGTACTTGCGCTCGAAATAGGCCAGGGCCTCCTCGGGGGAACCGGCCTGCCACGATCCGACGACCTGCTCGCCCTCGGCTGTACGCACGTACACGGTGCCCGTCTCGTCGACGCGGCCCCACGGGTCGCTGCTCACAGCGCCTCCTCCACCTGATGCCTGCGAGGGGGTTCGCCCCCCGGGCATCGTCCACAGTTTCCTGGGGCGGGCACCGCCCGCCCTGCACAACGCCAATCTAGGCGACCGGCCGCCCGGCTGTCCGCACTCAGCGAGGCTGAAATTATCCGCTCGGGCGGGGAGGGGCCTTCGCCCGGGCGAAGGCCCCTCCCCGCCGGTCGCCGTCCCGCGGGCTCAGCCCTTCTCGACCGAGGCCTTCTCCACCGTCACGGCCTTCTTCGGGGCGCCGTCGCCCGCACCGCCCTCTACCCCTGCTTCGCCGACCTTCTGGACGGCCTTCAGCGAGGCGTCGTCCATCGTGCCGAACGGGGTGTAGGTGGGCGGGAGCTTCGTCTCCTTGTAGACCAGGAAGAACTGGCTGCCGCCGGAGTTCGGCTGGCCGGTATTGGCCATCGCCACCGTGCCCGGCGGGTAGACGACCGTGCCGTCGGCACCCGCCTTGCCGAGCGCGTCCACATTCTCGTCCGGGATGTTGTAGCCCGGGCCGCCCGTGCCGTCGCCCTTGGGGTCGCCGCACTGGAGCACGAAGATGCCCTGGGTGGTCAGCCGGTGGCACTTGGTGTCGTCGAAGTAGCCCTTGTCGGCGAGCGCCTTGAAGGAGTTCACGGTCTGCGGGGTCTTCGCCGCGTCCATCGAGAACCCGATGTCACCCTGGCTCGTCGTGAGCGACATCGTGTACTTCGCCTTCTTGTCGATCTTCATCGCGGGGAGCGGGGCCTTGCTCTCGCTCTCCGAAGGCTCCGGAGCGGGGCTCTGGCTCGCCGCCGCCTCGCTCTTCTTGTCCTTGTCGTCGTCCTTGCCCGCCACGACGAACGCGCTCACGCCCACGACGGCGACCACGGCCACCGAGGCCGCGACGATCGCGGTGATGCGCCTCGTCCTGCGGCGGGCTTCCTCCCGGCGCTTCTGCTGGCGCTCGAACTTCTCCCGGGCGAGCTGCCGCCGCCGCTGTTCGCTGCTGGACACCGGTTGGGCTCCTTGTTACGTCGTGGATCGTCGGATGGGGGCCTGAGCTGCCCGTACCGTATATGGGTTACCTGTGTCATGTGGAGCGCCGGTAGGCTCTGATCCGCCGCATCCTTGTACTGCGGGCCGCATCCTCCGCCGAACATTAAGGACGATCGTGCTTATTGCCGGGTTCCCCGCCGGGGCCTGGGGGACCAATTGCTATCTGGTCGCCCCCGCCGCCGGTGAGGAGTGCGTGATCATCGACCCGGGCCACCAGGCCGCCCAGGGCGTCGAGGAAGCGCTGAAGAAGCATCGGCTCAAGCCCGTCGCCGTCGTTCTCACCCACGGCCACATCGACCACGTCGCCTCGGTCGTGCCCGTCTGCGGCGCCCATGACGTCCCCGCCTGGATCCACCCGGAGGACCGCTACATGATGAGCGATCCGGAGAAGGCGCTCGGCCGCTCCATCGGAATGCCGCTCATGGGCGAGCTGACCGTGGGGGAGCCGGACGACGTCAAGGAGCTGACCGACGGGTCGAAGCTGACCCTGGCCGGTCTGGAGTTCGGTGTCTCGCACGCGCCCGGCCATACCAAGGGGTCGGTGACGTTCGGGATGCCCGAGGCCGCGGACGTTCCGCCGCTCCTCTTCTCGGGCGACCTGCTCTTCGCCGGCTCCGTCGGACGTACCGACCTGCCCGGCGGCGACCACGCCGAGCTGCTCGAGTCGCTGGCCCGTGTGTGCCTGCCGCTCGACGACTCGACCGTGGTGCTGTCCGGCCACGGCCCCCAGACGACCATCGGCCGCGAGCGCGCCTCCAATCCGTATCTGAACGGGCTGGACGCGGCGCCGCGTCGAGGACTGTAGACGAGAGACGTATACACGTGAGCACCTTTCAGGCCCCCAAGGGCACGTACGACCTGACCCCGCCCCGTTCCGCGACGTTCCTGGCGGTGCGCGAGGCCATCTCCGCGCCCCTGCGCGACTCCGGCTACGGCTACATCGAGACGCCCGGCTTCGAGAACGTCGAGCTGTTCGCACGCGGTGTCGGCGAGTCCACCGACATCGTCACCAAGGAGATGTACACCCTCACCACCAAGGGCGGCGACCAGCTGGCGCTGCGTCCCGAGGGCACCGCGTCCGTCCTGCGCGCGGCCCTGGAGGCCAACCTCCACAAGGCGGGCAACCTCCCCGTCAAGCTCTGGTACTCCGGCTCGTACTACCGCTACGAGCGCCCGCAGGCGGGCCGTTACCGCCACTTCTCGCAGGTCGGTGCCGAGGCCATCGGCACCGAGGACCCGGCCCTGGACGCCGAGCTGATCATCCTGGCCGACCAGGCGTACCGCTCGCTGGGCCTGCGCCAGTTCCGCATCCTGCTGAACTCGCTGGGCGACAAGGAGTGCCGCCCGGTCTACCGCGAGGCGCTCCAGACCTTCCTGCGCGACCTGGACCTCGACGAGGAGACCCGCCGCCGCATCGAGATCAACCCGCTGCGCGTCCTGGACGACAAGCGGGCCGACGTCCAGAAACAGCTGACCGACGCCCCGAAGCTCCGCGACTACCTGTGCGACGCGTGCAAGGCGTACCACGAAGAAGTCCGTGCCCTGCTCGCGGCGGCCGGAGTCGCGTTCGAGGACGACGAGAAGCTGGTGCGCGGCCTCGACTACTACACCCGTACGACCTTCGAGTTCGTCCACGACGGTCTCGGCTCGCAGTCCGCGGTGGGCGGCGGCGGCCGCTACGACGGCCTCTCCGAGATGATCGGCGGCCCCGAGCTGCCGTCGGTCGGCTGGGCGCTCGGCGTGGACCGCACGGTCCTCGCCCTGGAGGCCGAGGGAGTCGAGCTCGACCTCCCGGCCACCACCAGCGTCTACGCGGTCCCGCTCGGCGAGGAGGCCCGCCGGGTGCTCTTCGGCGTCGTCACCGAGCTGCGCCGCACGGGCATCGCCGCCGACTTCGCGTTCGGCGGCCGCGGCCTGAAGGGCGCGATGAAGAGCGCCAACCGCTCGGGCGCCCGCTACACCCTGGTCGCGGGCGAGCGCGATCTCGCCGAGGGCGTCGTCCAGCTCAAGGACATGGAGTCCGGCGAGCAGACCGCGGTACCGCTGGCGGAGGCCGCGGCGGAGCTGGCGAAGCGGCTCGGCTGACGAGACCCCACGGCGGCCCGGCCCGGCGGGCCGCCGAAGACGGCCGTCGGGACTCCAGGTCCCGGCGGCCGCGCTTTCCCGTCTGCCGTCAACTCTACGAGCGTGCGTTCACCCTTGACGGTGCACCCCACTGGGGCGGGCGATGTGCTCCGCGTCGTCGGACCGGCACCGAGGAGCCGCGCATCGTCCGTCGTCGGGGCCCCTGGGGGGCCTTTCGATCCCGTCCACGGGGGCCTTCACCGACGTGCATCTTTATGTCCATCGAACGGTGGACCGGTACGGGGGTGCGGCACAATGACCTTGCCCGGCTGACCACTCGGTGACGGAACGGCGATATGACGACTGCAGCGGTAGACCACGATCTCTCCTCCGATCAGGACGAGGGCGGCCGCAAGCGCACCTTCGGGGCCGGACGCGGTCTAGCCCTGCTTCTGGTGATCACCGGCGCGGCCGGCCTGCTGGCCTCCTGGGTCATCACGATCGACAAGTTCAAGCTGCTGGAAGACCCCTCCTTCACGCCAGGCTGCAGCCTCAACCCCGTCGTCGCCTGCGGCAACATCATGAAGAGCGAGCAGGCGTCGGCGTTCGGGTTCCCCAACCCGATGCTGGGTCTGGTCACGTACGGCATGGTCATCGCGATCGGGACGGGCCTGCTCGCCGGTGCCCGCTACCGCAGCTGGTTCTGGCTCGGGCTGAACGCCGGGACGCTGTTCGGCGTCGGCTTCTGCACCTGGCTGCAGTACCAGTCGCTGTACAACATCAACTCGCTCTGCCTGTGGTGCTGCCTGGCCTGGGTCGCCACCATCGTCATGTTCTGCTACGTGACCACGCACAACGTCAAGCACCGCATCCTCCCGGCCCCGGCCTGGCTGCGGAACGGGCTCACCGAGTTCGCCTGGGTGCTTCCGGTGATGTGGATCGGGATCATCGGCATGCTGATCCTGACCCGCTGGTGGGACTTCTGGACCAGCTGATCCGCCGGACACGCCCCTGGCGGGGCTGTCAGTGGGGTCGCTTAGGCTTCATCACGTGGAGCCCGATCTCTTTACCGCAGCCGCCGAAGACCGCCAGGAGAAGGACCCGTCCAGCAGCCCCCTCGCTGTCCGGATGCGTCCGCGCACTCTCGACGAGGTCGTCGGCCAGCAGCATCTGCTGAAGCCGGGCTCGCCCCTGCGCCGTCTCGTCGGCGACGGGGGGAGCGGCCCGGCGGGGGCGTCCTCCGTCATCCTGTGGGGCCCGCCCGGAACCGGTAAGACGACCCTGGCGTATGTGGTCAGCAAGGCCACCAACAAGCGTTTCGTGGAGCTGTCCGCGATCACCGCGGGCGTCAAGGAAGTCCGCGCCGTCATCGAGAGCGCGCGCCGCGCCACCGGCGGCTTCGGCAAGGAGACCGTCCTCTTCCTGGACGAGATCCACCGCTTCTCCAAGGCCCAGCAGGACTCCCTGCTGCCCGCCGTGGAGAACCGCTGGGTCACCCTTATCGCCGCCACCACGGAGAATCCGTACTTCTCGATCATCTCCCCGCTGCTCTCGCGCTCCCTGCTGCTCACCCTGGAGCCGTTGACCGACGACGACCTGCGCTCCCTGCTGCGCCGGGCGCTGACCGAGGAGCGGGGGCTCGGCGGGGCGGTCACCCTGCCCGAGGACGCCGAGGCGCATCTGCTGCGGATCGCCGGCGGCGACGCCCGCCGGGCGCTCACCGCGCTGGAGGCCGCGGCCGGTGCGGCCATCGCCACGCACGAGGCGGAGATCACGCTGGAGACGGTCGAGGCGACCGTCGACCGCGCCGCCGTGAAGTACGACCGTGACGGCGACCAGCACTACGACGTGGCCAGCGCGCTCATCAAGTCGATCCGCGGCTCCGACGTGGACGCCGCTCTGCACTATCTGGCCCGGATGATCGAGGCGGGGGAGGACCCCCGGTTCATCGCCCGGCGGCTGATGATCTCGGCCAGCGAGGACATCGGGCTCGCGGATCCCACCGCGTTGCCGACGGCGGTGGCGGCCGCCCAGGCCGTCGCCATGATCGGTTTCCCGGAGGCGGCGCTCACCCTCAGCCACGCCACCATCGCGCTGGCGCTCGCCCCCAAGTCCAACGCGGCGACGCTGGCGATCTCCGCCGCGCAGGACGACGTACGCAGAGGGCTCGCCGGACCGGTCCCGGCCCATCTGCGCGACGGCCACTACAAGGGCGCCGCCAAGCTCGGCCACGCGCAGGGCTATGTCTATCCGCACGACGTGCAGGGCGGTATCGCCGCCCAGCAGTACGCCCCGGACGCCGTCCGAGACCGGCAGTACTACACACCCACCCGCTACGGCGCCGAGGCCCGGTACGCGGACGTCGTCGAGCGCGTCCGCGAGCGCCTCGGCCGCGCCGGCGAGGGCGGGGAGCAGGGATAAGGGCCCTCCGTCGCCCGGGTCAGGACGCGGCCGCCTCGAACAGGGTGTGCATGGCACGGCGCAGTTCGGTGACGCCCCGCACGGGCTCGGGGAACTCGAAGCGGGCATCGAAGCACGCCTTGCTGTTCTCGATGAAGCGGACCCGCAGCCCGAAGCGGTCCAGTGCCACGGGCACCGCGCTCGGCCGGTTCGGCGCGCACGCCCGGGCGGTCCGCTCGCCCAGCAGACCGCACAGGGCGCGCATCTGCTCGTCGTGGGCGGAGGCCAGGTGCTGGAGCAGCTCCGCCTCGTGGTGGACCAGCGGGTCGGCGGCCGCGTCGCGGAAGTCCTCCGGCTCGATGTCCTCGGCGCCCCAGAGGTCGTCCACGTACCCCTCGCCGAACTCCAGGCGCAGCATCATCCGGCCGGGCTCGGCGATGCCGGGGACGGAGGTGAGCCAGCCGGAGACCCAGGCGCGGCCGCGGATCCGGTGCGGTACGGAGACCGGAGCGACGTCCGTGATCTCCAGCACGGCGGTCAGCTCGTCGCCCTGCGCGTGCGTCGCGGCCCGAACAGCCGGGCAATCCGCGGGGAATTCGAGGAAGACATCGCCCTCGGGTCCCACGCTCCGGCTCTCCGGGACCAGGGGTTCCGCGCGGGCCAGATCGAGCCCCGGTACGACGAGCAGCGCGGAGCGGGTACTCTGTACGAGAGTTCGTGTGCGCTCGGCTGCTGACGGCATCCGAGTGTTTTCTAGCCCGCTGGGACGCGGCTGGCCACGATCTGATCGGCCTTCCGTCGTAGCAGCATCCTCCTCTGAGGTGCTGCCGCTGTCTGTGCTGTCCGTGACGTGAGTGGTGTTCCCAGGGCGAGACATACGATCTCCTTGAGTAAGGTAAGCCTAACCTAACCTACAACGGAGGTCTGGAGAACGTGCCTAACCAGTCGCGTCCCAAGGTCAAGAAGTCGCGTGCCCTCGGCATCGCCCTGACGCCCAAGGCTGTCAAGTACTTCGAAGCTCGTCCGTACCCGCCGGGTGAGCACGGCCGTGGCCGCAAGCAGAACTCGGACTACAAGGTCCGTCTGCTGGAGAAGCAGCGCCTGCGTGCGCAGTACGACATCAGCGAGCGCCAGATGGCGCGCGCCTACGACCGTGCCAAGAAGGCCGAGGGCAAGACGGGCGAGGCGCTGGTCGTCGAGCTCGAGCGCCGTCTCGACGCCCTGGTCCTGCGTTCGGGCATCGCCCGCACCATCTACCAGGCCCGTCAGATGGTCGTCCACGGCCACATCGAGGTCAACGGTGGCAAGGTCGACAAGCCGTCCTTCCGCGTGCGCCCGGACGACATCGTCCAGGTCCGCGAGCGCAGCCGCTCCAAGGTCCCCTTCCAGGTGGCCCGCGAGGGTGGCTACGACACCGAGGGTGAGACCCCGCGCTACCTCCAGGTGAACCTGAAGGCCCTGGCCTTCCGCCTGGACCGGGACCCGAACCGCAAGGAGATCCCGGTGATCTGCGACGAGCAGCTCGTCGTCGAGTACTACGCCCGCTGATCCAGGCGTAGCCGCTCTCACCAGCGCTCCGGCCCGCCCCTCCCTGTCATCCGGGAGGCGGCGGGCCTTCGCGTTCCGCCGGGCCCGCCCGGCGCCGGCACCCCGCCCGCGCCCGGCGCGTCCACCGGCGCACCCGGTCCGCCACCGGCCAGGGCCCGGTCGACCGCCGTGGCCGGATCCAGCCGCCGGCCCACCCGCAACCCCTCCTCGTACGCCGCGTTCCCCAACTCCCGGCGCACCTGCTCCTCGCACTCCACCCGCGGTCGCCCGTAGAACGCCGAGCCGAACAGCTGCGGGCCCACCGACGGCCAGATGCCCTCCGCCGCGCCCTGGAGCACGGCGGCCTCCCCGGCGTCGCCTTCCACCGCCGTCACCAGCGCCAGCAGCTCCAGCGACAGCACCGTGCCCAGCAGGTCGTTGAACGTCCGGCCGATCGTCAGGCACGCGCCGAGCATCTGCCGCGCCCGTGCCGGCCGCCCCCGCCGCAGCGCCGCGTACGCCAGGACGTACAGCGCGTACGCCAGCGCCCACCGCTCCCCGTGGTCCTCGCAGATCTCCCGGACCTCGTCGCAGATCACCGCCGCCGCGTCCAGATCGCCGAGGAACGCCACCGCCATGGCCAGCTCCACCTGTGCCATCAGGACGTTGCTGTTCAGCTCGCCGACCTCGCGGTACCGGCCGAGCGCCTCGCGCAGCAGCTCCTCGGCGCGCGGCATGTCGTCCGTCATGATCGCCAGACACCCCGTGCGGTGCACGGCGTACGCCAGCGCCGTCGCGTCCCCGCGGCGCTCGGCCTCCTCCCGGCACTCCTGGAGCGCCGAGATCGCGCCCACCGCGTCGCCCTGGAGCACCGCCACATAGCCCAGCACCCACAGCACCTTCAGCCGTGCGGCGTCGTGCGGGGTCGGCTCTTCCAGGACGTGGTCCAGCCAGTGCCGCCCCTCGGACAACCGCCCGCAGCCGGTCCAGTAGAACCACAGGGTGCCCGCAAGATGCTGCGCGAGATGCACCTCGTCGGGGCTCTCCATCGAACATTCCATCGCCCGGCGAAGGTTGGGCAGTTCGCTGTCGATCCGCGCCGCCACCTCGGCCTGGCGCGGACTGAACCAGTCCAGCTCGCACCAGGTCGCGAGCCCCAGGAACCAGTCCCGGTGCCGGCGCCGCAGCCGCTGGGCGTCCCCGGTGGCCACCAGCCACTGCGCCCCGTACTCGCTGACGGTGTCCAGCAGCCGGTAGCGGGCCCCGGCCGGGCCGTCCTCGCGCTCCACCACCGACTGCGCGATCAGCTCGTCCAGCACATCGAGCACCGAGTCGGCCGGCAGATCCGCCCCGCCGCAGATGTATTCGGCGGCCTCCAGGTCGAACTGCCCGGCGAAGACCGAGAGCCGCGCCCACAGCAGCCGCTGCTCGGGCGTGCACAGCTCATGGCTCCAGCCGATCGCCGTCCGCAGCGTCTGGTGGCGCGGCGGCGCACCGCGACGGCCGCCGGTCAGCAGTTGGAACCGGTCGTCGAGGCGCACCAGCACCTGTTCCACCGAGAGGGCGCGCAGCCGCCCGGCCGCCAGCTCCAGGGCCAGCGGAATGCCGTCGAGGCGGTGGCAGAGCTCCAGCACGGCCGCCCGCTCGTCCACCGCGGGCGCCCAGCCCTGCCGCACCCCGCGCACCCGTTCGGTGAAGAGCTCCACCGCGTCCCCGTCGGACATCGGGGCGAGCGAGTACGTCCGCTCCCCGTCCACCCGCAGCGGGCAGCGCCCGGCCGCGAGGACCTGGAGGCCCGGGGCCCGGCGCAGCAGATCGGCCAGGAGGTCGGCGCAGGCGTCGACGAGGTGCTCGAAACCGTCGATCACCAGCAGCGTCCGGCGCTCGCGGAGGTGTTCGACGAGGACGGCGCGCGGCGGCCGACTGGTGTGATCGGCCAGCCCCAGGGCGTCGATCAGGGCGTGTTCCAGCAGGTCGGCATCGCGGACGGTGGACAGCTCGGCCAGCAGAACTCCGTCGCAGTACCGTTTCTCCCGGAGCGCGGCGACGCGGATGACGCACCGGGTCTTGCCCACGCCCGCCACGCCGGCGACGGTGACGAGCCGGGACTCCTCCAGCAGCTCGCCGAGCTCGGCCAGTTCCTCCTCGCGGCCCACGAACCTGGTCAGTTCGGCCGGGAGGTTGCCGGGCGCCGCCCCGGGACGGGCATCGGGGTCATCGGGATTCGGGAAGGGGTCCTGCAGGCGTCGCATGAAACACGGAGCGTACTGGTTTGAAAGCTCTCCGTACAATCTCGCCGGACAACTCCCGCCCGGCCCGCGGGGAATGCGGTAGGGGAGGAGATGCGCGGCGCGATAGGCTCGTGGGACGACGATCGGGCGCGCGGGCGGCAGCCGGCGCCACCGACGGAGACAAGCCCCCGAAGGGGCCGATCGACAAGCAGAGAGCGGTGCACAGTGTCCGGTGGAGAGGTGGCCGGGATTCTCGTGGCCGTCTTCTGGGCGATCCTGGTCTCGTTCCTCGCCGTGGTGCTGGTGAGGCTCGCCCAGACGCTCAGGGCGACCACCAAACTCGTCGCGGACGTGACCGAACAGGCCGTTCCGCTGCTGGCCGACGCCTCGGCGACGGTGCGCTCCGCGCAGACCCAGCTGGACAAGGTCGACGCCATCGCGAGCGACGTCCAGGAGGTCACCTCCAACGCCTCCGCGCTCTCCACCACCGTCGCCTCCACCTTCGGCGGCCCCCTCGTCAAGGTCGCCGCCTTCGGCTACGGCGTACGGCAGGCGCTCAGCCGCCGCACCGAGCCCGCCCCGGAACCGGCGCGGGGCCGTGGCTCCGCCCGCCGCACGGTGGTCGTCGGCCGGACCGTACCCTCGGCGCGCGGACGCAGGAGCGAACGCCGAAACGCCCGCGGACAGAAGGACTGATCGAGCGATGTTCCGCCGCACGTTCTGGTTCACCGCCGGCGCAGCCGCCGGTGTGTGGGCCACCACCAAGGTCAACCGCAAGATCAAGCAGCTGACCCCCGAGAGCCTCGCGGCGCAGGCCGCGGACAAGGCGATCGAGGCCGGTCACAGGCTCAAGGACTTCGCCCTCGACGTACGCGAGGGCATGGTCCGGCGCGAAGCCGAACTGGGCGGCGCCCTCGGCCTGGAGACCCCGGTCGACCAGGACCTCCCCGTACAGAGGCACTACGCCGTCGAAGCGGCCGAACCCGCGCACCCGAACACGTACCGCAAGCTCCCCTCCCCATCGAACACCGACAACTCGAACAACCGGAATGAGGACCACTGATGGAGTCGGCTGAAATTCGCCGCCGCTGGCTGAGCTTCTTCGAGGAGCGCGGTCACACTGCCGTGCCTTCGGCGTCGCTCATCGCGGACGACCCGACTCTGCTGCTGGTCCCCGCGGGCATGGTCCCCTTCAAGCCGTACTTCCTCGGCGAGGCCAAGCCGCCCGCCCCGCGCGTCACCAGCGTGCAGAAGTGCGTGCGCACGCCGGACATCGAAGAGGTCGGCAAGACCACCCGCCACGGCACCTTCTTCCAGATGTGCGGCAACTTCTCCTTCGGGGACTACTTCAAGGAGGGGGCCATCCAGCTCGCCTGGGAGGCCCTGACCAACTCCGTCGAGGACGGCGGCTACGGCCTCGACCCCGAGAAGCTCTGGATCACGGTCTACCTCGACGACGACGAGGCCGAGGCCATCTGGCGCGACAAGATCGGCGTCCCCGCCGAGCGCATCCAGCGCCTGGGCAAGAAGGACAACTTCTGGTCCATGGGCGTCCCCGGACCCTGCGGGCCCTGCTCGGAGATCAACTACGACCGCGGCCCCGAGTTCGGCCCCGAGGGCGGCCCGGCCGTCAACGACGAGCGGTACGTGGAGATCTGGAACCTGGTCTTCATGCAGTACGAGCGCGGCGCGGGCGACGGCAAGGAGGACTTCCCGATCCTCGGGGACCTGCCGTCCAAGAACATCGACACCGGTCTCGGCCTGGAACGCCTGGCGATGATCCTCCAGGGCGTACAGAACATGTACGAGACCGACACCCTGCGCGTCGTCATGGACAAGGCCACCGAGCTGACCGGCGTCCGCTACGGCGCCGAGCGGTCCACGGACGTCTCGCTCCGCGTCGTCGCCGACCACATCCGTACGTCGGTGATGCTCATCGGCGACGGCGTCACCCCCGGCAACGAGGGCCGCGGCTACGTGCTGCGCCGCATCATGCGCCGCGCCATCCGCAACATGCGTCTGCTGGGCGCCACCGGCACGGTCGTCAAGGACCTCACCGACGTCGTGATCGACACGATGGGGCAGCAGTACCCGGAGCTGATCACCGACCGCAAGCGCATCGAGACGGTCGCGCTCGCGGAGGAGGCCGCCTTCCTCAAGGCCCTCAAGGGCGGCACCAACATCCTGGAGACCGCGGTCACCGAGACCAGGGCCGCCGGTGGCAAGGTCCTCGCCGGGGACAAGGCGTTCCTGCTCCACGACACCTGGGGCTTCCCGATCGACCTCACCCTGGAGATGGCCGCCGAGCAGGGGCTCTCCGTGGACGAGGACGGCTTCCGCCGCCTCATGCAGGAGCAGCGCGACAAGGCCAAGGCCGACGCCCGCGCCAAGAAGACCGGTCACGCCGACCTCTCCGCCTACCGCGAGGTCGCCGACAACGCAGGCGCCACCGAGTTCACCGGCTACACCAGCCTCGCCGGCGAGTCCACCATCGTCGGCCTGCTGGTCGACGGTGTGCCCTCGCCCGCCGCCACCGAGGGCGACGAGGTCGAGGTCGTCCTCGACCGCACCCCCTTCTACGCCGAGGGCGGCGGCCAGCTCGCCGACACCGGCCGTATCCGGCTCGACACGGGTGCCGTGATCGAGGTCCGCGACGTCCAGAAGCCGGTCCCCGGCGTCCACGTCCACAAGGGCGTCGTCCAGGTCGGCGAAGTGACGGTCGGAGCCCCCGTCTTCGCCTCCATCGACGCCACCCGCCGCCGGGCCATCGCCCGCGCCCACAGCGCCACGCACCTCACGCACCAGGCGCTGCGCGACGCGCTCGGCCCGACGGCCGCCCAGGCCGGCTCCGAGAACTCCCCGGGCCGCTTCCGCTTCGACTTCGGTTCGCCCGCCGCCGTCCCCGGCACGGTCCTCACCGACGTGGAGCAGCGGATCAACGAGGTCCTCTCGCGGGAGCTGGACGTCCAGGCCGAGGTCATGTCGATCGACGAGGCCAAGAAGCAGGGCGCCATCGCCGAGTTCGGCGAGAAGTACGGCGAGCGGGTCCGGGTCGTCACCATCGGCGACTTCTCCAAGGAGCTGTGCGGCGGCACCCACGTCCACAACACCGCCCAGCTGGGTCTGGTGAAGCTGCTCGGCGAGTCCTCCATCGGCTCCGGCGTGCGCCGTATCGAGGCCCTCGTCGGTGTGGACGCGTACAACTTCCTCGCCAAGGAGCACACGGTCGTCGCCCAGCTCCAGGAGCTGGTCAAGGGCCGTCCCGAGGAGCTTCCCGAGAAGATCGCGGGCATGCTCGGCAAGCTGAAGGACGCCGAGAAGGAGATCGAGAAGTTCCGCGCGGAGAAGGTCCTCGCGGCCGCCGCCGGGCTCGTCGAGTCCGCCAAGGACGTCCGCGGCGTCGCCCTGGTCACCGGTCAGGTACCCGACGGCACCTCCGCCGACGACCTGCGCAAGCTGGTGCTGGACGTGCGAGGCCGCATCCAGGGCGGCCGCGCGGCCGTCGTGGCCCTGTTCACCACGGCCAACGGCCGCCCGCTCACCGTCATCGCCACCAACGAGGCCGCCCGCGAGCGCGGACTCAAGGCCGGTGACCTGGTGCGTACGGCCGCGAAGACCCTCGGCGGCGGTGGCGGCGGCAAGCCGGACGTCGCCCAGGGCGGCGGCACGGACCCGGCCGCCATCGGCGACGCCGTTGCCGCGGTCGAACGCCTCGTCACCGAGACGGCGTGACGAGCGCGATGACGCAGATGCGCCGAGGCCGGCGGCTCGCCGTCGACGTCGGGGACGCCCGGATCGGGGTCGCGTCGTGCGACCCCGACGGGATCCTGGCCACGCCGGTGGAGACCGTGCCGGGACGCGATGTCCCGGCCGCCCACCGGCGGCTCCGCGGACTCGTCGAGGAGTACGAGCCGATCGAGGTCATCCTCGGCCTGCCGCGCTCCCTCGGCGGCGGCGAGGGCCCCGCGGCCGCCAAGGTCCGGGAGTTCGCGCAGACGTTCGCCCGGTCGATCGCGCCGGTTCCGGTGCGACTGGTGGACGAGAGGATGACCACAGTGACGGCGGCTCAGGGCATGCGCGCCTCGGGCGTGAAGTCCAAGAAAGGCCGGTCTGTCATCGACCAGGCTGCCGCTGTGGTGATCCTTCAGAACGCTCTGGAGTCCGAACGGGCGTCAGGCAATCCCCCGGGCGAGGGCGTCGAAGTGGTTGTCTGATCGCGATACGGTAACGTTCCGCGCGATGCGGCGGTGTTCGAATAGACCGCACGGCGAAGCGAAGAGACGGAACGTCGTCTCGCGGCTCTAGGGGATCGATGACTGAGTATGGCCGGGGCCCCGGCTCCGAACCGTGGCATCCCGAGGATCCTCTGTACGGGGACCAGGGATGGGAAGGCCGCCAGGCCGCCCACGGCCAGGGCCAGTACGGCGACCAGCAGCAGTCCTATCCGCAGGACCCGTACGCCCAGCAGCACCAGAACCATCAGCAGTACCAGGGTCACCAGCAGCCGTACGACCAGCATCAGCAGTACGGCCAGCAGCAGAACCACCAGCACCAGCAGCAGAACCACCAGCAGTACGGCACGCCCGAGCAGGACCCGTACGCCCAGCAGCCCGGTGCCCAGCCGCAGTACAACGGCGGCTGGGACACCGGTCAGCAGGCGGCCATGCCGTACGGGGCCGAGCCCCAGGGCCCGTACGCGCAGCACCCCGGCGGCTACGACACGGGCCAGGACTACTACGGCACGCCGGAGGCCTACCCTCCGCCGCAGCCCCCGGGCCGCCGCGACACCGCTCCCGAACAGCAGCAGCCTCAGCAGCAGGCGTCGACGGACTGGGACCCGGATCAGCCGCAGGAGGAGACGCACCCCTTCTTCACCGGTGCGGACGGACCGGGCGACCGTGAGCCGCGCGACGACGATGACCCGGACGACGACGGATCACGCTCCGCGCGCCGCGACCGCGGCGGCAATGAGCGCCGGGGCGGCAAGAGCAAGAAGAAGAGCCGCAGCGGCTGTGCCTGCCTGGTGGTCTCGGTCGTCCTGGTCGGCGGCCTCGGGGGCGTCGGCTACGTCGGCTACACCTTCTGGCAGAAGCAGTTCGGCGCCCCGGCCGACTACGCGGGGTCGGGCACCAGCGAGCAGGTCGAGGTCGAGATCCCCGAGGGCGCGTTCGGGTACGACATCGCGAACATTCTGCGCAAGCAGGGGGTCATCAAGTCGTCCGACGCCTTTGTCGCGGCGCAGAACGACAATCCCAAGGGCAAGTTGATCCAGGCCGGTGTCTACCTCCTGAACAAGGAGATGTCGGCGGCCAGCGCGGTCACGCTGATGCTCGATCCGAAGAGCCAGAACGCGTTGGTGATCCCTGAGGGGACGCGCAACACGACGGTCTACAAGATGATCGACAAGCGGCTCAAGCTCAAGGAAGGCACCACGGCCGACGTCGCCAAGACCAAGGCGGAGAGCCTCGGACTGCCCGACTGGGCCGATGACAACCCGGACGTCAAGGACCCGCTGGAAGGATTCCTCTATCCGGCGGCCTATCCGGTCGCCAAGGGGTCCAAGCCCGAGGACGCGCTGAAGCGGATGGTCGCGCGGGCGAACAAGGAGTACGGCAAGCTCGACCTGGAGGCCAGCGCGAAGAAGCTCGGCCTGAAGACCCCGTGGGAGCTCGTCACCGTCGCCAGCCTCGTGCAGGTCGAGGGCAAGTACAAGCACGACTTCGACAAGGTCGCGCGGGTCGTCTACAACCGGCTCAAGCCGGGCAACATGGAGACCGTCGGGCGGCTGGAATTCGACTCCACGGTCAACTACATCAAGGGCCAGAGCACCCTGGACGTCGGAGCCGTCGACGATCTGCGGAAGATCGACGACCCGTACAACACGTACAAGATCATCGGCCTGCCGTCCGGCCCCATCAGCAACCCGGGTGCGGACGCCCTGCACTCGGCCATGAATCCCACACCGGGCCCCTGGTACTACTTCGTCTCGATCAACGAGGACAAGACCGTCTTCGCCGAGACCAACGAGGAGCACGAGAAGAACCGGCGGGAGTACGAGGACGGGAAGGCCGGCCAGTGAGCGCGCCACACCGGGCCGCCGTCCTCGGCTCGCCCATCGCCCACTCCCTCTCCCCGGTCCTGCACCGCGCCGCCTACGCCGAGCTCGGCCTGGAGCACTGGTCCTACGACCGGTTCGAGGTCGACGAGGCCGCGCTGCCCGGGTTCGTCGAAGGGCTGGACGCCTCCTGGGCGGGGCTGTCCCTGACCATGCCGCTCAAGCGGGCGATCATCCCGCTGCTCGACGAGGTCAGCGCGACGGCCGCCTCCGTGGAGGCCGTCAACACGGTGGTGTTCACCGGGGACGGCCGCCGGGTCGGCGACAACACCGACATCCCCGGCATGGTCGCCGCCCTGCGGGAACGCGGCGTCGACAAGGTGGAATCCGCCGCCGTCCTCGGCGCCGGTGCCACCGCCTCCTCCGCGCTGGCCGCGCTCGCCGTGGTCTGTGCCGGGCCGGTCACGGCGTATGTGCGCAGCCCCGAGCGGGCCGCCGAGATGCGCGGCTGGGGGGAGCGGCTCGGGGTCGACGTCCGGACCGCCGACTGGGCGGACGCGGCGGCGGCCCTGAGCGCACCACTGGTCATCGCCACCACCCCGGCGGGCGCGACGGACGCCTTCACCGGCTCCGTGCCCCAGGCTCCGGGCATCCTCTTCGACGTGCTGTACGAGCCGTGGCCCACCCGACTCGCCGCCGCCTGGTCCGCCCACGGCGGGGCGGTCGTCGGCGGGCTCGACCTCCTCGTGCACCAGGCGCTGCTCCAGGTCGAGCAGATGACCGGCCGGGTCCCGGCGCCGCTGACCGCCATGCGGCAGGCCGGGGAAGCCGCGCTCGGTTCCCGCTGACCGGCCGCCTCTCGGCGTCGCCGGTCCGTCTGCTGGACCGGGGACCGGATCGTGCCTCCGTTCGTGGGAGGATCGGGGGCGGCGGGCCAGGGCCGCGCACCCGGTGGCGCCGTTGGATTTCAGGCGCGAGCATGAGGAGCACCGTTGAGCAGGTTGCGTTGGCTGACCGCGGGGGAGTCGCACGGACCCGCACTGGTGGCGACGCTGGAGGGTCTTCCCGCCGGTGTCCCGATCACGACGGAGATGGTGGCGGAGGCGCTGGCCCGGCGACGGCTCGGGTACGGCCGCGGCGCGCGGATGAAGTTCGAGAAGGACGAGGTCACCTTCCTCGGCGGGGTACGCCACGGGCTCACCATGGGCTCCCCGGTCGCCGTCATGGTCGGCAACACCGAGTGGCCCAAGTGGGAGCAGGTCATGTCGGCCGACCCGGTCGATCCGGAGGAGCTCGCCCAGCTCGCCCGTAACGCCCCGCTGACCCGGCCCCGGCCCGGCCACGCCGACCTCGCGGGGATGCAGAAGTACGGCTTCGACGAGGCCCGGCCGGTCCTGGAGCGTGCCAGCGCCCGGGAGACCGCCGCCCGCGTCGCCCTCGGGACCGTCGCCCGCTCCTACCTCAAGGAGACCGCGGGCATCGAGATCGTCAGCCATGTCGTCGAGCTGGCCGCGGCCAAGGCGCCCTACGGCGTCGTCCCGGTCCCCGGTGACGTGGAGAAGCTGGACGCCGACCCGGTCCGCTGCCTGGACGCCGACGCGTCCAAGGCGATGGTGGCCGAGATCGACCAGGCCCACAAGGACGGCGACACCCTCGGCGGCGTCGTCGAGGTGCTCGCGTACGGCGTGCCCGTCGGGCTCGGCTCGCACGTGCACTGGGACCGGCGCCTGGACGCCCGGCTCGCCGCGGCCCTCATGGGCATCCAGGCGATCAAGGGCGTCGAGGTCGGCGACGGCTTCGAGCTGGCCCGGGTCCCCGGCTCCCAGGCGCACGACGAGATCGTCGCCACCGACGAGGGCATCAAGCGCACCTCCGGCCGCTCCGGCGGCACCGAGGGCGGTCTGACCACCGGCGAACTGCTGCGTGTCCGCGCCGCGATGAAGCCCATCGCGACCGTGCCGCGCGCGCTGGCCACCGTGGACGTGACCACCGGCGAGGCCACCAAGGCCCACCACCAGCGCTCCGACGTCTGCGCCGTCCCGGCCGCGGGCATCGTCGCGGAGGCGATGGTCGCCCTGGTCCTGGCCGACGCGGTCGCGGAGAAGTTCGGCGGCGACAGCGTGGCCGAGACCCGCCGCAACGTCCAGTCGTACCTCGACCACCTCCAGATCCGATGAGCGGCCCCCTGGTCGTCCTCGTCGGCCCGATGGGCGTCGGCAAGTCCACCGTCGGCGAACTGCTCGCCGCCCGGCTCGGCACCACCTACCGGGACACCGACGCGGACATCGTCGCCGAGGCCGGCAAGCCGATCGCGGAGATCTTCTACGACGAGGGCGAGGAGCACTTCCGTGCCCTGGAGCGCCGCGCCGTCGCCGCCGCCCTCGCCGGGCACCCCGGCGTCCTCTCCCTCGGTGGCGGAGCCGTCCTGGACGGGGCGACCAGGGAGCTTCTGGCCGGCCGGCCGGTCGTCTACCTCTCCATGGACGTGGACGAGGCCGTCCGCCGCGTCGGGCTCGGCGCCGCCCGCCCGCTGCTCGCGGTCAACCCGCGCCGGCAGTGGCGCGAGCTGATGGACGCCCGCCGCCATCTGTACGAAGAGGTCGCCCGTACCGTCGTCGCGACCGACGAGCACACCCCCGAAGAGGTCGCCCAGGCGATCATCGACGCACTGGAACTGCCGGAGGGCCAAGCCGCCCCCGGCGTGGAGAACACCGGCATGACGCAGCAGGCCCCCACCCGCATCCAGGTCGCAGGCTCCGCGGGTTCCGACCCGTACGAGGTCCTCGTCGGCCACCAGCTCCTCGGCGAGCTGCCCCAGCTCATCGGCGACCGTGCGAAGCGGGTCGCCGTCCTGCACCCCGAGGCGCTCGCCGAGACCGGTGAGGCAGTCCGCCAGGATCTGGCCGACCAGGGGTACGAGGCCATCGCGATCCAGCTGCCCAACGCGGAGGAGGCCAAGACCGTCGAGGTCGCCGCCTACTGCTGGAAGGCGCTCGGCCAGACGGGCTTCACCCGCACCGACGTCATCGTCGGCATCGGCGGCGGGGCCACCACGGACGTCGCCGGATTCGTCGCCGCCAGCTGGCTGCGCGGGGTCCGCTGGATCGCTGTCCCCACCACCGTGCTCGGCATGGTCGACGCGGCCGTCGGGGGCAAGACCGGCATCAACACCGCCGAGGGCAAGAACCTCGTGGGCGCCTTCCACCCGCCCGCCGGGGTCCTCTGCGACCTCGCCGCCCTCGCATCGCTGCCGGTCCACGACTACGTCTCCGGCATGGCCGAGATCATCAAGGCCGGGTTCATCGCCGACCCCGTCATCCTCGACCTGGTCGAGGCCGACCCCGAGGGTGCCCGTACGCCGTCCGGGCCGCACACCGCCGAGCTGATCGAGCGGTCCATCCGGGTCAAGGCCGAGGTGGTCTCCAGCGACCTCAAGGAGTCCGGACTCCGCGAAATCCTCAACTACGGCCACACGCTGGGGCACGCGATCGAGAAGAACGAGCGCTACAAGTGGCGCCACGGCGCGGCCGTCTCCATCGGCATGGTCTTCGCCGCCGAGCTGGGCCGGCTCGCCGGACGCCTCGACGACGCCACCGCCGACCGGCACCGGAGGATCCTGGAGTCGGTGGGCCTGCCCCTCACCTACCGCGGCGACCAGTGGCCCAAGCTGCTGGAGAACATGAAGGTCGACAAGAAGTCGCGCGGCGACCTTCTGCGCTTCATCGTCCTGGACGGCATCGGCAAGCCCACCGTCCTGGAGGGCCCCGACCCGGCCGTGCTGCTCGCCGCCTACGGGGAGGTCTCCGCGTGACCCGCAGGGTCCTCGTCCTCAACGGCCCCAACCTCGGCCGACTCGGCTCGCGCGAGCCCGACGTCTACGGGGCCACCTCCTACGCCGGACTCGTCGAGACCTGCACCACGCTGGGCAAGGAGCTCGGCTTCGACGTCGACGTACGGGAGACCAACGACGAGGGCGAGCTGATCCGCTGGCTCCACGAGGCGGCGGACGGATCGATTCCGGTCGTTCTCAACCCGGGCGCCTTCACGCACTACTCGTACGGCATGCGGGACGCGGCGGCCCAGCGCACCGCCCCGCTGATCGAGGTGCACATCTCCAACCCGTACACCCGCGAGGAGTTCCGGCACACCTCCGTGGTCGCAGCGGTGGCCACGGGCACGGTGGCCGGGTTCGGCATCGGCTCCTACCGGCTCGCCCTGCGCGCCCTGGCCGACGAACTGACGGACTGACACCCGCGGTTCCCGTCCGCCCGCCGCGCGGCCGACGGGCACTTCGTACCCTCCCGGGCCGTTCACCCCGAGACGGCCCGGGAAGGTACGGTAGCCCTCCCAGCAGCGCCAGTTGCAGTGACGAGACGGAGTGGCACCGGATGCAGCACGCAGTGGGGGCCCCGCTGCCGCCCCACGGACCCGGTAGCGGGCACGTCGGCCGGCCGTACCAGGCCCAGCACCCCGGCCACCCCGGCCCGCCCCCGATACCCCCGCCGCCTCCGGGTCCCGGCCAGGCACAGCCCTCGCCCCCGCCCCCCGGCCAGGCTCCTCCCGCCCCCCGGCACGCTCAGCCGTCGCCCGCACCCGGCCAGGCCCCGGCCCCCGGCTGGAGCGGCACCGGCCCCACACCCCCCGCCAGGGAGGCCGTCGGGCACACCGGTCACGTCCAGCTGCCCCCGGGCGGACCCGTGCCGCTGCCCGCACCCCCCGCCGAGCCCGGCACCGGCGGTGCGACGCTCGCCGTGCTGCTCATCGGCCCGGCCGGGGCGGGCAAGACCACCGTCGCCAAGCTCTGGGCGGCCCGCCGCCGGGTGCCCACCGCCCACGTCTCCCTCGACGACGTCCGCGAATGGGTCCGCTCCGGCTTCGCCGACCCGCAGGCCGGCTGGAACGACCACTCCGAGGCCCAGTACCGCCTGGCCCGCCGCACCTGCGGCTTCGCCGCCCGCAACTTCCTCGCCAACGGCATCTCCTGCATCCTCGACGACGCCGTTTTCCCCGACCGCCCGGTCGTCGGCCTCGGCGGCTGGAAGCGCCACGTGGGCCCCGGTCTGCTGCCCGTGGTCCTGCTGCCCGGCCTGGAGATCGTCCTGGAGCGCAACGCGGAGCGCAGCGGCAACCGCCGGCTCTCCGACGAGGAGGTCGCCCGCATCCACGGCCGGATGGCCGGGTGGTACGGCTCCGGCCTCCCGATCATCGACAACTCCACGTACGACGTCGAGACCACCGCCCGCGTCCTGGACGACGTGCTGGCCCGCTCCATCGCGAGCCCGCCCGCCTGGTAGCGGAGCCCGCCCCCCGGTCGGATGCGCTGGCCGGGCGGGCCACCGCACCCGCTCGTACGCTCGAACCATGTCAGAGGTGCACGCCGTCCGACGCGGGCTGCTCCGCGACCGGTGCGCCGCCGCGGGCTCCGCGGCCGCCCTGGTCTCCCGCCCCGCCAACGTCCGCTATCTCGCGGGCGGAGCGCCCCCCGGCGCCGTGCTGCTGCTCGGCCCCGGCGAGGACGTTCTGCTCTGCCCCCGCCCCCCGACCGGCGAAGGCGCCAACGGGCGGCCCGACGAGGCCCTGCGGGTCGACCTCCTGCCCCTCCCGGACGAGGACCCGGTGGTCGCCGCCGCCGGTCTCGCCGCCGCGTCGGGCACCCGGTCGCTCGCCGTCGAGGAGCACGATCTGACCGTGGCCCGGCACCGGGCCATGGGGAAGTCGGCCCCGCGCCTGGCCCTGGCCGATCTGGGCTTCACCGTGGAACAGCAGCGGATCGTCAAGGACGAGGAGGAGATCGGCTGCCTCCGGATCGCCGC
Organism: Streptomyces parvus; assembly: GCF_032121415.1. Lineage (NCBI taxonomy): Bacteria > Bacillati > Actinomycetota > Actinomycetes > Kitasatosporales > Streptomycetaceae > Streptomyces > Streptomyces parvus. The sequence continues at coordinate 850,207 of NZ_CP135079.1, read as the reverse complement.
CGAGATCACCGACCAGGCACTCGGCGAACTCCTCGAATCGATCCTGGTCGGCCGCACCGAACGCCACCTCGCCCTGGAACTGGAGCGCCGCCTCGTCGACCACGGGGCGGACGGTCCCGCCTTCGCCACCTCGGTGGCCACCGGACCCAACTCCGGCCAGAGGTGCCACCGGCCCTCGGACCGCAGGGTGGAGGAGGGAGATTTCCTCTCCGTCCGCCTCGGCGCGAGCTACCACGGCTACCGCTGCGAGATCGGCCGGACGTTCGTCATCGGCACCGCCCCCGCCGAGTGGCAGATCGAGCTGTACGACCTTGTTTTCGCCGCTCAGCGGGCAGGCAGGGAGGCTCTGGCGCCCGGTGCCGCCTACCGGGACGTGGACCGCGCGGCCCGGCATCCGCTGGAGTCCGCGGGGCACGGAGAGTGCCTCCAGCCGAGCACCGGGCACGGTGTGGGGCTCGAAATCGAGGAGGACCCGCAACTGGCACCGACAGCCATGGGTAAACTGGACGCTTGTGTGCCGGTCACCGTCGGACCGGGGGTCCACCTCCCGGGCCGGGGCGGTGTCCGGATCGATGACACGCTCGTCGTGCGCCCCGAGGCGGACGGCGGACCCGAGCTACTCACCATGACGACCAAGGAGCTGCTCGCGCTCTAGCGCGGATCCTCGGTCGTTCCACCAGCTTCAGTCCAGGAGATTCCGCAACCGTGGCTTCCACGAACGACCTCAAGAACGGCATGGTGCTCAAGCTCGACGGAGGCCAGCTCTGGTCCGTCGTCGAGTTCCAGCACGTCAAGCCCGGCAAGGGCCCTGCCTTCGTGCGCACCAAGCTCAAGAACGTGCTCTCCGGGAAGGTCGTCGACAAGACGTTCAACGCCGGCGTGAAGGTCGAGACGGCCACCATTGACCGCCGCGACATGCAGTTCTCGTACATGGACGGCGAGTACTTCGTCTTCATGGACATGGACACGTACGACCAGCTCATGGTCGACCGCAAGGCCGTCGGCGACGCCGCCAACTTCCTGATCGAGGGCTTCACCGCCTCCGTCGCCCAGTACGAGGGCGAGGTGCTCTACGTCGAGCTGCCCGCCGCCGTCGAGCTGACGATCCAGCACACCGACCCGGGCGTCCAGGGCGACCGCTCCACCGGCGGCACCAAGCCCGCCACGCTGGAGACCGGTTACGAGATCGGTGTCCCGCTCTTCATCACCACCGGCGAGAAGATCAAGGTCGACACCCGCTCGGGCGACTACCTCGGCCGGGTGAACAGCTAACCGTGGCCGCCCGGAACAAGGCCCGCAAGCGCGCCTTCCAGATTCTCTTCGAGGCCGACCAGCGCGGTGAGTCCGTGCAGAGCGTCCTCGCGGACTGGGTACGGCACTCGCGGACCGACGACCGTCAGCCGCCGGTCGGTGAGTTCACGATGGAGCTCGTCGAGGGGTACGCGCAGTACGCGGACCGGATCGACGACCTCATCGTCACCTACGCCGTGGACTGGGAGATCGACCGTATGCCGGTCGTCGACCGGAGCATCCTGCGGCTCGGTGCCTACGAGCTGATCTGGATGGACGAGACCCCGGACGCCGTGGTGATCGACGAGGCCGTCCAGCTCGCCAAGGAGTTCTCCACCGATGACTCCCCGTCCTTCGTGAACGGCCTGCTGGCCCGTTTCAAGGATCTCAAGCCGAACCTCCGCCGGGAGCAGTAGCCCCGGCGGCCGTGATTCGGCCGCACACCACAAAGGGCCCGCGGCCGGCCGGCCGCGGGCCCTTCGGCGTACCCGGGCCACGAGGAACATGTGGGCACGAGAACGCCGGGTGGGCGGGGCCCGGAGGTCCCCGCCCACCCGGCGGCACGTTTCTGCTGTGGGGTCCGGCCCCGCTCGCTCAGCTCTCGTCGTGGGAGACCGCGCGGCGCGCGTCCGCGTCCAGCACGCCCCAGCTGATGAGCTGCTCCGTCAGCACGGACGGCGACTGGTCGTAGATCACGGCCAGCGTGCGCAGGTCGTCCTGGCGGATCGAGAGCACCTTGCCGTTGTAGTCACCGCGCTGGCTCTGGATGGTCGCCGCGTAGCGCTGCAGCGGACCGGCCTTCTCCGGCGGGACGTGGGCGAGACGCTCCAGGTCCAGGACGAGCTTCGGCGGCGGCTCGGCGGCTCCGCCCGGCGTCGTGCCGGGCAGCAGCTCCTGCACCGGGACCCCGTAGAAGTCCGCCAGCTCGGCGAGGCGCTGCACGGTCACGGCACGGTCGCCGCGCTCGTACGAACCGACCACGACGGCCTTCCAGCGACCCTGGGACTTCTCCTCCACGCCGTGGAGGGAGAGGCCCTGCTGGGTGCGGATGGCACGGAGTTTGGCCCCGAGCTGTTTTGCGTATTCGCTGGACATATGGCTCCCCGGACGCTGGAACAGTGTGCGGCTCCGCCGCGTGGCTGGTAACTCACTGTGAGGTTACGCAGCGTTACTTGGATGCGTCAAGCCGAATGGTCCGGACCGGCACCTCCCGGGGGTGGGGCCAGGGCCGGGCGCAAGCCCTGGTAGCGTGGATGACGCAAATTCGACGTCCTTTAACGATCCGTCCCGTGAGGCGGAGAAGGAGGTCCGTTTCTTATGGACGCACAGCACGACGACACCGGCAACGCGGCGCGCCCTGTTCTCGAGGCCCCCGACATCGCCCGTGTGCTGACCCGTATCGCCCACGAGATCGTCGAACGCGCCAAGGGCGCCGACGACGTGGTGCTGCTCGGCATTCCGACCCGGGGCGTGTTCCTCGCCCGTCGGCTCGCCGACAAACTCGAACAGATCACCGGCCGGAAGACGCCGGTCGGATCGCTCGACATCACCATGTACCGCGACGACCTGCGGCTGCGCCCGGCGCGCGCCCTGGCCCGCACCGAGATCCCCGGCGAGGGGATCGAGGGCAGCCTGGTCGTCCTGGTCGACGACGTGCTCTTCTCCGGCCGCACGATCCGCGCCGCCCTCGACGCGCTCGGCGACATCGGCCGCCCCCGCGCGGTTCAGCTCGCGGTCCTCGTCGACCGCGGCCACCGGGAGCTCCCGATCCGCGCGGACTACGTCGGCAAGAACCTCCCCACGTCGCTGCGGGAGACGGTCAAGGTCCAGCTCGCCGAGGAGGACGGCCGCGACGCCGTGCTGCTCGGCGTCAAGCAGGCCGCCCCCGCGGACGCGCAGTAGCCCGAGCCCTCCCGTACGCCCTCATGGGGCTGTACGGCGCCCTTTTGCGCGCCCGCATGCCTGAAACCCCCTCCAGCCACCCGGAGAACCCCAGATGAAGCGTCACCTCATCTCGGCCGCCGACCTCACCCGCGACGACGCCGTCCTGATCCTCGACACCGCCGAGGAGATGGCCCGGGTCGCGGACCGGCCGATCAAGAAGCTCCCCACCCTGCGTGGCCGTACCGTCGTCAACCTCTTCTTCGAGGACTCGACCCGTACCCGCATCTCCTTCGAGGCGGCCGCCAAGCGGCTGTCCGCCGACGTCATCAACTTCTCCGCCAAGGGCTCCTCCGTCTCCAAGGGCGAGTCCCTGAAGGACACCGCGCTCACCCTGGAGGCGATGGGCGCCGACGCCGTCGTCATCCGGCACGGCGCTTCCGGAGCCCCCTACCGGCTCGCCACCTCCGGCTGGATCGACGGGGCCGTGGTCAACGCCGGGGACGGCACCCACGAGCACCCCACCCAGGCCCTGCTGGACGCCTTCACCATGCGCCGCCGGCTCGTCGGCCCCGACGCCGGGCTCGGCCGCGACCTGGACGGCCGCCGCATCACGATCGTCGGCGACATCCTGCACAGCCGCGTCGCCCGCTCCAACGTCCACCTGCTCACCACGCTCGGCGCGCACGTCACCCTGGTGGCCCCGCCCACCCTCGTCCCCGTCGGCGTCGAGCAGTGGCCCTGCGACGTCAGCTACAGCCTCGACGACGTGCTGGCGAAGTCCGACGCGGTGATGATGCTGCGTGTGCAGCGCGAACGGATGAACGCCGCCTACTTCCCGACCGAGCGCGAGTACTCCCGCCGCTACGGCCTGAACGGCGAGCGGATGGCGAAGATGCCCGAACACGCCGTCGTCATGCACCCCGGCCCCATGGTCCGCGGCATGGAGATCACCGCCGAGGTCGCCGACTCCGACCGCTGCACGGTCGTCGAGCAGGTCGCCAACGGCGTCTCCATCCGCATGGCCGTGCTCTACCTGCTGCTCGGCGGCTCCGACACCGCGCTGTCCGCCGCCCCCGCCCGTTCCGAGGAGAACAAGTGACCATGAGCAAGATCATCATCCGCGGTGCGCGCATCCTCGGCGGCGAACCGCAGGACGTCCTGATCGATGGCGAGACCATCGCCGAGGTGGGCAACGGCCTCGACGCCGACGGCGCCAACGTGATCGAGGCCGAGGGGCAGGTCCTGCTGCCCGGCCTGGTCGACCTCCACACCCATCTGCGCGAACCCGGCCGCGAGGACTCCGAGACCGTCCTCACCGGCACCAAGGCCGCGGCCGTCGGCGGCTTCACCGCCGTGCACGCCATGGCCAACACCTTCCCCGTCGCCGACACCGCCGGCGTCGTCGAGCAGGTCTGGCGGCTCGGCAAGGAGTCCGGCTACTGCGACGTGCAGCCCGTCGGCGCCGTCACCGTCGGCCTGGAGGGCAAGAAGCTCGCCGAGCTCGGCGCCATGCACGACTCGGCCGCCGGGGTGAAGGTCTTCTCCGACGACGGCAAGTGCGTCGACGACGCGGTGATCATGCGCCGAGCCCTGGAGTACGTGAAGGCCTTCGACGGCGTCGTCGCCCAGCACGCCCAGGAGCCCCGCCTCACCGAGGGCGCCCAGATGAACGAGGGCATCGTCTCGGCCGAGCTGGGACTCGGCGGGTGGCCCGCCGTCGCCGAGGAGTCGATCATCGCCCGCGACGTCCTCCTCGCCGCCCACGTCGGCTCCCGCGTCCACATCTGCCACCTCTCCACGGCCGGCTCCGTGGAGATCGTCCGCTGGGCCAAGTCCAAGGGCTGGAACGTCACCGCCGAAGTCACCCCGCACCACCTCCTCCTCACCGACGAGCTGGTCCGCACCTACAACCCCGTCTACAAGGTGAACCCGCCGCTGCGCACCGAGGCCGACGTCCTGGCCCTGCGCGAGGCCCTCGCCGACGGCACGATCGACTGCGTCGCCACCGACCACGCCCCTCACCCGCACGAGGACAAGGACTGCGAGTGGGCCGCGGCCGCCATGGGCATGGTGGGCCTGGAGACCGCGCTCTCGGTCGTCCAGCAGACGATGGTGGACACCGGTCTGATCGACTGGGCGGGCGTCGCCGACCGCATGTCCTTCCGCCCGGCGGCCATCGGCCGGCTCGAAGGCCACGGCCGTCCCGTCTCGGCGGGTGAGCCCGCCAACCTCACTCTGGTCGATCCGGCATACCGTGGAGCAGTGGACCCCGCGGGCTTCGCGTCCCGCAGCCGCAACACCCCCTACGAGGGCCGTGAGCTGCCGGGCCGTGTCACCCACACCTTCCTGCGGGGCCGTGCCACGGTCGTCGACGGGAAGCTCGCGTGACAACTCTGACCCCCCTGTACCACCTGGCCGCCGAGCAGAAGTCGGCGGAAGTGACGGACTGGGCCGCCCGCATCGCCTGGGTGATCGGCCTGCTCGTCTTCATCGCCCTCGTCTACTGGCTGATGCGCCAGGGCTGGAAGTGGCGCGCCAGCCTCCAGTCCGACCTGCCGGAGCTCCCGGCCACCCCCGAGGACTTCGCCGACGACGAGACTCTGCTGACGCTGGAGGGGCGCTACCACGCCTCCACCACCGCCGGTCAGTGGCTCGACCGGATCGTCGCGCACGGGCTGGGCACCCGCAGCCGTACCGAGCTGACGCTCACCGCCCGCGGCCTGGACGTCGTACGCCCCCAGGCGGCCGACTTCTTCATCCCGGTCGGCGCCCTGCGCGAGGCCCGGCTCGACAAGGCGCTCGCGGGCAAGGTCCTCCCCGAGGGCGGCCTGCTGATCATCACCTGGGCGCACGGCGAGACGCTGATCGACTCCGGCTTCCGCTCCGACCGCGCCGCCGAGCACCAGGCCTGGGTCGACGCCGTCAACCGGCTCACCGGCACCCCGGCCGCCACCGAACTCACCAGCACCACTACGGAAGGCACCGCACGATGACCCTCTCCACCCGGGGGGCACAGACCCCCGCCGTACTCGTCCTGGAGGACGGCCGCGCCTTCCGCGGCCGCGCCTACGGGGCCGTGGGGGAGACCTTCGGCGAAGCGGTGTTCTCCACCGGCATGACCGGCTACCAGGAAACGCTGACCGACCCCTCGTACCACCGCCAGGTCGTCGTCATGACGGCCCCGCACGTCGGCAACACCGGCGTCAACGACGAGGACCCCGAGTCCGCCCGTATCTGGGTCTCCGGCTACGTCGTCCGCGACCCCGCCCGCAAGCCCTCCAACTGGCGCTCGCAGCGCTCGCTGGACGAGGAGCTGGCCGCCCAGGGCGTCGTCGGCATCAGCGGCGTCGACACCCGCGCCCTCACCCGCCACCTGCGCGAGCGCGGCGCGATGCGCGTCGGGATCTTCTCCGGCAACGCCATCCCCGACGAGGGCACCCTGCTCGCCCGGGTCCGCCAGGCCCCCGAGATGACCGGCGCCGACCTCTCCGCCGAAGTGGCGACGAAGGAGGCGTACGTCGTCCCCGCGATCGGCACGAAGAAGTTCACCGTCGCCGCGATCGACCTCGGCATCAAGGGCATGACCCCGCACCGGATGGCCGAGCGCGGCATCGAGGTGCACGTCCTGCCCGCGACCGCCACCCTGGAAGAGGTGTACGCGGTCGGGCCCGACGGCGTCTTCTTCTCCAACGGCCCCGGCGACCCCTCGGCCGCCGACCACCCGGTCGCCCTCATGCGCGGCGTCCTGGAGCGCTCCACCCCGCTCTTCGGCATCTGCTTCGGCAACCAGATCCTCGGCCGCGCGCTCGGCTTCGGCACCTACAAGCTGAAGTACGGCCACCGCGGCATCAACCAGCCGGTGCAGGACCGCGCCACCGGCAAGGTCGAGGTCACCGCGCACAACCACGGCTTCGCGGTCGACGCCCCGCTCGACAAGGTCTCCGACACGGAGTTCGGCCGCGCCGAGGTCTCCCACGTCTGCCTGAACGACCAGGTCGTCGAGGGGCTCCAGCTCCTGGACCGGCCCGCGTTCAGCGTCCAGTACCACCCCGAGGCGGCCGCCGGCCCGCACGACGCCGCGTACCTCTTCGACCGCTTCGTTTCCCTGATGGAGGGCCAGCGTGCCTAAGCGCTCCGATATCCAGTCCGTCCTGGTCATCGGCTCCGGTCCGATCGTCATCGGCCAGGCCGCCGAGTTCGACTACTCCGGCACCCAGGCCTGCCGCGTCCTCAAGGCCGAGGGCCTGCGCGTCATCCTGGTGAACTCCAACCCGGCGACGATCATGACCGACCCGGAGATCGCCGACGCCACCTACGTCGAGCCGATCACCCCCGAGTTCGTCGAGAAGATCATCGCCAAGGAGCGCCCCGACGCCCTCCTGCCCACCCTCGGCGGCCAGACCGCGCTGAACACCGCGATCTCCATGCACGAGAACGGTGTCCTGGAGAAGTACGGCGTCGAGCTGATCGGCGCCAACGTCGAGGCGATCAACAAGGGCGAGGACCGCGACCTCTTCAAGGGCGTCGTGGAAGCCGTCAAGGAGAAGATCGGCTACGGCGAGTCCGCCCGCTCCGTCATCTGCCACTCCATGGACGACGTCATCGCCGGCGTCGACACCCTCGGCGGCTACCCCGTCGTCGTCCGCCCCTCCTTCACCATGGGCGGCGCCGGCTCCGGCTTCGCCCACGACGAGGAGGAGCTGCGCCGCATCGCCGGACAGGGCCTCACGCTCTCCCCGACCACCGAGGTGCTCCTGGAGGAGTCCATCCTCGGGTGGAAGGAGTACGAGCTGGAGCTGATGCGCGACCGACACGACAACGTCGTGGTCGTCTGCTCCATCGAGAACTTCGACCCGATGGGCGTCCACACCGGCGACTCGATCACCGTCGCCCCGGCGATGACGCTCACCGACCGCGAGTACCAGCGGCTGCGCGACGTCGGTATCGCGATCATCCGCGAGGTCGGCGTCGACACCGGCGGCTGCAACATCCAGTTCGCCATCGACCCCGCCGACGGCCGGGTCATCGTCATCGAGATGAACCCGCGCGTCTCCCGCTCCTCGGCGCTCGCCTCCAAGGCCACCGGCTTCCCGATCGCCAAGATCGCCGCCAAGCTGGCCGTGGGTTACACCCTGGACGAGATCCCCAACGACATCACCGAGAAGACCCCGGCCTCCTTCGAGCCGACCCTCGACTACGTCGTCGTCAAGGCCCCCCGCTTCGCCTTCGAGAAGTTCCCCTCCGCGGACGCCACCCTCACCACCACCATGAAGTCGGTGGGCGAGGCCATGGCCATCGGCCGGAACTTCACCGAGGCCCTCCAGAAGGCCCTGCGCTCGCTGGAGAAGAAGGGCTCGCAGTTCGCCTTCACCGGCCCGGTCGGCGACAAGGCCGAGCTGCTCGCCGAAGCGGTCCGCCCGACCGACGGCCGTATCAACACCGTCATGCAGGCGATCCGCGCCGGAGCCACCCCGGAAGAGGTCTTCGACGCCACGAAGATCGACCCCTGGTTCGTCGACCAGCTCTTCCTGATCAAGGAGATCGCCGACGAGCTGGCCTCCGCCGAACGCCTGGACGCCGACCTGATCGCCGAGGCCAAGCGGCACGGCTTCTCCGACGCCCAGATCGGCGAGATCCGCGGGCTGCGCGAGGACGTCGTCCGCGAGGTCCGGCACGCGCTCGGCATCCGCCCGGTCTACAAGACGGTCGACACCTGCGCCGCCGAGTTCGCCGCGAAGACGCCGTACTTCTACTCCTCCTACGACGAGGAGAGCGAGGTCGCGACCCGCACCAAGCCGGCCGTGATCATCCTCGGCTCGGGCCCCAACCGCATCGGCCAGGGCATCGAGTTCGACTACTCCTGTGTGCACGCCTCCTTCGCCCTGAGCGACGCGGGCTTCGAGACCGTCATGGTCAACTGCAACCCGGAGACCGTCTCCACCGACTACGACACCTCCGACCGGCTCTACTTCGAGCCGCTCACCCTGGAGGACGTCCTGGAGATCGTGCACGCCGAATCGCTGGCGGGCCCGATCGCCGGTGTCATCGTGCAGCTCGGCGGCCAGACCCCGCTCGGTCTCTCGCAGGCGCTCAAGGACAACGGCGTGCCCGTCGTCGGCACCTCCCCGGAGGCGATCCACGCCGCCGAGGACCGCGGCGCCTTCGGCCGGGTCCTCGCCGAGGCCGGACTGCCCGCGCCCAAGCACGGCACGGCCACCACCTTCGCCGAGGCCAAGGCCATCGCCGACGAGATCGGCTACCCCGTCCTCGTACGGCCGTCCTACGTCCTCGGCGGCCGCGGCATGGAGATCGTGTACGACGAGACGCGCCTCGCCGCGTACATCGCCGAGTCCACCGAGATCAGCCCCACCCGGCCGGTCCTGGTCGACCGCTTCCTCGACGACGCCATCGAGATCGACGTGGACGCCCTCTACGACGGCCACGAGCTCTACCTCGGCGGCGTCATGGAGCACATCGAGGAGGCCGGCATCCACTCCGGCGACTCGGCCTGCGCCCTGCCCCCGATCACCCTCGGCGGCTTCGACATCAAGCGGCTGCGCGCCTCCACCGAGGGCATCGCCAAGGGTGTCGGCGTGCTCGGCCTGATCAACATCCAGTTCGCGCTCTCCGGCGACATCCTCTACGTCCTGGAAGCCAACCCGCGCGCCTCCCGCACGGTTCCCTTCACCTCGAAGGCGACCGCCGTCCCGCTCGCCAAGGCCGCCGCCCGCATCTCGCTGGGCGCGACCATCGCCGAGCTGCGCGAGGAGGGCCTGCTGCCGAAGACCGGCGACGGCGGCACGCTGCCGCTGGACGCGCCGATCTCCGTCAAGGAGGCCGTGATGCCGTGGTCGCGCTTCCGCGACATCCACGGCCGGGGCGTCGACACGGTCCTCGGCCCGGAGATGCGCTCCACCGGCGAGGTCATGGGCATCGACTCGGTCTTCGGCACGGCGTACGCCAAGTCGCAGGCCGGCGCGTACGGCCCGCTGCCCACCAAGGGCCGCGCGTTCATCTCGGTCGCCAACCGGGACAAGCGCTCGATGATCTTCCCGGCCCGCGAGCTGGTCGCCCACGGCTTCGAGCTGATGGCCACCTCCGGCACCGCCGAGGTCCTCAAGCGCAACGGCATCAACGCCACGGTCGTGCGCAAGCAGTCCGAGGGCCCCGGCCCCAACGGCGAGAAGACGATCGTCCAGCTCATCCACGACGGCGAGGTCGACCTCATCGTCAACACGCCGTACGGCACCGGCGGCCGCCTCGACGGCTACGACATCCGCACCGCGGCCGTCTCCCGCTCCGTACCGTGCCTGACCACGGTCCAGGCGCTCGCCGCCGCCGTCCAGGGCATCGACGCCCTCAACCACGGTGGCGTGGGCGTCCGTTCCCTCCAGGAACACGCCGAGCATCTGACCGCGGCCCGCGACTGAGGGGGGACCCGGCGGATCACGGCCGGGTCCGCGCCCGATCCGCCGGGCACCCCCGGCAGCCCAGCAGGGGGACACCGGAAACGGTGTCCCCCTCTCTGTGAGGACATCTCTTCATGTACAAGCTCTTCTTCCGGCTGGTCTTCAAGCGGATGGACCCCGAGCAGGCCCACTACGCCGCCTTCCGCTGGATCCGTCTCGCCGCCCGCACCCCCGTTTTGCGCACCTTCGTCGCCGCCGCCCTCGCCCCCCGCTACGAAGAACTGCGCACCGAGGCCCTCGGCCTGCGCATGCACGGCCCCTTCGGCCTCGCCGCCGGCTTCGACAAGAACGCCGTCGCGATCGACGGCATGGCGATGCTCGGCTTCGACCACATCGAGATCGGCACCGTCACCGGCGAACCGCAGCCGGGCAACCCCAAGAAGCGCCTCTTCCGGCTCGTCGCCGACCGTGCGCTGATCAACCGCATGGGCTTCAACAACGAGGGCTCCGCCGCCGTCGCAGCCCGCCTCGCCGCCCGTAACCCCGTCTTCCGCACCACGGTCGGCGTCAACATCGGCAAGACCAAGGTCGTCCCCGAGGCCGAGGCCGCCGCCGACTACGTGAAGTCCACCGAGCGGCTCGCCGCCCACGCCGACTACCTGGTCGTCAACGTCTCCTCGCCCAACACCCCCGGCCTGCGCAACCTCCAGGCCACCGAGTCGCTGCGCCCCCTCCTGACGGCCGTGCGCGAGGCGGCCGACCGCACGGTCACCAACCGGCGCGTCCCGCTGCTCGTCAAGATCGCCCCGGACCTCGCGGACGAGGACGTCGACGCCGTCGCCGACCTCGCCCTGGAGCTGGGCCTGGACGGCATCATCGCCACCAACACCACCATCGCCCGCGAGGGCCTCGGCCTGAAGTCCGGCCCCGAGCTGCTGGGGGAGACCGGCGGACTCTCCGGCGCACCCCTCAAGGCACGCTCGCTGGAGGTCCTGAGCCGCCTGTACGCCCGGGTGGGGGACCGGATCACCCTGGTGGGCGTCGGAGGCATCGAGAACGCCGAGGACGCCTGGCAGCGCATCCTCGCCGGGGCCACCCTCGTCCAGGGCTACAGCGCCTTCATCTACGAAGGCCCCTTCTACGCCCGCGAGATCCACAAGGGCCTCACCGCCCGGCTCGCCACCTCCCCGTACGCCACCCTCAAAGAGGCCGTCGGCGCCGAGACCCGGAAGAAGGCCGCCCTGTGACCCTCGAACCCTTCGGCGCCCGCCTGCGCCACGCCATGGACACCCGCGGGCCGCTCTGCGTCGGCATCGACCCGCACGCCTCCCTGCTCACCTCCTGGGGCCTGAACGACGACATCGGGGGCCTGGAGCACTTCACCCGGACCGTCGTGGAGGCGCTGGCCGACCGGGTCGCCGTGCTCAAGCCGCAGTCCGCGTTCTTCGAGCGGTTCGGCTCGCGCGGCATCGCCGTCCTGGAGAAGGCGGTCGAGGAGGCCCGCGCCGCCGGGGCCCTGGTCCTGATGGACGCCAAGCGCGGCGACATCGGCTCCACCATGGGCGCCTACGCGGCGACCTACCTGGACAAGGACTCCCCGCTCTTCTCCGACGCGGTGACCGTCTCCCCGTACCTGGGCTTCGGCTCGCTGCGCCCGGCGCTGGACGCGGCCGCCGCCTCCGGCGCGGGCGTCTTCGTCCTCGCCCTCACCTCCAACCCGGAGGGCGCCGAGGTCCAGCGGGCCACGGCCGCCGACGGCCGCTCGCTCGCCCAGCTGATGCTCGACCACATGGCCGCCGAGAACGAGGGGGCGGCTCCGCTCGGCTCGGTCGGAGCGGTGGTCGGCGCGACGCTCGGCGACGCGGGGGTGGACCTGGCGATCAACGGGCCGCTCCTCGCGCCCGGCATCGGCGCCCAGGGAGCCACCCCGGCGGATCTCCCGGCGGTGTTCGGCGACGCGGTGGGCAACGTGGTGCCCAGCGTGAGCCGGGGCGTGCTGCGCCACGGCCCGGACGCGTCCGGGCTGCGCGAAGCAGCCGAACGGTTCGCGGACGAGGTCCGCGGCGCCGTGTCCGGCAGTTGACCCTGACACGTTTACAGCGTGTTGACGAATTACTGACGGGAAACCTGGTCGATATGTCGGGAAAATCCTGGTCGGCCACAGCTGACCAGGACTTTTCGTCTGTTCTCGCTGACTACGGCGGCCCTTGGCGCTAGTCTCCGTCGAAGAGCGGCCGAGCACAGTGTGTTCGGCTCTCACCTGGTGGGGTGGCGTCCAGCCTCCCCGCCGGTCCGTATCCGACAGATCGACATCCGAGGTGACGTAGGCGTGGCTCTTCCGCCCCTTACCCCTGAACAGCGCGCAGCCGCGCTCGAAAAGGCCGCCGCGGCTCGCCGGGAGCGGGCCGAGGTCAAGAATCGACTCAAGCACTCCGGCGCCTCCCTCCACGAGGTCATCAAGCAGGGCCAGGAGAACGACGTCATCGGGAAGATGAAGGTCTCCGCACTGCTGGAATCCCTGCCGGGCGTCGGCAAGGTCCGCGCCAAGCAGATCATGGAGCGTCTCGGCATCTCCGAGAGCCGCCGGGTCAGGGGTCTTGGCTCCAACCAGATCGCATCCCTGGAGCGTGAGTTCGGCGGCAGTCCCGCCTGACGTTCTCAGGCACTCCTGAGAACCTGGATAATCGCTCCATGGCTGCAACATCCCGGGGGACGTCCCCCGTACCCCCGGACGTACGTCCGCGGCTGACCGTGCTCTCCGGCCCCTCGGGGGTCGGCAAGAGCACGGTCGTCGCCCATATGCGCTCCGTGCACCCCGAGGTCTGGCTCTCCGTGTCGGCGACGACGCGCAAGCCGCGCCCCGGGGAGCGCAACGGCGTCCACTACTTCTTCGTGGACGACGAGGAGTTCGACAAGCTCATCGCCAACGGCGAGCTGCTGGAGTGGGCCGAGTTCGCGGGCAACCGCTACGGCACGCCCCGCCGGGCCGTGCTCGACCGCCTGGAGGCGGGCGAGCCGGTCCTGCTGGAGATCGACCTCCAGGGCGCCCGGCTGGTCCGCCAGTCGATGGACGACGCGCGTCTGGTCTTCCTGGCTCCGCCGAGCTGGGAGGAGCTGGTGCGCCGGCTCACCGGCCGGGGCACCGAGGCCCCCGAGGTCATCGAGCGCCGGCTCGACGCCGCCAAGGTCGAGCTGGCCGCCGAGGCGGAGTTCGATACGACGCTCGTCAACACCTCCGTCGAGGATGTGGCTCGCGAGCTGCTAGCCTTGATGCTTCAGGCCTAGATCCCCGCAATCGTCAAGATCGCTCGGATCTTTGATCTACACCCCCTTCGGAAGGCAGAGAGTGTCCTCTTCCATCACCACGCCCGAGGGCATCATCAACCCGCCGATTGATGAGCTCCTCGAGGCCACCGACTCGAAGTACAGCCTGGTGATCTACGCGGCCAAGCGCGCCCGCCAGATCAACGCGTACTACTCGCAGCTCGGTGAAGGCCTCCTCGAGTACGTCGGTCCGCTCGTCGACACCCACGTGCACGAGAAGCCGCTGTCGATCGCGCTCCGCGAGATCAACGCGGGCCTGCTGACCTCCGAGGCCATCGAAGGCCCCGCGCAGTAACGCAGCAGCACCTTCACTCCAGGCCCGGCGGCCCGTCCGCCGGGCCTGAGGTGTGTCCGGGGCCGGATGAACGCGCCGCGCGCGGTGAGGCAGCATGGGACGCACATGTTGCCGTTACGGTGCCGAGTGCGGGGAGACGCAGTGGACAAGCCGAAGGTGGTCCTGGGGGTCAGCGGGGGCATCGCCGCCTACAAGGCGTGCGAGCTGCTGCGCCGGCTGACCGAGTCCGGCCACGACGTACGGGTGGTCCCGACCGCCGCGTCGCTGCACTTCGTGGGGGCGGCCACCTGGTCGGCGCTCTCCGGCCACCCGGTGTCCGACGAGGTCTGGCAGGACGTCCACGAGGTCCCGCACGTGCGGATCGGGCAGGGCGCCGACCTCGTGGTGGTCGCCCCGGCCACCGCGGACATGCTGGCCAAGGCCGCCCACGGGCTCGCCGACGACCTGCTCACCAACACGCTCCTGACCGCCCGCTGTCCGGTGGTCTTCGCCCCCGCCATGCACACCGAGATGTGGGAGCACCCGGCCACCCAGGAGAACGTCGCCGCCCTGCGCCGCCGGGGCGCCGTCGTCATCGAGCCCGCTGTCGGGCGGCTCACCGGCGTCGACACCGGCAAGGGCCGGCTGCCCGACCCCGGCGAGATCTTCGAGGTCTGCCGCCGGGTGCTGGCGCGCGGGGTTCCCGAGCCCGACCTCGCGGGCCGCCGTGTGGTCATCAGCGCCGGCGGTACCCGCGAGCCGCTCGACCCGGTGCGCTTCCTGGGCAACCGTTCCTCCGGCAAGCAGGGTTACGCGCTGGCGCGCACCGCCGTGGCCCGGGGAGCCCGGGTCACCCTGATCGAGGCCAACACCGGGCTGCCCGACCCGGCCGGGGCCGACGTCCTGCGGGTCGGCACCGCCGTCCAGCTCCGCGAGGCCGTGGTGAAGGCCGCCGCCGACGCGGACGTCGTGGTGATGGCCGCCGCGGTGGCCGACTTCCGCCCCTCCGAGTACGCCACCGGCAAGATCAAGAAGAAGGACGGCGAGGAGGCGCCGGCGCTCACCCTGGTCCGTAACCCCGACATCCTCGCCGAGGTCGCCCAGGAGCGGGCCCGGCCGGACCAGATCGTCGTCGGCTTCGCCGCCGAGACCGACGACGTGCTGGCCAACGGCCGTGCCAAGCTCCGCCGCAAGGGCTGCGACCTCCTCGTGGTCAACGAGGTGGGGGAGCGCAAGACCTTCGGCTCGGAGGAGAACGAGGCGGTCGTCCTCGCCGCCGACGGCCAGGAGACGCCGGTGCCGTACGGTCCCAAGGAAGCCCTTGCCGACACGATCTGGGATCTGGTTTCCGTCAGGTTCCCGTCGAATTCCTCGTCAGCCCATCGGCCGAGCGAAATCGCCCCATAACGCCGAAAACGGCGGCCGAGCGGGGTGAATTGTCCTACTGGTGCCGTGTGTGGCGCACCTCACGAACCTCCCAAAGGGCGAGACACCTGGCCCGGTCGCCGGAAGTGACCGATAAACTGGCCGACGGTACGCGCCGAGCGCAGCTCTCGGACGTACCACCCATGATCAGCCAGCAGCCGCTGCAACCCCAGGGAGCGATGTGTCCCGCCGTCTTTTCACCTCGGAATCCGTCACCGAGGGTCACCCCGACAAGATCGCTGACCAGATCAGCGACACGATTCTCGACGCGCTCCTGCGTGAGGACCCCTCCTCACGCGTCGCCGTCGAGACCTTGATCACCACCGGTCTGGTGCATGTCGCGGGCGAGGTCACCACCAAGGCCTACGCCGACATCCCCAACCTCGTGCGCAACAAGGTTCTGGAGATCGGTTACGACTCCTCCAAAAAGGGCTTCGACGGTGCTTCCTGTGGCGTCTCGGTGTCGATCGGCGCCCAGTCGCCGGACATCGCCCAGGGCGTCGACACCGCGTACGAGAAGCGGGTCGAGGGTGACGAGGACGAGCTCGACAAGCAGGGCGCGGGCGACCAGGGCCTGATGTTCGGCTACGCCTGCGACGAGACCCCGGAGCTCATGCCGCTCCCCATCTACATCGCGCACCGCCTCTCCCGGCGGCTGTCCGAGGTGCGCAAGAACGGGACCATCCCCTACCTGCGCCCCGACGGCAAGACCCAGGTCACCATCGAGTACGACGGTGACAAGGCGGTCCGGCTGGACACGGTGGTCGTCTCCTCGCAGCACGCCTCGGACATCGACCTGGACTCGCTGCTCGCGCCCGACATCCGCGAGTTCGTCGTCGAGCACGTGCTCGCGCAGCTCGTCGAGGACGGCATCAAGCTGGACACCGAGGGTTACCGCCTCCTGGTGAACCCGACCGGCCGCTTCGAGATCGGCGGCCCGATGGGAGACGCCGGCCTCACCGGCCGCAAGATCATCATCGACACCTACGGCGGCATGGCCCGCCACGGTGGCGGCGCCTTCTCGGGCAAGGACCCGTCCAAGGTCGACCGCTCCGCCGCGTACGCGATGCGCTGGGTCGCGAAGAACGTCGTGGCCGCCGGTCTCGCCGCCCGCTGCGAGGTCCAGGTCGCGTACGCGATCGGCAAGGCCGAGCCGGTCGGCCTCTTCGTCGAGACCTTCGGCACCGCCGCCATCGACACGGAGAAGATCGAGAACGCGATCGGCGAGGTCTTCGACCTCCGCCCGGCCGCGATCATCCGGGACCTCGACCTGCTCCGCCCGATCTACGCCCAGACCGCCGCGTACGGCCACTTCGGCCGGGAGCTGCCGGACTTCACCTGGGAGCGCACGGACCGCGTGGACGCGCTGCGCGCGGCCGCGGGTCTGTAAGAACCCCTGAGCAAGGGCTCGCAGAAGCATCAGCAGTGAGCGACGGCGGGGCCCGGACACCGAACACGGTGGCCGGGCCCCGCTGCCGTGCCCCGACTCTCCGAGCTCGCCGGACTGTCAGTGCCCTCTGGTAGGAATGCAGCTGTGAGCAGCGAGAACGAGCAGTCCGCCGAACCGGGTGCCGGGCCGCCGGAGCAGCTTGCGCTGATCCGGGAGACCGTGCGCCGGGCCAAGGTGCCGCGCGCCAAGCCGCGGACCTGGCGCGGCGCGGCCCTCGCCGAGGAGCTGCCCGTCGCCCGCGTCCTGGTCAACAAGGGTGTCCTCCACCTCGACCAGTTCTTCGACTACGCGGTGCCCCAGGAGCTGGACGCCGACGCACAGCCGGGCGTCCGGGTGCGGGTCCGGTTCGGGGCCGGCGGGCGCAATGTCCAGGGCGGGCGGCGCGAGGGCGGCGGTCTGATCGACGGCTTCATCGTCGAGCGTCGCGCCGACTCCGACTACCAGGGCGCGCTGGCGGCCCTTGCTTCCGTGGTCTCCCCGGAGCCGGTCCTCGGGCCCGAGCTGCTCGCTCTCTGCCGCGCTGTCGCCGACCGGTACGCGGGCAGCCTCGCCGACGTCCTCCAGCTCGCCGTCCCGCCCCGCAACGGCCGCGCCGAGGCCAAGCCCTCCCCGGATCCGCTGCCGCCGCCCCCGCCCCCGGACCCGGGCACCTGGGAGCGGTACGGCCAGGGTCCGGCCTTCCTGCACGCACTGGCCGAGGGCGGCGCCCCGCGCGCGGTGTGGACCGCCCTGCCCGGACCGCACTGGCCCGCGGAGATCGCCGGGGCCGTCGCGGCGACGCTCTCCTCCGGGCGCGGCGCCCTCGTCGTCGTCCCGGACGGGCGGTCCGCCGCACGGGTCGACGCGGCCCTGACCGAGACGCTCGGCGCGGGGAGGCACGCCCTGCTGACCGCCGAATCCGGCCCGGAGAAGCGCTATCGGCAGTGGCTGGCGGTGCGCCGGGGCTCGGTGCGCGCGGTCGTGGGCACCCGGGCCGCCATGTTCGCCCCCGTGCGCGACCTCGGCCTCGTCGTCGTCTGGGACGACGGCGACTCCAGCCACAGCGACGACAACGCCCCCTTCCCGCATGTCCGCGAGGTCCTGGAGCTGCGGGCGGCCCAGGGCCGCTGCGGCTTCCTGCTCGGCGGGACGAGCTGCACGGTCGAGGCCGCCCAGCTCGTGGAGAGCGGCTGGGCGCTGCCGCTCCTCGCCGACCGCGAACGGCTGCGCCGGGCCGCGCCCCTCATCCGTACGGTCGGGGACGGCGAGCTGGCCCGGGACGGGGCCGCCCGCTCCGCCCGGCTGCCCAGCCTCGCCTGGGGCGCCGTG
This sequence comes from Streptomyces parvus, assembly GCF_032121415.1. Lineage (NCBI taxonomy): Bacteria > Bacillati > Actinomycetota > Actinomycetes > Kitasatosporales > Streptomycetaceae > Streptomyces > Streptomyces parvus. The sequence goes on along the minus strand of NZ_CP135079.1, from coordinate 831,843 downwards.
CGCGACGGTCTGCGCACAGGGCCGGTGCTGATCCAGGTCCCCCGGCGGGGTTACGCCCCCCGCCTCGCCTGCGAACGCTGCCGCACCCCTGCCCGCTGCCGGCACTGCGCGGGCCCTCTGGGAGCGCCGGACCAGCAGGATCTGAACTGTGCCTGGTGCGGGCAGGCCGAGCGGGCCTGGAGTTGCGCGGAGTGCGGTTCCACCCGGCTGCGCGCCCGGATCGTCGGCGCCCGCCGCACCGCGGAGGAGCTGGGCCGGGCCTTTCCCGCCGTGCCCGTCCGTACCTCGGGGCGCGACCACATCCTCGACGCGGTGCCCGACGCCCCGGCGCTGGTCGTCTCCACCCCCGGCGCGGAGCCCGTCGCCGAGGGCGGCTATGCGGCGGCCCTGCTCCTGGACGGCTGGGCCATGCTCGGACGGCCCGATCTGCGCGCGGGGGAGGAGGCGCTGCGCCGGTGGCTGGCGGCGTCGGCGCTGGTGCGGGGGCAGGAGGAGGGCGGCACGGTGGTGGTCGTGGCCGAGCCGACGGAGCGTGCGGTGCAGGCGCTGGTCCGCTGGGACCCGGCGGGGTTCGCGCGGCGCGAGCTGGCGGAGCGGGCCGAGCTGGGCTTCCCGCCGGTCTCCCGGATGGCCTCGGTGACCGGCCCGCCCGAGGCCCTGGCCGCGTTCCTGCAGACCGCCGGGCTGCCGCCGGAGGCCGAGATCCTGGGACCGGTGCCGGCCCCCTCGGCCGCGCCCGGGAGGGCCCGCAGGCCGGGGGACGCGCCGCCGGGCGAGACCTGGGAGCGGGCCCTGATCCGGGTGGTCCCGGGGCGTGGGGCGGCGCTCGCCCGCGCCTTGAAGACGGCGCTCGCGGCCCGTACGGCCAAGGGCGCGAGCGAACCGATACGCATCAGGATCGACCCGCCCGACATCGGCTGAGGCGACGGGCCGGTCCCCCGGTCGGGCCGACGGGGTCGATCGGGCCCCGGCATCGGCCGGGCCCGCGGCGGGGCCGCCTGCGGACCGTGGGTCCGCACCGGGCCCGGACAGAGAACTGCCCCGCCGTGCGACCGGCACGGTGGGGCAGAAGGGCGGCGTGCGGTCAGCCGTTGCGCGGGCCCGGGAACGCGCCGGGGCGCAGCTCCTCGCGGGCAGGCTGCGGGGCCGCCGACGGCTGCGGCGGCATCGAGCGGGCCGCCGGGACCGAGGGCACCGGGGAGCCGGAGCCCTTGGCGGAGGGTCCGGGGAGGCCGCTGCCGACGGAGACCGGGCGCGGCGCGGAGCCGTTCTCGCCGCCCGTCTCGGCGGCGGGCTGCGGGGTGGCGCGGCGTGTTCCGTAACGGCGGTGGACGGCCTGCTTGGTGACGCCGAGGGCGGAGCCCACCGCGTCCCAGGAGAAGCCCAGCGAGCGGTCGAAGTCCACCGCGGCCGTCACCAGGGTCTCGACGCTGTCCCGCAGCTCCTGCGCGAGGCGGACGGTGGGCGCCGGGGCCCTGCCGTAGACGACGAAGCCCGCGGAGGGGCCGGAGCGGCGCGGACGGTAGACGTTGCCCAGCTGGGCGGTGAGGGTGCGCAGCGCGTCCACCTGCCGCCTGACCCGCTCGATGTCCCGCACCAGAAGATGCAGACTGGCCCGCGCTTGGGCGTCGTGCGTTGCGTGGTCGGCCATGAAGAAGCCTCTCGAACCGGCGTTGAAAGGGATCGGGCCGCAATCGGGGCGGCCCGCTTCGGTCAATCTCCTTTGACCAACGCCCGAGCCGGTGATGTGGTCACGCTATCGGGGCGTATGTGCGTATGCACGGGGCGTGCGCGGCGCGCGTACGCCCCCTGGTCGCCGCCCCCGCGCAAGGGAGTCGCCGCCCTGCGCAAGGGAGTCGTCTCCCCGCACCAGGGAGCGGCCGGGCTCTGATCGGCCGGGCCCCCTAGACTGGTGTGCTGCTCGTCACCGTACGTCTTGGCCCGAGAGGCAGTCAGCCACCCATGAAGCTCGTCTTCGCCGGCACCCCCGAAGTCGCCGTCCCCGCCCTGGACGCCCTGATCGCCTCCGACCGCCATGAGGTGGCCGCCGTCGTGACCCGTCCCGACGCCCCCGCCGGGCGGGGCCGCCGACTCGTCGCGAGCCCGGTGGCCGAGCGGGCGGAGGAGGCCGGGATCGAGGTGCTCAAGCCCGTCAAGCCCCGGGACGAGGAGTTCCTCGCCCGGCTGCGCGAGATCGCCCCGGACTGCTGCCCGGTCGTCGCCTACGGCGCCCTGCTGCCCAAGGCCGCCCTCGACGTGCCCGCCCGGGGCTGGGTCAACCTGCACTTCTCGCTGCTGCCCGCCTGGCGGGGCGCGGCCCCCGTGCAGCACTCCCTGATGGCCGGGGACGAGGTGACCGGCGCGTCGACCTTCCTGATCGAGGAGGGGCTGGACTCCGGGCCGGTCTACGGCGTCCTCACGGAGGAGATCCGCCCCACCGACACCAGCGGCGACCTGCTCACCCGGCTCGCCTTCGCCGGAGCGGGGCTGCTCGCCGCCACCATGGACGGCATCGAGGACAACACCCTGCACGCCGTGCCCCAGCCGCACGAGGGCGTCACGCTGGCCCCGAAGATCACCGTGGAGGACGCCCAGGTCCAGTGGTCCGCGCCCGCCCTGCGGGTCGACCGGGTGGTCCGCGGCTGCACGCCGGCCCCCGGCGCCTGGACCCTGTTCCGCGGCGAGCGGCTCAAGCTGATCCAGGCGACCCCCGTCCTGGACCGTACGGATCTGGCCCCCGGCGAGCTGTCGGCCGCCAAGAACAACGTGTACGTCGGCACCGGATCGCACGCCGTCGAGCTGCTCTGGGTCCAGCCGCAGGGCAAGAAGCCGATGCGGGCCGCCGACTGGGCGCGCGGCGTCCGGATCGCCCACGGCGAGCTGCTGGGCCTGTAGCACGCCGGCAGGGGTGAGGCAGGGCCCCGGCCGCGCCCGGAGCGGCTCAGGCCCGGGTCCCAGGGCCCCCGGGCCGCTGGTCGGGAGGGCGGTGACGGCGTCGTACGCTGGGAGGGTTCGCCCCACTCACCGTCAGCGGAGCACCTTTCACGTGAACGACCAGCCGCGTCGCCGTCCCGCCAAGCCCCACCGCCGGCCCAAGAAGGACCCGGTCCGCTTCCTCGCTTTCGAGGCGCTGCGGGCCGTCGACGAGCGGGACGCGTACGCCAACCTCGTGCTGCCCCCGCTGCTGAGGAAGGCCCGTGCCAAGGGCGACTTCGACAGCCGGGACGCGGCCCTGGCGACCGAGCTGGTCTACGGGACGCTGCGCCGCCAGGGCACGTACGACGCGATCGTGGCCGCCTGCATCGACCGGCCGCTGCGTGAGGTCGACCCGCCGGTCCTGGACGTCCTCAACATGGGCGTCCACCAGCTGCTCGGCACCCGTATCCCCACCCACGCGGCCGTCTCCGCCAGCGTGGAGCTGGCCCGGGTGGTGCTGGGGGAGGGGCGTGCGAAGTTCGTCAACGCGGTGCTGCGCAAGGTCACCGCGCACGACCTCGACGGCTGGGTGGAGAAGGTCGCCCCGTCGTACGACGAGGACGCCGAGGACCACCTCGCCGTCGTGCACTCCCATCCCCGCTGGATCGTCTCCGCCCTCTGGGACGCGCTGGGCGGCGGCCGGGCGGGCATCGAGGACCTGCTGGAGGCCGACAACGAGCGGCCCGAGGTGACCCTGGTCGCCCGCCCCGGCCGCTCCACCACCGAGGAGCTGGTCAAGGCCCTGGGCGAGGACAACAGCCTGCCCGGACGCTGGTCCCCGTACGCCGTCCGGATGGCCGAGGGCGGCGAGCCCGGCGCGCTGGAGGCCGTCCGGGAGAGCCGGGCGGGCGTCCAGGACGAGGGCAGTCAGCTCGTCGCCGCCGCCCTGGCCGCCGCCCCCGTCGAGGGCCGCGACACCCGCTGGCTGGACGGCTGCGCGGGCCCCGGCGGCAAGGCCGCCCTGCTCGCGGCGCTGGCCGCCGAGCGCGGCGCGACACTGCTCGCCGCCGAGAAGCAGCCCCACCGCGCCCGGCTGGTCGAGCGCTCGCTCGCCGGCAACCCCGGCCCGTACCAGGTGATCACCGCCGACGGCACCCGCCCGCCGTGGCTGCCCGGCACCTTCGACCGCATCCTGATGGACGTGCCCTGCTCCGGCCTCGGCGCGCTGCGCCGCCGCCCGGAGTCCCGCTGGCGGCGTCGCGCCGAGGACCTGGAGGCCTTCGCACCGCTCCAACGGGGCCTGCTGCGTGAGGCGTTGAAAGCCGTACGGGTCGGCGGCGTTGTCGGTTACGCCACCTGTTCGCCGCATCTGGCGGAGACCCGGGTGGTCGTCGAGGACGTGCTCAAGGGCCGCGGCGGGGAGCCGGTCGAGGCGGAGTGGATCGACGCCCGCCCGCTGCTGCCCGGGGTGCCCGCCCTGGGCGAGGGGCCGGACGTCCAGCTCTGGCCGCATCTGCACGGCACGGACGCGATGTATCTGGCTCTGCTGCGCCGGTCCGGCTGAATATCAGTGCGTCAGCGCCCCCTCCGGTACGGCAAAAGAACAGTAAAGCGCTGGCAAAATGCCCAGAATGCGCGGACTGTGAGGGCCGTGTGAGGCTTCGGAGGGCATCGAGGCGGGGAACCGGCCTCAGACGTGGCAGGCTTGGGTCATGGCGCAGATCAACCCCAGCATCCTGTCCGCCGATTTCGCGCGTCTCGCCGAGGAGGCGAAGGCCGTCGAAGGCGCGGACTGGCTCCATGTCGATGTCATGGACAACCACTTCGTGCCCAACCTGACCCTCGGCGTGCCGATCGTCGAGGCGCTCAGCAAGGCGACGGACACCCCGCTGGACTGCCATCTCATGATCGAGGACGCGGACCGCTGGGCCCCGCAGTACGTGGAGGCCGGCGCCGGGTCCGTCACCTTCCACGCCGAGGCCGCCGCGGCGCCGGTGCGGCTGGCGCGGGAGATCCGGGCGAAGGGGGCGCGCGCGTCGATGGCGCTCAAGCCCGCGACGCCCATCGAGCCGTACGAGGACCTGCTCCCCGAGCTGGACATGCTGCTGATCATGACGGTCGAGCCGGGCTTCGGCGGGCAGGCGTTCCTGGACATCATGCTGCCGAAGATCCGCCGCACCCGGGAGCTGATCAGCAAGCACGGTCTCGAACTGTGGCTCCAGGTCGACGGCGGGGTCTCGGCCTCCACCATCGAGCGGTGCGCCGAGGCCGGAGCCGACGTCTTCGTGGCCGGATCCGCGGTCTACGGGGCGGCGGACCCGGCGGCGGCGGTACGGGACCTGCGGGCCCTGGCGGACGTGGCGACGGCCGCGGCCCCCTGGGCGTGCGACCACTGAACCAAGGGCAGATGAACGCGGTCCGACAGGGCCGATCAAGGATCGCCGGATCTGACAGGATGAACGGCGTATCGGGCGTGTGAACAGCAGTGAGGAGATCGCGGTGTCTGGCATCTCGGCGGGTCGGTCAGCCATGCGGATGGGACCCGCGGAGCTGGTGCAGGCGGCGGCCATGGCCCGCCGGTTCTACCTGGAGGGCAAGTCCAAGATCCAGATCGCCGAGGAGTTCGGCGTGAGCCGCTTCAAGGTGGCCCGGGTCCTGGAGACCGCTCTCGAACGCGATCTCGTGCGTATCGAGATCCGGGTCCCGGCCGAGCTGGACGCCGAACGCTCCGACGCCCTGCGCGCCCGCTACGGGCTGCGGCACGCGGTGGTCGTCGAATCCCCGGCCGAGGAACAGGACGACGCCCCCGACCCGGAGAACCTGGGCGAGGTCGCCGCCGACCTGCTGGGCGAGCTGGTGGCCGAGGGCGATGTGCTCGGCCTGGCCTGGGGCCGCTCCACCATCCACATGGCGGCGGCCCTCGACCGGCTGCCGCCCTGCACGGTCGTCCAGCTGACCGGGGTGTACGACGCGGGCACCGCCGAGCGCGGCTCGGTCGAGGCGGTCCGCCGGGCGGCCCAGGTCTCCGGCGGCGAGGCGCACCCCATCTACGCCCCCATGCTGCTGCCCGACCCCGCGACGGCCGCCGCGCTGCGCGAGCAGACGGGCATCGCCCGCGCCTTCGAGTACTTCGACAAGGTCACCGTCGCCGCCGTCTCCATCGGTTCCTGGGAGCCGGGCATCTCCACCGTCCACGACATGCTCTCGGACGAGGAGCGCGCCCACTACGCCTCACTCGGCGTCGCCGCCGAGATGTCCGCGCACCTGTTCGACGCCGAGGGCCGCCGGGTCGGCCGCGACCTGGGAGAGCGCTGCATCACCGTGGAGGCGGACCGGCTGCGCCGGATCCCCGAGGTGGTCGCGATCGCGGGCGGCCAGCGCAAGGCGGCGGCGATCGGCGCGGTGCTCCGCTCCGGCCTCGTCACCAGCCTGGTCACGGACACCGCGGCGGCCGACTACCTGCTCACCGAGTCCGCCGCGGGGGTCCGCCCGGCGCTGGAGCGGGCCGACCCCGACGGGGAGTGACGCGCAAGGACGCGCCGAGGGCCGCGCGCCCTCGCGGGGTGCGCGGCCCTCGGCATGTCGTCCCCCGGTCGCTCAGCCGGACGGGGGAGCCTTGGCCGAGCACGGCGCGGGGGCGGCGGCCTCGGCGCGCGCGGGCGGGACGCCCAGCACCGTCTCCTCCAGGTACTCCTCGGGTTCCTCGTACTGACCGACGTCCGCCGGGTTGTAGCGGGGCGTCTGGCGCGACCAGTCCAGGTTGCCGCGCATCCAGCTCCGCATCCCGTCGAGGTAGGGCACCAGCAGCCCGGACAGTTCCGGATACAGCTCCAGCAGCTCGTCCTCGGCGGTGAGGAACCGCTCGGTCTCCATCGCGAGCCGTTCGGCGACATGGTCCAGCGCCTGCTGCTCCCCGAGGCCCCGGTGGTGGCGGACCAGGTGCACGAGGTTGTGGATCTCGCCGAGCACCTGCTCCTTCTCGAAGGAGTACACGTCGTTGGCCCAGCAGACGTGGTTGCACGCGGCTTCCAGGGCGGTGATGAAGCGGGGGTCGTTGTGGAGCGACTCCGGCGCCTCGATGCCCGCGACGATCTCTATGAGATCCATGCAGACGTGGATGGCCCCGGTGTGCCGCCGCTTGGCGATGTACGTCTCCTCCGAGGGCACCACGTTCTCGGCGCGGTTGCCCGCCTCCCAGGTCGTGGCGGTCGTGAGGTAGGTGACCAGATGCCAGGCGAACCGGGTCCGCCAGTGCGGGGCCGCGTTCGGCGTCGTACGTTTCCACAGATCGGCCAGGGCGGTCACGGCGGCCGGGGCCTTTTCCCCCGGCAGCGGCTCGGGCGCTGAGCCGTCGACGACCGCGCGCATCCGTTCGACCACGCTTCTCACTCGGTCGGGTGAACGGCCGAGGTGGCCGTCGTCGAGCTGGTCGTCGACCAGGAAGAGCCAGACGAACCAGTCGGCCACCAGATCGAGGTGTTCCTCGTCGGCCGTCGGGTAGACCATGCCGACGAACGCCCCGAAATCGGCTTGTTCGAATCGGTTCCTCGCGGACTCGCGATGGACCAGACCCGTCCGTCTGGTCCAGGCGTCCAGGTGGCCCCGGGTGTGCCCCACGTGCGGATTGGTCCGCTGCGGGAACGGGCAGTAGATGTCCGGCAGTTCGCTGTCCACAGGCGGATCGGGATCCTCTCCGGTCATACGGTGTGCCCAGGGTTGCCGACGAGCCGGATCGACGCTTCCGGCACCCCCGAGACCTGCGGCTTTGAAGCTACCTGACCCCTTGTCACCCGGTCCAGGGATGGTGATCACGAATGATTCGAATCCTGTTCGGGTACAGTCCGTGGGTAAGGCAGGTTCACTTGCCCGGGACCCCCGGCCGCCTCTTCGGAGGATCAGACGAATGCGGGGGTCTTTTGCTGTGTCTTCGGGGAAACGACCTGCGTGGTTTCGTATGAAAAAATGAGTGTTATGCGTTTTCTTGAGCCGGGAACCGGTCGCTACACAGAGTCCCCCGCGGTCCCGTACGACCTCACGTACGACGACGTCTTCATGGTCCCGGGCCGCTCCGCGGTCGGCTCCCGCCAGGGTGTGGACCTCTCGTCGCCCGACGGAACCGGTACCACCATTCCGCTCGTGGTCGCCAACATGACCGCCATCGCGGGTCGCCGGATGGCCGAAACCGTCGCCCGCCGCGGCGGCCTCGTCGTCATCCCCCAGGACATCCCGATCGAGGTCGTCACCGACGTCATCTCCTGGGTCAAGACGCGCCACCTCGTCCTCGACACCCCGATCGAGCTGGCCCCCGGCCAGACCGTCGCCGACGCGCTCTCGCTGCTGCCCAAGCGGGCGCACGGTGCGGGCGTCGTCGTCGACGCCGACCGCCGCCCCGTCGGTGTCGTCACCGAGCACGACCTCAGCGGCGTCGACCGCTTCACCCAGCTCTCCGAGGTCATGTCCAAGGACCTCGTGCTGCTGGACGCGGACATCGACCCGCGCGACGCCTTCAACAAGCTCGACGGCGCCAACCGCAAGCTCGCCCCCGCGGTCGACGCGGACGGCCGCCTCGTCGGCATCCTCACCCGCAAGGCCGCCCTGCGCGCCACGCTCTACACCCCCGCCACCGACGCCGGGGGCAAGCTGCGCGTCGCGGCCGCCGTCGGTATCAACGGCGACGTGGCCGGCAAGGCCAAGCAGCTCCTGGACGCGGGCGCCGACGTCCTCGTCGTGGACACCGCCCACGGCCACCAGGAATCCATGATCAGCGCGGTGAGGGCCGTACGGGCCCTCGACCCGCAGGTGCCGATCGTCGCGGGCAACATCGTCGCCGCCGAGGGCGTGCGCGACCTGATCGAGGCGGGCGCGGACATCATCAAGGTCGGCGTCGGCCCCGGCGCCATGTGCACCACCCGGATGATGACCGGCGTCGGCCGGCCGCAGTTCTCCGCCGTCCTGGAGTGCGCCGCCGAGGCGAAGAAGCACGGCAAGCACGTCTGGGCCGACGGCGGCGTCCGGCACCCGCGCGACGTCGCCATGGCGCTCGCCGCCGGCGCCTCCAACGTGATGATCGGCTCCTGGTTCGCGGGCACGTACGAGTCGCCCGGCGACCTCCAGCAGTCCGCCGACGGCCGCTTCTACAAGGAGTCCTTCGGGATGGCCTCGGCCCGCGCCGTGAAGAACCGCACCTCGGACGAGTCGGCCTACGACCGCGCCCGCAAGGCGCTCTTCGAGGAGGGCATCTCCACCTCGCGGATGTTCCTCGACCCGACCCGCCCGGGCGTCGAGGACCTCATCGACTCGATCATCGCGGGCGTCCGCTCCTCCTGCACCTACGCCGGTGCCGGATCCCTGGCGGAGTTCGCCGAGAAGGCGGTCGTCGGCGTCCAGAGCGCCGCCGGTTACGCCGAGGGCAAGCCCTTGCACGCCAGCTGGAGTTGATCCCCGGATCACCCGACGACCCCGCCCCCTCAGGCTGTTCCACGCCGGAGGGGGCGGGGTCGTTTCCGGCCCGCCCGCGTGGCCGGGGGTGCGCTTCAACTCTCCTTGGATCTAAGTAATATGAATCGCACTCAGCTGCCTGCCTCTCTGCGGTAAGGGATCTCATGTCCTTCTTCACTGACCTGGCCCACCAGTACATCGACGGCGAGTGGAGGCCGGGGAAGGGGTCCTGGGACATCATCGACTTCAACCCGTTCGACGGCGAGAAGCTCGCCTCGATCCCGGTCGCCACCGCCGAGGAGGTCGACCAGGCCTACCGGGCCGCCGAGCGCGCGCAGCAGGCATGGGCGGACACCAACCCGTACAGCAGGCGGGCCGTTCTGGAGAAGGCTCTCGGCATCGTCGAGGAGCGCGAGCAGGAGATCGGCGAGGCGATCGTCGCCGAGCTCGGCGGCACCCGGCTGAAGGCCGCGTTCGAACTGCACCTGGCCAAGGAGTTCCTCCGCGAGGCGATCCAGCTGGCCCTGCGCCCCGCCGGACAGATCCTCCCCTCGCCGACCGAGGGCAAGGAGAACCGCGTCTACCGCGTGCCCGTCGGCGTCGTCGGGGTGATCAGCCCGTTCAACTTCCCCTTCCTGCTCTCCCTCAAGTCCGTCGCGCCCGCGCTGGCCCTCGGCAACGCCGTCGTCCTCAAGCCGCACCAGAACACCCCGGTCTGCGGCGGCACCCTGCTGGCCAAGGTCTTCGAGGACGCCGGGCTCCCCGCCGGGCTGCTGAACGTCGTGATCACCGACATCGCGGAGATCGGCGACACCCTGCTGGAGCACCCCGTGCCGCAGGTCATCTCCTTCACGGGCTCGGACAAGGTCGGCCGCCACGTCGCCACCGTCTGCGCCCGGAACCTCAAGCGCGCCGTCCTCGAACTCGGGGGCAACAGCGCCCTGGTCGTGCTCGACGACGCGGACGTCGACTACGCCGTCGACGCGGCGGTCTTCAGCCGGTACGTCCACCAGGGCCAGGTCTGCATGGCCGCCAACCGCATCCTGGTCGACCGCGCGGTCGAGGCCGAGTTCACCGAGAAGTTCGTCGCCAAGGTCGCGTCCCTCACCGTCGGCGACCCCGCCGACCCGGCCACCCAGATCGGCCCGCTGATCAACTCCTCGCAGGCCGAGTCCGTCTCCAAGCTCGTCGACCAGACCGTGGCGGCCGGGGCGACGGCCCTCCTGCACGGCCGCGCCGACGGCAACCTCGTCAGCCCCTCCGTGCTGACCGGTCTCGCCGCCGACTCGCCCGTCCTGCACCAGGAGATCTTCGGGCCCGTCGCCCTGCTGATCCCCTTCGACGGCGAGGACGAGGCCGTCCGGATCGCCAACGACACCCCGTACGGACTGAGCGGCGCCGTCCACACCGGCAACATCGAGCGCGGCGTGCGGGTCGGGCAGCGCATCCACACCGGCATGATCCACATCAACGACGGCACCGTCCACGACGAGCCGATCGTCCCCTTCGGCGGCGAGAAGAGCTCCGGTCTGGGCCGGCTGAACGGCGACTCGATGATCGAGGCCTTCACCACCCAGAAGTGGATCTCCATCCAGCACGGCCGCTCGCAGTTCCCCTTCTGACGGCCTGCGCCGCCGCACCGGGCATGCCCAGGACGGCGGCCCGTGGTCTACTGCGGGAGGCGGCACGCACCGCCTCCCGCAAGCCGACCCACCGCAGAGATAGTGAACCGCCCGACGTGCGCCTGAACGACCTCGACGAACGCATCGTCCACGCCCTCGCCGAAGACGCCCGGCGCTCCTACGCCGACATCGGCGCCATCGTCGGCCTCTCCGCCCCCGCCGTGAAACGGCGCGTCGACCGGCTGCGCGCCGAGGGCGCGATCACCGGCTTCACCGTGCGGGTCGACCCCGCGGCGCTCGGCTGGGAGACCGAGGGGTTCATCGAGATCTACTGCAGCCGCAACACCTCCCCGGACGCGATCAAACAGGGCCTCGCCCGCTACCCGGAGATCGCCTCGGCCTCCACCGTGACCGGCGAGGCGGACGCGGTGGTGCAGGTCTTCGCCGCCGACATGCGCCACTTCGAACAGGTCCTGGAGCGCATCGCGGGGGAGCCGTACGTGGAGCGTACGAAGTCGGTGCTGGTGCTCTCGCCGCTGCTGCGCAGGTACTCCGCGGAGGCCCCGCCGGTCTGAAACGGGTGGCCCACATCACCCCGCTGACCTGCGGTGATGCCCGACGCAACGATTCGCCGCCCAGGGCCCTTCCCGCGCAACGAATCGACGGTCGACGCGCAACACTCGCGCCTTGTCCGGGCCGATCCGGGCCACGTACCTTCGATACGTCTCCCCACTCCGCCCGCACCGCCCGAGGTCAGCCATGCCGTCGTTGCGCACCGCCCTGCTCCAGAGTTCCGGACGGCCCGGCGCCGTCGCCGAGAACCTGAAGGCGCTCGACGAGGCCGCCGCCCGGGCCGCCGACGCGGGAGCCCGGCTGCTGGTGGCGCCCGAGCTGTTCCTCACCGGATACGCCATCGGCGACGCCGTGCCCGAGCTGGCCGAGTCCGCCGACGGACCCGGCTCAAAGGCGATCGCCGAGATCGCCGTACGCCACGGCCTCGCCGTCCTCTACGGCTACCCGGAGCGCGACGGGGAGCGGATCTTCAACGCCTCCCAGCTCATCGGCCCCGACGGCGCGCGGCTCGCGAACTACCGCAAGACCCATCTGTTCGGCTGCTTCGAGCAGGAGTGGTTCACTCCCGGCGACCGGACCGTCGTCCAGGCCGACCTCGACGGCATCCGCATCGGCCTGCTGATCTGCTACGACGTCGAGTTCCCGGAGAACGTCCGGGCGCACGCCCTCGCCGGCACCGATCTGCTGCTGGTTCCCACCGCGCAGATGCACCCCTTCCAGTTCGTCGCCGAATCCGTCGTCCCCGTACGGGCCTTCGAGAGCCAGATGTACGTGGCGTACGTCAACCGCACCGGCCCGGAAGGGGAGTTCGAGTTCGTCGGGCTCAGCTGCCTGGCCGGCCCCGACGGGGTCGTGCGCACCCGCGCCGGACGCGGCGAGGAACTCGTGATCGGCGAGGTGGACCCGGAGTACCTGGCCGCCTCGCGCGCCGCCAACCCGTATCTCGCAGACCGCCGCCCCGGTCTCTACGGCTCCCTCGCCTGAGCCCGCCCCCTCCCCGAACCTCCGTACCGCGCAAGGAGTCCGTACCCCATGACGTCCACGGTGCCCAACGCCGTCCAGCACACCGACGCGGCCGCCCCGCCGATCACCATGTTCGGGCCGGACTTCCCCTACGCGTACGACGACTTCCTCGCCCACCCGGCGGGACTCGGGCAGATACCGGCGACCGAGCACGGTCAGGAGGTCGCCGTCATCGGCGGCGGGCTTTCGGGCATCATCGCCGCGTACGAGCTGATGAAGATGGGCCTCAAGCCCGTGGTCTACGAGGCCGACCGGATCGGCGGCCGACTGCGCACCGTCGGCTTCGACGGTTGCGACGGCGACCTCACCGCCGAGATGGGCGCCATGCGCTTCCCGCCCTCCTCCACGGCGCTCCAGCACTACATCGACCTGGTGGGCCTGCGGACCCGGCCCTTCCCCAACCCGCTCTCCCCGGCCACGCCCTCGACCGTCGTGGACCTCAAGGGCGAGTCGCACTACGCCGAGACCATCGACGACCTCCCGCAGGTCTACCGCGACGTGGCCGAGGCGTGGAACGCCTGTCTGGAGGAGGGCGCCGACTTCTCCGACATGAACCGGGCGCTGCGCGAGCGCGACGTCCCGCGTATCCGGGAGATCTGGTCGCAGCTCGTCGAGCGGCTCGACAACCAGACCTTCTACGGCTTCCTCTGCGAGTCCGAGGCCTTCAAGTCCTTCCGGCACCGCGAGATCTTCGGCCAGGTCGGCTTCGGCACCGGCGGCTGGGACACCGACTTCCCCAACTCCATCCTGGAGATCCTGCGCGTCGTCTACACCGAGGCCGACGACCACCACCGCGGCATCGTCGGCGGCAGCCAGCAGCTTCCGCTGCGCCTGTGGGACCGCGAGCCGCAGAAGATCGTCCACTGGCCGCTCGGCACCTCGCTCTCCTCCCTGCACGGCGGCGAGCCGCGCGGCGCCGTGACCCGGCTGACCCGTACGGCGGGCAACCGCATCACGGTCACCGACGCCACCGGCGACATCCGCACCTTCCGGGCCGCGGTCTTCACCGGCCAGTCCTGGCTGCTGCTCTCCAAGATCGACTGCGATGACGCGCTCTTCCCGATCGACCACTGGACGGCGATGGAGCGCACCCACTACATGGAGTCGTCCAAGCTGTTCGTGCCGGTCGACCGCCCGTTCTGGCTGGACAAGGACGAGACCACCGGCCGCGACACCATGTCGATGACGCTCACCGACCGGATGACCCGGGGGACGTACCTCCTGGACGACGGGCCGGACAGGCCCGCCGTCGTCTGCCTCTCCTACACGTGGTGCGACGACAGCCTGAAGTGGCTGCCGCTCTCCCCGAAGGAGCGCATGGAGGTCATGCTCAAGTCGCTCGGCGAGATCTACCCGAACGTCGACATCCGCAGCCACATCATCGGCAACCCGGTCACCGTCTCCTGGGAGAACGAGCCCTGGTTCATGGGCGCGTTCAAGGCCAACCTGCCCGGCCACTACCGCTACCAGCGGCGGCTGTTCACCCACTTCGTGCAGGACCGGCTGCCGGAGGACAAGCGGGGCATCTTCCTCGCCGGGGACGACATCTCCTGGACGGCCGGCTGGGCGGAGGGCGCCGTGCAGACCGCGCTGAACGCCGTGTGGGGCGTCATGCACCAGTTCGGCGGGGCGACGGACGCGACCAACCCGGGCCCCGGGGACGTCTTCGACGAGATCGCTCCGGTCGAGCTGCCGGAGGACTGAGTCCGGCGCAGGGGGCCGACGCGGGCGTCAGCGGCACGGGGTGAGCAGAAGCCGCCCCACCAGACCCGCGCCCGCGTCGGTCCGCTGTCGGAACTCCTCGGCCAGCGAAGGGAATCCGCGCAGCCGCCAGAGCGTCCGGGCCGCCGACCAGGCCGCCTCGCGGGCCCGCTCCAGGCACCAGGAACTCACCAGATGGGTCAGCGGATCCGCGATCTCCAGGAGGTCGGGGCCCGGCATCAGGTCGTCGTGGATCCGCTCCTCCAGCAAGGCGAGGAGTTCACCCACGCACTCGAACTCCCCCTCCAGGTCCGGGGGTTCGCAGCCGAGCGTATGGCAGGTGTCCACCACCGCCAGGACCAGGTCGTGCCCCACGTGCGCCTGGAGACCGCTGAGGGCGAACTGCAGCGGACGTACGCGGGGATGGCGGCGGCAGGGGAGCAGCGGGCGCCAGCACTCCGGCGGCCGCCCGCCCGCCGCGGCGGTCTCGGCGGCCGACAGATAGCGCTCGGCGCAGCGAACGCCCAGCAGGGCGGCTTCGCGGTCGGTGGGCCCCAGGTCCGGGGCCATCCGCTCGACGACCTTGAGATAGGCGGTGTTGAAGACCGCCACCCCCTCCCCGGACGGCCACCCGGCGCGCAATTCCCGCATACGTTCGATCACCGGGGAGCCGCCCGTCGGCGGACCGCCCGGGCCCGGTAGGGGGAACTGCTCGATCTGCGTCATGCGCGGAGCGTCCCAGCCCTGGGCCCCCCACGGCGCCGATCGGCCCGAGTGTTCATCGGAACGGGCGAACAGCGCTGCCGGAAACGGGGATCGAGGAGTGCCGGCACCCGCCTACCGGACGCACCCTGCGCACAGCCGACCCGGTCTACTTCGACCGCGGAGAACTGGGCTTGGGCGCGGCGGGCTCCTTCACCCCGGGGTGCGCCTACGCCCTGGGCGCCGGGTGAGCCCGGCCCGGCCCCGTACGACCTGGTCCCGGGCCGTCCTCGAACGGCTCAGCCCTTCTCGGGCCCCGGCTTCTCGTCGTACGCCGAGGTGCCCGAATCCAGCAGCGGTTCCTGCGTCTTGAGGTGGGCCGGGGCGAAGGCCCGCAGCACGTGGTAGCCGGTGATCACGACGAGCGTGCCGAGCGCGATGCCGCTCAGTTCGAAGTTGTCGGTGATCTTCAGGCTGACCCCGCCGACGCCGATGATGATGCCCGCGGCGGCCGGGACGAGGTTGAGCGGATTACGCAGGTCCACCCGGCCGTTGAGCCAGATCTGCGCGCCGAGCAGGCCGATCATCCCGTACAGGATCACGGTGATCCCGCCGAGCACCCCGCCCGGGATCGCGGCGACGACCGCGCCGAACTTGGGGCACAGGCCGAAGAGCAGGGCGAAGCAGGCCGCCGCCCAGTACGCCGCCGTGGAGTAGACCCGGGTCGCGGCCATCACGCCGATGTTCTCGGAGTACGTGGTGTTGGGCGGCCCGCCCACGGCGGTGGAGAGCATGGAGGCCGCGCCGTCCGCCGCGATGGCGGTGCCGAGCTTGTCGTCCAGCGGGTCGCCGGTCATCTCGCCGACGGCCTTGACGTGCCCGGCGTTCTCCGCGACGAGCGCGATCACCACGGGCAGCGCCACCAGGATCGCCGACCATTCGAAGGCGGGCGCGTGGAAGGACGGCAGCCCGACCCAGTCGGCCTGGCCGACGGCCGAGAGGTCGAGGCGCCAGTGGTCGACGGCCTCCGCCCCGCCCGCCGGGGAGTGGATCTTCCCGAAGACCAGGTCCAGCACCCAGGAGAGCACGTACCCGAAGACCAGCCCCAGGAAGATCGCGATCCGGGAGAGGAAACCGCGCAGGCACACCACGGCGAGGCCGGTGAACAGCATCACCGCCAGCGCCGTCCACTGGTCCTGCGGCCAGTAGGTGGAGGCGGTAACCGGCGCCAGGTTGAAGCCGATCAGCATCACGACCGCGCCCGTCACCACCGGCGGCATCGCCGCGTGGATGATCCGTGCGCCGAACCGCTGCACGGCGAGGCCCACCAGGAACAGGGCCGCGCCGACCACCAGCACCGCGCCCGTGACGGTCGCGCTGTCACCGCCGCTCGCCCGGATCGTGGCCGCGACGCCGACGAAGGAGAGCGAGCAGCCCAGATAGCTGGGTACCCGGCCCTTGGTCGCCAGCAGGAAGATCGCGGTCGCGACACCGGACATCATGATCGCGAGGTTCGGGTCCAGGCCCATCAGGACCGGGGCGACGAACGACGCCCCGAACATCGCGACGACATGCTGGGCGCCGAGTCCGAACGTACGGGGCCAGGAGAGCCGCTCGTCGGGGCGGACCACCGCCCCGGGTGCGGGGGTCTTCCCGTCGCCGTGCAAGGTCCAGCGCACGCCGAGGCTCATGGTTGCTCCCTGAAGGTCTGCTCGGTGTGCCGACCGGTCTGCGACCCGGGGTTCGGTGTTCACCTGCGGAAAAGATCAGCGCCATGGTAGTGGTGCGCCCGATGGCGGCCGCGCGGAGGTCACCCACCGCGCCGCCCCGCGGCACCGCGTCAGCTTCGGGCGGCGCTCGTCGTCGTGCCCTCGCCGACCGCCGAGCCGGTGACCTTCCGGTCGGCCGACCGGAGCACCCCCGCGCCTAGGACCAGGCCGAAGGCCAGCACCGTCACCACGCCGAACGACACCACCAGCGAGGTCGCCTCGGCCAGCGAGCCGATCGCGGAGGGGGCGATCAGACCGGAGGTGTACGTGATGGTGGCGACACCCGCGATGGCCTGGCTCGGGTTCGGCCCGCTGCGCCCCGCCGCGGCGAAGGCCAGCGGGACCACGACCGCGACGCCCAGGCCGAGCAGTCCGAAGCCGCACATCGCGGCGGCGGGGGAGGGCGAGAGCACGACCAGCAGCCCGCCCGCGGTGGCCATCACTCCGCCGGTCCGCACCGTGCGGACCGCGCCGAACCGGTCGACGATCCGGTCCCCGGCGATCCTGGCCACCGCCATCATCAGGGCGAACGCCGTGGTGGACGCGGCCGCCAGACCGTCCGAGCTGTCCAGGACGTCCCGCAGGTAGACCGCCGACCAGTCCAGGCTGGCCCCCTCGGCGAACACCGCGCAGAACCCGACCGCCCCGATGATCAGGGCCGACTTCGGCGGCAGCGTGAACCGCGGAGGCGGCTCCTCGTCCGGGCGGCTCTGGATGTCGAGGACCTCCCGGCAGGCGATCAGGCCCAGCGCCGTGAGCACCAGGGCCGCGACGAGATGGTGCGTCCGGGCGTCGGTCGCGGTGTGGGCGGCGACCGTGCCCGCCGCCGAACCGATCAGCGCGCCCACGCTCCACATACCGTGCAGCCCCGACATGATCGACTTGTCGAGACGGTTCTCCACCTCGACGCCCAGCGCGTTCATGGCCACGTCGGACATCCCCGCCGTCGCCCCGTAGACGAACAGCGCGGCGCAGAGGGTGACCAGGTTCGGCGCCAGCGCGGGCAGGATCAGTGCCAGTGTCCAGAGCATCAGCAGCCCCCGCAGCGCGGTCCGGGCGCCGAACCGGTGGCTGATCCGGCCCGCCAGCGGCATCGCGATCGACGCACCGATCGCCGGGAAGGCCAGCGCCAGGCCGAGCTGGCCCGCGCTCACCCCGGCGTGGTCCTGGATCCAGGGCACCCGGGTCGCGAAGCTGCCGGTCACCGCCCCGTGGACGGTGAAGACCGCGGCGACGGCGATCCGCGCCCGCTTCACCTGCTGTGTGCTGTAGACCGTGACGGTCGAGTCCTTCGTCATGCCGTCGAGCCCCTCCCCTGGGAATCCTCGGACGCCGGCCGTTCCGGCGCATCCGGCGCTTCCGCGCGACGATGCGTGGCGTAAACTATCAGGAACCCTGCCTGATAAATAGTCGATTCTCATCGGCCGCGAAAGGCGGCGGGGCGGCCATCTGGAAGGATCCCGGTATGCCCGCATCTCCGAGCACGGCTCGGGCCATCAACGACCGGCTCGCCCTGCGGCTGCTCCAGCAGGACGGCCCGCTGACGGCCACCCAGCTCAAGACGCTGACCGGACTCTCCCGGCCCACCGTCGCCGACCTCGTCGAACGGCTCCGGAGCGCCGGTCTGATCCGGGTCGTCGGCGAGTCCGGAGCCGTCCGTCGCGGCCCCAACGCCAAGCTGTACGGGATCGTCGCCGACCGGGCCCATCTCGCCGCGCTCGACGTGCGCCTCGGCAGCGTCAGCGTGGTCGTCACCGATCTGCTGGGGACGACGCTCGCCGAGGACTCACTGCCCATCGGCAGCGACACCGGCACCGAACCCGCCGTCGAGCGGGCCGCCGCCCTCCTGGAGCGCACCGCCCGCGCGGCCGGGTCCGTACCCCTGCACAGCGTCGGGATCGGGGCGCCGGGGCTGATCGACCCCGGCACCGGCGAACTGCGCGACAGCTCAGGACTGCCCGCCTGGCACCGGGGCCTGGTCCGGGAGCTCCAGCGGCGGCTCCCGGCCACCGTCCTGGTGGAGAACGAGACGAACCTCGCGGCCGTCGCGGAGCACCGGGAGGGCGCCGCCCACGACCGGGAGACCTTCGTCCTGCTCTGGCTGGGCCAGGGGATCGGGGCCGCCGTGATGCTGGACGGCAAGCTGCGTCAGGGGGCCTCCGGCGGCGCGGGGGAGATCGGCTTCCTTCCGGTCCCCGGGGTGAGCGGGCTCCCGTCGGCGGTCAACTGCGAGGGCGGTTTCCACTCCCTGGCCGGCTCCGTCGCGCTGTGCGAACTCGCCGCCGCGTACGGGCTCGTGGACCGCGGGACCGTGGCCGAGGGGCAGGAGGAGGCGGCCGCCGTGAACGCGGTGCGGGCCGCCCTGGAGGCGGGGGAGGCGGGGGAGCCTTTCCTGAAGGAGGTCGCCGACCGCCTCGCCCTCGGGTCCGCCGCCGTCGTCTCGGTGCTCGACCCCGGCTGTGTGCTGCTCGCCGGGGCCGTCGGCCATGCGGGCGGGGCCGCGCTCGCCGCCCGGGTCGAGGAGAGGCTGGCCACGATGTCGCCTCTGCGCACCGAGGTCCGCGCCGGTTCGCTGGGCGACGGGGCGGTGCTGCGCGGTGCGCTGGTCACCGCCCGGGACGCGGCGCAGGACGCGCTGTTCGCCCCGGAGGGCTGACCGGGCGGACCGGAACCGGGCGGCCGAACCGGAGGCGCGCGGACGGCTGTGCGCGCCGCATCGCCTCAGGCTCTGCGGATGGCATCGCGCCTCGCCGCGTTGACGAGGAACCCCGCTGCCCGGTCGTCGCCGCCGCGCGGGGTGGTGGCGCAGTGGACGAACACGTCGGTCCCCTCGACTGCCGCGTCCAGGCTCTTGCCGTCCCGCAGGTCGACGGCGTACGAGGGGGAGCGGCGGCTGAGCCCCCCGGATGGCGGCCCCTTCGGTGCGGAGCCGCTCCGCGACCTGCCGGCGGAGGGTTCCGGTTGCGCCGGTGACCAGAATCGTCGTCATGGGGCCGGCCTGCCAGAGCGCGCTGTGGCCCGGCGTGAGCGGGAAGAGCCGCTCACGCCGGGCCGGAGGGGTCAGCAGGCGCCGAGGTCCTTCCAGACGCCCCACTCTCCGGTGGTGCCGGGCTTCTCGCCCTTCGTCCACCAGGAGGCCTTCCACTGACGGCCGTCCTGGCTGACGGTGGAGCCGCCGCCGTACTCGGTGGCCGCGTTCCACGCCGGGGCCGAGCAGCTGCCGCCCGGCTGCGTCGGGGTGGGGGTGGGGGTGGGGGTCGGACCGGTCGGGTCCGGTGTCGGCGTCGGGCTGGGCCCGGTGCCGGGCTCGACCACCGTGGTGCCGCGGGTCAGGTCACCGGCGAGGGAGTAGGACTTCCCGCCGAAGGCCACGGTCCAGTTCGACGGGGTGGAGGTGGGCAGGTAGTAGACGAAGTCCAGCTCGACCGAGGCGCCGGGGGCCAGGCTCTGCCAGGCCGGGAGCTTCAGCGAGACGCGGTTGTAGTCGCCCTTGAGGCCGCCGATGTTGTTGGCCGCCGTGTGGCCGCTGCGGATGATCGTCGTACCGAAGCCGGACTGGTCCTTGGCGTTGGCCGGGGCGGAGGTGGAGTAGTCGAACTGGAACTCCGTACCGCCGGGCAGCGTGGCCTTGGTCCGGTTGGTGATCTTCAGCTTGGGGCTGATCGGGTAGTTGGAGTCGCCCAGCGGGAACTGCCCGAAGGAGACGTCGATGTCCAGCGCCTGGGTGGGCAGGTCGATCGTGGAGCGCTTCGCGCCGTACGGGGTGGCCGACTTGAAGGCGTCGTACATCGCGGTGGTCAGCGTGGAGCCGGTCTCGTACTGGCCCTTCGCCGCGTTCCAACGGTAGTCGCCCGCCAGCTCCCAGATCATCGTGCCGCCGATGCCCTTGTCCACGACGTAGTCGGCCTTGGCCTTCACCGACTGCTCGTCCTCCGTGGAGAGGAACACCTTCTTCTCGGCGTTCCACAGCCACGGCGCGACCAGCGTGGAGTCGTACTTACGGGCGTACGTGCCGGTCAACCGGGTGTTCGCGGGGAAGCCGTAGTCGGTGACGTAGTCCCCGACGATGCCCTTCTCCAGGTTCTTCGCGTGCCACATCGGGTTGGAACCGGCGGGCGATTCCTTGCCGTTGGTGTCCTTGTCGTGCCACAGGTTGTCGATGCCGACCGCGCCGTCACCGCACTTGGTCAGCCCCGCGCCCGCCGGGCAGTCGGTCGTGGCCGCCTTGCCCCACAGGCCGTCGGTGCCGCCCTGCACGTTCTTGAAGCCGCGGGTGTAGTACGGCAGGCCGATGTTGATGCGGCCGGCCGGCATCGAGCCGCGGAAGTAGTGGTAGGCCCAGTCGGTGTTGAGGTATCCCAGGCCGCCGTACTGCGAGGTGGTGTAGACGCCCGCCTGCGCCAGCTCGTTGTCCTTGCCGTCGTCGAACAGCGAGGCGTTGGGCCCGACGTACTCGTTCCAGGCGCCGTGCAGGTCGTAGGACATGATGTTGACGTAGTCCAGGTACTTCTGCATCTGGTACGTCTCCATGCCCCGCAGCAGGTAGCCGGAGGAGGGGGCGGCGACGGTCAGCAGGTAGTGCTTGCCGTCGGCCTCGCCCGCGCGGTCGAGCTTCTCGCGCAGCGTCTTCATCAGGGCGTCGTAGCCCTTGACCAGGCCCGCGCGGCGGCCGTTGGCCAGCGTGTGGTCCAGCGGGTTGCCCGCGTCCTTCATCGTGGTGGCGTACTCGTAGTCGATGTCGACGCCGTTGAAGCCGTACTTCTTGATGAAGGCGACGGCGGAGTCGGCGAAGGTGTTGATGCCCGCCTGGTTGACCGAGCCGTCGGCGTTGGTCGCCATCGAGTAGAAGCCGCCCGAGTCGACGCGCTTGCCGTCGGGGCCGAAGTAGCCGCCGGTCTCGGCCCAACCGCCCACGGAGACCAGGGTCTTCACGTTCGGGTGCTGCTTCTTGTACTTCGTCAGCAGGTTGAAGTGCCCCTTGTAGGGGAGCGCCGGGTCCATCTCCGCGCCTGCGACACCGGGCCAGGTCATCCCGGTGGAGGCGTTGTCGGCGCTGTCCGGGCCGACCGAGAGCTTGTTGGAGCCGTCGACGTGCGCGAAGGCGTAGTTGAGGTGCGTGACCTTGTCCCACGGGATGTCCGGGACGAGGTAGGCGTCCTTGCCGTCCTTGCCGGTACGCCAGTTGGTGAAGTAGCCGATGACGCGCCGCTGGTGGTCGGCGCCCATCTTCTCGCGTCCGTCGGCGTCGTAGACGGAGCAGTACGGAACGTTGACGCCGGGGGTCTGGTAAAGGCCGTCGGGGCGACAGGAGGTCTGGTCGGCGGCGGCCGAGGGGCCTGCGGCGAGCGAACTCAGCAGCAGTCCGGCGACGGCGGCGCCGGCGGCGAGGAGCGTGGCTCTCGCTCGGGTGGGGGACAGCATGTGGTCGTTCCTCCTGGGGAGGTCGGCAGAACACAACTGGCGAAAAGGGGGCGGGTCTGTCGGGGTCCCGGTGTGCGCCCACCGTGGGACCGAACCTCGGAGGTGACGCAGAGATTAAGAGGACTAGACCAGTGCGTCAATAGGTCTGGACCTTCAAGGCTCAACTTCGTGAATGACTACGTTGTCGCGTTCGTCCCGACGGGAACGCGCCAGGTTTTCCGTGACTCGGCGTGACCCGGTCGGTGGATCCTGTGACCCAGCCCACAGCGCTCACCCGCATGGCCGAGAGGCGTCCGTGGCAGACTGGTTCCGTACCAGTAGCAGCGCACTCCGGGGTCGGTGCAATTCCGAACCGGCGGTTACAGTCCGCGACCCGTCCGCAGCCAGCGGCCGGTTGACCAGGTGAGATTCCTGGACCGACGGTTAAAGTCCGGATGGGAGGCAGTGCGCGGCGGTTCGTCATCGGTACGCCGCCGTCGGCGGACGCATGGCCGGGAATTTCCCGGGACGCCGTGCGTTCCTGGCGTTTCCCGTCCTCGGGTTCGCGGCGTTCTCGCTGGTGATCCGCTCTATCTGTCGTCATCGACAGGCCCCGGAGTCCGTGCCCGAAGAGGCAGGAGGACCCGGTGGACACCGCAGCCGACATCACCGCCATGCGCCGAGCGATCACGCTCGCCGCCCGCGGTCTCGGCTCCACCAGCCCCAATCCGGTCGTCGGATGTGTGATCACCGACGCCGCCGGAGCCGTGGCCGGTGAAGGCTTCCATCAGCGCGCCGGAGGGCCGCACGCCGAGGTCCACGCGCTCCGCGCGGCAGGCGGCGGGGCCCGGGGCGGCACCGCCTACGTCACCCTCGAACCCTGTAACCACACCGGCCGCACCGGCCCCTGCGCCCAGGCCCTCCTGGCCGCCGGGATCAGCCGTGTCGTGTACGCGGTCGGCGACCCGAACCCGCAGGCCACCGGCGGTGCCGAGACCCTGCGCGCGGCCGGTGTCCAGGTGGCGCAGGGCCTCCTCGCCGACGAGGCCGAGGCGGGCAACGCCGCCTGGCTGACCTCGGTGCGCCTCGGGCGGCCGTACGTCCTGTGGAAGTACGCCGCGACCCTCGACGGCCGCATCGCCGCCGCCGACGCCACCAGCCGCTGGATCACCTCGCCCGAGGCCCGCGCCGACGTCCACCGGCTGCGCGCCGAGGCCGACGCCGTGCTCGTCGGCTCCGGCACCGCCCGCATCGACGACCCTCAGCTGGGCGTACGCGGCGTCGGCGGCGCCACCCAGCCCCTGCGGGTCGTCGTCGACACGAACGCCACCGCCGTCAAGCCCGGCGCCCGGGTCCTGGACGCCACCGCGCCCACCCTGATCGCCGTCGCCGACGACGTCCCGGCCGGCCACCTCCCCGAGGCAGCCGTCCTGCGGCTGCCCCGCGCGGCCACCGGACCCGGCCTCGACCTCGACGCCCTCCTCGAAGCCCTGCGCACCCGGGGTGTCCGCTCCGTACTCCTCGAAGGCGGCCCCACCCTCGCGGGAGCCTTCGTCGCCGCGGGAAAGGTCGACAAGGTCGTCGGCTATCTCGCCCCGGTCCTGCTCGGCGCGGGCCCCGCCGCCCTTGCGGACGCCGGAATCTCCACCATCTCCCAGGCGTTGCGCCTCGATGTCACCGAGGCCGTGCCGATCGGCCCCGATCTGCGCGTCACCGCCGTCCCCGCCCCTGCTCGGAAGGGAAACTGAGTGTTCACCGGAATTGTCGAAGAACTGGGTGAGGTCACCGCCGTCGAGCAGCTCGCCGACGCCTCCCGCTTCCGGCTGCGCGGCCCCCTCGTCACCGAGGGCGCCAAGCACGGCGACTCCATCGCGGTGAACGGTGTCTGCCTCACCGTCGTGGACACCGGCGACGGCGAATTCACCGCCGACGTGATGGCCGAGACGCTGAAGCGCTCCAGCCTCGGCGCGCTCGCCCCCGGCTCCCGGGTCAACCTGGAGCGCCCGATGGCGCTCGGCGGGCGGCTCGGCGGACACCTCGTCCAGGGCCACGTGGACGGCACCGGCACCGTCGTCGAGCGCACCCCCTCCGAGCACTGGGAGATCGTCAAGGTCTCCCTGCCGCCCGAGCTGACCCGGTACGTCGTGGAGAAGGGCTCCATCACCGTCGACGGCGTCAGCCTCACCGTCGTCGACGCGGCGGCCGACTTCTTCACCATCAGCCTCATCCCCACCACCCTCGCCCTGACCACGCTCGGCCACAAGCAGCCCGGCGACCCGGTCAACCTGGAAGTGGACGTCATCGCCAAGTACGTCGAGCGGATGCTCGGCGACCGGGCCGGACAGGACCAGCGATGAACCTCGCGAACTGGCTCAACTCCGAGGCCTTCACCGTGTTCGGCCAGCACATCAAGTGGTCGGACATGATCGGCAACGTCGTCGGCCTGATCGCCCTGGCCCTCGGCTGGCGGCGCTCCATCTGGACCTGGCCCGCCCAGCTCCTCTCCGGTGTGATCCTGCTCGTCGCCTTCGCCTCCGCGCACCTCTCCGGCAGCGCGGGCAAGCAGCTGGTGGTCATCGTCGTCGCCCTGTGGGGCTGGTGGTCCTGGAACCGCGGCAGGCAGCAGGCCCAGGACGGCTCCATCGCCGTCCGCTTCGCCACCTGGCGCGAGCGCGGCGTGCTGATCGGCGCCGCCGCGCTCGGCACCCTCGCGGTCGGCGGCCTGTTCACGGCCGTCCCCACCCTGTCCTGGGACCCGTGGCCGGACGCGTACATCTTCGTCGGCACGGTCGTCGCGATGTACGCCCAGGCGCGCGGCATGGTCGAGTTCTGGTTCGCCTGGCTGCTCGTCGACCTGGTCGGCGTACCCCTGAACTTCGCCAACGGATTCGCCTTCTCCGGCTTCGTCTACGTCATCTACGGCGCCCTCGTCCTGTGGGGGATGCGCGACTGGTGGCTGCGTACGCGGACACCCGCTCTGGAAGGAGCCACGGCATGACTGCCCAGCCCACCTGGCTGCACCCCGACCACGACCCGCTCCCCGAGAACCTCTCCCTGGACCCGGTCGAGCAGGCCGTCCGAGACATCGCGGCGGGCCGGCCCGTCGTCGTCGTGGACGACGAGGACCGCGAGAACGAGGGCGACCTCGTCATCGCCGCCGAGAAGGCCACCCCCGAGATCGTCGCCTTCATGATGAGCGAGTGCCGCGGCCTGATCTGCGCGCCCATGGAGAGCGACGAGCTGGAACGCCTCGAACTGCCGCAGATGGTCGAGGACAACACCGAGTCGATGCAGACCGCCTTCACGGTCTCCGTCGACGCCTCGGCCGCCCACGGCGTCACCACCGGCATCTCCGCCGCCGACCGCGCCACCACCCTGCGGATGCTCGCGGGCGGCGTCGCCGGACCCGGCGACTTCGTCCGGCCCGGCCACATCTTCCCGCTGCGCGCCCGCTCCGGCGGCGTCCTCGTCCGCAACGGCCACACCGAGGCCGCCGTAGACCTCGCCCGGCTCGCCGGGCTGCGCCCCGCCGGGGCCATCGTCGAGATCGCGGGCGAGGACGGGGTGATGCTCCGGCTGCCCGAGCTGATCCCCTTCGCCCGCAAGCACGGCCTGACGATCATCTCCATCGAGGACCTGATCGCCTACCGCCGCAGCGACGAGCCGACCGTCCGCCGCGAGGCCCGGACCCGGCTGCCCACCGCGTTCGGCGACTTCACCGCGTTCGGCTACCGCTCCATCGCCGACGGGGTCGAGCACGTCGCCCTGGTCCACGGCGACCTCGGCGACGGCGAGGACGTCCTCGTCCGCATCCACTCCGAGTGCCTGACCGGCGACATCTTCCAGTCCCAGCGCTGCGACTGCGGCCCCCAGCTGCACGCCTCCATGCGGCGCATCACCGAAGCGGGCCGGGGCGTCGTCGTCTACCTCCGCGGCCACGAGGGACGCGGCATCGGCCTGCTCTCCAAGCTCCGTGCGTACGAACTCCAGGAGCGCGGCGTCGACACCCTCGACGCCAACCTGGAGCTCGGCCTGCCCGCCGACGCCCGCGACTACGCGGCGGGCGCCCGGATCCTCAAGGACCTCGGCGTCACCAGCCTGCGGCTGATGACCAACAACCCCGAGAAGACCGCGGCCGTCGTCCGCCACGGACTCGCCGTCACCGGCCGCGAGCCCATGCCCGTCCAGGCGGGCGAGCACAATCTGCGCTACCTGCGCACCAAGCGCGACCGCATGGGCCACGATCTGCCGTGGCTCGACGGAACCCCGGCGTCGACCTGCGCCAACCAGTAACGAACACCTCGTCACCAGCAACAGGAGAAACATGAGCGGCAAGGGTGCACCCGAACTGTCCGTACGCAACTGCGGCGACCTGCGCGTGGCCGTGATCGCGGCCCAGTGGCACGAGAAGGTCATGGACGGACTCGTCGACGGCGCGCTGCGCGCCCTGCACGAGCTGGGCATCGACGAGCCGACCCTGCTCCGGGTGCCCGGCTCCTTCGAGCTGCCCGTCGTCGCCAAGGTGCTCGCCGGACGCGGTTACGACGCGATCGTCGCTCTCGGCGTGGTCATCCGCGGTGGCACCCCCCACTTCGAATACGTCTCCCAGGGCGTCACCCTCGGCCTCACCCAGGTCACCGTCGACACCGGTGTTCCCGTCGGCTTCGGCGTACTGACCTGCGACACCGAGGAGCAGGCGCTCGACCGGGCCGGCCTCGAAGGGTCCAACGAGGACAAGGGGCACGAAGCCGTCACCGCCGCGGTCGCCACCGCGGCCACGCTGCGGACCGTCAGCGAACCCTGGCGCTGAGTGCGCCCCGGCGACCCCGTATTCTGAGGACCATCATGGCCAACAAAACCTTCGAAGAGCTCTTCACCGAGCTCCAGCTCAAGGCCGCCGAGGGCGACCCCGCGACCTCCCGCACAGCCGAACTGGTCGACAAGGGCGTCCATGCCATCGGCAAGAAGGTCGTCGAGGAGGCCGCCGAGGTCTGGATGGCCGCCGAGTACGAGGGCAAGGAAGCCGCCGCCGAGGAGATCTCCCAGCTGCTGTACCACGTCCAGGTGATGATGGTCGCCCGCGGGATCTCGCTCGACGACGTCTACGCCCATCTCTGACCGGCCCCGAGCACCGCACGCCCCTGTCTCTGTTCTCTCCCCTCCGCACGAAGGAAGCCGACCCCATGCTGCGCATCGCCGTCCCCAACAAGGGTTCACTCTCCGGGCCTGCGATGGCGATGCTCCATGAGGCCGGCTACCAGCAGCGCAAGGAGTCCAAGGAACTGGTCCTGGTCGACCCTTCGAACGAGGTCGAGTTCTTCTACCTCCGCCCCCGCGACATCGCGATCTACGTCAGCTCCGGCAAGCTCGACATCGGCATCACCGGCCGCGACCTGCTGCTGGACTCCGAGGCCGACGCCGAGGAGATCCTCCAGCTCGGCTTCGCCCGCTCCACCTTCCGCTACGCCACCAAGCCCGGCACCGCGGCGGGCCCGCAGGACTTCGACGGCATGACGATCGCCACCTCCTACGAGGGCATCGTCGCCAACCACCTCGCCAAGGCGGGCGTCAGGGCCTCCGTCGTCCACCTCGACGGCGCGGTCGAGACCGCCATCGAGCTCGGCGTCGCCCAGATCATCGCCGACGTGGTGGAGACCGGCACCAGCCTGCGCAACGCCGGACTGGAAGTGATCGGCGAGCCGATCATGACCTCCGAGGCCGTCGTCATCCGCCGCAACGGCGCCCCCGCCGACGACCCCAAGGTGCAGCAGTTCCTCCGCCGCCTCCAGGGCGTCCTGGTCGCCCGGTCCTACGTGATGATGGACTACGACTGCCGTGTCGAGCACCTGGAGCGCGCCGTAGCCCTCACCCCGGGCCTGGAGTCGCCGACCATCTCCCCGCTGCACCACGAGGGCTGGGTCGCCGTCCGCTCCATGGTCGCCGCCAAGGAGGCCCAGCGGATCATGGACGACCTGTACGAGCTCGGCGCCCGCGCCATCCTCACCACGGCCATCCACGCCTGCCGCCTCTGACGGCCCCGGCCGCCCGCACCTCCCGAGAGAAGACCCCGATGTCCGCGCCCAGGCCCGAACTCCCCACCCTGCCGGTCACCTTCCGGCCCACCCTCACCCGGGTGGTCCTGCTGAGCGTGGGCCTGGCGATGTTCCTCGTCATCACCGCCGTCGCGCTGATGCTGGAGCGGCTCAACCCGGGGGAGCGGGCCAGCTTCGTCTTCGTCGCGGCGCTGTTCTTCGGCGTCCTGGCCCTGCTCAGCAGGCCCCGGGTCGCCGCCGACGACAACGGGGTCACCGTCGTCAACCTCACCCGGACCCGCAGGCTGGCCTGGGAGGAGATCCTCCGCGTCAACCTGCGCTCCGGCGACCCCTGGGTCTTCCTCGACCTCAGCGACGGCACCAGCCTGCCCGCCCTCGGCATCCAGCCCGGCCTGGCCAAGCAGCAGGCCATCCGCGACGCCCGCGCCCTGCGCTCCCTCGCCGAGGCGCGCGGCGCCGGCAGCGACGACACTCCCGCCGGCGGCTGAGCCCCTGCCCGGCACGGGGTCTTCTTGTCTACTCTGGTGGGCGGCGGCGCCCCGTGCGCCCCGCCCCGCCCGTACCACGGCCCCACCGGGCCCGCGGGGTTCTTCCTGCGACCCAAGGAGTGACTCCCTCCAGCGATGGACGGATCGTCCGGTAGTACCTGCGCCGCCCCCTCCCCGGAGGCGGCGGCCTCATGACCACCCCCCTGCTGCTCCTCGCGGCGGCCTTCCTCCTCATCCTCGCCAACGGCTTCTTCGTGGCAGCCGAATTCGGGCTCGTCACCGTGGACCGGCCGGACGCCGAACGAGCCGCCGCCGAGGGCGACCGACGGGCCCGCACCGTCGTCCGCGCCCTGCGCGAACTCTCCTTCCAGCTCTCCGGCACCCAGCTCGGCATCACCATCACTTCCCTGGTGGTGGGCATGCTCGCCGAACCGGCCCTCGCCCAGCTGCTCGCCGGACCCCTGACGGCCACCGGACTGCCCGCAGGGGCCGTGTCCGGTGTCGCGGTCGTCGTCGGCATGCTGCTGGCCTCTGCCGTCCAGATGATCGTCGGCGAACTCGTACCGAAGAACTGGGCGGTCTCCCGGCCGCTCCAGGTGGCCCGCTTCGTCGCCGGACCGCAGGCCCGCTTCGCGGCCCTCCTGCGACCGGTGATCACCCTCCTCAACGCCCTGGCCAACCGGCTGGTCCGCCTCTTCGGGGTCGAGCCCACCGACGAACTGGCCTCCGCCCGCACCCCGGGCGAACTGGTCTCCCTCGCCCGGCACTCCGCCGAGGCCGGGACCCTGGAACAGGACACCGCCGACCTCTTCGTCCGGACCCTCTCGCTGGCCGGTCTCACCGCCCAGCACGTGATGACCCCCCGGGTGAAGGTCAGCGCCCTGCACTCCGCCGCGACCGCCGAGGACGTCCTCAACCTCACCCGCGCCACCGGTCTCTCCCGCTTCCCGGTCTACCGGGACCGCATCGACGAGGTCATCGGCATGGTCCACCTCAAGGACGCCCTCGCCGTCCCCGCCCACGAGCGCCTGCGCACCCCGACCGGCCGGATCGCCGTCGCCCCGCTCCTGGTGCCCGGCACGCTGCCGGTGGAACACCTGCTGCGGCGGCTGCGCCACGAACAGCCGATAGCCGTGGTCGTCGACGAGTACGGCGGCACCGCCGGCGTCGTCACGCTGGAGGACATCATCGAGGAACTCGTCGGCGAGGTCCGCGACGAGCACGACGCCGAGGGCGCCGGCCGCCCCGAGCTGACCTCCGCCACCGGCGAGGACGGCCGCCCCGCATGGGACGCCGAGGGCAGCTGCCGGGTCCACACCCTGCGCCGCGGCGGCCTGGACGTCCCCGACGGACCGTACGAGACCGTCGCCGGGCTCGTCGCGGAACTCCTGGGCCGCATCCCCGCCCCCGGCGATGCGGCCGAACTCCCCGGCTGGCGGATCACCGTCCGCCAGGTC
This sequence comes from Streptomyces parvus, assembly GCF_032121415.1. Classification (NCBI taxonomy): domain Bacteria; kingdom Bacillati; phylum Actinomycetota; class Actinomycetes; order Kitasatosporales; family Streptomycetaceae; genus Streptomyces; species Streptomyces parvus. The sequence goes on along the minus strand of NZ_CP135079.1, from coordinate 801,701 downwards.
GGCCACAACCGCGCCGAACGCGTCCGGTTCACCCGGACGTCCGACCCGCTGCCGGAACCGGCCGCACCGGGTCTGCTGGAGGCCGCGCGATGAGCCTGCTCCAACTCCTCCTCGCCGTCCTCCTCGTGCTGGCGAACGGGTTCTTCGTCGGCGCGGAGTTCGCCCTCGTCTCGGTCCGCCGCAGCCAGATCGAACCGTTGGCCGCCCAGGGGTCGGGCCGGGCCCGCACGGTCCTGCACGGCCTGGAGAACCTGCCGCAGATGATGGCCGCCGCCCAGTTCGGCATCACCGTCTGCTCCCTCACCCTCGGAGCCGTCGCCGAGCCGACCGTCGCCCACCTGCTGGAGCCGGTCTTCCACGCGGCGCACGTCCCCGACGGGCTCGTCCACCCCCTGGGCTTCGCCCTCGCGCTGCTGTCCGTGGTGGTCCTGCACCTGGTCATCGGCGAGATGGTCCCGAAGAACCTCGCGATGGCGGCGCCCGAGCGGACCGCGCTGTGGCTGAGCCCCGGCCTGGTCGCCTTCGCCCGGCTCTGCCGCCCGGTCACCACCGCGCTCGGCGCCTGTGCCGGCCTGGTGCTGCGGCTCTTCGGCGTCGAGCCGAAGGACGAGGTGGAGGCCGTCTTCACCAGTGAGCAGCTCAACCGGCTCGTGGAGGACTCCGGACAGGCCGGCCTCCTCGGACCGGAGGCGGCGATGCGCCTGGAGGACGCCCTCGAACTGGGCAGCAGGCCCGTCGCCGGCGTCCTGCTGGAGCGGGAGTCCCTGGTCACCGTCGACCCGTCGGTGACCCCGCGCCGGATCGAGGAGCTGACGGTACGCACCGGCTTCTCCCGCTTCCCGGTCTGCGTGGAGGGCGGCGGCCCCTTCATGGGCTACCTCCACGTCAAGGACGTCCTGGAGCTGGAGGACGCCGACCGCGCGGTCCCGCAGCAGATCTGGCGTCCGATGGCGACCGTACGGGCCGAACTCCCGCTGGACGACGCCCTGACCGTGATGCGCCGCGCCGCCACGCACCTCGCCCAGGTCGCCGACGGATCGGGCCGGGTCCTCGGCCTGGTCGCCATGGAGGACGTTCTGGAGATGCTGGTGGGGGAGGTACGCGACCCGGCCCACCGGGTGGTGTCCGTGCCCCGCCGTACGGTGGACGTCCCCCGGACACCGGGGCGGCCGACATCCGGGGCCCTCGTGCACTGAGACGGCGGTGAGGGCCGGGGCCGGGAGCCGACGCTCCCGCCCGGCCCTCACACCGCACCCGGCTCCTGCTTGCCCCGGCCCACCGGGCCGCGCCCCGACAGCACCTCGCCGTAGGCCTGCATCAGATCCCCGAGCCGCAGCGTCGACAGGTCCTCCCGGGTCAGCTCGCCCGTATAGCCGGAGAGCCGCAGATCACGGTAGGCGCAGCTCTTCTCGTACAGCGTCCGCAGGAAACGGCCGTTGCCCAGCTCGTCGATCCACCCCTGGTCCACCACATGGCCGCTGATGGAGCGCAGCTCGTCCACCGCCTCCTCGTCCCACACGTCGTCGTTCTCGGCGGCCAGGACGCTGCCGATCGCGGTGAGTTCGAGCGGCCGGTAGCTGGGGAAGTCGACCCGGGTGGTGAACCGGGAGGAGAGTCCCGGGTTGGTGGCGAGCAGCCGGTCCATGCCTTCCGGATACCCCGCGAGGATGACGACGAGATGGTCCCGGTTGTCCTCGGCCCGCTTGAGAAGCACCTGCAACGCCTCGTCGCCGTACGCGTCGCCCTTGCTGTATCCGGAGTTGGCCAGGCTGTACGCCTCGTCGACGAACAGCACCCCGCCGAGCGCCGAGTCGATCAGCTCGTTCGCCTTCACCGCCGTCTGGCCCAGGAACTCCCCGACCAGGTCCGAGCGTTGGGCCTCGACCAGATGATCGCCGCCGAGCAGCCCGAGGGCGTAGAAGACCCTGCCCAGGATGCGGGCCACCGTGGTCTTGCCGGTGCCCGAGGGCCCGGAGAAGACGAAGTGGCGCTTCGGCGGCTGCACGGGCAGACCCTGCTCGGCCCGCCGCCGGGCCATGTTCAACTGCGCCGAGAGCGCCTTGACCTGCCGCTTGACCGGCTCCAGGCCGACCATCCGCTCCAGCTGCGCGAGCGCCTCGGCCAACAGGACGGGATCGCTGGGCCCGGCCGGGAAGGGCGGCGGCTTGCGGGTCTTGGTCCGCCGGGCCCCCTCGACGGGGACGGGCGGACCGGGGAGCGGATCGTCGCCGAGCAGCCCCGCCTCGCCGACCGGCCAGGACTCGCGCCCGTCCACCAGATCGGTGCCGAGCAGCGCGTCGGCCTCCGGCTGCGCCTCCGTCCCCGCGCCCCCCGAACCGAAACCGGTCAGGGTCACGGCGGCCAGATCCGCCGACTCGTCGAACCCGTCGCCCTCCACGAGCGCCGCCAGCCGGGCGGAGGTGTCCATGAAGGCCGGGTCCACCCGGTGCACCGCCCGGTACAGCGGCAGGGCGGCGGCGCTGCGCCCGGTGCCCTCATGGGCCCGCGCCAGCCAGTAGCGCAGCTCCTTGCGCTGCGGCTGCTCGCTGCGACAGCGCATCAGCGCGGCCGACAGCAGCGGCTCCGCCTGCCCGAACATCTCCAGCCGCACCCGGGCCATTCCGCCGAACAGGCCCGCCTCGATGCCCAGCATCGGATCGTCGACGAGCTGCTCGGTGCAGCGCACCAACTGCTCCCAGTCCTTGACCAGATACGCGCGGCAGGCGTGCAGGAACCGCACCTGCGGGTCCGTGTCCACCGGCGGCAGTCCGGCCAACGCCCGGTCCAGCTCGGGCACATGGCGTCCGTCCAGCCAGTGCGAGGCGTGCGCCAGCAGCAGATCGCGCGGGCTCTCCAGCACCGGCTGTACCCACCAGCCCAGCCAGTACCAGGAGTTGAGCGTACGGCGGTGGCGGGCACGCTGTTCGCCGAAGCGGTCGCGGTGCCGGTACATGCGTAACAGGGCCGCGGTGGTGTCGATGCGCAGCGCATGGAGGCCGAGCCAGCCGTCCGCCATGCCGGGATCGATCCGCACCGCGGCTCTGAACTCCTCCTCGGCCTGCGGGTAGGCGCCCATCGTGTAGGCGTCCAGGCCACGCAGCCAGGCGAGGTCGGCGGGGGCTCCAGCGCCCTGTGTGCCGATGTCCATCAGGTCCCCCACAAACCGTGCCCCCAGGATGTCCCGCCCGCACAGCATGCCCACCTGAGCGTGCTGAATCACGGCGTGGAGGAAGGGAATTGACCACACCGAGGTGCATCGTACCCGCGCACAGGGGGAGTGACGGCGCAACAGCCGGCCCTCAGGGGTGGTGACCGAGGGTGAGTGACTCGCTCTGCGTAGTCGCCAAGCGGTGGAGGGAGCACAGGGCGAAGCCCCCGATCACGGGGGAACAACCGGGGGCTTCGCGTCTGCGGGGGCTCCGAAAAGCCGCACAATGAGAACGTAAGACCAGTAAGGCCCCCCGGTCAAGCAGAGTTGGGGCACTTCCGGGCCGATTTCCGACTGCTCAGTATGGCGGGGCGGCCTGGCTACGGTATGTGATGTTCCGGTTCGCTCCCGCTGTCGCGCGAGGCCCCGGCAGCCACGCGTACCCCTCGGGCAACTGGCGTACCAGCGCGTCGGCGTACGGCCGGGAGGGGTCCCCGGCGAAGTGCCGTTCCTCGGCGAGCGTCCACCCGTCCCAGAACCCGGTGAGCCCGGCCCCGTCCCGGCGCCGGCCCCGCTCCCACGATGTCTCCCGGTCCAGCTCCATCCAGCACAGCGCCGCCAGCTGCGGCCGCACCTCCCGGCGCCCCGCGCCGACCCCCTCCACCAGCACCACCGGGGCCGGCTCCAGGGCTCGCGCCGGCCCGAAGCGGCGCTCCGTCCAGTCGTACGGGGCATAGTGGGCGCGCTCGCCGCGCGAGAGCGGCAGGAGCACCTGCTCCCGCAGCCGCCCCGTCCACCCGAACAACTCCTCGTGCGTGGCGAGATCGTCCAGATGGAGGACCGGGGCACCGCCCAGCGCCGCCGCGAGGCGGGCGGTGAAGGTGCTCTTGCCCGAACCGGCGTGCCCGTCGACCGCGACGAGCCGGACCGGTCCGCAGGAGGGGGGCAGTGCGGCGAGGTCATCGGCGTGGCGGGCCAGGTCGTCCATGGCCCCAGGGTACGTTCCGGCACGCGGGGACCAGGGAACCGCCGCAGGTCATGCCAGTGGTCCAGACCCATATCGGTTCGGCGGCGACCGTCGAACCGCTGGTCCGATCCGCCCCGGAACCGGGATAGTTGGCGAACCGCACGGCATCCGAACCGCACCGAACCGCACGGCATCCCAGACCACCTTCCGCATCCGACCGGGGGTCACGACCATGACCAGTCCGACTTCGCGCAGAACCGTTCTGACCGCCGCGCTCGCCGCCGCGGCGACCGCGGGCACGGTGGCCGCCTCCGCCGTGCCCGCGTCCGCCGCCCCGTCCGCGCCCGCAGGCCCCTCCGCAACCCCGGGGGCCCTCGTGGACAACCGCTTCTGGCACACCTACACCGACTGGCGCTGCGGCACCGGCGACGGCACCCGGCTCCTCGCCGGCGCCCGCCCCGGCCTGGTGATCGCCGCCCCGGCCGGCCGCGTCGACCACACCGACCCGCACACCGGGGAGACGGCGGCCTGGGACTACGCCACCTGGACCTCGCCGGTCCACCGCTCCGCCGTCCCGGCCACCGAGGTGATCGCCTCGTGGAACGCCCGTACGCCGGCCGGCACCTGGATCCAGGTCGAGCTGAGCGGCCGGTACGCCGACGGCACCGCGACCCCCTGGTTCGTGATGGGCCGCTGGGCGGCGGGCGACGGCGACATCCGCCGTACCTCCGTCGACGGCCAGGGCGACCCGCACAGCACCGTGTGGACGGACACCCTCTCGGTGGACGACCCGGCGAGCGGCGTACGCGTGGTCTCCTTCCGGCTGAGGCTGACGCTGTACCGCGCCCCCGGCAGCCGCCTCACCCCGACCGTGTGGCGGGTCGGCGCGATGGCCTCCGACGTGCCCGACCGCTTCACCGTGCCCGAGACCGCCCCCGGGCCCGCCCGCGAACTGCCGGTGCCCCGCTACTCGCAGAACATCCACATCGGGCAGTACCCCGAGTACGACAACGGCGGCGAGGCGTGGTGCAGCCCCACCTCCTCGCAGATGATCATCGAGTACTGGGGCCGGAAGCCCACCGCGGAGGACCTCGCCTGGGTCAAGCCCGGCCTGCCCGACCCCCAGGTCTGCCACGCCGCCCGCAACACCTACGACTACCAGTACGGGGGCTGCGGCAACTGGCCGTTCAACGCCGCCTACGCCGCCACGTACCGCGACATGAACGCCGTCGTCACCCGGCTCGGCTCGCTCACCGACGTGGAGCGGCTGGTCCGCGCCGGAATCCCCGTCATCACCTCGCAGTCCTTCCTGAAGGAGGAGCTGACCGGCGCCGGATACGGCACGTCGGGCCACCTGATGACGGTCATCGGCTTCACCCCCGGGGGTGACGTCGTCGCGAACGACCCCGCGTCTCCCGACAACGACGCGGTACGCCGGGTCTACCGCCGGCGCGAGTTCGAGAACATCTGGCTCAGGACCAAGCGCTACGACGCCGAGGGGAAGGTCAGAAGCGGGACGGGCGGCGTCTGCTACGTGTACTGGCCCGACCGGCCGACGCCCTCCCGGCAGCGGGTCCTGCGGTCGCTCGGGCTGGTGTGAGCATGCCCGGATCCGCGGCCGTCCCGATGACGGCCGCGGCCGGAGCGGCCGAGGGCAAAGCGCCCTCGGCGTAACGGAGTTGCTGGAGCCCGGGGTGGTGTCGTGCTTCGCGTGGCGGGCGCCGGCGCCCGACGTCGCGACGCACGCGGGCGTCGGCCGCACGTGACGGCTCGTCCCCGGGGCCGGCGTTCCTCGCCGCCGGCCCCGGGGAGCCTCATCCGGTCACCGTGAGGCGGTGCGCCGTCGGCGCACCGCCCCCACCACCGTGTCGACCACCAGGAACCCGGCCAGGGTCACCCCCAGGACCGGCAGCGTCCAGCCCAGGGCGGCCACGGCCGGGATGCCCAGGACGAGGGCGGGCAGCGGGATCCGCCGCCAGGCCCCGCGCTCGGGGGGCTTGCCGACCGGCGCGGGCCGGTCGCCCCGGGTGGGCCGCCGCTGCCACCACATGCGGTAACCCCAGACGATCACGGCGGTCAGACCGAGGGCGACGAGCGCCAGGACGATCTGGTTGACGACCCCGAACAGCACCCCCATGTGGCCCTGCACGCCCAGCTTGCTGAGCTTGTTGAGGGCCGGGTGGTCGGCCCAGCGGGTGCGCGAGGTGATCTCGCCGCTCGTGGTGTCCAGGGCCACCCGGTCGTAGTGCACGGGCCAGGTGTTGTCGGTCTGCGCCACGACCCACGCGCTCGCCGCGTCCGCCGGGGGCGTCACCTCCACGATCCCGCCGAGGCCCGCGCCCCGGGCCGCCGCGAGGGCCGCGTCGAAGTCCGCCGGATCGGCGTCGGCGGTCGCTCCGCCGGAACCGCCGTGCCCGGCGTGCTCCGAGTGGTCCTCGGCGGGCGTATCGGCCCCGGGCAGCGCCGTGTCGAGTACCGGGGCGGTGCCGTTCGCCGCGTCCAGCAGCCGCCCGAACCGCTCGCCTCCGTAGTTCGACCAGGTCAGGCCCGTGGCGCTCAGGAACAGCAGTCCCAGGGCCAGCCACACCCCGGCGGTCGCGTGCCGGCTGCGGGTCCGCCGTACCCCCTTGGCCGTACGGTCCGGAAGCAGCACGCCCCGGGCCGAGCCGGCGCGCAGTCCCCGGGCGCGCCCGAGCCACAGCACCAGGCCGCCCACGACCGCCACCCACAGCCAGCTCGCGGCGAGCTCGGAGTAGAGGCGGCCCGTCTCGCCGAGGTGGAGATTGCGGTGCAGGTCGTCGAGCCAGGTGGTGAGCGGTGTCGACCCGAACCAGGTCGTCAGCTCGCCCCGCACCTCGGCGGTGTACGGGTCGACGAACACCGTGCGCTGGTTCTCCCCCAGCTCCGGCACCGCGAGCACCACCCGGGTGGTGTCCTCGGGACCCGGCGGAGTGATCACCGACGCCAGGGTGCCCTCGGGGTGCGCGGCCCGAGCGGCGGCGATCTGCTCGGCCAGCGGGCGCACCTCGTCCCCGACCCGGTCGACCCGGAGCTGGTCGCCGTAGAGGAGCCGGTCGAGCTGGGGCGTCAGCGTGTAGGCCAGCCCGGTCAGCGCGGCCACCAGCAGGAAGGGGGCGACGAGCACCCCGGCGTAGAAGTGCAGCCGGACCAGGAGATGCCGCACCTCCGCCCAGGAGCGGGCCGGGCGCGGCCGCCCGGACGAGGCTCTCGCCGCGCCGTCCGGTCTCCCGGCGGCCGGATCCTGGGCCTTCCCCTCTTGCTCGCCCTGCCCTTGTTCGTTCTGCGGTATTTCTTCGGTTCTGTGGTACATGGATGCTCCTCGGATGGCGGACGGTGACGGACGCGCGCCCGACGGCTCCCGCACGCATGACTGATGGACGCCGGAGCGGTTCCGGCGTCGGTGCAGGTGAGGGGAGAGGTCAGGCCGAGGCCGCCACGGGCGGCCCGCGCCGGGACCGGGACCGGGCGAGGAGCGCCCCGAACCGGATCCGCACCACCACCGGCGGCATCGGGCGCGACCGGGGCGGGCAGGGGAGCGACGGGGCCGACCGGAGGGCGGCGCGCGGGGCGAGCAGCGCCCCGAGGCGTCGCAGCACCCGCTCCCCGTGCAGCACGCAGAGGGCCGACCCCAGCGTGGCCGCGGCGTGGGCCAGGGCCATCCCGGCGTCCATGGCATGCGCGGCCCCGGGCGCCCCGGCCAGGTGGTGCTGGGGCCCGTGCCCGTGCCCGGCGGGCATTTCGGGGTGCGTGCCTCCACCGAGGGCCGGGAGGAAGTGGAAGGCGTTGTGCAGGGCGAACTGGGTCGCCCCGAGCACCAGGACCACGACGTCGAAGCGCGGCTTCCGGCCGCCGAGCAGCAGGACGCCCTGCGCGGCCAGGGTGAGGAACAGGAGCGCGAGCGCGCCCGCCCCGGGCAGACGTCCGCCCGCCGCGCCATGGCTCGCGGCACCGAGGGCCAGGCACGCCGAACCGCAGAGCAGGCCCCCGGCCGCTCGCCTCGGCAGGCCACCCGGTGCACGCATGGAGACAAGGCAGCCAGCCGCCTGGGGCGGCCCGGCGCGGGGTGCGGCGTGCGGCTGGGTGCCGCGGTCTCTTCCCATGGGGCAGTAGTCGGCCGGATGGCCGAAAAAGTTCCCGCCGCTGTCCGGCTCCGGAAAGGAGCCCGTCCCCGACGCCTTCGCCCGGGGGCCGGCCGTGGTCACCGGGATTCCGCGGGCCGGGATCTCCAGGGGCGGCACGCTGTGGCGTCGCCCACAGCGGACCTCGGCCTCCGCCCCCGTCCCGGCGGACTTTTCCGTGCCGTCACGGGGGAGCGGTACGCCCCCCGGCGCTGAGGTGGCGCCGGGCCGTGACCGGGATCTCGTTCTGTCCGGGCCGGGGTGCTGGCACGCTGGTCGGGTCCCCAGGGGGCGGGGCCCCTGCCGCAGCCGCACGAAGAGTGAGACGCCCATGACCGCGACCAGCGCCGCAGCACACGCCCACCACGCCCGCCGGGCCCGTACCGGGGGCCCCGAGGACGGCTCGAAGCTGATGGAGCACATCGCCGGCTGGGCCTTCGTCGTCGTGTTCGCGATGCTCGTCACCCGGATCGGCCTGTTCTAGGGCTTGTCGTCGCGGCCGGAAACGGCTGTGGGGGTGGCGAACCGCCACCCCCACAGCCGCGCGGCCGGCTAGTCGATCGCCTTGATCAGCTCGCCCTTCGTCGTGTCACCGCTCAGCTCCCAGAAGAACGTGCCGCCGAGGCCCTGCTCGTTCTTGTAGGTCATCTTGGTGCCGATGGTCTCCGGGGTGTCGTAGCTCCACCAGTTGTTCCCGCAGTGCGCGTACGCCGTGCCCGCGACCTTGCCCGTGGCCGGGCAGCTGTCCTTGAGGACCTTGTAGTCCTCGATGCCCGGCTCGTACGTGCCCGCCGCCGCCCCGGTGGCGGTGCCGCCCGGCTCGGACCGCGTGACGCCGGTCCAGCCGCGGCCGTAGAAGCCGATGCCCAGCAGCAGCTTCTCCGACGGGATGCCCAGCCCCTTCAGCTTGGAGATCGCGGCGTCGGAGTTGAAGCCCTCCGACGGGATGCCCGGGTAGGAGGTCAGCGGGGAGTGCGGGGCCGTCGGGCCCTGCGCCGCGAACGCGCCGAAGAAGTCGTACGTCATCGGCAGGTACCAGTCGAGGTGCTTCGCCGCGCCCGCGTAGTCGACCGCGTCGATCTTGCCGCCGTCGGAGCCATCCGCCGTGATCGCCGAGGTGATCAGGTTGTCGTTGCCGAAGGCCTTGCGCAGCTCGCCCAGCAGGTTGCCGTACGCGTCGCGGCCGCTGGTGTCACAGGTGAGCCCGCAGGCGTTGGGGTACTCCCAGTCGATGTCGATGCCGTCGAAGACATCGGCCCAGCGGGGGTCCTCCACCAGGTCGTAGCAGGACTTCGCGAACGCGGCCGGGTTCTGCGCGGCCTCACCGAAGCCGCCGGACCAGCTCCAGCCGCCGAAGGACCACAGGACCTTGAGGTCGGGGTGGAGCTTCTTCAGCTTGCGCAACTGGTTGAAGTTGCCCCGCAGTTCCTGGTCCCAGGTGTCGGCGACGCCGTCGACCGACTGGTCGGCGGTGTAGGCCTTCTCGTAGTCGGCGTAGGAGTCGCCGATCTGGCACTTGCCGCCGGTCACGTTGCCGAAGGCGTAGTTGATGTGGGTCAGCTTGTCCGCGGAACCCGACGTCTCGATGTTCTTCACGTGGTAATTGCGGTCGTACGTGCCCCAGTTGGTGAAGTATCCGATCACCTTGTCGCCCGCGGCCGCCGTGGGGGCTGCCTCCTCCGCGGGGGCGGCGGCCGACCGGGCGGTGGGGGTCGCGCCGGCCGGGGACGTGCCCGCGACGCCGAGCAGGGTGGCGCCGAGGGCCGCCGTACAGGCGGCCGCGGCGAGCGCCCGGAGCCGGGCGCGGGGACGGTGCAGCTTGAGCATCGTGGCTCCTCGTGGGGGAGGGCTGGTGCGTGGGGGTGCCGGCCGGGATCCGGGCATGTGCGCCCGGTTGACATGAACGCGGCTGGCATTGGGGGAAACCGTAGGAGGACTAGACCAGTTGGGTCAATGGTTCGGACCAATTCGCTGATCGTTTCCGCCCTCTTCACACCTCCGACCTGCTCTTTGCCCCCGTGACGGAAGGCGTCCGATCGGGCATACTCAAGCCGCCACAGCCGATGACCGCGCCACCCGTGACCCGGGAGGGCAGGATCGGCTGCGCAGTCTGTTTTTCCCGGGATCACCTCCGGGGGATCACCCGGCGGCGCCTCTCCCACCCCGAGCGCGCGACCGCCGCAACGCCCGACAGGGAGGAGAGCGCCGTCATGTCCGACCGTGCCCCGCAGCCGGTGGAACGCCGTCTGCCCACCGAGGAGTCCCGGCAGCTCATCGCGCTCGTGCGCGACATCGTGTCCAAGGAGATCGCTCCCCGGGCGGCCGAGGAGGAGGAAGCGGGCGTCTTCCCCCGCGAGGTCTTCACCCTCCTGTCCGAGTCCGGACTCCTCGGACTCCCGTACGGCTCCGACCACGGCGGCGGTGACCAGCCCTACGAGGTCTACCTCCAGGTCCTGGAGGAACTGGCCGCCGCCCGGCTCACCGTGGGACTCGGCGTCAGCGTCCACTCCCTCGCCTGCCACGCACTCGCCGGATACGGCACCGACGAGCAGCGGGCCGCACACCTCCCGGCGATGCTCTCCGGCGGCCTGCTGGGCGCCTACTGCCTCTCCGAGCCCGCCTCCGGCTCCGACGCCGCTTCCCTGCGCACCAAGGCCGTACGGGACGGGGACGACTGGGTCATCACCGGGACCAAGGCGTGGATCACCCACGGCGGGGTCGCGGACTTCTGCACGGTGCTGGCCAGGACCGGTGTCGAGGGCGCCCGCGGCATCACGGCCTTCCTCGTCCCCGGCGGCGCCGAGGGGCTGAACGCCGCCCTCCCCGAGAAGAAGATGGGGATGAAGGGCTCGCCCACCGCCCAGCTCCACTTCGACGGCGTACGGGTCGGCGACGACCGGCGCATCGGCGAGGAGGGCCAGGGCTTCGCCATCGCCCTGTCCGCACTCGACTCCGGGCGGCTCGGCATCGCCGCGTGTGCCATCGGGGTCGCCCAGGCCGCCCTGGACGAGGCCGTCCGCTACGCCACCGACCGGCGCCAGTTCGGCCGCCCCATCGCGGACTTCCAGGGGCTGCGGTTCATGCTCGCCGACATGGCCACCCAGATCGAGGCCGGCCGGGCGCTGTATCTGGAGGCGGCACGGCTGCGGGACGCGGGGGAGCCCTTCTCCCGGCAGGCCGCCATGGCGAAGCTGTTCTGCACGGACGCGGCCATGCGGGTGACCACCGACGCCGTCCAGGTGCTCGGCGGATACGGCTACACGCTCGATTTCCCGGTGGAACGGCTGATGCGCGAGGCGAAGGTGCTCCAGATCGTGGAGGGCACCAATCAGATCCAGCGCATGGTCATCGCGCGCCACCTCGCGGGTCCCGAGACGCGCTGAACCGCAGAGGTCCCTCGGACCATGCGGGCAGGGCCGCGGCCCGGGCCCACTCCGGGTCGCGGCGCCCCGGCACGGTTCTGCCGGCGCTCTCCCACTGTCTGAGCAGCGCGCTGTAGATCGGTGGATCCACGGGGGCGCCCAGGGGCGAGTTCCCCGTGGATCGGGGCAGCGGCTGTGCGGGTGTTCCCGGCTGCGGAACCGATTCTTCGGGGGCGGGTGCGGCGAGCCGGCGGCGACCCGAGCCGACTGGTGAATGCAGCGTGGTCATACGGGGCCAACGCCACAGAGCGGGCCGGGGTCACTGTTCCGCCGATTCGAGCGCTCGTTCGCGGGGACCCGCGTACCGGGCCGGCGGGCGCGGAGCGGGAGAGCCGCGGGCACCACGGCGGCGAGCCGTCGTGGTGCCGGGCAGGCGTACGGGGTACGGGTCAGGCGGCCTCGCGCCGCATCCGCGGCACGCGCAGCGGGCGGGAGCCGGGGCCCCCGGCGTGCGAGAAGGGCTGCATCCGCCAGTCGAGGCCCTGGGGCGGCGTCAGCAGCAGCCCGGCCTCCTGCTCCTGGAGCTCCAGCGTCTCGTCGGCGGGCCGGGCCTCGCTCGCCACGCGGCCGGTCCCCGCGCAGACGGTGAGCACGAAGGGGTTCCACGGCGTGGGGCACCGGGCGTGCTCCGGCAGGACGTCCTCGTCGGCCAACAGCGCGATGGGCTGGGCGCAGTCCGGGCAGACCACCCGGACCATCTCGAACATGTCGTACGCGTCGAAGCCGTCGTCGTCCGGATCGACAGGCTCCGGTTCGGTACGTTCGGTGAGCTTCAGGCTCTGCATGGAAATTCCCCCCTCGGGTGGGCCGACAAGGCGCCACGGCCTCGACCACAGCAAGCACTTCCCGCCGCGCGTGGCCGGTAATCGCGAGGCGGCCCGCTACCGACCCGTGAGCCTGTGGCGTTCGTCACATGCCGCCCGCAGGTGCCGTTCCGTGACCCGCGCGACTGTGCCGAGCGGTGCCCGGGGCCATAGGTTGATCCGCATGGAGGAGCTGGACCGTCAGATCGTTGAGTTGCTCGTCAAGGACGGGCGGATGAGCTACACCGACCTGGGCAAGGCCACGGGCCTGTCCACCTCGGCGGTTCATCAGCGTGTCCGCAGGCTGGAGCAGCGCGGGGTGATCCGCGGCTATGCCGCGGTCGTCGACCCCGAGGCCGTCGGGCTGCCCCTCACCGCGTTCATCTCGGTGAAGCCGTTCGACCCGAGCGCCCCCGACGACATCGCCGAACGGCTCGCCGGGGTGCCCGAACTGGAGGCCTGCCACAGCGTCGCCGGGGACGAGAACTACATCCTCAAGGTGCGGGTGGCGACCCCGCTGGAGCTGGAGCACCTGCTCACCCGGATCCGTACGCTCGCCGGCGTGTCCACCCGGACCACCGTCGTCCTGTCCACCCCGTACGAGGCCCGGCCCCCGCGGATCTGAAGCCGCAGGACCCCGGGTCCGGGCCCGGCGCCCCGTGGATCCGAACCCCGGAACCGCGAATCCGGGCCCCGGGCCGCCGTGGATCCGAGCGCGGGCCCCGGCCTCGGGAGGGGGCCGCGGTCCGGGCGGCCGCCGCCAGGCGCGAGACTGGTCCCATGAGCCAGAGCACCGCCCCCCAGAGCACCCCCGACCACCGCACCGTGCTGTTGCGCGGCGGAGACGTCCACAGCCCCGCCGACCCGTTCGCCACCGCGATGGTCGTCGAACGCGGGCATGTCGCCTGGGTGGGGTCCGAAGGGGCCGCCGACGCCTTCGCGAGCGGCGTGGACGAGGTGGTCGACCTCGAAGGCGCCCTGGTCACCCCGGCGTTCACCGACGCCCACGTGCATACCACCGCCACCGGCCTGGCCCTGACCGGGCTCGACCTCTCCGGCGCCCGCACCCTGTCCGAGGCGCTCGGCCTCGTCCGGTCGTTCGGCGACGGCCGCGCCCCCGGGGACGTCCTGCTGGGACACGGTTGGGACGCCGCCCGCTGGCCCGAGCGGCGGCACCCCTCGCGCGCCGAGCTCGACGAGGCGGCCGGCGGCCGGGCCCTCTACCTGCCGCGCATCGACGTGCACTCCGCGGTCGTCACGACGGCCCTGCTGGACCTCGTCCCCGGCGTCACCGCGATGAGCGGGTACCACCCGGACGGGCCACTGACCGGCGACGCCCACCACGCGGTGCGGGCCGCCGCCCACAACGCGCTGCCGGCCGCCCAGCGGGCCGCCGCCCAGCGCGCCGCCCTCGACCACGCCGCCTCCCTGGGCATCGGCAGCGTCCACGAGTGCGGCGGACCCGAGATCTCCGACGAGGAGGACTTCACCGCCCTTCTCGCCCTCGCCGCCGAGCGGCCCGGACCGCGCGTCTTCGGCCTCTGGGCCGAGGAGATCGCCGACGAGAAGGACGCCCGTCGCATCCGCGAACTCGGCGCGATCGGCGCGGCCGGAGACCTCTTTGTCGACGGCTCCCTCGGCTCGCACACCGCCTGCCTGCACCAGCCCTACACGGATGCCCCGCACACCGGCACCGCCCACCTGGACGCCGCCCGGATCGCCGCCCATGTCACCGCCTGCACCGAGGCGGGACTCCAGGCGGGCTTCCACGCCATCGGCGACGGAGCGGTCACCGCCGTGGTGGACGGGGTCAGGGCCGCCGCCGGGAAGCTCGGCCCCGACCGGATCCGGGCCGCCCGGCACCGCGTCGAACACGCCGAGATGCTCACCCCCGAGACGATCTCCGCCTTCGCGGAACTGGGCCTCACCGCCTCCGTCCAGCCCGCCTTCGACGCCGCCTGGGGCGGCCCGGACGGGATGTACGCCGAACGCCTCGGCGCGGAGCGGGCCGCCTCCCTCAATCCGTACGCCGCGCTGCTGCGCGCCGGAGTGCCGCTCGCCTTCGGCTCCGACAGCCCCGTCACCCCGCTCGACCCCTGGGGTACCGTGCGAGCCGCCGCCCACCACCGCACACCGGAGCACCGCGTCTCGGTCCGCGCCGGGTTCACCGCCCACACCCGGGGCGGCTGGCGGGCCATCGGCCGCGACGACGCGGGCATCCTGGTGCCCGGCGCCCCGGCCGACTACGCGGTCTGGCGGACCGCCGAACTGCTCGTCCAAGCCCCCGACGACCGGGTCGCCCGCTGGTCCACCGACCCCCGGTCCGGCACGCCCGGCCTGCCGGACCTGACCCCCGGCGCCGACCTTCCCGTCTGCCTGCGGACCGTGGTCCTCGGACAAACGGTCTACGTGCGACCGAACGAGTGACGTCAGGATATTTCGTACCGCCGATCGATGGCCAGATCACCGGTCCATGACCTGCGCCCCTTCGGCATTGACCAGGTCATTTCGAGAAAAGTCGCAGGTCGCACGGCTGTTGACAGAAAGCGCCCACCGGCGGGTAGGTTCGGCCGGGTCCACCACAGGACGTCCGACCGGTTAAACCTCCACGCAGTCGTCGAACGCCGCTGGGTCATGAGGCGGTGTGCCGCACCGGCGCACCACCGCTGACAGCCAGGTTCAGCGCCCGCGCCTCGGGGGCGAGGGAAGGATTCAGCCGGACGGAGGGTGGGACCCGGGTGGGGCCCGGACGTTCAGTAGACAACGGCTTTCGGTCGACCCGCAGCCAGCGGGTCCCAGGTCGGCCCGAAGGGCGCCGGGCCCCGATCCGCAGTTCCCCCGTGGGGGCGCGACCTTCCGGGCCGGTGTGCTGGATATGGTGTCCCCCTGTGTACGGACTCTAAGGGGCAGTAGTGAACGACGGCGGTCAGAGGCAGTTCGGCCCGCTCGGCAAGGTCCTGGTGATCATTCCGACCTACAACGAGGTCGAGAACATCAAGCCGATCGTCGACCGGGTGCGCACCGCCGTCCCGGACGCCGACATCCTGGTGGCCGACGACAACAGCCCCGACGGCACCGGCAAGGCGGCCGACGAGATCGCGGCGGCCGACGACCAGGTCCACGTCCTGCACCGCAAGGGCAAGGAAGGGCTCGGCGCCGCCTACCTCGCGGGCTTCGCCTGGGGCTCCGAGCACGGCTACGGCGTCCTCGTCGAGATGGACGCCGACGGCTCCCACCAGCCCGAGGAGCTGCCCCGGCTGCTGACCGCGCTCAAGGGCGCCGACCTGGTCCTGGGATCCCGCTGGGTGCCCGGCGGCCGCGTGGTCAACTGGCCCAGGAGCCGCGAGGTCATCTCGCGCGGCGGCAGCCTCTACTCCCGGCTCGCCCTCGGCCTCTCCGTCCGGGACGTCACCGGCGGCTACCGCGCCTTCCGCACCGAGACGCTGAACGGCCTCGGGCTCGGCGAGGTGGCCTCGCAGGGCTACTGCTTCCAGGTGGACCTCGCCCGCCGCGCGGTCGAGGCGGGCTACCACGTGGTCGAGGTCCCCATCACCTTCGTCGACCGGGAGATCGGCGACTCGAAGATGAGCCGGGACATCCTCGTCGAGGCGCTCTGGCGGGTCACCGGCTGGGGCATCACCTCCCGCGCGAACAAGGTCCTGGGCCGCAGGACCCTCTGACGCCCCCGGGCCCGCCGGCCGGTCCGCTTCATGATCACCCCCTTACGCCGCCTGCACGCCGGTACGGGCACACTGGGGACATGACGACCGGCACTCCGCCCCCGACCCGTCCACGGCGCTCGCGCGCCCGCAGATTCCTGCCGCCGGCCCTGGCCGCCTGGCTGGTCCTGGAGATCTGGCTCCTGACCCTGGTCGCCTCGGCCGCGGGCGGCCTCACGGTCCTGCTGATCCTGGTGGCCGGAGCCGTCCTCGGCGCCGTGGTCATCAAGAGCGCCGGCCGGCGCGCCTTCAAGAACCTCACCGAGACCCTCCAGCAGATGCCGGGACAGCCCGGCGCTCCCGCCACGCCGCCGGCGGCCCCCGCGGGCGGCAAGGGCACCCGGGGCAACGGGCTGCTGATGCTGGGCGGGCTGCTGCTGCTGATCCCCGGACTGATCTCGGACGCGGCCGGACTGCTCCTGCTGGTCCCGCCGGTGCGCACCATGATCAGCCGTTACGCGGAGCGCTCGCTGGAACGCCGGATGCGGGCCGCGACGCCCGGCAGCCTCGGGGACGCGTTCCAGCAGGCCCGGATGCACCGTCCGGACGGAAAGATCGTCCAGGGCGAGGTCATCCGCGAGGACGGCCCCCAGGCGTCCGGTGGGCCCGGTGACGACCCCCAGGGGCCTCGCCCGCCCCTCACACCCTGAGCGGGGCGCACGCACAAGAGCCGCGGGCCGTGACACATGTTCTGTGTCACGGCCCGCGGCTCTCGGTGCTGTGCTGCTGTGCGGTGTTACGCGGTCAGGCAGACTTCCTGCTGTCCCGCGGGTGCACGGCGATGTTCATGGCTCCGGAACGGAGAACCGCCAGCCTCTCGGCCAGCACCTCTTCCAGCTCCTCGCGGGTGCGCCGCTCCATGAGCATGTCCCAGTGCGTGCGCGCCGGCTTGCCCTTCTTCTCTTCGGGGCCGTCCCCGTCCACCAGGAGTGCCTGGGCGCCGCACGCCTTGCACTCCCACTCCGGCGGAATCTCTGCCTCTACCGAGAACGGCATCTCAAATCGATGTCCGTTCTGGCATGCGTACTCCACCGCCTGGCGCGGGGCCAGATCGATGCCGCGGTCCGTCTCGTAGCTGGTAACCACAAGTCGCGTGCCGCGGAGAGCTCGCTCACTCATGAATCGTGCCTCCCGGGCTTGTCGCCCACAGGACAAAATGTCGCTGTCGTCGTCATCCGGTCAACGTCCGGTCGGCGGTAAAGATTCCCGTTGCGGGTCATACGTCGCCCGTCGTGCCGCTGCGTTATCTGGGTTGAGTACCCGCCCATGCCCGGTTTGTCACCTCTGGTGAAAGTTGTCACTCAACGGTTGAGCCGTTTCCACTGGCAGTAACGGTCCTCCGGGCAGGCCAAAGACGTATACTACCGCCCTTTGACTTCAACGTCTAAATCCGTTCCGGCACGGGATTGCCCGCGGCCTCCACCGCACGCCTCACCGGCACCCGCGCGAGCAGCACGGCGCCGAGGGCGAAGAACGCCACCAGCGAGATGATCGCGTCCCGGTAGCTGCCGGTCAGCTGGTACGCCAGACCGAACACCAGGGGTCCCAGCCAGCTCAGTCCGCGGTCGCTCATCTCGTACGCCGAGAAGTACTCCGCCTCCTTGCCGCGCGGCACCAGATGCGAGAACAGCGACCGCGACAGGGCCTGGCTGCCGCCCAGCACCAGGCCGATCGCCGCCGCCAGGACGAAGAAGAACACCGGCGCGTCGGCGGGCAGCAGATAGGCGGAGAGCAGGATCACGGTCCACACGATCAGCGACCCCAGAATCGTGCGCTTCGCGCCGTACGTCCGGGCGAGCCGCCCCATGCCGAGCGCCCCCGCCACCGCCAGGATCTGCACCAGCAGCACCGCGACGATCAGCGTCGTCTGGTCCAGGCCCAGCTCCTCGGAGCCGTACAGCGAGGCCTGGGAGATCACCGTCTGGATCCCGTCGTTGTAGACGAGATAGGCCAGCAGGAACGAGAGCGTGAGCGGGTGGCGCCGCATGTCGCGCAGGGTGGCGCGCAACTGCTTCCAGCCGGAACCGACCGCCCCCTCGCTGTCCGGCCTCACCCGCCGGTCGCGCAGCCGGCGCAGCGGTACGAGGGTGAACGCCCCCCACCACACACCGGCCGAGGCCAGGCAGATCCGCACCGCGTCGGACTCCGCGAGCCCGAAGGAATCGTGACCGGTGTACAGGATCAGGTTGAGGACCAGGACGAGGGCCCCCGAGGTGTAGCCGAAGGCCCAGCCGCGCGAGGAGACCGCGTCGCGCTCCTCCGGCTCGGAGATCTGCGGCAGATAGGCGTTGTACAGGACCATCGACACGGAGATCGACGCGTTCGCCACGATCAGCAGGAACGCGCCCAGCAGATAGCGGTGGCCGTCCAGGAAGAACATCCCGGCCGTCGCCGCCGCCCCGGTGTACGCGGCCGCCGCCAGCAGCGGCTTCTTGCGCCCGGTACGGTCCGCCGCCGCGCCCACGACCGGCATCAGGATCACGGCCACCACGATGGACGCCGAGACGGAGTACGCGAACAGCGAGCCCGCGCGCACGGGTATGCCCAGCGGGTGCACGAAACCGTCCGGGTCCGCCGCGGCCTTGGCGATCGAGGTCAGGTACGGACCGAGGAAGACGGTCAGCACGCTGGTGGAGTAGACGGAGCACGCGAAGTCGTAGAAGTACCAGCCCTGCTGCTCGCGCTTGCGCGCGGCAGCCGTCGTCCCGTCCGGCGGCTGCCCCGGCGGATCGGTCTTCCCCGCGGTCCCGGTGCTCATCCCGGCGTCCCCTCGCTCATCCCCTGTGGACGTGGACGGACCGGGCGTCAGGACCAGGCCCCCCGCTCGCTCAGCACCGTACGCAGCGTCTCGATGTGATCGGTCATGATGCCATCCACGCCGAGGTCCAGGAGCGCCGCCATCCGCTCCGGTTCGTTCACCGTCCAGACGTGCACCTGGAGCCCCAGCGCGTGCGCGGTGCGGACGAAGCGGGCGTCCACCACCGGGACGGCGCCCTGCCGCTCGGGGACCTGGGCGCACACCGCGCCCGCCCGAAGCGGCGCCGGGATCCCGTACGAACGCAGCCGCAGCGCCAGGATGCCCCGCACCCCGTACGACGTGGCCAGCCGGGGGCCCGCCAGGCGGTGCGCGCGGGCCACCCGCGCCTCCGAGAACGAGCCGACGCAGATCCGGTCCCAGGCATCGGTCCGGCGGATCAGGCCGAGCAGCGGCTCCAGCGCCGATCCGGCCTTCAGGTCCACGTTCCAGCGGGCCTCGGGGAACTCCTCCAGCAGCTCCTCGAAGAGCGGGAGCGGTTCGCTGCCCCCGGCCCGGGCCCGGCTCACCTCGCTCCAGGGGAGTTCGGCGATCCGGCCCCGGGCGTCGGTGACCCGGTCCAGCGTCGCGTCGTGGAAGGCGACCAGCCGGCCGTCCGCCGTGGTGTGGACATCGGTCTCGAAGTAGCGGTAGCCCGCGTCCGAGGCGCGGCGGAAGGCGGTCACGGTGTTCTCCACGCCGTCCGCCGCCCCGCCACGATGGGCGAAGGCGATCGGCGTCGGGTGGTCCAGATAGGGGTGGCTCGGATTCACTGCGGCAGTATGGCCTGCCCGGACGTCGGAGCGGCAACGGGCCCGGAACCGGCGGCCGGCGCGGGGGTGGACGGCTCGCCCGAGGCGACGACGGCACCCGGGGCGGATGCCTCGGGGAGTGCGAACATCCGCAGGAAGAACTGGGCCAGCGGGCCGATGGCCAGCGCGTACAGCACCGTGCCCGCCCCCAGGGAGCCGCCCAGCAGGAAACCGGTCACCACGACCGCCACCTCGATCGCCGTACGGACCAGCCGGATCGAGCGGCCGGTGATGTGGTTCAGCCCGGTCATCAGACCGTCCCGGGGGCCGGGGCCGAACCGGGCCGCGATGTACAGCCCGGTCGCCACGCCGTTGAGGACGATGCCGAGCACCATCACCGGGATGCGGACGCCGAGTGCGTCCGGGTCGCCGACCACCGCGAGCGTCCCGTCCATCGCCAGCCCGACCACGAAGACGTTCGAGACGGTGCCGAGCCCTGGCCGCTGGCGCAGCGGGATCCACAGCAGCAGCACCACCGCGCCCACGATGATCGACACCACGCCGATCGAGATCCCGGTCAGCTCCGCGAGGCCCTGGTGCAGCACACCCCACGGCTCCAGACCCAGGCCCGCGCGCACCAGGAGCGCGGAGCTCGCCCCGTAGAGCGCCAGACCCACGTACAGCTGGACCAGCCGCCGGGTGAGATGAGTGGTGCTCCGGTCGGTGGTCCTGGCCACGTTGTGCCCCCTGATGTAGTGGTAGTGGACTGCTTCATGTCACTCTGTGGCAGGGGATCGGTCACCAACTATGGCCAATTCGAGGAAGGTGGACTGATTTCGATGGCGCAGTGGACATCGACGGTCGGAGCGGCTCAGCTCGCCCGGCAGCTCCGGTCGCAGCAGACCCGGCCGACCGGACCGGGCGGCCGCAAGCCGCCCGCGTACCGCGCGCTCGCCGACGGTGTACGGCTGCTGGTCCTGGAAGGCCGCGTTCCGGTCGCCGCCCGGCTCCCCGCCGAACGCGAACTGGCCCTCGCCCTGTCCGTGAGCCGCACGACCGTCGCCGCCGCCTACGAGGCGCTGCGCGCCGAGGGCTTCCTGGAGTCGCGGCGCGGCGCGGGCAGCTGGACCGCCGTCCCGGCCGGCAACCCGCTGCCCGCCCGCGGCCTCGAACCGCTGCCGCCGGAGTCGCTCGGCTCGATGATCGACCTGGGCTGCGCGGCCCTGCCCGCGCCCGAGCCCTGGCTGACCCGGGCGGTCCAGGGGGCGCTGGAGGAGCTGCCGCCGTACGCCCACACGCACGGCGACTACCCGGCCGGACTGCCCGCCCTGCGCCAGATGATCGCCGACCGCTACACCGCCCTCTCCATCCCGACCATGCCCGAGCAGATCATGGTCACCACCGGGGCGATGGGTGCCATCGACGCGATCTGCCATCTCTTCGCCGGCCGCGGTGAACGGATCGCGGTCGAGTCCCCGAGCTACGCCAACATCCTCCAGCTGATGCGCGAGACGGGCGCGCGCCTCGTCCCGGTCGCGATGGAGGAGGGACTCGGCGGCTGGGACATGAACCGCTGGCGCCAGGTGCTGCGGGACGCCGCGCCCCGGCTCGCCTACGTGGTCGCCGACTTCCACAACCCCACCGGCGCGCTCGCCGACGAGCAGCAGCGCCGCGATCTGGTGGAGGCGGCCCGGTCCGCCGGAACGGTCCTCGTCGTCGACGAGACCATGAACGAACTCCGCCTGGACGCCGGCATCGACATGCCGCGCCGGGTCTGCGCCTTCGACCCGGCCGGCAGCACGGTCCTGACCGTCGGATCGGCCAG
This sequence comes from Streptomyces parvus, assembly GCF_032121415.1. Classification (NCBI taxonomy): domain Bacteria; kingdom Bacillati; phylum Actinomycetota; class Actinomycetes; order Kitasatosporales; family Streptomycetaceae; genus Streptomyces; species Streptomyces parvus. The sequence goes on along the minus strand of NZ_CP135079.1, from coordinate 780,132 downwards.
CAAGGCCTTCTGGGCCGGTATGCGCATCGGCTGGGTGCGCGCGGCCCCGGACGTCATCCGCAGCCTGGTCGCCGCCCGCGCCTACGCCGACATGGGCACGCCCGTCCTGGAACAGCTCGCCATCAACTGGCTCATGGGCACCGGCGGCTGGGAACAGGCCGTCGAGGTCCGGCGGAGCCAGGCCAGGGAGAACCGGGACGCCCTGGTCGCGGCGGTGCGCCGGGAGCTGCCGGACTGGGAGTTCACCGTGCCGCGCGGCGGGCTGACGCTGTGGGTGCGCACCGGCGGCATCTCCGGGTCGCGGCTGGCGGTGGCGGGCGAACGCGTCGGCGTCCGCGTGCCGTCGGGCCCCCGCTTCGGGGTCGACGGGGCCTTCGAGGGGTACGTGCGGCTGCCGTTCACGGTGAGCGGGCCGGTCGCCGACGAGGCGGCCGCACGCCTGGCCGCGGCGGTGGACCTGGTGCGCTCCGGGGCGGGTGCGGGGGCCGACGCCCCGCGCTCCTTCGTGGCCTGAGGTCCGGCATGACGGCGGCGGGCGGGGAGCGGACCATCAGGCCCGCTCCCCGCCCGCCGTGCTGTTCGTGCGCCGGATCAGCTCTCGGCGCCGGCCGGCTGCGCCTTCGCCAGCGGCTCGGAAGGCCGGGCCTCGGCGACCATCGCCTCCACCGGAGCGGCCGCCGTCTCCGCGGCCACGGGCACCGGTGCCGTCGCGGGGCCCTCGTCGGACGACTCGTGCACGGGCGCCGCCTCCATCGGGTCGCCCCGGCCGGGCAGCAGGTCGAGCACCGCCTGCCGGTGCGCGTCGCTCGTGGCGTCGTCGTACGGGTCCGGGGTGGCGGGGACCTGGAGCCGCAGGACCGGGCCCGTGCCGAGCCGGACGTAGCCGCGGCCCGCGGGGACCTCGGGCGGGGGAGTGGTGTGCGGTCCGGCGCCGAGGACGGCCTCGATCTGCTCGTGGGAGGCCGGGCCGAGGACCGCGCGGGCGCGGGTATGGGTCCGGACGGTCTCCGTGAGGGTGTCCAGGGCGTCGAACTGCTCGGCCAGTACGACGGTGACCTGGGCCGCCCGGCCGTGCCGCAGCGGGATCCGGAGCAGTTCCTGCGGGTCGGGCCTGCCGTCGGCCGCCGCGAGATGGCCGAGGACACCGGGACGGTCCAGCAGGATCCACAGCGGGCGGCGGATGTCGTCCGGCGCCGGGCGGCCGCTCTGGCGGGCCAGGTTGGCGGTGATCAGGCGCCGCTCCGTCTCGTGCGCCGCCCACTCCAGCGTGGCCAGCGCCCCGCCGACGCCGGACTCCACGGCGAGGACGCCGTTACGGCCGGTGAGAGCGGCGTACTCGCCGGCCCCGCTGCCGTCGACGATGATCACGTCGCCGTTCTGGAGGGCCTGCAGGGCGATCGAGCGGACCAGGGTCGTGGTGCCCCCGCCGGGGTGTCCGACGGCCAGCAGGTGCGGTTCGGTGGAGCGGCCGCCGGTCCGCCAGACGACCGGCGAGGCGTCCACCGTGGTGTCGCCGTCGCGCACGGGAACGGTGCGTGAGACGGAGTCCGGGTCGGTGAAGCCGAGGACCGTCTCGCCGGGCGCGGCGACGAAGCGCTGGGCGGCGATCGTCGTGGGGAGCGCGTCCAGCACGGTCATGACGAGGCGGTTGGCCTCCTCGTCCCAGCCGAAGTGGTACTCGCGGCCCCGGCCGGACTTGGTGTGGAGCAGCTGCTCGATCCGGGAGCGGGCGGCGGCCTCGCCGTCCGTGAAGTACGCGGGGTAGGAGATCCGGAGGCGGGTGAGCCGCCCGTCCTGGTCGAAGGCGTACTGGTCGAAGGCCTTCGTCCAGTCGCCGCCGTGGGCGAACAGGGGGTCCGGGTCGTCGGCCGTGGAGAAGTACGGCACGAGAGCTTCGTACAGCGACCGCAGGCGCGCGGTCTCCGACTCGTCGGGCCCGGTCCGCACGGGGGTCCGCTCCCGCCCCTTCCACGCGGCAGCGCCCATCACCGTGATCAGGGCCAGGATCGGCCCGTACGGGACGAGCGCCACCACCAGCACGCAGGCCGCGCCCAGGAACAGCTTGGGACCACGTCGTTCCTTGGGGGTGGCGACCCACTTCTGCCGGCCGGACACGGCCAGCAGCCGCAGACCGCGGACCACCGTGATCAGCGGATGGAGGACATCGGTGGCACTGTCGGCGGCCGTGCGCGCGATCTCTCTGCTGCGAGTGATCGAAGCGCTGCCGCTGCTCAGAATGCGGGGGAGTGGTCGCCGGGCCACGTCGGTCTCCTGAAGGGGTGGGAACGGTTGCGGAGCGTTAGAACTTGATCCCGCCCAGCAGGCCGGCGAGGCTCGCCCCGCCCGCCGTGATGCTCGGTGCGATGGCGGTGCCGGCCAGGTAGAAGCCGAACAGGGCGCAGACGATGGCGTGAGAGGCCTTGAGCCCGTCCTTCTTGAAGAACAGGAAGACGATGACGGCGAGCAGGACCACGCCCGAGATGGAAAGGATCATGAGCGGTTCTCTCCTGGTTGAAGGGGACAGTCACCATGAGTCCTTCCAGGATCACGGGAAGTATCTATACGACAAAAGGTGCAATCGAGTGAATATCCAGCGCTTTCACTTGACTGGCTCACAGAAGTCCGCCCCCGGGGAGCGGCATCGCCCGTCCCGTGCCGGGCAGGATCGGCCGCGGGGAGCCCTTGCCGCATCCGGGCCGGGTCATGTCGGCCCGGGAGCAGTACCCTGTCGATTCACTCGTACGGCCCCGGCCGTACTCCCCACCAGGTCACCGCGGCGGTGAGCAGCCGCGGCAGCAGTCAAGGAAGGCGGTCCGTCCGATGAGCGAAACCCCCGATCCCGAGGTGGTCGAGCTGGCGACCAAGGTCTTCGACCTGGCCCGCGCCGGTGACACCGAGGCCCTCACGGCGTACGTCGAGGCCGGGGTCCCCGCCAACCTCACCAACGACCGGGGCGACACGCTGCTCATGCTCGCCGCCTACCACGGGCACGCCGCCACGGTCGCCGCCCTCGTCGCCCGCGACGCCGACCCGGACCGGGCCAACGACCGGGGTCAGACCCCGCTGGCCGGAGCCGTCTTCAAGGGCGAGGACGCCGTCATCGACGCCCTGCTCGCCGCCGGCGCCGACCCGGCCGCCGGAACACCTTCCGCGCTGGACACGGCCCGGATGTTCGGCAAGTCCGACCTGCTGGAACGCTTCGGTGCGCGGTGAGACGCCGGCGGGGGCGCCCCTGGGCGCGTCCGTCGTGGGCTTCGCTGACCGGTCCGTCGTAAATGTGGTCGCGGTGGCGAAATGGCTGGGTCATCATGACGTCGCGGGCTCGCTCAGGGCCACCGACGAGAGGCAGAGGAAGATGCTCTACACCAGGCGAAAGACGGCGGTCGGCCGATCATGTCACTGCGCGGCGTAGCGGTGTCCCCCGGACACCCCCACGTGCCGAGAGGCACGGGGCACTGCACGGTCCCGGTTGCGTCGACAGCTTGATGTGAGGCTTTCTCCCATGTTCGATCCGTTCATAGCGCCGAGCGGCACCCTGCTCGGTCTGCTCCAGAGGGGCCGCGGCGACGGCACGCTCCACGCGCTCGCCGCACCGCGCCCCGAGGCCCTCGCGGCCCTCAACCACTGCGTCGTGAACGACCCCCGCCACGACTGGCAGGTGGAGAACCGCTCCCTCTACTACGCGCGCCTCTACCTCGACCTCGACGGCGGTATGGAGGAGATCGAGCGACACCTCGCCGATCCCGACGACCACATCGATACCGACGACTCCCGCACCGGCCTGGCGCTCTCCGTCCTCGGCCACCTCGCCTCCTACGGACGCGACGACGCCCTGGCCCTGCTCCGCCGCTACGCGGCGACGGGCGCCAACTGGGCCTGGGCCCTGGACGAGCTGGCCCTGCGCGACGACGACGCCGGCCTGCGCTCCCTCGCGCTGCCCGTCCTCGCCCGCTTCCCGGCCACCGACCAGGGCGCGTCCGACCTCGCCGCCGCCGTACGCGACTCCTTCGAGCCGCGACCCTGGCGCCTGTGGGCCGACGATCCGCGCGAAGCGGTCGGCGCCCGCGTCCGGGCCGCCGGCGAACAGGGCTCGTTCGACCGATGGCAGCGCCAGATGCGCCCCGGGGGTCCCCGCCCCGGCTGGAGCGTCCAGGCCGTCTTCGACTGGGCCCAGCAGGCCCTGGAACGCGGCAGCGAACTGCACGTCCCCGCGGCCCGCTGCCTCACCGCCGTCGCCGGACCCGACGACCTCCCCCAGATCGTCGAGGCCGCCCGCAGTGGCCCCGAAGGCGCCCGCTGCGCCGCCCTGCACTACCTCGCGGAGGCCGGTCAACCCGTCGTCCTGGACCTCATCGAGGCCGCCGCCGTCAGCCCCTCCCGCTCCGTCGCCCACACGGCCATCGCCGCCTTCGAGCGGATGACCGGCTCCGACGCCGTCGAGCGGGCCAGGCGCTGGGCCCCCCGCCCCGACGCACTCGGCGCCTCCGCCGCCGGAGTGCTCGCCTGCCGAGGCACCGCCCAGGACGCTCCCCAAGTCCTCGGCGCGCTGCGGGAGGCCGTGCGCGGCGACGGACCCGACGCCCCCCGGCTGTGGACCCTCGTCGACGGAGCCGGCCGCCTCGGCATCGCCTGCGCCGCCCCCGTCCTGCGCCATGTCTACCGCGAGACGTCCTCCTCGCACCTGCGGGGCAGGGCCGCCCGCGCCCTGGCCGCCACCGACCCGTCCTTCGCGACCGGATTCGCGGTGGAGTGCCTCTGGGACTGCGAGGAGACCACCCGCGAGGTGGCCGCCCTGCACGCCGAGACCGGCGACATCCGCGTCGCCGAACGCCTGCGCCGCCTCGCCGCCGACCCGGCCGAGGAGGCCGAGGTCCAGACGGCGGTTCGCAGCCGGATCGGGCCGGACGCGTCGGCCGTCTGACGACCGGCACGGGTCCGAAGCGGAAGCGGGAGGAGGGACGTTGTCAGACCCTCCTCCTAGGCTTCCCCTCCATGGACAGCAACGAGTGGTGGGGGCTCGTCGAACGGGCTCGTGAGACGGCCGGGGGCCGGGCGGACGACCGGGACGCGCCCGACGATCCGCTGCCGGGCGCGCTGACGGGCGTGCTCGCCGCCCTGGAGCCGGAGCGGATCGTGGACTTCGCCGTCACGGCGGTGCACGTGACCGATTCCGCCTACCGCCGGCCCCTCTGGAACGCGGCCTACCTCATCGAGGGCGGCTGCGGCGACGACGGCTTCATGGACTTCCGCGACGGGCTCGCCCTGCTCGGGCGGGAGACCTTCACCCGGGCGGTCGCCGATCCCGACTCCCTGGCCGCCTTGCCGGTGGTGGTCCGGATGGGCCGCGGCGAGCGCGGGTGGATCGGATACGAGTCGCTGAGCGCGCCGGTGACCGAGGCCTACCGGCGCGTCCGGGGCGAGACCGACTCGCTCGACGCCGCCGTGGAGGCGGCGCTGTGCGGGCGGATACGCCCGGCGGCACCGGCGGGCGAGAGCTGGGACGCGGAGGACGACGAGGCGAACCGCAGGCATCTGCCCCGGCTGGCCGCGCTCTTCCTGGACTGAGCGCCCCCGAACGATTTCCCGCCCCTGCGAGGTCATGGGCGCGGGCACACAATGGCGCCATGACCGGACGCTGGGAGTTCTGGATCGACCGGGGCGGCACCTTCACCGACATCGTGGGCCGCCGCCCCGACGGCCGGCTGATCACCCGCAAGCTCCTCTCCCACGACCCCGGCCGCTACGACGACGCGGCCGTCGCCGGAATCCGGCTGCTCCTCGGCCTGGAGCCCGGTGAACCGGTGCCCCCCGACCGGGTCGCCGCCGTCCGGATGGGCACCACCGTCGCCACCAACGCCCTGCTGGAGCGGCGGGGCGAACCGACCGTCCTGCTGATCACCGAGGGCTTCCGGGACGCGCTGCGGATCGCCTACCAGAACCGGCCGCGCCTCTTCGACCGGCACATCGTCCTGCCCGGGACCGTCCACGAGCGGGTGATCGAGGTCCCCGAACGCATCGACGCCCACGGCCGCACCGTACGGCCCCTGGAGCTCGGCCCCGTACGCGAACAGCTGCGCGCCGCCCACGCCGAGGGCCTGCGCAGCGCCGCCGTCGTCCTGATGCACGGCTACCGCCACCCCGCGCACGAACGGGCCGTCGCGGAGGCGGCCCGGGAGGCGGGCTTCACCCAGGTCAGCAGCTCCCACGAGGTCAGCCCGCTGATCAGGCTCGTCCCCCGGGGCGACACCACGGTCGTCGACGCCTGCCTCTCGCCCGTCCTCGGCCGGTACGTCGACGAGGTCGCCGCCCGCCTCGACGGGATCCGGCTGATGTTCCTCCAGTCCAACGGCGGCCTGCGCGAAGCCGCCCGCTTCCGCGGCAAGGACGCCGTCCTCTCCGGGCCGGCCGGAGGCGTCGTCGGCATGGTCCGCACCTCGCAGCAGGCCGGCCACGACCGGGTCATCGGCTTCGACATGGGCGGCACCTCCACCGATGTGTCGCACTACGCAGGAGAGTTCGAACGCGAGCTGGGAACCCAGGTCGCCGGGGTCCGGATGCGTGCGCCGATGATGAGCATCCACACCGTCGCGGCCGGTGGCGGCTCCGTCCTGCACTTCGACGGCAGCCGCTACCGCGTCGGCCCCGACTCGGCCGGCGCCGACCCCGGACCCGCCTGCTACCGCCGGGGCGGCCCCCTCACCGTCACCGACGCCAACGTGATGCTCGGCCGCGTCCAGCCCGCCCACTTCCCGGCCGTCTTCGGCGCGGAGGGCGACCTTCCCCTCGACGCCGCCCCCGTACGCGAGCGGTTCACCGAGCTCGCCGACGAGGTGGGGAGCGCCACCGGACGGAGACCGGACGAGGCCGAGGTGGCGGCGGGATTCCTGGAGATCGCCGTGCTCAACATGGCCAACGCCGTCAAGAAGATCTCCGTGCAGCGCGGCCACGACGTCACCCGCTACGCGCTGACCGGCTTCGGTGGCGCGGGCGGCCAGCACGTCTGCGCGGTCGCCGACGCCCTCGGCATCGACACCGTCCTCGTACCCCCGCTCGCCGGGGTGCTCTCCGCTTACGGCATCGGCCTGGCCGACGCGACCGCGATGCGCGAGCAGTCGGTGGAGGAACAGTTCGACGCGGCCTGCCGGGAGCGCGTGGAGCGGCTCTGCGCCGATCTGGCCGACCGTACCCGCGAAGCCCTGCGCGCCGACGGAGTGCCCGACTCCGCGATCACCACCCGCCCCCGCGTCCTGCTCCGGTACGCGGGGACGGACGCGGCGCTGCCGGTGGACCTGGGCACGGAGGCTGCCATGGCCGGGGCGTTCGCGGCCGCCCACCGGACCCGGTTCGGCTTCACGATGGACAAGCCCGTCGTCGTCGAGACGGTCTCGGTGGAAGCCACCGGGGCCACCGGGGCCACCGGAACCACGGAGGCGACCGGGGCCACGAAGACCGAAGGGACCGCCGACGCGACCGACGGCAGCGCGCCCGTCGCCGGCTCCGGCCCCCACGCCGCCGCACCGCGCCCGGCCGACACCGTGGACCTGTACACCGAGGGGCGGTGGCAGCGCGCCCCGCTCCACCGGCGGGCGGATCTGCACGTCGGCGCCACCATCACCGGGCCCGCGATCGTCGCCGAGGACGACGCAACCACCGTCGTCGACCCCGGCTGGCAGGCCGAAGCGGCCCCCACCGGACATCTCGTCCTCACCCGCGGCAGCCCCCGCCCCGGACGCACCGCCGTCGGCACCCGTGTCGACCCGGTGATGCTGGAGGTCTTCAACAACCTCTTCATGTCCATCGCCGAGCAGATGGGCGTCCGCCTGGAGAACACCGCCCACTCCGTCAACATCAAGGAACGCCTCGACTTCTCCTGCGCCCTGTTCGACGCCGAGGGCAACCTGATCGCCAACGCCCCGCACATCCCGGTCCATCTCGGCTCCATGGGGGAGTCCATCAAGGAGGTGCTCCGGCGTAACGAGGGCACCCTGCGCCCCGGCGACGTGTACGCCGTCAACGACCCGTACCACGGCGGCACCCACCTGCCCGACATCACCGTGGTCACGCCCGTCTTCGACGAGGAGAAGCTCCGGTTCCTGGTCGCCTCGCGCGGCCACCACGCCGAGATCGGCGGCACCACACCCGGGTCCATGCCCGCCTTCAGCCGGACGATCCACGAGGAGGGCGTCCTCTTCGACAACTGGCTGCTCGTCCGCGACGGCCGGCTGCGCGAGGAGGAGACACGGGAACTGCTCGCCTCCGCCCCGTACCCCTCCCGCTCCCCGGACACCAACCTCGCCGACCTGCGCGCCCAGATCGCCGCCAACGAGAAAGGCATCGCCGAACTGCGGCGGATGACCGACCAGTTCGGGGCCGACGTCGTGGACGCCTACATGGGCCACGTCCAGGACAACGCCGAGGAGTCCGTACGCCGCATCGTCGCCGAACTGCGTGACGGCCACTGCCGCTACGAGACCGACAGCGGGGCCGTGGTCCAGGTCCGCCTCACCGTGGACCGGGACACCCGCAGCGCCCACCTCGACTTCACCGGAACCTCCCCCCAGCAGCCCGGCAACGCCAACGCGCCCCGCTCCGTCGTCACGGCCGCCGTCCTCTACGTCTTCCGCACCCTGGTCGGAGAGGACATCCCGCTCAACAGCGGCTGCCTGAAACCCCTGGACGTGACCGTTCCGCCCGGCTCGATGCTCGACCCCAGCTATCCGGCGGCGACCGTCGCGGGCAACGTGGAGACCTCCCAGGCGGTCACCGGAGCCCTGTACGGGGCGATCGGCGGCCAGGCCGAGGGGTCGGGGACCATGAACAACCTCACCTTCGGCAACGACCACGTCCAGTACTACGAGACGATCGCCAGCGGCTCCGGAGCGGGGGACGGCTTCGACGGCGCCGACGCCGTACAGACCCATATGACCAACTCCCGGCTCACCGACCCCGAGATCCTGGAGTGGCGGCTGCCGGTCCGCCTGGAGTCCTTCGCCGTACGGGAGGACAGCGGGGGAGCGGGCCGGTGGCACGGCGGCCACGGCGTCGAGCGGCGCCTCCGCTTCCTGGAACCCGTCACCATCGCCCTGCTCTCCGGACACCGCCGTGTCCCGCCGTACGGAGCGGGCGGCGGGGAGCCCGGAGCGCTCGGGGAGCAGTACATCGAGCGGGCCGGGGGCGAAGTGGTCCCGCTGGAGGGCTGCGACACCGCCGAACTGGAGGCCGGAGACGTGCTCGTGGTGCGCACACCGGGTGGCGGGGGATACGGCCCTGCACGCGCCTAGGGGGTGTTCCGGCCCCCCTTCGGCACCGGTCGCATAAACGCCGTTTCGACCGTTGTCAGTGCGAGGACCTAATCTGTCCCACGTGACTTCGCCTGCCAACACGGACACCGCTGCGCCGCAGCTCAGTGCGGGGCCCCGGCCTGCCCCGGGCCCCGCGGCCGACGAGGGGCTCTCGCGGCGGCTGCGCGCCCTCGCGTGCACGGCGCCGCTGCACGACCTGGACGTCCGCAAGGCGAATCTGGCCGGCGAGTACACGGTGTACGCCATGGCGGAGGTCGCCCTCGCCGCGATCGACCACGTCACGCTCAACATGGACTTCGACACCGGGGCCGACCACGACCAGATAGTGGCCAGGCTGCTGCCCCGCGTCGCCGCCCAGGCCCCCGACCGCCCCGTCGCCGAGCACGAACGGGTCGCCCGCTGGGTCCTGGAGAACCTGATCAACGTCGGCAGCGTCGACCGGGGCTTCCGCGCGGTCTACGGCACCTTCAACACCGACGGGGTCTACGTCCGCCGCGACTACGACTTCAAGCTCATCGAAGAGGTCCCCGGCCACGGCGGCATGGTCTACCTCCGCGCCACCGACGAAGCGGTCAACGTCCTCGTCGGCGCGCTGGACACCGATGTCACCAGCGCCCAGATCGCCGCCGAGGTCAAGCTGGAGGTCCTCATCAGCCGGGGCCGCCTCGCCGACGCCCAGCTCGCCGCCGAACAGGCCCGCTACCGCACCGTGCAGTACGCCGAGACCCTGCGCCGCACACTGGAGGCCACCCGGCGCAACGTCCGCGCCGTCGACTGGCTCCACACCGTCCCGGACATGATCGCCGAGGCCCTCGACCACGTGGCCGACCGCTACCGCCACGAGAACGCGATCCTCACCAACATCCGCAAGGCCCGCGACGAGGCCGAGGACCCCGAGCACAAGCGCCGGGCCGCCGAGCTGGTCGACATCGTCAAGGACTGCATCCGCCGCCACACCCAGCTCCAGTCCCGGCTCCTGGAGGCGGGCCCCCTCTTCCGCGCGGAGCAGGACCGCCAGGCCTTCGCCCCGCCCGCCCTCCACACGGGCCTCGATCTGTACGGTCAGCTCCTCGCCCCGCTCCTCCCGCTCCCCGTCGAGCAGTCCACCCGTGCCACCGACGCCTTCTTCGCCCATGGCACCGGACTGCGCACCCCCACCTCCGTAAGGGTCGGGGACCTCATCGACCTCTTGCTCACCCCGCCGCTGGAGCGCGAGCACCTGGGCGCGGAGATGCCCGAGCCCGATCTGATCGCCACCCCCGACGACAGCCGGTTCAGCGAGGAGCAGCTCGCCCGCGCCATGACCCTGCTCGACCTGGAACACGACGCCCCGCGGCGGCTCTCCGGACTGCTCGCCGAGGCCCGCCGCACCGGCGACACCGACCTGCCGTACCTGGTCGCCCTGCTCGCCGTCCACGCCGCCAGCCCGCCCGTCGGCACCGCCTACCGCCAGGGCGAGCGGCGCCTGCTCTTCGCCGTGGACGACGGCGCGGAGCTGGACGACCCGGAGTTCGGCGGTGCCGACCTCATCGTGGGCACCGCGTTGCTGGACGCCGTCGGCATGGCCGCCGACCGCCAGGAGGCCTCGTGACCGGCCCCGCCCGCCCGCACCACATCCGTACCGAGGAGTCCCAAGCCGTGAGCGACCACGACGCCGAGCACCCCGACGCGTGGACCGAGCCCTCCGCGCACGCCGGCCCCTCCACGGCGTACGGGGCTCCCTCCCCCACGTACGGGCCCGACACCGCGCACAGCTCTCCGCACGCCGCCGAGCCGGCCGGACAGACCCCCGTCACTCCGGCCGACGCCGCCGACGCAGCCCGTCTCGTCTCCTTCGGGCTCCAGCCCAAGCTGCTGCCCGCCCGCGACGCCGAATACGCCGACCTGCTGAGGCGTTACCGGGAGGAGAGTGCCTTCGCCCGGCTCGCCGACGCCGTCGCCACCGGCCTCGGCCTCGTCGTCCTGGAGGTCTCCCCGCGCGCCGGGATGGCCGTCACGGCGGGCGAGGACTCCGTCTTCGCCGTCCGCATGGGCGACTACGCCCGCCGCGCCTCCTCCGACGCCGCCGACCGCTTCCTGCACGGCCTCGCCCATCTCGCCGTCGCCGCCCTCGCCTTCCCCCGCCCCGAGGACCTCGCCGACGACGCGTACATCGGCCGCATCACCGTCAACGGCGTCGACGCCTTCGTACGCCAGGCCTGCCGGCGGCTGGAGGAGCGCGCCGAGGAACAGGGCGACAACACCGACCCCGTCAGCGACGCCCCGGGGCTCGAAGCCGGATGGCGGATCTACGCCCGCCGCAGCGCCACCGGTGCCACGAAGGACGCCCGCCGGCTCGCCGGATCCACCACCGGCATCATCGGCAAGGCCGTCGCCTTCCTCACCGACTCCGGCTTCCTCCAGCGCACCGGCGACGACGCGGGCGGCGCCTACCGCACCACCGCCCGCTACCAGCTCCAGGTCCGCGACCTGGCGGGCAGCGCCGCCATGGCCGAACTGCTGGAGCTCGGCGTCGTCCCCGTCACCGACGGCTCCGCCACGCTGCTGCCGCCGCCCGACCCGGACAGCGTGGAGCTGGCCGCCGACGCGGGCCTGCCCTTCCACTCCTGACCCCGACCGACCCGCACCCCCCGCCGCATCACCCCCGCTCACCGAACGACGAGAGTCCGCCGCCATGTACGAGTTGTCCCGGGTCCGCCTCTACTCCATCGGGCCTGCCGGTGCGCGCTACGCCGACACCGTCCTCGACCTGCGCGGCGTCGGGGCACCCGTCCCCAACCCAGCCCCCGCCCAGGCGGAGTTCTTCGAGGAGGAGCCGGTCGGCCCGCCCCGTCGCCCCGCGCCCGCGGGCGTCCTCTTCCTGGAGAACGGCGGCGGCAAGTCCGTCCTGCTCAAGCTGATCTTCTCGGTGATGCTCCCCGGCCACCGCAACACCCTCGGCGGGGCCAGCTCCGGCGTGCTGCGCAAGTTCCTCCTCGCCGACGACTGCGGGCACGTCGCCCTGGAGTGGCAGCACACCCTCACCGGTGAGTGTGTCGTCGTCGGCAAGGTCAGCGAGTGGCGCGGCCGCCAGGTCTCCAACGACCCGCGCAAGTTCGCCGAGGCCTGGTATTCGTTCCGCCCCGGCCCCGGGCTCAGCCTGGACAGCCTGCCCGTCGCCGAGGCCTCCGCCGTGGGCCGTCCCGCCGAAGGCGTCTCCGGGGCGCGCGGCAGGCGGCGCACCATGAAGGGCTTCCGCGACGCGCTGATGGACGCGGGCAAGTTCTACGCGCACCTCGACGTCCATTGGGAGGAGATCCACGACCGCTGGAACGAGCACCTCGGCGACCTCGGCCTCGACCCCGAACTCTTCCGCTACCAGCGCGAGATGAACGCCGACGAGGGCGAGGCCGCCGGTCTCTTCGCGGTGAAGAAGGACTCCGACTTCACCGACCTCCTGCTCCGCGCCGTCACCGACACCCGCGACACCGACGGACTCGCCGACCTGGTCAGCGGCTTCGGCAACAAACTGGGCCGCCGCGCCGAGCTGACCGCCGAACGCGACTTCACCGCCGGCTCCGTCGACCTCCTCGGCCGGATCGTCGAGGCCACCGACGCCCGTGCCCGGGCCCGCGACATCCACGCCGGGGCCGAACGACGCACCCGCACCCTGGCCCGCCGCCTCTCCGCCCGCGCCGCCGAGGAGCGCGGTCGCACCGCCGAGCTGGCCGAACGCGTCACCGCCGCCGCCCACACCGTCACCGAAGCCGAGTCCACCCGGGGCCGCCGCGCCCTGATCGCCGCCGAACTGGCCTACCGGCACGCCTCACTGGCCCTGACCGCAGCCGAGAAGAGCGCCGCCGCCGGACGCAAGGAGCTGGTCGAGGCCCGCACCCTGCACGCCGCCTGGCAGGCCGCCGAAGCAGTCCTGCGCCACCGCGCCGCCGCCGACCGCTCGGCCAGGGTCGCCGCCGCCATCCGCGAGGCCGAACGCGACGCCGCCCCCGCCCTCGCCGCCCGCTCGGCAGCCGCCACCGACCTCGTCCGCGCCCTGCACAGGGCCGCCGAGGAGGGCGAACGCCTCGCCAACGAGGAGGAGGAGCGCTCCGACACCCTCCAGGCCGCCGGCGAACGCGCCCACCGCGACGCCACGGTCGCCGCCACCGAGGCCCAGCGCGCCCGCAGCGAGGCCGGCCATCTGCGCCAGCGCCTCGCCGAGGTCGGCCAGGAGACCGCCGAAGCCGTCCGGGCCGGCTGGCTCGACGACACCGCTCCCGACGCCGACCCCGCCCGCGCGGCCCTCGCCGCCAGCGACGCCGAGCAGTCCGCCGTCGCCGCCTGGGACACCGCCCGCGAAGCCGCCCGCAGCGCCGCCGACACCGCCCGCGAGGCGGCCGCCGCCGAGAGCCGCGCCGAACTGGCCGCCGCCCGCGCCGCCGACAGGGCCAAGGCCGCGGAGCGGAGCTACGAGGACGAGTACCTGGCCGCCGCGTCGATCGCCGCCGACCCGCGCCTCGCGGACCTGCTCGGCCTGCCCTCGGGCACCGGCGTCCCGCACCCCCGCCGGGAGTCCGGCGAGGAGGCGTCGGGCCCGGACCGGGGCACCGCCCGCACCACCCCCACCGGCGACGACGCCACGACAGCCGGCCACCGCGGCGACGGCACGGGCACCGCGCCCGACGCCTCCCCGGACCGCGCCGTCGCCCTCGCCGACCAGCCCACCGCCCAGCAGCCCCTGACCGCCGAGGAGTTCGACCGCAGCGCCGACGAACTGCGCGACCTCCTCGACGAGTCCGTCGCCGCCGCCGAACGCCGCCTCTTCGACCTGCGCACCGCCGCCGCCGACGACGCCCGCATCCTCGGCGCGCTCGGCGAGGGCGGGCTGCTGCCGCCCGGCCCCGATGTCCTGGCCACCGTCGAATATCTCGGCGAGCACGGCATCCCCGCCCTGCCCGGCTGGCGCTACCTTGCGCAGGCCGTCGACCCGGCCGACCACGCCGCCGTCCTCGCCGCCCGCCCCGAACTGGTCGACGGCGTCGTCATCACCGACCCCGACGCCCACACCCGGGCCCGGGAAGTCCTCGCCGGTGCCGCGCTCCTGCCGCGCTCGGCCGTCGCCGTCGGCACCGCCGCCGCTCTCCTCGCCCCCGTCCCCGCACCCGGCACCGGCTCCGCGACCGCGAGCGACGGCGTCTTCCTCGTCCCGCCGAACCCGGCCATGCACGACGAACACGCCGCCGACGAGGAGCGCCACGCGCTGCGCAGCCGCGCCGCCGCCCGCGACGAGGACATCAGGACGCTGGCCGCCCGCCTCTCCGGCGACCGCGCCCTCGCCTCCCGCATCGGCTCCTGGCGCGCCGACTGCCCGCCCGGCATGCTCGCCGAGCTGGCCGAGGCCGCCGCCACCGCCCGTACGGCCGCCGAGAGCGCCGAAGCCGTCCTCGCCGAAGCCCGCACCGCCCGCGCCGAGGCCGACGAGGCCGCCGCCGACACCGCCCGGGTCCGCGACGAGCGTCAGGAGGCCGCACAGCGGGCCCGCCGCGCCGCCGACGCCCTGGCAGGACTCGCCCACCGGCTCCGCGAGCGCTCCGGCTGGCAGGCCCGACTGCGCGAACTCGTCGACGAAGCCGCCGAGTCCGAGGCCCGCGCCGCCGTCTGCCTCGACCTCGCCCGCGCCGCCGACGAGGACCGCCGCGCCGCCCAGCGCGCCGGGGACGACGCCCGCCGCACGGCCCGCGCCCTGCGGGCCGAGCGCGCCGAGATCGCCGGCGTCCCCGAAATCCTCCCCGAGGAGGACGAGTCGAAGGCCCGCACCGCCCTGCCCACGCTGCGCGAGGCCTACCGGGCAGCGTCCCAGCTGTACGAGAAGGTCGGCGTCGGCGCCGACCTGCGTGCCGAACAGGCCCGCGCCGAGAGCGACGAGAGCGCCGCCCTGGCCGAGCTGGACCGCCTCACCAACAAGGTCCGCACCCGCGCCGCCCAGCTCCTGGAGGGCACCGACGGAGCCGACGGCCCGTCCCGCCAGGCCGCCGCCGCCCGCGCCGAAGCACACGTCCAGCTGCTGGAGACCCGCGCTTCCACCGCCAGCGAGCACCTGGGACGGCTGCGCGGCGAGGCCGAACGGCTCGCCCCCGACGACGAACGCCCCCACCACACCGAGCTGCCGGACGACCTGGTTCCGGCCGACGCCGAAGGGGCCCAGGCCCTCCTGCGTACGGCCAACGCCGAACTGGCCGACGCCACCGCCACCCTGGACACGGCCCGCGCCGCCCACAGCGAGCTGCTGCACGCCCACCGCACCGCCGAGGACTCCGCCGGCGGCTTCGACGAGACCGCGGCCCTCCTGCGGGACCTCCTGCGCGACCACGGCGCGGAGGAGGGCACCGAGGACCCCGACCCGTACCCCGGGAGTCTGGAGGAGGCCCGGCAGTCCGCCGCCGAGTCCCGCCGCTCCCTGCGCGGCTGCAACGCCGACCTCTCGGCCGCCGAGAGCGCCGTCCGGGAAGCGAGCGACATCCTCGTCCGGCACGCCAACTCCACCCGGTACGAACAGGTCCGCACCCCCGCCCGCCAGCAGATCCGCGAACTGCCGGCCTCCGCGCTGCCCGAACACGCCCAGAAGTGGGCCGACGCCTTCGCCCCCCGGCTGCGTGTCCTCACCGACGAGCTGGTCCAGCTGGAGCGCAACCGCGACTCGATCGTCGACCGGCTGCGCGGACTCGTCGAGTCGGCGCTCACCACCCTGCGCTCCGCCCAGCGGCTCTCCCAGCTCCCCGAAGGGCTGGGGGAGTGGTCGGGTCAGGAATTCCTCCGCATCCGCTTCGAGGAACCCGACCAGGCCACCCTCACCGAACGCCTCGGCGAGGTCATCGACGAGGCCACCAGCGCCGCCCTCAAGAAGAACTCCGATCTGCGCCGGGACGGCATGTCCCTGCTGCTGCGGGGCGTCGAGGCGGCCCTGCGGCCCAAGGGCATCGCGGTGGAGATCCTGAAGCCGGACGCCGTGCTGCGCGCCGAGCGCGTCCCGGTCGGGCAGATGGGAGACGTCTTCTCCGGAGGCCAGTTGCTCACCGCCGCCATCGCCCTCTACTGCACGATGGCGGCCCTGCGCAGCAACGACCGGGGCCGCGACCGCCACCGGCACGCGGGCACCCTGTTCCTCGACAACCCGATCGGCCGCGCCAACGCCACGTATCTGCTGGAGCTCCAGCGGGCCGTGTCGGACGCGCTGGGCGTACAACTGCTGTACACGACGGGCCTGTTCGACACGACCGCGCTCGCCGAATTCCCCCTCGTCATCCGGCTGCGCAACGACGCAGACCTGAGGGCCGGGCTGAAGTACATCAGCGTGGAGGAGCATCTGCGGCCCGGTCTGCCGCAGCAGGATCCTGAGGGCGAGACGGTCCACGGCGAGATCACGGCGACCCGGATGTTCAAACGCAACGAGCAGACCACCACCGAGCCTCCGGCCACTCCGGAGCCCGAGGCGTAACCGCCGGGCCGGGAGCAGCCGACGGCGGCCCGCCGGGCCGGGAACGGTCGCCGGTCGTTCGAGCGCGGGTGGAGGCGGTTCCCGTCAGGCGCGGGAGAGGCCGCCGGTGCTCCGGCGGCCGCCTATGCCACCGCCCGTGCCGTCCCGCTCGGCCGCCCGCTCGGCACGGCGGGACCGGCGCCGCTCACGACGTATCTGACGGGCCGTACTGCTCGGCACCGACACCACGCCGTTGCGCTGGTTCCACACCTGCCGGGTGACCCAGACGTCCAGCACCGCCCAGGTGGCGACCACCGTGCTGGCCACGCTGCTGAGCACCATCGGGAAGGCCAGCCAGGAGCCGGTCAACGTGCTCAGGAAGGCGACCATCGCCTGGATGATCGTCACCGACATGATCAGAACGGCGCGCACGGCGGCCGTCCGCACCGCGTCGGGCATGCGCCGCTTCGAGGCCGGCTCCTCCACCCACAACTGCCGCGGGACCCGTGCCCCCTCCGCGGCTTCCGTCCGCGCGGCAGCCGGTGCTCCGGCGCGCCCGCGTTCCTGCGTACTCAAGGTCTTCAACTCCCCGCCACTGTCCGACTTCAGGGTGGCTGCCCGGCTTGCGCCGGTTCTACGCGGCGCAACACGTCCGTCCTGCCGCGCACGACCCCACCGTGCGCCTACCCCGTACATATGGACGAACCACCCGTCCCGAAGATTCCCCCGAAAAAGCACGCGCAGGGCACAGAAGGTCACGGAGCGAAGAATTCCAGCCAACTGATACGTGCCGGTGCCGAGGAGTCCAGCCGGTGCCCTCTGTCGCTTTCGCGAATTTCATCTCCGGGAAAACCGGGACAACTCATGATCAACTCCAGGGTGGACGGCTGAAAACCATCCGGACGTGTCTTCGAGTTGTCTCTGTGCCAGTAGTAGGCTCGCGCCGTTTATTGACGGAGAAGACAACCCCCGCTGTCGCCGTGCGGGGCCGATCTGGGGGAGGCCATGCGCTTTCGCGGGAAGTCCATCCGCAGGAAGATCGTGGCGTTGCTGCTGGTGCCGCTCGTCTCCCTCACGGGCCTCTGGGTCTTCGCCACCTACATCACCGGCCGCCAGGCCGACGACCTGATGAGCGCCGGATCCATCGTGGAGAAGGTGAGCGAACCGCTGGAGGACGCCGTCCGCGCCGTCCAGGACGAGCGACGGCAGACCCTGGTCTTCCTCGCCGACCCCCGGGCCTCCGACGCGCTCCCCGTCCTCATGGGCCAACGCGCCGCCACCGACCGCATCGTGGCCGAAGTCAGGGAGAACGCCCGGGCGCAGGACGTCCGGGATTCGCTGAGCGCCGCCGACAGCAGCCGCCTGGACGCGATCCTGAGCGCCGTCGACGGACTGGAGGCCCTGCGCGAATCGGTTGAGAAGCGCACCATCGGCCGCGCCAAGGCACTGGACTTCTACAACGGCCTGGTGGACCCCTCGTACCGCTTCCTCAACGGACTCCACACCCTGGAGAACGTGTCGATGGACAAGCAGATGCGGGCCCTGGTCGGCATCTCCCGGGCCCGGGAGATGCTCTCGCGCGAGGACGCGCTCATCGCATCCGGCCTCATCGCCGGGCGTTTCACCACCGCCGAACTGCGCCGGATATCCGGCCTCGTGGCGCAGCGCGAGCTGCTCTACGAGGTCAGCCTGGAGAACCTCCCCGCCGCCGAACGCCGCCGCGTCGAGCAGTTCTGGGGCAGCCCCGACACCGAACCGCTGCGCACCGCCGAGGACGCCCTGATCGAGGCCGGGCCGACGAAGCGCTCCGGCGCCGTCGACGCCGAGCGCTGGGAGGAGGCGGCCGTGCCCGTCCTCGACCGGCTGGCGGGCGACTCCACGGAGATGGGCAACCGTTTCCAGGACCGCGCCCAACCGGCCGCCTACCGGGTCCTCGCCCAGGCCGGGATCGCCGGAATCCTCGGCTTCCTGGCCCTGATCGTCTCGATCTTCGTCTCCGTCCGCATCGGCCGTGAACTCGTCCGCGACCTGTCCCGGCTGCGCAAGGACGCCCACGAGGTCTCCGGCGTCCGGCTGCCGAGCGTGATGCGCCGGCTGGCCGCGGGGGAACAGGTCGACGTCGAGACCGAGGCCCCGCACCTCAGTTACGAACCCGACGAGATCGGCCAGGTCGGCCAGGCGCTCAACACCCTCCAGCGGGCCGCCGTCGAGGCCGCGGTCAAGCAGGCGGACATGCGGCGCGGCGTCTCCGAGGTCTTCGTCAACCTCGCCCGCCGCAACCAGGTCCTCCTGCACCGCCAGCTCACCCTGCTGGACGCGATGGAGCGCCGCACCGAGAACAGCGACGAACTGGCCGACCTGTTCCGCCTCGACCACCTCACCACCCGTATGCGGCGGCACGCCGAAGGACTCGTGATCCTCTCCGGCGCCGCCCCCTCCCGCCAGTGGCGCAAGCCCATCCAGCTGATGGACGTGGTGCGGGCCGCCGTCGCCGAGGTCGAGGACTACGAACGCATCGAGGTCCGCCGCCTGGCCCGGATCGGCGTTGGCGGGCCCGCCGTGGCCGACCTCACCCACCTGATCGCCGAACTCCTGGAGAACGCCACCGTCTTCTCGCCTCCGCACACCGCGGTCCAGGTGCACGGCGAACGCGTCTCCAACGGCTTCACGCTCGAAATCCACGACCGGGGCCTCGGGATGGCCCCCGAGGTCCTCCTCGACGCCAACCTGCGGCTCGCCGAGACCCCCGACTTCGAGCTCTCCGACACCGACCGGCTCGGCCTCTTCGTCGTCAGCCGGCTCGCCCAGCGCCAGAACGTCCGGGTCTCCCTGCAGAAATCGCCGTACGGAGGCACCACCGCGGTCGTGTTCATCCCGGCGGCCCTGCTCACCGACGCCCCCGACACCCACGGCACCGGGTTCCGCCTGGACCGCCGGGCCGAGCGGGCGCTCGGCAGCGGCCGGAACCCCGAGACGGACCCTGGCGGTCCGGGCACCGCCCCGGGCGGGGAGCGCCGCGTCAACGGCAGGTCCGCGGTCCTGGCGCCGGTGCCCACCGGGCTCACCGGGCCGGGCGTCCTGGACGGGCCGGTCGAACTGGAAGGCCCGGTCGGCCCGCTGGACTTCGCCGGCGACCCGCTGGACGGCTCGCCGGATCCCGCTCTGGACCCGGCCCTCGGACCCGTCCTGGACGGCGTGTCCGATCTGGAGGACACCGAGAGCGAGCGCGGCGGCATCTTCCGCGCCCGGGACGTGCGCCGCGACGGCGACCGCGAGCCCCGCCGCGACAAGCCCGTCGGCCGCCCGCGCCGGGACACCGACCGGGAACAGCACCAGCAGGCCCGCGACCACGGCGACGAGCCCACGGCGGAGGTCCGCCCGATGCGCCCCGCCGGACCCGTACCGCTGCCCCGCCGCATCCCGCCGACGCTGGTCACCGACCGGGGTCGCCGGGTCGGCGCAGCGGACGACGACGCGACCACGCCACCCGCGAAGGCCACAGGACCGGTCCCGCACACCGCGGACCGCGCCCCCGAGGAGGCCGACGGGCCCCGCACCGCCGACGCACCCTGGACCGTGCGAGCCGCCACCCACCGCGGAGCAACAGGTATCTCCCGTACGCCGGACGCCCCCCGCACCACCGGGCCGTCCCGCTCGACCGAGCCGTCCCACGCACCCGAGCCACCCCGCGCGCCGGGGTCCGGGCGCGAGGAGGCCCCGGTGCCCGCCGCCCCACCGGCGCCCGACACCATCGGCGGACTGCCCCGTCGGGTCCGGCAGGCCAGCCTCGCCCGCCAGCTCCGTGAGGACTCCGCGGAGCGCACGGTGCAGCGGGCGCCCGTGGACACGGCCGACGACGCCGAGCGCGACGCGGACGAGGTGCGCGACCGCATGGCCTCGCTCCAGCGGGGCTGGCAGCGTGGCCGCCGGGAGAACGCCGAACCCGCCGAGAACACCGGGACCACCGCGTCCACCACGACCACCGAAGCCGCCGCGAACACCGGCGACCCCGGTGGCACAGCACCAGGAACCACTCCGGGAGGGGACGGTCGATGACCGCACCGAACGCCGCAGCACACAACCCCGCCCGCCACGGCTCGGGCGAACTGAACTGGCTGCTCGACGAACTCGTCCAGCGTGTCGCCAGCATCCGCAAGGCGCTGGTGCTCTCCAGCGACGGACTCGCCACCGGCGCCTCGGCGGATCTGACCCGCGAGGACAGCGAGCATCTCGCCGCCGTCGCCTCCGGGTTCCACAGCCTCGCCAAGGGCGTCGGCCACCACTTCGACGCGGGCCGGGTGCGCCAGACCGTCGTCGAGCTGGACGAGGCGTTCCTCTTCGTCACGGCGGCCGGCGACGGCAGCTGTCTCGCCGTGCTGGCCGACGCCGACTCCGACGTGGGCCAGGTCGCGTACGAGATGACACTGATGGTCAAGCGCGTGGGGGCCCATCTGGCCAACGCCCCACGGACGACCGGTATGCCCGCCGGAGGGTGAGTGTGGCGGGCATGAGCGCTGACTCCCCCCGGGGCACCGGCCCCGGATCCCCGGACGGGACCGTCGACCCCCAGGCCTCCCGGTGGTACGACGCGGACGCGGGACCGGTGGTCCGTCCGTACGCGATGACCCGGGGGCGGACCAGCAGTGCCTCCCGACACCGTCTCGACCTGATCGCGCTCGTCGTGCCGGAACCGGCCGCCGACGACCCCGGCCGGGACCAGACGCTCGCCCCCGAACACGTGGTGATCGTCGAACTCTGCAGCGACAGGCCCCAGTCGATCGCCGAGCTCGCCGCCGAACTCGACCTCCCCGTAGGGGTGGTACGGGTCCTGGTCGGCGATCTCGTCGAGGACGAGCTGGTGCACGTCACCCGTCCCGTTCCACCGGCCGAGCTGCCGGACGTGAACATTCTTCGCGAGGTAATCAATGGCCTTCGGGCGCTCTAGCCGCGTCAAGCAGCGGCCCGTCGAGCCCGTCACCCTGAAGATCCTGGTGGCGGGAGGGTTCGGCGTCGGCAAGACGACCGCGGTCGGCGCGGTCAGCGAGATCAGACCACTGCGCACCGAGGAACGCCTCAGCGAGGCGGGCCGCCCGGTCGACGATCTGGCGGGGGTCGAGTCCAAGACCACCACCACGGTCGCGATGGACTTCGGCCGGATCACGCTGCGGGAGGACCTGGTCCTCTATCTGTTCGGCACCCCGGGCCAGGACCGCTTCTGGTTCCTCTGGGACGAGCTGGCCCAGGGCTCCCTCGGCGCGGTCGTCCTCGCCGATACCCGGCGTCTGGAGGACTGCTTCGCCGCGGTCGACTACTTCGAGCGCAGGCGGATCCCGTTCACGGTCGCGGTCAACACCTTCGAGGGCGCCGAGCGGTTCCCCGCCGAGACCGTACGGACCGCCCTCGACCTCGATCCCGAGGTCCCGCTGCTCGTCTGCGACGCACGGGACCGGTCCTCCGTGCGCGACGTCCTGGTCGCGGTCGTGGAACACGCCCTGGAGCGTGCTGCACGGGCCCGCGAACCCGTCGCCACCTGAGCCGGGGGAGTGTGCCGGTCCCCGGTACGCGTACGGCCCGTACCCCCGCCGACAGGGGTACGAGCCGCACGTCGCCCGGCGCGCCGGGACCCGAGTGTTCTGCCGCGGTGACGGGCAGTCAAGTCAAAGACAGGGAAAACCTGTTGAGACGCCCCGGGGATCAGCGGACCGCCACCACCGCCGAGCCGTGCCCGAACAGCCCCTGGTTCGCCGTGACGCCGACCCGCGCGCCCGGCACCTGCCGCTGTCCGGCCCGTCCCCGCAATTGCCGGGCCAGCTCGCAGACTTGCGCGATGGCCTGGGCGGGGACCGCCTCGCCGAACGAGGCCAGTCCGCCGCTCACGTTCACCGGAACCCGGCCGCCCGGCGCGGTCGCGCCCGAGCGCAGGATCTTCGCCCCCTCGCCCGGACCGCACAGCCCGAGGTCCTCGTACCACTCCAACTTTAGTGCCGTGGACAGGTCGTACACCTCGGCCAGTGAGAGATCCTCCGGCCCGATCCCCGCCTCCTCGTACGCGGTCCGCGCGATCGAGGCCCGGAAGCTCTCGCGCGACGGGTCCACGGCCACCGCCGAGTCCGTGCCGATGTCCGGCAGGTCCAGGACGCTCCTCGGGAAGGTCGGCGTCACGGTGGACACGGCCCGGATCCGCACCGGATCACGCACCCCCCGCCGCCGCGCGAACTCCCTGCTGCACAGCACCAGCGCGGCGGCCCCGTCGGACGTGGCGCAGATGTCCAGCAGCCGCAGCGGATCGGCGACCACCGCGGAGGCGGCGACCTCCTCGGCCGTCACCGCGGTGCGGTAGCGGGCGTACTCGTTGAGCGCCCCGGCCGCCGCGTTCTTCACCTTGACCAGCGCGAAGTCCTCCGGGGTGTCCCCGTACAGGGCCATGCGGCGGCGGGGGTAGAGCCCGATGTACGCCGGGTTCGCCGCCCCGAGCACCCGGAAGCGCAGCCAGTCCGGATCGTCCGGCCGCTCCCCGCCCGCCGGGGGGAAGAACCCCTTGGGCGCCGCGTCGGCCCCCACCACCAGCACCACGTCCGCCGACCCGACAGGATCTGCGCCTGCGCCGTGTCGATGGCGTGCGCCCCGGAAGCGCACGCGGCGTACACGGACGCCACCCGCGCCCCCTGCCACCCGAGCGCCCGCGCGAACGTCGCCCCCGCCACGTACCCCGGATAGCCCCCGCGCGCCGTCTGCGCACCGACCACCGACCGGACTTCGGGCCAGCCGACGCCCGCATCCGCGAGGGCTGCCTGCGCGGCCGTCCGGCCGTACGTGGTGAAGCCGCGCCCCCACTTGCCCCACGGGTGCACCCGGCCCCGAGGACCGCCACGTCGCCGGCCCTTCCGCCGCTCAGTCCCCGGCCTCCGTCGCCGCGACGGGCCGCCAGTGCCACGCCGTGTGCACGGTGCCCGTCGCCCGGTCCTCGTCCAGGACGCCCGGCACCACCTCCGCCACCGAGCCCACGGGGAGATCGCGCACGCCCACCCCGGGGCGGCCTGCCCCAGCACCACCATGCGCTCGGCGGCCAGCTCGACGGCGACCAGCGTGTACGGAGTCCAGGGGGGAGTCGGGGTCGCTGACGTACGGGGGAGGCGGCCGGTAGCACCCGTCGGTGCAGGACCACACCGTGCCCCGCTTCGACAGCGGCGTTTCCTCCAACTCCCCTTTGGAGCAGCCCGGGTTGCGGCAGTGGCCGTCCTCCCGGGGGAAGCGGACCGTCCGGCAGCCGGAGCAGCGGGTGCCCAGCAGCCGGAAGTCCTCCTCGGTGGCGTCCTCGGTGAACCAACCGGCCACCACGGGTGTACGCGTACGCGACAGGGCCCCTCCCGGCGCTGGACCTGACGGAACGTCAGAAGTGTGTCACGGGCGCCGCCGCCCGGCGAGGGGTCCGGCCCCGGGCTCAGTCGCCCTTTTCGTCCTCCCCGTGCTCGGCCAGCCACTTCGACGCGGTCTCCGCCAGCTCCGCGTCCCGGCCCGCGAGCATCGTCCGGATCATCTGTGCGTCCCCGCGCAGCGACCACACCGGATGCCCGAACGTCGCCGGGTTGTTCTTCTCGATCAGGAAGTGCGCGGGCCACGCCGTGCCGTACCCGATCAGCGGCAGGGCCGCCAGATAGCGTTTCCGGCCCCGCGCCAGCCCGTATGCGGTCAGCGCGAGCCCGGTCAGCGTGCCGGTCAGATGGACCCAGCGGGTGGCGGCCCGGGAGTGCATCGCGACGTAGTACGGCCAGAATTCCTCGTACGTATCGAACGTCTGCTGTGACATACGGGCACCGTAGTCGCCCGATCGGCAACCGAACACGCCCCTTTCGCGTCCGAGATGAAGAACGGGCGGTCGGAGCCCACGGGGGTGGTCCCGGTCGCCCGTTCCGTTCAGGGCCTGCCCACCGACCTGCGATCCACCGGGAAGTCGAAGTAGCTGTCCGGGAACGGCTCCGGCTTGAAGGTGAAGTGCCACCACTCCTCGGGGAGGTTCACGAACCCCACCTCGGTCAGCGTCCGCTTCAGGAACTGCCGGTTGGCGCGCTGAGCCCCCTGGATCCGGGGATCATCGGTGTGGGAGAGGGTGTCGAAGCAGTCGTAACCCGTGCCCATGTCCACCGAGTTGTCGGGGAACCGCTCGTCCTTCGGCGCGAAGCAGGGGGTCAGCCGCTCACCCGGACGGTACGGCCTGGCCGGCAGGGCCGGGAGGCGGACCAGGGTCAGGTCCACCGTGCTGCCCCGGCTGTGCCCGGACTTCTCCGCGATGTAACCGTCCGCGAAAAGGCGCGACTTGTCGACCAGCGGATAGAACTCCCCCTTCATCGACTGGTCGTCGAGGTCCTTCGCCCACCGCACGAAGTGGTCCACGGCCCGCTGCGGCCGGTAGCAGTCGTACACCTTCAGCGAATACCCCTGACGCAACAGCCGTTTCTGCGCCAGGTGAAGGGCGCGCGCGGCGGGCCGGGTCAGGATGCACACCGGCTGCCGGTACCCGTCCACCCGCTCACCCAGGAAGGTGTGCGCCGTGGTGTAGCGCATCTCCTGGATGATCGTCGGATCCACCGAACGCAGCGCCACGAACTCCTCGGGCGCTCGCGGTTCGGGACGCGCCTGCGCCGTGGGGGAGAGGGCGGTGGCGGCGAGGAGGGCGGCGGCCGTGACGGCCGGAGCACGCAGAGCGGTACGCATTCCTGTCATGGGCACACCGTCTATCAGCTGGGCGGCCCGCGCGGAAGAACCCGTCCGGTACAGTCCGCCCGTGTCCGAACCCGGCAACCGCCCTTCCCCGCCCGCCCCGCAGCAGTCGCCGCCCCGGTACGTGCGGGACTCCCACTGCGGCACCTGCGGCGCCCCGTACGCCGCCCTCCCCTCCGCCGACGCCTGGCCCCGCACCTGCGCGCACTGCACCACCACCGCCTACCGCAACCCGCTCCCCGTCGCGGTGGCCCTGCTCCCGGTCGACGGCCCGAGCGCCACCGGACTCGTCGTCATCACCCGCACCATCGAGCCGCAGAAGGGCGGCGCGGCCCTGCCCGGCGGATTCATCGACCACGCCGAGGACTGGCGTACGGCGGTGGTCCGCGAACTCCGCGAGGAGACCGGCGTCGAGGCCGCCGCCCAGGACGTCCGGCTCGCCGACGTCCTCAGTGACACGGCCGGCCACCTCCTGGTCTTCGGCCTCCTCCCGGCCCGCCCCCTCGCGAGCCTCCCGCCCTCGACCCCGACCGACGAGACATCCGGCTACGAGATCCTGTACGGCCCCCGCCCTCTGGCCTTCCCCCTGCACACGGAGGCGGCCGACGCGTGGTTCGGGGGCCGCCTCGGCTGAGCGCCCGGGCGTCCCGCCCCACGGCTCCCGGACCTGAGCCCCGGCCCCGGACCGGGGCCATGACCCGAGGCCCGCGCCGGGCCCGCACGGACGGCGCCCCAGGCTGGAGGGCCCATCCGCCCCGGCCTCGGCCCGGGGAGGGCTTGAGGTCCACGGGGCACGACACGACTCAGGCCCTAGGACCCGTCCGCCACCCCCCGCACCCGCACCCGGCAGTCGACCTCACCCTCCCCACCGTCCCGCTCCACCACCACGCGGTCGCCCTCCCATCGCGTCGCGTACCGCTCGACCTCCGCCCCCGCCCACCCGTCCCCCGCGTCCCGCATCACCAGGCCCCCGCCCGTACGCCCGGGCGCGGGCGCCCAGACCTCCAGCTCCGGTTCGCCGGCCGCGTCCCGTACCGGAATCACCGCGCCCGCCCGCGCCAGCACCGGCACCCCCGACAGCGGGGCGTCGACCAGCACCTGGCCCGGCCCCTCGTACGCCTGCCCGGTCGCCGTGTCGTACCACCGCCCCCTCGGCAGCCGCACCGCCCGCCGCCGTACCCCCGGCTCCAGCACCGGAGCCACCAGCAGCGCATCGCCCAGCAGGAACGCGTCCTCGCACTCCCGCAGCGCCCGGTCGCCGGGCGCACCCCACCACACCGGCCGTACATAGGGCGCGCCCGTCAGCCGCGCCACATGCGACAGCGACACGAAGTAGGGGTGCAGCCGCTCCCGCTCCACCAGCGCCGCCCGCGCGTGCTCCAGCACCTCGGGCCCGAACTCCCACGGCTCCCGCCGCCCGGCGTCGATGGCCGAGTGCGTACGGAACAACGGCAGATACGCCCCCAGTTGGAACCACCGCAGATACAGCTCGGGCGACGGGAACCCGTCGAACCCGCCCACGTCCGGACCCGAGTACGGCACCCCGCACAGGCCGAGCCCCAGGACCAGCGACAACGACGCCCGCAGCCCCGGCCACCCCGTCGACACATCACCGGACCGGGTGCCCCCATACTTCTGCATCCCCGCCCAGCCCGACCGGGAGAAGAGGAACGGCCGCTCCTCGGGACGCAGCCGGAGCAGCCCCTCGTACCCGGCCCGCGCCATCGCCAGCGCGTACACGTTGTGCGCCTCGCGATGGTCGCCCCCGGCGCCCTCCAGGACGTGCCGGGCCGAACGCGGCAGCGACGGATCCCCGAACGCCGCGAAGGAGACCGGCTCGTTCATGTCGTGCCAGACCCCCGAGAAGCCCAGCGCAAGCCGCTCCGCGTACAGAGATCCCCACCAATCCCGCACAACCGGATCGGTGAAGTCCGGATAGACGCAGGCCCCCGGCCACGCCTCCCCGACCACCACCCGCCCCCGCGCGTCCCGGACGTACGCACCGCGCTCACCGACCTCCCGGCCCGCGTCGAATACCGCGTCCCCCGGCTCCGCCTTCACCGCCGGATCCACGACCGACACCAGCCGCACCCCGTCCTCGCGCAACTCCTTCGCCAGCGCGGGCAGATCGGGGAACCGCTCCCGGTCCACCGTGAACACCCGGTGCCCGTCGTAGTGGTCGATGTCCAGATGGAGCACGGACAGCGGCAGCCCCCGCTCCCGGTACCCCTCGACGACCCGCCGCACCCCCTCCTGACCGCCGAACCCCCACCGGGCGTGCTGCGGCCCCAGCGCCCAGGAGGGCGGCAACACCGGCGCGCCCGTCAGCGCCGTCCACCCCTGGAGCACCCGGGCCGGCGTTCCCACCACCACCCAGCAGCGCAGCGGCCCGCCCTCCATCCGCACCTCGCAGGCGCCCGGCCGGTCATGCCCCGAACCGGCGCCCTCCCCGCCCTCCCGCAACACCACCCGGCCCGCCCAGCTGTTGTCGTGGAACGCCAGATGCGTCCCCGCGTCCGACACCACCACCTGCACCGGCATCGTCAGATACAGCGGATCGTCCCCGGGACCGAAACGCCCGCCGGGATCGGTGTTCCACAGCCGGTACGCCCCGTCCCGCAACCGGGGCCCGCCCGCACGCCCGCCGAGCCCGAAGAACCGCGCGTCCGCCGGCACCTCCGAACGCTGCACCCACCGCACCGGCCCCCCGCCCACCGGCTCCCACCAGCGCGGCGGCAGCTCACGCCGCAACAGCACCCCGCCCGGCGTCCGCAGCTCCACCGCCCCGGTCCGCGACACCACCACCGTCAGCCGCTCCGCGACCACCTGCCAGCCGCCGTCCTTGCCCGGCTCCAGCACCGCCCGCTCGTCCGGGGCGGGAGCCTCGCCCGCCACGGCGTACGACGGCAGCGGATCCGCCCCGTCCCACGCCCAGAACACCGCACCGCCCACCGACACACGGATGCGCAGGTCCGAACGGGCGAACCGCACCACGCCCCCGCCGGGACCCGGCTCCGCACCCGTCGCCGCACCGGGCACCCGGGCCCGCTCCGCCCCGCGCGCCGGCAGCGCCGCCGCATCCGCGGCCCTGCGCCGCCACGCCGAACGCACCGTGCGCAGCCCCCGCACCGAACCGACCAACCTCACCCGGCGCACCAGGTCACGACCGTCCATGGCGCACACCCTGCCACCCCGCCCGACCGGCAGAACCTTCCGTTCAACTCCCGTTCACCCAGGTCGGCCGCCGCTCCCCGGCATCCCCGGGAGCGGGGCCACCCTGGTGCCGAAGACGATCACATGGCATCGTCCGTGTCAGCCGCTCACGCGCACACCCCAGCCCGTGCGCGCCGACGCCCACCCCGCGTACCCGTACAGCCAGGGAGCAGCCCTCATGACCGCAGCCACGCCCGACGCCCCGCTCTGGCAGCCCGGCCCCGACCGCATCGAGGCCGCGGCCGTCACCCGCTTCCAGAACTGGGCCGCGACCCGGTACGGCGCCCCGGCCGACGGCGGGTACGCCGCCCTGCACCGCTGGTCCGTCGACGAGCTCGACACCTTCTGGCAGGCCGTGGCCGAGTGGTTCGACATCCGCTTCTCCACCCCGTACGAGAGCGTCCTCGGCGACCGCGCGATGCCCGGCGCCACCTGGTTCCCCGGCTCCACCCTCAACTACGCCGAACACGCCCTGCGTACCGCCGAGGACCCGGCCCGCGCCGACACCCCCGCCCTGCTGTACGTCGACGAGACCCACACCCAGGCCCCCATCACCTGGGCCGAACTCCGCCGCCAGGTCGGCGCCCTGGCCGCCGAGCTGCGCGCCCTCGGCGTCGCCCCCGGCGACCGCGTCAGCGGCTACCTCCCCAACATCCCCCAGGCCGTCATCGCCTTCCTCGCCACCGCTGCCGTCGGCGGAGTCTGGACCTCCTGCGCCCCCGACTTCGGCGCCCGCAGCGTCCTCGACCGCTTCCAGCAGATCGAACCCGTCGTCCTGTTCACCGTCGACGGCTACCGCTACGGCGGCAAGGAGCACGACCGCACCGGGACCGTCGCCGAGCTGCGCCGCGAACTGCCCACCCTGCGCGCCGTCGTCCACATCCCGCTGCTCGGCACGGACGCCCCCGAAGGCACCCTCGCCTGGGCCGCCCTCACCTCCGCCGACACCGAACCGGTCTTCGAACAGGTCCCCTTCGACCACCCGCTCTGGGTCCTCTACTCCTCCGGCACCACCGGCCTGCCCAAGGCCATCGTCCAGTCCCAGGGCGGCATCCTGCTCGAAC
This sequence comes from Streptomyces parvus, assembly GCF_032121415.1. Classification (NCBI taxonomy): domain Bacteria; kingdom Bacillati; phylum Actinomycetota; class Actinomycetes; order Kitasatosporales; family Streptomycetaceae; genus Streptomyces; species Streptomyces parvus. The sequence continues at coordinate 750,385 of NZ_CP135079.1, read as the reverse complement.
ACTTCAAGCAGCTCGGCCTGCACTGCGACCTCGGCCCCGAGGACCGCTTCTTCTGGTACACCTCCACCGGCTGGATGATGTGGAACTTCCTCGTCTCCGGCCTCCTCACCGGCACCACCGTCGTCCTGTACGACGGCAGCCCCGGCTACCCGGACGTCAGCGCCCAGTGGCGGGTCGCCGAACAGACCGGCGCCACCCTCTACGGCACCTCCGCCGCGTACGTCATGGCCTGCCGCAAGGCGGACATCCACCCGGGCCGCGACTTCGACCTCTCCCGCGTCCAGTGCGTCGCCACCACCGGCTCCCCGCTCCCGCCCGACGGCTTCCGCTGGCTCCACGACGAGGTCGCCGAGGACCTCTGGATCGCCTCCGTCAGCGGCGGCACCGACGTCTGCTCCTGTTTCGCCGGAGCCGTCCCCACCCTCCCGGTCCACATCGGCGAACTCCAGGCCCCGTGCCTGGGCACCGACCTCCAGTCCTGGGACCCGGCGGGCAAGCCCCTGATCAACGAGGTCGGCGAACTGGTCGTGACCAACCCGCTGCCGTCCATGCCGATCCGCTTCTGGAACGACCCCGACGGCAGCCGCTACCACGACAGCTACTTCGACATGTACCCGGGCGTCTGGCGCCACGGCGACTGGATCACTATCACCGACCACGGTTCGGTGATCATCCACGGCCGCTCCGACTCCACCCTGAACCGCCAGGGCGTCCGCATGGGCTCCGCCGACATCTACGAAGCCGTCGAACGGCTCCCCGAGATCCGCGAATCCCTCGTCATCGGCCTCGAAGAACCCGACGGCGGCTACTGGATGCCGCTCTTCGTCCACCTCACCGAAGGCGCCACCCTCGACGACGACCTGCGCGCGGCGATCAAGCAGACCATCCGCGACAACCTCTCCCCGCGCCATGTCCCGGACGAGGTCATCGAGGTCCCCGCCATCCCGCACACCCTCACCGGCAAGCGCATCGAGGTTCCGGTCAAGCGCCTGCTCCAGGGCGCCGAGCTGGCCACAGCGGTCAACCCGGGCTCCGTCGACAACCTCGACCTCCTCCACTTCTACGCCGACCTGGCGGCGAGGCGCCGCGCGTAACGCCACTGTCAGTCCCCCTGATTACGCTGAGTGAGCAAGGATTCACCGCGCACAGGGGGACACATGGCGCAGACCGACAACACCAAACGCAGCCCGAAGCACAGCCCGACGCACCGCAAGAACCGCGGCAGGAGGCACGGCACCCCGCACACCACCACCCTGCGCCGCACGCTGCGCCGCGAAGCACCCAGTACCGTCGGCCTCCTCGTCGACGCCCAGGACTTCGCGGCGATGCGGCGCTACGGCACCTTTCCCTTCGACGACCACACCGTCTACCTCCAACAGGTCGAGGCCCTCCTCAAAGCGCTCACGGCCCAGGGAGTGCACACCACCGTCGCCCTCTTCGACCCGGAGGACTACGAGGAGTTCTGCGCCGAGTCGGGCCTCGACGCCGACACGGGGGCGAGCCGCAGCCGCTTCACCGCGGAGATCGCCGCCGCCGGAGCCACGGTCGCCTACACCGGCCAGGGCATCGACGACCTCATCCCCGTCCTCGTCTCCCGCGCGGTCCGCCAGGCCACCTGGGAGTACGCCACTCTCCTCCTCGCCGACCTCGGCACCTGCGCCGACTGCGGCCAGGACATCGGACGCGCGGCCTTCGACCGCGCCTCGCACCTCCTGATGCGGCTGCTGGAGACGGCGGGAGTGGGCACCCACCACCTCGTGTGCAGCGTCCCGACGGACAACGACCAGCTCCTGGCCGTGCTCCACACCCGCCGCGACACCACAGGACCGGCCCGCCTCGACAGCGCGGAGGGCGCCGAGTTCGCCACCGTCCTCGCGGTGGCCGTCGCCCTGGAATCGCGCGGGGGAGTGGTGCTGCGCACCAGCGCCCCCGACAGCCCGGACCGCGTCCACGGCTGGCGCCTGGCCCACGGCGCCCTGGCCCCGCTCACCGCCGGCGAGGTCTTCAACGCCTACTGCACGGACGCGGACACCGGAGAGCCCGTCTCCCCGGAATCCGGCGTCGAGTACTGCGCGGGATTCGACATCGGAGCCGAGCCACCGGAAACGCACCACTGACACCGACTGGAACATCGACAACGACAGAACGACAAAGGGGAGGGGCCTCCCGCCGACGACGGAAGGCCCCTCCCTCGAGAACCGTTGCTGCTACTCGCCCACTGCCTACTCGCCCGAGAGAACGGCCTGCGCCGCGCTGCGCGCCTCGTCTGCCGAGTCGGCCGACCGAGCGGCGTTCGCCGCCCGCTCGCACTGCGCCAGCGTGTACTTGGCCAGCGTGGCCCGCACATAAGGAATCGACGCCGCACCCATGGAGAGCGAGGTGACACCCAGACCCGTCAGCACACAGGCCAGTAGCGGATCGGCTGCGGCCTCTCCGCAGACACCGCAGCTCTTGCCCTCGGCACGAGCGGCTTCGGCCGACAGCGCCACGAGATCCAGCAGCGCCGGCTGCCACGGGTCCTGGAGCCGCGACACCGCGCCCACCTGACGGTCCGCCGCGAAGGTGTACTGCGCCAGGTCGTTGGTGCCCAGCGACAGGAACTCCACCTCTTGGAGGATCGACCGGGCCCGCAGAGCGGCCGACGGAATCTCCACCATCGCGCCGAACTTCGCCTGCAGCCCGGCGTCACGGCACGCGTCCGCGAACGCCTTGGCGTCGGTGCGGTCGGCCACCATGGGGGCCATGACCTCCAGGTACACCGGCAGCCCCTCGGCGGCCTTCGCCAGCGCGGTCAGCTGGGTACGCAGCACCTCGGGGTGGTCCAGCAGGCTCCGCAGCCCACGGACGCCGAGCGCCGGGTTCGGCTCGTCGGCCGGCGTCAGGAAGTCCAGCGGCTTGTCGGCGCCGGCGTCGAGAACGCGCACGACGACACGCCCCTCTGGGAACGCCTCCAGCACCGCACGGTAGGCCGCGACCTGCTTCTCCTCGGAAGGAGCCTGCTTGCTGTCGTCCAGGAACAGGAACTCGGTACGGAACAGCCCGACACCCTCGGCCCCGGCCTCGACCGCGGCGGGCACATCGCCCGGACCGCCGACATTGGCGAGCAGCGGCACCTTGTGCCCGTCCGACGTGGCACCGGGACCGGTCGAGGCGGACAGCGCGGCCTTACGAGCGGCAGCGGCGGCCTCCATCTCGGCCCGCTTCTCCGCACTCGGGTCGACGAAGATCTCGCCCGTGCTGCCGTCCACCGCGACGACCGTGCCTTCGGCCAGCTCACCGGCGCCGGGGAGCGCCACCACGGCCGGAACGCCGAGCGCCCGCGCCAGGATCGCGCTGTGGCTGGTCGGCCCGCCCTCCTCGGTGACGAAGCCGAGCACCAGCGTCGGGTCGAGGAGCGCGGTGTCGGCCGGCGCCAGGTCCCGAGCGATCAGCACATACGGCTCGTCGCTGTCCGGCACGCCGGGCATCGGCACTCCGAGCAGCCGCGCCACGATCCGGTTCCGTACGTCGTCGAGGTCCGCGACCCGCCCCGCCAGGTACTCCCCGGCGTTGGCCAGCAACGCCCGGTACGCGGCGAACGCGTCGTACACGGCACGCTCGGCGGTGCTGCCCACGGCGATACGCCGATCGACATCGGACATCAGCTCGGGGTCCTGAGCCATCATGGCCTGCGCCTCGAGCACGTGCTGTGCCTCACCGCCGGCCAGATTGCCGCGCGCGACCAGGTCGGCCGCCACGGCTTCCACCGCCTGCCGGGCACGCCCCTGTTCGCGCTCGGCCTCCTCGGCGGGAATCGATTTGGCGGGCGGCTCCAGCACCGCCGTACCCATGTGCCGAACCTCGCCGATGGCCACACCGTGGCTCACGCCGACGCCTCGCAGCGTTGTCTCCATTTCACCCGTCTCCGGTTGTGCGGCGACCGAGTCGCCGCGGTGGTTGTGCACTGGCTGGTGACTGCGCCCGAGGCGCTACTGCCAGCCGAACAGCGGATCGCCGATCTTCACGTCTCCGTCCTCACGGACCTCGGAGAGCGATTCGGCGGTGGCCTCCAGGGCCACGATCGGGCAGATGGGTGACTTGCCGGCGGCCTCGACGGCGACCGGGTCCCAGCGCACGATGCCCTGACCCCGGGTCACGGTGTCCCCCTTGTTCACGAGAAGCTCGAAGCCCTCGCCGTTGAGCTGGACGGTGTCGATGCCGAGGTGCGTAAGGACCCCGTGCCCGTCGGCGTCGACGACGACGAACGCGTGGGGGTGAAGGGAGACGACGATGCCGTCGACCGGGGACACGGCCTCGGAGGGCTCACGTACGGGGTCGATGGCGGTGCCGGGACCGACCATCGCGCCGGAGAAGACCGGGTCGGGAACCGCGGTGAGTCCGATGGCGCGTCCAGCAAGAGGGGACGTCACGTTGGTCATGGGGAGCCTCCCAGGGGGTGGAGATTCAGGTGTCGCCGCCGCGACTGATGGGGGACGGCGTACTGCTCAGCAGAGTAAGTCATATGAAGTCCCGGTTCCGCCCGAGACCTACCGCTTGGCGGACCTAGGGGTGCACCAGAAACGATTTGCCTCTATCCCCCGAGGCCTGTACTGTCGTACCCCTGCCTGACCCCAACCGCGACTTCGAGTCGGGGGTCGGCGGCGACTTTCAAGCCCAGATCCTAACCATGACCCCTCCTTCGGCATGCCCGCAGGCCGTGGTCAAGGAGACGGAAAAGGCCTGATAGAGTCGGACTCGCCGGAAAGGGAAAGCGCGAAAGCGGAGAACCTGGAAAGCGAAACTGTACGGCCCGCTTCGACCGGGAATCGGACGCGAAAGAGTCTGATAGAGTCGGAAACGCAAGAACGAAGGGAAGCGCCCGGAGGGCCCCGGTGATACGGGACCGAAGGAAGCGTCCGTTCCTTGAGAACTCAACAGCGTGCCAAAAGTCAACGCCAGATATGTTGATACCCCGGCCTGCTTCGGCAGGTTGGTGGTTCCTTTGAAAGTCCTACGGCCACCATGTGGTGGTGGTAGGCGATAACACAGCGAGGACGCTGTGAACAACGGGTCTTATTCCGACCGGTTGTTCCGCTCTCGTGTGTGTGCACCCGATTACGGGTAAACATTCACGGAGAGTTTGATCCTGGCTCAGGACGAACGCTGGCGGCGTGCTTAACACATGCAAGTCGAACGATGAAGCCGCTTCGGTGGTGGATTAGTGGCGAACGGGTGAGTAACACGTGGGCAATCTGCCCTTCACTCTGGGACAAGCCCTGGAAACGGGGTCTAATACCGGATAACACTCTGTCCCGCATGGGACGGGGTTGAAAGCTCCGGCGGTGAAGGATGAGCCCGCGGCCTATCAGCTTGTTGGTGGGGTAATGGCCTACCAAGGCGACGACGGGTAGCCGGCCTGAGAGGGCGACCGGCCACACTGGGACTGAGACACGGCCCAGACTCCTACGGGAGGCAGCAGTGGGGAATATTGCACAATGGGCGAAAGCCTGATGCAGCGACGCCGCGTGAGGGATGACGGCCTTCGGGTTGTAAACCTCTTTCAGCAGGGAAGAAGCGAAAGTGACGGTACCTGCAGAAGAAGCGCCGGCTAACTACGTGCCAGCAGCCGCGGTAATACGTAGGGCGCAAGCGTTGTCCGGAATTATTGGGCGTAAAGAGCTCGTAGGCGGCTTGTCACGTCGGATGTGAAAGCCCGGGGCTTAACCCCGGGTCTGCATTCGATACGGGCTAGCTAGAGTGTGGTAGGGGAGATCGGAATTCCTGGTGTAGCGGTGAAATGCGCAGATATCAGGAGGAACACCGGTGGCGAAGGCGGATCTCTGGGCCATTACTGACGCTGAGGAGCGAAAGCGTGGGGAGCGAACAGGATTAGATACCCTGGTAGTCCACGCCGTAAACGTTGGGAACTAGGTGTTGGCGACATTCCACGTCGTCGGTGCCGCAGCTAACGCATTAAGTTCCCCGCCTGGGGAGTACGGCCGCAAGGCTAAAACTCAAAGGAATTGACGGGGGCCCGCACAAGCAGCGGAGCATGTGGCTTAATTCGACGCAACGCGAAGAACCTTACCAAGGCTTGACATATACCGGAAAGCATCAGAGATGGTGCCCCCCTTGTGGTCGGTATACAGGTGGTGCATGGCTGTCGTCAGCTCGTGTCGTGAGATGTTGGGTTAAGTCCCGCAACGAGCGCAACCCTTGTTCTGTGTTGCCAGCATGCCCTTCGGGGTGATGGGGACTCACAGGAGACTGCCGGGGTCAACTCGGAGGAAGGTGGGGACGACGTCAAGTCATCATGCCCCTTATGTCTTGGGCTGCACACGTGCTACAATGGCCGGTACAATGAGCTGCGATGCCGTGAGGCGGAGCGAATCTCAAAAAGCCGGTCTCAGTTCGGATTGGGGTCTGCAACTCGACCCCATGAAGTCGGAGTTGCTAGTAATCGCAGATCAGCATTGCTGCGGTGAATACGTTCCCGGGCCTTGTACACACCGCCCGTCACGTCACGAAAGTCGGTAACACCCGAAGCCGGTGGCCCAACCCCTTGTGGGAGGGAGCTGTCGAAGGTGGGACTGGCGATTGGGACGAAGTCGTAACAAGGTAGCCGTACCGGAAGGTGCGGCTGGATCACCTCCTTTCTAAGGAGCATTTCTTACCAGGCTTCGGTTTGGTCAGAGGCCAGTACATCGGCGAATGTCCGGTGCTGGTTGCTCATGGGTGGAACGTTGACTATTCGGCACGATGAGCACGGTTTCGTGAGTACTGCTTCGGCGTGGAAAACGGGAACGGGTTGATTGTGTCGGGCACGTTGTTGGGTGTCTGAGGGTGCGGCCGTTATGGTTGTTCCTTCTGATCCGGCCCCAGTGAACTCATCCGTTGCGGGTGGGGTGGTGGGTGGCTGGTCGTTGTTTGAGAACTGCACAGTGGACGCGAGCATCTGTGGCCAAGTTTTTAAGGGCGCACGGTGGATGCCTTGGCACCAGGAACCGATGAAGGACGTGGGAGGCCACGATAGTCCCCGGGGAGCTGTCAACCAAGCTTTGATCCGGGGGTTTCCGAATGGGGAAACCCGGCAGTCGTCATGGGCTGTCACCCGCTGCTGAACACATAGGCAGTGTGGAGGGAACGAGGGGAAGTGAAACATCTCAGTACCCTCAGGAAGAGAAAACAACCGTGATTCCGGGAGTAGTGGCGAGCGAAACTGGATGAGGCCAAACCGTATGCGTGTGATACCCGGCAGGGGTTGCGCATGCGGGGTTGTGGGATCTCTCTTTTACGGTCTGCCGGCTGTGAGACGAGTCAGAAACCGTTGATGTAGGCGAAGGACATGCGAAAGGTCCGGCGTAGAGGGTAAGACCCCCGTAGCTGAAACATCAGCGGCTTGTTTGAGAGACACCCAAGTAGCACGGGGCCCGAGAAATCCCGTGTGAATCTGGCGGGACCACCCGCTAAGCCTAAATATTCCCTGGTGACCGATAGCGGATAGTACCGTGAGGGAATGGTGAAAAGTACCGCGGGAGCGGAGTGAAATAGTACCTGAAACCGTGTGCCTACAAGCCGTGGGAGCGTCGCTGTGTGTGCTTGCACATGCAGTCGTGACTGCGTGCCTTTTGAAGAATGAGCCTGCGAGTTAGCGGTGTGTAGCGAGGTTAACCCGTGTGGGGAAGCCGTAGCGAAAGCGAGTCCGAATAGGGCGTTTGAGTTGCACGCTCTAGACCCGAAGCGGAGTGATCTAGCCATGGGCAGGTTGAAGCGGAGGTAAGACTTCGTGGAGGACCGAACCCACCAGGGTTGAAAACCTGGGGGATGACCTGTGGTTAGGGGTGAAAGGCCAATCAAACTCCGTGATAGCTGGTTCTCCCCGAAATGCATTTAGGTGCAGCGTCGTGTGTTTCTTGCCGGAGGTAGAGCACTGGATAGGCGATGGGCCCTACCGGGTTACTGACCTTAGCCAAACTCCGAATGCCGGTAAGTGAGAGCGCGGCAGTGAGACTGTGGGGGATAAGCTCCATGGTCGAGAGGGAAACAGCCCAGAGCATCGACTAAGGCCCCTAAGCGTACGCTAAGTGGGAAAGGATGTGGAGTCGCAGAGACAACCAGGAGGTTGGCTTAGAAGCAGCCACCCTTGAAAGAGTGCGTAATAGCTCACTGGTCAAGTGATTCCGCGCCGACAATGTAGCGGGGCTCAAGCGTACCGCCGAAGTCGTGTCATTCACACATATAGGGCCAACGCCTGTGTGGATGGGTAGGGGAGCGTCGTGTGCCGGGTGAAGCAGCCGCGGAAGCGAGTTGTGGACGGTTCACGAGTGAGAATGCAGGCATGAGTAGCGATACACACGTGAGAAACGTGTGCGCCGATTGACTAAGGGTTCCTGGGTCAAGCTGATCTGCCCAGGGTAAGTCGGGACCTAAGGCGAGGCCGACAGGCGTAGTCGATGGACAACCGGTTGATATTCCGGTACCCGCTTTGAAACGCCCAGTACTGAATCAGGCGATGCTAAGTCCGTGAAGCCGGCCCGATCTCTTCGGAGTTGAGGGTAGTGGTGGAGCCGATGAACCAGACTTGTAGTAGGTAAGCGATGGGGTGACGCAGGAAGGTAGTCCAGCCCGGGCGGTGGTTGTCCCGGGGTAAGGGTGTAGGACGCACGGTAGGTAAATCCGTCGTGCATGAGTCTGAGACCTGATGCCGAGCCGATTGTGGTGAAGTGGATGATCCTATGCTGTCGAGAAAAGCCTCTAGCGAGTTTCATGGCGGCCCGTACCCTAAACCGACTCAGGTGGTCAGGTAGAGAATACCGAGGCGTTCGGGTGAACTATGGTTAAGGAACTCGGCAAAATGCCCCCGTAACTTCGGGAGAAGGGGGGCCATTCTTGGTGATCCGATTTACTCGGTGAGCTGGGGGTGGCCGCAGAGACCAGCGAGAAGCGACTGTTTACTAAAAACACAGGTCCGTGCGAAGCCGTAAGGCGATGTATACGGACTGACGCCTGCCCGGTGCTGGAACGTTAAGGGGACCGGTTAGCTGCTCTTCGGGGTGGCGAAGCTGAGAACTTAAGCGCCAGTAAACGGCGGTGGTAACTATAACCATCCTAAGGTAGCGAAATTCCTTGTCGGGTAAGTTCCGACCTGCACGAATGGCGTAACGACTTCTCGACTGTCTCAACCATAGGCCCGGTGAAATTGCACTACGAGTAAAGATGCTCGTTTCGCGCAGCAGGACGGAAAGACCCCGGGACCTTTACTATAGTTTGATATTGGTGTTCGGTTCGGCTTGTGTAGGATAGGTGGGAGACTGTGAAGCGGCCACGCCAGTGGTTGTGGAGTCGCCGTTGAAATACCACTCTGGTCGTGCTGGATGTCTAACCTGGGTCCGTGATCCGGATCAGGGACAGTGTCTGATGGGTAGTTTAACTGGGGCGGTTGCCTCCTAAAGAGTAACGGAGGCGCCCAAAGGTTCCCTCAGCCTGGTTGGTAATCAGGTGTTGAGTGTAAGTGCACAAGGGAGCTTGACTGTGAGACCGACGGGTCGAGCAGGGACGAAAGTCGGGACTAGTGATCCGGCAGTGGCTTGTGGAAGCGCTGTCGCTCAACGGATAAAAGGTACCCCGGGGATAACAGGCTGATCTTCCCCAAGAGTCCATATCGACGGGATGGTTTGGCACCTCGATGTCGGCTCGTCGCATCCTGGGGCTGGAGTCGGTCCCAAGGGTTGGGCTGTTCGCCCATTAAAGCGGTACGCGAGCTGGGTTTAGAACGTCGTGAGACAGTTCGGTCCCTATCCGCTGTGCGCGTAGGAATATTGAGAAGGGCTGTCCCTAGTACGAGAGGACCGGGACGGACGAACCTCTGGTGTGCCAGTTGTCCTGCCAAGGGCATGGCTGGTTGGCTACGTTCGGAAAGGATAACCGCTGAAAGCATCTAAGCGGGAAGCCTGCTTCGAGATGAGTATTCCCACCCTCTTGAGGGGTTAAGGCTCCCAGTAGACGACTGGGTTGATAGGCCAGATGTGGAAGCCCGGTAACGGGTGGAGCTGACTGGTACTAATAGGCCGAGGGCTTGTCCTCAGTTGCTCGCGTCCACTGTGTTAGTTCTGAAATAACGAACAGCCGTGTTGTTGCCCGGTGTTCAAATTTTCATAGTGTTTCGGTGGTCATTGCGTTAGGGAAACGCCCGGTTACATTCCGAACCCGGAAGCTAAGCCTTTCAGCGCCGATGGTACTGCAGGGGGGACCCTGTGGGAGAGTAGGACACCGCCGAACAATTTTTCCGGGGAAGCCCCGCACCTTTTGGTGCGGGGCTTTTCTGCGTTCCGGACCTTTCCCGGGGCCCCCTCCACCCCGCTGCACCCGAGGGGGGAAGCTGAGGGTAAGGTCAGGGGGCATCATTGGCACGTTCTTCACAGGAGGCTCCCGGGTGGAGGTCCAGGAGACCCGGGTCCAGACGGACCGGGTCCTCACCATCCCCAACATCCTCAGCATGGCTCGCCTTGTCGGGGTGCCGCTCTTCCTGTGGCTGATTCTTCGCCCCGTCTTCGGAGGGCCCAACAGCGACAACTGGGCGCTGTTGGTACTGATGCTCAGCGGCATCAGCGACTACCTCGACGGCAAGCTCGCCCGCAAGTGGAACCAGATCAGCAGCCTCGGCCGGCTCCTGGACCCGGCGGCCGACCGCCTGTACATCCTTTCCACCCTGGTAGGCCTCACCTGGCGGGAGATCCTGCCCCTCTGGGTCACCGCGCTGCTTCTCGCCCGGGAACTGATGCTTCTCGTGATGGTGGCCCTCCTCCGCCGCCACGGCTATCCGCCGCCGCAGGTCAACTTCCTCGGGAAAGCTGCAACCTTCAACCTCATGTACGCGTTCCCCTTGTTGCTGCTCAGCGACGGGAGTGGTTGGCTGGCCACACTGGCTGCCGTTTTCGGATGGGCGTTCGCAGGATGGGGTACAACGCTCTACTGGTGGGCAGGGATCCTCTATGTGGTTCAGGTCCGCCGACTCGTGAAGGCGGACGCAGTAGCCGATTGAGCTCGTTGATGCGGTGCCGCGCAATGTGGCCGGCCCGCGGCACATGGTTCGAATGATGCTTCGACGGGCGAAGTCGGCTGACCGTCGTCTCTTGTAGGAGGACGTTTCCGACATGAAGGCCGTCGTGATGGCTGGCGGCGAAGGCACACGCCTTCGCCCCATGACCTCGAGCATGCCCAAGCCGCTCCTTCCCGTGGCCAACAGGCCGATCATGGAGCACGTCCTGCGGCTGCTCAAGCGGCATGGGCTCAGCGAAACCGTAGTGACCGTCCAGTTCCTCGCATCCCTCGTCAAGAACTACTTCGGGGACGGCGAGGAGCTCGGGATGGAGCTCACCTATGCCAACGAGGAGAAGCCACTCGGCACCGCGGGCAGTGTGAAGAACGCCGAGGAGGCGTTGAAGGACGACACCTTCCTCGTCATTTCCGGTGACGCGCTCACCGACTTCGACCTCACCGATCTCATCGCCTTCCACAAGGAAAAGGGCGGGCTCGTCACGGTCTGTCTCACCCGGGTTCCCAATCCGCTGGAATTCGGCATCACCATCGTGGACGAGAACGGCCAGGTCGAGCGGTTCCTGGAGAAGCCGACCTGGGGACAGGTCTTCTCGGACACCGTGAACACGGGCATCTACGTCATGGAGCCCGAGGTCTTCGACTACGTCCAGGCCGACACCTCGGTCGACTGGTCCGGTGATGTCTTCCCTCAGCTGATGAAGGAGGGCAAGCCCATCTACGGCTACATCGCCGAGGGCTACTGGGAGGACGTCGGCACCCACGAGAGCTATGTGAAGGCCCAGGCGGACGTCCTGGAGCGCAAGGTCGACGTGGAGCTCGACGGCTTCGAGATCTCCCCCGGCGTGTGGGTCGCCGAAGGAGCGGAGGTCCACCCCGACGCCGTGCTGCGCGGACCGCTGTACATCGGCGACTACGCCAAGGTCGAGGCCGACGTCGAGATCCGCGAGCACACGGTGGTCGGATCGAACGTCGTCGTCAAGACCGGGGCCTTCCTCCACAAGGCCGTGGTCCACGACAACGTCTACATCGGGCAGCACAGCAACCTGCGGGGCTGCGTAATCGGCAAGAACACCGACATCATGCGCGCGGCCCGTATCGAGGACGGCGCCGTCATCGGTGACGAATGCCTGGTCGGCGAGGAGTCGATCATCCAGGGCAACGTCCGGGTGTACCCGTTCAAGACCATCGAGGCCGGCGCGTTCGTCAACACCTCGGTCATCTGGGAGTCCCGAGGACAGGCGCACCTCTTCGGCGCGCGCGGGGTCTCCGGAATCCTGAACGTCGAGATCACCCCCGAACTGGCCGTACGCCTGGCCGGGGCCTACGCCACGACCCTGAAGAAGGGCTCGACGGTCACGACCGCCCGTGACCACTCCCGAGGCGCCCGCGCCCTCAAGCGGGCCGTCATCTCGGCCCTCCAGGCCAGCGCCATCGACGTACGCGACCTGGAGAACGTACCGCTGCCCGTCGCCCGCCAGCAGACCGCCCGGGGCAGCGCAGGCGGCATCATGATCCGTACGTCGCCAGGCGTGCCCGACTCCGTGGACATCATGTTCATCGACGAGCGGGGCGCGGACCTCTCGCAGGCGCAGCAGCGCAAGCTCGACCGGGTCTACGCACGTCAGGAGTACCGCCGTGCCTTCCCCGGAGAGATCGGGGACCTGCACTTCCCGTCCAGCGTGTTCGACTCGTACACCGGGTCCCTCCTGCGGAACGTCGACGTCGAGGGCATCGCGGAATCCGGGCTCAAGGTCGTCGTCGACGCGTCCAACGGAAGCGCCGGGCTCGTTCTGCCCAGCCTGCTCGGACGGCTCGGCGTGGACGCGCTGACGATCAACCCGGGGCTCGACGAGGCGCGGCCCACCGAGTCCGCCGAAACCCGGCGAGCCGGTCTGGTGCGGCTCGGGGAGATCGTGTCCTCCGCGCGGGCTGCCTTCGGAGTGCGGTTCGACCCGGTGGGCGAGCGGCTCTCCCTCGTCGACGAACTCGGCCGGATCATCGAGGACGACCGGGCCCTGCTGGTCCTCCTCGATCTCGTCGCCGCCGAGCGGCGCAGCGGCCGGGTCGCCCTGCCCGTGACGACCACCCGCGTCGCCGAACAGGTTGCGGCCTACCACGGCACCCAGGTGGAGTGGACGACCACCTCGCCCGACGACCTGACCCGGGTGGGCCGTGAAGAGGACACCATCTTCGGAGGAGACGGGCGCGGTGGGTTCATCGTTCCCGAATTCAGCAGCGTCTTCGACGGGACCGCCGCCTTCGTCCGGCTCATCGGCCTCGTCGCGCGCACCCAGCTCACCCTGAGCCAGATCGACGCGCGCATTCCCCGGGCCCACGTCCTGCGCCGCGATCTGGCGACGCCGTGGGCCGTCAAGGGGCTCGTCATGCGCCGGGTCGTCGAAGCGGCCGGAGACCGCAGCGTGGACACCACCGACGGGGTCCGGGTGGTCGAGGCGGACGGCCGGTGGATCATGGTCCTGCCCGACCGGGCGGAAGCCGTCACCCATCTGTGGGCGGAGGGCCCGGACGACGCCTCGGCCCAGGCACTCCTCGACGAATGGGCCGCGGTCGTGGACAGCGCGGGAGACTGATGTGAGAACGGTGCGCCGCGACTCCCCGGGCTGGGGGCCGCGGCGCACCGGTGGGGCCATTCGGCGGCAGCCGTGATGACGTGCGACGATGTGCGGCATGTCGCAGCAGTCCCCCGATCGGAGCACCGCCCCGCCGTCCGCACGCCCCGACGCCTCCATGTCGCTGCTGAACAACGTGATGGACCACAGCCTCGACGACGGATACGCGGAGGCCTCGGCGCGGCGCAAGGCCGACGGGAGCGCGGGACTGCCCCGGACGCTCAAGTCGAAGCTCGGCCTCGCGGCCGGACTGGTGGTGGCCGCCCTCGTGGTCACCCTCGGTGCCGCCGAGGCGCGGATCTCGGCTCCGGTCGTGGCCAAGGAGCGCGAAGAGCTGATCGACCGCATCGACGCCGAGACGGAGGCCGCGGACACCCTGGAGTCGAACGTCGACAAGCTCCGCGCCGATGTGAGCGAACGTCAGCGCAAGGCGCTGGAGCAGCACGGCGGGGACCAGGGGCAGCTGGTGGCCCTGCTGGCCGGGGCGACCCCGGTCGAAGGCCCCGGCGTGAAGCTGATCGTCGACGACGCGAAGAGCACCGACCAGGGAGGCGGTGGCCCCCGGGAGTCCTCGGGCTTCGCCGACACCGGACGGGTGCGCGACCGGGACATGCAGCGGGTCGTCAACGGTCTGTGGGAATCCGGCGCCGAGGCCATCGCCATCAACGGGCAAAGGTTGACGGCCCTGTCGGCCATCCGGGCCGCCGGCGACGCCATACTGGTCGACAACAGACCGCTCGTACCGCCGTACACGGTGCTCGCGGTGGGGGACGGCAAGAAGCTCGCGACCGCGTTCCAGGACAGCGCCGACGGCCAGTACCTGCAGGCGCTCAAGGAGAGTTTCGACATCCGCACCAGCATCTCCGACCAGGCGAAGGTCCAGCTCCCGGCGGCGCCGAGCCTGATCGTCCGTACAGCAGAGCCGAAGGCCGCCGGCAGTGGTGCGGCAGACACAGGGAAGGGCACATCGTGATCGCCGTACTGGGCCTCGTCGTGGGAGTCGTGGTCGGACTGTTGGTCCGGCCCGAGGTACCGGCGGTGGTCGAGCCCTACCTGCCGATCGCGGTGGTCGCCGCGCTCGACGCCGTGTTCGGCGGCCTGCGGGCCATGCTCGACGGCATCTTCGTCGACAAGGTCTTCGTGGTCTCCTTCCTCTCCAACGTCGTGGTGGCCGCGCTGATCGTCTTCCTCGGCGACAAGCTGGGCGTCGGCGCCCAGCTCTCCACGGGTGTGGTGGTCGTGCTCGGCATTCGGATCTTCTCCAACGCCGCCGCGATCCGCCGGCACGTCTTCCGGGCTTGAGGCCGATGAACAACGACGAGAACCCCCGCAGCGAACAGCCCGAGGACGGCGCGTCCGCAGTCCCGGACACCCCCGTGCCGCCGCCGGCCAAGGAGGTGACCGGTCGGCAGCGCCTCAGGGCGGGCCTGTGGCCACCGCGGCTGAGCCGGGCCCAACTGATCGTCGCCGTGCTGCTGTTCGGGCTCGGTCTGGGGCTCGCCATCCAGGTGCGGTCCACCAGCGACGACAGTGCCCTGCGCGGCGCCCGCCAGGAGGACCTGGTCCGCATCCTCGACGAGGTCGACGACCGGACCCAGCGCCTGGAGGACGAGAAGCAGCGCCTGGACGACCAGCGCACCGAGCTGGAGAACAGCTCCGACCAGGCGGAGGAGGCCCGGAAGCAGACGCTGGAGAAGGAGCGCCAGCTCGGCATCCTGGCGGGCACCGTCGCGGCACAGGGCCCCGGCATCACCCTGACGATCACCGACCCCGCGCGTGCGGTCGCGCCGGACATGCTGCTCGACGCCATTCAGGAGCTGAGGGCGGCGGGGGCCGAGGCGATTGACGTCAACGGGGTGCGGGTGGTGGCCGACACCTACTTCTCCGGGGACGCCGGGGACGTCCAGGTCGACGGGAAGAAGATCGAAGCACCGTACGAGTTCACGGTGATCGGCAAGCCGCAGGATCTGGAGCCCGCGCTCAACATCCCCGGCGGTGTGGTCCAGACGCTGGAGAAGGAGCAGGCCACCGTGCTCGTGGAGCGGTCCGACGACATCGTCGTCGACGCCTTGCGACCGGCGCAGCGGCCTGACTACGCTCGGTCGTCCTCCCCGTGATCGGGGCGAGCGCGGGGGCCGCCCGACCGGGTCGGACGGTTGCGGGGGGTCGCCGCACCGGATTGGTGGTGCGTGGTGGAAACTGTCGGGTGGATACGGACGTTGTGAAGATGTCCGGGTCGGCAGGTGTGTTCAATCAGGGTTCGTCCTGCCCCACGGGCGGGTCTATGTCGGTCAAGGGGAATCGCCCGTGAAGTTGTTTGCGAAGTTGTTCGGGAAGAGTGCACGCGAGGACAGCAACAGTGCTGCCCGCCACCGCGCTCCGCGCCACGCCCAGGGCGAGGAGCAGGAGGCGGAGCGTCCGCTCTTCCGCGACGAGGTGTCCGGAGCCCCGGGGGGTGACGGCGTGTCGGCTGTTGACCCTGCCGGTGCCGGACGCATAGGTTTCGGCGCACCATCAGCCTCAAGTACGGGTGGAGGGTTCACCCCGGAGGGCTCGTCGATGCCGGTCTGTACAAGGTGCGGTCACCGCAACGCGGAGGCCAGCAAGTTCTGCTCCAACTGCGGTGCGCCGCTGCGGGGCGGTGTTCCCGAGCGCCCCTCGGAGACGACGTCCACGATCTCCATCTCCGGACTCGAGGCGTACGAGGCCGAGGCCACCGGCCAGACCGCTCTGCCCTCGCTCTCCCCGGAGGCCCAGGCCGCGGTCGACGCCCTGCCCGCGGGCTCGGCGCTGCTGGTCGTGCGGCGCGGTCCGAACTCCGGCAGCCGCTTCCTGCTCGACAGCGATCTGACCACGGCCGGCCGTCACCCGCAGAGCGACATCTTTCTCGACGACGTGACCGTGTCGCGGCGTCATGTGGAGTTCCGCAGGAGCCCGGAAGGTAGCTTCACCGTGGGCGATGTCGGCAGCCTCAACGGCACCTACGTCAACCGTGAGCGCATCGATTCGGTCCCGCTGTCCAACGGCGACGAAGTCCAGATCGGAAAGTACCGCCTGGTCTTCTATGCGAGCCCGCGAGGCGTGTGACCAGCCCTGGACTCCGTCCGGGGGGACCCCCAGGAAGGCCCATGCTGCGAACACCGACAGGCGGTGCCGGACACGGCACCGCCACCGCGGAAGCGCGACCGATGAGCATCGGAACGGTGCTCATCCAGCTGCGTGAGGAGTTTCCCGAAGTCACCATTTCCAAGATCCGGTTCCTGGAGGCCGAGGGGCTCGTCGAGCCGCAGCGCACTCCTTCCGGATACCGGAAGTTCGCCCCGCGCGATGTGGAGCGCCTGGCGCAGGTGCTCCGGATGCAGCGGGATCACTACCTGCCGCTGAAGGTCATCCGGGAGCACCTGGACGCGCTGGCCCGGGGGGAGCAGCCCGTTCTGCCCTCGCCCGGTGCACAGCGGGACCTCAGCGACGGGGTGTGGGAGGCCGGCCCCGGTGGGGCGACCGCCGCCCGGATCGGGCGGGCGGAGCTGCTGGCGGCCGCCGAGGTCGACGAGGAGCGGCTGACCGAGTGGGAGTCCTACGGGCTCATCGTCCCGTCCCCGGACGGCGGCTACGACGCCGAGATGGTGACCGTCGCCAAGCTGGTGGCGGATCTGGGTCGTTTCGGTCTGGAACCACGTCATCTTCGGGCCATGCGGGCCTCCGCCGACCGGGAGGCGGGGCTGGTGGAGCAAGTGGTCGCACCCCTGCGCCGGCACCGGAATCCGCAGACCAGAGCCCATGCCGAGGCCACCGCGAACGAGCTCGCCGAGCTGTCCGTACGGCTGCACGCGGCGCTCGTGCAGAGCGCTCTGCGCACCCGTCTGCACTGACCTCGGCGGTGCCCGACTACCCAAACATGGCGAGCACGTCCTAGGGTTGCTGTGTGAACGAGCTCGACGTTGTCGGTGTCCGGGTGGAAATGCCCTCCAACCAACCGATCGTTCTCCTGCGTGAAGTGGGAGGCGACCGGTACCTCCCCATTTGGATCGGTCCGGGGGAGGCGACCGCGATTGCCTTCGCCCAGCAGGGCATGGCTCCCGCCAGGCCGCTGACCCATGACCTGTTCAAGGATGTGCTCGAGGCCGTGGGCCAGGAGCTCACCGAGGTCCGCATCACGGACCTGCGCGAAGGGGTCTTCTACGCGGAGCTCGTCTTCGCCAGCGGAGTCGAGGTGAGCGCCCGGCCCTCCGACGCCATAGCGCTCGCCCTGCGGACCGGCACGCCGATCTACGGCAGTGACGGAGTGCTGGACGATGCGGGCATCGCGATCCCCGACGAGCAGGAGGACGAGGTGGAGAAGTTCCGCGAATTCCTCGACCAGATCTCTCCGGAGGACTTCGGTACGAACAGCCAGTGACCGTCCCGCAGGGGGTGCCGTCAGCGCATCCGACAAGCCGTTCCCGGAAACGAGACACGGGAAACCACCCTCTGGGTGATTATCACTCGGCGTGCCGAGTGTGGCGATCGTTGACGCACCCCTAGTGACTGCCTACCTTCGAGTGGGCAGGTCAAGGACGGAGGTCGGCGTGAGAAGCAGCGGCGACGGAGCGGCAGCGGGTGGGCCGTATCCGCAGCACGGCAGTGGAGCCGACCACGCCATCAGGCAGCCGGTTCAACCGGCGGCGATGGCAGCGGGCGGCGTGGCAGCGGCGAGCGGCGCCGGCGACATCGGCTATCGCGGACCGACGGCGTGCGCGGCGGCGGGAATCACCTACCGCCAGCTGGACTACTGGGCACGTACGGGACTGGTCGAGCCCAGTGTGCGCCCGGCCTACGGGTCGGGGACCCAGCGTCTCTACAGTTTCCGGGACGTGGTCCTCCTCAAGATCGTCAAGCGCTTTCTGGACACCGGGGTCGCGCTGCAGAACATCCGCACCACGGTCCAGCATCTGCGGGACCGCGGCTTCCAGGACCTCGAACGCATGACGCTGATGAGCGACGGGGCCACGGTCTACGAGTGCTCCTCGCCCGACGAGGTCGTCAGCCTGCTCCAGGGCGGGCAGGGCGTCTTCGGGATCGCCGTCGGCGTCGTCTGGCGGGATGTGGACGCGGCGCTCTCGCAGCTGCACGGCGAGCGGGTCGACACCGGTGAGACGCTCATCGGCCACAACCCCGCGGACGAGCTGGCCCGGCGGCGTAACCGCGCGGGCTGAGCACCCCCGGCGCGCGGCGCGACGCGACAGTACGACGGACACGGGGCGGTCCGGTGCCTCACGGGGTGCCGGGCCGCCCCGTTGTCAGTGCCGTAGGGCAGCATCGACGGTGTGAGAACCGCGCCCACCATCCTTCACCTGGACATGGACGCCTTCTACGCGTCGGCGGAGCAGGCGGCCAAGCCGAGTCTGCGCGGCAAGGCGGTCGTGGTGGGCGGCCTCGGCCCGCGGGGAGTGGTCGCCACCGCCTCGTACGAGGCCCGGCGGCTGGGAGTGCACTCGGCGATGCCCACCGCCCAGGCCCGGCGGCTCGCCCCCAACGCGGCTTACCTGGTGCCCCGCTTCTCGCTGTACCGGACGGTGAGCGACCAGGTGATGGAGCTGCTGGGGCGGCTGTCTCCGCTGGTGGAGCCGCTCAGCCTGGACGAGGCCTTCGTGGACCTGGAGGCCGGCGGGACGGCGCACGACTCGGCCTCGGCCCGCGCCACGGGGGAGGGGCTGCGGGTGGCCATCCGCGCCGTGACCGGCCTGAGCGGATCCGTCGGACTCGCGGGTTCCAAGATGCTCGCCAAGATCGCCTCCGAGCAGGCGAAGCCGGACGGTCTCGTCCTCATCGAGCCGGGCACCGAGCGCGAGCTGCTCGCCCCCCTGTCCGTACGCATCCTCCCGGGGGTCGGCCCGGCCACCGGCGACCATCTCCGACGTGCCGGGATGACCACCGTCCACGATCTGGCCGAGGCGGGCGAGGCGGAGCTCGTACGGCTGGTCGGCAAGGCCCACGGCCACGGGCTCTTCCGGATGGCGCTGGGCCTCGACGACCGGCCGGTGGTCGCCGAGCGGGACGCCAAGTCCGTATCGGTGGAGGACACCTTCGACGTGGACCTGCACGACCGGGTGCGGGTGCGCGCCGAGGTCGAGCGGCTGGCCGTGCGGTGCGTGGAGCGGCTGCGCGCCGCCGACCGGTCGGGCCGCACGGTGGTGCTGAAGGTGCGCCGCTACGACTTCTCCACGCTGACCCGCTCCGAGACGCTCAGAGGCCCCACGGACGACCCCACCGTGGTCCGTGAGGCGGCGGGGCGGCTGCTGGAGTCCGTCGACACCACGGGCGGCGTACGGCTCCTGGGGGTCGGCGTCACGGGGCTTGCCGACTACACCCAGGAGGACCTGTTCGCCCAGGCCGCCGAGGCCCGGGAGCTCGCGCAGCGGGCCCTGGAACACCACGCGCCGACCGCGGAGGGCGGCGCGGAGGAAGCCGTTCCGGAGCCCGAGGCGGACAGCGCCGAGCAGCTCGCCGCGCGGCGCTGGCCCGCCGGGCACGATGTGCACCACGAGGAGCACGGGCACGGCTGGGTGCAGGGCAGTGGGATCGGCCGGGTCACCGTCCGGTTCGAGGAACCGTGGAGCGCGCCCGGCCGGGTCCTCACCTTCCGGATCGACGACCCGCTGCTGCGGCCCGCCGACCCGCTGCCGCTCGTCCGCGAGACGCCCGACTACTCCTCCTGGCCCGCCAGCCTGCCGAAGTCCCGGTCCTCGGGCGCCGTGTCCTCCGAGGGCGGGGAGTCCAGCCCGTAATGCCGGTAGAGCTGCAGCTCCTGCTCGGGCGACAGGTGCCGGCCGACGCCGAAGTCCGGCGCGCCCTTGATCAACGCCCGGTCGAAGGGGACGCGCAGCGCGTCCTCGACGAACTCGCTGGGCTCCAGCGGGACGAAGGCGTCCCTGCTGAACAGGCCGGTGCGCACGGCCGCCCACTCGGGTACACCCGTCGCGTCGTCGAGATAGACCTCATCCACCGTTCCGATCTTGGAGCCCTTGCGATCGAACGCCTTGCGGCCGATCAGGCGGCGCGGATCGATATCCGTCTGCACGGTGCCTCCCACTGGTCGCGGACTGCTCACGGCGGTCCCTGTCGCTCCACCAGCACCAGACAAATGCAGATCCGTGGTCTCGGCCACTCGAGAGCTCCGGCTCGATGGCCGCTGGTAGGCTGGCAGTGGCTGCTGACCCCGTGCGGGAGAGTCCTCCGGTGGAGAATCCGGAGGCGCCGAAGGAGCAACTCCTCCCCGGAATCTCTCAGGCCCCCGTACCGCACGGACGAGGTCACTCTGGAAAGCAGGGCGGATCCGTGCGGGCGCAGGCCCGGGTGGACCCGACCCTCACCGACGGTGAAAGTCGGCACGCCCCCGGGCGGGCCGGTGAAGCTCTCAGGTTGAGATGACAGAGGGGGAGGCCGTCCGGGCACCCGCGCCGTGGTGCCCCTCGCAGGTCGTGACAGACCAGGAGGCCTCCACCATGACCCCCCGTCGCACTCCGCTCTCCCAGCTGGAGCAGGGCATTCCGTTCGAGCAGCGCCACATAGGGCCCGATGCCGAGGCCCAGGCGAAGATGCTCGCCCAGGTCGGCTACGGCTCGCTCGACGAGCTGACCGCCGCCGCGGTGCCCGACGTGATCAAGAGTGCGGAGGCCCTGAACCTTCCCTCGGCGCGCACCGAGGCGGAGGTGCTGGCCGAGCTGCGCTCGCTGGCCGACCGCAACGAGGTGCTGGCCCCGATGATCGGCCTCGGCTACTACGGCACCTTCACGCCGCCCGTCATCCTGCGCAACGTCATGGAGAACCCCGCGTGGTACACGGCCTACACGCCGTACCAGCCGGAGATCTCCCAGGGCCGGCTCGAAGCCCTCCTGAACTTCCAGACGATGGTCGCCGAGCTGACCGGGCTGCCCACCTCCGGCGCCTCCCTGCTCGACGAGGGCACCGCGGCCGCCGAGGCGATGGCCCTGGCCCGGCGCGTCGGCAAGGTGAAGAAGGGCGTCTTCCTGGTCGACGCCGACACCCTGCCCCAGACCGTCGCGGTCATCGAGACCCGCGCCGAGCCCACCGGCGTCGAGGTCGTCGTCGCCGACCTGAGCGAGGGCATCCCCGCCGAGATCGCCGAGCGGGGCGTCTTCGGCGTCCTGCTCCAGTACCCGGGCGCCTCCGGTGCCGTGCGCGCCATCGAGTCCGTCATCGAGCAGGCCCACGAGCTGGGCGCGATCGTCACCGTCGCCGCCGACCTGCTGGCCCTCACGCTGCTCACCTCGCCCGGCGCGCTCGGCGCCGACATCGCGGTCGGCACCACCCAGCGCTTCGGTGTCCCGATGGGCTTCGGCGGCCCGCACGCCGGCTTCATGGCGGTCCGCGAGAAGTTCGCCCGCTCCCTGCCCGGCCGCCTCGTCGGCGTCTCCGTCGACGCCGACGGCAACAAGGCCTACCGCCTGGCCCTCCAGACCCGCGAGCAGCACATCCGCCGCGAGAAGGCCACCAGCAACATCTGCACCGCTCAGGTCCTCCTCGCCGTGATGGCCGGGATGTACGCGGTCTACCACGGCCCCGACGGGCTGCGGACGATCGCCCGCCGCACCCACCGCTACGCCGTGATCCTCGCCGACGGTCTGCGCACCGCCGGGGCCGACGTCGTGCACGGCGCGTTCTTCGACACCCTGACCGTCCGGGCCCCCGGCAAGGCCGCCGGCATCGTCGCCGACGCCCGCGAGCGCGGGGTCAACCTCCGCCTCGTCGATGCCGACCACGTCTCCATCGCCTGCGACGAGACCACCACCCGTGCGCAGATCTCCGCCGTCTGGGCCGCCTTCGGCGCCGAGGGCGACATCGAGGCGCTCGACGCCACGGTCGCCGACGCGCTGCCGGAGGCGCTGCTGCGCTCCGACGACATCCTGACCCACCCGGTCTTCCACCAGCACCGCTCCGAGACCGCGATGCTGCGCTACCTGCGCAAGCTCGCCGACCGCGACTACGCGCTGGACCGCGGCATGATCCCGCTCGGCTCCTGCACCATGAAGCTGAACGCGACCGCCGAGATGGAGTCGATCACCTGGCCCGAGTTCGGCGCGCTGCACCCCTTCGCACCGGCCGAGCAGGCGCAGGGCTTCCTCACCCTCATCCGTGAGCTGGAGGAGCGCCTCGCCGAGGTCACCGGCTACGACGCGGTGTCCATCCAGCCCAACGCCGGCTCCCAGGGCGAGTTCGCGGGCCTGCTGGCCGTCCGGGCGTACCACCGGGCCAACGGCGACGACCAGCGCACCGTCTGTCTCATCCCGTCCTCCGCGCACGGTACCAACGCCGCCAGCGCCGTCATGGCGGGCATGAAGGTCGTCGTGGTGAAGACCGCCGACGACGGTGAGGTCGACGTCGCGGACCTGCGCGCCAAGATCGAGCTGCACCGCGACGAGCTGGCCGTGCTGATGATCACCTACCCGTCCACGCACGGGGTGTTCGAGGAGCACGTCGCCGACATCTGCGGCGAGGTGCACGACGCGGGCGGCCAGGTGTACGTCGACGGCGCCAACCTCAACGCGCTGGTCGGGCTGGCCAAGCCCGGCAAGTTCGGCGGCGACGTCTCGCACCTGAACCTGCACAAGACCTTCTGCATCCCGCACGGCGGCGGCGGCCCCGGCGTCGGCCCGGTCGGCGTCCGCGCCCACCTCGCCCCGTACCTCCCCAACCACCCGCTCCAGCCCGCCGCGGGCCCGGAGACCGGGGTGGGCCCGATCTCGGCCGCCCCGTGGGGCTCCGCGGGCATTCTGCCGATCTCGTGGGCGTACGTCCGTCTGATGGGCGGCGAGGGCCTCAAGCGGGCCACGCAGGTCGCCGTGCTGGCCGCGAACTACATCGCCAAGCGCCTGGAGCCGCACTTCCCGATCCTGTACAGCGGCCCGGCCGGACTGGTCGCCCACGAGTGCATCGTGGACCTGCGCCCGATCTCCAAGGCGACCGGCGTCTCCATCGACGACGTCGCCAAGCGCCTGATCGACTACGGCTTCCACTCGCCGACCATGTCGTTCCCGGTGGCCGGCACGCTGATGATCGAGCCGACGGAGAGCGAGGACCTCGCGGAGCTCGACCGGTTCTGCGACACCATGATCGCGATTCGCGCCGAGATCGAGAAGGTCGCCTCGGGACAGTGGAGCGCGGACGACAACCCGCTGTCCAACGCCCCGCACACCGCCGCCGCGCTCGGTGGTGACTGGGAGCACGGCTACAGCCGCGAGGAGGCCGTCTTCCCGGCCGGGGTGTCCGCAGCCGACAAGTACTGGCCGCCGGTGCGCCGCATCGACGGGGCCTTCGGCGACCGGAACCTGGTCTGCTCCTGCCCCCCGCTGGACGAGTACGACAACTGAATCAGCCTGTCGTAGGGCGTGCGCCGGGAGCGGCGCGCGCCGGACACGCGTCGGGGCCGGTGCGGAGATCTCTCCGGGCCGGCCCCTTTTTTTCGTACGACTTCTTCCGTACGGCCGCTCCCGGTCCGTACGGAAGCTCTCAGGCGGCCTTCACCACGCGGCCGGCTGCCAGCGGCCGGTGCGGGGCGATGATCTGCCCGTCGGGCAGCAGTTCGCCGGTGTCCTCGAAGAGCAGGACGCCGTTGCACAGGAGGCTCCACCCCTGTTCGGGGTGGTGGGCCGTCAGGCGGGCGGCCTCCCGGTCGGGCGAATCGGCGGTGGGGCAGGGTGGCTGGTGCTGGCACATGGATGGGTTCTTTCGCTGCGTCGAGTCGAGTGTCCTGCGGCTGGATGAGTTCTTCATGGCCGCCCCCGTATCAGTCGGTCCGGTCCCAGTGTTGCCCTACGGGGAAGAATCCGCAGGGATTTCGCTGCAGCACCCGTACTCCTCCCATGACGCGTCACCCGCGCGGACGGTTCACCGCAACTGCACTGTCCCTTTGGGTGGTTCGGGGTGGCCGGATGGGACTAGTCCGAACGGGCAGCACAGCGCCCCCGCGGCGGCCCCTCGCCGCTGCCCGGTGGTGCGGGACGGATCGGGGCCGCCGCGGGGGCGCTGTGCCCGGGCCCTGCCGACGCCGGTCAGGCCGAGCTGAGGAGTGGCCCCGGGGCCACCCGCATCGAGATGACGGGCAGCAGGTCGGCGACCCGGTGCGGGCGGTGGGCCGCGATGCCCGGGGGGGCCGGCGCCAGGGGCACCAGGACGTCCGTCGGCGCGAGCACCCCGCCGGAGGGATCGGCCTCGGTGTCGCCGTGCAGCCACAGGGTGAGCATGTACAGCTCCGGGATGGACAGGAGCCGCGCCTGGCAGCCGGTGGCCGACGCCTCCGCCTGCCGGACGGCCAGCTCGGTCGAGGCGAGGTAGGGGCCCTCGAAGAAGTGCGAGAACGTCCAGCCGTCGGGGGTGAGCACGGTGTCCGCCGCGGCGACCGCGCGGCCCTCGCTCCGGATCAGGAAACGCCAGGCCGCCAGGCGTGTCAGCGGCGCCGTGCCGGAGGGCGCGATCCGGTCCAGCACATGCACGGGAAGCGGTAGTTCGGGGCTCAGCGGTCCCTGGACGGACCGGAGAGCGGAGGTTCGGGCTTCGCGGACGGCGGTGGGAGAACCGAGGGCCGCGAGAACGCTGCGCAGGGCGGGCGCGGGAGCCGAGGGGACATGCAGCGGCATGGTGGGTCGCCTCTCACTTCGGAGACACGGTGGAGCTTGGGCGGGTGCAGACGGCGCTGTCGGCGTGCGGGCCAGAAGAGGCCGGCGACGGGCGAGTCGTATCTACTCTCTGCCTCGTTGAGCGGAGTTTATATGACGCGTGTTCACACAGTGTTTCCGCTAGCAGTCCGGGATATGCGCCGCAAGGCGTCATCCGGCCTTCAAATCGCGGTATTCCTGGGGATTTGATCTGCCGCGGTCGGTTGCGACCTGGCACCCTTCCGGTGGCACGGACGGCCGAAACTCGTCCGTGTTTTCACCACGCATGGACCAGTCGGCAATGCCCCGTGCCGCATGCCGTGGGAATGTGCCCCCGGTCTCCTGCAACCAGACTACCGGGTCTCGGAGGCCCGTGGGGGCGTTACGGATCACTCTCGCGGGGCATTATCGATCGTGATGCGAGCGGCCTGGACCGCGGGCCGCCCACTGGAGGAGGGACCCCTCGATGGGGGAGAAGGTCGTGGCGGGAGCCTTTGACCTGTCCGATCGACAGGCGTACCGGACGAAGCTCAACCGGTGCCTGGAGGGGCTGGAGAGGCTTCTGGAGGAGCGGAGGTTCGACCGTCCGCGGAACTTGATGGGGCTGGAGATAGAGCTGAATCTCGCGGGTTCCGACGGGATGCCGCGCATGATGAATCAGCAAGTGCTCCAGCGCATCGCGAGCCGGGATTTCCAGACCGAACTGGGGATGTTCAATCTCGAAGTGAATATCGTCCCGCACCGCCTCGGCGGCCGGGTATTCGATCAGCTCTCGGAGGAGTTGCGGACCGGCCTCGCCTATGCGCACCGGAAGGCGGGGGAGGTGGACGCGGGGATCGTGATGATCGGAATCCTGCCCACCCTGGGGGAGCACGACGTGGTGTCCGCGAATCTCTCGGACGTGGACCGCTACACCCTGCTCAACGATCAAATGGCGGCCGCCCGGGGGGAGGATTTCGCCCTGGATATCGAAGGCGTCGAGCGGTTGGTCTGCACCTCTCCCTCGATCGCCCCGGAATCGGCCTGCACCTCGGTCCAGCTGCACCTCCAGGTGACGCCGGGCCGGTTCGCCGACGTCTGGAACGCCGCCCAGGCGATCACCGGCGTCCAGATCGCGCTGGGCGCCAACGCCCCGTTCCTGTTCGGCAAGGAGCTGTGGCGCGAGTCCCGGCCGCCCCTGTTCCAGCAGGCCACCGACGTACGGCCGCCGGAGCTGGCGAACCAGGGCGTACGCCCCAGAACCTGGTTCGGGGAGCGCTGGATCGGCTCCGCGCACGAGCTGTTCGAGGAGAACCTGCGGTACTTCCCACCGCTCCTGCCGATCTGTGACGACGAGGACCCCCTGAAGGTGCTCGACGAAGGCGGAGTGCCCGAGCTGGGCGAGCTGGTGCTGCACAACGGCACCGTCTACCGCTGGAACCGCCCGGTGTACGGGATCGCCGACGGCGTTCCCCATCTGCGGGTGGAGAACCGCGTCCTGCCCGCAGGCCCGACGGTCACCGACGTGATCGCCAACGCCGCGTTCTACTACGGGCTCGTGCGGGCGCTCGCCGAGGAGTCCCGGCCGGTGTGGACCCGGCTGCCGTTCGAGGCCGCCGAGGAGAATTTCACCGAGGCCTGCCGGCACGGCATCGAGGCCGAGATGCTCTGGCCCCGGCCGGGCCGCTCCGGCGGACTGGCCAGGATCCCCGCCGTACAGCTGGTTCTGGAGGAGCTGCTGCCGCTGGCCGCCGCCGGTCTGGACGCCTGGCACATCGAGCCCGCGGACCGGGACCGCTATCTCGGCGTGATCGAGGAGCGGTGCAAGCGGCGCGTCAACGGGGCCTCCTGGCAGGTCGCCACGTACGACCGGGCCCTGGAGGCCGGGCTCGGTCGGGAGGCGGCCCTCGCGGCCATGACGCGGCGCTACGCCGAGCTGATGCACGCAGGGGAGCCGGTGCACACCTGGCCGGTGGGGTTCCCGGCGCCCTGAGGGCGGTCGTACGCGAGGGAGTGGCGGGACCGGCTCGCGGCCCGTCACTCCTGGACGGCGCGGCCGTTCTGCCCCGCCGCCATGATGTCCTGGAAGTCGGGTTCCTTTCTCCCTGCCGCGAGGGCCTCGGCGAGCTTGTGCGCATCGCGGGCCAGCACCTCCACCACGAGGCAGCGGCCGTCGGCCTTCACCTCGTCCGCGCCGGCCTGCTCGGCTATGGAGCGTACGGCGGGGGCGATGTCCGGGGACGCGACCACGGACAGGTGCATCGCGGAGTCCTTCGCAGGACTCGGGGAACGACAACAGGCCGCCCTTGGCCGCGACAGCCGTACCCGTCGCCACGGCGAGGACGAGCAGGGTGGCGACCGCGACCGTACGGCGCCGACGCAGGGTGCTCGGGCGGCCCGGCGTCCCCCCGCCGCGTTGCTGTCGGGCAAGCTATGACGTCCCATGTCGGTGGTACCCCTCCTTGAGGATCGAACAAGGAGGGCAGGTGTGCAGGTGGAGGCCGGGCGCGTGGCTGATTCTTATCCTCAAGAGGTCGTGTCACGACGGATCTTGCGGTCCGAGGTGGTGCTGGTCCTGGCGCTCTCCCTGGGGGCCAGCGCACTGTCGGCCCTCATCAGTTTTGTCGGATCCCTGACGAAACCGGGAGGATTGAAGGATCAGGCGGCGACGCTCAACGGCTCGTACGCTCCGGGCCGTCCATGGCTTGATCTGGCCTGGCAAATGTTCGGGATCGCAACGGCTCTGGTGCCGGTCGCGCTGGTCGCGCATCTGCTGATCCGGGAGGGGGCGGGCCTGCGGGCCGTCGGCTTCGACCGGACCAGGCCCTGGTTCGACCTCGGCCGGGGAACCCTCGTCGCGGCCGGCATCGGCAGTGCCGGCCTCGCCTTCTACCTCGTGGCCCGCGCCACCGGGTTCAACCTGACGGTCGTTCCCGAATCCCTGCCCGACGTCTGGTGGAAGTTCCCCGTACTGATCCTCTCGGCGATCCAGAACTCCGTGGTGGAGGAGGTCATCGTCGTCGGGTATCTGCTGCGAAGGCTCGGGCAGTTGGGCTGGACACCGATGGCCGCCCTGGTGACCAGCTCCGTCCTGCGCGGGTCGTACCACCTCTATCAGGGGATCGGAGGCTTCATCGGCAACGTGGTGATGGGCGTCGTCTTCGTGCTGCTCTACCGGCGCTGGAGCCGGGTGGGCCCGCTGGTCGTCGCGCACGCGCTCCTGGACATCGGGGCGTTCGTCGGGTACGCGCTGCTCGCGGGCCGGGTGGACTGGCTGCCGACGCCTTGAGCGCGAGGGCGGACGGTGCGGCCGTCGCCCCGTCCGCCGCGGTGGACGGGCGCGCTCGTCGGACGTGGTCGGCGTCGTCAGAGCGTGGTGAGCAGGTCGCCGTCGATCACCGTGACCGCGGTGCCGGTCAGCAGGGTGCGCTCACCGCGCAGCGCGGTGCGGACCAGCCCCGGGCGGGCCGACGCCTGGAGCCCGGTGAGGTCGTCGCGGCCGAGGCGGGCGGACCAGAAGGGGGCCAGCGCGGTGTGGGCGCTACCGGTGACCGGGTCCTCGTCGACGCCGACGCCCGGGAAGAAGCCGCGCGAGACGTAGTCGTAGCCCCGGCCGGGGTCCTCGGCCGCGGCGGTGGCGATGACGCCGCGCCGGGAGTGGGCCGCCAGGGCGGCGAAGTCCGGGGCGAGCGCCCGTACGGTCGCCTCGTCGCGGAGCTCGACGAGCAGGTCACCGATGTGCTCGCCGGTTCCGTGCACCGAGACGGGGTCGCCTCCGAGGGCGTCGGCGAGTCCGTACGGCACCGGCTCCTCGGACAGCGGGGCGGTGGGGAAGTCGAGGGTGAGGCTGCCGTCCGGGTGGGCGGTCGCGCTCAGGATCCCGCAGCGGGCGGTGAAACGCACCGGGCCGGTGGCCAGGCCGGTGGTGTGCAGGACGTGGGCGGTGGCGAGCGTCGCGTGTCCGCACATGTCGACCTCGGCGACCGGGGTGAACCAGCGCAGCGCCCAGTCGGCCGTGGCGCCCGGCGGCAGCGGATGGGCGAAGGCCGTCTCGGAGAGGTTGAGCTCGGCGGCGATCTCCTGAAGGCGTTCGGCGGCCGGGAACGCCCCGCCCTCCAGCAGGAGCACACCGGCGGGGTTGCCGGAGAAGGGGCGGTCGGTGAACGCGTCGACGATGCGAATCCTCATACGCCGACCGTAGAGCGCCCGAGCGGAGACCGGCCAAGGCCAATTCGCGGTGTCTGGCTCCTGGGCCTCCGGCGGCTCCGAGCCGGCCGGCGCCTCAGGGGCAGGAGGCGCCGCCGTTGCGGTGGGGGAGAACCTCACAACGCTCGTGCCGGTCCGGCGGCGAGGCCGTGTCAGTCGACGGCGGTGCCCTCCAGCTCGACCATCAGCCCGGGGAGCGCCAGCCGTGTCACCCCGAGCATCGTGCTGGCCGGCGCCGCCCCGGCCGCGCCCAGCCGTCCTGCCAGCGCGCCGTAGTGCTGGAAGAGCAGATCGACGTCGGTCGTGTGGACGTTGAGCCGGACGAGGTTCGCGAGGGACATGCCGGCCTCGGCCAGCACGGCCTCCAGATTGTCGACGCTCAGCGCCAACTGGGCCGCCATGTCACCGGCGTGCTGGGGCTTGCCGTCGCCGCCCGTCGCGGTCTGCCCCGCGATGTACAGGGTCCGGGACTGCCCGGAGACGAGTTCGCCCTGGTTGAAGCCCAGATCCACCGACCAGGTCACCGGGTTGACGGCCGTTCGTTCCACTGCCACTTCAGCTCCATCCGATCGCGAGGGGTAGGGGGGCCATCGGCCCGGCAGCCGCCGGCTCCGACGTCGTGCGGAGAGCCTTCCGGCAAATGACGACACCGTTGGTCAGGTATGTCGTTAGGGTTCCCGCATGCGCGCCGACCGACTGGTCTCGCTGGTCCTGCTGTTGCGCCAGCGCGGCCGGATGACCGCTGACACCCTGGCCCGCGAGCTGGAGGTGTCCACCCGCACGGTGCTGCGTGACATCGAGGCGCTGTCCTCGGCCGGCGTCCCCGTCTACGCCGAACGCGGCCGGTACGGCGGGTTCGCGCCGCTGCCCGGCTTCCGGACCGAGCTCACCGGGCTGAACCACGACGAGGCCCTCGCCCTGCTGGCCGCCGGATCGGGGCGCGGGGAGCAGGTGTTCGGCCTCGGGGCGGCGCTCGCCTCAGCCATGCGGAAGGTGGTCGACGCGCTGCCCGAGAGTCATCAGGCCGCCGCGGGCGACGCGGCCCAGCGGTTCCTCGTCGACCCGGAGACCGATCTGCTCTCACGCCGCACGGTCACCGACGAGGTGCCCGACGCCACCATGACGGCGGTCCGCCGTGCCGTGCTCACCGGCCACAAGCTGCGTATCCACTACGCGGCCGCGGGCCGGGCGCCGCAGTGGCGCACGGTGGACCCGATCGGCCTGGTGACCGTACGGGACCGGGGTTATCTGCTGGCCACGAGATCCGGCGAGGACCGCACCTACCGGCTGTCGCGCGTGCTCGCGGCCGAGGAACTGCCCGATGCGGCGGAGCGGCCGGACCGCGTCGACCTGGACCGGATCTGGCGGGAGCGCTCCGCGCGGTTCCTCTCCGACGACCACATCACCGCGCTGGTACGGGTGAGCCCGATGCGACGGGAGGAACTGCTGGGCACCGTCCGGGCCGTCCGCGCGGAGGGCCTCGAAGCGGACAGCTGGTCGCGCCTCGAGGTCACCTTCCAGGACGCCCGGCACGCCGAATGGGCGGTGTGGCACCTCGGTACGGACGCGGAAGTCCTGTCTCCGCAGTCCTTGCGCACCGCCCTGCGCGACCGCGCGGCCACGATCGTGGCCCGCTACGCCGACGCGCCCTGAGCCGATCCGGCTGCGCGACCGACAGGTCCCAGCCGACGCCCATGTCGCTCGGCGCGTAGCGCCGCCGCGATGTCGGGACGGCGAGGAACGCGACCTCCGCCCGCGGCCCGGCCGTGCGCGGTACGCGGCGCGGCGTGGCAGGCGGTACGTGACGGGCCCCGCGGGAACGGACCCCGCGGGGCCCGTCACGTACCGTCCGGGCGTGGATCACGGGGTCACGAGCCCGCCGAGCTTGCGCAGCGACTCCTGGAGCGCCGCCGTCGCGGAGTCCGTGAGCCTGCCGCCCATCAGCGAGACCGCCGCGCCCGTGAACTCCCCGTCGATGCGGACCGTCGTGGCCTCGCCCTCCGGGGTCAGCGAGTACCGCATGGCCAGGTCGACCCCCATCGGGCCCTTGCCCCGGGTCGCCAGCAGGCGGCCCTGCTCCAGGGCGTCGACCGTCCAGGCCACCTCGGCCGGGAAGCCCATGAGCTTCATGTTCTCCTCTTAGGCGGCCCCGAGTTTCAGCTCGGCCGGCCCGCCCCCGGGGAAGCTGGTGTGGGTGGCGTTCCACTCCCCGTACGACGAGTGGTCCGCCAGGCGGTCCCAGACCTTCCCGGCGGGTGCCTCGATCCGTGCCTCGGCGCTGACTTCGGCCATGCGGCCACCCCTGGTTCGTCCGGTATCGGTGTCGCGGAACGTAGCGGGGGCCGCTCCCACCTTCAATACTGATGAATCGTCAGATCTGCTGGGGCTGTCGGTGCCGCCAGATCACCGCGGCGTCGAAGCGGTCCGACGCGCGGGGGTGGGGTCCGTCGTCGTGGCAGTGGAAGGCCGTCCAGAAGACATCTGCGGGCAGGGCGTCGGCGGGTGCGTACACGCGGTAGACGTACTGCAGCCCGTCCTGGGCGAGCAGGGCGACCATCCAGAACACCCGTTCCTCCCCTCCCGTCCCCGCTGTGTGCGTTGTGGCGTGAGGGACGTGCGCGCGGGGGTCCGCGGTTGCCGACGGGGCGCGCGATGCAAGGCGGCGCGCGCCCCGGAGGCCGCATGGATGCGTCCCCCGGCACGATCTCATCCGCAAGGATGACGGACCGCTCTACCGTCCCCAACTTCGGTGGGATGCTCAATGGGCCGCTCCGGCGATGCCTTTCGGCTCCCGGACTGATGGGGTAGAGGGGTGCAAAACCGGACGCCGCGGATCCCTGAGCAGCCCGCACCGAACCATCCCGGACCCGATGCCGGCTTCACCGACGAACTGGCAGCGGTGCTGACCGGTGCGCGCAGGCGTGCGCTGCGGGACGGGGACCGCCAGATCGACACCGCCCACCTCCTGCACTCGCTGATCGAGACGGACCGCGAGGTCCGTGAGGCCTTCGACGGCGGGCCGCAGCTCGCCAGGGTGCTCGGTTATCTCGTCCAGCGCAGCATCGGTTACGGGCTCCGCTGGCAGGGCTCCGTCGAGGACTCCGGGGCCGTTCCCGTGGTGCGCGCCCCGGCCGCCGACGGCTGGTCGCCCTCGGCGCTGGCCGCGCTGGACGACGCGCTGTACCGCGCGGCGTCGCGCGGCGAGGACCGGGCCGCCGGTCTCGACCTGCTCGCCGCGCTGGCCGCCGACGCCGAGTCGCGCGCGGTGGAAGTGCTCACCCGCGGGGGTGTGGACGCCCGATGGCTGGCCGATCGC
Source organism: Streptomyces parvus (assembly GCF_032121415.1). Lineage (NCBI taxonomy): Bacteria > Bacillati > Actinomycetota > Actinomycetes > Kitasatosporales > Streptomycetaceae > Streptomyces > Streptomyces parvus. The sequence continues at coordinate 717,563 of NZ_CP135079.1, read as the reverse complement.
GTGGCGGGCGTGCTCGCGGCCGGGGAGTCGCGGCGCGGTTGAGGTGCCCCTGGTGCCCGCCCCCGGGGGCGTCGTCTCGACAGGTGTCACGAGGGTGACGGTGCTGTCGACTGCTGCCATGATGTGCCGATGCACGCGTCTTCGAGGTTTCAGGGCAGAAGCGCCGGGCTGGGTCTCGCCCTGCTCTCCGCCTTTGCGTTCGGCGGTTCGGGAGTGGCGGCCAAGCCGCTGATCGAGGCGGGGCTCGACCCGCTCCACGTGGTCTGGCTGCGCGTCGCGGGCGCCGCCGTCATCATGCTGCCGGTCGCCTGGCGCCACCGGAACCTCGTACGGGAACGCCCCGCCCTGCTCGCCGGGTTCGGCCTCTTCGCGGTGGCCGGGGTCCAGGCGTTCTACTTCGCCTCGATCTCCCGTATCCCGGTCGGGGTGGCGCTCCTGGTCGAATATCTCGCGCCCGCGCTGGTTCTCGGCTGGGTCCGCTTCGTGCAGCGCAGGCCCGTCACCCGGGCCGCCGCCGTCGGTGTGGTGCTGGCCGTCGGCGGACTCGCGTGTGTCGTCGAGGTCTGGGCCGGGCTCGGCTTCGACCTCCTCGGACTGCTGCTCGCCCTCGGCGCCGCCTGTTGCCAGGTGGGGTACTTCGTCCTGTCCGACCACGGCGGGCAGGACGGCCGCTCCGAGGACGGTGAGGGCGAGCGGGCCGAGCCCCCGCACCCCGTCGGCGTCATCGCGTACGGGCTGATCGTCGGCGCGGCCGTCCTCACGGCCGTCGCCCGCCCCTGGGGCATGGACTGGGCGCTGCTCGGCGGCAGCGCGGGCATGAACGGCGACGAGGTCCCCGCCTGGCTGCTGCTCGGCTGGATCGTGCTGCTCGCCACCGTCCTCGCGTACGTCACCGGGGTCGTCTCGGTCCGGATGCTCTCGCCGCAGGTGGCCGGGGTCGTCGCCTGCCTCGAAGCGGTCATCGCCACCGGGCTGGCCTGGGTGCTCCTGGGCGAGCATCTCTCCGCGCCGCAGCTCATCGGTGGATTCGTCGTGCTGACCGGTGCGTTCATCGCCCAGTCCGCCGCCCCGAAGCCCCCCTCGGGTCCGGTAGCCGCCGGGGCCGGCACCGGGGCGGTGTCCGGGCCGGTCGAGGGCGAGTTGTCCCACGGCCGGGCCCCGCATTAGTGTGCGGACCATGCATCTGACTGTGCTGCCGCCGCCTGCCGCCTAGCGCGCGCGGCCACTCCCGACGAAGACCGGGCTCGGGCAGTCCCCGAGCGGTTCGTCGCTGCCCGCGTGCGGAGCCGAGCGACCCGTCACCCCTGTCTCCCGCTGGAGAAGTCATATGCCCTTCCCTGTCGCATCCGCGCTGCCCGTCGGGCGGAGCCTGCTGTACCTCGTCATCGCCGGAGTCGCCTGGGGCACCGCCGGTGCGGCCGCGTCCCTGATCTTCCGGGTCAGCGATCTCGGTCCACTCGCCCTGTCCTTCTGGCGCTGCGCGGGCGGTCTCGTCCTGCTCGCCGGGGCGCTCGCGCTGCGCCCCCGCCGCGCGCCCCGGGAGCCCGAACCCCGGCGTCGCCGGCTGCTCCGCATCCTCGGAACCGGTGTCGGGCTCACCGTGTTCCAGAGCGCGTACTTCGCTGCGGTCGAGGTCACGGGTCTCGCCGTCGGCACCGTCGTGACGCTCGGCGCCGGACCCGTCCTGATCGCCGTCGGGGCGCGTGTGCTGCTGGGCGAACGCCTCGGCCGGGGCGGCCTCGCCGCCGTGACCGGGGCGCTGACCGGACTCGCCGTGCTGGTCCTGGGCGGCGAGGGCGGCGACGTCGTACCGGCCGGGGTGCTGCTCGCGCTGCTGTCCGCCTCCGGGTACGCGGCGATCACCCTGCTCACCCGGTGGCTCGGGCGGGAGGGCGGCGGCGGTGACGCGCTGACCACCAGCGCCTGGGCGTTCGGCATCGGAGCGGTGGGCCTGCTGCCCATGGCCCTGGCCGAGGGGCTGGTGCCGCACACCGCCGAGACCGGGCAGGTGCTGTGGCTGATCGTCTATGTGGCGGCGGTCCCCACCGCCCTCGCCTACGCGCTGTACTTCGCCGGAGCGGCCGCCGTCCGGGCGGCCACCGTCTCCGTGATCATGCTCCTGGAACCGGTGAGCGCGGCCGTCATCGCGGTGACCGTCCTCCGGGAGCGGCTGACGGCTGCCACGGTCCTCGGCACGCTGCTCCTGCTGGCCGCCGTGGCCGGACTGGCCCTCGCCGAGGCGCGCGGCGCGGCGCTCGCCCGCCGGAAGGAGCCCGTGGCGGTGTGACGGGCCCGGCCGGAGCCGGATGAGGTCGGCGGCAGCCTCCCAACCCGTGACGGCCGGCCTTCAGCCTCGTGCCCCCGTTGCGGCCGGCCTCCGCCGACGTGCCCCGTCGCTGCCGCCCTCCGCCGTTTCTCGTGGCGGCCCGGTCCTCGCCCTCGTCAGAGCGCTGACAGGTAGTCCGGTACGCCGACGGCCGGGTCCAGGTCGTCCGCCGGGACCGGCGGGGCGTAGCCCCGGGTGAGCGGGACGATGCCGGTCCAGTGCGGGAGGGCGCCGTCCTCGGGCTCGTCGTTGGGGCCGCCGGTGCGGACCTTCGCGGACACCTCGTTCAGGTCCAGCCGGATCACCGCGGTCGCGGCCAGCTCCTTGCCGTTGGCGGGGCGGGAGTCCTGGGAGCGGCCGGGCACCACCTGGTCCACGATCGCGTCCAGAGCGAGCCGCAGCTCCTCGGGGTCGGTCACCGTCACGGCCGTGCCGTGCACCACCACCGAGCGGTAGTTCATCGAGTGGTGGAAGGCGGACCGGGCCAGCACGAGGGCGTCGACATGGGTGACCGTCAGACAGACCGGCAGCCCCGGATCCGTGCTCTTCGCCGCCCGCAGCGGCCGCGAGCCCGTCGAGCCGTGGACGTACAGCCGCTCGCCTATCCGGCCGAAGAGGGTCGGCAGGACGACCGGGGCACCGTCGCGCACGAAGCCCAGATGGCAGAGGTAGGCCTCGTCGAGGATCGAGTGGACCAGCTCCCGGTCGTAGGAGGCGCGGTCCCGGGACCGGGTGGGGACCGTGCGGTCGGTGGGCAGGTAGGGGGCGGCGACGCCGTCCGGGACAGCGGATTCCGGGGTGTCGGAACCCGTGCCTTCGGGCGCTGCGGTGTGCTGCATGGCGATCTCCATTGCACTAGTGCATAATGTTGTTTGTGCTAGGAGAGTATCGGATCAGTGGGCGGCGTGCATCGGAGATTGCCGCCAGCGTCGAGCGCGGGGTCGGCTCCGGAGACCTCCCGCCGGGCCATGTGCTGCCTCCCATGCGGGAGTTGGCCGCGCGTCTGGAGGTCAACCCCAACACCGTGGCGGCCGCCTACCGGACGCTGCGCGAACGCGGGGTGATCGAGACGGCGGGCCGCCGGGGGAGCCGGGTGCGCGACGCCCCGGCCAGCACCTCGCGCGGCTCCTTGCGGATCGAGGCGCCGCCGGGCGTCCGGGACCTCGGCGAGGGCAATCCCGATCCGGAGCTGCTGCCCGACCTCGGGCCGGCGCTCGCCGTGGCCGCCGCCGCTGATGCGGAGAGCCGCGGTCTGTACGGGCAGCCCCCGGTGGTCCCGGAGTTCGCCGCGTACGCCCGTGCCGCGCTGGAGGCGGACGGGGTCCCCGCAGGGCCGGTCGCCGTGACGTCCGGTGCCCTGGACGCGGTCGAGCGGGTTCTCGCGGCGCACCTCAGGCCGGGCGACACGGTGGCCGTCGAGGACCCCGGGTGGGGCAGCGTGCTCGACCTGGTGCCGGCGCTCGGGCTCCGTGCCGTACCGGTCGGCGTGGACGACTCCGGCCCTCTGGCCGCGGATGTGGAGCGGGCGCTGCGGGCCGGGGCGCGGGCCCTCATCGTCACGTGCCGGGCGCAGAACCCGACCGGTGCGTCGGTGGACTCCCGGCGGGCCCGGGAACTGCGCGCGGTCCTCGCCCGCCACCCGGACGTGCTGCTGATCGAGGACGACCACGGGCACGCCATCGTCGACCTGCCGCTGCATCCGCTGGCCGGGGCGACGGTCCACTGGGCGTTCATCCGCTCGGCGGCCAAGGCGTACGGGCCGGATCTGCGGGTCGCCACGCTCACCGGGGACGCCGTCACCGTGGACCGGGTGGAGGGGCGGCAGCGACTCGGGCCCGGCTGGGTCAGCGGACTGCTCCAGCGCGCCGTGCTCCATCTGTGGACCTCGGGCGCCGTCGACACCCGTACGGTCGCGCGGTCCTACGGGGACCGGCGGGACGCGCTCATCCGGGCGCTGGCGGAGCGCGGTGTCAGTGCCCGGGGCCGTAGCGGGATGAATCTGTGGGTGCCCGTGAGCGACGAGACCGGGGCTGTCGCCCGGCTGCTCCACGCGGGCTGGGCGGCCGCCCCGGGGGCCCGCTTCCGGCTGGACACGCCCCAGGCGGTTCGGCTCACGGTCTCCCCGCTGACCGCGGCGGACATCGGTCCCCTGGCGGACGCGGTGGCCGCCGCCGCGGGGCCGGCGCGGCCGGTCAGCTACGGCTGAGGCGGACGCGCGCCGCGACCGGCGGGCTCGACCGGCGGCAGAACGGGGGCCGGAGCGGCGGGCGAGATGCCCTCCGGGGCCGGGGCGGGGGCCGGGGCGGTGGCGCCGGTCCGGCGGGGGCGGCTCTGGGTGAGTGCCGCCCCGACGAGGACGACCAGCGCCCCGACCGGAGTGTTCCAGCTCAGCTGTTCGCCGAGCAGCGCGACGCCCGCCGCCGTGGCGATCACCGGGATGAAGTACGTGACCAGCTGCGCCGTCGTCGGACCGACCTCCTGGACCAGGCCGTACTGGAGCAGCACCGCGAGGCCCGTGCCCAGCGCCCCCAGGGCCAGGACGGAGAGCGTGGGCAGAAGCGGGAAGGAGGTGGGGGCCGAGGTGAACAGCGGTGTCACCACGGCCAGTTGCACCGTGGCGAGACAGAGCTGGCTGCCCGTCAGCGTCAGCGTCGAGGAGCCGGTCCCGGCCAGGGTGCGGCGGACGTAGATCCACCCGACCGGATAGCAGAACGAGGCGAGCAGGGCCATGCCCGTGCCCGGCAGATCCAGGCCGGAGAAGCCCTGCCATGCGCCCAGCACCGTGAGGACGCCGAGGAAGCCGACGCCCAGGCCGGCCACCCGGCGGCGCGTCGGGCGGTCCTCCGACAGGGCGACCACCGACAGCGCCATGCCCCACAGCGGCGAGGTCGCGTTGCAGATCCCGGCCAGCGTCGAGGGGATCGTCAGTTCCGCGTAGGAGAAGAGCGAGAAGGGCAGCGCGTTGAGGAGCAGTGCCGCGACCGTGAGGTGCCCCCAGGTCCGGGCGGAACGCGGCAGCCGTTCGCGGCGCACCGCCATGGCGGCGACCAGCACCGCCGTACCGGCCAGCAGGCGGCCGAAGGTGACCTGGAACGGGGCGAACCCCTCGGTCCCGACCTTGATCAGCAGAAAGCTGAACCCCCAGATGAGTGAGAGCCCCGCGAACCGGATCCGCCAGTCGAGAGCCGGGCGCCGGGCGGCCGGGGCCCAGGCCGATGCCGTGGGCGCCGCGGAGGGCACGGGCGGAACGGGAGGGGGTGGGGCTGACGCCGGGGCCGTGGACCTCGGCTCGCAGGGAGCGCTCATGGGGTCCAGCCTGACGAAGCAGACGTCGTAGGACAAGCGAATGTTTCTGCGATGAATCGCGTAGCATCGCTTACATGTTGAACCTGGAGCGGCTGCGCACCCTGGACGCCCTCGCCCGGCACGGCTCGGTGAGCGGTGCGGCCGACGGTCTGCACGTCACGACATCGGCGGTCTCGCAGCAGATGGCCAAGCTGGAGCGCGAGGTGGGGCAGCGGCTGCTCGCCAAGAACGGTCGCGGTGTCCGCCTCACCGACGCCGGCCGGCTGCTCGCGGACCACGCCGCGCGGATCCTGTCGCAGGTGGAGCTCGCCCAGTCCGACATCGAGGCCCAGCGAGGAGAAGTCGTCGGCGAGGTGAGGATCTGCGCCTTCCCGACCGCGGCCCGGGGGCTGTTCCCCGCGACGCTCACCTCCCTGCGCGCGGACCACCCCGATCTCACCGTCCGTACCCGGGAGCTGGAGCCCGAGCAGGGGCTGCGCGCGGTCTTCCGCGGAGACATCGACCTGGCCGTCGTGCTCGACTGGAGCAATAAGCGACTGCCCGTGCCCGGTGGGCTGACCAAGGCCGAACTCCTCGACGACGCACCGGACATCGCCATGCCCGTCGGGCATCCGCTGGCCGGCCGCGACGAGGTGGACCTGGAGGACTTCGCGGACGACCCGTGGGTGTCCTGGCCCGAGGGTGAATTCTGTTACGACTGGTTGATGTTCACCCTGCGCTCTCGGGGCATCGAGCCGCGCATCGCCCACCTGGCCGGTGAGCACCACACACAACTCGCCCTGATCGCGGCCGGGTTCGGCGTCTGCGTGGCCCCGCGGCTGGGGCGCGGCCCGGTTCCCGACGGGGTGCGCCTGGTACCGGTGCGGCAGACCATGCGGCGGCACGTCCACGCGGTCTGGCGCACGGACGCGGACCGCCGCCCGTCGGTCCGGGCCGCGGTGGCGGCGCTGCGCGCGGCGGGTGCGGGCGTGGCGGCCGGTGGCGGGTAAGCCTCCGGCGGCGGGCCCGAAGGGCAGCGGCCCCCGGGCTCAGGTGAGATCGGCGAGCTTGCGGAAGTCCCAGGAGGTGATCTTCTCCGGGGTGAGCCGCAGCCAGGCGTGCCGCCCGTCGTGCGGCATCTCCGTGATGCCGAAGTACTTCACGGGGAACAGCCGCTCCGGCTCGACGAGTTCGGGGCAGGGCTCGCCGACTCGGGGCGCCTCGCCGACGCACTCCGCCCGGCCGGTGAGCTCCACGCCGCGCAGCTCCTCGTACCCTTCGCCGTCGTCCACGACCACGGCGATCCTGGCGTCCCCGCGCAGCTGCGACCAGCGCAGGCTGCGCGTGACGGAGTACAGCCAGAGCGAGCGGCCGTCCCAGACGAACCACAGCGCACCGATGTGCGGAGCGCCGTCCGGGCCGAGCGTCGCCACCCGGCAGGTGCGCCGTTCGCCGAGATAGGCGTCCCGTTCCCCGGGCGTCATCATGATCCGGCGGCCTCGTCGCTGGGTGTCGGTCATGGCCGCCCTCTCCTCGATGCCTTTTACTGACTGGGTGTCAGGAATCATGGACGCTCTTCCTTCGTGACGCAATGGCCGCTACTCGCGCGCGCCCGGAGAAGAAGGGAGAGGAGTGCTTGTGCCGTCGAGGCAATCACGCGAGCGGCTCACCGCGCTGCTCGACCCCGCCACCACCGTCCTGCTGACCGTCGAGTGCCAGCCGGGCGTCGTGGGCCCGGACAGCGCCCTGCCCGAACTCGCCGCCGCCGCACGCTCGTCGGGCGCGGCGGCCAACATCGCCCGCCTCGTCGCCGCCGCCCACGGAAGCGGTGTACAGGTGATGCACGCGGTCGCCGAGAGCCGGCCCGACGGGCACGGCGGCAACCACAACGCCCGGCTCTTCCGCGCCGCTGCCCGGCTGCCCGTCCAACAGCACACCGGCAGCACCGCCGTCCGGGTCGCACCCCCCATCGAGGTCGCCGAGGAGGACCTCGTCGTCCGCCGACTGCACGGACTCTCGCCGCTGGCCGGGACCGACGTCGACCCGCTGCTGCGCGACCTCGGCTGCCGCACGCTCGTCGTCACCGGCGTCTCGGCCAACATCGCCATCCCCAACGCCGTCTTCGACGCGGTCAACCTCGGCTACACGGCCGTCGTCCCGTCCGACGCCGTCGCGGGGGTGCCTGCCGAGTACACCCCCGCCATGGTCCGCAACACCCTGGCCCTGGTCGCCACCCTCACCACCACGGACGCGGTCCTCGGCGGCTGGAAGCGACCTCGCAGACAGGGGGCCCCGGCTACGCCAGCCTGATCGAATCGCCCTCGACGGTGATCCCACGGGCGGGCAGCGGCTGGGTGGCGGGCCCACCGGTCGGGCTGCCCGTGGCTGCGTCGAAGGTGGAGTTGTGGCAGGGGCAGGTGATCGTCCCGGCCGAGACGTCCTTGACCGCGCAGCCCTGGTGGGTGCACGTGGACGAGAACGCCTTGAACTCGCCCGGTTTCGGCTGGGTCACCACGACCTTCTGCGCGGCGAAGACCACCCCGCCGCCCTCCGGGATGTCGCCGGTGGCGGCGAGCACCGCACCGCCCTGCTTCTCACCGCCGGTCCCGGGCTGCTCGACCGTGTCGGAGCCTTTCGTACCGTCCGATCCGCCGCCGCACGCGGTGAGGGCGGCAGCCGCTCCGGCCGCTCCCACCGCGGCGACGACCGTGCGGCGTCCGAGGAGGCTCCGGCACCCCTGCGTTGCGCTCATGGCGGCATTCCCTTCGTCGGTGTCCCCGTCTCGGGCACATCGGTCAGAGGTACGTGCCCCGCGACCGCGATGTTCACGCCGACGACCGCGCCGTACGCCGACGGCCCGGCTCGCCAGGCCTTTGGCCCGGACCGTCAGGCCTTACGGAGGCGGGCGACGATCCCGTCCAGGTCCCGCAGGAACAGATCGGGGCGGACGAAGTGGCCGCCGGGCACCTCGTGCCACTCGTGCGGAATCCCCGCCGCGCCGAGAGCCCCACGGAACTCCCGCTGCCCGGCCAGGACTTGAGTCTCATTGACCGTGTCGAACCAGTTGACCGGATCGGGACTCGTGCCCGCCACCAGGAACACCCGCTTGTTCCGGTAACTCCCGACCCGCTGCACCGGGTTGTCGGCGCTGACCCGCGCCTCGTCCCACAGCGGCGCCCCGTAGACCGTGCCGCCGCCCAACTCCACGGCAGCGGACGAGAGGTTGGCCCAGTGCGTGACGAGGCCGGCGTCGCGGCGCAGGCTGGCCGGGCCGGAGTGGGAGCTGACCGAGGCGAAGTGTCCGTAGTACTTGGCCGCGTACTTCAGCGCGCCGAATCCGCCCATCGAGAAGCCGGAGACCGCCCTGCCGTCGTACTCCGCGTACGTACGGAAGTTGGCGTCCACCCACGGGAGCAGCTGGGCGATGTGGAAGGTCTCCCAGTCGCGGGGGCCTACGTTGGAGGCGACCGGGTTGGAGTACCAGCCCGCCGCGCCGCCGTCCGGCATCACGACGATGAGGGGCTTTCCGGCGGTCCAGGCGCGGATGCCCATCCGGTCGAAGGTGATGAAGTCCTGCCCGGTGCCGCCCCCGTGGAACAGGTAGAGGACCGGATACCTGCGCCCGCCGGAGTGGTAGCCGTCCGGCAGCAGGACGTGGACGCCGGGGTTCCAGCCGATCGCTCCGGTCGCGAAGCGGAAGTAGCGCATACGGGGATCGCGCTCGTCGCGGTCCACGATGCGCAGACCGAAGCCGTCGCCCACCGCCTGGGCGGCGGACGCCGACGCCAGGACGCCTCCGGCGCCGAGCGCCGTGGTCGCGGTGATACCGGCGGCGGCCTTCAGGACGCCTCTGCGGGTGGGCCGTTGGGTGCTCAACGTGACCTCCTGGTCAGGGGAGTGGGGGTGCGGGGTGCGGGCGTCAGGCGGAGTAGCCCTTCGGCGGGATCAGGGTGGCCAGCTGGTCGAAGGAGATCCAGTAGATCTGGTTGCCGCCGAAGGACGCCGGGTCCGCGATGAGGACCGTGCGGTCGACCGCGTCATAGCCGAAGACCGCGAAGTAGTGGTAGATCGTCTGGTCCGGCGGGTAACCGGGCGGCTGGTTGCCCGGCGGGGCGACGATGTTGGCGACCAGCGGATAGTTGCGGTCGATGTCGAAGACGATGTCGTGCCACAGGAGGTCGCGCTGCGCCTGCGTGGGCGGGTCGCTGGGCATCTCCTTGGTCTCGTACCAACCCCCGCCCAGACGGGCGTTGAGCACGGCGGTGACCTGGCCGATGTGATCGGTGCCCGCCTCGGTCGTGCCGAGCTGCGCCGCCAGCTCGCCCTGGCTCGGCGCGGCGGTGCGGGCGGAGAGCGCGATGCGGGTCGCGGCGGGACCGCACCAGTAGCCGGTCTGCTGGACCTGGTAGTCGATCTCCAGCCAACGGGCGTCGCCCGTCCTCCCGGCGTCGACACGCAGCCTGGCCCCCGGCTCGTCGTATCCGGAGGCGAGGGCCGTGCCGGCCGTCGAGTCGTGGACCCGTACGTTCACGACCGGGACGGCGGGGGCGGGGGAGGCCTCAGCGGTGCCGGGGAGCAGAAGTGCTCCCAGAGTGAGTGCTGCGATCGTGGCCGGGACAAGTCTCGCGCGCATGGGGGCTCCTGTGGGGGACGGGGCCGTACGGGAACGTCGCCGTGCGGGACCGGGGTGGGGCCGTCCGCCCGGGCGAAGCGGTGACGGGGGACAGCGTGGTGGCCCGGCGGCGACGGGCACAAGCGCTGTAAGTCCAGGCTTACGGGCGTGGGTTGACGCCGACTCCGCGTCCCGTCCGGCGGTCCTCCGAGGCCAGGAGGGCGCGCCCCTCGGCGGTTGCGACGTGAAAGGCGCGGCCCGCCGTGCGGACGGTGGTGGTCAGCCCCGCCGCGCGCAGGACGTTCATGTGCTGGCTCACGGCCGGGTGGGTCACCTGGAGCATCCGGGCCGCCTCCACGGTCGAGCATCCGGTGCGGGCGGCCCGCAGCAGATCGGCGCGGGTCTGCCCGAGGAGGCGGCCGAGGGGGCTCCGGCCGCCCGTCGCCGGTTCCGCGCTGTCCGCCCAGTCGGCCGCGTGGTGGATCGGATGCACCAGGACGGGCGGTAGGTCACCGTCCGCCAGGGTGGTCGGGGCGGGCCAGCAGAAGAACGACGGTTGGAGCACCAGGCCCCGCCCGTTCAGCCGCAGGTGCTGGTCGACCGGGTAGGTGACCTCCAGCACGGGCGGCCGCCATTGGACGTCGGGCCCGAGGCCGGCCAGCAGCGCCTCGGTGCCGCCGTCCATGAGATGCCGTGTCCGCAGCGCCCGGTCCGCCTCCAGTGCCGCGCGGACATGCCGCCAGTGCGGTACGAGCGCCTCCGCCTGGTAGGCGTGGAGCGCCTTGCCCAGCCGTGCGAGCGCGTCCGGGTCGCCCTCGGCCAGGGAGGCGGCCCAGCCGGGCAGCCGCCTCGTCCCGGCCAGCCGGGTCAGCTCCGCCCGCAGCCTCGGCCGGGGCGTGCCGAGCAGGGTGTCGACGGCTGCCCCGAGCGTGGTGCGGTCGCCGGAAGTGGGGGTGAGGAAGTCGGGGGAGTACCCACGGGGCGGCAGAAGCGGCGAGAGCAGTCGGCGGCTCTCCGGGAGCCGCGGCAGCGCCCAGCGCCGCCAGGCACCGAACACCCGCTCCCCGTCCGTCCGTTGCAGGGTCTGGACGCTGTTGGTGATCTCCCACAGGAAGTCCGGCCCCGGGGCCACCCTGACCCGCGTCAGGTCCTCGGAGGTGAAGTGGATCCGCAGCATGGACGCTCCATGGGAAGGCGGGCCGGGCCACCGCACGCGCGGTCCGACCAGCCATCCGCGCCCCGGCCGGCTGCACGCCGTGCGAACACCGGCGAGGAACGGACCGCTTACCGCTCGCCGCACCGGTGGAGAACAGGCCACTACCCGTCACCGGGACGGGGTATGCCGGACCCCGGGGAAGGGGCCGCTCTCCCCGACGGCGGGCCGACCGGGGGCCTCTTCGATGGTGAGGGCCCCGTGCCCTGGTGAACCGGCGCACCGGGGCGCGGCGTGCCGGGGTGGTCAGGCGGTGCCGTCGCTCATACGGCGCTGCAGTTCCCACAGGGACCGGAAGAGCCCCGGCTCCTGGGTGAGCTGGGCGTAGGTGCCCTCCTGCACGATCCGGCCCTCGTCCAGGACGACGATCCGGTCGGCGACGGCCACGTTGGTGAGGCGGTGGGTGATCAGGAGGACGGCGCGGTCCTTGGCCAGTTCGCGCAGGCCGGTGAAGATCCGGTGCTCCGCGCGGGCGTCGAGAGCGGCCGTGGGTTCGTCCATCACCAGCAGCGCGGCCTGCCGGTGGAAGGCGCGGGTGAGGACCAGGCGCTGCCACTGTCCGCCGGAGAGCTGCTACCCGCCGAACCATTCGCTGGTGAGGAGGGTGTTGAGGCCGGAGCGGAGGTCCGGCAGGATCTCTGCGGCGCCGGACGACTCGCACGCGGCGAGCACGGCCGCATCGCCGGTGTCGCCCTGGCCGAACGTGATGTTGTCGCGCATCGTCAGTGGCAGATACGTGAACTTCTGCGGCACCAGGGCGACATGCTCCCAGGCCCCCCATGGATCGAGGTCCACCGTGGAGGCGTGGTCCCAGGCCACGTCGCCCTTGGTGGGCAGCAGCAGCCCGCACAGCAGGCGGGAGAGCGTGGACTTGCCGGAGCCGTTCTCCCCGACCAGCGCCACGATCTCGCCGCGCTTCACGTGCAGGGAGACGTCGCGCAGGCTGTCCTTGGGGGCGCCGTCGTAGCGGTAGGTGACGTCGCGGACCTCGAAGCGCCGCGGGGCGGTGGCCAGGGAGGCGGTGCCACGGGAGTCGGCCATGGCCTGGCCGTGGGCGTTGTCGAGGAAGTTCTGCCAGTCCTGCACATACCAGCCGGTGCGCACCAGGCGTGCCCCGCCGCTGATGATGCCCCGTACCGAGCCGGTGGCGGTCTGGAGAGCGAAGACGGCGCCGCCGCCCGCCGCCAGGTCCATCCGCCCCGAGGCCAGGAGCCACAGCAGCGCCGCCCACACCGCGATCGAGGCGACTCCGCCGGCAGCGGCCCCGGCCAGTCCCATCCAGGCACCGGTGTTCGCGGCCCCGCGTTCGGCCGCGTTGACGGTGGCGGCCAGCTTTCGGTAGCGGCCGGTGAGGAAAGGGCCGGCCAGACAGGCCCGCATCTCCTCGCTGGACTCCGTGTAGGCCATGTGCCAGCGCAGTTTGCCCAGCATCCGGCGCCGCCCGGAGGTCTCCAGGCCGGCGAGGTAGATCACGCGGGCGGAGCGGACGTAGGCGGCGGCCTGCGGCAGGCATGCGAGAAGGAGAAGGGGAAGGAGCAGCGGGTGCAGGACGGTCAGCACGGTTGCCCCGGCGGCGAGTGTGGCAGTGGCCGCGAGGACGTCCTGCGCCTCCTCGACGAGGTCGGGGGTGACCTGCGCGCCGCGGTCGGCGATGTCGTAGGCGTCGTTGTAGCCGGGCTTGTTGTTGGCGGCCAGCTCCGCGCCGAGCGCGGCCTCGATCATCGTCAGCTCCGCCGCCCGGCCGAGCACCGGGCGCAGCCGGCCGGTCAGCCAGACGACGGCGATGCCCAGCAGCGCGCGCAGACCGGCGGCTGCGGCGACGACCGCGAGCTGCGGGGCGGCGTCCCGCAGGCGCTCGGTGATCTCGCCCGAGGAGACCAGCGCGGTGATCGTGCCCGTGACCGCCAGGAGGCCGAGGGCCGCGAGGACGCCGGTCCCGATCTGGCACACCAGCAGGCCGACGGTCGCGCCGCGATCCACGTGCCAGGCCATCCGCACCGAGCGCCGGACGAGGGAGGGCAGGCGCCGTGCCATGGTCCGTGAGGTCAACTGGGATCCGGCCCGGAGCCGGGACTCGTCGCGGTAGAGATACTCCTCCTCTCGAACACCGGTCTCCTCCGGCGCGTCGTCCTGCGAGCCCCCTTGTGGTCGTCGCGGCGGTTGCTCCTGTGTGATGGCCGACGTCATCGATCCCCCTCGGACGGTCGCTGCGGCAGAGTCACGAGGTCCAACGAGGCGGGCGCAATATCGAACACACGTCATCCGGTCGTGCTGTGGGGCCCGCAATCTCCGGCGTCGGGAACCCCGCAGGCGCGGGAGCCCTGGTGGGGCCCGGAGCGGGCCCGGACAGGAAGTGGCCGAAACGCCGACATCACCGCGCGGCACGAACCGTTCGGCAGGGGAACCGGCTCCGAGGCCGGCCTGCCCGGTGATCCCCCGGTTGAAATGCACATTCACAAGGGATGGGTGGCCCGAGAAAAAAGCTAGAAGAGGCCATTGCGACCCGCTACGTCACGCCCCTGCGTGAGGGCGGCTCGCTCCCCGGCATCGTCGAGGCCGGCGATCTCGGTACGTACGTCATGAAGTTGTCTAGGTGGTGGTACTGACCTGCGGATTTGTGCTCCTACAGGCCCCTGGCCCGCGTGGATGTGGCTTTCACTGTCTTTCAGTTTCGTGCTGCGTTTTGCAGCTGATTCCCCCCACGCGCTCCCCAAGTCTTCGAATACTCCCCAGAGTCTCCCCAGGGGTGTTCATGCCGCGAGCGCTGTGCCTGGGCGGGCGGGTGCTCGTTTGGCTGTATATCCAGCACGCTGAGTGATCACGGGGGGGCGTCGTGCCTGCCCCCATCAGCGGCTGACGGAGTTGAGCGAATCGTGTCTGCGGGGTCTTGGTTGGTCCAGGTGAGCCGTATAAGGCAAGGTCAGGCCTTTGTTGTCCAGGCACGTCGACTCTGTTGGTGAGATGTGTGTGTGAAGCGCTCCCCGGCGAGGATCCCGGCTAGGCTGGCGCTACGAGCTCGAGCAGGCGGACGTCTTCCACGCCATGGCCACCACCCGCCACGACACCGTCGTCACCCGCTTCGCTCTCGCCTCGGATGGGGCGGCCGGTGCGGGACCGGCGGCAGGTCCTCAACGGGATCCCAGTTCGAGCCGGTCATGGCCCGCATCGCCATCAAGCGGTCCGGGCCCGGCCGGCCCCGCACCCGGCCCGACCGGGTGGCCGGCGACAAGGGCTACTCGTCCGCAAGATCCGCGCCTACCTGCGAAAACGCGGCATCGCCTGCACCATCCCCGAACGCACCGACCAGATCAAGGGACGCCGACGACGCGGCGAAACACTCTGCCGCCTCGACCGCACCGCCTACCCCTCGGCGTGCTCGACTGACGTGCCCGTTGTGGGCCTGGGTAGGCTCCGGATCTTATGAGTGCTATACGCCCCTGGGGCCAGGCCAAGCTTGCGGGCGGGACCGTGGCTGCGATCACCGTTCTCGGTGACCTGCTTGTGTGTGCCGTGCTGCTCCTGGCATCCATAGGGGTCATCGGTACGGAACCGACCACCCGGGCGGAGGAGACCGCTGCTTGGCAGTCTGCCGGTCAGCTGTACGTCGGCTGGCTGGTGGTAGGAGCGACGTCTCTCGCCGTATTGCGCATGCCGAAGGCTCTGCTCGCGCACGTGTCGACGATGTTGCTCTCGCCCATCGCCCTGTTCGTGCTGCTGTTGCTGCTCTCGTCTGGTCTCGGTTGATCCCGGGTGAGCGGGTGTGACTTGAAGTAGCAGGCCCGGCGATCATCGCCTTCGCAAGGTCCGTCACAACCGCGGCGCGCTGCTCCTCACGAGATATCAGGCGAAGGGATAGCAGGTGACCGATGGCCCCCGGGCATACGGTGCGGCCAAGCCGTCTTACACGCTGATCAGGGTCGGGTCAGCCTGTGCCGTATGGATGTGCGGGTGAGATCCGGATCTTGTGGAGTACGGCTCGGGCCCCTGGTGCCGGCGGCGGCCCTGCCCCCGGCACCGGGCCTCTGGCGGCCTGATGCCTGCCCCTTGCGGAACCGCCCGCCCTCTGGCGGACCTACCCGACTCCGGTCTCGGCATGGACGGAGCGGTGGGGTCCCTGCCGTCTTGGGTGTTGTCCTCGCGGAGGTGCCCGCTATGGGGGAGAAGGGCGCGCGGTCGGTGGCGGGACGTGTACGGTGCCGGCCGGCGGTGTCGATGAGGCCGGAGGCGGCGAGGGCTGCGTCGGCGGCAGCGAGGAGCACCGGGTCGGTGTCGTCGTCGAGTGTGGCTCCCACGGCGCTGCGTACGAGGCGCAGGCCCGGCGACCCTGAAGCGTTGCGCGGGCAGCTGCGCTACCTCCTGGCCGTTTGCCGCTCGCGTCCTACTCGCTGGGCATCATCCCGTTCACCGCGCAGCGCACCGCGTGGCCGGCGGTGAACGTCTGCGTACACCCGGGCCTTGACCCCGGCCTCTCCCGGAGTGCGCCAGACCGGGGTGATTCCGGGGATTGCCCACTGCTGTTGAGGGCGGCCGCACCGCTCGGACGGTGTCCGTGTTAGCGCCGGTGACCTCCAGGACCACGAGCCCGAGTTGGGCGATGTGGTGCTCATCGATATCCATGTCTCCACCGACGGATCCGCCGGTTCGCCCGGGTCGCCGGCCGGGGAGAAGTATCCGTATGAGGGAGGCCGGTCACCGACTTGCCTGGCGCCTGTCGCGCGGACCGGGGTTCGGGTCTGTAGACGGGGAGGAGCAGCTGCGTCCGCTGACAGGACCGGTCTGGGTGCGACCCCACAGCCGGGGAGCCGTGCCCACCCTTCAGCGGCAAGGCTCCCTGTCGGGAACGACGCCGCGACACCGCGTGGCAGTGCCGCAACGTACGTCAGGCGTCGGCGAGGAGGGGGTCGTACGGGGTGCTTGTGCGGCGACCGGACATGAAGGAGAGGAAGTCGCCCACGAAGGCGCTCCTGCCGTAGGTGCCGTCGGTGGTGGTGAGGTCGCGGTGGAAGGCGGTGCGGAACAGGGTCCGGTACTCGTCGGCGTCGATGGTTCCGCTGTGGTCCTTGTCGGTGGCGTCGAAAAGGACCTCGGCGACGCGGATAAGGGCGGGCCCGGCGAGGGAGGGGACGGCGGCGGCGTACTCGTCGGCGCTGACGCGGCCGTCGCCGTCGGTGTCGAGGGCGGCCTGAAGCTCCCGCCACCAGGCGGCGAACGCGTCGTAGAGCCGGGTCTCCTCGGGTTCGTCGAGGTCGAGACGGGTGGAGAGTTCGCGGGCCATGGCGGCGAGGTCGGGCCAGTCGAGGTGCCCGTCGCCGGTCTGGTCGAGCACCTTGCGGAAGAATTCCTCCGCCGAGCGTCGGCCCTCCCCTGAGCCCGCCGAACCAGTCGGGACCGGCTCGGCCTCGCCGCTCAGCGGTGTGAGGAGGCGGAGCAGGGCCGACGCCCGCTTCATGCGGGCGGTCAGGGCGGTAACGGTCCGGGCGCGGGGGTCGTCGCTGTCGGGCGAGAGGGAGAGGGCTTCGATGATGCTTTCGGCGTTGATCCAGCCCTCGGGCAGGAAGCGGGTGAGTCCGGCGGCGAGGTAGGCGCCCTGCATGACGGTGGGGGCGCCGGGCATCTCCGGCAGGCCGGCCCGGCGCCGGTATGGCTCGGGGAGCGAGGCGACGGTGATCGCACCGAGAAGGGGTCCGGCGACGGCCCGGCCTGCCGCCCACAGCGTCGGCGCGCCATCGAGGAGTGCGGGGGCGGGCAGGTGGTCGAAGAGCCGGTAGAGGATGACGCGGGCCGCCTCGGTGTTCTCCAGCTCGTTCTCGACGACCCGGTCGAAATACCGCCAGAAGTCGTTCACGTCCTCGGGGAGTTCACCGGCATCACCGTCGAGCGCGGCGAGGAACGCGCGGTACTCGGCGTACATCTGCGCCATCGTGTCCTGGTCGAGCGGCTGGCCGCTCAGCCGGCACATGGTGACGGCGCTCTCGAAGAGGGTGGCGACCACCCAGGCCCGGGTCGCGCGGTCCATCGCGTCGTACGCGCGGCCGCGGGAGTCGGAGCCGCTCATGCGGGCGTGCAGCCGGTTGAGCCGGGCAGCTTCCCGTTCGCGGACGGCCGGGTCGGTGCCGAACATGCGCCGCATGCTGAGGAAGGTGTTGCGCAGCCGACGCCAGGGGTGGGCGACGAAAGTGGAGTTGTCGACGAGAGCGGCGCCGATCTGCGGGTGAGCGGCCTCCAGCACGGTGGCCCGGATCATGGCCAGTGCCCAGCGCGGGTCGTCGAAGAAGGTACTGAACTGCGATTCCGGACCGAACAGGGGAGCCTCGTCGGCCGTTCGGGCGGTTCCGGTGGTCATGCTGGGTCTCCGTTCGTCCGGGGCGGCACGCCGCCGAAACGGCGATCGCGGCGCCGGTAGGTGTGCAGGCAGGCGAGGAAGTCAGGGGCCCGGAAGTCCGGCCAGAGCACCTCGGGGAAGACCCACTCGGCGTAGGCGACCTGCCAGAGCATGAAATTGGAGATGCGCTGCTCGCCGGAGGTGCGGATGACCAGGTCCACGTCGGGGGTGTCGGGAAACGGCAGATGATCCGCGAAAAGCCGCTCGGTCACCTCGTCAGCCGGCGTCCCGCTGCGGATCAGAGACCTCGCGGCCTCGACGATGTCCCGACGCCCACCGTGATCGAAGGCGACGGTCAGCGTCATCCCCCGGTTCTCGGCGGTCAGCGTCGCCAGGTCGTCGAAATCCCGGTCCAGTTCACGAGGAATGCGCGAGTCGGCGACCCCCAGGAAGCGGCAGCGGATGCCCCGGGCGAGCAACAGCGGCGCGTGCTTGCGCACAACCCGGCGAACGAGGTGCATCAGGTAGTCGACCTCGCTGCCCGGCCGGTTCCAGTTCTCGGTGGAGAAGGCGTACAGGCTGAGCCACTCCACGCCGGCACCCCGGGCCGCCTCGATGACGTCGATGACGGTGGCCTCCGCAGCCTGGTGGCCCGCCGTGCGCGGAAGCGAACGCCGCTGAGCCCAGCGGCCGTTGCCGTCCATGACACAGGCCACGTGCCGCGGCACTGCCCGCTCAGGCCCGCCGCCCCGCCGTTGCTCACGGGGCCCATCGCTGCCCCGCTCCGGGCGTGGGCCGTTGCCTGGCCGCTGCCCGACGGGCCCCTCGTCGCCCTGTCGCTCGTCCGCCGCCGGGCGTGCGCGCGGGACGCCGTGGTCCGTCGCGACCGGCCCTGTCCCGTCCGGAGCGGCACGACCAGCCGTACCGCGCTCGGTTACGCCCACTCCGACACCCACCCCCGCCACGCGCACGCCCCACCGGCGTGTTGCCTCCCGAAAGTCTGACAGTGTGAAACGGCTCTGACCGGCCAAACGGGTGGCCGTCACCCCTGGCACGTACGTCCATAAATCCCTCGTGCCGGCCCCCGATGGGAGCGCACGGCATCAAGGAAGGAGCCGCGGCCTGGGATGCTGTGCACACCGGCTGCCAGCATGAGGGCGGGTACGAGCAGAGCGAGCATGACCACGGGACCTCCCTGGTGGGGGCGGCCGGCGACTGTGCAGCCGATGGTGCTGCTTCTCAGGATGGGGCCGAATGGCGTAGTACGCATGTCGCCGCACCCAGCAGCGTGCGGGCCCCGCTCCATACGAGGTGCTCGCGAGTATCTGCTCGACGATTGCCGGGAGGCTCGCCGAGGACGTACGCGGCGCTGGCTGACCCTCCCGCCCGCACGAGGACTACCCCGTGTCCGATTTGCCGCTACGCCTGCCCTTCTCGTCTCCGGAGTCCTTGAGACGGACCTGACGGTCGCCCTCGTACGCGCCCAGAAGGCCACCGCGGCTGCGGAGCGGTCTTCTGGCGGCTGACGCGGACACCCTGGTAGGCGGACCGCCTTTCGGTGAACCTCTCGCGCACCGGCTGATCTGCACGCGCACACACCCGTCAGACAGACCGTGGTTTGTATGTCTGCGGTTGTGATCAAGAGCCTTCTGTCGCTTTGAAGAGACCAGCACACAGACTCTTTGATGAAGCGGGAGGTTCACCCCGATCCGGATCACCGGGTGTGCCGAAGACGTGGGCGTCCCATGTGATGAGCTTGTCTCGCAGGCGTGCGAACGCGCTGGCCGGGTCCCAGACGTCATCGCTGGACACCAGGGCGATCTCTGGACGGCTCAAGCCTTTGGTCCCTTTTACAGTCCGCCACCCATGGACTTCCTCGTGGTACACCCAGCAGCTGTGGAGGTACCGGTTGCGCTGCTCGAAGCGAGACGTGCACAGGTCCAGGTCGTGCAGCGGCGCGGAGCGGTCGTGAGCTGGGATCCGCTCCTCGGGGAGTGCGGCCAGCCGGGTCCTGGCCTTGGCGACTTCACCGTTTCGTGAGGCTTGTCCGTGGAGGGGCTCTCGACGCCGCCAAGGTGGGCGTACAGGCCGTGCAGGATGTACTCGGCTTCCGCAGCACGCTGCACGAGCGCCCCCGGGCCAAAAGTCAGCGCAGCCTGCTCCTCGCTCATCCCCTCAAGCAGTTCAATTGTGCCGACAGGGACCTGCAGTGCCTTGGGCTGAAGGATGTCGGCGGGAGACGGGATAGTCATGTCCAATCTTTCACCGCAGGCGATCACTGGCAGATAGTCCCACTGACGTCCTCACTAAACGGTTGTAGCGAAATGCCAGAGATCACTGGGAGGTTGCTACGGGCCGTAGATGTGGGATATGCAATCTGTTCCATCCTGCTGAAGGATGCGCGCTGGTCCCGCTTTCCAGCGTGCCCCGGGCCGATCCGTTGGGTGAGTCAGCCCCGTGGCCACGCCGACCCTCGGGGTCGGCGGCCTCCACTTCCCGGATACGGCGGATCAACTCGGCGGACCCAGGCGAGCTGAGGATGGCCAACGTCTCGTATCAGGTGGGGAATTGGAAGCGGTCGACGAGCCCGGTCGCGCTGTCGCTCAACAGCGGCACGGAGGTCAGCGAGTCCAACGCGAGGGCCCCGGTGAGGCGTGCTCAGCCGTTCGCGGGTCAGGTCCGGCGATCCAGAAGCCATCCGGCCGGTTGCCGAGTACCGTCAGCGCGTCGCGGTACTCGGCCAGGGCGGCGGCATGCTCGGGTGAGCCGATGGGCGGCTCAGAACTCTGCGGCACGCACTGCCTCGGTCCTGGAGCAGCCACAGCGGCCGGGCAAGACCTCGCTGCCCGGCCGCTGCCGCTCAGACATTAGTTGGCGCTGAATCCTCTCTGTATGCGAAGCCGCGGCAGAGGGGGTGGCGTCGTCGCTGGGCTCAGGTCAGTGGGGTGCTGGCCAGGACCCGGCGCAGGATGGCCCAGGAGAGGTCGGACTCGGTGGCGAAGGGGCGCTGCTTCTTGGACTCCTCGTCGATGTAGTTGAAGGAGTCACGGCTGTAGCTGTCACCGTCCTTGTCCTCGACGCCGGTCTGCTCCGGGTTGAGGTAGACGTGGAAACTGGCGCCGAAGTCGGCGGAGGCGTTCATGTAGCCGGGGCCGGTGGTGCCGCCGCCGCCGTCCATCGGGCAGTACACCTGGTGCACGGCGTAGTTGTCCCTGGACAACCAGGCGCACTGGCCGGGGGTGAGGGTCAGCAGGCCGAGTTTGCGGGCGTCCCAGTCGAGGTGCTCGTAGACCATGACGTCGAGCTGGCCGGCGAGGCAGAAGACGATGCCGGTGGTGTGGCCGTGGGAGTGGATGGGCGAGTAGTGCTGGGCGGGCCAGATCTCCAGGACGACGGGCGAGCCGATGTCGCCCTTGGGGTGGTCGTGGGGGTGGAGGTGGCCGTGTTCGGCGGCCAGGTGGTCGTAGTCGCCCCGGCCGGTGCAGGCGACGCGGATGTACGGCGGGTGGGTCTTGTCGTGGTTGTACTTCTCCACCAGGATCTGGCGCAGCAGTCCCACCTTCTCGCCGGGTGCGGTGGCGGGGGCGAGGTGTTTGCGCATCGCCTCGATCTCCCACGCCGACAGGCGCAGGTCCTCGGCCTTGCGTGCGAGGTCCATGACGGCCGGGGGGATCATGAGCTGGCGGGCGTACTCGTCGAAGGACGTGGCCTGCCCGATCACGAGGGACGGGGCTGCCTCGGCACCCCTGAGGCGCAGCTGCCGTTCTTCTTCTTTGGTGATGTGGAAGGGGTACTGTGCATCGCCGTATTCCGGTTGTCCGGCGGGCGTCTGGGCGGCGGTCAGGCTCATCAGTGGGGACTCCTTTGTGTGTATGTGTGCCGCGGCTCGGCGCGGCACACATACACGTCGCGTTGAGCTGGGGCTGGACCGGATAGGCGGGTGTTCGGGTTTGACGTACCGGCGTGGGTGCACTGGGGCGGCGCACTCCGTCCGGGCGGTGCGACACAGGTGCGGGCACAGATGGCGGCTCGGCACCTGGCGGGGCAGCTCGCGCCGGCTGCGAGGCGACGCGCTCAGCAGCCCGTGGGTGATCCGGTGACCCGTCCGCGCTTACGGATCCGGTGGTGTTGACGCCGCTTCGGTGACCGCCCGCCACTGCAAGGGGGCGGCCGCGCGCGAGTGAGGCGCAGCCCTGCGCAGTGGGTGCGCGCCTTGCAGGGCGGTGTCTCTGGTGGCGTGTCAGTGACTGGGCAGGCGGGTGGCCCTGAGGCCGTCGAGGGGGTACTCCTGGGGCAGGCGAGCCGGGTCGCCCGGCACGGTGATCAGCACGGTGATCGGCCGGGACGTGCCCGCGGCGAGGAACTGGTCGCCCAACGAGCTCAGGTATGCCTTGCCGTCCTGGGCGATGACCTCCACGCCGGAGGCTTCGGCTTTCGCGCTCTTGACCGTCGGCAGGTCGAAGGAGATGCGGAACTTCCTGACGTCCTCCGCCGTGCCGCTTTCCTTGCCGATGGCGGTGAGCGTGAGGTCGAAGCTGTAGACCCGGCCCCGGGGCTCGCTGTTCTCCCATGTCCGGTTGAACTTCTTCGTCACGGTGATCTCGTCGTAACTGGGCGCAACGGGCAGAGGGGTGATGCGCCCGGCGCCGTTCATGATCTCCAGGTTGCCGACGGGCACCCTGCCCCGTCCAATGCGCTGCGAGTGGTCGGGGATCGTCGCCGTGGTCAGGTCGAGGCGGTTGACGTTGCCGGCGGAGTCGACGGCGTAGAAGTTGCCGTCCTGGTCGAAGAAGGTGGCCGAGTACGCCTTGCGGGAGCCTGCCGCGCTGCTGGCTTGCGCGGGCGGGAAGACACCCTGCTTGAGGACGGTCTTCATGGGCTGCCGGGCCGGGTCGACGAGCAGCAGGTCGCCGTTGTCGCCCTCCACCGAGTACAGCCGCCCGTCCTTGGGGTGGTAGGCGAAGTCGTCCCACCGGCCGCCTCCCGGTGCGTTGCGGGGTGTGGCCTTCCCGGCTGCCACATCGATGGCATAGCTGGGTGTGCCGGGATTGCTGACGGCGAAGAGGGTCTTGCCGTCGGGGTCCATGTCGCCGTCGAACCAGGGCCCGTCGGACAGCCCGTCGATGACCTGCTCCTTGAGGGTGCCGGCCGCCACGTCGATGGTGATGAGCTTGTTGCGGCTCACCGCCAGCAACAAGGGCTCTTTGTCGTCGCCGCGGTACTGCGCCCCCATAGCGGTGTAGCCCGCCTCGTAGGGCCGCACGTTCTCGACGGCACGGGTGTCACCATCGATGGGGTCGAAGCGGTAGATCCGGGTGTGGGTCCTGCCCACGGCGAGATACACCTTGCGGTGAGCCATGAAACCAAGCGTCCTTCCATGCGACTTCGGAACGCTTCGAAAACTGCCCCTGATCCACACCAGTAAGCACACTAAGTATTCGTTCGAATACAATAAGCCACAACGGTCAACAGCAGGAGCACCATTCATAAGATCGCCCACTCCACTCGGTGGGCTCCACTCGGTGAAGTGGACGCCGGACATCGTTGGTGCGCAGCACGGCATCGGGTCCGCGCCAACGGGTCCACTCAGTGGCCGGCCTACCGGACGCGGTGCGGCCCGGACTCCTGCGGCCGGTGTGCCTGGTGGTCGTCCTGGCGCACCAGGCGCAGGCGTCGGCATCGTCCTGTTCGGTGTAACGGGTCGCGCGGTGCGGGAGCCGTCGGCCGCCTCGGGGAACGCGTCCTGGAGCTGCCTCGCCTCTGTGGGCGCGGTACGGACCGCTTCCATGGTCGTAGGCACCGAAGAGGGTCACACCGACCCGGGGGGAAAGACAGCATCCCGTGGGCTGCACGACGCCGCTCGCCGTGTAGCGCCTGGTGGATCGGATGAAGTGCGCGCCGCGACCAGTTCGTTGGTCGCGGCGCGCTTGGCCCTGCCCGGTGTGCTGCGGGAGGAAAGGGCCGGGCCGTGCACTGCTGGCCAGCTGTTGGGTGCCGCCCCGGCGAGGGAGAGGTTTCAGGCGGTGGTGCGGTTGCCCTGGCGGACGGCAGGTATCCCAGCGCCGAGGCCGCGCCGGATGGCCGCCAGGGTGAGGGAGGCGTCGGCGTCCATGGCGTAGCGCCAGATGCCGACGAGGGCGCCCAGGCCGGAGGAGTCGCAGAAGGTGACGCCCGAGAGGTCGGCGACCAGGCGGGGTGGCCGTTCGCGATGAGGTCCAAGGCGCGGGCCCGTACGGCGGGTGCGGCAGCGATGTCGAATTCACCGGCCAGGGCGATCACGGCCAGGGCGCCGTCGGTGTGCGGGACGTCGATGTGGAATGCGTCGGTCATGGGCGTCGGATCTCCTGCCCGACGGAGGCGTGGGCGGGTGCGGTCGGGGCGGCGGCGCTGTGAGCGGTGGTGGTGATGCCGGCGGGAGCGGCGTCCGCGGTGGGGACGGACAGGGCCAGCGATGCCACGTCGTCGCGTTCGGTGTCGGGGAGGGTGTTCAGGAGCGAGCGCGAGGGTGTCGTCGATCAAGGCGCCGGCGCTGACCGGCGTCGGCCGCTGGGCGAGGAAGTCGGTCAGGCCCGTGTCGGCGAGCATGTGGCCATCGGCGGTGCGGGCCTCGGTCAGCCCGTCGGTGTAGAGCAGTAGGCGCTGGCCGGGTGCCAGGTGCGTGAGGCGAAGGCGGCTTCGGCGAATGCGCCGACCAGCATGCCGCCCTTGGCGCGAACCGCCTCCACCCGCACACCACCGCCCCCGGAAGGGGTGAGGTGGTAGGCGGGCGGATGGCCGCCGGTGGCCAGTGTGACCGTGAAACCGCCATCCTGGGCGGGATCGAGCAGGCCGAAGACGGCGGTGCAAAATCGCGTCCCCACGGCCGCGTCCAGGAGCAGTGCCGTGTTCAGGGCTTGCAACGCGGCCGTGGGTTCGGCGTCGACGAGGGCTGCGGCCCGCAGCCCTCGTCGACGGCTGCGGCCCGCAGCGTGTAGCGGGTCAGTGAGGTGACCGAGGCTGCTTCCGTGCCCTTGCCGCACACATTGCCCAGGAAGAAAGCCCACCGGCCGCCGCCGACGGGGAAGACGTCGTAGAAGTCGCCGCCCACCTCCTGCGGGGAGGCGGTCTTGTAGTGGCAGGCCGGCTCCAGCCCCGGCACCGCGGGTAGTGCCGGGGCACCAGGGTGCGCTGCAGGGGGGAGGCGACGCGGCGATGGCCGCCCTGTCCCGCTCCGCACGCCGCCTTGCCTCTTCCTCCGCCTGGCGCTTGTCCTGCTCGACCTTGCGGCGCTCCTGCTCGACGCGCACCACGTGCAACGCCGACAGCCGCAGCTCCAGCTGGTCACGCACCACCGCCGCCAGGTCCGCGAGCGTGGCCGAATCCGCCTCGCTGATCTCGCGGGGGCGGGTGTCGAGGACGTTGACCGTGCCCAGCCGGTACCCGTCCGCGGTGATGATGGGAGTGGCGGCGTAGAACCGCACCCCCATCGGGCCGGCGACCAGCGGATTGGAGCAGGCGACCGGATCCAGCAACGTGTCAGGGATGACGGTGGCGTCGTCGGTCGGCACTGCCGAGGACACGGGTGACGGCTCTCGACGTTGCCGGCCGGTTTCCCAGTCGCCGGCACCGCGGAAGGTGGCCGCGGCCCTCCGGGCGCTGGACGGCTGACCCGCCGGAAGCTCCCCTCGTCGGCTCCCGTCCCGGTACCCCCGGAGCGACGGCCATCCCCGTCAGCCGCCCGGCCGCCGAGCCGCCCGGCTCCCAGCGGACGGTTTCACGATCTGCCGCGAGAGCTTTCCCTGCGGGCGGTGGGCGGGGGTGGAGCTGGCTCCACCCCCGGACAGGAGTCTGCTCTCTCGTGGCCGCTGCGGCGGCTTTCTAGCGTTTCTCCATGAGGACGATCCGGCTGTGCAGGCCGGGCGGGAGCCGGATGAGGTCCAGGTTTCCGTCGGTCCGCCAGCCATCTGGGAAGGACGTGGAGATGTTCGGGCGACGCAGAGGTACGGAGACCCTCCAGTGGGGCGAAGGCCCGTCGGGTACGGTCCCGGCCGGACCGGTGCCGGCACTGGTGCTGGACACCGTGCGCCGTACGTACCCCGGCGGGGTGACCGCGCTCGACGGGGTGAGCCTGAGGGTGCCGGCCGGCCGCATGGTCGCTGTGCTCGGCCGCTCGGGTTCGGGGAAGTCGACGCTGCTGCAGTGCGCGGCGGGCCTTGACCGGCCGACGTCCGGGACGGTTCTGATCGGTGGCACAGAGCTCGCGGGACTCGGGGAAGCGGCGCTCACGCGGTTGCGCCGGGACAGGGTGGGGTTCGTCTTCCAATCCCTGAACCTGGTGCCGTCGCTGAGCGTCCTGGAGAACGCCGCGCTCCCGCTGCTGCTCGCGGCCCGGGGGGCGGACGCCCGGGCGCGGGCCGCCCTCGCGGCGGTCGGTCTCGCCGACCGTGCCGAGGACCGGCCGGCGCAGCTCTCCGGCGGCCAGCAGCAGCGGGTGGCGGTCGCCAGGGCGCTGGTGACCGAGCCGGACGTGGTGTTCGCCGACGAGCCCACCGGCGCGCTCGACCCGGCCACCGCGGCCGAGGTCCTCGCGCTGCTGCGGCACGCGGCCGACGAAGGCCGCACGGTCGTGTTGGTGACGCACGATCCGGTCGCCGCGGCCTGGGCGGACGAGGCGGTGTTCCTGCACGCGGGCCGGATCGTGGCCCATGAGGCCGCGCCACGCGCCGAGGCCGTACGGGCCCTGCTGCACGAGCTGGGACTCACGTCCGATGGCGTGCCGGACGGGTGGCCGGACCCGTCGCCGTACGAGCGGGGCGCCGAGGCCCACCGCGGCTCTGGTGCCGCCTCGCGATACGAGCGGAGCCCGCGATGAGAGCCGCTCCTGCGGCCGCCCTGCTGGCCGCGCGGGCCCGGGGAACGCACCGCAAGGCGTGGTCGGCGGTCGTCGTCGCGCTCGCCCTCGTCTCGCTGCTCCTCGGCGCCTTCGCGCTGACCATTGGTGCCACGGCGCTCGGCCACGCGCGCGTGGAGCGGTACGCGGCAGCCGACGCCGTGGTGGCCGCCGACCAGGCGACCCGCTACCGGGCCAAGCTCTGGGGCGGCGGTTCGGAGACCGCCGAGGTAGCTCTCACCGAGCGGATCGGGGTGCCGTGGCACACCGTCGGGCTGTTGCGAAAGGTGGACGGAGTGCGGGCGGCCGTGCCCGACAGCACGTTCCCGGTGACGGTGGAAAGTACCGGTGGCCTTGTCCTGCAGGGCGGTGCGTGGGAGGCAGCCCTGCTCGCGCCGTACGCCCTGCGGACGGGGCGCGCGCCCGGTGCGGCGGGCGAGGTGGTCGTCTCCGCCGGGCACGGAGCCTCGCCGGGAGACCGTGTGCGCCTGCGTACGGGAGGGGCGGCCCGCACGTTCACGGTGGTCGGCGTCGCGGACGGCCGGGACGCGGTGCACTTCACGGCGGGCGAGGCGCGGCGGCTCGCGGGACATCCCGGCACCGTGGACGCCATCGGACTGCTGGCCGAACCGGGCGTGGAGACCGCCGAGTTGCGGGCGCGGGTCAGGACCGCCCTCGACCGGGCCGGGGTCCAGGACGCCCGGGCCGAGGCGCGGGCAGCCGACGATGTCACCGCCCCGCAGGTGTACACCGGGGATGACCGGGGTGTGGCCGAGCAGCTGGCGGCGGCACCGGCGCGGTCGGCGCTGCTCGCGATGGGCGGAGCCGTCGCGGGGACCGTACTCCTCATCGCCGTTCTGGTGATCGCCTCCCTGGTGGCGCAGGCCCTGCGCCAGCGAGCAGGCGAACTGGCGCTGCTCCGGGCCGTCGGCGCCGCGCCACGGCAATTGCGCGCCGCCGTCGGCCGGGAGGTCCTGCGGGTCTCGGTGGGTCCGGCGCTGCTCGGGGCGGTCGCCTCGGTGCCGGCGTGCTTCGGCCTGCTCGGCCTGCTGCGGTCCGGCGGCGCGTTGCCGTCGGGGTTCGAACCGGCCACGCCCGCCTGGCTGTTCGCCGGTCTCCTGGTGACGGCGGGGCTGACCGTGTGCATCGCCCGCCTGACCGCGTTCCTCGGCTGTGAGCCCATCGCCCGGGCCCGGCCCGCGGCGGCCCTCGGGGCGACGGCCGCCGAACCGGTGAAGGAGCGCCCGGCCCGACGGATCACCGGCCTCGTCCTGCTCGCCCTCGGCATCAGCGCGGCCGGCACGGCGACCCTGCAGAGCGGTGCGGTGGCGGCCGCCTCGGCGAGTGCGGCGGCGCTCACGATGGTCGTCGGGTGCGCGGTGCTCGGCCCGTGGATCGCCCGCGGCGCGAGTCGGGTGGCGGCCGGACCGCTGCGGCGCTTCGGCGGCCCCGCGGGGCGGCTCGCGGCCGCCGAGTCCGCGACCGGCGCCCGCAGGCTCGGGGCGGCGATCACCCCGGTCGTCCTGGTCACCGCCTTCGTCCTGGTACAGCTCGCGGCGGGCGCGACCCTGTCGCGGGCCGGCGACGAGCAGGCGGCGGCGGCGATGCGGGCGGATCTGTCCGTCACGGCCACCGGCGACGGCCTGCCGCCCGGCGCCCTCGACGGGCTCCGGGACGCCCCCGGGGTCGCCGCCGTCAACGATGTCCTGCGCGGAACCGTGGTCCTGGCCGGACGCGAAGCGGGCTCGCCGGTCCTCGAACGCCTGCCGGTCCTCGGGGTCACCCCGGACGACCTGCCGCGCACCCTGGACCCGGAGCTCGTCGAGGGCTCGTTCGCGGATCTCGGCCCGGGCACGGTGTCGGTCGGCCGGGACCGGGCTCGTTCGATGGACCTGCGCCCCGGTGACCGCGTCCGGCTCCGCTTCGACGACGGCGCGGAGCGCTCCCTGCGCGTGGCCGCCGTGCACGAGCGCTCCCTGGCCCTGGGGGAGTTCCTCCTCTCACGCGCGGAGCTGGCGGCACATCTGACCGTTCCGCGCAGCACGGAGGTACTGATCGCGGCCACCGCCGGAACCGATCCGGCCGCCCTGCGCGCCCGGCTGGGAGAGCGGCTCGCCACCGCGCTCGCGGGCCCGGGTGCTCAAGCCACCGGTAGCAGCGCGGGTGTGACGCTGCGCCGGAACCCCGCGCCGGTACGCCTCGTGGCCGAGGAGCAGCGCGCCGGGGAGATCCTGGCGGGCGTCGCCGTGGTCTCGATCGGGGCGTTCACCGTGGTCGCCGTACTCAGTACCCTGACCCTGATCGGCGTCGGACGCCGCCCGGCCCTGCGACTCCTGCGTCTGGTCGGGGCGGGCCGGTCCCAGCTGCGCGGGATGCTCTACGCCGAGGTTGCCCTGGTCGCCGTGTCCGGACTGGTCGTCGGGGCGGGGGTGGCGGCGATCCCGCTGGCCGCCTTCAGCTTCGCGACGGCGCGCACCACGCCCTACCTGCCGCCGCTCCAGGGTCTTTTGATCGTCGCCGTGGTCGCGGTGACGGCGGCCGCGGGGACACTGCTCCCGGCGCGCAAGGCACTGCGGTGACCGCACAGCGGGGCCCCGGGAGCGGGGCCCCGCTCAGGCGTTGAGATAGGCGAGCACGGCTCGCACTCTGCGGTGCCCGCTGTCGCTGGGCGGCAGACCGAGCTTGGTGAAGACGTTGCCGATGTGCTTGTGCACCGAACGCTCGGTCACCACCAAGGACTTGGCAATCGTCGTGTTGTCATGGCCCTCGGCCATCAGGTGCAGCACTTCGCGCTCACGAGGGGTGAGGGCGGCCAGAGGATCGTCGCGGCGCCGCCGGGACATCAGCTCGGTGACGACCTCGGGGTCGAGCGCCGTGCCCCCGTCGGCGACCCGGTCGAGCGCGTCGAGGAACTCGTCCACCCGGCCCACCCGGTCCTTGAGCAGATAGCCGACTCCCCGCGCCCCACCGCCGAGGAGTTCGGCCGCGTAGGTCTCCTCGACGTACTGGGAGAGGACGAGCACCGGAAGACCGGGCAACTCCTCCCGGGCGGCAAGAGCGGCACGCAGTCCCTCGTCACGGAAGTCCGGCGGCATCCGTACGTCGAGCACGGCGGCGTCCGGCCGCTGGTCGAGAAGCAGGGGGAGGATCTCGGGCCCGGTCGCGGCGACGCCCGCGACCTCATGGCCCGATGAGCGCAGCAGCAGGACCAAGCCCTCCCGCAGGAGGGCGTTGTCCTCGGCGATCACCACGCGCACGGCAGCTCCACTTCGATGTCGGTCGGGCCCCCGGCGGGGCTGGTCACCCGGACGGTTCCGTCCAGGGCGGCGACCCGGCGGCGGATGCCGATCAGGCCGGTGCCGCGCGGCTGTTCGGGGTCGGTGCCGGTCAGGACGTCCTCGGCACCGCCGCGGCCCTCGTCGTGGACCCGCACGCGCACCAGGCGGGGGGTCCGGGTCAACTTCACCGACGCCCGCTCGGCGCCGCTGTGCTTGGCCGCGTTGGTGAGCGCCTCGGCCACCGCGAAGTAGGCGGCTGCCTCCACGGCGGCAGGCGCCCGCGTCCCGTCGTGCGTGCCGTCGACGCTCACCTCGACGTCCAGACCGCTGCTCGCGGCGAGCGCACGCACCGCGCCCTCCAGGCCCCGGTCGGTGAGGACGGGCGGGTGGATGCCGCGCACCACGTGCCGCAGTTCGGTGAGCGCCTCCTCTGCTTGCGTCTGCGCCTCGTCGAGCAGGGCACGGCCGGTCGCGGGATCCGTGTCGTAGGCCCGTTTGGCGAGCCCGATGCGCATCGACAGGGAGACCAGGCGGGCCTGGGTGCCGTCGTGCAGATCGCGTTCGATGCGCCGCAGCTCGGCGCCGTGCGCGGCGACCGCGCCGGCCCGGGTCTCGGTGAGCTGCTCGACCCGGCGGGCGAGGCGGGCCTGCGGCGAAGGCGTCAGGAGGGCCCTGGACCAGGCGGATTCGAGATCGGCGGTACGGGTGAGCAGGGGCAGGACGACCGGGGTGCGGCCGAGCGTCCCGCACCACAGTCCGTCGACCACGATCGCGGGCACCCAGAGGACCACAGCGACGCAGAACAGAAGGATCCCGTACACCATCTGGGCCCCGACCCAGCGCAGATCGCGCAAGGTGCCGGGGTCGTCGGCCGCTCCGCGCAGCCGCTCGACGACGGTCCCGGTCAAGGGGGCGTACGCCTCGGGAACCTCGACGCCGGTCCAGGCACCCACCCGCCGCCTCTCGAAGCCCGCGAACCGTCGGACGGTCAGTACGGTCTCGGGCAGCATCCCCGCACCCACGACGAGGGCGGCCGCCGCAAGCCCGATGAGGAACAGGGCGACCAGGAAAAGACAGGCGCAGCCGAGCCCGAAGCCGACGACGAGGTGCCGGGTCGCCCGCCATGCCCTGCCCACCGCCCGTTCCATGGCGACCAGCCTAGGCGACCGGCACGCCTCTGCGAGGTGGAGCCTGCTACACCATGCGCCGACGAGTGGGCGCCCTGCCACGGCGCAGGGTGCGGGGACCAGGATGGAGGCATCAGGACGCACCGCGTCACACACTCGCCCCGGGAGTTCCCCATGAAGGCCCTGCTCTGGTTCGTGCTCGTCTGCTCGCTCCTCTTCAACGCGACGACGAGCTTCCTGTGGTCCGGCACGACGCAGATGGCACTCAGCCTCGCCTCCGGCCTGATCTTCCTGGGGTCGGCGTTCACGCTGTGGCTGCTGCGCGAGAAGAACCCGCAGAGCTTCTGAGTCACCTGGCCCGTCACAA
Source organism: Streptomyces parvus (assembly GCF_032121415.1). NCBI lineage: Bacteria > Bacillati > Actinomycetota > Actinomycetes > Kitasatosporales > Streptomycetaceae > Streptomyces > Streptomyces parvus. The sequence goes on along the minus strand of NZ_CP135079.1, from coordinate 686,164 downwards.
CCGAATCTCAGGGAGTTTGGGATGATACGCACGAAGACCGCCTCGAAGCTGCGCAAGGGACTGTTGGTCATAGCGGCGGCGGGCCTGGTGGGCTCTGCCACCACCGTGGCCGCCGTGGCACATCCTCCCCAGGACACGCCCGGTCGGGGCGGCAAGGACCGGGCCCTTCAGAAGAGCCTCGACGCCTTGGTGAGCGAGGACAAGTTCCCGGCCGCCTTCGCGTGGGTCCGCAAGGACGGCCGCACCTCCTCGCTCGTCGCCGGGTCCGCGCGGCTCGGCAAGCAGGTTCCGGTCCCGCACGACGGATACGTACGGGCAGGCAGCAACACCAAGACGTTCACCGCGGTCGTGGTTCTGCAACTCGTGGCCGAGGGCAAGGTCGCGCTGGACGAGCCCGTCGAGACGTACCTGCCGGGAGTGGTGCGGGGCGAGGGCATCGACGGGGGGAAGATCACCGTGCGGCAGTTGCTGCAGCACACCAGCGGCCTTCCCAACTACACCGAGCACATCGGCCTGGAGGACTTCGGGAAGATCCAGCACACGTTCTTCCACCCGCATGATCTGCTCGCCGCGGCACTGGCCCACCCGGCGGAATTCGAACCGGGCGCCAAGTGGAAGTACAGCAACACCAACTACCTGCTGGCGGGCATGCTGATCGAGAAAGTCACCGGACGGCCGGTCCAGGAGCAGATCACCGAGCGCGTGATCCGGAAGGCGGGGCTGCGCCACACCTCCTGGCCACACGCCGGTGACCAGACCGTCCCCCGGCCCCATGCCCGCGGCTACGCGCTCAGCAGCCTGGAGAACGGTGAGGTCGTCGACGCCACCCGGATGGACCCCTCCTGGGGCGGAGCCGCCGGCCAGATGATCTCCACGCCGAGCGACCTGGCGAAGTTCACCCGCCGGCTCCTCGACGGAACGCTCCTCCCGCCCGGGCAACTGGCCGAGATGCGCAAGACGGTCGACGCCCCGGTGATGCCCGGATGGCGTTACGGTCTCGGCATCGTCAGCATCCCGCTGAGCTGCGGCGGCGTGTACTGGGGGCACGGCGGCGACATCGACGGCTACGAGACCCGGGGCGGCGCCACCGACGACGGCCGCTCGGTCGGTCTGGCGGTGACCGCTCTCCCCGGAACCTTCAGCGACGCGGAGAAGAGCGCGAAGGCAGTCATGTCCGCGACGGACACCGCCTTCTGCAACTGACTGCCCCCGGATGCCTCCACACACACCGATTCCCGCTCAGGGCCGGACGCTCCCGGCGGAAGACCCGCCTTGGTCCCGATAGCCGGATCAGCTGGTGGTGGGGCCGGGACCGTACGGTCCCGGCCCCACCACCAGCGAAGGTGTGACGAGCCCTGGGACAGGGGGGCAATCTCGTTGCCGCTGCCGGGCGGTGTGGGGTCGATCTGGTTGCGGGGGCCTCGTTGTCGTGCGCGCTCGCAGCGAGGATCACCACACCGATGATCAGGCCCAGCACGTCGGTGGCGAGTCCCCGCTTCCTGCCGGGCGTCTTCAAAGGTCAGATCCAGAGCAGGATTGAAGCGATGGTGACGGCCGCCTGGGAGGACTCGCGGGTTTTGTCATAGCGGGTGGCCAGTCCGCGCCACTGTTCCAGGCGGTTGAAGCAGCGTTCGACGACGTTGCGACGGCGGTAGATGCATCGGTCGAAGCGGGGTGGTCGGCCGCCGTGTGTGCTGTGCTTCAGAAAGTTCGCTGGCACACGCGTGTTTGATGTGCGCCTTCCGCGCAGGCCGCAACGATCCGGGGCCCGCTCCGCCACACGAGCTGGGACGTGCCCCCCAAGGCCGCCGTACCTCATCCGTGATGAACTGTGGCCCGGCTTAGAGACGTTGATCCCGTCTCGAACAAGAGAGTGGGAGGGACCGTGGACCTTGGTGGGGGGACGTGGCAGCGACTGACCGCCGCGGTGCTCGTCATGGCGGTGGCGGTCGGGTGTACGGGGCCGGGCGAAGGCGCGGGCGGCGGAAACGACGAAGACCTGCTGCGGAACCACGACTGGACGCAGATGCCGGGCACCACCGCGCGGAACGACATCCTGCGGGTCAGCGCATCGGATCGGCACATCGTGGAGCAGGACTCCTCCGGCGGCCAGCCCAACCCCCCGCTGAACCTGGCCGGCCCGCATCTTAGGTCCGATGGCGACTTCACCGTCACCGCGCGCATGTCCGGTGTGGGTGACGATGGAGGTGACTCATGGCTGCGGCTGTACGGACGGGTACCGGTCATCTACGACGAGTGGCGGCAGGAGCGGCCCTCACTCCGCGTCGGCGTGACCGCCGACGGACAAGTGAGGGTACAGATATGGGACGGCGAGGGCGATGAGCCGGCCACCTCCAAGGATTTCGACTGCGGTTGCTCCGGGACGGTGACGCTCGCCGTGTCGAGTATCGGTGACACATTCCGCATAAAAGCCGACGGGCGGCGGCTGGGCACCGTGCAGGACCCGGGGGTGTTCGCCGAGGGCACTGTCTGGTTCGGTCTGGAGGCGGACGCGGGCGAAGACGAGCGCCGCGAGGGATGGCGTCTGACCCAGCTGATCGCGCGGGCAGAGAGCGGTGACTCGCTCCGCGTGATCAAGGCCCCGCGGCTACGCCAGGAGCAGTCCGACGAGTCGCTGCGTGCGCGGGCCGCAGACGTGGGGCGGCCGTTCGACGTCGGCGCCGCCCTGGCCGAGAACCCGCTGCTCACCGACTCACGCTACCGGGCGCTCGCGGGGAGCCAGTTCTCCATGCTCACTCCGGAGAACGCGTTCAAGCCACAGTTCCTCCACCCACGCCGGGGCGTCTACGACTTCCGCGACGCGGACCTACTCGTACGCTTCGCCCGCGCAAACGACATGAAGGTGCACGCGCACACCCTCGTCTGGCACGAGGCTCTGCCCAGCTGGATGCGGGAGGACGACGACCCCGAGGAGGTGCGCCGGACCATGCTCCGGCACATCGCCATGGTCGCCGGGCACTTCAAGGGAAAAGTCGCGGAATGGGATGTGGTCAACGAGCCCATGTCCGACGACGAGAAGAGCTACACCAACGGGGATCTCGGTCTGCGCTCCGAGCAGAGCCCGTGGTTCGAGGCCATGGGGGAGGAGTACATCGACGAGGCGTTCAGGGCCGCCCACCGGGCCGATCCGAAGGCACGGCTGTTCCTCAACGAGTACGGGGTCGAGGAGGAAGGCGAGCGGTGGGACGCCCTTTACGATCTGATCAAGCGGCTCAAGGAACGCGGCGTGCCGATCGACGGCGTGGGTTTCCAGAACCATGAGTACGCACCCGGCGACCGCATCGACCCGGAGACCTTCCGCAGCCATGTGCGGGATCTGGCGGAGCTCGGGGTTCAGGCGCGGGTGTCGGAGATGGACGTCCCCATAGGTGAGGACGAGGAGGACGGGCGGCAGACCCAGGCTGATGAGATGGCGGGCAAGCTGCGGGTCTGCCTGGAGGAGCCGACCTGCACATCGTTCTCCACCTGGGGATTCACCGACCGGTACGGTTCCACCGCCGACACCAAGATCTATCCTCCGCGCACGGCCGATTCCCTGCCGTGGGACGCGGCCCTGCGGCCGAAGCTGGCGTACGAGCGCCTGATCGAGGCCTTTGACGAGGCGTGAGGAATCAAGGTGCGATCTCTCGGTTTGGTGTCGATGACAGGGAGAGTCAAAGAGCTTGTTGTTCCGCCAGGGGCGTTTGACAAGGCGGCGAAGCTGAGTAGGTCACGCTCGCTCGAGAGGGCGGCACGTGGGATTCAACGCAGGTGTGGAGAACGCCTTGTGGGACCGGCTGTCGCACTGGACGCCAGGTCGAGGAGGTGCTCCGAAAACCCAGGACAGGCAGGAGCGTGGAACGCGTCTCCATATCATCCCGTACCGGGGCCGGCTTCCTCTCAGGAGTATCGCCGATCTCCGTGCGTTCGTAGCCAACTTGGAGTCGACAGTCTCGTCGGTCGACTACCAGCGCGGCATCCTGTCCGAGCTTTCCTCCATCCTGGAAGCGGCCGTCGGCGACAAGCGCCTCGCGCGCAACCCCGTGCACGCAAAATCTGCGCGGTGGCCCAAGTCGCCACGGGAGCGGCGCGGCGCGTGGCCGATGGCTACGGCACTGCGGGTCCGCGATGCCGTCAACGAGCGGAACAGGATCGCCGTCGTAGTCGGTCCGGGCCGCGGACTCCGCCAGGGCGAGGTGTTCGGACTGAGTCCAAAGGACATCGACCGTGAACGCGGCATGCTTCACGTTCGGCGCCAAGTGCGGGCGATATACGGAAGGCTGTACTTCACCTCGCCGAAGGGGAAGAAGATCCGCACCGTGGATCTGCCCCCTCGGTGGCCGAGGAACTCAGGCGTCACATCGAAGTGTTCCCGCCAGTTGGGATGGAGCTGCCGTGGGGGAAGCCGGAGGGGGAGAGGAAGAAGTCTTCCCTGCTGCTCACCACCCGCTTCGGCAACGCCATCGCGGGGAACACATGGAACACCTACACCTGCAAGCCGGCCTTGGCCAAGGCCGGTGTCATCCCGCCACGTGCCGAGGGGACGAAAGCCTGGCAGTGGGCGGCGGCCCCGAACGGACGGTTTCCCCGTGCTTCGGCACACCTACGCCTCGACCATCCTGGAAGCCGGAGAGTCCGTCGTGACCATGGCGCGGTGGCTCGGACATTCCTCGCCGGCGATCACTCTCGGTTACTATGCTCACTTCATGCCGGATGCCGGCAGCAAGGGGGCGCGGCACCATCGACGGTCTGCTTGGGAAGGGCGGGGCATCGGCTCGCTAGCCGAAACTCCCCAGATTCTCCCCGGCGCCGTCGACCGGCGGTTCCCGCCTCTGCGCCCGGCAGTAGTCCTCCGTTGATTGTAAGGCTGAAAAGATGGGTGACCTGGGAAAGTGTTGCAAGAAGTCGTAGCGACCCGCTATGTCACGCCCCTGCGGGAGGGTGGCTCGCTCCCAGGGATCGTCGAGGCCGACGACCTGGGCACGTACGTCATGAAGTTCACCGGGGCCGGGCAGGGGCGCAAGACGCTCGTCGCCGAGATCATCTGCGGAGAGCTCGGCCGGCGGCTGGGGCTGCGGGTGCCCGAGCTGGTGACCATCGAGCTCGACCCCGTCATCGGTCTCGCCGAGCCCGACGAGGAGGTGCAGGAGCTGCTCCGGGCGAGCGGTGGGCTGAACCTCGGGATGGACTATCTGCCGGGCTCGTTCGGGTTCGACCCGCTCGCCTACGAGGTCGGGGCGGCCGAGGCCGGGCGGATCGTCTGGTTCGACGCGCTGATCAACAACGTGGACCGCTCCTGGCGCAACCCCAACCTGCTCGTCTGGCACGGCGACCTCTGGCTCATCGACCACGGCGCGACCATGATCTGGCACCACAACTGGCCGGGCGCCCGGGCCTCCGCCGCCAAGCCGTACAACGCCTCCGACCACGTCCTGGCCCCCTTCGGGCCGGACATCGCGGCCGCGGCCGCCGAGCTCGCCCCGCTGGTCACCGAGCAACTGCTCACCGAAGTGGCCGCCGATGTGCCGGACGTCTGGCTGGCCGACGAGCCCGGCTTCGACTCCGCCGACGAGGTGCGCCGGGCCTATGTCGCCCCGCTGCTCGCACGGGCCGCGACCATCCACGAGCGGATCACGCTGGACGCGCCCACCGCGACCCGGCCCTCCCAGGCCCCGGGCTGGCTCACCGACCGGCTGCCCCCGCGGCGGAAGCAGGCCGCGGGCGGCGACCGCGCCGCGGCGGTCGCCCGTACCGGCGAGGAGAGCGGCCGATGACGCGGCGCGATGTCTTCGAGTACGCGCTCCTGCGCGTCGTGCCCCGGGTCGAGCGGGGGGAGTGCTTCAACGCCGGGGTGCTCGTCTACTGCCGGGCCCACTCCTTCGTGGCCGCCCGGACGTACCTCGACGAGGCGAAGCTGAAGGCGCTCGACCCGGCCGCCGACGTCGTCGGGGTGCGGGCCGCCCTGCGCGCCGTCGAAGGGGTCTGCGGCGGCGGTGCGGAGGCCGGCCAGGCTGCGGGCGACGACGCCGGACGGCGGTTCCGCTGGCTGATCGCCCCGCGCTCCACGGTCGTCCAGCCCGGGGCGGTGCACAGCGGGCTGACCACCGACCCGGCCGGTGAGGTGGAACGGCTGCTCGACCTCCTCGTGCGCTGATCCGCGCCCCGGCCGGGCCGCGACGGCCGGCGGCGGACGCTCCCGCCCGGTGTGACGTACGGCCCGCCGGGGCGTGCGCCGTTGACACCGGGTGCCAGGGCTTCTAGCGTCTCGTCTGCTGAAGGTACTAAGCGGTTGCTCAGCAATCGGGGGTCTTTCCGCCAGGGAGTGTCAGGGACTGGCGGGCAAGCGCCCCGCTGTCCGCTGAGCCGCTATCCAAGGGCGAGGAGAACCAAGCATGTCCACCACCGAGCAGCGCGTCGCCATCGTGACGGGAGCGGCGCGGGGCATCGGCGCCGCCACCGCCGTACGCCTCGCGGCCGAGGGCCGCGCCGTCGCCGTACTCGATCTCGACGAAGCGGCCTGCAAGGACACGGTCGAGAAGATCACCGCCGCCGGGGGCACCGCGCTGGCCGTCGGCTGCGACGTGTCGGACGCCGGTCAGGTGGAAGCCGCCGTCGCGCGGGTCGCCGCCGAGCTGGGCGCGCCGACGATCCTCGTGAACAACGCGGGCGTGCTCCGCGACAACCTGCTGTTCAAGATGAGCGAGTCCGACTGGGACATCGTGATGAACGTGCACCTCAAGGGCGCGTTCCTGATGGCCAAGGCCGTCCAGGCCCACATGGTCGAGGCCAAGTTCGGCCGGATCGTCTCGCTCTCCTCCTCCTCGGCCCTCGGCAACCGGGGCCAGGCCAACTACTCCGCGGTCAAGGCGGGGCTCCAGGGCCTCACCAAGACGCTCGCCAAGGAGCTCGGCAAGTTCGGCGTCACCGCCAACGCCGTCGCGCCCGGCTTCATCGTCACCGAGATGACCGCGCAGACCGCCGAGCGCGTCGGCATGGGCTTCGAGGAGTTCCAGGCGGCGGCCGCCACGCAGATCCCGGTCCAGCGTGTCGGCCGTCCCGAGGACGTCGCGAACGCCATCGCCTTCTTCGCGGGCGACGACGCGGGCTTCGTCTCCGGCCAGGTCATGTACGTGGCCGGCGGACCCCTCAACTGATCCGAAGGGCAGCGGACATCATGACGGTGCAGGACAGCGGAAAGGTCGCCCTCGTCACGGGCGCCAGCCGGGGCATCGGCTACGGGATCGCCGAGGCGCTCGTCGCCCGCGGCGACCGGGTCGTCATCACCGGGCGGGGCGAGGACGCCCTGAAGGAGGCCGTGGAGCGGCTCGGCTCCGACCGGGTGGTCGGCATCGCGGGCAAGGCGCACGACGAGGCGCACCAGGCCGCGGCGGTCGAGCGCACGATGGAGGCGTTCGGCCGGGTCGACTACCTGGTCAACAACGCCGGGACGAATCCGGTCTTCGGACCCATGGCGGAGCTCGACCTCAACGTGGCCCGCAAGGTCTACGAGACCAATGTGATCTCGGCGCTCGGCTTCGCCCAGCAGACCTGGAAGGCATGGCAGAAGGAGAACGGCGGGGCGATCGTCAACATCGCCTCCGTCGCCGGCGTCGCCCCCTCGCCGTTCATCGGCGCGTACGGGATGTCGAAGGCGGCCATGATCAACCTGACCGCCCAGCTGGCGCACGAGTTCGCCCCGGTCGTCCGGGTCAACGCGATCGCCCCGGCCGTGGTCAAGACGAAGTTCGCCGAGGCGCTCTACGAGGGCCGTGAAGCGGAGGCGGCCGCCGCCTACCCGCTGGGCCGGCTCGGTGTGCCCGAGGACATCGGAGGCGCGGCGGCCTTCCTTACCTCCGCACAGTCCGACTGGATCACCGGGCAGACCCTCGTGGTCGACGGAGGAATCTTCCTCAACGCGGGCGTGGGCTGAGAGCAGCCTGAACCGATTTGGCCCCGATTGAGTCAAGTGCCCCGCCGGGTCAGCGGATTGACCTGGCGGGGCGCTGCGGTATGGTCTGCCGACCCATGGCTGATCGAGGAGCGTGCGCGTGTTCTACCGGGCCAGTCTGCAGGCTGCTGCAGCCCTTGCTTCCCTTTCTCTGCTTGCCGGCTGCGGTCTCCTTTCCGACAGCGGATCGGAAACGGACCAGAAGATAACCGTCGGGACGACCAGCTCCCCGTCCACACTCGATCCGGCGGCGGCCTGGGACGGTTCCTGGGAATTGATGCGGAACGTTTACCAGACCCTGGTGAGCTTCCCCACCGGCAGTACGAGCCCGGAGCCGGACGCGGCGGAATCCTGCAAGTTCACCGACGCGACGAGCATGGCGTACCGGTGCACGCTCAAGAAGGACCTCGAATTCTCCAACGGCGAGAAGCTCGACGCCGAGGCCGTGAAGTACTCCATCGACCGCGTCGTGGACATCCACTTCAAGGGCGGCCCGGCCGGGATGCTCGGCTCGCTGGACCGCATCGAGACCAAGGGCGACGACACGGTCGTCTTCCACCTGAACAAGTCCGACGCCACGTTCCCGTTCATCCTCGCAACGCCCGCCATGTCGCTCGTCGCCCCCGGCGACTACCGCAAGGACAAGATCCGCGACGACGGCAAGGTCACCGGCTCCGGCCCGTACCTCCTGGAGTCCTACGAGGGCCGGAAGACCGCCGAGCTGAAGAAGAACCCGGACTACAAGGGCTTCGCCAACCGGAAGAACGACGCGGTCACCATCCGCTACTTCGAGAAGTCCGCGGACATGGTGAGCGCGCTCAAGGCCGACGAGATCGACGCCACCTACCGGGGTCTGACCGCCGAGGAGGTCGTCAGCCTGGAGGACAACAAGGACGACAACGCCGGCCTCCAGATCGTCGAGAGCACGGGCGCCGACATCCGCTTCCTGGTCTTCAACCCGAAGGACCCGGCCGCCGCGAACCCCGCCGTCCGCAAGGCCATCGCCCATGTCGTCGACCGCGACGCGCTGGTCGAGAAGGTCTACCGGGGCACCGCCGAGCCCCTCTACTCCATGATCCCCAAGGGCATCGCCGGACACACCACGAGCTTCTTCGACGCCTACGGCGACACGGATGTGAAGAAGGCGAAGAACATCCTCTCCGGGGCCGGTGTCACCGAGCCCGTGAAGATGACTTTCTGGTACACCACCGACCGCTACGGATCCGCCACGGAGCCCGAGTTCGAGGAGCTCAAGCGGCAGCTGGAGGAGTCCGGACTGTTCAAGATCACGCTGCGGGGCGAGCCCTGGCAGAAGTTCCAGGAAGGCTTCAACAAGGGTGAGTACCCCGTCTTCGGCCGTGGCTGGTTCCCCGACTTCCCGGACCCCGACAACTTCGTCGCCCCGTTCGTGGGCCAGGAGCCCGTCACCGGCAGCCCGTACATCAACAAGGAGATCACCCAGCAGCTGATCCCCGCCTCGCGCCAGGAGAGCGACCGGGGAGCGGTCAGCAAGCAGTTCGAGCGGGCCCAGGAGATCCTCGTCGACGACGTCCGCCTGCTGCCGCTGTGGCAGGGCAAGCTGTACGTCGCGGCGGGCGAGGACATCGGCGGCGGCGAGCGGGCGCTCGACCCGCAGACCGTCATGCAGCTGTGGGAGCTGTACCGCAAGGCCAGCTGGTAGAGGACCCGGCGGAAGGGACGACGGGCCTCCTCGGGGCCCGTTGTCAGTGGCCACCGGTAGGTTCTGGGATCAAGAACCTGTTGCTCACCGGAGGTTGTGGACGTGACCGATATCGACCTGCTGCCCGAGTCCTGGCGCGGCGTCCTCGGCGAAGAACTGCAGAAGCCGTACGTCAAGGAGCTGGCGGACTTCGTCGAGGAGGAGCGGGCCAAGGGCCCCGTGTATCCGCCCCGCGAGCAGGTCTTCGCCGCCCTGGACGCCACGCCCTACGACCAGGTGAAGGTCCTCGTCCTCGGCCAGGACCCGTATCACGGCCAGGGCCAGGGGCACGGGCTCTGCTTCTCCGTGCGCCCCGGGGTCAAGACGCCGCCGTCGCTGCGCAACATCTACAAGGAGATGCAGCAGGAGCTGGGCCTGCCCATCCCGGACAACGGCTATCTGATGCCCTGGGCCCGACAGGGCGTCCTCCTGCTCAACGCCGTGCTGACCGTCCGGGGCGGCGAGGCCAACTCCCACAAGGGCAAGGGCTGGGAGAAGATCACCGACGCCGTGATCCGCGCCGTCGCCGACCGGCCCGACCCGGCGGTCTTCGTGCTCTGGGGAAATTACGCGCAGAAGAAGCTGCCCCTGATCGACGAGGAGCGCCACATCGTGGTGAAGGGCGCGCACCCCTCGCCGCTCTCCGCCAAGAAGTTCTTCGGCTCCCGCCCCTTCACGCAGATCAACGAGGCCGTGGCCGCCCAGGGGCACCAGCCGATCGACTGGCGGATCCCCGACCTCGGCTGACGGGTTCCCCCGGCACGATCGGCAAGACACCCTCCCAGGGGGTGTCTGACCGGTTATGCGGAAGCCCGGCGTTAGCGTCGGACGGACGGGTGACCGGCCGGACGGGCGACGAGGAGAGCGCAGTGGTGGAGCGGCAGGAGGCGTCCGAGGACGCCGTCATGACCAGGATCGGCCAGGCGATCATGCTGCTCCACGGAGGTGACCGGGAGGAGGCCCGCAACCGCTTCGGCGCGCTCTGGTCGGAGCTCGGAGCGGACGGCGACGCCCTCCACCGCTGCACCCTCGCGCACTACATGGCCGACACCCAGGACGACCCCGGTGACGAGCTGGCCTGGGACCTGCGCGCCCTGACGGCCGCCGAGGGGGCGGGCGAGGGGCGGGCGGCGGAGCACCGGGAGATTCCGGCCGTCCGGGCGTTCTACCCCTCGCTGCACCTCAACCTCGCGGCGGACTACCTCAAGCTCCAGCGCCCCGACTCCGCCCGCATCCACCTCCAGCGGGCCCGTGCCGCGGCCGAGTCCCTCGCGGACGACGGGTACGGCGGCGGGGTCCGCGCCGCCATCGACCGCCTGGAGCTCCGCCTGCGGGAACAGTGACCCCGGGGACCCCGCAGGCCCCGGGGGGCGTCAGCGGCCGTAGGCCTCCGAGCAGATGCGGGCCTGCGGGCTGCCCGCAGGCCAGCCGCCGTACCCCCGGCCGAGCGCACAGACGTCCGCGCCGCCGGGGACGCGTGGCAGGACGGGCACGCTGACGGACGGAACCCTCGGGGCCCGGTCGGGCGCCCGCCGCTGCGGCGGGTCCGCGCGCTCGGGCGGCCGGGCGGCCCCCACCGGTCCGGCGCCCCGGACCTCTGCGGGGGAGCCGGCGGCCGGAGGGGCGGGGGAGGAGGGCCAGGCCGGCGGGGGGCTCGGATCCGGCACGACCTCCAACCCCTCACGGGCGGGGGGCTGCACGATCTGCGCAGCCACGTCCTGGGCCGGCCCGGTGGCTCCCGGACCGGGCGGCGGGGAAGGAACGGTCCCAGGCGCCACGGAGACGCATCCGGAGACGGCGGTGGCCGCTAACCCGACCAGGAGTTTCACGGCGATTCTGGTTCTCTGCACCCGGGCAACTCTGCGGTGCGGCCCGGCCCCGGGGGACCGGGTGGGCGGGGAATGGCCCGCACGAGTGACCCGGTCAGCACGGCGCCCCGCACCGCGCTGACCGGGGTCCACTGACGTCCGGCAGCAACATCGGGAGTCAACGTGACCCATGATCACGGGGCTGGCCAGGGGTTTTGTGGCGGACCGGCAGCCGGGCCGCAGGCGGCGGCGACGTATGCTGCCGGGGCGCGAACAGCCGCGCACAGCGGCCCGCACGGCGACAGGAAGACCCTCGTGAAGATCGGTTGCATCGGACTGGGCGACATCGCGCAGAAGGCGTACCTGCCGGTGCTCACCGCCGTACCGGGGGTCGAACCGCATCTGCAGACCCGCACCCCCGCCACGCTCCAGGCGGTCGGCGACGCCCACCGCGTTCCGGCCGAGGGCCGTCACGAGACCCTCGACTCCCTCCTCGACGCGGGGCTGGACGCGGCGTTCGTACACGCCCCGACCGCCGTGCACCCGCAGATCGTGGAACGCCTCCTCGACGCCGGCGTCGCCACCTATGTCGACAAGCCGATCGCCTACGAGTACGCCGAGTCCGAACGGCTGGTGAACCTCGCCGAGGAACGCGGTGTCAGCCTCGCCGTCGGCTTCAACCGCCGTTTCGCCCCGGGTTACGCGCAGTGCGCGGAGCACCCGCGCGAGCTGATCCTCATGCAGAAGAACCGCGTCGGACTGCCCGAGGACCCCCGGACGATGATCCTCGACGACTTCATCCACGTCGTCGACACCCTGCGCTACCTGGCCCCGGGCACCGTCGACCACACCACCGTGCGGGCCCGGATCGTGGACGGCCTGATGCACCACGTGGTGCTCCAGCTGTCCGGCGACGGATTCACCGCGATCGGCATGATGAACCGGCTGAACGGATCGACCGAGGAGATCCTCGAAGTCTCCGGCCAGGACACCAAACGACAGGTCCTCAACCTCGCGGACATCGTCGACCACAAGGGCCGGCCCTCGGTGCTGCGGCGCGGCGACTGGGTCCCCGTGGCCCGGCAGCGCGGCATCGAGGCCTGTGTCCATGCATTCCTCGGCGCCGTGCGCCGGGGCGAGACGCTCAGCGCCCGGGACGCCCTGGCGACCCATGAGCTGTGCGAGCGGGTGGTCCGGGAGGCCCTGGAGCAGGCCGCCTGAGCGCCCGCAGCCCCTCGACGGCGCACAGCGCGGCGAGCGCCGCGAACGCCCCGTACACCGGCCAGTCGCCGAACCGGCCGTAGAGCGTCTCCCCGCGGGCCAGCGGCAGGTCGAAGACCTCCGCCGCGCTCGCGTCCGTGCCGAGCGGGCGGCCCACCCGCTCGCCCCGGGGCCCGTACGCCGCACTGATCCCGGTGAGCGTGGCGTGGACCATCGGGCGGCCGTTCTCCGCGGCTCGCAGCGCCCCCAGCGACGCGTGCTGCGCCGGGGCCCAGCTGTCCTGGAACGTCGAGGTGGCGGACTGCGCGACGAGCACCTGCGCACCGTCGCGCACCAGCCTGCGGCTCATGTCGGGGAACGCCGTCTCGAAACAGACCAGCGGGCCGATCCGCAGCCCGCTCGCGCCGTCCGGCAGAGCCATCACCACCTGGCGTTCGCCGCGCAGCCGGTCCTCGCCCGCCGCCTTGCCCACGGAGGTCGCCCACCCCAGCAGGGAGCGGGCCGGGACGTACTCGCCGAACGGGACCAGACGCATCTTGTCGTAGCGGCCCCCGGTCGGCCCGTCGGGACCGACGAGCACCGCCGACTTGAAGATTCCCGACCGCCCCGAACCATCCGTCTGCCGGGCGTCCACATTGACCAGCAGATCCGCGCCCACCAGACGGGACAGCTCCGCCAGCCGCCGAGCGGTCTCCGGGCGTTCCCACGCCTGCGCGCCGATGCTGCTCTCGCCCCACACCACCAGGTCCACGCCCCGGCCCGCCAGCGGACGGGTCAGCTCCTCGCCCCGGTCGAGGCGGCGCGCCACGCTCCTCGGCCCCTCCACGATCCCCGGCTGTACGACGGCGATCCTGACCGTGCCCGCGCTCTCGGGCCGGGGCGCCCAGGCCCACATCGCGGTGACGGACAGGGCGCACACCAGGAGCAGGACCCCGGCGGCCGTACGGGCGGGAGGAGCGGCGATCAAAAGGGCCACGCCGGTGTTCACCGCCAGCACCGACAGGCTCACCAGCCACACCCCGCCCACCGAGGCGACCCGCAGGGCGGGGGAGAACTCCCACTGACTCGCGCCGAGAAGCCCCCAGGGCCCGCCGAGCCCCTCCCAGGACCGGATCAGTTCGATCAGCAGCCACCCGGAGGGCACGACGACCACGGCGGCCACGGCACGCCGCGCGGAGGGGGAGCCGCCGAGGAGCCGGGACGCCAGTAGGCCCCAGGGGGCCCAGAGCAGTCCCAGCAGGGCGGCCAGCAACACGATGAAGACATGGAGGCTCGGCATCAGCCAGTGGTGCACGGCGATGACGAACCCGATGCCGCCGATCCACCCGTCCAGCACCGCGCGGCGCGGCGTGCGCGCCGTGCGGATCAGCAACAGCCAGGGGACCAGCGCCCCGTAGGCGAACCACCAGAGCCCCGGCGCGGGAAAGGCGAGCGCGGGCAGCGCCCCGGCGAGCAGAAGGGCAGCGGCCCGGGGCCAGGGGGACGCGAGCCGCCCGGCGCCGGTGGAGTCCCGGCCGCCTGCCGCCGACCCGGCTCCGGGCGTGCCGGAGCCACCGCTTCCGGACGTGTCGGCCGCGTTCCGGCCGACCTGGAGACGCCCGCCCTGGATGCGCATGCCGTGCCCTCCTCGGTCCTGCGCGGGCGGGCGATCGCCGTCACCGCGTCGACCCCTGGGTACCCAGTGTGGGGGAGGTGATCCCCGCCGGACACAGGACGCGGGCCGAGCGGGGCACGGCGGACGGCTCCAGCAGGTGGAGGTTTGACGACAGGCTCTACGGCCCCGGGGCCCGGCGCCACTTCTCGTGTACGGCGACCGTGCGGATCAGCCAGCCCGCCTCGGCGCGGTGCAGTGCGAAGGTGGAGCGGCCGCCGGTCACGAAGTCGGGCGCGGCGGCGCCCGACCGCCCGGCATCCGCCTCGCCCGGCGCGTCCGCGTCCGAACCGCTCGACGCCTGCCGGGCCAGGCACATCGGATTGAGGTAGTCGGCCCGCACCTCGGCCCGGTCGCCCGGGTAGCCGCCCAGATCCTCCAGGTCGATCCGGCGGTTGACGATCAGGTGCTGGCGTACGGGGAAGAGACGCATCGTCTCCTCCAGCCACCGGGCGACCTCGTCGGCCGGACCCTCCACGCCGCCCGCGCTCCGGTAGTCCGCCCGGCCGTCCGGGGTGAACAGGGCGCCGTAGTCCGACCAGGCCCCCTCGTCGACGGCCACCGCATATCCGGTGATCACCGCATCGATGGCAAGCCGGTCCAGCACGGTCGCGAGCGCCACACGCTGTGTCATCGGCCAAGTCTCGGTCACGCCGCCCGCCAGGCCAAGAGTCCTGCGTCCACAGGAGACGGAACAGCCTCAGCAGGGGACGACGGCGACCGGTCCCAGCGCGTGCGTGACCGCCGTCTGCGCCACCGGGGACAGCCCGAGCCCGAGCGACTCACCGCCCTTGCGGCGGCCGATCACCGTCAGGGCCGCCGTCGCCGACGCGGTCACCAGGGTGCGCGAGGCGGAACCGTTGACCGGCTCCCGGACGACCTCCACCTGCGGGTACTTCTCGTGCCAGCCCGAGGTCAGCTCGGCCAGCGTCCGGGCGGCGGACCCCGCGGCCTCCTGCCGGTCCAGGACGGGGCCGCCCGCGAGCATCGAGGAGAACATCGTCCAGCCGTGGACGATCCGCAGCCGGGCCCCCGGCCGGGAGGCCGCGGTGGCGAAGGCGAACTCCAGGACCGCCTCGCTGCTCTCGTCGGCGGCCACCCCCGCCACGATGTCGGTGAAGGCGTCCGCGTCCGCACCCCGGTCGTCGTCCCCCTCGGGGCGGTCGTCCTGCACCACGACGACGGGACAGCTCGCCATCGACGCGGTGGCGAGGCTGTTGGAACCGATCATCAGCGAGCGGAAGCCGCCGAGTCCGCGCGATCCGACCACGATCATCGACGCGTCCCGGCCCAGCGAGACCAGGGCCGCCGACGGGAAGTCCAGCGGGGCCAGCGTCGACGGCCGCAGCTCCGGGGCGATGAGCGCGCTCCGGCGTACCGACTCGGCCAGGAGCGCCTCGGCCTCGCGCCGCCCGGTCTCCTCGTCGACCTGCCGGGTGAGCGGGCGGACGTGGACGATCAGCAGCGGCAGCCCGCGCCGCACGGCTTCGCGCGTGGCCCAGTCCAGCGCCTGCCGGCTGTGCGTGGAACCGTCGACTGCGGCGATCACGGGAAGATCGTTGGTGGTCATGCCCCCGAGCGTACGTCGCCGGGCCGACAGCGCTCGTCCGTGGTGTCCTAGTCGTGGTTGTGGGTGGAGGAGGTGTCGTCCGGGGGCATGCTGCGCCCGCCGTCCCTGCCGCCGGCCACGACGGCGATCAGGGCCACCACGATCGCCACCACCGCGAGCCGGCCGCCCAGCCGCAGAGCCCACCCCGTACGGGCCCCGGCGCCCGCCCCGGGGCGGGCGGGCAGTTTCTCGGAGCGGCGGGCGGGCCGCAGCAGCCGCAGGAGCAGCAGGGCGGCGATCGGGAGCTGGAGCAGCCAGACGCTGGTGCGGAACCAGCCGTCGTACCAGACGTTGGTCCCGTACAGCAGGGTGTGCCAGACGCTGAGGACGTAGACGGCGATCACACAGCGGTGCAGGACCCGCCAGGTCTTGGGGCCGATGCGGTGGCGTACGTAGAAGAGCAGGCCGAGCGGGATCGCGAGGTAGAGCGCGGCCTGGCCGACGGGGATGGCGATCTGCCCGGTACCGGAGTCGTAGCCGCCGGGGACGAAGGCCTCCACGAAGGCGGTGGCGACGGCGGAGTTCCAGGCGGCCGTGTCGTGCCGGACCAGTTCCGCCGCGAAGAGCAGGGCGTGGGCCGCGATCAGGGCGATGGTGTTGAGGCTTGTGGTGCGGTGCAGGCGTTCCAGCCGGGGGCCCGACAGCGGCAGGCGGCCCGGCCGCGGTCCGGACAGCATCAGCCCGAGGATGACCGTGCCCCAGGCCCAGAGCAGGGCGGACCAGCCGAACGCCTGGCTGAGGAAGTACATCCAGAAGCCGCCCGCGTCGGCCATGAACGGCATCACGGTGACCGTGGAGGAGGTCTTGTTGCGGATGCGTATGTAGAGCAGGACGAAGACCGCCGCGGTGATGACGAGCGCCACCAGCCCGTCGGGCCACGAGGCCCGCAGGTCGGAGCGGAGCGTCGGCCGTCTCGGCTCTCCCGGCGGGCGGGGTCCGGGGACCTGGCGGTCGCCGGGTGCGGTGGTTACGGGCGCCTCGGCGGCCGCCGGTTCGGGGGCGGGGGGCGGGTTCGTCATGCGGCCTCTTCGGGGCGGGATGGGGGCGGGTGCGGCGGCCCCGGGCCACGAGGCGTACGCAGACGCGTTGTTGGAGCAGTCGGGCGGCGGGAGGGGAAAGTTCCCAGCAGTGCCATGTGACATGGATCACATGCAGTGCCGGTGGGGCAAACGAGGCGAACTCCCGTTGTTTCGGCATCTGGTGCTCTTCCCGCCCGGGTGGGTGCGGCTGGCACCATGGCTGCCATGGGAGCCGGAACCGCACTCCGACTCGGGCGCACCGCGCTGTTCGCGGTCGTGTGCGTCGCCGTGTCCGGGCTCGGCCACGCGCTGATGTCCGGCGCGTCCCTGCCCCTGCTCGTCCAGGCCGCCGCGCTGCTGCCGGTGTGCGGGGCGGGATGGTGGCTCGCCGCGCGGGAACGGAGCGCTCCGGCGACCGTCGCCGCCCATGTCCTGGGACAGGTGGGGCTGCACGCCTTCTTCTCCGGTGCCGGATCCTGGCTGCCGTCCGGCGCCGGCGCGCACCACGCGGGCGGTGGGCACCATGCCTCGGGTGCCATGGGCCACTCCGCGCACGAGGTCCCGATCGGCGGCCCGTCGGACCTGATGGGGCTTCTGGCCGCCTTCGACGGGACGCTGTTCACCCTCGGCATGGCCGTCGCCCACGCGCTGGCGGGGCTGGTCTGCGGCTGGTGGCTGTGGCGCGGCGAGGTCGCCCTCGCCCGGCTGGGCCGCTGCCTGGTGCTGTTCGTCCGCGCCCCGCTGCGGACGGCCTGGCGCCTGTGGTCCGCGACGCCGCCCGCCCCCGTGCCGCCCGCCCGGCGGCGCACCCGGCGCCGGGCCGGCCGCCGCCCCCAGGACCTTCTCGCCCTGCACGCCATCTCCCGGCGCGGGCCCCCGCTCTCCCTCCGCTTCCTCTGACCTCCATCCGCCCTCCGGCCGCTGTGCTCCGGAGGCGGTACGGGTGTGCGCCCTCGCACACCCGTGACAGGCATGCCGGTCCCCCCGGGCCCGCCCCAGCGGCGCGTCCGGCACGGAACCGGCCACCGGAGCCGGGCGACCGCTGCCGCGGCTCCGCAAGGACGCGAAGGACTGCTGTGACACTTCCTGCTCCCGCGCTACCGGCCGCCGCGCGACCCGCCGCCGTGGCCCGGACCGCCGTACGGCCGGCCGCCGCCGCATCACCGGCTGCCGCGCCGCCCGTCCGGCCCCCCGTCTCCCGGCCGCCGGTCCTCCGGGTGTCCGCCACCCGTCCGCCCCGTCCCCGGGTCCCGGCCGCCCGGCAGAACGACGGGCAGATCACCGACTGGGCGCTGGCCGCGGGCGGCGGGGACCGGGAGGCCGCCGACCGGTTCGTCCGGGCGACCTACGAGGACGTCCGCCGGTTCGTCGCCTATCTCAGCTCCGACGCCCCGGGCGCGGACGACCTGGCCCAGGAGACCTACCTGCGGGCGATGAGCGGACTGGCCCGGTTCGCGGGGCGGTCCTGCGCCCGGACCTGGCTGATGTCGATCGCGCGGCGCGTCGTCATCGACCGGCACCGGGCGGCCGCCGTACGCCCCCGGACCGCCGACACCGCGGACTGGCAGACCGCCGCGGAACGCGCCCAGCCCCGCCATCTGCCCGGATTCGAGGAGTCCGCCGCGGTGCTGGACGCCCTGCGCCGACTGGACCCGGCCCGCCGCCAGGCGTTCGTCCTTACCCAGCTGCTGGGCGCGTCCTACGAGGAGGCCGCGGCCGCCGCGGGCTGCCCGATCGGCACGGTCCGCTCCCGCGTGGCGCGCGCCCGCCGCGAACTCGCCGGACAGTGGCGCGCGGAACCGGCCGAACCCGCTCCCGGCGCCGCTCGCGGCGTGTCCTGCGGATCGTGACCGTGGCCACGGCGCCCGGTACGCCTTAGGGCGAGTCCGGCCCTGATCCGCCGGACACCCCCTGGGCGGCGTCCGCCCGGGATCCCTCGGGGGCCCGGGCGGTACGGCGGCGGAGCAGGAACACCGGCAGCAGCAGGCACTGGAGGCAGACCGCCGCCCAGAACCCCCGCACCGAGCCCGCCGCCTCCGCCGCCCCGTACAGCTGACCGCCCACCACCCCGCTCGCGAACGCGCCGATGCCCGCCGCCAGCCGCTGCCGCCCGAACACGCTCGCCGGGGCGGCGGCCGAACGGGCCAGCGCCTCCAGGTCGTTCTTGAAAAAGAGCACGATCTCCCCGAGGCACAGCAGCGCCCCGCCCACCGCGATCCCCGCGTGCCCTCCCGCGCCGATCGCCGCCATGCCCGCCGCCATCGCCCCGAACCCCCACCGCAACGCGGCCGGGTAGCTCAGCGCGGCGACCCGTTCCGCCAGCAGCGGCTGGGCGACGACGAGGAGGGCCGCGTACCCCGTCAGGACGGCCCCGTAGAAGGCGGCCGACGTCCGGGGGACCGCGTACAGCGCCAGGTAGTGCTGGAAGAACATGAACGCGTACACGCTGAGCACCGTCACGACGAACGGCGAAGGCCCCGGGCGGCGCGGAGCGTTCGCAACCCGGCCCGGAGCGGCGGACCGGGTCTCCTCGCCCCCGTCCGCCGCTCCCCGCGGCAGCAGGGCGTGCCCGGCGCCGACGAGCGCGAACAGTACGGTGACGCAGGAGAACAGCACCCCGGGCGAGCCCATGACGAGGGGCGCGGCGGCCGGAGGGCCCAGCGCCATCCCCGCGTTGAACGCCGAACCGCTCGCCGACAGCAGCCGGGGGCGGGCCGTGCCGGGCGCGCCGTCCACCAAGTACGCCTTGTTGGCCGGGAGATACAACGCCGCACCCGCCGACACCAGCAGCAGTGCCCCGACCGCGAGGACCGGACTGGTCAGCCCGGGTACGAACGCGGCGAACCCCGCTGTACGCAGCGCCAGCGCCAGCAGCATCGCCCGCCGCAGCCCGATCCGCCCGGTCACCGGGCCCGCGACCGCGCCCCCGGCGAACTGGACCAGCGAGGCGACGGCCAGCACGAAGCCGACCGTGCCGAGCCCGAGGCCGAGCCGCTGGTGCAGCAGCACCGACATGTAGGGCAGCACGGCGAAGCTGCCCAGCGTGATCAGGAACGAGCCCGCCAGCAGGAACCGCTGGGGGCCGGTGAACCGGGGCCGTGCGTTCGCCCGTTCACCGCGCACCCGGCGCTCCGGGGCGCTTTTCGGCCGTGGGCCCGGCACCACCCGGCCCTCCTGCGGACTCGGCTCTCACGGCTCGTCCGCGATGACGACCGGGCGGACCCGGACGGCCGCGCTCCACGCCCGGTGCTGGGCCAGCTCCGCCGTCCGCCCCTCGGCCAGCACCATGCCCGTGCAGCCCCGCTGGTCGCCGACGTGGACCACGCTCTCGCCGGGCTCGCGCACCGGGAACCACTCCACCGCCCCGGGAAAGGCGGCGAGTTCGTCGAGCCCGAGCCAGCCCTTCAGCACCCCGGGCCGCTCCGGGTACACCAACACGAAGCCGTACGCGGGGCCTTCGGTGTCGAGCGGGGCGTCCAGCAGCGCTGGACGGAGGCCCAGGGCTTCGTCCATCATCGCCGTGTAGACGTTGGTCCGCAGCGTGCGGCACAGCACCTCGCCGACCAGTGCCCCGCCGATCCTCCGGTTGATCTCGACCAGTTCGGGCCCGTCGGCCGTCAGGATGAACTCCACATGGGCGAAGCCCCGTTCATGCCCGGCGGCCGCCAGGACCCGGCCCGCCCACGCCTCGATCGCGGCCCGGTCGGCCTCCGGCAGCGCCACCGGGAACGCCGCCGCCTCCTCCCGTACCACGGCCGCCCGGGACGTCTGGCGGCTCAGCACCCCGAGCAGCCGGGTGGTCCCGGCCCAGCTGAGGGTCTCCGCGCTGTACAGCGGACCGGCGAGGAACGCCTCGGCGAACAGCGTTCCCGTCAGGCGCTGTTCGGCGGCATCCGCCAGTGCCCGGTGCAGGGCCTCCTCGTCGGGCGCGATCCACACATGGCGGGACGAGGTGCCCGCCGAGTCCTTCAGGACCGCGGGCAGCCCCACTGCCCGCAGCACCTCCCCGGCGCCTTCGGGACCCGGCGGGACAGTCATGGCCGTACTGCGGCTCAACCCGTGTGCGTGGAGCGTCTCCCGGACCCGGCGCTTGTCCCGCAGCAGCGTCACGGACTCCGGGTCCGGCCCCGGGAGCCCCCGTTCGCGGGCCAGTTCGGCGGCCGGCAGGCTCCAGGTGTCCGTCGTGTTGATCAGCCCGGCCAGGTCCGGCACGGCGTCCAGCGCCCGCCGGACGGCGTCCTGGTCCCACGTGTCGACATCGACGACGTCCAGCGCGTCCGGCGGCAGCACCGCCAGCTCGTGCCGGTAGACCGCACGGTCGCCGGTCAGCAGGCACAGCCGGTGGCCCGCCTCCGCGGCGGCCGCCGCCATCCGTCCGAGGCCGAAGGACAGGGACTCCAGTGCGACGATCGTCATGGCAGCAGCTCCACGCTCGGTACGGAGGAAGGGGAGGGGGACGCGGACGGGGAGGGGACATCGCCCTCGGAGGGCCAGGCGCCCTCGGCGGTCCTGGCGGCCTCCGGAGCGGCGCGCCCGGCCCACTCCATCACCGACCACGGCGGCCGCAGGTCGTCCGGCGAGACGATGGTCCGGGGCCGCAGCCCCGCCGGGTCCAGGGCCTCGGCGTGCCGGGCGAACACCCGCTCCGCGTACCGGTGTCCGGTGTCGGCGCCCAGCACCAGATGGAGCCGCCCGGGCTCGCGGGCCGCCTCCCAGGAGGCCGTCAGATGGGCCGCCCCGGTGGAGAGACCCGCGAACACCGCGTGCTCCCGCAGCAGTCCGACCGCCCCGGCCATCGCATGGCGGAAGTCCAGCCAGTGGACGGTGTCGTACAGCTCGTGCCGGACGTTCCCGAACGGGATCGAGCTGCCGATACCCGCGATGATCGCCTCCGGGTCCTCGAACCGCTCGCTCCCGAAGGTCACACTGCCGAACGGCTGGATGCCCACCAGCCGCACCGACCGCCCCGACTCCCGCAGCGCACGCGCCAGTCCACCGGTCGACGCACCCGTGCCGACCGCGCCGACCACCGTCAGCGGACCTTCCGGCAGCGCCCCCGTCAGCAGCTGTGCGAACTCCCGGTAGCCCTCGTGGTGAACCCCGTCGTGGTACTGCCGCATCCAGTGGAAGTCGGGCCGTTCGGCCAGCAGCCGGCGCACATGGCGTACGCGCAGCTCCTGGTCCAGACGCAGGCTCTGCGAGGGCGGCATCGCGTCGACCGTCGCGCCGAGGATCTCCAACTGCGCCCGCATGGTGGCGTCCACGGTGGTGGAGGCGACGATGTGGCAGCGCAGCCCGTAACGGTGGCAGGCCATGGCGAGGGCCAGCGCGTAGATGCCGCTGGAGCTGTCGACCAGGGTCTGCCCGGGGACCACCCGGCCTCGGCGCAGCAGCGAGCGGACCGCGCCGAGGGCGGCGTACACCTTCATCGTCTCGAAGCGGGCGAGGACGACGTCGTCGGTCAGCCGGATCAGGTCCGGGGTCTTCACCGCGTCGGTGATGTGGTCGTGGACCGTCGCGGCGGGGACGCTGCGCGGACGGGCGTCCGCCCCCGCCCTCACTTGCGCCGCCCGCGCACGATGAGCCGGTCCGAGCGCTGGTCGTAGCCGGACGCGTCGAACCCGCCGAAGCACTCCACGTCGGTGAAGCCCGCGCTCTCGAAGAGGGCGTGCAGCTCGGCCGCCGAGTAGAGCCAGGAGGTGATGGAGGCGGTGCGGGCCGTCGTGCCGCGCACCAGCGTCCAGTCCGTGCGCAGGCGCCGCCAGCTGTCGAGGACGGTGTCGCGTTGGACGACATAGGAGCCGTCGGGCAGGTCGACCGCCTGCGGCCGTCCGATCCAGCCCGCCAGTACCTCCTTGCCCATCACGTCCACCAGCAGCTGTCCGCCCGGCGCGAGGCTCTCATGGGCGTTGCGCAGCACCTGGAGGTTGTCCTCGGCCTCCTCGAAGTAGCCGAACGACGTGAAGACGTTCAGGATCACGTCGAAGGCGCCCGGCTCCCGGTACGTGAGCATGTCGGCACGTTCCAGCCGGACCGCGGCGCCAGCCGCGTCGCAGGCGGTACGGGCGCTCCCCAGCATCGACGGGGAGAGATCGACGCCCGTCACCTCGTACCCGCGGCCCGCCAGCGGCACCACGAAGAGGCCCGGGCCGCAGCACAGGTCCAGGACCCTCGTGCCCGGTGGGAAGTCCAGCAGCGGAGAGGACGCGACCAGGGCGGCGGCGGACTCGGCCCGTGCCGGTGGGAACATCGTCGCGGCGAAATCCGACCAGAGCGCGTCGTCCTCGTACCAGTGCATGCCTCGCGGTCTCCTCCCGGGCCAGGGGCCCCGTGGGTGTACTGCGGCGGTCATCCCGGCGGCCGCCCCGTCGTCAAGGCCGCCGCTTCCGTCACCGGGAGGCCGTCCGCACCCGGTGTCTCTCCAGTAGTCGGCCGCCCCGGCCGGGAAGTTCCCGCGCGATCACCGGCCGGCGTCGGGGGCCCGTGCCGGGAAGCCTCACCGGAGGTTCCCGGCCGGTGTGCAGGCGACGTAACCGGCGTTGTTCGCCCGGTGTCATCCCTGGGTAACGGGCCTTTCCTAGATTCGGGAGCAACCGCCGCCCGCCCCGCGTCCCTCCGGGAACGCCCGCCCCCGAAGGGCCCCGCCCATGACCGTGCCGACCCCGCCGCCGGACGCCCCCGCCACCGACCGGGTGCGTACGGTCTGCTCGTACTGCGGTGTCGGCTGCGGGATCGTCCTCGACATCGCCGCCGGGCCCGACGGCCGCCGCACCGTCGTGAAGGCCTCCGGCGACAAGGAGCACCCGTCGAACGCCGGACGGCTGTGCACCAAGGGCGCGACCGGCGCGGACCTCCTCGCCGCACCCGGCCGGCTGACCACCGCCCTGGCCCGCGCCGACCGCAGCGAGCAGCCCGCCCCGCTCGGCCGGGACGCCGCCATCGCGGAGACGGCACGCCGGCTGCGGTCCGTGCTGGACACCCACGGCCCGGACGCGGTGGCCCTCTACGTATCCGGCCAGATGACGCTGGAGGCGCAGTACCTCGCCAACAAGCTGGCCAAGGGCTTCCTGCGGACCAACACCATCGAGTCCAACTCCCGGCTCTGCATGGCGAGCGCGGGCAGCGGCTACAAACTGTCCCTGGGCGCGGACGGGCCGCCCGGCTCGTACGAGGACTTCGCCCACGCCGACGTGTTCCTCGTCACCGGCGCCAACATGGCCGACTGCCACCCGATCCTCTTCCTGCGGATGATGGAGCGCGTCAAGGCGGGCGCGAGGCTGATCGTCGTCGATCCCCGGCGCAACGCCACCGCCGCCAAGGCGGACCTGTATCTGCGCATCCGGCCCGGTACCGACCTGGCTCTCCTCAACGGCCTGCTGCACCTCCTCGTCGAGAACGGGCACACCGACCCCGCGTTCATCGCCGAGCACACTGAGGGCTGGGAGCAGATGCCCGCCTTCCTCCGGGACTACCCGCCCGCCGCGGTCGCGGAGATCACCGGCATCCCGGAGGACGACATCCGGCAGGCGGCCCGCTGGATCGGCGAGGCGGGCGAGTGGATGAGCTGCTGGACGATGGGACTCAACCAGTCCACCCACGGCACCTGGAACACCAACGCCCTGATCAACCTGCACCTGGCGACCGGGGCCATCTGCCGCCCCGGCAGCGGACCGTTCTCGCTCACCGGCCAGCCCAACGCGATGGGCGGCCGCGAAATGGGCTACATGGGGCCCGGCCTGCCCGGCCAGCGATCGGTCCTGTCCGACGAGGACCGCGCCTTCACCGAGGAGCTGTGGGGCATCGAGCCCGGCATCCTGCGCGCGGACGGCTCGGGCAGCGGCACCGTCGACATGTTCCGGCGCATGGCCGAGGGGGAGATCAAGGCCTGCTGGATCATCTGCACCAACCCGGTCGCCTCGGTCGCCAACCGCCGTACCGTCATCGAGGGTCTGGAAGCCGCCGAATTCGTCGTCACCCAGGACGTGTTCGCCGACACCGAGACCAACGCGTACGCCGATATCGTCCTGCCCGCCGCCCTCTGGGCCGAGTCCGAGGGCGTGATGATCAACTCGGAGCGCACCCTCACCCTCTCCCGCCGTGCCACCGACCCGCCCGGGGAGGCGTGGCCGGACTGGCGGATCATCGCGGAGGTCGCCCGCGCCCTGGGGTACGAGGACGCCTTCGGCTACACGAGTGCCGAGGAGATCTTCGCCGAGATCACCCGGGCCTGGAACCCGCGCACCGGCTACGACCTGCGGGGCGTGACGTACGAGCGACTGCGCGGGACGCCCGTCCAGTGGCCGAGCGCGGACGTCGAAGGACCCGCACGCAACCCCGTGCGCTACCTCAACGACGGCGTCAGCCAGGAGCTGGCCGTACGGCCCGACGGCAGCGTGCCCAGGCTCGCCTTCCCGCTGCCCGGCGGCCGGGCGGTCTTCCATGCCCGCCCGCACCTGCCGCCCGCCGAGATGCCCGACGAGGACTTCCCGTTCGTCCTCAACACCGGGCGGCTCCAGCACCAGTGGCACACCCTCACCAAGACGGCGAAGATCACCAAACTGAACCGTCTGGACCCCGCCCCCTTCGTGGAGATCCACCCCGACGACGCGGCCGCCCTGGGCCTGGCCGAGGGCGACGGCGTCGAGGTCGCGTCCCGGCGCGGCCGCGCGGTGCTCCCGGCCCGGATCACGGACCGGGTCGCGGCGGGGGAGTGCTTCGCGCCCTTCCACTGGAACGATCTGTTCGGCGAGTACCTCGGTGTCAACGCGGTGACGAACGACGCGGTCGACCCGATCTCGTTCCAGCCGGAGCTGAAGGTGTGCGCGGTCCGGCTGGCGAAGGTCGCGGCCCCGGCGGTGCGCCTCGCTCCCGCCACGGCGGACCGGCCCGAGCACACCGGCGCCCTCGGTCCGGCGGCCACCGGGGGCGGGGCCGGCCCGACGGGGCCGGCGGGCAGGATGGGGCCGGCCGGCCCCACGGGATCGGGTGAGCGGGCGGGGCTTGCGGACCTGACGGGGCTGGCGGGGGCCCTGGGGCTGCCGGAGACCGCCCCACCGGTTCTGACGGACGCGGAACGTCGCTATCTGGCCGGATTCCTGGCGGGCCTCGGCGCCCGCCCTGCGGGCACCCCGGTGCTCCCGGCCGACGCGCCGTTCGCCCCGGACCACGCTCTGTGGGTCGACGGTGTGCTGGCCGGCGCCTACTCCCGGCTCCCCGAGAGGGCCGCGACGGCGGAGCCCGGGGCCGCGTCCGAGGCACCGCCGGGCGTTCCGGAGGACGGGGGCCGGCCGGTCGTCGTGCTGTGGGCCTCGCAGACCGGCAACGCCGAGGAGGCCGCCGCGACGGCGGCCCGGACGCTGGCCGCCCAGGGGTACCGCACCACGCTCCTCGGTATGGACGACGGGACGCCCGACGCACTGCCGACCCCGGCCGACCTCCTCGTGGTCACCAGCACCTTCGGCGACGGCGACGCCCCCGACAACGGCTCCGGCTTCTGGGAGTCGCTGAACACCCCCGAAACCCCGCGCCTGGAAGGCGTCCGCTACGCCGTACTCGCCCTCGGCGACTCCACGTACGACGACTTCTGCGGCCACGGCCGCCGCCTGGACGAACGCCTCGGCGAACTGGGCGCGGAGCGGCTGGTCCCGCGCACCGACTGCGAACCGGAGTACGAGCAGCCCTTCGGCCAGTGGCTCAAGGAGGTCAGGGCGGCGCTGGAGACGACGGCGCCGGAGGGAACCACGGGGCCGGAAGCCACGCCGGTGACGAGTGCGGCACCGGCAGGGGCGACACCGCGCGAGGAGCCGCCCGCCCGCCCCTCCAGGGCCGAGCCCGTCACCGCCCTCCTCACGGGGAACCGCCTCCTGAGCCTGCCCGGTGCGACGAAGGAGGTGCGCGCCTTCACGATCGACACGCGGCGCGCCGACACCCCCCTGACGTACACGGCCGGCGACGCCCTCGGCGTACGGCCGCTCAACTGCCGCGACCTGGTGGCGGAGTGGCTCGCCGTCACCGGGCTCGATCCCGCCGCCGAGGTGGACATCGACGGGCACGGCCCGGTCGCGCTGGAGACGGCCCTGTACCGCCACCTCGACATCACCCGCATCACCCCGGACCTGCTGCGCCTGATCGCCGACCACACGGGGGACCGGTCCCTGAAGAAGCTGCTGCGCCCCGACAACAAGGGCGAGAGGGACCGGTGGACGTGGGGGCGGCAAGCGGTGGACGTCCTTGCCGAGCACCCGGTACGGGCCACGGCCGCCACCTGGGCCGAGGTGCTGGGACCGCTGCGCCCCCGGCTGTACTCCATAGCCTCCAGCCCGCTGGAGGACCCCTACCGGATGCGGTTGACCGTCTCCGTGATCCGCTACGAGAGCGACCTCGGCCGGATGCGCAAGGGCGTCGCCTCCACGTTCCTCGCGGACGCCGAACCGGACAGCCCCGTCCCGGTGTTCGTCCAGCGCAACGACCGCTTCCGCCCGCCCGCCGACCCGGCCACCCCGATGATCATGGTCGGCCCCGGTACGGGAGTCGCCCCGTTCCTGGGCTTCCTGGAGGAACGCCGTGCGCTCGGCCACTCGGGCGCCAACTGGCTGTTCTTCGGCGAGCAGCACCGCGCCACGGACTTCTACTACCGCGAGGAGCTCGACGCGATGAGCCGCGATGGCACTCTCACCCGGCTGGACACCGCCTTCTCCCGCGACCAGCGGGCCAAGGTCTACGTCCAGGACCGGATGCGCGAGCACGGAGCCCAGCTCTGGTCCTGGCTCCGCGACGGCGCCCATCTCTACGTCTGCGGCGACGCCTCCCGCATGGCCAAGGACGTCGACCGTGCGCTGCGCGACATCGCCGTCGCCCACGGGGGGCTCGAACCCGACGCGGCGGCCGCCCAGGTCAAACAGCTAGCCTCGGACCGCAGATACGTACGGGACGTGTACTGACCGGACGAGGGAGTACGGGGATGGCCTGGGCGGAAGTACCGGTGGACACGAAACCGCCGGCGGCGGGCGCGGTCCTGCTGACCGGCATCCCCGGCAGCGGCAAGAGCACGGTGGCCGAGGCGCTGGCGGCCCGGTTCGCCGCCTCGGCCCACATCGAGGTGGACGCCCTCCAGGAGCTCATCGTCTCCGGCGGCCGGTGGCCCTCGCCCGACCAGGACGAGGAGGCGGACCGCCAGATCTTCCTCCGGGCCCGCAACGCCTGCCTGCTGGCGGACAGTTTCCTCACCGCGGGCTTCCTCCCGGTCATCGACGACGTCGTCGTACGCCGCGCCCACCTCGACTTCTACCGGGCCACGCTCACCACCGGACCGCTGCACCGCGTCGTCCTGGCCCCGGGCGCGGCGAAGGCCCGCGAGCGCAATCTCGCCCGGGACAAGACGCTCACGACGGACTGGTCGTTCCTGGAGACGGCGATGCGCGACGAACTGGCCGACGAGAAGATCTGGATCGACAGCGCGGAACTGACTGTGGCCGAAACGGTCGAGGCGGTCCTGTCCGCCACCGGTCTGAAACCCCACGGGTCCTGACGCCCCGGGCGTTGTCGGACCCCCGCCGTACGGTGGAGCCATCTGTCCGCGCTGCTGGCTGCTGCGCTACTGGATCGCCCCGCCCGGCTGCTCCCGGGCGGGGCGCAGACCTCTCGGGTCAGCCCGCCGACTCGCCCGCGTGCGGGCTCAGCGCGCCCGACCAGACCAGCGCGAAGATGAGGATGCCGAGCAGGATGCGGTAGACGACGAAGGGCATGAAGCTCTTGGTGGTGATGAACTTCATGAACCAGGCGATGACGGCGTAGCCGACGAAGAAGGCCACCAGGGTCGCGAAGACCGTCGGACCCCAGGAGACATGGCCCTCACCCACGTCCTTCAGTTCGTACGCGCCCGAGGCGAGCACCGCGGGGATCGCCAGCAGGAACGAGTAGCGGGCGGCCGACTCGCGGGTGTAGCCCATCAGCAGACCGCCGCTGATCGTCGCGCCCGAGCGGGAGACGCCGGGGATCAACGCCATCGCCTGGCAGAACCCGTAGATCAGACCGTCCCTGACGCCCAGGTCCTTGAGCGTCTTGCGCTCCTTCACCACCCGGTGCTTGCCGCCCGCCTCGTCGCGCGCGGCCAGTCGGTCGGCGACGCCGAGGACGATGCCCATGACGATCAGTGTCGTCGCGATCAGCCGCAGATCGCGGAACGGGCCCTCGATCTGGTCCTTGAGCGTGAGGCCCAGCACGCCGATGGGGATCGAGCCGACGATGACCAGCCAGCCCATCTGGGCGTCGTGGTCGCTGCGCATCGCACGGTCCGTCAGGGAGCGGAACCAGGCCGACAGGATGCGCGCGATGTCCTTGCGGAAGTAGATGAGCACCGCCGCCTCGGTGCCGATCTGGGTGATCGCGGTGAAAGCCGCCCCCGGGTCGTGCCAGCCGGCGAACGCGGCCGTCAGCCGCAGATGCGCGCTGGAGGAGATCGGCAGGAACTCGGTGAGTCCCTGAACAAGTCCCAGGACGAATGATTCGAACCAGCTCATGGGGCTTAGGCCATCCCGGAGGTGATCGTGCATCGGCCACGGGCGGCTGGGCCCGTCGGCTCCGTGCAAAGTGCGGAGTGCGGTCAAGGACATCGGGGTCGCGGGCAGCGTATCGCCTGAAAGTGAACGTCAGGCCGACTGCACCGGTCGTCCACGTGGAGCCGTACGCTCAGTCGTCCGGCGTGTCCCGGCCCAGCCGGTGGCGTCTGCGCCAGGCCACCAGCGCCCCGCCGAGACCGGACAGCACGATGAAGCCCATGGCTCCCAGGAACACCGGCGAGGTCGGCGAAGCGGCCTCGCTGCCGGCTATCACGTATGCCGCCGTGTTCGGGATCGACCCCAGCCCGGTCGCCAGCAGGAACGGCGGAGCGCCCATCCGGGAGGTCGCCGCACAGTAGTTGGCGGCGGCGAACGGCACGCCGGGGAAGAGCCGCAGCGCCAGGACCGACCGGAAGCCGTGCCGGCTCAGCACCCCGTCCGCCGCGGTGAGCAGCCTCCCGCGCAACAGGGTCCGCAACGCGTCCTGACCCAGCACCCGGCCCAGCATGAACGACACGCCCGCACCCAGCACCGTGCCCGCCAGCGCCGCAGCCAGACCCGTCTGCGCGCCGAACAACGCGCCCGCGGCGATGTTGAGCAGCGGGCGCGGCACGAACGCCACCGTCAGCGCCCCGTACGCGAGGCCGAAGACCATCGCCGCCGTGCCCCCGGTGAGCTGGGGCGGCCAGCCCGACGCCAGCAGCCGCTGTGGTTCGAACAGCAGCATCGTCGACGCGGCCCCGAGCAGGACGAGGACGAGCAGCGAGAACCGGGACCACGGCGACAACAACGCCCGGGAGAGGCGCAGGGCCGGACCCGAGGCGGGCGGGGCGGCGGGGACGGGGTCGAACATTCGGGGAGAGTAACCGAAAAGGCTGTGTGATCGCCGTAATGTGCGTCGCGTGAACCCCGCCGCCGACGCCCCCGCCCCGCCGGTCAGCACCCTCGCCGACACCGTCCTGGAGCGGCTCGTCGCCGCCTACGCCCCCGCCGCCGACCCCGTACGGGCCGAGGGCGCCGCCGCGTACATGAAGCACGTCGCACCCTTCCTCGGCATCCCCACCCCCGAGCGCCGGGCCCTGTCACGGACCGTGCTGGCGGGCACCGGGCGGCCGGCCGAGCGGGACTGCGCGGCGATCGCGCTGCGCTGCTGGCGGCTGCCCGAGCGCGAGTACCACTACTTCGCCGTCGACTATCTGCGCCGCCACGCGGGCCGCTGCACCTCTGGCTTCCTGCCCGTCCTGCACCACCTGGTGACCACCGTCCCCTGGTGGGACACGGTCGATCTGCTCGCCGCGCATGTCGCGGGCCCGCTGGTCGCCGCCGACCCGGCGCTCGCACGGGAGATGGACCGGTGGGTCGACGACCCCAGCCTCTGGGCCGCGAGGACCGCCCTGCTGCACCAGCTGCGGTACAAGGAAGCCACCGACGCCGACCGGCTGTTCGGCTACTGCCTGCGCCGCGCGGACCACCCCGACTTCTTCATCCGCAAGGCGATCGGCTGGGCCCTGCGCGAGTACGCCAAGACCGACCCCGCCGCCGTACGCGACTTCGTCGACGGCGCGCGGCCCCGGCTGTCGCCGCTCTCCGTGCGCGAGGCCCTCAAGAACCTCTGAGAGCCGTCCGAAAACCATTCGACGCGGCCGCCGCGCCCGGCCATGATCAGGGGCATGTTCCGGTACGCCTTCCTCGCAGCGCCGTCCGCAGTCGCGGACGCGCCGAAGGCTGCCGTGAACGACGCGGTCGCCGAGGCACTCGCCCCGGCCGCAGCAGCAGTCGCATCGGCGTTCGCCGTTGCCGCAGCGCCCATCGGCGGCGCCCGAAGCTGACCCTCCCCCGACAGTCCGGCGGACCCCGCAAGGGGAGGGTCGGCGGGGCCCTGGGGTCCATCTCTCTTCCCGGCTTCGAGTTCTCCGAAGGAATCAGCCATGTCCAAGACGGCTTACGTGCGCACCAAGCCGCACCTCAACATCGGCACCATGGGCCACGTCGACCACGGCAAGACCACCCTCACCGCCGCCATCACCAAGGTCCTCAGCGAGCGCGGCTCCGGCTCCACCTCCTACGTGTCCTTCGACCGGATCGACCGGGCCCCCGAGGAGGCCCAGCGCGGCATCACCATCAACATCGCGCACGTCGAGTACGAGACCGACACCCGCCACTACGCGCACGTCGACATGCCCGGCCACGCGGACTACATCAAGAACATGGTCACCGGAGCGGCGCAGCTCGACGGGGCGATCCTCGTCGTCTCCGCGCTCGACGGGATCATGCCGCAGACCGCCGAGCACGTCCTGCTGGCCCGTCAGGTGGGCGTCGACCACATCGTCGTCGCCCTCAACAAGGCCGACGCGGGCGACCCCGAGCTGACCGACCTGGTCGAGCTGGAGGTCCGCGAGCTGCTCTCCGCGCACGGGTACGGCGGCGACACCGTCCCCGTGGTCCGGGTCTCCGGGCTCAAGGCGCTGGAGGGCGACCCACGGTGGACGGCGGCGGTCGAAGGGCTGCTGGACGCCGTCGACACGTACGTACCGATGCCGGTGCGCTACACCGACGCCCCGTTCCTGCTGTCCGTCGAGAACGTCCTGACCATCACCGGCCGGGGCACCGTCGTCACCGGCGCCGTCGAGCGCGGCACCGTCCGCGTCGGCGACAGGGTCCAGGTGCTGGGAGCGGACGTCGAGACGGTCGTCACCGGCCTGGAGACCTTCGGCAAGCCGATGGAGTCCGCCGAGGCCGGGGACAACGTCGCGCTGCTGCTGCGCGGGGTGGAGCGCGACCGGGTCCGCCGCGGCCATGTCGTGGCCGCGCCCGGCAGCGTCACGCCCAGCCGCCGGTTCACCGCGCAGGTGTACGTGCTGTCGGCGAAGGAGGGCGGCCGGACCACCCCGGTCGCCACCGGCTACCGGCCGCAGTTCTACATCCGCACGGCGGACGTCGTCGGCGATGTCGACCTCGGCGAGGCGGCGGTCGCGCGCCCCGGCGACACGGTCACCATGACCGTGGAGCTGGGCCGTGACGTGCCGCTGGAGTCCGGCCTCGGCTTCGCGATCCGCGAGGGCGGCCGCACGGTCGGCGCGGGAACGGTCACCGAGCTGCTCTGAGCCCCGCGGGCACCGCGATGCTCCGAGCCCCACCGCGGCCCGTCACCCCTTGCCCGGGGGGCGGGCCGCAGTGCGGGGGAGGCGACAATGGAGAGGTGAACGAGCCGATACCCGTCATCCGCGAGGTCGACTGCGGCACCGCCCGGCTGCTGCCCGACGTGGACCGCGACCGGGCCTGGCTGCTCACGGTCGACGACGCGCCCCAGTCCTACGTCGACCTCGACGACCCGACCCATCTGGAGTTCGAGTACGTCGCGCGGCTCGCCCACGTCGTGGACGGCGCGGCCGAGCCGGGCACGCCCCTGGACGTCCTGCATCTGGGCGGCGGCGCGCTGACCCTGCCCCGCTATGTGGCCGTGACCCGTCCCGGCTCGCGGCAGGACGTCGTCGACGCCGACCGGGGGCTGCTGGGGCTGGTCCGGGAGCATCTGCCGCTGCCCGAGGGGAGCGGCATCACTCTGCACGCGGCCGACGCCCGGGCGCGGCTGGAAGCGGCGGCCCCCGGCTCCGCCGATCTCCTGATCGCGGATGTCTTCGGCGGCTCCCGGGTTCCGGCGCACCTCACGTCCGTCGAGTACGCGCGGGCGGCCGGGCGGGCCCTGCGCGCGGACGGGATCTACGCGGCCAACCTGGCCGACAGCGCGCCGTTCGCCTTCCTCCGCTCGCAGGTGGCGAACTTCGCCGCCGTCTTCCCGGAGCTGGCGCTGGTGGGGGAGCCGGCGGTGCTGCGCGGGCGGCGCTTCGGCAACGTCGTCCTGCTCGCCTCGTACACGCCCATCGACGTGGACCCGCTCGTCCGCCGCTGCGCCGCGGACGCCTTCCCCGCGCGGGTCACCCACGGTGCCGCGCTGACCCGGTTCATCGGCGGGGCCCGCCCGGTGGCGGACGCGGAGGCGGTCGCCTCGCCCGAACCGCCCGCCGGGGCCTTCAGCGTCGGCTGAGGCGCCCGGCGGGCGGGGCGGGGCGGCGGGGTGGTGCGGAACGCGCTGCGCGGTGCGGGTGTCAGCCCGTGGGCTCACCCGCGAGGCGGACCGTGCTCAGGATCTGCTGGATGGTGGTGTCCGGCAGTTCGTCCTTGACACCGGTGGCGGCGTAGAGGACCCAGGTCGAGAAGTCGCCCTTGGAGTTCTTGAAGGAGAACGCGATCGACTTCCCGTCGCTGTCGCACTTCTCCTTGTTGGCCAGCTCCAGGGCGGTGGCCTGCGCGACACTGCCGGACAGACCCGACTTGGTGGTGAAGGGCTTGGCCTTGCCGATCTTGACCTTGGACTTCGGGTCCAGCTGGGAGTAGGCGGCCCACACCCAGTTGGCGGCCTCGTTCCGCGCGGCCTCGTCGGTGTTCTTGGCGCCCTGGGCGCCCTTCGTCCCGACGCCGGCGAGCCCGGTGTCCTCCTCGCGGCCGTCCCCGTCGGAGTCGTCGAGGCACCACTTGCTCTTGTAGTAGGCGGGTGCGGAGAAGCCGGCGACCGGCGACCCGTCCTCCTTCTTGGCGTCCTCGAAACCGGCGAACGTTCCCGAACTGGCGACCTCCCAGTCACCGGGAACGTCGAACTGCGTGCCCCACTTGGGGTTGGTGACGACCT
The DNA here is from genome assembly GCF_032121415.1 of Streptomyces parvus. NCBI lineage: Bacteria > Bacillati > Actinomycetota > Actinomycetes > Kitasatosporales > Streptomycetaceae > Streptomyces > Streptomyces parvus. The sequence continues at coordinate 651,944 of NZ_CP135079.1, read as the reverse complement.
TCCAGCCCGGAATGAGCGGCTTGGGGTCGCCTTCGGAGCCCCGGGGGTTCTCCGCGGGCGGCGCGGAGCCGGTGGCCGTTTCGCTGGGCTTGGCACTCGGCGACGCGGACTTCTTGCCGTCGGCGACGCTCTTGCCCTCGTCGTCCTTGCCGAGCACGAGGAATCCGGTGACGCCCGCCGCGACCACGACGGCCAGCGCCGCGACGATCGCCACGATCGTCGTCTTCTTCTTGTCGTCGCCGGGCTCCGGCCCGCCGGGCGGACCCGGGACGGCGTACTGCGGCACCGTCGGCTGCTGGTACGGATTGGGCTGCTGATAGCCCGGCTGCCCGCCGGGCGCGCCCTGCGGGTACCCGTAGCCCGGCTCCGTGGGCCGGCCCTGCGGCGGATATCCCGGTTGCTGATAGGGATTCGGCTGCTGGTACCCCGGCTGCTGGTACGGGTTCTGGTTCTGGTCCTGCGGGTTCTGCTCGCCCCCGGGCGGCTGCGTTCCTGGCCACATGGCCAGTAACCATAGATGGGCCGTGCGCCCACTTCTACGCCCGCCCTGTCCCAGAGCCGTCACAAGGGGATGGCCAAACGGTGCTACTGGTGAGTAACCTTCGGGCATGAGCGCTGAACAGATGACCGTGGGCGAGATGCTCGTCGCGACCGTTCCGATGGCCCGGACCCTCAACCTCGAATTCCTGGAGACCACCCCGGAGCGGGCCGTCGTCCGGCTGCCCGACCAGGCGGATTACCACAACCACGTCGGCGGACCCCACGCCGGAGCGATGTTCACGCTCGCCGAGTCCGCCAGCGGCGCGATCGTCATCGCCGCCTTCGGCGACCAGATGTCGCGGGCCGTGCCGCTCGCCGTGAAGGCCGAGATCGGTTACAAGAAGCTCGCCATGGGCGAGGTCACCGCCACCGCGACCCTCGGCCGCCCGATCGCCGACGTGGTCGCCGAGCTGGACGCCGGACAGCGGCCGGAATTCCCCGTCGCCATCGAGATCAGGCGCGCCGACGGCGCGGTCACCGGTGAGATGACCGTCGTGTGGACCCTGCGCCCCAACGGCTGACCCCCGCCGTACGCACATGAGACCGGGCCGTCGCCCCTCCGGGTGCGGGAGGAGCGACGGCCCGGGTGCCTTCCGGCGGGCCGCGGAGGGCGTCAGCCGCCGTGCGCCTCGCGGTGCGCCTTCGCCAGCTCCACGTACCCCGCCGCGTTGAAGCGAATGCTCTCCAGCTCCTCGGCGGTCAGCGGACGCTTGACCTTGGCGGGCACCCCCGCGACGAGCGAGCCCGGCGGCACCCGCATCCCCTGCGGTACGAGAGCCTGCGCCGCGATCAGCGAACCCGCGCCGATGTGCGCGCCGTTGAGCACTGTGGCGCCCATCCCGACCAGTACGTCGTCCTCGATCACACAGCCGTGCAGCACCGCGTTGTGGCCGACCGAGACCCGCGCGCCCACGGTGAGCGGGAACCCGGGGTCGGTGTGCACGCTGCAGTTGTCCTGGATGTTGCTGTCGGGGCCGAGCGTGATGGGACCGCAGTCGGCGCGCAGCACGGCCTGGTACCAGACGCTGGAGCCCGGGGCGAGCGTCACCTCGCCGATCACCACGGAGGTCGGGGCCAGATAAGCGTCCACGTCGATGTCCGGCTCCTTGCCGCCCATGCCCGTGATCAACGCCCGTTCCGCCATCGCCTGCTCCTTCGCGCCGGTGTGGTGCTCCTGGCCCTCTCCACCGGATCAGGCCGACTCTCACGGTAGGCGACGGCCCCCGGCGGGCGCCGCGCAGTGGGGTGAACATCACAGGTCACCGCCGGGATCGCCCACCGCGCCGCCGACTACCGTGAGCGCGTGCCGAAGAACCGAAACACGTTCTCCTTCCTCGCCCGCTGGCCGCGCCGCGCCGCCTCCCGCGCGGTCCACCTCGGCTGGGCCTGGGCGCAGCGGGCGGGCGCGGTCACCGCCGAGCACCCCGGGCGGCTGCGGTTCGGCGCGATCGGCGCGGGCACCCGGCTCGCCTTCCCGCAGGGCACCGTCTTCGGGGAGCCGTGGATCGAGCTGGGCGCGCACTGCGTCATCGGCGAGCAGGTCACCCTCACCGCGGGGATGATGCCGGACCTGGACCTGGGGCCCGACCCGATCCTCACCCTGGGCGACGGGGTGGTGCTGGGGCGCGGCAGCCATGTGATCGCCGACACGACGGTGACCATCGCCTCGGACACGTACTGCGGTCCGTACGTCTACATCACCTCGACCAACCACAGCTACGACGACCCGCACGAGCCCGTGGGCAAGCAGTGGCCCCGGATGGAACCGGTGGCGATCGGCCCCGGCTGCTGGATCGGTACCGGCGCGGTGATCCTGCCCGGGGCCCGGCTCGGCCGGAACGTGGTGGTCGCGGCGGGTGCCGTCGTCCGGGGAGAGGTCCCGGACCACGCGGTGGTCGCCGGAGCCCCCGCCCGCGTCGTGCGCAGCTGGGACCCGGAGAAGGGCTGGCAGCCGCCCCTGCGCACGCCCGCCCCCGTGCCGATCCCGAAGGGCGTCACGCCCGAGCAGTTGCTGGCCCTCGCCGAGCTGGACGAGGTGCGGGAAACCCCGTAAGACGCCGGTAGGGCCTGGTGGACGGTGGAGTGCGCTGTACGGCGGTGCAATATTCTTGACCCCGGCACGCGCCGCACGCGCCCCGGCCACCCGCACTTCGCTCTGCCGCACCCAGGTATCCGCAGCCGCCATCCACCGCAGGGACGGTACGTGTCCGACCTCGACCAGCTCACCCAGTCGCTGGCCCGCAACCTCAAGCGCTGGCGGGGCGAGCGCGGCTTCACCCTGGACGCCCTCGCGGCGCGCGCCGGAGTCAGCCGCGGGATGATCATCCAGATCGAGCAGGCGCGGACGAATCCGAGCGTCGGCACCACGGTGAAGCTGGCCGACGCGCTCGGCGTCGCCATCACCACGCTCCTCGACCACGAGCAGGGGCCCCAGGTCCGGCTGGTCCCGGCGAGCCGGGCCGTCCGCATGTGGTCGACCGAGGCGGGCAGCTCCACCACGCTGCTCGTCGGAGCGGAGGCCCGCGGCCCGCTCGAACTGTGGAGCTGCCGGCTGGTGCCCGGGGAGGGCACCACGTCCGACCCGCACCCCGAGGGCACCGTCGAACTCCTCCACGTCACCGAGGGCGAACTGACCCTGCTCGTCGACGGTCTCGCCCATGCCGTCCCCGCCGGGACCTCCGCCACCTTCGAGGCGCACGTACCGCACGGCTACCGCAACGAGGGCGGTGAACCGGCGGCCTTCACCATGGCCGTCGCCATCCCGCCCGTCCGCTGACAGACCTTCGCCGAGGCGCCTCCCGCCGGGGTGCCCGTGCGCTGAGACGCCCGCCCGGCCCCGCCCCGCCGCTGTTAGCGTGAGCACCATGCGCGCACCCATCGGCACCTTCGAGGACGCCGCTCCCGCTGCGGAACGGCTCGACCTGCTCCCCGCCCCCGTCGCCGCGGCGCTGACCGCGGGCTGGGGCGGGTTCACCGCCGAGCAGCTCGTCCACGTCGACAGCGACCCGGCCGTCGCCGACACCGCCGTCTTCGCCGAGCACCACGGCGTCGAACTCCTCGACACCTCGGCCAACTGCGTCGTCGTGGCGGGCAAGCGCGGCCAGGACGTCACCCTCGCCGCCTGCGTGGTGCTCTCCCGCACCCGGGTCGACGTCAACGGGGCGGTCCGCAAGCACCTCGGCGCCCGCAAGGCATCCTTCGCCCCCATGGACACGGCGGTCGGCGAGAGCGGCATGGAGTACGGCGGCATCACCCCGATCGGCCTGCCCGCCGCCTGGCCCCTCCTGCTGGACCCCGCCGTCGTGGACGAGGAATGGGTCCTGATCGGCAGCGGCAGCCGGCGCGGCAAGCTCATCGTCCCCGGCAAGGCGCTCGCCGCCCTCCCGGGCGCGGTGGTCGTCGAGGGCCTCGGCGTCTGAGCCTCCCCGTCGAACGGCCGGCGGCGGCCGGGTCAACGCCCGGCTGTCCGGTGCTCCGTGAGCCAGGCCGTGGCGAAGTCGACGGCCGACCGCAGCCGGACGAGCCGGCACAGCGCCGCGCCCACGCGCCCCGCCGCTACGTCACCCTCGGCGGCGGCCTCCTCGAAGGCCGTGCCCAGAGCGGCGAAGTCCCCGTCGTCCAGGGCGACATCCTCGTACTCCCACCATCGGCGCACCCCCCGCGACGCCACCACACAGCGGTACCTCCGGCGCGGCGGGCCGGGCATCCGGTACTCGCCCAGGTGGAACGCCGTACACGTGGCGTAGCCGGTGCCGAGCAGCAGGATCCGGGCATCCGCCTCGTACAGCCGGGCCAGCGGCGAGTCCTCCCCGAGGTGGCAGTCGGGGCGGTGCCCGGCCAGCAGCCGCGCAGCGCCGGGGCCGAGCGCGGCGAACGAGGTCTGCGGATGCGCGCTGCGCCCGCCGCCCGCCGCCGTCCGTACGGTCTCGGCCAGCGCGCCCATCGACGGCGCGGGCGTCAGCGCCGGGTCGTACGCCGGCATCGCGGCGCGCACGGCGCCCACGGCTCCGGCGTCCAGGCCCCGCACCCGCTCGCGGTAGTGCGGGGAGGTGTCGGAGTTCTCCGGGGTGAAGGCGGGGACCACCACCGTGCCCGAAGGGCCGACGGCCCGGCGCAACGCGTCCAGCACCCCCCGCGCCCCGTCCGTCACCGGCCCCAGCGACCGCAGGGAGGCGTGCACGAGGAGCACATCACCGGGCCGTACGCCGAGCGCGGTCAGCGCGGCTGTCGTGCGGGCCCTGTCGGTCACGTCCAGTACGTCCTTCACGGCGGGGATCCTGCCCACACCGCGGCGCCCCGCACACCCGTGCAGTTCAGGCGCGCGTGCCGAGCCGCGGGATCTCGACGGCGGGGCACCGGTCCATCACCATGTCCAGGCCTGCCGCGCGCGTCCGCCCGTAGGCGTCCGGGTCCACGACGCCGAGCTGGAACCACACCGCCTTCGCACCCACCGCCACAGCCTCCTCCGCGACGGCGCCCGCCAGCTCGCTGTTGACGAACACGTCCACCACGTCGACCGGGAAGGGGATGTCCCCGAGCGAGGCGTACCCCTGCTCCCCGTGCACCGTCTCGGCCTTCGGGTGCACCGGCACCACCCGCTTGCCGAACCGCTGGAGGGCCCCCGCCACTCCGTACGCCGCCCGGGAACGGTTGCCGGACAGGCCCACCACCGCCCAGGTGTCGCCCGTGTCCTGGAGAATCCGCCTGATCGTCGCGTCGTCCGCGTACGAGCCCACCGCGCTGCTGCCGTCTGCGTTCATGCCGGGACAACCCACGGCCCCCACCTCCCCATTCCCGCCGGGACCGGCCATCGCGGCGGGACATAGGGTGGACGGATGCAGGAGCAGTACCGGACCGTCGCCCGCGCGGGTGTGCACGAGAGCGAGATCAACCGATCCCGTTTCCTCTGCTCGCTCGCCCCCGCCGCCACCGAGGAGGAAGCGCAGGACTTCGTCGCCCGCGTCCGCAAGGAGCACCCGACCGCCTCCCACAACTGCTTCGCGTACGTGATCGGCGCCGACGCCTCCGTACAGCGGGCGAGTGACGACGGCGAACCCGGTGGCACGGCGGGCACCCCGATGCTCCAGATGCTGATGCGGCGGGAGATGCGGTACGTCGTGGCGGTCGTCACCCGCTACTACGGCGGGGTCAAACTCGGGGCGGGCGGGCTGATCCGGGCGTACGGGGGAGTGGTCGGCGAAGCCCTCGACGCGCTCGGCACCCTCACCCGGCAGCGTTTCCGGCTCGCCACGGTCCACGTCGACCACCAGCGGGCCGGAAAGCTGGAGAACGATCTGCGGGCCACCGGGCGGGATGTCCGCGAGGTGCGGTACGCCGAGGCCGTCACCATCGGGATCGGGCTGCCGGACGGCGAGGTCGAGGCGTTCACCGCCTGGCTGGCCGACACGACCGCGGGGACAGCGATTCTGGAGCTGGGCGGCGAGGCGTACGGGGACGCGACCGCGTGAGGTGAGGGCGATCCCACGGGGCCAGAATCATGATCGATGCGGGTTCGGCGGCCCGGCGGCGTTAGCGTGGTCGGTGCCGAGCGGGATCACGGGCCGCCGGTGCGCGGCCCACGGGGTGGAGGACGACGACGATGCAGGCCGAAACCGGCGGAGTGATGGCGTGAGGCTCCTGCACACCTCGGACTGGCACCTGGGCCGGTCCTTCCACCGCGTCTCCCTGCTGGACGCGCAGGCCGCCTACCTCGACCATCTCGTGGCGACCGTCGAGGAGCGCGAGGTGGACGCCGTCCTCGTCGCGGGCGACATCTACGACCGGGCCGTTCCGCCGCTCACCGCCGTCGAACTCTTCGACGGGGCGCTGCACCGGCTCGCCGCCGCCGGCGTCCCCACCGTCATGATCTCCGGCAACCACGACTCGGCCCGCCGGCTCGGCGTCGGCGCCGGGCTCTTCGAACGCGCCGGGATCCATCTGCGGACCGACCCCGAAGGCTGCGCCACCCCCGTCGTGCTCGCCGACGACCACGGCGACGTGGCGTTCTACGGACTGCCCTACCTGGAACCGGCCCTGGTCAAGGACGCCCTGGGGGCGGACAAGGCCGGTCACGAGGCAGTGCTCACCGCAGCCATGGACAAGGTCCGCGCCGACCTCGCCACCCGCCCCGCCGGAACCCGCTCCGTCGTCCTCGCGCACGCCTTCGTGGCGGGCGGCGAGCCCAGCGACAGCGAACGCGACATCACCGTCGGCGGGGTCGCCGCCGTCCCCGCCGGGGTCTTCGACGGCGTCGACTACGCGGCCCTCGGCCATCTGCACGGCTCCCAGCGGGTCACGGCCGAGGTCCGCTACTCCGGATCCCCGCTCGCCTACTCCTTCTCCGAGGCCGACCACCGCAAGACCATGTGGCTCATCGACCTCGACGCCGACGGGGACATCGCCGCCGAGGAACGGATCGACTGCCCCGTGGAGCGGCCCCTCGCCCGGCTCCGCGGCCGCCTCGACACCCTCCTGGAGGACCCCGCCCTGGACCGCCACGAGCAGGCCTGGGTCGAGGCCACCCTCACCGATCCGGTACGCCCCGCCGACCCCATGGCCCGCCTCGCCCGGCGCTTCCCGCACACCCTCAGCCTCGTCTTCGACCCCGAGCGCCCGCCGGACGACCCGGGGGCCTCCTACGCCCAGCGCCTCAAGGGCCGCGACGACCACCAGATCGCCGAGGACTTCGTCGCCCACGTGCGCGGCGGCAGCGGCCCCAGCGACCTCGAACGCACCGTGCTGCGCGCCGCGTTCGACGACGTCCGGGTGGACGAGACGGTGCGCGAGGTGTCCAGGTGAGACTGCACCGCCTGAGCATCACCGCGTTCGGGCCGTTCGGCGCCACCCAGGAAGTCGACTTCGACGCCCTCTCCTCCGCCGGACTCTTCCTGCTCCACGGACCCACCGGCGCGGGCAAGACATCCGTCCTGGACGCCGTCTGCTTCGCCCTGTACGGGGCCGTCCCCGGCGCCCGGCAGAGCCCCGGGGCCTCCCTGCGGAGCGACCACGCGCCGGTGGACCTGCCGACCGAGGTCCGGCTGGAGCTGACCGTCGGCGGCCGCCGCCTCGAAGTCACCCGCAGCCCCGCCCAGCCCCGCCCCAAGAAGCGGGGTGAGGGCTTCACGATGGAGAAGGCCCAGAGCAGGCTGCGCGGTTACGACCCCGAGCGAGGCTGGCACGCCCTCAGCAAGTCGCACCAGGAGATCGGCGAGGAGCTGACCCAGCTCATCGGCATGAGCCGGGACCAGTTCTGCCAGGTGGTGCTGTTGCCGCAGGGCGACTTCGCCCGCTTCCTGCGCTCGGACGCCGAGGCCCGCGGCAAGCTCCTCGGCCGGCTCTTCGACACCCGCCGCTTCGCCGCCGTCGAGGAACGCCTCGCCGAACTGCGGCGGGGCGCCGAGGCCGAGGTCACCGCCGCCGACGAACGGATCCTCGCCCTCGCCCAGCGCATCGCCCAGGCCGCCGGACCCGCCGGGGCCGAGGCGGCCCCGATCGCCGCCCGGCCCGGCGAACCGGGCCTAGCCGAAGCGGTCTTGGAGTGGGCCGCGATCGCCAGGTCCACGGCCCGCGAACGGCTCGACATCGCCCGCGGCGTCGTCGCCCGGGCCGAGGGCCGGCAGCGCGAGGCCCGCCACGCCCTGGACGCCGTACGTGAACTCGCCCGCCTCCAGCAGCGGTACGAGGAGACTCGCCGGCGCTCCGCGGAGCTGGAGGAGCGGCGCCCCGAACACGACCGCTGCCAGGAGGAGTTGGAACGCGCCCGCAAGGCCGACCGGGTCGCCCCCGCCCTGGAGCTGCGCGAGGAGGCGGAGCGCGCCCACCGCCGGGCGGCCGACGCCCTCGGCCGGGCCAGGGCGCAGCTGCCGCCCGACCTCGCCGACGCGGGCCCCGACCAACTCGCCGAGTTGGAGCGCCGGTTCCGGCAGGAGCTGGGCGGCCTGGAGTCCGCGCGCCGGGCCGAGGCGCGCAGTACCGAGATCGACGAGGAGCGGAACCGGCTGGAGCGTGAATCCCGGGCCGACGACGCGACCGTCCGGGACACGGAGGTCTGGCTCGCGGGCTGGGACACCGTCCACGCCGGGCTCCGGGAGTCCATCGCGACCGCGCAGGAGGCCGCGACCCGCGCCGAACAGCTCGCCGGGGTCCTCGCCCCGGCCCGCCGCCGACTGGAGGCCGCCCGCCGCCGCGACGCACTGGCCGCCGAGGTCCGCACCGCCCGGGAGGAGCTCGCCGGGGCCCGAGAGCGCGCCCTCGCCGCCCGTGAGACCTGGCTCGGGCTGCGGGAGCGGCGGCTGCGGGACATCGCGGCGGAGCTGGCCGCCGGGCTTGTCGACGGCGCACCCTGCACCGTCTGCGGCTCGGCCGAACACCCGGCCCCCGCCACGGAGGGCGACGGCCATGTCGACCGGGCCACCGAGGAGAGAGCCCTCGCCGCCCACCGGGACGCCGAAGAGACCCGCACCCGCGCGGAGCAGGCCCTCGGGCTCGTCCGCGAACGCCACGCCACCGCCGACGCGGAGGCGCGTGCGGGGGAGCCCAAGGAGACCGGGAACGAGCACGCCCGCGACGCGGAGGTGCAGGCTACGGAGGCCAGTGACGAGCACGCCCGCGACGCGAACTCCGGTGACCTGGCGGCGTCCGCGTCGGAGGCCGCCCTGGTCGCGAGCGGCGGCGACTGGGCGGCGGTGGACCCGGGCCCCTCCGTCGACGAACTCCGCCGCACCGTCGACCGATTGACCGCCGAGCACGCCGAGGCGCACCGCCTCGCCGCCGGGACGCACGCCGCCCGTGAGGCCCTCGACGCCGCCGAGCGCGAGCACGCCGGCCGCCTCGAACTCCGGCGGGAGGCCGAGCGCCGGGCCGCCGCCCGCACCTCCCGACGCGAGGCGCTCGACCGCGAGCAGACCGCGCTGCACGGCGAACTCGCCGCCGTCCGAGGTGAGTCCGGGTCCGTCGCCGCCTACGCGGGCCGCCTGACCCGCCGGGTGGAGCTGCTGGCGGAGGCCGCCGAGGCCGTGCGCTCCGAACAGGACGCGGCCCAGCGGCGCAAGGAGGCCGACGACCGGCTCTCCGACGCGGCGTTCCGGGCCGGCTTCGACACCCCGGAGGCCGCCGCCGCGACACTCCTCGACGCCGCGGCCCAACGCGAACTCCAGCACCGCGTCGACGCCTGGCAGGCCGAGGCCGCCGCGGTGGCCGACCGCCGTGCCGAACGCGACGCCCGCGAGGCCGCCGAACAGCCCCCTGCCCGACCGTCAGCGGCGCAGGGAGAGTTCGAGGCGGCGGAAAGGCTGCTGCGCGAGGCGTCGTCCGCGCTCGCCGCCGCCGACGAGCGCTGCGGCGAGCTGACCCGGCTCTCCCGGCAGGCCGCCGACGAGGTACGGCGGCTGGGGCCCGTACGCCAGGAGTACGAGCGGATCGCCCGGCTCGCGGGTCTGGCGGCGGGCACCTCCGCCGACAACGAACGCAAGATGCGTCTGGAGGCGTACGTCCTGGCCGCCCGCCTCGAACAGGTGGCGGCCGCCGCCACCGCACGGCTCCAGCGGATGTCCTCGGGCCGCTACACGCTGGTCCACTCCGACGCCCGCACCGGCGGCCGCCGCGCCGGACTCGGACTGCATGTGGTCGACGCCTGGACCGGCAGCGAACGCGACACCGCGACCCTGTCCGGCGGGGAGACGTTCTTCGCCTCGCTGGCCCTCGCGCTGGGCCTCGCCGACGTCGTGACCGAGGAGGCCGGCGGCGTACGCCTGGACACCCTCTTCATCGACGAGGGGTTCGGCAGCCTGGACGACCAGACGCTGGACGAGGTGCTGGACGTGCTGGACTCCCTCCGGGAGCGGGACCGCAGCGTGGGCATCGTGAGCCATGTGGCCGACCTTCGCCGCAGGATCCCGGCCCGGCTCGAAGTGGTGAAGGAGCGCCAGGGCTCATCGGTCCGCCACCGCCTGTGACGCCGGACCTGCCCCGCTCGTGGTGACGGAGTCCAGCGCCCCGAGCCGCCCGGTGGTCTCCTCCAGATGCTTCATCGAGCGGGCAGCCGCTCCACCGCATCCTGGGGGAGGGCGGCGAGCGTCGCGCGGCCGATCCGCTGACCGCTCCGCTCGACGCGGCCGACTGCGGCTGCTGAGTTCCCATGAGTCCGCGCTGAGCCCCGCCGGGGCCCGGCGGGGCTCAGCGCGCCCCGGTGGCCGCGAGCGCGGCGAACAGATCACCCGTCCCCGCCCCTGCGGGAACTCCGCTGACCTGGCCGTCGCCGACCTCCACCACCCGCCACACCCCGTCCTCGCGCAACGCCAGGTCGGTGGTGACCCAGCGCAGCCCGAGACGGCCCACCGCCTCCCGCACGGCGGGGAGTTCGGGGACGGGGTGCCGGTCGGGGGTGTCCGGGTGGGCGGTGACGAGTACCGCCTCGCCGTCCACCCGCCACACCCGCGCCTCGCCGCCCGCGACGAACGGCTCGAAGGCCCGCAGCACCAGACCACCCGCGAGGAAGTCACCCTGCAGTTCGACGAACCGCCCGACCACGGAAGCCAGTTGCTTCCGGTCCCCGAGCTCCGGCACGTAACAGGCCTCGTGCCAGTCGTGCTTGCGGGACTTCACGAAGTCCTTCACGATGCCGGGTCCGGGCCCCAGCGGCGCCGCGAGCCCGGTCAGCTCCCCGGCGGAGGGCGGCGGGGCCCCCGGAACCGTGGCGGACCAGACACTGCGGGGCGTCAGTCCGTCGAACTTCTCGTACCAGCCGGGCAGTTCATGCGCCTGCCGGTAGCCAACGGCGTCGGTGAGCAGGGTGCAGCCCCGCGCGCCCAGTGCTCTCTCCAGCTCCGCGTATCGGGCGGAGGGGATCATCCAGCCGCGGTACCAGTACGGTCCGGAGTCCCGCGCGACCCGGGCCACCGCCCCGGCCGCGTCCCCGGCGAGCAGCGCGTCATGATCGAGCAGGGCGATCCGGCCGCCCGCCGCCCGCGCCGCCGCGACGTCCTTGGCGAACTGCGGATCGGGCCGCGACGCCCTCAACGGGTCGGCGCAGAACAGGAATGAGCTGCGCTCGGTCATGACAGGCCGCCTTCTTTCACCTGAGGAGACTCCTCACCGTACCTACCGCCTCTGCCCGGTCAGAGCCGCGACAGCTCGTCCACCAGATCGTCCAGGCCCAGCGACCCCTGGGAGAGCGCCGCCATGTGCCACGCCTTCAGGTCGAACGCGTCGCCGTGCGCGGCGCGCGCGTTCTCCCGGCCGAGCAGCCAGGCGCGCTCGCCGAGCTTGTAGCCGATGGCCTGGCCGGGCATCGACAGATAGCGGGTCAGCTCGCTCTCCACGAAGTCGGCGGGGCGGCCGCTGTGGTTGCCGAAGAACTCCTGGGCGAGATCGGGGGTCCAGCGCTCGCCCGGGTGGAAGGGGGAGTCCGCCGGGATCTCCAGCTCCAGGTGCATGCCGATGTCGACGATGACCCGGCAGGCCCGCATCATCTGGGCGTCCAGGTAGCCGAGCCGCCGTTCCGGGTCGGGCAGGAAGCCCAGCTCGTCCATCAGCCGTTCCGCGTACAGCGCCCAGCCCTCGGCGTTCGCGCTGACCATGCCGACCGATGCCTGGTAGCGGGAGAGGGTGTCGGCGACGTGCGTCCACTGCGCGAGCTGCAGGTGGTGGCCGGGAACGCCCTCGTGGTACCAGGTGGAGACCAGGTCGTACACCGGGAAACGGGTCTCGCCCATGGTCGGCAGCCAGGTGCGCCCGGGGCGGGAGAAGTCCTCGGAGGGGCTGGTGTAGTACGGCGCGGCGGCCCCGCCGGGCGGGGCGATCCGGGACTCCACCTTCCGTACCCGCTCCGCCAGGTCGAAGTGCGTGCCGTCCAGCGCCTCGATCGCCTCGTCCATCAGGCCCTGGAGCCATTCGCGGACCTCGTCCACCCCTTCGATGTGCTTGCCGTGCACATCGAGGTGGGCGAGCGCCTCCCAGGGCCCGGAGCCGGGCAGCACCTTCTCGGCCTCGGTCCTCATCTCCGCGAGCAGCCGGTGGTATTCCGACCAGCCGTACGCGTACGCCTCGTCGAGATCCAGATCGGTGCCGTTGTACAGCCGCGACCAGCGGGCGTACCGCTCCCGGCCGACCGGGTCGGGGGCGCCCTCGATCGCCGGGGCGTACACGTCGCGCATCCAGTCCCGCAGCGCGAGCACCGAGGCCGTCGCCTGCCCGGCTGCCTCGTCCAGCTCCGTCCGCAGGGACGCGGGTCCCGGCGCGACGAACTCGGCGAAGAACCCCTCCCCCCCGCCTTCCCCGCCCCACTCCGCCAGCTGCCCGACGAAGGTGGCGGTCGCGCGCGGGCCGCCGTACAGCTTGCGCTCCAGACCGAGCGCGAGCGAGGCACGGTACCCCTCGTACGCGGCAGGCACCGCGCGCAGGCGCTCCACGACCGCCGCCCAGTCCTCGTCCGTCGCGGTCGGCGTGAGGGTGAAGACCTCGGTGATGCTGTGGGCGGGCGACGACAGGTTGGAGACGGCCCGCAGGCCCTCCTCGGCGTCGTGCACGGCGAGTTCTGCCGTCAGACGCTCCCGCAGGAGCCGTCCGCAGCGCCGCTCGGCATCGCTGTCCGCACCGGGAAGCCGCTCGGCGGCGTCCAGCTTGCGCAGCGTTTCGCGGAGGAGGTCGGCCAGGACCGCCTGTCCGGCCGGTGAGAAGTCGGGCAGGCGGCGCGAGCTTTCGGGCACACCCAGATAGGTGCCCGTGATGGGGTCGAGTTCGATGAGTGCGTCGACGTAGGCGTCGGCGACCTGACGGGGCAGCGCGCTGCTCGAAGTGTCTGACATGCGGACATCCTCGTACGGCGGCGGCCCTTCCGTCATCACCGGGGCCGCCCGGTGTCCGAACCCGGCCGGTCAGTTCGCGGCGGGCGGCAGCAGCGGACCGCACTCCCACTGCTGGAAGATCAGCCGGGTGTCCACCCGGGCCACCTCCCGGCGCGAGGTGAACTCGTCCAGGACCAGCCGCTGCAGATCCGCCGCGTCGGCCACCGCCACCTGCACCAGATAGTCGTCGGGGCCGGTGAGATGGAACAGCGCACGCGACTCCGGCAGCGACCTGATCCGGTCGACGAACGGCCCGATCAACTCCCGGCGGTGCGGCCTGACCTGCACCAGCAGCAGCGCCTGGAGCCCCCGGCCGAGCTTCGCCGGATCGAGGCGCAACTGGTCCCCGAGGATCACCCCGCTGCGGCGCAGCCGGGCCACCCGGTCCAGACAGGTCGAAGCGGCCACGCCGACCTCGGCCGCCAGCTCGCGGTACGTGGTCCGCGCATCGTTCTGCAGCAGCCGCAGAATCTGCAGGTCCACCGGATCGAGAGCGACGGAATCGGACATATGGCGAACGTAGCACGGGGATTGGCCACTACGAACCGGTAACTGTTCAGAGTGACGCCATGGACAACGAAGTCTCGATGACGCCCCCTGCTCCCACCCCGTCCAGGGCTCTCGCCACCGAAGCCGTGCACGCCGGACGCGACGACCTCGCCTCCCTCGGCCTGCACGCCCCGCCGATCGACCTGTCCACCACCTACCCCTCCAGCGACTCGCGCGGCGAGGCGATGCGCATCGACGCGTTCGCCACCACCGGCGCCCTCCCCGACGGCCCGCCCGTCTACGCCCGGCTGGACAACCCCACCACGGGCCGCTTCGAGACGGCGCTCGCCCGGCTGGAGGGGACCGACAGCGCGGTCGCCTTCGCCAGCGGGATGGCTGCGCTCACCGCGGTCCTGCTCGCCCGCGCGAGCCAGGGGCTGCGCCATGTGGTCGCGGTCCGCCCGCTCTACGGCTGCAGCGACCATCTGCTCGGCGCCGGGCTGCTGGGCACCGAGGTGACCTGGACCGACCCGGCGGGCATCGCCGACGCCATCCGCCCGGACACGGGTCTGGTGATGGTCGAGACGCCGGCCAACCCGACCCTGGCCGAGGTCGACATCCGGGCCGTCGCCCACGCCTGCGGAACCGTGCCGCTGCTGGTCGACAACACCTTCGCCACCCCCGTCCTGCAGCGCCCCGTCGAACACGGCGCACGCATCGTCCTGCACAGCGCCACCAAGTACCTCGGCGGCCACGGGGACGTCATGGGCGGCGTCGTCGCCTGCGACGAGGAGTTCGCCGCGACCCTGCGCCAGGTGCGGTTCGCCACCGGCGGAGTGCTGCACCCGCTGGCCGGCTATCTGCTGCTGCGCGGCCTTTCGACGCTGCCGGTACGCGTCCGGGCGGCCTCCACGAGCGCCGCCGAACTCGTCCGCAGGCTCACCGCCGACCCGCGGATCGCCCGGGTGCACTACCCGCGGATCGGCGGCGCGATGATCTCCTTCGAGGTGTACGGGGACCCGCACCGGGTGATCTCCGGGGTGCGGCTCATCACGCCCGCCGTCAGCCTCGGCAGCGTGGACTCGCTCATCCAGCACCCGGCCTCCATCAGCCACCGCATCGTGGAGGAGGGAGACCGGCGGGCGGCCGGGGTAGGCGACCGGCTGCTGCGGATGTCGGTCGGCCTGGAGGACGTCGAGGACCTGTGGGCGGATCTGTGCCAGGCGCTCAGCGACGGGCCTGTTCCGTCGGCGCGGAGGGCCGAGCGGCCTCTTCACTCGTCAGCCGGGCGGTGATGACGAGCGTGCCCTCCTCGATCTGGTAGTCGAGGGGCAGTTCCAGCGCACGCATCGCGGCCACCATGCCGGTGTTGCGGGACTGCGTCACCGCGTACACGCTGTCGCAGCCCGCTTCCCCGGCCAGGGCCACCAGGCGGCGGAGCAGCTCGGAGCCGATGCCCCGGCGCTGCCAGTCGTCCTCGACGAGCAGGGCGACCTCGGTCTCGTCGCCGTCCCAGAGAAGGTGGCCCAGCGCCACCAGCCTGCCCGACGCCGTCTGCACCGCCAGGGTGCGGCCGAAACGGGGGCTCAGCAGATGGTCGAGATAGCGGCCGGCGTCCGCGACGGGACCGTGGTAGCGCAGGCCCAGGGTGTCCGGCGAGCAGCGGTCGTGCATGGCGCGAGCGGCGGCGAGATCGCCGCGGTCCGCGCGGCGCACGGTGATCTCGTTGCCCTCGGGCAGGGTGAGGACGTCCTCGCTGCGCGGTACGCGGGGGCCGAGCCGGGCGTCGAGCTCCACCAGGGCGCGCGCCCGCGCGAACTCGGTCGGCGTGAACGGCAGATAGGGCCGCTCGACGGAGATCACCCCGCCGGAGGGGTCCCGCAGCCGCATCACCGTCTCCTCCAGCACGCCCTCGACCGGGGCGCTCTGTCCGGACGCGCGGCCCGTGACGGAGACGGCGGGCAGCGAGTGGATGGTGCACCGGCCGAGCAACTGGCGCAGGGCGAGCGGCAGCTCGGCCGCGTCCAGCGCCGTCCGGGTGGCCAGTGACAGCACCCGGGTCGGGGTGTCCACCAGGTCGTGGGCGTCCGCCCGCTCGATCCAGGTGGAGGCGCCGCCCGCGGCCGCGATCTTCCGGGACAGCTCCTGCGCCTGGAGGGAGGCCGGGGCCCGCAGCAGGAACTCGTCGACGGTGCCCTGGCCGAGCGGGTGCGTCTGGAGAGTGAGGATGTCGACGCGGAGCCCGGCGAGCGCCGTGCACAGCGCGGCCAGACTGCCCGGGGCGTCGAGCACCGTCGTCCGCATCCGCCACAGCGTGGTCCCGGTCTCCTCGGCGCCGGAGACCCCGGCGACGCCCTCGGTCTCGCCCTCCTCCCCGCGGGCCCCGGCCGGCACGGCGTCCGTCTCGTCGGACGGGGGTGCGTGACTGTGGCGTCGGGCCCACCAGGTGTGGAACGCGGCCGTGGCCGCCAGCGCCACCGCCGACGCCACGAGCAGGTAGGGCCCGTCGGGCTGGTGTCCGATCAGGTTGGCGATCGCGTCGGCCACGGCCACGGCGGTGAACAGGGCGGCCAGTTCGATCAGGTCCCGCCGCCAGTGGTGCGGACGGCGGGCGCTCTTCGCGGAGGTCACATCAGTCATATCCTCACTGTGAAGGAACGGTGTTGCCTGATCACGAACGCCTTGTGACCGATGGGTTACGTGTTGATCTGGTCCCCTATCGTCGCTTTTCGGTCAGATTCCGGGGCCGTTCGCTCCTCGATCTCCCGGTCCCCGAACGTGGCGAGCAGCCGGGCGGCCTGGCGGACCGTCTGGGACGAGCCCTTGCGCCCCGCCGTCGCGGCGAGCCCCGCTATCGGCTCGATCCCGCCCGTACCGCAGCGCTCGGCGCACTCGGCGGCCACGGACAGCAGGTCCCCGAGCCCCCGGGGCGTCTTCTCGTACGCCAGGAGACCGGGCAGCATCGCCGCCAGCACGCTCAGCACCGTCCGGTACGCGCCGGTGGCGGCGGCCGTGCCGAGCGCGTCGGCCGTACGGTTCACCTTCACCAGATCGCGGTCGACCAGGATGGCCAGCTCCCGCCCCAGCACCGCCCCGTCCAGCCGCCCCCGCGCGGCCAGCACCAGCAGCGCGTCCACCGCCGCCGTCCGGTCCTCCGGGTGCCGGGCGCCGAGCCCGTAGGCCAGCGCGAGATGCATCGCCCCGCCCGTCTCGCCCGCGCTCTCGGCCAGAGCGGGCAGGAACCCGACGGCTCCCCGCTGCCCCTGATCGGCGGCGAACATCAGGTCCGGCATCAGCCAGGCGGCCAGCGTCTCCGGGTCGCCGGGCAGGGTGGCCGTCCAGTGCGAGGACCGCTCGGGTCCCCAGTGGTAGCACTCCTGGGCCCGGGGTAGCTGGGCGCGGCCCAGCCAGTGGAAGGCCTCCGGGAAATCGCGCTGGATCACCAGCCGTTCCCGGGTGGCCAGGAGCACCTGGCGTGCCCCGGTCGTCGTCCGCTGCCACCAATGGCCCGCCGACGGGCGGGATACGGTGGTCGCCGGATGCCGCAGCACCGGGGCCACCGACGCGTCGGCACGGACCCAGGCGGCCAGCCGGTCGCCCTCGCCGGTCGCCAGCGCCTCGGCCGCGGCGGCGGCCTCCGCCCGCTCGGGACCGCTGACGCGGCGGACCCGCAGCAGGGCCTGGGCGAAGTCGGCGGGGCCCGGGCGGACACCCAGATCCCGGTAGGTCCGCAGCCGCTCCACGAGCTCGGCCGCCTCGACCGCCCCGGTGTGCCAGGTCGGCGTCGCCAGCAGGAATGGCACCCGCCCGGCGGCTATCGCCTCCGACACCTCCCACACCCGGTCGAGCAGCACCCCGTTCAGCGCGGCATGAGCACAGGCGTCCGACCCCGTCACGACCGTCTTCGCCCGCCACGCGACCCTGTCCCGCTCGGACACCAGGCCCAGCAGCGAGGCCACCACGACGGAGAGCCCGTGCGAGGTCGAGACACCCCGTGGATCGACCATGTACGGAGACAGGCCGTGCTCGACGAAGTGCACCCCGGCCAGCGCCTCCCGCAAGCCCTCCGTCAGCTCCTCCCGGTCGCTCCGGGCCAGCCGGACGAGGCCGTCGAGCGCCCGCTCGAAACCGGTGATCCCGGCCGCGGTGTCCAGGACTGCCGACGCAGGGATCCAGTGCTCCGACGCATGCGCCTTCACCCGGGCGGCCACCTCCTCGACGAGCTCGGCCACGGTCTTCGGAGCGGGCTCCTGACGCCGCAGCACCGGCGCCGGCGGCAGCAACTCCTCGTACGTTTCCTGCACCACCTCCTCCACGAGACCGCCGAACAGGGTGGTGACCGTCTCCCGGTGCACGGGACCCAACTGCGCGGCGGCCGAGGCCAGCAGCTCCCGCACGTCCGGGCCGGCGACGGCGGGGAGATACCGGGCGACCAGCTTCAGGGCCCGCTCCTGGACGTCGATGCCCTCGTGGCCGAACGCCTCGGCGACCGCCGGGAGAAGCTCGTCCGCGGTCGAGGAGTCCCGGCGCAGCACCTTGCCCAGCAGGGTCAGCTGGGCCCGTACCAGCTTCTTCTCCTGGCGGAAGAGCAGCGCCCCCGACACGTCCACCAGCTCCCGGGTCGGCAGCTCGCCCCGCGCGTCGAGCCGTACGAGCACCTGCTGGGCATGCGAGGAGACCGGCGCGATGCCGTCCGCCGCCATCGCCGTCCAGTCCCGCAGATGCCTCTTCTCCTCGTCCTCCGTCGCCTCCAGCCGCTGGAGGACGGCCAGGAAGAACCGCTGATCGACGGATCTGCCGCCGCGCATCAGACGCGCCACGCACCGCTCCACCAGATACGACCGGTCCAGCACCCCGTCATCGGCCAGCGCACACAGCGCTCCGGGCCAGTGGTCCTGCGAATCCGGCGTGTCGTGGAAGTCGACCTGCGGCGGCAGCTCCGCCATCTCGAACAGCCGGGGCGCCAGCACGGCGGTGTGCGGATCGTCCCGCAGGATCTCGGTCAGCGGGCGCCGGGGCCGGCGCCGCCAGCGCGCCGCGCCGACCAGCTCCGTCCAGCCCGTCACCAGATTGTCCGTGACGGGAAGCGGGACCCGGGCGATCCGCGTCAGCTCGCCGACGAAGGTGTACTCCGCGTCGGAGAGCGCCGTGCGCCCCGCGAAGCGGTGGGCGAGATCGCCCAGCCACGCCGGATCGCGGTCCTTCAGCGAGGCGAGGATCAACGGATACGGGGAGCGGGCCCAGTCGCGCAGATCGCGGCCGCCGATCCAGGCGGCACACCCCGCCGCCCCGGTGTGACAGCCCGCGCCGGCCACCAGCAGCGCCTTGCGGATCCGGTCGCGCCGCTGCCAGTCCCAGCCCCGCACCTCCTTGCGCAGCTCCTTCAGCTCGGCGAGCGCGGAACGGCGGCCGGGCCGGTCCAGGGCGAGCACCAACGGCGGCACATCGTGGTGACGCCCCGCCCGCACGGCGGTCAGCAGCTCGTTCATCGGGCACCTCCGGCGACCGTCGCACCCCGGTGGACCATGCGCACGGCGAGCGCGTGTTTGCAGGGCCCCCGCCGCCCCCGGTAGTCCGCCCACCACTGACACGTACAGCTGAACGCGGAACCGCTCTCCCGCACTTGGTAGCGGCGGTCCCCGGAGACGACCGTCGCCCGCGAACCGTCGAGGGACACCGCGCCCTCACCGGCCAGTCGGCGGGCGGCCACGAGACGTGGGTTGTGCCGCTCCGCCCGGTCCGCGTCGTACGGCAGCTCGCGGTGGAAGTACGCCGCGTCCGCCAGGTCGTACCCCACGCGGCCCGCCGTGCCGAGCCGGGTCAGCGAGGCCCGCACCCGCTCCACGCTCAGCCCCGACTGCTCGGCCAGCGACGCCGGTTCGATCCGGGGCTCCCAGGCGAGCAGCACCGACACCAGCTCGGCGTCGGCCGCCGCCTCATCCGTGGCCAGCGCCTCCAGGACCCCGCCCTCGCCCGAGAACCCCCGTGCGGAGTCGGGGGAGAGCGTCAGCGTGAGCCGCATCCCGGGCAGCACCACCTCCCAGGCGCTCGCCGCCGCCGCGCCGTCGGCCACCGGCCCGTACACCCTCAGGGCCGTCGCGTCGCGCAGCACCCGCCGCAACGCCACCAGCCGCTCCGGGCCCGGCAGGCAGACCGCGCCCGGGACCGGCCGGGTCGTCGGGCGCAGGGACCCGCCCGACGCCACCACCCACCGGGCGCCGCGCGCGGCGTTCCCCGAGGAGGGGGTGCGGGGCAGTGAGCGCAGGAACGCCACCGCCCGCGCCGCCGTCAGCTCGGCCCGCAGACCGAATCGTGCCGAGGCGACCTGCGCCTCCGCGAAACCGCGCAGCCACCGGTCGGGCAGCGGCACCTTCTTCTCCACGACCGGACCGTCCAGCGTGGTCACGGCCAGCTCCTCGGGCCCCACCCGCAGATGCAGCGGGTCGTCCGCCGTGATCCGCGAAAGCGCCTCCCGCAGCGGAGCGTTCACATCCACATTCGTCGTCCCATGGCCCGTCTCCTGCCCGTCGAGCCCTTCCTGGAGCACATCGAGCCGGGCGTACACCCCGCAGCAGCCGGAGAACGACTCGAAGCGCAACCGGTCCCCGTTCCCCGTCACCACCGGGTCCAGCGAGGCGGGCAGCGTGCGCTGGTAATAGCGGGCGGCGGCCACGTCCGCCACCGCCAGCAGCCCTCGCGCCGCTATGCGCGGATCGGAGAGGAAACCCGCGAAGAACCGCGGGTGCGCCTCGGCCCCGCGCGGGGTGAGCCCCCCTGCGGTCTCCAGACCGAGGGAGGGCCCCACCTGCGAGGACGCCAGGGCGGACGGGCGTGCGTAGGCCAAGGCCTGAACGGATCGGGTCATGAAAAAAAGCGTAGGACCCACCACTGACAACGGCCCTCGCCGAAGCCGCCGTTCGCTCCGGAACCCCCGTTCACCCGCCCCTGTCCACCACTGCTGCTACTGGCCGACGCGGCCCGGCCGGAGCACCTTGGTGAACAGGACCGACCCGCCCTCGGCCCGCAGACGCACCGTCAACTCCGCACTGCCCCCGTCGATCTCCACCTCGCCGAAATACTGCGGCGACTCCATCGGCGAGACATTGGCGCGGTCGGGGGCCCGCACGAAGACCCGGTCGGGGCCGAACGTGGCGTCCAGCGTATTGGCGGGGAAGCCGCCCGCGGCCAGCGGGCCCGACACGAACTCCCAGAAGGGCGCGAAGTCCTTGAACGCCGCCCGCTCCGGCGCGTAGTGCTGGGCCGAGGTGTAGTGGACGTCGGCCGTCAGCCACACGGTGCCGGTGATCCTGCGGTGCTTGACGAAGCGGAGCAGCTCGGCGATCTGGAGCTCCCGCCCGAGCGGAGCCCCGGGGTCACCCTGCGCCACGGCCTCGAAGTTCGTCGCACCGTCCGGGACCACCAGGCCGAGCGGCATGTCGGCGGCGATCACCTTCCACTCCGCCCGGGAGGCGGCGAGCGAGCGCTTCAGCCACCGCAACTGCTCGGCGCCGAGGATTCCCGTCGTGTCGTCGGGCTGCCGGCCGGGGGAGTTGGCGTTGCGGTACGACCGCATGTCGAGGACGAACACGTCGAGCAGCGGCCCGTGGTGGACGACCCGGTACATCCGCGACCGGCGCCCGGAACCGTGCGACGGCGCGAGCGGCACGTACTCCTGGAAGGCCCGCACGGAGCGCGACGCGAGGATGTCCACGTTCTTCTCGGTGTAGCGGGGGTCGTCGAGGATCTGGCCGGGATACCAGTTGTTGCGCACCTCGTGGTCGTCCCACTGCACGACGGAGGGCACCTGCGCGTTGAAGCGGCGGACGTTCCGGTCGAGCAGGTTGTAGCGGAAGTTGCCCCGGTACTCGTCCAGTGTCTCGGCGACCTTCGCCTTCTCCTGGGTCATGACGTTGCGCCAGATCCGGCCGTCCGGCAGCGTCACGCTCTCCTCCAGCGGACCGTCCGCGTAGATGCTGTCGCCGCTGCACAGGAAGAAGTCCGGGTCCAGGCGGCGCATCTCCTCGTACACCCGGTAGCCGCCGATGTCCGGGTTGATGCCCCAGCCCTGGCCCGCGATATCGCCCGACCACAGGAATCGCACTCCGGACCGGCGCCGCGCCGGAGCGGTGCGGAACGTCCCGTACACGGGCTTTCCGGTACGGCGCGGATCGGCCGGATCGGCGAGCGTCACGCGGTAGTGCACCTGCTCGCCCGGCGGCAGCCCGTACAACGGCGTGGTCCCCGTGAAATCCGTCCCGGGCCCGATCGACGGCCCGTGCCACCTGCGGACCCGCCGGAACGACTCGGTCGCCGAGGTCTCCACCAGCATCCGGGCCGGCCGGTCCGAGCGCACCCACAGCAGCGCCGACGAGGAGGTGACTCCGCCCACCTGCACACCCCAGGACGCGTCGGGCCGCCCCGCCAGGTGCAGCGCGGGCGCCGCCGAGGCGACCGCGGGCGCGAGGGCGACCGCCGCCGGGGCGATCAGCGAACCGCGCAGGACGGCACGACGGCCGGGAGAGGGAACGAGCGGACGGTGTGGACGGTGGGACATCGAAGCGCCTCCAGGGAGGTGGTCGGGCGGTGCACCGTACCGGGAAGGCCGTGGCCCGCCCGGGTGCGGAGCCGGTCTGCCCATGCCTAGCGCCTCGCGGCGGCCGGAGCCCGAACCCCGGGTGAACGGCGCCCGTCGGCCGGGGACGGCCCCCACCGGCCGCTCAGCCGAAACCGGCCCGTCCGATACGCTCCGCCGGCGCCGGGGTGGCGCACGGCTCCGGCGTCCTCGGGCGGCGCGGGGCCTCCGGCGGGCGGCCGGGGAGCCGCACGCCCGGACGTTCCGTGCGACGGCTCAGCGGCTGGTGTCCAGGATGACGCGGGCCACGAGCGCCGGGTCGTCGTTCATCGGAACGTGCCCGCAGCCGGGCAGCCTGACGAGCCGGGCGTCGGGGATGACCCGCTTGGCGCGGGCCCCCTGCCGGCGCAGCAGGATCCGGTCGCGGGTGCCCCAGGCGACGGTGACGGGGATGCCCTTCACGTCCTCGCCGAAGAGGGTGGCCCGGCCGGCCTCCAGCGTCTGGTGGAAGCCGGTCGCTTCGCGCAGCGCGAGCGTCTCGGCGACGACGCCCTCCGGTGAACGCCTGCCGGGCCGGGCGTAGATGGTGCTGGTGAGGGCCGTCCGGCCCGCCGCGCTGCCCGACAGGCGCTCGATCAGCGGCACCGGCAGGGCCAGCGCGCTCCGGCGCATCGCCCGCAGGGTGCCGAAGGCGTACCGCCGTTCCGCCTCCGTCCAGAAGCCCGCCGGGGAGAGCGCGGTCACCGACCGCGCCACCTCGGTGCGGCCGAGCTCCAGCGCGAGCAGCCCGCCCAGCGAGTTCCCGGCCACATGGGGGCGTTCCAGCCCGAGTTCGGCGCAGAAGGCGTCGAGGACCGAGCGGATGGTCCCGAGATCGTACGGAACTCCGTCCGGCAGCCCGGGCGAGGTGCCGAAGCCGGGCAGGTCGACGGCGATCACGTCACGCTCGGCGGCCAGGATCCGCGTCACCGGGTCCCAGGCCCGCAGGTGGTGGCCGATGCCGTGCAGGAGCAGCAACGGTTCGCCCGAGCCGGTCCGTTCGTACGCGACCGACACCGGACGGGGGCCGTCGGCCGTTGCGACGGTGAAGGAGACCGTGGTGGTCATGCTGCTGCTCCCTGGAGTGGGTAGTAGACATCTCGTCAACAACAATTACCGCCGGGTAGCTTGCAGTTCAAGAGGCCCGGCGATTCCCGCTGGACACCCAGTGGCCCGTGGGCTGGGATGGATCGATGACCGTCGACGTCGCGACCGAGATCTTCGAAGAGCACCGGCCCGTACTCACCGGGGTCGCCTACCGCATGCTCGGCCGCGTCGCCGACGCCGAGGACGTCGTCCAGGAAGCGTGGCTGAGGTGGTCGGCGGCGGCGCGTGAGGACGTCCGGGAGCCGCGGGCCTTCCTGGTGCGGATCACCACCCGGCTGGCCATCGACCGGCTCAGGCGCCTCCAGTCGCGCCGGGAGACGTATCCGGGGACCTGGCTGCCGGAGCCGGTGGTCACCGATTTCGGCCCCACCCCGCCCGACACCGCGGAACGCGCCGTCCTCGCCGACTCCGTCTCGCTCGCCGTGCTGGTCGTCCTCGAATCGCTCTCGCCGCTGGAGCGCGCGGTGTTCGTGCTCCGGGAGGCCTTCGGATTTCCCTACGCCGAGATCGCCACCGCCCTGGACCGCACCGAGGCGGCCGTCCGGCAGCTCGCCGGCCGCGCCAGACGGCATGTGGAGGAGCGCAAGCCGCGCTACGAGGTGGACCCGGCCGAACGGCGCGACCTCACCGAACGCTTCCTGGCCGCCGCCTCCGGAGGCGGCATCGAGCGGCTGCTCGCCCTGCTGGCCCCGGACGTCCGGCTCGTCAGCGACGGCGGCGGCAAGGCGAAGGCGGCGCGGCGGATCATCGAGACCGCCGACAAGGTCGGCCGCTTCCTCTTCGCGGTGGCGGGCGAACTCGACCCCGACGGGGAGATCCGCGTCATGGAGCTCAACGGTGGACCGGCCGTGGTCCACTTCGCCGGAGGGAAAGCCGACACCGTCTTTCAGATCGAAGTCAGCCAAGGTGTCATTCAATGCGCCTATATCATTCGCAATCCGGACAAGCTCGCCGGATTGGCCGTCGCATAGCCGCACGCGCCACGGGCCCGCCCGGGGCCCATCCGCCCCACAGGTCTGCCGCGTGCCTGGTCAGAGCCCCGTCGTCCGTTGCGATGGCGGGGCTCTGTGCTGCGCTCGCCTCACGGCTCCGCGAACGTCGTGTGAACGCTCTGCGCCAGAGTCCCGTTTCGTTCCGTTACGGAATAAGGATTGGTCTTGACCAAGGGGGTATGCCGTCCTAGGGTCTCCACTTAAGGCAGGAACCTTTAATAAATAACGTCGCGGAAATGGCGCCGGGCGATTGCGGAGGATCAGGGTGGGGACCACGCAGCTGGAATCGGTACAGGAGCCGAAGTACTGGCACCTCAAGACCGTGCTCAGTGAAGCACTCGACTCGGACTTTGCGGTGGGGGAGATCCTGCCCAACGAGCGGGACCTCGCGGCGCGGTTCGGGGTCGCGCGAGCCACGCTCCGGCAGGCCCTGGAGCAGCTCGAACTCGAAGGCAGGCTGCAGCGCCGCCGCGGTGTCGGGACGACCGTCGCCCCGCCGCGCGTAGGCGTCGCCGTCTCCACCGACCAGCGGGAATGGGCGGACGGCGTCGGTGGCGAGGCCTGGCAGCCGATCGACAGCACCATGGCCAAGGCCCCGGCACCCGTGGCCGCGATGCTCGGGACGGACCCCGCCGAGCCGGTGCACGTGGTGCGCCGGATCCGCGACACCCAGGGGCAGGCGGTGGCGGCGGAACTTCTGTACGTCCCCGCCGCCTCGGTCCCCGACCTCTCCGCCATCGAGGCCCCGTCCGGCGCCGTCCGCGCCCGCAGCGTCCTGCGCGAGCTGCACCGGCTCGGCCTGCAGGGCCAGGACCGCTCCGTGGAGCTCGGCTCCGCGCGGGCGGACGACGCCAAGGAGCTGGACCGGCTCCCCGGCGCCCCCGTCCTCGTCGTCACCACCCGCTACTTCACCGCGGACGGTACGGCGGCCGTCTCCGTCGCCACCTACCGCGCGGACACCTGTCGGCTCACCTTCGGGGACTCCGGCGCGCTGGAGATCAGCCACGACGGACAGCCCGAGCGCCAGGCGTCCTGACGCCCGTGGCCCGTTCGGCCGCGCGCCCGCCGTTCTTCCCGACGCCTCCGGTCCTCGGGAAGAACGGCGGGCGCGCGGTGTCACGGCCCGCGTGGACCTAGCAAGTTTTTGGATCAATCGGACGTTGGGCCGGGTGTGCCGTTGACTGGTGCGCAGTGGGCGCGGATCCAGCCGTTGCTCCCGGACCGGACGCCGAAGTGGGGTGGGAGCGGGTGTTTACCGCCCTGGTAGCCCAAGCCGACGCGGTCGAAGACGTCAGCTGGGCCCTGCGCAGACGCGGCATCCGCACGGTGATCCCGGAACGGGCAGACCAGCACGCCGACCGGAAGCGGCGCGGACAGGCCGGCGGCAGACCGCTGGGCTTCGACCGGGAGGCAGACAAGCAACGCAACACCGTCGAGCGGTGCGTCAGCCCGCCTCAAGCGGTGGCGCGGTATCACCCCCCGCTACGAGAAGACCGCGACCCTCTACCTCGCCGGACTTCACCTTGCGGGCATCTGCCTCTGGTCTGCCCACTGAGCCAACGGAGCCGCCTAGAACATGGTGTTGTCGTTCTTGGAGGTGGGCGGGACGACCTGGAGGACATCCCAGTGTTCAACGATCTTGCCGTCGGCATCGAAGCGGAAGATGTCGATGCCCGCGTACTCCTCGTCGGGCCAGATCTGGCGGCAGTGCAGGATGACGTGGTTGCCGTCGACGAAGGCGCGCCTATATTCGACGTGTTTGCCCGGGTACTCGGCGGCCATGCGCTCGAAATAGTCGATGAACGCCTGCTTGCCGTCGCCCACGTGTGGGTTAACGAAACGGCCGCGCGCTCCGTCCCGGTCCGCCTGTGCCTGAAGCGCGGTCAGCGGCGGGCTGTCACGGCTCCCTCGACGGCGAACAGCTCCTCTTCGACGTGGTCCAGCGCGAGCCGCAGCGCCCCTGTCGCGACGGCGGCCTCCCCGAGCAGCGACAGCGTCACCCGGGGCGGGCGCAGACAGTAGCGGGCCAGTTCCTTGCGCAGGGGCTCCAGTACCCCGTCCAGTCCGGCGGCCCAGCCGCCGACCACGACCAGCTCCGGGTCGAGTGCCAGCACCAGCGCCGCCACATCGTGCACCAGCCGCTGAAGGAACCGTTCGACCGCCGCCTGGGCCCCCGCGTCGCCCTCCCTGGCCTTGGCGAACACCCCGGCCACCGCCTGCTCGTCCAGCGGTTCCAGCGGTGTGTCCGTCGTCGACAGCAGGTGTTCCGGCGTCAGCTCCCGGCCCAGCAGGTGCAGTGCGCCGATCTCCCCGGCGGCCCCGCCGAACCCCCGGTGCAGCCGCCCGCCGATCAAGGACCCCGCGCCGGGGCTCAGCCCCGCCAGCACGAAGACCACGTCGTCGGACTCGGTGGCCGCACCCTTCCAGTGCTCCGCCACCGCGGCGGCGTTGGCGTCGTTCTCGATGAGTACGGGGCAGCGGAACGAACGGCGCAGCCGCTCCCCGAGCGGGAGGCCGGTCCAGTCCGGCAACGCCGTCCCCAGTCGCACGGTGCCGTCGGCCTCCACGATTCCCGGGCTGCCCACACCGACCGCACGCAGACTGCTCCGGGCGACTCCGGTGCGGCGCAGCACGTCCGCGATGACGGCCCGGACCTGGTCGAGCCGGTCGTCCGCGCCGGCGTTCTCCGACACCACGCGGGAGCCGGCCCCCATGATCCGCCCGTCCAGCCCCGAGATGAGCGCCGAGACCCGGTGCGGGCCGATCTCCACACCGAGGAGGTGCCCCGCCTCGGCCCGGAAGCGGAACCTCCGGGCAGGGCGCCCCTGGCGTCGCGCCTCGCTCTCGTCGGGCACGGCCTCGACCACGAGACCCGCTTCGAAGAGCCCTTCGACGACCCCTTCGACCGTCGGCCGGGACAGCCCCGTGATCCGCGTCAGGTCCGTCAGCGTCGGCGCGCCGGCCCCCCTCAGGGCGTGCAGCACTACCGCGGAATTGATCCGCCGCAACAGCGACGGATCCCCACCGGTCAGCCGGCCCACGGTATGTCCTCCCAGCTCGTGCGCATGTCTGCCGGATCGTACTCGCTGGCCGGGACCCCTGCGACCAGCGAGGGAAGCCGGTATCGAGCCGCAACCTGGTTCGCCCGGGAGCGACGAATCCGGACGCGCGTTACGGGCGGGGCCGGTCGGGCACGGCCTCCCGGAGCCGGGCGTACTCCTCGGCCATGGTCTGCACCGTCCAGTGGGCGTTGAGGCCGCTGGGGTTGGGGAGAGCCCACACACGGGCGCCGCCGATCGTGCGGTCCTGGGGGCCGATACGGGCCCTGGGGTCGCCGAAGGCCGTGCGGTAGGCGGTGATGCCGACCACCGCGAGCCACTGCGGGGCGAGCCGTTCGACCTTGGCCGTCAGGGCGGCCCCGCCCTGACGGAACTCCTCCGCGTCCAGCTCGTCCGCCCGGGCCGTGGCCCGCGCCACCACGTTGGTGATCCCGAGCCCGAGGCCGAGCAGCTCGCCCTGCTCCGCCGGACGCAACTGCCTCGGGGTGAAACCGGAACGGTGCAGGACCGGCCAGAACCGGTTCCCCGGGTGGGCGAAGTGGTGGCCCGTCACCGCGGTCGTCAAACTCGGGTTGATCCCGCAGAAGAGCACGCGCAGACCGCCCGCGGCCACATCGGGGACGATGCGGCCACGGGCGGCGTTCAGCTCTTCCGGCGTCATGCGGCCTCGCGCGTCATACGGTGACGGCGGTGCCGGTCAGAGGATCGAGCCGGGGGTGTAGCCCGCGGCCTCGGGGTGCTGCTTGGTGATCTCCTCGATCCGGGCGACCAGCGAAGTCACCTGGTCGCCGGCGGCGCCCGTGAACGAGAGCTTGTCGGCCATCAGCTCGTCCAGCTGCGCGCGGTCCAGCGGGATCCGCTCGTCCGCGGCGAGCTTGTCGAGCAGCTCGTTGCGCTCGGCGCCCTGCTCCCGCATCGCGAGGGCGGAGGCGACCGCGTTCTCCTTGATCGCCTCGTGCGCCAGCTCACGGCCGACCCCGGCCCGTACGGCGCCCATCAGGACCTTGGTGGTGGCCAGGAAGGGGAGGTAGCGGTCCAGCTCGCGCGCCACGACCGCGGGGAAGGCGCCGAACTCGTCCAGCACCGTCAGGAAGGTCTCCAGGAGACCGTCGAACGCGAAGAACGCGTCCGGGAGCGCCACCCGGCGGACCACGGAGCAGGACACATCTCCCTCGTTCCACTGGTCGCCCGCCAGCTCACCGGTCATCGAGGCGTAGCCGCGCAGGATCACCATCAGCCCGTTGACCCGCTCGCAGGAGCGCGTGTTCATCTTGTGCGGCATCGCGGACGAGCCGACCTGACCGGGCTTGAAGCCCTCGGTCACCAGCTCGTGGCCCGCCATCAGCCGGATGGTCTTCGCCACCGAGGAGGGCGCCGCGGCCAGCTGCACCAGGGCGGTGACCACGTCGTAGTCGAGCGAGCGGGGGTAGACCTGGCCGACCGAGGTGAACGCCTCGGCGAAGCCGAGATGACCGGCGATGCGCTGCTCCAGCTCGGCGAGCTTGCCCGCGTCGCCGCCGAGCAGGTCCAGCATGTCCTGGGCCGTGCCGACCGGGCCCTTGATCCCGCGCAGCGGGTAGCGGGAGAGCAGGTCCTCCAGGCGGCCGTAGGCGACCAGGAGCTCGTCGGCGGCGGTCGCGAAGCGCTTGCCCAGCGTTGTCGCCTGCGCGGCGACATTGTGCGAGCGTCCGGCGATCACCAGCTCGCGGTACTCCGCCGCGAGCTTGCCGAGCCGGGCCAGCACGGCCACGGTGCGGTCGCGCATCAGCTCCAGCGAGAGGCGGATCTGCAGCTGCTCGACATTCTCCGTCAGGTCCCGGGAGGTCATGCCCTTGTGGACCTGCTCATGGCCGGCGAGGGCGTTGAACTCCTCGATCCGGGCCTTCACGTCATGCCGGGTGACTTTCTCCCGCTCGGCGATGGAGGCCAGGTCCACCTGGTCCAGCACCCGCTCGTAGTCGGCCAGGGCCGCGTCGGGCACCTCGATCCCGAGGTCCTTCTGAGCGCGCAGCACCGCCAGCCACAGCTGACGCTCCAGCTTCACCTTCTGCTCGGGGGACCAGAGGACGGCCAGCTCCGCGGAGGCGTAGCGGCCGGCCAGGACATTGGGGATGCGAGGCTTCGCAGACACGGCGTTCACGTAAAGGGATTCTACTGGCGGTTCGTGCAGGCCAGCGCCGCGCCCCTGTTTGTGGCTTGCTACGAACGAGGGCCGGCTACGAGGGAGCGGGGGAGGCGGCGCGCCGCCACTCCGCCACCGGGCCGGGGGTCTCGGCGTCCGCGGGCGTGATCCAGAAGGCCCTGCCCGTCGCGGCGTCGAACTGGGCGCCGGAGCGTCCGTCGCCGGAGGAGCGGCCGGTGAGCCGTCGCCCGATCCAGGGGGCCAGGTGCTGACGGGCGAAACGGATGTCCTCGGTCCGCCGGGAGGCCCAGCGGGGCGGCGCGGTCGCGGGCGGCTGCGTCCACCAGTCCTCTTCCGCCGGGAGCCCCAGCGTCTGCCAGACGGCCTCGGCGACGCGCCGGTGTCCTTCGGCGGTCAGGTGCAGGCGGTCGACGTCCCACATCCGGGGGTCGCTGAGCGACGGCGCGCTGTAGAGGTCGACCACCGTGGCCCCGTACCGCTCGGCCAGCCCGTCGACCAGGGTGAACAGCTCTTCCATACGGCCGCGGAACCGCTCCAGCACCGGCCCGTTGCGGGCGGGGCTGCGCATCAGGACGAGCTGCTTGCAGGACGGGGCCAGGCGCTCCACGGCCTCTTCCAGCCGTCCCTTCACCAGCCCCATGTCGCACTTGGGGCGCAACGTGTCGTTGAGCCCGCCGACGAGCGTGACCACATCGGCCTGGAGCGCGGCCGCCGCCTCCACCTGCTCGTCGACGATCTGGCCGATGAGCTTCCCGCGTACGGCGAGATTGGCGTACCGGAAACCGGGGGACCGGACCGCGAGCCGGGCGGCGAGGACGTCGGCCCAGCCGCGGTACGTACCGTCGGCGAGCAGGTCGGACATGCCCTCGGTGAACGAGTCGCCGACCGCGACGAGACTGGTGTAGGAGGCATTCAATTCCATGGCCCGATGAGCGTACCGGTCGGTAGGTCGGCAGGGCCAGTCGGCCGGCGGGTCAGCGGGACCCCGGCCGTCCGACGAGTTCGCGCAGCACGTCCTCCATCGTGACCATGCCCGCCAGCCGCCCGTCCTCGTCGAGGACCGCCGCCAGGTGGGTCCGGCTGCGGCGCAGCGCGGTCAGCGCGTCGTCCAGCGGGGTCGCCGCCCGGACACGGGCGATCGGCCGCATCGCCGACACCGGGAAGGGAACGTCGCGGGGCATGGCGTCCAAGGCGTCCTTCACATGGAGGTAGCCGAGGATGCGTTGCTCGCTGTCCATCACCGGGAAGCGGGAGAAGCCGGACTCGGACGAGAGCCGCTCCAGCTCCTCCGGGGTCGTGCCGACCCTGGCGTACAGCACCCGGTCGACCGGCATCACCACGTCGCGCACCGGCCGGCGCCCCAGCTCCAGAGCATGGTGGAGGCGTTGCGCGGAACGGTCGTCGACCAGTCCGGCGTCCCCCGCGTCCTGCACCATCCGGGCCAGTTCGTCGTCCGAGAAGGTCGCGGAGACCTCGTCCTTGGTCTCCACCCGCAACAGGGTGAGCAGGGCGTTGGCGAACGCGTTGATCGCGAAGATCACCGGCCGCAGGGCCCGGGCCATCGCCACCAGCGGGGGACCGAGGAGCAGGGCGCTCCGGGCCGGTTCGGCCAGGGCGATGTTCTTCGGGACCATCTCGCCCAGCAGCATGTGCAGATACGTCGCCACGCTCAGGGCGATGACGAACGACAGCGGATGCACCAGACCGTGCGGCACTCCGACCGCGTCGAAGACCGGCTCCAGCAGATGCGCGATGGCCGGTTCGGCGACGATGCCCAGTACCAGGGTGCAGAGCGTGATGCCGAGCTGGGCGGCGGCGAGCAGCGCCGAGACGTGTTCCAGGCCCCAGATGACACTGCGGGCCCGCCGGTTCCCGGCCTCGGCCTCCGGTTCGATCTGGCTGCGGCGCACCGAGATCAGGGCGAATTCGGCGCCGACGAAGAAGGCGTTGGCCACGAGCGTCAACAGACCGATGAAGAGCTGGAGAACGATCACTGTCCGTCCTCCGTCCGGTCCTCGGACCCCGGCAGCGGGGCGTGCAGCAGGGCCCGTGCGGCCCGGCGGCCCGATGCGTCCACCACGTCGATCCGCCAGCCCGCCAGCTCGACGCTGTCGTCCACCGTCGGAATCCGTCCGAGCTCGGTGGCGACCAGCCCGGCGAGGGTCTCGTAGGGCCCCTCCGGTACCCGCAGACCGATCCTGCGGAGCTGGTCGGTGCGCGCAGCCCCGTCCGCCGACCACAGGGTGCGGCCGTCGGCGTCCTCACCTGCGGCGGCCAGATCGGGTGTCTCGTGCGGATCGTGCTCGTCGCGGACCTCGCCGACGACTTCCTCCACGATGTCCTCCAGCGTCGCGACCCCGGCCGTACCGCCGTACTCGTCGATCACCACGGCCATGGCGAGCTTGCCGGACAGCCGGTCCAGCAGCTTGTCCACGGTGAGCGTCTCCGGTACGAGCAGCGGCTCGCGCAGCAGTTCCGAGACACGGGTCCGGGGCCGCCGGTCGGCGGGGATCGCCAGGACGTCCTTGATGTGGGCCACGCCGACCACGGTGTCCAGGCTGCCCCGGTAGACGGGGAAGCGGGACAGTCCGGTCGCCCGGGTGGCGTTGGCGACGTCCTCTGCCGTCGCGTGCAGATCCAGCGCGGTCACCTGGACCCGCGGGGTCATCACGTTCTCCGCCGTCAGCTCCGAGAGGTTCAGGGTGCGGACGAACAGCTCGGCCGTGTCCGCCTCCAGCGCGCCCTCCTTCGCGGAGTGCCGGGCCAGCGCCACCAGCTCCTGTGGGCTGCGGGCGGAGGCCAGCTCCTCGGTCGGCTCCAGACCGAAGCGGCGCACGATCCGGTTGGCGGTGTTGTTCAGGTGGCTGATGAAGGGCCGGAACACCGCCGTGAACCCGCGTTGCGGTGTCGCCACCGTCTTGGCCACGGCCAGCGGGGAGGAGATCGCCCAGTTCTTCGGGACCAGCTCGCCGACCACCATCAGGACCACCGTGGACAGCGCCGTACCGATGACGAGCGCCAGGGTGGACGCGGCGGCGGGATGCAGCCCCGCCGCCTCGACGGGGCCGCGGATCAGTTTGGCGATGGACGGCTCGGAGAGCATGCCGATCACCAGGTTGGTGACGGTGATGCCGAGCTGGGCCCCCGAGAGCTGGAACGTGAGACTCCGGACGGCCTTCAGAGCGCTCGCGGCACCCCGCTCGCCCCGCTCGACAGCCCGTTCGAGTTCGCTGCGTTCCACCGTGGTCAGGGAGAACTCCGCCGCGACGAACGCGCCGCAGGCGACGCAGAGCAGCAGGGCGACGAGCAGCAGAAGCACTTCGGTCATCGGTTCACCTCCGTCCCATGATCGGGCAGAGGCGGGGGGACCGCGCGGTGTCGGAGGTGCATGTCATCGTAGGCGTCTGCCCAGGGCGGCCCCCTTTTACCGCGTCAGCCCGTCAGATGCCTCACCCAGCGGCTCCACTGCGGCTGGGGCCCGTACCCCGCCGCGCGCCAGGCGGGATGCGCGGAGGTGTTGCGGTCGAGGACCATGGCGTCGGCGCGCCGCCCGCCCAGAGCGGTGAACCGTTCCTCCGCCGCGGCGAGGAGGGCGCTTCCCACGCCCCGGCGCCGCTGGTCCGGGTGGACCGCGAGGCGGTAGAGATGGCAGCGCCAGCCGTCGAAGCCCGCTATGACGGTGCCGACCAGTTCCCCCTCCCGCTCGGCCAGGATCAACGCCTCGGGGTCACGTTCCACCAGGCGGGCGACCCCGTCCCCGTCGTCGCTGATGCTGGTGCCCTCGGCGGCCACCTTCCAGAAGGCGAGGACCTCGTCCAGATCGGCCGGGGTCGCGGACCGTGTCGACAGCGAAAGATCGTTCATGACGACCATCCCACCATCCGCGGCGCCGGGGCGTCGATCGCATTCCGCATGGCGGGCGCACGCTCCCCTTGCCGGTGCTAGCGCGACCGCGCTAGCGTGGTCGGGTGCCCAAGACCCAGCTGAACGTCCGAGTGGACGAGGCCACCGCCGAGGCCGCGCGGCGGCGTGCGCTGCAGAGGGGGATGAGCGTGAACCGCTACATAGAGGAACTCGTCCAGCAGGACGCGGGCGAGGTGGGACACACCTTCGTCGAGGCCGCGGCCGACTTCATGAAGCAGTACGAGTCGGTGTTCGCCGAGGAGTTCGGCCCGGAGCGCGAAGGCCCCCGTTGAACCTGCGGATCGACCTTTCCTGGCTGCTGATGGTCGCCGAGCACAAGACGCCCGGAGACCCCCAGGTCGTCGACTGGGGCGCCCTCGTCGCCGCCGTGGCCCGGCATGACGCGGAGATCTTCGGCAGTACCGTCTACAGCGACCCGCACGCACGGGCGGCCGCCCTGTTGCAGCTGCTGCTGCACGTGCCCGCGCTCGAACACTCCAACGCGATGTTCGCCTCGGCCGTCGCGTACGGCTACCTCGTCGCCTCCGGGCTCAAGGTCATCACCTCGCCCGAGCAGGTCCGCGATCTGGCGCTGCTGGTGAAGCAGGGCAAGGCGGACGTACGGGCCATCGCCGACGAGCTGCGCCAGTGGAGCGCGTGAGGGTCAGCCCCCGCTCTCCGTGAACGGCTTGCGGGCCACGCTCAGGACACAGGACGACGAGGGCACCCCAAGACCCGTCTCCGGGATGCGCAGCCTGCGCGGTACGTGCCCAGCTCGAAGCCCGCCGCCTCGATTCGCGGCCAAGGGGTCCCGGGCCGTGTGACAGCCGCCGAAGAGCAGCGGCCACAGGGTCCGGTCGGCCGCCCGCTGCGCCGTCGCCAGCGCCCGCCCCGAAGCCAGCCCGTGCTCGAAGAACCGCAGTTCGCCGCCCGGCCGCAGGACATGCTTGATCTCGGCGACCGCCCGGGGCAGGTCCCGTACGGTGCACAGGACCAGGGACGCCACCGCCCCGTCGAACGCCTCGCTCTTGACCGGCAGCGCCTCGGCCGCTGGTAGTCCGGATGCTGCGGGACAAGCTCCTCGACGATGAGCTCGTGCGCATCTCGCCTGCCCGCCCCTTGGGCGTCGCCTGGACCCGGGTCGCTGACGCGCTGGAGCTGAAGAGCCGGCAGTCCGCCGAGCGCCGTCACCTCCGGCTCCGCCAGGCCATCCGTGCCGACGGCAGCCGCCCCCGTACCCAGAACGAGCGGGTCGAGCACACCCGCGAGCGCCCGGACCGCCCGGGCCGGGCGACGAGCAGTGGCAGCTCCAGCAGCACGAGGCCGACATCCTCCACCGCGCGTTCGACCTGCCGCGCCACGCAGCGGATCCGCGGCACCTGGACCTGTCCGACCACGCCGAACTCCGGGAACAGGTAGTCCGGCTCGACGAGGGCCCCGCCCTACGCAACCGCCGCTGACCACCGTGCGTCGTGCGGGCGTCGGCCTGGGGCGGCGCACGGAGGAGCGGCGTTCCGGTGGTCCGGGCCGGCCCCGGGATCGGCACCGGCCTGGTCGACACGCTCACCGGGGCGGATCCGTACGACGGGCTGACCCCCTCGTACGGATCCGCCCGTGCCCGTATGCCGGCAGGGCCGGTTGGCACGACATGACGAGGTCGCACCTGCCTGCCCCCGTTGCATACGGGCTGTGCCGGCTCCTGGCGGTGGCCTCAGCGGTCACCGGCGCCGTGCAGCTGCCGGTTGGTTGCGGCAGTCGGGGCGGCTGCCGCACGCGTCCGTCTCGACACCGGCGGACGGCGTCACCGCGATGGTGGGTGCGCAACAGCCCTTGCCCTGCCAGGCGTCGCGGCCTTCCTTGACCGCGATGGCGGCGATGGCCAGGGCGGCGATCGGGTCGGCCCAAGACCAGCCGAGGGTCGCGTTGAGGACCAGGCCGACCAGAAGCACGGCGGACAGGTACGTGCACAGCAGCGTCTGCTTGGAGTCGGCGACCGCCGAGGCGGAGCCGAGTTCCCGGCCGGCGCGACGCTGGGCGGCGGACAGGAACGGCATCACCGCGAGCGACAGGGCGGCGATGACGATGCCCGGGATCGACCGCTCCGCTTCCCCGGTGCCGGTCAGCGCGCGGACGGCGTCGACGGCGACATACGCGGCCAGCGCGAAGAAGGAGACGGCGATGATCCGCAGGGTGCGCTGCTCGCGCGCCTCCCGTACGTCGTGGTCACGGGCGGAGAACTGCCAGGCGACCGCGGCCGCGGAGGAGACCTCGACAACCGAGTCGAGGCCGAAGCCGACCAGCGCCGAGGAGGAGGCCAGCGTGCCGGCCGTGATGGCGACGACCGCCTCGATGACGTTGTAGGTGATCGTGGCCGCGATCAGCAACCGTATCCGGCGGGTGAGCGCGTCGCGGCGGGCCGGGGAGGGACAGAGGGATATCGCGGTCATCAGCAGCAGTCCTTCGTCTCCGCGTCCGGGCAGTTGCGATCGGTCTCGACAGCGACAACGGCAGTGCGCAGGTCGTCCAGGGCGTGGCCGAGCCGTTCGTCGGCGAGTTCGTAGCGGGTGCGGCGGCCATCGGGGACGGTGACAACCAGGCCGCAGTCGCGCAGGCAGGCCAAGTGGTTCGACAATCGGGTCCGCGAGACGCCCAGTGCGCTGGCGAGGTCGGCCGGGTAGGCGGGGGCCTCGCGCAGAGCGAGCAGGATGCGGCAGCGGATCGGGTCGGCGAGCGCGCGGCCGAAACGGGCCAGCACCTCGATGTCAGAGGCAACGGTCAGCACACGGCGACGATACATGGATTCCTGAATTCAGGAATCCATGTACTGATAATTGCAGCCCCCTTCCCGTCCTGACCTGCGTGCTCACTGTTCGGCGACACGAACTCGACGACCGTTAATGTTCGATGGCGCGCGCTCAAGGGTCGCAGGCGCGTGCCCCGTGAGCCCGTCCAGCAACCGCCGTGAACTGGGCCATAACTGCCTCCTGCCGCGCCGTCAGGGAACGGGGCTCCCTCCTCACGCCGCTTCCACCCTGCGGTCCCCGCCGGTCAGGCGGCACAGCTGGGTGGCAGGGCGCGGACGGGGCGCGGCGAGAGCGCGGTAGGTGGCGCGGTGATCCGGGCGTGGCTCACCGAGTACGGGCGCGGGCCCACGGTCCGGGAGATCGGGGCGCGGGTCGGCCTCTCCAGCACCAGCTCCGTCGCCCACCGGCTCGGCCGGCTCGAAACCCGGGGCCTGATCAGCCGGACCGGCCGGGCCTGGAGTACGTGCGTCCCGCGCGAGGAGCAGCCCGTACGGCGGCCGCATGGAAAAGCGTACGTGCGCTCCGCGTGCGGGGATGCCGAAGTAGTCGCCGCCGCCCTGGTCTCCTTCGACCACGATGTAGGCGTCGGCCTTGTCGCCTTCGGCGACGGTGTCTAGGACCTTCAGGTGGATGGCGGGGAAGGCGTCGACGTGCTTCTTCTCCGCGTCGATGGACCCTGCTGCACCGGGCCGGGGGCTGTCGATCCGGGGGTAAAAGACGAAGTCCGGGTGGAACATGCCGGTGAGCGTGGCGTAGTCGTCCTGCTGAAGAGCCTGTTAGAAGCGGTGCACGAGGCCGGTGTTGGTTCCGGTGGACATGGTGGTCGGGTCCTTCTCTGTCGTTCTGGCGCGGCGCAGGGGGCGCCGCGAGGGGTTGCTCCCAGGGGCGGGGCTCGGTGTGTGGGGGGCACCGCCCTTGGCGCGAGGCCTCGGGTTCCTGAGCTGCGGTCCGGATTCAGGCGCGCTGCGCCCAGTCCTGGTCCAGGCGGTCGGTCAGGCCCGTGGCGGCGAAGGCTGCCTCCAGCTCGTCGCGGCCCTCGGTGAAGTGGGCCCAACTGTCGTGGTGGAGCGGGACGACGCGGCGGGCGTCAAGAATCCGGGCGGCTTCGGCGGCCTGGGCGCTGTCCAGGACGACCGGTCGGCCGTCGAAGAGCATGGGGAAGCGGGGTGCGCCGGCGAACAGGAGGGCGGTGTCGATCGGGGCGAAGCGGTCGGCGATCTCCCTGACCGCGTCGAGGGAGGCGTTGTCGCCGCTGACGTAGACCGTCGGCAGGCCCTCGCCCGTCAGGACGAAGCCGACGACCTGGCCGGTGAAGGGCTCGACCTCCTCACGCGCGCCGGGCCCGTGGATGGCCGGGACCCCGGTCACCGTGATGGTGCCGCCGCCCGGGCGCTCCAGCTCGACCGTCTCCCAGTCGGCCAGGCCCTTGGCCTTCGCCCCGAGGCGCTCGCCGCCGCCGGGTGTGGTGAGGGTGAGGGGGACGTCGGCGAGCAGGGCGCGGCCGGAGGTGTCGAGGTTGTCGGCGTGCTCGTCGTGGGAGAGCAGGACCACGTCCACGGGGCCGAGGTCGGCGGGTGTGGTGGTGGAGGGGGCGGTCTTGGTCAGGGTCGGGCCGGGCGAGGCGTAGTCGCCGGGGCCGTCGAAGGTCGGGTCGGTCAGGAAGCGCAGACCGCCGTACTCGAACAGGGCGGTCGGACCGCCGAACGTGCGGACCGGGAACTGGCCGGCGTTGAGCTGGGACATAACGTCTCCGTTTCTCACGAAAAAAGCCTATGTTTAACGTGATCCCAAGCTAGGCAGGTGTCACGGGAAAATGCAAGCGCTACCATGAGAGGTATGGACGACACCCTGGCCACAGACGTGGCACCGACCGCTCTCTCCCCGGCGCCGGGTGCCGACCGGTACCGCTCCCTGGACTTCGCCGACACCGCCGCCACCCTGCCCGCCGGCCAGAGCTACGACCTGCTCGCCGCCCCGGAATCCGCCATGCGCTGGCTCGCCGCCCGCGACCTGACCACCCCAAACGTGCAGTTGTACGAGATGTGCGCACAGCGGATGCGCACACTGCGCGCCCACATCCGCGCCCTGTTCGCCGCCCGCGTCGACACCACCACCCCACCCGAGGAATCCCTGCGCGCGGTGAACGAGGCCCTCACGGCCGTGTCCACCGCCCCCCTCCTCGCCTGGGACGGGGCCCGAGGACTGCGCCGCGTCCAGGCGCACCCCGCCGACCAGGCCGTCAACCACGCACTGGCGACCCTCGCCGCCGACGCCGCCGACCTGCTCACCGGTCCCGACGCCGACATCCTCGCCGCCTGCGGTTCAGCCCCCTGTGACCGGTTCCTCCTGCGCACCCACGGACGGCGCCACTGGTGCTCCACACGCTGCGGCGACCGTGTCCGTGCCGCCCGCGCCTACGCCCGGCGCAGCGGCGCCTCGGGCTGAAACACACCCGCAGGGCCCACTTGCGGACCGCCCGGTGGCCACGCGGAGCCCGGTCACCGCTACTGACGCGATTGACCGCCCGCAGACCGGCTTGACGCGGTTCAACCAGACTCCGAAGCCACGTCCATTTCAGGCTGGTCCGTACCTGCGGGCGGCTGCGCTTCCGTGATCTTTGGGCTGTTGGCGTGCTCTTGGGAAGCGGTTGCTTCCTCATTTGCGCCTGCCTGGGTGTACGCCTGGGCGGACTGCTCCCATGCCTCACGCACGTGAACCGTATCCGCACCGGCGGCGGCCAATGTGGTTGCCAGCTCGCCCCACGCCTCTCCCGCGCGGAACCAGTCTCTCGTCGTGGCCAGCATCGCAGCAGCCTGCTTCCCCGCTACGACAGCCTCATCAGCGCGGCCCAGGCCCCGGTACGTGGTGCCGAGGTTGTTCCAGGCGATGGCTTCGCCTTGGGTGTCGCCGGTTCGCTGGTAGAGGTCGCGCGCGGTTTCCAGAGCGTGGAGGGCGTCGTCGAAGCGGCGTAGTTCCTGGAGCGCGGTGCCGAGGTTGTTCCAGGCGGTGGCTTCGCCTTGGGTGTTGTCGGTCTGTTGGTGGAGGTGGCGGGCGGTTTGGTGGGCGTGGAGGGCGTCGTCGAAGCGGCGTAGTTCCTGGAGCGCGGTGCCGAGGTTGTTCCAGGCATCGGCTTCGCCTTGGGTGTTGTCGGTCTGTTGGTGGAGGTGGCGGGCGGTTTGGTGGGCGTGGAGGGCGTCGTCGAAGCGGCGTAGTTTCTGGAGCGCGGTGCCGAGGTTGTTCCAGGCATCGGCTTCGCCGTGGGTGTCACCGGCCTGCTGGTAGAGGTCGCGCGCGGTTTCCCGAGCGTGGAGGGCGTCCTCGAAGCGGCGCAGGTCCCCATAGGCGTTGCCGAGGTTGTCCCATGCACCGGCTTCGCCGTGGGTGTCGCCGGTCTGCTGGTAGAGGTCGCGCGCGGTTTCGAGAGCGTGGAGGGCGTCGTCGAAGCGGCGTAGTTCCTGGAGCGCGGTGCCGAGGTTGTTCCAGGCATCGGCTACGCCGTTGGTGTCGCGGGTCTGCTGGTAGAGGTCGCGCGCGGTTTCCAGAGCGTGGAGGGCGTCGTCGAAGCGGCGTAGTTCCTGGAGCGCACCGCCGAGGTTGTTCCAGGCGGTGGCTTCGCGTTTGGTGTTGCCGGCCTGCTGGTAGAGGTCGCGGGCGGTTTCGAGAGCGTGCACGGCGTCCTCGAAACGTCGGAACTCAAGGAGCGCGCCACCGAGGTTGTTCCAGACCGTGGCCTTGTTCCGGGTGTTGTTGAGCTTGGTGCAGGCGTCGAGCGCGAGAGCGTTGACTACGACGTTGTCTCGGAGGTGGCGTCGCCATTTCAGGTAGGCGCCGAGTGCGGAGCTCAACTGCAAGGCGGCTTGGGGGCTCGTGTGGGCGGTGGCCATGAGATTTTCGCGTTCGGCGTCGAACCAGTCCAGCGCCTGGTCCCGATCGGTGAACCGGGCGGAGACAGGACTGCCAGGAGGGGCGAGATGGGTGTTGGCTGCTTCGGCGTGCTGGACGTAGTGGTGGATGAGCCGGTCGTGTGCCTGGTCGTAGCGGCGGCGCGGGGCGCGGCCGCGGTCCATGGCGGCCGTGGCCTGTTCGTTGGCGTAGGCGCGCAGGAGGTCATGCATCTGCCACCTGCCACGGGCCGTCGCGGTTCGTTCGATGAGGTGGCTGGCGGCGAGCCGCGCGAGGAGCCGTTCGGTGGCCGGCCGGGGCTGGTCGGCCAGGACGGCCGCAGCGGGGGTGGAGATGTCGGGGCCGGGATTGAGAGCGAGCAAGCGGAACAGATCCCGCTCTTGCGGGGTGAGACGTTCCAGGGACTGGTCGAACGTGGTCCGCAGGCTGCGTTCACCGTCGTCCAGGCCGTCCAGGATGCCTTCCGCGCCGCCGAGGGCGTCGGCGCGTTCGGACAGCGGCTGCTCGGGGTCCTGGGCCAGCAGGGCCGCGGTGATCTGCAGGGCCAGCGGCAGATAGCCACACGCTGATGCCAGCCGCTCGGCAGCTTTCGGGTCCTCCCCGATCCGCGGGTCGTCCGGATCGTTGTTCCTCAGGGCTGCCTCGAGCAGGGTCACGGCGTCTTCCGGCTGGAGGCGGTTGACCGTCCGCATACGGCCCAGCCCGGTGAGGCGGTGCCGGGACGTGACGAGCATGCCGTGATGACCGGGCGGCATCAGCGGCTGCACCTGAGCGACCGCCGAGGCGTTGTCGGCCACCACCAGCAGTCGCTGCCCCTTTTCCTGCCGCGCATTGAGCTGGGACCGGTACAGCGCTTCCCGCCCCGCTCCCGGCGGCGGAAGGTGCTCGTGCGGCACACCGAGCGACCGCAGGAGCGCCTCGAGTGCCTCCTCGGCCTGCGCCGGCTGGCGGTCGTAACCGCGAAGGTCGACCAGCAGCACACCGGTGAACCAGCCCCGTCTCTGCGCGGCATGCCCTGCGGTGCAGGCGAGGGTGGTCTTCCCGACGCCGCCCCAGCCCGACAGCACGGCCACTGCGGGCCCTTCGCCAGAACGATCGGGATCCAGCACGCCGAGGATGTGCGCCAAGTCGTCCTCACGGCCGGTGAACCCGACGGGCGGCTGCGGCAGCGCGTCCAGCGCCGTGGGCACGGGCGCGTACTGCTGCAGGTAGGTGTTCATGGTGCCGTGCCCGAGCACGTAACTGCTCGTGAAATCCGCACTGCGAAAATCGTTCCCCGCTGC
The DNA here is from genome assembly GCF_032121415.1 of Streptomyces parvus. Classification (NCBI taxonomy): domain Bacteria; kingdom Bacillati; phylum Actinomycetota; class Actinomycetes; order Kitasatosporales; family Streptomycetaceae; genus Streptomyces; species Streptomyces parvus. The sequence continues at coordinate 610,268 of NZ_CP135079.1, read as the reverse complement.
CTCAGCCGCCCGCGCCCGGCTTTGCTGAGGCTTCCCGCTCTTCTTGCCCTTGTGTTTGGCGCTGTTCTTGCCCCCCACAGCCGTGTCCTACTTGTCGTAGTTGTTCGTGACCGTCATCGTCCCGCTGCCCAGCACCTGACTATTCGTGAACGAGGCCTGACTGAAGTCGTTATGTGCGGTCTCCACCGGCTTGGCGGCCTCGGCCTGGGCTACCAGCGCCCGCAACTCGGCCACCACCAACTGCTGCTCCGCGGCAGGCAGCTCTTCCAGAAGCGTCTCCAGACGCGTCTGCCACCGCGCAACCTGCGCGATCTGCACCCGGTGCGACTCCTCACCATCGCCGGCTGCCTCAAGCACTGACCTCGTCTGGTCCAGGCGCTCCAGCTCGGCCTGCTCGCGTCCGGGCTCGCCACGGCCGAAGAGGCGGGCAAGGCCGCCCCGGATCCCGTTCCACGCGTCCGTTCCCGCCGCCTGCACCACCGCGCTACCTCCGGCAGCCGCAACAGCGATGAGCCCTTCGACCAACATGGCATTCCCCCCGCATCCAGCAGATAGGGACCTCAGCCTAGTTCGACCCCACGGCACATATGTGCGAGTCCGCAGAACCGCAGAAGGGGCCTGCTCCGCACCCGGTGCGCTCGTGCCCGCGCCGCCACACGTCGGCCCCCCCCCCGCCGACGTGGTCACCAGCGGTCCTGTCACAGGTGGCGCGTCCTGGATCGGTGAGGTGTTCCATGAGATGAATGACTGCGCGAGCCGGCCGTGGTGGGGGGCGTCTCCCGGGCGGCGCGGCGGCGCTCGCCTGCGACTCTCCTCGCATTGCCGGTCGGGTGCTGCTCTCCGGTGTTGGCCTCACCCGGCCGTGGGCCCCGTCCCCGCTAGCCGGAGCCGGTGGCGATGATCACCGTCCTGGCGTGCGGTGGACGGCACTCGCGGAGTCGGTGAGGAGCTTGAGGTCACCGGTGAGGTCGGCTTCGACGGTGTCGTCGTCGTTCAGTTCGGCGCCGAACTCTCGGCCTGGGCCCGCATGTTCTCCATGAGGTCCGGGCCGTCGACGCCCTCGGGGAAGCGGGGGAAGTTCTCGACCTCGGTCGTCGTCGTCAGGGGTCCGCCGACGAAGATGCTGCTGCCGAGGAGCAGGGGCCCGAGGTGGGCCCGGGCGGTGTACAGGGCGGCGGTGTAGCCGGCGGGGCCGGAGCTGATGATGACGACCTTGCGTATCTCGCTCACGTCGTCACCCCCTGCGTGGTGGGGGCGATGTCGGCGATCAGGCCCTCGACGAGGATCTTGATCTCGTCGCGGATCGGTCGTACGGCCTCGACGCCCTGGCCGGCCGGATCCTCCAGCTTCCAGTCCAGGTACCGCTTGCCGGGGAAGACGGGGCAGGTGTCGCCGCAGCCCATGGTGATGCAGACGTCCGACTCGCGGACCGCGTCGACGGTCAGGATCTTCGGCGTCTCCTCGGAGATGTCGATGCCGACCTCAGCCATGGCCTCGACGGCGGCCGGATTGACCTGATCGCCCGGGTTGGAGCCGGCGGAGCGGACCTCCACCCGGTCGCCGGCCAGGTGGGTCAGCCACGCGGCGGCCATCTGGGAGCGGCCGGCGTTGTGGACGCAGACGAACAGGACGGACGGCTTGTCGGTCATGATGATCGTTCTCTCTCGTCGCATGGCGGAACCCGGCCGCCAATGACTTCAGCCCCCGCTGGTATCAGCGGGCGGTGATGTGAAAGTATCAGTCCATGCTGACTTCAGTCGATCCTGATGTGATCCGGGTGCTGGGCGATCCGCTCCGCCTTCAGATCGTGACCCTGCTGGCGCGCGAGACGCTGTGCACGACGCACCTGGTCGAGGAGACCGGAGCCAAGCAGACCAACCTGTCCAACCACATGAAAGTGCTGCGCGAGGCCGGGATCGTGGATACCGAGCCCTGCGGCCGCTTCACCTACTACAAGCTCAAGCCCGAGGTCCTGGCCGGACTCTCCGAGCAGTTCGCCGCGCTGGCCGCCTCCGCCCGCACCGCCGCCGAGAACAAGAGGGCCTGCCCGTGACCTTCACTGAGCCCACCACCGCCCCCGCTCCGGCCGGCGGCGGGGACGACTCGATCGTCAAGAAGCTCTCCACCCTCGACCGATACCTCGCGGTGTGGATCCTGCTCGCCATGGCCGTGGGCCTGGGCCTGGGCCGTCTGGTCCCGGGGATGAACGATGCGCTCGCGAAGATCGAGATCGGCGGGATCTCCCTGCCGATCGCGCTCGGCCTGCTGGTCATGATGTACCCGGTCCTGGCGAAGGTCCGCTACGACCGCCTCGACCGCGTGACCGGTGACCGCAAGCTGCTGGTCTCCTCGCTGGTCATCAACTGGATCATCGGCCCGGCGGTGATGTTCGCCCTGGCGTGGATCTTCCTGCCGGACCTGCCCGAGTACCGCACCGGTCTGATCATCGTCGGCCTGGCCCGCTGCATCGCCATGGTCATCATCTGGAACGACCTCGCCTGCGGCGACCGCGAGGCCGCCGCCGTCCTCGTCGCACTGAACTCGGTGTTCCAGGTGTTCGCGTTCGGCCTGCTGGGCTGGTTCTACCTCGACCTGTTGCCCCGGTGGATGAACCTCGGCGACGGCCAGGGCCTCGATGTGTCCGTCTGGCACATCGCGCTGAACGTCGTCATCTTCCTCGGCATCCCGCTGCTGGCCGGGTTCCTCACCCGCCGCATCGGCGAGCAGAAGATGGGCCGCGAGAATTACGAGGCCAGGTTCCTGCCGAAGATCGGCCCCTGGGCCCTGTACGGGCTGCTGTTCACCATCGTCATCCTCTTCGCCCTGCAAGGGAAGACCATCACCTCGCAGCCGTTGGACGTCGTCCGGATCGCGCTGCCGCTGCTGGTCTACTTCGCCGTCATGTTCTTCGGCACGTTCCTGCTCGGCAAGGGCCTGGGCCTGGCGTACGACCGCACCACGACGCTTTCGTTCACCGCAGCCGGCAACAACTTCGAGCTGGCCATTGCGGTCGCCATCGCCACCTTCGGCGTCACCTCCGGCCAGGCCTTGTCCGGAGTCGTCGGCCCGCTCATCGAAGTCCCGGTGCTGATCGGCCTGGTCTACGTCGCGCTCGCCTGGCGCAAGAGGTTCGCCCCCGGTGCGGTGACGACGGCCCCGTGACGCAGCACATGGATGTGGTGGTGCTCGGCGGCGGCCAGTCGGGTCTCGCCGCCGGGTACCACCTGCGTCGGCGCGGCCTCGACTCCGTCATCCTGGACGCGGAGTCGACGTCGGGCGGGTCCTGGCATGTGGGACTCGCTGCGCCTGTTCTCCCGGCCGCCTGTTCCTCGCTGCCCGGGCGGCTCATGCCCGCCCGGCGGGGCGGGACGTACCCGGAAGCCGGGCACGTGGTGGACTACCTCACCGACTGCGAGAAGCGCTACGACCTGCCGGTCCAGCATGACACCCGCGCGTGCGCCGCGACGGCGCGAGGCTCCTGGTCGAGGCCGACGCGGGCACCTGGCGAGCCCGGGCGGTCATCAGCGCCACCGGCACCTGGACACGGCCCTTCCTTCCCGCCGTCCCCGGCCGCGACATCTTCGTCGGGCGACAGCTCCACACGGTGAACTACCGCTCCCCGGCCGACTTCGCCGACCAGCACGTCATCGTGGTCGGCGGGGGAGACTGGACCGGCCCGGCGTCAGCCACACTCATCGGTGTCGGTCGCCCCGCCCGTGATGCCGCACGCGAGATCGCACAGCTGAGCTGACGGTCAGGCGATGGCCGGGCTGCGGCGCTCGAGAAGGACGACATCACGCCAGACGCCGTGATGGCGCCCGATCCGCTCCCGCGTGCCGATGACCCGGAAACCGGCCCGCTCATGCACGGCGAGGCTGGCGGTGTTCTCGGGGAAGACCCCTGACTGGATGGTCCAGATCCCGGCCTGCTCTGTCGATTTGATCAGCGCCTCGAGAAGGGTGGAAGCGACGCCGCGACCGCGGGCTGCGGGGTGGACGTAGACGGAGTGCTCGACCACCCCCGCGTACGAGCACCGGTCCGAAACCCGGCTCGCCGCGACCCACCCCAGCACCTTCCCGTTCCCGTCGACGGCGGCGAAGCGGTGCGCGGGCAGCTTCGCCGCATCGAACGCTTCCCACGCCGGGGCGGTGGTCTCGAAGGTGGCGTTCCCTTCGTCGACCCCGGCCTGGTAGATCGCCAGCACCTGCTCGGCGTTCTCCGCCGCCAGTGACACGACCATCGCACTCAGCGCCCCGCTCACCGCACCCGCCCTTCTGTTCGTCCGGTCGTCAGTCCGCGGCCGGCATGGCCAGCAACTGGCCCATCGCGGCGAGCACCGAGGGCTCGACCCGGTAGTACACCCAGGTGCCGCGCCGCTCGGAGGTGAGCAGACCGGCCTCCTTGAGCTTCTTCAGGTGGTGAGAGACGGTGGGCTGGGAGACGCCGACGTCGGAGATGTCGCACACGCACGCCTCCCCGCCCTCGTGCGAGGCGACGGCGGAGAAGAGCCGCAGCCGCACCGGGTCGCCGAGCGCCTTGAACATCCGCGCCGCGGTTTCGGCCTCGGCGGCGCTCATGGGGCGCTCTGCCAGCGGCGGGCAGCACGGCGCCACACCCTGGCCATCGGCGGGTTCGAGCAGCGGCAGCACCTTCGCATTCGACATGCGTCTATGTTGGCACACGTCGAACCAGCCTCGGGCGGGTTGGCACAGGCATACGAGGCGGGCAGCCACGCGCCGGGCGATCCGCTCCGCGTCCGGCCAACACCGCGCAGTGAGTTCGACGAGAGGCTGCGCTGCCATTCCGGCCTGACGAACGGCGGCCCGGCGCCTCGGGAGCCAGGCCCTCGCGGTGCCGGGGGCTCCCGTCGGCGTCCAGGGCGCCGCCGGAGTCGGTGAGGTAGGACAGGCCGGGGCGGTAGCCGGTGGCGAGCATGACCGCGTCGACCTCCTCCCGCTGTCCGTCCGGCCGGATGAGCTCGGTCCCGTCGGCGCCGGTGGGCAGCGGTCGCCGGTCGGGTCGTCCGGCGGTCAGGGCGGCACGGTAGCGGCCGTCGTCGAGGGCGGGCTGCGCCGGCGGGCGCGCCAGGTGAGGCTGTCGTAGTCGCGCGTCCGCGATGCGGCCGTACGGTCGGACGCCTCCAGCGCCACCGGCCGCAGCCCGCGGCACAGCAGCGCGGGGGCGGTGGCGAGTCCGGACCGGCCGGCACCGATGACGGCGACGTCGGTGTGCTCCATGAACCAACGCCTAGATTCGATGCATGTCTATGTTGACGTTCGTCAATATGGGTGTCATGCTGATCCACGCAAGCCATCGACAGATGTCGAACCACGCAAGGAGTCGCCGTGAACGCGCCCGCCACCCCCGAGCTGCCCGTCGTCGTGATCGGAGCCGGCCCCGTCGGCCTGGCCGCCGCCGCCCACCTGCTCGACCAGGGCATCGAGCCCCTGGTCCTGGAAGCCGGCCGGAAGGCCGGCGCCGCGGTGCGCGAGTGGGCGCACGTGCGGCTGTTCTCCACCTGGGGCGAGGTCGTCGACCCGGTTGCCGAGAAGCTCCTCGCTCCCACCGGGTGGACCCGTCCCGACCCGGCCACCTGGCCCTCCGGCGGCGACTGGGCCGAGCAGTACCTGCAGCCGCTCGCCGACGTCCTTGGCGACCGGGTCCGCCTCGGTGCGACGGTCACCGGCGTCTCGCGCGCCGGCCGCGACCGCATCGTCGACGCCGACCGTGAGCAGCAGCCCTTCGTCGTGCACCTCACCCACGCCGACGGCCGCGAGGAGCGCGTCTCCGCCCGCTCCGTCATCGACGCTTCCGGCACGTGGGCCACGCCCAGCCCGGCCGGCGGCAGCGGCCTGGCCGCCCTGGGCGAGCGTGCGGCGACCGGCCGGATCACCTACCGCGTCCCGGACCTGAAGGACCCCGCCATCCGCTCCCGCTACGCGGGCACGCGCACCGCCGTGATCGGATCCGGCGCCTCCGCGTTCACCGCACTCGCCTACCTGGCCGACCTCGCCAAGTCCAAGGACGGCAGGGGCACGAAGGGCGTATGGATCCTGCGGCGGGGCATCTCCGGCTCCACCTTCGGCGGCGGCGAAGCCGACCAGCTGCCCGCCCGCGGCGCCCTGGGCCTGGCGGCGAAGGCCGCCGTCAACGACGGCCACGCGGACGCCGTGACCGGCTTTCGCACCGAAGCGGTCGAGCGCGACGCCGACGGCCGCCTGGTCCTCGTCGGTGAGGACGGGCGCCGCCTGGACGCTGTCGACGAGATGATCGTGCTGACCGGCTTCCGCCCCGACCTGTCCTTCCTCGGCGAGTTGCGCCTGGGCCTTGACGAGCGCCTCCAGGCCCCGGTCGGGCTCGCGCCGCTGATCGACCCCAACCAGCACTCCTGCGGCACCGTCTACCCGCACGGCCACCGCGAACTCGCCCACCCCGAACCCGGTGTGTACCTGGTCGGGATGAAGTCCTACGGCCGCGCCCCGACGTTTCTGGCGATGACCGGCTACGAGCAGGTCCGCTCGGTAGCCGCCGCGATCGCCGGCGACCTCGCCTCCGCTGACCGCGTGGAACTCACCCTCCCCGAGACAGGAGTCTGCGGCGGCGCCGGCCTTTTCGACACCTCCGACACCAAGGAACCCGACAACGGCTGCTGCGTGCCCAACCCGCAGCTCGTCCAGCTCGGCGCCCCCGCTGCGGTCGGGGCGGCTGCCGAAGAGGCCCCGGCAGGCGGCTGCTGCAGCTCTTGACCAACCTGGGTACCCCCGAGGAACTGGTCCATCTGCTGACCGAGGAGGGCCCCGGCTCGGCCCCGCCCGAGTTCGTACGCTCCGAGCAGACCCCTCGGCCCGGCTTGTGGCGGACAAGGTCGGGGCCAGACCGCGCCCTATGGGTGCGGGGGACAGGTCCGGGTCTCCTGGAGTACGGCCCGGCCCCTGGTGCCGGTGACCGCCCTGTCCTCCGGCACCAGGGCCGGGCCGACGATTCTCCCCCGGAACGCCTCCGGATAGCCCCCGGACGTCCGGTCCGGGGCCTCAGTGCCGTCCCGGCGCCCAGCTCCCGCCCAGCTCCGGAGCGAGCCACCGCGCCGCGCCCGCCGCGAAGTCCGCTCCCGGCAGGGCACCCGCACCGGCCGGTACCGCGCCCAGCAGCGGCGCACCGGCCGCCACCGGCAGGTCCTCGATGTTGCACCGGGACGCGAGGTCCGGCTCCGCCGGCATGCTGCCGATCACCACACCCCGGCAGCCAAGCCCCCGGCTCCGCAGCGCCTCGGCCGTCAACGCGGTGGCGTTCAGCGTGCCCAGCCCCGCGGGGGCCACCACCAGCACCGGCGCGGACAGCAGCCGGGCCGCGTCCGCGAGGGTGCCGCCCTCGTCGTCGAACCGCACGAGCAGCCCGCCCGCACCCTCCACCAGCACGAGATCGTGCTCGGTGGCCAGCTTCTGAGCCGCCTCGGCGACCTCGAACGGCCGCACGGGGACAAGACCTGCCCGCCGGGCGGCCGTGGCCGGGGCCAACGGCTCCGGGAACCGGGCCAGTTCGACCGCCGTCACATGGCTTCCCGCCAGGCGGGCGACCTCGGCCGCGTCACCCGGCTCCCCGGGCGCGAGCCCGGTCTGCGCGGGTTTGAGGACCGCGACCCGGCGTCCCCGCGCGGCGGCCGCCACCGCGGCGGTCACCACGGTCTTGCCGATCTCCGTGCCCGTACCGGACACCACCAGAATCGCCGACATATCGCTTCAGCCCTCCCGTGCCACGGCGCACACGGCCCGGCAGATCCGGGCCACGTCCTCGTCGCCCGTGACGTACGGCGGCATCGTGTAGACGAGATCGCGGAACGGCCGCAGCCACACGCCCTCACGCACGGCCGCGCGGGTCGCCGCCGCCATGTCCACCTCGTGGTCGAGCTGGACGACCCCGATCGCCCCGAGGACGCGTACGTCCACCACGCCGGCGAGGTCCGCGGCGGGAGCGAGCCCGGAGCGCAGCCCCGCGCCGATCCGCGCAACCTCGCCCTCCCAGTCCTGCCCGAGCAGCAGGTCCACCGAGGCCGAGGCCACCGAGGCGGCCAGCGGGTTGCCCATGAACGTCGGCCCGTGCGCCAGTACCGGCACCTCTCCGCTGGAGATGCCCTCGGCCACCCGGGTGGTGCACAGCGTCGCCGCCATCGTGAGATAGCCGCCGGTCAACGCCTTCCCGACGCACATGACATCCGGCGAGATCCCGGCATGCCCGGCGGCGAACAGCTTGCCCGTACGCCCGAAACCGGTCGCGATCTCGTCGAGGACCAGCAGTACGTCGTGCTCGTCGCACGCCTCGCGCAGCACCCGCAGATAGGCGGGGGAGTGGAACCGCATCCCGCCGGCCCCCTGCACGACCGGCTCCACGATGACCGCCGCCAACTCCTCCGCGTGCGCGGCGATCACCTCCCGCAGATGCGTGACGTACCCGGAATCCGGCTCCGCGTCGAAACCGTCCGGCGGGGCCTCGGCGAAGACCTGCCGGGGAAGGGAGCCCGACCACAGCTCGTGCATCCCGCCCTCCGGGTCGCACACGGACATCGGCTGCCAGGTGTCCCCGTGGTAGCCCCCGCGCCAGGTCAGCAGCCGCCGCTTCTCCGGACGGCCCGCCGAACGCCAGTACTGCAGGCACATCTTGACCGCGACCTCGACCGACACCGAACCGGAGTCGGCCAGGAAGACGTGCTGGAGCGGCTCGGGGGTGATCTCCACCAGCCGGGTCGCCAGCCGGACGGCGGGCTCGTGGGTGAGCCCGCCGAACATCACATGGCTCATCCGGTCCAGCTGGCCGCGTGCTGCCTCGTTGAGGACCGGGTGGTTGTAGCCGTGCACCGCCGACCACCAGGACGACATGCCGTCCACCAACTCGCGCCGCCCCTCGACGGGTTCGGCGAGCCGGAGCCGTACCCCGGAGGCCGACTCCACGATCAGCGGCTCCTGGCGGCCCGGCATCGGACCGTACGGGTGCCAGACGTGCGCGCGGTCGAGCGCCCGCAGTTCGTCGGGGGCGTACGGCTTCGGCGCGGCGGACCGGGAGTGCGCGGCGGGCCGGGGGAGCGCGGGGGCGTACGGCTCAGGCATTGGGGGCGAGATCCGTCCCCGCGCCGCGCCGGCGCACCGCCACCAGATCCGTACGCGGCGCGCCGTTCGCCTCCGTACGCCCGGCCGGAACGTCGGCGTCCGTGCGGGCGACCGCCACCGGTTCCCGCTCCTGCGCCCCGTGGCCACCGCACGGTCCGCAGCCGCTGCCGTCCCCGTGCGAACCGCAGCCCGCGGACTCCTGCGTTCCGCACCCGGCCGGCTCCGCCGACGTACCGCAGCCGCCGGCCAGCGCGTCCGCCCGGTGGCGCGGCAGCGTCGTCGTGCCCGCGCCCTCCACCTCGAAACCGGCGTCCGCGATCATGTCCAGGTCGGCCTGACCGGCCTGGCCCTCACTCGTCAGATAGTCGCCCAGGAAGATCGAGTTGACGAGGTGCAGCGCCAGCGGCTGCATCGAGCGCAGATGCACCTCACGGCCGCCCGCGAGCCGCACCTCGACGTCCGGGCAGACGAACCGGACCATCGCCAGAATGCGCAGGCAGCGCTGCGGGGTGAGGTTCCACTCCTTGGCGAGCGGCGTGCCCTCGAACGGGATCAGGAAGTTCACCGGCACCGAGTCCGGGTCCAGGTCGCGCAGCGCGAACACCACGTCGACCAGGTCCTTGTCGCTCTCGCCCATTCCGGCGATCAGCCCGGAACACGCCGAGAGCCCGGCTGCCTGGGCCTGCTGCACGGTCTCCACCCGGTCCGCGTACGTGTGGGTGGTGGTGATCGCCCCGTACGTCTCCTCGGACGTGTTCAGGTTGTGGTTGTACGCGTCGGCGCCCGCCGAACGCAGCCGGTCGGCCTGGCCGTCGGAGAGCAGGCCGAGGCAGGCGCAGACCTCGATGCCCTCGTTCTCCTCCTTGATGGCCTCGATGGTCTTGGTGACCCGGTCCACGTCCCGGTCCGTGGGGCCGCGTCCGCTCGCCACCAGACAGACCCGCTTCGCGCCGCCCGCGACCCCGGCGGCGGCGGCCCTGGACGCCTCCTCCGGCTTCAGCCAGGTGTACTTGAGGATTCCGGCCTTCGAGCCGAGCCGCTGCGAGCAGTAGGAGCAGTCCTCGGGGCAGAGCCCGGACTTGAGGTTGACCAGATAGTTGAGCTTGACGCGTCGCCCGAACCACTGACGGCGCACCTTCCCGGCGGCGGCAACCACGTCGAGCAGCTCGTCGTCGGAGGTCGCCAGTACGGCGAGCGCTTCTTCGCGGGTCGGCAGTTCGCGCCGCAGCCCCTTGTCCACCAGCGTGTTCAGCAGGTCCATGAAAGACGATCCTGGCCTACGGCACCGCCTCCAGCCAAGGAGGAACCAGACAGGAGAGCCGGGCGGGGGTGTGTGTATTGCCACACCCTGACCTGCTGCGCACCCGGCTAGGGTCTGTGGGCTGCCTACAAAGACAGGGACCCGCCCCATGTCCTTCGCCCCGTTCGACTGGATCGACGCCGAGGCCCGCCACCGGGCTGCCGCCGGACTCGTACGCACGCTGCGTCCGCGCGACGCCGAGCCAAAGCTGCTGGACCTCGCGAGCAACGACTACCTGGGCCTCACCCGGCACCCGGAGGCCACCGCCGCCGCGGCCGACGCCGCCCGCCGCTGGGGAGCGGGGGCCACCGGCTCCCGGCTGGTCACCGGCTCCACCGCCCTGCACGCCGAACTCGAACGGGAGCTGGCCGCGTTCTGCGGTTTCGAGGCGGCGCTCGTGCTCTCCTCCGGGTACGCGGCCAACCTCGCCGCGCTCACCGCGCTGTCCGGGCGCGGCTCGCTCATCGTCTCCGACGCGGGCAACCACGCCTCGATCGTGGACGGCTGCCGGCTCTCCCGTGCCGAGACCGCCGTCGTCCCCCACGCCGACCCGGACGCGGTCGCCAAGGCCCTCGGGGCACAGGACGGCCGGGCCCTCGCGGTCACCGACTCGGTCTTCTCCGTCGACGGGGACGCCGCCCCGCTTCCGGCCCTGGCCGGGGTCTGCCGCTCCGCGAACGCCGCCCTGCTGGTCGACGACGCCCACGGCCTCGGCGTCCTGGGCGAGGGCGGACGAGGAGCGCTCGCGGGGGCCGGACTGGCGGGCGGCGAAGGGATCGTGGCCACCCTCACCCTGTCCAAGTCGCTGGGCAGCCAGGGCGGAGCGGTCCTGGGGCCCGCCCGGGTCATCGACCACCTGGTCAACACGGCCCGTACGTTCATCTTCGACACCGGGCTCGCCCCGGCGGCCGTCGGCGGCGCGCTCGGCGCCCTCGGGGTGCTGCGCCGGGAGCCCGAACGGGCCGCCCGCGCCCGGGAGGTGGCCACCGCGCTGTACACGCGGCTCACCGCCGCCGGGCTGGAGGCGGTCCGGCCCGACGCGGCCGTCGTCTCCGTCCGGGCGCCTTCGGCGGACGCGGCGGTGCGCTGGGCGGCCGACTGCCGCACGGCCGGCATGGCGGTGGGCTGCTTCCGCCCGCCGTCGGTCCCGGACGGCATCTCCCGGCTGCGGCTGACCGCGCGCGCCGACCTGACCGAGGAGCAGATCACGACCGCGGTGGCCACGATCGCCGCCACCGCTCCCCGGCAGGCGGACGTCGGCGTCAGCTGATGTGCTGTGGACCGGTTCCGCGCGGGCCGAGCCCGTCCACGAAGGCGGTCCAGGCCGCCGCCGAGAACCGCAGCGGCGGCCGGTCCACGTCCTTCGAGTCGCGTACGGCCAGGAGTGCGCCGCGAAGCCGCGCGGTCTCCACGCAGTTGTTCATCCCGGTCGACCGGCTGCTGCGCCGCCACCGCGGGGCGGACGGCGCCGTGGACGGCGGTGGCATCGATGGCGGCGGTGCGTCGGGCAGTGCGTGTCGGTCTGACATGGCGGCCCCCTCAGCTGCGTCTGAAGCTACGTCCGATCTCGGTGATGAGGTCCAGCGAGCGTTCGGGCGACAGCGCGTGCGCCTGCAAGGTGCGGAAGGCCGAGCTGTACGCCTCAAGGTCTTCTCTCCGCTCCAGATAGAGGCTACTCGTCAAGTGGTCAAGAACGACCACATCCAGATCAGAAATGTTCGGAAAGGAGAAGATAACGAAAGGGCCGGTGAGTCCGACGTATCCGCCCACCGAGAACGGCAGCAACTGCATTTCAACATGCGGCAGTTGCGACACCTGGGTCAGATGCTGCAGCTGATCCCGCATCACTTCGGGCCCGCCCACCTCGCGACGGAGCACCGCCTCGTCCAGCACCGCCGTGAACCGCAGCGGCGGGCTGGCGCGCAGCACCCGCTGGCGGGTCAGCCGGACCTCGACCAGGGAGTCGAGCCGGCCGTCCGGTACGCCGTCCAGCGAAGCGCGGGTCACGGCACGGGCGTACCCGGCGGTCTGGAGCAGCCCCGGCACCACCGAGGTCTCCAGCGTCCGGACCGTCCTGGCCTGCGACTCCAGGCTGATGAAGTCGCGGTACTGCGGCGGGATCAGCCCCCGGTAGGCGTGCCACCAGCCGGAACCGCCGCCGCCCGCCTGCCCCGCGAGGACTTCGAGCAGGGAGCGCAACTGGGGGTCGCGCACGGCGTAGACGTCCAGCAGCCGGGCCACGTCGCCCGGGGCCACCCCGCTGGCGCCGGTCTCGATGCGGCTCACCTTCGACTGGTGCCAGCCGAGCAGCCGCGCCGCCTCCCGGCTGGTCATTCCGGAGGCGTGGCGCAGGCTCCGCAGCTCCTCACCGAGCTTGCGCCGCCGGACGACGGGGCCGTGCAGCATGCCGGTCTCCTTCCGCTGTCGGCAGGGGCCGGGCCGTCGCCGGGGACCGGCCCGCAGAGGGGCCAGTGTGCCGTCCGTCCGCGCTGTACGGGTCCCGAATTCACCGCTTCGAGCGACAGATATATGCATATCTTGGCCGAACCTCGTTACAGGGAGCTGCATCAATGGCAATCTGGCGCGAAGCACAATCCCGGCCGACCGCCGCGCGGCCCGGGGCGGGAAAGGGGCGGTATCGCCATGGCGGACCATCAGGAAGCAACCGTCACTCTGCCGAGCGATCCGGTCTCGGTCTCCTCGGCCCGCAGACATGTCGCCAGGACCCTGGCCGAATGGGGCCTGTCCGACGACAGCGAGTTCGCCGACACCATCCGGCTGATCGTCTCGGAGCTGGCCACCAACGCCGTGCAGCACACGTTCGGCCAGTCGCCCACCTTCACCGTGGACCTGCGCCTCGAACGCGACGAGGAGCTGTATCTCGGCGTCACGGACAGTCACCCCCGGTGGCCCCAGCGGTTGCCCGCCGCCGTACGGCAGGACAACGGCCGGGGCATGGTCATCATCCGGATGCTGGCCAAGGAGCGCGGTGGCCGGCTCCAGGTCACGCCGACCGCCGAGGGCGGCAAGACGGTCTGGATCGCGCTCCCGTGGGTCGCCGCGGTCCAGAGCTGACTCTGTCGGGGCCGGGACCCCGACGGGCCGACCGTCCGGGCCGGGACCCGGCGGGCTGCCCGGTCGGCGCGGGCTCCGGCGGGGTGATCCGCCCGGCCGGAGCGGCCCCCCGGAGTGCCGGCCGCAGAGGATCAGCCCGCCGGGGTCCGGTTCGGCCCCGGAGCCGTGCCCCCGCGGCCGAAGCCGCTGCGCAGCAGCGCGAGCAGCGTCGCGGCGGCCGCGCTCGACCGGTCGCCCCGGTGCACCACCGAGATGGTCCGGCGGAACGACGCGGGCTCCAGCCGCCGGACGGACAGCGGGGCCGGCGCCATCGAGGCGACCATCTCCGGCACCACCGCCACGCCGAGCCCCGCACTGACCAGCGCGCACACCAGCGCGTACCCGGGCGATTCGCAGACCACCGCAGGCGTCGCCCCCGCCTCGGCGAGCGCGTCCTCGACCCCGCGCCGGGGCGGATGGGTGGGCGCACTGCTGATCAGCGGCCGCCCCGCCAGCTCGCCGACCGGCAGCCGCCCGGTGCCCTCGGCGAGCCGGTGCCCCACCGACGTGACCAGTACCAGCTCCTCGACCAGGAGGGGGTCGACGAGCACGCCCGCCGGCGGCGGCCCGACCGCTCCCGGTTCGTAGGCGTGCGTGAGGGCCAGGTCCACCTCGCCCGCGGCCACGGCGGCGATCCCGCCGGGCGGTTCGTGGTCGGCGACGGTCAGCTCGACCTCGGGGTGGGCCCGCCGGAAGGCGCTCAGGACGGGCGGCAGCAGATGGATCCCGGCCGTCGTGAACGTCCCCACCCGCAGCCTGCCGCCCGAGAGCCCGGCCAGTTGCGCCAGCTCGTGCCGGGCCTGGTCCAGTTCGTCCAGCACCCGCCGGGCCCGGCCCGCCAGCAGCTCGCCCGCCGCCGTCAGCCGCGCCCCGCGATGGTGGCGCACCAGCAGCGCCGCCCCCGCCTCCCGCTCCAGCTTGGCCAGCTGCTGCGAGAGAGCGGGCGCGGTGTAGCCGAGGCGGCCGGCGGCCCGGGTGATCGATCCGGCTTCCGCGACGGCCACGAGCGCCGCGAGCCGTGTCGGGTCGTACATGAAAGCGTTCCTTTAGGCAGACCCAGAAGATTGCAAGTACACGCTAAAGGCTCCGCAGGTCCAAGGTGGACCTCATGGACGCACAACTGATCGCCTTCACCGGGGTCGCCGCCGGCATGGTCGCGTTGCCCGGCGCCGACTTCACCGTCGTCGTACGCAACGCCCTGGCCTCGCGCACCGCGGGCCTGGCCTCGGCGTTCGGCGTCGCCGGGGGACTGCTGGTGCACACCGCGCTCGCGGTCGCCGGACTCGCCGCGGTGCTGGTGACGATGCCCGTGCTGTTCCGCACCGTCCAGCTGCTCGGCGGCGCGTACGTCCTCTACCTCGGGCTCAGCGCGCTGTACGCGATCCGCCGCCGGCCGGCGCGGGACGGCTCGGCCACGTCTGCGGGTGCGGCTTCGGGCACGCCTTCCGGTACGCCGGAGCGGCCCGCGCCCAGGGAGCTCGGACGCGCGCTGCGCCAGGGGTTCCTGACCAACGCGCTCAACCCGAAGGCCCCGGTCCTCTTCCTCAGCCTGCTGCCGCAGTTCGTGCCCGAAGGCCGGCCGCCGCTGCCCAGGACCCTGCTGCTCGCGGCCGTGGTGGTGGTGCTGGCGCTGATCTGGTTCCCGGCCGTCGCCCTGCTCGTGGACCGGCTGGGCCGGTGGCTGCGCCGCCCGCGTACCGCCCGCGCCATCGAGGGCGGCAGCGGGGTGGCGCTCACCGGACTGGGACTCGCCCTGGTCACCGGCCCGCTGCTGCGCTGAGAGCGGCCCGCGGCAGGGGTGGTGCCCGCAAGGAAAGAGCGTCCGGTCGGTGGGTCAGCGGACCCGTCCGTACCAGACGCTCTTGGACCAGATTTTCGCCAGTCGCACCACGTCCCCCGATTTGGGGGAGTGCCAGATCTTCCCGGCCCCGGCGTAGATGCCCACGTGGTAGACGCTGCGCCCCGAATGGAAGAAGACGAGGTCGCCGCGTTTGCGCTGCGACTTCGCGATATGGCGGGTCTTGTTGTACTGCTGCTGTGCCGTGCGGGGAAGCTTCTTGCCGGCCTTCTTGAACGAGTAGAGCGTCAGCCCCGAACAGTCGAAGCGGCTGGGGCCCGCCGCTCCGTACTTGTAGGGAGACCCCTTCTTCGACGCGGCGACCTTCAGGGCCTTCGTCGAGTGGGCGGTGGCGGCCTCGGCATCGCTCACCAGACCGGGCGCCAGCATCGAGGACGTCACGGCCAGGGTGAGCGCCGAAGCCGTACCGACCCGGGCGAACAGAGACGGGACATGAACCTGCGCAGACATGCGCAACCCTTCGTCAGCCGCCTGTGAAGGATGACCTGTCGGGTTCGGGCTGGCGAAGTTGCCCGGCCGCGTCGCGGCTTCACCCCGAGGGCTTCCCGGTCTCCCGGTCGGCCCGTTGTGCTCGGGTCCTCCACTCCTGCCGATCCACTCCTGTCGACCAGTCATCCGGGCGGCGGCAGGACTCGGCGTCCGCCCGGACCGCCCCGCCGCGGCGGCGGGGGCTTGTCGTCCCAGGGATCTTGACGCACTCCGTGCCGGATTTCCGAGTTGAAACGGCGATTTGTGAGTCTCCTCACCACTGATCCATTCAGGTGGACAGGCCGGATTCGCGCTCGCCGACGAGCCCGGCGCACACCCTCGCACCAGGGACGAAAGGACGCATTTCGAGTGCGGGCCGCGCTCCGAACGCAAGTTGGGCCGTCGCTCGCGCGGGTGAGCGCCTACGCCGAACGAGCGAGGAGAATTGATCGCGGGATCGGGCGTGTCGTGCGGCTGGCAGGCCGGTCCGCTCCCGTAATGCGCTCCGGTGCGCGGGGCGGGTCAGTTCACCGGCGGAGGCATCGCGACCCGCCCCGCCCGGCGCTCCCCGTCCAGGACGCGCAGGGCCCGCGCCAGGGTGGCGGCGTGGAGCCGCGACTCGCCTCGCTCGTGCATCAGGGCCAGGGCGTCGCGCAGGGCCGCCGCCCCGGAGGCCAGGGCCTGGGCGGCCCGCAGCGCGCTGTAGGTGTCGCCGCCGTGCGCCGGGTTGATCCGGCCGATCTGGTCGAGCACGGCCAGATAGCAGTCGACGAACTCGCCCTCGGCGCGGGTCAGGGCGGGCAGGGGCGGGAACTCGGGTGGCTCCATCGGCGTTTCCCCTCGCGTCGTCGGCGCCGGTCGTACGGCGGCCGGGTCGGTCAGCGGTTCTCCACGACGTGGTCGACCAGCCCGTAGGCGAGGGCGGCCTTCGCGTCGAGGATGGTGTCGCGCTCGATGTCGGCGGTGATCTGCTCCGCGGTCCGGCCCGTGTGCCGGACCGGCATGGCCGCGAACATCTCGCGGGTGCGCACCAGTTCGCGCGCGTGGATCTCCAGGTCGGACGGCTGGCCCCGCATCGGCTCCTCCACGGCGGGCTGCTGGATGACTACCCGCGCGCCGGGCAGTGCATGTCGCCGCCCCTTCGCCCCGGCCGCGAGCAGGGCCGCCGCGTAGGAGCCCGCCTGCCCCAGGCAGAAGGTCTCCACGTCGCAGGTGAGGTAGCGCATCGTGTCGTAGACCGCCGCCATCGCCTGGAACGAACCACCGGGGGAGTTGATGTACAGCGACAGGGGCCGGTCCGGATCGGCGTGCTCCAGATACATGAGCTGGGCGACGAGGTCGCTCGCCGCGGTGTCGTCGATCGGGCTTCCGAGGAAGACGATCCGCTCGGACAGCAGCTTGGAGTACGGGTCCTGCGTCCGGGTTCCTGTGGCGGTGCGCTCGGTGAACTCGGGAAGGACGTAGCGGGCGGCGGGGCGGATCATGGCGTGCCTCTCTCCTGGAGCTGACCCTCCGTCTGGGCGTCCAGCCATCCGTAAAAAATGTACAGGACGTACAGAAGGTTATGATGGTGACTATGGCCTACGAGATTCCGGTGACGCAAGCACGGGCGGAGCTCGCCGAACTGATCAACCGCGTCGTCTACGGCGGTGAGCGCGTCGTGGTGACACGGCACGGCAAGCCCCTCATCGCGCTGGTATCCGCCGCTGACCTGCAACGACTCGAAGCGGAGGAGGCTGCCGCCGAGGAGCAGGTGATCAGCTCGGTCTCCTCGATCAACTCCGCGCCCTCCGCTCAGGGCGAACGGCGCAGGTTCGGTATCGCCGCCGAGCACCGCCCCCGCGACGGCAACGGCGACGGCCGGGACGCCTGACGCTCCGACCGGACGGAGCCCGCGCCCGGACCGCGACAGCACAGAGCCGGGTGCCCCTCCTCGATGAGGGGCACCCGGCTCTGTGCTGTCCGGACCCGGTGCTCAGCCGGTCAGGGCCGGCTCCCGGGCCGGCTCGGCGGGCTTCGGCGTCCGCCGGGCGAGAAGTACCGCCGCCAGTCCGAGGGCGGACCACAGCGAGAGCGTCAGGAGGGGCCCGACCGCCGCGCTCCCGTCGAAGAAGGCGACCGAGCGGAGCAGGGAACCGCCCGCGCCCGGCGGGAGCCACTGGCCGATCGCCCCGACGGGCTCGGGCAGCATCTGCGGTGCGCTGGTGACACCGGAGAAGGAATTGCCCAGCAGGACCATCAGAAGGGCGCCGAGCCCGATGCCGCGCGAACCGAACAGGGCGGCGAGCCCCGCCACCCCCGAACCGATGGCCAGCACGGTGAGCGCGAGCACTCCCGCCTCCGTCCACCAGTCGCCCGAGATCACGCCGAGCCAGCTGTGCGCCACGGCCGTGGCGGCGAGCCCCACCAGCGTGGACGCCGCCAGCAGGGTCGACACGCCGCGCGCCCCGCGCAGCCCCATGAAGGTGACGACGGCTCCGGCCGCCATTCCCGCCAGGGCCAGGGGCAGGACGCTCGCGCCGAGCGCGCTGCCGCGCGGGTCCCCGGGCGGTGCGGCGACCACATCGGTGACCTGGACCCGCGTGCCCGCCGGGGCGGACGCGGTCACGGCCTCGCGCAGCAGCTGGGAGACGACGGGGCTCGCCGCCGACGCGGTGAGCAGGTGCGGCCCCTGCGCGGTGGCGATGACGGCTCCGTATACGACCCGGTCCTCGATCGCGGCGCGGGCGGCGCCCTCGTCGGCGTAACGGTGCACCTCGAAGGCGCCGTCGCGCTGCTCGAACCGCTGCTCCAGCTGCTGGGCGGCCGGTGCCGCGCCCGCCACGCCGACCGGCAGGTGGCGCGGCGCGATCCGGGCGGCGGGCCAGGCGAAGGCCCAGAGGGCGAGGGTCACCACCAGGGGGATCAGCAGGATCACCGCTACCGCGCGGCGGTTGGGTGCGGTGGACATGGGCGGCCTCGATTCGTGCGACGGGCGGGAACTCAAAAAGAATGATCGTTCGTTTTCCGGTGCTCCCACTGTCGGCACCCCTCGTTCGATTGTCAAGAAGGAACGTTCGTTTTAGATTGAGGCCATGGCCCGCGTATCCCAGGAACACCTCGACGCCCGACGCCGTCAGATCCTCGACGGCGCGGCACGCTGCTTCGCCCGCAACGGATTCCACGCCACGTCCATGCAGGACGTCCTGAAGGAGGTGGGGCTCTCCGCCGGAGCGGTCTACCGCTACTTCTCCGGCAAGGAGGACATCATCGCGGCCATCACCGAGGAGACCTTCGCCGTCATCCGCGGCGCCTTCGAGGACGCCGCCCGCATGATGCCGCCGCCCACCCCGGACGCGCTGCTCGGCCGGGTGCTCGCAGGGGTGCTCTCTGGGCAGGTGCACGGGCTGGAGCGCCGCACCTTCGCCGCGCTCGTGGTCCAGCTCTGGTCCGAGACGCTGCGCGACGGACGGCTCGCCGCGCTTCTCGACGAGGGGTACGCCACCATGCGCGTCGCCTGGGCGAAGCTCGTCGACGCCTACCGTTCCGCCGGGGTCCTGGAGGGCGATGTGTCCGGCGACGACGTGGCGCGCACCATGATCGCGGCGGCGCAGGGCTTCCTCGTCCAGGAGGCGCTCTTCGGGGACGTACGCCCCGAGGTGGTGGAGAACGGGTTGCGCGGTCTGATGTCCATCACCCCGCAAAAGATCAGTTAACGCAATGGAAAAACTTCCGCCCTAACGTGCAATGCCTGGCCGCGAGGCCGTCGTTCGCGTTCAACGAGTTGTTGAACGGGGATAGGGTCCCGCTGCGTCCGGAGCCAGGAGCCGGGCGGAAGACGATGAGGTGGAAGCGTGCAACTGACCCCGCACGAGCAGGAGCGCCTGCTCATCCATGTGGCCGCGGACGTGGCAGAGAAGCGCCGTGCACGCGGGCTGCGGCTCAATCACCCCGAGGCCGTCGCCCTGATCACCGCCCATCTGCTGGAGGGCGCCCGGGACGGCCGCACCGTCGCCGAACTCATGGCATCGGGGCGCACGTTGCTCACCCGGGGCGAGGTCATGGAAGGCATCCCCGAGATGCTCCACGACGTCCAGGTCGAGGCCACCTTCCCCGACGGCACGAAGCTCGTCACCGTCCACGACCCGATCGTCTGACGGGGGAGCGCGCCGATGATTCCCGGAGAGATCCTGTACGGGGACGGGGACATCCCCATCAACGAGGGGCGGGCGGTCACCCGTCTCACCGTCCTCAACGCCGCCGACCGCCCCGTCCAGGTCGGCTCCCACTACCACTTCGCCGAGGCCAACCCCGGGCTGCGCTTCGACCGCGCCGCCGCCCACGGCCTGCGGCTGAACATCGCCGCCGGCACGGCGGTCCGCTTCGAACCCGGCATCCCCGCCGACGTCGAACTCGTCCCCCTCACCGGCCGCCGCGTCGTCCCCGGCCTGCGCGGCGAAACCGGAGGTGCCCTCGATGCCTGACCTCAAGCGTGCCGTGTACGCCGACCTGTTCGGCCCCACCACCGGCGACCGGATCCGGCTCGCCGACACCGATCTGCTCGTCGAGATCGAGGAGGACCGCTCCGGCGGCCCCGGACACGCGGGCGACGAGGCGGTGTTCGGCGGCGGCAAGGTGATCCGCGAGTCCATGGGCCAGGCTCGCACCACCCGGGCCGAAGGCGCGCCCGACACCGTCATCACGGGGGCCGTCGTCATCGACCACTGGGGCATCGTCAAGGCCGACATCGGCATCCGGGACGGCCGGATCACCGGCATCGGCAAGGCAGGGAACCCGGACACCATGGACGGCGTCCACCCCGACCTGGTGATCGGCCCGGAGACCGAGGTCATCGCGGGCAACGGGAAGCTGCTCACGGCCGGGGCGGTCGACGCCCACGTCCACTTCATCTCGCCCACCCTCGTCGAACAGGCGCTCTCCAGCGGCATCACCACCCTCGTGGGCGGCGGCACCGGCCCCGCCGAAGGCACCAAGGCCACCACCGTCACCCCCGGCCCCTGGCATCTGGCCCGGATGTTCGAGGCGCTGGAGACCTTCCCCGTCAACATCGGACTGCTCGGCAAGGGCAACACGATGTCGCAGGACGCCATGTACTCCCAACTGCGCGGCGGAGCACTGGGATTCAAGATCCACGAGGACTGGGGCGCCACGCCCGCCGTGATCGACGCCTGCCTCACCGTCTGCGAGCGGACCGGTGCCCAGCTCGCCATCCACACGGACACCCTCAACGAGGCCGGGTTCGTCGCCGACACCCTCGCCGCCATCGCCGGCCGGACGATCCACGCGTACCACACCGAGGGGGCGGGCGGCGGGCACGCGCCCGACATCATCAGCGTGGTCTCCGAGCCGTACGTCCTGCCCAGCTCGACCAACCCCACCCGGCCGCACACCGTCAACACCATCGAGGAGCACCTCGACATGCTGATGGTGTGCCACCACCTCAACCCCGCCGTCCCCGAGGACCTGGCGTTCGCCGAGTCCCGGATCCGGCCCTCCACCATCGCGGCCGAGGACATCCTCCACGACCTCGGCGCCATCTCGATCATCTCCTCGGACTCCCAGGCCATGGGACGTATCGGCGAGGTGGTCCTGCGGACCTGGCAGACCGCCCATGTGATGAAGAAGCGGCGCGGAGCCCTGCCCGGGGACGGCCGGGCCGACAACCACCGGGTCCGTCGCTATGTCGCCAAATACACCATCAACCCGGCCGTCGCCCAAGGCATGGGCGGCGAGATCGGCTCCGTGGAGACCGGGAAGCTCGCCGACCTCGTGCTCTGGGACCCGGCGTTCTTCGGCGTGAAGCCGCAGACCGTCATCAAGGGCGGCCAGATCGCGTACGCGCAGATGGGCGACGCCAACGCCTCCATCCCGACGCCCCAGCCGGTGATGCCCCGGCCGATGTTCGGCGCGCTGGGCCGGGCGGCCGCGCGCGGCTCGTTCAACTTCGTCTCCGCTGCCGCGATCGAGGACGGGCTGCCCGAACGGATCGCCCTGGAGAAGCGGTTCACGCCGATCACCAGCACCCGGGGGGTCACCAAGGCGGACATGCGGGAGAACGACGCCGTGCCCCGCGTCGAGGTCGACCCCGACAGCTTCGCCGTCACCATCGACGGCGATCCGGTCGAACCGGCCCCGGCGGCGGAACTGCCCATGGCCCAGCGCTACTTCCTCTTCTGAGGGGCGGCCGCCGCCATGTCACGCGCCGCTCTCCTCGTCCTCGCCGACGGCCGGTTCCCCGCCGGAGGCCACGCCCACTCCGGTGGCGCCGAACCGGCCGTCGCCGAGGGCCGCGTCCAGGACGCCGACTCCCTCGCCGCCTTCTGCCGGGGCCGTCTGCACACCGCGGGTCTCACCGCCGCGGCCCTCGCCGCGGCGGCGGCCCACGGCCTCGACCCGCTCGCCCTCGACGAGGCCGCCGACGCCCGTACGCCCTCGCCCGCCCTGCGGGCCACCGCCCGGAAGCTGGGCCGGCAGATGGTGCGGGCCGCCCGCGCCACCTGGCCCAGCCCCGAACTGGACGCGCTCGCCGCGGCCCGGCCGCGCGGCGCCCACCAGCCCGTCGTCCTCGGGCTCACCGCGCGGTCGGCTGGCCTCGGCCCCGAGGACGCCGCGCACTGTGTCGCGTACGAGACCGTCAGCGCGCCCGCCACCGCCATCGTCCGGCTCCTCTCCCTCGACCCCTTCCACGCCACCGCCGTCCTCGCCCGGCTCGCCCCCGAGCTGGACCGGGTCGCGGAACAGGCCGCCGAGGCAGCCCGGCAGGGCATCGACGCCCTGCCCGCCGCCTCGGCCCCGCTCCTCGACATCACCGCCGAGGCGCACGCCACCTGGCCGGTACGCCTCTTCGCCTCGTAGCCCCCCGCTCGGCCACCACAGCCTCGTAGCCACCCGCTCGACCACCACAGGGAGCCCCCATGCACCTCGGACACACCCACGACGGCCCCGCCGCCGTCAGCGCCGACGCCACCCGCCCCGACGGCACCCGCCGCGCGCTGCGCATCGGGCTGGGCGGCCCCGTCGGCTCCGGCAAGACGGCGACCGTCGCCGCCCTGTGCCGGGAACTGCGCGCCGAAGTGTCCATCGCCGTGGTCACCAACGACATCTACACCCGCGAGGACGCCGACTTCCTGCTCCGGCAAGCGGTCCTGCCGCCCGAGCGGATCCAGGCCGTGGAGACCGGCGCCTGCCCGCACACGGCGATCCGCGACGACATCTCCGCCAACCTCGAAGCGGTCGAGGAGCTGGAGGAGACGGCCGGCCCCCTCGACCTGATCCTGGTGGAGTCCGGCGGCGACAACCTCACCGCCACCTTCTCCAAGGGGCTGGTCGACGCGCAGATCTTCATCATCGACGTGGCGGGCGGCGACGACATCCCGCGCAAGGGCGGCCCCGGCGTCACCACCGCCGACCTCCTCGTCGTCAACAAGACCGACCTCGCCCCCTACGTCGGCTCCGACCTGGAGCGGATGGCCCTGGACGCCAAGAAGCAGCGCGGCGACCTCCCCGTCGCCTTCACCTCTCTGACCTCGGCCGAGGGCGTCGGACCGGTCGCCGACTGGGTGCGCGCACAGCTCGCCGCCTGGACCGCGTGAGCGTCCACGCGCGGGCCCGGCTCCGCGCCGAGCCCGACGGGCGGGGCGGAACCGCCCTGCCCGTCCTGGAGAGCGGCGGCCCGCTCGCCCTGCGCCGCACCCGTTCGCCGCACTCCCCGTACGCCCGGGTCACCGTGGTCGGCGCGATGAGCGCCCCGCTGAACGGCGACCGCCTCGCCATCGCGGCCGAGGTCGCCGAGGGCGCCCGCCTCACCGTCGACGCGGCGGCGGCCACCGTCGCCCTCCCGGGCCCCCGGGCGGACACCGGCCCGTCCACGTACACCGTGGACCTGACCGTGGGGGAGGGGGCGGCCCTGCACTGGCTGCCCGAACAGCTCGTCTCCGCCCACGGCAGCCGTCTGCGCCAGACCACCCGGGTCCAACTCGCCCCCACCGCACGCCTTCTGCTGCGCGAGGAACAGATCCTCGGCCGCCACGGCGAACCCACCGGCGCCCTCACCACCCGCCTCACCGTCCACCGCGCGGGCCGCCCCCTCCTCGACCAGCAACTGGCCTACGGACCCGACGCCCCCGACGGCTGGGACGGCCCCGCCGTCCTCGCCGGCCACCGGGCCGTCGGCCAACTCCTCCTCGCCGACCCGTCCTTCGACGACACCCCGCTCCCCGCCCGCCTCCTCGGCCCCACCGCCGCCCTCACCCCGTTGGCCGGCCCCGCCGTCCTGGTCACCGCCGTGGCCGCCGACGCCCGCCTGCTGCGCCGGACCCTGGACCACGCGATGCGCGAACTGCTGGACGGACTCGACGAGGAAGGCTTCGGCTGAGTCCGCTCAGCGAACTTCCTTCACCGGTTATGGGTTCGGTAAAGAAACAGGTGTACGCCCTGGCCCCAGGTGCCCCGTAGGCGAAAGGATCCCCGCGACGCACCGATGACCACGCCGCCCCCGGCGGCGGATCGGATGAAGGGGGATTCACGTGAGACGTACGACAGTGCTCGGCTCGGCCGGGGCTCTCGTCGCGGGCACGCTCATAGCGGGGGCGATGGCCGCGCCCGCGGCGAGCGCCGACGGCCCTCACCACGGCCGGGGCGACGCCGAGGCGCGCGGGGTCGCCGTCGCGGCGCAGCGGGCGGCGAAGACCGGGATCGACTGGAAGGACTGCCCGGAGGACTGGGGCCTGACCGCTCCCATCCAGTGCGGCTGGGTGACCGTGCCGCTCGACTACGCCAGGCCGAACGGCAAGAAGATCAAGCTCGCCGTCGACCGGCACGTCAGTACCGGCACGAAGCGCGAGCGGCAGGGCGCCCTGCTCTACAACCCGGGTGGGCCCGGCGGTTCGGGGATGCGCTTCCCCACCCGGATCACCGCCAAGAACCCGCTCTGGACGAAGACCGCGAAGGCGTACGACTTCGTCGGCTTCGACCCGCGCGGCGTCGGCCACTCGGCCCCGATCTCCTGCGTCGACCCGCAGGAGTTCGTCAAGGCCCCCCAGGCCGACCCGGTCCCCGACAGCGAGGCCGACAAGCGCGCCCAGCGCAAGCTGGCCCGCGAGTACGCCGAGGGGTGCGGCGAGCGCAGCGGCGAGATGCTGCCGCACATGACGACGCCGAACACGGCACGCGACCTGGACGTCATCCGGGCCGCGCTCGGGGAGAAGAAGCTCAACTTCCTCGGCGTCTCCTACGGCACCTACCTGGGCGCCGTCTACGGCACGCTCTTCCCGACCCACGTCCGGCGCATGGTCGTCGACAGCGTGGTCGACCCGTCGCGGAAGAACATCTGGTACCGGGCAAACCTCAACCAGGACATCGCCTTCCAGACCCGCTGGGACGACTGGAAGGCGTGGGTCGCCGAGCACGACTCCGTCTACGGCATCGGCGAGACCCCGCAGAAGGTCGAGAAGGCCTGGCTGGAGCTGCGGGCCGCCGCGAAGAAGAAGCCCATCGGCGGCGTCGTCGGGCCCGCCGAACTCATCGGCTTCTTCCAGGGCGCCCCGTACTACGACTCCGCCTGGGCCCCCACCGCCAAGACCTGGAGCGCCTACCGGGCCGGTGACACCCAGGCGCTGATCGACGCCGCCGCCCCCGACATGAGCGACATCGCGGGCAACGCCGCCTCCGAGAACGGCAACGCGGTCTACAGCGCCGTCGAGTGCGCCGACGCCCGGTGGCCCACCGACTGGCGCACCTGGGACCGGGACAACACCCGGCTGCACGAGAAGTACCCGTTCATGACGTGGGCCAACGCCTGGATGAACCTGCCCTGCGCCACCTGGCCCGCCAAGCAGCAGACCCCGCTGGACGTGAAGACCCGCAAGGGCCTGCCGCCGGTCCTCATCGTGCAGTCCACCCGGGACGCCGCCACCCCGTACGCGGGCGCGGTCGAGCTGCACAAGCGGTTCAAGGGCTCCCGGCTCATCACCGAGAAGGACGCCGGGTCCCACGGCGTCACCGGACTGGTCAACCCCTGCGTCAACGAGCGGGTGGACACCTATCTGCTCACCGGGAAGACCGACCGGCGCGACGTGACGTGCACCCCGCACGCCACGCCGAAGCCGTAAGTCTCTCGGGGGGCGTACGGCCGGGCCCGCTCAGCGGCGGTCCCGGTCGTACGCCGCCAGCCAGGCGTCCTCCGCCGCGTAGTCGAAGAGGCCCTCGCCGTAGTTCGTGAGCATCTTCGGGAACGCCTCCCGCCAGTCGCGCCCCGCCAGCTCCCCGGCGAGCCACTCGACCGTCTCCGGCAGCGACTCCGCGTACCCCGTCACCGGCCGGTAGCCGAGCTGCTCCCCGGCCGCCGTCATGTCGTAGACCACGGGATGGGCACCGCTCCACGGTGTCTCGCCCACATGCCCCTCGGGCGCCGGTCCGTCGATCA
Organism: Streptomyces parvus; assembly: GCF_032121415.1. NCBI lineage: Bacteria > Bacillati > Actinomycetota > Actinomycetes > Kitasatosporales > Streptomycetaceae > Streptomyces > Streptomyces parvus. Next base: position 584,007 of record NZ_CP135079.1, on the reverse strand, counting down.
GCACCGTCTCCGTCTCCCGCCCGAGCACCGCGTCGATCGCCGACGCGATCTCCGCGACCGTGGGCGCCTCGGGATCCGCCGCGTTCAGCACGCGCGATCCCGGGTGGTGCGCGGCCAGCCGGATCAGCTCCGCCGCGTTGGACACATGCACCGGGTGGAAGCGGCTCTTCCCGCCGTACGCGAGGACCCGGCGCCGCCGCCCGTCCAGCAGCCGTTTCACGAGGTACAGCTCGCGCGGTGTGCGGCAGTACGGGCCGTGGACCGCGCCCGCGCGCAGCAGTGTCACCGGCAGCGCCCCGCCCGCCGCCAGCAACTCCCGCTCCAGCAGGATCTTCCGCGTGCCGTACGTGGCGTTCCCCGGAGCCACCGTGCGCTGGGTCTCGGGCAAGGGCACGGGATAGCGCGGGAAGCCGTCCGGTTCGGCCTGGGTGTCGAAGCTGCGGCCCTGCCCGTCCTCGTACACTGCACCGCTGGAGATCACGACCGCCGAGCCGATCCGGCCGGCCAGCCCGGCCAACTGCCGGGCGTGCGCGCCGTCGAACGCGACCATGTCGACCAGCACGTCACAGCCGTCGCCCAACGCCTTCTCCAGCGCCCCCTCCTCGTCGCGGTCGAGCGCCACCGCCCGGACCCCGGGGTCCCACCCCTCGTCCCGCCCCCCGCCGCGTGAGACCGCGGTGACCTCCCAGCCGTCTGCGGCCAGCGCGCGGACCGCTGCCCGTCCGATCTGGCCCGTCGCTCCCAGCACCCATGCGTGTCCGTTGCTCATGCGACCGACGCTAGGGGAGCGGTGCCTCCCGGACGAGACCGCTCTGCCGGTGGCGAATTCGCCCTCAGCGTCGCAGCTTCGGGAACTTCCTCGGCGGCGCGGCAGCCTGCTCGGCCGCCTTCACCTTGGCCGCGTACTCGTCCACGTACTCCTGGCCGGAGAGTTCGAGGATCGCGTACATGATCTCGTCCGTCACCGCCCGGATCGCCGCCTTCTGGTTCTCCATGCCCGCGTAGCGGGAGAAGTCGAGCGGTTCGCCGAAGCGGATCGCGACCCGCTTGATCTTGGGCACGACCTGGCCGGGCGGCTGGATCTCGAAGGTGCCCACCATCGCGCACGGGATCACCGGCACCTGCGCGGTGATCGCCATCACCGCGACCCCGACCTTGCCCTTGTAGAGACGGCCGTCGTGCGAGCGGGTGCCCTCCGGGTAGATCCCCAGCAGCTCGCCCTTGTCCAGCACGCCGAGCCCCTCGCGGATCGCCGCCTGCCCGGCGTCCTTGCCGGACCGGTCCACCGGGATCTGGCCCGCGCTGCGGAAGAAGGCGGCCGTGAGCCGGCCCTTGATCCCCGGACCCGTGAAGTATTCGGCCTTCGCCAGGAAGGTGATGCGGCGCTTGAGGATGGCCGGCATCAGGAAATGGTCCGAGAAGGAGAGGTGGTTGCCCGCGACGATCGCCGCTCCGTCCTCCGGGATGCTCTCCAGGCCCTCGATCCGGGGGCGGAACAAGAGCCGCAGAACTGGTCCCAGAACGACATACTTCAGGACGTAATAAAACACCTTGTGGGTGCACCTCGCTCTGCCGGGCCGACTCAGGACTGCGTACCACCAGGTCATGGTGGTGCCGGGACCCTACCCGCAGGGACCCGGCACCACCATGCGACCGTAGAGAACCGGTCTCCCGACGCGTACCCGCCTCCGGGTCCGCCAGGCGTGGCCATCCGCCGCGACGTCTCAGGTGTCCCGCGTGGCCAGCATGCCGATGGTGCACAGTCCCAGCACCACCCAGCCGAACCAGAGCCAGCCGCTGCTTCCCAGCGCCACCGTGTACGCGGTCACCGCGACCAGCGCCCCGACGGTCATGTACCCCATGGTCTTCGTCGATCCGGACATGCGCGCACGCTCCTCGTCGGCCGCGCGGCCGTTGTCCCCATGGTCACCCCGTATGCGCTCTCCGCGCTACTGCCCGCGCGCCTGCAAGGACGCGAGATAGGCGTTGTACGCCGCCAGCTCCTTGTCGCCGTCGCGGTCGGCGGCCCGGTCCGAGCGCCGGGCGGCACGCTGTTCGGAGTTGTACCACTGGTAGACCAGCGCGATCAGCACCAGCACCGAGGGGATCTCGCTGAACGCCCAGGCGATCCCGCCCGCCCAGTTCTGGTCGCTCAGGGCGTCGATGCCCAGCGAGGCGGGCGGGTTCTCGTACGTCTTCACCATCGGCGTCGACGCCATCATCAGCGCGATCCCGAAGAACGCGTGGAACGGCATCCCGGCGAACAGCTCCAGCATCCGCATCACGTAACCGGGGCGGTGCGGGCCCGGGTCCACGCCCATGATCGGCCAGAAGAAGACCAGGCCGACCGCGAGGAAGTGCACCATCATCCCGATGTGGCCCGGCTTGGAGCCCATCAGGAAGTCGAAGATCGGCGTGAAGTAGAGCGCGTAGAGGCTCGCGATGAACAGCGGGATCGTGAACACCGGATGCGTGATGATCTTCATGTACCGGCTGTGCAGCAGCTTCAGCAGCAGTTCGCGCGGCCCGGTGCGGCCCCGGCCGGCCGGCGGCAGCGCGCGCAGCGCCAGCGTCACCGGGGCGCCGAGCAGCAGCAGGATGGGCGACAGCATGCTGATCACCATGTGCTGCACCATGTGCACGCTGAACATGACCATGCCGTAGTCGTTGAGCTTGGTGCACATCACCAGGGCGATGCTGAGCACGCCCACCGTGAAGAACACGATCCGGCTCACCGGCCAGCCGTCCCCGCGCCGACGCAGCCGCACCACGCCGTACCCGTACAGGGCGAGCGCCAGGACGCAGCCGGTCAGGAAGAACGGTTCGACGGAGAGCTCCAGCCCCCGTCCCAGCGTGAACGGCGGCAGATCCATGTTCATGCCGTGCCCGCTGTGATCCATCTGTTCACTCCCGATGGGGACACGTCCCCGTTTCGTGCCGGTTGTCCGGTCCAGAGTAGAACTGCCCCCCGGCCGCGGTTGCGGCCGGGGGGCAGTTCCGGGACGACGTGTTCCTACAGCACGCACTCCGCCTCGGCGTACCGCTCTGCCGGGACCGTCTTCAGCGTCTCGACCGCCTCCGCCAGGGGGACCATCACGATGTCGGTGCCGCGCAGCGCCGTCAGCATCCCGAACTCGCCCCGGTGCGCCGCCTCCACCGCGTGCCAGCCGAACCGGGTCGCGAGGACGCGGTCGTAGGCGGTCGGCGTGCCGCCGCGCTGGACGTGGCCGAGGATGACCGGGCGGGCCTCCTTGCCGAGCCGCTGCTCCAGCTCGCCGGAGAGCTGCGTGGCCACCCCGGCGAACCGCTCGTGGCCGTAGACGTCCTTGACGCCCTGCTCGAACTGCATGGAGCCCTCCCGCGGCTTGGCGCCCTCGGCGACCACCACGATGGCGAACTTCTTGCCCGCCGAGAACCGCTTGCCGACCAGCTCGGTCAGCTCGTCGATGTCGAAGGGGCGCTCGGGCACCACGATCGCGTGGGCGCCGGCGGCCATGCCCGAGTGCAGGGCGATCCAGCCGGTGTGACGGCCCATGACCTCGACGATCAGCACCCTCTGGTGCGACTCGGCGGTGGTCTTCAACCGGTCCAGCGCCTCGGTCGCGACACCGACGGCGGTGTCGAAGCCGAAGGTGACGTCGGTGGAGGCGATGTCGTTGTCGATGGTCTTGGGGACCCCGACGATGGGCAGCCCGGCCTCGGAGAGGAGGTTGGCCGCCTTCAGCGTGCCCTCGCCGCCGATCGGGATGATGGCGTCCAGGCCGAGGTCCGCGACATGGCCGCGGGCGCGCTCCACCCCGTCGCGCAGATGGGCGGGCTGGACGCGGGAGGAGCCGAGGATAGTGCCGCCGCGGGCCAGGATGCCGCCCACCGCGTCGAGGTCGAGCTTGCGGTAGTCCGCCTCCAGCAGGCCCTTCCAGCCGTCGTGGAAGCCGATGACCTCGTCGCCGTGGTCCACCACCGCGCGGTGCACGACGGAACGGATGACGGCATTGAGGCCGGGGCAGTCGCCGCCGGAGGTGAGTACGCCAATGCGCATGGCCCGGAACCTTTGCAACGTATAAGTCGACGACCGGACCACGCCGTCCGGTTGGATCCCCGCCACCCTACCGGCGCAGGGTGGCGGGACCGAACCGGCCGTCCGCCTGCTGGACTTCGCTCAACCGAGCGGAAAACTCTTCAGGCGGGCTGTCGCTCAACCGAGCACAAGCCCCCTCAGGAGGGCTTTGCTCATGCGAGCGGAATGCGCCTCAGGCGGGCTGGGTCGCGGCCGAGATGCGCTCGGCGCGCAGCGCCTCGTACCAGCGGTCGTCGGTCGGCGGCAGCGCGTTCACGTCGAGGGCCAGCTTCAGCAGCAGATCGGCGATCTGCGGGTTGCGGGCCATCACCGGGCCGTGCATGTACGTCCCGAAGACCGTGTCGTTGTACGCGCCCTCCGTGCCGTCCCCGGTGCCGTTGCCCCGGCCGAACTGCACCCGGGCGAACGGCCGTGCCGTCGGGCCGAGATGGGTGACGCCCTGGTGGTTCTCGAACCCGGTCAGCGGCTCCAGCCCGAGCTGCGGGTCGATGTCCGCCAGTACGTCGCCGACGCACCGCGCGCCCTCGCCGCGGGTGGATACCACGTCGAGCAGACCGAGACCCTGCTCGCGCTCACCGAGGTCGTTGACGAACTCGTGGCCGAGGATCTGGTAGCCCGCGCAGACCGAGAAGATGATCGCGCCGTTGGACGCGGCCCGGGCCAGCCCGCCGTCACGGCGCAGCCGCTCCGCCGCGAGGCGCTGCGGCCTGTCCTCCCCGCCGCCGATCAGATAGATGTCGCCGGACGTCGGCACCGGCTGGTCGCTGCGCACGTCGACACGCTGCACGTCCAGGCCGCGCTGCCGGGCGCGCCGCTCCACGACCAGGGCGTTGCCCTGGTCGCCGTAGGTGCTCAGCAGGTCGGGGTAGACCCAGACCAGACGCAGACCGTTGTTCATACTTCGTCCTCTCCGGAGATGGCCGGGGCCGGGGTCAGTTGCCGACACGGCGGCGCAGATCCTGGAAGGCGGTGTAGTTGGCGATGACCTCGATGCGGCCGGGCGGGGCGTACTGCACGGCCTCGTCCAGGTTCTCGCAGACCCGGAAGTCGAGACCGGCCACTTCGAGACGGACCGCGAGGTCCAGCTTCCGGTCGCCGAGCACGAAGATCGGGTGCCCGGCCAGCTGGGTGTAGTCCACGTCCCACAGCCAGGAGGTGTCCGTGCCGTCCGCGCCGCGGGCGTTCACCGAGAGGATCACCGGCGTGGGCGGCGGGTCGATCAGCGAGAACGTCTCCAGCCAGCCGGCCGGGTTCTTCGCCAGCAGGAGCCGCAGCTCACGGTTCTGGAAGGTGACGACGTCGTAGCGTCCGGCGACCGCCTGCACCTGGTACATCCGCTCCAGCGCGACCTGCGGCGGCACACCGAAGACGGCGGCCACGGCGGCCGAGCTGGCGGCGTTCGCCTTGTTGGCGCGGCCGGGCAGCTGGAGGTGGATCGGCCACGCCGAACCGTGCGGGTCCAGGACGTAGTCGCCGTTCAGCGCCCAGCTCGGGGCGGGGCGGCGGAAGCCGCACTGCCCGCAGAACCAGTCGTCGCCGGGGCGCTGCATCACACCGCCGCAGGACGGGCAGGACCAGGCGTCGTCCTTCCACGCCTGACCGGCCGCCACCCACACCACGTTGGACGAGGAGGAGGCCGCCCAGACGACCAGCGGGTCGTCCGCGTTGGCGATGATCACGGCCTTCGAGCCGGACAGGCCCTCGCGCCAGTGCTCGGCCATCATCCGCGTCTCCGCCGCGCGGTCCAGCTGGTCGCGGGAGAGGTTGAGCAGCGCGATGGCCTTGGGCGTGGTGTCCCGGGCCACCCCCGCCAGATACTTCTCGTCGACCTCGATCACACCGAACTTCGCGTCCGAGCCGCCCGCCAGCGCCGAGGTGATGCCCGCGGGCATGTTCGCCCCGAGCGCGTTCGACACGACGGGCCCGGCGGCCCGCAGCGCCTCGGCGATCAGCCGGGTGGTGGTCGTCTTGCCGTTCGTCGCCGACACGAGGATCACGTCCAGGTGCTGCGCCAGCCGCCCCAGCAGGTCGGGGTCGAGTTTGAGCGCCACCCGGCCGCCGATCACCGATCCGCTGCCCCGCCCCGCGGCGCGTGACACCGCCGCCGCGGCCTTGCCCGCCGTCACGGCCAGTTTGGCCCGCGGCGACAACGGCTCCGTGTTGCCTGCCATCGTCCTAGATCCTCCTTGCATCGGTCCGCGCCCAGCCTATCGATGTCCGCCGCATCGACCGCACCGCGGCACCACGGGAACTGACCGGCCCCGGCGGAACGTACCCTTGCCGCCATGCGAAACCGCCCGATCCCCGGCAGTTCCGGACTCGTCCGTGAGATGAGTCTGCTCGGCGACCCGTTGCTCCACCGGCCCTGCGAGGACGTCACGGACTTCGGTCCGTCGCTCGCGAAGCTGGTCGAGGACATGTTCGCCACGATGTACGCCGCACAGGGTGTCGGGCTCGCCGCCAACCAGATCGGCGTCCCGCTCAAGGTGTTCGTCTACGACTGCCCGGACGACGACGATGTCCGCCATCTGGGACACGTGGTCAATCCCGAACTGGTCGAGGCGGACGGACTCACCGTACGCGGACCGGAGGGCTGTCTGTCACTTCCAGGGCTGGAAGCGGGCACGGAACGCTTCGACCACGCGGTCGTCGAGGGACTGACGATGACCGGCGAGCCGGTCCGGATCGCCGGGACGGGATGGTTCGCCCGGTGCCTCCAGCACGAGTGCGACCACCTGGAGGGCACCGTCTACCCCGACCGGCTGACCGGACTGCGGCGCTCCCGGGTGCTGCGCGCCGCGCGCAGGGCGTCCTGGGCACGGCGGGGCTGAGCCCGCCGGGACCGGTGTCCCGGGACCTCAGAACCCCGGCCCGCCCTTGACGTCGCGGTCGCCCGCCTCCGCCAGCCGCCCCCACAGCAGATCGGCGAGGCTGCTGACCAGCCGCTGGCGGGAGCAGGGCCGGTCGGCGAGCCACCAGTCGCCCGCCGCGTGCATCATGCCGACGATCCCGTGGCCCCAGATGCGGGCCATCTGCTCGCTGTCCGGTCCCAGGTCGACCCGCTCGGCGATCACCTGGCCCAGTTCCTCACCGAGGCGGCGCAGCAGCGGTGCGGAGTGCCGGCCGACGTCGAAGCCCTGCTCGGCGGAGGGGGAGGGGTCGGCGGTGTCGGCCGCTCCGTCGGCGGGGTGCATCAGGAAGCGGTAGACCTGCGGGCGGGCCTCGATCGCGGCGAGATAGGTGTCGAGCGTGGACTCCACCCGCGCACGCCGCTCGGCGGGCGCGTCCAGGGCGGCGCGCAACGCGCCGAGCAGCGCGTCGGTGTGGCGCTTGGCCAGGGCGCGGTAGAGGCCGCCCTTGTCCCCGAAGTGGCGGTAGAGGATCGGCTTGGTGATTCCGGCCTCGGCGGCGATGGCGTTCATCGAGGCCTGCGGGCCGTCCCTGAGCACCACCCGGTCCGCCGCTTCCAGCAACTCGCGGCGACGGCGCTCGGCCGCGGTCCGCTGTCGCTCGGAGCTTCGTGCGGTCTCCATGTCGTCTCTCCCACCCCTGGCCACGCGATGTCGTCGCACCGCTCCTGCACGCCCGCGCAACGTAACACTCCAGGGGGCGGGCGCCGGATCGGCTCCATGACGGTTGACAGTACCTACTTGCCGGTAACAGACTGTGGTTACCGCGAGTAACGCGTGGTTTTCGCCGCAGTGCCTGGAGGGAAACATGGCCGAGTTCACGCTTGAGCTCAACGACGACCAGAAGCAGGTCAAGGAGTGGCTCCACGGCTTCGCGGCGGATGTCATCCGCCCCGCCGCCGCCGAGTGGGACGAGCGTGAGGAAACGCCCTGGCCCGTCATCCAGGAAGCGGCCAAGGTCGGCATCTACTCCCTGGACTTCTACGCCCAGCAGTTCTTCGACCCTACGGGTCTGGGCATCCCCATGGCTATGGAGGAGCTCTTCTGGGGCGACGCCGGCATCGCCCTGTCGATCGTCGGTACGGGCCTGGCGGCCGTCGGCGTCCTCGCCAACGGTACCGAGGAGCAGATCGGCACCTGGATCCCGCAGATGTACGGCGACGCCGACGATGTGAAGGTCGCCGCCTTCTGCTCCTCCGAGCCCGACGCCGGCTCCGACGTCGCCTCGATGCGCACCCGGGCCGTCTACGACGAGGCCAAGGACGAGTGGGTCCTCAACGGCACCAAGACCTGGGCGACCAACGGCGGCATAGCAGGCGTCCACGTGGTCGTCGCCGTCGTCGACCCCGACATCGGCTCCAAGGGCCACGCCTCCTTCATCGTGCCGCCGAACACCCCCGGGCTCTCCCAGGGCCAGAAGTTCAAGAAGCACGGCATCCGCGCCTCCCACACCGCCGAGGTGGTCCTGGATGACGTCCGCGTCCCCGGGCACTGCCTGCTCGGCGGCAAGGAGAAGCTCGACGAGCGCCTCGCCCGCGCCCGGGAGCGCGCCAAGGCGGGCGGCGAGCGGCTCAAGAACGCGGCGATGGCCACCTTCGAGGCCTCCCGCCCGGCCGTCGGCGCGATGGCCGTCGGCACCGCCCGCGCCGCCTACGAGGTCGCCCTCGACTACGCGAAGACCCGCAGCCAGTTCGGCCGCCCGATCATCGACAACCAGGGCATCGCCTTCCAGCTCGCCGACATGCGCACCCGCATCGACGCGGCCCGGCTGCTGGTCTGGCGAGCCTCCTGGATGGCCACCACCGGCAAGCCGTTCACCTCGGCCGAGGGCTCCATGTCGAAGCTCTACGCGAGCGAGACCGCCCGGGACGTCACCGCGCAGGCGATCCAGATCCTCGGCGGCAACGGCTTCACCCGCGAGTACCCGGTCGAGCGCATGCACCGCGACGCGGCCATCTACACCATCTTCGAGGGCACCAGCGAGATCCAGCGCCTGGTGATCGCCCGCACGCTCTCGGGCATGCCGATCCGCTAGCGGAGAAGCGGACGTACGGAAGGGGCGGCCGGGGACACCTCCCCGGCCGCCCCTTCCCGAGGGCTCAGCCCGGCAGGTGCGCCTCGATCGCCGCCACGACCTCCGTGGACTCGGGCTCCGAGCGCGGGCGGATCCGGGCCACCGGCTCACCGGCCGGCGAGATCACGAACTTCTCGAAGTTCCACTGGACGTCCCCGGCCTCCCCGTCCGCGTCCGCCAGCTGCGTCAGCTCCGCGTACAGCGGGTGCCGGTCGCCACCGTTGACGTCGATCTTCTCCAGCAGCGGGAAGCTCACCCCGTACGTCGTCGAGCAGAACGTCTGGATCTCCTCGGCACTGCCCGGCTCCTGCCCGGCGAACTGGTTGCACGGGACGCCGAGCACGGTCAGGCCGCGGTCCCCGTAGTTCTGCTGCAGCCGCTCCAGGCCCTCGTACTGCGGGGTGAGCCCGCACTTGGAGGCCACGTTCACCACCAGGACGGTCCGGCCGCTGTACGCGCCCAGCGTGGTCGGCTCGCCTGCGAGGGTGCGCAGCGGAATGTCGTGCAGCGTCATGAAGCTCTCCCTGTTCCTTGCGTGGTGCCGCTCATTGTGCCGTCCGCCGCTCACGGAGCGGCGAGCTCCTTGTAGTAGAAGGTCGTCGGCTTGAGACTGCCCGCCGGATCGGCCGCGTATCCCGGCACGCTCCCGACCTTCGTCCACCCCGCCCCGCAGTAGACCTGCTCGGCCAGACTGCCGCTCTCGGTGTCCAGGATCAGCAGCGTGATGCCCTCGGTCGCCGCGTACGCCTCCACCGCCGCGAGCAGGGCTCCGCCGAGCCCCTGGCCGCGCGCGGAGGGGCGGACCATCAGCTTGGCGACCTCCGCGCGGTGGCGGGCGTTCGGCAGCGGCGCGCGGACCAGGGCGATCGTCCCGGAGACCCGGCCGCCCTCGCGGGCGATCCAGATGCCGATGCTCCCGGCCTCCACGGCGGCGGCCCGCTCCCGCCACCAGATGGCGGCCGCCTCCCGGTCCAACGGGGCCAGGAAGCCCACCGAGGACCCCTCCTCGACGGTCTCGACCAGCAGGCCGGCCAGGTCGTCGGCGTACGTGACCAGCTCGGGGGCGGACACGTGGACGATCTCGGTCATGGGCGGGGTCCTTTCGCGTGGAACGGTCGACGGGCGCGGAACGGAAAGAGGCACGGAGCCGGAGTCAGGGCAGGACGATCACCAGGGCGTAGCGGGCCCGCTCCGGTCCCGCGCAGCGGAAGCGGGACGGGCCGTGCAGCCTGAAGCGGAGGCAGTCCCCGGTGCGCACGGTGTGCGCCACCTCGGCGACCGTCACCTCCACCGTGCCTTCCCCTACCCAGATGTGCTGCTCGACACCGGGCACCGGCGCGTTCTCGTAGGCGATCGACGCACCCGGTTCGAGGACGGACTCGACGACCTCGGCGCGCAGCCCGGGATGCGGCGGCGAGACCGACCGCCGGACGAACCCGGCCGCCTCGTCGCGCCAGACCGTCTGCCGCGCCGCGGGCACCAGGGGCGGGGGCTCGGCCTCCACCTCCATCAGGAGGCGGGACATCGTCCGGCCGTAGACCGTGCACAGCCGCCCGAGCAGTGCGGCGGTCGGGCTCACCTCGCAGCGCTCCAGCCGCGAAAGCGTCGACCGGCTCACCCCGCTGCGGCGGGCCAGCTCGTCCAGGGACCAGCCGTGCTCGGTGCGCAGGTCCGCCAGTCGCACGGCGAGCCGGACGCCCAGGGGGTCCGGCTCCTCGATCACATCTCCCATATTCGGGATCGTATCCCTGATCAGGGAAGAGATTCTAGGTGGCCCCGGTCCGTGCCCCGTCCCGGTCCACCGGCGCGGGCGTCAGCCGGAGAGTGACCACGTACGCGACCACCACCGACACGATCACCAGAGGCATCACGGTGAGCCCCTCCCTGCCCAGCAGAAGCGTCGCCAGGAGCACCGAGGTCATCGGCAGCCGCAGCATCGCCACACACATGGCCCCGACGCCCATCGCGAAACCCGCCGTGAGATGCAGCCCCGGCAGATGGGACAGCGCGATACCGCCCACCGCGCCCACGAACATCGCGGGGAAGACCGGGCCGCCCCGGAAGCAGCTCAACGAGGCGCAGTAGGCGAGCGACTTGCAGACGATGAGCAGCACGAGCGCGCCGACCGAGTACTCCGCGCCCGCGGACAGGAGGTGGCCCAGTTCGTGCTCGCCCGAGTACAGCACCTCGGAACCGTCCTTGCCCGACGTCTCGGCGTACACCAGTGCCAGCGCTCCGACGACCAGGCCCATCACCGCCGTGGCCACCACCGTCCGCCGCTCCACGCGTTCCTGGAGGGCCAGCGACAGCCGGCGGATGCCCGCGCCCGTGAACGCCGCCGCGCCCCCGAGGACCAGCGCCCATCCGAACCCGGCGGCATCCGGGGTGGCCGCCGACGGCACCTCGCCCAGCGCCAGGGAGTACGTGCCCAGCCCCGTCCAGGAACCGAGCCCCGTGAACATCAGCGCGCCGATCCCCGCCGAGAGCAGCCCGGGCACCAGGACCACGCCCAGCATCGGCCCGGCCAGACCCGCCACCTCCATCAGCAGGAACGCGCCCAGCAGCGGGGACCCCAGCAGGGCGCTCACCGCGGCGAAGCTCCCGGACGCCCCGACCAGGGCCCGCGCATCCGGTGGCAGGTCCCGCTTGACGCGGCCCGCCGCCCAGACCGCCAGCCCGCCGCCCAGCGCGATCAGGGGCGCCTCCGGACCCAGCACCGCGCCCACGCCCAGCGAGACGAGCGCCGCGAGCACGATCCCGGGCAGATCCGCCGCGGGCGGGGCGCCGGTGGACACCAGCCCCTCCGCCGGGCGGTGGCCGCCCCCGCCCGGCAGCCGGCGCACGACGAGCCCGACCAGGAGCCCGGCGACCCCGAGCAGCGGAACGGGCCACCACGACGGGGTCGCCGCGAACCCCAGCGCCTTCGGCAGCTCCGTGTACGTCAGCGACTGGAGCTCCGAGACCAGCGCCAGGAAGCCGAACGCGATCGCGGAGACCGGCACCCCGAGAACGGCCGCCATCAGCAGCAGCACCGCGTACTTCCTCGTACGGACCGCCGCGTACGGGTCCTCCGGCTCGGCGGCGGGGATGTCCGGAGGCGTGGTCGGCATGGTCTCGGCTCCTCGGCGTGACGACGGTCGGGAAAGCGGCATCCCCCGGCCGCCGGGCACGGGCACACCTCCGGCCGCCGGACATCGGACAGGGGCGCACACCCCCACGGCTTCACGCCGGGATACCACGCGGCAGCCGACCGCGCCGCCCTCCGCCGCCCAGGACACACCCTCCGGTGCGAAAGGTCAGCCGCCCGGCCCCGGAAGACCGTCCGCACCGGAGGCGCCGTTCACGCCGGCCGCGGGCAGCCGCCCCGCCGCCACCGCGTCGACCAGCGCCCGGTGATCCAGCTCGTTGCGGTCCGCGTACGACTCCGCGAACGTGGCGATCGCCCGGTCGAAGACATCCTTCCCGCCCAGATAGCCGGCGATGGCGATCCGGTCCCCGGACCTGGCATGCGCGCGGGCCAGCGTGGACCCGCAGACCTCGCCGAACACCCGCATCCCCTTCGGCACCATCGACTCCGGTTCGGCGATGCCCTTCCAGTCGCGCAACTGGCGCACATAGAAGTCCCGGCTCCGGCCGTCGAGGCCGTCGGCCCGCTCCCAGCCGAGGAAGATGTCACCGGCCGCCTGCATCAGGCGCTGCCCCGCGACCACCCGTTCCCCCTGGTTCGCGTACCGGCTCGCCCCGGTGTACTCGGCCAGCACCGAGGGACCGGCCTCCTTGGCCTGGAGCAGCAGCGGATCCCCGCCGTCCCGGCCGAGCAGCAGGACGATCCAGCACCGGGTGCCGACGCTGCCCACACCGACGACCTTCCGGGCCACGTCCACCAGCGCGAAGTCCTCCAGGAGGCTGCGCCGGTCGGACGGCAGGCTGCGCGCGTACCCCGCCAGCATGCCGCCGAACTGCCGGAACACCGCATCCCGGTCCACCCCGGGCGCCAGGTCGGTCAGCGGGACGACCATCGGCGGGTCCGCCGCGATCCGCAGCCGCCCGTCGACCACCCCGGCGAGCTTCCCGAACGCCTGCAGACTGTCCCGGGACCGGGCCTTCCCCAACGCCCGGTCGACATTCCTGCGCCCCCGTCCGCCCAGCTGCTCCGCGGCCACCGCGCGCAGCCGCTCGGCGTCCGTCCGCGCGTACCAGACCTCCAGATTGCGCATGCCCGCGAACCGGGCCATCGCCGCCCGGTACGAGCGGACGGCGGCTCGGACGATCCCGGCCCGCTCCCGGTGGCTGAAGCCGTTCGCCCGCCCCGCGATGACGAGGCTCGCCGCGAGCCGTTTGACGTCCCACTCCCAGGGCCCCGGCAGCGTCTCGTCGAAGTCGTTGATGTCGAAGAGCAGATTCCGCTCGGGAGAGGCCAGCAGCCGGAAGTTCAGCAGATGGGCGTCCCCGCACAACTGCGCCCGGATCCCGGAGACCGGGGTGCCGGCCAGGTCGGCGGCCATCACCGCTGCCGCGCCCCGGTAGAAGCGGAACGGGGACTCGGTCATCCGGGCATAGCGGATCGGGACCAGCTCGGGAACCCGCTCCGCCGACTGCGTCTCGAGGACGGTCAGCGGATCGGGCCGGTGCGGCGACGCGGTGAACTCCGCATGGCTCGACCGGGGTGCCTTCCGGCGGGCGGCCTTGCCCAGCGCCGCGCGTTCGGCCGGCGTCGCGTGCGGTGCGGCGCGCAGCGGCGCCTCGGCTTCCTGGTCCATGGAGGGCCCCTTCCGGTGTTCCTCAGGCCTCTTCGGCGATCTCGCGGTCGCGGTCGCGCCGTCGGCGGATCCGTTGCCAGATCGCGCGCTGGGCCTTGAGCGTGGCCGTGCCCACCGCGATCAGCACGAGGATGTTGACGACGAGCTGGATGGCCGAGCCCCGGACATCGGACCAGCTGGTGAACGCCGTGGAGACGGCGATGTCCGCGGCGGCCGGGATCGTCGTCACGGAGATGAACACCCCGAGCAGGGCGCTCGTCCTGGCCTCGGTGAGCGACACGATCCCGACGGTCCCGGCCAGGGTCGCGACGGCGACGGAGAAGAAGTTCGGCGTGTTGATGAGATTGGAGACGGGCCGCAGCCCCCGGTCGAACGCCTCCGACTCCAGCCCGAAACCCCGGATGAGGAGGGCGAAGAGGAAGGTGACCACGATGGTGAGGAGGAATCCGACGCCCAGGGCGGTCAGCCCGCTGCGCACCATGGGCGGGAGGCGCCGGTCGATCCCCAGCGCCACGCTGACGATGGCGCCGTACTCCGGCCCGACGACCATCGCACCGACGATCAGGATCTGCGAGTTGGTGACGATGCCGACCGAACCGATCAGTCCCGCGATGACCAGGTAGAGGTAGAAGCTCGGCGGGTACCGGCCCCCGGACCTGATGCGTGCCTCCACCTGTTCCCAGACCGGCGCCCGGCTCAGCGGCCCCAGCTCGCGCTGCCCGCCTTCGGTGGCCGCGCCGGAGAAGGCCATGTCGACGGGTTCGATGACGAGGGAGCCCCGCCGGTCGAGGCGGACGGCGCGCAGCCGGCGCAGCACGTCGTTGGCCGCCCCCGTCAGCACGTCGCAGGCGATGGCGTCGCCGTCGGGGCGGCGGGCGGCGTCGCGCTGGACGATCAGGTTGAGCACGCAAGGGTCCGCCGAGAGCAGGCCGACGACCTCGTCGGTCAGGTCCGGCGGGCTCACCGCGCGGATGTGGATCATGTCCATCCCGGCACCTCCGCGGCTCCCGGCCCCGTCGCACGGAGCTGTGCCCGGCAGGCGGCCAGGGGCTCACTCCAGTAACGCGGCCCCGGCACGGTTCGGCAAACCGGGCGCCCCGGCCGGGAAGCCCTGGGCCGCGGGCGGCGGCCCGCCCGGGCTGGGATCATCGAGGGGTGGACACACCCGATGCCTTTCCCGAACCGCTGCCCGGGGCCGACGAAGCGGTCCGCGAGGAGTCAACCGCCGACGAGGGGACGCCGGAGGGCCGCCGCCTCGTCCGCTGCCGTCTCTGCGGCCGGCCCCTGACCGGGGCCGACTCGCGGCGGGCCGGCCTCGGCCCGTCCTGCGACGCCAAGCTGCATCCGGCGCCGCCGGACATCCGCACCCGCCGCCACGAGGTCGACCAGGACCCGCTGCCCGGCACATGAACCGGGAGGGGGGCTACTGCTCCAGCCGCCGGAACAGCCCCTCCTGCACCACCGACACCAGTAGCTGCCCCGCACGGTCGTAGATCCGGCCCCGCGCCAGGCCCCGCCCGCCCGTCGCGATCGGCGACTCCTGGTCGTACAGGAACCACTCGTCCGCCCGGAACGGCCGGTGGAACCACATGGCATGGTCCAGGGACGCCATGTCGAAGCCGCGCGGACCCCACAGCGGTTCCACCGGGATGCGGACCGCGTCCAGCAGCGTCATGTCGCTCGCGTACGTCAGCGCGCAGGTGTGCACCAGCGGGTCGTCGCCCAGCGGGCCCACCGCCCGCATCCACACCGCGCTGCGCGGATCGGCGTCCTGGATCTCGTCCTTCGTCCAGCGCAGCCGGTCGACGTAACGGATGTCGAAGGGCTGGCGGCGGGCCATCCGCTCCAGCGCCTCCGGCAGCGCGCCCAGATGCTCGCGCACCTCCTCGGCGACCGTCGGCAGCTCCTCCGGGTCCGGGACGATCCGGGCGGGCGGCAGCTGGTGTTCGAAGCCCGCCTCCTCGGGGCGGTGGAAGGACGCCGTCAGGTTGAAGATCGTCCGGCCCTCCTGGACCGCCGTCACCCGGCGGGTGGTGAAGGACCGGCCGTCGCGGACCCGCTCCACCTGGTAGACGATCGGCACCCCGGGACGCCCCGGCCGCAGGAAGTAGGCGTGCAGCGAGTGCACCGGCCGCTCCCCGTCGGTGGTCCGGCCCGCCGCCACCAGCGCCTGGCCCGCGACCTGCCCGCCGAAGACCCGCTGCAGGGACTCGTCGGGGCTGCGGCCGCGGAAGATGTTGACCTCGATCCGCTCCAGGTCGAGCAGGTCGACCAAGCGCTCGGCCGGATTCGTCATGCCGTACCTCTCCCGTTACGCGTCAGGGGCCGGTTCACAGCTGGCCGACCTCGGTGACCCGGACGACCGCCCGGCCCTCCTCGTCGGACGCCGCGAGGTCCACCTCGGCCTTGATGCCCCAGTCGTGATCGCCCGCCGGGTCGGCGAACGCCTGCCAGACCCGCCACAGCCCGTGCGCCGGGTCCTCCTCGATCTTCAGCAGCTTCGGGCCCCGCGCGTCCGGACCGGTCCCGATCTCCTCGTGCGCGTCCCAGTACGCGTCCAGGGCCTCGCCCCACGCGTCCTCGTCCCACCCGGACTCGCCGTCCAGCTCGCCCAGGTCACCGGCCCGGTCCAGCGCGGCCAGCTCCACCCGGCGGAACATCGCGTTGCGCACCAGCACCCGGAAGGCGCGCGGGTTCGCCGTGACCGGCTTGACCTCGTCCGCCTTCTCCTGGGCCTCCTCGGCGGTCTCCACCTCGGGGTTGGCCAGCTGCTCCCACTCGTCGAGCAGACTGGAGTCCACCTGACGCACCATCTCGCCCAGCCAGGAGATGAGGTCCTGGAGATCCTCCGACTTCACGTCGTCCGGGATCGTGTGCTCCAGCGCCTTGTACGCGCTCGCCAGATACCGCAGCACGATGCCCTCGGTCCGGGCCAGCTCGTAGTGCGAGGTGAACTCCGTGAAGGTCATGGCGCGCTCGTACATGTCCCGGATCACCGACTTCGGCGACACCGGATGGTCGTTCACCCACGGGTGGCTTGTGCGGTACACGTCGTACGCGTGCCACAGCAGCTCGCTCAGCGGCTTGGGGTAGGTGACCTCCTGGAGCCGCTCCATCCGCTCCTCGTACTCGACCCCGTCCGCCTTCATCTGCCCCACCGCCTCGCCGCGCGCCTTGTTCTGCTGGGCGGCCAGGATCTGCCGGGGATCGTCCAGCGTCGACTCGACGACGGAGACCATGTCCAGCGCGTACGACGGCGATTCGGCGTCCAGCAGGTCGAACGCGGCCAGCGCGAACGTGGACAGCGGCTGGTTCAGCGCGAAGTCCTGCTGGAGGTCGACCGTCAGCCGCACGATCCGGCCCTCGGCGTCCGGAGTGTCCAACTGCTCCACCACCCCGCCGTCCAGCAGTGAGCGGTAGATGGCGATGGCCCGCCGGATGTGCCGCAGCTGCGCCCGGCGCGGCTCGTGGTTGTCCTCCAGCAGGTGCCGCATCGCCTCGAACGCGTTGCCCGGGCGCGCGATGACCGCGAGGAGCATGGTGTGGGTGACGCGGAAGCGCGAGGTCAACGGCTCCGGCTCGGACTGGATCAGCTTGTCGAACGTCGACTCCGACCAGGCGACGAAGCCCTCCGGGGCCTTCTTGCGGACCACCTTGCGCTTCTTCTTCGGGTCGTCGCCCGCCTTCTTCAGCGCCTTCTCGTTCTCGATGACGTGCTCGGGGGCCTGCGCCACGACGAACCCGGCCGTGTCGAACCCGGCCCGCCCGGCCCGGCCCGCGATCTGGTGGAACTCCCGCGCCCGCAGGGTCCGCACCCGGTTCCCGTCGTACTTGGTGAGCGCCGTGAACAGCACCGTACGGATGGGGACGTTGACGCCGACGCCGAGCGTGTCCGTCCCGCAGATCACCTTCAGCAGACCCGCCTGGGCCAGCTTCTCCACCAGGCGGCGGTACTTCGGCAGCATCCCCGCGTGGTGCACCCCGATGCCGTGGCGCACGTAACGGGAGAGGTTCTGGCCGAACTTGGTGGTGAAGCGGAAGCTGCCGATCAGATCGGCGATCTTCTCCTTCTCCTCCTTGGTGCACATGTTGATGCTCATCAGCGACTGCGCCCGCTCGACGGCCGCCGCCTGCGTGAAGTGCACGATGTAGACCGGCGACTGCCGGGTGTCCAGCAGTTCGGTGAGCGTCTCGGTGATCGGCGTGAAGCGGTACTCGTAGCTCAGCGGCACCGGGCGGGTCGCCGAGCGCACCACCGAGGTGGGGCGGCCGGTACGGCGGGTCAGGTCCTTCTCGAACATCGAGACGTCGCCGAGCGTCGCCG
Source organism: Streptomyces parvus (assembly GCF_032121415.1). NCBI lineage: Bacteria > Bacillati > Actinomycetota > Actinomycetes > Kitasatosporales > Streptomycetaceae > Streptomyces > Streptomyces parvus. The sequence goes on along the minus strand of NZ_CP135079.1, from coordinate 565,862 downwards.
ACATCAGCACGAACTGCGCCTGCGGCAGCTCCAGCAGCGGAATCTGCCAGGCCCAGCCCCGGTCCTGCTCGGCGTAGAAGTGGAACTCGTCCATCACGACCTGGCCGATGTCGGCGTACTTCCCGTCGCGCAGCGCGATGGAGGCCAGCACCTCGGCCGTGCAGCAGATCACCGGGGCGTCCGCGTTGACCGAGGCGTCGCCGGTCAGCATGCCGACGTTCTCGGTGCCGAAGAGCTTGCACAGGTCGAAGAACTTCTCCGACACCAGCGCCTTGATCGGAGCCGTGTAGAAGGTGACCTTGTCCTGGGCCAGCGCCGTGAAGTGCGCGCCCGCCGCCACGAGGCTCTTGCCCGAGCCGGTCGGGGTGGACAGGATCACGTTCGACCCGGAGACCACCTCCATCAGCGCCTCCTCCTGAGCCGGGTACATCGTGATGCCCTGGCTCTCGGTCCATGAGGAGAAGGCCTCGAAGAGGGCGTCCGGGTCGGCGGTCTGGGGAAGCTGGTCGATGAGGGTCACGGCCCCATCTTGCCTGTCTTCCGCCCGGATGAGGGAACCGGCCGACGCGACCAAGATCATGGGCGATACGCTGCGGTCTCAACCTGCCCGCGCCGCACCGGCGATGGGCGCACGAACCACTGGGGGCGGGAAAAGGCCATGATGGGACCGGCACACTCTCTGTCAGGGGCAGCGGCCTGGCTGGGGGTGGGCGCGGCGGCCGCCGCCGCGGGCCACACGATGCCCTGGCCCGTCCTCGTCGTCGGGGCGCTGATCTGCGCGGGAGCCGCGCTCGCCCCCGACCTCGACCACAAGTCCGCGACCATCTCGCGCGCTTTCGGCCCCCTGTCCAAGGGCCTCTGCGAGATCACCGACAAGATCTCCTACGCCGTCTACAAGGCGACCAAGAGCACCGCCGACCCCCGCCGCAGCGGCGGCCACCGCACCCTCACCCACACCTGGTTCTTCGCCGTCCTGATGGGCGCGGGCTGCTCCTTCGCCGCGGTCAGCGGCGGGCGTTGGGCGGTCCTCGCGGTCCTCTTCGTCCACTTGGTGCTCGCCGTGGAGGGCCTGCTCTGGCGGGCGGCCCGGGTCTCCAGCGACGTGCTCGTCTGGCTGCTCGGCGCGACCAGCGCCTGGATCCTGGCGGGCGTCCTCGACCAGCCCGGCAACGGGGCCGGCTGGCTGTTCGACGCCCCCGGCCAGGAGTACATGTGGCTCGGCCTGCCCATCGTGCTGGGAGCGCTGGTCCACGACATCGGCGACGCCCTGACCATCTCCGGCTGCCCGATCCTGTGGCCCCTCCCGATCGGCGGCAAGCGGTGGTACCCGCTCGGTCCGCCGAAGTTCATGCGCTTCCGGGCCGGCAGCTGGGTCGAGATCAAGCTGCTGATGCCCGCCTTCATGGTCCTCGGGGGAGTGGGCGGGGCCGCCGCCCTCAACTACATATGACGTACCGGGCGCGCGGCGGGCGGGCGGCGCGCTCCGCCCCGTAGCACCATGGGCGCATGTTGCTCGCCGAGCTCGCCCAGGTCTCCCTGGAGGTCGCCGCCACCTCCGCCCGGTCCACGAAGGTGGCCCTCCTCGCCGGTCTCTTCCGGGACGCCGGTCCCGAGGACGTCCCCGTCGTCATCCCGTACCTCGCCGGACGGCTGCCCCAGGGCCGGATCGGGGTGGGATGGCGGTCCCTCGGCGACCCGGTGGAGCCCGCGGCGGAACCCACCCTCACCGTCACCGGCGTCGACGCCCGGCTGACCGCCCTCGCCGCCGTCTCGGGCCCCGGCTCCCAGGCCCGGCGCAAGGAGCACCTGCGCGCCCTGTTCGCCGCCGCCACCGAGGACGAACAGCGCTTCCTGCGGGCCCTGCTCACCGGTGAGGTACGCCAGGGAGCCCTGGACGCCGTCGCCGCCGACGCCCTGGCCCGCGCCGCCGATGCCCCGCCCGCCGACGTCCGGCGCGCCGTGATGCTCGCCGGATCGCTCCAGGAGGTCGCCGGGGCCCTCCTCGCGGACGGACCGGAGGCGCTCGCCGCCTTCCGGCTCACGGTCGGGCGGCCCGTCCAGCCGATGCTGGCGCACACCGCCGCCTCGGTCGGCGAAGCCCTCGACAAACTGGGGGCGTGCGCGGTCGAGGAGAAGCTCGACGGCATCCGGGTGCAGGTCCACCGGGACGGCGACCGGATCCGCGCCTACACCCGGACCCTCGACGACATCACCGACCGGCTGCCCGAGCTGACCGCCGCCGTCGGCGCCCTTCCGGCCGGCCGCCTCATCCTGGACGGCGAGGTGATCGCCCTGGGGGAGGACGGCAGGCCCCGGCCCTTCCAGGAGACCGCCTCCCGGGTGGGCTCACGGCGGGACGTGGCGGAGGCGGCGGCGCACGTGCCCGTCGTCCCGGTCTTCTTCGACGCGCTCCTCGTCGACGACGAGGACCTGCTCGACCTGCCCTTCACCGACCGCCACGCGGCCCTGGCCCGGCTCCTCCCCGAGCACCTTCGGGTCCGTCGCACCCTCGTCCCCGACGCGGAGGACCAGCAGGCCCGCGCGGCGGCCGACGCGTTCCTCGCCGACACCTTGGAACGCGGCCACGAGGGCGTCGTCGTCAAGGACCTCGCCGCCGCCTACAGCGCGGGCCGCCGGGGCGCGTCCTGGCTGAAGGTGAAGCCCGTGCACACCCTGGACCTGGTGGTGCTGGCCGTCGAGCGGGGCAGCGGCCGGCGCACCGGCAAGCTCTCCAACCTGCACCTGGGCGCACGCCGCCCCGACGGTACGTTCGCGATGCTCGGGAAGACCTTCAAGGGGCTCACGGACGCCCTGCTGGAGTGGCAGACCGAGAAACTGGGGGAGCTGGCCACCGACGACGACGGCCACGTCGTCACCGTACGCCCCGAACTCGTCGTGGAGATCGCCTACGACGGACTCCAGCGCTCCACCCGCTACCCCGCCGGAGTCACCCTGCGGTTCGCCCGCGTCCTGCGCTACCGCGACGACAAGACCGCCCAGGAGGCGGACACCGTCGAGACGGTGCTGTCCCGGCAGCCGTGAGCGCGCCCCGGGCATCCGGGACGCGCTCACGCCGATGGGCGGCTCAGTGCTTGATGACCGTCGACGCCGTGTGCTCCTTGATCTGCTCGGGCGTCAGATACACGTCCGTGTACTCGAAGTCCCGCAGGGTCGCCGGCTTGCGGGACTGGAACCCGGTCCGTACGAAGTCGTCACCGGCGACCGCGTTCAGCATCCAGTTCGTCATGACCCGGGTCTTCGCCACGTTCGTCCGCAGCGCCGACCAGTGGTAACCCCGGGCCACCGCCTGCGCGGGCAACCCGCGCAGCTCGATGCCCAGCGGCTTGGACACGGCGTCCTTGCCACCGAGGTCCACGACGAGCCCCAGGTCCTTGTGCACGTAGTCCTTGAGCGGCTCGTGGCGTACCGAGGCGATCAGATTGTCCGCCAGCACCCGGCCCTGGCGCATCGCGTGCTGGGCGGTGGGCGGGCAGACCGCCCCGTCGCCCTTCGCCAGGTCGGGCACGGCGGCCGCGTCGCCGAGCGAGAACACCCCGTCCGCGCCCGGCAGTTTCATCTGCGGGGTCACGGCGAGCCGCCCGCGTACCGTCTCCGCGTCGAGCGTGGCGACCAGCGGGCTCGCGGCCACCCCGGCGGTCCAGATGAGCGTCCGGCAGGGCAGCACCCGGCCGTCGGTGAAGGTGACCTCCTCCGGCCCCGCCTCGGCGACCGAGACCCCGAGTGACACGTCGATGTCCCGCTTGCGGAGCACTTCCAGGGCGGCCTGCCCGAGCTTGTCGCCGAGTTCCGGCATCAGCTTGGGCGCGATGTCGATCAGATGCCACTTGATCAGGCGCGGGTCCAGCCGCGGATAGTGCTTCACCGCGTTGGTGGTCAGGCGCTGGAGGCAGGCGGCGGTCTCCGTGCCCGCGTAACCGCCGCCGACCACCACGAACTGGAGCCGGGAGGCCCGCTCGGCCTCGTCGTGGCTGGCGTCCGCCAGGTCCAGCTGGGCGATGACGTGGTCCCGTACGTACGCGGCCTCGGCCAGCGTCTTCATCCCCCGGGCGTTGTCCAGCAGCCCGGGAATGTCGAAGGTGCGGGTGACGCTGCCGGCCGCCAGTACGAGGTAGTCGTACGGCTCGTTCACGATCTCGTCCGTGATCTTCCGGATCACGCAGACCTTCGCCTGCGTGTCCACGCCGATCGCACCGCCCGGCACGATCCTGGTCCGGTGGCGGCGGCTGCGGCGCAACGAGACCGCCACGGACTGCGGCGTGAGCACCCCGGAGGCCACCTGGGGGAGCAGCGGCAGATAGAGCTGGTAGGAGAACGGCGTGACGAGCGTGATCCGGGCCTCGCCCGGAGCGAGCCTGCGCTCCAGACGGCGTACGCACTCGACGCCTGCGAAGCCGGCGCCGACGACGAGAATCCTGGGTGGTGCCACGGTCTGCGTCCCTTCTCGGGCTTGCGTGGTTCTGCGCTCGCCTGCCCCGTTTACCGGGTGATTCACCTCTCATCCTCACCGGATGCTCCGGCATCCGCCTCCTGACAGGGGTGAAACGGGGCCCGGTCACAGGGGCGGGGAGGCCGCCAGCTCCCGCAGCCAGTAGGCCCCCTCGGCATCCCCGGACACGCCCGGACCACCCGGCGGTACGGGAAACATCCGCCCCCACGAGGCGGCCCGGCCGAGCGCCGCCAGCCGCCACGCCAGGCTCACCGCACGGCGCAGCCCGGCCGTCGTGACGCCCCCGCCGGTCCACGGTTCCAGATAGGCGTCCCGCAGCCGGGGCAGCACCTCGGGGCCGCAGCGCTCCCGGGCCGCCCGCGCGGGCACCAGCAGGCTGCAGAACGGGTGCCCCACCAGCGCGTCGCCCCAGTCGAAGAAGGCGTACCGCCCGGACACGGGTGCGAACAGCTGCTTCTCGTGCAGATCGGCGTGGTCCAGTGTGTCCGCCACCCCCGACGACGCCAGCTCCCCGCACCAGTCGGCCACCCGGGGCCGCAGCGCCTCCAGCGCCACCCGGTCCTCCCGGGTCAGCGTGGCGTTCCCCGCGACCAGCCGGTCGAACAGCGCGGGCAGATCGCGCGGCCGGGCCGCCGGAACCCCCAGCGCCTCGATCGCCCCCGCGTACGGGGTCAGCTCCCGCTGCATCGCGGCGTACTGGCGCAGCGGCTCCTCCCAGTACCCGGGATCAGGGCCGCCGGGGCGCCCGTCGAGGACCTCCGACAGCACCGGACCGCCGTCCGGGGTCAGCGCCCAGCCCCGTTCCGCCTCGACGGCGAGCGGATGCAGCACCTGTGCCGGGACCCAGCGCGCCAGCGCCCCGCTGAGGCCCGCCTCGAAGGCCGCGGCGGGCGGGACGGCCTTGAACCAGACGGGCGCGGGCCCGGCGACGGTCAGCCGCACCAGCACCGACCAGGGGCGCAGCCGCACCGCCCGGGGGCCCGTCTCCGCCAGCCCGTGAGCGGCGAGGCCCTCGGTCACCCAGGCGAGGGCCTCCGCGCGCCAGACCGGGTCCTCCCAGGGCGTCACGGCGTCCGGGAAGCGCCCCCGATCCACGCTCGGGGTCGCGTCGGTCGTGGCCGTGCCGGTTCCGGTCACGGCGGTCGTGGTTACGGAGTCCGCGGCCGCGTCGGGTCCGAGCTTTTCGTCTCTGTGCACCTGATCATGGGACCACCGGCCCCGGCGCGGGCGCACCGCAATTTCCGAAAACACCCGTTCCCGTCCGGCCCGGATCGGCGGGCCCTTCCCTCCGCCCCCTGGAACAGCGGGAGTTCGGCCGCCCGCCCCGTGCGAGGATGCTGCGGTGACCACCTCGCCCTCCTCGCCCGTGGCCGACGACTCTCCCGCGGGCGGCGCCCCGCCCCCCGGCCAGGGGCTGGGCTCCCGGGCCGCGGCGGCCCTCGTGTTCGGCTCCTCGGCCGCGGTCCTCGTGGTCGAGATCGTCGTCCTGCGGCTGCTGGCCCCGTACCTCGGCCTCACCCTGGAGACCAGCACGATGGTGATCGGCATCGCGCTGACCGCCATCGCCCTGGGCTCCTGGCTCGGCGGGCGCATCGCGGACCAGGTCGATCCGCACCGGCTCATCGCCCCCGCGCTCGGGGTCTCGGGCGTGGTCGTCGCGCTCACACCGCTCCTGCTCCGTACCACCGCGGAGTGGTCTCCCGCGCTGCTCCTGCTGGTCGCGTCGGCGACCCTCCTGGTGCCGGGCGCGCTGCTCTCCGCGGTGACCCCGTTCGTGACGAAGCTGCGGCTCACCAGCCTCGCCGAGACCGGGACGGTCGTCGGGCGGCTGTCGGGCGTCGGCACCTTCGGAGCCATCGTCGGCACCGTACTCACCGGGTTCGTCCTGGTCACCAGGCTCCCCGTCAGCTCCATCCTGATCGGCCTCGGCACGCTGCTGGTGCTCGGGGCGGCTCTCGTCGGATGGCAGGCCCGGCGGTGGCGGCGCGCCACGGCCGTGGCCCTCGCCACCGTCGTCGCGGGCACTCTCGCCACCGGGTTCGCCCCCGGCGGCTGCGACGCGGAGACCCGCTACCACTGCGCCCGCGTCGTCGCGGACCCCGACCGGGACAGCGGCCGCACCCTCGTCCTGGACGGCCTGCGCCATTCCTACGTCGACGTGGAGGACCCGGCGTACCTGAAGTTCGCCTACGTGCGCGCCTTCGCCTCCGTGGTCGACACCGCCTTCCCCGAGGGCGCACCGCTGACCGCCCACCACATCGGGGGCGGCGGCCTCACCTTCCCCCGCTACCTCGCGGCCGCCCGCCCCGGCACCCGCAGTCTCGTCTCCGAGATCGACCCCGGGGTCGTCCGTATCGACCGCGACCGGCTCGGCCTCGGCCCCGCGGCCACGACCGGCATCGACGTACGCGTGGAGGACGGACGTCTCGGCCTGCGGCGGCTGGCCGCCGGCAGCCACGACCTGGTCGTCGGCGACGCCTTCGGAGGCGTCAGCGCGCCCTGGCACCTCACGACGTCCCAGGCGCTGAAGGACGTACGCCGGGCGCTCGACGCGGAGGGTCTGTACGTCGCCAACCTCATCGACCACGGCCGGCTCGCCTTCGCCCGCGCCGAGGTCGCCACCCTCGCCGCGACCTTCCCGCATGTCGCGCTGGTCGGGAAGCCCGCGGACATCGGCCTGGACCCCACCGCTTCGAGCATCGGCGGCAACATGGTGGTCGTCGCCTCCGCCCGGCCGCTCGACGTCCCCGCCCTCCAGGAGGCCCTGGACGCCCGGGACGTCGGCTGGAGGATCGCCACCGGCGACACCCTCACCACCTGGACCGGGAACGCCCGGGTGCTCACCGACGACCACGCGCCCGTCGACCAGCTCCTCCAGCCCCACCCCGTCCCGACGGCCCGGTGACACCCGCACGGCCGGGCGAGGCACGGACGGCCCGGTGACCCCGGGCCGTCGGACGAGTTGCCTCACCCGTGCCAGGAGCGCCACAGCGACGCGTACGCGCCACCCGCCGCCACCAGCTCGTCATGGCTGCCCAGTTCGCTGATCCGGCCGTCCTCCACGACCGCGATCACATCAGCGTCGTGCGCGGTGTGCAGCCGGTGCGCGATCGCCACCACGGTGCGGCCCTCCAACACCCGGGCCAGAGAACGCTCCAGATGGCGCGCGGCCCGCGGGTCCAGCAGCGAGGTGGCCTCGTCCAGCACCAGTGTGTGCGGATCGGCGAGCACCAGCCGGGCCAGCGCGATCTGCTGCGCCTGCGCCGGGGTCAGCGCGAACCCGCCCGAACCGACCTCGGTGTCCAGCCCCTTCCCCAGCGCCTTCGCCCAGCCGTCCGCGTCGACCGCGGCCAGCGACGCCCACAGCTCCGCGTCCTGTGCCCCCTCACGGGCCAGGCGCAGATTGTCCCGGAGCGAACCGACGAAGACATGGTGCTCCTGGTTGACCAGCGCCACATGCTCACGGACCCGCTCCGCCGTCATCCGCGACAACTCGGCCCCGCCGAGCGTCACCTCACCGGCGCGCGGTGCGTAGATCCCCGCCAGCAGCCGGCCCAGCGTGGACTTGCCCGCTCCGGACGGGCCGACCAGGGCGAGCCGGGTGCCCGGAGCCACGTCGAGCGACACCTTGTGCAGGACGTCGACGCCCTCCCGGTACCCGAAACGGACCTCGTCCGCGCGTACGTCCCGGCCGTCGGGGCCGACCTCGGTATCGCCCGCGTCCGGCTCGATCTCCCGGACGCCGACCAGCCGCGCCAAGGACACCTGGGCCACCTGGAGCTCGTCGTACCAGCGCAGGATCAGACCGATCGGGTCGACCATCATCTGGGCCAGCAGCGCCCCCGTCGTCAGCTGCCCGACCGTCAGCCAGCCCTCCAGAACGAACCAGCCGCCGAGCAGCAGGACCGCGCCGAGGATCGTCACGTACGTCGCGTTGATGACGGGGAACAGCACCGAGCGCAGGAACAACGTGTACCGCTCCCACGCGGTCCACTCCTCGATCCGCCGGTCCGACAGCGCCACCCGGCGGTCGCCGAGGCGGTGCGCCTCCACGGTCCGCCCGGCGTCCACGGTCTCCGCGAGCATCGCGGCGACGGCTGCGTAACCGGCGGCCTCCGAGCGGTACGCGGAGGGGGCGCGGCGGAAGTACCAGCGGCAGCCGACGATCAGCACCGGCAGCGCGATCAGCACGGCCAGCGCCAGCGGGGGAGCGGTCACCGTCAGCGCGCCGAGCAGCAGACCCGCCCACACGACGCCGATCGCCAGCTGCGGCACGGCCTCGCGCATCGCGTTCGCCAGCCGGTCGATGTCCGTGGTGATCCGGGACAGCAGGTCGCCCGTCCCGGCCCGCTCCAGCACACCGGGCGGCAGCCCCACGGACCGGACGAGGAAGTCCTCGCGCAGATCCGCGAGCATCTCCTCACCCAGCATCGCGCCGCGCAGCCGCATGGAGCGGGTGAACAGGACCTGGACGGCCAGCGCCACCGCGAAGATCGCGGCCGTACGCTCCAGATGCAGGTCGGTGACCCCGTTTGAGAGGTCCTCGACAAGACCGCCCAGCAGATACGGTCCGGTGATCGAGGCGACCACCGCCACCGCGTTGACGGCGATCAGGACGGTGAACGCCCTGCGGTGCCGGCGCAGCAGACTCCGTACGTAACTCCGCACGGTCGTCGGTGTGCCCACGGGCAGCGTCGTCGCCGACTCCGGCGCCGCGGGGTCGTACGCCGGGGGTGCGACGCCGATCATGCCCTCTCCTCGACTTCCTCGATGTTCTTCATGGCGGGGACGTCATCGCTCTTCAGGGCGGGGACGCCGCCGACGCCGTTCGACGCGTTCGTGGCAGCCGCCTCCTCGTCGGTCTCGCGGGTGACGACCGCCCGGTAGCGCGGTTCGGTGCGCAGCAGGTCGCGGTGGTTCCCCACGGCGACGACCGTGCCCTGGTGGACGAGGGCCACCCGGTCGGCGGCGTCGAGCAGCAGCGGCGACGAGGCGAACGCCACCGTCGTACGCCCCTGGCGCAGCTTCGCGATCCCGGCGGCGACCCGTGCCTCGGTGTGCGAGTCGACCGCGGAGGTCGGCTCGTCCAGCACCAGCACCTCCGGGTCGGTGACCAGGGACCGGGCCAGCGCGAGGCGCTGGCGCTGACCGCCGGACAGGGACCGGCCGCGCTCGGTGATCCGGGTCCGCATCGGATCCCCGTCGTTGTCGGCGGACGCCTGGGCCAGGGCGCTCAGCACATCGCCGCACCGGGCCGCCTCCAGCGCCGCGTCCGCGGTGACCAGACCCGAGGACGGGACGTCCAGCAGCTCCCGGAGCGTGCCGGACAGCAGCACCGGGTCCTTGTCCTGGACCAGGACCGCGGCCCGTGCGGCGTCCAGCGGGATCTCGTCCAGGGCGACCCCGCCGAGCAGCACCGACGGGGCCACCGCGACAGCCTTCTCGTCCTCCTCGCCGGTCTCCGCGTGCCCGCCCAGCCGTTCGGCCAGCCGGCCCGCCTCGTCCGGGTCGCCGCAGACGACGGCGGTGAACCGGCCCCGCGGGGCCATCAGCCCGCTCGCCGGGTCGTACAGATCTCCGGTGGGCGTCACACCCTCGACGGTGGCCTCCCGCGCACTGCGGTGCAGCGACAGCACCCGTACCGCGCGCTGGGCGGACGGCCGCGAGAAGGAGTACGCCATCGCGATCTCCTCGAAGTGACGCAAGGGGAAGAGCATCAGGGTGGCCGCGCTGTAGACCGTGACGAGCTGGCCGACGTCGATGCGGCCGTCCCGGGCGAGCGTCGCCCCGTACCAGACCAGGGAGATCAGCAGGATCCCCGGCAGCAGCACCTGCACCGCCGAGATCAGCGCCCACATCCTGGCGCTGCGCACGGCCGCGCGGCGGACCTCCTGCGAGGCGCGGCGGTAGCGGCCGAGGAACAGCTCCTCGCCGCCGATACCGCGCAGCACCCGCAGCCCGGCGACGGTGTCCGAGGCCAGCTCGGTGGCCTTGCCCGCTTTCTCGCGCTGCTCGTCGGCGCGGCGGGTGGCGCGCGGCAGCAACGGCAGCACGGCCAGGGCCAGCACCGGCATGGCGAGGGCCACCATCAGTCCGAGGGACGGGAGGTAGATCGCCAGGCCGACGCAGATCACCACGAGGGCGGTGGCCGCGGCGGCGAACCTGGAGAGTGCCTCGACGAACCAGCCGATCTTCTCCACGTCGCCGGTCGACACGGCCACGACCTCACCGGCCGCGACCCGGCGGGTCAGCGCGGAGCCCAGCTCGGCGGTCTTGCGGGCGAGCAGCTGCTGGACCCGCGCGGCGGCGGTGATCCAGTTGGTCACGGCGGTCCGGTGGAGCATGGTGTCGCCGACGGCGATCAGCACGCCGAGGGCACCGATGAGGCCGCCCGCCAGGGCGAGCCGTCCACCGGAGCGGTCGATGACGGCCTGGACGGCGAGCCCGACGGTGACCGGCAGACCGGCGATGCCCAGTTGGTGCAGCAGCCCCCAGGAAAGGGACTTCAGCTGCCCGCCGAGCTGATTGCGGCCGAGCCAGAACAGGAAGCGAGGGCCCGACCGGACATCGGGGTCGCCGGGATCCGAATACGGAAGGTCGCGAATCTGCATGACGTCCCAGGGCTCGTGAAACGGAGATCCGGACGGACCTCGAAGACGGGGTGACGTGCAAGGTTCCCTGTTCGTCCCGTTCCGGGGCAACCGGTTTTTCCGGTCACCCCGCCCTGCGGGGCCCCGGGCCGAGCAGGCCCGGGACCCCGGAAACGTCACTCCGCGGGCTTCTCCGAGTCCATGCCGGACCGGGCCTTCTTCCACTCGCCCCGGGTGAAGTCCGGGATCGGCAGGGGAGCGCCCTTGGCCTTGATGGACAGATGGCTCAGCGGCACGGGGGCCGTCCAGACCGCCGCGTCGTACACGTCGAAGTCGGGCACCAGGCCGAGCCGCATGCACTGCATCAGGCGGAAGACCATGATGTAGTCCATCCCGCCGTGGCCGCCCGGAGGATTGGCGTGCTCCTTCCACAGCCAGTGGTCCCACTCGGCGTACTTCTTGAAGTCGTCCCACTGGTGGTTCGTGTTCGTGGGCTCCAGGTAGATCCGCTCCGGGTAGTCCTCGAACACGCCCCGGGTCCCGCCGAGGCTGTTGATCCGCGAGTACGGGTGCGGCGACGACACATCGTGCTCCAGCCGGATCACCCGGCCCTTGGCTGTCTGCACGAGGCTGATCGTCCGGTCGGCCCCGATGTACGACTCCTTCCAGCTCGGGTCGCCCGGCTCCATGTGCTCCTTGCGATAGGCGGCGAGCCCCAGGGGCGTGGTGCCGAAACTGCTGATGCTGACGACCCGGTCGCCCCGGTTGACGTCCATGTAGTTGGCGACCGGGCCGAACCCGTGGTTGGGGTAGAGGTCGCCGCGCAGCCGGGTGTGCCACAGCCGCCGCCACGGACCCTCGTAGTAGTCGGGGTCGAACATCAGCTCACGCAGATCGTGGTTGTAGGCCCCCGCGCCGTGCTGCAGTTCGCCGAAGAGACCCGCGTGCGCCATCCGCAGCACCCGCATCTCGTTCTTGCCGTAACAACAGTTCTCCAGCTGCATGCAGTGCCGCCGGGTGCGCTCGGAGAGATCCACGAGCTGCCACAGCTCGTCCAGGCGCATCGCGATCGGGCACTCCACCCCGACGTGCTTGCCGTTCAGCATCGCCGTCTTCGCCATCGGGAAGTGCAGCTCCCACGGCGTCGCCACGTAGACGAAGTCGATGTCCCCGCGCTTGCAGAGGTTCTCGTAGTCGTGCTCGTCCTTGGCGTAGACCGCGGGGGCGGGCTGACCGGCGGCCGTCACCTTCTTGGCGGCCTTCTCCGCCTTGTCCCGGACCGTGTCGCACACCGCCTTGACCTGGACGCCCGGGACGGCGAGGAAGAGGTCGATCATGCTGTCGCCGCGGTTGCCGAGACCGATGATGCCGACCCGGACCGTGGAACGCCGCTCGAAGGTCACGCCCGCCATGGTGCGGCCCTGCCGGGGAGGGGCGGCGGCCACGGCTTCCGCGGCGGCGACGGCTTCGGGGGCGCTCGCCCCGGCCGCGGACGCGGTGCCTCCGCCCAGTGCGCCGAGGCCGAGTCCGGCCCCGGCCACGCCCGCCGTGGTCCACAGCACCGAACGGCGGCTGGGATCCTGCCGGTTCACCTCGTCGGCCGCGCCGCTGTGCGGGGGTATGTCCTGCGGTTCCGGTGCGGGCCGGGCGTCGTCGTTCATCGAGCCTCCAGGTGGGGTTTGGGGGTTCAGACGGTGCGCGAGCGCGCCCGGTCCCGCCGTACGGATACGGGCGGCGGGACCGGGGCTCGGTAAGGACCCTGGAGGCTGAGGCTGATGGTGCGCAAGGGAAGTATTTGGACTCTTGTCCTCAAACCTTGGACTTTTCTCACGGCACGCCGAAGCCCCGACCGGTGCAACCAATCGGGGCCGCGAAACGCTCATCTGAGCAGGTCGACGCGGGTGTTGGCGCCCGCCGCCACCGACTCAGGGGAGAGTCGGCCGGGTGGCGTGTTCCAGTTCGATCAGCGCCGAGCGGTACGGGTGCCCGGTGGCGCGTTCCATGCCGATCTCGCACATCCGGTTCGCCGACAGATAGGCGTCGTAGGGGAGGCGGTCGACCTCGGCCGCCTCCTTGGCCGTCGCCGAGTCGGTCAACTCCTTGTGGAGCATGCCCCGGTCGCCCGCGAACGCGCAGCACCCCGCGTCGTCCGGGACCACGACCTCCTTCGCACAGGCCTCGGCCAGCGCCCGCAACTGCCCCACATCACCCAGATGCTCCATCGAGCAGGTCGGATGCAGGACCGCCGAACCGGCCGTCCGGAACACGGTCAGACGCGGCAGCAGCTCCTCGACCGCCCACACCAGGGAGTCCACGACGGCCAGTTCGCGGTGGAGCGCCCGGTTGTCCTCGGTGAGGTAGGGCACCACCTCCTCGGCGATGCCGAGTGTGCACGAGGAGGCGTCCACGACCAGCGGCAGCGTTCCGCCCGCCGTCCAGCCCCAGGCGGCCTCCACGATCCGGTTCGCCATGATCCTGTTGCCCGCGTCGTACCCCTTGGAGTGCCAGATCGTCGCACAGCACGTGCCCCTGACGTCCTCGGGGATCCACACCCGCTTTCCGGCCCGCCCGGACACGGCGACCACCGCTTCGGCCAGCGAGAGGCCGGGGCCGTCGTCGCCGTCGGGCCCGGCGAAGATGCGGTTGACGCAGGCCGGGTAGTACACCGCGCTCGCCCCGACACGTGCGGTGTCCGGCAGCCGCCGGGCCGCCGCACCGGGGATCTGCGGCAGCCACTCCGGGACGAGATCGGGGCGCACGGCCTTGCGGGCGAGCCGCGTCACGGCCTGCAGGGGCGCGTCGCCCACCCGGTCCCCGACCGTGTCGGCCGCGGCCACAGCCAGCCGCGCCGCGGCCTCCACCGCCCGGAAGTTCTTCGCGGTGAGGGCCGCGATCCGCTCCTCGCGCGGGGTGTGCCGACGGTGCCGGAAGCCCTTCATCATCGCCCCTGTGTCGATACCCACCGGGCAGGCCAGTTTGCAGGTGGAATCCCCGGCGCAGGTGTCAACGGCGTCGTAGCCGTACGCCTCCAGAAGGCCGGACTCCACCGGTGAGCCGTCACTCTGGCGCATCATCTCCCGGCGCAGCACGATCCGCTGGCGCGGAGTGGTCGTCAGATCCTCGCTGGGACAGGTCGGTTCGCAGAAGCCGCACTCGATGCACGGATCGGCGACCGCCTCCACCTTCGGAATGGTCTTCAGGCCCCGCAGATGGGCCCGCGGATCCCGGTCCAGCACGATACGCGGGGCGAGCACCCCTGCGGGGTCGATGACCTGCTTGGTCCGCCACATCAGCTCCGTGGCACGCGGCCCCCACTCGCGCTCGAGGAAGGGCGCGATATTGCGGCCGGTGGCGTGCTCCGCCTTGAGCGACCCGTCGAACCGGCCCACCACCAGCGCGCAGAACTCCTGCATGAACGCGTCGTACCGGGCCACGTCGGCCGGCTTCGCCGCATCGAACGCGAGCAGGAAGTGCAGATTGCCGTGCGCCGCGTGCCCCGCCACGGCGGCGTCGAAGCCGTGGCGCGACTGGAGCTCCAGCAGCGCGGCGCAGGCGTCCGCCAGACGGGCGGGCGGCACCGCGAAATCCTCCGTGATCAGAGTGGTGCCCGAGGGCCGGGAGCCGCCGACGGCCGTGACGAACGCCTTGCGGGCCTTCCAGTACCCGGCGATCGTCCCGGCGTCCCGGGTGAACGCGTTGGTCACGGACGCCGCCGGACGGACGAGGTCCAGACCGGCCACGACCGCCTCCGCCGCCCGCTCGAACGCCGCCTGCCCCGCCTCGTCGGCCGCCCGGAACTCCACCAGTAGCGCGGTCGTCTCGCGGGGCAGCGCCGACCAGTCCGCCGGGACGCCGGGCACGCTGACGGAGGCGCGCAGGGTGTTGCCGTCCATCAGCTCCACGGCGATCGCCCCCGCCTCGTTGAAGCGGGGCACGGCGGCAGCGGCAGCGGTGAGGGAGGGGAAGAACAGCAGGGCGCTGGAGACGTGCCGGTCGAGCGGGAGGGTGTCGAACACGACCTCGGAGATGAAGCCGAACGTCCCCTCGGAGCCGACCATCAGCCCCCGCAGGATCTGCACCGGCGTCGCCCCGTCGAGGAAAGCGTCCAGGCGATAGCCGTTGGTGTTCTTGATCGTGTACTTGGCGCGGATCCGGGCCGTCAGTTCCGCGTCCGCCTCGATCTCCTCCTTGAGCCCCATCAGCCCCGCGCACAGCTCCGGTTCGGCGTGGGCCAGCTCCTCGTCGGCGGCGGGGTCCGCGGTGTCGACGACGGTGCCGCTCGGCAGGACGAAGGTGAGCGAGGCAAGCGTCCGGTAGGAGTTGCGGGTGGTGCCCGCCGTCATGCCCGAGGCGTTGTTGGCGACGACCCCGCCGAGGGTGCAGGCGATGGCGCTGGCCGGATCGGGGCCGAGCAGCCTGCCGTACCGGGCGAGGGTGGCGTTGGCCCGCATGACGGTGGTGCCCGGCAGGATCCGGGCCCGCGCCCCGCCGTCCAGCACCTCCACACCGGTCCAGTGACGGCGTACGTCGACGAGGATGTCCTCGCCCTGCGCCTGGCCGTTGAGGCTGGTGCCCGCGGCCCGGAAGACCACGGAACGGCCTCTGCCGTGGGCGTACGACAGGATCGCGGACACGTCGTCGAGGTCCTCGGGGACCAGCACGACCCGGGGGAGGAAGCGGTAGGGGCTGGCGTCGGAGGCGTACCGCACGAGGTCGGAGATCTTCCAGAGGACCTTGTCCGCGCCGAGCAGGGCGGTCAGCTCGCTCCGCAGCGGCTCGGGGGTGCCGCCCGCACTGCGGTCGGTCACCCGGTCGGGGGCGGGTTCCCGCGCCGTTCCGGGGCGCAGGGCTTCCGGGTCGGGCTCCAGCAGCGGCATGTCGGCCTTCCCCTCGGCTCGGCGCTCAGCGGTGGCACGGCAACGGCGCTCAGCAGTGGCGCTCCGGCATTCCGTCGACCAGAGCGGACAGCAGCTCACCGAACACCTCGCGCTGCTCGGCGGTCAATGGAGCCAGGATCTCCTCTGCGGCGGCCCGGCGCGCGCTGCGCAGGGACCGCAGCGTGGCGCGCCCCTCGTCGGTGATCTCGATGCGGACCACCCGGCGGCTGTCGGGATCCGGGGCGCGGCGCACTCGGCCGCTCGCCTCCAGGGCGTCGACCAGCGTGGTCACGGCACGCGGAACGACGTCGAGCCGGCGGGCGAGATCCGCCATCCGGGGGGCCGCGTCGTAACTCGCGACCGTCCGCAACAGCCGGAACTGGGCCGGAGTGATGTCGATCGGATCCAGCTGCCGGCGCTGGATGCGGTGCAGCCGCCGGGTGAGCCGCAGCAGCTGCTCGGCGAGCAGGCCGTCACGGGAATCACGGGAATCAGGGGAGTCGGGGGAATCCGGGGCGTCCATACGGGAACAATATCAGGACCTTGTTCATTGTGAGTACAGGTAACAATGAGCTAGGCTCTCACCGTGTGGGGCCGGGACCGCCCGGCCTCGCCTCACGCCCGACGAAGGAGCCCATGAAACCCGACGAACCCACGTGGACGCCCCCGCCCGATGCCCGCCCCGCCGCCGACCGGCCGCCCGCCGAGGTGCGCCGCATCCTCCGCCTCTTCCGCCCCTACCGCGGCCGCCTGGCCGTCGTCGGCCTGCTGGTCGGCGCATCCTCCCTGGTCGGGGTCGCCTCCCCGTTCCTGCTGCGCGAGATCCTCGACACCGCCATCCCGCAGGGACGCACGGGCCTGCTGACCCTGCTGGCGCTCGGCATGATCCTCACCGCCGTGATGACCAGCGTCTTCGGCGTGCTTCAGACCCTCATCTCGACCACCGTCGGCCAGCGCGTCATGCACGACCTGCGCACCGCCGTCTACGCCCAGCTCCAGCGGATGCCGCTCGCCTTCTTCACCCGGACCCGCACGGGCGAGGTCCAGTCCCGCATCGCCAACGACATCGGGGGTATGCAGGCGACGGTCACTTCCACCGCGACCTCGCTGGTCTCCAACCTCACGGCCGTCATCGCGACCGTCGTCGCCATGCTCGCCCTCGACTGGCGGCTCACCGTCGTCTCGCTCCTCCTGCTGCCGGTCTTCGTCGCGATCAGCCGCCGCGTCGGCCGGGAACGCAAGAAGATCACCACCCAGCGCCAGAAGCAGATGGCCGCGATGGCCGCCACCGTCACCGAGTCCCTCTCGGTCAGCGGCATCCTCCTCGGCCGCACGATGGGCCGCTCCGACTCCCTCACCCAGGGCTTCGCCGAGGAGTCCGAGCGCCTGGTCGACCTCGAAGTGCGCTCCAACATGGCCGGCCGCTGGCGGATGTCCACGATCGGCATCGTCATGGCCGCCATGCCCGCCGTCATCTACTGGGCGGCCGGACTGACCTTCGCCTCCGGCGCCGCCGCCGTCTCCATCGGCACGCTCGTCGCCTTCGTCACGCTCCAGCAGGGGCTGTTCCGCCCGGCGGTCAGCCTGCTCTCCACCGGCGTCCAGATGCAGACCTCCCTCGCCCTCTTCCAGCGCATCTTCGAATACCTCGACCTCACGGTGGACATCACCGAACCGGAGCATCCGGTCCGGCTGGAGAAGATCCGCGGTGAGATCGCCTTCGAGGACGTCGACTTCAGCTACGACGAGAAGAACGGTCCGACGCTGACCGGCATCGACGTGTCCGTGCCCGCGGGCGCAGGCCTCGCGGTCGTCGGATCCACCGGCTCCGGCAAGTCCACGCTCAGCTACCTGGTGCCCCGGCTGTACGACGTCACCGGCGGCCGGGTCACGCTCGACGGGATCGATGTCCGCGACCTGGACTTCGACACCCTCGCCCGGGCCGTCGGCGTCGTCTCCCAGGAGACGTACCTCTTCCACGCCTCGGTCGCAGAGAACCTGCGCTTCGCGAAGCCGGAGGCCACCGACGAGGAGATCGAGGCCGCGGCCCGCGCCGCGCAGATCCACGACCACATAGCCTCCCTGCCCGACGGCTACGACACGATGGTCGGCGAGCGCGGCCACCGATTCTCGGGCGGCGAGAAGCAGCGTCTCGCCATCGCCCGCACCATCCTGCGCGACCCTCCGGTGCTGATCCTCGACGAGGCGACCAGCGCGCTCGACACCCGTACGGAACAGGCCGTGCAGGAAGCGATCGACGCCCTGTCCGCCGGGCGGACCACGCTGACCATCGCGCATCGGCTCTCCACCGTCCGCGACGCGGACCAGATCATCGTCCTGGAGGACGGCCGGGTCGCCGAGCGCGGGACGCACGAGGAACTGCTCGCCCTCGACGGCTGTTACGCCGCCCTGATCCGCCGCGACTTCCACCCGGTCCCGGCCCCCGCCCCCTGACGTCACCGGCGGGGCGGGCATAGGGCATGATCGCCGCGCATGAGAGCTCTCCTCGGGGTGGAACTTCCCGGCTACCGCACCGTCGACACCGACACCTGGCTGAACGACCACGGCGATGTGCTGTCGCTGCACTTCTTCGACCTGCCGCCCGACCTGCCGGCCGCGCTGGACGACGGCCCGACCCTGCGGCACGGCTTGACCCACTTCACCGCCCGAGCGGGCGGCGGCCTCATCGAGGCATCGGTGAAGCGGCTGGGCGAGCTGCCCGCCCTGCGGCAGATACTCAAACTGCCGCTGCCGAACCAGCCCAGCGGCCAGGCGTTCATCGGCAGCTTCACCGTGCCGCGCGCCGGGTGCAGCACCGTGGTGAAGGTCCAGGCGGCGGAGCGCGGTATGACGGGCGTGCGGGAAGCCGTCGTGATGGCCAAGGTCGGGCCCGACCAGTACTTCCGGCCCCACCCCTACGCCCCCGAGGTCCAGGGCGGGCTGCCCTTCCATGCGGCGGACCACGCCCAGTGGGACACGGAGTTCTCGGACCACCCGCTCACCCGGGTCCGCCGGACGCTCGACACGCTCGCGGCGGCGGTGACGGTAGCGCCCGAGTTCGCCGCGCTGCCGCCCTTCACCGGACCGGCCGCGGCGAACGGCTGAGCCGGCCGGCCGCGTGCACAGGCACACACGGCGGCGCCGCCGCTCCCGTGGGACGGGGAGCGACGGCGCCGGGCGGAGCAATGGTCGTCAGACGAGCCAACCCACGAAGTGGACGACGCCGGCAAGCAGGTTGGTCAGGAAGTTCATCTGGTCTTTCTCCTTGTACGTGGTGCATCTGTGGGACTGCGCAGTAGCGGTCTGCAGCCCGTTGACTGCGCTCTGCAATCATCACGCCTCGGACGAGTGAAGAGCAACGAATCCCCTGACGATCACGCGTTCCAGCGAACACCCGATCCCTTGTTCGCGTGTTCCGGCTGCGGGTGTTCCGGTCGCGCCGTACGGCGTTCGTGTCGCCCGTGCCGACGCCGTGGTCGGGCTACCGGCCGTGGCTCGCACACCGGGTTACCGTGCCCGCATGGTGAACGAGTCCCCGGACGCCCGCCCCCGTCGCAGACTCCGCCCGACCCGCCGCGGAAAGGTCGTCCTGGTCGTCGGCGCACTGCTCGTCGTGTCGGCCGCCGTCCTGATTCCGCTGTCCCTGACCGGATCGGACGAGCCGCCGAAGCAGCAGGAGACCCCGCGGAGCACGCTGACGATCCCCGAAGGACGCCGCGTCTCGCAGGTGTACGAAGCGGTCGACAAGGCGCTCCGCCTGAAGCCCGGCAGCACGCTGAAGGCCGCGTCGACGGTGGACCTGAAGCTCCCCGCCCAGGCCGAGGGCAACCCCGAGGGGTACCTCTTCCCGGCCACGTATCCGATCGACGGAGCGACCGAGCCCGCGGGCCTGCTGCGCTACATGGCCGACACCGCCCGCAAGCACTTCGCCGCGGACCATGTCACGGCGGGGGCGCAGCGCAACAACGTCTCCCTCTACGACACGGTCACGATCGCCAGCATCGTGCAGGCCGAGGCCGACACCCCGGCGGACATGGGCAAGGTCGCCCGGGTCGTCTACAACCGGCTGCTCAAGGACATGCCGCTGCAGATGGACTCCACCATCAACTACGCCCTGAAGCGCTCCACCCTGGACACGACGACCGCCGACACCCACTTGGCCAGCCCGTACAACAGCTACCGGATCAAGGGCCTGCCGCCGACGCCCATCGGCAACCCGGGGGAGGAGGCGCTGCGCGCGGCCGTCAGGCCCACGCCCGGCCCCTGGCTCTACTTCGTCACGGTCGGCCCCGGCGACACCCGGTTCACCGACAGCTATGACGAGCAGCAGAGGAACGTCGAGGAGTTCAACCGCAGCCGCGGCTCCGCGACTGCGAGCTGACCGGCTCCGCCGACGAGGCGGACGGGAGCGACGGCACCCACGCGACCGGCCAGGAGTTCACGCCCCCGGGACGGACACGGTGACGGCCGCCTCCATCGCCGCCGCTTCCCCGCCGGCCCGCGCGCCGCCCGTCTCCTTCAGCAGCCGCATGACCGACCGGACCGCCGCGCGGCCCGCACGGTTCGCGCCGATGGTGCTGGCGGAGGGGCCGTACCCGACGAGGTGGACCCGCCCGTCCCGTACGGCACGGGTGTCCTCGGCCCGGATGCCGCCACCCGGCTCGCGCAGCTTCAGCGGGGCGAGGTGGTCCACGGCGGGCCGGAACCCGGTCGCCCAGAGGATCACATCGGTTTCGACGACCCGGCCGTCGTCCCAGGCCACACCGGTCGGCGTGATCCGGTCGAACATCGGCAGCCGGTCCAGCACCCCCTGCTCCCGGGCCCGCCGCACCGCGTCGGTCATCGGCAGCCCGGTCACGCTGACCACGCTCTTCGGCGGCAGCCCGTTGCGGACCCGCTCCTCCACCATCGCCACGGCGGCCCGCCCCCACTCCTCGGTGAACGGTCCCTCCCGGAAGACCGGTTCACCGCGGGTCACCCAGAAGGTGTCGGCCGCGTGCTCGGCGATCTCCATCAGGTGCTGCGTACCGGAAGCCCCACCCCCGACCACGAGGACGCGCTGGCCGGCGAACTCCTCGGGGCCCGGGTAGTTCGCCGTGTGCAACTGCCGCCCGCGGAAAGTCTCCTGACCCGGATAGCGAGGCCAGAACGGCCGGTCCCAGGTGCCGGTCGCGTTGATCAGCGCCCGCGCGGCGTACGTCCCCTCGGACGTCTCCACCAGCAGCCGCCCGCCGCTTCCCTCCCGTACGGCGCTCACCTCGACGGGCCGGTGGACCCGCAGGCCGAAGCGGTCCTCGTACGCGGCGAAGTACGCGCCGATCACCTCCGAGGAGGGCCGGTCGGGGTCGGCCCCGGTCAGCTCCATGCCCGGCAGCGCGTGCATCCCGTGGACCTTGCCGTACGTCAGCGAGGGCCAGCGGAACTGCCACGCGCCGCCCGGCCGGGGCGCGTGGTCCAGCACGACGAAGTCACCGTCCGGCTCCAGCCCGACGCGGCGCAGGTGGTAGGCGGCGGACAGCCCCGCCTGACCCGCGCCGATGACGACCACGTCCAGCTCGCGCGCCCCAGAAATGTTCACGCTTCTACTAACTCGACGGACGCCCGGGATCTTCCCGAACGCCCGACGAGCATCACCGCACGGTTCAGCGACCCCCGGCGAGCAGCAGGGGAGCCCCGCCCGGCGCCGTGGCGGTCCGGCTCCCGGCGCCGTTCACGCCCAGCAGCGGAGACGCGGGCACGGTCGACAGCAGCCCGCGGCGGGACAGCTCGGGGGTGACGCCCTCGCCGAACCAGTACGCCTCCTCCAGATGCGGATATCCGGAGAGCACGAAGTGCTCCACACCCAGCGCGTGGT
Organism: Streptomyces parvus; assembly: GCF_032121415.1. Taxonomy (NCBI): domain Bacteria; kingdom Bacillati; phylum Actinomycetota; class Actinomycetes; order Kitasatosporales; family Streptomycetaceae; genus Streptomyces; species Streptomyces parvus. The sequence continues at coordinate 544,073 of NZ_CP135079.1, read as the reverse complement.
ACTCCTCGATCCGGTCCGCGACCTCCGCATGGCTGCCCACCAACGCGGTCCCGGCCCCGCCGCGTACCAGACCGACGCCCGCCCAGAGGTTCGGCGCGATCTCCAGGTCGTCCCGCGAACCGCCGTGCAGCGCCAGCATCCGCTGCTGCCCGACCGACTCGCTCTTCCCCAGCGCCTGCTGCGCCGTCGCGATCGTCTCCGGATCGAGGTCGCCCAGCAGCCGGTCGGCGGTCGCCCACGCCTCCCGCGAAGAATCCCGCGAGATGGTGTGCAGCCGGATGCCGAACCGGACCGTGCGCCCCCGCTCCTCCGCCAGACCGCGAATCCAGTCGATCTTCTCCTGCACGGCGGCCGGCGGCTCACCCCAGGTGAGATAGACATCGGCGTGCGCGGCGGCGACCGGCCCGGCCGCCGCCGACGACCCGCCGAAGAAGATCTCCGGCAGCGGGTCCGGCGGCAGCGCGGTCACCCCGCCCTCCACCTGGTAGTGCTCCCCGTCGAAGTCGTACGGCTGCCCGCTCCAGGCGCCCCGCACCACCGACAGGAACTCCGCGGTGCGCTCGTACCGTCGGTCATGGTCCAAGTGGTCCCCGAAACGCCGCTGTTCGGTCGAGTCGCCGCCGGTGACGACGTTGAGCAGCAGCCGCCCCCGGGTGATCCGCTGATAGGTGGCGGCCATCTGCGCGGCCAGCACGGGCGAGATGACCCCCGGCCGGAACGCCACCAGGAACTTCAGCCGCTCGGTGTGCTGGGCGAGCGCCACCGTGGTCAGCCAGGCGTCCTCGCACCAGGTGCCGGTGGGCGTCAGCACGGCCTCGAAGCCCAACTGCTCGGCAGCCTTCGCGATCTGGGCCAGATACTCGATGTCCGGCGCGCGCACCCCGCTCACCGGTGTGATCCGGTCGCGTTCGATGCCGCCGTCGGTGTACGCGTGCCGGTCCACGAGCGTCCGGCCGTCACCGCCGGTGGGCAGGAACCAGTGCAGACGGACGTTCATGACGAGGCCTTTCCGTAGGAGCGCGGCGCGGTGGAGGACGGGGGAAGGTCGCGGTTGAACCGGGTGTCGACGTAGTCCTCGAAGTCGAACCGCCGCGGAATCAGCCTGAGTTCGGCGAAGGTGTCGGCGATCTCCTGCTCGGAGGCGATGGCCGCCGCGTCGATCGCGACCGGGACGCGCGTGCCGTAGCTGAGCTTCACGGCGTCCAAAGCCACTGCGTACGGAAGCCCGGTCTCCCGCGCCCAGACCTTCGCCCACTCCTCCGGGTGCTCGAAGACCCACTTCTGGGCCCGCTCCAGCCGGACGAGCAGATCGCCGATGGCCTTGGACTTCTTCGCGTCGTTGAGCGAGGCGGGCGAAGCCACCTGGAAACCGAGCCCGTTGACGACGCCTTCGCCGGTCGTGAGCACCCGGGCGTGCGCCGTGCGCAGGACCTGCGAGGTGTACGGATCCCAGATCGCCCAGGCGTCGACCTTGCCCCGGCTGAACGCGGCGAGCGCGTCGGCGGGCTGGAGGTGGTTCAGTTCGACGTCCCCGATCCCGAGCCCGGCCTTCTTGAGCGAGGCGACCAGCTGGAAGTGGGCCGAACTGCCCTGGGCGACGGCGATGGACTTGCCCTTGAGCTGGGTGGGCTTCTTCAGCGGGGAGTCCTCGGGCACGACGATGACCTCACCGGCCGGCGAGCCGTGCGTGGCGCCGACGACGGCGATGTTCGAGTCGGCCCCGGCGGCGAAGACGGGCGGGGTGTTGCCGACGCCGCCGATATCGACGGCCCCGGCGCTCACGGCCTCCAGCAGGGGTGGCCCTGAGGTGAAGGTGGACCACTTGATGCGGTAGGCGAGGTCGTCGAGCTCTCCGGAGGCCCGCAGGATCGCCTCGTAACCTCCCTTCTGGTCACCGACGTTGAGCGTGAGGCTGCCCTTGCCGTCGGTGTTGCCGCCCGGGTCGGCGGACGAGGCGCCGCCGCACGCGGAGAGGAGCAGGGCGAAGGGGAGGAGCAGGGCGGGCAGAGTGCGACGTTTCATGACGGGTCTCCATGACGGGGGCAGGGGTGGGGATGTGCGGGCGATGCCTCGGGGCTCTCCGTGCTCTCCGTACGGGCCTGGGCGCGGCCCGCGCCCTCGACGCCCAGTTCGGTCAGCAGCCGGGAGCGCAGGTCGGTGAAGCGGGGGGAGCCGATCTCGCGCGGCCGGTCCAGCGCGACGGACGTGTCGTACGCGATCCGCCCGTCCCGCATCACCAGCACCCGGTCGGCCAGCAGCAGGGCCTCGTCCACGTCATGGGTGACCAGGAGTACCGCGCAGCCGCGCCGCTGCCAGAGTTCGGCCACGAGCTGCTGGGCCTTGATCCGGGTCAGCGCGTCCAGTGCGCCGAAGGGTTCGTCGAGCAGCAGCAGATCGGGCTCGCGCACCAGGGCCCGGGCCAGCGAAGCCCGCTGCGCTTCGCCACCGGACAGCGTCTTCGGCCACGCCCCGGACCGCTCCGCAAGCCCGACCTCCGCCAACGCCCGCTCGGCGAAGGCACGTTCGGGCTTGCCAGGCAGCCCGAGCAGTACATTGCGCCAGACCCGCTTCCAGGGCATCAGGCGCGGGGCCTGGAACGCGACCGCGCGGCGGCGGGGCACCAGGACGGTGCCGGAGATCTCCCGGTCGAGCCCGGCCAGCACCCGCAGCAGGGTCGACTTGCCGCAGCCGCTACGCCCGAGCAGCACGGTGAACCCGCCCGCTTTGAGGGCGAGATCGAGCTCGTCGATGACGGCACGCCCGTCGAAGGAGCGGGTGAGCCCTGCGACTCGTACGGCGGCTTCGGCGTCCTCGTGGGACGTCGAAGCACTGGCGGTGGAGCCGGGTTCGAGGGGGGACTTCACTGGCCGGTGAAGGTCGGTCGCCATTGCAGCAGCAGCCTTTCGAGGATCCGGACGATGACGTCGGCGGTGAGGCCGAGGAAGGCGTACACGACGAGACAGACGACGATCACATCGGTCCGGAAGAACTCCCGGGCCTGGTTCATCAGGAACCCGATCCCGGCGTCGGCGTTGATCGACTCACCGAAGACGAGGGCGAGCCAGGCCGTGGCCAGCGAGTAGCGCAGACCGGTCATGGCTCCCGGCAACGCACCGGGGAGCACGACATGGCGCACCAGGCCCCACCGGCCGAGCCCCAACGACGTACCGGCTTCGATGAGTTGGGCGTCCACGCCGCGGATTCCGGCGTACACGTTCAGATACAGGTGGAACGCCACTCCGAGGGCGATGAGGGCCACCTTGGGCGCCTCGCCGATCCCGAGCCAGATGATGAACAGCGGGATGAGCCCCACCCAGGGCACGGTGCGCAGCATCTGCACGGTCGCGTCGACCAGATCCTCCCCGAGCCGCGAGAGCCCCGACACGAGTGCGAGCGACGTCCCGATCACCCCGCCGAGCAGGAGCCCCACGACCACCCGCTGAAGCGAGACCCCCATCGCGGCGGACAGCGTCCCGTCGGCCATCAGATCGGCACCGGCACGCGCGATGGTCCCGGGCGAGGCGAGCACATCGGGATCGAGCACCCCCGTGGCACTGAACACCTGCCACAGCACCAGCAACAGCAACGGTCCCACCGCACGCCGCACCCACCGCGGAGCGGCCCGCAACCGTGACCGCCGGACGGAGGCCGGGACGACGGCCTCCAGCTCGGGCGGCGTACGCGTCGGCGCGGAGGGTTTGTCGAGGGGTACGGGTATCGCCGACGGCGGTGCATGGCTGACGGTCATGACGGCTCCAGGGAAGGGACGCACGGATGCGCGCAGAGGGGAAGGCAGGGGAGGGGGGGCACGGACATGCCGGAGCAATGCCGTCACCACGCACGCACGGCCGACCGGCGGCGAAAGGACGCGAAAGGGTACGGGGAGGGGAGGCTCAGCGGAGGCGAATGCGCATACGGTTGCGCAGCGGCACGGAGCTGGACGCGACTACGGCAGAACGAGCGACGGAATACGGCAGGCGGCGCAGCCGGCACCGGCACGGCCGTGCGGCCGGAAGCCATGCCGCCGGAAACGGCCCGGAAGTCGCTGAGGGAACGTCAGCAGCCGCGACAACACGCGGCGGAAGCCACTCGCAGCAGGTCGATGTGACCGCGCGAAGTGAGCAGAGCTGATCGGAACATGGCGCTGAACGTAGTCATCCGGTTGGGACCCGGTCAATGGTGTCTCGGAGCGTGGACGCCTCATCTCACCCCGGTGAGGTGATGATGGAGGCATGTCCGATTCCTTCACCACCACGGTCCTGAACATCACCACGGGTACGGCCGAGACGGTCACGGACCTGACGCGCGCCTGCGAGGAGTTCCTCACCCGCACCGCCCCCGGCCGCGACGGCCTGCTCAACGTGTTCGTCCCCCACGCCACGGCCGGCATCGCCGTACTGGAGACGGGCGCGGGCAGCGACGACGACCTCCTGGCCGCCCTCCACCACCTGCTCCCCGCCGACGACCGCTGGCAACACCGCCACGGCAGCCCCGGCCACGGCCGCGACCACGTACTCCCCGCCCTGGTCCCGCCCCACGCCACGCTGCCGGTGATCGGCGGCCGGCTGGAGCTGGGGACCTGGCAGTCGGTCTGCCTGGTGGACACAAATCGCGACAATGCGGAACGTCAGGTCAGGTTGTCGTTCCTGGGCGGCGTCGCCACGGCCTGAACGTACGAGCCATGTCCGGCGGCACCAGCGGCAGGGAGCCATGCGCGGTCGCAACGGGTGCGATCCCCGCCGACGCCAGCACCGCGGCGCCGACCAACCCGGCGTCGGGCCCCAGTTCGGCGGGCAGGGCGCGTAGCTCCCTGAGGAACGGCAGCGCCGCGTAGCGCCGAAGGTGACGAGCGAGCAACTCGGAGAACACCTCGCCGGACTGAGCGATACCGCCCGCGGCAACGGCGATGTCGACCTCGATCAGCGCCGCCGTGGCGGCCGTGCCCGCTGCCAGCGCGCGGGCCGCCCGGGCGAACGCGGCGGTGGCGGCAGCCTCCCCGGCACGGGCCGCCGCCGCTACTGTTGCCGCGTCCGCCTTCCGCGGTGGTTGCCACCCGAGGTCAAGCGCGTGCTGCGTGATGGCTGTGCCACGGGCGATGGTTTAACAGGCAGCCTCTTGCTCCGCAGGGGCAGGCTTCACCGGGCCTCGGCCGAATGTCGGGACTGCCCGAGGCGACGAACGAGCGACAGTTGTCGCATGTGGCGCGAAGAATGTCCGACGCATCCTGAAGTCCGCCGCCCCTATGGAGAAAGCGCGTCGCCGGACGTTCAGTCGTTCCGGTTCGCAGACTTCAGGCGCAGTGCCGAGACGAGGAAGAAGACGCCGCCGAGGAAGGCGTACCCGGCGAGATTCGTGAGTGTGGCGCCTTCTTCGCCGGCTTGGAGGAAGAAGCTCGCTCCGGCCAGGGTCGAAATGGCTCCGCTCGCGATCATCGGCCACTGCCCGCCCATCCGTCGCCGCGCGACTCCCACGGTGAGCTGCGTGATGCCCGCCGTGACGGCCCAGACACCCCACACCCGGAGGACGGCCGGGATGCCGGAAGTGAGTGCGAGAGCCAGAGCGATGCCGGTGAGGACGCTGAGCGTGATGTTCACCCACAACCTCGTGCCCGCCCCGCCCTCCGCCCGCGTCGACCTCAGGTCGGCCACGGCGCAGGCCGCGTCAAAGAGGGGATAGAGCACCAGCAACGTCCCGCTGAGCGGGCCCAGCGTGTCGGCCTTCGTGAACAGCAGGGCCGCCCAGAGGGCGGCGAACGCGAAACGCAGGAGATACAGCCTGCGCAGAATCACCGCGAGCCCGGTCGGTGCGGTGGGAGCGGGGTGGTCGACGACGGTGCCCATGGTGAGTCGGCCCTTCGAGTGAGGGAGAACGTTCGGTCTCGTTCATCATCAGCGGCTCTACGGGGCCTGTCAAGACCGAACGTTCTCCCTCGAAGGTAGGGTGGGGGCATGAGCCGCAAGACCCAGACAGCCAGCACATCCGAGGCCCGAGCGCGACTGCTCGCGACCGCGGTCAGGATCTTCTACGCGGAGGGGATCCACTCCGTGGGCGTCGACCGGATCATCGAGGAATCGCAGGTGACCCGGGCCACCCTCTACCGCCACTTCTCCGGCAAGGAAGCACTCGTCCTCGCCTACCTCGAGCAGGCGGACCAGGGCATCAGGGCGCAGCTGACGGCCGCGCAGAAAGACGCCCGGACGCCCGGTGACAAGGTGCGCGCGGTCGGTCGCGCGATTGCCGAGGGGATCCGGTCGGAGGGCTTCCGCGGTTGCGCCTTCCTCAACGCCGTGGCGGAGTACCCCGATCCGGTACACCCGATCCACCAGGCTGTTCTCGTGCACCGGGACTGGTTCCTCAAGACCGTCACGGAGCTGTTGGCGCACGTCGGTGAGACGCCCGCCGAGGCGGCGGCACGGCATTTCGTCATGCTCCGGGACGGGGCCATGGCTGCGGGATGCCTCTCCGATCCCGGACACATCACCGAGACGTTCCTGGAAGGCGTCGAAGGGATCTTGCAGGCGCGTTCCGCCGGGCTGGCGGCGGGCTGAGTCTGGTTGCGTACGGAGAGGCGCAGAAGCACCTCTCCGCCGATTCGCGCGTGTACGACGTCACCGCTGTGCAGGCAGCGAAGACGTGGCCGGCTGCGGCGGGCCGTCGGCCGGAACGGGAGACCTTTTCGGTGGCCGCACGTCTCCCGGTCCGGTCATGCAGTGCTCTGTCTCCTCTCGTGGAGTGAGCCACATATGCCCCGGCCTGTGGACCGCAGGTGTTTCGTTCCTGGTGAGAGGGGCACAGAGGAGGGCCGCCCGCCTGGGCGCGGTCGCGCGAATTCGGGTGTCGATCCATCGTGGAGAGGCGTCCGGCTTCGTCGGAGCTGCCCGTCAGTCCTGAAGGAGTCCGAGTCATGCCAGCAGATCCTGCTCTGCCCGTCGATGCCGCGCAGGCCGCAGACGGTTTCGTCGACGCGGTCAGGCGCATCGAGAAGGGAGAGCTGGCTTTCCCTTTGCCGGGTTCCGGGCGTACGGCTGAGCGGTTCGCGGCTCTGCGGGGCGTCGCCGAGGCCGGTCTGTGCACCGCGCGCCTGGTCGAGGGACATGTCGACGCCACAGCCATCCTTGCGGAGCTGGGGGAGCCGCCGCCGCTGGCGGGCGAACTGTGGGGCGTGTGGGCGGCCGAGCCGCCGGGTGAGGGGCTTGTCGCCTCCCGGGCGGGGCAGGGGTGGGTGCTGAACGGGCTCAAGCAGTACTGCTCGGGCGCGCACAGCTGCACCCGCGCCCTGGTCACAGCCCGGGCAGGGGAGTCGCGGCGGCTCTTCGCGGTCGAGGTGGACGCAGGCGGTTGCCGACCGGTGGAGGGCAGCTGGCAGGCCGTCGGCATGGCGGGCAGCGACACCCCGGACGTACGGTTCACGAACGTGCCGGCGACCGCGGTCGGTGAGCCCGAGGCATATGTGCGCAGGCCCGGGTTCTGGCACGGAGGCATCGGGGTGGCCGCGTGCTGGTACGGCGGCGCGGTGGCGGCTTCCCGCGTGCTGCGCGACGCGGCCGCGGGTCGGGCCGAGCCGCACACCGACGCCCACCTGGGGGCGGTGGACGTCCAGTTGCACGCAGCCGAAGCGCTCCTGGAGCAGGCGGCCGCCGAGATCGACGGGGATCCCACCGACGAGAGGGGCGGCGCCCAACTGCGGGCAATGCGGGCACGCGCGTTCATCGAATCGGTCTGCCGCACGGTGCTGGACCACGTGGGCAGGGCGACCGGAGCGGGCCCGCTGTGCCACGACGCCTCGCACGCCCGCACAGTCGCCGACCTGACCGTCTACATCCGCCAGCACCACGCCGAACGTGAGCTTGCCGGACTCGGCGCCTACCTGGCCAGGCCGGAGGGCAGCCGATGACGGTCGCCGACGGCGGCAGCTTCGCCGATCCGATCCAGGCCCCGGGCACCCCCGAGGCGGACTGGCAGGCATGGCCGGGCTGGACCAGCCTTCCGGAAGTCTCCCTGGGACCGTTCGGCCGAGTGGTGGTGGTCGCCGCCCATCCTGACGACGAGGTGCTCGGTTTCGGCGGCGGGATCGCGCTGCTCTCGGCCTCGGGTGCGGAAGTGACCGTGGTCGCCGTCACCGATGGCGAGGGGTCCCACCCCGACAGCGACGTGGTCAGCGCGTGCGACCTCGTGAAGGTGCGTGCCGCCGAGACACGGGCGGCGCTGGCCGAGCTCGGGGCGGCGGACTCGGACGTCGTGAGGCTGCGGATTCCCGACACGAAGGCGGGGGCGTACGAGGATGAGGTCGCGGCCCGCATCGCGCGCCTGGCACACGGCGCTGACCTGGTGGTCGCACCGTGGACCGGCGATGTGCACGGCGACCACGAGGCAGCGGGACGGGCGGCCGTGCGCGCGGCGGACTCGGTGGGTGCCGCCTGCTGGCTCTACCCGGTGTGGATGTGGCACTGGGCGGTACCGGGGGATCTCCGGGTGCCGTGGCGGAGCGCGGCGCGCATCGTCCTGCCCCCAACGGTGCTGGAACGAAAGAGGAGGGCTGTGGGGCGGTTCGTCAGTCAGACCGAGCCCTTGGGCCCGGGGCCGGGCGACGCGGCGATCCTCCCCCCGGAGGAGCTGGCGCACCATCTGCGCGACCGGGAGGTGGTGTTCCGGTGAGCGGCGCGCAGGACACCCCCGACATCCCCGGCGCGGGTGGCACGCCTGGGGCGTACTTCGAGAAGATGTACCGCGGCGCTCCCGACCCCTGGCACCTCGCCGAACGCTGGTACGAGCGCCGCAAGTACGACCTCACCGTGGCGAGCCTGCCCTTGCCCCGCTATCGCCGCGCCTTCGAACCTGCCTGCTCCGTCGGCGAGCTGACCGTACGTCTGGCCGAACGGTGTGACCAGGTCGTGGCCTGCGACCGGGTGGAATCCGCAGTCGCCACCGCACGCCGGCGCACCTCCGCTCTTCCTCAGGTGGAAGTGCACGCCCTGACCATTCCCGGCCAATGGCCGCATGGCCGCTTCGACCTCGTCGTCCTGTCCGAACTTCTCTACTACTTCGACGCCCCCACCCTCCGGACGGTCCTGCACCGTTCGGTCGACGCACTGGAACCGGGCGGAACCCTGGTCACCGCGCACTGGAACCACCCTGTACCCGATCACCACGGCACCGGCAGCACGCTGGCCCGGACCGTCGGCTCCCTCCCGGGGCTGACACTGACGGCCGACCACAGGGAGAGCGACTTCGTACTCCAGGTCTACGAGCGCACCAGTCCTGACGGGACGGCAGCACCCTCGCCCGCCGCCCGCGAGGGCCTCGTATGACCCCAGAGGCAAGCATCGAGAACATCGCTGTCGTCATCCCGGCCCGCGACGAGGAGAACCTTCTTCCAGCCGCACTGGAGTCCGTGCGCGCGGCGGCCGCGCACCCCGGCATCGAGTCGGTACGCGTCCTCACGGTGGTGGTGGCGGATTGCTGCACGGATGCCACCGCCGCGGTCTCCCGAGAGGCGGGCGCTCTCGTCGTACCGGTCCGTTTCCGCAACGTCGGCCGGGCCCGGGCTGCCGGTGTGCGAGCCGCGCTCGGTGCGATCGGCGGTGCCCCGGGCGGCGTGTGGATCGCTTCCACCGACGCCGACAGCACGGTACGGCCGGACTGGCTCGCCTTCCAGGCGGCTCGTGCCGCCGAGGGCTGGGACGCTGTCATCGGCACCGTGACCGTGGACCGATGGCCGGCTGACAAGGCCGAGCTGGCCGACCGTTACCGCCGGCTGTACGAGAGGTCACGCCCACCGGCGCACCGCCCGTGGCACCACCCGCACGTGCACGGCGCGAATCTCGGCGTCAGCAGTCACGCCTACGCGGTCGCGGGTGGCTTCCCGCCGACCCCGCTCGACGAGGACCGGGGCCTGGTCGAGGCATTGGAACGGACAGGCGCACACCTCCTGCGCACCCCCGACTGCCCCGTCAGCACGTCGGCCCGCCGGACCCCCCGCGCGCGGGGAGGCTTCGGAGACCACCTGATCGATCTGGACCGCACGCTGCTCGACGTCAGGACGAGGCGCCAGCCAACTCCACCGTAGGCGCCGATAGCGGGACCACCGCGAGGCGGCGGGCGACACCTGTGGAGGAACCCGAGCGCCTGGCGGTTGCCACAACCGGAGTTGGGGGAAGACCCTCAGGCCGGCCTACGGGGGCGGCCACCGCGTCCTCGTCCAGAAAAGTGCGTGCCACGAATAATTGCGCGCCACGCAGGTTCTGTTAATGTGAAGGCATGAGTGGTCTTCGGGAGCGCAAGAAGGAAGCCACGCGCGCAGCGCTGAGCTGGGCCGCAGTCCGGCTCACCGTCGAGCGCGGGTTGAGTGCGGTCAAGGTGGAGGACATCGCCGCGGCGGTCGGGGTGTCTCCGCGCACCTACAACAACTACTTCTCCAGCAAGGCCGAGGCGATCGCGTTTCGCTACCTCGAGCGCTCCCTGCGGCTCGCGGCCGAGCTGCGTCACGGACCGCCCGGCGAGCCCTTGTGGGAGGCGATCACCCGGGCGGCGCTACGGCAGCTGGAGCCTGGCCCCGAGGTGGAGCACATGCCGCCTCAGGAGCCCGATGAGTGGGCGGCCGGTCTGCGGGTGATGTTGGCCGAACCAGCGCTGGAGGCCGAGATGCTGCGGGCGAGCAAGATTGCGGAGAAGGAGCTGGCCGCAGCGATCGCTGACCGCACGGGCACGGATCCCGAGTCCGATCTCTACCCCCGCCTGGTGGCCGCGAGCGTGATGGCCGCGAACAATGTCGCCCTCGAACTGTTCGTGCAAGGCGGCACGGGCGAGCCGATGGAGGTTCTGCTGCCCCGGGCTCTGCGCATGGTGGCCACCGGGCTTCCCACGCCGTAGTCCCGCCTTTCCATCCTGAACAGGGGCTGCTGCTTGCGGCCTCTACGCCGTCATTCCCCAAAAAGGAGAATTATCATGATTGAAGTAGTAATTGTCGGTGGCGGCCCGAACGGATTGATGCTCGCCTGCGAGCTGGCACTGGCTGGGGTGCGCCCGGTTGTGCTGGAGCGTCTCGCCGGCCCGAAGACCGAGCCCCGGGCGAACGGTCTGGTCGGTCAGGTGGTGCGCACGCTCGACCGACGTGGTCTCTACGCACGCATCAGCGGCTCCAGTGAGCCGCCCCGACCCGCACCCCGCTACATGTTCGGCGCATTCACGCTGGACCTCACCGGACTCGACGACAACCCCGTGAGCCTGCTCCCGGCTCCGCAGGAGCAGATCGAAAAGGTCCTCGCAGAACGCGCCGTGGAACTCGGTGTCGACCTCCGCAGGGGGCAGGAGGTGGCCGATCTGCACCAGGACGACGGCTTCGTCCGGATCACCCTTGCCGACGGTGAGGCTCTCACCGCCCGTTACCTGGTAGGGGCTGACGGGGGGCACAGCCTGGTGCGACGCCTGTCCGGCATCGGCTTCCCCGGCGTGACCACCGACGACTTCGTCACCCGGTCCGCGCACGTGTCCGTGGAGGACGAGTACCTGGGTCCGGACGGCAGCCTTCAGGTTCCCGGTTACGGGAACCTGCCACCCCTGCTGTACGTGCGCACGGAGCGCGGCACGATCGCGTGGGGTCTGCTGCCTGGCCGGGTGCCTGTCCTCAACACCACCGAAACCGGCGGGCCGGACGAGCACACCACCCCGATGACCTTCGAAGAGATGATGGCGAGCGCCGAACGCGTGCTGGGTGCGCCCGTCCCCCTGGGGCCGCCCCGGGGAGAGGGGCCGCACCTGCTTCGACGTCTTGTCGGCGGGAACACCCGACTGGCAGAGCGCTACCGGGACAGGCGGGTACTGCTGCTGGGCGACGCGGCCCACGTGCACTCGGCGATCGGCGGCCCGGGACTCAACCTCGGCCTGCAGGACGCGGTCAACCTCGGTTGGAAGCTGGCCGCCACAGTGCGAGGGTGGGCCCCCGAAGGTCTGCTCGACACCTACGACGAGGAACGCCGGCCTGTCGCGGAACGCGTCGTGGCCTCGACCCTGTCCCAGTCGGCACTGATGCGCCCCGGACCGGAAGTCAGTGCCCTGCGGACCGTCTTCGGTGACCTGCTCGCCTCCCCCGGCGGCACGGAACGCATCGCCCACCTGCTCGCTGGAACCACCGACGGCTTCGCGCCCGACCTGGTGGTCCACACCGGCACGGGCACCCGTCGGCTGGCCGACTTGACCACCACCGCCCGGCCCCTGCTGCTGGACCTGTGCGGCGACTTCGCCGAGGCCGCGAAACCCTGGCGCGACCGGGTCACTGTCGTGAGCGGCAAGGCGGAGGGCGCGAGCGCGACCGGCCTGCTGCTGCGCCCCGACTGCCACATGGTGTGGACCGGACACGGGCCGAGCGACGTCGACGGTCTGCGAGCCGCGCTGCACCAGTGGTTCGGCGGACCGCGGCGCGACGCCCGTGAGCTGGAGCAGGTCAGCGGCTGAGCCGGGTCATCAGCTCGCGGCCGGTGGCACGTCCGGCTGCGAGGTCCTCGTCCGTTCCGCGAGTTCACCGCGGAGGTCGAGAATCTTCCCTTCCACCCCGGTGGCGCGGTCGGCGTGGAGCAGCCGGTGGAGGCAGACGACAGAGCCGAGACTTTCTGGGCCAACCCGGACCGCCAGGCACGCTTGCCCATGGGTAACGCATGGGTTACCAATGAGGGGTGGATCCGTTCAGCGCCCTGGCCGACCCCGTACGCCGTGATCTGCTGCGCGCACTCGCCTCCGGCCCTGCCCGGGTGGTCGACCTCGCGGCGCGGCATCCGATCAGCCGGCCCGCGGTGAGCAAGCATCTGCGACTGCTCACCGAGGCGGGGCTGGTCACGGTCGAGGACCGCGGTCGCGAGCGCCACTACGCGCTCGCCCGCGCGGGTCTCACCCCGGTCCGTGCCCTGCTGGACGAGCTCGCCGGGCGCCGCCCCCCGATCCCCGGGAGCGCCTTCGACGCCCTCGACCTGGAGGTCCGCAGAACCGTCCACGACCGCCGGGCCGGCACCGACGCCGTTCCCGGTACCGGAAGACCTCAGGAGGAATCCGCATGACCAGCAACCCCACCGGGCGTCGCGTGACCGTCGACGGCCTGGACAGCATCGCCTTCGACCGGACCTTCCGGGCCGGCATCGAGGACGTCTGGGCGGCGGTCACCGAGCCGGACCGTCTGGCCCGGTGGATCGGCGAATGGACCGGCGATCCGTCGACCGGCTCGGTCGACTTCCGGATGCTCTACGAGAGCGACGAGCACCAGGCCGAGGTCCTCACCATCCAGGAGTGCCAGGCCCCCCGCCGTCTGGTCCTCATGTCGCAGGTGCCCGGCGAGGAACTCGTCTGGCACATGACTCTCACGCTCGTCGAGCACGAGGGCGCCACCACCCTCACCTTCACCCAGTCCGTCGGTGACGACCCGTCGACGGCAGGGGGAGTGGGCCCCGGCTGGGACTACTACCTCGACCGGCTCGTCGCCGCCGAGACAGGCGGTGACCCGGCATCCGTCGATTTCGGCGACTACCACCCGGTCCACACACGGCACTACCTCGACATGTTCAGCTGAGCCAGGGAGGGCGCGGGGTACGAGGGGCCGGTTGCCGCCTACCGGGAAGGCCCGTCGGCCGAACCCGGGCTGCGATGCCCGCCGGCCGACCCGGGAAGCAGGCCCGCGTCCTGGGCGCGCAGCACCGCGCTGAGCCTGTCCGCGGCCCCGAGCTTCCGGTACAGCGCGTTCAGGTGCTTGTGGACGGTGCGCGGAGAAATGCCCAGCCTGCGTCCGATCACCTCGGCGGTCAGCCCCGTGGCCAGCAGGTGCAGCACGTTCGTCTCGCGCGGGGTCAGCGGGGCTGCCAGGGCGTGGTTGGCCTGCCGCCTGTGATCGCTGCCTGAGGACTTGCGCAGTGCCGTCAGGAGGGCCCGGTGGGCCGTCGCGGCCTTGAGGAGTGGCTGGACGCGCGCGGCGTAGCGCTCATCGTGCCGGGAGAAGTCGCCGCCGGAGCGGTGCACCAGGAATCCGCTCACGTGCGGGCCCCTCCCCGGCAGCGGCAGGCCGAACACGTGCCGTGTCCCGAACGCCTGGCGCAGAGCGTCGGCGGTCGGACTGTTCTGCCAGGTCCGCGTTCCCACCACACGTGCGGCGCTCTGCGGCGTCCAGTCGGAGCTGGCGCCGTAGCGGTCGATGAAGGGGTACCCGGAGCGGATGTGAGCCTGCACCGAGTCGTCATCGACGCCGGCTTCCGGCAGAGGTCGCGGGGAGCGGATCACCACGCTGCCCCGCTCAGGTGTCCAGGGCACCTCCTTGACCACGATCAGCTCCCCGTCGAGCGCCGTGAGCAGTTCCTCGGTGAGCAGCGGCCAGACGAACTCAGCGGCCTCGGCGCTCATCACCTCGACCGCCAGGTCCAGCATGCGTGCGTACCGGTCCGGCATGACGACTTCCCCCGGCGTCCCCGTGAATGTCCCGCTTTACCGTAACCCGCCGTTGTCCATACGCAGTTCTCCCCATGGTGCGGCACAAGGCGCCCCCGCCACCATCGGCTCCGTGCGCGGCAGTGGCTCGTTCACCGGGCAGGTCCCGTACGTCGGCGACACCCTCAAGGCGCTGTCACGTACGGGAAGGTCTGGCGCGGCGGACGCCGCGACCGCCGAACCACCGAAAGGGCATCTCCACCATGCGTCAACTGCGTTCCGTACTCACCTCGCTCGCCGCGGTATGCGCCCTCGCGGCCGGTCTGGCCGTCGCCGGGCCCGTCGCCCCGGTCCAGGCCGCCGCGTCGGACTGCACGGACGGCGCCCGGGGCTTCCGCGACCACCCGGACAACGCCTCCGGCGACACCGACAAGCCTCGCAGCCTGGACCTCGGCGGCGGGGTCGTCATCACCTTGGAGAAGGGGGTGTACGGGGGCCAGCAGATCGCCTTCGGGAAGATCAGCGGGCCCACCCGCCCGGGTGACAAGGTGTGGATGGACTGGCGTGCCGCCGGATGGGACGACGGGGGCAGGCCCGAATGGCCGATCCGCCCCTGGCTCCAGTGCGGACCGTTCTCCGTACAGAGCCACGGCCAGAGCCTGACGACTCCTTTCAAACGCACCAGCACCGACCCCGACTACCAGTTCCGGGTCTGTGGTTCGCTCGCCACCAACGGCGTCGTCCGCTGCGCGACCAAGAACGGCGTCGACTGGTGGTGACCCGCCGGTACGCCTGAGATCCGGTCCACGCACCGGCGACCGACCGCGCCCCGGCCCATCGGCCCTCAGGCCGCACGTGACATCCGGTGCTCGCGTGTCTCCGGACGACTCATGACACTGCCCCTCACGCATACCCTTGGCGCGGCTCGACGCCGCCCGCCGTGGCGGACGGCATCGCCGTCCGAGCTTTCCCGAGAACCAGGTTCCGTGCCCGCGCCTGTCCTGCCCGCGGCCGATCGCCGCGGTGCCGCCGTACCCAGCCCCTTCCCGAAGAACCGAGGATGACCGTGCCCCTGTTGTCACACCGACGTCTGCCCGCGAGCGCGGCTTTGATCGCCGCTCTCGCCGGTGCGCTGGCTCCCGCCACCAGCGTCTCCGCAACCCCCGCCGCCATCCGGCCCCAGGCGCCCGCACCCGACATGGCCGGCGTCGTTGCCGCACTCGAGTCCGCGATGGCCAACGGTGCACCAGGTGCGATGGCCCGATACGCCGGTCCGGAGGGGGTCAGAGGAAGAGCGGTCGGCGTCCGCGACCGGGAGTCGGGTGCCGCCATGGACACCCGGGCGCGGTTCCGGATCGGCAGCGTCAGCAAGACGTTCTCCAGCGTCGTGCTGCTCCAACTGGTCGAAGAAGGACGGCTGAAGCTGGACGCGCCCGTCAACACGTATCTCGAAGAGCTCCTGCCCGACGACCGGATCACGGTCCGTCATCTCCTGACCCATCGCAGTGGCCTGGCCGACTACACCAACGCCATGTTCGAACAGACCGTGCCGGGCTTCGAGGCGGTGCGCAACCGGGTCTTCAGCTACCAGGAACTGGTCGGCCTCTCCCTCGCCGAACCCCGGACCACCGAGCCCGGTGCCGCGTACGCGTACTCGAACGCCAACTTCGTCGTCGTCGGCATGCTCATCGAGAAGCTGACGGGACGCCCGGTGGCCGACGCCTACCAGCGGCGCATCATCAAGCCGCTGGGGCTGCGCGACACCGCCTACGTCCACCCCGACACACGCATCAAGGGCACACACGTGCGGGGCTATCTGCACCCCGACGAGGCCGGCGCGCCGCTCGTCGACTCCACCGAGCAGACCGTGTCCTGGGCGCAGTCCGCAGGCGCCGTCATCTCCAGCCCCGCCGACCTCAACACCTTCACCAGCGCTCTGATGCGCGGTCGGCTGCTGGCCCCGGAGGTGTTGGAGGCGATGACCACGGTCACGCCGACGGACGGCACCAACACCCGGTTCTACGGCCTCGGTCTGCGCCGCTACGACCTGTCCTGCGGCACCCAGGTGTACGGGCACACCGGCACCGTCCAGGGCTTCTACACCTACGCCTTCTCCACCCGCGACGGCCGACGCAGCCTTTCGGCACTGGCCAACACCTCCAACCACGGCGCCGCGAACACCGCGCTGGGCAACACCCTGGAGGCCGCCTTCTGCGGCAAGAGGCCGGCACCCGCCCCGGCCGCGCGCTCCACGGCGCCCTCCGGCACCGCTGCCCATCTGCCGCTGCCCGCCGAGCGTGACCTGCCCGAACGTCACTGAGCTCCGACACGGCCGGCCGACCCGCCGAGCGGCTCGGCCGGCCGTGTCGGAGGCCCGCTGCGCGCCCGCGTCGCCCGGGACGGCCTCTTCCCCGACGAGCACGCCCGGGCCCCGCTCGACGTAGCGTGATCTTCTCCGCATGGAAGGTCCATGTGTCCGGTCGGCCCGTGCGAGGCGTTCCGGAGGGAGCGAGGGGACCGTGATGAGCGAACTGACGAAACCGGTGGTCGAGGTTCCGGAGGGGGCCGCGCCCACCGAGCTGACCATCCGGGACCTCGTGGTGGGGGACGGGCCCGAGGCGCTGCCGGGCCGGGTCGTCCGGGTTCACTACGTCGGGGTGACGTTCGCGTCCGGGCGGGAGTTCGACTCGTCCTGGGAGGAGGACCGGCCGTTCAAGTTCGCCGTGGGCGGCGGCCGGGCCATCAAGGGCTGGGACCGGGGGATCAGGGGAATGAGGGTCGGCGGCCGACGCGAGATCATCGTTCCCCCGCGCCTCGGTTACGGCAAACAGTCGCCCTCGGCGCTGATCCCGGCGGGCTCGACGCTGGTCTTCGTCGTGGACCTGCTCACGGTGGTGGGCGGCCCGACGGCGGCCGTTCGGCCGGGGGGCTGAGCGGCCGCCGCCGGGCCGGACATCGCCGGGGCGGCGTTGAACAGCGCGTGGACGGCGGAGGCGACCTGGGCGGCGACGGTCTCGGGGGTGGAGGAGTCCAGCTTGCTGTCGAGGTGCAGGAACGCGAGGCCGTGGACCAGGGCCCACACCGTGGCCGACAGGGCGTCCGCGTCCCATCGGGGAAGGTCGCGGCGACGATGGTGCGGACGTGTTCCGAGACGGCCGCCGTCGCGGCGACGCGCTCCTCGCTGGTGAGGCCCTCAGCCGTTCGGGTGTTTCCCGCCTGCGGGGCCGCCGGCCGTCCCGGACTGTGGAGACCATGAAACAGAGCACCTTGTCCGAGGTGAAGAGCGCCGTCACCCCCCGGGCCACACTGCTGGTGATCGGGGTCGTCGCCCTCCAACTGTTGTTCGTCGTCTCCTATGTGGGCGCGTTGCACGAGCCCAAGCTGAAGGACGTCGCCTTCGGAGTGGTGGCCCCGCCGGCCGCGGTCGAGCAGACGGTGCAGCGCCTGGACGAACTGCCCGGCTCGCCGCTGGACCCGCGCGTCCTTCCCGACGAGGCGGCGGCGCGGAAGCAGATCGAGAACCGGGACATCGACGGTGCGCTCGTGGTGCGCCCGGGCGGCACCACCGACACGCTCCTCGTCGCCTCAGGCGGCGGCAGGACCCTGTCCGTCGCCCTGAATTCGCTCACCGGCGACGTGCTGGGGGCTCAGGGGCGTACCGCGCGCATGGTTGACGTGGCTCCCGCCTCCTCGCACGACTTCAACGGGTTGTCCTCGTTCTACCTGGTCGTCGGTCTCTGCGTCGGCGGGTATCTGTGTGCCTCGATCCTCGCGATCAGCGCCGGGGCCCGTCCGGCCAACCCGACCCGCGCGGCCACCCGTCTCGGCACGATGGTGCTGGTCGCCCTGGCCGGAGGGCTCGGCGGCGCGATCATCGTCGGACCGATCCTGGGCGCTCTGCCGGGCAGTGTGTGGGCGCTGTGGGGGCTCGCGGCGCTGATCGTCTTCGCCGTCGGCGCCGCGACGCTCGCCCTCCAGGGCCTCTTCGGCGTCATCGGCATCGGGCTGGCGATCCTCCTCATCGTGATCATGGGGAACCCGAGCGCCGGCGGGGCCTTTCCCGCGCCGATGCTGCCACCGTTCTGGGAGGCGATCGGCCCGGCCCTGCCACCGGGAGCGGGCACCTGGGCGGCCCGTTCGATCTCCTACTTCGGCGGCACCAGCATGACCTCGTCCCTGCTGGTGCTCTCCGCCTGGGCCGTCGTCGGAGTCGCCGTCACCATGCTCGCCGCGGTACTGCGGCAGCGTCGGGCCACCGAGTCGGGCTCGCCCGGGGTAGCGCCATGACGAAGCTGCTGCTCGTCGTGTCGGCGGCCGGCCATCCGCAAGGTGAGCACCGTGTACATGTGCCGGTTGCGGTGGGATGAATAGGGCGATAAGTATCGTCATGGCCCAGTGTCGTTCTGGGCGGGGCGCCGTGTCGGCGGCCGACGCTTCAGCGGCCGACGGGCCGCGTGCACAGGGAGTCGACATGGCTGATCCACCCCCTCCGATCACCCCCTACCTGGAACCCGCGGCGAAGGAGCTGTGCGAGGCCACGGACCCGCATCCGCGGATCTACGAGGTCCCCCCGGAGAAGGGCCGCGACATCCTGCTCGGCCTGCAGAGCGACGCGAGCGTGCCCCGACCGGACGTCGAGGAGGAGTGGGTCGACGTCGACGCGGGCCAGTGGGGCACGGTCCGCACCCGGATCATCCGGCCCAAGGGGGCCACAGGGCCGCTGCCGGTGGTGTTCTACATCCACGGCGCAGGCTGGGTCTTCGGCGACGACCGTACCCACGACCGTCTCTTCCGCGAACTCGCCGTCGGGGCCGGGGCCGCGGGTGTCTTCCCCGTCTACGACCGGGCGCCCGAGGCCAAGTACCCCACCCAGGTCGAGCAGAACTACGCCGTGGGCCAGTGGGTCCTGGAGCACGGGGCGGAGCACGGACTGGACACCTCGCGGATCGCGGTCACCGGCGAGTCGGTGGGCGGCTGCATGTCGGCGGTGTTCGCGCTGATGAACAAGGAGCGCGGAGGCATCGACCTCAAGGCCCAGGTCCTGCTGTACCCGGTCGCCGACGCCGACTTCAACACCCCTTCGTACCTCCAGTTCGCCGAGGGCTACTACCTCACCCGCGACGGCATGAAGTGGTTCTGGGACGCCTACATCGGCAATCCCGCCCACCGCACCGAGGTGTACGCCGCGCCGCTCCGGGCCTCCCTGGACCAGCTTCGGGGCCTGCCCACCACGCTCGTCATCACCGACGAGGCCGACGTCCTGCGCGACGAGGGCGAGAAGTACGCCAACCGGCTGCGCGAGGCCGGCGTGGACGTGACCTCCGTCCGCGTGGCGGGAATGGTCCACGACTTCCTCCTGCTGGACAGCCTGCGCGACACCCGCGCCGCGAACGTCGCCCGTACCCTCGCCGTCGACGCCCTCAAGAAGGCCCTGCACGACAGCTGAGACGTCGAGAACGGGTCGGTGCGGCGGGGCCGCGGAGCTTCCCGAAGCTCCGCGGCCCCGCCGTCGCGTGGTGGGCGCCGGGGGTCAGGCCGTCCGCGCGGCTCCTCCTTCTCCGCAGGGAGCAGGCGGTTCGCCTGCCGTTTGTCGACACGCGGCGAAGCCGAGGCCGGGCCCCGGGAACACCGAGCCCGGGCGGCACGGTTACCTCCACCGAGGGGCCGAGCTCCGGAGCTGCGGTATGCCCGCCGCGAACTCGGACCCCGATCGACTCCGTGGAAGGACCTCTTCATGACCGACCGGCCCCTGACCCTCATGGCCGTGCACGCCCACCCCGACGACGAGGCCACGGGAACCGGGGGAGTGCTCGCGCGGTATGCGGCGGAAGGCATCCGCACGGTCCTCGTGACCTGTACCGACGGCGGTTGCGGTGACGGGCCGGGAGGCGTCAAGCCCGGCGACCCCGGGCACGATCCGGCGGCCGTCGCCGCGATGCGCCGTCAGGAACTCGGGGCGAGCTGTCAGGTTCTGGGGGTGAGCGATCTGGAGACGCTGGACTACGCGGACTCCGGGATGATCGGCTGGCCGAGCAACGACGCTCCCGGATCCTTCTGGCAGACCCCCGTGGAGGAGGGCGCCGCCCGGCTCGCGGAGCTCATGCGGCACTACCGGCCCGACGTGGTCGTCACCTACGACGAGAACGGCTTCTACGGGCACCCCGACCACATCCAGGCCCACCGCATCACGATGGCGGCGCTGAAGATGACCACGCTGACACCGAAGGTCTACTGGACGACGATGCCCCACTCGGCGATGCGTACGTTCGAGAAGATCATGCGCGAGTTCCAGGAGGACGCGCCGGAGCCGGATCCGGCCGAGGCCGCCGAGATGGCGGAGATCGGCCTCCCCGACGACGAGATCACCACCTGGGTGGACACCACCGCGTTCAGCGGCCAGAAGTTCGACGCGCTGGCCGCGCACGCCAGCCAGGGCGAGAACATCTTCTTCCTCAGGATGGGCAAGGAGAGGTTCGGCGAGCTGATGGGCATGGAGACCTTCGTCCGGGTCGAGGACGCCACCGGCGCGGCCCTACCCGAGAAGGATCTCTTCGCCGGACTCCGCTGACCCGCCGCCCGCCGGGTTCCGCACGGCAAGGGGCGTGCGGCCTCGTCATTCCTGCCGCGCCCCCGCCCGCCGTTCCCGTGCCGCCGCCTGGATCCGGGAGGGGCCGAGCCCCCATTCCGGGGTGCGTCCGAGGGCCGTTGCCAGGGGCCGGTCCCAGCAGACGCGGACGGGGGCCGGGCGGCGGATGCCGAGTTCCGGAAGCGGTACGCGGCACCTTTCCGCGCCCCCAACTCCTCTGCCACCGGGGCAGCCTGGCGGTAGTACGTGTCGCACTCGGCGGGGGTGAGCCGGCGCGGCCGGGGCGCGTACGCCTGGTGGCCGGCGAGGAAGCTGCGTACCTCGGCGGTGTGCACCCAGGTGAGCAGGTCGGGGTCGTCCGCGCGGTACGGCCTCCCGTCGGGGGCGGTGCCGTGCACCCGTGTGTGGATGCGCCGGACGAGGCCGATCACCTCGCGGGCGGCGGGCGAGGAGCCGAACGTGGTCGTGGTGATGAACCGTACGGTTTTGTTCAGCCGCCCGACCGGATCGGCGCGGAAGTCCGAGTACTGGCCGACCCCGGCCATGGCCAGCGGATGCAGCGACTGGAGCATGAGGGCGGCGAACCCGCCGGTGAGCATCCCGGTGGCCTGTCCGTGCACCCGCCACACCGGGTCTGCCGGGGTGATCCCGAACAGCCCCGGATCGCCGGGCGGAGCCGCGTACCGCTCCAGCTTGAGATCCCCGCCGTGCGGGGCAGCGGTGAGCTCCGCCGCGATCCGGTCCCGCACTCCCACCAACGCCTCCCGGCCCCCGGCGTCCATGTCCGTGGCCGAGAGTATCGAGCCGCCCGGCGGCACCGGTTCATCGGCCCATGGGGTTCAGTGCTCGCAGAGGGAGAACTCGCGTTCGTAGAGCTGCTCGTTGTGCTCGTCGACGAAGAACTTGCGTTCCCGCATGAGCTCTTCGCGATAGCTCTCGGCCTGCTCCCGCGTCATGGTCGAGGTGGTGAACCCCGGCTGCTGAGGGGGTACCTCGGATGTCGAGACGATCTTCTTCGACGGGTCGACCAGGAAGAACGCGAGAATCTTGCGATGGCCCGGACGGGCGGGGTCCGTGAGACGGAACGAGCCGACGCGGTGCTGCAGGATGTTGGGGAACGCCAGGCACCGGCCCGCCGGGGTGGCCGCCGAACCCAGCGTCTGGTTCAGCGCCTCCTCGTCCTCCAGGCCGTAGACCTCCCGCAGGCCGTTGTCGTCGTTCTGTTCGTAGCGGGGGTAGTCGAGGGCCGTACGGAAGCTCAGCCGGCTCTCCGTGATGTTCTCGCTGTCCCAGTAATAGATACCGGTCGAGACGATCCGCTCGTTCAGCATGCCCTCGACATGCCAGGAGCCGCCGGCATACTCCGGCTTGTCCGGGGTGAGGTGAATCGTGGCCAGCTTGACGATGACCTGGAGGCGGTGGCCGCGCAGGTCCACCCGGGCCGAGGCGTCGGGCGCCGGGGGCGGGGTGAAGTCCGGGGCGTCCGGGATGACCGGGCGGCGGTTCTCCCACCACGCGTCCTGGTCCACCTCCCAGTCGCGCAGGGCCTCCTGGTAGGACTCGTCGTCGGCGTACGACGCCTTGTCCGGGTACTCCGGCTCCGAGTCGTACCACCCGAAGGGATCGGCTTCGATCCGCAGAGGCCGTGGATGGCGCAGATCCGTGAGCACGTTCTCCAGCAGAGGACGCAGGCGGGTGAAGACGTCAGGCAGGACAGCGGCCAGTTCGCGATGGGTCTCGGGGTGGACGTTGTTGACGTACGAACGGAAGACCGTGTCGCCGTCGGCGGTGACCTCGACATCCGTGGGCAGCCACTGGAACTTCTCCGAGAATTCGTAGGCCGCGTAGCGGTCGGTCTCGTTCTGCCAGGCCCGCTCGGGGGCGTCGCTCACCCCGCGCACCAGACAGAACAGCGAGGGATGCACCAGATCCAGCACCTGCCCGTCGGATCCGGGATGCCAGTCCCGCTCCGCTGCGGGGACCTCCTCCAGAACCCGGACCGCCTCGCGCAGCCGGGACCTGAGCGCGTCGTCGACCAGGGTGTCCGACTGCCACACGCCGTCGACCGCGGACACCTCGATCCCCGTCCCGGCGTCCCGCAGCGCGGCGTAGTGCGCGAGTTCGGCGAGCACGTACCGGACCTGCGCCTCGGTGAGCCCCCGGGCGGCCGCTTCGCGCGTCCACCTGGCGACGATCTCGGCATCGTTCATCTTGTCGAACCACCCGGGCTTCGCCCTGATGTGTGCGCTGCACCGGATCATCTCGAGTTCCCGCAGCGTCCGGGGTGTCGCGAGCCCTATGGAGCGGGAGGTCTGAAAGGGCAACGGGAAAGCAGACAGGCCGGTCAACGCTCGTGATCCTCCGCCTCGGTGAGTGATGGCCGGAAGAATACGTCAGCGGACTGACACAGCCGCCGACGTCCCGATCGGCGCCGGACGGCCCGGTGACGCGCGGTGGGGCCGGCGCGCGCACGCACCGGCCCCACCTCTGGAGCATGCCGGCCACGCCGCCCGGAGCAGACGTGGCCGGAGGCTGTCAGGCCAGGTCGTAGCGGTCGAGCTCCATGACCTTGGCCCAGGCGGCGACGAAGTCCGTCACGAACTTCTGCCGCGCGTCGTCGCTCGCGTAGACCTCGGCGAGGGCACGGAGCTCGGAGTTGGAGCCGAAGACCAGATCGGCGCGGGTGCCGGTCCACTTGACCTCGCCCGCTGCGTCGCGGGCCTCGAACTCGTCCTGTGCCGACGACGTCGACTTCCAGGTGATGCCCAGGTCGAGCAGGTTCACGAAGAAGTCATTGGTCAGCGTGCCCGGGCGGTCGGTGAGGACGCCGTGCTTCGAGCCGCCGGTGTTGGCGCCCAGCACCCGCAGACCGCCGACCAGGACGGTCGTCTCCGGGGCGCTCAGTGTCAGCAGATTCGCCCGGTCCAGGAGCAGGTACTCGGCGGGCAGCCGGGCCGCCTTGCCGACGTAGTTGCGGAAGCCGTCGTACGCGGGCTCCAGAGCGGCGAAGGACTCGACGTCCGTCTGCTCCTGCGTGGCGTCCACCCGGCCCGGGGTGAACGGCACCTCCACCTCGACACCGGCGTCCTTGGCCGCCTGCTCGACCGCCGCGTTGCCCGCCAGCACGATCAGGTCGGCCAGCGAGACCTGCTTGCCGCCCCTGGCGTTGAAGGACTCCTGGATCCCCTCCAGCGCCCGCAGGACCTGGGCCAGCTCGTCCGGGTCGTTCGCCTCCCAGCCGCGCTGCGGCTCCAGACGGACCCGGGCGCCGTTGGCGCCGCCCCGCTTGTCGCTGCCGCGGAAGGACGCGGCCGAGGCCCAGGCGGCTGAGACCAGCTGCGCCACGGTGAGGTCCGTGGCCAGCACCTGCTCCTTGAGCGCGGCGATCTCCGCGGCGTCCAGCAGCTCACCCGTGCGCGCGGGCAGCGGGTCCTGCCACAGCAGCACCTCGGAGGGCACCTCGGGACCCAGGTAACGCTGGATCGGACCCATGTCGCGGTGCGTGAGCTTGTACCAGGCACGGGCGAAGGCGTCCGCGAACTCCTCCGGGTTCTCGTAGAAGCGGCGCGAGATCTGTTCGTACGCCGGGTCGAAGCGCAGCGACAGGTCGGTGGTGAGCATCTGCGGCTTCTGCTTCTTCGACGCGTCGTGCGCGTGCGGGATGGTCGCCTCCGCGTCCTTGGCGATCCACTGGTGCGCGCCCGCCGGCGACTTGGTCAGCTCGTACTCGTAGGCGAAGAGGTTGTGGAAGAACTCATTGCCCCACTGGGTCGGCGTGCTGGTCCAGGTCACCTCCAGACCGCTGGTGATGGCGTCCCCGCCCTTGCCCGACTTGTACGAGCTGCGCCAGCCGAGACCCTGCTCCTCCAGCGGGGCGCCCTCGGGGTCCGCGCCGACGTTTTCGGCCGGGCCGGCGCCGTGCGTCTTGCCGAAGGTGTGGCCACCGGCGATGAGAGCGACGGTCTCCTCGTCGTTCATCGCCATCCGGCGGAAGGTCTCGCGGATGTCGCGGGCGGCGGCGACCGGGTCCGGGTTGCCGTTGGGGCCCTCGGGGTTGACGTAGATCAGACCCATCTGGACCGCGCCGAGCGGGTTCTCCAGCTCGCGGTCGCCGGTGTAGCGCTCGTCGTCGAGCCAGGTGGTCTCGGGGCCCCAGTAGACGTCCTCCTCCGACTCCCAGACGTCCTCGCGGCCGCCGGCGAAGCCGAAGGTCTTCAGGCCCATGGTCTCCAGGGCGACGTTGCCGGTGAGGATCAGCAGGTCGGCCCAGGACAGCGCCTGGCCGTACTTCTTCTTGACCGGCCACAGCAGTCGGCGGGCCTTGTCCAGGTTGCCGTTGTCCGGCCAGCTGTTCAGCGGGGCGAACCGCTGCTGGCCGGCGCCCGCGCCACCGCGGCCGTCGCTGATGCGGTACGTGCCGGCGCTGTGCCAGGCCATCCGGATCATCAGCGGTCCGTAGTTGCCGAAGTCGGCCGGCCACCAGTCCTGCGAGGTGGTGAGCACCTCGGCGATGTCCCGCTTCACCGCGGGCAGGTCCAGCGCCTCGAACGCGGCCGCGTAGTCGAACTCCTCACCCAGCGGGTTCGCCACGGCGGGGTTCTTGGCCAGGATCTTCAGGTTGAGGCGGTCCGGCCACCACTGGCGGTTCCCGCCGCCCTGCGTGGGGTGCGGCGCGCGGCCGTGCGCCACGGGGCAGCCGCCCGCCTGCGCCTCGGGCACCTCCGGGATGGCCGTCTCGGGCGAATCCGGGACGACGGGGTCGAAGACGTGCGACTCGTTGTTCTCGGTCATGGGTGATCCTTCCGGCCCCGGAGGGTCGTGGGGGCGCTGAACGGGGGGAGGAGGATTCGGGCCGTACAGAAGGGGCACGCTGATGTCGGGTCCCGCCGCGGGTCGTCCGAGCGCCTCGCGGACCACCGCACCCGGCGATCCCGGGCGGTGCGACGACGACGGCGCTGGGCCGACGGGCGGCATTGCGCGGTCGACCGGTGGTGTCCCGTCGCGTGTCTCTGCTGCCGTACCGGAGTCTTCCTGTCTCTTGGATGTCGCCGGGATCGATCCTACGATGGACTTCGTCCAAGTCAAGAAGCAAGCTAAAACCATAATGAGGGGGCGTGGTGTCGGCGCATTCCGTGCGCGAGCCGCCCGCCCCCTCCGGCGAGCGGAGCAGGTGAAACGAGATGAGCGACCTCCTGGGGCGGCTGCGGGGCCGTGGCTGGCGTATGACCTCCCAGCGGCGCGTCGTCGCGGAGGTCCTCGACGGCGACCACGTACACCTGACGGCCGACGAGGTCCATCTGCGTGCCGCCGCGCGTCTGCCGGAGATCTCCCGCGCGACCGTCTACAACACGCTGGGCGAGCTGGTCGCGCTCGGCGAGGTGCTGGAGGTCTCCACCGTGGGCCGCGCCAAGCGCTACGACCCGAACGCGCACAACCCCCACCAGCACCTGGTCTGCTCCGGCTGCGGCACGGTCCGTGACGTCCACCCGGTCGGCAACGCCATCGGTGATCTGCCCGAGACGGAGCGGTTCGGCTTCGCGGTCGGCTCGGTGGAGATCACCTACCGCGGGCTGTGCCCGGGCTGCGCCTGAGAGCGGGGGCCGGCCTCGGGGAGGGGGTCAGCGGTCGCGGACCGACGTCACGTCATAGACGAGCGCCGAGCTGTTCGCGGGTCCGCGGCAGGTCAGTTGGCGGGCCGGCGTGCGCCGGGCCCGTACCTCGACGTCGAGCAGTCTCGGGTGCGGCGCCCGGCCGTTGACGCTGACGCGCCAGCCGTCGTCGGCGGCGACCGTCGCGGTGACCGCGTAGTCGTGCCTGCCCGCCGGGCCGAAGTGCCGGAGCACCGCGGCCACCGCTGCCTGCTGCGGCGGGCGGAGGGTGGTGTAGCCCCGCAGGTGGTCGGCGCGGATCCGGTCGGCGAGGTGGTCCTCGACCACGGTGAGCGCCGAGCGGGGGTCCAGATTGCCGTAGTAGACGCCGTCGGGCACGACGACGACGTTGGCGGCGAACCGGTCACCGCCCACGTGCGTGCACTCCCACACCAGGTCGGGCCAGCGCGCACTGAGGGCCTGGCCCACGGGACGGCCCCGCACCGCGCAACAGGCGTCGTGCAGGCCGTGCGCGCAGACGAGGACGACGGGGGCGAGGCCCGGCTCCCCGGGGGAGTCGAGGGCGGTCACGATCTGCGCGAGGTCCTGGTCACGGTGCCAGCTGCCCCACCGCTGGCGCAGCACGCCGGAGCTCTGGTGGTGCAGTACCGCCCACCGGTCGCTCCCCTTGAAGCGGCGGCGTCCGTGCCGCCTGACGAGGAGGATCCGGGCCCGGTTGGCCCGGGCCGCGGCGAACACGAGGGTCTTGGTCTCCGGATCGAGGTCGATGCCGTCGAAACCGTCGGCGGGCCAGGCGCGCCGGTACTCGATGAGGACCCAGACGGAGCCGAAGGGGGCCGTGCCGACGAACGGGTCATGGCGGGCCCTGGCCGCGGCGGCGCAGAAGAACCGGTCCGGCGGGGTCACCGGTCCGCGGGCACCAGGACGCCCGCCCGCAGTAGCCGTCCGGCGAGTGCGAGGCCGAGGTCGCCGGCGGTGTGCACCCGGCCGTCGAGCAGCCGGGCCACGGGTACGAGGTCACGTGCCGGGAAGTCGAGGTACCCCACGCGGGTGAACAGGCGCGTTCCCTCCAGGCGGGGCTCCAGCGCCTTCCGCAGCCGTACCGGTGAGGTCGTCGCAAGGCCGCTCAACGCGGAGAGCTGCGCCACCGGCCCCAGCGGCGCCGGGCGGGCCCGGGACCGTCGGGTGCGGTGGAAGAGCGGGGCGGGGTCGGCCTCGGCGACGGCGGCCATCAGGCGCTCGCGGACCAGGTCCAGGACACCGTCCGTGCCGTCTGGGCCACCTGGTTCGTGCGCCCCGTTCGTCGCCTGTTCCGCCAGGGGGAGGGACCGGCGCATGGACGGGTCGTCGCCCAGCGCCGCGAGGGCGGCCCGGGTCAGGTGCTCGGCCAGTGCGTAGCGGGTCCAGGCGTGGATCCCCAGCGTCAGATGGATCGAGACCTCCCCCTGGGCCTGCGCCGAGTGCAGCCAGCCGCGCGGCAGATACAGCACATCGCCGGGGCGGAGCATCGTGTCCAGATGGGGCGTGCCGTGCGCGGCCCGGTCGGCGACGGCCGCACGGTGACCGGTCCACGGCTGATCGGGCAACGGATCCGGCAGTACGGGCTCGTGGACCACCCACCGCTTAGCCCCCTCGATCTGGAGGACGAACACATCGTGGACGTCGTAGTGCGCGTCGAACCCCCGGTTCTGCGGCGGGGTGACGTAGGCGTTCGCCTGTACGGGGTGCCCCAGCTCCGTACTCAGTCGGGAGACCAGGTCCGCCACCGGCTCCCAGGTGCGGTGCAGCGCCTGCAGGACGAGGGTGGCGCCGTCGGCGAACGCACGCCACAGGGCCGTGTCGTCGAGTTGGTCGGCGACGGTCGCCCCGACTCCGGCGGGTGCGGTGAAGGATGACGGCGGAAGCGTGGCGCCGTCCTTGGCGACCCGGAGGAACGGAGTACGCAGCCCGCGGCGGGAGACCAGCTCGTCCACGGCGGACGGGGAGAAGACGTCGGAGAAGTCGCTCGCCCCACGCGTCAGCGACGCTGTCCGCCCCCAGACGGCACGGGCGAATTCCTCCCGGCTGAGCCCGGTCAGACGGGATTCCAGGATCCCGGCGCCTTCACGCGCGCCGGAATCCCGGACCTCGGTGCGGGACAGGCTCAAGAGCGGCTGCCGGCCCCGCCGTCAGCGCCACCGTCGGCTCCGCCGTCGTGGACGCCGGGCGTTCCGGCCGCTCCGCCGTCCGCGGGCCCTTCGGCTCCGCCGTCGGCCCCGCCGTCGTGGACGCCGGGCCTACCGGCCGCTCCGCCGTCCGCGGGTCCCTCGGCTCCGCTGTCGGCTCCGCCGTCCGCGCCGCCATCAGCGCCGCCGTCGTGGACACCCGGGGTGCCGGCCGCTCCGCCGTCCGCGGGTCCTTCGGCTGCGCCGTCCGCTCCGCCGTCGTGGACGCCGGGCGTACCGGCCGCTCCACCGTCCGCAGGTCCCTCGGCTCCGCTCGCGTCGTGCTCGGTCATCATTCCTCCTGGGATCACACCACGGGGACGATGGTTTTCCGCTGTCCGGAAACCCGGTCGCCGGGACGTCTGATCTGCACTGAAATGGCCAATAATCACCGTATCCCTGCGGCTGGAAAACATCGATTCGAGCGGTGCGAAGTCGTCCGAATGCAGGAACTCACGCCTCGTGTCCGGCATCGGCCGGGCGCGGTTTGTCCGCGAACACCCACCGATTTCCCGCCAGTGCGTCGTTCGGCTCGGGCAGCGGGCCGCGCCCGTGCAGGCGGGTGAAGTCGAAGGGGGTGTGGACCGAGACCGACCAGCCCCGGTCCGCAAGACGGCCCGCCGAGTCGGGGCGGGGCGCCAGGTCGAACAGGTCCAGCAGGTCGATGCCGATCTGGTCCCTGGTGGCCGTGTACAGCGGGCTGTCGCGGTACTCCAGCAGGTCCTTCTCCAACTTGACCTCGAAGGCCAGCGCGCTTCCCCCGGCGCTCAGCCCCGCCACCGTGTCGATGAGGTAGGTCTCGGCGGCCGGCGGCAGGTAGAACAGCAGCCCCTCGACCAGCCAGACGCTGGGCGCGGTCGGGTCGAAGCCGACGCGGGGCAGCGCGTCGGCCCAGTCGGCGCGGAGATCCATCGGGACCGGGACGCGCGCCGCCTTCGGGGTGGCCGAAAGACCGCCGAGCACCCGGTGTTTGAAGGCCAGTACCTCCTCCCGGTCGATCTCGAAGACCACGCAGCCGGGAGGCCAGTCGAGCCGGAACGCCCGCGCGTCCAACCCCGCCCCGACCAGGACCACTTGGCGGGCGCCCCCGGCGCGTACCGACCGGAGGAGGAAGTCGTCGAGGACGCGTGTCCGCAGCCCGAAGTACCGGGCGAACCGGCCCCACAGGGGGTTCGCTTCCCCGCCCGGGACCTCCCGAGGATGGACCGGCCAGTCGGTGGACGCCGGGGCCGCGCGCACGAAGTGCTCCGCGTAGACGTCCTGGGCCAGGCTGCCGGGGCGGTGGGTTTCGAGCGCCCGTGCCGCCGCGACCAGGAGAGCGGTCACACCGACCCCTCCTGCCACGCCCTCCACACCGGTGCCATCGGTGTTCCGATGTGCTGTGTCGACCATGTGTACTCCTTTGACGCGTGCAGGTGATACGGGTGGGATGCGCGGGACTCGTGGTACGCGGAGTTCGCGGGATTCACGGAAGCAGCACCGGCTTCACCACGCGGCCCGCCCCGCAGTCGGCCTCGGCCTCGTTGATGTCGGCGAGCGGGTATGTACGGATCAGCTGGTCGAAGGGGAACCGGCCGGCCTGCCACAGCCCGGTCAGCCGGGGGATCATCAGGGCCGGGACCGCGTCCCCCTCGCAGATGTGGGAGACCCTCCGGCCCCGGTCCAAGGTCCCGGATTCCAGCGGGAGGTCGGCGTGCAGGCGGGCCACCAGGCCCAGGTGGCCCCTTGGCCGCAGCGATCGGAGCGCGTCGTTGATCAGCGGAGCGGAGCCCGTGGTGTCGAGGGCGTACCGCGCGCCGCCGTCGGTCAGCCGGCGGATGCGGCCGGGCAGATCGCCCGATGCGGCGTGCAGTGGGATCGCGTTGAGCTTCTCGGCGAGGGCCAGCCGTTCGGGGTGCCGGTCGACCGCCACGACGACGGCCCCGGCGGCGGTGGCCGCCATGACCGCCGCCAGGCCCACCGCTCCGGCGCCGAAGACCGCGACCGTGTCTCCGGGGCCCGCACCGAAGGAGTTGAGGACCGCCCCGGCGCCGGTGAGGAAGCCGCAGCCGAGCGGCCCGAGCAGTTCGAGCGGGAGCGAGGGGTCGACCCGTACGGCGTTGCGGGCCGGGACCATCGCGTACGCGGCGAAGGAGGACTGGCCGAACCAGCGGGGCGCCAGCGCGCGCCCGGCCGCGTCGGTGAACCGCGCCGCGTTCTCGGCCCTACCCCCGAAGAGATTGAGCGCGGCGAAACCGTCGCAGTAGGCGGGGGCCGCACCGAGACAACTCCCGCAGTGTCCACAGGAGTCGAAGCTCAGCACGACATGGTCGCCGGGGCTCAGCCCGGTGGCCGGGCCGCCCGCTTCCACCACCACTCCGGCCCCCTCGTGGCCGAGCACCGCGGGCAGCGGGGAGCGGCCCGCCGATCGCCGGACGGCGAGATCGGTCCGGCACATCCCGCACCCCGCGATACGGACCAGCACCTCGCCGTCGCCCGGACCCGCGTTCAGGATCACCTCCTCGACGGCGAAAGGATCCCCGTACGAACGCAGTACCGCGGCGTCGAACCTCACGGCCGGTCCTCCTGGGGCCGGTGTACGACAAAGGGGCTGAGGTTGCCGTACAGCCCCCACGGCCCGCCCGCGACGCCGACGCCGCTCTCCTTGACCCCGGCGAAGGGCTGGGCGAGGGAGAGTTCGGCGTGGTGGTTGATCCACGCCGTCCCGCACTCCAGCCGCCCCGCCACCGCCTCGGCCCGGTCCAGGTCGGCGCCCCACACCGAGCCGCCCAGCCCGAAGCGGGTGGCGTTGGCCGCGTCGACGGCCTCGTCGACGCTCCCGTACGCCAGCACCGGCAGGACCGGGCCGAACTGCTCCTCCGTCACCACCGGGCTGTCGGATGGGACGTCCGTCAGGACCGTCGGGGCGTGGAAGTAGCCCGGCCGGTCCAGCCGGTGGCCCCCGGCCACGGCTCTGGCCCCGTCCGCGAGGGCCCTCGCCGTGTACCGCTCCACCCGGGCCAGCTGGGCGGCGTTGTTGAGCGGCCCCAGCTCCGTGCCCGGGTCGAGGCCCGCCCCGACGACCACCGCCTTCGCCCGTGCCGCCAGGGCCTCCACCACCCGGTCGTGGAGCCGGGCCGGGACGTAGACGCGTTTGACCGCCATGCAGACCTGCCCGCAGTTGCGGAACGCCGCCCAGAAGAGCCGGTCCGCGATCCGCTCCACGTCCACGTCGTCCAGCAGGATCGCGGCGTCGTTGCCGCCCAGCTCCAGGGTGACCCGGGCGAGGCCGGACGCCGCGCCCGCCGCGACGGCCCGCCCGGTGGGGACCGAACCCGTGAACGTCACATGGCGGATCCCCGGGTGGGAGGCGAGGAGCGCGCCGAGGGGTTCACGGCCGGTGATCACCGTCAGCACGCCGTCGGGCAGGGCGGCGGACAGGACGGACCCCAGCAGCCGGGTGGCCAGCGGTGTGAAGGGGGAGGGCTTGAGCACCACCGTGTTGCCCGCGGCGAGCGCGGGCGCGAACTTCGCCGAGGCGAGCTGGAGCGGGAAGTTCCACGGGACGATGGCGGCGACGGGCCCGAGCGGCCGCCAGCGGATCTCGCTGTGCACGGCCCGGCCGTCCGTGATCGTCCGGGGCTCGGGGGCCGACCCGGCGAACCACCGCAGCCGGGCCGCCGTGCGGGCGATCTCCGCGTACGACTCGGTCAGGGGTTTGCCCTGCTCGCGGGTGAGCAGGGGCGCGAGCTCCGGCCCGGCCGCCTCCACGGCGTCGGCGGACGCGAGCAGGGCGGCGGCACGGGCGGCGGGGTCGGACCGCCAGCTCCGCCAGGCCTCGTGCGCCCGGCCGACCGCCGCGTCCAGCTCCTCCGCCCGCTGGTCGGGAGCCTCGTCGAAGACCTCGCCCGTCGCCGGGTCGAGCACGCTGAAGCGCTCACCGGCGGCCGCGGGGGCGGGGCCGGGCTGATACGGCGCCACGCCGGCGGTCAGCTCGCGGCCGGGGTCGCCGCGTGTTCCCGGGCGTGCCGGTCCATCTCCGCCCGGAACTCGGCCACCAACCGCGGCTGGATCCGCCCCGCGTTGCGGTCGCCGCCCTCGCAGACAGCCCCGCGTACGCCCACGATGTCCGTCCCGATCCGGGTCAGCAGGGCGAGGTCCTCCCGCTTCACGCTGCCCGCGAGCGCGGCGAGCAGCCCGGCGTCGTGGGCCAGCCGGACGAACTCCCCGCAGGCTTCCGGCGGCACATGGTCGAACAGCCGGGTCCCGTCCTTGATCGCGGTGTCGAGCATCGCCGCGTCGGAGCCGGAGCGGCGGGCGATGTCGGGCAGCGCGAGCGGGCTCACACAACCGATCCGGTGGGCGTCGGCATAGCCCGAGGCGACGACGAACGCGTCCGGCCGGAAGTCCTTGACGGCCCGTACCACTCCGCGCATCACCTCGATGGCCTGGTCGGGCGTCGTGCACCCGTAGAGGCCGACCTTGATGTAGGTGGCTCCGGAGACCGCCGCGCCGAGCGCGGCCTGCGCCACCGTGCCGGGCTTGTACGGGACGTCTCCGACCGTCGCCGACACCGGCTTGTCCGCCGGGACCGCCCCGCGGATCTCCCGGATGACCCAGGGGAAGTTCGCACCGAGCGAGCCCTCGTCGGGCTTCTTCACATCGACGATGTCGAGGTGGTCCGCCGCCTTCGCGCACGCGAGGGCTTCCTCGACGCCGTCCGGGGAGATGAGCAGCAGCAACGTGGATTCCTTCCACCGCGGACACCCCCAGGGGGTGCCCTGCCGATCAGGTCCGGCTCATCCTCGCCGCGCCACCCGACCCCCGGCAGGGCGCGAGGGATGGCGAACGGGGCACTGCTCCGACACCCTCACGCCCCCCGCGACGCGCCGTTCACCTCAGCCTCCACCGACCACGTACGCCCGATTTCCCTGCACATCGGGTCATACGGCCCCGGGGTTGCCGTAATAGGCTCCCGCGCCGTGTTTACGGGTGAAGTGGCGGTCCAGCAGATGCTGAGGGGGCTGTGCGGCCCCCAGGGAGAGCGTGTGCAGCGCCATCTCCGCGACCGCCTCGCAGATCACCGCGTGCTCCAGCGAGGCGTCGGCGTCCACACCCCAGGTGAAGGGGCCGTGGTGCGCGACGAGGGCGGCGGGCACCGTCCGGGCCCGTTCGTCGTCCCCTCGGAGCAGTTCCACGATGACCTGCCCGGTGTTGAACTCGTAGTCGGCGGCGCACTGTTCGGCGGTGAGCGGCTCGGTGACCGGCACCGGGCCGTCGAAGGTGTCCGCGTGCGTCGTGCCGAGCACCGGGATCGGGCGGCGGGCCTGGGCGAAGGCCACGGCGTGCGGGGAGTGGGTGTGCGTGATCCCGCCGATCGACGGGAAGGCCCGGTAGAGGCTCCGGTGCGTCTCGGTGTCCGTCGAGGGACGCAGCTCCCCCTCGACCACCCGGCCGTCGTCCAGGGCGACGACGACCAGATGCTCCTCGCTCAGCCGGTCGTACGGCACCCCCGAGGGCTTGATGGCGAACACGCCGGCCTCCCGGTCGACCCCGCTCACATTGCCCCAGGTCAGGGTGGCCAGACCTGCTCTTGGGATGCGCAGATTGGCGGCCAGGACCTCGCCGCGCAGCGACGCGAAAGCGGAGCGGGACATGGCAGGGCCTCCTGGCTGGGGTGGGGGAGCGGTCGCTCGGGCGGTGCCGCTCACAGGGCGTCGGCCAGTCGGTGGTAGGCCTGGTTCCAGCGGAGCTCCTGGGCGAACCGGCGTACGGTGGTGTCCGCGTCGATGAACGCGAGTTCCACGGCCAGCATGTCGGCCAGGTCCTCGAACTCCTCGCGGCCCAGCGCCGTGGTGAGCACGGTGTGGTGCGGGGCCCCGGCGGTCAGCCACGCCTCCGTGGAGGTGCGCAGGTCGGGTTCCGGGCGCCAGACCGCGCGGGCCACGGGCAGCAGGGGCAGTGGTTCGGGCGGCCCCACGACGTCGATCCGGTTGGCCACCAGCCGGAACCGGGAGCCCATGTCGGCCAGTCCCACCACGACTCCGGGGGCGGGCGCCGCGTCGAACACCAGGCGGACCGGGTCCTCACGCCCGCCGATGCTCAGCGGGTGGATCTCGCAGGAGGGCGTGGCGGCGGCGAGGGACGGGCACACCTCCAGCATGTGGGCCCCCAGGACGAGACCGCTCTCCGGAGCGAGGTCGTAGGTGTAGTCCTCCATGAAGGAGGTGCCGCCCGGCAGCCCGTGCGCCATGGCCTTCGTGGCCCGCAGCAGCGCCGAGGTCTTCCAGTCGCCCTCGCCCCCGAAGCCGTAACCGTCGGCCATCAGCCGCTGGACCGCGAGACCGGGCAACTGCCGCAGGCCGCCCAGGTCCTCGAAGTTGGTGGTGAACGCGCTGAAGCCGCCGTCGGTGAGGAAGCCGCGCAGTCCGGCCTCGATCCTGGCCGCGTACCGCAGGGACGCGTGGCGCTCCTTGCCGGGGAGCAGCTCGGCAGCCAGCGTGTAACGGTCGGCGTACTCCTCGGTGAGCGCCGCGACGGCGCTGTCGTCCACGGCGTCCACGGCCGCCACCAACTCGTTCACGCCGTAGGTGTTGACGGACGTGCCGAACCTGAACTGGGCCTCGACCTTGTCGCCTTCGGTGACCGCGACATCCCGCATGTTGTCCCCGAAGCGGGCGAGGCGCAGACGGGCGAACTCGGCGCGTCCGACGGCGGCCCGCGTCCAGGCCCCGATGCGGTGGGACACGTCGGGCGATGCGACGTGCCCGGTCACGGTCTTGCGGGCGACGCCGATACGCGACTGGATGTGGCCGAACTCGCGGTCCCCGTGGGCTGCTTGGTTGAGATTCATGAAGTCCATGTCGATCGTGGACCAGGGAAGTCGGCGGTTCGCCTGGGTGTGCAGGTGAAGGAGGGGCTTCCGCAGTGAGGCGAGCCCGGTGATCCACATCTTGGCGGGGGAGAAGGTGTGCATCCAGGCGATGAGACCGATGCAGCGGTCGTCCGCCTCGGCGTCCAGGCACATCCGGCGGATCGCGTCCGCCTCGGTCAGAACGGGCTTCCACACGATGCGCACGGTCGGCCCGGCAGGGGCGTCGGCGGCGATCGTCTCGCATATCTGCCGCGACTGAGCGGCCACTTGGGCGAGTGTGTCCTCGCCGTAGAGCGACTGGCTGCCGGTCAGGAACCAGACTTCGCTGTCGGTGGGGGCGAGGGGCATGAAGATACTCCCTGGTCGGGGTGCGGGGCGGTGTGTGGGGTGGCGCGAGGTGCGCGGGGGGTCAGCGCGCGGTCCCGTGCGCCCTCGCGCGGTTGCGGAGCCTGCGCA
The DNA here is from genome assembly GCF_032121415.1 of Streptomyces parvus. Taxonomy (NCBI): domain Bacteria; kingdom Bacillati; phylum Actinomycetota; class Actinomycetes; order Kitasatosporales; family Streptomycetaceae; genus Streptomyces; species Streptomyces parvus. Next base: position 507,968 of record NZ_CP135079.1, on the reverse strand, counting down.
GCCGGTGCAGCAGGAGATCGCCGCCGGTGCCGAAGTGGTCGTGCAGCGCGCGGTATTCGGCGTACAGCTCGTCGTAGACGTCGGCGTTGTCCGGGTCGGGGAGACAGGCGTTCCGCTCGACGCCGCCCATGCGGGCGGCGGCCGCGCGTACGTCCGGGTACGCCCCGGCCGCGACCGCCGCGTGGATCGCCGAACCGAGCGCGGGGCCCTGGTCGGAGGTGGCGAGCGACACGGGCCGGCGCAGGACGTCGGCGTAGATCCGCATGAGCAGCGGGTTCTTCTTGAGCCCGCCCGCGGCGATGAACTCCGTGACGGGCACCCCGTGTTCCTCCAGGGCCTCGATGATGACGCGGGTGCCGAAGGCGGTCGCCTCCAGCAGGGCGCGGTAGACGTCCTCGGGGCGCGTGTCGAGCGTGAGGCCGACCAGCACTCCGGAGAGACGGTGGTCGACGAGCGTGGAGCGGTTGCCGTTCATCCAGTCGAGCGCGACCAGTCCGTGCGCTCCGACCGGTTGCCGGCCGCTGAGCCGGGACAGATGTTCGTGCAGGTCCTCACCGGCGGCCTCCGCGGCGGCGCGGTAGTCGTCGGGCACGCCCTGGCGCAGCCACCAGGCGAAGATGTCGCCCACCCCGCTCTGCCCGGCCTCGTAGCCGTACGCGCCCGCCACGATGCCTCCGTCGACCACCCCGCAGACACCGGGGACGTCGGCCAGTTCGTCGCTGTTGACGACGTGGCAGGTGGAGGTGCCCATGATGGCGAGCAGACGCCCGTTCTCCACCGCCCCGGCCGCCGGAGCCGTGACATGGGCGTCGACGTTCCCCACCGCGACCGGTGTCCCCGGCCGGAGCCCGGTCAGGGCGGCGGCTTCGGCGGTCACGGTCCCGGCGCGGGAGCCGAGGGGGAGCAGCGGGTGGTCGAGCCGGGTGGCGGGGAAGTCCGCGAAGTCCGGGTGGAGTCCGGCGAGGTAGTCGGGCGAGGGGTAGGCGCCGTCCTGGTGGATGCCCTTGTAGCCCGCGGTGCACGTGTTGCGCGACTCGGCGCCGGTCAGCTGCCAGACGATCCAGTCGGCCGCCTCGATCCAGCGGGCACAGGCGGCGTACACCAGCGGATCCTCTTCGAGGACCTGGAGCGCCTTCGCGTACTGCCACTCGGCGGAGATCCGGCCGCCGTACCGCCGGATCCAGGGTTCACCGCGTCGGTGCGCCAGGGCGTTGATCCGGTCGGCCTGGTCCTGGGCGGCGTGGTGCTTCCAGAGCTTGGGCCAGGCGTGGGGGCGGTCCGCCCAGTCGGGCTGTTCGGCCAGCGGAACGCCGTCCGCCGTGGTCGGCAGCACCGTGCAGGAGGTGAAGTCGGTGCCGATGCCGATGACGTGGGACGGGTCGACGTGCGCCGCCGCCAGCGCTTGCGGTACGGCGGTACGGAGCGCCTCCCGCCAGTCGCGCGGGTCCTGGAGAGCCCAGTCCGGGGGCAGGGGGGTGGCCGAGCCCGGAAGGCTCCGGTCGATGACGCCGTTGCGGTAGGTGTGCACGGCGGAGCCGAGCTCCGCACCGTCGCGGACACGGACCACGACGGCACGTGCCGAGAGCGTGCCGAAGTCGACGCCGACCGTGCAGGCGTCGGGCCGGCCGTCGAGAGGGCTGCCGGGGGAATCGGGCTGAGGGGTCACGAGCGAGACTCTCTGCTGCGGGAGTGGGTGCGGGGAGCGTCACCGCCCCCTGATTGTTAGCGCTAACAATCGCTGGAAGCAAGAGGTCCGGGCTCCCGGAGTGGCGTGAGTCGGGACTTCCGGGGGTGTGTCGTCCGGATTCCGGGCGGCGTACGGCACGGATTCCCGGAGGGGCGTGCCGTGCCGATGCCCGGAGGGGCGTGCCGTGCGGATGCCCGGAGGGGCGTAGGGATCAGGCGCCGTCCTGCGACCGGGTGCTCGCCCGGACGATGAGCTGCGGCTCCACCACGATGTGCGCCACGCCCGCCGCGGTGCCTTCGATGTGCTCCAGCAGCAGCTGGATGCTCCGGCGGCCGATGGCCGTGAAGTCCTGGCGCACGGTGGTCAGCGGGGGAGGGAAGAACCCCGCCTCGGGGATGTCGTCGAAACCCGCGACGGCCACGTGTCGCGGGGTGCGGATCCCCGCCTCCCGCAGTGCGCGCAGAACCCCCAGCGCCATCTGGTCGTTGGCGACGAAGGCCGCCGTCACCGGGGCCGCGCCCCGCCCCGCCAGGGCCAGCCCCGCCAGCTCCTGCCCCGCGTGGTAGCCGGACAGCGGGCTCCAGTCGCCCCGCAGCACGCGCGGCGGCCGGATGCCGTGCTCCTCCAGCACGGCGCGCCAGCCCTCGGTGCGCGCGGCGCTCTCCAGCCAGTCCTCGGGGCCGGCCACGTGCCAGACCGTCTCGTGGCCGGTGGCCAGGAGGTGTTCGGTGACGAGGCGGGCCCCCATCTCCTGGTCGAGGGAGACGCCGGGGATGTCGAGCCCGTGGCTGCCTTCCACCGTGACGACGGGGAACGGCGGGGTCAGCCGGGCGAGGGCCTGCACGCTGGAGCGCTGGGGGGTGATGGCGACGGCGCCTTCGACCCCCCAGGCCGCCAGATGGTCGAGCGCGTCCTCCAGCGCGTGGCCGCCGCCGCTGCGCAGGGTGACCGTCGAGACCAGGTACCCCTCGTCGCGAGCGGCTTCCTGCAGGCCGGCCAGGGTGCTCGCGGGGCCGTAGAGCGTCGGGTCGACCGCGATGACGCCGATGGTCCGCGAACGCCGGGTGACCAGAGCCCGGGCCGCGGAGTTGCGACGGTAGCCGAGCCGTTCGATCGCGGCCGTCACCTGCTCCCGGGTGGTGGCCCGGACGTTGGGATGGCCGCTGAGCACCCGGGACACGGTCTGGTGGGAGACCCCCGCCTCCCGGGCGACGTCCGCCATCGTCGGTGGGCGGAGGACCTCGGTGGGGCGGGTCATGCCTTGCTTCCTCCGGACGACGGCCGCGGCCCGGCCCGGCCGCGGGACGACCCGCGAGGGCGACGGGCCCACCTCGAATTCGAGAAACAGCTTAACGCCTCTTGCCCCCAGCATGTGTGAGCGCTAACAATCCAGTGGCCGGTGGACGGATTCCGGTCGACGGCGTCCCCGGGCACCGCGACGACGGGGTGCCCGCCGGCTTCTCGCCCCTGCCCAGAGCCGCCCCGACGCCCCGCCCCCAGAGCCGCCCCAACGACGGGAATGCCAGGTAACCACCATGACGAACCGACGAGCCGCACTTCCGCTCCTCGCCGCCGCGAGCGCGTGCGCCCTGCTGCTGACCGCCTGCGGTCAGAACAGCGAGGGCGGAAGCCGTGAGAAGTCCGGCGACGAGGCCCGGACCATCGGCATCGCGATGCCGACCAAGTCGTCCGAACGCTGGATCGCCGACGGCAGGAACATGACGGCCAGCCTGAAGAAGGCAGGCTTCCGGACCACTCTCCAGTACGGCGAGGACGACCCCGACCAGCAGGTCTCCCAGATCGAGAACATGATCACCCAGGGGGTGGACGCCCTGGTCATCGCGGCGATCAACGGCGAGGCCCTCTCCAACGTCCTCCAGCAGGCCGCCGACGCCGACATCCCCGTCATCTCCTACGACCGGCTGATCCTCGGTTCCGACCACGTCGACTACTACGCCTCGTTCGACAACGAGAAGGTCGGGGAGCTCCAGGCGGGCTACATCGTCGACAAGCTCGACCTGAAGGACCGGCCGGACGAAGGCCCCTTCAACATCGAGCTGTTCGCGGGCTCGAACGACGACAACAACACCAAGTACTTCTTCAACGGCGCCATGAAGGTGCTGAAGCCCTACATCGACGACAAACGCCTCGTCGTCCGCTCCGGGCAGACCCGCCTCAACCAGGTCACCACCCTGCGCTGGGACGGCGGCACCGCCCAGAAGCGGATGGACGACCTGCTCACCTCCACGTACTCCAGCGCCCGGGTCGACGCGGTCCTCTCCCCGTACGACGGCATCTCCATCGGCATCCTGTCGGCCCTCAAGTCCGACGACTACGGCAGCTCGGCGAAGCCTCTGCCGGTCGTCACCGGCCAGGACGCGGAGGCCGCCTCCGTGAAGTCGATCATCGCGGGCGAACAGACCCAGACCGTCTACAAGGACACCCGCGCCCTGGCCCAGGTGGCGTCCGACATGGTCGGGGCGGTCCTGGACGGGAAGAAGCCGGAGACCAACGACACCACGACGTACGACAACGGGAAGAAGGTCGTCCCCGCGCACCTGCTGCCGCCGGTCAGCGTGGACAAGTCCAACTACCGCTCCGTGCTCGTCGACTCGGGCTACCTGAAGGCCGAGGACCTGCGGTGACACCCACGGCCCCGACCACCGGCCCGGAGCGGGACGCGGCCGGCGGCCCCGTGCTCGACATGCGGTCCATCAGCAAGACGTTCTCCGGCGTGAACGCGCTGAGCGAGGTGAACCTGCGGGTGCGCCGAGGCGAGGTCCACGCGCTGTGCGGCGAGAACGGCGCGGGCAAGTCCACGCTGATGAAGGTCCTCTCCGGCGTCCACCCGCACGGCAGTTACGAGGGGGAGATCCGCTACGAAGGCGAGGAGTGCCGGTTCCGCGACATCCGCGCCAGCGAGCGGTCCGGCATCGTGATCATCCACCAGGAGCTGGCCCTCGTCCCCCAGCTCTCGATCGCCGAGAACATCTTCCTGGGCCACGAACCCGCCCGGCGCGGCGTCATCGCCTGGCCGCAGACCCTGCGCCGGGCCGCCGAACTCCTGCGCCGGGTGGGGCTGGACGAGCATCCGCAGACCCGGGTCGCCGACATCGGGGTGAGCAAGCAGCAACTGGTCGAGATCGCCAAGGCGCTGGCCAAGGACGTCGGACTGCTGATCCTCGACGAGCCGACCGCCGCGCTGAACGACGAGGACAGTGCCCAACTGCTACGGCTCATCGGCGAACTGAAGAACCAGGGCATCACCTCGATCATCATCTCGCACAAGCTGGGCGAGATCGCCCAGGTCGCCGACTCCGTCACCGTCCTCCGCGACGGCCGCACGGTGGAGACCCTCGACCTCAAGGACCCGCAGACCACGGAGGAGCGCATCATCCGCTCCATGGTGGGCCGGAGCCTCGACAACCGCTTCCCCGACCGCACCCCCTGCGCGGCCCCGCCGGCCCCCGCCCCGGCCCTGGAGATCCGCGACTGGACCGTGGGCCACCCCGTCGACCACCAGCGCAAGGTCGTCGACGGGGTGTCGCTGCGGGTGGAACGCGGCGAGATCGTGGGCATCGCCGGGCTGATGGGCGCCGGCCGCACCGAACTCGCCATGAGCGTCTTCGGCCGCTCCTACGGGCGCTACCTCTCCGGAACGGTGCTCAGGGACGGGGCCGAGGCCCGGACCCGTACCGTCCCGGAGGCCGTCGACGCGGGCATCGCCTATGTGACGGAGGACCGCAAGCACTACGGCCTCGACCTCCAGGACTCCGTCAGCCGCAACATCTCCCTCGCCTCGCTGTCCCGGCTGGCCCGGCGCGGGGTGGTCGACGCCCACCAGGAGCGCGTCGTCGCCGAGGAGTTCCGCCGCACCATGAACATCCGGACCCGCACGGTCTTCGACCAGGTGGGCCGGCTGTCCGGCGGGAACCAGCAGAAGGTCGTCCTGAGCAAGTGGATCCTCGCCGGGCCCGAGGTCCTCATCCTGGACGAACCGACCCGGGGCGTCGACGTCGGCGCCAAGTACGAGATCTACACGGTGATCGACCGGCTCGCCGCCGAGGGCAAGGCGGTCCTGATGATCTCGTCCGAGCTGCCCGAACTGCTCGGCATGTGCGACCGCGTCTACACGATGGCGGCCGGCCGGATCACCGGCGAGAGCTCCCGCGCCGAGGCCGACCAGGAACTGCTGATGCGGTACATGACGCACGACCCCGCCGTCCCCGCGCCCCGGCACCCCGCACCCCACGAAGGACTCACCGATGAGCACTGACCTCAGCCCCACCCCTCCGGCCGCCGCGGACCCCGGGTCACGCGGGGCCGCCCCGGCGGTGGCGCGCCTGCTGGTGGAGAGCGTCCGGCGCAACACCCGGCAGTACGGGATGCTGTTCGCGCTGGGACTCATCGTGCTGCTCTTCCAGATCTGGACGGGCGGAGACCTGCTCCTGCCGCGCAACGTCTCCAACCTCGTCCTGCAGAACAGCTACATCCTGATCCTCGCCATCGGCATGATGATCGTCATCATCTCCGGCCATATCGACCTCTCCGTGGGATCGCTGACAGCCCTGGTCGGCGCGGTCGCAGCCGTGCTGATGGTGGAGCACCAGCTCGCCTGGCCCCTCGCCGTGGTCGTGACCCTGCTGATCGGCGCGGCCGCGGGGGCGGCCCAGGGCTTCTTCATCGCGTACGTCGGCATCCCCTCGTTCATCGTCACGCTGGCCGGCATGCTGCTGTTCCGGGGACTGACGGAGATCTTCCTGCAGGGACAGACCCTGGGCCCCTTCCCCGAGGGGCTGCAGAAGGTGGCGAACGGCTTCCTGCCGGAGGTCGGCCCCGTCACCAACTACCACAACCTGACCCTGCTGCTCGGGCTCGCAGTGGTCGTGCTGGTGGTCAACCAGGAGATCCGCAACCGCGCCCGGCAGGCGGAGTTCGACCTGGCGCCCCTGCCGAAGAACCTGTTCGTCCTGAAACTCGTCGCCCTGGTCGCCGCCATCACGGCCGTCACGCTCCTGCTCGCCAGCTACAAGGGCGCGCCCGTGGTCCTGCTCATCCTCGCGGTCCTGCTGGTCTGCTTCGGTTACGTGATGCGCAACGTGGTGGTGGGACGTCACGTGTACGCGATCGGCGGCAACCTGCCCGCGGCCAAGCTGTCGGGCGTCAAGGACCGCAAGGTGACCTTCGCGGTCTTCCTGAACATGGGGATGCTGGCGGCCCTGGCCGGGCTGGTGTTCGCGGCGCGGTTCAACGCGGCCTCGCCCAAGGCGGGCATCAACTTCGAGCTGGAGGCCATCGCCGCGGCCTTCATCGGAGGGGCGTCGATGAGCGGCGGTGTGGGCACGGTGCTGGGCGCCGTCATCGGCGGGCTGGTCCTCGGAGTCCTCAACAACGGGATGAACCTGGTGGGCATCGGCACGGATTGGCAGCAGGTGATCAAGGGCCTGGCGCTGCTGGCCGCGGTCGGCTTCGACGTCTGGAACAAGCGCCGGGCGGGCTCCTGACCGGTGCCGGCCGGGAATCGGGCCCGCCCGGCCGGCGGGGCCGGCTGGTGACCACGTCCGGTCGGGGGCGGCGGGGCCTCGGGGCTGCTCGAAGGCCCCCTCGCCGGCCCCCCCCGCCGGGCAGGGCTGACCGGATGGCCGATCGCTTGATCGTCTCCGGGCGGGGTAGCGAAACGGTATGACCACTGACAGAACATCGCCCGCCACGGGCGGGTACGTGCAGCCGGAGATCGACGTCCGGGCGCTGACCGAGGTGCTCGACGGCGAGTACGCCGAGGTCCGTGACCTGGTGCGGGCCAATCTGGTGACGTACGCCTCGGTGCTGGACGAGGCCGACGAGCTCGACATCGACGCGTACCGCGAGCGGGTGCGCGAACTCGTGGTCGAGATGGCGGCGACGGGCCAGACCGGCATGGGCTTCCCGAAGCGGTTCGGCGGAGGCGGCGACGTCGGGGCCTCGATCGCCGCGTTCGAGACGCTCGCCTTCGGCGATCTGTCGGTGCTGGTGAAGGTCGGGGTGCAGTTCGGGCTCTTCGGCGGAGCGATCCTGCATCTGGGCACCGAACGCCACCACGACGCCTATCTCCCGGACCTGATCACCGGGGAGCTGATGGGCTGCTTCGCGATGACGGAGACGGGGCACGGCTCCAACGTCCAGGCGCTCGGCACCGTCGCGCGCTACGACGCCGACGCCCAGGAGTTCGTCATCACCACCGAGGGCGACCAGGCGCGCAAGGACTACATCGGCAACGCGGCCCGACACGGCGAACTCGCGGTCGTGTTCGCCCAGTTGGAGGTGGGCGGCGAGTCCCGGGGAGTGCACGCGTTCGTCGTGCCGATCCGGGTCGGCGGCGGGGCGGCGCCCGGGGTCCGCATCGAGGACGACGGCCGCAAGATGGGCCTCAACGGCGTGGACAACGGACGCATCCGGTTCGACGATGTGCGGGTGCCTCGCGAAGCGCTCCTCAACCGCTTCGCAGACGTCACTCCGGAAGGCGTCTACGAGAGCACGATCGACAACCCCCACCGCCGCTTCTTCACCATGCTCGGCACTCTGGTGCAGGGCCGGGTCAGCGTCGGCGGCGCCGGGGTCGGCGCCGCCAAGGTCGCCCTCGCGGTCGCCACGAAGTACGCCCTGCGGCGCAGGCAGTTCGCAGCCGGCCCGCAGGGGGAGGAGCAGCTGCTCCTCGACTACGGACTGCACCAGCGGCGTCTGCTGCCGCTCATCGCCCGTACGTACGCCCTGCACTTCGCCCAGGACGTCGTCCGCACCCAGCTCCACGACGTCTTCTCCGACCTGGAGGACGACCCGCAGGCGCGACGCCTGCTGGAGGCCAGGGCCGCCGGGACCAAGGCCCTCGCCACCTGGCACGCCACCCGGGTGGTCCAGGAGTGCCGGGAGGCGTGCGGCGGCGCCGGGTACCTCGGCGTCAACCGGTTCGCCGCGCTCAAGGCCGACAGCGACATCTTCACCACCTTCGAGGGTGACAACCACGTCCTGCTCCAGCTCGTCGCCAAGGGCCTGCTCACCGACTACGCGAGCGAGTTCGAGGACCTGGACCAGCTGGGCATGGTCCGCTACGTCACCAACCTCGCCGTCGAGACGGTCATCGAGAAGACGTCGGCCCACAAGCTGCTCGAACGGGTCCGCGATCTGCTGCCGGGCGGCGACGAGTGGGATCAGGAGGCCGGTCTGCTCGACTCGGAGTACCAGCTCGCCATGGTCCGCTACCGGGAGGAGCACATGCTCGCCGGGGTGGCCCGCAGGCTCAAGAGCGGCATCGACCGGGGGCGCGATCCGGGCGCAGTCTTCTCCGAGGTGCAGGACCATGTCATCGCCGTCGCCCGCGCCCATATGGAGCGGCTGGTGCTGGAGGCGTTCGTCGAGAAGACGCGCACGCTGCCCGAGGGCGGCAACAAGGTCGCCCTGGGTCTGCTGTGCGACCTGTTCGCCCTGTCGACGATCGAGGCGGACCGGGCGTGGTTCATGGAGCACGGCCGGCTGACGGTCCAGCGCTCCAAGGCGATCACCCGCGAGGTGAACGACCTCTGCCGCAAGATCCGTCCCCTGGCCGCCGAACTCGTCGACGCCTGGGGCATTCCGGACGCCATGCTCCGCGCCCCGGACCTGGTGGGCGGAGCCTGAACCCCGGGGTGGCCGTGGCCCCGGGCCGGTGGCCCGGGGCCGGCCGCTGAATCGTCACCCGGTGAACAACTGGGTGGCCTTGCGGATCAGTTCGTACAGCCCGTAGGCGAGCGGGGCGCCCACCCACAGCCAGGTGAAGGCGATCAGCGGCCGCGGGTCCTTCCCCGTGGAGGCGTCAGGCGGACTCTGCCTGCTGCTGTCGGACATCGGGCGCTCCCTTCTGCGCGGTGACGGCGCCGAGATGGTGCGACGGGTGGACCGGGCGGACCAGTTCGTTGGCCACGAAGCCGATGACGAGCAGGCCCATCATGATGAGGAGGGACGTCCCGTACAGATCCGCGCCGTCCTTCCCGGCTTCCTCCTGCCGGTCGGCGATCCAGTTCACGATCAGCGGGCCCAGGACACCGGCGGTGGACCAGGCGGTGAGCAGACGGCCGTGGATCGCGCCCACCTGGTAGGTGCCGAACAGGTCCTTCAGGTAGGCGGGGATCGTCGCGAAGCCGCCGCCGTAGAAGGAGAGGATGACCAGCGCGCACAGGACGAACAGCGGCTTGGACGAGTCGCCCACCAGGGCGATGAGCGCGTACATGAGCGTGCCCGCACCGAGATAGAGGCGGTAGATGTTCTTGCGCCCGATCAGGTCGGAGGTCGAGGACCAGCCGATCCGGCCGGCCATGTTGGCCGCGGACAGCAGGGCGACGAACCCGGCGGCCGCGGTCACCGACACGGGCGTCGAGGTGTCCGCGAAGAAGTCCGTGATCATCGGCGCGGCCTTCTCCAGGATGCCGATGCCGGCCGTGACGTTCATGCAGAGCACGACCCACAGCAGCCAGAACTGCGGGGTGCGCAGCGCCTGACGAGCCGACACCTGCGGTCCGGCGGCGGTGGCGGGGCCGCCGTCCGCCCGCTGTTGCTCCGTACGCGGGCGCGGCACCCGTACCAGCAGGACGCCCAGCAGCATGAAGACCGCGTAGGACAGGCCGTGCACCAGGAAGGCCAGGGCGATGCCCTTGCTGTCGCTGCCGAAGGACTCCAGCATCTGCGCCGACCAGGGCGAGGCGATCAGCGCACCGCCGCCGAACCCCATGATGGCGATGCCCGTGGCCATGCCCGGACGGTCGGGGAACCACTTGATGAGCGTCGACACGGGCGAGATGTAGCCGATGCCGAGACCGATGCCTCCGACGAAGCCGTACCCCAGGACGATCAGCCAGAACTGCTGGGTCGCCGCGCCGAGTGCGGAGAGCAGGAAGCCGGAGGAGAAGCAGACGAGGGCGACGGTCATGGCCCATCGGGGCCCTCGGCGTTCGACGAGCGTGCCGCCGAAGGCGGCGGAGAGGCCGAGCATGACGATGCCGAGCTGGAAGGGCAGGGCGCTCTGCGTGCCGCTGAGGCCGAGCGCGTCCTCCAGCGGTGGCTTGAACACGGACCAGGCGTAGGCCTGGCCGATGGAGAGGTGGACCGAGAGGGCGGCGGGCGGCACCAGCCAGCGACTCCAGCCCACGGGGGCGATGGGGGGACTCATGGGTCCCTCACCGTAGTGAGGGGGCATCCGGTTGAGAAGACTGTTGGTTAAACTTTCACCTTGTTCGATCCGGGTGATGGCGCCGCGTGGTGGCGATGGCTACTTCCCGGACACGGTCGCCGTGAGCACCAGTTCCACGCAGCGCGCCTCCAGCCGCTCGCGCGGCACGTCGAGCGTGCCGTGGAGCCACCCCGCGAAGAGGTTCGCCAGACCGCCGACCAGCGCGTGCGCGGTCAGGCGGCGGTCGATGTCGTCCCCCGTACCGGCGAGCTGGCCGCCGACGAGGTCGGTGAACACCGGCATGAGCAGGTGACTCCGGGCCCCCAGCACCGGGTCGGCGAAGGGCTCCAGGAGCAGCAGGCGGCCCTTGCGCGGCGCGTCCAGGACCAGGGCGACGAAGGCGGAGACGGCGGCCCGGGCCCGGACCTCGCGCTGCGGGCCGCCGATCGCCACCGCTCCCTCGAGCGCGCTCCGGGCCTCGTCGGCGACCCGCTCGAAGGCGGCGAGGAGCAGGTCGTCGCGGCCGGTGAAGCTCTCGTAGAAATAGCGGTCCGTCAGACGCGCCTCCCGGCAGACGGACCGGACCGTGACGGCCGCGCACCCCTCCTCGCCGGCCAGGCGCTCGGCGGTGTCCAGCAGGGTCTGCCGACGGGCGGCACGACGATCGGCGAGCGTGGTGCCGCCCCAGCTCCGTTCCGTCAACTCCGGTTCCCCCGTGTTCTGTTCAGGTAATCGTGTGCTGCTCACGTAATTGACGACAGGTGTCCGCACATTCTAACCTGAGGACAGGTGTCATCAGATTGTTCTCCACGGCCTCGTAAACGAGAACCCCAGCGGAGGTACACGTGACAGCGTCACCGAACGGGCCGCACCCGACCGGCCCGAGAACCCCCGAACCGCTCGGCCCCGACTCCCTCACCTGGCGCTGGTTCGGCGACTGGAGGGGTCTCCTCCTCGCCCCCTGGGCCGGATCGATGCAGAACATGCACCCCGAGCTGGGCGCGGGCGTCGCCGAGCACTCACGCTTCTTCGAGGAGCGCTGGGAGCGACTCTTCCGCTCGCTGTACCCGATCGGGGGAGTGGTCTACGACGGCCCGCTCGCCGCGCGTACGGCCCGCGAGGTGCGCGGCTACCACGCCTCGGTCAGCGGCGTCGACGCGCACGGCCGCCCGTACCACGCGCTCAACCCGGGCACCTTCTACTGGGCGCACGCCACGTTCTTCATGCTGACCGTGCAGGTCGCCGAGCGTTTCGGCGGCGGCCTCACCGAGGCGCAGCGGCGCACGCTCTTCGACGAGCATGTCCGCTGGTACGCGCTGTACGGCCTCTCGATGAAACCCGTCCCCGGCAGCTGGGAGGAGTTCCAGCGGTACTGGGACCACATGTGCGCCCATGTCCTGGAGGACAACCGGCCGACCCGTGACGTCCTGAACATGCGCCGTATCGCCCGGCCGCCCCTCCTGCGGTGGCTGCCGTCGCCGCTCTGGGCCCTCGCCCGCGTCCCGCTCGTCCGGACGACCCTGTGGATCACGGTCGGCCTGTACCCGCAGACCGTCCGGGACCGCCTGGGCCTGCGCTGGACGCCCCAGGACGAACGCCTGCTGTGTCTGTTGAGCCGGTCGGTGCACCACGCCTGGCGTTACGTCCCCGAGCGGCACCGCTTCCACCCGCGCGCCCGGGCGGGCTGGGACCGCGAGCGGGGCCGCTCCGCGTCGGCCCCCGTGGAGACACCGGCCCGGAACCTGCCGCCCGAGGAACGGCGAGGGCTCCCGCAGCACTACGTGCCGAGAGGCGGCCCTCGCGACTGAGGCGGTCCACGGGCCAGCCCCCGGGGTCCCGCTCCCTGTCGGTCACCCGCTTTGCTCCGCCGTACCGCCCTGCGGCTAGTTTGTGTGCAGCACAGATGAGCAGGCCCGTGGTGGCAGAGACGGACGCACGGGGGACGGGAGGTCGGGGAGAGTGTCGCTGCGCGGAGGTGATCCAGCCGAGATCGGCGATTATCCGCTGGAGGAGCGGCTCGGTTCGGGTGGCATGGGCACGGTCTTCCTGGCCCGTACGAGTTCAGGCCGGCCCATCGCGATCAAGCTGATCCACCAGCAGTTCGCGGGGGACGACGAGTTCCGCATCCGGTTCCGGCAGGAGGTGGCCGCCGCACGGCGGGTGAGCGGCGCGTTCACCGCCGCCGTGGTCGACGCCGCACCCGAGGCCGACCAGCCGTGGATGGCGACGACCTACATCGAGGGCCCCACGCTCGCCCGGCGCATCACCGACGACGGTCCCCTGGACGGGGCGGAGCTGCGGAGGCTCGCCATCGGGCTGGCCGAGGCGCTGCGCGACATCCACCGGGTGGGAGTCGTCCACCGCGATCTGAAGCCCTCGAACGTCGTCCTCTCGGCCGAGGGGCCCCGCGTCATCGACTTCGGCATCTCGCGCGCGGTGGACCAGCAGACGCTGACGATGACCGGGCGGGTCATCGGTACACCGCCCTTCATGTCGCCCGAGCAGTTGCAGGCTCCGCGCGGCGTGGGGCCGCGCTCCGATGTCTTCTCGCTGGGGACGCTCCTGGTGTACGCGGCGACGGGCCACGGGCCCTTCGACGCGGACAGCCCCTACATCACGGCCTACCAAGTGGTGCACGAGGAACCGTCGTTGGGCGCCGTACCGGATGCCCTGCGCGCGGTCGTCGAGCCGTGCCTGGACAAGGAGCCCGAGAAGCGCCCCTCGGCGGACGAACTCCTCGTGCTGCTGCGCGATCTGCCGGCCGACCTGGGCTCCACCGCCACCGGCGGGCCGGGGGCGGGCCGGACCCGCGACATGCTCACCCAGCACCACCTCCTGACACCGCGGACCCCGCCTCCGACCACCTCCGCACCGGCCTCCCCGGCCCCGGCCACCCCTACCCCTCCGGGTGGGAGCAGCGGCCCCGCGATCGGCGGCCGGCTGCGTCGCCGGTGGCGGCCCGTGCTCGCCGCGGCGGTCGCGGTGGCGGCGATCGGCGGGGGAGTCGCCGTGCTGACGACGGGTGGCGCCGACGGGAACGGCGACGGCACGGACGCCCGGGGCGCGGACGCCGGGCGGAGCGCCGCCGCGCCGGGCGGCACCCTCCCGGACGGCTTCGAGCCGTGGCGCACGACCGTGCCGGGCGGCCGCGAGGACATCCCCGACGAACTGCGCTGCGTCGCACGCGAGACCGCGCTGTTCTGCGGGGGCGGCGGCGTCATCGCGACCCGGGTGAACCCTGCGGACGGATCGCCGGTGTGGACGGCGAAGAGCCCCGGGGTGCCCGCCCAGGGCATGTACATGGTGGGCGCCACCGGCGACACCGTGGTCGGCTACCGCATCGCCGACCAGGACGCCCCGCAGGGCCCGCCCACCGAGGTCGTGGCCCTCGACGCGGACAGCGGCGAGGAGCTGTGGTCCACACCGTCCGGCGCCCAGTCGACGGCCGTCACCGGCCGGACCGAGGACGCCGTCGTGGCCGGCTCCGCCGTGGTGACGGTCGACGCCTCCAACTCCCGCTTCGAGGCCCGGGACGCCCACAGCGGCGAGGTCGCCTGGACGGCGCCGTTCCCCGCCGGCACCCAGTGCGCGCCCGTCCCGGCGGGCCCGCGGCTTCTCGCGATGTGCGCGACCGACGCGGAGGTCGACGCCCTCGAACCGCGCAGCCCCACCCTCCGTACGCTCGCCCTCGACTCCGGGGAGCTGGGCGGGCCCGTCGAGGTCGAAGGACCCGCCGTGCCGGTGGGCGACGCCGACGGCTCTCTCGTCCTGCTCTCCCAGCACTACGAGGGGACCGCGCAGGCCGGATACGACGAGGTGGTCCGCGTCGACCCGGCCTCGGGGAAGGTGACCCGCTCCCCGCTCGGCCAGGTGTACGACGGCACCCCCGGGATGGCGGACGGCACCGTCTACGTGAGCGGGCAGACCGGTCTCGTCACGGCGTTCGACCCCGCCACCGGCCGGAAGAAGTGGAAGCGGCAGACGGGCGTGGAAGGCGCGTCCGGGCCCGCCACGGGTGACGGCGCGGTGTACTTCAGCTCGGCCACCGGGCGGGTGGTCGCGCTCTCGCCCGACGACGGGAAGACGCTGTGGTCGACGGACCCGCAGGCCGACGGACTCACGGGCCAGGAGGGCGCCAGTCCGCGCGTGACCGTCGCGGGACGTGCGCTGTTCGTGGCCGCGGCGAAGAACACCCTCTTCGCCTTCGACGCACGGCAGCCGCCGAGGTCGGGCTGACCCCGGCGGCCTCCCCGCCCACCCACGCGGGGGCGGTGTTCAGGCTCGTCGCAGGACCGTGGCCTCCGCGCCCCCGCCGAGTGCGACGGTCCGCTCGACCCGTCGGCCCGAACCGCTCCGCGAGAACAGGCGGGGGGGCGGAGTCGCGCAGCGGGCTGCCGGTCGCGGTGAACGCGTGCAGCGCCGCCTCGGCCGCGTGCGGGCTCAGCCCGTCGGGGCGCGAGGCATCCACGAGCACCGCCGTGCCCGTCCACTCGGCCGGCCGCGTGAGGAGCCGTACGGCCTCCTCGTCGGTGCGGTACGCCGGCGCGTTCGAGGCGACCGCGGCATCCGCGGGGCCGGCCGCCCAGTCGATCCGGTCCGGCGTGTCCGCGCGGCGCCTCGGCCGGCACACCCTCCTCCGCGATCCGCAGCCGCGGCCGCCGTCCGGCGTCGTCGAGGGCGGCGGCCGTCGAGGCGCTCCCCGGACCGGTCAGGAGACAGGTCCCCACGTACTCCCAGAGGGATCGGCCGTCAGACAGGTCAGCGGGAACACCAACTGCTCGCACTTCTCGACCAGTGCGCCGTAACGCTCCGCGTCGTGGGCCTGTCGTGCAGGGTGGCACCCGAGGCGAGCCGCCAGGGAGGCGCTCAGTCGCCGAGGATCCGCTCCCACAGCAGCCCGTCCCGCCAGCCCCCGTCGAGGAAGATCGCGGCGTGCGCGACGCCGTACGGGGTGAACCCGTTGCGGCGCAGTACCCGTTGGGAGGGCAGGTTCTCCAGGTTGGTGGACGCCTCGGCGCGGTGCAGGCCGAGTTCCTCCCGCATCACCCGCAGGGCGAGCCCGACGGCCTTCCCGGCATGGCCCCGGTTCTGGGCGACGGAGGCGATCCAGTAGCCGACGGAGCCGCGGCGCAGATGCGGCTGCGGCAGGATGCCCCCGACGGTGATCTGCCCGACCACCTTGTCACCGGCGAGTACCGCTCCCGGCCAGACCGTGCCGGCCCGGTACCCCGCCAACAGGCCCTCGATCCGCTCCGCCTGGCCCTCCGGAGTGAAGAAGTCGTCCGGCTGGGCCGGTTCCCACGGCCGGAACGCCTCGGCGTCCCGTACCCGGTGGGCGGCGATCGGGGCGGCGTCGGCGGGCTCTATCAGGCGGATGCTGGTACTGCTGGGCATGGGCCGGTCCTCGTCGGAATGGCGGAAGGGACCGGCCCAACCTATGCGAGCGCGTCAGGGCACCTTCACCCAGTCCAGGGTGCGCTCCACCGCTCTCTTCCAGCCCGCGTAGCCCTCCGCGCGCTGCTTCTCGGACCACTGGGGCGACCAGCGCTTCGACTCGTGCCACTGGGCGCGCAGCTCGTCGGTGTTCTGCCAGAAACCGGTGGCGAGCCCCGCCGCGTAGGCGGCGCCGAGAGCGGTCGTCTCGGCGACGACGGGACGGCTGACCTCGACGCCGAGGACGTCCGCCTGGATCTGCATGCAGAGGTCGTTGGCGGTGACGCCGCCGTCGACCTTGAGCACGTCGAGATGGACCCCGGAGTCCTGCTCCATCGCCTCGACCACATCGCGGCTCTGGTAGCAGATGGCCTCCAGCGTGGCCCGCGCCAGGTGGGCGTTGTCGTTGTACCGGGCCAGGCCGACGATCGCGCCGCGGGCATCGGAACGCCAGTACGGTGCGAACAGGCCGGAGAACGCGGGCACGAAGTACATCCCGCCGTTGTCCTGGACGCTGCGGGCCAGCTCCTCGCTCTCCGGCGCCGACTTGATGATCTTCATCTGGTCGCGCAGCCACTGCACCGCGGATCCGGTGACGGCGATGGACCCCTCCAGGGCGTAGACCACCGGTTCGTCGCCGAACTGGTACGCCACCGTGGTGAGCAGGCCGTTCTGCGAACGGACCAGCTCGGCACCGGTGTTGAGCACCAGGAAGTTTCCGGTCCCGTAGGTGTTCTTGGCCTCGCCGGGCGAGAAGCAGACCTGGCCGACGGTGGCCGCCTGCTGGTCGCCGAGGACGCCGCCGATGGGAATGGCGGCGCTCAGCGGCCGGGAGGTGCGTGTGGAGCCGTAGGCATCCGGGTGCGAGGAGGGGTTGATCTTCGGGAGCATCGCCCGGGGGATGCCGAAGAAGTCCAGGAGTTCCTCGTCCCAGTCGAGGGTCTCCAGGTTCATCAGCATGGTGCGGCTCGCGTTGGTCACGTCGGTGGCGTGGATACCGCCGTTCGGGCCGCCGGTCAGGTTCCACAGGACCCAGGCGTCCGTGTTGCCGAAGATCGCGTGACCGGCCTCGGCGGCCTGCCGTACGCCGTCGACGTTCTCCAGGATCCACTGGATCTTGCCGCCGGAGAAGTACGTCGCCGGCGGCAGCCCCGCCTTGCGGCGGATGACCTCGCCCTTCCCCGAACGCTCCAGGTTCGCGGCGATGACGTCCGTACGGGTGTCCTGCCAGACGATGGCGTTGTAATAGGGCCGCCCGTTGCGCGGGTCCCAGACCACCGTGGTCTCCCGCTGGTTGGTGATGCCGATCGACACCAGGTCGGTCGGCGACAGACCGCCGTGCCGCAGGGCGTTCTGGATCACCGAGTTGGTGCGCTCCCAGATCTCCACGGGATCGTGCTCCACCCAGCCGGAGCGGGGCAGGATCTGCTCGTGCTCCAGCTGGTGCTTGGCGACCTCGTTGCCGCCGTGATCGAAGATCATGAATCGGGTGCTGGTGGTCCCCTGGTCCACCGCGCCGATGAAGTCCGCCATGATGTGCTGCCTCTCCGGGCGCTGTGGTTCAGTCTTGGGACGCCGGGACACGGCCCGGCGGTTCGGGTTCGGCGGACGGCAGGAAGCGTCCGACGAGGAACTTGTAGAGCCCCGCGCCCAACAGGCCGCCGATCAGCGGGCCGATGATGGGCACCCAGAAGTAGAGATTCCCGTACTGGTCCCGCCACGCCCCGCCGTAACCGGTGAGGAAGCTCGCCAGCCGGGGGCCGAAGTCACGGGCCGGGTTGATCGCGTACCCGGCGTTCGTTCCCCAGGCCATGCCGATCGCGACCACGACCAGCCCGATGATGAACGGGCCCAGGTTCGAGCCGGGCGGGGTGTTGAGCATGTCGGTGATGGCCAGGATCAGCAGCAGCAGGATGGCGGTGCCGATGATCTGGTCGCGGAACGCGCCCCACTCGTGCACCGGCAGCGCCGGGTTGCCGTTGGCGGGCAGGGTGGAGAACACCCCCTGCGTCTTGATGGTGTGCCCGGGGTCGGCCTTCGCCAGCGCCTCGCTGTAGTTCCAGCGGACGATCAGCGCGGCCACGAACGCCCCGGCTGTCTGCGCCACCGCGTAGGGTGCCACCTTGCGCCACGGGAACCCCTTGAACGCGGCGAGCGCCAGGGTCACCGCGGGGTTGAGATGGGCCCCGCTCAGCCGCGCCGCGACGTAGACGCCGAGCGTGACGCCCAGCCCCCACGCCCAGGCGATGCTGTCGTGGTCCCCGAGCCCGCCGGCCGGATCCGTCAAGGCTCCGCCCGCCGCCACCTGGGCCACGACACCGCAGCCGAAGAGGATGAGGATCATCGTGCCCGCGAACTCGGCCGACAACTCGCCGACCAGTCCGGACTTCTTGCGTAGCTCAGTCATGGAAGCTCGCCCTCCGCCGACGGCGCCGGCTGTCGACTATCCGAGCAGTGTCAGCAGGCTAAGGCGATTCGACGAAAGGGGCATATCGGAGGGAACGGGGCGCTGGTGGGCGGTCCCGGTGGTGGAGCGAACGGGTGAGGCGGGCTCGGTCCGGGCGGGCCGAGCGACCGGGACGGAACGTGGGGACTGGCCCGGCCCGGGGCCCGGGGCCCGATGCGTCGTGCGCGACCGGCCGCGCCCCCGCCTCAGGAGCGCCGCCAGCGGTCTGAGACGCTGTCCCGGCATGCACCTGACCAGCCGTTCGGCCCGGCGGACGCCCACCGCACCTGATCCACCCGCAAGGAAGACATGCAGGGAGTTCTCACCGGATTCACGGTGATCGCCACCGTCATCGCCGTCGGGTACGTCATAGGGCGCCGGGGCTACCTGGGGCAGGACGGCCGCACCGTGCTGACCCGGCTCGCCTTCAACGTCGCGACCCCGGCCCTGCTCTTCACGATGCTCGCGGGCGCCGACCTGTCCGTCGTCCTGTCGCGGCGTCTGCTGGTCACGGCCATCGCCACGGGGGCGGCCGCCGCCGTGTTCATCGCGGTGGCCGGGCCGTTCCTGCGCTGGGACGCCGGACGGGTCGCGATCGGCGCCCTGTGCTCCTGCTACGTCAACGCCGGGAACCTGGGCATCCCGATCGCCGTCTACGTACTCGGCGACGCCTCGCTCGTCGCTCCGGTCCTGCTGCTCCAGCAGATCGTGGTGACCCCACTGGCGCTGACCGTCCTCGACCTCAGCCGTCCCGGGGAGCCGGTGTCGCTCCTCCGGCGGCTGACCACCCCCCTGCGCAACCCCATGGCGATCGGATCGCTGTCCGGCGTGGCGGTGGCGGCATCCGGCCTGACCCTGCCCGGCCCGCTGCTCGAACCGCTCGTCCTCATCGGCAACATGTCGGTCCCCGCGGTCCTCCTCGCCTTCGGGATATCCCTGCGCGGCGCCGAACGACCCGGCCGCGGGGAGGACCGGGGCGCGCTGTACCTGTCCGCCCTGCTGAAGACCGTCGCCCAGCCGCTCGTCGCCTGGGCCGTCGGCGCGGGCCTCATCCGCCTGCGGGGCGAGGCGCTGCTGGACGTCGTCGTGATCGCGGCACTCCCGGCCGCCCAGAACCTCTTCACGTACGCCTCGCACTACCGGGTCGCCGAACGGTTCGCGCGGGACTCCATCCTGCTGTCCACGCTGCTGTCGGTCCCGGTGCTCGTCACCGTCGCGGCGCTGCTGGGCTGACGGGCGGGGTGCGCGGCCGCAGCCGTTCACCCTGAGGCCCGAACATGATCAGATACTCGACCGGTCCGTCGGGGCCGGCGTTCGCGACTCCGTGGGGGACCCGGGTGTCGAACTCGGCGACCTCCCCGGCGGCCAGAACGACGTCCTGTTC
Organism: Streptomyces parvus; assembly: GCF_032121415.1. Lineage (NCBI taxonomy): Bacteria > Bacillati > Actinomycetota > Actinomycetes > Kitasatosporales > Streptomycetaceae > Streptomyces > Streptomyces parvus. The sequence goes on along the minus strand of NZ_CP135079.1, from coordinate 487,843 downwards.
ACCGAGTGCGAGCCACAACCGCCCGTACAGGACGCACAGCCACTCGTAGCCCTCGTGGGACACCTGCCGGGGCCGTCCCGGCGACTCCGCCACGGCAGGCAGGACATGCTTGTGGGCGTGCAGACCGCCGACATACGGGGTCAGGGGCAACACCGTCTTGTGATCGCCGAAACCGCGCTGCGCCGTGCCGCGGGGCCCGGCAGCGGGGGCGGAGCCGACCAGTTCGTCCAGCGAGACTCCGTACTCCTTCGCCAACTGCAGCACCACCTCCAGGGTGAGTCTGCGCCGACCGTTCTCGATCCGCGACAGCGTACTGGGCGCGATACCGGTCGCGCCGCTGACGGCGGCGAGGGTGACGCCACGGCCTTCGCGCAGGATCCGCAGCCTGGGTCCCAGCGCCGCGAGGGTCTGGGCCACGTCGTCCCCTGCCACCGTCCCTGGTCCTTCCCGCCGTGCCGCTTCACCCCGCTGTCCTGCAAGTTTGCCCGAATGGCAACGCCGATGGCGCCATGGGGCCGCCGCGCCGCATGATCGGTCGGTATCCGCAGGCCGCCCGTGAACCGAGGAGACCCCATGCCCGTCGAGCCGACCGCCGTACTGCGCCACCGCACCGTCGAGACCCCGGCCGGGCGCCTGCACCTGGTCGAGCAGGGCAGCGGCCCGCTGGTCCTGCTCGTGCACGGCTTCCCCGAGTCCTGGTACTCCTGGCGCCACCAGCTCCCGGCCCTGGCCGCGGCCGGGTACCGGGCAGTGGCGATCGACGTGCGCGGCTACGGCCGCTCCTCGAAGCCGGCCGCGATCGGCGACTACCGCATGCTCGACCTGGTGGAGGACAACGTGGCCGTCGTGCGCGCCCTCGGCGAGAGGAGCGCGGTGGTGGTCGGCCATGACTGGGGCTCCGCCATCGGCGCCGCTTCCGCCCTGCTCCACCCGGAGGTCTTCCGCGCGGTCGGCTTGCTGAGCGTCCCGTACGCGCCGCCCGGCGGCCCCCGCCCCACGGACGCCTTCGCCCGGATCGGAGGCCCCGAGCAGGAGTTCTACGTCTCCTACTTCCAGGAGCCCGGCCGCGCCGAGGCGGAGATCGAGCCCGATGTGCGGGGTTGGCTCGCAGGCTTCTACGCTGCCCTCTCCGCCGACACCATGCCGGCCGAGGGCGAGCCCGACCCGCACTTCGTCGAGCCCGGCGGGCGGCTGCGCGACCGGTTCCCCACCGGTCCGCTTCCTTCCTGGCTGACCGAGGACGATCTCGACGTCTACGCCGGGGAGTTCGAACGCACCGGCCTGACCGGCGCCCTCAACCGCTACCGCACCATGGACCGCGACTGGGAGGACCTCGCTCCCCACCGCGGCGCCCCGATCGTCCAGCCCGCCTTGTTCATCGGCGGCGCCCAAGACGCATCCACCACCTGGATGGCCGACGCCATCGACGCCTACCCCACCACCTTGCCCGCCCTCTCCGGCTCCCATCTCCTGGAAGGCTGCGGCCACTGGATCCAGCAGGAACGCCCCCACGAGGTGAACGACCTGCTGACCGGCTGGCTCGCCACCATCCAGGGCTGAACCGGGCGGGCCCACCGTGCGGCTCGGCTCCGTTGCGCCGACGTGGGCCGGCCAGGCTCAGGAACGGGTGGCGGTGTCGCAGCCCTCTCCGTCGCCCTCCCGCATCCGTTCCCCGATCGGCGTGCTGCGGTCGTACGGGTCGACCGCCGGGCCGTCGCCGCCGTCGGCGGTCGTGCGGTCGGCGAGGAACGCGGGGACCAGATAGCCGGTTGAGGTGTCGCAACCGCCGTTGGTGGTGTCCACCTTGTAGGAGACGAGGGAGAACGTCCCCGGCTCGATCACTATCTTCGCGGGGTCGTCCCAGCTCATCACCACCTCACGGCGCACGATGGTGCGCGCGACCTCGTCGTCGCCCGAGGTGCGCATGACCGGGTATACGTAGGTGACGTCGGTGGACATCTCCACCGCACCTTTCTCGCCCTCCCGGAAGGTGACGCGGCCACGCGTCTTGACCACGTCCCCCACGGGCCGCACATCGGCGGACCGGAAGCGGCTGAACAGCAGGAGGGGGTCGTTCTCGCGGTCGGGCGTGCGGAACGCCTTCTCCAAGTAGTCCCGCACGTCCGCCTGGTGCGGGTTGATGAGCGCCAGGGCCTTCGTGGGCCGCTCGCCGCGCAGCACGGCGGGGTCGAGGCCGGAGGCGGCCAGGAAGTCCCGGGTGCGCTCCAGCGCCTTGCCCACCTCCGCCTCGCTCATCCAGCCGGTCGCCCGTGGCGCGGGCAGATGGATGCCTGCCGCGCCGTCGGCCCACCGTGCCGCCGGGGATCCTGCGAACGGTTCCTCCGGGGTGGGGAGCGGTCCTTCCCCCTCCTGTGCGGGCGGCCCGTCCGGGCGTTCCGACTCCGCGGCCAGAGGCAGGGGGCCCACCGCGTCCCCGCCGTCGAACCAGCCGACGATCCGGCCGGGGGCGACGGCCACGGCGACCAGCAGGACCACGACGACCGCCAGGCCGGCCGCGTACCAGCCCTTGGCGCGCCGGGGCCGGGGCGGCTGATGCGTCCGCCACCCCTGCGGCGGTCCGGGCTCCTCCTGGAGTCGCCGGGTCACCATCCGGGCCCGCGCCGAGGGTTCCTCGGGCGCGCCCGGGCTGCCGGCCTCGGACTCCCTCAGGAACCGCTCCCACTCCTCGTCCGGTACGGACGCCCCACCCTTGCTCAACTCACCGCTCCCGCTTCTGTGTCCGCACGCGGTCCCTCCCCAGGTCCGCTCAGCTCACGGGGCATCATCACATGGCCCTGTGACAACGGTGGGGGGCGGTCCGGTCACCCGCCGGGCGCCCCCACGCGCAGGCCGTCCATGACGAAATCCAGGAGCCGGCCGGCCCTCGGCTCCCAGTCCTCGCGCGGATCGATCTGCCAGAGACCGGCGATCGCGAGGAAGAAGTCGTCCGGCGTCACCCCGGGGCGGATGGCACCGGCCTCCTCGCAGGTGCGGAGCAGGGTTCCGGCCGCGTCCATGACCGGGGTGGGGCCGGGCTTCGCGGGTCCGCCCGGCGCGCTGGTCACCAACCGGATCGCGTCCGCGAGACCCGCCTTCGTCATCGCGAAGCGGGCGAGCCGGTCCATCCACTCGCGCAGGGCCCTCTCCGGCGGGCGGGTCTGCAGCAACTCGCACGCCGCGTCGGCGACCTGCTGCATCTCGTAGCGGTAGACCTCCAGGACCAGTGCCTCCCGGTGGGGGAAGTTGCGGTAGAAGGTGCCCTGCCCCACCCCCGCCTTCTTGGCGATCGCGCTCAGCGGGGCATCCGCGCGCAGCGTCAGTTCGACCGTGGCCACGCGCAGGATGCGCTCGCGGTTGCGTTGAGCGTCCGAACGCAGGGCGGTGTCCTTCTTCGGCTGCTGGGACACGGATCCTCCTCGGGGCATGGCCGGGGTCGGGGTGCGTGGCCGAAACCCGTCCTTGTTAACCGGACAGCTGTCCGTTACGTTTTCCAGGTAAGCGGACAGTGGTCCGGTTAGGGCTACTTTACTCCCGGCCGGGGCCGGCGGTCACCGACCGAGGCCCGGGTTCTCCTCGTCACCCGACACCAGAGAAGGCTGAACATGGCCCCAGCGCCCTCGTCGACGTCCCGTGCGATCACCCTGAACATCAACGGCGAGAAGCACCACCTGCCCATCGACCACCGCACCACCCTCCTCGACGCCCTGCGCGAGCGCCTCGACCTCACCGGCACCAAGAAGGGCTGCGACCAGGGGCAGTGCGGCGCCTGTACGGTCCTGGTCGACCAGCGCCGCGTCGTCTCCTGCCTCAGCCTCGCGGTCGCGGCCGAGGGCCGCGAGATCACCACCATCGAAGGCGTGGCCGAGGGTGACGAACTGCACCCCGTCCAGCGGGCCTTCCTCGATCTCGACGGCTACCAGTGCGGTTACTGCACGCCCGGCCAGATCTGCTCGGCCATCGCCGTCATCGAGGAACACGCGGCCGGCTGGCCGAGCGCCGTCACCGACGACCCGGCTCCCGAGGCGGGACCACCACCGCTGACGCCCGAGGAGATCCGCGAGCGGATGAGCGGCAACCTGTGCCGCTGCGGCGCCTACGTCTCGATCGTCCAGGCCGTCGCCCGTGCCGCCGAGGAACAGGCCGCCGGGCAGCACACCACCGACGCCGCCGGGGAGGCCGCCGCATGAGGGAGTTCGGCTATCAGCGCGCCCACGACGTCACCGGCGCGGTCTCCCTGCTCGCCGCCGACCCGGACGCGCGGTACCTCGGCGGCGGCACCAACCTCGTCGACCTGATGAAGACCGGCGTGGAACGCCCCGCCCTCCTCGTCGACGTCCGCGAACTCCCCCTGGACCGCATCGAACCCACGGCTGACGGCGGCCTGCGCATCGGGGCGACCGTCACCAACAGCGACCTCGCCGTCCACCCCGAAGTCCGCCGTCACTACCCGGCGTTGACCCAGGCCCTGCTGGCCGGAGCTTCCGGGCAGCTGCGCAACATGGCCACCGTCGGAGGCAACCTCCTCCAGCGCACCCGCTGCGGCTACTTCACCGATGTGTCGCAGCCCTGCAACAAGCGGGCCCCGGGCAGCGGTTGCCCAGCCGTCGCGGGCGAACACCACAACCACGCGGTCCTCGGCGCCTCCGACCACTGCGTGGCCGTGCACCCCTCCGACATGGGAGTGGCCCTCACCGCGTTCGACGCCGTCGTCTCCTACGAGAGCGCCGACGGCCCCGGCGACGTCCCGATCACCGACTTCTACCTCCCCGTCGGCGACACCCCGCACCGGGAGACCGCCCTGCCGCCCGGCGCACTGATCACCCATGTGACCCTGCCCGCCGCGCCCGCCGCCGGCCGCTCCCGCTACCGCAAGGTGCGCGAGCGCGCCTCGTACGCCTTCGCCATCGGCTCCGTCGCCGCCGCGCTCACCATCGAGGACGGGCGTGTACGCCAAGCGCGCCTCGCCCTCGGAGCCGTCGCCTCCCGCCCCTGGCGCGCCCGTGCGGCCGAAGCCGTCCTGACCGGCGCACCGGCCGACGGCGCGACCTTCGCCGCCGCCGCGGACGCCGAGCTGGCCACCGCCCGGCCGCTGCCCCACAACGGATACAAGGTGACCCTCATGCGCAATCTCGTGGTCTCCGTCCTGACCGAACTCGCCGGGGAGGACGCCCGATGACGACCACCACCCCGGGCCCTTCGGCGCTTCGCGGAGCCGTCGGCACCGCCCGCACCCGCGTCGAGGGCCGCGACAAGGTCACCGGTGCCGCGCGCTACGCGGGCGAGATCCCCTTCGCGGAGCTGGCCCACGGCTGGCTCGTGCTGTCCACCGTCACCCGTGGCCGGATCCTCGATGTGGAGACCGCCCCGGTCCTCGCCATGCCGGGCGTGCTCACCGTGCTGCACCACGGCAACGCCCCCCGCCTCAACGTCGATTACGTCGGCATGCTCGGCACCCCGCCCGACCCGACCTGCGCCGTCTTCCAGCACGACCGGGTGCCGTTCGCCGGCTGGCCGGTCGCGCTGGTCGTCGCCGAGACCCCCGAGGAGGCCAGGGAGGCGGCCGAAGCGCTCGTGGTGTCGTACGACCAGGAGCCGCACGACACCGCGTTCCACGCCGGCCACCCCGGCGCCTACCCCGCCGCCGGCCATATGCCCGCCGAGACGGAGAAGGGCGACCTGGACGCCCAACTGGCCGCCTCCGCGTTCGTGGTGGACGCGGAGTACACCACCCCCGAAGAGCAGCACAGCATGATGGAGCCGCACGCGGCGACCGCCCGGTGGGAGGGCGGCCGGCTGGAGGTCGTCGACTCCAACCAGGGCGCCGGCTGGGTCCAGGGCGAACTGGCCACGGTGTTCTCGCTCGACCCCTCCTCGGTGCGGGTGCGCTCCGAACACATCGGCGGCGGCTTCGGCAGCAAGGGGCTGCGCGCCCACCAGGTGTCCGCCGTGATGGCCGCCACCGCCCTGCAACGTCCCGTACGCGTGGTGCTGACTAGGCGTCAGACGTTCTCGCTGGGCGGCTACCGCAGCCCCACCACCCAGCGGGTCAGGCTCGGCGCGGCCCCCGACGGCCGGCTGCTGGCCCTGGAACACCGATCGCTGAACCAGACGTCCACGGTGTACGAGTTCGTCGAGCCCAGCGCGGGCGTGGCCCGGGTGCTGTACGACGCCGACGCCCACCGCACCGCCAACCACGTCGTCCGGCTCGACGTGCCGTCCCCGACCTGGATGCGCGCACCGGGGGAGGCCCCGGGGTCCTTCGCGATCGAGGCGGCCCTCGACGAACTCGCCGAACGCGGCGGCATCGACCCGATCGAGCTGCGCCTGCGCAACGAGCCGGACGTCGGCCCCGTCTCGGGACTCCCGTTCAGCAGCAACAACCTCGCGGCCTGCTTCCGCGAGGGAGCCCGCAGGTTCGGCTGGGCGGACCGCGACCCGCGCCCCGGCATCCGCCGCGAGGGACGCTGGCTGCTGGGCACCGGCACGGCGGCGGCCTCCTTCGGCGCCGGGGCCGCCCCCTCGACGGCCCTGGTCACGGCCGAGGCGGACGGCTCCTTCACCGTACGCATCACCGCCGCCGACATCGGCACCGGAGCCCGCACCGCGCTCACCCTGATCGCCGCCGACGCGCTGGAGACCGCACCGGAACAGGTCCGGGTCCGCATCGGCGACAGCGACTTCGGCCCCGCGATGATCGCCGGCGGATCCATGGGCACCCGCTCCTGGGCCTGGGCGGTCACGGCGGCCGCCGCCGAACTGCGGGAGCGGCTCGCGATGACCCCATCCATCCCGCCGGAGGGGATCACCGTGCGGTCCGACACCACCGAGGCCCTCGGGGCACTCGCGCAGAAGGAACGCCACTCCTTCGGCGCCCAGTTCGCCGAGGTCGCCGTGGACACCGCCACCGGCGAGATCCGGGTGCGGCGCATGCTGGGCATCTTCGCGGCGGGCCGGATCGTCAACCCGCTCACCGCCCGCAACCAGCTCGTCGGCGGGATGACCTGGGGCATCTCCATGGCCCTGCACGAGGAGGCGGTCCGCGACCGCAACACCGGCGGCCACTACGCCCCCGACCTCGCGGGCTACCACGTGGCCACGCACGCCGACACCCCCGCCATCGAGGTCGACTGGGTGGACGACCACGACCCGGACGACCCGGTCGGCATCAAGGGCGTCGGGGAGATCGGCATCGTGGGCGCGGCGGCGGCCGTCGCCAACGCGGTCTGGCATGCCACCGGCGTACGCCACCGGAATCTGCCGATCCGCCCCGACCGGGTCCTCGCCGCGACCGGGCCGCAGCCCGCCGGGGGAGCGCTGGATGCTTGACATCGCCGGTGAGCTGCACCGATGGATGGCGGAGGGCCGGGAGTTCGCGGTCGCCACCGTCGTCTCCGTCGGCGGCAGCGCGCCACGCGGGCCGGGGGCCGCCCTCGCCGTCGACAGCGAGGGCACAGCGATCGGCTCCGTCTCCGGCGGCTGTGTGGAGGGCGCGGTCTACGAACTGTGCGCGCAGGCCCTGGCAACGGGCGAGAGCGTTCGCGAACGGTTCGGCTACAGCGACGAGGACGCCTTCGCCGTCGGCCTGACCTGCGGCGGCGTCCTGGACATCATGGTCACGCCGGTACGGCCCGGCGCACCGGAGCGCGAGGTGCTGCGGGCCGCGCTGTCCGCCGCGGTGTCCGGTGAGGCGGCGGCTCTCGCCCGGGTGGTGGACGGCCCGGACGGATTCCTGGGGCGTCCCCTGCTCGTCCGCGCCGACGGCTCCCACGAGGGTGGGCTCGGCGGCCACCCGGAGCTGGACCGTACGGCGGCGGCCGAGGCAGCGGCCCTGCTGGACTCCGGCCGCACCGGCGCCGTCGCCCTCTCCGAGGACGGCTCGCACTGCCCGGGCGGACTCACCCTGCTCGTCGAGACCAGCGTCCCGCCGCCCCGCATGATCGTCTTCGGTGCGGTCGACTTCGCAGCCGCGCTGGTCCGGGCCGGCAAGTTCCTGGGCCACCATGTGACGGTGTGCGACGCCCGGCCCGTCTTCGCCACGCCCGCCCGGTTCCCCGAAGCCGACGAGGTCGTCGTCGACTGGCCCCACCGCTATCTGCGGCGCACCCGCACCGACGCCCGTACCGTCCTGTGCGTCCTCACGCACGAGGCCCGGTTCGACGTACCGCTGCTCACGGAGGCGCTGCGGATGCCCGCCGCGTTCGTCGGCGCGATGGGGTCGCGCCGCACCCACGAGGACCGGACCCGGCGGCTGCGCGAGGCCGGCCTCGGCGACGTCGAGCTGGAGCGGCTGCGGTCGCCCATCGGCCTGGACCTCGGAGCCCGTACGCCGGAGGAGACGGCACTGGCCATCGCGGCCGAGATCGTCGCGGCCCGGCGCGGCGGCACGGGCCTGCCGCTGACCGGGGGAAGGGAGCCCATCCACCGGGAGGCCGGCCCGGAACGGCGGGTCGTCAGCCGGCTCTGAGGCTGCCCGGCGCCGCGGGGACGTCGAGACCCTAAGAGCAGGACGGGGCCGGCGGCGGTGCGGCGGGCGCGGGGAACCGGCGTGGGCGGCACAGCGGCGCCCGGTGCCGTCCTCGCCTCTCCGCAGGGGACGGTTCGGATCCAGTCCGGTGCGTACGGGGACGTACAGCCCGGAGAGGTCGAGCGCCAGCAGCATCGCCGCGGTGTCACACCCGTCTCCCACAGCCGGACCGCGAGCTCCTGCTGCGTTTTCAGCCGCTTCGCGACGGCCCGCAGCTTGCCGAGGTTCACCCCGTGATCGTCGCCGTGCTTCTCGTTCACCGCGCGGGCCCGCGGGTCCTCCAGCGCGGCCAGCTCGGCGACGACCTCCGCCACCGTCGCGTCGGTGGGACTCTCCGCGGCCCTCGGTCTCCTGTCAGTCGGTCGGAACGGCAGGTTCAGCCTACGACGCCCCCCCGAACGGCGGATCGCACGTTTGGCGGAGCCGTACGGGGTCACTCCGATACAGCGGCGCGAGCCACCGAGCACCGGACCGCCCGGTGACGGACCACCTCCGGCGGCTCTGCCCCGCTGGCGAGGAGACATGAACCGCTCGACGGTGGAACTACTGCTGACCGCACAGGAGGACACGATGCGCGACGTACGCAGGATCTTGCGGGCCAAGATCCTGAAGGCCCGCGGCCTGGCCGAGGAGTCGGACGGCAAGGCGCTCGACGACCAGGGCCGCAGGGACGAGGGACGGCGTCGGCAGGCCGACGCGGTCCGTCTGGAGCGGTGGGACCGCCCGGACGGGACGTCCGGCCGTTGAACGGCGGCCGAGGGGTTCGGCTCTCCGAGGGCGAGGACGACCCGATGACACCCCAAGCCCTGCCGGACACTGCCGTCACGGCCCCGGCGACGGGCGGGGCGGCCCCGCGTCCGGGCCGCATCGTGCGGCTTCCGGGGGTGTACCGCCCGCAGACCGACACGCTTCTGCTGGCCCTCGCCATGCGCCGCGAGGGGATCGGGCCGGGCACGGATCTGCTGGACCTGTGCACCGGGACCGGTGCGCTGGCCCTGCACGCCGCCCGGCTCGGCGCCCGCGTCACCGCGGTGGACATCAGTCGCCGCGCCGTGGCGTCCGCACGGCTGAACACCGCGCTCGCCCGGCTGCCCGTCACCGTACGCAGGGGAGACCTTCTCCGGGCCCTGCCGGGCCGTACGTTCGACGCCGTCGTCAGCAACCCCCCGTACGTTCCGGCCCCCGGCCCGGCCGTGCCGCGCCACGGGCCCGGCCGCTCCTGGGACGCGGGCCCCGACGGCCGGGTGATCCTCGACCGCATCTGCGACGACGCCTTCGCCGCCCTGCGCCCCGGTGGTCTGCTCCTGCTGGTCCAGTCGGGGCTGAGCCGCCCGGAGGAGACGGTCGACAGGCTGTCCGCGGCCGGTCTCGACGTCTCCGTGACCGACCGGGTGACGATTCCGTTCGGACCGGTCACCCGCCGCCGGGCCGCCTGGCTGCGGGAGCGGGGCCTGCTGCGGGACCGGCTGGACAGGGAGGAACTGGTGGTGATCCGTGGCCGGAAGGAATGAGACACCACGCCGTGTGGTGGTGAACCGGGAAGGCCCGGTCCTGGTGGAAGGGCCGGTCGAGGTCGTCGGCGACGACGGCACGACGACGCGGTCTGACCGGTTCGTCGTCGCGATCTGCACCTGCCGTCGCAGCCGGGCCTACCCCTGGTGCGACACCAGCCACCGCCGCCGCAAGCCCGCCGCCGGGCCTGCGGAAAGCCGCCCGGACGACGGCGGCCGACAGCCCGAGGAGAACGAGGAGGAGCCCCGACCGTGACGACCCAGGCCACCACGCCCCGAGACAGCCCGGCGGCGCCCCCCGCGCTCCCTCCGGCGCGCGGACCCCTCAGCGAGAGCGTCCTCGCCGTGCTGGCGGGCAGCGGTACCCGCCTGCCGGCCGCCGACGCGGTCCGCCGCTCCGATCCGTACGGGGACGACCTCCACCTCCTCCTGTACGTCCTGTACGAGCTCCACTACCGGGGGTTCGCCGGCGTGGACGAGCGCCTGGAATGGGACCCCGCCCTGCTCGGCGTGCGCGCGGCGGCCGAGGACGTCTTCCTGGACGCGCTCCGCCGCGACGCCGGCTCCGGCGGCACGGACGTGGCGCAGGCGGTGGAAGCGCTCCAGCTGGAACCCGTCGGGGACGACGGCCACAGCGTCAGCCACCACCTCCGGCGGGAGGGCGAGCTGTGGCAGCTGCGCGAGTACGCCGCCGTGCGCTCGCTCTACCACCTGAAGGAGGCCGATCCGCATCTGTGGGTGGTGCCCAGGCTCCAGGGACGGGCGAAGGCGGGCATGGTCGCCGTCGAGTTCGACGAGTTCGGTGCGGGACGGGCGGAGGACGTCCACGCCCAGCTCTTCGCAGACCTGATGACCGACCTCGGCCTCGACGCCCGGTACGGCCGCTACCTCGACGCCGCGCCCGCCCAGGCGTTGCCCATCGTCAACATGATGTCCCTCTTCGGCCTGCACCGGCGGCTGCGGGGCGCCCTGGTCGGGCACTTCGCCACCGTGGAGATCACCTCGTCCCCCGGGTCGAGGCGGCTGGCCGAAGCCCTGCGCCGCGTCGGCGCGGGCCCCGCCGCCCAGCGCTTCTACGACGAGCACGTGGAGGCCGACGCGGTCCACGAACAGGTGGTGCGCCACGAGGTGATCGGCGGCCTGCTGGAGGACGAGCCCGGCCTGGCGGCCGACGTCGTGCTGGGCATCGAGGCGACCGGTTACCTGGAGGACCTCCTCGGCGACCACCTGCTGGCGGCGTGGCGCGAGGGCCGATCGGCACTGCGCACACCGCTGACGCCCTGAGAAGGCGGGGCGCAAGAAGAAGGGCGGATTCAGAAGGAGAGGTCGTCCGCGTCGAGGACCGTGGCCCCCATGTTGCGCTCCATCATGCGCAGGGCGGCCTCGGCGAGATCGCCGTGGATATGCGCCACGGCATCCCTGGGCACCGTCACCCGCAGATGGCGGATATGCGCGTCGAGCGCCGAATACAGCACGCACTGCTCCGTCACCTGACCGCAGAGCACCACATGGTCCGCCTGCAATTCGGAGAGAAGATAGCTGAGCGGCGTCTCGTAGAAAATGGAGTGCCGGGCCTTGACGACGAAAAGGGAATCGTCGTCCGGCAGCAGGGGCTCGACCAGTTCCGCGTTCTTGCCCGCGAGAGTCGTCTCGACGATCTCGCCGTGATGGGAGCGCCATTGGCCGAAATTGTCGTTCGCGTAGATGACGGGTACGCCCTCCGCGCGAGCGCGGTCGATCAGGCGCCTGAGGTGCGGGAGCGCCTTGCGGACGGAGGGGACGAGCAACTCGGCGTCGGGGTGGTCGTACGTGTTGATCATGTCGATGACGATGAGAGCGCTGTTTCCCATGGCTCCATCCTCTCAGAATCCTCTCGAAAGGCCGGACGGCGACCCGTCGACCGGGCCGCCGTCTGTTTGGTTCCGGACGTGTTGGGAACCCGGCGTTCGGCCATTGCGGGAAAACCCGCGAAGGCGACCGGACTGTACGGAAAGGAGTGCGACTGTGCGCGCGTTGACCTATCAAGGAAAGCGGGACGTCCGCGTGGAGACCGTCCCGGACCCGCGGATCCAGGACCCGACGGACATCATCGTGAGGATCACGTCCACGGGCATCTGCGGCTCCGATCTCCACCTGTGCGAAGTGCTCGGCCCCTATCTCGACCCCGGCGACATCCTCGGGCACGAGCCCATGGGCGTGGTGGAGGAGGTCGGACCCGAAGTCACCGCCGTCGCACCGGGGGACCGGGTCGTGATCCCCTTCAACGTGTCCTGCGGTCACTGCTACATGTGCGGGCAGGGGCTGCACTCCCAGTGCGAGACGACCCAGGTGCGCGAGCGCGGCACGGGAGCGTCCCTGTTCGGGTTCACCAAGCTCTACGGCCAGGTGCCCGGAGGACAGGCCGAATATCTGCGGGTCCCGTTCGGCAACGCCCTGCCCATCAAAGTCCCGGACGGTCCGCCGGACGACCGTTTCGTCTTCCTCTCCGACGTCCTGCCCACCGCCTGGCAGGCCGTGGAGTACGCGGGCATCCCGCCCGGCGGCAGCGTCACCGTCCTCGGCCTCGGCCCGATCGGCGCCATGGCCGCCCGGATCGCCCTCCACCGGGGCGCCGGCCTCGTCATCGGTGTCGATCTGGTCCCCGAGCGTCTCGACCGGGTCAGCGGGTACGGCGCCACCTGCCTCGACCTGCGCCGTTACGGCAAGAACCTCGGGGAGGCCGTCCGCGACCTCACGGACGGGCGTGGCACGGACGCGGTGATCGACGCCGTGGGCATGGAGGCCCATGGCTCGCCCGTGGCCAAGGCCGCACACACGGCGGTCGGGCTGCTGCCCGACGCGCTCGCCCAGCGCCTGATGGAGACAGCGGGCATCGACCGGCTCGCCGCGCTGCACACGGCCATCGATTTGGTGCGCAGGGGCGGCACGATCTCCGTCTCCGGCGTGTACGGCGGCTCCGCCGACCCGATGCCGATGCTCACCCTGTTCGACAAGCAGATCCAGGTCCGCATGGGCCAGGCCAACGTCAAACGCTGGGTCGACGACCTTCTGCCCCTGCTCATCGACAGCGACCCGCTCGGCGTGGACTCCTTCGCCACCCACCACCTGCCGCTCGAAGAGGGTCCTCAGGCGTACGACACGTTCCGGAAGAAGGGTGACGGCATGATCAAGACCCTGCTCATCCCCTGACCTGCCCAGGCCCGCCAGGGGGCCCTGCCTTCAGAGGGCTTCCTGGAGCACGCCCTCGCGCACGCGCGCGCAGGACCGGCTGAGCAGGCGCGACACGTGCATCTGGGAGATGCCGAGGCGTTCGGCGATCCGCACCTGGGTCATGTCCTGGAAGTACCGGAGGTACAGGATGGTCCGCTCCCGCTCCGGAAGCTCCCGCAGCCCCGGCTTGACGGCCTCGCGGTCGACGGCGGTGTCCAGGGCCCTGTCGCAGGAGCCCAGCCGGTCGCCGAGGGGCGAACCGCCCTCCACACCGGCGGGTTCGGCATCCAGGGAGAGGGCGCTGTAGCTCTCCAGGGCCTCCAGGCCCAGCAGCACGTCCTCCTCGCCGAGCCCGGTGGCCGCGGCGATCTCGGCGCAGGTCGGGGACCCGCCCCCGCTGCTCTGCGCCAGCTCGCGCCGGGCGACCCGCACCCGGTTGCGGAGGTCCTGGACGCGGCGCGGCACATGGACGTCCCAGGTGTGGTCGCGGAAGTGCCGCTTCAGCTCGCCCGTGATGGTGGGTACGGCATAGGTCTCGAAGGCCTTGCCCCGCTCGGGGTCGTAGCGGTCGACCGCCTTGACGAGCCCCATCGCGGCCACCTGCCGCAGATCATCCATGGCTTCGCCGCGGTTGCGGAACCGGGTGGCGATCCGGTGGGCCATCGGGAGCCACGTACAGATCGTCTCCTCGCGCACCGCGTCGCGCTCCGGCCCCGGAGGAAGCGCCCGCAGCCTCTGGAACGCCCGGTCGGGCGACGCGGCGTCCGTGGGACGGTCGGGCTCGGGGGCGGCTGCTGCCTGCATGGCGGTCACTCCTCGTCGACGATGCGTCAGGGCCGCCGCGGGAAGGACACCGGGCCGGACAGATACGGCCCGGATTCCCACGGGCGCGCCTCTTGTCCGAAGCACGAAACGCCCCATACCCGGTGAAATGGGTGCTAAACAAGGATGCCCCGAGGCTCCGGTCCGGGCGAGTCAGGCGGGGCCCGGACCGAACGGGCTGTCGTCGAGGTGGGCGAGCAGATCGGCGACGTCCCGGAAGACCGCGTCCGCCCCCGCCCGCTCCAGGTCGGCGCGCGGGATACCGCCCGACAGAAGGGCCACCGCGCGTACCCCGGCCCGGGTCGCCGCCTCCATGTCCCACACCGTGTCGCCCACGAACACCGCCTGCTCCGGAGTGGCGCCGACCAGGCGGCAGGCCAGCTCCACGGGTTCCGCGGACGGCTTGCCGTGCTCCACGTCGTCCGAACTCGCCGTGGCCCGGATGGCCTCGTCCGCGTCCACCGCCCGCCGCAGCGCCGCGAGCTCCGCCCCGCTCGCCGAGGTGGCGAGGACGATCCGCCAGTCACGTCCGGCCAGGGTGCGCAGCAGATCGCCCGCACACCGGAAGGCGGGGAGCCGGTCGAAGTACGTTCCGTAGAGGACCGTGTGCGCGGAGCTGATGGCCTCGTCCTGCTCGGGATCCCGATCGGCACCGAGCAGCCGCTCGATCAGGTCACCGGAGCCGAGCCCGACCGCCCGGTGGATGTCCGGCATCGGCACCGTGTGCCCGGCCTGCCGGAACGCCTCCCACCACGCCACGACGTGCAGGTGGTTGGTGTCCGTGAGCGTGCCGTCCACATCGAAGATCGCCGCGCCTGCCATGCTCAGCCGTTCCTCTCGCCGCTCGCCCGTCTTCCCCCGCCGTCAGGCGTCGCGGCCCTGGGGGATGTCCGCCTCGTCCGTGACATGGACGGCCGCTTCCTCGGCCGAAGCGGCTCCGCCGTCGATGCCCACGTCCTCGGCGAAGACGTCGTTCTCCCGCCCGGTCGCGTCGTCCGCGCCGCTGAGCCGGCCTGCCCGGGGCTCGGCGGTGGACCCTTCCCGGGGCTCTCCCTCGCCCTCGGCGAGGTCGCCGATGCCGTCTCCGGCGGGCGGTTCCACATCGTCGACCTCCTGGGCGAGCCGCTGGTCCAGCGATTCGCCGCGGCGCTCCTCCGCCCCCGTCGTGCCGAACTTGGTCACACCGAGGGGGCGTTCGGGAGGGCTGTAGCCCTCTTCCATCTGGTCGTCCAGGTCCCGTTCGCCGAGCGTGTTCTCCAGGTCGAGCTCGTCGTTCGGGGGGATGGAGCCGTCGTCGTCCTGCGGCTGGTACACATCGTCACCGCGTGCGTCTGCGGGCATCTTCTGCTCCTCCGTCGTGCGGGCGGGCGGCTGTCGGACCCGGGTGGGGCCGGCCGTCAGCGTCCGAGGGCCTTGCGGAGCTGTTCCTTGTTCATGGAGGAACGCCCGTCGATGTTCTTCTTCTTCGCCTCGGCGTAGAGCTGGTCCTTCGTGGGACCCTGCGCGCCCTTGTGGGAGCGTTCACCGCCACGCTCGTAGGCGGACTTCCTGTCCTGCGTCGACGTCCTGCTCGCCGTCTTCGACTCGCCGGACCGGGCGCGCTCCTTGTTGACGGTCCGGGCCGCGATCTCCTTCGCGCGGCCCTTCGACGCCCCCTGTTCCTCCTGGCTCTCCTTGATGTGCTCGTACTGCCGTTCCCGCTTCTTGTTCGATCCGGCCGGCATGACGTGCTCCTCACTCTGTCTCGGGGGGACGATCTCCGCGTTTCCCCTACCGATCCCACTAAACAACGCGCACGGAAAGGACGCCCCTGGAGGCGTGACAAGGAGTGGTGCCCCTGAAGCCGGCGGACGGCGCCGATGGCTGTTCTCCCAACCGGTCGGCGCCTGAGCTCCGCGTACGCCGGATACCTGCTGCAGGGGTACCCCCGCGACGAATGCCAAACATGCCCGGCCGATGTTCGACCGTACGTGTCCGCCCTCAGGTCACGGACGGGGGCGCAGGACGCGGCCGCCGGTGGGAGGCGTGCCGGAGACGCTGCCGACCAACTGCGCACAGAGGTCCCGGAGTTTCACGTTGCGATGCTGCGACGCGGTACGCAGGGTCCGCAGCGCCTCCTCCGAACTGCAGCGGCGCTGGTTCATGACGATCCCGGCCGCCTGGTCGATCACGGCGCGTGACTGGAGAGCGGCTTCCAGGTCGGAGGTGAAGGTCCGGGTGTCCGAGAGCCGCTGGGCGAGGGCGACGGCCCCCGTCGCCTGGGCGGCGAGGGCGCGCAGCCCGCTCAGATCGGCGTCCGCGAAGCCGTTCTCCTTCGGCGAGTAGAGGTTCAGGGCGCCCGCCGTATGGGAGTGCGCCGCGATCGGCAGGGACAGCGACGACCGGGTCCCGGAGGCGACCGCGAAGGCGGGGTAGCCGTTCCACCGGCGCTCCTCGCGCATGTCGCTCACGCTGACCTCGTGCCCCTCGCGCAGCGCCTCCAGGCAGGGGCCGTCGTCCTGCCCGTACTGGGCCTCGTCCAGCGGCGGGGCGCTGATACCCGCGCTCGCCACGGTCAGGGGGCGGTTCTGACGCTCCAGGGTGACCCCGCACCCGTCGGCCGTGGGCGACATGTGCAGGGCGCTCCGGGCCAGTGCCCGGAGGAACTCGTCCAGCGTGTCCGTGTCCAGCAGAAGGGAGACGAGGTCGGGCGGACCCGGCGTGAGCACTCCGTCATCAGCCATGATCGCTCCTTTCCGGGCCTGGACCCTGGGACCAGCATGGCACTGTACGGGGCGTGCCGCGCCCCTCCCTCCCGGGGGTGGTGGCACCGCCCCTCGCCTGTCGTCGGCGGACAGGTGTCGAGTGCCGCGGGGCGGGCATACGCGCCCCACGCAGGTCAGGAAGCGGCCGCGCACTCAGCCCTGCTTCCTTGGAGTGCCCATGTTCCTGCTCAGCTATCACCTCGACGCCGCCCACCTGGTCGTGGAACTGGGCGAAGTGGTCGACCTCGACAACGAGTCGGCGATCGAGCGCGAGATCGTCCGCCTGCTGCCGTGCTGCGGCCCCCGGGCGGTCATCGTGGACATCCGCACCTCCCTGCTCACCCCCCGGGCCGTGGGGCTCCTCCTGCGGGTACGGGGCCAGGCCGAGGAGCGGGGCATCTCGACGGCCGTGGTGGCGGGGTACGACCAGGCCCGCGAGATCCTGAGCGCCGCCGGGCTCCACCGCGTACTGCGGGTCGCCGCCACCCTCCCGGGAGCGGAGCTGCGCAGCCGGGGGTGCCGGCCGGAGCCGGTGGCCTCCCGTAACGCGAAGCCCGGCGGCCGATGGAGCGCGCCGCCGTCCACCGGGGCCTCGCCGCGGCCGCTCGGCCCGTACGCGGACACGTCCCGGCCCCGCGTCCCGGGTGAGCGCTGACCGTCGGAGCCGCGGACCCGGGACTATGGACTCGGCGGACTGGAAAGGGATCGGTTCCCGGGGCCGAACCCCCGCTGAGCAGCGCTTCCGTAGTGCCAGGGCGATTTCCGGCCGGAGCGGTGCGGCTTGGCGACGCCGGGCCGACCGCGCCGGACACGAGAGGGCATAATGATGCGCTGGAGGTCAGGAAACGGCCCGTGAGAATTCTTCCTGCTTCCGTGGAGTTTCCCGTGAACCTCTCTCCCCTTGGCCGCGCCGCCCTCATGGCCTCGGTCGCGGCTCCGGTCGTTGACGCTTGTGGTGCCGCGCATCCGTCTGCACGGGCGCCCCGTAACCGGCCACCCGCGACGAGGTGCCTCCCTGCGCTCGGTCCGCCGACGGTCCTTCGCCCGCCGGTCGTCGGCGCGCCCGCCCGTCCGCGGCCGGCGCGCTTCCCCGACTGACTCCCTCACCGCCCCACGCCCGGACTCCGCTCGCCGGTGCGTTGGTGGCGGCTGCCCTGTCCCCGCGGCCCGGACCGCGCCGCCCAGCTCTGCCCGCCCCTTTCCCGCGGCGGGTCCCCGCCCAGAACGAGATGATCATGACTGACAGGCCCGTGGCCGAGGTGCCGGACACGACCGCGCTGCTCCTGGAGACCACGTCCCTGGACGACTTCCTGCGTGCCCTCGCCCGGAGCGCCCTCGCCCTGGTGGAGGAGGCCGACGCCTGCGGCATCACGCTGGAGAGGCTGGGGCGTCCCGTCACCGTCTCCAGCGTGGGGGCCGCCGCGACGAAGCTGGACGAGGCCCAGTACGGGCAGGACGACGGCCCGTGCCTCCAGGCGATGCGCACCGGCCGGGAGGTCAGCGTGCCCGACACCCTGCGGGAGAGCCGCTGGGCCGACTACCCCGCCTACGCCGCGGTCTGCGGCGCCCGCTCCTCGCTGTCGTTGCCGATCGCACCGCACAGCCACACGGCAGGGGCCCTCAATCTGTACGCGCCCGTCCCGCACGCCTTCGACACGGCCGACCTGACGGCGCTGAGGCTCCTCACCGCGCAGGCCACCGGGGCCATCGCGCTGGCCCAGCGCATCGCGGACACCGAGGAGTTCGCCGCGGACCTGGAGGCCGCGCTGCGCTCGCGCACCGTCATCGACCAGGCGATCGGGGTGGTGGTCGGCCAGCAGCGCTGCACCCCGGAGAAGGCTTTCGACGTCCTGCGCACGGCGTCCCAGCACCGCAACATCAAACTGCGCGAACTCTGTGCCGAGTTGATCGCCAGCATCACCGGCGAGGTCCCGCCCGAGGGCCGCATCCAGCCCCGGGGCTGACCGCCGCGGCCGACCAGCAGCTCCTGGTGGGGGGCCGCGACGCCGAACATGGCCGCCTTGACACACGGCGAGCTGCCGCAGGTGGAGAAGAAGGTCTGCTCCCCGTGGACCGCGTCGGCCATCAGGTCCTCGGCGCGCCGCAGCACGCTTGAGGTCTCGCGACGGCTGTCGAGACCGCCCGTGGCGAGGACATCCCCGAGGAACACGGCGTAGTCCGGCACCGCGCGTACGAGCCTGATCGGCGCGGGCCGATCAGGCTCGTCGTCGGCTCAGGGAAGGGGCGTGCCGCCGGTGGCGTTCATGATCTCGCCGGTGATGAACGAGGCGTTCGCCGACGCGAGGAAGACATAGGCCGGTGCCATCTCGGCGGGCTGCGCGGGACGGCCCAGGGGGCTCTGCTTCCCGAACTCGGCCGTGTCGGGCAGCGTGGCCGGGATGAGCGGTGTCCAGACGGGCCCGGGGGCCACCGCGTTCACGCGGACGCCGTCGGCGGCGAGCATCTGGGCGAGACCCTGGGTGAAGGTGACGATCGCCCCCTTCGTCATGGCGTAGTCGAGCAGATGCGGGCTCGGCTTGTACGCCTGCACCGACGTGGTGTTGATGATCGAGCCGCCCGCCGGGATGTGCGGAAGGGCGGTCTTGCACAGCCAGAACATCCCGTACAGGTTCGTGCGCACCACCCGGTCGAACTGTTCGGTCGAGATCGCGGAGATCCCGTCGGGCTGGGACATCTGGTACGCCGCGTTGTTCACCAGGATGTCGATGCGGCCGCCCTCGGACACGGCCCGTTCCACGAGCGAGCGGCACTGCTTCTCGTCCCGGATGTCGCAGGCGACCGCCACGCCCTTCCGCCCGGCCTCCTCCACCAGCCGGACGGTCTCGGCGGCCTCCTTCTCCTCCTCGGGAAGGTGGGTCAGCACCACGTCCGCGCCCTCCCGTGCGAAGGCCAGGGCCACCGCACGGCCGATGCCCGAGTCCCCGCCGGTGATCAGTGCCTTGCGGTCGACGAGCAGGTCGCTGCCCCGGTAGGAGTCCTCGCCGTGGTCGGGCGGGGGGTCCATGGGCCCGGTCCAGCCGGGATGCTCCTGGTCCTGCTGGGGGAAGTCCGGGCGGGGGTGGAGATGGTTCGGGTCCTGCGGCTGTTCGCCCCTCGTCATGGTGCTGCCTCTCTGCTCGGCTCTCTGCTCGACGGTGGCCGGGGCTCCGGGTGCCCCTCTCCACCCGACCGAAACACCCCTGCACTCATGGCGCACCCCGGGTGAGCCGTGTCTCACCCGGGCTCCACGACTTGTCTATGCAACGAGTTGCATAGAAGGATCGCCGTATGGCCCTCGACCACGCGATCCTCGTCTCCCTGCTGGAGCGGCCCGGCTCCGGCTATGAGCTGGCCCGGCGGTTCGAGCGGTCCATCGGCTACTTCTGGACCGCCACCCACCAGCAGATCTACCGCGTCCTGGGCCGCATGGTGGCCGACGGCCTCCTCCTGGTCCGCGAGGTGGAGCAGCAGGGCCGGCCGGACAAGAAGGAGTACTCCGTCACCGGGCCGGGCCGGGCCGCCCTCGCCGCGTGGCTGCACAAGCCCATCGAGCCGGAGAGCCTGCGGCACGATCTCGCCGTGAAGATCCGGGGCGCGGCCTTCGACGACCCGGCCGCCCTGATCGACGAGGTCGAGCGCCACCGCCAGGTGCACCGCGACCGGCTCGCGCACTACCTCGCCGGGGAACTGCGCGACTTCACCGGGCCGGACGCCCCCGCGCCGCCGGACGCGGGCCAGGAACTCCAGCACGTCGTGCTGCGGGGCGGTATCGCGTACGAGCGCATGACGATCGCCTGGCTCGACGACGTACTCGCCACGCTCCACCGGCTCGAAGCCGCGGGCCCCGGCGCCTGAACGGCGTGCCGCCCGCCACCTCCGTACCACCGAAGAAACCCTCACCCTCCCGGAAGGCACCCCTCATGGCCGTGTCCGCGTCGCTCCTGTTCAACCCGCGCACCTACGACCCCGAGCACTTCGACCCGGAGACCCGCAGGCTGCTCCGCGCCACCGTCGACTGGTTCGAGGCGCGCGGCAAGCGCCGGCTGATCGAGGACTACCGCTCCCGCGCCTGGCTCGGCGACTTCCTCGACTTCGCCGCGCGGGAAGGGCTGTTCGCCACCTTCCTCACCCCCGCCTCCGCCGCGGCGAAGGACGACCAGCGCTGGGACACCGCCCGGATCGCCGCACTCAACGAGATCTTCGGCTTCTACGGCCTCGACTACTGGTACGCCTGGCAGGTGACCATCCTCGGTCTCGGCCCGGTCTGGCAGAGCGACAACGCCGAGGCCCGCGCCCGGGCGGCCGAACTCCTCGCCCAGGGCGAGGTGTTCGCCTTCGGCCTCTCCGAGAAGACCCACGGCGCCGACATCTACTCCACCGACATGCTGCTGACGCCGGACGGCGAGGGGGGCTTCCGGGCCTCCGGCTCCAAGTACTACATCGGCAACGGCAACGCCGCCGGTCTCGTCTCGGTCTTCGGCCGCCGCACCGACGTCGAGGGCCCCGACGGCTACGTCTTCTTCGCCGCCGACAGCCGCCACGAGGCGTACCGGCTCGTGAAGAACGTCGTCGACTCCTCCAAGTACGTCAGCGAGTTCCGCCTCGCCGACTACCCGGTGGCGCCCGCCGACATCCTGCACACCGGCCGCGCCGCCTTCGACGCCGCGCTCAACACCGTCAACGTCGGCAAGTTCAACCTCTGCACCGCCTCCATCGGCATCTGCGAGCACGCGATGTACGAGGCGGTCACGCACGCGAGCAACCGCATCCTCTACGGCCGTCCCGTCACCGCCTTCCCGCACGTGCGCCGCGAGCTGACCGACGCCTACGTCCGGCTCGTCGGGATGAAGCTGTTCAGCGACCGCGCCGTCGACTACTTCCGCTCCGCCGGGCCCGACGACCGCCGCTACCTCCTCTTCAACCCGATGACGAAGATGAAGGTGACCACGGAGGGCGAGAAGGTCATCGACCTGATGTGGGACGTCATCGCCGCCAAGGGTTTCGAGAAGGACAACTACTTCGCCCAGGCCGCCATCGAGATCCGGGGCCTGCCGAAGCTGGAGGGCACGGTCCACGTGAACCTCGCGCTGATCCTGAAGTTCATGCGGAACCACCTGCTCGCGCCGGTCGACCACCCGGCCGTCCCGACCCGCCTCGACGCCGCCGACGACGCGTTCCTCTTCCAGCAGGGACCGGCACGCGGTCTCGGCTCCGTCCGCTTCCACGACTGGCGCACCGCGTTCGACGCGTACGCCGAGGTGCCGAACGTCGCCCGCTTCCGCGAGCAGGCCGACGCCCTGTGCACGTTCGTCGGGACGGCCGCCCCCGACGAGGAGCAGAGCCGCGACCTCGACCTCCTCCTCGCCGTCGGCCAGCTCTTCGCCCTGGTCGTCCACGGCCAGCTGATCCTGGAGCAGGCCCGGCTGACCGGCCTGGACGAGGAACTGCTGGACGAACTGTTCGCCGTCCTCGTCCGCGACTTCTCCGCGCACGCCGTCGAACTGCACGGCAAGGACTCCGCCACCGAGGACCAGCAGAACTGGGCGCTGGGCGCGGTCCGCCGTCCCGTCGTCGACGCGGCCCGTTCGGCGCGGATCTGGGAGCGTGTGGAGGCGCTGTCGGGGGCGTACGAGATGGAGCAGTAGACCGCCTCCGGCCGGGGCGGCGTCGGGGGCTCCGCTCCGTTTGCGGGGCGGTGGACATCGCGTTTGAGTGGGAGGACCCCCTCGCTGCCCTTGGAGCTGACATGTCGATGGCGTTCGGTTCACCCCTCGGTCCGTCCGATCCGTTCAGCGATCTGCTGAACCGGTTCTTCGGTATGTCGCCCGCTTCGTCGCCACCCGCGATGCAGCGCGTCCCGATCGGGCGGCTGCTGACGGAGTCCTCCCACGAACTGCTGGGCCGGGCGACGAGCAAGGCCGCCGAGGACGGCACCGCGGACCTCGACACCGAGCACCTGCTGTGGGCGGCGACCCAGGTCGAACCCTCGCGCGGGCTGTTGTCCCGGGCGGGGGTCGACCCCGACGCGCTCGCCGCGCGGCTCGACGAGGTGCTGCCCCGGGAGTCCGCCGAGCCGTCCGCCCAGCCGGGGCTCACCCCGGCGGCGAAGCGGACCCTTACAGCCGCCTACGCCCGCTCGCAGGCGGCCGGCGTGTCCTACATCGGCCCCGAGCACATCCTCGGCGCGCTCATCGACGACGCGGACTCCGGAGCCGGCCGGTTCCTGGGGTCGGACGACCTCGACGTGGGGAAGCTGCGCGGCTCGGCCGACCGGGCGGCGGGGCAGGAAGGCGCCTCCGGCGGGCAGCAGCCCGCGACGACCCTGGACGAGTTCGGCCGGGACCTCACGGAGGAGGCGAAGGCGGGGAAGCTCGACCCCGTGGTCGGGCGGGCCGAGGAGATCGAGCAGACCATCGAGATCCTCTCGCGGCGCTCCAAGAACAACCCCGTCCTCATCGGCGAGCCCGGCGTCGGCAAGACCGCCATCGTCGAGGGCCTGGCCCAGAGCATCGTCGCGGGCGAGGTCCCCGACACCCTCAAGGACAAGCGGGTCGTCTCCCTGGACCTGTCCGGCATGGTCGCCGGAGCCCAGTACCGCGGCCAGTTCGAGGAGCGGCTGAAGAAGGTCATCGAGGACGTGCAGAAGGCCGAGGGGGAGATCATCCTCTTCATCGACGAACTCCACACGGTCGTCGGCGCGGGCGCCACGGGCGAGGGCTCGATGGACGCGGGCAACATGCTCAAGCCCGCCCTCGCCCGCGGGGAACTGCACGTCGTGGGCGCGACGACGATCGACGAGTACCGCAAGCACGTCGAGAAGGACGCCGCCCTGGAGCGCCGCTTCCAGCCCGTCCTGGTGCCGGAGCCCACCGTCGAGGAGACCGTACAGATCCTCGAAGGGCTGCGGGACGCCTACGAAGCCCACCACCAGGTCCGCTTCGCCGACGGAGCCCTCACGGCGGCGGCCGAGCTGTCCGACCGCTACATCAGCGACCGCTTCCTGCCCGACAAGGCCATCGACCTGATGGACCAGGCCGGTGCCCGCGTACGGCTGCGCAGCGCGAACCGCTCCACCGAGGTCGTCAGCCGCGAGGACCGCCTCGCCAGGCTGCGGCGCGAGAAGGACGAGGCCGTCGCCGGTGAGGAGTTCGAGAAGGCGTCCGGCCTGAAGCGGCAGATCGCCGAGGTGGAGGGCGAACTCGCCGGGATCGAGGAGCGCCGCGAGGGCGTCGTCTCGGTCACCTCCTCCGACATCGCCGACGTCGTCTCCCGCCGTACCGGCATCCCGGTCTCCCAGCTCACCGCCGGCGAGAAGGAGAAACTCCTCAAGCTGGAGGAGCGGATGCACGCCCGGATCGTCGGCCAGGGCGAAGCCGTCACCGCCGTCTCCGAAGCCGTACGGCGCAACCGCGCCGGCATGGGCGACCCCAACCGGCCCGTCGGCTCGTTCCTCTTCCTCGGCCCCACCGGCGTCGGCAAGACGGAGCTGGCCAAGACACTGGCCGAGCTGCTGTTCGGCGAGGACGACCGCATGATCCGCTTCGACATGAGCGAGTTCCAGGAGAAGCACACGGTCGCCCGGCTCGTCGGAGCCCCTCCCGGATACGTCGGTTACGACGAGGCCGGCCAGCTCACCGAGAAGGTGCGGCGCAACCCCTACAGCGTCGTCCTGTTCGACGAGGTCGAGAAGGCGCACCCCGACGTCTTCAACACGCTGCTCCAGATCCTCGACGACGGCCGCCTCACCGACGGGCAGGGCCGCACCGTCGACTTCCGCCACTGCGTCGTCATCATGACGTCCAACATCGGCGCCCACCGCATCCTCGCCCACAAGGGCGACGCCGCCGAGCTCAAGGACGAGCTGATGGAGGACCTGCGCGGCCGGTTCCTCCCCGAGTTCCTCAACCGCATCGACGACATCATCGTCTTCCACAGCCTCACCGAGGACGACCTGTCCGAGATCGTCGACCACCTCCTGGACCGCAGCAAGCACCGCGTCCACGCCCAGGGCATGACCCTGGAGGTCACCGAGGCTGCGAAGAAGCTCCTGGTCGCCCACGGCTACCAGCCGGAGTTCGGCGCCCGCCCGCTGCGCCGCACGATCCAGACGGAACTGGACAACCGCGTCGCCTCCCTGCTGCTCGGCGGCGAAGCCGAACCCGGGGACACGATCGTCGCCGACGTGGTCGACGACTCCCTGCACTGCACCATCCGCAAGGGCGACGGTGCCGGAGAGACTCCCGCCGCCGACACCCCCGACGGCAAGGAGTGAGCGATGTCCCATCACCACCACAAGTCGAACGAAGAGGTCGAGGGCGACCCGGACACCGGCCACAGCCGCGGAATGCCCCGCCGCCCGGACGAGAAGCGACTCGGCGAGCGTCTGGAGGAGGACCGTGAGGAGATGGGCCTCGCCCGGGACCGGAAGAAGAAGACCGACTAGGCCCGTGGACTCGGTCCCGAACAAAAGCCCTGGGGCCTGAACGAGTGCCTCTCGGTCAGGCCCCAGGCGCCCGGAACCACCGTGATCTTGACGTGCTTCATGATCGGCTGGTCGCTCTGGGTGCTCTAGTCGCCCAGCGCGCACAGCACGTTCATCTCCGGCATGTAGCCGGCCGCACAGCCGCGGGGAATGTCGTACGGGATCGCCGTGTAGCCGTTCAGGAACCGTCCGCTGCCGTCCTTCGCCGTACTCGTGATGTCGACCGGCCCCATGTCGGCGATCCCGCGCTCGCGCATGTCGGCCCGGTTCATGAAGATCAGGGTGCGCAGGTTCTTGATGCCCCGGTAGCGGTCGTTGTCGGAGTAGATGGTGTCCCGGATCCGGTCGTGGTCCTCGATGTACCAGTCCCAGGGGGTCTGGCTGTCCGGCAGGGCGGCGCGCGCCATCCCGGCGACGATGGCCGGCTCGGACAGCAGGCGCGGGGAGGCGCGAGGAGTTCCGGCCCCTCGCCGAGGAACTCGCCGTCGTTACGGCCGCCCTCTCCGGTCTGGTCGGCATCGTGCTCTTGCTGCTGATCGACGACGCGGACCTGAGTCACGCGGCGGCCGCCCTGGCGCTCTGCGGCGTGTTCATGTCCTGGGCGGCGCTCCACCTGATGTATGCAGGCCGTTACGCGTACATCTACCACCGGACGCCCGGCGGCGGGATCGACTTCAACACGAAGGAACCGCCGCGCTACATCGACTTCCCCTACTTCAGCTACAACCTGGGCATGACCTACCAGGTCTCCGACAACAACGTCTCCACCTCCAGGATGCGCGCCGTCGCCCTCCGCCACTGCCTGCTGTCGTACCTCTTCGGCGCCAGCATCCTGGCCACCACGATCAACCTGGTCGCCGGCATCGTCACCGGCTGAGGGGCCGGGGCGGTCAGCGCCCCGGGAGCGTCAGCCGGCGCGTCACTCGCTGCGCCGACTCCAGCAACCGCGCCCTGACCTCGGTGGTCCGGTACATCCGGTCCGACCGGAACGAGATGCCGATCGAACCGACCTGGTCACCGCTGTACACCGGCACCGCCGCGCACGTCGTACCCCGCGCGTACTCCCCCCGGTCCATCGAGAGCGGGCCCGCGGGGGCGCCGTCGAGCTGCCGCAGCAACTCCTCCCGGCGTGTGATGGTGCGGGGGGTGAGGTCGGTGAGGGAGTGCCGGGACAGGTAGTTGGCGCGCGCCTCCTCGTCCAGCTCGCGCAGCACGCTCTTGCCGAGGGCTGTGGCGTGTCCGGCGTCCTGGAAGCTCACCCAGAGGTCCACCCGTGGGGCCCGCGGGCTGTCGAGGATCTCCAGCACCCGGATCTCGCCCTCGTCGTAGAGCGTCAGATAGACGGCGGCGGACAGGCTGTCGCGCAGCGAGGACAGCAGGGGACGGAGGCGTTCCCGCGCTGTCGGGCCGTCGGCGGCGGGCTGCAGCCGGGGGCCCCGCTCGTGGAGGGCGAACGCACCGTCGTCCAGCTCGTCCAGATAGCCGTCCCGGGCGAGCTCGTGGAGGAGCCTTTGGGCGGTGAGCTCCGGCAGCCCGGCCGCCCGGGCCAGCTGCCGCACGGAGGCGCCGTCCGGGTGTGCCCCAGCAGCCTCCAGCAACCGGAGGTCCTGCCGGACGGACGCCGTCGGCTCGGGGCCGGCCTGGTCACCCATGGCACAAGCATGGACCCGGGGCCGGGGTGCGGCAAGGCCGGTTCTTCGGCCCGGCGCACGCGCGGCGGACGACCCGCCGCGGCATTCGGTACGCTCTCGTCTGATCTTCGGGGCGCGTGCGGGCTCCGGACTGCCGTGACCAGGGGGATGGTTTCTGATGAGCAGCGCGTCTTCGACCGATCCGTTCCAGCCGCTGAAGGCCGACGACCCGGCGGTGGTGGGGGGTTACCGGCTGGCCGCCGTGCTGGGCGCGGGCGGCATGGGCAAGGTGTATCTGTCGTACACGCCAGGCGGGCGGCCTCTCGCGCTCAAGGTGATCCGGCCCGAGTTCGGCGAGGACCCGGAGTTCCGGCGGCGTTTCCAGCAGGAGGTGCGGTCCGCGCAGCGGGTGCAGGGGCTGTACACCGCGCCGGTCATCGACTCGGACACCGAGGGCGCGCAGCCCTGGCTGGCCACGGCCTATGTGCCGGGCCCCTCGCTGGCGCACGCGGTGGCCCGGCACGGCGGACTGCCGTTGCGCAGTGTGCTGCTGCTGACGGTCGGGGTGGCCGAGGCGCTCGGAGTCATCCACGGTGCGGGCATCGTGCACCGTGATCTGAAGCCCGCGAACGTCCTGCTCGCCGCCGACGGCCCGCGGGTCATCGACTTCGGTATCGCCCGGGCCGCCGACACGACCGCCCTGACCGGTACGGGTGTCAGCGTCGGCACCCCGGCGTTCATGGCGCCGGAGCAGGCGGCGGCCGGCACCGTCACCCCGGCCACCGACGTCTTCGCCCTGGGGCAGATCGCCGCCTACGCCGCGATCGGCGTGCCCGCGTTCGGCGAGGGGCCCTCGCACGCCGTGCTTTACCGGATCGTCCACGAGGACCCCGACCTCAGCCGGCTGCCCGACGAACTCCGCCCCCTGGTCAGCCGCTGCCTCAGCCGTGACCCCGCCGACCGCCCCGCCCTGGCCGACATCATCCGCATGTGCCACGAGATCTCGCCCGAACCCCTGCGCCAGGGCGAGGACTGGCTTCCGCGGTCGGTCGCCGGGTCGATCACCGAGCGGCTGCGGATGCCCGCCCCCGCGCCGACGCCGCCCCCGCAGCCGAGCGCCGCGCCGACGCCCACCGAGTTCGCCCCGGGGAGCGCGCCGACCCCGCCGCCGGGAGGCCCCCACTACACCCCGACCGGTTACGCGGTGGCCTCCGCGCCGACGCAGACCGGCCCCGGTACGCAGGGGGCACCCGGTACACCGGGCACGCCCGGCTCTCCCGGAGCCCCGGGCGCTCCCCGGAGCGTGCCGCCCGGCCCGTGGCAGCAGAGCGCGTACCAGCAGGGGCACCCCACCTCGCCGCCCCAGCCCTCCGGCTTCCAGCAGCCGGGCTTTCAGCAGCCGGGCTTTCAGCAGTCGGGGTTCCAGCAGCCGGGCTGGGGCTCGACCGGTTTCCAGCCCGCCGCGCCGCGCCCCAAGCGGACGGGCCTGATCATCGGCGCTTCGGTCTTCGGCGCGCTGGTCGTCCTCGGAGTCATCGGCAACCTGCTGCCGAAGGACTCCGACACGTCCGGCAAGGGCGACCGGGCCACCTCGTCCTCCAACGGCGGTTCGGGCGGCAGCGGTTCCGCGGACAAGGCCCGGGACAAGCCGGCCGACCCGCGGCCGGTCTCGTACCAGGGCATCGACGTGACGGCGAACTACGCACTGAAGCTCGCCGACCATCCGCCCCGGCCGCTTGAGGACGACGGCAGCGGCGTCAGCTACGGCAAGGGGGACTTCTACTTCTACCGGGACGACCTCTTCGGCGACGAGAGGGTGGGCAGCGCCAACGGGAAACTGGTGGTGCTGAAGAACTCCCAGAAGGGCTCGCTGGAGGTCTGCCGCCAGGAGACCCGCTTCACCGAGAAGATCGAGCTCGAACAGCTCACGTCCGGATCGCAGATCTGCGTGCTCAGCAAGGCCGGACACGTCGCCGTGGTGACCTACCGCGGCGAGTCGGGCGCCGACGATCCGAGCCGCTACATCGCCATCGATCTGACGGTCTGGCGGAACGCCGAGGAAGCACAGATGGACTGACAGCCCGTCAGGGGACAGCCGGTCCGCCCCGGTCAGCACGGCGCGCCGGGGCGGGCGGGCTTCAGACCGACGAGATGGGCGTCGGCTTTCTCCGTGACACGGGCGCCGCCGCGCCCCTGCGCGGTGTGGCTTATCCCTTCGGCCGGGTTCCCGGCCGTACGCGGGGTCAGTGCCCGACCAGCTCCCCGTCCCGGGCCACGATCCGCCCGCCCCGCACCACCATCTCGCGCCGCGGCAGGTCCACCACGACCTGCGGCAGGCACTCCCCGCGCACCAGCAGGAAGTCGGCCGGCGAACCCGGCTTCAGGTCCGCCTCCGGCAGCCCCAGGAGCCGGGCCCCGCCATCGGCCCCCGAGCGGAAGGCCGCTTCCAGCTCCTCGTCGAGGCGGGCGTCCCGCACCCAGGCCAGCAGGTGCGAGCGGTGCAGCATGTCCGCGTTGCCGAAGGGGCTCCAGGAGTCCCGTACGCCGTCGGAGCCGAGGCCCACCTCGACGCCGTGCTCCCGCAGCCGGTCGATCGGCAGAACGAGGTCCGAGGAGGGGGCGACCGTCGTCAGCGAGATCCCGGCACCGGCCAGGTCGGCCGCGAGACGGTCGAGTTCCCGCTCGGGCAGCCCGGGCACACAGAAGACGTGACTGACCGTCACCTTGCCCTGGAGAGACAGCGCCTCGGTACGGTCGATGATCGCGCGCAGCGACTCCATCCCCGTCGCGGCCCGCTCGTGCAGATGGATGTCGACGCCCACGCCGTGCCGGTCCGCGATACCGAAGACGATGTCGAGCTGTTCGTCGAGCGCCTCGTCGAACCCGATCGGGTCGATGCCGCCGACCCGGTCGATCGCCCCGGTGCGCGCGGCCTCCTCCAGCAGCTCCTTCGTCCCCGGTGTCCGGACCACCCCGTGCTGGGGGAACGCGACGATCTCCACGTCGAGCGCGTGCCGCAGCGCCCGGCGGGCGGAACCGACGCCCTCGACACCTACCAGGTCGTAGGCGGGAGCGACGTCGACATGGGCCCGCATCGCCCGGGTGCCCTGGGTGACGGCATGGCCCATCAGGCGCTCCGCGCGCTTCTTCAGCGGCGTGCGCAGCGCGCGGTACAGCTTCACGTCCTCCTCGGTGTACTCGGCGATGGAGCTCGCCGGGTTCCGGGTCACCCAGGGCTGGCCCCAGGCGGTCTTGTCGGGGTGGATGTGCGCGTCGACCAGGGTCGGCAGCGCGATCCGGCCCTTGCAGTCGACGACGTTCGCGCCGCGCGGGGCGGGGCCGGCGGTGACGACCCCGCCCACGACGGTGAGGTCGACGGGGTGCTGCGCGCCGTAGGGCCGGACGTTCCTGAAGACCGTGGCGCGGGCGTGGCCGCCCGCGCGGTCGGGCTGCTCGGTGATCCGGTCGGCGGCGGCGGGTGCGGCGGCCGCCCCGGCGGGCCGGGCCTCGGCAGCCCGGGCCCCCGAGGCCGCCGAGGCGCTGAGCGTCGCCGCGGTGCCCGCGACGGCGGCGGCTCCGGCCAGCATCGAGCGCCGGGAGAGACCGGCGGCGGGGGAAGCGGTGGACTCGGCGTGCATCGGGAACTCCTTCGGGGAGAGGGGAGGGCTGAAGGGGGGTGAGGGGGGGAGAAGGGGCGCCGGGTCAGGCGGCCGGTACCGCGAACCCTGCCCGGACCACACGCGCCGGGCGGCTCAGCACGCCGAGGTCCGCCAGCGGGTCGCCGTCCACGACGAGGACGTCGCCCGCGAAGCCGCGCGCCAGCCGGCCGGCCGTGGAGTCGAACCCGAGGAGCTTCGCGGCACCCGTGGTCGCCGTGCGGATCGCGTCCAGGGCCGAGAGCCCCGCCGCGTGCATCAGCTCCACCTCACGGCCGATCGGGTCCACCGTTCCGCCCGAGGAGTCCGTGCCCGCCGCGAGGGGGACGCCCAGTTCGTGCGCGGCCAGGACCGCCTGCTTCAGGACGGGGAGATAGGCGCGGCCGCGCTCGGCCAGGACCGGGTCCGAGGACTCGGCGAGCCCGGCGATGGCGGTGAGTGTCGGCGTGAAGTACGTACCCCTGCGGCGCATTTCGTGCAGGGTGCGCTCGCCGACGAACGCCCCGTGCTCCAGGGAGCGGATCCCGGCCGTGACCGCGTCGTGGCAGCCCTTCTCGCTGTAGCTGTGGCAGAGCACCCCCTTGCCTCCGCGCCGGGCCGCCGCCACGATCGTGGACAGTTGCTCGTGGTCGTACACCTGGACCAGCGGGTCCTGCTCGGGCAGCCCGGCCCGTTCGTTCACCCGGGTCTTGACGGTGTCGGCCCCGCGCGCGAGGTTGACCTCGACCACCCGGCGCAGCGCCTCGGCCGAGCGCACCCCGTCCCGCAGCCGGGCGAGTGGCGCGAGGTCCGGGTCGGCGAGGATCGTGTCGCCGAGATCCGGGGTGACGAAGACGCCCGCCGCCCGGAGGCGGGGCGCCTGCTCCGGCGCCTGCCGGGCCAACTCCCGTACGGCGATGTCCTGGTAGAAGTTGGTCGAACCGCTGCGCGCGCTGGTCGCGCCCTTGAGGACCGCGTCGCGCGCCTCGGCCGCCGTGTTGAGGTGGATGTGGGCGTCCACCAGGCCGGGCAGGATCCACTGCCCGTGGGCCCGCAGCACCGGTACGCCGCGGGGGACCCGGCCGACCCGTCCCCGGGGGCCGGCCGCCCGGACGATGCCCCCGGTGATCACCACGACCGCGTCCTCCGTGACCTCGCCCGTCACCGGGTCGAGCAGCCTGCCGCCCTCGACGACGAGATCGCCGCCCCGCCCCGGCGACCCGTGCCGGGCGGCGGACGACGCGGACGCGGCCCGGGCCGTCCCGGTCAGCACGGCCGAGGTTCCGGCGAGGGCCGCGGCACCGGCGAGCACACCCCGCCTGGTCAGCCGGCCGGAAGGGGGCGGGGTGTTCTCGACGCACATGGGGGGCTCCTTGGGTCGCGGAAGCGAGCGGGAGCATTTTGTATACCAGAACCCTCATGATTCAGGGAAGGAGTAATTCCGCTCCCTGGTCGTGCAGGAAACGTGCAGCAAATGCGCTCTGCCCTCGCGAGGTTCCCAAGGGGTAGGAGTTATTGGTATACAAATAATCAGGCGTCGTCGAACAGGGACCGCAGGGCCACGGCCCGGCTGTCCCGCACGTGCAGCAGCGTGCTCGCCGCGGCCGACTCCTCGTCGCCCGCCGCGATGTACCGGAACATGACCGCGTGCTGGGCCCGCATGTGCTGCGGCTCCTCCCGCATCCCGAACAGCAGCTGGAGCTGTCCGCTCAGCTGCTCCATGGTGCGGGCCAGCATCGGATTGCCGCTCAGGGCCACGATGTCCTCGTGGAAGGCGGTGTGGGCCGCGACCTCACGCGTGCCCTCGTCGTCGGACGCCGCCTCCTCAGCCCGGTCGAGGGAGGTCCGCAGCGCGGTGACGCCCGGCGGCTCCACCGGGGCGGACCCCGCCACCCGCCGTGCCGCGAGCCGGGAAGCCTGGACCGCGAGCGGCTCCCACACCTCGTACAGGTGCTCCACATCGGCCCGCTCCAGCCGCCGCACCCGGACTCCGCTGTGCGGCAGCAGCTCCAGGAGCCCTTCGCCCACCAGGGCGCGCAGTGCCTCGCGGACCGGGACGCGGGACATCCGCAGCTCCTCGGCCACCTCCCGCTCCACCAGCCGGGCGCCCTGCGGGTAGCGGCGGTCGACGATCCGCTCCCGGACCGCGTCCCGTGCCCGGGCGCTGAGCGACCTACGCTCCGGGGCCTCCGCCCGCTCGCCTCCGGCACCGTCCGGCCGCGTTCGGCCCCGCCCTGCACTGCTGCCCGCCACGTACGCCATCCTCCGTTCGGCATGCCCCCGGCCGAGGATACGCGGGGGCCGCCGTGCTCAGGACGTGCCCGGCGTCCGCCCGTCCGGCAGGAAGAGCACCGAGTTGATGTACCGCTCCCGGTGCGGGACGAAGGCGCGGCGCAGCAGACCCTGGTGCACCAGATGCTCGGTCCGCGCCTGATGGGCCACCAGATCGAACCCGTCCAGCGGAATCCACCGCCGACCCGCCAGCAGCCAGCCCGCGTAACCCTGGCCGGTCAGCAGCTCGACGGCCGGCGCGATCGGACCGAGCCGGCTCTCCAGCTCGATGAGCAGCGCCGGCCGGTCCCGGCGCAGCAGCTCCGCCGCGCCGAGCAGCGCCGCCTGTTCGCCGCCGTCCACGTCCATCTTCACGAAGCCGACCCCGCGCAGCCCCAGACCGTCGACGGTGATCGACGGCACCTCCAGGCTGTGCGCGTGGATGTCGCGACGGGCCAGCGAGGACACCCCCCGGTCGCCCCGGTCGCCCTCCGGGAACCACAGCTGGGCCGTGCCCTCCCGGTCCGTCGCCGCGCCCTGGACCACCCGGGCGTTCGACGGCAGCGTCCGGCGCAGCCGCTCCGCCAGATGCGGCACGGGCTCGACGGTGACCACCTCGGTGCAGCGGGCGGCCAGCCGCCGCGACCATGGGCCGTACCAGCCCCCGATGTCGAGGGCGACGCCGTCCGCCGGGCAGAAGTCGGCCAGCCGCCGCAGCTCGGGCTCGAAGCGCGGGTACAGGGCGACGGCGGCGGAGGCGACGAGGCCCTCGGGCAGCCGGGACGCCACCGCCGCGGCGAACGTGGTCACGTGGCCGAGGCCTTGAGCCGGGTGAGCAGCCGCTCGTGGTCCTCCGCCTCGACCTTCCGGCCGGACGAGGGCAGAAGCTGCGGGATGCCCTCCACGATCGGGTAGCTCAGGCGCAGCCGGGGGTTGTACAGCGCCTCCTCCTCGGGCAGCAGGGAGAGCGGGCCCTTGTCGAGCGGGCAGGCCAGGATGGTCAGCAGGGGGTCGTCGGGGGTCATCGGGCGGCTCCTCGATGTCGGGGGAGAGAGTCGGGGGAGAGGCAGAAGCGGGGGCGGTTACGGGGGGCGTGTCCGGGGTCAGGACGGTGCGGCGGGCTGCGGATCGTGCCGCGGCATGGCCAGCAGGACGGACAGGGCGAGCGCCGTGCCGCCCACCCGCAGGGCAAGCAGCAGCGGATCCTCGGGCAGGCTCTCGCCGAACGCGAACGTCCCGAGGACCGCGGTGAACAGACAGGTCACCGTGGTGCAGACCGGCACGATGAGGGACGCCCGGCAGCGCTGCAGCGCCGTCTGCGACATCACGAGACCGGCCACCGCGGTGAACAGCAGCAGATACGGATACGGGGACCCGAGCAGCGACAGCGCGGCCTCACCGAGATCGGTGCTGGTCAGACGGCTGGACGTGCCCTTGATCGCCAGTGAGCTGACCCCGTAGAGCAGGCCGACGGCCACGCCGTACCCGATGCCGCTCGTCGGGACCCGGTGCCGATTGGCCGCCCGGCTCTCGACGCGTGCGTACAGCCAGACGCCCGCCGCGAGCGCCGGAACACAGACCAGGAGCACCAGCGTCCACGGGGCGCCGCCGCTCACCACGTCCTCGCCCTCGCGGACCGAGGCCACCACCATCAGCAGGGCGAACAGGACCCCGCCCAGCGCATAGCGTTCGCGGCCCGTCGACTCCTCGCCCAGCACCGCCGACGACAGCAGCAGGAGCAGCACGAGGCCGGAGACGAAGATGCCCTGCGCCGCCGCGATCGGCAGCGCGCGGTAGACGACCAGCTGCGCCCCGAACCCGGCCGCCAGCGCCAGTGCGCCGACGATCCACAGCGGGCTGGTCGCCAGCACCCGGATCACCTGGAGCGGGCGGCCCGCCGACAGCGCCGGCAGCGAACCCAGGGCCCGCTTCTCCACCACGAACCCCACGCTGTACAGCGCGTTGGCGACGAGCGCCGCGCCGACACCCCACCACATGCGGCTACCTCCGCCGCGCGTGGGCCAGCAGGATGGAGGACGCCCCGGGCACCGCGCACGCCGCCCGGTCCAGCAGGCGCAGCGGACGCGGCACCCCGTGGAAGGGGGCGCCCTTGACCGTCACGTCGGTGAAGCCGGACGCCGTCAGGAACGAGCGCAGCGCCCGGGCCGTGTACAGCCGCAGATGCCCCACCACCTCCGAGCCCGGTCGGCCGTGGATCCCGCGCAGACTGACCTCCGAGAACACCGGCTGCACCCCGGCGAGCAGCAGCGCCCGGTTGTACCAGGCCGCCAGATTCGGGGTGGACAGCATCAGATGGCCGCCGGGCCGCAGCACCCGCCGCAGCTCGTCCAACGCCTGGTCCGGGTCGACCAGGTGCTCCAGGATCTCGCTGAACAGCACCGCGTCCGCACATCCGTCGGCCAGCGGCAGCCCGCCGTGCTCCAGCTCGCCGCGCACCACATGGCCCATCCGGGGCCGGGCCCTGCGCAGCGCGTCCTGCGACCAGTCGACCCCGATCAGCCGGTGCCCGGCGAGCAACGGGGCCGCCGTGGCCGCGGCCGTACCGTCCCCGCACCCGATGTCCAGGATCACCTGCCCCGGAGCGTCCAGCGCGTCGGCCAGCAGCCGGGCCTGCCGCAGGGTGCGCCCGTCGCCCGAGGCGACGGGGACGGAAGGGTTCTCGTAGAAGTCCCGCAGCCCGGGGGAGGGGGACGGGGTGCCGGTCATACGGCCTCCGAGGACGTCGCGGCCAGGTGGCGGGTGAACAGGTCGAGCAGCCTCGCACCGTCGCGCTCGCCCAGCAGGGTGCGCGACCAGCGCACCGCCAGGTGCAGCCGGCCGCCCGTGGACGCCGTGGTGAAGGTGAGTCCCCGGGGCATCCGGGCGGGCGCGGAGAACCACACGGCGGTGGCCCGGCCCGCGTCACCGAAGTCCAACGGGTACGGAATCCGGCCGATGTTGCTCAGCAGCGTCGTCGAGGTCCACGGACCGGCCGCCACCCGCAGCCCCCGGGTGAGGGCGGCACGGGCCGCCACCGGCAGCAACGGCACGGTCAACAACCCGGCCCCGCGCCCCAGTTGAGAGCGAGGCTGGGCCTTGAGCGCCCGGGTCCGCTCAGCGGTCGTCCGCAGCAGCGCCGCCATGTCCGTACCCGGTGCCGACTCGGCCGCGGTGAAGCCGACCTCCACCAGCCGGGTGCCGTTGCCGATCGGCATCTCCGGGCCCCGGGTGCGGTCGTCGACCGGCATGGTGATCCGCAGCGGCCGACGGTCCGCCCCCGGTGCACCCTGGGCCCGGTTCCAGTCGGCCACCGTCAGGGCGGTGGCCACCATCAGCTGGTCGTTCACCGTGTACGGCGCGCCGGACTCCCGGCGCGGGACCGGGAGTTCGGCCACCAGCAGGGCGTTTCCCGGCACCGGGGCGGGCCCCGGCGAGCCCGGCGCCACCTGGGCGGGCCGGGCCAGCGCCGGGGTCCGGGACTGCCGTGGCAGCGGGGCGGCGGCCGGGCGGGCCGGAGCGGGCGACGGCGGAACGGGAGACCCGCTGTAGATCTCCGCGGCCGTCGCCGCCAGCCGCATGCACGCCGGACCGTCCAGGGCGGTGTGGTGCACGGTGAACAGCAGCACGCACCCCTCGCGGTCCGGCTCCCGGACCACGTCGAGCCGCAGCGGTGGCGAGGCGGTCAGCGCCGGGGCGCGGTCCAGCGCCCCGGCCCGCGCCCGCTCCAGCGCACCGGGCGCGCACGGCGGAAAGGAGACCGGGTCCGTGTCCGGGGCCTCGGTCAGCTCCCACTCGTACCGCCGCGCCAACGGCCCCCGGGGCCGCTCCCGCATCAGCGCCCGGGGGTGCCGGGCCAGCGCGGCGGCGAACGCGGAGCGCAGCCGTTCCTCGTCGACCCGGCCCGGCAGATGGATCTCGATGTGCACGGTGCTCGGCTCGGCGTCCTGCGCACAGTGCCGGGCCACCTCGTCGACGACCGGGAACGGCACCCGGACGGGCCGCCCGGGCGGCTGGCCGCCGCCCGGGGCCCGCTGGTGGTGCGTGGTCGCCATCAGGCGTCCTCTCCCTTCGCCGGGTGCCTGCCGTCGGCGGACAGCGTCCGGCCGGACGGCGGTGCGGGCTGCGCGGGGAGCTGGACCGTCGGCCGGTCACCGCCCGCCGGGGCCGGCTCGGCCGCGTCCTGGCCGGGGCGGACCGCACGCCTGCCGAGCGGTTCCCGTCCCACCGTGACCAGTGCGGCGAACAGCCCGATCAGGGCGAGGAGTTGAGCTGTGGCACCGAAAGCGCCCTCGCCCGTCGTCGTGCTCTCCCCGGTGCCCACCGCGGCGACGACCCCCGCGGCGGCCATCGCCGCGAACGCCACCGGAACGAGCAGCCGCGGCCGGAAGTGCGCCAGGACGGCGAGCAGCGGAACAGCCACGGCGACCGGACCGGCGATCACCACCCCCACCAGGGTGAGGGCGACGGTGCCCAGGATCAGACCCGGCCCCGGCGGCGCCGGCTGCTCCTCGGTCTCCTCCCGACCGGAGCCCTTGCGGCCGATGAGGGCGAGCGCCACGAGCGCCAGGAACAGCACGCCCGCACCGATCAGACCCCACCGGTAGACCGTGGCCGGCTCGTACTCCAGGGTGACCGTGCCGCCCTCGCCCTCGGGCACCAGCCAGGCCTGCTGCCACCCGTCGATCCGCAGCGGCGTCAGTTCCTTGCCGTCCAGGGTGGCCTTCCACCCCTTGTTGTGGTTCTCGTGGATCTGGAGGTAGGAGGCCTCACCGGCGCCGACCTCGACGGTCCGCCGGTCGCCCTCGCCCTGCTCGACGTCCACCGTGCGCGGCGTCGCCGCGGCGGCCTCGGTGGTGCCGTTGCTCAGCGAGACGTCGGTGATGGCCAGCGGACCCTCGTCCCCCGCCTGCACGGTGGTGGACGAGGCGGCCAGCTCGACCTTGCTGTCGTCGGTGCACAGCGAGACCTCGATGGGCCTGCGCTGGGTCAGATCCCGCACCCGCCCCTCGGCCTTGGTCTCCATGTACGTGCCGCCGACGGAGAGGACCGGCCCCTTGCCGCAGGGCAGGCTGAACTTCTGGTCCGGCTTCGGCTGCGGCGAACGGAACTCCTCCAGCGCCGGGACGTACACCTCGCTCAGCCCGACCGGCAGCTGCAACTGGCCGTCGGCCACCGGGTTGTGCACGGTCAGCGGCGCCGTCCTGGAGATGGTGATGTCCATCCGGTCGGTGTTGACCGGCGAGAAGCGGGCCATGCCGTTCTCGTCCACCGAGGCCACCGCCGTACCGTCCGGCGAACTGATCTGGACCTGCTCGGCGCGGGCCGACAGTCCCCCGGCCGCGGCGAACACGATCTCGCCGACCGGCCGCTTCTCGGGCCAGTTCAGCCGCAGTACGGGGCGTTCGCCCGCGATCCACGCCGTGGTGAGGTCACCGTCGGTCAGGTTGCGGGGGCTGAGGTTGGTGCCCAGGCGCGCCGTGGAGTCGGCGGCCACCTCGATCTTGTCCCGCTCGCCCGTCAGCTCGAACAGCAGTTTGTCGAGCGCCTCTCCGGGCACCGGCAGCGCGGTCGCCGAGACGGTGTAGGCGCCCGCCTCCGGCACGGTGAACTGCCGGCCGAGACCGACCTCGGCGGCCACGGACGACAGACCGCCGGGGTCGCTGCCCCGCCGCAGCGAGAACATCGTCGCATCGGCGCCCGCACGCGGCGCGTCGTTCGGCAGCTCCAGCATCCGGGTCACCTGCACGCCGGGGACGGCGATGTCGGTGAATCCGGCGCCGGTCAGCCCCGGCCGCCCCTGCTGGGACTCCAGGATCGTCACCTTCAGCCAGGCGGCCTGCCCGGCGGGCGAGGCCACCTGCTGCGCGGAACCGTCGGTCCGCAGCGGGCTGTCCTTGGAGCCCTTGTCGGTCTCCACCCGGATCACGGTCGGCGCGGCCCGCACATTGCCGCTGGGCAGCGGCGTCACCTGGATCGAGCCGGGGATGTCCGTCGGCGCGGAGAAGTCGACCCGCACCCACTCGTCCTCGGGCGTGCCGGGAGAGCCCTCCGCCCACCCGGTCGCCGGGTTGCCGTCGAAGGCGTTGACCGGGTCGTACTGCGGCAGATGGAACAGCCAGTTGCCCACCGAGGACGCGCTGACCGACTTCGCCCCGCGGATCACCGCAGTCGTCTGGTGCTTCGACCCGGACGTCGGCAGGATCTGCCGCGGCTCACGGCCCGGGTCCTGCGCCGACTCCGCGGCGTTGCGCTCGTCGGCGGTGTACGTGTACGAGGTGTTGGAGTTGACCAGGCCGAACCGGGTGTCGGCGCGCCGCAGCCCGTCGCCCGCCGCGTACAGCGACGGCCGCCCCAGACCCGGGTGCGCGTCACCGGCCAGGACGGTCGGCCGGCCCTCGATGGCGCCGTTCGCCGACAGTGGCAGCAGCGACTCCGGGCCACCGCTGACCACGGCCGTCGAGGCGACCGGGGCGGCCTGCGCCCTCCCGGGCCGCTCGGTCCCCTTGGGCGGTTCGTAGATCTCCACGGCCCGCTGGCGCGGGTACAGGCCCTCGACCTGCACGGGGGTGTCCGCCGCGATCCGGCCGGCGGTCATCACCGGCCCGTACCCCTTGACGCGGCTGTAGCCGGACGCCTCCAGGGTGCGCTTCACCGTGGTGGACGGGACGTAGCCCAGCTGGTCCGGGTCCAGGTCGTTGCGGACCACCACATAGTGCAGCCCGGCCCGGTTCAGGTACTCGCTGAGCCCGGGGACCTCGCCGCCGGAGGTCAGGGCCTGCTCGACGGCGTCCATCGCCCGACGGTTGCCGGGCGTGCCGAAGGGGACGTAATCACGCTGTGCGTAAGGCGATTCGGCCAGCACGTCCAGCGGCTGGTCGATGGGGGAGCCCCAGGTGTAGATGCCGTGCGCGGTCGCCGGGACGACCAGCGCGCGATCGTCCGGCGAGTTGTTCTTGAGCCAACTCCCGGTGCTCTCCCAGTAGTCGGGGACCTTCTGGAACGAACCCGTCTGGAGGATCGAGCCGTTGACGTACGGCCAGGCGAGACCGGGCAGTACGACGGCGGCTGCGACGACCGGCGCGAGCCGGCGTATCCGGGCCGGGTTGCGGTCCCGCCGGGCGGCGGCCACCGTGGCGACGCCGACGATGTGCGCCAGCCCCAGGGCCAGCGCCAGCGCCAGACCCGTCTGGAACTTGTAGATGTTCCGGAACGGCACCAGCCAGGTGTCCAGCCAGTCCTGCACCGTGCCGTGGAACAGACCGCCCAGCGCCCCGCCGTACCCGGCGAGGGTGACGAGCGCGACGGACAGCACGGTCAGCACCAGCCAGCGGCGCTCGGGCAGATCACGCCGCGCCAGACCCGCCAGACCCAGGGCGGCGGCGAGCGCCGAACCCAGGATGGTGACGGTCGCGGTCGCGACGGTCCATCCGGCCGGCAGCCAGGCCTCGCCGAAGTTCAGATAGCCCACCCAGTTGCCGGCGCCGCGCAGCACCTCGGTCGCCGACATGGTGGTCGTGGTGGTGTACGAGGACTCCACGTACGGCATGAAGTTCTCGCCGAAGGTCCCCAGCAACAGCAGCGGAACGATCCACCAGGCGGTCGCCATGATCACGCCCGGTATCCACCACAGCAGCAGCCCGCGCTTGCGCGGCCCGCCCGGCCGGGACAGCAGATACAGCCCGACCGGCAGCAGGGAAGCCAGCGTGGAAGCGGCGTTGACCCCGCCCATCAGCGGGATCAGCAGCGCGGACCGGACCGCCGCGGTCCGCGGCGTCAGGCGGGGGTTCGTCAGCGGCAGCAGCACCCACGGCAGCAGGACGCCCGGCAACGCGGCGGCCGACGTCGAACCCACCACGATGGTGTAGGTCGGCCACAGCGCGTAGACGACCGCACCGAGCAGCCGGGCCGCCGGTGAGCCCACCCGCAGCCGCTCCGCCAGCCGCAGCGCACCCCAGAAAGCGGTCGCCACGATGATCGAGAGCCACAGCCGCTCGGCGAGCCAGGTGGGCACCCGCAGCAGTTCCGCGGTGCCGTAGTACGGCAGCATCGGCACGAGATAGCCGATGTACTGGTCGGCGATCCCGCCGAACCCGGAACGGCTGTGCCACAGCTCGCCCAGGTCACCGAGGAACCGGCCGGGAGCCGTGACGACACCCAGCTTGGTGTCGAAGGTCATCCGACCCGGCGACACCGCCAGGAACGCCGCGAAGACGGCGGCCCAGAACCCCAGGAGCCAGCGCCGGGAGCGCGCGTGCGGCGGGCCGTCGGCGGGGACGGTGGGCTCGGGACCCGGGTCGTCCGGGGCCGCGGGCCGGGGTGGGTGGACAGCGCTGGTCATG
Source organism: Streptomyces parvus (assembly GCF_032121415.1). Classification (NCBI taxonomy): domain Bacteria; kingdom Bacillati; phylum Actinomycetota; class Actinomycetes; order Kitasatosporales; family Streptomycetaceae; genus Streptomyces; species Streptomyces parvus. Next base: position 446,674 of record NZ_CP135079.1, on the reverse strand, counting down.
AACACCGCCGGAGAATGAGGAGGAGGTTCCAGGTGGCGAGTTCCCGCAGTACGGGGATCCGCGGCACGAGCTGGGGAAGGACGGGCCAGTAACGCGACCGTGCGGACACGACGGTCACGTCAGTACGGCTTCGGACATGGCGCAGCGTCTCGCCGACGCCGATCCGGAAGAGGTTGTCGCCGAGGCGGTGCTTGGCCGGGCGGCCGGTGCGGCGCTCGTAGCGGCTCCGGGCGCGCTCGGCGCCCAGATAGTGCCACGGCGCCCACTCATGGCCGCCCCAGGGCGAGTACCAGTTGGTGAAGGAGACGTAGATCAGACCGCCCGGGCGGGTCACCCGGGCCATCTCGCTGAGAAAGGTGTGCGGATCGGCGACGTGCTCCAGCACGTTGGAGGAGAAGCAGACATCCGCCGCACCGTCGGCCAGCGGCAGCAGATATCCGTCGGCGACGACGGTGTCCGCGCGCTCGCCCGGGCTGAGCTCGGCCGTGTCCGGTTCGAAGAGGTAGCCGTGCGCACCGCGCCGACGGAACTCCCGGGTGAAGTAGCCGTCGCCGCCGCCGATGTCCACGACGACCTTGCCCCGGACCGGACCGTACCGCTCCACCTGGTCCGCGGCGTCGCGGGCCAGCAGGGTGTACGCCGTCGCCGGGTCGCCCTGTTCCCGCATGAAGGCGCGGAACAGGGCGACCGAGCGCCGGAAGGAAGGGTCTTTCACGCGCTCGCACCGATCGCCGGGGCGTTCACGCCGCTGGTCGCCTCGGCGGCGACCGCCATGAACTGCCGGACACTGCTGGTCCACCGGAACGCGGCGGCACGCTCCCGGGCCGCCTTGCCCATCGCCTCGCGCCGCTCGTCGTCCAGGGCGAGCGCGCACCAGGCCGCGGCGAAGGAGGACGCCCCCCGGGCGAGGATGCCCGTGACCCCGTCCTCGACGGAGTCGCGCAGCCCCGGTACGTCGAAGCCCAGGGTCGGGGTGGAGCGTGCGCCGGCCTCCGTGACGACCAGCCCCCACCCCTCGACGGCCGCCGGATGCAGCAGCATCCACGACGCGCAGAGCAACCGGTGCTTCTCCGCCTCGGTGACATGGCCGGCGAACTCCACACCGGGACCGGCGAGCCGCTCCAGACGGGCCCGCTCGGGGCCGTCGCCGACGATGACGAGCCGGCCACCGGTGACCGGCCGGACCCGCTCCCACAGCTGGAGCAGCAGGTCGATGCGCTTGTAGTCGACGAGCCGGCCGAGCGCCACGAACAGCGGGGTCTCGGACCGGTCGCCCTGCGGGCTCGGCTCCTCGACGCCGTTGTGCACCACCCTGATCCGGTGGTCGGGCACGCCCAGGTCACGCAACGCGCCCGCCGTGGACGGGGACACCGCGATCATCAGGTGGTCGCGGTAGGCCCGGGACAGGGCCCAGTGCTCCAGCCGCCGCCCGGCCCGCGCCACCGGCATCGGGAACCGCAGGTCCCACAGGTCGGTGTGCACATGGTTGACGAGGCACACGGTCGGCCCGCGGTGCCACAGGGGCGCGAGGTACGGCATGCCGTTGCAGACCTCGACCAGCAGGTCGCAGTCGCCGACCTGCCTGGCGAAGGCGGACCGCGCACCGAGGTAGTGACCCAGGGCGCCGCCCGCCGAGACGACTCGGTAGGGCCTGCGGGAGGCCTGGCCGCCGCAGAGGAGGGTGACGTCGTGGCCCTGCTCGGTGAGGCCCGTGGCAAGCCGGTCGATCAGCAGCTCGGAGCCGCCGGCGGCCGGGTTGCCCAGGTCGCGGTGGGCGAGGAAGACGATGCGTCGCGGGGCCGCGGGGACCCTGGAGGACGCCGGGCCCTGACCCTGGCGCGTGACTGCATCGAGCAGTGGGGGAGGTACGTGCTGGGGCATTGGGCGCTCCAACTCGGCTCGGGTTGCGGGAACTCGCGGATGAGCGGAAAGAGGGGGGAGAGGGTTGTCCGCGAGGGGCGAGAGGACGGGAGGGTAGGGGACGGGAACGGAGGGGCGTACGGGGCGGGGCGGGGATCGCACATGATGTGACGGAAAGGGAAAGACCGGGGGGCCGTGCTCTGGTGGGGATAGACAGTTTTCGGCACGGGTTACCGCCCGGCTACTCACCGGCGCAACAACTTGCGGGTAACTCAGGTGTGCGTACTCGTCATCATGTGAGTGTTCTGGCCCTCCGGCGCCTCCCGACGCCCCCGGCCGACGAGGACGACCCCCACCACCGTGAGTACGAGACCGATCCCGGCCGCTCCCATCGGCGCGGTCTCGCCGAGCGTCGCCAGCCGCTTGCTGTCCGCCGACGCCAGCTCGACCTGCTTCTTCTGGGTCGCCTCGGTGAACTCCACCCGCTTGCTCTCCAGCAGCACCACGGCGTCCCTCTTCGAGCCGGGCGCGCGCAGGGTCTTCTTCGGGCCGATCGCCGCGTTGATGATGCGGCCGGTGCGCTTGTCCACGACCAGCTCGATGCCGCTGTTGGAATACCACTCCTCGGCCAGTACCTGGGGCGTCTTCTTCCTGCCCACGAGGACCCCGGGCACCTGACGCACCCCGGTCTTCGTCGGCTCGACCTCGCCCTTGAACAGGTAGCCGGCGTAGCCCTGGATCTTCTTCTCGCCCTCGAAGGAGAGTCGCACGACACCGCCGAGCGTGCTGTCCCACCAGCGGTAGGCGCGCTTCTCGACGTCGAAGGGGAACTTGAGGTACGCCTCCCCGTCGAACGTCGGGGTCTCCTCGCAGCAGTGCACCGGCTCGTTGGTGGTGCGGTCGGTCACCCAGCGCTCCAGCGTCCACTGGAGGGCGTCACGGGGATCGGAGGCGGGCAGCGTCGAGTTGTGGTCCACGGACGTGGACACGTCCCAGACGGCGTTGCCGCTCTTCTCGCTGTCGGCCACGTCCCCGCGCACCTGCCGGGTGATCGTGATCGTCTCGTCGTCGACCGTCTCCACCTTGCCGGTGTCGAAATAGCTGCCGGTACCGGTGAACACGGTGGTGGTGTCGGTGTCTATGGGGGTGCGCTTGGCATGCGGCTGGACATACCAGACGAGCAGTGGTGCGAGGACGAGCAGAAAGACCCCCGCCCCCAGCAGAACGAGCGAGAGGGGTGAAGCATTGCGGCGCATCCGGGCACTCCTGGGTCGAAATCTCTTCGCGGAGGTGCACGGGCCCCGGGCCGGTCAGCCCTTGATTGGCGTGAACAGTAAGCAAGGCCTTGACGAGATGTCAATGACCTGTCGACACTGTGTGCGAGCCGGAGGGGCCCGGCTCAACGGGGTGGGGATCGCCTCCAGCAAGGAGCTGACCCGACTATGCGCAGACTCATCGCCGCTCTCTCCACCGCCGTGGCGGCCGCGGCGCTCGCCGTAGGTGCGGCGGTCGGTGTCGTGGCACTGCTCGACGCCACCCCCGACCAGCCCAATACGCCTCTGATCAGCTACGACACCGCACCGGCGGCTCCGTGACGCGCACCGCCTGGCAGGAGGTGCCCCGGACCCAACTGGACCGGTTCGCCACCATCGCCCTGTCCGAGGCCCCGGAGCTCGCCCAGACGATCCTGCACGCGATCCGCCGGGACTACCCCTACCTCCATCTGGTCGAGGACGAGTCCGGGGAGCCGCTGGCCCTGGTCGGCATCCGCCGTGCCATCGAGGGGTTCGTCGACAACCTCACCTCCGGCGCGCACCCCCGGGTGCCGCCGGAGATGTTCCAGGAGTTCGGACGGGGTGAGGGCCTGGAGGGCCGCAGCCTCGACTCGCTCCAGGCCATCTACCGCTTCGGCGTCCGGCTCACCTGGCGCAGGCTCGCCGAGATCGGCCAGCAGGTCGACATCCCCGCGCCCGCCATGTACGAGCTGGCCGAATCGGGATTCGAGTATCTGGACGGGCTCGTGGAACAGTCGGTACGGGGCTACGCCGAGGCGGCGGCCCGGCGCGCCAGCGAACGCCTCCGCCTCCAGCGCCAGCTGATCGAGATGCTGCTCATGGAGCACCGTGTCGAGTCGACCCGGACCCTCGCCGAGCGGGCCGCCCGCATCGGCTGGGAGCTTCCCGAGACGATCGCGGTGGGTGTGCTCATCCGTCCCGCCCGGGAGGCGGTGGCCCCGGCCGTCGGCCAGGGCATCCTGCTGGAGATGGAGAGCGAGCAGCCGCGCATCGTGATCCCGGACCCGGACACGGCGGGCCGCGCGGAGACCCTGCGGCGGGCCACTGCGGGCTGGTCCGGCGCGATCGGCCCGGCGGTCCCGCTGGCCGCCGCGGCGACCTCGCTGCGCTGGGCGGAGACCGCGGTCCAGCTGATCAAGAAGGACCAGCTCCCGCAGGGCGAGGTGCTGCACTGCACCGAGCGGGTGGAGGAGCTGGTCCTGCTGCCGGCCCAGGAGCTGATCGACGCCTCGGCCCGCCGGTGCCTCGCCCCGCTGGACGGACTCAGTCCGACCCAGTCGCGGCGGCTGGCCGAGACGCTGCTCGCGTGGATCGAGACCCCCGGCGGCGCCCCCGAGGTGGCCGCCCGCCTCGGGGTCCACCCCCAGACCGCCCGCTACCGGCTGCGTCAGATCCGTGAGCTGTGGGGCGACGCCATCGACGAACCGGACCAGCGTTTCGAGATGCTGCTCGTGCTCCGCGCCCAGCGGCTGCGGGGCGACCTGGCCCCGGCCCGGGACTGAGGCGACAACCACCGCGGCCCGCACGTCCCGGAGACCTGCGGGCCGCGGTGCGTCCGTGCCGGGTCTAGACCGGGGTGACGTACGCCCCGGCGATCCCGCCGTCGACCAGGAAGTCCGTGGCGTTCACGAACGAGGAGTCGTCGCTCGCCAGGAACGCCACGGCGGCGGCGATCTCCGTCGGCTCGGCGAACCGGCCGACCGGGATGTGGATCAGCCGCCGGGCGGCCCGCTCCGGGTCCTTGGCGAACAGCTCCTGGAGCAGCGGGGTGTTGACCGGCCCCGGGCAGAGCGCGTTGACGCGGATGCCGTCACGCGCGAACTGCACCCCCAGCTCGCGTGACATCGCGAGCACCCCGCCCTTGGACGCGGTGTACGAGATCTGCGAGGTGGCCGCACCCATCCGGGCCACGAACGAGGCCGTGTTGATGATGGAGCCCTTGCCCTGTGCGCGCATGTAGGGGATGGCCGCCTTGCAGCAGAGGTACACCGAGGTCAGATTGACCTCCTGAACCCGCTTCCAGGCCTCCAGGCCGGTCTCCAGGATGGAGTCGTCGTCGGGCGGGGAGATCCCCGCGTTGTTGAACGCGATGTCGAGTGAACCGTAGGTGTCGTGGGCGGCCTTGAAGAGGGCGTCCACCTCCTCGGCGTCGGTGACGTCCGTACGGACGAAGAGCCCGGCGGCCTCCTCGGCGGCGGCCTTGCCGCGCTCCTCGTCCACATCGGCGCAGACGACATGGGCGCCCTCGGCGGCCAGCCGCCGCACGGTGGCCAGACCGATGCCGCTGCCGGCCCCGGTGACGACGGCGGTGCGGCCGACCAGGCGGCGGCAGACGGAAGAAGTGTCGGTCATGGTGCTCAGGCCTCCGTGCTGATGAAGACGTTCTTGGTTTCGGTGAAGGCGGCCAGGGCGTCCGGGCCGAGCTCGCGGCCCAGGCCCGACTGCTTGTAACCGCCGAAGGGGGTCGAATAGCGCACGCTGGAGTGCGAGTTGACGGACAGGTTCCCCACCCGCAGCCCCTGGCTCACGCGCAGCGCGCGGCCCACGTCCCGGGTCCAGAGCGAGCCGGCGAGCCCGTAGTCGGTGGCGTTGGCCTGCCGCACCGCGTCCGCCTCGTCCTCGAACGGCAGCACCACGGCCACCGGCCCGAAGACCTCGTCGACGGCCACCGGAGCGTCGGGCGCGACCCCGGTGAGGACGGTCGGCGGATACCAGAACCCGGGTCCCTCCGGCGCCTTGCCGAGCACCGCCCGTACACCGTCGGCCTTCCGGCCGCCGTCGACGAGCCCCCGGACCCGGTCCCGCTGGACGGCCGAGATCAGCGGCCCCATCTGGGTCTTCTCGTCGGCCGGGTCGCCCACCACCACGGCGGACACGGCCGGGACGAGGGCATCGAGGAACCGGTCGTACACGGAGCGTTCGACCAGGATCCGGGTCCGGGCGCAGCAGTCCTGGCCGGCGTTGTCCAGGAAGGACATCGGGGCGGATGCCGCCGCGGCCTCCACATCGGCGTCGGCGAAGACGACGTTGGGGCTCTTGCCGCCCAGCTCCAGGGTGAGCCGCTTCACGCGCTCGGCGCAGCGGGTCATGATGTGCTTGCCGGTCCGGGTGGAGCCGGTGAACACGATCTTCGCGACGCCCGGGTGCTCGACCAGCGCGCTCCCGGCCACCGGGCCCTCGCCGGGCAGCACCTGGAAGAGACCCTCGGGAAGGCCCGCCTCCAGGGCGAGTTCGGCCAGCCGCAGAGCGGTCAGCGGGGTCGTCTCGGCGGGCTTGAGAAGGACGGCGTTGCCCGCCGCGAGCGCCGGGGCGAGGCCCCAGGCGGCGATCGGCATGGGGAAGTTCCACGGGGCGATGACCCCGACGACGCCCAGCGGCTCCAGGACGGTGAAGTCGATGCCGCCCGCCACCGGGATCTGCCGGCCCAGCAGCCGTTCGGCCCCGCCCGCGCTGTAGTCGAGCAGATCGCGGACGTTGCCCGCCTCCCACCGGGCGTTCCCGATGGTGTGACCGGCCTCCCGGACCTCCAACCGGGCCAGTTCCTCCAGGTGTTCGTCGACGACGACGGCGAAGCGGCGCAGCAGCCGGGCCCGGTCGGCGGGCGCGGCGGCGGCCCAGGAGCGCTGGGTGGCCGCCGCGCGGACGACGGCGGCGTCCACATCGGCGGCGGAGGCGGCGGGGACGGTGGCGATGACCTCGGCGGTCGCCGGGTCGAGGACGTCCAGGGTGGGTTGTGACACGTACGGACCCCGATCAGGGAAGCGGGTGGTGGTCAGCGGCGTTCGAAGGATCAGAGGCGTTCGAAGGAGCGGCGCAGCTCCCAGTCGGTCACCGCGGAGTCGTACGCGGCCAGTTCGACCCGGGCCATGTTCAGGTAGTGGTCGACGACCTCCTCGCCGAACGCCTCCTTGGCGACGGAGCTTGCCTCCCACAGGTCGGCGGCCTCGCGCAGGGTCGTCGGCACCTGGTCGTGGTCGGCGGTGTAGGCGTTGCCCGTACAGGCCTCGGGCAGCTCCAGCCGGTGCTCGACCCCGTACAGTCCGGCGGCGACCAGCCCGGCGACGGCCAGATGCGGGTTGACGTCGCCACCGGGCAGCCGGTTCTCGAAGCGCATCGAGCGCCCGTGGCCGACGACCCGCAGGGCGCAGGTGCGGTTGTCGACGCCCCAGGCGACGGCGGTGGGGGCGAAGGAGCCGGGCTGGAAGCGTTTGTAGGAGTTGATGTTGGGTGCGTAGAGGAGGGAGAAGTCGCGCAGGGCGGCGAGCTGCCCGGCCAGGAAGTGGCGCATCACCTCGGACATGCCGTCCGGGCCGTCTCCCGCCATCACGTTCTCGCCGTCCGCGTCGGTCAGCGAGAGGTGGATGTGGCAGGAGTTGCCCTCGCGCTCGTCGTACTTGGCCATGAAGGTCAGCGCGACGCCCTCCTGGGCCGCGATCTCCTTGGCACCCGTCTTGTAGACGGCGTGCTGGTCGCAGGTGGTGAGCGCCTCGTCGTAGCGGAAGACGATCTCGTGCTGGCCGGGGTTGCACTCGCCCTTGGCGGACTCGACGGTCAGCCCCGCCTGCTGCATCTCGTTGCGGATCCGGCGCAGCAGCGGTTCGATGCGGCCGGTGCCGAGGATCGAGTAGTCGATGTTGTACTGGTTGGCCGGGGTCAGCCCGCGGTAGTCGCGGTCCCAGGCCTCCTCGTAGCTGTCCCGGAAGACGATGAACTCCAGCTCCGTGCCCACCTGGGCCGTCCAGCCGTGCTCCGCCAGCCGGTCGAGCTGGCGCCGCAGGATCTGCCGGGGGGCCGCCACCACCGGGCTGCCGTCGTGCCAGGCGAGATCGGCGATCAGCAGGGCGGTTCCCTCGTGCCAGGGGACGGGGCGCAGGGTGGCGGGGTCGGGGACCATGCCGAAGTCGCCGTAGCCGTTCTCCCACGAGGACATCGCGTAACCGTCGACGGTCCGCATCTCGGTGTCCACGGCCAGGAGGTAGTTGCAGCCCTCGGTGCCGTGCTCCAGCACCTCGTCGAGGAAGAACCCGGCCGCGAACCGCTTCCCCTGAAGCCGGCCCTGCATGTCCGGGAAGGCCAGCACCACGGTGTCTATCGACCCGTCCGCGACCCGTGAGCGGAGCTCGTCGACGCCGAGCGGGGGTGTGCGGTCTGCCACGGGATGCCTCCTTGGGTGAACCGGGAGGCATAAGGTATGACAGAGAACCATTGCTTGGGAAGGGGATCCGCCAGTGGCCACGAGCGGAAGAGCGGACGACACCCGTCCGGCGGCACGGGCAGGGGAGACGGAAGGCGCGGTGGGCGGCGCGGGCGATCCCGCGTCCGGCCCGCTGGACTCCGTGCTGCGCCCGGTCCGCGCGGGCAACGGCTTCGAGGAGGCCCTGGAACAGGTCCTCCAGCTCCTGCGCCTCGGCCTCGTGCCGCCGGGCGAACGCCTGCCCTCCGAGCGGGAGTTGTCCCAGCACCTGCGGATCAGCAGGGTGACGCTGCGCGAGGTCCTCAAGGTCCTCCAGGACCAGAACATGGTCGAGAGCCGCCGCGGCCGCTACGGAGGAACGTTTGTCCTGCCGCGCACCGCCGCCGACGGCAGCGACGAACTGCGCCGCCGCATCGCCGCCGTCGACGTCGAGGACACCCTGCGCTTCCGTGAGGTGCTGGAGGCCGGGGCGGCGGGCCTGTGCGCCGAAGGGCTCGCGGCCGACGGCGAAGCCCGGCTGCGGGGGGCGCTCGACGCCACCCGGGGCGCCCGGCTGGAGGACTACCGCCGCCAGGACACCCTGCTCCACCTCACCCTCGCCGAACTCTCCGGCTCCCGCACGCTCGCCGCCCAGTACGCCGCCGTCCGGGCCACCCTCAACGGACTCCTCGACGGCATCCCGCTGCTGGTGCGCAACCTGGAGCACTCCCAGCAGCAGCACGCGGCCGTCGTCGGGGCGGTCCTCGACCGGGACCCGGACGCCGCGCGCGAGATGATGCGCGAACACTGCGGCGGCACGGCGGCCCTGCTGCGCGGCTTCCTCGCCTGAGCCCGGGCCGACGGCGCCCGGCGAGGCGAATCCGTAACCACTCTTTAACGCACGCCCCTTGCCAGGCGCCGCCACGTTCCACAAAGGTGTGCCGACGAACCTTTGATCGAAGCAGTTCCAACGATGAAGTCGACACACATCTGGAGCGCCTCATGGCTCAGGGAACCGAAACACCCGCCGGACCACCCGGTGACGCGGGCCCGGCGAAGTCCGGCACGGACGCGTATCTGCACCGCAGGACCCTGCGCCGAGGCAGCGCCGGCTGGCTCCTGCTGACCGGACTCGGCGTGGCCTACGTGGTCTCCGGCGACTTCTCCGGCTGGAACATCGGCCTGTCCAAAGGCGGCTTCGGCGGACTCGCCGTGGCCACGGTCCTGATGGGCGTCATGTACGCGTGTCTGGTCTTCGCGCTGGCCGAGCTCTCCGCCATCCTCCCCACGGCGGGCGGCGGTTACGGCTTCGCGCGGCGGGCGCTCGGCACCTGGGGCGGCTTCCTGACGGGGACGGCCATCCTCATCGAGTACATCCTCGCGCCCGCCGCCATCTCCCTCTTCATCGGCGACTACGTCGAATCGCTCGGGCTGTTCGGCCTCACCTCCGGCTGGCCCGTCTACCTCGCCTGCTTCGCGATCTTCATCGGCATCCACCTCTGGGGCGTCGGCGAGGCGCTCCGCTTCAGCCTGGTGGTGACCGCCATCGCGGTGGCCGCGCTGCTGGTCTTCGCCGTCGGCGCGTTCACCGAGTTCGACGCGGGCCGCCTCAACGACATCCCGGCCGACGCCTCCGCCTTCGGCTCCTCCTCCTGGCTGCCGTACGGACTCCTCGGGATCTGGGCCGCCTTCCCCTTCGGCATGTGGTTCTTCCTCGGGGTGGAGGGTGTGCCGCTCGCCGCCGAGGAGGCCAAGGACCCGGTCCGCTCGATGCCCAGGGCCCTGGCCATCTCGCTGGCCGTACTGGTCTTCCTGGCCCTGATCACCTTCGTCTCGGCCACCGGAGCCCAGGGCGCGAACGCCATCAAGGAGGCCGGGAACCCGCTCGTGGTGGCCCTCCAGGGCGACGGCGAACCGACCGCCCTGAGCCGCTTCGTGAACTACGCGGGCCTCGCCGGGCTCGTCGCCTCCTTCTTCTCCCTGATCTTCGCCGGCTCCCGCCAGCTCTTCGCCCTCTCCCGGGCGGGTTATCTGCCCCGCTTCCTCTCCCTCACCAACCGCCGCAAGTCCCCCTACCTCGGCCTGCTGATCCCCGGCGTCATCGGCTTCACGCTCGCCGCCTGGAGCGGCAACGGCGGCCGGATGCTCAACGTCGCCGTCTTCGGCGCCACCATCAGCTACGCGCTCATGGCCCTCTCCCACCTGGTGCTGCGCCGCCGCGAACCGGAGCTGCCGCGCCCCTATCGCACCCCCGGCGGCGCGCTCACCTCGTCCGTCGCCTTCGCTCTGGCATGCTCGGCCCTGGTGGCGACCTTCCTGGTGGACCGCGACGCGGCGTTCATCGCGCTCGCCGTGTACGCGGTGGCGCTGGCCTACTTCGCCCTCTACAGCCGTCACCGGCTGGTCGCGGGAGCCCCGGAGGAGGAGTTCGCCGCACTGGCGGCGGCCGAGGCCGAACTCGCCCGCGACTGAGCGCCCCCCGGCCGCCGACGCGATCCCCCGACCGAAGGAGTACGTTCCATGCCCCGGCCCGTCATCGGCATCAGCACCTACCAGGACCCGGCCCGGTGGGGTGTCTGGGAGATGCCCGCGGTGCTGCTGCCCGCCGCCTATCCGCGCCTCGTCCGGGCGGCGGGCGGGCTCGCGGTGCTGCTGCCGCCCGATGACGCCGAGGACGCGGCCCGGGACACCGTCGCCGCCCTGGACGGGCTGGTGATCGCCGGGGGAGCGGACGTCGAGCCCGCCCGGTACGGGGCGGTCCCCGACCCCCGTACCGGCCCCCCGGCCCGCGAACGCGACGCCTGGGAGCTGGCGTTGATCCGGGCGGCGATCGACCAGCACGTCCCCCTGCTCGGCATCTGCCGGGGCATGCAACTGCTCAACGTCGCCCGCGGCGGCACGCTGATCCAGCACCTGGAGGACCACACCGGCGGCCTCGGCGTCTTCGGCAGCCACCCGGTGGCCCCTGTGGCCGGCACCGTGTACGCGGACGCCGTCCCCGAGACCGCCATGGTGCCCGCCTACCACCACCAGGCGGTCGACCGCCTGGGCGCCGGCCTGGTGGCTTCCGCCCACGCCCCGGACGGGACCGTGGAGGCACTGGAACTCCCGGGCCACGGCAGCCTGGTGCTCGGGGTGCAGTGGCACCCGGAGATGGGCCGGGACACCCGGGTCATGGGCGCCCTGGTCAGGGCTGCCGGGGAGCGGGTGGCGCCGAACCCTCGAACTCCGGCCCGGAGTGGTCGGGCCCCGCGAACGCCGGTGAGCTGAAGCCGAACCCGCGCCTCTCGCCCGCACCCTGCGCGGACGCCGCCTCGGCCAGCTCCTGGAGGAGGAGCGGCCGGATCCCCCGGTCGCGCAGCGCCACGAGCCACGCCCGACGGGCCTGGGCGAGCGCGGGAGAATCGGCGGCGGACGGATCGGGTACGGCCACCACGCCCGCCGCCGACTGCCGCGCCGCCGTCCGGTAGAGGGCGACCACGCTGACCAGCGCCGCGACCCCCGCGACCGCCACGCTGAACCAGCCGACGCCGACCAGGGTGTCCGCCAGGGCGGGCAGCGTGTCGGCGAGCCGCAGACCGTACCCGAGCAGCAGGAACGTCGCCGCGGCCACGGCGGCGAGCACCGGCGTCAGCACCCCGAGGACCGCCAACACCCCGGCCCCCGACCGCTCCTGATCACCGGGACCGGAGAGCGGCGCCGTCCGGGCGTCCCGCCGCCCGCCCTGCGCGTGGAGCCGCACGGCCGCGTACCTCCGGTACTCCGCGTCGGCGGCAGTCGCCGTGCGCGCCACGGCCGCCAGGCCCCGGACGCGCAGCCGGTCGGCGGGGACGCCCGAGCGCTCCAGCAGGCGTCGGATCTCCGGGGAGGCGATCACCTCGTCGAGCGCGCTCGCGTAGTCGGATCTGTCCTCGTCCCCGAGCCGGGAAGGTCTGCCCATGCTGTCCCTCGGTCGATACGTGTGCCGATACGTGTGGAGTGGGTGGTCGTGAAGGCGGCGCGGGGGTGCGCACGCGGCACGTGCGCACCCCCGCGCCGCGGCCGGACGGGGTCAGAGGTGCTGGGCGACCGCGGGCATGAGGTCCTGAAAGGTCCGCCCGTCCGCCGGTGCGCCGATCGCGGTCATCTGCCAGCCCGAGCCCGTCCGCTGGACCTTGGCCATGATCTGGGCGGTGTGCCGCCCCCCGCCGGTCAGCGTGTACCGGGCCAGCTCCTGTCCGTTGCTCTCGTCGACCAGCCGGCAGAACGCCGCTTCGACCTCCTCGAAGGTCTGGCCGGTGAACGAGTTCACCGTGAAGACGATCTGGTCCACATGGGCCGGCACGCGTCGCAGGTCGACGACGATCGACTCGTCGTCACCGCCCTGGCCCGCCCCGCCGACCCGGTTGTCCCCGGTGTGCTGGACCGAGCCGTCGTCGCTGGTCAGATGCTGGAAGAAGACCACGTCCTGCGGGGCCCGGCCCGCGAAGAGCACCGCCGAGGCGTCCAGGTCGATCTCGCGGGCGGTCAGCCGCGCCAGAAATCCCTTGCGGGGAGCGGACTTCCAGCCAAGACCCATCCGTACGACGTCGAGCTCGCCGCCGCCGGACTTGGTGAGGCTGACCTGCTGGCCCTTGGTGAGGTTGATCGTCATCGTTCCGCCTTCCGTGATCGCGTCCGAGCGGCTCAGAGACTGACGCCGTAGTCGGCGACGATGCCGCTCAGCCCGGATGCGTAACCCTGCCCGACCGCACGGAACTTCCACTCCGCGCCGTGCCGGTACAGCTCGCCGAAGACCATCGCCGTCTCGGTGGAGGCGTCCTCGCTCAGGTCGTAGCGGGCGATCTCCGCGCCGCCCGCCTGGTTCACCACCCGGATGTACGCGTTGCGGACCTGGCCGAAGCTCTGGCCCCGGCTCTCGGCGTCGTGGATCGAGACCGGGAACACGATCTTCGCGACGGTCGCGGGCACCGCGGCGAGGTCGACCTTGACGATCTCGTCGTCGCCCTCGCCCTCACCGGTGAGGTTGTCACCGGTGTGCTCGACCGAACCGTCGGGGCTCTTCAGGTTGTTGTAGAAGACGAAGTGCCCGTTTGACAGCACCTTGCCGGCCTCGTCGCAGAGCAGGGCGCTCGCGTCCAGGTCGTAGTCGGAGCCCGTGGTGGTGCGGACGTCCCAGCCCAGACCGACGAGGACCGCGGTCAGCCCCGGAGCCTCCTTGCTCAGCGAGACGTTTCCACCCTTGGCGAGGCTCACACCCATGATCTTCTCCCTTGTCCAGCGGCAGTGAGGAAAATCTACAGCACTGTAGATTTCCATGGCCAGGAGGCGGTCGGACCGGGGCGGGAGAGCGGTCCGGTCGGCCGGGCGTGCGCGTTCCCGCGCCGGTCGGTGGCCGGCCCCTCCGCCGGCTGGATACGATTTCCCGATGCCCGGCGGGTCCAGTGCCACGGCCGGGCGGCCGAACGGAGAGACCCGGGCGGCGAGACGGAGAAAGGGGCCGTACCGTGGACGCCGAAAGAGCCGGTGGCGAACGGGAGGCGCCCGCCCGCAGGCGCGGCCAGGGCGAGCTGGAGGCCCAGGTGCTGTCGGTGCTGGGCGAGGCGAGCGAACCGGTGACCGCGGCCTGGGTGCAGGAGCGGCTCGGCGCCGGCCTCTCGTACAGCACCGTCATCACCATCCTGACCCGGCTGCACGCCAAGCAGGCCGTCACGCGCACCGGACGGGGGCGCCCCGTCCTGTGGGAGCCCGTGGCGAACGAGGCGGGGCTCGCCGCCCTGCGGATGCGCCGGCTCCTCGACAAGCAGAGCGACCGTGACGCGGTGCTCTCCAGCTTCGTCTCCGTCCTCTCCTCCCACGACGAGGACCTGCTGCGGTCCCTGCTCGCCGAGAGCGGCCCCGACGGCACCGGCGCGCCCTCGGACCGGCCGGAGCGCTGACGATGGGGGTCTTCGTCTACCTGCCCCTCGTGCTGCCCCTGACCGCGCTGCCGATCGCACGCCTGGCCGAGCAGCATCTGCACCCTCGCAGGGCCGCCCGGCTGCTGACCACCGTCGCCGTCATCCTCGCCTCCTGCAGCCTGCTGTGCCTCGGGCTGCTGGTGGTCGTGGGCACCGCCCAGCTGCCCGGCAACCCGCTGCCCGACGGCTGGTCCGACGACGAGGTCCGCGAGGCCGTGCCGCACGACGCGTTCGCCGGCAAGGCGTCCATCCTGGCGCTCGTGGTCGTCACCGCGGCCTGCGGCTTCACCGTCCACCGCCACTTCCGCTTCCGGGCCCGGGCCCACCGGGCGTTGCGGGGGCTGGGAGGGGACGACGACGTCGCCGTGCTGCCCGACGCCAGCCCGTACGCCTACGCGCTCCCCGGCTCCCCGGGGCGGGTGATGGTCTCCACGGCCATGCTCGCCTCTCTCGAACCGGCAGAGCACCGGGCGCTGTTCGCCCACGAACGGGCCCACCTGACGGGGCGCCACCACCGGCTGCTGCTCGCGACCCGGCTGGCCCGCTGCGTCAACCCCCTCCTGTGGCCGCTGCTCGGGGCCCTGGTCTACAGCACGGAGCGCTGGGCGGACGAGGAGGCGGCCCGGGTCACCGGCGACCGCCGGCTGACCGCCCGCGCGGTCGGCAAGGCCGCGCTCGTCGCCCGTCCGGTGCCCGGCGGCGCGGCCTTCGCCGCCTTCGCCACCGCGGGCCCGGTGCCGCGCCGGGTGGCGGCGCTCCTGGGGCCGGTGCCGCCGGACCGCGGCTGGCCCCCGGCCCTCACCCCGGCCGGGGCTGCCGCGCTCGTCGCCGCGGCCGGGGCGACCGTCTCCGCGCTGTCCGCGTTGAACGCGGCCGTCGCCCTGTTCCTCGTCCTGGAGGCGGCGACCCCGCTGTAAGGGGCCCGAGGATTCCGCCCGGCGCTCGACCCGGCGTGACCGCGCGAGGTGTCCGTTTCCTCTCTGAATATGCCCATTGGCGTACGGTTCTCACCACGGAAGCCGCCCCCGAGCCGCCCATCTACTCCGCTGTAGAGTTCATGGACCGCAGGCCCGACCGTGGGCAGGACCGGAAACGCACCGGTGCGGCGGAGCGGGCCGACCCCCTCCACACAGTGGCTGGACGATCCAGCCGGACAGGAGCCACGCGTTGTCTGCCAGTACGGGCCCTTCGGGGCCCGACCTTCGCTCTTTGGGGCCTGACTTCCACCGCATCCGATCCGCCGACGCGGGCACGGGCCGGGCCGGCCGCCGCTCCCACGGGGCGAGGACCCGATGACCGCCGCACTGCTCGGCCTCCTGGCCGTCTTCGTCCTCACCGCCGGGACCGGCTACTTCGTCGCCCAGGAGTTCGCGTACGTCTCCGCGGACCGGCTGACCCTCGCCCGGGAGGCCGCGGCCGGTGACAAGCGGGCCGCCCGCGCCGTGAAGGTGCTGGAACGCCTCTCGTTCATGCTCTCCGGCGCCCAGCTCGGCATCACCGTCACCGGACTCGTCGTCGGCTTCCTCGCCGAACCGTCCGTCTCCGCGCTGCTGCGCCCCGTCCTCAGCGGCACCGGCCTCCCCGACGGCGTGGTCTCCGGCATCTCCGTCGTGCTGTCCTTCGTGGTGGCGACCGTCATCCAGATGGTCCTGGGCGAACTCGCCCCCAAGAACCTGGCCCTCGCCATCCCCGAGCGGATGGCGAAGTCCCTGGCCGCCTCCACCCTGGTCTACCTCCGGGTCGTCGGCCCGGTGATCCACATCTTCGACAGCGCGGCCAACCGGCTGCTGCGCCGGCTCGGCATCGAACCCGTCGAGGAACTGCACCACGGCGCCACCCTGGAGGAGCTGGGCCACCTCATCGGCGAATCCCACGAGCAGGGCGAGCTGCCCGCCGCGACCGCCGAACTGATGGACCACGCCCTGGAGTTCTCCGAGCGGACCCTGGGTGAGGTGATGATCCCGCGCGCCGACGTCGCCTTCGTCCGCCGGGACGCCCTGGCCGCCGAGGCCGTGAAGCTGATCGCCCGCCACGGCCACTCCAACTACCCGGTACTCGGTGACCACCCCGACGACCCGGCAGGCGTCCTGGGCGTACGGGAACTGATGCGGCTGCCCGCCGCGGAGATCGGCCGCGCCACCGTCGGCTCCCTGGCCCGCCGCCCCCTCCTGCTGCCGGAGCTGCTCAGGCTCCCGGCCGCGGTCGCGCAGATGCGGGAGCGCGACGACGAGTTCGCCGTGGTCCTGGACGAGCACGGCGGTCTCGCCGGGATCGTCACGTACGAGGACATCGCCGAGGAACTCGTCGGGGACATCGCCGACGAGTCCGACACGGTCGTCGAACTCGCCGTCGCCGAGGGCTCCGGCTGGATCGTGGACGCGGGCCGCCGCCTCGACGAGATCGAGGAGGCCACCGGGATCGAACTGCCCCAGGAGAGCGACGACTACGACACCCTGGCCGGACTGATCATCGACCGGCTCGGCCGCTTCCCGACGGTGGGGGACCGGTTGACCGTCCCCGGCGTCCGGATCGCCGTCCGCTCCCTCGACCGGCACGTCGCCGAGTACGTCCGCATCGAGCGCGAAGACCGCACCGCCGACGCCGATCCGACCGCCGAGGGCGATCGCACCGGACAGGAGCCGCAGGCATGAGCTTCCCCCTGGCCCTCTTCGTGACCGTCCTGCTGCTCATCGGCAGCGGGTTCTTCGTCGCCGCCGAATTCGCCCTGGTCGCCGCCAAGCGCCACCGCATGGAGCAGGCCGTGGCCCGCGGGCAGCGCGGTGCCGGGGCGGCGCTCGCCGGGATGCGCGAGCTGTCGCTGATGCTCGCGGGCGCCCAGCTCGGCATCACCATCTGCACCCTGGGCCTGGGCTCCGTGTCCAAGCCCGCCATCTCCCACGAGCTGGACCCGCTGCTGGAGCGGCTCGGGCTGCCCGCCGCCCTCAGCTACGGAATCGCCTTCGCGCTGGCGATGGTCATCGTCGTCTTCCTGCACATGGTGGTCGGCGAAATGGCCCCGAAATCCTGGGCCATCGCCCACCCGGAGCGCTCGGCGATGCTCCTGAGCCCGGCCTTCCGGGCTCTCGTGGGCGCCGTACGCCCGCTGATCCGGCTGCTGAACGCGGTCAGCAACGCCCTCGTACGGCTGTGCCGGGTCACCCCGCGCGACGAACTCACCTCGGTGCACAACCGCGACCAGCTCACCCATCTGATCGAGGAGTCCGAGCGTCTCGGGCTGATCAGCACGGGCGACTCCGGACTGATGACCCGGTCCCTGACCGAGCCGGCGACCCCGGTCTCCGAACTCCGGATCCCCGTGGAACGGATCGCGACCGTCCCGGCGGACGCGGGACTCGACCGGATCCTGTCCACCGCCGCCGAGGCCGACCGCACCCGTCTGCTGGTACGGGACGGGGAGGAGGTCCTCGGGTCGGTGCACGCCCGGGACGCCCTCGTGGCCCGCGCCGGAGGCCGGGACGTCCTCGCCCGCGCCCTGGCCCGCCCGGTCCCGGAACTCGCCCCGGACGCCACCGCGGCGCACGCGGTGGAGCAGTTGCGTGAGCGGCGGGCCACCATCGCCGTCGTACGGGACGGGGAGG
This sequence comes from Streptomyces parvus, assembly GCF_032121415.1. NCBI lineage: Bacteria > Bacillati > Actinomycetota > Actinomycetes > Kitasatosporales > Streptomycetaceae > Streptomyces > Streptomyces parvus. The sequence continues at coordinate 428,808 of NZ_CP135079.1, read as the reverse complement.
GCCGGCTCACCGGACTGGTCAGCCTGGACGACCTGCTCGCCAGGCTCCTGCACCCGCGGACGCCCCCCGGGGCCGCGTCCTAGGGCATGGCCCAGGGGGACGTCGTGTCCGGCCGTCTCCTCTCGGGTGACCGTGGGGGAGACGGCCGGCCCGGGGCGCTGTCCGCGTCGTGCTCCTGGTCCTTGAAAGCCCGCTGGGAATCGTGGATCGGGTACCGCCCGGATCGAAGGGGTACGGCGCGTGGTGGTGCTCCAGGCGCAGCAGCCCGCCCCGCCCTCTGGAACCGGCTCGCGGACTCAGCGCTTCCGGCCCGGGGGGCCGCCGTGCCGCCCCGGCCGCGGACCCGGTCCCGGCGCCGGGACCAGGCGGAACGCCGTGTTGAGGACGTGGTCGGCCACATCGCGCGAGGGCTTGTCCGTGAGGTCGGTGAGCAGCCGGGCCAGCAGGTCGAGGAGGAAGGGCGAGCCCATGACGTACCGGTTGAGCACCGGCTGGAAGCCCGAGCGGCTGAAGATCAGATCGGCCGCGGTGTTGCCCAGGCGGTAGTGGCGGCCCCAGCGGCGGTGCATCTCCACCGGGTAGCCGCGCAGCACCTGTTCGCGGCGGGGGCCTCGGGCGTGCGCCAGGGCGAGGGCCGCGGTCTCGGCGGCCACCTCGCCCGCCTCCATCGCCTGGGCGATGCCCTCACCGTTCCAGGGGCTGACCATCCCGCCGGAGTCGCCGACCAGCAACAGCCCCCGGGCGTAGAGCGGATGGCGGTTGAAACCGAGAGGCAGGGCGGCGCTGCGCACCGGGCCCTCCGCGTTCTCCTCGCGCAGCCCCCACTCCCGCGGGGTGCGGGCCAGCCACTGGTCGAGGGTGGCGCGCAGGTCCGCCTTGCCGTGCCGCCGGTGGGGGAGCGCCCCGAGTCCGACGTTGACCCGGCCGTCGCCCATCGGGAAGATCCAGCCGTAGCCGGGGAGGTACGGGCCCCCGTCGGGGAAGCGGAGGTCGGCCCACAGCTCCAGGTACTTCTCCCGGGAGCGTTCGGGGCTGCGGTAGTAGCGCCGGGCGGCGGTCGCGATCTGCCGTCGTGGGTCCCGCTCCAGACCCAGCGCCAGGGCGAGGCGGGCGGACGCCCCGTCGGCGGCGATGACGACCGGCGCGCGGAAGTCGACCGGCTCCGGAACGTCCGGGGAGTCCGAGGACGCGGCGACCCCGGTGACGCGGCCCGCCCGGTCCGTCAGCGGCCGCTCCGCCTTCCAGCCGCTGTACAGCCGGGCCCCCGCCGCCACGGCGTGCCTGGCCAGGATGTCGTCGAAGTCGTGGCGGCTGCGGGAGAGGCCGAAGTCCGGATAACGGCCCAGCGCCGGCCACTCGATGTGCACCCGGTGCTTCCCGGCCACCCAGCGCATCCCGCGCGAACGCGTCCAGCCCGGTGCGGTGATGTCGACGCCCATCCGGATCAGTTGGTACACCGCCCGCGGGGTGAGACCGTCGCCGCAGACCTTCTCCCGGGGGAAGCGGGCCTTCTCCAGCAGGATCACGTCCACCCCCGCCCGCGCCAGGTGGTACGCGGCCGAGGATCCGGCCGGGCCCGCCCCCACCACGATCACCTGGGCGTCCGTATCCGTACGGGACGCGTCCCCCGCGTCCGTGTCCGTCGTCGCCGGGTCCGTCGGCTGTTCCCGCATGACAACCCTTTCCTCCCACGGCTGTTGCTCTGCCCCGGGGCGGCGGCCCCGGGCAACATCATCGATCAGGACGGGCCGGGGCGGTACCCGGCGTCCGGGCAACCGGGGCGGCGGAGCGAACCGGCCGTCTGCGCTCCGCCGGTGACGACCCGGCCGGACGACCCGATGGCCCACGGCCCCCTCGGCCGCGCTGGACGCCGTCGGCGGAGACCGTACGCGATCGGCCCTGGCCAGAGCCCGGGTGGCGCCCGAGCTGCGCCCCGTACGCGACCGGGCGACGGCGTTCCTGTGGCACCTCACCCGCGAACCCGAGCGGCGGCGGGAACTGCTCGACCGTCCCGACCCCCGGCACCTCCCGCAGGCCGTCGAGGCCGGCCTCGGCGCCCCGCACGAGCGGGAACCGGCCGTTCTGCGGGCCCGCGTGGACGCGGATGCCTCCGCGGCGGCGTTCCGCCGGATTGCCCAGTGCGCCGGTACAGGTGTCCGACCCGCTCCCGCGCCTCGTGCGCGATCTCCCCGGGCCCCGCGACCCCGACGCCGGACCGCCCCGGCCCGGGACGGGCACCCCGAATCCCGACCCCGTGTCCCCGGCCCGCAGGTGCCCGTCCGGACCGGGAACTGCGCGCACGGATCGAGGAGTTGCCGCATCATCCGCGTGCCGGGGACCGCGAAAGGGCAAGACCTCCCCGGACCGCGCGTCAGCCCTCGCCGCCCCGGGCCGCCGCCGCGGCGACCTGGTGCAGCGTCCGTCCCGTACGGGCGGACCGGGCATGGTACGGGTCCGGCGAACCCGGCCTGCCGCGTACGGCGAGACGGTCGTTGGCCTTGATCAGCAGCCAGGCCTCGTGGCCGCCGCTGTCCTGCTCGTCGCCCTTCTGGATGCGGGTGAGCGCGTACTCGCCGTGCAGCTTCGACCCGTACAGCCAGAATGTCGCGTGACCCAGCTCCAGGGATTCGGCGAAGGGGACGGAGTCGCCCTGCCCGTCGTGTCCGAGCGGCCGGTAGGTGCCCTGGTCCCAGACGATGACCGTGCCGCTCCCGGACACGCCCCGGGGGATGACCCCTTCGAACTCGCGGTACTCCAGAGCGTGATCCTCCGTCGGGACGGCCAGCCTGCGGTCGCTGGGGTTCTCCGACGGCCCGCGGGGCACCGCCCAGGACTTCAGTACGCCGTCGACCTCCAGCCGGAAGTCGAAGTGCAGCCGTCGCGCGTCATGGATCTGTACGACGAAGTGGGGCCGCGGTGTGCCGTCGTTCTCCACGTCGTGCTCCCTTCGCCGCCCGCTCCGTATCTCCACTCTGCCGCCGCCCCGGAGGAACCGCACGACGAGGCCGCTGCCTTCGGACGCATATGCCGATGAAACATGCCTTTCCTTCTCCGGTCCGGACCAAGTTATTGACGGCTCCTGTGGCACTCCCTTAAATCAAGAATTGAAGTATGCGCCCGAGGTGATCGCCCCAACCGTTCACCTCTCGGCGTTGACCTGTCATGCGCATGCCCTGCATGCGCATGTCCCCCCACGCGAAGTGATGTGATGACCGTGCACTCCACGCACTCCACGGCGCGCAGCGTCTCCCGGCGCCGCCGCGTCGCCCTCTACGCGGCCTCGCTGCTCTGCTGTTCCGCCATCCTCACCGCACTCCCGGGCGGAGCGTCCGCCGCACCCGCCGCCGAAGCCCCGGCCCCCGGACCGGGGACCATGGCCGTCGCCTTCGAGGACCAGTTCGACGGCCCGGCCGGTGCCGGCGTGGACGGCGGCAAGTGGCAGATCGAGACCGGTGACAACGTCAACAACCACGAGCGGCAGTACTACACCCCGGGCAACGGCAACGCCGCGCTCGACGGCCAGGGCAACCTCGTGATCACCGCCCGCAAGGAGAACCCGGGCAACTACCAGTGCTGGTACGGGGCGTGCGAGTACACCTCCTCCCGGCTCAACACCTCCGGCAAGTTCGCCGCCGCGTACGGCCATGTCGAGGCCCGGATCAAGATCCCCCGCGGCCAGGGCATCTGGCCCGCGTTCTGGATGCTGGGCGACGACTTCGGCAACGTCGGCTGGCCCGACAGCGGCGAGATCGACATCATGGAGAACGTCGGCTTCGAGCCCGGCACGGTCCACGGCACCCTGCACGGCCCCGGCTACTCCGGCTCGGGCGGTATCGGCGCGGCGTACACCCTCCCCGGCGGGCAGGCGTTCGCCGACGACTTCCACACCTTCTCCGTCGACTGGGCGCCCGACTCCATCACCTGGTCCGTCGACGGTAACGTCTTCCAGCGGCGCACCCCCGCCGACCTGGGCGGCAACCAGTGGGTGTTCAACAAGCCCTTCTTCCTCATCCTGAACCTCGCGGTCGGCGGCTACTGGCCCGGCGACCCCGACGGCTCCACCCAGTTCCCGCAGCAGATGGTCGTCGACTACGTCCGGGTGACGACCTCGTGACGACCGGCGGCTGACCGGGAGCCCCCCCCAGCGTGGACGGCGGCAGAGGTGCTCCTGCCGCCGTCCACCCCGCCCGCCCCGTCCGGCACGAGAAGCGGAATAGCATGATCCCCATGGAACAGCGCACACTCGGCAGGACCGGCCGTGACGTCTCGGTCGTGGGACAGGGCACCTGGCAACTCGGCGGCGACTGGGGAGAGGTCGCGGAGGACGACGCGTTCGACGTCCTCGACGCGGCCGTCGCATCCGGCGTCACCTTCTTCGACACCGCGGACGTGTACGGGGACGGCCGCAGCGAACAGCTCATCGGCCGCTACCTCAAGAACCGCCCCGACGCGGACGTCTTCGTCGCCACCAAGATGGGCCGCCGCGCCGACCAGGTGCCGGAGAACTACGTCCTGGACAACTTCCGTGCCTGGAACGACCGTTCCCGGGCCAACCTCGGCACCGACACGCTCGACCTCGTACAACTGCACTGCCCGCCGAGCAGCGTCTACTCCTCCGACGCCGTCTACGACGCCCTGGACACCCTGGTCGCCGAGGAGCGGATCGCCGCCTACGCGGTGAGCGTCGAGACCTGCGCCGAGGCACTGACCGCCATCGCGCGCCCCGGCGTCGCGAGCGTGCAGATCATCCTCAACCCGTTCCGCCTCAAGCCGCTCGACGAGGTCCTCCCGGCGGCCGCCGCCGCGGGCGTCGGCATCATCGCCCGGGTCCCGCTCGCCTCGGGACTGCTCTCCGGCAAGTACACCAAGGACACCGTCTTCGGCCCCGAGGACCACCGGACGTACAACCGGCACGGCGAGGCGTTCGACCAGGGCGAGACGTTCTCCGGCATCGACTACGCAACCGGCGTCGCCGCGGCCGCCGAGTTCGCCGAGCTGGCCCCGCAGGGCGCCACCCCGGCGCAGACCGCGCTGCGCTGGATCATCCAGCAGCCGGGCGTCACCAGTGTGATCCCCGGAGCGCGCTCGGTGGAACAGACCCGCGCCAACGCGGCGGCCGCCGCGTTGGCGCCGCTGCCGCAGAGCACGCTGGACGCCGTGCGCGAGCTGTACGACCGGTCGATCCGCGCAGAGGTCCACGACCGCTGGTGACGGCGGCGGGCCCGGGAGCGGCGCGCGGGACTCAGCCGTCCTGCCCGTCCTCCCCGTCCCCGCCCTGCTGATGGTCCGGCTGCCCGTCGCCGCCGTCCTGCGAGGGGGCCGAGGGGGCCGACGACGGGCTCTGGTCCGGCGTACCGGCGGAGCTGGATTCCGGGGAGAACAGGATCATCCCCAGATACACGGCGGCCAGGAACGTCGCCGTGCCCGCGATGGCGCTGGCCACCCTGGGCCGCCGCCGGATCGCCTCGCGGGTGCTGCGACGGCGGGCCGGAGCCGAGCGGGCCGGCGCCTGCCGTCTGCGCCCCGTGGGCCCCGGGAGCCGGTACGTCGTCGGGCCGACCGGTGCGGGCGGGGCCGCGGGGGAGGGCTTCGGGGCCAGGGGGGCGGTCGCCCGGTGCGACGTGGGCGTCTGCTGGGGGAGGGGCTCCGGCCGGCCGCGCCAGGCGTCGGTGCGGAACCAGTCGGAGACCTGCTGTGCGGTGGGCCGCTCCTCCGGCTGTTTGGCCAGCAGCCCGAGCAGATACGAGTCGAAGGCGGCGGAGATGTCCACACCGCGCTGCCGCAGCGGGACAGGCGGGGTGTCGACATGCTGGTACAGCGTCGCGGTCGCCGTGTCGGAGCGGAACGGGGGCTGCCCGAGCAGCAGTTGGTAGACGACACAGCCCAGGGAGTACATGTCGGACGCGGAGTCGGCGGTACGTCCCAGCGCGCGTTCGGGGGCCAGGTAGAGGCTCGTGCCGACGATGTGGCCGGCCGTCGTCAGCGCGGTCGAGGGGTCGTCGACGAACTGGGCGATCCCGAAGTCGCCGATCTTCACCGAACCGTCCGCGTCCAGCATCAGGTTGCCCGGCTTGATGTCGCGGTGGACGATGCCCTGGCGGTGCGCGGCGGCGAGCCCGGCGGCCGCCTGACCGGCTATTCGGGCGACCAGTTCGGGGTGGACGCGCTCCTGGGCGGCGAGCAGGTCTCCGAGGCTCTGCCCCTCGACCAGCTCCATCACCAGGAAGAACCGGTCCTCCCAGGCGCCGAAGTCGAACACCGCCACCAGGTGCGGGTGGCTCAACCGGGCGGCGGTCTGGGCCTCCAGCCGGAAGCGGGCGGTCGACGAGGCGTCCGCCTGGTCCCCCAGCAGGAGCTTCACGGCCACGGCCCGTCCCAGGACCTCGTCCGTGGCGCGCCACACCTCGCCCATGCCGCCACGACCGATGGGGGATACCAATCGGTACCGACCAGCTACCAGCACCTGTACACCTATCTCGAATTGTGGCCCGCTCCGGCTGTCGGCCCCCCGGGGCCCCCGGTCTCCGGCGGAGTCCTGGGCGGTGCGGCGAACGACATGATCAGGATATCGGTCCGGCGGACCCCCGATGCCCCGACGGCCCCTTCAGCAGGCTCGGCTGACGGCCCGCCACACCTCCCGGTCCGCCGCGGCTCGGCCGCCGCCCAGGACGGGCGTACTCCAGCCACCGAGCCGTCCACCGGAACCCCTGGCGGGTCAGCCCTGAAGGGGCCCGGATCCCGGCCGGTCCCGGTCGCCCGCCGCCCGTCCCACGGACTCCACCAGCGGCAGCACCCGGTGCGCCACCCGCTCGCGCAGCGCCACATCGGTCCGGGTCCTGACGACCCCCGGCAGCTGAATCAGCCGCTGGATCACATCCTCCAGGTGCCCGTTGTCCCGGGCGACGACCCGGGTCAGAAGATCGCCGCCACCCGTCGTCGAGAACGCCTCGATGATCTCGGGCACGGCCGCCAGCGCCTCGCCCACCTCGACCAGATGCCCCTGGGTGACTTCCAGGTGGACGAAGGCGAGCACGGGGTGGCCGAGCGCGGCGGGGGAGAGGGCCGGCCCGGTGCCGGTGATCACGCCGTCGCGCTCCAGCCGGTCGAGCCGGGCCTGCAGGGTGCCGCGGGCGACGCCGAGGATGCGCGCGTACTCCCGGACGCTGGTGCGCGGCTGCTCGATCAACAGGCGCAGGATCCGGGTGTCGAGAGCGTCCACCGCCATGATCCGCCGATCTCCTTCCGAGCCGTCCTGTCCGGCCCCGACTGTACCCAGGGTGAGGGGGCCGCCCCGGGCCGCCGAGGCCGCGACAGGCTGCTCCGGGGATGAGCACGCGTACCCAGGCCCCCGGATGGTCCGTTGGCATGCTTGTGGCCGACTCGTCGACCATTTCACTGGTCCATTGGTACAGCATATCCCTCTCGGTTTGATCCGTGCGCCCGCTGGATGCTGCAATAGTGGCGTCGATGGCGCTGCGGACTTCCGCGGCGCCTTTTTCATGCGAGTTCTGCGGTGACGCGGAAGGGGTGGAAGCGTGCTGAAGAGGGTGTTCGTGGCGCCGGACCCGGGGCGGGTCCGGCTGCGCTTCGCCTCCCGTGCCGTGGTCGGCATCGGCCTCGCGGTCGCGCTGTGCGGGCTCGTCGGGCATTCACTCGTGGCGGCCGTCACCGGCGGCCTCGCGGCGCTGCTCGCCCTCTTCACCGTGACCGACCCGACGGTGCGAGGACAGGCGGTCACCACCGCCCTGCTGCCCGTCGCCGGTCTGCCCGTCCTCGCGGTCGCGGCGGTCCTGCACGACCAGCCCGTCGCCCGGGACCTGATCTTCCTCGCCGTGATGGGTGCGGGCGTGTACGCCCGGCGGTGGGGGCCGCGCGGGCACGCGCTGGGCGTCTTCGCGTTCATGATGTTCTTCGCCGCCCAGTTCCTGCACACCGTGCCTGGCCAGCTGCCCGAGCTGTACGCCGCCGTGACGCTCTCCCTGTGCGCCTCGTCCACCGTGCGCTTCGGCCTGTGGTGCTACGAGCGACGGCTCCCCGTCCCCGCCCAGCCCGCTCCGCCGGAGATCCGGGGCCGACTGCGCGTCACCACCCGGCAGGCCGTCCAGGCCACCCTGGGCGGAGCCTTCGCGCTCGGCATCGGACAGGTCCTGTCCGACGAGCGGTGGTACTGGGCGGTCGGCGCCACCTGGTGGGTCTTCGTCAACACCACCTCCCGCGGCGAAACGCTCGTCCGCGGATTCCGCCGGGTCCTGGGGACCGTCATCGGCATCGTCTCCGGCTTCGCCGTTGCCATCCCGCTCGACGGCGCGGCCGTCCCGACCGCCGTCGTCGTCGCGGTCGGCGTCTTCGGCATCTTCTACACGGCGGCGGTCTCGTACAGCTGGATGATGTTCTTCGTGACGGTGATGGCCGGGATGCTCTACGGCGCGCTGGGCGTCCTGGACGCCGCCCTGCTCTGGCTGCGCGTCGCGGAGACCGCCGTCGGCGCGCTCGGCGCGGTGCTCGCCGTGCTGCTGGTCCTTCCCGTCACCACCCACGCCGTCACCGACGCCTGGATCCAGAAGGCGCTGCGGTGCGTCCACGCCTGCACGGCCGAGGCGGCCGACCGGCTCGCCGGGTCGACGCTCGCCGACCCCGCCCCCCGCGTCGCGGAGCTGGAGGTGCTGCTCGGCCGGGTCCGGCTCTCCCTCGCGCCGCTGGTGCACCCCCTGAGCCCGCTGCCGGCCCGCAAGGCGCGCGCCCGCCAGGTGATCGCGCTGCTGGACGACTGCGTACGGGAAGTGCGGGGGCTGGCCTCCATCGCCGCCGACCCGGACGCCTCGCACGACGCGCGGCTGTCGGCCGCGTGCTCCCGGGTGGAGGCGGCCGTCGAGGCCCTGACCGCCCCCGAGGGTGCCCGGGGCTTCCACCTGCCCGAGCTGCCCGGCGTCGCCGTGGACCCTGCCCTGGCCCACCTGCACGGTCTGGAGCGAGCGCTCGCCGCACTCGTCAGCCCGCTGAGCCACGCTCCCTCGGCGGCATCGACGAACGCCTGACGTTCGGAGGTTGGCACCGTCCCCGCACGGCGAAGGCTGTGGGCATGTGGCGGTCCCTCACGACGATCACGTCGATTACGTGCACGACGGTCATCTGCGCCGCGAGCACGAAGGCCGCGTGGACGAGTGCCGGGCCGCCGGACATCACGAGCATGCCGGTCATGACCACGTCCACGGTGAGAGCTGCGGGCATGTGGCGGTCCCGCACGGCGACCACTGGGACTGTGCGCACGACGGCCACCGTCATGCGGCTCACGACGGTCACTGGGATGACCGCTGACCCCTTCTCGCGCCGGCTGAAAGGCGCCGGGCGCTCACCCAGCGTGTGACCGTCCGCCCCGCACGGCGAAGCCCTGGATTGGTCTGGACCGCGGGGGGCTGCCTGCTACCGTCGCCCGTGAAGATCGCGGCGACGGTGAAGAGGGGTAGCGCGATGATCGGCAACAGCGCCCGGCGGGCATTCTTGGGGTCGTTCACCTCGGCGGGCGGGCTCGGCATCACCGCCGCCTCCGTGGACCGGGAGACCGGTGCCCTGACCCTGCTCGGGTCCACGGGCGCCGTGCCCGACCCCTCCTTCCTCGCGGTCGGCCCCCGGGAGGGCGGTACGGTCCTGTACGCGGTCGGCGAGAGTGCCCCGGGCGTCGCCGCCGCCTTCGCCGTCGACGAGGACGTACCGACGCTCCTGGGCCCCGCACAGGCTGTCGAGGGCGACGCGCCCACCCACCTCGCGCTCGCCGCGAACCACCTGGTCACCGCCAACTACACCTCCGGCAGCGTCACCGCCCTGCCGGTCCTCGCCGACGGGTCGCTCGGGGCGGCGGCCTCGGTGCTCCGGCACGAGGGCAGCGGCCCCGACACCGGCCGCCAGGAGGCCCCGCACGCCCACCAGGTCCTCGCCGACCCCTCCGGGAACTGGCTGGTCAGCGTGGACCTCGGCACCGACTCCGTACGCGTCTGTGCCCTGGACCCCGCCACCGGCGCTCTGCGACTGCACGGCGAGACGGCGCTGCGCCCGGGCACCGGCCCGCGCCATCTGGCCTTCCACCCCTCGGGCGCCCTCGCCTACGTCCTGGGCGAGTTGGAGCCGACGCTCACCGTGTGCCGCTGGGACGCGGTGACGGGCCGCCTCGACGTGCTGGGCAGGACCTCGGTGCTGCCCGAGCACGAGACGGCCGACGCGGCCGTGCGCACCTACCCGTCCGAGGTGGTCGTCGCCCCCGACGGGCGCTTCCTGTGGACCGCCAACCGGGGGCACGACAGCATCTCCGTGCTCACCCTCGACGAGAGCGGCGAGAAGGCGGCCCTGGCGGCCACCGTCGGCTGTGGCGGGCGCTGGCCGCGCGACCTCACCCTCGACCCCGGCGGCCAGTGGCTGTACGCGGCCAACGAGCACTCCGGGAACGTCAGCTGGTTCGCCGTGGACGCCGAGACGGGCATCCCCCGGCACGCGGGCTCCGTCGAGGTCCCCGCGGTCTCCTGCGTCGTCCTCGTCTGACCCCCGGCGCCGCCCTCGCCCGCCACGACGGCCCGGAAACAGCGCAGCGGGCCCGGACCGGAGAAGAATCCCCGGTCCGGGCCCGCTGCGCTGTCCGGCTTCCCGAGCCGCCGCCCGACGGCGACGGCGTCCGGTCAGTGCGCTTGAGCCCCCTGGGCGCCCTGCGGCGTCGCCGGCGTGATGCCCAGCGTCGTGGCGTACAGGGAGAGCACGAGCTTGCCGATCGCCGGGTAGGCGCCCAGCGGCTCGGCCGTCGCGCAGCCCGCCTCCTTCGCGGCGGCGTCCAGCAGGCCGGGGTCGACCTCCGGGCCCACCAGGTACGGCGCCAGCGCCAGCTGTGCGGAGCCGGAGCCCTGCAGCTGCTCCGCGATCGAGGCGACCGAGCCCTCCACGTCCAGCGCGGCGGCCATCACCGGCACGGCGAGCCGGGCCGCCAGCAGCATGCCGGTGATCCCGGCGGCCTGCACGGCCTCCTCGCCGCCCACGGTGGCCAGCACGATGCCGTCGGCGGCCGTGGCGACGGTGAACAGCCGGGCGCGGTCGGCGCGCGCGAGACCGGCCTCCGACAGCCGTACGTGCAGGGCCTCGGCGAGCAACGGGTGCGGGCCGAGCACATCGGTCAGCTCGGCCTGCGTAGCGCTGTCCATCACGGCCTGCCGTATCCGTCGGATCAGCGCGCTGTCCGGACCCGCGAGCAGCGGGACCACGACGGCGGACGGGCCGGTGGGCTCGGCGACCTCACGGCCGGCCGCGACGGCCTGATCGAAGCGCGCGACGCGCTCGGCGGCGTTGTGGGCGAGAACGGTGGAAAGGGTCGGGTACTCGGCATCGTCGCCGTCGAGGTAGCCGATCCGGGCGTTGAGGCCGGGCAGCTCGGAACGGGCGATGCTGATCACTTCCTCGGCCAGGCTGCGCGTGGCCGAGGAAGGGGTACCGGGAACGGCGAGAACGAGCGCGGCAGCGCCCTCAGGTGCGACCACGGGCTCCGGGCGGCGGTGCCGTCCGGACTGGCGAGGTCGCGGCATTCGTACAGGCAGGCCGGAAGCGGGCCCAGTGGGGGTGCTCATGGCGCCGCATGCTACTGGTTTTACCTGCCCCTCTGTTCGGGGAGGGGCAGGTCGAGCGTTAACTATCCGCTTATGTCCGATGAGTGATGAACCACCGGAGTGTCCCTGTCTGTCGGCTCGCTGTTCAGCCGGTTCGCCCGTCCGTACTTCTCCGTCCTCCCCGCCCCGCCGCTGGTTCACCCCACCCGGGGCTCGTCCTGGACCGCCGCCTCCCCGAGCTGTCCCGGTTCCTGCTCCAGGGGCACGGACAACATCGTCGGGTGACGCGGCAGGCGCAGGTCCCCGCCCGCCAGGGCGCCCGCGATCCGGAGAGCGCCCGTCAGCGGATCGCCCGTCGCGGTGCTCACCCGGGCCCCGGGCAGCAGCCGCGCCAGCTCCTCGCGCAGGGGTGCGATCAGTGGCTCGCCCATCCGGAACAGGCCGCCGGTCAGGGCCACTTCGCCGGCCCCGTCGTCCTCGCCCGCCTCACCGTGCGGCGCGGCGGGCACCGGGCACACGGCCGCGGCCGCCTCGGCGATATGGCCCGCGGCCTGCCGCAGAATATCCGCGGCGACCGGATCCGCTCCGGCGCACGCCGCCACCTCCGGTGCGAACGAGGCCAGCACGGCCGGCCGGTCGGAGCGCGGGTAGAGCAGCCCCGGCAGCGCCTCCGCCGGCCCGAACACGGCCCGCAGCCGGTCCAGCAGCGCGGCGGAACCGCCCCGCCGTCCGTCATGGGCCCGCATCGCCGCGTCCAGCCCGGCCCGGCCGATCCACGCGCCGCCGCCACTGTCACCCAGAAGATGACCCCACCCGTCGGCCCTGCGCCACTCCTTCAGGTCCGTACCGAGGGCGATCATGCCCGTGCCGCCCGCGACGACCGCGCCGGGGCGCTGTCCCACCGCGCCCGCGTAGGCGGTCACCGCGTCGGCGGCCAGCGCCACCCGGCGTACCCCCAGGGCGTCCGCGAGCGCGCCGGGAAGCTCCGCCCGCAACCGCTTGCCCAGCGTGGCCATCCCGGCGGCGCCGACCGCCACCGCCGCGACCTCGTGCGCCGACGCGCCGTCGCTCCGGGCACCGGCCGCCGCGTCGGCCGGTGCCCGGTCCAGCAACTCCCGGGCGGCGGGCAGCAGCTGAGCCAGCAGATGCCCGGCGTCGATGCCGCCCGGGCCCGTCCGTACCGGCTCGGCGCAGACCGTCGACGCGAGGGGCCCCGGCTCGCCCACCCGGCCGAGCGCCACCCGCAGCCCGGAGCCCCCGGAGTCGACCCCGAGGACATACGCACCCGGACCGGCCGGATCGGCGGGCGGCGCGCCGTGCGTCACGGAAGCCGCCAGTCCACCGGCCGCGCTCCCTGGCGCTCCAGCAGTTCGTTGACCCGGCTGAACGGCCGCGAGCCGAAGAAACCCCGGTCCGCGGACATGGGGGAGGGGTGCGAGGACTCGATCGCCGGGAAGTCCCCCAGCAGTGGGCGCAGATTGCGGGCGTCACGCCCCCACAGGACCGACACCAGCGGAGTGCCCCGGGCCACCAGCGCCTTGATGGCCTGCTCGGTGACCTCTTCCCAGCCCTTGCCCCGGTGGGCGGCGGGCCGCCGAGGCGCGGTGGTGAGCGCCCTGTTGAGGAGCAGCACCCCCTGCCTGGTCCACGGAGTGAGATCGCCGTTGGACGGCCTGGGCAGACCCAGATCCGCGTGCAGCTCCCGGAAGATGTTCTCCAGGCTGCCGGGGAGCGGCCGGACATCGGGGGCCACCGCGAAGCTCAGCCCGATCGCGTGCCCCGGGGTGGGATACGGATCCTGGCCGACGACCAGCACTCTCACCTCCTCGAACGGCTGCTGGAACGCCCGCAGTACATGAGCCCCGGAGGGGAGGTACGTGCGTCCCGCGGCGATCTCCGCGCGGAGGAAGTCGCCCATAGCGGCGATGCGTTCGGCGACGGGTTCGAGGGCGTCGGCCCACCCCGGCTCGATGATCTCTTTCAACGGTCGTGCTGCCACGGCCCGCACTCTACTGCTGATACGACCACTCCGATCAACTGCCGTCGGTGCTCCGGCCGACCGCCCGTCAGCCGAGCGTCACCGCCCGTACGCACAGGACGTCCGGCAGATGGGAGGCGAGCTGCTGCCAGCTGTCCCCGTCGTCCGCGCTGGCGTACAACTCGCCGTTGCGGTTGCCGAAGTAGACCCCGGCGGGATCCGCGTCGTCGGTGCACAGAGCGTCCCGCAGCACCGTGCCGTAGTGCGCCCCGTCCGGCAGGCCTTCGGAGAGCGGCTCCCAGGTGCGCCCCGCGTCGGTCGTCCGGAACACCCGGCAGCGGTGCTCCGCCGGGACCCGGTCGGCGTCGGCGTTGATCGGGAAGACGTACGCCGTGTCGCCGCGGTGCGGGTGCGCGACGGCGGCGAACCCGAAGTCGGAGGGCAGCCCCGCGCCGATGTCGCTCCAGTGGCCACCGGCGTCGTCGCTGCGGAACACGCCCCAGTGGTTCTGCAGATAGAGCCGGTCCGGGTCGGCCGCGTCCCGGGTGACCTTGTGGACGCACTGCCCGAACTCCGGGTCCGGGTCCGGGAGGAAGACCGCGGAGACGCCCTTGTTCGACGGCTCCCAGCTCGCCCCGCCGTCCTTCGTCCGGAACACCCCCGCCGTCGACACGGCCACGGTCACCGACTTGGCGTCCCGGGAGTCGGTCAGGACGGTGTGCAGTCCCTCACCGCCGCCGCCCGGCTCCCACCGCGAGCGGGTCGGGTGCTCCCAGAGCGGACGGACCAGCTCGAACGACTCGCCCCGGTCCTCGGAACGGAACAGAGCGGCCGGCTCCGTGCCCGCGTAGACCACGTCCGGCGCCTCGGGGCCCGCCGGATGCAGCTGCCAGACGCGCTCCAGCGAAGCGCCGGTGGACTTGGGGAACTTCACCGCGGGCTGTCGCGGCTCGACCCAGGTCTCACCCAGATCGTCCGAGTGGAAGACCGACGGCCCCCAGTGCGCGCTGTCCCCGCCGACCAGGATCCTCGGGGTGTCACCCCTGGTGTCCACGGCCACCGAGTAGATGGCCTGCGCGTTGAAGTGGGGACCCGTGATCTCCCAGGTCCCGCCGCGTCTGCGGCCGATGAAAAGACCCTTGCGGGTGCCTGCGGTGAGCAATACATCGGTCATCGTCCTGGACCTCCGATACGCCGTTGTGCCGGAACAGTGCCAGTCTGCACCCGGCCACTGACAGTGGCTCGCGCACACGCCCGCCGCCGGCTTGGGGCACGGGGGCTCAACGCTGTCCGCGTGCGCGGTTCCCTTGACCGGTGTCCGGCGGCGGCCCTAGCGTCCGAGAATCGTAGAAAGCGCTTGCGGTGCGGTCGGATGACCGTGTCGCCGAGACCCAGGAGCCTCCGTTGGTGACCTTCGAAGGACTGCCCGGCGCCGTCGCCGTCTCGCATCTGAACGTCTACGACTGGCCCGCCGCCGACGGACTGCGCGGAGGCACCCCGCATCTCCACCTGACCTGCTCGGAGGGGTACGTCGTGGTCGGCGGCAGCGGCTCCGTGCAGACCCTCACGACCGGCGGATACCGGGAGACACCGCTGACGCCCGGAGCGCTGGTCTGGTTCACCCCGGGCACCATCCACCGCCTGGTCAACGAGGACGGGCTGCGTCTCATCGTGCTCATGCAGAACAGCGGGCTGCCCGAGGCGGGCGACGCCGTGCTCACGCTGCCGCCCGGCAGGCTGTCGGACCCGGACGGCTACCGCGCGGCGGTGGCGCTCCCGGGAGACGCCGAGGAGGCTGTCCAGGAAGCGGCGGCGCGGGCCCGGCGCGACCTGGCCGTGGAGGGTTTCCTCGCCCTGCGTGAGGCCGTGGAGGACGGCGATCCGGAGCCGCTGGCCGCGTTCCACCGGGCCGCCGCCGCGCTCGTCCGCCCCCGTACGGCCCAGTGGCGCACCCGCTGGCAGAACGGGGCCGCCACGGCAGCCGCCGCGACCGCCGACCAGCTCGACGCCCTGGACCGCGGCGAGGCCAGCCACCTCGCCGAAGCCCGCGTCCACGCCGAACGCCCCTCGGCGTACGGCAGGTTCGGCATGTGCGGCCGCCTGGACGTCTACCGCACCTGAGCCACCCCGCCGAGCCGCCCCGGCCGACGTCGGGGCCGCCCGTACGCCCGGCGGCCGGGTGCTGACATCCTGGGTGGCGGCCGGACAGCTGCCGGGGCAAGTCCCGGGACGGCCCGGTGGCGGTCGGGAACAGCCAGGGCCGGATGGTGCCAGTCACACCGAGGAGACGACGATGAGCAGCGGGACCGGGATCACGGACGCCGACGGCCGCCCGGTGCCGATCACGGTCACCGTGGGCGAGCACATGCCGGCCACGGCCGCCGCGGACGGCCCCGCCCCGGACGACGACCCCGCCCCCGCTCCCCGTATCGGCATCCGCCTCAGGCCACCGGCGGGCGAGCTCGTCTGGTCCTGCACCCCCGAGGCGGCCCGCGCGCTGGCGGCCGAACTCCTCCGGGCGGCCGAGGAGGCCGAGAACGCGCCGGCGGAGCGCCCCGTCACGGTCGAGGCGGGCGAACTGCGCCGCGGCGACGTACGCGACGGCGACCGGGCCATGACCGTGGAGAGCGCCCGGACCGACGGCTCCACGGTCCACGTCACCTGGAAGTCGGGGGCCGGCCGCAGCTGGACCCAGGCCTACGCCGTCGACGCCGCCATCACCCTCAAGCGGCGTCTTCCCGAAAGCCGTTGACGCGGCGGCCCTCCCGCCCCGGGCGGCACGGCAGCGCGTGACCGCAGGGGGCCTCCGCGTCGGTAGGGTGGCCCGTGATGTCTACCGAACAGGGCCCCACCGTGCGCGAACTGGCCGTTCAGGCGCTCTCCTCGATCGAGGGCGGCTACGACCTCCTCGCCCCGAAGTTCGACCGGACGCCCTACCGCACCCCGGACCGCGTGCTCGACGCCGTCACCGACGAGGTGCGCCGACTCGGCCCCTTCGACACCGGACTCGACGTCTGCTGCGGCACCGGCGCGGGAGTCGGCGTACTGCGGCAGCTGTGCCGTGAGCGGGTGGTCGGGGTCGACTTCAGCGCGGGGATGCTCGCCGAGGCCCGGACCGCCTTCCCGCCCGGGGGAGAGCGACCGGCGGGGGAGGGGCCGGCAGTGGACTGGGTGCGGGCCGATGCCCGTTCCCTGCCCTTCGCGCCCGCCTTCGATCTCGCCGTGAGCTTCGGGGCGTTCGGCCATTTCCTGCCCGCCGAACGTTTCGGCCTCTTCGCCGAGGTGTACGGATCGCTCCGCCCGGGCGGACGGTTCGTCTTCCCGATCGGCGCACCGCCCCCGGTGGGATCCCGCGCCTACTGGACGCTGCTCGGCTTCGACGCGGCGATGCGGGTGCGCAACGCCCTGTGGCGCCCGCGGTTCGTCATGTACTACCGCACGTTCCGGCTCGGCGATGTGCTGGAGGACCTGACGCGGGCCGGATTCGTCGTGCGGCTGACGCCGCTCACCGAACTGGGCCGCCGCCCCGACGGCAGCCCCCGTGCCCGGCTGGTTGTGGCGACCCGGGAGTGACCGCGCGGAGCCGCTCAGCCCTTCTCGTCCCGGGCCGCCGCCAGCAGCCCCGCCCAGTCGGAGATCTTCACCGGGCCGCGCCCCAGCGACCGGCCCAGCTCGGCCTCCGCGCGCTCGATCGACAGCCAGCCGGCCCACTCCACCGGCCGCAGCCCCCACCCCCGCAGCACGCCCAGCGGATCGTCCGCCGCCGTACGCCGCGTCAGGGCGGCCGCGTCCGCCAGCAGCGAGGCCACCGTCTCCTTGGCGCAGGACCGGTTCGAGCCGATCACCCCGGTCGGCCCCCGCTTGATCCACCCCGCGACGTATTCACCCGGCGACGGCACCCCGTCCCGCAGCACCCGGCCCGCCACGTGCGGCACCGTCCCGCGCACCGGGTCGAACGGCAGCCCCGGCAGCTCCACCCCTCGATAGCCGACCGCCCGGAGGACGAGCTGCGCCTCGACGTCCTCGTAACGACCGGTGTCCCGTACGCCCCCCGCCCCGTCCGGGGCCGTCCGGGCGAACCGCACCCCGGCCACCCGTCCGCCGCGCTCCAGCAGCTCCACCGGCCGCAGGAAGAACCGCAGCCGGATACGGCGTCCGGCATCCGCCGAGCCCGGCGCCCGGCCCGCTCCGGCCCCGGCGGCCCCCGCCCCGCCGGCCGCTGACCAGCCGCGCAGCACCTCCAGGTTCCGCCGCACCACGGCGGGCAGCGGCAGGGCTCCGGGCAGGCCGTCCGCAGCGGCGTACGCCGGGTCGAGCGCCAGCTCCGACGGGTCGAGGACGACCCGCGCCCCGGGCAGCGCCCCCAGTTCCCGTAGCTCCTTGGTCGTGAACCGGGCCTGGGAGGGGCCCCGGCGGCCCACGATGTGCACCTCGCGCACCCGGCTCTCCTCCAGCGCGCGCAGCGCGGCGCGAGGCACGTCGGTGCGGCGCAGTTCGCCGGCGCCGCGCGCCAGGATCCGGGCCACGTCGACCGCCACGTTGCCCACGCCGATCACGACGGCCGAGCGGGCGTCCAGGGCGTCCCGGGCGAACGGGTCGGCGCCGATGTCCGGGTGGGCGCTGTACCAGGAGACGAAGCGGGTGGCCGAGTAGCTGCCCGGCAGCTCCTCGCCCGGTACCGCCAACGCGCGGTCCGCCGATGCCCCGACGCAGTAGACGACCGCGTGGTACAGCTCCGCGAGCCGGGCGGGGGAGACCCCGTCCGCACCGCCGACGCCGATGTTGCCCACGAAGGTGACCCGCTCGTCCTCCAGGACCGTCCGCAGACTGTTCTGCAGCGACTTGATCTTCTCGTGGTCGGGGGCCACCCCGTACCGCACGAGTCCGTACGGGGTGGGCAGCCGGTCCAGGACGTGCACGCGCACATCCGGCACCAGCGACTGCTGGAGGAGGGCCTGGGCGGTGTAGACCCCGCTGGGGCCGGACCCGACGACGGCGACGGAGAGCACGGCGCACCTCTTTCCCGGAGGTTCCCTCCAGGATGGCACCGCCGGGCCGATCCGCACCGCCGGGCGCACGGAGCAGCGCGGCCGATCGGCCTCTTCCCCCGGCAGCCCGGCCGAGTGGGTATGTCCACGGGCAGCGCGGCCGAGTGGGTCGGCCCTCGGGGCTCAGTCCATCATTCCGCGCATCCGGTCGATCTCCACGGTCTGCTGGGCGACCACATCGCTCGCCATCTCCTCGACGAAGATGTCGTTCCCCTCGGTGAGCGCCTCCGTGGCCATCGTGACCGCCCCCTGGTGGTGGGTGATCATCAGCTCCAGGAAGAGCTTGTCGAACGCCTCGCCCTCGGCGCCGCGCAACTTCTCCAGCTGGGCTTCGGTCGCCATGCCGGGCATCCCGGAGTGGTCGTGGTGCTGCTTGCGCTTGTCGCCGCCGTTTCTCTTGAGCCACCCCTCCATCGCGCCGATCTCCGGCTTCTGGCCCGCCGCTATGCGTTCCGCGAGCCGCTTGACGGTGCTCTCGGAGGCTTTTTCCGGGGCGAGTCGGGTCATCACGAGCGCCTGTGCGTGATGCTCGATCATCATCTGCGCATAGCGGAAGTCCGCGGAGTTGGCGGTGTCCTGACCGGTCTCCTCGGCGGCCTCCTCGGCGGAGAGCGTCCGGGCGGGCTCGCCCGGTCTGCCGGGCGCGATCACGCCGGGACCCGCGTCCTTGGCCTTGCCCGACGCTCCGTCACCGCTGTCCGCGTCGCAGGCTCCCAGGACGAGCGCGGCGGCAACCGCCGCCGCCGCGAGAGCGGTTGAGCGCAGAGCTGCGGTCCGGCGATGGATGAACACGGTGACCTCCTGTGCCACAGGGTTTGTTGCAGACCGTCCTAACACGCTTCCACCGGCCGAAGATCAAAAACTTTTATTACGTCTGCGTTGCCATCTGTTGATGTGTACATGTGAGGGACGATACTGCCGGGGGTTCCATAACCGTTCGATCCCGAACGGATACAAGGGAGGACGCAGTGACCTCGTTGCACACCACCCGCGTGCGGCGCAGACGTCTGGGCGCGGTGGCAGCCGCAGCCGGACTCCTCGCCACGCTGCTGACGGCCACCACAGCGGCCGCGACCCCCGATCCGGGCGATGCCCCGGCCGAGCGCGGTTCCGTCTCCAAGAGCGACCAGGCCGAGGCCAGGGCCGCGATATCCGGGGGTGACATACCCGGCGTGGACGAGATCGTCCACAGCTCCAACATCAAGCACCTGACGAACGTGCCGAAGGGCGCCCTCAAGGGGACCAACACCGACCTCGCGTTCCAGGGGAAGTACGCGTACGTCGGGAACTACGACGGCTTCGTCATCTACGACATCAGCAAGCCGAAGAAGCCCAGGACCGTCGCCGAGGTCCTCTGCCCCGGCTCGCAGAACGACATCTCGGTCTCCGGGAACCTGCTCTTCCTGTCGACGGACTCCTCGCGCAGCGACGACTCCTGCTCCAGCACCTCCCAGCCCGCCACGGAGAAGTCCTCCTGGGAGGGCATGAAGATCTTCGACATCAGCAACAAGCGGCAGCCCAAGTACATCGCCGCCGTGGAGACCGCCTGCGGTTCCCACACGCACACGCTGGTGCCGGACGGCAAGAAGAACGTGTACGTGTACGTCTCCTCGTACTCGCCCAACGAGACGTTCCCGGACTGCAAGCCGCCGCACGACGGGATCTCCATCATCAAGGTGCCGCTCAAGGCGCCCCAGAAGGCCCGGGTCATCGACTTCCCGGTGCTCTTCCCGGACGGAGGCAACCCGGGAGCGCCCGAGAACCCCGGCGTCTCCAAGACGACCGGCTGCCACGACATCACGGTGCTGCCGTCGAAGGACCTGGCGGCCGGGGCCTGCATGGGTGACGGTCTGCTGTTCTCCATCGAGGACCCGGAGCACCCGAAGATCATCGATCGGGTCCAGGACAACGTGAACTTCGCGTTCTGGCACTCGGCGACCTTCAACCAGGGTGCGAACAAGGTCGTCTTCACCGACGAGCTGGGCGGCGGCGGCGCGGCCACCTGCAACGAGCAGATCGGTCCGAAGCGCGGTGCCGACGGCATCTACGACATCGTCGGCAAGGGCGACAAGCGCAAGCTGGTCTTCCGGAGCTACTTCAAGATCGACCGTCACCAGGCCGACGCCGAGGTCTGCGTCGCCCACAACGGCTCGATCATCCCGGTGAAGGGCCGCGACCTGATGGTCCAGGCCTGGTACCAGGGGGGCATCTCCGTCTGGGACTTCACCGACTCGGCCAAGCCCGAGGAGATCGCCTTCTTCGAGCGCGGCCCGGTCACCCTCGACCAGGTCACGACGGCCGGCCCCTGGTCGGCGTACTACTACAACGGTCACATCTACTCCAGTGACATCGCCAAGGGCTTCGACGTGCTGAAGCTGGAGGACCGCCGTACCGACCCGGCGAAGCGGGTCACGATGGACGAGCTCAACGTGCAGACGCAGCCGGACTACTTCGACCGCTGATCCCTCAGCGCGTCGCACAGCAGGTTCGTCAGCCATTCCGGGGCCGGTGTCTCCCGGGCGGTCTTCCGCCCGGGAGACACCGGCCCCGGTGCGTGCGGAGCGGAAATTCATTGACCGATGAGCGGGGTGGGGACATGCTGGATCCCTGCGACGGCGGATCCCGCAACTCCGGTCCCCGGCGCGGTCCACGGCCGTGTCCCACGCGGCACGCCGGGGGTGTGCCCGGATCCGGCGACGCGGGGGATCGCCGGATCGGGCGCGATCTCCCACAGGCTCCTGGTCACGGGGGTGCGGCGGTCAGACGGAGGTACGGACGCTCCCGCCGGCAGCGGCGGCCCACTCCACCAGCAGCCGCTGGTACTCCGCCTCGTCCTGCGGCGTCAGGGACCCGCCCGAACGCTGCCACAGGTCGCGGATCTCCGCGTTGACCTCGGCTGCGGAACGAGTGGATACGGAAGACGACATCGGGGACATGCCCCCCAGGCTACGACCACGAGCGGCTCCCCTTACCCCTTCCGCGGCGGGATATGCCTCACACCCCGGCCCGATCCCCCCGTCTCCGTCGTCCCGCCGGGGCCCGGCCCCTGCCCGCGGCGGGCCTCAGGCCGGGACCAGCCCCAGGGAACGCAGACCGTCGGGCCGGTCCGACACAGGCAGGTGGTCCACGAACCGGACCTCGCAGCCCAGGGCGGCGGCACCCCCGTCCGCGATCCGGTCGTCACCGACCATGACCACATCGGCCGGATCCCGGCCGATCCTCGTGCAGGCGATGCTGAACAGCTCCGCTGCGGGCTTCTGGAGCCCGTGCTCGAAGGACAGCACATAGGCGTCGACCAGGTCGTCGAGCCCGTGCGCACGGAAGACCGGACGCAGGTCCCAGCCGATGTTGCTGACCACGCCGACCGCGATCCCCGCCCTCCGCAGTCCCTCCAGGACCTCCACCGCGTCCGGATAGGCCCGCCAGGCCTCCGGCCGCATGTGGCGGTCGTACAGCGCGTCGTACAGCCCCGGATCGGGCAGCGCGACGGTCCGGGCCAGTCCGGTGTACGCCTCGCGGTGCAGCGCCGGGGTCAGGTCCCGGCGGGCCATCGCGTCGGCCAGCCGCTCCGGCACCCGGAGCGGAGGCGGACCGCCCGGGAGAGCACCGGCCTCCGTGAGCCCGGTCACGTACGGCTCGAAATCCTCCTGCGGCACGTCGACGCCCTCCTCCCGCAGCACGGCGGCGAGCCAGTCCCGGACCGGCTCGATCCGGAACAGCGTTCCGGAGAAGTCGAACAGCACACCTTCGATCATCGGTGCGATCCCTTCAGGGGCGCCGTGTACCGGGCGTACCCGGCGGCGCTCAACGTCACCACGGCCACCCCCAGCAGCGCACCGCCCACGACATCGGTCAGCCAGTGCACCCCCAGATATACCCGGGTCGCGGCGACGCCGACCGCCGAGACCACCGCCACGGCCAGTGCCGTGCCCCACAGCCCGGGGCCGGCGCCGTGCAGCCGCAGCAGCCACAGGAGCAGCCCGCAGCTGACGACGGCCGTCATCGCGTGCCCGGAGGGAAAGGCCGCGAACTGGGCCGAGTCCACCGGGTCGGGCCACCGCGGGCGCTCCCGGCCCACCGCGGCCTTCAGCCCCTGCTGGAGGAGGGAGGCGAGCAGACTCGTCGCGGCCACCCACAGGGCGAGCCGGCGCGCCCCCCGCCACCACAGGGCGACCACGGCCACCGCGATCAGGGCGCGCATGGTCCAGGGATCCCACACCCAGTCCGTCAGCACCCGGTTCACCCGGACCAGACCGGGGTCGGTCACGGCGTGCCGGTGCAGGGCGTCGGCGACCGACCGGTCCAGGGACATCAGGGGCGACCAGCGCACCGCCACCAGCACGAGCAGCACCGAAGACGCCGTGCCGACGGCGGCTCCGGTCCACAGGGCGGGCGTGGCACGGGGGGAACGGTCCGGTGAACGGAAGCGGAAGCGGGGGGAGGGCATGGGGATGATCCTCGCGGAGGACACCGCCCGAAGGCCAACCCGGGTAGGGAACCGTGGCCGGTCCCGGGGCTACCCGAGGGCGCGGAGTCCCGGGACGAAGGCCACGACCACCGGGACGACCGGCACCAGTGCGGCGGCGGCCGTCAGCCGGAGCCTGCGGCCCGCCGTCAGCCGTTCGACCGGTGCCAGCAACCGGTTGACCCGGAGGGGCACTTGAGCCTGGGGGGTGGGGCAGGGGCCGAACACCCCGCGGTCCTCGTTGAGTCCGACCAGGGCGAGCGCGGTGGTCAGTCTGCCGAAGCGGCGCGACGCCACGTCGTCGGCGGCCAACTCGACCAGCCGGTGCATCTCGTCGCGGAACGCGGCGAACACCGGGATCTGCGGGAAGCCGATCGCCAGCGCCGACGAACAGTGCAGCAACCAGTCGTGCCGGGCCTGGGCGTGCCCCTGCTCATGAGCGAGCACGGCATCGAGCTGACGGCCCTTCAGGCGCCCCAGTGCGGCGGTCGTGATGACGAGTTGAGGTGCGGTGCCGGGCAGCCACCAGGCGTCGGGGCGTTCGCCCTCCAGCACCACGAGGCGGTCGGCTCCGGGCTCCTCGCCCGGCATCAGCGGGGCGCGCACCAGCAGTTCCGCCCGACGCTGCCGGCGGCGTCGCCGCGCCCGCCGGATCTCCCGCAGGAGCATCGCACCGGTCCACACCCCGCCCAGCGCCAGCAGCACGGCGATGACCGCCGACCACGGCCCGTACGCCGCCAGGGCGTACGCCTCGACGACGGCGTGCGGGGCGGGGGCGAAGACGTGGCCGCGCACCGCCTGCCAGGCGGCGGCCGCGCTCAGCGTCATGGACAGGGCGAACGACAGGAGGACCGCGGCCACCACGCACTGCCAGACCCACAGGGCCACGACCGGCTCGCGCTCCGGCCACCGGGCCCGCGCCATCACGCGCGGGGTCACCAGGGCGGTCAGTGCACCGAGCAGCAGCAGTGCGAGGGAGACCAGCATGGCTTCAGCTTATGAGGGGCGGGCCGACCGGGGGTACGGCCCCGACGGCCAAGTGACGCAGGCCACTGTGTGACAGGGCTTCTGTCCCACTTCCCGTCTCACAGGGTGAGAAGCATGGCGAACATGCCGATGCCCATCGTCAGTCGGCAGGCCGTCGTGAGCTCGGGCCGCCCGTCCGTCCTGCCCCCGAAACCGCCCGGCCCGCGGCCGATGGCGCCCGTGCCGCCGGCCGGTGTCACGACACCCGTGCCGCCGGCCGGTGTCACGACAGCCGCGGGGAGGAGCCGACCGGCCGAGCCCAGCACATAGAACGCGTAGTAGACGAGCAGAATCCCGGTCAGCACGGGTATGCCACCGGCTCCCGCCGCCCCGTGCCCGGCATGACCGTCCCCGCCGTTCCCCGTCACCGCCGGGGCCATCGCCACGGCCATGTAGACCATGGCCAGCGAGCCGACGAGATGGTGCAGATGGTGGCCGCCGCGCAGCGCGGGCGGCAGCGCCCGCAGCGCGGCCGCGCCGAACAGCGCCGCGTACACCGCCCAGGCCCAGCCCGGGGGTGACAGCACCCCCGCCGGAACGGCCATCGCCGCCATCCCGAAACCCATGAGCGCCTCCGAGCGCGCCGTGCGGCGCTCCCGTGGCGTCCCGGTGCGGGTGCGCAGAAGGCAGTAGGCGCCGCTCACCGCGCACAACACCATCAGCAGCCAGCCGGTCGGAGCCTCTCCGTGCACGGGCGCGCCTCCCCCCGGTCGGACGTACGGCACTGTTGCGGGTCGCCCCATCGCTGCCCACGCCGGCGCAGCCGAACCCGGCGCACAGGGAAGTGAAGGGGGCGCTCCGGGGCCCGTCGGGGGCGCTCCGGGTCGCGTTACCCTCGACCGGACGTACGGCAGCAGAGAAACGGAGAGCCCCATGGACACCGCCACGCCCGACTCGGCCCGGCTGACCTTCCGTGACGCGACCGAGGCCGACGTCCCGGCGCTGGTGGCACTGATCGAGTCCGCCTACCGCGGTGACTCCAGCCGCACCGGCTGGACCACCGAGGCCGACATCCTCCAGGGGCAGCGGACCGATGAACACGGTGTGCGCGATGTCATCGACGCTCCGGCGAGCAGGCTCCTCGCGGTCGAGCGCGGCGGCGAACTCGTCGCCTGCTGCCAGCTCGAACACCGGGGCGAAGCGGCCTACTTCGGCATGTTCGCGGTACGGCCCGGCCTCCAGGGCGGCGGACTCGGCAAGCTGATCATCGCCGAGGCGGAGCGCACGGCGAAGGAGGGCTGGGGCGTCCGCGAGATGCACATGACGGTCATCTCGGTGCGCGACGACCTGATCGCCTGGTACGAGCGGCGCGGCTACCGCCGTACGGGAGCGCTCACCCCGTTCCCGTACGGCGACGAGCGCTTCGGCATCCCGCTCCGCGACGACCTGACCTTCGAACTGCTCGCCAAGAACATCTGACGGACCGCCGGGCGACCGGCCCCGGCCCGCCCTCAGGCGGTGAAGCGGCCCGTGCGGCGGATCTCGGGGAAGTCCGTCGTCGCGCCGTCCAGGTTCAGGGCCCGGGCCAGGCGCAGGTGGTCCTGGGTGTTCACCACCCAGCCGATCACCTTCAGGCTCTCGGCGTGTGCTTGTTCCACCACCTCCAGGGTGAGGCGGCGGATGTTGAGCGCGAGCGTCGCCGCCCCCGCAGCCTTCGCCCGGTCCACCACGTCCGCGCCCCAGCGGCTGGCGATGAGCACCGTCCGGACGCCGGGCACCAGCCGGGCGATCTCGGTGACGGCCTCGTCGTGGAACGAGGACACCTCCACCCGGCCGACGAGATCGCGCTCCAGCATCACGTCCGCCAGCGCGCGGGCCGCCGCCACATCCTTGATCTCCGCCTGGAGCGGGGAGGAGACGGCCTCCAGCACCTCTTCGAAGACGGGGATCCGCTCGCCCCGGCCGGCGTCGAGCTCGCGCAGCTCCGCCAGGGTCTTGGCCGCGATCGGCCCGGTGCCGTCCGTCGTGCGGTCCACGTCCGCGTCGTGCATCACGGCGAGCGCGCCGTCCTTGCTGAGGTGGAGATCCAGCTCGATGGCGTCCATGCCGGACGCCTCGGCGCGGACGAAGGAGCGCAGCGTGTTCTCGGGCTCGACGCCCATCACTCCGCGATGACCCAGGGTGAGAAATGACAAGGCGACCTCGTTTCCGTCGGCGGCTTCCCGGCGACTGCTCCTGCCCGCGCTGAGGTACGGCAATACGGCACTGGGGAGGGTAGCGGCCCGGGTGCGGGATGTCCCACGCCGTGCGGGCCCGGTCGCCCGGCTCCGAGCGGTGCTGCGGGAAACGCGCTTCTACCCGGCATCCCGCAGGAAAAACAGCGGTGACCATAGGGGGTACGCAGGATAATTTTCAGGTCTCCACTTGTCGGCGGGATCCCTGCCCGGCTACGGTGATGCCACGCGAGGTTCTCCCGTGGAGGAAGTGTTATGACGGAAATTCTTGTGCACGACACCACCGACGGCGCGATAGCTACGGCCCAGCGGGTCGTCGAGCACCCGGCCTGGCCCGTGCTCAGGGATGCCGTCGAGGAGATCCGCCCCTGGCAGTCCAAGGACGGATCCATCGACTTCGAGGCCGACGGCGCCCCCTCCCCGGCCGACGTCGAGCGCGTCCTCGACCGGGTCATCGGTGCGGTCGAGGAGCTGTCCCCGCTCCTCCCGCACGACGCCGCCTACCACCGTGCGCTCGTCACCGACCTGCGCCGCTGGGCCGCCGACGGCTTCCGCGTCCCCGACTTCCTGGACTCGCTGCTCGCCTTCCAGCCCGCGAAGATGCGGGCCGACGGCCTCCAGCACCTCGTCGTCTTCGCGATGTACACGCAGAACGGCAACCCCGACCGCAACCTCGAAGCGGTCGTCCTCAAGATGGTCTGGCCCCAGTGGCTCGCCGACCTGGAGGCGAACCGCTACGACAACCCGCTCTTCTGCGGGATCACCTTCGAGGACTTCACCTCCGGCTACGACACCAACTCCGCGGTGCTCTTCCCGGAGACCATCGCCGTGCGCGAGGCCCCCGAGCGCTTCAGCTGGGGCGGCATCTTCTGCGACCGCGAGGCCGCCCGCTTCCGCCGCGTCACCGAGGCCTCCGTCGAGCTGCTCGGCCTGGAGCTGCCCGACGACATCCGCGAGATGGTCGGCGACCAGCAGCGCTGCGAGCAGGCGTTCGTCCTGTGGGACATGGTCCACGACCGCACCCACAGCCACGGCGACCTGCCGTTCGACCCGTTCATGATCAAGCAGCGCCAGCCGTTCTGGATGTACGGCCTGGAGGAGCTGCGCTGCGACCTCACCGCCTTCAAGGAGGCCGTGAAGCTGGAGTCCGAGGGCAACGCCCACGGCCGCGACGTGCAGTACGCGGTGCTCTTCGACCGGATGTTCCGCTTCCCCGTCACCGGCGAGCGCGTCCGCAACTACGACGGCCTCGGCGGCCAGCTCCTCTTCGCCTACCTCCACAAGCACGACGTCGTCCGCTGGACCGACAACACCCTGAAGATCGACTGGGACCGCGCTCCGCAGGTCACCAACCAGCTCTGCGCCGAGATCGAGAAGCTCTACCGCGACGGTATCGACCGGCCCAAGCTGGTCCACTGGTTCGCCGCGTACGACCTCGTCTCCACCTACCTCGCCCCGCACCCGGGATCGCGATGGGCCAAGGGCCCCGACGCCCTCGACCTCACACTTCCTCCTCGCAAGCTCGTCGACGACGTGCTTCCGGACGAGTTTCCCCTGAGCATGTTCTATGAGGCGCTCGCCAAGAAGCTGAAGCACGTGATTGCCTCCACCAAGGGAATCACCGCGGCGAACGACGAGCGGGCAGCCGCGTGAACCATTCTCCCGAGGAGGCGGTGGCCATGAACGGAAACGGCAGGGGCGAGGGGACGGGTGCGCTCGAAGGAGCCGTGGTCGCGGTCGCCGGAGCGGCGGGACCCGCCGGCCGGGCGACGCTGCTGCGACTCGCCGAGGCGGGCGCCACGGTCGTCGGCTGCGACGCCAACCCCGAACGGCTCGCCGAGGCGGTCGACGCCGCCCGGTACGCCCACGGGGGTGCGACCGTCACCGGTGAGACCGTCGATCTGCTCGACCTCGACGCCACCCGGGACTGGGCCAAGCGCACCGAGGCGGAGTTCGGCCGCATCGACGGCCTGGTCCACCTCGTCGGCGGCTGGCGCGGCAGCCCGTCGTTCCAGGAGACCGTGCTCTCCGACTGGGACGCGCTGGAGAAGCTGCTCATCCGCACCGTCCAGTCGACCTCGCTGGCCTTCCAGGAGCCACTGGAGCGCAGCCGCAAGGGCCGCTACCTCCTGATCAGCGCCGCCGGAGCCAGCAAGCCCACCGCGGGCAACGCCGCCTACTCCGCCGCCAAGGCCGCGGCCGAGGCGTGGACCCTCGCGCTCGGCGACGCCTTCCGCAAGGCGGGGGGCGAGGACGGACCGCGTACCGCTGCTGCCATTCTGGTGGTCAAGGCACTGGTGAACGACGCGATGCGCGCCGAGCGCCCGAATGCGAAGTTCGCGGGCTTCACCGACGTCACGGAGCTGGCCGAGGCCATCGCCGGTGTCTGGGACGAGCCCGCCCCCGAAGTGAACGGAAAGCGCCTGTGGCTGACCCCGCAACCGTGAGGACCGACGCGCGACGTCACCACGATCCGCAGGTACGCGGCTTCGCCAGTGACAACTACGCCGGAGCGCACCCGGAGGTCCTCGCGGCCATCGCGCTGGCCAACGGCGGCCACCAGGTCGCCTACGGCGAGGACGACTACACCGGCCATCTCCAGCGCGTCATGCACAGCCACTTCGGCCCCACCGCCGAGGCCTTCCCGGTCTTCAACGGCACCGGAGCCAACGTGGTCGCCCTCCAGGCGCTCACCGACCGCTGGGGAGCGGTCATCTGCGCCGAGTCCGCGCACATCAACGTGGACGAGGGCGGCGCGCCCGAGCGGATGGGCGGGCTGAAGCTCCTCACCGTGCCCACTCCGGACGGCAAGCTCACCCCCGAGCTCATCGACCGGCAGGCGTACGGCTGGGACGACGAGCACCGGGCCATGCCGCAGGTCGTCTCGATCACCCAGAACACCGAGCTGGGCACCGTCTACACCCCCGACGAGATCCGCGCCATCTGCGACCACGCCCACGAGCGCGGCATGAAGGTGCACCTCGACGGGGCCCGGATAGCCAACGCGGCCGCCTCCCTGGACGTGCCGATGCGGACGTTCACCAACACGGTCGGCGTCGATGTGCTGTCCTTCGGCGGCACGAAGAACGGCGCGCTGTTCGGCGAGGCCGTCGTCGTGCTCAACCCTGACGCGGTCCGCGCGATGAAGCACCTGCGCAAGCTCTCCATGCAGCTCGCTTCCAAGATGCGCTTCGTCTCCGTCCAGCTGGAGGCGCTGCTCGCCAAGGACCTGTGGCTGCGCAACGCCCGGCACGCCAACGCCATGGCCCAGCGCCTCGCCGAGGGGGTCCGGGCGATCGACGGGGTCGAGATCCTCTATCCGGTCCAGGCGAACGCCGTGTTCGCCCGGCTGCCGCACGCCGTCAGCGAACGGCTCCAGGAGCGCTTCCGCTTCTACTTCTGGGACGAGGCGGCCGGCGATGTCCGCTGGATGTGCGCCTTCGACACCCGCGAGGACGACGTCGATGCCTTCCTCCAGGCGCTCAAGGAAGAGATGACGCGCTAGCGCACACCGTGCATGAATATGCGGCCGACCGGAAATCAATTGATCTCCGGTCGGCCGCTTCGTACGCTCCGGGACCATGCACCTGATCCAGCAGTCCCCGGACACCGCCTATCTGGCCGCCGACGAAGCCATCGACCATGAACACCCCCGGGTGCGGGAGGTGGCGGCCGACCTGGCGCGCGAGGCCGACGACGCATACACATACGCCCGAACCGCCTTCACATACGTACGCGACACCGTCCCGCACTCCGCGGACTCCGGCGATCCACGCGTCACCTGGCGCGCCTCCGACGTCCTCGCCACCCGCAACGGCATCTGCTACGCCAAGTCCATCGCGCTGACCGCGCTGCTCCGCGCCCACGGCATCCCGGCCGGCCTCTGCTACCAGCGCCTCGCCGACGACGACGGGGGCAACCCCGTGGTCCACGGCCTGGTCGCGCTCCGCCTGCCCGGACACGACCACTGGGCGCGGGTGGACCCCCGGGGCAACAGACCGGGCATCGACGCGCAGTTCTCGCTGGAGGAGGAGCGGCTGGCGTGGACGGTACGCGAGCACCTCGGGGAGGTGGACTACCCGGCCGTGTACGCCGCACCGCCACCGGAGATCCTCCACACGCTGAGGAGCGCCCGGGACCGCACGGAACTCCTGCGGACCCTTCCCACACACCTCTGAGCCCCCGGCGTACGTGCTCACCGGGGGCTCGGGAGGGAAGAGGCGGGAGAGGGGCCGGTCAGCCCAGCTCGCGCACCTCGGCGGGGGTCGGGGCCGTACCGCCGAGGTGGGCCGGCACCCACCAGGTGTCGCTCGCGTCCTTCGGGCGCACCGGGTAGGCCCGCTGCGCCGCCTCCAGCAGCTCCTGGACCCGCTCCCGCAGCCGCCGGGTGATGGCGCCCGCGTACTGGTCGGCGGGCGCCTCCACGGGCTCGCCGACCCGGATGGTGATCGGGATGTGGCTGCGCTTGAAGTTGCGCGGCCGGCCCTTCGTCCAGATCCGCTGCGTGCCCCAGAGCGCCATCGGGATCAGCGGGACCCCGGCCTCCTGGGCCAGGCGCGCGGCGCCCGACTTGAAGCTCTTCAGCGTGAAGGACTGGGAGATGGTGGCCTCGGGGAACACGCCGATGATCTCACCGGAACGCAGCGACCGGAGCGCGTGGGCGTACGCGTCCTCGCCCTGGTTGCGGTCGACGGGGATGTGCTTCATTCCCCGCATCAGCGGACCGGAGATCTTGTGCCGGAAGACCGATTCCTTCGCCATGAACCGGACGAGCCGCTTCTGCGGAAGAGCGCCGAGGCCGGTGAAGATGAAGTCGAGATAGCTGATGTGATTGCTGACCAGCACCGCACCACCGGTCTTCGGGATGTGCTCCGAACCCTGAGTGTCGATCTTCAGGTCGAGCGCCTTGAACATGGTGCGAGCGGCGCCGATGACCGGTCGATAGACGAGTTCTGCCATCTGGGGAAGACCCTTCTTCAGTGGCTCGGGAGGGTTCTCCCGGCGGAAGTTACGCAGCCGTAGGTTTTCGGCATTGTGGCGATGGTGCCCCATGCGCGAGCCGCTGGCCAGTCCCGGCGGACGTGGACCGCGAGATTCTCGTCACGTGCGTGTGACCCGCACGCTGTGGGAATGCCGGGGCGGCAGTCGGTGCTGAGCCCGTACGAAGAGCTCTGATCAGGAGGCACCAGGTGGACCGCCGGACCCGCGGACAGCGACTCGACGC
This sequence comes from Streptomyces parvus, assembly GCF_032121415.1. NCBI lineage: Bacteria > Bacillati > Actinomycetota > Actinomycetes > Kitasatosporales > Streptomycetaceae > Streptomyces > Streptomyces parvus. The sequence goes on along the minus strand of NZ_CP135079.1, from coordinate 397,317 downwards.
AGCCCGACTCGGCGCGGAGCTGGGGGAGCGCGCCACGCTCGTCCAGTTCTCCAGCGCCTTCTGCCAGCCGTGCCGGGCCACCCGACGCACGCTCACCGAGGTGGCCGGGATGGTCGACGGGGTCGCCCACATCGAGATCGACGCCGAGGCTCATCTCACGCTCGTGCGGGAACTGGACATCACGAAAACGCCGACCGTCCTGGTGCTCGACGCGCAGGGCGAGGTGGTCCGCCGGGCATCCGGCCAGCCCCGCACGGTCGACGTCGTCGCGGCGCTGGGGCACGCCATATGACGGACCGTGACGCATCTCCCACATTCCGGAACCCGCTTGACTGCACGCACCACGCATCGTCAGTCTGACGTTATGCCGCCAGAACTCCTTCTTCACGGCCGGGTCCATGTGGACCTCGCACGCTACGCGAGCGCGCGCTGTCCGGGTGTCTGAGCACCCACGGACCCGTATGCCACTCCCGCAGAAGGACACGTCCATGACGGCAACGCCCGATCTCGCCTCCGCACCGACGGCCGCCACGCCCGAACTCTTCCGCTCCGTCTTCCGCCGCCACGCCGCGGGCGTCGCCGTGATCACCGCCGCCGGGGAGCGCCCGGTCGGCTTCACCGCCACCTCGCTGACCTCCGTCGCCGCCGAACCCCCGCTGATCTCCTTCGGCATCGGCACGTCGTCCTCCAGCTGGCCCGTGCTGTCCGGGGCCGCGTACGTCGGCGTCCACATACTCGGCGAGCACCAGCAGGAACTGGCCGCGACCTTCGCCCGCAGCGGAGCCGACCGCTTCGGCCCGTCGACCGACTGGAGCAGCGGCCCCGAAGGCGTTCCGCTCCTGGCGGACGTGTCCGCCTGGCTGGTCTGCCGGGTCGTGTCCCGCGTTCCGGCGGGGGACCACCGCATCGTCATCGCCGAAGCCGTGGCAGGCTCGCCCTCGGGGACCGGTCGCCCGCTGGTCTATCACCAGGGACGGTTCACGGCTCTGCGAGACTGAGCCCACGCACGCACGGCTCTGCCGCGTTGGCAAGGTCACAGTGCGGTGCGCTTGCTCAGGGGTAACAGTCTGGGTGTACTGGCGAGTAATATCGGCCTCGGAGCCTCGGTCGTCCTGACCGGATCCGGCCCGACAAGGCGCCTATGCTGCGTGCAACAAGGCAGCCCGGAAATGACGATGCAGTAGGAGAGCCGGCGTGAGCTTGAGGATCGTTGTCTGTGTGAAGTACGTGCCCGACGCGACCGGTGACCGGCGTTTCGCCGATGACCTGACGTTGGACCGTGAGGATGTCGACGGTCTGCTGTCGGAGCTGGACGAGTACGCGGTCGAGCAGGCGTTGCAGATCGCGGACGGGGCGGACGATGCGGAGATCACCGTGGTGACGGTGGGTCCGGAGGATGCCAGGGACGCGTTGCGCAAGGCGTTGTCGATGGGTGCGGACAGGGCGGTTCACGTCGAGGACGACGATCTGCACGGCACGGATGTGATGGGTACGTCGCTGGTGCTGGCGAGGGCGGTCGAGAAGACCGGTTACGACCTGGTGATCTGTGGTATGGCCTCGACGGACGGGGTGATGGGTGTGCTGCCGGCGCTGCTGGCGGAGCGGTTGGGTGTGCCGCAGGTGACGCTGCTGTCCGAGGTGTCGGTGAACGAGGGTGTGGTGACCGGGCGGCGTGACGGTGACACGGCGACCGAGCGGCTTGAGGCGTCGCTGCCGGCGGTGGTGTCGGTGACCGACCAGTCCGGTGAGGCGCGTTACCCCTCGTTCAAGGGGATCATGGCGGCGAAGAAGAAGCCGGTGGAGTCTTTGGATCTGGAGGATCTGGAGCTGGAGGCGGGCGAGGTGGGTCTGGCGGGTGCGTGGACGGCGGTCGATTCGGCGACCGAGCGTCCGGCGCGTACGGCGGGCACGATCGTGAAGGACGAGGGTGAGGGCGCGAAGCAGCTCGCCGAGTTCCTCGCGGGCCAGAAGTTCATCTGATCCCGCACGCGTAGTCCTTGCTCTCCCTTCCCCTCCTTCTCTTCTCTCGTCTGTCTGGAGTGCGTTGTCATGGCTGAAGTTCTGGTTCTGGTCGATCATGTGGATGGTGCGGTCCGTAAGCCCACGCTGGAGCTGCTGACGCTGGCGCGTCGGATCGGTGACCCGGTGGCCGTGGCCCTGGGTGCGGGTGCCGAGGCGACTGCTGGTGTGCTGGGTGAGCACGGTGCGGTGAAGGTGCTGGTCTCCGACGCTCCGGAGTTCGCGGACTATCTGGTGGTGCCGAAGGTCGACGCGCTGCAGGCGGCGTTCGAGGCGGTGTCGCCGGCGGCGGTGCTGGTGGTGTCCTCGGCGGAGGGCAAGGAGGTCGCCGCGCGTCTCGCGCTGCGGATCGGTTCCGGGATCATCACCGATGCCACTGATCTGGAGGCCGGGGACGGGGGTCCGGTGGCGACGCAGGCGGTGTTCGCCGCTTCCTACACCACCAAGTCCCGGGTTTCCAGGGGTGTTCCGGTGATCACGGTGAAGCCGAACTCCGCTCCGGTCGAGCCGGCCGCCGCCGCGGGTGCGGTCGAGGCCCTGGCGGTCTCGTTCGGTGAGGGTTCGACGGGCACGAAGGTGGTCTCGCGGACGGCGCGGGAGTCGACCGGGCGCCCGGAGCTGACCGAGGCGGCGATCGTGGTCTCGGGTGGCCGTGGCGTCAACGGCGCGGAGAACTTCCCGCTGATCGAGGCGCTCGCGGACTCGCTGGGTGCCGCGGTGGGCGCGTCGCGTGCGGCGGTGGACGCGGGCTGGTACCCGCACACCTCGCAGGTCGGGCAGACGGGCAAGTCCGTCTCGCCGCAGCTGTACATCGCCTCGGGTATCTCCGGTGCGATCCAGCACCGGGCGGGGATGCAGACCTCGAAGACGATCGTCGCGATCAACAAGGACGCCGAGGCCCCGATCTTCGAACTCGTCGACTACGGCGTGATCGGTGACCTCTTCACGGTCGTTCCCCAGCTCACCGAGGAGATCAACACCCGCAAGGGCTGATCCCCCAGCACCACCCCGCTCCACCCCGCCCGGGCCGCACGGTGAACCCCACCGCGCGGCCCGGTGCCGTTCCGGGCGACCATTGACGCGGGTCGAGCGGCCTTATAACTTCACTATACGGATTGTTGATTCCGGGAAGCGGAAACAGCGAGAGTGTGGAGGGTGCGGTCATGGGTCAGCAGGAGAAGGTGGCAACGAGCCTCGCCGGTGCGGTCAGCGAGGAGATCAGTGCCTCCCTCACGGCGGTCGACGCGGAACTCGCCCGCCGCTACCCAGGAGACCCCGGCACCCGCCAGCCCGTGCACACCGTCTACGTACCCGGTGACGTCTTCGAGCCCGGCACCCTGCGCTCCTGGGGCGACCGGGCGCTGGCCGCCCTCGACGAACACGCCCCCGACGCCGCTTCGTTCGCCGCCGTCCTCGGCATCCCCGAGGAGCTGGCGGGCCCGGTCCACGACCGCGTACGCGCCAAGCTGGGGCGCGAGCCCGTCGAGGACCTGCGCATCGACTTCGAGGACGGCTACGGCCCCCGCCCGGACGCGGAGGAGGACGAGGCCGCGGCCCGGGCCGCGCGCCTGGTCTCCGAGGCGTACGCGAACGGCACTGCCGCCCCGTACGCGGGCATCCGGATGAAGTGCATGGAGGCCGGTGTCCGCGACCGGGGCATCCGCACCACGGACGTGTTCCTCACCGGCCTGATGGAGGCGGGCGGGCTCCCCGAAGGGCTCGTGCTGACCCTTCCGAAGGTCACGTACCCCGAGCAGGTCACCGCCTTCGTCCAGCTCCTCGAAGCCTTCGAGAAGGCCCACGGCCTCGACGCCGGACGGATCGGCTTCGAGATCCAGATCGAGACCAGCCAGTCCATCCTCGCCGCCGACGGGACCGCCGCCGTCGCCCGCATGATCGACGCCGCGCAGGGCCGGGCGACCGGGCTGCACTACGGCACCTTCGACTACAGCGCCTGCGTCGGGGTCAGCGCCGCCTACCAGGCCGGCGACCACCCCGCCGCCGACCACGCCAAGGCCGTCATGCAGGTCGCGGCCGCGGGCACCGGCGTACGCGTCTCCGACGGTTCCACCAACGTCCTGCCCGTGGGCCCGACCGCTCAGGTCCACGAGGCCTGGAGGCTCCACTACGGCCTCACCCGCCGTGCCCTGGCCCGCGCCTACTACCAGGGCTGGGACATGCACCCCGGCCACCTGCCGACGCGCTACGCGGCCGTGTACGCCTTCTACCGGGAGGGCCTGGAGCCCGCCGCCGCGCGTCTCGCCGCCTACGTGGCCAAGGCCGGCGGTGACGTCATGGACGAACCCGCCACCGCCAAGGCCCTCAGCGGCTATCTGCTGCGCGGCATCGACTGCGGCGCGCTGGACACCGCCGAGGTCGCCCGGCTGACCGGCCTGACCCGCGCGGACCTGGACGCCTTCGCCTCGCCGCGCCGGGGCGACCTCACGGTCACCGCTCCTTGAAGCCGTGAGGAGAAGCGTCAGTAGCTTTCGCGCCCCGAGGAGGTGGCCAGTCCCGCCGGGGTGCGCAGGCCCGCGACCGGCACCGTCCGCCGGCCGCCGCGCACCGGCAGCTTCACCACCCGGCTGTTGTCGAAGTCCGCGATGTGCAGCGCGCCCGCCGGGTCGAAGACCAGGCCGTACGGGGAGTTGAGCCCGATCGCCGGGACGGTCCGCTGCCGTCCGCCGCCAACCGCCCCACCCGGTCGTTGCCGCTGTGGGAGACGAACCGGTCCCCTCCTCGGACGAACGTCAGGCTGGTCGGCCGGGACAGACCGGTCGTGGGCACGGTCGTCTGCGGGCCGCCGTCGGCGGGGGCCCTCACCACGCGGTCGTTGGCGAAGTCCCGCCATGAAGAGGCTCCCCGCCTTGTCCAGGGCGAGCCCGTTGGGGTGGGGCAGTCCGGTGGTGTGGACGGTGACCTGGCCGCTGCCGTCTGCGAGCACCTTCGCCGGACCCCGTCGATTCCTTCAGCGTCGAAGCAGGGGCGCAGGCGGCCGCGTTGGCGGCTCGCGGCGATGGCCGCGGCGCTGCTGCTGTGCGCAGCGCCGGTCGCCCTGCCGCACCCGGGACCGCGCCTGGCGCGGCGGACGGGTGCCCCCGGCGCATGGCGTGGCGTCCCTGTGCATCTCCGACCACCAGCGACAACACACCGTGCTGCGGCTGCCGTCCGGCGGCGGGGCCCGGTCATGGTCACGCTGTCCCTCAGCCGTCCCGGCGTGCGGTGGCGCCGCCACGGGCGCGGTAGGCCCGCATCTTGTGCCGGGCGCCGCACACGTCCATGTCGCACCACAGGCCGTTCGACGACGGCGCCCGGTCGTAGAACACCCAGCGGCATTCCGGCGCCGCGCAGGCCTTGAGCCGCGTCGCGTGACGCCCGGTCAGGCCGTCGCGCAGCAGGGCTTCGAGCACCGTGCGGACGATCTCCGCCGCCGGCGGCCCGTCGTCGGCCGGGCGCAGGGCGAGTGTGCCGTCCGGGCGCACGGCCGGGGGGCCCGCCACGGAGTGGATCAGCCGGTTGAGGGCGTCGAGGGCCTCGGGGGAGGTCCGCTCCACCAGGAAGGCCCGTACGGTCTCCCGGGCCTCCGTGAGCGCCGCCAGCTCGGCCGGGGCGACCGCTTCCGGATACCCGTGCGCCCGCAGCCATCCGCCCGCCGTCCCGGGCCGGGCGAGCTCGTCCTCCCCGTGGAGAAAGGTCGCCGTGTTGCAGAACGCCTCGACCGGTTCGAGTTCCACGGGTGCCGGGTTCCGTCGCATGATCCCCACTCTACCAACGTTACCGACAAGTGGACCGCTCTGGTAACGTCGAAGTCCGGCAGGATTCTGCACCCGACATCAGGAGGCGTGTCATGAACGGCAATCTGACCAGGACGTTCGAGACCCCGGACGGGACGGTCCGCTGGGACGTGCTGGGGAAGGGCGACCCGGTCGTCCTGCTCCACGGCACCCCGTTCTCGTCGCGCATCTGGCGCGAGATCGCACCGGCGCTCGCCCAGGACCACCAGGTCTACGTCTTCGACCTGCTCGGCTTCGGGCAGTCGGAGCAGCGCGCGGGGCAGGATCTCCGGCTGGCCGCGCACACGCGGGTGTTCACCGGGCTGCTGGATCACTGGGGGCTGGAGAACCCGAGGGTGATCGCCCACGACATCGGCGGGGCCGTGGCGCTGCGGGCGCTGCTGCTGGAAGGGGCCCGGTACGCCGATCTCACCCTGGTCGACGCGGTGGGCTGCGGCGACTGGGGGACCGGGCTGTTCAGGCTGGTACGGGAGAACGCCCGCCTCTTCGAGCAACTGCCCGTCTACGCGCACGAGGCGCTGGCCGAGAGTCATCTGCGGTTCGCGAGCCACCCCGGCTACCGGCCGGACGTCCTGGCCGCCCATCTCGACCCGTGGCGCGGTGAAGAGGGCAGGGCCGCGTACTACCGCCAGTACGGACAGCTGGAGCAGGCGGCCACCGACGAGTTCCAGCACCTGCTGGGGTCCGTACCGGTACCCACCCGGATCATCTGGGGCCGCGAGGACGGCTTCCTGCCGCCGCCCTTCGCCGAGCAGTTGCACGCGCTGATCCCGCACTCCGAGCTGCACTGGCTGGAGGGCGCGGGCCACGCGACCCCCGAGGACGCGCCCGCGCGGCTCCTGGCGCTGCTCACCCGGGAGTTCCGGCCGGTCGCCGCCCGGGCCTGACGGCGAGTGTCCCGGGGTTCGAGGCCTTCCGGGGCGGCGGGTCTCCGGCCCCGCGCGGCTCTTGGCGCTGCTGACCCGGGAGTTCCGCGCGGGGGCCCGATCCGGCTCAGGCGGGCGGCAGTTCGCCCGAGCCGCGCGGGATCAGCCTCGTGGGCAGCTCGACCCGCGCCGGGGCGTGGTCGGCCCCGTCGAGGCGGCGGAAGAGGTGCTCGGCGGCGGTCCTGCCGACCGCTGCCGCGTCCTGCGAGATCACGGTGATGCCGAGCAGGTCGGCCAGCTCGATGTCGTCGAACCCGACCAGCGCCACCGGCCGCTCCCGCTCCGCGATCACCCGCACCGCCGTCACCGTCACCCGGTTGTTGCCCGCGAACAGGGCGGTGACCGGTTCGGGCCCGCTCAGCATCCCCTCGGCCGCGGCCCGCACCCGCTCCGGCTCGGTGGAGCCGAGGGAGACCCAGCCGTCCTCGACGGTGATGCCGGCGTCCCGCATGGCGGCGTGATAGCCGCGCAGACGCTCGGTGGCCGTGTGGATCCGCGGCTGGTCACCGATGAACCCGATCCTGCGGTGACCGTGCGCGATGAGGTGCGCCACGCCCTCCCTGGCCCCGCCGAAGCTGTCGGAGAGCACCATGTCGACGTCCACATGGCCCGCCGGGCGGTCCACGAAGACCGTGGCGATGCCCGCCTTGATCTCCGGCTCCAGATAGCGGTGGTCGTCGCCTGCCGGGATCACGATCAGACCGTCGACGCGGCGGGCGCACAGCGCCAGCACCAGCTCCTGCTCCCGCTCCGGGTCCTCGGCGCTGGAACCGTTGATCAGCAACGCGCCGTGCGCGCGGGCGACTTCCTCCACCGCGCGGCTCAGCGGACCGTAGAACGGGTCCGCCAGATCCTCCAGGACCAGTCCGATGGACGCCGTACGCCCCTTGCGCAGCACCCGGGCGCTGTCGTTGCGGCGGAAGCCCAGCGCGTCGATCGCCTCCTGCACGCGGCGCTCGGTGTCGGGCGTGACGCCGGGCTCGCTGTTCACCACCCGGGAGACCGTCTTCAGGCCGACTCCGGCCCGGGCCGCCACGTCCTTCATGGTCGGCCGGTTGCCGTAACGGGTCTCGGAATGACGGGCGGTCCGGTCCACGTGCGCTGTCCTGTCGTCGGATACGGGCGGGGCTTGCGGTGCTCCGGCCGGGGCCGAGCGGGGCCGGGACGGGGCGCCGCGGGGGTACTCGAAGGCCGTGGCGTCGAGCATAGGCCCTGGACAACGTTGTCAACAGAATGGAGACTGTGCAGACTATGGACGGAACCCGCAGGTCCCGCCCCTTCACCGATCCGGAGAGCCCACACCGATGCATACCGACCTCGTCGCCGCGCTCGACATCGGCGGCACCAAGATCGCCGGAGCGCTGGTGGACGGCGACGGATCCCTCCTCGGACGGGCGCAGCGGCCGACGCCCGCCCGGCAGGGCGCCGAGGCGGTCATGGGGGCGGTGGACGAGGTGCTGGGCGAGCTGATGGCCTCGCCGCTGTGGGGCAGGGCCGGTTCCGTCGGAATCGGCAGCGCCGGTCCGGTGGACGCCGCCGCCGGCACGGTCAGCCCGGTCAACGTCCCCGGCTGGCGGGATTTCCCGCTGGTGGAGCGGGTGCACAAGACGGCGGGCGGGCTGTCGGTCGCGCTGGTGGGCGACGGGGTCGCGATGACGGCCGCCGAGCACTGGCTCGGCGCCGCCCGGGGCTACGACAACGCGCTCTGCCTCGTCGTGTCGACGGGCGTGGGCGGCGGGCTCGTCCTCGGCGGCACCCTGCGCCCCGGCCCCTCGGGCAACGCCGGGCACATCGGCCACATCAGCGTCGACCTGGACGGCGACCCGTGCCCCTGCGGTGCGCGCGGCTGCGTCGAGGGCATCGCCAGCGGCCCCAACATCGCCCGCCGCGCCCTGGAGAACGGCTGGCGGCCCGGCCCGGACGGCGACGCGACGGCCGCCGCGGTGGCCGTCGCCGCCCGCGCCGGGGACCCGGTCGCCATCGCCTCCTACGAGCGCGCGGCCCAGGCGCTGGCCGCCGGTATCGCCGCCACCGCGACCTTGGCGGACCTCGACATCGCGGTGGTCGGCGGGGGAGTGGCCGGGGCCGGTGACGTCCTCTTCGTACCGCTGCGCCGCAGCCTGCGCGAGTACGCCACGCTCTCCTACCTCCGCCGGCTGACGGTGGCACCCGCCGTGATGGGCAACGACGCGGGCCTGGTCGGGGCCGCGGCGGCGGCCATCGCCCTGCGCTAGGGGCCGCGACGGCTTCCAGGAGGCGCCCGTTCGTCAGGCCGGGCGCCTCCTGGATCGATTGGCCGCGTACCGCGTTCACACGGTGGCGGCCGGGCGGCCCGTTCTGCGTCGCCCGGGTGATCAGGTTCGGGTGCCGATCGAAGCCAGAGGATCAAAGAAAAGCTCAGCCCTGAAAGAACTCGATGAGCTTCGGCGCGAGCTTCTTGGGCGCCGTGACCACCGCTCCATGATCGAGGCTCTGGAGCGCGTGGTGGTCGGCGTCGGGCAGCGCCTCCGTGACCGCTCGCGCGGCCCTCCGGAAGCTGTCCGGACTCTTCGAGCCGGTCATGACAAGGGTCGGCGCGGTCGCGGGCGCCCACATCTCGGCTGCGAGGGGGCTGCCTTGCTGGGTGTCGCCCATGACCGGATGTCGTAGGGCAGGGTATGGGCCATTGCCTTGAGGTTCGACCGCACTCCGGGCATCAGTCGCATCGATCCGACCATGAACGAGGGCATGCCCTGGGCCTTGGTCATGAAAGCCTTGACCGCCTCGCCGCGCCGGTCCTCGGCGATCAGAGCGTCGATGTGCCGTGCGAAGTCCTGCGGCGGTCCGAAGTCGCCGGGGGCGACGGCGAAGGGCGGCTCGTAGAGCGCGAGCCGCTGGATGTTGAGGCCGGCCGCCGCGGCGCGCAGGGCGAGTACCGCACCGGCCGAACTGCCGAACACCGAGGCAGCACCGCCCGCATGCTCGATCAGCGCCGCGATGTCATCGATCTCGTGCCGCACCGTGTAGCCGGCGTTGTTGCCGCCGGGACCCCGGCCGCGGCGGCCATAGTTGACGACGGTGAAGTACGGGGCGAGGAGGCCGGCGAGCTTCTTGGTGTCGGAGCGGTCGGCCAGCGCCGAGGACACCAGGATCACCGCGGGCCCGCTGCCGGACCGCTCAGACGCGATGGGGTTCCGTCGCTCGAGACAACCGTCGACTTCACGGTGACCGCCGACTGGCGAGTTGCTGACATGTAGTGCTCTCCGCTTCACATGGAGGTGCCGTGCCTCTGACGCAGAGGGGACGGCGGACCGGCCGGAAAATCATCGGTCCCGCGGCATCGAATTCTGAACCTCGTGCGCCGAACGGCCGTGGCCTCGTCGCCCGCGCCACCTCCGGCGCCGCGGCCGGGCCGGCTGCCGCCGTGGATTCGACCGGGCTGTGATGGTGATGTCCAAGGATCCGTCGCGCACCGCCCGTTCGGCCTCGTTCGCGTCGGCGCCCGCGAAGACCAGGATGTCCGCGGCGACCAGCCGTACGCTCTCCCACACCGCGACCGGGAGGGCCGGACCTGTGTCCGGAGCTCCCCGGACGATGCCGAGGGTCCGGCGGATGGCGTGCCTGAACACGGCATGGCTTCCGGGAGCGGTCGCCAGTGCTTCCAGGACCCCGGACAGCCCCCGTACCGTGGGGGCGAGTGTCTGTCTGTGCACCGTGTCGAGAGCTGCGGCACCGCGGATGAGGGTGAGGCAGCTGTTGCCGAGCAGGTCCAGGTACCTCGTGGCCGCGATCTCCTGGAGGACGGGTTCCCGCCGGCCCCGCCAGCGGGGCGTACGCCGGGCAACGGCGATGGCGTCGCTCCGTGTTCCGCCGAGATCGTTCAGCAGGGAGTAGAGGGGGCGCGCCTCCTCCCACTGCTGGGCTTCCCGCTCCTCCGACGACTCCTCCAGCGCCCGTGCCGTCAACTCCAGTGCATGGCCCAGCCCCTTCAGCGTGGCGGTCTCGGCCCGTCTCAGCAGTGCGAGCGGGTGCGGCGGGAAGAGCAACTGACTGAACACCAGCGCCACGCCCGCTGCGAGCAGGGCGTCCTGTACGCGGTCGATACCCGATCCGCTTCTCGCCTCCGTGCCGGCTGTCGTCGTCTCCCGTGTCGTCTTCTCCCTCTTCGCGTCGCGGTTCCGCTGGGGGGCGGCCTTCTCCGGGCGCTCCAGCGGGTGGCGCTGACCTTCGTCAACCCGGTCGCGATGGGGGTGGTGGTCGCGTGCTTCTTCGGCCCCTGGTGGGGGCTGGGCGCCGGAATCGCCGCCTACGCGCTGCGCAAGGGCTTCGTGGTGGAGTACCGCACCGGCAGACGGCGCCCGCACGGACACCCCGCCGGCCGACGGGCGACTGCCGGATCACACGGCGACGGCGGCTATCGGCCGTCGCCAGGGCTGCGTCGGGTGGCAGCCCTGGAGCAGGGGGCGGCCCTGGGTCTGACGACCCTCGCACTCCCGTGCTGGCCTTCGTCGCCGCGCTGGACGGGCAGGCGTGGACCTCGATCGTCCGCCGCCAGGTCACCGACGGCACACGGACCGGGAGCAACCGCCTGATGGAGCTCGGCCGCAAGGGAAACGGCGTCGTGGACTGGAACCTGGACACGGAGGAAGCCCCCAACGGTGCGGGGGGGGGCGAGGAGAGCCTCTATGTGCGCGAGCCGTGGTGGCGCGACTGAACGGCCGTCCCGCAGGGGACACGCACGGAGCGAACCGGGCCGCCGGGCGGCCGTCCCCGGGTTCCGGCGGGAGGCAGCCGCTTCCCGCGAGGTGTCCGGCGCCTTGACCACGCAGGTCCTCGACGCCGACCCGGACGCGGCCACTCCCCGGCTCGCCTCGGCCTCGGCCGGCATGAGCTGCCCGGTGTGGAGGGTACGTACAGCGAGGTGACGATCGCAATGGAGGAGCGGATCGTTGGGTATCTCCAGGAGGTGTGGGAGACGGAAGGGGGAGCGGGCTGTGGTCACCGCCTTTCCACCCGTCTCCCGGACGATCCCGCGACATCCACTCCGCCGCTGTTGAGCGGCCTTCCCACCCTGGAGTACTAGTGATTGTTGTTTGGATCAACGGTGCGTTCGGCGCGGGCAAGACCAGCGTCGCCGGCGAACTGATCGATCTGATTCCGAACAGCACGCTGTACGACCCGGAGGTCACCGGCGCGGAACTGCGCGCCCTGCTGCCGCAGAAGCGGCTCGCCGAGGTCGCCGACTTCCAGGACCTGCCGATCTGGCGGCGGCTCGTGGTGGACACGGCGGCGGCGCTGCTCGCCGAGGTGCCCGGGGTGCTGGTGGTGCCGATGACACTGCTGCGGCAGGAGTACCGCGACGAGATCTTCGGCGGGCTCGCCTCCCGGCGCATCCCGGTCCGGCATGTGGCGCTCTCACCTGAGGAAACGATCCTGCGCAGCCGAATCGCGGGCCGCGAGGAGTCTCCCGGCGACGACGAGCAGAACGACCGGGCGCGCCGGTGGGCGTACGAGCACATCGGCCCCTACCGCGACGCCCTCGGCTGGATCGCCGAGGACGCGCATGTGGTCGACAACAGCGCCCTCACTCCCCGGGAGACCGCCGAGCGGATCGCGGACGCCGTGCGCACCGGGAGCGCGCCGCCGTGCCCCATCGTGCAGAGCCCCGAGCCGACCGGCGAGACGGTGGCCGCCGGGGTCCTGCTCTTCGACGAGCAGGACCGGGTCTTGCTCGTCGACCCCACGTACAAACCGGGGTGGGAGTTCCCCGGCGGGGTCGTGGAGGCGGGGGAGGCGCCCGCGCAGGCCGGGATCCGTGAGGTCGCCGAGGAGATAGGCCTCAGCCTCGACCGGGTGCCCACCCTGCTGCTCGTCGACTGGGAGTCGCCCCGCCCGCCCGGCTACGGCGGGCTGCGCTTCCTCTTCGACGGCGGCCTGCTCCGCTCCGAGGACGCCGGCAGGCTGCTGCTGCCGGGCTCCGAGCTGCGCGGCTGGCGCTTCGTCACCGAGGAGGAGGCCGCGGGGATGCTGCCGCCCACCCGGTACGAGCGGCTGCGCTGGGCCCTGCGGGCGCGCGAGCGGAAGACGGTGCTCAATCTGGAGGCGGGGGTGCCGGTGGGCTGAGCGGGCTCATCCGCCGTTCGCCGCCGCCTCCATCACCGCGGCGGCGTCCTCGGTGAGCGGGTCGCCATGGCCGAAGCAGACGGTTCGGGGCGCGAGCGCGGCCAGTCGCCGGAACGTGGCGGCCGCCCCGGCGCGGTCCACGTTGAACACGCCGAGCATCACCCGCTCCACGGAGGCGACGGCGTCCCCGGTGAACAGCACGCCGTGGCGCGGCAGATGGAGCGCGATGGAGCCCGGGGTGTGACCGGGGGCGTGGACCACCCGCGCCCCGTCCCCGAACGGCAGCACCTCGCCGCCGGTCAACTCGCGGTGGACCCGGGTGGGCGGGGCCTCGGGGCACGTCAACCCATGGGCGTACAGCGGCCGTTCCCAGTCCAGCAGGTCCGGCTCCGGTACCGGGCGCTCGCCCCGGATCACCGGGGCGTCCCGGGCGTGGGCGAGGATCTCGGCGCCGTGCCGGTCCGCCAGCTCCCGCGCGGCCCCGTAGTGGTCGCGGTGGCCGTGGGTGATGAGGATGCGGCGGATCCGGGCCGGGTCGTGGCCGAGTGCCCGGACCGCGTCCTCGATCGCGGGGGCCGACTCGATGTCGCCCGCGTCGATCAACGTCAGGTCCGCCCCGTCGCGCCAGAGATACGCCTGACCGATCCGGAAGCGGAACATGTGCAACTGGGGGAGTACCTCGACGAGATCCATACGGCGAACGTACGCAGGGGCGGACCTGCGCCGCACGGATCTACGCTCCGGGCGACTTCGCCGACGGCGAAGCCCTTCCGAATGCCGTTGCGGGCCCCGGGGGCCGGAGACGCCGGGGCCCGCCCACCGGGATCAGACCTTCTTCGACTCCGCGTAGTTGCGCAGGAACAGCGCCTCGGCGACCGACATCCGCTCCAGCTCCTCGGGCGACACGCTCTCGTTCACCGCGTGGATCTGCGCCTCGGGCTCGCTCAGCCCGATCAGCAGGATCTCCGCCTCCGGGTAGAGGGCCGCGAGGGTGTTGCACAGCGGGATGGAGCCGCCCATGCCGGAGGACTGCATCTCCTGGCCCGGGTAGGCGTCCCGCATCGCTTCGGCCATCGCCGTGTACGCCGGGCTGCTCATGTCGGCCCGGAACGGCTGGCCCTGGCCCACCTGTTCCACCTTCACGCGCGCTCCCCAGGGGGCCCGCGACTCCAGGTGGGCGGTGAGCAGCTTCGTCGCCTCGGCCGCGTCGTGGCCCGGCGGCACCCGCAGACTGATCTGGGCCCGGGCGCTCGCCTGCACGGACGGGGTCGCGCCGACCACCGGCGGGCAGTCGATGCCGATGACGGTGACCGCGGGACGGGCCCAGATGCGGTCCGCGACCGTGCCCGTGCCGATCAGCTCAACCCCGTCCAGCACCTTGGCGTCCTGCCGGAACTCCGCCTCCGGGTACTGGATGCCGTCCCAGTCGGCGTCACCGGTCAGACCGTCGACCGTGGTCGTCCCGTCCTCCGCGCGCAGCGAGGCCAGCAGCTGGATCATCGCGGCCAGCGCGTCCGGGGCCGCGCCGCCGAACTGCCCCGAGTGCAGGTTCCCTTCGAGGGTGTCCAACTGCACGCGCAGCATGGTCATCCCGCGCAGCGTCGCCGTCACCGTCGGCAGCCCGACCCGGAAGTTGCCGGTGTCCCCGATGACGATCGTGTCCGCGCGGAGCAGCTCCGGGTGTGCCTCCGCGTACCGTTCCAGGCCGCCGGTACCCTGCTCCTCGGAGCCCTCGGCGATCACCTTCACCGAGACCGGGACGCCGCCGTCCGCCTTGAGGGCGCGCAGCGCGAGCAGGTGCATGATGAACCCGCCCTTGCAGTCGGCCGCGCCCCGCCCGTACCAGCGCCCGTCGCGCTCGGTCAGCTCGAACGGCGGAGAGATCCACGCCGACTCGTCCAGCGGCGGCTGCACGTCGTAGTGGGCGTAGAGCAGCACGGTCGGCGCCCCGGCCGGCCCCGGCAGATGGCCGTAGACGGACTGCGTCCCGTCGGGGGTGTCCAGGAGGGCGACGTCCGTGAACCCCTCGGCGCGCAGCGCGTCGGCGACCCAGTTGGCCGCGCCCTCGCACTCGCTCCTCGGGAACACCGCCGGGTCCGCCACCGACTGGAACGCCACCAGTTCGGCCAGCTCCTCCCGGGCACGGGGCATCAGCGAGGCGACGGTCTCGGGAATCGGACGGGCGGTCATGGGCACGCTCCTCGTGGGTGCGACGTTAGGGGTAGGGCGCGGTGTGTACGCGACCGTGTGCGACGCCGTGCGTGCGACGACGCATGTACGACGAAATCATGGCCGATCCTCCCACAGGAGGGCCGGCCCGTAGCGCGCCGTAGGATGCCGTGAGCAGCTTGGGGCCACTGGTCGGATCAGGAGCAGAAGCACATCGTGAGCAGCGAGAACGCAGACGCCGGACGCGAGCCGGAAGAGTCGTTGGTGTGGGATGTCGTCGTGGTCGGCGCCGGACCGGCCGGGGCATCGGCGGCGTACGCGGCAGCCGTGGCGGGCCGGAGGGTCCTGCTGCTGGAGAAGGCGGAACTGCCGCGCTACAAGACCTGCGGCGGGGGCATCATCGGCTTCTCCCGGGACGCCCTGCCGCCCGGGTTCGAACTGCCCCTGAAGGACCGTATCCACGCGGTCACCTTCTCGCTCAACGGCAAGCTGGCCCGCACCCGCCGCTCCCGGCGCATGCTCTTCGGGCTCATCAACCGCCCCGAGTTCGACGCCGGGCTGGTCGAGGAGGCGCAGAAGGCCGGGGCCGAACTGCGCACGGGCGCATCGGTGGTGCGGGTCGAGCAGCACGGTCCCGCCGTGCCCGACCGGCGAACGGTCGCCGTGGTGCTGGCCGGTGGCGAGACCGTGCTCGCGCGGGCGGTCGTCGGCGCGGACGGCAGTGCTGGCCGGATAGGAGCCCATGTCGGGGTGAAGCTCGATCAGGTCGACCTCGGCCTGGAGGCGGAGATCCCCGTTCCGGCCACCGTCGCGGAGGACTGGGCGGGCCGGGTCCTCATCGACTGGGGCCCGATGCCGGGAAGCTACGGCTGGGTCTTCCCCAAGGGCGAGACCCTCACCGTGGGCGTCATCTCGGCGCGCGGCGACGGCGCGGGCACCAAGCGGTATCTGGAGGACTTCATCGCCCGCCTCGGCCTCGCCGGGTTCGAGCCCGCCATCTCCTCGGGCCATCTCACCCGCTGCCGCAGCGACGACTCGCCGCTCTCCCGCGGCCGGGTCGTGGTCTGCGGAGACGCGGCCGGACTGCTGGAGCCGTGGACCCGCGAGGGCATCTCCTTCGCGCTGCGCTCGGGCCGGCTCGCGGGGGAGTGGGCGGTCAGGATCGCCGAGGCGAACGACGCGGTGGACGCCCGGCGCCAGGCCCTCAACTACGCCTTCGCCATCAAGGCCGGTCTCGGTGTGGAGATGGGCGTCGGCCGCCGCATGCTCAAGCTGTTCGAGCGCCGGCCGGGCCTGCTGCACGCGGTGCTGACCGGGTTCCGCCCGGCCTGGAAGTCGTTCGCCGGAATCACCCGGGGGACGACGTCGCTGGCCGAGCTCGTCCGTACGCACCCGCTGGCGCAGCGGGCGCTCCACGCGATGGACCGCTAGCGGCCCCACCCGTCGCGACCGCGCCCCCGTTGCCCGCACGGCCACGGGGGCGCGGTCATGCTTCGACGGTGATACGGAAGACCGGGTGGTCCGGTGAGGCGGCCAGCAGTTCGGCGTCCGTGGACTTCGCCGTGATCCCCTGGAAGTACTGGTTGACCTCCCAGCCCCACCGCTCCAGATAGGCCCGGATGATCCGGGCCTTCTCCGCGTCGTCGGGGATCTCCACGGCGGTGAAGCGGCTGATCTCGCGCCCCAGCCGCAGCTCCCCGCCGCCCGCCACGCGCATGTTGCGCACCCACTGCGAGTGGCCGCGCGCCGAGACCAGGTACCGGTCGCCCTCGAAGGTGTGCGTGTTGACCGGGACGCGCTGCATCTGGCCGCTCTTGCGCCCGCGCACCGACAGCTCGGCGGAGCCCATCAGGCTGAGCCCGTGCCGGGCCAGCCGGCCGACGACCTTGTTGAAGCGGTTGGCGGTGGCGCTCGCCCGGAGGTAGTAGGGCTGCTGCGACATGATGACTCCCGGACTATGGGGAGAGCGGTGCTCTCGCTTGAGATCAGTGTGCACGGAAGGGTGATCCAAAGCAAGAGCACTGCTCTCGTTCATGGTCGCTGCTCCGCTCGCATGGCAGACTGACCGCATGAGCACCATCCGAGGGGCCAGGGAACGCGCCCGTATCGAAGTGACCGCGGCCATCAAGGACGAGGCCAGGAAGCAGCTCGCCGAGGAGGGCGCGCCTAAGCTCTCGCTGCGGGCCGTCGCCCGCGAGCTGGGCATGGTCTCCTCCGCGCTCTACCGTTACTTCCCCAGCCGCGACGACCTGCTGACCGCGCTGATCGTCGACGCGTTCGACGCGATCGGCGCGGCCGCGGAGCAAGCGGTGGCGGAACAGGCGGCGGGGGAGCGGACGCGGGCGGTGCCGCCCGCCGAGCGCTGGGTCGCCGTCGCCTGTGCCGTACGGGAATGGGCGCTCGCCCACCCTCATGAGTACGCCCTGATCTACGGCTCGCCCGTCCCCGGCTACATCGCCCCGATGGACACGGTGGGGCCCGCGGCGCGCGTGGGCCTGGTCTTCATCGACATCGTCCGTGGCGCGTTCCGGGCCGGCGACCTCACCCTGCCGCCGCTCGCCGACGCGCTGCGCCCCGACGCGGAGCGGATGGCCGCCGAATTCGCCGAGGGCGTCCCGCCCGAGTCCGTGGCCGCTCTGGTCGCCGCCTGGGCGCAGCTGTTCGGCCTGATCTCCTTCGAGCTGTTCGGCCAGTTCAACCGGGTCGTCGAGGAACGCGAGCAGCTGTTCCGGCAGGCCGCCGGTGAGCTGGCCCGCTCGGTGGGCCTGCGCGACGCCGCTGCGGTCTGACGGGCCGGGCGCTGCCTGACCGGGCACCGCCCCTCCCCGGGCTTCCAGGCCGTGCTGGTACGGGCGGGGCTTTTGCGCCCTGCTGGACGCGCAGCCCGACATCGAGGTCGCCGGGGAGGCCGCCGACAGCGGGGCGGCCGTCCGCCTGGTGCGCGAACTGCGCCCCGACATCGTGCTGATGGACACCCGCATGCCCAGCCTGGACGGACTGGCCGCCGCCCGGCGGATCACCGGCGACCTCAGACGGGCGCACCCGTCGTGGCGTTGCGGGCCGCGTAGCCCAGAGCGGCCGCCGCCGCGGCCAGCAGGGCGACCGTGGTCAGCGCCACCGGCAGCGAGAACCAGTCGGCGAGGAAGCCGATCGCGGGCGGGCCGAGCAGCATTCCGCCGTAGCCGAGCGTCGAGGCGGCGGCGACGCCGCTGGAACCGGCCAGTTCGCCCGCGCGCCCCACGGCGACGGGGAAGATGTTGGCGAGGCCGAGCCCGGTCACCGCGAAGCCGGCCAGGGCGAGCCATGCGGTCGGCGCCAGCGAACCCAGCAGCATCCCTGCCGCGGCCGTCGCCCCGCCGAGGACCAGCGTGCGGGTCTGGCCGAGCCGTTCCAGGAGCAGGGTCCCGGTCAGCCGGCCCGCCGTCATCGTCAGGGCGAACAGAGCGTATCCGGCGGCGGCGAGCCCGGGGTGCGCGCCCAGGTCCTGTTCCAGGTGGAGCGCGCCCCAGTCCGCGAGGGCCCCTTCCCCGTACGCCGTGCACAGGGCGATCACGCCGAAGAGCACCACGATCCGGCGGGCCCGGGGTGACAGCCGCTGCTTCGGCTCGCGCGGGCCGGCGGCCTCCACGGCGGCGGGGGCCGGGCGGTGGCGGAGCAGGGAGGGCCCGGCGAACGCGGTGACCAGCAGGCCGGTCCCGGCCAGGAGGAACAGATGGGTGGAGGCGGAGAGACCACCCGCGACCAGGCCGCCGAGCCCGGCGCCGACCATCCCGCCGAGGCTGAACGCCGCGTGGAAGCTCGGCATCACCGGTCGGCGCAGGTCGGCGACGAGATCGACGGCGGCGCTGTTCATCGCCACGTTCATCCCGCCGTACGCGGCCCCGAACACCAGCAGCACGAGGCCGAGGGAGAGCGCGGAGTGGGTCTGGGCGGGCAGGGCGATGCTCAGGGGGAGCAGGACGCCGCAGGCCACGGTGACGGCATGGCTGCCGTAGCGGCGGCAGAGCCGTCCGGTGAGCATCATGGTGATCACCGCACCGGCGGAGACGCCGAGCAGGGCGAGGCCGAGGGTGGAGGCGGAGGCTCCGGTCTGCTGCTTGATGGCCGGGATACGGACCACCCAGCCGGCGAAGAGGAACCCGTCGAGGGCGAAGAACACGGTCAGCGCGGTACGGAGGCGGGCCGACGCGGGTGGGGCGGTGTCTCCGCCGGGTCCCCCGGGTAGGGCCGTCCGCAGTTTGTTTAGTTGCGGCACAAACTCAGCATAGGGGCGCTCCCGCGACGGACGCAACACCGCTGCACCCCCCTGTGCTCCGGGTGCACGGCCGTGGCGGAACGGGATCCCCGGACCGGCCCTGGGCGTCCGGGAAGCCTCCGGATCATGGGAGACTCGCCCCCATGAACGGCAAGGCGACCACCACCCGGACCAAGTTGGAGAGGGGCCGCAGCGCGCTGGGGCCCGCACTGGAACTGGTCCACACCGGACGCGCCCCCACCCGGGCCGTCCTCACCTCCGAACTCGGCGTCACCCGCGCCACCGCCGGGGCGGTCGCCGCGGAACTGGAGGCGCTCGGGCTGATCCGGGTCGACTCCAGCCCCGGTTCGGCGGCCGGGTCCCAGGGCCGCCCCTCGCACCGGCTGTCCGTCCTGGAGACCGGCCCCGTCGTCCTCGCCGCCCAGGTGCACGCCGACGGCTTCCGGGCCGCGCTCGTCGGGCTCGGCGGCCGGATCGTCGCCACATCGCCGGGCTGTGTCGCGGTGATGGCCGACCCCGCGCAGGTGCTCGGCGAAGTCGTGGAAGCGGGAGCCGAACTGCTCCGCGCGAGCGGGCTGCGCTGCGTCGGCGCCGGACTCGCCGTGCCGTCGGCGGTCGCCGAACCGGAAGGGACCGCCCTCAACCCGCTGCACATCGCCTGGCCCGCGGGCTCCCCGGTCCGGGACATCTTCGCCGCCTGCGTACGCCGGGCGGGCATCACCGGACCCGCGTTCACCGGCAACGACGTCAACCTCACCGCGCTGGCCGAGCACCGGCACGGCGCGGGCCGGGGCGCCCAGCACCTCCTGTGCGTGGCCACCGGACACCGGGGCGTCGGGGGTGCCCTCGTGCTCGACGGCCGCCTGCACAGCGGGAGTTCCGGCCTCGCCCTGGAGGTGGGCCATCTCACGGTCAACCCTGAGGGCCGGCCCTGTCACTGCGGCGGGCGCGGCTGCCTCGACGTGGAGACCGACCCGCTGGCCTTCCTCACCACCGCCCGCCGCGAACCCGGCCCCGAGGAGTCCCTCCTCAAGCAGGCCGGGAACCTGCTCCGCACGGAGTACGGCGACCCGGCGGTTCGGCAGGCCGCCGAGGCGCTGATCGACCGCCTGGGCCTGGGGCTCGCCGGACTGGTCAACATCCTCAACCCCGACCGCATCATCCTCGGCGGGCTCCACCGCGACCTGCTGGAGGCGGACCCCGAGCGGCTGCGCGCCGTCGTCGCCGACCGGAGCCTGTGGGGGCGCAGCGGCAGCGTGCCGATCCTGCCGTGCACCCTGGCCCACAACAGCCTGGTGGGCGCCGCCGAACTGGCCTGGCAGCCGGTCCTCGACGACCCGCTCGCCGCGCTGGCCTGAGCGGCTGCCGGGCGGTCATCGCTCGGGGAAGCGCGGGACTTTCGCTGCTCGCGCCGCAGTACTCCCACGGCCGCCTCGCGTACGACGCCCCGGAGCACCTCGTCCCGGCAGGCTCGAAAGCGGCGCCCCCGGCCCGTCCTCGCCGATCGCGCTGCTCGGCCGTCGGTTCGCCGCGGGGGAGATCGACGAGGACGAGTACTGGCGCCGACTGTCCGTGCCGGACGAGCAGTTCGGCCGGACCGCGGGCGGCGGCCCGGCGTGACACCGTCGCCCCGGTGCCGCCCGGTGGGCCTGCGCCGGCCGACCGGGCGGGACCGCCTGCGTCAGCCGACGACGGCCGACCGGGCGGGCACGGCCGCGATGTCGTCGGGGGTGATGGTCACGGACCCGAACGGCCCGTCGGTCATCGACCCGTAGACCGCGAGCGGCGGCAGGGTCGAGGCGCCGGTGACCGCCGGCAGGGTGAACCAGACGGCCTTCCCGGCCGAGCCGATCGGCCGCACGCCCCAGCTCTCGCTGACGGCGGCGATCAGCGCCAGGCCGCGGCCCGACGTGGCGAACGAATCCGCCTCGTTGACCGTGGGCAGGCGCGGATCGTGGTCGTGGACGGAGACCGTCAGACGGTCGAGCAGCAGCTCGATGTCGACGGTGCATGACTTGTCCGGCTGTGCGTGCCGGTGAACGTTGGTGAGAAGCTCGGTGACGCCCAGGGCCGCCTGGTCGATCAGAGGATCGAGATGCCAGTAGCGCAGTTGCGCCGAGATGATTCTGCGGACTTGACCGATCCGCGACGGCAGGGCCTGGAGCTCCACCGTGCAGTGCCTGCTTGGCTCGCTGATCACGGCTGCGACTCCCCGAAATAGGTCCGGAAGAAGAGAAGAGACACGAACGGGTCCGGCGGACGACTGACTGCCGAATCCGCTCTGCTCTTGTCGTGTCTGCTCGTGTCGCGCGACCCGGTCCGTGGAGCGGATCGCTCTGTCACCGAGGGTGCACCTTCAGTGACGTGGATCCAGCGTGGCCCAGGGGCTGTGGCTCCGCAACTCGCGGCGGAGCCCGACGGCCCGGGAATCGGTCGCCGTGCGCGGACCGGCAGGCCCGGAAGCCGGCTCGCCGACGCCCGTACCGGCGGGCTCGTCAGTCGGCCCGCCGTGAACGTACAGCCGGCTCAGTCCCGGCGGCCGCGCGCACTGCGCAGCGTCTCCAGGAAACGCCGCAGCGGAGCCGCCCCGTCGCGTCTGCGGTTGCGCTGCCCCATCGTCAACCGGTAGCGCACCCCGTTCACCCGGGCGATGACGGAATCCGCCGCGATGAACCACCACTTACGGGCGCTGACGGTGCCCACCGGGGCGCTGTCGATCTCCCGCCCGTTGCTCGTGAGGAGCGACAGCCGGCCGTCCTTCACCACCACCTGACCGGCCCTGGTCAGCGACCTGGTGAACCGCTCGATCCTGACCCCCGACGCACTGAACTCGACGTCCGCCATCGCGGATGCGCCCCCCTTCGTCGCCACTCCTGCTGTTGCAGTGTGCCCGGACGCGGGCCGGACCGCCAGAGGGCCCGGAAGCCCGCGGCACGGCCGCCCGCACCGCCCGTCACAACCGCCCCGCGCGCAGCGGTCAAAGGCAGCGCTATGGGCCATCAAAGTGACTGTTTGTGCAGGTGGGGTGCATATCGTGGGAGGCGCGAGCACCGGATCGACGACCAACAGGAGCAGGCCCATGGAGACCAGTGAACACGCAGCCGGGAGCGGGGCCAGGGCGACCGTGGACGTCGACCGCAGCGACCCGGAGTACCGGTCCTGGCTGAAGGAGGCCGTCCGCAAGGTCCAGGCCGACGCGAACCGCTCCGCCGACACCCATCTGCTGCGCTTCCCGCTGCCCGAGGCGTGGGGCATCGACCTGTACCTCAAGGACGAGTCCACGCACCCCACCGGCAGCCTCAAGCACCGCCTGGCCCGCTCGCTCTTCCTGTACGGGCTCTGCAACGGCTGGATCCGGCCGGGCAAGCCGGTCATCGAGGCGTCCAGCGGTTCGACCGCGGTGTCGGAGGCGTACTTCGCCAAGCTGATCGGCGTCCCGTTCATCGCCGTGATGCCGCGCACCACCAGCCCGGAGAAGTGCCGCCTCATCGAATTCCACGGTGGGCAGTGCCACTTCGTGGACGACTCGCGCACCATGTACGAACAGTCCGCGGCGCTCGCCGCCGAGACCGGCGGGCACTACATGGACCAGTTCACCTACGCGGAGCGCGCCACCGACTGGCGCGGCAACAACAACATCGCGGAGTCGATCTACCAGCAGCTGCGGCTCGAGCGCTACCCGGAACCCGCCTGGATCGTCGCCACCGCCGGGACCGGCGGCACCTCGGCGACCATCGCCCGCTACGTCCACTACCTCCAGCACGACACCCGCATCTGCGTGCCCGACCCGGAGAACTCCTGCTTCTTCGACGGCTGGACCCACCACGACCCGCACGCCACCAGCGACCGCGGCTCGCGGATCGAGGGCATCGGCCGCCCCCGCATGGAACCCAGCTTCGTGCCCGGCGCCATCGACCGGATGATGAAGGTGCCCGACGCCGCCAGCGTCGCCGCCGTCCGCGCCCTGGAGCGGGCCATCGGCCGCAAGGCGGGCGGCTCCACGGGCACCGGACTGTGGAGCGCGTTCAAGCTGATCGCCGAGATGGTGGCACACGGCGAGCAGGGCAGCGTCGTCACGCTGCTGTGCGACCCGGGCGACCGCTACCTGGACAAGTACTACTCCGACTCCTGGCTGGAGGAACAGGGCCTGGACATCTCTCCCTACGCCGCCGTCATCGACGACTTCCTCGCCACCGGCGCCTGGCCCTGCTGACGGCCGCACCCGGTCCGCTCAGGGCGTCGTCGTCGCCAGCCGCGTGTCCAGGCGGCGCACGGCACCCCGGAAGGACCGGCCCACCCCGGCCCGGCCCAGGCTCAGCACCAGGCGGAACAGCCCCGTCCCGTCGGCCGCGAAGGTCCACTGCACCCGGGTGCCATACCCCTCCGGAGTGAGCCGCCACTCCTCCAGCAGGGCCCGCAGACCAGGTGCGTTGGTCTCGTCGGCCCGGTAGGCGTAGCAGCTGCCCGGCTCGGAGATGACGATCGTCTCGCGGAAACGGATCCCGCCCCGCAGCCGCACCTCCCGGCCCGCGCCCGTGTCGGTGGACGTGGCCCGGGTGACGGCGGTGAACCAGGACGGCCAGGACGCGACATCGTCGGCGAGCGCGCGGTACACCACGTCCGGCGGCGCGGACACCTCGGCGGCGAACACCAGCCGCATCGGCGCCGAGTCGGTGAATTCCCTGCCCACGGTACGGAGTCGGCGTGCCATCCCGTGCACCTCCCGGCGGTCCGCGGTGTTGGGCCTGTGGAGCGCACACCCTAGCGGCCCGACCGTCAGTTGTCTGTACCACTGCCGGGCGCCGGTCCGCGCCGCCTCTCCTCCGCCGCGGCCGCCTCGGCGATGTTGCGCGCCATCCCGCCGAACACCACCGAGTGGAAAGGCCATACGCTCCACCAGTACGCGTGGCCGAACAGCCCAAGCGGATGGAACAGCGCGTGTTGCCCGTACACCGTCCGGCCCCGCTCGTCGCGGCGCACCGACAGCTCCAGCCAGGCCAGGCCCGGCACCCGCATCTCGGCCCGCAGCCGCAGCAGTTCGCCCGGCACGATCTCCTCCACCCGCCAGAAGTCCAGCGAGTCGCCCACTCGCAGATGCTGGGCGTCCCGTCGGCCGCGCCGCAGCCCCACCCCGCCGACGAGCCGGTCGAGCCAGCCCCGTACCGCCCAGGCCAGCGGGAAAGAGTACCATCCGGTCTCGCCGCCGATGCCCTCGATGACCCGCCACAGCGCCTCGGGCCCGACCGGCACGGCCATCTCCCGCTCGTCGCGGTAGAGGCTGCCGCCCGCCCAGTCCGGGTCGGTGGGCAGCGGGTCGCTCGGCGCGCCGGGAACGGCGGCGTTGGACCACCGGGTGTCGACCCGCGCCTCCTGGATCCGCTTCAGGGCCAGTCGCAGCGCCCGGTCGAAGCCGATGGTCCCCTCCGGGGGATCGGGGACGTACTCCTTGATGTCGTGCTCGGCGCAGACCACCTCGTGGCGCAGCGACTCCGTGAGCGGCCGGGCGATGGAGCTGGGCACCGGAGTGACGAGACCGACCCAGCGGCTGGAGAGCGTCGGGGTGAGCATCGGCACCGGCAGGATGACGCGCGGCCGCAGCCCCGCCACGGCCGCATAGCGCTGCATCATGTCCCGGTACGTCATGACGTCCGGGCCCCCGATGTCGAAGGTCCGGTTCACCTCGGTCGGCAGCGCCGCGCACCCCACCAGGTAGCGGATCACGTCCCGTACGGCCACGGGCTGGATCCGGGTCCGCACCCAGCTCGGGGTGACCATCAGCGGCAGCCGCTCCGTGAGATGCCGCAGCATCTCGAACGAGGCGGATCCCGAGCCGATGACGATCGCCGCGCGCAGCACCGCGGTCGGCACCCCGGACGCCAGCAGGATGTGCCCCACCTCGGCCCGTGAGCGCAGATGCGGCGACAGGTCCTTCTCCGGCACCCCGGTCGGGGTCAGCGCGCCCAGATACACGATCCGGCGCACCCCGGCCGCCCGTGCCTGCTCGCCGAAGATCCGGGCCGCCCTGCGGTCGGTCTCCTCGAACGCCGAGCCGGTGCCGAGCGCGTGCACCAGGTAGTACGCCACATCGACGCCCCGCATCGCCTCCGCCAGGGAGTCGGCGTCGGTGACATCGCCCCGTACCACCTCGACCCGGTCAGCCCACGGGTAGTCGCGCAGTTTCTGCGGCGTTCTGGCCAGGGCGCGCACCCGGCGCCCGGAGTCGAGCAGGACTGGCACCAGCCGGCCGCCGATGTAACCGGTGGCCCCGGTCACCAGGCAGAGGGGAACTGCTCCACCGGGGCCGTCCTCAAGATCCGTCACCTGTCCGAGTGTGACACCGAACGGCCCCCGGGACCGGTCGAGGACTCCGTACGGCGGCATCCATGCCATCGGTACGGTGACGGCCCGGGCGCCGCGCGCCGGTTCAGTGCACCGCCGTGAGCGTCCCGCCCTCGCGCAGCGACGGCGTCAGCGCCACGTCGGCGTCACGGAGCGCCCGCACCGCGAAGGTCTGCCCGCCCGCCGCGCCCCGCACCGCCCCGCTCACCTCCATTCGGGTCACCGCCCGGCTCCCCGCGGCCAGGACGTACCAGCGGGGCCGCCGCTCGTGGGCCGGCGCCGCCCGCAGCACCCGCAGCCGCACCCACCCGTACGCCCCACCCGAGGGGCCCCGATCCGCCGAGGCGCCCTCCGCGCCCGCCGGAGGGCCGGTCCGGCGGGACGGGGCCGGAACGCGCGGGCTCGACGCCTTGCTCCCGGCCGCGGGCAGGGCCCGCTGGACGACGGCGTGGGCGGTCAGGACCCGGCGGTGCCGGCCGAGCGCGGGCGGCAGGACGACATGGGCGAGCCGCACCAGGCGAGGGCAGTGCTCCACAAGGGCGGCCTCGGCCTGCTGCACGGCCGTGCGGTCGCTCGGTACGTCGGTCCGCTGCTGCGGTTGGTGGATCGGCATGGAATCGGTGCCTTCCGGGGCCCTGGCGGGGGTGTCATACCGACAAACGAGTCAATCGTGTGACGGTCGCATCACCCGTACGCGGCGCGCGTGCTCCCCACCCGCGCGGGCCGCTCGCCGCCTCACCCGGGCGCGTCGCCGGGGGAGGCGAGCAGGGCGTCCAGGACCTTGCCGAACATGCGTCGTCCGGCGGAGGCGAGCAGCGGGTCACCCCACCGGGGCACCAGCCGCACCCGCAGCTCCTCGACCCACACCACATGGGAACCGGAATCCGTGGGCAGCACGTCGATCGAGGCCCGGCCCAGCACCACGGCGCCCCGCTTCTCCAGCCGGCACACCCCGGCCCGGCCCCCGGCGGGCGGCGTCCACCGCACCACTTCCATCGGATCGTCGAACGTCAGCGGGCCCAGCCCCGTACGCGCCACGAAGACCGTTCCGAGCTGCGAGGGAAGCCCGGTCGGGACCGAGATCGCGGTCAACGGCACCTGCGCGGCGTGCCGTTCCCAGTCGGTCACCCGGCGCCAGGCCTCGGCTGCGGGGAGAGGGGAGAAGCGCTCGATCCGGAAGACGGCCACAGCCCGATCCTAGGCGGACTCCCGCACACCGCGAGCCGAGCGGAATCCGTGTCAGCCCTCGGTGGCGGGCGGGACGTCGGCGGTCCCGGCTGGAACGTCGCCCGCCACCAGCAGGCCCGGCAGATGCTCCTCGATCTCCGCGCGCAGTTCCGGAGCCAGGCCCGCGTCCGTGACCAGCGTGTCGACCTCCTCCAGAGCGGCGAAGGAACTCAGACCCACCGTGCCCCACTTGGTGTGGTCGGCCACCACCACGATCCGGCGTGCCGCCCGGACGAAACGGCGGTTGGTCTCCGCCTCCGCGAGATTGGGCGTCGAGAGCCCCGCCTCGGCCGAGATCCCGTGCACGCCGAGGAACAGCACATCGAAGTGGAGGGAGCCGATGGCCCGGTCCGCGACCGGCCCGACCAGGGAGTCCGAGGGGGTGCGCACCCCGCCCGTCAGCACCACCGTCGCCGCCCCGGGCCGCGCGCCGCGTCCCCCGGCCGGACGCTGCGCGTCGTGGAACACATCGGCCACCCGCACCGAGTTGGTCACCACCGTCAGATCCGGCACGTCCAGCAGATGCCGGGCCAGCGCGAACGTCGTCGTCCCGCCCGAGAGCGCGATGGCACTGCCGGGCACCGCGAGGGCCGCCGCCGCCCGGGCGATGTCCTCCTTGGCGCTCAGCTCCAGCGCCGACTTCGCCTCGAACCCGGGCTCGTGCGTGCTCGCCTCGACGACCGGTACCGCTCCGCCGTGGACCTTCTCGATGACGCCCTGGCGGGCCAGCGCGTCCAGGTCCCGGCGGATCGTCATGTCGGAGACGTTCAGCTTGCGGGTCAGCTCGTTGACCCGGACCCCGCCACGCCTGCGCACCTCGTCGAGAATCAGCGCACGGCGCTGCTCCGCGAGCAGGTTCTGATTCTCGCTCAACGCCGGGTCCGGTCCTTCCCTCTGCCGTACCGTCCGCAGCGGTCTGCGGGACACGCTCATCCTGCCACGCAGGCATGTCCGGCGTATCACCTGGGGAGATTCCGTGAGACCGCTCACGCGGCCGCTCCGGACCGCGGATCGTGGCTCCGGGCGGGCCCGCCGCTCTCCACCTCCCAGGTCCGCCCGCCGCCGCCCTGCCCGCACCCGTACCCGCTGTGCCGCTCGCCCGAGAAAGAGTCCCCCCTTGGCTCCTGCCACCCCGCCCCCGTCCGCAACCCCGCCCGCAACCGAGCCCCCGCAGCACGCCGGGACAGCACTGGAACTGCTCGTCCACGGTGTCGGCGGCGCCACCCCGCAGGAGATGCTGGACGACCCGCGTACCGTCCGGGTCACCGGGGACACGACCGCCGCCGTGTACCGGCGCACCGAGGACGCTCACGGCGAGAAGCACCCCGAGCGCTACCGCAACGAGCCCGTCGCCGAGGCGTACTGCTGGTCCGGCCTCACCTCCGGCAACGGCTCCCGTGCGCTGTGGCTGCTGCTCCTGCCGTTCATGGTGGTCAACCTCGCCCACTGGATGCGGCCCACCGCCACCGGCCGCACCCGCGCGGTCCGGCTGTACGGCGTCCTGGTGCGGCTCGTGGCGCTCAGCCTCACCGTGCTGCTCACGGCGGCCGCCTGCGAAGTCGCCCTCGACCTGCTGGCCTGGCAGTGCGCGGGCGCCGACGCCTGCGCCGAACGCCGTTCCTGGCTCGGCTTCCTGTCGGAGCGTCAGGGCGGTTGGTGGTCCCAGCCCGGCCGCCGCCTCGCCCTGGCCGCCGTCGTGCCCGCGGCCCTGGTGGGCCTCCTGTGGTACCTGTCCAACCGGACCTGGAGCGCGTACGAGTCCCAACGCCCCCTGGACCAGGAGGACGTCGACGCGGACGGCCCCTCCGGGGCGGTGGCGGACCACGGCCAGGACGCACCCGGCCCGAAGGCCGGGGAGGATCCGCGCAAAGCCGTTCCGGTCCGCCCCGCGCTCGGCAGGCCCGGATTCTGGTACGGCCGGCGGCTCGTCGCCCGGCTCCGCGCCGCCCACACGGCGGCCGGGTTCCTGACCGTCGCCGCGGCCGTCGCCGGCGCCGCCGCACGACACGACCGGGGCGCCGAAGGACCGGTGCCCCGGTTCATCGGCACGGCCGTCGAGGGCGGCATCGTCCTGTGCGCGCTCGTCGTCGTGTGGGTCGTCTGCCGCCGGGGCCGCAGCGAACGCACCCGCGACACCCGCCTGGACGGCGCCCTGATCAGTTATCTGCCCGGCTCCGCGCTGGCCCTGCTGGGCCTCGCCGTGCTGTACGCGTCCTGGTCGCGCCCCGACTGGCAGTCCTCGGGCGCCCTGCCCGGTGAGGCC
The DNA here is from genome assembly GCF_032121415.1 of Streptomyces parvus. Classification (NCBI taxonomy): domain Bacteria; kingdom Bacillati; phylum Actinomycetota; class Actinomycetes; order Kitasatosporales; family Streptomycetaceae; genus Streptomyces; species Streptomyces parvus. The sequence goes on along the minus strand of NZ_CP135079.1, from coordinate 368,223 downwards.
GCCTTCCGGTTCCTCGCCCTCGGCGAGGGCATCCTCGTCATCGCCCTCGCCGTGGTCGCCCGCGGCCTCTACCGGCGCACCCCTGAACCCCGCACCGTCCTGTACGGGCTCGGCGGCCCCGCGGTCGCGATGCTCGCCTGCGCCCTCGGCGGTGTGATGACCGGTGGGGTGGCCCAGCGTGTCGCCGACTGGCTGGACGGCCCCGGCACCCCGGGCATGGGGCGCAGCTCCGACATCGCCGGACCGCCGGTCCTGCTCAGCTGGCAGGCCTCCGTCATCCCCATGCTCCTGCTCCTCCTGCTCGTCCCCGTCCTGGTGCTGGTCGTCCGCACCGCGCGCACCGCCCGCCGCCTGGGCCCGCTCATCGAGGCGGAGTACGCCCCCGAACCGCCCGACGAGGGGCGCACCCGCCGGATCGCCCGGATCCGCGCCGCCGCCGCCCTCACCGACTCCGCGCCCTGGATCGTCGGCGTGCTCTCCACCGCCACCCTGCTGCTCGGTGCGGGCGCCGTCGCCGGATCCTGGTACAGCGACCAGGTGCCGGGCCGGGCCGCCGACGGAAGCGGGCCGCTCCTCGAATCGTTCGCCGACGCCGCCCAGTCCACCGGCTCCTGGCTGATCGGCTTCGGTTTCATACTCTTCGTCGCCGGTGGCCGCCGCGCCTACAAGGACGCCTCGGCCCGCCGGACCATCGGCATCCTCTGGGACGTGGGCACCTTCTGGCCCCGCGCCGCCCACCCCTTCGCGCCCCCGTGCTACGCCGAGCGCGCCGTCCCCGACCTCGCCTCGCGGATGGCCGCCTGGACGTCGACCACGCCCCGGGGCCGGCTCGTCATCTCCGGGCACTCCCAGGGCAGCGTGCTCGCCGCCTCCGCCGTCTGGCAGCTGCCCGACGCCACCCGCCCGCGGGTCGCGCTGCTCACCTACGGCTCACCCCTGGAGCGGCTGTACGGGCGGTGGTTCCCGGCCTACTTCGGTCCCGAGCCGCTGCTCGGGCTGCACCGCTCGGTGCACTGCTGGCGCAATCTGTGGCGGGCCACCGACCCGATCGGCGGCCCCGTCCGCATCGATGCCGACCCCGACCCGGGCGTCGACCGGGGCCCCCTGAAGGACCCGCTGGCCTACGGGCGGACCACGAAGCTCCCGCTGCCCGAGCCGATCCTCGGGCACTCCGACTACCAGGCCGACCCGGCCTTCGCCGACGCGCGCGCCGACCTCCTGGAGGAGCTGGGCCCGCTCGTCCCCCGGCAGGCGGACGCGCGGACTCAGAAGGACACGTCGGGGAGGTCCTCCGGGTAGAGCAGGGTCAGGTCGTCCGTGCTCGGCTCGGCGAGCTGGGCGACCCGGCCCGCGTGCCGCTCCACCATCGACTCGAAGGTCTGGCGGGCGGTGCGGCCGTTGCCGAAGGCGGGGCCCTTGGGGAGCGCCGTGAAGTGCTTCAGGAGCGCCTCCCCGGTCCCCGCCGCCAGGCTGTACTCATGCTCCTCGGCCTGCTGCTCGACGATCCGCAGCAGCTCCTCGGGGAGGTAGTCCTGGAAGGTGATGGTCCGGGAGAACCGTGAGGCCACCCCGGGGTTGACGGTGAGGAACCGCTCCATCTCCTGGGTGTAGCCCGCGACGATCACGACGACCGCGTCCCGGTGGTCCTCCATCAGCTTCACCAGCGTGTCGATGGCCTCCCGCCCGAAGTCCCGGCCGGAGTCCTCGGGGGAGAGGGCGTACGCCTCGTCGACGAACAGCACCCCGCCGCGCGCCCGGTCGAACGCCTCCTGGGTCCGGATCGCCGTCGAGCCGATGTGCTCGCCGACCAGGTCGACCCGGGACACCTCGACCAGATGGCCGCGCTCCAGCACGCCGAGCGAGGCCAGGATCTCCCCGTACAGCCGGGCGACCGTGGTCTTGCCCGTACCGGGGGAGCCGGTGAAGACGAGGTGGCGGCGGACGGACGCGGCCTTCAGCCCGGCCTCCGCGCGGCGCCGGCCCACCTCGATCATGTCCGTGAGCGCCCGCACCTCCCGCTTGACGCTGTCCAGGCCCACCAGCGCGTCCAGTTCACCGAGGACCGCCGAGGAGTCCCGGGCGGGCTCCGCCGGGGCGACCGGCTCGGGGGCGGGCTCGACCGCGCGCTGCCCGGGCAGCGCACCCAGCAGCCCCGGCGTCGACTGCGTGGCCGTCAGCACCGGGGGAGGCGGGGCCGAAGCCGTCCGCAGACCGCTCTCGTCGCTCGTGCAGTCCCGGGCCACCGGCCCGGCCGTGGAGCCGCCGTCCCCCTCGGGGAACTCGTAACCGCCCCGCGCGCACCGCTCGGTACGGCACCGGGTCAGGGTCGTGCGGCAGCCCTCCATGACGTGGAAGCCGTACCCCTGACTGCCCGTCACCCGGCAGCCGTCGAAGGTGCCCCGGCCCTCGGCCGACACGTAGAACCCCGCCTCGGCGGGGGAGGTGACCGTGCAGCGCTCGATGGTGGGGTCCGCGCCCTTGGTGACGATGACCCCGGTCTGCGCCGCGTCGATGGTGCAGTTGTTCAGGGTGCCGCCGCTGCCGTGGTCACGGAACCAGGCGCCCGTGGACGCCTCCCGGATCCGGCAGTCGTCGAGCTGTGCGGTCGCCCCGTCGCTCACCGACACGGCGGTGTTGCGGATCTGGGAGAGATCGCTGTCCACCACATCTGCGCGCGACCCCCGGTCGAGGACGAACAGCGCGTCGGGCACGTCGTGCACCCGGCAGGCGTCCAGTATCACCGTCGCCCCGTCGCTGACCCAGACCGCCGGATAGTCGCCCGTACTGTCGTGGATCTCGCACTGGTTGGCGTCGACCCGGGTCCCCGGGTCCCAGACCGAGAGTCCGTTGCGGCCGAACCTGCGGACCGTGGAACGGGTCAGCGTGAGCACCGAACGCGACCGCAGGTCGACGGCGTTCTCCGGGATGTCGTGGATGTCGCAGTCGGCGAGCGTCAGCACCGCGTCGGTGTCCAGCGTGACGCCGTCCGCCGAGGTGCGGTGCACGGTGCAGTCGGTGAGATGGGCCGAGGCGCGGGCGGTGACCTGGATACCGCTGCCCTTGATCTCGTACACCTCGCAGCCGAACGCCTCAAGACCGCTGCCGTCGCCCGTGACGCCGATGCCCGCTCCGGAGGCGTGGTGGATCCGGCAGCGGTCCAGGCGCGGGTGACCGCCGTCGCGGACCGACACCCCGGACTGGCCCGCCGAAACGATCTCGCACTCCTCGAACACCCCGCCCGCGCCGTCCAGTACGGCGATGCCGACCCCGGCCGGATTGTCGACCGTGCAGCGCCGCACGGTGGGCCGGGCCGCGCCGCGCACCTCGATGCCCGCGGCGGACCGGGTCACGATCCGCAGATCCGTCAGCTCCGCCGTGCCGTCCTCGACCAGCAGCGCCGGGGCCGCCGAGTCCTGGCCCTCGATGTGCAGGCCCTGGACGACCGCCGAGGCGCGCACGGTCAGCGGTACGCCGTCGAGCGGCGCGATCCGCACGGAGCCGGCCGAGCCCTCCGGGCCGCGCAGCGTCACCGCGCGCGGGATGACGAGGTTCTCCCGGTAGGTCCCGGGCGCGACGGTGAGGACGTCGCCCTCGGCCGCCGCCTCCAGGGCCGCGGAGAGGGAGGCGTACTCGCCGGTGCGGCGGCGCCATCGCGATGTGCCGGTGTGCGTCACCTGGACCGTGCCCTGTGCCATGGCGTTGCCGTGCCCCCACCTCGTGCTGTGCGCTGCCTCGGGCCCGTCCGTCGCCGGGAAGGCGGACGGGGTCGGACCACCGTAGCGCGCGTGAGGGCCGGGAGTTGACGAGTCGGCCCCGCGCGGCGATGCCGCCGACGGCCGCGTCCGGCCGGCGGAGACCGTGGTCAGCCGCCCGTTCCGGCCCGGCCCCAGTCCGCGCCCGCCGCGGCCCACTCCCGGTCGAGACGGGCGTACCGCTGCCGCACCATGTGCCCTACGACCGCCCTGCGGCCCGCCTCGACACATCCGGCGGCGAGCAGGAACGTACCGATGCCGCCCAGCACCGCGTGGGACCGGGCGGCGCGCCCGTCCATCGGCGGGGGGACCGGAAGGCCCGCCGCGTCCGTCCAGATCCGCAGCGAGGACCCCGGGACGCCGGGCCCCGACGCGGTGGCCACCTCTCCGGTGCGCGGACTGCCGTCCGGGGCCTGCCAGGACGCCACCACCCGTACGCGCGCCGCCCGTTCGGAGCCGCCCTCGGGATCACCCCCGTACCGCTCCCGTCCCGGGACCCGGCCCACCACGACCGCCTCGACGGGGTGGCGCTCCTGGTGCTGGGCGCGTACCGACCGCTGGAGGGCGTCATCGGCGATGGAACCGCCCACCCAGCCCGCGACCGGGGCCCCGATCACGAGGAGCAGCAGCGCTCCGAGCGCCACCCAGGCCTCGCGGCGGTCGGTGGCGCGGCGCAGCGGATGGTCCCGCCCGCTCAACAGCCCCCGCAGCAGTGCCCACTGCCCCCTCACCCCGTGCCCCCGTCCCCGTCGATCGATGTCCCCGCGGCCTGCCTCGGCGGGCCCGTGGTGCGGTGGATCGTCGAGATGCCGAGCCCGGCCTCCGTACGTAGGACCGCGCTCAGCCGTCGGAGGTTGCTCGGTGCGTCCCCCGGCGCACCGTGCCGCAGGGCGGAGTGGCGGTTCAGTACCCCCGGCTCTGGTACGGCCGGTTGTACGGGTCCTCGTACGGCGACTGGGCCGGTACGGGGCGCGGCGCGGCCGGACGCATCGACTCGTACCCGGTGGCGGGCGAGGGGCGCTGCGGCTGGGGCTGCTGCGGATAGCCGCGGACCGCAGAGGGCTGCTGCGGGATGTACGGCGCGGGCGCGTGCTGCAGCTGGGCGTGCTGCATCGGCGCCTGCTGCGCCGGAGCCTGCTGGTACTGCGGCACCGGCTGCTGCTGCGGGTAGCCGTAGGAGCCGGTCTGCTGCGACGGGGCCGCGGGCAGGGCCGGCAGCGCCGACGGCAGGGCCGGCAGGTAGCTGTTACCGGTGTCGTACGCGGCCGGCACACGGATGGGGGCGATCTGAGGGGTTCCCCGCTCCGCGACCAAGGAGTCGTAGATCGGAGTGTCGGGGAACGACGCGGCGTAGTAGCCGCCGCCGAAGGTGGAGCGGGGGGACGTCATGCCACCTAAGTTAAGCCCACGATGTGCTGGAAGGGGAGCCCGATAAGAGGGTTGTTTTCCGCGATGTGAGTGAACCTCGATCCCCAATGCGAGCGAACTTGGCAAAAAAGGGCGCACTGACGTCTACTGATCGTGTAAAGGCCAAGTTCACGGGGGGTTACCGGCAGATCGCCGGGAGGTGGCGGGGCCGGCGGGGGCACGCTCCGGCGGGCCGGGGATTAGGTTGTCGGGGAAATGCCTGCGGGCAGCCGGACTCGCGATGGGGGCGATCATGACCATGCAAAAAGGGGCCAACGTTCCGGTGCCTTCCGGCACCGTGCGCGTCGAATTGGGATGGCGTGCCGCACCCGGCGTCCCGGACGTCGACGCCTCCGCGCTGCTGCTGGTGGCGGGAAAGGTCCGCGACGACGCCGACTTCGTCTTCTACAACCAGCCGGCCCACGCCTCCGGGGCGGTCCGGCACGAGGGCAAGCAGGCCGCTCCCGACCGGGTCACCGATACCCTCCTCGTCGACTTCGGGAAGGTCGAGCCGGGAATCGGGCGCATCGTCGTCGCGGCATCGGCCGACGGCGGGAGCTTCGGCCGGGTGGACGGGCTCTGCGTACGGATCACCGACGCGGCGAGCGGCGCGGAGCTGGCCCGCTTCGACAGCTCGGACGCCACGGTCGAGACCGCGTTCATCCTCGGCGAGCTGTACCTCCGTCAGGGCGCCTGGAGGTTCCGCGCGGTGGGACAGGGCTACAGCACCGGTCTCGAAGGACTGGCGACGGACTTCGGCATCTCCGTGGACGAACCGCAGCAGGCCCCGCCCGCCCCGCAGGCTTCCATGCCGCCCGCCCCGGCCCCGGCTCCCGTGCCTTCCCCGGCCCCGGCCGCCCCGCAGTGCCCCGCTCCGCCCGCTCCCGCGGCCCCGCCCGTCACGCGGCCCGTACGGCTGACCAAGATCACGCTGACGAAGAGCGCTCCGTCCGTCTCGCTCGCCAAGCAGGGCGGTACCTCCGGTGCGCTGCGCATCAACCTCAACTGGGAGGTGCGCAAACAGTTCAAAGGGTGGGGAGCGAAACTCGGACGGGCCGTCGCCATGCACGCCGACCTCGATCTTGATCTCTGCGCGCTCTACGAACTCACCGACGGACGCAAGGGAGTTGTACAGGCTCTCGGAAACGCGTTCGGTTCTCTGAATCAGCCGCCCTTTATCCATCTCGACGGCGACGACCGCACCGGTGCGCTCTCCACCGGAGAGAACATGACCATCAACCTCGATCACAAGAACCTGCTGCGGCGCGTACTGATCTTCGTCACCGTCTATGAGGGCGCCCGGAGTTTCGCCGACCTCCATGCCACGGTCACCCTCCAGCCGCAGAACGGCGCAGCCGTCGACTTCTCCCTCGACGAGTGCACCGTGCCCTCGACTGTCTGCGCCCTCGCCCTCCTCACCAACGACGGCGGCGACCTCACCGTGCAGCGCGAGGTCCGCTACCTCGTCCCGGACCGGGGCGTCAGCCCCCAGCGCACCATCGACGCCGCCTACGGCTGGGGCATGAACTGGACGCCCGGCCGCAAGTGACGACCCGCGCCCGCCCGAACCGGCCGCCGCCTCGCGGCGGAGTCGTCACCGGTCGGGTGCGGCCTCCGGGCGCGCGTAGGTCCGGCCCTTCCACGCCGCGCCCCGCCCCCGGTAGTGCTGCACGGCCGAGTCGACCGTCATCAGCAGGTACAGCACCGCCGTCAGCGGCAGCAGCGGGCCCAGCCACAGCGACTGCCGGTAGTACGCCAGCATCGGCAGATACGTCGCCGTCATCACCGCCCAGGCCGCACCGCCCGCCCAGGCCGCCGCCGCGTCACCCGTCGCCACCCCCGCCAGCAGCGTCGCGGGCGGCGCCGCATAGACGAGGAGCAGCCCCGGCACCGTCCCCGCCAGCAGCAGCGGGCTGTGCCGCAACTGCGCGTACGCACTGCGCGCGACCATCCGCCACAGATCCGCGAGACACGGATACGGCCGCACGCTGTCCACCCGCTCCGCGAGCCCCAGCCAGATCCGGCCGCCGCTGCGCCGCACCTCCCGCGCCAGCGACACATCGTCGATCACCGCCTGCCGGATCGACTCCGGGATCCGCGCCCGCTCGGCGGCCTCCGTACGCAGCAGGACGCAGCCGCCCGCCGCCGCGGCCGTCCGCGACCGGGCGCTGTTGACCCGGCGGAACGGGTAGAGCTGCCCGAAGAAGTAGACGAACGCGGGCACCACCAGGCGCTCCCAGACGCTCTCCACCCGCAGCCGCGCCATCTGCGACACCAGGTCGAAGCCGTCGGGGCCGGCCGCGGCCACCAGATCGCGCAGGCTGTCCGGCTCGTGCGCGATGTCCGCGTCGGTCAGCAGCAGGAAGTCCGGCTTGTCCCGCCGGGCCACCGCGATCCCGTGCCGCAGGGCCCACAGCTTGCCCGTCCAGCCCCGCTCGGGCTCCCCGGGCGTCACCACTGTCAGCGGGAGACCGCCGTACCGGGCGGCCAGGTCCCGGGCCAGCTGCCCGGTGCCGTCGCTGCTGCAGTCGTCGACGAGGATGATCCGGGCGGCCCCAGGATAGTCCTGGACCAGCAGCGACGGCAGGCTCAACGGGAGCATCGCCGCCTCGTCGCGGGCCGGCACGACCACCGCGACCGACGGCCAGCGCGCCGGGTCGGTGCGCCGGGGGAGCCGCTGGTCCGTCCGCCAGTAGAAGCCCTGCCCCAGCAGCAGCCACACCCACGCGATCAGCGAACCCACGGCGGTCCAGGCAACGGCGCTCATCCGCCGAAGTCTGCCCCACCGAGCCCGGTTCGCAAGGCCTGTCGGCTAGGGTGACCGGGTGAAGATCGCGCTCATGGACTCCGGAATCGGCCTGCTGGCGGCAGCGGCCGCCGTGCGCCGCCTGCGGCCCGACGCCGAGCTGGTGCTCTCCTCCGACCCCGGCTCGATGCCTTGGGGACCCCGCACCCCCGAGGACCTGACCGCCCTCGCCCTGGACGTCGCCCGTGCCGCGGCCGCCCAGCACCCCGACGCGCTGATCATCGCCTGCAACACGGCCTCCGTCCACGCCCTGCCGACGATCCGCGCCGAGCTGGAGCCCGCCCTGCCGGTCATCGGCACGGTCCCCGCGATCAAGCCCGCGGCCGCGGGCGGCGGCTCCGTCGCCATCTGGGCCACCCCGGCCACCACCGGCAGCCCCTACCAGCGCGGACTGATCGCGGAGTTCGGCGGCTCCGCCGAAGTCACCGAAGTCCCGTGCCCCGGACTCGCCGACGCCGTGGAGCACGGCGACGAGGCAGCGATCGACCGGGCCGTCGCCGCGGCCGCCGCCCTCACCCCGTCCGACGTACGGGCCGTCGTCCTCGGCTGCACCCACTACGAGCTGGTCGCGACCCGGATCCGCGACGCCGTGCAGCGGCCCGGCCGCCCGCCGCTCGCCCTGCACGCCTCCGCCGGAGCGGTCGCCGCCCAGGCGCTGCGCCGGATCGGCGCGGAACCCGCCCCGACGTACGCACCCTCCGGCGCGCTCACCGTGCTGCGGGCAGGCCGGGTCGCCGCGCTCCCGGACGCCGCCCTGACCTACGCGGAAGGCCGGATCCTGGCCGCCGGGGCACCCGTCCGCTGACCGTACGGCCGGTGGCGATGCCCGGGCCTGATCCGCCCTAGCCCGATCGGCCCCCGCAGCCACGGCCGGGAGCCCGGAACGCGGTTACGCTGCTGAACATGACCGACCACCCCGAGAGTGCGAGGCACGGGTCGAGGCAGGCGCCGCCCACGGAGTGGAACGGCCGCGCCACCAACCGGCTCCAGTGGCTGCTGGCCCTCGCGGGGGCGGGATGCGTGGCGCTCGGCATCGAGCTCGCCGTCGACGGAGCCTGGACCTCGGGCATCGCCCCGCTGCTCATGTCCGTGATCGGCTGCCTCGCCGCCGGACTGCTGATCCTCTTCGGCACGCTCGCCTTCGTCCATGTGGCCGTCAAGGTCGACGGGGACAGCCTGGAGGTCCGCTGCGGCCACGCCGGCCTGCCGCGCCGCCGCATCCTGCTCAGCCATGTCACGGGCGCGGAGTTCGTCCCCCGGATCAATCCGCGCGAGTGGGGCGGCTGGGGCTACCGCTGGCGCCCCGAACAGGGCACCGCCGTGGTGGTCCGCAAGGGCGAGGGAATGGCTCTGCGTCTCGGTGACGGCCGGACCTTCACCGTCACGGTCGACGACGCCGAGACGGCCGTACGGTTCATCCGGCAACGCCTGCACCTGCCGTCCCCCGGGAAACCGCCCGGCGACTGACCCTGCCGCCCCGGCGGCGAGCACCCCGTCCGGTGGCCGGGCAGCCCCGCCGGTGACCCGGCCCCGCGCAGGTCAACGCCGCCGCTCACAGCCGCCCACCGTAGACTCCGGCGGGTGAGCGCCACCATGACCCCCGTCGACGATTCGCCGCCCCCGGCGGCACCCCGGGCCGCCGGGCTGCCGCGGCGGCTCCTCCGCCCGGCCGCCGCCGTGCTGTCCGGGCTCCTGCTCTACGCCAGCTTCCCGCCCCGGACCGTGTGGTGGCTCGTGCTGCCCGGGTTCGCGCTGCTCGGCTGGGTGCTGCGCGGGCGCCGGCTGCGGGCCGCGTTCGGCCTCGGCCTCCTGTCGGGCCTCGGCTTCATGCTGCCGCTGCTGCACTGGACCGGCGAGGACGTCGGCCCGGTGCCGTGGCTGGCGCTGGCCGCCGCCGAGGGACTCTTCATCGCCGTGGGGTGCCTGGGTGTCGCCGCGGTGACCCGCCTCGCGTACTGGCCCGTGTGGGCCGCCGCGGTCTGGACGCTGGACGAGGCGGTCCGCGCCCGGATCCCGTTCGGCGGCTTCCCCTGGGGCAAGATCGCCTTCGGCCAGTCCGAGAGCGCCTTCCTCCCGCTCGCCGCGCTCGGCGGCACCCCGCTGCTCTCCTTCGCCGTCGTCCTGTGCGGGTTCGGCCTCTACGAGGCGGTGCGCCAGGCCATGGCGTACCGATCCACCGGGAAGGTCCCCCGCGCAGCCGTCGCCGGGGCCGCCGCGAGCGTCCTCGTACCCATCGCGGGCGCCCTCGCGGCACTGCCCCTGGTCGACGACTCGGCGGAGAACGGCACAGCCACCGTTGCCGCGATCCAGGGCAACGTGCCGCGCCTCGGACTCGACTTCAACGCACAGCGCCGCGCCGTGCTCGACAACCACGCCCGGCGCACCGCCGAGCTGGCCGAGGAGGTGAAGGCGGGCAGGGAGAAGCAGCCGGACTTCGTGCTGTGGCCGGAGAACTCCTCCGACCTCGACCCCTACCTCAACGCGGACGCCCGCCAGGTCATCGACGACGCGGTCAAGGCGATCGGCGCTCCCACCGTCGTCGGCTCGGTGGTCGAGAAGGGGTCCGACAGCCTCCGCAACACGCTGATCGAGTGGGATCCCGACCGGGGCCCCGTCGACACCTACGACAAGCGGCACATCCAGCCGTTCGGCGAGTACATGCCGATGCGCACGGTGGCCCGCTTCTTCAGCGAGGACGTGGACCGGGTACAGCGCGAGTTCGTCCCCGGCACCGTGGTGGGCGTCTTCGACCTCGCGGGGACGAAGGTGGGGCTCGTGACCTGTTACGAGGCCGCGTTCGACGACGCCGTACGCGACACGGTCACCCACGGCGGGCAGATGATCGCCGTGCCGAGCAACAACGCGACCTTCGGCCGCAGCGAGATGACCTACCAGCAGCTGGCCATGTCCCAGGTGCGGGCCGTCGAGCACGGCCGGGCCGTCGTCGTCCCGGTCACCAGCGGGGTCAGCGCGGTGATCCGGCCCGACGGCACGATCGTGGAGAAGAGCGGGATGTTCACCCCCGACGCCCTCGTCGACGAGGTCCCGCTGCGCTCCTCGCTCACCCCCGCCACCCGGATGGGCCCGCTGCCCGAGGGCGTCATCGCGCTGCTGGCCCTGGCGGGCCTGGGCTGGGCCGGCGTCTCGGCGCTCCGGGCCCGCAAGGTGCGGGGCACCGGGAAGTAGCACCACGACCGGCCACGTAGGCTCGGGTCCATGGCTACCCCCGACTTCATCCGTGACATCCGAGCCACCGCCGGGCACCAGCTGCTCCTGCTGCCCGGCGTGACGGCCATCGTGCTCGACGACGAGGGCCGCGTGCTGCTGGGCCGGCGCGCGGACACGGGGAAGTGGTCGGTCATCGGGGGTATCTCCGAGCCCGGGGAGGAGCCGGCGGCGACGGCGGAGCGCGAGGTGCTGGAGGAGACGGGCGTGCACTGCGTGGCCGAACGGGTCGTGCTGACCCAGGCGCTGGAGCCTGTGCAGTACGCCAACGGCGACCGATGCCAGTACCTGGACATCACCTTCCGCTGCCGGGCGACCGGCGGCGAGGCGCGGGTCAACGACGACGAGTCGCTGGAGGTGGGCTGGTTCCCCCTCGACGGGCTTCCGCCGCTCGGCGAGTTCGCCCTGTTCCGGATCAAGCAGGCCCTCACCGAGGGCCCCGCCTGGTTCCAGCCCACCCCGCGCACGACCTGCACCCCTCCTTCACGGTGAAGGCCGCCGTCACCTCTACTCCACGGTGAAGGTCCCTGTCGCCCCGGTGAACGGCGTGATCTTCCCGAGCAGGTTCTTCGCGTCCCCGTGGTGGACGATCCGGTAGGTGCCGGGTGCGGTGTCCGGCGCGATCTTCCAGCTGATCGTGGCCTTCGAGGTGCCGGTCAGACCGTTGAGCCGGGTCCAGCGGTAGGTGGTCTCCCAGTCGCCGTCGTCCAGCACCCGCTTCCAAGCGCCCTTCTCCAGCCGCTGGACCTCCAGGAAGGTGGAGCCCCGGCGGACGTTGTTCTTCGGGTGGCCGGTGGCGAACTCGACGGTGGCGGTGGAGCCGCGCGCGTACGAGCTCTCCGGGGCCTTGAGGACGCCGCCGAACACCGTGCCCGAGGGCGGGTTGTCGTACACGACCCCCGTCTGGAAGGTGAACTGCCGCCCCGACTCGTCCGCCGGCATCGTGCCCCGCTCCAGGGCCGTCCCCGCGCGCAGGGACTGGGCGATGCGGGCGTACTCCTGCTGGTAGGCGGGCAGGGTGTAGCGGCCGTACAGCGTGGAGCCGCCCTCGTAGTTCTGGGTGTCGTACTCCTCCGGCGTCGTGACGTACTGGCTGTAGGCGTTGGCGTACCCCTGGAGCAGGACGCGGTCCAGCGGCACGCCCAGCTGCTCGGCCACCGTGCGGCGTACGCGGAGGCCGGAGGCGATCGTGAACTCGCCCGGGGCGGCCACCAGATGCAGTTCGCCGATCTTCATGATCTGCAGGGGGAGCCGTTTCGGGGTGACCGGGTGGACGTTGCTCAGCAGGCCCGTGGGGACCAGGCTCGCCTTGGGGTACTGGCAGGTGGCGAGCCAGGACGGGGTGTCGACGCGCAGCGCTTCGAGGATGGGGGCGATCGGGGTGCGCATGCCCTCCTCGAAGAGGGGGATGGCCGGGCCGTCCTCGACGCTGCCCGCGAGCGTGGACGCGCCCACGACGGCGGGGCAGGTGCGGTGCTCCTCGCCGTCCGGGGTGTACTCCGGCCGTACGGTCACGTTCTCCATGTCGACGTACGCGAGCCGGGCGTCGACTCCTCCGGCGACGGGCCGCGCGTCGTCGTAGATCTCGCGGGCCTTGTCGAGCTGGCGCTCGCCGATGAGGCGCGCGTTCTCGAACTCGTCCTCGGTGGGCCCGGAGCCGGGCTTCAGATTGAGGTTGGGGGACATGTCGCCGGCGTTGGTGTTGGGGAAGGCCGCGACGAACCCCGGGGTGTCGTCGAGGTAGCGGACACCCTCGTGGTCGTGCTCCCAGGCGTAGGAGGCGTAGCCCTTGTTGTCGGGGCTGATGAGCGTGTTCTTGTTGGTGATCGAGGTGTTGTGGGTGGCGAACCAGCTGATCGCGCCCGCGTCCTTGTCGCCCTGCTTGAAGCGCAGCACCGTCATCGCCGGGTCGATGCCGTCGGGGAAGGCGGCCCGGTCGGCGGCCGGATTGCGGTCGAACGCCTCCCGCGAACGGTTGACGCTGGCGTTGGTCAGGGTCCCGGTGCCCAGGCTCATCGTGCCGGGCTTGAGGTCCTCGTGCGCCTCGGCCACGGACTCGGTGATGCCGTCGACGATCGCCCGGTAGGTCTCCTTCTGGAAGCCGAGGACGGAGAGGTTGTAGGCGACGTTGTGGGAGTACCCGCCGGGCCCCGAGTGGGTGTGGGTGGCCGAGAGCAGGACGTTCTCCTCGCCGTACAGGCTGCCGTAACGCTCCTTCAACCGGGCCATGACGCCCTGCCGGACGGACTGGAAGATCATCGCCAGGTCGGCGTTGACGTACACCACGCGCTTGCCGCTCGCCCGGTCGACGACGACAAAGGCGCGCGACCGCTGCCGCTGGTGGATGCCCGAGGTCTTCTGGTCGAAGCTGGAGTAGCCCATCATCCCCGTCTCGGCCGCCTCGCCCGTGACATCGGCGATGCCGCGCCCGACGAGATGGCCCGTCTCCTCGGCGGTGTCCGACGCGGACGCGGGGGAGGGGGCGCCGAGCGTGACCGCTCCGAGGGCGGCGGCGAGCAGTGCGACGGGGAGCCCGCGCCGGGAGCGGCGGACGGTGGGGGGTGGCATGGGACCTCCTGGGGCGGGAGACGGGATGCCGGGGCCCGGTCGGCGGCTCACCGACGTGGGGGGCCGGGGCAGTGCCCCGACCGTAGAGCAGTGTGACCTGCGTCGCATAGATGTCTACCGGCCAGTAAAGGAACGCGGTCCGTGGGGAACAGCCGTGCGACGGTGCGATAGTGGGGGCGCATCAGCACAGGGCCGACCGGAGGAACTGCCGTGCACTACGAACTCGCCGACCGGCTGGTCATCGGGATCGCGTCCAGCGCTCTGTTCGACCTGACCGAGTCGGACGCCGTCTTCCGGGAGCAGGGCGAGGAGAGCTACCGCGCCTACCAGGAGAAGCATGTGGGCGACCCGCTCCGCCCGGGGGCCGCGTTCCCCTTCATCCGCCGGCTGCTGTCGCTGAACGACCTCGGCGGGGTGAACGACCCCCTGGTCGAGGTCATCGTCCTGTCGCGCAACGACCCCGACACCGGGCTGCGGGTCATGCGCTCCATCGAAAGTCACCAACTGCCCATCAGCCGGGCCATCTTCATGCAGGGCCGCTCGCCCCACCGGTTCATGCCCGCCCTGAACATGTCCCTGTTCCTGTCGGCACACGAGGGGGACGTCCGGGAGGCGGTCGCCGCCGGGCTCCCCGCAGGCCACGTCCTCGGCGCCCCCTACGAGGACGACGCGGACGACCACGACCTGCGGATCTCCTTCGACTTCGACGGGGTCCTCGCCACGGACGCCTCGGAGCAGGTGTTCCAGGAGGGCGGGATCGAGAAGTTCCGCGCCCACGAGGTCGCCAACGCCGCCGTCCCGCACGACGCCGGGCCGCTGCGGGACTTCCTGGCGAACGTGAACCGGATCCAGCAGCGGGAGGAGCAGGAGCGCCGGAAGGACCCCGACTACCGGATCCGCCTGCACGTCTCCATCGTCACGGCCCGCAACGCGCCCGCGCACGAGCGGGCGGTGCAGAGCCTCAAGGGGTGGGGCGTGACCGTCAACGACGCGTTCTTCCTCGGCGGCATCGACAAGGGCCGGATCATGGGCATCCTGAAGCCGCACATCTTCTTCGACGACCAGCAGGGCCACCTGGTGAGCACCTCGCGCACCACCCCGAGCGTGCACGTACCGTTCGGGAAGCTGAACGAGCCGGCGGCCACCGCGGTCCCGGACGCCTGAGCGCGCGTACCCGGATCGCAGGCGCCTCACGGGGGTACGCGCGTCCCGTCAGTGCGGCGGCCCTCGCCACAGGTCCCGCACCCGCAGCCACACATCGCGCGCCTGGCGGCCCGCCGCGGTCCGGCTCCGTGCCACCAGTTCGCGAGCCTGCTCGGGCGTCTCCACCATCGGGCCGGAACCGCGCAGCGGCCGTCCCGCCGTCTCGTGCAGGAAGAAGGTGGCCACCAGACCGATCACCCCGGCCACCATCAGGTAGTACGCGGGCACCATCTCGTTGCCCGTGGCCTCCACCAGACCCGAGGCGAACAGCGGGGTCGTACCGCCGAAGAGCGAAACGGAGATGTTGAAGGCGATCGACAGCGCCCCGTACCGCAGCCGCGTCGGGAACAGGGCGGGCAGCGTCGAGGCCGCCGTTCCCGCGAAGCAGACCAGCAGCAGCCCGAGCACCGCGCACCCGAGGGCGGGCAGCAGGATGCCGCCCTGCCGGATCAGCAGGAAGGCGGGCGCGGACAGCGCGATCAGGGCCACGCTGCCCGCCATGAAGACGGGTCTGCGGCCCCACCGGTCCGAGGTCCGGCCCACGGTGGTGATGAGCAGCACCACCAGCAGCATCGTGCCGAGCACCAGCAGCTGCGAGGTGGTCTCCGGCTCGCCCAGAGTGGAGGACATGTACGTGGGCAGATAGGACGTCACCATGTAGTTCGTGACGTTGTACAGCAGCACCAGACCCATGCAGACGAGCACGGCCTCCCAGTGCTTCGTGAAGATCTCCTTGAGCCGCCCCTTGCCCGACTGCCGGGCCTCCTCGACCGGATCGTCCCCGGAGCCGGAGCGTGACTCGGTGGCCTGATAGGCCTCCTCCTTCTGGAAGGCGGGCGTCTCCTCCAGCTTCAGCCGCATGTACAGCCCGATGATGCCCATCGGGCCCGCGACGAAGAACGGGATGCGCCAGCCCCAGTCCGTCATCCCGTCCGTGCCGAGAACGGCGGTGAGCACGGTGACCAGACCCGAGCCCAGCGAATAGCCGACGAACGTGCCGAAGTCGAGCCAGCTGCCCAGGAACCCGCGCCGCTTGTCGGGGGCGTACTCCGCGATGTATGTCGTGGCGCCCGCGTACTCGCCGCCGGTGGAGAAGCCCTGCACCAGGCGGCAGACCAGGAGCAGGAGCGGGGCGGCGAAGCCGACGGCCGCGTACGTGGGCAGGAACCCGACGGCGAAGGTGCTCGCCGCCATCATGATCATCGTGAGCGCGAGGACCTTCTGCCGCCCCACCCGGTCGCCCAGCGGTCCGAAGACCAGCCCGCCCAGCGGGCGTACCAGGAAGGCCGCCGCGAAGGTCGCGAACGTCGACACCACCTGGGCGCCCGGCGAGCTGGAGGGGAAGAAGACCTTGCCGAGCGTCCCGGCCAGATAGGCGTAGACCCCGAAGTCGAACCACTCCATGGTGTTGCCGAGGGCCGCCGCCGTCACGGCGCGCCGGACCTTCGGCGGATCGGTGACGGTGACGTCGTCCTCGCGGAACGACTTCTTCCGCCGCCGGATGAGGGTGCGGACCATACGCTCCACGGCCGCGTTGTCACGTTCGCGCCGAGGAGTACGCCCCCGGCGTGCAGGTCCCGCCATCGGTCCGCCCTCTCCGCCCGCGAGGACGACCGCCGCCGTGGGCACGGGGCGTCCCGGAGCTCAGCGCCTCCGATTCTGGCCCCGCCGCGGCGGGGCGGCCTCCCGGACGGTGCGCATGGGTGAGGGGTACGGCACCGACCACACGGTCTACGGACCACGGGTGGGCCCGACTGCCGTGATGCCGCTCCCGCTCGCCCCCCGACCCGGCTCGACGGGCGGAGGACGGCGTGAGAGATTGCGTCCCTGCGGAACCGGGGGGTTCCGTGCACGGGGGAGGGTGGATCATGGATCTGTTCGACGGGGAGCTGGGCGGGCGGGACGGCCACGGGCTGGAGGCGGGAGGCGGCTGGTCCTGGTGCGGTGTGATCACCATCGGGTTCTTCATCCTGCTCGCCGTCCTGATCAGCTGGATCTTCGGGCTGGTCGGCCGGATCCTCTGAGCCTCCGTCTGCGCGCATGTTCGCCCCCCCGCCGCCGCGTGGTGCCCGGGCGCGAGGTACGGTCGCCGGCAGGGGGCCGGTCGGGGTTCGTCCGGCCAACCGCCAGGTACGGCAAGCGGGTAGAGGAGAGCCATGAGCGTCGACGACGAATTCCGCCGCAGGATCCGGTCCGACATTCCCCACTCGGCGCGCGTCTGGAACGCGTGGCTGGGCGGCAAGGACCACTACCCGGTGGACCGGGAGCTGGCCGATGCGGTGAGCGGGGCCTACCCGCAGATGGTCGACATCGCCCGTGCCTCCCGCGCCTTCCAGATCCGCGCCATCCGCTATCTCGCCTCGGTGGGGGTACGCCAGTTCCTGGACGTCGGCACCGGGCTGCCGGTGGCGAACAGCACCCATGAGGTGGCGCAGAGCATCGCGCCGGAGTCCCGGATCGTCTACGTCGACAACGACCCGATCGTCCTCGCCCACGCGGAGGCGCTCCTGACCAGCGCGCCCGAGGGACGCACGGCCTATGTGGACGCCGACCTCTCCGCGACGGACACGGTGGTGGACGAGGCGGCGAAGACCCTCGACCTGTCCGAGCCCGTCGCCGTGCTCCTGCTCTCGACCCTCGGGCACCTCGTTCCGGCCGAGGGCATCGAGGTCGTCCAGCGGTATCTGGCCCGGATGCCGTCGGGAAGCCATCTGGTGCTCTGCGACACGGTGAAGACCCCGCAGACGCTGGCGGCGCAGGAGGCGTACGCGTCGGGTGACAACCCGCCCTACCTCGTCCGGGAACCGGAGGAGATCACCGGCTGCGCCGAGGGCCTGGAGCTGGTGGAGCCGGGCTTCGTCCCGATCGACCGCTGGCGGCCCGAGGAGGACGACGCGGTGCCGGTCGACCAGTGGGGCCTCGTCGCCCGCAAGCCGTAGCCGGTAGGGGCAGTCGTACGGGCGGGCCCGGGCGAGTGCGCCCGGGCCCGCCTCTGTGCCGTCAGTCGCCGCGTCGGCGGGCAGCCGTGTCCTCGCGCAGCCGACCGGTGTGCCGCGTCAGTGCGTCCACGCGGTCCGCCAACTCCCCGTGCCCCGGGGTGAGATGGCAGTGGAGTGCGGTGAGCGGGGTGACCAGGGCGGCGGCGTCGTCGGCGCCGAGCGCCTTGCGGAGCCGGGCGAGTGAGGGGTCCGCCGCGGCGGGAAGATCGGTCAGCGCGGTGATCTGCCCCGCGAGCGACCGCAGATCCGCCGCGTTCTGCCGGGCCCATGTGGTGATCGACCGGTCTCCTGCCCGGCGGTCCCGGGTCGCCCGGACCCGCTGCTCCCCGGTGCTGCCCTCGGAGCCGGGGCGCAGGCGCAGATAGCGCCGTTCGGCGGCCTGGCGGCTCGCGACGCCCAGCGGGTCGGCGAGGTCGGCCCAGCTCGCTCCGGCCGCGCGGGCCGTCTCGATCAGACCGGTCTCCCAGCCCGCGAGCTGCTCCCGCACCTCGCGCAACAGCTGGAGCGATGCCAGGGCCTGGGCCCGCTCCGTGACGGGCGGCGGGGAGGCGGCGTTCCCGGCGCTGCCGTGTGCGTCGCGGACGGCTTCGTCGATGGTCTGCAGGGCCCCCCACGCCGCAAGGAAGGAGACGGCGTCCGGGGCGGGGCGGTGGGGCGGCTCGGGCTGGGTGGTGGGAGTCACGGGGGTCTCCTCGCTGTGCTCGACGATGCGGTCATCCTTTCGGTGACACGGTCAGTTGTCATCGAATGGATGACATGCTACAACGGTGTCAGGTGAAAAGCGCGGGCTGTCCGCCTGATCGACTGGAGGTGTTTCCGTCATGCTGATGCGTACCGACCCCTTCCGTGAACTCGACCGGATCACCGAGCAACTCCTGCGCCCCGGCACCTGGTCGCGCCCCTCGGCGATGCCGATGGACGCGTATCGGGAGGGCGACGAGTACGTGGTGGCCTTCGATCTTCCCGGCGTCTCGCCGGACGCGATCGACATCGACGTCGAGCGGAACATGCTGACCGTCAAGGCCGAACGACGGCCGGCGGTGAACGCCGACGACGTGCAGATGGAGCTCTCCGAGCGTCCGCTGGGCGTCTTCTCCCGCCAGATCGTCCTCGCGGACACGCTCGACACCGAGCGCATCGACGCCGACTACGACGCGGGTGTGCTGACCCTGCGCATCCCGATCGCCGAACGCGCCAAGCCTCGCAAGATCGCCATCGGCGGGGAGTCCCGGCGCAAGCAGATCAAGGGCTGACCCGGGTCGGCCCGCGACAGCGGCGGGGGCCGGGACGGACCTCCCCTTCTTCACCCCGGGCCCGGCCCCCGCCCGCACCCCCCTGGGAGGCGGCTGCGGTGACCCTGCGATGGGAAGCGTTCCTGGACCGCGTCCAGGAACGCGGAGAGTACGAGACGCACGGGGAGGCCGAACGCGCCGCGCGCGTCGTCCTGGCTCTCCTCGGCGCCCACCTGGTGGGCGGGGAACGGGCCGAACTGGCCGCCCGGCTCCCGGAGACCATGGCCCTGATCCTGCTCAACCCGCTCCAGGCCGTCGAGCCTCTCTCCCCGGAACGGTTCGTGCGTGCCACCGCGGCCTGGATCGAGGGAGCCGGCGAACAGACGGCCCGGTGGGACGTGGGAGCCGTCCTCAGCGTCGCTGCCGAGGCGGCGGGCGAGGAACTCACCCGGCGCATCCTGCTTCAACTGCCGCCCGGGTATGACTTGCTCTTCGGCGGGCATCCGAAGAGCACCTGACCTGATCCACCGCTGTCCGCCCCCGCGCCTGCTCGACGACGAGCCGCGGGGGTGGACAGCGCATCGACACGAGCAGTACGGACGAGAAGGGCTGCCGCCACGATGATCCACGAGCTTCGGAACGCCGACGCACCGATGGACACGACCTTTGGCCTGCTGTTGGAGAAAATTCGGTACGAGGGCGCCTACCCCACGCGCGAACGCGCCGAGGAGAGCCTGTGTGCCGTGCTCGGCGCGCTCGGCCGCCAGATCACCGGCGACGAACGCGTCGCGCTCGCCACCGCCCTGCCCGAGGAGGCCGCCCGGGTGTTCACCGCGGAAGTCCCGGCCGTGAAGCAGCTGGCCGGGGCCGCCTTCGTCGCCGAACTCGCCGAGCGCACCGGAGGCACGCCGGCGACCGCCCGGTGGGACGCCGGGGTGGTCCTCAGCCAGATCGCCGCCCTGGTGGGGGACGATCTCGTCGCCGAGGTCGTCAGCTGCCTGCCGCCCGGCTACGCGCTCCTCTTCGGCCGCGCGGAACTCCTCGCCCAGGCGGCCTGACCGGGCACGGCTTCGCGGGACCCGGATCCCGGGTCCCGCGAAGCCGTGCCGCGAAGCTCTCCAGGTTCAGCGGTCCTCAGCCGGGCCCAGCACCCACAGCCGGTGATCCCGGCCGATGTCCTCGGGACGGCGGATCTGCTCGCTCCGGCCGCAGCATGCCGGGCCCGCCCGCTCCGGTTCGGGGCGGGCGGGCCCGGGGCCGTACGGGGACTACTTGAGGCCGCTGTTGATGGCCGTCACGAGTTCGCCGTTGGCCGTGTCACCGTTGAACTCCCAGAAGAACGCGCCGCCCAGGCCCTGGCTCTTGGCCCACGCCATCTTGGTGCCGACGGTCGCCGGGGTGTCGTAGCTCCACCAGTCGTTTCCGCAGTGGGCATACGCCGTGCCCCCGACCGTGCCGGTGGCCGGGCACGTCGTCTTGAGGACCTTGTAGTACTGGTTGCCGGGCTCGACTCCGGCGGCCGGGCCCGTGGCGGTACCGCCCGGAGCCGACTGAGTGACCCCCGTCCAGCCGCGGCCGTAGAAGCCGATTCCCAGGAGCAGCTTGGAAGCCGGGACGCCCTTGGCCTTCAGCTTGGCGATGGCGTCGGCCGAGTTGAAGCCCTGCGCCGGGATGCCGGGGTACGAGGTCAGCGGGGAGTGCGGGGCCGTCGGGCCCTGCGCTGCCCAGGAACCGAAGTAGTCGTACGTCATCACGTCGTACCAGTTGATGTACTGGGCGGCGCCTCCGTAGTCGGCGGCGTCGAGCTTGCCCCCGGTGGAGCCGTCCGCGGTGATGGCGGCGGTGAGCAGGTTGTTCGGGCCGAACTTGGCCCGCATGGCCTGCATCATGTTCTTGAACGCGGCCGGGCCGCTGGTGTCACAGGTCAGACCACAGGCGTTGGGGTACTCCCAGTCCAGGTCGATGCCGTCGAAGACATCGGCCCAGCGGGGGTCCTCGACCAGGTCGTAGCAGGACTGGGCGAAGGCGGCGGGGTTCTGCACGGCCTGGCCGAAGCCGCCGGACCAGGTCCAGCCGCCGAACGACCAGAGGACCTTGATGTGCGGGTACTGCGCCTTCAGCTTGCGCAGCTGGTTGAAGTGGCCCCGCAGCGGCTGGTCCCACGCGTCGGCTTTGCCGTCGACCGACTGGGCGGCGGTGTAGGACTTCTCGTAGTCCTCGTACGCGTCACCGATGGTGCACTTGCCGTTCTGCACGTTGCCGAAGGCGTAGTTGATGTGCGTGATCTTCGCTGCCGAGCCGGAGGTCACGAGGTTCTTCACCGTGTAGGAGCCCCAGTTGGTGAAGTAGCCCAGGTTGATCTTTCCGTCACCGCCGGGGTTCTCGCCGCCGCCACCGCCACCGGTGGTACGGACCGTCGTGGCGGCCGAGGCCGGGCCGGTCTGGTCGGCGGTGTCGCGGGCCACCACGGAGTAGCTGTAGTCCGTGCCCGCGGTCAGGCCGGTGTTGGTGTACGTGGTGCCGGTGACGGTTGCGACCGTGGCACCGTCGCGCTTGACGTCGTAGTTCTTGATGCCCTTGTCGTCCGTGGCGGCCGACCAGGACAGCTTCACCGAGGAGTTGGTGATGTCGCTCGCGGTGGGTTTGCCCGGAGCGGAGGGGGCGTTGTCGCCGGGGTTGGTGGAGCCGCCGTCGCACGGGTTGCCGTTGAGCTTGCAGCCGGAGGGCGCGCCGGAGCCGGAGCCGTTGAAGCCGAAGGAGACGGACGCGCCGGGGGCCAGGGTGCCGTTCCAGCCGAGGTTCTTGGCGGTCCAGTGATTCGCGGAGTTGGTGACGGTGGCGTCCCAGGCGGAGGTGACCTTCGTGTTCGCCGGGAAGTCCCACTCGACGGTCCAGGTGGAGAGCGTGGTGGTGCCGGTGTTCTTCACCGTCCACTTGCCCTCGAAGCCGCTGCCCCAGTCGGATGCCTTGGTGTATACGGCGGTGGCCGAGGCCGCTGCCTCCGCCGGGCTCGCGAGGCCCACCATGGCGGCCAGCGGTACGAGCAGCGCCGTGGCTCCCGCGATGGCCTTGGACCGCTTGCTGGGGGAGGCGCTCTGCGGGGATCTGGTACGGCGCCATCGTGTTTCTGTACTCAAGGCTGCTCCATGAGTGGCTCCAGGGGGCAGGGGAATCCCTGGCCCGTCCAACCCTGCGTGGCCACAAGCACGTAGCTCTCTTCGGCAGCCTCGCAGCGTTGCCGTGACCCTAAGAAGGACTAGACCAATCGTCAAGAGGTGTGGACCAAGGAAAAGTTGGGACTCCGCCAAGTACCCACGTGAGGGACCGAACGGTCCGTGCATCACCTCGAGAAGGTGGCGGCGGGCGGATTCCAGCGGCGGGCGCGGGTTGACTCGGAGGTGAGGCCGTATGCGTCCTTGAGCTGTTCGGGGATGGCGTAGTGCATGACGCGTCCGCGGGTGAGTGAGGACAGTTCGAGGAGGGTGGTGAGACGGCCGAGGCGGTCCAGGGCTCTGGCCCCCAGGGGGGAGCGGTCTTCGATCGTCTCCAGGACACCGAGGAGATGAGGCACGGCCTTGACGGCGGTGTCCCACGAGGAGCGGGGCACTCGGAGCCAGTCGGCGCAGGTATCGCCGGTCAGGTGCCGAATGAGTGCGGAGACCACTGGGTCGAAGAGGGTCCCGGGTACGACCTCCTCGTAGAGGTCGATGAGCTGCCGGGTGAGTAGCGCGCCCTCCTCGGAGGGCCCCATGTGCCGGATCATGTACAGGTCCAGGAAGGCGCGGGCGTCGTCCAGGGTAAGGGGTACGGCTTGCTGGCTGACGCCCAGCATCGCGCCGACCACGCGCCAGGCGTAGTAGTAGGCCTCCGCGCCCTCGGTGGACATGTGGATGCCGAGGCGGTGCAGGCTGTCGAGGACGAGCAGGGAGAAGAACATCTGCCCGCCGATCATGTCTTCCTGACAGATCGGCGTTCCCAGCGCGCTGGTGTCCCAGCGGTTCTCGCGCTGGAGGTGATGGCGGATGGAGGCGTGCAGGAGACGGACCTTCTGGGCGGCGGGGATGAAGCGGCCACCGGCCTCGAAGGCGTCGGGTTGCATCAGGTAGACGGTGAACTGGCCGGTCTCCGCCATCCGTTTGGAGGGATACTTCAGTCCGTGGGTGGCCGAGAGCAGCCTCGCCACGTGCGGGACCACGTAGCAGGCCGGCATGGAGGCGAACGACAGAGCTGTGGAGATATGCACGTTGTTGTCGATGAAGAACAGCCGGGCCTTCTCCATCACCTCCCAGTCGACCCAGTCCGGCGGGGCGCTCGTGGTCTGAAGGTACTCCCGGGCGACATCGGGCAGCCCGTCCGGAAGGGGGGCGCCCGCGGTCGACACGTAGCGCATCAAGGTGTTGAACTTGCCCACCTCTCCGCGTTCGAAGAGCGCCGCGACGGTGGCGTCGGCCAGTTCGTCACCGCCCTGCCGCAGGACGTTCATCGAGGCCTCGGTGTACTTCATGGCGTAGTTTCCTTGTCGTTGAGGCGGCGAGCAGGGTCAGGAAAGGCGGACGGCGGCCGATCTAGCCAGCGCGCTCAGTGCGTCGGCCGCGCCCGCCGGAACGTCGAGGCCCCCGAGGGCGCCGAGAGCTTCCTCAACCCGGGCCGCGATCATGTCTTCGATGAGAGCGGGAGTTCCCAACCGGCACATCACCTCGCGTACGGCTTGGAGCCCGGCCTCGTCCAGGCCGCGTCGGCCCAGGAGGGTCCGGAGTCGGGTCCGGTCGCCGTCACCGGCGATGCGCCAGGTCTCCGCCAGCAACGCTGTGGGCCGTTGCCCGCGCACGTCGTCCGCGTTGGCCTTGCCTGTGCGCTCGGGGTCTCCGAACAGCCCGAGCAGGTCGTCCCTGAGCTGGAACGCCTCGCCCAGAGGCAGGCCGTAGGCGGAGTAGCCCTCGCGCAGCCGCCCGCCGGCCCCGGCCAGCGCGCCACCGATCAACAGAGGCTGCTCGACGGTGTACTTGGCGGTCTTGTACCGGATCACCTGCAGTGACGCTTCGGTGTCCGGCTCACCCCCGGTACGCAGGATCTCCAGGCACTCGCCCGCGATCAGCTCCCGGCCCAGAACCGACCACAGCGGACGGGCCCGGCCCAGATAGGCGGCGGGCAGACCGCTGGTGGAGAACAACTGCCCGGCCATCCCCATCAGCAGGTCCCCGACCAGCATCGCCAGCGACCTGGCGGCCGCCGCGGAACGGGGACGCCCACGCACGGCTCCGCGCAGAGCGACGTGAACGGTGGGACGGCCGTGCCGCAGAGCACTGTCATCAATAAGGTCGTCATGGACGACCGCGGCGGCATGGATCAGCTCCAGGGACGCGGCCGCCCGCAGCAGCGCGAAGCTGTCCGGCTGGCCCACTGCCCGCCATCCCCAGTAGCAGAACGCGGCCCGCAACCGCTTGCCGTCCTGGACGGCGGCCTCCACCTGGGCGGCCACCGGAGCGAGTGAGGGATCGATCTCCGCGAACAGGTCCACTTCCCGGGCGACGAACTGACGCAGTACCTCGTCGACCCTGGACTTGAATGCTGCCGCGTCCCACCGGTCAGACATCTTCGGCGGCCCGCCGCGCTACGGCCTGCCGGGCCAGGATCTCCAGATGGGCAGGGGGCGGGGCTGCGTACCGGTCGAGCACCAGGCGCCCGCGCGCCATCAGCTCATGCTCGGCCTCCGCCGCCAGCTCGGCGGCGTCCGAACGGCGCAGCAGCCCTCGGACCGCGCCCAGGGCCGAACCGATCGTGCTCAGCGCCAGGTCAGCTGCCCCTGCCACGACCAGCACCGCACGCTCGTCGAAAGTCTCGCTCTGTCCCGATGTGCTCGTCATACCGCTCCCCGCCCCCATGCTCACGACGGCGCAGGCCGCGCCTCCTGTCCACAGGATCGCTACGCACCGGGCACCCGATATGCCAAACCCACGATCGAGTGAGCGAGGCGCTCCCCTGTGCGATTGAGGTGGAGCGGCTGATAGGGGGCGGAGGATGAGGAGTACGCGGGCTCCGAGCCGTTCGCGTACCGGCTGCCTCGGCGTCCGGCTGGGCTGTGCCCGCGCTCACGTCATGGAGACGACGACTTTCCCAGCCTTCGCGCGGCCCTTCTCGACGTACTCCATGGCCCGGAGGGTTTCGTCGAACGGGAAGACGCGGTCGACGACGGGACGCACCTTCCCGGCGTCGATGAGGGGGGTGAGTTCGCGCAGCTGGTCGCCGCTGGCCTTCATGAACAGGAACGAGTACGTCACGCCGCGGCGCTTCGCGTCGCGCCGGGTCGTGAAGCCGATGGCGGTCATGGCCAGGCGGAGGAACGGGTTCAGCCCTAGTTCACGGGCGAAGGCCGGGTCGGGCGGGCCCGCGACGCTGATGGCCGTGCCGCCGGGCTTGAGGACGCGCAGGGACTTGGCGAGGTTCTCTCCGCCGAGACTGTCGATGACGACGTCGTAGCCGTCGAGGACCTCTTCGAAGTCCTGAGTGCGGTAGTCGACGACGACGTCCGCGCCGAGGTCCTCGGCCAGGTCGACCTTGGCGGTACTCACGGTGGTGGCCACCTGGGCGCCCAGCGCCTTGGCCAGCTGGACGGCGATGGAGCCGAGGCCGCCCGCGCCCGCGTGGATGAGGACCTTCTGACCCGGCTGGACGTGGGCCCGCTCGACCAGTGCCTGCCATGCGGTCAGCGCGACCAGGGGGAGGGAGGCGGCCTCGGTCATGGTGAGCGTGGCCGGCTTGGGTGCCAGGTCGTCCTGATGGACTGCGATGAGTTCGGCGAAGGTGCCGATACGGTCCTTGCCGGGCCGGGCGTAGACCTCGTCGCCCACCGCGAAGCGGGTGACGGACGGGCCGGCCCGGACGACCGTCCCGGCGAGGTCGTTGCCCAGAACGAGGGGGAGGCGGTAGGTCAGGAACGCCTTGAAGTCCCCGTTGCGGATCCTGAGGTCCAGCGGGTTGACGCCCGCCGCGTGGATCTTGACGAGGACGTCGTCGGCGCCCACCCGGGGGTCAGGTAGCTCGGCGGCGCGCATCCCGGCTGGGCCGCCGTACTTCTCGACCACGAAGGCCTTCATCGTCGTCTCCGTTCCGTGTCCCGTCCGTGAGGGCGAGGGTCGTCGTTCGGTCCGGGAATCCCCCAGTCAGGCCGGCCTCCACGGAGGCGACCGTGTGACGCATGAGACGTCCCTGTCAGAGAAGCGCCGAGGTGGCCGCGTCCGAGGTGGGCGTCAGCCCGCGTTCTGCTGGGGTGCCGCGGACAGGCTCTGCTTGACGTACCGGCTGGTCTCGTCGGCGAGGATCTCGGGCAGGCCGGTCGCGATGCCGTGCAGGGCCTGGGCCGCGACGTCGGCGGCGGCGACCTTCTGGTCGGCGGGTACGTCTGCGGCCATGTCGGTGTCCATGTAACCGACGTGCAGAGCGGAGACGGCGATCCCGCGCGGTGCCAGCTCTTCACGGGTCGCGTCGCTCAGCGCCCAGGCGGCGGCCTTGGAAGCCGCGTAGGAGCCGACACCGGCCGGGTGGAACCAGGACAGGGCGGACAGGACGTTGAGTACGGCGCCGCCGCCGTTGCCCTCGATGACGGGGGCGAAGGCCCGTGTGGCGGCGAGCGGGCCGAAGAAGTTCGTCTCCATCTCGCGACGTACCTCGTCCAGGTCGCCGCCGATCAGCGTCGCCCCGGTGGAGATGCCGGCGTTGTTGATCAGCAGCGTCGCGTCGGAGGCGGTGCGGGCGGCCTCCCGTATCGACTCCTGGTCCGTGACGTCGAGGCGCAGCGGGGTGACGCCCGGCAGGTCGACCGTCTCGGGACGGCGGGCCGCCGCGTAGACCTTCGCGCCCTGCTCGACGAGCTGGGCTGCGAGATGCCGCCCGAGCCCCCGGTTGGCGCCGGTGACGACCGCGACCGTGTTCTTGAGTTCCATGCTCGCTCCTGTCCTGGTGGGCGCCGTCGGCCGCCCGCAGCAAATTAGATTATGTATGCAATCTAAACATGGGTCTACGATAGATGCCAGCCGACATCCGAACGGGAGGTGGCCATGGGCCGCGTATCGCAGGCGCAGGCGGAGGAAAACCGCAGGCGGGTGGTGGATACCGCCTCCCGGCTGTTCCGGGAGCAGGGCACGCAGGTCAGCGTCGCCGACCTGATGAAGGCGGCCGGTCTGACCCACGGCGGCTTCTACAAGCAGTTCGCCTCCAAGGAGGCACTCGTCGACGAGGCCACCGCCCACGCCTTCGCCGAGCTCACCCAGCGCCACAGCGCCGGGCTGGAGCAGCACGAAGGGCAGCGCGAGGCCGCCCAGCAGGCGCTGATCGACACCTACCTCTCCGTCGAACACCGCGACGCCCCGGCACAGGGCTGCCCGGTCGCGGCGCTCGCCACCGATATCGCGCGCGACGGCGGGGGGCACGAGGCTCGCCGCGTCTACGCCGAGGGGGTGGCCGACTTCGCCGATTTCCTCGCCACCGACGGCCAGGACGGCATTGCCCGCCTCTGCACCCTGTTCGGTGCGCTGGTCCTGTCCCGGGCCACCAGCGGCTCCCCGCTCTCCGAAGAGATCCTCGACGCCGCGCGCGCGGCCTTGACGGAAGCAGGCTGATCGAGGGCGCGGTGCGGGCGCACATGGACTGTGCTCATGGGCGGTGAGGCATCTGCGGCCGGACGAGGTGTACGCCGCCCCCTGCGGAAGCGTGTGCCGGGCGGCGGGCCGGGTCCTCGCGAGCTGTTCGACGGCCGCCGGTTTCACCCGCGAAGAGGCCGACCACCCGGCGAGATCGCCCGAGGCGACGAAGCGCTGCCGGGGCCTCTCGTTCGGCTCCGAACGAGAGGCCCCGGCGGGGAGTTACTGGCGGATCGTCACCGGTTCGATCTCCGCGTTGTTGTGCCGGCGGGCCCAGTTCTCCAGGGCGACCCGGCAGGCGTGGTCGAGGTGGCGCAGTCCGGTGAGGTCCAGCTCTATGGGCTGGTCCTGCGGGAGCTTCTCCAACTGCTCCAGGATGCGGGGCAGTCGGAGGAAGGTGGCGTTCCCCGTGAGGGTCACCACGACCCGGCCGCCGGTGAGCTCATGGGTGGTGAGCTGGACGTGCGAGGTCTCCCAGGCCGACTTGACCACCGCCAGCAGCAGGCCGAGGACGACCCCCTCGAAGAGGTTGGTCACCACGACGGCGATCGCCGTGACCGCCAACAGGACGGCCTCCCCGCGGTGTTCGCGCCAGAGCGGGCCGAACTCCTTGGCCGGCACCAGCTTGCACCCGGCGTGCACGAGGACACCGGCGAGCGCGGCCAGGGGGATCATCCCGACGGCGGCGGGCAGGAGCGCGGCGAAGAGCAGCAGCCACAGACCGTGCGCGACCCGGGAGAGCGCGGTGGTCGCCCCGGCCTGGACGTTGGCGGCGCTGCGGACGATGACCGCGGTCATCGGCAGGGCGCCGAGCGCCCCGCAGATGGTGTTGCCGACGCCCTGGGCCACCAGTTCCTTGTCGTAGTCGGTACGGGGGCCGTCGTGCATCCGGTCGATGGCCGCCGCGCTGAACAGGCTCTCGGCCGAGGCGATGAGGGCGAAGGCCAGGACGGTGCCGATGACCGCCACATCGGCGAGCCGGGAGAACTCCGCCCCGCCGGGCAGATCGATGGCGTGCAGCAGCCCGTTGACATCGGCCACCGCGGGCCGCAGCCCCGCCAGTGAGGCGACGGCGGTGGCCAGGGCGACCGCGGCGAGCGGCGCGGGGACGATCCGGGCCCGGGCCGGCAGCTTCGGCCACAGCAGCAGCACTGCGACCGTTCCGGCGCCGAGCCCGAAGGCGGTCAGGGCCTCCTGATCGGTGACGATGTCGATGGCGAGCTGGGGGAGCCCGGCCAGTTTGGCGAGACCACTGCCCGGCTGTTCGAGGTCGGCCATGGCGTACACCTGGCCCAGCACGATGATCAGGCCGATGCCGGCGAGCATGCCCTGCACCACGGAGACGGAGATGGCGCGGAACCAGCGGCCGAAGCGCGCGACGCCCAGGACGACCTGGAGCAGTCCGGCCGCCAGCACGATCGGGCCGAGCGTGCTCAGGCCGAATTCCCTGACGGCTTCGAAGACGAGGACGGTGAGTCCGGCGGCGGGGCCGCTGACCTGGAGTTTGCTTCCGGGGAGGAGGCCGACGACGAGTCCGCCGACGATGCCGGTGACCAGGCCCAGTTCGGCCGGGACTCCGGAGGCGACGGCGACGCCGACGCACAGCGGCAGCGCGACCAGGAAGACGACGAGTGACGCCAGCAGGTCACGGCGTACGACGTGGGGTTTCTTGAGGTCCTTCGCGGAAATCACGATGGCTTCCCTTGTGGGTACGGTCGCGCCCGGCCGGGGCCGAGCGCGGGGACGTGGGGGGAGGGAGAGCCGTCAAAGGCGGGCGAACTCGGTGCCGCGCTCGGGTCGGTGCACGCTGACGGAGCCGGTGTGCACTTCGTAGTACCAGGCGTGCAGGCCGAGGGAGCCCTCGGCCAGCCGCTCGCGCACCGCGGGGTAGCCCCGCAGGGTGTCGAGCTGGGCGAGGGCGTGGGCCTGGACCGCGCCGGGGAGGTCCCCGGCGTCGGCGGGGGGTGTACGGCCGTCCGTGGAGTGCTCCAGCCAGTGGCGGACGGCCGGCATGGCGGAGAGGTCGTCGCCGCGGAGGATCGCGCCCACCGCGCCGCAGTGGGAGTGCCCGCAGACGATGATGTCGCGCACCTGGAGCATGCGCAGCGCGTACTCGATGGTGGCGGCCTCACCGGTGGGCCGGTCCTGGCCCGGATAGGGCGGGACGATATTGCCCGCGGTACGGAGTTCGAAGAGCTGACCCGGGCGGGCGCCGGTGATCAGCGAGGGAACGACACGCGAGTCCGAGCACGTGACGAAGAGTGCTTCGGGGGTCTGGCCGTCCGCGAGACGTTCGAAGTCCTTTGCGTTCGCGGCGACATGCTCGGTGAATGTCCGGGCGTGTTCTACGAGAGATTGCATGGTGGCCTGCCTCCTGCATCCGGCGGTGCCGGGGAGCGGTGTGGTCGGGTCATATCGACGAATGCGCTAGTTGTATCCGTATACCTGTTCGGAGGGGGCGAGGGGTTCCTCACCTTGAGGTTTGCCGGAGGGCAGCCGTCGTGAGGCTCGCTCCGGCCACTCCGTACGGATACGACTACAGCTGAGCATATAGACCGGAACTTTGCTATCGCATTACCTTCTCGTGAAGGAACGTAAATGCGCCACCCAAGTCATTCATTCGGCTTGTTCTTTGTGATAGCCAATGAGTGGAGAGTTCCAAGAGGTATGCCTGAGACGTCAGATGCGCCGGCCGTGCACGAAGACATGGGGCTCGGGTGCGCCCGCCGGGTGGTCCGGGGTGAACAGCGCGCTGTGCGTCCACTCCACGGCGACCCCCGCCCGAGCGATCAGGGCGGTGAACTCCTCGGCGGCGAAGCTGGAGACCCGGACCGGCTGCCCCATGAACACCGAGTCGACCCCCGCGACGTCCACCGGCACCGTCGCGGCGACCAGCAGTCCGCCGGGCCGCAGCGACCGCACGAGCCGCTCCAGCAGCTCGGCCTGCTCGCCGCGCTCCAGCTGCAGCAGCGAGAAGTACACGCAGACCGCGTCGAACTCGCCCTTCGCCAGTGGGAGATCACGGATGTCGGCGCACCGGAACTCGGCACCCGGAACCTGCCGGGCCGCGAGCGCGGTCATCACCGGCGACACATCGACGCCCAGCACCCGGTGCCCCGCCTCCGCCAGGGTCTTCGCTGCCGGCCGGCCCGTACCGCTGCCCACGTCCAGCACCCGGCTGCCCGGGGCGAGGTCCGCCAGCAGCCGCTCCAGCGAATCCCGGTGAGCGGCCGAAGCGGCGAAGGCCCGTTCGTACTCCGCGCCCAGCGCGTCGAACACGGCCGCGGCCGGACTCCCGTGACCCTCGTCCGCACGTCCCTGGCTGTCACCCATCGAGGCGGTCCTTCCGTGGTCCGGCGGCCGGCCGGGAGCCACATGTGCCCGGCCGCTGTGAGCGTCCCCCGGCGAGCACCTGAGTATGCCGGTCCTCCGCTCCTGAGTACCTTCCCCGATGCTCGGGTTCCCGGGCCGCTGTTCGATGGCCGTATGACCTCCGAAGCGCCGCGCCGCCCCCGTATAGAGCACGTCACCACCGCCGGCTCCGCCCTGGCCGTCACGCTGCTCCCGCTGGTGGTCGGCGTGCTGCTGGCCAAGACCATGGCGGCGGACCCGATGACCTCGGTGAACGCCCTCGTCACCAACGGGCACCGCCCGCGGGTGTCGCCGAAGGAATGGCGCCGGTGCGGCGGCCACGCCCTGCGGAGGCTGCGGACCGCCGAGCGGCCTTCCTTCGCCCGCATCGGCACGCGCTGACACCCTCCGGCCGGTGGGGTCCGGCCGGAGGGCGTCGGTACGAGCGTGGGTACGGGGGCGAGCGCGGGCCCGGCCCCGGGCCCCGGCTCAGCCGACCGGCTGGGCCGGTCGCTCCCCGTCCGAGGACGGGCGCTCGAACTGGGTGCGGTACAGCTCCTCGTACCGTCCGCCGGCGGCCAGCAGTTCCGTGTGCGTGCCGCTCTCGACGACCCGGCCCGCCTCCAGCACCAGGATCCGGTCGGCCGCCCGTACGGTCGAGAGCCGGTGGGCGATCACCAGTGCGGTGCGGCCCGACAGCGCCTCGGCCAGCGCCTCCTGGACGGCCGCCTCCGAAGTGGAGTCGAGGTGCGCGGTCGCCTCGTCGAGGATCACGACCCGCTGACGGGCCAGCAGCAGCCGGGCGATGGTGAGGCGTTGGCGCTCCCCGCCGGAGAGCCGGTAGCCGCGCTCGCCGACCACGGTGTCGAGCCCGTCGGGCAGCGAGGCGATCAGGCCGTCCAGCCGGGAGCGGCGCAGGGCGTCCCAGATCTCGTCCTCGGAGGCGCCGGGCCGGGCGATCAGCAGGTTGGCCCGCACCGACTCGTGGAAGAGATGCCCGTCCTGGGTGACCATGCCGAGGGTGTCCCGGATCGAGTCGGCGCTCAGGTCGCGTACGTCGACACCGTTCAGCCGTACGGAACCGGCGTCCGCGTCGTACAGCCGGGGCAGCAATTGCGCGATCGTCGACTTGCCCGCGCCCGAGGAGCCCACCAGGGCGATCGTCTGGCCCGGTTCGGCCCGGAAGGAGACCTGGTGCAGGACCGGCGTGCCGCCCCGGTCGTCGAGCGTGGCGACCTCCTCCAGCGAGGCCAGGGAGACCTTCTCGGCGGTGGGGTAGCCGAAGGACACCTCGTCGAACTCCACGGAGACCGGGCCGGCGGGCACCCGGCGGGCATCCGGTTTCTGCTCGATCAGCGGCTTCAGGTCCAGGATCTCGAAGACCCGCTCGAAGCTGACGAGCGCGCTCATCACCTCGACCCGGGCCCCGGCGAGGGCGGTGAGCGGCGCGTAGAGCCGGGTCAGCAGCAGCGCGAGCGCCACCACGGCCCCCGGCTCCAGGCTGCCGCGCAGGGCGTAGAAGCCGCCGAGGCCGTAGACCAGGGCAAGCGCCAGGGCGGAGACGAGCGTGAGGGCGGTGATGAACGCCGACTGGACCATCGCCGTACGGACGCCGATGTCCCGCACCCGGTCGGCGCGGGCGGCGAACTCGGCCGACTCGTCCGAGGGGCGGCCGAAGAGCTTGACGAGGGTCGCGCCGGGGGCGGAGAACCGTTCGGTCATCTGGGTGCCCATCGCGGCGTTGTGGTCGGCCGCCTCCCGCTGGAGTCCGGCCATCCGGGCTCCCATCCGGCGGGCCGGTACGACGAACACCGGGAGCAGCACCAGCGAGAGGAGGGTGATCTGCCAGGAGATCGTGAGCATCACCGCGAGCGTCAACAGCAGGGTGACGAGGTTGGAGACGACGCCGGAGAGCGTGTTGCTGAACGCCCGCTGCGCGCCGATCACGTCGTTGTTGAGCCGGCTGACCAGGGCGCCGGTCCGGGTCCGGGTGAAGAAGGCCACCGGCATCTTCTGCACATGGTCGAAGACGGCGGTGCGCAGGTCCAGGATCAGGCCCTCGCCCAGCGTCGCCGACAGCCAGCGGGTGAGCAGGCCGAGACCGGCCTCGACGACGGCGATGAGCGCGATGAGCAGGGCGAGCCGGGTGACCGTGCCGGTGTCCTCACCGTTCACGATCGCGTCGACGACCTTCCCGGCCAGCAGCGGAGTGGCCACCGCGAGCAGTGCGGTCAGGACGCTCAGCAGCAGGAAGCGGTGGATCCGGCGTCGGTGGGGCCCGGCGAAGAGCATGATGCGGCGCAAGGACGCCCGGGAGAAGGGCCGGCGGTCCTGCTGGGCGTTCATCGCGCTGTGCAGCGAATGCCACGCCGTGACTTCCATGTCCATGGGGGCGCTCCGAAATCGATGGCCCCCGGATCGCCCGACGGCCTGCGGATCCCCGTGGGCCGTGCGGCCCCGGGGTCACTGAGAACGCTAAAACCTGAAGATTGCTTGAGGTCAAGGCCGATGGGCGTGCCGGGAGCGCGGGTGCGAGCCTGGCGGGGACGGCCTCGACGAGCGGATGAGGAGAAGCGGCGTGCGTATCGATCTGACGGGCAGGAACGCGGTGGTGACCGGGTCCTCGCAGGGCATCGGCCTCGCCATCGCCACCGGGCTGGCCGGGGCGGGCGCCGGGGTCGTCCTCACCGGGCGGACCCAGGGGCGGCTGGACGAGGCGGCGCGGTCGGTGCGTGCCGCGGTGCCGGGCGCCTCCGTGGCCACCGTGGCCTGCGACCTGACCACCGAGGAGGGAGCCGAGCTGCTGTACGCGGCCGTGCCCGCGGCCGACGTCCTCGTCAACAACCTCGGCATCTTCGGATCCCGGCCACCGCTGGAGATCACGGACGCGGAGTGGAAGACCTACTTCGACACGAACGTGCTCAGCGCCGTGCGCCTCGTCCGCCACTACCTTCCCGGGATGACCGGGCAGGGCTGGGGCCGGGTGCTGAACATCGCCAGCGACTCCGCGATCGTGATCCCCGCCGAGATGATCCACTACGGCATGTCGAAGACCGCGCTGCTCGCCGTCTCCCGGGGCTTCGCCAAGGAGGCCGCGGGCACCGGCGTGACGGTGAACTCCGTGATCGCCGGACCCACGCACACCGGCGGCGTGGAGGACTTCGTGTACGAGCTGGTCGACAAGGAGCTGCCCTGGGACGAGGCGCAGCGGGAGTTCAGGCGGCTGCACCGGCCGCAGTCCCTGCTCCAGAGGCTCATCGAGCCCGAGGAGATCGCGAACCTGGTCGTCTACCTCAGCTCCGCGCAGGCCTCGGCGACGACCGGGGCGGCGGTCCGGGTCGACGGCGGCTACGTGGACTCGATCCTGCCCTGACCGGGGTGGCCGGGCGCACCTCGGCCGGTCGGAGCGGTCATGCGGGGCTGGCATGATCGAGGGATGAACGAGAGCATCATCGCCGCGTGTGACGGGGCGTCGAAGGGGAATCCCGGGCCGGCCGCCTGGGCGTGGGTCGTCGCCGACGCGCAGGGCGAACCCGTGCGCTGGGAAGCCGGTCCGCTGGGCACCGCGACCAACAACGTCGCCGAGCTGACGGCCCTGGCGCAGCTGCTGGAGTCCACCGACCCGGCGGTACCCGTCGAGGTGCGGATGGACTCGCAGTACGCCATGAACGCGGTGACCAAGTGGCTGCCGGGCTGGAAGCGCAACGGCTGGAAGACCTCCGGCGGCAAGCCCGTCGCCAACCGCGAGCTGGTCACGCGGATCGACGCCCTGCTCACCGACCGCTCGGTGGCGTTCCGCTACGTTCCCGCCCACCAGGTGGACGGCGACCCGCTCAACGCGATCGCCGACCAGGCGGCCAGCGAGGTCGCGGTCACCCAGCTTCCGGCCGGTACGGCGCACGGTGCGACGGCCCTGCCGGTGCCCGCGCCCGCGCGGTCCACGAAGGGCCGTGCGGAAGCGGCCGGGGCGTCGAGCGGCGGCTCGCGCGGCGCGAAGGGGAGGAGCGCCGGGGGCGCGTCCCGGAGTGGGCGGTCCACCGGCACGATCAAGGCGCGCTTCGCGGGCCGGTGCCACTGCGGCAAGCCGTACGCGGCCCAGGAGCCGATCGCGAAGAACCCGAACGGCTGGGGTCACCCGGAGTGCCGTACGGCTCCCGCCTGACGAGGAGGGGAGGGGTCTAGAGGTCGGCCCAGACGAGCCGGCCCGCCAGTGCGGCGCGGGTGCCCCAGCGGGCCGCCAGCGCGTCGACGAGCAGAAGCCCCCTGCCGTCCTCGCTGAGACGGTCGAGCGCGTCGTCGGCCTCCAGATCGCCGGCCGTCGGCGCCTCGCCGACGGGAAGGCCCGCCGAGTCGGCCGGGGAGGCCGGGGCCGGGATCCGGGCCCGGCCGCGGTTCCACACGCAGATGCGCACGCCCTGGGTGGAGCGCAGGAGCCGACAGCGGATCCGCCGGGTGCTGGTGTGCTGCACCGCGTTGGTGACCAGTTCGGTCACTATCAGAGCCGCCGCCTCGATCCGTTCGGCCGGTTCGCCCCAGGCCCGCATGGCCTCCTGGACCCGGTGCCGGGCCTCCGGCACACCCCCGGGCAATCGGGGGACCCACCAGCTGTGTGCACCTCGGACACCTCCGTCATCGGGGGCACGCTCCGCGCAACTGACTATTTCCGACATGTATGCACTCTCGACGCAAAACGCATACTTTGCAAGCGACAGAGTGTGTAATGCTCCGCCACGGGGCTCGACGAAGAAGGTATGCGCATGCGAGCCCGGTCCGGCCCCACGGTGGAACACCGCGTCCTCGCGGTCCGACTCCGCATGCTGCGGGAACGCGCGGGTGTCAGCCTGCGGGCCGCCGCCGAGGCGCTGGACGCCCACCCCGCCACCGTACGGCGTATCGAACGCGCGGAGACCGGACTGGATGCCCGACAGGTCGGCGAACTGCTGCGCTGCTACGGCGTGCCGCCCGCCGTGGCCGAACCCATCATGGCCGGGCTCGCGGCCGCGAACCTGCCCGGCTGGTGGCACCGCTGGCGGGACGCGATGGAGACCTGGCAGCAGGAGGTCATCGGCGTGGAGTCCTCGGCGAGCCTCGTGCGGACCTGGCACCCGGCGCTCGTGCCCGAACTGCTGCGCACCCCCGCGTACGCCGCCGCTCTCTACCGCACCCAGTACCCCGGGGACAGCCCCGCCCGCCGCGAACGCCGGGTCGAGCTGCTGCGCGAGCGCCGTCGCCGGCTGTGCGAGCGCGGGGCCGCCCTGTGGGCCCTGTTCCCGGCCGCGGCCCTCCATACGCGGGTCGGCGACCGGGAGACCATGGAGGGGCAGCGGGCCGCGCTGGCCGAGGCCGTGCGGGAGCAGCACGTCACCGTCCAGGTGGTGCCCCTGGACCACCCGCCGCACCCCCTGACCGGCGTACCGCCCCTGCACATCCTCCGGGTGCCCGCACCCGAGATCGGGGACCAGGCGGTGCTGGAGACCCCGGGCGTGCGGGTCGACCTCATCGACGATCCCGAGGCCGTGATGGCCCACCGCATCCGGCTCGACGCCGCGTGCGCCGCCGCGCCCGGCCCGGGGACCCCGCTTCCGGAGTGACCGCGTCCGCTGCCGGGATGCGGCGGGACCCGACCCCGTACAGCGTGGGGGAGTGGTGCAGTCGCGCAGGGCCAAGTGGATCCCGTTGGGGGTCATCGTGCTGGGCGTCGTGCTGGACCTGGTGACCCCGACGGATGTCACCTCGGCGCCCCTGCTGATGGCCGCCCCGGTCGCCGCCGCGCCGCTGCTGAGCCTGCGCGGCATCATCGCGATCGGGGCCCTCGCCATGGCCGTCCACGCGGTCCTCGCCTGGTACGACGGCACCTTCGGCTGGCAGCGCGGCGTCGCCGACCAGCTCACCCTTCTGGCCGTAACCGTGCTGGCCGTCCTCATCAACCGCTCCCTGGAGGGCCGGGACGCCCAGGCCCGGCGCGCCCGCCATATCGCCGCCGTGGCCCAGAGCGCCGTCCTGCCCCGTCCCCCTTCACGCCTCGGGGAGCTCAGGATCGCCGCCCGGTACGTGCCCGCCGAGAACGAGGCCATGATCGGCGGCGACCTCTACGTCGTCCAGGACACCCCGCACGGGGTGCGCGTGATGGTCGGGGACGTCCGGGGCAAGGGCCTGGGCGCGGTGAGCGCGGTCTGCGCGGACCTGGGGGCCTTCCGGTACGCGGCGGACGAGGCGGAGGACCTGCCCGGCCTGGTCGCCGCGCTGGAGCGGGCCCTCCTGCGCGAGGGCGGCAGGCGCGGCGGCCAGGAGCAGGAGGAGGGGTTCACCACCGCGCTGATCGCCGAGTTCGCCGACGACCTCGGCGCCGTACGGGTCGTCAACCGGGGTCATCCACCGCCGGTGCTCCTGGACGCCCAGGGCCGGGCCACCGTCCTCGAACCCTCCGAGGAGGCGCCCCCGCTCGGTATGAGCGGCCTGGGGGCCTGGTCGTGCCCGGTCGACACGTTCCCGTTTCCGCCCGGGGCCACCCTCATCTGCTATACGGACGGGGTCACCGAGGCCCGCGACGAATCCGGGGTCTTCTACGACGCGTCCGTCCGGCTGCCCTTCCTCGTCCACCACCGCGCGCTGGTCGGCTACCCGGCCTCCCCGGCACAGATCCTCCATCTGCTGATCGAGGACGTCGGCCAGCACACCGGGGGCCGGATCCAGGACGATCAGGCCCTCCTCGCCCTCCACCGCCCCCCGGTCCCCCCGCACGCGTAGCGGGCCCTACGCGCTCCTGCGGCCGGTTCTGTCCGCCGATACGTGTTTGAGGCGTCGATCGTCGGTCACCCGCACGGAAGACACATACGGCAACCGACTGACGACATCACGACATTCGGGAGTGAGCAGAGTTGAGCAGCACGGAGAACTGGCGCCTGCACGCCGCCTGCCGCGAGGAGGACCCGGACCTGTTCTTCCCCATCGGGAGTACCGGACCCGCGGTCGTCCAGACCGAGGAGGCCAAGGCCGTCTGCCGGACCTGTCCCGTCCAGGCCGCCTGCCTGGAGTGGGCCCTGGAGAACGGACAGGACTCGGGTATCTGGGGCGGCCTGTCCGAGAACGAGCGACGCGCCCTGAAGCGCCGCAGCCGCAGGCGCGCGGAGGCCCGGGGACGCGGGGCCTGACCCGTACGCCGCACAGTGCCGCCGCCCGGAGCGGTGTTCGTGATCCGGGAACGAGTGGGTACACGATGAGCCATGGACACCACCGCTTGGCTCGTTCTCGGCGCCGTGGCCGCGCTCATCATGCTGGCCGTGGCCGTCGTGCTGCTGGTCCGCGTCTTCAGGGCCAGGAAGCTGCTGGTCGACGCCGGGATCCCGCTGCGCAGCAAGGCGCTCGTCTGGGCCGCCGTCATCTACACCGTGTCACCGGTCGACCTGCTGCCCGACCCCGTCTACCTCGACGACATCGGCTTCCTGCTGGTCGCCCTGCGCTCCCTGCGCGCGGCCGCGTCGGCCGCCGGAGTGCGTACGGGAACGGGTGCGCGGACGAAGACCCAGGCGCCCCCGGCGGAGCGCCGCCCCGACGCCGTGGGCTGAGGGGCGGGCGGACCGCCGCTCCTCACCGGCTCAGTCGAAGACGGGCGCGCCCGGCGGGGGTGTCTCCGCGCCGGGATCCCGCGGGGCCGCGGTGTCCGGGGCGGGCGGTTGCGGGGCCGACTGCGAGTCGGGCGAGCCCGGCGGGTCCTCCGGCGCGGGCTCGGTCCCCGGGTCGTCGGGCGGCGGCTCCGAGGTCGCCGGGGCGTCCGGCGGGGGCTCGGAGGTCGCCGGATCCTCACCGGGCCGCGACGCCGGATCGTCCGGCGCGGGCTCCGACGGGGTCGTTCCGGACGAGGCGGGGCAGGGGTCCGACCCGGGCGGGCAGGGGGACTCGGAGGCGTTCTTCGGCGGATCCGTCTTCTTGTCGCCGTCGCCCGTGTCGCCGGCCGGCCGCTTGAACCAGTCGCCGTTCTCCGGATCGACCATCACGAACTCCTTCACCGGCTTCTCGGCCGGCTCCACCACGACCACGCCGGACGCCCGGTAGCCCGGCCACGCCTTGCCCCTCTGCCGCGGGTCCTCCTGGGCGACGGGCGGCAGCAGCGGATTCCCGCACGCGCACCGCACCCTGGGGACGCCCCGGTCGTCGACGAGGACCGCCGTACCCGCCTGGAGCACGGCCTGATAGGCGTTGGCCTCGCCGTCCCGGTAGCCGTGGTTGGTGACGCGGGTGTCCATACGCAGCGTCACCGGGGTGAGCCCGCGCAGATAGCCGGGGACGGCAGACGGCTCGATGCCCTGGACCGAGGCGAACGCCCGGTTCTTGTCCGGCGCCGACTGCAACACCTTGACCTGCTGCTCCACATCGCAGCTCGCGATCTTCTGCGTGCCGCCGTACAGACCCGGGGCCGCGCCGTCCACGCCCCGCGTCACCTGCGCGCCGGTCTTCGACGGGCTCGGCGCGACGGAGGGGCTGGCGGTCCCGGGCGCGGCGGCGTCGTCGTTCGCCGTGGACTCCGTGAACGGATCCGCCCCGGACTCGCCCGCCGCCTGGAGGAAGACCTCGCCGCCCTCCTTCGACCCGCCGCCGCCCTCGGGCCGGGTCAGCACGACCACCAGGACCACCGCGGCCACCAGAGCCGTCGCGATCGCCGCGATCCGGGGCACCGAACGCCACCAGGGACGGTCGGGGCGGGGACCGGGGGCGGCACCCGAGCCGCCGCCCGGGCCGCCGGGACCACCACCGGAAGACCCGGGGCCGCCCCCACCGCCCCCGTCACCCGGTCCGCCCGAGCCACCGGGGCCGTTCGGCCCACCGTGGTCGCCGCCGCTGGGCGGGCCGGGCGGCGGGCCCGAAACGGTCGGAGGGGGCGGGGTGGGGCCGGAATCCGAGGGGCCCGAGAGCGGGCCGGACGGCGGTCCTGTGGGGCGGCCGGAAGGCGGCGGTTGGACACTCACGGGCTCTGCTCCCCGTTGTCGGTACCCGCCCCGGAGCCCCCGCCCGACCTCGATTCCGCACCGGGGCCAGAGAGTGACGATCCAGGGCATTTCGCCCCATTGTCTGCTCCGCCCCGGCGCTCCCCGCAAGCGGAGGAGGCAACCGTTTCCTCGGGGAGCGAAGCGTCCGGGCGCTGCTTAGCGTGGGGTCGTGAACGTCCGGGCGAGCAACGACGAGAACAGTGCACGCACCCCGCACGGCTGGCGCGACGCGCTCCTGGCGGTCCTCACCGGTGTGCTGGCCATGGTGGTGACCGCGGCGCTCGGCCTCTGGGCCGCCGGTGCGGCCGGGCTGCCCGGCGGCGCCTTCCCGGCCGTCGTCGCCGCGGTGGTGGTGATGGCGGCGGGCGGCTCCGTCGGGCTGTCCGGGGACGCCGGTTCCCTCGTGGGGACGCAGGCCGACCTTTCGGTCCTGCCGCTCTCGGTCACCCTCGCGGGCGCGCTCCTCGTCGCCCGGGGCTTCCTCCGTCCGCTGCACCACCGGGCCGTCGCCGGAGGCCGTGAACTGGCCGGCTGGGCGGGCCGCGTCGCCGCCCTGTGGATCGTCGCGCTGATCGTCCTCTCGCTGATCGGCCGGCACACCTTCACCCTCTCGGCCGAGGACCTCACCGGCAACGGGGGCGGGGACCTCCTCGGCGAGGACCCGAAGATCGGATTCCGGGCGGAGATCCCCCTCACCCTGGTCTTCGGGCTGCTGTGGCTGGCCGGGGTCCTCGTGCTGGCCCTGATCGTCTCGCGCCGCGCCCCGCTCCCCGCCCGGCTGCTGCGCTTCCAGGAAGCCGTACGCCCCGCTGCGTTCGCCATGGTCGTGCTGCTCCTCTCCTGCGTCGCGCTCGGTGTCCTCGCCGGAATCATCGTGATGATCACGCGCGGCCACCCCGCCGAAACCGCCGCGGTGCTCCTGCTCGGACTGCCCAACCTGGTCTGGCTCGCGCTCACCCTCGGCCTCGGCGCGTCCTGGGAGGGCAAGGTCGAAGGCCCCTTCGGGCTGCCCATGCCCCAGGTGCTGGACACCGTCCTGCGCACCCCCGACCTCTCCACCCTGAACCTGAGCACCCTCGCCGAACAGGACGGGCGCGTCCGATGGCTCGTGGTCGTCGTCGCCGTGCTGGTGCTGGCCGCCGCGTTCCTCATGGCGGCGAGGTCGCCCGCCCGGACGCGCCTGTGGCAGCACGCGGTCCACATGGCGGCGGCGCTCACCCTGACGGTGCTGTTCATCTGCCTCACCGCCCGGATATCCGCCCACTACGGGCTCTCCCTCCTGGGCCTGGGGGACCTGGGCGGGGGACTCGGCGGGGAGGTGTCGCTGCGCGCGAAACTGTGGACGGCGCTCGGGTTCACGGTGCTGTGGGGCCTGGTCACCGGCTTCGTGGGCGGTCTGGCGGCCACCCGGGTGCACCGGCGCGGTGAGGTCGTGGAACCGGGGCCAGGACCCGGCTCCGGCGCCTGAACAACCGGCGTGCGGTGTTGAGCCGGCCGTGCACCCCACCCCCGGAGGCGCCCCGTCTGTTCGCTCAGCCGGCCCCCGGAAACACCGGGGCGGCCCAGCGTGGCGGGGCGGGCGGTGGTTCGGGTGCGGCCGACCAGGAGCCGGCCGGTGCGTCCACCCGGGTCGACGGGTGCCCGCCGGGGCCGATGCCCGCCGCCGCGGCCCGCAGCGCGGCGACGAACCGCAGGCAGGTCTCGTAACGGTCCTCCGGGGACTTGGCGAGCGCCTTAGCCAGAACGCCGTCGACGGCGGCGGGCAGCCCGGGCCGGAGTACGCTCGGCGGGGCGGGCGGGTCGTACTGGTGGGCCCACAGCAGCGCCATGTCGTCGTCCCGCTGGAAGGGCGGGGCCCCGGTCAGGGTCTCCTGGACGACGCAGGCGAGGCTGTACACGTCGCACCGCCCGTCCACCGGCCGCCCGGAGATCTGTTCCGGCGCCACGTAGTCGAGGGTGCCGACGAACTGGCCGACCGTGGTGAACCCGGTCAGCGACAGCGACTTCTTCGTCAGCCCGAAGTCCGTCAGGTACACGTGCTCCGGGTGGTCGCTGTCGGTGCCCGCGGCCACCAGTATGTTGCCGGGCTTCACATCCCGGTGCACCAGGTCGTGGTCGTGGGCCGCGTCGAGCGCGGACGCGACCTGGGCGGCGATCCGGACGGCGGCCGTCAGGTCCAGCGGCCCGCGCCGGTCGATCAGGACGCGCAGATCCGCTCCCGCGACGAACCGCATGGCGATGTAGAGCAGCCCCTCCGTCTCGCCCGCCTCGAACACCGGCACGATGTGGGGGTGGTCGATCGCGGCAGCCACCCGCGACTCGTGCGTGAACCGCTGCCGGAAGGTGTCGTTACGGGCCAGCTCGGGGGCGAGCAGCTTCAGCGCGACGATCCGGTCAAGACGCAGATCCTTGGCGCGGTAGACGACGGCCATGCCGCCGCGGCCGATCTCGGCCTCCACGAGATAGCTCGCGATCCGCTTGCCGACGAGATCGTCCTCGCGCCCGGTGGGCACCCCGGCGTCGTGCGACGGGGGAGGCGGCGCCATCGCCCGTCACCGCCCCGCATCGCCCGACGCCCCGCCGCCGGACGGTTCATCGGGCCCGGCGACGGTGATCGCCCGGGTGGGCTCGGGGGCGACGAGGCGGGTGGGTTCGGAGTCGTCGGGGGTCACCACACGAG
Organism: Streptomyces parvus; assembly: GCF_032121415.1. NCBI lineage: Bacteria > Bacillati > Actinomycetota > Actinomycetes > Kitasatosporales > Streptomycetaceae > Streptomyces > Streptomyces parvus. The sequence goes on along the minus strand of NZ_CP135079.1, from coordinate 325,380 downwards.
TGGGTTCGGGTCCCTCGGGCGGGACCACGCGCGTCGGTTCCGGGCCGTCAGAGGGGGCCACCCGTGTCGCCTCGGGCTCTTCGGGCGGGACCACACGAGTGGGCTCGGGGCCGTCAGGCGCAACCACCCGCGTCGGCTCCGGGCCCTCGCCGGCCGTTACGCGAAAGGGCTCCGGCGTCTCCGCCTCCCCGGACGCGGAGACCGGTGCCGCCGCCCCCGGGCCCGCCTCCGCCGCGTACGTGCTCAGCCGGGCCCCGTCGCAGAAGACCCACCGCTCGTGCTCGGCGTCGTACAGCCACACCGACTCCCCGTCCACCACCATCCCGACCCGCAGCCCCCGCGTCCGCTGCCGGAAGCCCTCCCCGTCGCTGCGGCCCTCGGCCAGGTCCTGGGCCGCCCGACGGTACCGGCTCAGCGACTCCTCCGCCCTGGCGAGCAGCGGTCGCGGATCCGCGGTGCGTGCCATCGGCGCCCCCGGTGCCGGGGGTTGCTGCGGTACGGAGACGAGGAGGCGGCCGTCGACCCAGGCCGACCAGCCGTTGGAGCAGGCGACGTACGCCCAGTCCCCGCGCCGGTCCCGCAGCTCCACCGGCAGCAGCGCGTCCAGCGGATCGGTGGGGCGGGCGGTGTCGGGGGACTCCCACGCGGGCAGCCCGTCCGGCGGAACGACGTGCGTCGGGCGGAATTCCGGGGTCGGGGTCGCCATGGAACCAGCTCACTTCCGCATGACCGCGGGCTCGTGCCGCCTCAGCAGTTTCGCGACCACGTATCCGAAGACGAGCGAGAGGACGACCATCATGCCCATGTTGAGCAGCCAGATCCCCGCCGAGTGCTCGAAGAGCGGATCGGAGGTCAGTTCGCCCGGCACGATCCGCGCCAGGTCGATCGTCCCGGCCATCGCACCGAGCGCCCACCGCGACGGCACCAGCCAGGACAGCTGCTCCACGCCCGGAACACCGTGCAGCTTGAGCAGCGCGCCGCAGAAGACGACCTGGACGATCGCGAGGAGGACGAGCAGCGGCATCGTCACCTCCTCCTTGCGCACCAGCGCGGAGACCAGCAGACCGAGCATCATCGCGGTGAAGGACAGCAGGGCCACGGCCAGCGTGATCTCCACGAGCGGTGGCAGGAACACCCCTTCACCGCCCGGTGCGCCGAGATCGACACCCATCAGACCCACCAGGGTCAGCACCACGGCCTGGAGGACGGTGATGGTTCCGAGCACCACGATCTTCGACATCAGGTACGCGGATCTGGACAGGCCGACGGCTCTCTCGCGCTGGTAGATCACTCGTTCCTTGACCAACTCCCGTACCGCGTTGGCCGCTCCGGTCAGCACTCCGCCCACGCACAGGATCAGCAGGGCGTTCATCGCCGTCTCCTGGGTGAGCCGACTTCCCGCCAGCGCGCGGGCCATGGCGCCCATGACGAAGGGCAGCGCGATCATGATGATCAGGAACGTCCGGTCCGCGCCCAGCGCGGACGCGTACCGGCGCACCAGAGTGTTCAGCTGCGCACCCCAGTTGCGGGTCTTGGGCGGTGGCGCGACCATCGCTCCGGGCGCGGCGGACGGCAGATGCGGCTGGGCCGAGGCGTTGTCGATGTACTGCCGGCGGAAGGGCGATCCGGCGTAGGTGGCCGCCCAGTCGCGGTCGCGGTCGTTCTCGAACGCCTCGAACGCCTCCGGCCACTCCTCGAAACCGAAGAAGGCGAGAGCGTCCTCGGGCGGGCCGTAGTAGGCGATGCGTCCGCCGGGCGCGAGGACGAGCAGCCGGTCGCAGACTTCCAGGCTCAGCACGCTGTGCGTCACCACGATGACGGTGCGGCCGTCGTCGGCCAGTCCGCGCAGCATGTGCATGACCGAGCGGTCCATGCCGGGGTCGAGCCCGGAGGTCGGCTCGTCCAGGAAGAGCAGCGAAGGCTTCGTCAGCAGCTCCAGGGCCACGCTCACCCGCTTGCGCTGGCCGCCCGAGAGCGAGTGGATCGGCTGGTCGGCGCGCTGTTCGAGGCCGAGTTCCCGGATCACCTCGGTGACCCGCGCCTGCCGCTCCGCTTTCGCGGTGTCCTGCGGGAAGCGGAGCTCGGCGGCGTAACCGAGGGCTTTGCGCACGGTCAGCTGCGCGTGCAGGATGTCGTCCTGCGGGACGAGGCCGATGCGCTGGCGCAGCTCGGCGAAGTCACGGTAGAGGTCACGGCCGTCGTAGAGCACCGTGCCCCGGTCGGCCGGGCGCTGGCCGGTGAGTGCGTTGAGCAGCGTGGACTTGCCCGCACCGCTGGGGCCCACCACACCGAGCAGGCACTTCTCGCCGACGGGGAAGGAGACCTTGTCCAGCAGGGTCTTGCCGCCCTTGCCCGCGCGGCCGACCGTCACCTCCAGGTCCTGGACGTCCAGCGACACCTCACCGGTGTCCACGAACTCCTGGAGGGAGTCGCCGACCAGGCAGAACGCCGAGTGGCCGATACCGACGATGTCGCCGGGACCGACAGGGCCGCGGGCGACCGGCTGACCGTTGAGGAAGGTTCCGTTGTGGCTGCCGAGGTCGACGATCTCGTACGTGCCGTCGGCCAGTGCCCGCAGTTCGGCGTGGTGGCGCGAGACGGCCAGATCGTCGATGACGAGGTCGTTCCCCGCGTCGCGGCCGATCCGTACCGTCTTGGCGGGCAGCGGCCGTACCGTCGTCGGCTGCCGGAAGGTGCCCGTCGCCGCAGGCATCGAGACCGCCGAGGGGCGGTCGGTGGAGGGGGTTGCGGCGGGAGGTTCCCGGCCCAGCAGGACGGCGCGCGGTCCGTCGCTCGGATTGCCGAAGCGGATCTCGCTGCCCGCGCCGACGTCCGAGGCGCGGATGCGCCGGCCTGCGGTGTACGTGCCGTTGGTGCTGTCCTCGTCCTCGAGCGTCCAGTGGCCGTCTTCGGGGTGCAGGATCGCGTGGTGCCAGGAGACCCGGTCGTCGTCGATGACGATGTCGCTCTCGGGGTCGCGCCCGACATGGTAGTCCCGGCTCGGACTCATCACCGTGGAGCCCAGATCGGTCTCCAGAACGAGTTCGGGCGCAGTCGGCGTTGCGGGCCGCTCTCCCATGGGTGAATTCTATCGATAGGTACTGATCGGCGCCCGTCGTCGAGGTTCTCGGCGCCCACCGTCGGGGAGTCGCTCCGGATTTCCGCGCGCGGTCAGCGCGGCACGGTGGCGAGGATGACCTTCCCGCCGCCCACCGCCTCGCGGACCCGTACCTCCTGGGCCAGCCGCTGGACCATCGGCCAGCCGAATCCACCGGTCCGCCCGGTCAGGTCGGGCGTCCGGTCCTGCGGGTGCGCGGGGCTCGGGTCGGTGACCCGGACATGGACGCCCCTGCGGTCCGCGGTCAGCCACAGCGCGGTGACGGCCCCCGCGTGCCGGACGGCGTTGGTGACCAGCTCCGTCACGAGGAGCAGGAGGTTCTGGACCATGTGCGAGGTCGGCGCGGGATGCAGCCGGGCGACGAAGGCGCTGACGGCGTCCCGCGCGTCGGCTGCCTTCTCCGGTCGGCAGACGAAATCGGTACGGGTCTCGCCGTCCGGTGACAACGTCATCAGAATGCGGTCGTTCATAGCGTTCACCCCGTCACGTGAGCTTTCTGGCTGGAGTCCGGGTACCCCCGAAACGGCATTTCATGGAGACCGGCGGCAGAACGTGCGCTCCGTACGCCGAGCGGCCCGGTTCGCCCCCCTCGGCCGATCCTGAGGCCGCATCGTTCCTGGTGCGGGGCCCGCTCTTTCTATCGTTGAAAATTTCGCGTGCACGACCGTTGTGCAGTGTTTGCTGTTGTGGCTCAATGTTCGACTATGTGCAGTGCCTCGCTGGACGGAGGCACCCCCGGCTCTTCGACGAGGACGACGCCTTGAGACGACAACACCCGCGCCCCCGCGCCCTGTTCAGGGCCCTGATCTGCGCTGCGGCGCTGCTCGTACCGGTCGGTGCCACCCTGGTGCCGACGGCGGCCGCCACACCCGCCGTACCGGCCGAAGCCACCGCGCAGGCCTTCAAGGCCGACGACCCGGTCACCGATGTCCGCGGGCTGAAGGGCGAGTACTTCAGCATGTCCGCCCCGGGCGCCCGCGACTTCGCCGAGCTCGGCGCCACCACCCTCGACCCCGAGATCAACTTCCCCGGACTCACGGGTACGTTCGAGTCGGCGACCGGGAAGACCGAGCACACGACGGCCCGGTGGACCGGACAGATCGAGGCCCCCGAGAACGGCGAGTACACCTTCTCCGCCATCGGCGACAACGGGTTCCGGCTCTTCCTCGACGGCAACGTTGTCATCGACCACTGGGAGCCGGACTGGGACAAGGAGCAGCGCAGCGAGCCGATCGCCCTGAAGGCGGGGGAGAAGCACGACTTCAAGCTGGAGATGTTCCAGGACACCGGCGGCGCCAGCATGTTCCTGCGCTGGGAGGCCGACGGCCTGAAGAAGCAGATCGTCCCCGAGTCCGCGTTCACCCCGCCCCCCGACTTCGAGGTCTACCCGGTCGCCCTGAGCGTCGCGCGGAACGGCAAGCGCCTCCAGGCCACCTTCAGGGACCGGGTCACGGAGTACCGGAAGGTGAAGGAGCACCTCAAGATCGAGGTCGACACCTCCCCGATGCCGGTGAAGTCGGTGAACCGTGCCTCGGACAACCCGAGGGCGCTGGTCATCGATCTCGCCGCACCGGTCCAGAAGGACCAGCGCGTCAAGGTCGCCTATGACGGCAAGGCCGGTCTGAAGTCCGGGTCCGAGACGGTCCCGGAGATCGGGCGCACCGCGAAGAACCTCTCCACGCACCGCCTCACCACCCCCTGGGGCGACAAGCTGGACAAGAACCACCCGCTGCCCGAGTACCCGCGGCCGCAGCAGGTCCGTGACCAGTGGAAGAACCTCAACGGGCCCTGGGAGTTCGCCGGGGCCACCGAGGGCGAGCAGCCGGTTTTCGGCAAGAAGCTCGACGAGAAGATCACCGTGCCGTTCCCGGTCGAGTCCCAGCTCTCCGGCCTGGAGCGCGACGAGGACCACATGTTCTACCGCAAGCTCGTCACCGTGCCGAAGAACTGGTCGATCGGCACGGGCGGCAAGGGGAACGGCAGCGGCAAGGGCAAGCGGCTGAAGCTCAACTTCGACGCCGTCGACTACCGCTCCACCGTCTGGGTCAACGGCACCAAGGTCGCCGAACACACCGGCGGCTACACGGGGTTCAGCGCCGACATCACCGACGCGCTTCTGGGCAGCGGTCCCCAGGAGATCGTCGTCGCCGTCACCGACACGACGGGACCGAACCAGCCCAAGGGCAAGCAGTCCACCAACCCCGGCGGCATCGTCTACACCCCTACCTCCGGCATCTGGCAGACCGTGTGGATGGAGCCGGTCGCCCCCGCAGCCATCGACTCCCTGACCACCACACCGGACATCGACACCGGCCGGCTCGCGGTCACCGTCAACTCCGCCAAGGCGTCCGGCGACGCCCGGATCACCGCCGTCGCCCGCGACCGCAAGGGCAAGGTCGTCGGCACGGTCAGCGGCCCCGCCAACCGCGAGCTCGGCCTCCAGCTCGCGAACCAGCACCTCTGGTCGCCCGACGACCCCTACCTGTACGACCTCGACGTCTCCCTCACCGACGGCCGCTCCAAGGACCGCGTCGAAAGCTACTTCGGCATGCGGCAGTTGAAGGTCGACAAGGTGGGCGGCTACCAGAAGCTCGTCCTCAACGGGAAGCCGTTCTTCTCCCTGGCCATGCTCGACCAGGGCTTCTGGCCCGACGGGCTGTACACCCAGCCCAGCGACGCGGCCCTCACCTTCGACCTGAAGGCTCAGAAGGACCTCGGCTTCAACGCCGTACGCAAACACATCAAGGTCGAGTCGCCGCGCTGGTACTACCACGCCGACCGGCTCGGACTGCTGGTGTGGCAGGACTTCGTCAACGCCGACATCGACAACGAAGCCGGCAAGAACGCCTTCCTCACCCAGGGCGAGGAGTTGATGCAGCAGTTCCACAACCACCCCTCGATCAGCGGCTGGATCGTCTTCAACGAGGGCTGGGGCGAGTGGGACCGCACGGAGACCGGCAAGATCGCCGATGACGTCAAGGCGCTGGACCCGTCCCGCGTGGTCAACGCACACAGCGGCGTCAACTGCTGTGCCTCCAAGGGTGACTCCGGCAAGGGCGAGATCATCGACCACCACGACTACGTGAACAACGACCCGGCCTTCCCGGACGACCGGCGCGCCGCGATGGACGGCGAGCACGGCGGCTTCACGCTGCGGACGCCGGGGCACATGTGGCCGGGCGCCCCGGCCAACATCTACTCCGGGGTGGCGGACAAGGCTGCCCTCACCGCCAAGTACGTCGACAACACCCGTACGTACTACCTGGCGGCGGCCGGCGCCGAACTGTCCGGGTCCGTCTACACCCAGGTCAGCGACCTGGAGAACGAACTCAACGGGTTCTGGACGTACGACCGTCGAGAGATCAAGGTCGACCCGAAGAAGGTCCGGGAGATCAACCGCCAGGTCATCGCCGCCGGGGCCGGCGCCGGTGAGCGCGACGAGCTCAAGGGCGGCGGTTCCTGGTCGCTCGACGACAACAAGGGCACGACCGCCCGCGACAGCGGCCCCAACAAGGCCCATCTCACCCTGGAGGGCGGCTCCTCCTGGGCCCCGGGCGTGACGGGCTCGGCGCTGAAGTTCGACGGCGAGGGGAGCTACGCACAGAGCGCCGGTCCGGTCGTGGACACCACCAAGGACTACACCGTCTCCGCGTGGGCCTCGCTCGACGCCGTACCCGCCAACTACGCCACCGTCGTCAGCCAGGACGGCCGGCGCACCGAGAACCCCTTCTACCTCCAGTACGGCCAGGGGGCGTTCGCCTTCTCCACCCCGGGCGGCAAGCGCGCCCGCCTGGAGCTCACCCCGGAGACCGGGAAGTGGTACCACCTGGTCGGGGTCCGCAAGGGTGACGAGATCACGCTGTACGTCGACGGGAAGCCCGCCGCCACCACCGAGGCCGGTCCGGCCGATGTGAGCACCGGCCCGCTCTCCGTCGGCCGGGCCCGGTACGACGGCGCCAGGACCGACTTCTGGAACGGCTCCGTCGATCAGGTCGAGGTCCACGACAAGGCCTTGACCGCCGAAGAGGTGTCCGCGCTCCACGGCCGTCAGAAGCCGTAACCGCAAGGACGGGGCCCTTCCCGGCGCATCCGGAACCACCGGACGCGCCGGGAGGGAAGCGGACCCCGCCGTGGCGTGAATGGTTCTCCAACCCGCGGACCATTCACGCCCGTTGCCGTCATTCCCGAGGCGTAGAAGAGGTGAGGCCCCAGGAGGGATACGCAGACGTGCCAGGTCCGGCAAGATCCTCCTGTCCGAACATGTGACCGGAAGGATCGATATCGTGCGCAGACGACGTCTCGCGCCCCTGGTGGCCGTGAGCGCCATGGCGACGCTGGCCCCGGCGCTCGCCGCCTCGACGGCCACCGCGGCCCCGGCTGCCGCCCCCTCGGCCGGGACTGCCTCGGCCGTCTCCTCGCCCGCCGCCAAAAGCGTGCTCGACCGGTACGCGAAGCAGAAGCCCACGTGGAAGCGGTGCGACCCCGACACCTCGGCGGCGTACCAGTGCGCCACCGTCAAGGTGCCGCTGGACTACCGGAAGCCCGGAGGCAAGCGGATCGACCTGGCGATATCCCGGATCAGGACCGCCGAGCCCGGCAAGCGGCGCGGCATCCTGCTCTCCAACCCCGGCGGCCCCGGCGGAGAGGGGCTGTGGATGCCCCTGATGATGAAGGAGGAGCTGCCCGAGTCCGTACTCAAGAGCTACGACCTGGTCGGCTTCGACCCGCGCGGTGTCGGCCGCTCCAGCCCGGTTACCTGCAACCTCACGCAGGAGCAGGAGAACTGGCTGCGGCCCTACAGGGCGGAGACGTACGCCAAGGACGTCGCCTGGGCCCGCACGGTGGCGGACAAGTGCCGCAAGAAGACGGGGGACCGGCTCCCGCACATCACGACCCGTAACACCGCGCGCGACATGGATCTGGTCCGGACGATCCTCGGCGAGAAGAAGATCTCCTACTTCGGCTACTCCTACGGCACCTATCTGGGGGCCGTCTACGCCCAGCTCTTCCCGGCCCGGGCCGACCGGTTCGTGCTGGACAGCGCGGTCGACCCGCAGCGCGCCTGGCGCGGGATGATCCAGTGGTGGGCCGAGGGCGCGGAACCCGCGTTCGACCGGTGGACCGAGTGGGCCGCCGCGCGCTCGAAGACGTACGGCCTCGGCGACACCCCCAAGAAGGTCGACCGGACCTTCTGGGAGCTCGTCGCGCGGGCCGACGCGGACCCGATCGAGGTGGACGGACAGCCCACCGACGGCGACGACATCCGCCAGGGGATGCGCGCGTTGGCCTTCACCCCGCAGTCCGCCTCCGAGGCGGTCGTGGAGCTGAAGAAGGCCGCGGAGGGCAAGCCCGCCGCCGCGAAGAAGCTCGCCCGGATCATCGAGGGCGACGGCACCCCGGCGCCCGAGTGGGCCGGAAAGGCCGCACTCGCCGCCGAGACACCCGCCGACAACATGACGGCCAGCTTCTGGGCCGTGGTGTGCGGCGACAACTCGGCCGCGTGGTCGCGTGATCCGGAGACCTACCGGCGGGACGCCATCGAGGACAAGGGCCGCTACCCGCTCTTCGGGGACTTCGCGTCCAGCATCAAGCCCTGTGCCTTCTGGGGGAAGTCCGCCGAGCCGGCGACCGTGATCAAGAACAAGGTCGGCTCCCTGGTCGTCCAGAACGAGTGGGACTCGCAGACCCCGCTGCCCAGCGCCCAGGCCCTGCACGCCCAGCTGCGGGGCTCGAAGATGGTCACCGTCCTCGGCGGCGAAGGCCACGGTGTCTACCCGAGCGGCAACGCCTGCACGGACGGCGCGGTCAACCGCTACCTGGCCACCGGCAAGCTGCCCGCGAAGGACGTGACCTGCAAGGCGACCGCCGCGTCGAACGCGCAGGCACGCCGGAACGAGAAGCCGGACGCGCTCCCCGGGTCCCCGGTCCCGGAACGCGCCCCGAACCGCTTCTGACACGCTGAGCCCGGCCGTACGGCACCCGGCCGGCCCCCTCAGGAGGGACCCCGAGCAGCAGGGGCCCGGCGGCGACGGAGAGAACCTGGTCCACCGCCGCCGGGCCCCTGCCCCGGTCAGCTCACGGCGCCCACGGCGCGTCCACCGCCCACGTCGTGTCCTCGGTGAACAGCGCCGGGTTGTCGAAGGGCTGCCCGCCGCCCGGCGTGGCGAGCCACACCTCGGAGCCGATGTGGCGCAGATAGCTGCCGGGCAGATTGGCGCTGGTGAACCGCACCCCGCCGTCGCCCGCGACCGCGCACCACGTCGCATCCGCCTTGAACAGCGCGGAGTCGTCGTTGGCGTCGCGGCGGACCCGGAACTCCCGGTGGCGGAGGAATTCGCCGGGGTAGTTCCGGGACTCGAAGGAGTAGCAGTTGCTGTTGGCGAGCCCGGGGGCGATCTTCCAGGTGGCGTCCGCCTTCAGCACGGCCGAACTCCCGCTGTTCACGACCTCGGTGAAGGCCAGCCCGTCGTAGTGGCGCAGATGCTTCGTGGTGTGCCCGGGGGTGGTGACCCGCAGCGACGTGTTCTGCCCGGTGGGGAGGTTCACCGGGGGAGCGGGGTTGCGGGACGCCTGGACGAGGGCCTGGTTGGCGGCCTTCACCCGGGCGGTGTCGACCTTCACGACCTGGCGGTCGTACGTCAGCAGCCCGTTCGCCTCGTTCTCGACGTCCGTGATCTCGGTGTAGACCGACGCGGAGAGCCCGGCGGGCAGTTGGCCGATCCGGATGGCGTCCAGCAGCCCGACGAAACGGTTGTCGAGCGCGGCGACGCTCGGCTGGTCCTCGTAGCTGAAGCCGCCGCCCGGATACCACTCGTGGCCCGGCACCTTGTAGCCGAGCCCGCCGAACTCGCCCAGCACGGCCGCCCGCGTGGCGCTCGGCGCGGTGTTCCCCGGGCCGACGTAGATGTGGTGGTCCACCACATCGCCGTTGCCGCCGTCGACCGAGCCGCAGCAGTTGACCCCGCTCATGTTGTTGACCAGACGCGAGGGGTCCTGGGCCTTCACCTCGTCGGCGATCCTCGCCTGGTCGTACTGCCCCCAGCCCTCGTTCTGGTTGACCCACATCACCACCGAGGGCGAACTGCGGTGCTGGTAGATGACGGCGCGGTACTCCGCCTCCCACTGGGTGCGCGCCGGCCCGTCCGGCACCTTTCCGGTGTCCATCGAGGGCATGTCCTGCCACACCAGAAGACCGAGCTTGTCCGCCCAGTAGAACCACCGCTGCGGCTCCACCTTGATGTGCTTGCGGACCATGTTGAACCCGAGGTCCTTGTGCGCCTGGAGGTCGTACTTCAGCGCCTCGTCGCTCGGCGCGGTGTAGATGCCGTCCGGCCAGTACCCCTGGTCCAGGGTGCCCGTCTGGAACACGAACTTCCCGTTGAGCAACGGCCGCAGGACGTTGTCGACCCTGCCGATGCCCACGGACCGCATGCCCGTGTAGCTGCCCACGGTGTCGCTGACGGCCGAGCCGTCGAGGAGATCCGCCTTCACGTCGTACAGGAACGGATCCTCGGGCGTCCACAGCCGGGGGTTCGGTACGGGTACGGGGATCTCGCCGCTCACCGCGCCGGTCGCCGTGCCCACGACCGTACCGCCGGTGGAGACGGTGATCCGGGCGCTCCGGCCCGCCGCGCCCGCCGTCTGGACCTTCACCCGCAGGGTGTTGTTCCCCAGGTTCGGCGTCATGTCGAGGCGGGTGATGTGGGCGGAGGCCACCGGTTCCAGCCAGACGGTCTGCCAGATGCCGGAGGCCGCGGTGTAGAAGATCCCGCCACCCGGGTGCGGCTTCACATCGGTGATGCGCTGCTTGCCGACCGCCTGGCCGCCGGTCTGGCTCGGGTCGTGGACGGAGACCACGACCGTGTTCGTGCCGCCGCTCAGCTGCGGGGTGATGTCGTACGCGAACGAGTCGAACCCGCCCTTGTGCGCCCCGGCCCGGGTGCCGTTGACCCAGACCGTGGTGTGCCAGTCCGAGGCCCCGAAGTGCAGTTTCACCCGGCGGTTGTTCCAGTTCGCGGGGACGGTGAAGGTCCGCTTGTACCAGAGCTTGTCGTTCTCGGTGATCCGGCGCTGGATGCCGGAGAGCGCGGACTCGGCGACGAACGGCACTCGGATCTGCTCCGGGAACGTCGCGGGCTGCCCGGCGTCACGGCCGGTGACCGCGAAGTCCCAGATGCCGTTGAGGTTCGTCCAGTCGGGGCGGGTCAGCTGCGGGCGCGGATACTCCGGCAGCGGCTTGTCGACGGGGACCTGGTTCGTCCACGGCGTCGTCATGGGCGCGGGCTTCGGCTCCCAGGCGGCGGGCGCGGCGGCGGCCGGGGCGGTGCCGGTCCCCACGAGGGCGGTGGCCACCAGGGCGAGGCCGGTGGTGGCCGTCAATCTCCGCCACCAGGCGCGGCGGCGGGGTGCGGGTGTTGGTCGCATGGTCGGACGTCCCTTTCTACGCTCGTACGGGGAAGGGCGGGTGGTACGTGGGGAGGGCTCTCGGAGCAGCCGCCAGAGATGGTCGGCCGTCCCGTTTCGTCGTACTGGACGACGTGCGCGCTGTCAGCCATGGACCTGCCGTCCACGCCGAGCACCTTGCGCATGCCGAGGACCGCCGTCGCGTGGCGGGGCGGTCGGGCGAGAGCCGTTCTTGCAACGTTAGAAATCAGGCGTCCGGCGGTATGACAGCACGGGGTCGGGCGGGTGTCCAGACCCCGCGCAGAGCCGGGGCCGCAAGGCGAGTCGTCGGCCGGGAGACGGCCGGGGCGGTCGGCCGACACTTTTTGGAAACGCATCGACAACGCTCTTGCCGCCCGTGCCGCGCCGCCTATATAACGTTGTAAACCGAGCTGCCGACAGGCTGCGCAGGCTCTCACGACCGCTGTTCCCGCAGTCCGGAGCAGGGGTGTGAGGAATGCAGCGGCGTCAGCTGCCCCGTGGCCGATGCCTCGTCCCGCATGCCCGACCGCACGCCGATCAGCGTGCCGTCAACCCGCCAAGGAGCGTTCCGCGCATGATGATCCAGCGTCGATCCCGTACCCTCGCCGTGGCCTGCGTCCTCGCCGCCACCACGCTGGCCGCCGCCGGCTGCGCCAAGTCGGAGACCTCCAACAACGCGGGCGGCGACAGCAGTCAGGCGGCGCAGAAGGCCAAGTCCCCCGAATCGTCGTCCGGTTCGGGCTGCACGCTGGAGACCTACGGTGCGCCCGAGCTGGACCTGAAGAACGCCGTGGTCGGCTTCTCCCAGTCGGAGAAGGAGGCCAACCCGTTCCGGATCGCCGAGACCCAGTCCATCAAGGACGAGGCGAAGAAGATCGGCGTCAGGAAGCTGCTCACCACCAACGCCCAGTCCCAGCTGTCCAAGCAGATCAGCGACATCCAGGACATGCTGTCCCAGGGCGCGCAGTTCCTCATCGTCGCCCCGCTCAACTCCGACGGTCTGGAGCCCGCGTTGAAGGCGGCGGCCGCCAAGAAGGTCCCCGTCCTCACCATCGACCGCAAGGTCAACTCCACCGCCTGCAAGGACTACGTGGCCTTCCTCGGCTCCGACTTCGTCGAGCAGGGCAAGCGCGCCGCCGACGCGATGATCAAGGTCACGGGCGGCAAGGGCAAGGTCGCGATCCTCCTCGGCGCCTCCGGCAACAACGTCACCACCGACCGCACCAAGGGCTTCGTCGACCAGGTCAAGGCGAAGGCCCCCGGCCTGGAGATCGTCGCCCAGCAGACCGGCGAGTTCGCCCGCGACAAGGGCCAGCAGGTCATGGAGCAGCTCATCCAGTCCAAGCCGGACATCACCGCCGTCTACGCCGAGAACGACGAGATGGGCCTCGGCGCCGTCACCGCGCTGAAGGCGGCCGGCAGGAAGCCCGGCGAGGACGTCAAGATCGTCTCGGTCGACGGCACCCGCAACGCCGTCCAGGCCCTGGTCAACGGCGAGTACAACGCCGTCATCGAGTCCAACCCCCGCTTCGGTCCGCTCGCCTTCGCCACCGCGCAGAAGTTCTACGCCGGTGAGGAGATCCCGGAGAACGTCATCATCACCGACCGCGCGTACGACGAGGCCAACGCGGAGGAATCGCTCGGCGGGGCGTACTGACCCGGCCGGCGCTCCCACCGGAACCCGCACCGGCACTCCGACCGGCACTCCGGCCGCCGCCTCGGCCCCGGGCATCCCCCGGGGGCGACGCGGCGGCCCGGGACCGTTCCCGTACCACCGGAAGGCCAGGATTCATGGCACCAACCCAAGAGGCACCCCAGCACCCGGAGACCGCAGGGCCCGGGGCCACCGCCGTGGGGGACCCCGTACTCGAAGCCCGCTCGGTGAGCAAGCGGTTCCCGGGCGTCGTCGCCCTGGACGACGTCTCCTTCGCCCTGCGCGCGGGCGAGGTCCATGCGCTCGTCGGCGAGAACGGGGCCGGCAAGTCGACCCTCATCAAGGTGCTCACCGGCGTCTACCGGAGTGACGAGGGCGAGGTACGCGTCAACGGCGAACCCGTCCGCTTCGCCCGTCCCTTCGAGGCGCAGCAGGCAGGGATCTCCACCATCTACCAGGAGGTGAACCTCGTCCCGCTGATGAGCGTGGCGCGCAACATCTTCCTGGGCCGGGAGCCGAAGAACCGTTTCGGGCTCATCGACTTCACCCGGATGAACCGCGAGACCACCGAACTCCTCGACGGCTTCGGCGTCCGGGTCGACCCCAAGCGGCCCCTGCACACGCTCGGCGTCGGCACCCGGCAGATGGTCGCCCTCGCCCGGGCCGTCTCCGTACAGGCGCAGGTCGTCATCATGGACGAGCCGACCTCCTCGCTGGAGCCCCGCGAGGTCGAGACCCTGTTCCGGGTCATCGAGAACCTGCGCGGCCAGGGCATCGCCGTCCTCTACGTCAGCCACCGCATGGACGAGCTGTACCGCATCTGCGACCGGGTCACCGTGCTGCGCGACGGCCGCCACATCCACACCGGCGAACTCGCCCCGCTGGAGCGCATGCAGCTGGTGTCGATGATGCTCGGCCGCGACATGGCCGAGGTCCGCCGCGACGGCCTCACCGGCTTCGCCGCCGAGGGGCACGATGCCGCCCGCACCCCCGTCCTCACCGCAACCGGCCTCGACCGACGTCACCAACTGCACGACATATCCGTCGAGTTGTACGCCGGTGAGGTGCTGGGACTCGGCGGTCTGCTGGGCTCCGGACGCAGTGAGACCGCGAAGGCGCTGACCGGCGCGCTGCCCCTGGACGGCGGGGAGATCACCGTCGACGGCCGGCGCATCGGCCGCCCCACTCCGGCCGCCGCCATCCGCGCGGGCATCAGCATGCTCCCCGAGGACCGCAAGGCCGAGGGCATCGTCCCCGGACTCTCCGTCCGCGAGAACATCGTGCTCGCCGCCATGCCCCGGCTCTCCAGGGCCGGGATCGTCTCCCGCGCCAAGCAGGACCGCATCGTCGACATCTTCATGAAACGACTGCGGATCAAGGCGTCCAGCCCCGAACAGAAGGTCGGCGAACTCTCCGGCGGCAACCAGCAGAAGGTGCTGCTCGCCCGCTGGCTCTGCCTGGAGCCCAAGGTCCTGCTGCTCGACGAGCCCACCCGGGGCATCGACGTCGGCGCCAAGGCCGAGGTGCAGTCCCTCATCGACGAACTCGCCCGCGAAGGGCTCGCCGTGCTGCTGATCTCCTCCGACATCGAGGAGCTGATCGAGGGCGCCGACCGCATCGTCGTCCTGCGCGGCGGCGCGGTCGCCGGTGAACTCGCCGGCGACGAGGTGGACGAGAGCCGCCTCCTCGAAGTACTCGCCGACCACACACCCGGCGCCGCGCCCGCCGACCGCACGCCCGACACCGGCGGGAAGGCCCCGGCCGGCCAGGAGGATCTCCGATGACCACCCAGGCCACCCTGCCACGCCCCGCGAAGCCGGCGGCCCGGCTCCGCGACCCCGCCTGGTACCAGGAGTACGGGGTGTACGCGGCCGTCGCCGTCGTCCTGCTGTTCAACGCCCTGTTCACCGAACACTTCATGACGGCCGACAACCTGCGCACCCAGCTCGTCCAGGTCGCGCCCATCGTGATCGTCGCGCTCGGCATGGCCCTGGTCATCGGCACCGAGGGCATCGACCTCTCCGTCGGCTCCACCATGGCGCTCGCCGCCGCCCTGCTGCCCCTCTACCTCGGTTACGGACTGGTCCCCGCGCTCCTGATCGCCCTGCTCGCCGGGGCGGTGGTCGGCGCGATCAACGGGACGCTCGTCTCCCTCGTCGGGCTGCAACCCATCGTCGCCACGCTCGCCCTGTTCGTCGGCGGCCGGGGGCTCGCCCTCGTCATGGCGGACGGCCGGCTCAAGCAGATCGTCAACCCGGACATCCTCGCGCTCGGCACCGGCTCCTTCCTCGGCATCCCGACGGTCGTCCTCATCGCGGGCGTCCTCGCGCTCGCCGTCGCGTTCCTGGTACAGCGCACCACCTTCGGCCGGCAGATCGTCGCCATCGGCGGCAACCGCTCGGCCTCCGCCCTGTCCGGACTGCCCGTCAAGCGCGTCCTGATCGGCGTCTACATCCTCTGCGGTGTGATGGCCGCCCTCGCCGGCATCCTCGCCACCGCACGGCTCACCGCCAGCGACCCGTCCTCCCTCGGCACCCTCATGGAGCTGTCCGCCATCACGGCGGTCGTCGTCGGCGGCACCCCGCTGAACGGCGGCTCCATCCGCGTGCTCGGGACCGTCGCCGGCGCTCTGCTGATGCAGCTGCTGCGCGCCACCCTCGTCAAGCACGACCTGCCGGACTCCACCGCACAGATCGCCCAGGCGGCCATCATCATCGCCGCCGTCTACGTCGCCCGGGAGCGTAGGTCCCGATGAACAAGACCACACCGGCCACCGTGCCCGCGGCGAAGGCCCCGGCGCCCCTCAAGAGCGCTCCCTCGCGCCCCGAACCCCGTCCCGAGCGCTCCACCGGATCCCGCATCGGGGAACTCGTCCAGCGCCAGGGCGTCCTCGCGGTCCTGCTGACCGTGATCCTCATCGCCTCGTTCGTCTACCCGACGTTCGCCAGCCTCGACAACGCCCGCGGCGTCACCGTCCAGGCCTCGTTCCTGGCGATCGTCGCGCTCGGCATGACCCTCGTCATCATCACCGGCGGTATCGACCTCTCCGTCGGCTCCGTCTTCGCCCTCGGCGGCGTCCTCGCCGCCTGGGCCTCGCAGTGGGGCTTCCTCGCCGCCCTGCTCGTCCCCCTGGTGGTCTGCGGTGCGATCGGCCTGGTAAACGGGGTGCTCATCGCCCGCGCCAACATGGCCCCCTTCATCGTCACGCTGGCCAGTCTCCTCGCGGCGCGCGGCATGCTGCTCGCCTTCACCGACGAGGGGGCCACCACCTACCTGGTGCCCAAGGACTCCGCCTTCGCCGAGCTGGGCCAGGGCAGCGTCTGGGGCTTCGGCCACCCGGTCCTCATCGCGCTGGCCCTCTTCGGGGCGGGCGGCGTCCTTCTCCAGCGGACCTCGTTCGGGCAGACGCTGTTCGCGGTCGGCGGCAGCAGCGACGCGGCCACCCTGATGGGGCTGCCCGTCGCCCGGACGAAGATCCTCGTCTACACCCTCAGCGGGCTGCTCGCGGGACTCGCCGGAGCGCTGAACGCCGCCCGCCTCTCCTCCGGTGTCACCATCGTCGGGGTCGGCATGGAGCTGGACGCGATCTCCGCCGTCGTCATCGGCGGCACGCTCCTCATCGGCGGTGCGGGCTCGGTCAGCGGCACCCTCTGGGGTGTCCTGCTGCTCGCCGTGATCCAGAACCTGATCAACCAGATCGGCTCGCTCAACTCCTCGTACCAGTCGGTGGTCAGCGGCGGCTTCCTTATCGTTGTCGTCGTGGCGCAGCGTTACCTCGCACGCAGCCGGAGAACCACCTGAGCCGTACGGATCGGGCCGAGTCGAACCAAGTACAAGGAGTGCCGTGGGCGTCAGCCTCAAGGACGTAGCTCAACGGGCGGGCGTGTCCATCAAGACCGTGTCGAACGTGGTCAACAACTACCAGCACGTCACCCCGAAGATGCGGGCCAAGGTGCAGCAGGCGATCGACGAGCTCGGCTACCGGCCGAACCTCACCGCCCGCCATCTGCGCAAGGGCCGCACGGGCATCATCGCGCTGGCCGTCCCCGAGTTCGGCAACCCGTACTTCGCGGAGCTGGCGGGTGAGGTCGTCGACGCGGCGGCCCGGCACGACTACACCGTCCTGGTCGACCACACGGCGGGCCAGCGCGAGAAGGAGCTGCTGGTCTGCCAGGGGTTCCGCTCCCATGTCATCGACGGGCTCATCCTCAGCCCCATCCACCTGGAGACCGAGGACCTGATGGCCCGCACCGAGACCGCGCCGCTGGTGCTGCTCGGCGAACGCGAGTACGAGGCCCCGTACGACCACATCGCCATCGACAACGTGGCCGCCGCCCGCGAGGCCGTCGCCCACCTCATCGCGCTGGGCCACCGGCGTATCGCCTTCCTTGGCTCCCGCACCGGCCGGGAGCGCCAGCCCGCCCACCTCCGGCTGCGCGGCTGGCGCGAGGAGCTGGCCGCCTCCGGCATCACCCCCGACGAGTCCCTGATCGTCGTCACCGACGGCTACGGCCGCGAGGACGGGGCCGCCGCGATGGCCTCCCTCCTCGACCGGGGCGAACGCCCCGACGCCGTGTTCGCGTACAACGACCTGATCGCGATCGGGGCCATGCGCACCATCACCGAACGCGGCCTCACCATCCCGGAGGACATCGCCGTCGTCGGCTTCGACGACATCGAGGAGAGCCGGTACGGGGCCACCACCCTCACCACCATCGCGCCGGACAAGGCGGCCATCGCCCGGCTCGCCGTCGACAGCCTCGTCGAACGCCTCGCCGGCACCCCGGTAGCCGAACCCCGACGGCCCCGCCCCGGCTACCGCCTCGTCGCCCGCGAATCCACCACGCCGCGCGACGCCTCCGGTCCGGCCCGCTAGCGGCCCCTTCCGCACCCCCAAGGAACTCCTCATGCCCACCGTGCACCGCAAACCGTTCGGCCGCGCCCACGGGCAGAGCGAGACCGACCTCTGGACCCTCGACTCCGGCACCGGCGTCCGGGCCGAGATCCTCACCTACGGCGGTGTCCTGCACAGCCTCACCGTGCCGGACACCGCGGGCGAACCCGGCCCCGTCGTCCGCTCGCTGCCCGCGCTCGACGACTACGCCGACAAGAACCCGTACTTCGGGGCGATCGTCGGCCGGTACGCCAACCGCATCGCCCACGGCCGCTTCACCCTCGACGGCACCCCGCACCACATCCCCGCCAACGACCGCGGCCACGCCCTGCACGGCGGCCCCGACGGCTTCCACACCAAGATCTGGGAGGCCACCGGGCACCGCACCGGCACCGCCGCCGTCCTCAGGCTCACCCTGCACAGCCCCGACGGCGACATGGGCTTCCCCGGAGCGCTCGACGTCACCGCCACCTACACCCTGGACACCACCGGCACCCTCGCCGTCGACTACACGGCCGCCACCGACCGGCCCACCGTCGTCAACCTCACCAACCACTCCTACCTCAACCTCGGCGACGACGACATCCTCGGCCACACCCTCCAGGTCGACGCCGACGCCTACCTCCCCGTCGACGCCGGCTCCATCCCCGAAGGCCCGCCCGCCCCGGTGGCCGGCACCCCCTTCGACCTCACCACCCCCCACCGCATCGGCGAACGCCTCGACCACCCGGACACCCAACTGGACCAGGCCGGCGGCTACGACCACTGCTGGATCCTGCGCCCCGCGGCCCCCGGCACCCTGCGCCGCGCCGCCCGCCTCTCTGCCCCCGGCGACCGGCGCACCCTGGAGCTGTGGACCACCGAACCGGGCCTCCAGGTCTACACCGCCAACCAGCTCGACGGCGCGTTCACCGACGGCACCGGCCGCCGCCACCAGCGCCACGGCTCCCTCTGCCTGGAGACCCAGCACCTCCCGGACTCACCCAACCGCCCCGGCCACCCGAGCACGGTGCTGCGCCCCGGAACCGTCCTGCACAGCCGCACCGAATGGCGCTTCCCGCACCTGCGGGCCCGGTAGGCGCGCATCCGGGCGGCCGGGCCGGCTACTTCAGGTACGGCCCCGCCGCGCCGATCTTCCCCGGCGCGGCGTTCCTTCCGCCGAGGTCCAGGACGTACACGCGCAGATTGCCCTTGCCGGGGGCCGGGACCGTGAGGATGCCCGTGGTGAACTCCTCGGTGCCGCCCGTGACGGCGTCCTTGTACGTGCCGTTCGGGATGCCGGTGTAGGTGGCGCTCCCGGATACCGTCACCAGCGCGAAGCTGTCCGTGCCGGTCGCCGCGTCGGTGTAGCGGCGCTTGTACGCCATGGAGCCACTGATGCCCTCCGTGGAGTACTGGCCCATCTGGGCGCGGGCACGGCCGGTCGGATCTCGTTGAGCCGCTGGAGGTGGCGGGCGAGCGGGGCGGCCAGGGTGTCGGCGACCTTGCCGGTGGCGGAGGAGACCTTGCCGAAGTCCGAGGCCGTCACGTCACCGGCCAGGTGGTCCCCGAAATGGGCCCGCCCGGTCGTCGCCAGCGGACACGTCGGGCCGCAGTCGATCTTCATCCCCTTCTGGAACTCGATCTCGGAGCCGTAGTAGAGCGTCGGGATGCCCCGGAAGGTCCACATCAGCGACATGTTCTCGGCCCAGGCGTCCGTACCGCCGGTGTAGCGCTCGCTGCTCTTGTTGGGGCCGTAGCCGTGGCTGTCGACGTAGACGCCGTTGTACGTGGGGTCGTTGGTCGCGTCGTCGGAGTCCTTGCCGTTGTGGAACGCGTTGTCAGCGTCACCGAAGTTCATGTGCATCCGCATGTCGATGATGTTCATCCCGGAGGTCGTCGTCGGCGGCGTTGCCGGACTTCTCGTGCTGGCTGCCGCCCCGGTTGTTCGTGGAGTCACCGTCGTCGAAGCGGGCGGTGAGCACGAAGTAGATCGGGTCCTTCCGGGGGTCGGTGCCCAGCGGTGTGCCGGTGGCCGGGGCGGTGGGCTTCTCACCGGTGGTGACGGAGGCCGGGACGGACTCGGCCGACACGTTCCCGGCGGCGTCGACGGCCCGGACGGTGTAGCGGTAGGCGGTGCCGGACTCAAGCCCCGTGTCGGAGAGGACGGTCGAGGCGGTGTCGGTGACCACCGTGCCCTTCGTCCCACCGGCCCTGGTGACCTGATACTTCGTCACGCTCCGGTCGTCCGTGGCGGGCTCCCATGTGACCACGACGGCCACCCCGTCGGCGGCGGCCTTCACCGCGGTGGGTGCGGACGGCGCCTCGGTGTCCGGTTCCTCGGCAGTACACGGGTCCTTCGCCGAGGCCGTCACCCTGCGGTCCTTCACCGTGGTGAGCCCGGCCGCCAAGGTGTAGTCGCCGCCGTTGTCGTTGTCCCAGACCCCGTTGCCGTTGTTGAACGCGGCCTGGAGGCCGGTGGCGGTCGCGAGGTCGACCGTACGCTTCACCCAGCCCGTACAGGCGGCTTCCATGCCGATGCCGGGGACGGCCGTCCACGCTCCCCCGTGGGGGCGGTAGTGGAGATTGACGGTGGACCAGCCGACGGTTGAGGTCGCGTAGTAGACGGAGGCCGTGTTCGGGCCGTCGGCCTCCTCAGGGCCCCCACCCGCGCAGGGGTCGCTGTGCGCCACGGTCCCCTCCTGGACCGTGATGTTCCCGGTGCCGAGGTCGTAGTTCCTGCCCGCGTTGTTGTCCCAGGTGCCCGAGCCGTTGGTGAAGGCCGCTCTCAGTCCGCCCGCCCCCCGAGCGGGACCGTCAACTTGGCCCAGCCGGCGCAGGCGGCCTCCATCCGGGTGCCGGGGACGTTGGTCCAGGAGCCGCCGTCGGGGGAGTAGTGCAGGTAGTAGGCCGACCAGTCGCGGGTCTTCGCGGAGTAGAAGACGGTCGCCGTGGTCTCGGCGGCGGAGGAGGAGGCGACGGGTTCGCTCGTCGGGGCGGGACGCGCTTGCGGTACGGCGGTGAGGAGTCCCAGCAGCCCGGCCGCTGCCACGGCAGCCGCGAGCGGACCGCGCAGCAGCCGGTGAGGAGTGCGTCTCATACGTGTCTCCAGGGGAGGGGAGAACCCTGACGCGCCTCGGGGTTCGGTGAGTGAACACGATCCGGCGGCAAGCTCTGCCGGAATGTTGCTGCAATCCCTTGCGGGGGAGGAAGTTACCGGTGCATGACAGGTGCGTAAAGGGATCCGGCACGCGGGTCCGGCCCCGGAATGGACGGCCGGGCCCAGGCGTTCGCACGGTCATGACCTTCTCCGTTGACGTGACCGTGCGCGGCTACGAACTCGACACCCAGGGCCACCTGAACCAGGCCGTCTACCTCCAGTACGCGGAGCACGCCCGCTGGGAACTGCTGCGCGCCGCCGGACTGCCCCAGGAGAAGCTGCTGGCCGACGGAGTCGGCCCGGTGCAACTGGAGGTGACGGTCAAGTACCGCCGCGAGCTGCGCGGCGGCGAGCGCGTACGGGTCACCTGCCGGTTCGCCTACGGCACGGGCAAGACCTTCACCCTGGAGCAGCAGATCCTCAAGGAGGACGGCACGGTGGCCGCGGAGATCACCGGAGTGGCCGGCGTCCTCGACCTGACCGAACGCCGCCTCGTCCCGGACCCGCAGGGCCGCCTGGCCGCGCTGGCGGGCAACCCGGACCTGCTGACGGGCTGACCTGCTGACGGGCGGGCCGCGACGGGACGCCCGAGCCCCCGGGAGTGCGGGGCGTCCGCCTCCCTCATCCCTCCCGGAGGCGGACGTTCAGACCGCGGTGCCGACGACCAGGTGGTCCCCGGGGATGCCGGCCTTGCCCGGGGCGTAGTAGTCCTTGATCCCGGCGACCCATGTCTCCACCCGGATCCGGTCACCGTCCGTCGGCTCGAAGGCGTCGAAGAGCGCGTCGACGTTCTCGGGCTCGAACCCGATGGCCCGCATCAGCGCCATGAACAGGGGGCGCTCGATCAGCCCGTCGCCGTCCGGGTCGCCCAGGGCTGCCAGCGCCTCGGCGAACACGGCGATGGTGGCGTCGAACCGTTCCGGCGACAGCACGCACGCCGTGAACTCCTCGAAGCTGATCTCGCCGTTCCCGTCGGCGTCCAGCTCGGTCAGCAGGGTCGTCCAGTACCGCCTGAACGCCGCGCGCATCGCGTCCTTCGCCGCCCGGTCCGACGCGTGCGCCTCTCGGACGACCCGCTCGGCCATGAGATCGAAGTCGTCCTGCTCCAGGACGCCGTTGGCATTGGCGTCGAACAGGGAGAAAACGAGCGCGACCCGCCTGGTGGCCTCAGTGCCCATGAATCCGTCACCCTTCTCCGCACGTCACGTTCCGCCGGCCACGGCCCGGTTGCCGGGCCGGCCCACCCACTCTCCGGCCGGGCGGCGGTGTACACGGCGAAAGCGGTGATCCCTTCACCTGAAGGACGTACCCCCTCTCGCGTAAACGTCGAGTCGAGGCAGACGGAGGGCGCTCACGGACCCCGCACGCCCCCCGGGTGTGAGCCGAACGAAACGCCCTGCCCCGGCCGGATGCGCCCCGCCCGCCGCGAGCGGTTCCGCACCAGGTGATCTTCTCCGCTGGAACGAGAAGGACGACGCCGCTCTGCCCACCTGCAAGACGCCCGGCGCCGAGCGCCGGGGCGTGCGCCCCTCTGATCGGCTGACTGCGCAGCGTGACTGCATGTTTCGGAGGGTGACGGGGGACAGAGGGGAGGTCTGGTGCCGGGTCCCGCTCCGGCACGCCCCCCTTCCTCGAAGCGGTCATTGGGAGAACCTCGGTGGAGAACACCTCGGTGCGACACAAGGAAACCGTACGGACCTGCCCGTTCGACTACGCACAGCAGCTCGAGTTCGACCCCCAGCTCAGGCAGTTGCTGACCGAGGAGCCGGTGTCCCGTATCCGGATGGCGTACGGCGAGGGCGAGGCCTGGCTGGTCACCCGCTACGAGGACGTCCGGACGGTCACCACCGACCGGCGGTTCAGCCGCAGCGCCGTCCTCGGCCGTGACTTCCCCCGGATGACCCCGGAGCCGATCGTCCAGGCCGAGTCCATCAACCTCATGGACCCGCCCGCCAGCAGCCGGCTCCGCAGCCTGGTAGCCAAGAGCTTCACCCCGCGCCGCGTCGAGCAGATGCGGGGCGGGACCCAGCGCGTCGTCGACCGGCTGCTGGACGAGATGGCCGAGGAGGGCGCACCGGCCGACTTCGTCGCCCGGGTCTCCTCGCCGCTGCCGCTGATCACCATCTGCGAGGCGCTCGACATCCCCGAGGCCGACCGCCCCTGGCTCCGCGCCCACGCCATGACCATGATGAACGTCGGGGCCGCCGGCAAGCAGGACGCCGTACGCGCCAAGGCGGAACTGCGCGGCTACTTCCAGGAGCTGACCGCCGACCGGCGCCGCTCCCCGGGCGAGGACCTCATCAGCACCCTGGCCACCGCGCGGGACGGCGCCGAACTGCTGGACGACGACGAACTGGCCGTCATGGCGATGGTCCTGCTCATCACCGGCCAGGACACCACCACCTACCAGCTCGGCAACATCGCCTACACCCTGCTCACCCGCCCGGAACTCCTCCACTCCCTCCAGGCCGAACCGGCGCGGCTGCCCCGCACGCTGGAGGAGCTGCTGCGCCACATCCCCTTCCGCAAGGGCGTCGGCATCCCGCGCATCGCCCTGGAGGACGTGGAGCTCGCCGGTGTCCTCATCAAGGCCGGGGACGTGGTCCACGTGTCCTATCTGACGGCCAACCGGGACGCCGCCAAGTTCGACCGCCCCGACGAGCTGGACCCCGACCGCCCGTCCATCCCCCATATGACGTTCGGCTGGGGCGCCCACCACTGCCTGGGCGCGCCGCTCGCCACCATGGAGCTGGAAGTGGCCTTCTCCACCCTGCTGACCCGCTTCCCGGCCCTGCGTCTGGACGTGCCGCCCGAGGACATCGAGTGGAACACGACGTCCATCTGGCGCTACCCGCTCGCTCTGCCCGTCACCTGGTGACGAGAGCCTCCGCTCCGAGATACGAGGAGAACCCATGGCGACCCTGTGCAGACCCGCCATCGCTGTGCCCGAGCACGTCATCACGATGCAGCAGACCCTGGACCTGGCCCGCGAGACCCACGCCGGGCACCCGCAGCGCGAGCTCGTCCTGCGGCTCATCCGGAACACCGGCGTCCAGACCCGGCACCTCGTGCAGCCCATCGAGGAGACCCTGAAGCACCCCGGCTTCGAGCTCCGCAACCGGGTGTACGAGACCGAGGCGAAGAGGCGGGTGCCCGACGTCGTCCGGCAGGCCCTCGCCCACGCCGAGACCGACCCGTCCGAGATCGACCTGATCGTCTACGTCTCCTGCACGGGCTTCATGATGCCCTCATTGACCGCGTGGCTCATCAACACCATGGGCTTCAGGCCCGAGACCCGCCAACTGCCCATCGCCCAGCTCGGCTGTGCGGCGGGCGGCGCGGCCATCAACCGCGCGCACGACTTCTGTGTGGCCTACCCCGAGGCCAACGTCCTCATCGTCTCCTGCGAGTTCTGCTCGCTGTGCTACCAGCCCACCGACATCGGCGTCGGCTCGCTGCTCTCCAACGGGCTCTTCGGGGACGCGCTCTCCGCCGCCGTCGTCCGGGGACAGGGCGGCACCGGTATGCGGCTGGAGCGCAACGGCTCGCACCTGGTGCCCGACACCGAGGACTGGATCTCCTACGCGGTCCGCGACACCGGATTCCACTTCCTGCTGGACAAGCGCGTCCCCGGCACCATGGAGATGCTCGCCCCGGTCCTCCAGAACCTGGTCGACCTGCACGGCTGGTCCGTCCCGGACATGGACTTCTTCATCGTCCACGCGGGCGGGCCGCGCATCCTGGACGACCTCTGCCACTTCCTGAAGCTGCCGCCGGAGATGTTCCGCTACAGCCGTGCCACCCTCACCGAACGCGGCAACATCGCCAGCTCCGTCGTCTTCGACGCGCTGGCCAGGCTCTTCGACGACGGCGGGGCCGCCGAGTCCGCGCAGGGACTCATCGCCGGCTTCGGACCCGGCATCACCGCCGAGACGGCCGTGGGCCGCTGGACCCGCGACGGCCTCCGCCCGTCCGTCGGAGCCGGCTTCGACGAACTGGAGCTGACCGCCGGCGTTGCGCTGTCCGGCTGAACCGGCTAAGGCGACCGGCGGGCGGGGACGAAGGAACGGATGTTCGCGCTTCGCGGATGCACTCGCTCCGCGAACGGATCCCCCTCCCGAGGAGAATGCATGCGCCTGCCCGCCCGCTGGGCCACGGCCGTCCTGCCGCTGATCGCCCCGATGATCGCCATCCCTGCCCCGGCCTCGGCCGACAGCGGACCGGAAGGGGTCGTGGTGGAGCAGTCCACCCGGGCCGTACCCGGACAGTACATCGTCACCCTGAAGCCCGAACTCTCGCCGGACACCGTCCTGCGGGAGCTCGGGCTCAGCCCCATGTTCCGTTACGGAAACGTCCTGCACGGCTTCGCCGCCACGCTCACCGCCTCCGAACTCGAAGCCGTACGCACCGTTCCCGGCATCCTCGCCGTCGAGGAGAACGCCGAGGTGGCCGTGGAGGCGCCCAGGGCGGGAAGCCTCTTCCGGGCCCCCGCGGCCGGCTGGGGCACCGACCGCATCGACCAGCGCGCCCTGCCGCTGGACGACACCTTCACCACCACGGCCACCGGCGACGGTGTGAAGGTGTACGTCGTCGACACCGGGATCGACGCCGCGCACAGCGAGTTCGGCGGCCGGGTCGTGAAGGGATACGACGCCGTCGGCGACGGCCGCGACGGCATGGACTGCAACGGACACGGCACCCATGTCGCCGGCACCGCGGGCGGTGCGACCTCAGGCGTCGCCGAGGACGCCTCGCTGGTGAACGTACGCGTCCTGAACTGCGAGGGCAGGGGCACCTGGGCCGGCATCCTCGCCGGGCTCGACTGGGTCGCCAAGGACGCCGAGCGCACCAAGACCCCCGGTGTGCTGAACGCCTCGCTCGGCGGCGCCCGCTCCAGCGCGGTCGACGCGGCGGTCGAGGCCGTCGGCGACGCGGGCGTGCTGCCCGTCGTGGCCGCCGGGAACGACGACCGGGACGCCTGCGACGTCTCGCCGGCCGCCGCCGACGGCGTGGTCGCGGTCGGCGCGAGCGACCGGCAGGACGGGGAGACCTCCTTCAGCAACTGGGGCTCCTGCCTCGCGCTGTACGCCCCCGGGGCGGACATCGTCTCCGCCCGGCTCGGCGGCGGCACCGTCTCGCTGAACGGCACCTCCATGGCCAGCCCGCACGTCGCGGGCGTCGCCGCGCTCTACAAGCAGGAGAACCCCTCCGCCTCGCCCGCCGCCGTCGCGCGGTGGCTCAACGACACGGCCACCCCCGACGTGCTCTCCGGCCTCGGCCAGGGCTCGCCCGACCGCCTGCTGTACACCGGCGGCCTCTGACGAACCGTCGGACGGGCTGTCCGGTCTCCCGCGACGGGGCCGGACTGCCCGTCCGGCTGTTGTCGGAACGGTGGACGGCCTCTCATTTCTCTGCAATTCTCTGACGGCACGACGCAAAACAGGCCGCAGCGTATGCAGAAATCCGTGTTCCCTGGCTGCGGTCACAGAGCCGCGCCCTCGGCGCGCCCTGCGCCGAGGCCGAAGATCGGGGAGCTATGAGAGCCCAACGCTGGAGGTGGCGGGCGATATCCGCCGTCGTCACGACCAGTCTTCTGATGATCGGCATACCGTCGCTCGCCGCTGCGGCGGCCGACGGCCCCAACCTCGCCGCAGGCCGGGCCGCGGCGGCGAGCAGCGCCCACGCCGAGTACGGCGCGGCCAACATCACCGACGGCAACCGGTCGACGTACTGGGAGAGCGCCGGAGGCGGACTGCCCCAGTGGGTCCAGACCGACCTGGGCGCCGGCACCCGGGTCGACGAGGTGAAGCTGACTCTTCCGGCGGGCTGGGAGACCCGCACCCAGACGCTGTCCCTCCAGGGCAGCGCGGACGGCACCAGCTTCGCGACCCTGAAGAACTCCGCGACGTACACCTTCGCCCCCGGAGCCGCCAACGAGGTCACCATCGCGTTCCCGGCCACCCTGACCCGCTTCGTACGCGTCAACATCACCGCCAACACCGGCTGGCCGGCCGCCCAGCTCTCCGAGCTGGAGGTCCGGGGCGCCCAGGACTCCTCGGCCGACCTCGCCGCGGGCAAGCCCCTCACCGCCAGTAGCAGCAACGACTCACAGACCCCGGCCAACGCCAACGACGGCAACCGCGACAGCCACTGGGCGAGCCGTGACGACCAGTTCCCGCAGTGGATCCAGGCGGACCTGGGCGCGTCGCTGGGCGTGGACCGGGTGGTGCTGCGACTGCCCGACGGGTGGGCGGCGCGCAGTCAGACCCTGAAGCTCCAGAGCAGCGCCAACGGCTCGGACTTCACCGACCTCACCGCCTCCAAGGCCTACCGCTTCGACGCGGCGGGCGGACAGTCGGCGACGATCAGCTTCGACGCCACGACGGCGCGCCACGTCCGTGTCCTGTTCACCGCCAACTCCGGTGCACAGGCCGCCCAGGTGGCCGAACTGGAGATCTACGGGCCCACCACGGGCGACACGCAGGCCCCGACCGCGCCGACGAACCTCGCCCTCACCGAGCCCGCCACCGGCCAGATCCGGCTGACCTGGAAGGCGTCGACGGACGACAAGGGCGTCACGGGCTACGACGTCTACGCGAACGACACGCTGCTCACCGGCGTGGCCGGTGACGTCACCACGTACACCGACACCCGTCCGGCCGGCCGGAGCGTCAGCTACTTCGTCCGCGCCAAGGACGCGGCGGGCAACGTCTCGGCCAACAGCAACACCGTCACCCGCGACGGGCAGAGCGGTTCCGCGTCCAACCTCGCCGTGAACAAGCCGATCACTGCCTCCTCCGTGGTCCACACCTACGTCGCCGAGAACGCCAACGACAACAGCACCTCCACCTACTGGGAGGGTGCGTTCGGCAGTTACCCCAACACGCTCACCGTGAAGCTCGGTTCCAACGCCGATACCGAGAGCGTCGTCGTCAAGCTCAACCCCGACAGCAGTTGGGGACCGCGCACGCAGCGCATCGAGGTGCTCGGCCGGGAGCAGAGCTCCTCCTCCTTCAACTCCCTCTCCGCCGCCAAGGATTACGCCTTCAGCCCCGCGTCCGGCAACGCGGTGTTCATCCCGGTCTCCGCCCGCGTCGCGGACGTCCGGCTGAAGTTCACCGCCAACAGCGGCTCCGGCGCCGGCCAGGTCGCCGAATTCCAGGTCCTGGGCGCCCCGGCGGCCAACCCCGATCTCCAGGTCACCGGTGTCAGCGCCGCCCCCGCCGCCCCGGTGGAGACGGACGAGATCACCCTGACCGCGACCGTCCGCAACGCCGGAGCGCTCGCCGCCCCGGCGAGCAAGGTCGAGCTCCGGCTCGGCTCCACCAAGGTCGCCACCGCCTCGGTCGGCGCCCTGGCGTCGAGCGCCTCCACCCAGGTGACCGCCTCCGTCGGGGCGCGGAACGCGGGGAGTTACGAGTTGAGCGCGGTCGCCGACCCGGCGGGTGAGGTCATCGAGCAGAACGAGACCGACAACACGTACACCAGCGCCTCCCCGCTGGTCGTGAAGCCGGTCTCCAGCTCCGACCTCGTGGCCGCCGCGGTCACCACCACGCCGTCGGCCGCCTCCGCCGGCGACACGGTGGCCTTCTCCGTCGCCCTCAAGAACCAGGGCACGGTGGCCTCGGCGAGCGGTGCGCACGGCATCACGCTGGCCCTCGTCGACAGCAAGGGCGCCACGGTGAAGACCCTTACCGGGGCCCACAACGGGGCCATCGCGGCGGGCACCACCACCGCACCGGTCCCGCTGGGCACCTGGACCGCCGCCAACGGCTCCTACTCCGTACGGACCGTGATCGCGGCCGACGCCAACGAACTCCCGGTCAAGCGCGGGAACAACACCTCCACCCAGGCCCTCTTCATCGGACGCGGCGCGAGCATGCCCTACGACATGTACGAGGCGGAGGACGGCACGACCGGCGGCGGCGCCCGGGTCGTCGGCCCGAACCGGACCGTCGGCGACATCGCGGGCGAGGCATCCGGCCGCAAGGCCGTCACCCTTGACAACACCGGCGACTACGTCGAGTTCACCACCCGGGCCTCCACCAACACCCTGGTCACCCGGTTCTCCGTCCCCGACGCCCCGGGCGGCGGCGGCATCGACTCCACGCTGAACGTCTACGTCGACGGCGTCTTCCTCAAGGCGATCGACCTCACCTCGAAGTACGCCTGGCTGTACGGGAACGAGACCGCTCCCGGCAACTCCCCGGGCTCCGGGGCGCCCCGTCACATCTACGACGAGGCGAACGTGATGCTGGGCAGGACCGTCCCGGCGGGGTCGAAGATCCGGCTCCAGAAGGACAGCGCCAACACCTCCACGTACGCGATCGACTTCATCAACCTGGAGCAGGTCGCCCCGGTCGCCAACCCGAACCCCGCCACGTACACGGTGCCGGCCGGCTTCACCCACCAGGACGTCCAGAACGCCCTGGACAAGGTCCGCATGGACACTACCGGCACCCTGGTGGGCGTCTACCTCCCGGCGGGGGAGTACAGGACGGCGAGCAAGTTCCAGGTCTACGGCAAGGCCGTGAAGGTCGTCGGGGCCGGACCCTGGTACACCCGCTTCAACGCCCCGGCGACGCAGGACAACACGGACGTCGGCTTCCGGGCCGAGGCCGGCGCCAAGGGGTCGTCGTTCGCGAACTTCGCGTACTTCGGCAACTACACGTCACGGATCGACGGGCCGGGCAAGGTCTTCGACTTCTCGAACGTCTCGGACGTCGTGATCGACAACATCTGGAACGAGCACATGGTGTGCCTCTACTGGGGCGCGAACACCGACCGCATCACCATCAAGAACTCCCGGATCCGCAACATGTTCGCCGACGGCGTCAACATGACCAACGGGTCCACCGACAACCTCGTGACCAACAACGAGGCGCGGGCCACCGGTGACGACAGCTTCGCGCTCTTCTCGGCGATCGACGCCGGGGGAGCGGACATGAAGAACAACGTCTACGAGAACCTGACCTCGATTCTCACCTGGCGTGCGGCGGGCATCGCCGTCTACGGCGGGTACGACAACACGTTCCGCAACATCCACATCGCCGACACCCTGGTGTACTCCGGTATCACGGTCAGCTCGCTGGACTTCGGCTACCCGATGAACGGATTCGGCAGCGAACCGACGACGATCGAGAACGTCTCGATCGTGCGCGCGGGCGGGCACTTCTGGGGATCGCAGACCTTCCCCGGCATCTGGCTGTTCTCGGCGTCGAAGGTCTTCCAGGGCATCCGCATCGACAACGTGGACATCGTCGACCCCACCTACAGCGGGATCATGTTCCAGACGAACTACGTCGGCGGACAGCCCCAGTTCCCGATCAAGGACACCGTGCTCAGCGACATCTCCGTCTCAGGGGCGCGCAAGAGCGGTGACGCGTTCGACGCCAAGTCCGGCTTCGGGCTGTGGGCCAACGAGATGCCGGAGGCCGGGCAGGGCCCGGCCGTCGGTGAAGTCACCTTCAACGGACTGAAGTTCAGCGACAACGCCCAGGACATCAGGAACACCGCACCCGGGTTCAAGATCAATATCAACCCGTGACCCGGGAGGGCTCGTCCTCCCGCGGAGAGACGGCGCGGAGAGACGGCGCGGAGTGATCGCAAGGGGGGTGCTTCCCGATGGCTGGGAAGCGCCTCCTCTGCGTGCATCACTTGCGTTGATAAGTCAATTGTTTGCGCTGATTGCGTTAACCTTGCGGCATGACGCGACGACTTGCTCAGGTGGCCAAGAAGGTCGGGGTCAGTGAAGCCACGGTGAGCCGGGTGCTCAACGGCAAGCCCGGGGTGTCCCGGACCACCCGGCAGTCCGTGCTGACGGCCCTGGACGTCCTCGGCTACGAGCGCCCCACCCGACTGCGGGGCGAGCGCGCCCGGCTCGTCGGCCTCGTCCTGCCCGAACTGCAGAACCCGATCTTCCCCGCCTTCGCCGAGGTGATCGGCGGCGCCCTCGCCCAGCAGGGGCTGACCCCCGTCCTCTGCACCCAGACCAAGGGCGGGGTGTCCGAGGCGGACTACGTGGACCTCCTGCTCCAGCAGCAGGTCTCCGGGGTGGTCTTCGCCGGCGGGCTGTTCGCCCAGGCCGACGAGGCCCACGAGCACTACCACCGGCTCGCCGAGCGCCGTATCCCCGTCGTGCTGATCAACGCCCCCATAGAGGGGCTGGACTTCCCCTGCGTCTCCTGCGACGACGCCGTCGCGATCGAGCGGGCCTGGCGCCATCTGGCCTCCCTCGGCCACGAGCGCATCGGTGTCGTGATGGGCCCCTCCGACCATGTGCCCTCCCGCCGCAAACTCGCCGCGGCCCGCTCCGTCGCGTCGGCCACCGGCGGTGAGCTGGCCGAGGCGCACGTCGAGCGCTCGATGTTCTCCCTGGAGGGCGGCCAGGCGGCGGCCTCCCGGCTGCTGGAGCGGGGCGTCACCGGCATCGTCTGCGCCAGCGATCCCCTGGCGCTCGGCGCCGTCCGCGCCGCCCGCAGGCGCGGCCTCGGCGTCCCGTCCGACATCTCCGTCGTCGGCTACGACGACTCGGCGTTCATGAACTGCACCGAACCCCCGCTCACCACCATCCGCCAGCCCATCGAGGCCATGGGCCGGGCCGCCGTGGAACTGCTCTGCGCGGGCATCCAGGGAGGATCGCTCCCGCCGGACGAGCTGCTGTTCGAGCCGGAGCTGGTGGTCCGGGGCTCCACGGCGCAGGCGCCCCGGCGAGTCCGGACCGCCGGTCCATCCGCCGCCGTCGGGGCCCGCCAGGATCGCGGGGCGCGTGCGGCTGCGGCACAGTGGGGCACATGGACGACCTCAACGCACTCGCCGAGGAACATCTGACCGCCGCCCGCGCCTCCGCGCACGGCCGCAGCGCCCAC
Source organism: Streptomyces parvus (assembly GCF_032121415.1). NCBI lineage: Bacteria > Bacillati > Actinomycetota > Actinomycetes > Kitasatosporales > Streptomycetaceae > Streptomyces > Streptomyces parvus. The sequence goes on along the minus strand of NZ_CP135079.1, from coordinate 293,283 downwards.
CTCGTGCTCCAGGAGCCCCCCTTGCGGCAGACGGTGATCGCCCTCACCGAGGGGACCGCGCTCGACGAGCACAACGCGCCGCCCGCCGCCTCGCTCCTCGTCCTGCGCGGCGGCGTCCGCCTCACCGCGGCGTCCGGCGACACGGAACTGCCTGCCGGGACCCTGCACCCGATCCCGCAGGAACGGCACGGGCTGCTGGCGCTCAGCGACGCCGTGGTGCTGCTCACCGCCGTCAACGACTGACCGGCCGCCGGCTGTCGGCACACCCCCAGGTGTGCCCCGGCCGCGACGTGGCAGGAGAGGATCGAGTGGGGTCGGCACGCCCGGGAACGGGCAGGTCACCCCGGTCGCCGCAGCCACCCACGTCCCCGGAGTGCCAGCTTGCCCACCCAGATCGCGTCCGCCGCGGACAGCACCGCCCCCACCGACGGGCACGCCGCACCGCCCCGCCCCTGGCTCACCGCTCTGCGCCGTACCCCGGTCTCGCTGTGGAACGACGACATCACCGACTGGGCCGCCGCCCTGACGTACTACGCCATCCTCGCCCTGCTCCCGGCGCTCCTGGTCACCGTGTCCGTGATCGGCCTCGCCAACCCCGACGCGACCAGCGCCCTGATCTCCGACATCACGGCGTTCGCGCCCGCAGAGTCCGGGGAGGCGCTGCGCAGGCCGTTGGAGGCGGCCACCGAGCAGCGCTCCGCCGTCTGGCTGCTCGTCGCGACCGGGTCCGTGAGCGCCGTCTGGTCCGCGTGCAGCTATCTCGCGGTCTTCCGCCGGGCGATGCACGCGATGCACGGCGTCCGGGACAACCGCCCGCCCCTGCGCCAGGCGCACATCATCGCCGTCTCGGCGATCGGCCTGCTCCTCCTCCTGATGACCAGTGCCTTCGCCCTCGTCATGACCGGCCCGCTGGCCCGCTGGCTCGGCCGTCGCATCGGCCTGCCGCACGAGGGGGAAACCCTGTGGGCGGCGCTGAAGTGGCCGCTGCTGGTCTTCCTCGTCGCCTGCCTGATCATGGTCCTCTTCAGCACCGGCCCCCGCTCCGCGCGGGGCGTCCGCCGGGGCCTGCCCGGCGGGGTACTCGCCGCGGTCTGCTGGCTCACCGCATCGGCGCTGTTCGCCCTCTACGCGACCCAGGTCGGCAGCTACAGCAGGCTGTACGGATCGCTCGCCGGGCTCGTCGTCTTCCTGATCTGGGTCTGGTTCGCCAACCTCTCACTGCTGGCCGGAGCCCAGTTCAACGTCGAGCTGCGGCGGCCCGAACCGCGCTGGGAACCCGGCACGGGCGCGAAGGAGGCCGACGTGCACGGGGACGCGTCCGGCGGGGACGCGGACGGGCCCGTCCCGGCCGCGGGCTGAGCCGGGCGCCTCCCTCGGCTCAGCTCCTGGTGCGGTACCCGGCGACGATCGGCATGGTCTCGCGCAGCACCCGTACGCCGTCGTTCTCCGCGTCGCCCAGCCGGTGGCCCCGCCACGTCCCCGTCGCGCTGGAGAACCGGCTGATACGGCGGCAGTGGCCCCCGCACGCGGAGCGGTACGCCATGATCGTGTAGCGCTTGCCGTCCTCGGTGACCCACCCGGTGTTGTACGGGCGGTTCCGGCTCACGCTCATCGATCCGTCCGGGTTGCCCGCCAGCGTCGTACGGTCGTGGGCGAGGCCGAGGTTGTGGCCGATCTCGTGGCTCGCCGAATCCAGGCCGATCCCGTCCACGTCGACGACCGCGTAGGCGTACTCGTCCGTGGAGCTGTCCAGGGCGGGCGTGTAGTCCGCCGTGCCGCCGCCCCGCTCCGGCCGGTCCACGATCAGCGTGACCAGATCGGCTCCGTACCGCGCCCGCTGTTCGTGCGCATGGCGTCCGACCCCCGCCGAAGTGTGGTCCTTGAGGAGTGCGTGCGCGGAACGGAACTCCTCCGGCCCCTGGTAACCGGTCACGGTGTGCGGGTGGACGACGCGGATGATCCCGCAGAGTCCGCCACCCGCCAGGGACCGGTTCATCCGGGTCGCGATCCGCTGGGCCGAGGCGGGCACCCGGTGCTCGCCGCCCACCTGCCGCGCGGCCTTCGGTGTGTAGAGGACCAGTACGTCGACCACGGGACAGGGCGCCGCCCTCGTCGTTTCCGTCACCGTGCGTGCCGTGGCGGTCGTCGTGGCGGCGGCCGGCGTGTCCGCCGAAGCCGCGCAGAGCGAAGCGCCGATGCCGACGGCCAGGACTGCCTTCACAAGGTTCGCGCGCATGGGGAGTCGACTCCGTCCGGAAGGGGCCGGCAGGGACGCCGCCCGATAACTGGGAGTGACTTACTTCTAACACTCGGTGACTTCACGCGCCTGTTGTGCCCGCCCCCGCCGGCGGGCCGTCTATTCGACGCCCAGAGGGGTGTGGCGATGAGGAGGTGGGCAGGTACACGTGTGCGAACTCGTACGAGTGGAACGGCAGTCGGCGGCAGAGGGGCGTGTGTGACGTGACGGACCAGAGCGAATGGCGGTTCTCCGACGACCGGGGTCAGCAGTCGACGGCGCCCCTGCCGCCCGGACGGGTGCTGGCCTACGTCCAGGCCGGGGCGACCCTGTGGGACCTCGGGATCCGGCCGGTGGCGATCTTCGGCTCCGACCACGACGGACCCGGCCCCGACACGGCGAAGACCGGGAGCCTGCCGCTCACCGACGTCGCGTACGTGGGTGCGGGCAGCGCCCTGGACGTCGAGCGGCTGCTTAGTGCCGAGCCGGACCTCGTGGTGGCCGTCAGCTACGGCGGCGGCCATGTCTACGGGTTGGCCCCCGAGACGGCCAAGCCCCTGGAGGAGCGGGTCCCGGTGGTCGTCCTCGACGTCAGCCAGGCCCGTACGTTCGGCGAGATCGGCGACCGGTTCGCCGAACTGGCCCGCTCGCTCGGTGCCCCCGGGCGACCGGACGCCGACCAGGACCTCGACGCCGCCCGGGAGCGGCTGCGCACCGTCGTCGCCGCCACATCCGCCGACGCGCCCCGGGTGCTCGCCCTCTCCCCGGCCGGCCCGGACCAGGCCCATGTCGCACGCCCCAGGATGTGGCCCGAGCTGCGGGTCCTCACCGAACTGGGCGTCCGGCTCGTGGAGCCCGCCGAGGGGCCGGGGGCCAACTGGTCCACGCTCGACCGCGCCGACACCTTCGCGCTGCGCCCCGAAGTGATCCTGACCGACATCCGCGCACACGCCGCGCCCCTGGAAGAGCTGCGGGGGAGTGAGGGCACGCCGACGCCCGTCGTCCCCTGGAACCCCGAGCCCCTCTACGGGCCCCGCGACCACGCCCGCTTCCTGGGCCTGGTCGCGGACGCCCTGGAGGCGGCGCGGGCGAGCTGAGTCCCGGGTTCTACGGGGCGGGGGCGAGACCGTCGGCGACCAGTCCGGCGAGCACCGCCTCGCCCAGCGCCTGGACGGCGGAGGCGGGTCGGACCATCACGGTGAACTCCTTGATGCGTCCGTCCTCGTCCAGGTGCACCAGGTCGATGCCGTGGATCTCCTTGCCCGCGACCGTCGCCCTGAAGAGCAGGACCGCCGACGGGGCCTCGCTCCCGTCGGCGCTCGTCTGCGAGGCGCCCGCGAACTCGCCGACGTACCGGAAGTCCTCGAAGGTGCGCAGCAGGACGCCGAACAGCCCCAGTACCGCCGGCCGGCCCTCGAACGGGGTGAATTTCACCGGGCTGTAGAGCCGGATGTCCTCGGTGAACAGATCGTCCAGGGCGCCGAGGTCGCGGTTGTCGACGGCGGTGCGGAAGCGGTCCACTGCGGTGGTCATGTGTCCTCCTCGATGAGGCGCGCGCCCTTGCTGAGGAGCGCCGCATAGTCATGAAAGTGACTAGTCATTTTCATGACTATCATGAGGGCCGGCGTTCCGGACAGGGGTGGACGGGGATCTGCTCCGGCCCGGCTGAGAGGGAGGCGGTCCGATGGCGTTGCGCCATGCGGTGCTGGCGGCGCTGCTCGACGAGGAGCTGAGCGGCTATCAGGTGACGAAGGCGTTCGCGGCGGGTGTCGCGAACTTCTGGCACGCCCTGCCGCAGCAGGTCTACGCGGAGCTGGCCAGGCTGGAGAAGGAGGGTCTGGTCGCCGGGCGCGAGGTCGTCCAGGAGGGGCGTCCCAACAAGCGGCTGTTCCGCGTCACCCGGGAGGGGCTGGCCGAGCTGGAGAGCTTCGCGTCCACCGCTGCCAAGCCCGCGTTCCTGCGGGAGGACCTGCTGGTCCAGGTCCAGGCGGCCGACCATCTCGGCACCGGCGTACTGATCGAGCGGCTCACCGAGCGGTACGCCTTCGCCGAGGCCAAGGCCGCGCTGTTCGAGGAGCAGTTGCGCAGGATGCGCGGCGGCCTGGACGAGGCGGAGTTCCTGCTCCGCGGGGCTCGCGTCGGCCCGTATCTCACCTGCCGCCGCGGGCGGGACTTCGAACGGGCCAACCGCGACTGGTGCCGGGACGTGATCGAGGTGCTGCGGGCGCGGCGAGCGGCCGGGGAGGAGGGCTGACATCCGGTCCCCACCTTTCCCAAAGATATTCTGCAAAAACTCTTTGGGAAAGTGCCCCTGTCGTCCTACGCTGCTGCCATGGACAGCGAAGACAGAGGTCGCGTACTCGATCCGGTACAGGACGGGGCCGCTCTCAAGGCCCTCACCCACCCCCTGCGCCTCACCCTGCTCGGACTGCTGCGGCAGCACGGCCCGGCCACCGCCAGCGAGCTCGCGGTCAGGACGGGGGAGTCCTCGGCCTCCACCAGCTACCACCTGCGCGTGCTCGCCAAGTACGCGTTCGTCGCCGAGGCCGACCACCGCGACAGCCGGGAACGCCGCTGGAAATCCCTGCACGACGTCACCTCGTGGAGCAATGAGGCGATGCACCGCAGCCCCGGCGGCAGCGTGATCCTCAGCGTCCTGCGCCGCCGCCAGGTCGAGCACCTCCAGCAGTCCCTGGACCGCCACGAGGCGGACCTGGCCAGCGGCCGGCTGAGTGAGGAGTGGCAGGAACCGTCGGGCGTCAGCGACCTGATGCCCCGGCTGACCCCGGAGTCCCTCGCCGAGCTGTGGGAGGTGCTCCGAGCGAAGACGGCCGAGCTGACCGCCCGTGACGCCGAGGACCCCCGCGCCGAACAGGTCGTGCTGTTCACCGCCGGGCTCCCGCTGGCCCCGGAGGCCACGGCTGCCGGAGACGGCTCATGACCCGCGCGCCGGCCCCCGCCTCCGTCTCCCCGGGCCACGGCGGCCTGGACGGCACGACCGCGCGCCGCCGCTACGTCACGGTCTCCTTCCTCTTCTGGCTCCCCATCGGCATGTCCATCGCCACGGGCGTGCTCCTCTTCACCGAACGCGGCATGGGCCTCGCCGCCATCGCCGGCTTCTACGCCGTCCACTCCCTCACCGCCGCCGCGATGGAGCTGCCCACCGGCGGCCTCTCCGACGTCATCGGGCGGCGCCCCGTCCTGGCCATCGCCGGACTGCTCAACCTCACCGCCTTCACGCTCATCGGCCTCGGCGCGGCGGGCTGGGCCATCGCGCTCGGCATGGGCCTGATGGGCTTCGCCCGCGCCCTGTCCAGCGGGCCCGCCGAGGCCTGGTACGTCGACACCGTCCACGCCCACGCCGGACCCGACGCCGATCTCCGTACGGGCCTGGCGCGCGGCAGCTCCGCCACCTCGGCCGCCCTCGCGCTCGGCACCCTGCTCGGCGGCGGGCTGCCCTGGCTGCTCGGCTTCGCCCCCGGAGTGGGGGAGTGGCTGGCCGGCGCGACCGGCGGCCTGGTCATCCCGCTCTCCGTCCCCGCCCTGCTCGGTGCGCTGGTCGAAGGCGTCTTCGTGCTCTACGTGCTGAGCGCCCTGCCCGAACCGACCCGGCCCCGGACCACCCTGCGCCGGGTCGTGGGCGGTGTGCCCGCCGCCGTCGCCGCCGGGCTCCGGCTCGGCGCCCGGGACGCCCTGATCCGGCGCGTCCTGCTCACCGCGAGCGCCGCCGGGGCCGCCCTCGCCGCCGTCGAACTCCTCACCCCCGGCCGGGCCGCCGCCCTCATGGGCGCCGCCGAATCCGGGGCCCTGGTCTTCGCCGGGCTCGCCTGCGCCGGGTTCCTGGCCTCCGCCCTCGGCAGCCAGCTCGCCCCGCTCGTCGCCCGCTTCACCGGCAGCGGCGAGCGCGCGGTACTCGCGAGCCTCGGGCTGGTGACGCTGGGGCTGGCCCTGCTCGGCCTCACCACGCACACGACGAGCCCTCTCGCCACGACGGTCGCCGTCACCGGCTACGGACTCGTCTACCTGGGCCTCGGAGCCGCGGGCCCCAACGAGAACGATCTGCTGCACCGCCGCGTCGACGCCTCCGGCCGCGCCACCGCCCTCTCCGTCCAGTCGCTCTCCCTGCAACTGGTCGCCGCCGGCGCCGGACTGGGCGCGGGCGCCCTGCCCCCGGGCCCGCTGCCCTGGCTGCTGGCCGCCACGGCCGTGCTGGCCGGCGCGCTGCTCTGGGTCCGGCGTGCCGCCCCGGCGAACGCTCCGGCCACCCCGGGCGCGGCCCGGAGCCCGGTCGTCGCCCCCGTTCCCGCCGGACCACCCCTCGACACCGCACCCCAGGAGGCCCACCCCCATGCTCGACCGACTTGAGCCGCTGGTCATCGGCGAATGCGTCGCCGACATCGTCCGGCTGCCGGACCGGGCCGACCGGGTCCACCCGGGCGGCAGCCCCGCGAACGTCGCGTACGGACTGTCCCGGCTCGGCCATCACGCCACTCTGCTCACCCAGTTGGGCGCCGACGGCCACGGGCTGCTCATCCGGGACCATCTGGCCGCCGCCGGGGTCGAGGTCCGCACCGACGGCGCCGCCGGGCCGACCCCCTCGGCCGTGGTCACCCTGGACGCCCAGGGGCACGCCACGTACGCCTTCGACATCGGCTGGACCCTGGGCCCGGTTCCGCTCGACCGGGCGCCGGGGCATGTGCACACCGGCTCCATCGCGGCTGTCGTCGAGCCCGGCGCGGCGACGGTCCTGGCCGCGCTCGAGTCGCTGCGGGCGGCCGCCACCGTCAGCTACGACCCCAACGTGCGGCCCGAGTTGATGGGCGAGCGCGGCCGGGCCGTGGACCGCGTCGAGCGCTGTGTGGAGTTGAGCGACGTGGTCAAGGCCAGCGACGAGGATCTGCGGTGGCTGCACCCGGGCGAGGAGCCGGAGCGGATCGCCGAGCGATGGCTCGCCGCCGGCCCCGCGCTCGTCCTCGTCACCCGGGGCGGGGCGGGCGCGTTCGCCCTCTTCCCCGGCGGCCGGATCACCATCGGGGCCCCGGCGGTCGAGGTAGCCGACACCGTCGGCGCGGGCGACGCCTTCATGTCGGGGGCCCTCCACGCCCTCGCCGCGCACGGGCTCCTGGGCCCGGACGCCAGGGACCGGCTGCACGCCGTGGACCGGGACACCGTCGCGGACGTCCTGCGCCACGCGGTCGCCTCCGCCGCCGTGACCGTCTCCCGGGCCGGGGCCAATCCGCCGGGGCCGGACGAGCTGCGCCAGGCGCTCGGTGCCAACTGACGCCACGTCATGACCCGTTCGGCGCAGTCGAACGCACCCTCGTGAGGCGTTCCGCCGTTCGTCAACCCGATGCAGTACGACAACGGGATCGGGGCGACGGGTGGCATCGGGGCGACGGGTGGCGAGGAGACGGGCGGCCGACAGCGGGACGGAGCCGGGGACGCGGTCGGCCGGCTTAGCGGCCGGGGCGCGCACGGCGGTGCTGCAGGGCGTGGCGGGGTGGGTGCCGGGGGAGCCGGTCGGCAATGAGCGGCTCCCCGCCGACTGGGGCGTGGACGACGCCTGGGTCCGCCGCCGCACGGGCATCGGCAGCCGGCACCGTGCCGGACCGGGCGTCGCCACCGGCGACCTCGCCTTCGAGGCGGCCTCCCGGCTGCTGGCCCACGTCCCGGCGGCGGGCGGCGTGGACGCGGTGGTCCTCGCCACCGCCACCCCCGACCACCTCTGCCCCGGCACCGCCCCCGCGCTCGCGGCCCGGCTGGGGCTCGGCACCGTACCGGCGCTGGACATCGCCGCGGTGTGCAGCGGCTTCGTCTACGGACTCGCCGTCTGCCACGGGCTGGTCACCTCGGGCCTCTACGGGCGGATCCTGCTCGTCGGGGCCGACGTCTACTCGACCTGGCTCGACCCGGCCGACCGTTCGGCGGGCGTCGTCTTCGGTGACGGGGCGGGCGCCGCACTGGTGGCGGCCGGGCGCCGCGGCGACCCCGGGGAACTGCTCGCGTTCGACCTGGGCAGCGACGGTACGGGCTACGACCTGATCACCGTCCCCGGCGGCGGGGCCCGCGCGCGGGCGGGCGGGAAGCCGCCGGGCCTGGCCGACGGGTTCTTCCGGATGCAGGGCGGCACCGTCTACCAGCACGCCGTGGAGCGGATGACCCACTCCTGCCGGACGCTCCTGGACCGGGTCGGCTGGGACCCGGCCGAGGTCGACCGCTTCGTGCCGCACCAGGCCAACGCCCGGATCCTGCGCGCCGTCGCCGAGCGGGTCGGCATCGCGCCGCAGCGCTGCGTGACGCATCTGGAGCGGGTCGGCAACACCGGCGCCGCCTCCATCCCCCTGGCCCTGGCCGACGCGGCGGACGGGGGGCGTCTGCGCCCCGGCGACCGGGTGCTGCTCACCGCCTTCGGGGGCGGACTGACCTGGGGCTCGGCGGCACTTCGCTGGCCGGGGACCCCGCAGACCATGTGTATGGACTCTATGGAAGGAACACAGCATGTCGCTCCCCGCTGATCAGGGCACCGAGGCCCGAGCCGGCACCGCCGTCGCGGTGACGGGGGTCGGCCTCGTGACACCCGCAGGGGCGGACGAGCACAGCTTCTGGGAGGGCTTGTGCTCCGGGCGGTCCACCGCCCGGCGGATCGGTGAACTCGCCGGCCTGCCGGTCGACTTCGCCTGTCCGGTCGACGGCATCGACCTGGACGCGGCGGTGGGCGGCCGGTCGGTGTGGCGGATGGCCCGGTTCGTGAAGCTGGCGCTGGTGGCCGCCCGGCAGGCGGTCGCCGACGCCGGCCTGGACCCGGCCCGGTGGGACGGCACCCGGGTCGGTGTGGTGCTCGGCGTGGGCGTCGGCGGCGTCTCCGTACTCGTCGACAACGCGGCCAGGCTGGCCGCCTCCGGTCCCGAGGCGGTCTCCCCGCTCCTCGTGCCGATGATGATCCCGAACGCGGCGGCGGGCGAGGTCGCCATCGCGCTGAAGGCGGGCGGCCCGAGTCTCGCCCCCGCCACCGCCTGCGCCTCCGGGGCCACGGCCGTCGCCGTCGCCCGCGATCTGCTGCTCGGCGGCAGCTGCGACGTGGTGGTCGCGGGCGGCGCGGAGTCGGTGCTGACCCCGCTGGTCGTCACCGCGTTCGCCCGGATGGGCGCGCTGTCCACCCGCAGCGGCGAACCGGCCGCCGCCTCACGCCCGTTCGCCGCCGACCGGGACGGCTTCGTCATCGGCGAGGGCGCCGCCATGCTCGTCCTGGAGCGCGAGGAAGGGGTACGCGCCCGGGGCGGCCGGACGCGTGCCCTGCTCGCCGGGGCCGGCTCCAGCACCGACGCCCACCACCCCACCGCCCCGGACCCCGGCGGACAGGGCGCGCAGCGGGCGGTGCGGGCGGCGCTCGACCAGGCGGGCTGGGCGCCGGGCGATGTCGACCACATCAACGCCCACGGCACCTCCACCCCCCTCAACGACGCCATGGAGACCACCCTCATCTCCCGGCTCTTCCCGCACCGGCCGCCGGTCACCGCGCCCAAGGGCGTCACCGGACACACCCTGGCGGCGGCGGGCGCGATCGAAGCGGTGGCCACCGTTCTGACGCTGGAACGTTCCGCCGTCCCGCCGATCGCCAACCTGGACGCGCTCCCCGACGCCTTCCCCCTCGACTGCGTGACGAAGGAACCCCGTCATGGGAGGGTCGAGACGGCCCTGAGCCACTCCTTCGGCTTCGGCGGCCACAACGTCGCACTGGCCTTCCAACGCGCCTGATATACGGCGGCATTTCGGGACGGCGGGGGTGTCCTCGCCGTTCCTTGATCGTTACTGTGTTGTGACCGTAACCATGAACGACGCGGCCTCGCCGTCCACGAACGATTTGCTCACCGCAGTGCTCTTCGGGCCGAACTTCCGCCAGGAGCACGGATTCTGGCGCCGCCTGCTGACTACAGAACCGTTTCGCCGCCCCGGCGGCGGCACCCCCGACGAACGGCTCGCCCTCGCCTACCACCGGCTGCGCATCCTCAACAACGCGCTCGACAGCGGCGCTCGACTGGCCTCCGACCCCCGGGCGCTCGCCGCCCTCCACGAGTGGCTCGGCCCCGTCGACCCGGCGCTGACCACCGTGGCGGGCATCCACTACAACCTCTTCCTCGGCAGCCTCCTCGACCACGACGCGGACACCCGGCGCGACGTGTCGGACTTCCTCGCCCTGCGGCGCGTGGGCACCTTCCTCTGTACGGAGGTGGCGCACGGCAACGACGCGGCGGCCATCGAGACGACCGCGACGTACGACCGCGAACGCGACGGCTTCGTCCTGCACACCCCGCACGCCGGGGCGCAGAAGTTCATGCCCAACACCAGCCCGGCCGGGGGTCCCAAGTCCGGTGTCGTGGCGGCCCGGTTGCTCGCCGACGGCACCGACCACGGGGTCTTCCTTTTCCTCGCCCCGCTCACCGACGCCCACCGCGCCCTGCCCGGTGTCCGGGTGCGGCGGCTGCCCGCCCGGATGGGCTCCCCGGTCGACCACTGCCTGACCTCCTTCGACCGCTGCTTCGTCCCGCGCGCGGCGCTGCTCGCCGGACAGCAGGGGCGGATCGGGGACGACGGCCGGTTCCACAGCGAAGTCCCCAACCGCAGAAGGCGGTTCCTCACCTCCATCGGCCGGGTCACCCCCGGCAAGCTCTCCATGAGCGCCTGCGCGGTCGGCTCCGCGCGGGTCACCCTGGCCATCGCCGTCCGCTACGCCGGCCACCGGATGATCTCCGGGTCGCGTGCCGCCCGGCGGATCCCGGTGTACGCGCACCGCACCCACCACGGCCCGCTGGCCGGAGCGATGGCCACCGTCTACGCGATGAGCCTGCTGCACCGCAGGGCCCTGGACGGCTGGGAGTCGGCCTCCGAGACCGACCGGGACGAGGCGGAACGCCTGGTGGCCGTCGCCAAGGGATGGATCACCTGGCAGGCCCGCGACGTCATCGTCGAATGCCGCGAACGGTGCGGAGCCCAGGGGTTGTTGGAGAACAACGGAATGACCGAGCTGGTCACCGGCATCGAGGGTGCGATCACCGCCGAGGGCGACAACCTCGCCGTCCACGCCAAGGCCGCCGCCGAGATGCTCTTCAGCGCCACCGACCGGGACACGGCCGACGACGACGGCCCCGGCGACCTGGGCGACCCCGCCTTTCTCGGCCGGCTGTTCGCGGCCGTCGAGGACCTCTGGTTCGCCCGCGCCCGGATGCGGATGAGCGCCGCCCCGCCCGGCGATCCGCTCGGCCGCTGGAACGCCGCGTCGTCGGCGGCGCTGCGCGGTGTCGAGGCATACGCCTACCGGCAGGCGGACGAAGCGTACGCCGAGGCCGTCGCCACCCTGCCCGGGGGAGAGGCGCGCGAACGGCTGACCGAGCTTCGCCGGCTCTTCGCGCTCCGGTGGATCGCCCGCAACAGCGGTGACCTGATCGCCTCCGGACGGCTGACCGCCGATCAGGTCGCCCTTCTGTCCGACGCGGTGGAGGAGGCGACCGCCGTCGTGGCCGAACACACCCCCGCCCTGGTGGCGAGCTTCGCCCTGCCCGAGCGCCTGATGTCGGACTGGCCGATCGCCGGGCCCCGGTACGCGGACGTCTACGACGACCCCGAGGGGGCCTGGCACCGGAGCCGCGGGGCGGGAATCCGGGGCCGCGCGGCGGAGTTCCGGCGGCCCGTCTGCGGCAGCCGGAGGCGCCCGCTGCGCGAGAAGGTCGCGGCGCTCGGCACCCGTGGGGTCCTCCTGGCGTACTGGGGAACCGCATCGGTGATCTCCCGATGGTTCGAGAAGCCGCAGGTGAGCGTAGACGAATCGGTTCACCGGAAGGCGTAACCGGAAGATTGTCTTCCAGTTATTCCGTGCGGTGGGCAACACCGTTTCCCCCACCGCTCGGACGATCTCGACGAACCCGATGAGAGGAATCACCATGAAGGCCATTCACCCCAAGATCACCGAGGTCCTGACCGGGACGTTCAAGGTGCCCGCCCAGGAGGTCCTGCCGGAGTCCACCATGGACAGCCTGGAGATGGACTCCCTCGCGGTCGCCGAGTTCGCCGTCATCATCAAGGAGACCCTGGGCGTCGACGCCGACTCCGAGAAGCTCTACAAGGACGCCACGCTGGCCGACATCTCCGCGTACATCGACGACGCCGTCGGCAGCGCGGCGGCCGAGGCGGCCGTGCCGGTGAGCAACACCCGATGAAGCGACCCGCCATCGCCGTGACGGGACTGGGGATGATCACCCCGGTCGGCCACACCACCGACACCACCTGGGACGGAGTCCGCGCCGGCGTCTCACCCGCCCGCACCGTCCCCGAACTGCAGGGCTGCGCCGTCGACTTCGCCTGTACGGTCTCCGGCATCGACCTCGACGACGCGGTCGGCGGCCGGTCCGCGTTCCGGATGGGCCGCTACGTCAAGTTCGCCCTCCTGGCCGCCCGGGAGGCGGTCGCCGACGCCGGGCTGGACCCGGCGCACTGGGACGGGACCCGGGTCGCCGTCGTGGTCGGCACCAGCAGCGGAGGATCCGCGGGACTCACCGAACAGGCCGTCGCCCTGGAACGACGCGGCCCCGAGGCCACCTCGCCGTCGGGCATCCTGCTGACCATCCCGAACATGCCCGCGGCCGAGATCGCCATCGCGATGAAGGCCACCGGGCCGAGCCTGGCCCCGTGCACGGCCTGCTCGTCCGGGGTGACCGCACTCTCGGTGGCCCGGGACATGCTGACGCTGGGACAGTGCGACATCGCCATCGCCGGGGCCACCGAGTCGATCGTCTTCCCCGTCGCCATGACCGGCTTCGCCCGCTCCGGCGCAGCAGCACCGCGGGACGGCGACCCCGCCCGCCTGTGCCGTCCCTTCGCCGCCGACAGGGCCGGAATCGTCATGGGCGAGGGCGCGGCCGTCATGGTCCTGGAACGGGCCGAGGAAGCCCGCGCCCGCGGCGCCTTTCCCCGAGCGCTGATCGCGGGCACCGGGGCCACCACCGACGCTTACCACCCCACCAGCCCGCACCCCTCCGGGGAGGTCGCGCGGGCGGCCGTCGACGCCGCGCTGCGCGACGCGGGCTGGCGGGCCGAGGACGTCGAACACGTCAACGCGCACGGCACGTCGACCCCGCGGGGCGACGCGACCGAAGCCGCCCTCATCGGCCGGGCCTACCCGCACCGGCCGCCCGTCACCGCCCCGAAAGGCGTACTGGGCCACTGCATGGGGGCGGCCGGCGCCATCGAGGCGGGCCTGACGATCCTCACGCTCCAGCACGGGGTGATCCCGCCGATCGCGAACCTGGACGCCCCCGAGCCCGGGTTCGCCATCGACTGCGTCACCAAGACCCCACGCGAGGTCCCCGTACGACGTGCCGTCAGCCACTCCTTCGGCTTCGGCGGCCAGAACGCGGTCATCGCCCTCCAAGCCCCGTAGGGCGTCCCGGCCCGCCCCGGAGGAACCCGCGCGGCCGGTACGGCGGGCAGACCCCGCGCCGCACCGGCCCCGCGGACCACGACCCGCCGCACCGCGCCCGAACCGCGGGAAGACACGTGATAGCTTGCCGGGGCCAGTCGAACCCCAGCGACGGGGTCAGGGAATCCGGTGCGAATCCGGAACTGACGCGCAGCGGTGAGGGGGACGGGCGGGGCCACGGCCACTGGAGCACACGCGTGCTCCGGGAAGGCGTCCCGCCCGGACGAACCCGAGTCCGAAGACCTGCTGGCGCCCGCGCCCGCACCGGGGCACGGGAACCGTACGACGGGCTCCGCGGCTGGGCCCAGAGACACAGAGGTCCTTCGTGCTGTCCACGGCCACCCCCGCCCCGATACGTACCGCCGCTCTCCTCGCGGCCGGACTCCTCCTGCTGACCGCCTGCGGCGGGGGCGGGGGCACCGGGGCCGCCGACGGGAAGAAGGCCGGGGGCTTCCCGCTCACCCTGAAGAACTGCGGGCGCACCGTCACGGTGAAGGCCCCGCCCCGGCAGGCCGTCTCCGTCGACCAGGGTTCCACCGAGATCCTCCTCTCGCTCGGCCTGGCCGACCGGATCGCCGCCACCGCCACCTGGAGCGACCCGGTGATGAAGGGCCTGGAGAAGGCCAACGCGGGCGTCGAGCGGATATCGGTGAACCGGCCCTCCTCGGAGAAGGTCCTGGACATGGAGCCCGACTTCCTCTCCGCCTCCTTCGCCTCGACCCTCGCCAAGGGCGGCGTCGCCCCGCGCGAACAGTTCGAGAAGCTCGGCGTCCCGACCTACATCTCGCCCGCCGACTGCGTCGGCAAGGACAACAGCGGCAGCGGTGACGGAGCCCGCACCGCACCCCTGACGATGGACAGCGTCTACACCGAAGTACGCGAACTGGCCCAGGTGTTCGGCGTCCCCGAACGCGGCGACGCCCTGGTGAAGAAGCTCCGGGCCCGGGTGGACAGGGCGACCGACGGCGTCGACGCCTCCGGCACCTCGCTCCTCTACTGGTTCTCCGACTCCAAAGCCCCCTACCTCGCGGGATGCTGCGGGGCCCCCGGCGTCATCACCGAGGAACTCGGAGCGAGGAACGTCTTCGACGACACCCGCGACGAATGGCCCCAGATCAGCTGGGAGACCGTCGCCGACCGCAACCCCGACGTCCTGGTCATCGGCGACCTCAGCCGCACGACGCAGACGGCCGAGAGCGCCGAGAAGAAGATCGAGTTCCTGGAGTCCAACCCGGTCACGAAGACGATGGACGCCGTCAGGAACCGCCGCTACGTGCTCCTCAGCGGCCAGGCCATGAACCCGACCATCCGGACCGTGGAGGGGCTGGAGCGCGTCGCGGCCGGACTGCGCGACTTCGGGCTCGCGGAGTGAGGGTGAGCACGGACAGCCGTACGGCCGCGAAGGTGGCCGACGCGCCGCCTGCCGCCGCTCGCCGGGCCCGGGCCGGGGCGCCGCTCACCGTGCTGCTCCGGGGCGGCGGTCTGCTCCTCCTCGTTGCCTCCGTCGCGGTCGCCGTGACCATCGGGCCCGCCCGGATCTCCGTCCCCGACGTCTGGTCCACCGTCGCCGCCCACCTCGGGCTCGGCACGAGTGATCTCAGCCCGATCCGCGACGGCATCATCTGGAACCTCCGCATGCCGCGTACGCTCCTCGCCGCCGTGTGCGGCGCGGGGCTCGCGGTGTGCGGCACGGTGATGCAGTCGCTGCTGCGCAACCCGCTCGCCGACCCCTTCGTCCTCGGCGTCTCCTCCGGCGCCTCCACCGGGGCGGTCATGGTGGTCGTCCTCGGGGTCGGCGGGGGAGCGGTGTCGCTGTCGGCCGGGGCGTTCGTCGGGGCGCTCCTCTCCTTCGCCCTGGTGCTGCTGCTCAGCCACACCCTCGGCGGCTCCACCGACCGCGTCGTCCTCTCCGGCGTCGCCGCGATGCAGCTCTTCTCCGCCCTCACCTCCTTCGTCGTGATGACCTCCGCCGACGCCGAGCAGACCCGCGGGGTGCTGTTCTGGCTCCTCGGCTCGCTCAGCGGCGTCGGCTGGAGCGAGGTCGCCCTGTGCTCCGCCGTCCTCGCCGTCTGCCTGGTGATCTGCCTGGCCCACGCCCGTACGCTCGACGCCTTCGCCTTCGGGCAGGACGCCGCCGCCGCGCTCGGCGTGAACGTCGCCCGCACCCGGATCGTGCTGCTGTGCACCACCGCCCTGCTGACCGCCGCCCTGGTCAGCGCCGCCGGGGCGATCGGCTTCGTCGGTCTGGTCCTGCCGCACGCCGCCCGCGCCCTCACCGGCTCCGGTCACCGGCGGCTCCTCCCGGTCACCGCGCTCGCCGGGGCGGTCTTCCTGGTCTGGGTCGACACCCTCGCCCGGACCGTCCTCGACCCGCAGGAAGTACCGGTCGGCGTCGTCACCGCGCTGATCGGCGTCCCCGCCTTCGTCCTCGTCCTGTACCGCACCCGGAGCACGTCATGAGCGTTTCCACCGGCCTGCGCGCCGACCGTGTCGGCCGCGAGGCGGGCGGCCGGCTCATCCTCGACGGCGTCGCCATCGCCCCGCCGCCCGGCTCCACCGTCGGGCTCCTCGGCCCCAACGGCTCCGGAAAATCCACCCTGCTGCGGATCCTCGCGGGTCTCCTCGCCCCGGACGCCGGCGTCGTCACCCTGGACGGCGACCCCCTCGCCGGTCTCGGCCGCCGCACCGTCGCCCGCCGGATCGCCGTCGTCGACCAGCACGCGGTCACCCAGGCCGACCTCAGCGTCCTGGACGTCGTACGCCTCGGCCGCATCCCGCACCGGCGCGCCTGGTCCGCCCCGGACCGAACCGACGAGGACGCCGTCGCCGACGCGCTGCGGCGCACCGGGCTCACGGACCGCGCCGGGCAGTCCTGGCACACCCTGTCCGGCGGCGAACGCCAACGCGTCCAGATCGCCCGCGCCCTGGCCCAGCAGCCCCGCGAACTCCTGCTGGACGAGCCGACGAACCATCTCGACATCCAGCACCAGCTGGACCTGCTCGCCCTGGTCGCCGGCCTCCCCGTCACCAGCGTCGTCGCGCTGCACGACCTCAACCTGGCCGCGATGTTCTGCGACCGGATCACCGTGATGAAGGCCGGCCGCGTCGTCGCCGGAGGCACCCCCGCCGAGGTCATCACCGAGGAACGCATCGCGGACGTCTACGGCGTGCGGGCGGTCGTCACCCCGGACGGTCCCGACGGCCGCCCCTCGGTACGGTTCCTGCCGCGCCGCTGACCGCTGGCGACGCAGGACAGCCCGCCGGGCGGGCCCGTTGAACGAGCCCGCCCGGCGGCCGAGGACGTGGGAGCGGCCTTCCGGCCACCTGAGGTCGTGCGGGTCAGCGGCGTCGCCCCCGGCCGAACTCGCCACCGGCGTCCTTGCCGGTGCCCATGTCCTTGCCGTCCGCGTAGTCGATCTTCTCCTTGCGGATCTCGGCGGAGACTTCCTTCTGCTCGGTGACCCGGTTGGTCTCCAGCCGGACCCGCTCCACCGGCACGGCCTCCTTGCGTACGGTGGCGCGTTCCGCGTGCAGGGTGACCTCCACGTCCTGCTCGCCGAAGTCCGTGGTCCCGGTGGTCTTCTCGCCGGGCTGGAGCGGTTCGCGGACCACCCGCACCTCTTCGTGCGAGACCGGCACGGTCCGGGTGACCTCCTCGGTCACCACGTACTTGTGCAGCCGCGCCTTGCCGCTCTCGTACTCCTCCTTGCCGACGTGCAGCTGCTCCTCGGAGCGGATCATCTCGTCCTTGCCGCTCATGTCGGCTGCCCGCGACGTGCCCGCACCGGCGCCCGCCATCGGGCGCGCCGTGGCGGAGGCGTCCGTGTCGCGGTGCCTGCCCGTACCGCTGCCTGATCCTGCCATGCCCGCAGCTCCTGTCGTTCCCGCGCCGGCCGTCCCGGCGCTCGTCCCGGCCGTGGTCGCCTTCCCGGTCGCCTTGGCGCCGGGGGGCGTTCCGGTACCCCGGGCCGTGCCCGCGGCACCCGCCGCGCCCATCGCCCCGGTTCCGGCGACGGTCGGCGCGTCCATGCCGCCCGGCCGGTTCTCACCGAGATTGCCGGTCTTCCGGCTCAGGCCGTAGTGCCGGTACAGCTCCTCCTCCTCGGCCACGGAGAGGTGCGCGTCCGCGTCCACCCGGGGTGCGTCCTTGACGCTCTCCTTCGGATGGGCGACATGCAGGTCGGAACCCACTCGACGGGCTCCGGCGAGCGGGACGAAGCTCTCCTTCATACCGAACAGGCCGGTCTTGACCGTGACCCAGTCGGGCTTGCCGGTGTCGTCGTCGACGTACACCCGGCCCACGCTGCCGACCTTCTCGCCGTCGTTGTCGTACACGGTCAGACCGTCGAGTTCTCCGGAATCCGTGAAACCGTCAGCGGCTCCCATAACCGATTCCTCCTCTCGGGCACGCCCTGTGGCTGGCTCCACCGGAGGTGGCGCGTCCGGATTCCATCGCGCCTCACCCGCATGGACGCTGCAACCGCCCGCCCGCCCGGATCGCGGCTCCCGGAAGCCCGGTACGGGGCTCCGGCCCCGTACGACGGCACCGGGCCACTCCGGAACCCGTTAGGCCAATCGGGTGAGCCGCCGGGGCTCGCATAGGATCGGAGAACCGTGGCGGCCACAGGCCGGACCACCGCCGACCCGCCGAGCCACCAGGGGTGCGCCATCTCTTCCGTACGTCTCGGGCTTCCCGCGCAACGCGGTGAACTGCGCGCCCGGCGCGAGGACGGGCAGCACCTCCACCACCTCGTATGGCGGCTGGGGCCGGGCGCGCGGGTATGCAGCAGCGCGGTCCTCGGCGGGGGCCTCGGCCCCCGGGCCTGGATCCTCAACGCGCAGGTCCCCGGTGGCTACCCGCGCCTCGACCCGGACCGCCACCTCGCCGAGATCGCCGCAGCGGAAGGGCTCACGGGGCCCGGCGCCGGGCTGATGACCGCCGCCGACGTCGCCGCGCACACGACCGCCCGGGACGGCGGCGTCACGGCGACCGTCACGGCAGGCCTCGGCGTACGGGGTTGGGCGGCGGCCCCGGAGATCGCCGCGGGTGTTCCGGCGGTCCCGTTCCGGCCCGGGACGGTCAACATCGTCGTCATCCTGCCCGCCGCGCTCTCCGACGCCGCCCTCGTCAACGCCGTCGCCACCGCCACCGAGGCCAAGGTCCAGGCGCTCCTGGACGCCGGACTCGACTGTTCGGGCACGCCGACCGACGCCGTGTGCGTCGCCGCCCCCGAACCGGGGCCCGACGGCGGCGCACCCTTCGCCGGACCCCGCTCCGCCTGGGGTGCGCGAATCGCCCGCGCCGTGCACAGCGCCGTACTGGCCGGGGCCCGCCCGGCACCGTGAGGGGAGCCCGGCCCGCCACCGAGGGGCGCCGGGGCTCAGCTCACCGCCACCGGGTGCCGCACCACCGCGTCGAACAGATAGCCCTGGGTGTTGTGCGCGGTGACCACCGGCTGCGTACGCCCCGCACGGTCCGTCGCCCTCGCCAGCAGCACGGCTGGGCCCCGCTCCCTCGGCACCCAGTCGGCCGTCCACCGCACCCAGCTCCCGGCCCGCGGCTCGTCCCGCAGCCGGGCCGCCCGCCAGCGCGTTCCCCCGTCGGTGCTGACCTCCACCGCCCGTACGGGCGCTCCGCCCGACCAGGAACGACCGGTCAGCACCGCACGCCGGTGGGCGGGGAACGAGGCCCCGGGCGCCAGCTCGAACGCGCTCTTCAGTGACTGCCGGGTCAGCGGCGGGCTGCCCTCCGGCGGATGCCCGGGGCCGAACAGCCGGTAGAGGCCCGTGTTCCACGGGGTGAGCAGCGGCTCCGCGCTCACCTCGATGTCGCCGACCCATTTGATGTTGGCGATGCCCACCCACGACGGCACGATCAGCCGGACCGGATGGCCGTGGTCGGGCGGCAGCGGCTCGCCGTTCATCTCGTACGCGAGCAGGACGTCGTCCAGCGCCTTGGCCACCGGCAGCGGGCGGCGCACCCGGCCCAGGTTCACCCCGTCGGTGACGGCCTCGGCGTCCAGGCCGCGCGGCAGCACGTCCACCGCGTGCCGCCCGATTCCGGCCCGGCTCAGGACGTCCGCCAGCCGCACCCCGCGCCAGCGAGCCGTTCCGATCGCCCCGAGCGTCCACGCGGTGCCGCTGACCGCCTGGCCCTGCTGCGAGGTGAAGTAACTGCGGCCGTTGCCCGCGCACTCCACGAACGCGGTACGGGTCACCTGCGGCAGGGCCAGCAGATCCGCGAAGGTGAAGTCCACCGGGCCGCCACACAGCCCGTCCCCCCACACCGTCAGTTTCCAGTCGGCCCGGTCGATGCGCGGGGTGGCGGTGTGGTTGCGGACGAAGAACCGGTCGGCGGGGGTGAGCAGCCCGGTGTCGCGCAGGGCGGCGAAGTTCGTCTCGGCGTTGGTGCCGCGCAGCGTGAACAGCTCCGGAGGCAGCGGCTTGACCACGCCGGGCAGCCCGTCGGCCGCGCGGGCCGGTGCGGCGACGGAGGCCAGCGGCACGGCCGCGGATGCCGCCGCGACGAGTTTCAGCAGATCGCGGCGGTCGATCCCGGAGGAACGTGCTCGGCCGCGCGACCACTGCCGCATCCGTATCCGGTCGTAGGCGTCCTCGGTCGGAACCGGGCTCATGGCTGCTCCTCGCGGGTCAGGTGACGTAGGGAGAGGGGGAAGACGGAGAAGGGGCGGGGGCGGGGGCGGCGCCCGGCCGTGGCAGCGGTGCCCGCGCGAGCAACTCCCGTACGAGCGCGCCCACCTGGTCCGTCTCGATGAGGAAGCCGTCGTGCCCGCGCGGCGAGGCGATGGTGTGCGCGGCGTCCGCCCCGGGCAGCAGGGCGGCAAGACGTTCCTGCTGGCCCAGGGGGTACAGCCGGTCCGAGTCGACGCCCGCGACCAGGGCGGGCAGCTCCGCGCGGCTCAGGGCGCGGGCGATCCCGCCCCGGCCCCGGCCGACGTCGTGGCCGTTCATCGCCTCGGTGAGCGTCACATAGCTTCCGGCGTCGAACCGGCGCACCAGCTTGCCCGCGTGGTGGTCGAGATAGGACTCCACCCGGTAGCGGCCGCCGTGGGCGGGCTCCTCCCCGGGCTGCGCCTCACCGCCGAAACGGGAGTCCAGCTCGGGTGCGCTCCGGTACGTGATGTGGGCGATGCGGCGCGCCTGCCCGAGGCCCCGGTGCGGTCCTTCGCCCGGGGGCGCCCGGTGGTAGTCGCCGCCCCGCCACCCCGGGTCGGAGCGGATCGCGCCGAGCTGCACCGAACCCCAGGCGATCTGGTCGGCGGAGGCAGCCGCAGGGGCGGCGAGCACGAGCAGCGAACCGGTGCGCTCGGGCCTGCTCACCGCCCATTCCAGGGCCCGCATGCCGCCCATCGACCCGCCGATGACGGCCGCCCACCGGTCGATGCCCAGCACATCGGCGAGGGCCGCCTCCGCCGTCACCTGGTCCCGCACGCTCAGATACGGGAACCGGGACCCCCAGGGTCTGCCGTCGGGCCCGGGGGAGGACGGGCCGGTGCTGCCCCGGCAGCCGCCGAGGACGTTGGGTGCGACGACGAACCAGCGGTCGGTGTCGAGCGCCCGGCCCGGACCGACGAGCGCGTCCCACCAGCCGGGCGTCGGATGCCCCGGACCGGCGGGACCGGCCACATGGCTGTCGCCCGTCAGCGCGTGCAGCACCAGCACGGCGTTGGACCCGTCCGCCGCCCGCTGCCCCCAGGTCTCGTACGCCAGGCGCACCCCCGGCAGCCCGGTTCCGGATTCCAGGGGCAGCGGGTCCTCGATCGCCGCCCAGCGGCGACGACCGGGCGGATCCCCCTCCCGTCGGCCGCCGGAGGCCGACGGGAGAGGGGGCACGCGGTACGGGTCCTTCCGGTTCAGGACGCCGCCTTCGCCGCCCGGAAACCCGCCTCCAGGTCGGCCTTGAGGTCGTCCACGTTCTCCAGCCCCACCGACAGCCGTACGAGGCCGGGCGTGGCGCCGGTGGCGACCAGCTGCTCCTCGGTGAGCTGGCTGTGCGTGGTGGAGGCCGGGTGGATGATCAGGCTGCGTACGTCCCCGATGTTGGCGAGGTGGCTGAAGAGTCCGACCGCGTCCACGAACTGCCGGCCCGCTTCGGCCCCGCCCTTCAGCTCGAAGGCCAGCACGGCCCCGGCCCCGCGCGGCAGATACCGCTGCCCGGCCTCGTACCAGCGGTTCGACTCCAGACCCGCGTAGTGCACGGCCGCCACCTCGTCGCGCCGCTCCAGCCAGCGGGCGAGCTCCAGCGCGTTGGAGGTGTGCCGCTCCAGCCGCAGGCTCAGCGTCTCGATGCCCTGGAGCAGCAGGAAGGCCGAGTGCGGCGAGAGCGCGGGCCCCAGGTCGCGCAGCAGTTGCACCCGGAGCTTCACCGCGAACGCGCTCGGGCCGAGGTCCGGCCAGTAACGCAGCCCGTGATAGCTGGGGTCCGGCTCGTGGAACTCGGGGAAACGCTCGGCGTGCGCCCCGAAGTCGAACGTACCGGCGTCCACGACCACGCCGCCGATCGTCGTGCCGTGCCCGCCGAGGAACTTGGTCGCCGAGTGGACCACGATGTCCGCGCCGTGCTCGATAGGCCGGAGCAGATACGGCGTGGGCACGGTGTTGTCGACGATGAGCGGCACCCCGGCCTCGTGCGCGGTGTCCGCGACGGCCCGGACGTCCAGCACGTCGCCGCGTGGATTGCCGAGTGTCTCGGCGAAGAACGCCTTCGTGTTCGGCCGGACCGCCGCCTGCCACGCCGCCAGGTCCTCCGGGTCCTCGACGAACGTCACCTCGACGCCGAAGCGGGGAAGCGTGTGGCGGAAGAGGTTGTACGTGCCGCCGTACAGCGACGGTGAGGACACGACGTGGTCCCCGGCCCCGGCGAGCGTCAGGATCGCCAGCGTCTCGGCGGCCTGCCCCGAGGCCAGCGCCACGGCGGCGATCCCGCCCTCCAGCGCGGCGACACGCTGCTCCAGGACGTCCTGGGTGGGGTTGTGGATGCGGGTGTAGATGTTGCCCGGCTCGGCCAGCGAGAACACGTCGGCCGCGTGCTGCGTATCGCGGAAGACGAAGGACGTCGACTGGTAGATCGGCACCGCGCGGGCGCCGGTCGCCGGATCCGGCGCTGCGCCGGAGTGGATCTGCTTGGTCTCGAACGACCAGGCGGCGCCGGGGTCCTGCCGGTCCTGGTCCTCGGGGGCGTGGCCTGCGGTGGCGGAGTCGAGGGGCTGGCTCATGTGGTTCCTCGCACGGGGCGGTGACGGGCTGAATACGGACCGTAGGACGCGCTCGGCACCCTCGGAAGCGTGTCGCCCTCCTGGCCACGAACCCGCAACGGCCCGTCATGGACCGCAATACGGCGGCAACGCGCACGCCATGCCCCAGCCGTGGGGTGGGGGCATGGCAGGCGCGTTCAGCGGACGGCCGGGACCTCGGCGATCGAACGGCCCGCCCACGCGGGCGCGGGCTCGACGAGCGAGGCCAGCCGCTCCCGTACGGAGTTCGGGAACGTGGCGGTGCGGCCCGCCCGTTGGCCCACATGGAGCGCCGGCAGTTCGGTCGTCGCCACCGGGACGGCCTCCGGCTCCGGTACGTCGTCGGGGGCGCCGACCACGTACAGCTCGTGGCAGAAGCGCGCCTTCTTCGCGTCCACGCCCAACAGCCGGGTCGGACGGCGAGGTGGCGTACCCGAAGACCAGGACGTAGAACGCCTCGCTCATACGGCCGTTGTAGTCGATCCACTCCGGCCGGACGGTCCGGTGGAACAGCGGGAGCGACGTGTCGACGTCCTCGGCCACGTCCGTTTCCTCGTGCGTGGGCTGTCGGCTCCCCGGCGGTACGGGGCAGGCGGCCTGTCGCCCGCAGGAGGTCGATGACGCCCCGGTCGCGTTCGGCGACCAGGTCCGCGATGCTCCGGCCGTCCGCGGCCTCGTCGCAGCCGGCCACCACCGCCTCGTAGAGGGCCCGGTCCAGCTCGGGTGCTTCGAGCCGGGTCCAGGGTGACTTCAGCGACGGGCCGAAGTGGTCGAGCATGTGGGCCATCCCGCCCTCGCCGCCCGCGAGCGCGAACGTGAGCATCGGCCCCATCACGGCCCAGCGAGCCCCGGTCCCTCGGTGATCGACGCGTCGATCACCGCCACCGTCGCCTCTCCGTTGGCGACCATGTGCAGCGCTTCGCGCCACAGGGCCTCCTGGAGCCGGTTGGCTATGAAGCCGGGCACCTCGCGGTCCATGGTGATCACGGACTTGCCCGCGACCTCGTAGAAGCGCGAGGCCCATTCCACCGCGGCGGAGTCCGTCCGTTCACCGCCGACGACCTCGACCAGGGGGATGAGGTAGGGCGGGTTGTATCGCTTGCAAGAAGAGGGGTGTTGCGGTTCTGACTGATCCATCAGTCAGAACCGCAACACCCCTCCTGCCGCCTGTTCGCCCCGCGGGGGTCACTCCTCGGCGAGCATCCCGCTCCGCAGCTTGCCCAGCATCCGGCTCAGCAGCCGGGAGACGTGCATCTGCGATATCCCGAGCTCCGCGCCGATCTGCGCCTGGGTCATCTCCTGGCCGAAGCGCATGTCGATGATCCGGCGCTCCCGCTCGTCCAGCTCGTCCAGCAGGGGAGCGAGGGCGTGGAGGTTCTCCACGGTCTCCATGGCGGGGTCCGGATCGCCCAGCACATCGGCGAAGGTCCGTCCGGCGGTCTGGCCGGGCGCGGCCTCCGCGGTATCGGTCGGCATGTCCAGGGAGCCCGCCGTATAGCCGTTGGAGGCGACGATCCCCTCCGTGACCTCGGACTCCTCGATCCCCAGGTACTCCGCCAGCTCCTTCACCGTGGGGTCCCGGTCGAGGACGCCGGCCAGGGACTCCTTCGCCTTGGCGAGTTCGACCCGCAGCTCCTGCAGGCGCCGCGGCACGTGCACGGCCCAGCTCGTGTCACGGAAGAACCGCTTGATCTCCCCGACGATGTACGGCACGGCGAACGACGTGAACTCGACCTCCCGGGAGAGGTCGAAGCGGTCGATCGCCTTGATCAGTCCGATGGTGCCGACCTGGACGATGTCCTCCATGTCGCCGCTGCCCCGGTTGCGGAAGCGGTTGGCGGCGAAGCGGACGAGGGACAGGTTCATCTCGATGAGGGTGTTGCGCGCGTACTGGTACTCGTGCGTGCCCTCCTCCAGGACCTGGAGGCGGTCGAAGAAGAGACGCGAGAGCCGACGCGCGTCCAGCGGGGCGATCTTCCCGGCATCCTCGATCCACGGAAGCTCTTCGGTGGTGCCCGTCCGCTCCGCACCGACGGTCTGCGCGGTCTGCACGGTCATGTGGCTTCACGCTCCCTGGTTCCTGGTTCGTAGCCCTGAGGCCTGTTCGCCTTCCCGGCCGTGCGGCTCTCATGCGTCGCGCGGGGAGTTGATCTGGCCACACGGATCGAGTTGGCCGGAAACGCGCTTGGTTCGGCCCTGAGGAACCGTCACGCCCGGCCGCCCGAGAGGCGCGAGTGGCGGGCGCCCGTTGCGGACCGCACGTGAGGGGCGTGAGCGTGGAGGTACGAAGAACCGCCCCACCGGTACGGGGGAGCCCGGTGGGGCGGTCGCCACCAGAGTGCCACAGGCGGGCGGCCGTTGGGACCGCACCGGCACGTATTGGCCTAGGGATGAGTCGTTTTCGCCGCTCGTCCGGGTGCGGGCACGCGCCGAGACGCCTCCTCACGCCTCCCGATGATTGCGGGGCCGTGAACAGATTCGCCTGGCGGAATACCCGCCGCGTCCCCTGGGCTTTCCTCCGGCGGGTGCGCAGCTCAGGAGGCCGGGCACCCGTGGCCGAGGAAACCGCGCGTTGTACGGAACGAGACCGAGGAGACCATGACCCAGAACGGCACCCGGCCCCGGACCGATGCCCTTTCCCGGCTCCACCCGCTGGACGCCCCCGCCCGGTCCTCCCTCACCGGCCCGCACGCCCACTTCGCCGAGAGCCGTGGGCGGGTCCTGCGCTATCCCGTCGACGTCACCCCCTGGATCGCGCTTCCCGACGCCCCG
Organism: Streptomyces parvus; assembly: GCF_032121415.1. Classification (NCBI taxonomy): domain Bacteria; kingdom Bacillati; phylum Actinomycetota; class Actinomycetes; order Kitasatosporales; family Streptomycetaceae; genus Streptomyces; species Streptomyces parvus. Next base: position 267,551 of record NZ_CP135079.1, on the reverse strand, counting down.
GACGCCCAGGACTGGGCCGATCTCGCGGCGCTCGCCGGGCCGGGCGGCTCCGTCGCCCTGGCCGCGTTCCAGGCGCCGCCACCGCCCGACTGGGAGATCGTCTTCCGGGCCGGCGGCGTCCAACTGGTCGACGCGGCGGTGGACGCCGCGCCCGAACCGGAGGCGGTCCGGCTCGGCCCGCGGGACGTGCCGGACATGCTGGATCTGGTGGCGCGCACCCGCCCCGGCCCCTTCCTGCCGCGCACGGTCGAGCTGGGCACGTACCTGGGTATCCGGCGGGGCGGCGCTCTGGTGGCGATGGCGGGGGAGCGGCTGCACCCGCCCGGCTGGACCGAGATCAGCGGCGTCTGCACGGACGAGGCCGTTCGGGGGCAGGGGCTGGCGAGCCGGCTGGTCCTGGCGGTCGCACACGGGATCCGGGAGCGCGGCGAGACCCCGTTCCTGCACGCCTCCGCCTCCAACACCGGCGCCATCCGGCTCTACGAGTCCCTCGGCTTCCGGCTCCGACGGCGTACGGAATTCCTCTCCGCCCTCGTCCCCGCCACGTTGCCCCCGGCGCGCGGGACCTGAGGCCCCCCGGCCCGGGGCCGAGGTCCCGGGCCGGAAGTCCCGGACGGGACCTTCGGCACCCCCTCGGGGTCCCAAGGCCTCCTGTGCGCGGGTCCGCTTCCGGGTCAACTGGAAGGGACCGGCCGAAACTGCGGGCGGCGCCGAGGCACCAGCGGGAGGACAGGCCGTGCCCATGAGGTTGCTGGACATGGCACAGAAGCCACAGACGCCGAAGAAGCATGGCCCTGTACGGCACCGGGGCGGTGCCGTACAGGGCCCTGACGCGAGCATCGCGGCGGTGTCCCAGGGCCGTATCGGCAACTGGGCGCTGGTCGGCGGGCTGATCCTGCTGACCCTGCTGGTCGTCTTCCTCGACGTCAGGACGGGCAACGACCTGCGGGTCGTGCCCCTGCTCGTGGTCGTCCCGGCACTGGCCTCCGTCTACTGCAGCCTCCGCCAGACCATCTGGGTGGCGGTGTGGATCACCACGGTCGTCGTCGGCTTCCGGGTCGGCGCGGACGGCACTTTCTGGGACTTCGTCTTCGGCATCGGTTTCGCCGTACTGGCCTGCGCCCTCGGGGTCGCCGCCTGCGCGGCGCGCATCCGGCACGCCACCGAGATGGCGCGGCTGCGCTCCGCCGCCGTCACCCTGCAGCGCCAGATCCTGCGGCCGCTGCCCGTCGTGACCGACCACGTCTTCGCGTACGGACTCTACGAGCCGATCGAGGAGGACCGCTTCGTCGGCGGAGACATCTACGAGGTCGTCGAGTCCCCGTACGGGACCCGGGTGATCATCGGGGACGTCCAGGGCAAGGGGCTCGCGGCCATCGGCGTCGGATTCGCGGCCATCGCCGCGTTCCGTGAGGCGGCGGTCCGTGAACCCACGCTCACCGGAGTGGTCCAGGCGCTGGAGGACGCGGTCGTCCGGCACAACGAGTTCTCCGCCCAGACCGGCGAGGTCGAACGCTTCGTGACCGCGCTCGTGCTCGGGTTCGACGAAAGTGGCCGGGTGGAGGCCGTGAACTGCGGCCATCTGGCGCCGCGCCTGCTGCACGACGGCCGGACCTCGGCCGTCACGCTCCACCGGACCTCCGTGCCGCTCGGCCTCGCCGGACTCAGCCGGGAGGCCCGTGCGGCCGAGTCCTTCGACTTCCCGCGGGGCGCGACGCTGCTCGTCGTCACCGACGGGGTGACCGAGGCCCGCGACGCCGCGGGCGCCTTCTACCCGCTGGACGAGCGGGTCGGGGCCTGGGCCGGGCACGGCCCGCGCGAGCTGCTCGACGCGCTCCATGACGACCTGGAGGAGTTCTCCGGCGGCATCCGGCGCGACGACGTCGCCGCGCTGGCCCTGCGCCGCGCCCCCGCGGCCACAATCTGACACTGCCTTCCGATGTCCCCACGAGACGGATGTCCCGTGGGGACATTTTCAGGTGTACGGTGCATGTATGACTCCGGAACGGAAGATCCCGGAACGGCGCAGCCGCAAGGCGCGCCGCACCCGCGACACCCTGGCGCAGGCCGCGTTCGAGCTCGTGCTCGACCGGGGGCTGCGGAACGTGACGGTCGAGGAGATCGCGGAAGCCGCGGACGTCGACCGCCGTACGTTCAGCCGGTACTTCCCGAGCAAGGAGGCCGCCGCCCTCGACTCCCTGCGGGGCGACGGCGACCGCATCAACGCGGCCCTGCGCGCCCGCCCGGCCGCGGAACCCCCGCTCGTCGCCTACCGGCGGGCCGTCGTCGACTGGCTCGCCGACCCCGGGGCGGAGGCCTGGCACCGCCGCCCCCGGATCTTCGAGCTGCTGGTGGTGGCCGAGGAGGAACCGACGCTCTACGCCGTCTTCCACCACATCCGGGTGGACGCCCAGGAGGACTCGATCGCCATCGTCGCGGACCGGCTCGGCGTCGACCCCGGGCAGGACATCCGGCCCGCCGTGACCGTCGCCGCCGGAGCGGGCGCGCTGCTCGCGGCCCAGGCCGCCTGGGTGCGCGGGGGCCGTCCGGACGCCCTGCCCGAACGGGTCGCCGAAGCCTTCGACGCACTGGCGGAAACGGCCGAAGAAGCAGCAGAAGCAAGAGAAGAAGCGGAAACAGAGGCAACCTCATGAGCACCGAACACAGCTCCACCCCCACGGAGACGAACGCGAACACGGACGCGGCCTCGGCCTCGGCGGAGTTCGCGGGCCGCACGGCCCTCGTCACCGGCGGCGCCTCCGGCATCGGCCTCGCCCTGGCCCGGCGGCTCGCCGCCGGCGGCGCTGCGGTCGTCGTCGCCGACTACGACGAGGAGAACGCGCGCAAGGCCGCCGCCGAGCTGGAACGCTCCGGAGCCGGGGCCGCCGCCGTCGCGATGGACGTCACCGACCCGGCCTCCGTGGAGGCGGGCGTGCGGTTCGCCGTGGACACCTTCGGCGCCCTCCATCTGGCCGTGAACAACGCCGGCATCGCGGGCCCGAGCAGTCCCACCGGTGAGTATCCGGTCGAGGACTGGAACCGCGTCGTCGCCACCAACCTCAGCGGCGTCTTCCACTCCATGCGCTACGAACTGCCCGCCATCGTCGCGGCGGGCGGCGGCGCGATCGTGAACATGTCGTCCATCCTCGGCACCAACGGCTTCGCGGGCTCGCCCGCGTACGTCGCGGCCAAGCACGGCGTCGTCGGCCTCACCAAGACCGCGGCGCTCGAATACGCCGCCCGGAACGTCCGGATCAACGCGGTCGGCCCGGGCTTCATCGACACCCCGCTCCTGCGGAACACCGACCCGGCGGCCCGCGAGCACCTGGTCTCCCTGCACCCGGCCGGACGCCTCGGGACCGCCGAGGAGGTCGCCGAACTCGCCGCCTTCCTGCTCTCCGACAAGGCCTCCTTCATCCACGGCAGCTACCACCTGGTGGACGGCGGCTACTCCGCCCCGTGACCGAGTCCCCCGAGTGGCGGACGGGGGACACGAGGGCGACAAAGGAACACGGGGGTCGGCGAGGACAAGGAAGAAGCGAGGAGACCCATGAGAGCCGTTCAGTACCGAGCCGTCGGCGCCGCCCCCGAGGTGGTCACGGTCCCGGATCCCGAGCCCGGCCCCGGCCAGGTCCTGCTGAAGGTCACCGCCGCCGGTGTCTGCCACTCCGACATCGCCGTGATGAGCTGGCCCGCCGACCAGATTCCCTTCCCCCTGCCCCTCACCCTGGGCCACGAGGGCGTCGGCACGGTCGCCGGGCTCGGTGACGGCGTCGACGGCCTCGCGGTCGGCGACTCCGTCGCGGTGTACGGCCCCTGGGGCTGCGGCACCTGCGTGAACTGCGCCGAGGGCAAGGAGAACTACTGCCTGCGCGCCAAGGAGCTCGGCATCATGCCGCCCGGCCTCGGCGCCCCGGGCGCGATGGCCGAGTACATGATCGTCGACAACCCCCGCCACCTCGTCCCGATCGGCGGTCTCGACCCGGTGAAGACGGTGCCTCTCACCGACGCCGGACTCACTCCGTACCACGCGATCGTGCGCTCCCTGGCGAAGCTCGTGCCCGGTTCCACCGCCGTCGTCATCGGCACCGGCGGCCTCGGCCACGTCGCGATCCAGCTGCTGCGCGCCATGACGGCAGCCCGGGTGGTCGCCCTCGACGTCACCGAGGACAAGCTCGCCCTGGCCAGGACCGTCGGTGCGCACGAGGCGGTCCTCTCCGACGAGAAGGCGGCCGCCCGCGTCCTCGAACTGACCGGCGGCCTCGGCGCCCACGTGGTCCTCGACTTCGTCGGAGCGCCGCCCACCGTGCAGACCGCCGGAGCCGTCGCCCGCGTGGACGGCGACGTCACCATCGTGGGCATCGGCGGCGGCGTGCTCCCGGTCGGCTTCGGGACGCTCCCGTACGGGGCCAATGTCTGCGCTCCCTACTGGGGCTCGCGCAAGGAGCTCGCCGAGGTCCTCGACCTGGCCCACGCGGGAGCGGTGGACGTGCACGTGGAGACGTACTCCCTCGACGAGGCCCCGCTGGCGTACGAGCGCCTCCACGACGGCAGGATCAACGGCCGGGCCGTCATCCTGCCCAACGGCTGAACTCCCCGTCGCCCGTCCCCGCCTCGGACCCGGGTGGCAGCCACCCGGGTCCGACGGCTGGGGGCACGGGCCCGTCGGGCATGGGGACGGGCAGGACCGGCCGACGGGCGCGTGGTCGGGGCGGCCGGAGAATTCCCGGCACGGGGGGCCCGCCCGGCCCTAGACTGGGCGACATGGGTTCGTACCGCTTCTACTTCTTCCGCTGATTCCCGGCCCGGACGGCCGCAGCGCGCCGCACCGCGCGTCCCAGAGAGACGCCCCGGTGCCACGGTCCTCGTGACGATGTCCCGGTGACCTCGACGTCACCCCCGCGCGCCCGCCGCCGTCCCTTCGCCGTCCGGCATCCACGCCCCGCTCCCGCCGCGCTTCCGTGCGCGCCGCCGCGGGCCGTCACCCAGGGAAAAGGCACCCATGCACCCCCAGCGCGACCGCGCTCAACTGGCCATGAAGGACGTCTCCAAGGCGTACGGGGACCGCTCCGTACTCGACCAGGTGGCCCTCACCGTCCGGCCCGGTGAGAAGACCGCCGTCATCGGCGAGAACGGCTCCGGAAAGTCCACCCTGCTCCGCCTGCTGGCCGGGGCCGAAGCCCCGGACACCGGGGAGATCACCGTCCGGTTCCCCGGCGGCACCGGCTACCTCGCCCAGACGCTCGACCTCGACCCGGCCGACACCGTGCAGGACGCCGTCGACGCAGCCCTCGCCGAACTGCGCGACCTCGAACACCGGATCCGCGAGGCGGAGGCGGGCCTCTCGGAGCGGACCCCCGGCGACCAGGGGCCGACCGACGCGGAACTCGCCGCGTACGGGGACCTCCTCACCGCCTACGAGGACCGCGACGGCTACCGGGCGGACGCCCGTACCGAAGCGGCCATGAACGGCCTCGGCCTCGCCCACCTCACCCGCGACCGCCCGCTCGGCACGCTGTCCGGCGGCGAGCAGTCCCGGCTCGCCCTCGCCTGCGTGCTGGCCGCAGCCCCCGAACTGCTGCTGCTCGACGAGCCGACCAACCACCTCGACGCCCGCGCCGTCGGCTGGCTGGAGGACCACCTGCGCGCCCACCGGGGGACCGTCGTGGCGATCACCCACGACCGGGCGTTCCTGGAGCGGGTCACCTCGGTGATCCTGGAGGTCGACCGGGACCTGCGTACGGTCACCCGGTACGGGGACGGCTGGGACGGCTACCGCACCGCCAAGGCCGCCGCCCGCCGCCGCTGGGTCCAGGAGCACGAGGAGTACCTGGCGGACCTGGCCCGTACCGAGGAACTGGTCGAGGCGGCGGGAGCGCGGCTCGCGGCCTCCGGCGGCGACCCGAAACAGGGATTCGGCAAGCACCGCCGTTCGCACGAGGCCAAGCTGTCCGGCCGGGTCAGGGCGGCCCGGACCCGACTGGACGCCCTGCGCAGGTCTCCCGTGCCGCCCCCGCCCCGCCCGCTCACCTTCACCGGCCGCCCGTCCGCAGCCACGCAGACAGGCGGGGCGGACGGCACCGGAACCACCGGGGCGACCGGCACAACGGGCCGCGCGAGGACCCTCGTGGAGCTGGACTCCGTCTCCGTCGGGGACCGGCTCCACCTGCCCTCCCTGCGCGTGACCCCGGGAGCCCGGCTCCTGGTGACCGGTGAGAACGGGGCCGGAAAGACCACCCTGCTGCGGGTCCTCACGGGCGACCTGGCTCCCGACACGGGAACGGTCACCCGCCACGCCCGCATCGGCTACCTCCCGCAGGAACTTCCCGCGCGCCCGACCCGGCGCACCCTGCTCGCCACCTTCGCGGCGGGCCGGCCCGGCTTCCCCGACGAGTACGCCGACGACCTCCTGGCCCTCGGCCTCTTCCGCCCCGAGGACCTCGACGTGCCCGTCGCGTCCCTCTCCGCCGGCCAGCAACGCAGGCTGGCCCTGGCACGTCTGGTGACCCGGCCGGCCGACCTGCTGGTGCTGGACGAGCCGACGAACCACATCGCGCTGAGCCTGGTCGAGGAGCTGGAGCAGGCCCTCGACCAGTACCGGGGCGCGGTCGTCGTCGTCTCGCACGACCGCAGCTTCCGGGCCCGCTTCACCGGCGACGTCCTGGAACTGAGGGCAGGCCGCCAAGTGGGCACGGGCCCGGCCCCGGCCTACGCGTCGGGGGAGGCGGCCGCCCCGCGCACCTGAGCGCGCAGCCGGTCGACGAACACCCGCTGACCGGCGATGAGCCGCTCGGCGGCCTGCTCCGGCGTGCACCAGGCGAACCGGTCCATCTCCGGGAACTCCTGCTGCACGCCGGACCCGCGCGGCCACTCCATCGTGAACGTCCCGGGCACGACGGACGCGAGGTCCAGTTCGGCCTCCAGGGCCCACACGGTCACCGTCTTGCCGCTGCGCTGCCGCGACTCGCCCAGCGCGATCCACTCACCCGGCGGGACGGGCACCCCCAGCTCTTCCGTGAACTCGCGTCGGGCGGCCGCCTCCGCACCCTCGTCCGACCCGTACTCGCCCTTCGGCACCGACCACGCGGCAGCCTCCCGCCCCGCCCAGAACGGTCCGCCCATATGACCGATCAGCACCTCGACATCCCGCTCGCCCGTCTCCTCGTCCTCGGTGACCCGGAAGAGGAGGAGCCCCGCACTGCGCCTGCCCGTCGACATGCCGCCAAGTCTGCGGCGACGGGAGACGGGGCGCCACACGGGTGCGGAGGGCGTACACCCGCGTGGCACCCCGCCGGGCCCCAGAAGACCCCTTACGTCTTGCGGTAGCCGTACGCCTCCGAGGCCGCCGCCTCCACGGCCGCGAGGTCACCACCGGCCGAGGCCGTCACCACGGCGGCCACCGCGCCCTCGACGAACGGCGCGTCCACGAGCCGGGTGTTCTCGGGCAGTTCGTCGCCCTCCGCGAGCATGGACTTCACCGTGAGGACCGCGCTCCCCAGGTCCACCAGGACCGCGACCCCGGCGCCCCGGTCCACCGAGGCGGCGGCCCGCTCGATCAGCTCCGCGCTCGTCCCGAGCCCGCCGTTGGGCAGCCCCCCGGCCGGGGCGACCGGGGCGGTCACCCCTCCGGCGGCAAGCCCCCGGGCCAGCTCGGCGACCGACTCGGCGACCGGGCCGCTGTGGGAGACCAGCACGATGCCCACCTGCTGCTCGTCGCTCACGCGTCCACTCCGTCCGTCGCCGTCGCCGTCGCCGCGAGGGCCTCGACCAGCAGCGCCGCCGAGGTCGCGCCCGGGTCCTGGTGCCCGATGCTCCGCTCGCCGAGATAACTGGCCCGGCCCTTGCGCGCCTGCATCGGCACCGTCGCCACGGCACCGGCGCGGGCCGCTTCGGCGGCACCGTCGAACGAGGTGGCGAGGGCTTCCGCCGCGGGCAGCAGCGCGTCGAGCATCGTCTTGTCCCCGGCCTGGGCCCCGCCCAGCTGCCCCACCGCGGCCACCCCGGCCGCGAGCGCCTGGGCGAACTGCGCCTGCGTCACCTCGTCATCGTCACCGAGCGCCTTGCCCGTACGGCGCAGCAGGGTGCCGTACAGCGGGCCCGAGGCCCCGCCGACGGTGGAGATGAGCTGCCGTCCCGCCAGGGTGAGCACCGCACCGGGGGTGGCGGGGGCGTCCTTCTCCAGCACCTCCGTCACCGCCGCGAAACCGCGCTGGAGGTTGCTGCCGTGATCGGCGTCCCCGATCGCCGAGTCGAGCTCGGTCAGCTGGTCCGCCTCACGCTCCACTGACGCCGCGGCAGCGGTCATCCAGCGGCGGAAGAAGTCGGTGTCGAGCACATGATCTCCTGTTCCTCTACCGGTCACGGGCCCCGTCGGCGGGTCAGCGGCCCCAGCGGAGCGCGGCCGTCCGCACGGGCGCGTCCCACAGGCGCAGCAGCTCCTCGTCGACCTGGCACAGCGTCACCGAACAGCCTGCCATGTCGAGCGACGTCACGTAGTTCCCCACGAGCGTACGAGCCACCGGGACACCCCGCTCGGACAGCGCACGATGGACCTCGGCATTGAAGCCGTACAGCTCCAGCAGCGGGGTGGCCCCCATGCCGTTGACCAGCGCCAGCACCGGGCCGGTGGGCCGCAGGTCCTCCAGGATCGCGTTCACTGCGAAGTCGGCGATCTCCCCGGACGTCATCATCGGGCGCCGCTCACGCCCCGGCTCCCCATGGATGCCGATGCCCAACTCCAGCTCGCCGGCGGGCAGGTCGAAGGTGGGGCTGCCCTTCGCCGGAGTCGTGACGGCGCCGAGCGCCACCCCGAAGCTGCGCGAGGCTCCGTTCACCTGCCGCGCGACCGCGGCCACCCGATCCAGCGGAGCCCCCTCGTCCGCCAGCGCTCCGGCGATCTTCTCGACGAACAGCGTCGCTCCCGTACCGCGCCGCCCGGCGGTGAACGTACTGTCGCTCACGGCCACGTCGTCGTCCACCACCACCTGGGCGACCTGGAGCCCCTCGTCCTCGGCGAGCTCGGCGGCCATCTCGAAGTTCAGCACGTCACCCGTGTAGTTCTTGACGACGAACAGCACCCCCGCCCCACTGTCGACGGCCGCTGCCGCCCGCACCATCTGGTCCGGCACGGGGGAGGTGAACACCTCCCCGGGACAGGCGGCCGACAGCATCCCGGGCCCGACGAACCCGGCATGCAGCGGCTCATGCCCGGAACCGCCCCCGGAGACGAGCCCCACCTTCCCCGCCACGGGCGCGTCCCGCCGGGCGACGACCCGGTTCTCCACATCGACGGTGAGCTCGGGATGCGCGGCCGCGATGCCGCGCAGAGCATCGGCGACGACGGTCTCGGGAACGTTGATGAGCATTTTCATACCGGTCTCCTGGTGTGCGTGGCGGAGGGCTTGTGGGCCTGCGTCCTTCCAGGTGGGGAAGGGGGTGGCCAGTTCCTGACCAGTCGTCACGTCGTGGGGGCGATGCTTCTTGGCGTTGCCGGGTGGCTGCGGGTGCTCCAACGTGATGATGTCAATGTGGCGTGCGCGATGCCACCGCAAAGGCGGGCCGCGAAGATCCCGGACTCAAGACGTCCGACCCCGAGTCCGCCGGGTGGGTGGGGACTGGCTGGACGTGGCGCGACGCCGCTCGTCCCGGTGCCGGAGAGCGCGCACGCGCCGCTCGGCCGGTCGAAACCGATGCGTCGTGGCGCGGCCGAGCCTCCGAAAGGGTGAATCGACCGGCGAATCCGGCGTGCCCCGGGGGTGGAGGTCGCACGCTGCGGAGTGGGACGGCCGGTGCCGCAGCCGCCGTGGGGTGCGCGGCGGCGGGCGAGGGGGGAGTGGCGGTGGAATCAGCCAAGGGCGGGCCGCGGGTGCCGTTGCGGGACTGGGCGCGCTATCGGTTCGACCGCACACTGGCCCGTTCCACCGGGACCCTGATGGGCTGGCTGGTGATCACCTGCCTGGCCGTCGTCGTCCCGGTCAGCCTGCTGCTGGTGTGGACGGACCCGGGATCGCCCACCTCTCTCTCGGAGCGGCTGATCGCGGCTTGGCGGATCAGCGCGGAGACGTTGCGCCTGGGCGCGTCCACCGGTACGCCCCTGCGCATGGTGCTCTCCGCGGTGCTCGGGCTGGTCGCGCTGCTCTGTGTGTCGACTCTCGTCGGGGTGATCACGACCGGACTGGCCGACCGCATGGCGGAGTTGAGCAGGGGGCGGTCCACGGTCCTGGAGCGGGGGCACGTCCTGGTGCTCGGCTGGTCGGACCAGGTGACCACCGTGGTGGGCGAACTGATCGCCGCGCAGGACCCACGGCGGCCGCGCGCCATCGTCCTGCTGGCCGACCGGGACAAGGCGGAGATGGAGGAGGCGCTGGCCGCGAGGAGCGGCCAAACCGCCCGCAAGCGGATCGTCTGCCGCAGTGGTCCCGCCAGTGACCCCGACGTTCTGGCCCTGGTCAGCCCGCGGTCGGCGAGCACCGTGGTGGTGCTGCCGGCGGCGGGACCGACGGCAGACGCCGAGGTGCTGCGCATCCTGCTGGCCCTGCGAGCCGTCCTGGGTGGGGGCGCCGACGGGCCGCCGGTGCTCGCCGCGGTCCGTGACGACCGGTACCGGGCGCCTGCCCGTCTGGCCGCGGGCCCCCTCGGAACGGTCCTGGAGGCCGACACGGTCACGGCCCGGTTGATCGCCCAGTGCGTCGGCCGTCCCGGCCTCTCCCTTGTCCTGCGTGACCTCCTCGACTTCGCGGGCGACGAGTTCCACCTCACCGACGCCGCCGCGTTCCACCACCGCCCCTTCGGGGCGACTCTGCTGTACCACCCCAACTCCTGCGTGGTGGGACTGCTCACGCCCGAGGGCCGTACGCTGCTGAACCCGACCGCCGACACCCTCGTCCTGCCCGGGAGCCGCCTGATCGTGCTGGCCCGCGACGCCGGCAGCACCCGCGTCGAGGACTGCCGGCACCTCGTCGACGCCTCGGTGATCGCCACCGCTCGGCCCGAGCCGGCCGGCCCCACCCGGCTGCTGCTGCTCGGCTGGAACCGCCGGGCCCCCTTGGTCCTGGAGCAGTTACGCAGCACGGCCCGCCCCGGCTCCGTCGTGGACGTGGTCGCCGACAGCGCCGTACCCGGGCCCAGGGAACCGGAGGGCGGCGGGGCGGCCCGGCCGGATGTGCGGTTTCGCTCCCTTCCCCTGTCGCGGCCCGAGATTCTCCTCGAACTCGACCTCGATCCGTATGACGGAGTGATCGTCCTGGGGCCGGACCGGGAAGAGGGCCCCGACCACCCGGACGACTGGACTCTGGTCACCCTGCTGACCGTGCGGCTGCTGGAACAGCGAACGGGACGCGAGACACGTGTCGTCACCGAACTCGTCGATGACCGCAACCGGCCTCTGGCACCGGTGAACAGCGGCTCCGACGTCATCGTCAGCGGGATGCTGGTCGGTCTTCTCATGGCTCAGATCACCCAGAACCGGCATCTGGCCCCCGTCTTCGAGGAACTGTTCGCCGCGGAGGGCAACAACGTCTGTCTGCGGCCGGCCGACGCGTACATCCGTGCGGGTGCCGAGGCCACGTTCGCCGACGTCGTCGCCGCCGCACGGGAGCGGGGTGAATGCGCGATCGGCTACCGGTGGCGGGACGTCGCCCGCACCGGGCCCGCCGACCACGGCGTCAGACTCAACCCGCCGAAAAGCGAGCGACGCGTCTGGGACGCCGAGGACCAGATCGTGGTGGTCGCCACGGACCGCCCTCACCTGCCCTCGGTCACCGGCGGGCCGGAAGAATCCACTTCCGCGGGCTGCGGAGGCCGGGCTGGGCCCCCCTTCCGAAGGGACTGTGGTGACCGAGGTGGCGACCCTGCCGGACGCCCTCCGGACCCAGGAGGCCGAGCGGGGCCTGGCTGACCAGGGCCACGGATCACCGGTCGAGCCGTGGCGGCCGGCCGGCCCAGCGCGCTTGACCCGCGTTCCTCTCCGCTCAGCGCCGGGTGGAGACCGGGAACGAGTCGTCACCGACCGGTTGCCAGCGGTGCCCGGCTGGGCGCCGGGGCACTCGACGGCACGAATCGAGGCGGTTGTGTTTGAGACCACCGATCGGGGACAGGAGCGGCCTCGGCGTGCTTTGGCAGAAAGGCACACACTCGCGGGAGCGGCAATGGGCCGGCGTGAGGTGTTGCTTGTCGATGCCCTCCCGTGTTGTCCACGAACAGCAGTCATCGGGAGAAGCTCATGCAGACCACAACGCTGCGCCCTCGGCTCCACGCCACGCCGGAACACGGCGAAGCCGCCGCTCCTGCCGGGCTTCCACGGATCGAGGACGCGCGGAAGATCACGCCGAAGGACGCGCGGGCGCTGGGGAGCTTGTTCTTCGAGCAGTTGCAGGTGCTGGAAGAGGGCACGCAGGAGTACCAGTACGCGCGGAACACGCTGATCGAGATGAACCTCTCGCTGGTGCACTTCGCGGCGAAGCGATTCCGCAACCGTGGCAGCGGTGAGATGGAAGACATCATCCAGGTGGGCACGATCGGGCTGATCAAAGCGATCGACCGGTTCGAGCTCAGCCGGGAGGTCGAGTTCACTTCGTTCGCCATTCCTTACATCGTCGGGGAGATCAAGCGGTTCTTCCGCGACTCCACCTGGGCTGTCCACGTGCCCCGTCGTCTGCAGGAACTGCGCGTGACCCTCGCCAAGTCCCGCGAGGCTCTCGCCGGCCGTCTCGACCGCGAGCCCACGGTCGCCGAACTGGCCCGTCATCTCGATCTCAGCGAGGAAGAGGTCATCGAGGGCCTCATAGCCGCCAACGGCTACACAGCGGGCTCCCTCGACCTGCCCGTCGGGGCAGATCAGAACAGCGCCGAGACGGTCACCTACGGCGACATCAAGGGTGATGTCGACCCGGCCATGGAACTGGTCGAAGACCTTCACACCCTGGCTCCGCTGCTGGAGCAACTGGAAGAACGGGACCGCGAGATCATCGCGATGCGGTTCGGCCAGGAGATGACCCAGGCCCAGATCGGCGAGCGCCTCGGCATCTCACAGATGCATGTCTCCCGGTTGCTGACCCGGATCCTCACGAAGCTCCGCAAGGACATGCTCACCCAGAGCTGACAGCACGCGATGACCAGCCGGACGCTGCTCCCGAACTGCGCGGTCCCCGCCAGGTGCTCACTCGGTTCGGGTGAAGGTTGAAGCGGCTCCGGTAATGCCGGGACCGTAGCGGGAAGCGGCCCTGTCGAGGGCCGCTTCCAGGCGGCGGAGCCTGTCGTCGCGCTGGTCGAGGGTGAGTTGGTGGACGGTTTCCTCGGCGGGCCGGAGGCGTTCCGCGCGCAGGGCGAGGGCGCGTACGCGGGCGCGCTGGAGGCCGAGGCCGGTCAGAAGTTCGCGGGCCGTGGCGGCCAGGGCGGGGGTGTGCGCGGTCGGTTCGGTGAGGCTGCGGGTGCGTAGGGTCTGGGTTCGGTCCGCGTAGGTGACGGTGAGGGTGAGCGCCTGGGCGATCTCACCGCTCGTACGCAGTCGGCCGCCGAGGTCCTGGACCAGGCCGAGGACCGCGCGGTGGTGCTGGTCGGGGTCGAGTTCGTCGCGGTCGAAGCGGCGCGCGGCGCTCATGGTCCTGGGCGCCGCGCCCGGGACGACGGGGCGCTCATCGGTCCCGTGGGCCCGGTCGTGGGCCAGGCGGGCGGCTGCGGTGCCGAGGATGCGCTGGAGGGTGGGGAGCCGGGTGTCGGCGATGTCGCCGACGGTCCTGATGCCGTAGCGGGCGAGGGTGCGGGCGGTCTTGGGTCCGATGCCGGGCAGGGCGGAGGCCGGTTTGGTGCGCAGGAACGCGGCGATCTCGTACGGGTCGTCGCGGACCACGGTGGCCGAGCCCGGCGGGGTGAGGTCCGCGGCCATGGCCGCGATCGAGCGGGTGGGCCCGGCGCCGGCCGAGCACTGCACGCCGTGGAGGGCGAGCAGGCGCAGCCGGACCACCGCGATCAGGCCTTCGGCGTCGCGGCCCCAGTAGGTCAGGGCGCCGCTGAGGTCCACGTAAGCGGACCAGTCGGCGGGCAGGGGTTCGACGCGGGAGCTGATGCCGTCGACGACGGCGAGCAGCTGCCCGTACAGCTCCTCGGACCGCTCGGCGGGGTGGAAGTGGATCCGCAGGATCGCGCGCGGTCTCGGCCTGGTGCTGCTGTTCATCCGGCGCTCCCGGGGCTTCGGTGGCCGAAGCGGGTGAGGTCGGCCGAGCGGGTTCCGGCGGGCTGGAGGTCGCTCCAGGGGTGCAGGCGGGCGCCCGCGGTGCCGTCGGGGATGGTCCGCCCGGGCGTGGGCTGGGCGGGCGTCGGCGCGGGTGCCCGGCCCAGGAGGTCGAGAACAGCCTGCGGCCCGTGGGTGGCGCGAGCGGTTGCGAGTTCGTCAAGGTCCCAGGCCATCTCGCCGACGACCGTGCGCCGGGGCCCGCGGGCTTCGACCGTGCCCCGGACGAGGAGCAGGCCGTGGTGGAAGACCGTGTGGGCGCAGCGCTCGTGGGAGTCCTCGAAGAAGGCCAGGTCGACGAGACCGCTGCCGTCTTCGAGGGTGACGAAGATGATCCGCTTCCCCGAGGCGATCGGCGGGGTCTGGGTGGAGGCGCGGACGCCGGCGACCAGGACACGCTGCCCGGGGTGCATCGCGCGCAGGTGCTGCGCGTCGGTGGCGCCGATCTCGCGCAGCAGCCGGTGGTGGTCCTCCATGAGGTGCCGGGACACGTCGATCTTGAGGACGCCGAGCTCGGCGTCCAGCCGTTCGCGGGCGGTCATCTCCCGCAGCCCGGACGGTCCGGTGGCGTGCGGGGTGGTGGCGAGCGGCAGCTGCCCGGTGGTGGGGCGGGTGCGGGCCTGGCGGTGGAGCTCGGCCGCCTGCAGCAGCAGGTCCCGCCGGGACGCCTCGCCCTTGACCTGGTCGAGGGCGCCGACGCTGATGAGGCGCTCGACGGTGGGGAGCTTGGGATGCGCGCGGGCGTAGAAGTCCTGCAGAGAGGTGTAGGGCCGGCCCTCGGCGATCCGGGCGACCTCGTCGTCGGAGATGCCGTGCACCGTGGCCAGGGAGATCCGCACCCCCCACCCCGTTCCGGTCCGCTCGACCGCGTACTGCGCCTTCGAGGCGTTGATGTCGACGGGCAGGACGGGGACGCCGTGGCGGCGGGCGTCGGCGACGATGACCCGGGCCGGCCACATGCCCGGGTCGTGCTCCAGCAGCCCGGCGTACAGAGCGGCCGGGTGGTGGGCCTTGAGCCAGGCGGACTGCAGCGCGGGCACGGCGAAAGCCACGGCATGGGCCCGGCAGAACCCGTACGCGCCGAACGAGGCCACGACATCCCAGACCTCGTCCAGCACCGGCGGGCTGTACCCGCGGGCGCCCGCCTGCCGGCGGAACCACGCCTCGACCTTCGGCAGCCGTTGCTGGTCGCTGAGGGCCCGGCGTGCCACTTCGCCGAGGGCCCGGTCGCAGCCGGTCATGACGGCGAGGATGTCGATGATCTGCTCGTGCCAGATCGTCACCCCGTAGGTGTCGCGCAGGACCGGCTCCAGGTCCGGGTGCGGGTATGCGGGGGCGGCGCCGTGCCGGGCGGCGATGTAGAGGGCGGGCATGCCGCCCTGGACCGGGCCCGGACGGAACAGGCTGATGTCGGCGATGACGTCCTGCGGGTCGCGGGGCTGGAGCCGGCCGACCAGGTCCTGCTGGCCGGGGGACTCCAGCTGGAACATGCCGACGGTGTCCGAGGCCTGGATGAGGGCGAAGGCGAACCGGTCGTCGAGGGGGACGTGGTCGGGGTTGTCGAGGTCGACGACCCTGCCGGTGGTGCGGCGGATCTCCGTGACGGCGTGCGCCATCGCCGACTGCATCCGCACCCCCAGGACGTCGAGCTTGAGGAGGCCCAGGTCTTCGACGTCCTCCTTGTCGGCCTGGAGCATCGGGTACTCGCCCCCGGGGGTGGGCTGCACCGGCAGCCGGTCCAGGAGGGTCGTGTTGGAGAGGATCACTCCGCACGGGTGCATCGCGATCCCGCGCGGCAGCGCATCCAGTCCTTCGGCGAGCTCCCACAGCGGCCCGTACCGCCCGGCCTCGGCCGCGAGCTGCCGCAGCTCCGGCAGCTCGGAGAGGGCGGAGCGGATGTCGCAGGCCCGGATGTGCGGGAAGGACTTCGCGATCCGGTCCACGGTGGCGGGCGCGATCCCGAGCGCGAGGCCGGTGTCCCGCAGGGCGTGCCGGGCCCGGTAGGTCTCGGGCATCCCGGCGACCGCGACCCGCTCCCGCCCGAAGCGTTCGATGATCTTGTCGTACACCTCCAGCCGGCGCGCGGACTCCACGTCGATGTCGATGTCCGGCAGCGAGGAGCGCCGCTCGGACAGGAAGCGTTCGAAGAGGAGGTTGTGTTCCAGCGGGTTCGCGGTGGCGACGAACAGGCTGTGGTTGACCATGGACCCGGCTCCGGAGCCGCGGGCGGCGACCCGGATGCCCATGTCCCGCACGTCGGCGACGACTTGCGCCACGGCGAGGAAGTACGGCTCGTAGTGCAGGCGGCCGATCACGCCCAGCTCGTGGTCGAGCCGGTCCATCGACCGCCGGTCCCGGTCGAGACCACGGGCGGCCATGCCACTCTCGCACCGCTGCCGCAGCAGCCGCATCGCCCCGCCCGCCCCCGTTTCGGCGCCGACCACGGTCGGTTCGGGGAAGTGCGGCACGCCGAGCCCCAGGTCCTTCACCGGGTCGACCTCGCAGGCATCCGCCACGGCCACGGTGTCGGTGAGCAGCTGCGCGGCGCGTGCCCGGCCGGCCCCGGCGCAGGCGGCGACCCGCTCGGCGATCTCGGTCATCGCGGGCCCGTCCTTGAGCCACCGCTCCCCGCAGTCGAGCCGCCGTCGGTCGATGGGCCGCAGGAGCCGGGCGGCGTCCAGCACGTCTGCGACCCGGTGCTGGGACCGGTCGGCATACCGTACGGCGTTGGTCAGCACGGCGGGGATGCCGAGGCGATCGGCGAGCGCCAGGGTGTGCGCGGCCAGGCGGACCGATCCCGGGCCGGTGCCGGACAGCCCCCAGCACACGATCTCCAGCCGCAGCCCGTCACCGATGGCCGCCTGCCACGGAACCAGGAGCCGCTCGGCGGTGTCCGGGCGGCCACCGGCGAGCGCCCGCAGCGGCTCCGAAGCCGGGCCGAGCAGCACCGACAGCCCCTCGCCCGCGTACCGGTCGAGCACCTCCCGCGAAGCTGTCGGCGGCGTACCCGTCGCGAAGGCCTCGGCGTGCACGGCGGACACCATGCGGCACAGCTGCGCCCACCCTGCCGCGTTCCGGGCCAGGAACGTTGCCCGGAACGGTGCCTCCGCCACGTGCGCGCCGCCGCGCACCGGGTTACGGCGTCGGGCCTCGGCCGACGGCACAAGGGGAGCGATACCGAGATCGACACCGAACACCGGCTTCACACCGGCGGCCGTGGCGGCCTTCGCGAAGCGCACCGTGCCGGTGACCATGTCGCGGTCGGTCAGCGCCAGCACCCCGATTCCG
Organism: Streptomyces parvus; assembly: GCF_032121415.1. NCBI lineage: Bacteria > Bacillati > Actinomycetota > Actinomycetes > Kitasatosporales > Streptomycetaceae > Streptomyces > Streptomyces parvus. The sequence continues at coordinate 250,036 of NZ_CP135079.1, read as the reverse complement.
CGGTCGGACGCCCGCGCGACGAGTTCACGGGGGTGCGAGGCGCCGTAGCGGGCCGAAAACCCACTGCTGACATGCAAGTGAGGAACACTTCCTCGCATGGCAACCTCCGCCCATAACCCCCTCAAACGTGATTTAACGACCTCACTACACTCGACTGTATCGAACATTAATTCGAACACGCGAGTTTGAGCCATCGGGATTTCAGCCAGCAGGTCGTGTGGCTGAGCACTGAATCTGGCCATCGCGCCCTGAGTACCAGCCCGCCGGCCCAGAGGCACGAAGCAGCAGCCCGGGGGCCGGCCGGCCGGGCATTCTCAGACCAGGTCGCCGGGGGTGAGGTCGGGGCGCAGCCGGTGCCAGGAAGGATGACGCAGGCGTCCGGCACGGGTGCGTGAGGTGTACCGGACCTCGCCGACGAGGTGGGGGAGTACCCATCGGGCTCCGGCGACCGGCGGGACCTGCGCGAAAGGGCAGGTCCCGGTGGCCGCGAGCTGCAGGAGTTCAGCCAGGCGGGTGCGTTCGGCTTCGCTCCAGCCGGTGCCGACGCTGCCCGCGTAGCGCAGCAGCCCGTCGCGCCGCTCGCCGACCAGAACCGCTCCGGGCAGACCGGTCAGTCGGCCGCGCCCGGGTACCCACCCGCCGATCACGACGTCGGCGAGACGGTGGACCTTGACCTTCACCCAGGTTTTCGAGCGCGCCCCCGGTTCGTACCGGGAGGTGAGCCGTTTCGCGATCAGCCCCTCCAGTCCGGCGTCCCGGGCCATCTCCCATGCCTGGGCCCCGTGCCCGGTGATCGCCGCGGGCGTCGACCAAGCGGGCCCGGCCAGTCCGAGACCTTCCAGCAGCGCCCGCCGTTCCGCGTACGGCAGTCCGGTCAGGAGCCGGCCGTCGAGGTGCACGACGTCGAAGAGCATCAGGTGCGCGGGGACCCGGGCCGCCACGCGGGCGGCCTTGGCGGGCGAACCGACGAGGCCCATTCTCTGCTGGAGGCGCTCGAAGTCGCTACGGCCCTGATCGTCCAGCGCGACGACCTCCCCGTCCAGCACGGCACTCCGCGCGCCGAGGGCGTCGGCGAGGGGGAGGACTTCGGGGTAAGCGGCGGTGATGTCCGTACCCGATCGTGCGCGCAGGAGGATCGTGCCGTCGCCCGGCAGGTAGACCATGGCCCGCTGGCCGTCCTGCTTCACTTCGAACGCCCACCTGTCCTCCACCCCCGCCGACGGCAGCGGGCCGGGCGTTGCGAGCATCGGCTCGATCCTCGGCAGTACGGCACCCGCAGCTGCGGGATGAGGGTCAGGAGGCACTGCGCTTCTTCGCGGCCGTCTTCTTCGCAGGCTTCTTCGACGCCGTGGACTTCTTCTTCGCGGCCGTCTTCTTCGCAGCTGTCTTCCGTGCGGTCTTCTTCGACGGCCGCATCTCGTGCACGGTGGCGTCCCTGCCGTCTTCCCCACGGGACTCCTGGGCCGCCTTGACGGAGGCGTTCAGGGCGGCCATCAGATCGACGACCTCGCCCTTCTCCTGCTTCCCGTCCTCGGTCGGGGCCGGGAGGGGCTTGCCCTCCGCCTTCGCCGCGATGATGTCCTCCAGGGCCTCGCGGTACTCGTCGTGGAAGCCGGACAGGTCCGCGATCGTCATCCGCTCGGCCAGCTGGAGGGCCTGCTCGATCTCCTCCTCGCCGACTTCGACCTCGCGCGGGGCGAGCTCGTCGGGGCTGCGGACCTCGTCGGGCCACTTCATGGAGTGCAGCACGATCGCGCCTTCGCGGATCCGCAGCAGGCCGAGGCGCTCCCGGCCGTGCCACGCGAACTTCGCCACCGCGACCTTCGAGGACCGCTCCAGGGCCTTGCGCAGCAGGGTGTAGGGCTTGGCGGCGACCTGTCCGTCAGCGGCGAGGTAGTAGGAGTCGCTGATGCGGACCGGGTCGATGGTGTCGGCGTCGACGAACGCGGCGATCTCGATCGCCTTCGCCGTCGGCAGCGGCATCTGTTCGAGTTCCTCGTCGGTCACCGGGACCGTCTGGCCCTTCGCGATCTCGTAACCCTTGCCGATCTCGTCCTGGGACACGACCTGGTCGTCCAGCTCGCAGACCTTCCGCGTCCGCACCCGCCCCATGTCCGTGAGGTGCACCCGGTGGAAGTGGACATCGTGGTCCTCCGTCGCGGACACGATCTTCACGGGGATCGTGACCAGCCCGAAGCTGATGGCACCCGCCCACAACGGTCGCGGCATCTCTTCCACCTCCAGGGCTCCTGCGCCGCGCGGCGCAGGAAGGGCCCGGAACGCCCGGTCGGAAGCGCCGGGCCGGCTCTTCCTCGTACTCCTGATCCTCACGCGGGGCAGAGGAGCCCGCATCTCCACCCCAGCGCCGCTACCCGGCGGACCGGCCCGGCTCGGATGGAGCAGCACGGCCCTGAGCGCCCCCCCGCGCACACCGTTCTTGCCCCGCAGTTCTCCGAGGCCCCGGCGGGACGCGCCAGGACGCGCCCCGCCGGGGCAGTTATCGGCGGTGGATCACGCGCTCCGGGCCTCGTCGACGGTGGGGTAGACGCGCAGGAAGGCATCCGCGCCGACGACGGCGAGCAGGCGCTCTATCGTCTCGGAGGGGGCGGCGATGCGCAGGTCGGTGCGGTGGTGGGTGGCGATGAGGAGCCTGAGGAACATGGAGTCGGCGAAGGTGATGCCGCCGGCGTCGAGGATGACGCCGGTGTGATGGGCCAGGGCTGTTTCGATCTGCGCTTCCAGGGGTGGGAGGGAGTCCAGATCGAATTCGCCGCGAGGCGCTATGACGGCCAGTGGTGCGCTGCTCTGTCTGTGTTCAGGGGTCGACATGGAGGTGAGTATTCCCTGCCGCGAGATGTCGTCAGGTGCCAGGGGCATACCCGCTGCTGTTGTGCGCGGCCGGAGGGCCGGTGATGTCCAGGCGGTGCTGGAAGGATGCGCTCGTAGGGGAAAGGCCCTCGGGGCCCGGCACGCGAGGGGATACGCATCCCCCTCGGCGGCAGCGCACCGGGAGGCCGCCCGACCGCAGGGCCCACCGGGCACCGCACAGCCGCATCGCTCATCCGTGACACGGCCGTGCGGCCCGGCGGCCGACAGAGGACAGGTCAGACGGTGCCACGCCAGCCGCCGGTCTCAGCACCGCGCGACTCGATGAACTCCTTGAACCGCTTCAGGTCTCCGGTGGCCTGGCGCTTGACGAAACCGAGCTTGTCGCCGACGTTCTCGGCCAAGCCTTCGGGGTCGTAGTCGAGCTGCAGCATGACCTTGGTGGTGGCGTCGTCGATGTGGTGGAAGGTGACGACACCGGCCTGCTTGGCCTCGCCGCCGACGCTGGTCCAGGCGACCCGCTCGTCAGGGATCTGCTCGGTGATCTCCGCGTCGAACTCCCGCTCGACACCGGCGATCTTCGTCTTCCAGTGGGTCAGGGTCGGCGTACGCTGCTCGATCCGCTCGACCCCCTCCATGAACCGGGGGAAGCTCTCGAACTGCGTCCACTGGTTGTAGGCGGCGCTGACGGGGACGCTGACCTCGATGGACTCCTCGACCTGGGACACGGCGCTTGCTCCTTTGTGTGTGTGGGGGCGGTGTCCCTCTGCGGTGCCCGCGATCACGTCCGGCATGCCTCGAAAAGACCCCGACCGCCGTCGCCGGGGGCCTGCCCGCCAGCGCACAGGTCGCCGCCGTCGGTGACATGACGGGGAACGGCCGCCCGGACGCCGTCGTCAACGCGAGCAACAAGCTCTGGCTGTACGCGAACGGCTGGAGCACGCCCGGTCCCCCGCCGTCGCGGCGCCGGTGGAGATCGGCAGCGCCGGCTGGGCCCCGATGACCATCACCGCGCCCGGCGACGCCGATCGCGACGGCTCCCCGGACCTCCTCGTCCGGGACACGCGCGACGGGATCCTCTACCCGACCGGCCCCTGGTAGCGGGTGCCGCCGACGCGAACCTCGCCAAACGCGCCGACATGTGGACGACCGCCGGTGACGGCACGCGGTCGGTCAACCCGCTACGGCACCAGGGCTGCCATCGGTTTCAGCGCCCGGCTACCGCGAACGCCAGCAGCGATTCGCCGGTCGTCTCCGGCGCTTCGAACATGGGGAGGTGTCCGACGTCGGGCAGCTGCTCGACGCGTGGGGTCGCCACCGTGTCGTAGTGGTGTACCGAAGACGGATCCCAGCGGTGATCGGCAGCGCCGAAGATCACCAGGACGGGGACGTCGAGGGCGGCGAGGCGCTCGGGGACGCTCCGCTCGGCGATGTACGCGGTGTTTCGGCGCAGCACCGTCCTGAACGTCCGATAGTCGATGCCCCAGACCTCGGCGACCAGGTCGTCCGGGATCTCCACCGGGCGGTTGCACACCGCGCTCATCCCCTTGCGGAGCATCGTGTCCGAACGGATCGGCCGGAGGAGCGGGCCCAGCGGCGGGGCCATCAGCGCCCTGAGGACGACTGGCTGCGGGAGGAGCGCGTCGGGACTCGGACCGCTGCTGATCAGTGCGAGCGAACCGACCAGGTCAGGGCGTTGTTCGGCAAGCGCGGTGGCGACGTATCCACCGCTGGAGTGCCCGACCGCGGTGACCGGAGGAAGGGCGAGCCCGTCGAGTACCGCGGCCACGGGTTCCCGGCAGCACCTCACCCCACACCTCGCCGCGCACACGTGGCGGACCGGCCGGGCGGCATCCACGCGGTACCGGCACCGCGGAATGCCCCTGAACGCAAGGGCGCCGGGGCTCCCCGTCCCAGGTCCTCGGCCGTCGGCGTCATCCGTTTGAACGCGCGCACAGGGGTACACGGCGCCCGGACCCCACCGACCCGCGCGCCGACAGCCGTTGCGTGTCCGGGGCCGCCCTGCCGACACACGACGCGGAGGATGAACCCGGACGTGCACATAACCACCGAGGGCGCGGTGTACGCATGCCTCGGCATCGGAGCGCTTCTTGCGGCGGCTCTGCCCCGGCTGCTCTCCCGGCTGCCGGTGTCCGTGCCGATCGTCTTCCTCGCCGCCGGGGTGGTCCTCCAGCTGACACCGCTGCCGCTGCCCACGGTCGACCCGGTCGCCGACCGCATCTGGGTCCACCACCTCACCGAATTCTGCGTGATCGTCTCGCTGATGGGAGCGGGCCTGGCCATCAACCGCCCCTTCGGATGGCGTTCCTGGGCCGCGACCTGGCGGCTCCTCGGGCTGGCGATGCCGCTGACGATCGGGGCGACGGCGCTGGCCGCCTGGGCACTGCTCGACTGGCCGGTGTCCGTGGCACTCCTGGTCGCCGCGGTCCTCGCGCCGACAGACCCCGTCCTCGCCTCCGAGGTGCGCGTGGGGGAGCCGTCCGCCGAGAAGGAGGACGAGGACGAGGTCCGCTTCGCGCTGACGAGCGAGGCCGGACTCAACGACGGCCTCGCCTTCCCGTTCGTCCTCGCGGCCCTCGCCCTGGCCGCCGCCGGGAACAGCTGGACCGGCGGCTGGATGGCGCACTGGGTCTGGAGCGACGTGCTCATCCGGATCACCGTGGGCGTGACGGCGGGCCTCGCCATCGGCTTCCTGCTGGGCCGGCTGCTCTTCCGGTCCCGGGCGAAACCCCTGCGGCTCGCCGAGCAGGGCGAGGGCTTCGTGGCTCTGGCGGCGACCTTCCTGGCCTACGGCTTCACCGAGGCGCTGCACGGCTACGGCTTCCTCGCGGTCTTCGTCACCGCGTGCGCCCTGCGCAGGGCGGAGCACAGCCACGGCTATCACCGGGTGATGCACGCTTTCGTCGACCAGATCGAGCGCCTGCTGATGGCCCTGCTCCTGTTCGCCGTGGGCGCCTATGTGGCCTCGGGCGGTCTGGCCGCGCTCACCTGGAAGGGCGCGGCGGTCGGGGTACTGCTGCACCTCCTCATACGCCCGGTCTCCGGCCGGCTCGCCCAACTGCGGGGCCCGGGCCGCCCGAACGAACGCGCGGCCATCGCCTGCTTCGGGATCCGGGGCATCGGTTCGCTCTTCTACCTCGCCTACGCCTGCGGGGAGGGCGAGTTCGGCGTGCACGAGGAGGAGATGTGGGCGGTCGTCGTCTTCGCCGTCGTGATCTCCGTGGTGGTCCACGGAGCTGCCGCGGCCCCGGTCACCTCCTACCTCGACCGTCGCTCGGCCCGGGCCTCCTGACCCCTTGCGCGCGGAGCGTCGCCGCCGCGCCGATGGGCGTCCCTCGTCGAGGTGGGGAGCGCGGCATGGCAGGCGGTCAGGAGGGCGTGGTCGGCGGCATCCCGCTCGACGCTGCTGTCCTGAAGACGCCCGGCGGAGCCGTCAGGCAGGCGCAAGGAGGCAGAACTCGTTGCCTTCCGGGTCGGCCAGGACGGTCCAGTGGATCGCGGACTGGTCGATACCGGGGTCGCTGGCGCCCAGGGAGCGCAGCCGGGCCGCCTCCGCGGCCGGGTCGTCACCGGGGTAGGGGCGGACGTCGAGGTGGACCCGGTTCCACACGCTCTTGGGGTCGGGAGTGCGGATGAACTCCAGGTAGGGTCCGACGCCCTTGGCGGAGCGCATGGTCGCAGAGTCGTCGGTGACCTCGTGCAGCGTCCAGTCCATCGCCTCGCCCCAGAACCGGGCCATCTCCCGTGGATCGGTGCAGTCGACCACCACGGCGGCGATCGGCCCGGTGTCCCGGTAGACCGGGCGGGGCTCCAGTACGCAGAACTCGTTGCCCTCCGGGTCGGCCATCACCGTCCAGGGCACGTCGCCCTGCCCCACGTCGACCGGCGTCGCGCCGAGGCTCTTCAGGCGTGCGACCAGTTCCTCCTGATGGGCCGTCGAGGTGGTGGCCAGGTCGACGTGCACGCGGTTCTTGACCGTTTTGGGTTCCGGACGGGCGATGATATCGATGCAGACGGCCACGGGGTCGGGATAGGTGAAGCCCACGGGTTCGAGGTTGGTCACCCCGGGACCCTCGCTGTCGATACCCCAACCGAGCACCTCCGCCCAGAACCGCCCGAGCGCGGCGTCGTCCTGGGCCTTCATGTTGATCTGCACGAGTCGTGTCGCCATGCCGCAGATCCTAGAAGCCCGGCCCGTTCCCGGAGTCCACGGCGGGAGTGGACGCAGCCGAGCCGGCGGCGGCCCGCTCGATCTTCGCGCGGTACGCCGCGCGGGCTTCCTCGTCGATCTGCTTCCCGTGTTCGGCGCGCAACCCGGTCCGGCCGTCGAGGCCCTCGCGCAGGATGTCGGCGTGCCCCGTGTGCCGGACGGTCTCGCCGAGGACATGGACCATGACGGCGAACAGGTTCGTGTCGGCATAAGGCTCCGGCCACCACGGCACGTGGCCGGGGGCGTCGAGGGCAAGCCCGTCGATCGTCGCGTCCGCGTGCTCCCACGTGCGCCGGTAGAACCCGATGATCTGGTCGCGGGTCTCGCCCTCGGCCGCCCACAGGTCGCTGCCGTCGTACTCCTGCCACCGGGACAGAGGTTCCGGGGAGGGGCGGCCGAAGACCTCGCCGAAATACCTGGCCTCGACGGTGGCCACGTGCTTGACCAGGCCCAGGAGGTTGGTCCCGGTCGCCGTCAAAGGCCGTCGGACGTCGTATGCGGGCACCCCGTCGAGCTTCCAGAGCAGCGCCTCGCGGTCCCGCCGCAGTCTCCCGTGCAGGGTGTCCTTCGCGAACTCGTCGATCATGCGGCATGAGCCTATACGGGCCTGGGGGAGCGTCCCGGGGGCGGTGTGCGAAGGAGTCACAGCCGGTCTGCCCGCTCGGCGCGACGGCGACCGCCGCCGCCCTTCCACCGGGAGGGGCGGACAGGCGTTACGTGCCTGCGTCAAGGGGTACCCCTGTGCGTACGAAACGGCGTGAAGGAAGCAGCGGCGGACATAACGGCCGCGACGCACAAGGAGCGAGGATCACATGCAGGTGGGATACAAGCTGGCGGCGGAGGCGTTCGGCCCGGCGGAGCTGGTCAGGCAGGCCGTGCTCGCCGAGGAGGCGGGGTTCGACTTCGTGGAGATCAGCGACCACTACCACCCCTGGCTCGACAACCAGGGGCACTCGCCGTTCGCCTGGACGGTGCTGGGGACCATCGCGGCCCGGACCTCGCGCATCGGCCTGGCGACCGGGGTGACATGCCCCACCGTGCGCTACCACCCCGCCGTCATCGCCCAGGCGGCCGCGACCCTCGCCCTGCTCTCGGAAGGCCGCTTCGTCCTGGGCGTCGGCTCGGGGGAACGGCTCAACGAACACGTCGTCGGCCCCGGTTTCCCCGACACGGTCCGCCCCCGGCACGACATGCTCAGGGAAGCGCTGGAAATCATCCGGCTGCTGTGGAGCGGGGGCTACCAGTCCTACGAGGGCAAGTACCTGCGGCTCCAGGACGCCCGGGTCTTCGACCTCCCCGACGAGCTGCCGCTGATCGCGGTGGCCGCCAGCGGCCCGGAATCGACCCGGATCGCCGCCGAACTGGGCGACGGCCTGTTCGCCACGGAGGACAAGCCGAGCATCATCCGGCACTACCGCGACGCCGGTGGCGCCGGCCCGTGCTACGGGGAGGTCCCGATGGCCTGGGCCCCCGACGCGCACACCGCCGCCCGCGCCGCGCTCGAGACCTCCCGTTGGGCGTTGACCGGCTGGAAGGTGATGAGCGAGCTGCCCAATCCGGTCAATTTCGAGGCCGCGACCGCCACGGTCCGCGAAGAGGACATCCTGGAGAAGTTCGCCTGCGGAGCGGACCCCGGACGGTACGTCGAGGTGGCCCAGCAGTTCGTCGACGCGGGTTTCGACCGGCTGGTCATGCAGAACGCGGGCCCCGACCCCGACGGCTTCATCGACTTCTACCGCCGCGAACTCGACGGACGTATCCGACAGCTCGAACCGAACCGTCCATGAACCCGGAGGTGCCCGGTGTCCAGGACGCCCGAGCGACGAACCAAGTATCGACGAAGCGATGAACCGACGAAACGAGGAAGAACATGGCCGCCCGGCACCACCTCATCGACCGCCCTCCGTCCGCCGTATGGACGATCCTGGAGGACGAACGTCTCTACGGCGCCTGGGTGGTCGGGACCTCCGAGTCCCACCGTGAGCAGGGCGACTGGCCCGAGCTGGGCTCCTCGATCACCTACAGCGTGCGGCTGGGGCCCAAGGAGTTCACCGGCCGCACGGTGGTGCGGCGCATCGAGAGGCCCCGGACCCTGGAGCTGGAGGCCGAGGCCGGTCCGCTGGGGTCGGCACGCATTGCCGTGGACATCCGGCCCTGGGGCGACAAGACCCTCGTGACCGTCGACGAACACCCGCTGCGAGGCGTGGGCGGCACGCTCCACAACGTCCTGCTGGACTCGCTGATCCAGCTCCGCCACCGCACCATGCTGGCGCGCCTCGCCCGGCTGACCGAACGCCGTACGCCCGTGGGGACGAGCGAGGGCGCATAGGCGCGCCGGCCGACCGGCCGACATCGAATCCCGCCGAGGAGGGGCTCGGCCGCTGAAACGGAGGGTGACACTCCCATGGTCGACGCAGTGGTGATCGGCAGTGGACCGAACGGCCTGGTCGCCGCCAATCTGCTCGCCGACGCGGGCTGGTCGGTGGAAGTGCTGGAGGCGCAGGACGAGCCGGGCGGCGCGGTCCGCAGCGACCGCGGCGTCCACCCCGAGTACGTCAACGACCTGTTCAGCTCGTTCTACCCGCTGGCCGCCGCCTCCCCGGTGCTGGCCGGGCTGGAGCTGCACCGGCAGGGGCTTCGCTGGAGTCACGCACCCCAGGTACTCGCGCATCCGCTGCTCGACGGCCGGTGCGCCGTACTGGACCGCGACCGCTCGGCGACCGCCGCGGGCCTCGACCGGTTCGCACCCGGCGACGGCGACGGCTGGCTGGGCCTCTGCGACATCTGGGACCGGGTGGGCGACGGCATCGTCGACGCCCTCTTCTCGCCCTTCCCTCCCGTCCGGGCCGGCACCGTGCTGGCGGCGCGCCTCCGGGCGGCGGGCGGGCTCCGGCTGGCCCGCAGCCTGGTGCTCCCCGTCCGCAGACTGGGCGAGGAGGAGTTCGCCGGGGAGGGCGGGCGGCTGCTGCTGGCCGGGAACGCCCTGCACGCCGATCTGGCCCCCGAGGCGGCGGGCAGCGGCGGCTTCGGCTGGCTGATGTCCATGCTGGGGCAGTTCCACGGCTTCCCCGCTCCCGTGGGCGGCGCCGGGGCCCTCACCGCGGCGCTGGTCGGGCGGTTGCGGAGCCGTGGGGGAAGCGTGCGGTGCGGGCAGCGGGTGACCGAGGTCGTCGTGCGCCGGGGCCGCGCCGTGGGTGTCCGTACGGAGTCCGGGGAGCCGGTACCCGCCCGCAGGGCCGTACTGGCCGACGTGTCCGCCCCGAGCCTCTACGGAGCGCTGGTCGCGGCCGAGCACCTGCCGGGCCGGCTCCTGGACGACATGCGCCGGTTCCAGTGGGACTTCGCCACCTTCAAGGTGGACTGGGCGCTCAACGGCCCTGTCCCGTGGAGCAGCGCGGCCGCCGCGTCGGCGGGGACCGTCCATCTGGCGGAGGGCGTCGACGAACTCACGCGCTGCGCGTCCCAGATCGCCCGCGGCCTGGTCCCGGACCGCCCGTTCCTGCTGATGGGGCAGATGACCACGGCCGATCCCACCCGGTCCCCGCTGGACACCCAGTCGGCCTGGGCCTACACCCATGTGCCCCACACGGTGAAGGCGGACGCGGGCCCGGACGGGCTGACCGGCCGGTGGGGCGCCGGGGAACAGCAGCGGATGGCCGACCGGATGGAGGCCCGGGTCGAGCGGTACGCCCCCGGGTTCCGCAGCCGGATCCGGGCCCGGCGGATTCTCGCCCCGGCGTCCCTGCAGGCCGCAGACGCCAATTTGCACAACGGAGCCATCAACGGGGGGACGGCCGCGATGCACCAGCAGCTGGTGTTCCGGCCCGTGCCGGGGACGGGTCGCCCCGAAACGCCCGTGAAGGGGCTCTACCTGGCATCCGCGTCCGCTCATCCCGGCGGCGGGGTGCACGGTGCTCCGGGCGCCAACGCCGCCCGCGCAGCCATCCGCTCCACACGCGCGACCACGGCCGCGTTCTCCGCCGTCCAGCGGCTGCTGGCCCACCGGGGCCGGACCGGCGAGATCTCCCGCGTACGAGGTGAAGGGGCCTGATCGTCGTGCCTCCCCGCCCCTACCGGAACGCGGCGGCCCGGTCGGTCTACCGGTCGGGCCGGGCAGCGGGGCCCGACGCCTGGGAGGCGTTCCAGTCGGCACGGCCTCCGACGCCCAGGACCTCGGCGGGGGAGGACGTGTCCTCGCGGGGAAGATCCCTCAGTTCGCGGCGGGTGGCCCGTGCGACGAACGCGGGGAACAGGGGCCGCAGAGGCTGGCACCAGCGGAGCCAGGGCGGGGCGTAGATGTTCGGGGTGCGGTGGGCGATGCCCCGGGTGAGCCAACAGGCGACCTGGGCGGGGGAGTGGACCCGGCGGGCGGGGCGGGGCTGGTTGCGGCGCAGGGCTGCCAGGACGGGGTGGTCGTCGATGCCGGTGAGCATGTCGGTGCCGGTCCAGTGCAGATAGGCGATACCGACCTGGACCCCGTCCGGTTCGGCCTCGCCCCGCAGTGCGAGGGCGAACGACTCCGCTCCGGCCTTGGAGGCGCAGTAGGCGCTCATCATGGGGGCAGCGCCGAACGCGGCGGTCGAGGCGATCTGGAGGAAGTACCCGCGGGTGGCGGTGAGCTGGGGCAGGAAGGCGCGGGCCGTGTTGGCGGAGCCGATGAGGTTGACCTCGATGACGCGTTGCCACAGTTCGCCCGAGGTTCGGTCGAACGGGCCGCTCACCGCGATGCCTGCGTTGGCCACGACCACGTCGGCGGGTCCGAGTTCGCCCGCCACACGGCGTGCGGCGTCCGCGAGCGCCGTGCGGTCGGCGATGTCGCACTCGACACAGATGCTCGGACCGGGAAGGGACTCGGCCGTCCTCTCCAGGGCCATCCTTTCCCGCCCCAGCAGAGCGACCCGCATCCCGGCCCGGGAGAGGCTGTGGGCGAGCGCTTCACCGATACCGCGAGCGGCGCCGGTGACGACGGCGGTCCGCCCATGCAGAGGACGGGCGGGATCACGGCGGATCCGGCGCCCGCCCGGACTGTCGGGCATGTTCTCTCCTGCCTTCGAACGGTGGACACCCCTCACTGGACGCGAGGAGAGCTTCCGCCCGAGCGGGACCCGCCCTGATCGCCGGAATCGTCGTCGTCATCGTCACCGGGGACGTGGACGTCGAAGACGACGATGTTGATCTCGACGACCTCCAGCCCGGTCATCGTCTCCACCGCGTCGGTGACGTTGCTCCGGATCTGGTCGGCGAGCTCGTGGATCGTCGTGCCGTACTCCACCTCGACATCCACATCGATCGCGGTCTGCTTCTCTCCCACTTCCACCTTGACGGCGCGACGAGCGGCGCCGGACGAGCCGGACATACGCCCGGTGACGGCCCCCAGAGCCTTCGACGCTCCTCGGCCTATCGAATGGACGCCCTCGGTCTCCCGTATCGCGATGCCGGCGATGGCGGCTACGACGTTGTCGGCGATGGTCGTTCTGCCGCGGGTGCGGGATCCCTCCGAGCGCCGGTCGGTCGTGGTGCCTGTGCCCAGAGTTTCGGTGTCGGCCATGTCTGCCTCACAGAGAGTCATTGCCACGAGCCTGTTCCCCTCCCGGCCCGTACGGCCCCCTCATTCACTCTGCGCCTGCTCGACCGCATACGCCATTCGAGTGGGGCGAAGGCGCGACGACGACGGGGAGGGGGCTCTCAGTCGCGGGGCAGCAGGGTCCCGAGGGGGCCGAGATCGAGATTCAGGTCCTCCGGCCGTACACCGTGCTGCTCGCAGAGTTCCTTCATCCGCTGGTCGAGCAGCATCAGCGTGGTGCCGATCTCCTCGACCTGCGCGTCGCTCAGATCGCCCTGCTCCACCCGGCGGATGGCCTGTCTCTCCATCAGCTGCCGCAGCAGTTCCACCACCGTCAGGACCAGGGCCACCAGGTCCCGCCCCATCTGCTCGGAGTCCAGATCGACACGCGGGCCCGTCACAGCGGCCCCCCGTCGCTCCACGGCGAGGGCACCCGCTCGTTGACCGACGACAACAGCGCGTGCAGCGACAGCCGTACGAGAGGTACGTCGGCGATCGCGATGACCACGTCGCCGCTCACCACCACACCGGTCGCCAGAACACGGTCCAGCAGATCGACGAGCGGCACCCCGAGAGGACCGCTCAAGGGTTCCGGGCTGTCCCAGGGCACCACGTCGTGCGCCACGGTCACACCTCTCCCACGAAGGAATACGGCACCCAGGGGCCCGACAGCTCGATCTGCGCACCCGTACGTTCGCCCAGCGCCGCCACCAGCCGGCCGACTTCGTGCGCCCGTTCGTCGGCGACGAGGTACGTGGCATTGAGCACGTGCACCCGCTGATCGCCCGACAGCTCCGCACCGTGCGTACGCAGCCGGCGCGATGCCGCGGCGAGCCCGCGCAGTTCGGCGTCCACGGACTCGGCGACGTCCAGCGCCTGTTCCCGGAGCTTCTCCCGCCGCGCCTGGGCGCCCCGTTTCCGGTTCAGATAGGCGAGACCCGCCCCGGGGGCGCGGCCACCCGCCGCCTCCGGGGCCGGTGTACAGGCCGCCGGGCTGGGCTCGGGCGCCAGAGGCCGGTACACCTTCACTCCCCATTCGGCATGGTGCGCGACGCGTTTCAGCGCGGTGTGGAAGCGGTCCGCCTCGTCGGCCAGGCGGCGTCGGGCCCGGTCGTCGTCGTGGTACAGCGTGGCGAGAGGCAGAGGGACGACGGGCCCGTGTGCGGCCACGGCCGACACCACCGCGTGGTGGGCCCGCGCGTACCGCTCGACCTCCTCCCGGTCGGACAGCCGACGCTGCCAGACCTCGTCGGTGAAGTCGGTGGCGGGGACGGTCTGCACCACTGCGGTCAGCAGACCCGACGGAAGCAGCCGGACCGCTTCACCGCCCGGCAGGCCGGCCAGGCCCGTGACATCCAACGCGCTCGTGGCACGTGTGCTGCGGCAGACGGCGAACACATACGTGACCGTCGCGTCCGCGGACGAGGACGCCACCCGTGCGTCCGAGGGCTGCGTCATCTCTGCTCGCTCTCCTTCTCCCGGCCGGTGTGCTCCTCCTGGCCCGTCCGCCGGGGCGCCGACCGGCCGCCGGAGGGCGCGTCCTCGGACGGTTCGAGCGCCCGGAGACGCTCCCTCAGCTCACGGTTCTCGTCCTCCAACGCGTTGCGCGACGCCTTGGAACTCAGCGCGGGATCGGTCTCCCACCAGTCGATGCCCGCCTTCTTCGCGGTGTCGACCGAGGCGACGAACAGACGGAGACGGATGGTGAGCAACTCGATGTCGAGAAGGTCGATCTTGATGTCGCCGGCGATGACGATGCCCTTGTCCAGGACGCGTTCGAGGATGTCGGCGAGGTTGTTGGTCTGAGGCCCGGGGATCGGCTGATCGCCCTGCCGGAAGTCGAGGTCGGTCACCGCGACTCCTTCGCGCGACGCCTGCGACGCCTCGGAGCGGGCGGCTCGTCCTCTTCCTCGTCCTCTTCCTCGTCGTCCTCTTCCGGCTCCTCGTCCTCGTCCTCTTCCTCCTCTTCCTCTTCCGGCTCCTCGTCCTCCTCGTCCTCCTCCTCTTCCTCGTCCTCCTCGTCTTCGTCTTCCGGCTCTCCTTCGTCCTCGTCTTCGTCCTCTTCTGTGTCTGCGTCTGCGTCTGCGTCTTCCGCGCCGTCCTCGTACTCCTCGTCCTCCGGCTCCTCGTCCTCCCGCTCCTGCTCCTCCGCCTCTTCCCGTTCGACGGCCTCCTCGTGGGAGACGACGACCTCACCGTCGCGGATCTCGCCGCGCCAGCCTTCCGGCTCCTCCTCGGTGAGGGTGACGTAGCGTTGGAAGTGCTTGAAGTCGAGCCGCATACGGCGTCCTTGGGCGCGCCAGAGGTTGCCCGTCTTCTCGAAGAACCCGGAAGGGTAGTACTCCACGACCAGGATGATCCGGGTCAGTGTGGGCCCGAGCTCGTGGAAGCTGACCGCTCCGCTGGTCGTTCCCTTGGCGCCCTCCGACGACCACACGATCCTGTCGTCCGGCACCTGCTCCAGAACCGTGGCCTTGAAGCTGCGGGACGAGGGGCCGACCTTCACCTTCCAGTCGCTCTCCGTCTCGTCGCTCTTCGAGACATCGCGGACGCCCTTGGCGAAGCTGCTGAACTCCTCGTACTGCGTCCAGGCGTCGTAAGCCGTCCGCAGAGGCACGCCCACATCGAGGACCTCGATGATGTTCGTGATCTTGCCGCCACTGGACTTGCGCTTGCTCTTGCCCCCACCGCCGAGGGCTTCCTTGGCCTTGTCCACGACCGTGTCCTTCGCGCCCTTGGCCTTCTCCGACACGAAGGCCTTCAGCGGGGATTCGCCCTGGAGCACCCGGGAGCCGATCGCGGGCAACGAGCCGCCGTTCTCCGCGACATCGCTCAACTGACCGGTGAGGTCGGTGAGTTTGTCGCCGGCCTTCTCGGCGATCTTCTGCACCTGGGCGCTCGCGTACTTGGACAGTTCGTCCTTCAGACGGTCGACACCCGACTCCTGCGCTTCTTCCGGCTCGGTCCTGTCCGACTTCCCCATGACGTCTACCTCCCGCTACCGGAGCGCTTGGATGTGGTCCGCTTCGACGAGGCCGACTTGGAGGCCCCCTTCTTCGCCGTCGACTTCTTGGCGGGCGGTTTCGCTGCCGTCTTCTTCGCCGGGCTCGACTTCTTGGCGGGGGCGGACTTCTTCGCCGGGGCGGACTTCTTGGCGGGGGCGGACTTCTTCGCCGGGGCGGACTTCTTGGCGGGGGCGGACTTCTTCGCCGGGGCCGACTTCCGGGACGGGGCCTTCTTCGCGGGGGCGGACTTCTTCGCCGGGGCCGACTTCCGGGACGGGGCCTTCTTCGCGGGGGCGGCAGGCGCCTTCTTGCGGCGCGCCGGAGCCGGGGCTTCCTCGTCCGGCTCGTCCTCCTCCTCGTCCGGCTCCTCCTCGTCCGGCTCGTCCTCCTCCTCGTCCGGCTCGTCCTCGTCCGGCTCGTCCTCCTCCTCGTCCGGCTCGTCCTCGTCCGGCTCGTCCTCCTCCTCGTCCGGCTCGTCCTCCTCCTCGTCCTCCTCCTCGTCCGGCTCGTCCTCGTCCGGCTCGTCCTCGTCCGGCTCGTCCTCGTCCGGCTCGTCCTCCTCCTCGTCCGGCTCCTCCTCGTCCGGCTCGTCCTCTTCTTCCTCCGGCTCGCCCTCTTCCTCCTCGTACTCCCCCTCGAACTCGTCCTCGTCCTCGTCGTCCTCGTCCTCCCCAGGGGCCTGACCGAGGCGCAGCGTGCGGTCACCGATGGCGTCCGCCAGCGAGGTCATGCCCCGGTTGGCGGCGGCGGTCACGGCCTGGCGCCCGGCGTCCAGGACCTCGCCCCTCAGCTGTTCCTGCAACTCCGCGAACTGGGGAACCTCGCCGAGCCGGCGCATTCCCTCGGCCGCCAACTGGCGGGGTTCGAGCCCGAATCGCCGTCCCGCCAGATAGGTCGCGACGCTCAGCGCGACCCGGCCCTTCTTGGTCCGGCCCAGCACGTACCCGCCCACTACGGCGGCTGCCAGTGCCACCTTGGCCTGGTCATCCATGTCTGTCACCTTCTGTTGTCGACATCGCAGCGCTTCTGAGCGGCGTGGAGCCGGTCGAGCAGCTTTTCCTCCTCCGCTTCGAACTCTTCGAGATCGATGAGTTCGTCGTCGAGATCGCGGTTGAGTTCGGCGAGCTGCGCACGGATCACGCCGGGGTCGTACAGTTCGCGCTCGGCGGTCTCCTGGAGCTTCTCCGCGATCCACACCACGCCACGCGCCGGAGCGAGCGGCAGGAGCAGGACTCCGGAGATCAGTCCCATCGTCGGCCTTCGGTCGCTGCCGGCCGGCGCGGGGCGCCCGAGTCACCGACGAAGCTGTAGCAGGGCAGCGGACCCGCGATGCGGATGTCCACATGGCTCCGGCGTGCGTCGGCGAGCCGTTCGGCCGTCGTACGGAACCGTTCGCTGTGGCCGCGCGGGACGAGGAAGGACCTGTTCAGTGCGCATCCCTGCACCTCGGGCCCTGCGGCGGCCGCGCGAGCCAGCGGAGCGAGCTCGCGCAGCACCGCCTTGCCCGCTTCGGCCGCACGCCGCGCCAGGGCGGAGGCCACCGCTTCGCCCAGCCGTACGCTGGCCTCGTAACCGGGTCGTCTGCGCGCCGCGTCACGCAGACGCCGTACGGCGGCGTCCCCGGCCACCACATCGGCGAGGGAGTCCTGCGCGGGCAGGGCCTTGACGTTGATTTCGACGTGCCCGTCGAGGTTCTTCAGGGTGGCGAGGTGGCTCGTCTCCGCCAGGACCAGCTGGGCGAGGAGGGCGTCCTCGTCCGGCGCCACCATGCCGAATCGCATCGGCAGGACGGGGCCGCTGTCCGCAAGATCCATCAGCAGGTCCTGGTGCGCCAGCAGATCCCGTCGCCGTGCGCGCAGCCGGGCGGGGGCATCACTGACGACTGCGGCGATCTTCCCCGTACCGATGACGCGCAGGGTGGCGGGGGGATCGCCCACGCCGCCCGCCCCTGCGGGGAGCACGGTTCCGTCGCTCACCACCGCGTAGACGTACAGTCCGTCGTCGTCCATGGCTCAGGCCTCCGCTCGGCGGCGCCGGCTTGAGCTGCCGCCGCTGCGGGCCGGGGCCCGACGCTGCTTCGGGCGCTCGTCCTCTTCGTCCGCCTCGTCGGAATCCTCGTCGTATCCCACCGCCTTGCGCAGGGAACCACCCACCGACTCCGCGGCGTTGCGCACCTTGCGCTTGCCGATGGACTTGGCCGCACCGCCGCTGAGCAGCTCGGGGACGGTCGTGCTGCGGGAGTCCCGTTCGAGGTCGAGCCGGTTGCACGCCTCGGCGAAGCGGAGGTAGGTGTCCACGCTGGCCACGACTATGCGGGCATCGATCTTGATGATCTCGATGCCGACCAGGGAGACCCGGACGAACACGTCGATCACCATGCCCCGGTCGAGAATGAGCTCCAGCACGTCGTACAAGGTGCCGGCGCGGGGCGGGCACGGAGCGATCTCGTCGGCGTAGGTCGTGGTGGTGGTTGCCATGGGGTGGGTCCTTCCAGCTGTTCGGACGGTCTCGGATCACTCGTCTGCGGCACCGCGTCGGTAGCGACGGACCCGGCGGTACTCCTGGAGCTCTCCGGCCTTGTCCAGCTGCACCTCGTAGGAGGCGAGCAGGCTCGTCGTGTCCGGGATCCGGGGTACCTCGAGAACGTCCACGACCACGCACCAGCCGTCGTCGTCCGAACGCCGGACCGCGGAGACGCCTTCGGCGCGATGGCCGATCAGCCCCTCCAGGCTCTGGCAGGCAGCGCGAGCAGCGTGCTCGGGCCCCTTCTTG
This sequence comes from Streptomyces parvus, assembly GCF_032121415.1. Lineage (NCBI taxonomy): Bacteria > Bacillati > Actinomycetota > Actinomycetes > Kitasatosporales > Streptomycetaceae > Streptomyces > Streptomyces parvus. Next base: position 231,639 of record NZ_CP135079.1, on the reverse strand, counting down.
GGCGCGGTCTTTTTCCGGGCCCTGGTCGGGCTCGTGGCCCGCGCCGAACGTTGGTCTGCCATAGGGCCCAGTCTCGTCAGATTCGGGCGCGCCGCATCTTGGGCGGACCGGTGGGGCGACCTGTGCTGCGGCGTGTGCTTCCAGGAGGGCGGTCGGGCCTGCATATCGACGCTCTCGGGGGTAGCCGCCCTCCATGGCCGATGAACAGCGCAGTGAGCAGGGCTCTCCGCACGGGCAGGTCCCGGGGAGCCGCGGTGCGACGGAGCGGAAGGAGAAAGGAGACGGGGGTGGGCCGAACGGGCCCGGCGCCCAGGTGGAGCGCGACGCACCGGATGCGCCGACCGAGCTGGGCCGGGCGTCGTGGTGGGCGGTCCTCAAGCGGACGGCGAAGGAATTTCAGCGGGACGAGCTGACCGACCGGGCCGCGGGGCTCACGTACTACGGAATCCTGTCGCTCTTCCCGGCCCTTCTGGTGCTGGTCTCGCTCCTCGGGATCGCGGGGGAGTCGACCACGCGGAAGGCGCTGGACAACGTCGAGAAGCTGGCGCCGGGAGCCGCCAAGGACGTGATCACGAGCGCCATCACTCAGCTGGAGGGCAGCGGCGGCACCGGTTCGGTGCTGGCGATCGTCGGCCTGCTGGGGGCTCTGTGGGTCGCCTCGGGCTATGTGGCGGCCTTCATGCGTGCGGCGAACTCGGTCTACGACCTGCCGGAGGGCCGTCCGCTGTGGAAGGTGCTGCCGGTACGCGTCGGGCTCACCCTGGTGCTCATGATCCTGGCCTGCGCCTGCGCCCTGATGGTGGTGCTGACCGGGGGAATCGCCCGTGAGCTCGGCGCCCTGCTGGGCATTGGCGACACGGCGCTCCTGATCTGGTCGATCGCCAAGTGGCCCGCCCTCGTCGCCTGCGTGGCCGTCCTCCTGGCGGTTCTGTACTGGGCGGCCCCGAACGCCAAGGGGCGGGGCTTCGCCTTCGGCTCCCTGGGCAGCGTTCTGGCGCTGCTGATCTGGATGGCTGCCTCCGCCGGATTCGCGTTCTACGTCGCCAACTTCGGCTCGTACAACAAGACCTACGGGGCACTGGCCGGCGTCATCGTCTTCCTGGTCTGGCTGTGGATCACCAATCTGGCGATCCTGCTGGGCCTGGAGTTCGACGCGGAGATGGCCCGCGAGCGCGCCATCCTGGGAGGCCACCCCCCGTTCGAGGAGCCCTACGTCGAACCTCGCGACACCCGTTCATGGACCGACGAGGACCGTCGCGCCATGGGCGGGACGGGCCCCACCAGCGACCTGCGGACCGACTGAACGCGCGATCCGCCCGTGGGCGTCAGGCGTGCCTCCGCGGTCGCCGTTCGGTTCCGGCCAGGGCGCGGTCCAGGGCGGCCACACCCAGGCCGGCCAGGGCGATCTGGACGAGCCACTCGAACCAGTCGACGCCCCCCGTGTCGCCCACCCCCAGGAGGGATGCCAGCAGCGAGCCGAGAAGCGCTGCCGCCATGCCGACGACGAGCGTCCACAGAACGCCGATGTGCTGCCGGCCGGGCAGGACGAGGCGCCCCAGCAGGCCGACCGCCGCCCCGATGACCAGAGCGCTGACGACTCCGGAGATTTCCATGGCTGACTCCTTCGTGTTCGTGGCGGGCGTGTCCGCTTCGCGTACCCCGAGGTGTGAGGAGGACCCCCGGCACACGCGGGGCGGCGGCTCCGCACGTCGCCCCGAGAAACAGGAGAGGGAAGATCTGGTGCCCGACGTGCGCATCGCCGCCATTGACTGCTCCGTTCGCGCATACGTCCGGATCGCAGGGGCAAGCGAATGTCAGCCACGGACGACGGAGACCGATCAACAAGCGGTTATCCCCGGCGACAGGTGAAGGATGAGCACCGAGAAGAAGACCGATGAAGAGCACGACGGAAAGCGCGTCGACGTTCCTACTGCCATGCGGAAGGCCTCCGCGCAGCTCACGGAATTGCTCCAGTGCGAGCCCGGCTCTGTTTCCGCGGTGCAGGCCACCGATGACGGTTGGTCGGCAGACGTGGAAGTGGTCGAGGTGGAGAGAGTGCCGGACACCATGAGCGTGATGGCCTCCTACCGGGTACAACTCGACCCGCAGGGAACGCTGTTGTCCTACGAGCGACTGCGCCGCTATGCCAGGGGCCAGATCGACCGTCGCTGACGTTCCGTCGGCGGCGTAATTCGTCAAACGTAACGAAGATCACCGAAAGGAGTTCCCCATGACACTCGTCCAGCAGAGCAATGCGACGTCCGGTGGGAGCGGCTCGGGAAATCTCTACGACGTTCTTGAACTCATACTCGACCGTGGGCTCGTCATCGACGCGTTCGTCCGCGTCTCCCTGGTCGGTATCGAAATTCTCAAAATCGATGTCCGGGTGGTCGTCGCCAGTGTCGACACCTATCTGCGGTTCGCCGAGGCGTGCAACCGGCTCGATCTGGAGTCCGGCCGCAAGGCGCCGAGCCAGCTCACCGATCTGGTCGGAGACATGACGGAGAACGGCGCCAAGGGCAAGTCCAAGGGCGCGCTCACCGGCGCCGTCGAGGCGTTCAGCGAGTCGTTGCAGGGCAAGCGCGAGGAGCCCGAGGAGGAGCCCCGCAAGCGCCCGGCCCGTAAGTCGACATCCAGCCGTCAGACCCAGCGACGCGAGGAGTAGCGGTGCCCACCTACATCTACGCCATCACCGGCGCCGACCACCCGCTGCCCCTGAACGGCCTGCACGGCGTGGGCGATCCGCCCTCGGAGCTGCGCACCCTGCGCACCGACCGGCTGGCCGCGGTCGTGAGCGACGCGCCCCCCGGCCTTCGCGCCAAGCGACGCGACGTCATGGCCCATCAGAGCGTTCTGGAAGCGCTCATGGCGGGCGGCGCGACCCTGCCCATGAGGTTCGGTCTGGTGGGCCCCGACGACGACGAGGTCACCGCGGCCCTGGACCGGGAGGCGGACGCGTACCGGGAGCGCCTGGCGGAACTGGGCGGCCATGTGGAGTACAACCTCAAGGCCGGCCGCGACGAGGACGACCTCCTGCGGGAGATCATGACCGAGTCCGACGAGATCCGTCAGCTCAACGAACGCACCCGCGCCCAGGGCAGCCACGACGACCGGGTCGCCCTGGGGGAGCTGGTCGCCCGAGAGGTGGCCGCCCGCCGTCAGAAGGAGGCGGAGGACATCGCCGCCCGGCTGGCGGAGGCCGCCCCCCGCAGCTCGCACGCCGAGCCGGCCGCGCAGCAGTTCCTCAATCTGTCCTTCCTCGTGCCCCGGACAGAGACCGAAGGCTTCGTGGCCGCGGTCCAACGCGAGGCGGACCGGCTCGGTGACGCCTACTCGTTCACCCTGACGGGCCCGCTGCCGCCGTACAGCTTCGTCTGACCGCAGGGCCCGTCAGGGCTCCGGGAGCGGAGGTGATCTGTCCGCCATGGGCCTCATCAGCAGCATCCTGACCCTGCCGCTGGCACCCGTACGGGGGACGGTCTGGGTTCTCGACCAGGTCGTCCACGCCGCCGAGGAGGAGTACTACGACCCCGAGCCGGTACGTGTCCGGCTCGCGCAACTGGAACAGGACCTGAACGACGGCCTCATCGACGCCGAGGAGTTCGACCGGCGCGAGGACGAGCTGCTCGACCGGCTCGACGAGATCGAGGAGTACCGCAACAGCACACGGCATGGGCCGTGACCCATGACCACAACCACACGTGACCGGGGGGAGATCAGAGGTGCATCGCACATGACGAAGAACGCCAAGATAGGCGCCGCTCTGGTGGGGGGATACCTGCTGGGGCGCACCAAGAAGGCCAAACTCGCCCTGGGGTTCGGGATGTTCCTCCTCGGCAAGAAGATCGATCTCGATCCGCGGCAGATCGGCAGGATGCTCGCCGACTCGCCGGCCCTGGGCTCGCTCAACGACCAGGTGCGCAAGGAACTGGTGGAGGCCACCAGGACGGCGGCCACCAAGGCCGTCACCCAGCGGGCCGGCAGCCTGGCCGACTCCCTGCAGCAGCGCACGCAGGCGCTGGGCGCCGCCCCCGTGGCCGACGAGGAGGAACCGGACGAGGACGAGGAGCACAGGGCGGCCGACGAGGACGAAGCCGAGGCGGCCGGGGACGAGGAAGACACGGGCGGCAGCGAGAACCGCAAGCGGGCTCCCCGCAAGACCGCCGCCTCCGGTGCCAAGTCCGCATCCAGGAACCGGTCCTCGTCCGGCTCCGGCCGTTCGGGGAGCGGCGGCAAGACCTCCGCCCCCGCCCGCAAGCGCGCGGGAGGCGCCCGCAAGGCAGCTGCCTCCGGCGCCCGCAAGGCCCGAGGAGGCGACGATGCCTGATTCCGCACTCGGCGCCATCAAGGACGACGTGGTCAAGAACCCGGCCACGGACCGGCTCAAGGACGAGTTGCAGAACTACGTCCGGGCCCGCGCCGAACAAGCGGTGACCCAGCTGGGGCACCGTCTGGGCGACTCGGTGTCCAAGCTCGCGGAGCCCGGGGGCGGGTCCGGGGCCCTCAAGGGCCTGGCCAAGGGCGGCCAAGCCCTCGGCGAAGGCAAATCCCCCGGTCAGGCCGCCCTGAGCGCGGGCGCCTCCCATCTCAAGGACACCGTCAAGGACAAGGTCAAGGGATTGTTCGGCAAGGGGCGCAAGTCCGGAGGGGGCAAGTCCAAGAGCGTCACCATCGTCGAGGACATCGACGTCGGCGTGCCGGTCCGCGAGGCGTACGACCAGTGGACCCAGTTCCAGGAGTTCAGCTCGTTCGCCAAGGGTGTCGTGAGCGTGGAGAAGGCCGACGACACCACCAGCAACTGGAAGGTGAAGGTCGCCAAGTCGACCCGCAGCTGGAAGGCGAACGTCACCGAGCAGGTGCCCGACGAACGCATCACCTGGACCACCGAAGGCGCCAAGGGAACCGTCAAGGGCGTGGTCACCTTCCACGCGATCACCGACGATCTGACCCGCGTCCTGCTGGTCCTCGAATACTTCCCCAAGGGGCTGTTCGAGAAGACCGGAAACATCTGGCGCGCCCAGGGCCGCCGCGCCCGGCTCGACCTCAAGCTCTACCGCAAGTTCATCATGATGCGCGGTGAGGCGACCGACAGCTGGCGGGGCGAGATCCGCGACGGGGAAGTCGTCGTCGGGCATGACGAGGCGCTCGAGGAGGAAGAGGCGCGGAACGACGAGGGCACCGAGACCGATGACGGCTCGCCCGACGACGCGTACGAGGACGAGCAGCTCCGCGCCGAGGGTGACGGTTCCGAGGACGAGGCTTCCGAGGACGACGATCTCGCGTACGACGACGAAGAGCCGCAGGACGAGGAGTTCGTCGACGAGGACGACGAGGACGCCGAGCCGGCGGACGAGTTGGAGGAACCGGCGGAGGAGTCCACGGACGAGCTGGAGGAACCGGCGGAGGAGTCCACGGACGAGGACGCCGAGGAACAGTACGACGACGAGGCGGCAGCCGACGAGACGGAGGAGGAGCCTCGGCCGGCCCGCCGCTCCCGCCGCCGTGCGGCCGCCGCCGACCGGTGACCGGGCTCGCAGACAGACCCGCACCGACACCCCACGGAAAGGCGTGAGACACCGTGTCCGAATCACTCGCCGGCCGTATGCCGGCCCCGCCCCGGGGGGGCGGCCCGGCATACGGGCAGCAGGGCTCGTCGGCCAACCTCGCCGACATCCTGGAGAGGGTGCTGGACAAGGGCATCGTCATCGCCGGTGACATCCAGATCAATCTGCTCGACATCGAACTGCTCACCATCAAGCTCCGCCTGCTCGTCGCCTCCGTCGACAAGGCCAAGGAGATGGGCATCGACTGGTGGGAGCACGACCCCTCGCTCTCCTCACGGGCCCGCCCCGCGGCGGAGACCGGGAACCGCCCCGCGCGGGAGACCGAGGCCGGGACCGGCAGGGACGCGCTGGCCGAGGAGAACGAGCAACTGCGTGCCGAACTGGCCCGTCTGCGCTCGGCCGCCGGGATCCCGGGCCCCGCCGCGGCCGACGCCCCGGCGGCCCGGGCCGAAGAGGAGGAGCGAGGATGAACGCCGGACCGAACGCGCCCGTCGGGGCGCCGGGCGAGGGCGTCGGCGAGATGAGTTACGTGTACGCGGTCGGCCGCGAGGGCCCCGCCCTGGACGGGCTCGCCGCCCGGCTGCCCGGTGTGGACGGACGGCCCCTGCGTCCCGTCGGCGGGGGCGGGCTGTGTGCGCTCGTCTCCGGTGTACCGTCGGACACGTTCAGCGAGCAGGGCCTCACCGCGCAGATGGAGGACCTGGACCGGCTCGAATCCGTGGCCCGGGCCCACCATGCGGTGGTGGACGCCGCGTTCGCTGAGACCTCCGTGCTGCCGATGCGGCTGGCCACGGTCTATCTGGACGATGCCCGGGTGGCCGACATGCTGGTCAGGCAACGCAGCGAATTCCGGGAGCTGTTGGGTCGCCTGGAGGGTCACGTCGAGCTCGGGGTGAAGGTGTACGCCGATCCCCGTACGGCCGCCGCGCCGGCCCCGGCCACGGTGGCACCGGCGGGTGGCGGGGCGGGGCGCGCCTATCTGCGACGGCGTCAGGCGGAGCAGCGCGACAGCCAGGACGCCTACCGGACGGCATCCGAACTGGCCGCCCGTGCCGCGCGGTTGGCGGAGGGGGTGGCCGCCTCACGGGCGGTGCACCGTCCGCAACAGGGGCAGCTCGCCTCCCGGCCGGGGGTGAACGTCGCCAACGAGGCCTATCTCGTCCCCCGGGAGCACACGGAGCGGCTACGCCGCGAGCTTTCCGCACTCGCCGAGGACGTACCCGGAGTCGCGGTCGAGGTGACAGGGCCGTGGGCGCCCTACTCGTTCGCGACCGCCGTGACGGCGGAGGGCGCGGACGGCGGTGGCCCACGGTGAGCACGGACGTCATCGGCGGGGTTCTCGGCGAGAGCGAGCCCCGGGGCGGCCCGCCCGTCGCCCTGATCGATCTCCTGGACCGCCTGCTGAACGGCGGGGCCGTCCTCACCGGGGACCTCGTCCTGTCCATCGCCGACGTGGATCTCGTCCACATCAACCTGCGAGCGGTGATCCGGTCGATCACCGGCGAGGAGCCGGGGCCGTGGTGAGGCCGTTCACCGGCTGCGCACCCGAGCGAAGCACCCCGGCGAGGAGAGGAACCCGATGACCGAGGACGACCGAGCACGAAGCCCGGCGGGCATGCCCGCCGCGGCGGCCGAAGAGGTGGCACGAGCGGCGGCGCAGGCGTTCGGACTGGCCCCCGCGCAACCGGACGACCCACGCCCCTCGGGGGCGGCCCAGCGCCTGCAGACCGACCCCGACACCGTGGAGCGGGACCTCGTCAAGCTGGTGCTCACCATCGTGGAACTGCTCCGTCAGCTCATGGAGCGCACCGCGATCCACCGCGTCGATCAGGGCGATCTGAGCGAGCTCCAGGAGGAGCGGATCGGGATGACGCTGATGATCCTGCACGAACGCATGACGGAGCTGTGCGACCGCTACGACCTGACGATGGACGACCTCAATCTCGATCTCGGACCGCTCGGCTCACTGCTGCCGCACAACGGCGCCTGAGCGAGCCGGATCCAGGTTTCATCACACGACCCAAGGCAAGGAGGAGGCCATGACTACTGACGACAAGGACGCGAAGAACTCCACCCCGAGCAAGGGGAGGACCACCACCGCACGCAAGTCGGCCGCCTCGCCCCGCAAGTCGGCGGCCTCGGCCCGCAAGACGGCCGGAGCCACCGCGGGGAAGGCAGGCAAGCAGGCCGACACGACGGCTGCCGGGGCACGGTCCGCGGCCGAGGGCGCCAAGGATGCGGCATCGGACAGCGCGCGGGCGGCCGGTGAGACCACCCGGCGTGTCGGCCGTGCCGCGGCCGCCGGTCTCCAGAGCGGGCAGCAGGCGGTGACCGCCAACGCGGCCAAGGCCGCGAGTGCGGCCACCACGGCCTGGGCGGTCGTCAAGCACCGGAAGGCGGTCGCCGCCGGAGCCGCGGCGGGCGTGGCCGGTGTCGCCGGAGCGGCGTTCGCCATCGGCCGTTCGACCGCGAAGCCTCCGACGGGCCCGCTGACCCGACTGGCGCGCGGGCGGATCTGACAGCGGAAACGGGTGAACGCCGGGCAGGGCCCGGACGTGGGGCGGGGCCGGAGAAGATCTTCTCCGGCCCCGCCCCACGTCCGGGCCCGCTGTCTTTGCCGTCCGTCCTGCCTCGGCGAGCGGCTGTTCGCTGCGGTACGGGGCCGGCCACCCGTCCGCACTGGCCGAGCAGGCCGCCGAGCGGGCCTCGACGCCGAAGAAGCGGAGCGAAGGCGCACGTTGGAGACCTCACCCTTCCAGGTGTTCCGCCCGGTGGGCCGCCCACCGCTGCATCAGCGAGTCGAGCTCCTTCTCCAGGAACCGGAAGAACTCCAGGGTGTCGTTGATCCGGCGGCCCTGCGGGGTGTCGAGTCCGAACTGCTCCACGCCCTCCCGCATCGTGGTCTGCCACTTCCTCAGGAAGGCGTCCCGTTGGAGCAGCGCGTCGTACCACTGGTCGCCCTGTACGTGGTAGCGCTCACGCCGGGACCCCGGCTCCCGCTCGCGGCTGACCAGGTTGACCTGGGCCAGGTAGCGGACGGCTCCCGACACGGCTGCCGGGCTGACCTTCAGCTGCTCGCTCAGTTCGGCGGAGGTGAGCGCGCCCTGTTCCGAGGAGAGCAGGGCGGCGAAGACCCTGGCCGGCATGCGGCTCATACCCGCCTGGACCAGCTGGGCGGCGAACCGCTCCACGAACCGGGAGACGGCCGCCGCCTCGTCGTCGCCGTCCGTGCCGTTGTCCGCCCGGCGTTCATCCATGTTCCGACCCCGGTCCCCGTGGTTCCCGGCGCTCGCGTGCCGACCGCGCCACCGGCCGGTCTACGAGTGATTCATACGCTTCTTTAACTTCACACATTTATGAAGAAAGCGTAGCTTCGCACCATGAAGAAGGCCATCGCCGTCTCCGGACTCCGCAAGTCGTTCGGCCCGACACACGCCCTCACCGGCCTCGACCTCGACGTGCAGGCCGGCGAGGTCCACGGCTTCCTCGGACCCAACGGGGCGGGCAAATCCACCACGATCCGCGTCCTGCTGGGGCTGCTGCGCGCCGACTCCGGAGGCATCCAGCTCCTCGGCAAGGACCCGTGGAAGGACGCGGTCGAACTGCACCGGCGGCTCGCCTACGTCCCCGGGGACGTAGAGCTGTGGCCGGGCCTCACCGGAGGCGAGGCCATCGATCTGCTGGCGAAGCTGCGCGGCGGACTCGACCGGCGGCGGCGCGACGAACTCATCGACCGGTTCGACCTCGACCCGCTCAAGAAGGGCCGCGCCTACTCCAAGGGCAACCGGCAGAAGGTCGCCATCGTCGCCGCGCTCGCCTCCGACGCCGAACTGCTCCTCCTCGACGAGCCCACGGCGGGCCTCGACCCCCTGATGGAGGTCGTCTTCCAGGACGTCATCCTCCAGGCGAAAGCGGCGGGGAAGACCGTGCTGCTCTCCAGCCACATCCTGGCCCAGGTCGAAAAGCTGTGCGACCGTGTCAGCATCGTCCGCCAAGGCCGCACCGTGCAGTCGGGCACGCTCGGCGAGATGCGCCACCTCACGCGGACGACCGTCGAGGCCGAGACCGAACGTCCGGTCACCGGACTCGACGCCCTGCCCGGTGTCCACGGACTGAGGGCGACGGGCCCGAGGGTGCACTTCGCCGTGGACGGAGCCCACCTCGACGCGGCGATCCGCAGGCTCGGCGAGTTCGGCATCCGGAGTCTGACCAGCCACCCGCCGACGCTCGAAGAGCTGATGCTGCGCCATTACGGCGACGAACTCGCCTCGTCCGCCTCGGGAGGCGTTGCCCGATGACCGGTGTCGCCACACCCCTCGACACCTCCGGAAGGTCCACGTCCGCCAGGATCCAGGCCGCCGCCCTCACCGGCACCGGGACCCTTCTCCGGTTCAACCTGCGGCGCGACCGCGTCCGCATGTCCGTATGGCTGCTCGCCCTCGCCCTGGGCACCCTGGCCACGGCGGCCGAGTACAGGACGCTGTACTCCACCCCCGAGGAGCGCGCCGCGGCCGTCAGCTCCATGGACAGCCCCGCCGCGCTCGCCATGACCGGCCCCCGCTCCTATCTCTCGGACTACACCGCGGGCGCGATGCTCGGCCACCAGATGCTCGGCTTCATGGCCGTCCTGGTCGGACTGATGAGCGTCCTGATCGTCACCCGGCACACCCGCGACGAGGAAGAGACCGGCCGCGCCGAACTGCTGCGCTCCACCGTCGTCGGCCACCACGCCCACCTCGCCGCCGCCCTGGCGGTCGCCGTCGTGGCCAACCTCGGCCTCGCCCTGCTGCTGGCCCTGGGCCTCACCGCGACGGGCATCGACGACATCGGCCCGGGCGGGGCGCTGCTGTACGGCCTCGCGCACGCCGCGATCGGGCTCGTCTTCGCCGGTGTCGCCGCGATCACCGCGCAGCTCACGGCGCACACCCGGGGCGCCTCGGGCCTGGCGCTCGCGGCGATCGGCGTGGCCTACGTGCTGCGGGCCTCCGGCGACGTGGGCAACGACGCCCTGTCCTGGCTGAGCCCGATCGGCTGGGTCCAGCGCACCCACGTCTTCGTCGATGACCGGTGGTGGCCGCTCGCCCTCTGCCTCCTCCTCGCTGCCGCGACCGCCTCCTACGGCTTCGTCCTGAGCACCCGGCGCGATGTCGGCGCGGGCCTGCGCCCCGCGCGGCTCGGCCGGCGTACGGCGTCCGACGCACTCGCCCGGCCCTTCGGCTTCGCCCTGCGACTGCACCGGGCGACCCTGCTCGGCTTCGCCGCCGGGCTGTGTCTGATGGGCGTCATGTACGGCTCGATCCTCGGCGAGGCCGCCGACATGGTGAAGAACGTCGAGCAGCTCCAGGAGGTGCTGGAGAGCCTCGGCGGCGCCACCGTGGCCGAGTCGTTCGCGTCCATGGTGATGGTCGTCGTCGCGGTCGCCGCCGCCGTGTACGTGGTGATGGCCGCGCTGCGACCGCGTGCCGAGGAGAACGCCGGCCGCGCCGAACCGCTCCTGGCCACCGGCCTCTCCCGGAACCGCTGGCTCGGCAGCCATATCGCCGTCGCTCTGGCCGGCGGCACGGCAGTGCTGGTCCTGGCCGGGCTGTGCTTCGGCGCCTCGGGCGCGGCGTCGGCAGGGGACGGGAGCCTGGTCCTCGAACTGACCGGGGCGGCGGCCGCGTACGCCCCGGCCCTGTGGGTCACCGTCGGCGTGGCCGTCCTGCTCTTCGGCTGGTTCCCGCGGGCGGGGGCGGCGGCCTGGATCGTGCCCGTGTACGCGTTCCTCGTCGGATACCTGGGGCCCATCCTCCAGCTCCCGGACCGGCTGACGAACCTGTCGCCCTTCGGCCATGTGCCCCAGCTCCCGGCCGCCCCCCTGGCCTGGACCCCCTTGCTCGCCCTGACCGCCGTCGCGGCCGGACTGATCGCACTGGGACTGGCGGGCTTCCGCCGCCGGGATCTGGACACGAAGTGAGCGCCGCTCACCACGGACCCGACCTCACCACCCCGTCCACAGCAGGTGGTTGACGAGCAGGGCCGGAACCGCCGAAGCGACCAGCCACCACCGCTCGCCCCGGCGGGACAGCAGCGCCGCCGCGGGCAGCAGCCACAGCAGGAACGGCTGCCAGATGCGCTCCGTCTCCGCCTTGCTCATCCCGGAGAGGTCCGCGGCGAGCAGCGCCACCAGCGCCGCCAGGACGAGCAACGCCAGCCGCCCTTCCGGGCGGACCGCCGCGGGACCGCCCCGCAGAGCCCGTACCGCGAGGGGCGCGGCCACCGCGCTCCGGCGCAGCCCGGCGACGGCGGCCAGCCCGGCCGCGACGGTCGCGCAGGCCAGGTTGGCCCAGACCCAGTAGCCGTACGGGCGGACGCCGCCCGCACCCTGGTAGTAGCGCTCGACCAACAGGTGGTAGGCGGTCCACCAGTTGAACCCGGCGAGGGTGAAGGCCACCGGGACCACGAGCGCGCCGAGCAGGAACACCGGCACCGGGCGGGCGGTCCCGGCGAGCACCAGGACCGCGACCAGGACGGCGGCCATCAGCCCCAGCCCGTAACTCAGGTAGCAGGTCCACCCGAACAGCAGACCCCCGCCGGACGCCGCCACGGCGGGGAAGCGGACCCGGCGGGTGGCGGCCAGGGCGAGCAGGGCCACCGACCAGGCGGCGACGGCCGTGAAGTATCCGTCGGCCGAGACGCCCGCCCAGACGGCGGCCGGGGCGAGGACGAGGAAGGGCGCGGCACGCCGCGCCAGGCGCTCGGCGGCCAGCACCCGGACGGTGATCAGGACGGCCGGCACCGCCGAACTGCCCACCACGACGCACCAGATCGCCGCCCAGGCGCCGCCGCCGAGCCCGATGCGGTCCAGCCAGACGAAGGTGAGCGTCGCGCCCGGCGGGTGCCCGGCGACATGAGCGGGCCAGTTGCCGGGCGCGTCGAACAGGATGTGGTCGGTGAAGCCGCGCAGCGTGGCGGGGATGTCCGCGAAGCGGTCGATGACCTGTAGGTACTCGTGCTTGGTGGTGAGCCGACGTTCGACACCCCGGTACAGGCCGTCGATCAGCGCCATCGAGAACACCCAGGCCATGGACCCGGCCCAGGCCGCCGCGAGGAGCCCGCGCCAGGGCAGCCGGGCGGCGAGCGACGGGCCGTACCCGACGACCAGGACGGCCATGGTCAGCGCGGCGGGGGTGCCCGGGCCCAGGTGGGGGTCCCAGGAGGCGAGGAAGGGCGGCCACTGCGCGAACAGGGTCCCGTCCCGGTCCTGGAGGACCCGGCCGATGAGCACGGCGGCGGTGACCAGCAGCACCCCCGCGGCGGCGGCGGCCAGGTCGGCCCGCCCCGCGCGCCGGGCGCGACCGTCGATGCGGTCCGGCGATGCGGGCGGGCCGTGCCCCGTGCCGTCGGCGTTGTCCGTCGGGGTGACGTTCTCGGTCTTCACGCTGGCACGCTATGCACATCGGGCGGTGATCGGGCGGTCCGGCGGGGCCGCGTCACCGAACCGTCAGATCCGCTCCTGCCGCTCCTTCCCGAGGTGACGTCCGTCGCGTCGTCCGGCCGCGACGTCAGAATTCCGTCAGGAGTCGTACCCGCCCGTGGACCGGGTTCCGCACTTAGCGTCGGTCCATGCCCGAACGCCGCCGAACCCGCTCCCTGCCCGGTTCTCTTCGCGCCCTGCGTACGCCCGCCGATCCGGGATTCTGGCGCAGCCCCGTCCGAGGGGCGCGCTTCACCGCCGTGCTCGGCGTCGTCCTGCTCGTCGGCCTGACCCTGCTGTTCGTCACCGGTCTGCTCTCGTACGCCGCTTACAACCCGGACCTGAACCGGGTCAACGACAAGACACCGGGCAGGGGCCTGCTGGGCTTCTACCTGTTCTCGTGGCCGACCGGCCCGCACTGGCTCTACCGGCTGACCCAGGGGCTGCACGTCACCGTCGGTATCGTGCTCGTGCCCGTCCTGCTCGCGAAGCTCTGGTCGGTGGTGCCCCGGCTCTTCGCACTGCCGCCCGCCCGTTCCGTGGGCCACGCCCTGGAACGGATCTCGCTGCTGCTGCTCGTGGGCGGGGCGCTGTTCCAGTTCCTCACCGGACTGCTCAACATCCAGCTGGACTACCTCTTCCCCGGGTCCTTCTACACCCTGCACTTCTACGGCGCCTGGGTCTTCCTGGCCGGGTTCGTCACCCATACGGCTCTCAAGGCTCCCCAGGCCGTACGGGTGTTGCGCAACGGTGTCCCGCGCGGCGAGCGGGACACCCTCGCCGCCCCCGACCCGCTCCCCGCGACCCTGTCCCGGCGCGGCGCGCTGGCCATGGTGGGGGCCGGTTCGCTCCTGCTGCTGATCACCTCGGCGGGCCGGAGCTTCGACGGGCCGTTGCGCCGCATCGCGCTTCTCACCCCGCGCGGCGGCACCGACCCGGGCCCGGGGCCGAACGCCTTCCAGATCAACAAGACCGCCGCCGCCGTACGGATCACGCCCGCCGACACCGGGGAGCGCTGGCGGCTGACGGTACGAGGGCCGGCCGGGGAGTTCCGCTTCTCCCGGGCCGAACTGCTGGCCATGGACCAGCACACCGCGGCGCTCCCGATCGCCTGCGTGGAGGGCTGGTCGACCTCCGACCAGCAGTGGCGCGGGGTGCGGCTCGCCGATCTGGCGGCGCTCGCCGGGTACCCGGACCGGCCGCCGGGCGTGTTCGTCGAGTCGCTCCAGCGCAGCGGTTCCTTCCGCAAGGCCGCGCTGCGCGACAACCAGGTCCGTGACGGCCGCTCGCTGCTCGCGCTGGAGGTTAACGGTGCCCCGCTGTCGCCCGACCACGGCTACCCGGCCCGGATCATCGTCCCTGCCGCGCCCGGGGTGCTGAACACCAAGTGGGTCGAGACCCTGACGTTCGGAGAGCTGTGATGTCCACCCGAGCCGTGCCGCCGTGCTCCGCCGCACCCCGCCGCCCGCGATACTCGCCGCGCCGCCTGTACGGCGAGGGCCCGCTCCACCTGATCCTGCTCGCCGCCACGTTCAGCCTGGCCGGCTACGCGGGCGTACGGCTGCTGGACGGGGACACCGCCGGGGTGCTGCTCTGGTTCGCGGGTTCGGCCGTCCTGCATGACCTGGTGCTGCTGCCGGTGTACGCCGGGGCCGACCGAGCGCTGCGCGCCGCGCTCGGCACCCGGGCGGCGCTGGTCAACTTCGTCCGGGTACCGGCGGTCCTCTCCGGGCTGCTCCTGCTGATCTGGTTCCCGCTGATCACCCGGCGGACCGAACGGCGGTACGTGGCCGCCGCCGGTACCACCCCGGACGTCTACTTCGGCAACTGGCTGCTGATCACCGGCGCGCTGTTCGCGCTCTCCGCGCTCTGGCTGCTGGTCCGGGCGCTCCGCTCCCGTACGGGACGGCGCAGCGACACGAACGTCCGCCCCTCCGCGCCCCACTGATCGGCCGTACGCCAGCCGCCCGCGCCGGCGTGCCGCAGCAGGGCCGCTGTTCCGATACGCGCCCAGGGAAACGGCTCGGGGGCGGCCTCGCGGGCGGCGGTACTTGTCTCCGGTCCGCCCCGGCCGTCGTCGAGCCGGACCCGGACCCGTTCGTCCACGTCGACGGGGGCGGTCTCGGCGATCAGCAGCCCGTCGGCGCCGAGGAGATCGGCCGCCCGGTCCAGCAGCGCGGCCGGGTCGCCGCCGATGCCGATGTTGCCGTCGAGGAGCAGAAGCGTGCCCCAACGGCCCTCCCCGGGCAGCGGGTCGAAGACGCTGCGGAGCAGAGCCGCACCGCCGAGACCGCGCGTACGGGCCACCGCCGTTTCGCTGACGTCGATGCCCAGTGCCCGGTGCCCGAGCGAGGCCAGCTCGGCGACCAGCCGCCCCGGCCCGCAGCCGATGTCCAGCACGGGCCCCTCGCACCGGTGCAGCGCCGACAGGTCGGCGGAGCCCGCGTCGGAGCACCAGCGCTCCACTTCCAGGGGCAGCAGCCAGCCGTCGCTGCGGCGCAGGAACAGGGGGCCGCGGCCGGTGCGCAGGGCGTTGGCGTACGGGTCGGCGGCCCAAGGGGCGGTGCGGGGCGGGGCCGGACCCGTCCCGGTGCCGACGGAAGCCACCGCCTCGGGAGGCTCCGTGGAGGCCGGGGCGCCGGCTTTGGACGAGGGCACGGTCGTACTCATCGCACCCCCGCCCCGGTCAGCCGGTCCAGCACCGCGGCGAACCGGCCGCCCGGCGCGGCGGACGCGACCCGGTGGGCGTCGGCCGCGGTGTCCACATCGACCAGTACCGGCAGATCGCGCACGACGAGCCCGGCCTCCACCAGCCTGCGCCGCTGCACCGCACCGGTCTCCGGGAGGGACATCGGCACCCCGCGCAGCAGCGCCGGGTCGGGCTCCGCCAGACCCAGGGCCCAGAACCCACCGTCCTCGGCCGGACCGAACCAGGCCCCGCAGCCGTCCCAGGCCTCCGGCACGAGAGCGGGGGCGAGCAGACCGGCCGTCAGCTGCGGGGTGTCCATACCGACCAGGAGGGCAGGCCCGGTACACCCGCCGAAGGCCGCCGCCAGGCGTTCGTCCAGACCGCCCGCGCTCTGCGGCACCACCTCGAACCCCGGGGGCGCCCAGGGGCCGGGCCGCCCGTCGAGCACCAGGACCCGCCGCCGGGCGGGAAGGGTGAGCAGGGTCTCCAGCGTGTCCGCGAGGGCCGCGGCGGCCAGCTGGGCGGCTTCGGCGGGGGAGAAGGGCGGGCAGAGCCGGGTCTTGACCCGTCCGGCCACCGGCTCCTTCGCGATGACCAGCAATTCCGTCGGCCCGACGGGCCCGTACACGCTCATCGCCCGGCCCCTGCCCCCGCGCGCGCGGCCCGGACGGGCGCGCGGTCCGCCGGGGGCTCGCGCAGGACCCCCCGCATGTCGCGCACCGCGTGCCAGGTCCCGCGCCAGGTGCCGGTCACCTTCGACTTCCCGGTCCGCAGCCGGTAGGGGACATCGCTCTCGGCGACCCGCAGCCCGGCATCCGAGGCCCGGACCACCATCTGGAGCGGGTAGCCGCTGCGCCGGTCGGTGAGGTCCAGGGCCAGCAGATCGGCCCGGCGGGCCGCACGGAGCGGGCCGAGGTCGGACAGGCGCAGGCCGGTGCGGCGACGCAGCATCCGGGACAGCGCCATATTGCCGGCGCGCGCGTGCGGCGGCCAGGCGCCCCGCCCCTCGGGCCGGCGGCGGCCGAGCAGCAGGTCGCATTCGCCGTCCGCGATCCGCCGCACGAAGCCGGCCAGCAGCGCGGGATCCAGCGAGCCGTCGCAGTCGCAGAAGCAGACGAACTCGGCCTCGGCGGCGAGCAGCCCGGCGTGAGCGGCCGCACCGAACCCTCGCCGGTCCTCCGTGACGACCTTCGCGCCCAGGGACCGGGCGAGCTCGGCCGAACCGTCGATCGAGCCGTTGTCGACCACGATCGCGCGCCAGCCGTCGGGGACGCGATCGAGGACCCAGGGCAGAGCGGCGGCCTCGTCGAGGCAGGGCAGAACGATGTCGGCCTCCGGGAGACCGGTATGCGGGGCGGACGGACATGGAGGGGTGGCAGAGGAATCAGTCACCCGCCTCACCCTACGGACGCAACTCGGGCATTCAGGGCATCAGGTTCTTACGAAACATGGACATCGGCCGGATGGGTGTGAGCGGACCCCGGTGTGCCACGAGCGGGGTGCCACAGTGGAGGCCATGGAGAACACCCCGCCGGCCCGCGGTCGGATCCTCGTCGTGGAGGACGACCCGACCGTCGCCGAAGTCGTCGTCGGCTATCTGCACCGTGCCGGTTACGCCGTCGAGCGGGCCGCCGACGGGCCCGCCGCTCTGGGGCGGTTCGCGGCAGTCCGGCCCGACCTCGTCGTCCTGGACCTGATGCTCCCCGCCCTGGACGGATTCGAGGTCTGCCGCCGGATGCGGGAGCACGGGCCGGTCCCCGTCATCATGCTCACCGCCCGCGGAGACGAGGAGGACCGCATCCTGGGCCTGGAGACCGGCGCCGACGACTACGTCACCAAGCCGTTCAGTCCGCGCGAGCTGGTCCTGCGGGTCGACTCCGTGCTGCGCCGCGCCCGGGCGGCCCTACCGGCGGACGAGGCCGGTGTGCTGTCGGGCGGCGGTCTGCGCCTCGACCCCGCGGCCCGGCGGGCCTACCGCGACGGGCACGTACTCCCCCTGACGCTGAGGGAGTTCGACCTGCTCGCCTTCCTTCTCCGGCACCCCGGAAAGGCGTTCGCGCGGGAGGAGCTGATGCGGGAGGTCTGGGGGTGGGACTTCGGCGACCTCTCGACGGTCACCGTCCACATCCGCAGGCTGCGCGGCAAGGTCGAGCAGGACCCGGCCCGCCCCCGGCTGATCCGCACGGTGTGGGGCGTCGGGTACCGCCTGGACCTGGACGCGGAGGGTGCGGAAGTGGCGGCGGAGGTCGAAGGGACCCGGGCCGGGGGGCACCACGGCGGAGCGGACCCGGGCCGTACGGGACCCGGCCCGGCCGCCGTCCGCGGCACGCCCCCGACCGGAGGCGGGTCGCTGTGACCGACC
The DNA here is from genome assembly GCF_032121415.1 of Streptomyces parvus. Lineage (NCBI taxonomy): Bacteria > Bacillati > Actinomycetota > Actinomycetes > Kitasatosporales > Streptomycetaceae > Streptomyces > Streptomyces parvus. Next base: position 213,568 of record NZ_CP135079.1, on the reverse strand, counting down.
TCCTGCTCATGGCGCTCTTCGCCTTCCTCGGAGCGGCGGCCGCCGGGCTCCTCGGCGCAGGTGCCCTGCGCCTCCTGCGGCACCGTTCGCTGGTGGTCTCGCTGAGCGTCGTCGCGGGGGTGGCCGTGGCGGCGATGCTCGCCGGGACGCTGTCGGTCGCCTGGGCGATGTTCCTCTCGCCCCACGACCTCTACGTCGTCACGACCGTTGTCGCGATGGCCGCCCTCATCTCCCTGGCCACCGCGGTCCTGCTGGGCCGCTGGGTGGCCGCCCAGAGCCGTGAACTCACGCTGGCCACCCGGTCGTTCGGCGACCGCGGCACCTTCGCCGCGCCCGCCGGACAGCCCACCGCCGAGCTGGCCGCGCTCGCCCGTGAACTGGCCGCCACGAGCGCGAAACTCGACAGCTCGCGGGAGCGGGAACGCGCGCTGGAGACCTCGCGACGCGAACTCGTCGCGTGGATCTCGCACGATCTGCGTACCCCGCTCGCCGGACTCCGCGCGATGGCCGAGGCGCTGGAGGACGGCATGGCCGCCGACTCCGGACGCTACCTGCGGCAGATGAGGACCGAGGTCGAGCGGATGAACTCCATGGTCGGCGACCTCTTCGAACTCTCCCGGATCCAGGCCGGCTCACTCACCCTGGCACCGGCCCGGATCTCCCTCTACGACCTGGTCGGCGACGCGCTGGCCGGGGCCGACCCGCTCGCCCGGGAGCACGGGGTGCGGCTGGTCGGCGACCGGGTCGACGAGGTACCGGTGGAGGTCGACGGCAAGGAGATGAGCCGGGTCCTCGGCAACCTCCTGGTCAACGCCATCCGCCGCACCCCGCCCGACGGCACCGTGGCCGTCGCCGCGCACCGCTCGGACAGGGGTGTCGTGCTGTCGGTGACCGACAGCTGCGGCGGCATCCCGGAGGAGGACCTGCCCCGGGTCTTCGACACCGGCTGGCGCGGCAGCCATGCCCGCACCCCGCCCGCCGGGGCCGGCCTCGGGCTCGCCATCGTGCGCGGCATCGTCGAGGCCCACGCCGGACGGGCCGAGGTCCGCAACGTCCAGGGCGGCTGCTGCTTCTCGGTCACGCTCCCGACAGCGTGACGGCGCTCTCCTCGCGGCGGCTGCGGCTCTCCCGCCCCCCGCCCCGCGCATCGCGCAGCGGGGCCGCGGCGAAGTCCTCCATCCCCTCGGCGAAGGACACCCGGGGCCGCCAGCCCAGCTCCTCGCGCAGTGCCTGCGAGTCCGCCGTGACATGACGTACGTCGCCGAGGCGGTACTCCCCGGTCACCACCGGGTCGGGACCACCGTGCGCGCCGGCCAGCACGGCGGCCATCTCGCCGATGGTGTGCGGTTCGCCGCTCCCGGTGTTGTACGCGGCGAAGGACGCGGGCTCGCGTTCCCGCACCGCCTCCAGGGCCACCGCGTTGGCCGCCGCCACATCGTGGACATGGATGAAGTCGCGCCGCTGGCCCCCGTCCTCGAAGACCCGGGGGGCTTCACCCCGCGCCAGGGCCGAGCGGAAGAACGAGGCGACACCGGCGTACGGGGTGTCGCGCGGCATCCCCGGCCCGTACACGTTGTGGTAGCGCAGGGACACCGCCCGGCCGCCGGTGGCTCGCGCCCACGCGGCGGCCAGGTGCTCCTGGGCCAGCTTGGTCGACGCGTACACATTGCGCGGGTCCGCCGGCGCGTCCTCGGCCACCAGGCCGGGCGTCAGTTCCGCGCCGCAGTGCGGGCAGCGGGGCTCGAAGTCACCCGCTCGCAGATCGGCCTCCGCGCGCGGCCCGGGGCGGACCGTGCCGTGCCGGGGGCAGTCGTAGCGCCCCTCGCCGTAGACCACCATCGATCCGGCCAGCACCAGGTCCCGGACCCCGGCCGCGGCCATCTCCGCCAGCAGCACCGCCGTGCCGAGGTCGTTGCACCCCACGTACAGCGGCGCGTCCGCGAAGTCCTTGCCGAGGCCGACCATGGCCGCCTGGTGGCACACCGCGTCCACCCCGGCCAGCGCGTCCGCCACCGCCTCCCGGTCCCGGACGTCGCCGACGGCAGGCCGGTCGCCCGGCAGCCGGGGCGGCGTGCCACCGGGATGGGCCGAGGGCAGCAGGGCATCCAGCACCACGCTCTCGTGCCCGGCCGCGGCGAGGGCGGCGACGACATGTGACCCGATGAACCCGGCTCCGCCGGTGACCAGTACGCGCATGACGGCCACGCTAGGGCCGGGCGGGCCCGCGGACCGGGTGCGGCGCGCACACGTCACGAGTCCGTAAGGACGTCGGGGGTCCGGGTCGCCGGTGCGAAATTCGGCCGTACTCCGACCGTGGTCGGCCCTGGGCGTTCGTCTCCCCACGGTGCGAGGAGCCCCGGAGGGGCTCGAATGAGGCGGTTAGACCGCCGATTTCGAGCCAAAATCGACAGTTAATCAGCGAACTCGCTCCCCATGTGCCCTATCGACAAGGCGAGTTGATGAGCTTAGGCTCACCTAAGTTTGGGCGTGCGACCTCCGTCGGCGTGCCCGCACCCAGAGACCTTCCCCCGCGCCTGACAGGCGGATTTCCCGGATGATGGGAGTGACATGTCACAGGTTCTTCCTGGCGACACACCACTGGTCCACGACCTCATCGGCATCGGCTTCGGCCCGTCCAATGTGGCCATGGCGATCGCGCTGAGCGAGCACAACAGCAAAGTCGGCAGGCAGGATTCGGTCACCGCCCACTTCTTCGAGCAGCAGTCGAGCTTCGGCTGGCACCGCGGCATGCTCATCGACGACGCCACCATGCAGGTCTCCTTCCTCAAGGATCTGGTGACGCTCCGGAACCCGGCCAGCGAATTCAGTTTCCTCTGCTATCTGCAGAGCCGGGGCCGGCTGATCGACTTCATCAACCACAAGAACCTCTTCCCGCTGCGGGTGGAGTTCCACGACTACTTCGAGTGGGCCGCTGCCAAGGTCGACGACCTCGTCTCCTACGGACACGAAGTCGTCGCGGTCACCCCGTTCGTGCACGACGGGACCGTGGAGTACCTGGACGTGACCGTCCGGTCCGCGGAAGGGCTCTCGGTCCACCGCGCCCGCAACCTCGTCATCGGAACCGGCCTGCGTCCCCTCATGCCGGACGGTGTGGAACGCGGCGACCGGGTCTGGCACAACTCCGATCTGCTGCGCAAGGTCGAGGGGCTGGAAGGCGACTCGCCCTCCCGGTTCGTCGTCGTCGGTGCCGGACAGAGCGCCGCCGAGAACGTCGCCTACCTGCACCGCAGGTTCCCCGACGCCGAGGTCTGCGCGGTCTTCTCCCGCTACGGCTACAGCCCCGCCGACGACAGCAGCTTCGCCAACCGGATCTTCGACCCCGACGCGGTCGACGACTTCTTCGCCGCCCCCGAGGAGGTCAAGAACCGGCTGATGGCCTACCACGGCAACACCAACTACTCCGTGGTGGACATCGACCTGATCGACGACCTCTACCGGCAGATGTACCGGGAGAAGGTCCTCGGCACCGAACGGCTGCGCTTCCTCAACGTCTCCCGGGTCACCGGGGTGGTGGAGAAGCCCGAGGGCGTCCGCGCCACCGTGAGATCCCTGGTGACCGACGAGGAGTCAGAACTCGACGCGGATGTCGTGGTGTTCGCCACCGGCTACAGCCCCGCCGATCCGCTCGGCCTCCTCGGTCAGGTCGGCGAGCACTGTCTGCGCGACGAGGCGGGCCGCGTACGCGTGCAGCGCGACTACCGGATCTCGACCGAACCCGCCCTGCGCTGCGGCATCTACCTCCAGGGCGGTACGGAGCACACGCACGGCATCACCACGTCGCTGCTCTCCAACACCGCGATACGGGTCGGCGAGATCCTGGACTCGCTGCTCGACCGGCGGGTCAAATCCACCTCCGACGAGTCCCGGCCCGTGGTCGAGGTCGCCGAGGGCGCAGGCGGCTAGGCACGGCCGCAGCAACCGCCGGAACACCGCGAGTTCAGCGCTCGGCCCGCCCGGTGACCCGTCGGGCGGGCCGAGCGCGACCGCTCCGATCAAAGGGATATCGTTCGTCGTCATGATCAACACCGCAGTGGACCGCTCCGTGCCGGACGGGGGGAAGGACACCCGCCGGCGCAGGGCCGTGGGGCTGGCCGTCCTCACGGTGGCCCTGCTGGTCGCGGCGACGGTGTCCCTGGCCGTCGGGGCGCGCGCGTTGAGCCCCGCCGAGGTCTGGCACGGGCTGTTCGCGGAGCCCGAGCCCGACCAGAAGCTCACCGAGATCCGTCTCATCGTCCAGACCGTGCGCGTGCCCCGGACGGTTCTCGCGATCGTGGCGGGTCTGGCCCTGGGGGTGGGCGGGGCGCTGATCCAGGGGTACACCCGCAACCCCATCGCCGACACCGGACTGCTGGGGGTGAACGCCGGGGCCTCCTTCGCCGTGGTGGCGGTCATCGCCGTGTTCGGGTTCACCGACCCGTTCCAGTACGTCTGGTTCGCCTTCGTCGGCGCGGGTCTCGCCGGTGTCGTCGTCTTCGGCCTGGCCAGCATCGGCCGGGGCGCGGGCAATCCGCTGACCCTCGCGCTGGCCGGGCAGGGTGTCACCGTGTTCCTCGCGGCGATGACCACGGCCGTGGCGCTCTCCGACAAGGAGTCGCTGAACGCGCTGCGGTTCTGGAACGCGGGCTCCGTCGCCGGGGTCCGCTTCGACGTCATCTGGCCGGTGACCGGGTTCATCGCCGTCGGACTGGTTCTGGCGCTGATCACCCTCCCCGCGCTCAACCTGCTCAACCTGGGCGACGACGTCGCGCGGGCGCTGGGGGTGAACATCGCGGCGAGCCGGACCCTCGGCATCGTCGCCGTCACCCTGCTGGCCGGGGCCGCCACCGCCGCCTGCGGCCCCATCGCCTTCCTCGGGCTCATGGTGGCCCATGTGGCCCGCTATCTGACCGGCCCCGACTACCGCTGGCTGGTGCCGTACGCCGGTCTCCTCGGGGCCGGTGTCCTGCTGGTCTGCGACATCGTGGGCCGGGTGGTCGTCCGGCCGGGCGAGCTGGAAGCGGGTGTCGTGGTCGCCCTCCTGGGGGCCCCCTTCTTCGCGGTCCTGGTGTGGCGAGGGAAGTTCAAGAGCGCATGAGGAGAGTTCAGGAGCGCATGAACGGATCCGAAGTGGCCGGTGGGGCCGAAGCCAAGGCGTCGATGCCGCCCGGGGTGCGGCTCGGATGGGTGTCGTTCGTCTGGCGGCCCTGGCTCGTGCTGGTCACCCTGGTGCTCGCGGCGGCGGCCTTCCTGGTCTTCTGCCTCTCCATCAGCGTCGGCGACTTCCCCATCGGCCTCTCGCGGGTGATCGCCACCATCCTCGGCCGGGGCGAACCGGTCGACGAGTTCGTCGTCATGGACCTCCGCATGCCCCGGGCCCTGGCCGGCCTCGTCGTGGGCGTCGCCCTGGGCGTCTCCGGGGCGATCACCCAGTCCGTGGCGCGCAACCCGCTCGCCAGCCCGGACATCCTCGGGATCACCGCCGGAGCCGGCGCCGTCGCGGTGTTCCTGGTGACGGCCACGGGCGGGGCCGCCGCGGCGATCACCGGCTCGGTCGGGCTGCCCGCCGCCGCCCTGCTCGGCGGTCTCGGCACAGGGCTGCTGGTCTACTTCCTCGCCTGGCGGCGCGGCGTCGACGGCTTCCGGCTCATCCTCATCGGGATCTCGGTGACCGCCGTGATGCAGGCGATCACGACCTGGCTGCTGGTCTCGGCCGACATCCGGGACGTGGCGCGCGCCCAGGTATGGCTGGTCGGCTCGCTGGACAACCGGTCCTGGGACGAGGTCCGGGTGGCGTTCTGGGCCACGCTCGTCCTGCTGGCCGCCGTGGCCGCCGTGGCCTTCCCGTTCAAACCGATGCACCTCGGCGACGACGTCGCCGCCGGGCTGGGCGTCCGGTTCGGCCGGGTGCGGGCCGTCCTGCTGCTCTGTGCGGTCCTGCTGGCCGCCGTCGGGGTGAGCGCGGCGGGGCCGGTCCCGTTCGTCGCGCTGGTGGCCCCGCAGGTGGCGATGCGCCTGGCGCGGTGGCCCACGCCGCCGTTGATCGCCTCCGGCACGGTGGGCGCACTGCTGCTGATCGGCTCCGATCTGATCGCCCGCGCGGCGCTGCCGATCGGTCTGCCGGTGGGCGTGGTCACCGCGGTGGTCGGCGGCCCGTTCCTCGTCTACCTGCTGGTACGGGCGAACCTCCGGTAGATGGTAGAAGTAAGGCTGACCTCAACAAGGGGGGCTCGTGGTCGCTCAGTTCACCGCCCGGACCGATGCCGGCGTCAAGGACGTCCCGCGGCTGGCCGCCAGGGGCGTCACCGTCGGGTACGGCGACCGGACGGTCATCGACCAGCTCGACGTGGCCATCCCGTCCGGGGTGATCACCACGATCATCGGCCCCAACGGCTGTGGGAAGTCCACCCTGTTGCGCACCCTGACCCGGCTGCTCAAACCGGCCGGCGGCACCGTCGTCCTGGACGGCGAGGACATCGGCACGCTCCGGACCAAGGACGTGGCGAAGAAGCTCGGACTGCTGCCGCAGGCGCCGGTCGCCCCGGAAGGACTCACCGTCGCCGACCTGGTCGCCCGGGGACGGCACCCGCACCAGAGCTGGCTGCGGCAGTGGTCGTCGGACGACGCCGCCGTGGTGCGGCGCGCCCTGGCCATGACCGGGGTGGCGGACCTCGCAGACCGGACCGTGGACTCCCTGTCGGGCGGCCAGCGTCAGCGGGTATGGATATCGATGACGCTCGCCCAGGGCACCGATCTGCTGCTGCTGGACGAACCCACCACCTATCTGGACCTGGCCCACGCCATCGACGTACTCGACCTGGTCGACGATCTGCACGAGTCGGGCTGCACCGTCGTCATGGTGCTGCACGACCTCAACCTTGCCACGCGCTACAGCGACAACCTCGTCGTCATGCGCGGGGGAGCCGTCCTGGCCCAGGGGCACCCCCGGGACGTGATCACCGCGGAGCTGCTGCACGAGGCGTTCGGACTGCGGGCCCAGGTGATCGACGACCCGGTGGGAGACCGGCCGCTGATCGTTCCGATCGGCCGGGCCCATGTGCGGACCGAATCGTAGCCCGGGAATCGAACGACGGCCCTGGTCAAGAGCTCTGACGGGCCATCGACTCCAACTCATCCTGATCAGTGGAAAGTTATTCGGTTAGGCTAGGCTGGCCTCACTTGCTCGGGGTACAGTCTGGCTGCCCACATACCGGGGCGCAGTGGACAGCGCGAAAGCAAGGGATTTGACGATGCTTCTCCATCGAACGACACCCCAGAAGCCGTGGCGGAGACTGGCCGCGGCGGTGTCCGCTGCCACCCTCGGCGTCGGCCTCCTCGCCGGATGCGGCAACGACTCGGCGGACGAGAAGAAGAAGGACTCCCCGGCGGCGGCCGAGGGCGCCTTCCCGGTCACCGTGGAGCACGCGTTCGGGTCCACCGAGGTCAAGAAGGCCCCCCAGCGGGTCGTCACCGTCGGCTACACCGACGACCAGGCCGTCCTGGCGTTCGGCATCAAGCCGGTCGGCATGGTCGACCAGTACCCGAACCCGGCCGGTCAGACCCCCGACATCAACACCCAGTGGCCCTGGGTGAAGGACAAGTGGGGTGACGCCCGCCCCGAGGTCGTCATGAAGAACGGGGACGCCGGCCCCAACTTCGAGAAGATCGCCTCGCTGCGCCCCGACCTGATCATCGCGGTCTACTCCGAGGTCGACAAAGCGGCCTACGAGAAGCTCTCCAAGATCGCCCCGACCGTCGGCCGCACCAAGGGCGAGAAGGAGCTCTTCAGCGCTCCCTGGCAGGACAACGCGGCGCACATCGCCAAGGCGCTCGGCAAGGAGAAGGAGGGCGCCGAGCTGATCAAGGGCATCCAGACCAAGCTGGACGCCGCCGAGAAGGCCAACCCCGGCTTCGGCGAGCAGAAGGCCGTCGCCCTGTCCTGGTACAAGGACTCCATCTCGGCCTTCACCTCCACCGACGTACGCGGCCGGCTCGTGACGGGCACCGGATTCACCTACCAGACCGAGATCGACAAGATCGCCGACGGCGGCTTCTCCACCGAGCTCTCGCCCGAGCGCATCGACCTGATCGACGTCGACCGCATCTTCGTCGTCAACGACAAGGCCGACACGGAAGCGCTCAAGAAGTTCGAGCTGTTCGCCAACCTGCCGGCCGTCAAGAACGGCAAGGTCTCCTACCTCCTGGACAGCGAAGGCCCCGCGGTCGGCGCCGCGATGTCCCAGGGCACCCTGCTCTCCCTGCCGTACGCGATCGACGAGCTCGTCGAGTCGGCCAAGTAGCGATGGCGACCCGACGGCCCGGCCCCCGGCGAGAATCGGTCTCCGTGTGACTGTCACCGACACCCCTGTCGCCCCCACGACCCTGCGCACCGCGACGGGGGGAGAAGCCGCCCGCTGGGTGGCCCGGCACTGCCGCCAGGCCCCCTGGCTGACGGCCTTCACCGTCCTCACCACGGTGGCCGGGGCCGCGCTCCAAGTGCTCCCGGTGCTGCTGCTCGGCCAGGTCGTCGACGGCGTCGTCGGCGGCGAGCCACGCTCGATACTCCTCACCGTCGGCATCCTGATGGTGGCCGCCGCCCTGTTCGGCGCGGCGGCCACCGCGGCCTCCACCTTCCTGATCGGGAAGCTCGGGGCCGAACTGCTCGCCCGGCTCCGCGAGGAAGCCGTACGCGCCGTGCTCGGCATGCCCAGCGCACGCGTCGAGGAGGTCGGCCGGGGGGACGTGCTCTCCCGCGTCGGCGACGACGTGGCCGTCATCTCCAAGGGCATCCGGACGGCCGTCCCCACCGTCTTCTCGGCGGGCGTCCTGGTCGTCATCGCGACGATCGGCATGTTCGGCCTCGACTGGCGGCTCGGTCTGGCGGGAGCCTGCGCCCTGCCCGCGTACGCGCTGGCACTGCGCTGGTACCTGCCCCGCTCCGCGCCCCTCTACCGCAAGCAGCGGGCGGCCCAGGCCGACCGCGCCCAAGCCCTGATCAGCGGACTCAACGGAATCGACACGGTCCGGGCCTACCGCCTGGAGGACGCCGTACGCGAGAAGGTCACGGACGAGTCCTGGCGGGTGCGCAACCTCGGCATCGAGGTGTTCCGCTTCTTCGGCCGGTTCGTCGGCCGCGAGAACCGGGCCGAGTTCATCGGACTCGTGCTGATCCTGGTCGTCGGGTACGCCCTGCTGGAGGCGGATGCCGCAACCCTCGGCGAGGTGTCGGCGGCCCCGCTGATGTTCCACCGCCTGTTCACCCCACTGGGCGCCATCATGTTCACCTTCGACGAGGCCCAGAAGTCCGGCGCGAGCCTCACCCGCCTGGTCGGCGTCTTCTCGGAGCCCTCCGAGGAGCGCCTGGTGGGCGACGCCTCGGTCGCCACCGCCGCCGTCGCGCCCTACCCGGTCACGGTCCGGGACCTGACGTTCACCTACCCCGGGACCGAGGACCCGGTGCTGCGGGACGTCTCCCTGTCCATCCCGGCCGGCGGCTCGCTCGCCCTCGTCGGGGCGACCGGCGCGGGCAAGTCGACCCTGGCCGCACTCATCGCCGGCATCGGCAGACCACAGGCCGGGTCGGTGCACATCGGGACGCACGATCTCGCGGGCATGGACGAGGCCGGGGCCCGCGCCCTGGTCAGCATCCTGACCCAGGAGACCCACGTGTTCTCCGGACCCCTCGCCGACGACCTGCGGCTCGCCGCACCCCTCGCGGGGGACGACGACCTGATGGACGCACTGCGCACGGTCGGCGCCGGGGAATGGGCCGGCTCCCTCCCCGACGGCCTGAACACCCCGGTCGGCGAGGGCGGCGAACGCCTGGACGTCACCAAGGTCGCCCAACTGGCCCTGGCCAGACTGGTCCTCGCCCGGTCGCCGGTGGTCGTGCTCGACGAGTCGACCGCCGAGGCGGGAAGCGAGGGCGCCGCCGAACTGGAACGCGCCGTGCTGGCCGCCTGCTCCGGCCGGACCACCCTGTTCGTGGCCCACCGGCTGACCCAGGCGATGGCCGCGGACCGGATCGCCGTGCTCTCGGCGGGACGCGTGGTGGAGGAGGGCACACACAGCGAACTGGTCGAGCTGGGAGGTCAGTACGCCCGGCTGTGGCGCGCCTGGCGCGAGGGCAGTTAGCAGAAAACCAGGCCAACGGTCGTTCAACTCGCACGCCTCGAAAGGATGCTGAGACTTCGATGTCGGAACCGGGCGCTTCTCGCATACTGCTTTCCCCCACTCGGCTGGCCGCCGTGCGTCGGCGGACCGGCGACTACGGCGATCGGACCGTCGTCGATGCGTGCGCCGTCGGACTCGCGTACTGGGCGACCGGCACCGGCCCCGACGGCATGGACCTCACCCCCACCACCGCCTTCCCCGACGTCCTCGCCCGGGTCGACAACGGCACGATCCGCGCCGAAGGGTGGGAGACCGACGCCCAGACCCTCGGCATCACCGTGCCGCCCGGCGTCGACCGGTCCGACGCACAGCGGGCTCTGGACGACCTCGCCGACTTCCCGGACCGGCCCCTCGGCACCATCGGCCCGTCCGACCCCCGGACACGCGCCGAGGAACTGGCCGGGTGGAACGACACCCGGGCCGACCGGGCCCGTCCGACCCTCATGGAGCTGTTCGCCGAGCAGGCACGCCTGCGGCCGGACGCCGTCGCGATCATCGACGAGCACCGCTCCCTGACGTACCGCGAAACAGCCCAGCTGTCAGCCCAGTTGGCCCACCACCTGATCGAGCGCGGTCTGGCACCCGAGCAGGTCGTCGGCATCTCCCTCGGCCGTTCCGCCGAGATGGTCGTCGGCCTCCTCGCCGTCCTCCAGGCCAAGGGCGCGTTCGTCCCCCTCGACCCCGGGTGGCCCGCCGCCCGCCGGTCCGTCGTCGCCGAGGACGCCAGGATCGTCCTCCAGCTCAACGCCACGGGCAAGGCCGACGCCGGGGAACCGGACGCCGTCGCCGTCGGCCTCGGCGACTGGAAGTACGGCGCCCACCCGACGGACGCGCCCGACGCGACCGTCCCCGGGGACTCGCTGGCCTACGTCATCTTCACGTCCGGTTCGACCGGACGGCCCAAGGGCGCCATGATCCGGCACGAGGCGATCAGCGAGCGCCTGCTCTGGCAGTCCCGCGAGATCCTGCGGTTCGGCCACGACGACGCCTCGCTCTTCAAGGCCCCGCTCTCGTTCGACATCTCCGTCAACGAGATCTTCCTGCCCCTGACCACCGGCGGCCGGCTCGTCGTGCTGCGGCCCGGCGGCGAACGCGACCCGCACCACCTTCTCGGCGTCATCGCCGAACAGCGCGTCACCTTCACCTACCTGGTCTCCTCCATGCTGGACGTTCTCCTGGAGATCGTGGGCGACTCCGGCCGCCTCGACAGCCTGCGGCACGTCTGGTGCGGCGGCGAGGTCCTCACCCCGGAGCTGTACGAGCGCTTCCGTACGCGCCTCGACATCCCGCTGTACCACGGCTACGGCCCCGCCGAGACGACCATCGGCGTCTCCCACGTCATCTACCGGGGGGCCGCGACACGTCTGTCGACGTCGATCGGCAAGGCCAACCCCAACACCCAGCTCTACGTCCTCGACGACGAACTGCGCCCCGTCCCGGTCGGGGTCGGCGGTGAACTGTACGTCGGAGGGCTCCTGTTGGGGCGGGGTTACGTGGGCGCGCCCGGCCTCACCGCATCCCGCTTCGTCGCCAACCCCTTCGCCGCCGACGGCTCCCGGCTCTACCGCACCGGCGACCTGGCGCGGTACGCCCCGGACGGATCACTGGACTTCCTCGGCCGCGCCGACAACCAGATCAAGATCCGGGGCATGCGACTGGAGCTGGAGGACGTCGAGGCCGGTCTCGCCGAGCACCCCGGCGCACGGCACACCTGTGTCGTCGCGAAGAAGAACACGGCGGGCGGCACCTACCTGGTCGGCTACGTCATCCCCGCAGGCGGCAGCGAGGACCTGGGCCCCGACGACGTCAAGGCGTGGGCCGCGGCGAACATGGTGGAGTACATGGTGCCCACCCACATAGTCGTCCTGCCGGAGTTCCCGCTCACCGCGAACGGCAAGGTCGACCGGAACGCGCTGCCCGAGCCCGCCGCGGACACCGGAGCCCTCCAGGCGCCCGCCACCGAGAACGAACGGCTGGTGTGCGAGGCCGTCGCGGCGGTGCTGCGCCTGGACGCCGTCGGCGTGGACCAGGACTTCTTCCAGCTCGGCGGCGACAGCATCCTGGCGATCTCCCTGCTCAGCGCCCTGCGCGAGGTCGGTCTCCATGTCAGCGCACGCCAGATCTTCGCCCACACCGTCGTGGGAGCACTGGCGGCGGTGGCGAGCCGGGAGTCCGTCGCTGCCGTGGACCACGGCGACGTCGCCACCGGCACCGTCGTAGGATCCCCCATCGTGCAGTGGCTCGGTGAGACGACCGACGCCATCGACGGGTTCGTGCAGTCGGTCGTCCTCACCACCCCGGCCGGACTGACCCCCGACGCCCTCGACGGCCTCCTCACCGCCGTGCTCACCCGGCACGACATGCTCCGCGCCAAGCTGGTACGCGGCGAGCGCTGGGGCTTCGACATCCCCGAGGCCGGTGCGACCGACCGCTGCTGGGAGCAGAGCGACGCCCCGGTCGACGACTGCGTCGCCCTCGCGACCGCCGCGCTCGATCCGGACCACGGCGTCATGCTGCGCGCCGTCTGGCGCCGGGCGGCACGCCAACTCGTCCTGGTCGCCCACCACGTGGTCATCGACGGCGTGTCCTGGCGCATCCTGATGGACGACCTCGCCACCGCCTGGCGACAGCACTCCTCGGGCATGCCCGTCGAACTGCCGCCGGTCGGAACCTCGTTCAGGCGCTGGACCCAGCTCCTGGCCCGTACCCCGTTCGACGCGGACCGTGCGCAACACGCCACCGCACTGCCCGCCGCCGACGCGCCGATCGGCAGGCGGGCCCTCACCGCGGCCGACACCGTGGCCCGCGAACGGACCCGGACCATCTCCGTCGACCCCACGGCCACGGCCGCACTGCTCGGCGACGTCCCCGCCAAGTTCCACGCGGGCGTCAACGACGTCCTGCTGACCGCCCTCGCCGTCGCCCTCGCCCGTTGGCGGCGGGACCGGGGGCAGGACCAGACCTTCGCCCACATCGAACTGGAAGGACACGGCCGCGAGGGCCGCTTCGTCGCGCCCACGGCCGGCTTCGAGCCCGAACTCTCTCGTACGGTCGGCTGGTTCACCACCCTCTTCCCGGTCGTCGTGGACCCCGGACCGGCGGGCGACCCCACCGCACCGGCCTACCTGGCCGCCGCCCTGAAAGCGGTCAAGGAAGACCTCGCCCGCGTACCGGCGGGCGGCCTCTCCTACGGGGCCCTGCGCTATCTGACCGGCGACGGACCGACCGGAGCCCCCGCGCCCCAGGTGCTCTTCAACTACCTGGGCCGCTTCGACGCGGACGGCCCGGGCGACTGGCAGCTGGCGGGAACGACCGGGCAGTTGGGCGAGAAGCGCGACCCCCGTATGCGGCTGCCGCGCGCCCTGGAGTTCAACGCGATCGCCGAACCCGACGCGAGCGGCGCGTACGCACTGGTCACCACCGTCTCCTGGCCCGAAGGCATGTTCACCGAGGACGACATCACCACCCTCGGCGACTATCTCCACTCGGCGCTCACCGCGCTCGCCGCGCTCGAAGACGGCGGCCACACGCCCAGCGACTTCCCGCTCGTGCCGCTGACCCAGGCCGACGTCGACGCCCTGGACGGCCCGGCACTGCACGACATCCTGCCGCTGACCCCGTTGCAGGAGGGTCTCTACTTCCACTCCGTCTTCGACGGCGACACCACGGGCAGCTATGTCGAGCAGCAGGTGATGACGCTGGACGGCGACGTGGACGCCGACCGGCTCGCGGCGGCGGCCACCCGGCTGCTCACCCTCCACCCCAATCTGGCCGCCCGCTTCACGGCCCTCGCGGACGGACGGGTCGTCTCCGTCGTCGAGCACGGCAGGCGCGCGCCCTTCACCACCCTGGGCGGCCCCGCCCGCACCGACGAGGAGATCCGCGACCTCGCCGAGCGGGACCGCCGGGCCGGTTTCGACCTCGCCACCGGCCCTCTGATGCGCTACACGCTCATCCGCTCCGACGCGGGCCACTGGGTCCTCGTCCAGACCGTGCACCACATCATCGCGGACGGCTGGTCGGTGCCGCCGATGCTCCGCACCCTGCTGGCCGAGTACCACGCACCGGGATCGGTGTACGCACGCGGCGGCTACCGCGACTACGTGGGCTGGCTCGCCGCCCGCGACCAGGACGAGAGCGACCGGGTATGGCGCGAGGAGCTCGCGGGGCTGCCCGGCCCGTCCCTGGTCGCCGAGGGCCACACCCCCTCCGACCGGTTCGCCGACGTCACGGCGGAGCCCGACGAGGACATCGATGTCGCCGCACGCTCCGCCGGAGTCTCCCTGAGCGTGGCCGTGCACAGCGCCTGGGCGGCGACCCTGGGCGGGCTGCTGCACAGCAGGGACGTCGTCTTCGGCTCCACCGTCTCCGGACGCGACGCCGATGTCCCCGGTATCCGTGACATGGTGGGCCTCTTCATCAACACCATCCCGGTGCGCGCCCGTTGGTCAGCCACCGACACGGCGTACGACCTGCTGGACGCCGTGAGGCGACACCAGGGCGCGGTCCTGCCGCACCAGCACGTCTCCCTGGCCCGGATCGGCCGGCAGAGCGGAACGGGCACCCTCTTCGACACCCTGGTCGTCTTCGACGTCGCCACCGACGTGACCGCCCTGCGCGGACCCGACGACACCCTCGCCATCACCGGCATCGTCAACGAGGGGGCGCCGCACTACCCGTTGACCCTCGTCGTCGAGCGCGCACCGAACGGGCGGACGCGCTTCAACCTCATCCACGACGGCGAACTCCTGCGCCCCGCAACCGCCGAGGCGATCCTCGACACGTTCATCCGCACCCTCACCGAACTGCTCGGCCGTCCGGACACGCCGGTCGACGCGCTGCTCCCCACCCCGGGCAGGGCCCCGGCGCAGGAGGCCCCGTCCACCCTGGGCGAGCTGTTCGACGCCGCCGCGCACCGCGACCCGGCGGCCACCGCCGTCACCCAGTGCGCGCTGGACGGCACCACCCGCTCCCTCGCCTACGGTGAGCTGGCAGGGGAGAAGGACGCGTTGGCCTCCGCCCTGCGCGCGGCCGGGGTGGGCCCCGGGCAGCAGGTCGCCGTCGCCGTCCCGCGCTCCCTGGAACAGGTCGTCGCCCTGGTCGCGGTCGTCACCGCCGGAGGCGCGTACGTACCGCTGGACCTGGCTTACCCGGACGAGCGGCTGGAGTACATCCTCGCCGACGCCGCCCCGCAGGTCGTTCTCGTGGACCGGGAGCAGCAGGGCCGCTTCACCGGTCTGCTGGAGAGGGCCGGGGTGAAGGCCCGCCTGCTCGTCCAGGGCGAGGACCTTCCGCGGCCCGCCGGATCCGCCGCGCCCGACGTCCGCCCGGGAGACCCGGCGTACGTCATCTACACCTCGGGCTCGACCGGCCGGCCCAAGGGCGTCGTCGTCCCGCACTCCGCGGTGACGACGCTCCTCGCCAACACCCGCCCGGACATGGGCTTCGGCCCCGCCGACGTCTGGGTCCAGTTCCACTCCTTCTCCTTCGACTTCGCCGTCTGGGAGCTGTGGGGCGCGCTGGTCCACGGGGGCGAACTGCTCGTACCGGAGTACGGGCTGACCCGCTCACCGGTCGACTTCCACCGGCTGGTCCGTGAACGCGGCGTCACCGTGCTCAACCAGACGCCGTCCGCCTTCTACCAGTTCATCGAGGCCGACCTGCACGCCGACGAGCCGGTCACGGCGCTGCGCCGCATCGTCTTCGGCGGCGAGGCACTCGACCTCGGGCGGCTGCGCGGCTGGGTCGAGCGGCACGGCACCCGCACGCCCGAGCTGGTCAACATGTACGGAATCACCGAGACCACCGTCCATGTCACCCACCGGGTGCTCACCGACGAGGACTTCACCCGTGGCGACGCCGCCAGCCCCATCGGCGGTCCGATCCCGCGCCTGACCGTCCATCTGCTCGACGACCGGCTGCGGCCGGTGCCACCGGGCCGGGTGGGCGCGATCTACGTCGCGGGCGACCAGGTGTCCCTCGGCTATCTGGGCCGCCCCGGGCTCACCGCCGGGCGTTTCGTGGCGGACCCGTTCGCCGCCGACGGCTCCCGGATGTACCACACGGGCGACCTCGCCCGCCGCACGCTGGACGGCGAGCTGGAGTTCGCGGGCCGCGCCGACGACCAGGTGCAGCTCAAGGGCTTCCGTGTCGAACTGGGCGAAGTGGAAAACGTCGTACGGGAGTTGGAGGGTGTCGTCGATGTGGCCGTCACCGTGGCGGACAGCGGCGACCACCTCGTCGCCCATGTCGTCGGGGAGCCGCCCGCCGACCTCAACACCCTGCTCGCCGCCCGGCTTCCCGCGTACATGGTGCCGGGCCGGGTCCTGCCGATCGACGCGCTGCCGCTGACGGTCAACGGGAAGCTGGACCGCAAGGCACTGGCCGAGCGGGCCGCGCAGCAGGACGTCACCCGGCACGAGACCTCGCCGCGCCCGGACGACTCGGCACTCACCGCCCTGACCGGCATCTTCGCCGAGACCCTGCCCGGGGCCACCGTCGACCCCGACACCGACTTCTTCGGCGCCGGAGGCGACAGCATCGTCGCCATCGCCGTGGTCAACCGCGCCCGGGCACTCGGCCTGCCGATCGCACCCCGGGACGTGTTCCTGTTCAAGACGCCGCGCGCCCTCGCCGGCCACCTCGCGACGCGCGCCCCGGCTCCCGCGCCGTCGGCATCCTCCCGCCGGGAGGACGGCTCCCTGCCCCTCACGCCGATCATCCTGCGCCAACGCGAACTGGGCGGCTCGCTCGCCCGGTTCGCCCAGGCCAGGGCCCTCACCGTCCCCGCAGGCACCGGCCTCGCGGACATCCGGCGGGCGGCCGACGCCGTCGTGGCCGCGCACCCGGCCCTGCGGCTGCGGCTGCGCGTCGAGCACGGCGTCTGGTCCCTGCGCACCGAGCCGCCCCGCGAGACCACCGTCGTCACCGAGGACACCGCCGACGCGACCGCCGCCGCGAACCAGGCCGCGGGGCGGCTCGACCCCGTCACCGGGGACACCGTCGCGTTCTCCTGGCTCGCCGCGAGCCGCACCCTGGTCGTCACCGTCCACCACATCGCCGTGGACGCGGTGTCCTGGCTCATCCTCCTCGACGACCTGACCACCGCCCTGAGCAGCGGGGCCGCCCTGCCGCCGCCGACCACCTCCTACGCCGCGTACGCGGAGGCGCTGGCCCTGCGGGCCGCCGGGACGGCCGACGGTCTCGACCACTGGATCACCACCCTGGAGGCCCCGGCGCTGGTGCCCGCCGTCCGAGGCGTCCGGGAGACCACCGTCGTCCTGCCGCCCGCCGCGAGTGACCGGGTGACCCGCAACGCGCCCGGCGCGCTCGGCCTCGGACTCACCGAGCTGCTCTGCGGAGCCCTGCGCACCGCGCTGACCCGGATCCAGACCGAGCCCACGGACCTCGCCGTCGACCTGGAGCGGCACGGGCGCGTCCCGGCACGGGACGACCATGACTACTCCCGGACCGTCGGCTGGTTCACCTCCATCGCCCCCGTCCGCCTGACCGCCCACACCGACCCCGTCGCCGCGGCCCGCGAGATCGCCGAACGCCAGCCGGACGAGGACGGACACACCGCCTACGGCCTGCTCCGCTACCTCAATCCACAGACGGCCCCGCTGCTGGCCGCCCGGCCGCAGGTTCTCTTCAACTACCTCGGCCGGGGCAGCGAATCGGAAGCCCTGCGGATCACCGGCGACGACCAGGGCGACAGCCCCTACGCCGTCGAGGTCAACGCCTGGACCGACGAGACCACCGGCTCCCTCCATGCCGCCTTCACCCTCACCGACTCCGTCCCCGACGCGATCACCGACCACTGGCTGACCGCCCTGGAGCAGATCGCGGGCGCGTCCGCGACGGCCGAGCGCACCGCACCCGTCACCCCGCTCCAGCGCGGCCTGTTCTTCCAGGCTCAGCTGGCGGGCACGGCGGCGGCGGGCACGGCCGGGCACTATGTCGCGCAGAGCTGGTTCACCTTCGACCGGCGCCTCGACACCGACGCGCTGGCCGAGGCGATGGCGTATGTCATCGGCCGCCATCCCGTGGTCGGCGCGGGCTTCACCACCGACGCGGGCGGAAACCCGGTCCAGCTCCTCACGGCGGGCCGGCGGGTCCCCGTCCGCACCGTCGACCCGGCCACCGACGCCGACGCCGAGGCACTGCGCACCCGGGACCGCGAGCAGGGCTTCGACCCGGGGGAGCCGCCGCTCGTCCGGATGACCGTGTTCCGGCTGCCCGACGGCCGCGACGGCCTGCTGCTCAGCTACCACCTGCTGCTCTGGGACGGCTGGTCCCGCGAGATCCTGCTGCGCGACCTGTTCGACGCGTACGAGGCCGTCGTCGCCGGCGACCCCTGGGACGCCTCGCCCGCCGTGCCCGGCTTCGAGGAGTACGCCCGGGAGCTCGCCGCCAAGGACCCGGCCGTGGCGGAACGCTTCTGGGCGGAGCATCTGGCGGGTCTGCCGGGGCCGACGCTGCTCGCCGGACCGGCCCCGGCCCTGTCCGAGGAGCTGCCGCTGCCGATCGTGCACACCCTCTCCGCCGAGCTGTCGGAGCTGCTGCGGCAGGCGGCCCGGGCCCGGGGCGTCACGCTCAACTCGGTGCTGACCGGAGCCTTCGGTCTCCTGCTCGCAGCCCGAACGGGCCGCAGCGACGCCGTGTTCGGCGTCACCGTCTCGGGGCGCGAGGGCGAAGGGCACGGCGACATCGTCGGAGTCCTGCTCAACACCGTCCCCCTGTGGACGCGGGCGAGGGCCGACGACTCGGTCGACGCGTACCTGGCATCCGTACAGGCGGCGCGCGTGGCGGCGATGGACCACGAACACCTGGGCCTCGGTGAGATCCAGCGGGCCGCCGGACACGACACCCTGTTCGACAACCTGTTCGTGCTCCAGAACTTCCTGGACCTGGACGCGTTCGCCGAGATGAACGCCCGCCACGGCATCACCTCGGTCCAGGCCGACGACTCCACGCACTACCCCTACACCTGGGTCGTCACGCCCGGGGACCGGCTCACGGTCAAGCTGGAGCACCGCCACGGCGACGCCGACAGCGCCCGCCGCCTCCTCGACGACTACCTGCGCGTCCTGGAGGACCTGGCCAGGGCCACCGGCCCGATGGGCGCGCTGCCCGGACTCGGCCCGGACCCCCTACCCGCCGCGCGCACCGAGGTCGGCACCGACACCGTCGTCGACCGCTTCGACCTCGCGGCCGACCGCGGTCCGGACCGGATCGCCCTCGTCGCCGACGGGACGAGGCTGACCTTCGCCGAACTCCAGGAGCGCAGCCGGGCCGTGGCGGGTGTCCTCGCCGCACGCGGCATCGGGCCCGAGACGACGGTGGGCCTGGCGATCCCGCGCTCCCCCGACTGGATCGCAGCCCTGTTCGCGGTGTTGCGCGTCGGGGCCGCGTACGTACCGCTGGAGCTGGACCACCCCGACGAGCGGATCGCCGCGATCGTCGAGGACGCCCGGCCCGAGGTGATCCTCACCGTGAGCGCGGTGTCGCCCCGGCTGACCGGCGAACTCATCGAACTGGACGGCCCGTTGCCGGAGGCCGAGCCGTACACGACGTTCGCGCCCGACGACCCGGACCGGCTGCGCCACCCCGCGTACACCATCTACACCTCCGGATCGACCGGGAAGCCCAAGGGTGTGGTGACCGAATACGCCGGTCTCACCAACATGCTGATCAACCATCAGCGCCGGATCTTCGAGCCGGTCCTCGCCGAGCACGGGCAGCGGACCTTCCGCATCGCGCACACCGTGTCGTTCGCGTTCGACATGTCGTGGGAGGAGCTGCTGTGGCTCGCGGACGGCCATGAGGTCCACATCTGCGACGAGGAGTTGCGCCGCGACGCACCCCGGCTCGTCGAGTACTGCCTGCGGCACGGCATCGACGTCATCAACGTGACGCCCACCTATGCCCAGCAGTTGGTCGCCGAAGGGCTGCTGGAGGATCCGGAGCGGCGTCCCGCGCTCGTCCTGCTGGGCGGCGAGGCCGTCACCCCGACGCTGTGGCAGCGCCTCGCGGAGACCGAGGGCACCGTCGGCTACAACCTGTACGGGCCCACGGAGTACACCATCAACACCCTCGGCGTCGGCACCTTCGAGTGCGAGGACCCGGTCGTCGGTGTGGCCATCGACAACACCGAGGTGTACGTCCTCGACCCCTGGCTGCGACCGCTGCCCGACGGCGTCCCCGGCGAGCTGTACGTGTCCGGCATCGGCATCGCCCGCGGCTACCTGGGCCGCAGCGCCCAGACCGCGCACCGTTTCGTCGCCTGCCCCTTCGGCGCGCCCGGGGAGCGCATGTACCGCACCGGAGACCTGGTGATCCGCCGGCCCGACGGGAACATCGCCTATCTCGGCCGCACCGACCAGCAGGTCAAGATCCGCGGTCACCGGGTCGAACTCGGCGAGGTCGAGGCCGTGTTCGCCGCGCACCCGGCGGTGCGCTTCGCCGCCGCCGTCGCCCAGCCCGACCCGGGGGTCGACGGCGCGTACCGGCTGGCCGCCTATCTCGTCCTCACGGGCCCCGCCGACCTCGCGCAGGTCGCACACGAGGTGGGCGCCGGGCTGCCGGACTTCCTGCGCCCGACGCACTACGCCCAGGTCGACAGCATCCCGCTCACCGTGAACGGCAAGGCCGACACCGAGGCGCTGCCGGAGGCCAGGCCGCTGGGCGCCCTCACCACCGCGGGGGAGCGCGGCCCGGAGACCGGGACGGAGAGCGTCGTCTGCGGGTTCTACGCCGAGGCGCTCGACCTCGACGACGACGAGGTCAGCGCGGTCAGCGACTTCGTGTCGCTCGGAGGGCACTCCATGCTGGCGGTGCGGCTGATCGGCCTGCTCCGCCGCGAGTACGGTCCTGTCATCACCATCCGCGATCTGTTCACCCTGCGAACCCCCGAAGCGATTGCCCGCCACCTCGATGAGAACTCCTGACCCTGATGAAGACTCCTGACTCCGCGCGGCCCCGCCCGGGGGCCGCCATCCTGCGCACGGCGCTGCGCCGCAACGTCGGCGCCATGATCGCGGGCACCGTCCTGATGGGCCTGTACCAGGCGGCGGAGACCGCGTTCCCCATCGCGCTCGGACTCATCGTCGAGCACACGATGCAGGACCGCAGCCTCGGCTCCCTCGGTATCTCGATCGGCTCGCTCGCCGTGATCATCACGACGGTGTCCCTGTCGTGGCGGTTCGGCATGCGCGTGCTGCAGAAGGCCAACACGACCGAAGCACACCGCTGGCGGGTCCAGGTGGCCGCCTGCGGGCTCCAGCCGGTGGCCAGGGACGTGGACCTCAAGTCCGGCGAGATCCTGACCATCGCCACCGAGGACGCCGACCAGACCGCCGACATCATCGAGGTGGTGCCGCTGCTGATCAGCTCGCTGGTCGCCATCGTGGTCGCGGCGGTCGCGCTGAGCCTCGCCGACCTCCGGCTGGGCCTGCTGGTGATGGCGGGCACCGTCGCGATCCTGTCGGTCCTCGCCGTGATGTCCAAGCGGATCGGGGCCAGTACGCAGGAACAGCAGGCCCGGGTCGCCCGGGCGGGCGCCAAGGTCGCCGACCTGATCATCGGGCTGCGCCCGCTGCACGGCTTCGGCGGCAACCATGCGGCGTTCGGGGCCTACCGCAGGGTCAGCACGGACGCGAAGCGCCAGGCGATCACCGTCGCCCGGGTGAACGGCACCTACGCGGGCACCGCGCTCGCCCTCAACGCGGCTCTCGCCACGGCCGTCTCGCTGACCGCCGGCTGGCTGGCGTTCGAGGGCCGGATCACCATCGGCGAACTCGTCATGGCGGTGGGGCTCGCGCAGTTCATCATGGAACCGCTCAAGATGTTCTCCGAGATGCCCAAGTACGTGATGATGGCCCGCGCCTCGGCCGAGCGCATGGCCCTCGTCCTGAACGCGCCCCCGGTGACGGCACCGGGCCCCGAACGCCCGGAGCCCGGCGGGGCCCTGGAGGTCGACGGCGTCCACCACGGCACGCTCCAGGGGGTCAAGTTCACTGTCGCCGCCGGGGAGTTCGTGGCGATCGCCGCCTACCAGTCGCGCGCGGCGGCCGACCTCGCCGCCGTCCTCGCGGTGAACGTGGCCCCCCAGGCGTACGGGGGAGTGGTCCGGGTCGGCGGCCGGGAGATCGGTGACCTGTCGGTCGAGGCGGTCCGCGAACACCTGCTGGTGAACCCGTACGACGGGGAGATCTTCGCCGGCACCCTCCGGACGAACATCGACCCGTCGGGCAGCGGGCGGGAGATCGCCGAGGCCGTGGAGGCGTCCATGCTCACCGACGTCGTCGCCCTCCACCGTGAGGGACTCGACCACGTGGTACGGGACCGGGGGGCGAACCTCTCGGGCGGCCAGCGCCAGCGGCTCTCCCTGGCCCGCGCACTGGCCGCCGACACCGACGTGCTCGTCCTGCACGACCCCACGACGGCCGTGGACGCGGTCACCGAACAGCTCATCGCGCGCAACGTCGCGAAGCTGCGCCGGGGCCGCACCACGCTCGTGCTGACCAGCAGCCCGGCGCTCCTGGACGCGGCCGACCGGGTGCTCGTCCTGGACGGGGGCGTCATCACCGCCGAGGACACCCACCGCAACCTCCTCGCCGGGGACGAGGCGTACTGCCTGGCCGTGGCCCGGTGAGCCACCGGCAGGGGCGGGGGCCCCAGCCGCCCGCCCGCCCCTGCCCGGGGCTCAGCCCAGGACCCAGGCGACATCCCTGAGCAGGGCGTGCCGCCAGCCGGCCCGGTCGTGGTCCGATGCGGACCGCGAGACCCGCACGGTCGCACCGGCCCGCTCGGTGAGCGACTCCGTCAGCTCGCAATGGGGCAGCATCCGCGTCTCGTGCTCCCCGACGTCGAACGCGCACCGCAGCCGCGACAGGTCCGCCCCCCGGCGCAGCCGCTCGGCGACGGCGCCGCCGACCGCCCCGCCCAGCGGATCCGCCCGGTCCACGGCCCCCGGCGCCCACCAGAAGGACCCCGACTGGCAGGCGACCCGCGAGACCAGATCGGGGAACTCCAGCGCCGCGTAGAGCGCGCTCAGCCCGCCCAGGCTCTGCCCGGCCACCACCAGCCGGTCCAGGTCGGCCGGCACACCGCAGTCGCCCACCAGCGGCAGCAGTTCGTCCCGGACCCCCTCCCACAGCTCCGGGCGGCAGACGAACTCCGCCTCCCGGTCCTTGGCCGGCAGGAACACCAGCGTGACCGGGGGCAGGTCGCCCGCGTCGAAGGCCGCGTCGAAGGCGGTCGCGGCCGGGTGCAGATACAGCCAGTCGTCCCCGTCGAGCAACAGCACCACCGGACCGCCGCCGCCCACCGGGTGGACCCGCACGGTACGCCGCCCACCGAGCCGGTCGCTGCTCCAGCGGATCCGGGTGCGGGGGAGGGGCGGCACATCGTCCGGGCCCAGGGCGGGCCAGTGCGGCTGGGGCGGGGCGTCCGGCGTCGCGGCGACGGAACGGTCGGCCCCCGCGCCGACCGGATTGAACGGATCGGCATGGGCCTCGCCCGCCACGAGGACGCGGTAGGTCACCCGCAGCCGCGCGGGCATGGCCACCTCCGCGTACCAGCAGTCGGTGTCCTCCCAACGCCGCAACGGCACGGGCGGCGACCAGCTCTCGAAGTCGAGCACGGCGTCGGAGCCGCGCCACAGGAAGAGGGTTTGCCAGCCGCCGTCGGCGGGGACCGGCGCGGGCGTGCGCGCCGCCGCCCAGAACGCGTCGGTGCCGGGGCGGCCGGGCAGACCGAAGGCGGCGAAGGGGCTCTCGGCGTCCACCGGAGGCATGAACGTCTCCTCGTGAGAAGGGAAGAGCAGAGGCAGGCCGAGGCGGGCTCCACCTGTGTAAGGCGAGCCTAACCCAAGGGTCCTGGACGGCTGTTGGGGGTGCGACGTTGCAAGGCGACCCGGGCCGGGTCCGTCGGGGGCGCGGCCTTGGGCGTCCGGGGCAGGCCCGTCCGGGCTCAGTACGCGGCGAGCCGCTCCATCAGGACCACGCTGTGCGCGAGCTGCTGCTGCTCCTCGGCGCTGAGTTCGAGGTCGATGGCCCGGGCCAGCCAGTCGGCCCGCCGGTCGCGCTCCGCCTTCAGCGCCGCCCGGCCGACCTCGGAGAGATCGACGAGCGACTTGCGGCCGTCCGTCGGGTGCGCCCGGCGGACCACGAGGCCCTGCTCCATCAGGAGGCCGACCGCGCGGGCCATCGACTGGGGGCGTACGCGCTGGTCCGCGGCGAGGTCGCTGGTGGTCATGGCCCCGTCCCGGTCCAGGACGCCCAGCACGGCGACCTGGCCGTGCGGAATCCGGTCCTCATGCTTCACCCGCCGCGCGAGTTTGCCCATGGCGGTGCGCAGATCGGCGGCGACGGTGGCGGGTTCCGGGGAGGGCATAGGGCACTTTAACCCGCGGGTGTGGGCGCGTCCGCCCAGGTGGTCGGCGTACGGGGTGCGCGGAGGACCGGCACACAACTGCACAGCACAACTGTACAGCCAAGCTAAACAGCCAATCTGAACAGCATTGCTGTAGAGTTTTGCTGTCGCGGCTCGCGCCGGCGCTGTCGCACCAGTGCCGCGACAAGCACCTACGGAAGGACCTCGCATGTCCCGCACGACAGCTGAGCCCACCGCCATCCGGTCCGTCACCGCCCGCCGGATCATCGACAGCCGGGGCAACCCCACCGTCGAGGTCGACGTCCGCCTCGCCGACGGATCCCTCGGGCGCGCCGCCGTCCCGTCCGGCGCCTCCACCGGTGCGCGGGAGGCCGTGGAACTGCGTGACGGGGACGCCGGGCAGTGGCACGGCAAGGGGGTCGACCGTGCGGTCGGCCACGTCAACGGGGAGATCGCGGCCGCGGTCGTGGACCGCGACGCGGACGACCAGGCGGGCCTGGACGCCGCGCTCGTCGCGCTCGACGGCACTCCCGGCAAGTCCCGGCTCGGGGCGAACGCCGTCCTCGGGGTCTCGCTCGCCGCCGCGAAGGCCGCGGCGGCGGCCCACCGCCAGCCGCTCTACCGCTATCTCGGCGGCGCCGACGCCCGACTGCTCCCGCTGCCGATGATGAACATCATCAACGGCGGGGCCCACGCCGACAATCCGCTGGACTTCCAGGAGTTCATGATCGCCCCGGTGGGCGCGCAGACCTTCGCGGAAGCCGTCCGCATGGGCTCCGAGATCTTCCACACCCTGCGCCGCGACCTGCTGGCGGCCGGTCACGCCACGGGCGTCGGCGACGAAGGCGGGTTCGCCCCCGCGCTGCGCACCGCCGAGGAGGCCCTCGACTTCGTCCTCAGCGCCGTCGAACGCACCGGATACCGTCCCGGCGAGGACATCGGCCTCATCATGGACCCGGCGTCGTCGGAGTTCTTCCGCGACGGCGCGTACGTGTACGCGGGCGAGGGGGTCCGCCGCACGCCCTCCGAACAGGCGGACTACCTGGCCAAGCTGATCGACGCGTACCCGGTCGTCTCCATCGAGGACCCGATGGCCGAGGACGACCTGGACGGCTGGCGCGAGCTGACCGCCCGCGTCGGCCACCGCTGCCAGCTCACCGGCGACGACGTCTTCTGCACCGACGAAGCGCAGGTGCGTGAGGGCATCCGGACCGGCGTCGGCAACTCGGTCCTGGTCAAGGTCAACCAGATCGGCACCCTGACCGAAGCCCTCGCCACGGTCGCCACGGCCCGGCGTGCGGGCTGGAGCGCCGTGATGTCCCACCGCTCCGGCGAGACGGAGGACACCACGATCGCCGACCTGGCGGTGGCGACGGGCTGTGGCCAGATCAAGACCGGCTCGCTGTCCCGCTCCGACCGCACGGCCAAGTACAACCAGCTGATCCGGATCGAGGAGGAGTTGGGCGAGTCGGCGCAGTACGCCGGCGGGGCGCTGCTGTCCCGCTCCTGACCGCGGGCCGGGCACCCCCTCCGGGTGCGCCCGGCCCTGGCAATGCTCGAACGGGCGGCCCCCGGCGGACGGTAACGCCCACCGGAGGCCGCCCCCCGTTCGCGGCGGGCCGGTCCGGGCCGCCGGACACCGGACCTGCTCACCGCTCCCGGGTCACCGGGTCCGGGCGGAAGAGGCCCGGGTCTAGGGGAAGTTGGTGACGGTCGACGGAATCGTCGACGTTCCCGATGTCGGGGAGCCGATGTTGTTGATGACGTGCTGGTACTGGCCGTTGCCGCCGAGCGAGACGACGAGCAGGTTGTGGAACTTGACGCCGGGCTTCACCGGTGCCTTGAAGCCGTGTTCCTGGACGATGGTCGGGTCGACGTTGTAGTAGCAGTAGCTGCCCATGCCCCAGCCCTCGTGCTGCTGGACCGAGTCGTCGACCCGGTAGGCCGCGTAGCCCTTCGTGTTCCCGTTCTGGATGGCGGCCTGGTTGGGTGCGTCGTACGCCTTCTCGTTCTGGAAGAAGATCGTGCGGCCGCGCTCGCCGTACCACTCCACGTCGTACTTGTTGAAGTGCTCCACGAACAGCCCGGTCGCCAGGACGTCGTCGCCGTTCACGCGGACCCCGTAGTCGGCCCGGTTGGTCTCCCAGCCCCAGCCCTCCCCGTGGTCCGCCCGCCACACCCAGGTGTGGTCGATGATCGTGTCGTCGCTGTTGACGACGATGCTCGTGGTCGCCTTGCCGGGACCGGCGCCGCCGATCCGCACGAACACGTCCTGCAGCGACGTCGGGTTCGCCGAGTGGTCGGCGGACGCGCCCTGCGGCCCGACCTCCAGCAGCGTCTGCGAGTTGACCGGGCCCGCGTCGATGAGGAAGCCCGCCAGCTTCACTCCGTCGACATCGGCGACCTTCATGGCCGTCACCCCGTTGTCCGGGATGATGGTGGCCAGGCCGAGCCCGAGGACGACGGTGTTCGCCCGGTTCACGTTGACGGTCTGGTCGATGTGGTAGACCCCGGGCGTGAACAGCAGGTGGAGGCCCTGCGCGAGCGCGGCGTTGATCGTCGCGGCGGTGGCGCCCTGCTTGACGACGTAGAAGCGGTTCAGCGGGATGGACTCGCCCGGCTGGCTTCCGCCGCCCCACGAGACGCCGCGCGCGTTGACGCGCTTCGCGGGGACGAAGACCTTGTACTCGTTGCCGTCGAGGTAGAGGAAGGGCTTCTCGCGCGAGATCGGAGTGGTGTCCAGCGTGGTGTACGGCGGGGTCGGGTAGCTCGCCGCGGGGGCGCCCTGGACACCGGAGAACGTCATGTTCCACACGGCGTTGGTCCAGCCGCCGACGGAGCTGTCCCGGGTGTACCACTGCTGCTGGGAGTAGGGGCCGACCGTGCCGTCGATCTTGGAGTCGGCGATGTAGCCGCCGCTGGCCCAGCCGTAACCGTCGGGGGCGAGGTTCAGCCCGCCCTTGACGTGCATCCGGCGGAACGGGGCTGCTTGGGAGACCGCCCAGCGGTTGGTCCCGTTGACCGGGTTGAGGGTCAGGTTCTCGGCCGAACGCCAGAAGTTCTGCGTCGCGTTCCCGTTGAACCAGCCCGCGTCCACGGTCACATCGCCGTTGAACGTGGTGGCGTTCGGGTGGAGGCCGAGACCCGCGATCTGCGTGTAGAAGCCGATCTGCGCGTTGATGTTGTCGTACGTGCCCGGCTTGAAGAGGAGCGCGTGCCGGCCGCTGCCGAACTGCGCGGACTCCTGCTTCCTGAAGATCTCGTCGACCTTGCCCTGGATGTTCGGCGTGGAGGGGTCGAAGACATGGACGTTCGGACCGAGGTCCCCGCCGCCCGGGATCTCCGGTCCGCCACCGCCGTCACGCGTACCGAAGACCTTGAACTCCCAGAGCGAGTAGCCGTAGCCGGTGGCCCGCTCGGTGCCGGTCAGCCGCACGTAACGGGCGTCGCCGGAGACGTTCAGGGTCTCGTTGCCGCCCGCCGACGTGGTGGTGCTGTAGGCCGTCGTCCAGTCGTTGCCGTTGGCCGAGAGCTCGATGCGGTAGCTCTTGGCGTGCGCGGCTTCCCAGGCGAGTTCGACCCGGCTGAGCGCGGCCGGCGTACCGAGGTCGATGCGGATCCACTGGGGGTCGGCGAACGCGCTGGACCAGCGGGTCCCGCCGTCGCCGTCGACGGCGTTGCCCGCCGCGGTGCCGCCGTTCTCCTGGCTGGAGGCGGTCACCGTGCTGCCCTGGGAGAGCAGCACCGGCGCGGCCTGTGCCGGAGCCGCCTGCACGGCCGCGAGCAGCGTGGCGACCAGGGTGGTGATGACCGCGAGGGCCAGCGTGCGCCGTCGACGGGATGCGGCCGCGGGAGGCCGCGGGGGTCTGACGAGGGCAACGGACATGTCTGATCTCCTGAAAGGTCAGGTGGGCGGGGGTGGTTCAGCTGCGGGCGCGTGCTCCCCAGAGGGAGAGAGAGCGCTCTCTCGGTAGCCGAATGATTCTCCCGTGTTTCCGTCGCGTCAAGAGTTGTGCACAGGATTGACGCTTCGGCTCCTCCGGCAGAGCCGATGTTTCATCTCCTGAAAGCTCAAGGCCGGTTGACCGGGCATCAGCACGGCACTTCGGACGCCAATTCCGCGGTAACCGGAATCAACTCGGCCGAGACCCTTGACGGTTCACTCCGCTCCGGCCACGCTCCCCTCTGCGGGGGAGCGCTCTCTCGGCCCCATCCCCTCACAGAGCAAGGAGTTCGCATGGAAGCCCGTGGAACACCACGGTTGCGCGGTGCTTCGGCGGTCATGGCCGCCGTGGCCCTCCTGTTCACCCTCTCGGTGGCCGTCGCCCCGGAACGCGCCGCCGCCGCGGCCGTTCTCGTCTCCCAGGGAAAGCCGGCCACGGCCTCCAGCACGGAAGCCCCCTTCACTGCCCCGTCCGCCGTCGACGGCGACACCTCCACCCGCTGGTCCAGTGCCTTCACCGACGACGAGTGGATCCGTATCGACCTCGGCGCGAGCACCTCGATCGGACAGGTCGTCCTCAACTGGGAGACCGCGTACGCCAAGGGCTACCGCCTGGAGGTCTCCGGCGACGGAAGCGCCTGGACGACGATCCACTCCACCACCACCGGCACCGGGGGCGTCGAGACCCTGACGGTCTCCGGGGCCGGCCGCTACATACGGATGCACGGCACCGAGCGCGCCACCCCCTGGGGCTACTCCCTCCACGAGTTCCAGGTCTACTCCACCACCGGCTCCACCGCCCCCGGCGACGGTGTCCTGCTCTCCTACGGCAAGACCGGATCGGCCTCGACCTCCCAGCACGACGGCACCTGCTGGGAGTGCTCCCCGGACAAGGCGTTCGACCGCGACCCCGCCAGCCGCTGGGCCACCAGCCCCGAGGGCGGCTGGACCGACCCGGGCTGGATCGCGGTCGATCTCGGCGCCCGCGCGGAGATCGACCGGGTGGTCCTCCAGTGGGACCCGGCGTACGCGAGGGCCTACCGCATCGAGGTCTCCGACAACGGGACCGACTGGAGGACGATCCACTCCACCACCACCGGCACCGGCTTCAAGGAGACGCTCGACGTCAGCGGCACCGGTCGGCACGTACGCCTGTACGCCACCCGGCGCAGCGGTGAATACGGCTACTCGCTCTGGGAGTTCCAGGTCTGGGGCACCGGCGGGGCGCCGATCCCCGCGCCGCCGCTGCCCGCGGACCCCACGTACGACCGGCTGGTGTTCAGCGACGAGTTCAACGGCCCCGCCGGCGCCGCGCCCGACCCGGCCAAGTGGGTCCCGGAGACCGGCACCGGTCCCAACAACGAGCTGGAGTACTACACCAACAACAAGAACGCCGCCCAGGACGGCAACGGCAGTCTCGTCCTGGAGGCCCGCCGCGAGGCGACCCCCGGTTCCGCCTGCCCGCCCGACCCGCTGAGCGGCAGCACCACCTGCCAGTACACCTCGGCGCGGCTCAACACCTACGGGAAGTTCCGGTTCACCTACGGCCGGGTCGAGGCCCGCATCAAGGTCTCCGGTACGCAGGGGCTCTGGCCCGCGTTCTGGATGCTGGGCGCGGACTACTTCGACAAGGGGCGCCCGTGGCCCTACACCGGTGAGATCGACATCATGGAGCACGTCGGCAAGGAGCCGAACACCACGTACTCCACCCTGCACGCACCCGCGTACAACGGTGCTGCCGGCTACGGAGCCCCGTACTCCCTGCCGGGCGGCGCGAACTTCGCCGACGGCTTCCACACCTTCGCCGTGGACTGGAACAGCGAGGGCATGACGTTCCGGGTCGACGGCAACGTCACGCACACGGTCGACAAGGAGGAGCTGGAGAGCACCCGCGGGCCCTGGGTGTTCGACCACGACTTCTTCCTCATCCTCAACAACGCGGTCGGCGGTGACTGGCCCGGCCCGCCCGACGCCACCACCCGCTTCCCGCAGAAGATGAGCATCGACTACATCAAGGTCTGGCAGTAGGAAACCCGCAGGTCCCGGGTGTCCGGGCGGTGTGGTCCTCCCACCGTCCGGGCACCCTTTCCGGGCTTCAGCCGCGCGGCGTGTACAGGATCCACAGCGGTCCCTCGGCGAGATCGACGCGGCGCCCGTCAGGGGTGCTGAACACCGTGTCCGCGTCGGCGGAGCTCCGGGCCCACCGGGCGCCGTACGCCCGGCCGTCCCGCAGGACGACCGCGTTTCCCGCACCCACGGTCTCGGTGAACGGCGTGTTGTTCCCCGACCGGTCGCGGAAGTCCGACTCCCGTACGTCAACGTCCTGGACGACGACCGTACCGGCCCCGATCCGCTCGCCTTCGGACGTACGGGCAGGGGCGCCGTCCAGCGAGACGAGCCACCGCTCGCCCTCGGCGGACCAGGTGAACGTCACCGACGCGGACGGATAGCGGACCGTACGGCTGTCCTCCGGCTCCCCGCCGGACGGCGGTGCGCCGACCCGGAGCCCGAGCTCCGCCACGGCATCCGCACCGGAGGCCGTGAACGGGATCCGCTCCGGCCGCAGGTACAGGTTGTGCGGCGCGGGCCGGTCCGGGCCCCGGAAGTACGCCTGGGGCGCCTTCGAGGGCGGTACGGGGGCCAGCGGCGCGCGGTCGATGGCCGGCAGCAGCCTGCTCTGGGCCCCAGAGAAGGCCAGCGTCGGCCGGTCGAACTGCCGCAGCAGCTCCAGATCGGTCTCCCGGGCGCTGCGCACCGGGCCGATGACCGGCGGCAGCTCGGAGGAGTACACGGCGAGGATCCGGCTCAGGCCCGCCTCCACCTGCTCGACGTAGACGATGTCGGCCTGTTCCAGCCCGGTGTGGGGGCGTGCGGGCGCCACATTGTCGATCTTCACGGCGAGTACGTCGGAGGCCCCGCCCGCACGGGAGGGGGAAGTGCTGGGGGAGGGCGACGAACCGTCGCCGCCCGTGCACGCGGCGGTCACGGCCAGCACGAGCACGGCGAACAGCACCGCGGCCCGGTTCTTCACTCCGGCTGCGGACATGACGACCGCCTTTCCCGGGCGCCGGCCGACGACATCCGCTGAACGTCGCCCTGTCGCGGCCCCTCGTCCATCATCCACCATCACCTGTCCGGTGCGCCCGTGCTCGCCCGGGGGGCCGCGCCCGGCCAGGACGCTCCCGACATGGCCGGAACTGCTCTGCGCCGCGCCCCGATGCGCCTTCCGGAGGCGCTGTTCGCTCTCTACGGTTGCACCAGTGACGGGTTCGCGTACCGCACGAGGCGGCAGGCGAGACAGAGGGGGTTCGGTGGAAGCCGAGTTGACGGCACTGGCGGCATCGGGTGCGACGACCTTCGTGGGGCTGATGGCGACGGAGGCGTGGACGCAGGTGCGGGGGCGGCTGGCCCGGTTCCTGGGCAGGGGCGAGGACGACGAGGTGATCGACGCCGAGTTGGAGGAGTCCCGCGAGGAGCTGATCGCCGCACGCCGCAACGGCGACGAGGACGGTGCCGCGGACGTCGCGGCCGAGTGGCGGATCAGGATCCGCCGGGCTCTGCGCGACAACCCCGGGGCCGAGCAGGAGCTGCGGGCCATTCTCGACGAGCTGGCGCCGCAGCGGGCGGCGGGCCCCGCCGTGGCGATCAACCACAACACCATCAGCGGCGGCCACTACAACGCCCCGGTGATCATGGCCCAGTGGGTCAACGACGGGGCGCCCTCCACGGCCCCGCGGGGGCCGGGCACCGCGTAGGCCCCCGGAGCCGGGGCGAGGGCCCTCACGCTCCCGTCGTGAGCCCGTCCCGGCACACCGGACACCGCTCCCGCCGTCCCGGGCCCCACTCCGGCCGCACGGCTCCGGACGGGCGGGTCCTGGCGGAGGCCTGGTCCAGACCTCTTGACCGAAGGTCTGGACCATTCTAAGTTTTGACGGGGTCACGACACAGGGCGGGTCGGGGCGAACCCTTCGCGCCGACGGCGGCCGACCCGGGCAGGAAGGACATCCGGACCATGGGGCGTACATCACGACTGCTGGGCATCGGCCTGGCCGCGGCGCTCGTCGTACCGATGCTGGTCGGAGCCGCACCGCCGAAGTCCGCGGCGACGACCGGGGCGGCCGCCGAGACCTGTGCGGTCAAGTCGAAGCCCGCGGGCAAGGTGCTCCAGGGGTACTGGGAGAACTGGGACGGCGCGGCCAACGGCGTGCATCCGCCGCTCGGCTGGATCCCGATCACCGACGCCCGCATCACCCAGCACGGCTACAACGTCGTCAACGCGGCCTTCCCCGTCATCCGCTCCGACGGCACCGTCCTCTGGGAGGACGGCATGGACAGCACCGTCAAGGTCGCCACCCCCGCCGAGATGTGCCAGGCCAAGGCATCCGGCCTGACCGTCCTCATGTCGATCGGCGGAGCCACGGCCGGGATCGACCTCAGCTCCCGCCCGGTGGCCGACCGGTTCGTCGAGACGATCGTCCCGATCCTGAAGAAGTACAACTTCGACGGCATCGACATCGACATCGAGACCGGTCTCGTGGGCAGCGGAAACATCAACCAGCCGTCCCCCTCGCAGACCAACCTCATCCGCATCATCGACGGCGTCCTCGCCGCCATGCCGCCGAACTTCGGCCTCACCATGGCCCCCGAGACGGCGTACGTCACCGGCGGCAGCGTCGTCTACGGCTCGGTCTGGGGCGCGTACCTCCCGGTCATCAAGAAGTACGCCGACAACGGCCGCCTGTGGTGGCTGAACATGCAGTACTACAACGGCAGCATGTACGGCTGCTCCGGCGACTCCTACTCGGCCGGCACCGTCGCGGGCTTCACCGCCCAGACCGACTGCCTGAACAGGGGACTCGTCATCCAGGGCACCACCATCAAGGTGCCCTACGACAAGCAGGTCCCCGGACTGCCCGCGCAGCCCGGCGCCGGCGGCGGCCACATGTCCACCGGACTCGTCTCGCAGGCCTGGAACCACTACAACGGCTCACTCAAGGGGCTGATGACCTGGTCGCTGAACTGGGACGGCTCGAAGGGCTGGACCTTCGGCGACAACGTGAAGGCTCTCCAGCGCCGTTGACCCCTGCCCGTACAACCTCCGCGCCCCCGGTCCGCCGATGACCGGGGGCGCGGCACTGCTCCGGGCAGGGGCGACACGAGGAAGGCGTGAACCGGTCGCACGCCGGGGCGGTCGAGAGAGCAGAATCGGGTACGGACCGGGGTGATCGTTTCCCGGTGCGACGGGCCCGTCTCCCCGCGGGCCGGCCGACGACGAAGACGTACGAGGAGACCCGATGGTGCACGAACGGGCCGGTCACCCGGCACAGTCCGCAGACCTGGTCGACGTGGCACGGCTGGTGACGGCCTACTACGCCCTCCACCCCGACCCGGCCGAACCCGCGCAGCGCGTCGCCTTCGGAACCTCGGGCCACCGGGGCTCCGCGTTCGCCGCCGCGTTCAACGAGGACCACATCGCCGCCACCACCCAGGCGATCTGCGACTACCGCACCCGGCAGGGCACCGACGGCCCCCTGTTCCTCGGCGCGGACACCCACGCGCTCTCCGAACCCGCCCGGGTGACCGCCCTGGAGGTGCTCGCGGCCAACGGGGCCACCGTCCTCATCGACAGCGAGGACGGCTACACCCCGACCCCGGCCGTCTCGCACGCCATCCTCACGTACAACCAGGGGCGCACCGGGCACCTGGCCGACGGCATCGTGGTCACCCCGTCGCACAACCCGCCCGCGGACGGCGGCTTCAAGTACAACCCGCCGAACGGGGGACCGGCCGCCTCCGACGCCACCTCCTGGATCCAGGACCGGGCGAACGCCCTGATCGAGGCCGGACTCGGGGAGGTCCGCCGGATCCCGTACGCCCGCGCCCTGGCCGCCGGCACCACCCGCCGCCACGACTTCCTGACCGCGTACGTCGACGACCTGCCGTCCGTCCTCGACCTCGACGCCGTACGGGACGCGGGCATCCGGATCGGTGCCGACCCGCTCGGCGGCGCGTCCGTCGCCTACTGGGGGCGGATCGCCGAGCGCCACCGGATCGACCTCACGGTCGTCAACCCGCTGGCCGATCCCACCTGGCGGTTCATGACGCTGGACTGGGACGGCAAGATCCGCATGGACTGCTCGTCCCCGCACGCCATGGCCTCGCTCATCGAGCAGCGCGACGCGTACGCCATCGCCACCGGAAACGACGCGGACGCCGACCGGCACGGCATCGTCACCCCCGACGGCGGGCTGATGAACCCCAACCACTACCTGGCCGTCGCCATCGACTACCTCTACACCCACCGCGAGAACTGGGCCGCCGGGACCGGCATCGGCAAGACCCTGGTCTCATCCTCCATGATCGACCGGGTCGCCCACGACCTCGGCCGGACCCTGGTGGAGGTCCCGGTCGGCTTCAAGTGGTTCGTCGACGGCCTCTACGACGGCACCCTCGGCTTCGGCGGCGAGGAGTCCGCCGGGGCCTCCTTCCTGCGCCGCGACGGCCGGGTCTGGACGACGGACAAGGACGGCATCCTGCTGGCCCTCCTCGCCTCCGAGATCACCGCCGTCACCGGCTCCACCCCCTCCGAGCACTACGCCCGCCTCACCGACCGCTTCGGCGACCCGGCGTACGCCCGTATCGACGCACCCGCCACCCGCGAGGAGAAGGCCGTCCTGGCGAAGCTCTCCCCGCAGCAGGTCGAGGCCGACACCCTGGCCGGGGAGCCCGTCACCGCAGTCCTCACCGAGGCCCCCGGCAACGGGGCCCCGATCGGCGGCCTCAAGGTCTGCACCGACAGCGCATGGTTCGCCGCCCGCCCCTCGGGCACCGAGGACGTCTACAAGGTGTACGCGGAGAGCTTCCAGGGCCCCGGCCATCTCGCCCAGGTCCAGGAGGAGGCCCGGGCGCTGGTGTCCGAAGCGCTGGGCGGAGCCTAGGGGGCTGGGCGGGTGTCGCGCCGCCGCCGGGCGTGTTCCAGCCCGGCGGCGTCCGGCAGCCAGGAGCCGTGCCGGTCCAGTCCGGCCCAGCCTCCGCGGACGTAGGCGCTCACCAAGGTCCGGTAGCCGCCGATCCCGTCGATCAGGCTGTACTCGACCCGGTACTCCGGATCCGACCCGCCCCGGCCCTTCCGCACCGTCATGACCCGCGCGGCGGAGTCGGCGTAGAAGTGGAGCTGGATCCCCTCGCCCAGCTCCTCGTCCTCGACGGTGAAGACCTCGTTGTCCGCGGCGGAGCGATCGCCGACGAACTCCCAGAACTCCGCCGAGGCGGTCCGGCCGCTGTCCGCGCGCCACTTCTTCTCGACGCCCTTGTCGTCGGTGAAGGACAGAGCCTTCTTCCTCTTCCTCGGGTCCTCGCCGAGGCCGAGGCGGTCGCCGGTGGTCTCCTCGTCATCCTCCAGAGGCTTGTTCCTGGAGCGGGCGGCGGCCTCCGAGCACATCAGGAAGCTCACGGTGCGCACGGCGTCGTCGGCGAGATCCGGGTGCGCGCGGCGCACGGCGGCGTCCACGGCCGTCTCCATCCGTTTCCAGTCGCGCTTGTCGGTGGCGCGCCTGCCCCGTCGTGGGTCGCGGCCGATCCGCATTCCGGCGCACGCCTGCTCAGCGGTGGCGAGCACCCGCATGACCTCGGGCAGCAGCGCGGGGTCGACGGCGTCCGGTACCCGCCTCGGAATCGTCGCGCCGTGCACGAACTGTCCCGTGTACTTCAGAAGCGCGGTATCGAGCGGACCCAGGATCACGCCGCGCTCGGCCCGCCGCCGGTTCGCGCGGTACTCCTGGGCCCGCCTTCCGTCAGACGTCTCCGTCGCCCCGCGCATCGCCGCGCAGACCTGACCGCGCTCCAGCAGATCGATGTCGGCTCCGTGGGCGATGAGCCGGCCCCTGTCCCACGGGACGCGTCGCAGGAGCGCGTCGACGTCGGCGGGCGTGCCGAGGAGAACCGGATCCAGGAGCGCGACGGCGGCGTCCTCGTCGAGGCGTCCCCGCGTTCCGGCGGCATCGCACAGGGGAAGGACCGCGCTCCACAGCAGCAGGTGCCGGCCCAGGTCCTCCCGGACCACCGCGAGATGGGCTTCCCCGATCGGGAACGTGAACTCACGGGGCGAGTGGTTGGCGTCCGCCCCCGCACCGAGCATCAGTTTCAGCTCGCCGTCCTCGCGGATCACGTTCGGGATCCAGCCGCTCGCGCGCGTGAAAACGATGTCTCTCATGGTTCCAGTCTTTCCCATCGGACGGAACCGCCGGCCCGGGCCCCCGGCGGCCGGCGCCAAACGCCGCCGGCTCGCCTGGGCCCTCGCCCAGGAGCCCCCCGCCGGGCCCCTCCGCCCGGGGGTCCCTCGGCCCGCACCGCGTCCTGCACCGACACGTTCAGCCAGATGTTCCCGTCTCGCCCTCGCGAGGCGACGACCCGCTCCCGGGGAACGCGCCGCCGCGGAACGCGCCGAGGATCTCCTCCGCCGCCAGCGTCGCCGTCAACGTGCCCTCCCGGACCCGCTGTTCGAGCTCCGGTGCGATCCTCCGCACCGCCGGATGGCCGTACAGGCTGCCCAGCAGCTCGTCGCGGACCATGGCCCAGGTCCAGTCCACCTGCTGGTCGCGGCGCTTCGCCGCCAGCCTGCCGGTGGACTCCAGGACCGTACGGTGCTGCTCCAGCCGGTCCCACAGCGTGTCGAGCCCGGTCGACTCGCGCGCGCTGCACGTGAGCACCGGGGGAGTCCAGGCCGCGTCCGCCGGATGCATCAGCCGGAGCGCGCCCGCCAGTTCGCGCGCCGCCGAGCGGGCGTCACGCTCGTGCGGGCCGTCGGCCTTGTTCACCGCGATGGCGTCCGCCAGCTCCAGGACGCCCTTCTTGATGCCCTGCAACTGGTCGCCGGTACGGGCCAGGGTCAGCAGCAGGAACGTGTCGACCATGTTGGCCACCGCCGTCTCCGACTGCCCGACCCCCACCGTCTCCACCAGCACCACGTCGTACCCGGCCGCCTCCATCACCACGATGGACTCGCGGGTCGCCTTGGCCACCCCGCCCAGCGTGCCCGCCGTGGGGGAGGGGCGGACGAAAGCGGCCGGGTCCACCGCGAGCCGCTCCATCCTGGTCTTGTCGCCCAGGATGGAACCGCCCGTACGGCTGGAGGACGGGTCGACCGCGAGCACCGCCACCCGGTGGCCGAGCCCGGTGAGCATCGTGCCGAGCGCGTCGATGAACGTGGACTTGCCCACGCCCGGCACCCCGCTGATCCCGATCCGCCGGGCCGCCCCCGCGTGCGGCAGCAGTCGGCTCAGCAACTCCTGGGCCAGCACCCGGTGTTCGGCCCGCGTCGACTCGACGAGCGTGATCGCGCGCGCCACGAACGCCCGCTTCCCGTCGAGCACTCCCTGCACATATCCGTCGATGTCGATCTTCGCAGCCATCCGGTCAGCGGCTCACAGCTCGTGGCCGAGCGCGGCGCCGAGCCGCGTCACCAGGTCGTGGGCCGCGTCCGGGATCACCGTCCCCGGCGGGAAGACCGAGGCCGCGCCCGCCTCGTGCAGGGCCTCCACGTCCTGCGGCGGAATGACCCCGCCCACCACGATCATGATGTCCTCGCGGCCCTCGGCGGCCAGCTCCTCGCGCAGCGCGGGCACCAGAGTCAGGTGCCCCGCCGCCAGCGAGGAGACGCCCACGATGTGCACGTCGGCCTCGACGGCCTGCCGCGCCACCTCGCCCGGCGTCTGGAACAGCGGACCGACGTCCACGTCGAAGCCCAGGTCGGCGAAGGCCGTGGCGATCACCTTCTGCCCCCGGTCGTGGCCGTCCTGGCCCATCTTGGCGACCAGGATGCGCGGCCGACGGCCCTCCGCCTCCTCGAACGCGTCGACCAGCGCACGGGTCCGGTCCACGGAAGGGGACTCTCCTGCCTCTTTGCGGTACACACCGGAGATCGTACGGATCTGCCCGGCGTGCCTGCCGTACACCTTCTCCAGCGCGTCCGAGATCTCCCCGACCGTGGCCATCGCGCGCGCCGCGTCGACCGCCAGCGCCAGCAGATTGCCCTCAAGGGCCGGACCCGGGTCGCGCTCGGCCGCGGCCGTCAGCGCCCGCAGCGCCTTCTGGCACGCCGCCTCGTCGCGCTCCTCGCGCAGCCGGCGCAGCTTCTCGATCTGCTGGGTGCGCACCGAGGAGTTGTCGACCTTGAGCACGTCGATCTGCTCGTCGGTCTCCACCCGGTACTTGTTCACGCCGATCACCGGCTGCCGCCCGGAGTCGATCCGCGCCTGCGTCCGCGCGGCCGCCTCCTCCACCCGGAGCTTGGGGATGCCCGCGTCGATGGCCTTCGCCATCCCGCCGGCCGCCTCGACCTCCTCGATGTGCTGCCAGGCCCTCTCCGCGAGGTCCCGCGTCAGCTTCTCCACGTACGCGCTGCCGCCCCACGGGTCGATGACCCGGCAGGTGCCGGACTCCTGCTGGAGCAGGAGTTGCGTGTTGCGGGCGATCCGCGCCGAGAAGTCGGTGGGCAGAGCCAATGCCTCGTCGAGAGCGTTGGTGTGCAGCGACTGGGTGTGCCCCTGCGTCGCGGCCATCGCCTCCACGCACGTACGCGTCACATTGTTGAACACGTCCTGCGCGGTCAGCGACCACCCCGAGGTCTGCGAATGGGTGCGCAGCGAAAGCGACTTGGGATTCTTCGGGTCGAACTGCTTCACCAGGCGCGCCCACAGGAGCCGGGCCGCCCGCAACTTGGCGACCTCCATGAAGAAGTTCATCCCGATCGCCCAGAAGAACGACAGGCGCGGCGCGAACGCGTCGACGTCCAGGCCCGCTTCCTGCCCGGCGCGCAGGTACTCCACGCCGTCGGCGAGCGTGTACGCCAGCTCCAGATCGGCCGTCGCCCCGGCCTCCTGGATGTGATAGCCGGAGATCGAGATGGAGTTGTAGCGCGGCATCTTCTGGGAGGTGAACGCGAAGATGTCGGAGATGATCCGCATCGACGGCGACGGCGGATAGATGTAGGTGTTGCGGACCATGAACTCCTTCAGAATGTCGTTCTGAATGGTCCCGGCCAACTTCTCCGGCGGTACGCCCTGCTCCTCGGCGGCCACGATGTACAGCGCCAGCACGGGAAGCACCGCGCCGTTCATCGTCATCGACACCGACATCCGGTCCAGCGGAATTCCGTCGAACAACTGGCGCATGTCGTAGATCGAGTCGATCGCCACCCCGGCCATGCCGACGTCACCCGTCACCCGGGGATGGTCGCTGTCGTAACCCCGGTGGGTCGGCAGGTCGAAGGCGACCGACAGCCCCTTCTGCCCGGCCGCGAGGTTGCGCCGGTAGAAGGCGTTGGACTCCTCCGCCGTGGAGAACCCGGCGTACTGACGGATCGTCCAGGGCTGGTTGACGTACATCGTCGGGTAGGGGCCGCGCAGATACGGGGCGATGCCCGGGTAGCTGTGCAGCGCGTCCAGGCCCTCCAGGTCCTCACCGGTGTAGAGCGGCTTGACCGCGATCCCCTCGGGCGTCTCCCAGAGCGGGGCCTCGGCGCCGTCGGCCGCCTTGGCGACGGCCGCCTGCCACTCCCCGGCCGAGGCGGCGGGCTGGGTGGATGTGAGCGGGACGTCGGAGAAGTCGGGAACGGAGGCTTTGCGGTCCGTGGGCGAGGTGGGCATCACGCCACTCCCATGCGGTCGAGAACGGAGGTGAGAACGGCGACCGCGTCGCAGCCCGCGAAGACATGGGCGTCGACATCGGCGTGCTCGCCGGGGCGCCCCGCGAGGAACACCTGTGCCGCGCCCGCCGACCTCAGCGCACCGGCGACCTGCTTCGCCTGCTCGGCGTAGAGCGCGTCCGAGGAGCACAGCACGGCGACCGAAGCGCCGGAGGCGGCCAGCGCACCGGCGGCCGTATCCGCGTCGACCGACACCGGGTCGTGCACCGCCTCGATCCCGCCCGCCCCGAAGAGGTTGACGGCGAAGGACACCCGCGCGGTGTGCGCGGCGGCCGGGCCGAGCGCCGCGACGAACACCTTCGGCCGGCTTCCGGTCGCCGCGAGGTGCGCGTCCGACCGGGCACGCAGCGCCTCGAACGCCTCGTCGCGCCGGACCCGGGGCAGACCGCCCGGAGCACCGGCGTAGGCGTCGGGGGCGGGCTCGCGCTCCACCGGGCGCTCGCCGGGCATCGGGAACTCACTGACGCCGGTGATCGGCTCCTTGCGACGCGCCAGCTTCGCGCTCCGCGCCGCCCACGTGGCGGCCAGCCGCTCCGCGACCGTCCCCGAGCGCAGGGCGGCGGGCAGGCCGCCCGCCCGCTCGGTCTCCTGGAAGAACGCCCAGGCGGCCGAGGCGAGTTCCTCGGTGAGCCGCTCCACGTACCAGGAGCCGCCCGCCGGGTCGATGACCCGCGCCAGGTGCGACTCCTCCATCAGGATCGTCGAGGTGTTGCGGGCGATCCGCCGCGCGAACGCGTCGGGCAGGCCCAGCGCGTGATCGAACGGCAGCACGGTCACGGAGTCCGCGCCGCCCACCCCCGCGCCCAGTGTGGCGAGCGTGGTGCGCAGCATGTTCACCCACGGGTCGCGG
This sequence comes from Streptomyces parvus, assembly GCF_032121415.1. NCBI lineage: Bacteria > Bacillati > Actinomycetota > Actinomycetes > Kitasatosporales > Streptomycetaceae > Streptomyces > Streptomyces parvus. Next base: position 172,504 of record NZ_CP135079.1, on the reverse strand, counting down.
CGCGTCATCATCACCGGCGAGGTGACGGCGTGCTGCCGCTGCGCGCCGGCGGCGGGAGCGCCGGACGCCTCGGCGACCCGCGCCCACAGCCGGCGCGCAGCGCGCAGCTTGGCGATGGTCAGGAACTGGTCGGCGGTGGCGGCGTACCGGAACTCCAGCTGCCCGCAGGCCGCCTCCACGCTCATCCCGGCAGCGGTCAGGGCCCGCAGATAGGCGACGCCGGTGGCCAGGGAGAGCCCCAGCTCCTCGCCGGCCGAACCGCCCGCCTCGTGGTACGGCAATCCGTCCACGACGATCGCGCGCAGCCCCGGGTACTCGGCGTCGCACCGCCCGGCCCAGCGCACGGCGGGGGCGAGATCCGCCTCGACGCCCGTCCGGGCCTCGTGGCCGAACGGATCGGCGCCCAGCGTGCCGCGCGCCTCGCTCCTGGCGACGCCGCGCTCCTCGTACAGGCGCAGCAGCTCCGTCGCGGCGGCGTCCAGGTCGGCCGGGGCGTCGAGCGCGACGGGCGCGAGGTCGAGGTACACGCCCTCCAGCGCCCGCGCGAGCCCGTCGACGGGGACGCCCGCCGGGCCGCCCACCGTGAGCCAGAGCGAGGTGACCCCGTTCTCCAGATCGCCGAGCAGCGCCTCGTTGAGCCGGGCGGGGTCGGTCAGGGCGTGGCGCTGGCGTACGTCCCAGCCGCCCGCCGCGTTCCCCTCGGCCCTGCTGCCCCGGGTGAAGGGGGCGAAACCGGGGAAGCCGGTGTCCGGCGACTCGTCGTTCGCGGTGTAGAGGGGGCGGGTGGTGAGCCCGTCCTCCAAAGTGGTGGACAGCGCTTCCTCGGCGGCCGAGCCCGAGACTTCCTTGCCCGACTTGCGCAGTACGCCTTCGACGAGGCTCTGCCACTGGTCATGGGAAGGGTCGGGGAACGCGGCGGTTGGAGAGAGCCCGTCAGCAGGCTGGACCGTCATGGTCAGATGCTAGGCCAGCGCGCGGAACGAGGAGCAGGGGAACGTGCTGTGACCTTGCCCTCTCAGGTATGCACTTGATCCAGTGCATACGGTCGCGTAACCGGCTCGGCGGACCTGCGGCCGGGGCAACACGACGGTCCCCGACATCGGGATGAATCGGGGCACTGATGCATATTATGTGCGAAGTTCCCTGATCTCTTATGTCATCCCTGGAATGCCGTATCCATCCCGGTGCCCCTGCGGCCGCCGGGATACGGAGAGGACGCGACCGTGGCCGTCGGACCTGTGGAATACCTCGTCATCGCCTTCCCCGGCAGTCGCTTCACCGGGGCGGTCGCCCCCGCCCTCGCCCACGCCGTGTCGTCCGGCGCCGTGCGCGCCGGTGACCTGGCCTTCGTCCGGCGGACCGAAGGCGGTGCGCCGGCCCCCGTGGACCTGCGGGAGCTGGACCCCGAGGGAGTGGTTCCCGCCGATACGGCGGAGGGCGGGGCGGCGCCGGTGCTGAGGGCAGAGGACATCGACCGGCTCCACCAGGGCCTACCGGCGGGAGATGTCGTCGCGATCGTCGTCCGGGAGGACCTGTGGACCACGGAGCTCGCCCGTACGGCCCGTGAGGCGGGCGGTACGTTCGTCGCGCACGAGCGCCTCGGTGCCGAGGGGGCGGGGACGGACGAGGCCGCGGGCGACGACATCATCAACCGGCTGGAGCGCCTCGCCGACCTCCGGAAGCGCGAGATCCTCACCGACGCCGAGTTCGTGGAGCAGAAGACCCGGCTCCTGTCGGACTGACGCGTACGACGTCGCTCTTGTACGGCGCATTCTTGGAATTCAGCGGGGAAAGAGGCAGTTCATCGTGCAGACCGCCCGGACCGTTCCGGCCGCCACCGTCGTCAATCTGCGCGACCTGGGGGGCATCGCCCTCGGGCGTGACCGCCGGGTGCGGCAGGGTGTCCTGTTCCGCTCGGGTCAGTTGAGCGAACTCGACCCGGCACGCGACCGCGCGGTGGCCGCGCTCGGCGTCCGCACCGTCGTGGATCTGCGCACCGCCGACGAGCGCCTATGGGCCCCGGACCGCCTGCCGGACCGGGCCCGGCTCTTCGTCGCCGACGTGCTGGGCGACCATCCGGGCGTGGCGCCCGCCCGGCTGCGCTCCCTGCTCGCCGACCCGGCCGAGGCCGAGCGGACACTCGGGGGCGGGCGGGCCGAGGAACTCTTCGCCGAGACCTACCGCAAGATGGTCCTCTCACCGGGCGCCGCGGCCGCCTACCGGGCCTTCCTGGAGACGGCGGCCGACCCCGCCGCACGCCCGGTGCTCTTCCACTGCACGGCGGGCAAGGACCGTACCGGCTGGGCGGCGGCCGTCCTGCTGATGATCCTCGGAGCGCCCCGGGCGACGGTGCGCTCGGACTTCCTCGCGGTCAACCCCGCCGTACGGGCCGCCTTCGCCCCGCAGGTGACGAAGTTCCTCGACGGCGGCGGCGACCCCGACGTCGCCGCGGCGATCATCGAGGTCCGCCCCCGCTATCTCGACACGGCGCTCGACGCCATGGACGAGCGGTGGGGCGGCCTCGACGGCTACGTCCGCAACGGTCTGCGCGTGCCCGAGGCCGTACTGGAACGGCTGCGCGACGGCCTGGTGGTCCGAGGCTGAAGCGGACGACCGGGGCGTCGCCACGTGTGAAATGGGGCCGGTCCGGCCGAGAGCTTCTCGGCCGGACCGGCCCCATTTCACACGGTCGTACCAGGCCCCGTCACAGGCGTACGAGCCGCTCCGTCAGATCGCGGTAGTGCTGAAGGGCGATCCTGAGATCCTCGGTGTCCGCACCGGCGGCCGCGCCGCTACCGTCCTTCCCGGACCGCAGCCGTCGCCCGCGTTCCGCCAAGGCGGCTCCGAGCTCCGCGACGACCTCCTCGAACGTGGCGTCGGCGTCCCGAACCGCCCGGTGCGGGTCCTCCACGAATCCGGTCACCGCCTGCTGGATCCGGGCGGCGAAGGCATCCTGTTGCGCCGGGGCGAAGAGCGGGCTCCCGGGGTGCGGGCCGTCCTCGACCGGCGTCCCCGCGGTGGCCGGACCGGCTTCGGGGACCGTACGGCCGGAAGTGGCGCGAGGGTCGGCGGGCTGCCCGACCGCTTCCGCCTCCTTGCCCGTGACCGTCCTCGTGGCCTGGTCGGGCGTGCCCGGGCGTCGGACGGGCGTACCCGTGTCGATGGGGCCGGCACCCTCCGGAAGCCCGGCGCCGGGGGTCGGGTTCGTCCTGTCGTTCGGTATCCGCGTCATGATGTGCCGCGTCCCTTCACCAGATGCCGGTTGCTGTGTTCACGCCCCGACGGACCGCCCGCGAGGAGGGAGTCGAAGAGCCTGCGGGCCTCGATGAGGGCCTCACGCATCTCCTCGGTGCCCGCGTCCCCGCGTCGCGCGGTGTGCACCCGGCGGTAGCCGTCGACGTGCGCGGCGTGGTGGACGGAGAGCGCGTCCGTACGGTCCTCGAAGTCGTCGCCGTCCGGGAAGCCGCGCTCGCGCGACAGATCGGACAGCAGCGCGTCGGCCTCGGTGAGGGAGCGCTCCGGCGATTCGACGAACATTTCCTGGGCGCCCGCCCAGCGGGCGGCGTACCGCGCGCGGGCCTCCTCGGTCAGCGGGCGCTCCTCGATGGCCCCGTGCCGCTTCACCCGATCGCCGAGCTCCCGCTCGGCCGCCTCGGTGTCGCCGCCGTGTCGGGCGACCACCCGGTCGTACTCCGGGCCGAAGCGGCTGCGCAGACTGCGGCCGCCGCCGGCGAGGCGCCCACGGAGCAGGAGAAACGCGGCGATGGCCGCCACGGCGACCACGGCGATGATGATGATCGCTGTCGTCACGGCTACCGCCCCCACCGTTCATCGGCCGGTACGTACCTCTGCTGTCGCACAGTGGTCAACCCCTTTCGGTCCGGGCCCGGCGGCAATCGCCGGACGGTGTGCTGGAGTTCGTGTACCCCCGGATCCCCGTTCGAGGCAGCCGGCCGCGAGGGAAGGCTCGGCGCGACGCGCTGGGTAGGGTGAAAGACGTCGGATCGACGGCAGGTCGGAGGGACGTGCGATGACGGAGCGCAAACCACCGGGGGTCAGCTTCGAGTCCTGGGTCGACCGACAGATCCACGAGGCGCAGGAGCGCGGCGACTTCTCCCGGCTCCCGGGCTTCGGCAGACCGATCGCCGGCCTGGAACGCCCGTACGACGAGGCCTGGTGGATCAAGCAGAAGATGCAGCGGGAGGGCGTGTCGATGCTGCCGCCCGCGCTGGCCCTGCGCAAAGAGGCGGAGGACGTTCCCGCCACGGTGGCCGCCTCCCGCACCGAGTCCGAGGTGCGGCGCATCCTGACCGAGGTGAACGAGAAGATCGAGCGGGCCGTCAAGATGCCGCCCGAGGGCCCGCCGCTGCACCTGAAGCCCTTCGACGTCGAGGCGACCGTCCGCCGCTGGCGCGAGGAGCACCGCCCGGCCGGAGACCCGCCGCAGCAGGGCGGTGCCTGATAATCGCCCTATGGAACCGGGCAGGGCAGGACGACGAAAGGGGCGCGCCCCACGGCGTGCCGACGTGGTGATCCGCCCGGCGGTGGCGCGCGACGCCGCCCGACTGACCCGGCTGGTCCGCGCGTCACGCGCCTACGAGGGCCCGTACGCCCCGATGGTCGCGGGATACCGGGTCGGACCGGACTACATCGAGGCGCACCGCGTCTTCGTCGCCGCGGACGACGCCACGGGGCAGGTGCTCGGCTTCTACGCCCTGCTCCTCGACCCCCCTGAACTGGACCTGATGTTCGTCGCCGACGCCGCGCAGGGGCTCGGCATCGGCCGACTGCTCGCCGCGCATCTGCGTGATGAGGCCCGCAGCGCCGGGCTCACGGGTGTCCGGATCGTCTCCCACCCGCCCGCCGAGGGCTTCTACCGGAGCATCGGCGCCGAACCCGTCGGTACGGTCCGGGCGCGCCCGCCGGCGGTGATGTGGGACCGCCCCGAACTCCTGCTTCCGGTCGGCCCGGGCTGAGGCGCGCGTCGTACCGGGGACGACGACCGGGGCCGGGCCGCGGTTTGCGCGGCCCGGCCCCGGTCCGGGACGTGACTCCTCCCCGTGCAGGTCAGCCGCCGTACGGACGAGTGATCAGCTCCAGCCAATGGCCGCCGGGATCGGGGAAATACACACCCCGCCCGCCGTCATTGCGGTTGATCTCGCCGGGGTGCTTCCGCCGGGGGTCGGCGTAGAACTCGATTCCCAGCTCCTGGATCTTCGCGAACGCGGAGTCGAACTCCGCCTCCGAAACGAGGAAGGCGTAGTGCTGAGGGGTGATCGAATCGGCGGGAAGCGTCGCGAAATCCAGCGTGACGCTGTTCGCGAGAACGACCGGGATGAACGGACCCCACTCCTCGCCGACCGTCAGATCCAGCAGATCCGCGAAGAATTCGGCGGACTCGCGGTTGTCCTTGCAATGGATGATGGTGTGGTTCAACTCGACTGACACGGTGGAATGCCTCCAACGGGCATCTCACGGGCTACCTCCACGCCTCACCCGGCCGGTGACCGACGCGCGATGCCGTGCGGCGATCTTAGACGCGCGGCACAGCGAGGTCGAGCGCGTTCTGATTGGCCCCGCGCCGTCGGGGCACCTGTAGTCCCGGATCGAACGTGTGTCTAAGCGCCCCGGTCGGGTCGAGACGAGGAGAACACCGATGACGGAGACCTACGGCAGAGGCCGGGAGGAGACCCAGGAGGAGCGGGCGGACCGGCAGTGGTCCGAACTCCTCCAGGAACTGCGCGTCGCGCAGACCGGGGTGCAGATCCTGTTCGGCTTCCTGCTCGCGGTGGTCTTCCAGTCCCGGTTCGAGGACCTGGGGGACATCGACCGGGACATCTACGTGGTGACGGTGATGCTCGGCTCCGCGACCGCAGCGGCGCTCATCGGCCCCGTCTCGTACCACCGGCTGCTCACCGGCCGCCGGATGAAGCCGGAGACGGTGCTCTGGGCCTCGCGGATGACCGTTCTGGGCCTGGTGCTCCTCTTCTGCACCATGTGCTCGACACTGCTGCTGATCATGCGCGTGGCCCTGCACAACGAGACGGCCCTGTGGCTGGTCGGCGGGATGGCTCTGTGGTTCCTGGCCTGCTGGTTCGTCTTCCCGCTGTGGGCCCTCGCCAGGGGACGTTCCGGCCCGCGCGAGAGCGACACGGGCGACGGCGACGACACGGCCGGCAGGGGAGGCCGGAGGCCCTAGGTGTATTGACCCGCAGGGTTGTTGACACGGGTGATGGGTGGGTGGCCGCCGAGTGCGGTGTGGCTGCGGTGGTGGTTGTAGGTGTGGAGGAAGTCTGCCAGGGCTTCGGCCCGCTCGGTGTTGGCGGTGTAGGGCCGGATGTAGGCCCATTCGTCGAGCAGGGTGCGGTTGAAGCGTTCGACCTTGCCGTTGGTCTGGGGCCGGTAGGCCCGGGTCAGCTTGCCTGTGGCGCCGAGGTCCGCGAGGGCGTTCCTCCAGGCCAGGCCCTTGCGGTAGGCCCAGGCGTTGTCCGTCAGGACCCGCTCGATGCGGGGGATGCCCTGGCGGTGGAAGAAGGCGGCTGCGCGGGTGAGGAAGCCCGCGCAGGTCGCGACCTTCTCGTCGGGGTGGATCTCGCTGTAGGCCAGGCGGGAATGGTCGTCGACGGCAGAGTGGATGTAGTCGAAGCCCATGTTGCTGCGGGTGGCGCGGCCGGCCTGGCGGCCCAGGGTCCTGTGACCGCCGCCGTCGGGGATCCGGCCGAGCTTCTTCACGTCGATGTGGATCAGCTCGCCGGGCCGGTCGCGTTCGTAGCGGCGGATCAGGGTGCCGGTCGGACGGTCGATCCAGGACAGCCGGTTCAGACTGTGGCGGGTCAGGATCCGGTGCACGGTCGAGGCGGGCAGGCCCAGGACCGGGCCGATGCGGGCGGGGCCGAGCTTGCGGGTCCTGCGGAGGTCGCAGACGCGAGCCTCGACGGCCCGTGGGGTGCGGTGCGGTGTGCGATGGGGCCTGCTGGAGCGGTCGGCCAGGCCCGAGTCACCCTCCGCGCGCCAACGGCGGATCCACTTGTGGGCGGTAGGCCTGGATATGCCCATTTCGGCCGCCACATGGGCAACTGGCCGCCCACCGAGGACGCGATCGACCAGGATTCGCCTGCCGTGAACGGTCAGCCGGGCATTACGGTGGGACACGAAGACCTCCGTGTGTGGTGTGGAGCCTAGACACCTCCACCACACCGGAGGTCTTCGCCATGATCAAGCCCGGTCGGCGTTAACAACGCTCGTGATCAATACACCTAGGGGCTGTCAGGCGGGGCTGTGCACATCCGTCACCGCGAACAGCGCGCCGTCCGGATCCCGCAGCGTGACCTCGGTGCCCTCGAAGCCGGTGCGTTCCTCGACGAGGGCGCCGCCGTGCCGCTCGGCAGCGGAGACCGTCTCCGCGAGGTCCGCCACCGGGAACTGGACCTGCCAGTGCGGGCGCACCAGCGGGTCGGCCGCGGACTCCACGGCACCGGAGCTGATCCGGGCCAGCGGATGCTCCTCGCACCGCACGATGACCTCTTCGCCCTCGTACGCGACGTCGCAGCCCCCCGGCCGCCCGCTCGCCCAGTCGAGCACCTCGCCGTAGAAGATCGCCGCGTCGAAGGCGTTCCGGGTCCGCAGCCGCAGCCAGGCGTGCGCGTGGTCGGCGGGGGCCGGCGGGGAAGTGGAGGGCTCGGTGCGCTCCCAGAGGCCGAAGGACGCCCCGTCCCGGTCCGAGGCCAGCACCCCGCGCCCCTTGCCGAGCGTCAGCGGTCCCACCGCCACCGTCCCGCTGCGCTCGCGGATCCGGGCGGCGGCCACGTTCGCGTCCTCCACCGCGAAGTACGGTGTCCAGGCCACTGCGACCTGGAACGCCGAGGAGACGGCGAAGAGGCCGGCCACCGGGACCTGGCCGCGGTAGGCGACCGAGAAGTCGGACCCGAGCCGCCCGGGTCGGAACGACCAGCCCAGGACCTCGGAGTAGAACCGCTCGGCGGTCTCCCGGTCCCGCGTCATGAGGGTGACCCAGCACGGTGCGGCCGGCCCCGTCAGGGGCGCTGCCGAGGAGGCCGTACGGGGGTCGCTTCCGGTCATGGTCCACTGCCTTCGTCAGGGAGCGGCGTCCTGCCCGGCCGCTGCGGTCCAGCACCAGCCTCAACCGGCCCGCCCGGTCCCGCAACGCGGGCAGCGCGCCGCGCGCCCGGTGCGGGGCGCGGCGCGCGTTGCGGGAGGTGGACTCGGCGAAGACGGCGGGTCATCCGCGGGGCTGCTCCTCGTCGGGCGGCAGGGGGCCGTTGCCGTGGTCCTTCAGCTCGTACGGCGACAGCGCGCGGCCGTCCTCGGGGAAGTGGTCGGAGGAATGCGGGTCGGTCTGCTCGATGTGCGTACGCCGCTCGGGCTTCGGCGGCTGCTCATGGGGCTGGGGCGGCGGCGGCTCGGCGTCGTGCTTGCGCTTGCTGAGGAGGAAGCCCCCGATCAGCAGGGCCACGACGGCCAGCGCCACGACACCCATGAAGACCCCGAGGGCCCCTGTGCCGGCCGCGAGCGTGACCTCGGCGGGCGCATCGACCGCATTGACTGCCTTCAGAACATCCATGTCATCCGCATACCCCGGGAGAAGGGCATCAGTCAGCTATTCACAGCAATTCATGTTTTATGGGTATCTCAGGGGAAACGCGTTTCAAGACCGCGGGTCAGGACAGCCCTCCTGCCCGCCCTCAGGAAGTTCAGACCCCCGGAAGGAACCACGGTGAACAGCACCCCCGAGCAGAGCGGCGAGGAGCACCCGGCGGGCCGGGAGGTGGTGGTCTCGCTCAGCCGCTGCGGCACCGAGGACGCCCGGACCGTCTTCGACGTACTCGCCACCGGCTTCGCCTCCGACCACCCGATGGGCGAGACCCCCGAGCAGACCTCCGGCCCCCGCCCGACCGTCTGGGTCACCACCGTCGACGTGTCCGAACCGAAGGCCGACGCCACCCCCGCCCACCTCACCGCACCGGTCACGGTGGACGCCCAGGGGGGCTACTGGGCCGTCGACCGGCTGCGTACCCACCTCGCCGGGGCCTTCGCGGTGAGCGTCGTCGGCACGGCCGCCGGGGACCAGGAGCAGGAGGTCCGGCTGCGGCTGCAGAGCCGCTGACCGCCCGGACGAGGACACACCCGGAACACGACCGGCAACCGACCGGGGGCGGGACCTGCCCCGCGGCGAAGCGAAAGGCGCGCGCATGGATTCCCTCGCTCTCGGAGCGGACCTCGAACCGGAACCGGTCGTCGACGAACACTCCACCGTGACCCTGTTCGTCAACGGTGAGGAGGCGACGCTGACCGTCGACCACCGCGCCACCGTCCTGGAGACGCTCCGGGAGCGCTTCGGGCTCACCGGGGCCAAGATGGGCTGCGACCACGGCCAGTGCGGAGCCTGCACGGTCCTCGTCGACGGACGGCGGATCAACAGCTGCCTGCTGCTCGCCGTCACCCAGGACGGCGCCACGATCACCACGGTGGAAGGGCTCGCCGACGGCGAGAGTCTGCACCCGGTGCAGCACGCGTTCGTCGAGCGGGACGCCCTCCAGTGCGGCTTCTGCACCCCGGGCCAGATCTGCTCCGCCGTGGGCATGCTCCGCGAGGCCGCGGACGGGCACCCCTCGCACGTCACCCGGCCGGACACCGCGACCGGGCCGGTCGCGCTCGACGCCGAGGAGATCCGGGAACGCATGAGCGGCAACCTGTGCCGGTGCGGGGCCTACCCCCGGATCGTCGAAGCCATCGAGGACGTGATCGAGTGAAACCGTTCGGCTATGCGCGCCCCGCCTCCACCGACGAGGCCGTCCAGCTCTGCGCGGCCGGCCCCGGCGCGCGCTTCCTGGGCGGCGGCACCAATCTGGTGGACCTGATGAAGCTCGGCGTGGAGACGCCCCGGGTCCTCATCGACGTCTCCGGGCTGCCCCTGGACCGGGTGACCCGGACGTCGGACGGCGGCCTGAGCATCGGCGCCACCGTGCGCAACAGCGACCTCGCCGCCCACCCCGACGTGACGGAGCACTACCCGGCCTTGTCCCAGGCGCTGCTGGCCGGGGCCTCCGGGCAGCTCCGCAACGCCGCCACCACCGGCGGCAACCTGCTCCAGCGCACCCGGTGCCGCTATTTCCAGGACGTCTCCAAGCCTTGCAACAAACGGCTCCCCGGCTCCGGCTGCCCCGCGCTCGAGGGGACCCACCGCGACCTCGCGATCCTCGGGCACTCGTCGGAGTGCGTTGCCACCAACCCGTCCGACATGGCCGTGGCGCTCGCCGCGCTGGACGCGACGGTGCTCCTCGTGGGACCCGAGGGCGAACGGGCCGTACCGCTCGCCGAGTTTCACCGCCTGCCGGGGGAGAACCCCGACCAGGACACCGTGATCAGGCCCGGCGAGCTGATCACCGAGGTGGTGCTCCCGCCGCCGGCGCCCGGGGCGGCCTCCTGCTACCGCAAGGCCCGCGACCGGGCCAGTTTCGCCTTCGCGCTGGTCTCCGTCGCCGCCACGCTCCGGGTGGCGGCGGGCCGCGTGGAGCACGCCACGCTCGCGTTCGGCGGCGTCGCCCACCGGCCGTGGCGGGCCCGCAGGGCCGAGGCCGAGCTGCGGGACGCCCCGGCCACCCCCGCCGCCTTCCAGCACGCCCTGATCGCCGAGCTGGCCGAGGCGCGGCCGCTGCGCGACAACGCGTTCAAGGTGGACCTCGCCCGCCGCCTCGCCCTGGACGTGCTCGGCGAACTCAGCGAACGGCAGCCGACCCGGACCGGCTGAGCCCGGCGTCCCCGCTGCTCCCGCCCGGACCGGCCGACCCCGCCCGGACCGGCCGACCCCGCCCGGGCCGGCGACCCCGCCCGGACACCGGCTGATCCCGCGCCGGCGGCGGTTGACTCGCCGTCTCCGCTGCCCCCGCAGGCAACGGCTGCCCTCCCGCACCACCGACCCCCGAGGATCCCCGCCATGACCACGCAAGCCCCGCAGTTCCCCGGTGCGCCCGTCGTCCGCAGAGAGGCCCGGGCCAAGGTCACCGGAACCGCCCGCTACGCGGCCGACCGTACGCCCGCCGGCTGTCTGTACGCCTGGACCGTCCCGGCCACCGTCGCGGCCGGCCGCGTCACCGCCGTACGGGCCGTCGACGCCCTCGCCGTCCCCGGCGTCCACTCCGTCCTCACCCACGACAACGCGCCCCGGCTCCAGGAGCCCGACGACCCGATTCTCGCCGTGCTCCAGGACGACCGCGTCCCGCACCACGGCATGCCGGTCGCCCTCGTGATCGCGGATTCTCCGGAAGCCGCCCGGACCGGAGCCGGGGAGCTCCACATCGAGTACGAACGCGACCCGCACGACGTCACCCTCACCGAGGACCACCCCGGCCTGTACACGCCCGAGGAGGCCAACGGCGGGTTTCCCGCCGTCCGCAGCCGCGGCGACGTGGAACGGGCCCTCGCCGCCTCGCCCGTCCAGATCGACGCCACGTACCGGATGGACGCGCTGCACAACCACCCCATGGAGCCGCACGCCGCCACCGCCGTATGGGCCGACGGACATCTCACCGTCCACGACTCCAGCCAGGGCTCCACCAAGGTCCGCGAGAGCCTGGCCCAGGCGTTCGGTCTCGACCCGGAACAGATCACCGTGGTCTCCGAGCACGTCGGCGGCGGCTTCGGCTCGAAGGGCACCACCCGCCCCCAGGGGGTCCTGGCCGCGATGGCCGCCCGGCACACCGGACGCCCCGTCAAGCTCGTCTTCCCCCGGGCCCAGCTCGCCGAGGTCGTCGGCCACCGGGCCCCCACGATCCAGCGGGTCCGGCTCGGCGCCGACCTCGACGGCGTGCTCACCGCCGTCAGCCACGAGGTGGTCACCCAGACCTCCACCGTGAAGGAGTTCGTCGAGCAGGCCGCCGTGCCCGCCCGCGTCATGTACGCCTCGCCGAACAGCCGCACCGGGCACCGGGTGGTCGCCCTCGACGTGCCCAGCCCCTCCTGGATGCGCGCCCCGGGGGAGGCCTCGGGGATGTACGCCCTGGAGTCCGCCATGGACGAACTCGCCTCCGCGCTCGGCCTCGACCCCGTGGAGCTGCGGCTGCGCAACGAACCCGCGACCGAACCGGACAGCGGCCGCCCCTTCAGCAGCCGCGGCCTCGCCGCCTGCCTGCGCGACGGTGCGGCACGGTTCGGCTGGCACGGCCGCGACCCCCGCCCCGCCGGTCGCCAGGAGGGCCGGTGGCTCATCGGTACGGGCGTGGCCTCCGCGACGTACCCGGTCCTCGTCTCCCGGTCCACCGCGAGCGCCCACGCCTCCCCGGACGGCTCCCTGCGCATCCGGGTCAACGCCACCGACATCGGCACCGGGGCCCGTACCGTGCTGGCCCAGATCGCCGCCGACGCGCTCGGCGTCGACCCGGCTGCCGTCCACGTCGACATCGGCTCCACCGACCTGCCCACCGCCCCGCTGGCCGGCGGCTCCTCCGGCACCGCCTCCTGGGGCTGGGCCGTGCACAAGGCCGCTGCCGACCTCGCCGCCCGCCTCGCCGGGCACTCCGGGCCGCTCCCCGCCGAGGGGATCACCGCCACCGCCGACACCGAGCAGGAGACCGCCGAGGAGTCCCCGTACGCCCGGCACGCCTTCGGCGCCCACTTCGTCGAGACGGCCGTCGACGCCGTCACCGGCGAGGTGCGCGTCCGCCGGCTCCTCGGGGTGTATGCCGCCGGGCGGATCCTCAATGCGCGCACCGCCCGCTCCCAGTTCACCGGCGGCATGGTGATGGGCATCGGCATGGCTCTCACCGAGGGCTGCGGCATCGACCCGGTCTTCGGCGACTTCACCGCGAAGGACCTCGCCTCCTACCACGTGCCCGTCTGCGCGGACACCGCCGACATCCAGGCCCACTGGATCGAGGAGGACGACCGCCATCTCAACCCGATGGGCAGCAAGGGCATCGGCGAGATCGGGATCGTCGGCACCGCCGCCGCCATCGGCAACGCGGTCCGCCACGCCACCGGCGCCCGGCTGCGCCAACTGCCCCTCACCCCGGACACCTTGCTGCCCTACCTGGTGTGACCGAGCACCGCCCCCACCAGCGCGGACGGCCCAGCTGTTGCGCGTCCGGCGTATCGGCCTCACCCTGAGGAGTGACCCAGAAGTGATAGGTGCTCACGCTTCGTGTCCGGGGGTCGTTCGTACGACGGGGTGAAGTACGACGGGGTGAAGCACGTGGGCCTCGTGGTGAGGAGCCTCGACGATGACCGTTCCACTCGACCGGCACTATTCGGTCGAACTGCAGGTGTCGGCAGAGCGCGTTTCCCAGGTGCGGCGGATCGTCGCCGCACACCTCCGTCACTGGAGTCTCGATCTGCACGTCCGGCCGGTGTGCCGGGCCCTGGACGAACTCCTGACCAACGTCTACCGGCATGTCGGCGACGGCAACACCTGCGTCCTCGAACTCCGCTGGACGGGACGGCACGTGACCGTGTCCGTCGCCGACAACAGCGCCCGGATGCCCCGGCTGCTGCCGGCCGGCGGCGGGCTGAGCCGGGTCATGGCCCTCAGCGACAGCTGGGGCACCTGCCGGACCACGGACGGCAAAGTGGTCTGGTTCACCCGCTACGCCGAGGCGCCGAAGGCTGCGGGGCTGCTCCCGTACGCCCCGCTGCCCGGCGTCCGCACCGCCCGTGCCGTCCCGGTGGCGGCGCTCGTCTAACCGCCCCGCACAGGCGGCCCGCACACCGGCCGACGCGGATCGTGTCCCCTGGGCACGCATGATCCGCGTCGGCCGGGTACGTGCGGGGGAGGGGAGGGCCGCGTTGCGCGGACCGGTGCGGCGCGGCACGGTCGGACTACCGATGCAAGGAGGCCACTGCCATGCCCATCGCGACGGTCAACCCCGCGAACGGCGAACTGATCAGGTCATTCGACGCCCTCGGCGAGGAGGAGACCGAACGCCGGATCACCGCCGCCGCGGAGACCTTCCGCCAGTACCGCACCACCCCCTTCCAGCAGCGCGCGGCCTGGCTGAACCGGGCCGCCGACCTCCTCGACGAGGACCGCGACACCATCGCCCGCACGATGACCCTGGAGATGGGCAAGCCCATCACCGCCGCCCGCGCGGAGGCGGCCAAGTGCGCGAAGGCGATGCGCTGGTACGCCGAGCGAGCCGAGGGACTGCTCGCCGACGAACACCCGGACCCCGCCGACGTACGGGACTCCGGCGCCTCCCGCGCCCTGGTCCGCTACCGTCCGCTCGGCGTGGTCCTCGCCGTGATGCCCTGGAACTTCCCGCTCTGGCAGGTGGTGCGCTTCGCCGCACCCGCCCTGATGGCGGGCAACGTCGGGCTCCTCAAGCACGCGTCGAACGTCCCGCAGACCGCTCTCTACCTGGAGGACCTCTTCCACCGGGCCGGATTCCCGGCGGGCTGCTTCCGTACGCTGCTGATCGGCTCGGGCGCCGTCGAGGCCGTCCTGCGCGACCCCCGCGTCGTCGCGGCCACGCTCACCGGCAGCGAACCGGCCGGGCGCTCCGTCGCCGCCACCGCCGGTGACGAGATCAAGAAGACCGTGCTGGAACTCGGCGGCAGCGACCCCTACCTCGTCCTGCCCTCGGCGGACGTGGAGAAGGCCGCCGCCACGGCCGTCACCGCGCGCGTCCAGAACAACGGCCAGTCCTGCATCGCCGCCAAGCGCTTCATCGTCCACGCCGACGTGTACGACGCGTTCGCCGAACGCTTCACCGCGGGCATGCGCGCCCTGACCGTCGGCGACCCACTGGAGGAAGCCACCGACATCGGGCCGCTCTCCACCGAACAGGGCCGCACCGACCTGGAGGAACTCGTCGACGACGCCCTCGGGCGCGGGGCCGAGGCGTTGTGCGGCGGACGCCGCCCCGACAAGCTCGGCGGCGGCCTGGAGAACGGCTGGTTCTACGAGCCCACCGTGCTCGCCGGCATCACGACCGCCATGCGCGTCCACCGTGAGGAGACCTTCGGGCCGGTCGCCACCCTCTACCGGGTCGCCGACCTCGACGAGGCGATCCACCTGGCCAACGACACCCCCTTCGGCCTCAGCTCCAACGTCTGGACCCGCGACGCGGGCGAACAGGAACGCTGCGCCCGGGACCTGGAGGCGGGCGGTGTCTTCTTCAACGGGATGACCGCCTCGCACCCCGCCCTGCCCTTCGGCGGAGTCAAACGCTCCGGTTACGGCCGTGAGCTGGCCGGACACGGCATCCGCGAGTTCTGCAACCCCACCACGCTCTGGTACGGGCCCGAGGCCTCCTGACACCCGTCACCGCCCGTGCGCCGTCACCTGACGAGGAGACCTGCTCCGTGAGCGACACACCTGTCCGTTCTTCCCTCACCGACGACGAACTCGCCGCGCTCGACGCGCACTGGCGCGCGGCCAACTACCTCGCCGTCGGCCAGATCTACCTGATGGCCAACCCCCTGCTGACCCGGCCGCTCGTCCCCGAGGACATCAAGCCCCGGCTGCTCGGCCACTGGGGTACCTCGCCGGGGCTCAACCTCGTCCACACCCACCTCAACCGGGTGATCAAGGCCCGCGACCTGAGCGCCCTGTGCGTCTGGGGACCCGGCCACGGCGGGCCCGCCGTCCTCGCCAACGCCTGGCTCGAAGGCAGCTACTCCGCCACCTACCCCGACATCGGGCGGAACGCCGAGGGCATGGGGGCGCTGTTCAAGCAGTTCTCGTTCCCCGGCGGCGTGCCCAGCCATGTCGCCCCCGAGACCCCCGGCTCCATCCACGAGGGCGGCGAACTCGGCTACGCCCTCAGCCACGCCTACGGGGCCGCCTTCGACCACCCGGAGCTGCTGGTGGCCTGCGTGGTCGGCGACGGGGAGGCCGAGACGGGGCCGCTCGCCGCGTCCTGGCACTCCGACAAGTTCCTCGACCCGGTCCACGACGGGGCCGTCCTGCCCATCCTCCACCTCAACGGCTACAAGATCGCCAACCCGACGGTCCTGGCCCGCATCCCCGAGGAGGAACTCGACCAGCTGCTGCGCGGCTACGGCCACGACCCGCTGTTCGTCAGCGGCGACGACCCGGCCGCCGTCCACCGGGACCTGGCCGCGGCCATGGACACCGCCCTCGACCGCATCGCCGCCCACCAGCGGGCGGCCCGTGAGGACGGCGTCACCGAGCGCCCCCGCTGGCCGATGATCGTGCTGCGTACCCCCAAGGGCTGGACCGGCCCCGAAGAGGTCGACGGGCTGCCCGTGGAGAACACCTGGCGCTCCCACCAGGTCCCGCTCTCCGGCGTCCGGGACAACCCCGAGCACCTCCGGCAGCTGGAGGACTGGCTGCGCTCCTACCGGCCCGCCGAACTCTTCGACGCCCACGGCCGCCCCACCGAACAGGTCCTCGCCTGTGTGCCCGAGGGGGAGGCCCGCCTCGGCTCCACCCCGTACGCCAACGGCGGCCTGCTCCTGCGCGGCCTGCCGCTGCCCGACCTCGCGGACCACGCCGTACGGGTCGACAAGCCCGGCACCTCCCTCCACGAGCCGACCAAGGTGCTCGGCGGCTTCCTGGAGAGCGTCATGGCCGCCACGGCGGACCGCAGGGACTTCCGGGTGGTCGGCCCCGACGAGACCGCCTCCAACCGGCTGGACGCCCTCTACCGGGCCACCGGCAAGGCCTGGCAGGCCGAGACCCTCGCCACGGACGAACACCTCGCCCACGACGGCCGGGTGATGGAGGTCCTCTCCGAACACCTCTGCCAGGGCTGGCTGGAGGGCTATCTCCTCACCGGGCGGCACGGGCTCTTCTCCAGCTACGAGGCGTTCGCCCACATCGTCGACTCCATGGTCAACCAGCACATCAAATGGCTGCGCACCTCGCGCCGGCTGCCCTGGAGGCGGCCCATCGCCTCGCTCAACTACCTGCTGACCTCGCACGTCTGGCGCCAGGACCACAACGGCTTCTCCCACCAGGACCCCGGATTCGTCGACCACGTCCTCAACAAGAGCCCCGAGGTCGTCCGCGTCTACCTCCCGCCGGACTCCAACACCCTGCTCTCGGTCGCCGACCACGCGCTGCGCAGCCGGGACTACGTCAACGTCGTCGTCGCCGGGAAGCAGCCGACCTTCGACTGGCTCACCCTGGACGAGGCCCGCGCCCACTGCGCGCGCGGGGCCGGGGCCTGGGAGTGGGCCGGGACCGAGGACGGCAGCCGGGAACCCGATGTGGTCCTCGGCTGTGCCGGGGACGTGCCCACCCAGGAGATCCTGGCCGCCGCCGACCTGATCCGCCGCCACCTGCCGGAGCTGGCGGTGCGCGTGGTCAACGTCGTCGACATCGCCCGGCTGATGCCCGAGACCGAGCACCCGCACGGCATGCCGGACTCCGAGTTCGACGCCCTCTTCACCCGCGACAAGCCGGTGGTCTTCGCGTACCACGGCTATCCGTGGCTCATCCACCGGCTCGCCTACCGCCGCAACGGCCACGCGAACCTCCATGTGCGCGGCTACAAGGAGGAAGGCACCACGACCACACCGTTCGACATGGTCGTCCGCAACGACCTCGACCGCTACCGACTGGTCATGGACGTCATCGACCGGGTCCCGGGCCTCGGCGTCCGCGCCGTCGCCGTGCGCCAGCGGATGGCGGACATCCGCAGCCGCCACCACGACTGGATCCGGGAGCACGGCACGGATCTGCCGGAGGTCGTGGACTGGAAGTGGGGCGGCTGACCGGCCCGTTCCATCCGGAGCCCTTCCGGGCCGGCCGGGGCGATACGCGATCATGGGCGGCGACCCTGCCCGGCCGGAGAGAGGCTGCCATGAAGCTGCGCTGCGCCGTCATCGAGGACTTCCAGTCCGTGGCCACCACCGTCGTCGACTGGTCGCCCGTCACCGACGACGTCGAGATCGTGACGTTCACCGAGCACCTTGCGACGGTGGACGAGACGGCCGCCGCCCTCGACGGCTTCGACATCGTGGTCACCCTGCGCGAGCGGGTGCCCTTCCCGGCGGAGCTGTTCGCGCGGCTGCCCCGGCTGCGGCTGCTCGTCGCCTCCGGCATGCGCAACTCCGCCATCGACTTCGACGCCGCGCGGCGGCACGGCGTCGAGGTCTGCGGCACCGCCAGCTCCTCCACCCCGCCAGTCGAGCTGACCTGGGCGCTGCTGCTCGGCCTGGCGCGCGGGATCGTCCCCGAGGCCGAGGCGCTGCGCACGGGCGGGCCCTGGCAGTCGACGCTCGGAGCCGATCTGCACGGGCGGACGCTCGGTCTGCTGGGGCTCGGGAAGATCGGCGCCCGGGTGGCGCAGGTGGGCCTGGCCTTCGGCATGGACGTGGTGGCCTGGAGCCGGAACCTCACGAAGGAGCGTACCGACGAGGTCGGGGTGGGACTGGCCGCCTCCAAGGAAGAGCTGCTGGGCTCCAGTGACTTCGTCTCCGTCCACCTGGCGCTCGGCGAGCGGACCCGCGGTCTGATCGGCGCGGCCGAACTCGCCCGGATGCGCCCGACCGCGTACCTGGTCAACACCTCCAGGGCGGCCATCGTCGATACGCACGCCCTGCTCACCGCCCTGCACGCGGGCACCATCGCGGGGGCCGCGACCGATGTGTTCGACGTCGAGCCGCTGCCGGCCGACGACCCGGTGCGGACGACCCCGCGTCTGCTGGCCACCCCACACCTGGGCTATGTCTCGCGCGCCAACTACGAGACGTACTACGGCCAGGCGGTGGAGAACATCAGGGCGTTCCTCGACGGGCAGCCGGTCCGCCTCCTGGGCTGACGGCGGAGCGGGCCTCCCCCGGGGCCCGTTCAGCGGCTCAGTAGCGCAGGGCCGCGGCGATCCGGCCGTGCTCCGCCAGCGAGTCGTCCTCCACGAAGACGACGTCGGCGCCGCTGTCCAGCGCCGCTTCGACCAGCTCGTCGACGACGTCCTCGCGGACCGCGCCGTCCGCGCTCTGCGTCGTCCCCTCGGGGACCGGCTCCAGATGCTCGGCGGTCACCCGCGCGGTGACCTGGAAGTGCTCCTCGACCGCGACCAGACCCGCCCGGCCCTCCCGGACGGCGGCCCACACCTCGTCGAGCCCGCCGGCGAAGGAGTGGGCGCTGCGGGCGTCGTCCAGCCGGGTCTCCGCCTCGGCAGCCGCCTGACGCGCCCCCTCCTCCAGCGCGGGCCGCAGCTCCCGGAGGACCTCGGCGGGCGGCAGCTCGGCCGGCGCCCCCTTGGTGACCCGGCCGATCGCGGACCGCGAACTCTCGCCGACCTCGTCCAGCAGGGCGAGAGCGGGGGCCAGGCCCATCAGATACAGCGGACGCGGGTCGTCGGCGAGCACCGCTCGCAGCTTCTCGTCGACGTCGCGGAAGAAGTTCCGGGTCTCCTCGTCGGTGAAGGTGCTCGGGGTGTCCCCGATCCGCTCCTCGCGCTGCGGGTTCGGCGGCTCCTCCGGCGCGGTCATCGGGAAACCGCCGGTCTTCTCCGGCCGGATGCCGTCGCCGGTCCCGATCCACAGCGTGGCGTGGTCGGCGGCGACGGTCAGCGCCCGGAACGGCCGCGTCTGCGCCTTGGCCGCGACGAGGTTGCGGGTGAGGAAGGTGTCGCTGAGCACCACCCGTTCGGGTGCGGTGCGCGGAAGCCGCCAGATCCGGTACTCGTCGGTGGTGACCAGGAGCAGCAGGGAGTCCAGCGCCCGGCGCGGGTCCACCTCGCCCGCCGCCCGCTCCAACTGGGCCCGCAGGGCCGCCGCTACCTCACGGCTGACCTCCGGGTCGGCGTCGAGACGGTGCCCGGCCTCCGCCACCAGGTTCCGCAGCCGGACCGGGTCCTGGGCGTTGTCCGGGGCCCTGCGGTGGGTCGGCATGGTCAGGGACAGCGCCGGATAGGGCCGGGTCGCCCGCAGCTCCCGCAACAGGTCGGCGGTCAGGGCGTCCGTATCCATCGTTCCCTCCCAGGGCTCGACCCGCTCCCGTATGAAGCGGATGCTTCGACGAGTCAATTCATACCTTTTGATCCTAATATGGGCGAGTTGTTGCCCGACAGGTGCAGGAGGGTGCGCGATGTCCACGCTCACGGTGTGGAAGTTCCGGACGGCCGACGGCGCGGAGAACGTCGAGGAGGCCCTGAAATCCCTTCAGAAGGAAGGGCTGATCAAGATCCTCGACGCGGCCGTGGTGAGCTGGCCGGCCGACCGGGCCAAGCCCCGCACGAAACAGCTGCTCAACCTCGTCGGCGCCGGAGCCCTCAGCGGCACCTTCTGGGGCATGCTCTTCGGGCTGATCTTTCTCATGCCGCTGCTGGGCGCGGCCATCGGGGCGGCCGCCGGGGCGCTCGGCGGGAAGCTCGCGGACGTCGGCATCGACGACGACTTCATCGCCGAGGTCAAGGAGAAGGTCACGCCCGGAACCTCGGCGCTCTTCCTGCTGACCATGAACGAGGTGCCCGAGCGGATCGGCGCACAGCTGCCCGGCGACGGTGCCGAACTCCTCCACAGCAATCTCGACGCCGAGCGCGAGGCGAAACTCCGCGACATCTTCGGCGACGACACGGCCTGACCCCCGCACACCCCACTCCTGGATTGGACGGACCGTCCGTGAAAGCGAACCTCCCCGCGCGCCGGACCCGCGCCGCGCGCGCCCTGGCCCCCGTCGCCGTCGCGGCCCTGCTGCTCGCCGGTACGGCGGCCTGCGACTCCGACACCAGCGGCGAAGGCACCGACCGGGGCGTCCACACCCTCACACCCGAGCCGCAGGAGTCGCCGTCCGAGTCCCCGAGCCCGCGCACCCAGGAGAGCTTCGCCGCCTCGGTGTCCGCCGAGTCCGAACGCGTACGGCAGGAGGCGGCGAAGCGCCTCGACGAGGTGGAGGGACGGGGCAACGCCGTCGCCGACGTCTCGGTCAGCGGGCTGCCGCTCAGCGGCTCCGAGGAGGTCCGCAGCGCGCGCGTCCGGGTCACCAACCCCACCGAGGAGGCGGCGTTCTACGCCGTGAAGGTGGAGTTCGTGGACGCCGAGGACAAGGTCCTGGACACCGTCGTCGTCGGCATCCAGGACGCGCAGCCGGACCGCACGGTCGAGGCCCAGGCCAACAGCCGCAAGGCCGCCGGGGTGAAGACCTTCCCCCGGGTCGCCCAGGCCGAGCGCGGCTGAGGGAGCGCGGTCATGAGCGCCGCAGACGCGGTGACCGACTCGCTCCGGAACCTGCGCGCCCGGTTCCTCGACGTACGGGACGGGAAGCCGGCCGACTACATCCCCCAGCTGGCCCTGGCCGATCCGGACGCCTTCGGGCTCGCGCTGGTCAGCATGGACGGACACCGCTACAGCGCGGGCGAGGCCGACATCCCCTTCACCCTCCAGTCCGTCTCGAAACCGTTCGTCTACGCCCTCGCGCTCTCCGTGCTCGGCCTCGACGAGGTGAGCCGGTGGGTGGGCGCCGAGCCGAGCGGCGAGGCCTTCAACGCCATCAGCCTCGAACCCGACACCGGCCGGCCCGCCAACGCCATGGTCAACGCCGGCGCGATCGTCGCCACCGCCCTGATCCCCGACACCCCCGACGAGCCCGCCTTCGACCGCATCCTGCGCTGCCTCGGCCGGTTCGCCGGACGTGGACTGGACGTCGACGAAGAGGTGTTCAGCTCCGAATCGACGACCGGGGACCGCAACCGCGCACTGGCCTACCTGATCCGCTCCACCGGCACCATGCCCGTCGACCCGGTCCTCGCCGTCGACCGCTACTTCCGCCAGTGTGCGATCCGCGTCACCGCCGTCGACCTCGCCACGATGGCCGCGACGCTCGCCTACGGCGGCGTGAACCCGGTCACCGGCGAGGAGGTCGTCTCCGCCGAGGTCGCCGCCCGGGTCCTCGCTGTCATGGCGACCTGCGGCATGTACGACGGCTCCGGCGACTGGCTGCTGCGCGTCGGGCTGCCCGCCAAGAGCGGGGTGTCCGGCGGCCTCATCGCGGTGGGACCCGCCCGCTTCGGGGTCGCCACGTACAGCCCGCCGCTGGACGCCACCGGCGGCTCGGTACGCGGCCACGCCGCGCTGGAGACGCTGTCGCAGCGCTACGGGCTGCACCTCATGCTCAACCCCGCGCTGCCGGGCTCCACCGTCACCCTCGTCACCACCGCGGACGATCTGCCGTCGGCGCCTTCCGCCGAGCGCGAACGGGTCCTTCACGAACAGGTCGGTGTCGTCGTCGCCCAGGGGTCCGTCGACTTCACGGCCGCCGAACGCGTGCTGTACGCCCTGGACGAGTCGGGGCCGAACGGCGGCTCCGTGGTGCTCGACCTGCACGACGTCACCGCCATCGACTCCGTGGCCCTGGCCATGCTGCACACCGGCCTTGCGCGGCTCCTGTCCGACGGCCGGCGCGCGGCCGTCGTCGACCCACGCGGTCTGCTGGGCCCGCCCGACGTCGTGCGGAACGGGACCGGCCAGGACCTGCCGCGATACGCCACCCGTGAGGATGCCGTCGGAGGCTGCGCGCAGGCCCTGGCCGGGGAGGGCCGAGCCGGGACTACCAGATGGCGCCGACCCACTCGGGGTGGTCGATGAACGGGTTCCTGTTGTGCTGGAACTGCTCGAATATGACGTCGTTGCGGCGCTTTTCGAAGGTGTCCGGCGGGTCCTCCTGGCTCCACTGCTTGAGGACGGACACCTTGCCCATCTTCGGCGCGGACCCGTTGTCCACCTGGTCGTTGGGTTCGAGATCGGCGAAGGAGTCGTTGCCCTCGTAGCGCACGGCCATGTAGAGGATCATGCGGGCGACGTCGCCCTTGACCCCGTCACGCGGCTCGAAGGAGTCGCCGTCGGTGAAGTTCCCCGGCGCGTCGCCCAGTTCGCTGCCGCCGTTGTCGAAGTCCTTGTTGCCGCGGGTGGAGTTGACCTGGACGTCCTCGGGTCGCAGGTGGTGGATGTCGGTGCCCGGGCCCGTCGACGTACCGAAGTCGCCGTGCGACTTGGCCCAGACGTGCTCCCGGTTCCACTGGCCCGAGCTGCCGCCGTTGTCGTTCTTCGACTGGGAGCGCCCGGTGTAGAGCAGGACGACGTTGGAGGAGTTGGCGGGATCCTCGTCGGTCGCCTTGAGGGCGTCCCACACCTGGCTGTAGGAGAGCTTGGTCTGGTCGCTGATGATCGTGTGCAGGGCGGCTTTCAGTTCGGCGCCCGTCTTGCCGAGCGCGTCCTGGTAGTAGGTGTCGTCGAGGGCGGCGGCGGTGGCGGTGTACCGGCCGGGCGAGGAGTCCGCGGGGGCCGCGGCCGCGGTGCCGGCGAGCACCGTGACGGTGGCCACCGCGACCAGCAGTGGACGCGCGTAGAACGAGTGACGACGGGACATGTGGGGTGTCCTCTCCGGAGCGCGGGCGTCGCGGTGGGGCCCTGGGTGGGGGCGCTCGCGCGGCGGCCGTTCGGTAGGTGGTCAGCCGGGAGCCTTCCACACGCACCGTGGCCCAGGTGTGGACACTCTGTACCTATCATGTGCAGGTCAAGAATCGTCCGGCCGTCGCCCCTCGCGGACGACCGTTCGCGAGGGGCGACGAGGCGGTGCTATCCCGCCGCCCAGTCGCGCAGTGCCCGCACCGAGGCGAAGTCGGCCACGTTCCTGTCGAGCGGATCGTCGGTGTACTGGTGGATGCGCCAGTCCGCCTCGATGCGGGGCTTGCCCGCGGGGACGTAGTCGGCGATCCACAGCCCGTCGCCCGCGTAGCCCGTGGTGTCGTGGTTGAGCCAGAACGAGCGGTTGCAGTACAGCAGGACCTGGTGACCGGGCCGCTCCTCCTTCACCGCGCGGATGAACCGGTCCTTCTCCGCGTTGCTCGCCCGCGTCCCGCCGCCGGTCTGTTCCCAGTCGACGGCGAGCAGATCGCCCGCCTTCTCGGGCGTCTTGCTCAGGAAGTACGCCACCTGGTCCGCCACGTTCCCCGGCCAGAGGAAGTGGTAGAAGCCGACGACGCAGTCGGCGTCCCTGGCCCGCTTCACCTGCGCGTCCATCCGTGGATTGACATAGGTGCGGCCTTCGGTGGACTTGATGAGGACGAAGTCCAGGCCGTCCGTGTCGTAGGAGGGCTGATAGGCGCTGACGTCGACACCGTGGAGCATGGGCACCCGCCTCGGTTGTGTGGGGCAACGACCTCCCTCTCCTGCCCACTCCCCGGGCCCGCCAAGGGCTGATTCACCCTCCCGGGTAAGGGATGCGCGTTCATCGGATGCGGCCGGGTCCGCGGAGGGTGAGAATTGCCGCAAGGACGAGGAGGCGGCATGAGCGAAGAGTCCGAATCCGTATCCGAGGCCCTGGCCGGGCCGGGGGGCGTCACGCCCGACCGGCTCCTGCACACGGGCGCGAGCGACCGGCCGAGTCCGGAGGACCTGGTGCTGGCCTCCGGGCGGGACCTGACTCCGGAAACCCTGGAATGGGCCCGGCGCAAGCTGGCCGCCGAGGGGCGGGCGGCCATCGACAAGCAACTGCCATGACACCTCCCGGGTGCCCGCAGGGGCACCCGGCGGGCGGGTGGACGGAGCCGTACGCCCCTGCGTACACCGAGGTGAACGCCGCCGAGGGGCCGGGGAACGTGTGAGGCGCCCCCGGTTCCCTCGGCTAGCCTGAGTCACCTATGAACAGCTTGACGATTCCCCAGGGCACGTTCGATCTCGCCCGCTTCCCCGAGCACCCGCGCGACCCCTTCCGGGCGTGGGACGCCGCCGACGAATATCTGCTCCGGCAGCTGACGGACCCCGAGGCGGGCCCGGTCGACCTCTCGGGGACGGTCGCCGTCGTGGGGGACCGGTGGGGAGCTCTCGCCACCGCGCTGGCCGCGCACCGGCCCGTCCAGATCGGCGACTCCTACCTGGCCCGGCGCGCCACCCTCGCCAACCTGGCCCGCAACGGCATCGACCAGGACGCGGTACGGCTGCTGTCCTCGCGCGACACCCCGCCCGACCGGGTCGACGTCCTGATCGTCCGGGTGCCCAAGTCGCTGGCGTTCCTGGAGGACCAGCTCCACCGGATCGCGCCCGCCGTCCACGCCGGCACCGTGATCATCGGCACCGGGATGGTCAAGGAGATCCACACCTCCACGCTGAAGCTCTTCGAGCGGATCATCGGCCCGACCCGCACCTCCCTCGCCGTCCGCAAGGCGCGGCTGATCTTCTGCACCCCGGACCCCGAGCTGCCCCGTACGCCGAGCCCGTGGCCGTACCGCTACGAGCTGCCGGCCGACGTGGGCCCCGTCGCGGGCCTGACCACCGTGAACCACGCCGGGATCTTCTGCGCCGACCGCCTCGACATCGGCACCCGCTTCTTCCTCAAGCACCTGCCCACCCGCGGCGGGGACGTCCGGGTCGTCGACCTGGGCTGCGGCAACGGCGTCGTCGGGCTCTCCGCCGCCGTCGCCAACCCCGACGCGCACGTCACCTTCGTCGACGAGTCCTACGGGGCGGTCGCCTCCGCCGAGGAGACCTTCCGGGCCGGGGCGCCGGACGGCGCGAAGGCCGACTTCCTGGTCGGCGACGGACTCGCCGGCCTCGCCCCGGGCAGCGTCGACCTGGTCCTGAACAACCCGCCCTTCCACTCCCACACGGCGACCACCGACGCCACGGCCCGCACGATGTTCGTCGGCGCGCGGACCGCGCTGCGGCAGGGCGGCGAGCTGTGGGTGGTGGGCAACCGGCACCTCTCCTACCACACCCACCTGCGCCGGATCTTCGGCAACTGCACCACGGTCGCGGGCGATCCCAAGTTCGTGGTCCTGCGCGCCGTCAAGCGCTGACGGCGACCCCCCGCTCCGGCCCTTCCGGATTCCTGCAACAGGTTCTCCTGTGCGCGCCGCCGCACACGGACGACGCCGACGCGAGACTCTGGAGGGGCCGTGCACCTCGAATACACGCCTGAGCAGCAGCGGTTGCGTACCGAACTGCGCACGTACTTCGCGGCCCTGGTACCCGACAACGCCTACGCGCGCTACGCGGAGCCCGCCGCCCGGAAACGCTTCTACCGCGACACGGTCCGCAGACTCGGCGCCGGCGGCTGGCTGGAGGTCGGCTGGCCGAACGCGGCGGTGATGCCCTGTCACACGGGCTCGTGGCGCGTGAAGGTGCTTGCCGGGACGTCCGGGATCAGCCTTCCGGTCCGTCGGGGCTCCAGACGTGGACGACGTCACAGGACGGGGACAGCGTGGACCAGAAACCGCCGCCCAGCGCGGTCGGTTCGCAGGGGACCGGTGAGGGGTAGTCGACCGGCACGAACCCGTGCGCTGCGGTGGTGTCGACCAGCCAGTGCCTGTACTGCCCGCAGTCCTCGTCGCTCTCGGTGGTCGAGACGATCAGGGTCGTCTCGCCGAGGAAGCCGCCGGCCCAGTCCCAGCAGACGGGCAACTCGTCCTCGTCGGTGCCGGTGGGGGCTTCCGGGTGCCGGGGTATCGCCGCTTCGGCGTCCCACTCCAGCGCCTCGACGACGACGCCGCGGGAATCCCGTACGGCGAGGGAGTCCTGGTCGTGAGAGACGGTCATGAGCCGGTCGCCCGACGGGCTCAGGCTCAGCAGACACAGATCGCCGTCCAGGCAGTCCACGGTCAGGTCCTTCCCGTCCCACCGGCCCCATCGCAGCGGTGCACCGTCCTGGCCCTCGCCGATGCTCAGCCCCATCTGCGCGGGATCGGTCGGATGGGGAAGGTGAGCGCTGCCGGCCGCCACGGCTTCGGCGTCGGCCCGCGCGAGCACGCGACCGTCCTCGGCGTCGATGACCAGCCACTCGTCCACCGTGTCCGGGCTCAGCTCACCCTCGGGCAACGGGCCGCGTACGTGCGCCCAGACGAGCCTGCCGTCCGCCGAGAAGCCGACCGAACCGCTCTCGGTGTACCGATGGTCCCGCCGGTCGGCGTACTCCTCGTACCACTCGTGGATCTCCTCGCAGCCGCCGTACCAGCACCCGTGGCGGACCTCCCAGAGCGTCGCACCCGAGCGATCCACCGCGCGCACGGCATGGACCCCGGCGAAGACGGCCACAGTCGCGTCCGGCGCCACCTCCCACGTGCCACGGCCCCGTGGCCACGGGGCGGGGAAGCGGACGCCCGTCCCGGCGCGGGCGGCGAAGGCGTCGTCCAGGGGCTGGACCACGATCTCTTCGTCGCTCCGCTGGAGCAGCAGCCGGCGCCCCGGCAGCCCCGTGATCTCCGGGGGACCGGCGTGGGACGAGGGCAGCGGAGCGGGGACGGTGGCACGGAGCCGAGCACGGACGGACAAGCGGATCTCCCGGGGCAGGCGGACTCGGGGAAGAGTACGACGGGCTTCCGCGCTGCGACCGCTCGCGGTCCTGGTTAGCGTGGGCCGTGGGGGACGCACGTCGACAGTGAAGGAGCCCCGCGATGCCCTCAGCACCGCATCCGGCCGGCGGCGACCTGGGCCGGCGCATCTCGGCACGCCGCCTGCAGCTCGGGCTGTCCCGGCAGGACGTAGCGCTGCGGGCGGGCGCGGCGCCCGGTTACATCGAGTACGTGGAGGAGCAGTCCGCCATGCCGGGCGTCGGCTTCCTGCTCCGGCTGGCCGACGCCCTGGAGACCACGGTGCAGGAGCTGACGGGCGGAGCGGTCGATCTGCCGCGCGGCGCGGGCCGTGGCGCCCGGCGCGCCCGGATGGCTGAACTCGACGAAGCGATGTGCTGGACGCTGCTGGGCGACCACGGGGTGGGGCGGGTGGCCCTGGCCCTCGGGGACGGGCCGGTCCTCCTGCCGGTGAACTACCAGGTGAGCGACGGCGAGGTGGTGTTCAGCACGGCGGAGGGCTCCCCGCTGGCCACCGCCGACGATACGGAGATCGCCTTCGAGGCCGACCACATCGACGACGCCTTCAGCAAAGGCTGGAGCGTCCTGCTCGTGGGGACCGTGCACGCCGTCACCGACGAGGAGGCCGCGCGGCAGCTGAGGGAGGCCGCGTACGCGACCCCGTGGGCAGGGCCTGAGCGCGAACACGTCATGGTCCTCGTCCCCCGGCGGATCACCGGCCGCAAGATCGTCGTCCCCGACGCCCCGGGCGAGGCCGACTGAAGCCGCAGGGCGCGTCCGAGCGCCCGGCGCGAGCGGGTGGCGGCCAGGCCCCCGGGCCTCCGCACCGCCGGTCTGCCGACGCGGGACACGGCCGGGACCCGGTAACCGCCCCGCCGCGTACACACTCCGCGTACCGCCAGCCATACTGGACGGGCCGGGGAGGGCACAGCACAGCAGCTGGGAACACGGGGAACAACGGGGGCGGGAAACGGCAGATGGCGGACACCAGGCTGATCCAGAGCCGGTACCGGCTGCTCGAAGTCATCGGGCGCGGCGGCATGGGCGAGGTGTGGCGCGCCCTCGACGAGTCGCTGGGCCGCCAGGTCGCCGTGAAATGCCTCAAACCCATGGGCCCCCAGCACGACCAGGCGTTCACCCGGGTGCTGCGCGAGCGCTTCCGGCGCGAGGCCCGGGTGGCCGCCTCCCTCCAGCACCGGGGCGTCACCGTCGTGCACGACTTCGGTGAGTACGAGGGGGTGCTCTACCTCGTCATGGAACTGCTCGACGGGCAGAACCTGAGCCAGCTGCTGGAGGAGAACCAGCAGCACCCGCTGCCCGTCGAACATGTCGTCGACATCGCGGAGCAGGTCGCCGACGCCCTCGGCTACACCCACCGGCAGGGCATCGTCCACCGCGATCTCAAGCCCGCCAACATCATGCGGCTGACCGACGGCACGGTGAAG
Source organism: Streptomyces parvus (assembly GCF_032121415.1). NCBI lineage: Bacteria > Bacillati > Actinomycetota > Actinomycetes > Kitasatosporales > Streptomycetaceae > Streptomyces > Streptomyces parvus. Next base: position 143,832 of record NZ_CP135079.1, on the reverse strand, counting down.
ATCTGCGACTTCGGCATAGCGCGCCTCGGCCACGACATCGGCATGACCTCCCGGCTCACCACCACCGGCCTCGCCATGGGCACCCCGCACTACATGTCGCCCGAGCAGATCAGCGGCAAGGAGGTCGACCACCGCAGCGACCTCTACTCGCTGGGCTGCGTCCTGTATGAAATCGCCACCGGCGTACCGCCGTTCGACCAGGAGGACGCCTGGGCCGTGCTCGTCGGACACCGCGACACCCCACCGCGGCCGCTGCGCACCCACCGCGCCGAACTGCCCGGCTTCTTCGACCGCGTCGTCCTCGACCTGCTCGCCAAGGCCCCGGAGGAGCGGCCCGTGGACGCGGGCGACCTGCGCCGCCGCATCGTTCTCGGCCGGACCGGCGAACAGCCCGCGCTCGGACCGGGACCCCTCGCGCGCCCCGGTCGCGGGCCGCTGCCGGCCCCGCGCGAGCGGGCGCTGCCCGCCTGGACCCGGTCCATGACCGCCGGTCACCGGGCGACCGGAGCGACGGGCCCGCACGCCGAACGCCCCGACCCGGCCGCCGGGCTGACGGGGCAGTGGACCACCGCGCGCGCCACCGCCCCGCACACCGGCTCCTTCGCCTCCGTACCGGCCGGGTCCCCCGCCCCGGACCTCCTCGCCGGGCTGGAGGGCCGCCACAGCGCGGGCATCGACCTCGGGCGCCTCGGCCGCTGGGAGGAGGCGGGGGAGGTGCACCGCCAGGTCGCCGAGCAGCGCGGCCGCGTCCTCGGCCCGGACCACCCCGACACCCTCGCCAGCCATTACGAGATCGGCCTCACCCTCAGCCGTACGGGCCGGGCCGAGGAAGCGCTGAACGCGTTCACCCGGGTCGCCGAGGGCCGCGAACGCGCCCTGGGCGCCGACCATCCGCAGACGCTCGCCGCCCGCCAGGCGACCGCCCACGCCCTCGGCCGGCTCGGCCGGCACGCCGAGGCCCACCAGGTGTACGAGACCGTCCTAGCCGTCCGCGAACGCGTCATGGGCCCCGACCACCCCGACACCCTGCGCTGCCGCCACAACCTGGCGTTCAACCTCTGCCGGCTGGGGCGGCCGGAGGAGTCCTGCCGGATCGCCCGGGACGTCGCCGACGCCCGGTCCCGCGTGCTGGGCCCGACGCATCCCGACACCCTCGCGACCCGCTACGAGGTGGCGTACACCCTGGGCAGGCTGGGCCGCTGGGCGGAGGCCCTGGTGACCTACCAGGACGTCGCCCGGACCCGCGCCGAGGTCCTCGGGGCCGACCACCCCGACACCTTCGCCGCCCGCTACGAGGCGGGCATCAGCCTCGGCCGGCTCGGCCGCGACACGGAGGCCCTGGAGCTGTACCGCTCCCTGGTCGCCGACCGCACGCGGACCGCCGGAGCGGCCGACCCCGAAACACTGCGCGCCCGCCACGGCCTCGGGGTCAACCTGGGCCGGCTGGGCCGCTGGGAGGAGGCGCTCGCGGAGGCTCGCGCGGTCTGCGCCCTCCGCGAAAGCGCCCTGGGAACCGACCACCCCGACACGGTCATCAGCCGCCGGGAGGTCGCCGCGGGGCTCGGCTGGCTCGGCCGGTGGAGCGAGGCCCTCGTGGCCTACCGGCAGGTCGCCGAGGCGCGCATCCGGACCCTGGGCCCCGATCACCCCCAGACGCTCGCGGCCCGGGACGACGAGGCGCACTGCCTGGAGCGGCTCGCCCAGGCATGAGGGCGGCCCCCGGCGCGCCTGAAGAAGCCGTCGTGCTGCTGCCGCCTCTGGTGGGGACGGCGGGCGGCGTGTTACGAAGGTGCATGCCCGCACCTCAGAGCCCCGCACCCCGAACACCCGCAGGTCAGCCCGGAACCCGGGGGGCCTTCGGGCCCGGCGCGCCCGCCCGGGACCGCTATGACGCCGTGATCGTCGGCGGCGGACACAACGGCCTGGTCGCCGCCGCCTACCTCGCGCGCGCCGGCCGGTCCGTCCTCGTCCTGGAGCGGCTCGGCACCACCGGGGGAGCGGCGATCTCCACCCGGCCCTTCGCCGGGGTGGACGCCCGGCTCTCGCGCTACTCGTACCTGGTCTCCCTGCTGCCCGACAAGATCGTCCGCGACCTCGGACTCGACTTCGCCGTGCGCAAGCGGACCGTCTCCTCCTACACCCCCGCCGTGCGCGACGGCCGCCCCACCGGGCTGCTCGTCGCGGGCGACCGCACCCGGGAGTCGTTCGCCGCGCTGACCGGCGGCGATCGCGAGTACGCGGCCTGGCGGCGGTTCTACGGGATGACGCAGCGGGTCGCCGAGCGCGTCTTCCCCACGCTCACCGAACCGCTGGCCGGCCGCGACGCGCTGCGCGCGCGGATCGACGACGCCGTCGCCTGGCGGATGCTCTTCGAGGAACCGCTCGGCGTGGCCGTGGAGGAGAACTTCACCGACGACCTGGTGCGCGGGGTGGTCCTCACCGACGCCCTGATCGGCACCTTCGCCGACGCCCATGACGTCTCGCTCCTCCAGAACCGGTGCTTCCTCTACCACGTGATCGGCGGCGGCACCGGAGACTGGGACGTGCCCGTCGGCGGTATGGGCGCGCTCACCGACGCCCTGGCCGGGGCCGCCCGGGCGGCGGGCGCCGAGATCCGCGTGCGGCACGAGGCGACCCGCATCGAGACCGACGGGAGCGCCGCCGAGGTCACGGTCCGCACCCCGGACGGCGAACACGTCGTCGCCGCGGGCCGTGTGCTCGTCAACGCCTCCCCGCAGGCCCTCGCCGCCCTGGTCGGCGACACCCCGCCCCCGCCCGCCGAGGGCGCCCAGCTCAAGGTGAACATGCTGCTCACCCGGTTGCCGAAACTCCGCGACCGGTCCGTCGACCCCCGGCAGGCCTTCGCCGGGACGTTCCACATCGCCGAGGGGTACGGGCAGCTCGCCGACGCCTACCGGGACGCGGCGGCCGGCAGGCTGCCCACCGCCCCGCCGTCCGAGATCTACTGCCACTCGCTGACCGACCCGACGATCCTCGGACCCGAACTCGCCGCGCGCGGCTACCAGACCCTCACCCTCTTCGGCCTCCACGCCCCGGCCCGGCTGTTCGCCGCCGACAACGACGCCGCCCGCGCCGCACTGCTCAAGGCGACCCTCGCCGAACTGGACGCGCACCTGGAGGAGCCGATCACCGACTGCCTGGCCCTCGACGCGAACGGCGACCCCTGCATCGAGGCCAAGACCCCGCTCGACCTGGAGCGCGATCTTCGGCTGCCCGGCGGCCACATCTTCCACCGCGACCTCTCCTTCCCGTACGCGCACGAGGGCACCGGGCGCTGGGGTGTGGAGACCGCGCACGCCAATGTGCTGCTCTGCGGGGCGGGCGCGGTGCGCGGCGGCGGGGTCAGCGGGGTCCCCGGCCACAACGCGGCGATGGCCGCGCTGGGAAGGTGAGGGGCGCCCCCTAACGCAACAGCCGGGGATCGACGGCGGCGGCGATCGCCGCGTGCCCCTCGGGGCCCGGGTGCAGCCCGTCCCCGCTGTCGTACGCGGGCAGCAGCCGGGAGGGGCGGCCCGGGTCGCGCAGCGCCGCGTCGTAGTCGGCGACGGCGTCGAAGACCCGCCCGGTGCGGACGGCCTCGTTGACCTCCCGGCGCACCGCGTCCGCCTCCGGTGTCCAGCGCGTCCACCCCTCGAACGGGGTGATGGTGGCGCCCACCACCCGCAGCCCGGCGGAACGGGCGCGCAGGGCGAGTTGGCGGTAGGCGGCCACCATCCGTGCCGGATCGCGTTCGACCGGCAGATGGTGGAGGTCGTTGACGCCCAGGTGCACCAGGACCGTCCTCAGCCCCGGCAGCGACAGCACGTCCCGGTCGAAGCGGGACTGGGCGCTCGGCCCGAAGCGGTCGCTGTCGAGGAGCAGCCGGTTGCCGCTGATGCCGAGGTTGGCGACGGCGGAGCCGGGCAGCCTGCGGGCCAGCTGGTCGGGCCAGCGGAGGTCCGCGTCGTCGGGCGTGCCGGTACCCTCCGCGATGGAGTCGCCCAGCACGGCGACGACCGGGCCGCGTGCCCCGGTCGTCTCGACCCCGGTCAGGAGGAACACGGACCGGGTCCGGACCCCGTCGACGGTGTGCCAGGCGTGGGTGTTGCGGTGGAAGGACAGCGGGCCGGTGGGGCCCGGGAGCCGCGTCCCGACGGTCAGCAGGGAACCGTCCGGCACCCGGAGCCCCTCCACCGGGTCGCTGGTGAGGGAGGCGCCCGCCGCCAGCCACGCCTGCGGCCGTCCGGCGAAGGTGACCGGCCGCCCGTCGGCGGTCACCGGACCGACCAGCACCGGGACGGACCCGAAGGCGTGCGCGTACCGCAGCCGGACCTGCCCGCCCGCCGAGAGCCGCAGCCGCGCGGTGCAGAGCCCGTCCGTGAGTCCGGCCGACGCGAGGGGGTCGTCCGCCGTGGGCGCGGTCTGAGCGGTGGCCCAGGAGGTGGTCCAGGGCGTGCCCCGGCGGGGAGGACCGGGCGCGGGGTCCGGGGCCGCCGCCGCGAGAGGGGCGGGGGTGAAGGCCGCCGTGATCCCGGCCGCCGCCGCGTACAGCAGACTTCGTCTCGCCGGTGCGGGGGTCCGGCCGGTCACCGGGAGAACACCGGGGCGGAAGGGGCGGGATGCCGGACGCTGCTCATGGTGTGCCTCCTGGATCGACCACGGGGAGCGGGTGCGCCGCGCGGCTCGCATACGGCTCGCTCCATCCAACGGCCCCCGGATGAACCGGTGGTGACGTCGGTACGCACCGGACGCGACGCCATTGTGGCGGGGGCGTCGGGCGGGCGCCGGCGCACCACGCGCGGCGCCCCGCCGCGCCGCTCAGTCGGCCGACAGCACCCAGCCCGCCGCCCCGATGCGCCCCGCGTCCCGGGGCCGCTCGGAGTCGAAGACCGTGCGGCCCCCGTCCCGCACCCGCAGGGCGTCCACATAGGCGCCGCGCCCCACGTACAGCTGGTCCGTGGTGTACCGCCACCGCAGCTGGAGGCTCGTGCCGCGCCAGGCCGACAGGTCCGCCTCCAGCCGGTGCCACACCCGTCCCGACCAGCCGGTCACCGAGCCCTCCGGGTGCGGCAGCGGATCCGGGCGGTGGCCGGAGCCCTGACGTACGGTCGTGAACGGCACCGGCTGCCAGTCCTCCCCGTCCGCCGACGCTTCCAGGAAGAGGCCGTCGGAGGCCGGTTCGGTGTCCCACCACAGCGCGCACTCCAGCCGGGCCCGGGCGGAGCCCAGGCGCAGGGCGGGCAGCGTGAGGGTGGCCGTGGAGGCGGCGGCCATCCCGGAGAACCACGCCGTGCGCCCCCGCTCGGGCCGGACCGGAACGGCCCGGGCCAGCTGGTTCGCGGTCGCCACCCGGGGGGCGCTGCCCGAGCGCCAGCTCCGTACGGGGTGGACGGAGTTGCCCAGCACGATGAGGAAGGTGTCGGTCGTCGGGTCGAGCACCAGGCTGGTCCCGGTGAATCCGGTGTGCCCCGCACTGCGCGGGTTCGCCATCGCGCCCATGTACCAGTGCTGGTAGAGCTCGAAGCCGAGGCCGTGCTCGTCACCCGGGAACGCGGTGTTGAAGTCCGTGAACAGCAGGTCCACCGACTCCTCGGACAGGATGCGGGAGCGGCCGTACACCCCGCCGTTGAGGAGCGTCCGGGCGAGCACCGCGAGGTCCCAGGCGCAGGAGAACACTCCGGCGTGGCCCGCCACCCCGCCGAAGCCGAAGGCGTTCTCGTCGTGCACCTCGCCCCAGACGAGACCGCGCTCCAGACCGGACCAGGGCAGCCGGGCGTCCTCGGTCGCCGCGATCTTCGGCTTCCAGGAGGCGGGCGGGTTGAAGCGGGTGCGGTGCATTCCGAGCGGGGCGGTGATCTCCTCGCGGAGCAGGACGTCCAGCGGGCGGCCGGTGAGGTGCTCCAGGATCAGCTGCAGCGAGATCAGATTGAGGTCGGAGTAGAGGTAGGCGGTGCCCGGGGTGCTCGCCGGGACCTCGTCCCACAGCATGCGGAGCTTGCCCTCCCGGGTCGGCTCCTTGTAGAGCGGGATCCACGACCGGAAACCCGAGGTGTGGGTCAGCAGTTGACGGACCGTGATGTCCTGCTTGCCGCCGCCCGCGAAGTCCGGGAGGTACGAGGCGACCGTCGCCTCCAGCTCCAGCCTCCCGCGCTCGATCTGCTGGACCGCCAGGAGCGAGGTGAACAGCTTGGAGATCGAGGCCAGATCGAAGACGGTGTCCTCGGCCATCGCGATCTGCCGGTCCGCCGGGAACTCCACCCCGGTGTCCGTCTTCTCGTCGTACGCGGAGTAGCGCACCGCCTTGCCGATCGGCCGGTGCAGCGCCACCGTGCCGCCCCGCCCCGCGAGCAGCACCGCACCCGCGTACCAGGGGTGCTTGGGGGAGTCCGCCAGATACGCTTCCGCGTCCCGGACGAGCTGGTCCAGCGGCTCCTGGAGCAGCCCGGCGCGGGCCGCGCTGCCGCGCCGCAGTGTGGGCCGGTGTGCCCCTGGCTCCATGCCCGCTCCCCTGTCCGCACTGCCCGGCCCGCTCCGGGCGGCCGCGCCCGCGAGGGGAATCGGCGTCAGCGCGAGCGCCCCGCCCAGCGCCAGTATCCCGCCGCCCACCCGCCGCCGGGCGATGCCGCTCCCGGCGGTGCGTGGGGTGTTCCGGGAGGTCCGCCCGTACCCCTGCGTGTCCCCGGTCATCCGCAACTCCTTCCCGCGCCTGACGTCCGGTCACCGAGCCGTGCCCGGCTTCCGCAGCCCGCGCGAAAGTAACTTCCGAAATCTCGTCGAGCAGTGAAAGTTCCTGCCGCCGCAGAGGTTACTGTCACCTCCGCGTTTCCGGACGGGTCCAGGAGCCCAAAGAATCTGACACTGCATCAGCAAAGCTCTTCCCTCGGCCGCACCGCTGCGGCATCCTGCCGCCTGCTCGCCCTGCCCGACGAGGTGAAGGCCCGCTACGACGTCTCCTCGATGCGGCACGCCGTTCACGGGGCCGCGCCCTGCCCCGACCACGTCAAACGCGCCATGATCGACTGGTGGGGGAGCTGTGTCGAGGAGTACTACGCGGCCGGCGAGGGCGGTGGGGCGTTCGCCACCGCCGAGGACTGGCTGAAGAAGCCCGGAACTGTCGGCAAGGCGTGGCCGATCAGCGAACTGGTCGTCTTCGACGACGACGGCAACCGGCTTCCGGCGGGCGAACTGGGCACCGTCTACATGAAGATGAGCACCGGCGGCTTCAGCTACCACAAGGACGAGACCAAGACCCGCAAGAACCGCATCGGCGACTTCTTCACCGTCGGCGATCTCGGCGTCCTGGACGCGGACGGCTACCTCTTCCTCCGCGACCGCAACATCGACATGATCATCGCCGGGGGCGTCAACATCTACCCCGCCGAGACCGAGTCGGCCCTGCTCACCCACCCCGCCGTCGCGGACGCCGCCGCCTTCGGCATCCCGCACGCCGACCGGGGCGGGGAGGCCAAGGCCGTCGTCGAACCGGCCGCGGGCCATGAGCCGTCGGACGCCCTCGCCGCCGAGATCCTCGCCCACTGCGAGGAGCGGCTCGCCGGGTACAAACGGCGCCGCTCCCTCGACTTCATCACCGCCATGCCCCGCGACCCCAGCGGCAAGCTCTGCAAACGGCGACTGCGCGAACCGTACTGGGAGGGCTGTAAGCGGCCGCTGTAGCCGAGGCGGCTTCCGGGGGCGGGCGCCCCGCCCCCGGGCGCGACCTACCGCCGCTCGTGCACCCGCACCACCCGCAGGTCCGGCGAGCGTGCGATGTCCTTCTCGCAGAACCGGGAGGTCACCCAGCGCTCGGCCGCGTACAGCCGGGTCTGGTCGCTGAAGTGCGGGGACCTCGGGTTCTCCGACTGGGAGTACGTCAGCAGCGTCCGCGCCACCGGACAGCGGCTGGCGTCCCAGCCGACCGCCTGGATGTAGCTGGAGCCCGACGACACCTCCGTATAGCCGCCGCCCGCCGCGTTCCACACCGGCTCGGTCTTGTTCCAGATGCCCAGCGACTCCGTCCCGCCGCCGATCGGGAGCCGCTTGCCGATCCGTACGACGAACTGGTGCTCGCCCAGCGGCGCGTCCAGCGCGATGCCGGCTGCCCGCAGCTCCGTCACCGCGTCCGCCAGGGCCCTGCCCACGCCGGGCGCGGCGGTGTTCAGGTCGCGGGGGGTGCGCACCGGATCGGCCGGGTCGAACGGCGTCCTCCACAGCTCGGCCGCCGGGACCGCCGCCGTCTTCCGCCAGAACCGGTCGAAGAGCAGCGCGCCCCGGCTGCCGCTGTCCACTTTCCGGTCCCAGCGCCGCAGCGCCCGGCAGGCCTCCGACACGTCGACGGGCGTGCCGCCGGAGCCCACCGCGGTACCGCCCGGCAGAGCGGCGCACCACTCCGCCACCTCCGACGCGGCCAGATCCCCGGCCGGCGCCCGGTTGGCGAACTGCTGCCGCTGAAGGTCCCTCACCCCGAGGCGGCCCTTGTCCGCCATCGCCGCGACGTCCTCGATCGCGCCGCGCGTCCGCATCGACCGGGGTGTCGCGATCGTGCCGAAGACCCGCTCGTACCCGGTGAGCGGCCGGTCCGCGTTGGTCAGCCACGCGCTGTCGTTGGAGTTCTCCACGTACGGCCGGTTCTTCAGCACGGGCATCCGGCCCGGGCCGAAGATCCCCGGCTGCACCGCGTCCCGGTCGCTGCCCAGGGCGCAGTCCGTCCGCGAACCGTCCAGCACCGCGAGGCCGGAGGCGGGGTAGGTGGCCCGGCCCAGCGGGGTCGAGCAGCGCTCCGCCAGGTCGTCCGTGATCCTCGGCAGCACCTGCGACTGGGCGAAGAACGAGTGCCCCGCCCGGTCCGCCGCGATCGTGTTCACCCACGGCATGCCCTGCCAGCGGTGCAGCGAACGTTCGACGTCCGCCGTGCCCCGGGCCTTGCTGAAGCCCAGACCCGTGTCCGCCATCCGGAGATTCGTGGCGTTCGGATCGTTCAGCGCGTACGCCGTCGTCGCCGTCCACGGCAACGGCAGCGCCGCACCCATCGACGTGACGACCGGCCCGTAGCGGGTCCACCACTGGGTGCGGCTCACGTCGGCCGCGCCCTTCACCGGGACGCTCACCGTCCGCCGCGTCATCCGCTCCCGCTTCCCGTCCACCAGATAGACGGTCGGGTCGGCCGGGTCGAGCGTCAGTTGGTGGAGGTTCAGCGTGACGCCCGTGGCGACCGTGTGGCTCCACGCCACATCCGCGTTGTGGCCGATCGAGATCGTCGTCGCGCCCAGCAGCGACGCGCCCGACACGTTCAGCTCCCCGGGGATCGTCTGCTGCGACTGCCAGAAACGACGTCCGCCCTGCCACGGGTAGTGCGGGTTGCCCAGCAGCAGCCCGCGCCCGTCGACCGTGGTGGAACCGTCGAAGGCCACCGCGTTGGACCCCATGTCCGCGTTCTGCGCCGACAGCAGCCGCTTCGCCGCCGACGCCGCCTCCTCGGGGGTGACCCCGGCCGCCGGGGGAGCGGCGGTCGGCGGCTGTGCGGCCGTGATGCCGTCGATCCCGCGCCCCTGGCCGCCGAGCACCGCCAGCGCGTACCCGCGCGCCGCCACGTCCAGCGCCGTCACCGGACGCACCCAGGACGCGCCCCGGCAGGCCGGATCGGTGATCCGGTTCTGCGCGATCCACGCGTTGTACCCGGCGGCGAACCCGCGCATCGTCTCCTTCACGTCCCGGCTCGGGCCGGCGGGCGCGGGGGCCTTCAGCAGCTTCTCCACCGTGCCGCTGGCCCGGACGCCCCGGAAGTACAGATCGCTGGAGAGGTTCGTCGCCGCCGAGGACAGCGAGAAGTCCGTGGCCGCCTCCGGTCCGAAGAACCTCGACCGCTCCCCGCGCACCGTGAGGAACCCGTCCGCCAGTGTGCACACCTGGTCGGCGGCCTGCGCCCAGCCGGTGCCGAAGCCGAGCTGCGCGTAGTCCTTGGCCACGATGTGCGGAATGCCGTACTCCGTGTACCGGATGACGGCGGAGAGCCCGCCGCCGGACGGGTGCCGCTCCTGCCCCGGCCCCGACGCGGTCGCCGGCGGCAGCGACGCCGACACGGTGAACAGGGCGAGACCGGCAACCCCGAGCAGTCTCAGACGGTTTCGCAATCTCAAGGTGTTCCTCCCAACGGTGCGGGTGGCACAGGTGGTTGACCGGACCATCCGGACACCACGCGCCACTCAGCCAGGGAGCCCCGGCGACTGTCAACCATCTGGTCGGTATCCGGCCTCTTGACCCGGGGGCCCGGCCCGCACAGGATCACGCCATGACAGGTGTACGCAGCAGCACGGTCGACGGCGTCCTCACCCGCAGCGCCCGGCGCACCCCCGGCCGGACCGCCCTGCGGTACGCCGACCGGGCCTGGACCTACCGCTCGCTCGACGCCGCCGTCTCCACGGCCGCCGCCGTCCTCACCGAGGAGCACGGGCTCGCCCCCGGCGACCGGGTGGCCGCCTACGCGCACAACTCCGACGCCTATCTGATCGGCTTCCTCGCCTGCGCCCGGGCCGGTTTCGTCCACGTACCGGTCAACCAGCACCTCACCGGTGACGACCTGGCCTACCTCCTCGACCAGTCCGGCTCCTCCCTCGTGCTGACCGATCCGGACCTCGCCGGGCGGCTCCCCGCCGGCCGCCCCGTGCGTGCGCTGCGGGACGCTCCCGGCTCGCTGCTCGACGCCCTCACCGCGGAACGGCCCTTCACCCCCGAGCGTCCGCCCGCCTCCGACGATCTGGTGCAGCTGCTGTACACCTCCGGCACCACGGCCCTGCCCAAGGGCGCGATGATGACGCACGGGGCCCTGGTCCACGCGTACGTCAGCGCGATCACCGCGCTCGGCCTCGCCGCGGACGACCGGCCCGTGCACTCCCTGCCGCTCTACCACTCGGCCCAGATGCATGTGTTCCTGCTGCCCTATCTGGCGGTGGGCGCGGAGAACACCATCCTGGACGCGCCGGACGCCACCCGCATCCTCGAACTCGTGGAACAGGGCCTGGCCGACAGCCTGTTCGCGCCGCCCACGGTCTGGATCGCCCTCGCCGACCACCCCGAGTTCGCCACCCGCGACCTCGGCGGCCTCCGCAAGGCGTTCTACGGAGCCTCGATCATGCCCGTCCCCGTCCTGGAGCGGCTGCGCGAACGCCTGCCGCACCTGGCCTTCTTCAACTGCTTCGGCCAGAGCGAGATCGGCCCGCTGGCCACCGTGCTGGGCCCGGACGAGCACGAGGGCCGCATGGACTCCTGCGGTCGGCCGGTCCTCTTCGTGGAGGCCCGCGTCGTCGACGAGAAGGGCGAGGACGTGCCCGACGGAACGCCCGGCGAGGTCGTCTACCGATCGCCCCAACTCTGTTCCGGCTACTGGGAGAAGCCCGAGGAGACGGCGCAGGCCTTCCGCGACGGCTGGTTCCGCTCCGGCGATCTCGCGGTCCGCGACGCCGAGGGCTTCTTCACCGTCGTCGACCGGGTCAAGGACGTCATCAACTCCGGCGGTGTCCTCGTCGCCTCCCGCCAGGTCGAGGACGCCCTCTACACCCACCCCGCCGTCGCGGAGACCGCCGTCATCGGCCTCCCCGACGACCGGTGGATCGAGGCCGTCACCGCCGTCGTCGTCCGGCGCGCCGAGGCGGACGTGGAGGAGAGCGAACTCATCGCCCACGCCCGCGAGAAGCTCACCGCCTTCAAGGCGCCCAAGCGCGTGGTGTTCGTCGACCAACTGCCGCGCAACGCCAGTGGAAAGATCCTCAAGCGGCAACTGCGGGACGAACTGACCTGAACCGGCCGCTACAGCCGCCCCGCCGCCACGATCCGCCGCAGGAACCGCTGCGTGCGCTCCTCGCGGGGCGCGCCGAACACCTCCTCGGGCGTGCCGCGCTCCAGCACCACCCCGCCGTCCAGGAAGCACACCTGGTCGGCTACCTCACGCGCGAACGCCATCTCGTGCGTGGCGATCACCATCGTCATGCCGTCCTCCTTCACCTCCCGTACGAGACCCAGCACTTCGCCCACCAGCTCCGGGTCCAGGGCCGCCGTGATCTCGTCCAGGAGCAGCAGCCGGGGGCGTACGGCCAGCGCCCGCGCGATCGCGGCCCGCTGCTGCTGCCCGCCGCTGAGCCGGTCCGGATACTCGTCCGCCTTCGCCCCGAGCCCCAGCCGCTCCATCAGCTCCCTGGCGTCCGTCTCGGCCCGGGCCCGGGAAAGCCCGTGGACACGGCGCGGGGCCAGGGTGATGTTCTGCAGCACGGTCAGATGCGGGAAGAGGTTGTACGCCTGGAACACCACGCCGATCCGGCGGCGCACCGCGTCCGCGTCGGCCCGCGGGTCGGTGATCTCCTCGCCGTCCAGAAAGACCGCCCCGTCGTCGACCTCCTCGAGGAGGTTGGCGCAGCGCAACAGCGTCGACTTCCCCGACCCGGAAGCGCCGATCAGGGCGGTCACCGTGTGCGGGGCCACCTCCAGGTCCACATCCCGCAGCACCGGCGACGTACCGAACGACTTGCGGACCGCCTCCATCCGCAGCACCGGAGCCGTTTCCGCTGCCGTGCTCATACCAGCCCTCCCTGCGCCCGCCGCCGGTCCATCCGGGCCGTCACCCAGTCGGTGAGCCGGGTCATCGGGATGGTCAGCGCCACGAAGACCAGCCCAGCGACCACGTACGGCGTGTAGTTGAAGTCCTTGCTCGCGATGATCTGCGCCGCGTACACGGCGTCCACCGCCCCGGCGATCGAGACGAGCCCGGTGTCCTTCTGGAGCGACACCAGATCGTTGAGGAGCGGCGGCACCACCCGCCGCACCGCCTGCGGCAGCACGACGAAACGCAGCGCCTGCCCGCTGCTCAGCCCCAGCGAACGCGCCGCCGCCCGCTGCGAGGGGTGTACGGACTCGATGCCCGCCCGGAAGACCTCCGCGACGTACGCCGAGTAGGTCAGCACCAGCGCGCTGCCGCCCAGCAGCACCGCATCGGTGGTCACCCCCTCCAGCCGCAGGGCGGGCACCCCGAACACCACCATCAGCAGACAGATGATGAGCGGCAGCCCCCGGAAGAAGTCCGTGTACGCGGTGGCCAGCGCGCGGAGGGGGAAGAACACCGGACCGCGCAGGGTCCGTGCCACCGCCAGCAGCAGACCGAGCACCAGCACGGCCGCCCCGCACACCGCCAGCAACCGCAGGTTCAGCCACAGCCCCTCCAGGACCTGCGGGAAGGCGACGCGCGCGTAATGGGCGCTGAAGAACGTCTCCTTGGTACGGGCCCAGCCCGGCGAGTTCGTGATCAGCACGAACAGCGCCGCACCCACCACCAGCGTGCTGGCCGCGGCGATCGCGGTGGCCCGCCGGGTACGCCCCCGCCGGTAGCGCTCGCGGGCGATGCGGCGCTCGGAGGGGACGTAGGCGTCCTCGACGGCCGGTGCCTTGTGCAGGGTCACCTGAGCACCGGCGCGTCGACGGCGTCGGAGAGCCACTTCTTCTCCAGGCCGGCCAGCGTGCCGTCCTTCCGCAGCGTGTCCACCGCCCCGCTCACACAGGAGGTCAGCGCGCTCTCCCGGTCCAGGACCAGCCCGAACTGCTCCGGCCGACCGGGGGATTCGGCGAACTGGCCCACCACCTCCGCCTCGGGCACCTCGGCCCCGGTGATGTAGAAGGCGGTCGGCAGGTCCACCACGATGGCCTGCACCTGACCGGTCTTCAGCGCCGACTTGGCGAAGTCGTTGCGCTGGTAGACGGCGGGCTTCTCCTTCGGCTTCACCAGATCGGTGATGAAGTCGAGGCTGGTGGTGCCCACCTGTGCGCCGAGCTTCACGTCCTTGAGGTCGGCGACGCTCTTCGCCTTCGCGGCCTTCGACGACTTCAGCGCGACGACGGCCTGGCGGACGTCGTAGTAGCCGGAGGAGAACGCGACGGCCTTCTTCCGCTCCTCGCTGATGGAGACCTGGTTGATGTCGAAGTCGAACTTCTTCGCGCCGGGCGCGAACGCGCTGTTGAACGGCACGTGCTGCCAGACCACGGCATCGCGGCCGTACCCCAGCTCCTTCGCCACGGCGTACGCCACCGCCGACTCGAAGCCCTTCCCGTTGGACGGCTCGTCGTCGGCGAACCAGGGGGCGTACGCGGGCTTGTCGGTGCCGACGGTGAGCTTTCCGGGCACCTGGGTGGCGAGCTTGCCGGGCGTGCAGGACGCCGTCGCACCGGGCCCGGCCGACGCCCTCTTCTCCTCCGCCTGCGGGGCACAGCCCGCAAGGGCGGCGCAGAGGGCGACGGCGGAGCACAGAGCGGTGATGACCAGGGGCCGGTGGGCGAGATGCATAGCGGGAGACTCGCAGGGTCCGGCCCCCTGTGTCGAGACGTTTCGGCAGCTGTCCGCATAATGGGAACGGGTGTTGCGGTGGTGTGAACAGCGCCGGTCGGCACCGCTGTTCACCCCGTGCCGGACTCCTTCTCCCGCAGGTCGACGATCCGCCGGAGCTTGCCCACCGAACGCTCCAGCGTCTCCGGATCCACGACCTCGACGTCCACCGACACCCCGACGCCGTCCTTCACCGCCGCCGCGATGGCCCCCGCCGCCCTCTCCCGTTCGTCGGTCGTCGCGTCCGCCCGCGCCTCCGCGAGGACCGTCAGCGCGTCCAGCCGCCCGTGCCGGGTCAGCCGCAGCTGGAAGTGCGGGGCGACGCCGGGCGTCCGGAGCACGATCTCCTCGATCTGGGTGGGGAAGAGGTTCACCCCGCGCAGGACCACCATGTCGTCGCTGCGGCCGGTGACCTTCTCCATCCGCCGGAACGTCCGCGCCGTCCCCGGCAGCAGCCGTGTCAGGTCCCGGGTCCGGTATCGGATCACCGGCATCGCCTCCTTGGTCAGCGAGGTGAAGACCAGTTCCCCCTCCTCGCCGTCGGGAAGCACCTCACCGGTGAACGGGTCCACGACCTCCGGATAGAAGTGGTCCTCCCAGATGTGCAGCCCGTCCTTCGTCTCCACGCACTCCTGCGCCACCCCCGGGCCCATCACCTCCGAGAGCCCGTATATGTCCACCGCGTCGATCGCGAACCGGTCCTCGATCTCCCGGCGCATCCCCTCGGTCCACGGCTCCGCACCGAAGATCCCCACCTTCAGGGACGTCGAACGCGGGTCGACGCCCTGCCGCTCGAACTCGTCCAGCAGGGTCAGCATGTACGACGGCGTGATCATGATGATCTCGGGCCGGAAGTCCCGGATCAGCCGCACCTGGCGCGCGGTCATGCCCCCGGAGGCCGGGATCACCGTGCAGCCGAGCCGCTCCGCCCCGTAGTGCGCTCCGAGCCCACCGGTGAACAGCCCGTATCCGTACGCCACATGGACCTTGTGGCCGGGTCGCCCGCCCGCCGCCCGGATCGACCTGGCCACCACGTCGGCCCAGGTGTCCAGATCCCGTTCGGTGTACCCGACGACGGTCGGCCGCCCCGTCGTGCCGCTGGAGGCGTGGATCCTGCGCACCTCGTGCTCCGGTACGGCGAACATCCCGAACGGGTAGTTGTCCCGCAGATCCGTCTTCGCGGTGAACGGGAAACGGGCCAGATCCGCGAGCGTCCGGCAGTCCTCCGGCCGCAGCCCCGCGCGGTCGAACGCGTCCCGGTAGAAGGGGACGTGGTCGTACGCGTGGCGCAGCGTGGACCGCAGCCGCTCCAGTTGCAGGGCCTCCAGTTCGCCCCGGCCGAGCCGTTCCGTCGCGTCCAGCATGGCCGTCATCAGGACCCTTCCTTCCACAACAGGAGACATACGGGCGACAGACAGGCCGCAAGAAGGCGACCGATCATTCGGTCGATCTTCCTGGGAGCAGTAATTCAGGCGGCCGGGGGTGCTGGCAAGAGGTGCGCGGCGTTCGAAGCCGATCAGCCCGCCGCGAAGTCCGCCGGGCCCGCTCACGGCTTCCTGTCTGGACGGCGCGTATGCCGAACTTCTCCGCGTACGACAGGACCCCGCTCGCCTATCACCTGGTGGGCGAGGGGGAACCGCTGATCTGTCTGCCCGGCGGGCCGATGCGGGCGATCGCATGTCTCGGCGACCTCGGAGGGCTCGCAGCCCGGCGCCGGCTCGTCCTGCTGGACCTGCGCGGCACGGGCGCGTCCGGTGTCCCCGAGGACCCCTCGACGTACCGCCGCGACCGCCTCGTCGATGACGTCGAGGCGCTGCGCGAACACCTGGGCCTGGAGCGGATCGACGTCCTGACCCACTCGGCCGGAGCCGATCCGGCCCTCCTGCACTCCGCCCGCCACCCGGAGCGGCTGCGCAGCCTGACCCTCGTCATGCCCAGCACCCGGGCCGTGGGCATCGAGGCGACCGACCAGGACCTGCGCGAGGCCGCCGAGCCGCTCGCCGTCGAGGCCGTCAAAGCATCCGTCTACGGGGGCGCCGAGCTGACCGAGAGCGAAGCCCTGGCCGCAGAACTCAAGCGCGGCCGGTGCGTGTTCGCCCGCCGCGGACCTCGTCGCCGCCCGCGTCCAACGTACCGTCCTCACCCTCGCCTTCGAGAAGCAGTCCGAGTCCAACGCCATGGGGGGGGCTCTCTCTGCCCGTCTCCTTCCAGCAGCCGCTGCTGGCCGGTGCGGGCGGCTTCTTCGTCCCGCACGTCCGCGCGTACATGCGCCGAACGGGAGCGCCCGACACGGTGGGCTCGCTCGTCGCGTACAAGGACCGCCGCAACGCGCTGAAGAACCCCTACGCTCACATCCACGACCACGACTCACCCTGGAGAAGGTCCAGTCCTCACCGATGCTCTGGGACCCGGTCCGCTACTCCGAGACCTGGCCCTCCTCCGACGGGGCCTGCGCCATGATCCTCACCGACCGGGCCGGCGCGGGCCGGTCCCCGCACCCGCCCGCCTGGGTCCACGGCGGGGCGATGCGCAGCGAACCGACCCTGTTCGCCGGCAAGGACTTCGTCTCCCCGCAGGCCGGGAAGGACTGCGCCGCCGACGTCCACCGGCAGGCCCGCATCACCGACCCGCGCCGCGAGATCGACGCCGTCGAGATGTACGTACCGTTCTCCTGTTGCGAACCGATGTGGCTGGAGAACCTCGGCTTCGCCGACGAGGGCGAGGGCTGGAAACTCACCGAGGCGGGCGTCACCGAACTCGACGGCGACCTCCCGGTCAACCCCTCGGGCGGCGTGCTGTCCACCAACCCCATGGGCGCCTCCGGCATGATCCGCTTCGCCGAGGCGGCCCTCCAGGTCCGGGGAGAGCCGGGGAGCACCAGGTCGACGGGGGCCGCCCGGGCGCTCGGCCACGCCTACGGTGGCGGGTCCCAGTTCTTCGCCATGTGGCTCGTGGGAGCACAGCCCCCGCCCGGCTGAGAGAGCGCGACGGGCCCGGCCCCGTGCGGCCCGGGCCCGGCTCCGCAACGTGAGCCGGGACACGTACCATGGGCTCCATGTCCTTCCTCCGCCGCCGTAGCGCCGCAACACCCGCGGGCCCGGACTTCGACGTCCTGGCCATGGACCCCGGGGACTGGCCCGGCAACCTCGGCGCCGGTCTGCTTCCCGCCCCCGACGGCAGTTGCCAGGGCGTCTTCCTCCGTTACGACCTGTACGGCGGCCGGGGTCCGGCGATGATCATCGGCAACCTGCCGGAAGGCTCGCCCGCCCGCGAGACCGAGGAGGGCCAGGTCCCCTTCGAGGTGGCCCAACTGCTCCTCGCCCTGGAGAACGACGAGCCGATCGAGGTCGTCAGTTCCGAGGACGTCCCCGTCATGCAGGGTGACAACCTGCTGATCGTCCGCCGTGTCAAGCTCTCCGAGAGCCGGATCGCCTGCGTCCAGTTCGACCGCAGCGACGGCGTCCTCGTGACCATCGCCAGCTGGGACCGGCCGATCACCGACGACCTCTACACCCTTCTCAAGCCCCTGCCCGCGGAGCTGTTCCAGCAAGGCTGAAACGTATCTGCCTAGGCCGCCCGCATATGCCGGGCGGCCTTTTTTTCCTGCCCGGACCATCCCGGCGGGCCGATTCTCGATGCCCATGACGTCCGGAAATGCGCGTTGACACCGATGGCGGGGGAGCGACTACGGTGAGAAAATGTAACGACCGTTCAATGTGTAACGGTCGTTCAGGTTCATCGTCACCCCCGTCCGGAGGTCCGTCCCCATGGCCAACCCTTACGGCGCTCTCTTCAAGGCGCCCGGCTCCGTAGCCTTCTCCGCCGCGGGCTTCGTCGCCCGCATGCCGCTGTCGATGACCGGCATCGGGATCATCACGATGCTGTCCCAGATGCGAGGGCAGTACGGCCTGGCAGGCGCCGTCTCCGCCACCTTCACGCTGTCCATGGCCCTCTGCGGCCCCCAGATCTCCCGCGTCGTCGACCGGCGGGGGCAGAGCAAGGTGCTGCTGCCCGCCGCGGGCCTCAGCGTCATCGCCATGGGCGTGCTGCTTCTCTGCGCCCGCTACGACGCCCCCGTCTGGACCCTCTTCGCCAGCGCGGTGCTGGCCGGGACGATGCCCAACATGGCCGCGATGGTCCGTGCCCGGTGGACCCACGTCTACCGGGGCTCGGACCGCCTCCACACCGCCTACTCGCTGGAATCGGTCGTCGACGAACTCACCTTCGTGGTGGGCCCCGCGCTCGCGGTCGCGCTGAGCACCGCACTCTTCCCGGAGGCCGGGCCCCTGGTGGCGGCGGTGCTGCTCACCCTCGGTGTCCTCATGTTCGTCCCGCAGAAGCGCACCGAACCGCCGGTGCTCCAGCCGGCCGACGAGGGCGCCCCGAGCGTCTCCGCGCTGCGCGGCGGACCGCTCGTCCTGCTGGCCCTCACCCTCGTGGCGGGCGGCACGATCGTCGGCACCGTCGACGTGGTGAGCGTCGCCTTCGCCGAGGAGCAGGGCTCCCCGGCCAGCGCGGGCATCGTCCTCTCCGTCTACGCGATCGGCTCGGCCGGCGCCGGGCTCGTCTTCGGCGCCCTCCGGCTCACCGTCCCGCTGCCCCGGCTGCTCCTCCTGAGCACGGCCGGCACCGCCCTGACCACGCTTCCCCTGCTGCTCGTCGGGAACATCGCGACGCTCTCCGCGGCCGTCTTCTTCTCCGGCCTCTTCTTCGCGCCTACCATGATCGTGGTGATGGGACTGGTGGAGAAGACGGTGCCGCCTGCCGCCCTCACCGAGGGAATGACCTGGGCGATCACGGGCCTCAGCGTCGGTGTCGCGCTCGGCGCCTCGGTGTCGGGCGGTATGGTCGACCGCTTCGGCCCCTCCGGCGGCTTCGCCGTGGCCATCGCCGCGGGCGGCGCGACGGTGCTGCTGGCGCTGACCGCCCAGGGCCCCCTCAACCGGAGTCTGCGGGCGCGCGCGGAGGCGCCCGCAGAAGAAGGCCACGCCGAGTCGGTCCTGTAGACGCCCCGCGGCCGCGAGGATCGGCACGCCGCTCCCGTCCCGCTCGACCACGACGCCCGGAGGGCACGATGACCACATCACAGACCGACGGCCGCCTGCTCAAGGGCGAGCTCCGACGGCAGGAACTCATCGAAGCCACCCTCCAGGTGGTCGCCCGCGAGGGCGTCGCGGGTGTCAGCCACCGGGCGGTGGCGCGCGAGGCGAACCAGCCCCCCACCGCCGCCGCCTACTACTTCAAGAGCATCGACGACCTGCTCACCGCCGCCCTCACCGTCTGTATGGACCAGGACGCCGAACGGATGCGACGCCTGGCCGAGAGCGCCGACGGCAGCCCCGAGGGCCTCACCGCCCTCGCCGAGCTGCTCGCGAACGTGATGGGCGGCCCCGGCCGGCTCCTCGCCGAGTACGAGCTCTACCTGCTCGCCGCCCGCCGGCCGGAGCTGCGCACATCCACCGGGCGCTGGCTGGACGCCATCGCCGAATACGCCCTGCGCTACACCGACGACCCGGTCCGGGTGCAGATCTTCAAGGGCGTCATCGACGGACTGCTCCTCCAGGGACTGCTGACCGAAACACCGCCGACGGCGGCGGAGTTCGAGGCCGTGCTACGGCACGTCCTGCTCTGACCGGTCGGCCGACCCGCCCTCCCCCCGCCCCCTCCCTTTTCCACTTCTCCGGGCCGTTCCGTGCTCCGGCCGCTTCGCCATGCCCGCATCCGGAGCGTCCCGAATCCGCCTGCCCGGCCCCTCCGATCCAAGGAGCCCGTGTGAACACCGTCCCCGTACCGGAATCCCTCGCCCCCGAACCGATCGCGCCCGTCGCGCCCGCCAGACAGCGGCTGGTGGACACCCACCGGCCCACCCTGGAGCGTGCGGCGGCGACCCTGCGCGCCCGCACCCACTGGTCGCCCTACCCCGAGGACCCGGCCGCCTACGGCACGGACGCCGAGGACCGGTAGCAGCGCCACGGACGCGCCCTCGGCCGCCCACCAGAACAGCTCCCACACCGACACGTCGAAGGAGATCGGGGTCTTCTGGAGCAGCACGTCGTCCGCGCCGATCGGGTAGCGCCGCTGCATCCAGGCAAGGCGGTTGACCACCGAGCGGTGCTCGACCATGACCCCCTTGGGCCGGCCGGTCGATCCCGAGGTGTAGATGACGTACGCGAGGTGGTGCGGGCCCGCGGCCGGCTCCACCGGGCCCGACGGCCCGCGCAGCAGCTCTCGCACGGTCAGCACCGGAACGGACGGGTCCATGCCCGGCGGTGGCGTCTCACCCGACGTCAGGACGACGCTCGCCCGGCTGTCCTGAAGCAGGAAGGAGATCCGCTCCCGCGGGTATCCGGGGTCGACGGGCACGTACGCACCGCCCGCCTTCAGTACGCCGAGGAGGGCGGCCGGCAGGTCGGGCCCGCGCCGCATCAGCACGGCCACCCGGTCGTCGGGGCCCACGCCCCGGGCCCGTAAGGCGTGGGCGATCTGATTGGCCCGCGCGTCCAGGGTCGCGAAGTCGATCCGCTCCCCGGTGGCCTCGTCCACGACCGCCGTGCGGCCGGGGTGCGCCGCCGCCCGTTCCTCGAACAGCGCGTGCAGGGTGCGGTCCGTGCGGTGGGCGACATCGGGTCCGCGGGCAGCCCGTACGAGCTCGGCCCGCTCCTCCTCGCCGACCAGGGGAAGCGCGAGGGCGGGCCGCTCAGGGGCCTCGACCGAGCCCTCCAGGAGCCGGCGGATCCGCTCGGCCACACCGGCGACGGGGAAGTCCTCGTCGAAGACGTCCAGGGCGTGGTCGAGGGCGATCCGGAGCGTGCCGTCGCCCTCGTCGGCGTGGACCGTCACCGCCAGCGCGTCCTGCCGGTGCACGGGGGCCATGATCGACGCCACCCGGGTGATTCCCGCCGGTAGGGCCACGGCCGGGAAACGCACGTACGACAAGGTGATGTCGAAGAGCGCGCGGACACCTCCGGACAGCTCCCCGACCGTGCGCAGCACGTCGCCCAGCGCGAGGCGCTCATGGCCGCGCAGCTCGGCCGTTCTCGTCCTGACCTGCTCGGCGAGGTCGGGCAGGGAGGCGTCCGGGCGGAGGTCCACCCGCAGCGGCAGGCTGTTGGCGAACTGCCCGACGACCGAGCGCGTCCGCTCGTCCTGCCGGTTGAGGAAGGGCACACCGAGCACGATCTGCTCACTGCGGTGCACCCGTGCGAAGTAGGTGGCGAACGCGGCGGCGACGACACCGAAGGGCGAGCCGCCGCCCTCCCGTATTCGGTCCACCAGCGCGGCGTCGACGGAGAAGCCGTAGCGAGCCCGCCCCGGGCCGCCAGGGGCCTCGGCACCCGCCGAGCGGGAGAAGAGCGCGGGGACCGTGTCGCGGTGGACGTCGCGGTGGAAGGCGAGGTCACGTTCGCGGGCGGCCGAAGCCCGGTAGGCGGCATCGGCCTCCACCACCACGCTGTGCGGGAGCCGGGGCCGCGCGCTGTCCGCTGCGTCGCCCCGGGCGTACGCCTCCCACATCTGGCCGCTCACCGTGTTCAGCGCCCAGCCGTCGACGACGAGATGATGGGCCTTCAGCGCCAGGTGGACGGTCGCGGAGCTCTCCCTGACGAGCAGCGCGGAGACGAGCGGGGAGTCCTGGACGGTGAACGGCTCGGCCAGGAACTCCTCCAGCCGGGCGGTGACGGCCGCCGCGGGGTCCTCGCGGCCCGAGAGGTCCTCGTCAGGCTCCCAGACCCCGGGCCGTTCGCGGGGATCACCGGACCACTGGAACGGAACGCCGTCCCGCTCCGCGAACCGGATCCGGAACGCCTCATGACCGAGGAGCGTCCGGGTCAGCGCGTCGTGCAGCGCGTCCGTGTCCACGGGGCCGGTCAGCCGTTCGTGCTGGACCACGTTGAACTGAGGGTCGCCGGGCGCCCTGGATTCGGCCGCCCAGATGTCTTTCTGATAGGAGGTCAGAGGAATCTCGCGATACGTACTCATGGGTTCTCCCCTTTCGCCGGTGATCCGGCGCCCATCGCTCAGGTTGATTCGTCCGGAACGATAGGCATTCGGTGATCGGCGAAACCACTACTCGAATAGGTAGGGGCCGGGTCGCGATGGGAGCCGTCCGGATCGCTACCCGCTTGAGCAGCGCAGACGGTGGACCGAGAAGGGGAACTGCGACCGTCGCTGTGAAGGTGTTCACGCTTGCTTCATGTTGCTTATCGCACATTTAACGCGGAGACATAATGGCGCGTAGAGGGGCGGCTTTCGGTCATGTGCGACGGGGCCTGATGGAATTCGGCCACGGTCCGTCGTGGGATTCCCACGACGGACCGTATTCCCGGGGGCGATCCGCGGAGCTAGCCCCGGCTGCCCACCGTTCCGGCCAGCATCCGGGTCACCTGCGCCGCCGACGTACCGAGGCCCGTGGGCCCGCCGAGATGCCAGGGCGCGGCCCGGCCGCCCCGCAGATCCTCCTCGCGGTAGCGGCGGCAGTCCCGGTGCCAGATCAGGATCCCCGCCAGCCAGTGCTCCAGCTCCCGCACATAACCCGCCAGGATCTCCCGCGCCTCGGCGTCCAGTCCGAAGTCGTCGTACAACACCGGGAGTTCCACCTCGGCGACATGCCGGAACTGCCGCAGCCGCGAGTTCATCAGGTCGTGCACGATCGCCACGCCCGTCGGATAGTCGACGCCGAAGAAGTTCTGCACGACCAGGACGCCGTTGTGCACCTCACCCTCGTACTCGATCTCCTTCTGGTACGAGAACAGATCGTTGAGCAGGCACGCGTAGTCCGCGGCCGCGTTCTCCAGGGAACGCATCGGACCGCTGCGGTAGACCTCCTGCGGAACCTTCCGGCCGTGGCCGAGCCGGCACAGGCTCATCGTCAGGTCCGAACCGAAGGTCGCCCGCCGCATCTCCACGTAGTCCACCGGATCGGGGATGCGGTTCTGCGCCTGGTTCGCCAGCTCCCACAGCCAGCTCTCGGTCATCGTCTCGATCGCGGTACGGAAGGTGCGCCGCGCGCCGGCGTCCATCGGGCCGGCCGTCCTGCGCCACAGGTCGCCCAGACTCCGCTCCAGCGCGTTCACCGGCTCCGGCGTTCCCTCGTCGTCCAGCGGCATGAACAGCGACAACCGGTCGTTCGCCAGCCGCGCCCCCGCCAGATCCCGGGCCCGCCCGTGTACGACCGGGAACCAGTCGTCCCCGTACGTCCCCCAGGCCAGCCAGCCCGAGGACAGGTCCAGCTCGTCCGGGCTCGCGTCCGGGTGGATGCCCGCGGCGCAGAGCGGCAGGTCGATCGCGCGGATCCGCTCCTCGTCCCAGATGTGCGAACCCGGCACGCCCGGCTGGGCCTCCAGAATGCCCATCCGCCGCGCCCAGTCGACCAGCCGGACGCGCGCCCCCTCCAGGTGGGGGCTCAGCGTGGTGGTGAAGGGCAGATCGAAGTCGGGGAGCAGCGAGGGGCCCACGTGCTGGTACGGCACATGGCTGTGGCTGCGGGCCCGCGCGGTCTCCGAGCGGAGCGTGAAGGTGATGGAGGCGGCGGACATGCCGAAGCCGGGCACGGCCTCGCCCGCGCCGCCGCCGTTCATGTAGCGGCTGGAGCGCATGTGCCATTCGTGGCCGCCGGACTGCCAGTCCTGGAGCCCCTTGACGTACGCCAGCACGGCGGCGGTCTGCGCCGGGTCCAGGGCCCTCTCGGCGCAGAGGGGGCCGAGTTCACTCAGCGCGGTGTTCTCGAACTGCTGGAGGCGTGAGGTCAGCAGGTCGTTGACGGCTTCGGCGGCCTCCTGGGTGGAGCAGCCGAGGAATTTCTCCAGCACCAGCACGCCGTTGCTGTTCTCCCCCTCGTCCTCCACCTCACGCTGGTAGGAGAAGAGGTCGTTGCGCAGGTGTACGGCGTCGGAGAAGGCGTCCCGCAGCACCCGCAGCGGCCGGGATCCGGCGACCGGCGCCGGTACCTCCGCGTTCGCCGCGTACTCGACCAGGCCCGCGGACCAGGGCGCGCCACCCACCTTGCGGCGCATCTCGATGTACTCGACCGGGTTCGCGATGCGGCCCTCGTGGATGTTGGCGAGCTCCCACAGGGACTCGTTGAGGAGGTTCTCCGTCGACTCCGCGAACCGGGCCCGCCAGTCGTCCGTCATCGCGGGCACGGTCCGCGCCCACAGATCGGCGAGCCCCGCCTCGACGGGGTTCGAGGGCTCGGGTGTCGCGGCTCCGCGCTCCATCGGCATGAAGGCGGGCAGCCGGTCCAGATACCGCTTGCCGCCCTCCCGGTCGGGCGTGCGCTTGAACAGTTCCAGGAAGTGGTCGTCGAAGAAGAAGACCCACACGTACCAGTCCGTGACGAGGCTGAGCGCCTCCGCCGAGCAGTCGGGGTGGGTGTAGGCGCACAGGAGGGCGTAGTCGTGCGCCTCCAGGTCCTTCTCCTCCCAGATGCCGGATCCCTCCAGCATCCCCATGGAACGGGCCCACTCCCGGGTGTGGGTGCGTGCCGCTTCCACATGCGGGTTGAGCCGGGCCGGATACGGAACATAGAAATCCGGCAGTGAGAAGGGCTGTGCCATGTGCGTCAGGCCTTTCCAGAAGCCTCCGCGCGGGGATTCGCGCGGACCGGTGGTGTCCGCGCAGCACTACCCTTCGGCCATCCGGGGCACGCACGATGACGATTAGTCACATCATCGACATGTCGGGGGTGTCGGCTCAGTAGGCGGAGTCGACGTTGTCGATCGAGCCGTACCGGTCCGCGGCGTAGTTGGCGGCGGCGGTGATGTTGGCGACCGGATCGGTGAGCTTCTTCGGGGTGCCCTTGACGTGGTACGCGTCGAAGGTGGGCTGGATCACCTGGAGGAGACCCTTGGAGGGAATGCCGTTTTGGGCGTTGATATCCCAGTCGTTGACGGCGTTCGGGTTGCCGCTGGACTCGCGCATGATGTTGCGGTGCAGCCCCTCGTAGGAGCCGGGGATGTTCTTCTTCTCCATGATGTCGAGCGACTGGCGGATCCAGCCGTCGAGGTTGTTCGCGTACTTCTTCGGCGTGACGGCCTTGCGCTCGGTGGAGCGGTTGGCGGCCTGCTTCTCGGAGCGCGCCTTCTCGGCCGCCTTCTCCGCGGTCGCCTTGGCGACGGCCTTCTTCGCTGCGGCTTCCTTGGCGGCGTTCTCCTTCGCGGCCTTCTCGGCCGCGTCCTTCGCCGTGGGGATGCCCGCGGCGGCGACCGGCTCCACGGAGACGGAGGACCGGGTCGCGGTGGTCTGCGCTTCGCCCGGACCGCCGGTGGCGGCTATGGCGGTGACGGAACCGGCCGCGACGAGCACGGCGGTGGCGATCTTGTGCGAGCGGGTGATGCGCAGGGGGGAGATGCGGGGCATGCGTGAGCTCTTCCTATGGGGGACGGGCTTCGCGGCCTTCGCGCCGCGTCGGCGGGTACCGGGTCGTCCGGGCCGCGGTCGCCGGTGGGCGATCGACGCGGGCTCGAACTCGGTGCCTGCCGGGATCCATGGTTAGCGGGAACCGACATAGGAAGCAATGACCGCCTTTACTACCCTTCATCGTGAAATGCCAATTTATGAGCCATATGGGCGGTTCGTTGGGCCGGACGGGAGGGCTCACGTCTCCTACCGGAGGCCGTAGGTGACGTGGGTCTCGTGGCGGGCCTCACCCCTGAGGGACCCCGGAACGGCACAGGGTCAGCGTTCGGTCACCGAACGCAGAACAGCGCGTTGCGGGACCGGTGTGTCGGCACCGGTCCCGCAACGCGCTTCTTCTTCACAGTGGTCCGGGCTCACAGTGACGTGAGCACCGTGGCCTTGACGGGCGGGCTCTCTCGGCCCTGCCCTGGTAGCTCGTCCCGGCGTCGTCCCGCCTCAGCGGGTACCGACCGCCGCCCGCACCGCCCTCCGCGCCATCGCGCAGTCGTCGTGCAGCCTCCGCAGCAGCAGCCGCTGCTCCTCACCCGAGGAGAGCGCACCCGGACGGTCGGCTCCCGCACCCACCGGGGGCGCCTCCCGCATGGTCCGCTGCACCGCCGTCTCGTAGTTCCGGATCTCGCGGGTCAGCACCAGCATCAGGTTCACCAGGAAGGCGTCCCGCGCGGCCGGGCCCTTGGCCTGGGCCAGCTGACTGATCTGGCGGCGCGCCACCGGGGCGTCGCCCAGCACCGCCCACAGCGTCGCCAGGTCGTACCCCGGGAGATACCAGCCGGCGTGCTCCCAGTCGACGAGCACCGGTCCGGTCGGCGACAGCAGGATGTTGGAGAGCAGGGCGTCCCCGTGGCAGAACTGCCCCATGCCCTGCCGGCCGCCCGCATGGGCCAGCCCGTGCAGCAGCTTCTGCAGGTCGCCGAGGTCACGGTCGGTGAACAGGCCGAGCTCGTGGTAGCGGGCGATCCGCGAGGCGTAGTCGAGCGGCGCCTCGAACAGCCCGCCCGGGGGCCGCCAGGCGTTCACCCGGGCGATCGCGCCCAGCGCGGCACGGATGTCGGCCCGCGGCGGCGCCTCCGCCGGGTGCCGGGTGAGGGCGGCGACCCGGCCGGGCATCCGCTCGATCACCAGCGTGCAGTTCTCCGGATCCGCCGCGATCAGCCGGGGCACCCGAACCGGGGGCCGGTGCCGGACGAACGCGCGGTACGCCGCTATTTCGTGCCGGAACCGCTCGGTCCACGCCGGCGAGTGATCCAGTAAACACTTCGCCACGGCGGTCGCCCGCCCGGTCGTTCCGACGATCAGGACCGAACGGCCGCTGCGGCGGAGCACCTGCACCGGGTTGAACTCGGGGCAGATGCGCTGCACGGAGGCGATGGCCATCCGCACCTGCGCGCCCTGCGGCCCGGACAGGTCGATCCTTCCGCTGAGCGGTCCGGCGCCCGGTCCCGCGGCCCGCCGGGCCCGGCCCGGACCCTGCGCCGGCGCGCCGGCGTGAGGAGCGAGATAGGGCCCGCCGCCCGCGCCCATCGGGCGGAGCGGACGGGGCGGGGCGGACACGGAGGACGATGCTGTGTACATGGGCGAGACAGATCCCTTCGTGCGCCGACAAGGTACGTGCGCCAACCCGGCCGACGGCCGTTCGGCACCCTGGGGAGTACCGAGGGCTGCCGGGCGGGGTGGCGCACTCCTACCTGACAACGGGTCACGGGTGGCAGACCATCTGGCGGACCCTGGCGAACCCTGGCGAATAGTCACAGCGCATCTGACAGGGGGTTAGTGTCAAGTCAGCCGAGAACCTGGGGGCTTGAAGTGACCGGAGAACCCAACACCCGTCTCAGCGACCTGTTCGGCCTGGCCGGCTGGTCCAAGGGCGAACTCGCGAGAATGGTGAACCGGCAGGCGGCGGCCATGGGCCACCCGCAGCTGGCCACCGACACCTCGCGCGTCAGGCGCTGGATCGACATGGGGGAGTCCCCGCGTGATCCCGTGCCCGGAGTGCTGGCAGCTCTGTTCACCGAGCGGCTCGGCCGTGTCGTGACCATCGAGGACCTCGGGTTCGGCCGACGCGGGCGTGTGGGGAAGCGGCGTGACTCCGGGACGGAACACAATCCCGATCAACTGCCGTGGGCGCCCGAGCGGACGGCAGCGGTCCTCACCGAATTCACGGGAATGGACCTCATGCTCAACCGACGCGGCTTGGTGGGTGCGGGCGCCGCGCTCGCCGCCGGCTCAACCATCGCCGGCCCCATGTACGAATGGCTGCACAGCGACCCCGCTCCGGCGGCCGACGCTCCACGGACCAATGATCCCTTCCACGCCGATCCCGCCGGTCTCGACCGGTACGAGGCCGCACCGGTCGGCTCCGAGGAGATCGAGGCACTGGAGCACTCGGTCGAGGTCTTCCGCGCCTGGGACGCGTCCCGGGGCGGCGGACTCCAGCGCAAGGCGGTCGTGGGCCAGCTCAACGAGGTGGGCGGCATGCTCGCCTACCGCCACCCCGAACATCTCCAGCGCCGCCTGTGGGGCGTCGCCGCCAACCTCGCCGTCCTGGCGGGCTGGATGTCCCACGACGTCGGCCTCGAACCCACCGCCCAGAAGTACTTCGTCATCGCCGCCCACGCGGCCCGCGAGGGCGGCGACCGGCCGCGCGCCGGAGAGGCGCTCTCCCGTGCGGCACGCCAGATGGTGCACCTGGGCCGCCCAGACGACGCACTCGACCTGATGAAGCTCGCCACATCCGGCTCCGGCGACGAGACCCTGCCCCGTACGCAGGCGATGCTGCGCACCATCGAGGCGTGGGCACAGGCGTCGATGGGACGCGGCCAGGCCATGCGGCGCACCCTCGGCGAGGCCGAGGAGCTCTTCGTCTCGGACAAGAGCGATGTTCCGGCGCCCAGTTGGATGCAGATGTTCGACGAGGCCGATCTGCACGGCATGCAGGCGCTCGCCTTCCGTACGCTGGCCGAGCACGACCCGGGAGCGGCGACCATCGCCCAACGTCACGCCAAGCAGGCGCTGGAGCTGCGGGTCAACGGGCGCCAGCGGTCGAAGATCTTCGACTACATCTCGCTGGCCTCGGCGTGCTTCATCGCCAACGACCCCGAACAGGCCGACCGTTATGCCCGGCTCGCGCTGGTGTCGATGGGAGAGACCTCCTCGCACCGCACCTGGGACCGGCTCCGCGAGATGTACCGGCTCACCGGTCAGTTCGCCGGATACGCGGGGATCCAGGAGCTGCGCGAGGAGATCGAGCTGTCGATGCCGAGCCAGAAGAAGGCCAGGGGCACGCAGATCTGAACCGGCCCCGCCGCGCCGCTCGGTGCTCCCTCACACCCTGATACGTCCGTGCCTCTGCACGCGCCGGCACGCAGCGTGTGCTCCCGCGGGCGCTGACACACAGGGCGTACCCCTGCACACGCTGACGCGCGTCCGCTTTTGCTCACGCCCCGATGCGGGCGACCAGTACGCACGCGTCGTCCAGGCGCTCGGTCCCGCCGAACTCCTCGACGACGCCCCGGACGCACTCCCGTGCCGTACGGGCCTCCGCGAACCGGGGGGCGAGGGCGAGCAGTGCTTCCGGGCCCGCACCCCGGTCGCCGCGTCGGATGAGCCCGTCGGTGTGCAGGACGAGCACATCGCCGGGGAAGAGCCGTACCTCGTCCTGCTCGAACACGGCCTGGGGCGCGGCGCCCAGCAGTATCCCGTCCGGCGGGGGCAGCAACCGTCCCGCACCGGCGCGGAAGAGGGCCGGCGCGGGGTGACCTGCCTGCGCCCAGGAGAGAACGGAGGTTTCGGGGTCGAAGCGGCAGCACAGGGCACTGCCCAGCGCGGGCTGTATCGACGTCTCCAGCACCTGGTTGAGGTGCCCCATCAGCGCGCCCGGCTCGATGCCGGCGACGGCCATGCCCCGCAGTGCGCCCAGCAGCATCGCCATCGCCGAGGTGGCGGGGATGCCGTGCCCGGTGAGGTCGCCGACGGTGAGGAGGGTGCGTCCGTCCGGCAGCTCCATCGCGTCGTACCAGTCGCCGCCGATGAGCCCGCTCGACGCGGAGGGGAGGTAGTGCGCGGCGATGTCCAGGGCTCCGGGGCCCTGGGGCGAGAGGCGCAGCGATCCGCGCCACGGCGGCAGGACGGCCTCCTGCAGTTCCACGGCCATGCGGTGCTCGGTGCGCTCGATGTGCTCCTCGCGCTGTACCGACGCGCGGCTCCTGGTCACGGCCTGCTCGCTGCGGCGCAACTCGCTGACGTCCCGCAGGACCGCCCACATGGAGGCGGTGCAGCCCTCGGTGTCGAGGACCGGCTCGCCCGTCATGTGCAGCGTGCGCGTGCCGCCGTCGGGGCGCACGATGCGGAACTCGCCGTCCATCGGCCGGCCGTCGACCAGGCAGCCCGTCACCATGGCGGTGAGCACCGGCTGGTCCTCGGGCAGCAGCACGGACGGCAGGTCGTCCAGGGAGAGCGGGGTGGAGTCGAGCGGCCTGCCGAAGATCTCGTACAGCTCCTCGGACCAGCTGGACTCGTCGGTGAGGAGGTTCCACTCGGCGCTGCCCACCCGGCTCAGCAGGGAACCGGACCCCGGGTCCTCCGGCATCTCCTCGCCCCCGGGGGCGGAGTCCTCGGCGCGCGGACCCGGCAGACCGGCCCTGAGCTGGCCCAGGTGCTCGTCGAGGGTGTCCAGATGGTGCACGGCCAGCTCGCACAGGGCGCGCTGCCAGCGCAGCTGCGGATCGTCCTCGTCGACCGTGACGGCGTCCCGCCGCACGGCGTCCACGTCCCCGCGCAGGCGGCGCGTCCGGTGGATCAGGTCGTCGACGGCGTCGTGCGCGGGAAGCTGTGGTGCGGGGCGGTCCGCGAAGAGGGGGGACGGCATCTCGTACTCCGTTGCAGGCGCGGCCTAGCCGGTTCTGAAGGGTGGACCGCTACTGACTGTCGCACAGGCCGCGGCGGGCCGTAAGGGCTTTGGCAACACTCGATGCGTAGATGCATCTGGCATATGCCACCGGCTGTCCGGAGTGGTGGATATCCGAACAGGCTTGCGTGTAAGGCGAGTTGGCTGCCCGCTTGGCCGTGCGTGGGCAGTGTGCGGGGGGTGCGGGAGGGGTGCGCGGGGGCCGGGAATGCCGAGAACCCGACCCGCGTTACCTCACCAGAACGAAAACGAATCCCATTCCCGATAGGGGGCTGGGGTCGTCGGACATCTCCGGGAGGCGTCCATGGCGCGCAACGAGACCAGGCCCGTCGTCACTCTCCGGTCCACCGCCGGAACGGGTCGCAGCTATGTGACACGCAAGAACCGGCGCAACGATCCCGACCGGCTGGAGCTGCGCAAGTTCGACTCCGCCGTAGGTCGGCACGTCCTGTTCCGCGAGGTCCGCTGACCGTCCGGAAAGGGCACGTCACCCTGTACGCCACCGCTGTGGGCGGTGAGGAAGGAACGCATCGATGAAGCCCCGAATCCACCCCGTGTCCCGTCCCGTGGTCTTCCGTGACCGCGCGGCCGACGCCGCCTTCCTGATCCACTCGACCGCCGACTCCGGCGAGCGCGTGGAGTGGCGGGACGGCAACACCTACCCCGTCATCGACGTGGAGACCTCGTCGGCGAGCCACCCGTTCTACACCGGCGGCACCCAGGTGCTCGACACGGCGGGCCGCGTCGAGCAGTTCCGCCGCCGCTTCGGCGCCGGCGAGGCATCCGGAAGCTGACCGAACGCAGCCTGACCAGGGGGAGAGCCGGGAATTCCGTGCCGTGGATCACATCCGCGGGGGCGGAGCCCCGGGAACACCCCGGGATGGTTTATCGTTCATCTATACGTGGGTGTGAGGGGGACAGTGTCCCCGGGCCTCACCTGTAGCCCATGGGGACGATCGGTACGGCCGAAGCCCCATGGAGCCCTCCGCCGAGAGGCGACCGCCCTTCACGCCCGCACTCAAGCCGCCCCGGCTGGATTCCCCCGATCCGGCCGGGGCTTCCGCTTGCCCGGCCGGAACCGGCCGCCCCGCCCCGGGACCGTCTCCAGGATCAGCGCACCGGCGGCCATCACCACCGGTGCCAGCGCGGCCCCGGGAATCCACCACCGCTCGGCCAGCGCCGCGACCGCCGCCCCCACCACCACCGCGGCCAGCCGCCCCAGCACCCAGCCGTCCCCGCCCCGCAGCTCGCGCAAGGCCACGCGACCGGCGAGCGAGGTCAGTGTCCCCGTGAAGTAGTTGGTCGGCGTCACCCGGACCCGCCCCTGGACGCCCATCGCCAGTGCCACCAGTGCCAGCAGCCCGAGCCGGTGCCCGTACGAGGTGACCAGCTCCAGCCCCCACAGCACGGCGGCCGCCCCCAGCAGGACCACCTCCGCCGCCATCAGCGCCGGGACCGGGAAAGACCGCCGCCCGGCCATATGCGCGCCCGCCGCCACCCCGCAGGAGTACGCCGCCAGAGCGACGACGACCTTCAGTGCCACGCCGTCCTCGCCCGCACCGGCGGCCGAAGCCCCGAGCAGCACCAGGTTTCCGGTCATCACCCCGGCGAAGACCTGTCCCACGCACAGGAAGACGAACGCATCCGCCGCCCCGGAAGCCGCGGACAGCAGAAGCAGTGCGGCCTCGCCGCGCGACGGTGCGTCACCGTCCCGGGAGGCACCGGAAGCGGAGGGCGGGGACGGCGGGAGCGCCGGGGGAGCGGAGGACACCCGAGCATTCTCGGCACGCGCCGCTCCCCGACCGGCGCGTCGGCCACCGCGCGGCGCGCCGCGCGGCACCGCCCCGCGCGGGTCACACGATCTCGTGGAGATCCTTCGCATAGTGCTCGATCGCCCGCCGGTACTTCTGGACGTACGGGTCCTGGCTGGTCGAGGCCGTCAGCTCCAGCAGCAGCCGCATCGCCTCGTCGTGCTCGCCGGTGTTGAACAGCGCCATCGCCAGGAACGTCCGCAGCGCGCCGTCGTCGGGGAACTCCTCGACGCCCCGGCGCAGCGTCTCCACCGACTGCCCGTAACGGCCGAGGACCCGGTACGTACTGCCCAGCCCCAGCAGCGCCCCGCGCCGGTCCTCCGTGGCGAGCCCCGGCTGGGCCAGAGCACGCTCGTAGTACGGCACCGCCTCCGACTCCAGGCCCAGCACGTCGTGGATCCATGCCGTCCGGTAGGCCACCTCGACGTCGCCCGGGTACGCGGCGGTCAGGGCGAGCAGCCGCTTCCGTGCCTCCTCGTGCCTGCCCTCCTCACGCAACCGGTCGGCCTCGTCCAGCAGGTCCTTCTTCTTGTCTGCGCTCATGCGCACATCGTCGCAGGCGATCGCGGACACTCGGACGAGATTTCGCTCCACCGCCCGACCGGGCGTGTGTTCCGGCCCGGCGGGGGCATCCGTCGGCCATGACAGCTGAGGCGAATCCCCCGGTACGGCGGGCGACATGGGTACGAGTGCTGGTACGCGGGCTGGTGCTGGCGGCGGCGCTGGTGGGGCTGGTGGCGTTCTCCGTCCTGCTGGCCAAGGTGACGCTCACTCCCTCGCCGGCCTCCGAGGACATCGTCACCTCCAACCTCCAGCCCGGGCGGTCGCTGCGCCAGTACGCGGAGGACTACACCTTCCTCGCCGCGTGCAAGCAGGCGGGCGGAAACCTGCTGCTCGGCGTGCCGTTCGGGCTCCTGCTGCCGTTCTTCGTGCCACGCCGCCTGCGGATGATCCGGACGACGCTGCTGGCGGCCGTCGCCATGGCCGTCGTCGAGCTGATCCAGGGGGCCCTGGTCCAGGGACGCGCCTTCGACATCGACGACGTCATCCTCAACACGGCGGGCGCACTGCTCGGGTACTTCGTGCTGGGCCGCCGCATCAGCCACCGCTATTACGCGTACGCCGATGTACCCGGTCCCGCCGAACAGCGGGATGAGCCCGAGCCCACGCCCGAGCCGAAGCGCACGCTGGGGAAGACAGCCGGCACCAAGGCCGCCCGCAGGACGGCCGCCGATACGAAGGGCACCGGCACGAAGGCCACCAGCACCAAGGCCCCCCGCTCCCTGCTCGACCGCCTCCGCAGGCGCTGAGCCCGGGCACCCGTTCGGGCCGGACCGTTTGCGAGCGGCCCGGACCGGACGCACGGTGGGGGCACGTCCTGCGTGCGGAAGCCGTACGGATCCCCTGCCGAGGAGGAGCGACATGGCCGAAGGCCAGTGGAGCCCGGGCCGCAAGGAGGCGGACGCAGAGGAGTTCCGGCCCGTCCTGGACATCGTCGAACCGGCACGCCAGCGGCGGCTGACCGTACTCCTGCGACTCCTGCTGCTGATCCCCCACTTCATCGTGCTGTTCTTCCTGCACATCGCGGCGTTCTTCACCGTCATCGTGGGATGGTTCGCGGCCCTGGTCCTGGGACGGCTGCCCGACCCCGTCTTCCGCTTCCTGACCGGTGTCCTCGGCTACGACATGCGCGTCTCGGCGAGCGACATGCTGCTCATCGACCGCTACCCGCCGTTCGCCCTCACCCCGCCGGCCGACTACCCGGTGCAGATCGGGGTACGGCCCACCCCGCTCAACCGGCTCGCGGTGCTGTTCCGCCTCTTCCTGATGATCCCGGCGGCGATCGTCCAGAGCCTCGCCGTGTACGGGTGGTGGGCGCTGGCCTTCGTCTGGTGGCTGATCACGCTCTGTCTCGGCCGCATGCCCCGGCCGCTGGCCGAGGCGACGGCGGCCACTCTGCGCTACCGGATGCGCTTCTCCGCGTACGTCATGATGCTCACCCCCGCCTACCCCAAGGGCCTGTTCGGCGACGGCGACCTCGCCGTGGCCCCGGAGCGGTCACGCTCGGCCACCCGCCCCCTGGTCCTGAGCGGCGCCGGCAAGTGGCTCGTCGTGCTCTTCCTGGTGCTCGGCCTCGCCGGGCACATCACCTCGTCCGTGACCGCCACGACGACCGACGAGACCACCGACACCCGACTCGTCGGCCGCTAGGGGGCATCGGGCCCCGTGGAGTCACGGTGCCCCCGGCCCGCCGCGACGGCGAAGCGGCGGGCCAGATCGGCGAAGGCGTCCCTGAGCTCGTCGGGTCCCACGACCTCGATGTCCACGTCGAACCTGCCGAGGTCGGCGGCCAGGCCGGCCCACGACCAGGCGCCCAGGACGACCCGGCAGCGGTCGGGGCCGTGCCCCTCGACGATTCCGTCGCGGACGTGGCCCGCCACCGCGGAGGCCGGCGCGTCGAGGATCACCTCGCCGCGGCAGGGCCACGCGCCGGGGGCGTCGAAGCCCTGGAACCGGGCGGCGACGAACGCGGCCACATCGCCTCCGGGCACCTCGCGGGCGGTGAAGCGCGGGCCCGTGGGGGTGCGCGGGGTGATCCGGTCCGCGCGGAAGGTCCGCCAGTCCGCACGGTTCAGGTCCCAGGCGACGAGATACCAGCGCCCGCCCCAGGTGACCAGCCGGTGCGGCTCCACCCGCCGCACGACGGGCGGTACGTCGTCGGTCGCCGGGGTGTACGCGGGCAGGTAGCCGAAGCGCAGCACCTCCTGGGCGCGCACGGCGTCGCTGAGCGCGAGAAGAACGCGCGGATCGGCCAGGGGCCGCGGCGGGCCTCCCGTGCGTTCGACGGCGGTGACGTTCAGGGCGTCGACGCGATGGCGCAGCCGGGCGGGCATGACCTGCCGGACCGTGGTGAGCGCGCGGGCCGCGGCCTCCCCGATCCCCGCGCCGGTCGCGGTGGCGGTCCGCAGGGCCACGGCGAGGGCGACGGCCTGCTCGTCGTCGAACAGCAACGGCGGCAACCGGGCGCCCGCGTCCAGCCGGTATCCGCCGTCGGGCCCCTTGAACGCGGCGATGGGGTAGCCCAGCTCCCGCAGCCGGTCGACGTCACGCCGAACCGTGCGCGGGCTGACCTCCAACCGCTCGGCCAGCAGCTGCCCCGGCCAGTCGCGGCGCGCCTGGAGCAGGGAGAGCAGCGCCAGCAGTCGTGCTGAAGTCTTCGGCATGACACGAGTATGAGGTCAGAAGAGGCCACACCCTGGCCGCTTCCCCTGACAAGGTCGATCCGTACCGCACGACAGGAACTCCGGAAGGACCCGATCGCCATGAACGCCCCCTCCGCATCTCCCGACGCCGAGCGCACCGACCTGCTCGCCGCCCTCGCCGCGGCGCGAGCCGCCCTGACCGCCTCGGTGCGCGGCCTCAGCGACGAGCAGGCCGGCCAGACCCCGACGGTCAGCGCCCTGTGTCCGGGCGGGCTCGTCAAGCACGTCACGGCCATGGAGGAGGGCTGGCTGAACTTCGTGACCGAGGGGCCCTCGGCGATGTCCTTCGCCCTGCCCGACGGCGTCACCTGGGACGACTTCATGGCCGGCACGGCACGGGAGTACCCGAAGTGGGCGATCGACCGGGAGAAGGAGTTCCGGATGCTGCCCGGGGAGACGGTGACGGGGATCCTCCAGGCGTACGAGCAGGTCGCCGCCCGGAGCGAGAAGATCGTCCTCACGGTCCCCGACCTCTCGGCCTCGCACCCGCTCCCCGAGGCGCCCTGGAACGAACCCGGCGGCAAGTGGAGCGTACGGCGGGTGCTGACCCATGTCATCGCCGAGACGTCCCAGCACGCCGGGCACGCGGACCTCCTGCGCGAGACGCTCGACGGACGGACGGCGACGTGACCACCGGAGGGCGGCGCGGGAGCGCGCGAGGCGCCGACGGCCGGCGGACGAGGACGGGCAGCAGACAGGGAGAGACGACACCGTGACCGTCCTGGACAAGCGGGCGCTCAACCGCGCCACCCTCGCACGCCAGTTGCTGCTGGAGCGGGCCGACCTGCCGGTCGTGGGCGCGGTGGCCCACCTCTGCGGTCTCCAGGCGCAGGAACCGCAGGAGCCGTTCATCGGCCTCTGGTCCCGGCTGACCGCCTTCGATCCGGCCGTTCTCTCGGACCTGCTGACCCGGCGGAGCGTGGTGCGCACCCACCTGATGCGCCGCACGGTCCACCTCGTCACCGCCGACGACGTCCTCGCCTGGCGGGCCCGCCACGACGCGATGCTGCGCCAACGGGTCCTCGGCGTCTACCGCGACGAGCTCAAAGGGGTCGACCTCGACGAACTCGCCGCGGATGCGCGGGAGCTGATGTCCGACGGCGAGCCCCGCACCGCGGCCGAGATCGTGCGGGCGCTCGCCGAGCGCTGGCCCGGGCCCGGCCGGCGCCCCCTGGGCGAGATGGTGGTCGCCGGTCTCGTCCCGGTGGCGCAGGCGCCGCCCCGGGGGCTGTGGCGCACCAAGGGCGGGGTACGCAATGTCGCGTTGTCCTCCTGGCTGGGCCGCCCGGTCGATCCGCCCGCCTCGGACGGCGCCGACCCGGTCGGACAGGCGCTGGTCAGGCGCTATCTGGCCGCGTACGGGCCGGCCGCCACGGCCGACCTGCGCGCCTGGTCCGGCCTGGCCGGGCTGCCCGGCGCGGTGACCGCCGTACGCGACGAACTGGTCCGCTTCCGCGACGAGCGGGGGCGGGAACTGCTCGACCTGCCCGACGCGCCACGCCCGGACCCGGACACTCCCGCCCCGGTGCGGTTCCTGCCCGCCTTCGACAACGCCATCCTCGGCTACCAGGACCGCGGCCGGATCATCGACGACGCCCACCGCGGCCTCTCGGTGGCCGGTGAGCGCGTCGTGCTGGTGGACGGCCGCACCGCCGCGACCTGGACCGTCACCGAGGACGTCGTCACGGTGGACCCCCTGCGCACCCTTTCCCGCGCCGATCGGGCCGCCGTCGTCGACGAGGGGAGAGAACTCGCCACGTTCCTCTCCGACGGGGAGAGCGACCGCGTACGGATGGCGGCCTCACCGCGCTGAGCGGCCCCGGGCCCTCGCCCCGGGCCGGGGGAGTCCGGGTGTCTGCCCGCCCGTACCGGAACAGGCCCATTTTTCAGGGGAGTTTGGGCGTGCGGCGGCGGCAGGCGGACTGAAAGCACCGGATGCGGTCACACGCACACCATGACGTCCAGCGACGTAACCACAGAGCCCGCGCCGCACGGCGACGGAAAGCGCACGGCGCGCCCCTCGCGGGGATGGCTGAAGGTCCTCGGCGCAGGCGCGGTCGTGCTGGCCCTGCTGTTCGCCGGCAGCCGGCTCAGCCTGTTGCCGGGACTCGACGACTTCTTCGGCGAGGAGACCCACGACCGGTCGGGTCCCGCCGTGCTCAAGTCCATCCAGGACATGAGCTCGTACGAGGCCGCCTCGGGCAACTTCCAGGTCGTCGTCGACCTGGAGAAGGACACGAAGTACGTCCCCGACGCGCTGCGCGGCACCCGCACCTTGTTCGTCGGGGCCGGCACGGTCGACGCCTCCGTCGACCTGGGCAAGGTCAGCGAAGGCGGCGTCGTGGTCAACGAGGACCGCACCACGGCCGAACTACGGCTGCCCCGCGCCGTGTTGGGTGAACCCGCCCTCGACCCGGACCGCTCCTACGCGGTGTCCAAGCAGCGCGGTCTCCTCGACCGGCTGGGCGACCTCTTCTCGGACAACCCCGGCAGTGAGCAGGCGGTCAACAAGCTCGCCGCTCAGCACATCTCGGAAGCGGCGAAGGAGAGCGAACTGACCGCCCGGGCGGAGAAGAACACCGCCGACATGCTGAAGGGCCTTCTCGGTTCCCTCGGCTTCGAGCGGGTCACGGTCCGCTTCGGCGACGACCAGCGGTGATCGCGTCACCCGGGCGGCCGCTCGCACTGCGCGCGGCCCTCCGCGCGGCTTCGCGGGGCGGCGCCCCGCCGGGCGCCACCCTTGACGTGCACGCGTCGGTCGGTATGGTCTAGTCCAAGCGCAAGGCCTTTCCGGTCACCTCTCATCAGGCTTGTCCGGCCAAGGACTTGCAGCCCTTCGCGCCTCTTGGCCCCACACTCGCGAGGCCTCGCCGCCGAAGCCGGGCCCCCCACGGTCCGCCACCGCGCGGTGCGGTCTCATGTGAAGGAGAAGCATGCACGCGAAAAGGAAGACCGCACTCGCCGTCGGCGCCGTGCTCGCCCCGATCCTCGCCCTGAGCCTCCCGGCTGGCTCCGCCAGTGCCCACGGCTACATCTCCAACCCGCCGAGCCGTCAGGCCCAGTGCGCAGCCGGAACCGTCAGCTGCGGCGCGATCACGTACGAACCGCAGAGCGTCGAGGGCCCCAAGGGGCTCACCAGCTGCAGCGGCGGCAACAGCGGCTTCGCCGAACTGGACGACGACTCCAAGGGCTGGGCCGTCACTCCGGTGAACCGTTCCCAGCAATTCGAGTGGAAGCTCACCGCACGCCACTCGACCAGCACTTGGCAGTACTTCGTGGGCGGCGAGAAGATCGCCGAGTTCGACGACGGCGGCGCGCAGCCCGGCGCGACCGTGACCCACCAGGTCGACTTCGGCAACAAGACCGGTCGGCAGAAGGTCCTGGCCGTCTGGAACATCGCGGACACCGTGAACGCCTTCTACGCCTGCATCGACGTCAACGTCGGCTAGCAGCCGCACCGGCCGGGGGCGCACCCCCGGCCGGCCGCCACGCCCCGGACGCGCACCGTCGCGACCGGGGCGCGGTGCTGTTTCGCCTGGCCGGAAAGCGGCATGGCGCGAAACCTCCAAGTAGCGGAGCGGTTACCCTACGTCAGCCGTCCTGATGGATCATCAGTGCTCAAGGGGACTCCTGAATGAACCGTATGCGTACCGCACTCGCCGCGCTCGGCATCACCGCCGGACTGATCACCGCACCGGCGGCGAGCGCCGCGCCCGGGCCCGACCGGCCCGCTCCCGCCGCCGAACGCCACGAACCGTGCACCGGAGAGTTCCGCGGCGACGCCCGCCTCGGCCCCAAGTGGCTGCCGAGCAAGCGGCTCGCCCCGGTCGGCCCGCTCCTGAACGGCTACCAGCGCACCGGAGACCTCACCCCGAAGGACTTCCTGAAGAAGTACTGGGAAGGGCCCGCGGACACCGGCAGCTGGAAGTACCCGCCCAACGACGGCTTCGCCGAGGTGAACGGCGAGATCGACAAGGAGCCCGTCAAGCTGCGCACCGGTCAGCGCCTGGACCGCTTCGGCTCGGAGTACGGCGGCTACCTGGCCCCCGCCGGCGACGCCTACGCCGAGCGCGCCCTGCCCCCGCAGAACCTCAACACCCGTGACGCGGACACCCCGTGCGACTACCGCGTCTACAAGGTCGCCAAGCCCTTCTGGGTCTGGCAGGGTTCCATCGCCCCGTGGTTCGAGCAGCCGGGCGGCGGGCAGCAGATCAAGCTCGACGGCGTCTTCCTCGA
Organism: Streptomyces parvus; assembly: GCF_032121415.1. Taxonomy (NCBI): domain Bacteria; kingdom Bacillati; phylum Actinomycetota; class Actinomycetes; order Kitasatosporales; family Streptomycetaceae; genus Streptomyces; species Streptomyces parvus. The sequence goes on along the minus strand of NZ_CP135079.1, from coordinate 103,848 downwards.
CCCGGGCGAGGGCCAGCGGCTCAATGTGAAGTGGCTGCTGGACAACGCCTACCTGACGCCCGCGGGCGCGTAACCCGGTATGGACCGCCGGGCCCTGCACGCCGCACTCGTCGAGGCACGGATCCCCGGCGGCTACTACCGCATCGAGGGCGTCCATGAGCCCGTCCCCACCCCGCCGGACTTCCTCTTCGTCCGGCGGGGCGGGGACGGCGGCTGGGAGACCGGGGCGTTCGAGCGCGGAACGTACGAGGTCATCGCCCGCCACCCGGACGAGGCCACCGCCTGCGCCCACCTGCTGAGCCTGCTCGTCTGAACCCTCCTCGCGCCCGTCAGCAGGGCGCGCCGGGGGCCGCCGTCGCTCGCAGAAGGCCACGAACAAGATCGAAGGCGACCTGATCGACATCCTGCGCGCTGCTCCGCACCATGACCCGAATCGTGCGGCGGTGTGTCGCACCCCGGGCCCCCGAGGCCCCGTGAGCGAAAGTGGGCGGATGAACACCGCAGGCATGCTGGCCGAAGCGTTCGACCGGGTCGGGGAGGCCGTCCACGCGGCGGTCGAGGGACTGCCGGCCGACGACCTCAACGCCCGGCTCGACGAGGACGCCAACTCCATCACCTGGCTCGTCTGGCATCTCACCCGCGTCCAGGACGACCACATCGCCGACGCCTCCGGCACGGCACAGATCTGGCTCACCGGCGGCTGGGCCGACCGCTTCGCGCTCCCCCTCGACCGGACGGACACCGGCTACGGGCACAGCAGTGACGAGGTCGCCGCCGTCCGCGTGGACTCCGCCGACCCCCTCCTCGGCTACTTCGACGCCGTACAGGAGCGGACGCTCGACTTCGTCGCGGGATTGGAGGGCCACGCACTCGACCGGATCGTCGACGAGGGCTGGTCGCCCCCGGTGACTCTGGGTGTCCGGCTGATCAGCGTCGTCGCCGAGGATCTCCAGCACGCGGGTCAGGCCGCGTTCGTCCGCGGAGCGCTGCAGAGAGCCTGAGACCGGGGACTGGGGAGCGGACCGCACAGACCCGTGCACGGTCCCACCGGCGGTGCCATACTCGAAGGAAATCGGCCGGACAAGCAGTCATCGTCCGAAAGGTGACCATCATGGGCTGGGCATCCTGGACGACCAGCGGGGTCTACACGGGCACCGGCGGAGTGCGCACCGAAGAAGCGGGCATCCTCAGCGGCGACCTCACCGTGCATACGACGTGGTTCGACGGACAGGCGGCGGTGGCCGTGCAGTACAGCGGCTCCTCCGACTGGTTCACCCTCGTGGGCAGCCCCGTGCCCTGCCCCTCCGAGGAGGAGAGCCGCACCTTTCACCAGAGCGTCGTCGAAGCCGTGCGCGCCGGAGAGGGCGCGAGGGTCCCGCCGGTCGGAGCGGAACCCGCGTAGTGTGACCCCTCGCGCCCCGCGCCCCATAGAGTGGATCACCGGACCCGTCCCCCGAGGGACGGGCACAGGCGGTTCACGGGGCGAGGAGCGGTGCCATGGGGCGGGCGGGAGCGCGGCGGTCGAGGACCCGGAAGAAGCGCCCGTTCTGGGTGGAGCTGCCGCTCCTGATCGGTATGGCCCTGGTGCTGGCCCTGCTCATCAAGACGTTCCTCGTGCAGGCCTTCTCCATCCCCTCGGACTCGATGCAGAACACCCTCCAGCGGGGGGACCGGGTTCTGGTCGACAAGCTGACGCCCTGGTTCGGATCCGAACCGGAACGCGGTGAGGTGATCGTCTTCCACGACCCGGCCGACTGGCTCGCGGGCATGCCCGTGGACGAGCCCAACACCGTGCAGAAGGCGCTGAGCTTCATCGGTGTGATGCCCTCCGCCGAGGAGAAGGACCTCATCAAGCGGGTCATCGGCGTCGGCGGCGACACCGTGGAGTGCGCGGGCGACGGGCCGGTGAAGGTCAACGGCACCGCCCTGGACGAGCCGTACGTCTTCCCCGGCAACACCCCTTGCAGCAACGACGAGGACGGTGGCCGGTTCAAGGTCACCGTGCCCGACGGCAAGGTCTGGGTCATGGGGGACCACCGCCAGGAATCCGCCGACTCCCGCTACCACCAGGACGACCCCGACGAGGGGATGGTCCCGGTCGACGAGGTCGTCGGCCGCGCCGTCGTCGTCGCCTGGCCGATCGGCCGCTGGGCCACCCTGCCGGTACCCGACACCTTCAAGAACGTGCCCGACAGGCCCTGATACTCAGCGCCGTGCGAAGTTCCGTACGTACCGGCGCTGCCAGGGCGTTTCCACCGCCCGCGGGTGGTAGCCGGCGCGGACGAACGCCACCGCCTCCTCGGCGGGCACCCCGTCCAGGACGGCCAGGACGGCCAGCGCCGTCCCGGTCCGGCCCATCCCGCCGCCGCAGGCCACCTCGACCCGCTCGTCCGCCGACCGCTCCCACACCTCCCGAAGGACGACCCGCGCCTCCTCCCGGTCCGCCGGGAGGAGGAAGTCCGGCCACCGCAGCCAGCGCGACTCCCAGCGGACCGGGGGCGGGGTGCGGCCCAGGAGGTGGACGGCGAAGTCCGGTCCGGGGCCCGGGGGGAGCGGCCTGCGCAGACCGCGGCCCCGGACCAGCCGCCCCGAGGGCAGGGCGAGGACGGCGGGGTCGGCGGCGTTCCAGTGTTCGGTCACGCCCCCCAACCTACGGGGTGTCCTGCCGGTCAGGCGGCGGTGTCGAGATCCTGAGCCAGCAACTCCGCCAGCTCCTCGACCGCCGCCCGCGCCCCGTCGCCCTCGGCGCTGAGGACCACGGGCTCCCCGTACGGCGCCGCCAGTGCCAGTACCGCGAGCATGCTGCGGGCGTCGACCGGGTCGCGGCCCTCACGGGCGATGGTCACCTTGACCGGCTGGCGGGCGGCGGCCTTGACGAACAGCGACGCCGGACGGGCGTGCAGCCCGCTGCGGGAACCTATGACGACGGTCTGCTGGTGCATGGATCACTCCTGGGTGAGGGATGGTGGTGTCGTGCGGGGTGGTGAGGTGGTCAGGCGGCGACCGTGACCCGGGAGCCGTCGGAGCCCGCGGCCCCCGCCTCCCCGGCCGCGTCCGGAGCCGCCCTGCGTGCGCCCTTGAGCAGGACGACGAGCGCGGTCGCCACCAGCGTTCCGGCGGCGATGGCGAGCAGGTAGAGGAACGGCTCGCCGATCAGCGGGACGACGAAGACGCCGCCGTGCGGAGCGCGCAGCGTCGCGCCGAAGGCCATCGACAGCGCGCCGGTGACCGCGCCGCCCGCCATCACCGACGGGATGACCCGCAGCGGATCGGCGGCGGCGAACGGGATCGCGCCCTCGGTGATGAACGAGGCCCCCAGGACCCAGGCCGCGCGGCCGTTCTCCCGTTCGGTCTTCGTGAACAGCTTCTTGCGTACGGTGGTGGCGAGCGCCATCGCCAGCGGCGGGACCATCCCGGCCGCCATGACCGCGGCCATCACCTTCAGGCTGCCGTCGGTCGGATCGGCGAGACCGCCGACCGCGAAGGCGTACGCCACCTTGTTCAGCGGACCGCCCATGTCGAAGCACATCATCAGGCCGAGGACGACGCCGAGGATCACCGCGTTGGAGCCCGACAGGCCGTTCAGCCAGTCCGTCAGCGCGTTCTGCAGCGAGGCGATGGGCTTGCCGACCACGATGAACATCAGGAAGCCCACGACCGCCGACGCGATCAACGGGATCACCAGCACCGGCATGATGCCGCGCAACGTCGCATGGACCGGCACCCGTTGGATCGCCATCACCACCGCACCGGCCAGCAGGCCGGCGACCAGACCGCCGAGGAACCCGGCGTTCACCGTCAGGGCGATGGACCCGCCGACGAAGCCGGGCACCAGGGCGGGCCGGTCCGCCATCCCGTACGCGATGTACCCGGCCAGCACCGGAACCAGGAACGCGAAGGCCGCCGAACCGATCTGGTTGAGCAGCGCGGCCCAGCTGTCCGCCTCACCCCACACGAAGTGGTCGGCCACCGACTTGGCGCTCGCTATCTCATAGCCGCCGATGGCGAAGGACAGGGCGATCAGCAGACCTCCCGCCGCGACGAACGGAACCATGTAGCTCACACCGGACATCAGATACGTACGGAGCCGGACGCCGAAGTGCGCGTGGTCCGCGCCCGATCCGTCCTCGCCGCCGGAGTCCCTTCCGCCGTCGGCCTCGGACACGGCGGCGACCTCTCCGTGTTCCGCCTTGCGGCGGGCCTCGGCGATCAGCTCGGCGGGGCGGTTGATGCCGGCCTTCACCCCGACGTCGACCAGGGGCTTGCCGCGGAAGCGGGCCTTCTCCCGGACCTCCACGTCATGCGCCCAGATCACGGCGTCCGCCGCCGCGATGACGCCGGGGTCCAGCTTCTTGAAACCGGCCGAACCCTGGGTCTCCACCGTCACCTCGACGCCCTCGGCGCGGCCCGCCGCGGCCAGGGACTCCGCCGCCATGTAGGTGTGGGCGATGCCGGTGGGGCAGGAGGTGACGGCGACGATCCGGAAGGGTGCGCTCCCGGCCCCTTCGGCGGCCTCGGCCTCGGGTTCCGTGTCCTGCGGCTGCTTTGCCCGCTCGTCCTCGGCGGCGGGCTCCTCCGTCGCCTCCTCGCCCCGGACCAGCGCGGCCACCGCCGCCGGGTCTGTTCCGGCGCGCAGCGCGGCGGTGAACTCCGGGTCCATCAGCCGGCGGGCCAGCCCCGACAGGATGGTCAGGTGATCGTCGTCGGCCCCGGCGGGGGCGGCGATGAGGAAGATCAGGTCGGCGGGGCCGTCGGCCGCACCGAAATCGATGCCCGCCGCGCTGCGCCCGAAGGCCAGCGTCGGGGCGTTCACATGTTCGCTGCGGCAGTGCGGGATGCCGATGCCGCCGTCGAGGCCGGTCGGCATCTGTGCCTCACGGGCGGCGACGTCGGCCAGAAAGCCGTCGAGATCGGTGACGCGGTGCGCGGCCACCATCCGCTCGGCGAGCGACGTCGCTGCGGCGTCCTTCGTTGCGGCGGACAGATCGAGGTCGACCAGTTCCGCGGTGATCAGCTCACTCATCGCGGTGCTCCTTGCTCGGGGACCGCCGGGGCGGCGGCTCGGGGGGACGGGGCGGAGCTCGCGTACGGGTGGGGTCCGTACGGGAGGTGCGGGGATCGTGGGGGTGGCGGTGGTACGGGGGTCATGGGGCCGGCTCGCCCAGTGCCCGGTCCAGCGGTACGTCGGAGGTCGTCAGGACCGACGGCAGATCGAGGTGGGCCGGGGTGGGCATGAGGCTTCCGGCCAACTGCACGGCCGCGGCCCCGTGGGCGACGGCCGAGGCGAGCGCTCGCGGGCCCCGCCCGCCTGCGGCGAGGAAGCCGGCCAGCGAGGCGTCCCCGGCGCCGACATTGCTGCGTACGGTGGCCACCGGGGCGGTCGCGAAGTAGGCGCCCGACGCCTCGACCAGCAGCTGTCCGTCCGCGCCCAGACTCGCCAGCACCGACCGGGCGCCGCGCTCGCGCAGCTCCTCCGCGGCCTTCAGCGCGTCGCCCACCGTGGCCAGCGGACGGCCCACGGCCTCGGCCAGCTCCTGGGCGTTGGGCTTGATCACGTCGGGCTCTTCGGCGAGCGCGGCGGTGAGAGCCGCACCCGAGGTGTCCAGCGCGATCCGGGCACCGGCGCGGTGGCTCCGCTCGACGAGCTCCGCATACCAGCGCGGAGGCAGTCCGCGCGGCAGGCTACCGCAGCAGGCGATCCAGTCGGCGGCGGAGGACCGGACCCGTACCGCTTCGAGGACGTCCTCGGCCTCGGCCGGGCTCAGTTCGGGGCCCGCCGCGTTGACCTTGGTGAGGGTGCCGTCGGGTTCGACGAGGGTGACGTTGATCCGGGTGTTCCCGGCGATCGGCACCCCGGCCGCCTCGATGCCCAGATCGCCGAGGAGCCGGGTGAGCAGGGCGCCCTCCGGGCCGCCCATCGGGGCGACGGCGACGGTGCGGTGCCCGGCCGCCGCGACCGCGCGGGAGACGTTGACGCCCTTGCCGCCCGGATCGACGCGGTCCGCCGTGGCGCGCAGGACGGTGCCGCGCGTCAGGCCGGGCAGCTCGTAGGTCCGGTCGAGGCTGGGGTTGGGGGTGACGGTGAGGATCATGCGCGTACTACTTCCGTGCCCCGGCTCTCGATGGAGCGGGCGTCGTCGGGGCTGAGGCCCGTGTCGGTGATGAGCAGGTCCACATCGGTGAGGTCGCCGAAGCGGGCGAAGTGCTCCTGCCCGAACTTGCCGGAGTCGGCGAGCAGGACGACCCGGCGGGCCGCCTTGATCACGGCCCGCTTGACCGCGGCCTCGGCGAGGTCGGGCGTGGTCAGACCGCGGTCGGGACAGAAGCCGTTGGTGGCGAGGAAGACCACGTCGGCGTTGATCTCGGCGTACGAACCCAGCGCCCAGGCGTCGACCGCCGCGCGTGTACGGTGCCGGACCCGGCCGCCCACCAGATGCAGCGCGATGCCCGGGTGGTCGGCGAGCCGGGCGGCCACCGGCAGGGCGTGCGTCACGACGGTCAGCGCCGCGTCGACCGGTACGGCGGCGGCGAGCCGCGCGGTGGTGGTCCCGGCGTCGACGATCACATTGCCGTCGACGGGCAGTTCGGCGAGGGCGGCCTGCGCGATACGGTCCTTCTCGTCGGCGGACAGCGCGTCGCGCTCGGCGAGGTCGGGCTCGAAGTCCAGCCGCCCCACCGGAATCGCACCACCGTGCACCCGGCGCAGCAGCCCCGCCCGGTCCAGGGCCTTGAGGTCCCGCCGCACGGTCTCGGCCGTCACCTGGAACTCCTCGGCCAGGGACAGCACGTCCACCCGGCCGCTCTCCTGGGCGAGGCGGAGGATCTCCTGCTGACGCTCCGGTGCGTACATGTGGTTTCGTTTCCGTTTCATGCCCGAGTCTGTGGTTTCGCGCTCAGGTTACGTCCGGGGGGCAGGAATGTAAACACATTCGGGCGACGTGTGGGCATGAACGGATGCGGCGTGGTCCTACCGTGCGTCCGGGCACACGAGCGGGCGGGGCACACCGTGCACCGGTGTGCCCCGCCCGGCGGATCCGGTCAGCGGGTGCCGGGCGCGTCCTCGCTCAGGGGACGGGCCAGCAGGGGAGCGCCGGGGACCTGGTGGCCGCCGCTGGCGAGCATGCGGACCTCACCCCGGTCGCTGATCTCGGCGCGGATGATGCCCGTCTCGTCCTCGTACACCGGGAATCCGCCGGCCCCCAGCCGGTCGGTCAGCCGGACGGAGACCACGTCGTCCGCGGCGCCGGACATCTGGAAGATCAGCTCGTAACGCTCGGTGTGCACCATCTGATTCATGACGGCCTCCCGGCCGTGCGCGGAGAATACGGCCCTGCCGCCATTGTGTCGCACCCCGGCGCGCCCCGCCCGGGGAGCGACGGCCAACGGGCGGAGCCGCCCGGTCGATCGGGTGACTCCACCCGGTAGGACAACATGACGGAAGGCCTGAACGGCTAGGCATGCGTGCATGAGACTTGAGCCTCGACGAATGAACAGTGCCTCCTCCCGTTCCCGCACTCTCAAGGCGGTCGGCGCCCTCTCCCTGGCAGCGGCCACGGCCCTCCTGATGACCGGATGCGGCCAGAACTCGGACAGCGCGACCGGCGCGGCCACCTCCGAGGCGGCCAAGGTCGTCCCGCAGAAGCAGACGACGACGCCGTCGGCCACCGCCAAGCTGACCGAGGACCAGCAGGAACGCAAGAAGGTGCTCGACGCCACGAAGGTCACCTTCGACGACGCGGCCACCACCGCCACCGGCGAGGTCGCGGGCGGCAAGCTCGTCGATCTGGACCTGGAGGGCGTGGACGACGAAGACAATCAGAGCCCCAGCCCGACCGCGACCGGCAGCCCGACCGGCTCGCCGAGCCCCAGCGGCAGCGGCAGCCCGAGCCCCAGCGGAAGCGCCAGCCCGAGCGCCAGCCCGGGCGCCGACGGCCCCGTCTGGGCCGCGGAGGTCGCGGAGAAGGACGGCACGATCCACACCGTCCGGATCAACGCGGTCGACGGCAAGGTGATCGAGGCCCGTGTCGACGCGGACCAGGACGCGGACGACAAGAAGCAGACGGCCGACCAGCTCGCCCAGGCCACCCAGACCCCGCAGCAGGCGGCCAAGGTCGCCACCGACAAGAAGAAGGGGACGGTCACCTCCGTCAGCCTCGAGGACAACGACGGCAACGGCGTCATCTGGCAGGTCGACGTGGTCGGTTCCGACTGGAAGAAGACGACCTTCGACGTGGACGCCAAGAACGACACCATCGTCCGCGAGGAGACCGACAAGGACTGACCACCCGCCCGACCCGCCAAGGGGTACGCCGGACACCCGGCGTACCCCTTCTTCTGTCCGGACCTAGTACGCGCCGCCCGGCTTCCGGCGGTCGAGCAGCCGGCAGACGAAGTCCTCCTGGAGCCCCCGGAGGGTGGCCAGCAACCGCGGGTTCGTCGCACTGTTCACCTGGGAGGTGAGGGAGACGGTCAGGGAGCGCTTGCCGTCCTTGGTCGCCGCTGCCAGCTGGGTGTAGCCGGGGAAGTTGCCGGTGTGGCCGTACACGGTGCCGCAGCGCGTCGTGTAGGAGAAGACGCCGAGACCAGCCCTGTTGCGGCCCGGGCCGGCGGGTTCGGAGCTGCCCGCGACGAAGGACAGCTGCTGCCGTCGGACCTCGGGCCCGACGCCCAGCCCCCCGGCGTAGCCACGGATGAAGGCCCCCAGGTCCCGGGGTGTGGAGACGATGCCGCCCGAAGCCCACACGCCCGACGCGCCGAGCACCGTGCTGACGTCCTCCGGCGCGTTCGGCGGGTCCACCGCGTATCCGTGCAGGTAGGGCTCGGGGAGCCGGTAACCCTGCGGGAGGCTGGTGTCGCGCAGGCCGAGTGGCCGGTACACGAGCTCGGCGAGGAGCTTCTCGTACCGCCGGCCCGTCACCGCCTCGGCCATCAGCGCGACGGCGATGTTGTCGGAGTTGGAGTAGCGGTACGCGGATCCGGGCCGGAACCGCAGCGGGTCCCCGGCGACGTAGTCGAGCAGCCGGCGGGAGTCGAAGTGCCTGCGGGGATCGGCCGTCAGCTCGGCGATGAACGTCGGGGCCTCGGTGTAGTCGGGGAGCCCGCTGGTGTGGTTGAGGAGCTGGCGGAGTGTCACCCGGTGCCAGGCGGCGGGCAGCCGGGGCAGCCGCCGGCCGATGGTGTCGCCGAGACCGAGCGCGCCCCGTTCGGTCAGCTGCAGGGCGACCGAGCCGCTGAAGGCTTTCGCCGTGCTCGCGATCCGCATGTGGTCGGTCGTCCGGGGCGGACGCCCGGTGCCGAGCTGCGACGTACCCGCCCGGTACACCTCGCTCCGGCCGTCGGCCGTGAGGACGGCGATGGCGCCGGGCGGCCCGCCCGGGGTGTCCACGAGCGCCTGGAGCCCGCGCCGCAACGCGGGGTCGGCCGGCCCGTGCGGGCCGCCGCCCCCGTCCGGGCCCCTGTCACCGCCCGCGTGGGCCGTGCCGCTCATCAGCCCGGCGAGCGATGCGGCGGCAAGGGCGGCGACGACGGCTCTCCGCCGCCGGGGCCGAGGGCGGGGGAGCGGGGCGTCCGGTTGGGAACGTGCGGGCACGGGGGCCTCCTGAAGGCGGTGGGCGAAGGGCGGGGCGCAGATGTACGGGCCGCACCCGCGAGCCCCAGCATCGGGCGGCCGGACGGTGCTTGCCCCCGAGGTGGACCATCCGGGCGACCGCTGCCACACACCCGGCGTCAGGCCCCACGCCCGGCGCCGCCCGCTCTTCCCCCGCCTCTCGCCGCCGCTCTCTCCGGCGCGGCGGTCAGTGGGCCGGGGGAGCGCCCCCGCTCAGATCCAGGACGTACCGCCGCCCGGGGCGGTCGCCGAACATGACGTCCTCCAGCGGCTCGAACCCCGTACGCGCCAGCACCGCGCGGGAGCCCGTGTTGTCCAGCGTCGTCTCGGCGCGCAGCGAGGTGAGGCCGTACTCCTCCACCGCCAGCAAACAGACCTGCTGGACCGCCCAGGTGGCCAGCCCCTGGCCCGCGGCCTTCTCCGCTATCCGGTAGCCCAGCTCGGCCGAAGAGTTCCGCACCTCGACGAGGTTGATCCGGCCGAGGACGCCGCCGTCGCCGTCCTCGATGAGGTGGAGGTGGTGCAGCCCCGCGTCCTGCTCGGCGAGCAGGACGCGATGGCGTTCGGTGAACTCCGCGAAATAGGCGTCGCCCCGGTCGGTGATGGACGCGGCGAAGTAGGTCCGGTTCTCCCGCTCGAAGGCGAGCAGAGCCTCGGCATGGTCGGGGCGGAGTCGGCTGATCGACGTCATACCCGGATGCTAAGCCCACGCTCCCCGTGGGTGCCTCCTCGATTCACGGCCCGGCTCCTGGCGGACGGAAACGGTCGGACACCCCCTAGCCGGGGTTCCCGCGCTCCAGCGCGAGGGCCAGGCCGCGTTCGGCGTCGTCGGCCGAGGCGCGCCGGTAGGCCCGCTCGTACGCCGAGTCGCCGGCGGCCTGCCGGGCTCTCAGCTCCCACTGCTCGCGGATCGCCCCGAGCTCCGGAGTGCCCCGGTGCGGGTGGCCGATCATGCGCCAGTAGGCGTGCCCCGTACCGGACGCCTGGGCAGCGGCCACCCCGTTCCCCTGGGCGGCGATGGCCCCGGCGAGCAGATCGAGGCCGAGCGCTATGCCGAGGCTGTCGTGGAGTTCGTGCTTGCTCGCGAGCATCGCGCGCGCGTGGCTCTCCGCATGACGGGGACGGCCCTGGAGCAGGTGGATGAGGGCGAGTTGATGGTCGGCGTAGGCCCGTGCCCAGTGCTCCCCGAACCGCAGACTGGTCCGCTGGAGCCGCATGGCCTCCTCGTACGCCTCGTCGAGGCGGCCGAGCGCCGACAGGGCGAACAGCCGTATCACCCGGCAGCGGAGCTGCGAGGGGGTGGCGGCCGGGTCCCCGGGGTGGTCCACCAGCGCCCGGTCGCTGACGGAGTACGCCGTGAGCGGCCGGCCCATCATCAGATATGTGAAGCTCACGGAGTGGGCCGCGAGGAGCACCGACTCCGGGGCCTCTTCGCGGCGGGCCGCCTGCTCGCACTCCTCGCCGGTGCGGCGGGCCGCCTCGTGGTCGCCCTGGAGCGTCAGCGTGATCCCCAGGGCCCAGAGCGCCCGGGTGCGGTGCGGACCGGCCGAGAGCGGCAGGGCGAGCACCCGTTCCAAGTACGTACGGGCCTGGTGCAGATGGCCGCAGCAGCTCCAGAAGAGACCGGCGCACCCGGCCATCTCCATCGCCATCTCCGGGTCCTCGGCCAGCAGATGGTCCAGGGCCGCGCACAGGTCCGCGTGGGTTTCGGCGATCCGGTGGTACCAGAGGACCTGCGACGGTCCGAGCCACCCCGTGTACGCCTGGACGGCGACATGGGCGAAGTGCCGGGCGTGGCGGTCGGTGAGGAGCGCGTCCTCCGCCAGCTCGGCCAGCCACATCGCCCCGTACTCGCGCAGCGTGTCCAGCATCCGGTAGCCGTCCCCGGTCCGCCGGAGCACGGACTGGTCGGCCAGGCGTTCCAGGGCGGGGGCGACGGCCTCCGCGTCCAGCGGCCCGCCCGCGCACACCGCCTCCGCGTCCGGCGTCGTGATGACGCCTCGGAAGACGGAGAGCCGTGCCCACAGCAGCCGCTCCAACGGGGCGCAGAGCTCGTGGCTCCAGCCGATGGTGGTGCGCAGGGCCCGGTGGCGGCGCGGCCAGACGGAGTCGTCGGTGAGGTCCTCCGTCCGGGATGCCAGCCGCCCGGTGATCTCCTGCGCGCTGCTCTCGCGGAGCTGGGCACAGGCCAGTTCGACGGCGAGGGGTATGCCGTCGAGGCGGCGGCAGATCTCGGCGACGGCGGCCGCGCTCGCGGGATCGTCGAACGAGAGGCCCGGAGCGACGGCGGCCGCGCGCTCGTGGAAGAGCCGGACGGCCTCGTCGCCGCCGTCGCCCGCGGAGAGCGGGGGCACCTCGACGCATCTCTCGCCCGCCGAACCCAGCGGCTCCCGGCTGGTGGCCAGGACCGTCAGCCCCGGGGCCGCGGAGAGCAGTTCGGTGACGAGCCGGCCACAGGGGCCGACGATCCGCTCGCAGCAGTCGAGGACGAGGAGCAAGCTCTTTCCGGACAGCCATTCACCGAGCGCGGCCACCGGCCGACGCGGACTGTGGTCCAGGAGCCCGACGCCGTCGGAGACCGTCGTGGCCAGCAGCTGGTCGTCGTGGAGATGGGACAGGTCGGCCCACCAGACGCCGTCGGCGTACCGGCCCCGGGCACGCTCGGCGGTGCGCAGGGCCAGCCGGCTCTTGCCGACCCCGCCGCTGCCGGTGAGCGTGACCAGCCGATGATCTCGAAGTGCCCGTTCGACGCTGACCAGTTCGCTGGTGCGGCCCACGAAACTGGTCGTCACGACGGGAAGGTTGCCCATCACGGGGACATCCTGCCTCGCCACGGCCTACCGCCTCCGTTCATAGCGAAAAGCAGTCAGAAACGGCCGACAATGCATCTCTTTCGATCGGCAAGCGGCATCGGTCGAACGGCGGGGCGGTGGTCGTGGCGGTGCCTGAGGCGTCGTGGCGGTGCCTCGGGCACGGTGGCGGTGCTCAGGTGTCGAGAACGGCCGCCAGTGGATCGAGGGCTCCCAGGGGATCAGGGCCGACCGGAGCGAGGACGTTGTCGGTGACGCCCGCCGCCCGCAGCCCGTCGAGACGGGCCCGGGCCTCCGCCGGCGTCCCGGCCACGGCGAGCCGGGCGACCCAGCCGTCGGGCATGCGCGCCGCGAACTCCTCGCGGCTCGCGCACCCGGCCCGCAGCGCGACCAGTTCGTCGGCGAACGGGAGCGGCACGATGTGCGCGTGCCAGTCGGGCTCGCCGATCCACTCCAGGCCCGGGCGGGCGGCGGCCAGCGCGGCGGACGGATCGGCGCCGACGGACGCGATGTTGTACGCGACGAGCCGGTGGGGGCGTTGGGCGGCGATCTGCCCGAGCGCCGTCCGCACGTACTCGGGGGCGACCGGCTCCGCGAGGACGGTCCCGTCCGCCACGTCGCCGGAGAGCGCCAGGGACTTGGGGCCGCGTACGCCCGCCAGGATGTCGGGCACGGCGTCGGGCAGCGCACTGCGGTCGAGCTGTACGCCGTCGAGGTGCACGTACTCCCCGCGAAGCTGCACCGGTTCGCCGCGGAGCAGGGCCCGCAGGGCGTCGATGTACTCGCGAAGGAAGGTGAGCGGGCTGTGGGGCCACTGACCGACGCTGCGCATCCATTGGGGCATGCCGTGCCCCACGGTTACGTCGATCCGGCCGGGGAAGAGCTGCGCCAGCGAGGCGATCTCCAGCGCGGCGAACGCCACGTTGCGGGCCCCGGCGGGCAGCAGTCCGATGCCGACCCGGATCCGGTCGGTGGACGCCAGCACGGCGGCCGCCTGGGCGATGCCGCCGCGGAAGCCGAGGTCCTCGACCACCCAGACGGCGTCGAACCCCAGCTCCTCGGCCCGTCGCGCGTACGGCAGGACGCGGTCGGCGGGCAGGTCGCGCGGCAGCAGGACGCTCACGGTCCGATCGGCGGCGGGGGAACGCACAGGTGCTCTCCTTCGGTCGGCGGCCGGGCGGCGGCGAGCACTTCGCCCGCCACTGCGTCCCAGCCTGGGGAGACAGACAAGCAGACAGCGAGGCACCGAGGGCCTGCGGGGGCGGGGGACGGCGACGGAGGGGCGTTGTCCTACCCCTGCGCTACGTTGCTGGCATGACGCAATTCGTACTCGTGGCAGGGGCCTGGCTCGGTTCGTGGGCGTGGCGCGACGTGGAGCCCGACCTGCGCGCGGCCGGTAGCGGGGTCCACCCGCTGACGCTGTCGGGGCTCGCCGACAAGCAGGGGCCGGTGGCAGGGCTGCAGACGCACGTCCAGGACATCGTCGACGAGGTCGAGCGCCTCGGCCTGCGCGATGTGGTGCTCGTCGGGCACAGCTACGCGGGGATCCCGGTCGGGCAGGCGGCCGAGCGGATCGGCGACCGGCTCGCCCGCGTGGTCTTCGTCGACTCCAACGTCCCGGTCGACGGCGAGTCGTTCGTCTCCGGCTGGCCGGACGGCCGGGCCGGTGTGGAGGCCGCCATCGCCGCCAACGAGGGCTTCTGGCCGTCGCCGACCGCCGCCGACTGCGTGGACCAGGGACTCACCGACGAGCACATCGCCCGGTTCATCGGCGGCGCGACACCCCACCCCGGCGCCACGCTCACCGATCCCGCGGTCCTGGCGGGTCCGTTGGGGCTGCTGCCCGCGACATACGTCAAGTGTCTGCTCGACTGGCCCGAGCCGAGCCCCGAGGTGGCCGAGCTGCTGACGAGCGAGCGCTGGCGGCTGGTCACGATGAACACCGGCCACTGGCCGATGTTCTCGCAGCCGCGCGAGCTCGCCCGGATCCTGCTCGACGCGGCGGGGCCGGACCCGGCGGGATCGGAAGCGTGACCATGACGACCTCGTCCCACCCGGAGCGGCGTGCACCGGAAGCAGCGGCCACGGAGCATCCGGAGATCACTTACATCGGTTGCGCGCGGTGCGGCACCCTGATCGCGGGCCTCGACGGGAGGTACGCCTGCTCGGGCTGCGGCTGGGTCAACGAGTGGACCGAAGGCCACCGCCCCCTGCCCGAGGCCCGGCGCCGCCGCACCTGAGCCCGCACGGCGCGCCGCCGCACCTGAACCCCGCCACCGGCGCTCCGACGGCCGCCGACACCCCGACCCGACGACCTGGCGGCATCCCGGCCGCAGAGAGACCTCGCCATGCCCCACCCGCGCGACACCGACCCGATCCGCGCCTCCCTGGGCGAGATCGCCTCCCTGCTCGCCCCGGCGCACCCCGGCGTCGCCGAGGAGGTGCTCCGCGCCCACGACAGCCCCCACGACTACGTGAGCGCTTTCGCCGACCGGCTGAACGAGCGGGGCATCGACGAGCCGGTCGACAACCTCGCCTGGGTCGCGCTCATCGACGCGCTCGCCGCGCACGGTCTGCTTGCGGAGTTCGACTGGAAGGAGGACCCGCAGGAGATCCGGGCCCAGCTGCGGAAGCTGGAATCGCGGCCCTCCGTGGACCCCTGGGTGCTCTTCGAGGCCGACGGGACCACCCTGCCGACCGAGGCGTTCCTGCACGCCTGCGGTCGCCACTACCGGGAGGTCGGTGCGGCCCTGGCCGTCCTCGACATCGCATCCGACTGCTACCCGGTGGCCGGTCTGCGGGCGGCCCGGGCCGACGAGCTGACCGTGCTCGCCGCCCGGGCGGGCTTTCCCGTGCACCACCTCGGCGCGGCCCGCCGCAGGCCGTGACGGAGATCTCGCCCGCAGCCTCCGGGCCGCTACGGACCGGCGTTCCAGCAGGTGCGGCGGGGTCCGAGCCCCGGAACGGAATCGCGAGCGCCGCCGCCCACCACGTACACTCGCCCCCGCCTCCGCCGACCGGCGGAGGCATTCCGCACCCGACCGACGGGGAAACAAACCGTATGAGTTCCGCAGACAGCACCGAAGCACCGATCTACGCCGGCCTCGTCGAGGAGCAGGGCGACGTGCCCGCCGAAGTACGCCGGGTGGCCGAGGAAGTCCTGCGCGAGGCCGACCGCGCCCTCGACTTCGGCACCGTACGAGCGGCTGCCGCAGCCCGCTAGCAGCGAGCCGGACCCCCGGTCGCAGCCGCCCGAGGGCGGCCATGCCCATCACGGGACGATAAACGTCCTGCAACTATTGCCATATTCTTGCGTTCGCGACGCGATGGTTTGCTGACAACTATCGCCGGTGGACGTGGGTGAGGCCGCGGTAGGCCGGACGTCCGTACGACGAGCCCGATCCCACCGCGGCCCCCCGGCCGCCCGCCGCGATCGCCCCGGCGGCCGCGCTTCGGTGAGCGGTCCACGCACCCGCGTGGAGAGCGCTCCCAGCCGGCCGCCGAGAGGCGGAACCCCCTCGTCGTGGCGCCCCTGTCGCGCCTGCGGGGCGTATCGGCCCTGCGTGAAGCGCCGCCCGCCGGCGTCGGCCCGCACGTTCCCGCCCCGGTGATCGCCCCCGCCGACGGCCCTCTGTGATCGCCCCGGAGGCACCCCCGCGCTCGCCGCGCACCCGCCCCTCGCTTACCCCCTGCTTGCCTCGGAACCGCCGTCGATCCGACCGCTTCCGTCAGCTGACACAGCACCTCGTCGGCAGATGCTGTCAAAGATTTACGGAACCTGCGCGACATCTTGCGGACATACGTCGGCGGTGGTTGAGTGTGGGTCGCCGCACAGCTCGGGGCTGTCGGCTTCCCGCACTCCTGCCCTAAAGGGGTCCACCGATGAGAAGTTCTGTTCTTCGTCGCACCTGCACCGCCGCCATCGCCACCGCACTTGCCGTCACCGGCCTGGCCGCCTGCAACTCCGAGGGCGACAGCGCGGCGGACGGCAAGACGCGCATCACGGTCAACTGCTGGCCCCAGCCGAGTGCGAAGACCGACCACAAGCGGTTCGACGAGGACGTCAGGACGTTCGAGAAGCAGAACCCCGACATCGACGTCGTCGCGCACGACGCCTTCCCGTGCCAGGACCCCAAGACCTTCGACGCGAAGCTCGCCGGCGGGCAGATGGAAGACGTCTTCTACACGTACTTCACCGACACCGAACGCGTCGTCTCCATCAACCAGGCCGCGGACATCACCGAGTACGTCAAGGACCTCAAGGCGTACAAGGACATAGCCCAGCCCCTGCGCGACGCCTACACCGTCGACGGCAAGATCTACGGCATCCCGCGCACCAACTACTCCATGGGCCTGCTCTACAGCAAGCCGCTCCTCACCAAGGCCGGGCTTGACCCCAGCAAGCCGCCCACCACCTGGGCAGAGGTCCAGGCCGCGGCCAAGAAGATCGCCGCGCTCGGCGACGGAACCGTGGGCTTCGCCGAGTACAGCGCGCAGAACCAGGGCGGCTGGCACTTCACCGCCTCGATCTACTCCCAGGGCGGCGCCGTCGTCAGCGAGGACGGCAAGAAGGCCACGGTCGACACCCCCGAGGGCAGGGCCGTCCTGCAGAACCTCAAGGACATGCGCTGGCGCGACAACTCCATGGGTGCCAAGCAACTCCTCATCATCAACGACACCCTCCAGATGATGGGCTCCGGCAAGCTCGGCATGTACCTGGCCGCCCCCGACAACGTCCCGCGTATCGTCAAGGAGGCCGGTGGCAGGTACGAAGACCTCGCCTTCGCCCCGATGCCCGGCGGCAAGGGCACCCTCATGGGCGGCGACGGCTACATGTTCAACAAGAAGGCCACTCCCGAGCAGATCAAGGCCGGCCTCAAGTGGCTGGAGTGGACCTTCCTCACCCCGGGCCAGGGCTACATGAACAACTACGCCCGCGCGGCCTCGGACAAGTCCCCGGTCGGCCTGCCCGAGCCGCGGCTGTTCACCGGCGCCACCGACGCCAAGGACCAGGAGCTGAAGAAGGCATCGGCCAACGTCCCGGTCGAGAACTACCGGGCCTTCATCGACGGCGGCCAGCAGCTCGACATGAAGCTGGAGCCCAAGCACGGCCAGCAGATCTACGCGGTCCTCGACGGCGCCGTCTCGGCCGTCCTGACGAAGGAGGACGCGGACATCGACGCGCTGCTCAAGGACGCCCAGTCCAAGATCGACGGAATCCTGGCCCGAGGCTGAACGCCGTGAAGACCACCTCCCGCCCCGCAGCGCCCGCGAGACCGCGGTCCGCCGGTACGACGCCTCCCCCGGGGGACGCGCGCCCGGCGGGCCGCGGGCGCCGGGAAGCGCTGCGCAGGAAGATCGCCGACCAGGCCACCGCGTACGGGTTCCTGATCGGAGGGCTGCTCTGCTTCATCCTGTTCTCGTGGTACCCGGCGATCCGGTCGGTGATCATCGCGTTCCAGAAGTACACCCCCGGCTCCGACCCCGAGTGGGTCGGCACCGCGAACTTCACCCGGGTCTTCCAGGATCCGGAGTTCACGGCCGCCTGGCGCAACACGCTCACCTTCACCGCGCTCGCCCTGGTCATCGGGTTCGCCATTCCGTTCGTCCTGGCGCTCGTCCTCAACGAACTCCGGCACGCCAAGGCGTTCTTCCGGGTCGTCGTCTACCTCCCCGTGATGATCCCGCCGGTCGTCAGCGCCCTGCTGTGGAAGTGGTTCTACGATCCGGGCGCGGGCCTGGCCAACGAGGTGCTCGGCTTTCTCCACCTGCCGGCGTCGAACTGGACCAACGGCGCCGACACCGCGCTCGTCTCGCTGGTCGCCGTCGCCACCTGGGCCAACATGGGCGGCACCGTCCTCATTTACCTCGCCGCCCTCCAGGGCATACCCGGCGAGCTGTACGAGGCGGCCGAGCTCGACGGCGCGTCCGTCTGGCAGCGGGTCCGGCACGTCACGATCCCGCAGACGCGCTTCATCATCCTGATGCTGATGCTCCTTCAGGTCATCGCGACGATGCAGGTGTTCACCGAACCCTTCGTCATCACCGGCGGCGGCCCGGAGAACTCCACCGTCACCGTGCTCTACCTGATCTACAAGTACGCCTTCCTCTACAACGACTTCGGCGGCGCGTCCGCCCTCAGCGTGATGCTCCTCCTGGTGCTCAGCGCGTTCTCCGCCCTGTACCTGCGACTCACCCGCACCGACTGACAGGAGCGTCGCCCGCCATGACACAGACAGCTCCACCCCCGGTACGGAAAGCGCCCGCCGTCCGCGCCAGGAAGTCCGGCGACACCCCGGCCGAGCGGTCCGTACGCACCGTCATCTCGCCGCTGGCGCTCGCCGGACGCCGCGGCAAGGTCGCGTACTGGTCGGTCTTCGCCCTCGTCGTCCTGCTCTTCGCGTTCGCGTTCCTCTTCCCCGTCTACTGGATGGTCACGGGCGCGATGAAACCGCCCGAGGAAGTGGTCCGCACCCCGCCCACCCTCGTCCCCGAGCAGTGGCGGCTGAGCGGCTACACCGACGCCTGGGAGCTGATGCGGCTCCCGACCCACCTGTGGAACACGGTCGTCCAGGCGACCGGCGCCTGGGTGTTGCAGATCGTCTTCTGCACCGCAGCCGCCTACTCCCTGTCCAAGCTCAAGCCGGCCTTCGGCAACGTGATCCTCGGCGGCATCCTCGCCACCCTCATGGTCCCGGTGCAGGCCCTCGTCGTACCGAAGTACCTCACCATCGCCGACATGCCGCTGATCCACGTCAACCTGCTCAACGAACCCCTGGCCATCTGGCTGCCCGCCGTCGCGAACGCCTTCAACCTCTATCTGCTCAAACGGTTCTTCGACCAGATCCCGCGCGACGTCCTGGAAGCCGCCGAGATCGACGGGGCGGGCAGGCTGCGCACCCTCTGGTCCATCGTCCTGCCCCTGTCGAGGCCGGTCCTCGGCGTCGTGTCGATCTTCGCGCTGGTCGCCGTCTGGCAGGACTTCCTCTGGCCGCTGATGGTCTTCTCCGACACCGAGAAGCAGCCGATCAGCGTCGCCCTCGTGCAGCTCTCGCAGAACGTCCCGCTGACCGTGCTGATCGGGGCCATGGTCATCGCGAGCATCCCGATGGTCCTGATGTTCCTGCTCTTCCAACGGCACATCATCGCCGGAATCAGCGCGGGCGGCACGAAGGGCTGACCCACGCCGCCCCGGTGGCGCACATCCTCCAGGACCCGCCGCCGTCCCAGGCCTTCCCGCCCCGCCCCGGGGCGGCGGCGTCAGCCCCGCCAGCTCTCCCGCTCCTCCCTGTCGCGCGGACCGGCCCACCCCGCCGGCGACCGCGCCCGCCCGAAAGGAACCCGCCTTATGGAAGGCAGCCAGCTCGCCGCCGACGACTGGTGGCGCTCTGCCGTCATATACCAGGTCTACGTCCGCAGCTTCGCCGACGGCGACGGCGACGGCACCGGCGATCTGACGGGCGTACGGTCCCGGCTGCCCTACCTGGCCGAACTCGGCGTCGACGCGCTCTGGTTCACCCCCTGGTACCTGTCGCCGATGGCGGACGGCGGATACGACGTCGCCGACTACCGGGCCATCGACCCCGCCTTCGGCAACCTCGCCGAGGCCGAGAAGCTCATCGCCGAGGCCCGCGAGGCAGACATCCGCACCATCATCGACATCGTCCCGAACCACGTCTCCGACCAGCACGCCTGGTTCAGGGCGGCGCTCGCCGCGGGCCCCGGCAGCCCGGAGCGCGAACTCTTCCACTTCCGCCCCGGCCGCGGCGCCCACGGCGAACTGCCCCCCAACGACTGGGAGAGCGAGTTCGGCGGGGTGCCCTGGACCCGCGTCGAGGACGGCGAGTGGTACCTCCACCTGTTCGCCACCGAGCAGCCCGACCTCAACTGGGCCCACCCCGCCGTACGCCAGGAACACGAGGACGTCCTGCGCTTCTGGTTCGAGAGAGGCGTCGCCGGCGTGCGCATCGACTCCGCCGCCCTCGTCGCCAAGGATCCCGCCCTCCCGGACCTCGCAGGACACCGGGGGGCCCACCCGTACGTCGACCGGGACGAACTGCATGACATCTACCGGAGCTGGCGGGCCATCGCCGACGAGTTCGGCGGCGTCTTCGTCGGCGAGGTCTGGCTGCCCGACGCGGAGCGCTTCGCCCGCTACCTCCGCCCCGACGAACTGCACACCGCCTTCAACTTCACCTTCCTCAGCTGTCCCTGGGACGCCGGGCTGCTGCGCCGCGCCATCGACGACACCCTCGCCGAGCACGCCCCCGTCGGCGCCCCCGCCACCTGGGTCCTCTGCAACCACGACATCACCCGCACCGTCACCCGCTACGGCCGCGAGGACACCGGATTCGCCTTCACGGCCAAGGCGTTCGGCGTCCCCAGCGACCTGGAACTCGGCACCCGCCGTGCCCGCGCCGCCGCCCTCCTCTCCCTCGCCCTGCCCGGCTCGGTCTACCTCTACCAGGGCGAGGAGCTGGGCCTGCCCGAGGCCGACGTACCACTGGACCGCATCCAGGACCCCATGTACTTCCGCTCCCAGGGGCGGGCCCCCGGCCGCGACGGCTGCCGCACCCCGCTGCCCTGGGCGACCGGCGAACCCTTCGCCGGCTTCGGCTCCACCGTGGAACCCTGGCTCCCCCTGCCCGCCGACTGGGCGTCCCGCGCGGCCGACCTCCAGGAGCGGGACCCCGGCTCCATGCTGGCCCTCTACCGCGAAGCCCTGCGGCAACGGCGCTCCCTGACCGCCCTGCACACCGAACCGCTGCGCTGGCTGAGCGAGGAGCCCGGCCTCCTCGTGTTCGCCCGGGGCGAGCACCTCGTCTGCGCCGTCAATCTCGCCGAGCACCCTACACAGCTCCCCGCCCACACCGAGGTCCTGCTCACCAGCGGCCCCCTGGACGCCGACGGCCGACTGCCCCGGGACACGGCGGTGTGGCTGGCCCTCTGAACCCCTACGCCACACCGTCCGGGAGTAGCCCGGCCGCGGCCTCCTGGGGCGCTCGCCCCAGGAGGCCTGAGTATCCGCACTCAGGCCCCCGGCCCCGCCCGCCACGACGATGAGGGCGTGGCGGGCGAAGCCGGGAAGGGCGGCCCGGCACCGCACCGCCGTCCACCGGGACGGCCGCGCCCGTCGGACCCTGGGAGAACCGTGCTCAGCCGCATCGCCGCCGCCGTCGTCCCCTCGCTCGGACGCCTCACCGTCACGTCCGACCTCGCCACGGCCCCCGCCGCCGGCAGCATCATCGTCGCCAACCACACCTCCCTGGCCGACCCGGGCATCGTCCTCGCCGCACTGCTGCGCCTCGGGGTCGAACCCGTCGTCATGGCCACCGCGGGCCTGTGGCGCATCCCGGTCCTCGGCCGTCTCCTGGAGCAGGGCGGCCACGTGCCCGTGCACCGGAACACCCATCGGGCGGCGGGCGCCCTCGACGCGGCCGCCGTCGCGCTGCGGGAGGGCCGCCATCTGCTCATCTACGGCGAGGGACGACTGCCCTGCCGCCTGGACGCGGCCGAGGCCCCGCCGGAGAGCTTCCGCAGCGGCCTCGCCCGCCTCGCCCGGGCGTCCGGGGCGCCTGTCGTGCCGCTCGGCCAGGCGGGCGCCCGCCGGGTGACCTCGGGCCGGTGCGTCAAGCAGATCTCCGGGCTCCTCACCGCCCCGGCCCGCCGCCCCCGCCTCCACGTCCACATCGGCTCCCCGCTCCACCTCCCGCCGGAGGTGGGGACGGCGACCGCCACGGCCCGTGCGGCCGTCACCGCCGCCTGGCGCACCGCCGCGCACCACCTCGGCGAACCCGCGGCGCTCACCGGAGGCTGAACGCGCAGCGCGCCTGGGAAAGCGGGCTACCCCGCGTCCCGGGCCGCCTGCTCCAGGCGCTGCCGGTAGCCCTCCCACCACGCGCGGTCGCCCGGAGGCATGTTGTCGTTGCCCGAGCGCAGCCCGACCGCCCCGTCGACGAGCTCCCGCACGACGTCGGCGTGACCGGCATGCCGCTGGAGGTCGGAGATCACATGGACCAGGATCTGGTGCAGCGTCACCCGGCTCCGCTCGTCGGGCCACCACGCCACCCGACCGACCGCGTCGAGCGGCAGCTCGGCGATCGTCGCGTCCGCGTGCCGGGTCACCCGGCGGTACAGGGCGAGAATGTCCTCGCGGGATTCGTCGGCGGTCGCCCACATGTCCTGGTTCGCCTCGGCGTCGTCCTCGAAGGCGGGCACCACCTCGCCGAACGGCCGCCCGAACGTCTCGCCGAAGTAGCCCAGCTCCACCCCGGCGGCATGCTTGACCAGTCCGAGGAGGTTCGTGCCGGTCGGCGTCAGGGGGCGCCGGGCGTCGTATTCCGACAGCCCTTCGAGCTTCCACACCAGGGCGTCGCGAGCGGACTGGAGATAGCGCTGGAGGTCGGCCTTCGGCTGCGAAAGGGTCATGCGAGCAGTCTGTCACCGGGCACCGACAATCCGCCCCGCCCCCGGGCAGCGGCAGGCACCCCGCCCGTTCCGGGGCACGCCCCGGGTGGCGGCGGCGCCCGGGGCGGCGTAGGTATGGAGAGGTGCTGCTCCGAGGGCGTACGGCACCACGGAGCGTACCGGTCCGTGAACGGACGGTTGCAGCAGGCCAACCCGGCCGGACCGCCGTCGGCGTCCGCCGGCACCACCGGGGGCGAGGAGACGGATCCCGATGACCGAGGCAGAGCAGATCACCCCGGTGCACGGGATCCCGTGCTGGGTCAGCCTCATGACCCGGGACCTGCGCGCCGCCCAGGACTTCTACGGGACCGTCCTCGGATGGACCTTCCGCTCCGGCACTCTCGGCGAGGGCTTCTCCGTCGCCCACGTCGACGCCCTGCCCGTCGCCGGCATCGGACAGATCGCCCCCGGCCTGCCCACGGCCGTCTCCTGGACCCCGTACTTCGCCGTCTCGGACGTGGACACCGCCGCGGCCCGCGTCCGGGAACGGGGCGGCACCATCGCCGTCGGCCCGATCCGGATCGGGCCCGGGCGGGGAGCCGTGGCCGCCGACCGGGAAGGAGCCGCGTTCGGCTTCTGGGAGGGCCGGACCCCGCCCTGGTCGTTCGGCCGCGACAGCGCACCCGCCTCCCTCGAACTGCGCACGAGCCACGCCTTCGACTCCGCGATCTTCTACGCCGAGGTGTTCGGCTGGGCCTCCGAGGAACCCGGGGGCTGCGAGGTCGGCTACGCCTACCGGCAGGACGCGGTCGTCGTACGGCAGGGCGGCAGCACCGTGGCCACCCTGCGAGGCGGCGGGGACGCGTCGTCCCCCGACCCCCGGCTGCGCCCGCGGTGGCACGTCCGCTTCCAGGTCGAGGACCTGGAAGCGGCCACCGGGGCCGCCCGCGCGGCGGGCGGCACGGCCGGCCCGCCGGTGGACTCGCCCGCCGACGGAAGCGAAGCGGTGATCGAGGACCCCGACGGCGGTATCTTCACCGTCTGCGCCCACCCGGCGTGACCGCCGCACGAGACCTCAGCAGGCGCGGAACACGTACCCCGGCCGCCCGACCGGGACGACGTCGAGATCCCGGCGCACCACGGAGACCGTCGCCCCCACGGACGAACACGCCTCTTTGAAGTCACCGGCGGTGTACTCGACGACGAAGACCCTGTTGTCGTACGCGGAGGCGTAGTCGGCGCACTCGTCGTAGCGGCCGCACTCCTCGGCGACGGCGAAGTCGAACCCGATCTCCTCGCGCTTCCCCAGCAGGTCCGTGGTGTTCTTCTGGCCGATCGCCAGGCCCGCCGCGTGCGCGCGGTCGGCCAGGAGCTTCGCGAACGCCGCGTTGTCCGCCCGGGTCAGCAGACCGTCGGAACGCTCGAAGGAGTCGAGGTTGTCCGGCTCCACCGCCTGGAAGCCGGACTCCGCGCAGCCGTCGATCCACTCACCGACGATCTTCGCCAGCCGGGTGCGCTTGTCCGCGGTCGAGGTGTCGAGCAGTGCCTCGCCCCAGGCCTCGTCCTCGACCAGGTCGCCGTCGGCGTCACGCAGCAGCAGATCCGGGTCGTTCTCCTCCCACCGGTCGAGGGCGTCGGGCTGGGTCTGGAAGGCGTTGACGTAACAGACGTTGTAGAGGCCGTCGGCGGGTCGGGCGCCCCGGTCCCGGGAGACCGCCTCGACCCCGGCGGGCGGGGTGTACGGCCCGCCGATCTGGTAGTCGAAGGCCGCGTTCGCGGTGGGCGGCACGACCTTCGGCGCGGCCTTGGCCGGGGAGTCCGTGGCGGAGGCGTGGGACAGGAGCAGTCCCGCTCCCGCCGCGACCGCGATCCCGCCGGCCAGGGCGGCGAGGACGCGCCCGCGGCGGAGTGGAGGACGGACGGTGGGCTGGGGCATGCGTACTCCTGTTGCGTGGGCTTCCGGCCTCCGCCGTGGCCCGTCAGGCCGGCGAGGCCCCGATGGGCGGGAAGATGTCGGGCGCGGGCCGTGGCGTCCGGGTGCCGGGGGATTCGGCGAGCGCGTCGGCGCTCAGTCCACCGGTTCCGCACCTCCCTATTGGGTTAGGCAAACCTATCTCGAAGGGGCCGAGGGGCAATCGGCCCTCCGCCCGCGAGCGCCTCGGCGGCCTCCGCCGCCACCGCCTCCGCCACGGTCGCCAGAGCAGGCGAGTCCAGCTTCCACTGCTGCCAGTGCAGGGGTACGTCCACGGTGTGGTCCGGGGTGAGCAGGATCAGCCGGCCGCCGCGCAGCAACGGCTCCGCCTGGACGTCGGGCACCATGCCCCAGCCCATGCCCGCCGCCACCGCGCTCGCGAACCCCTCCGAGGTGGGCACCAGATGACGCCGGGCGCTCGCCCGGGCCCCGGGGACCAGCCGGCGCACGAAGGCGTCCTGGAGATCGTCGCGCCGGTCGAAGCTGATCACCGGGGCGTCGCCGATCAGCTCGCGCACATCGGCGCCCGCCGGCCTCCCCAGCCACCGGTCTGCGAAAGAGGGACTGGCCACCGGCAGATAACGCATCCGGCCGAGCCTGCGCACCGAGCACCCCGTCACCGCCTCCGGCGACGAGGTCACCGCGGCCATCACCAGCCCCTCCCGCAGCAGAGCGGCCGTATGGTCCTGGTCCTCCCGGTGCAGTTCGTAGGCGAGGTCCAGCTCCCGCGGTACGCGCCGCAGGGCGGGCAGGAACCACGTCGCCAGGGAATCGGAGTTCACCGCGATCGACAGGGGCGTCGGCTCGCCCGGCCCCGACATCCCGAGCGCCGTCCGCGCGTCGCGCTCCAGCCGGGCCAGCTGGCGGGCGAAACGCACCACCACCTCACCGGACTCGGTGGGCCGCACCGGCTTCGTACGCATCAGCAGCACCCGGCCCGTGCGCTGCTCCAGGGCCTTCACCCGCTGGCTGACCGCCGACGGTGTCAGCCGCAGCGCGTTCGCCGCCGCGTCGAACGTGCCTTCGTCGACCACGGCGAGCAGCGTGCGCACCTGGTCGAGAGGAAGCTCGGACATCATGAACGCTAATGATACGTAAGAATCTTTAGCTGGACGCCGCATTGTCGTGATCCGTAGCGTCGGTCGCATGACGAACGCCCTGACCACCGCGGCCACCGGATTCGGTACCGGCCTCTCCCTCATCGTCGCCATCGGCGCCCAGAACGCCCTGGTGCTGCGCCAGGGGGTCCGCCGGGACGGCGTGCTCGCGGTGGTCGGTATCTGCGCCCTGTCCGACGCGTTGCTCATCACGCTGGGGGTCGCCGGCGTGGGAGCGGTCGTCGTCGCCTGGCCTTCGGCGCTGACCGCCGCAGGCCTGCTCGGCGGCCTGTTCCTGATCGGCTACGGGCTGCTCGCCGCACGCCGCGTGCTGCGCCCGTCCGCCCTGCACGCGGGGGACGCCCCGGCCGCCTCGCGCCGGGGCATCGTGCTGACCTGCCTGGCGATGACCTGGCTCAACCCGCACGTGTACCTCGACACCGTGTTCCTGCTGGGGTCCGTCGCCGCCGATCAGGGCCCCTCGCGCTGGACCTTCGGCCTCGGCGCGATCCTCGCCAGCCTGTGCTGGTTCGCGGCGCTCGGCTACGGCGCCCGGCTGCTGAGCCGAGTCCTCGCGCGGCCCTCCGCGTGGCGGGTGCTGGACGGCCTGGTCGCGGTGATGATGATCGGCCTCGGCACGAAACTGGCGCTGGGCGCCTGAACGCCCGGCGCCCGTTCCGTACGCGGAGCGGGCGCCGGCGCCGGGCGTCCTACGACACCACGAGCGCCGGCGCCGGGCGTCCTACGACACCACGAGCGCCGGCGCCGGGCGTCCTACGACACCACGAGGACGAGCTTGCCGGTGGTGCGGCCCGTCTCGCCGAGCGCGTGCGCCTTCGCCGCCTCGGCCAACGGGAAGGCCGCCTCGACATGGGCGCGCAGCTCGCCGGCCCGGACCAGGTCGGCGATGGCCGTCATGCCCGCGTGATCGGCCTCCACCAGCAGGTTCTCCACCCGGATCTCCCGTGCGGCGGCCTTCGCCGCCTCCGCCGGGTCGCCGCCCGGCAGCAGCGACACGAGCGTGCCTCCCGGGCGCAGGACATCGAGCGAACGCGCCCGCGTCCCGCCCGCGAGCGGGTCGAGCACCATGTCGACATCGCTCACCACCTCCCCGAAGTCCACGGTGCGGTAGTCGACGACCTCGTCCGCCCCGAGCCCGCGCACGAAGTCGTGCTTGGCGGCGCTCGCGGTGCCGATGACGTACGCCCCCAGCGACTTGGCGATCTGTACGGCGAGGTGGCCGACCCCGCCGGCGGCGGCGTGGATGAGGACCCGCTGCCCGGGGCGGACGTCCGCCGTGTCGACGAGGGCCTGGCGGGCGGTGAGCGCGGCGAGCGGGAGGGCGCCCGCCTGGACGTGGTCGACGCCCTCGGGCTTGTGGGCGAAGGCGCGGGCCGGGCCGACCGCGAACTCGGCGTGGGAGCCGACGCCGTACGGGTAGGGCAGCATGCCGAACACCTCGTCGCCCGGCTTGAAGAGGGTCACCCCGAAGCCCACCGACTCGACGACGCCGGACACGTCCCAGCCCAGGACGAGCGGCAGCCGGTCCAGGAACAGCGCCTGGCCCCGGTGCTTCCAGTCCGTGGGGTTCACTCCGGCCGCCCGGACGGCGACCACGATCTGACTCGGTCCCGCCACGGGCCGGGGGAGCCGGACCTCCTCCAGTACCTCGGGACCTCCGTAGACGCTCTGGCTGATGGCGCGCATGCTCTCGTTCTTCGTCATGCGTCCACCCTCCCGCCTGTCCGCCAGGCGTACCATGGCATGATTGCCATCTTTCGACAGGATCGTGCCATGGGAAACGTGCACCGCGTCGCCGTACTCGCCCTGGACGGGGTGTATCCGTTCGAACTCGGCATCCCGAGCCGCGTCCTCGGCGCGGCCGACGGCCGCTACTCCGTCGTGACGTGCACGGTGGACGGACGGCCGGTGCGCACCAACGCCGACTTCTCGGTCACCGTCGAGCACGGCCCGGCGGTACTGGCGACGGCGGACACCCTCGTCATCCCGCCCTTCGACACCTCCCTCCTCACCCGTGAGGCGCCCGCGGACGCCGTCGCGGCGCTCGCCGCCGTACGCCCCGGCACCCGCATCGTGTCCATCTGTACCGGTGCCTTCCTCCTCGCGTCGGCCGGACTGCTGGAGGGCCGGCGCGCCACCACCCACTGGGCGCTCGCGGAGCTCTTCCGGTCCTGGTACCCCCGGGTGCGGCTGGACCCGGACGTCCTCTTCGTCGACGACGGGGACGTGCTGACCTCGGCCGGTGCGGCGTCCGGCGTCGATGTGTGCCTGCACCTCGTCCGCGCGGACCACGGCAGCGAGGTCGCCAACCGGGTCGCCCGGCTCTGCGTCGTACCGCCGTGGCGCGACGGGGGACAGGCCCAGTACATCGAGCAGCCCGTACCCGCTCCCGCGGGGAACGGCACCGCCGCGACCCGCGACTGGGCGCTGCGCAACCTCCATGAACCGCTGAGCCTGGCAAGCCTCGCCGACCACGCCCGGATGAGCCTGCGCACCTTCGTCCGACGCTTCAACGAGGAGGTCGGCATGAGCCCGGGCCGATGGATCGTCCAGCAGCGGGTCGACCGGGCCAGGCACCTCCTGGAGTCCACGGACCTGGCGGTGGACGAGATCGCCGGCCGGGTCGGCTTCGCCACCGGAGCGTCGCTGCGCCAGCACCTGCACGCCGCCATCGGCGTCACTCCACTGGCCTACCGGCGTACGTTTCGCGGCGCGGTCCTCGCGGTCGGGCAGTCGTAGGGGGAGGGCGGCGGCCCCGGCCGGTTCAGTCCTCCGGGTCCAGGCGGCCGAGGCGTTCGGCGCGCGCGGGGGTCAGATCGAGCGCGGTGAGGATGGAGGGCGCGGCGATGCTGGGGAGGATGTGCTGCTGCAGCGTGATGTGGCGGCGCTGCAGATCCTGGTAGTTGGTGAGAGTCTGGGACACGGCCTGGGTGCCCGTGAAGGCGGCCACGTACAGGTCCGCCGTCTCGGTGGGGTTGACGTGGGGGAGCAGCTCACCGTTGTCTTTGGCCTGCGCGAGGAGGTGGTGGGTGGCTTCCTGCCAGCGGAGGAAAGGCCCCCTGCGGTCGAGGCCCTGCGCCTGCTGGTCCATGGAGAGGCGCACGCCCGCCCGGGCGAGGAGACTGGTCTGCAGGCGGTGGCTGAACAGCATCCCCAGGTCGATGAGTTCCTGGAGTTTGAGGGAGTGCTCCGGAACGGTCTGCGGCGGCTCCTGGGCGTCGAGAACACCGAGCGCGAGATCTTCCTTGGACGGGAAATGAAAGTAGAGAGCGCCTTTCGTGACGTCGGCGCTTTTCAGTATTTCAGTGATTGTCGCGGCTTGATAACCGTATTTCTCGAAAGCCTGCGCCGCTGCCATCAGGATTGCCTGGCGGGTGCGGATCGCCCGGTCCTGCTTGGCCATCCTGTCTCCTTTGCTGGGCCGGATGGCCCGGGAAACGGCCGGGACGGAGTGGGGAGGGGCGACCCTGCCGGGGATAGAAAAAAAACCGCTGAGTCTGTATCTTATCAGCGCACGTGCATCGCAGGAACGGCTCGCCATCACATGACCCCTGGGGGGAGTTATGCCCGAAGCAGCAGCCCTGATCGACTCGGTGCCGGCAATGGATTCGGAGGCCGACATGGTGCATCCCGTGGGGATCGACATGGTGCACCGGACCAGGCCGGAGGACGCCTTTCCGCGTAACTGGGTGCGTCTGGCGCACGATCGGTTCTCGGTGGCGGCAGTCCTGCCGCACGATCACCCGTTCTTCGCTCCGGTCTTCGGCGACCGGCACGACCCGCTGCTGGTCGCCGAAGCGATGCGCCAGGCGGCCATGCTCGCCTTCCACGCCGGCTACGGAGTTCCGCTCGGCCACCACTTCCTGATGGCGGACCTGGACTACGTATGCCACCAGGATTACCTGGGCGTCGGCGGGGTCCCCACCGAGATAGACGTCGAGGTGTTCTGCTCCGACCTGAAGTGGCGGAGCGGACTGCCCGTGCAGGGGCGCGTGGGCTGGGCGGTGCACCGGGACGGGGAGCTGGCGGCCACGGGGATGGGCGCGACCCGCTTCACCAGCCCCAAGGTGTACCGGCGGATGCGCGGCGACGCCCCCGCCGAGGGGATATCCATACCGGAGGCGGCGCCGGTCGCCGCCGCCCGTGCCGGCCGGAGCAGGACCGAGGACGTGGTCCTGTCGGACACCGGCCGCGAAGGCGTCTGGGAGCTGCGTGTGGACACCCGGCACCCGACGCTGTTCCAGCGCCCCAACGACCATGTCCCGGGCATGCTGCTGCTGGAGGCCGCCCGTCAGGCGGCCTGCCTCGCGGCGGGGCCCGGCGGCATCGTCCCGGCGGAGGCGAGCACCCGGTTCCACCGGTACGCCGAGTTCGGCAGCCCGTGCTGGATCAGCGCGGTGATCCAGCCGGAAGAGTCCGAGGAGACGGTGACGGTCCAGGTCACAGGCCATCAGGACGGCCAACCGGTGTTCTCCACACTCCTGTCCGGCCCGCGGGCCGACGGCTGAGAGGTTCCACGCCAGTGATTCTCGTGACGGGTGCGACCGGAGCGGTGGGCCGTGAGGTCGCCGGACTGCTGGCTGCTGCCGGTCCCGTACGGATTCTCGCCCGCCGCCCGGAGCGTCTGACGGTACGGGGGGACGGGGTCGAGGTCGTCGAGGGGGCATACGGGGACCGCCCCGCCCTCGACCGGGCCCTGCGGGGCGTCAACTCGGTGTTCCTGGTGACGAACAGCCCCTCGGAGCCCGACGACGAGCGGGTCGCCGGGGCAGCCGCCGCGGCGGGCGTCCGCCACCTGGTCAAGCTCTCCATGATGGCGGTGGAGGAGCCGGGCGCCGACGACTTCATCACCCGGCGCCAGCGGCAGAACGAGGAGGCGGTCAGGGAGTCGGGGATTCCGTGGACGTTCGTCCGCCCCAGGACGTTCATGTCCAACACGCTGTCCTGGGCGCCCGGCATCCGCTCGACGGGAGTGGTACGCGCCCTGTACGGCGACGCCCCGGTCGCGTGCGTCGACCCCCGCGACGTCGCCGCGGTGGCCGTCGCCGTACTCACCGGTGCGGGCCACGAGGGCAGGGCCTACGCCGTCTCGGGCCCGGAGGCGATCACCGCGCGGGAGCAGACGGCTCAGCTCTCCCGGGTGCTGGGGCGGCCGCTGCGCTTCGAGGAACTGGGTCAGGACGCCGCACGCACGGCCCTGCTGGTGACATACCCGCAGCCCGTCGCGGAAGCCTTTCTGGAGAGCGCGGAGCGACAGCGGGCGGGTGCGAAGGCTGCTGTTGTGCCCACGGTCCAGGAGCTGACGGGGCGCCAGGCCCGGCCGTACCGCACCTGGGCGGCCGACCACGCGGGCGCGTTCGCGGCCGAATAGGGTCACTGCCCGGGATGGGGAAGGCGCGTCAACTCCCCGCCGGACCACGGAAAGGTCCCGTCGCACGCATTCTCCCCTCCCGGCCTGTTTCCGCGGCTCGCAGAGCGGATTTGACCGAAAGATGAGCTCGGGAGCCTCTGGCGGAATCTCCCGTTCCCTGGAAATGAAACCGGTAAGTTGGTTTGATAACTCCATGACCAAACAGGAGCGCGCCACCCGGACCCGCCAGGCGCTCATCCGCTCCGCCGCCGTCGTTTTCGAACAGCACGGCTATGCCCAGGCACGGCTGGTGCTGATCAGCTCCGGCGCGGGCGTCAGCACGGGCGCGCTGCACTTCCACTTCGAGAACAAGGCCGCGGTCGCGGAAGCCGTGGTGGCGGAGGCGTCCCGAGGGCTGCGCGACATGTCCGCCGTGATCCGGCGCAGGACGGACACCGCCCTGCAGGCACTCGTCGACACCTCGCACGCCCTCGTGGAACGGCTGCGCGGAGACCCGGTGAGCCGGGCCGGATTCCGGCTGAGCTGCGACGGTGAGCGTGCCGCCGCGCCGGACCTTCGGATGGAGTGGCACCACCGTGTGCGGGAACTGCTGGACGAGGCGGCCGCCGCAGGAACACTCGCCGACGACATCGCCCGCGAGGACGCGGCAGCCGCGACCGTCGCCGTGACGGCGGGGTTCGAGGTGCTCGGCCGCCACGATGCCGATTGGCTGTCCCCGTACCGGCTCACCGGTTTCTGGCAGTTGCTGCTGCCCCGGCTCGCCACCCCGGAGACGCTCGTACGCGTGGACCCGTCCGGCACGGCCACGGTGCCGACGGCCCGAGGACCCGCGCTCGCGGGACCTGCCGCGGGCGGGGCAGACGCGCCGGCCGAGGCGACAGCGGTGGCGGCCGAGGCCAACTGACCGCCGACGGAGACCAACCGGCCACCGGCCGAGGCCCACTGGCCGCCGGCCGAGGCCGGGATGCCGGGTGAAGCTCCGCTGTACCGTCCCCCGCATGGCAGACGAGATCTTCGTGAACCCCCGACTGGCCGCCCTCTACGATCCGCTCGACCCGGATCGCGGCGACCTGGCCCCCTACGTCCGCCTCGCCGAGGAGTTCGGGGCGCGGCGGGTGCTGGATATCGGCTGCGGCACCGGCGTGTTCGCCCTGCTGCTGGCGGAACGGGGGATCGAGGTCGTCGGCGTCGACCCCGCACGGGCCTCGGTCGACGTGGCGCGCGCCAAGCCCGGCGGCGACCGGGTCCGCTGGATCTGCGGGGACGCCGCCGCCCTCCCGCCGCTCCAGGTGGACCTGGCGACCATGACAGCCAACGCCGCACAGGAGATCGTCGACCCGGACGACTGGCAGGCGACCCTGCGCGGCGCGTACGCGGCGCTGCGGCCCGGCGGGCATCTGGTCTTCGAGACACGGGACCCGGCCCGGCGTGCCTGGGAAGCATGGAACAGGGAGACTTCCCACCGCGTCACCGAGGTTCCCGGTGTCGGCCCCGTCGAGACCTGGGTCGACGTGACCGAGGTCGCCGGGCCGCTCGTCTCGTTCCGCTGGACCTATGTGTTCGCGGCCGACGGCGAGGTCCTCACCTCCGACTCCACCCTGCGTTTCCGTGAGCGTCAGGAGGCCGAGGAGGATCTGAGGACGGCCGGCTTCGCCGTGTGCGAGGTGCGCCACGCCCCCGACCGGCCGGGCCGGGAGTTCGTGTTCATCGCTCGTCGGCCGGACCCAGCCGAGTTCCGCTGATCGCGTCCGCCCCGGCGGCGTCGGATCCCCAGCTCGCCAGCAGGCGCAGGGCCTGGGCCGACTCCGAACCCGGCTCCGCGTGATAGGTCACCAGATGCTGTTCCTCGTCGTCCGGGAGGTTCAGCGTCTCGTACGACAAGGTCAGGTCCCCGGCGAGCGGATGCCGGACCAGCTTGACGCCGTGCCCCTTCTCCTTGACGTTGTGCGTGGCCCACAACCGCCGGAACTCGTCGCTCTTGACCGAGAGTTCGCCGACCAGCGCGGACAGCTCCGGGTCGTCGGGGTGACAGCCCGCGTACAGCCGCAGATAGCTGACCATGTCCGAGGCCTTGGAGTCCCAGTTCACGAACAGGTCCCGGTAGGCGGGGGAGAGGAACACCAGACGTGCCCAGTTCCGCTCGCCCGGCGGCAGCGCCCCCCAGTCGCCGAACACCGCGGCCGCCATCGCATTCCAGGCCAGGATGTCCGAGCGCGCCCCGGTCACGTAGGCCGGGATCCCGTCCATGCTGTCGAGCAGATACAGCAGCCCGGTCCGCACCCGCTGCACCCGGGCCGGGCGGCGCTTCTTCTTGTGCCGCGCCGGCCTCGCCAGATGGGTCAGATGCGCGTGCTCGGCGTCGGTGAGCCGCAGCGCACGCGCGATCGCGTCCAGCACCTCCGCCGACACATTGCGCCCGTTGCCCTGCTCCAGGCGCGTGTAGTACGCCACGGAGACCCCGGCCAGCTGCGCCAGCTCCTCCCGGCGCAGACCCGGCACCCGGCGGTGCCGGCCGAAGTCCGGCAACCCCACGTCCTGCGGCTGGAGCTTCGCCCTGCGGGTGCGCAGGAACTCACTGAGTTCGGCCCGCCGGTCCAGCGGCTCGGGAGCGGCGGCCTCCGGCTGATCGTCCATGCACTCCATTATTCCTGGCGATCCTGGTCGTAGGCACCGGATCCTGTCCCCGTCAGTAGTAGGACCGCTGGACATAGGCAGAACGGTGACCTGGGTAAACGGCGGACACGGTGTGACGCTGGGAACGTTCCTACCGCATCACCCAGAGGAGAACCTCCGGCATGACCACCGTTGCCGCCTACGCCGCTCCCCGTGCCAAGGCCCCGCTGGAGCGCACCACGATCGAGCGTCGTCCGGTGGGCGAGTTCGACATCCTGATCGACATCAAGTTCGCCGGAATCTGCCACTCCGACATCCACCAGGCCCGCGACGGCTGGGGCGAGGGCATCTTCCCCATGGTGCCCGGCCACGAGATCGCCGGCATCGTCGCCGAGACCGGCTCCGGGGTCACCCGGTTCAAGGTCGGCGACCGCGTCGGCGTCGGCTGCATGGTCGACTCCTGCGGACAGTGCGACGCCTGCCTGATGGGCCGCGAGCAGCACTGCGCCGAGGGCAACACCCAGACGTACAACGCGCTCGACCGCAGCGGCGAGCCCACCTACGGCGGCTACTCGACGCACCTCGTCGTGACCGAGAAGTTCGCCGTCTCCATCCCCGAGGGCATCGCCCTCGACGAGGCCGCGCCGCTCCTGTGCGCGGGCATCACCACGTACTCCCCGCTCAAGCGCTGGGGCGCGGGCCCCGGCAAGAAGGTCGCCGTCGTCGGCCTCGGCGGGCTCGGCCACATGGCCGTCAAGATCGCGCACGCGCTCGGAGCCGAGGTCACCGTCCTCTCCCAGTCGCTGCGGAAGAAGGACGACGGCCTCAAGCTGGGCGCCGACCACTACTACGCGACCAGTGACCCCAAGACCTTCGAGGAGCTGGCCGGCACCTTCGACGTCATCCTCTCCACGGTCTCGGCCCCGCTGGACTTCGGCGCCTACCTCGGCCTGCTGCGCACCGAGGGCACCCTGGTCAACGTGGGCGCCCCCGAGGAGCCGATCTCGCTGAACCTCTTCTCCCTGATCATGGGCAACAGGTCGATCGCGGGTTCGGCGATCGGCGGGATCAAGGAGACCCAGGAGATGCTGGACTTCTGCGCCGTGCACGGACTCGGCGCGGAGATCGAGGTGATCGAGGCGAGCCAGGTCAACGAGGCGTACGAGCGGGTCCTCGCGAGCGATGTCCGCTACCGCTTCGTGATCGACACCGCGACCATCTGACGCGCGCCGCCCACCGGGCGGCCCCCGCACCGAGAGTCTCCGCCCCGAGCACGTCAGGTGCTCGGGGCGGACGCGTTCGACGGGTCCTCCCTCGTCGCACGCGCGGGGGGCCCGGTCGGGTCCGGCCGACAATGACGGAAGACGGTCGGAGGGACCGCGCCGGAGGGATCGGCCACGGGAGAGGAGCGTGCCGGATGAGCGCACAGCGGCTTCCCTCGGACGGGACCTCGCGGGACGCCCCGGGGTTCTCCGGAGGCGAGGCCCCGGGAAACGACGACAGTCCCGGGTGCTGGCGCTCGCCGAATCGGCGCGGATGGTGGAGATCACCGTCGACATCGCCACCCACGGGGGACCCACCGAACCCGCCGCCCCGCGCGATCTGTTCTGGTACGCCGAGCTCTCCACGCCCAGGATGTGGGCCCGACGCGTCCTCGGCAACGCCACCTTCCGGTCCGTGCTGTTCCAGAACGCCGTACGGACCGCGCTCGGCCTCGCCGCGGCCAGGGCGGTGGCCGGCTCCCTCGCCCTCGCCCACGGGTTCGGGGTGCTCCTTGCCGTCCTGACCTCGGACGGACGACCGCGGGCGCGACCTGGCGGGCGGTCCGCCTGGCGGTGACGGGCAACGTGGTGGGCGCGCTGATGGCCGGGGCGCTCGTGATCGGGCTCGGCCGGCACACCGACGTGTACGCCGCCCTGCTCGTCCCCGTCATGCCGGCGGCCTTCGCCCTCGGGCCGCTGCTGGGCGTCGCCTCCGCGCAGGCGCTGTTCACGCTCGTCGTCGCCACCGCGTTCGCCCAGATCGCCCCGGTCACCCGGCGGCTGTCGGAGGCGCGGATGATCGACGTCGTGACCGGCAGCGTCATCGGTCTGCTGTGCGGCCTACCGGCCTGGCCGGCCGGCGCCCGGAGGGAGGTCCGCCGGGCCATGGCAGGGCTGCTGAGATCGTGCGCCCCGCTCGTGCCGGTGACGGCACAGGCACTGCTCGCGGCCCCGGGCGGCTCCCGCACCGCGCCCGAGACGCTGCCGGGCGTCCACCGGCTGCGCCTCGCCGACGCGGCGTATGCCCAGCTCCGCACAGAGGCACCGGTCGACGGGGAGAGCGACCGTGCCGACTGGCACACCGTGCTCATCGCGGCCAACCACATGCTCGTCGGCGCGCAGTGGCTGCCGCGCTTCGGCCTCCGCCCTGCCTCCGGCGCCACGGAGGCGTCCGCGGCCTGGGCCCGGGCGACCGCGTCCGGCCTGGTGGCGCAGACCGACCGGATCGCCCGGCTGCTCACCGCCGAGCGTGCGGGGCCCGCGCCGACACCAAAGAGCGCCCCGGACCGCGATCCGCCCTCGCCCCTGTCCGTGGACCCGGAGGTGTGGATGACGAGCCTCGCCCACCAGCTCGCCCGTATCGAGTCCTGGGTCACGGCGACGCCGACACCGGGCAGGGAGCGCCGAACGCCCGCCCGGGATGACGGGCGGGGACGGCCCCGGCCCCGTCCTAGGACGGAGCGGGCGAACCCTCGGGCAGATCCGCGGGCTCGGGCTCCCGCGGCTCCTCCACGAGCTGCTCGCGGAGGTAGTTCCAGATCACGGCGAGCACCGCCGTCACCGGCACGGCGAGCAGGCTCCCCACCACACCGGCCAGGCTGCCGCCCAGCGTCACCGCGAGCAGCACGACCGCCGCGTGCAGGCCGAGACCCCGGCTCTGGATCATGGGCTGGAAGACATTGCCCTCCAGCTGCTGCACCACGACGATGATCCCCAGCACGATCAGCGCGTCCATCGGCCCGTTCGACACCAGGGCGATGACCACCGCCACGAACCCGGCGAACAGCGCCCCCACGATCGGCACGAACGCGCAGACGAACGTCAGGACCGCCAGCGGCAGCACCAACGGCACCCCGAGGATCCACAGGCCGAGTCCGATGAAGACCGCGTCCAGCAGACCGACGAACGCCTGGGACCGGACGAACGCGCCCAGGGTGTCCCAACTGCGGGAGGCCACCTCGGGGAGGTCGGTGGCGAGCCTGCCGGGAAGCTGACGGGTGAGCCACGGCAGGAAGCGCGGGCCGTCCTTGAGGAAGAAGAACATCAGGAAGAGCGCCAGAACCGCTGTGACCACCCCGTTGACCACGGTGCTCACCCCGGTGACGGCCGTGGTGACGACACTGCCGACGCTGTCCTGGAGCCGGTCGGTCGCGCTGTCGAGGGCGCCGGTGATCTGGTCGTCGCCGATGTTCAGCGGCGGACCGGCCGCCCACTCGCGGAGTTTGTCGATGCCCGCGACCACCCGGTCGGCCAGCTCCCCGGACTGGTCCGCGACCGGCACCGCGATCAAGGCCACGATGCCCGCCCCCACGAGCAGGGCGAACACCGTCACCACCGACGCGGCCAGCGCCGGCCACCAGCCGTGCCGGCGCAGGAAGCGGGCGAGCGGCCAGGTCAGCGTGGTGAGGAACAGACCGACTATCAGCGGCCATACGACCGACCACATCCGGCCCAGCACCCACAACGCGACCGCCGCCGCCACGAGGACCAGCAACAGCTCTGCGGAGACCCGTGCCGACGTGCGGAGAGCGGCCGCGGTTTTCGTCGAACTCAATGGCGAAGACATGGCGTCACCCTATGGGTTCGGCAACCGTGCTCCGGCCACTCCCGCGGCCCGCCGACACCCCGGCGCCGGGCAGGCGGGCCGCCCGGCCGGTCAGCGCAGCGCCGACGGCAGCCCCTCCAGGTGCACGATGCCGAGGCGCTGGGTGGCACGGGTGAGCGCCACGTACAGATCGCTCGTGCCGAACAGGCCGGGCTCCACGACCAGCACATGGTCGAACTCGAGCCCCTTGGCCTGGCGCGGATCCAGCAGTACGACCGTCCGCGTCAGGTCCGGGGCCTCACCCGCCGTCACCCCCTCCAGCGGGGCGGCGATCTCCTCGTGCACCGCCCGCGGCGCGATCACCGCGAGGCGGCCCTCCCGGGGCGTCAGCTCCGCGACGGCCTCGGCCACCGCGCCCGCCAGATCCTCCCCGGCGTCCCGCGTCCACGGCTTTTCACCGGTCGACCGCACCGACACGGGCGCGGTGAACGAAGGGTCCTTCTCCCTGAGGACCCCGGCGGCCAGCTCCATGATCTCGGCGGGCGTACGGTAGTTGACCTCCAGCGTGACGTGTTCGAAGCGGTCGCCCACGTACGGGGCGAGGATCCGCTCCCAGGACCCGACGCCCGCCTCCTCGGAGGTCTGGGCCGGGTCGCCGACCAGGGTCATCGAGCGGGTCGGCGACCGCCGCATCAGCAGCCGCCACGCCATCGGCGACAGCTCCTGCGCCTCGTCGACGATGATGTGCCCGAACGCCCACGTACGGTCGGCGGCGGCCCGCTCGGCGGCCGTGCGGTGGTCGGCCTCCTCGTGCCGCTCCGCCATCCGCTCGGCGTCGATGATGTCGTGCGCGGCGAGCACCTCGGACTCCTCGTCCTCGAACTCGTAACTCTCCGAACCGCGCGACAGCTCCAGCACGCCCTGCGCGTAGCCGACCCGCTCCTGCCGGGCGGCCTCCGCGGCCGCCCGCTCCGCGCTGTCGTCGACGCCGAGCAGCTCGGCGGCCTCGTCGAGCAGCGGCACGTCGGCGGGGGTCCACGCCCCGGCGGAGGGCCCGCGCCGGATCGCTTCCGCGTCCTCGTCCGGTACGTACACCGGGTCGGCCAGATAGTCGGCGAGGAAGCCCTCGGGGGTGAGCGGCGGCCACAGCTCGTCCACGGCCGCGTGCACCTCCTTGCTCAGCGCCACGTCCCGGCCGAGCTGGGCCACGTCGTCGGGGCCGAGGAAGTTGGGCCCCCCGTACGGGTCCGCACCGATGCGTTCGACGAGTTGCGCTGTGAGTGCGTCGATGACCCGGAAGACGAAGTGCGGACGGGCGAGATTGTGCGGCAGCCGGGTGTCGCGGGCCGCCTGGCGGGCCTCGTAGGCGATTTCCCAGTCCAGGACCAGATCCCCGCCGTCCTCGTGCGGGATCACCATCGCCGCCCCGGGCTCCGGCAGCCGCTGCCGGTCGCGTACGGCCAGGGCGAGGGCCGCGGCCATCGACTCGCCGCCCTTGACGGCGGCTGCGCGCGGAGTGTCCGTACCGGTGGCGTGCACCCCGGGGAACAGCTCGGCCTGCGTGGCGAGCAGCACCCCGGTCTCGCCGAGCGACGGCAGCACCTCCGCGATGTAGCGCAGGAACGCCGGGTTGGGGCCCACGATGAGCACGGCGCGCTTGGCCAGCAGCTCGCGGTGCTCGTACAGCAGGAAAGCGGCCCGGTGCAGCGCGACGGCCGTCTTTCCGGTGCCGGGGCCGCCCTCGACGACGAGAACACCGCGGTGCGGGGCCCGGATGATGCCGTCCTGCTCGGCCTGGATGGTCCGCACGATGTCGCCCATGCGTCCGGTGCGCGCGGAATTGAGCGCGGCGAGCAGCACGGCGTCGCCGTTCGGGTCCTCGAAACCGGTGCGGTCGTCGTCCCCGAGATCGAGGATCTCGTCATGGAGCTCGGTGACCGTGCGGCCCTCGGTGGTGATGTGGCGACGTCGGCGCAGACCCATCGGCGTGTGCCCCGTGGCGAGATAGAAGGGACGCGCCACCGGCGCACGCCAGTCGATCAGCACAGGCGTGCGGTCGGCGTCGTCCTCACGGATCCCGATCCGGCCGATATGGTGCGCGAACCCGTCGGAGCGGTCGATGCGGCCGAAACACAGAGAGCCGTCCACCGCGTCGAGCGCCGCGAGCAGTCCCGAGCGCTCCGCGACGAGGATGTCCCGCTCCAGCCGCGCCTGCTGGCCCGTGCCGACCGGAGTCAGCGCGTGCTCGACACCCTCGGCCGCCACCCCGCGCAGTGCGTCGACCCGGGTATGGAGCCGATCGATGAATTCCTGCTCTTCCCGCAATTCGTCGCTTTCCCGGTTTGACAAAACGGCTCCCCGCCAGATATATTCGTATCCATAAGGCCTCCGCGTGGGGCCTTTCTGCGTGTGCGCAGAAGAATCCAATATACGCGCGATAAACCCCGGACCGCAATGACGGCCCGGGGATCCGGGAAGGTCCGCCCCGTGGTGCGTGCGGATGAGGGCGGCTGCCGCTCGGGGCTCCTCGGCGTGCGCTCCCGCCAGGCCCGTCCGACACTGATGGCGGACAAGTGATTCGGCGCCGCGTCCTCCCCCGACCGGAGAGAGCCATGAGCACACACTTCGAAGCGACGGTTGACATCGACCGCCCCATCGAGGAAGTCTTCGCCCATCTCGCGGACGGCCGGCACGACCCCGAGTTCAGCCCGCGGGTCCTAGCGATCCGAGAAAACCCCGAGCGGCCCGACCCATGTAGGCACCGTTTTCCGCAGCACCGTCAAAGACGCGGGCATGACCACCCGGCGTGATTTTGAGATCAGCGAACTGGTCGCTCCGACCCGTATCCGCTGGCAGGAGCAGTCCAAGAACCTCATCACGGCGGCCGAGGGCGGCTACGGCCTCGAACGCACGCCGGCCGGCGGCACGCATGTGAGGCTTTTCAACGTCCTGGAGGGCCACGGAGTCGGCAAGCTGCTGGTCGGTTTCGCGGGAAGCGCGGCCCGCAAGAACGCACCGGCGTTCGGGCAGCGCATCAAGGAGGCGGTCGAAGGGGCCTGATCCGGCGTCAGTCCGGCAGGGGGATGCGGATCACCGGGTCGAACGGGTGCTTGTTGAAGCCGCTGCGCACGTTGCGGCATTCGGGCGCCTCGCACATGAAGAACTCATCGACGCTCCGGCGACCCGTCCGGCGGCGGAGCCAGGTCTTCTCGGTGGCGGTGAGGGAGCGGTGCTGTTCATCGGAATCACACGTGTAGCAGTACATGGCGCGGGCCGGCACGGGGGCCTCCTGAAGCGGGCGAACAGGCAGAAGGCGAAGCATATGAGGGCGTGCCGGGCAGGGACAGGGTACGGCGCGCCCGAACCCGCGTCGGTGTCGGCGCACGACCGGCCTGCCGGCGCGGTCACCATGCTCCGCGCCGGCAGGCGCGCGCCGCGGCGGCTCCCCCTGTCCGGAGAACCGCCGCGATTCCGGGTCGCCCGCCTCAGCGGGTCAGGGAGAACGCCTGGGCCGAGGAGCCGGAGCAGGGGTGCTGCGAGAACCCGGCCCCGTTGGCGGTCGAGGAGTTGTCGACGGTGAGGCACTTGCCGCTGTGGCGGGCGACGAAGCGGTACCGCCCGGTGCCGGTCAGGGCCTCCGGGCGCCACTGCTGGTTGACACCACCCTCGTACGACCACAGATGCACCCTGGTGCCGTCGGCGGTCGCACCCGGACCGCCGTCGACGTCCCAGGCCTTGGCGTTGTGCCGGTTCACCACCTGGTAGTGGCCCGAGGCGGTCGGCCGGAACTGCCAGCCCTGGTTGGCCCCGTTCCCGCAGGCCCACTGCTGCAGCGCGGTTCCGTCGGCCGTACCCCAGTCGGCCGCGTCCAGGCAGGCACCGCTGTTGGCGTTGCGCACCTGGTACCAGGCGGCGGGGTCGATGGATCCCACGGGCGGCTCGGTCGTTCCGCCGCTCCCGTCCCAGGCGAAGGTCGCGACGGCCCCCGCGGGCAGGGTGTAGGCGAGCGACCTGCCGCTGTCCGTCAGGGAGAACCGCTGGGCTCCGGACGCGGTGTTGACGACCACGGCCGCCCGGCTGCCGTCGCTGTTCTGGAAGGCGACGTTCTGCACCCCACCGGCGCCCTGGCTGGTGGAACCGATCCGCACCGCCCCCGCCTCGATGAACTTCGAGACGTGGCCCAGGACGTAGAACTCGGCGTTGCGGGTGACCTGTCCGCCGTCGATCTCGACGATGCCGTTGCAGCGGTTGGTGCAGTGCCCCTGGTGAGGACCGCCGTTCCGGTCGAGGGCGAGGTTCCAGTTGATGACCGTCTCGCCGCCGTTGCGCATGTTCTGCACGACGAGGTTCTCGGTGTGCCACTTGAGCGTGTCGCCGAACGTCGTCGCCGGGTTCGCGCTGTCGGTGCCGGAGCACTCAGTGAAGAAGACCCGCTTCCCGGCGTCGGCGATCTGCTTCTGCGCGGCGGGCGCCCCGCCGTAGCAGTGGAACGCGGCGCCGATGATCCGCTGGATACCGCCCGTCCGGGCGAAGACGTCGAGCGGATAGTTCGGGTGGTCCCAGTTGTGGTCGTAGGCCAGGATGTTGGTCGGCAGGTTCGCGGCGGTGAGCGTCCGGTCCAGGACCCGCAGGAAGTCCGCCTGCTGGGCCGAGGTCATGCTCATCGACGGGTAACTGGTCGCGAACTCCGGTTCGTTCTGCGCCGTGAGATCGGTGAGCGTGATGCCCTCCTGCCCGTACGCCCTGATCGCCTTGACCAAGTAGTCGGCGTAGGTCTGGTAGTGCTCGGTGCGCAGACTCCCGCCGTTGAGCGAGTTGTTGGTCTTCATCCAGGCCGGGGGCGACCAGGGCGAGCCCATGAAGCGGATGGCCGGGTTGATGGCGGTGGCCTGCTTCAGGACGGGGATGATCTGGCTCCGGTCCCGGTCGATGGAGAAGGCGCCCCGGGTGTCCTCGTAGGTGTACGGGTTGGTGTTCGCGTCGAAGTCGGTGCTGCCGAGCGGCTGGCGCAGGTAGGTGAGCCCGATGCCGTCGCCCTCCGTGGAGAAGAGCGACTTCAGCACCGTCGTGCGCTGCGCCTGGGGGAGCCCCTGGAGGAGATGGGCGGAGGCGCCCGTCACGGAGGCCCCCGCGCCCGTGAATTTCTGCCCCTTGTCGGCGGCGTCGATCCGGATGTCGACCGCCTGCGGCGATCCGGTGAAGGGGACGTTCCCTTCCGGGGTGAGCTTCTTGGCCCCGTCGGGTGTGGTGACCCACACCTGCGCGACCGGGTCGGCCGCCCGGGCAGTGGTGACGGCGCCGTTGACGCCGAGCGCGGCGACGGTCACGACGAGCGCGGCACCGGCCGCGCGCGCTCTCAAACGCGGGGGAGTGGGGCTTGGCATGGTTGCGGCTCT
Organism: Streptomyces parvus; assembly: GCF_032121415.1. NCBI lineage: Bacteria > Bacillati > Actinomycetota > Actinomycetes > Kitasatosporales > Streptomycetaceae > Streptomyces > Streptomyces parvus. The sequence continues at coordinate 60,747 of NZ_CP135079.1, read as the reverse complement.
CCTTGGGTTCGTACCTGCTGGCAGGCGGCACCCCGGCGGACGGAGGGCGCGGCGGAGGACGCCTCGCTCCGGGCGTGCCGGTCACAAGAGGGCGGGACAACGGCATGAAAGCACACCCACTAAGTGGTTAGTAAGTAGTCGGCTCCGGTGTTCTCGCGCGCTGTCCTGAAGATCTTCACCGGGGCTCCAACAGGCTTAAGCTGATCCGGTGAGCAACCAGTCAGTGAGCAGACCGGCACGTGGCCCGGCGGGGCCCCGCACGCCGCGCAGCCCGGAGGCCAGGCAGCGGCAGCAGGACATCCTGGCCATCGCCATGGACACCTTCGCCGCCCGTGGCTACAACAACGCCTCGCTCGCCGAGATCGCGGACCGGGTGGGCCTCACCCAGGCCGGGGTGCTGCACTACTTCCGCTCCAAGGCCCTTCTCCTCACCAGCGTGCTCGAACTGCGCGACCAGCGTGACATCGAGCAGCTCGGCCCCGACCGCCCCCAGGGGCTGGACTTCCTGCGCCACCTGGTGAACACCGCACTGCGCAACGCGGAGCGCGAGGGCATCGTCCGGCTGTACGCGGTGCTCTCGGCGGAGTCGGTCACCGACGACCACCCCGCCCAGGACTACTTCCGCGACCGCTACGACGGGCTGCGCTCCTTCGTCGCCGATGCCCTGCGCGAGGCCTGCGAACTGCCCGCCGACCGCACGGGGCCGGCCGACAACGCGGCCAACGCCATCATCGCGGTCATGGACGGACTGCAGGTCCAGTGGCTTCTGGCCCCGGAATCCGTGGACATGGCCGCCTCGACCGATCTCGTGGTCACCTCGCTGCTGGCGACCCTCGCGCCCGAACGATTCGGCCCGCGCACGGCAGGCTGACGGCAGGGCGGGCCGTTACGCGGGCGCGACGGAAACCGGCGCCTCGCCGACGGGCCCGCGCAGCGCGCCGCCGTGGCCGGCCGCCACCTCCACCTGCGCCTCCAGGGCCGCGAGGAGCCAGTCGTGCGCGGACCCCGGGGTCGGCTCGGGAGGACCCCCGGGAGCGCTGATCACCTCGGCCGTCAGCTCCCAGTACCGGTCGATGCGCGGATCGTCCGCGAGCCGTCCTGCCAGTACGCGGCGGAAGGCGGGCGTGTCCTGGGCGCCGTACGTGCTCGCGTACGCGTCCACGAATCCGTCCAGCGCCTCACCGCGGGAGGGCTCCGCGCCACGGCGCAGTTCCGCGCCCGCCAGGTCGTACGCCTCCGCCAGGCCCGCGTACAGCACGGCCGACGCACGGGCCCCCGTGACGCCGTGCGCCCGGGGCTGGCAGGAGCCGGCCCCGGCCCCGCCGCCGCACGGCTGGGTCACCAAGGCGTGGAGCCGGGCGAAGGCGAGGACCTGGGCCGGCCGGGGGGCGTCGGGCGGGGGCGGAACCGCGGCCTCCAGGAACGCGGTGACGGACCGGGCGGGCATCCGGGGCGGCAGCCACGAGCGCCAGAACCGGGCCAGTGAGGCGGTGCTCGGCGGGGCGGCGACCGCACCGACCAGCCGTAGCCGGTCGGGCCGTTCGGCCCGCGGGCACTCCTGTACGAGCCTCAGTGCGGCCTCCCGCCAGCGCAGCGCGGCGAGCTCGGACCCCAGGACCCTCAGCCGGCGGGCCACGGCGTCCTCCAGTGCGCCGCCCGCCCCGGCCTCCTCCCGTCCGTCGTGCGCGTCCTGCTCGTCGAGGATGCGGCGCACTTCGGGAACCGGCAGATCCAGGCCGCGCAGGGAGCGGATCATGCCCAGCCGCTCCACGGCGTCCGGACCGTACCTGCGGTGTCCGCCGGCGCTGCGGGACGTCTCCGGCAGCAGCCCGCGGTCCGAGTAGAAGCGGACGGTCTTGACGCTGACGCCCAGGTGCTCGGCCAGTTCACCGATGGTGCACAGACCGTCGTACGACGAGAACACTTGAACCTCCACCAGGGGGAGTTCCTACGGTACCGGCGAGCGCTGCCGGGAGCTTCGGGCCGGTGCGCGGGAATCAGCGTGACGAGGAGGGACCATGACCGTATTCATCCTGGTGGCCGGGGCGTTCACCGGACCGCACGTGTGGCGGGACACTGCCGCCCGGCTGACGGCGGAAGGCGCCGAGGTCCACACCGTGGCGCTCACCGGACTCGGCAGGCCCCCCGCCGACGGGGTCGGGGCCGTCGACCTGGAGACCCACATCGCGGACGTGCTCGCGGCGATCGATGCGGCTGCGGAGCCCGGTGGGGAGATCGTGCTCGTAGGCCACGACTACGGCATCCACCCGGTGCTCGGCGCGGCCGACCGCCGCGCCCGGTCGATCGCCCGGATCGTCCACCTGGACACCGGGATGCCGCAGGACGGCGTCCCCGCCCTGGCCGCCGTGCCGGACCAGCTCCTGCGCGAGGAGGTGGCGGAGCGCGCCGCAGGTAGCGGGGACGGGGTGGCGGGAGGCGAACTGCCGCCACCGGCCAGGGAGGCGTGGTCCCGGTGGGGAAGCACCGCGGGCCTCTCCGAGGCGGCGCTCGACGGGCTCACCGCCCTCGCGGCGCCGCAGCCGCTGGGCACCCTGCTCCAACCGCTGCGGCTGACCGGCGCCGTGGCCGCGGTGCCCGCGACGGGGGTGCTGTGCACCGCCAACGGGCCGGGCGTCGAGATGCTCCAGATGATGGTGGATGTCGGCACCCCCGCCCTCCGGGCGCTCGCCGATGCCCGGGTGGCCTTCTTCGAACTGCCCACGGGACACTGGCCGATGCTCTCCTGCCCCGAGGCGCTGGCCGAGACCCTGATCGAGGCCGCGTCCGGCGGAGGCCATGTGCTGACCCCGGCCGGCTCCGGCCGTACGCCCGCCCATCTGCGGCCGTTCCTCCTCGACGTACCCGAACGCCTCCGCGAGCGGACCGGGAACACCGACCTGTATCTGCCGGACGGTCCGGGGCCGCACCCGGCCGTGGTGTTCGTGCACGGCGGCCCGGTGCCCGCGGAGGCGAGGCCCACGCCCCGGGACTGGCCGACCCTGACGGGATACGCACGCCATGTCGCCGGACAGGGAGTCGCGGGCGTGACCCTCGACCACCGTCTGCACGCCGTGACCGACTACGGACAGGCCGCCGCGGATGTGGCCGACGCGGTGGAGCGGGTGCGCGCCGATCCGCGGGTGGACGCCGACCGGGTCGCCCTGTGGTTCTTCTCGGGCGGGGGGCCGATCACGGCGGAGTGGCTGACGGACCCGCCGGTGTGGCTGCGCTGCGTGGCCGCGAACTACCCGATCCTCGCGCCGCTGCCGAGCTGGGGGATGACCGGTTCCCGCTTCCACCCCGTCCGGGCGCTCTCCCGTGCCGGTGGTCTTCCCGTCGTCCTGGTCCGGGCGGGCCGGGAGAGCGCCGAGATCGCTGCGACCGTCGAGGAGTTCGTGGCCGAGGCCGACCGCTGCGGGGCGAACCTGGAGATCATCGACGTACCGGAGGGGCGGCACGGCTTCGAGACGCTCGAGCCGGCCGACGGGGCGCGCGAGGCCGTGCACCGCGCGGTGGGTGCGGTGCTGGCCCGCTTGAAGGGGTGAGAGACCGGGCCGCGGCTCTCCCCCGGAGCCGTGGCCCGGTCTGCCGCCTCCCGGTCAGGGCGTCCGCGCGGTCGGCTACTCGATGACCAGCTCGACGTCGATGTTGCCCCGGGTGGCCTTGGAGTACGGGCAGTAGGCGTGGGTCGCCTCGACCAGCTTCCGCCCGGTCTCGCCCGCGAGGGAGTCCGGGAGCTCCACGCGCATGACGACCGCGAGTCCGAAGCCGTCGCCGTCCTTGCCGATGGAGACCTCGGCGGTCACCGAGGCGTCCTTGGTGTCGACCTTCATCTCGCGGCCGACCGCAGCCATGGCACTGGCGAAACAGGCCGCGTAGCCGGCGGCGAAGAGCTGCTCGGGGTTGGTGCCCTGGCCGTTGCCACCGAGGGCCGGGGGCATGGCCAGGGGCAGGTCGAGTTGGCCGTCCGAGCTGACGGCACGGCCCTCGCGGCCGTTGGCGGTGGCGGCGGCGGTGTACAACGCGTCCATGGGATGACCCTCCTCTGGAACCCCGACCCGGCTGGTCGTGGCTACGGCTATAAAGATTGCACACAACTAAGTTGTGCACAACTCAATGGGTGTGCGGCGGTACGCTGGTTCCATGACCACTGCTCCGCGCGCCACCCCCGATCTCTCCGCCGTCCCGGACGCCGAGCTGCTGCGACTGGACCACCAGGTGTGCTTCTCGCTGCACGCCGCCTCGCGGGCCTTCGGCGGCTACTACCGGCGGGCGCTGAAGGATCTCGGTCTCACCTACTCGCAGTACCTGGTCATGCTGGTCCTCTGGGAGCGGGGCCCGCAGTCGGTCAAGGCCATCGGCGAGCGCCTCCACCTGGACTCGGGGACCCTGTCGCCGCTGCTGAAGCGACTGGAGAGCGCCGGGCTGGTCCGGCGCGAACGCAGCCGCGAGGACGAGCGCTCCGTCGTGATCGACCTGACCGGCGAGGGTGCGGGTCTGCGCGAGCGGGCCCTGTCCGTCCCGCGCGGCGTGCTCGCCGCCACCGGCCTGTCGCTGGAGGAGGTCCTCGGGCTGCAGGAAGTCCTCGGCCGGCTCACGGGCGCGCTGGGGGAGGCGGTCGACGCCGACTGACGTCATGACAGCTTGAGCTGTCGTTTCGCCCTCACGGTAAAATCAATTGTCGAGGTGATTCTCGACAGTTAACGTTGTCGCATGAATGATGCGAAGGCGATCCCGACCCCTGATCAGAGCGACGAGAACTTCTGGGCCACGGTCCTGACCCCGGTGGACCCCGCCTGGAACGAGCCCGGTGACGACGACACGTTCGCCATGGACGAGCAACTGCTCGCAGCGGTCCGCTCGCTGGCCGAGCGGATCTCGACGCGCGCGCTCGCCTACCGCACCGCGGGCAAGCCCTTCGACGCCGCGCTCATGGCCGCCCCCGACGTGCAGCTGGCGATGCTGCGGTCGCTCTACGAAGCCAAGCGGTCCGTCGACCGGCTGGCCGAGAGCGCGGCCACCGTCGCCGGACGCGGTGGATCCAGTTACGCCCAGCTCGGCGCGGCCTGGGGCGGCATCAAGCGGCAGTCGGCCCGCCTCAAGTGGCCCCACGCGGTGCCGAAGAAGTCCGCGAGCGAGTCCATCCCGCTCCACTACGCGGGTGGCGACGCCGTGATTCACCACGACCCGGGCGCCGACGCCTGGTGGTACACCGCCGCGGGCGCGGACCTGCAGGAGGACGAGTCGGAGGCCGTCCACGGCACCTCCGCCGAGGCCATCGCGCGGGCGACCGAATTTCTGCTGACGCACGCCCGGCCCACGCGGCACGACACCATGTGACCGCGGAGCGGGGAGGCGTCGGGCTCAGCCGCCGGGGACCTCGGCGGCACCCCCGGCCCCGCGGTGGAAGTCCCAGGCCTCGATGTCCCGGTAGTGGATCGGCCCGGGACCGCGGCCGATGTTGCTGCCGACCAGGTGGAGGCGCCCGGCCTCCCAGTCCCGGCCGGCGAACGCGGTGAGTGAGGCCGCGGCCTCCACCGTGTTCGCGTGGTCGCCCCGGCGCGACCGGGCCAGCGTCAGATGCGGCCGGAGCGGCCGCTCGGGAAAGGAAACACCGCACTGTCTGACGAGGGCCCGTACGTCGACGGCGAGGCGGTGCAGCCCTTCGAGGTCCCCCGTGACCCCGGTCCACAACACCCGTTCGTCGAAGTGCCCGCCGCCGCGCAGCGCCAGCCGCAACGGCCGTTGCCGGGCCGCGAGCCCGGCGAGCGGAGGAAGCAGGGGCGGAACGGCCGGGACCGGAACCTCCCCGAGGAACGCCAGGGTGATGTGCCAGTCCTCGATGCGGTTCCACCGCATGCGCGGGTAGGCGTCATAGGCCGGACGCAGTACCCGCGCCAGCTCCTCCTTCGCGTCGTCGGGTGGGGCGAGCGCCAGGAACACGCGGGTCGTCAGGGCCGGGACACGTCCGTCCGCAGGGTGGCCGGTCAGGGCTTCGAGCGGTTCGTTCACCTGCCGTACCGTACGTGCCGGCCACACCCCCGCCGCGACGCGGGGCCGACGACCGGCTCCGGCGCGTGCCGTGCGAGCGGCCCTGCGTGCCGGTCAGCCGAGGTAGTCCGTGCGCCCTTCGTCGTCCAACTCGAAGGGGCCCTCGGGGATGATGCAGAACTCATTCCCCTCGGGGTCGCCCATCACCAGGAACCCCCCGTCGTCGTATCCCTCCAGGCGCCGCCCGCCGAGCGCTTCGACCCGCAGCTGCTCGGCGGCCGGATCGGGGGCCGAGACATCGACATGCATCCGGTTCTTGGACCGCCTGGGCTCATCGGTCCGCTGGAAGCCCAGCCCGACGCCGTGCTCGCGCCGCAGCCAGACGTAGGGACCCGTACGGCCCACGATCGGTCTGCCGAGCAGCTCGGACCAGAACGCGGCGAGCCGTTCCGGATCCGTGGCATCGACGATGAGGGCGTTGAGCCGCATCCGGGAGCCGGTCGTGTTCGGTGTGTCCGCCATGCTCACCCACCTTTCCAGGTACGTCCGTACGGTGCGAGGCTCAGTCGTCCACCTGTGCCGCCGCGCCCGCCGTCGTCGTCGTCCGGAACCGGGCACGGTAGTGGGTGGGGGAGAGGCCCAGCGTCTGCTGGAAGGCCCGGCGCATCGTCTCGGCCGATCCGAAACCCGCCCCCTCGGCCACCGCCCCGACGGGATCGGTGCCCGAGGCCAGGAGCGCCTGGGCGGCCTCCAGCCGTACGGATTCGACGTACTGGGCGGGGGAGAGCCCGGTCTCACGGCGGAACAGCCGGCTCAGATGCCGGGCCGAGACCCTGCCGAGCCGGGCGAGCGTGCTCGGGGTGTGCGGACCGCCCGGATCGGCGCTCACCGCGTCCATGGCCGCCCGTACGGCGGGATGCTCGGCCTCGCGCGGCCGCAGCCGGGCGCTGAACTGGGACTGGCCGCCCGGTCTGGCCATGAACACCACCAGCTCCCGCGCGGTGTCACGGGCCGTACCGGCGCCGTGGTCCTCCTCCACCAGGGACAGCGCCAGATCCATGCCCGCCGTGATGCCCGCCGAGGTGATCACGTGCCCGTCGCGCAGGAAGAGCGGATCGGACTCGACCCTCACCGTGGGGTAGGCGGCGGCCAGTTCACCGGCCAGCCGCCAGTGCGTCGCCGCCCTGCGGCCGTCCAGCAGACCCGCCTCCGCCAGCACGAACGCGCCCGCGCACACGGACGCCACCCGGCGGGACCGCCCGGCGAGATCCCGTACCCCGGAGGTCAGCGCGACGTCGTCCACCGCCCGCCGCCAGTCCCGGCGGCCCGGCACCAGCAGCGTTCCGAGCCGCCCCGGGAGACCGTTGACCGGGCCGTCGACCCCGAGCCTGATCCCGCCGGAGGTCCGGACGTCCTGGCCGGTCACCGACACGATCCGGACGTCGTAGCGGCCTCCGTGGCCGTTGGCCGTGGTGAACACCTCCGCCGGGCCGGTGACGTCGAGGAGCTGGACCCCGTCGAACGCCAGGACGGCCACCAGGTGGGGGCGGGCGGTGCCGGTCACTCGGGCCAGGGGGAGTCGAGAAGGGTGCGGACGAAGTCGCCCCGTTCGAAGCCGGGGACGTAGTGCTCCAGGACATCGGCCTTGACGTTGCCGAACGTCGTCTCCGGTCTCGGACGGACGCCGTCGGTGAACGCCCCGAGGATCCGCCGTTTGAAGTCCGGCCGGGGATGGAGCGCGACGACCTCGGCCCGGTCGGCCGGGGAGAGGTCCTCGTAACCGATGCCCAGTACGTCGTACTCCACCCCGGCGGTGACCAGGGCCACCTCGGGCTCCATGAACGACGGGATGCCCGGGGTCGTGTGCAGGGCGATGGCGGTCCAGACCCGTCGCACGCTGTCCTCGGGAACCCCGCGGGCCTGGAGGAAGCGGCGCGCCTCGTCCGCGCTGTCCACCTCGAAGCGCCGGCCGCTGGACCGGAAGGACTCGCCGAGGCCGAGGTCATGGAACAGGGCCCCCACATAGAGGAGTTCGGGGTCGAAGCTCAGGTCACGGCGCTGCCCCTGAAGGGCTCCGAACCAGAAGACCCGGCACGAGTGGTGGTAGATCAGCTCACTCGTCGTGTCCCGCACCAGCTCGGCCGCCTCCCGGGCGAGCGTGGTGTCCGGAACCCGGACGCGGGCCGTGAGTGACGCGGGGTCGGTCGACGTATCGGTCGGCATGGGGTGTCCGCTCCCTTCCTCGAATACCCGGTGCATCTGGGGCATCCGGGATGTCTCGCACGGCCGGGGACCCGGCCTGCTCACTCCAGCTTGGGCTTCCCCGCCGGGGCGCGCCATGTCCCGAGGGCCGGATATCCCACAGATCCGGACATGGCCTGCCCCCTCTGCCGGGGCCGACCACGGAGACGCTGAGCGCAGATTGCGCCAATGGCATACGCTCATGCCTATGACGCAAGAAGATGAGCTGGACAGCCTGGTACGCAAACGGATCCGCGCCCTGCGCGTGGCCCAGGGCTGGTCCCTGGAGGAGCTGGCCGCCCGGGCGAAGGTCAGCCAGTCCACGCTCAGCCGCATCGAGAACGGCCGCCGCCGACTGGCCCTGGACCAGCTCGTCACACTCGCCCGCGCCCTGGACACCTCGCTCGACCAGCTGGTCGAGACCGCGTCCGACGACATCGTCTCCAACCCGATGGTCGACGGAGCCCACGGTCAGATGCGGTGGCCCATCAAGGCGGAGCCCGGCATGACGGTCATCCGCCAGCGCATGACCGAGCCGCCGCCCGACAACCCCTCGCGCCTGCGCGCGCATCCGGGCCGGGAATGGCTCGTCGTCCTGTCCGGCACCGCGATCCTGCTCCTGGGCAACCGGCGTCTGCGGATCGAGACGAACCAGGCGGCGGAGTTCCCCACGATGCTCCCGCACGCGATCGGCGCCGAGGGCGGGCCGTGCGAGCTGCTGGGCGTCTTCGACCGGGACGCCCGCCGTGGCCACCAGCGCGGAGAAGGTGCGGAGAAGCCGGGCCGTCCGTCCCCGCCTGGGCGGAGCCCGGCGTGACGAGCGCGCGCTGACGCGTCAGGGGCGTCGCACGACGAATTCCCCCGCGGCCGGAACGTGAAAAGGGGGACCCCGCCGATCATGGTGATCGGCGGGGCCGGGCTTCCCGTCCGCGCGGCCGGTCTCCCGCGCGGGTCAGCCGTTCACGCGGGATCGACGCGGGAGACGACGCCGCTGCTGCCGAGCACGTACAGCTCGCCGTCACCGCCCTCCACGAACGAGATGACCTCGCCGCCGCTGACGCCGAGGTCGCCCACGCCGGTCACCTCGCCGCTCTCGATCTGGAGCGTCCGCAAGGTGCCGTCGCAGTAGTCGCTGAACACATAGCTCCCCCGGAGGTCCGGGAGCGCGTCGCCGCGGTAGACGAATCCACCGGTCACCGAGCAGCCGAGGCCCGTACGGTCGTACTCGTACACCGGCGGGACATGGTTCGCGGGCTCCGTGCCTCCCCGGAAGGGATGCGTGCCCTCCATCGAGGCCCAGCCGTAGTTCTCGCCGCCCTTGCTGTCCGCCGGGGCCCAGTCGATCTCCTCCCAGTCGCTCTGGCCGACATCGCCGATCAGCAGGTCGCCGGTGTCCGCGTCGAAGGAGAACCGCCAGGGATTGCGCAGCCCGTACGCCCAGATCTCGTCCCTCGCGTTCGCGTCGTCCACGAACGGGTTGTCCGCCGGGATCGCGTAGGGTTCGCCGCCGCTCGGGTCGATCCGCAGCAGCTTGCCGAGCAGGGTGTCGAGCTTCTGCCCGTTGCCGTGCGGGTCCCCGCCCGAGCCACCGTCACCGAAGGCGATGTACAGGTAGCCGTCGGGACCGAACTTGATGTCCCCGCCGTTGTGGTTCGCGTACGGCTGAGTCTGGGTGAGGACCGTGCGCCGTGTCTCCGGCCGGAGTTGGCCGCTCTCCACCGCGAACTCGTCGATCGTGCTCGTGCCTTCGAGGTCGGTGTAGGAGATGTAGAAGTGCGCGTACGTCTTGTCGAACGCGACGCCCAGCAGGCCGCGTTCGCCATCGGTGGTGGTCTCGTCGGAGATGTCGAGGACGGGTTCGCCCAGACCTGAATCGTCCAAAACCCTTACGGTGCCCGCGCGTTCGGCGATCCATACCGTGTCGTCCGGCCCGGCCGCGCCGGCGGACGGCCCTTGGGCCCTGGCCACTTCGGTCAGGGTGGCGCTCACCTGCTGACCGGGGGCGTCGGCGGGTTCGTCCGCCGACGCCGTGGCCAGCGCCAGGGACGTGGCGAGGCAGAGCGTTCCGATGATCGCCGAGCTTCTGGTGCGAAATTTCACCGTGGCCTCCTGGAGGCGGCGAATGGGGGGAGTCACCCGGCTGCTCGAACGGAGTTGAGTGGGGGTACGAGCCGGCAGGCAACCTGGGTGGGGGACGGTGTGTCACCGGCTACGGGTGAGGATAGAGGGACGGACGCGGCTTGGACTAGACCAGCGTCACGGCATCTTCGGCCACGAACTGCTGGAACTCCTGTGCATGGGAGCGCTCCAATCGCGCCAACTGCCGTACTGCGCAAGGTAATCAGGCTGGACGGCTTGACAGTCATCGGAAGCCGCGCCACCTTGGGAGCGCTCCCACACCGCGTTTCCCCCACTCGAACCCCCTCACCTCCTGAGCGTCACGGACCCCCGAACCGTCCGTCGACACCCGCGACGGACGTACGAGAGGAGCACGGAGCCGCAATGAGAAGCAGAGGCACCACCACCCCGCCCGCACCTCGGCGCACCACCGTCCCGCAGGCGTCCCGCCGAAGGACCGCAGCCGCGCTGTCCGCCCTGATCATGGGCGCATCGCTCGCGGTCGCCGTTCCCGGCCAGGCGTCGGCCGCGGCCCGCGTCGACAACCCCTATGCCGGCGCCACCGCGTACGTGAACCCCGACTGGTCCGCCAAGGCCGCCGCGGAACCCGGCGGTGCCGCCATAGCCGACGAACCGTCATTCGTCTGGATGGACCGCATCGCCGCCATCGACGGCACACCCGGCGCACGAGGCCTGCGCGCACACCTCGACACCGCCGTGAGCCAGGGAGCCGACCTCTTCCAGGTCGTCATCTACAACCTGCCCGGCCGGGACTGTTCCGCACTCGCCTCCAACGGCGAGCTCGGCCCCACCGAAATCGACCGCTACAAGAGCGACTACATCGACCCCATCGCCGACATCCTCGGCGACCCCGCCTACGCCGGTCTGCGCATCGTCACGCTCATCGAACCCGACTCGCTGCCCAACCTCGTCACCAACGCCGGAGGCACGGCCGGTTCGACACCCGAATGCGCCACGATGAAGGCCAACGGCAACTACGAGAAGGGCATCGGGTACGCCCTGCACACGCTCGGCGCCCTCCCCAACGTCTACAACTACGTCGACGCGGCCCACCACGGCTGGCTCGGCTGGGACTCCAACTTCGTGCCCGCCGCACAGCAGTTCAAGAAGGCGGCGACGATGGAGGGTGCCACCGCCGCCGATGTGCACGGCTTCATCGTCAACACCGCCAACTACTCGGCGCTCAAAGAACCGCACTTCGCGGTGAACGACTCCGTGAACGGTGCCACGGTGCGCCAGTCGCGCTGGGTCGACTGGAACTACTACGTCGACGAGCTCTCGTTCGCCCAGGCCCTGCGCACCGAACTGGTCCGCCAGGGCTTCGCCTCCGACCTCGGCATGCTCATCGACACCGCCCGCAACGGCTGGGGCGGCTCCGCCCGGCCCGCCGGCCCAGGTCCGCGGACCAGCGTCGACGCTTACGTGGACGGCGGCCGGACCGACCGCCGCATCCATGCCGGCAACTGGTGCAACCAGAGCGGCGCGGGCATCGGCGAGCGACCCACGGCCGCACCCGAGCCCGGGATCGACGCCTACGTCTGGGCCAAGCCCCCGGGCGAGTCCGACGGCAGCAGCGAACCCATCGACAACGACGAGGGCAAGGGCTTCGACCGGATGTGCGACCCGACGTACACCGGCAACGGCCGCAACGGCTACAACCTCACCGGCGCCCTTCCGGGCTCCCCGGTGGCCGGGCACTGGTTCTCCGGGCAGTTCCGGGAGCTGCTCCGCAACGCCCACCCGCCGCTCGACGGAGGCAGCGGCACCGCGGGCCGGTGACACACGCGGGCCGTGGCCGACGGGAGCCGTTCCCGTCGGCCGCGGCCCGCGCGCCCGGTTCAGCGCACGTCGACGCGGTCACCGGAGCTGGTCGTGCCCAGCCGGGACGAGGTGGCCGTGAACTGCGCCTTCCACGTGCCGTCCTTCTGGGCGGTGAACCCCTTCGAGAAGACGCCCTTGTTGTTGGTCTTCACGGTCGCCGACTTGCTCCACTTGCTGGAACCGTCGGCCTTGAACAGGAGGGTGACCGACTGGCCGGAGGTGTTCTTCCAGGTGCCGTCCAGGCTGCGCAGGGTGCCCTTGACCGTGATGGTGCGGCCCTTGCGGACCGGCTCCGGCGAGGCGTTGAAGCCGGACACCGCGGTCCGCAGCTTGACGTCCACGGTGTCCGATGAGCTCACGGCCGCGGCCCGGTCTGCGGTCCCCGCGTAACGGGCCCGCCAGGTGCCGTCCTTGACGGCGGTGACCGACGCCGTGGCCACACCCTTCTTGTCCGTGGTGACCGACGCGGCACGGCTCCAGGTCGTGGCGCCCTTCGCCCGGAACTCGACCACCACGGGCGTCTTGGCCAGCGGACGCCAGACGTCGTCCGTGGCGCCGACGGTCTGGATCGTACCGACGACCTTCAGCTTGCTGCCCTTGCCGACCGGCTCGGGGGAGGCGTTGAAGGAGACGATCCGGGCGGGCACGGCGGACACCGTGAGCGTCGCGGCGGACGTGGCGGTCTCACCCGATGCGTTGACGAAGACCGCGCGGTAGCGGAGGGTGTTGAGCGCGGCGCTCGCCTTTACCGACAGCGTGGCGGTGGTGGCCCCGGGCACGGCGCTCCAGGTCGCGCCCTCGTCGGAGCTCCGCTCCCAGCGGACGGCATCGGCGCCGTCCGCGGCGGCGGTGAAGACGGCGGTGGCGCCCGAGCGCACCGTGCGGGAGTCGGGCTGCCGGGTGACGGTGGCGGCGGGGAGCTCGACGCCGAACGTCAGCGGCTGGGCCACGTCCTGGGCGCGGGACGGCATCCAGGTGGGGTCGGTGCCGTCGTGCGAGTTGAAGCTCGTGACGAAGCAGGCGGTGGTCCGGCAGTCGACGGCGGGGGCCCCGGAGGGGGTGAACGTCTCGGTGAGCTTCGCCGTGACGCTGAAGGCGCCGTCCGCGCCGACCTGACGGACGTACACCGCGTTGCCGAAGACGCTGGGGTACGTGGTGCCGGGCATGGCGACGGACTGGGCCAGGTACACCCCGCGCCCGGGCTGGTAGCCCTTGCCGCTGACAGTGACCTCGGTCTCCGCTCCCAGTCCGCTGACCTGGCTGACCGTCAGCGTGGGGACACTCACGGCGCCACTGATGGCGAGCGGGTCCAGCGCCGTACCGGCCGGGTACATGGGCTGCCCCTGGAAGGCGAAGATCGCCGCGCCCGCGTCCGTGAGGGAGGCTGTGATGCCCGACCAGTCGAGGGTGCTGCCGTCGAGGGCGCCGGCGGCCGCCGTGAGCGAGGCGATCGGCACGCCGGACGTGGTGACCGGGTCCTCACCGGCGACGAGATCGGTCGTCACGTCCATGTGGAGCGTGCCCTGGCCGTTCTTCAGCACGACACGCGGGTTGGCGAGGGTGATCGCGGTGATCCCGTGGCTGGGTATCGCATAGGTCACCGAGCCCCCGAAGCGCACATCGGCCGAGCGCCCCGCCGGGTCGACCGAGCCGTGCTTGACGGGGTGGTCGACCTTTCCGGCGGCGTCGGCGGTCGCGCCGCCGCCCGCGGTCACCGAGCCGCCGAACATCGCGACGTACCGGACCCAGGACTCCTTGAAGCCCCAGGAGGACCGGCCGCTCACCAGGATCGGAGCGGCCGCCGACGTGGTGCCGCCGGAATCGGCCCGCGCGGCGGCGTGGACGCCCGGGGCGGCGGAGGCGGGAACGGCGAGGACGCCGGCGCCCACGGAGATGACGGTCAGGGCGGCGAGAGCGGCCAGGCGGCCGCGGCGAGGCATGGGCATGCGCTGCATGTCTCCTTCGGGGAGGGGCACGGCGCGCGTCGGAACGGAGCCGTGCCCGGGGCGAACGAAAGAAGGGGGGATACCGGCTTCTTGGCGTGTGGGGACCCGAAGACGACCATCGAATATTAGGTGAGGCTTACCTAATTTGTCACCACGAGTGCGGCCGTCCGCCTCCGGTACGGGCCGGCCGGACGTCAAGTCCGCGCGGGCGGGTAGGAGACGGACAGAGGGCGACGAACGACGACCTCACTTCCCTGATCGACGAAGGAGAGGCAAGAGCATGGCCGATTCCGAGATGAGGGCGGTGGGCTGGGCGCAGTCCTTCCCCATGTCCCAGGGAGTGCGGGCGGGGCGCCGCTGGGCGCGGGAGCATCTCGACTCACTGGCGTGGACGCGGAGCGCCCCCGATCTGGTGGACTCGGTGCTCCTGGCCGTGTCCGAGCTCATCACCAACGCACACGAACACGCGCACAGCGATGCCCAGCTCGTCCTGACCTGGGACAGCACCTGCCTGCATGTCAGTGTTCACGACTCCAGTCCGGTGCTCCCCGCCGTGGTCGACCGGGGCCTCGAAGCGACCGGCGGCCGGGGCCTCGCCATCGTCGAGGCGCTGTCCGACAGTTGGGAACAGCACCCCCAGCGGGACGGCAAGACCGTGACCGCCTGTTTCGTGCCCCCCGGACACCCGGACCCGGATCACGGGCCCGGCGGCACCGCCTGACGTTCACTCGCCCCGGGCGCCATGCGGCAGACGTTGTCGGCGGCTCGCCCACGCCGCGCGAGAGGTGCCGGAACGTCAGCTCCGAAGACCGGCGTTGAGCCGCGCGGCCTGGCGCGTCAGATGGTCGCGCTCGGCCAGCGTGGGGGCCTTGAGGGCGGCCTCGGCGTACAGCCGCGCGGCTGTCAACAGGTCGCCGTCACGCTCGTGCAGATACGCCGCGACCGCCGTATGGCGGGGCAACGACTCGCTCAGCGCTGCGAGTTCGGCCAGCCCGGCGCGCGGACCGTCGGCCTCGCCGACGGCCACCGCCCGGTTGAGCCGGACGACCGGGCTGTCCGTCAGGCCCGCCAGCTCGTCGTACCACTCGACGATCTGCACCCAGTCGGTCTCCTCGGCGGTCGGCGCGTCCGCATGGAGCGCCGCGACGGCGGCCTGGGCCTGGAACTCGCCCAGCCGGTCCCGGGCCAGGGCCGCCTGCAGGATCCCCACCCCCTCGGTGATCATCCCGGTGTCCCACCGGCCCCGGTCCTGCTCGGCGAGCGGCACCAGACTCCCGTCGGGCGCGGTCCGGGAGGCTCGCCGGGCGTGGTGGAGCAGCATGAGGGCGAGCAGCCCCGCCACCTCAGGGTGGTCGATCGCGACCGCGAGCTGCCGGGTGAGCCGGATCGCCTCAGCGGCGAGGTCCACATCCCCGGAATAGCCCTCGTTGAAGACCAGATACAGCACGCGCAGCACGGTGGAGACATCGCCGGGCCGATCGAACCCCACCCCGGAGACGGTGCGCTTCGCCCGGCTGATCCGCTGTGCCATGGTCGCCTCGGGCACCAGATACGCCCGGGCGATCTGGCGGGTCGTGAGCCCGCCGACGGCGCGCAGCGTGAGCGCGACCGCCGACGACGGCGTCAGTGAAGGGTGGGCGCACAGGAAGTAGAGCTGGAGCGTCTCGTCCACCGCCGGCGCGGGGCCCGGCGCGGGCTCCTCGTCGACGAGGTCCTCGCGCCGCCGCCGGGAGGCGTCCGCCCGGGTCGCGTCGAGGAACCGCCGCCAGGCCACGGTGACCAGCCAGCCCTTCGGGTCCCGCGGCGCGTCGCCCGGCCATACGCGGACCGCCTCGACCAGGGCGTCCTGCACCGCGTCCTCGGCCGCCGCGAAGTCCGCTCCCCGGCGGACGAGGACGCCGAGCACGCTCGGAGTGAGGCTCCGCAGAAGGAGTTCGTCCATCGAAGCGTCACTCCGTGACAGTGGGCGGCGCGGTCAGGAACGGGCGCACCTCCAGCCACTCGTGGATCGGCTTCCCGCCGGCCCCGGGGGCGGCGGACAGCTCCCCGGCCAGCTCGACGGCCCGGTCGTTACTGTCCACGTCGATGATCATCCAGCCGGCGATCAGATCCTTGGTCTCGGCGAACGGCCCGTCGGTGACCGGCGGACGGCCCTCACCGTCGTACCGGACCCAGGAGCCCTCGGGGGCGAGCGCCTGACCGTCGACGAACTCCCCGGTCTTCTCCAGCCGGTCCGCGAAGTCCTGCATGTACTGCATGTGCGCCGAGATCTCCTCGGGCGTCCACCGGTCCATCGGTACGTCGTTGACCGCTGCCGGGGCGCCGCGGTAGTGCTTGAGCAGCAGGTACTTGGCCATGATGTCACTCCTCGGTGCCGGGCGGCCCATTCTGGCCGCTCTCACTACGGGGACGGAGCCGGATCCGGGTTCTCGACATCGCCGCCCAAAGACTTTTCGACTTTCCCCGACGGCCCGGGGGCGGCCCGTGGAGAGAGCGCGGACGGGCTCGCGGTCACTGCTCGCGCAGGCACCACGGCGACCCGTACGCGACGAGCAGATCGAGGAACGGGCGCGGGTCCAGCGCCTCGGCGCCGAGCACCCCCGTGCCGCTCCAGACACCGCCCGCCACCAGCTCCAGGGCGATCACCGGGTTGATCGCCGTCTGCCAGACCACGGCCTGGGAGCCGTACTCGCGCATCGACCACTGATTGTCGACCACGTGGTAGAGGTACACCTCGCGGGGCGCGCCGTCCTTCGTGCCCTTCACCCAGGTACCGGCACAGGTCTTGCCCCGCATCAGCCCGCCCAGGGAGGCCGGGTCGGGCAGACAGGCCGCGACCACGTCACGGGGCGACACGGCGCCGCCGGGCACGCTCACCTTGTCCGTGCGGTCGAGGCCGAGCCGGTGAAGGGTCTTGAGGGTCTCGATGAACTCCTCACCCAGCCCGTACTTGAACGTGACCCGCCGGGACTCCACCCAGCGCGGGATCAGCAGGACCTCCTCGTGCTCGACGTTGACGCACTCCACCGGACCGATCCCCTCGGGGAAGTCGAACACCTCCGGTTCGCTGAACGGCGCCGTGGTGAACCAGCCCCGGTCCTTCTCCCAGATCACCGGTGGGTTGAGGCACTCCTCGATGGTGGTCCAGATCGAGAACGACGGGGCGAAGCCATAGCCCTCGACGGTGAGATCGGCACCGTCCCGGACGCCGATCTCCTCGATCTCGTCGAACAGTTCGTCCGCCGCGTACCGGGCGAAGACATCGGAGAGCCCCGGCTCGACACCCACCCCGACGAGCGCGAGCCGCCCCGCCGCCTCCCACGCCGCGGCACGCTCGAACTGCCCGTCGCCGAGCTTGACCCCGCACTCCTCGTACGGGCGCTCCGGATGCGGGGAGGACAGGGACATGGCCATGTCCAGATAGTCGACGCCGGCGGCCAGCGCCGCCTCGAACAACGGCATCACGAACCGGGGGTCGGTGGCGTTCACGAGGATGTCGCACCGCTGCTCGGCGATCAGGGCGGTGACCGCCGCCCGGTCCGAGGCGTCGACGCGCAGCGCGGTGAACCTCGCCCCGTCGTCGCCGAGGGCGGCCACCGCCGCCTCGGCCCGGGAGAGGTCGTAGTCGGAGACGACCATGTGGTCGAAGAAGGAGCGGCGGGCGGCGATCCTGGTGATCGCCGTGCCCACGCCACCTGCGCCGACGAGGAGTACACGCATGGCGGATGTGCCTTTCGTCGAGGGGCCGGGCCCAACGGGCCGGTGCCCTTGGATTCGTCCATGAAAGGGGCGCACTTGAGTAACGTCAACGCCGTTGGCATAAGGTGAGGGGGTGCCGACAGGCCGGCACCGGCACACCGGTATCGACACGGGGGAGAGGCCCGGATGGCGAAGAAGGTGGTCCCGGAGGAGAAGCGGCGACGCAGGCGGCCGACACGGCAGGGCGTCGTCGTCACCCAGCAGCTGATCGTCGAGACCGCTCTGCGCATGCTCCACGAACACGGCAGGGACGGACTGACCGTGCGCCGCCTGGGCCTCGCCCTCGGAGCCGACCCGAGCACGCTCTACCGCTACTTCCGCGGCATCGACGACCTGACCCTGGCCATCGCCGACGAACTGATCGGACGCGCGATGCACGGCTGGCGGGCCACCGGGCAGTGGCGCACCGACCTGCGCGGGATCGGCCTGCGCATCCACACCGCCTACCTGGCCCATCCGCAGGCCGCCGTGCTGACCGCCAGCCGGGTCAGCGGCCGGGCCAACGAGATCGCCTGCGACGAGACGGTCCTCGGCATCCTGCGCTCGACCGGACTGCCCGACCGGGACGTCGTACGGATCTACCAGGCGTTCCTCGACCAGGCACTCGCCTTCGCCGCACTGGACGCCGCGAGCCTCGCCCTGCCCGAAGCGGCCCGCGCCGCCGACGAACGGGTCTGGCACGCCACCTACGCCGAACTGCCGGCGGAAACCCACCCGAACATCGCCGCTCTCGCACCGCTGCTGGTCGCGAGGATGAACGACAGCGCGTACCCCACGGCTCTGGAGATGCTGCTCGACAGTGCGGAGGCGAGCATCCGGCGAGCTCGGCGCGCCGGCGACCCGGCCGACGGCTGACGCCCCGCGCTCCGGCCGCCCGCCGCTCGTACCGATTCGTGTGGCGGCCCCGGAGGGCACCACGCAGACTGGCCGGAGAAGGCGGAACGACGACAGCCCCGGAGAGGCATCGACGATGGGTGAGTACGCGGACCTGCCCGGTGTCAGGACCTGGTACGAGACCGAGGGCGCCGGTGATCCGCTCGTTCTCCTGCACGGCGGCTTCTGCACCAACGACACGTGGGGCGCCCAGCGCGCCGACCTCGCCGCCGCCTACCGCGTCTTCCTGCCGGAACGGCGCGCCCACGGGCACACGGCCGACGTGCCCGGCCCCCTGACGTACCAGGACATGGCCGACGACACCGTGGCCTTCCTGGAGGCGGTCGTCGAAGGGCCGGCGCACCTGGTGGGCTGGAGCGACGGGGGAGTCGTCGCGCTCCTCGTCGCCGGGGACCGCCCTGACCTCGTCCGCAAGGCCGTCGCGATCGGGGCCAACTTCCGCCCGGGCCCCGAATGCTTCGTCGAGCCGTCGATGCTGGACACGATGACGCCGTCCGGGCCCGACCTGGCGTTCTTCCGGGAGCTGTACGACCCCGTCGCACCGGACGGCCCGGACCACTGGCCGGTGGTGGCCGCGAAGGTGCTCGACATGTGGCGCACCCAGCCGACGCTGACACCCGAGGACCTGGCCCGCATCGAGGCGCCCACCCTGGTGATGTCCGGCGACGACGACATGATGACGCTGGAGCACACCACGGCCCTGTACCGCGCGATCCCGGACGCCGAGCTGGCTGTCGTGCCCGGGGCGTCCCACCTGGTCCCGCTGGAGAAGCCGGCTCTCGTCAACCGGTTGATCCTCGACCACCTGGCGCAGGGGGCGGCGGAGACGATGATGCCCATCCGCCGCGCGAAGCCCGGGGCCACCACACCCTGACGGCGATCGCACCCGGATCTGCGGTTCACTCGATGCGCAGGAGGGCGTCCTTCGCGCCGGCGGCGACCGCCCCTGGCACTCGCCCGGCCGCCGACAGGAGGCACGGAAGGCCGAAGAGGGCGGAGAGCAGGGCAAGGCAAGATGCCCGAATTATGCTGACTGGATGCGATCTGCTCCTTGGTGGGCCTTGGTCTCCTCCGGGTGTGCCCCCGTCCTGCTGGTCGGCTCCTGGATGATCGCGCAGGTGCGCCAGGGACCCGCGTACGACCCCGCGGCGGAGACCCTGAGCGTCCTCGCCTCCTACGGCGCCACCAGTTACTGGCTGATGACCGGGA
The DNA here is from genome assembly GCF_032121415.1 of Streptomyces parvus. Taxonomy (NCBI): domain Bacteria; kingdom Bacillati; phylum Actinomycetota; class Actinomycetes; order Kitasatosporales; family Streptomycetaceae; genus Streptomyces; species Streptomyces parvus. The sequence goes on along the minus strand of NZ_CP135079.1, from coordinate 40,747 downwards.
TGCTGCTGGTGCTGGGGACGTGTTACGTGGCGACGGCGCACGCCCTCCGGCAGGCGGCTCTCCCCGGCCGGGTGACCCTGGCCGGCGGCGGTCTGTCCGCGCTGGCCCTGACCCTGGTGCCCGCCCCGAGCAGCGGCGGGGCGCTGGAGCACGGGGCGGTGGCCACGGTGGGCGTGGTGCTGCTGGCGGCGTGGCCACCGCTGGCCGCCGTCCGGGGCGGGAGACCGGTGCCGTGGGGGTTGCGCCTGGATGTGTCGCTCGCCGCGAGCGCGCTGATGTTCGCGAGTGCCTTGTGGTTCGTGGCGGAACTCCAGAGCGCCGGGGCCCCGGGCGTCGCGGAGCGCGTCGTGACGTTCCTTCAGGCGTTGTGGCCGTTCCTGGTCGTCCTCTCCTGCCGCACGGCCGTAATGCGACAGGCCCGGGGTGAAGCCCCGGCGGACGACCGGAAGCGCTAGGCCCTCGCCCAGCGCCGCAGCCAGGCGTCGAGGACCGCGTAGTGGCCGTCCATGAGCCCCTGCCGGGGCCGGGCTGTGGGGGTCACGCGGGCACAATAGCGATGGCCCCCACCGGAACTCGACCTGAGGTCGGAGTCCGGTGGGGGCCGGTAGGGCACGGGGCGGGTTCAGGTGAGGGGCTCGATCCACACATTCCGGTAGCGGATCTTGCTGCCGTGGTCCTGGAGTCTGATCCCTCCGGCCGTCGGACCCTCGGCCGCACCGCCGCCGGTGGGCCCGTCGACGGCGACGTCGTCGTGGACGGTGACACCGTTCCACACGACCGTGACCCGGGCGTCTTCCGTCTTCGCCCCCGAGGCGTCGTAACGGGCGGCGCGGAAGGTGATGTCGTACGTCTGCCAGGTCTCGGGAGCCGTGGCCGCGTTCTCGTCCGGGGCCTTCTTGGTGTAGATCGCGCCGGCCTCGTTGTCCGCGAGCGTCGTGTCGCCGTAAGAATCGAGGATCTGTACCTCGTAGCGATCCTGGAGGTAGACACCGCTGTTGGCACGGTCCTGGCCGGTCACGTCCGGCGGAAGGTTCGGCAGCCAGAACTCGACGTGGGCGCGGAAGTCCTGGAAGCCCTGCTTGGTGCGCAGGTCACCGCTGGCGACCTCCATCGCCTCACCGTTCACCGGCCACTCGGGCGTACGCCCGTCCGGGTGCTGCCAGGCCTCCTGGTCGGTGCCGTCGAAGAGCTGGACTCGGGCGCCCTTCGGGTGGACGGTGATCATGTCCAGGTTGACATGGCCCGTGTCACCACTGTCGTAGGAGTAGGTGACCGTGTTGCGGCCCTCGCGCAGTTCCAGTTGTTCGGTCCCCGTCGACCAGGTCTTCCAGTCGGTGGTGGAGAGCAGCCCGGTCCGGCGCACCTTCTCCCCGTTGACGTGGACGCTCACCGTCTTCGTGCCGGGCGCCGGGTTCGGCCCGTTGGAGTAGCGCAGACCCACGTCGTACGTTCCCGCCTCGCCGGCCTCCACGTCGAAGGTGACCGCCGCGCCCTCCTGGCCGAAGTTGTCGACGAAGCCGCCGCCGGAGTAACCCGCGTGCTCGGTGTCGAAGCCCGCACCGCCGGTGAGAGTGGCCTCCTCCGCCTCGTACTGGGTGGCCGGGGGCTGGTCGCCCGGCAGCGAGTTGAGGGTGTACCAGGCTTCCGTGCTCCACAGCTCGGTGCCGTCGGCGGAGGCGAAGGGGCGCGGCGAGCGGATGTGGACGACCCGGTTCGCCTTGAGCCCGGGGATCGTCAGCGTCACCTTCTTGCGGTCCTCGGAGAGCGTGGCCCCACTGATGTCGAGCGACTCCTCGTCGATCTTGGGGCCGCCGTAGGCGGGGGTCGGGGCGTACGTCCACTGCTCGGCCCGGTAGCTCTCGGCGAGCTTCGCCGCGGTCTCCTCGGAGAGAGGCTCGGTGTACTCCAGTTCAAAACCGCCAGGCTCGGCCCGCATGGCCAGGATGTCGAAGGCCTTGTCACCGCTGGGGGAGAGCTTCTGGAGCCCGTAGGTCAGCTTGCCCTCCTGGCCCCAGTTGCCGCCCGCGCCGAGGCCGCCGGCGTAGATCGCGCCGTCCGGTCCCATGCTGATCCGGTTGACACCGGCTTCGAGACCCTGGGTGAAGCGGAACACCGCGCCCTGGTACTCGCCGTCGACCTTCTCCAGGTACGCGCGCTGGATGCCGCCGTACGTGACGTCCCCGAACAGCATCTGCCCGGCGAACCGCCCCTCGGTCAACTGCAGAGGAGTGCTGGGCGAGTTGGCTATCTCGTTCTGCGGCAGCCATAGCACCGGCTTGGTGACCGGCTTGTCGTCGAAGGGGCCCGAGGGGTTGGTGTAGTGGTTGAAGAAGCGGTCCTGCTTGATGTGGAGCAGCTTCGAGGAGGGCAGCCAGCCGCCCTGGTTGTCGAGGACGAACATGTCGCCCTCGGGACCCCAGCCGATGCCGTTGGGCGTACGCAGACCACCGGCGATGTAGTCGACCTCACCGGTCTCCCTGTTCACCTTGATGGTCGAACCCCGGTTCGGCGCCGGCTGCGGATCGGTGGTCGCCCCGCCCAGGTCGATCGCCACGGACAGGTTCAGGTAGAAATACCCGTCCCGGTACAGCAGCCCGAAGGCGAACTCGTGGAAGTTCCCTCCGTACGGCCAGGTGGCGACGGTCCGCTTCTCGTCGGTCACATCGTCGCCGTCGGCGTCGGTGAGCTCGGTGAGTTCGTGCTTCTGGGAGACGTACAGCTTGCCGTCGACGGCCTTGATGCCCATGGGCTCCTTGAGCCCGTCGGCGACCTTCTTGGCGGTCGCCTTCCCCGCATCGGTCTCGCCCTGGACGTTGTCGAGGAGGTAGACCTCGCCGGCGGTGGTGTCGGTGCCGCCCCAGGTGGTCACGGCGAGCCGGCCGTCGGGCAGCCAGTCCATCGCGGTGACCTGTGGCTCGAAGCCCGCCGGTCGCAGATCGGTGAGCGCGTAGTCCGGGTGCGTCCCGGTCAGCGGCAGCCCGTCGCCGGGGGAGTCGAGGACGCCTTCGCACTCCTTGCGACCCGGTGCTGTCACCCGTACGACGTCGGCGTCGGTGCTGAGCACGGAGTTCGGCACGACGGCGAAGTCCGCGGCGCCGGGCGGCTTCCATTGGAGGGTGACCTGCTGACCGCCGGTGCGGTCGAAGTGGTCGATGCGCAAGGCATGGTGACCCCTGGTCAGTTCGACCGATCCGTCCTTGGGCTCCGCGCCGTGCAGCCCGTCGTGATCGATGACGGTGGCGTCGTTGATCCGCAGCCGCGAGCCGTCGTCGCTGACCAGGCGGAAGGCGTAGGAGCCGTCCTGCGGGACGGTCAGGTTGGCGGTGACCTGGGAGACGAAGCGGTCGCTGAAGCCGAAGTCGTCCGGCGAACTCCAGTCGATGCCGGGCATCAGTCTGTCGACGTTCGGCGTCTGTCCGGCCTTGATGTCGCACAGCTTGTCGAGGGGGACCTGGACATCGAAGACGCGCAGGGTGACGCCCGGTTCCTGGGGCGGGAGTTCGTCCTGCGGCCTCGGCGCCGGCGCGGCGGTGGCCGGTGAGGCGGCGAAGCCGCCGACGAGAAACGCGGAGACCAGCAGACCGGTGAGGTGTCTGCGGCAACGGTGGAGCGGCCGTGGTTGCATTCTTCCTCCTGGCCCCTCGCAGCGAGGGGCGCGTCGCGGCGGTGGGTGGGGCCACCCGGCGCCCGGGGGTGAACGTTCGGCTCGTGCGGCTGGGGCAGCGCTTCGTCCGGACAAGGGGGCTGACGGTGGCTGCGCCGAGAACAGTAGGAGGCTTCTACCGGCGGCGTCCATACTTCGTCACCACTGTGTTCAAAGTTCGCGGGTGTTGATGCAAAGTAGCCAAACCTCTTGCCACGCAAGGGATCTGACGTTTCATCAGTACACCTGGGTGGAACGACGGCGATCCGGACCAGCGGTGAGCGGATCCGGCCCGGGGGACGCCTGCGGACCGACGCGTACGCGCCGTATCGGTGCCGGTCAGAAGGGCTTGGCCGGCAGGTACTTGCCGTCCAGGGTGATCACGGCGCGCTCGCCGCCCTCGGGGTCGGCGACCTTCTTCACGTCGAGCCGGAAGTTGATCGCGGAGATGATGCCGTCTCCGAACTGTTCGTGGACCAGGGCCTTGAGGGTCGTGCCGTAGACCTGAAGCATCTCGTAGAAGCGGTACATCGTCGGGTCGGTCGGAATCCGGTTCGGCATCGAACCGCGGACGGGGATGGTCTGCGGCAACACCGCCGCCTCGGCGTCCAGGCCCAGCAGCTCGGCCACGGCCTTCGCGGACGCCGCCGGCAGCGGGTGCTGGCCGAGAACGGCGGCGGTGGTGTAGGCCACCGACAGGCCCGAGGCGTCGGCGATCTGCTGCCGGGACAGGTTCTTGAGGGTCTTGGCCGCCACGGCTTGGGCGGCCAGGGGCTCCCGGGCGGTCGGGTCGAGCTGTGCGTGCACCATGATCAGTACGTCCTTGTCTCAGCGTGGCCCCTTCACGAAAAGGGTGGAGCGGCGAGGGGAGAGGAGGGGGGGGGAGGCGGAGCCGTGGGCGTCAGGCTGATGGGGCGGTGAGGTCCTTAACGCGGCCGGTGGGGATGTCGAAGACCCAGCCGTGCAGGGCGACCCTGCTCTGCGCCAGTGCGTGGGCGACCGAGGGGTGGGTGGCCAGATTCGCCAGCTGGGCCAGCACGTTCTGCCGTGCCGGGGTGGAGAGGTCGCCGTCGGCGGACGTACGCGCCACCGAGGCGTCCGCGTGTCGCAGCCAGGTGGCGACCGCCGGGGCGCCACTGAGGTCGTGGTTCTCCGCGAGCGCGGTCATCGCGCCGCACGCCGAGTGACCGCAGACGACGATGTCGTCGACACCCAGCGCGGCGACGGCGTACTCGATGCTCGCCGCGATCCCGTCGGCCTCGGGGGAGTAGGCGGGCACCAGGTTGCCGGCGGTGCGGATGACGAACAGATCACCCGGCTCGGTGCCGGTGATCAACTCGGGGACGACGCGGGCGTCCGAGCAGCTGATGAACAGTGTGTGCGGCGTGTGCCGCGTCGCCAGACGAGCGAACAGTTCCGCCTTTGCCGGAAAGACGTCCCGCTGGAAACGGGCGACGCCCTCGGTCAGGTCCTGCATGGTCACTCCCTTCGGAGGGTGATCGGCCCCTGGGGTTGGCGAGATCCACCATGCATGACCTGTACCTATAGCGTCCAAGAGCATCTGTGTCTAACCACTATCGACCCCACCTATAGTGAGGTTCATGGCCGCTCTCGAACTGCGTCACCTGCGCTATCTGCTCGCCGTCGCCGAACATGGCAACTTCACCCGCGCCGCCGAGGAGCTGCACGTCTCGCAGCCCACGCTCTCCCAGCAGGTCAAGCAACTGGAGCGGACCCTGGGCGTGCAGCTTCTGGACCGCACCGGCCGCACGGTGCGACTCACCGACGCCGGCGCCGTCTACACCGACCACGCCCGGCGCGCGCTGCGCGACCTCGCCGCCGCCGAGCGTGCCGTCCACGACGTCCAGGACCTCTCCCGCGGCCATCTGCGCCTGGGTGTCACCCCCACGTTCACCGCCTACCTGGTCGGCCCCCTGGCCGCCGAGTTCCACACCCATCACCCCGGCCTCGGCCTCACGCTGACGGAGATGCCTCAGGACCGCGTCGAAGGGGCCCTGCTCGCCGACGACCTCGACCTCGGCATCGCCTTCGCCGGCCCCCACCTCCCCGGCATCGCCGCCACCGCTCTGTTCACGGAGACGCTCACGCTGGTCACCGGCGTGCGAACCGACGCCGGCCGCACCTCCCCGCTCCCCGTCCGAGAGCTGACCGGCCGACAACTGGTCCTGCTCGACGGTGACTTCGCTACGCGCGGTCACATCGACGCGTACCTCACCCGCCACCGGGCAGCCCCCCGCGTCACAGTCGAGGCCAACTCCATCCAGGCCCTCACCGAGATCGTCCAGCGCACGGGCCTGGCCACCGTCCTGCCCGACGCCATCACCCACGACCACCCCCACCTCGCCCCCGTCCCCCTCGACCCGCCCCTGCCCGCCCGTACCGTCGCCCTCCTGCACCGCGAAGGCGCCTACCACGGCGCCGCCGCCCGCGCCTTCACCCGGATCGCCCACGACCTCGTCCGCACCCGCGGCTACCCGCCCGCGCCGTGACCTGCCGGGCAGACGGAGACCGTGGTAGGTGCTCAGGTACTGGTCCTCGGCACCTTGGAGCGCGAGGGTTTCGTATCCCATGACGGACGCTGACGCATGGGCCCACTGTCCACGGGCACGCGGCCCGAGTACACGTAAGCGTTCCCCAGTGAAAGGACAGTCGCGTGCCGGAGGATCATCGTCTGAACATCTTCGTCGTCGGCCTCGACGAGGCCAATCTGCCCACTCTGCGAGCCGTCCCGGACGCGGACGCCTACCGCTTCCACGGACTGCTCACCCCTGAGGAGCTGCAGGAGGGCGAGGTCAGCGTGAGCGATCTTCTCGACCGGGCGCGGAAAGCGCTCGATGCCCACGAGGGGAGCATCGACGCGATCGTGGGCTACTGGGACTTCCCCGTCAGCACCATGGTCCCGATCCTCGGCAAGGAGTACGGCACCCGCACCACGAGCCTGGAGTCCGTGGTGAAGTGCGAGCACAAATACTGGAGCCGGCTGGAGCAGCGCAAGGCGGTCGACGCCTATCCGCGGTTCGGCCGCGTCGACCTCGGCACCGACGACCCGCGGCCGCCCGAGGGCGTTTCCTTCCCGATGTGGCTCAAACCTGCCCTGGCCTACTCGTCCGAATTGGCTTTCGGAGTGAAGGACGAGCGCGAGTTCCAGGCCGCGGTGAAGGAGATCCGCAAGGGCATCGGTCGTGTCGGGCGGCCTTTCGAGACCGTGCTCGCCATGTTGGAACTGCCCGAGGAGATGGACGGCGTCGGCGGCGAGGTCTGCCTCGCGGAAGAGGCGATGACAGGGATACAGGTGGCTGTCGAGGGCTACGTCCACGAGGGCCGCCCCACGGTCTACGGCGTGCTGGACTCGATCAACTACCCCGACTCGCCCTGCTTCCTGCGCCACCAGTACCCCAGCACTCTGCCGCCCGATGTGGTGCGCACCCTGCACGACATCAGCGAGCGCACCATGCACCAGATCGGCTTCGACGAAGCCACCTTCAGCATCGAGTACTTCTACGACCCGAAGACCGGCGACGTGCGCCTGCTGGAGATCAACCCCCGCCACTCCCAGTCCCACGCGGAGCTGTTCCAGTACGTCGACGGCGTCCCCAACCACCACAGCATGATCGCCTTGGCCCTCGGCCGTGACCCGGCGCTGCCCAGCGGCGGCGGCGACTACGCCATGGCGGCGAAGTGGTACTACCGCTGGTTCACCGACGGCAAGGTGCACCGGATACCCGGCCCGCAGCGGATCGCCGAGATCGAGAAGGACATCCCCGGCGTCCGCATCGACGTCGTCCCCGAGGAGGGCCAGAAGCTCTCCACCGTCTCGCAGCAGGACAGCTACAGCTACGAGGTGGCACACATCTTCACCGGGGGGAGTGACGAGGAGGACCTGCGCCGCAAGTTCGACCGCGCCGTGGCGGCCCTCGGCCTGTCCTTCGACTGACCCACGCGCTCCACAGCGGCCCCGGTCCCCGACAGCACCGAGCAGGCCGAACCCCCAGCAGCGAAGGAGGCCGCAGCACCATGCGACACGTGGACCAACTCCCCCACGCGGTCAAGGAGGAAAAGCACGTCACGATCCCGATGGCCGACGGAACCCGGCTCTCGGCACGGATCTGGCGCCCCACCTCCTCCGACACCGAACCGGTCCCGGCGATCCTCGAGTACATCCCCTACCGCAAGAACGACCTCACCTCCCCGCGGGACTCCATCCACCACCCCTACATCGCCGGGCACGGTTACGCCTGCGTCCGGGTCGACATCCGGGGCACGGGCGAGTCCGACGGGGTCCTCGTCGACGAGTACCTCGAACAGGAACAGGCCGACGCCGAAGCCGCGCTCGCCTGGCTGGCCGACCAGCCCTGGTGTGACGGCGCCACCGGCATGATGGGCATCTCCTGGGGCGCGTTCGCCGCCCTCCAGGTCGCCGCGCGCCGGCCCCCGAGCCTGCGCGCCATCTGCATCTCTTCCTTCACCGACGACCGGTACGCCGACGACATGCACTACCTCGGCGGCGCCATGCTCTCCGACAACCTCGCCGAAGCCGGCACCATGTTCGCCTACGCCACCTGTCCGCCCGACCCTGCCGTGGTCGGCGACCGCTGGCGCGATATGTGGGAAGAGCGTCTGCAGGCCGCCAAGCCCTGGGTGCTGGAGTGGCTGCGCCATCCGCAGCGCGACGCCTACTGGCGCCACGCCAGTCTCAGCGAGGACTACAGCGCACTCGCCTGCCCGGTCCTCGCCTCCAGCGGATGGGCCGACGGCTATTCCAACGCCGTCACCCGCCTGCTGCGCCATGTCGACGTGCCTCGCAAGGGGCTGATCGGCCCCTGGTCGCACAAGCTCCCCCACCTGGGGGAGCCGGGCCCCGCCATCGGCTACCTCCAGGAAGTGGTGCGCTGGTGGGACCACTGGCTCAAGGGCCGGGACAACGGTGTGATGGAGGGACCCATGCTCCGCACCTGGATGCAGGAGAGCGTCCCGCCCTCCACCTCCTACGAGGAGCGTCCGGGCCGCTGGATCGGCGAACCCTCCTGGCCCTCACCGCATGTCACGGACACGGTCCTGCCCTTCCACGACCACCGGCTCCTGCTACCCGACTCCACCGCGGACGCCGCGGAGGGGCCGCAGGACCAGGAGCGCGCCCACACCGTCCAGTCCCCGCTGTCCGTGGGTCAGTTCGCCGGCAAGTGGGCGTCCTACAACGCCCCGCCGGACCTGCCCTACGACCAGCGCGAAGAGGACGGCGGCTCGCTCGTCTTCCAGACGGACGTCCTGACCGAACGCGTGGAAATCCTCGGCGCCCCCTCCGTGACCATCGCCGTGTCGGCCGACGCCCCCGTCGCGCAGGTGAACGTCCGCCTCTCCGACGTCGCCCCGGACGGGCGCTCCACCCGGGTCACCTACGGGGTGCTCAACCTCGCCCACAGGGACAGTGTTGCCGAGCCGAGCGAGCTCGCCCCGGGGGAGCGGTACACGGTCCGAGTCCCTCTGCACGGTGTGGCACAGGCATTCCCGCCCGGTCACCGCATCCGGCTCTCCCTGTCCACCTCTTATTGGCCACTGGTCTGGCCCGCCCCCGAGCCGGTCCTGCTCACTGTGTATGAGACCGGCAGCGCCCTCACGCTCCCGGTCCGTGACCAGGACGTCGCCACGGACGCGGAGCTGCGCCCGTTCGGTGAGCCCGAGGGCTGTGCGCCGTCGGCCGTCACCCAGCTCAGCGAACCGGAGCAGGCATGGACGGTCACACGTGACCTCGTGAACTACCAGTCCGTGCTCGACATCGTGAAAGACCAGGGGATGCGGCGATACGAGGACACCGGCATCGACGTCGGCCTGCGCGCGCGGGAGCGCTACAGCTGGGTGGCCGAGGACTTCGCCTCGGTGCGTGGCGAGTCGGCCTGGACCATGAGCTTCGGCCGACCCGGGTGGGACGTGCGGGTGGAGACGCGTACCGTCCTGACCTCGGACAAGGACGCCTTCCACGTGGACGCGACACTGGACGGTTACGAGGGCGGCCGCCGCGTGTTTTCCCGTACGTGGAACGAGGACGTGCCCCGATCGAGGGTCTAGGCCGGGACGTCCACCGGTGACGCACCGGCAGAGGATGCGGCCGAGACAGTTCGGCTCCTCGACGCTCCGGTCCACGGCGCGAAAAGGCCCCCGCCCCTCTGTACCCCGCGCTGCGGGGTACAGAGGGGCGACGTACGCCTCCCCACACGAGGGCATCTGGCCACATGTGGACGCGAGCATCACTTACTCGGTCAGGCTGGGCCGGTGGACCGCCCGAGGGCGCACCGCCGTTCGCCGTTGCGAGGCCCTGCATCGAGGCCGAGAGCGGGCGGCTGGGCACGGCCCGGATCGCGCTGACAATCCGCCCCTGGGAGCGGAACACGCTGGTGATCATCGACGAGCACCCCTTGCGGGGGCCGACCGCGAAGTTCCACAACACCGTGGTGGACGCTCTGGTGCAGTTGCGTCACCGCAGCATGCTCGCCCGCCTGGCGAAGACCGTCGAGGAGACGGTGGAAGTCCTCTCCTTGGCGCGCTGTGGGGGTCACCCCGCGTCGGGACGAGGGTGTCCGGGTTCCGGACCCAGGGACCAGCGGCCGGTGGCGGGGTTCCGGTGGGCGAGTCCGCGCTCGGCGAACGCGTCGAGCCAGTCGGTCATCGGCCACCAGCCCCATCGGCGGTGGAAGGTCTCCGCGTTGCGCAGGATGTCGTGCAGATGCGTCACCGGCGGGTCGGAGACGGGGTGGTGCTGGTGGAAGGCCGGGGCGCCGCCGACCCAGGTGAGCGGGACGCCCGCCGCGCGGGCTCGTTGACCGTAATCGGTGTCCTCGCCGCCGTACCCCTCGTACTCCTCGCAGAAGCCGCCGACGGCGTGCCAGGTCTCCGCCGTCACGGCGAAGGACAAGGACCAGAACAGTGCGTGGTCCTCACTCCGGCGCAGCTCCCCCGGCGCGGGAATCGGACGGCCGGGGTGGGGCTCGGCGAGCTCACCCAGCTCGCTGAGTCGGTACCCGTACGGGCCCGGGGGCGGCAGGTAGGAGACGGTGCCGCAGAGCAGCGAGCGCCGGTGCTCGGTGTCGAGGGCGGCGTGCCGGTAGCGCTCCAGCAGCCGTTCGCCGGGGACGCAGTCGACGTCCAGGAACACCAGCAGTTCGGCGCCGCCGTCCACCGCGCGGGCGGCGCCCAGGTTCCGGGCGCGGGCCAGGGGCAGATTCCCGTTCGCCACAGGGCAGTCGACGACCGTCGCGACAGGCTCCCGGCCGCCCACAACCACGCTGAGTTCCGGATCATCCATCGCGACGACCACGTACTGATCAGGGGTGCGCGAACCGGCCGCGAGGCCGAGATGCTGGAGCGTCAGGTGCCGGTGCCGCCCGGCGGCCAGAGTGATCACCGCGGTGCGCATGACAAAGTCCTTCGCCTGGACGCGACATCGGCCAGGGCGCGGGCGGCGCGGGCCGCGCCGTCGCCGGGCGCCCATTGCGACCAGCGGTCTCCGCCGTGGGCGAGAGCCTGTTCGAGGAGCCCGGCCCAGTCGTCGGCGTCCGGCCACCGGGGTGCGACGAGGGCCAGGCGGCCCCGCGTGAGAGCACGTCCCGTGGCCGCCTGCTCGCCGAAGGGACGCTCCTGCGGCACCACCACCGCCGGCCGCCGCGCGGCGGCGCATTCGGCGAGGGCGTTCTGGCCGGCGTGGGTGACCACGACGTCGGCCGCGCACAGCGCCGGCCACGGGTCCGCCGACCATCGCCCGTCCGGGCCGCCCAGGATCCCCCACCGCCAACCGGGGCTGGCGGCCCGTGCCGCGGCGACCTCGGCGGTGGAGATGTCGCGGCCGCCCGAGCCCATGAGCAGAAGCACCTGACGCGTCCCGTCCGTCGGCTCGTCCGCCGGTGCGGGGGAGCGGCCGTCGAACCGGGAGAAGGCTCCTGTGTGCACCGTCTTGGCCCTCCAGTGCCCCGGCCAACCGGGCTCCGGCAGCGTCGACGGCCACGGGGCCAGGAGGAGCTCCGCCAGGTCGTAGGCTGTGAGGTGCGGTGCGTCCGTGCGCTCGCCGCGCATCGCCACGACTGCGGTCGGGGTCCCCAGGAGGCGGGCCAGCAGGGCGACTTCGACCGATACGTCGGACACCAGGAGCGCCGGTGACGCCGCCGCGATCCACTCGGCGATCCGTGCCATGCGCCCCCGGAGCCCGGTGTGCAGGACCGGCGCCCAGTGCAGTCGCCCGCCCGCCGTCACATCACCGAACGCGGTCGGGTCGCCGTCGTCGTCCCTCGGCAGGCGAACCCATGGACCGGGCCAGTCGTCGGGCGCGGGGAGGGAGGAGAGCCCGGTCACCGTGAGGGGGCGGCAATGTGCTGCGATGGACCGGGCACGATGGAGATGGCCGTTGCCCTGGTGGTGTACGTAGTAGCCGATCATGCCGAGACCGACCGGTAGAAGCGTTCGTAACCGTCCGTCATGGCCTCCATGGAGCAGCAGGCTTCCGCATGCCGACGGGCGTCGGCGCGGGAGAGGCCGATCGTCGGCTCGACGGCCTTCGCGAGCGCCGTGCTGTCGCCTGGCCGTACGAGCCGGCCGCACGCGGGCGTGACGATCTCCGGAAGCGCGCCCCGGGCGAATCCGCAGACGGGTGTCCCGCAGGCCAGGGCCTCCGCCACCACCAGCCCGTACGGCTCGTCCCAGCAAGGGGTGACGACGGCCGCGGCCGAGGACCCGACCAGCTCGCACAGATCCGGTTGGTGGAGGTGGCCCTCGTAGGTGATGGTGCGGCCGAGCCGGGGGCGGACGTACGCCTCGAAGTAAGCGGCGTCTCCTACCGGTCCCGCCATCCGCAGCCGTCGGCCGGACAGCTCCGCGGCCTCGATCGCCAGGTGTGCGCCCTTCTCCGGAACGATCCGCCCCGACCAGACCAGGTCCTCGCCGCCGGGGCCGGGCTTCCAGCGCCGGGTGTCGATGCCGTTGCGTACGACGGCGGCGGCGGGGACGATGTGCCGCCAGGCGGCAGCCGTGTGGGCGCTGACCGCGTTGAAGTGGACCGGGCAGTGGGGTGCGACCTGGATGGCCGACTCGATCCAGGGGGTGGGCGGGGTGTGCAGCGTGGTGACCACCGGGACGGTGAGCGCGGGGGCCATCGCCACCGGCAGGTAGTTCAGGCTGTTGTTGTGCACGAGGTCGTACCGCGAAGGCCCGCGCGTCAGTTCGAGCATCAGTTGGAGATAGGCGTGATGCTCCTCCAGCCACGGCGCGGCCACCATGCTCGTGTCCCGGCAGGCGCTCTCACTGATCCGAGCCGGACGCAGAGGCATCTCGACCACGCCCAGCGCGGGATCGGAGCCGGGCCCCGCGAAGACGGTGACCTCGTGCCCACGGGCCCGCAGAGCCGTGGAGAGCGTCCAGGTGTGCGCTTCCAGACCACCGGCGAAGGGCTCGGTGATCGGGTGCCGAGCGGAGGCGATCAGTGCGATGCGCAGCGGTGCGGCTGACGGCTGCGCGGGGCTGTCCGGGCCGCGGGTCACAGGAGCGCCTCGTAGATCGCCTCGTGGGCCCGGGCGATCCGGAAGCGCTCGGCCCCCCGCTCCACCGGGTCCGCACGCCAGGCGGGACGTTCCGCGTAGGCAGTGCGCACGGCATCGCGCAGGGACGCCGCATCCAGACCCTGCCGGTCGTGCCCGTAGATGAGGCACGGGCGCTGCTGTGCGTAGAAGCCGCAGGAAGGTGCGACGACGGTGGTGCCGAGGTCGTGGCAGGCCTCGAGCCAGCCCGAATGGGTGCCGAACCGGTAAGGCAGCACGGACACGTCCAGGCCGATCAGGTAGTCCCACAGGGCGTCGTCGTCGAAGTAGTCGTGCACGCTGAGCTCCAGCCGCCCCTCGCGGCTCATCCTCCGCAGTTCGTCGAGCACTCCGGGCGCGTACCAGTGGCTTTCGGGGTCGTCGACATCCGGGTGACAGTCGACGCGGAGCACCGCACCGGGGAGTTCGGGCAGTACGTCCGCGAGCACCCGGACCACCGGCAGGGGATCCATGTTGGGACGGATGCTCTTGGCATGAAGCCCGATGGTGAACCGGCCGTTCCGCGGCCGCGGGCGGAGCAGTCCGGCGGGCTCGACGACGTGCGGATGGGGCAGGACGGTCGCGGTGCGACCCCACCGTGCGGCGATCTCCTGGGCGGCGCCCGGGGTGAGCGTGATCAGCCGGTCCGCGCCGGGGACGAGCACGTCCAGCTGCGCCCGGTGCTCGCCTTCGTCGAGATGGTGGGGGTTGGCCAGGTCATGGACGGTGTAGACCAGGGGCTTCCCGTTCCTGCGCAGCGTCCCGAGCAGCTCGCGCAACGCTTCCGGAGTCTGCGCGTCGAACCCGAAGTGCAGGTGGAACACGTCGAAGGTGTCCGCGTGTTCGTCCACCCATCCCGGGTCGAGCATGACCGGCGGCCACCACTGCTGGGAACCGCTCGGAGCGCCGCAGGGGCGGGGGTCGGCCAGCCGTGTCACCCGGTCGCCCTCGGGCGGGGAGAGGTGGCGCACATAGACGTGGTTGGCGGGGACCGACGCGACCCGGATGATGCCGGCTGACCCGGATGCCCGGCCGGACCCGTGGCGCTCTGCTGTTCTCACCCCGCGGCGCGTGGCGGCCGTTCCGAGCGGCTTTCCGCCCGGACGGTGGTGGGCCAGTGGCTCGGCCACGATGGACTCCTCGTTCGGTCATGCTGACCTCCCCCAGGGCCGTGGTCGGCAGGAGAGCCGTGCCTCGCACCGTACGGCGGTGCCCGTGCCGGAGCGATTCGCGTTCGCCCACTCGGTGCCCCGGGAGGCGGTCGGCTGATCCGGTTGGGTGAAGGGACCGGCGTATGTTCCTGTGCAAGCCCCCGAGTTCCCCGATCCAGCGGATCAAACGCACCCACCCGCGGCAGCGTGAGGAAGACCTATGAGCACGTCGGTGGACCGCATCGCGGTCAGGGTGTAGTGATCCAGTGCGGCGGTGTGGGCCGTCTGGCCGTGCAGGTCGCGCGTCACCTTGGTGCCGATGCCACCTCGACCGCCACCGCGTCCGCCGCCGAAGCGGACTTCGTCCGCTCCTTGCCGCCATCCGTACGCGGCCAGTACGCCGTCCGAACGCGATTGGTGCGTGGTTGGTACGCGGAAGGTGTGTTTGAGGTTAGGGTCGGGGTGGGAGGTGCTGCATGTCCGAGCTGTTCGACGCGGTCGACGCGCTTGTCGCGTCGCGTTCTCCGCTGCCGCCGCCGGCGGAGCGCAGACGGTTGCGTCAGGGGCACGGTCTGACGCTGGATGAGGTGGCGGCCGCTCTGCGGGTGCGGCGGGCGACGGTCAGTGGCTGGGAGGCCGGCAGGACCGAGCCGCGGCCGCCGGAGCGCGATGCTTACGCTCGTATGCTCAAGCAGCTCGCCGAGCTCTACCCCGCCAACGTTCCGGTGCCGACCGAGGACACCGCGGTCCCTCAGACAGCTGCCGTTGCGGCTGCTCCCACACCATCGGCAGTGGAGCCGGCCCAAGCCCGCACCGCCCCCACGGATTCGGCGGCGGAGCCCGTGAAGACCGTACGCCGCCCCCCTGCCCCGGCCTCTGCTGCCGTGTCGCGCCGTCCGCCGGCGCAAGCCGCCCGCACAGGGGCCCCGGTCGGCGGCGCTGATCCACGTTTCGAGAATGGTCCGCTCGCTGTCGTCGATGCCGCTGAGGGGGAGGTGCTGGCGTACTGCGTCGGCGGCCTGGTCCTGGACGTGCCGGCCAAGACGATCGCGGCCCTGGTGGACTGGACACTGCGCGAGGCGCGGCTCGGTCAGCCGAAGTTGTCCGGCCCCGGCAAGGACGCCGATCCGCTGCTCGTCCTGACCGAGGCCGCGCTGGAGCGCTACGGACTGCCTGTCACGCTGACGAAGGAGGAGCGCCTGGCGGGTCGGCTGGCACAGGGCCACAAGGTGATCAAGCAGCTGACGCGTGCCCACTGGCAGTTGACGAAGCGCGGGTTCGGACCGTGGGCGCGGATCTACCGGCCCGCGCAGGGCACGGAACGGGCATGCGTGCAGTTGTGCATCCCGTCGTGGGACGCGCTGGACGCCCGGCACTGGGCCGATGCGGGGCAGCTGCCACCGGCGGATCTGGCCCGGCTGCTGGGCACGTACGCCTCCCGGGTCATGACACCGCGCGGATCGACGGCCGTGACCGGTCTGGAACTGATGACCGCTCTGCACCCGCCGACCCGCGCCTCCCAGCCGGACGCGGAAGGCAAGCGGCGCTCCGAGCACAACCCCGGCTCACTGGGCAGGGAACCGGTGGACTGTGCGCCGTGCGAGGCCCCCGACGGGCACCCGCTCCTCGCCGATCTGCCGCGCTTCCACCGGCGCACCCCGGCCGAGGTCCTGATGGAGGAGGCCTATGACTGGGCGCGTCCGCTCACCGATACCGAATGCCTTCACCCTCACCTGGTGGGCATCGACGTGAACATGGCCTTCGCCGCCGGCGCCAACGGCCTCACGGTCGGTCTCGGCGCTCCGACGCACGTCACGAACCCCGTGTTCGACGCGAAGCTGCCCGGCTCCTGGCTGGTCGACCTGTCCCATGTCGACCTGTCCCGGGTGAAGGTGGCCAAGGACACCTGGGCACACCTGGACGCGAGCCTGCTGCCCAGCCCGTTCACGCCGAGGGGCGAGCGCCCGACAGGCCCGGCCTGGTACGCCACCCCCACCGTGGCGTACGCGGTGGAGTTGGGTTACGACGTCTGTCCGCTTGAGGCGTATGTTCGCCACGATCATGGTCGCTATCTGGACGGTTGGTATCAGCGGTTGCGCGATGCCTATCTCGCTACGATGGCGAGTCTTGGCGTGGAGCCCGATCTGTCGCCGCGGGAGTTCCTCGCGGCGATGGATGGCTACCGGCACCGTGACCCCGAGCTGGCGATCGTGGTGTCCGCGATCAAGGCGACGGTGAAGGGCGGTATCGGAAAACTGCGTGAACGTCCTCGGGGCGAGGACTGGAGGCCGGGGCAGCCGTGGCGGGCTCTCGCCCGGCCCACATGGCGTCCGGACATCCGTGCCGCGGTCATTTCCCGCACCCGGGTCAATATGCACCGCAAGATCGTCAAGCACGCCGCTTTCACGGGCCGGTATCCGGTCGCGGTTCTTTCGGACTGCGCTGTTTACGCCTCCGAGGGACCCTCTCCGCTGGATTTCCTGCCCTACCGGGACGGTAAACCACTGCCCGGCGGCTTCAAGCTCGGTATCAACCCAGGCCTGGTGAAGCATGAAGGCACCCAGAGCGTGCTGTGGGGCGAAGGTGTCCGGGAGCAGTTCAACGCCCCCGACCTCAACCTGGCCCGGTACATCAAGGACGGTACTGTCACCGACGCCGACAGCGGGGAGTAGCAACTGATGAGCGGATTCGGCGACGGCCTGGACGCGGCGGTGCGGAAGGCGTTCACCCGCCCGCCGCCCAGGAGCGCGCCCGCGCAGATGCGCTACCTGGTCAGACAGCTCAAAGGCACCAGGGCGGTCGCCCGGATGCTGCGCGTCTCCCAGCGCACGGTGGAGCGGTATGTGAAGGACCAGATCAGAAAGCCCCGCCCGGACCTTGCCGCCCGTCTGGAGAGCGAGGTCATCAAACGCTGGCAGCCCCAGGTCCGGGCCAAGGCCCGGCAGAAAGCGGCGACCACCAGCGGTATCGTCCTCGACACCCGTGCCCGGATCGGATACACCGCGCCGATCGGCACGACCGACGAAGACCGGATCCGGCACCTGACGGTGGCCCTGTCGCCCCGCTACGCCGCCCGTCTCTTCGAGGCCCAGGAGCAGGGGGCCACCGAGCAGCGTCTGCGGGAGATCGCCGCCGAGGGGCTCAGGGACATGTACTTCCAGGACGGCGGACGCCGCGCCGGGCAGCTGGAGCAGGTCCGCTTCACGGACATCGAGCACGTCGAGTTCGGCCTCTGACCCGGCACGACACGACGATGACCGCCCTCCGCCCCGCCCCCTGCGGGCGTTCCCTGGGCTGAGCTGCCCGGACCCCCGCCGGTCCAGTCACTCAGAGCGGCGACCACGGCGAGTTCCTGGATGCACACGTCGGCGGCGCCGGGCGGCAGCACGGAGTTGACCAAGTGGGCGGCAAGGCAGCCGGATCCCTGCTCCAGGGCTGGATGCGCACCTGCCTGCCCGAGTGCGCCGCCGAGGAGCGCGACGACAACGGCGTCGATGTACGCCCGCATGGACGAGCCGGAACCCGGTCCCGCGCACAGAGCCAGACGGGCAGGCGGGCGGGGACGGGGTCCGCGGACGGTCGCGGCTCACCTCTTGTCGGCACAGGCCTCTGCCTCCGCCAGATACCGCGTCACCGGTCCCAGTGTCAGCATCCCGCTCGCTCCGCCCGCGTCTTCGGTGCGCGCGGCGCGCAGGGCCGTTGCCGCGCGGGCGGCGACCGGGCGCTCGCCGAGGCGGGCAGCGGCGTGGGCGGTCAGGCACCAGAGCGCCTCCTGCATGTGGTCAAGGGGTGGTGCGGGCGTCATCTGCAGCGCGGCAAGGGCCTCTTGGTCGCGGTGGCGGGCGAGCAGCACCAGGGGCCGTGTCCAGGGGTGGTACGGGCCCCAGTCGAGAGCGGGGTCGGTGGGCGCCGGACGGCCGTGCAGGAGGCGCAGGCCCAGGAGGGCGAGGGCGAACAGGCCGCGGTGCAGCCCCGGCATGCCCGCGGACGCGGCGAGGGCGTCTTCGGCGGCGCGGTAGTGCGCCGCGGCCGTGGCGGCGGCCGGTCCGTCCGTCGCGGCACTGTGCGCGGCCGTGACCCGGGCCCGGAACCAGGCGGTGAGTACGGGGACGAGAGAGGCTTCGGTGCTGACGGCCAGCCGCTCGGCGGCTTCGGCGTGTGCGGTCGCGGTGTCGAGGTCGCCGAGAGCGGAGGCGGACTGCAGGCGGATGAGCCGGCCCAGCACGGCGAAGTTGGGCAGCTCGTGCCGGGTGGCGAGGTCGAGCATTTCGGCCCCGGTCACATCCCGTGCCGCCGCGAGCCCGGGCCGGGTGAAGGACTGGAGGAACACGCCGTTGAGGGCGAACACGAGCAGGGCCGGATCACCCAGCTCCCGGCCCAGCGCCTCGGCCTCGCGCGCCGCCTGCCCGGCGCGCTTCCGTTCGGCCGCGGACAGATCGGCGCTGCGGCTCTCGACCGCGACGGTGGCCAGCAGCCGGGCGCGCAGTTCGGCGGGGCCGTCGGTGCCGAGCGCGGTGAGGGTGCGCTCGGCCGCCGCGACGACGGCGCGGGACTGCTCGGGGTCGTCGGCCCGGCTCCAGAGGGCGGGCACGTCATAGGCGCCGATGACGCGGGCGGTCAGGGCGATGTCGCCGGTGCGCTCGGCTGCTCGGACGGCGGCGAGGCGGTCGCGCCGCGCGTGGATGAGGGCATCCCCACCCGCGAGGGCCAGGGTGCGGGCCAGCTCGACGGTGGTGCGCGGGCCGAGTCGGCCGCCTGCGGTCCACACCGTGGGTGAGGGCTGAAGCTCCGTGGCACCGTGGAGGATCTCTGTCTCCAGGCGCCGGAGGCCGGCACCGGGATCGAGCCCGAGCTGGTCCGCGAGCATGGTTCGGGCGCGGCGGAGGGTGGCCAGAGCGTCCGCCTGCCGGCCCGCCCGGTGCAGCGCGCGGGCCAGCAGCCCCCAGGCCGGCTCACGCCAGGGGTGCTCGGTGACGTGGGCTCCCAGATCGGCGACCAGTTCGCCTCCACGACCGGCGTCGAGGAGGAGACCGGCGCGCAGTTCCACCCCCTCCAGCCTCAGCTCCTCCAGCCGGGCCCGTTCCCGCTGGGCCCACGCGGAGCCGGCCACCTCGGCGTAGGCGGGGCCGCGCCAGGTCGCGAGGGCCGCATCGAGGTCGGTCAGCCCATCGGGGGTACGCCGGGCGCGGGCCAGGGCGTCCTCGAACCGGTGGACGTCCACGGCGTGGCGCGGCAGGCGCAGCACGTAGCCAGGGCCTTCCGTGACGAGGACCCGCGGCGGTGTGCGGGGCGGCCGGTCGGGTTCGATGGCGCGGCGCAGCGCGGCGACGAACGTACGCAGCGCCCCCACGGCACGCACCGGCGGCTCGGCCCACAGGTCGTCCACGAGGGTGTCGGTGGAGACCATCCGTCCCCCGGCGGCGACCAGCCGGGCGAGGACCTCACGGTGGCGGGGCCCTCCCAGGTCGACGGGGGCGCCGTCGTCATGGAGGGCCCGCACGGCACCCAGGACATCGATTCGCATGCCGTCCATCCTGCGTGCCGCGGCCCGGCGGCGTCGAACCGTACTGATCGGCTGCTGATCGCCGTCGCCCACGCTGATCCCGTCACTTCCCGGACCAAGGCTCTCGCCGGTCCACCCACCTCAGGAAGGGCTCCTCATGGCGCTCACCATCCCCGGCTTCGACCACGTCCGTTTGCCTGGCACCGACGGCGTGGAACTGGCTGCGGCCGTCGGCGGCAGCGGCAGCCCCGTCGTGCTGCTGCACGGCTTCCCCCAGACCCACCTGATGTGGCGGCATGTCGCCGAACGGCTCGCCGGCGAGCACACGGTGATCTGCCCCGACCTGCGCGGCTACGGCGCCAGCGACAAGCCGGCGGCCACGGGCCCCGACGTGTACTCCAAGCGCACCATGGCCGCCGACGTGGTCGCCCTGGCGGCGGCGCTCGGCCACGAGCGCTTCGCCCTGGTCGGGCACGACCGGGGCGCCCTGGTCGCCTTCCGGGCGGGACTGGACCATCCCGAGACACTCACGCACCTGGGCATCCTCGACGTCGTGCCGACCCTGGACATGTGGGACGTCCTGCACGGTGTCCCGGCGGCGGTCGGCTACCACCTGTTCCTCATGGCGCAGCCGCCCGGGCTGCCGGAGACGATGATCACGAACAGTGCCGACGCCTTCTTCAGCTCCTTCCTCGACGCCTGGGCCGGCAACCCGGCCGCCCTGCCGGACCCCGTCCGGTCCGCGTACCTGCGGGCGAGCGCCGCGGCCGTGCCCTCGATCGTCGCCGACTACCGGGCCTCGGCGGGCATCGACGTCACACACGACCGGGCGGACCAGGACGCCGGTTCCCAGCTGGCCATGCCCGTGACGGTGATCCAGCAGGACTGGGGCGCGCGACTGGGCTACGACGCCGCCGCGGTCTGGCACGCGTGGGCGCCCGACCTGGACCACAGGCTGACCGGCGCAGGACACTTCATGGCCGAGGAGGCACCCGACGAGATCACAGAGACGATCCGCGACCTGCTGCTCCGCTGAGCCCCGCTCGGGGCGGATCAGTTCGACGAGTCCGCGGCGGCCGGTTTTGCGCAGGGCGGCCGGAGTTCCGCTGCGTTCCCAGCCGGGTGACGGCCTGATCGTCAACCGGCTGGGGCCGAAAACGCGTTCCAGGCTGGGTGGATCCGGTGAGCGGGCCGCGTATCCGGTTGCCGAGCGGGTGCTTCGTAGCCGAGGTCCTGGTCGAAGCCCACGAGGACGGTGAGTTCGAGCGAGCGCAGGGTGGGCGGCAAGGTGCGGGCAGCGTCCGCGATCACAGCCGAGTCCTTCGCGGCGGTCTCCACATCGCCGGGGGAGAGGCCGGCGATCCGCCGCACGGCCAGTCCGAACAGGCAGGCGGCCTTGCCCGCGTCGCGGGCGACGGCCAGCGGACGGGCGTGGCCTACCGCAGCGGTGTTGTGCTCGTGCATCACGTTGTGGAGACCTGCCACCCCGCGCCCGGCCGGGCATTGCGCCCGGCGAGGCGGTGGCCCGGACCCCTCATCAGCCTCTGCGGCGTATCTCCTGATGGATCCAGTCCGCGTGGGCGGGCGCGCTGGAATAGAGCCCCGGCCCTTCTCCGCACCGCACGCCCGGGGCGCCGGGACCGGAGGTGACGCCGATGAGTTCCCAGCGTCCCGAGCGATTCCGCTGGAGCTGTGGGCCGCCCGAGTCGCCGTTGCACGCCATGGCGCCGGGCACCTGGCTGGTGGTGCACAGGCGGGTGCTGTCCGCGTAGCCCGGGGCGCAGTCGGAGACCGCGCCCAGGCGGGTGTCGAGCTGCTGGAGCCGGTTCGGGAAAACCCAGGGGGCCTCGGGGGCGTCGTCGGTCCTGCCGAAGCCCAGGATCCGCGTCGGGGTGCCCGGCCTGCCGGGGCGGCCGGCGATGCGGACGGGCTTCTCCGCGACCGGCCGGTCCAGGAGGACCAGAGCGAGGTCGTTGCGGTTGGGTCCGGTGTCCTCACCGTTCCTGTAACCGGTGTGGGACACCGTCCTCGCGATGGACCGGACCGTGCCCCCGTAGTCCTTCCACTCGCTGCCGACCCGGACGGTGCCGTCCAGGGTGACCAGCGTGGGGTCCACGCAGTGGGCGGCGGTGAGCACCCATCGCCGGTCGATCAGCGCTCCCCCGCAGACGCCCTTGAACGTGGCGTCGTTCACACCCGTCACGGGGATCGACACCATGGACGGGTACCGCTGCGTCGAATCCTCCCCGTTGACGATGGCCTCGGCGTTCCCGGTCATCATGGCGACGCACCCCGCTGCGGCCAGGAAACCTGCGGCGGTGCGCGACACCGTACGGCGCGAGGACTTCAAGCTGAACACTGGTTCTCCGATCGGTGAGCATCTGAGCTGCATGCTCAGCCTCCGGGACCGGGAGAGGCCGATCCATCCGGCTTGCCTCCCTCTCCGAGGTCCGGCCAGCGGGTCCGTTCGAACGGGGGAGAACCCCACCACGAGTGTTCGGCGTGGGTGTGGCCGGACCTGGCTCCTGACGGCACCACCCTCGGAAGTCCCCGTACGAGTCGCGTGAATCGGGAGCCCGTTCACTGTCGCAGGCCACCTCGCCGAACCTACTGGTCCTGCTCCACGAAGTGGCATGGCGCCGCGCTACCTGCCCGGCATGGGCTGAGCGCATCGCCCCCCACGGGAAGGAACCGCCCTCGTCGATGGCCATCGCCAACGGCGCTCGTCAGCCGCGTTCGCCCGCCGTGATCAGGCCCGCCTCGTACGCGGCGATCACCGCCTGCGCCCGGTCGCGGACCTGGAGCTTCGCGAAGAGCGCGGTGATGTGGTTCTTCACCGTCGACGGGCTGATGAACATCTCGGCGGCGATCCCCGCGTTGTCCAGGCCGCCGGCGATCAGCCGCCACACCTCGCGCTCGCGCGGCGTCAGCTCGTCCAGGACGCCCGCGGGCCCGGCCCCCGCCGGCCGCGCGGGTTGCCGCGGAGCCGTCACGTACGAGGAGATCAGGCGGGTCAGCAGGCGCGGGGCGACCACCGCCTCACCGGTGTGGACCACGCGCAGGGCGCTGACCAGTTCCTCGGGCGAGATGTCCTTGGGCAGGAAGCCGCAGGCGCCCGCGCGCAGGGCGCCGACCACGTGCTCGTCCATGTCGAAGGTGCTCAGCGCGAGCACCCGGCAGCCCGGCACCTGCCGGGTGAGCTGTTCGGTGGCGGCGATGCCGTCCAGCACCGGCATGCGGATGTCCATGACGACGACGTCGGGCCGCAGCCGCCTCGCGAGTTCCACGGCCTGTGCGCCGTCGGCGGCCTCACCGACGACGTCGACGCCGGGTTCGGGCCCGAGCATGAGGACCAGGCCACGGCGTACGAGGAGTTGGTCGTCGGCGATCAGTACACGGATGGCTGCGGGGACGGCCGCCCCTGTCGTGTCCGCCACACTCGTCGTGTCCGCCCCGCCCGTCCCGTGCGCCGCCACCACCGCACCCGCCCCGCTCGTACCGTCCGTCGTTCCGTTCACCGCAGTGCTCCTTCTTCCTTCGGCAGCGGCAACCGCGCCGTGACCTGGTAGCCCCGCCCTTCGCACCGGCCCGTCCGCAAGGACCCGCCGTGCAGCGCGACGCGTTCGCGCATGCCGATCAGGCCGTACCCGGAGCCCGGTGCGGACCCTGGGCCACCGGCCCTCCCTTCTCCGTCGTCCCGTACGTCCACTACCGTCTCGTGGTCGCCGTACGTGAGGCGTACGCGGGCGCGGGCGCCGCTTCCCGCGTGCTTGCGGGCGTTGGTCAGTGCCTCTTGCACGATGCGGAACACCGTCAGCTGCATGCCCCCCGGCAGCTGACGGTGGGCACCACTGACCTCGAACTCCGTGGGCAGGCCGCCCTCGCACGACTCGGCGACGATCCGGTCCAGGTCCGCGATCCCCGGCTGGGGCGCGGTCGACGCCTCCCGCGTCTCGTCGTCGGCCCGCAGGACGTCGAGGAGTTCCCGCATCTCGTGCAGTGCCGCGCGCCCCAGACCCTCCAGGGTCACGAGGGCCTCCCGCGTGATCTCGGGGCTCCGGTCGAGGTTGGCGCGGGCACCACCCGCCATCAGCTGCATCGTCGTGACGTGGTGGGCGACGATGTCATGCATCTCCCGGGCGATACGGCGGCGTTCGTCAGCCACGGCCCGCTCGGCGAGCAGCCTGCGGTGCGCGTCGACCTCCTGCTGCCAGCGGTTCATCACGAGCCCGGCGGCGACCACGAACAGCACGGCCGCCCCGTTCCCCGCCAGCTTCAGGAGTGAGCCCTGCGACCAGGGCCCCCACGCGGCCAGGGGCAGCACCGCACTCACCAGCACCGCCGGTGCGTACACGGCGGCGCCCCGGACGCGTACGACGGAGTAGAGGGCGACGATCATGGAGGCGTTGAGCCCTTGTCCCACCGGCCAGCTGAGATGGACGGTGAGGCCGAGGGCCAGGACCGCGGCGAACGTGAGCACGGGGACCCGCCGACGGGCGAGGAGCGCCAGGCCGGACAGCGTCATCAGCAGACAGCCGGTCACGGGGACGAAACCCTGGGCCCCCTGGCTGCTGAGGGTGAAGCCGATCAGGTCGAGGGCTGCCGCGCCGACGGCGACGAGGGCGTCGTTGCGGGTCCAGGGCGGTGCCTCGCCGAAGAGCGGCGTGCCGCGCTTCACGGCGGGCTCGGCGTGGGCCGTAAGCATCGTGTTCCTTCCTCGGCCCTCTGCAGGGCGCGCCTCGCCACCATTCTCCCCGGGTTCCCGACCAGGATGTGGGGCCCCAGGACGATACGGGCCCGGGAGCAGGGTCCCGGATGCGGGAGCGGACAGCACCCCGCTCCCAACCCGCATCTCGTTCCCGACCCGGACGATCCGCCACGTTCGCGCTGATGTGCTGGACGCAGGCCGGAATCCCCCGGCGAAACCCCTCTCCACTTCTCCGCCGGAGGCACCTGTGATCCGCGCCCTGACCGGGTTCTCGACCCGCCATCCCTGGAAGGTCATCGCCCTGTGGTCGGTGATCGGCATCTTTCTCGCCGTGGTCGCCGGAGCGCTGATGCCCCGCGCGATGCAGGCGCAGACCGGTGACTTCCTGCCGAAGCACTACGACTCGGCCGCCGCGCTGGTCACCGCCGAGGACAGGTTCGGCACGACGTCCGACGCCGGCACGTTCACCCTCCTGGTCGGCAGGCCGGACGGCGAACCGCTGACCGGCGCCGACCGCGAGAACATCGCGTCCGTGGCCAGGGAACTGGGCAACCGCCGCGTGACGATGCCGGACCCGCGGGGCACCCCGAGCACGAGCGACGACCAGATTCCGTTCCTCGTCACGGACCACTCGCAGACACCCGAGGTCCGGGTGGGCATGACCGCTCCGGACCGCACCTTCACGCTGCTGTCGGTGCGCCTGGAGGGAAACACCGTCGACCCGGGCGTGCACAGCCTGTTCCGGGCGTTCCGTGAGCACAGCGAAGACGCCTTCGCCGAGGTGCGGCTGCGGACCGGGTACACCGGCGGCCTCGCCGACCAGGTCGACACCCGCGACGCCGAGGAGCCCACCCAGCGCATCGTCGGCATGCTGATGCTGGGCCTGATCGTCCTGGTGAACGTGCTGGTCTTCCGCAGCCTGTGCGCCGCGCTCATCCCGCTGCTCGCGGTCGTCGTCGTGGGCGGAGCGGCAACCGGCGTGATCGTCGGCGGCGCCCTGCTCACCGGCACCGATCTCGACACATCGACACCCGGCATGATCAGCGTCGTTCTGATCGGCATCGGCGTCGACTACTTCCTGTTCCTCCTCTTCCGCTTCCGCGAACTTCTGCGGGAACGCCCCGACGCGCCCCCGCGCGCCGTCGCCGCCGAGGTGGGGGCCCGCGTCGGCACCGCCATCACCTCCGCCGCCCTCACCATCGTGGCCGCCTTCGCCACCCTGGGCATCGCGACCTACGGAGGGTTCCAGGTGCTCGGCCCCGCCGTCGCCGTGGCCGTACTCGTCATGCTCCTCGCCAGCCTCACCCTGATGCCCGCCCTCCTCGCGGTCACGGGCCGGCGCATGTTCTGGCCCTCCCGCGCCCTGGAGCGCACGCCACGCCCCGGACTCGCCGCGCGTGTTGGTGACTTCGTCGCCCGCAGACCGCTGGCCGCGCTCCTCGCCGGTACCGCTCTGCTGGGCGCGCTCGCGGCGGGCGCGACCGGCATCCGCATGGACTTCGGCCAAGGCGGAACCCCCCATGAGACCCGGGCAGCCGCCACCGCTGCCGAGATCGCCCGCGCCCTCCCGGCCGGCGTCTTCGACCCGGCCACCGTCTACCTCACGGCCCCCGAGGGCGAACGCGTCGCCCCCCGGTCCCTCGGCGCTCTCTCCGGTGAGCTGGCCCGGGTCGAAGGCGTCGGCGAGGTGGGCGCCCCCATCCTCAACGAGCGGGGCGACGCCGCCCGCATCGACCTCTACCTGACGTCCGAGTCCCAGACGCAGGCGGCCCGCGACCTGGTCTCGGGCCCGGTCCGCGACACCGTCGCGGCCCACACCCCCAAGGGCCTCGAAGCCCATGTCGGCGGCACGGCGGCGATCTTCGCGGATCTCTCCACCGCTGTCGATGAAGACCTGAGGACCGTCTTCCCCGTGGCCGCGGGCCTGATCGCCCTGATCCTGCTCGCTCTGCTGCGCAGCGTGCTCGCCCCCGTCGTCCTGCTGCTCTCCGTGGGACTGTGCTTCGCCGCCACGCTCGGCGCGTCGACCCTCGTCTTCCAGCACGCCCTGGACAAGCCCGGCGTCAATTTCGTCCTGCCGCTCGTACTGTTCCTCTTCGTCGTCGCGATCGGCACCGACTACAACATCCTGATCAGCGACCGCATCCGCGAGGAGATGGAGGGCCCGCGCAGGGCCCGCGACGCCGTCGCCCGCGCGGTACGGCACACCGCACCGGCCATCGCCACCGCAGGCATCGTCCTCGCCGCGTCCTTCGGCAGCCTCGCCGTCGGCTCGAACGCCTCCACCCAGCAGATCGGCTTCGCGACGGGGCTCGGCATCCTGCTCTCTGCGTTCGTCCTGTCAGTCGTGCTGGTCCCGGCCGCGGCGGCGCTGCTCGGCCGCGGCATCTGGTGGCCGGCACGTCCCCGCGGGCCCCGCGGCCACGGCAAGCAGCCGCAGGCCACCGCACCCGCAGACGCCGCGGCCGAGCACCACCCGCGCCCTCTCACCGTCCCGCCCGTCCGCTGACCGACTCCACACCGGCCGCGCCTGTGCCCTGGCCGCCAAGGCGTGATGCCGCGGTGGCCGGGGCGCACGCCTGCGCGGCGGATCTCACCGAACTCGGCGGCACCGCCGGTACGGTCGAGAGATCCGAACCCGTACCGGGAATCAGGCGGCAACGAGCTCCTTCCCGTGGTCCGGCGCACCGGCCTTGGTCTCCTTGTTCGGCAGTGCGAGCCGGAAGACCTTGTGCCAGGCGGAGAAGACCTGCTTGGGCAGGGGGCCGGTGACGTACTCCAGTTCGTACTTCTCGAACAGTGCGCGCACCTTCACCGCGACTTCGGCGTACCGGTTGCTCGGCAGGTCCGGGAAGAGGTGGTGCTCGATCTGGTGTGACAGGTTGCCGGTCATGAAGTGCATGGCCTTGCTGCCGCTGATGTTCGCCGAGCCCATCATCTGGCGCAGGTACCACTGGCCGCGCGTCTCGCCCTCGATCGACCGGCGCTCGAAGACCTGTACGCCCTCGGGGAAGTGCCCGCACATGATCACCGAATGGGTCCAGAGGTTGCGGACCAGGTTCGCGGTGAACGTGGCGGCGAGGGTGGGGAGGAACGACGGGCCCGACAGCAGCGGGTGGATCACGTAGTCCTTCAGCACCTGCTTGCGGATCTTCCGTCCCACGGCCTTGGCCCGCGCGCGGAACTCAGGCGTCTTGCGGCGGCGCTTGTGGAGGTTCTTGCCGAGCTCCAGGTCGTATGCCGCGATGCCGTACTCGAAGAAGCAGGCGTTGAGGAAGTTCCACAGCGGCTGGCCGAGGTGGAAGGGGTGCCACTTCTGGTCCTCGTCGACGCGCATGATGCCGTAGCCGAGGTCGTTGTCCTTTCCGATCACGTTGGTGTACGTGTGGTGCAGCTCGTTGTGCGAGTGCTTCCACTGCTCGGACGGCGAGACGTGATCCCACTCCCAGGTGGTGGAGTGGATCTTCGGGTCCCGCATCCAGTCCCACTGGCCGTGCAGGATGTTGTGGCCGATCTCCATGTTGTCCATGATCTTCGCCACGGACAGCCCGGCGGTGCCGAGCAGCCACGCGGGCGGGAAGATCGAGAACAGCAGCACGCCCCTGCTGACCAGTTCGAGCTTGCGCTGCGCCGCGATCACCTTACGGATGTACGCGGCGTCCTTCTCGCCGCGGCCGGCGATCACCTCGTCGCGGATCGCGTCCAGCTCGCGGCCCAGTTCCTCGATCTGCTCCGAGGTCAGGTGGGCGGTGGGGTCGATGGCGGTCAAGGTGCTCCTACCGTTCGATGTCGCACGGGCCCGCGGCGGCGGACACGCAGGTCTGGATGAGGACGCCCGGCTCGGCCTCGGTGATCCCGCCGGTGCGCAGGTCGCGGACGGCGCCCGCCTTGAGCGGCGTGACGCAGCCGAAGCAGATGCCCATGCGGCACCCGGAGGGCATGAGCACGCCGGCCTCCTCGCCGATGTCCAGCAACGGTGTGGCGCCGTCCGCAGCGACGGTCTTGCCGGAAGCGCTGAACGTGACCTCGCCGCCGTCGCCGGCGACGACGATGCCGGGGCGGAAGCGTTCGGTGTGCAGACGCTCCTGGACGCCGTGCCCGGTCCAGTGCCCTTCGGCGGCGTCGAGCAGGCCCGCGGGCCCGCAAGCCCAGGTCTCGCGCTCGGCCCAGTCGGGTACGAGTTCGTCGAGACGGGCGATGTCGAGCATGCCGTCCGTGTCGGTGTGCACCTCGATGAGACGTAGCTTCTTCTCCGCGACCAGGTCGTGCAGTTCGTTGCGGAAGATCACGTCTTGCGGCCGTGGCGCGCAGTGGACCATGACGACGTCGTCGAGCTCGGAGTCGCGCAGCATGCCCATCACGGGCGTGATGCCGCTGCCGGCCGTCAGGTAGAACACCTTGGCGGGTCTGGCCTGCGGCAGCACGAAGTCACCGGTCGGGTGGTCGAGCTGGACCAGCGTGCCAGGTTTCACCCTGCGGACCAGGTGGTTGCTGACCTTGCCGTCCGGGATCGCCTTCACGGTGATCGTGACACGGCCGTCCCGACGATGTGTCGGCGAGGTGAGGGAGTAGGCACGCCACAGCCGTACCCCGTCGACGTCGACCCCGATCCGCACGTACTGACCGGCTGTGTGGCCCCGCCAGCCCCGTCCCGGCCTGATCACGACAGTCGCGGCGTCACCCGTCTCGGGGTGCACGGCCTCGATGCGTCCACACAGGTCAGCACCCGCACGCAGAGGACTGACCAGGTCGAGGTAGTCCGACGGCAACAGCGGCGTCGTGACCATCTCCAGCAGTTTCCAGGCCCTCCTGCGGAGGGCTGCACTCGTCATGACCCCAGCTTGCTGCGCTCCGTGGCGTAAAGTCCTGACCGCAGGACGTGAATCTGATCAGCAGAATTGTTCGCAGGGAACAAAGCATGAGCCATGCAATCCGAAGGGCCAGCGAACTGGCCCTGGACGAGACGACGGTCACCGCCCTTCGGGCCGCTCTGAAGACCACCGCCGACGAGGTCGTCCAGGCGATCATCGACGAAGTCCCTTCCTACGCCAACGCCCTTTCGGGCCGCATGGGCGGCACCATCCGCCGAGCCGTCCGCACCGCCCTGGGGCACTACCTGGACCTCGCGAGCGGCAACGCCACAGGCGGCGACGGCGGTGACGCGGCCTACGAGCTCGGCCGCGGCGAGGTACGCGACGGCCGTTCGATGGACGCCCTGCTCAGCGCCTACCGCGTCGGCGCCCGCGTCGCCTGGCGCTGCCTGGCTGCGGGTGCCGTACCCGCAGGTCTGCCGGCCACCGAGGTCGCCAAGTTCGCCGAGCTGACCTTCGCCTACATCGACGAGCTCTCCGCCGCGAGCGCCGCGGGACACGCCGACGAGCTGGCCGCCCGGGGCAGGGCCCACGAGCGCCACCTGGAACACCTGGCCCGCGACCTCCTCGCAGGGGCGAGCCCGGACGTGCTGCTGGCCTCCGGTCAGCGGGCCGGGTGGCAGCCTCCTGTTTCGCTGACCGCGGTCCTGCTGCCCGCCGCCCAGGCCCGGCCTGCCTACCGCACGCTCGACCCGAACACCCTGGTCCTCGACGATCTGCCGGATGCCACTGGTGTGCTGCTGGTCCCCGATGCCGACCGGCCGCTTCTCCTGCGGCAGCTGACCGACCGCACAGCCGTGGTCGGCCCGGCCCGGCCGTGGACACGTGCGTCCGCCTCGTACGCACGAGCCGCACGCGCACGCTCCCTGTCCCCTGATATCCGCGACACCGAGGACCACCTTCCCGAGCTGGTGCTGAGCGCCGACATGGACGCTTTCGCAGACCTGCGTGCCCGGGCCCTCGCACCCTTGCGGACCTTGCCTGTCGCGACCGCGGGGCGGCTGGAGGAGACGTTGCGGGCGTGGCTGCTGCACCAGGGCAGACGGGACGAGGCGGCGGCGGAACTGTTCGTCCATCCCCAGACGGTCCGGTACCGGATGTCGCAGCTGCGGGAGCTGTTTCCGGATCTCGCAGCGCCACACCGGGTCCTCGAACTGACGCTGGCGCTCGGTCTTCGGACGGTGCTCACCGGCCCACCGCGCGAGGGATGATGGGACGGAACGACGGAACGTGAGGCAGGAGTTTCCATGGCACATCGGGTTCACCGACCCCGGGAGGACGCGGAGTTCGATTTCATCCTCGGGATGAGCCGAGTTCCCGTCCTCGCCTACTTCACCGGGACCTGGCCCAAGGCCATCGAGCCCTGCCGGGTGATGGACCTCGTCGTGGGTGACATCGCCGACGACTGCGCGGGGCGCCTGACGGTCGTCCGCACCGACATCACGCGTTGTCCGGCGGCAACGGAGAGATACGGGATCACTGGAGCCCCGGCCTACGTCCTGGTGAAGGAGGGAGAGGCGGTGGCGCATGGCACGGGACCGATGACCATCGCCGAGGTACGGCAGTTCCTGGACCGCCACCTCTGAACGATTGCTGCGGCACGTGGCCGCGAAGCCCGTCACGTCCCGTCACGTCCCGTCCATGGAAGCTGCGCCGCCTGAGAAACCCCCACGCCGAGGCCGCCGGGGAGGTCCGGGCTCCTGGAGGCGTGGGGGAAGCGGAGCGGCGGCAGGGTTCCGGACTCCGCGGATCTTGGCTGTCCCGGCAGCAGCCAGCTCAGTCTCCGGTAGGGGCGTCAGGCCGACGATCCACTGTCGATGACCAGGTCGGTGCCGACGACCGAGCCGGCGGCGGGCGAGGCGAGATAGAGCACCGCGGCCGCCACTTCGTCGGCCTCAGCGACCCTCCCGAGCGGGTTTTCCGTCTTCATCCGCTCGGCACGGTCGGCCTCGGTCTCGCCGGGGCGCAGTGACATGGGAGCGGCGGAGGCGCCGGGGCTGACGGCGTTGATGCGGATGCCCTGGTGGATGTGGTCGAGAGCGGCGGCGCGGGTCAGCGCGGAGACCGCTGCCTTGGAGGTGATGTACGCGGCGGCGTTCGGGATCCGCAGGTGTGCGCCCAGGTTGGAGGAGATGTTGACGATCGTGCCACCGCCGTTCTCCCCCATGTGGGCGATCTCGTGCTTCATGGCCAGCCAGACACCGGTGACATTGGTGCGCAGCACTGCGTCCCACTCCTCCTCGCTCACCTCGCCGACGGGGACCGCGCCCCGGAATATCCCGGCGTTGTTGACCGCGACGTCCAGTCCGCCGAAGCGGGCGACACTCTCCCGTACGAGATCCTTGAGCTGTCCGGAGTCGGTGACATCGGCGGTGACGGCGGCGGCTGCGCCACCGGCCGTCTCGATGAGACCGACCGTCTCGTCGAGGGAGGCCGCGGTGCGTCCCGCCGCGACCAGGGATGCGCCCTCGGCGGCGAAGGCGAGCGCGATGGCGCGGCCGAGGCCGGAGCCCGCGCCGGTGACGAGGACGGCCCTGCCGGTGAAGCGCTTCATTTCGGTGACTCCCTTGCGTGGTGGACTACTTGGTGCGGTGGTTCGGTAGGGCTCCGACGGCGAGGGCGACCCCCGTGGCGGCCAGGGACCAGGCGTCGCTGTCGAGTGTGAGCAGGACGGCGAAGAGGACGGTCGGGCCGCATTCCGTCGCCGTGTTCAGCACGCCGCCTGCGAGCCCGGTCTGCTGGAGCGGTACCCCTTCGGTGGCGAGCACGGCTGCTCCGGCGAAGGAGGCCGCGGCGCCCGCCGGCAGCAGCACAGGGCCCGGCAGCAGCCCGTACGCGTACGAGGCGTGGGTAGCGAATTTGGTGAAGGCGAGGAGGGCGAGCCCGGTCGCGCCTGTGCTCAGCTCGGCGCCTGTGATGGTTCGGGCCCCGTACCGGCCGATGAGCGGTCCTGTCACCCGGCCCGAAGCGAGCAGCGCGAGGGCGAACGGCACGAAGACGGCCGAGGTCTGCAACGGTGACCAGTCGCGCTCCTGCTGGAGGTGGAGTGAGAGGACCACGAAGGTCATCGCGGTCCCGCAGGAGCTCAACGCGATGGCCGTGGGGGCCAGGACCCGCCGCCGGTCCGACAGGAAGCCGGGGGGCAGGGGATCGCGGGCCCGGCGCTCGGCGTACCAGAACGCGGCCAGTAACGCGGTCCCGCCGAGCAGCGCCACGAGCACGCCGGCCGACGATCCGGGGCGGGCGTCGGTGACGACGAGCCCGTAACTGGCGAGGGTGATCCCGAGGACGGCGAGCAGAGCACCGGGCAGGTCCAGACTCCTGCCCCGGTCCGGCACGGTGCCCGGCAGCAGCCGGGGTGCGAGGACGAGGACTGCGATCGTCACCACGACGGGTACCGCGAAGGTCCAGTGCCAGGTAAGCAGCGCCGAGATGACCCCGGAGAGCAGATTGCCCGCCGTCGCGCCGAGCACGGAGAGTCCGCCCCAGGTGGCGATCGCCCTGCTGTACGCGGCGGGGGAGGGGAGGATGGCGTGCAGCACGGCCATGGCGGCCGGCGCGACGAGGGCCGCCCGCGCCCTGGGCGAAGCGCGCCGCGAGCAGTGCCTCGATACGGGGGCGAGCGGGGCGGCCGCCGAGGCGACGGCGAAGAGGGCAAGTCCTGCGATGAGGGCGCGCCGGCCGCCGTAGCGGCCGGCGAGGCGTCCCCCGAAGAGCAACAGGCCGGCGAAGGTCAGTCCGTAGGCGGTGCTGAGCAGGATCACGTCGGCGCGCTCGATGCCGAGTTCGCCTGAAGATCAGCGTGGCCTGGATGCCGCCGAGAAGGATGAAGGCGCACCTGCGCCGCATGGCGGTGACGCGGGCGGTGCCCGTCGCGGTCACACTTCCCCCTGATATTGGACTGATCGGTCCATTATTTAGACGCGCTGAAGCGGCCTGACGGCTCGAGCGGGTGTGATTCAGTCCAGCAGGGACAGTGCCTGTTCGGCCGCGTCCCGCACCCGGGCTGGATCGTCCGACGCCTTGCCGACGACGCGTACGCCCTGCAGCAGGACGAGCAGCATGTGGGCCAGCGCTCGCGGATCACGGCTCTCGGGGAGCTCTCCCTGGGCCTGGGCCCGCACGAGCGCGGAGTGCAGCAGGGTCTCGATGTGCTCCCAGCTGATCTCGACCCGGCGGGCCGCCGCAGGGTCGTGCGGTGCCAGCTCGGCCGCGGTGTTGGTGACGAAGCAGCCGTTCAGCCGCCCTTCCGGGGAGGCGGCTTCCGCGGCGAAGCGGCGCACCAGCGCCCGCACCGCAGGCAGTGCGGGGCCCGGCTGGGACAGCTCGGACATGAGAAGCGGGTCGCGCATCTCGGCGTACCGGTCCAGGGCCTTCAGGTACAGCTCGTGCTTGCTGCCGAAAGTCGCGTAGATGCTGGCGCGGCCGATGCCGAGGTGCTCGACGAGATCAGTCACCGACGTCGCTTCGTAACCGCGCCGCCAGAACAGCTCAAGGGCCGACTGCAGCGCGGCGTCCGGATCGAATTCCTTGGTCCTGGCCACGCCGAGAACCATAATCTCATCTGGACTGATCGGTCAATAATCAAGCACCTGAGGTCTGCAAGGAAGCGGATTGAGCAGGCGAGGCTCTCGCAGGGCTGCTGAGCCGTCCGGCCCGGCCATACGGACGAACCGCCCCGGACCGAACCGGTCGGCGGCACGTCCGTCGTCGCCCGGGTCGGCGAAACCGTCCGGCGCCCAGTCCGCTTCTCAGGCACGAGCGCCCGCATCCTCCTCGACAGGCTGCGGTCCGCCGGACTCACCGGTGCAGCCCGCACCCTGGGCCTCGACGAGGGCGGCCAGGAGACCCTGGACCACCCAACGGGTCACGTCGGCAACAACCCGCTCGGCACCGGTGCGTCACCCAGGCACGGTCCGACAGCGGATACACCGGGCACCCGGTCGACCTCTCCCGCGACGATGTCTGGCATCCCCGAACCCAACGTCCGGTGAGAGAAGCCGAGCCGCGGGTAGGGCTGCCACACCGCTGCGTTCATCGATCACATCGCCTCAAGCTCGTCGGCCTCCGACGGCCCGCTCTCGTCGAACTGTGCGCTCCGAGCCTGGGCGGTCCGTGGAAGCCCGTTCGGTGCGAGGCGGCGTGGGCGCGGTGGAGAACGTGCCGGACATCATGCCGCGTGCCGGGGCGTTCGCTGCGTATCCCTCAGCGGCCAGACCCGTTCCCGCACGGGGCGGTCTCCGGCCTCCGAAGCCCTCCCAGCGTCCTCGCGCCCGTCATCCCCCCTGTGCCTTGATGTGTTCGACGACCTCGTCGAACTTCTTGGCTGGTGAGAAGTCGACGTACTCGCAGTCCTCCAGCGCCACCGGCGCGTGTCCGGGCGACCAATAGAAAGCTTCGCCCGCTTCGTAGACCTCGTCGCCGTGGGGCGTCCGCATCTTCAACCGGCCTTTGAAGAGGTAGCCCCAATGCGGGCACGGGCAGAGGTCGTTGGGCAGCCCTTTGAGCGCTGGCCCCATGTCTGTGCCTTTGGGGAACGTCATGAAGGCAACGGACATGTCGCCGCCGACGTCCTGAACACGCACCTCGACCCCGTCACTCTCGATGACGACAGGGGTGTCCTTCCGCGTCGTCGATGTCATGGCTCCTCCTTGCTCACTTGAGGACCCTCCTCATTCCAGTCTGGACCCGAGGACCGTGCACTGCGAGCCCGCTCCCCAAGGCCCTGCGGGAGGAGCGCCGCCGGACAGCGCCCTGGACGGGTACGCGGCCGTTCGGCCTGGCAACCGCGCCGACCACGGCAGCAGACCCGCCAACACTGCGCCGCGGTGAGCCTGGCGCAGTGTTGGCGGGGCCGCTATTGCGTTCCCATCCTTGAGAACGCGGGAGGCATGGAGAGCGCGGCAGCCGTCCACCACCCGGCCGGCGAGCCGGAACGCTCGGCGGGATGGACCCGGAGCTGCCGTCCGCACTCTCGATGCTCGCCCCCGCGTCGACAGCCCGCACCTCCGCCCGCCGCCCGGCTATGCGGTCCCGGAGGCCGCCTCTGGTCACTGGAGGCCGCCGGGGCCCTCTGGCGGAAGGTTGGAGTGGGTCAGTGGGTGATGGGGTGGAGGAGGTCGTGGTCGCGTTCGTAGTTCGCCAGGGCCAAGCCAAGGGCGAAGAAGGTGGGTGCCCATTCCCCGACGAAGATGCCCCACCGGTCGGCCCGCGCTGTGCCGGCCGACTCCGCCTTCATTGATCCGCACCAGGACACGACGGACAGACCGATCGAGGCGAACGCCGCAGTGTAGGCGTGCTCGGCCTTCAGGCCCTTCTCATGCAACATCTTGACGATCATGACGCTCCAAGGAGATAGAGGGATGGGTCTCTCCCACCTTCACCTCCGGACACCGACCCCGCATCTCGGCCGGGTGCGCAGTTGATCGCGTCCACAACCTCGACGTCTCACCGCCCAGACGTCCGTAGCCCTTCCGCCCACTACGGGACCGCTCCGCAACATAGGCGGGGACAGTCTGCCCGGCGCGGCGTGCCGGGCCGGACCGCTCCGTGAGTGTCCCAGTGTGCTGCTGCCCCCGACCGACCGGTAGTTCAGTTCCTCGCCGCTCGGATATCCCGTCAACGCCTTGTCGGGGGTGCTCACGCGTATGGCGCTCACCTGCCGCGCGGGGGCTCTCGATGCCCTCTTCCCTGTCGACCTGGTGGGCCTTCCCCGCAGGAGCCTTGCGGCCCCCCCGGCAGCTCTGCCGCACCGGGCGAGATCACGAGGGCCCGCCTGGGCGGCCCTGTATGTCGTCAGTCTGTCGCGGGTGTGGGCGGAGGGATGCGCGGCGACTGCTCAAGAGTCTCCTTCGTACCGTCGGCGGCGACGGCAACGATGACGTACCACTGATTCGAGGAGGCAAGGTAGGGCCATCTGAGTGAGCTGGCGTCGCCAGGGACCTTGATCTTGTTGAGGGAGTAGAACCGGTCTTTGGCGTCGGGTGCGGTTGCCGGGTACCAGAAGCCGTCGTGTATCTCGTAGTGGTCCACGGCTCCGGGCGCAGCCGGGGTCCAGCTGAGGTTGACGACGTTGCCGTCGAGGAGGCCCCGGAAACCAGTGGCGGGGGCGGGCGCGGCCGGGACCGTGACGGATATGGGGGCGCTGGGCAGAGCGCGCATCGAGGCGTCGTGATACGGCTCCACGGTGAGGGTGTTCGTCGCTCCCGGCGCAACGGTGGCCGTGCAGCGGAAGCTGAGGCGGCCGGCTTCCTGCTGGTAGCTGAGGGATAGGCAGTGTTCCGGGCTGTCGGTCGCTTCGCCGGATGGCGTGTGGGTGCTCAGGGTGCGGTGCAGACGGTACTCGGACCAGCGGATGGCGAAGGTGTCCAGTGGTTGGGTCCACTGCAGGAGCGCGGTGTTGCTGCCCTGGTAGGAGATGGTGACGTCGTTGAGCCGGGGGTGCCAGAAGGCGTTTGGGTACACCTCGTCCTCGGCGGAGGCGGGGGCCGCGTTACCTGCGGTGTCGTATGCCTCGACGCGGTAGGCGATGTTCGCGCCCAGTGCCGGCACGTAGTCGGTGTAGGTGGTGCCGGTGGTCCGTGCGACCTCGGTCCAGGCCCTGGGGACGCCGGAGTGCAGGATCAGGCGCAGCACGCGATACCGGGCGGCGTCCGGGACGGCTTTCCAGGTCAGGAGGTAGCTCTCGCGTGTCTGATCGGTTCCCATGGTGACGGTGGGGACGACGCGTGCCGGAGCGGTCTTGTCGGCGGTGACGACGGGGATGTCGGCGGTGCCGGTGGACTCGTTGCCCGCCTTGTCATAGGCGCGGGCCTCGTAGTAAAAGACCTGGCCGGTGGCGCGCGGGGTGTCCACGTACGAAGTGGCTGTGGTCTGGGCGACCTTGCTGTAGGCGGCCGTGCCCTTGAGGCGGCGGTAGACGCGGTATCCGGCGAGGTCCATGTCCACGTTCGGGGACCAGCGGACGGTGGACTTGCTGGTGGTCGCGTTGTACGTCGCCGTGATGCCGGCGGGCGTGCGGGGCTTGGTCTTGTCGACGGCCGCTGAGGTGCGGGGCGCGTACGCGAAGGAGACGTTGGCGGCGCCGGTCCAGTTCACGTAGTCGATGCGCAGGGTGTGCTTGCCGCTGGGGACCGTGACGTTGACGGTCTTCTTCTGGGTGGTGGAGACGTTCTTCCAGATGTTGATCGTGCGTACGCCGTCAAGGTAGACGCGGACGCCGTCGCGGGCGGCGGCGGTGAAGCTGAAGGGGCCGCCGTTCCCGAAGTCGCGCACCAGGCTGTACCGAACGCCGAAGTTGTTCGTCGGGAGCCCGGAGGCTGGAGCCCCCGTGCCCCAGTTCTGGTCCATCACGTTGTCGCAGTCAGTCTTCTTCGGGACACCGGAGAAGGTGGTGTTCGGGTAGAACATGCGGGTGAAGTGGTTCGTCTTGCACGGAGTGGCGGCCGAAGCGGGCGAGGCGGCGAGGAAACCCCCTGCCGTGGCGAGGACGACGGCCGCGGACACCGGTCTCAGCCGGGTACTGGTCTTCAACTGGGGTGACCCCTTCATTTGGCCCGCCGTGTATGCACGGCAATACGCGCGCAGAGAGGGCGGAATAGCGCGAAACGAGATGAAATGGAGTTGAGCAGAGGCGGAGTGCTGCACGCCTGGAGTGGATCTTACTGCTTGCTTTCCCCTGCTGACGAGGCCTTTAGAGGTCATCCCATCTCTGACAATCGGTCGGCACCGGTGTGACGTTCGGGCCGATACCGGCGTGTGAGGGTGATGGCCGTGACCGGCCTGGCCGCTGGCACGGCGGGCATGCTCCTGCTCACCCAGATCGACAAGGGGTCGACGTACGGGGACGGTGAGCGACGGCATGGACGACCTGTTCACGAACGGCTTCGAACGCATCGTCATACCCGGCGCAGGGCACTTCCTGCACCTCGAACAGCCCAAGACGATCGCGGACCACATCCTGGGCCTTCTGAACAGCTGACCCCCTCCGACCACCCAACACTCGAAGGTTGACCGAACCATGACTGACAAGGAAATGCAGGAGGCCACGGCTGTGACGACTCCTCCGTACACGACCAACGCGCTGGCCGAGGGGACCGTCGACGCGGTGGTGATCGGCGGGGTGCCGCAGGACTGAACGGTGCACTGATCCTCGCCCGCGCCCGCCGCTCGGTCATCGTGATCGACAGCGGCTCCCCGCGCAACGCGCCCGCGAAGGCCGTGTACGGCCTCCTCGCCCTGGACGGCACCCCCCGCCCGAGATCCTTCGACGGGGCCGGGAGCAGGTGCGCCAGTACGGCGGACGCGTCGTGCTCGGCGAGGTGGTCGCGGCCGAGCCTGCGGCCCCGTCGGCGGACGGGGACCTGCGGTTCACCGTCACCCGGGCCGACGGCCGCCGCGTCCTCGTGGCCACCGGCCTGAAGGACGAGCTGCCACAGGTGCCCGGGCTCGCCGAGCACTGGGGACACAGTGTGGTGCACTGCCACGGCTGGGAGATGCGAGATGAGCCCATCGGTATCCTCGCCTCCGGCATGGTCGGCACCACCGAGGTGCCGGGTGTGTGGGTGGCAGGCAACGCTACCGATCTGGTTGCCCAGGTCGGGGCTTCCGCAGTGGCCGGCGCGCTGGCCGGCGCCGACATCAACAGCGCGCTGGTCACTACGGACACGGACGCGGCCCTCCAGAGGACCGCCGAGGCAAGTCCCAAAGCGGCCCCATCTCGTTGAGCAGGTGAACTCTGCCCGCCGGCGCCCCGGCATGTTCTCGCAGCATGACGAGGCGCTGCGGATGCTGGTGGATCACCTGCTGTTCGTGGAATGCCAGCCCGAGGTATGGGCTGAAGGCTAGCGTTCCTGGGTAAGCCGAGGGGCTGGCCGGCACCGGTTTGGCCAGCATGTTCCAGGAGTTGATGCCGGGAGGCTACGACCAGGAATGCATCGCCTCGGTCTACGCCGAGTTGGCGCACCGCCGCGGCTGGCTCCGGCCTGATCGCCTTCTGCCGGCCGATGAGCATCACGCGCTGCGGGCATGAGTGACGTCGTCGAACTCCCTTCAGTGGTCGAGGGGAGGGGCACCTTCCCAGCAGGACTCAACCACCGGGAGGCCCGCCCTGGTTGGACGACGCCTACCGAACTCACCTAACATGTAATGTATGAAAATGAGTACTGACCCTTACGTCCTCTCGGTCGAGGTGCCTACCATCGAGAACTATCTGCGGCTGCGGCCCGCGGCGGGGTTGAGTGCGAAGTCCCCCGAAGCTGCGGCGCTGGGTCTACCGAACACCTGGCACGCGGTCCAGATACGGCACGGCGGTGAGCCGGTCGGCATGGGGCGGGTGATCGGCGATGGCGGTTGTTTCTTCCAGGTTGTCGACATCTGTGTCCTTCCCGCCCACCAGGGACGGGGCCTTGGGAAACGAATCATGGCCGAGTTGATAGGCGAGTTGGAGCGCCGGGCCCCAGCCGGTGCGTATGTCTCCCTCATTGCTGACGGCGAGGCCCGGCACCTCTACGAGAAGTTCGGCTTCCGCCAGACCGCACCGGCCTCGGTGGGGATGCACCGCACGGTGTGAAGAGGCCCCGATCGCATCGCGCTATCTGTTGGTGAAGAGACCGAAGCTTCGGTGAAAGTCATGGAGTCGATCCGGACCCGCGCAGCCCCGATCCGTGCTAATGCGTCGCCGGCGTTGGGTGTGTGAACTGCCGCCCCGGGGATAGGTGCAGCTCATGAGTTTGCTGACGGGGTTGAAGAGCGCCGACCGGTTCGTGACGCAGCAGGCGGGTTTGCGCATTCCGGCCCACGCCGGCCGGGTGCTGTCGCTCGTGGAGGAGGCTGCGGAGAGTTCGAAGCTGTGGTGCGTCGCGGCAGCAGCGATGGCTGCGGGCGGCGGGGGGCGGGGCCGGAAGGCCGCGGTTACCGGCCTGGTTGCTCTCGCGTTGGCGCAGTTGGTCTCCAATGGTGTGGGCAAACAGCTCGTTGACCGGTCCAGGCCGCCGAAGGAATGGTTCCCGCACGACGAAGCAGACGACCGGCCGGATTCTTCATCCTTCCCCTCCGGCCATACTGCGGCTGCTGTCGCGTTTACTGCCGGGGTCGCTTTTTCGTGGTCGAGCGTGGGTGGGGTATGTGCGGTGCCGGCGGTCGTGGTGGCGGTTGAGCGGGTGCAGTCGGGTGCTCATTACCCCAGCGATGTCGTTGCTGGGGCTACCATCGGTCTGCTCAGTGCGTGGTTCACTCAGCGTGTCTCCGCTCTGCTGCGGCGCAGGCTCTAGCAGAGCGCTCCGTGCTCCTTGTCGTG